>NZ_BMNC01000001.1:0-875715 GCF_014646255.1 Lentzea pudingi
CGTCATCCGCCTCAACGGCCGCAACTACTCCGGCGGCCACTACGCCACGATCGTCGGCTACCGCGCGGGAGGCAACGAGTTCGCCGTGTCCGACCCCGCCTACGCGGGTGGCGGGCTGCACTGGCTGAGCGCCTCGAACGTCTCGTCGGGCATCAAGCTCCGCCGGTACGTCGCCTGAGGTCCTCGGGCTGATCGACGTCCGCGCCGTCCGCCACGTCACCGCACTCGACGTGGCGGACGGTGTTCGCGCGCAGGTAGTCCCGGGCGCCCTGGTCGCCGGCCGCCGACGCCATGACGCCCGCGAAGTGGTCCGACCCGATCAGCACGGGGTGCCCGACCTCACCGTCGTAGGTGGCCCTGGCCAGCGCTTCCGGCTCCGCCAGGGCCATCAGCCGGTGCAGGGCCGCGACGGTGACCCCCGGAGTGTCCACGGGCAGGACGAGCACCGCGTCCGCGCTGCCGGCCGCGTGCAGGCCGGTGCGCAGCGACGAGCCCATGCCGGTGTCCCAGTGCGGGTTGTCGACGACGGTCACGCCTTGGAGCTCCGCCCGCTGCCGCACCTCGGACGCCTGCGCGCCGAGCACCACGACCACCGGGGCGCACCCGGCGGCTCTCAGGAGCTCCGCGGCCGAGTCCACGAAGAGCTTGCCGTCCAACGGGACGAGGGCCTTGGGGGAACCGAACCGGCGGCCGGCCCCCGCGGCGAGCAGAAGACCGGCCACGCGCATGCCGTCGAATCTAGTCGGTCCCGGCGATCCGGTAGCCGATTCCCGGCGTCGTCGCGATGATCGGCGGCTCGCCCAGCTTGCGGCGCAACCGGCCCACCGTCACGGTCACGGTGTTGGTGAACGGGTCGGCGTACTCGTCCCACACCCGCTCCAGCAGGGCCTCGGCGCTCAGGAAGCCGGGATGTGCCCCGAGCAGCGCCTCCAGGACGGCGAACTCCTTCACGGACAGGGCGAGGTGCCGTCCGTCGCGCACGGCGGTCCGGCGCACCGGGTCCAGCTCGATCCCGCCGACGCGCAGCACCGGGGGCCTCGCGTCCGGTCTGCGGCGGGCCAGCGCCCGGACGCGCAGGACCAGTTCGGGGAAGTGGAACGGCTTGCCGAGGTAGTCGTCGGCACCCAGCGTGAGGCCGCTGACCCGGTCGCCGGGCGCGCCCGCCGCGGTCAGCATCAGCACCATCGGCCGCCCGGCCCGTTCGATGATCATCCGGCACAGCACGTCGCCGTGCAGTCCCGGCAGGTCCCGGTCCAGGAGCACCACGTCGTACGGGGTGAGGTCGAGGCCGGCGGCGACCAGGCCGTCGTGCGCGAGGTCGACGGCCATGCCCTGGTCGCGGAGTCCTTCCGCGACGACCTCGGCGAGGGCTTGGTCGTCCTCGACGACCAGGACCCTCACGCCGGCACCTTCGCGGCCGGAAGCGTGACCGACACGCCCAGGCCGCCGCCCGGCAGTGCGCGCAGGTCGAGCCGGCCGCCGTGCGCGGCGGCGACGGTGGCCACGATGGACAGTCCCAGACCCGACGAGCCGACGCGCTCCCCGCCGAGCCGTTCGAACGGTTGTGCCAGCCGGTCGACCTCCCGCTGGTCGTGGACGGGCCCGCCGGTCTCGACGACCAGCACCGCGGTCTCCTCGTCCGCGGAGCCGGTGATCCTGACCCATCCGCCGGTCTCGTTGTGCTTCACGGCGTTGTCGACGACGTTGCCCACCAGCCGTGCCAGCAACACCGGACTGCCGAGGGCGACCGTTCCAGGAGGTACGTCCACCGTCACGGTCAGCCCCTTCGCGCCGGCCGCGGCGGACAGCTCGTGCAGCGCGTCGTCAGCGAGCTCGCCGAGGTCGACCGGGGCGGCGTCGGCCGGCACGCCGTGCCGAGCCCTGGCCAGCAGCAGGAACCCGTCGAGCAGGTGGTCGACCCGGTCGAGCTGCACGCGCAGGCGGTCCGCGAGCGCCACCGTCGAGGCCGGCGGATCGGGCTTGGCGACCGCCACGTCCAGCGACGCCCGCATCGTCGCCAGGGGAGTGCGCAGCTCGTGGGAGGCGTTGGCGGCGAAGCGGCGTTGCGCGGTGAACGACACCTCGAGCCGTTCGAGCAGTTCGTCGATGGTGTCGGCGAGGCCCTTCACCTCGTCGGCGGGACCGGTGACGGCCAGCCGCCGGTCCAGGCTGTCCGCGGAGATGCGCCGCGTCGCGCTCGTGATCGTCCGCAGCGGCCGCAGCACCCGCCTGGCCAGCACCCGGCCGGCCACCAGCGAGACGACCGCCATCACGACCAGCGCCAGCACCGATCCGGCCAGCAGCTGGCGTGCCTGCTGGGCGTGCACCTCGGCCAGTTGTTGCTGCAACTGCTGGACTTGCTGCCGCGCCGCGTCCTGGGCGGGCGGGTTCCCGGCGGGCGCGGTGCCGCTCATGCCGCCGGACAGCAGGAAGGTCAGGACCAGCAGCCCGACGCCGGACGCGAGGAACACGGCGGCGTACAGGATCGTGAACCTGGCACCGGCGGTTCTGCTCATGTCGTCAGCATGCCCGGGAGGACCTAACAGCGGCATGACAAGGCGGGTTCGGGCCGTGTTACCGGCCGATCGGTAGACCAGCGCCATGTCGATCACCGCACTTCTCCGCCGGGAGTGGACCGCGTTCCGCACTCCCGGTCGCCTGATCTCCCTGGCCGTCGCGGCCCTCGCCGTCATCGGGCTGGGCCTGCTGTTCGCCCCCAGCAATGGGTCGTCCTGCGACGGCCCGTGCTCCGCCGTCAGCGACAGGTTCTGGTTCCGGCACCAGGACCTCGGTCGCGAAGGCGCCATCACGGTCAGGATGACGTCGATGACCGGGACGATCACCTACCCGCCTCCCGGTCACGACCAGATCGTCGCCGGGCTCGTCCCGTGGGCGAAGGCCGGGATCATCGTCAAGGACGGCGTGCGGCAGGGTTCGCGCTACGCGGCGCTGGCGATGACCGGCGCCCACGGCGTGCGTTTCCAGCACGACTACGAGCACGACGTCGCCGGACGCGCGGGCGGCGTCTCGGCGCAGTCGCCGGTCTGGTTGCGCCTGACCCGGTCCGGCGACACCATCACCGGGTCGGAGTCCGCGGACGGCGAGCAGTGGCACGTCGTCGGGACCGCGCAGCTCACAGGCCTCCCGGACACCGTCCAGGTCGGACTCTTCGCCACCTCGCCGGGCGACCTCACGCTCCGGGAGACCGGACTCGGCGGCACGATCGAGCAGGTGCGGTTCACCCAGGCCGTCGGCGTCTTCGACACCGTCACCGTCGAGGGCGGCACCGGCCGGTGGGACAGCAGGCCGGTCGGCGAGATGAACCACACGGACTGGGAGAAGTTCCACATCGCGTCAGGCGCGGTGGAGAAGGACGGCGTCGTCACGGTCAGCGGCACCGGCGACATCGGGCCGATCGGTGAAGGAGGAGTGCACGGCGTCGAGAAGACGTTGTCCGGCTTGGTGATCGCGTTGGTCGTCGTGCTCGTCGTGGCGGCACGTCATGGCGCTCGAACGGCTCAGGAGACGTCCTCCCGGCAGGTGGTCGCGGCCCGGGCGGCCGTCGTCGGGTCGGCCACCTTCGTCACCGGTCTGGTCGCCGCCGGCATCGTCGTCGCGGCCGCGGCACCGTCGTGGTGGACCGGAGTGCGGGTGGTCGCCGGCGTCGCCGCGGTGCTCGCGCTGTGCGCGGTCCTCTCGTACGGGTTCGGCGTGTGGCTGCGCCGCGGCTGGGCGGCGATCGTCGCCGGACTGGCGTTGATCGCCCTGCCCCACGCCGTCACGTCGGTTCCGCTGCTGCCCGACGCGGTCGCGGAGTGGCTGCTGCGCATCACCCCGGCCGCGGGCTTCGCCGTCAAGCAGACGGTAGTGGAGTATCCGCAGGTCACGGCGCACTACGCACCGTCGGCCGGGTACTTCCCGCTGCCGGGGTGGGCAGGACTCGCGGTGCTCGGCGCGTACGTGGCGGTAGTGCTGTGGCCGGCTAACCCAGGTTCTCGAGGATCAGCGACGACGCCGCTTCCGGGATCTCCTCGGGGATCCAGTGGCTGACGTCCTCGACCATCTCGAACCGGTACGGCCCGGTGCACCACTTCTCGGTCTCGAAGGCCGCGAACGACCCGAACGCGACGTCCTCGGTGCTCCAGACGTACATCGTCTTCACGCTGACCTTGTCCGCGGCGCCGTCTGGCCTGCCCGCGCGGTACCAGTTCAAGGCGGCCGTCAGCGCGCCCGGCTCGGACAGCCGCTGCACGTACTCCTCGACGTGCGAGGGCCGGATCCGCCACTCGAACATCTGCTTGAGGGCGTGGGCGTTGTTGTCGAGCATGCGCTTCTCGGTGCTGCGCTCACGCCAGTCGCGCATGTACTGCGACCGCATCGCCTGCTCCTCGTCGGTCTGCAGCGCGGTCTTCAGGGCGCCGGGGTGCGGCGTGGAGAAGACGGTGAGGGTGCGCAGGCGTTCGGGGTGCTCGATCGCGGTCCACCACGCGACGGCGCCGCCCCAGTCGTGGCCGACCAGGTCGAACGTGTCCCAGCCCTGCGAGTCCGCGATCGCGATCACGTCGCCCACCAGGTGTGTGACCGTGTACTCGGACACCTGCTCCGGGCGCACGCCGGGGGAGTAGCCGCGCTGGTCGGGTGCGACGGCGCGGAAGCCGTTCACGCCGAGGACCGCGACCTGGTGCTCCCACTCGATGGCGGCCTCGGGGAAGCCGTGCAGCAGCAGCACCGGGCGGCCGTCCTCGGGACCGGACGCGATGGCGTCGAAGGACCCTGCCCCGGTCTCGATGCTGAGGTGTTCGATCACGAGTTCGAACACTACCTGTGTGAGCTGGCTCTCATCGGGCGAGCCGACTGACGTGGCCTCACGAACATCAAGTGTGCATCCGCAAGTGGACGTGGCGAAGCCACGGGGCGAGACGAATGCCGTCGTGCTGGTGCTGCACGGCGGACGGGAACACGGCACGGATCCGGTCCGGCGCCTCAACCTCGCGTACCTGCGGATGGTCCCGCTGGCCCGCGCGCTGCGCGCCCCCGGCGTCGAGGTCTGGACCCTCCGCTACCGGGTGCGCGGCTGGAACGCGCCGGACCTCGATCCGGTGAAGGACGCCCAGTGGGCGCTGGACAGGATCGCGGAGCTGCATCCGGGCAGGCCGGTCGTGCTCGTCGGGCACTCGATGGGCGGGCGGACCGCGCTGCGCGTCGCCGGGCATCCGAACGTGGTCGCGGTGTGCGCGCTGGCGCCGTGGCTCGTGCCCGGCGAGCCGTTCGAGCAGCTCAGGGGCAAGGCACTGCTCATCGCGCACGGCGACATGGAGCGGATGACGGACCCGGCGAGGTCGCTGGCGTTCGCGCGGCAGGCCAAGACCGTGACGGACCGGGTCGCGCGCTTCAGCGTCGTCGGCGACGGGCACGCGATGCTCAAGAGGGCGAAGGACTGGTCCCGGCTGGTCGTGGCTTTCGTCCACGGTGAACTCGGGCTCGAACCGGTGGCACCCGACATCGCGAATGCGATGCGGGAGGTCTCGCCGCGAGGCCTCGACGTGCCTTTGGGAGGCTCGCGTGGCTGAGGTCGCCGTCATCGGAGCAGGGGTTGCCGGGCTCACGGCCGCCTATGTGCTGCAACGCAAGCACGACGTGACGCTGTTCGAGGCCGACGACCGGCTCGGCGGCCACGCGCACACGCACGACATCGGCGGCACGGCCGTCGACTCCGGGTTCATCGTCCACAACGAACGGACCTACCCGAACCTGATCAGGCTCTTCCGCGAGCTGGGCGTGTCCACTCAGGACTCCGAGATGTCGATGAGCGTGCGGTGCGACGGCTGCGGCCTCGAGTACGCGGGCGCGAAGAAGCTGCCCGGGTTGTTCGCCCGCCGTGAGAACGCCATCAACCTCGACTACCTGCGGATGCTCAGCGAGGTCACGCGGTTCTACAAGCACGCCCAGCGCGTTCTCGCCCACGAGGAGGCGCACGACGTCACGCTCGGCGCGTTCCTCGCGATCGGCGGGTACAGCCGGTACTTCATCGACCACTTCATCGTCCCGCTGGTCAGCGCGGTGTGGTCGTCCGGCGCGGCGCTGAGCATGAAGTACCCGGCCTGGTACCTGTTCGAGTTCCTCGCGAACCACGGGATGCTCGCCATCGGCGGCACGCCGCAGTGGAAGACCGTGGCCGGCGGCTCGCGCACGTACGTCGAACGGGCGGTCCGGGGGCTCAAGGCCGTGCACGTCGGCACGCCCGTCCGGGCCGTGACGCGCACCGCCGCGGGGGTGGAGATCCGTGACGAGAACAACGTGCCGCACACCGTGGACCACGTCGTCATCGCCACGCACCCGGACCAGGCGCTGGGCCTGCTGGCCGACCCGACGCGCGAGGAGAAGGAGGTGCTCGGCGCCTTCCGGTACTCCCGCAACGAGACGTGGCTGCACACCGACGCCTCGATCCTGCCGCGGGCGACCGGCGCGCGGGCGTCGTGGAACCTCTACAAGCGGGCCTGCCGGGAAACGAGCGACCAGGTGCTCGTCAGCTACCACATGAACCGGCTGATGCGGCTCGACGAACCCCGCGACTTCGTCGTCACGCTCAACCCGCACGACGTGAACCCGGACCGGGTGCTCGCGAAGATGGTCTACGAGCACCCGATCTACACGCCGGAGTCCGTTGCCGCGCAACGACGTCTGCCCGAGATCAACACCGGCACGACGGCCTACGCCGGTGCGTACCACGGCTGGGGCTTCCACGAGGACGGCTGCGCGTCCGGCGTGCGTGCGGCCCAGCACCTCGGGGTGGACTGGTGATCTACGACGTCCTCATCACCCACCAGCGCCGCGAGTTGCTCGACCGGACGTTCAGCCACCGCGCCTACATGTGGCTGGTCGACCTCGACGGGCTGCCGCGCCTTCCCCTGTGGGCGCGGCCGTTCGCGAGGTTCCAGGCCCGCGACCACCTCGGGTCACCGGACAGGACCATCCGGGAGAACCTCGACGAATGGCTGGCCGGGCGCGGGATCGACCTCGGCGGCGGACAGGTCCTGATGCTCGCCAACGCGCGCGTGCTCGGCTACGTCTTCAACCCGCTTTCCGTGTACTGGTGCCACGACGCTTCCGGAGAGCTCGTGTGCGTCGTCGCGGAAGTGCACAACACCTACGGCGGACGGCACTGCTATCTGCTGCGCACCGACGACAAGGGGCGTGCGTCGGTCGACAAGGAGTTCTACGTCTCCCCGTTCCTCGAGGTCGACGGCCACTACGTGATGAGGCTGCCGAAGCCGGGGGACCAGCTGTCCGTGACGATCGCGTTGCGGCAGAACGGGAAGACGACCTTCAGCGCGACGATGAAGGGCGAGCGCAGTTCGGGACTGCGCATGCTGCTGCGCCGTCCGCTGATGCCCCAGCGCGTGTCCGCGTTGATCCGCCGTCACGGAATCGCGCTCTACCTCAGGCGCGTCCCGATCATCCCCAGGAGCGATGGATGAGCACGTTGTCCCTGCCCAAGCCCAACCAGGGCATTTGGCCAGGCCTCTTCACCGCGCCGCGGTCGCCGATGCGCGCCCGGATCGCCGAGTCGCTGTTCCGCAACGCCGTGAGCTCGTTGCCGGTCACCGTGCGGTTCCCCGACGGCCGGACGTGGGGAGCCGGTGGCCCGGTGATGCGGCTCGTCCGTCCCGGCGAGTTCTTCCACCGCCTCGGTGCCGACGCCAAGATCGGCTTCGGCGAGGCCTACATGGTGGGCGACTGGGTGTCCGACGAGCTCGCGGACGTGCTCGCGGTGTTCGCGGCCAAGCTCTCGACCCTCATCCCGCCCGGCCTGCAGCGGATGAGGCGGTGGGCGGAGCGGCGCCAGACCGAGGTGAACGACGTCGCGGGCTCGCGGCAGAACATCCACCGGCACTACGACCTGTCGAACGAGCTGTTCGCGGTGTTCCTCGACGAGACGATGACGTACTCGTCGGCGTTGTTCGACCGCGGCGAGGCCGACCTGCGCACGGCCCAGTTGCGCAAGATCGACGGCGTGCTCGACTACGCCGGCGTCCGGTCCGGCTCCCGCGTGCTGGAGATCGGCACGGGCTGGGGCGCGCTCGCCATCCGGGCGGCGCAGCGGGGTGCCACGGTCACGTCGCTGACCATCTCCGCCGAACAGCGCAAGCTGGCGCTGGCTCGGGTGAGGGAGGCGGGTCTCCACGATCGGGTGACGGTCGAGCTGCGTGACTACCGAGAGGAGCACGGTCGGTACGACGCCGTCGTCAGCGTCGAGATGATCGAGGCGGTCGGTGCCGAGTACTGGCCCGAGTACTTCTCGATGCTCGACCGCGTGCTGGCCCCTGGCGGCCGCGTCGGGCTGCAGGCGATCACCATGCCGCACGACCGCATGATCGCGAGCAAGGCCAGCTACACCTGGATCCACAAGTACATCTTCCCCGGCGGGCTCATCCCGTCGGTGCGGTCGATCGAGGAGTCGGTGCGCGACCACACCCGGCTGCGCATCGCCGAGACCCGGTCGTTCGGCGACGACTACGCCGAGACGCTGCGCCGCTGGCGCGAGACGTTCCTCACCCGTTGGGACGAGGTGCGGGACCAGGGCTTCGACGACACGTTCCGCCGGATGTGGGAGTTCTACCTCGCCTACTCGGAGGCAGGCTTCCGCGTCGGATACCTCGGGGTGCAGCAGTTCGGCATGGCCGAAAGACTGGGCCGTTAGGACCACGTTCTACCCCATAAGGGTGCTGCTCGCCCCACCCGACTGGACTTCGTGGTCCTCTTTGAAGCAGGCGGTATCAATCGGCTCGCTGCGGTCTCTTCTTCAGTGAAGCCCCTAGTGTCGCTGTAGTGGAGGAGGTCGCCGGGATGGTCATGCCCACAGCCGTGCGAACCGGTGGCGGTGTCGGCGTCCTCAGTGCCGAGGAGGCTTGGGATTCGCCAACGGTGCCCATGCGCCGTCGGGTGCGCCAAGCGCCGGTCTCCAACCAGTGGCTCGCCGAAGCCGACTTCGCCGACCTCGTCGACGCCGCTCTCGCCGGAGACAGACGGGCGGTCGAGCACCTGCTCGGCCGCATCCAGCCGCTGATCGTGCGCTACTGCCGCGCCCGTGTCGGCGGCCGCGAGCGCACGCTGGTCTCGGCGGAGGACATCGCGCAGGAGGTGTGCGTGGCTGTGCTCGGCGCGTTGTCGAAGTACCGCTACGAACCCGGCTCGTTCCTCGCGTTCGTGTACGGCATCGCCGCGCACAAGGTCGCCGACGCGCGCCGCCGTGCCGTCCGCAACCGCGCCGAGGTCGTGCCGGAGCTGCCGGACTGCCCGTCGCTCGAGACCGGTCCGGAGCAGCACGCGGTCAACGGCGAGATGATGGCCCAGGTCACGCGCCTGCTGCACAAGCTCCCGGCCCGCCAGCGCGAGATCCTCGTGCTGCGGGTGGCCGTGGGCCTGTCCGCGGAGGAGGTCGCACTGGCGGTCGCGTCGACCCCCGGTGCCGTGCGGGTGGCACAGCACCGGGCGCTCACCCGGATGCGGGAGATGATCGCCGAGGAAGGCTGACGCGCTCGATGATCGGCGCGTTCGCGCCGTCGTCGACGGTCTCCGGCGTCAGTGCACGGGTGCCGTCCGGAGATCGCTGGACCCCCCGACCACCGCCGTGACCAGCACCAACGCCCCGAGCACCAGCAACGTGACCGCGCCGCCGACGAGATCCGCCAGCAGCGCCCCGACCACCGGAGCGATGGGCGTGAGCCCACGGGTGACGAAGTTCAGCAGGGCGTCCATGCGCCCCATCAGCTCGTCGGGCACCAACTCGGTGAAGATGGCGCCCACGGAGACGTTGAGCATCGGCGTGCCGATCGCGGTGAGCATGAGAGGCACGAACGGCCACCAAGCGCCGAACGGGAGCGCCATCGCCATCATGCTCGCGCCGAACAGGGTGAGCACCGCGACGACCAGCCTGCCGGGCGTCATGGTGACCCTGGGCGACAGCAGGGCGCCCAGGACGCCGCCCACGCCGATGCCCGTGAGCACCAGGCCGACGAGCCAGTCGGGACCGCCGCGCTCCTTGACCAGCGCCATGACCGGGAGCAGCGAGGCCGAGCCGAGCAGGTTCAGGGCCAGGAAGATCGCGATGATGTTGCGCAGGCCGCGCTGGTGCCACAGCCAGGTCCACGGTTCGCGCAGGTCCTGGCGCATGCGCTGACGTGGGCGTTGCCCGGTGCGTGGCGGGATCTTGGCGAACCACGCGCACACGGCCGCGACGAGGAACGACAGGGCGTCGCCGACGAACGGGACCGAGCGGCCCAGGCCGAAGAGCAGCGCGCCGAGGGACGGGCCGACCAGGTACGCCACGTGGGTGCGCGCCTCCTCCTGCGCGTACGCGGCCCTGAGCTGGGCGGGCGGCACGACCTCCTTGATCGCGGTGGCGCGGGCCGGCCCGGTGAACGCGGTGCAGACACCGTCCACCGCCGCCAGGACCAGGAACAACGGCATGGAGTCGAGGCCGGTGACGACGTTGACCGCCATCACCGCGACCGCCGCGGCCTGGGTGGTCTGGCTCCAGACCAGCACCCTGCCGCGGTCCCAGCGATCCACCCACACGCCCGCCGGCATCTGGGCGAGGACCAGCGCCGCCGCCCGCACGCCCGCGATCACGCCGGCCCAGAAGAGCGAGCCGGTGACCGCGAAGATCAGCAGGGGGACCGCGACCGTCGTGAGCTGGGTGCCGAGCTGCGAGACCGCGCTGCCCAGCCACAGCAGCTGGAACTGAACGTTCTTCCTGAGCGGCTCCGCCATGCGGACGTTTCTAACGCATGATCACCGACCGCGGGTGGCAAGGTTTACGCATGGCTGACCCCGGCGCCGAACCCGCCTACGACGTGCTGCTCACCGGCACCGTGTTCCTCGACATCATCTTCACCGGCCTGCCGCGCCCGCCGGAGCCGGGAACGGAGGTGTGGGCCGACGGACTCGGGTCGTGCCCCGGCGGCATCGCGAACCTCGCGGTGGCGCTGCGCCGGCTCGAACTGAAGACCGCGCTCGCGGCGGCGTTCGGCGAGGACGCGTACGGCGACTTCTGCTGGGACGTGCTGGCGGACCAGGAAGGCGTCGACCTCTCTTACTGTCGTCGCTTCTACGGGTGGCATTCGCCCGTGACGGTGTCCATGGCGATGGAACGTGACCGCAGCATGGTCACGCATGGGCACAAGTCGCCCGTCATCGCGGACGACCTCTTCTCACCACCACCGACGACCAAAGCCTGCTTCGTGCACATCCAGGCGGAGGACGAGCAGTGGGTGCGCACGGCGAAGGAGAACGGCGCCCTGTTGTTCGCCGACATCGGCTGGGACCGCACCGGGGCGTGGTCGCCCGAGTTGCTGCGCAGGCTCGCCGGATATGACGTGTTCCTCCCGAACCACGTGGAGGCGCAGGGGTACACCCGCACCGACACCCCGGAGGCCGCCGCGCGCAAGCTCGCCGAGCACGTGCCCGTGGTGGTCGTCACACGCGGGGGCGGCGGAGCGGTCGCCGTCGACAGCGCCACCGGCGAGTGCGTGGACGTGCCGGGCCTGAACGTCGCGCAGCTCGACGCGACAGGTGCCGGTGACGTGTTTGGCGCGGGGTTCGTGATGGGCACTCTGGCCGGGTGGCCGCTCGAACACCGGGTGCGGTTCGCGAACCTGTGCGCCGCGCTGTCCGTGCAACATTTCGGTGGCTCGCTGTCGGCTCCGGGCTGGGGCGACATCGCGGTCTGGTGGCGGACGGTGAGCAGGCGGCCGGACGAGGAGTTGTCGCGGTACGGGTTCCTCGACGACCTGCTTCCCGACCACGCGGGCGTCGAGGTGCGCAGGGCCAGCCCGACGATCGGGCTGCGGTTGCTCCGGTAGGTTGGAAAACAGTCGATCAGCGGACGCAACCTCATGGGCCTTCCGCGCGACTTATAGGTAGAGAGTCTCTGGGGTTTTGCTCGGAAGGAGTTGCGGGTTGTTCGCCGCACGCGCGTCAGGCTTGGTCAAGTTGCTGGGGTTGTGCCTGACTGCGGGCGTTCTCCTCGCCGCGATGGTGTTCCCGTTCGTCGGAGGTCTCGGGCTCGCGTCCAACCGCGCGGCCGACACGGTCGACCAGACGTCGGGTGACCTCGCGAAGGGGGAGCTGCCGCTCGTCACCACCATCCAGGACATGAACGGCGACCCGATCGCCTACCTCTACGACCAGTACCGCATCCCGTTGGAGTCCAAGGACATCGCGGACACCATGAAGGGTGCGATCCTGGCCATTGAGGACAAACGGTTCTTCGAGCACCAGGGCGTCGACTGGCAGGGCATCGCCCGTGCCGCCGCCAAGGCCGGTGTGGACGGTGGGGCGACGCAGGGCGCGTCGACGCTCACCCAGCAGTACGTGAAGAACTACATGGCGTTCGTGCTCGGCGCCGACAACGAGCAGGAGGCCTGGGAGAAGGCCACCGAGGCGACCATCGGCCGCAAGATGCGCGAGGCGCGCGTCGCGTTGCAGCTCGAGCAGCAGATGAGCAAGGACGAGATCCTCACCGGCTACCTCAACATCGTGCCGCTGGGCAACCAGACCTACGGCGTCGGCGCGGCGGCGAAGGCGTACTTCAACACCACCGCCGACAAGCTGACCGTTCCGCAGGCCGCGCTGCTCGCCGCGATCGCGAACCGCCCGTCGTCGCTGAACCCCGGGGCCTCCCCGGAGAAGGCGCTGGAGCGCCGCAACATCGTCATCGACAAGATGCGCGAGAACGGCGCGTTCGGCTCCGACGAGACCGAGGCGAAGAAGAAGGCCGAGGAGTTCAAGGCCCAGCCGATGGGCATCGTCGAGGACCTGCAGATCCTGCCCAAGGGCTGCGTCGGCGCCGGTGACGGCCCGATCTACGGCTTCTTCTGCGACTACCTGCTCGACTACCTGCGCACCGCCGGCATCACGAACAAGGAACTGCAGCGCGGCGGCCTCACCATCAAGACCACGATGGACCCGAAGGCCACCAAGGCCGCGAAGCAGTCGGCCGAGCAGCAGGTGCCGAAGACCCAGAACGGCATCGCGAACGTCATGTCCGTCGTGCAGCCGGGCACTGACAAGCACCGCGTGCGCGCCCTCGTCGCCTCCCGCGACTACGGAAACAAGGCCGAGCTCGGCCAGGTGGCCCGTCCCGTGCCCGCCGAGGTCCTGCCGTTCGGCCCCGGCTCGGTGAACAAGGTCTTCACCGCCGCCGCGGCCCTCGAACGCAACGTCATCGGCATCGACAAGCCCATGGACGTCCCGAAGGTCTACTACTCGAGGGTCTACCCCAACGGCGGCGCGCCGTGGAAGGTCGAGAACGCGGGCCCCTACGGCGAGAAGATGACGCTGACCCAGGCCCTCGCGCAGTCCCCGAACACGGGCTTCGTGATCCTGCAGGAGAAGGCGGGCCTCAGCCAGACCGTCGACATGGCCTACCGCCTCGGCATGCGCGAAACCCTCCAGGGCGCGAACCGCTCCGGCGAACCCCTGAAGCAGGACAAGTCGAACGGCCCGTCGCAGGGCGACTGGACGAAGCAGAACAACGCGGGCTCCTACACCCTCGGCCCGGGCGCGACCAGCGTCCTCGAACTGGCGAACGTGGCAGCGACCATCGTCTCCGGCGGCACCTGGTGCCCGCCGAGCCCGGTGGAACAGGTCCTCGACCGCTACGGCAAGCCGATGCAGCTCAAGGAACAGCCCTGCGAGCAGGCCGTGAACACCGAACTGGCCAACTCGCTGGCCCAGGGCATGTCGCACGACACCACCGGCAGCGGCACGGCGGCCGACGCGGCCCGCGGCAGCGCCTGGACCCGCCCGACCATCGGCAAGACGGGCACCACCGAAGAGCACAAGTCGGTCGCCTTCCTGGCAGCGACCCCGCAGTACGCGGGCGCCGTCATGACCTACGCCGACGGCAACCGCCCCGAGGTGATCTGCGCGAACCCGATCCGCCTGTGCGGCACGAGCAAGTCGGGCGTGTTCGGTGGCCAGGTCGCGGCACCCACCTGGTTCAACGCGATGAAGGTGATCCACGAGGGTCTGCCGGTGGCGCCGCTGCCTCCGGCCGCGGCCAGGTACAAGTAAGCACTGCTCGGCCAGGGGCCGTCGGACGCCAGGTGCGTCCGGCGGCCCTTTGTGCTGGGTGGGGGAGGGAGCCGCGCCGGTGTGGCTGGGGGCGGTGGGTTGGGCGGCAGGGCCGGGGTGGGCGGCAGGTGGGTTGGGCGATAGGTGGGTTGGGCGGTAGGGCCGGGTTGGGCGGCGGTGGGTTGGGCGGCCGGTGGGTGGGGATTGCTGGGTGGGAACGCTGGGTGGGGCGCTGGGCCGCAGATGGGGTGGGCAGGCGGCTGGGAGAGGTCGGTGGGTCAGGTCGGGCAGGCCAGGTTCGGCAGGGCCGAGCCGGGTTGGGCAGGGCGGGACCGGGCAGGGCAGGGCCGGGTTGGAACGGCTGGGTCGGGCAGGCCAGGTCGAACGGGCCAGGTCGGGAAGGGCTGGCCGCGAGCCAGGGCGGGAGCATTGCTCAGGAGAGGCCGGGCCGGATTCAACTGAGCTGGGCCCGACGTGACTACGTCATGTGCTTGCGCATGCTTGCGCAGGCGTCCCCTTTGATTTGGAGTCCCCCGCGACCCAACCTAGCCAGCAGGTCTGACAGTCCCGCGCGCAAAGGGCAACGGCGAAGCCGAGCCACCCTGCCGCTCAACGCAACGGCGAAGCCGAGGCGTCCCTCCAAACACAACAGGCAACGGCGAAGCCGAGCCCCGTTCCGCCAACGGCAATGGCGAAGCCGAGGCGTACCTACCTAGGACTACCGGGCAAGCGGTGGTGACGTGCCCAGCTCGGCGATTGGGGCTTGACCTTGAGGAGCTGGATGCGACCGTTGCAGGGATCGGCCGGGCTCTTAGTGCCCGGCCTTTTAAGGCCGATATGTGCATCCAGCTAGAGGCTCAAGGTCAAGCCCCAATCGCTATCGTCGCGCAGCGGCGATGACCGGCACCGGCCCGTCTTGACCTACGCAACCACCCTCGCAAGGCGACTTCACGCATGGCAGGCGGCCACCCCGCTGGAACGCGACAAGTCAATGCAAGCTGACCCGCACCCCCGGCCCTCCAGAGCCCTTCAGCCGAACCCCGCGCGCCCAAACGACCCCAACCACCCGAAGTGACCGTCAATCCCACCCCATCCCCACCCCACCACCCAGCAAACCTTTCACGATAAAGCGACTGACCAGTACAAACACCACCACAGGGATTGGTCCAAAACCCGTTGACCATGCCCTAAACGGCTCGACTACCCAAAGTGACCAACAGTGGGCCTAATCACCTGAACCCCCACTTCGCTTGCCCGCGCCGGTCACGCGAGGTTACGTTCTGCGCCGCATGTCACGGTTCGATAACCGCAAGGACACGGAACGCCCCCGAAGCGGTCCAGTCCACCACCGGGCCCCCGAAGCCCGCAGCCAGGCCCCCGACACCTGGCGCAGCGCGGTTGCCGAACTCCCCCGAGTGCATGGAGGCAGTTTTGGCACGGCATCGAGCGAAGGGTCCTCTGGTCGACGTCATCACCAGAGTGGACCTGGACCGCAAGAAGGCCGTCGCGGTGGTTGTCGCCGCGGGCGCCCTCGCCGGCGCCGGTTTCGCCCAGGCGGCTACGACCGTCAGCCCGGTTGATCGCATCATCGCCCCCGTGGCGGCCACGAAGAACCTCGCTGCGGCGATGACCGCGCCGCCGCAGCAGCAGGGGCCGCAGACGATTCATTCCGTCGAGACCGGGTCCGAGGCTCGCAAGCTCCTGCAGGCCGAGCAGATCCAGGCGCAGTTCCACGTCGCCGAGGCGCTCAAGTCCGCTGAGGGTGCCTACGCGAAGCGTCAGGAGGCCGCCAAGGTCGAGGCGGCCCGTGTCGCCGCCGCGGAAGAGGCGAAGCGGCCCAAGTGCGTGCGGCCCGCCCAGGGGTCGTTCACGTCCGGCTTCGGTGCCCGGTGGGGGACCAGTCACAACGGCATCGACATCGCGAACGCCATCGGCACGCCGATCGTCTCCGTCATGGACGGCACGGTCGTCGAGGCCGGGCCCGCTTCCGGGTTCGGGCTGTGGGTTCGTGTTCAGCACGACGACGGCACCGTCACCGTCTACGGGCACATGAACACCATCGACGTGCCGCAGGGCGCCAAGGTCAAGGCCGGGCAGCAGATCGCGACGATCGGCAACCGCGGGCAGTCGACCGGGCCGCACGTGCACTTCGAGGTGTGGGCCGCCGGCGGGCAGAAGATCAACCCGGTCGGCTGGCTCGCCGAGCGCGGTGTGAGCCTGTAACTCGGCCGCCTGATCACTAGAATTCCCGGTAGTCTCCGGCCACGCCGTCGTGCACGATGCACGGCGGCGTGGCCGCATTTGCGTGTGGCACAAGGAAAGCCAGTGCGCCCGATCGGGTCAACGGCAAGACTTTCGTGGTCACGCAAGGCGACGTCGTGACGGACGAGCCGCAGGGACCGGGGTGGCGCCCTGCGCGAAGATCCGCCAGGTTGGGTTCGTGCGAGAGCTGAAGAGGTCCGTTTCAGGCAAGATCCCGCGCCGTCCGCTGCGGGACGGCTCGCGGTGAGGCTGCCGATCACCGTTGTCGTTGGTGTGAAAGGACATTCTCTTGCGGTGACGACAGGTTCACCCCAGTGGACCAGTCCACCGATCTTTTGGGCCGAATCGTGCGCGGAGAGTTCGATCACCTCGCCGGCGGCTTGAAGGTGCCTGCGCGGAGCTGAGAAATTTTCCTCGCTTAGTGCGTACATAAGGCCCTTACTCGCTGACTGGTCAACCGGGATCGTCGCGAGTGGCTCCCCACAGTCCTCAGGAGGCGTCGTGCCTGTCGGAACCTCTTCTGCTGCCCTGAATCTGGCCTCGCACCTCGAACCGGCGCAGCTCGAGCTCGCCCGCGACCCGCTGCACGTCGCACTGCCGGCGGACGTGCGCGCGCGGATCGCGCGCTGTCGCGAGTTCGTGCTCGAAGTCAGCGCTTCCGGACGCCCGATCTACGGTGTCACAACGGGTTTCGGCCCGCTGGTCGAGTTCGCGGGCCGCGCGGACAGCGCCAGCCAGTGCGACAACACCATAATCCACCTCATAGTCGGCCACGGTGAGCTGCTACCGCCAGCCGTGGCTCGTGCGGCCGTGCTCGCCCGGCTTTTCTCGTTGGCGCAAGGGCGATCCGGAGTGTCCCAGCAGGTCGTGGACTCGCTGACTGCCATGCTGGACACCGAGTTCGCCCCAGCGGTACCACGATTGGGGTCGGTCGGCGCGAGTGGTGATCTCCAGCCGCTCGCCTACGTGGCACATGCGTTGCGCGGTAACGGTAACGCGTTCTTCCAAGGAAGACTGATGCCCGCCGGGGAAGCGCTCACACGGGCCGGGCTGGTCGAGCTCGTGCTCGACGGACGGGACGCGCTCGCGTTGGTGAACGGCACCTCGGTGACGGCCGCGGCGCTCGGACTCGCTGTCGCGCAGGCGGTCCGTGCGCGCCGGACGGCGGAGTTGTTGTCCGCCTTGATGACCGACGTCCTGGGGTGCGGCACCGAGTTCACGTCGGTTGGACTACTGGCCGCGTTCGGGCATCCGGACGTCGCTGAAACGGGTGCGTCCATCAGGACGTGGCTCGAAGGCAGTAGGCCATCCGGTGAGCGGTCGCTCCAAGAGCCGTACAGCATCCGTTGCACACCACAGCTGATCGGCGCGGCCCGCACGAGCGTGCGGCACGCGGACGAGGTGGTGCGCCGCGACCTGAACGGCGTGAGCGACAACCCGTTGTTCTTCCCGGAGACCGGGGAGGTCGTGCACGGCGGCAACTTCTTCGGCCAGCCCAGCGCCTTCGCGGCCGATCAGCTCAACGTCGCCCTGGTGCAGCTGGGCAACCTGGCCGAACGCCAGCTGGACCTGCTGGTGGATCCCCACCGCACCAACGGGTTGCCGCCGATGCTGAGCCCGCTGCCCGGTCAGCACCACGCGTTGCAGGGCGTGCAGCTCTCGATGACCGCCACCGTCGCCGCGATGCGCAGGGCCGCCGCGCCCGCCTCGATGCAGAGCCTGCCGACGAACCTGCACAACCAGGACGTCGTCCCGTTCGGCACCCAGGCCGCGCTCACCGCGCTGGACCAGGCGAGGTTGCTGCGGTACCTGCACGCCGGGGTCGCGATCGCGTTGCGCCAGGCCGTGCACGTCGGTGCGCGCCGCCCGCAGGCGCCCCGGCTCGCGGCGGTGTTCGACCGGTTGGCGCTGGAGGTGCCGCCGATCGTGGAAGATCGGCCGCTGGACGTCTCGCTGGGCCGGGTGGCGGACGTCCTCGACGCCCTCGTGTCCGAAGTGGAGGGTGTTTGATGAGTGCTCCCGTCTGTCTCCCCGCGTGGGGGCACACCTGGGTGGACCTGCCGGTGCTGCGAATGCCGATGCCGGGCACGGAACTGATTCCGTGCGCGGACGGCTGCTTCCAGCTCCCGATCTCCATCCGCACACCGGAGGATCCGGTGGAACACGCGGTGCACCGGTGGTTCCTCGGCCATCACGGCGCGTTCCTGGTCTGGAAGTTTCTTTCGGCTTCACTCGATCGGCTGATACGTGAGCCTGATTCGCGGTCAGTCCGCCTCGCTGCGCTTGGATACGACGCGTACTCGGTGATGCTCGCCTATTCGGGCAGTTGTTCCCGTGAGATGTACGAGGACGTCATCCGGCCGATGATGGTGACGTTCGACCCGGCGTTCAGCGGGCGGTGGGCACGTGACTACGAGCCCCTGCCAGACCTGTTGCGCCGGGCTCGTGCCGCACTGGGGCCTGTGGCGGCCGAACCGCTCTCCTCCGCGAGCAAGGCGAACCTGGTGGCACACATGGAGGTCATGCGCAGGCTCGTGCCCGGCGGCCCGTCGCTGCTGCGCGAGTCCGGCCGGTCGCGCACGACCACCACCGACGCCGAGCGCGCCCGGTTCGACGAGTTCTTCCTCGTCAGCCGGGAGAACGTGTGCGTGAGCCGCTACCGCGCCCACCGCGCCGCCGTCTTGTCCGCGATCGGTCACGACCTCGCGAAACACCCGCTGAGGAGCGAGCACGGCGAGACACTCAGGACGTTCGCCACCCGACTATGAGAGAAGGCCGCGCGTGAACGACTTCAAGGCCGTGGTCATGACCCCGCAGATCTACCGCTACGTGCGCGAGCAGGCAGGCCGGCCCAGCGCGGTGCAGGAGAAGCTCATCGCCCGCACGCTGGAGCTCGGCGACTCGGCGGAGATGCAGATCCCGCACGAGCAGGCGGTGCTGCTGTCGTTGCTGGTCAAGCTCACCGGCGCGCAGACCGTGGTCGAGGTCGGCACGTACACGGGGTACTCCACGCTGGCGTTCGCGCAGGCACTTCCCCCGTCCGGCAAGGTCATCACCTGCGACGTCTCCGCCGAGTGGACCGCGATCGCCGAGGAGGCGTGGCAGGCGGCGGGCGTGCGCGACCGGATCGAGCTGAGACTCGGCGCGGCCGCCCAGACGCTGGCCGAGATGCCGGAGGAACCCGTCATCGACCTGGTCTTCATCGACGCGGACAAGGTCGGGTACGTCCACTACTGGGACCTGCTGGTGCCGCGTGTCCGCCAAGGCGGCCTGCTGCTCGCCGACAACACCCTTTACTACGGCGAGGCCGCCGCCGAGCAGCCGGAGGGCAACGCCGCCGCGATCGACGCCTTCAACAGGTTCGTGCGCGCCGACCCGCGCGTCGAGGCGGTGCTCGTGCCCATCGCGGACGGGCTGACCATGGCCCGCAAGCGGTGAGGTTGTGGGCATACCGACCGGTCGGTAGGGTGGCGGCGAAGCTGCTCACCTGGAGGCGTTCATGGCTCGTTGGGGAATCACGCTGCCGTTGATCGGCGTGCCGGTGCTGGAGCACCGCGCGCTGGTGTCCGAGCTCGCCGGGCTCGGCTACACGGACGTGTGGTCGGCCGAGACGACGGGCACCGACGCGTTCACGCCGCTCGCCCTGGCCGCGCAGTGGTCCTCCGAACTGCGCTTCGGCCCGGCGATCGCGCCCGTCTACACGCGCGGCCCCGCCACCCTGGCGATGACCGCCGCGACGCTCGCGGAGGTGACCGGTGGCCGGTTCGTGCTGGGCATCGGCTCGTCGTCGCCCGCGATCGTGCAGCGCTGGAACGCGATCCCGTTCGAGGAGCCGTTCAAACGCACCCGCGACACGCTGCGCTTCCTGAAGGCCGCGCTCGCGGGCGAGAAGGTCTCCGCCGACTACGACACGTTCTCGGTGAAGGGGTTCAAGCTGGAGCGCCCGCCGGCGGAGAAGGTGCCGATCATGCTCGCGGCGCTGCGCCCGAACATGCTGCGCCTGGCCGGTCGCGAGGCCGACGGCGCGATCACGAACTGGCTGGCCGCCTCCGACGTGCCGCAGGTGCGCGCGGAACTGGGCGACGCCGAGCTCGCGGCACGGATCTTCGTCTGCCCGACCGAGGACGCCGACGCCGCGCGGGCGCTGGGCCGCATGCTGATCAGCACCTACCTGACCGTGCCCGCCTACGCGGCGTTCCACGACTGGCTGGGCCGCGGCGAGGCGCTGCGGCCGATGCACGAGGCGTGGGCCGCGGGCGACCGCAAGGCCGCGTCGAAGTCGATCCCGGACGAGGTCGTGGACGCGCTCGTCGTGCACGGGTCGCCCGACCAATGCCGTGACCGCGTCGCCGAGTACCAGGCGAACGGCGTCGACACCCCGATCATCGCGCTGCTCCCGACCGGTGGGGACCAGGTCGAGCAAGTGCGCGCGCTCGCACCCAAGAGGTGACCGATGTCCAGCACGACCGAGCAGAAGATCATCGACGCGGCCGTGCGCCTGTTCGCGTCGCAGGGCTACGACGCGACCTCGGTGCAGGAGATCGTCAACGCCGCCGGCATCACCAAGGGCGCGCTCTACCACTACTTCCGCTCCAAGGACGACCTGCTGTTCGAGATCTACCGGCTGCTGATCACGGCCCAGGCAGCCGACATGGACCGGATCATCGGGCTCGGCCTGCCCGCAGGCGAGACGGTGCGCGAGATCCTCGCGTCGCTCGTCTCGTCGACGGCCGAACGGGTCGACGAGACGGCGGTGTTCGTCCGCGAGCTGCACCGGCTCGGCGAGGAGCGGATGACGGACTTCCGCGCCGAACGCCGCCGCTACCACGAGACGTTCCTCGCGGTCGTGGAGAAGGGGCAGGCGGACGGCGAGTTCAGCTCACTGGTCCCCGCCGACACGGTGGTGCGGATCGCGCTCGGGGTCGTGAACCAGCTGCCGATGTGGTTCCGGCCGGACGGGTCGAAGACACCAGGTCAGCTGGCCGGGGAGATCGGGGACTTCGTGCTGGCGGGCTTGGCGGCATGAGGGTCGGCCTCGCCCTGCCCCAGTACGGCCGCTTCGCCGACCCGGCCGTCACGCTGCGGGTGGCCGCCGAGGCGGAGGCCATGGGCTTCGACAGCCTGTGGGTGGGCGACCGGCTGCTGCTCCCGACCGCGCCGCGCGACCGCTACGTCAGCCGCGACGGCGTCGTCCCCACCGAGTACGAGAACTTCCTGGACCCGCTGACCCTGCTCGCCGCGGTGGCGGCGACGACCTCGCGGGCCAGGCTCGGCACGAGCACCCTCAACGCGCTCTGGCAGCCACCCGCGCTGCTCGCCCGCACCGTGACCACGCTCGACCAGCTCAGCGGCGGCCGGATCGACCTCGGCATCGGCGCCGGGTGGTCGCGCGACGAGTACCAGGCGGCCGGTGTGCCGTGGGCGGGCCGCGGTGCCCGGCTGGAGGAGACGCTCGACGTGCTGGACGCCTTCTGGGCGGACGGTCACCTGGTGGCGCACGAAGGTCCGTTGTGGACGGTGCCGGAGTCGGTGGTGAGGGCCAGGCCCGTGCAACGCCCGCGTCCGCCCGTGCTGCTCGCGGGACTGGTACCGGCGGCGTTCACCCGCGTCGCGCGGCGCGCGGACGGCTGGCTCGCCGTCGGCCTGCCGCTGCCGGCGCTCACCGCGACCATCGCGTCGATCCGCAAGCAGGCCGGGTCGTACGGCCGCGACCCGGACGCGCTGCGGTTCCCGTTGCGGATCAACCCGCACGTCACCACCGAGAAGGCCGACCCGGCGCACGTGCCGCACACCGGCACCGTCGGGCAGCTCGCGGACTACGCGCGGACGGTCGACGGGGTCGTGGACGAAATGTTCGCCGACTTCCAGCAGACCGCGGGATCAGTCGACGAGTACCTGGACCTCGCGGGGGAGTTGCTCGCCGCTCTCCGGAGGTAACGACGGCTCAGGGGAGATCGACACCTCCGGTGAGGGGGTCCCATGTCGCACCAGCCACCGGAGTACGGCCTCGCACCGCCGTTGCACGGCGACGCGCCCAAGACGCGGACAGGCCCGTGGATCTTCCTGCTCGTCCTCGCACTGCTGGCCGTCGGCGGCGTGGTGTACGGGCCTCGGGTGTTCGACGCGGCCCGCAACGCCGTCCAGACCGCCGAACCCGAGCCCGCGCCGCCGCCCGCGGTGGTGCCCGAACCTCCCGCCGCACCGGCGAAACGGGTGGTCGTGTTCGAGGTGACCGGCACGGGCAAGGCCTTCAACGTCACCGCGACCGTCGGCACGTCCATCCACAACGAGTCGAGCGTGACGCTGCCGTGGACGCGCACCGTCGAGGTGCCCGCGGACACCGCCTCCAAGTCCGTGATGCTCGTCGTGGTCGCGGGCCCGGACGGCGCCGAGGTGCACGGCAAGTACACCGTCGACGGCGCGACTGTCCGCGAGGGCAAGGCTTCCGGGCCCTACGGCGTGCTGACGATCACCGACTCCTGAGTGCCTCCAGCGCCTTGTCCGCGTGCGCGTTCATCGAGAACTCGCTCTTGATCACCTCGATGATCTCGCGGCCGGTGCCGATGACGAACGTGTGCCGCTTGACCGGGATCGGCCCGAACCTGCGCTTGACCCCGAACAGCTCCGCGACCTCGCCTGCCACGTCGGCGAGCAGCGGGTAGTCGAAGCCGTTCAGCTCCGCGAACTCCTTCTGCGTCGCCACGTCGTCGCGCGAGATGCCGACGCGCTGCGCGCCCGCCTGCGCGAACTCGCTCGCCAGGTCGCGGAAGTGGCAGCTCTGCGCGGTGCACCCGGACGTCATCGCGGCGGGGTAGAAGAACAGCACGACCGGGCCGTTCCCGAGCAGTTCGGAGAGCTTGCGCTCGGTGCCGTCCTGGTCGGGCAGGGAGAAGTCGGGGGCGAGGTCGCCGGGCTTCATGGATCTCCAATACGCTCGGGCCGTGACCAGCATGTCCGACGTGGCCAAGGCCGCAGGGGTGTCCGCTGCGACCGTATCGCGTGCCCTGCGGGGCGAACCGGGCGTGTCCGAGGCGACCAGGCAGCACGTGAGCGAGATCGCCCGGCGGATGAAGTACGCGATCGCGCGCGACGCCTCCTCTTTGGCCGGTGGCCGCCGGTACGCGATCGCGGTGCTGACGTCCGAGGTGAGCCCGGTGCTCGCGGGCGCGGAGGGCGCGTTGCGGCAGGCCGGCTACGACGTGCTGCTCTACGTGCTGGGTGACGCGGACGGGCGCGCGAAGTTCTTCGGCGAGCTCCCGCTGGGCCGCCGTGTGGACGGTGTGCTGCTGCTGTCGATGTCGCTGTCCTCGGCGGAGCGGACGGCGTTGGAGTCGTTGGAGGTCCCGCACGTCACGGTCGACGACACCGATCTGCGCCACGCGCTGCAGACCGCTGTCTCGCACCTGCTGACCCTGGGGCACCGCGACGTGGCGCTGGTGCTCGCCGACGGCGTGGACGAGTCGTACGACGAGATCCTGGTCGCCGCCGGGCTCTCCGTGCGTCCTGAGTGGACGGTGTGGTGCTCGCCGACCGTCGACGGCGGCGAGCAGGTGGTCGACGTCCTGCTCGACGGCGAACGCCTGCCCACCGCGGTGATCAGCTCGAACGGCGCCGCGGCGGTCGGGATCTTCCTGCGCATGCAGCGGGACGGGCGCGCGGTGCCGGACGAGGTGTCGATCGTGTCGCTGGACGGGCAGGAGCTCACCCGCGTCGTCGGGCTGACCTCCGTCGAGGGGGCGGCCAAGGAGCAGGGGGAGCGGGCCGTCGCCGACCTGTTCACGCTGATCAGGGGCGGGGAGATCGAACCGGCGGAGCACCCGGTGCGGCTGGTCGTGCGCAACTCCAGCGGGCCGGTCGCCTGAGTACTGTGGCGCCATGCCCGTCCCAGAGCGCCTGACCGAGCTCCCCGACCTGCCCACCACCCCCGGCTACGCCCACGCCGTGACGGTCACCGGCACGCTCGCGTTCGTCTCCGGTCAGGTCGCGGTCGACGCCAGGGGCTGCGTGGTCGGGGTGGACGACCTGGCGGCGCAGACGCGGCAGGCGCTGGGCAATCTTCATCACATCATTCGAGGTTTGGGCGCGAACTGGTCGGATGTCGTCAAGTTCACCTGGTTCGTCATCGACGCCTCGGACGTGCAGACCATTCGCGACGTGCGTGACGAGATCCTGCGTCCCGTGCTGGGGGACGTGCCCAACCCGGCCAGCACGCTGGTTCAGGTCGCCGCCTTGTTCGGGCCCGACTTCCTGGTCGAGGTCGAAGCCGTCGTGGCTGTTCCACGAGAAGCATCGGATGTCTAAGTGAATGCATCTCTGCGTAGGTGTCCCGACCGGCCTGCACCCTTCGGGTGACCAGGGACCATTTGCTCTGGTAATGCGGACCGGGCTGTGACATAGGTTGTAGTTGTGGAGAAGTTGGTGGCGCGGCTGGCGGACGCTTGGGGCGTGGCCACTCGGTACGAGAACGCGGACCAGCAAGAGGTCGTCGTCGATCACGAGGTCGTCGTCAAGGTCCTCGCCCAGTTCGGGGTCGACGCGTCCACTGAGGACTCGGTCGCCCGCGAGCTCGCCGAGGTCGAGCGGCGCCGGGCCGAGCAGAAGCTCCCGCCCACGATCGTCATCCGCGAGTACGAGACGTACGACCTGCGCGGTCCCGCGACCATCGAGCTCGAGGACGGCACGTCGTTCGCCGTCGAACGGCACGTCCCCGACTCGGTCCCGCTCGGCTGGCACCGCGTGGTGACGCCGGAGCAGACCGTCACGCTCGCCGTCGCACCGAGGACGCTGCCGGAGGTCCCGCACACCTGGGGCTGGATGCTGCAGCTCTACGCCGCGCGCTCGAAGGAGTCGTGGGGGATGGGCGACTTCGCCGACCTCGCCACGATCGCGCGCCGCTCGTCCCTCGAACTCGACGCCGGCGTGGTGCTCGTCAACCCCGTGCAGGCCCCGGCACCGACGCACCCCGTCGAGCGCTCGCCGTACTCGCCGACCAGCCGCCGGTTCGCGAACCCGCTGTACCTGCGCGTCACCGACACCGCCGAGTTCCTGTCGGCCTGCCCGCGCACCCGGCAGCTCGTCCGCGACCTCAAGCCCGAGAACCAGGACCTGATCGACTACGACGCCGTCTGGGAGGCGAAGAGGCAGGCCCTCGAGCTGCTCTTCCCCGGCGGCGAGGTCGAGATGGATGCCGAGCTGGAGAAGTTCGCGACGTACTGCGCGCTCGCCGAGATCCACGGCGCGGACTGGCGCGAGTGGCCGGAGGACCGCCCGGAGCCGCCTGCGGACCGGGTCGCCTTCTACGCCTGGCTGCAGCACCTCTGCACCCGTCAGCTGCAGGACGTGCGGCTCGCCGCGCACGAGGCCGGCATGGCCGTCGGCGTCATCCACGACCTCCCGGTGGGCGTGGCCCCCGGCGGCGCCGACACGTTCGCCGACCCCGACGTGTTCGCCATCGACGTCACGGTCGGCGCGCCGCCCGACGCGTTCAGCGCGGACGGCCAGGGCTGGGGGCTGCCGCCGTGGCGCCCGGACAAGCTCGCCGAGACCGGCTACCGGCCGTTCCGGCAGGTGGTGCGCAGCGTCCTGCAGCACGCCGACGGAATCCGCATCGACCACGTCGCGGGCCTGTGGCGGCTCTGGTGGATCCCGCCGGGCGAGCCGCCGTCGCGCGGCACGTACGTCTACTACGACGCGGACGCCATGCTCGGCGTGCTCGCGCTGGAGGCGTACCGGGCCGGCGCGGTCGTGGTGGGCGAGGACCTCGGCACGGTCGAGCCGATCGTCACCAAGACCCTGCAGGAGAACGGCATGCTGACCAGCGCCGTCCTCTACTTCCAGCGCGACTACTACGCCGAGGGCGAGCCGCTGATCCCGCCGTCGCAGTGGAACCCCAACCAGATGGCCAGCATCTCCACGCACGACCTGCCGACCGCGGCGACCTTCTTCGCGGGCCCGGACGGCCCCGACTTCGACGCGTTGATGCGCCAGGAGGGCATCAAGCCCGCGGACAGGGTCGAGGGCGCCCACGAGCTGCTCGCGCAGTCTCCCTGCGCGCTGGTCCTGACCTCACCCCAGGACGCTCTGCGGGAAACCCGGCAGCCCAACGTGCCGGGCACGATCGACGAGCACCCGAACTGGAGAATTCCCCTTCCGGTGGCGCTGGACGAATTTTTCCCACGAGTCAGGGAAGTCACCAGGCCACTCCGCAACCGCGGAAGATGAAACTTTTGCGCAACGGCAGGTCATAGACCTGGGGAGTACGATAAGGCCGTCACCGGACGGCGGAAGACGAACGTTCTTGGAGGTGGCGTACCAAATGAGCTCAGCCGTGGGCACGCGGACATCGACCGGCGTGCTTGAACTGGCCGTCGAACAGGTTCTCGCCTCGGTGAGGCCGACCGCACTCGGCGACCCGGTGGTCGGGGCACGGCGCGCGGAGGAATCGCTGCGTGACGCGCTGCGGGGCACAGGTCCCGTGGAGGACAACACCGCCCTGCAGCTCGCGCTGGCGTGCGCGGAGGCCGCTTGTGAACACCTGAAGTACGTGGAGATCCAGGAGGCACGCACGCTGCTGACCGCCGCCCGCGGTCAACTCGTGCTGGCGCACGAAGGAGTTTGACTGCATTCGGTAATCGCCTGTGGATGACGATCACACGATCGAATTAAGCCGCTCCCACTCTCGTGAGAACCCTTCCGCATGGGCCCGGAATTGTCGGTGCCCACTCGTAGGGTTCGCAGTGTGATCGTCCACCAGGCACACCGGCTCGCATTCGACCCGACGCAGGCGCGGGCACTGTCCGCGCACTGTGGCGCCGAGAGGTTCGCGTTCGACTGGGGCGCGTCGAACCAGACAGGCGGATCAGCACCGCGACGGCGTCCACCACCTCGTGGTCGACGTGGTCGAGGGCCCTACCGCGTCCCGGATGCGGAGCAGCCGCCGACTCGCCCGGGCTGCCGCCGGGTTCCGGCGCCGACCGGCGTGCGAAACGCGCCGGCGGGGTGGTCGTCAGGTCGCGGCAGCTCGCTGGTTCCCGCGTCGAAGACCTGCTCGCGTTGCGGGGTGGTGAAAACCGGGCTGCCGCCGCACATCCGGGTGTTTCGCCGCGAGTCGTGCGGGGTAGTGGTCGGTCGAGATCCGAACGCGCACGCAACCTCGGAGCGTTGGTGGTGAGCAGACAGGTGCTGGAGAGGCCGGAGACCTGGAGCCGCAAGGCTCGAACGGACGTGGAGCCGACCGGAGGACCCGCGCCGCGCGGGCCGGTGGCCGGGAAGCGTCCACCTCGCACCGGGCAACCGGGTCAGACGAGGACCTGGACCACCGGAATCGGTGTGGTGCAAGCACCTCACCGCCCGGATATGGTCTGTCGGTAGCCCGCCGCTTGTGAACGAGGAGCAACAGCATCGTGCGACCCTGGCCTGGAAGGCCCTACCCGCTTGGCGCTGGATATGACGGCGTAGGTACGAACTTCGCCCTGTTCTCCGAGGTCGCGGAGTACGTCGAGCTCTGCCTCTTCGACGACGACGGCACAGAGACACGCGTGAGGCTGCCCGAGGTGGACGGCTTCGTCCACCACGGTTACCTGCTGGGCGTCGGCCCCGGTCAGCGCTACGGATACCGCGTGCACGGCCCGCACGACCCCGCCCGCGGCCTGCGGTGCAACCCCAACAAGCTGCTGATCGACCCGTACGCCAAGGCCATCTCGGGCGGTCTCGCGTGGGACGAGGCGCTGTACGGGTACAAGTTCGGGTCGCCGGACGAGCGCAACGACGCCGACTCCGCTCCCCACGTGTCGAAGTCCGTGGTGGTGAACCCGTTCTTCGACTGGACGAACGACAGGCTGCCCAAGACGCCGTACAACGAGAGCGTCATCTACGAGGCGCACGTCCGCGGTCTCACCATCGACCACCCGGAGATCCCGCCGCGGCTGCGCGGCACGTACGCGGGTCTCGCGCATCCGGTGATGATCGACCACCTCATCAAGGTGGGGGTCACCGCGGTCGAGCTGATGCCGGTGCACCAGTTCATCAGCGACCACACTCTGGCGGAGCGCAGGCTCAGCAACTACTGGGGTTACAACACGATCGGGTTCTTCGCGCCGCACGATGGCTACTCGGCGTTGCCGCTGAACCAGGTGCAGGAGTTCAAGGGCATGGTGCGCGCCATGCACCAGGCGGGCATCGAGGTCATCCTCGACGTGGTCTACAACCACACTGCGGAGGGCAACCACCTCGGGCCGACGTTGTCGATGCGCGGTATCGACAACGAGTCGTACTACCGGCTCGAGGACGAGAACCCGCAGTACTACACGGATTACACGGGTACGGGTAACTCGTTGAACGTGCGGTCGCCGCACACGTTGCAGCTGATCATGGACTCGTTGCGGTACTGGGTCACCGAGATGCACGTGGACGGTTTCCGGTTCGACCTGGCGGCGACGCTGGCGCGGGAGTTCTACGACGTCGATCGGCTGGCGACGTTCTTCGAGGTCGTGCAGCAGGACCCGGTGGTGTCGCAGGTCAAGCTGATCGCGGAGCCGTGGGACGTCGGTCCCGGTGGCTACCAGGTCGGCAATTTCCCTCCACTGTGGACGGAGTGGAACGGCAAGTACCGCGACACCGTGCGCGACTTCTGGCGCGGCGAGCCGGCAACGCTCGGCGAGTTCGCCTCCCGGATCACGGGCAGCAGCGACCTCTACCAGGACGATGGCCGCCGCCCGTACGCGTCGATCAACTTCGTGACGGCGCACGACGGCTTCACGCTCAACGACCTGGTGTCGTACAACGAGAAGCACAACGAGGCCAACGGCGAGGACAACCAGGACGGGGAGAGCCACAACCGGTCCTGGAACTGCGGTGTCGAGGGCCCGACGGACGACGAGGAGATCCTCGCGCTCCGGCGGCGCCAGCGGCGCAACCTGATGGCGACGATGCTGCTCTCGCAGGGCGTGCCGATGATCGTGAACGGCGACGAGTTCGGCCGCACGCAGAACGGCAACAACAACGCGTACTGCCAGGACAACGAGGTCTCGTGGGTCGACTGGTCGTTGCTGGAGGCCAACGCCGAGCTCGCCGAGTTCACCTCGGAGCTCGCGAAGTTCCGCAAGGCGCACCCGGTGTTCCGCCGCCGCAGGTTCTTCGCGGGCCGGCCGATCCGCAAGGGTGACGAGCTGCGCGACATCGCGTGGTTCACGCCCGCGGGCGAGGAGATGACCGAGCAGAACTGGGAGGACGACCTGGGCAAGTGCATCGTCGTCTTCCTCAACGGCGAGGGCATCCCCGACCTCGACTCGCGCGGCATGCGCGTGACGGACGACTCGTTCCTGATGGCGTTCAACGCGCACTACGAGGACATCGAGGTGACGTTGCCGGAAGCGGATTACGGTCCTGAGTGGAGGGTCGTCGTGGACACCACGACCGGTCAGGTCGGCGGCAACGAGAAGCCGGTGGCGGCGTCCGGGCAGCTCACGCTGACCGCACGGTCGCTCGTCGTGTTGCAGCGGGTCGGCTGATGGGCGCGCCGTCCTCGACGTACCGGGTCCAGTTCACCCCGTCCTTCACGTTCGCCGACGCCACCGGCATCGCGGACTATCTGGCGCGGCTGGGCGTCGGCGCGCTGTACGCGTCGCCGATGCTCGACGCGCGGGAGGGCTCGACGCACGGCTACGACGTCACCGATCCGACGCGGGCGCGGCCCGAACTCGGTGGCGACACCGAGCGGGTCGCCCTCCAGGACCGGCTGAAGTCGCTCGACCTCGGGCTGGTCGTCGACATCGTGCCGAACCACATGGTGGTGCCGAACCCGTGGTGGGAGGACGTTCTCGAACACGGGCAGGCTTCCGAGTACGCGCGGTACTTCGACATCGACTGGTCCTCGGGCAAGGTGCTGTTGCCGGTGCTCGGCGAGGACGCCGAGGACGAGGTCCACGAGCACTACCTGAAGGCGAACTGGCGGCGGGGCAACACCGAGCTCAACTACCGCAGGTTCTTCGACATCACCGAGCTCGCGGCGATCCGGGTCGAGGACCCGGAGGTCTTCGAGGCGACGCACCGCGCGGTGCTGTCGTGGGGTGTCACGGGGTTGCGCATCGACCATCCGGACGGGCTCGCCGACCCCGGCGGCTACTTCCGGCGGCTGCGCGAGCACTTCGACGGCTGGCTCGTCGTGGAGAAGATCCTCGGGCCGGACGAGGCGCTGCCGCAGAGCTGGCCGGTCGACGGCACCACGGGCTACGACGCGCTGCGCGAGATCTGCGGCGTGTTCATCGCCCCGACCGAGGCCTTCGCGGGCGATTTCCACACGGTCGAGCACACGTCGCGGCAGCAGGTCGCGGACTCGATCCTGGTGGCCGAGGTGCGCCGCATCGCACGGCTCGTGCAGGGCGTCGAGTTCGAGGACGCCTGCCGCGCCGTCGCCGAGGTGATGGTCAACTTCCCGGTGTACCGGTCGTACCTCCCGGAAGGCCTGCACCACTGGGAGACCGCGGTCGCGCTGTCGAAGTCGCCCGCCGTGCGCGCGCTGGACGAGCAGGTCCGCGCCGACCCGCACGGTGAGCTGGCGACCAGGATCCAGCAGACGTCCGGCATGGTCGTCGCGAAGGGCACCGAGGACACCGCCTTCTACCGGTACACGAACTTCGTGGCGCTCAACGAGGTCGGCGGCTCGCCGGACCGCTTCGGGCTGCCCGTCGACGAGTTCCACCAGCGCGCGGCCCGGCGTGAGTCCGCGGAGCCGGCCGCGATGACGGCGCTGTCCACGCACGACACCAAGCGCTCGGAGGACGTCCGGGCGCGGCTCGCCGTCCTGGCGGAGATCCCGGACGAGTACCTGGCGTTCGAGTCCGCGATGACCGCGAAGCACGGCATCTCCGAGCCGACGCTGAACCGCCTGGCGTGGCAGTCGGTCGTCGGCGCGTGGCCGCTCACCGAGGAGCGCCTCGGCCAGTACCTGGAGAAGGCCTCCCGCGAAGCCAAGATCAAGACGTCGTGGGTCGACCGGAACACCGAGTTCGACGCCGAGGTGGCCGCGTGGCCCGCCAAGGTGTTGAACGAACCCGAGGTCGCCTCGTTCGCCGAACGGCTGAAGGCACCCGGCTGGTCGAACTCGCTGGGACAGAAGCTGGTCCAGCTCACCGCACCCGGCGTGCCGGACGTGTACCAGGGCACCGAGCTGTGGGACTTCTCCCTGGTCGACCCGGACAACCGCCGGCCGGTCGACTACGACGTGCGCCGGGAGATGCTGGCGCGCATCGAGTCCGGCTGGCTGCCCGAGGTCGACGACTCGGGCGCGGCGAAGCTCCTCGTGGTGCAGAAGGCCCTGCACGTGCGCAAGCGCGGCCTGCACGGCTACCGCCCGCTGCACGCCGAGGGCCCGGCCGCCGAGCACGTGCTGGCGTTCGAACGCTCCGGCGTGATCACGGTGGCGACGCGGTTGCCGGTCGGGCTGGAGCAGAAGGGTTGGCAGGACACGGTTCTGCCGTTGCCGGGTACCAAGTGGACGGACGTCCTCACCGGGCGGACCGCGACCGCGGACCTGGCCTCGTTGCTCGACACCTATCCGGTAGCGCTGCTCGTGCAGGGGGACCAGTGAGCTTCTCCGTCTGGGCGCCGACGCCCGAGTCGGTGCACGTGCGCGTCGACGGCTTCGACCACGAGATGAAGCGCGACGGCGACTGGTGGTTTTCCGCCGAGATCGATCCTGGGGCGGAGGGCACCGACTACGCCTTCGTCATCGAAGGTCAGGCGTACCCGGATCCGCGGTCGCTGTGGCAGCCGAACGGGGTGCACGAGGCATCCCGGGTGTACCGCCACGACTTCGCGTGGACCGACAGCGGGTGGACCGGCCGGGCGTTGCCGGGCGGCGTGATCTACGAGCTGCACATCGGCACGTTCACGCCGGAGGGCACGTTCGACGCGGCCATCGGCAAGCTCGACCACCTGGTGGACCTGGGCATCTCGTTCGTCGAGGTCATGCCGGTCAACAGCTTCGACGGCGTCGAGGGCTGGGGTTACGACGGCGTCCTGTGGGGCGCCGTCCACGAGCCCTACGGCGGCCCGGACGGCTTCAAGCGGTTCGTGGACGCCTGTCACGCCCGAGGGCTCGCCGTGCTGCTGGACGTGGTCTACAACCACCTCGGGCCGTCCGGCGCGTACCTCGACAAGTTCGGGCCGTACTTCGCCGGGCGCAACGACTGGGGTCCTGGCCTCAACCTGGACGGGCCGGGCTCCGACGAGGTGCGCCGGTACGTCGTCGACAACGCGCTGCAGTGGTTGCGGGACTTCCACGTCGACGGGCTGCGGCTCGACGCCGTGCACGCGCTGGCGGACCAGCGGGCGACACACGTCCTGGAGGAGCTGGCCGTCGAGGTGGACGCACTCTCCGCGTCCGTCGGCCGTCCGCTCACGCTGATCGCCGAGTCCGACCTGAACGACGCGAAGCTGGTGACGGCGCGCGAAGGTGGCGGCTACGGCCTGCACGCGCAGTGGTCGGACGACCTGCACCACTGCCTGCACGTCGCACTGACGGGTGAGAAGTTCGGTTACTACGAGGACTTCGCGGCGCCAGGGGCGGTGAAGAACACGCTGGAGAAGGTGTTCTTCCACGCCGGCACCTGGTCCTCGTTCCGGGAGAAGCACCACGGCAAGCCGGTCGACACCGCGCTGATCCCCGGTCACCGGTTCCTGGCGTACACGCAGAACCACGACCAGGTCGGCAACCGGGCGACGGGGGACAGGCTGCCCGCGACCGTGTCCACGGGGAAGTTGTTGTGCGCGGCGGCGATCGTGCTCACCTCGCCGTACACGCCCATGATCTTCATGGGGGAGGAATGGGCCGCGTCGACGCCGTGGCAGTTCTTCGCGTCGTTCCCGGACCAGCACCTCGCGGAGGCCGTTCGCACCGGCCGGCGGCGTGAGTTCTCGCGGCACGGGTGGGGTGAATCGGACGTTCCGGACCCGATGTCGCCGCAGACCGTCGAGAACTCGCGGCTGCGCTGGGACGAGGTCCGGGAAGGTGAGCACGGGAAGGTGCTGGACACCTATCGCGCGCTGATCGCGTTGCGCCGCTCCCGCCCGGAGCTGGCCGACCCGCGGCTCGACAGGTTCGTGGTGGAGCAGGACGGGGAGTGCTTCGTGTTGCACCGCGGTACGACCCGCGTGGTGGTGAACCTCGGCACGACCCCCGTCCCGCTGCCTCAGGGAGAAGTGCTGCTGACTTCCTCGGCGATCCCGTCGTCGCTCCCACCGGACTCGTTCGCGGTGGTCGCGTCGACGTGATCCCACAGCATCTGGTCGGCCAGGTCGACAGGTCGTCCTAGTTGGGCGTGCACGAACGCCATCACCAGCCGGTCGGCGGCGACGTGCAGCTTGATGTTGTGGTGCTGGGATATGTGCACCAGCAGCTGGAACGCCTGCTGGGGTGTGCAGGGTTTGCGTGCGGCGATCAGGCCCGTGGCCTGCCCGATGACTGTCCGGGACACCAGAGCTTTGCGCAGCCCCGCCACCTCGGCCTCGAGGGCGGTGATTCTCGCGGACGACACCGCCGACTCCTTTCGCGTCGTCATGGTCACAGCGGCATGCCGGTGTGACGACGGGCTCTGGAGCTGCATTGCGAAGGGCGGGCACACCCAGAGCAAGCCGTCACATCGGCTTGCGGCTGGGTTCTCAACCGCGAGTGATCACCTTATCAACTGTTTCGGGCGGTGCTCGCCGGGTAACCGTGTTGCATGGGTGCCGATGAGAAGTTCGAGAACAAGGCGGAAGAGCTCAAGGGCCGCGCGAAGGAAGCCGTCGGCGACGCCACCGACAACGAGCAGTGGCAGGCCGAGGGCCGCGCCGAGCGCGCCAAGGGCTCACTCAAGCAGGCCGGCGAGAAGGTCAAGGATGCCTTCAAGTCAGCCAAGTAAGAAGGTTGCGGGCGCCGCCCAGTTCGTCCCCGAGGGGAAGAGCTGGGCGGCGCTTCATGCTGCGTCGAAGGGTTGTCGCGGGTGCGACCTGTTCCAGGACGCCACGCAGACCGTGTTCGGCGAGGGGCCCGTACCGGCGCGGTTGATGATGGTGGGCGAGTGTCCCGGTGATCGCGAGGACACCGACGGTCACGTGTTCGTGGGCCCGGCCGGGCGGTTGCTGGACAAGGCGTTCGAGGCCGCGGGCGTGGATCGTTCGAAGACGTACCTGACGAACGCGGTGAAGCACTTCCGGTTCACCGAACGGGGGAAGCGCCGGATCCACCAGACGCCTCGGCGTGGTGAGGTCGTGGCGTGCTTCCCGTGGCTGCGCGAGGAGATCCGGGTGGTGCAGCCCCGGATCGTGGTCGTGCTGGGGGCCGTCGCGGCCAAGGCGGTGCTGGGGCCGTCGTTCAAGCTGACCGAGCACCGCGGCGAGGTGCTGGAGCACGAGGGCCTGCGGGTCGGGGTGACGGTGCACCCGTCGTCCGTGGTGCGGGCGGAGAACTTCACCGAGGCGTTCGACGCTTTCGTGGCCGATCTGAAGGCCGTGCAGAAGTCCTAGCCGCTCAGGGCGTTGCCGTGCGGAAGCAGTCCTGAAACGGGACAACCCCCGGACGACTCCTGCAGCGCAGGTCGAGCGGGACCAGCGCTCGAAGTCCGGGGGTCGGGTGGCTGCCTGGGTTTACGACTAGGCGTCACCACAAGGCGGTCCTATCGGACAGCCACCTCACGAGTCCTGTTGCTGTACAACTTCGGACCACCTCCTCTCGTGTGTACTGCGAACCTACGTCGGGATCGCCGGGCCTCGCAACGGACTTTTCTCACGTCACCTCGGGCGCCTGTTTCGCGTAGAATCCGCAGGCATGGTGCGCATCCCCCTGACGTCACTGGAACGGGAGCGCGGCAGGCGGCTCGGTCAGATGCTGCGGGACGCCCGCGGCGACGAGAGCATGGTCGAGATCGCGGCCCGCGCCGGCCTGTCCGCCGAGACCGTGCGCAAGATCGAGACGGGACGCGCCCCCACGCCGTCGTTCTTCACCATCGCCGCGCTCGCGGGTGCGCTCGGGATCTCGCTCGATTCCATCAACGAAGTGCTGACTCCGCAAAGCCGATCGGCTTAGTTCCCCCGATGGTGGGGCCTTCGGCTTGAGCGGGTTAACACTAAAGTCGGAGAACTCCGGCAATTCCCGGAACGATCCTTGACTTCGCTTCCCGCCCCGTGCTCCGGTGGAGCCGCGAGATTCGCTCTTCTCGATGCAGGGGGAAACGGTGAAATTCATTTCAGCTGTGATCGCTGCGTTGTTCGCGTTCACCCTCGTTGGTGCTCCGGCGGCGTCCGCAACGGCAGAAGCGCAGATCAGCAGGGCCAACCTGCTCAAGCGGGCGGCTGTCTGGCTGACCGCGAACAACGGCAAGCAGGTGCCGTACAGCATGTCGAAGTACTGGAAGGACGGGTACCGGCAGGATTGTTCGGGCTTCGTTTCGATGGCCGCGACCCTGGGCAACGCGAATCCCAAGGGCGGGCCGAACACGGTCGCTCTCGCGACCAGCAAGTACACGACGCCCATCAAGATCGCGGACCTGAAGCCCGGTGATCTTTTCATCGACCCGGTCGACGAGCCCGGCGACGACTTCCGCCACGTCGTGATCTTCGAGAAGTGGACGAAGGCGGACAAGTCGCAGTACATGGCCTACGAGCAGCGCGGCAGCCACGGCACCGACCACCGCGTGCTCACGTACGGCCTGAAGAACACCAAGTACAAGCCCTACCGGTTGAAGAACGTCACCGGCTGATCACCGCGTCCGGTCGTGGCCGCGCAGGCGCAGCGCCGACCTGCTGAGCGCCACCGCGGCGATGACGGCGACGAGCACGCCCGTGGACAGGATCTGCCCGCGGGCCTGCTCGTCGCTGAGCATCAGCACGATGATCGCGGCGATCGCCGCCAGCGCCAGCCAGGACAGGTACGGGTGACCCCACATGGGAACCGCGGGGTTCGTCGTGGTGCGGCGCAACCGGATCTGCGAGACGGCGATGAACGCCCAGACGACCAGCAGTGCTGAGCCCACCGCGTTGAGCAGCAGCAGGAACACCGTGTCCGGCCACAGGTAGTTGAGGAGCACGGAGAAGAAGCCGAACGCCGTGGACGCCAGCACCGCGTTGCGCGGCACGCCGTTCTTCTTGTGCAGCAAGGCTTTCGGTGCCTCGCCGCGTTCGGCCAGCGAGCTCAGCATGCGCGCGGCGCCGTAGAGGGTGGCGTTGATGGCGCTCAGCAGCGCCACGAAGATGACGACGTTCATGATCTGAGCGGCCGCCGGGATCCCGATCTTGTCGAGGACCGCGACGTACGGGCTGGCGCCTACCTCGGAGTCGTTCCACGGCAGGAGTGTCACGACTACGGCCATCGAGCCGAGGTAGAAGACGAGCAGCCGGGTCATGGACGTCCGGACTGCTTTTTTGATGGCGTGCCTGGGGTCTTCCGCATCGGCGGCGGCGATCGTGACGACCTCCAGGCCGCCGAACGCGAACACCACGGCCATGAACCCGGCGATCACGCCTGACCAGCCGTTGGGGAGGAAGTCGCTGAGGTTGCTGGTGCCGGGGGAGTCGACGTTCGGGAGCAGGCCTGCGATGGCCGCTGCGCCCAGGGCCAGGAAGAGGACGATCGCGGCTACTTTGAGGCCTGCGAACCAGAACTCGAACTCGCCGAAGTTGCGGACGTTGGTGAGGTTCACGGCGGTGAGCGCGGTCATGAAGATCAGGACCCAGGTCCATTGCGGGACCGCTGGTGCCCAGCCTGACGCGATCTTGGCTGCGCCTGTTGCTTCTACTGCTAGGACTACGCCTACCGCTGCCCAGTAGGTCCAGCCGACCGTGAAGCCCGCCCACGGGCCGATCGCCTTTTCCGCGTGCACCGAGAAGGCGCCGCCGCTGGGGTGTTCGGCCGCCATTTCTCCCAGCATGCGGAGGATCAGCAGGGCCAGGGTTCCGGCCAGGGCGAAGGAGATCAGCACTGCCGGGCCTGCCAGGGCTATGCCGGCGCCAGTGCCCACGAAGAGGCCCGCTCCGATCACGCCTCCCAGCGCGATCATGGTTACATGCCGTTCCCGCAGGTGAGTCACGCTCTCGAGCCCCGTTCAAGTGTGCCGCTGGCGGGCCGATAGTGAGTTCATGGCGGCGGAGAGTCAAATCGTGTGATCGGAGTTACACCGAGCTGACGTTAGTGAGGGTGAGATCCATGAACTCGCCTGAGGGAGTACTGCCTTCCGGGGGACTGCCTGCCCAAACCCTGCCTGCTGGGGCCTTGCCTGCTGGAACTCTGCCGCGGCTTGACACCTTTTCCGGGGCTATCGAGCGGTTCTCGGAGTGGGGGTGGTTGGTGTTGCGGTCGGAGAACCGGTTGTTGCTGACCACTGATCACTCGGTGTCCGCTGTGGAGATGGCTGCTGGGGTTGGTGGGGAGGTGCAGCGCTTCCTGTCCTTGCGGATGCTTGGGGGGCCGGTGGTGGTGTTGCCTGGTGTTGGGGGCATGGCGGGGCGGTGGTTGTTGCTTACCGAGTCTGCTGATGAGGCTTCTCAGGTCAATTTGATCCGGTTGCGGGCTCGGGGGGCGTTGACCCATCGGTTGGGGACGTTGGTGCCGTTGCCTCCCTCTCGGATCGGTGGGGGTGGGGTTCGGTGGTTGGGGGACGTTGGTGGGCGGCCGTTCTTGCCTCCGTTTTCGGCTGTGGTGGCGGGTTTGAGGGCTGTTACGGAGAGTTCTGGGCTTCGGTGAGCGGGTCTGGTGGGTGCCTTGCGGTACGCGGCCTGGCGGGTGGTTGCCTTGCGGGCGGCCCGGTCTCCTTGCGTGCTTCCCCTGGGGGCTCTGCCCCCAGACCCCCGGCAATCTGATCAGGGGGGCCCGCGCCACGAGCGGGTAGATGGCACGCCTGTTGCTTAGGGCGGCTGCCGGTTGAGTTGTGTGGTGGCGTCGGCGGTGGGGTCCCATCACGAGCCGAGCCAAGAGCGGGCCACATGCCTGGAGGGGTGTCAAGCGGACGAAAAGCGTGTCCGCTTGACACCCCTCCAGGCATGCAGCAAGTGCTATGGCGCGACTCGTGATGGGACCCCACCGCCCAGTGCGCTTGCTAAAGACGAAAGACGGACTGCTCGCCTGCGGCATCGCGTGATCCGGCTGGCGGGAGGTCGTCTCTTTGTGCGTACTGCTTGATTCCGCGTACCAGTTGTCCGGGGCTTTCACGATCACTGTATCGATTGATCGGGGGCTTGCCTGCTTTGGAGGTTCTTGCCCATTCTTGCGGTGTTCTTGACACTTCGGAATCGAGGGAGAGGGGGGTTGGCTGATGCAGGTCACGGCGTGGCTGATGGCCTGGAGCCTCTGCGTGACCTCCGGGTTGTGAGGGATAGCCCGGTTGCGTTGCAAATTCACTCCACAGGAGGCGTCTGAGGCTCTACGGTTTATGGGTCGGACACCTTGGAAGGAGCTTGGCATGGACGGGTACGAGAATCTCGCCGACGAGGATGGCCACGTTCGCGGGTACGACTAGGAGTGCTCTGCTGGCCGCGTTGGGGAGCCGTCCCGAAGTGGCTCCCCGGTGGCTGAGTGGGTTTGTTCGCCCTTGTTCGTTCGCGAGGGTAAAGCGCCTCGGGCGTGAATGGCCGTGGTGACGAGGTCCGTTCTACCGAACTGTCGGCGGGCAGGATCTCCCACGGTGTGGCGTCGGTCAGGCCTGCGGCGGGGGTGCCGTGCTCGATCGGGGCACGAGAGTTGTGGGGAGTTCGCGGTGTTCTGCCGGGCCGCCGTCTAGGAGGGTGGCCAGGAGGTCCACCGCTGCCTCGCCTGCTGTTTCGGTCGGCATGTGGACCGTCGTCAGGGCTGGGGAGCACATCGTCGCGTAGAGGATGTCGTCGAAGCCGGTCACGCTGATCTCGTCCGGCACCTTGACGTTGTTCGCTGCCAGGTGGGCCAGTGCGCCCAGGGCCATCAGGTCGTTGTAGGCGATGAACGCCGTTGCGCCGGTTTTGAGTGCTTGTTCTGCCGCCTTGTAGCCGCCGTTGAAGTTCGGGTCGAACGAGCCGAGCAGGTGTGCCCGGTCTGCGAGGCCCTGCATCCTGCGGTTGTTCGACCAGGCTGCGGCTGGGCCGCCCAAGTAGACGTAGTTCTTGTGGCCCAGGGATTCCAGGTGGGTGACCATTTGGTCCATGCCGTTGGCGCTGTCCATCAGGACCGACGAGACGCCTGGGACGATCCTGTTGATCAGGACCAGCGGGGTCAGGGCCGCCAGGTCCACGATCGTTTCGTCGGACAGCAGGGACGCGCAGAGCACCACGCCGTCCACCTGGGCTGCCATCGTGCGGACCAGCTCGGCCTCGGTGTCCGCGTCTTCCCTGCTGTCGCAGAAGAACACCGAGGTGCCCGCCTCGCCCGCCCTCGTCTGCACCCCTCGCAGGACGGAGGGGAAGAACGGGTTGAGGAGGTCGGGCACCACGATGCCGAGGTTTCCGGTCCTGCCGGTGATCAGGCTGCGGGCCGCTCTGTTCGGCTGGTAGCCGAGGCGCGCCACGATTTCCAGGACCCGTTGCCGGGTGGTTTCCTTGACCAGGCCCGGTGCGCTCAGGGCGCGCGAGACCGTCGAGACGGAGACCTGCGCCTGGCGAGCTACATCCCTGATCGTGACGGCCACGCGCACATCATCGCAGTCAAGGTCAAGTAGACCTGGTCACAACTCCAGGCCGGTGAGGACCAGGACTCGTTGTTCGGTGAGGTCGTCCATGGCCGCTCGCAGGCCCTCGCGGCCGGTGCCGGACTCCTTCACGCCGCCGTACGGCATCTGGTCCGCCCGGTAGCTCGGCACGTCGCCCACGATCACGCCGCCCACCTGGAGTCGTTGCGCGGCGCGGAAAGCCAGTCGTACGTCGGTGGTGAACAGGCCTGCCTGGAGGCCGTACCGGGAGGCGTTGACGCGGTCGAACGCCTCCTCGACGCTGTCCACCCTCGTCAGCGTCACGACCGGGCCGAAGACCTCCTCGGCGTCGACCTTCGAGCCCTCCGCCACGTCGGTCAGGACGGTGGGGGCGTAGGTGCGGCCGTCGCGGGTGCCGCCGGTGAGGACGGTGGCACCGGCCTCCTGTACCCAGGCCTCCACGCGGTCGGCCGCGGCGTCGTTGATCAACGGGCCCACGTCGCCGGCCACGTCGAGCTTGTTCACGTGCCGCACAACGGCTTCCGAGACCGCGTCGTACAGGTCGGTGTGCACGTAGACGCGCTGCACCGAGATGCACGACTGGCCCGCCTGGTACATCGCGAACGTGGCGATGCGCTGTGCCGCGAACTCGAGGTCCTGCCAGTCGGGGGCGACGATCGCGGCCGCGTTGCCGCCCAGTTCCAGGGTGACGTGCTTGCGCGGCACCCGGTCCTTGATGCCCCAGCCGACCGGGCCGGAGCCGGTGAACGAGACCACCGGCAGGCGCGGGTCCTCGACCAGCGCGGCGGTGTCCTCATTGGACAGGTGCAGGACCGAGAACGCGCCGCCGGGCAGGTCGGTCTCCGCCAGCAGGTCGCCGAGCAGGAACGCGGCCTTCGGTGTGGACGGCGCGGGCTTGAGCACGATGGGGGCGCCGACGGCCAGTGCCGGGGCGACCTTGTGCGCCACCAGGTTCAGCGGGAAGTTGAACGGCGCGATGCCCAGCACCGGGCCGCGCGGGACCCGGCGGACCAGCGCGAGACGGCCCTCGGCGGACGGGTCGGTGTCGAGGCGCTGCAGTTCACCGGAGAAGCGGCGAGCCTCCTCCGAGGCCCAGCGGAACGTGGAGATCGCACGGGTCACCTCGATGCGCGCCCACTTCAGCGGCTTGCCCGAGTCGTCGTTGATGGCCTGCGCGAACTCCTCCGCGCGTTCGGCCAGGCGGCGTGAGACGTGGTCCAAAGCGGACGCACGGCGGTGCGCGGGCAGTGCGGCGAGTTCGGGCGCGACGGCGACGGCCTTCGTGACGGCGTTCTCGACGTCTTCGGGAGTGTGGAAGGGAATCATGCGAGCAGAGCTCCTTCGAGCACGTCGAGTCCTTCGGCGAGCAGGTCGTCCGGGATGACCAGCGGGGGCAGCAGACGGATCACGTTGCCGTAGGTGCCGCACGTCAGCACGACGACACCCTGTTCGTGGCACGCCTTCGCGACGCGCGCGGCGACGTCGGGCGTGCGTTCGGTGAACTCGATGGCGAGCATCGCGCCACGGCCGCGGACGTCGGCGATGACGTCGGTCTTTTCCGCGATCGCCCGGAGCCGGGTCAGGACGGTCTCCTCGATGCGGCGGGCGGACGCGTTGAGGTCGCGTTCGCGCATCGTGCGGATCGCACCCAGGGCCGCCGCGCACGCCACCGGGTTGCCGCCGTACGTGCCACCGAGACCGCCGACGTGCACGGCGTCCATGATCTCCGCGCGACCGGTGACGGCGGCGAGCGGCAGCCCGCCCGCGATGCCCTTGGCCGTGGTGATCAGGTCGGGGACGACGCCCTCGTGGTCGAGCGCGAACCACGACCCGGTGCGGCAGAAGCCGGTCTGGATCTCGTCGGCGACGAACAGCACGCCGCGCTCCCGGCACCACTGCGCGATCGCCGGCAGGAAGCCCTCGGCGGGGGTGATGAAGCCACCCTCGCCCTGGATCGGCTCGATCACCACGGCGGCGGTGTTGTCCGCGCCTACCTGCTTCTCGATCGCGGCGATGGCCCGCCGCGCGGCGTCCAGGCCGGTGAGGCCGTCGTGCAGCGGGTAGGACGTCGGCACGCGGTAGACCTCGGGCGCGAACGGGCCGAACCTGTGCTTGTACGGCATGTTCTTGGCGGTCAACGCCATCGTGAGGTTCGTGCGGCCGTGGTAGCCGTGGTCGAACACCACGACGGCCTGCCTGCCGGTGACGTGCCGGGCGATCTTGACCGCGTTCTCGACGGCCTCGGCGCCGGAGTTGAACAGCACCGAGCGCTTCTCGTGGTCGCCCGGCGTGAGCTCGTTCAGCTGCTCGCAGACCTCGAGGTAGCTCTCGTACGGCGTGATCATGAAGCAGGTGTGGCTGAACCTGTCGATCTGCGCGTGCACGGCCTCGGCGACGGCGGGGGCGGGGTTGCCGGCGTTCGTGACGGCGATGCCGGAACCGAGGTCGATGAGCTGGTTGCCGTCGACGTCGATCAGCAGGCCGTCGTCGGCGGAGTCGATGTAGGCGGGCAGCGTGGAGCCCACCCCGGCGGCCACGGCGCCCTTGCGCCGCGCCTGGAGCTCCAGTGACTTGGGACCGGGGATCGCGGTGCGCAGTCGGGTCATGTGCTCAGCATGGCCCTGGTCAGCGCGGTGCGCAGTATCTGAAATGGCGATCTGGGGCGTGCTGGTTGTACAAAGTGGCACATGCCCATCACGGTGCGGGACCTCGCGGGGAAGCTGGCGCTGCCGGTGCTGGCCGGGGACGTGTCGAAGCCGGTCGGGTGGGTGCACGGGACGGAGTTGGAGGACCCGACGCCGTTCCTGGAGGGCGGTGAGCTGCTGCTGACCACGGGCCTCAGTGCGATTCGGGACGGTTACGTCGAACGGCTCGTGCGCGCGGGGGTCGTCGGGCTCGGCTTCGGCACCGGGCTGGGGCACGACGTCGTGCCGGCCTCTCTGGTGCGGGCGGCGGAGGAGGCGGGCCTGGGGCTCGTCGAGGTGCCGCGCGAGGTGCCGTTCATCGCCATCAGCAAGGCGGTGTCGAAGGCCCTGGCCGCCGACGAGTACGCCGCCCTGACGAGGACCAGCGAGGCCCAGCGCGCGCTCACCAGGGCCGCGGTCCGGGCCGGTGTCGAGGGGGTGGTGCGCAGGCTCGGCCAGTGGATCGACGGCTGGGCCGTGCTCCTCGACGCGGCCGGGCAGCCTGTGCACGCCCACAACCCCCGCCTGGTCCCGGACCTGAGCGCCGAGCTGGCCCGGCTGAGGACCGCGGGCGGTCTGGCCAGCATCGCGTTCGAACTCGACGGTGAGCACGTGTTCCTCCAGGTGCTCGGCAGCCGGGCCCGAGGAGTGCTGGCGGTCGGCAGTGCCAGGCCCGATCCGGGGATCGTCAACACGGCGGCGTCGCTGCTCGTCCTCGCGCTCGCCCAGCACGATTCCGTCGACGCGGCGAGGAAAGAACTTCGCGCCGGGCAGTTCCTGTTGCTGCTGAACGGGATCCCCGTCGACGGCCTGCCGGACCGGTTCCGCGTGCACCTCGTCGACGAACCACCCGACGACGGCTTCTGGGCCCAGCACGAAGGCCGGATCGTCGTGCTGGCAGGGGAGTCCGACGGCTTCGCATCGTCCGAAGTGGACGTCACGGCGGTCGCGCGCGGCTATCGCGAGGCCCAGCAGGCGAAGAAGGCGGGCGTGCGGAGGTTCGAGGAACTCGCGGGCACCCTCGAGGTCCCGGACGGGTTCGCGGAGGCGTTGCTCGGGCCGCTCGACGCCGAGACCCGCGAGACGCTGCGGGTCTGGTTGCGCCACCACGGTTCCTGGGACCCGGCGGCCGCGGAGCTCGGCGTGCACCGGCACACGCTGCGCAACCGGGTGCGCAGGGCCGAGCAGGCGCTGCGACGGTCGCTCGACTCGCCCGGCCTGCGTGCGGAGCTGTGGCTAGCCCTCCACCGCGAAGATCAGTGAGGCGGTGTAGCCGGACGCGACGTCGCCCGACATCGTCGCCATCTGGTGGTCGACGCCGTCGCGGAAGACCATGTCCTGCTCGAGGGTCGTCCGCGACATGTTCCGCACGCTCTGGGTGTAGCCGGTCGTGCCGTAGACCTCCTTGCACGTCGTCTCGGGCAACGCGAGCTGCGAGGTCGTGATCTTGTTGCCGGCCCTGGTCGCTTCGGCGAGGCTCGGGTAGACCTCGAAGTGGATGTGCGGCCAGCGTCCCGCGTACGCGCCGGGGAAGACGCTGACGAACTCCAGCTTCCCGGACGCGTCGGTCTCCTGGACGCCGCGCAGGAAGTTCTCGCCTTTCACGCGGTCCGAGTACATCGAGTAGTCGCCGTTGATGTCGCAGTGCCACAGGTAGACGGCGGCGCCCGTGAGCGGCTTGCCGTCGTCGTCCTGCACCGTCAGGTCGATCGTCAGCCGCACGCCCTCGGCCGTGCGGGTCGAGGAGCCGAAGCTGGAACGGATGTCCGAACGCACGATCCCGCTCTGCGTCAACGCGTTCGGGCCGTTGGAGCCGTCGCCGGGGTACGGGCCGGCGGTCTCCTCGGGGATGGTCGCCAGCGGTGAGCCGTCCGCCGCGGACGTGGTGGTCGTGGTCGCGGTGCTGGTCGTGGTCGACGGGGCGCAGGCCACGAGCGTGAGGCCTGCGCCGCCGAGCAGCGTCAGCGCCCGCCTGCGCCCGAGGAGCGTGGCGAGGTCGAACTGGAGGCCGCGGTCGTGGTTGTCCGTCATGCGACCCAGATTGGGGCTCGATCCTGTGAGGCGCCTGTGGAGAACCTGTCCGTGCTTTATGGCCGCTAGCTGAGGTCCGGCAGAGTCAGCGCCGAGTGTTCGGGACGGGTCTCGGCGGGCATCGTCTCGCGCGAACGCAGTGCGGCGTTGCGTGCGGCCAATGCTTCCGCGGTGCCGGGGAACAGCTCCGCGTTGCCCACGTCGACCAGGCCCTGGTTCGCCTCGACGAACGGACGGATCGTGCGCTCGTACGCCCCGAAGTCGCCCATGTTGCCCGCCAGCACGTAGGCGCCGACGAGCGCGAGACTCGACCCCTGCCCGGTGAGGAACGACGGGGCGTAGGCGGCGTCCCCGACCAGGACGACGCGGCCGGACGACCAGCGCGGCATGCGGATCTGGCTGACCGTGTCGAAGAACAGGTCGTCGGTCTCGTGCATCGCCTTGACCATCCCCGGCACCTCCCAGCCGTCGTCGGCGAACACCGACGCCACGAGGTCGCGCTGGGCCTGCGGGTCGCGGAACGCGCCGAACGGGGCCTCGGCGCGCGTGAAGCTCAGGAAGCCGTGCACGGTCTCGTTCGTGCCCACGGCGTACAGCGCGGCGGCCCGGCCCGGTTCGTTCCACAGCAGGGCTTCCTGTTCGAGGCCGAGGTGGTTGGGCATCGTGAAGCCCGCGAAGCAGTAGCCGAGGTAGCGGTGGAACTGTTCCTCCGGCCCGAAGGTCAGCTCGCGCACCACCGAGTGCAGGCCGTCGGCGCCGATCACGTGGTCGTACGTGCGTTGGAGGCCGCTGCGGAACGTCACGTCCACGCCGTCCGGATGCTCGTTCGTCGTGACGACGGTGTTGTCGAACAGGAACTCCACGTCGTCGCGCACGACGTCGTAGAGGATCTCGGCCAGGTCGCCGCGCCGGACCTCCAGGTCGCTGCCGGTCCCGCCGGTGATCGTCTCCGGCCTGATCGACGCGACCTGGGCGCCGCCCGCGTCGAGGAACGTGATCCGGCGGGTGTCCACGTGGGCCTCGCGCAGGCGGGGGAGCAGGCCCATCCGCTCGACGACTCCCAGCGCCGTGCCGCGGATGTCGATCGGGTAGCCGCCGCCGCGCAGGGTGTGGGACTTCTCCACGACGGTGACGTCGAAGCCGCGGCGGCGCAGCCAGAACGCGAGCGCGGGGCCGGCGATGCTGGCGCCGGAGATCAGGACTGAGCTCATGGTTCCCTCCAGATAACTAACTTAGGTATCCTTTTTCGGATCGCGATGATCGCTACCGTGGCGAGCGACTGAGGCAAGCGTATACCTAAGTTAGGTAAGTAAGGTGTGAGATGAGCGCGCTGGACCCCGCGGCGATGGTGCCGCACCTGATGCAACTGGGCACCGTGCTCAACCGCAGCCGGCTCGTCGAGCGGGCCGCGGAGCAGGTCGGCATCCCGGTCGACCGGCCCGGCCTGACCGTGCTCATCACCCTGCGCATGGCCGGTCAGCCGTTGCGGGTGGGGGAGATCGCCGCACGGATGCAGGTCGTCGGCCCGCACGTCACGAGGCACCTGCACGAACTGGAGCGCGCCGACCTGGTCCGTCGCGTCACCGACCCCGACGACCAGCGTGCGCGCCTGGTCGAGCTCACGGAGAAGGGCGCCGGGGCGGCCGGACGGTATCTGGGAGCCGTCCTCGGCTGGTTCGCCGAGGCCGTCGCCGACTGGTCCGAGGAGGACAGGGAGACGTTCGGCCGGCTCCTCGGCCGGTTCGTGGAGGACCTCCAAGCCCACCTCGTCCGGGAGTGATCCAGGGCCATTGAGCCGATGTCTGCCCCCGGCTCCGGCTTCGAGTCAGCGGCTGCTCGAAGCCGGCGTGCGGGTTGCGGCTGAGGTCCGCTGCCGGTGAGGTGCGGCCTCGGATGTCTGCGAGTTCGCTTCGGGCCTGAGTGGAGGTTGTTGCCGAAAGCGAATTCAGGACAATTCTTGCGATGGCCGGCTCACTATCACAAAGTATTCACCCGGTGGTCGGCACGGTCGTCCGTCTTGGTCCTGCGGTATTCGCGTTCGGCGACCGCCGCCCGGTCGACCTCCGCGTGCGGCACGTCGAGTGCCGCGCTGATCCAGGCGCGCCAGTAGGGGCCGGGAATGCGTTTGCCGCGTTCCCACCTCGACACTTCTTCACGAGTGACGCTGTCGTTTTGTGAGATCTCGCACAACAGGTCCGCGAGTTCCCGCTGGGTGAGGCCCTGCTCGCGCCGTGCCTGGGGAATCAGGGCCGTGATCGGCGGGGTGGCCAGGTGCTCTCTGGCTTGGGGGGCTGCCTTGAGCACGGTTCTGCTCCGTTTCACTGCGATGACGGGGGACGACATCCACAGTGCCTCAAAGTCGATGGTTTCGTGCCGTGCATTGCGGTGATACCGGCGGTCGTTGAAAGTTCAGACACCTATGCAATCACTTGATCGGATGTTCGGAGGAAACAAACTGGTCCAATGGGGTGTGCGCACTCCCGTTTCCAGCGGCTGGTTAGTGTGGGGAAATGTTCTCTACGGTGGAAGTGGTGCAGGTGTTCCTCGCGCGACTCGCGGCGCAGGACGCACCGGGCATCGCGCGGTTGTGCGCACCGGCCGTGGAATGGGAGGCGCCCGAACCGAACGGCGCCCGCTGGACTTTCGGCACGCGCTCCCGTCGTGAGGTCGAGGCCCAGTTCCTGACCTTGTTCGCCACCTACGGCCTGGAGCAGCTATCGGCCCGTCAGGTGATCGTCGACGGAGGAGACGCGGCCGTGATCGGTTCGGCGCGCTGGCGGGTCCAGGCCACCGGGGAGACGGTGGAGACCCGCTTCACCACCGTGCTCTCCGTGCACCTGGGAGAGATAGAGCAGTACTGGCACATGCCCGACACGCTGGCCGCGGCCGTCTCGACCGGCCTGGCGCGGACCGGGTGATGAGCGCGCAACGCGAGAGAGCCGTGCACACGAGGACGAGACTGCTGCAGGCCGCCGCGGAGGTCTTCGACCGCGAAGGGTTCGCCGGTTCCAGCCTCACCGCCGTGTGCTCCAGGGCTGATGTGTCGAAAGGTGCGCTGTACTGCCACTTCCGTTCCAAGGAAGCGCTCGGCGTCGCGATCATCGAGGAGCAGTCGCTGCTGTGGCACCGGTTGCGCGACGAGGTGCTCGCCGTCGAGCCGTCGCCGGTGCAGGCGCTGATCGCGATGTCGTTCGAGTTCGTCAGCAGGCTCGAGACCGACCTGACCGTGCGGGTGAGCGCGAAGTTGTTGCGGGAGGCGGTGTTCTTCGACGTCGCGGCCGCCGCGCAGGTGATCGGCTGGGTCACCGTGGTGCGCGACCTGCTGTCGCTGGCGCGCGAACACGGCGAGCTGCGGCCGGAGGTGAACGTGCGGCACGCGGCCGAGCAGATAGTGGCCGAACTGCTCGGGTTGCAGTTCGTGGCCCAGGCGCTGACCGGCGGCACCGATCTCCGCGTCCGGCTGAGCAGGCTCTGGCGGGCGACTTCCGGCTGTCTCGTCACGGCGCCGGTCCGGGAGAGGTTGCGGTTCGAGTGACGGGCGTCTCGACCCAATCGAGACAGGAATGGCTGCTCAGGCCCCTGCGGTTGTCCTCCTCGTTCAGCGCGGGCACGAACGTGGAGGACAACGGTGACCGGACGCAGCATCGTGGTGGTGGATCCGTTCTCGGCGGGCGGAGCCATCGCCCCCGCGTTCGCGCGGCGCGGCGTCAGTGCGATCGCCGTGCTGACGACCGAGAGACCGCTCGCGGGGCTCACGTCGACCTGGAACCCCTACGACTTCCGCGAGATCCACGTGCTGCACGACCTGGACGAACTCGCCGCGAAGCTCGCCGCGCACGACCCGATCGCCGTCGTGCCGGGCGACGAGACCGGTGTCGAGGCCGCGGAGACGCTGTCGGAGCTCATCGCGCCGGGCCGGTCGAACGTCCTGACGCTCTCGTCGGCCCGCCGCGACAAGTGGCAGATGGCCGTCGCGTTGCGCACCGCCGAGGTGCCGCACCTGCGTCAGATCAGCTCGGACTCCGTCGACGAGGTCGGCGCCTGGATCCGGCGGGAGCACCTCGAGGACTCGCCGATCGTGCTGAAGCCGCAGGCCGGCGGTGGTGCGAACGACGTGTTCGTGGCGATGCCCGGCGACGACTGGCGGGTGGGGTTCGACTGGATCCTCGGCTGCGTTAACAAGCGGAACGTCCGCGACGACAAGGTGCTCGTGCGGGAACTCGCGGTGGGCACCGAGTACGAGGTCGACACCTACTCGATCGACGGGAAGCACGAACTGGTCGCGGTGTGGCGCTACGCCAAGGGGCGCCGCGGCGACCGGTTCGGCATCTACCTGTCGAACACGCTGGTGGCGCCCGGTGAGCCCGTGGTCGGCGCGCTGTTCGAGTACGTGTGCCGGGTGCTCGACGCGACCGGCGTCCGCAACGGTCCCGCGCACGTGGAGGTCATGACGACTCCCGACGGGCCGCGGCTGATCGAGGTCGGTGCGCGGCTCGCGGGCGCGGAGCAGCAGGAGCTCACGTTGCTCGGCACCGGGGAGAGCCAGATCACGCGGATGGTGCGGCACCGCGTCGACGGTGAGACGGCCGGCCGGTACGAGCGGCGCCAGCACGTGAAGGCGGTGTACCTGTCGTCACCGGCGGCCGGTGAGCTCGGCAACTCAGTGCGTTTCGACGAGCTGGCCTCGCTGCTGCCGAGTTACCGGAGCGATGCGCTGGCGTATCGGGAGGGTTCCAGGGTGCCGCGCACCGATGACCTGGGGACGTCGTTGGGATCGGTGGTGCTGGCGACGACCGACCCGCGCCAGCTGGAACGGGACGTGGCGGTGGTCCGGGAGATCGAAGCCGGGCTGATCGTAGTTTGATCTTCAGGACGGGCGGGTACCTGGGACCCCAGGTGACCCGCTAGGTTGCTGTGCAGGCGAGCGGAGGCCCATGAGCGCACCTTGGGACGGCGATCTGACCGGGGCGGTGATCGACAACCGCTTCGTGGTCGGCACGCTCCTCGGTTCCGGCGGCATGGCGGAGGTCTACCGCGCGTACGACCGATCGACGACGTCCTCGGTGGCGATCAAGATCTTCGCGGGTCCCGGCCTGCCCGACGACGAACTGCGCCTGCAGCGCGAGGCGTCGATGCTGGTCTCGCTCGACTGCCCCGGCATCATCCCGGTCTACGCCTCGGGAACGGTGTCGCGGCGCCCGTACTTCGTGATGCGCGAGATCACCGGCGGCACGCTGCGCCAGCGCATGCGCGAACCGCTGCCCCCGAGGTTCGTGGCGCGGATCGGCGGCCAGATCGCCGCGGTCCTGGACCACGTGCACGACCTGGGCGTCGTGCACCGCGACATCAAGCCGTCCAACATCCTGCTCGACGACACCGAGAAGCAGGCGTACCTCGCGGACTTCGGCCTCGCCCTGGTGGCGGAGGTGACGCGGGTGACGACGTCCGGCGTGCTGGTCGGCACCGCGGGCTACCTCTCGCCGGAGCAGGTGCGCGGCGTCGAGGTCGGGCCGCCCGCCGACGTGTACGCGCTCGGGCTGGTGCTGCTGGAATGCCTGACCGGGCGGCCCGAGTACCCCGGCGGGGACGCCGAGGCCGCGCTGGCCAGGCTGGCGCGTCCGCCCAGGATCCCCGTCGACCTGCCCGCGGCCTGGGTGTCGTTGTTGTCCGCGATGACGGACATGGTGCCCAGCCGCCGTCCGTCCGCCGCCCAGGCCGCGGAGGCGTTGAACGCGGCCCACGAGGCCAGTCGCGGGTTACCGGCCCTGCTGCCGGACGCGGCGGTCACGTTCGCCGCCTCGGCGCCCTCGGTCGTGCCGGAGCCCCGGTCCCGCAAGCGGTGGGCGATCGCGGCCGCTGCCGTCGCGGCGACCGCGGTGGCCGCGGTGGTGGTGAACTTCGCCGGTGGGGGTGAGGCTCCTGCCGCGGACAAGCCGGTGGCGCCGGATGCACAGACCCGCGTGGTGACGGTGACGCAGTCGACGGTGACCGTGGTGCAGACGTCGTCCGGGGTCTCGGAGGCGCCCGGTGTGCCGGGGGCGCCGCAGCCCGGGTCCGGTGGGGTGGTCGCCGGGACGTCCACGCAGGTCGTGGAGACCAGCGAGGTCGTGCCGGTCGGGGAGACGACCACGACCAGCAAGGACAAGAAGAACAAGAAGAAGTCTTCGGAGGTCCCGGCTCCGTCGACGGTTCCTCAGCCGTAGCAGTCGTCCCGGGCTGCTACGGCGGCTCCGCCGGGGAGTCTCAGGCGTTCGGCTCTTCCACCACGGCGAACGGCAGGTCGGAGAGTTCCGCGCGCAGCGTGTCCAGGTCCGGGTACACCGCCGAAGCCCCGCGGCCGGTCAGCTCGTCCTCGCCGAACCCGCCCGTGAGCAGTCCGATCGACGGCAGCCCCGCCCGTGCGGCGGCCTCGCAGTCCCACACCGAGTCGCCCACGACGACGGCGCGTTCGCCCTTCACCTCGCGCAGCGCCACCTGGATGATGTCCGGCGCCGGTTTGCTGTCCTCGACATCGTCGGACGTCGTCCAGGGGACGTCGCCCGGGTCGAGCAGCTTCAGGTAGTGCTCGATGTGCTTGCTCTTGCCCGAGCTCGCGAGCACCACGGCCAGGCCCAGGTCGGTGGCGGCGCGGATGAGGCGGTGCGCGCCCTCCAGCGGCTGGATCTCGTCCAGCATCTCGTCGAAGTACTGCTCCCAGGCCTCGCGCAGCTTGTCGCCGTGGTCCTCTTCGACCTTGTCGCCCGCCACGGCGGCGACGAGCCTGTCGCCGCCCATGCCGATCGCGCGGTGCACGCGCCACGCGGGCACGGTGACGTCGACGCTGCGGAAGGCGCGCAGCCACGCCACCGTGTGGTGGTAGTTGGTGTCGACCAGCGTGCCGTCCACGTCGAGGACCAGGGTGTTGCTCATGAAGTCAGGTTTGCCCGCGTCCCTACCTCGGCAAACCCACCAGCTCCCTGGTGCCCTGCAGGGCCGAGAGCTCGCGGCGCAGCACGCTGTCGAGCCAGTGCGCGTCCGACATCCACGACTGGTTCGTGTTCAGGCAGACGTGCACGGACGACTTGTAGACCGACAGCGCGATGCCGACCGCGTGGCCTGGGGCGACGGGCGCGACCGGGTACATCTCGCACAGCGACGCGCCGTCGAGGGCGAGCGGGACGGACGGCAGCGGCACCGAGGTGACCAGCGTGTCGAACAGCAGGGGAGCGCAGCGGCCCATGACCGGCGCGGCCAGGCGGTGCACCAGCGGCGGCACCTTGTCGGCGAGCAGCGGCAACGCGCCCGCGCCCCGGTCCGGGCCCGCGGCCTTCGCCGACTCCATCTGCGCGCGGATGTTCCGCAGCCGCTGCGCCGGGTCCGGCTCGCCGACCGGCAGTGAGACGAGGAAGCCGGAGATCTGGTTGCCCGAGGCGCCGTCGCCGGAGCGTGAGCGCTGGTTAACCGGGATCAGGGCCCGGACGACCGAGTCGGGGCCCGCGCTGCCGTGCGCGGAAAGCCAGTGGCGCAACGCACCTGTGACGAGGGCGAGCAGCACGTCGTTCACCGTGCCGCCGTGCGCGCGGCGGATTCGGTGCACGTCCGCGAGATCCAGGCGCGACATCACCACGCGGCGTGGCCGGGTGGACGCGGTGAGCACCGGCGAGTTCAGCGTCGGCGGGCGCGTGTTCATCAGCACGCTCGACGCGATGTCGAGGGTGTCCTTGATCCCGCGCAGCGACGGGAGCGACGGGATGATCGACCTCACCGCCGGTTCCGGAGCGTCCGGAATGGACAGCCGCGACGGGTCGAAGAGCTGGATTCCCAGGCCAACGGCCTTCATGCCGTCGCACAGCGAGTGGTGCAGCTTCGCGACCACGGCGAACCTGCCGCCCGCGAGACCGGTGACGACGTGCAGCTCCCACGGCGGGCGGGCGAGGTCGAGCGGCTGTGCCATGAGGTGGGAGACCAGGGTGGCGAAGCGATCACGGCCGCGCACGTGGTGCGTGAAGACGTGGTCCTCGGGTGCGAAGCCGGGGTCCTCGACCCAGCGCGCGCCGCCCAGCATCGAGGTGCGGGCGCGCTGACGCAGGCGCGGGATCTCTTGCGCCCGTTCGCAGAGCACGGCGGCGATGCGGGCCGGATGCACCGGAGTGGACGGTGCGAAGGTCGCGACCGCACCGAGGTGCAACGGATTGGAGTCGCCCTCCATCGCGAGGAAAGCGATGTCGAGGGGGGAGAGGTGGTCTGTCATATCCGTGCAAGGAAAACAGGTACTCGTGTCGCGCGCATTGCGATGAGATGGCGGTGACTCCCTACCGCCCCAAGTACACTCGAACGGTGGTACCGCTGTGACTCGTGTGGGTGCGAACCAGGTCACACAACAGGTTCACCATCACGATCCCGAAGCCCGACAGGCCGGTGAACGACGGCGGGAAGCCGGCGCCCGCGTCACTCACCTCGCACACGGCGGTGTCGTCCTCCCGCCACAACCGCAGCACCCCGCGGCCGGACGCGTGCAGGATGCTGTTCGTCGCGAGCTCGTTGACCGCGAGCACCAGGTCCTCGACCTGCTCGCGACGCAACCAGTGCGCGTGCGCTGACACGAGCTTGCGCATGTGCGCGAGCGTGCCGACGGAGAACTGGTGCTCCTCGACGCCGGGCGGTGGCGGCGGCAACGGCACGTTGTAGATGTCGGCGAGCGCGGTGGGGTCGGTGTACCACTCGCTCGCCACCCGCCGCTCGCCGTCGATCACCACGGGATGGGTGCGCCGCGCGTCGTCCAGCACGTGACCGGGCAACGCCGTCGCGTCGTACGGGCAGAGGATGACGCCGTGCCGTCCCTCGAACGCGGTGTTGATCAACGCCTCGTGCTGCACGCACGCCGGGTACTCGAGCTCGGTGCGGCCGGGCCAGATCGGTTGCCCGACCATGCGGAACCGGCGCTGGGTGCTCGCGCTGAACGCCATCAGCACACCCGGGATGATCCGCCCGGGGTTGCGGCCGGCCTCGGTCATGTCGATGAAGTGCACCTGGTCCGCGACCGCTCCCAGCCGTGCGCGCAACGGAGCGATGCTCACCTCGGGCACCGCCACCAGCACGGGCTCGCCGTTGTCGACGCCGTCCGCCACGAATCTCGCCGTACCGGAGAGGAAGGTGTCCTCGTCCCGGTAGAACAGGGCTTCGTGCGCGAACGGAGCAACGGCGTTCATCGGCTTCCCGGTGCGGTCGACGGCTGCGGCAGGCATCCATTCTGCTCCCCGTAACAGTGTTTCGGCGGGGGCCAGGCCGGTGGTTGTCGGTAGGCGTGAAGGTGTGAACGGAATTCGCCGTGCGGACGGGGAAAAGCCCAGGCAGACTCGCGGTTGTCGGGGTCTCGCTAGGAGGTGGCGCCGTGCTCGCTCACCACACGCTGACCGGGCCGGAGAACGCGCCGGTCCTGGTGCTCGGCAACGCACTCGGGACGACCACTTCGCTGTGGGACGACTTCTCGTTGCGGTTCCGGGTGCTGCGCTTCGACCACCGGGGGCACGGGCTGAGCCCGGCCGTTCCCGGGGCGTGTTCGATCGCTGACCTGGCCGGGGATGTTGTGGAGCTGTTGGACCACTTGGGATTGCGCCAGGTGTACTACTGCGGGGTCTCGTTGGGCGGGATGGTCGGGATGTGGCTCGCGGCGCACACCGATCGTGTGTCTCGGCTCGCGTTGGTGTGCACTACCGCCTGGGTGCCGGACAAGGGGCGGTTGGACGAGCGGATCTCGGTTGTGCGGGGGTTGGGGATGGAGGCGGCGGCGGATGCTGTTTTGTCGCGGTGGTTCACGCCGTTGTGCCCGCCGGATGTGGTTGCTCGGTTCCGGGCTGAGTTGTTGAGGGTTGATCCGGCTTCGTACCTCGCCTGTGTTGAAGCGGTGCGGGAGATGGATCTTCGGGCTGATCTGGTGAAGATCGATGTGCCCACTGTGGTCGTGGCTGCGGCTCAGGATCAGGCGACGCCTACCGAGTTGGTGCGGCAGATCGCTGATGCGTTGCCGGATTCTGAGTTGTATGTGGTTGGGGATGCGGCGCATTTGGCTGTGGTGGAGGCGCCTCGGACCATTTCGGTGATTCTTGATGATCACTTTGGGAATGAGTAGGCGCCTCGCGCGGGTCGACTTGCGTTGGCTGGTGCCGGTTCCAGCGGGGTTGGTCGCGTACCTGGGGCACGGTCGCCTTGCGAGGGTGGTCCGGCGGGTCATGACGGATCAAGGGGCCGCGATTGGGGCTTGACCTTGAGCCTCTGGCGGGATGCGTGACGGCCGGAAAAAGGCCGGGCTGAGAAGCGCCCGGCCGTGCCCGTGAGGGTGGCATCCCGCCCCCTCAAGGTAAAGCCCCAATCGCCATGTGAGGTGCCTACCGGTACCCATGGATGAGCAGGTTCAGACGGCTCGCTTCGCATCGCCACGCCAGGACCCGTAGGTGGTTGGGATGCGTTGCTGGCTGACCGGTTGGCACCGCGCGCCGGGCTTGCGTCGAGGTTGGCCTGCGATTGCGGCTTCCGGTTGGCACCGCGCGCCGGGCTTGCGTCGAGGTTGGCCTGCGTTGGCGAGTGCGGGTGGCGCGCGCCCGGCTTTGTCCGAGGTTGGCCTGCGTTGGCGAGTGCGGGTGGTGGCGCGCGCCGGGCTTGGTCCGAGGTTGGCCTGCGTGAGCGAGTGCGGGTGATGGTTGCCTGGTCAGACCTTTTCCAGTGGGCGGTGCGGTTCTGCCGGGAGTTCCACGCGGATCTCGTCGCCGGGGCGCACGACGCCGCCCACCAGGACGATCGACATGATTCCCGCGCGCCGCACCAGTTGTCCGTCGGGACCCTTGCCCACCACTTCCTTGAGCAGGCCCTTCGAGAACCTGTCGATCTGGATGCACGGGTTGCGCAGGCCGGTGACTTCCACGACGGCCTCGGGGCCGAGGTGCAGCAGCGTGCCGGTGGGGAGGCCGAGGAGGTCGATGCCTCGGGTGGTGATGTTCTCGCCGATCTCGCCCGGTTCTACGGGGAAGCCCTTCGAGCGGAGCTCGTCGAAGAGTTCGGAGTGCATCAGGTGCACCTGGCGGAGGTTCGGTTGTGTCGGGTCCTGGGCCATCCGGGATCGGTGCTTGACCGTGACGCCCTGGTGGACGTCGCCTTCGATGCCCAGGCCGGCGAGCAGCGTGATGCTGTCGCGGGTGGGCTTGGTGAACGTGTACTCCTCGTTGCGGCTTACCGCCGTGACAACCCCCATGGTCCCGATTGTGCACGATAAGTTGAGACGCTGGGGGGTGCGCCGAACGGAGTAGTGGAACACGGAAGGGCGAATCGATCAAGGTGTATCAATTCGAGTCACTCGATGGTGTTCTACCTGCATCGATGCACGTTGCTGTGGAAACGCTCTCACGAACTTCCGGCAAGAGTCTTGACTAATCCTCAGGTAAGGCTGTTGACTCCGTCACACCTCGTCGGAACCGGTTACGGAACCGGTTCCAGGAGGCGGCGGAAGGAAGTTCGGCATGCGTGTCACGATCGCAGAGGTCGCCCAACGCGCCCAGGTGTCCAAAGCGACCGTGTCACGCGTGCTGAACGGCAAGCCGGACGTGGACGCCTCTACGGCGCAACGGGTTCGCAAGGTCATCGACGAGATCGGGTACGTGCCCAGCGCACGTGCGGTTGGTCTTGCTCGGGGGCGTACGCGGACCGTCGCGATGCTCGCGCCCTCTCTCACGTGGCCGTGGATGGGTGAGGTGCTGCAAGGCATCGTCGACACCCTCGAGGCCGATGGGTACGGGCTGTTGCTCTACACGCTCAACCGCGGGCCGGAGTCGCTGAACCAGTTCGCGAACCACGTGTCCGCCAACGCTTTCGACGGGCTGCTGGTCGTCGAGCCGCCGGACGCGCTGCACTACATCTCCACGCTCTACCGGGCGGGCCTGCCGGTCGTCATGATCGACGACCGCGGCTCGCACCCGGAGTTCCCTTCGGTGACGACGACGAACCGGCAGGGAGGCGCGGATGTCGCGAGGCATCTCGTCGCGGCGGGCCGCCGCAGGTTCGCCGTCGTCACCGGACCTCCGCACTTCGGGTGCACTCAGGCGAGGCTGGACGGGTTCCGGCTCGCTTTGGCGGAGGCGGGCCTGACGCTGCACCCGGATCTCGTCGTCGACGGTGACTTCACCACCGAGGGTGGTGAGGTCGCCGTGGACAAGCTCGTGGCGAGCGGGATCCCGTTCGACGCCGTGTTCGCGCAGAACGACCTCTCGGCGGTCGGGGTGCTGCGGGCGCTGCGGGAGTCCGGCAGGACCGTCCCCGACGACGTGTCCGTGGTCGGCTTCGACGACGTCCCGGTCGCGGGACACACCGAACCCCGGCTGACGACGATCCGCCAGCCGCTGCAGGAGATGGGTGCCGCCGCCGCGCGGATGCTGCTCTCCACGCTCGAGGGACAGCCGATGCCCGACCACCCGCTGGTGCTGCCGACCTCGTTGATCGTGCGCGAATCCGCGCCCTGACTCCACCCCGCTCCACCACAACCGAAGAGAACCCGCCAGGCCACCGCATGCGGCCTGGCGAGTTCGCCGTACGCATGAGAGAGCGCTCTCATGCTTCGTCGTATCGGGAGACTCCCCCATGCGCAGAACAATCATCGTCGCGCTAGCACTGGCGCTCGCGGCGACAGGTTGCTCCTCCGGCGGATCGAGCAAGGCCTCCGGTGTGTTGACCGTGGGCATGCCCAACGGGCCGCTGACCGAGAACCACAACCCGTTCCTGCCCACGTCGGCGGCGGGTTCGCTCGGCTACCGCTACCAGATCTACGAGCCGCTGGCGTTCGTGAACAACACGCGCCCGGCCCAGGACCCGGTGCCGTGGCTCGCGACGAAGTGGGACTGGACGCCGGACTTCAAGAAGGTCACCTTCACGATCCGGGAGAACGTGAAGTGGTCCGACGGCAAGCCGCTCACGGCCGCTGACGTCGCCTTCTCGTACGAGATCCTGAAGAAGTGGCCCGCGCTCAACAACCGCGACTCGCTCAAGGTCGAGACCGCCACGGCCACGCCGGACGGCAAGGTCGAGGTCTCGTTCGCGAGCCCGCAGTTCGTGAACCGCAACAAGGTCATCAGCGCGATGGTGATCCCGCAGCACGTGTGGAGCACCATCCAGGACCCGACGACCTACACGAACCCGAAGCCCGTCGGCACCGGTCCGTACGAGCTGAAGTCGTTCACCTCGCAGACCGTGACGATCGCGCGGCGCGCAGAGTACTGGCAGGAACTGCCCAAGGTCCCGGAGATCCAGTACACCTCGTACAACGACAACACGGCGCAGACCACCGCGCTGGCGTCGGGTGCGAGCCAGTGGTCCTACGTCTTCATCCCGGACTACCAGAAGCTCTACGTCGACAAGGACCCGGCGAACCACAAGCTCTGGTTCCCGGCCGGTCTGGGCATCCACGGCCTGTGGCTGAACACGACGGTGGCGCCGTTCGACAACGCCGCGCTGCGCTCCGCGATGAGCGACGTGATCGACCGCGAGGCGATCTTCGTCAAGGGTGAGGCACGGCTGTTCCCGAAGCTCGAGTCGAAGACCGGCATGCCGTTGCCCGCCGGTGACTCGTTCCTCGCGCCGGAGTACAAGGACGCGAAGTTCAAGATCGACGTCGAGGGCGCCAAGGCCAAGCTCACCGCCGCCGGCTTCAAGTACGCGGGTGACGTGCTCCAGGCTCCCGACGGCAAGCCCGTCACGCTCGAGCTCACGAACCCGTCCGGCTGGTCGGACTACCTGACGGTGCTCGACATCATCAAGGGCGACCTGAAGAAGATCGGCATCGAGGCGACCGTGCGCACGCAGACCGCGGACGCGTGGACGACCGACTTCGCCAACGGCCAGTTCCAGGGCTCGCTGCGCTGGACCAACACCGGTGCCACGCCGTACGAGATGTACCAGAACATCATGGACGGCGCGGAGATCAAGCCGCTGGGGCAGACCGCAGCGGTGAACTTCGGGCGCTACAACAACCCCGAGGCGACGGCGGCGCTGGCCGAGTACGCGAACGCCGCCGACGACGCGGCGCGGGCCAAGGCCCTCGCGGTGCTGCAGAAGATCATGGTCGAGCAGGTCCCCATGATCCCGACCTCCGCCGGCCCGATCGGCGCGGAGTACAGCACGAAGAACTGGGTCGGCTGGCCGACCGAGGAGGACCCGTACGGTCCGCCGCAGGCGACCCTGCCCAACGCCCTCCAGATCGTCATGAAGCTGAAGCCCGCGGGATCCTGATCATGAATGAAGTCGCGCTTGAAGCGAAGGGTCTGGTCAAGACCTACAAGCGCGTGCGTGCGGTGCAGGACGTCTCCATCGTCCTGCGCCGCGGGCGCGTGACCGCCCTCGTCGGCGAATCCGGATCAGGCAAGTCGACGGTGGCGAAGCTGCTCGCGCGGCTCGTGGAACCCACCTCCGGCGAGATCCTGCTGGACGGCGAGAAGGTGCGGAGGGTCCGGGAGTACCGGCGCAAGGTCCAGATGGTGTTCCAGGACCCCTTCGCATCCCTCAACCCGATCCACACGATCCGCTACCACCTGACCCGGCCGCTGAAGATCCACAAGCGGTCGGAGACGGTGGAGGAGTTGTTGCAGCGGGTGAACCTGCCCGCCGACTTCGCCTCGCGGTACCCGCACGAGCTCTCGGGCGGTCAGCGGCAGCGCGTCGCGATCGCCCGTGCGCTCGCGGCGAACCCCGAGGTGCTGCTCGCCGACGAACCGGTGTCCATGCTGGACGTCTCCATCCGGCTCGGCGTGCTGAACCTGTTGCTGGACCTGAAGGAACGGCTCAAGCTCGCGGTCCTCTACATCACGCACGACATCGCGTCGGCGCGCTACTTCGCGGACGAGACGTTCGTGATGTACGGCGGGCAGATCGTCGAGGGCGGGGAGAGCGAGTCCGTGACGCAGCGGCCCGCCCACCCGTACACGCAGCTGCTGATCGAGTCCGCGCCCGACCCCGAACGGGCCGTCGTCGCGCTGGACGCGCCGCTGGAGGAGGTCGCGCAGGTCTCGACCGGCTGCCAGTTCGCGCCGCGCTGCCCGAAGGTGCAGACCCGCTGCTGGACCGAGGCGCCACCGCGCACCGAGGTCGACTCCTACGGGCACTGGGCGGCGTGCTGGTTGTACGTGGAGGCGGCGGCATGACGTTCCTACTCCGCCGTGCGTTGTTCTACTTGGTGACCCTGTGGGCGGCGATCACGGTCAACTTCCTGCTGCCGCGCCTGCTTCCCGGCGACCCGGTGCAGGCGATGATCACCAAGCTCGGTGGCCGGCTGAACAGTGACGCCATGGCGTCGCTGTACGTCCTCTTCGGACTCGACGACAACAAGTCGATCTGGGAGCAGTACGTCGACTACTGGGGCTCGCTGTTCCGGGGTGATCTCGGACTGTCGTTCACGTTCTTCCCGACACCGGTCGCGGACGTGCTCGCGCAGTCGATGCCGTGGACGCTCGGCCTCGTCGGCGTCACCACGGTCATCGCGTTCCTGCTCGGCACCCTGCTGGGCGTCTACGCGGGCTGGAAGCGCGGGTCGTGGATGGACAACCTCATCCCGGTCACGACGTTCCTCTCGTCGATCCCGTACTTCTGGCTCGGGCTGATCGCGATCTCGCTGTTCTCCGTGACGTGGCCGCTGTTCCCGGCGTCCGGCGGCTACGCGCCGGGGCTCGTGCCGGAGTTCTCCGGCGAGTTCATCGGCAGCGTGCTGGAGCACGCGGTGCTGCCCGGCGTCACGATCGTCGTGAGCTCGGTGGCCGGCTGGATCCTCGGCATGCGCAACATGATGGTGACCGTGACCGCCGAGGACTACGTGCTCGTCGCACGGGCCAAGGGACTCACCCAGAAGCGGATCATGTTCGCCTACGCCGCGCGCAACGCCGTGCTGCCGTCGATCTCCGGTTTCGCGCTGTCGCTGGGGTTCATCGTCGGCGGCGCCCTGCTGGTCGAGATGGTCTTCTCCTACCCGGGCCTGGGGTACGTGCTGTTCCAGGGCATCGGCGGGAAGGACTACCCGTTGATGCAGGGCGTGTTCCTGGTGATCACGCTGGCGGTGCTGGTGGCGAACCTGCTCGCGGACATCGGCTACCTGCTGCTGGACCCGCGCACCCGGAAGGAGGGCTGACGGATGAACTTCAAGACCAAGCTGGGCCTGGGCATCCTGGCCTTCTTCACGCTGATCGCGGTGATCGGCGAGTGGATCGCGCCGTACGACCCGTCCGCGATGAGCGACGACCTGCTGTCGCCGCCGTCGGGGTCGCACTGGTTCGGCACGACCATGACCGGGCAGGACATCTTCTCCCAGGTGCTCGTGGGCACCAGGGGGGTGATGGTCGTCGGGCTGGTCTGCGGTGTGCTCGCGACCTTCCTGTCGATCCTCGTCGGGGTGACCGCCGGGTTCCTCGGCGGCGCGGCCGACGAGGCGTTGTCCATGCTGTCCAACGTCTTCCTGGTGATCCCGGCGCTGCCGCTGATCATCATCGTGGCCTCGATGCTGCCCTCGGCGGACACCGTGCTGATCGCCGCGGTGATCAGCCTGACCGCGTGGGCGTGGGGTGCGCGGATCCTGCGCGCCCAGACGATGTCGTTGCGGCGCAGGGACTTCGTGGAGGCCGCGCGGGCGTCCGGTGAACGCACCTGGCGCATCATCGTGTTCGAGGTGCTGCCGAACCTGCTGGCCGTCATCGGCTCCGGCTTCGTCGGCACGGTGATCTTCGCGGTCATGCTGCAGATCACGCTGTCGTTCGTCGGCGTCATCTCGCTGTCGACCTGGAACTGGGGCACGATCCTGTTCTGGGCGCAGAGCAACCAGGCGCTCGGCCTGGGCGCGTGGTGGTGGTTCGTCCCCGCCGGCCTGTGCATCGCGTTGCTGGGCACGGCGCTGGCGCTGATCAACTTCGGGATCGACGAGTACGCGAATCCCCGGCTGCGGAAGGTGCGCGCATGAGCCCGGTGCTGGAGATCCGCGATCTCTCGGTCGACTACGGCACGCTGCGTGCCGTGCACAACGTCACGCTGACCCTGAACAAGGGCGAGGTGCTCGGGCTCGCGGGGGAGAGCGGCAGCGGCAAGTCCACTTTGGCCTACGCAGCGACCAGGCTCCTGCAACCGCCGGGACACGTGCCTTCGGGCGAAGTGTTCTTCAAGGGCAAGGACCTGCTGTCGCTGAGCGACAAGGAACTGCAGGTGCTGCGGTGGAGCGAGATCGCGATCGTGTTCCAGGGCGCGATGAACGCCCTGAACCCGGTCATCTCGGTCGCCACCCAGCTGGACGACGTGCTGCGCACCCACCGGCCGGACGTGAAGCGGCCGGCGCGCACCGCCCGTGCTCGCGAGTTGCTTGGTCTGGTCGGCATCCCGGCCGACCGGCTCACGGCGTACCCGCACCAGCTCTCCGGCGGCATGCGGCAGCGCGTGATGATCGCGATGGCGCTCGCGCTCGAACCCGAGGTCGTCATCATGGACGAGCCGACGACCGCGCTGGACGTGGTGGTGCAGCGGCAGATCCTCGGCCAGATGATGCGGCTGCGCGAGACGCTCGGCTTCTCGGTCATCTTCATCACCCACGACATCTCGCTGCTGGTCGAGTTCTCTGACCGGATCGCGATCATGTACGGCGGGCGCGTGGTCGAGGAGGCGCCGGCGGGGGAGATCTACCGCGCCGCCAAGCACCCGTACAGCCAGGGCCTGCTCTCGTCGTTCCCGGCGTTGCGCGGCCCGCGTCGTGAGCTGAAGGGCATTCCGGGCTCACCGCCGGACCTGCGGTCGATGCCTTCGGGCTGCCCGTTCCACCCGCGGTGCCCGTCCGCGATGGACGTGTGCGGCGAGCGGATGCCGTCGCTCGAGTCCGTGGAGGAGACGCGCCGCGTGGCGTGCTGGCTGGAGGGTGTGCATGTCTAATCCGCGCGAGGGTCTGCCGGCCGACTTCTTCTGGGGCGTCGCCACGTCGGCGTACCAGATCGAGGGTGCCTGGGACGAGGACGGCAGGACACTGTCCATCTGGGACACGTTCTCCCGTCGTCCCGGCGCCGTCGTGAACGGCGAGACCGGCGATGTGGCCTGCGACCACTACCACCGCATGCCGGCCGACGTGGCGATGATCGCGGGCCTGGGCGTCGACAAGTACCGCTTCTCCGTGTCGTGGCCGCGCATCCAGCCCGGTGGCCGCGGCCCGGTGAACCCCAAGGGCGTCGACTTCTACTCCCGCCTCGTCGACGAGCTGCTGGACAAGGGCGTCGACCCGTGGCTGACGCTCTACCACTGGGACCTGCCGCAGGAGCTGGAGGACGCGGGCGGCTGGCCGCACCGCGACACCGCCTACCGCTTCGCCGAGTTCGCGGGCCTGGTGCACGACGCGCTGGGCGACCGGGTGCCGACGTGGACGACGCTGAACGAGCCGTGGTGCTCGGCCATGCTCGGCTACGACACAGGCCGGCACGCTCCGGGCCGCACGAACTTCGCGGAGGCCATGCGCGCCACGCACCACCTGCTGCTGGCGCACGGACTGGCCGCGCGGGAGCTGCGTTCCCGCGGCGTGGCGTCGCTGGGCATCACGCTGAACATGGGCACCCACTCGGCCGCCTCGGACGACCCGCGTGACGTGGACGCGGCCCGTCGCGCGGACGGCCTGGGCACCCGGATCTACCTGGATCCGCTGGTGCACGGGCGTTATCCGGAGGACGTGCTGGCCGACATCGCCGCACGCGGTGCCGGGATGCCGGTCCACCCCGGCGACCTGGAGATCATCTCGACCCCGCTGGACGTGGTCGGCGTGAACTACTACACCTCGCACGTCCACAAGGCGACCGGCGACCCGGCCGTGTCCGAGGTGGTGCCGCAGGGCCGCCCCGTCACCGCGATGGGCTGGGAGATCGTGCCGGAGGGCTTCACGTCGTTGCTGGTCCGGCTGCACGAGGACTACGGCGTGCCGATGGTGATCACCGAGAACGGCGCGGCCTTCGACGACCTCGACGTCGAGGACGGCCACGTCGCCGACACCGACCGCGTCGAGTACCTGAAGTCGCACATCGGGGCCGTGGCCGCCGCCGTGCGCGCAGGTGCGGACGTGCGCGGCTATCTCGCGTGGTCGCTCATGGACAACTTCGAGTGGGGTTACGGCTACGGCAAGCGGTTCGGCATCGTCCGGGTCGACTACGAGACCCAGCAGCGGACCCTGAAGCAGAGCGCGCGGTGGTTCCGGGACCTGATCACCCGGCCCCGCAGTTCCTGATCCCCGGCTCGGCCGTCGTGGAATTCATGCGCCCCCACGGCGGCCGGGCCGGCCCCGATCCCGGGCGGCCACGCCCGAAGGCGCAGACCTGAGCAGGGGCGTCCGCGCGGTGCCGTTCACCTCTCCGAGCCACTTCAGTGACGCCTTCCGGTGCACCAGCGGCGTAGATCACGCCCAAATGCACTAGCTAAGGTATGCCTTAGTTAAGTTAGGGTCACTTTACCCCACGGTGGAGTGCCAGGAGAGGATCGCGATGGAACCGGTGTTAGACCTGGCCGGAATAGGCTTCGGGCCGTCCAACCTCGCTCTCGCGATCGCCGTGGAGGAACACGACCTCCCCGTCAGGGCCCGCTTCTTCGAGCGGCAGCCGCGGTTCGGCTGGCACCGGGGGATGTTGCTCGAGGACGCGACCATGCAGGTCTCGTTCCTCAAGGACCTCGTCACCCTGCGCAATCCCACCAGCGGCTTCAGCTTCCTGTGCTACCTGCGCGACCGCGGGCGGTTGATCGACTTCGTCAACCACAAGAACCTCTTCCCGCTGCGCAAGGAGTTCCACGACTACTTCGAGTGGGCCGCGGAACGGGTCGGGCACCACGTGTCGTACGGCGCGGAGGTCTCCGAGGTCCGCGCCGTGGACGAGGGCTTCGAGTTCACCGCGGGGGAGCAGCGGGTCCGGGCGCGCAACCTGGTGCTCGCGACCGGCCTCGAGGCCAACCTGCCGGACGGCATCGAGACGAGCGACCGGATCTGGCACAGCAAGGACCTGCTCACCCGCGTCGACACGCTGGAGGACCCGCGTCAGGTCGTCGTGGTCGGTGCGGGGCAGAGCGCGGCCGAGGCCGTGGCGTTCTTCTACGACCGGTTCCCGCGGGCCGAGGTGCACGGCGTCTTCGCGCGGTACGGCTACAGCCCCGCCGACGACAGCTCGTTCGCGAACCGGATCTTCGACCCCGCCGCCGTGGACGACTTCTACTCCGCGCCCGAAGAGGTCAAGCGCAGGCTCATGGGCTACCACGCCAACACGAACTACGGCGTGGTCGACGGCGACCTGATCGAGGAGCTCTACCGGCGGGTGTACCGCGAGAAGGTCGTCGGACGCCAGAGGTTGTTGCTGCACAACACCTCCAGGCTCATCGACGTGACGGCAGACGGCAAGTGCGTCGTCGAGTCGCTCGCGGACGGCGGCCGGCTGCCGATCGACGCCGACGTGGTCGTGTACGCGACGGGCTACCGGCCGGCCAACCCCGTCCGGCTGCTCGGCGACCTCGGCCGCCACTGCGAACGCGACGACAGCGGCCGCCTGAAGGTGACCCGTGACTACCGCGTCGTCACCGGTGACGCCCTGAGCGGAGGCATCTACCTGCAGGGCGGCACTGAACACACGCACGGCATCACGTCGTCGCTGCTGTCGAACACGGCGGTGCGCGTCGGCGAGATCCTTGACTCGGTGCTGCGCCGGGTCCAGCAGCAGCTCGCTGAACCGAAGCTCCAGGCCGTCAAGTAGGTCCACGGGGGACGTGCCCGCCGGGTCAGGCGTCGACCCTGACCCGGTGGTAGTGGGCCAGCACGACGGTCCCGGTCACCGCGGCCACCGCGCTGATCACGAGGCCCGCCTGCGACAGCGCGCTCATCCCCGTGCCCTCGCCGAGCAGCTTGATGCCGATCCACGCCGCCACGATCGGGTTCACGACGGTCTGCCCGGCCACGACGAGGTCCGGTGGTCCGGCGGCGTACCCGAGCTGGATGAACCACGCCCCGGTCAGGAAGGCGACGGCCAGCCCGCCGAGCGACACCCACTCGACCACCGGCAACGCCGTCGTGACGTCCCTGACCAGCACGGCGACCAGTCCGTACGCGATCCCGGCGCCGATCGCGAGCGCCAGCGCCCGGATCGCCCCCGCCGTGAACGTCGCGGCGACGACGCACACCAGCACGCCCGCGACGACGAGTTGGCCGGCCTGCAGCGCCACCTTCGGCGAGACCTCGGTCGGCACCGCCGCGCCCGCCGTGATGGACACGAACACCACGATCCCGGCCGTCGCCACCAGCACCGCCACGGCGAGCAGCCCGGTCAGCCGGCGCGCACGGGCCACCGCGATGATCGGGATGGCCAGCGCGTTCAACGGTGCGACCACCGACACCGGGGCCAGCGCCAGCGCGACGACCTGCAGCACCGCGCACGCGAAGAGCACCAGGAATCCCTGCACCCAGCGGCGTGAGCGCACGAGCTGATGCGCGGAGGCGAGCTTCAGGTCAGGGGTCTCCCGCACACCGGCGTGCTGCCACATCGCGCCGAGTGCGCTGCACCCGGCCGCGAGCACCGCGCAGAGGATCGCGACCCCGACCACCTGGCCGATCCTACGCCGCCGGTGCTATGGTTCATTACATGAGTAACGAACCAAGGAAGTAACCCATGTTCGACGACCGGAGCCCGATCTACCGGCAGATCGCCGACCGGATCAAGGCGGACGTGCTCAGCGGGGCGTTGAAGGCGGACGAGCAGGTCATGTCGACCAACCAGTACGCCTCCTACTACCGGATCAACCCGGCCACCGCGGCGAAGGCCTTCCAGCAGCTGGTGGACGAACAGGTGCTCTACAAGAAGAGGGGGATCGGGATGTTCGTGGGCGCGCAGGCTCGCGACATGCTGCGGGCACAGGGGCGGGAGACGTTCTTCGGCGAGGTCGTGGACCCGATGGTCGCGGAGGCGCGTGCCATCGGCATCCCGCTCGCCGAGGTCATCCGCCGGATCGAACAGCACGAGAAGAACGGGGGCGTGTGATGCGGATCGACGTGCAGGGCTTAACGGTTCGCTACGGCGACACGGTCGCCATCGACGACATGAGCTTCTCGTTGTCGGGCAACAAGATCTACGGGCTGCTCGGTCGCAACGGCGCGGGCAAGACCAGCCTGATGTCGGCGCTGGCGGGGTACCGCAAGCCTTCAGGATCCGTTCAGCTCGACGGCGCTCCGGTCTTCGAGAACGCCGCCTCGATGCGTCAGGTCTGCCTGGTGCGGCACAGCGCCGACGCCGCGGACAAGAGCGACAAGGTCTCGCACGTCCTCGAGTACGGCGCCGCGTGGCGTGACACGTGGGACAACGACTACGCGCTCGAATTGGTGGACCTGTTCAGGATCGGCCTGAAGACCAAGGTCGGCGAACTGTCGCTGGGGCAGCGGTCCGCGCTCGGCGTCGTCATCGGGCTCGCCAGCCGCTCGCCGCTGACGATGCTGGACGAGTCGCACCTCGGCATGGACACCCCGACGAGGTACGCGTTCTACGACACGCTGCTCCACGACTTCATGGCACACCCGCGCACGATCGTCATCTCCACGCACCTGATCGAGGAGCTCTCCTCGTTGCTGGAGGAGGTGCTGATCATCGACGCCGGTCGGCTGGTGCTGCAGGAGGAGGCCGACGTGCTGCGCTCGCGCGGTACCGAGGTCACCGGCAACGCCTCCGACGTCGACGAGTTCACGGCCGGGCTGACCGTGCTCGGCGAGAAGTCGCTGGGACGCACCAAAGCCGCGATGGTCTACGGCGCGCTGGACGACGGACAGCTGGTCCGCGCCCGCCAGCTCGGCCTGGAACTGGGCCCGATCGCGTTGCAGGACCTGTTCGTCCACCTCACCGAACCGGTCGGAGGCAAGCGGTGAAGATCTTCCGCCACCTGACCACGGCGCTCACCACGTTCAGCGCGCTGGTCGCGGGCGGCGCGTTCGCGTTCGTCGTGGCGCTGACGTTCGTCGTCTCGATCTTCCGCGACGTCGAGATCAGCGCGTGGAACGTCGTCGCGTCCCAGATCGGGCCGTGGTTCCTGCTGTTCATCGGTGTCTACGCGATCCACAACACGCTGCCGATCGCCATCGCGCACGGCCGCACGCGCCGCGAGTTCCTCGTTGCCGCGTCAGGGTTCTCCGTCGTGCTGGCGCTCGTGATGACGGTGGCCGAGTGGCTCGGGTTCCTCGTCGAGGGCGGGATCTACTCGCTGATGGACTGGAGCGCGGGCGAGCACGGCACGCAGTACGCGTACTTCCAGATGTACCTGGTGTGGGTCGCCGTGGGCATGCTCTGCGCGGCGGCGTTCGACAGGTTCGGCGCGGGCGGGATCTTCGTGCTCCCCGTCGCGTTCGCGTTCGTGGTGATCACGCGGGTGCAGATCCCCGGCTCGGGCGACTTCCCGTTCTTCCGCAACGTCCCGTCGGTGCTGGGGTCGGGCTGGCACGTCCTGTCGGTGGCGGCGTTCCTCGTCGCGCTCGCCGGCACGTGGGCGATCGCCCGGGACATGCCGGTGCGTCAGCGCAGCGCGTGATCAGCCGCTGTCCCGGACCACCAGCGACGGCTCGAACATCACCGACGTGGCGGGGGAGCGCGGCTGTTCGATCTGGCGCAGCAGCTGACGGGCCATCTCCGCGGCCATGTCGCTGATCGGCTGCCGGACCGTTGTCAGCTCGGGTTCGGACGTCAGGGCGGCGCTGCTGTCGTCGAACCCGACGACGGCCACGTCGGCGGGAACCTTGCGGCCGTTGCGGTGCAGGACGGGGATGGCGCCGTTCGCCATCAGGTCCGAGGCGATGAACACGCCGTCGACGTCCGGGCAGCAGCGGAGCAGCCTCTCCATCGCGGCGATGCCGGACTGCCGGGTGAAGTCCCCGTGCACCACCACGGCGTCCGGCACCTCGGCGAGGAACCCGGCGAGCCGGTCCTGGCCCGCCGCGGTGTCCTGCGGGCCGGTGATCGTCGCGATCCGGTTGCGCTGCAACGACTTGAGGCGGCGTCCGGCCAGTGCGGCGCCCGCGGTCTGGTTCACGTCGACGTAGGTGATCGGCATCGGCCTGAGCGGGCGGCCGGCCAGCACGACGGGGAGCCCGGCCGCGATCAGCTGGCCGGGCACCGGGTCCGCCGGATCGGTGTGCACGAGGATCACGCCGTCCAGCCGTCCGCACCGCAGGTCGCTCAGGGCCTGCTCACGGGTGCCCGGTCCGGTCATCATCAGCACGAGGTGGATGCCGAGCGGGCGGACGACGCGGGTGACGCCGCTGACGACGCTCGCGAGGTGCGGGTCGCCGTCCATGCGGCGCTCGTCGGGCAGCAGTAACCCGATCGCGTCGGCCCGACGGGTGACGAGGGAGCGGGCGGCGATGTTCGGCAGGTAACCGGTGCTGGAGATGGCCTTCTGCACGGCGTGCCGCAACGACTCGTCGACGCTGGAGGCACCGTTGACGACTCTCGACGCGGTCGCGCGCGACACCCCGGCCACCCGAGCCACCTCCTCCAGCGTCACGCGCTTCACCCGGCCGCCAGTTCCGCCGTGCGGTGGCGTTCCATCAGCTTGACCACCTCGGCGGTCGGCGGGTGGGTGATGGCCGGCCCCGCCGACCGCACGACCTCGAGGGATTCCGTGAGGTGGGTGTGCACGAACTGCTTCAGCGCGTCCGGACTGGTCGAGGCGAGCTGGATCTCGGCGTCCGTCGGCATGCCCGGCATGTCGTGCCCGGCGTGGTTGTTGACGTACGGCGCGTCGAGCAGCTTCCTCAGTTCGGTGAGCTCGACGTTCCGGTTCTGCTTCAGCTCGGTGGAGTCGGTGAGGTCGAGCAGCTTGAGCGCCTGCTCGTCGGTGGCGATCGCCAGCTCGACGAACGCTCGTTCCGTTGCGCCATAACCGTTCTGGGGCGTCGGTTGTGGAGGAGGTGGTGCGGGTGGAGCCTGCTGGCAGGCCGCGAGAAGGCCTGCCAGCAGGAGCACTGTCATCCGTGGTTGCCGTTGTGGTCGCACTTGATCACCACGTTGAGACAGTTGCGGACGCGGCGTTCCATCTCGGCGCGCGGCCACACGTTGAAGAAGTCACCGTGCATCGTCTGTCCCGTACCGGAAGCGAGCCGCAGTCCGGCGGTGCTGCCGTTCACCGGGTACCGCAGCACCATGCGCAGCTTCGGCACGGAGACGGGGTGGCTCGACGGGCAGCCGCCCGCGACCGGGTAGGACATGTGGGACTTGTGGTCGGCCGAGTCGAGGTTGCGGCCGTCCCAGCACTGCGGGAAGTCCAGGTAGGTCTCGAGCATCGTGCCCGCCGGGCAGGTCACGAAGTTCTTGGACGGGTTGACGTGCCCGGCGTGCAGGCAGGACCAGCGCGCGATGCTGTCGGCATCACCCGTGGCCTTCGCGTTGCCCGCGACGATCTTCAACCCGTACGGCGTCGGCTGGATCGCCGCCGGGTTGTTCACGCCTTCACCGAGGTAGTAGAAGGTGACGCCGGTCGGTGCGATCGCCGTGTTGTTCCGGTACAGCGTCGGCACCCAGTAGGACGAGATGTCCGAGGCCGGGTTGCAGTTGCCGGTCTGGCCCTCCAGCGACTGCTGGGTGGAACGGGCGTTCGTCGAGTGGTTGCCGAAGAAGTCGTGGAAGTGCGAGGCACCGGCCAGGTTCGGCAGCACGATCGGGTCGTCCGCCAGCCGGTGGCTGATCGGGCACTCCGCGAGGAACTCGGCCACGCGGACTGGTTCTCCTTGTGCCGCACCGGGAACGCTGAGTGCTGTGGCTATCAGCCCGATGACGGCGGCGATGTGGAACAAGGGCTTCCTCATTGAAGCTTTCCTCTCCGCAGCAGGATTGGGAGAGCGCTCTCACGCCAATCGAGCATGGCGCAGGTCGTAATCGGCCGTCAATCCGCAAGAAACGTTCAGAAGTCCCGGTTTTCTTGACAGGACGCGATCGGTGCCCTGACTCTCGGTGATGGACTCCTGTCGCAGAGAGCGCTCTCTCGCCGTCCCCGCTCGTTCTCCGGCCCCAGGAGCAGCAATGTCAGGAAGGCTTCAACGCGCAAGATTTCCCCTGTTGGTCGCGGCGATGGCCGCGGCCGCCCTGCTCGTCCCGACGACGGCTTCCGCCGCCGGTCCGCTGATCTCGCAGAACCGCCCGGTCACCGCGTCCAGCAGCGAGAACGTCGCCTTCGCCGCCACCGCGGCGGTCGACGGCGATCTCGGCACCCGCTGGTCGAGTGCGTTCAGCGACCCGCAATGGATCCAGATCGACCTCGGCTCGTCCGCGCGCGTCGACCAGGTGGTGCTGGCGTGGGAGTCCGCGAGCGCGCGGGCCTACACGCTGAGCATCTCGCCGGACGGCACCAACTGGCAGGAACTTCGTCGAACGACGACCGGTCCCGGTGGCACCGAGACACTTCCGGTCACCGGCACCGGCCGGTACGTGCGCCTCGACCTCACCGCGCGGGCGACCCAGTGGGGCTACTCGCTGTGGGAGTTCCAGGTGTTCGGCACGCGCGACGGTGGTGGCGGCGAAACCCTGCTCTCGTACGGGAAGCCCGGTGCGGCGTCGACGTTCCAGGACGACCCGAACTGCGGCGGGTGCAACCCGGCCAAGGCGTTCGACCGCGATCCTGCCACGCGCTGGGCGACGAACCCGACGAACGGCTGGGTCGATCCCGGCTGGATCTCCGTCGACCTCGGTGCTCCCGCGCAGATCTCGAAGGTCGTGCTGCAGTGGGACCCGGCGTTCGCGACCGCGTACCGGATCGAGGTCTCGGACGACAACTCCAGCTGGCGTGAGATCTACTCGACGACGACCGGTCGCGGCTTCAAGGAGACGCTGACGGTCAGCGGCACCGGCCGGTACGTGCGGATGTACGGCACGGCCAGGTCGAACGGCTACGGCTACTCGTTGTGGGAGTTCCAGGTCTACGGCACGGGCGGCGCTCCCGTCACGCCACCGCCGCTGCCGCCGAACCCGTCGTTCCCCGGCCGGCTGGTGTGGGCGGACGAGTTCAACGCGCCTGCGGGCACCGGGCCGGACGCCTCGAAGTGGACGCCGGAGACCGGGCCCGGCGTGAACAACGAGCTGCAGTACTACACGAACAACAACAACGCCCGGCACGACGGCAACGGCAACCTGGTGCTGCAGGCCCGTCGTGAGGTGACGCCCGGCAGCGCGTGCCCGGTGGACCCGGTGAGCGGCAGCGGGACCTGCCAGTACACGTCCGCGCGGCTCAACACCTACGGCAAGTTCACCTTCACCTACGGCCGGGTCGAGGCGCGCATCAAGGTGTCGTCGACGCAGGGCCTGTGGCCCGCGTTCTGGATGCTGGGCGCGGACTTCTTCGACCAGCGCAGGCCGTGGCCCTACACCGGCGAGATCGACATCATGGAGCACGTCGGCAAGGAGCCGAACCGCGTGTACTCGACGCTGCACGCACCCGCCTACTTCGGTGCGGGTGGGTACGGCTCGCCGCTGGAGCTGGGCCAGCCGGCTTCCAGCGCGTTCCGGACCTTCGCGGTCGAGTGGGACTCCAGCCACATGACGTTCAGCGTGGACGGCAACAGGTTCTTCACCGTCGACCGGAACGTCCTGGAGACCACGCGCGGGCCGTGGGTGTACGACCACCCGTTCTTCCTGATCATCAACAACGCGGTGGGCGGCGACTGGCCCGGCCCGCCGGGGGCCGGGACGCAGCTGCCGCAGGACATGGTGCTGGACTACGTCAGGGTGTACCAGTGATCTGCCCGAGCGAAATGGCACAGCGTGCGGGAGCGGAGACGTCGAACGCCTCGCTGACCGCCTCGACCTCGATCTGCGCGGTCTCGCCGCCCGCCAGCGGGATCGCCGGCACGAAGTACGCGTCGTTCGCCGTGCCACCGAGGAAGATCCGCTCGGAACCGGTCCACTTGTAGACCCGGTACTGCCTCGCACCGGGAGAACGTGTCCAGGTGAGCCGTGCCGACGCCGTCGTGGTGCCGGTACGGCTCACCTGCTCGACCCGCACGTCCGCCGGACTCGCCGGGGGAGTCATGACCGGGTTCGTGACGCCGATCCGGCCGATGAACGCGGTGATCGCGGCTCCCGGCAGCACCCGCAGCGAGATCTCGGTGAGCGTCGCGCCGGAGTGCTCGCCGAGCGGGAACACGCTGCGCCGCCACGCCCCGCTGACGCCGCCGAGGTCCAGCACGCGTTCGGTGGCGCCGAACCGCAGGACCGCCTGCAGCCGGGACGGACCGGTGCCGGTGCGGTGCACGATCTCGAACTGGCTGCTGCCGGTCAGCTTCAACGACGTCGCGAACAGCCGGACGTCGTTGGCGGACTGGGGAGTACCGGTGATCTTCAGCGCGGTGCCGCCGTCGTACGGGTCGTCCCAGTCGAGCGACGGGGTGACCTTCGTGCCGGTACCGGTGACGTTCCACCGCCACGTCGGCAGGACGTCCTGCAGCGACAGGTTGTTCCACGCCTGCACGGACCGGACCGTGCCGCCGACGGCGAACTTCCTGCCGTGCCCGGTGTTGAAGTTCGTGACGAACGGCAGCTGCGTGATCGGCGTGAGCTCGGTGATGTAGTGGGCGATGCCCTTCCAGCTCGCCGTCGTGGTGGTGTTCGCCGGGTCGCCGTTCGGGCCGACCCAGAACCTGTTGTCGCGGGCGTAGAAGTCGGCCGGGCTCGTCGCCGACTTGAACGTCCACTCCGGACGGTAGAAGCCGAGTGACGTCACGTGCGGCCTGTCCTCGGGGAAGACGCTCGACCAGCCGACGCTCGTGTTGTAGCCGCTGGACTCGACGTCCACGCCGGACGCCAGGTCGTACGGGCTGCGGCCCATCTGCCGCGCCAGCGCGGCGGAGCTCGCGAGGCCCTGCGTACTCCACCAGAAGTTCAGGAACATCTCGTCGGACTGCTCGAAGAACATGCGGTTGCGTGCGGTCAGGGCGTTCTGCCAGCTGACGCTGCCGGTGTCGGTCATCGCGTCGTACCAGATGACCCGCAGCCCGGACTTCTTCAGGTAGACGATGAAGTCGCGCATGTCGGTGGCGAGCTGGGCGTTGCCGCCGGCGGTCTCCTGGTTGAGGAACCAGCCGTCGAACCCGTGGTGGCGCGCGACCTGGATCAGCTTGTCCGCCACGGGGAACCGGTCGCCCTCGCGCTTGACGAAGTCGCGGACCCACTGGATCTGGCCGCCGTACGCGGTGGGCGGGAGGAACACGTTGCCGATCACCCGCACGCCGTTGCGGTGCGCGGCGTCGGTGACGGTCGGGTTCGGCGCGAGGATCAGGCCCTCGGACGCGGAACCGCCCCAGAACACCAGTTCGTCGATGTACTGCCAGTAGTTCGTGGCGTAGTAGTTCATGTCGAGCGCACCCTGGGCGGGGTTACCGCTCGTCGGCGCATAGGCCACCAGGGCCTGCACCTGGGCCTCGTTCGGACGGGCGTGCGCGTTGGCCGGTCGGGCCGGGACGACACGTCTCGCGAGCGGGACGGTGCTGCGGTTGTACCGCGCGTCCCGGTCCGTCGCGGGATCCCAGTTCAGGATCGTGGCCGGATGCCAGTAGGACGCGTACGGCTGCGCGGTTTGGGCTGCGGACGCGGGAGTCTCGGACAGCAGACCGGTGAGTGCTGCTGTGGAGCTCAGAACGAGGAACTGTCTCCGAGTGGGCACGAGATCACCCTCGTGGGCCACCTGATTCGCGGCATACCGCCGCTGCGGTGACCGGACAGGACGACAACGTCCCGGTCTGCTGCGCTCGGTGACCGCTTCGATTTCGACGAACTCCGGTCGAACGGCGTCGAAACGTCCCGGTAACCATCCGAGTGGCCGAATCCCCACCGGCCTACTGGGCGGTAGCGTGAGCCTCGCCGTCGCTTTTGGTTCCCCTGCAACCAATCGAGGTGTCTTCGTCGTGCGCACCAAATCCCTGCTTGCGGCGCTGGTCCTGGCGCTGATCCCAGCCACCGCCCCCGCCGTCGCCACCGCGGCGGCCAACCCCCACGAGCGCGGCCCCGCACCCACGGCCGCGTCCGTCGAAGCCGCCCGCGGCACGTTCGCCGTGACGTCCGCGGCCGTCGCCCGCCAGTCGAACTTCGGCGGCGGCACGGTCTACACACCGACCAGTGATCTCACGTTCGGCGCGGTGGCCGTCTCACCCGGCTTCACCGCCACCCAGTCCTCCGTGGCCCACTTCGGGCCGCGGCTCGCGTCCTACGGGTTCGTGGTGATCACCATCAACACCCTGTCCGGCTTCGACGACCCCGACAGCCGGGGTCGTCAGCTGCTGGCCGCGCTCGACTACGTGGTCCGCACCAACCCGCGCGTCGACCCCTCACGCCTGTCCGTGATGGGGCACTCCATGGGCGGTGGGGGAGCGTTGCGCGCCTCCGCGACCCGTCCCGCCCTGCAGGCCTCGATCCCGATGGCCGGCTGGCACACCACCAAGAGCTGGTCGACGGTCCAGGTGCCGACCCTGGTGCTCGGCGGCCAGAACGACCCCACCGCGCCCAACTCGCAGCACTCGACGCCGTTCTACAACTCGATCACGGCCGCGCCCGACAAGGCGTTCCTGGAACTGCGCGGCGGTGACCACTCGGCGCCTCGCAGCGACAACGTGACGGTGCGGAAGTACACGCTGTCGTGGCTCAAGCGGTTCGTGGACGACGACGTGCGGTACGACCAGTTCCTGTGCCCGGCGCCCGCGCCGAACACGCTCATCAGCGCCTACCGGGACACCTGCCCCCACGCATGAGAAAAGGTGCTGTGCCAGCGCGCGACGGCCTGGCACAGCACCTCTCGTGAACACTTACTCGTACGCGATCGCGTCCAGCACGTTCAGCCTGGCCGCCCGGATGGCCGGCAGGATCGCCGCGACCACGCCGACGAACGCCGCCACCACCAGGTACTGGACCATGGTGGCCCAGGGCAGTCCGATCTCCGAGATGCCCTGGTCCTTCAGCGCCTGCACGGTCGCGATGCCCAGGGCGAGACCGACCGCGAGGCCGAGCACCGCGCCGAACACCGAGATCACCACCGACTCGACGGTGATCATCCGCATGACCTGCGACCGCCGCATGCCGATGGCGCGCAGCAGACCCAGTTCACGGGTCCGTTCGATCACCGACAGCGCCAGGGTGTTGATGACACCCAGGACGGCGATCAGGATCGCCAGCGCCAGCAGGATCTGGATCATCAGCAGGACCGTGTCGAACTGCGAGGTCGTCTGCTTCACGAACGCGCTGCGGTCCTGGACGGTGATCTCCGGGTTGTCGGCGAACAACGGCTCGACGCGCTTCTGCACGTCCGCCGCGGACGTGCCGGGCGCGACCTGGACGAACGCCTGGGCGATCTGGTCGGACCGGAAGCTCTTGCTCGCGGACTCCGGCAGCACGAGCGCGCCCTGCAGCACCTGGGACTTGGCCCAGATGAAGGCGACCGTGTAGTCCCGCGGCTCCGGCGCCTTGGCCAGTTGCAGCGAGACCTTGCTGCCGACCGTCCAGCCCTTCTCGGCCGCCATCTCCTCCGGCAGCGCGACCTGGTCGTCCTTCAGCGGGGTGATGTTCCCGGACTTCGGCTTGAGCGCGAACATCGTCGTCAGCGCCGGCATGTCGGTGACGCCGACCGCGAACAACTGGCTCTCGCCCTGCAGCACGCCGTCCTGCGACCAGCCGACCGCCGACCTGACGCCGTCGGTCTTCTCGACCTTCGTCAGCACGTCCCGCTGGAACGTCGCCGCCTCGCCCTCCATCTGGCCCTCGCCGGAGATGATCAGGTCGGTCTGCAGCTGACCGGAGGCCAGCTTCTCGATCGACTTGGTCGCCGACGTCAGCACCACGCTCACGCCGGTGATCAGCGAGATGCCGACCATCAGCGCGGCCGCGGTGATCGCGGTCCGGCGCGGGTTGCGCGCGGAGTTGCGGCGGCCCAGCAGACCCGGCATCGACCACGACAGCAGCCGGCCGATCAGCGACACCATCGGCTTGGACAGGATCGGGGTCAGCAGCGCGACACCGACGAACGCCACCAGGATGCCGCCGAAGATCAGCGGCAGCGAGGCCTGGTTGAAGCCCAGCGCCAGCGACGCGCCACCCGCGGCGGCGACCAGGGCACCGGTGATCGTGATCTTCGTGAGCGGACGGTCCGGCGTGGCCGCCTCGCGCATCGCCGCGACCGGCGCGATCCGCGACGCCCGCAGCGCCGGCATGACCGCCGCGACCACGGTGACGACCATGCCCACCGCGAACGACGAGATGATCGCCGACATCGGCACGCCGATGCCCGCGAGCTGCAGGCTGCTGCCGCCCAGCGAGCTGAAGATGGTCGCCAGCAACGCCCCGACGCCGACGCCCGCCCCGAGACCGACGATCGAGGCGATCAGGCCGATCACCAGCGCCTCCAGCACCACGGACCCGATGACCTGGCCGCGTGAGGCGCCCATCGACCGCAGCAGCGCCAGTTCACGGGTGCGCTGGGCGACGATGATGGAGAACGTGTTAAGGATGATGAAGATGCCGACGAACAACGCGATGCCGGCGAACCCGAGCAGCACGTAGTTGAAGAACTTCAGGCCCTCGTTGATCTGGTCGGCCTGCTCCTTCGCGAGCACCGCACCGGTCTTGACGTCGTAGCCGGAGCCCATCTTCGCCGCGACCGCGTCCCGCAGGGCCTCGTCCGTGGTGCCCTGCGCCGCCGTGACGGTGACGCCGGAGAACACGTCCTTCTTGCCCAGCAACAACTGTTGCGCGACCGGCTCGGTGAACGCGACCGACAGCTCGCCGCCCAGTGAGTCACGGCCACCCGCGTACTCGTAGATGCCGGTGACCTTGAAGGTCTTCTTGGGTTCCAGCGTCAGCAACGAGATGTCGTCGCCCACCTTGAAACCACCGGTGGACGCGAGGTAACCGCCGAGGGCGACCTCGTTGTCCGCCGCGGGAGCCTTGCCGTCGCGGATCTTCTCCTGGCCGGTGCCGGTCCAGTTGAAACCGAACCGCGGCGAGCCCGACGTCGTGATGACCTTGCCGTTCTTGCCGATCGGCCGCGCGGACCCCTGCACGTCACCGACGGCCGAGGCCACGCCCGCCACCGACTTCACGTCCGCGATCGCCTGCGGCGTCAGGGGTTCGGGCTGCTTGCCCTTCTCCGCCTTCGGCGTCACCGACACGTCCACGTTGGCGAAAGCCGACGAGAACAGGTCGGTGAACGACCGCTGCAGCGTGTCGGTCAGCACGAACGAACCGGACACGAACATGACGCCCAGCACCACCGCGAGCGCGGACAGCACCAGCCGGAGCTTGCGTGAGAGCAAGCTCTTGATAGTCGCCTTAAGCATGCGGCACCACGACGGAGTCGAGGTGCTTCATCGTCTCGAGAACCTCGTCGGCCGAAGGCGACAGCAGCTCGCGGACGATGTGACCGTCTTTGAGGAAGATGACGCGGTCGGCGTACGACGCGGCGTTCGGGTCGTGCGTGACCATCACGATCGTCTGCCCGAACTCACGGGCGGAGCGCTGCAGGAACCCGAGCACCTCGGCGCCGGACTGCGAGTCCAGGTTGCCCGTCGGCTCGTCCGCGAACACGACGTCGGGCCGTGACACCAGAGCACGCGCGCACGCGACGCGCTGCTGCTGGCCGCCCGACAGCTGCGTCGGCCGGTGGGTCAGCCTGTCCCTCAGACCCACCGTGTCCACGACGACGTCGAACCAGGCCTTGTCGACCTTCTTGCCGCCGATCGCGAGCGGCAGCGTGATGTTCTCCTCGGCGGTCAGCGTCGGCAGCAGGTTGAACTGCTGGAAGATGAACCCGACCTTGTCGCGCCGCAGTTCCGTGAGACCGCGGTCCTTCAACCCGGTGACCTTGGTGCCACCGACCCACACCTCACCGCTGGTGACGTCGTCGAGCCCCGCGAGGCAGTGCATCAACGTCGACTTGCCCGAACCCGACGGGCCCATGATCGCGGTGAACCTGGACTTCTCCAGGTCGACGCTCACCCCCGCGAGCGCGGTCACGGCGGCATCGCCGGACCCGTAAGACTTCCAAACGTCGACGGCTCTGGCCGCGACTCCATCGGACGCGCTCACTTGTCTGTCCCCTCCTGTGGCTTTCGTGCGCACCATCTTCGGCGACACGGGCACACCGAAGGGTCAGGTCTTCCACTGAGATGGACCCTGAGATTAACCCCGGTGCCCCCGCCCGAATCGCCACGCTGAGAGAACTCTCAGCTGCACGGCGCGCACGGATGGTCGCAGGAGGAAACGATATTTCACCGCTGCGGCACTGTCTTCAGCCTTCGGAGGACTACGCCGTCAACTTCCGTCGCATGGGGACGGTCGGTTCCATCAGCCACGAAACCAATTCCACGCGGAGGCCTTCGCGCAGGGCGTTCTCGGCCAGCCAGTGGTCGACGTCGCCGCGATAGGCCCTGGCGGGCCGCGGCCAGTGCGCGAGCCGTTCGAGGAACGCCGCGTTGCACGCGATCGGCCCGCCTGGCGGTCGCACGCCGAGCACGAGCACGGGGTCCTCTCCGGTGGCCAGAGAGGCGGCGGTGTCGTGCACACCACCGAAGAGGACCCGGTCCGCACCCAGCTCACGGGCTTTGTCCGCCACCCCGAAGAACGCCGACCCGCGCCCGTGAGCGCGCACCACGAACTGGTGCGCACGGAGGTCGGCATCGAGGAACTCGTCGGCGCACGTGCCGTCATCGGCCAGCACCAGCACGTTCGTGCCGCCGGGGAGGGCCCCGGCCTGATCGGGATGCGTGATGCCGATGACGTTGATGCCCACGACGTCAATGGTGCCGGGCTTGTGTTAACCCTTGGCACCACGCGCGTTAAACAAGTTTCGGAAGCACTTCCGCCCCGAACAACCGGATCGTCTCGACGACCGATTCGTGCGGCATGCCCCCGATGTCCACCATCACGAGGTGCGTGTCGATGGACAGGTGCTCCGCCAGCGCGTTCAGCCGTCGTGCGACCTCGTCCGGTGTCCCGCACACCGCGGCGCCGTCCATGATCGCGTCGACATCGATGTCGCCGTCCCCGCGCCACGGATCCGCGAACCGCGCGTACTCGGCGAGGTGCGGCCGCCACCGCTCCCGCGCGTCCTCGTTCGCCACGAACACATGGCTGGGCACGCCGACCCGTCCCCCGGGGAAGCGCTCGCGGTACCGCTCGACCACCTCGCGGTAGATCGACGGATCGCGCAACGTCGAGGGCAGCATCAGCGGCATCTCCAACTCGGCGCCCAGGTCCGCCGACACCGCCGACCCCGACCCGATCCACACCGTCGGCCGCGGCGTCTGCACGGGCCGCGGTGTCGTCGTCACCTCGCTGAGCGGTCCGCGGAACTTGCCGTCCCAGCTGACCCCCGGCTCCTCCAGCAGCTTGAGCAGCAACCGCAGGTGCTCCTCGAACCGCGCCCGCAGCTCACCCGGCTGCACCCCGAACGCCGCGTCGGTCTGCTGGTCGACCCCGCGCGCCACGATCAGCTCCGCACGTCCGTCCGACAGCACGTCGAGCGTCGCGAGCGCCTCGGCCACCAGCACCGGGTCGCGGTGGGCGAGCAGCGTCACGCCCGTCGAGAGCCGCAGCGTGGACGTCCGTGCCGCCACGGCCGCCAGCAGCAGCTCGGGGGCGGACACGATGTAGCGGGTGAAGTGGTGCTCACCGATCGCGACGCCCGCGAACCCCGCCTCCTCGGCCACGACCGCCTGCTCGACCATCGCGCGCAGCCGGTCGGCCTGGGGCACCTCCTGACCCGTGCACGGGTTGGGCAGGTGGTCACCCAGGATCAGGAGGTAGACGTCCATGCGGGCCATTTTCCATCGTCCGGGGCAAGATGGTTGATGTGGTCACCAACAATGAGTCCGAGAGCCGCTACGAGGTCCACGTCGACGGCGAGCTCGCCGGCTTCCTCGAGTACCGCGACGTCGGCGGCGTCCTCGCCCTCGTGCACACCGAGGTCGGCGAGGCGTACGCCGGTCAGGGGCTCGGCGGTCAGCTCGCCAAGTACGCGCTGGACGACGTGAAGGCCCGGGATGTCAAGATCTCCCCGTTGTGCCCGTTTGTCGCGAAGTACATCGACAAGCACCCGGAATACCGTGTTACCGTCCGGTAGTAGTTGCTTAAGCTAACGACGTTGTGCGCTGACGATGAGGTGGGCGAGCGTGTGGAGTGAGCCGGGCGCGTTCGAGGTCGCACCAGGTGTGCACCGGATTCCGCTGCCGCTGCCGAACGACGGGCTGCGCGCGGTCAACGTCTACGCGATCGAGGACGGCGACGGGCTCGTCCTCATCGACTCCGGGTGGGCGCTGGACGAGGCCCGTGACCAGCTCGAAGCCGCCCTCGGCACCCTGGACAAGGGCTTCGAGGACATCCGCAGGTTCCTCATCACGCACGTCCACCGCGACCACTTCACGATGGCCGTGTCACTACGCCGGACGTTCGGCAGCAGGATCGGGCTCGGCCTCGGCGAGCAGCCCTCGTTGCTGCACATGCTGCACGGCAAGGAGGACCAGAACGTCTCCGACCTGCGCAAGTGGGGTGCCGGCGAACTCGCCGAGACGTGGGTCAAGATCATGCACCACGTCGACCGGGGCGAGGCGCTGCGTGACTACGAGGAGCCCGACGAGTGGCTCGTGCGCAGCACCGTCGACCTCGAGCACCGCCGGCTGGAGGTCATCCCGACGCCCGGCCACACGCGTGGTCACGTCGTGTTCGTCGACCACACCGCCAAGGTGCTGTTCTCCGGCGACCACGTGCTGCCGCACATCACGCCGTCGATCGGGTTCGAGCCGTTGCGGCCCGAGCTGCCACTCGGTGACTACATGACGTCGCTGCGGCTCACCCGTGAGCTGCCGGACCTCAGGCTGCTGCCCGCGCACGGCGAGGTGACGGACAGTTCACACGCCCGCGTCGACGAACTGCTGCAGTTCCACGAGCAGCGGCTGGAGGAGATCCACCGGGCCGTGGCGGGCAGCGCGTTCGAGACGGCGCGCAAGATCGGCTGGACGCGCCGCCAGCGCCGGTTCGACGATCTCGACATGTTCAACCAGGTGCTGGCGATCGGTGAGACGGCCGCCCACCTCGACGTTCTGGTCGAACGTGGCGAATTGACCCGAACTCTGAACGCCGGCGTGCTCGAATACCAGGCGTGACACCGCTCGAACTGGCCGCCTGGACCTGGAAGATGCCCCGCAGGGGCAGGGGATTCTGGTTCTCGCTGGCGATCGACGTCCTGTGGCCCGTCGTCGTGCTGTTCGTCAGGCTGCGCGTGCGGGGCAAGCAGCACGTGCCGGGCAACGGCGGCGTGATCCTCGCGTTCAACCACCTGTCCAACGCGGACACCGTGGCGGCCGTGGTCTTCGCGCTCATGTCGAACCGGGTGCCGCGCGTGCTCGCTAAGGCCTCCCTGTGGCGCATGCCGGTCTTCGGCTGGGTGATGCGTTCCGGTGGCCACATCCCGGTCGAACGCGGCACCGTGAAGGCCTCGGAGGCGCTCAGGCCCGCCGTGGAGGCGTTGCGCGACGGCGAGTGCGTGATGGTGTTCCCCGAGGGCACCTTCACCGACGACCCGGACAACTGGCCGATGAAGGGCAAGTCCGGGGTCGCGCGGATGGCGCTCGAGTCCCGCGTGCCGGTCGTGCCGGTCGCCGAGTGGGGCACGCAGGACCTGCTGCCCAAGGGCGCGGTCCTGCCGAGGTTGTTGCCCCGCAAGCGGATCGAGGTCGTCGCCGGCGCGCCGGTGGACCTGTCCGACCTGTACGACCGCGAGCTCACCGCCGAGGTGCTCGCCGAGGCCACGCGACGGGTCATGGCGGCCATCACGACCATGCTGTCGGGCATACGTTCCGCCGAGTCGGGTACCCGGAGTGCATGACCACGCGAGAGGAATTCGAGTTGCGCAGGCGCCGTCCCGGTGGCACCGGGATCTGGGCACCTGTCATCCCTGACCCGCGCGAGCCCCAGGAATGGGTCGTGCAGGCCGACGAGGAGCCGGTGATCGTCCGCAGCGTCGACTGAGCGTCTACTTGACCTAGACGGCGTCTAGACGTCCTAGACGCGTCTGGCTAACGTGGACGCCATGACTCTGGACGAGGAACTGCTGGCAGCGGCGCGGAAGGCGGGCACCGCCTCCTCCGCCGCGCAGGAGCAGGCCGACATCGCGAAGGCCGTCTACCAGCACACCGTGCTGCGGCTGCACCGCGCCGGTGGGTCCATGCGCGAGATCGCGGAGGCGCTGGGGATGAGCCACCAGCGCGTCCATCAGATCGTGGAGCAGTCCAAGCGGACCGAACGCTGCTGGTTCTGCGGGCGCGGCGCGGCCGACGTCGACAAGATGATGGCCGGGCCGGCCGCGCTGATCTGCGACCTGTGCGTCGCCGAGGCCCAGGTGGGCGAGGTCGGCGACTGCTCGTTCTGCAGCGAGACCCGACCCGTCCACGAGGGTGCGGACGCGACCATCTGCCGGTCGTGCCTGGACTTCAGCGCCGCCGTGATCAGCGGGGCAGCTTCACCACGGTGACGAAGAAGTCGTCGATCTGCCGGACGACCTCGATGAACCTGTCGAAGTCGACCGGCTTGGTCACGTACGCGTTCGCGTACAGGCTGTAGCTGCGCAGGATGTCCTCCTCCGCCTCCGACGTCGTCAGCACGACGACCGGGATGGAGCGGAACTCCGCGTCGGCCTTGATCTCGCTGAGCACCTCACGCCCGTCCTTGCGGGGCAGGTTCAGGTCCAGCAGGATCAGGCCCGGCCGCGGCGCGTTCGCGTACACGCCCTCGCGCCGCAGGAACTCCAGCGCCTCCACGCCGTCCTTCACCACGTGCAGGGTGTTGCGGATCTTGTGGTGCTCGAACGCCTCCTGCGTCATCAGGGCGTCGCCCGGGTCGTCCTCGACGAGCAGGACGTCGATCACGGTCATCGGTGTTTCAGACATGTGCTTCCTCAGGTTGAGCGACGAGCTCGGGTGCGACGGGCAGGGTGAACTCGAAGCTCGTGCCGGAGTCCACATCGGTCTTCAGCCAGATCGTGCCGCCGTGGTACTCGACGATCTTGCGGCACATCGCCAGCCCGATGCCCGTACCCGGATAGGCGTCCTTGGGGTGCAGGCGCTGGAAGATGACGAAGATCCGGTCAGCGTACTCCGGCTCGATCCCGATGCCGTTGTCGTGCACGGAGAACTTCCACAGCTCCCCGTCGCGCTCCGCCTCGATGTTGATGACCGGGTCGGACGAGCCCCTGAACTTCAGGGCATTGCTTATCAGGTTCTGGAACACCGCGCTGAGCAGAGTCGCCTCACCGCGCACGGAAGGCAGTTCCTCGGCCACGACCAGCGCCCTGGTCTCCTCGATCCGGTCGGAGAAGCTGTCGACGACCTGGCGCACGACCTCGTTGAGGTCGATCAGGGTCTGCTCGCGGGTCATCCGGCCGACGCGGGAGAACGCCAGCAGGTCGTTGATCAGCCCCTGCATCCGCTTCGCGCCGTCGACCGCGAAGTCGATGTACTGGTCGGCGCGCTCGTCGAGCTGGCCGCCGTAGCGGCGTTGCAGGAGCTGGCAGAACGACGCCACCTTGCGCAGCGGTTCCTGCAGGTCGTGCGAGGCGACGTAGGCGAACTGCTCCAGCTCCGAGTTCGACCGCTGCAGCTCGGTCTTCGCCGCGTCGAGCGTCGCGAGCTCCTGCACGATCCGGCGGCGCATGGCATCGACGTCCTGGCCGAGCTGGACCGTCTCGCGTGGACCGTCCGCGTCGATCTCGTGCTCGAAGTCGCCGGAGGCCACCTGGCGGGTGTGGTCGGCGAGCTCCGCGAGCGGGGCGATCAGCAGGCGGTGCAGCAGCAGCGACAGCCCGCCGATCACCGCGACCAGCAGCACGCCCATGCCGATCACCAGCCACAGCACCACGCTCGCCGCGTGGTCGAGGTCCGCGCGCGCCTGCCGGGCGAGCCCGCCGATGTCGATCCCCAGCGCCCCGATCTCGGCGCGGAGCTGGTCGAACAGCACCTTGCCGCGCTCGATGCCCCCTTCGGCACCGGGGGTGGTGCTGGACCGGGCGGCGGCGATCGTCGGCGTCGCGTACTCGGAGCGCCACTGGTCCGCGAGCTGCTCGATGCGGCTCACCCGGCCGTTGACGTCGCCGACGAGGTCGCGCACGCTCCGCGCGGCGTCCGCCTCGGCCTTCTGGCCGTCCAGGTACGGCGTGAGGAAGGCGTCCTGCCCGGTGAGCACGAAACCGCGCACGCCGGTCTCCTGGTCGAGCAGCGCGCGGTTGATCTCGTCCACGTGGCGCCCGGCGGGTTCGACCTGGTCGATCGTCCGTCCCCTGGCGCCGCTGAGCGCGTCGAGGGCGACGACGGTGGAGGAGATCGCGATCGCGGTCATGACCAGCAGGACCACGACGATGATGCCCAGCAGCCGGCTTGCCGACAGCTTTTGCGGCAGGTTCACTTTCCGTCCTTCAGCAGCAGGATGGCCACGTCGTCGTCGAGTGCCCCGCCGTTCAGCTCCGTCACCTCCGCGATGACCGAGTCCATCCAGTCGGGGCCTTCCTGGAGCTGTCTGTGCAGGATCTCGCTCAGACGCTCGACGCCGAGCCGGTCGACGTCGTCAGGTACCCGGCCCTCGATCAACCCATCCGTGTAACAGGCGATCGACCAGCCGGACGGCAGCGGCACGTCCACGCCGGTCCACGCGTAGTCGGGGAGCACGCCGAGCGGCACGCCGATCTTCGACTGCGGCAGGTCCGCGATCTGCGTGCCCGCGATCAGCAGCGGCTCCGGGTGCCCGGCGAGGAAGTAGCGCGCCGAACGGCGGTCCGGCGCGACCGTGACCATGCACGCCGTGGTGAAGATGCCCTCGCCGTGCCGTTCCGCGACCAGCACCTGGTCGAGCGTCTGCAGCACCTTCTCGGCCGGCGCGCCGGAGAGGACCAGCGCACGCCACGCGATCCGCAGGCAGACACCCAGCGCGGCCTCGTCCGGGCCGTGGCCGCAGACGTCGCCGATGATCGCGTGCACCGTACCGTCCGGCATGCCGACCGCGTCGTAGAAGTCGCCGCCGAGCAGCATCCGCTGGCCGCCGGGCTGGTAGCGCACGTCGAGACCCACGTCGGAGCCCTGCAGCAGCGGCGGGGGGAGCAGGCCGCGTTCGAGCCGGGACTGCTCGGCGGCCAGCAGGCTCGTCTCCCGGAGCTGGAACTCGGCGAAGTCGGCGCGGCGGCGTTCGACCGCGTACCGGACACCCCGCAGCAGCAGCTCTCCGTCGACCTTGCCCTTGATCAGGAAGTCCTCGGCACCCGCGGCGACCGCGTTGATGCCCTCCTGCTCGTCGTCGTGCCCGGTCAGCACCAGGATCGCCGGCGCGTCGGGTTTGGCCAGCAACCGGTGCAGGCCGGCGAGACCGTGCGAGTCGGGCAGACCGAGGTCGAGCAGCACGCATTCGGAGTCGGCGAGCATCTCCTCCGCCTCCGCGAGCGTGCCCGCGCGCGACAGGACGAACGGCGCGCTCGCTTCTTCGAGCAGCGCCTCGACGAGGAGGGCGTCGCCATCGTCGTCCTCGACCAGGAGGACGCGCACAGTTCTTGTTCGCATCGAGTCGGACTTTAACGTTATTCGGCTGCGAGGTCCGCGTCAGACCTACCAGGATGACGGGCGTGTTGATCCGTCTCGCCCAACCAGCCGAACTGCCGTACCTCCAGCAGATCGAAATCGCGTCCGGCGAATCCTTCCGCGACGCCGGAATGCCCGAAATAGCCGACGACGACCCGTTGTCGCTGGCAGACCTCGCCGAGCACGAGGTCTGGGTCGCCATCGGCGCGGAGGGCGTGCCCGTCGCGTTCATCGCGATCGGGGACGTCGACGGAGCGACGCACGTCCACCAGGTCAGCGTGCACCCTTCGCACGCGCGCCAGGGGATCGGCGCCGCACTGATCGAGCACGTCACCCGCGGGGAACGCGCCGTGACGCTGACGACGTTCCGCGACGTGCCGTGGAACGCGCCGTACTACGAACGCCTCGGCTTCCAGGCCGTGGCCGACGTCACGCCCGGCCTGGCCGAGATCATGCGCGAGGAGGCCTCACGGGGCCTCGATCCCGCGACCCGTGTCGCGATGGTCCTTCTCCCAGCGCAGGTACGAGCCTGAGGCCACCGAAAGACTGCTGAGCAACCACACCAGGACACCCGCGTCGTCGGTCACGCCGATCACCGGAAGGAACTCCGGCAGGACGTCGATCGGCGACACGAGGTAGACCAGCGCCACCGCCCACATCAGGACCTGGCTGCGCTGCAGTTCCGGGTAGCGGCCACTGCGCCAGGTCTTCCACAGCCGCGGCAACGCCTTCGCGCGCTGGATCGGGTTCCCGACCGCGCTCGGCACGCCCTGGGCGCGCTTGCGGCGGTTGCGCAGGACGCCCAGGCCCGCGAACACCAGGCCGAGCGGGATCATCACCCAGCCGACGACCGCCGGGCTCAGGCCGCCGAGCGGGGCGTCGCGGAGCAACAGGACCAGCAGACCTGACAGCGAGATGAACGATCCGAAGACGACCATCTGCCGGGACTCCTAACTGGGCTCTTGGAAGAGCATCGTCGGAATGGCCTTGTGGGGCTGCTTCTGCTGCGCGGGCTCGGGTTCCCTGAGGTCGATCACGTGCTCGGGTTCCACCTCGGGCGCCTCTTCAACCACCGGCTTGCGCGCCGCCTTCACCGGCGGCGGCGTGGTCTGGTCCAGGGCGGCACGCGCATTGGAGATCCACACCTTCTGCATGGCCTCGTCCTTGCCCCCGGCCGCGGTGGCCGCGAGTCCGGAGAGGACACCGCGGATGCGCGGAACCAGGGACGGATGGCGCCGGATCGCCTGCCACACCGCGTGATCACCCGGTAGCCGGGCGGACACGAGCCGCGAGACCTGAGCGCGCAGCTCCTCTGTGGACAGATCGAGCCAGCGCTCGACCGCTGACGGGCCAATCGCCACGTAGCCAGCCTTCCCCGAACCTCTGCGGACTTCCGCGAAAACGACAACTGCCCCCACAGGATCTCACGGATCCCGCGGGGGCAGTGGTCTGGTGTCGTGAAACGTCAGGAGGCGACGACCTCGAGCAGCGTCTTGCCGTTCTCGTCGACGATCCGGAACGTGGCGATCTCGTGCCAGCGCATGGCGACGTTCGCCGCGAGCTTGATGGTCTTCTTGTCACCGGCCACCGGTTCCGGCGCGTACCAGGACGTGACCTGCGCGACACGGCCCGCCCGGCCCACCGCGACGAGTGACCCGCGGCCGGGACCCGCCATGCCGCTGATCTCGATGTCCATCGCGGTGCCCGACGCCTCGTCGGAGGCGGTGATCTTCGTGCCCACGCCGCTGTTCGGGTCTTCCTGCTGCACCTTCATCGACGAGTCGGGGGAGTTGTTCGCCACCCGCGTCTGCGACGTCGTCGTGCTCGGTGCGGCCTGGTTCGTGCCGTTGTCCTTGCCGCCCACGACGAGCGAGGTGACCACGGCGGTCACCGCCACGATGCCGGCGGCGGCGGCCGCGACACCCTGGGCGACGAACCACCGGCGGCGCTTCCTGCGCGCCGCGACGGCGTCGAGCATGACCCGCACCGACTTGCCGTCGGGGCGTTCCGGAGCTGTCCCGCGCAGCATCCCGCCCGCGTCGGCCTCGTCGATGAGGTCGGGCACCACCGCGAAGTCGCGCAGGTCAAGAGCACACCGCCGACATTCGGTCAGGTGGTTCTCGAACGCCTCCACCTCATCGGCATCGAGGATGCCGAGCACGTAGGCGGCGACGTCGAGGTGATCTGGTGCCGTTGTCACCGCGTCTCTCCCCGATCGTGCAACGCACGCCGCAACGCACGGAGCGCGTAGTACACCCTCGACTTGACCGTTCCCGGTGGCACACCCAGTGCCGCCGCGGCCTCACCGACGGTGCGGTCCCGCAGATATGTCTCGAGAATAGCCTCCCTGTGTTCCTCCGAGAGACCGTTCATCGCCTCCGCCACGACGATCGCCGCGAGGGTGCGATCCTCTTCGCTGCCGGAAGGCGACTCGTCCGAAGGGGTCAGTTCGAACTCCTGCGGACGGACGCTCCTCTTACGCCTGTCGTCGATGACCAACCGCCTTGCCACCGTGAACAACCACGACCGCAGGAGTACGGGGTCACGCTCGAGTTTCTCGGCGTTGCGCCATGCCCTGACCAGGGTTTCCTGCACGATGTCCTCGGCCCACTGACGATCATGGCCCGTCAACCTCATGCAGTGTCCCAGCAGGGCACTGCCGAATTCCTCGTACAGCCGACGGATCAACTCTTCTTCGAGAGATCCCGGTCTTGGTGATTGTTCGTCTAACTCGCGTTGACGTCTATGCCGCGCCACGGGGGACATCCTTGCCCCATCAACCGTCTCAAGTCGAGAGGCAAATATTCCTCACGAAGTTCGTGAACCGTCACCGGATCGTGTCCGTACTCCTCGGTACCCCAGTTGAGAAAGGACCTGCCGATGCGACGTGGACAGGCCACCACCGCCCTCGCGGCCCTGGCTCTCGCCCTCACCGCGTGTGGCAGCACCCAGACTCCTCCCGGAGGGGCGGCCACCGGCGGCTTGCAGGCGAAACCCGCTGATCTGAGCGGTCACAACAACTACTTCATCGCGAACACCGAGCAGATGGGGTGGTTCGTGATCGACGCCGAGGGTCTGCCCATGTACCGCTACGACAAGGACGTCCCCAAGCCGTCCAAGTCGAACTGCGAGGGCGAGTGCGCGAAGGCCTGGAAGCCGGTCCTCGCGGACAAGACGCCGATGGCGACCGGTGTGGACCCGATCTCCATGGGGGTCCTGACCAGGCCGGACGGCACCAAGCAGCTCACCATCCAGGGCTGGCCGCAGTACACGTTCGCCGAGGACAAGGTCGCCGGCGACATGAAGGGCCAGGCCAAGGGCGGTGTGTGGTGGGTCACCGCGCCGAACGGCGCCAAGATCACCGGCGGCAAAGCCCAGAACAACAGCAACAGCGGCAAGAGCAGCAGTACGCCGAGCACGTCCCCCAGCTCCGGAAAGGCGCAGACACCGCAGTCCGCGACGCCTCCGGCAGCACCCGGCTACTGAGCCCACTGCGCGGAACCGCGATGCACACACCCCCTATCGACTTCCTTTGGACAACGAGGACGACAAGACGATGACCAGAGCCCTCGCCACCGTCTTTGCGATGTTGTTCCTCTTCTCCGGCCTGACCGCCACGGCTGCAGCCCAGCCCGCGGACACCGGGGGAGTGATGGACACCCCGTCGGGGCCGCTGACGGCGAACGACCGCGAACTGCTCAACAGGGTGCGCCTCGCAGGCCTGTGGGAGATGCCCATGGGCGAGCTCACGGCCACCAAGGCGTCCAACGCCAGGGTCAAGCAGATCGGCAAGATGATCATGCTCGACCACATGATGCTGGACTCGCTGACGAAGAAGACGGCCGCCGGTTTCGGGCTCACCACGCCCGACGTGCCGAACCCCACGCAGCAGTCGTGGATGGAAGAGATCAACGCGCTCGAAGGCGACGCGTTCGACCAGGCGTTCATCGCCCGGTTGCGCGCCGCGCACGGCCAGATCTTCCCCTTCATCGCCAAGGTGCGCTCGGGGACCCGCAACGACGTCATCCGCGGGTTCGCGCAGGCGGGCATCGACGTGGTGATGAAGCACATGACGCTGCTGGAGAGCTCGGGCCTCGCGGGCGACGCGGCGTTCGCGGAGCCCCAGCCCGCCGGCAACATCATCAACGCGACCCTGGCCTCCGACGAGAGCCCGAACATGTGGGTGATCCTCACGGTCACCGCCGCGGGAGCCGTTCTCACGGTGCTCCTGCTCCGAGTACTCCGCCCGCGACGACCGGTGCGGTGATTCTGCAAGACCCCGTCGCACAACGGGAAACGGAGGTGGTGTCCCAAGGTCAGAGGCACTCCAACGCGGACCTGTTCCCACCCGCCCGGTTCTGATGTGTCCACTCCTGCACCCAGGACCGGGCGGGTTCCCGCGAGAAAGTTCTTTCCGGAGGAAGAGTTGCTGTCGAGCCAGATTCCGCTCCTGGTGGCCCAAGCCGAGTTCGACTCGGGCGTCAAGAAGATGGCCCAGATCTCCGCCAGGCTGGCTTATGTGCTGATGTGCGCGACCTTGTCCTGGGGCGTGCTGATCGCGACCGGGTGGGCCGAGAAGCTCACCGGCCGTGAAGGGTTGAAGAACGGGCACATGGTGCTCGCGTCACTGGCGATCGCGTTCGGCTGCATCCACGCGTTCGCCTTCTCGTTGCTGCAGGGTGCCCCCCTCGGCATCATCAAGCTGATCCTGCCGTTCGTCGACGGCGGTCTTTTCCGGCACGCGCTGGGCATCCTCGGCCTGGAGGTCATGCTCGCGATCGCCGTACTCGCCTCGATGAGGCACAAAGTCTTCTACCGCAAGTGGTTGAGGTTCCACCAAACGGCGTACATCGCGGTGGCGATCACCGTGGTGCACTCCTGGTTCGGCGCCATCGCGAACGGCAACCTGTCCGTTCTCTGGCTGGCCGGCCTCACCGTTCTCGTCCCGACCGCGACCTTGGCCCTGGCCCGGTTCCTCCCGCCCGAGGTGCTCACCCGCATCGGCATGCTCGACGCCGACCGCGGCAAGGAGCCCGGTGTCGGTGAGGGCGACGCGATGGACGTGAGCGTCAACAACGAGAAGTGCCACCGCTACGGCACCTGCCAGGCGGAGGCACCGGACGTCTTCCAGCTGATCGAGGACAACCGCCTGACCTACAACCGCAGGCCGCCTGAGGAGCACTTCGCCCAGGCCCGAGCGGCACAACGCGCGTGCCCGATGCGCGCGATCGAGATCAGGGAGCGAGTGAAGTGAGCGAACGGATCGTGGTCGTCGGCGGCGGGCTCGGTGGAGTCCGTTCCGCGGAACGGCTGCGGGAGATGGGTTTCGACGGGCAGATCACGATCCTGTCCGCCGAGCGCCACCTCCCGTACCACCGCCCGTGCCTGTCGAAGCAGATGATCACCGGAGAGTGGACCCCGGACGACTCGTTGCTGTCGTTCTCGGGTGACCTCGACGCCGAGTGGCGCATGAACTCCCCGGCCCTGCACCTGGACCCGAAGAAGCAGTCGGTCTGGGTACCGGGCGGCGAGGAGATCAAGTACGACGGCATGATCATCGCCACGGGCGTCGACGCCCGCGCGATGGGCGGGGCTCCGCGTCACGACCCGCGGGTGCACGTGCTGCGGACGTTGGACGACGCGATCGCGATCCGCAAGAACATCCGGCAGTCGCAGGGACTCGTCGCCGTCATCGGCGGTGGGTTCATCGGCTGCGAGCTCGCGTGCTCGGTCCGGCACATGGGCCGTGACGTCGCTCTGATCGTGCGCTCCCCGGCGCTCCTGGGCGGTGTCGTCGGTGACGACATCGGCAAGAAGATCACCGAGGCGCACGTCGAGCACGGGGTGCGCCTCGCCACCGGTGTCGGCATCAAGCACTGGGTGCGCCAGCCCGGCGGCATCGGCATCCATCTGAGTGACGGCCAGGTCTTCTTCGCCTCGTGCGTCGTGCTCGCCGTCGGCGCCTCGCCGGCCGTCGACTGGCTGCGCGGCTCCGGCCTCGACATCTCCGACGGCGTCCTGTGCGACTCCACGAACCACGTGGTCGGCGCCGAGAACCTCGTCGCCTGCGGTGACGTGGCCCGCTGGCCCAACATGCGCTTCAACGGCGCCGTGCGCCGCGTGGAGCACTGGCTCAACGCCGTCGAGGGCGGCCGCGCCGCCGCCGAGAACCTCCTGGTCGGCCGCAACCACGCCAAGACCTACACCCCGGTCCCGCGCTTCTGGACCGAGCAGTACGGGATGCGCGTGCAGGGAGCCGGTCTGCCGGTCCTCGGCACCGACACCACCGACGTGAACGGACTCACCGGCTTCATCGCCAACGGCAAGCTCGTCGGCATTGTGGGTCTGGAAGCGCCGGGCAAGATCATCACTGAGACGCCGGAACTGTTCCGGCAGAACACGGTCGAGACGAACGTCCCGGTGTGGACGCAACCGGAGACCGAAGTGGTCGCCGAGGCACCGGAGGTACTCCCGACCGCCCTGATCCCGGTTCCCGAACCGGTCGCCGCCCTCGCATCATCTGTTCCCCCGTCCGTCTCTTCGTCGATGTCCCCGCCATTGCAGCGGCGGCGGCATTCACGTTCGAGGCCGGAGATGGTGCGCACGGGCGGAGGACGCGCGAGGCCCTAACCAGGTAGTGGAGGTTTTCAGGTCGCCGGTACAGGGCAAGCGGGAACGGCGAACTCCGACGTCGCCCGCGTGGCCAGGTGGCGGACCGATGACGTCACGCGGCGATGCGCTCGTTCCCGCGCCGGCGGCCTGAACCTTCTTCTCGTGCGTCACCAACGGTGTGGCGGCTCGGTGGGCTCCCGAGTCGCCACACCGGCCTACTTCGCGAGTCGTCTCACGGGGCCGTGATGACCTGGCCGGCCCAGGAAAGCCCGCCGCCGAAGGCGAACAGCAGCACGGGCTGTCCCGACGGGAGCTCGCCGCGTTCGGCCATCTTGGACAGTGCGAGCGGCACCGAGGCGGCGGAGGTGTTGCCGGACTCCACGACGTCGCGCGCGATCACCACGTCCTCGCGCAGGCCGAGCTTGCGCGTCAACGCCTCGATGATCCGCAGGTTCGCCTGGTGCGTGACGACCGCGGCGAGGTCGGTGACAGCGATGCCCGCCCGTTCGCAGGCCTGGACCGCGATCGCGGGCAGTTCGCTGGTGGCCCAGCGGAAGACGGCCTGGCCCTCCTGCTCGAAGCGCGGCTGCCACTCGTTCACGAGGCGGACCGCGTTGCCGCGCGTCGGGTCCGAGCCCCAGGTCGCCGGGCCGATGAGAGCGTCGGGGGAGGCGCTGACCACGGCCGCGCCCGCGCCGTCGCCCAGCAGGATGCAGGAGGAGCGGTCGGTCCAGTCGACCAGGTCCGACATCTTCTCGGCGCCGATGACCAGGGCGTGCCGCGCCGCACCCGCGCGGATGGTGTGGTCGGCGGTGGCCAGTGCGGTGCAGAAGCCCGCGCAGGCGTTGTTGAGGTCGAAGACGACCGCGGACGGGATTTCGAGTCGCGCCGCCACCTGCGCCGCGGTGGACGGGCTGCGGTCGATCGCCGAGCAGGTCGCGACGATGACCTGGCCGATGTCGGACGGCGACAGGCCGGACGCGGCGAGCGCCTTCGCTCCCGCCTCGGACGCCATGTCGGCCACGGTCTCGGCCGGCGCGGCGATGCGGCGGGTGGCGATGCCGGTGCGCTGGAGGATCCAGGCGTCGTTGGTGTCGACCATCTTCTCCAGGTCGGCGTTGGTCAGCACGCGTTCGGGCTGGTGGTGGCCGAACGCGACGACACGGGATCCGGACAAGGTGATCTCTCCTTCAGCCAGGCGACGCGGCGAATATAGCAACCGATCGGTCGGTAGCTAAAGAGACGTAGACTACAAAGATGAGCCCGCGCCGATCCGTCGCCGACACCCTCGAGACGCGGCAGCGCATCCTCGACCGGAGCCTCGCCATCGCGTCGGCGGAGGGCCTCGAGGGACTGACGATCGGGCGGCTCGCGACGGAGCTCGGGATGAGCAAGGCCGGGCTGCTCGGCCACTTCGGCACCAAGGAGGCCCTGCAGCTCGCGGTGGTCGACCAGGCGGCGGAGGTCTTCCTGCGCGAGGTGCCGCGCAAGGTGAAGCAGATGCCGTCCGGACTCCCGAGGCTGATCGACGTCTGCGAGGCCTGGGTGTCCTACCTCGAACGCGAGGTGCTGCCCGGCGGTTGCTTCTTCACCGCCGCGACGGCCGAGTTCGACGGGCGCAACGGCCGGGTGCGCGACGCGCTGGCGGGCATGAACGCGTTGTGGCGGCGCGATCTCCGCATCCACATCCGGCGCGCGGTCAGCGACGGCGACCTGAAGCCGGACACCGACGTGGACCAGCTGATCTACGAGATCCTCGGGGTCATGCTGGCGCTCAACCACTTCCTGCAGCTCGAACACGACGCCGCCGCCCCCCGCCGGGCCCGTCAGGCGCTGAGGCGACTGCTCACGAAGTGATTCACGATCCCCGCCACCGCCGTGGCGTTCCCGGAGACCATGCCGTGCGTCGCGTCGATCTCGTGCACCCGCACGTTCGGAGGCATGTCGCGTCGCAGACCCGCGCGGTGGGCGTCCATCAGCGGGAGCAGGTTCGGCGGCACCGGCAGGTTCTGCGTGGCGAGCACCAGCAGGAACGGCACGGTCACCTTCGCGAAGACCGGCAGCGCGTCCAGCAGCTCCGGTGACGTCCGCAGGGTTCCGGTGATCTCACGGGACGGACGCGTGATCGTCTCCAACTGGGCGTCGAAGAGGGCGTTCAGCTCGGCCAGACCCGCGGCCACCTCGTCGGCCGGCAGCCCCGCGTAGTTCGCCGGATGCGTTGTGGCGGAACGATGTCCGTCGAGGCTGACGGCCGCCGGGCAGTCCGGGTGCCGCAACGCCCACAGGCCGGCGACGATGCCGCCCAGCGAGTGCCCGACGACGACGGGCTCGTCCAGTCCGAAGTGGACAGTGGCCTCGTCGAGGTCGTCGAGCACGGCCTCCCACTCCCACGGCCCGTCCGGGGACTCCCCGTGGCCGCGCAGGTCGACCGCCACGGCACGCCCGTCCAGTTGCGGCGCAAGCGTTTCCCAGACACTCCGGTCGCCGCCGAGGCCGTGCAGGAGCAGGAACGGGCGCCCCTCGCCGCCGAAGTCGGTCGCCGCGAGTCTCATCGGTCTCTCCTCAGGCCGAGCCGGGCGCGGATCGAGTCGACGGTCACGCCGCCCTCCGGGTGCCGCACCAACTTGTGGCGGTTCACGAGGTCGTGCACGCCCTGGCGGGTGATGCCGAGCATCGCCCCGGCCACCCCGAGCGACACGTGGTCCTTGCCCGGATGGCCGGCGCGGCGCGCGGTGACGCGGCCCAGCGGCGTCGCCCACCAGCTCTCGGGAGGGTCGAACGGGGTGTCGCCGGGGTGGAGCACGGTCATCAGGCGGATCACAGTCCGGCGTGCCGTGGCGTCGTCGGGGCCGAGCAGCTGGGCCGCCCACATCTCGGCGTCGGCCTCGGCGGACTGGCGCAGGCCGGTGAGATCGGCCTGCGGCAGGAGGATTTCCAGCGGGTCCAGCAGGCGGCTCGTGACGAGCCGGATCAGGTCGTTCCGCAGGTCCACGTGTTCTGAGGTGGTGGCCACGTGCTCACCATGCAACTACTTGACGCATGCCGTCAAGTACGTGCCGCGATTGGACCACGTTTCCGACCCCCGTGAAAGGGCCTCTCGGGGGTTGACATAGGCTTGAGCTTGAGCGTCCCGAAGGGACGCTCACTTCGTTGTCGCGCCTTTCTTGGCCGGAATTGGTGGCGACAGCAAATTCTGTGAACTCGCTCGAAATCATTGGGTGAACTATGTCGAAAATAATTCAACGGGCGGTGAATCAAGTGCTCGGAATCGGTGGTGAAGGCGGCAGCGGCGGGGCTGATGACAAGTGAGGTCCGCCTTACTTGATGTCCAGTTTCATGCCCACTCGTGTGCCGGTGGTCACGCCATCGGCCATGAGGCTGATCTCCTCGCGTCCGCTGCTGTTGGTGCGCCGCTGAATGGAGTACCGCTCGGTGCCCGACTTGAGGCCGACGCTGTCGCAGTAGCTGCTGCAGCCGGGCGGCAAGATCACCGTGTACTCAAGGTGCTCAGGGCCTGGAATGAATTTCTTCACGAATTCTTCCGGGGCGCCCTGGACGAAAGGAAGGCATTTCGCAGGCCAGGTGAACTCGGCTTCCAGGTGGATTTCGGTGCCGCGCACCGCCGGTTCGCTTCAAATGCACCGTGACTTTCAGTCGTCCTCTGCTGGGCCAGCACGAAGTGACGTCGAACCGGCTTCCGCCCTCCCCGTCGACCTCCACGCTCCGCACGCGGACCTCGGTCTTCCTCCGGTGCCTCTCCGGCCACTCCTCCCAGTTCGGGCCCTCCCAGAAGGTGAGGAAGTCCAGGGCGTCGCAGTCCGACACGGCGGTGAACGTGATCTTGTCGCGCGTGTCGCCGTTCGTTTCGATCGTCACCACCTGCCGCCAGTCGGTGATGCGCCAGGTGAAGTTGCAACGTTCGTGAAGCAGATTGCTGTAGCGCAACAGGAGCCGCCGATCCAGTTCGGTCCGGCGCCGCCACTCCAGCTTGTTGGCCACGAGCAGGATGAAAAGTCCGAGTACCGCCACCACGACGGCTACGACCGCCGCTGCCCGGATCCCGGTCTGCCCCAGCACAGCGCTCAAGATCCCACCCACGGCGAGAATGCCGAGCACGCCTTCCACGATGCCGATCACTCCAGCGTGGAGCACATAGGACTGCAGGGAGTCGACCATCGCCCCCAGTATCGTGGATGATCCGTTCTTGGAATGCCTGCGGCGTGTCCTGCGTATGCTCGCTCCGAACGTCATCGGCTACATCCTTGGGGCCCCCTGCGGCGCGTCCGCTGTGGATTTTTACGATACGGGTGAGAAGAAGATCCGCGAACAGGTTCACGCGAACGGCCAACAGCGTGTGCTCCGGGTCAGTGATGTCCTCCCATGCAGGACGACTTCGCGTTAGAATCTTTGCTTCTGCTTGAATTTGTGGCAGTTTCTTGGCCTGCTGCGACCGTTCGGATCAAATCGGCCGTCACTTGAACGGCCTAAGCCCTCCTGCCTGCGGTGCACGCAGGCAGGAGGACCGGCGGTCTCAGGGATCAGGCGGCCCACATCTGCACGGGCGCGATGTAGTTCCAGCTGTACAGCTGGTTCGCCCCGTCGTAACTGCCGTCCGTCCCGGCCCCATAGGTGTCGTGGACGTAGAACTGCCCGTTGTCGTGGTACCCGATCACCACCGACAGGTGCCCGGAGGTGGACCCCCAGGTGCCGCTCATGATCACGAACTTGCCCTGGTCGAGGAACGCGCGGACCTGCGCCGGGGTGAAGTTGCCCTGCTGGACGGCGGCGCCGTTGCGGGCCAGGAAGTCGCGCTCGGACTCCCAGGAGGCGCAGGGGCGGGCCGGGTTGCCGCCGCAGTAGTAGCCGGTGATCCAGCCGTGCGCGCCCTTCCAGCTGCCGGTGCGGCCCCAGTCGTTCATCGTGCGGTTGAAGGTGGTGCCGCGGTTCGAGAACTCGTCGGTGATGTAGCGGCCCCACTTCGAGTAGTGCGAGTGCGGTTGTGAGACCTGCACGCCGAACTCGTTGGGCAGCTGGTAGGTGACGAGGTCGATCACCGCGCTGGTCGGGCCGCACGACGAGTTGCCGTTGAAGTCGTTGCGGGTGTCCCACAGCTGGTGGATGTACTCGGCGCGGTTGAGCCGGCCCATGGTGGTCACCTCGCCGTCCAGCGTGGCGGCGCGCAGGCCCGAAGCCTTCACGTACCCCTTCGCAGGGCTGCCGATCACGGCCTCACCCCCTTCGAGGCCGGTCAGCGCGTAGTTGAACGACAGGCCCTCGACGACGCGCGAGGCCTTCCGCCTCGCCAGGTCCTGGACGTAGACGCCGTTGAACGCGGCGAACTGGTCGGGGCCGAGGGTCTTGTCGGACACGCACCCCATCACCTCGTACGCCACGCGCGTGCCGTCGGTGCTCCACACCGCGCTGCGGTAGTGGTGGCGGGTCTCGCCGGTCAGCGAGCGGACGTCGCCGTGCTCCGAGACCAGGCCCAGCCACTGCGGGTCGGTGCCGCCGCAGCGGTAGATCTCGTTGTGCTTGATGAAGCTGACGTGCCGCTCGCCCTTCACGTCGACGAGCTTGAAGTCGCGGTAGAGCGCGGAGGAGTCCGACGTGACCAACGGCTTGGCGGCGCCGGACTTCAGGTCGAACCGCACCAGCGAGCTCACGAACGTGCCCTCGTCGGCGGTGTCCGGGTGCTGGACGGCCAGCAGGCCGGTGCCGTCGGAGGTGAAGCCGAGCAACGACGGTGCGCGGCCCTTCAGCCTGCCCGCGGAAATGCCGTCCACCACGACGTTCTCGCCGTCGGTGTAGGCGAGCGTCGAACCGTGGAACACGGCCGAGGTGATCGCGCCGCGTGCCACGAAACGGGACTTGCCGTAGCGGTCGACGGTGTGCAGGGACGTGCCACGAGTGCCGTCGAAGTCGGAGATCACCGCGGCCAGCGCGCCGTCCGGGGACGACGTGGACCGGACGGTGTAGGCGGGATCGCTGACGGGGAAGGTGGCTCTCTTCGCGCCACCCACGATCACGTCGTAGCCGGCGCCGGATCGGACGGCCTGCGACTGCGCCGGACTGGAGGAGTAGGGCTCGGCGGCCTGGGCGGGGGACACGGCGGCGGCCAGGGTGCCGAGTGCCACCACCAGTGCCAGTGAGGTTTTCGTCATGGATCAAACGTCCTGGCGCGTGGCATGTGTCCGGTATGTGGTTGGTAGATACGATCGGATCGTGGAGTTCCGGGTGCTCGGGCCGGTCGAGTGTTACGCCGACGACGGCGCGCGGCGCAGCCTTGGGCCGCCCAAGCAGCGGGCGGTGCTCGCGTTGCTCCTCGCGCAGCCCGGCCGGGTGCTGCCGGTCGACCGGCTGATCAGCGTGCTGTGGGACGACGCCCCGCCCAAGACGGCGTTGAAGAACCTCCAGGTCTACGTCTACCAGCTGCGCAAGGTCGTCGGCTCGCGGCTGCTCTCTCGCGCGCCCGGCTACCTGATGTCGATCGACCCCGCCGAGCTCGACCTGACCCGGTTCACCGAACTGCTCGACGCCGCCCGCCGGGAACGCACGCCGCGTGCTTACCGCGAGGCGCTCGCGTTGTGGCGCGGGCCCGCCCTCGCCGACCTGGCCGCGTCCGGGTTGCTGCGCGGTGTCGTCGCCCAGCTGGAGGAGCTGAGGCTGGCCGCACGGGTCGAGTGCGCCGAGGCGGAGCTCGACCTCGGCCGGCACGTCGAGATCGTCGCGGACCTGAACGAGTGGGTGCGCGAGCACCCGTTGAACGAACGCCTGCGCGAGCAGCAGATGGTCGCGCTGCACCGGGCGGGGCGGCCGGCCGAGGCCCTTGCCGCCTACCAGGAGTGCCGCCGGGTGCTGCTGGACGAGCTCGGCGTCGAGCCGGGGGAGTCGTTGCGGAGGTCGCAGGCCGAGATCCTGCGCGCCAAACCCGTTGGCGCGGCGGCGATCCGGCAGCTGCCGCCGGACGTGGTCACGTTCGCAGGACGCGGCCGTGAGCTGAACCTGATCAAGGCGCAGCTGCGGCAGGACCGGGTCGCGGTGTGCGTGATCACCGGGCAGGCGGGCATCGGCAAGTCGGCGCTCGCGGTGCGGGCGGCGCACGAGATCGCGGGCCGGTTCCCGGACGGCCAGCTCTACGCCGATCTGTCCGACGGCGCCTCGGACCGGGTCCTGAGCCAGTTCCTGCGCGCCCTCGGCGAACGGCCCGGCGACGAGGAAGCGTTGCGCTTCCGCTCGCTCACGGCGTCACGCAGGTTGCTCGTGGTGCTGGACAACGTCGCCACCGCGGGCCAGGTGAAACGCCTGCTGCCGACCGGTCCCGGCTCGGCCGTGCTGATCACGTCCCGCCGCCCGCTCACCTCGCTGACCGGCGCGTCGTACGTCAAACTCGGTGCGCTGCAACTGGAGGACGCGTACCGGCTGCTGGAGGGCGTCGCCGGCCGGGTCGAGGACGCGGCGGAACTCGTGCGCTGGTGCGGCGGACTACCGCTGGCGCTGCGCATCGCGGGAGCCCGCCTCGCCGCGCGTCCACAGTGGACGGCGCCGTTGCTGGCGGCACGGCTGGCGGACGAGGCGCGGCGGCTGGACGAGCTCCGGCTCGGCGACGTCGCGGTGCGCTCGGCGTTCGAGGTCAGCTACGCCGAGCTCGGATCCCCCGCCGTGGCCGGGGTGTTCCGGCTGCTCGGCCTCCTCGACGGCCCCGACTTCGCGGTCGCCGCGGCACGGGCGCTGACCGACGTGCCGGACGTGGAGGAGCTGCTCGCCGAACTGGCCGACGCGCACCTCGTCGAGGAACCGGTGCCCGGCCGGTTCGCGTTGCACGACCTGCTGCGCCTCTTCGCGCGCGAACGGTGCCGCGGCTCGGAGTCGTCCGAGGAACGGTCGCTCGCGCTGGAACGCCTGCACAAGCACTACCTGGAAGCGTTGGCGGACAACCCGGCCGACCTCTGGCTCGCCGAGGAGCGCGACAACCTGATCGCCGCCGCGCACCAGGCCTCCCCGGCCGACGCGGTCGCGTTCGCGGCGGGCCTGTCCTGGTACTTCCGCCGCCGGTCCGAAGTGGCGGACTGGGCCGCGCTGAACACCCTCGCCCTCGAAGCCGCCCGGTCGCTGGGGGACGTCCGCGCGGAAGCGCTGGCACTGAAGGAACTCGGCGCCGCCTGCGAGCGCGGCTTCAAGTTCGCCGAGGCCCAGCAGCACTGGACGGACGCGCTCACCCTGGCCCGCGCACTGCACGACCGGCAGCTCGAAGCCGTGACGCTCAACAACCTCGGCATCACCCACTGGCGCCGCCGCGACCTGCCCGCCGCCCTGACCTCGCTGGAAGCCTCATTGCTGCTGCGCGAGGAGCTCGACGACCCGCAGGGCGCGGCCTACGTGCGCACCAACCTGGGCCTCGTCCACGCGGCGCTGGGCGACCTCCCCGCCGCGCTGGTCTGCTACGAGGAGACGCTGACGACGTTGCGCGCGTGCGGGGACAGGTCCGGCGAGCTGCACGCGCTCGCGAACATGGCCGACGCCCACCGCCAGCTCGGCTCCCTGGACCAGGCGCTGGAACTGGCCGACGAGGCGTTGCTGCTCGCGCGATCGGTGGGGGACCGGCAGATCGAGGCGGGTGTGCTGCTCGACCGCGGCATCGTGCACGAGCTGGCGGGCCGGGCTGGGGAAGCCAAGGCCTCCTACACCGAAGCCGTGGAGCTGTCGCGCCGCATCGGGTTCCGGTGGGGTGAGTCGGAGGCGTCGAGAAAACTGGCGGGACTGGGCGGGTAGTGAGCCGAACGGCCTAGTCTGGATCACGTGGAACTGCTGCACCTCAGGTACTTCGTCGCGGTGGCCGAGGAACTCAACTTCTCGGCGGCCGCGCGGAAGCTGCACATGGCCGCGTCGCCGTTGAGCCAGCGCGTCAAGGACCTCGAACACGAACTGGGGCGCAAGCTCTTCGACCGCAGCACCCACCACGTGGAGCTGACCGCCGCCGGCACCGCCCTGCTGCCGATCGCGCGGGACGTGCTCGACCGCGTCGGGTCGATCCGGTGGCGCCTCGACCAGGTGACGAGCCCGGCCAGGACGACCGTGTTCATCGGCATGCCCGCGGGCGTCCACCCGGCGCTGAGAGAGCGCCTGACGATGCTGGCGGACCGGGTCGCGGAGCGGTTCGAGGTCAAGCGGTGGCCGGGTACGACCACGGACCTCGTCGCGGCGGTGAAGGACGGCCGGCTCGCTCTCACGCTGGCGCGGCTGCCCGTGCAGGAGGCCTCTCTCGACACGGTGCACGTCATGTCGGAACGCCTCGGCGCCGTGGTGCCCGCGGACCAGTTCGAAGGCCGGAATTCGGTCAAACTGGCCGATCTCGCCGATCTTGCGTATGCGAGGTCGCCGGAGGAAATGATGCCCGCCTATTTCGAGCAACTCGACCGGCAATTGAGCGAACTGGGCATCAGGAAGCGCATCCAGCTGAGCAACACCGGCTACCAGGGCACGTCCGAGATCGTGTCGAGCGGGCTCGGGTTCTCCGTCTCGATGCTCGACGAGGAGAGCTCCATGAGGGGATATCGCCTGGACAACATGGCGGTCCTGCCGTTCGAGGACTTCCGTGCGCAGCTCGACACCGGACTGCTGTGGCGGCACGACCGGGGTACCGGCGGCGACCTCGACGACCTCGTCGCCGTTGCCAAAGAAATCTTCGCGGAGACCATCGTCAAATGAACAATGGTGTGACCGCTGTGGTCGTACCATTGTTCGTGTCATGATCGTTCCCTTTCTCGCTGTTCGCCACTAAATTCGGTGGTGCAAGGACGAACAGGTGCGAAAGGACGAACGATGAAGGACATCACCGCCGGTCCGCTGGACGGCGTGCGCGTGATCGACCTCTCGACCGTGGTGATGGGCCCGTACGCGGCCCAGATCCTCGGAGACCTCGGCGCCGACGTGATCAAGATCGAGTCGCCTGTGGACACCGTCCGCAACGGCCGCTACCGCACCACGCCGGGCATGACCCCGTTGAGCCTCAACGTCAACCGGAACAAGCGCAGCGTCGCGCTCAACCTCAAGGACGAGGACGACCGCGAGACCGCGCTCAAGCTGATCGACACGGCCGACGTGCTGATCACCAACATGCGGCCGGGCGCCCTGAGCAGGCTCGGCCTGGACTACGCCGACGTCGCCGAGCGCAACCCCGGCCTGGTCTACGCCCACGCCCAGGGCTTCCGCGGCGACTCGGACCGCGCGGGCACCGCCGCCTACGACGAGACGATCCAGGGCGCGTCCGGCCTGGTCGACATCGCGAACCGCGCGATCGGCCGGCCCGTCTACCTGCCGACGATCATCGGCGACAAGGTGTCGTCGCTGACGATCGCCTACAGCGTGCTCGCCGCGCTGGTGCACCGGAACAACACCGGGCAGGGGCAACGGGTCGAGATCCCCATGGCCGACACGATGATCGCGTTCAACCTGGTGGAGCACCTCTCCGGTCACACGTTCGTGCCGGAGGAGGGGCCGACGGGCTTCAACCTCTCGATGGCCAAGGGCCACCACGCCGTGCACACCAAGGACGGCCTGGCGTGCGTCGTCCCGTACACCCCGCAGAACTTCCGCGACTTCTTCGCCGCGGCGCAAAGGCCCGACCTGGTCGAGGACCCGCGCGTCGCCGGTGACCGGATCGACCCCGGCGACAGCGACGACCTGATGGGCCTGGTCGACGAGTGCGCGCCCGCTCTGTCCACAGAGGAATGGGCCGAGGTGTGCACGAAGCACAGCATCCCGTTCGGACCGGTGCTGGAGCTCGACAGGGCGCACGAGGACCCGTACGTCCGCGACGGCCACCTGCTCGACGTCGTGCACCACCCGAGCGAGGGCGAGATCCGGTCGATCGGCATCCCGGTCCGGTTCTCCGCCACGCCCGCCACCGTCCGCAGCCTGGCCCCGCTGCCGGGCCAGGACACCGCCGAGGTTCTGAAGGAGCTGGCATGAACGAGGTTCGCACCGAACGCGTCGGTTCGGCACTGCTGATCACGATCGACCGCCCGGAGGCCCGCAACGCCGTGAACGCGGCCGTCGCGACACAGCTCTCCGCCGCGCTGGACGAACTGGAGGCGACGCCGGAACTGCGCGTGGGCGTGCTCACCGGGGCGGGTGGCTCGTTCAGCGCGGGCATGGACCTCAAGGCCGCGCTGAAGGGCGAGTCGCCGGTCGTCGGTGATCGCGGGCTCGGCGGTCTCACCGAGGCCGAGCTGAGCAAGCCGCTGATCGCCGCGGTCGAGGGGTTCGCGCTGGGCGGCGGGTTCGAACTGGCACTGGGCTGCGACCTGGTCGTCGCCGCCGAGGACGCGAGGTTCGGACTGCCCGAGGTCAAGCGCGGCCTGATCGCCGCCGCCGGGGGAGTCGTCCGCCTGCCGCGGCGGATCCCGCACCACCTCGCCATGGAGATCCTGCTGACCGGCGAGCCGATCGACGGTCGCCGCGCCGGCACGCTCGGCATCGCCAACCGGGTCGTGCCGAACGGCGAGGCCGCCGCGGTCGCGCTCCAGCTGGCCGAGCAGATCGCCCAGAACGCCCCGCTCGCGCTCGCCGCCGTCAAGGCCGTCGTGCGCTCGCAGGACCCGTGGGCCGCACAACGAACCGAGAGCACCCGCCTGATGCGCACGGCCGACGTCCGCGAGGGCATGACCGCGTTCGCCGAGCGCCGCGCTCCGCAGTGGACAGGACGCTGATCATGCTGGGCATCACCCCTTCGGGCATCACCCCTCTCACCGCTCCCGCGTTCCCCGCGGTGCGGCCGCGGTTCTTCGACCGCGAGTACCTGAACATCGTCTACCGGACCGATCCGGAGGCGTTGCGGGCCGTCGTCCCGGAGCCGCTGGAGATCGACGAGCCGCTCGTCCGGTTCGAGGTCATGAAGATGAACGACGTCACCGGCTACGGGCCCTACACCGAGGCAGGGCAGGCGATCCCGGTCGTCTTCGGCGGCGAACGCGGCGAGTACCTGCACGCGATGTACCTCGACAGCTTCGCCGCCACCGCGTCCGGCCGCGAGGTCAGCGCGTACCCGAAGGTCATGGGCTCGCCGGAGCTCTACGCCGACAACGGCGCGTTGGTAGGCACGCTCGACTACGGCACGCTGCGCGTGGCCACGGCCACGATGGGTTACAAGCAGTTCGAACTGGACACCCGTCAGGCTGAGGCGGAGATCACGGTTCCGACTTTCATGCTGAAGACGATCCCTCACTATGACGGAACGCCGCGGGTGCAGGAGCTCGTGCGCACGGAGATCACCGACGTCGTGGTCAAGGCCTCGTACACCGGCCCGGCGCGTCTGCAGCTGTTCCAGCACGTCCTCGCGCCGCTCGCCGACCTCCCCGTGCTCGAGGTCGTCTCCGCCAGCCACGTCATCACCGACCTGACGCTCGCTCCCGCCAAGCCGGTTCACAACTACTTGGAGGCGTCATGACGACCGTCGCGGTCATCGGTGCAGGTGTCATCGGACTTTCGTGGGCGAGGTTGTTCGCCGAGCACGGTGTGACCGTGCGGGTCGTGGATCCCCGTCCCGACCTGGTCGTCCCGGAGGGCGTGGAGATCGCGCCGACCGTCGCCGAAGCCGTGCGGGACGCGGACTTCGTGCAGGAGAACGGCCCGGAGGACCTGGGGTTCAAGAAGACCCTGTTCGCCGAGCTCGTCCGGGAGGCACCGGAGCACGCCCTGCTGCTCAGCTCGTCGTCCGCGATCCCGTCCACCGCGTTCACCGAGGGCATCGACGGCTCGCGCGTCCTGATCGGACACCCGTTCAACCCGCCGCACGTGATCCCGCTGGTCGAGGTCGTGCCGGGGGAGCAGACGAGCGAGGAGTCCGTCACCAGGGCCGTCGAGTTCTACCGCTCGCTCGGCCGCACCCCGGTCGTCGAGCGCAAGGAGATCCCGGGCTTCGTCGGCAACCGCCTGCAGGCCGCGCTCTCCCGCGAGGCCGCCTACCTGGTCGAGCAGGGCGTTGTCACGCCGGAGGACCTCGACACGGTCGTCACTCAGTCGCTCGGCCTGCGCTGGGCCACCGTCGGACCGTTCCCCGGCGCCCACCTCGGTGGTGGCCCCGGCGGCTACCGGCACCTCGCCGGGCACATCGGCAAGTCCATGCAGGGCTTGACACTCGGCACCCCGTCCGCAAATCCCGAACGGCTCATCAAGGCCGTGGAAGACGCTTACGGCTCCTCCACGTACTCGGCGCTCGCCGAGACGCGCGACCGCAGGCAGCTCGCCGTTCTGACCGCACTGGAGGAGAACTGACATGGACCGCCTGGAAGACCAGCTGACCGCCGACTTCTACGACTACGAGGCGCTGCTGAGCGACGACGAGCGCAAGATCCTGCTCGGCGCCCGCGAGTTCATGACCACCGAGATCAAGCCGCTGGTCAACGAGTACTGGGCCAAGGGCGAGTTCCCGCACGAGCTGATCGGCAAGTTCCGCGGCGCCGGCCTCACCGCCCTGTCGTACGAGGGCTACGGCGAACACCCCGCCGCCGTCAGCAACCTGCTCACCGGCATGCTGGCCATGGAGATGACCCGCACCGACGCGTCGGTCGCCACGTTCTTCGGTGTCCACAACGGACTCGCGATGTACTCGATCTACGCGGGCGGCTCGCAGGAACAGCGCGACCGCTGGCTGCCCGCCATGGCCGCGATGGACAAGATCGGCGCGTTCGCGATGACCGAACCGCTCGGCGGCTCCGACGTCGCGGGAGGCATGCGCACCACCGCTCAGCGCGACGGTGACACGTGGGTGCTCAACGGCGCCAAGAAGTGGATCGGCAACGCCACGTTCGCCGACTACGTGGTCGTGTGGGCCCGCGACCTCGGCGACAACCAGGTCAAGGGTTTCGTCGTGGAGAAGGGCACGCCCGGCTTCGTCGCGGAGAAGATCGAGGGCAAGATCGCGTTCCGGATCGTCGAGAACGCCGAGATCACCCTCACCGACGTCCGCGTGCCGGAGGCGAACCGGCTGCAGGACATCAACTCGTTCCGCGACGTCGCGGAGATCCTGCGCGCCACCCGCGGCGGCGTCGCCTGGCAGGCGCTCGGCGTGATGGTCGCCGCCTACGAGCTCGCCCTCGCCTACGCCAAGGAGCGCGAGCAGTTCGGCCGCCCGATCGCCCGTTTCCAGATGGTGCAGGACAAGCTGGTGCAGTCGCTCGGCAACATCACCGCGTCGTGGGGCATGCTCGTGCAGCTCGCCCGGTTGCAGGACGCGGGCATCTTCCGGGACGAGCACTCGTCGCTCGCGAAGGCGTTCGTGACCTCCCGGATGCGCGAGGTGGTCGCCTGGGCGCGCGAGATCTTCGGTGGCAACGGGATCGTGCTCGGCTACGACGTGGCCCGCTTCTTCGCCGACGCCGAGGCGATCTACTCGTTCGAGGGGACGCGCGAGATGAACACGCTGATCGTCGGCAAGGCGATCACCGGCGAGAGCGCCTTCGTGTAGTGGTGTGGCTCAGGCTTCGGGGATCTCGACGACCACGTGGGTCGACTTGATCGAGGCCACCGCGACGCTGCCGACCTCCAGGCCGAGCTCGTCCGCTGACTCACGGCTCATCAGGGACGTGACGCGGAAGGGCCCGGCCTGCATGTCGACCTGGGCCATGACCCCGTCCTTCACGACCCGCGTGACGATGCCCTTCATGCGGTTGCGCGCCGAGGCGGCCACGGTCGCACCGGGCTCGGCCACCTCGGTCATCCTCTGCGCGAACGCCGCGAGCTCCGTCCCGCTGACCCCCTTGCGCCCGCTGTCCAGCACGACGGACGCAAGGCGGCCCTGGTCGATCCACCGGCGCAGGGTGTCGTCACTGACACCGAGCAGCGCGGCGGCCTCGCTGATCCGCAAGTTCGGCACGGACCGGAGTGTAGGTCAGGAGTGGCCGGCGACGCGGTGTGGCTGGTAGCCCGACTCCAGCTGCTTCACCTCGTCGTCGGTGAGCTCGAAGTCCAGCGCCGCCACCGCGTCGTCGAGCTGCGCGGGCTTGGTGATGCCGACGATCGGCGCCGTCACCACCGGGTTGCGCCGCAGCCACGCCAGCGCGACCTGCGCCCGTGACACCCCGCGGTCCGAAGCGACGGCGGCGACCTGGTCGACGATCGCGCGGTCCGACTCCAGGTACAAAGTGGACCCGAACTCGTCGGTCTCGGTGCGCGCGGTCGTCGCGTCCCAGTCGCGGACCAGACGGCCGCGGGCCAGCGGGCTCCACGGGATCACGGCGATGCCCTGGTCCGCGCAGAACGGCAGCATCTCGCGCTCCTCCTCGCGGTAGAGGAGGTTGTAGTGGTTCTGCATCGACACGAACTTCGTCCAGCCGTTCTCCCGTTGCGTGAACAACGCCTTGGCGAACTGCCACGCGTACATGGACGACGCACCGATGTACCGCGCCTTGCCGGACTTCACGACGTCGTGCAGTGCTTCCAGCGTTTCCTCGAGCGGGACCGTGCCGTCGAAGCGGTGGATCTGGTACAGGTCCACGTAGTCGGTGCCGAGGCGGCGCAGCGAGTTGTCGATCTCGGCGAGGATCGACTTGCGCGACAGGCCGTAACCGTTGGGGCCCTCGTGCATGCGGTGGTGCACCTTGGTGGCGAGTACGATCTCCTCGCGCCGGCCGAAGTCGCGCAGCGCGAGGCCGGTGATCTCCTCCGAGGAGCCGGCCGAGTACATGTTCGCGGTGTCGAAGAAGTTGATGCCGGCGTCGAGCGCGGCCTTGACGAACGGCCGGGAGTCCTCCTCCGGCAACGACCACGGGTGACCGCCCCGTTCCGGGTCTCCGTAGCTCATCATGCCGAGGCAGATCTCGGACACGTCCATGCCGGCCAGCTTGGTGTAGCGCACTGTCAGCCCCTCAGCGATCACGGTCGGGTGATGGTGACGACAACCCGTTCACCGTCGAACCTAGTCGCGCTCCCCGGATCGTGCCTCTGTTTAACACGACAGTGGTTTTCGGTCCGGATTGCCTGATCAGCGGGTTTAGCGTGATTTCCCGGGGTCTGAGAGGAAACGCGCATGACGAGCATCGACGTGGTCGCGCCGCCGCAGCACGTGCTGGAGCGCGCCCGTGCCGCGGTCGAGCCGTTGCTGGGCGCGGCGCTGGCGGAACTCCCGGACGAAACGCGTGAAGTGGTCGAGCGCGGACTGGCACGGCAGGACTTCTCGACGGCCGCGCTCGTGCTGCTCTCCGCCGAGGCGTTCGGTGACGCCGACGTGACGAAGACGGCTGTCGCGCTGGAGTTCGCGCACCTGCACGAACAACTGCACGCGGACCTCATGGCTCGCGGGCCCGTGCGGGAGGTGTTCGGTGCCGACCGGGTCGTCTCGGCGGCCGACGCCCTGCTCTCGCTCGCCTGCGCCCGGCTCACCCGGACCGGGGTGATGGTCCTCAACGTCGCGCTGATGTCCGTTGTGGACGGTTACGTCCAGGAGATCGGCATGGACGAACGTGACGACGTGGAGATGGCGGAGCACCTGGGGGTGGCGGCGGCCAAGCACAGCGCCCTCACCGCGGCGGCGTGCGAGCTCGGCGCGCTGGCCGCCGGTGCGAGCGCGAGCCAGGCCCGCCACCTCAGGGAGTTCGGCGACGACGTCGGCCTGGCGCGCAAGCACGTCGACGACGTCCTGGCCCCGCAGGCCGGTCCGCGCACCCTCCCCGTGGTGGCGGCGGCAATCGCCGGCATCACGGTCGACGGCGCGCGGAAGTGGTGCGAGCAGCAGGCCGACCTGCTGCTCGCCCGTGCCCTCCACCACCTGCGGCAGTGCGGTCCGAGGGCACGGGCGGCGAGCGAGCTGTCCGCGCTCGCCGAGGAGATCACGATCGCCCGGTGCAGGCCGGTCGTGCCTCCCCAGGCGGTCGCGGAACCGTCACTCTGACGGGCGCAGCACCACCTTGCCCGCCGCGTGCCCGGTCGCGACCAGCTCCTGCGCCTTGGCGGCGTCGGCCAGCGGCAGGGTCTGCGCGACCCGCACCGCGAGCTTGCCCTCGACCACCTGCTGGGCGTACTCGCCGAGCCGCGAACCGAACGGCGCGCCGCCGCCGGAGAACGTCACGCCCAGCTCGGCGGCCGCCGGGTCGGCGATGGTGATGACCCGTTCGGTGCCGCCGGCCAGTTCGATCGACACCGGCAGGTCGCCCTGTCCGGCGGCGTCGTACACGGCGTCGACGCCCTGCGGTGCGGCGGCGCGGACCCGGTCGGCGAGGCCCTCGCCGTAGGCGACCGGGACGGCGCCGAGCGAGCGCAGGTAGTCGTGGTTGCCGGGGGAGGCGGTGCCGATGACCGTGGCACCGCGGGCCACCGCGAGCTGGACGCTGACGGCGCCGACGACGCCCGCCGCGCCGTGGACCAGCAGAGTGTCGCCCTCGCCGACCTCCAGCAGGTCGAGCACGCGGACCGAGGTCTCGACGGCGACGGGCAGCGCGGCGGCGGTGTCCCAGTCGAGGTCGGCGGGCTTCAGCGCGAAGTCACCGGACAGCGCGTACTCGGCGTACCCGCCGGAGGTCCAGCCCAGGACCGCGTCGCCGACCGCCACGCCGGTGAGGCCCTCGCCGACCTCGTCGACGATGCCGGCCACCTCCGCGCCGGGCGTGATCGGGAACGGCGGCGTCATCTCCGCGGGCATCCAGCCGTTGCGGATCTTGTGGTCGAGCGGGTTGACCGCCGCCGCCACGACTTTCAACCGCACCTGTCCGGGACCGGCGTGCGGCTCGTCGACCTCGGTCAGGCTCAGCACTTCGGGGCCGCCGAACGTGGTGTAGGTGATCGCCTTCATCTCTGGCTCCTCCGTCGTTTTGTTGACATGTCAACCCTAGCGACGCGATGACCTCGGGATGCCCCGCACTTCGGCTAGTTCCCGCTAGCCGAAAGACCAGCCGGTCACTCGTCCGGGCGGACTACGCTCGAGCCATGGACCTGCAGAAGGCCGCTCAGGTGATCCAGGCGCCGCTGGGCGAGACGTTGTCCCAGCTGTCCGCGGTGTTCGCCGAGGACATTCCCCATCAGGCGATCGCGGAGCTGTCCAACTGCTCGTTCGCGCCGTTCAAGTTCCGCGGCGAGGCGCGGCGGCCGTCGGTCACGATCACCGACCTCGCCGCCCTGCAGGCGGTGCTGCCCTCGAAGGGGCCCTGGCAGGGCAGGGCGGTCATGGCCGGGGTCGACGTCCCGGTGGTCGTGCTGGTCAGCGACCTCTCCGTGCCGAGCGCGTTGCTCGTGCTCCTGCGCGCTGATGACACCCCAGTGCCACAGGAGGTCCTGGAGCCCGCCAACGCGCTGTGGGACGTCGTCACCGCGCACATGGAGGGCATGCGCAACGAGGCGGTACCCGCCACTCTCGCCGTGTCACGCGCAGCGGCGGCGGCACGCGCCGTGGCCATCTCTGACCTCAGCGACGCCTATGGCGCCTCGTTGACCGCGTTGCTCGGAGTGCTGCGCGACCGCGACGGGGACGACTCGGCGGTCCGGTCGCGTGCCGTCGACCTCGCGGTCACCGCGCTGGTCGAACTGCGGGCGCGGGCCGACCTCGACCGCGCGCAGACCGAGGAACGAGCGGGTGACGCCTTCGAACGGCTCGCGGAGTCGCTGCGGCGGGTCCTGCGCGGCCGCGACGTGCGACTCGACCTGGGGCCACCCGGTGCGGAGGAGGGCGCCGACCGCGTGGTGCCGACCGAGATCTCCTCGACGGCTGCCGCAGTGGTCCGCTCGACCGTGCACGCGATGCTGGACGACCAGGGCAGCGTCGGCCGCGTCCACATCGGCTGGAAGATCGTCGGTGCCGTGCTGCGGGCCACCGTGCGGGACGACGGTCCGGGCACCCTGTCGTGCGGCAGCCTCGACCAGCGCCGCGTCCCGGAACGCCTCGGCCCGCTCGGGGGACGGGTGGAGGTCGACGCGGTACCGGGCTGGGGCGCGACCGTCACGATCGAGGTGCCGCTCGGGCCGCGGGAGGCCCCGCGCGAGGACCCGCTCACCGTGCTGGGCGCGCGGGAACTGGAGGTGCTGGGGCAGCTCGCCCGTGGCCGGCGCAACCGCGAGATCGCCGGTGAGCTGCACATCAGCGAGTCCACGGTGAAGTTCCACGTGGCGAAGATCCTGGAGAAGCTCGGCGTCGGTTCCCGCGGTGAAGCGGCCGCGTTGGCGCACGAATGGGGCGCCGCGCGCTAGCCGATCTCGCCCATCCGCTGCCGGACCAGGTCGCGAACGACGTCGTCGGGCAACGGCCGGTCGGTCGTGAACCGGACCGTGCCCTTGGACAGCGAGAACCCGGTCAGCCGCTCGCGCACCACGTCCACGGCCGCGGGGCTGAACGGGAACACGGCCAGGTGGTCCTTCGCCGCCTTGAACCCAAGCAGCGGCTTGCCCTTGAGCCGGAGCGCGGCCATGCCGTAGCTCGTGCCCTGCTCGGCGTCCGGCGCGACCTTCTCGGCCAGGGTCCGGATCCGTTCGAACGCGGCCCGCGCCGGAGCGTCGAGTCCCGCGAAGTAGTCGTCGACATCGGCCATGCGGGCACGCTACCGGCGCGAAGTGCTCCGCGAGCGAACCTGTGGCAGGCGGCGGGATCATGTCGCTTCCTGCTCGATACAGAGACCTGGACCACGCTCGGTTGCACGTCCAATAGTAGGAAGTCAAACTATTCTCATGGCGACCACTCTGCACAAGCCGGCGAACCCGGTGCGCTTTGTGACCGCGTCCAGCCTGTTCGACGGCCACGACGCGGCGATCAACATCATGCGGAGGATCCTGCAGTCGCAGGGTGCGGAGGTCATCCACCTCGGCCACAACCGGTCGGTGGCGGAGGTCGTCGGCGCGGCGATCCAGGAGGACGCCCAGGGCATCGCCATCAGCGCGTACCAGGGCGGGCACGTCGAGTACTTCTCCTACCTGGTCGAGCTGCTGAACGAGCGCGGCGCCGGGCACATCCGGGTCTACGGCGGCGGGGGCGGCGTCATCGTCCCCGAGGAGATCGAGCTGCTGCACTCGCGCGGGGTCGCGCGGATCTTCTCGCCGCAGGACGGGCAGACCCTCGGCCTCGCCCGCATGATCAACCTGATGATCGAGGAGTGCGACCACGCGCTCACCGAGCCGTTCAGCCACGACGCGCTGCTGACGGGAGCCGACGAGGCCCTGGCGCGCGCGATCACGCACATCGAGGCCGGTACCGCCGAGCCTCTGGAGACCACCCGCAAGGTGCCCGTGCTGGGCATCACGGGCACCGGTGGCTCGGGCAAGTCGTCGCTCACCGACGAGCTGGTGCGCCGGTTCCGGCTCGACCAGCAGGACAAGCTGCGCATCGCCGTGCTCGCCGTCGACCCGACGCGCCGCCGTGGTGGTGGCGCGCTCCTCGGCGACCGCATCCGCATGAACTGCCTCGACGGCGACCGCGTGTTCTTCCGTTCGCTGGCCACGCGCCGTGCGGGCAGCGAGATCCCGGACGGCCTGGAGCAGGCCATCGTGGCGTGCAAGGCGTCCGGTGCCGACCTGGTCATCGTCGAGACGCCCGGTATCGGTCAGGGTGACGCGGCCATCGTGCCGTTCGTCGACTTCTCGCTGTACGTGATGACGCCGGAGTTCGGTGCCGCGTCACAGCTCGAGAAGATCGACATGCTCGACTACGCCGACGCCGTGGCGATCAACAAGTTCGAACGCCGTGGAGCCGAGGACGCGCGCCGTGACGTCGCACGGCAGATGGTGCGCAACCGCGAGGCGTTCGGCGTGAAGTGGGAGGACATGCCGGTCTACGGCACGTCCGCCGCGACGTTCAACGACGACGGCGTGACGGCGCTGTACCAGTTCCTGCGCGACGGCCTGGTCGACCACGGTCTCGCGGTCGAAGAAGGCGCGCTGGTCACCGTGACCGGCAAGACGTCGACCTCCGCGTCCACGGTCGTGCCCGCCGCCCGCGCCCGCTACCTCAGCGACATCTCGGACACCGTGCGCGGCTACCACCGCAGGACCGACGAGCAGGTCGCCGCCGTCCGCACGCACACGCAGCTCTCCGGCGCGCAGAAGGCCCTCGAAGCCGCGGGCAAGGGCGTCACGGACATCACCGAACTGGTCTCCGACGCCGAGCGCAAGCTCGACCGGGAGACGACCGCTCTGCTGCAAACGTGGCCGGCGACCGTCGAGCAGTACTCCGGCGACGAGCTCGTGTTCAAGGTGCGGGACAAGGAGATCCACACGTCGCTGACGCGGGAGACGTTGTCCGGCAACAAGGTCCGCCGGGTCAGCCTGCCGCGCTACGACGACGAGGGCTCGCTGCTGCGGTTCCTGCGCAAGGAGAACCTGCCGGGCTTCTTCCCCTACACCGCAGGGGTCTTCCCGTTCAAGCGCGAGGGCGAGGACCCGGCGCGCATGTTCGCGGGCGAGGGTGACGCGTTCCGCACCAACCGCCGGTTCAAGTACCTGTCGAAGGGCAACCCGGCCACGCGCCTGTCGACGGCGTTCGACTCGGTGACGCTCTACGGCCGCGACCCCGACACCCCGCCGGACGTCTACGGCAAGATCGGCACGTCCGGCGTCTCGATCGCGTCCCTGGACGACATGAAGGCCCTGTACGACGGCTTCGACCTGGTGGCGCCGACGACGTCCGTGTCGATGACGATCAACGGCCCGGCGCCGACGATCCTCGCCTACTTCCTCAACACCGTCATCGACCAGCAGGTCGCGAGGTTCACGGCCGACGAGGGCCGGGAGCCCACTGCGGACGAGCACGCGAAGATCAGGGCGTTCGCGCTGGCCAACGTCCGCGGCACCGTTCAGGCCGACATCCTCAAGGAGGACCAGGGCCAGAACACCTGCATCTTCTCCACGGAGTTCTCGCTGCGCATGATGGCGGACATCCAGGAGTGGTTCATCCAGCAGCAGGTGCGGAACTTCTACTCGGTGTCGATCTCGGGCTACCACATCGCCGAGGCCGGGGCAAACCCCATCAGCCAGCTCGCCTTCACGCTCGCCAACGGCTTCACCTACGTCGAGTCGTACCTCGCGCGCGGCATGAACATCGACGACTTCGCGCCGAACCTGTCGTTCTTCTTCTCCAACGGCATGGACGCCGAGTACAGCGTCATCGGCCGCGTGGCACGCCGGATCTGGGCCGTGGCCATGCGCGACCGCTACGGCGCCGCGGAGCGTTCGCAGAAGTTCAAGTACCACGTGCAGACCTCAGGTCGTTCGCTGCACGCGCAGGAGATGGACTTCAACGACATCCGCACGACGCTGCAGGCCCTCTGCGCGTTGTACGACAACTGCAACTCCTTGCACACCAACGCTTACGACGAGGCGATCACCACTCCCACGGAGTCGTCCGTCCGCCGCGCGATGGCCATCCAGATGATCATCAACAAGGAGTGGGGTCTCTCCGCGAACGAGAACCCGCTGCAGGGCTCATTCGTGATCGACGAGCTGACCGACCTCGTCGAGGAGGCCGTGCTGATGGAGTTCGACCGCATCTCCGAACGCGGCGGCGTGCTCGGCGCGATGGAGACCGGCTACCAGCGCGGCCGCATCCAGGACGAGTCGATGCTCTACGAACAGCGCAAGCACGACGGCTCGCTGCCGCTGATCGGCGTCAACACCTTCCTGCCGGAGGACGGCACGCGCGAGGTCGTGAAGATCGAGCTCGCCCGCGCCACCGAGGAGGAGAAGGAGTCGCAGGTCGACCGCACGCGCGCCTACCAGGCCGCACACCGCGACGAGGCCCAGAAGGCGCTCGCGCGGCTGCGTGAGGTGGCGCAGACGAACGAGAACGTGTTCGCCGTGCTGATGGACGCGGCCCGCGTCTGCACGCTCGGCCAGATCACCGAGGCGTTCTTCGAGGTGGGCGGGCAGTACCGCCGCAACATCTAGACCGCGTAGGGCCGGCCGACGATCCACCCGCCGACGTGCGCGGGCAGTTCGTCGGTCGGCACCAGCTCCACCGGGTCTCCCACGTTCACCACGCCTGGCCGCACCACCCAGCTGTCCAGGCACAGCACGCCACCGAACTCGTGCCGGATCCGCCGGTGCACGTCCAGGTCCTGCGCGCCGGTGTCCGGGTCGATCGTCGTCACCACGCACCGGGCGCGCTTCTGGTACATCCCGATCACGACGTCACCGACGACCAGCGCGTGCCCCGGCCAGGAGTCCTCCTCGCCGGCCTCGACGCCGCCGATCAGGACGTTGGGCCGCAGCCGCCGCACGTCGACGCCCGCGGCCTGCACCTGGCCGTCCGTGGCCACCAGGACGTTGAGCACGTCGAAGCGCTCCGGACCGGTGTAGCGGGTGAGCCTGCCGCCGAACGGGAGCACCTTCTCGTGCGCCTGCCAGCTGTCCCAGGGGTGTCCGTCCACCAGCGGTCCGTCCGGTCCGGTGGAGGCGGGGATGGTGAGCAGGCCGTAGCGGGTGCGGCCCGTCAGCACGCCACGCGGCCCCTGCACGTGCACCAGCCGGTCGCCCTCGACGCCGTCCTCCGTGAACGTGGCCTGCTCCAGCTCCTCGCCGCCCAGCGACTTCACCGGGTAGCGCCACAACGCCTTGACGTGCACGGTCACTCCTGCGGGATCTCGTAGGTGGAGTTCGGGTCGACGCGGCGATCGGCCTCGGTGATCTGCACGTCGTTGATACTCGCCTCGCGCCGCGACATCAGGCCGGACTCGGCGAACTCCCAGTTCTCGTTGCCGTAGCTGCGCCACCACTGGCCCTCGTCGTCGTGCCACTCGTACTGGAAGCGCACGGCGATGCGGTTGCCGCCGAACGCCCACAGCGACTTGCGCAGCGCGTACTCGTGCTCGCGCTCCCACTTCCTCGTCAGGAACGCGACGATCTCCTCGGTGCCGTGGACGAAGTCGGACCTGTTGCGCCACAACGAGTCGGGCGTGTACGCGCCGGCGACGCGGATCGGGTCCCGGGTGTTCCAGGCGTCCTGGGCCGCCTGCACCTTCAGGCGTGCGGTCTCGGCGGTGAACGGGGGCACGAGTGTCACGACGGTCCTTCCAACGGTTGCTCGACGCTGCAAACGTTAGAACGTTGTCCTAACGGATGCAAGCCCGTGTTACCGTTAGACGTGCTGACGCCCGACGAACCCCGCCCGGTCCTGCTGATGAACACCGTCTGGGCCAATCGGTCGCAGGTGCACGACGACCTGACGACTGTCGGTGGGCTTCGCGACTTCCTGGGCGTTCCGGCGGACCAGGCCGACCTGACCGCGTTCCGCGCGCTGCGGCAGGCGTTGCGGGACCTCGCCGGCGTGCTGACGGAGGACACGCGTGCGGTCGCGCAGGATCGCGACCTGGACCGGGCCGTGGCCGAGGTCAACCGTGCGGCCCGCAGTGCGCGGCGTTGGCCGCAGCTGACCGTTCAGGACGGCGAACTGGTGCGGCACAACGAGAGTGATGGATCACTGGCTGATCGAGAACGCGCCTCGATCGCCGCCGAGGCCGTGGAGTTGTTCACCGGTGAGGACAGGGTTCTGTTGCGCGCCTGTTATGCGCCGGGTTGCGTGCTGTACTTCGTGAAGGACCACCCGCGCCGGGAATGGTGCTCGCCCTCGTGCGGCAACCGGGTCCGCGCTGCCCGCCGCTACCGGCGCAATCGGGGTGAATCCCCTGGTCCGAACGGGTTTTCCTGATCAGTGGGGGTAAACATGAGGCGCCTCGGTTCCGATTGAATGGATAACAGTTGGGCGCTTTTTTGTGTGTGGTGGTGATCCACGATGTCCAGAGAATCCGTGCCAGGGCACGACATCAGCTATCACCTCGTCTGCTTCGACGAGACGGGCAACGAGCGGGGGCGCGACAGCGCGGACGTGCTGTACGACGCCCGGCAAGGCGTCACCGACGTCTTCTTCTTCATCCACGGGTGGAACGGCGACGTGCCGGCCGCCCGCGAGCAGTACGGGCGGTGGGTCGCGACGATGGCCGGCTGCCGGGCCGAACGTGAAGCGGCACACCGGCTTCCGGGCGGTTTCAAGTCCCTGCTCGTCGGCCTGCACTGGCCGTCGAAGGCGTGGGGCGACGAGGACGTGCGGTCGGACGAGTTCATCAGGGCGCAGGCGAACCGCCTCGGCGGGGGCGCCGGACGCACGGCCGCCGTGCGCACGATCGTCCAGGCGGCGCGGCAACACCCGTGCCGCATGTCGCCGACGGTCAAGCAGGCCTACGATTACCTGGAAGCCTCGGTTCCCGACCTGCCGGGCGAGGACGGGATGGCGTTCGACGCCGAGCAGCTCTACCGGGCGTGCCTGGAGGACCCGGCGCTGGGCGGGATCCTGTCGCCGTTGCGGATCCTGACGTTCTGGAAGATGAAGCGGCGCGCCAAGGTCTTCGGCGAGAGCGGGGCGGCGCGCATCGCCCGTGAGGTGGCGCAGGCCGCTCCTGGAGCGCGCATCCACCTGATGGGCCACAGCTTCGGCTGCATCACCGCCACGGCGATGGCGAACGTGGTGCCCGCCGCGACGCTGACCCTGGTGCAGGGCGCGATGTCGCTGTGGTCGTTCGCGGAACGGCTCCCCGGCGAACCCGGCTCCGGCCACTTCCGCGGTGTGCTCGGCAGGGTGCCCGGCCCGATCATCGTGACCACGTCGTCGAACGACTACGCCATCGGCAGGTTCTACCCGCTGGCCGCGCGGTCGGGCCGGCAGGTCGACCTGGACGAGTACCCGAAGTACGGCGGCCTCGGCTCGCACGGCGTGCAGGGCACCTACGCGCACGGCCACCGGATCAGCGCTCCCGGTGAACTCTCGCGCGGGCAGGTGCACAACGTCGACTGCACGTCGGTGATCCGCCGCATCGACGGGATCGCGGGCGCTCACAACGACATCTGCCACCCGGAGCTGGCCCGGTTGCTGTGGAAGGCGGTGATGGCCCGCTAGTGCCCGTCCACCCCGGACTCACCCCTCGCCCAGCCGCAGGACCACCTGCGGCACCAGGGTGTTGCCGAGGCACGGGCGCAGGTCCGCGCGCAACGCGGACAGGCTCACCGGGTGCGGCGCGGGCAAGACGGTGGTCCCCACGGTCCCGGCGGTCAGCACGACGCGCTGCATCGCCTGTCCCGCACGGATCTCCGCCGCCGCGCCCTGGTTGAACGTGCACAGCACGAGCTCGGCGCCGTTGCGGACGTGCAGCCACGCCCGTTCCACCTCGGCCGCCCGCGACAACAGGCCGCGCCACGAGGCCGGTTCGGAGGACGTCGTCCACGTGCGACGGTTCGTGCGCAGGGCGTGCAGCAACGCCAGCACGTCCGGGCCCGGCTCCTGGTAGCCGCCGAGCCTGATGGCGGCGGCCGCGTCGTGCGCGCTCGGGCCGGGCAGCAGCGTCACGAGTGGACGGATGCCGTGGCCCTGCAGCGCCAGCCGGATGTTGAGCAGCGCGACCCCGCAGGCGAGCCGTGTCTCGCGGCTGTGCGGGGAGGCGGTGTGCAGCTCGATCTGCTCGGGACGCACCTCGAAGCGCACGCCGGAGACCGACGCCATCGCGAGGGCGAGGACACCGCGCACGTCCTCACCCGCGAGGCCGAGGGAGTCGGGTACGGCGATGGTCATGGTCACCACTGTCCGGCCGGCCGCCGGGGTCAGCCACGGTCGAAGGTCCCCTCTTGCCAGGGCCGTGCGGGGCCGAAAAGTGTGCGAATCTAGGCGGCGTGCCTGACGTGCCTGGTCGCCGCGACCTCGACGAGCTGCTCGACGAGGTCCGAGACCGCATGGACGAGATCGTGACCACCCGCGACCACATGCAGGAACTCCTCGGCGCCGTGCTCGCCGTCGCGTCCGGTCTGGAACTCGAGCCGACACTGCTGCGCATCGTCCAGGCGGCCGTGGACCTGGTCGGCGCCCGTTACGGCGCGCTGGGCGTGCTCGGCACCCGTGACGACCTCTCGGAGTTCCTGCACGTCGGCGTGGACGAGGTGACGCGCGCGTCGATGGGCCACCTGCCCGAGGGCAAGGGCCTGCTCGGCCTGCTCATCAAGGACCCGACACCGCTGCGCCTGCGCGACCTCGCCCAGCACGAGATGTCGGTCGGCTTCCCACCCAACCACCCGCCGATGCACAGCTTCCTGGGCGTGCCCGTCCGCGTGCGCGACGAGGTGTTCGGCAACCTCTACATGACCGAGAAGATCGACGCGGCCGAGTTCACCGCCGACGACGAGGCCGTCCTGCAGGCCCTGGCCGCCGCCGCGGGCATCGCGATCGAGAACGCCCGCCTGTTCGAACGCTCCCGCATGCGCGAGAAGTGGCTCGAGGCGATCGGCGAGGTCAACTCCGAGCTGCTCGGCGGCGCGTCCGGCGAGTACGCCCTGCGCCTCATCACCCAGCGCACCGTGGAACTGGCCGGCGCCGACGCCGCCCTCGTCGTCCTGGGCGACGGCCGGCACACACCGCTCTCCGTCGCCGCCGGCGCGGGCGCGAGGATCGACGACTTCGACGCCTCCGACTACGCCGTCGACGAGGTGATCCGCTCCGGCGTCCCGTTGCTGGTGAACGACCTGGGCTCGGCCTTCGGGCCCGCCCTGGCCGTCCCGCTGCGCTCGGAGATGGGCGTGACGGGCGCGCTGGTCGTCCTGCGCCGGGGCGGCGGAACCCGCTTCCTGCCGGACCAGGTCCCGATGCTCGCCTCGTTCGCCGACCAGGCCGCCGTGGCACTGGAGTTCGCCGAACAGCAACGCTCCCAGCGCCTGCTCGACGTCCTGGAGGACCGCGACCGCATCGCCCGCGACCTGCACGACCACGTCATCCAGCGCCTGTTCGTCACGGGCCTCACGCTGCAGGCCACCCTGCGCCGCATCACCGAACCCGAGGTGGCCGCCCGCCTGCGGACCGCCGTCGAACAACTCGACGAGACGGTCCGCGAGATCCGCACGTCCATCTTCGACCTGCACTCGACCGACAACACCTCGCTGCGCCGCCGGTTGCTGGACCTCGTCGCGGGCCTCACCGAGTCCACGCACCTCAAACCGTCCATCCGCATGTCCGGCACCGTGGACAACTCGGTCCCGCCCGAACTCGCCGAACACGTCGAGGCCGTGGTGCGCGAGGCCGTCACGAACTGCGTGCGGCACGCCTCCGCCACCGAGCTGACGGTGCTGATCGACGCCGGCGAGGACGTGGTGATCACCGTGCAGGACAACGGGACCGGCATCCCGGCCGACGCCGCGCGCAGCGGCCTGCGCAACCTCGCCCACCGGGCCTCCCAGTTCGGTGGGTCGCTGGAGGTGCGGACTGTCGAGGGTGGCGGGGCGTGCCTGGTGTGGCGGGTTCGGCTCACGTAGACACACGGGTGCCGGTGCTGCCGGCGCGGATCTCGAAGACCTCGGGGGAGACCTGCACCGAGCTGTCGCGCACCCAGTCCTTCCAGTCGTGCGGCCACCGGGTGGCTGGTGACCAGCGCACGCCGTCGAGCGGGATGCCGGTGAGGTCGGCAGCGGTGAGATCGGCACCGACCATGCTGGTCAGGGCGGACAGGATGCGATTGATCGAGTCGGCCATCTCGGCCGCCAGGGCGTTGTCCACGAGGCGCCAGGAGGTGTTCGGCTCGAACTGCGAGAGCATGAATGAAAGTTTCGAGCGGCACAAGGCAGCGAGGCTGCGGGCATAACTTTCCGCATTCCGAGCGGAGTGTTCGGACCTCTGCGTGAGCGAGTGTGAGAGGTGTCGCGCGATGGAGCGGATGGCTGCGGTCCCGCTGCCGCCGTTGTCGAGTTCGCCGAGGAGGCCTTGCACCTCCAGAAGAGCGGCGGCACACACGTCGGCGTGAGCCAGGGCGTCAGGCTTCCCGAGCCAGTCGGCGAGAGAGCGGACGCGCGGCAGGTGGACGGCGAGCGTTCGCGCCTCGATGAGCCGTCGCACCGATAGCCGGACACGGGCGGCGAGGCGCTCCGCCGGTGACGACCTCGCGAGTTCGTCGGCGAGGGCGGCAAGTCCGCCGGCCGGGTCGGGGAGCGGAACCACCCGTGCAAGTCCTGTGTCGAGATCCATCGAGTCGCCGATGTGGGTGACCAGATCCGCGTGGGCACGGGACAGCGTCGCGTCCGCGAGCCCGCGGTCCAGGTCGAGCACGCCGTCGAGAGCGGAGAGCAGCGCACCCAGCTGCCGGTCGAGACTCATCGCGCACCTCGCTCACTCAGTGCCCGGCGGGCTTTCAGCAGGCTGGAGCGCACGGCTTCCGCAGCGATGCCCAGTTCCCCGGCGATCTCCGCCGGCTGGAACCCGGACAGCGTCCACGCCATGACCTGCCGTTGCCGCAAGGGCAACTCGGCCAGCACGACGAGGATGTCGTGCTGCTGCTCCCAGTTCTCGATGTCGGTGCCGCACAACGGCGGCGCGGGTTCGGGTGGGTCGGCCACCAGGTCCTCTGCGAACCTCCGGCGGCCGAAGGACCTCGACGTCACGCGATAGGCCCAGGCCCTGGGGTGGTCGATGTGGTCCCACGAGCGATAGGCCTCGATCATCGCGTCCTGCACGATGTCGGCCGCCTCGGCCAGTGTCGCGCCGTGCATCAGCACGAACGCGGTGAGCGGCTTGAACTGGGCGCGGTAGAAGTCGGCGAACTCGGTGTCGGTGGACGTGACACGGGCCGGGCTGGTCCGTGCCGGCCTGTCGTCAGACATCGCCGTCCCGCGTGATGCGCACCCGGATCTCCTGCCGGCGGCGCGTTCGTCTCGTCTGGTGTGAGAGCCGCAGGGCCAGGGCGACCACGGCCAGCACCTGTGTGCTCAGCCCGCCTATCAACGCCATCGTCGTGGGGTCCATGAAGATGAGGGGGACTGGGAGCGGCCCAGCGTGAACCGGCGCGATGCGGTTCACTCGAACGCACTAGTGCGTGGGCTTGTCGCCATCCTTGCGGAACTGCGAGGCGAACACGGCGGCCTGCGTGCGGCGTTGCATGCCGAGCTTCGCGAGCAGGTGCGAGACGTAGTTCTTCACGGTCTTCTCGGCGAGGAACATGCGCTCGGCGATCTGGCGGTTGGTGAGGCCCTCGCCGATCAGGTCGAGGACGGTGCGCTCCTGCTCGCTCAGCATGCGCAGCGGGTCGCCCTCCTCGCGTTCGCGGCGGATCCTGTTGAGCAGCGCCGAAGTCGTGCGGGCGTCCAGGAGGGACTGTCCTGCCGCGACGGTGCGGACGGCGTTGACCAGGTCCGCGCCGAGGATCTGCTTCAGCACGAAGCCGGAGGCACCGGCCATGATCGCGTCGAACAGGGCCTCGTCGTCCGCGAAGCTCGTCAGCATCAGGCACTGCAGGCCCGGGATGCGGCTGCGCAGCTCGCGGCACAGTTCGATGCCGTTGCCGTCGGGGAGCCTGATGTCGAGCACGGCCACGTCGGCCCGGGAGCCCGGCACCTTGGTCAATGCCTCCGCCACCGAGGCGGCGTCACCGACCACCTCGAGATCGGACTCCTCGCCGAGCAGGTCCGCTACGCCGCGCCGGACGATCTCGTGGTCGTCGACGAGGAAAACACGCGTCGCCATGGGGGTCACGGTAGCTCAAGGACCGTGGCGTGAGGGGGCCATCGGCATGCGGCTCACTGCGACGTTCGGGCCCGAGGAGGCGGCGGCGTCCGGGGTGCCACTCGTGGCGGCGATGGCGCACGAGCAGTCGCTGGACACGCGAATGTCCGGGTGGCTTCGGGAGCACCCGGACATTCGCGGTGGAACAGGTGGCGGGGGAGCGGCCGATCCCGTTGCTGCTCGAACCGGGGCGACGGGCCGGACCGCTCGTGGCCGGGTCGCAGGGGCGTGGCGGGTTCGCCGGGATGCCGCTCGGATCTACCTCGCGGGCCCTGGTCCTCCACGCCCCGTGGCCGTCGTCAGGCCTGCTTGACCGCGGAGATCTCGAACTCGAGCACGATCTTCTCGCCGACCAGGACGCCGCCGGTCTCGAGCGGGGCGTTCCAGGTCACGCCGTAGTCCTTGCGGTTGATCGTGTGCGAGCCCTCGAAGCCGACGCGGGTCTGGCCGTACGGGTCGACGGCCACGCCCTCGAAGGCGAACGCGATGGTGATGTTCTTGGTGACGCCCTTGATGGTGAGGTCACCCGAGATCTCGAAGTTGTCCTCGTCGACCTGCTTCGCGGAGGTCGAGACGAACGTGATCTCCGGGTGGTTCTCGGCGTCGAGGAAGTCGTTGGTGGCGAGGTGCCCGTCGCGCTGCGCGTTGCGGGTGTCGATGCTCGCGACCTTGAGGCTCACCGAGGCGGTGGTGTTCTCCGGCTTGTCACCGTCGATGGAGATCTTGCCGTCGAACTCGTTGAACGCACCACGAACCTTGGTGACCATGGCGTGGCGAGCGACGAAGCCGATGCGGGAGTGCGAGCCGTCGATGACGTAGTCGCCGGTCAGTTCGGAGAGGTTGGTGGCGGTGGTCATGGTGTCAAGTCCTTCGGTTGCTCGATTTGGTTGAAGTCTCACTCACCCTGCCGGAACGTGGATGATGTGTCAACTATTCCCGTATGCTGAACCGGTGACACGATGGTTGGAACCTGAGCAGCAGCGGGCGTGGCGTGCCTACGTCCGCATGCAGGGGGAGCTCAATGCGCATCTGAGCAGGCAAATGTCGGTCGACTCGGACATCTCGATGGCTGACTTCGCCGTGCTGGTGCAGCTCACCGACACGCGTGATGAGCGCGTGCGCGTGTTGGAGCTTGCACGGTCGTTGCACTGGGAGAAGAGCCGCATCTCACATCACGTCGCACGGATGGAGAAGCGTGGCCTGGTGCGGAGGGAGAACTGCCGCAGTGACGGGCGCGGGTCGTTCGTCGTGCTGACCGACCAGGGCCGGTCGGCGATCGAGGCGGCCGCGCCGGCGCACGCCGAGACGGTGCGCGCGTTGGTGTTCGATCTGCTCACCGACGCCGAGGTCGTGGCGCTGCGGGAGATCTCCGAGAAGGTCTTCGAGCGCCTAACGACAGGAGAATGTGCGGCGGTAGTCGCTCGGTGCGATGCCGACGACCCGATGGAAGTGGTGCCGGAGGAGAGCGGCTGTCCCGAAGCCTGACCTGGTCGCGACCGCGTCGACGTCCAGGTCGGTCTCCTCGAGCAGCCTGCGCGCGTGAAGCACCCGTTGGAGTGACAGCCACTTGTTCGGGGTGGTGCCGGTCTCCGCGGCGAACCTGCGCGCGAAAGTCCGCTCGGACATGACGGCGAGCTTCGCCATCGTCGCCACGGTGTGGTTGTCCGCGATCGTGTCGAGCACCCGCTCCAGCACCGGTTCCAGGCTGTCCGAGCTGCACTCGGGGATCGGGAGCTCCACGAACTGCCGCTGGCCGCCGTCGCGCTGGGGGGCCACGACCATCCGGCGCGCGATCGTGTTGGCGATCTTGGTGCCGAGCTCTCGCCGCACGAGGTGCAGGCACGCGTCGATGCCCGCCGCCGTGCCGGCGCTGGTGATGATGTCCCCGTCGTCCACGAACAGCACGTCGGCGTCGAGCTGTGCCTTCGGGAAGCGCTCCTGGAACGCGCGCGCCTCGCGCCAGTGCGTCGTGCAGCGCCGGTCGTCGAGCAGACCGGCCGCGCCGAGGATGAACGCCCCGCTGCACACGCTGAGCAGCGTCGCGCCGGTCTCGCGCAGCGCCTTCACCAGCTTCTCCGGGTACTCGTCGCGGACGCTCGCGGCGGGCAGGGCGACCAGGTCGACGCTCTGCAGCGCGTCGAACCCGTGCTCCGGCGTGATGCTCACGCCGCGGATGCTCGTCGGCACCGGCTGGTTGGGACTCTCCCCGCACACCCGGAAGTCGACCAGCGGCACGCCCTCCTCGGTCCGGTCGACGCCGAACACCTCGCAGAGCAGGCCGAACTCGAACGGCGCGACGCCGTCGATGAGCGGAACAGCCACCGATCGAAGCATGGCAGGATTTTAGCGCGCAGCGTCAGATCTGCCACTGTTGGCGGGATATTGCCGAGCGCAAACTTACTGACATGACTCTTGCAGCGATCGTCCTCGCAGTGGCCGCCCTCTCCGTCTGGCTCGACCGGCACCGTGACCGCACCGCTGGTCTGGCGGGCTCATCCGACGTCAACGACCGTGACCGCATCCGAGTGCGCGACGACCTGCGGTACCTCACCTGATGACGGGTGCCGGTCCCGTGTAGCGGGCGACCGGTCGGATGATCTTCGTGTCCTCGGACTGTTCGAGCGCGTTGGCGCACCATCCGACCACCCGGCTGCACGCGAACGTCGGCGTGAACATCTCGCGCGGGATGCCGCACTGTTCCATCACCACGCCGGCGTAGAACTCCACGTTCGCGTACAGCTGCCGGCCGGGCTTGAGCTCGGCCAGCAGCTCCGTGACCCTGCGCTCGACGGTGACCGCGAACTCCGTGAGGCGGGTCGGCTGCTCCAGGGCGATGCCCTTGAGCAGGCGTGCCCGCGGGTCCTCCGTCTTGTAGACGGCGTGCCCGAAACCCATGATCCGGTCGCCCTGCTCGATGCGCTCGCGCACCCAGGCGTCGATGTTGTCGGGCGTCCCGATGAGGTCGAGCGCCTCCAGCGCGCGGTCCGGCGCGCCACCGTGCAGCGGCCCGGAGAACGTCCCGATCGCCGCCGTCGCCGCGGACACGACGTCCGCACCTGACGACGCGACGACGCGTGCGGTGAACGTCGACGCGTTGAAGCCGTGGTCGATCGTGGCGATCAGGTACTGCTCGACCGCACGACTCGTCCATGTCGACGGCTCCAGTCCAGTCAACATGTACAACCAGTTCGCCGACGTTGACAAATCAACCCTGGGGTTGACGGGATCAAGTCCGAGCTTGAGCCGGTGCAGTGCGGCGAGGATCGTCGGCGTCATCGCGCTGACCTTGAGCGCGTCCGCCTTCCGCGTGCTCATCGGCGCGTCCCACATCGGTCGCGACGGCAGCATCGAGAGCGCGGTCCGCAGCCCCGCCAGCGCCGTGCACCCCGACCGCGCGATAGCGGGCAGCACCTCGCTGATGGTCGGCGGCAGCGCTCGCAGCGCCGCGGTCTCCTCCGCGAAGCGCGCGGCCTCGTCCGGGTTCGGCAGCCTGCCCTCCACGAAGAGGAACCACACGTCCTCGAACGACCGCGTCGTGGCCAGTTCGATCGCGTCGTGCTCGCGGTAGTGGTAGTAGCCCGCAGCACCGTTCACGTCCCCGATCAGGGTCGTGGTGACGACGACGTCTTTAAGCCCTTTGGGTGCATCAATCAACATGGATGGAAGAGTCCGTCAACATGTCTTGTACAGTCAACGTTGATGGAATCAATGTTGACGACGAATCAAGCTGCCCGACGCCTCGGCGTGAAACCGGCGACGGTGTACTCGTACGTCAGCCGCGGTCTCCTGACCAGCACCAAGGTGAACCGCCTGAGCATGTTCGGCGTCGCCGAGGTCGAAGCCCTGGCGCAACGCACTGGTGCGCGCGGAGCAGTGGCCGCTGTGACGGATCGCATCCGCACCCGCATCTCCCTGCTGGAGAACGACCACCTCCACTACCGGGGCCGTTCCGTCCCCGGGCTCTCGAGCACCAAGCGCTTCGAGGACGTCGCGCACTGGCTGTGGACCGGCATCGACTCGGAGGGCATGCAGTTCCCGGAGGGCCAGGAGATCTGGATGGCCCTCCCGGAGAGCGCCACCCTGACCGACCGGGTCCGCGTGGCCGTGGCCCTCGCGAGCGCCGGCGACCCGCTGCGCTTCGACCTCGACCGGTCCATCACCACCGCCAAGGCGATCATCGCCGACATCGTGGAGTCCCTGCCGCTGCTGGGCAGGCCCGCGGGCACCGACATCGCCGACCGCCTGTGGGCCCGCCTCTCGCCGGACCCCCCGCAGCCGGACCTGCTCAACGCCGCCCTGATCCTGCTGGCGGACCACGACCTGGCCATCTCGACCATGGCCGCCAGGGTCGCCGCCTCGGCCCACGCCCACCCGTACGCCGTCGTGTCCGCGGGCCTGGGCGCGATGGAGGGCCAGCGCCACGGCGCCGCCGCGACCATCGCGCACCGCTTCCTCGCCCAGGCCGCCACCGACCCGATGGGCGCCGTCGCCGAACACCTGCGGGCGGGCCAGCCGATCCCGGGCTTCGGCCACCGCGTCTACCGTGCCCGCGACCCGCGCGCCGACCACTTCCTGGCCCTGCTGCGCGCGCACGGCGACCTGGTGGCGGACAAGGTGATCGCGACCCAGCCGAAGACGTTCCCGAACATGGACCTGGCGCTGGCGCAGTTCGGGCTGATGTTCTCGATGCCGCCGACCGCCGGCGAGGCGATCTTCTCGATCGCGCGGATCGTGGGGTGGGTCGCGCACGCGATGGAGGAGTACAAGGAGCCGGGGCTGCGGTTCCGGACGATGGGTGTGTACACGGGCGACCGGCCGTAGTCGGCGCGCTAGGGGTGGGGCGATGGGCTGGCGCTGGGGCTGGGGCGCTGGGCCTGGGGCGCTGGCGCTTGGGCTGGGGCGCTTGGGCTGGGGCGCTGCGTATTGGGGCGCGCTGCGTGTGGGGCGCTGACGAAGTCGGCCGGAACGGTTGTGGGAGTTTGCAAGCAGGGGCATCAGCGGGGCGCGGATCTTGAGGGCCGCGGACATGAGCCCTCTGGAGGCCGCCGCCGCGACGCCGTCTGCCAGAACCGCCGGTCCGGCACCGTCTGCCCTTCCTAGCCCCTGGCGTCATCGCCCTCGGCGCCGTCCGCTCTTCTTGGCCGCTGGTGTCGTCGCCTCCGGCGCCGTTCGCTCTTCTTGGCCGCTGGCGTCATCGCCTCCGGCGCCGTCCGCCCTTCATGGCCCGTGGTGTCATCGCCCTCGGCGCCGTCCGCCCCTCTTGGCCCTGGCGTCATCGCCCCCGGAAGCGGACCATGGACGGCGTGAGATTGTCCGCTGTGGACAACCTGAAGGTGATCCTGGTGGCGTGGGTCATCGGCGGCCACGCGCTGCTGGGCTACGCCGCGATCGGTGGCTGGCCCTACGACGAGGTCAACGAGGTCACGTTCCACCCCGGCGTCGAGACGGTGCTGGCGGCGTTGGTCGGGCCGTCCGGCCTGTTCTTCATGGGCACCTTCTACTTCATGGCCGGCATCTTCACGCCCGGCTCCATCGAGCGCAAAGGGCGGCGGCGGTTCATCACCGAGCGGCTTTTCAGGCTTGGCGTGCCGTGGGTGGTCAGTGCGCTCGTCGTGTGGCCTACGTTCGTTTGGCTGGCCTACAGCGGGGCCGGGCGCGAGGTCTCGTGGTGGCACGCGTTCACGCACCGGGATCCGTTGCTGGACAGCGGGTCGCTGTGGTTCGTGGGTGTGTTGCTGATCTTCAGCATCGGGGTCGCGCTGGCGCCGCCGGTCAAGGAGCGCGTCATCACGCCGCGGACCGTCGTGGGGATGACGATGGTCGTGGCGGGGACCACTTTCCTGACGCGGCTGGTGTTCCCGGCCCGTAGTGGGCAGGTCGGGGATCTGCACCTGTGGTGGTGGCCGCAGTGCCTCGGGATGTTGCTGCTCGGGGCGATCGGCGGGCGCAAGCTCGCGGAGCGGGTGCCGGACGAGATCTACCGCATGACGCGCACCGTGGTCGTCGGGACGATCGCGGTCCTCCCGGTCGCGGCGGCGCTCATGGGTGTGCTGGACCTGGCCGGGAGTGCGGAGCCGTTCCTCGGGGGCTGGAGGTGGCAGGCCGCCACCCTTGCGCTCGTCGAAGGAGTCCTGGTGGTGGCGGGGAGTGTGTGGCTCATCGGGCTGGCGCAGCGGCGGTTGGCGCGCCAGGGGCCCTTCGCCGAGGGGCTGGCGCGGTCCGCCTACGTCGCGTTCGTCGTGCAGGGGCCGATCCTGCTCGCCCTCGCCACCGGGCTGCGGCCGCTGGACCTTCCCGCCGAGGTGAAGGCGCCGCTGGTCGGGGCGGGCGCGATCGCGTTGTCGTTCGCGATCGGGTGGTACGTCACTTCACGCCGAGGCGCTTCAGCACGCTCGTCGTGATGCCCGCGGCGTCCAGGCCGTGGGCGCGCAGGATGCGGGCGCGGGAGTCGTGCGGCAGGAAGCGTGGCGGCAGGGCGAAGGTCGCCACGCAGGCCGGGGTACCGGTGAGGGCTTGGCCGAGGCGTGCGCCCAGGGCTCCGGTGGACGTGGTGTCCTCCACGGCCAGGACCAGGCGGTACTTGCCGCTGTACTTGACCAGGTGCGGGTCCAGGGGCGCGATCCAGCGCGGGTCCACGACGTCGACGCGGATGTCGTGCGAGGCCAGTTCCTCCGCCGCGGCCAGACAGGGGCCGGCGAGCGGGCCCACGGAGATCAGGAGCACCTCGGCGTCCGGCACCTCCCGCAGCACGTCGAAGTGGCTCACGTGGCGCATCGCGGGCACGTCCGGGCCGAGGGCGGCCTTCGGGTAGCGCACGACGGTGGGACCGTCCGAGACCTCGACCGCCTCGCGCAGCAGGGTGGCGAGCGAACTCGGATCGCGTGGTGCGGCAAGGCGCAGACCCGGCACCACCGGCAGCACCGAGGCGTCCCACATGCCGTGGTGCGAGGCGCCGTCCGGGCCCGTCACGCCCGCCCGGTCCAGCACGAACGTCACCGGCAGCCGGTGTAGGGCCACGTCCATCAGCAACTGGTCGAAGGCCCGGGACAGGAACGTCGCGTAGACGGCGACGACCGGGTGCAGGCCGCCCATCGCCATGCCGGCGGCGGACGTCACGGCGTGCTGCTCGGCGATGCCGACGTCGAACACGCGCGTCGGGAAGCGCTCGGCGAAGGGCCGCAGCCCCACGGGTTCGAGCATCGCGGCGGTCAGGCACACGACGTCCGGCCGTTCGGCGCCGATGGCCACGATCTCGTCCGAGAACGCGTCGGTCCAGGTCCGGCCACCGGCGGCACCGGACGCGCCGACCGCGTGCATGCGGTCCGCCTCGTCGGTCTCCGCGGCCTCGTACCCCTTGCCCTTCACGGTCTTGCAGTGCACGACGACCGGACGACCCAGCGACTTCGCTTCCCACAGGGCGTTCTCGACGGCGTGCACGTCGTGCCCGTCGACCTCGCCGATGTACGCGAGACCCAGCGCCTCGAACAGCCCGCGAGCCGAGCCGTTCAGCAACGACGCCGCGAAGCCGCCCGCCGTCGGGTCGTACGAGCGGCCGTTGTCGTTGAGCAGCACCACGACCGGCCGCGAGGAGCCGCCGATGTTGTTCAGCGCCTCCCAGCACATCCCACCGGTCAGCGCGCCGTCACCGACGATGGCGACGACCCGGCGGTCGGCCGCGCCCAGCTCGAACGCCTTGGCCAGACCGTCCGCATAGGACAGTGCGGTGGACGCGTGCGAGTTCTCGACGACGTCGTGCGCGGACTCGGCCGCGGACGGGTAGCCCGACATGCCACCGGCCTGCCGCAACGAGTCGAAGTCCGAGCAGCGCCCGGTCAGCATCTTGTGCACGTACGACTGGTGCCCGGTGTCGAACAGCACCACGTCCGTGGGGGAGTTGAAGACCCGGTGCACGCCGATCGTCAGCTCGACGGCGCCCAGGTTCGGCCCGAGGTGGCCGCCGGTCCGGTGCACCTTGGAGATCAGGAACGACCGGATCTCCGCGGCCAGCGCGCACAACTCGGAGGAAGAGAGCGCCCGCACGTCCGCGGGCGAGGTGATGTCAGCCAGCACGGCGCACCGCCAACGGCAGCGTGAAGGCGATCGTCTCCGTCGCGGTCGTGTGCGTGGACACCGACACGGAACCCAACGCCTCCAAGGCCGCCACGACCTCGTCCACCAGTTCGGGAGGCGCGGATGCACCCGCCGACAGCCCGACGGACGACACACCGGAAAGCCACTCCGGGTCGATCTCCGAGGCGTCGTCGATCAGGTAGGCCGGTGTGCCGCCACGGGCCGCGAGCTCGACCATCCGCACCGAGTTGGAGGAGTTCTTCGAGCCCACCACCAGCACGAGGTCCGACCGTTCGGCGACCTCGCGGATGGCGATCTGCCGGTTCGTGGTGGCGTAACAGATGTCGTCCGAACCCGGCCCGCGCACGTGCGGGAACTTCCGTTCCAGCGCCTCGATCACCTCGGCCGTCTCGTCCACGGCCAGCGTCGTCTGCGTCAGGTACGACACCGGGCCGGTGATCTCCAGCGCGAGGACGTCCTCCACGGTCTCCACGAGCACCATCTGGTCGGGGGCCTCGCCCAGCGTGCCCTCGACCTCCTCGTGCCCGGCGTGCCCGATCATCACGATGGTGTCGCCGCGTTCGGCGAACCTCCGAGCCTCGGCGTGCACCTTCGTCACCAGGGGACAGGTGGCGTCGAGCACGTCCAGGTCCCTCAATCGGGCCTCGGCGCGGACGGCGGGGGAGACGCCGTGCGCGGAGAAGACCGCCGTGGCACCGAAAGGCACCTCCGACAGCTCTTCCACGAACACGGCGCCACGAGCCTCCAGCGAGCGCACGACGTGGACGTTGTGCACGATCTGCTTGCGCACGTAGACGGGGCCGCCGCGTTGGTCGAGCAGTCGTTCCACGATCTCGATGGCGCGCTCCACCCCGGCGCAGAACGACCGGGGTGAGGCGAGCAGCACCGAACGCGGCGGATGTTCCGTCATCTGCTGCCTTCCAGACTCAGTGGTCTCGGTGGGTGACGAGCTGGGCGAGCGTGCCGAGTTCCACCGCCGCACGTGCGGTCGGGGAGGCCTCGCCGAGATGGACCAGCGCCTGCGTGTGCAGCTCGTCGGCCTGCGTCTGGCTCCACGCGCGACCACCGGCCAGATCGACCAGGTGTGCCGCCCGCGCAAGCGTTTCCGCGTTCATCTCCTGCTCGCCGAAGTACAACGACGCCAGCTCCGCGGAGGCCGGGAGGCCCGCGGTCAGGGCACGCACGACCGGCAGGGACTTCTTGCGGCTCACCAGGTCCGTCTGCGCGACCTTGCCCGTCACCGCCGGGTCGCCCCAGATGCCGAGCAGGTCGTCCACGTGCTGGAACGCCAGGCCCAGCTCCGCGCCGAACCCGCGCATCGCCTCGACCTGCCGGTCGGACCCGCCGCCGTACAGCGCGCCCAGCGCCGTCGAGGCGCCCAGGAGCGCGCCCGTCTTGCCGCGCGCCATCCGCTCCACCTCGGCCACCTCAACGTCGGAGCGCGTCTCGAAGTCCAGGTCGTACGCCTGCCCGTCGAGCAACGCCACGGTGGCGTCACCCAGGGTCCTGATCGCCTCCAGCGCCCGCGGGTGGCCTGATCCCGCGAGGACGTCCACGGCCAGCGCCTGCAGCGCGTCACCGGCCAGGATCGCCGCGTTGACCCCGAAGACGGTCCACGCCGTGGCCCGGTGGCGCCGGGTCGTGTCGCGGTCCATCACGTCGTCGTGCAGCAACGAGAAGTTGTGGATCAGCTCCACCGCGACCGCCGCCGGCACAGCGGCGGAGGCGGTGCCGCCGACGGCCTCGGCCGCCAGCAGCACCAGCGCGGGACGGATCGCCTTGCCGCCGTTCTCCAGCACCGGGTTGCCGTGCTCGTCGCGCCACCCGTGGTGGTACTCCGCGATCGTGCGCATCGACGGCGGCAACTGGTCGACGGCCTTGCGCAGAGCCGGGAGCACGAGGCCCCGGCTCCACGCGAGCACCTCGCCGGACGGTCTCCCGGCGGCGAGCGTCTCGGTCATCTCGCCAAAAGTCTCGGCTGTCATGGCTAGAGACCGATCTCCACGTTCTCCAGCACGCCCAGCGCGTCCGGCACCAGCACGGCGGCCGAGTAGTACGTCGACACCAGGTACTTGAGCATCGCGTGCTCGTCGATGCCCATGAACCGCACGTTCAGGCCGGGCTCGTACTCGTCGGGGATGCCGGTCTGGCGCAGGCCGACGACACCCTGCTTCTCCTCGCCGAGCCGCATGGCGATGATCGACGTGGTGCCGTTCTTGTTGACCGGGATCTTGTCGCACGGCGCGATCGGGATGCCGCGCCACGACTGCAGCGACTTGCCCTCGACCTCGACGGTCGGCACGTACAGGCCGCGGTTGTTGAGCTGCCGGCCGAACGCGGCGATCGCCTTGGGGTGGGCGAGGATCAGCCTGGTGTTGCGGCGCCGCGAGATCAGCTCGTCCATGTCGTCCGGCGTCACCGGGCCGGAACCGGTGCTGACGCGCTGCTTGAGGTCGGCGTTGGCGAGCAGGCCGAACTCCTTGTTGTTGATCAGCTCGTGCTCCTGCCGCTCGCGCAGGGCCTCGATCGTGAGCCGCAACTGGTGCTCGACCTGGTCCATCGGCTGGCTGTAGAGGTCGGCCACCCGCGTGTGGACGCGCACGATCGTCTGCGCCACCGAGAGCTCGTACTCACGGGGCCGCAGCTCGTAGTCGACGAACGTGCTGGGCAGGATCGGCTCGCCGTCGTGGCCCGACGAGATGTCGATCTCGGCCTCGCCGTGCTTGTTCGACGCGTTCGTCGGGTGCGCGAGCTGCTGCGCGATGTGCTCGCGCAACGGCTCGATCTGCCCGTTGAGCTGCGCGAAGGCGGCCCGCGACAGCACCACGGCCGTCGTCGGCGTCAACGCCCGCGCGGTGAAGCTCCAGTCCTTGCCGGCACCGGACAGCACCGGCTCGTCACCGATGTACTCGCCGTCCGCGATCGTGCCCAGCGCCACGTCGTCGCCGTACTCGCCGCGACCGGTCTTCGTGACCTTGCCGTGCGCGATCACGACGATCTCGTCGACGGGCGCGCCGCGCTGCGCGATCACCTCGCCCGGCTGGTACTCGCGCTGCTCGAAGCGGTTCGCGACGGCGGTCATCACCGCCTCGTCCTCGAACCCGCGCAGCAGCCTGAACTCCGCGAGCTCCTGCGGCACGATCCGCACCTCGGACCCCACGGCGGTGAAGGTCACCCGGCCGTCCCCGATCGCGAACGTGAGCCGCCGGTTGACGCGGTACGCACCACCCTTCGCCTCGACCCAGGGCAGCATGCGCAGCAGCCACCGCGGCGAGATGCCCTGCATCTGCGGTGCGGACTTGGTGGTCGTGGCGAGGTTGCGGGCGGCCGCCCTGGAAAGGCTCAGCTGCTTGTCCTCGACCCCAAGACCCGGATCGGTAACAGTCACTGCAAGTCCTGCCAATCTGTTTCAGCGGGATGGAACTAGCGGACGAGAACCGCCGCGGCGGTGCCCAGTCCGGTGGGGCGGTGGAACGGTTTCCGGGTGGGGACCGGGGAGTAGCTGAATCTCGCGGATCTCCGCGTCCAGAGCAGTTCGCCCGCGAGCCACGACTTCAGGGCTTCGACGTACCGGTGCAAGCCGGCCTTGGCCTCCGCGTCGAGGCCGTACTCGTCGGCGATCGACGGCAGCTCACCGAGGATCGAGCCGATCTGCCGCAGCCGGGCCGCGATCAGGTCGGCGACCACCGACACGGCCTGCTGCGTCTCGCAGCCGAAGAACTGCCGCACGGCGAGAACCGCGCTGGTCGTGCTGCCGCCGGTGGCGTAGGTGTGGTCGAAGCCGACGATTTCCTGCCGCAACGCGGGAACGTCGCCGAACGAGTCCACCAGCGCCCGCATCGTGCTGTTGCGCAACAACTCCTCGGGCAGCTCCGCGCCAACGGACTTGCGCGCGAGCTTCGCCGACAGCTCGGTGGCGATCGACCGGCGCCGCATCTCCACGAGGTCGATCGGGTCGGGCACGCGGTTCTGGGCCGTGTTGTGCAGCTCCCACAGCAACGCGTCGAAGAACTCGGTGAGGTGCTCCGAGTCCTCGGCGTCCAAAGTGGACCGCGAGACCAGGTCGGCCAGGCCCTTCTCCGCCGGGTTCGTGGCGGCGGAGCCGCTCAGCACCACCTTCAACCCGGCGACGAACGCCTTGCCGCCCGCGACGTCGCGCGACCGCACGAAGGGCCGGAACGCGTCGGCGACGTAGAAGCCCCACGTGTGCCAGTCGTTGATGTGCTTCAGGACCTCCAGCCCGGAGGTCGGATGGGTCAGCGGGCCGAAGCTGCCGTAGTCCGCCGCGTCGTAGAACGCCTCGGTCCACGGCACGCCGCCGAGCATGCCCATGTCCCGCACCCACGTCCTGGTGTGCTGGCGGACGCGGTCGACGTGCGGTGAGAGCCTTGCCGCGAACGGCATGTCGAACGAGGGGACCTCAACCACGGGGCACCCCCAGCCACGCCGCGGACGTGCCCAGGCCGGTCGGCCCGCGCAGGATCGTGCGGAAGAACGCCGAGTTCCCGGCTCCGCCGCCCTCGACCTTCGTGTAGCGGCCGGCGTGCAGGTGCCACTCGTGGCCACCGGACTGCCAGTCCTGCAGGCCCTTCACGTACTTGAGCACGCGCGCCTGTTCCTCCGGGCCCAGCGCTTTCTCGGCGAACAGCTGGGGCAGTTCGGTGAAGACCGTGTTCTCGAACTGGTGCAGCCGCGAGGTCAGCAGCGTGTTCACGGCCTCGACGGCGGTCTGCGTGTCGTGGCCGAAGAACTTCTCGAACACGAGCACGCCGTTGGAGTTCTCGCCCTCCCGCAACACTTCCCGTTCGTACGAGAAGATGTCGTTGCGCAGGTGGATCGCGTCGGAGAACGTGTCGGACAGCACCCGCAGCGGGCGGGTGCCCGCGACGGACGCGGGCACCTCGGCTGCCTCGGAGACCTCCACCAGGTTCGCCGACCACGGTGCGCCGCCCACCTTGCGGCGCATCTCGATGTACTCGATCGGGTTGGCGACCGTGCCGCTCTCGATGTTCTTGATCTCCCACATGCACTCGAGCAGCAGGTTGTGGGTGCTCGTGGTGAACCGGCGCCGCCAGTCCTGCGACATCAGCGGGATGGTCCGCTGCCACAGGTCGACGAGGCCGCGCTCGGTCGGGTTGACGGGTTCCGGCCACGGGTCCGTGCCGTTGAGGGGCATGAACGCCGGCAGCCGGTCGAGATACGCCTTCGCACCCGACACGTCCTTGCTCTGCTTGAACTCCGCGAAGAACTCGTCGTCGAAGTAGAACACCCAGACGTACCAGTCCGTGATGAGGTCGAGGATCTCCGCGGGCGCGTCCGGGTGGGTCCACGCGCACATGTGCCCGTAGTCGTCACCCGCGAGGATCTCGTCGGTCCACACCCCGGTGTCGAGCATCCCCATGTCCCGCGCCCACTGCGTCGAGTGGGCGCGGGCGCGTTCGAGGTGCGGGTTCATCCGCGCCGGGTGCGGCACGTAGAACTCCGGCATGGTGAAGGAGGCCAAGACCTATCCCTCGCGGCCGAGCTCGACGTGCTCCAGCACACCGATCGCGTCCGGCACCATGATGGCGGCCGAGTAGTAGGCGCTGACCAGGTAGTTGATGATCGCCTGGTCGTTGATGCCCATGAACCGCACCGACAGGCCCGGCTGGTACTCGTCCGGGATGCCGGTCTGGTGCAGGCCGATGACGCCCTGGTTCTGCTCGCCGGTGCGGATCAGCATCACCGACGACGTGCGGGTGTCGGAGACCGGGATCTTGTTGCACGGCAGCACGGGGATGCCGCGCCAGGCCGGTACCTGCTGGCCGTTGAAGTCGATGTGCTGCGGGTAGAGGCCGCGCTTGTTGAGCTCACGGCCGAACGCGGCGATCGTGCGCGGGTGCGCGAGGAAGTACCCGGGGTCCTTCCACACGATCGACAGCAGCTCGTCGAAGTCGTCCGGGGTGGGCGGGCCGGACCGGGTGTGGATGCGCTGCTTGAGGTCCGCGTTGTGCAGCAGGCCGAACGACCTGTTGTTGACGATCTCGTGCTCCTGGCGTTCGCGCAGGGCCTCGATCGTGAGCCGCAACTGCTGCTCGACCTGGTCCATCGGGTGGTTGTAGAGGTCCGCGACCCGGCTGTGGACCTGCAGCACGGTCTGGGCGACGCTCAGCTCGTACTCGCGCGGGGACTGCTCGTAGTCGACGAACGTGCCGGGCAACACGGGCTCGCCGTCGTGGCCGGACGCCAGGTCGATCTCGGCCTCGCCGTGCTCGTCCTGCGGCTTGTTGCGGCTGTTGAACGTCTGCTGGATGTGTGCGCGCAGGCCGCCCGCTTCCCCGTTGAGCGCCTGGAAGTCGGTCCACGACAGGGTGAGCACGGTGACCGGGGTGACGGCCTTGGCCGTGTACTCCCACTCGCCCTGCGGCCCCGCCAGCACGGACTCGCCGAAGTACTGGCCGTCCGCGAGGTTGCCGAGCACGGTGTCGCCGCCGTACTCACCGGTGCCGATCTTGTCGACCTTGCCGTGCGCGATCAGCACGACGGTGTCCTGCGGCCGGCCCTTCTCGACGATGACGTCGCCGATGCCGAACTCCCGCTGCCGGAAGCGGCCGGCGAGCGCGGCGAGGACCTCCTCGTCGTCGAAGCCCTTCAGCAGCGCCAGCTCGGTGAGCTCCTGCGGCACCACGCGGATCTCCGCGCCGATGTTCGTGAACGACACACGGCCATCGCCCAGCGTGTAGGTGAGACGGCGGTTGACGCGGTACGCACCACCAGCGGCCTGCACCCAGGGCAGCACCTTGAGCAGCCAGCGGGAAGTGATTCCCTGCATCTGCGGGACGGACTTGGTGGTCGTGGCCAGATTACGCGCGGCGGCCGTGCCCAAACTCAGCTGCTGACGGCCCTCATTGAGGTCAGAATCCGTCGCAGTCACAACCTGCACCCACCCATCTCAATGCGCTAATGGACCAATCCGATAAGCCGGAATGGACGTTAGTTCGCGCTGTTGAGGGCTGTGAAGGGGCCAAAAAGGCGACATTCGGGTGGGTGGTTTACGCCTGAAGATGCTACGGAGAGTGCAACTGATGCACTACGCAACCGTCGTTGTATCGGCAGGTGGGTGACCACGTTCTATTCGATACGGTATGGAATAGGACACTCGTTTGGCCCAGTAGGATCACCCTTTCGAGCGTGCTGGGACGCCTCGTGCGGATGTTATAAGACACCACTCCGAGTGGGGGGAAAATCCACTCGAAGTGGTGTGTGTCAATACAACGTTACGCCTCTTGGTGATACTGGCGGGTGATTGCTCGATTTTGTACCGACGACTATTCGTGCTATTACGCCTCGCGGGCGTTCAGGAATGATTCCAGCTGGGTGACGACGAACGCGTGGTCCTCGGCCTGGGGCAGTCCGGAGACGCCGACGGTGCCGACCGGGCCGGTCCCGCGCAGGATGATCGGGAAGACGCCGCCGTGCGCCGCGTACAGGTCCGGGTCCAGGCGCGACTCCGCCTCGAACGTCGTGCCCTTCTCGCGGAACTCCGTGCCGACCTGGAACGAGCTGTGGCCGAACAGCTCGACGACACGGGCCTTGCGCTCCAGCCACCGGTCGTTGTTCGGCGCGGTGCCGGGCAGCGCGGCGTGGAAGAGGCGGTGCCCGTTGCGCTGCACCGAAATCGCGATCGGCAGGCCCTGTTCGCGGGCCGCGTCGAGCAGGTGCAGGCCGAGTTCGATCGCGACGTCGTTGCCGAAGCGGGCGAACTGCAGCCGCCGCTCCTGGGCGAGCAGTTCCTCACTGGTAGGGCTCACAGGGACACCACCCGGTTCTCGCGTGCGGAAAGGAAAGCGGCCTCGATGACCCGCAGTGCGAGCACGGCGCCCGCGGGGTCGACGGGGACGCGGCCGGCCTGCAGCTCAGCGTAGAAGTCCTGGTACGCGCCGGGTTCGACGGTGATCTCGGTCGTCTCGCCGAGGAGGCCGAGCCGGCCGGTGCGGTCCTCGTGGCCCCAGCCGGGACCGGTCGGGCGGCGGCCCGCGCCGAGCGCGTCCTCCTGCTCGTCGAGGCCGCTGATCTCGAACGCGCCCTCGCTGCCGAGCAGGCGGAACCTGGGCCCGTGGTGAGCCGCGTGCGCGTTGGCCCACAGGTGGGAGCGGACGCCGTTCTCGTGCGTCAACGCGACGAACACGTCGTCGTCCACCTGGGCGCCGGGGCGGCGGCGGTCGAGTTCCGCGTAGACGGTTCGCACCGGCCCGAACAGCTGCAACGCCTGGTCGACGAGGTGCGCGCCGAGGTCGTAGAGCAGGCCGCCGGCCTCCTCGGGCGCGCCGGACTCACGCCAGTTGTCCCAGATCTCCGGCACCCAGCGCTCGAAGCGGGACTCGAACCGCCGGACCTCGCCCAGCCGTCCGGTGATCTTGCGAACGGTCAGGAAGTCGCTGTCCCAGCGGCGGTTCTGGAAGACCGTGAGCGGCACCCCGGCGGCCTGCGCGGCGGCCACGAGCTCGGCGGCCTCGGCGGACGTCGGCGCGAACGGCTTGTCGACGACGACCGCGACACCCTTGGCGATGGCTCGCTTCGCGTAGTCGACGTGCGTCTTATTCGGCGTGGCCACGACGACCAGGTCGAGGTCCAGCTCGAACAGCTCGTCGGCGGTGACGATCTTCGCGTCCGGGTGCGCGGCACGGGCCTGCGCCTGCCGCTCCGGGTTCGCCGTCACGATCGCGACGAGGTCCATGCCCTCCGTGGAGGTGATCAGCGGGGCGTGGAAGACCCGCCCCGCGATGCCGTAGCCCAGAAGTCCGACTCGAGTCATGCTTCCGATTAAAGCAACGCTGTTGAATAATTGCGACCGTGGACCTCACCTCGCTCCGCTCGCACAACGACAGGACAGTGCTCAGGCTCGTCCGTTCCGGGGCGCTGAGCAGGGCTTCCCTCGCGGAAGAGGCCGGACTGACCCCGCAGGCGATCTCGAAGATCGTGGCGCGGCTCATGTCGGCCGGCCTGCTGGAGGAGACCGGGGCCGTGCGCGACGGCGGCCGCGGCAAGCCCCGGATGGCGTTGCGGCTCGCGGCCGGCGGGGCGTGCGCGTACGGCGCCTACGTCGACCGCGACGAGCTGCGCGTGGTCGAGCTCGACCTGACCGGCGAGGTGGTGTCGGCCTCGGTCGTGCCGCTGCCCCCGATGTTCACGCCGGACGACGTGCTCGCCGCCCTGGAGCCGCTGGTCGGGGCGGGGGAGAAGGTGCTCGGGCTCGGCATCGGCATCGCCGGCCCGCTGGAGCACCGCGGCGGGGTGGTGTCGCCGCACGGGTTGCCGGGCTGGTCCTCGGTGCCGTTGAAGGCGCTGGCCGAGGACCGGCTCGGGCTCCCGGTCGTCGTGGACAAGGACACCAACGCCGCCGTGCTCGCCGAGGCGTGGCGCAGACCGCTCCAGGACGCGGCGCTCGTGTTCGTGGGCACCGGTCTGGGCGTGGGACTGCTCCTCGGAGGAGAAGTGCATCGCGGCGCACGGTCGGGCGCGGGCGAGTTCGGGCACACCACGATCCAGCTGGACGGCCCGCTGTGCGTCTGCGGACGGCGCGGGTGCGTCGAGGCCGTGCACGCGGCCGCCACCGGGGTCGAGGCGGCACGCGTGCTCGGCGCGGCGGTGGCGAACCTCGTGCAACTGCTGGACCTCGATCAGATCGTCCTGAGTGGACGGAGGGTGCTCCAGTCGCCCGACCTCTACCTCCGGGCGATGCCGGACGTGGACGTGAGCGTCACGTCCTACGGTCCCGACCTGGTGCCCGTCGGCGCGGGGCTGCTGGTGCTGGGCGAGTTGTTCTGACGGGTGGGGACGTCGGCGGGTGGGACGCACGGCCGACGTTCCCACCCGCTAGCGGGCCACGGCTTCGAACAGGTGCAGCGAGCCGGTCGCCGTCGAACCGCGGTACTCGAGCCCCGCTCGTTCGAACAGGCTCGCGTACTCGGCCTCCGTGCGTTCCTGACTGCCGAACAGCACGAACATCCCCATGTCGGCCATCGCGGTGTAGGCGTCGGGCGTCTTCTCCAGCAACACCTCGACCACGACGACCCGGGAACCCGGTCGTGCGGCCCCCGCGCAGGACTTCAGGATGCGCACGCAGTCGTCGTCGCCCCAGTTGTGCAGGATGAACCGCAGCAGGTACAGGTCGGCGCCCTCGGGAACGGACTCCAGCGCGTTCCCGGCGACGGTCTCGCACCGCGACGCCAGCGGGTCGCTGACGAGCTCGGGCAGAGCGTCCGCGATGACCCCTTCGACGTCGAACAGCACCCCGTTCAGCTCCGGCGCGGCGCGCAGGACGTCGCGCAGCAACGTGCCGCGGCCGCCGCCGACGTCGACCACCAGTCCCGTCGAGGGCAGGCCCAGCGCGGCGACCACGTCCCCGTTGTCCTCTTCGGTGGCGTTGCTCATGGCCTGGTGGAAGTCCGCGGCGCGTTCGGGTTCGTGCTCGCTGAGGTAGCTGTAGAAGTCGGTGCCGTGCACGACCTGGAACGGGCCGCGGCCTTCCCGCGCGGCGGCGGCGAGGTTGCTCCACGCCTGCCAGTTGGCGTCGGCCTTCAGGTCCTGCGTGAGGATGCGGCCCACCGGGTGCGTCGAGCACATCGTCCGTGAGAGCGCCGTGTGTGCGTACCGGCCGTCCTCCGCCAGCGTGAACACGCCGAAACTCGTGAGGGCTGCCAGCAGCCTGCTCAGCACTCCGGGATCGGTGCCGGTGCGGGCGGCCAGGTCCGGCACGGACAGCGGGTCGTCCTCCAGCGTGTCCGCCAGGTCGAGGAGCACCGCCGCCCGCAGCAGGTGGGCGGCGCGCAGCAGCACCAGCATCTGGCTCACCGAGTCGTCCGGTCCTTCGTGGTCCATCTCGTTCCTCCTAGGCGGGCGACAGCACGACGGGCAGGGCGCTGATGCGGCGGATGATCCAGTCGGACTCCCACCGCACCTCGCTCGTCGTGCTCAGGCGGGCGTGCGGGAAGCGGGTGAGGAACGCGCCGAGGGCGATCCTGGCCTCCAGCCGGGCCAGGGGCGCGCCGAGGCACAGGTGCCGGCCGAGACCGAAGCTGACGTTGTCGCCCCCGGTCCCGGGCGCGAACTCGTCCCCGGCGGTGCGGTGCGGACAGCGGTTGGCCGAGGCGAGGTTCACCTGCACCGGCGCGCTCTTCGGGATCAGGTAGCCGCCCAGTTCGACGTCCTCGGTGGCGAACCGCCAGGTCGCGTGCGGCAGCGGCGGCTGCACGCGCAGGGTCTCCTCGACCCAGTCGCTGATCTCGGTGTCGGTGCGGGGACGTTCGGCGGGCGGCCGGCGCAGCGCCTCGTGGATGGAGGAGGCGATCAGGCTCGCCGTCGACTCGTAGCCCGCCATGATCAGGCCCGTCGTCCACGTCACGACCTCGTTGAGGCTGACCGAGTCCTCGGCCCGCGCCGCCAGCAGGTCGGTGACGAACCCCTGCTCCAGCACGTTCCCCTCGGCGGCCCACCGCGCGACCGTGCCGGCGAGTCCGCCCACCCCGGCGGCGCGCTCGTCCTGGTCCTGCGAGTAGATGATGTCGTCGGTGACCTCGCGCAGCGCGGGCCTCAGGTGCGGTGGCACGCCGATCAGCTCGCTGAAGAACCCCAGCGGCAGCGGGAAGGTGAAGCGGTCGACGAGGTTGATCTCGCCTTCCTCCGCCGCGAGGTCGTCGAGCAGCCCGTCGGCGAGCTTCGTGATCCGTTCTCCCCACTCGCCGAGTTTGCGGGGCGTGAAGAACTTCGCGTGCAGGCGCCGGATCCGGGTGTGCTCCGCGCCCTCGCTCATCACCATGGCCTTGGCGACCTCGGCGCGGGGCTGGGCGCCGAGCATCGCGCCGGGGATCCGCATCCACTCCGGTGCGAGCGCCATGTCCTTGCTGAGCCGGGGGTCCAGCAACGCGGCGCGGGCGAGGTCCGGGTCGCACACCACCCAGTTCGTGCCGCCGAAGTAGTCGACGGTGACGACCGGCGCGACCCGGCCCGCCGCCAGCACCGCGGGCAGCGAGTCGACGGAGGCGGGCGTCGTGGGCATCTCGGCCAGGGGTGCCCGCAGCGCGGCTCCGCGCACCGTGTCGGCGAGCGTCGCCGGGTCGTCCGGAAGCGCGTCACCCCGCCACGCCACGTGGCCGTCCGGGCGGACCAGGACGAAGGTGCGGTCGTAGAGCTTGGCCAGTTCGTCGTCGTCGCTGTGGTGCACGCTCAGGGGCACACCGCGTTCGGCGAACGCGGCCTCGAAACGCGCGAGCCGGTCGTCCGCGCCGAACCGGAGCAGGACGAAGCCGAGCCCGAAGAGGTCCAAAGTGGACGTCGTGGCGTCCCACCACGCGTGCGCCGCCCGCCTGCCCGGTTCGCCGCCGGGCCGCCACGCCGCGTCCACGGTGATGTCCTTCGACTGACCGGGGTCGTCGACGATCACCGGCGAGCGGGAGCGGAGTCCGAAGTGGATCTCCGGAGCGTCGAACTCGCGGTGCGCGCCGCTCGACGCGAGCCGTTCGGCCATGGCCCTGCGGGCTTCCTCGCCGTCGGGGCCGTCGAGGTCGATCTCCTGCGGGACCTCGCGCTCCATCGTGCGCCGCAGGTTCGTGTTGGCCTCGCGCAGGCTCTCCTCGGCGATCGGCCGGCGTTCTGCCTCGTAGCTGTCGAGCAGGCCCGGACCGGCCCAGCCGTCGAGGGTGGCGGCGATCTTCCAGCCCAGGTCAGCCGCGTCGGCGATGCCTGTGTTGAGGCCGAAACCGCCGGAGGGGGACAGGGTGTGCGCGGCGTCGCCCGCGAGGAACACGCGGCCGTGCCGGTAGCGGTCGGCGACGCGGTGGGTGAGGTGCCAGTCGCCGTCGCTCAGCACCTCGATCGGCGTCTCGAACGCGATCGCGTCGCGGATCAACGAGAGCGCGTCGGCTCGTTCCGCGTGCTCGTCCTCGACGCCGACGACCATGTTGAACAACGCGTCGCCGTCCAGGGACCGCAACGGGAAGCGCAGCACCGGCGAGCGGACGAGGAAGTGCACCAGCGCGGTGTCGTCGCCGAGCCGGGCCCGCAGTTCCGGGGCGCGGAACAGGACGTTGCGGAAGATCTGGGGCTGGAACCGCGCGGGGGAGTCGATGCCGCACGCCTGCCGGATCGGGGACGACGCGCCGTCGCACGCGACCAGGTACCGCGCCCGGACCTCCTTCCGCGCACCGGTGTCCAGATCGGTGAGCACGGCGTGCACGTGGTCGCCGGTCTGCGTCACGTCGCTGAGCGAGGTCCGCAGCCGCAACGGTGCGCCGGTCGCCCTGGCCAGCACGGGGTTGAGCCAGTGCGCCGGGCAGATCTGGTCGGGTTCCGGGGTGTGCTGGAAGACCGGGCGGTCCGCGGCCGTGCCCCGCCGGTAGCGGTGCAGCTCGTGACCGCCGATCTTGGTCACCCAGGCGATGTCCAGCGGGTGGTCCGACGGCCAGCCCGCGTCGCGGATCGCGTCCGCGATTCCCCAGCGCCGGAACAGTTCCATCGAACGCGGACCGATCGTGCTCACCTTGGGGTGGCGGACGGTGCCGTCACCGGCCTCGGCCACCACGCAGCTGATCCCGCGGTACGTCAGGTCGATCGCCAGCGCCATCCCGACCGGGCCACCACCCGCGACCAGCACGTCGGTCTGTTCCATCGTGTCCGCGCCTTTCGTTGCAGGAGAGGGCAGGGCGGCCGGGGCCGCCCTGCCGGGTCGGTGCGTTCAGGGACGGACCGCGACGGCCAGCAGGCAGCCGAAGTCGTCGGCGCCGGTCAGGTCACCCGGCTTGAAGGCGTCCTCGTCGAACGCGAAGTTGCCCTCGTCCATCGCCACGGGCCGGTCCTCGAAGCCGCCCAGCTTCTCGATCTCGTCCGCGAGGCGCAGCGTGCTCTGCTCGGTGATGTCGAGGATGCTGTGCAGCCGCAGGCCCGCCCGGTGCAGCATCGGCACGTAGTCGTCGATGTCGGCCGTGGTGCACATGAGGTCGCGGCAGAACTTGTCGATGCCGGGGCTGCGGACCTCCTTGTGCGGGTAGCGGTCGAAGATGTCGGTCAGCACGACCCGGCCGCCGGGCTTGAGGACGCGGAAGATCTCGCGGAAGACCCGGTCCCGGTCGGGGATGTGGCAGATCGACTCCAGCGCCATCACCGCGTCGAACGAGCCGTCGCGGAACGGCAGGTCCAGCGCGTCGGCGTGCTCGAAGACCGCCCTGGCGGCGAGGCCCCTCTCGGCGCTGAGCTTGTTGGCGGTCTTGACCTGCTCCGCACTGATGCTCACGCCGGTGACCCGCGCACCGGTCTTCCCCGCGAGCCGCAGGCCGGGACCACCGACACCGCAGCCCAGGTCGAGCACGTGGGACGACTCGCCGACCTGGAGGTGCTCGATGAACACGTCCGTGAGCCGGTCCATCGCCTCGTCGATCGTGGCCGTGGAGTCGGGCGAGTCCCAGTAACCGATGTGCACGTTGGTGTTGAAGCTGCCGTCGCGCATCGCGCTCAGGGTCAGCTTGTCGTAGAGCGCGCCGACTTCGTGCGGCTGCGGGAGGGTCTGGGTCATGACTGGCTTTCTCCTGGGTGTCAGAGGGAGACGGGCTGCGTGAGGTCCTGCTCGATCCGCCGGCAGAGTTCGTAGTCGGGCAGCAGGCCCTCGGCCTTCGCCTGGGCTAGGCGGATCGCCACACCGTCCCTTTCGGACAGGATCGGCGGGACGTCCTTCGGGACGGGCAGTCCGAGGGCCGGGTCGAGGACGTCGAGGGCGAGCTCGTTGGCCGCCACGTAGCTGCTCGACACCATGTACGACATCACGGTGTTGTCCTCGAGAGCGATGAACGCGTGCCCCACGCCGACCGGGAAGTACAGGGTGCGGTGGTGGTTCTGGTCCATCAGCACCGAGTCCCACCGGCCGAACGTCGGCGAGCCCACCCGGATGTCGACGACGATGTCGATCGCCGCGCCGGCCGCGCAGTAGACGTACTTCGCACAGCCGGGGGGAGTCGTCGTGTAGTGGATGCCCCGGACCACCCCGCGGGCCGACACGCTGTGGTTCGTCTGCCGCACCGGGAAGAGCGGGGCGCCGTGCGCCTGGGCGAACGCGGACTCCTGGAACGGGGAGAGGAACCGGCCCCGTTCGTCGCCGAACACCTGCGGGGTGAACTCCAGCGCGCCTTCGACTGCGAGCGTGCGGACTTTCATGGGGGCTCCTGCGATCTCAGAGCGTGGCCAGGACCTGGCGCAGCGCGTGGATGACCTTGTCCTGCAGGTCCGGGGACAGCGACGGGTACATCGGCAGCGAGAAGATCTCGCCGGCCAGGGCCTCGGTGACGGGCAACGAGCCGGTGCGTTCGGCGAGGTGGGCGAAGCCGCTCATCGTGTGCACGGGCCACGGGTAGCTGATGTTCAGGTGGATGTCGTACGACTTGAGGCGTTCGATGATCTCGTCGCGCTTCGGATGCCTCACGACGTAGACGTAGTAGACGTGCTCGTTGCCGTCGTTCGTCGTGGGCAGCCTGAGGTCGGTGTCCTGCAAGCCTTCCTCGTACCGGCGTGCCACGGCCTGCCGTCCGGCGACGTAGGTGTCGAGCCGGGTCAGCTTGCGCCGCAGGATCTCCGCCTGGACCTCGTCGAGGCGGCTGTTGTGCGCCGGCGTCTGGACCGTGTAGTAGATCTTGTCCATGCCGTAGTAGCGCAGCCTCCGCAGCTGGGCGGCCACGGTGTCGTGCGGGGTCAGCACCGCGCCGCCGTCGCCGTACGCGCCGAGGACCTTGGTGGGGTAGAAGGAGAACGCCGCCACGTCACCGGCCGAGCCGGCGATCCTGCCGTGCTGACGGGCGCCGTGCGCCTGCGCGCAGTCCTCCAGCACGCTCAGGCCGTGCTTGTCCGCGATCGCCTTCACCGCGGCCATGTCCACGCACTGCCCGTAGAGGTGCACGGGCACGATGCACCGGGTGCGCTCGGTGATCTTCGCTTCGACCTGCGTGGTGTCCATGAGGAAGTCCTCCTCGCGGACGTCGACGAACACCGGCGTGGCGCCCGCGTTGTGGATCGCGATCACGGTCGGCGCCGCGGTGTTCGACACCGTGATCACCTCGTCGCCCGGGCCGACGCCGAGCGCCTGGAGGCCGAGGGTGATCGCGTTCGTGCCGTTGTCGACGCCGACGCAGTGCGCGAGGCCGTGGTAGGCGGCGAACTCCTCCTCGAACCCCTGCACGCTCGCGCCGAGCACGAGCTGCCCGGAGTTGAACACCTTCTCGACGGCGTCGAGGATGTCGGCCCGTTCGTTCTGGTACTCGAGCAGGTAGTCCCACACGCGCGTGGTCATGGGCGAGCCTTTCGGGCGAGAGCTGCGACGGTTCGGTGGATCCCTTCCCCCAGCGGGATCTCCGGGCGCCAGCCGGTGACGGCACGGAACGCCGAGGAGTCGATCGTCACGCTGCGGAAGTCGGTCACGGGGGCGTGCGAGGGTGCCTGGACCGAGGTGACCTCGACCGGCGGCGCCCCGGTGTGCTCGGAGGTGATGCCGGAGATCAGCCGGAACACGTCACCGAGAGCGTCGCCCCGGCCGGCGCCGAGCAGCCAGTGCCTGCCGGCCAACGCGTCGGCGTGTTCCAGAGCGGCGGCGAACGCGACGGCGATGTCGTCGACGTGGACCAGATCACGACGCACCGTGCCGTCGTGCCACATCGTCAGCGGCTGGCCGTCGAGCGCCCTGTTCACCATCGCGGACACGACACCCCGGTCGTGGCCACCGCCGGGCGTGCTCTCCCCGAAGACGGTCGGCAGGCGCAGGCTGACGCCGCGCACCCGGCTTTCCCTCAGCAGCAGTCGTTCCGCGCGCAGCTTCTGCCGGTCGTACGCGGTCTCGGGCCTGTCCGGTTCGGTGCCGTTCAGCGGTTCCCGTTGCGGCACACCGACCTGGGACGCGGCACCGCCGTAGACGAGCACCACGTCGTCACCCAGCAGCTCCAGGAGATCCGCCATGACACCGACGTTCACGCGCTCCGCGGAGCCCTCCTCGGCCGCGCGCCAGCCGCCGTCGCCGAGCAGCAGGTAGACCACGGCGTCCGAGCCCTCGACCGCGTTCGCGAGCGCGTCGCGGTCGGTCAGGTCGGCGGTGACGACCTCGACCTGGGCCGGACCGGGCGGCACCTCGGCCGGTTTGCGCGCGACGGCACGCAGGTGGATCTCCTGGCGTGCCAGGGTTCTCAGCACGGCCGAGCCGATGAAGCCCGTCGCGCCGAGCACGGTCACCGTTGCCATCACACGACTCCCCGAGGCCAGGCGGAGGCGGCGTTCAGGCACGCCAGCAGCGTGCGCGCCTCCACGTTGAGGTAATGGCCGTGCCGCGCCAGCGTGGTGAGCTGCGCGGGCGTCGCCCAGACGAAGCCGCGCGGTGGTTCGGAAGGCACCTGCGCGTCGGCCTCGACGATCAGGTAGCGGCACCGGGTGTTCAGGAACCGGCCGCCCTCCTCGGAATGCACGGCCTCGTAACGGATGCGCTCACCGGCCTGGAGCACCACGTCGAGGAACGCGGGACGCTGAGAGGCAGGGAGGTGCTCGTAGTTGCGCGGCGTGCACTGCACGGTGGGCGCCAGCTCGACGGTGTCGAGGAAGCCGCCGTCGGCGCGGGCGTGCACCAGCACGTGCCGCACACCACCGAAATCACGCACCAGGAACGCCGAGACACCCATGTCGACCGACTCCAGCAACGGCTGGGTCCAGCTGACCCGCTCCCGGTTGCTGCCCCGCACGGCGACGGCCACGACCTTGAAGTACCGGCCGTCCTCGTGCTCGACGGCGTCGGGCCCGCGCTTCCAGCCCTCCACCGACGCCAGCGGGATGCGCGTGGTCCGCACGTCGTGGCGCGCCCGTTCGCCGGTGAACCACGACAGCAGCTGGACGTCCGAGTGCAACGCGCCGGGATTCGGGTCGTAGTAGGGAAGACAGGACAGAACGCTGCGCGCGTTCATGTTCACCGTCTCGTCCTCGTGCAGCAGCTCCGCGATCTGCCCGAGCGTGAGCCAGCGGAAGTCCTCGTCCTGAGCGATGTCCGCGCTCGTCTCGACGATCATGTTGCGGTTGGACTTGCGGAAGAACCACGAACCCTGCTCGGCCTGCAGGACGTCCACGACGACCTGCTCGCGGTCGAGGTCCGCGAAGTGCTCCAGCAGCTTCACGCTCGACCCGCCGTGCGCGCCGGTGTAGTTGCTGCGGGTCGCCTGGACGGTGGGGGAGAGCTGCACCAGGTTCGGGTTGCCGGGCTCCATCTTGGCCTGCATCAGGAAGTGCAGGACGCCGTCGATCTCCTTGCACAGGATGCCCAGGATGCCGACCTCGGGCTGCCTGATGACCGGCTGCTGCCACTCGCGGTAGGGGCCGTCGCCGTGCGGGCCGTCGTGTTCGACCACGTGCAGGCCCTCGATCGTGAAGAATCGGCCGCTGGCGTGCGCGAGGTCGCCGGTGGACGGCACGAAGTGCCACTGGTCGAGGTCGGCGAACGGGACGCGTTCGACGGTGAGGACGTTGGCGTGGCGCCGTTGCGCGAGCCAGGCCCGGACGTCCTCGGTGCGCATGTGCGCGCCCTGGCGGGTCGCGGCGGACAGGGCGATGCGGTGCAGGTGGGAGGCGTTCCCGCGGGTGCGCAGGGTCGTGGGCGGGTTGAGCTGGGCCGTCATGGCGAGCACTCCCCTCTACGGCCGCTGCGCGGTGATCAGGACGTAGCCGCTGCTCGGGTTCTCCCCGAACGCCGCCATGAGCTCGGCCGCCGTGATGATGTCCGCGGCGGCGAAGGGCGGTGCCGTGTCGGCGATCCGCCGGAACGCCTCGGCCGCCTGCGCGTAGCTGGGCCGCACGTTCTCACCGATGTCGAGCAGCTCCACCAGGTCCCAGCCGGCCTTCTCCAGACCCGCCCGGTGCTCCTGCTCCGAGTTGATCCCGGCGATCTCCAGCGTGCGGACCATCCCGGCCAGCACCGCCTCGCCCGCACCGGTGAACGGCTCGCGCTGGCACAGGTCCGCGACGACCAGCCGTCCGCCGGGCCGGACGAACCGGCGCAACCGCGCCAGAGCCGCCGCCTGGTCGGACAGGTGCAGCAACGACTCGATCGCGAAGACGGCGTCGAACGTGCCGAGGTCGTCGGGCAGGGAGGCGGCGTCCGCGAGCCGGAACGCGACGCGCTCGGAGCCCGCCGCGAGCTCGGTCGCGCGGTCCACCTCCTGCTGCGACACCGTGATGCCGGTGACGTGCACGTCGTGGGTCTCGGCGATGCGCATGGCCGGAAAACCGTTGCCACAGCCCACGTCGAGCACTCGGTCACCGGGGCGCAGGGCGAGTCGTTCGGCCACCAGGTCGGTGAGCCGGTCGGTCGCCGCCGCCATCGGCACGTGCTCGGCGCCCGAGTCCCAGTAGCCGGCGTGGATGTTGCCGCCCAGTGCCTCGGTCGTACCGGCCTGCGCGAACTGGTCGTACTTGCCGCCGACGGCGTCGGTCTGCGATGTCACGGGTGCGTCCCTTCCAGGCTGTCGGTCAGGTCGAGCAGGAGTCGTGCCGGGCCGTGGAAGACCATGTCGGCGGCGTACTCGACGTGGCAGGCCGCGCGTTCCCAGCCGCGCGGGCCGTCCAGCAGCGCGCGCAGGCCGATCTCCAGCTCGGCGCGGGCGAGGGTCGCGCCGAGGCAGTAGTGGATGCCGATGCCGAACCCGAGGTGCCGGTCCGCGGGCCGGTGCACGTCCACGACGTCCGGGCGGGGGAAGCGGGCCGGGTCCCTGTTCGCCGAGCCGAGCAACGCGATCACGCGGCTGCCGGCCGGGATGGCGGTACCGCCGACGACCGCGTCCTGCCGGGCCCAGCGCGTCACCGCCTGCACCGGCGGGTCGTAGCGGAGCAGCTCCTCCACGGCGGTGGGCACGAGGTCCGGGTGGTCGCGCAGGTCGGCGACCAGCTCGGGGTGTGCGCGCAAGATCAGCGCTGCCTTGGCCAGCGAGTTGGTCGTGGTCTCGTGTCCCGCGGTCAGGAGATGGACGCAGGTACCGACGATGCGTTCAGTGCTGAGCGGGATGCCGGCCATCAACGCGATCAGGTCGCGCTCACCCGGCAACCGTTGCTCTGCCTGGTCTCGGAAGTAGGCGTCGAGCTCGCGTGCGGCGTCCTCGGCGTCGATGAACCGCGACGAACCCGTGCGGGTGCTGCTGGCTCCCTGCAACGCCACCGCGAGGTCGCGCAGCTGTTCGTGGTCCTGTGCCGGAACCCCGAGGAGCTCGCAGATCACCATGATCGGGAACGGCGCCGCGAAGCCGCCGACGAGGTCCGCCTCGCCTGCCAGCCGGGAGAGCAGGTCGTGGGCGATGCGGGCGATGCGGGGGCGCAGCGCGGTGACGACGCCGGCCGAGAACTCCTTCTGCAGCGCCGAACGCAGCCGCGTGTGCTCGGGCGGGTCGAGGAAGACCAGCCAGTTCTCCACGACGGTGCGCAGCACGGCGAACTCCGGCGGCACCGGCAGCGAGACCGGAATACCGTCCTCGGTGGAGCGTGCCACCCGGCCGAAGTCGCGGTCGGACAGCACCTTCACCACGTCGTCGTAGCCGAAGACGTAGAACGCGTCCGCGCCTTCGTGCACGGACCGGGCTTCGCGGTACCGGCGGTAGACCGGGTACGGGTCGGCGATGTCGTCCATCGGCCAGCCCTGCAGGCTGAACGGCGTCATGTCACCTCCCTGCCTGTGCACGGAAGTAATCCGCCCAGAACGTGCTCAGCTCGCCCACCCGTGCGGGCACCAGGGCGCACTTGGCGCACTGGGCGGCGATCTCGTCCAGCCGCAACGCGATCGCCCGCCGCGCCACGTCCGGTCGCGGGATGGTGGCGGGCACCTCGGACAGTTCGAACGAGGGCCCGGCTGTCGTGCCCCGACGGCCGGACGGCAGCGTCACCAGCAGTTCGGCCAGCGGGCGCATCAGCCCGGCCATGATGTCGATGGCCGCGTTCATCAGGTCCGAGCGGCGCAGGCTCGCGTCCGGGCGTTCGCCGAAGTGCTGGGCCATGAGCTGCAACGCCATGGAGTACGACTCGTTGAAGATCTGCATGACCGTGCGGGCGTCCGGATCCGTGATCGTCTCGGCGGCCGGGCTCGCCGGGTTCAGCGACGGGTTGCGGGCGACCGGGTACGCGGGGTTCCACAGCTCGCCGTGCGGGCCCGTCACCGGCGCCTTGCGCAGCAGCTCGCCGATCAGCAGGAACGACGTGTAGTGCGAGTCCTCGACGGCGTCGGGGTCCAGCACCCCGCCCTCGCCCTGCTCGGTGATCACGTCGATCGCGTACAGGGCGCTCGGGAGGTCGTCGACCTCCAGCTGGTAGTCGGGGTGCTCGTGGTTGATCGACTCGCGCAGGAACAGGTGGTGCTCGCCGCCGCCTCGGCCCTTGTCGACCAGGAACAGGTCCGGGATCTGCTGCAGGGCCTCGCGGATGTCGGCGTACAGCTCGCTCAACGACGCGTAGCCGTGGTCCTGACGATCCGGCGGAGTCTCACCGTCACGTGGCCGCAGATCGCTGACCTGGTGCTCCGGCTTCTCGATCTGGGTGAAGCGCTCGACACTGCCCAGACCCAGCCGTTCCAGCGCGAAGTCCAGCGGCACGGGCAGTTCGTGGTTGATGGTGCCGAAGTCGGCCATCGGCACGTGGAACGGCTCGCCCAGCGCCATGATGACGTTGTTGACCAGCAGGAAGTGGATCATCTCTTCGCGGGCGATGCCGAGCAGCATGCTCCGGATGCCCTCGTCGAGCGTCTCGCCGCCGTCACCGCAGGCGAGCTGGAGCTGTTCGGGCGTCCACAGACCCAGCCGCACGTACTCCGCCCCGGCACCGTAGGTCGGCACCGAGTAGGCCGCGTAGAGGTACTGGAGCATGACGGCCAGTTCGATGAGCGCTGCTTCGCGGAGCACCTCGACCAACCGGCCGCGCGTCGCGATCCGGTTGCGCACGGGCACGGTCGTCTCGGCCGGCAGCAGCAGGTGGTCGGGGACCTGTTGTCCTCTGAGGAACTTCAGCAGCAGCCGCGCCTTCGGCTCGGAGAGGTCCCTGGTCGGCGGCATGTAGTAGGTCTTGGACTTGTTCTGCGGGTCGCACATCTGCCAGATCAGCTTGGCGTAGGTCTCGGTGCGGCTGCGGTTCGCGAGGCTGAACACCTCCTTGTCCATGAAGGAGAAGAGGTGTTCGTAGTAGGCGAAGACCTCGCGGTACACCAGGTCGTAGTCGGCGTGCTCGACCTCGTCGAGGTGCCAGGAGTCCGGCAGCACGCGCACGGTCAGATAGCCCGCGCCGGACCAGAAGCCGAGCTTGTCGTCGTTGTCGTAGTCGAGTTCGGCGGGCACGGACTCGGTCGTCAGCAGAACGCGTGCGGTTCCGGCCGTCCTGCCGCGCAGGGTGAATCGGCCGTGCCCCGTGTCGTCGGTGTGCAGCACGTCGTCCAGCGAGACGATGACGTCGGCTGGATCGAGGGGACGGGCGGCCGGGTTCGCGAACTGGCGGAGCGCGATGTCCCGCACCGCGCCGGGACGGCCCCGGACGAACGACCGCACCTCCACCTCGACGTCGTGCTCGGCGTCGCCCGCGGTCCGGGGGTGTTCGGCGAACACGCTCGCGTCGTCGACCTGGAGATTGATCTCCTGCTCCCGCAGCAGAAGCACGCCGTCGGAGGCGACCAGTCGCAGTGCGTCGGCCGCGATGTCCACTTCGGACAGCAGGCCGGGCACCGTGACCACGCCGGCGGTGAGAACCGCGTCCTCGGTGTAGGCCTCTGAGGGAATCCGGGCCACGAGCCGGTCGTCGCGGACCGTGCGCAGTTCGAGGTCCCTGGCCGCGGCCGCCGGTGCGGGCGCCGTGATCATGTTCAGGACGACGTGACCGTGCGCGGTCCCGACGGTGAGGTTGCCCAGCCGGTTGCGCGTGGTGCGGTCGGGCACGAGCAGCCTGCCGGCGGGGTACGTGCGCGGCTCGTGGGGCCGCCACGGTGCGATCGTGCCGTGCAGCCGCCACTGCGAGGGCTGGTCCGGTGCCTGCGGGGCGGATTGGCCGTCGAGCGCGAACTGCACGACGAGACCGCCCGTCCTGGACTCCCTGAGCAGCTCGGTGACCGGGGACGCGTCCGCCTCGCCTAGCCAGCGCAGGTCCTCGTCGGTGACGACGAACTGGTGCACCACCGAGCGGCCCAGCTGCCAGTGGCCGCACCCGCGACCGGTGGTGTGCCAGCGCGGCGGCGAGAACCCCTTGACCGCACCGGTCGCCATGTACCCGACGTCGTGCGACCGGCCGTCACGGCCGAAGCCGAGCTGGCCGACCATGAGCGTCGTCGTCCAGTCCGAGGCGGGGTCCACGTCGAAGATCCGCGCACGGTTGACCGTGGTCGCGAGGTACTCGTTGTAGTGCCCCCAGAAGTCGACCGCGCGGCCCACCACGGGGTCCGTGATGTCGACCTCACCCGCCACGCGCTCGGTGCTCACGACGTGCGCGTTGATCGAGAAGTGCCCGTTGCCGGCGAAGTCACGGCCCTTGGCGCCGCTGAACGCTCCGCCGGGCGTCTCGCTGCCCGAGCTGTCGTAACGGGGGCCGGTCTCGTCGAGGTGCGCGTGGTACTCGGCAGGTGGGCGGTGCACGGGGAACGGCTCGCCCTGCGCGGTGAGGGCCGTGTTCGTCGCCAGGTCCACCATGCCGTTGCGGGGTCCCGTGGGCAGGCGCGTGGAGGCGACACCGCGGAAGTGCAGCCGGGGCAGGTCGAAGACGCTCATGCGGACTTCTCCGTCTGCGGCAGCCGCCGGACGGGGATGCGCCGTTCGCACCACTCGATCTCGTGCGCCGCGTCGATCGCCGACTCGATCGCGCCCTCGATCCACGCGGGCTTCGACGAGCAGTGCTCCCCGGCGAAGAAAAGACCCTTCTGCGGCCTCGTCGCCTCCCGGCGCTGTGCCTCCCGCAACGCGGAGTCCTGCTCCCAGCGGATCGTCGCCGCGCCGAGAGACCACTGGTGCTCGCCCCACGCCTTCGTGGCGACGCCGAGGACCATGCCGGGCTTGCGCAGCTCCGGGTGCATCACGCCGAGCTCCCGCGTGATCAGCGCGATCCTCTCCTGCTCGCTGAGGGAGCTGAGCGCGTCGGCGTCGGGACCGATGCTGTAGCTGGCGAGCATCACCGCGCCGTGCGCCGGATCGCCGTCGACGGGCGGGTAGTAGGTCTGCCGGACGTGCCCGCCGGTGAACGAACCGCCGCCGCGGATGCCGTCCTCGTGCCAGAACGCCTCACGGCAGTGGAACGCGACCTTCGTGGCGGGCCAGTACTTCGTCTCGTGGATGATGTCGAGCTTCTCGTCGTCGAACCCGCTGAGACGCATCCCGCGCAGCACCGTGAACGGCACCGTGCACACCACGTAGTCGCAGGTCTTGGTGAAGGACCTGGTGCCCTGCCTCAGGTTCAGGACCACGGCCTTGTCGCGGACCTCGATCCCGGTGACCGCCTGCCCGACGGTGACGCGGCCGAGCAGGCGGGCCGCGAGGCTGCGGGGGATGAGGTCCATGCCGTCGCGCAGCCGCACGATGTCGGAGCTGGTCTCGTCCAGGACGTCGTCGAGGAAGCGCTCCAGGTGAGCCGGCACCAGCGAACGGATGCGCGGGTTGCCCGCGTAGAAGGCGTGCAGGTCGATCATCGTGCCGTTGTGGCCGCGGCGGTACGGCGTCATGTCGACCTGGTCGACGAGGTCGAGCAGGCCGACGCCGATCTCGCCGTGCATGCCGTTGTAGAACTGGCGGGGCGCGATGGCCCGGATGGTCGCGTCCAGCCAGGCGCCGAACAACAGGGTGCCGTCGCGGTAGCGGCCGGCGGGCACCCCGGAGGCGAAGTCGTTGAGCAGCACGTCGTGCGCGTCCCGCACCCGGAGGTAGCCGGACGAGCTCGGCAGGTACGCGGCGTCGTCCGAGAAGATGGTGTGGAACGGCATGACCTGGTCCTGCAGGCCCAGTTCCGCGATGTAGTGCAGGGTCAGGCGGTGCGCGGAAGGAATGCGCATCGCACCCAGCTCGGCGAACGGCCCGGCCTCGCCCGTGAAGCGGTGGGTGTGGACGCGGCCCCCGATCCGGTCACTGGCCTCGATGATCTCGACCTCGTGGCCGAGGCGCTCCAGCTCGTAGGCCGTCACCAGCCCGGCGACACCCGCGCCGATGACGGTGACCTTCTTCCGCTCACCGATGGCGTCGAGCCCGTTGACCTCTTGCAGCGTCGTCACCGCGGACTTCCTTCCGGTGCGCTAGGGGCGGGCAGGAATGGAGGGGTTTGCGTGGCCTCGTGGGAGCGATCCCACCAGGCGTCCCAGCGAGTTCGTCTCGTCCGGGCCGTGCCAGTAGCGCCATTCTTCGGGCGGTGGCGGTGCGCCCGTATCCCCCGACAGAGCCGGTCGCGAACGGCTTCGCGGGACCGTGGGAGCTAACGAGACGGGCGGAACCCGACCTTCCCCCACTCAAGTGAGCGGGGTTTGTCTCGACACGGCGGGCCCCGCCGCGAACGGGGTGATGCTGACGCGAGCCGTTCAGCGGCCACCCCCGAGTTGGAGGCGACGTTGACCCGAGTGCTGATCGCGACGACACCGGCCCCAGGTCACGTCGTCAGCCTGTTCGAGATAGCCACCGAGCTGACGCGCCGGGGTCACGAGGTGCGCTGGTACACCGGCGAGGCCTTCCGGGAGCAGGTCGAACGGACCGGCGCGATCTTCGAGCCGATGACCGAGGGACTCGACTTCGGCGGCCGCAGCCGGGAGGAGGCCTTCCCCGGGCACGCCGGACTGACCGGGTTGAAGAGCTTCAAGGTCGGTGTCCGCGACATCTTCTACCGCACCGCGCCGGGCCAGCTCGCGGACCTCCTCGCGATCCTCGACCGGTTCCCCGCGGACCGCATCCTGTCCGACGACATGTGCTACGGCGCGTGCTTCGCCAGTGAGCGCACCGGGATCCCGCTGGTCTGGCTGGCCAACTCCATCTACATCCTGGGCAGCCGCGACACCGGGCCGCTCGGCATGGGCCTGGGGCCGAGCACGAACCCGTGGAACCGCCTGCGCAACGCCGCGCTGAGGTTCCTGGGCGACCAGGTGTCGATGAGGGACCTGCGCGCGGAGGCCGACCGGGTGCGCGCGCAGGTCGGGCTGCCCCGCCTGAAGACGAGGGCGATGGAGAACATCTCCCGCCACCCCGACCTCTACCTGGTCGGATCGGTGGCGTCCTTCGAGTTCCCGCGCAGGGACCTCGCAGCGGGAACCCACTTCATCGGCGGGCTGTTCGGTGTCCCGCCCGCGAGGTTCGACCCGCCGTCGTGGTGGGACGAGCTCGCCGACGGCCGGCCTGTCGTCCTGATCACGCAGGGCACCACGGCCAACGACGTCGAACGCATGCTGGTGCCCGCCGTGCGCGCTCTCGCCGAGGAGGACGTCCTCGTCGTGCTGACCACCGGCAGCAAACTGGACGTGGAACGACTGCTTCCGTTGCCGCGCAACGTCCGGATGGAACGGTTCGTGCCGTACCACCACCTGCTGCCGCACGTGGACGTGATGATGACCAACGGCGGTTACAACGGGGTGAACGCCGCTCTCGCGCACGGGGTGCCGCTGGTCGTCGTGCCCGCCACGGAGGAAAACCCCGACGTGGCAGCGAGAGTCGAGTACGCCGGTGTCGGCGTGGTCGTGAAACCCCGTGCTGTCAGCGAGTCCAGTCTGCGTGCCGCCGTGACCACCGTGCGGGCGAACGAGCGCTACCGGCGTCGTGCCGCGCGGATCGCGGTGGACCTCAACAACAGCAACGCACCACAGCGGGCCGCCGACCTGATCGAGTCCGCTGTCGTTCACCAGGGCCAGATTCCGACCGGAGGTACCGCACGTTGAACGGGACGACGAACACGGGGCTGCAGGCCCCCGAGACGACCATGCCGATCGATCCCGGGCCGTTCGACTGCATGCCGGAGCTGCTCGCCGCCGCGCGGGTGGCCCCGGTCGTGCGGATCCCGTACCTGGGCCGGCACGCGTGGGTGGTGTGCGACCGCGAGCTCGTCAAGGTCGCGCTCGCGCATCCGAAGATGGGCAAGGACATCACGCTCGTGCCCGAGTTCATGAAGCAGCCGGGTCTGATGGTCGGCTCCCAGCCGCCGCCGGAGTACGCGCGGGCGATGATCATGAGCGACGGGGAGGACCACGCGCGGATCAGGCGCCTGCACGCGCCCGTGCTGAGCCCGCGCAACACCGAGAGGTGGGGCGAGCGGGTCAGCGTCAAGGTCGAGGGCTTCCTCGACGAGCTCGAACAGCGCGGTGTGCTGGGGGACAACGAGGTCAACGTCGTCACCGACTACACCCACAAGATCCCGCTGGCGTTCATCTCCGAGATGCTGGGGCTGCCGGAGGAGGCCGAACGGCAGCTGCGCAGCATCACCGACGTGATGCTCTACTCGTCGGACTACGAGGCCCGGACGCTGGCCGTGCGGGCGCTGTACGGGGCGGTCGAGGGCTGGGTGGCCGACCCCGCGCCGCTGCGCGACGGCGTCATCACCGGGCTCCTGGCCTCCTCCAACGGCATCGACGCCGCCGTGACCGAGGGCGAGGTGATCGTGTGGACGCTGGGCATGATCATCACGGGCTACGAGACCACGGGCAGCCTGATCTCGGCCTCGCTCTTCGAGGCGTTGCGGCGGCCGGTCGAGGAGCGGCCGAAGACCGAGGACGAGATCAAGTCGTGGATCGAGGAGGCACTGCGCGTGCACCCGCCGTTCCCGCACCCGACCTGGCGCTTCCCCCTGGAGGACATCGAGCTCGGCGGATACCTGATCCCCAAGGGCGCGCCCGTGCAGGTGAGCATCGCGGCGGCCAACCGCGAACCGGGGGAGGAGGCGGACAGCTTCGATTCCGCGCGGGGTGGACACGGCCATCTCTCGTTCGGTCTCGGCATGCATTACTGCATCGGTGCGTCCCTGGTGCGCCTGGAGGCCCAGATCGCGGTGAGCGGCTTCCTGCGGCGTTTCCCGGAAGCGCGGTTGAGCACCACCACACCGTTCGAGTGGGAATCCGAGTGGATGATCCGCCGGATGAGCGTGCTGCCCGCGACCCTGCGCTGACGGGAATGTGAACGCCAACGGTCTCGATCGCCTCGCCCGGTGAAATTTCGGTTTCGCCGGGCGGGGCGATCGTTCTGCGTGGGGCCGGCGAAATGAGACGACCCGATTGCCGAATGTGCTGGATCTGTCAAGAGAGTTGACATCGTGGTGACGTCACGCGAGTCTCCAAGAGGAAGGGGAGGTTCGCGAATGATGCCGTCACGTATTACTTCCACAGGAAACCCACGTCTTGATTGGCGGATTCTCGCCATAGGGTTGTGAATGCCTCACTTGCATCGTTCCCGACTGTGCTCACAGGACAGGAAAACAAGTGTCGTGCACACCTCTCGGCGAGAATCTCACGTGGGATCGCCCAGCTGATCTGCCCGTCTCACTCCCGTTGCACGGACGTGACGAGGAAACCCGGAGGATAAGACGGTTCATCCTGGCGGCGGAATCCCAGCAGGCGCGAATGCTCGTGGTGGCGTCCCCGGCGGGCACGGGCAACACCAGGCTGGTGGCCGAGGGCGTGGCACTGGCCTCGGCCCGCGGCTTCTCCACGATCGACCTGTCACTGGGCGTGTTCCCGGCGGACGGCCCCCACAGCGTGAGCGCGCTGACCGCCCAGATCGAACCGCGGCTGGTCCAGCGGCTCCGGCACGGCCCGGTGCTCGTCACGCTCGACGACGCCCACCGCACACCGCCGTCAGTCCTTGGCGCCGTGAGCACGGTGATGGCCAAACTCAAGGGCTTGCCCGTGTGCTGGCTTCTCACCGTGCACGCCGAACACTTCGCCACGGCCGCGAACGAGATGCTGCAGGACATGGCGCGCGTTCTGCCGTGCGACTGGCTTGAGCCCCTCACGCCGCTGTCGGACGACGCGGCGTTCGCCATCGCCGCCGACCTGCTGGGCGCGGCACCCGACCCGGACATCGCCTCGCTCGTCGGCAGCGCCGGCGGAACCCCGGCCGGGGTCGTCGAGGTCGTCCTGGACCTGGTGCGGGACAACGACGTCCAGGTCGTGGGCGGCGTCGCCCGGCTGATGGCGGGCCCGCTGGACCGCGGCATCGCCTGCGCGGTGTCACCGGAACCGGCCGGGCAGCTGCCGGCGTCGTTCCGGCGGATGATGGGCGAGCGGCTGCACGGGCTGTCGCCGCAGGCGCAGGACGTGCTCCAGGTCGCGGCGGTGCTCGGCAGCGGCTTCGCGCCGGAGGACCTGGCGGAGATGCTGGGCGAGCCCGTGGCCGTGCTGCTGCGGCCGTTGCGGGAGGCGCTGGCGGCCGGGTTCCTGCGCGGGGGCGGGCCTGAGTTCGTCTTCCACCGCGAACCGGTCTGGCGGGCCGTGCTGGGTTCCGTGCCGGAACCGATGCGGTCGGCGTTGCACCGGCAGACCGCCACGATGCTGCAGGGCCGTGAGCGTCAGGACGCCGTGTCCGTCGCCGTGCATCTGGTGCACTGCGCGCGAACCGGGGACGCGCGGGCCATCGGCGCGGTCGACGAGGCGGCGCAGAGCCTGCTGCCGGACTCGCCGGAGGCCGCCGCCGCTCTCGCGATCAACGGCCTGCGGATCACCGAGCCGGGCGAGCCGAACCGGACGGCGCTGGGCGTCACGGCGGCCGCCGCACTGGTGCGGATGGGCAGGCTCAGCCAGGCCGTGGAGCTCTCGCGCGAACTGCTGCACCCCGACGACCCGGGCCACGTGCAGTCCGCGTCCGTGCTGCGCACCTGGCAGACCATCGCGCAGATGCTGCGCGGCGACGCCACGACGGTGTGCACGGTCGGCCTGGAGGTCACCGAGTCGGCCGCGCACGGGCACGACCTGTCGCCGGAACTGTTGCTGCTCAACATCCTGTCGCTCTACAACCTCACCGCCGCGATCGGCATGGCGGACCAGGTGCTCGCGCAGTCCTGCCAGTACAGCTCGGACGTGCTGGCCGCCGCGTTCACCGTGCGGGCGATGGCGAGCTGGCGCGAGGGCGGCCTCGACGCCGCGATCGAGGCCGCCGACGCCGCCGTGGTCGTGCGCGACGAACTGACCAGGATCTGGCAGAGCGATCCACTGTGGACGAAGGTCTGGATCCTCACCAGGCTCGGCCGTCTCGAGGAGGCGCTGGCCGCGGTGGACGAGGCGTGCGGCACGGCGGAAGCGCACGGAACCGGTGTGATGACGTCGGTCCCGCTCACGCTGCGCGCGGCCGTCCTGCTGGCCCAGGGGGATCTCGCCGCCGCCGAGGCCGCCGCGACCACCGGACTCGCGGCGTCCGAACTCGCCGAGATGCCGTTGTTCCAGCCACAACTCGGTGCGGTGCTGGTGCTGTGCGCGCTCCGCAGGGGCGACCTGGTCACGGCCACCGACGGACTGCGCCGGCTCGAGGAGTCGATCCCCGCCGGGCAGTCCCACCCGTGCGCGGTGACGCTGCGGCTGATCGCGGGCCAGGTGGCCGCGGCCAACGACGGTCCAGCGGCGGCGATCGACGAGATCCGCCCGTTCGCGGAGGACCCCGGCCTGCGCGTCCAGCTCCTGCTGGAGGCGCCCACGGCGACCGCGTGGTGCGTGCGCACCGCCATGGCCGCCGACGACCACGCCCTCGCCGGCCTGCTCGTGAGCACGGCCGAGGACCTGGCCCGCGTGAACCCGAAGCACGACTCGGTGGTCGTGGCGGCCGCACATGGCAGCGCACTGGTGAAACAGGACGTCGCCGTGCTGGCGGAACTGCGGGACAGCTGCACCGACCCGTGGACGAGAGCCTCTCTCGCGGAGGACATCGCCGCCGTGCACCTCGACTCCTGCCGTGAGCGGGCGGTCGAGGAACTCAACCGCGCACTGGCCGGGTACGACGAGATCGAGGCCGAACTCGACTCCGCCCGAGTGCGCCGCACGTTGCGGCGGCTCGGCGTCCGGCGCCGCCGCACCACGACGAGGCGCGCGGACGAGCCCGAACCCGAACCCAGGCCGCGCACCGGCTGGGACAGCCTCACCGGCACCGAGCAGAAGGTCGCCCGCCTCGTCGCGGACGGGCTGACCAACCGCCAGGTCGCGAAAGAGCTCTTCATCTCGCCGCACACGGTCGGCTTCCACCTGCGGCAGATCTACCGCAAGCTCACCATCGGGTCGCGGGTGGACCTCGCCCGGATCGCGCCCTGACCGCCGATCGGGGGTGGGAAGCGATCCTCGGCTCGACCAGAGTGGGCGCATGAGGAGCATCGCGGCGGCACTCGCCGCCCTTCTGGTTCTGCCCGGGGTGGCGTCCGCGACGGACACCTACTGGGAACTGAAGCCGACCGGCACGGACGCCCGCCTGCGGGGCCTGTCCGCCGTGTCCGGTCAGGTCGCGTGGGCGAGCGGGTCCAAGGGCACGGTCCTGCGCACGACCGACGCCGGCCGGACGTGGGAGTCGGTCGGCCCGCCCGGCACCGAGGCGCTGGAGTTCCGCGACATCGAGGCCTTCGACGCGCGCAACGCCGTGGCGCTGTCGATCGGGGAGGGCGAGTCGTCCCGGATCTACCGCACGTCCGACGGCGGCAGGAACTGGCAGGAGGAGTTCCGCAACACCGACCCGAAGGCGTTCTACGACTGCGTGGCGTTCTTCGACCGGTTCCGCGGGCTCGCCCTCAGCGACCCGGTCGACGGCAGGTTCCGGGTGCTCCGGACGTGGGACGGCGGCCGGTCGTGGCACGTCAACGACCCGAAAGGCATGCCGGACGCGCTGCCGGGCGAGTTCGCGTTCGCGGCTTCCGGGCAGTGCGTGACGACCAGCGGCAACCACGCGTGGATCGCGACCGGCGGCGGCGCGAAGGCACGGGTGCTGGAGTCGCGGGACGGCGGCCGGTCGTGGAAGGCGAGCGAGGTGCCGTTGCCGTCCGGTGAGGCGGCCGGGGTGTTCGCGGTGGCGTTCAAGACGCCGTGGCGCGGCGTGGCGATCGGCGGCGACTACCTCAAGCCGACCGACCCGACGCCGGCGTTCGCGACCAACGACGGGCGTGGCTGGAAGGCCGGGAAGCAGGCACCCGTCGGGTACCGGTCCGGCATCGCCTACCGGGGCGACGGGCTGGTCGCCGTGGGACCGTCCGGGACGGACACCAGCAGGGACGGCAAGACCTGGGAGGTCGCGGACACCGGGAGCTTCGACACCGTGGACTGCGTTGGACGCACGTGCTGGGCGGCAGGGGAGAAGGGACGTGTCGGCCGCACGTGAGACGGGCAGCCGGTGCGAAGGGCCACGTGGCTTGTGCGCGAGTTCGGCGGCCGGTGCGAGGCAGTACGGGAGAGGAGTGCCGGATGCGTCTGCACCCCGGTGAGACCGAGGCCGCGGGATGGCGCGTCGCGAAGCTGACCGACGTCGTGCGGCGGTTGCGCGAGGAGGGCGGCGTCACCGGGCGTCCCCTCCTCGTCGCGATCGACGGGCGCGGCGGTGCGGGCAAGTCCAGCCTGGCCGAACGGCTGCGGAAGGCCGTCCCCGACTCGGCCGTCGTGCACACCGACGACGTCGCCTGGCACCACGCGTACTTCGACTGGGGCGGGCTGATCGCGGAGAACGTCCTCGCACCCCTGCACCGCGCCGAGGCGGTGGCGTTCCGGCCACCCGCGTGGATCGCGCGCGACCGTCCCGGCGAGATCCGCGTCCCCGCCGGGACGGACGTCGTCTGGGTCGAGGGCACCGGGATCATCCGCGCGGAGCTCGCCCGGTGGCTCGACGCCTCGATCTGGGTGCAGGGCGACCTCGACGAACAGGAACGCCGGCTGGTCGCCCGCGACGGCGACTCCGCGGAGCAGCGGCGGCACGTCGCCGCCTGGCTCGCCGAGGAACTTCCTTTCCTGCTCCGCGAACGGCCGTGGACGACGGCGACCGTCGTCGTGGCAGGTACGAGCACTCTCGCCCACGATCCCGCGACCGAGATCGTCGTCGCCGTGTAACGCTCGCGAGCCCTGTGCCGAAAAAGCACGTGTCGGCCGCACGCGTGCGGGGTAACCGGCGTGAGTGTTCGAAGGTTTCTCGTTGCGTTGCAGGGACGTTGGCGAGGCCGTGCTCAGAGTGAGGACCGGCGGTGCAGGGCCGCCGGTTCTCCTCCTTCACGGCCATCCCCGGACCCACACCACATGGCACCGCGTCGCGCCGTTGCTCGCCGACGACTTCACGGTCGTGTGCCCGGATCTGCGTGGCTACGGCGAATCCAGCAAGCCCGGTGACTACTCGAAACGCGCGATGGCGCGCGACTTCGTGGAACTCATGCGCGGACTCGGTCACGAGAAGTTCGCCGTCGCCGGGCACGACCGGGGTGCCGCCGCGGCGATCAGGCTGGCACTCGACCACCCGGACCGCGTCACGCACCTCGCCGTGCTGGACGGGCTGCCGATCGGCGCCCACCTCGCCCGCGCGGACGCCCGGTTCGCCCAGGCCTGGTACCACTGGTTCTTCCTGGCCAGGCAGGAACTCGCCGCCGCGATGATCAACGAGAACCCGGACCTCTGGTACGGCCGCTACCAGGACACGCCCGACGCGATGGGCGTCGAGAACTGGGCGGACTTCCAGCGGGCGATCCACGACCCCGAGACGGTGCTCGCGATGTGCGGCGACTACCGGGCCGGGCTGGAGGTCGACCGCCACCACGACGACGAGGACCGGGCCGCGGGACGCCGGATCACGTGCCCGGTGCTGGCCCTCTGGTCGGCCAAGGACGACCTCGGCGAGCTGTACGGCGACCTGTCCGAGATCTGGGCCGAATGGGCCGACGACGTGCGGGTTCGTTCCCTCGACTGCGGGCACCACATGGCCGAGGAAGTACCTGTCGAACTGGTGCGCGAGTTGCGGTCGTTGTTCTGAACGGACCGTTGACGACAGGTGGTGATGAGGTTTCAGTGCGCGCACGCGTTAGGGTCTGTGCGTGGCCATCGCACGTGCCGAACGCCTCGTCAACCTGGTGTTGTGCCTGCTGTCGACCCGTCAGTACCTGACAGCGGAGCGCATCCGCGCCATCGTCCCCGGCTATCACGAAGCGCCGACGGACGAGGCGTTCTTCCGCATGTTCGAACGGGACAAGTCCGAGCTGCGTGATCTCGGCGTGCCGCTCGAGACCGGGCGGCAGACCAACGCCGAGGGCGCGGAGGACGGGTACCGCATCGCCCGCCGCGACTACGAGCTCGGCGACATCGACCTCGAGCCCGACGAGGCCGCCGCGGTCGCGCTGGCCGCCCGGCTGTGGGACTCGCCGCAGCTCACGGGTGCCGTGCACGGCGCGTTGATCAAGCTGCGGGCCGCCGGGGTCGACGTCGACCAGGACACGCCCGCGACCGTCGAGCCCAAGGTGCGGGCCAACGAACCCGCGTTCCCGCCGCTGCTGGCCGCCGTGCAGGCGGGGCAGGTCGTCGCGTTCGACTACCGCAAGCCGCCGCCGGGCGGGCAGAAGGAACGCACGGTCGAGCCGTGGGGCGTCGTCGCGTGGCGCGGCAAGTGGTACCTCGTGGGCTGGGACCGTGAACGCAACGACACACGGTGCTTCCGGCTCTCGCGCGTCGTGGGCACCGTCCGCACCGTGGGCAAGCCCGGCGCGTTCACCGTTCCCGACGGCACGGACCTGATGAGCCTCATCGCGCGCACGCAGGCCGATCCGCACCACACCGCGCCCGCCAGGATCTGGGTGGCCAAGGACCGGGCGCAGGGCGTGCGGCGGCACGCGAAGGTCGTCGAGGAACGCGACGGCGGCGACGTCGTCGAGATCGACCTGAAGTTCCCCGACTCGGCCGCCAAGTGGCTCGCCGGGTTCGGGCCCGACGTCGTGGTGCTGGAACCCGAGGTCCTGGCCAAGTCGGTCCGCGACCGCCTGCAGGGCGCACTGGAAGGAGCGCGGTGACCGCGTCGAACGAACGGCTGCCGCGGCTGCTCGCCCTCGTGCCGTACCTGCTCAACCGGCCCGCCATCACCGTCAAGGAGGCCGCGGCCGACTTCGGCATCACGCCCAAGCAGCTGCGCAAGGACCTCGAGCTGCTGTGGATGTGCGGCCTGCCCGGCTACGGGCCGGGCGACCTGATCGACCTGTCGTTCGAGGGCGAGACGATCACCGTCTCGTTCGACGCGGGGCTCGACCGGCCGTTGCGCCTGACCGCGGCCGAGGCGGCGTCGCTGCTGGTCGCGCTGCGGGCGCTGGCCGACACGCCGGGTGTGGTCGACACGGACGCCGTGCAGCGGGCGCTCGCCAAGATCGAGGCCGCGGTCGGCAAGGCGCAGCCGGCGGGCATGGTCGTCGGGCTCGGCGGGTTCGAGCGCGGGGAGACCGCGGAGATCCGTGCGGCGGTGCAGGACGCCGTGAAGCGCGAACGGGCCGTGCGCATCCGGTACTACTCGCAGTCGCACGACGCGATGAGCGATCGAGTGGTGGATCCGATGCGTCTGCTGCTCGTGGAAGGCCGCGGTTATCTCGAAGGATGGTGCCGCGCGGCCCTCGGCGTTCGGCTGTTCCGGCTCGACCGGATCGACGAGGTGCGGGTGCTCGACGAGCCCTCGTCACCTCCGCCGCACGCCCAGCCGACCGATACATCGGAGGGCTTGTTCCACCCCAGGGACGACCAGAAGGTCGCCGTGCTGCTGCTCGAACCGGACGCCCACTGGGTCGCCGAGTACTACCCCGTTGATCACTCGGCGGAGCTCTCGGACGGCCGCACGCGAGTCCTCATGCGTTACGACGACCCGTCCTGGATGGTCCGCCTGCTCCTGGGTCTGGGCGGTGACGTGCACGTGGAGAAGCCGGAGGAGCTCGCCGCCGAAGTGGTGCGCCAAGCCCGTGAGGCGTTGAGCCGGGCAGATCACCTGCTGTCCACCTGAGCCGTATAACGTGTGCTTGTGCCGTCCACACCGACCCTGGCGCTGATCGCGCTCGGCCTGATCGTCCTCATCGGGGGAGCGGTCCGAGTCATCCGATCCTTGCGTCGATTCGCCCGCGCCCGCACTCTGGTGGGGGACAGGGTCGGTGACGGCGTCGGCCTGCTCAAGGCGCGCACCGCGGCGCTGAAGGTGGCCATCGCCGGGCGGCGGCCCAAGGAACAGGCCCGCACCAGGGCAAACCCCGCGTACGATCGTCGTGGCGGGGGAGACAGGAGGATCACCAATGGGTAACCTCGGACCCACCGAGCTGATCATCATCGCTGTGGTGATCATTCTGCTGTTCGGTGCGAAGAAGCTTCCCGACATGGCCCGGTCGATCGGCAAGTCGGCGAAGATCTTCAAGGCTGAGACCAAGGGCCTGCGCGACCAGGACGCGGACGACGCGCCGGTGCAGCAGCAGCCCGTGCAGCAGCCGGTCCAGCAGCTTCCCCCGGCTCAGCCGCAGCCGGTCCAGCAACCCCAGGTCGCGCCGCCCATCGAGCAGACCACCCAGAACAAGGCCGCGAACAACTGACCTTGCGGTCTCTGACTTGTAAGGACGGTCGACGCGGTGGCAAGTCCGTTCCGGTGGGTCGCTGAACGCCGGGAACGCGGCAGGCGCCGTCGGGGCAACGCCGACGGCACGATGTCGCTCAAAGAGCACCTTTACGAGCTGAGGTACCGGCTCGGTCTGGCGATGCTGGTCATCGCCGTCGGTGCCATCTTCGGTTTCATCTGGTTCCAGGTGCGCCTCGGTCCGATCCCGTCGCTGGGCGACATCCTGACGGGCCCGTACTGCCAGCCGGACCTGGCGCAGTACCGGGCCAAGATCACCAACGACGGCACCTGCGCGCTGCTGCAGACCGAGCCGTTCGAGATCTTCATGGTGCAGCTGCAGGTCGGCACGGCGGCCGGCGCGGTGCTGCTCAGCCCGTTGTGGCTCTACCAGATCTGGGCGTTCATCACGCCTGGCCTCTACCAGAAGGAACGCAGCTTCGCCCGCGTGTTCGTCGCCGCCGGCGCGCTGCTGTTCGTCGCCGGCGCGGTGCTCGCGTACCTGGTGGTGCCCGAGGGCCTCAAGGTCCTGCTCGGCTTCGGTGGCGACAACTGGGTCACGGCGCTCACCGGTAGCAAGTACATCAACTTCGTCATCACGATGCTGTTCATCTTCGGCGTCAGCTTCCTGATCCCGCTGGTCGTCGTGATGCTGAACCGTGCGGGCGTGCTGTCCTACGAGCGGCTGGCGAAGTGGCGGCGCGGCCTGATGATGGGCCTGTTCGTGTTCGCCGCGATCGCGACGCCGGGCACCGACCCGATCTCGATGGTCGTGCTCGCCCTCGCGCTGGTGCTGCTGTTCGAGATGGCGACCCAGATCGCCCGCGTCCACGACAAGCGCAAGGCCAGGCTCCGCGCGGCCGAGGGCCTGGACGCGCTGGACGACGACGAGGCCGCGCCGTTCAACTACGTGGCCTCCGACGCCGACGGCAACGACCCCGGTGAGAAGGTCATCGCTTCGGATCCCCCGAAGCGCGTGAACTACGACGACGCCACGTGACGCGGGCGGCTTTGCTCGTCTGCCCCGCGTCGGGCAAGGGGCGGGCGGCCCGGATGGCCGGGTCGACCGCCGCGGCGCTGCGTCCCCACGTCTCGTCGTTGACGCAGCTGGTCGCGCACGACGCCGAGGGCACGCTGGCGATGGCGCACGAGGCCGTCGCCTCCGGGGTCGACCTGCTGGTCGTGCTCGGCGGTGACGGGGCCGCCCACCTGGGCATCCAGGCCGTCGCGGGCACGTCCACGGCGCTGGGCATCGTCCCGGCGGGCACCGGCAACGACCTGGCCGCGGCCATCGGCTCGCAGTCGGTCGAGGACGTCGTGCACGGCACCCGCAGGCAGCTCGACCTGGGGCGGTTGTCGACGGGGCAGTGGTTCGCGACGGTGCTGTGCGCCGGGTTCGACTCCGCGGTCAACGAGCGGGCGAACGCGATGCGCTGGCCCGCCGGCCCGCGTCGCTACGACCTCGCGATCGTCGCGGAGCTCGCGTCGCTGAAGCCGGCGCCGCTGGTCGTGGAGACCGAGTCCGGGACGGTCGAGCTCGACGCCACGCTGGTCGCGATCGGCAACACGCCGAACTACGGCGGCGGCATCCCGGTGTGCCCGGCGGCCGACGCCCACGACGGGTTGTTCGACGTCACGGTCGTCGCGGGCGGCAGTCGATCGATGCTGGTCCGGATGCTGCCGACGTTGCGCACGGGCAAGCACACCGACCACCCGGCCGTGCGGACGTTCCGCGCCCGTGAGGTGTCGCTGTCGGGTGGGAACGGCTGGATCGCCTACGCCGACGGCGAACGCCAGGAGGCCCTGCCGGTGACGGTTCGCACGGTTCCGGCCGCCCTCACCGTCGTGGGTCGCTAAGTTGTACGGCTGTTCGGTTCGTTTTTCGGTTCTTCGGTAGGGATTCATGGAGACGCTGGAGTTTCAGTCCGAGGCACGTCAGCTGCTGCAGCTGATGATCCACTCGATCTACTCGAACAAGGACACGTTCCTGCGCGAGCTGGTCTCGAACGCCTCCGACGCGCTCGACAAGCTGCGGCTGGAGTCGTTCCGCGACAAGGACATGGTCGTCGACGTCGACGACCTGCACGTCGTGATCGAGTCCGATCCGGCCGGGCGCACGCTGACCGTGCGGGACAACGGCATCGGGATGACGCGCGAGGACGTCGTGCGGCTCATCGGCACGATCGCGAAGTCCGGTACCGCGGAGTTCCTCAAGCAGCTCAAGGAACAGCAGTCGGGCGGCGCGTCCGACCTGATCGGCCAGTTCGGCATCGGCTTCTACTCGTCGTTCATGGTGGCGGACAAGGTCACCCTCGTGACGAAGTACCCGCACGCCGAGAAGGGCGTGCGCTGGGAGTCGTCCGGCGAGGCCACGTACACGATCGACGACGTGGACGACGCGCCGCAGGGCACCTCGGTCACGTTGCACCTCAAGCCGGCCGACGACGAGGACCGCCTGCCGGACTACACCGAGCCGGCGAAGATCAAGGAGATCGTCAAGCGCTACTCGGACTTCATCACCTGGCCCGTGCGCCTGGGCGGCGAGGAGATCAACTCCCGCAAGGCCCTGTGGGCGCGCCCGGCCTCCGAGGTGACGGAGGAGGAGTACGCCGAGTTCTACCGGCACATCAGCCACGACTGGAACGCGCCGCTCGAGACCATCCGCATGCAGGCGGAGGGCACGTTCGAGTACCAGGCCCTGCTGTTCCTGCCCTCGCAGGCGCCGATGGACCTGTTCATGCGCGACGGCAAGCGCGGCGTCCAGCTCTACGTGAAGCGCGTCTTCATCATGGAGGACTGCGCCGAGCTGATGCCGGAGTACCTGCGCTTCGTGAAGGGCGTCGTCGACGCGGCGGACCTCTCGCTGAACGTCTCGCGCGAGATCCTGCAGCAGGACCGCCAGATCCAGCTGATGCGCCGCCGCCTGGTGAAGAAGGTCCTGCAGTCCATCAAGGCACTGCAGTCCTCCCGTCCCGACGACTACGCGAAGCTGTGGGGCGAGGTCGGGGCTGCTTTGAAGGAGGGCCTGCTCTCCGACGCGGACAACCGCGACGCGATCCTCGAGGTCTGCTCCTTCGCCTCGACCGAGTCCGAATCCGAGCTCACGACGCTGGCCGACTACGTCTCGCGGATGAAGGACGGCCAGGAGCACATCTACTTCATGACCGGCGACTCGCGGGTGGCCGTCGAGAAGTCGCCGCACATGGAAGCCCTGCGCGCCAAGGGCTTCGAGGTGCTGATCCTGACCGACCCGATCGACGAGATGTGGGTCGACTCCGTCCCGGCCTTCGACGGCAAGACGCTCCAGTCCGTCGCCAAGGGCCAGGTCGACCTCGAGACCGACGAGGAGAAGTCGGCCAACGAGGCCAAGTCCGCGGAGTTCTCCGACCTGCTGACGTGGATGGGGACGTCGCTGGCCGACGACGTCAAGGAGGTCCGCCTCTCGACGCGCCTGACGACCTCGCCGGCGTGCGTGGTCGGCGACGCGCACGACATGACGCCGACGCTGGAGAAGATGTTCAAGGCGATGGGCCAGGAGGTGCCGAAGGTCAAGCGCATCCTGGAGCTCAACCCGTCGCACCCGCTCGTCGAGGGCCTGCACGGGGCGTTCGCGAGCGGCGAACGCGAGTCGCTGGTGGACACGGCGGAGCTGGTCTACGGGCTGGCGCTGCTGGCCGAGGGCGGTGAGCTGGCTGACCCGTCGCGCTTCGTGAAGCTGGTGGCGGACCGGGTGCAGCGCGCGTTCTGACGGTTCTGGTGAGGGGTGCGCTCTAGTCGGTGCGCGCCCCTCACCAGCGTGAACAGTGCTCTTCGTGTCATCTGGGACGCTCCTGGCCGACCTCTGTCACCTTCCCCGAGCAGGCTCCACGCACTTCGCAGTTCGCTCGATAGCGTCAGTGTTGACTGAAGTTGGTCAATGTCAGCGGCGATTGTCGGTGCGATGTGAAAGCCTGATGGGGTGTCAAGCGCTTCGCGGTCCCCGGCCGAGGCCTACGCCGAATCCCGGCGTCGTGCCGAACGGCCCAAGCTGACCGATTTCCTGTCCGTGATCTCGTTCGAGCTGGACCCGTTCCAGCGCCAGGCCTGCGAGGCCCTGGAGGACGGTCACGGAGTGCTCGTCTGCGCCCCCACCGGTGCCGGTAAGACGGTGGTGGGCGAGTTCGCCGTGCACCTCGCGCTCACCGAGGGCCGCAAGTGCTTCTACACCACGCCGATCAAGGCGCTGAGCAACCAGAAGTTCGCCGACCTCACCGCCAGGTACGGGCCGGAGAACATCGGCCTGCTCACCGGTGACACGAGCGTGAACGGTGGCGCGCCGGTCGTGGTCATGACGACCGAGGTGCTGCGGAACATGCTGTACTCGGGTTCGTCCACTCTGGACGGGCTCGCGTACGTCGTGATGGACGAGGTGCACTACCTCGCCGACCGCTTCCGCGGGCCGGTGTGGGAAGAGGTCATCCTGCACCTGCCGGAGCACGTGCAGGTGGTCGGTCTGTCCGCGACGGTCAGCAACGCCGAGGAGTTCGGCGAGTGGCTGGTCGAGGTGCGCGGCGACACGACCGTCGTGGTCGACGAGCACCGGCCCGTTCCGCTGTGGCAGCACATGATGGTCGGCAACCAGATGCTCGACCTGTTCGAGGGCGACCAGACCCACGCGCGGATCAACTCCCAGGTGCTGCGCAAGACCGAGGAGCTGGCGCGCTACCACGTGCCGTTCAGCCGCGGGCGCAACCGCAACGCGAACAGCGCCAGGGCGGGGCGCGGCAGCGGGTTCAAGCCGCCGTCGCGCACGGACATGATCCAGCGGCTCGACAACGCGTCGCTGCTGCCGGCGATCGTGTTCGTGTTCAGCCGGGCGGGCTGTGACGCGGCGGTGGCGCAGACGGCGCGGGCCGGGCTGCGGCTCAACACGCCGGAGGAGACCGAGGAGGTCCGCCGGATCATCGACGAGAAGACCCGCGACCTGCCCGAGGCCGACCTAGGTGTGCTGGGCTTCTGGGAGTGGCGCGAGGCGCTCGAGCGCGGCATCGCGTCGCACCACGCGGGGCTGCTGCCCGCGTTCAAGGAGACGGTCGAGGAGCTGTTCGTCCGCGGGCTGTGCAAGGTCGTGTTCGCGACCGAGACGCTCGCACTGGGCATCAACATGCCCGCGCGCACGGTCGTGCTCGAGAAGCTCGTGAAGTACAACGGCGAAGCGCACGTCGACCTCACGCCGGGCGAGTACACGCAGCTCACCGGTCGCGCCGGGCGTCGTGGCATCGACGTCGAGGGGCACGCGGTCGTCGTCTGGCAGCCGGGGATCGACCCCAAGGCCGTCGGCGGGCTCGCGTCCACCCGCACGTACCCGCTGCGCTCGTCGTTCCGGCCGGGCTACAACATGGCCGTCAACCTCGTGAACCAGCTCGGGGCCGAGTCCGCGCGCGCGATCCTGGAGCAGTCGCTCGCGCAGTTCCAGGCGGACCGCTCGGTCGTCGGGCTCGCGCGCCGCATCGAGCGCAACAAGGAGGCGCTCGCGGGCTACACCGAGTCGATGACGTGCCACCTGGGCGACTTCACGGAGTACGCGTCGCTGCGCCGCCGCATCGGCGACCGGGAGAAGCAGCTCGCGAAGCAGAACACGAACGCGCGCCGCATCGAGACGGCGAAGTCGCTCGAACGGCTGCGCAAGGGCGACGTGATCGCCGTGCCGTCCGGGCGCCGCAGCGGTCTCGCCGTGGTCGTCGACCCCGGCCTCGAGCCGATGGGCGAGGCGAAGCCCCTGGTCGTCACCGAGGACCGCTGGTCGGGCCGCCTGACCTCGGCCGACTTCCCGTCGCCGGTCGAGGTGCTCGGCCACATCCGGCTGCCCAAGCAGGTCGACGTGCGGTCGCCCAAGTCGCGGCGCGACCTCGCGTCCACGATCCGCAACACGGGCATCACCGTGCCGTCGCGCGGCCGCCGCCAGACCACGGCGGACGACGACCCCGAGCTCGCGACGCTGCGCCGGGCCCTGCGCTCGCACCCGTGCCACGGCTGCGACCAGCGCGAGGACCACGCCCGCTGGGGTGAGCGCTACCACCGGCTGCTGGCCGAGAACCAGCAGCTGGAGCGCAAGGTCGCCGCGACGACGCACTCGCTGGCCCGCCAGTTCGACCGCATCCGCGCGCTGCTGCGCGAGCGCGGCTACCTGAGCGAGGCCGAGGAGGTCACCGCCGCCGGCAAGCGCCTGACCAGGCTCTACAGCGAGTCGGACCTCCTCGCCGCGGAGTGCATCCGCAACGGCGTGTGGAAGGGCCTCAAGCCGGAGGAGCTGGCGGCCGTCGTGTCGTCGCTGGTCTACGAGGCGCGCCGGGACGGTCCCGTCGAGGCACGCCTGCCGCAGGGGCCGGTGGCCGACGCGATGCTCAAGACCGTGCGGCTGTGGGCGGAGATCGAGGACGACGAGCGCCGCCACAAGCTCGAACGCATCACCCGCCAGCCCGACCCCGGTTTCGCCTGGCCGGTGTACCGGTGGGCGCGCGGCGAGTCGCTGGAGAAGGTCCTCAGCGCCGCCGAGGCCGGGGGCAACGAGCTCGGAGCAGGCGATTTCGTGCGCTGGTGCCGTCAGGTGATCGACCTGCTGGACCAGATCCGCGAGGTGGTCGGCCGCCAGGACCCGGTCGGAGCCGCCGCCGCCAAGGCCGTCGACGCGCTCAGGCGCGGAGTTGTGGCGATGATGTGACATGAGCCTGACGAAGGTTTTGCGAGTCGGAGTAAAGACTGACGTGCACGGTGTGATTGGATTTCGCCGCAACGTCGTACATACGGAGGTCGACAGATGAGCAGCCCGTACGGACCGTCCGGAGGGAACGATCCTCAGCAGCCGTGGGGCCAGCAGCCGCAACCGCCGCAGCAGCCTTACGGGGGCGGATTTCCTCCCGGTACCCCGTCCGGCGGCTTCCCTGCCCAGCAGCCGGGGCAGCAGAACCCGTACGGCCCGCCGCAGCCCCAGCCGGGCCAGCAGCAGCCGTATCCGGGCTTCGACCCGTCGCAGCAGCAGACGCAGCAGTACGGCGTGCCCGGCCAGCAGCCGCAGTCGAACCCGTACGGCACCCCTGCCCAGGACCCGTACGGCCAGCAGACCCAGCAGTACGGCATGCCGGGCCAGCAGCAGCACCAGGACCCGTACGGCCAGCAGCAGCCCAACCCGTACGGCCAGCAGCCGGGCTACGGCCCGCCGATGCCGCCGAAGAAGAAGTCCAGCGCGGCCATCTGGGTGGCCGCGGTGGTCGTCGTCCTGCTCGTCGGTGGCGTGCTGTTCACCGGGTTCGTGTCGCCGGCCTTCTTCAAGAAGAAGATCTTCGACAACACGGCCGTGCAGACCGGCATCGTCCAGATCCTGAAGGACGAGTACAAGATCTCCGACGTCGGCGCAGCGACGTGTTCCGGTGAGAACCAGGTCAAGCCCAACACCTCGTTCGAGTGCAAGGTGCAGGTCGGCGGCAAGGACAAGAAGGTCAAGATCGTCGTCAAGACCGAGGACGGCGAGTACGAGGTCGGCCAGCCGACCGGCTGATCCTCTTCCGCGTTTTCGATAGCCTCCTCCCAGAGCATTTCTGGGGGGAGGCCTTCTTGTCTGTGCGGTACTTCGTGTTCGCGGCGGCAGAGTCCGTGCCGCGGTGCCCGTTGAAGGTCGTGCGGCTGATGCCGGACGGCACCGGGGAGACGTTCACGCGGGATCTGGTGTGGGAGCGGTCGGACACGCTCGGGGACGCCCTGCCCGCCGGGGCGTGGGAGACCGGGCCGGAGTACGCGACGGCGTTCCTCACGGACATGGTCGTGGAGATGCGCGCGGCCAAGTACGCGCGGCCGCACGCCGACGGGTACGTCTACCACGCGTTGTTCCGCGAACGGGCGGACGTCCTGGACCTGGACGCGTGCCACGGCCTGGTGAGACGCGTACCGGACGAGGCCCTGCACGAGCTCACGCCGGACGGCTCCTGGCGGCCGTGCGGTGAGGAGGTCCCGGCCTTCGCCGCGCGGAGGTGGGCCGCGCCGGGACCGGCGGCCGTCGCGATCGACGCCGGAGAGGCCGCCCGGCTGGTGGCCCGTGGCGTTCGCGCGCCAGAGCCGTTCGAGTGGCATGTGATCTGGGACGAGAACGACGCGATCCCGGCCGGTGTGGTCCGCATGCGCGCCGACGGCATCGAGGAGGTCTTCACGCGGGACCTGGTGTGGGAGCGCTCCGACCTGCGGCACCACACGCCTGTCCGCGTCCGCCCGGCGACCGGGCAGGAGGCTCAGCGGGCGATCGGCGAGACGGTCCGCCTGATGAACCTGTGCCGGCGCCGCGACGAGGGCGGCCCGTACCAGTACTACGGGATCTTCCGCGACGAACGGGACGCGGTAGATCCGCGTGACGCCCGCCAGATCATCCGGCAGCCGCGGGAGAACGACCAGGACCCGCAGGTGAACCGCTGGCTCGCGGAGACGTGGAACTTCCGGACCGAGGACGGCTGGACTCCCACGGAGGTGTTGCGCCAGATCGACGTCGGTTCCATCAACCTCGAGGCCGTGCCGATCACGCCGGCCGAGTTCGAGAAGGTCCTCGAGTGGACGAGGGAGTGGCAGCGGGCCTACGGAAACTGAGGTGCGCTCGCCGCCCGGCTGAGTCACGATCGCGGGCGTGACGGACATCCGCGTACTCACCGACGAAGCGCAGTACCGCGCCCACAACACGCTCTTCCGCCGTGCGATGCACTGGGGTCCGCCCTCGGACGAACAGTGGGCGGTCACCCTGCCCTCCTACGAACCCGGCCGGACGCTCGCCGCGTTCGAGGGCGACGAGATGGTCGGCACGACCCAGACGTTCGGCAGCTCCATGGTGGTGCCCGGAGGTGCCGTTGTGCCGCATGCGGCCGTGTCGCGCGTGGGTGTGCGTGCGGACTACACGCGCCGTGGTGTGGTGAGTGCCCTGATGCAGGAGCAGCTCTCGACGCTCACGGAGCCCGTCGCGACGCTGCGTGCGTCGGAGGGACGCATCTACGGGCGTTTCGGCTACGGGCTCGCCGGGCGCGTGCGGTTCCTGCGGATCGACGCGCGCAAGGCCGTGATCCCCGGTGCGCCGGCCGGGCGGGTGCGGATGGTCGACCAGGACACCGCGGAGAAGGTGCTGCCGGAGTTGCACACCGCGGTCGGCCTGGGCCGGCCCGGGCAGATCTCGCGCTGGCCAGGGTGGTGGGCCAGGGCGTTCGACCGCAAGACCGAGGCCGACAACGTCGTGACCGTCGTCCACAGTGGACCGGACGGCGACGACGGTTACGTGTCCTACAAGGTGTCCGAGGACAAGGACTTCAACCACCACATGGTGGTCGAGGACTTCGCGTGGGCCAACGCCGACGCCTGGCGAGACCTGTGGATCTACCTCACGCGCCTGGACCTGGTGGACACGATCGAGGTCGACGCCGCGCTCGACGACCCACTCGCCTGGCTGTTCGAGGACCCGCGCGTCGTGTACACGAAGGACGTCTACGACCAGATCTGGCTCCGGCTGGTGGACGTGCCGCGCATGCTCGCCGCCCGCACCTACAGCGGTACCGGGTCCGTCGTCATCGAGGTGCGCGACAAGCTGTTGCCCGCCAACGACGGCCGGTACCGCGTCTCGGCCGACGGCGCCGAACGCGTGGACGCGCCCGCGGACATCACGATCCCAGTGGACCTGCTCGGTGCCGTGTACTTCGGCGACACGAGGTTCGCCGGCCTCGCGGCCGCCAAGCGGATCGAAGGTGCGCGGTTCGACGTGGCCGACTCGTTGTTCGCCGGCCCCGCCCCGCTCTGCTCGACGTTCTTCTAGGACGAACCTAGGGACGCCGCTCCATCGCGTTCACCAGGCGCGGCACCGAACTGCCGAGGCCCCAGCGCTGCGTGAGCTCACGCAGCCGCTCGGGGTCGGCCGGCACGCGCGGCACGTCGTCGGCGCGGTCCAGCACGACCGGGGCGTCCAGCGCCGTGCGGACGACCACGGGCGCCACCGCCAGGTACTCCTCGGCGGCGATCAACGAGTTGCGGGCCTTGGTGCTGAGCTTGCGGTCCATCGGGTCCGTCACGGCCTTGAGCACGGCGTCGAGCGAGCCGAACTCGGTGATGAGCTTCGCGGCGGTCTTCTCGCCGATGCCCGCGACGCCCGGCAGCCCGTCGGACGGGTCGCCGCGCATGATCGACATGTCGGCGTAGGCGGACCCGGCGTTCTCGACGGGCAGCGAGTACTTGGCCGCCAGTTCCTCCGGACCGAGGACCTCGGCCTTGTTCCAGCCGCGGCCGACGTAGACGACGTGCACGGGTGTGGGCTCGAAGCGCACGACCTGGAACATGTCGCGGTCACCCGTCACGACCTCGACGGGCGACTTCGTCTCGCGGTGGGCCAGGGCGCCGATCACGTCGTCGGCCTCGTAGCCCGCCGCCTCGCCGGTGCAGATGCCGGCGGCGTCGAGGACGTCGAGGATGATCGGGATCTGCGGCGTCAGCGTGTCCGGGACCTCCTCGGACCCGTCCGTCGCGGACTCGGCGACCCGGTGCGCCTTGTAGGACGGCAGCGCCTTCACCCGGAACTCGGGCCGCCAGTCGGCGTCGAGGCAGGCCACCAGGCGCGCGGCACCGCGTTCGGTGATGACGCGCGCGATCGTGTCGACGAACCCGCGCACGGCGTTGACCGGCGTGCCGTCGGGCGCGGTCATCGAGTCCGGCAGCGCGTAGTACGACCGGAAGTAGAGGCTCGCGGAGTCGAGCAGCACCAGGGGAGAGCTCACGAATGGACAAGCTACTAGTGCGGTGACCGCCGACGCCTCCTGGGCGCGCCGGAGTGCCGAACGCGCCCGGCGGGCGTCGCGGTCAACGCACTAGGCTTTCGGCCATGGCAACGATCACCGGGCCCATCGACGTGTCCGCGCTGCGTGCGCGGCTCGACCGCGCAACCGCAGCCGCCGAGCAGGCGGGCGTCGACGCCCTCCTCATCTCGCCCGGTTCGGACCTGCGGTACCTGATCGGTGCCGGTGGCGACTCGTTCGAGCGCCTCACCTGCCTCGCGCTGCCCGTGGGCGGCACGCCGCGGCTGGTCGTGCCGAAGCTGGAGCAGCCGGGGTACGCCGCCATCCCCACCGACGAGCTCGGCGTCGAGGTCGTCACGTGGGTCGACGGCGAGGACCCGTACGCGCTGGTCAAGGCCGCGCTCAAGGGCGAGCGCACCGCGGTGGCGGACATGATGCCCGCGCTGCACACCATCAAGCTCGGCCAGGCGATCGGCGGCGCGCAGTCGCTGGCCGGGCCGATCATCCGCGAGCTGCGCATGCGCAAGGACGCGGCCGAGATCGACGCGCTGCGCAAAGCCGGCCAGGCGATCGACCGCGTGCACGCGCGCATGGGTGAGTTCCTGCGCGTGGGCCGCACCGAACGCGAGGTGGCCAAGGACATCGCCGACGCGATCGTCGAGGAAGGCCACACCGTCGCCGACTTCGTGATCGTCGGCTCCGGCCCGAACGGCGCCTCCCCGCACCACCGCGACTCCGAGCGCGTGGTCCAGGCGGGGGAGGTCGTCGTCATCGACATCGGCGGCCCGGTCGCCGAGGGCTACAACTCCGACTCGACCCGCACCTACGTGATGGGCGAGCCCACCCACGACGACGTCCGGGAGACCTACGCGGTCTTGCAGGCGGCGCAGAAGGCGGCCGTCGAGGCCGTCAAGCCCGGTGTGACGTGCGAGGAGATCGACGCCGTCGCGCGCAAGGTGATCACCGACGCGGGCTTCGGCGAGTACTTCGTCCACCGCACGGGCCACGGCATCGGCCTGGACGTGCACGAGGAGCCCTACATCGTGAGTGGCAACCCGCTGCCGCTCGAAGCAGGCATGGCCTTCAGCGTGGAGCCCGGCATCTACCTGCCCGGCCGCTGGGGTGCCCGCATCGAGGACATCGTGGTCGCCACCCCGGACGGCGTCGAGTCCTTCAACAACCGACCTCACGAGCTGGTGGTGCTTTGACCCTGGAGCAGATCGACAGAGCGATACTGAAGGAACTCGCCTCGGACGGCCGGTGCAGCTTCACCGACCTGGCCGAACGGGTGGGCCTGTCCGTCTCGGCGGTGCACCAGCGCGTGAAGCGCCTCGAGCAGCGCGGCATCGTGAAGGGCTACGCGGCCCGTCTGGACGGCGCCGAGATCGGGCTGCCGATGTCGGCGTTCATCTCGCTGTTCCCGATCAACCCGGCCGAGCCGGACGACTACCCGAAGCGCCTCGAGCACCTGCCGGAGATCGAGGCCTGCTACTCGGTGGCGGGCGACGCGTCGTACGTCCTGCGCGTGCGTGTCAGCTCCCCGGTCGCGCTGGAGGAGCTCCTGCAGAAGATCCGGGAGTCGGCGAACGTGTCGACGCGGACGACGGTGGTCCTTTCGACGCCTTACGAGGACAGGCCGCCCGCGGTCTGAACCCGTCCGTCGGCCAGCACGAGCACTCGGTCGGCGACGGCGTGCACGGCGTCGTGGTGCGTGGCGATCAGCACCGCGGCGCCCTCGTCGGCGACGCGCCGCAGCAACCCGACCGCGGCCTCGGCGCTGACGGAGTCCAGGTGCGCGGTCGGCTCGTCGGCCAGCAGGGCGGAGGGCCGTGCCACGACGGCCCGCGCCAGCGCCGCGCGTTGCTGCTGCCCGAACGACACCTGCCAGGGGAACCTGCCGCCCAGTCGCGAGATCCCCAGCTCCGCCAGCAACTCCGGCACCCCGGCCACCTCGCGCCCGGCCAGGCGCAACGGCAGGGCGACGTTCTCCTCCAGCGTCAGCTCGGACGCGAGCCCGAGCGACTGGGGCAGCACGGCGCAGGCGGACCAGGAGGCGAGCCCCGGCAGCACCGACCCGCTGTCGGGGAAGTCGAAGCCGCACAACAGGGACAGCAACGCGGTCTTCCCGGAACCGGACGGCCCGCTCAGCGTCACGAGCTCACCGGCGGCGACGGCCAGGTCCACCCCGCGCAGCACGGAGACCCCGCCGAACGCCCGGTGCACCCCGGCCGCCCGGATCACGACGCGGCCAGCGGGATGCACAGGTCCGCCAGCGAGACCAGCCGCGGGTCGTGCGAGGCGACCACGGCGGGCACCGGCAGGGACTCGAGCGTCTCCAGCACGAGATCGGCGGACCGGACGTCGAGCTGCGAGGTCGGTTCGTCCGCCACCACGACGGAAGCACCGCGAGCCAGCGCGCACCCGAACGCCAGGCGCTGCTGCTGCCCGCCCGAGAGGGCCCCGATCCGCCAGGTCGCCGACCCGCCGAGCCCGAGCCGGTCCAGCAACGAGAAGTCGTCGGCACCGGCCGCCCGCAGGTTCTCGCCGACGGTCAGGTGCGAGATCAGGTTGTCGGCCGGGTTCTGGAACACCACGGCGATCTCCTTGCGCCGCAACGTGCGCAGCTCCGCCCACGACATCGACGAGGTCGGCACGTCGTGGACGAACACCTCGCCCAGCGTTGGCCGTTCGACGAGCGAGAGCACGCGCAGCAGCGTCGACTTGCCGGAGCCGGACGGTCCGGACAGGACGGTGAGGCCGGGCGCGATCGACAGCGACACGTCCGCGACGGCGCGCACGGAACCATAGGACACCCCTACGCCACAAGCGCGTATCACCTGAGCAGTTCTCCCATCCGCGCGGTTCGCACACCGCGCAACGCGAGCCAGGCGGCCACGACGACCACCAGAGCGCCGCACGTCACCATCGAACCCAGCAACGGCAGCAGGTCCGGCAGCATCGGTGCGGGGTTCAACCAGGGCGCGGGGTCCAGGCGCGGTACGGCCGCACCGGCGCTCGCGAACGAGGCCACCAGGCCGATTCCCATGGCCAGCGACGCGAGCGCGCCCACTTCCAGCAGATGACTCGACCACAGCACGGACGGGCGCATGCCCATGCGGGTCGACAGGGCGCCGGAGACCGCGTTCTGCCGGCGCCGGACCTCGACGGCCAGCAACAGGGCCACGGCGGCGACCACGGCGAGGACGACGCCGATCGCCGCCACGAAGCCGAAGGTCCACTCGACGGTCAGGAACGGCAGGCCGTCCAGGACGCGGGCGCGGTCGGCGACGTTCGTGTAGTTGATGCCCTCGGCCTTCAGCGCGGAAGTCAAGGCGGGCAACGGGAGCGTCGACCACAGGTGCCACGAGCCGACCTGTTCGACGGCGGGCACCGAGTCCCGGGCGACGACGTAGCCGCGCGTGCCGAGCTTCGGGAACGACGGCAGCTGAGCCACCGGTTTGAGCAGCGGCAGGCCGGCGATCTGGATCTCCTGGTTCGCCGAGCGGCCGATGCGCAGGGCGGGCGCGACCTCACCGTCGCGCCTCAGGTCCGAGATCAGCGACCGCACCGACGAGGGGTCGTCCAGCACGGCCGCGTCGGTGAACGTCGTGGGGTCGACGACCAGCGCGCCCGTGCTCACGCCGACAAGAGTTGTGTTGCCCCGCAACGTTTCGGGCAGCGCGACCCGGCCGAGCGCGATGTCCTGCGACACCTGGACGGTGCTGTTGGCGCCGACGAACACGCCCGACTTCGAGTCCAGCGCCGACTGCTGGGCGCCCGCCACCGCGCTGCCGACGGCGATGGTGCCGACCGCCAGCACGCCCACGAGCAGCACACCGGTCACCGGCCCGACCGCGGCGGCGAGGCGGCGCAACGCGAGCTGGGCGGCCGGGACCTGCCACCACTGCACGTGGTGAGACCACCCGAGCGACCAGCGCAGCAGCCGCGTCGCGAGCAACGCCGCCGCCAGGACCACGAGCAGGGGGAACGCCAGCGCGGCCACGTCGATGCGCGGCAGCGAACCGGGCTTGAGCGCCGTGCCCAGACCGTTGTGCGACAGGCGGAACCACGCGAGCACGGCCAGTCCGGCGACGACCAGTTCCCACGGCACCAGCCCGAGTCGTCGCGAGCGGGCCCGCCCCTGGAACGTGCGGTGCGCCCGCCACGCGGCCACCAGCACAGTCACGACGAGGCTCAGCAGCACCACGGCCAGCACGAACCCCAGTGCCACCCACAGCGTTCCGGGAGCCAGCACCACACCAGGCGCGTACAACGGCAGCAGCAGGCGAGCGGCCACCAGTCCTAGCAATCCGCCCAGCACCAACGGCAACCCGAGTTCCAGCACACCCCGGAAGCCCAGCGCCAGCGGACTCGCCCCGCGCACCCACAGCAACCGCAGCTCGGAATGCCGCCGCTGCGCCCACTGGACGGTCACGGTGCCGACGCCCGCGAGCCCGACCAGCACGCTGATGATCACCAACGGCAGCAGCGCGGACGACACGTTGCGTTCCGAGGTCCTGGCCGCCGTGATGGCACCGGACAGCAGATCGGTCCGCGTCAACGGCAGCCCGAGCGCCGTCAGCCGGGCGTTCCCCTTGTCCCCCAACGCTTCCGCCTCGGCGAGCGTCGACAGCGGCGCGGTGGTGAAGCGCAACGACACCGTGGCGTTCTCGGCGAACTCCGGTGGCAGCAAGGAGAGGTCGGCGGCCGACGGCACCCAGATCACCGACGTGCTGACGCCGTCGCCCGCCAAGGGGTTCGGCACCACGGTCTTCGCCTCGGAGCACCACCAGCCGTCCACCGGCTGCGCGAGGTCGGCGTAGATCGCCGTCACCACCAGAGACGACCCGGTCAGCCGGTCACCGATCTCGACCCGCGCGGCCGTCGCGATCGTCTGCGGCACCCACAACCCGGTGCCACCGCCCTGCACGACGGTGAGGTGCGCCAGTGCGTCCGGCCGGTGGCCGAACCGGCCGTAGGTCGCGATGCCGTTGAAGTCGGGCCTGCCGATCCGCGAGTAGGCACCGCCGAGGTCGCTGCGCGCGGCCATCGTGACGGCCGTGGACAGCGGGAGTCCGTCACCGTCCAGCGCCGGGTGCACGGAGTGCTGGCACATCCGGCTCTGCTGGTAGGCGAGAGCGGCGCTGCCCGCGGCGGAGGAGTGCAGGGCGGCCGCGGCCACCACGAAGCCCAGCAGCAACGTCGTCGCGATGCTCACCAGCAACGTGAGCGGGCTCGACAGCGCTGCCCTGGGCGCGGCTCTCCACGGCAACTGCACCAGCGCACGCTAACCGCCGTTCCCCGATTTGGGGAGCCTTTACGAGGTAACGGAACGCATGACGCCGAAGCGGGCTCCGAACGGATCGACGAGCACCGCGATCCGCCCGACTCCGTCGAGGTCATGGGGTGCGAGGAGCACCGGCGCCGCGGCGGCCACCTGATCCACATCGGCCACCTCGAAGTACGGCAGCCAGAACGCCTGCGTGTCCGCGACGATCGCGCCGAACATCCGGCCCTCGGCCGTGCCCGCGGGCTGCAGGAACTGGCCCGGCGCCCCCGGGATCACCCGGATCTCCCACGAGAAGAGCGAACGGTAGAACGCCGCCGAGGCGGAGGGCGCGGGGGAGTGCAGTTCGAGCCACGTCAGCGAACCGGGGACGGACACCGCGCCGAGCCCGGCAGGCCCCTGCCACACCCCGAACTCCCCGCCGTGCGGGTCGGTCAGCAGCACCTCGGTCGTGGGCGCCGTGCCCGCGAAGTGGGCGATCCACGACCCGCCCTGCGCGGGAACGTGGCCCGCCACCGCCAGTCCGGCGCAGGTGAACACCCCGCTGCCCGGCGTGTCACGAGGCTGGTACTCCCAGCCGAGCACACCACCGTAGAACTCCGCGGCCTTCGCCTCGTCCGACGAGCCCAGGTCGATCCAGGCCGGCGCTCCCGGGACGTACTCAGTGGTGATCATCAGGCCCACCTCCAGCGGATACCTACCCAGTTCACCGACACATCAGTCTCGAAGTGGTGCACGGAGTTCGTGTGGTCGAGCGCCAGGTCGATCGTGCGGTGCGGTTCCTGCTCCTCCCAGTCCTGCAGGTAGACGTGCGGGTCGACGGGCGGCGCCGCCGGGTCGAAGTGCACCTCGATCAGGCTCTGCGGGAGGAAGCACCGCACGCCGTGCGCGTACTCGATGCTCTCCAGCCGCGTCGAGTCGTGCGCCACGAACTCGACGACCCAGGTCTCGCCCTCGCCCAACGCCCTGCCGAACAGCAGCTCGTCGACGACCAGCCGTTCGGTGGCGTCCCAGGTGGACCGGCCGAGCCGGCAGTTGCGCACGGGTTCGTGCCGGATCTGCGACGACTCGACGGAGTCGTCGCAGAAGTAGTGCGCGTGGAAGCGGTCGACGCCGTCGCGACGCGCCCGGACGACCACCCGCGACTCGATGCGCGACGCACGCCGGTCCGCGTCCACGAACACCCTGTCGTGCCGGGAGAGGACCTCGAGGTCGTTGGCGTCGAAGCCGGGCATCATGCCGGGCACGACGTCCGGCCAGCCGCTCGGGCCGGTGCGCTCCAGCAGGTCCAGCAACGACCGGGGCGGCACCTCGAGCAGCTCCTCCAGCACCTCGACGGCCTTGAGCGACTTCGGCGAGACCGGTCGCACCCGGCCCTGCTGCCAGTCGCTCAGCGTCGACAGCGCGACCGCCACCTGCTGGTGCGCGAGGCGCGACCGGAGCCGTTCCAGCGTCAGGCCGCGGCGGCGGATGGCCGCCCGCAGCGCCGAGTGGAACGGTCCGATGCGCAGCAGTGCTTCCAGGCTGGGGGTCGTCGTCACCCACGAGACCCTAATGCCGCTAGAGCGAGAAGCCCTCGGGAAAGGGATCGGTCTCGTCGAGCAGGTACTGCCCCATGCCGGTGATCCACGCCCGTCCGGCCACCGTCGGCACGACGGCCGTGCGGTCACCGAGCGGGACCTCCTCCAACAGCCTGCCGATGAACCTCGTGCCGATGAACGACTCGTTCACGAAGTCCTCGCCGATGCCCAGCTGACCACGGGCGTGCAGCTGGGCCATCCGGGCGCAGGTGCCGGTGCCGCACGGGGACCGGTCGAACCAGCCGGGGTGGATCGCCATCGCGTTGCGCGAGTCGGCGCCGTCCTCGCCGGGCGCGACGAACTGGACGTGCTTGCAGCCGCTGATCGCCGCGTCGAGGGGGTGCACCGGCCGGTTCGTCGCGTTGATCTCGTCCATGACGGCCAGGCCCGCCGCCAGGATCCTGTCCCTCTCCGCCCTGTCGAACGGGATGCCCAGGTCCGCGAGCGGCACGATGGCGTAGAAGTTGCCGCCGTACGCCATGTCGTAGCGGACCTCGCCGATCCCGGGCACGTCGACGACGGCGTCCAGCTCGTGCGCGTAGGCCGGGACGTTGCGGATCGTCACGAGCTTCGTGCGGGTGTCGTAGTCGGCGAGCACCAGCCCGGCCGGGGTGTCGAGGCGGACGGTCGTGACGGGTTCGGTCACCTCGACCATGCCCGTCTCGACCAGCACCGTCGCGACGCCGATCGTGCCGTGCCCGCACATCGGCAGCAGGCCGGAGACCTCGATGAACAGCACGCCCCAGTCCGCGTCCCGCCGGGTCGGCGGCTGCAGGATCGCGCCGCTCATCGCCGCGTGCCCGCGTGGCTCGTTGACCAGCAACCGGCGGATGTGGTCGTGGTTCTCGATGAAGTTCAGCCGCTTCTCGGCCATGGTCTCGCCCGGGATCACGCCGACGCCGCCCGTGATGACCCGCGTCGGCATGCCCTCGGTGTGCGAGTCGACCGCGCTGAAGTACTTGGCGAACCTCATGACGTCGCCAGCTTCATGTCCGCGTCGACCTGCGCGAGCTGCTCGGCGCTCAACGGGCCGCGCGGCGGGCGGCACGGGCCGCCGTACCGGCCGACGAAGTCCATCGAACGCTTGATGGCCTGCACGAACTCGGTGCGCGAGTCCCAGCGGAACGCGGGCACGAGCTTCTCGTACAACGTGCGCGCCTCGTCCAGCTTGCCCTCCAGCGCGAGGTCGAACAGCTGCTTGCTCTCGGCCGGGAACACGTTGGGGTAGCCCGCGAACCAGCCCGTGGCGCCCATCAGCAGGCTCTCCAGCACGACGTCGTCCGCGCCCGCCACGACGGTGAGGTGCGGGGCGGCCGCGCGGATCTCCAGCACGCGCCGGACGTCACCGGAGAACTCCTTGACCGCCACGACGTTCTCGATCTGGCCGAGCTCGGCGAGCAGGTCCGGCGTCAGGTCGACCTTGGTGTCGATCGGGTTGTTGTAGACCATGATCGGCAGCCCGGCCTTCGCGACCTCGCGGAAGTGGTGCACGACCTCGCCGCGGCTGGCCCGGTACATCGTCGGCGGCAGGCACAGCACACCGTCCGCGCCGTCCTCGGCCGCGAGCTCGGCCCAGTGCCGGGCCTGGTGCGCGCCCACGCCGTGCACGCCGATGACCGCGATGCCACGTCCCTTGACCGCGGCGATGGCGGTCTGCGCGACCTCACGGCGTTCCGCGTCGGTCAGCGACGAGTACTCGCCCAGCGAGCCGTTCGGCCCGACGCCCCGGCACCCGCTGTCGACGACCCACCGGCAGTGCTCGGCGAACTTGTCGAGGTCGGGACGCAACCCGGCGGGCGCCTTCGGGTCTTCGGCGTAGGGGAGCGCGGTGGCGACGATGACGCCGTCGAGGCGTTCGGTCATGACTTGTCCTCCGGGAGTTCTGCGAGTTCGCCGAGGGGGATCGGGACCGCGATGACGCGGCGCTGGCCGTCGAACGGGACACCGGTCAGCTCGGCGGCGTTGCGGGCGCAGATGCGGCCCTGGCACCGGCCCAGCGCGACTCGGCTGGTGAGCTTGAGTTCGCGCATGCTGGTGGCATCGGTGAGGTCTTCGAGGCGGACCTTCTCGCACCGGCACACGGTGGTGTCCGGGTGCAGCCAGGTCTGCCAGCCGGGCTGGACCTCGTGCGCCCTGGCCAGTGCCGCGGCGAACAGCCTGCCCCGGCGGACGGCCTCCAGGGCCTTCGCGGGCGGTCGCCGCCCGGCCGCGGCGGCCCCGGCGACGACGCCCTCGGCCTCGGCGAGGTCCGCGCCGCCGATGCCGGTGACCTCGCCGGCCGCGTAGACGTTCGCGACGGACGTCCGCTGGTGGTCGTCGACGTCGAGGAAGTCGTGGGTGCGGCTGGCGTTCGGCAGCAGGTCGGTGCGGGGCAGGAAGCCGTAGCCGACGCACACCAGATCGGCGTGCTCGGTGCGGTGGCTGATCGGGCGCCACTGGCTGTCGAGCTTCGCGACCGTCACTCGGTCGCCGTGCTTGGCGATCACGGCGGTGCGGGTCTCCAGGCGCGGCAGGACCTTGCGGTAGCTCGCGAGCTCGCCGATCTTGTGCCGGTTGGCCGTGATCGCCTTGGCCTCGCGGAGCCAGCGGGTGGGGGAGGAGGCCTCGTAGACGCCGACGAGGGTGGAGCCGAGGTCCTGCAGCGCGGTGGCCACCGGCAGCAGGAACGGGCCGGTGCCGGTGACGATGACGCGTCCGGCCAGGGTGACGCCCTGTTTGGCCAGGGCCTGGGCGGCGCCCGCGGTGATGACGCCGGGGCCGTCCCAGCCGGGGAAGGGCAGCGGGCGGTCGTAGGCGCCGGTCGCGATGACCAGGGCGTCGAAACGGAGGAGGCGGGCTCCTCCAGGTCCGCGGAGGTGCAGCGAGTCGCCCTCCACCATCCACACCTCGGTGTTCTTGAGGTGCGTGACTCCAGGATGCTCGAACCTGGCCCGCCCACGCAGGTACTGCCCACCGGCCTCGGGCTCCGAGTCGACCATCACGACCTCGGCGCCCGCGTCGGCCGCGGTCCGGGCAGCCGCCATCCCGGCGGGCCCCGCGCCCACCACGACCACCCTCACGACTGGGTCCTGATCACGTCGCCGTCGCGCAACGGGTGCCGGCACGCCCGCACCTCGGGCACGCCGTTGATCTCCGCGACGCATCCGAAGCACACGCCGATGCCGCAGAAGTACCTGCCGGGCAACAACTCCGCGACGTGCGCGACCTCGCGCCGCAGGCCGTTGAACGTCACCTTCACACCATCACCTCCGGCCGGTCGACGCGGAACGGGCGGGGATCGACCAGGGGGTCCTCGCCCGTGAGCAGCTGGGCCAGCAGGCGGCCGGTGGCCGGGGCGAGACCGACGCCCGCGCCCTCGTGACCGGTCGCGTGCCACAGGCCGGGTGTGCGGGGGTCCTCGCCGATGATCGGCAGGTGGTCCGGGGCGTACGGGCGGAAGCCGCCGTACGCGCGCATCACCGGGACGTTCCTCAACATGGGGAACATCGCGATCGCCCGCTGTGCCAACGCTGTGAGCACGCGGCTCTCGATCGTCTCGTCGAAGCCCTTGCGCTGGCGACTCGACCCGATCAGCACGGTGCCCGCCTGCGTCGACTCGACCACGCCGGACGTCTGGAGGTCGGCGTCACCGCTCGAGACCGCGCCGACGTAGTCCGCGTCGTAGACCTTGTGCCTGATGGTGCCGGGGATGGGGGTGGTCACGAGCACCACGCCGCGCCGGGGCAGCACGTTCACGCCGAAGTCGCGCGCCCACGGGCCCGTGGCGTTGACTACCGCACCGCAGCTGATCACGCCGTCTGACGTCGTCACGCTGCGGCCGTCCGTTGTGGACACTTCGGCCAGCCTGACCTCTATGCCGCGCAACAGGGAACGGGTGGCCTTCACCGGGTTGAGCTGGGCGTCCTGCAGGTAGTGGACGGCGGCGGTGATCTCACGATTGAGGTGCGGCTCGTGGGTCAGCGCATCCTCGACGGAGATCTCGCAGGCGTCGATACCGGCCTCGCGCTGGGCCGCCGCGAAGGCGTGGAGAGGAACGACGGCCGACGGAGTGGTCGCGACGACCAGGCCGCCCTTCTCCTCCCACTCGGCGTCCTGCGCGAGTTCGGGCCACAACGCGCGACTCGCCCGAGCCAGGTCGAGTTCCGGGCCGGGCCCCTTGTCGCTGACCAGCACGTTGCCCTCACCGGCCGCGCTGGTGCCCGACGCGGGTCCGTGGCGGTCGAGGACGACGACACCGAGCCCGCGCGCCTTCAACGCCTGGGCGCACGCGGCACCGATGATGCCCGCGCCCATGACCACGACGTCCGGGTGCATCGCCACCTCCGTTCATTAGAATGAACGTTAGTGCTTCGGATACTCCAGCACCAGTACCGAGCTGACCTCGCCGCCGACGGTCTCGTACGAGTGGGGCAGCGAGCCGGGGAAGCACACGTAGTCGCCGGGCCCCAGCTCGTACGGCTTGTCCACCGGGCCGACGCGCAGCTGACCGCTCGTGACCAGCACGTGCTCCTTGCCGGGATGACCTTCGCTGGTCTGGACGGCGCCGGACCGGACGCGCTGGTCGTAGATCTCCAGCACGGTGTCGCCGATGTCCATCCGCCGCATCAACCGCAGGTCGACGGCGTTGCTGCTGAGCACCTCGACGTCCGCGGTGCGCACCAGCACCACGTCCGGCGGTGTCCGCTCGGTCACCAGCTCCGACACCGGCACGTCCAAAGCGTTCGACAAACTGAACACTGTGTCGATGGTCGGGTTGCCCGCGCCGCTCTCCAGCTGGGACAGCGTGCCCTTGGCGATGGACGACCGCCGCGCGAGCTCCGACAGCGACAGCCCGCGCTGCTCCCGGAACGCCCTGATGTTGGCGCCAAGCACCTGACCCGCACTCATAGCCACTGATCGTTGCATAGGCTTGCGCCCATGACTGCGTACACGGAGGCGGAGGGGCAGACCCTTCGCACAGCCGTTTTCGGTGCCATGGTGCTGGTGTCCACGGCGGACCCCGGTTCGGTCGACGAGGAGAGCCAGGCCGGCGTCAGGGCGATCACCCTGCTCTCGGACGACCTGCGCGCCATCATCGCCGCTGCCCCGCCTGCTCTGCCGACGGGCACGACGTCCGATGTGGAGGCCGGTGTCCTGGCCGCGCTGCGCGACTCCGTGGCGATCATCAACGCGCACGAGCCGCGTGACGTGGCGATCTTCCGCGCGGCCGTGTCGGAGATGTGCCGCTCGGTCGCCGGTGCGGACGGCGAGGTGGCGGTGGCGGAACGCGCGATGGTGACGAAGGTCGTCGAGGCCCTCGGCTGACGGTCAGGTCGCGCTGGGCCGCGACGCGAGCCAGGCGGTGTGCTCCTTGCTGATCACGGCCTCGGCGGCGGCGACCGTGGAGGCCCAGTCGCTCTCCGCGACGTACGGGATCTGGTGGTAGATGTACGCGAGCTCACCGGCCGCCGCCGAGTAGGAGACCCTCAGGTTCTCGAACTGCCGCAGCCCGATCCACGCCGCACCCGCCGCGACGGCCGCGGCCATCACGCCGGACAGGTCGACGTCCCAGGCACCGTTGATGCGCAGGATCGCGAAGAGGATCGCCACGAGCTCGCCGATGATCATCAGGACGCGGAACACGTTCGCGCGGGTCTCGTTCATCGCCGACCTCTCGCGGTACCAGCGCAGCTGCGGCTCGACGCGGGCTTCGCGGTAGGCGTTCCTGCGCTCCTCGAACGGCTTGGCGCGCAGCTCGGCCATCACCTCGTCGCCCGTGTCGTTCGCGCTGGTCAGCATGACCTCCCTGCGGTGGTCCTTCACCGCGTCGGCGATGGCGAGGTCCAGGTCCCGGCGCGGGTCCTCGGTGCCGCCGTGGAACGGTGCGCCGGCCACGGCGTAACGCCACGACAGCGACTTCACGCGTTCGGCGACGGTCCGGCCCGCGTTCCACTTCAGCTCCGGGTGCATCACCCACAGCAGCAGCTCGCCGAACAGGGCGATGAGGAACCCGCCCAGCGCCACCCAAGCCCAGAAGTCGACGCCGCTGCCGCCGATCTGCCACTTGAACGCACCGCCCACCGCCGCGACCACCGCGCCGACCAGCCGAACCCGGCTGAACAGCAGCGTGAGCCGCTGTCCGAGCCGCGAGACCGCCTCCGCGTCGTGGTAGAAGCCGGGCAGGTGCCGCTCGTCCATCCGCTGCTCTCCCCCTCCGCCGGCCAGGTCCGCCGGGCGCCTCGATCATCCCCGATCATGATCTCCCGGCGGGGCGCAGCGCAGGGGGCCTGAAGAGGTGAGCTCGATCGCGGGTTGACCGGTCCTCGTCCCGGTTGCAATCATCGGATCTTCTCGCCGCCGCCCCGGACGAGATGAGCGTGAACCATGGGATTACGTCGTCTGTGCGTGGCCGTGGTGGCCATGTTGCTCGGAGGTCTGCTCACGGTGGTGACGCAGGGGGCCGCGCAGGCCGAGGTGTGGCACCCGAGGCAGGAGTGGCTGCGCCAGTCCACCGCCGGGTTGTTCCTGCACTGGGGCATGTTCACCGCCCCGAAGCACCTGAACTGCGCCGAGTGGGAGCGCGACGTCACCGGTGGCGGCTGGACCGCCGGCTACTGGATCGACGAGGCCCGCAAGCTCGGCGCCTCGTACGTCGTGCTGGCGACGTTCCACAGCAGGCTCGGCTACGCGCGGCCGTGGCCCTCGCAGGTCCCCGGCAGCTGCGCGACCGAACGCGACCTGCTCGGTGAGCTGGTCCGGGCGGGCAGGGCCAAGGGCGTGAAGGTCGTCCTCTACATGACCGACGACCCGCAGTGGCACAGCGAGCAGGGCGTCCAGATGCTCGACTCGGCCGCCTACTCCGCCTACAAGGGCGAGCAGGTCGACCTCACCACCCGCGAGGGCTTCGGCAAGTACAGCTACGACCTGTTCTTCGAGGTCATGAGGAACTACGACGACCTCGCGGGCTTCTGGATCGACAACGACAACGAGTACTGGGAGCGCAACAAGCTCTACGAGCAGATCCGGCAGTTGCGGCCGACGTGGTTGCTGAACAACAACAACGAGGACACGCCGATCATGGACACGGTCTCGAACGAGCAGAAAACCGGCATGTTCCCGTCCTACGACTACCCGGCGGCGACGTTCACGCCGATGCCGCGCCTGTCCGAGGCCTGCTACAAGCTGCCGAACACGGGGGACTGGTGGTACGACGGCGGCAGCCACGCCGTCGACACGCGCCTGAACACCGGCCGCTACGTCACGAACGCGGGCTCGTCGATCAAGTCGCTGATGGCCGAGACGCCGATGGTGAACGGCCGGATGCCCGCGCAACAGGAGGCCTACAACGACTTCATGGCGCAGTGGGTGCCGCCGATCCGCGAGTCGATCCAGGGCGTCGAGGGCGCCGGGTACCTGTACGGCGGCATGCAGCCCGGCTTCTGGAACGACGGCGCGCACGGCGTGATCACCATCAACCCGAGGACCGGGAAGCAGTACGTCCACGTCGTGACGAGGCCACGAGCCGACTTCGTTCGCCTGCGGGACAACGGGTATCGGGTCACGAGCGTCCGCGACCTGCGCACCGGCGAGCAGTTGCGGATCTCGCAGTCGGCCGGGCACCTGACGATCCAGGGCATCACCAAGTGGGACGAGTACGACACCGTGTTCGCCGTGGAAACCTCTGGACAGCAAGGCTTCCACGCCGGTGTGAAGGCTTCGGCGACGTCGTCCGAGAACGGATTCCCCGCCTCGAACCTCACCGACGGCGACTTCGAGACCTACTGGGACGCTGCCGGTGCCCAGCCCGTCTCGATCTCGCTCGACCTGGGCCGGCGCAGGAAGGCCGCGTTCCTCGCGATCAACCAGCGCGAGTCGTCACCGACGCACGCCCGCGTGTCGTTCGGCAGGCCCGAGGACTCGAGTCGCATCAAGGACTACCAGCTGACGGCGTCGAACGACGGCCGTGACTGGTGGCACGTCCGCAGCGGCGCGTTGCCGTCCGCCCGCGGCACGCAGTTCATCGACATCGGCGCGCAGGAGGCCAGGTACCTCAGGCTGACCGTGCTGAACACCTGGAGCGGTCCGCAGGCCCCGGTGTACTTCAACGAACTGAGGATCGACGAGATCCGGGTCGGGCACAGCTATCCGCGCGGGCTGCATGGCGGCACGTGGGAGGCCGAGGACGCGGCACGGTCAGGTTCGGCGCGCAGTGAGTTCTGCGCCGCCTGCTCCGGCACCCGTCAGGTGACCGGGCTCGGCGGTGGTGAGCGCGACGCCGTGACCTATCGCGATGTTTCCGTTGCGGCTGCGGGAACTTACCGCCTGCAGCTCGACCTGACGGCTGGCGAGGCGTTCGCGGTGTCGGTCTCGGTGAACGGCGCGCCGCCGCTTTCCGTTGCGGTGCCGAAGGATCGTGCCGACGTGCCGGACCCGACGTCGATCGCGGTGCCGTTGAACGCGGGCAGCAACACCGTGAGGGTCTTCAGCGCCGGACGGCTCGGGCTCGACCGCATCTCGATCGGCGGGCTGCCGCAGTCGACCTACACGCCGAAGACGACCCTGACCGTGCAACCTCATGGCGTGCAATGGGTCGCGCCAGGGCAGCAGTCCGTGAAGATCACCGCCCGGCTGCGGTTCGACGCCGACGACCAGATCGATGCCGTCTCGCTGGCACCGGTGCTGCCCGCGGGGTGGACGTTGACCGGGGCACCGGCCACCCGCGCGTCGATGCGCCTGGCCGGGCTGCTCGAAGGGGTGTGGACCGCGACCTCGCCCGCCGGTCAGGACGCAGGCTCGGTGAACATCCCGGTCACGGCGTCGTTCCAGCTCCTGGGCTCGGACCGGGCGGTCTCCGGTGCGGTCCCGGTGCGCACCAGGCCCGCCGACCGCGTGTTCGTGCGCGAGGCCGAGGACTCGGCCAACCAGTTCGGCGCCACGGGGCTGACGAACTGCGGGCAGTGCTCGGGCGGGGAGAAGGTGCGCAACATCGGCGGCAGCGCGGACGCGTCGGTCACCTTCCCGAACGTGACCGTGCCGGAAACGCGGTCCTACCGGCTCTTCGTCCAGTACACGGTGAACGGCCCGCGCTCGTTCTTCGTGACGGTCAACGGCGGCACACCGGTCGAGATCAGGGTCGACGGGGTTGGCAACACCATCCCGGCCGTGGCCGAGATCCCCGTGGCGCTCATCGCCGGTGCCAACACCATCCGGTTCGGCAACGACACCGCGGGCGCTCCCGACCTCGACCGGATCGCGGTCGGTTAGGGTGCGGTCGCATGGGGGAAGAGAATCTGTGGCAGGGCATTTCCTACTACGACTGGAAGAACCTCGCGGCGGTGCGCGCGAAGCTGGACGCGGGCGCTGATCCGGACGGCGGCCCGTTCTGGATGCCTCCGCTGCACATGGCGGCGGAGGTGGGCTCCGCCGAGGTCGTGGCGGAGGTCGTCGCTCGTGTCCGCGACGTCGACCAGGTCTTCGACGGCCGCACAGCGCTGTGGCGGGCGGTGCACGAGGCCAAGGCCGACAGCGCTCAGGTGCTGCTCGCCGCGGGCGCGGATCCGTTGCGTCCCATGATGTCCGGCTGGTCGCCCGCCCGGCTCAGCCTCACCACGCCGCACGTGATCCCCTCGGCCGAGACGCTGACCGCGGCCGAGTGGGACGCGACCGCGGAGTGCGGCAGGCTGGTCACCGCGTTGAAGCATTTTCCGCACTTCGACGGTTTCAGCGTCGCGTGCGTCGCGGGGATCGACGCCGCCGAGGTCGCGCGCAGGCTGAACGCCGAGGTGGTGCCCGCGGCCGACGTCCCGGCGGAGGTGCCGATGGGGGACTGGTACCCCTCTCCGTTCGGGGAGGCGACCGAGCGCGCTGTCAGCGTCACCGAGGTGCCGGGCGGGTGCATCCTGTTCCAGCCCTGGTACTTCAACGTCCAGACGCCCGTGGTGATGAGCCTGCTGTCCGCGGGCACCGTCGTGTACGGCATGTACGCGAACCCGAAGAGCGGCAACCAGGGCAGCACCTACCGCGACGGTGAGTACGTCGGCAGCGACCTGCACCCCGGCGGCGGCCCGAACGACGGCGGGGACACGGCGGAGGTGCTGCTGGAACACCTGTACGCCCACAAGGCCGTGGCCTACTGCTGCGCCTACGCGGGCGTGCGCCCGAAGAACGACAAGGCGTTCACCGAGCCGGACCAGTGGCTCATCCTTCCGGATCGCGACTACTGGCGCGCATGATGGAGTGATGCTGGATGCGCTGAGGCGGCAGTTGAGCCGGGGACTGTTCGAGAAGGTCGTGGGTCCGGAGCGGGAGGAGCACGCGCGCCGGATCCACGACGCGCCCGGCCCCCGGTGGTTCGCCGACGACAGACCGATCCGGCACGTTCACGCTGATCACGCCATGTTCATCGGCGGGCTGCGAGCGTTGCTGCTGCAGTCGTTGCACCCGCTCGCGATGGCGGCGGTGGCGCAGCACTCCGACTACAAGACCGATCCGTGGGGCCGGTTGCAACGCACGAGCCTGTTCGTCGGCGTTACCACCTACGGCACCGCCGCGGACGCGTTGAAGGCCGTCGAACGGCTCGCGCGCATCCACAAGCACATCCACGGCACCGCACCGGACGGCCGGCAGTACCGCGCCGACGACCCGCACCTGCTGGGCTGGGTGCACGTGGCCGAGGTCGACAGCTTCCTGCGCTGCCACCAGCGCTACGGCGAGAAACCGCTCGACGACTACGACGGATACGTCGCCGACATGGCCGTCATCGCGGACGCCATGGGCATCCCGAACCCACCGCGCACGACCGCCGAGCTCGACGCGAAGCTGAACTCGTATCGAGCCGAGCTGAAGGGCACGGCGGAGGCACGGCAGGCGGCCAGGTTCCTGCTGTTCAAGGCCCCGTTGCCGCTGGTGGCGCGCGGCCCGTACGGGATCCTGAGCGCCACGGCGGTGGCGACGCTGCCGGTGTGGGCGAGGATGCCGCTGCGGCTGCCCTACCTACCGGTCGCCGAGGCCACGGGCGTGCGGTTCGCGGGCCACGCGTTGATGCGCGGCCTTCGGTGGGTCACGAGCTGAGGAAGTCCATCACCAAAGGCGAGGCTTCGGCGCGGAACTCCTCGAAGTAGCCGTGCCGTGCGCCTTCGACGAGGTGCATCTTCGCGTTCGGGATGCGTTCCGTGATCAGGGGAGCGTTGGCCGTCGGGTTGAAGATGTCCTCGGTGCCGTGCACGACCAGCGTCGGTGCGGTGATCGACGGCAGCACGTTCCACGCGTCGTGCTCGGCGCTCGCGAAGAGGTGCCGCTTGCGCGCGTACGGCGGCATCTGCGGGTCGCCGAGCGTGTTGTACGGGCCCTTGTAGGCCGGGGTGTACATCAGTTCTTCCAAGGCCCTGCGCGCCTTCATCGGCTCGACCTGCGCGAGCGACTTGCGCACCTCGGCGCTGCGCTCGATGCCGTGCGCGCCGCCGGGGGAGGTGCAGCCCAGCACCAGGCGGTCCACGTGCTCACCGTGTCCGGCCGCGAGCCACTGCGCGATCCGGCCGCCCATCGACGTGCCGTAGACGTGGGCCCGGTCGATGCCCGCGTCGGCGAGGATCGCGACGCAGTCCTCGGCGAACATCCGCGTGCTGTACGGGGCGTCGGGCTTGTCGCTGGAACCGGTGCCGCGGTGGTCGGTGACGATCGTCGTGAACCGCGCGGAGAAGTCCTCGCGGACCTGTGACCACCACTTCGAGGAGTTCGCCTGACCCGCGATGAGCAGCAGTGGGGGTCCGGAGCCCTCGACCGAGTAGAAGAGCCTGGTTCCGTCGGAGGCACGAGCGAGGGGCACGACCGAGCAGTCTAGTGGCGTGACCTGGCCCGTTGGCGGGCGGATTCACGCTCAGCAGGGCGCCTCGCGGCACCGCCCCCACGCCCCCGTACGACTCCGGTACGAGGACGTGGGGGCGGCACCACGATGCACCCGTCTGACCGCGAATCCGCCCGGCACCGTGCCAGGCCACGCCACTGAACCTTGACTTCGCGATAGATGGTCTAGTCCAATTCGGGGTGACCCCCTGCCGGCCGCCAACGCGTGAGGGATGGAACCCATGCTGTTGTTCGCTCGAATATCCGCGGTGGCCGCACTGGTGCTCGGCACCGTGATCGTGAGCCTCGCCCCCGCCAGTGCCGCCGGAGTGACGGCGACGTTCTCCAAGAACGGCTGGAGCACCGGGTACACCGCGACGGTGACGATCAAGAACGAGACCAGCGCGGCGATCAGCTCCTGGAAGGTCGAGTTCGACTACCCGGCCTCGACCACCGTCGGTGCCTACTGGGACTCGCTGCTCACCAAGAGCGGCAACCACCACACCTTCGTCAACCGGGAGTACAACGGCTCCGTCGCGCCTGGGGCGAGCGTGACGTTCGGCTTCAACGCCGCCGGCACCGCCGACCCGTCGAACTGCACTGTGAACGGTGCGGCGTGTACCGGTGGCACGGGTCCGACTACGTCCTCGACGACGTCTTCGACCACGACTACTACGACAACTACTACGACCACCACCACGACCGGTCAGCCGCCCACGGGGCAGTTGCCGCGCAAGGTGCTCGTCGGGTACCTGCACGCGAGCTTCGCCAACGGCTCCGGCTACATCCGCATGAAGGACGTGCCGGACGAGTGGGACGTCATCAACCTCTCGTTCGCCGAGCCGACCAGTGCGACGAGCGGGGACCTGCGCTTCGCCCAGTGCCCGGTCGCGGAGTGCCCGAACGTCGAGTCCGAGGCCGAGTTCATCGCCGGCATCCGCGCCCAGCAGGCGAAGGGCAAGAAGGTCAACATCTCGATCGGCGGCCAGAACGGGCAGGTGCGGCTCGAGACCGCGGCGGCGCGCGACGCGTTCGTGCGGTCGGTCGGCGGCATCATCGACAAGTACGGCCTGAACGGCCTCGACGTCGACTTCGAGGGCCACTCGCTGTCGCTCAACCCCGGCGACCTCGACTTCAAGAACCCGACCACGCCCGTGGTCGTGAACCTGATCTCGGCGCTGCGGTCGCTGAAGGCCCGCTACGGAGCCGACTTCGTCCTGACGATGGCCCCGGAGACGTTCTTCGTGCAGGTCGGCTACCAGTTCTACGGCGGCACGGGCACCGGCGACGCGCGCACGGGCGCGTACCTGCCGGTGATCGAGGCCATGCGCAACGACCTGACGTTGCTGCACGTGCAGGACTACAACTCCGGACCCGTGATGGGGCTGGACAACCAGTACCACAACATGGGTGGCGCGGACTTCCACGTGGCGATGACCGACATGGTGCTCGCCGGGTTCCCCGTGCGGGGTGACGCGTCGAAGTTCTTCGCGGGCCTGCGCCAGGACCAGGTCGCGATCGGCCTGCCCGCCGCGATGTACGCGGGCAACGGGTTCACGTCGGTCGCGGACGTCCAGACCGCGTTGGACTGCCTCACCAAGGGCACGCGGTGCGGCAGCTACAAACCTCGCGGTGTGTACCCGAACCTGCGTGGGCTCATGACGTGGTCGATCAACTGGGACAAGTACAACAACTACGAGTTCTCCAAGGCCCACCGGGCTTATCTGCCTCGGTGACGGGGTGGGGGCGGCTTCGCGCCGCCCCCATCTTCACGCCAGAGTCGACCAGAACTGCAGTTCGTAGGCTTGCAGCAGGCGGCCGTAGCGCCAGGCGTGCTTCGGCTGCCAGCCCGCGTCGAGTGCGGCCTGGATGGCGGCGATCGCGCGGTCTTCGAGTTGTGGTGCGGGAGTGGCGAAGAAGTCGACGAACGCACACGCCTCGTCGCCGAAGCCGTAGTGCTCGCGCAGACCCTTGGCCATGCGCGCGCAGTAGCCGCCCCAGGCGGTGAAATTCGCCAGGATCGCGAGGATCACGTCTGTTGGTTCGCCGTTGAGCGCCATCCACGCCTGGTAGGCGGGGTAGGCCTGGCAACCCGGGAACGGTTCGTAGGCGTGGAAGTCCTTGGCCTGCATGCCGGCCGCCTCGGCCAGCGGTTGCAGCATGTGGAGCACCAGTTCCTCGCCGCCTGCCAGCAGGGTGAAGAACGCCCGTGCGTTCGGCTCGGAGGCCTTGCTGGCCAGGGCTAGGAATGTTCGCCAGTCCGACGACACGATGTGGTTCTCTTCCGCGGCGAACGTCTGGATCACGGCGCGCGGGGCCTGTCCGGTTTCGATCAGTTTCACCACGAGGTTGTCGTGGTCACCGGGGTGCAGCTCCGTCCGGATGCGCGTGACCAGCTCTTTTGCGTTCATGGTCGAGATTGTTCCGCAACTGGGAAATCGTTGGCCAGAGCGGTGGGGATCGGGGAGCATCCTGCGGCGTGGCTGAGCACACTTATCGGGTACTTGTTCGGGGGCGGTTCGCTGACCTCACGGCTGAGCAGCGTTCGTCGCTGCTCGAGCGGTTGCAGGGGTTTGAGTTTCTGAGGGATGCGGGGTTCAGCGAGGGTGGGGCGTTGACGTTCGATGAGAAGCTCGATTTTTTCAGTTATCGGGTGATTTTGGCGGTTGAGGAGAAGCCGGACGAGGCTGGGTTGCGGCGGGCTTCGGCTGCGCTCGATGCGTTGGGGGTGGACTTCAAGGGGTTGAAGGCCAAGGTCACCGACATGGACGAGATGAAGATCAATCGGCCTCGGCGGTTGGGGGCTGGCTGACGCTGGTCGGCTTTTGGTGGTTGGTGCCGGTTCCAGCGGGGTTGGTTGCGTACCTGGGTTTTGGTCGCCTTGCGAGGGTGCTCGCGCGGGTCATGACGGATCAAGGGGCTGCGATTGGGGCTTGACCTTGAGCCTCTGGCGGGATGCGTGACGGCCGGAAAAGGCCGGGCTGAAAAGCGCCCGGCCGTGCCCGTGAGGGTGGCATCCCGCCCCCTCAAGGTAAAGCCCCAATCGCCATTCGAGGCGCTCACCGCAACCAAGGTGCACGAGGTTCACACGGCTCGCTTCGCATCGCCACGCCAGGACTCGTAGGTGGACGGCTTGCGTTGCTGGCTGACCGGTTGGCACCGCGCGCCGGGCTTGCGTCGAGGTTGGCTTGCGTTGGCGAGTGCGGTTGCCGTTGGCGCAGAAGAAACCCATGCCGGTTGCCGTTTGCGAAGAATCCCCGTGCCCGGCCCTTGCGGACCAGACACGGGGATGGTGTTGCGGAGCTGTCAGTGCGTCATCATGGGTAGTTCGCCAGGTACGCCTCGGTGGAGCCAGCTGTGGCCGTGCCGCCCGAGTTGTTGATGATCCGCTGGATGGTTCCCTTGCCGCCTAGGGACACGGTCACCATGCTGTGGAACTTCACGCCTGGGGTGTTCGGCACCTCGAACGCGCGGTCGGCTACCACGGACGGGTTCGCGTTCATGAACGCGTAGCTGCCCAGGCCCCATGCTTCGTGCGTGGTGACGTTGTTCGAGACCTTGTAGGCCGCGTAGCCGCGTGTGGAGCCGTTCATCCAGGCTGCCTGGTTGGGGACTTCGTACGGCATTTCGTTCTGGTAGAAGTACGTTCGGCCGCCTTGGCCGTTCCAGATGGTCTGGTACTTCTGGTAGTGCTCCACGAAGAGGCCGTACATCGTCACGTTGTTGCCGTTGACGATCAGGCCCGTGTCGGCCGTGTTGAGGTCCCAGCCGACGCCGATGGAGTGGTCGCCTCGCCAGAGCCAGAGGTGGTCGCCGATCACGTTGTGGCTGTTGATGATGAGCGAGGTTGTGGCGCGGCCTACTGCCGAGCCGCCGATGCGGGCGTAGACGTCGTGCAGTGACGTCGGGTTGGCGGAGTGGTTGGCGTTGCTGCCCGGCGCGCCGATCTGTGCGAGGAGAGGTGAGTTGGTCGGGGCCGCGTCGATGAGCAGGCCCGCGATCTTCACACCGTCCACATCGGCCACGTCCAGTGCCATGTTGCCGTTGGTGGGCATGACGGTGGCCAGGCCGAGGCCCATCACGACGGTGTCGGGGCGGGTGACGCGGATCGGTTCGCTGACCTGGTGGATGCCTGGCGTGAGGAGCAGGTGCTTGCCGGATGCCAGTTGGGCGTTCGTCGTGGCGGCCGAGGTGCCCGGCTTCGCGATGTAGAAGTTGGAGAGGGGGATGTTCGTGCCCTGCTGGTTGCCTGCTGCCCAGGTGGTGCCGCTGGTGTTGGTGCGCAGGGCCGGGACGAACACGTTGTAGTTGCCGCTGCCGTCGACGTTCAGGAACGGCTTCTCACGGATGAGGGGCGTTTGCGCGACGTTCGTGTAGGGCGGTTCGGGGAACGAGGTCTGCGGTGCGTTGCGGGCGCCCACGAAGACCATGTTCCAGTTCTCGCCGGTCCACGAGCCCCACTCGGTGTTGCGCGACAGCCACTGCTGCTGCGAACCGGAGCGGACCTGGCCCGTGACCACGGAGTCGGCGAGGAAGCCGCCGCTCGACCAGCCGTTGTCGTCGAGCTGCATGTTGCCGTAGGTCTTGGTTCGGCGCATGGCCGACGCCTGCGAGACGGCCCACGTGTTGGTGCCGCTCGGGGGACGGATCGCGAGGTTCTCCGCGCCGCGCCAGAAGTTGTGCGTCGCGTTGCCCTCGAACCAGTCTGCCTCGACGTGCACCTGGCCGTTGATCGTGACGCCGTCCGGCAGCAGGCCCAGGCCGAGGACCTGGGTGAAGAAGCCGATGTTCACGTCGACGTTGTAGTTGCCGGGCTTGAACATGATCGCGTACCGGCGGGCGTCGTACTGGCCCTCCTCCTGCTGGCGGAAGACGTCGTTGAGCCGCGCCTGGATCGTGGCGGCCGGCATCGACGGGTCGAAGACGAGCACGTTCGGGCCGAAGTCGGGCTGGCCCGGCTGCTGCGTGCCGCCGGTCAGGCGGAAGAGCTGTGCGTTGGTCCCGTTGCAGGTGTACTGGACCAGCTGCACGTCGCCGGTGGACGCGCCGGGCACGTCGAGGCACTTGGCGCTGTTGCGGTTCACGAACCGGTAGGTGTCCGTGCCGGCCTGTTCAGGGCGCCATTGCTGGTTGTTCGCGTTGAACGACTGCCACATGTGGACAGCCGCGTTGTCCGCGGTCGACACGTTCGAGACGTCCCAGACCTGGCCCTGGCCGACGGTGAAGTAGCCGTCGCTCGTGGGCGTGAAGGTCCACGTCTGCCCCGAGCAACCTTGTTGGCGGAGCTGCGAGCCGTTGGCCGTTCCCAGCGACTCCACGCACTTGCCGCTGCCCACGTTCGTCACTTGATAAGCGGTTCCGGGCACCACGTCGGCCTGCGCCGCGACCGTCCACACGGGAACGATCGCCGCTGCTGCCAACGCTGCCACCAGCAGGGGGGTTCTCACGGCTCACAGGGTGGGGGTGGTTTGTTGCAACCGTCAACGAACCTAACCGTTTCCGGTCCCGTTCCGGTATTGACAAATGATTTTGTCAAATGAGACTGTGCTAGGCGTGGAGCTGTCGCCGTTGCGCCTGTCGCTGCTGGAGCTGTTGAAGTCGCCCGCCTCGGCGACGCAGCTCGCGGCGGCTCTCGACCTGCCCCGGCAGCGCGTCAACTACCACGTGCGGGCCCTGGAGCAGGCAGGACTCGTCGAGCTGGTCGAGGAACGGCAGCGGCGTGGGTGCGTCGAGCGCGTGCTGCGGGCGAAGCCCGGCCGCGAGATCGCCGCCGGCGTCCAGGACCAGTTCGCCGCGACGCACCTGGTGTCGGTCGCCGAGGACACCGCGCGCGAGGTCGAGCGGATGTCGGGTGCTGCGGCCGGTGCGGGAAAGCGCTTGCTCACGTTCACCGTGGAGGCGACGGTCCGCTTCGGCGAGCCCGGAGCGGTCCACGAGTTCACCAGCGATCTGGCCGAAGCGGTGCGGCAGATCGCCCTGAAGTACGACACCGAGTCAGGCCGCCCGTACCGGGTGGTCGCGATGGGCCATCCCGGAGTAGCAGATGAGTGACGAGGGCGTTCAGATCGAGATCACCGTGGCCGCGCCGGTCGGGGAGGTGTGGGAGTCCTTCCGGAACAAGGAGAAGCTGCGTCACTGGCACGGCTGGGACGCACCGGAGCTCGACGCCGAGATCGACCACATCTTCTTCACGAACGCCGAGGAGGACGGCACCACGCTGGTCGTCCACGGCCACGACACGTTCGCGCTCACGGCCACACCCGAGGGCACGCGCGTGGTGCTGACCCGCGCGCCCCTGGGCACCTCACCCGAGTGGGACGACTACTACGACGACATCACCGAGGGCTGGATCACGTTCCTGCACCAGCTGAAGTTCGCGCACGAGTACCACCCGGGGGAGCAGCGCCGGACGCTGTTCTGGCCGTCCGAGGTCGGTCTCGGTGTGGACGGCAGGACGTTCTTCGAGTCGGCGAACCAGCGCGGTGTCGTGGTCGAGGAGTTCGGTCCCGGCCTCGTGATCACCAGCGCGAAGATGACCGTCGTGACGACCTACGGGTTCTCCGACGACGAGCTGGAGGCGCTGCGTCAGAAGGGCCCGGCCGAGGTGAGCGACCCGAAGTAGCGGGTCAGGAACTCGTTGCGGAAGACGCCTTTCGGGTCGTGCTCGGCGAGCAGCGCCCGGAAGGCGTCCCACTGCGGGTAGCGGGCGGCCAGCAGGGCCGGCGGCACGGTGAAGAGCTTGCCCCAGTGCGGCCGCGGCGCGATCGCCTCCTCCAGGCGGGGGAGCAGCCGCAGCACGGCCGGGGTGTCCGGCACCCACGTGAAGTGGATCGCGATGCTGTCGCGGTCGTAGGCGGGGCTGAGCCACTGCGGTTCGCCGTCGATCGTGCGGATCTCGCAGGCCTGCACGAGCGGTGAGATCACCGTCGACATCTCGGCCAGCGCCCGCAACGCCGTCACCGCGCGGCTGCGGGGCACGAAGTACTCGGTCTGCAGCTCGTCGCCGACGGACGGGGTGAACTCGGCGCGGAAGTGCGGCAGCCGCTCGTGCCACGGGCCGGGCACGCCGCCCTGGAGCGTGCAGCGGGAGGCGGGCTGGCCCGGCACCGGGTGCGCCGGTTCGGTCGCGGGCCGCCCCGGGAACGCGAACTCCTCGTCGCCCACGCGGTGCTTCGCCCACAGCGTCGCGCCACCCTGCCAGTCGACGAACGCGCTCACGCTGTACGCGCCGTCGAAGATCTGCTCGAGCCGGACGAGCAGCGTCGTCCAGGCGACGTCCTCGTAGACCGTCTGCGCGACCTGGAACGTCGGCACCACGTCCAGCGTCACGGTGGTGATGACACCGAGGCCGCCCATCGACACGGGCGCGCCCGCGGAGGCCAGTTCGACGACCGAGCCGTCCCCGCGCAGGACCTCGACGGACCGGACCGCACCGGCGAGCGAGCGCCCGCCAGAGCCGTGCGTGGCAGTGGAGATCGCCCCGGCCACGGTGATGTGAGGCAACGACGGCAGCGTGTGCAGGGCCAGGCCTGCCGCCTCCAGCCGGACCGCCAGTGCCGCGAGCGTCATGCCCGCGCTCACCCGGACCGTGTGGCCGGAGACTTCAAAGACCTCGGGCATGGCCGCCAGCGACACCAGCGTGCCGGTCGTGTCGGCGATCGTGCTGAACGAATGCCCCGACCCGACGACGTGCACGGCCGAGGAACCACGCACGAGCGCACGCAGGTCGTCCGCCGAGGCCGGGCTGACGACCTGGGCCGAGGTGAACGTGACGTTGCCCGCCCAGTTGGTGCTCATACGGACACGGTAAGGGCCGACGCCAGCAATCGTTGTGCGGCCAGCGCTGGAACACGTTCCACTGTTGTTTCAGTGTTGACCAAAACTCAATTGCCCACAGTGGCAGGGTTGGTTCACATGGACACCGACGTGCAGAAGCTTCGAGACATGTCCGGGCTGGTCACGCCGATGGCGTTGCGCGTCGCAGTGACCCTCGGGCTACCGGACCGCCTGAGTGATCGCCCCGCGACCGCAGCCGAGCTCGCACCCGAACTGGAGGTCGACCCGCTCGCCCTTGACCTGCTGCTGGCCCACCTGACGACTCTCGGCGTGATCGAACGAACAGACGCGGGCCACCGCACCACGGACTTCGGCGCGTTGCTGGGCGCGGACGCGGGCAACGGCCTGAACAACCTGCTGCACCACGACTCCGCCGCCGGACGCGCCGACCTGGCGTTCATCGACCTGGTCCACAGCGTCCGCACCGGGAACCCCGCCTACCCGCTCCGGTTCGGGCAGGGCTTCTGGGAGGACCTGGCCGGGCAACCACACCTGCGGGCCGCGTTCGACCGGCAGATGAACGACCGCATGAGCAGGTGGATCCCGCAGGTGGTGGCGGCGTTCGACTGGGCGCGGTCCGGCACGCTCGTCGACGTCGGCGGCGGGCACGGCAGCCTGCTCGCCGCGATCCTGCACGCCCACCCCGGGATGCGCGGCCACCTGGTCGACCTGGAGGAGACCGCGGCCGGCGCCCGCGAGCTGCTCCGGTCGCAGGGGCTCGCGGAACGGACCGAGGTCACCGGCGGCAGCTTCTTCGACCCGTTGCCCCGTGGTGATGCCTGCCTGTTGTTCGACATCCTGCACGACTGGGACGACGAGAACGCGCATCGGATCCTGGCACGCTGCGCCGAGGCGAGCGACCGGGTGCTCGTCGTGGAGTCCCTCGGTGGGAGCAGCGAGTTCGACCTCGTCATGCTCGTGCACTTCGGTGGGCGGGACCGAGGGCTCCACGACTTCGAGCGGCTGGCGTCGCGGCACGGGCTCACGCTCGTGTCCACGACTCAGGTGACCGACGGGCGCACTCTGCTGGAGTTCACTCGCTGAGCGCGGCGATCCGTTCCTGGGCCTCGGCGAGGTCCTCGGTGGTCGGCGCGTCGTCCTGGGTGAGCGCCCGCCGCCAGTAACCGGCGAACTCGATGTCCTTCTTGGACACTCCGAGACCGACGAAGTGCCTGCGCAGCGCACGCACCGTGGAGGCCTCGCCGCCGAGCCACACCCACGTCGACGGCTCGATCTCTGCTGCTTCGACCACCGAGAACAGGTCCTCCCCGGCGCTGCGGTGAACCCACCGCACACCGGAGATGTCCTGTTCCTCCAACGGATCGGCGACCTCGACGAACACGAGCCGTCGCTGGTCCGGGGGCAGCAGCTCGAGCAGCGAGGCGATCGCGGGCAGTGCGGTCTCGTCGCCCGCGAACACCAGCAGGCCGGCGGTGCCGAGCGGGCGGGCGTAGTCGGGGGAGGGGCCGAACCTCCCGATGACGTCACCGGGCTGTGCGCGGGCGGCCCAGCTCGACGCCGGTCCGTTGTCGCCGTGCAGCACGAAGTCGACGGTCAGCACCCCGCCGGCCAGCGACCGGACGGTGAAGCTGCGCATCCACGGCCGTTCGGCGTCGGGCATGGCCAGATAAGCCTGGTACCAGGTGCCGACGTCCGGGGCGTCCGAGACGTGCGCCGACCCGCCCGGCTTGGGGAACAACAGCTTGAGCTGCTGGTCCGGCCAGGTGCCGATCTCGTCGAGTCCGGGACCGGTGAACGTCATCCGGGTCATGCGCGGGGTCAGCGGTGCGACCGAGGTCACCGTCAGCAGGCTCATGACAGGTACTCCCTGAGGTGCCGGGCGGTCAGCGTGTCCGAAGTGGACACGAGCTCGCCGGGGGTGCCGGAGAAGACGACCTGGCCGCCGTCGTGGCCCGCGCCCGGACCCAGGTCGACGATCCAGTCGGCGTGCGCCATCACGGCGAGGTGGTGCTCGATCACGATGACCGTGTTGCCGGCGTCGATCAGCTGGTCCAGCAGCCCGAGCAGCTGGTCGACGTCGGCGAGGTGCAGGCCGGACGTCGGCTCGTCCAGCACGTACGTCGAGGCCTTCTCCGCCATGTGGATGGCGAGCTTCAGCCGTTGCCGTTCACCGCCGGACAACGTCGTGAGCGGCTGGCCGAGCGAGAGGTACGACAGTCCGACGTCGTGCAGGCGGCTGAGCACGGCGTGGGCCTGGCCGGACGGGAAGAAGTCGCGGGCGTCGGCGACGGACATGCCGAGCACCTCGCTGATGTTCTTGCCCCGCAACGTGTAGCGCAGCACCTCGGGCGTGAACCGCTTGCCCTCGCACTTCTCGCAGACCGTGGCGACGCCGGCCATCATGGCGAGGTCGGTGTAGACGAGCCCGATGCCCTTGCAGTTCTCGCACGCGCCTTCGGAGTTCGCGCTGAACAACGCGGCTTTCACGCCGTTGGCCTTGGCGAACGCGGTCCGCACGGAGTCGAGCAGGCCGGTGTAGGTGGCGGGGTTGGACCGGCGCGAGCCGCGGATCGGTGACTGGTCGACCGTCACGACGTCCTTGCGGCGCCGCAACGAGCCGTGGATGAGCGACGACTTGCCGGAGCCCGCGACGCCGGTGACGACGGTCAGCACGCCGAGCGGCAGGTCGACCGAGACGTCCTTGAGGTTGTTGGTGCGGGCGCCGCTGATCGTCAGGAAGCCCTTCGGGGTGCGGAACTCCGGCCGCAGCTTGGCCCGGTGGTCGAGGTGCCGGCCGGTCAGCGTGCCGGACGCGCGCAGGCCCGCCACGTCGCCGGAGTAGCACAGGTGGCCGCCGTTGACGCCCGCGCCGGGGCCGAGGTCGACGACGTGGTCGGCGATCTCGATGGTCTCCGGCTTGTGCTCCACGACGAGGACGGTGTTCCCCTTGTCGCGCAGGCGGAGCAGGAGGTCGTTCATCCGCTGGATGTCGTGCGGGTGCAGGCCGACGGTCGGTTCGTCGAACACGTAGGTGATGTCGGTGAGCGAGGATCCCAGGTGCCGCACCATCTTCACGCGCTGCGACTCGCCGCCGGACAGCGTGCCGGACTCGCGGTCGAGGGAGAGGTAGCCGAGGCCGATCTCCACCAGCGAGTCGAGCGTGCCCCGCAGCGTGGCGAGCAGCGGTGCGACCGACGGGTCGTCGATGGAGTGCACGAACCGCGCGAGGTCGCTGATCTGCATCGCGCAGCAGTCCGCGATGTTCACGCCCTTGATCTTCGAGTTCAGGGCGGCCTGGTTGATGCGGGCGCCCCGGCAGTCCGGGCAGGTGGCGAACGTGACGGCCTTGTCCACGAACGCGCGGATGTGCGGCTGCATGGACTCGCGGTCTTTGGACAGGATCGTGCGCTGCAGCTTCGCGATCAGGCCGTCGTAGGTGACGTTGCTGCCGCCGACGTTCAGCTTCGTCGTCGGCTTGTGGAGGAAGTCGTGCAGCTGCTGTTCGGTGAACGTGCTGATCGGCTGGTCCGCCGGGAAGAGGCCGGAGTTGGCGAGGACCTGCCAGTACCAGGTGCCGACGCCGTAGTTCGGGGCGTCGATCGCGCCGTCGTTCAACGACTTGCTCTTGTCGACGATCGCGTCCACGTCGATGGTCGTGACCTTGCCGAGGCCCTCGCAGGCCGGGCACATGCCCTCGGGCAGGTTGAAGCTGAACGCGCCGGACGTGCCGACGTGCGGCTCACCGAGGCGGCTGAAGACGATGCGGAGCATGGTGTGCGCGTCGGTGGCGGTGCCGACGGTGGACCGCGAGTTCGCGCCCATCCGTTCCTGGTCGACGATGATCGCCGCGCTCAGGTTGTGCAGCGCGTCCACGTCCGGGCGGCCGATCGACGGCATGAAGGACTGCAGGAACGCGGTGTAGGTCTCGTTGATCATGCGCTGGGACTCGGCCGCGATCGTGCCGAACACCAGCGAGGACTTCCCGGAGCCGGACACGCCGGTGAAGACGGTCAGGCGGCGCTTGGGGACGTCGAGCGAGACGTCCGCGAGGTTGTTCTCCCTGGCCCCTCTGACCTGGATCCAGTCATGGCTGTCCGCGACAGCGTTCACGCTGCTTCCCCCAAAGATTGTTTATGTCGTAAAGTATCGACCGAACGAGGTTACTTTACGTCGTAAGGAGTCGCAACCGTGGTCGTCTACGCAGGTCAGGGCGACCCACGCCGGTCCATCGAACTGCTCTGGCGCGCGTCGGTCGCGGAGCAGCGGCCCGGGCCGAAGCCGGGGCTGAGCGTGGACACGATCGTCGACGCTGCCATCGAGGTCGCCGACGAACAGGGCATGGCGTTCTCGATGCGCGCGGTGGGGGAGCGGCTCGGGCGCACGGCCATGGCGCTCTACACGTACGTGCCGGGCAAGAACGAGCTGGTCGACCTCATGTACGACCGGGCGATGGCCGAGCTGCCGGCGACGTACTCGACGGAGGACGGCTGGCGGCCCGCTGTGACGCGGTGGGCGCACGACATGTGGGAGTTCTACGGCCGTCATCCCTGGATGCTGCAGGTGTCGCAGGCCCGTCCGGTGCTCGGCCCGCACGAGTTCGCGGTGATCGAGGCGCTGGCCGCGATCCTGGTGCCGACCGGTCTGCCCGGACGTGAGCTGCGCGGGATCGTCGGTGCGCTCCACTACTTCGTGCGCGGCGCGGCCCAGACCGTCGCCGAGGCCCGTGCCGCCGGCCGTGCGACCGGGGAGGGCGACGAGGAGTGGTGGTACGCGCGGTCGGCCGTGCTGGCGGAACTCGAGCCCGACCTGGACAAGAAGTTCCCGATGCTGCACCTTCTCGAGAACGATCGGGAGCCGATCGATCCGGAACTGCCCTATCTGGAGAACGACGCCGTCGAGAACTTCCGCGGCGGATTGAAAGTCCTCCTCGACGGTGTCGAGGGCGCTGTAGCGAAACCGTGACGTAGTCCGGACGTTCAGCGCACACGAACTCGATGAGATCGTGACCATGGTTTCCGGCAGAGTCCTTGTTGCCGTGGCGTGTGCCCTGGTGCTGACCGCGCCGAGCACCGCCGCCGCTCCCTCGCAGGACGACCACCGCCCCGCGACCATGACGATGACGTACCGCGTCGGCGATCTCGCCGCGGTCGTGCACGCGCCACGCACCCTCGTCGGGGTGCGGCCGCTGGTGCTCACCTCCGACCTCGCCGCGCAGGCGCTGGTACGACGAGGCGTCGTGGTGGTGCGGGTGACCGATCCGTCGGCGCTGGAGCGCCACCGCGAGCTGTGGCGTGAGCTGGGTTCGGGCACCGGGCCGCTCGCGCCGAGGTTCGGCGGGTTCGCCGGCCACTTCTCCTTGGCACAACCGTGACGACGTCCGCACAGGACGTCCGCAAGTTCTCGATGGGATCACCTCATGGCAATCGGAAAAGCCGCGGCCGCCTTCGTGATGGCGATGGTGCTGGCCGCGCCGACCAGTTCCGCGGCCGACCACGGCTCCGGCGTCAGGAAGGTCGAGTACTCGCTCGGTGATCGGGCATTCCAGGTGCCCGGCTTTCACAGCACACCAGGAGGTCCTGTCGCGGACCTCGAACTCACCGCGGTCGTGCACGCGCCGCGCACGCTCGTCGGCAAGCGCCCGCTGGTGCTGCTCGCGCACGGCTACTGGAAGCCGTGCGGCAACGACGAATGGGTCTGGCCGTGTCCGGCAGGGGACGCGTTCCCGAGCTACCGCGGGTACGACTACCTCGCCGAGGAACTGGCGCGGCAGGGTTTCGTGGTCGTGTCGGTGAGCGTGAACGGCGTCAACGCGGGGGAGATGGGGGAGATCGCGGACGTCGCCAGGGCCGCGGTGATGAGCAAGCACCTGGAGATGTGGCGTGATCTCAACGAGGGCAAGGGGCCGTTGAGGCTGCCGGGGTTCCGCGGGCACGTCGACCTCGCGAACGTCGGCACGCTCGGGCACTCGCGCGGTGGCCGTGGCGCGGTCTACCAGGCGTCCGACCAGCACGTCGCCGAACTGCCGGCCGGGGTGAGGATCAGGGCCGTGCTGCCGCTGGCACCCGCCGACTACTACGCGCCGGACCCGGAGGCACCGGAGAACCTCGACTACCGCATCACGAAGATCCCGTTCGCGGTCATGACCGGCAGCTGCGACGGCGCGGTCAGCGGTACCTCCTTCATCGAGAACGCGAAGGGTCGCAACATCGTCCCGATCCACGCTGTCACGCCGAAGAACGCCAACCACAACTACTTCAACACCGAATGGTCCTACGACGACGACAGCACCTGCCCGGCCACCGCGCTCACCCCCGAGCAGCAACGCAGGGTCGCCACGACCTACGTCCCGGCGTTCTTCCAGCAGTACCTCAACGGGCGGCGCAACCCGGTCGTCAGCCGGGGTTTCCCAGGCGTCGGCGTCGTGACGCATCAACCGATCGGTTAGGCATTTCGGAGACTTTGGATTGACGCGTCCCCCTTCCACCACTGCCAGGCTGGGTGGCGGAAGGGGGAAAATTCCATGCTCAGGACAACCGCGCTGCTCACCGCGGCGCTCGTAGTGCTGACCAGTTCGCCCGCTCAGGCCCACGGGAACGGCGACTGGTCCGGCTGGGCCAAGGACCTCAACGGCACTCGGCACCAGTCCGCGGAATGGCGCATCAACGCGGGCAACGCCGGCAAGCTCAAGCTGAAGTGGGCGTTCGCCTACACCAAGGGCGTCTACAACGGCGTGCGCAGCCAGCCCGCCGTCGTGGGGAACACGATCTACTTCGGTGGCCCCGACGGGAAGTTCTACGCCCGTGACGCGCGCACCGGCCGTGCGAAATGGGAGTACACGCTCCCGCAGGCGGACCGGTACGCGTTCAACTCGGACGGCCCGACGGTGGCCGACGGCAAGGTGTTCTTCGGGGACAGCGCGAGCAGGTTCTTCGCGCTAGACCAGCGCACCGGCCGCCTCGAGTGGCAGGTGCAGCTCGACACCGGCATCGCGTCGATGACCACCAGCTCTCCGATCGTCTACAACGGACTGGTGTACGTCGGCACGTCCAGCAGCGAGAACATGCTGCCGAACACGCACGACTGCTGCACGTTCCGCGGCCACATCGACGCCTACGACATCGACACCGGTGCGATGGTCTGGCGTCACTACACGGTGCCCGAACCGGTCCAGGTCGGCACGTGGCCCAACGGTGCCAAGCGGTTCGAGCCGTCCGGTGTCGGGGTGTGGAGCTCGCCGGTGATCGACCGCAGGACCGGCACGCTCTATGTCGGCACGGGCCAGAACTACACGGGCAAGGGCGGCGAGTTCGACTCGCTGCTGGCGCTGAACGCCCGCACCGGCGCGGTGAGGTGGACCAACCAGGTCACCGACGCCGACACGTGGCGCGACGCGTGCAACCAGCCCGACGCCGAGGGGTACTGCCCGGGCCTCAAGGACGGCACGAACCTCGACTACGACATCGGCGCGACGCCGAACCTGTTCACCGTCAACGGCAGGCAGCTCGTCGGTGTCGGCCAGAAGTCCGGTGTGTACCACGTGTTCGACGCCTCGACGGGGCAGGTCGTGTGGCGCCGTCAGCTCGGCGTGCCGCTGCCCAGCGGTGGCATCTCGGGCATCCAGTGGGGGTCGAGCTACGACGGCAAGCGGCTCTACATCGCGACCTACTACGCCGATCCCGGCAAGCTGTTCGCTGTGGACCCCGGCACCGGCACCGTCCTGTGGGAGACCCCGGCACCCGCCGACGGCTGCTCCACGGGAGGTGCGGCCGGCCAGCCCGGTTGTTACCAGGCACACGGTGTGCCGGTGTCCAGCTCACCCGGTGTGGTGTGGCTGGGGGCGCTGGACGGCAAGTTCCGCGCGTACAACGCGAGGACCGGCCAGATCATCTGGTCGCACGACACCATCCAGGACGTCCGCGGTGTCAACGGTGTGACCGGGCGCGGCGGCACGCTCGCCGGACCCGGTACGGGCGCGGTGGTGTCGGACGGGATGGTCTACGTGCAGTCGGGTTACTCGTCGGGGTACGAGAACCCGCACGGCCACGTGCTACTGGCCTTCGGCCTGTAGTTTCGCCCGCACCCCGTCGGCCGGAAGGCCCGCGCGGGTGCGCAGTTCGACCGCTTTGCGCCAGGCCTCTCGAGCCGGCCCGGCGGCACCCGCGGCAGCGTGGGTGTCGCCGAGCTGTTCGCAGGCGTTGGCTTCGAGCGGCAGGTCGCCGCCGAGCCGGAACATCTCCGACGAGCGGGTGAACGCTTCCGCGGCCTTCGCGTGATCGCCCAGCCCGAGGTAGCCGGTGCCCAGGTTGTCCCACGCCTCGGCCTGGCCGATCAGGTGGTCCATCTCCCGCCACATCAGCATCGCGCGTTCGGCGTGCTCGACGGTCTCCGCGTACCGGCCCAGCTTGCCGTGGCCCCACGCGAGCCCGGTCAGCGCGTTGGCCTGGCCGTAGGAGTCGCCGCACTCCTCGAACAACGCGAGCCCGCGCCGCGTGTGCTCCATCGCCTCTTCGATCCGGTCGTCCGGGCACAGCATCGCGATGTTCAGCAGCACCCCGGCCTGACCCGCGGGGTTGCCCTCGTAGACCTCGAACGCCCGGTGCAGCGCGGCGGTCGCCTCGTCGGGCCGGTGCACGCGGCTCAGGCCGCGGCCCAGGTTGATCAGCGAACGGCCGAGGCCGTCGGTGTCGTCGAGCTGTTCCACGGCGGCGACCGCGAGTTGTTGCGACGTCAGCAGGTCCTGGTAGTGGGCCTGGCGGGCCAGGGCGTCGGCGAGGGACCAGCCCATGAGCCACGTCTGCGCCGCCGTGCCGTGGGGCATCGCCGCCATCAGCGCCGGGTGCTCGGTCATGAGCCACGCCAGCGCTTCCTCGTGCGTGCCGAACTCGAGGACCACCACGCCGGGAGCGGGTCGCGGGGTGGCCGGGCGGTGGCGGCTCGGCGTGTAGGCGACACCGGCCTCGACGCTCGTCAGCGCCAGGTGGTCGAGCAGCCGGTGCAGGGCCTCGTCGCGTTCGCTGTCCAGGGCCAGTTCGGCCGCGTAGTCGCGCAGCAGGTCGTGACAGGTGAACCGGCCCGGTTGCGGTTCGTCGATCAGGTTCGCCGTCGCGAGCTCGGTGAGCAGCGCCTGGGTCTCCGTCACGTCCAGCGCGGCCAGGGACGCGGCGCCGGCGAGGCTGATGTCCGAGCCCGGCATCAGTCCGAGCAACCGGAACAGCCGCAGCGCGGCGGGGCTCAACGCCTTGCAGGAATGCGAGAACACCGAACGCAGGTCCGCCGTGACGTCATCGTCGTCGGCGAACGCGTCGAGGTCGGCCAGTTCGTCCGCGAGTGCCGCCAGCGGGAACTCCGGCTGCGTCGCCGCCCGGGCCCCGGCGACCGCGAGGGCGAGCGGCAGGCGGGCGCAGCGGCGGACCACGGTGTCGACCGCGTCCGGTTCGGCCCGCGCCCGGTCGTGGCCGATGCGGGCGGCCAGCAGCGCGCGGGCGTCGTCGGGTGGCAGCAAACCCAGTGGCAAACGCTTGGCGTGGGCCGGTTTGAGCGATGTGCGGCTCGTGATCACCACGTGCGCGTGCGGCGTGCGCGGCAGCAGCGGCTCGACCTGGTCCGCGTCCGTCGCGTTGTCCAGCACCATGAGCACCCGCTTGTCCGCGAGCGCGTCCCGCAGCAGCGCCGACTGGCCCGCGAGGTCGTGCGGCACCTGGGCGCGCGGTACGTCGAGCGCCGCGAGGAACCGCAGCAGCGCGTCACCAGGACTCACCGCGGCGCCGCTCGGGCCGAAGCCGTGCAGGTTCACGTAGAGCTGGCCGTCCGGGAACCGGTCCATCACCTGGTGCGCCCAGTGCACGGCCAGCGACGTCTTGCCCACGCCACCGGTGCCCGTGATCACCACGACGCCGTTCGGTGCCTGGTCGAGCTCCGCGAGTTCGAGCGCCCGGCCGGTGAACGGCTTGGGCGCGGCCGGCAGCTGGCGCGGTGCGGAGGCGGCCCGCAGCCGCCGGTGGAGCGTCGTGAGGTGCCGGGACGGTTCGGCGCCCAGCTCACCGGCCAGCTCCGAGCGCACGACCTCGAAGTGCCGCAACGCCTCCGCCGCGCGTCCGCTGCCGTGCAACGCCTCGATCAGCTGGCCGGCGATCCGCTCGTCCAGCGGGCGTGCGGCGGCGAGCGCCCGCAGTTCGGGGACCAGCTTCGCGTGCTCGCCCGACGCCAGCCGCTCGTCGACGTCGTCGAGCCGTGCCGCGAGCAGTTCCTCCGCGAAGTCCGCGCGCAGCTGCCGGGCCCACGGAGTGTCCACTGTGGACAAGGGCTCGCCCTGGACGAGCTCCAGCGCGTCGGCGGTCCTCCCGGCGCGCACCAGGTGCCGGAACAGGTGCAGGTCGATCTCCAGTGGGTCGACCCGCAGCACGTAGCCGCCGCGGTCGCGTTCCACCAGGCCGGGCAACGTCTGCCGCAGGCGCGTCAGCCACGTCTGCACCCTCGCGCGGGCGCGGGGCGGCGGAGTGTCGCCCAGCACCCGCGCGACGAGTTCCTCGGCGCTCACGGTCTGGCCCGCGTCGACGAGCAGCACGCCGAGCAGGGCGCCGAGGCGCGTCGGACCGAACTCGGTCGCGCCGAACACCGTGAACCGCACGGTGATCACCGTAGCCGCTCCGGCCCCGCGGGCACCCTCGCGTCAGCTACCGGAGGAACGCCTCCCGCAGTTCCCCGACCATCAGCTCCGGCACCTCCAACGCCGCGAAGTGGCCTCCTCGCGGCATCTCCGTCCACCGCGCGATGGTGTGGTTGCGCTCGGCCATCCGCCGGATCGGCACGCCCGCGTCGTGCGGGAACACCGCCACCGACGTCGGTGTGGTGGAGTGCGGCTCCAGTTCGCCCCAAGCCTCGTAGCCCTCCTGGTAGTAGCGCGCCGACGAGCCCGCGGTCCGGGTGAACCAGAAGATCGAGGCGTTCGTCAGCAGCGCGTCGAGGGGTACCCCGATTTCCGGGTCGCTCCACGTGTGGAAGGCCCACTCGATCCACTCCAGCTGCGCGACCGGCGAGTCGGTCAGCGCGTGGGCGACCGACTGCGGCCGTGTGCTCTGCATCGCGACGTAACCGAACTGCTCGAAGTCGTACCGGTAAGCCTTTTCCACAGACCGCTGCTCGGCTTCGACGCTCAGATCGGCCGTCTCCTGCGTGACGCCGGCGGAGAAGATCTGGTTGAGGTGGACGGCCCTGACCTCGTCGCGCAGGCTGAGCAGGCGGGTGAGCATGGCACCGTAGTCGAAGCCGTGTGCGACGTACCGGTGGTAGCCGAGGCGCTTCATCAGCTCGGAGACCATGTCCGCGACGCGCGCGATCGTCCAGCCGAGTTGCTCGGTGGGGCCGGGGAAGCCGAAGCCGGGCGTCGACGGGATCACGAGGTGGAAGTCGCGGCTGAGCGGTTCGATCATCTGCTCGAACGCGAAGCACGTGGTCGGCCAGCCGTGGGCGAGCAGCAGCGGCTCCGCGTTCGGGTTCGGGCTGGTGACGTGCAGGAAGTGCAGCCGCCGGCCGTTGATCTCGGTGACGAACTGGGGGATCTCGTTCAGCCGCCGCTCCTGCTCGCGCCAGTCGAAGTCGCGCCAGTGCTGGACGAGCTCCTTCAACCGTGCCTGCGGCGTGCCCTGGGCCCAGCCCGCGCCTTCGGGGTCGTTCGGCCAGCGGGTCTGGTCGAGGCGGCGGTGCAGGTCGTCGAGGTCGGCCTGCGGGATGTTGATCTCGAACGGCTTCATGACTGGAACGCTATTCGGCCTGTAGGACAGTTATGGTCCTACAGTGTCCTCAGCTCGTTTGCTCAAGTTGCTCGGTCTGCTGCAGTCGCGCCGTGAGTGGTCCGGTTCGGAACTCGCGGAGCGGCTGGAGGTCACCACACGCACCGTGCGGCGTGACGTCGACCGGCTCCGTTCGCTGGACTACCCGGTGCACGCGTCGATGGGCACGTCCGGCGGTGGCTACCGGCTCGGGTCGGGTGCGCAGCTGCCGCCGTTGCTGCTGGACGACGACGAGGCCGTCGCCGTTGCGGTAGGGCTGCGCACGGCGAGTGGCATCGAGAACATCGGAGAGACGGCCGTGCGCGCGTTGCTCAAGGTAGAGCAGGTGCTGCCGTCCGCGGTGCGGCACCGGGTCGCGGCGCTGGACATCTCGACGGTGCCGCACACGGGTTCGGGACCGGTGGTGGACGCGTCGCTGCTGACGTTGGTGGGCACGGCCTGCCGCGACCGGCAGCGGATCCGGTTCTCCTACGTCGGGCACGCGGGGAAGGAGTCCGAGCGCTCGGTCGAACCGCACCGGCTCGTGACGTGGGGCCGGCGCTGGTATCTGGTCGCCTGGGACGTGCTGCGCGAGGACTGGCGGACATTTCGGCTCGATCGGATGAGCGCGCGGACCCCGTTGGGTGCCCGCTTCACACCCCGTGAGATCCCGGGCGGTGACGCGGGGGCGTTCGTGGCCGCGCGAGTCGCCGATCGGTGGCCGGTGCAGGGCGTCGTGCGACTCAGCGTGCCCGCTTCCGAGGCTCAGGAGTGGCGCAGCTACGGCGAGGTTTTGGCTGTGGACGAAACGTCGTGCCATGTGCGCGTCGGGGGCGAGACGATGGACGACGTGGTGTTCATGCTCGCGAGCATCACGGTCGAGTTCGAGGTCGTCTCCCCGCCGGAACTGTCCGCCGCGTTGCTCCGGGCAGCGGACCGGTTTCGCCGGGCGGCGAAGTTCTAGAGAACTTCTCAGGGTCCTGACAGCAGACTCCCAGGCGTACAAGGCTCAGTGGAGGTCAGGGAGGTCCGCCATGCTGATCGATCACACGGTGCCACTGGGCACCGCGCTCACCGTGACCCACGCGTCGGAACGTGGACCGCGCAAGCACAACGCCGACGCTTTCGCCGTGGGCCGCCGCACGTTCGTGGTCGCCGACGGCGTGGGCGACTCCTCCGCCGCCGCCGAAGCCGCGTGGGCCGCCGCCCGTGCCGCCGCGTTGGTGGTCGACCCGGTCTCGGCGATCCTCGCCGCCCGTGACGCCCTCCAGGTGCATTCCGGCGACGCGGTGATCGTCGTCGCCACAGCCCGTCCCGAGGGAGGCTTCGACGTGGCCTGGGCCGGCGACTCCCGCGCGTACGCCTCCAGCGGCCCGGACCTCGTCCAGCTCACCACCGACCACACGGTCGCCCAGTACTTCCGCGAGCGAAGCCTCGTTCCCGCACCGCGGCTGGAGCACGTTGTCACCAACACGGTCCGCCACGCGACGTTGCAGAACATCGGCCGTGCGTCAACGCGCGCTCCTAGGATCGCCCTCGTGTCCGACGGCATCTACGGACCGTTGGGGCACAACGGGATTCGAGCGATCATGTCCGGCCACGTCTCGGCGGAGCGTCTGGTGCGTGCGGCCCTGTACGCGCGTGGCACCGACAACGCGACGGCGCTGGTCGTCAGCTGACCTTCCGCTTCTTCTTGCTGGCCTCGACGCTGCGCTGCAAGGCCTCCATGAGGTCCACGACGTCCGTGGACGCGGCCGGCTCGTCCTCGACCTTGACCTTGCGGCCCTTCTGCTTGGCCTTGATCAGCTTGTTCACCCGCGCGGTGTAGGTGTCGCGGTAGTCCTTAGGCCGCCAGTCGTCGGCCATCGACTCGACCAGCGACACCGCCATGTCCAGCTCCTTGCCGCGCGGCGCCCGGCCCTCCGGCGTGACGTCGAGCACGTCCTTCGGCTTGCGGATCTCGTCGGCGAAGAACAGCGTGTGCACGGCGAGAATGCCGTTGTCCTCTTTGAGCGCGGTGAGGTACTGCTTGCCGCGCATCACGAACATGGCGATGCCCGCCCGGTTCGTCTTCTTCATCGCCTGCGCGAGGAGCAGGTAGGGGCGGGAGAAGTCGGCCTTGGCCGGCCCCAGCCAGTACGTCTTCTGGAAGTGCACCGGGTCGATCTCGTCGATGTCGACGAACGCCTCGATGTCGAGCGTGCGGCTGCGGCCCGGCGCGATCTCGTCCAGTTCCTCGGGCTCGACGATGACGTACTCGCCGTTGTCCAGTTCGTGGCCCTTCACGATCTTGTCGTAGGGGACCTCACGACCGGTGCGCTCGTTGACCCGCTTGTAGCGGATGCGGTCCGACGTACCTCGTTGGAACTGGTTGAAGTGGACGGTGTGGTCCTCGGTCGCGCTGAACAGCTGCACCGGGATGCTCACCAGCCCGAAACTGATGGAACCGCTCCAGATCGACCTCGCCATGCAGGTCAAGTACCCGGTTGGAGGGGAGGTTACTCGTCTTCCCGTGATTGCTACGGTCGCGCGGTGAGAGTCGTCGTGCTGTCCGACACCCATGCGCCGCGGTTCTGGAAGCGGTGCCCTCCGGCCGTGGCCGAGCACTTGCGGTCAGCTGATCTGATCCTGCACGGGGGAGACGTCTGCGTGGCTCCCGTGCTCGACGAGCTGGCGCAGTACGCACCGGTCATCGCCGTCTGCGGCAACAACGACGGGCCCGACGTGGTGGCCTGGGGCGCGCCGGACGTCGTCGAGTCCGACATCGACGGCGTGCCGTTCGCGATGATCCACGACAGCGGCCAGAAGACAGGCCGGATGACGAGGATGCGCCGCCGGTTCCCCGCCGCGCGCCTCGTCGTGTTCGGGCACTCGCACATCCCGTGGGACGAGGAGGAGGACGGCGTGCGGGTGTTCAACCCCGGCTCGCCGACCGACAAACGACGTCAGCCGCAGGGCACGATCGGCCTGCTGGAGGTTCAGGACGGCGCGCTGCTCGACGCCCGGATCGTGCCGGTCACCTGAGCCCAGGCCGCGAGCCGCGGGCCGAGCACCTCGTAGACGGCGGGGTCGAACCCCATGCCGGTGTGGGTGCTGCCGACCTCGACGCACTCGGCGCACGGGTCCTGGCACAGCTCCCACGGCACGACGCCGTCCGAGCGGGAGAAGATCGAGATCGCGGGCACCCGCAACGGCTCGGCGAGCATCTTCACGTGCTCGTCGTAGCAGGGGCCGCGCAGGCAGTCGTCGTCGAGCAGTCCGGGCACTCCCGCCGAGGCGAGGCGGGTGAGGAACCGGGCGATGCGCATGGCACGCGGGTGCGCTCCCGTCGGGTCGAGCACGGGGCTGCCGAGCATGGCCAGGCCGTGCACCAGATCGGGGCGCAGGGCCGCGACGAGACGACCGAGCCAGCCGCCACGGCTCTGACCGAACAGGACCACCGGACGCCCGGTCCGCTCGGCGTGCTCCTCGGTGCGGTGCAGCAGTTTCGCGAGCAGGTCCCCGGTGCAGCCGACGGTCAGCCCGACCCCGGCGCTCACCGGCGCGAAACCGCGGGCGCGCAACCACGAGGCCGCCGGCAGCAGGCTCACGTCACCCGCGCCGAAACCGGGCACGAGCACGACGCCCAAGCCCTGCCCCAGCTTCGGATCGGTGTTCCGCCACACCGGGTGCCGCAGCAGCCTGGGCACACTCCACAGTGCGCGGACGACACCTTCCCTTGCGGTAGCACGAGATCCGTCGGTCATGCTCTGGGTTTGCCGGGCTCTCGCCGGTTAAACGCGCTTCACCGGGACGAGGCCGTTCGCCGTTCTCTCGAACGCGGCACCGACCGGCTGCTCGAACAGCGGTTCCAGCTCCTCGTCGGCGAAGAGGAGCTCGCGCAACGGGACCAGCACGGCCTCGTCCCGGTGCTCCGGCGTCTCGTCGCCCGCGAACACCCGCCAGCCGCTGTCCTGTTCGGACTCCGGCTTCTCCCGGTGCAGCCGGCCGGCCGGTTCGCCGTCCCGCGCCACCCGTGCCGAGACGACGGCCACCCTCAGCCCGAGTCCCGCAACGCCTCCAGCTCCTGGTGCAGCGCCGACACCTCGTCCCAGGTGAGGTCGGCCCACCCGCGTTCGTCGTCCGTCACGGCAGGCCGCACCGAGGGTCGTCGGACGATTCGTCGTGTCGCCAGCCGCTGAGGGCCGTCGCGTCGGCGAACAGCAGGCGCGCCTCGTCCACCAGCACGTGGCCGCACTGGACCGACTCGGCCACCTCGCCCTTCGCGCACTCCACCCACACCGAGTGCCACCGCTCGGCGTACTGGCCCTCCATGCGCTCGTCCAGCACCTGCGACGGTCCGGCCGGCAGACCGCGCACCGCCACGGCCCAAGCGCCGTGGAACGGCACCACGGCACCCTCCGGCTGCGCGTCGAGCAGCGTGCGCACGCGGGTGGCGTGCGGCATGCGCGGGACCTGCCGGACGGACGCGTCGAGCCCCGTCCTCGCCACCGCGGAACCCAGGCCGTCGAGGTCCACGTCGAACGCGTACCAGCCGCTCATCGAGGCGAGGTCCAGCGCACGGACCGCTTCCGCGGCCTGCGGGCCCACGATCTCGACGTCGGCGGCCGCGTTCGCCCGCTCGACGACGTGATCGGGCGCGTCACCCTCCTCCAGCAGCGGCGGCCGATCGCCCGACCAGATCCGGAGCAGACCGAAGTCGATCAGCAGCAGCTCACCCGACGGAAAGGACGCGGTGCCCAGCAGTTCCGGCATGCGTCATGCTCTCACCACAACGCTGCGCAGCGAGGCGTGGCCCGGCCGCCACCGGGTCGACACGGCGACGTAGCGGGCGGGCAGTGCGGACCCGTAGGTCTTGCCGTCCAGGCTGTAGGTGACCGTGTGCGGCGGCGGCACTCCGTTCGTCCACTTGAGACTGGTCGTGACGTTGTACGCGTCCCCGAGATCGACGACCATCCGGCCGTCCCGCCCCGGCGTCCAGGCGGTGCGTTCGGAGCCGTCGACCGCGGCGCCCGGATCGCTCATCCCGGGCGGCAGCACGGAGTTCGGGAACGTGACGCGGCCCAGCGCGAGGTCGTTGATCGGGAACGGCGTGACCAGCGGCATGCTCACCGTGCGCTCACCCCGGCCCAGCGCGACCGGAAGGCTCCGGCCGTCGCGGTGGACCAGCACGAACATGGCCGGGCCACCCCGGAAGGTGACGCGCTGGGCATTGTGCACGACGGCGGTGACGCCCGCGGGGATGCCCCGGGCGGTGAACCACGGCGCCTCGACCCGCGCGGTGGCGGCGGGCAGGCTGAGCGCGTACTCCGTGCCGTCACGGGTGGTGACCTGCGTGCCGCGGTACAGCCGGGTGCCCCGCAGGCGGACCGTGCCGGTGACGTCGGCGCCGGACAGGTTGAAGAGGCTGAGGAACCCGTCCGCGGCGCTCGCGCTCACCCCGGGAGGACATTGCGGGGCGGGTTCCGCGGCGATCTTGCGCAGATCGGCCCGGACGTAGCCCTCGACCAGGCCGGCGGGCACGGTGATCGTGTCGCCCCGCACGGTGATCGGCTCGGCGGACCGCGCGACGAACCCCGCGCGGCCGTCCACGTCGAGCCAGCCCGGCGTGCTCAGGTCCGCGCGGGGGTACGAGGCCACCGAGGTCCACGTGGCGCCGTCGGTCGACGTCTCGATGCGATAAGCGACGGCAGCCGCTGTCTCCCAACGCAAGCGCACACGCTGCACGGTCGTGGCGGTGCCCAGGTCGACGGCGATCCAGCTGTCCGCGCGGCCGCGTTCGGCACGGGCGACCGCCCAGCGCGTGGCCGGATCGCCGTCGGTCGCCTTCGCGGGTTCGTAGCCGGGGTCGAACGACGACGCCGTCGTCGTGCCCTGACCCACCTCGAAGTCGAACAACGAGTAGCCGTAGGTGGGGTGGGGCGTGACGCCGACCATGCGGACGTGCCGCGCGGTCGTGGCCGGGAACGTCAGTTCGTCGACCCGGAACCCCTCGCGTGCCTGGACCGTGACGCGGCCCGCCGACCCCGTGTACGTGCGGGCACCCGTGAGGATCCCTGTCAGCGCGAGGTTGTGCACGTCGACCCGGCCGGGGCGGGGGAGCGCGCAGACGATCGTGCCGGTCGGCAGGGTCGCGGTGCCGGCGAACCCGTCCGCGAACCGCAGCAGGCTCGCCGTCGCGTCGAAACCGTCGCGGATCTTCTGGTAGGCCACGGTGGTGCGTCCCGTGACGGCCACTGGTGGCAGCAGCATCGGGGTCGATCCGCTGATCTTGAACAGCCAGTCGTCGTGCGAGGGCTGCCAGGCGAGCTTCGTGAACCCCGGCTTCGTCACCGTGCCCGCCCACGCGGCCGCCGACTGGTGCGTCAGCAGGCCGGGGTCGGCGCCGTGGTCGATCGTGATCGCGGCGCGGGTGAAGAACTCCGCCTCGGACACGGGTTTCGCAGGTGGGCGCAGTTCGTGCAGCAGGTAGCTGATCGCGAGTTCCGCGCGTGCCTCCGGCTCGTACTTGGCCTCGCCGGAGAACTTCGCCAGCCGGTGGACCGGTGGGTGGGCCTGGTAGGCGAGCAGCCGCGACGCGAGCGCGGCCTCGGACCGGGCCGCCATCGGGTCGCGCAGGACGGTGGAGCGGAAGGCGAGCGGGATGACGTCCCGGCCGTAGAGGTGCTCGCGGTCGTTGACCATCGGCATCAACGGCTCACCGGCGTCGCTCATCGTGGCGAGGATGGTGCGCCACAGCAGTTCCCCGTTGGGCTGCTTGGTCAGCACCTCGGGCAGCGGCCGTCCGGCGAGCAGGAAGTGCACCGCGTTGCGGCCCGACGTGCGCCAGAGCTCCTCCTGGTAGTGCGGGCCGAACGAGCCGTGGTTCTCGACGATGAACGTGTCGTGCAGGTTCGTCGCGGTGTTGGCCGAGATCGGCGTCCCGTCCACTGTGGAGGGGTTGGCGAGGTCGGCGGCGGGCAGCCCCGCCTCGTTGCGGCTCCAGCGGCCGAACGCCTCGCGCCAGCCCGGTCCGTCGCCGTGCCAGGCCAGTCCGGGCGCGAGGGCCTGGGCGTAGACGCCCATCTCCTCCAGCTTGGTGTCGCCGCGGTGGCCGCCGGTGAGGCCGTTCGGCGTCCAGCTGCCGGAGCGCGGGTCGTTCGCGGTGCCGAGCGACGTCGTGTAGTCGGCCTGACCGCGCGCGATCGCCTCGACGTTCGCGCGTGTCCGCGGGTCGAGGTCGGGCCAGAGCAGGCGGGCGGCCAGCACGAAGTAGGACTGGAACGTGGTGTCCCAGAACAGGGTCTTGCCCCACTCGGTGCCGCCCGCCAGTACGTTGCTCGCCGCGAAGTGCTTGATCGTCGCGAGGGTGTGATCGCGCAGGACGTCCTTCTCGACACCGGCCAGCGCCGCGTCGTACGTACCCCTGGTGAGCAGGACGGCGTTGCCGAGCACGACCGCGAAGCCGAAGTCGGTGCGCCGGTAGCGTTTCGCCGTGGCGTCGTACTGCGTCTCGGCCCACTTCGTGTGCCTCAGCAGCACCTCGTAGTAGGTGTCCTTGAGTTGGGCGACCGAGATCTTCGGCGCGACGGCCAGCACACCCGTGGCGTACAGGAACGTCCTGCGGTTGATCAGCATGTCAGGGCTGCCTCCGCCCAGTCGGCGTGGTCGAAGTTGCGGCCGTCGCCGCCGTCGGTGACGCGGAGGCTGAGCATCCGGACGCCGCTGACGTCGACGTCGATCGGCACCGCCGCGCCCTTGCCCCGGATGGTTCCGCTGTCGTACAGGGGTTTGTCGTCGCCGTAGAGCTGGAACACGACCGAGCCCGGTTCCGTGGTCTCGTCGTCGAGGCCGATCTTCGCGATGAGGCGCTCGCAGCTCCTGCCGAGGTAGACGGAGACCTCGGACGGCGCGTGCGTGCCGAGCCCCTTGGTGTAGGTGACGCCGCCGATGGACAGCGCGTTGCCGTCACCGGCGGTGTTCTCGCCGTTGGACCTGTCCCGTTCGACCGGGCCCCAGCCGTTGGTCTCGCTCTGGAACGGCAGGTCGCTGACCTGCGCTCCATTCACCGGCGCCGGGGGAGGGACGAACGCCTTCACGGCCTGCTCCACGTGCACGCCGCCGAAGGTGGCGACGATCGGGAGGTCCACCGGGCCGGCCTGAGATCCGGCGGTGAGCCGCCAGCGGCCGTTGATCGACTCGCCGGGCGCGAGCCTGGGGCGGCGGATCGTCGCTCCGCTCACGGACCAGCCCTCCGGCGCGGTCGCCGTCAGCCTGACGTCGCGGATCTCCTTGTCGCCGTTGGTGAACGTGCCGGTGACCTCGATCGTCGAGCCCGCCGGGGTGTCGGTCGTGCCGGCCGGCGTGACGGTCAGGGTGGTCTTCGGGACCTGGCGGATCGGCCGGTCGCACGTCTTCAAACCGGGCCGGTAGCGGCAGACGACGGCCGCGAACCCGCCGTTGCGCCTGGTGGGCACGGAAAGCGTGTCGGTGTTGCGCAGGACCTGCGTGTCGCGCACGACGTCGGCCCGGATCGCGGGGTCGCGGACGGTCTCGACCAGCCACTGCCCGCCGCCGAGGAAGCTCAGCGGCGCACGGAGGGTGCGGTCCTGGGTGGCGATGCCGCCGACGAACCACCTCTCGCCGTTGCGGCGCGCGACCACGGCGTGCGAGTCGGGATCGCCGTCGAGCATCCGGGTCTCGTCCCAGACCGTCGGGAGTTGGTTGAGGTAGCGCAGCGCCTCCGGATGCCGTTCGTAGGCCTCGGGCTTGTCCGCGAAGTGGGTCCAGCCGGACTCGTAGACGACCGGCAGCGCGACCTCGTGCGCGATCGACGCCTCCTTCGTGCCGACTTCGAGCGACACGGGCGTGTAGTCCATCGAGCCGGCGACGTTGCGGGTGAAGAACTGCACGGGGTTGTTGGCTGCGGGCGGGTAGTTCTCCGCGCCGCGCACGGCCTCCATCGTGAGCACGTGCGGCCAGGTGCGCGCGAGTCCGTGCGGGATGGTGGAACCGTGGAAGTTGACCATCAGCCTGAGGTCGGCCGTCTTCTGCAGGACCGCGTCGTACCAGCGATAACGGTCCTGCGAGTCGGACTCCATGAAGTCGAGCTTCACGCCCTTCGCACCCCACTGCTTGATCCTGGGCAGCACGGTGTCGCGTTCCTGCGCGGTGTCGAGGTCGCTCCAGCGCAGCCACAACAGGATCTCGACGCCCTGCGCGCGGGCGTACCGGATGAGCTCCGGCACCCACGCGCTGCTCCAGCCCTCGTCGACCAGCGTGTACTCCCAGCCGTTGCGGGCGGCGAAGTCCACGTACTGCTTTTGCCGCGCGAAGTCACCGGGGCTCGAGTGCTCGCTCAGCCACGACCACGCGACCTTGCCCGGCTTGATCCAGCTCTGGTCCGCGACCCTCGCGGGGGAGGCCAGGTCGTCCACGAGCGTGGAGGTGCTGACCGTGGCGAGGTCGCCGACGATCGCGGTGCGCCACGGAGTCGTGCCGGTCGAGGCGACCTGGGCGTCGGCGAGCACGACCTGGAAACCGTCGCCGCTCTTGCGCAGTCTGCTGCCCGCGTACCGGCCGTCCACATCGGACTCGGTGAGTAACGCGAAGTCCTGGCCGTTCTGGAAGAGCGACGGGTAGCCGAAGTCACCGGTGGCCTCGCCCGCGGTCGTGCGCACGCGATTGGCCTCGTACCACGCGTTGTAGGGCAGCAGCCACGCCTTCGACTCGTCCGGGACGACGAAGCTGGACACCTCCCCGGTGACCGTCGCCGGCTGCGGCAGCACGTAGCGGTAGGCGACGCCGTCCGCCGAGACGCGCACGACCAGGTCGAAGCTGCCCGACGCGGCGCGGAAGCCCAACTGGCTCTCAGTCATCCGCGCGGCGCGCTGCACCCGTTTGCCGGTCGGCATCGCGTACCGCTCCATGACAACGCGGTCACGCCGTCCGGTGAAGACCAGGTCCTCCGTGAGATCGGCGGTCGTCGTGGTGAGTCCGACCGAAGCGGGCTGGAGCACGGTTCTGCCCTGCCTGCGGACGGCAAGGGTCAGATTTCCGCTGTTCAGGGCCACTTCCGCGGTGACCTGGCCCGGACCGGTGACGGTCCAGCCGGACGGCGCGGCGACGGCGGGCGCGGCGGGCAACAGCAGGGCGAGCACGAGTACAAGCAGTCGTGACATCGTTGTCAGCTCCCGGGGTGAGACCGCTCCCATCGTGTGGAGCCGATCACGTCCCGGTCAAGTGGCTGATAGTTATCAGTCCTCTTGCGGACAGGGTTTTCACAAGACCTTGATCTCGATCTCCTTGCCCAGTCTCGCGCCGTCCAGCAGGTCGAGGTCGTCACCACTCCAGAAGCGGCCCGGGTCGTACCAGTTCGGCCGGCGCTTCGGCAGCAGCCCCATCTCCTCGTACGTGACGGCCACGATCTCCGCGCAGAACGCGCTCTCGATCGTCGCGTCGCCCTTGGGCCCCAACGGAACCCGCCCGCGCACCCACCGCGACGCCAGCTTGGCGGTGGACGGGAACGGCGTGCCGTCGAGCCGCGCCACCGTCCGCAACGCCGCGTCCTCCATCTCGCGCGTCACCTCGTGCTCGAGCTGCCGCAGCCACGCCCGCTGCCCGTACTTGTCGTGCCACGTGACGACGGCGTCGCGCAGGTCGTGCAACTGGGCACCGCGCTGGTGGGTGCCGCTCCACATGTCCTTGAGCGACTTGCCGAGCTCGGCGTGCCACATCAGCGGCGGCAGGTCGTCCAGCACGATCGCCATGCCGACGTGGTTGACGGGGCTGTTCGTCATCGTCTGGATCGCCCGGTCCGCCGCACTGCGCCCGCGGAACACCCACACGTCCCCGGTGCGGGTCATCTCCACGGCTTTGTCCAGTGTTGTCGCCATGGGTCGGTAGCCTAGGCACATGAAGCTGTGGAAGGTGATCGGTATGGCCGCTTTCGCGGGTGTCGCGGCGAGCGGCGTGGTCGTCGCCCGCAACCAGCGCCGCCGTGCCGCCTACACGCCGGACCAGATCAGGGAACGTCTGCACGAGCGGCTGGCCGAGGCGTCCGCTCCCCGTTCGGAATGAGCCGGTAGGCCACAAAGGACGCCAGAGCCACCAGCGCGGCCGCCACCATGGCCGTGCCCTGCATCGCCTCGGTGAACGTGCCGGTCGCGGCCCACGCCGACAGCACGGTCCCGAGCACCGCGATGCCCAGCGCCGCGCCGAGCTCGTACGCCGTCTCCGACACCGCCGAGGCCGCGCCGGCCTTGTCCGCCGGCACCGCGGACACCACGGCGTCCGTCGTGAGCGTCAGCGCGAGACCCACCCCGGCACCGATGATCACCAACGCGACCGCGATGGCGCTGTACTGCGCCCAGACCCCGACGATCACCAGACCACCCGCGCTGGCCAGCAGACCTGCCGCGATCGCCCGGCCGCGGCCGAGCAGCCGGACGACGGGTCCGATCGCGGCGACGACGAGCACCCCGGCGAGACCCAGCGGCAGTTCGCGCAGGCCCGCCTCCAGCGGCGAGTAGCCCAGCACGTTCTGGAAGTACTGCGACAGGAAGAACACCAGCCCGGTCAGCGCGAAGATCGCGATCATGCTGGCGCCCACGGCCCCGCTGAACGCCGGTTCGCGGAACAGCGCCACGTCGATCATCGGGTGCCGCGAGGCCTGCTGCCGCCGCACGAACAACCACAGCCCCGCCACGCCGACGAGCCCGGCCGCGAGGGCCGTCCAGCTCGGCCCGCCCAGCGCGACCTCCTTGACCGCGTAGACCAGCGGCACGACACCGACCGCCGACAACAGGGCCGAGACCAGGTCGAACGGGCCGGGGTCCGGGTCACGCGACTCCGGCAGCCACCAAGCGCCGAACACGAGCAGCGCCGCCATTACCGGCAGGTTGATCACGAACACTGAACCCCACCAGAAGTGCTGCAGCAGCGCACCGCCGATCAGTGGCCCGAGCGCGGCACCGGCCGTCGCCGTCGCGGCCCAGACCGCCACCGCCCGCGTGCGTTCGGCGGGGTCGGTGAACAGGTTGCGGATGATCGACAACGTCGACGGCATGATCGTCGCGCCCGCCACGCCGAGCAGGGCGCGGGCCACGACCAACCAGCCCGCGGTCGGCGCGAACGCGGCCAGCAGCGAGGCGAGACCGAAGCCGAACGCGCCCGTGAGCAGCAGCTTCTTCCGGCCGATCCGATCGCCGAGCGTGCCCATCGTGACGAGCAGGCCGCCCAGCACGAACGAGTAGATGTCGCCGATCCACAGCACCTCCGCCGTCGACGGCGCCAGGTCCTGCTGCAGCGCGGGAATCGCGAGCGCGAGCACCGTGCCGTCCACCGCGATCAACAACAACGCGAGCGAGAGCACGCTCAGTGCTGCCCACTTACGCATGACGAACCCCCCTTAGCCGACCATGTGGTCTGCAAAGTAACGTACCGTCCAGACGGTCGGCTAGGCAAACGATAGGTTGATCACCATGCCCGGAGAGCAGCGCAACGCGCCCCGCACCCGCCGTGAGGTGCTCGCCGCAGCCGCGCGCGCCCTGATCGAGCAGGGCCCCAACGTCAGCCTCGACGCCGTGGCGAAGGAGGCGGGCGTCTCGAAGGGCGGCCTGCTGCACCACTTCCGCAGCAAGCAGGCGTTGATCGCCGGACTGATCGAGGAGTGGTTCGACCACTACGACGCGACGGTCACGCGGCTGCTCGAACCGGAGGACACCCCCGGCCGTTGGACCCGCGCGCACATCAGGGCGACCTTCGAACCCCAGGACCTGTGGTCGCACCCGTCCGTCGTGACGGCGCTGCTCGGCGTCCCGGAACTGCAGCAGCGGATGGACGTCGCCGCGACCCGCTGGAGGCAGCAGACCGACTCCGACGGCCTGCACCCGCAACGGGCGGACCTCATCTCCCGTGCACTCGATGGGGTGACGCTGGCGGACCTGCTGTGGCGCGACCAGGAGTCCGACGAGGAACGCTCACGCACCCGTGACCTGCTGCTGAAGCTCACCGAGCAGGCCGGGCCGCTCGTCTGACTTTGTCCACTGAACGTTGTCAACCGGAACAACGCTGACACCGGACAACGAAGTCTGCGTACCTTCGGAAGTGGTTGCACTCCGGGGGGAACGCACATGCCGATCGTCATGTCCGAAACCGTGCCCAAAGGGCGCGGACTGACCGTTCTGTTCGAGCTCGAAGACCTCGCGCGCACGCGGTTCGCCTCGGCGCCGCTGCCGATGTACGAGCTGGTGTTCACGGTGCACAGCGGCAACTGGGACCGCCTGCTGCTCCCGCACATCCGCCCGCTCGCCGAACTGATCAGACCCGGCCGTTTCCTCCCCGACTTCTTCAACTCCGCCCAGCCCGACTTCGACGACGCCGTGTGCCAGGTGCTCGACGTGCCCTCGACACGGGTGCGCGACCAGATCGCGAGCATGCTCGGCACCACCTCGCCGTGGCTGCGCTCGTTCGCGGCCGGCACCCCGACCTCACGCCAGGACCTGAGATCGGCGTTCCGCGCGGGCTTCCGCGACCTGCTGGGACCGAACTGGTCGCAGACCCGCCAGTCGTTCGAGGCCGAGGTACGACTGAGGTCGTCGCAGGCGGTGACGCGCGGCCTCGGAGACCTGCTCGGCCACCTGCACCCGTCGATCTCGTGGACCTCACCCGCCCTGCACGTCGAACTGGGCTGGGACACCGAGATCTCGTTGCGCGGCACCGGAATGCTGATCGTGCCGGTGCTCAACGGCCTGACCCGCCCGGCGGTGTCGATGTTCGCCGAACCCCAGCCGCTGCTCTTCTACCCGGTCACCGCACCCCAGCCGAGCGGCGCCAGCCTCGAACTCGCCCTGGGCCGCACCCGAACCCTGGTGCTGCGGGCGCTGACCTGCGAACGCACCACCACAGAACTGGCCAAGCACGTGGGCATCAGCCTGCCCACGGCCTCACAACACGCGACAGCCCTGCGCACAGCGGGCTTCGTCTCCACCCACCGCAACGGCAGGTCGGTCCGCCACCGCCTGACCCGGCGCGGCTGGGAACTGCTGAACTGAGGGAGGCCCGCATGTCCGCGATGCCGCGGTACCGCACCGACCCAAGCCCCCGAGCGCTGGCCACCCGCCTGCGCGCCCTCCGCACCGCAGGCGTCCCGGTGGCCTGCCACGTCTACGCAGGACTGGCCGCCCCCGCGCCGACCTCCGCGTTGCACGCGCGCATCACCCACGCCATGGCGAGCGCCTTCGTGACAGGCACGTCAGCGGCCGTCCCCCGCTTCGAACCACCACCCTCCGCCCAGCTACGCCTGCTGACGTCCGCCAGTTGGGGCCGCCTGGACGGCGGAGGCCCGGACATGACGACCTTCCCGGTCGACCTCGCCTCCGAACTGTGGTGGCGAGTCCACGAACGAGCCCTGGGCTCCCTGCGCCCAGCCGAACGCCGCCTCGCCTGCGACCTGCTGCTGCGCCTGGGCTACCCACACCGCGCAGCCGCGGTGATCGGCCTGAGCGTCATCGACCCGCGCAAACACGTGCTCTCCCCAGACCTGGCCCTGGAACAACTGGCCGTCCTGCGCTGCCACCTCCCGTCCTCCGCCGTGGAGGCGATGGCACTACGAGGAGCCAGATCCGGCCTCCCCGCCGAGACCCGCCGAGACCTGGCACTGCTGGTGGTCTTCCGCACCGCGGCCCGAGGCGCAGACTCCACCTCCCTGCAAGCCGCCGCCGCACTGGCGACGAAAGCCAACTCCGAACTACCGCAGAACGGCTTCACGGGCCTGCTGAACCGAGCACGCCTGCACCGCGCGATAGCCGCGGTCCCGTTCGTGCGCCGCGACATCGCCGAAACCCACCGCCTCCTGGGCCGCGCCCTCGAATCGCTGACCGCCATCACCCCGGCCACCGAGATGGACCGGCTCGCCTGGGCCGACGAGGCCTACGCCCTGCACGCGTTCCTGGTGCGGACCCACCTCACCGTGGGCCTGGGCCAGCGTGCTGTCGGGTACGCGGCCGAGCTGGTCGAGCTCAGTCCGGGCGATGACAGGACCTGGGCGCTGTCCGGGGACGCGCTGGCCGCGAGCGGCCGGCTGGAGGAGGCGCTGGACGCCTACGGCCGCGGCATCGCGCTGGGCGGGTGGGGTGCCGCTCGTGCCGCGTACCTGCGGGGGTTCGTGCTGGAACGGCTCGGGCGGGTGGCGGAGGCTGCCGAGGACTACGTGCTGTCCCAGCGCATCGACCCGACGTCGTCGGTGGTGGCCGGGTCGTCGGTGGCGGCTGGGGCCTCGGTGGTGGCCGGATCGGTTGGGGCGGGGCCGGTGGTGGCCGGATCGGTTGGGGCGGGGCCGGTGGTGGCGGGGCCGGTTGGGGAGGGGGCGGTTGGGCGGCACGTGCCTGGCGCCACGTATGCGGCGGGGTGACGAGGGTGGTCGCGCCTGGATCCCGCGTGCGATGTACGCGATGACGACCGGACGGTTCGCGCTTGCGCCTGGGTTCGTGTGCGCGGTTGGTTGAGGCGGTACCGGCAGTGCTAAGCGGTGCCGGTGCAGGCTGAAGCGGTGCCGGAGGAGCTAAAGCGGTGCCGGTGCAGGCTGAGGCGGCCACCGGAGGAGCTGAGACGGTACCGGTGGGACGGACCGTGCTTGGCGCCGTATGTGCTGTGGGCTGACGCGGTGCCGACCGCTCCTCCGCGCGATTCCACCTGACGCAACGCGCGAACACCGGATTTGGTTCCCCGGTTGTCCACAGGATGTCAGGTTGTCCACAGGGGCGTCAGCGGGCGTCGGCTGTCACCAGTAATCGCAGGTGCGCTGTCAGCCAGGTGGTCGGGGTTGGGGCGTCGGCGAACGCCGTTGTGTGGGTTGCCGCTGTGTGCAGGCCCGCGTTGTGCAGGTGGGTGCCTACCTCGCGGACGCGGGTCAGCAGGCTTGCTGTCAGGTGGTCCAGGCCTCGGTGTGCGGCCTCGGCCAGCACTGTCAGGGCGCTGTCTATCGCTGCGCTCAGCGGGTCGGATGTTGTGGTGCCTGGCTGGAGGGGTTGCGGTGTTGTGTCGGTCGTTAGGTCGGGCACCACCACGCCTGTCGGGGTGTGGACTGCCAGTGGGTCCACTACCAGCGTGCCCCGGTGGCGGCGGATTGTGCCGGTGATCGTTGTCGGGGTTGCTCGTAGTGCTGTTGTCAGCGCGTCCAGGGCGTTGGGGGCTACGGCTCGGTGGGTTGCTTCCAGTAGGCACGTTGTGCCGGTGGGGGAGTGCAGAGTTGCCGTCAGGCGTTGTGCGGCCGGGTCGTAGGCGAGGTCGGTGACCTCGGCTACTCGTAGAGCGCGGACCAGTTCTGCTTCCACCCTGGCGCGGACCTGGCGGGGTGGTAGTTCGGCCAGGGTGGTGGCGGCTGCGGTGTAGTCCTCGATCACCAGGGCCTGGGCGAGGTGGTTCCAGGCGGTGCCTACCGGGGTCAGCGAGGTTTTGGCTACGCGGCTGGTTTTCAGCGTTACTGCGCGGCTTGCGCTTCGGGTTGCCGATTCGGACACCACGTTCGACGCTGCCAGGTGTTGGCCTGTGCGCCTTGGGGTGTCGCGCTGTACCAGCACCACGTCGCCCGATGCGAAGTAGACGTCGGCTGTTGTTCCTGTGCGGAGGCGGGCGCCCAGTGCGGTCAGGCGGACGCGTTTGAGCGGGGTCTCGGCTGGTTCGTCCGGGCCCAGGACTTCGGCTCGTGGGCCTGTGGCCGTGGTGCGGGCGTGCAGTTCGGTCAGCAGGGCGGCGAACCGTTCTGCCTCGTAGTCGGCGCTTCGGTTGCGGTAGGCCGTCAGCTGGGCGAGCAGGTCGGTGATCACCGCGGCTGGCCAGTGCAGGCGTTGCGCGGTCAGGTCGCGGTGCAGGCGTTGCCAGGCCACGTCCAGCACCTCGCTCGCGTTCGTGGTGCCGTCCAGCAGTAGCTGGTCCAGCAGGTCTGTCACGGCGGTCAGATCCGTTGCGGTGGTGGGGGATCCGCCTACGTCGATGGTGTCGGCGCCTTGTTCGTCCGCTTCGCGGAATGCCCACACCGCCAGCGCCGTCGCTTCGTCCTTGTTGACGGCGTCGGTGTGGACGTAAGACAGGTCGCCGGGCACCAGGAACGTGACCGTGCAGGTCGGGAGTTCTGCCTGTGCCGTCTGGTCGTCCTGTGTCGGGCGGCGGAGCTTCGCGCGGTAGCCCGCCTGGTGGGCCCTGCGGGCGCGGCGCAGGGTGCGGTCGCCCATCAACGCCGCCAGTTCGGCGTCCGTCACGGCACCGGGCGACCACAGTTCGGTGGGGGCGCTTGCTTCCTGGGTGCGTTGGTACGCGAGGACGACGGCGATGCGGTGCCGGCAGACTCCTGCCGCGCCGCAGCTGCAGTGCGCCGCGTCGAGTGTGGTGCCTGGTGGCAGTGTGGTCGTGGTGCCGTCCGGGAACTTGACCCGCACGGCACCGGCCGGATCGGTGTCGAGGGCGGGGACGACGCCCGCGTCGAGCTCCTTGACGGCACGTTTCACCAGACCGCGGTTGGTCAGCGCCGCGAGCGCGTCCGGGGTCAGTGCCAGCAGGTCGGGTCTGGTCACCTGAGTTTCTCCGCAACGAATTCAGCCAGTTGACCGGGGGTCATCGCGCCGACGTGGGCGCCGGCGTTCGCGAGGCGCTGGCCCAAAGCCCTGTCGTAGTCCGGGTTCGCCTCGTCGTCCAGCGCTGCCAGGCCCAGCACGTGGGTGCCCTGCTCGCACAGGCCCTTGACCGTGCGGACCAGCCGTTCCTCGCTGCCGCCCTCGTAGAAGTCGCTGATGATCGCCACGATCGACCGGCGCGGGCTGTCCACGAGCTCGGCGCCGTAGGCGACGGCCTTGGCGATGTCCGTGCCGCCGCCGAGCTGCACCTTCATCAGCAGCTCGACCGGGTCCGTCACGTCCGAGGTCAGGTCGACCACGTTGGTGTCGAACGCGACGAGGTGCGTCTTGAGTCCCGGCAGCCCCCACAGGCACGCCGCCGTGACGGCCGAGTGGATGACCGAACTGGTCATCGAGCCCGACTGGTCCACCAGCAGGATCACCTGCCACTGCTCCAAGTGCCGCTTGGTGCGCGAGACGAACTTCGGGTGCTCGATCGCGAGCTTGCGCTCATCCGGTTGGTAGCGCTGGAGGTTCGCTTTGATCGTCGAACGGAAGTCGAAGTTGCGCGAGTTCTTGTGGATGCTCGGCCGGCGCGACCTGGTGCCGCTGAACGCCGTGCGCACCTCCGTCTTCAACTTCTCCATCAACTGCTTCACGACCGCTTCGACGATCTTGCGCGCCATCGCGAGCACGGCCGGGTTCATCAGGTGCTTGGTCCGCAGCACCGCGCGCAGCAGCGCCGGGTTCGGCTCGATCCGTTGCAGCACATCGGGATCCGTGACGACGTCGGTGATCTCGTACCGCTCGACCGCGTCGCGCTCCAGCCGCTCGATCGTCTCCCTCGGAAAGAGGGTGTGCACCTCGTCCAGCCAGTCGACGGTCTTGAGCACCGAGTCCTCGCTGCCGCCCTTGCGCACGCCGCGTTCGGCCAGCCCCGGATCACGTCCGTAGAGCCACTCCAGCGCCGCGTCCTGCCGGGCCGCGGCGCCCTGCAGGCCTCCGGTGCAGCGCGACGCCGGTTCGCCGAGGATCAGCCGCCAGCGTTCCAGGTCCGTCATGCCAGTCCGCCCTTCACCAGCAACGCGTCCACGCGCTTCTCGATCGCCATCGCCTCCGCCACGGTGATCGGGTCGGCGGTCAGGCGGGTGACGCCCTTCGCGCTGCCCTCGACACCGCGATGGGCGAGGACGGTGGCCGCGATGGTCTCCCTCTCCCGGGGAGGGAAGTAGCTGAAGGCGAGCCGCAACGCGGGCAGCGCCACCAGGAACTCGTCGGAGTCCATGGCACTGATCAGCTCGTCGAGCACCCCGACGAGGTCCGGGCTCGCCAGCACCTCTTCCCGTGCCACCGCGAACAACCCGGTGAGCCAGTCGCCGAGCGCCTCGACGGCCCGGATCTTGCCGACGTCCGGCTGGCTGCCGAGCGTCCAGGCCAGTCCGAGCGCCGCACCGCGCAGGTCCGGCGGCGCCTGCACGTCGTTGCTCACTCGGGTCGCCACGCCCGTGACGTCCACTATGTCCAGTGACAACGCGGATCTGGCGTGCAGCACCGCGTCCCTGGTCGCCGCCATCGCCTTGAGGCGGTGCGGGTCGGCCGGGGCCGGGCCGCCGTGCAGGCCCTCGACCAGCCACAGCACCCGCGCCGTGCCCACGTCGATCACGGAGCCCAGCAGCGGGTCCTTCCTGGTGCCGAACAACCTGTCGTGCCGCCACAGGCCGAGCACGCCGCTCAGCACGTGACCCAGCGCCGCCAGATCACCCGTGTCCCGGACGCCCTCGTTGAGCGACTGCTTGACCCTGCCGGACAGCGCCGAGATCCCGCACAGCACCGCGTCGAACAGGATCGCGGCCAGTTCTTCGAGCTGCGCGTGCCGGGACCGGCGTTCCAGCGCCACCCCGGCCGCTTCCTCCAGCGTGGCGCCGTTCTCGGCGGCCTCGATCAACGCGGCCAGCCGTTCCTCGACCGGCCGGAGCGTCCACTGCTCGTCCAGCTTCGGCTGCGCGCCCTCGGACGGACCGCTCGTGCGCTCGAAGCCGGGGATTCGCAGCACCCGCAGGCGGTGCAGGACCCGGCTGCGCTCCAACGCCTCCGGGTCCGTGAGGTCGAGCGCGACCTTGCCCTCCTGGTCGAGCCCGTGCGTCCGCAGCAGCTCCTGCACCGCGTTCACCAGCGGCGGTGCGGGCGTGCTCGGGTGCAGCCGGCCGACCTTGCCGCCCCGCAACGCCCCGAGCATCTCGACCAGCGCCGGGTGCGCGCCGGGCTGCAGCGTTCCGCGCCGCGTCCACGGTGGCGGCTGCGTCAGGTCCTCGGAGATCAACGCGCTGGTCAGCCCGTCGAGCACGTCGGTGCGCGCCAGGTTCTCGTGCCCGCGCAACCTCGCCAGCGCACCGGCCTGCGTGCGCGCCGCGATCAGGTCGGCCGTCGACACCGGCTGCTGCCGCCCGCGCAGCCGCGTCGCCACCGACTCGACCAGCCAGTCCGCCGCCCGTTGCGACCCTTCCTCCCAGACCCGCTGGTAGTAGCCGGGCGACGGCATGCCCGACTGGTAGCCGGTGAAGGCGTCCAGCCGTGCGTGCGAATACGGCACGAGATAGCTCGCACCCCGCTCGCGCTCCGGCACCTCAGGCCACTCGGTGCCGCCGTCGAGCTGCGCCTTGAGCGCGGCCGTGTGGAAGCCGCCGGTGATCACGACGACGGGCCGGTCGCCCGCGTCGTGCACCGCCGCCCGCACCCAGCGCGCCATGTACTCCTCGCGCGCCGAGTCGCCCTCGTCCGCGGTCGCCGTGCCGCGCAACAGGTCGAAGTACTCGGCCATGCCCTCCGGCTCGGTCTCGCACTCGAAGAGGTGGTCCCACAGCACGTCGACGTTGTCGACCGAGAACTCCGTGCACAGCCGGTCGACGACCTCGGTGTACCGCAGCTCCGCGTCCGCGTACCTGTTGTTGACGTCGCGGAACGCCTCGTGCCACGCGGGCAGGTCGATGAACCTGACCTCCGCGCCACAACGGCGTGCCTCGGTGATCGCCACCCACTCCGGCGAGTAGTCGCAGAACGGCGACCACGACGCGTGCTGGTCGGAGTAGCTGAACAACGCGACGGGCAACTCGTGCCCGAGCAGCAGCTCGTCGATGCGCTCGTTGAAGTCGGCGGGACCCTCGACGAGCACGTACGCGGGCTGCTGTTCGGCGATCGTGGCGGCGACCAGCCGGGCACAGGCGGGACTGTGGTGCCGGACGCCGACGAAGACGGCCCCCATCAGCCGGGCAGCAGGTGCCGCGCACGGTGCAGCTCCTGCCACTGGTCGCCCTTGCGCCGCACCGCGTGCTGCTCCAGGTACCGCCGCAACCGCGCCAGGTCCTCGGCGTTGTCCTTCGCCGCCGTGCCCGCGAGGCACTCCACGACGTCCGCCGCCGACCCGACCTCACCTCGCAGGAACCAGCCCCGCAGCCCGACCGCGTGCGCCACCGAGACGGCCTCGGCCGTGCTCATCACCGTGGTGAGCCTGTCGTTGCCCTCGCGCAGGTCGCGGAACGTGCGGACCAGGACCTCCAGCACGTCGCGCCTCGGAGCGAGCTCCACGCCGGAGCGTTCCAGCAGCTTCGCCGACTCCTGCTCGACCAGCGCGAGCTCGGTGTCGAAGTCCGCGATCGGGAACACCGTCTCGAAGTTGAACCGCCGCTTGAGCGCGGCGCTCATCTCGTTGACGCCCCTGTCCCGCGTGTTCGCCGTGGCGATCACGTTGAACCCGTCCTGCGCGAACACCATGCCGTCCGGGCCGTTCAGCTCACCGATCGCCATCACTCGGTCGGACAGCATCGACAGCATGCAGTCCTGCACCTCGAGCGGACAGCGCGTGATCTCCTCGAACCGCACGATCTTGCCCTCGGCCATGCCCCGCAGCATCGGCGCCGGCACGAGCGACCGCGGCGACGGACCCTCCGCGACCAGCAGCGCGTAGTTCCAGGAGTACTTGATCTGGTCCTCGGTGGTGGCCGCGCCACCCTGGATCGTCAGCGTCGACTCGCCGCACACCGCCGCCGCGATCAGCTCCGACAGCAGCGACTTCGCGGTGCCCGGCTCGCCGACGAGCATCAGGCCGCGGCTCGTCGCGAGCGTGACCAGCGCCCGGTCCACGAGGGACGGATCACCCACGAACTTCTTGGTGATGCCCCGCTTCTCGTCACCCACCACGAACTTGCGCGCGGCGTCGAGGCTCAGCGCCCAGCCGGGGGGTTTGGGCGCGGTGTCGGTGTCCCGCAGGCGCGCGAGCTCGTCGGCGTAGCGGACCTCGGCGGGAGGACGCTGCATCGTCCGGGTGCTGGTCATGACTGCAGGGACTCCAGTTCGGAGAGGATCTCGGAAAGGGTGATCGGATCGATCGCGAAGGTGGCCGGGGCGTCCCGCGGTGCGGACCACGTGCCTTGACCGCTGGGCGAGAACCACATGTCGCTGAAAGCGACCTCCGGGAAGACGTCCATGGCGCCCACCGCGATGCCGGGGTCCATCGCCGCGACGAGCGCGCCGCCGCCCGGGAACGGCCGGGTGATCCAGCACTCGACGCCCGCGTCCTGCGGCTCGCCGCGCACCCAGCCCTTCTTGGTGAGGCCGAGGATCTTCCCGATCGGGTACGGGGTGTCGCAGGACTTCTTCAGCCGGGGAAGGACGTCCTCTCCGGACGCCACCAGGTGGACCGGGCGGCCCAGCTGAGGGAACGGCTGGAGGATCTCGTAGTCGGCGAAGACCTCACCCCACGCCGGCGCCGCGTCCCGCAGGTCGACCGGGTGCGCCACGCGCACGACCGCGGTCTCGGGCAGCGTGAACTCGTCGTCGCCGGAGTCGGCGAGCGTGCGGTCCTCGGCCAGGCGGAAGGACTCACCGTCCGCGGTGATCCACACCAGGCGGCGGACGATGTGCCACAGCAGCGGGTGGCCGGCCAGGACCGTGTGGAACTCCTCGGCGGTCCAGGTGCGCTGGTCGACCATGGCCCGTTCGAGGCGTTGGATCTGGTCGGACGCGATGGTGCGGACGTCCTTCTTCAACGCCATGAACCGCTTGTGCTCCAGCGGCGCCTGGTCCTGGTCGTCCTTCGCGCCGGGCTTCGGGAGGTCCTTGCGGCGCTTGCCGTCCGGGTCCAGCACGAACGGCTTGAGCTGCTCGTCGAAGCCGACCGTGAACTGCCGCGGGCCGTAGTCGACCACCAGGGTCGCGGCGTCGTCGAGACCCAGGCGCGGGACCAGCCGGTCCGACAGCTGGTCGCGGGACAGACCGAGCTCCGCCGCGATCTGGGCGACCTTCTCCTGGGCCTTGGTCTTGAGGCCCTTGAACGACACCTTCTCGGCGATGCTGTTCAGGTGCGAGAGCGCGACCTCGGTGCCGATGTCGGCGAGGACGTCGAGACCTGCGACGGCGCGGGCGTGCTGGCTCTCACCCGGCCAGTTGCGGATCAACGGCGACAGCGCGCGCACCGTCGAGTCGTCGCCGAACCAGCCGAGCGCGGCCAGCGCCCAGCTCTCCTTCGACGGACCGCCTGCCTGTTCCCACGCCTGGAACGCGGCCCAGGCGAACGCCGCCAACGAATCGCGGTCGAGCGCTTCGCGGACGACCGGCAGCCCGGCGTAGAGCTCGCCGGGCTTGGACAGTGCGGCCGTCATCAGCAGATGACCGGCGGCCTCCGCGGACAGCGCGTGCGTGCGGTCCGCCAGCAGGACCTGCGGCAGCAGGCGCGTGTCCGCCCACTCGCCGATCGCCGGCAGCTTCGTGGGCAGCACGTCGACCGGGTCGACCGACAGCACGACGTCGATCGCGGCCTCGGCGCCGCACTCCCTGGCGATCGCGGCCACGTCGACACCGAGGTTGTTGTTCAGGTGCCGCAGCGCGGCCTCGGCGTTGCGGCGGGGGACACCGGCCTTCCCGGCGGCCGCCGGGATGAGCAGACGGGCGGCCTGCTCGCGGTGCCGGGCCAGCCACTCGAGGCCCCAGCGCCGGGCCGACTTGGTCCGGGCGAACCAGTCGGCCATCTGCGTGGCCACCTCGGCCGTCGCGAACGGCATCAGCAGCATCGCGGTCCCCGCGGGAGCGGACTGGACGTGCCGGAGCAGCGGCGGCGCGGCATCGGCACCGAACCGGGCGGCCAGGTTCTTGCCCCACTCCTCGACGCCCCAGCTGTAGTTCGGCGTCCAGTCCGTGAGCAGGTGCCGCACCTCGTCGTCGGGCGCGAGGAGGAACAGGTCGTTGTCGTAGTAGTCGACGACGCCGGCCAGGTACTCCTCGAGCAGCTTGCGCCAGTCGCGTTGGTCCTGCAGCCACGAAGAGCCGGACGCCAGCCACTCGGCGTGCTCGCCGGGCAACCAGCTCACCACCGGCTCCGGCAGCGGAAGGTCCTCCAGCACCACGGGTTTCACGGGCTTGCGGCGATGCAGCCACGGCGGCGACGCCAGCAACGGTGGCAGCAGGTCCGCGCTCGCCTCCGGCACGATCGCCTCGGCGGACTCGGCGAGCAGCGCGGCGACCTCGCCGGGCACGGTCAGGTGCGGGTTGCTCCGCAGGTGGACGTTCAGCAGCCGACGCACGGCCTCACCCGAAGACGCGCGCTCGGCCAGCAGCCGCGCCGCCCTCACGGGGAACGCCCTCATCGCGGACACCACGGCGGGCAGCACGTACTTCCCGTCCAGCCGGTCGAGCAGGATCGTGAACGCCTCGTCGGTCGGTAGCGCCGCGAGCACGGTCAACGCCTGTTTGCGGCCTCCCGTGCGCTGGTGGTAGCTGTCGGAGTCGAGCTCCTTCGCGAGCAACGGCGCGACGGCCGGCCCCAGCACGTACACCGCCGTGTAGAGCACGAACGCCGATGTCGTGAGCGATTCGTCGATGTCCCTGAAGTCTTCGAGGCTGCGGGCGCTGCTCGTCAGCATCCACCAGCGGCTTCGCGTGTACCGGTGCTTGCGCACCTGGGTGAACCAGTCCGCCCGCTCAGGGATCAGGTAGCACCGCAGCTCCTGCCCGGTCTCCGACTCGCCGAGCTCCTCCAGCGCGCCCTCGGCCGCCGCGCGCTCCTCGGGGCTCGCGACGGCGATCGCGTACCGGACGGCAGTGAGCATCAGGCCTTCCGGTTCACCGATCGACGTCTGGAAGTTGCCCGTGCGGTACCGCAGGCAGATCCCGGTCCACCTGCCGTGCTGGTTCCGCTGGTCGCTGTACGTGAGGCTCGTGAGCTGGACGACCGCGGTGGCGGCGAAGGCGAGGCCGTGGTCGGCGATCCAGGCGTGCACGGCGAGCACGCTCGCCTTCGTGATGGCCGCGATCGCCGCCGCTCCGACGGGATTCGGCTGCCCGGCCACGTACTCGCGAGCCGCGCTGACCAGGTCGGGCTCCGAGCCCTGGGCCGAGAAGGCCTGCTCGATCGTCTCGGCCTGGTCCGTGATCAGCTGCCGCGCCTGCTCGGCCTTCGCCGGGTCGACCGTGAACTCAGGCTCCGGGTGGAAGCCGCGCTGGCGCACCGCGTCCCGTGCCCAGGCCTTGGGCAGGATCCAGGTGTCTTCGTCGATGACGGGCGGGGGTGTGGGGCTGGGTTCTGTGGAGGGCTGCGAAGTGGCGGGGGCGCTGGTGGCAGGTGTGGTGCCGGGCTGCGCGGTGGTGGGCTTCGCGCCGGTGGACTGGCGGGCTGTGGCCGGTGAGGTGGTTGCTTGGCTTGCGATGCCGGGCTGGGCGGCCGGGCCTTCCGGTCTGTAGCCCTTCTTCTCCTTCTCCGCCACCAGTTTCGCGACGTGCGCGGTGGCCGTCTCGGCGGAGGCCAGCTCCTTGGTCTGGGTCTGGCCCGCGGTGCCGAGCCGTCCGAACCGGACGGTCACCGTCGCGCCGGACTGCTCGATCTCCCAGAACTTCGCGGAGCCGTCCGCGACGAGTTCCCACCTGCGCACTGCGTTACCTCCTGGGGCCACACAAGGGAGTTGATGTGCACGGACGTTACTCAGGGGGTCTGACAATTCTTCACGGTGAGCTTGAAGAGCTGATCAGACCCCCTGTCGCGCGGCTTGCTACCGCAGTGACTCCAGTTCGGACAGGATCTCCGAGGCCGTGATGGCGTCGGTGGTCAGGGCTTCGGTGGCGTTGCGCTGGGAGGACCAGTAGCCGTACCCGTTGGCGGAGAACCACAGCTCGGTGAACCTGACCTCGGGGAAGATGTCGATCGCGCCCACCGCGATGCCGGGGTCGAGGGACGCGACGAGGGCGCCGCCGGTCGGCAGCGGGCGGGTGATCCAGCACTCCACGCCGCCGTCCTGCGGTTCGCCGCGGACCCAGCCCTTCTTGGTGAGGCTGAGGATCTTGCCGATCGGGAAGTCCGCGTCGCAGTACTTCGTCAGGTGCGGCAGGAGGTCCTCGCCCGGCGGCACCAGGTGCAGTGGACGGCCCAGCTGGGGGAAGGGTTGGAGGATCTCGTAGTCGGCGAAGACCTCGCCCCAGGCTTCCAGCACGTCCTGGAGGTCCACGGGGTGCGCCACCCGGACGGTCGAGGCCTGCGGCAGGATGAACTCGTCGTCGCCGGAGTCGGCGAGCGTGCGGTCCTCGGCCAGGCGGAAGGACTCACCGTCCGCGGTGATCCACACCAGCCGGCGGACGATGTGCCACAGCAGCGGGTGGCCGGCCAGGACCGTGTGGAACTCCTCGGTGGTCCAGGTGCGTTGGTCGACCATGGCGCGTTCGAGCCGCTGGATCTGGTCGGACGCGATGGTGCGGACGTCCTTCTTCAGCGCCATGAACCGCTTGTGCTCCAGCGGCGCCTGGTCCTGGTCGTCCTTCGCGCCAGGCTTCGGGAGGTCCTTGCGGCGCTTGCCGTCCGGGTCGAGGACGTAGGGCTTGAGCTGTTCGTCGAAGCCGACGGTGAACCTGCGCGGGCCGTAGTCGATCACGAGGCTGGCGGCGTCGTCGAGACCCAGGCGCGGCACGAGGCGGTCGGCGAGCTGGTCACGGGAGAGACCCAGTTCGTCGGCGATCTGGGTGACCTTCTCCTGGGCCTTCGTCTTGAGGCCCTTGAACTTCACCTTCTCGGCGATGCTGTTGAGGTGGGACAGCGCGACCTCGGTGCCGATGTCGGCGAGGACGTCGAGGCCCGTCACGGCGCGGGCGTGCTGGCTCTCACCCGGCCAGACGCGGATCAGCGGGGACAGCGAGCGGACCGTCGAGTCGTCGCCGAACCAGCCGAGTGCGGTCAGCGCCCAGCCCTCCTTCGACGGCGCGCCGACCTCCTGCCAGCGCTGGAACACGGCCCAGGCGAACTCCGCCAGCGAACCGGGGTCGAGTGCCTCGCGGGCGAGTGGCAGCCCGGCGTAGACGTCGCCCGGCTTGGATAGCGCGGCCGTCATCAGCAGGTGCTTCGCCGCCTCGGCGGACAGGGCCTGCCTGCGGTCGGCCAGCAGGACCTGGGGCAGCAGGCGGGTGTCCGCCCACTCACCGATCGCCGGCAGCTTGGCGGGCAGCACGTCGACCGGGTCGACGGCCAGGAAGGACTCGAGAGCGGCGGCCGCGGCCGGGCTCGGGGCGAGCGCGACCACGTCCACACCGAGTGCGTGCAGGTGGCGGAGCGCGGTCTCGGCGTTGCGCCGCTCGGCACCCGCCTTGCCCAGGGCGGCGGGGACGAGGAGGCGCGCGGCCTGCTCGCGGTGCCGGGCGAGCCAGCTCAGCGCGATCTTGCGCACCTGCTTGAGCCGCACCAGCCAGTCGGCCATCAACGCGGCCACCTCCGGTGTGGCGAAGGGCAGCAGGATGACCGCCGTGCCCGAGCTCCGCTCCGCGATGCGCAGCAGCGGGGGCAACGCGTCGAAGCCGAACTTCGCCGCCAGCCGCTTGCCCGCCGACTCCGCGCTCCAGCCGAGGTTCGGCTGCCAGTCCGCGAGCAGGTGCCGCACCTCGTCCTCGGGCGCCCCGACGAGCAGGTCGGCCATGCGGTAACCGATCCGGCCCGCCTTGTACTCCGCCAGCCAGTGCTGCCAGGTCTTGTAGGGGTGGGTGTCCCAGTGGCCGTCCCTCAGCCACTCCTCCCGCTCGCCCGGCTGCCACGTGATCGACGCGCCGGGCACCGGCAGGTCAGGCACGACCACGGGCTTCACCGGCGGCTTCCGGTGCAGCCAGGGCGGCGAGGCCAGCACCGGTGGCAACGCCTCCGCCGGAGCCTCCGGCACCACGACCGTCTCGACCTCGACGAACCCGGCCGGCGTTTCGAGGTGCGGATACGTCTTGAGGTGCACGCCGAGCAACTGCCGCAGTTCGGCGCTGCGGTCGGCGCGTTCGCCCAGCAACCGGGCCGCCCGCGCCGGGAACGCGGCCATCATCGACAGCACCGCCGGACGCACGTACTTGGTGTCGATCCGGTCGAGCAGGATGGTGAACGCCTCGTCGCTGGGCAGCGCCGAGAGCACCTTCAGCACCTGCTTGCGGCGGTCCGAGCGCTGGTACGGGTGGTCGAGCGCGACCGCGAGCAACGGCGCGACCGCCGGGCCCAGCACGTAGACCGCCGTGTGCAGCACGACGCTGCTGTTGGACAGCTGCGCGTGCTCGAACTCCTCGAAGGTGGTGGCGCTGCAGGGAAGGACCCACCAGCGGTGGTTCGAGTTCGGCGTCTGGGCCGCCTCGTGGAACCAGTCTGACCGGCCCGGCATCATGAACGTGCGTGCCAGCTTCGCGTTGACCAGGTCTTGTTCGCCGAGCCTGGAGAGCACGGCTTCCACCGCGTCGCGTTCGGTGTCGGGCGCGACCGCCAGTGCGTACCGGATCGTCTTGAGCATCTTGCCTTCGACGTTGTCGAGGTTGATGTGGAGGTAGCTGCGGGACACCACGCGCTCGGGGCCGTACTCGCGTTGCTGTGAGAACCATTCGCGCGCGCAGGCCAGCTTGGTGAACTCGATCGTGGCTTCTGTCGCGAACGCCAGGCCGTGGTCGGCGATCCAGGCGTGTGCCGATTGTTCGCCGATGGTGAGGATGACGGCGATCGCTGCCGCGCCCAGGGGGTTGGGGTGGCCGGCCAGGTGGTCGCGGGCTGCTTGCACCACGTCGTGGTCGGAGGTGGGTTCGGACAGGATCCGCTCGAGGGTGGTGTCCGTTTGGGTGGTGTCTGTTTGGGTGGTGGTTCGGCGCCTTGCTTCTTCTGCCAGGGCGGTGTTGACCGCGAACTCCGGGGCGGGGTGGAAGTCGCGTTGGCGGATCACGTCGCGCAGCCAGGTTTTGGGCATGGCCCAGGTGTTTTCGTCGGTGGGTGGGGGGAGTTCGGTGGTGGGGGAGGGGGTGTTGGAGTGAGAGGCGGGAGGAGAGAGGGGCGGGTGAGGCGCTGGGGGAGTGGTGGTGGGCTGGGTGGCGGTCTCGGGTGGGGTGGCGGGGTGGGTGAGGGCGGGGGTGGTGGGGTGGGTGGCGCTGGCGAGAGTGGTGGCCGGCTGGGGCATGCCGGGGGAGATGGTGGTCGGCTGGGGCGTGCCGGCGGAGGTGGTGGTGGATTGGGTGGCGTCGGCGGGCTGCGTGCCCGGCGACGTGTCCACCCCGACTGGGGCCGTGGTGGGCTGGCCGGCTGGTCGAGTTGTGGCGGGGGCGGACTGAGGTGCGCCGGCCGGAGAGACGGTGGCGGCTGGCGTGGTCACCTCGCCTTCGGTGGTGGTGGTGGTGGCGGCGACTGCGCGGTAGCCCTTCTTCTCCTTTTCTGCCACCAGCTTTGCGACGTGCGCCTTCGCTGCCTCTGCGGAGGCCAGGTCCTTGGTCTTGGTCTGGCCGTGCGTGTCGATCCGTCCGAAGCGGACGGTGACCGCGGCGTCGGCCTGGCTGACCTCCCAGAACTTCGCCGCGCTGCCCGAGACGAGCTCCCACCTGCGCACTGACTGCTCCCTGCTGTTCGATCCGAGGTTGTTGGCGGTGACCGCGCCGAGCCGGTCTGACGTTGGACGTCGATCAACCGTTCCCGTTGTCAGGCGTGCAGTGATTCCAGTTCTGAGATGAGCTCCGAGGCGGTGACCTCGTCCACGGGGAAGGTGGCTGGGCCGCCGTCGCGTGGGGGAGACCAGTGGCCGGTGCCGTCCTCGGCGTAGTACAGGGCGCTGAACTTCACCTCGGGGTAGATGTCGATCGCGCCGATCGCTATGCCGGGGTCGAGGCAGGCCACCAGGGCGCCGCCGGACGGGAGGGGGCGGGTGATCCACTCCTCCACGCCCGCGTCGAGGGGTGTGCCGCGCACCCAGCCTCGCTTGGTCAGGCCCAGGACCTTGCCCACGGGCATGGGCAGGCCCACGTACTTCTGCAGTTGGGGAACCGTGTCCTCGTCCGGGAGGAAGGCGTGGGCTCGCCGGCCAAGCTGGGGGAAGGGTTGCAGGATCTCGTAGTCCGCGAAGACCTCGCCCCAGGCGGGCAGCGTGCCGGTGAGGTCGACCGGGTGCGCCACCCGGACGGTGGCGGCCTCGGGAAGGGTGAACTCGGTGTCCTCGGGGGTGGCGAGGGTGTTGTCCTCCGCCAGGCGGAAGGTCCGGCCCTCGTCGGTGATCCAGACCAGGCGGCGGGCCACGTGCCGGAGCAGGGGGTGGTCGGCGAGGACGGTGTGGAACTCGGCCGCTGTCCAGGTGCGTTGGGTCGTCATCGCGCCTTCGAGGCGGTGGATCTGGTCGGACGCGACTGTGCGGACGGCCTTCTTCAGTTCGGCGAAGCGCTTGTGCTCGGCCGGTGCGAGTTCTTGATCGTCCTTCGCGCCCGGTTTGGGGAGGTCGGTGCGGCGCTTGCCGTCCTGGTCGAGGACGTGGGGCTTGAGCTGTTCGTCGAAGCCCACGGTGAACTGGCGCGGGCCGTAGTCGATCACCAGGGTTGCGGCCTCGTCGAGGCCCAGGCGGGGGACCAAGCGGTCGGACAGTTGGTCGCGGGACAGGCCGAGGGTCGCGGCGATGGTGGCGACCTTCTCCTGGGCTTGGGCCTTGAGGGCCTTGAACTTCACCCTTTCCGCGATGCCGTTCAGGTGGATGAGGGCCGCCTCGGTGCCGATCTGGGCGAGCACGTCGAGGCCCGTCACGGCCTTGGCGTGCGCGTTCTCGCCGGGCCAGGCACGGATGAGCGGGGCGAGGCGGCGCACCGTCTCGTCGTCGCCGAACCAGCCGAGAGCGGGCAGCACCCAGCCGTCCGCGGTCGGGGTGCCCATGGCCTGCCAGCGGCCGAAGAGCGCCCAGCCGAACTCCGCCAGCGACTCGCGGTCGCACGCCTCGACGGCGAGCGGCAGGCCCGGGTAGACGGCATCCGGTTTGGACAGTGCGGCCGTCATCAGGAGATTGGTGACGGCCTGCGCGGGCAACGCGGCGGTGCGGTCGTGCAGCAGCACCTGGGGGAGCAGGCGCGGGTCCGCCCACTCGCCGATCTCCGGCAGCTTCGCGGGAAGGGCGTCGAGCGGGTCGACCTCGATCAGCGCGCGGACCGCCGCGCCCGCCTCCTCGCTGACCGCCGTGGCGACGGCGATGACGTCGACACCGGTCTCGTGGTGGAGGTGGCGGAGAGCAGTCTCCGCGTTGCGGCGTGCCCGGCCCGCTGCGCCCAGGGCCGACGCCAGCAGGAGACGGGCGGCCGTCTCGCGGTGCCGGTCGAGCCAGGCGGTGGCGTGTGCGCGGGCGGATTTGAGGCGCGTCAACCAGTCCGCCATCTGCGCGGCCACCTCGGCGGTGGCGTACGGAAGCAGCGCCACGCCCGTCCCCTGCGGGTGGCGTGCCGCGAGCCGCAGCAGCGGGGGCAGTGCGTCCAGCTCGTACCGGGCGGCGATGCGCCTGCCCCAGTTCTCGCTGTCCCAGGTGTCGCGGGGCACCCACTCGGCGAGCAGAGGACGGGCCAGGTCTTCGGGACCGGCCTCGAACAGCCTGTTGTCGTGGTCGCGGATCTGGCCGGACGTGAGCCAGGCGGTCAGGACCTCCCAGTTCTGGCGGGAGCTCACAGTGCCGTCGTAGCACCGGATCGCCAGCCATTCCCCGCGCTCTCCCGGCAGCCACGAGAAACTCGGGCCGGGCGTCGGGACGTCCTTCAGCACCACGGGTTTCGGCTGCGGCCGGCGGCGTGCCCACGGTGGATCGGCGAGCACACCGGGCAGCGCGGACGCCGGTGCCTCCGGGTGGCGCTGCGACTCCGCCTCGGCGAGCAGTGCGGTGGCGGCCGCGGGCACCTCCAGGCCCGGATGCGCCGACAGGTGGGCGCGCAGCAGCGGCAGGACATCGGGTTCGGCCGCGCGCGGTCCCAGCAACCGGGCCGCCCGCAGCGGGAACGCCGCCATCGCGGCCAGCAGCGAGGGCAGCACGAACTTCTCCTGCCGGCGGTCCAGCAGGAGCGCGAACGCCTCGTCCGTCGGCAGGGTGGCGAGCAGCTTCAGCGCGAACTTGCGGCGATCCACGTCGAGGGCGGGTTCGTCGAGCTCCTCGGCGAGGAACGGCGCGATCGCGGGCCCCAGCGCGTGCAAAACGGTGTGCGTCGTGAGCGGGGACCAGGTGATCCAGCGGTGCTGCAGGGCGGCGAGCTGCTCCAGCGTGCTCACCGAGCACAACGTCATCCAGTTGGAGGGCGAGCCGGGGGCGTCGGCGTTCGCCTCCTCGAACCAGTCGTGTCGGCCGGGGACGAGGAAGGCCCGCGCCACCCGGCCGAACCGGCCGTCACCGACCTTCTCCAGCTCGGCGACGGCGGCCTCGTGGGTCTCCGCGTCCGCGACGGCGAAAGCCGAGCGCAGCAGGATCAGGGACTCGCCGTCGTGCTCGGCCGGGTCGATCTGATGTTCTGGGAACGCGTTCAAATACGCCTTGAACGTCCGGTCGGTGCGCGAATCGCGGAAGCCACCGAGGAAAAGGGTGCCGAGGCGCACCATCGCCGCGACCGCGAACGGCAGCCCGTACTCCGCGATCAGCCAGTGCACCGTCGCCTTGTGCAACTGGGCGACTCGCGCGAGCGCCGCCGCGCCCAGGTGGCTTGGTCGGCCGGCGAGCTGCTCCCGCAACGCGTGCACGACGTCGGCGTCCGACCTCTCGTCGGCCAGCACCTCGGCGATCGCGGCGTCGTTGGCGGGAACCCAGTCGCGGAACTCCCGCACGCGAGCGGCGTCCACTGCGAAGCGTGGCAACGGATCGAGGCCACGACGGCGCAGCACGTCCCTCATCCGGGGCGCGGGCATCACCCAGGTCTCCTCGGATGGAGGCGCGAGAACGGGGAGAACAGCGGCGGCGCTCCGGTAGCCCTTCTTCTCCTTGTCCGCCACCAGTTTCGCGGCGTGCGCCTCGGCGGCGGCCTCGGACGGCAGCTCCTTGCGCTGGGTCTGCCCGGCAGCGCCGAGCCGTCCGAACCGGACGGTGACCACGGCACCGGCCCGCTCGATCTCCCAGAACTTCGCCGAACCACCGGCGACGAGCTCCCACCTGCCCACCACGAGACCCCCTGAACACGACCTGGAACTGATGTCCACGGACCGTACCCAGGGGGTCTGACAGTTTTAGTTGATCAGGTGAAATCGCTGGTCAGAGCTTCCACCACAGTGCTGTGTCCGGCGGCAGGAGCAGCAGTCCGTCGCGCACCCCGTAGTACGACGAGGCGAGCAGCACCGAGCCCGGATCCGGCAGCTCGACGACCGCCTCGGACAGGTTCACCGCGCACGCGAGCCCGTCGCGTTCGAACCACAGGACGCCGTCCGGACCGTCGACCCAGGTCAGGCCCGCCCCGAGCGCGGGGTTCTCCCGCCGCGCGCGCAAAGCGTTGCGGTAGAAGGACAGCATCGAGTCCTGGTCGCCCGCCTGGGTCTCCACGCTGAGCTTCGCCCAGTCCGCGGGCTGCGGCAGCCACGAACCGCCGGTGCCGAACCCGAGCGACGGCCCGGAAGCCGCCCACGGCAACGGAACGCGGCATCCGTCACGACCGCGTTCGGTGTGCCCGGACCGTTCCCACATCGGGTCCTGCAGCACCTCGTCCGGCAGGTCCAGCACCTCGGGCAGCCCGAGCTCCTCGCCCTGGTACAGGTACACCGAGCCCGGCAACGCCAGCATCAACGCCAGCGCGGCGCGCGCACGGCGGACACCGGTCTCGCCGCCGCCGTACCGCGTCACGTGCCGTTGCACGTCATGGTTCGACAGCACCCAGGTGGTAGGCGCCCCAACGGGTTCGACCGCCGCCAGCGACGACTCGATGACCGACCGCACCGCCTCGAAGGTCCAGTCTGCCGACAGGTAGTGGAAGTTGAACGCCTGGTGCATCTCGTCGGCACGCAGGTACATCGCGGTCCGCTCGGCGGAAGGCGTCCAGGCCTCCGCGACCAGCACCCGTTCACCCGGATAGGTGTCCACGACCGCACGCCACTCGCGGTGGATCTCGTGCACGCCGTCCTGGTCGAAGAACGGCAGCGACTCCGTGCCCAGCAGTTTGAGCTGGTCGGTGTGGCCGATGTCGGGCAGCCCCGGCGCCTTGATCATCCCGTGCGCCACGTCCACCCGGAACCCGTCGACGCCCAGGTCGAGCCAGAACCGCAGCACGTCGAGGAACTCCGCGCGCACCTCGGGCAGTTCCCAGTTCAGGTCCGGCTGCTCCGGCGCGAACAGGTGCAGGTACCAGGACCCGTCGGCCACCCGGGTCCACGCCGGGCCGCCGAAGACCGACTCCCAGTCGTTGGGCGGGCCGTCGCCGACACCTTCGCGGAACATGTAGCGCTCACGACCGTTTCCGGCCAACGCCTCCTGGAACCACGCGTGCTGGTCCGAGGTGTGGTTCGGCACGATGTCGACGATCACTCGAATGCCGAGCGTGTGCGCGTCGTCCACCAACGCGCGCACGTCGTCCAGTCCGCCGAACTGCGGGTCGACGGCGCGGTAGTCCGCGACGTCGTAGCCGCCGTCCGCCATCGGCGAGGCGTAGAACGGCGTGATCCAGACCGCGTCGACACCGAGGTCGCGCAGGTACGGCAGCCGTGAGCGGATGCCAGGCAGGTCACCGACGCCGTCGCCGTCCGAGTCGGCGAAGCTGCGCACGTAGACCTGGTAGATGACGGCGTGGCGCCACCAGTCGTAAGACATGACCTTTGCCTTCCGATGGGGTGTGTCAGCGATACAGGAAAGACGTTGCAAAAGTTTTCCGCAAGTCAGCTTGAAGATTGCTGGAAGATTCCACGTGTCTCTGCAAGATTTTGCAGACCTGGATAATGCGTTGCGACACCTCCACGTCATCCGTCAGAGTGGATCGCAACGAACCGGAGGAAGGAGCCAGCCGTGATGCAACACATGCGCCATCAGCACGTCTGGTGCTCCTCGGCATGAGCTGACTCATGTCTCCGGGGAGCCGTCCCGTCGCACCGAGCGACGAGGCGGCTTTTTTGATGCCCGTTGGTCCAATTGGCACGGACACCGCGCTCTGAACGCGGAGATCGAGGTTCGAGTCCTCGACGGGCAGCCGTGACCGAAGCCGAAGCAGTCGAGGCACCAGGTTGTGGTCCTGGTCGAAGCCGGTGCGAGTCCGGTCGGTCACTCCAGCGCGCGGGATCCGGCGATCACTCAGGCCTCATAAGCCTGAGGTGCCTGGTTCGACACCAGGACGCGCGACCAGGAGGGCGAGGAAGGCGTCGTGCAGCACGCCGTTGGTGGCCGGAGCGGGGGGCCCGAAGCGCGGGGCATCGCTTCCCTGTCCCACTCCGTGGAACAGGGAAGCGATGCCCCAAGTTCGTCGTTCGCAGGGACATGAGCTTCGCGGAGGACTGGCAGACCTGGAAGACGGAGCGGGAGAACACGCTGGCCGACCCGTACGGGTGGCTGGCGCTGGTCTCTCTCGACTGGCTGGAGACCACCCCACGCACCTATGACGGCCTACCGGGCGAGTGGTGGCAAGACGACGACGCGGCGTACTGGCGCAGCGAGGGAGAGACACAGCGCTTCGAACTCGTCCAGAGCGGCGCCGGCACGCGCGTCACGGCAGGGGACGTCGAGATCGAGATCGCCCGGCGCGGCGGCTACCTGATCCGCGTGCACGACCCGAAAGCCCCGGTGCTGCGAGACTTCATGGGTGTTCCGGCGTACGACCCGCAGGAACAGTGGGTGCTGGAAGGCGAGTACGAACCGTTCGACGCGCCCGTTCCCACGACCGTCGGTGCGGTCGTGCAGGGCCTTAGCCACGTGTACGAGGCGCCGGGCCGTGTGCGGTTCAGCTTCAACGGCACCGAACACACCCTGACGGCGTTCAACGGGCGCAACGGTGGCCTCAGCATCCTGTTCACCGACGAGACCAGCGGTGTCACCACCTACGCGGCCAACCGGCAGCTCGCCGCCACCCCGCGCGACGGCAAGGTCGTGCTCGACTTCAATCGGGCGACGAACCTGCCGTGCGCGTTCACCGACTTCGCCACCTGCCCGCTGCCACCCGCGGGCAACCACCTGGCGTTCGGCGTCGAGGCGGGGGAGAAGACGCCGTACGAGCGCGGCTGAGGCCTTGGCTCACTCGCAGGCGGTGCCGTCGTTGTCGTGGTCCAGTCCGTAGACGTTGTTGCCGATGACGGGGATCGGGCCTGCTACGTAGGCAGGTCCGTTTCCTTTGCCGCCGGCGCAGTCGACGTCCAACGCGATCGGCACGCATCCGCCGTAGTTCGGGTCGCAAGCGGGCTTCGGCGCGGGCTGGGGCTGGGGCTGGGGTTGCGGCTTCGGCTGCGGGGCCGCCGGGGGAGTGGTGGTCGTAGTCGTTGTGGTGGTCGTCGTGGTCAGGGTGGTGCTGGTCGGCGCGGTGGTCGTGACAGGCGCGGTGGTCGTGGTGGAGAGCCCAGCCGCTGCCTTGTTCACGTCCGTCGGACCGTTGGCGATCGCCCCGATGATGCCGATCACGAAGAAGAACGCGAGCACACTGGCCACACCGATGGCCGCGGGCGTCATCCACGACTTGCGCGCCCCCGCAACCGGAACGACCGCGCCACGGGGGATCTCCCGCGGCATCCGCAGCGAGATCTGCAACAGCCCGTTGGCACCGCGCTGGACGAACGCGGCACAGCCGGTCGACCCGCCACCGGACTCCACGTGCATCAGCACGGGCGCATACCGTTGCGACATCAGGAAAGTCAGCTCACCCACGCGGTACCCGTCGAGACGCACCTCGATCCCGCGCCGACCCCGGTACTTGCCGGCGGCGATCGTGCACCACGTCAGGTTCACGGCGACGTGCCGCATCACCCCGTCCGGCACCGCGTACCGGGAGAGCACGTCCTGGTGGTGCTGTTCGCCGGTGACGGTCACCGTCACCTCGCCGGGAACCATCACCAGACCGGCGGCCGAGTTCTCGATCACTGTCGCAACTCCCTCGCGGTGGGCTTGTACGCCTCACCATCGAGAAACCACTCCAGGTGTTACCGACGGTGCCCCGAGGTTGTGCCGAACGAGTGAAAGTCCATCTATTCGGTCACGGACGGTTGAAGGTCAGCGATGTAGGTCGCTCATGCGGCGTGCTCGAGTGGCACCTGGACCGCAAGCGCGTGAATGAAGTGATCGAACTGAATCACCTGATCGCACCATCGCCCAGCCGTTGACACCCAGCCTCTTCTTGCTTCATTATGACTCGCGATGAATCATTATGAATCACGTGTGACGGGTAGGGGATGTGGTGAATGACCACGTTTCCGCCAGGCAGCTTCTCGCTCAGGAATTGAGGCGCCTGCGCCTGCGGACCGGTCTGTCGGGTAGAGAACTCGGTCGCAGGGCGTCGATCAGCCAGTCGAAGGTGTCCAGGATCGAGGCGGGCACGGCGTTGCCGACCGTGTTCGAGGTCGAGCAGTGGGGGAGGGTGCTTGGAGCTCCGGTCGAGACGGTGCGATCGCTCGCGATCATCACCGGCAACGCGCACCTCGAGGCGCACTCCTGGGCGGCCGCGCTGTCGGGCGGGAGGCACCTGCAGCATGTGATCGGTGACTGGGAGGCCGCTGCCTCCATCGTCAGGACCTACCAGCCGTCAGTTGTGCCAGGCCTGGTGCAGACAGCGGAGTACGCCCGCCGGGTTTTTTCCTTGTTCACCCCCGGTTATGAGGACGACGCACTGGCGGCGGCTGTCGCCGGGCGCGTCGAGAGGCAGCTCGCCCTGTACGAGGCGGGGCGGAAGTTCGAATTCCTGATCACCGAAGCTGCTCTGCGCTGGAGGCCAGGGCCGCCGCACGTTCTGCTCGCCCAGCTCGACCGGTTGCTTTCGATATCGACCCTGGACAACATCGACCTCGGTCTGATTCCACTCGACGGCGAAGCTTTGGCAACCTATTCACACGGATTCGTGATCTACGAAGGTGAGGACGAAAGTGTGGCGACCGTGGAGATGATCCACGGTCCACTCACCCTCGATTCGGAGGATCAGGTCGAGATCTATCGTCAGCGATGGGCGCTGCTGCGGGAGATGGCAGTGCACGGAGACGAAGCGCGATGCCTTCTCGACGACCTGATCGGCCGACTGAGGCGTCACGCCGCACGCGACGGCGGCACGGCGTGACACTTCTCTGTCCGCTCAGTACAAGCCGAATTCGCCGTCGAGCACGCCGTACAGAAACGCAGTCCATTCGGACTTGGTGAACCAGAGAGCGTGGCCCGCCGGGTTCTTCGAGTCCCGCACCGCGACGCCCTTCCTCGTCAGCGCCACTTCGACGCACTCGCCTCCGCCATCGCTGAAGGTGCTCTTCTTCCAGGCGAGATCGTGGTTGTCCATTTCTTCTCCTTTGTCAGCGGCCGTTCGATGCGGCCATGGGAGAAACGATGGACGCCGTGATTGCCAAGGCGTTGGCGGGGAGATTCCATTCGGTTGGTGAGACATTGCCTTCTTCGAGAAAGAGGTGCTGTGGAATTACCTGGAGAGCAGGTGGACTTCCGAGTCTGGGAAGAGGTGGGCATCTACGTCGAGGGGCACCGCGCCGACCTCGGCAGGAAGGCCTCCTGGCTACTGGCCCGCCTGCTGCTGAACGGTGGACGACCAGTGTCACTGGAATCGCTGTACGAGTGGCTGTGGGACGACCCGCCCGCGAGCGCGGAGACCGAGCTGGCCAAACAGGTGGGGGAACTCCGCGATGCCCTCGCTCAGGCGGGGTTCCCCGACGCGTTGCAGAGCAAGGGCGGCTTGCGCAGCCTGAAGGTCCCCGATGGGCTCGTCGACGTGCGCAAGTTCAGCACGCTTGTCGGGAGAGCGCGTTCCGCAGACAGGCGGACCGCGGAAGGGCTCCGTGGTGCCGCCTCGGCGTTGGCCGAGGCGCTTGCTCTCGCTGTGGGTGATCCGCTGGCTGGTGTGGCGACATCACGCGCTGCCGGGGAACGCCTGCAACTCCAGGCGGCGCGGCGTGACGCGCAGCAGCTCGCCGCCGAGGTCGGCGTGGAACTCGGGCACCATCGCGAGCAGATCGAGATCGTCACGCGATTGCACTCAGCGCATCCGGAGGACGCGGCCATCACGTCTCTCACCGCGCGGACGCTGTACCTGTCCGGCCGGGCGGCCGACGCCGTCGACACCTTCACCCGTCACCGGGAGGCCCTCGACGAGTGCGGTCTCCGCGTCAGTCAGGAGATCCAGGACATGCAGACCCGTGTGCTCCGCGACGACCCCGGCCTGCAACCGCTCGTGAACCAAGAGCCCGGTGCGTCCGAGGGCCGGCTCGTGCTGGCGCTCAAGACCGAGGCCCGCGGGTTCGAATCCTTGCGAGCGCTCATCCCGGACGCGTTCGGGCGCGACGACATCGCGGTGCGGATCACGACCGGACATCTGCTGTGCGATCTGCCCCAGGACATCTCCCCGCGCGTGGTGCTGGGACGAGGGCTCGGCCGGCTCTCCGATCTGGTCAGACAGCCGGTGAGCGCGGGTGTCGCGATGGGCGACTTCGACCGGGCCCACGATCTCGCCAACTCCCGGTCCGCGTTCGAACAGTTGCGTGCCGCGTCGGGCAGCTACCTTGTCATCGCGATCAGCAGTGAGCTGTACGAGCTCGTCGACCGGCTCGACCGCGTGGCTTACTGCCGAGCCGAGGACGTCAACGGATGGGTGCGGGTTCCCGGTCACTCCCTGCCCCCGGGCAGGCCCCCGGAGACCCAGTCCGCGGAACAGAAACCCGCACAGAAGTCTTACTCGGTCGTCTTCAACGGGACTACCTCGATCGGCACTCAACACAACGGCGACGCCGTGCACCACAACTACTTCGGGGGTGAACGGTGAGCGACGAGACGACTGCTGCGGCACCGCCACCGGACTCCGCGACGGCCGACGCGGGCAAGCCGGGTACCGAGCCGTCGGACAGTTCCCCGTCGTCCGGGCCCGGTGGCGCGAAGGAACCCGACCGGCGTGATCTCGACGAGGCCTATCTCCGGGGCAGAGGCCTGACGACCGCGGGCGCGATGACCTTCAACCGCGACGCGTCCATCCAGGACCTGCAGGTCGGCGACCGCTACATCTACTACAACTTCAGGTCTTCGAGCGCCGGTGGGGATTTTCGCGCGGTGCCGGTCCGGGACGAGATCCTCCGGTGGGTGCGCAGCCGCTACGTGCTGGTGGCCGGCTACGACGACCTGCTGGGCGCGTTGGAACAGGCGCGGGTGCTCGTGCTCAACGGCAGGCCTGGCACGGGACGGTTCACGACGGGGCTGCGGCTGGTCTGCGCCCTCACTGCGGGAAAGATCTTCCGAATCGACGGCAGCGATCCAATCAAAATCGACGAGGCTGGTATCGAGCGCGGCAGTGGCTACGTCATGGAACTCTCACGCCCTCAGGCCGAAGCACTGACGGAGCTCGACCTCGATGCGCTAGCGGCCAGGTTCGCCGCCAAGGAGTCGTACCTGGTGGTCATCTGCCACCGCGACGGGCAGAACCACGTGCTCGGCGGGTTCGCCAGGTCGTGCCCTCCTCCCGACATCTACGACCTGGTCTCCCGGCATCTCAGAGATGAGTTGCGCGACGACGACTGCGATGCCGACGAGGTGCTCGAACAGCTCTACACCAACCGGGGTCTCCGGGAGGCGCTCGCGGCGGACCCCAAACCCGCTGAGGCGGCGCAGATCGCGGGCTTCTTGGCGGAGATGGCACGCGGGGAGATCGATCTGTCCCAAGTGGAGACTCGGGCGGCCCTGCTGGTGCGCCGACAGGTCGAGGAGTGGTTCGCGGAGCTCTCCTGTCCGGCCGACGCACTGCCGGAAGCATTGCGTCTCAACGCTTTCCGCATATCGCTCGCGGTGTTCAACGTCTCGGAGTACGACGTTGTGGTGAAAGCGGGGGCGGCTCTGGCCACCACCTTGCTGAAGAAGATGAGAGGAGAGCACGCCAGGAAGCCGGAGGAGTCGTTGTTCGCCGAAGACCACGGGGTCAACCTGCCCGCCTCGCGCGCCACCATGGAGGACGGCACCGTTTCGTTCGGTGGCATCGAGACTCCGACGAAACTGGTCATGTTCGCCGACGAACGGTTTCCCGTCGTACTGCTCAGTCACCTCTGGCACCGGCACCACAAGCTGCGCGAAGCCGTCTTGGAGTGGCTCACGGAGCTCAGCGACGACCGCAGGCCCATGGTGTGGGTGCGGGCCGCGCAGACGATGGGTCTGTTCTGCTCCTTGTCCTTCTCCAGCACCTTCACCGACAACATCGGCCCGCTGGCGGCGACCGAGGGAGCCGACGGGGAACATCGCCGGCGGTTCGCAGCCATCGCGCTCGACCAGGCCGCACGTGACGAACGCATGGCGGACGCCGTGTTCGAACGCCTTCAGGAGTGGAGGCGGTACGGCAGCGAGGCCCAGCAGTGGACCGCGGCGGCGGCGCTCGGCTACGACCTCGGACTGCACCGGATCGACAAGGCGCTGCGGGAGCTCCACGTGCTCGGCACCCCGTCCGAACGCCGATCTGTGTTGCCCGAGAACGGGTACAGCGATCTGGTCCACGCGGCCGCGCGCAGCATCGCGAACCTCCTGGCGTTCGGCGCGGTGTCCTCAGTGCTGGCCCGGCTGGCCGACTGGACGCGGAGCAACAGGCAGAGCGTTCGCGACCTGGCTCGGTGGACTGTCGCCTATCTGGTCTTCTGGTGCGGGCACTCCCGCAACGTGCTGGTCCAGCGCGCCGGGAGGGACCGGATGGGCACCGAGGACAAGAAGCGCTGGCCACTGCTGCTCACCTTGCTGGAGGAGAACCCCCAGCACACCTGCGACGTCTCGGAGCTCGTCAGGTGGGGACTGCGCGGGCGTGACCAGGGCGAGGTCGTGCAAGGCCTGTTCCGTCAATGGATCCACGCGGCGGAGAAGGACGATGCCTGCCTCGACGCGCTGGTCGCCTTCATGCCGCACCTCATCGCCGGGCACGGCGATCTCCGCCGCCTGCAGCACCTTGTCGAACGGATGCGTCGCGACTGGTCCGACCCCCTCGACGAGGACATCGCGCTCGTTCTCGAAAGCTCCATCCTGCCGCTCACCGAGAGGACCGCTTCATGACCCGCCAGTTGTCCCAGGACGAAGCCATCTCGCTGGCGCGCCGTCTCGTTGTGGCCGACGGGAACCCCGCGGCTGAGGAGGGGAGCGAGGAGGAGACCCGGTTGCCGCCGGAACGTCCTCGTGAGGTCGTGGGGCCGATCCTGGGAGACTGCTCACTCGGCAAGTGGGACGCGTTGCGCGGCCGCATGCCGGCGGATGCCAGGACCGCGAGGCTTTTCGTGACGTCGACGGGGAAACGTCTCTTCTTCGCGCCGGACCAGCAGCCGTCCGCGGGTAGGCTGATCAGGCAACGGGTGTGCCACGTCTACGAGATCGACATGGGTACGCACCTGACGCGCGTCGAGACGAAACTGCCCTGTCGAGGGGACGACGTCTTCTTCGACGCCGTCGTCGAATTGCGCTGGCGCGTGCAGGACGCGGAGCTCGCCGTCAGGTCCGGGGTCACGAACGTCGGCAACGAGCTGATGCCGGAGATCACCAGGTGTCTCCGCGGGGTCACCCGCACCTTCGAGGTCGGCGAGGTGAGGGAGGCGGAAGAACAGGCTCTCAAGGAGCTGACCAGTGGTGACCCGTTCGGACAGAGGTTCGGTCTGCACGTCGAGATCTTTCTGACCCTCAGCATGGACGAACCCAGCCTGGTCCACGCCGCGCTGGACCGGAAGGTCGAACGGATGCGGGGCATCATCGTCAAAGGTGACTACCACCAGTTCGCGTTGCAGCTCTCGGTGCGGGAGAAGAGCATCACGGAGGTCATGCAGGTGCTCGCTCAGGAACGCCAGAACAGCAAGCAGGTGGTGGTGGAGTTCCTCACCAAGATGCTGGAGTCCGACGCGATCGAGCGCTGGGAGATCGAGGACGACCTGCGCGTCCTGCTCCAGTCACTGCGGGAGTGGAGCAACGGGGAACTTGCCGGGGTGCAGGAGACCAGGTCGACCTCCCTGGGGACCGGCAGGCGTCCGATCGCCGGTGGTGACAAGCGCTGATCAGGCGCTGGCCCGCACCACGAGCGACGTGGGCAGCAGCAGCGAGGGCGGTAGCCCGTCCTCGCCCGCCAGCTCCGCGAGCAGCCGCCACGTCATCGTCCGCCCGAGCTCCTCGACGTCCTGCCGGATCGTCGTCAGCGGCGGCGTGGCGGTGGCGGCGAACACCGAGTCGTCGAAGCCGACCACGGCGACGTCCTCGGGAACGCGCTTGCCCTGGGCGTGCAGCACCTGCAACGCGCCGAGCGCCATGATGTCCGCGGCCACGAACACCGCGTCGATGTCGGGGGCTTTGCGCAGCAGCTTCTCCATTGCCCGTGCGCCGCTCTCGGGCGTGAAGTCGCCGTGTGCCACCAGATTCGCGGTGAGCTTGGCCTCGCTGAGGCCGCGTTTGAACCCGCTGAGCCGGTCCGCGCCCACGGCCATGTCCTTCGGGCCCGCGACGGTGGCGATCCGCTTGCGGCCGAGCGACGCCAGGTGGCGCGCGGCCTCCAGGGCGCCGGTGAAGTTGTCGGCGTCCACGAACGGGACCGTCGCGCCCAGCGGCCGTCCGCCGGACACCACGGGCAGGCCGATCTCGGCGAGCATCGGCACCAGCGGGTCCTCGCCGTGCAGGCTCACCAGCAACGCGCCGTCGACGTGCCCGCTGCTCAGGTACGTGACGAGGTCGCCGGGGTCGTTCGGCTGGCTCATCATCAGCAGCAACTGCATGTGGCGGCCCGCGAGTTCGGCGTGCACGCCGCGCAGGACGCCCGCGAAGAACGGGTCGGACAGCACCCGGCCGGTCGGTTCGGAGACGACGAGGGCGATGGCGTTGGCCCGGTTGCCGGCGAGGGCGCGCGCGGCCTGGTTGGGGGAGTAGCCGAGTTCCGCGATGGCGGCGTGCACGGCCTCCCGGGCCTTCGCGCTGACGTACTGCTCGTCGTTGATGACGCGCGAGACGGTCGACTTCGACACTCCGGCGACCCGCGCGACCTCTTCGATCCGGGGGCCGGGACGTCGCTTCGCCGTCTCGGTCATGCGGTCATCCTAGGCTGCCTGGCCGGACCATGATCTGCTCAGGTCCATCTTCGTTCCCCCTCTTCACAGCGGCGTGCGCCAAGTTTCCAAGATCGTCCGCACAAATTCCGCACAGCACCCCCGAGTTCTGGCACCATGCCCCCCGAGGAGGGCTAGTGCGGTATCGGCTTCTTGGGCCGCTGCAGATTTGGCGTGGGGGCGTGGAACTGCGGCTGGGCGGGCCCCGGCAAAGGGCACTGCTCGCGGCGTTGGCACTGCATGCCAACAAAACTGTCAGTTTTGAACATCTGAGCGAGGCGGTGTGGGAATCTCCACCGGCGGCTCCTGAATCGAACATCCGGACGTACGTCGCCGCCCTGCGCAAGCTCGTGCTGGACGACCTCGTCACGGTTCCCGGCGGCTACCGGCTGAAGGTGCCGGACGGAGAGGTCGACGTCGGCGTCTTCGAGGAGCTGTGCGCGGCCGGCGACGGAGCTCTGGAACAGGGTGATCACCGGGCGGCGGTCGCGAAGTACGCGGACGCGCTGGCGTTGTGGCGTGGCCCGGCGCTCGACGGCCTCACCGTGGGGCCGCGGCTCGAAGCCGAGCTCACGTTGCTGCAGGAACGGCGGCTCACCGTCGCCGAGCAGCACGCGCGGCTGTCGATCGAGCTGGGCCAGGGCGAGCGGCTGATCGCCGAGCTGCGGCGGCTGACGAAGCAGTTCCCGTTGCGGGAACAGCTGTGGCTGCAGCTCATGCACGCGTTGCAACGGGCCAACCGGTCGGCCGAGGCGCTGCAGGCGTTCGAGGACGTGCGGGTGCTGCTCGCCGACGAGCTCGGCACCGATCCGGGCGGCGAACTGCGCGAGCTGCACGCCCGGCTGCTGCGCGGAGACCAGCCGCGGCTGGTCCTGAACACGCTGCCGCGCGACGTCGCGGACTTCACCGGCCGCACCGCCGAGATCGACCGCCTGACCAGGGCCGTCACCGGCAAGGCGGCCGTCGTGATCTCCGCGATCGACGGCATGCCGGGCGTCGGCAAGACGACGCTCGCCGTGCACCTGGCGCACCGCCTGGAGTACCCGGACGGTCAGCTGTTCATCGACCTGCACGCGCACACCGCGGGTCGTGCGCCCGTGGAACCGACAGACGCGCTCGACGTGCTGTTGCGCGCGCTCGGACTCGAAGAGATCCCTGTGAGCCTGGACGAACGAGCCGCCCTGTGGCGGGCCGAACTGTCCCGGCGCAGGTTGCTGGTCGTGCTCGACAACGCGGTGAGCGCCGACCAGGTACGGCCGCTGCTGCCAGGCGTGCCTGGCTCGTTGGTGCTGGTCACGTCACGCGCGCGGCTGGTCGAACTGGAGGGTACGTCCACGCTCACGCTGGACGTGCTGTCCGAGGCGGAGGCGCTGCAGCTGTTCGCCACGATCGTCGGTGACGACCGCGGCACGGACGAGGCGGCCCGCGAGGTCGTCGCGCTGTGCGGACGGCTGCCGCTGGCCGTGCGCCTGGCCGCCGGACGACTCCGCAGCCGTCCCACGTGGACCACCGCCCACCTCGCGACGCGGTTGCGCGAGGGACGATTATCCGAACTGGACGCGGTGTTCGCACTGTCGTTCAGTCAGCTTCCCGCCGGTCACCAGCGGCTCTTCGGCCTGCTGGGCCTGCACCACGGCACGGACTTCGACGTCGACCAGGCCGCGGCGCTGGGCGAGCTCGACCTGTTCGAGAGCGACGCGATGCTCGAAGACCTCGTCGACGTGCACCTGCTCGAGTCGACGACGCTCGGCCGCTACCGGATGCACGACCTGCTCCGGCAGTACGCGCAGTCCAAGGTGGACTCCAGCCGCGCGCCGCTGACCAGGTTGCTCGACCACTTCCTGGACACGGCGAACCAGGCGACGCGGCTGATGTCGCCCGCCGCGCGCAAGTACGAGGTCGACATCACCTACCGGCCGGCGTCGCGGCTGGTGCTGCGCGACTACGACCACGCGGTCGAGTGGCTGGAGACCGAACGCCAGACGCTCGTGGCCGCCGTGGCGTTGTCACTCGACGGCGACTGGCGCACACACACGTGGCAGCTCGCACGCGCGTTGACGTTCTTCTGCATGGTGCGCGGCCACACGCGCGACTGGGCCACGATCAACGAGCTGGCGCTGGAGGCCGCGAAGGACGAGCCGGTCGCGCTCGCCATCACCACGAAGAACTACGCGATGGTGTTCTGGCAGACCGCGCAGTACCCGAGGGCCATCCACTACAACGAGCGTGCGATCGAGATGCTCCGCGAACTGGGCGACCTGCAGGGCGTGGCGGGCACGCTGAACAACCTCTCGCTGGTCTACCGGACCCTCGGCCGCCACGCCGAAGCCGCTGACCTGCTCGAACAGGCCATCACCGTGGCACGTCAGCTCGGTGACCGGCACCTCGAGTCGCAGGCGATGAGCAACGTCAGCAACATCTACAGCGCGCTCGGCCGGTACGACGAGGCGCTGCAGGCGTGCACGTCGGCGCTCGCGTTGATGCGCGAGATGGGCAGCCGCCGCGACGAGGCGGACACCCAGAGCGCGCTCGGCATGATCCTGCACGCGATGGGCCGGCACTCCGAAGCGTTGGAGGCGCTGGAATCGGCGTTGGCGGCCGTGCGCGCGATCGGTGACGTGACGACGGAGACCGTGGTGCTCAACTACCTCGGCGACGTGCTGATCGCCGCCGGACGTCCGGACGAGGCCATCGCTCCGTTGCGTGAGGCGCTCGACCTGGCCGAACGGATCGACGACCGGCGTGAGGCCGCGAACGCGCACAAGCACCTCGCCCGCGCCGTCACGGATCCCGCCGAGGCCGCCCGGCACCAGGAGGAGGCGGACGAGAGGTTCGCCGCCCTAGGCGCCGGCTGAGCGGGGACCGGGCCTCCCGCCGGGCAGCACCGCACCCCGCGGCAGCCCGTCCCGCAGCAACGGCAACAGCCGCGGGTGCTTGCTCATGAGCACCGCGGCTGTGCCGTTGCGCTGCTGGATCCGGCGGCAGAAGTGGGGCGACAACGCGACCCCCAGGTAGGCCTCCGCGCGGGGCCCGTAGACGACCGCGCCACCGAGCCCGCACCACCCGGCCGCGACGGCCTGCCCGTCCGTCCACAGGTAGCCCTCGACGTACACCCCGCGGTTGTGGCGGCCCGCCTCGCTGAGCGCGTCGCTGAACGTCACCTGGGGCTGCAGCCGCGTCCCGGCGTCGGCTGACCACCAGGTGCCGAGGTCGAGCACCAGCCCCTCGACGCTCGCGTGCGCCCACTCCGAGTCGTCGACGAGCGTGCGGAACGGCGCTTCCAGCCCGGTCAGCGCCGCCGTGAGCTCCTCCACCCGCTCATGGTGCGGTCCCCGCGCCGATTCCGCTGTCCGAAGTGGACTGAGTGGTCACGAGATCGTGATGGAGATGCTCACCCGCACCGGCCCCGCCACGCCGGTGATGATCCCGTCCCCGGCCTTGGAACCGGCCTGCAGCCGTGCGCGGTAGATGATGGTCTGGCCGGGAGCGAGCGTCTGCCCGCCCTCGCACGTGATGGTGCCCTTGCCTGCCGGGCATCCGACCATCCCGGCCGAGGTCTTGCCCGGCCCGACGGTCTTGATCTTGTCCGGCATCGTGAGCGTCAGCGCCGGCAGCGTGGTCGGGGCGTCGCCGTTGTTGGTGATGCTGATGTTCATCTCGTTCGCCGGGCCCTCGGTCGTCATCGCGATGCTGCCGGGGGCCGACCCCGAGAGCTTCGCCGCCGAGGGAGCGACCGTGTCGCTCGTCGTCGTCACCACCGGTGCGCCGGGCCCGCTCGTGCCGGCGCCGGGCGCGGCCGAGCCCGCGGAGGTACCGGCCGCCGCGGTGCCGGAGGTCTGGCTGGAGCCGGGCTGACTGGGCTGACCGGTCTGGGTGACCCCGTCCGAGACGCTCGTGCTGGTCTCCGGGGCGCCGCCCGGGATCGTGGTGGCGGCCGAGCCGCCGTCCGAGCTGACGACACCGGACGCGGCGACCACGACCACGGCGGCGGCCGAGGCGGCGACACCTAGCCACGAAGTCAGGCTGATGCCCACCGCGGCGCCCTTGCCCGCGGTCGCGGCGGCGGCGAGGTACCCGGCGGTGCCCGTGCCGAGCACGATCGGGGCGACGAGGCCGCGCAGCGCGCCGTTGACGTCGGACAGTTCGCTGGCGAGCTTGCGGCACTCGGCGCAGTTGTCCATGTGCTCGTCGATGTGGATCGCGTCGCGTCCCTTGAGGCCGCCACGGGTCCACGCGCCGAGCTTCGTCACCGTGGCACGGCACTTCTCCGCCGGCTCCTGGTTGACGTGTGCCTGCAGGAACGCCTTGCGCAGGCCCTCGCGCGCACGGAACGCCATCGCGGAGACGCCGTTCGCGGTCAGACCCAGCAGCGGTGCGATCTCGCCGGGGGACTGGCCCTCGATCGCGGTGTGCCACAGGACCGTCTGCCACCGTTCGGGCAGCGTCGCGAACGCCGTCGCGGCCAGCGTCTGGTCCAGGTCCTCGACCGCCTTGTCGCGGAACGGCACGCTGGTCGCCTTGGTGGCACCCGGAACCTCGTCGATGTCACCGGCGAGTTCGATCCGCTTCTCCTTGCGGGTGCGGTCGTACGCCGCGTGCCGCACCGCCGTCAGGAGGTACGGCCGGAACGACGGGCCGGGACCGCCGCCTCCGCGCAGCGCGGCGAGAACCTTGGCGAACGCCTCCGCCACCAGGTCGTCGGCGTCCGAGGACGACGAGGACAGCTGCATCGCCAGGATGTTCGCCGAGCGAACGTGCCGTTCGTAGAGCTTGCCGTACTCCTCGACCCTGCCGTCTCTGACGGCATCGATCAGGTCGGCATCCGACGGCGGTCGTCCACGCTGCCCGATCAAAGAAAGCCCTCTTAACGTGATGCCCTGTGGTGATACGCGGACCCTATCGACATGACTCAACGCGAACAATCCACGCATCCGAACCTGATGTAATAAAAGAGGTTTAGGACGCGCGTAAGTTCTGCCCAACACGGGACTGATGGCCCTAGCGCCTACTTGCGTTACCTGCGTGGATTTCCTGACCCAGCTGGTTCCGGTGCGCGCGGCCGTGCCGATCGAACGGCACAGCCTGCTCTCCGACCGCCGCGCCTTCGCCCTGGTCACACCGGATGCGGACGTGACCTGGCTGTGCCAGCCGGCACCCGACTCGCCCGCCCTGTTCGCCTCCCTGCTCGGTGGCGACGGGCATTTTTCGGTGCGTCCCCAAAGGAACCAGCTGCCGTTGGGCCAACAGTACGCACCCGGCACGATGTCCGTGCGAACGCGCTGGACAGGGCTTCAGGTGACCGACAGCTTGAGCGGCGGACTGGTGCGTTCGGTCGAAGGGCGGGTGCCCGCGGTGGTCGAATTCGCGCCGCGTCCCGATTTTGGCCAGAACGTTGTCCAGTTGGAACCGGTCCCGGACGGCCTGCGCGTCGCGGGGACGCCGATCGAACTGCGTTCCCCCGGTGTGGACTGGCGGATCTCCGGCGGCACGGCCACGGCGGTGCTCACCCCGCCGGTGGTCCTCGAACTGCGCTGGGGCGCCCCACCGTCCACTGAGGACTGGAGGCGGTGAACGCGCGCACGTCGGGGTTCCAGCCGTGGGTGGGCACGTCGGCGGCGATCGTGGCACGCAACCGGTGCCAGGAGGGATCGGCCGGACGGCCGATGCATTCGGCGAGTGCGATGGCGCGATCCACCGTCTGCCAGCACATCACGCGCGAATGGACGCGGTGGCGCGGCACGTGCCGTGCCTACCAGATGCCGTGGGTCGGGTTTGTGCCAGCGGTGCCGTGCACGATGTAGAGCGGGGTCAGCTCCTCCGGGCTCGCGACGGTGGCGAGAACCCGGTGCAGCCACTGCAGGAAAGCGCATGCCACGTCGGTCGATCCGAGCGTCACCACCCGCAGGCCTGCCCGCACCCAGGCCTGATCCGCTGTGCCCGGCTGCTGGACGAACCGTGACCAGCACATGAGTAACCGTACTCATGACAAGTGCGGGTGCGGCCCAGGACTCTCGGATCATGACCTCTTCCGCGCCCTCGCACACACCGACGACCGCCGCGTTCTACGTGCAGGCGGTCCTCTCGTTCGCGCTCTCGCTGACCGCGGTCGGCATCGGAGTCGTGTTCCTGCCCGTGGACGGGTGGGTCCGCGCGTTCCTGGGCATCGCGATGCTCTACACCGTCACCTCGGCGTTCACGCTGGCCAAGGTGCTCAGGGACCGCCAGGAGGACACCTACATCACCAGCCGGGTGGACAGGGCGCGGCTGGACAAGTTGCTGACCGACCACGACCCGTTCAAGGTCGACGCGGTCTGACTCAGGGGTGACCGTGCCACAGCCGCCACGCGCGAGGGCTCGCCGGCTCGTGGTGGCTGTCGGCCTCCCCGAACCGCAACCGCACCCGCGCGCCGCCCAGCCGGCCGCGTTCGAGGTGGATGGTGCCTCCGGTGGCCTCCGCGGCGGCACGGGCGATGTCGAGGCCCAGCCCGGTCGACCCGCCGCCGCTGCTGCCGCGGTGCAGCGCCGACGACGGGTCGGCGAGACCGGTGCCGCCGTCCTCGACGACCAGCGTCACCCAGCCCGCGTGCCGCACCACCGACACCCCGACCGGTGCGGCGGGAGGCGTGTGCCGGAAGACGTTCTCCAGCAACGTGTCCACCACGGCACCCAGCGCGTCGGGTGACAACGGCACCCAGCACGGCTCGCCCACGTCGATCTCGCACTCCCGGCCCTGGTCGGCGGCGTGGGCCGACCAGAACGCCATCCGCGTCTCCACGACCGACGCCACGTCGCACGTGCCGGGTGCCTCGCCCTCGGCCGGTTGCAGGGACTGGATGATCCGGTCGACGTCGTGGCCCAGCGTGCTGACGGCGCTGCGGATCCGGTCGGCCACGGGACCCGACCCCACCGCGTCGGCGTCCAGCCGGAGGGCCGCCAGGGGGGTCCGCAGCCGGTGCGACACGTCCGCGATCATCTCGCGTTCCTTCGCGAGCAGCTGCGACGTCCGCGACGAGGCCTCGTCGATCGACTCGGCCAGCGCCTCCAGCTCACGGGGCCCGCGCAACCGCACCCGCCGCCCGACCGACGACACCAGGTCCCGCAACGCCGCCAGCACCGGCGTGAAAGGCCTGTGCCCCAACCACACCGCCGCCCCCAACGCCACGAGCGCGATACCGGCCACCAGGAGCACGGTGAGGAACGGGAACCGCACCGCGCCGGGCACCACCGAGACCACGGCCCCGTCGACGGAGACCACCGGCGCGCCTCCTCCGGCCCCGAGGCGTGCGCCGGTGCGCAGCACGACCGACAACCGGCCCTCGGCGCCGGCGGCCGTCCGCGCGATCGTTCCCCGGACCGCGTCGGCGTCCGGGGTCACCGCCAGCACCGCGGCGACGACGGCCGCGTCCCGCCGATCGGCCTCGGCGGCCTCGTCCTCGGCGTGCGAGTGGAGCAGGAACCCTGACGTGGCCACGAAAACCAGGGCGACCAGCCCGGCGGCGAGCAGCAGGGCGCGGGTGATCACCGCTCTCATTCGGGCGCCGCCAGCTTGAACCCGACGCCCCGGACCGTGTGCAGGTAACGGGGATGCGCCGCGGTCTCGCCGAGCTTGCGCCGCAGCCACGACGCGTGGACGTCGATCGTCTTGTCGTCACCGACGTACGGATTGCCCCACACGGCCTGGATGAGCTCACGCCGCGAGATCACGCGCCCCGGCCGTTGCGCGAGATAGGCCAGCAGGTCGAACTCCCGCCGGCTCAGTGCGAGAGCCGAGTCGCCGAGAGTCGCCGCGCGCTGGGCGAGGTCGATGCGCAACTCGCCCAGTTCCACCACCTCGGATGGAATCGCGGAACCACCCGTGCGGCGCAGCAGCGCGTTGATCCGCGCGGCCAGGTGTTCGGACGAGAACGGTTTCACGATGTAGTCGTCCGCACCCGCGTTGAGCGTGCTCACGACCGAGGCCTCGGCACCCCGCGCGGTCGCCACGATGACCGGCACGTTGCTCACCCCGCGCAGCATCCGCAGCGCCGCGACGCCGTCCAGATCAGGCAGTCCCAGGTCGAGGATCACCAGGTCCAGCTCGGAAGTGCCCGCCTCGCGCAGGGCGGCGACGGCGGTGCCGACGGCCTGCACGACGTGCCCGAGGTCGGTCAGCGCGTGCACGAGCGCCGCCTGGACCACCGGGTCGTCCTCGACCACCAGCACCTTCGACATACACGCAGCGTAAGCAGCGAACCCGTCGTTTGGGAGAGGTGTCACGAGCTTATCGAGATCGTGTTTCGTCCTTAAATCTCCCTTAGGGATGGCGGGCCTACGGTCTGCAGTCACACCGGACCAGGGAGTTGGCGTGGCAGAAGTCGTTCTGACGGGGCTGGGCAAGGCCTACGGTGACGGCACCCGTGCGGTCACCGATCTCAACCTGGAGATCCGCGACGGCGAGTTCCTGGTGCTCGTGGGCCCGTCGGGCTGCGGCAAGACGACGGCGCTGCGGATGATCGCCGGGCTCGAGCAGATCACCGAGGGCACGATCCACATCGGTGAGAAGGTCGTCAACGAGGTGCCGTCCCGCGACCGCGATGTTGCGATGGTGTTCCAGTCGTACGCGCTCTACCCGCACCTCAACGTGTACGACAACATCGCGTTCGGCCTCACGCTGCGCAAGCTCGCGAAGAAGGAGATCGACCACCGCGTCCGCGAGGTGGCCGGCGTCCTCGAACTGACCGAGCACCTCGGTCGCCTGCCCCGCAACCTCTCCGGCGGGCAACGCCAGCGCGTCGCGATGGGCCGGGCGATCGTGCGGGCCCCGCAGGCGTTCCTGATGGACGAGCCGCTGTCCAATCTGGACGCCAAGCTGCGCGTGCAGATGCGAGCGCAGATCGCCCGCATCCAGCGCGAGATCGGCGTGACGACCGTGTACGTCACGCACGACCAGACCGAGGCCATGACGCTCGGGGACCGCGTGGCCGTCATGCGGCGCGGTGTGCTGCAGCAGGTCGGGCCGCCCCAGGAGCTCTACGACCGGCCGGTCAACCTGTTCGTCGCCGGGTTCATCGGGTCGCCGGGCATGAACCTGGTGTCCGCGAAGCTCGACGAGAACGACGGCCGCTTCTGGGTCTCGCTCAACTCCGACGCGTTGCTGCTGCCGGAGTCCGTGCTGCAGCAACGGCCCGCGCTCAAGCAGTACGTCGGCCGTGACGTCGTGGTCGGCATCCGCCCGGAGGACATGGAGGACACGGCCCTCGCCGACGCACGTGAGGGCGAGATCCTCCATTCGGTCGCGGATCTGGTCGAGGCCATGGGCTCGGACGTCCTCGTGCACTTCCCGGTCGACGTCCCGCCGGTCGTCACCGACGACACCCGTGAGCTCGCGAAGGACGCCGGCACCGACGACCTGCCCGGCGTCAAGGACAAGGGGACCGTCCTCGTCGGACGGTTCAGCCCGCGCACCCGCATCTACGAAGGACAACCCGTCGCTGCCTGGGTGGACACGTCCCGGCTGCACTTCTTCGACCCGGCCACCGGGTCCTCGATCTGGAAGTAGGAGCGCTTCGATGAGGAAGCAATGGATCGCGCTGCTCGCGTTGACCACCCTGGCCACCGCCTGCACCGGGGGCGCCGCGGGGACGGGCACCTCCGAGGAGTTCCCGGGCCAGACCATCGAGGTCGTCGGCCCGTGGACCGGTGACGAGCAGAAGAGCTTCGAACAGGTGCTCAAGGTGTTCTCCGACAAGACGAAGGCCGTGGTCAAGTACACGCCCGCCGGTGACGAACTGCCGACGGTGGTACAGACCAGGATCTCGGGCGGCACACCGCCGAACGTCGCGCTGATCGCCCAGCCCGGCCTCGTCGAGCAGTTCGCGAAGGCCGGCGCGCTCAAGCCGGTGAACGCCGACGTCGAGAAGGCCGTCACCGACCACAACGCGGCCGTGTGGAAGAAGCTCGGCACCTTCGACGGCAAGCTCTACGGCTTCACCTTCAAGACTGCCAACAAGTCCGCGTTCTGGTACAGCGAGAAGGCCTTCCAGCAGGTCGGCGCCACTCCGCCGGCCACGTGGGACGACCTGATCAAGGTCAGCAGGACGATCTCCGAGACGGGCCTCGCCCCGGTGTCGGTCGGCGGCGCGGACGGCTGGACGCTCACCGACTGGTTCGAGAACGTCTACCTGCGCACCGCGGGCCCGGACAACTACGACAAGCTCGCGAAGCACGAGATCCCGTGGACCGACCCCAGCGTGAAGAAGGCGCTGGAGGAGCTGGCGAAGCTCTGGGGCGACCCGACGCTGATCGCGGGCGGCGCGCTGCAGACCGAGTTCCCGAAGTCCGTGATCAACGTCTTCGGCGAGCCCTCCACGGCCGCGATGGTCTTCGAGGCGGACTTCGTCGCGAGCGTCATCACCACGAACACCAAGGCGAAGGTCGGGCAGGACGCCAAGTTCTTCCCGTTCCCGTCCGTCGCGGGCAGCAAGGACGCCGTGGTCGCCGGTGGTGACATGGCCGTGCAGTTCAAGGACGACGCGGCGACCACCGCGCTGATGAAGTTCCTGGCCTCGCCCGAGTCCGGCAAGGTGTGGGCCGAGCTCGGTGGATTCCTCTCGCCCAACAAGGACATCCCGGAGACCTCCTACCCCGACGACGTGACGCAGGAGCTCGCGAAGCGGATCGTCGACGCCGGGGACAACGTCCGCTTCGACATGTCCGACCTCGCGCCGGCCGCGTTCGGTGGCACGAAGGGCGCGGGGGAGTGGAAGGACCTGCAGGACTTCCTGGCCGACCCGAAGAACGTCGACGGCATCATGGCGCGCCTGGAAGCCAACGCCGCCAAGGCCTACGGAAAATGAGGCTTCGCAGCCCGAACGTGGACGCCGCGCCGGGGCGCTCGCCCCGGCAGGCGATCCCGTTCCTGCTCCCCGCACTGGTGGTGCTGGCCGCGCTGGTCCTGTACCCGCTGGTGTTCTCGCTGATCCGCAGCTTCTTCGATGCGTCGGGGGACGAGTTCGTCGGCGTGGACAACTACGTCGACACGTTCACCGACTCGCGGACGCTGACCGCGTTCCGCAACAACGTGATCTGGGTGGTGGTCGCCCCGGCGGCCGTCACCGGCATCGGGCTGGTCCTCGCGGTGCTGACCGAACGGATCAGGTGGGCGACGGCGTTCCGGCTGGTGTTGTTCATGCCCATGGCGATCTCGCTGTTCGCCTCGGGCATCATCTTCCGGCTCGTGTACGAGCAGTCGCCGGACCAGGGCGTCGTGAACGCGGTCGTGGTCGGCGTGCACGACGTGTTCAGCCCGGCCTCGAAGTACCCCAACGCACGGCCTCGTGACGGTTACGCCGCAACGGATGCGGGCTACGCCGGGATCAGGCCGGCGAAGGCGGGCGACACGATCACGTTGCCGCTCATCGGGTACCCGCCGCAGGACCTGCCGCCGCAGGCGCTGCCGGCCTCTCCTCCGGCCGCGGGCACCGAGGAGCTGCGCGGGGTCATCTGGCTCGACGTGTCGGTCGGCGGCAAGGCGGGCACGGTCGACCCGACCGAGCGCGGCATGCCCGGCATCGCCGTGGAGGCGGTGCGGGACGGGCAGGTCGTCGCCCGCACCACGACCGGCGACGACGGCAGGTTCACGTTCCCCGACCTGGGCACCGCGGACGTGACCGTGCGGCTGCCGGAGGACAACTTCACGCTGCCGTTCCGCGGCCTGACCTGGCTCGGGGCGTCGCTGATCACCCCGGTGATCATCTCGTCCTGGATCTGGATCATGACCGGGTTCGCGATCACGTTCATCGCGGCGGGCCTCTCGGCGATCCCGCGCGACGCCCTGGAGGCCGCGCGCGTCGACGGCGCGACCGAGTGGCAGGTGTTCCAGCGCGTCACCGTCCCGCTGCTCTCACCCGTGCTGCTGGTGGTGTTCGTGACACTCGTGATCAACGTGCTGAAGATCTTCGAGCTGGTGTTCGTCATCGCGCCGGGTTCGGTGCAGTCCGAGGCCAACGTGCTGGCCCTGCAGATGTGGCAGGTGTCCTTCGGCACGGGCGGGGACCAGGGGGCCGGCAGCGCGCTCGCGGTGATCCTGTTCCTGCTGGTGGCCCCGGCGATGCTGTTCAACATCCGCCGATTCCGACGGGAGCGGTCATGACCCTGGTGGCCGAAGAGGTCCGCATCGACGTGCCCGTCTCGGGCACGCCCAGGCGGGGGGTGCTGACGCGGCTCGTGGGCCGGCTCGGCAACGGTGTCGTGCAGGTGGTGCTCGCCCTGGTGGCGGTGTTCTGGCTGGTGCCGGTGTTCGGCCTGCTGATCGCGTCGTTGCGCGACGAGTCGGCCAACACCGCGAGCGGCTGGTGGACGATCTTCACCAAGCCCGCCGAGCTGACGCTCGCGAACTACGCCGAGCTGGTCTCGAACCACGCGGTGTGGCAGTCGTTCCTCAACACCTTCTACATCGCCGTTCCCGCAACGGTTCTGGTCGTCGTGATGGCGTCCCTGGCCTCGTACGCCCTGGCGTGGATCGAGTTCCCGGGCCGCGAGACGCTGACCGTCGTCGTGGTGGGGCTGCTGGTGATGCCGATCCAGGTCGCGCTGATCCCGGTGGCGAAGCTGTTCGGGGCGCTGGGGCTGTTCGGCACGATCACCGGCGTGGTGCTGTTCCACGTCGCGTTCGGCCTGCCGTTCGCCATCTTCCTGCTGCGCAACTTCTTCGCGGGCATCCCGCGCGACCTGATCGAGGCCGCGCGGATGGACGGCTCGACGGAGTGGGTGATCTTCAAGCGGGTGATCCTGCCGGTGGCGAAGCCCGCGATCGCCTCGCTGACGATCTTCCAGTTCCTCTGGGTCTGGAACGACCTGCTCGTCGCGCTGGTGTTCGCGGACCAGGACTCGGCGCCGATCACGGTGGCGCTGCGGGCCCAGCTGCGGCAGTTCGGCACCAACATCGACATGCTCTCCACGGGCGCGTTCCTGTCGATGATCGTGCCGCTCGCGGTGTTCCTGGTGTTCCAGAAGTACTTCGTGCAGGGCGTCCTGGCGGGGTCGACGAAGTAGAAGGCCGGTTGCCGCCCCCGTCGCGGCAACCGGCCCTCCCGGTGGGTGGCCGGTCCCCCCGGACCCGTGTCCCGGCCACCTGATCTGGAACTCATTCTTTAGCCCGAACGGCGGCGGCGACAGCGACAACCCGCACAACTCACCGATACAGTTGGTGCAGGGGAGGGCTGTGTGGACGGGTCTTTCGGCGCGTTGCTGCGCCACCACCGGCTGGCCGCGGCGCTGACCCAGGAAGCGCTCGCCGAGCAGGCCGGGATCAGTGCTCAGGCGATCGGCGCGCTCGAACGCGGCGTCCGCCGGTACCCCCACCGCGAGACCGTCACACGGCTGGCCAGGGCGTTGCGGCTGGGCGCGGAGGAGCAGTCCGGCCTGGTCACCGCCGCGTCCCGCCCGTCGGTGCCCCGGCCCGACCCCGAACCGTCCGGCCAGGTCGTCGCCGCCCAGCTGCCGGCGAGCGTGCAGGGCTTCACGGGCCGTGAGGGCGTTCTGCTGACCATGGACGCGTTGCTCGCGCACGAGCCGAACGCCGTGGTCGTCTCCGCGATCGCGGGCATGGCCGGCATCGGCAAGACGACGCTGGCCGTGCACTGGGCCCACCTGTCCCGGTCGCGGTTCCCGGACGGTCAGCTGTTCCTGAACCTGCGCGGGCACGGCGGCGGCGCCCCGGTGACGCCGCTCGAAGCGTTGGGGCACCTGCTCGTGGGCCTGGGGCTGGACCGCGCCGAGATCCCCGCCGACGTCGAGACCGCCGCCGCCACCTACCGCACGCTGCTGGCCGACCGGCGCGTGCTGGTGGTGCTGGACGACGCGGTCGACGCTCGTCAGGTCCGGCCACTGCTGCCGGGCTCTCCAGGGTGTCTCGTGCTCGTGACCAGCAGATATCGGCTCGACGGCCTGGTCGCGCGGGACGGCGCCCGGCGGATCCAGCTGGAGCAGCTGAGCCCGGAGGCGGCACGGGCGCTGCTCGCCCACGTGCTGGGGGAGCAGCGGGTCGCGGCGGAACCCGGCGCCGTCGCGGAGCTCGTGGAGCTGTGCGCGGGGCTGCCCCTGGCGTTGCGGATCGCGGCGGCCCACCTGCTCGGCGGCCGCACGATCAGCGGGTACGTGGCCGCGTTGCGGTCCGGCGACAGGCTCGCCTCGCTGGCCACGCCCGGCGACCCCGACACGGCGGTGGGGGCGGCGTTCGACCTGTCCTACGAGGCGCTCGAACCCGCCGCGCGCCGGGTGTTCCGCCTGATGGGGCACATGCCGGGCCGCGACCTGACCGCGGACGCGATCGCCGCGCTGACGGCGCTGGACCCGGCCGAGACCGAGCGCTGCCTGCACCTGCTCACCGCCGCGCACCTGGTGGACGAGCGCGAGCCGGGCCGCTACACGTTCCACGACCTCCTGCGCCTGCACGCGGCACGCCTGGCCGACACCGAACGGGAGGCCGCGACCGAACGCCTGTGGGGCCACTTCGCACTGACCTTGCTGAACGCCGGCGAACGCGTCGACCCGCGCACGTACCGGCACGTCCTGGCCGAGGACTACCGCCACACCACGTTCATCGACGACGTCATCGCGAACACGTGGATCGACGTGGAGACCGAGAACCTGGTCGCCACCACCCACGCCGCCGCGTCCGCCGGCCACACCCGCCTCGCCGTGCAACTGCTGATCGCGCTGCACCCGCAGTTCGAGCGCCACCGCATGGACTCGGTCTGGCTGACCACCGGCACCGCCGTCCTGGACGCCGCCCGCCGCACCGGCGACCTGCTCGCCGAGGCGCACGCGCTGCGGATCATCGGCGACGCGCACTGGTGCGCCTGCGACTACGAGCAGTCGCTGACGTTCCTGGGCATGGCCCTGACCGCCGCCGAAACGCTGGGACACAGCGAGTTCTACCGCGTGGTGCTGTGCGCGCTGGGCCGGACGTCGATCTCGATGGGCCGCCCGCGCGACTGCGCCGACTACTACCAGCGGGCCCGCGAGCTGTGGCGCCAGGACGGCCGCCCCACCGACGGCTCGCTCGTGCTCGGCGACGCGTACTGGGAGCTCGGCGAGCTGCGCCAGGCCTACGACCTGCACACCGAGGCGATCGCGGTGTCGCGGCGGAAGGGCATCCGCTTCGGAGTGCTGCTGGGCGAGACGCACGCGGGCCGTTCCTGCCAGGCACTGGGCCACCTGGAACGGGCGATCGAGCACTACGAGACCGGTCTCGCGCTGTGCCGCGAGTTCGCCGAACCGGCCGAGGAGGCCGGCAACCTCGCCAACCTCTCCGGTGCCTACCGCGACCTGGAGAAGTACGACCTCGCCCTGGACACCGCGCGCGAGGCGCTGGAGATCGCGACGCGCCTGGGCATGCGGCGCACGCAGATCAGCGCGTGGCACGTGCTCGGCAGCACCCACCTCCTGCTCGGCTACGACGACGCGGCGCGCAACGAGCTGCGGACCGCGTTGGAGCTGGCGCTCGCGTCGTCGCACCAGCGCGGCCGGTGTGACGCGCTGATCTCGTTGGCAGCGCTGGAGTTGCGGCACGGGCAGTGCGCGTCCGCGCGGGTGCTGGCCGCGGAGGCGCTGGAGGTCAGCCGGGGGACCGGGCACCGGTTGATCGAGGGGGAGAGCTTGCGCGTGCTCGCCGAGGTCGATCTCGCGGAGGAACGGGTGGAGGACGCTCGTGCACGTGCTGAGGAGGCTCGGGCGTTGCACGCGCGTTCCGGTTACCGGCTCGGCGAAGAACGAGTCGCGGACCTCCTGCGCCGCATCGGATGACGCTCCAGCGGGCACGACGAGGTGGAGGGTGAAGCGCCCTACCGGACTCAGCTCAGCGCCGCCACCAGTCTCGCCGCCGTGACGCGCACCGCCGGTGTGTCGTAGCGGTCGCACTCCGCCAGCGCCCGCACCCGGAACTCACGGGCCTCCGCCGCGTCCCCGGCGGCGTCGGCGAGTGCGGCGAGCCGGTCCAGGACCTCGACGCGCTGATCGGACAGCCGCACCTCGGACAACGCCGCCAGCAGTTGCTCCCGCGCCTCGCCGAACCGGCCCGCGTCCACGAGCACCAGCCCGCGCTGGTGTTGCACGCGAGCCGTTCCGGCGGTGTTGGAGTGCCTGCGGAACAACGACTCCGCCTCGTCGAACAGGTCGAGGGCGGCGATCACCTGACCCGCGGCGGCCAGGGTCGTCGCGAGGCGGATCAGCATCATCGACAGCAGTTCGTCGTCGCCGTCCGCTTTGCGGTGCTGGTCCACGCTGCGCTGCTGCACCTCGGCGGCCTCGGCGAGGGCACCGGTCGTGTGCAGCATGAGGCCCAGCAGGGACAGGGCCAGGTTCTCGCCGATGCGGTACCCCGCCTGTTCGAACAGGGCGACGGAACGGTGGCCCAGCGACACCGCGGTCTGCGGTTCGCCGATGCGGCGCCGGATCGCCGAGCCGTAGTAGCAGGTCCACGCCTCGGTGATCGTGCCGGTCGGTATCGCGGCGGCTTGCTCGTGCACGGCCAGGGCCTCGTGGGGCCGCCCGGACAACGCGTAGAGCGACCACGAGAGGTAGTTCAGCTGTTCGGCCGCGGCCCTGGCGTTGCCCAGGTGCCGGGCCGCGTCGGCGCCGGCCTGGAACACCTCGCGCCAGAGTTCGCCCACGCCGTGCATGTCCGAGTACCAGTGCATCGCCTGCGCCAGTGCGAGAACGCGGTCGTGCTCGTCGGCTGCCAAGGCCTCTTTCGTTGCGGAGCGCCAGTTCTCCAGTTCGAGTTCCAGCCAGCGCGCGGCGGAGTCCTTGTCGTGCACCGGGCCCGTTCGCGCGGCGGGGACGTCGTGGTCGAAGAACCGGGCGGCCCTGGTGGCGGTGTCGAGGAGCCAGTGGCGCAGGCGGGTGCGCGCTTGGTCGACGGCGGCCGGGGTGTCGTCGAGCTCCAGGCGTTCGGCGGCGAAGACGTGCAGCAGGTCGTGGCGGGTGTACCGGCCCGGTGTCTCGCTGATGCCCAGCAGCGAGACGTCGGCCAGTTCCTCCAGCGCCTCCTCGGCGTCGCAGGTCAGCGCGGCCGCCAGCGCGGCGCCGGCCTCGGGGCTCGGTACGAGCGCCAGTCTGCGGAACAGGGTGGCGGCGTTCGGGCTGAGCTGGTGGTAGGAGATCTCGAACGCCGCCCGCACCTGCAGGTCGCCCGCGCGCAGGACGGAGAGGCGGCGTTCCTCGTCCTCGAGTTGGTCCGCCAGGTGCCGGATCGTCCACTGTGGCCTGCTCGTCAGGCGGTTGCCCGCTATCAGCAACGCCAGCGGCATGCCGCCGCACAGCTCGGCCACCCGCTCGGCCGCTTCCGGTTCGGCGTCCAGCCGTTCGGGACCCGTCACGGCGCGCAGCAGCTCCACGGAACGGTGCGGGGGCAGCAGTTCCAGGGGCAGGCGGTGTCTCGCGTCGAGGCCGGTCAGGGTGCGGCGGCTGGTCAGCAGGATCAGGGTGCCGGGGCTGGAGGCGAGCAGCGGGCGGACCTGCGCCTCGTTCGCCGCGTTGTCCAGCACCAGCAACACCGTCCGGTCGCGCAGCTGGGAGCGGTGGAGCGAGAGCTTGTCGTCCGGGTCGGCGGGGATCTGGCGTTCGTCCACTCCGAACGAACGCAGGAGCCGGTGCGCGGCCTGGCCGGGGGTAAGGGGTTCCGGGTCGGTGCCGCAGAGGTCGAGGAACACGCAGCCGTCGGTGAACCCCGCGCCCAGGCGGTGGCCCGCGTCGACGGCCAGCGCGGTCTTGCCGGAGCCCGGGGCGCCGTGCACCACCGCGATCTGCAGTCGCGAGGACGAGGACGCGTCCGCCGCGAACCCGTCCAGCAGCTCCTTCTCGGTGTCGCGGCCCGTCAGCTCGATGAGCACCGGCGGCAGCGAGCTGGACGTCGCGAGCGGAACCTCGGGGCGTTCCTCGGCCGCGACCACCCGGCTGGCCCTGGCCAGCGCGGTGAACTCCGCCGCCTCCTCGTCGCGCAACCCGAGGCCGCCGATCAGCAGCTGGACGGTGCGGTACTGCGGGCTGAGCGTGCGGCCGCGTTCCATGTCGCTGATCGCGCGCGTGCTCAGGCCGGTGCGGTCCGCCAGTTCCTCCTGTGTCAGCGGAACTCGCGACCGGTAGAACCGGAGGAAGTCCCCGAACGCGGTCGTGCTCACTGCGCGCCCCCTCTTCGTTCCTGCGCATCATGCCTCCTGGTAGACGCGCGGCGCAGGGTCGGAGCTGCTTCACCGCGATACTTCTTCCGGTGTTTCTGCTGGTTGTTCAGCAAGGTGCACAGCATTCGCCGTACATAGCTTCGAAGTGTGTCCATAGCTTCTTCCCAGCGGCTGTCTGCTGCGCTCTGGCTGGCCGCCCTGGTGTGGCTGCTGGTCACCTGGTCCGGCCACTACCCGATCGACCTCGACGTGTACCGGCTCGGCGGCCTCGCCTGGCTCGAGGGCCGTCCGCTGTACGCCGGGTTCACCGGCCCGCCGCTCGACCCCCAGCTGCCGTTCACGTACCCGCCGTTCGCGGCGATGCTGTTCAGCGGCTTGAGCTTCGTGCCGGGCGCGTGGCAGAACCTGCTGGTGGTCGCGTCCGGTTTCGTCGCGCTGACCGCGGTGTGCGTGGTGGTGGCGGGGAAGGTCCGGCCCGGTCTCAAGTGGACGGCCGGTCCGCTCGCCGCGATCGGCGCGCTGGCACTGGACCCGGTGTGGACGACCTACGGCTACGGCCAGATCAACCTGTTCCTGATGGCCCTGGTCGTGATGGACGTCCTGGTGGTCAAGGACGAGCGGTGGCGTGGCGTGCTGATCGGCGTGGCGGCGGCGATCAAACTGACGCCCGCGATCTTCGTGCTGTACTTCGTCGCCAAACGCGACTGGCGGGCCGCGATCACCTCGACGGCCACGTTCGCGGGCCTCGTCGCGGTGGGATTCCTCGTCGCGCCTCGGGATTCGCTGCGGTACTGGCTCCACTCGCTGCTGAACCCCGACCGCATCGGTGACATGTCGCTGTCCACGAACCAGTCGATGCGCGGTCTGCTGCGCGGGTTCGGCCTCGCTCCCGGTGTCGAAACCGCGCTGTGGGCGGTGCTCGCCGCCGTTGTGGTGACAGGGGCTCTTGTCGTCGCCCGGCGCACCCGCGACGATCTCGTGGCGCTGTTCGTCATCGCGGGTGCGGGGCTGCTGGCCTCACCGGTCTCCTGGCTGCACCACTGGGTGTGGTGCGTGCCGGTGCTGGTGTTCCTCGGCCTGCGCGGCAACGCCTGGCCCGCCTTCGCCGCCGTGTTCCTGGTGTTCGTCACACGGCTGCACGAGTTCGACACCTACGTGTGGCTGGCCCTCGTGGCGTTGGGGCTGCTGGTCCTCAAACCGGCTGTGCGGAGACACCCCGCGGACTTCCACACCAGCTTTTCGACCTAGGCTTGATGCACGACTGGCTGGAGGAACCGGTGCTCGAACAGCGTGTCCTGAGGTTCGCGCCGCTGGTGCTGTGCCTGTCGCTCGCCGTCCACGCCGCGACGGCGAAGTGGGGGATGATCGATCTCCAGGTCTACTGGAGCCTCGCGCCCAACGTGCTGCGCGACCAGCTCTACTCGATCGACATGCCGTTCACGGCCGACTTCCCGCTGCCCTTCACCTACCCGCCGTTCGCGGCGGCGGTGTTCCTCCCGCTCTCCGCGCTGCCCTGGATCGCCGCACGGGTCGTCTAGCAGGCGTTGTCGCTGCTCTGCCTGTGGTGGCTCGTGCGCACGGCGCTGAAACTGCTGGCCGCCCGCGCCGAGCAGCCGTTCGATCGGACGTGGCAGCGCCGCGCTCTGCTGTGGACGGCCGTCGCGCTGTGGTTCGAGCCGGTCCGCAAGACCCTCGACTTCGGGCAGATCAACCTGGTGCTGGTCGCCGGGACGTTCGCGGCGGTGGTCGCCGTCCGGCAGGCGGTGGCGGGGCTCGGTGTCGGTGTCGCCGCCGGGATGAAGCTGACGCCGGCGATCTCCGGCCTGTACTTCCTCGTCACCCGCAGGTGGAAGGCCGCGCTGTGGTCGGTCGCGGGCTTCGCGGTCACCGTCGCGCTGGGTTTCCTCGTGTCGGCCGGGGACTCGTGGCGCTACTGGTTCGAGCTGCTCGGCGCGGCGGACCGGGTCGGGCCGGTGGGCTCGGTGATCAACCAGTCGTTGCGCGGCGCCCTGTCGCGGTCGCTGGGGTACGACGTCGAGACGTCGTGGCCCTGGCTGCTCGCGGTGGTGGTGTCGGCGGTGTTGACGGGGTTCGCCCTGCGGGCGGCCGTGCGAGCCGGCGACACGCTGGCCGCCGTGGTCACCGTGCAGCTGTTCGGGTTGCTGGTCTCGCCGATCTCGTGGAGCCACCACTGGTTGTGGGTGATCCCGCTGGTCCTGTGGCTGGTCCACGGTCAGCGCAACCTCGCCTTGGCCGCGGTGTGGACGGTCGCGGTCTGCTCGGACGTCATCACGATCCTGATCGACCTGCAGCCGTCCATCTGGGAGATCCCGCGACCGTGGCCCCTCGCGGCGCTCGGCTGGGTCTACCCGGCGCTGGCGCTGGTCACGCTGGGGGTGGTCGCGTGGTCGTGCGGTCTTGCCGGCGCCCAGGAAGCCGGACGGCACGGTCACGGGGTGCGCGTCAGAGTTCCATCTCCTCGTGCCACTCGGCGAACGGGTCGGCGAAGTCGAGTTCGGTCATCAGGCCGAGCTCCTCGTCGGTGACCAGGGCGGACCGGAGCGCCGCGGTGATCCCGGCGGCGTCGGCGGACGTGGTGATCACGACGAGCTCCTGGTCGCGGTCGCCGTCCCAGGGACCCAGGTTGCCGATCCGCAACCCGGCTCCCGCGGACTCGAGCCACAGCGCGTCGTCGGGCTGGCTCGCCACCCACACCCGGCCGCGCACGCGCACCACGCCGTCGAGCAGCACGTCGATGCAGTCGTGCAGCCGCATCGGGTGGAACGGGCGGCGGTCGGTGAAGTGGACGACGGACACGCCGTGCGCCGGTTCCAGCGACGGGCGCCCGAACAGCAACGACCCGAAGCCGTCGTCGATCTCGCCACGCCGGGAGGTGGCGGGGATCGCGCCGAGCAGCGTGACGACGTCGAGCTCGGGGAGGAGCTGGCGGGGCGCGTGAGGGGTCAGGCGGTCGAGCACGGCCGTGAGCACCGGGTCGGCGGGGCCGGTCAGCACCAGGGCGTCCGCGAACTCCGCCTGCCCGACGACGACCTGCGCGACGGTCCGCTCGTCGCCCTCGGCCGCGCGCATGCCCCGGTCGGCGAGCGAGTCGGCGCCGGTCGCGTCGTCGAGCCAGGTCGCGGTGTCGAGCACGGTGACGACGGCCTCGACCTCCACCTCGGTCTCGCCCAGCGCGAAGCAGACCGCCTCGGGTTCGAGCATCGGGTCGAGCTGCACGATCACCCGCCCGTCGATCCCTTCGAGCAACGGGATGAGGTCCAGTCGCAACGTGCACGAGACACACCCGTGCGCGAGCTCTAAGACGGTGAGCCGGCCGTCCGCCCAGCGCCGCAGGACTCCGTCGGCCAGGCTGCTCAGATCATGCCTGACCAGCGACGACTCCGGGGACGCGCGCCAGAGCTCGTCCGCGACGTCGTGGTGGGTGAATCCGGCGACCAATACGACCCGTGCTGCCATGGGGCGCAGCCTACATGACAACGATTATCGTTTCTGCGCGGACGTTGCCCGGCGGACGTGACATGATCGAACGATGCGGGTCGAGTTCTGGGCTGACGTCATCTGTCCGTGGTGCTACATCGGCAAGGCGCGCTTCGACAAGGCGCTCGCCGGCTTCGAGCACCGCGCCGAGGTCACCGTGGTGCACCGCGCGTTCGAACTGGATCCCGGCAAGTCCGGCGTCGAGTCCGTGCAGGACATGCTCGCCGCCAAGTTCGGCCCGCGCGCGGCCGAGATGGAGGAGTCCGTCGCGCGGCTCGCGCGGGACGAGGGCCTCGGGTACCGGCTGGACCGCGAGGTCGGCAACACGTTCGACGTGCACCGGCTCCTGCGCCTGGCGGGGGAGAGGGGCGTCCAGCCGCAGGTCCTCGACGCCGTGCTGAACGCCAACTTCGCGCAGGCGCGTTCGCTCTTCACGCCCGAGTCGCTGACCGAGATCACGGTGGAGGCGGGCCTCGATGCCGCCGACGTGAAGACCGTGCTCGAAGACCCCTCCGCGTACGCCGACGAGGTGCGTGCCGACGAGCAGCGCGCCCGTGAGCTCGGCGTCTCCGGCGTCCCGTTCGTGGCGCTCGCGGGACGTCTTGCCGTGGCCGGTGCTCAGCCGGTAGAGCTGTTCGAGCGGGCGCTGACGCAGGCTTGGGAGGCGTGAGATGGACGAGGCGCTGTTGAAGGTCGAGTCGGAGAAGGTCGCCGGCGCCGTGGTGCTGCGCGCCGAGGGCGAGGTCGACTCGTACACGGCGGAACTGTTGCGCGACAAGCTGTCCGAGGCGTTCACCGAGGGCGTCCCCGTCGTGCTGGACCTCAGCGGCGTCGAGTTCTTCGCGTCCGTCGGCCTCTCCGTGCTCGTCGAGTACCACCAGCGAGGTGAGGAGCGCGGCACGGCGTTGCGGCTGGTGTCGCCGCGGGGCAGCGTGCTGCGAGCGCTGAAGGCCACCCTGCTGAACGAGACCCTGGACCTCTACCTCGACCTGGACTCGGCGCTCCGTGCCTGACCTGCCGTCCCGTCCGCCGCCGGACGGGTTCGTGCTGGCTCGCACCAAGGTCGTCGTCGCGATCGCGGCAGGCCTCGTCAGCGGCCTCGCCGTCGCACTGGCGGGCCACGACGAGTTCGCGCTCCTGGTCGGCTGGGACGTCGCGACCCTCGTGTACCTGATCCGCGCGTGGCTGGTCATCTGGCCCATGGACGCCGAGGAGACCGCCCAGCACGCCGTCCGCAACGACCCCACCCGCCGCGTCGCCGAGGTCGTGCTGCTCGTGGCAGCGTTGGCGAGTCTCGTGTCCGTGGGCTTCGTCCTGGCCCGTGCGGCACACACGACCGGTGGCTCCGAACTGCTGCGCGTCGGCCTCGGCGTGCTGTCCGTGGTGCTCTCGTGGATGGTCGTGCACACGACCTTCACGCTGCGCTATGCCCGCCTCTACTACTACGGCGCCGACGGCGGCATCGACTTCAACCAGCCCGAACCGCCGGACTACGGCGACTTCGCGTACGTCGCGTTCAGCATCGGCATGACGTTCCAGGTGTCCGACACGAGCCTGTCCGGGCGCGAGATGCGTCGCACGGCCCTGAAGCACGCCCTGCTGTCGTACCTGTTCGGCACCGGTGTGCTGGCCACGACGATCAACCTGGTCGCGAGCATCTCCAGCCAGTGATCACGCGGGGTGCTCCGCGATGAGCACCAGCGCGTCGAGCACCCGCCACCAGTCGTGCTCGCCCGCCTCGTGCCCGAGCGCCTCCGTGAGCAGCCCGCACGCGCTGATCAACCGCGCGGCCACGTCCTGGGGATCCTGTCCCGACTTCTCGGCGAGGGCCGTGGCCGTGGCCCGGAAACGCTTGCTCCTGCTGAGTTTCACCACGCTCTGCGGCGCCGGGGCAGCCGGCTGCGCGCTGGAGCCGAACTCGATCGACAGTTCCGTGCCGAGGGCCGAGGCGAGCCTGCCCAGTGCGTTCGTCGTCGGGTTGCCCCTGCCGTTCTCGAGGTTCGCGATGTAGGGCACGGACAGCCCGGCGTCGGCGGCGACCGAGGCGACGGTGCGGCCCGACGCCTGCCGCAGGGCGCGCAGTCTCGGCCCGATGGGCTCGTTCGGCACCGGCACTCCTATCTTGACAGAACACTTCGATCGACGCTCTTATTCTGTCAAGAATACTGCCTGGGGGTGGGCGTTGCTCGAAGCGGTGAAGATCCGAGATTTCCGGCTGTTGTGGACCGGGCGAACGGTGAGCCTGCTCGGTTCGTGGCTGCTGGTCATCGCGATCCCGGCCCACGTCTACACGCTCACCGGCTCGCTGCTCGCGACCGGTCTCACTCTGGTCGCCGAGTACCTGCCGCCGTTGCTGCTCGGCCCGATCGCGGGCGTCCTGACCGACCGCTGGGACCGCCGCCGGGTGATGATCACCGCGGACCTGTTCCGGGCGGCGGCGGTCACGCTGATGCTGTTCGCGACCGCCGGGCACTCGCTCTGGCTGGTCTACGCCGCGCTGGTCGCCGAGAGCGCGGGCGCCGTCCTGTTCCGCCCGGCCGCGCAGGCCCACGTCCCGGTCGTCGTCGGTACCGGCAGTGGCTTGAGCAGTGCGAACTCGCTCAACGCGGTCGCCGACGGCACAGTCCGGCTCGTCGCGCCACCGCTGGGCGCCGCGATCATGACCTTCGCCGGCTTCCCGGTGCTCATCTGGATCGACATCGCGAGCTACCTCGTCTCGGCGGCTGCGATCGCGGTGACGGCACGGGGCCCGCGTCCGGCGGCGGACAGGCGGTCCGTCGATCTCGCCGGCGGGTGGAAGGTGGTGCGGGACCTGCCGACCGCGAGGGCGTTGTTACCGCTGACAGCGGTGTTCCTCGCGGCGAACGCCTCGCTCAGCGCGTTGCTCGTGCCGTTCGGCATCGAGAAACCCGGTGGCAGCGAACAGATCGGGCTCGTGGTGTCCGCGCTGGGGATCGGGTTCCTGCTCGGTGCCGTGCTGATCCGCCGGCTGGTCGACCGGGTGCGGCCACGCCACCTGCTCGCGGCGAGCCAGTTCGCGACCGCCGTGGCGTTCTTCGTGCTCTTCGGTTCGACCTCGCTGGCCGTTGCGGTGCCCGCCGCTGTCGCGATCGGCGTGTTCGGTTCGATGACGCTCGTGACGCCGCAGACCGCGCTGCAGCGGGCGGTGCCGAACGAGGCTCTCGGCCGGGTCAGCGCGGTGTTCCTGACCGCCGAGGCCTTGGCGACGTTGCTCGGCGCACTGGCCGGACCGCTGCTGGCACACACGGTGTCGCTGTCCGCCGCCGTGATGGCCGCCTGTGTGGTCACGGCGGGAGGTGCGCTCGCGACGATCGTCCTGTGGCGCGAAACGCCGTGTCCACTTTCGACTCCCGCTCCTGCCCACTCCACTTAGGACATTCATTGCCAAGTGGAATGGAATGCGAAGGTTCACGCGGATGGAGCAACGCCGCCCTCGTAACGGTCCGCCCCCTGCCGACGCTATAGCGGTCATGCGGCGACCGACGGGACGAGATCGAGGGCATGGACAAGGCTAAGAGGGCTTCTCGCACGGTCGTGGCGTTGTGGACGGCGGTACTGCTGGTGGCGGGCACCGTGATCGTGGTGCTGTCCACCGGGACCTCGCAGCCCGCCCTCGCGTTCCAGCAGGTCGGGCATTGGGTCTACAACGCGGCGCAGAAGGCGTTGCTGCACGTCGACGGTGGTACGAAGCAGGTCGACGCCAAGATCGACGGGGTCGACGCCGATCCTGGATCGCAGGCGGTGCAGGGGGATCGTGACGTCTACCTGGTGTCGGGCCGCAAGGTGATCGTGTTCGGCAAGTCCAAGCTGACCGTGGACGACTCCGTCGCCGTCGACATCGGGGACGAACCGGTCGGCATCGAGGTCGTCGGCGGGCCCTACCTCGTCTATCAGCGCGCCGGCACGATCGTGCGCTTCGGCAAGGGCATGACCAAGGTCGCCGTCGGCGGCGAGGTGACGCACCCCGTCGCCACGCCGGAGGGCACGGTGTGGGTGAACCGCCAGGACAACCGCGCGTTGTGCCGTCTGCAGCGGGACAAGTCCGACGTGCGGTGCCCCGCGTCCGTTCCAGATGGACACTCGGGCGCGTTGTCTGTCGTCGGTGACGACGCGGTGTTCGTCGACGTCGTGTCCGGCGCCGCGCACGTCCTGTCGGAATCGGGACTGGGCAAGGCCGTTCAGCTCGGCGTCACGCTGCCCGAACGCGCCCAGGTCGCCGATCACGGTGTGGCCGGTCGGCTGCCGGTGCTGGACCAGGACCGGGACGTGTTGCTGTTGACCGACGTCAGCGGGATGCGAGCAGGGCGGACCGCGGCACCCGCCGTGCCGATCGCGCTCGAACCTGGCGACTACAGCAAACCGGTGTCCTCGAAGGAAGCCGTCAGCGTGCTCGACCACACGCGCAACCGCTTGCTCACCTTCGGTCCGGACGGCCGGCCCCGGTCGACCACCGAACTGGGGAAGGGGCGCTCGCGGATGACGCGGGGCGAGGACGGCCGGGTGTACGTCGACGACGTGGCCGGCGAACGGCTGCTGGTGGTCGACGTCGACGGCAAGGTCAGCCAGGTCGACGTGAACGCCAAGACCCCGCCGAAGGCGCAGACGGCTCCGGTCGTGCCCCCGCAGGCGCAGCTGCCGCCGCCTCCTCCGGCACCCAAGCCCGCTGACCCCGCGAAGCCCGCCGCTCCTCCGGGCGCGCCCGCGTCCGTGTCGGCGCAGCCAGGCAACTCTGAAGTGTCACTGTCGTGGGCCGCCGCGCCCGCCAACGGCGGTGCCATCAGCAGCTACCAGGTCACGTGGCGCACAACAGCGGGCAGCGGAACGAGTGGTGCGCGGACCGTGGCCGGGAACGACCTGTCGGCGCGCATCGACGGGCTGCGCAACGGTTCCACCTACGTCTTCACGGTCGGCGCCACCAACAGCGCGGGCAGCGGGCCGACCACCGACTCGTCACCGGTCAAACCGAGCTCGGAGATCCCGGGGGAGCCGTCGGACGTGCGTGCCGAGGCCGCCGCGGACGGTTCGGTGAACGTGACGTGGCAGGCCGCAGACGGCCAGGGCCACGACGTGACCTCGTACTCCGTGACGGCGACGGGAGCCGACGGCAGCACATCGCCCGCGCAGCCGAGCACCGGCACGAACGCGACGATCGCCGCCGGTGTGCTGCAGGTGGGCCAGCAGCACACGTTCAAGGTCACGGCGACGAACGACCTCGGGCTCACCGGCAAGGAGTCGCCCGAGAGCAACTCCGTCACGCCGTACGAGCCCGCCGCGGCACCGGGAGCGTTCACCGCGACGCCGGGGGACGGCACGCTCGCGCTGGCCTGGACCGAACCCGATCTCGGCGGCGGCGATCTCGTCGGCTACGTCGTCGCGGGCAACGGTGTGCCGAGCCGGACGGTCACCACGACGTCCACCACCTACACCGGCCTGGCCAACGGCACCGCGCGCACCATGACCGTGCACGCGCTGACGCGGGAGCAGGGCAGGACCTCGGGTCCGCAGGCGACCGGCGCCACCGCCACGACCACCGCGACGCCCGGCACCTCGCCGCTGGTGCACCTCACCGGCGCCGGATCGTCGGGTGACCGGCAGATCACGGTGAACGTCAACGTCGACACGCGCGGCAGTGGTGCCGTCACGTGCCACGTCGTGTTCAACGGCGCCACGAGGTGGACCGGTGGATGTGCTGGGGCACAAGGAATCACGGTCGGCGGCCTCGCCTACGCGACGACTTACGACATCTACGTCGAGGGCAGCAACTCCTACGGCAGGGGACCGGCGAGCGGACACGCGTCCGTACGCACCAACGACCCGCCGCCACCGCCGCGCACGGTCACGGTGTCCAAGGGCGCATCGACCTCTCGGCCAGGAGAGTGCGGACCCCCGTGCAACTTCGTCCAGATCGAAGTGCGCAATTTCGCCCCCAACGCGACCTTCCGGGTCGACTGCGACTCACCGCCGGGAGCGAGCTACTGGAACTACACGTTGCGCACCAACGGAAGTGGCGCAGCGAGCAGCGCGGTGTGCTTCTACGGCTATGGCGGCAGACAGGTCGCGGCAAGGGTCGACGGTGTCCCGTCGAACGTCATTGTCTGGTAATCAGAGTCTGAAAAGGACGGTCACGTCATGGACGCCGCCACCAACCCGGCCGTCGTGTACAACCGGATCGCCGCCAACGTGCAGCGGGTCATCCACGGCAAGCCCGACGTGGTGCGGCTCGTGCTCACGGCGTTGCTGGCCGAGGGACACGTGCTGATCGAGGACAAACCGGGCCTCGGCAAGACCACGCTGGCTCACTGCATCGCGCGCAGCGTGCACGGCAGCTGGAGTCGCATTCAGTTCACGCCGGACCTGCTGCCGTCCGACATCACGGGTACCTCGATGTACCACCAGGGCGAGGGTGAGTTCCGCTTCCACCCCGGCCCGGTGTTCGCGAACATCGTGCTCGCCGACGAGATCAACCGCGCGACCCCGAAGACCCAGTCGGCGCTGCTCGAGGTCATGGCCGAGCGCCAGGTGACCAACGACCGGCAGCGCTACCCGCTGGAGCGGCCGTTCATGGTGGTGGGCACGCAGAACCCGATCGAGCTGTCCGGCACCTACCGGCTGCCGGAGGCGCAGCTCGACCGGTTCCTGATGCGTGTGTCGATGGGCTACCCGCAGCCGCACGCCGAGGTGCAGGTGCTGCTGGCCGACAGCGAGCAGATGACGCCGGACCGCCTGCAGTCCGTCGTGGACCTGCGTGACCTGGCCATGGCAATCGAGGGCGTGCGACGGGTGCACGCGGATTCGGACGTGTGCGCGTACATCGTGCAGCTCGCCACGGCCACGCGGGAGCACGCCGACGTCCTGCACGGCGTCAGCCCGCGAGGCAGCGTCGCGCTCCTCCGTGCCGCACGTGCGTGGGCGTCCATCGAGAACAGGGACTTCGTGGTGGTCGACGACGTGAAGCAGGTCGCGCACGCCGTGTTCGAGCACCGGCTCATCCTCACGCCGGAGGCGGAACTCGCCCGCCGGACCGCCTCGGACGTGGTCCGGTCGGTGCTCGGGAAGATCAACCCGGTAGGAATCCGCCGATGAGACTCACCGCCCGGGGCATCGGACTCGGCCTGTCCTCGGTGGCGCTGGGAACTTGGGGAGTCCACTTCGGACATCCGCTGGTGCTGTTGCTCGGTGTTGCCGGCGCGGCCGCGGTTCTCGCGTCCCTGGCGGTGACGAGCGGCAAGGTCGACGTCGAACCCGAACGCGACATCCATCCCGCGTGGGTGGAGGCAGGCCAGGCCGCGGTGGCCCAGATCGTCGTGCGCAACACCACGTCACGACGATCGCCCGCCGTGGTGGCCCGGGACCGCCGCGACGACGCCGAGGAGATGATCCCGGTGCCGGGGCTGGCACCGGGCAGGTCGTCGCGGCACACCTACTCGCTCCCGACGCGCAGGCGCGGCAGGCTGGTCATCGGACCCGTCGCGTTCGAGCGCGAGGACGCCTTCGGGCTGGCGCGCAACCGGGTGCTGAAGGGTGAGACGTCCGTCCTGCACGTGCATCCACGGCTGCACGCGGCCGGAAGTGTCGCGGCGGGCGTGCGCAAGCACAGCCACGAGGGACTGGTCGAGCTGACGTCTCAGCGCGGCGCCGCCGAGTTGCGGTCGCTTCGGGAGTACGTCACCGGGGACGAACCGCGGCACGTGCACTGGAAGGCGTCCGCGCGCACCGGCAAGCTCATGGTGCGGGACATGGTCGATCCGGACGAGGTGCGCTGCACCGTCGTGCTGGACGACCGCGCCGAGGTGTTCGAACCCGATCTGTTCGAGGCGGCCGTGGAGGTGGCGGCCTCGCTGGCCCACGCGTCCGCGCTCGACGACCTGCACACGAGGGTGCGCATGGCGACCGGTGCGGACGTCGGCACCACGGGAGGTGCGGTGGGCAGCCGGAAGATCCTCGAGGTGCTGAGCGAGGTCGGCCAGTCCGCGGAGGGCTTCCGGCTCGACGGCCTCGGCGGAGGGTCCGCCGGCCACCTGGTGTTCGTGTCACATCGCCCGGCACCGGACGTGATCGCCTCGCTGACGCGCTGGGGTGCGACGACCACGGTGATCGACCTGGCCGGCGATCCGGCGGCCGAGAACCACGCCGGGGTGCGGAGGATCGTCGCGGCGGACGCGGCCTCGGCTGTGGCCCTGTGGAACCGGGGAGGCCGGGGATGAGAACGCGAGTCGGCGCCTGGGGCGTCGTGGCGGCGGCAGTGGTCGCGGGCCTGCTGTTCGCGCCTGTCTTCAGTCTGGGCGCGCTGATCCTGCCGCTGGCCGGCGTGGCCGTCGTCGCGGTGCTGGCCGACGAACTCGTGACGCGCAAGCCCTCGGTCGCGACCTGGCGCCCGGCGCTCGTGCTCGTGGCCGGCCTGGTCGTGGTGTTCGAGGTGGTCGTCGCCCGGGGTGTGCCCGGACTCGGCGACTTCGCGGTGTTCGGCGACGGCGTGCTCAACGGGTGGCGTGCCGCCCTGGAGAGCACGTGGCCGGCGCGTCCCGAACCCCGGCTGGTCCTGTTCGTGCCGGTGCTCGTCCTGCTGGCCTGTGTGCTGGGGCTGGAACTGCTGCGCCGCAACGGACCTCTGCTCGCCCTTCTGCCGAGCGCCGGCGTGCTGGTGCTGGCGCAGGCCTTCGTGGCCATGAAGGGCGCGGACGCCGTCGCGTGGGCCCTGGCCTACGGGGCGGTCGCCGGCCTTGTGCTCGGTTCGGCCGTCCTGTCGCGGACGACCTTGCGGGCGACGGCGGCGGCAGCGACGGCGGTCGCGCTGGTCGCCGCGGGTGTGCTGCTGCCCGCGCTGGGCACGCCGATGTCGTTGCACGACGAGCAGAAGCCACCGGAACTGCCGGCCGCGCTCGTCAACCCGCTCGACGAGATGGGCGGACGGCTGGCCGACCCCGAACAGGCCGTGTTCCGGGTCCGGAGCCAGGCCGAGGTCGACAGGTGGACGCTCGCCGTTTTCGACCGGTTCGACGGCGTGACCTGGTACCGCGACAACGGTTTCCGCGCCCTGGGCGCCGAACTCCCCGCCGACCCCGCGGTCACCGTGCCGACCCGTCTCGCACATGCCACGATCATCCGTGACGCCGCCGCGCCGCTGTGGCTGCCGACCCAGTCGCGGACCGCGGCCGTCACGGGGCTGGCCCCGGCGGTGGACCCGGAGACCGGTGTACTGATCACCGCCGCCACCACCGGAACCTATGAACTGCGGTGGCGTGCCCCGCAGACGCGTCCGGAGGACTACGCGTCGTACTCGCTGGACGCGCAGTCCGCCGGCCTGAGCGACGTCCCGGAAGGGCTCGACGCGCTGGCGAAGGACGCCGTGGGGGACGCCGGACCGTCGTTCGCGAGCGCACTCGTGATGGAGAAGTGGTTCCAGGACAACTACAAGGTCGCGGAAGGCGACGACCTGCCCACCGGCAGGGCGTACCCGCAGCTCCTGCACTTCCTCACCGCCGCCAAGCGCGGCACCACCGAGCAGTTCGCGTCGGCGTACGTCGTTCTCGCGCGGCTGCGGGGGATTCCCGCCCGGCTCGCGGTGGGCTTCCGCGACCGCGGCGCCGAGGCGCTCGACGGTGACGGCCACCGCGTGGTGCGCAACAAGGACGCTTTCGCGTGGCCCGAGATCGCGGTCGCGGGGGTCGGCTGGGTTCCCCTCGATCCGAGTGGCACGGTGGCGGCGGTCAAACAGGACGCCGCCAAGCCGAAACCACCGGAACAGCAGAAGATCCCCGACGCCAGCGACACCATCAAGCAGGACCAGGTCCAGTCCACAACGCCCGCACTGCCCACGCCCCCGGCGCCGGAGTCGACGGACTGGTGGCTGATCACCGCGATCGTGCTGGCCGCGCTCCTGCTCCTCGCCGGTCTCGCCGTCCCTTTGACGAAGGTGCTCCGCAGGCGGACGCGCCGACGCGGAGATCCGCGCAAGGCGGTGGTCGGCGCGGCACAGGAAGTGCACGACGTGTTGCGAGAGCACGGTTTGCCCGTCACCACGGGTATGACCATGCGCGAGATCGCCCGCGAGACGGCGGACGTCCTCGACCCACGAGTGGGCCACGAGCTCAGCGAACTGGGCGGTGTGGTCGACCACGCCCTGTGGTCCGGCCGCCCGCCGGACTCCCGGCACGTCGAACGCGCCTGGCAGGTGGTGGGTTCGGTGCGCAAGGGCGTGCGGGTGCTGCCGCGGAAGGTTCGCCTCCGCGCCGCCGTCGCGCCGGCGCGGAGGCGATGACCCTCAGTTCCGGCAACTGGCACCGCGGACGCCGATCGGGTCGCTCTCCACGGTCTGCTGTCCGTCGGTGCCCTGGATCGAGAAGCAGTACCGCGCCTGCGGGTCGATCTCCGCCGTGTAGCTCGTGTCCCGGGCGACAAGCGTGGTCTTCGGCTCGGACTCACCCTCCTTGGCCACCACGACGGCGTAGTCCAGGCCTGCCGGGCCGGTCCACCGCAGACGGACGGACTCGCCTTCGTCCACGGGCGGCGCCAAGGTGATGGTGTAACCCGCGGGGGCGCTGGACGAAGGCTGCGCCGGAGTGGCGGCGTCGTCGCTGGGCCACAGGAGAAGGGTGGCCGCGCCGAGCACCAGGACGCCGAGCACACTTGCCGCGATGACGACGCCCTTGCCTCGCTTGGGGATCTCGGCGGGCTTTGCCGATCCGGGACGAACCCTCGTCCCGGGTTGCATCGGGACGCCGGCAGCCCCGTCGTGGTCCGCGAGGGGACGCGCGCTGGTCTCCCGCACCACTCGCGGTGCCGGCGTGACCTCGACCGCGAACTCGGCCAGCCGGATCGAGGCGGTGCCCGCGTCAGGGCGCTGGTTCGCGGGTTCGGGGGTCATCATCTCGCCGAGCAGGTCGACGAGTCGTTGCGGCACAGCGGGATCGTGGATCTGGGGAAGCACCCCGGAGAGAGCCCGGTGCCTCGCCACGATGTCGCTCTCGCCGTTGTTCAGGGGAAACGCGACAGTGCCTGCCAGTGCGTAGTAGAGGGTGGAGCCGAGCCCGTACACGTCGGAGAATGCGCTCGGCTCGTTCTTCCACAGCTCCGGCGCAGCGTGTTCCCAGTTCGCGAGCTGCTCGTCGTCCTGGCCCGCCTGGGAATCGGCGCACAGACCGAAGTCGGAGAGCAGCGGACGCCCGTCCAGGAACAGGACGTTGCCGGGCGTCACGTCGAGGTGCACCAGGCCCTTGCCGTGCAGCTCAGCCAGCGTCGCGGCGAGCAGGTGCCCGATCTCGGCGACCTCGGAGGGCGGCAGCGGCCCGGAGCGGACCACCCTGTCGCGCAACGATCCCTGGCACAGCTCCATCACGAGGTACGGCTGCGCGGTGACCGGGACGAACCCGTGGGAGTGCACCGTCACGACGTTCAGCCCGGACACCTTGCCGACCGACTTGCACTCCGCCTCGAACTGGGCGCGGGTGTGGCGGTCGCGGGCGCCGGCGCGGAAGACCTTCACCGCGGCGCGCCGGTCGAACTGGTGCTGGAAACCCTCGTACACCGTGGCGAAACCGCCGCTGCCCAGCACCCGCGTGAGCTGGATGTCCGGGATCTCGGGAAAGTTCTCCGGTTGTGACACGCGAGGAGCGTAGCGCCAGGAACCCTTGTGGCGATATGCCTTGCGACGACCGGAGGTGGTGGATGCGGGTCCGCATGACCGTTCAGGAGAACGGGTTCTCCGCGCGGGACGTGGTGCTCGAGTGCGAGGCCGGCGACCTGGTGGGTGACGTTCTCCACCTCCTGCGCGCGGAGCTGCGCGGCGGTGGTGCGCCGCTGGTCGACGGCCTCCCGCTCGACCCGGCCCAACGAGTTTCCACGTCACCGCTCAAGAACGGCGCGGTCGTCACGACGGAACCGTCCTTCGCCCGGCGGCCGGCCGCGTCCGGCGCGGTGTTGCGGGTGATCTCCGGTGAGGACACCGATCTCGCGGTACCGCTGAGGCCCGGTGTCCCGGTCAGGGTCGGCCGCGGGTCCGAAGTGGACGTCGACCTCGCCGACCTCGACGTCTCCCGCCTGCACTGCGAACTGCGGTGGGACGGGCGGACCGCGCGGGTCGCAGACCTGGGCTCCCGCAACCACACCTTCGTCTCCGGCCGTGAGGTCAAGGGCGAGCAGGTGGTCGGTCCGGACGAGTACGTGCAGGCCGGCGGCACGAGGCTGGTGGTGGACCGGACGGGGTTCCGCCCCGCCGAGGTCGAGGACGACGGTGAGGGCGGCCTGCGGGTGGCCCGCGCGCCGAGGGTGCGGCCCAGACCGTGGGCCGGTGCCCAGATCGACTTCCCGCGCGAGCCGGAGCCGTTGCAGGAGAACGATTTCCCGATGCTCGTGCCGTTGCTGGGCACCGCGGCACTCGCTGTGGGTGCGCTGTTCATCTCCCGCCACCTCGGTTACGTGCTGATCTCGATCGCGGTCGGGCTGATCGGCACGTTCGGGATGCGCTGGTGGTACAAGAGATCCCACCGCAGGCAGACGGCTGCCCGGCTCGCCGCGCACGAGGCCAAGGTGGAGGTGCGCAGGACCGAACTGCAGGCCGCGGCCGACGAGGAAAGCGCGCACCTGCACGCCACACTTCCTTCCACAGCGAGCCTGATCGCCGTCGGGGCGGATCGGGATCACCGCCTGTGGCAACGGCAACGCCTCGACGACGACTGGCTGCACCTGCGGCTCGGCACGACGAACCGGAAGACGTCCGCACGGCTGCGCGACGAGCCCGCCGGGTGCGAGATCCCGGTGCTTACCGGTGCGCCCCTGGGTCTGTCGCTGGCCGACCAGCCCGCGTTGGGTGTCGCGGGCATGCCGCACCAGACCATCCCGGTGGTCAACGCCCTGCTCGTCCAGTCGGCTGTCCTGCACGGACCGGACGAGCTGCGGATCGCCGTGATCGCACCGGGAGTGGACGACCTCGGGTGGGCGCGCTGGCTACCGCACGTGAAGGCCAGCTCCGGGGAACTGCGGGCCGCGTGGCGTGCCGAGCAGGTGGAGCCGCTCGTGGGCGCGTTGCTCGACCTGGTCCAGGACCGCGAGTCCACCGTCGCACCCCAGCACGTGGTCGTGCTGGTGGGCGCGTCGGAACTGCTGCGCGTCCCCGGCGTCACCGATCTGCTGGACCGCGGACCGGAGGCCGGCCTGCGGTTCCTCTGTGTGGACGGCGCGGCACACCAGTTGCCGTCGGTCTGCCGTGCCGTGCTCGATCTCGCCGGTGGCGTGCTGCGACGGGACCGCGACGACCCGCTGCCGTTCGCACCGGAGCGGGTGTCCCGTGCCGATGCCGAACGGGTGGCGCGCAGCCTCGCGCCGTTGCGCGTGGTCGGCCAGCGCACCGGCGGTGCGCTACCGGAGATCGTGCGGTCGCGGGACCTCATCGGCAAACCGGACGCGGAAGCCGTGCGCGCGGCGTGGCGGCTCAAGCCGGCGGAGACCGCGGTGTGCGTCGGTGTGTCCAGCACGGGGAACTTCGTGCTGGACATCGTGCGCGACGGCCCGCACGCGGTCGTCGTGGGAACGACCCACGCGGGCAAGAGCGGGTTCTTGGTCACGCTGATCACCGGTCTCGCCGCGGTGAGCACCCCGGAACAGCTCAACTTCCTGTTCATCGACTACAAGGGCGGCGCGACCGTGCGGCGGCTGTCCCAGCTCCCGCACGTCGTCGGCGTGGCCGACAACCTCAGCGGTGATCCCACGCGGGTGCTGGCCGTGCTGCGGGCCGAGCTGGAACGACGGCAGCGGCAGCTCCGGTCGGCGAACGCGGAGAACATCGCGGAGTACCGCGCCAAGGCGTCGGTGAACCCCGCGCTGCCCCCGTTCCCGCGGCTCGTCGTGGTGGTCGACGAGCTCGCCGAGCTGAACGCCCGCCTGGACCAGGCGGTCGACGAGCTCATCTCGGTCGCCCGCACCGGCGCGACGCTCGGTGTGCACCTCGTCCTCGCCACTCAGCTGCCCGGCGACGTCGCGGGCAAGATCACCGGCAACGTGGCCCTGCGCGTGTGCCTGCGGGTCGAGGAACGCGCGGAGAGCACGGACATCATCGGGAAGCCCCACGCGGCCGCAATCGGGCAGCACCAGCGCGGGCGCGCGTTCATCCTGCGCTCCAGCGTGCTGCACGAGGTGCAGACCGCTTTCTCGTCCTCCCCGGTGGTGGAGTCGGAGGCCGCGAACACGCTGCTGCACCCGCGGGAGTGGTGGCAGACCGACGTGCCGATGCGCGACGGCGACGTGACGAGCGCGTCCCGGACCGACGTGGACGACCTCGTGGAGGCGATCAGGGAGGCGGCCGACGGGCTCACCCCGCCGTTCGCGACGTGGGTCGACCCTCTGCCGGAAGTCGTCGGCCTCGACGAGATCCTGCTGACACGCCACCAGCTGCCGATCGGTGTGCAGGAAGTCCTCGCGGAGCAGGCGCACCGGCCGTTGACCTTGCCGTTGGGCACCGGCCACCTCGCGGTCGTCGGTGCCGCCCAGTCCGGCCGCACCAGCGCGTTGCGGGCGATGGCGGTCGGGCTGATGGACACCAACAGCCCGGACGAGGTGCACCTGCACGTCATCGACTCGTACCGCGGGCTCGCGGGCGCGCTGGCGTCGGCGCCGCACTGCGGTGTGGCCGTCGACGCGGACCAGACCTGGCGCGTCGACCGGCTGCTCACGCGGCTCGAGGCCGAGGTGGACGAGCGCCTGTCGTTGCTCGCGCGCAGGGGAGCCTCGAGCGTCGCCGAACTGTGGGCCACCGGAGGTGACGGGCCACCGCACCTGGTGCTGCTCGTCGACGGGCCGGAAGTGCTGATGGACGACTACGACCGCACCGACCGAGTGCTGCGGCTCCTGCGCCGGGGCGTCGCCGCGGGCTTGACGGCGTGCGTGGCGCTGCGCGAGTCCGAGGCCAAGCAGAAGCTGCTCGAACTGTGCCCGCACCGGCTGGTGCTCGCGCTGACCGACGACTCGCGGGGCGGCACGGTGGGTCTGCCGAGCAGGCGCACGACCGTCGGCAACCCGGCGGGGCGCGGTGTCTGGATCGAGGACCGCTCCGAGGTGCAGGCACCGTTGCTGGCGGGTCAGTCGCAGCGCGACGTCGTGATCGCCGCCGCCGACGCGGCACGGGCTCGGTCGACCTCGATGCGGTCGGCGCCGATCACCGTCGACCCGTTGCCGGAGGACCTCTCCCTCGACCACCCCGTCATGTCCGCTGTGGACGGTCGCGGCCACGCGGTGCTGGGTGTGGCGGGGGACAGGCTCGCCGCCGTCGGCGTGGACGTGCTGCGCGAGCACCGCACCCTGCTCGTCGCGGGACCACGCAGGTCCGGCCGCAGCACGGCGGTCTGCTCGATCGCGATCTCCCTTGCCAGGTCGGGCTTGCGCGTGGTCCTGGTCGGTGGCCGCAAGTCGCCCGCGTACGCGAACGCGGTGGCGCACGGCATCGACCTGGTCTCCGCGGAAGACCTTCCGTCCGATGTGGACGTTGTGGTCGTGGACGACGCCGACCTCGCGGCCGACGACGCCGCGTTGGTGCGGGCGCCGGTCCTGGTCGGAGCGGTCGACGTCGAACGGGCCGGCATGGCGCCGTACGGCAACGAGCTGATGAAGAGACTGGTGGCCGCTCGGGCGGGCGTACTGCTGTCGCCCCCTGGCGGCACGACGGCGCTGGGCGTGAAGGTACCGCGCCCGGCGGGCTTCTCGAACCCGCCGGGACGCGCCTACCTCGTGCTGGACGGTGACATGGTCCTCGGGCAGGTACCGCGCTAGTCGAAGCGCAACGACTCCGCGATCGCGCCGAACACGTCCGCGAACAGGTCGGCGAGATCGCGGTTCGGCGTGAACAGCGACAGCACGGCGAACCGGCTGCTGTCGGGCACCGGCACGAAGTAGCGGTGCAGCAGCCCGCTACCGGTCCACCCGGTGCGGCGGAGGTCGACCTCGCACGTCGCCAGCACGCCCTCGCCCGCGGGCAGGTCGACCGTGCGGATGCTGATCTTCTCCGCCGAGCGCGCGTACAGGTCGTGCCGCAGGTCGGTGATGCTGACCGGAGGCGAGATCGCGAGCGTGGCGTTGGCGGTCAGCAACAACGGGGTGTCCTCGTCGCCGAGGAAGTCCGCGTAGAACCCGGCGAGCACGAGCCCCGTCTCGTCGGCCAGCGCGCGCAGCCCGGACGCCATCGGTGCCACGTGCCGCGCGATCCGTTCCGCGTCGACGCCGTCGCCCCACTGCTCCCTCGCCGTGCGGGTGAGTTCGGCGGTGACGTCGGGGTTGCGCGGGTCGATCTCCAGCCAGCCGCGCGGCATTCGGATGCTGACGGACCGCGTCACGGCGGAGGTCATGAAGGTTCCCCTACTTTCCGAGCAGTGTGCGCACTGCGACGTGGTGGGCGCCATCCGCGAAGTCCTCGGCGGACTCCTCCTTGGCATCTCGGAGCATCTGAGCATCGCTCGTGGGGCCGTCCCCGAGCTTGCCGACCGATTTCTCGGTGTCCCGCACGCTCGACTCGACGCCTTCCAAGCCGTCATAGGCCTTAGCGGTGATCTTCGCGGCGTCGAGGGCGTTGGAAGGCTTGGGTGCCACTGTGACGGTCTCGTGCAGGATGGTGCGCGCATGGCCGCTTAGATGGCGGTTGTCCTCGTACGACAGGATCCGTTTGACCGGGCCTCCGAGCGACTGGAGGTCGTCGGAGGCGCCGAGGCGCATCCTGCCCGCCACCATCGTCGCCGCCGCCCCCGCGAGCTTCCACGTAGCCGCTGCCACCGCGTCACCACCGCGAACCCCGGTCCGCTGCTGCTCGGCTCGGCCGCCGAGTACCGCGGCCTTGGTCAAGACGGCAGCCACGCCCATGGCGTTGCCCACGGCGACGCCGGTTTTGAACCCACCGGCGATACCGGCCGCGATGCCGGCAGGACCACCGGCGATGCCCAGAAGCCCGCCGCCGACAGCGCAGATGATCGGCATCAGCGGTGCGACGTCGAGCAGCACGTCGCTGAACTTGTCCAGCACGTTGAGGAAGTGGTCGAACTCGGGGGAGCGCACCACCCCGTTCCACCACTCACCGACGTGGTCGCCGATGTTCTTGTTCTGGATCCCCGCGTCACTCGCGTCGTCGATCTCGGCCGCGGCGCGCCGCCCCGCGTGCTCCCGCACCTCCCGCGCCGACTCCGCGAGCCGCCGGGCGGCCTGCTGCCGTGCCTCGGCGCCCGCGATCTGCCCGGCCGCGACACCCGAGCGGCCACGCGCGGCGGCCTCGGAGGCAGTGGCCCGCACCCGTTGTGCCTCGCTCTGCTCGGCCCGTGCCTGCTCCCGCGCCGCGCCGGCGACGTCCCCGGTGGCGGCGGCGAGCGTCTGGGCCGTCCGTGCGGCCGTCAAGGCGACCAGTGCGGCGTGGGCGGTCCGGCGGTGCTGCGCGCTCTCCTGATCTGCGGCTGCCTTGCGCGCCAACGCTCCCGTGCGTTCGGTGCCGGCTTCGCGGGCGTTCGTCTCGGCTTGGGCGGCGGTCCGTTGTGCGCTCTCCAGCTCGTCGGCGTAGCGCACCAGCGCGGACTCGGCGAGGGCGAAGGAGGTGCTGAGCTTGCGCAGGTCCGGCACCAGGTCGGCGACGCTCCTGCCGAATGCCTCGGCGGCGGCGCCGGTCCACTGCGCGCGGGAGAGGCCGCGGTTGATCGCGTCCAGCCGCTCGGACGCTTCGGTGACACCCAGGCTCACCGCGCCCAAGCGGTGGGCGACCTGCTGGACACCGGCCGGATCACCCGGCACCGGGTCGTCGTGCCCCAACGCGTCCCAGCTCACTGCGCGCCCCCGACCGACTGCCGGACCTCGTTCTCGACGAGCTCGTAGGTGGTGGCGGTGTCCCGCAGCGCGTCGAGGCACCGGTCAAGGTTCTCGATGACGCGCGCGCGTACGTCACGCCAGTTCGACGAGAACTCGTCCACCGCCGCGCTCACGCGGTGGTCACCGCTGACGTCGGCGGGAAGGTCGTGGTGGCCTCCGGTGCGCGCCTCGAGATCGTCCCTGAGCGAGGCGATCGTGGAGACGAGCTCCGAGATCGCGGCCGGGTCGAAGGTGAAGCCGGTGCCTGTCAAGCATGCCTCCCGAGTTGACTTCGCAGGAGTCAGATCGGAGGCTTTCGCGCGGGCGTTACCGTGCACGGAACTCATGCCAGGTCAGGCAGAATGAGTGGTGTGCCGGACAAGCTGACCGTCGACCTGCACCCGATCTTCCGCAGCGACCAGGACATCGCGCAGGCGATCCGTGCCGCGCTGTTCCGCGCGGCCGGGCAGCAGGTGCCACTGGTCGAGATCATCACGGGCAAGGGGTCGGGCAAGCTCAGGAGCCGCGTGCTGGCGATGCTGAAGCAGCCGCACGTGAAGAAGCTCTACCGGCGCGTCGAGACGGCTCCCGGCAACGACGGGATGGTGCTCGTGCACCTGAGGTAGGACGCTGGGGGTAGGGCGCTGGGGGTAGGGCGCTGGGGGTAGGGCGCTGGGGGTAGGGCGCTGGGGGTAGGGCGCTGGGGGTAGGGCTCAGCCCTGGCTGGTGCGCCGCATCACGCGGTCGAGGAGCTCGGCTTCCTCGCGGCTCTCCTCGTCCGAGGACGTGAGGGCGAGCAGGAAGATGATGACGACGCTGACGCCGGCCCCGCCGATGATCAGCGACGTGATCAGCTCCTGGGAGTTGCCGACGACGATCGACGCGCTGTGGTCGTGCGCCATGCTCATGGCGTACATGCCGGTGTAGTGCATGCCCGTGACGGCGACGCCCATCACCAGTGCGGCGCCGATGACGGCCGCGAAACCGCTCACCTTGCGGGTGAACCAGAGGGCGACGGTGGAGGCGACCACGGCGATCACGACGGAGAGCGCCACGATGCCGGGGTTGTAGGAGACGTCCGCGTTGATCACGATCGCGGCCATGCCGGTGTAGTGCATCGCGGCGACGCCGAGGCCGGTGACGAGGCCACCCGCGGCCAGCGGCCAGAAGCGCGTGTCGCCGTTGATGCCGTAGCGGCGCACCAGGAAGAGTCCGGCGGCGACCACCACGATGGCGACGAGCATGCTCAGCAACGTGATGGGGATGTCGTAGGAGACGTTCGCGCCCATCCACGTGCCGAGCATCGCGGTGAAGTGCATGCCCCAGATGCCGAGTCCGCCGATGGACACCGCGGCCACGGCGATCCACCAGTTGCGCGTCGTCCTGTTGGCGTGCCGGGCACGTTCGGCGGAGAGAAGGCCCAAGACGGAACCCAGGCATGCCACCGCGTATGCCGCGAGCGGCGTCAACGTCCCCATCTCCATGGCGGAGATGAAAACATTTCGAATCTATTGAGCACAAGGCTGTCGCGGACAAAGAAACGTGACAACACGAAGCGCTATCGGACGGGCACGCCACGCGTCCGTCCACACAGGACTACTGTGCGTCTGCGCAGGACCGCAGCTTGAGCATCCGTTGTGCCCGTGGGAAATCACGCAGCTGCGCGGCGAGCAGGTCCAGCGTCGGTTCCATGACCCGGCTCGGCACACCGCGGGCGTCGAGCACTTGACCGGTCCACGACAGGAACGTGTGGAACAGCGCGTCGTCGTTCATGTACAGGGCCGTGGCGAGGAACTCTACGATGTGGGCGAGGTCTTCGGCGGTGTGCTGACGCTGTTCGTCGCTATAGGACTTCATGGCGGGCAGGCACTCTTCGAGCTCGCGGTACACCGAGCGCACCAGGTCGCGTGCGCTGCGTGACACCAGCGTGTACTCCTGGTCGGCGAGGTGCGGCAGGTCGTCGATCGGCTGGTGCGGCGCGGAGGGTCGCGACAACGTCTGAGACATGAGCATGTCCGCGGCCGACCGGGCGTCGGCGGCCCACGCGTTCGCGCCGAACCGCTTCGCGTGCCCGCCGTCCGTGCCGAACGCCGCCCCGCCCACCATCACCGGCACGCCCGTCGCCTGGCAGGCCGTCATCGTGGCGTGCGCGGCGGGCAGCCTCGTCGCGATCGAACTGGACAGCGCGACCACGTCCGGCCCGGTGCGGTGCAGGTACGTGATCAGGTGTGGCGCCGGCACCTGCGCGCCGAGGTAGTCGACGGCGAAACCGCGTGCCGACAGCACTTCCGCGAGCAGGCGGGCGGGCAGCGCGTGCCACTCGCCGTCCACGCACGCCACCGTCACGCGGCCGTGCACGGGTTGCCGCCGGGGCCTCGTGATCGACAACGCGGTGACCGCGCGATCGTTGATCGCGGTGATCGCGTGCTCCTGGGCCACGCTGATCCGGTTCGCCGCCCACTCCCGGCCGACCCGCTGCTGCACGGCGCCGATCACGTCGAGCAGCACGACCTCGTGGCCGTGGTCCTCGGCGGCGGCGAGCACCACGTCGGTCGCGCGGTGCTCGTCGCGGTCGAGCACCGCCTCCCACAGGTCGTCGACGGCCTTCACGAGGTCCTCCTGCGCGGCGCGGTGATCGCGAGAACCGCCATGTCGTCGTGTGCTCCTCCGCCGATCCAGTGCGAGGCGAGCATGTGCACGTGTTCGACGAGCGCCTCGGCCGGCATGCCGCCGCAGCCCGTCAACGCGCGGCGCAGCCGGTCCTCGCCGAACTCCTCGTCGCCGAGCGGGCCGCCGCAGGCCTCGGTGATGCCGTCGGTGTAGAGCAGGCACGAGTCGCCCGGCGCCAGCACGACCTCGTCCGTCGCCGTTACGATCCGCGGCAGGATGCCGACGAGCGTGCCCTTGGTGGCGGCCACCTCGACGGCGCCGCTGGCCCGCACGATCAGCGGTGGCAGGTGCCCGCCCGAGGTCAGCGTGACGTGCAGGCCCTCGTCCACCGGGCGGACGGTGCCGACGACGGTGGTGATGAAACGCGACTCGTCCGTCGTGAGCAGCGCCTGGTTGAGGGCGTGCAGCATCTTGTCGTGGTCGGTCACGACCTGCAGGAGCGCGTGCACGGCCGTGCGGACCTTGCCGGTCTGCGCCGCCGCGTCGAGACCCTTGCCGCAGACGTCGCCGAGCACGACGAACAGCTGGTCGTCCGGCAGTTCGTGGACGTCGTAGAAGTCGCCGCCGACATGTTCGGTGTCGCCAGACGCGCGGTAGCGACCGGCCAGTTCGACGTGCTCGTAGCGGCGCAGCGCGGGCGGCAGCAGGTCGCGGGTCAGCCGTTCGGTGATCACGGCCTGCTGGGTGAACAGGCTCGCCGCCGAGATCGCCACGCCCGCACGGGAGGCGAACAGCCGCGCGAACGCCTCCTCGCCCTCGCTGAACCGCTCACCCCGCCTCATCAGGATCAACGCCCCGGCGGGCACGCCGTGACCGGGCAGGGGCGTCACCACGATCGACGACACGTCCCGGGCCAGCCACTCCGGCGCCACGGCCGGGTCGATCCACTGCGACGGCACGGGCGGGAAGCCGCGCAGCACCTCGCTGAGCCCCGCCACCGCCTCGACGTCGACGTGCCGCAGCTCGTACGTGGGCGGCTCACCCCGGCGGCAGCGCGTGACGGGGTGCCCGTCGACCGACGGCGGCGCGATCACCAGCACCTCGTCCGCGAGGTGGGCGGCGGCCAGCTCGGCCACGACGGTCATGCACCGCTCGGGGTTGAGGGACATCATCAGGGCGCCGGACATCCGCGTCAGCAGCGCGGCCCGCTCGCGTTCCAGCAGCAGGTCCGTCTCGTCCAGCAGCCACCAGGTGGCGGAGCCGTCCTCGTTGTCGGCCCGGTGCACGGCATAGCTGCGTTCCGCGACGCTCACGGTCTCGCCGTGCCGCCAGTGCGGGGCGATCCGCTGGGGGAACAGGGACTTTGCGGCGTCGTTCATGCTGTGCACCGCACCGGAAGCGTCGATGACGAGCGCGGGGCACGGTGAACGCAACCAGCTGGAAACCGCGACCACGGTCGAATTGTGTCATCCGAAGCGGATCAAGAACAACGTTTGAAGGCCCGCAGAGCGGGTAGCGGTCCTCAAAGGACGATCACAGGGTCACCCTTCCGGTGATGCCGAGCACGGAGTTCCCGCCGACCCAGATCTCGCCGCCGTCCTGGACGAGGTGGACCCGGCCCTTGCGGCCGAGCGCGGTGCCCTGCGCCGCGACGTACCTCGGCTGGGCGATCCCCGCCGGGATGAGCCACTGGGCGATCGAGGCGTTGAGGCTGCCCGTCACCGGGTCCTCCTCGAACCGGCCGCCCTCGTTCACGAACGCCCGCACCTCGAACGCGGCCTCGCCCCCGTCGGGATGCGGCCCGACCAGGCCGATGCCGGTGAACTCGCCGAACCGCTGGTAGTCGGGCCGCACCGCGAGCACGGCCTCGGCGGAGTGCAGCAGCACCGCCACCCAGCCCGGTCCGTTGTCGGCCCACTGCGCGCCGGCGATCTCCTCCGGCGCGATCGCCAGGGCCGCGGCCAGGGCGGTGTGGTCCTCCACCGGACCGCCGCGCAGCAGTGGCGGGGCGGCGAACGCGAGCCGCGACTCGTCGCGACGCACCTCCACGAGGCCGGCGCCGCACTCCTGCACCAGCCGGTCGGGGTCGCGCGGGGTGTGCCCGGCGGCCAGCCACGCGTGCGCCGAGCCGAGCGTCGGATGGCCCGCGAACGGCAGCTCGCGGCTCACCGTGAAGATCCTCACCCGGTAGTCGGCGGCAGGGTCCTCAGGCGGCAGGAGGAATGTCGTCTCGGCGAGGTTCGTCCAGTTCGCGAACGCCGCCATCTCCTCCGTGGACAGGCCCTCCGCGTCGTGCACGACAGCGAGCGCGTTGCCCTTCATGAACTCGTCGGTGAACACGTCGACCTGACTGAACGTCCGCATACCGCCACGCTAGTCAATGGTGCGTGCCGACGTCTGACTCCGCTTCGGGGTGGGGGCCGCACACGTGGTGTGGTCCGGTTATCCGCTCTTAACCTCAAAAGCCTGTCCTGCCTGCAATGACGGAGGCGCACATGCGATTGAGGAACGTGCTCGTGGCACTCGCGGCGGCCACCGGCCTGGCCGCTGCTTCCCTGTCGATCTCGCTCGCTGCGGTCCCGCCACCGCAGTCCGGCGCCCTCACCAAGTACGACGTCACCGGCACCTACGTCAGCGGGTTGTCGTCCGGCGGCTTCATGGCGAACCAGCTGCACGTCGCGTACTCCGGGCTGTTCCAGGGCGCGGGCATCTTCTCCGCCGGCGCCTACGACTGCGCGCAGAACAACCTCAACACCGCGCTCCTCGCGTGCATGGACACCCTCCAAGCCCGCAAGACGCCCGCCCAGCTGGAACAACTGACCCGCGACCGGGCGGCGGCGGGCACCCTCGACGCGCCGGCGAACCTGTCCGGCGACCCCGTCTGGCTCTTCCACGGCACCGCGGACGACACCGTCGCCCGCGTCGTGAACGACGACCTCGCCACCTACTACCGCGACTTCGGCGCGCGCGTCACCTACAACAACACCAGCGCGGCCGGGCACGCGTGGGTCAGCCCGATCGGCCCGAACGCCTGCGGTGCCACGGCTTCGCCGTATGTCAACAAGTGCGGCACCTCCGACCCGGTCAAGGAGATGCTCGGGCACCTCTTCGGTTCGGTGAACCCGGCCACCTCGACGCTGTCCGGCAAGCTCGTCCAGTTCGACCAGGGCCAGTACGCACCCGGCGGCAACGCGGCGTCGATCAGCATGGGACGCGAGGGGTTCGCCTACGTGCCGCGGTCGTGCGAGACCGGGCCCTGCAAGCTGATGGTGACGCTGCACGGGTGCTACCAGTACTTCGGACTGGTCGGCAACGCGTTGATGGACAAGGCCTATCTCAACGAGTACGCCGACACCAACAACATGATCGTGCTCTACCCGCAGGCCACCACGATGACCGGCAACCCCCGCGGCTGCTGGGACTGGTGGGGATACCAGTCGCCGCAGTACGCGCTCAAGTCCGGACCGCAGATGGCGGCAGTGGTGAACATGGTCAAGGCGTTGAGCACCGGCGGACCGTCGCCCACGACGACGACCATCACCACGACCCCGCCGACTCGGAATGCGTGACCGCGAGCAACTACGCCCACACCGTCGCCGGCCGCGCCCACGTGACACTGGGCCAGACCTACGCGCTGGGCTCGAACCAGCCCCTCGGGCTGTGGAACACCTTCACCACCAGCGTGATCCGGCAGACCGCCCCGAACCACTGGGTGAGGTGCTGATCCACGAACGAACGGGGTGGCGGCACACGCCGCCACCCCGGACCGCGTCAGCAGTGGTCGAACGCGTAACCGGACTGACCGGGCCCGACGAGGTAGCGGTCGCGCAACGTCGTGGTGGCCGGGGTGTCCGGGTCGTCGCACACGTCCTCGAACGTGCCGCGCAGGTCATCGGTGTACTCGATGTCCATCGTGCGCGAGCCGTACACGTCCGAATAGGACGAACACTCCTCCCAGCGGTGGCACTCCTCGGAGACCGCGAAGTCGAAACCGACCTCGGAGCGTCCGCGTGCGGCCTGCTCGGCGGAGTTCTTCTGGCCGATCGCGAGGCCCTTGGCGTGCGTGCGGTCGGCGAGCAGCTTCGCGTAGGCGAGGTTGTTGTTCACGCTCAGCTTGCCCTTGGAACGCAGGTAGGAGTCGAGGTTGTCCACCTCGACGGCCTTGAAGCCCTTGGCCGCGCACTGGTCGAGGGTCCGGCCGATGATCGAGGCGAGCTCGGTGCGCTTCGCCGCCGTCGACGTGTCGAGCAGGAACTCGTCCGGCCAGTTCGGGTCGATGATCGGCCTGCCGGACGAGTCCTTGAGCACCAGGTGCCCGCGCTGGTTCAGCCACACGTCGCGGTCGGCGGGCTGGGACTGGAACCCGTTGACGTAGCAGATGTTGTAGAGGCCGGCGGCGGGTGAGGCGGTGGCGTCGCGCGTCACCATCGTCACGCCGCGGGGAGGCGTGTACGCGGCACCGAGCTGGTAGTCGAGGACCGCGCCGGCCGGAGGGAGTTCGACCGCCGCGGCCGAGGTGTCCGCCTGGCTCGACGACGTCATCGGCCCGGCGACGCAGGCCGCGAGGGCGAGTGCGGTGAGGGCGGTCCCGGCCAGGGCGCGTGCAGGGGAGGTCATAGGCGCCTTACTCCTTGATCGCTCATGAATGGTGATTGAGTGTGAGCGACTCTAGCGAGATCAGGCCTGTGCGGCTAGAAAGCAATCTCAATCGGTCACGGTGCTTGCGTGTTTGAGCGATTCACGCTTAGTGTCCCCGACCACACAGCCGCACCCACCCCTGAGGAGTCGACGTGGCACACGGCAGAGGGCTGAGCCGCCGGACGGTGCTGACCATGGGCGCCGCGCTCGTCATGACGGCGGCGTGCGGCACGGGCTCCGGCGGTGACGGCAAGGTGAAGGTGTGGCACGGCTACACCGACAAGGAGGCCGCGGCGTTCGACAAGCTCGCGGCGCGCTGGAACACCACGCACCCCGACCAGCAGGTCGAGCTGGTGTTCAACGGCGGCAACGACAACGCGCTGCAGAAGACGCTGGCGTCGTTCGCCTCGGGCAACCCGCCGGAGGTCGCCTACCAGTACGGCTCCTCGATCACCGGGCTCACCGGCCGCCCGCAGACGCAGGACCTCACCGACCTGCTGCGCGGCGACGCGGCGTTCGGCTGGGACGACCTCTTCCCGGCGGGCCGCGAGGCCGCGACCGTCGACGGCAAGATCTACGGCGTTCCCGCCCTCGTCGACAACCTCTCGCTCGTCTACAACAAGAAGCTCTTCGACGAGGCCGAGATCGCACACCCCACCGAGTCCTGGACGTGGGACGACTTCCGCTCGGCCGCGCGGAAGCTCAGCGGTGACGGCAGGTTCGGCTGGGCGTACGTCAACGACGGCACCGAGGACACGGTGTGGCGGTTCCTCGCCCTGCTCTGGCAGGCGGGCGGCGACCTGCTGGCCGCGGACGGCAAGAAGGCCGCGTTCGACTCGGACGCCGGGCTGCAGGCCATGCGGCTGTTGCGGGACATGGCCGTCACGGACAAGTCCGTGTACCTGGACGCGGGGGACCAGCAGTACCTCAACCTCTTCAACTCCGGCCGCGTCGCGATGCTGTGGACCGGGCCGTGGGACCTCGGTTCGATCAACGAGGACGTGTCGTACGGTGTGCAGATCCTGCCGGGCAGGGTCACCCACGCGACGATCGCCGGGCCGGACACGTTCGTCGTGTTCGGTGACAACGGCCGCACGAAGGCGCTGCCGTTCCTGAAGTGGCTGCTCTCCGCGGAGATCCACCTCGAGTTCGCGATGGAGACCGGTCACCTGCCGATCCGCCAGTCCGAGGTGGACCTCTCCGGCTACGCCGAGTTCGAGGCCAAGTACCCCGGTACCAAGGTGTTCGTCGACAACCTCGCGAAGAACGTCACGAAGTCCCGGCCCAACATCCCGCAGTACCCCAAGATCTCGCAGGTGCTGGGCACCGCCGTGCAGTCCGTCCTGCTCGGTCAGGCCGAACCGGAGGCCGCGCTGGCGCAGTCCCGCGGCGAGGTCGACCAGGCGCTGGCGGGATCGTGACGCTCGACCGCCGCAAGCTCGCCGACCACGCCGCCGGGTGGGGGTTCGCCGCCCCCGCCGTGGTGCTGATCGGGGTGTTCGGACTCGTCCCCGTCGTGTGGTCGTTCGCGCTCTCCTTCCAGCACACCGACCTCACCTCGCCCGGCACGTTCGCGGGCGGCGAGAACTACGCCAAGCTCGTCGCCGACCCGCTGTTCTGGGACGCCGCCCGCCGCACGCTCGTCTACGTGGCACTGTTCGTGCCGGTCACGCTCGCGCTCGCCCTGCCGATAGCGGTGATGCTCAACCAGCGGATCCGCGGCGTCGTGCTGTACCGGCTCGCCGTGTCCGTGCCCCTGGTGACGTCCACGGTCGCGACCGGCATCATGTTCAGCTGGCTGGCGAACCCGCAGTTCGGGCTGGTCAACGCCGCGCTCGACGCGGTCGGGCTGCCCAAGCAGGGCTTCTTCTCCGATCCCGGTCAGGCGTTGTTCGCCGTGGTCGCGATGACGGTGTGGGGCTGGCTCGGGTTCGCGGTCATCATCTACCTGGCCGCGTTGCAGAACGTGCCGAGGGACCTGCTCGAAGCGTCCTCTTTGGACGGATGCGGCCGTGCGCGCTCGTTCTGGCACGTCGAGCTGCCGCTGGTGTCGCCCGCCACCGGGTTCCTGCTGGTGTGGCTCACGATCAACGGCCTGCAGCTCTTCGACGCGGTGTACGTGACGACCAAGGGCGGGCCGCTCCGCGCGACCACCGTGCTCGTCTACCACCTCTACAACGAGGCCTTCGTGAGCTTCGACGGCGGCTACGCGGCGGCCATCGGCTGTGCGGTCTTCGTGCTGATCGCCGCGTTCACCCTCCTGCAGTTGCGGTTCAACCGCCGGTCCCACTACGAGGTTCGATGAGAAGGCCCAGCGCACTGCACCTGGTCCTGCTGCCGCTCTCGGTCGTGATGGTCACGCCCCTGGTCTGGATGCTGCTGGTGTCGGTGTCCACCCAGGCGGAGTCGCGCAGGTTCCCCCCGGGGCTCCCCAGCGGGATCGAGTGGGAGAACTACCTGGCGGCGATGCGGGACGCGCCACTGGGGTCGTGGCTGGTCAACAGCTTCGTGGTGTCCGTCGTCTGCGTGGCCGGCAACCTGGTGCTCTGCTCGCTCGCGGGGTACGCCTTCGCCCGCATCCGGTTCCTCGGCGGCAGGGTCGCGTTCTTCCTGATGCTCGCGACGCTGATGGTGCCGTTCCAGATCGTCATGCTGCCGTTGCTGATCATGATGCGGTCGCTGGGGCTGGTCGACACGCTCGGCGCGTTGATCGCGCCCAACCTGGCCACCGCGTTCGGCGTGTTCCTGATGCGGCAGTTCTTCACCACGCTGCCCCGCGAGCTGGAGGAGGCCGCGCGGATCGACGGCGCGAGCAGGCTGCGGACGTTGCTGCAGGTGCTGCTGCCGTTGATGCGCCCGACTCTCGCGACCCTCGCGGTGCTCACGTTCCTGCAGACCTGGAACGACTTCCTGTGGCCGTTGATCGTCGTGCAGAGTCCGGACGCGATGACCGTCCAACTGGGACTGCAGAGCTTCCAGGGAGCGCACACCACGAACTGGCCGAAGCTCATGGCCGGCACGGTGCTCAGCCAGCTGCCCGTCCTGCTCGTCTTCTTCTTCGCCCAGCGGTTCTTCGTGCGGTCGGTGGCCGCGGCGGGCATCAAGTGAAAGGCTCTCCCATGTTCACCATCGCCTTCGTGGGCGCGGGTTCCGTCGAGTTCACCCGCCAGCTCCTGCGGGACGTGCTGTCGTTCCGGGAGCTCGCTGACGTCACCATCTCGTTGCACGACATCGACTCCGAACGGCTGGAGGTCGCCGCCGCTCTCGCCCGCCTGGCCGGGGGAAAGCGCATCCGCACCTCGCTGGCGCGCCGGGAAGCCCTGGAGGGTGCCGACGTCGTCGTCAACATGGTCGCGATCGGCGGGCACAGGGCGACGCTGACGGACTTCGACGTGCCGGAGTCGTTCGGCCTGCGGCAGACCATCGGCGACACCCTGGGGATCGGCGGGATCTTCCGCGGCCTGCGCACCTTCCCGTTCCTGGACGGGCTCGCGGCGGACATGCTCGCCGTGTGCCCGCAGGCGTGGTTGCTCAACTACACCAACCCGATGGCGATGAACATCCAGTACCTCGCGACCGTCGCGCCGCGGCTCAAGGTGGCGGGGCTGTGCCATTCCGTGCACTGGACGATCCACGACCTGAGCGCGCTGGTCGGGGTGCCGCACGACGAGGTGGACTTCCTGTCCGCCGGCGTGAACCACCAGGCGTGGATCCTGCGCTGGCAGCACGAGGGCCGCGACCTGTACCCGGCCCTGGACGCGGCGATCGCGGCCGATCCCGGGCTGGCCCGGCGGGTGCGCGTCGACCTGTACCGCCGCTTCGGCTTCTACCCGACGGAGACGAGCGAGCACTCGTCCGAGTACGTGCCCTGGTACCTGCGGCACCGGTCCGAAGTGGAGCGTCTGCGCCTCCCGGTCCGCGAGTACGCGACGATCAGCGCGGACAACGTCGCCACGTACGAGAAGACCCGCGACGCGCTGGCCGCCGGAGACCCACCGCCGCCGCTGACCGAGGACGCCGTCGAGTACGCGCCGCAGGTGATCCACAGCCTCGTCACCGGGCAGCGGCGCACGATCCAGGTGAACGTCGCGAACCACGGCCTGATCTCCAACCTGCCCGAGGGCGCCGCCGTGGAGGTGTCCGCGACGCTGGACCGGCTCGGCGTGCACCCGCACCGCGTCGGCGCCCTGCCCCGTCAGCTCGCGGCCCTGAACCGGGGCTTCCTCAACGTCGTCGACCTGACCGTGGCGGCGGCCGTGGAGGGCAACCCCGATCACGTCCGGCACGCGGCCCTGTGCGATCCGGCGACGGCCGCCGCGCTCACCGTGACCGAGATCGACGAGCTGGTGGCCGCGATGACGGCGGCCCACGGCGACCTACTGCCTGCCGCACTGCGATAACGAGCAGGTGAAGTGCGCGATTGCCGGTGATTCGCGCTAAAGCGAGCATGATTGCTGCGTTATAGTGATCGGATGCGTCAAGAGCAGCGCCTTGCTGCCATTCTGGGGAAGCTCGCGGACGCGGGCTCGGTCACGGTGACCGGGCTCGCGGAGGACCTGGGCACGTCGGTCGCGTCGATCCGCCGGGACCTCCAGTCGCTCGAGGAGCAGAAGCTGCTCAAGCGCACCCACGGCGGCGCGGTGGCGGCGGAGGTCATCTACGAGCTGCCGCTGCGGTACCGGGTGGGCCGGCGCGAGGAGAAGCGCCAGATCGCCGAGGCCGCCGCGAGGCTGGTCGGCGAGTCCGTGCACTCGGTGGGGCTCAACGGCGGCACGACGACCACGGAGCTCGCCCGCCTGCTCGCCGGCACCAGGCAGCTCAAGGTCGTGACGAACGCCCTCAACATCGCCTCGGACCTGTGCCCCCGCCCCACGATCGACCTGGTCGTCACCGGCGGCGGCGTGCGGCCGGAGAGCTACGAGCTGGTCGGCCCGATCGCCGACCGGGCGCTCGCCGGCATCAGCCTCGACCTGGTCTTCCTCGGCGTCGACGGCATCGACTCGCGCGGCGGCATCACGACGCACGACGAGGTCGAGGCCCACACCGACCACTGCCTGCTGCGCACCGCGGACCGCGTCGTCGTCCTCGCGGACGGGTCCAAGGTGGGCAAGCGCGCGTTCTCGCGGATCGCCGGGATCGCGGACGTCCACGTCGTCATCACCGACTCCTCCGCGCCCGCCGAGGAGCTGGAACGGCTGCGCGCCGCGGGCGTCGAGGTGGTTGTCGCCTAACCCTTTTCGCCCGGTTTGAGGGGGAACGTGAGCGCACGGTTCGCGCGCGACTGGTGGCTTCTGCTGGTGGCGCAGGCGATCAGCACCACCGGCACCCAGATCACCGTGGTGCTCCTGCCGGCGGTCGCGATCCTGGCCTTCGGTTCCGGCATCGGCCCGGCGACCCTGCTGCTGGTGGCGGAGTTCCTCCCGGCCGCGCTGCTGGGCCCGTTCGGCGGCGTGCTCGTCGACCGCGCCCGGCTGCGTTCGGTGCTCGTGTCGATGGACCTCGTCCGGGCCTGCGCACTCGCGGCCGCGGCAGCCGCCATCGCGTCGGGTGTCCAGTCCGTCTGGATCCTGTACGTCCTCGCGGCTGTGCTCGGTGTCGCGTCGGCGGTGTTCGACTCCGCCGCGGAGACGGCGATCCCGCACCTGGCCGAGGACCTCGACCGGGCCAACGCCACCCGTTCCGGCCTGCTCAACCTGGTCCGCGTCGCCGGGCCGGGCCTGGGCGGGCTGATCATCGCGGCGGCCTCGGCGTGGCTGGCCCTCGTGCTCACCGCCGCCACGTTCCTGGCCTCGGCCGCCGTCATCGCCGCCGCGACCGCGCCCGCGTTGCGCGCCAAGACCGAGAGCGTCCCGGAACGCGCGCACCGGCAGCTGACCGACGCGATCCGATACCTGCGCCAGGACCTGGTGCTCCGCCGCAGCCTGCTGGGCACCGCGACGCTGAACCTCGCCGGCAGCGGCATCGGCGCGCTCTTCTTCGTCTACGCCTACCAGCAGCTCCTGCTGCCGCCCGGCCAGGTGGGCCTGACGATGTCCGCGTTCAGCCTGGGTGCCGTGCTCGGTGCTGCCGGATCGGCGTGGGCGGCCCGCAGACTCGGGACGGGGCTGGCGTGCGCGGTGTGCGCGTCCGTCGCGGCGGCGGCGTTGTTCCTCATCCCGGCCGCCTCGCTCGGCAGGCCGTTCGAAGTCCTGCTGGTGTACCAGTTCCTCTTCGGCGCGGCGGCCACCGCGTGGGCCACGATCCTGCTCTCCCTGCGGCAGCGGCGGACCGAACCCGCGCTGCTCGGCCGGGTGAGCGCGCTGGTCAACGCGGTCACCGTCGCCACCGTGCCGGTGGGCGCCGTCCTCGGCACGGTCCTCGCCGGGATCGCGGGGCTCACGACGGCGATGCTGGTGCTCGCCGTCGTCGCCGCCGCCACCCCGGCGTTCTACTGGACGAGCGGCTTCCGGTTGGTGGAGCGCATAAGGTGAACACATGACAGGCGCGGACCGGCTGGGCAGGGTGAGCACGGCCGAACGCGTGGCCGACTTCGTCCGCATCCGCGTCCTTGAAGGCGATCTCCCGCCGGGCACCCGCCTGTCCGAGGAAGCACTCCGCACCACGCTCGGCGTCGCGCGCAACACGCTGCGCGAAGCGTTCAGACTCCTTACGCGCGAACGGTTGCTGGTGCACGAACACAGCAGGGGAGTGTTCGTGCGCACGCCGGACGTGGCGGACGTCGTGGACCTCTACGCCGCGCGACGGGTGATCGAGAGCGGTGCGTTGAAGGCGTGGCCGGCTGCCGCGGAGGAGCAGCGGCAGGAGGTCCGTGACGCCGTGCGGTTCCAGAAGGAGTCCGCGAAGGCCGAGCGCTGGACCGACGTCGCCACCGGCAACATGCGGTTCCACCTCGCGATCACCGGGCTCGCGGGCAGCGCGCGGCTCGACGAGGAGGTGCGGCGGCTGCTCGCGGAGCTGCGCCTGATGTTCCACCACATGGGCGACCCGCGCGAGTTCCACGAGAACTACGTGCACCTCAACCGCGAGATCCTCGTGCTCGCGGACCGAGGCGGCGTCGACGAGGCGGGCGAGGCGTTGCGCCAGTACTTCGACGTCGCCGAGCAGCACCTCCTCACCCGCATGCGCTCACGTGGTGACGGGCAAGATCCGATCTCTCAGTCCTGAGAGGACCAGCTGAAGTCCTTTTAGGACTTCTCGGAGGTGCTGAAGGTCTGCTTCCCCAGCACGTCGAGCAGCGCCAGCGCCTCGGCGTCGCGCGAACCCGCCGGCGCGCTGTAGAGGACGAGGTGCTGGTCGCAGTCCGTGAGCGCGAGCGAGTCGCAGTCGACGGTGATCTCGCCGACCACCGGGTGCCGGAACGTCTTCGTGAGCACCACCGCCGCCTGCACGTCGTGCCGTTCCCAGAGCCGGGCGAACTCGGGACTGCCCTCGCGCAGCTCGTCGACCAGCCCGGACACCGCGGGGTCGGCCGGGTACCGCGCGAGCGTGCTGCGCAGTTGCATGACGACGTGGTGCCGGAACTCGGTGGCGTCCGAGACCCCGTACATCGTCCGCTCCTCCAGGAACGCACGGCGCGCGAGGTTGCGTTCGCGCGGCTCGAGCTCGCGGAAGTCCTCCATCAGCGCGGCCGTGAGGTCGTTGCACGCCAACACTTCGAACGTCGCCGAGGTGACGAACCCGGCCGTCCGCGGCAGCCGTTCGAGCAACGCGAGGATGCTGGGCCGGACGTCCCGCCGGTGCCTCCCGGTGCGGCTGGGCGCCGTGCCCGCGAGCACGTGCAGGTGGTCGGCCTCGGCGTCGGTGAGCCGCAACGCCCCGCAGATCCCGGCCAGCACCTCGGCCGACGGCCGCGGCGCCCGCCCCTGCTCGAGCCGCACGTAGTACTCGGTCGAGATGTGCGCGAGGACGGCCACCTCCTCCCGCCGCAGCCCGGCCGTCCGCCGCCGGGGCCCGGCGGTCAACCCGACGTCCTCGGGCCTGAGCCGCTCACGCCGGCTGCGCAGGAACGCTCCGAGCTGCTGCTTGTCCACACCCCGAGTATGGCCGCACACCGGTGCCCCAGCCTGGTACAGCCTGTGCCTGTCTCAGCCCGGCGGCCCGCTCCACGCTGGAGCCATGACGAACACACTTCTCGCCGGCAAGGTCGTGCTGATCACCGGGGCCAGCCGCGGCATCGGCGAGGCCGCCGCCCGCCTCTTCGCCCAGGAGGGCGCCTCCGTGGTGCTGGCCGCCCGCAGCACCGAAGCGCTGGCCCGGCTCGTGACCGAGATCCGGGCCGGAGGCGGCACCGCCGACGCCCTCACCCTCGACCTCGCCGACCGCGGCAGCATCCGCGCGGCCGTCGACCGCGTCGAGGAACTGCACGGACGCCTCGACGGCGCCTTCAACAACGCCGCCGTCGTCCAGCAGCCCGGCCCGCTCGACCAGACCACCGACGACGAGATCGACGAACAGTTCGAGGTGAACTTCCGCGCCCACTGGACCGCGATGACCGCCGAGGCGGCCCTGATGCGCCGCCACGGCGGAGGCGCGATCGTGAACACGTCGAGCATCGGCAGCCGCAGGGCGAACCCCGTCCTCCCCGCGTACGGCGCGATGAAGCGCGCGCTCAACAGCCTCACCGAGAGCGCGGCCGTCACGTGGGCGCGGGAGGGCATCAGGGTCAACGGCATCACCCCCGGCGGCACCGCGACGGCGATGATCGACCAGTGGGAGGCGGCGACGCCCGGTGTCATCGCGCACATCACCGCGACGAGCCCGGTGGGGCGCATGGCCGAACCCCGCGAGGTCGCCGAGGTGGCGGCGTGGCTGCTGAGCGATCGGGCGTCGATGGTGACCGGCGCGATCGTGCCGGTGGACGGCGGCGCCGGAGCCTGACGCGCCAGCTCGACCGGGGGAGCCGCCGTTCTGCCGAGGATCGGCGTGGCCTCAAGCACCGCCGATCCGAACGCACCGCCGCGCCGGCGCGTGATCAGCCGCTGAGCACGCCGATGGCGATGCCGAGCATGGCGGTGTTGTAGATGAACGAGAGCACCCCGTGCGCGAGGATCCGCAGCCGCATCCCGGAGGTGCGCGACTCGACGTCGGAGACCGCGAACGTGGTGCCGACGGTGAACGAGAAGTACGCGAAGTCGATGAACGTCGGGTGCTCGGTGCCGGGGAACACCAGCAGCTTCTCGGGCAGGGCGCTGTAGTGGGCCTGTGCGTAGCGGTCGGCGTAGCCGAAGTGCAGGATCGCCCACGCCAGCAGCACGGCGGGCACACCGGCGATCTTGTTGTTCAGCGCCGCCTGGGTGCCTTCCTCGGCGACCGCGATCGTCAGGCCGGACATGATGCCGATGGTGCTGGTGAAGAGGGTGAACAGGGTGCCGCTGCGGCGGCCCAGCGCGGTCTTGACCCATGCGCCCTTGTCGTCGCCCGCCCGCTTGCCGCGGCGGAGGCGGGTGACGCGGATCGCGAGGTAGACGACGGCGAGGACGTCCCACAACGCGATCCACCTGGCGTCGTCCCACCAGAAGATGGGGACGCCGAGCAGGACGAGCGTGCTCTCGATGATCCGGGACAGCACGAGTGACGGGCGGAAGCGCATGACTTTCCTTCATCAGGACAGCAGGAAGCCGTCGCCCACCTCGTCCGGATGACGGAGGTCGTTCCGCGGGGGCGACGTCGGGGGAGAGAGGTGGGACCGCACGTGGCCGAGGCGTTCTCGCGGCCGGGCGGCAGCCCTGGTCCCGTGACCTCCGGATCACGGGACCAGGGGAGGCGTCAGCCCGCGGCGCGGAGGACGAGCTCGGCGACCAGGTTCGGACGCGAGACCGCCACGGCGTGCGAGGCTCCCTCGGCGGTCGTGGTGGCGCGGGAACCGGCCCGGTCGGCCATGAACTTCTGCGCCCGCACAGGGATGTTCTTGTCGGCCCCGGCCAGCAGGAACCACGAGGGGATGCTCGCCCAGGCGGGTGTGCCGGACGCCTCGTTCAGCGCGGCGTCCCTGATGGGACGCTGGGTGCTGGCCATGAGGGCCGCCTGCCGCGCCGGGACGTCGGCCGCGAACTGCTGCCGGAAGAGCGGCGGCTTGATGTGGAGGTCCTTCGAGCCGTCGGGCAGCGGGACCGCCGCCAGCGTCTCACCCAGAGTGCTGCCGGGGTACTTCGCGGCGAGCTGTGCGGCGGCTTCACCCTCGGCAGGGGCGAAGGCGGCGATGTACACCAGCGCCTTCACCTTCGGGGAACGTGCCTTCACGTTGGTGATGACGGCGCCGCCGTAGGAGTGGCCGACGAGCACCACAGGCCCGTCGATGGCAGCGAGATGCGCGTCGAGTGCCTCGGCGTCGGAGGCGACTCCGCGCAGGGGGTTGGCCACGGCGACGGCGGTGAAGCCCCGTCGCTGCAGCCGCTCGATGACGGGGTTCCAGCTCGCACCGTCCGCGAAGGCGCCGTGGACGAGGACGATCGTGGGCTTCCGCCCGTGGGCTGCCACTGCGTTCGACATGCCGAACAGGGCGAACCCGGCGGCAGCGGCGATGACGGCCAGCAGAGCGGTGACGCGGTGTTGGAGAGTGTGCACGAGTCCGGTTCTCAGTCTGTGAGGAAGGCGAGCAGGGCGGCGTTGACCTCGGCCGCGTGGGTGAGCAGGAGGCCGTGCGGAGCGCCGTCGATCTCGACGTAGCGCGCGTCGGGCAGGCGGCGGCGGAACTCGCGGGCGGTGGCGTCGATCGGCAGGATGCGGTCGGCGGTGCCGTGCAGGATCAGCGAAGGCACGTCGATGCGTTCCACGTCGGCCCGGAAGTCCGTCAGCCACGCCGGGACGCACGCGTACGCCGCCACGGGCGCCGACGCGATGGCGGTGGCCCAGTTCGCCCGGAGCGCGGCGTCGCTGAGACGGGAGCCGAGCGTCTCGTCGGTGTTGAAGAAGTCGACGAAGAAGTTCTCGTACCAGGCGTAGCGGTCCGCTTCGGCCTGCTCCGCGATGCCGTCGAACACCGACTGCGGCACGCCGGCGGGGTTGTCCTCCGCCTGCAGCAGGAACGGCTGGAGCGCACCGAGGAAGGCAGCCTTCGCCACCCGACGCGAGCCGTACGTGCCGAGGTAGCGGGCGACCTCACCAGAGCCCATCGAGAAGCCGACGAGGACGACGTCCTGCAGGTCGAGGTGGGTCAGGACCTTGTCCAGGTCACCGGCGAAGGTGTCGTAGTCGTAGCCCGTCATGGTCTTGCTCGACCGGCCGAAGCCCCGGCGGTCGTAGGTGATGACGCGGTAACCGGCCTTGACCAGCGCGTCGGTCTGCTTCTCCCACGACTGCCCGTCGAGCGGGTAGCCGTGGATCAGGACGACCGGCTGGCCGGAGCCGTGGTCCTCGTAGTACAGCTCGACGGCGGTCGAGCCCTCGGTGCCGACGGTGATGGTTCCCATGGTGCCTTCCCGCCCGTCCGCCGTGTGCGGACCGGGCATGGCACGAACCTAAGGAGCGAGCAGGGCCGTCCGCGTCCGTCAACCGACGTCTTCGACGTACGTCGTCGTACCGCGCAGCACCGCGGCGAGCTCACCGCGGGAGGTCACGCCCAGCTTGGGGAACATCCGCTGGAGGTGGGTGCTCACCGTCCGGGGCGAGACGTACAGCCGCTCGCCGATCTCCCGGTTGGTCAGCCCCTGCGCGGCGAGCTGGGCGACGTGCAGCTCGGTCGAGGTGAGCCGGTCGACGGCGGCCGGGTCCTGGCGGGGCGAGGACGTGCCCGCGGCGCGCATCTCCTGGCGCGCCCGCTCCGCCCAGGCCGACGCGCCGAGCGCGTCGAAGACCTCGAACGCGGCCTGCAGGACGACACGGGACTCCGCGGGCCGCCGGTGCCGCCGCAGCCACGCGCCCAGGGCGAGGTGCACCCGCGCCCGCTCGAACGGCCAGTCGACGGGAACGGCGTCGACGGCCTCCCGGTAGAGCCGCTCGGCGGCGTCCGGCGGGGCGAGCAGCGCGCGGGCGAGGCGCAGCCCGCAGAGCAGGGCGGGCGAAGGGGTCTGCTCCGCCAGCGGGGTCAGCTCGCGCAGGACTTCCCTGGCCGCGTCAGCGGACTCGCTGCGCACGGCCGCCTCGACCAGTTCGGCGACACCGTAGAAGCGCAGCCAGGGGTGGAAGGCGGGATCGGCCGGCTCGAAGACGCGCTGGAGGTGCCCGAAGGCGTCGCCGTAGCGCCCCTGGCAGAGGGCCGCCTGCCCGCGGGCCATCTGCACGATGGCCAGCGCCGGGCGCGCGTTGCCGGGCAGGGCGGTGCGCTCCGCCTCCGCCGCCCACGCCTCCGCCAGCGGGTCGCCGCAGATGGCGGCGACCTGTGCGCGAATGGCGTGCACCATCGCGTGCACGAGGGACTGGCCGGTCTCGCGGGCCAGGCCGGCGGCCTCCTCGGCGGCGAGGTGCGCGGCACGCACGTCACCGAGCCGTGCGGCGCTGCCCGCCTGGACGCACAGGGCCCTGGCCAGCATCGACAGCCGGCCCTGAGCCCGCAGGACGTCGAGCGACCTCGCTGTCAGCCGGTTCGCCAGGGCGGGAGCACCCACCGTCACCGCGGCGGCACCCAGGAGCTGGTCCCCCTCGGCGTCCTCGGACGATCGCTCCAGCTGACCGGTCAGCGCCTCGAGGACGGCTCGTCCGCGCTCGACCGGCGCGCAGTACGCCCGCAGGGCCACCAGGTCGGCGTTGTCCGCGTCGACGGGCATCCGGTCGGCCGCGGCCGCGACCCGCAGACGGGCGACCGGCCCCGGCTCTCCCCAGAAGCAGTGCATCACGGCGCCCCACAGCATGCGCAGACCCAGCACGGGCTCACCGCCGGCGGCGATCTCGACGGCCAGCTCGGCCAGCTCGGCGGTCGCGGTGCCCTGGCCCTGCGCCGCTCCCTCGACCAGGGCGATGCCGACCCAGGCCGCACGGCCCTGGTCCCTGACCGAGAGATCCAGCGAACGCGCCTGGGCCAGCAGGTGCGCCGCGGCGTCGCACTGGCCCGACTCCAGTGCGAGCTCGGCCGCGCGCAGCAACCGGTCCGCACGAGCGGAGGGGGACGCGGTCAGCTCCGCCGCTCGCCGCAGCGCGGCCGCGGCCGCGGCGACACCGCCGCGTCGCAGGGCTCGGCTGGCGGTGGAGTCCAGGTCCCGCGCCGCGTCCTCGTCGGGGCCGGCGGTGGCGGCGGCGCGGTGCCACGCCTGCCGGTCGGGCTGCCCCTGGAGCTGGAGGCGAGAGCGGCGTGCGCGGCCTGTCGTTCCGCGGCGGTCGCCGCGTGGTGCATCGCCGAGCGGACGAGCGGGTGCCGGAAGACCATCCCCCAGGGCTCCAGCAGGCCGGCGCCGACCGCGGGCCCGAGGGCGGCCATGTCGACCGCCGTCCCGAGCATCCTGGCAGCGGCGGCCAGGCACTCGTCCATCGTCCCGTCGCCGTTGAGGGCCGCGAGGAGGAGGACCGCCCGCGTGTCCACCGGAAGCCGGGAGACCCGGGCCGTGAAGGTCCGTTCCAGCCGCTCGGTCAACGGCAGCGGGCCCGGCGTGAGCGCGTACGCCCCGCCGACCGACCGCAGCGCGACCGGCAGCTCGGTCAACGCGAGCGGGTTCCCGGCGGCCTCCACCAGCAGCCGCCGCCGGACCTGCGGCCCCAGACCGGGAGCCACCGCGTCCAGCAGCTCGCCCGACACCTCGTCGGTCAGCGGGTCCAGGTGCAGCACGGGCAGCCCGGCGCCGCCGAGCCGGTCGTCGAGGCTGCGGGTGACGGCGACCAGTGCGAGGGGGTCGGACTCGATCCGCCGCGCGACGAACCCGAACACGTCGAGGCTGGCCCGGTCCATCCAGTGGGCGTCCTCGACGACCACCAGCAGCGGTGCCTTCACCGCCGCGTCCGACAACAGGGTCAGCGCGGCCAGGCCGACGAGGTAGAGGTCGGGCACGGACCCGTCGACGAGCCCGACGGCCGCGCGCAGTGCGGCGCGTTGCGGTCCGGGCAGGTCGTCGATCCCGTCGCGCAGCTGGTGGACGACCTGGTGCAGGCCGGCGCAGGGCACGTCCTCCTCCGACTCCACCCCCACCGCTGTGATCACCCGCGCCCCGCGGTCGGCGGCCCGCGCCGCCGCCTCGGCGACCAGCGCGGACTTGCCGATCCCGGGGGCGCCGAGGACGACCACCGCGCCACCCGACCCGGAGGCGGCCTGCTCGGCCAGGGCGGCCAGTGCACGGCGCTCCGTCTCGCGACCCAGCAGGGCCCGTCGTTGCATGCCGCGCTCTCTTCCGTGTGCCTCCCCGCTGCCGTCAACCGCCGCGGCGCACTTCAGCGCCCGCACCAGGCGGTTTCGTCGCGTACGACGCCGTCGAAGGGGTTCGCCGGATTTTACGGCCACCGATCAGGAGTCCTTGGACGCGCTGCGCCCACGGCGGCGTGGAGCCGGGCCGGGGTCTCGCCTCGTCCTCACCATCCGATGTGGACGAGCAGCGCCGGCGAACATGCCGACAGGGCCGCCTCCGGGAGTTCTCCCGGAAACGGCCCCGTCGCAACCCTGTCAGGTCTGGGTGGACCACCACTTCTGGCCAGCCTCACCCAGCGTCGAGATCGGGTCGTAGTAGGGGTAGCGGCGGTTCAACGCCTCCGGGTCCTCGAGCTCGATCCCGGTCCGGTAGTTCTTGGTCCAGTAGGAGATCCCGAGTTCACGGTCGTAGTCCTCGAGCTGGTTGACCCACCGCTTCCCGACGTACGGCACGTCGCACACGATGCGAGGAGTCGCATACCCCGGCAGGTAGCCCATGATCGCGTGCTGCAGCTCCTGCGCCTCCCAGACGGAAACCCGCCAGTGCTCGGCGTTGGGGATCATGTCGCACATGTAGAAGTAGTACGGCAGGATGTTCGCTTCCCCTTGCAGCGCGAAGCAGAGGTCCAGCAGGTCGTCCGACGTGGCGTTGACGCCCTTCATCAGCACGCCCTGGTTGCGCACGTCCCGCACGCCGACCTCGAGCGCGGTGCGGGCGGCCTCGGCGACGAGGGGCGTGACGGACTGGGCGTGGTTCACGTGCGTGTGGATCGCGAGGTTCACGCCTCGCCGGGACGCGGTGCGGGCCACTCGCTCCAAGCCCTCGACCACGCGCGGCTGCAGCCAGTGCTGGGGGAGGCCGGCCAGGGCCTTGGTGGCCAGGCGGACGTCGCGGACCGTGTCGATGTCCAGCAGGCGCATCAGGAACGACTCGAGCTGCGGCCACGGCACGTTCGCCACGTCGCCGCCGGAGACCACGACGTCGCGGACGCCCGGGGTCTTCTTCAGGTACTCGATCATCTGGTCCTGGCGGTCGACCGGCTTGAGCGAGAGCTTGTGCTTGTCGATCAACGGCGTCGAGTTGCCGACGAGGTCCATGCGGGTGCAGTGCCCGCAGTACTGCGGGCAGGTCGACACCATCTCGGCGAGGACCTTCGTGGGGTAGCGGTGGGTCAGGCCCTCGACCACCCACATCTCGGCCTCGTGCAGCGAGTCGCGCTGCGAGTGCGGGTGCGACGGCCACCGCGGGTCGCGGTCGGACGAGACCGGCAGCATGTAGCGGCGGACCGGGTCGGCCAGGAACGCCTCGGTGAAGGCGTCGGGGGAGAGTTCGGCGTCGACCGCCATCGTGTTGAACATCTGCGGCGGGATCAGCATCGACATCGTCGCGAAGGCGTCCATGTCCTTGGCGAGGTCGTCGTAGAACCGGTCGGTCAGCAGGTCGCCCGCGACCTTGCGGAGCTGCTTCACGTTCTTCACGCAGTTCACCCGCTGCCACTGGGCGTCCCGCCACTGCGCCTCGGTCACGTGGGACCAGCCGGGGAAGCGCCGCCAGTCCGGTTCGACCAGCTCCCGGCGGACGTACGTGTACGGCTGGCGGTCCAGCCGCTCCAGCGCCGTGGGGGCGTCGTGCAGCGCGGTCATCCGTACTCCTCAGCGTCGAGGTCGCGTAAAGATATCCTGTCATATCGCTAGCGCGCCGTAAATATTTCAGCTCCAGCGCTGGTGGAGGGTGGGTCGGGAGCAAAGACGGGCCGTCGTGCGTTCAACAGGCATGCCCCTCTTCGCGCTGCTGCTGCTCGGGATGTTCGCCGAGATCGCGGTCATGGTCGCCGTCGGCAACGCCATCGGCGGGCTCTGGATGATCGCGTTGCTCCTGCTCGGCACCCTCGTCGGACTGTCGCTGGTGCGCCGGCAGGGCGCGCAGACGATGGCCGCGTTCCGCGAGTCGGTCTTCCAGCGTCAGCAGCCCCACCAGGAGATGGCGGACGGCGTGCTGATCGCGGCGGCCGGCGCGCTGATCATGGTGCCCGGCTTCATCAGCGACGTCGCCGCGTTGTTCCTGCTCTTCCCGCCGACGCGCAGGCTCGTGAGCCGCCGGATCGCGCGCAAGGCGGAGGCGGCGGCGCTCAAGTTCGAGCACGAACGCCGCTTCGGCGCCGGTCAGGTCGTCGAGGGCGAGGTCATCGACGTCGACGCGGGTCCCGTCGTCATCACGGAGCGGCGCGAGCTCACGTGATCCGGGCGTACCGGCCCGCGGACCTGGACGCGCTGTACGACATCTGCCTCGACACCGGCAACGGCGGCCTGGGCGTGCGGCACCTGTTCGACGACCCGCGCCTGATGGGCCACGCCCACGTCGGCCCGTACGCGGCGTTCGAGCCCGACCTGGTGGTCGTGGCGGAGGACGACGAAGGGGTGTGCGGCTACGCGCTCGCGGCGTCCGACACGGAGGCCTTCGAGGACCGCTGCGACCGTGACTGGTGGCCTGACCTGCGCGTCCGCTACCCGATGACGGCGAACCCGAACCGGATCGTGCAGCAGATCCACCACCCGGCCCGTGCCGATCTGATGATCACGAGGGACTACCCGGCGCACATGCACGCGAACCTGCTGCCCCGCGCGAAGGGCAAGGGGTTCGGCGGCGCACTCGTCCGCAGCGTGCTCGAACGCCTGGAGAAGGGCGTTCATGTGCACGTGCGGCATCACAACACACACGCGATCGGCTTCTGGGAGCACCTCGGCTTTCGCGTGATCGACTCCACGGACAAGCTCGTCCTGGGTCTCCGCCTCTAGCCGAGCAGGTCCTTCATCAACAGCTCGAAGTCGAGGACCTCACGCCCGGCCGGCACCGCCGCGTAGGTGGAGTCGAGGAACCGCTCCAACTCGGTCGCCGACAGGTGGAACACCGCGTGCGAGTCCTCGGTGAACAGCTCCAGCACGAGCACGTCGCCGCCGCCCGGCCGCAGCCGCACATCCCCGAGCCCGGCCGGCGACAGCAGTCCGTCCGCGAGCAGTTCGCGGCCGACGAGCCAGATCGACTCCTGGTCCCGCGCCTGAAAACGCAAGGTCACGGCATGCGGATCGTCGGAACGATATTGGAGGTCGACGCTCATGGGCTCGACCGAGCCGTCCGGCCTGACGAACTCGGCGACCGTGGCTGTGCCGACCCGGGTCTCGTTGAACATCGCCGTTCCTCCTCCGCGGTGAGGGTGCTGCACTCAACACGGGCGCCGTTCAGAGTCGGTTCAACGCTTTTCCCGAACTTCTTCGCTGGGTACCTGAAGGCCCATGACGGTCTATGGCATCCACGCGTCCCACGAGCAGATACACCCCACTGACCTGCTGACCGCCGTGCGCAGGGCCGAACAGGCCGGGTTCGGCGCCGCGATGTGTTCCGACCACTTCTCACCGTGGAGCGCCCGCCAGGGGCAGTCGGGCTACGCCTGGTCCTGGCTCGGCGCGGCACTGCAGGCGACCGAACTCCCGTTCGGCGTGGTCACAGCCCCTGGCCAGCGCTACCACCCGGCCATCACCGCGCAGGCGATCGGCACGCTGGCCGCGATGAACCCCGGCCGGTTCTGGGCCGCGCTCGGCACCGGCGAGGCGAGCAACGAGCACATCACCGGTGACGGCTGGCCCCGCAAGGACGTCCGCACCGCACGGCTGCGCGAGTGCGTCGACGTGATCCGCGCGCTCCTGTCCGGTGAGGAGGTCAGCCACGACGGCCTGGTCACGGTCGATCGCGCGAAACTGTGGACGTTGCCCGACGAGGTGCCGCTGCTGATCGGTGCCGCGGTGAGCCCGGAGACCGCCCGCTGGTGCGCCGAGTGGGCCGACGGGCTGATCACCGTCAACGCGCCGCCCGAACGCCTGCGCGAGGTCGCGGACGCCTACCGGGACGCGGGCGGCAAGGGCAAGCTCCACCTGCAGATGCACCTGAGCTGGGCCGAGGACGAGGACGAGGCTCTCGCGATCGCGCACGAACAGTGGCGCAGCAACGTGTTCCGCCCGCCCGTGTGCTGGGACCTCGAACTGGCCGAGCACTTCGACGTCGTCTCCGAGCACGTCACCCCGGCCGAGGTCGCCGAGGTCGTCGACGTGTCCACCGACCTCAAGTGGTACGCCGGGAAGCTCCACGAGTACGCCTCGCTGGGGTTCGAGGAGATCTACCTGCACCACGTCGGCCAGGACCTGATCCCGTTCGTCGACGCGTTCGGCGAGCACGTGCTGCCGGAGGTGACCGCATGATCCGCACGTCCGACGTCTGGTGGAAGAACGCCGTCCTCTACTGCCTCGACGTGGAGACCTTCTCCGACGAGGGGTTCCGCGGCGCCATCGAACGCATCGACCACCTGCACGCACTGGGCGTCACGTGTGTGTGGCTGATGCCCTTCTACCCGACGCCCGAACGCGACGACGGCTACGACATCACCGACTTCTACGGCGTCGACCCCCGCCTCGGCTCGCTCGGCGACTTCGTGGAGTTCGTGCGCGCCGCACGGGACAGAGGCATGCGCGTGATCGCGGACCTCGTCGTCAACCACACGTCCGACCAGCACCCGTGGTTCCACGACCCGGACAAGCGCGACTGGTACGTGTGGGCGGACGAGCCGCAGGAGGACGGTCCGCAGGGCATCACGTTCCCGGACAAGGAGAACAGCCTCTGGGAGTACTCGGAGGAGGTCGGCAAGTACTACCTGCACCGCTTCTACAAGCACCAGCCCGACCTCAACGTGACCAACCCCGAGGTGCGCGACGAGATCGCCCGCATCATGGGCTTCTGGATGGAACTGGGCCTGAGCGGCTTCCGCGTGGACGCGGTGCCGTTCCTGCTGGAGCAGAACGACCCCATGGACGCGGCTTCGCTGCCCGACCCGCACGACTACCTCACCGACCTGAGGGCGTTCCTCAACCGCCGCAACGGCGAGGCCGTGCTGCTGGGCGAGGTGAACCTGCCGTACAAGGACACGATGGCCTTCTACGGCCAGGGCGTCGGCGACGAGCTGACCATGTGCTTCGACTTCGTCGGCATGCAGGCGATGTACCTGGCCCTGGCCCGCAAGTCGAGCGGCCCGCTGGCCAAGGCCCTGCAGGAACGGCCGGAGCCCCCGCGCGACGGCCACTGGGCGACGTTCGTCCGCAACCACGACGAACTCACCCTGGACAAGCTGCCGCTGGACGAACGCCAGGAGGTCTTCGACGCCTTCGGCCCGGACCCGGACATGCAGCTCTACGGCCGCGGCCTCCGCCGCCGGCTGCCCGGCATGCTCGACGGCGACCAGCGCCGCATCCGCATGGTCTACAGCCTGCTGTTCACCCTGCCGGGCACGCCGGTGCTGTTCTACGGCGAGGAGATCGGCCTGGAGGAGGACCTGTCGCTGGAGGGAAGGCTCGCGGTCCGGGTGCCGATGGACTGGGACGCGGCGGGCGAGCAGCGCCACGACCCGGACTCGTTGCTGACCTGGATGCGGCGGATGGTCGAGTGCTACCGCGAGTGCCCGGAACTGGCGTGGGGCACCGTCCAGGTGCTCGACGTCGGTGACCCGACGGTGTTCGCCCACCGCGCCGACTGCGACGGCGGCGCCGTGATCGCCGTGCACAACCTCACGGACCAGGAGATCACCGTGCGGGTGCCTGCGGAAGGAGTGCTCACGAACGTGCTCACCGGCGAGGACCTGAAGCCCGCGAAGACCGGGGCCAAGGTGGACCTCGCGCCCTACGACTGCCGCTGGTACCGCGTGAATCCTGAGTGATGCTTGCGGAATCTTGACGCTTCACGTGAAGATATTGTCGAGACAGCGTCGTCGACCGAAGGATTTTCGCGTGAGCGCGTACGGACTGCACCGCGTCATCGAGCCTGCCGGCGTCCTGCCGCAGCAGGCCTGGCGGCTCGACGCGGAGCCCGTGCCCGCGCCCGACGAGGTGATCGTCGCGGTCGAGCGGCTCAACCTCGACGCGGCGTCGTTCCGGCAGCTCAGGGAGCAGCACGGCAGCGGCGCGGCGGTGCGGCAGGCCGTGCTCGACATCGTCGGCGAGCGCGGCAAGATGCAGAACCCCGTCACCGGCTCGGGCGGCATGCTGCTCGGCACCGTCCTCGAGGTGGGGCCGGAGTCTCCGCTCGGGCTGAAGGCGGGCGATCGGATCGCGACGCTGGTCAGCCTCACGCTCACGCCGTTGAAGATCAACGACGGCCTGCAGGACTGGGACGGCGAGGACGAGCAGGTGCCGTGCCGGGGGACCGCGGTGCTGTTCGGGCGCTCGATCGCGGCCGTGCTGCCGGACGACATGCCGAACGAGCTCGCGCTGTCCGTGCTCGACGTGTGCGGTGCACCGGCACTGACCGACCGTGTGGTGCGCAAGTACCCCGGTGGGTCGGTGCTGGTGCTCGGCGGTGGCGGCAAGTCCGGGTCGCTCTCTCTCGCGGCCGCGCGTCAGGCTGGTGCGTCGCGCCTCGTCGCGTTGGTGCCGACGGAGCGTGAGGCCGCGCAGGTGCTCGAGTCCGGCCTCGCGGACGAGGTCGTGATCGCGGACGCACGCAACCCTGTCGCCGTGGCCGAGGCCGTGGGCAAGCAGGTCGACGTCACCGTCGTGTGTGTGGACGTGCCTGGGTGCGAGCACGGCGCCATCCTGGCGACGGCGGACGGCGGCACCGTGATCTTCTTCTCGATGGCCACCTCGTTCAGCGCGGCCGCCCTCGGTGCGGAGGGGCTCGCGGCGGACGTGGAGATGATCGTCGGCAACGGCTATGTGCCTGGTCACGCCCAGTTCGCGTTGGACCTGGTCCGGAGCCGGGCGGGTGTGCGGGCCCTGTTCGAGCAACGGCAGACTGCGTGACGTGAGTACGCAACTTTTGGTCGGCGGCCGCATCTACGCACCGGATGCGACGGCCATGGCCGTCACGGACGGCGTCGTCGTGTGGATCGGACAGGACTCGGTCGGGCACGCGCTGCACCCGGACGCCGAGGTTGTCGAACTCGGCGGCGCCTTCGTCGCGCCCGCGTTCGTCGACGCGCACGTGCACGCGACGTCCGCCGGTCTGCTCCTGACCGGCGTCGACCTGACCCGGACGTCCTCTGCGGACGAAGTGCTGCAGCAGGTTCGCGACGCCGAGGGCCCCCTGGTGTGGGGTCATGGGTGGGACGAGACGCGTTGGCAGGAGAACCGTGCGCCGACGCGCGCCGAGATCGACGAGGCCGCCCAGGGGAAGACGGTGTACCTGTCGCGCATCGACGTGCACTCGGCACTAGTCTCGTCGGACCTGGTCACCGATGAGGCCCGCACGGCTGATGGTTACTCGGCGGACGGTCCTCTCTCGCGCGCCGCCCACCACCTCGTGCGTGGCACGGCGAAAGCCGCCATCACACCCGAACAGCGCGAGGCCGCTCAACTGGCGTTCCTGCGTCACGCGGCGTCGAAAGGCATCGCGTCCGTGCACGAGTGCGCCGGCCCGGACATCTCCGGTGAGGACGACCTGCGCGAACTCCTCGCCCTCACCGAAGGTCCCGAGGTGGTGGCCTACTGGGGCGCCCACGAACTGCCTTCGGTCCCGGTGCGCGGCCTCGCCGGCGACCACTTCGTCGATGGCGCGATCGGTTCCCGCACGGCCGCGATGACCGAGCCCTACGCCGACGCGGAGACGTCCGGAGCGCTCTACCTCGACGGCCGCCAGATCGCCGACCACCTGGTCAAGTGCACCGAACTGGGGATCCAGGCGGGGGTCCACGTCATCGGTGACGCGGGCATGGCCGCCGTGATCGAGGGTTTCGAGATCGCGGAGAAGACCCTCGGCACCCCCGAGCTCGCCTCCGCCCGCCACCGCCTCGAACACGTCGAGATGGTGTCGAAGGAGCAGGCCGAGAAACTGGCCGGGTGGGGTGTCGTCGCCTCCGTCCAGCCGCTGTTCGACGCGGAGTGGGGCGGTCCCACTGGCATGTACGCCCAACGGCTCGGTGCCGAGCGCGGTGTGGGGCTCAACCCCTTTTCGCGGCTCGCGGCCGCGGGCGTGGTGCTCGCGTTCGGCTCGGACACCCCGGTGACCGCGATCGACCCGTGGGCCGCGGTGAAGGCCGCCGTCCACCACCGGACCGACGGCCACGGCGTCTCTCCCCGTGCTGCCTTCACCGCCCACACCCGTGGCGGCTGGCGTGCGGCGGGCGTCAACGACGGCCTGACCGGCACCCTGCAGCCCGGCGCCCCCGCGACGTACGCGGTGTGGGAGACCGGTGACCTGGTCGTCGCCGGCAGCGACGCGCGGGTGCAGCGCTGGTCGACCGACCCGCGGTCGGGCGTGCCCGGACTGCCCGACCTCACCGGCCCCGCGCCGGTCTGCGTGCGCACCGTCCTGAACGGCCGGACGATCTACGAAAGGAAGTGACTCATGGCGTTGCTCGACCTCGACCCGTTGGTGGTCGCCGCCGCGCGGAAACTCGCCGCGCGGGCGGCCGAACCGGTGGTGTCCCTCGCGAAGGCGCACACCACCGTCGCCGTCGAGCGCGCCACACTCCGCCTGGCCGGCATCACCGGCGCGGACTCCACGCACCGCGCCGGTGACGTCCCCTGGGTCAACCGCGTGATCGACACGGTCCGCGAGCAGTGCGGGCTGGAGCACGGCGTGGTGCTGCCGGCGTTCCACGCGCTGCGCGAGCACGACCTCGGATCACTCACCGAACTCGCCGAAGCCACCGCGGCGGGCCAGATCCAGTTCAAGATCCCTACCGGCAAGGACCTCACGGCGGCGCGGAAGGCGTCCACGTCCGCGGTGGCGAAGGGCCTCAAAACCGTCGACCGCAACAAGACCCAGCGCGAGAAGCTCGTCGCCAAGTGGGGCGACCCCGCGCAACGCCCGTGGATCTACCTGATCGTCGCGACCGGCGACATCGACGAGGACGTGGTCCAGGCCCAGAACGCGGCCCGCGCGGGCGCCGACGTCATCGCGGTGATCCGCTCGACCGGGCAATCGCTGCTCGACTACGTGCCGGAAGGCGCCACGCACCACGGGTTCGCGGGCACGTACGCCACGCAGGAGAACTTCCGGATCATGCGCGCGGCCCTCGACGACGTGTCGAAGGAGGTCGGCCGGTACGTGCGGCTGACCAACTACGCGTCCGGCCTGTGCATGCCGGAGATCGCTGTCCTGGCAGGACTCCAGCGCCTCGACATGATGCTGAACGACTCGATGTACGGCATCCTGTTCCGCGACATCAACCCGATCCGCACGTTCGTCGACCAGCGCTTCTCCCGCCAGGTCCACGCGCGCGCCGGCATCATCATCAACACCGGCGAGGACAACTACCTCACCACCGCGGACGCCGTCGACGCCGCGCACACCGTCACCGTCAGCCAGTTGCTCAACGAGCACTTCGCCCACGAGGCGGGACTGCCCGACCACCTGCTGGGCCTCGGCCACGCCTTCGAGATCAACCCGAAGGTGCCCGACTCGTTCCGGCTCGAGCTCGCGCACGCGTTGCTGGCGCGGGAACTCTTCCCGGACGCGCCCCTGAAGTGGATGCCGCCGACCAAGCACATGACCGGCGACGTCTTCGACGGCTACCTGCTGGACGGGTTCTTCAACCTCGCGGGTGTCCTCACAGGACAGTCCATCCTGCTCGTCGGCATGATGACCGAGGCCGTGGTGACGCCGTTCCTCTCGGACCGCGACCTGGCGCTGAAGAACGTCCGGTACGTGCTGAACGCGGCGGGCAGCCTCGCCGAGGACTTCCGCCCCTCCCCGGACGGCCTCATCGTCAAGCGCGCGCACCAGGTCCTCGGCGAGGCCGTCGACCTGCTGGAGCGCATCGTCGACGACGGCCTGCTCAACGCCATCGCGGACGGCACGTTCGGCCTGATGAAACGCCCGGCGGACAAGGGCAAGGGCGCGGACGGCGTCGTCGAGAAGGCTCCCGAGTACTTCAACCCGGCGAGCGAGATGCTGGAGGCGAGCGATGTCTGACGCCAAGAGGTACGTGCGGCCGTACGGCGACACGACCGGCGACGGCATGATCCAGACGTCGTTCACGCTGCCGATCCCGTTCGGCCCCAAGGCGGACGGCGCGGCGCTGCAACTCGCGAACAAGATGGGCATGGACCCCGCGATGGTGGTCCACTCGAACCCCATCGGCGACGACTTCACGTTCTTCGTCGTCTACGGCTCGGTGAAGCACCTCGTGGACCTCGACGAGGTCAAGGTCGTCGAGCGCGAGTACCCGCTGCTGTCACCGTCCGAAGTGAACAACACCTTGAAGAAAGTGTTGCGGCGCAAGCTGGTCGTGGTCGGCGGGTGCATCGGCACGGACGCGCACACCGTCGGCATCGACGCGATCCTCAACATCAAGGGCTTCGCGGGCGAGAAGGGCCTGGAGTACTACCGCGAGCTGAAGGTCGTGAACCTCGGCGCGCAGGTCTCAGTGCCCGAACTGGTCCGGTCCGCCCGCGCCGAGAAGGCCGACGCGGTGCTGATCTCCCAGGTCGTCACGCAGCGGGACGCGCACATCCTGAACACGCAGGAGATGTCGGCGGCGTTCCGCGAGGCGATGGGGGACCGGCGGCCGTTGCTGGTCGCCGGCGGACCGCGGTTCGACCCGCTGATGGCGGGCGAGCTGGGGGTTGACCGTGTTTTCTCCCGGGGTACCACGCCGGGTGAGGTCGCGAGCTACCTGGTGCACGCGATGCAGGCAAAGAGAGGGGTCGCCGCGTGAGCGGGGCTTTGGTCGAAGGTTTCTCCGTGACCCACCGTCGTTACGTGCCGCATTCGCACGCGCATTACGGCGGCAGTCTGGTCGACGGCGCCTACGGGCTCGGCATGTTCGGTGACGTCGCCACCGAACTGCTCATCCACACCGACTCCGACGAGGGACTGTTCGCGGGGTACAGCTCCGTCGAGTTCATCGCGCCGATCCAGGCGGGTGACGTGATCGAGGCGTCGGCGACACTGGTGCGCATCGGAAAGCGGTCGCGCGAGATCGAGTTCGAGGCACGCGTCGTGTGCCGTTCCGCGCCCGAACGGGGTCCATCGGCGGCCGATCTGCTCGTTGAGCCGATCGTCGTAACGAAGGCGCGTGGCACGGTGGTTGCTCCGAAAGCCGCGGAATAACCCCGAAAATCAGTCCGAACCGGTGGGTAACCGATTCGCCGCTCGGCACCGCGGTGCTGGTGACACTCGTCGGAGATGGTCTGGCCACGCCCTCGCGCTGACCGCGTGCACCACGCAGGGAACGGCTACCGCGCAGCTCGACGACGAACAGCGGTCCGACATCTCGTGCGTGAAACACCGGGAGCAGACACCGGGGGAGGAGTACTTCGAGGAGGGCGACTGGGAGACGGTCGTCTCCGTTGTCGATCCTGCGTTACCACACGTCGAACGGCCCAAAGGCGTGCTGCGGCGACAAAACCACCACCGAGGCCGACCAGGGCCGACGCGAGCTCTATCCGCGGATGGGAGCGGATCAGACCAATTCGAGGTGAATCGACCGCAACCTTCGCCCCCTTCCCCCGTTGGTCAATACAGAAGTGGCTACATGCGGGGAGGATGCGGCGTGGTGAAGATCGACCACCAGGGGGACACACCTCCGTACGAGCAGGTGCGCGTGCACTACGCGCACGCGATCTCGAACCGAGAACTGCCGGTGGGCGCCAAGCTGCCAACGGTGCGCGCCCTGGCGAAGGACCTGGGCCTGGCGGTGAACACGGTGGCGCGCGCCTACCGTGAGCTGGAGGAAGCCGGTCTCGTGGAGACCAGGGGCAGAGCCGGCACCGTGGTCAGCGCGAACGGCGACAGCAACCGCGAGCGGGTGCGTGCGGCGGCGGCCCAGTACGCGGCGATGTCCGCGGAGCTGGGTCTCTCGTCGCACGAGGCCATGGAGATCGTCCGCGCGGCACTCCGGACGTAATCACCCTCTCGGGTACAACGAAATTTCTGGAACAGCGACGTTCCACAATGGTCACCCGCATGATCACGTTCCCGCCGTGTGATCATGCGGGTGTGTCGCGCTCGGCGTTTCCCGCCGCGGTGTCCTCCGACTCGGTGGAGCCCGGTGTCCGCGCGCTACTCACGGTACGTCGGCCGCCCCGTCTGGCCGCTCCCCATTTGCCCTGGTAGTCACCCATTCGCGACCACGCTGACGAGCCCCGGCGCAGTTAGGCTGCCCGATGGATCGGGGATAACTGAGTCGTCAGTCAAAATGGGAGTGCACGATGGGGCGGACCGTCCGCGACGGGCTGCGGCTCACGGCAGAGCAGGGGCAGTTCGTCGAACTGGCCCGGGAGTTCGCCGCCGGGGAGATCCGGCCGCGGGGGCGTGCCGTCGACGAGGCGGACGTCGAGTCGCCGCTCGACGTGTGGGACAAGGCGTCCGCGCTCGGGCTGACCTCGTTCATGCTCCCCGAGAAGTACGGCGGCGGTGGCGTCACCGACCTGCTGACCCAGGTGCTGGTCCAGCAGGAGCTGTGCCACGGCGACATCGGCATCGGCAACCTGCTGACGTCCAACGGCTTCTTCGGCGCACCGATCGAGCACCTCGGCACCCCCGAGCAGCAGGAGCGGTTCCTCAGTCCACTGGGGACCGAACGGCCACCGCTCACCGCCGTCGCCGTGACCGAGCCCGGCAGCGGGTCGGACGCGGCGAGCATCCAGACGTCGGCGCGGCGTTCCGGCGACGAGTACGTCCTCAACGGACAGAAGACGTGGATCTCCAACGCCCCGTACGCCGAGATGTTCGTGATCTTCGCGACGGTCGACCCGTCGCTGAGGTCCCGTGGTGTCACGGCTTTCGTCGTGCCGCGCTCGGCACCGGGCCTGACGGTCGGGCCGCCGATCCGCAAGATGGGTCAGCGCGCGATCGTGAACGCCGAGGTGTTCCTCGACGACGTGCGCGTGCCCGTGGAGGACCGGCTCGGCGACGAGGGGCAGGGGTTCGCCGGCTTGATGCGCACGTTCGACGCGTCACGCATCCTCATAGGCGCGGCCACGACCGGACTCGCCCGTGCCGCGCTGGACTTCGCCACCGCCTACGCGGCCGGTCGCGTGCAGTTCGGCGTGCCGATCATCCAGCACCAGGCGGTGGCGTTCCGGCTGGCGGACATGGCCACCCGCGTCGACACCTCGCACATGCTCACCGTGCGCGCGGCGACGTTGTACGACCAGGGACACGCGGTGGCACAGGAGTCGGCGATGGCGAAGCTCGTAGGCTCGGAGAACGCCATGTGGTGCACGCACGCCGCCGTGCAGACCTTGGGGGGCTACGGGTACTCCCGCGACTACCCCGTGGAACGCTGGATGCGCGACGCCAAGCTGGAGGAGATCGAGGAGGGCACCTCGGACATCCAGCGCCTGGTCATCTCCCGCGGCCTGGGTGCGAGATGATCTTCTCCGACCCCGCGTCCGTCGCCGTGGTCGGCGCCAGCGACAACCCCGCCAAGTGGGGCCACTGGCTGGCCCGCGGCGCCCTGGTCGGACACGACCGCCGCGCCGTGCACCTCGTGAACCGGGGCGGCGGCGCCGTCCTGGGAAGACCTACCGTCCGCTCGCTCTCCGAACTGGACGAGGCACCCGAACTGGTCGTGCTGGCCGTCCCCGCCGCACACGTGCCAGCCGTTGTGGACGAGGCCCTGGCGGTCGGCGTGCGCGGTTTCGTCGGCATCACCTCGGGAATCGATGACGAGGTGATCCACCGCATCCGCGAGGCGGGCGCCCGCCTGCTGGGCCCGAACTGCCTGGGCGTCTTCGACGCGGCGACATCGTTGCACCTGGCCTGGGGCCGGTTCCAGGCGGGCTCGCTGGGCGTGGTGTCGCAGAGCGGCCAGGTGGGCCTGGAGATCGCGGGCCTGGCCGCGTCGTCGGGCCTCGGCGTCTCGAGGTTCGTCTCAGTGGGGAACCAGGCGGACGTGACGGCGACGGAAGCGTTGCTGGACCTGGTGTCCCACTCGCTCACCACCGTGGTGGGGGTGTACCTGGAGAGCTTCGGCCCCGGCATCGTGACGGCCATGTCGGCGTTGCGTGCGGCCGGAAAACCCGTGGTCCTGCTGACAGTGGGATCCTCCGTGGCCGCCCAGGAAGCGGCTCTGACGCACACCGGCGCCCTGACGTCCTCTTTGGACGTTGTGGACGCGGCCTGCCGCCGTGTGGGCGCGGTCCGCGTGACAACACCGGCGGCCCTGGTCGACCTGGCGGCCGTGCTGACCTCCGGGGTGCCACGCGGGCGCAGGGTGGGGGTGGTCTCCGACTCGGGCGGTCAGGGCGCGATCGCGGCGGATCTCCTGGCGGCGAAGGGTTTGACCGTTCCACCTCTGTCTTCTGTGGACGCTCTGCCTGCCGGTGCCTCCCGGCGCAACCCCGTCGACCTGGCCGGTGCGGGGGAGCGGGACCTGGCGAACTACGCCCGCGCGGTCGAGGTGCTGGCACGCGGCGGCGAGGTCGACTCGGTCGTGCTGTCGGGTTACTTCGGCAGCTACGGCCCGGACACGCCGTCACTGGAGTCCGCAGAAGTGGCAGTCGCGTCGCAGATCTGTTCCCTGGCAACAGAAACCGGCATCTCCGTAGTGGTGCACAGCATGCGCGAAGACTCCGCCGCAGTGCGAGCGCTGAGAGCAGGCGGCGTCCCCGTGCAACACACGATCGAACGCGCCGTCGCCTCCCTGGCCAACGCGAACCGCCTCGGCAGTAACGAGGTGGAGGTAGCGCCGCGCACCGCGACCACCACCCCTTTCCGTCCCGGCTACCTGGCGGCCCGCGAACTCCTGGGCTTCACCCAGTTCCCCAGAGCCCACGCGGTCACCACAGCCGCCGACATCTCCAGGACCACCCTGCGGGCCCCGTTCGCGCTCAAGGCGGACTGGTTGGCCCACAAGGGCGAACACGGCGGCGTGAAGACCAACCTGACCGACCCCGCGACGGCGTTCGAGGAGATGCGAGCACGACTGGGCCCCGGCACGTACGTCCTCGAAGAGATGGACACCCGCGAACACACCGTGGAACTCATCATCGGCGCGAAACGAGACCCCTCCTTCGGCCCGGTCGTGCTGGTGGGCCTGGGCGGCGTCCACGCGGAGCTGTTCAAGGACACCACGACCGAGCTGGCCCCCGTGACCCCCTCCGTGGCACAGGAAATGCTGGCACGCCTCACCTGCGCCCCACTCCTGTCGGGCTGGCGCGGCGCTCCGGCACCGGACGTGACGGCGCTGGCCGACGTCATCGCCCGGCTCTCGGAGATGCTGACGGCCCGGCCGGACCTGGCGGAGATCGAGCTCAACCCGGTGCGCGTGGGCCCGGACGGGGTGCTGGCGGTGGACGCGCTGATCATCCCGTCGGAGGATGACACGAGCGGACAGCGCGTGCCCGACCGTCCTTGATTTGTCCACAAATGACCGTCGATCCCGTGAGACCATCCGTCGATGGCGCGCGACGACCTGGACTTCTCCACCGGCGACGTCACCGGCGGCACGGTCTTCCAGGCCAACAACGTCCACGGTGACGTACACCTGCACCCCGGCCAGTCGCCGCGCAAGACCTACGACCCGCCTCGGACATGGGCAGAGGCGAAGGAACCGCCGCCGGAGATCCGCTCACTGCTGCGGGCCCAGATCCACGCCGCCCGTGAAGCCCCATATCGCCTGCCGGAGGCACCCAAGACGTCGCTGGACACTGTCTATGTCCGCCAGGACCTCGGGAGTCCGGTCGAAGAACCCCAACATGCACGGGAAGGCCCGGTTCTCGACGACGACGGGAGACTGATCGAAACCCCGGCCCGTCCCGTCGTGCGTTTCACCGTCCGCCCGCCTTCCCGCCCGCTGCGCGAGGCGCTCGACGCTGATGCGCACCTCGTCGTGACCGGTGGCCCGGGCCTCGGCAAGTCGACCCTGACCCTGCGCCTGGCGGCGGAGATCGCGCAGCACTGGGTCGACGGCGACGAAGCCCCGCTCGCCGAACCCGTGGTTCCGCTTCGCCTTCCCGCCGATGCCCTGGCTGCTCGTTCGAACGTTCCGTTCGCCCAGGCTCTCGCCGAGAGCACGATCGCCGAGTACGGCTCGTTCCTGCGTGGGCAGATCGACCAGGACCTGTTCGTCGAACGCGTGGTCGGCTGCCGGTGGATGCTCCTGGTGGACGGCCTGGACGAGGTCGTCGACGTGTCCCAGCGACACCGGCTGGTCAGCACACTGGCTGCCTGGGCGGCGGCCGGGGACCACCGAATTCTCCTGACCACCCGTCCGACAGAGGGCGGAGCTCTCGCGCCGCTGCAGCGCGAGGGCGCAGTCCGCAACGAACTACAACCCTTCGACGAGGCGGCCCTGCGCCGGTTCGCCGCCAACTGGTTCTCCGCAGAGGACGCTCAACGCTTCCTCCGACAGATCGGCGAAGCCCACCTCGGCGAACTCGTCCAGGTCCCGTTGATGGCCACGATCGTCGCGATCATCTTCAGCGAGTACGGTGCACAGCCCTTGCCCGGTAACCAGTACTCCCTCTATGAGACCTACCTGGCTCACATCCGCCGAGACCAGCCGGACCGTTTCGATCGAGAGAAATTCCTCGAGCACCTGGCCCGAACCCGACTGGAAACCAACAACTCACTCCTCGACACCGCCCGCTCCTGGGTGACGGATCGAGGCGCACCCGCCTCACCGGTGTGGCGGGAAGAACTCACGGCCTACCTGCTCGCGGTCGGCCCGCTCGTCCTGCGCGGCGGTGACCTCGCATTTCAGCACCAAAGCTTCGCTGAACACCTCGCTGCCACGTCCTGTGCCCGCGAACTCCCGGACGAGTTCAACGCCGACGACTTCGCCGATCGCCTGCACGCCGCTGAAGCGCGTGAGTCGGGCCGGTTCGCCCGAGCCGTGCTGCTCCACCACACCCGCCTGCACCCAGGCGAGGCCGACCGCCTGCTGGAGTGGCTGCATCGGGGAACCGCCAACCAGCACCTGCTCGCTGCGCGCCTGCTCGCCCACCACCTGCCCGCCTCGTCGGCGAAGACGGAGGCGTTTCTCGCCACGGTGCGGGCATGGGCCATGACAACGCACTACAACGCTGTCGACATCCTTGCCGAGGCCTCCCGGACCACCCGATTCACAGGGTTGGCGGAGTGGCTGACCTGCTTGATGAACTGCACGCAGGCGCCCTGGAGATCTCGGGCGGAAGCAGCCACCGCACTGGCTGTGCGGGTGCGTGGTCCGCACAGTCCGGACGCCTTCAGGTTCTTGCGGCACGTGGTGGACGACCCACAGGTCTCGGTGTCCGACCGGCTCACGTCAGCGGAAGCACTGGCCCAATGCGGGACAGGCGAAAGAGAGATCGCGGTTCGCGGCTTGCGTGCTGTGCTCTCCGATCCCAACACCGAGAGCGCGTCGCTGCGAGCGGCCGCGGTGATCCTCGCGGGGCTCGGAGACGAAGATCGCGTATTCGCGATCGAATCGTTGTTCGCGTCGATGTCCGATGCCGGCTCATCGCCCACCCGTGTGGTCAAGGCGGCCACGGGCCTGCTCGAGATCGATCCGGCGTTCGCTGAAGTGTGCGCTGCACACTTCCTTGTCGTACTCCGGAGTCCGGCCAAGACGACTTCGGGTTGGTATGACGCAGCTCTCGGGCTTGCCTCCGTCGGTCCGGACCACCTCGACGCCGCGGTGGCCGAACTGAGCAGGCGCATCACGGATCGGTCGAGCACCGCGAACGATCGGGTCGTCGCGGCGCAGGCTCTGCGTGAGCTGGGACCGCTTCATCGCCAGTCCGCGGGCGAGCTGATCGCCGCGGCGGCCGGGCGAGCGTTCAACGACTTCGACCGCTCGATCCTGCTCGGCCACCTGGTCACCTACGGTCCGCAGCGCGAGGAAGCGCTTGCGGGGCTGCGGACGATGCTCGCCGAACCTCGCCAGAACTGGAACAACTTCAAGCGCGTGGCTTCGGCACTGCGCAAGGCAGGACCAGCGTTCCAGGGTGAGGTGGCCACGGCGCTGCTGAATTCAGGCGTGCCTTCAGGTTCACACGACCACGTGTTGGTGCTGGACGAACTTGTCGAGCTCGGAGAACCCTACCGAACTCAGGCGGTGCGAGACCTCCACTCCGTGCTCGACGATCCGAACGTTCCGGCCGAGGTTCGATGTCGCGCTGCGAGTGCGCTCATCAGATCGGGGCCGGACCACCACTGGAGGGTGATCAACCGCCTGTGGGAGATCTCGACAGCTGCGGCCTACCAGGAACTGGCCCGCGCTGGTGCCGGTGACGAGGCGTTGACCGCTCTACTGGCTTGCGCCCGGTTCCCGGACGCCTCCGATGACGTGATGACGGCGCTCGCCGATGCGTTCTCGGGTCAGGACGGCGCGAAGGTGGACGAGGCGGCGGCGGTGCTGCGATCGGCCGCATCCGACGCAGGACGCTCGTGGAGAGTGCGGCGCACCGCTGCGGATGGCCTCGCCAGGCTTGGAGATCGCTTCGGGTACGAATCGGCCGCGGCGCTGAGCCAGATCATCCGCAGCGACTCGGTGATCACAGGCTTTCGCTACATCGCCCTGCAACACTCGAGCAGCGGACCTGGCCCACGCCGGGAGCTGGCCGCGGCGTTGCTGACGGTGCTCGCTGACGAACGATCTACTGCGGCGACGGAGTGGAACGTGGTGGTCGCCCTGAAAGAACTGGGTCACGGCGGAGAACCCGAGGTGCTGTCGGCTCTGGAACGCTTGGCGAGCTTTCCTGGTCTCGCGGGCGATGACCGTGCGGAGGCCGCTGTTCTCCTCGCGTCGCGGTCGCCGGAGTATCTCGACCAAGCGGTGAACGTGGTCTTGGCCCAGGCCAAGGTGATGGCTTTCGTTGTGCTCAGAAAACACCTCGGTGACCTTCGAGCGTCTGATGTGGACCTGTCGCGCCAGTTTCGTGCTCGGCTGATGAGCAGGGACTCGACGGTGATGGAGGTGATCGACGCTGCCAACGCGCTGGAGGAAACGGCCGAGGTGCACCGGCTCGCACAGGACGAAACGTTGTCGCTCTCCCTGAGATATTCGGCGATTCGTTGCCTGACGTTTCTGAAGCCGGACGCGACAGCTGAGGCGGCTGGCAATCTGAGTTCGGTGAGGGACGACGACACCGCTCCGGCAGCCGAGCGTGCTCGGGCGACCGGGATGCTCACCCAGGTCACGAGAAAGGCCACGGCGTCATCGCTCTCCGTTCTTTGGAGATTGGCGCAGGACTCGAGTGTCACTTTGGACGGTCGAGCGACTGCGTTGCACTGGCTGGACCCCCTCGAACGTCCGTCGACGCGTCGGTACGAACAAGCGGTGACCGTGATCCTGCGCGACCCGGAGGTGACCAGAAGCGCGTGGGGGAAGCTCATTCACACGTTGCCGCGCCCTGCGCGCACCGACCTCGAACGATCCCGGTTGCACGATCGCTCGATCCGGGTCAAGGACAGGGTGCCGATCGCGGATCTTTCGGACGACTTGCCGTTGCGTGACCAGGTGATTGCAGAGCTTCGAGATGTCATCGCCGGACCGGAGACGTCTTCGAGGCAACGGGTGGACGCCGCAGTGGCACTCTGCGAGGTGTCGGTGCTCCTTCAGGCTGAAGCAGTCGCGGTCCTCGAGCGATTGGGAGGTGAGAACGCGCGATCGGCTCTTGCCGGCATCAGCCGAGTGCATTGGTGGCGTGTGCACGACGAAGCGCTGGCGGAGGTTGAGGACGAAGGTCTGCCTCTCCGCGATCGACACGCCGCCGCCCGCCTGTTGGACAGCATCGATGCGGAACTTGATGCCGCCACGAAGGACGTGTTGTGCGCGGCGACGCCGTGGCGGCGGCGACTCGAAGGGCAGCTGGCGGCGGGGCGGATCAACGCGGTTCGAACAACTCGGGACGATGTCAATGGTCCGCCTGTCGTGCGAGAGAGGGCGGCGTGGACGCTCAGGGGGTACTCGGTCGACGACCGGGCCGCCGGTGTCGTGGTGCTCGAGAACTTGGCCAATGACGAGGCAGAGAGTCCGCCTGTCCGATCGTGGGCGGCAGAGCACCTCGACGGCTTCGGGATCGAGGGGTTCAAACGTGCGGCGATCGCGGCACGCTCGTTGATGATGGACCCTGGTCTCCCCGTTCTGGTGAGAGCCGACGCCGGGGTGACTCTCCACGACGTCGAGAGCACGTCTGCTCGCGAAGTTCTGAACGTCCTTACCGGGCTCGTTTCGCAGGTGGACGGTGTGCGGCGAGTACGGGTTCTGAGCCGGATCGGGGAGATTGACTCGTCGCGAGCGGTAGGGCCGTTGCAGGAGTTGGGGATGAGCGCCACCGATCCTGTGGTGCGTATGCGATGCGCTCGGGCATTGGTGACCATACGACGCGACCAGCGGGAGAAGGCGTCGGTCATCGCCAGGGCCGTGGCGTGGGACGAGGCGGTGCCGTGGCACGTGCGCCTCGGCGCGGCACGGGACCTGGCGCTCTGGAGCGAGTTGATGCGGGAGGACGCGCGGGTCCTGCTGGTCCGATTGCGGGATTGCGGGCCTCGGTAGGTTCTCCCGCAGTGGTGTGAGGAGGCCGGGATGCTGGTTGTGGTGGCGTTGCTGGCTTCCTTCGTGCCGCCGCCCGGCCCGGTGACGATCGACGTGGTCAGCGTGGGCGGGTCGGGATGTGCGGCCGGCACGACGGACGTCGCCATGTCGTTGGACAACCAGGCGTTCACGGTCACCTACAGCGACTTCCTGGTGCAGGGCAACGGCAGTGAGGCCAAGCGGAGTTGCACGATCGCGCTCCGGATCAACCACCCGGACGGGTACACGTACGGTGTCGCGGCGGTGGACTACCGGGGATTCGCGCATCTGACCGGCAAGGCACGTGGTGTGGTGCGGAACGACTACTGGTTTCCCGGGTTTCCCACGAGGCACAGCAGTCGTACGTATCAGGCGCCGATGAGTGACAACTGGCAGGTCACCGACACGCCCAGCGGGGTGGCGCACGGTCCGTGCAAGGACCGCAAGCCGTTGACCGTGGAGACCGAGCTCAAGCTCACCGGTAAGGGGAGTGGCAGCTTCATGACCATGGACTCGACCGACTCCAGCGTGAGCACCACGTTCCGGCTCTCGTGGAAGAAGTGCGCGGAATAACAAGCGCGCTGCCGGCGTTCTCTGCTACAGTCCGTTGTAACCGGCGGTGCGCAGCGGCGCACGTAAGCTCCGACCAGCTGCTGGACCATCCGAGATCCGCAGCCCTGAATCCCCGGCTTCCCACGCCGGCGGACCCAGAACACAGCGCTCTCCTCCGGCACGGCCACAGGGTCGTGCGTGCGGAGTCGATGAAGCGCATCTGAAACAACCCTCCTGAAAGGACAGACCCGATGCACATCGGTGTACTCGACGTACGTAACAACAAGGCGTTTCTCGTTGACGGGCCGCAGGTCCCGCAGAGTCTCGTGAGGCAGTTCGACCTGCGGCGCGGCGACCAGATCAGCGGTGAGGCCGAGGACGACCGGCTCGTCGGCGTCGACACGGTGAACGGCAGCAAGCCGCACAAAAGGCCTCGGTTCGAGGACCTGACCCCGCTCTACCCCAACGAGAGGTTGCGGCTGGAGCACGATCCGGGGGAGCTGACCAGTCGTGCGATAGACCTGGTCATGCCCGTCGGCAAGGGGCAGCGGGCGCTCGTCGTGGCGCCGCCCAAGGCCGGTAAGACCATTGTGCTGCAACAGATCGCGCAGGCGATCGCCAAGAACCACCCCGAGGTCCACCTCATCGTCGCGCTCGTCGGTGAACGGCCGGAGGAGGTGACCGACATGCGCACCACCATTCCGGGCGAGATGTTCACCTCCACCTTCGACGAGCATCCGAGCGAGCACATCCGCGTCGCGGAGCTTGCCGTCGAGCGGGCGAAGCGGCTGGTGGAGGACGGGCAGGACGTCGTGATCCTGCTCGACTCGCTGACGCGGCTCGGGCGGGCCTACAACCTCGCGCAGCCCAACGGCGGGCGCATTCTGAGCGGTGGCATCGACGCGAGGGCGTTGACGCCGCCGAAGCAGTTCCTCGGTGCGGCGAGGAACATCGAGGACGGCGGCAGTCTCACGATCTTCGCCACCGCGCTCGTGGAGACCGGCTCGCTGGCGGACACGGCCATCTTCGAGGAGCTCAAGAGCACCGGCAACGCCGAGCTCAAGCTCGATCGCAAGGCCGCCCAAAGGCGGATCTACCCCGCGATCGACCTCCAGCAGTCGAGCACTCGCAAGGCCGAACTGCTCGTCTCGCAACAGGAACTCGCCATCACGGACGCACTGCGCCGGGCCATGGCGGACCGCGACATCGACGTGATCGTCGACGGACTGCGCAAGACCCAGAGCAACGCGGAGTTCCTCCTGCAGATGTCGAGGTGACGTCCAGGACCCGTCGGTGGTTCACTGGCGCCGGTGAGTCTTCTCGAGGTCACGTGGACCGATCCGGCCACGCAGGCGCGCGGTTATCTCGTCATCGACCGGCTGGTGCGCGGGGTCAGCAGTGGGGGTCTGCGCATGCGCGCGGGCTGCACGCTCGACGAGGTTCGCGGGCTGGCCCGGGGGATGACCGCCAAGGAAGCCCTCAACTACGACCCCGCGGCGCGCTACGTGCCGCTTGGTGGTGCGAAGGGCGGGATCGACTTCGACCCCTACGACCCGCGGGCGAAGGACGTGCTCACGGCCTACCTGCACGCCATGTCGCCCTACGTCGAACGCTTCTGGACGATGGGCGAGGACCTGGGGCTGCGGCAGTCCACGATCGACGAGGTCATCGCGAAGATCGGGCTCCAGTCGTCCATCCAGGCCGTCTACCCGCTGCTGGACGACGAGCAGAAGGCCCGCCAACGCCTCGCGGACGCGTTCCAAGTCACCGTTGACGGCGTGAGCCTCGACGAACTGGTCGGCGGCTACGGCGTCGCCCAGGCGGCGCTGGCGGGGATTGAGTATCTCCACATCCACAACCCCACCGCGTTCGTGCAGGGGTTCGGGTCGATGGGCGGCGCCACCGCGCGCTACCTCGCCAAAGCAGGTGTCACGGTGGTGGGGCTCGCGGACGTCCACGGTGTCGTGGCCAACCCCGCTGGGCTCGACGTGGAAGCCCTTCTGCTGTCCCGGGACGAGCACGGTGCCATCGACAGGACGAGACTCCGTCCCGAGGACCGGCGACTCGAGCGCGACACCTGGCTCGACGTGGAGGCCGACGTCCTGGTCCCCGCCGCCACGAGCTACGCGATCAACGCCGGGAACGCGCACAGGGTCAGGGCGAAGCTGGTCGTCGAGGCGGCCAACATGCCGCTGACGGAAGACGCCGAGGTCCGAGCGTTGGTCATCCCGGACGTCGTCGCGAACTCCGCCACGAACTCCTGGTGGTGGTGGACCCTGTTCGGCGACATCGACGCCACGGCCGAGTCGGCGTTCGAGAAGATCGGCACGAACATGCGCCGGCTGGTCGACGAGATCATCGGCGAACCCTCACCGCGGGAAGCAGCGAAACGGCTCGCGGCCGCCTCGGTGAAGGAGATCGAACAGCGGTTCCCGCGACCGTAGACTCGCCTCATGCCTGGCCTGGAGCACACCATCACGATCGCGGCCCCGCCGGAGCGCGTCTGGGCCGTGCTGATCGACGTCGAGCGCTGGCCGGAACGCATTCCGACGGTCGACTCCGTGGAACTCCTCACCGAAGGCCCGTTCGCGGTCGGCTCGCGAGCCCGCCTTCGGCAACCCAGGCTGCCCGAGGCGGTGTGGACGGTCACCGAGCTGACCCCCGGCACCTCCTACACCTGGGAGTCGAGGTCGCCGGGCGTCCTCGGCGTCGCGTCGCACGTCGTCGAACCCCACCCCGGCGGCACCCGCCTCACGCTCGCCGTGAACGTGTCCGGCCCGCTCGCCGGCATCGGCTGGCTCATGACGAGGTCCAAGGCCGAGCGGTACGTCGAGACCGAGGCCGCCTCGATCAAGAGCGTGGCCGAGCAGGACTAGAGCGGCCCCAGCAGCCACGCTCCCGGCCCGTCCGGGTCCTCCGAGAAGTAGTACGCCCGCAGCGCGGCCAGCAGGTCCTCGGTCCCGACCAACCCGTCCCCGTCGTGGTCGAGGCGGGCGTGCGCGGCCCGCGCGTCGGATTCGGACACGTTCATCAACGCGCGCGACCACAGCACGTGCTCCTCGATGCCGAGGCGGCCGTCGCCGTCGTGGTCGGCGACGGCCAGCAGCGCGTCGAGGTACGGCACGTAGACGTCGTCGAACGCCTCGGGACGTCCCAGCAGCCCGCGCACGAACGCCGACTTGTACTCGGACATGCTGATCCGCTCGTCGTCGTTCGTGTCCGTCATGGCGGCGAGGTGGCCCCACACGCTCAGCAGCTGCTCGTGGAACCGCTTCGCCCGCAGGTCGTCGTCGCTCAGACCGAACGCCTTGGTCAGCCGCGCGCTCGCCAGGTCGAAGTCGGAGCGCTCGACGTACCCGTCCTGGTCACTGTCGTAGGTTTCGAACCTGCGCGTGAGCCTGCGGTCCAGGAAAGGCGTGATCTTCATGCCCCCTGTGTACCCCGTCAGCGCCTCTTGGCACGTGCCGGGGCTCCCACGTAGTCCGCGAGGTGCTCGCCGGTCAGCGTCGAGCGGTCCGCGACGAGGTCCGCGGGCGTGCCCTCGAAGACGATCTTGCCGCCGTCGTGGCCGGCGCCGGGGCCGAGGTCGATGATCCAGTCGGCGTGCGCCATCACGGCCTGGTGGTGCTCGATCACGATCACCGACTTGCCCGACTCGACCAGGCGGTCCAGCAGCCCGAGCAGCTGTTCGACATCGGCGAGGTGCAGACCGGTCGTGGGCTCGTCCAGGACGTAGATGCCGCCCTTGTCCGCCATGTGCGTGGCGAGCTTGAGGCGCTGGCGCTCGCCGCCGGACAGGGTCGTGAGCGGCTGGCCCAGCGACAGGTACCCGAGGCCGACGTCCCTGAGCCGCTGCAGGATCGCGTGCGCGGCGGGTGTGCGGGCTTCACCGGCACCGAAGAACTCGACCGCCTCGGCGACGGGCATCGCGAGCACCTCGGAGATGTCGCGGCCACCGAACTTGAACTCCAGCACGGCCTGGTCGAACCGCTTGCCCTCGCAGACGTCGCACGGGGACTCGATCGTCGCCATGATGCCGAGGTCGGTGAACACCACGCCGGCGCCGTTGCAGTTCGGGCACGCGCCCTCGGAGTTCGCGCTGAACAGCGCGGGCTTCACGCCGTTGGCCTTGGCGAACGCCTTGCGGATCGGCTCCAGCAGACCGGTGTAGGTCGCGGGGTTGGACCGGCGCGAACCCTTGATCGGCGTCTGGTCGACCACGATCGCGCCCGAGTCGCGCGGCAGCGACCGGTGGATCAGCGACGACTTGCCCGAGCCCGCCACGCCGGTGACCACGGTCAGCACCCCGAGGGGGAGGTCGACGTCGACGTCGCGCAGGTTGTTCGTGGACGCGCCGCGGATCTCCAGCACGCCGGTCTTCTCGCGCACCGACGGCTTCAGCGACGCGCGGTCGTCGAGGTGGCGGCCGGTGACGGTGTCGCTCTTGCGCAACCCTTCGAGCGATCCCTCGAAGCAGATCGTGCCGCCGCCGCGCCCCGCACCGGGACCGAGGTCGACGATGTGGTCCGCGATCGCGATCGTCTCGGGCTTGTGCTCGACGACGAGGACGGTGTTCCCCTTGTCCCGCAAGCGGAGCAGCAGGTTGTTCATGCGCTCGATGTCGTGCGGGTGCAGGCCGATCGTCGGCTCGTCGAAGACGTAGGTGACGTCGGTCAGCGCCGACCCGAGGTGCCGGATCATCTTGACGCGCTGCGCCTCACCGCCGGACAGCGTGCCCGCGGGCCGGTTCAGCGACAGGTAGCCGAGACCGATCTCCACGAACGAGTCCAGCGTGTGCGCGAGCTTGTCCACCAGCGGCGCGACGGACTTGTCCTTCACCCCGCGGATCCAGTCCGCCAGGTCGGTGATCTGCATGTCGCACAGGTCCGCGATCGAGACGCCCTTGATCTTGGACGACCGCGCCGCCTCGGTCAGCCGCGTCCCGGAGCACTCCGGGCACGTGCCGAACGTCGCCGCGCGGTCCACGAACGCGCGGATGTGCGGCTGCAGCGCCTCGCGGTCCTTGGACAGCATGGACTTCTGCAGCTTCGGGATCAGGCCCTCGTAGGTCAGGTTGATGCCGTTGACCTTGATCTTGATCGGGTCCCGGTACAGGAAGTCGTGCAGCTCCTTCTTGGTGTACTTGCGGATCGGCTTGGCCGGGTCGATGAAACCGGACTGCGCGAACGTCTGCACGGTCCACTGGTTGTCGACGTTGTAGCCGGGCACCTTGATGGCGCCCTCCATGATCGACTTGGTCTCGTCGTAGACCTCGGTCAGGTCGATGTCGGAGACCTGGCCGCGCCCCTCACAACGCGGGCACATGCCGCCGGTGATGGAGAACTCGCGGCGCTCCTTGACCTTCTGGCCGGCCTTCTCGATCGTCACGGCGCCGGCGCCGGAGATCGAGGCGACGTTGAACGAGAACGCCTGCGGGCCACCGATGTGCGGCGTGCCGAGGCGGCTGAACAGGATGCGCAGCATCGCGTTCACGTCGGTCGCGGTGCCGACGGTCGACCGCGGGTCGGCGCCCATCCGCTGCTGGTCGACCAGGATCGCCGTGGTGATCCCCTCGAGGAGGTACACCTCGGGGCGCGGCAGCGTCGGCATGAAGCCCTGGATGAACGCGCTGTAGGTCTCGTTGATCAGCCGCTGCGACTCCGCGGCGATGGTGCCGAACACCAGCGAGCTCTTGCCGGAACCGGAGACACCGGTGAAGACCGTCAACCGGCGCTTCGGGATCTCCACGTCGACGTCGCGCAGGTTGTTGACCCGCGCGCCCTGCACGCGGATCAGATCGTGGGTGTCGGCATCGTGAGCCGCCGCTGTCCTGGTCATGGCGCCAAACTAACTCGGGGACCTCGGCTCTGCCTTCTTGATTCCTGATTGGTTATGGACGAGTCCGGTAGTGGTAGGTGCACACCTCGCGGAACCCCGTCCGTTCGTACAGCCGGAACGCCGCGGAGTTCGCCTTTTCCATCTGCAGGTACATGTGGTTCGCCTCGCGCATCGCTGCCCACGAGGCCAGTGCGGCGAGCACGGACCGTGCCGCGCCCTGACCACGTGCGTGCGGGAGTGTGGCCATGCCGAACACCCCGGCCCACCCCTGCTCGGCCACCGCGCGTCCCACGGCCACCACCTGGCCGTCCACCTCGGCGTACGCGTAGGCCGACGGGTGCTCGACGCGGCTGAGCAGGTCGCGTTCGGCACTGACGTCGCGAGTGGTCACCGCCTGCCACGCCGCGAGCCACTCGTCGGTCGGCCGCGCCGCCACCTCGCCCGCGTCCGAGCGGGACTGGCGCAGCACCTCGGCCGTCGACGCGATCTGCAGGGACATGTCATGACCCCGCGTGTAACCCCTGTCGCCCAACGTGTCGTCGAGATCGCTCGCGCACACCCCCGGCGTGATCTGGAACCGCACCCCGGACCCGCGTTCGGCGCAGAACTCCTCGGCCCGCGACACCCGGTCCTCGCGGTCGTGCGGCAGCACGGCGCTCACCCACCAGGCGTCGCCGGGGGAGTGGCGCAACCACCAGCCGCCCGCCTCCTCGACGTGCGCGGCGGGCTGGGCGCGGGCCGCGTGCTCCTGCAGCGTTTTCAGCAGCACGTCAGTCCAACGACCCCAGCAGCCAGTTGCCGGCCTTCGCGGGATCCTCGGAGAAGTAGAACTCCCGGATCGCCGCCAGCAGCGCCTGTGTGGACAGCAGTCCGTCCTCGTCGGACAGCAGGTCGTGGATCCCGTGCGCGTCGCTCTCGGAGAGTCCCATCAACGCGCCGGTCCACCGGGCGTGCTCCTCGACCGTGAGCTTGCCGTCGCCGTCCTCGTCCGCGATCGCCATCACCGCGTCGAGGAACGGCACATAGCCCTCGTCGAACGACTCCGGCGTCTCCAGCAGCCCGTTCGCGAACGCCGTGCGGTACTCGTCGAGGCTGATCCGCCCGTCGCGGTCCAGGTCGGCGACCGACGCCAGGTGCTCCCACAGTCCGGCCAGCATCCCCCGCAAGCGGACGGCCTTGGGATCGTCCTGCGCCAGCCCGAACGCCTTGGTGGCGCGCTCGCCGGCCTGGGTGAAGTCCTCCCGCTCGATGAACCCGTCGCCGTCGGTGTCGTACGTCCGGAACCGGCGTGTCAGCTTGCGGGCCAGGAAGGCGGTGATCTCCACACGCTCCTTCTACCCCATTCGGCTCCGGAGCGACACGACCGATCTCACCCGCCCGGTGCTCAGCGGCGCCCCAGCCCGGACAACGCGCCGGCGACGACCACCATGCCGATCATCCCGATGATCGCCGCCACACCGCCGACCGCCGGTTTCGACACCTGCTGGACGTGCGCGACCGGACGCGGGGGAGCCGGTGCGTCCGGAGCGGGCGGTTCGGGATCGGGCTGGGGCTGGGGCGGGGCGTTCACCGACTCGATCCGGACGACCGCGCTCTCGCTGATGGCGCCACTCGCGCCCGCACCGGACACCGTCAGCCGGGAGTTCAGCGGGGCGGTGACCTGGCAGGTGTAGGTGACGCGTTCGCGAGGTCGCAACACCGGGAACGAGCGGCGGCACGCGGCGGGCTCGCCGCTCACCTCGACGTCGGAGATCGCCCGGTCGGAGGGGTTGCCGACGGTGACCGTGACGGTGACGACCTCGCCGTCCCGGGCGCGGTCCTTCGACCAGGCCACGCTGATCGACAGCCGCGGGTAGATCACCTTGACCTGCACGGACGCCGACGCCTCGACCTTGCCGCCGATCCTGTCGGCCGCCGTGACGGTCGCGGTCAGCGGACCGCTCTCGTCGCCGGCGGGCGCCGTGCAGTCCACCGTGGACGAGGCGCCGGGATCGAGCTGCCCCCTCATGGGGTCACATCCCCCACCCGCCCGCGCGACGAGGCTGTGCAGCGGGGTGTCGCCGGTGTTCGTGACGGTCGTCGTGAACTTGACGGCCTGGCCCGGCAGCGCGGTCATCTGTTCGGCCGTGGTGGTCGCGCGCAGTGCCGGGTGCAGCACGTCGACGGTCGACGCCTTCTGCGCCGCGAGCGGATCGCCCGCGAGGCTCGTGCCGCTCACCGCGACCGTCGTGGGGTAGTCGTCGTCGGCCGCGGTCGACTCGCACGTCCGCGTCGCCGTGGCCTGCGCGGCGATCGTGCCGACCTGCTGGCGGCACACGGTCACGCCCGTCGCCGGCGCCTCCCCGGCGTTGGTGATCGTCGCGGTCTGGGAGACCTTGCCCCTGGCGTGGGCGGCCGGGTTCTCGGGGGTCACGGCGAGGGTGAGCTCCGGCAGCGGGAACGACCACGCCACGCTCTGGACGAGGAACGCGTCCTCCGCCCGTTTGAAGGCCAGTTCGGCGCTCTTGGTGCCGGGCTTGAGAGTGTCCGCGCCGATGGTCACCGTGCGCGCGTCGACGCTCATGTTGTTGGGGTGCGTAGCACCCTGTGCGGACGACACGAACGCGTTGCGCCCGCCGACCGCCGTGCCGTTGATCAGCATCTGGTCGCCGTCCGTGGCCCAGTCGCCCTCGTAGGCGGTGATGCCCACCCGGATGACCCCACCTGTGGGGTGCGTCGGCGCGATCGGCGTGGTCAGCACCGGCTTGTGGGTGGGGAGGCGGACATGACCGCCGTGCACCGCGATGTGGCGCTTCGCGGGAGCGGCTTGGGTGGCGTTCGCGAACTTCCACACCACCGTCAGCGACCAGCCGCCGAAGCAGTCGAACCCCTGGGGCGCCCAGACGTTGCCGACCGTCACGATGCCGCTCGTCAACGCGCGGGTGACGTCGGCCTCGGCGCTGTAGAAGGCGCTGTCGGTGTGGGACAGCTCGCCGGGGGAGTCGATGACGAACTTCCCGGGGCTGACGCGGGCGCCGTTGAAGGTGATGGGGTCACGTGGGGTGCCGGATGGGGTTACACCGTCACGGCAGGTCACGCTGCCCGCCCAGCCGAGCTTGGCGTAGGCGACGGTCGCGCCGGGCGGGATGCCGAGCTGGGCACGGGAGGAGTTGAACGTCGCCGGATCGTCGTCGACGTCGGTCCACGACATGCGGTGGCCGTTGTTCAGCGCGGACACCCCGTGCCCCTTGCGGTTCAGAGCGTCCACACAGGACTGCGGGGGATACTTGGGGTGGGGCCCCGCCTGTTCGGGTGTCGGGCAGGTCAGCACGGAGTTGCCGACGACCGTGACGTCCCCGTACACCGCCTCGTCGAACTGGGTGTGCCACACCTCGGCCGCGGCGACCGGCGGCCCCGGGGTCAGCAGCGGCACCAGCAGCACGACGGCGATGAGGATCGGTACACGCATGCCAGGCCTTCCGGTCGGGTCGGCGCACAGGGTGGCACGCTTCCCGGTGGTTGTCACCGCCCGTTGATCACCGCGTCCTCACTCTCCGTTGAGGACGGTCGAGGTCTGGTTTCCCCATTCGTGTCAACGGCTTCCGCGCTCGTGATCGAAGTGGACGAGCTGTGTTCCCGACCGGCCCGCCGTTGCTCTTGATGGGCGGGGAAGACCGCCGAGAAGCGTGGTGTTGGTGGTCAAACGGTGATCGCTGTGGGGAGATGGAACCCATGTGGACCGGGCTAGTCGTCATCCTCGCGTCGGTGGTCGTCACGGCGGTCGCCCTGCTGCTGTTCGGGCGGTCCCGCGCCCACGACCAGGCCGACGACCGCGACGCGGACTCGCGTGGTTTCCTCGGCGCGGTGATCAGCGGCCTGTTCATCGTCGCGCTGGCCTTCTACATCGTGATCGTCTGGGAGGAGAGCGGCGCGGCCGAGGACAACGCGGGCCGCGAGGCCGCCTCCGTCGCCGACGTCTACTGGCAGACCGCCGTCATGCCGCGACCCCAGCGCGACACCATCCGCGCGCTGCTCACCGAGTACCCGAAACTGGTGGCGGGCAAGGAATGGCCGAAGCTGGCGGTCGGCGAGGCCGACGACACGACCACCGAGAACCTGCACGCCCTGCACACCGAGATCCTGTCGCTGCCCTCGTCACCGGACCAGGTCAAGAGCGCACGCGAACGCTCGCTGGAACGGCTGCGGGAGATCACCGACCTGCGGCGCGACCGGCTCGACTCGGCGGGCGGCCTCGACAACACCGGCAGGATCATGCTGATCGGGACCGTCGCGGGTGCCGTCGCGATGATCGTGTTCCCGATGCTGATCGGGTTCACGGCGCGCAGGCGGCACATCCTGCAGATGAGCCTCACGTCTGCCGTGCTGGCGTTCGTGTGCCTGCTGTGCCTGGGGATGACGCAGCCGTTCGACGGGTGGTTCCGGGTGTCGCCCGAGTCGTTCACGAGTCTGACGGAGGAGCTGGCCGGGATACCGGTGGAGGAGAACCGCTGAAAGTCGTAGAACCCTTCTACGCCTGCTTCTTTCGAGTCAATTTGGATCCGAAATGATGGAGGAGGGGGGAGCGGCGGGACTAATTTCTCGCCATGCCCAAGAGAGTGTCCACTGTGCTGGGTCGCGAGTTCGGCGACAACCTCCGCACGTCGATCGCCCGCACCGGCCTGAAGGAGGCCGAGCTGGCGCGACGGCTCGGCTGGGAGCACGCCAAGCTGTCGGACCTGGTGAACGGCAAGGGCGGGACCTCCCTGGAGGAGTTCACCTACCTGCTGGGGATGTGCCAGACCGCACCGGACGAGTTCAAGTACCTGAAAGCTGTACCTGGAATCGCGGACGAGAGGTTGGCTGCAGCTCCACGACTCGCCGGTGCCGCCACGCCTTCGTCGAGGACAAGGACGTCGAAGCACTGGTCGCCGCTCGGATGGAGCGGCGGGAACTCGTCGAGAACGCCAAGCGGTTCGTCTTCTACGTGTACGAACCGGTGTTGTACTCGACTGTCGGAACGCTCGACGTGTTGGCGGACCAGCTCCACGAGATCCTGCGCCTGATGATCCGTCCGTACATCAGCGTTCGGATCGTTCCGGCCGGCCGGGCGTTGACAGGCGACTTCACCATGCTGTCGTTCGCGAAGTACGAACCGATGGCTTACGTCGAAGGCCTGAACTCGGCGCTGTTCCTCGATGACAGGGCCTCGATCGCGCTCTACGCGAAGGTGCTCGCGAGACTGGACGAGGTCGCGCTCGACGAAGACGCCTCACGGAGGTTGATCGATCGCGTTCTCACGCACGGATTCGACCCGGACGACCAGCTCGTGGAACTCCTCGGGCCTGCCGGAACGTGCTGATCGCGCCGCCTGCTCCAGCCGGTCTCCCGGTGAAGCAGGCGGCCGGTCACCGCGGTGATCAGTAGTTGCGGTTGGGCATGATCACCCAAAGCACGATGTAGACGACGAACTGCGGTCCCGGCAGAAGGCAGGACAGCAGGAACAGAAGGCGCACGGTGCCCGCCTTCATCCCCCAGCGCTGGGCGAGCCCCGCGCAGACACCCGCGATCATCCGGTTGGTCCTGGGCCTGCTCAAAGCAACTGTCGTGGTCATGTACCCAGGATGCCCACTACGCGCGGTTTGTTGCATCGGGACGAACCCTGATTTGACCCGGATGAGCCACGTCACCCGATTCCGGGGGCGTTCGCCGCAACAGGACCGGGCTGTCCGGCGTTGGCGGTCGAGAGCTGGTCGACGAACCGCAGGCACGTGGTGCGCATCGTGTCGACCGTCATGGCCTTCGAACCCGCGAGCACCTGCAGCGCGAGGCCGTCGAGCATGCTGACCATCATGTTCGCGAGTTCGACCGGGTCGCCGGGCGCGAGGATGTCGCCGGAGGCCTGGCCGTCGCGGAAGATGCTCGCGACGATGTCGCGCCACTCGCCGTAGAAGCGCTCGTTGAGCTCCTGCAGTTCGGGGCTGCGGATGGCCTCGACCCAGAGCTCCGCCCAGACCTTCCACGCCTCGACGGTCTCGGCCCCCTCGGGGAGGTACGACTCGACCACCATGCGCAGGCGGGAGAGCGGCGGCTCGTCGGACTCGAGGATCCAGCGGCGGCGCGTCACGGAGACCTTGAAGCAGTGTTCGAAGGCCGCGTCGGTGAGCTCGCGCTTGGTCTCGAAGTAGTAGTGCACCGTGCCGCCGGAGACGCCGGCGTCCTTGGCCACGTCGGACACCCGGAGATGGCGGAAACCCTCGGCCGCGATCACCTTGCAGGTGGACGCGAGGATCTGCGCCTTGCGTTCGGCTTCCACGCTTGGACGGGGCATCCGTCACCTCCTGATTTAGCCCGAACCTTACCGAAACGGGGAACGAAGCTTGCGCTTGTCGGCCTTTCCGGCCTTCGTCAGGGGCGGTTGAGGAAGAATCGTTACCCCTCTGGGCTGGTAAAGCTCACCCAGTTCGGCCAACGCCGAATCTCGAATGCTGTCGACATCGACATCCGGTCCCTCGGTGACCAGGAAAACGCGGACGACCTCCCCCCGGTTCCCCGAAATAACCGATGTCGCCGGTGTCGAACCATCCATCGGCCGTTTCGCTCAATTGCGGTTCGGCTTTTCGGGTGTGGATCGACGCGCCTTTTCGCCGCGATCGTCGCCCGTGGACAGCCTCTTCAACACAAGATCGACACAGGTCGTACGTCCTGCGTACTCCGGGGCCTCGTACGCTGATCGGGTGGTCGCACCCCCCATCGCGCCGGAATCGCCGCAATCGCCCGAATCGCCCGCCCGCAGGCGCAAGGTGAGCGTTCCGGTCCTCACGCGCCTGGCACTCGCCGTCGCCGGCGGTGTGCTGGTCTACCTGAGCTTTCCGCCGCGCCCGCTGTGGTTCCTGGCGCCGGTCGGGTTCGCGCTCCTCGCGCACGTGATCTACGACAGGCGTGCGCGGGCCGGCTTCGGGTACGGGCTGCTGTTCGGGCTCGGGTTCATGGTGCCGCTGCTGCGGTGGACGGGTGAGTTCGTCGGGCTGATCGCCTGGCTGCCGCTGGCGCTGGTGTGCGCGCTGATGATCTCGATCGGCACCACCGCGATGGCGTTCGTCTCGCGCGTGCCGGGGTGGCCGCTGTGGGCCGCGTGCCTGTGGGTGGCGGACGAGGCGCTGCGCGGTGTGGTGCCGTTCGGCGGCTTCACCTGGGGCAAGATCGCGTTCGGGCAGCCGGAGGGGTGGTTCCTGCCGCTCGCGTCGCTGGGCGGGGCGCCGCTGGTGACGTTCGCCGTGGTGCTGACCGGGTTCGGGCTCTTCTGGCTCACGAGGAACTGGAAGCTCGCCGCGCCGCTGGTCGTCGTGCCGCTGGGGGTGGGGCTGGTGGTACCCGTGGGGGTGGACGCCTCCGCCGGGACCGTCACCGTCGCCGCGATCCAGGGCAACGTGCCGCGCGCCGGGCTCGACTTCAACTCGCAGCGCCGGGCCGTGCTCGACAACCACGCGAAACGCACCACGCAGCTGGCCGCCGACGTCGCCGCGGGCAGGGAGAAGCAGCCTGACGTCGTCATCTGGCCGGAGAACTCCTCCGACATCGACCCGTTCCGCAACCCCGACGCCGCCGCCGTGATCGACGCGGCGGCGAAGGCGATCAAGGCGCCGATCGCGGTGGGCGCCGTGGTGGTCGACAGGTCCGACGGGCTGCCGCGCAACCAGGTGGTGCTCTGGGACCCCGAGAAGGGGGCCACGGACACCTACACGAAGCGCAAGCTGCAGCCGTTCGGCGAGACGATGCCGATGCGGTCGTTCTTCCGGCTGTTCTCCTCGACCGTGGACCGGGCGGGCGTCTTCCAGCCCGGCACGGACCCCGGGGGTTTCGTCATGGGGCCCGCGAAGGTCGCACTTGACACATGTTACGAAGTGGCGTTCGACTCAGTGGTCCGCGACTCCGTGACGGCCGGCGCGACGATCATCGCGATCCCGACGAACAACGCCACGTTCGGGTACACGGAGATGACCTACCAGCAGCTTTCCATGTCCAGGCTGCGGGCGGTGGAGCACGGCAGGGCCGTCGTCGTGGCGGCCACCTCGGGGGTCAGCGCCCTCGTCGAACCCGACGGTTCCGTCACTCGGAAGACTGGGCTTTTCGAGCCCGGTGCCCTGGTCGCGACACTGCCGCTGAGGTCGCAGACTACGCTGGCCACTCGGCTAGGCGCCTGGCCCGAGTGGGTGATGACCGCTGCGGGCCTCGCGGCGCTGGCGCTGGGCTTCACCCGACGACGGAAGGACTCGAATGGCGCAGCAGCCTGACCAGGAACTCGGGCAGGTGCTGGTGGTGATCCCGACCTACAACGAGCGGGACAACATCGGAAAGATCGTCAAGAGGCTGCACACGGCACTGCCCGACGTGCACGTGCTGGTGGTCGACGACGGCAGCCCCGATGGCACCGGCCAGCTGGCCGACGAGATGGCGGCCGCCGACGAGCGCGTCCACGTGATGCACCGCACCGAGAAGGCCGGTCTGGGCGCCGCGTACGTCGCGGGCTTCCAGTGGGCGCTCGACCGCAACTACGGCGTCATCTGCGAGATGGACGCCGACGGCTCGCACGCCCCGGAGCAGCTGCACCGGCTGCTCGACGCCCTGCCGCAGGCCGACCTCGTGCTGGGCTCGCGCTGGGTGCCGGGTGGCGAGGTCGTGAACTGGCCGGCGCAGCGCAAGTTCCTCTCGCTGGGCGGCTCGCTGTACTCGCGGCTCGCGCTGGGCGCGAACATCCGCGACATGACGGGGGGCTACCGGGCGTTCCGCGCGGACACCCTGCGCAAGCTGAACCTCGCCTCGGTCGCGTCGGCCGGGTACTGCTTCCAGATCGACCTGCTGTGGCGGACGCTGGAGCTCGGCTTCCGCGTGCGCGAGGTGCCGATCACGTTCCTCGAGCGCGAGTTCGGCGAGTCGAAGATGAGCGGCAACATCGTGCGCGAGGCCCTGATCCGCGTGACGAAGTGGGGCCTGCGCCGCCGCGGCAACCAGGTCAAGGCCTTGCTGAGCGGCAAGAAGTAGTCGTCCGGCCGCTTCGGCACCGTCTTCCGTGGACGGTCCGGAGCGGCGGGCGTCACCTTCCGGACGTCCGCGGCACTCGGATCGCGCGTGCGTCGCCGGGCGCGTGAACGGGTATCAACCAGGCATGACGCTGGTATCCGAACGCCATCCGGTCCGTGCTCTCGGGCTCTTCGCGGGGGCCGTGCTGGTCACCGCCGTGGTGGGCTCGTTGTTCTCCGTGTCCGCCGGGTCGACGTACACGGCTCTGCAGCAGCCTTCCTGGGCGCCGCCCCCGTGGCTGTTCGGTCCTGTGTGGACGACGCTGTACGTGATGATCGCGGTCGCGGGATGGCTGGCGTGGCGGGCCGGGGCGACGCGGGGCGAGCTGACGTTGTTCGGCGCGCAGCTCGTGCTGAACGCGGCCTGGACGCCGTTGTTCTTCGGCCTCGGGTGGTTCTGGGTGGCGTTCGCCGAGATCCTGGTGCTGTGGCTCGCGATCGCCGCGGTGGTCGTGGCCTTCTTCAGGCGCGGCAAGGCCGCCGGGCTGCTCCTCGTGCCCTACCTGGCATGGGTGAGCTTCGCGGCGGCCCTGAACCTGTCGATCGCCCTGTTCAACTGAGGTCAGTTCACGGGCGAGTCGCTGCGGGCGCGTTCGACCGCGGTCGTGGCGACGCCGAGCAGGATCATCCCGGCGCCGAGGCCGAGGTGCAGCCAGTTGTCGGCGGTGTTGACGGGCAGGAAGTTCGCCGCGGTGTGCTCGCCGATCGCCGAGCCGTACACCCACAGGACCACGTAGACGCCACCGCCGACCATGAGGAACGCGCGGGCGGACTGGGCCTTCTTCGCCGCGAGCAGTCCCACGACCCCGAACAGCAGGTGGACGAGGTTGTGCAGCACGGACACGGCGAAGAGGCCGAACAGGAGGGCGCCCGAGTGGCCGGCGAGGCCCAGCTCGTCGTAGTGCGTGGTGATGCCCGGGATGAACCCGAGCACACCGACGAGGAGGAAGGCCGCGCCGGCCACTGAGGCTGCCGTTTGGACTGGTCGCATGCAGGGTGGCTACCCAGCGGTGACCGGAGTGAACTCCCGGAGCACCTCCATGCCGGTCGTCGTGGGCGCGCCCGCCGGTTCGGGGCCGAGCACGCGGGCCAGGACCGGGCCGAGCACCTCGCGGAAGAAGCGGTCGGCGTGCTCCTTCGACTCCCACACGGCGATGATCCGGAACTCACCCTCGGCCTGGCAGGCGTAGCGGGCGCGCAGGCCTTCGGGATCGACCGCGGCCATCATCTGGTCGAGCTGGTCCAGGGAGCGGGTGGGCGGGGTAGCGATGGTGAGCCACATGGGGGTCCTCCTCGGTCGGTGTGGCTCCCAAGGTAGGAAGTTCTCGCTGGTCAGCCATCCGCCGGAGTACTCGGTGCGGTACTCATCCACGCCGCGATCTGGCTGCGGGTGCTGAAGCCGAGCTTGGTGAGGATGTGCTGGACGTGGTTCTGGGCGGTCCGCTCGGAGATCACCAGCCGCCGCGCGATCTGCCGGTTCGTCATGCCCTCGGTCACCAGGGTGGCGACCTCGTGCTCGCGGCTGCTCAGCTCGGTCGTGGTGAAGCCCGTCATGCCCAGCGCTCGGATCGCACGGTCGGCGGAGCGTTGGACGGTGTCGGCGTCGCGGCCCAGCGCGCGCAACGCCGCCGCGAGGTGCCAGCGGGCCTCGGCGGCGAACGCGGGAGCGCCCGCGCGGGAGGCCTCGTCGACGGCGGTGGTGAGGTCGGTGACGGCCTGCTCGTGCTCGCCCAGCGCCAGGTGGCCGCGGCCCAGCGCGAGCGTCACCGGGCCCATGTACGCGACGCCGTTGCCGGCCGCGTGCTCGCCGCGGAACTCCGCGAGCCGGGGCAGGATCAGCTCCAGGTCGTCGGTCAGGCCGAGGCCCGACGTCACCAGGACGGCGTCGACCAGGCCGGGCAGCACGAAGAACGCGGGCAGGTCCCACTGCTCGATCGGCCCGCAGCGGCGGTAGAGCTCGAGGGCCTCGTCGCGCACTCCCGCGCGCAGCAACAGGAACGCCCGCGTGAGCTTCGACATCAGCCGGAACCGCGGTGGCGGGTCGTGGAAGTGGCGGGCCAGCGCCAGGCCGTCCTCGGTGGGGCCGAGATGGCAGGAAAGCCCGCACTGCAAGGCGAAGTAGGCGCCGGATGCCGGTTCGCGCTCGATCACCCGCATCCGGTCGTAGCCGCGCCGCCCGACCTCCTGGGCTTCGGCGAACCGGCCCTGCGCCTGGGCGATGCACGCCGTCACGACGTCGAGGTGCCACAACGGGACCTGGCCACCGACCCGTTCGCAGGCGAGCTTGAGCGCCGGCAGTTCTTCTTGTGCCGCAGCGAGTTCGCCGCTCTCGACCAACGCGTGCACGCGCCAGAGCGAACCCCACATCGCGCCACGCGGGCTGTGCGTGCGGTGGGCGAGGTCGATCATCTCGGTGGCGAGGCCGAGGCGTTCGGCGCGACCGGACGGTCCGGGACACGCCTCCTGCCTGGCGTGCAACGCTTCCGCGAGCGCGCGGTCGTCACCCCGGGCCAGTCGCAGGGCCTCACGGCTCAGCTCGTCGAGCCTGTGCTGTTCGCCGCGGTAGAACGCCAGGTGGCTGCGCTGGGCGAGCAGACGGGCACGGGTGGCCGGGCTGACTTCCTGGCGGAGAGCGTTGTCGCACAACGGGGTCGCGATCGCGTTGACACCCGCGCCGGGTGCGGCTTCGAGGACCAGGGCGGCTTCCGCGCTCTGCTCGGGGTTCCCGGCGAGTTCGGCGGCGCGCTGGGCGGCCTGGACGCACCCCGCGAGGTCCCCGGCGAAGTAGGCGGCCCTGCCCAGGGCCACCTGGACCTCGTGGGTGTCCTGCAGTTCCGCTGCCAGGCGGTAGAGGCGTGCGCCCTCCTCGTAGGCGAGCCTGGCCACCGCGTCCTGCGCCGCGCGAATCGTCCACGTGCGGGCTTCTTCCGTCTCACCGCACGCGTTCCAGTGCCGGGCGACGTCCGCGTAGCGCGTGCTTTCCGCCATCGCCTCGGCGATTCGGCGGTGCAGCACGCGGCGTTCTCCGGGCGTGAGCGAGGCCTCGACGGCGTCGCGGGTGAGGGCGTGCGTGAACCGGTGGCCGGTGGCGTCGACCAGGGACGTCTCGTCCAACGCGCTGATCGGCTGTCCGGAGGCCGCGGCCGCCAGGTCCAGGTCGAAGTCGCGGCCGATCAGCGCCGCCGTCCTGATGAGGTCGCGGGTGCCGGGGGAGAGTCTGGAGAGACGGGCTGTGACGATGTCGCGGACGCTGCGCGGTGGCTGGTCCGCGCGCCACGTGCCGTCGCCGATCGCACGGGCGATCTCCGTGACGAACAACGGGTTCCCGCTGGTCAGCTCGGTGATCGTGGCCGCGTGCTCGGGCCCGGTGAGTTCGGCGACCTCGGCGGCGGACAGTCCGTGCAGGTCGATCCGGTCAGCGGAGCGCATGAGGTCCGCGACCGCCGGGCACGGATCGCGGAACGTCGCGAACAGCAGGCCCCGCGGCCGTGTGGCGAGATGGGCCAGCACGAGCAGCGACGCCTCGTCGGCCCAGTGGACGTCCTCGACGATGATCACCAGACCGTCGCGGTCCAGTGCGGTGGCGATCGCGTCGAACACCCGGAACCTGTCCTGGGGCACTTCGGCGTCGTGGGCGAGGACCCGGTCGGGATCCGCCCCGGCCGCTTTCAGCACCTGCCGCCACGGCCAGAACGCCGGTGCGCCCGATGTCTCCACACAATGCCCCCACACGACCTCCCGGCCGAGCGCGAGGGCGTGCCCGGCGAGTTCCTGGGCCAGCCGCGTCTTGCCGATGCCGGGCTCACCGCCGCAGAGCACCAGCCGCCCGGTCTCCGCCGCCAGCCACGACCGCACCGCGGCGAGCTCGCGAGCTCGTCCCACGACCCGCACACCTGGATGTCGTTCCGAGCGCCTGCGCCGTTTCCCCTTTAATCGTTGGCGGGCTCGGCCCGGATCCGGCAAGGTGATCCGCATGCGCCGCTATCAGCCCGGATCAGGCTCTCCGTCGTGATGCCCTGAGGCCTCACCGATGTCGAGAGCCGCCCCCCGTGCTGAACGGGTCAGGGCGACTTTTTCCTGTCCGAACCAGGGTGGAGATGAGGCTGTGGAGCCTCGCCCGTCTGTAAAACGGGAGCCCCGCGCGTAGTCGGTTCGACTCCGACCTCCACCACCAGCCGTTGCGCCACCGGGGTGAACCCCGGCAACGACCCCCTGCCCGTCCGCGATCTACCCAGCGGAGGGAAGGGGAAGACATGTCCATCGACATCCAGCAGCCCCGGCCGCAGGGCCTGGTCGGCAGCCACGTCCAGATCGCCGGCACCGCGGGCGGAGCGTTCGAGGCTCAGTTCAACTACCGGATCCACGAGGGTCACGACGAGGTCGTCGGCGGGTTCATGGCCGGTGACGGGGTCGGCGGCCACGGCCAGTTCCAGGTCGGGGTCGACGTCTCGGCCGCGTCGTTCGCGCTCGACCGGCTCTTCGTCGAGGTGTTCTGGGTCTCGCCCAAGGACGGTGCCGAACTCGACAAGGTGATCGTGCCGGTCGTGTACGGGCCGCGGATCGTGCCCGGCTACCGGGTCTTCCAGGAGTACGAGATCAAGCCCGGTGACACGCTGTGGGGGATCGCCACCCAGTTCTACGGTTCCGGCAACCTCTACACGCGCCTGGTGCGGGCGAACCCGCACGTCATCACGGACCCAAACGTCATCACGCCGGGGACCGTCATCCGGATTCCGCAGTCGTGACCCTCCGGGTCCTCCCTCGAAGCGGACCAGGGGGAGGGCCCGGCCGTGAGTTGGGACACGGGCTCAAGTGAAGCTGTGCCGAGGACCTGGTGCCTTGTTGGTTTCATACAAAGCACGCTGCTCAACTCGTTCCGATCCAGCGGTTCAGTTACCGGCTGGTAGACGAGAGTGTGTACATCGATTGGGCGGCGACTGCCGCTGAGGTTGTCTGTCCGCGAGGAGAGAAGTCGTTGTTCAGTCGTGTAGCGATCGTCAACCGCGGGGAAGCCGCAATGCGGCTGATCCACGCCGTCCGTGAGCTCGCCGCCGAGTCAGGGGAACGGATCGAGACCGTCGCCCTGTACACCGACGTCGACAAGTCGGCGCCGTTCGTACGGGAAGCCGACCTGGCCCACAACCTCGGCCTGGCGGCGGACCGTCCGTACCTGAACCTCGAGGTGCTGGAGAAGGCGCTCGTCGAGACGAAGGCCGACGCCGCGTGGGTCGGCTGGGGTTTCGTCGCCGAGATCCCCGAGTTCGCCGAGCTGTGCGAGAAGGTCGGCGTCACGTTCGTCGGCCCGTCCGCCGAGGCCATGCGCAAGCTCGGTGACAAGATCGGCTCGAAGCTGATCGCCGAGGAGGTCGGGGTCCCGGTCGCGCCGTGGTCGCGCGGCGCCGTCGAGAACCTCGAGCACGCCTTGAAGGTGGCCGAGGAGGTCACCTACCCGTTGATGCTCAAGGCGACCGCCGGTGGTGGCGGGCGCGGCATCCGCAAGATCACCTCTCCTGCCGAGATGGAGGAGAACTTCGAGCGCACCAGCCTGGAGGCCGCGCGCGCGTTCGGCTCCGGCGTGATGTTCCTGGAGCGCCTCGTCACCGGCGCCCGGCACGTCGAGGTGCAGGTCATCGCCGACGGCCAGGGCACGGCGTGGGCGCTCGGCGTCCGCGACTGCTCGGTGCAGCGGCGCAACCAGAAGATCATCGAGGAGTCGGCCTCGTGCGTGCTGGAGCCGCACCAGGTCGACGAGCTCAAGTCCTCGGCCGAGCGGCTAGCGAACGCCGTGGGCTACCGCGGCGCGTGCACCGTCGAGTTCCTCTACCACCCCGGTGAGAAGCTCTTCGCGTTCCTCGAGGTCAACACCCGCCTGCAGGTCGAGCACCCGATCACCGAGATCACCACGAGCTTCGACCTGGTCAAGGCGCAGCTGCACGTCGCTGGCGGCGGCAAGCTCGAGGGCTCCAAGCCCGTCGAACTGGGCCACGCCGTCGAGGCCCGCCTGAACGCCGAGGACCCGGACCGCGACTTCGCGCCGTGCCCCGGCACGATCGTTCGGCTGGAGCTCCCGGCAGGTCCCGGCATCCGCGTCGACACCGGCGTGGCCGAGGGCTCGCAGATCCCCGCCGACTTCGACTCGATGATCGCGAAGATCATCGCGTACGGCCGCAACCGCGACGAGGCGCTGGGCAAGCTGCGCCGCGCGATGGCCGAGACGACCGTCATCATCGAGGGCGGCACGACCAACAAGAGCTTCGTGCTCGACCTGCTCGACGAGCCCGCCGTGATCGACGGCTCGGCCGACACCTCGTGGATCGACCGCGTCCGCGCCGAGGGCGGCCTGATCTCGCACCGGCACTCCGCGATCGCCCTGGCCGCGGCCGGCATCGAGGTGTACGAGGACGAGGAGCAGATCAACCGCACCGAACTGCTGGCGTCCGCCCACGGTGGCCAGCCGCGCACGAACCACGAGGGCGCGGTCAAGCTGGAGTTCGTGCTGCGCGGTCAGCCCTACGTCGTGACCGTCGCCCGCGCCGGTGCCGCGAAGTACCGCGTCGGTGTGTCGGCCGCGGACTCCGGGACCGTGCTGACCGGTGACGTCGACGTCGAGCGGTTCGACCACCAGATCGGCCAGATCACCGTCAACGGCACCAGGTTCCGCGTCGTCACCGGCACGCACGGCGTGGTCCACCAGGTGGAGGTCGACGGGGTCACCCACCGCGTCACCCGTGACGAGGGCGGCGTCCTGCGCTCGCCGATGCCCGCGCTGGTCGTCGCGACGCCGCTCGCGGTCGGCGCCGAGGTCGAGGCCGGTGCCCCGGTGCTCGTGCTCGAGGCGATGAAGATGGAGACGGTGCTGCGCGCGCCGTTCCGCGCCCGGTTGAAGGAGCTGAACGTCGTCGTCGGCACGCAGGTGCCCGCCGGTGGCGCGTTGCTGAAGCTCGAGGAGATCGAGGACGAGGCCGGCGCAGCCGAGGTCGCGAAGCCCGAGTCGGCGGTCGAGCTGGAACTGCCCGTGCCGCGCACGGACGTCCGGCCGGAGGACCTCGCCGCCCGCGGCATCGACGACCTGCGCAACCTGTTGCTGGGCTTCGACACCACCGCCGCCGACACCGAGCGGGTGCTGGCGGACTACATGGGCGCGCGGGAGAACCTGCGGGAACGGCCGCTCGTGCAGGAGGCGACGCTGCTCGGCATCTTCGCCGACCTGTGCGACCTCTCGCGCAACCGTCCCGCCGGTGAGGAGACCAAGCCGGAGAACCACATCCACTCTCCGCGCGAGCACTTCCACACGTACCTCAAGACCCTGGACGCCGACCGCGCGGCACTGCCGGAGGGCTTCCGCGCCCGCCTGCAGAACGTGATCGGTCACTACGGCATCACCGAGCTCGACCGCACGCCGGAGCTGGAGCAGGCCGTTTTCCGCATCTTCGTGGCGCTGCGCCGCGGCGTGTTCGACGCGGCCGTCGCCACGACCCTGCTGCGCCGCTGGGTGCAGGAGGCGCCGCCGGTCGAGTCCGAGCGCGTGCGGGTCGGCCTGGTGCTGGAGCACATCGTCGCCGCGACGCAGGTCCGCTACCCGGCGGTGGCCGACCTCGCCCGCAGCGTCGTGTTCACGTGGTTCGCGCAGCCGTTGGTGCGCCGCAACCGCGCCCGCGTGCACAGCGAGGTCCGCAAGCACCTCATCCACCTCGACGCGCAGCCCCAGGCGGCTGACCGCGAGGAGCGGATCGTCGCGATGGTGGCGTCGGCCGAACCGCTGGTGCGCCTGCTCGGGCAGCGCATCGGCAAGCCCGGCGCGGACAACACCCCGCTGCTGGAGGTGCTGGCCCGCCGCTACTACACGAAGAAGGCCCTGGAGAGCCCGCGCACCGACGGCGCGTTCTTCATCGCCGAGAACGAGCCCGAGCAGACCAGGCTCATCTCGACCGCCGTGGAGTTCTCGTCGCTGACCGAGGCCGTCGGTGACGTCGTCAAGCACGGCAACGGAAGCGCCGTCGTCGTCGACCTCTACGTCAACTGGCCCGACGGCCCGTCCGACCAGGACGAGATGGCCGCCGGACTGGGCGCCGCCCTGGCCGCGCACCAGCTGCCGCCGACGATCACCCGCATCACCACCACCGTGGCGGGCCGCCGCGGCGAGTCGATGCACCACCACTTCACGTTCCGCCCGTCGTCCAACGGGTTCGCGGAGGAGAGGCTGGTGCGCGGGCTGCACCCGCGCATCGCCGAACGCATGCAGCTGGAGCGGCTGCGGGAGTTCGACCTCACACGTCTGTCCTCTGTGGACGAGGACGTGTACCTGTTCCGTGCCGTGGCCAAGGCGAACAAGTCCGACGAGCGGCTCGTGGCGCTGGGCCAGGTCCGCGACCTGACGCCGCTGCGCGACGACGAGGGCCGGATCGTGGCGCTGCCCGCCGCGGAGGACGTGCTGGCCACGTGCCTGGACGGCATCCGCAGGGCGCGCGCGCAGTCCGGTGGCCGCACCCGCCTCGCGACCAACCGCGTCGTGCTCTACGCGTGGCCGCCCACCGAGCTCGGCTCGAAGGACCTCGACGCGATCGGTCAGCGCGTGCTGCCGACGACCGCGGGCCTGGACCTGGAGGAGGTGCTGTTCCTGGCACGTCGCCGCGACCCGGTCTCCGGTGAGCTGTCCGACATCGGTGTGCGGATCGCGAACGACGCCGGCTCGGGCGTGCGGTTCTCGTTCGTGCAGCCGCCGACCGAGCCGATCCAGCCGTTGGACGACTACCGCCAGAACGTGCTGCGCGCCCAGTCGCGGGGCACGATCTACCCGTACGAGCTGGTCGAGATGCTCGTCGGCGACGGTGGCTCGTTCGTGGAGCACGACCTCGTCGACGGCGCGCTGGTGCCGGTCGACCGCCCGCGCGGTGGCAACAAGGCGGGCATCGTCGTCGGTGTCGTGACGACGCCGACCCCGGCGTACCCCGAGGGCATGAAGCGCGTGGTGCTGCTGGGTGACCCGACGAAGTCGTTGGGCGCGCTGGCCGAGCCCGAGTGCTCGCGGGTGATCCACGCGATCGACCTGGCCGAGTCGTTGTCCGTTCCGCTGGAGTGGTTCTCGCTCTCGTCGGGCGCGAAGATCTCGATGAGCTCCGGTGTCGAGAACATGGACTGGGTGGCCGCGGCACTGAAGCGGATCGTCGAGTTCACGCAGGACGGTGGCGAGATCAACGTCGTCGTCAACGGCATCAACGTCGGCGCCCAGCCGTACTGGAACGCCGAGGCCACGATGCTCATGCACACCAAGGGCATCCTGGTCATGACCCCGGACTCGGCGATGGTGCTGACCGGCAAGCAGGCGCTGGACTTCTCCGGTGGCGTCTCGGCCGAGGACAACTACGGCATCGGCGGCTACGACCGCGTCATGGGCCCGAACGGCCAGGCGCAGTACTGGGCCCCGAACCTGCGCGCGGCGTTCGACGTGCTGCTGGGCCACTACGAGCACAGCTACATCGCGCCGGGCGAGACTTCGCCGCGTCGAGTGTCCACTTCGGACCCTGTTGGTCGTGACGTGTCGTCGTACCCACACGTGGTGGGGGACAGCCCGTTCACCACGGTCGGCGAGATCTTCTCGATCGAGTCGAACCCGGACCGCAAGAAGCCGTTCGACATCCGCACCGTGATGAGGGCGCTTTCGGACCAGGACCACGAGGTGCTGGAGCGCTGGGCCGGCATGGCCGACGCCGACACCGCCGTCGTCCAGGACGTGCACCTCGGCGGCATCCCGGTGACGCTGCTCGGCGTCGAGTCGCGCGGGGTGTCGCGCACCGGCTTCCCGCCCACCGACGGTCCGGACACCTACACCGCCGGCACGTTGTTCCCGAAGTCGTCGAAGAAGGCGGCCCGCGCGATCAACGCGGCCTCGGGCAACAGGCCCCTGGTGGTGCTGGCGAACCTGTCCGGCTTCGACGGCTCCCCGGAGTCGATGCGGGAACTGCAGCTGGAGTACGGCGCCGAGATCGGCCGCGCGATCGTCAACTTCCGCGGCCCGATCGTCTTCACCGTGATCTCGCGGTACCACGGCGGCGCGTTCGTGGTCTTCTCGAAGGCCCTGAACCCGTCCATGACGGTGCTCGCGGTCGAGGGCTCGTTCGCCTCGGTCATCGGTGGCGCGCCCGCCGCGGCCGTGGTGTTCGCTCGCGAGGTCGACGGCCGCACGGCCAACGACCCGCGTGTGAAGAAGCTGGAGTCCGCGGTCGCCGAGGCCTCCGGTGCCGAGCGCTCGGCACTGACCGCCGAGCTGGCGACGACGCGGCAGGGCGTGCGGACCGAGAAGCTGAACGAGATGGCCGCCGAGTTCGACCGCGTGCACAGCGTGCAGCGCGCGGTGGAGGTCGGCGCGGTCGACGCGATCATCTCGGCCGCGCAGCTGCGGCCGGCGATCATCAAGGCGATCGAGGACGGTCTCGCGAAGTAGCGTCTAGGATCTGGCCCGGTCATCCGTTGTGGATGGCCGGGCTTTTTCTTTGGGGGAACTGTGCGGGACATCGCCGAACTGACCGATGTGGACGATCCGGGCTGGCCCGCCGTGCTGGACGCCGTTCGTGAAGGGCAGACCTCGTGCGAGGTGCTGCCGGCGGATCCTGAGGCGTGCCGGGCGACGTTGCTGCAGCTGCAGGTGACCGCGCGGTCGTTGCTCGGCGCCGTCGTGCTCAACAGCGGTGGTCTGGTGCTGCACCACGGCTGGCTGCGGGTGTACGGCGGGTCAGGCGGTGCCGATGCCGCAGCTGGTCGCGTTCCACGCGGACACGGCCCGGCAGCTCGGCTGATCACTCGTTCGACACCCCGAACGGGACGTGCACGCACGGCACCGTCGAGATCAGGTGCCCGCGCTGGTCGTCGAAGAAGATGTGCGGCTTGAGCACGTCCAGGATCGGCGCCTTCTTCAGACCTCCCAAGAAGAACGCGTCGTTCACCGTCAGCCCCCAGGCTTTGAGGCTGTTGATCGCGCGCTCGTGGGCGGGGGCGGAGCGCGCGGTCACCACCGAGACCCGGATGCGGTCCTCGGCCTGGCGCTGGATCCGGTTCACGCCCGCGAGGAAGTTCCGCAGCGGCCCGGGATCCAGCGGTGTGACGACGTTCGTGGCCTCGTGCCGCTGGAACTGGTCGAGGCCGCCGCTCTGGTAGATCCGCTCGGACGCGTCGTCGGCGAGGACACCGTCGAAGTCGAACGCGATCCGCAGCGCCGGGTCGTCGTCGTCCTGGAACGACGACTTGAGGACCTGGCCCGCGGGCATACCCGCGTTCGTGGCCTTGCGGACGTCCTTTTCGTTGGCGGACAGGAACAGTGACATGTTCAGCGCCGGCATGTACTCGTGCGGGGCGCGGCCCTCGGTGAAGATCGCGCGGGTGATCGTGAGGCCGTGGTGGGCGGCGGATCGCAGGATGCGCAGGCCGGTGTCGGGGGAGTTGCGCGACAGCACGATCACCTCGACCAGCGGTGCGAGGTCGTTGAGCTGCAGCAGGCGGCGGATGAACGGGAACGCGACACCCGCGGCGAACGGTTCGGCGAGGTGTGCCTCTTGGTAGGCGCGGTAGGCCTGTTCGCCCTCCGTCGCGAAGACGGCGTCGGACTGCGCCAGGTCGAACAGAGCGCTCGACGCGACGCCTACGACCAGCAGGTTCTCCAGGCTGGGAGCCACATCACGTGATCGTAGCCGCCCCGTTTCCGCTTTTCTGGTACGGTCGTACCAATGTACTGGGTTGTGCTGGTGGCGTCAGGGGTGCTGGAGGCCGTATGGGCCACGGCGCTCGCGGCGTCCAACGGTTTTCGCCGGCCGTGGCCGGTGGTGGTGTGGGCCGTGACCATGGCGTTGAGCCTCGTCGGGCTCGCGTGGGCGATGCGGGGGATCCCGGTCGGCACGGCGTACGCGGTGTGGGTCGGCGTGGGAGCCGTGCTCACGGTGCTCGTCGCGGTGCTGCGCGGTGAGGAGAAGCTCGGGGTGGCCAAGGCGTTGCTGCTCGTCGCGTTGATCGGCTGCGTCGCGGGCCTGAAGGTGGTGAGCTGATGTACTGGGCCGTGTTGCTGGCGAGCGCCGTGCTCGAGGCGGTGTGGGCGACGGCGTTGTCCCAGGAGGCCTATGTGCTCTTCGCGGTCGCCACGACGCTGAGCATGGCCGGGCTTTCCTTTGTCATGAAACGGATTCCGGTCGGCACCGCGTACGCGGTGTGGGTCGGCATCGGCGCCGCCCTGACCGTGGCGTGGGCGATGATCACCGGCGAGGAGACGGTCTCCGTGTGGAAGATCGTGTTCCTCACCGGGATCATCGCCTGCGTCATCGGCCTGAAGTTCCTGAAGTCAGGAGGGTCAGGCGTTGATGGTCCACCGCTGGTTGGCGGTTCCGGCGCAGTCCCAGAGCTGGAGCCTGGTGCCGTCGGCGGAGCTGTTCCCGGTGGCGTCGAGACACCTTCCTGACGCCGTGTTGCGCAGCTGGCCGTTGGCCTCGGCGGTCCACTGCTGGTTGCCGGAGCCGGTGCAGTCCCAAAGCTGCGTCACGGCGCCGTTCGCGGTGCCGGACGCGTCGAGGCACTTGCCCAAGGCGCGCAACGTGCTTCCGTTGCGCGTCCACTGCTGGGCGTTCGTGCCGTTGCACGAGTAGAGCTGCACGGCGGTGCCGTTGGCGGAGTTCGCCGCGGCCACGTCCACGCACTTGCCGCCGAAACCGGTGATGGTGCCGCCGGTGGGAGGCTGGGGGTTGCCGTTGCCGGCGGTCTCCCAGATGGCGTTGAGCAGGCTGGTGCTGCCGGTCGTGTCCTGGGAGAGCTCCCAGTTCATGATGCCGCCCGCGTTGGCCAGCGCCCACTGCGTCTTGCGACGGATCGTCGGCAAGCCGTTGTAGGAGTTGCCGTTGTAGCTGTCGCGGTTGGCGTTGGCCGGGTCCTGCGCGACGAGGTCGCGGTAGGAGATGTAGGTCGGCCGGCTGTAGAACGGCACACCGAGAACGGCCTTGCTCGCCGGCAGTCCGCGGTTCTTCCACAAGTTGACGGAAGCGATCGACCAGTCGTAGTTCGCGTGCGGGCTGCCGCCGTCGTAGGCCATGATGTTCAGCCAGTCGACGATGCCGAAGACCGCGGGCTGCACGCCGTTCGCCGTGCCGCCCTCGCTCACGACCGCGGCCGTGAGCAGCTTGCCGCGGCTGTGCAGCTGGTCGCCCAGCTGACGCATCAGCAGCGTGTAGTTGTCACCCTCGACGCCCGGATCCGGGTACTCCCAGTCCATGTCGACGCCGTCGAGGTTGTACTGGCTGACCAGGTTGATCAGCGCGTTGACGAACGTCGTGCGGCCGTTGGCGCTGGCCGCGAGGATCTCGAAGTTGTCGTCGTTGCCGTCGTTCCAGCCACCGACGGCGATCGAGACCTTGACACCGTTCTGGTGGCCGAGGCTCACCAGCTGCTGCAGCTTGCCGGGGTCGGGCACGCCCTGGAGCGTGCCGTTGGAGTTCGGCAGCACGAACGAGTAGTTGATGTGCGTCAGCTTGTTGTACGGAAGCGTGCTGACGTTGCCGGCCCACGACGGCATGTAGCCGACGCTCTTGAACCCGGCGGGGTAGGCGGCCTGCGCGGCAGGCGCCATGACTGTCAATGTCGCCGCGGCGGCGGCCAGCGCGAGGCCGGCGGCACCGAGGCGTGAGCGGAATGAACGCATTGCAGGGGAGGCCTTCCACTTCGTCGAGCGCCCACCGCGACGTTAGTGGTCTAGACCGGTTGCGGGAAGATCAACTCGGTACCGGAACTGGTTCCGGTACCGGTTCCATGCGATCACCGGAGGTGCGAGGCACCGTTCACGTCGATGATGGTGCCACTCGCCCACAGCGCGTTCTCCGTGGTCAGCCACGCGACGGCCGCAGCGACCTCCTCGGGTTCGGCGACGCGGCCGAACGGGCTCTGCGCCCGGATCAGCTCCCCTTCCGGGCTCGCGAGGAGGTCCGTGACCATGCCGGTCCTGACGAATCCGGGTGCGACGCCCGCGACCGCGATGCCCTGCGGCGCCAACGACTGGGCGAGCGACTGCGTCATCGCGTGCAGCCCCGCCTTCGCCGCCCCGTACGCGGGGGCATCGGGCTCACCCCGGTAGGCACCCCGCGAGCCGACGTTGATGATGCGGCCACCGGTGGTCATGTGCCGGACCGCGTGCCAGGCGAGGTCGGCCGGGCCGAACAGGTTGAGCTCGACGGTGCGGCGCCAGGCCTGCTGCCACTCCTCGAAGCTCGTCGTGGTGATGGGGTGGTGGAAGTAGACACCCGCGTTGTTGACGAGGACGTCGAGGCCGCCGAGCTTCTCGACGGCCTCGCTCACGACCTGTCCGGCCTGGTCCGCGCCGAGGTCGCCCTGGACGGTGACGTGCCCAGTGCCCGGCAGCGCTGTCGTGACCGCCCGGGCCTCCTCCTCGCCGGAGCGGTAGTGGACGGCCACCTGGTGCCCTTGCTGGGCAAGCGCGTGGGCGATGGCGGCACCGATGCCGCGGGATGCTCCGGTGACGAGCGCGCGTCGAGTCATGCCCCGATCATGCCTGGTTGTCGATCATCCACTTCCCGTTCTGCTGCACGAACGTGTACGTGTGCGTCTCGGTGTCGGTGACGGCCCCACCCTGCATGTACTGCAGCGTCACGGTCACCACGTTGTCGCCCTGCGGCACGAAGTTCGACAGCTGCACCGCCGTGTAATTGCTCCAGAACGTCTGGTAGTTCTGGAAGCTCGGCGTGCGAACGGACTTGAACCTGTCCGTGAGCGACGCGTAGCCCGCCTCCAGGTTGCCGGGGATCAGCGCGTAGTAGGCGGTGATGGCCTCCTGCGCGTTCTTCGGGCCGGCGGGAGGCTGCGGGGTCTCGCTCGGGGTGCTCGCGGGAGGCGTGGTCTCGCTGGTGGCGGGCGGCTGCGTCTGGCTGTTCCCCGGCTGCTGGGGCTGCGTCTGGCCCGTCGTCTGACCGGTGCTCTGGTTCGGCGTGCCGGTGGAGGACTGGCTGTTCGTGCCGGGCGTCTGGGCGTTCTGGTTGCCGCCGTCGCCCTTGGGCCACAACAGGAACGAGCCGACGCCCACGGCGATCACGAGCAGCACGATCGCGATGGGGACCAGCGGGAACTTGCGGCGGTTCTCGCCGGACTCCGCTGGGGGTACTGGTGGGGTGCTGGTAGGGGGTACAGCCGCCGGTGCGCCGGAGGCTGCGACGCCCGCGCCTCCCGCTGTGAAGGTCTGGCGCGCTGGGGTGGTGGGGAGCGCTGCCGTGCCGCCTGTTGCTGGGGCCTGGCGGGTTCGGGGTTCCGGGGTCGCGGGCGGGGTGGCTTGCTGCGCCTGCGGTGAACCGGAGGCCGCGCTTCCGGCTGCGGCACCGGCGGCCACCGGGGCACCGGCGCTCGCCGCGGACCCGGTGCCAGCGGTGGATCCAGTGCCTGCGGGGGTTTCGGTGCCGCCCGCTGATCCGGCGCCTGCTGCGGTTCCAGCGCTCGCCGTGGTCCCCGCGGCCGCTGAGCCCTCGGCGCTCGCCGCTGCCCCTTGCCCCGCTTCGGCCCCGGTGCTTTCCGCAGCCCCGGAATCTTTCGCGGACCCGGCGTCTGCCGTGGTCCCAGCACCTGCCGCCGATCCCGCGTCTGCGGCCACGGCACCCTCGGCGCCTGCCGCCGACCCCCGGCTCGCCTCGGCCTCGGCCTCGGCACCCTCCGCCGCACCTTCCGCGCCCTCAACGGGCGCCTCCGGCGTGACGACGGGCTTCGTGGCCGGCTTCGCGGGCGGAGCCGTCAGGCCCGCTGCCTCCGCAGCCGCGGCGCCCGCGACCAACCCTGCCGCGGCAGCCGCTGCCTCCTGCCTCGCCTTCTCCTCCGGCTGGGCCTCCACCGGGAGCTTGACCGTCGCCGGGATGATGACGGTCGCCTCGGAGACCTGCGGCGTCTCGTTAACGACGGCGGCCAGCAGGTGCACGGCCTCCTGCATGCTCGGGCGGCGCTTCGGGTCCGTCGCGAGCAGCCGGAACAGCACGGGGGACAGCAGGGGGCCCGCGTTCGCCGGCGGCATGATCGAGCCGCTGGCGACGCGGTGCAGCATCACGAGGTTGTTGTCCGCGGTGCCGAAGGGCGGGCCGCCCTCGACGGCGTTGTAGAGCGTGGCGCCCAGCGAGAAGACGTCCGAGGGCAGGCCCGCGTCCTCGCCGCGGGCGACCTCGGGGGAGAAGAACGCGGGGGTGCCGACGGTGCCCGTCGCGGTGGCGGTGGCGTCCTCGCCGGTGGCGCGGGATATGCCGAAGTCGGTGATCTTGACTTCCTGGTCGCCGATCAGGACGTTGCCGGGCTTCACGTCGCGGTGCTGGATGCCGTGGCGGTGCGCGGCGGCCAGGGCGGCGGCGGTGTAGCACCCGATGCGGGCCACCTCGCGGGGTGGCAGGGTGCCCTGCTCGGCGATCACGGCGGCGAGGCTGCGGGAGGGGAGGTACTCCATGATCAGCCAGGGGCGGCCGTCCTCCTCCACGACGTCGTAGACGCGGATGGCGTTCGGGTGCTCCAGCCGGGCGGCGAGGCGGGCCTCGCGCATCGCCCTGGCCTTCGCGCGGTCCACCCTGGCGTCGTCGAGACCGTCCAGCCCGAGCAACTCCTTCGCCGCGACCACGCGGTGCAGTTGCTCGTCATAGGCCTGCCAGACGACTCCCATCGCCCCTTGGCCGACCTTCTGCTTCAACTGGTAGCGGCTTCCGATGAGCCGGCTGGTCTCCTCCACGCGGGTGCTCCCGTCCCCTCTGAATCACTCACAAGTGTGACGGTTGCCGCGTTCGCCGTTGACCATAACCCCATATGGGGGTATTAATGGGGTTATGCCGAAAATCAACGTGTACCTGCCCGATGAGCTCGCCGAATCCGTGAAAGACATGAACATTCCCGTCTCGGCGATCTGCCAGAGAGCCCTCGAGGGGTCGGTCAAACGGATCGTCGCGATCCGGGCGCTCACCGTCCAGGACCTCAAGCGCGACAACTTCCCCCAGTTCACCGACCGCGCGTGGAAGGCGCTCCAAATCGCCGCCGAGTGCGCCGAGGGCACCAAGATCGGCACGGCCCACCTCCTGAACGGCATCGTCCGCGAGGGCGGGAACCTGGCGCTGGACGTGCTGCGCGCGATCGACATCACGCCAGAAGGCGTTCCTTCCTTCATTCCCTGCGACATCGGCCGGAAACCCGGGTTCGCCGACGACGCCGCCGCCGCGCTCGAACTCGCGGTCACCGAGTCCATCGCGCTCGGCCACAACTACGTCGGCTGCGAACACCTGCTGCTCGGGATCGTCGCCGAACCGAACGGCAAGGGCGGCGAGGAACTGCGCGAGCTGGGCGCGGAGATCAAGGCCACGCGCCGGGCGGTCCAGACGGCGCTCGCGGGCATCGTCCACCTCCAGAAGCAGCAGAAGGCCACCCCGGATGCGGCGAAGGTGCTGGAGATGATCATGACTCGGCTCGCTCGGCTGGAGCAGCACGCGGGTATCGGCTGACGAGCTCCGCGCCTATGCGCGCCAGGTGTTCCTCCAACTCGGGCGACTCGACGGTGATCAGACCGCCCCACCCGGCGACGTTGCGGGCGATGTCGAGCGGCCGCGGCGCCGTCAGTTCGACTTCCGTGTGCTCGCCCCGCACCCCGACGACCGTGCAGTGGCGGCCGTGCTGGTGCTGGAACACGTCCAGGAACCTCGTGGGCACGAGCACCGTCGCCGACGTCGCCGAGCGCTTCGCCTCCACGGCCGTCACGACCTCGTCCCAGGCACCGGCGAGCTCGAAGCCGTCGGGCCGGGTGGCCGGGGTGCCGGTGAGGGAGACACCCAGGATGCGATCGAGCCGGAACGTGCGCTGCCCTTCACTGGTGCCGGCGATGAAGTACCAGGTGCCGTCCTTGTCGACGAGTCCCCACGGGTCAACCTCGCGCCCTTTCGGTGCCTCGCCTCGCTTCTGGTAGGTCAGCCGCACCCGCACCTGTTTGACGACGGCCTGCTGCAGCGTGGTGGCGATGACCGGCCGGTCCCTGGTGTCCTCGCCCCACGCGGCCGTGTCAATGACCGTCGCGTCCGCAGCGGCCTCGGCCTCGGCGCGGAACGTCTGCGGCAACGCGCGCACCAGCTTGCGCAGCGCCGACTTGACCTGCGGCGCCACGGACGCGGCCGGTCCGGCGATCAGGAACAACGCCTGCGCCTCCGCCGAGGTCAGGCCGCTCAGATCCGTGCGCGCGCCGCCGACGAGCGACCAGCCCCCACCTCTCCCCGGCTGGGGGTACACGGGTACCCCCGCCGCGGACAGCGCTTCGAGGTCACGGCGTGCCGTGGCGTTGGAGACCTCGAGCTCCTCGGCCAGTTCGGCGGCGGTCACCCGGCCGCGAGCCTGCATCAGAAGCAACGTGGCGACGAGACGGTCTGCGCGCATGTCTCCAGATTCCCGCTAAAAGTGCTCACTGGATGAGCACTTTACGGCCGAAGCTGAAACCACACCGACCAGAACTTTCCCGGAGGCAGTTGTGTTGCGAGGCATGTCGACCGTGTCCTACTTCGCCGACGACCTGACCGAGGCCCGCGCCTGGTACGCGTCGTTCCTCGGCGTCGACGCGTACTTCGAGCGGAGCACCCCGGACGGAGTGCTCGCCTACGTCGAGTTCCGCATCGGCGACTACCAGGCCGAACTCGGCATCGTGCACCGCCGGTTCGAGGTCACACCGTCCGACGGACCGGCAGGCGAGATCCTCTACTGGGCGGTCGACGACCTCGACGCGACGCTGAACAGGTTGCGAGAGCTGGGCGCCAAGAGCCACGACGAACCACGGGTGCGCGGCGAGGGGTTCGTGACGGCGTCGGTGGTCGACCCGTTCGGCAACATCCTGGGCGTCATGACCAACACCCACTACCTGGCCGTCGCCGAGCAGAACCAGGCCAGCCACCGCGCCGACTGACGTGCCGGCGGCGGCCGCTACGGCTGACGTGCCGGCGGCGGCCGCTACGGCTGACGTGCCGGCGGTAGCCATGACGGCTGACGTGCTGGCAGCAGGCGAGACGGCTGACGTGCCAGCGGCAGCCGAGCAGGGTCGCCGCGTGGCCGGCACGCGAGTCCGCGACTCCGCCGAGGCGCAGGCGGCCCGGTGCGCGAGGCGCTCGCTGTGTCAGAAGTCCGGCCCGGCGAGCGGGCCCTCGGGTTCGTCCGGCAGTCCGCTCGGCGAACCCGAGCCGTGCCCGGCGGACTCCAGCCCCGCTCGGCAATCCCGAGCCGCGCCCTGCGAACCCCAGTCCCGCCCTGCGAACCCCCCACCCCGCTCGGCGTTGCGGGCGCCGTCCCAGGTCCGCATATCCTGCCGGGATGACGACGCGGCTCGCCATCACCGGACATCGTGGACTCTCCGCCGAACTGGAGGCCGAGATCGACCGGATGATCCGCGCCGCGGTGGCGGAGAACGGTTCCGTGGCAGGGGTGTCGTGCCTCGCGGACGGTGCCGACGCGGTCTTCGCGCAGGCCGTGCTGGACGCGGGCGGGGCGCTCGTCGCCGTGCTGCCCGCCTCGCGGTACCGCGAGACGCTCCCCGACGCCTACCGGCCCGTCTACGACGCGCTGCTCGCGCGGGCGGGCAAGGTCGTGCAGCTGAAGTACGCCACGCCGGATCCGCACGCCTACATGGAGGCGGGCATGCGGATGGTCGACGAGTCCGACGCGCTGCTCGCCGTGTGGGACGGGCTGCCGGGGCGCGGGCCCGGCGGGACGGCTGACGTGGTGGCCTACGCGCGGTCGCGGGGCGTGCCGGTCACGGTGCTGTGGCCCGAGGGCGCCGTCCGCTGAGCACTCGTCCCAGCACGCGGACCAGCGGCGCCCAGCAGCACGCGGACCAGCACGGCCGGCCGGAGCAGGGTCGCCGGGTGGTCGAGCAGCTGCGAGATGCGGACGGACGCGCGGTGGACCTGCCGGTCGCCGGGGATCACCGCGAGCACTCGGCCGGAGTACCACTGCCGCAGGCGGGTCGTCAGCGGGAGTTTCCTCGTGCTCCAGCCGAGATCGGTGGTCGTCACGGACGTCCACGGGATCTTCGCGGTCCTGGCGACCGCGCGCTGGAAGACCTGCGGCTCGTTGGCGAGGTCGTGTTCCCGCAACAGCCCGTGCAGAGCGGTGCAGTTCAGGGCGGCGACGGTCAGGCCGTGTCCGTGGACGGGGTTGAGCGAGACCACCGAGTCGCCGAGCGCGAGCAGGCCGCGTGGCCAGTCCGGGACCTGGTGGAAGCGGTTCCAGCGGCTGCGCAGGTTGCCCGTGCGGTGCAGGTCCGACACGGGGGTCGCCGTCTTGACGACCTCCGCGATGCCCTGGCAGTGCAGCGACATGGCGTAGTCGAGGAAGCCGTCGTCGTCAGCCGGTGCGGCGTGACCGTCCGCGCCGAACAGCGTCACGAACCATCGGTAACCGTCCACTGAGGACACCACGCCGCCGCGCCTGATATCGGGGGAGTGGGTGATCTCGCAGGCCGTCTTCCAGTCGAGCTTCAGGTCGCGGTTCACCTCGTAGAGCCGCGAGGTGCAGGTGAAGCGGCCGTTGGCGATCATCGGTGCGGGACAGTGCACGCCGAGCTCCGCGAGCCACGACACCAGGGTGCTGTCACGGCCGGAGGCGTCGACCACGAGGTCCGCGTAGTCGGTGAACGGCCTGTCGCCGCGCTGGCCGTGCACGCCTGTGACCATGCCGCGGTCGTGCAGCAGGCCGTCGATCGTCACACCGTCCACAAGGGACACGTTCGCGAGCCGCAGCACTCGGCGCCGCAGGATCCGGTCGAGCGTCGGCCGCGTCACCGAGAGCACGCTCAGGCCCAGGTGGTCACGCGGTGCCCAGCCGGCCGGGACGCGGTGGAGGACGTCGCTGCCGAGGTCCGCGCGGACCGCCCCCACGTCCTCCAGTTCCGTGGCGAGCCTCGGGAAGAGCGCTTCCAGCACCTCGGCCGCACGTGCCGGCAGCGCGTGCGGGTGGTGGGCCTGGGGGAGGCCTGCGTCGGCGGTGAACGTGTCCCGGCCGGCCAGCACCACGTCGCCGTACGACTCGGCCAGCACCCTCGCCGCCACCAGCCCCGCGAAGCCGGCGCCGATGACCAGGGCGCGGTCGGAGTATATGGCGGCCATGCTGGCAGAACGCCCCTCCCGCCGGACCCGCCGAGAGTCCTGTCTTCCGGCACCGGTCAGGACAGCTGCGGGCACCCCGAACTTCGCGAAGAGCGACTCGGGGTGGTCCTGCACGCGAGGCGCGCCGCCCATCCCCGGTGGTAGAAAGGAGCACTACCACATGGGGGAACGTTCTTGAAGACGATCGAACTACCGGACGGTGCCGTGATCACGGGGCGAGGCCTGCGTGACGGCAAGATGGTCGAGCCGCATCCCCAGTACGGGGTGTACCTGCAGCCCAAGCCGGTCGACGTGCCGTGGTCGCACGACTGGATCGACTGGCCGGACTTCCGCCTGCCGCGCGACCACGACGCCGCGATCAGGCTGATCCGCACCCTGCACGCCCGCGCGTTGTCGGGCGAGCGGGTCGAGGTGGCGTGCAGCGGTGGCGTCGGGCGGACCGGCACGGTGATCTCGTGCCTGGCCGTGCTCGCCGGCGTTCCGGCCGGCGAGGCCGTGGCGTGGACGCGCGCGAACTACCACCGGCGTGCCGTTGAGACGCCGTGGCAGAAGCGCTGGGTGCGGAACTTCCCGGCCTAGGAGTCCAGCTCGACCACGGAACGCCGGTGCACCAGCTCGACGACCTCCGGCGGCACCGAGTCGCCGGCGGCGAGCAACCGGGGCAGCAACGCGCCCTCCGTGGTGACGGCGCGGAAGAACAGCTCGACCGTGACGTCGTGGTCGGGCCGGTGCACGACGGTGATCTCGTCGCCCGGTCCGACCAGGCCTTCCTCCAGCACGCGGAAGTACGCGCCGGGCCGGACCTGCTGGGTGAACCGCATGACCCAGCCGCGCTGCCCGAGGAACTCGGCGAACGTGCGGCACGGGATGCGCGGACTGGTGACCTCCAGCAGCGCCGTGCCGATCCGCCAGTGCTCACCGATCAGCGCGGTCGTGTGGTCGATGCCCTGGGTGGTCAGGTTCTCGCCGAACTGGCCGTTGTGCAGCGACACGTCCAGCTCGGACTGCCACCAGTCCAGGTCCTCGCGCGCGTAGCCGTAGACGGCCTGGTACTCGCCGCCGTGCACCGTCCAGTCGCCGATCGAGTCACCGGCGACGCCACTTCCCGCCGAGCCCCTGGGGCCGGGGGCGCTGAGCTGCAACGGCCCGTCGACCGGGTGTTTGCCGATACCGGTGGCGCCCGTGCGGGCGTAGTCGGCCGGGACCGTCTTCTGGGCGACGTTCAGCGAGAGCACGACAGGCATGGGTCCGAGCCTATTGGCCGACCGCCCTGGGTGCGATCGAATTGACGTAGTCCTGGTAGATGCCGACCTTGTGCGTGATCAGGTCCATGCACTCCTGCAGTTGCACCATCTGTTGCCGGACGCGGTCCTGGTGCTCCTTGAGGATGTCGAGGCGCTGCAGCTCGTTGCCGTCGCCCTGGCGGACCAGGTCGGTGTAGCGGCGGATCTCCGGCACCGGCATCCCGGACATCCGCAGCATGATGCACATGCGCAGCCAGTCGACGTCCCGCTGCGTGTACACCCGGCGGCCGCCCGGTCCTCTGTGGACCTGGTGCGCGAGGATTCCCTCCTTCTCGTAGAAGCGCAGCGCGTGCACGCTCAGTCCCGTGCGTTCGGCCACCTGTCCGATGCTCAACCCCATGCACCGAGCATAGGCTTGACCTAGAGTCGGCTCTACTTCGTAGGTTTCCGCGCATGAACATGCGCTATCGCGTTCTCGGGGGAACCGGCATCGAGGTCAGTCACCACTGCCTCGGCGCCATGATGTTCGGCTCCGTCGCCAACAACGACCACGAAGAGGGTGTGCGGATCATCCACCGCGCCCTCGACGCGGGGATCAACTTCGTCGACACCGCCGACATGTACTCGGCCGGCGACTCCGAGGAGATCGTCGGGAAAGCTCTGAAGGACCGCCGCGACGACGTCGTCCTGGCCACGAAGTTCCACTTCCCGCTGGGAGAGGGGCGAAACCGCGGCGGCAACTCGCGCCGGTACGTCGTGCGTGCCGTCGAGGCCAGCCTGAGGCGGCTGGGCACCGACTGGATCGACGTCTACCAGGTGCACCGGCCGGACTACCGGACCGACGTCGAGGAGACGCTGTCCGTGCTGACGGACCTGGTGCGGGAGGGGAAGATCCGGGCGTTCGGCTGCTCGACGTTCCCGGCCGAGGAGATCGTCGAGGCGCACCACGTGGCACTGAACCGGGGCCTGATGCGGTTCCGGACCGAACAGCCGCCGTACTCGATGCTGGCGCGCGGGGTCGAACGCTCCGTGCTGCCGACGGCCCAGCGCCTCGGGATGGGTGTGCTGGTGTGGAGTCCGCTGGCCAGCGGGTTCCTGTCGGGCAAGCACCGGCGGGGCGCGTCGGCCGAGGCGTTCCGGGCGACGCTGAGCCCGGAGCGGTTCGACGAGTCGCTGCCGGGCAACGCGGCCAAGTTCGAGGCGGTGGAGCAGTTCGCGAAGCTCGCCGACGAGATGGGGGTCTCGCTGCCGGCGCTCGCGATCGCGTTCGTGACGTCGCATCCAGCGGTGACCTCGGCGATCACCGGGCCGCGCACGATGGAGCAGCTGGAGTCGTTGCTGGAGGGCGCTTCGCTGGTGCTGACCGACGACGTGCTGGACCGGATCGACGAGATCGTGCCGCCCGGCGTGGACACCTACGACGTGCACGGGTTCTGGAAGCCGGCGTCGCTGCTGGATCTCCACCAGCGACGCCGGCCGCTCGATCAGCGGTGAGTCACCACTGCTGAGTCACCACCGCTGGGTGGTCAGGCCGGTGCCCAGGTAGACCTGGTCGAACCCGTTGCCGTCGTTGTCGTCGGTGTAGACGACGCTGACGCGCCCCCACGGGTCGACGCCGACGGCGGGCTCGTCCTGCCTGCCCGTGGCGTTCGAGACGGTGAGCTGCCGTTCGGGACGGCCCGTGGTGGTGCCGTCGGGGTTGTAGACGCTGGTGTGGACGTCCTGCGCCTCCGCCGTGGTCACCGCGACGCCGAGCTGGTCGTCGATGCCGATCTGCGGGTCGGCGCCGGTGGTCTGGGCGACCGCGCCGCGTGAGGTTCCGGCGGCGGTGAACGACTGGACGCGGACCCCGGACTGCTCCCAGGCGATCGCGAAGTCGCCGTTGAAGTTGGACGCCACGGCGGGGCGTTTCCCTTGCCCCGTCGTGGTCTGCGCCTGCTTCACGCCACCGGCCGGGGTGACGATCTTGCGGGCGACGTTCGCGTCCGCCTCCCAGACGACGACCGCGTTGCCCGCCGCGCCCATCGCGACCTGGGGCTTGGCGTGGGTGCCGCCGGCGTTGTTGACCTGGGCCTCGTAGGACTTCGAACTGATCGACGCGAACATGCTGACCCGCGTGGTGGACGCGGCGGTGCCCTGCTTGTCCTCCCACGTCACCGCGAAGCCGCCCGAGTCCGGATCCGCTGCCACGCTGGGGAAGTGCTGCTGACCGTCCGAGTTGGCGTTCGCGGTGCCGGACCCCGAGACGGTCCCGGACGCGCTGACCGAGCGGACGGCGATGTTGTAGTAGCCGTTGCCGTCCGGGTCCTCCGACCACACGACGACGGCGCTGCCGTCCTCGCGCACCGAGACGTCCGGCTGCCAGTGCCGCCAGGTACCGGTGCCGCCGGTGGAGAGCTTCTTCTCGTAGACCGGCGCCCCCTCCTTGTAGAGGCGGATCCAGACGTCGGAGTGGACCGGGTCCTCGGGGGCGGTGGTGTCGCGGTCGTCCTCCCACACGACGGCCGTGTACCCGTTGCGGGAGGACGAGACGGACGCGTTGTCCTGGTCGCCGGTCGAGTCGCTGTTGACCGTGGACCACGTCATCGGGGCGGGTGCCAGCAGGAGGCTCGCGATCAGCAGTGTCTTCACGGTGCCTGCAATCCTGGGTTGTCCGACTCGACGACGTAGCTGCCGACGGTCTTGACCGGGTAGTCGCGGACGGTGACCTTGTCGACGGCGCGGTAGTCGACGCGCATCTCGGTGGCGGTGGTCTGGGTCTTCACGTAGCCGCGCAGGTTCTTGAAGTACTTCACGTGCGGGTTCAGCGTCGGGTTGAGGCTGTTGTCGGCCGCGTTGCCGTCACCGCCGGACGTGACGGAGGTGGTGACGAGCTCGGTGCCGATGATCCGGTTCTGGGTGCTGTAGTTCTGCATGATGTTCGCGCCCCAGCTGCGGTGCACGTCGCCGGTGAGCACCACGGTTCCCTTGTTGCCGTTGGTGTCCCAGGCGTTCTGGATGCGCGTGCGGTTGGCCGTGTAGCCATCCCACGCGTCCATGCTCTTGGAGCCGTCGGCGGCGGCGAGGCGCTGGGCGAAGAACACCTGCTGGCCCAGGAAGTCCCACGTGCCGAGCTTCTGCCTGAGCCCGTCGATCAGCCACGTCTCCTGCGACGTGCCGGTGAGCGTGCGGGCCGGGTCGTCGGCGGCCGGGCAGACCTTCGTGCCGTCGCCGCACGCCTGGTCGTTGCGGTACTGGCGGGTGTCGAGCATGTGGAACGTGGCGAGGCTGCCCCAGCGGACCCTGCGGTGCAGCAGCATGTTCGCCGCTGTCGGCGCCTGGGCGGAGCGCAGCGGCATGTGCTCGTAGTAGGCCTTGTACGCGGCCGCGCGGCGTGCGGTGAAGTCACCGGCCGGGCTGCTGTCGTTGCGGACCAGGTTGGCGTAGTTGTTCTCGACCTCGTGGTCGTCCCAGACGACGAGCCAGGGCGCGGCGGCGTGCGCGGCCTGCAGGTCCGGGTCGGTCTTGTACTGGGCGTGGCGGACGCGGTAGTTCGCGAGCGTGCTGATCTCGCCGGCGGGCGCGAACTTGCGGACCTTCGTGGTGGTGGCGGCGCCTTCGTAGATGTAGTCGCCGAGGTGCAGGATCAGGTCGGGGTGCTCCTCGGCCATCCGGCGGTAGGCCGTGAAGTAGCCCTCCTCGTAGTGCGAGCACGAGGCGAAGAGCATGGTCAGCGCGGGCTGCGTGCCCACGGCCGGTGCGGTCAGCGCGCGGCCCACGGGGGAGAGGTGGCCGCCGGTGCGGAAGCGGTACCAGTACTCGCGTCCCGGCTCCAGGCCGGTGAGGGTCACGTGGACGGCATGACCGCCCGCCTGGGTGGTGGTGAACGTGCCGGTGCGGGCGATGGCGGTGAAGTGCTCGTCGGTGGCGACCTGCCAGTCGACGGCGGTGTTGGTGTTGGGCATCCCGCCGAGACCGTCGGCGTTCAGCGGGCTGGGGGCGAGGCGGGTCCAGATCACGAACCCGTCGGCCGCCGGTTCGCCGGACGCGACTCCCAGCGTGAACGGGTAGCCGATGGCGTTGGCCAGGGCGGGGAGCAGGACCCCGGCGCTCGCTCCCGCGAGGCCGCCCACGATGAAGGTGCGTCTCCGTAACGTGGTCATGACCGGAGACTTACCGAACGCGGGTAAAGGCCCGCCTAATTGCGTGTGGCTTCAAAGTGGTTTCCCACCAAGCGAATGCGGCGTAGTCGTCGCGGTGGATGTCGAACGCGTCGGCGAGCAGCTCGGCGGCGCACAGCGGCAGGCCGGTGTCGCGGACGGCGCGGTAGAGCAGGGCCACGTGGTCGCGGGACCAGGTCTCCAGGCACAGGCCCGGTAATCGCTCGGCCTCGCAGCACGGATGGGCGCACACGACGATGTCGAACCACTCGTCGTCGTGGTCGTTGAACTCGACCGTGACGCCGAACCGGTCGGGGTGCAGCGCGGTGACCTTGCTGTGGCGGGTCTCGTAGTGCAGGTCGTGGGGGAGCGCGGCGAGCCTGGCGGCGGCGTGGCGGTCCGGGCCGGTGATCGGGACGGGCTCGCGCGGGACGCCGTGGTCGAGCACCACCACGTCCCACCTGCTGCGGGCGAGCCTGAGCGCGGTGGCGAGGCCGGAGATCCCGGCGCCGACGACGAGCGCTGTCCCCGTGAACGCTGTGGCCATGACCCGCCCCTTCCCCCTAGGATCGAGGCTAGCGAATGTTCAGAAATTTCTGAAGACAGGACGACTGTGACGGGCGAGACAGACCGCAGGGAGGCCGCCGAGCACCTGGCGCTCACGCTGGTCGGCGCCGGGATGCAGCGGATGGGAGCGCGGGCTCTCGCGGCGTTCCTGTTCTCCGAGAAGGAGACGCTGACCGCGGGGGACCTGGCTCAGGAGCTGGGCGTGAGCGCGGGATCGGTGTCCGGTGCGGTCCGGATGGTCGCGCAGATGGGCCTGATCGAGCGGATCCACGTCGCCGGTAGCCGCCGTGAGCACTTCCGGATGCGCGACAACGCCTGGACGACGCTCTACTCGCGGCAGCACTCGGTGGTCGACGAGGTGCTCCGCGCCGTGGAGAACGGGGTCGGCGCGGTCGGGCCCGGCCGTGCGCACGACCGGCTGGAGTACATGCGCGACTTCTACACGTTCCTGCTCAACGAGGCGCCGATGCTGGTGGAGCGCTTCGAGCGGCAGCGTCGTGGAGAACCCCGTTCATGATCAGGTCCAGCATCCTGCGAGCCTGATCCGGGTCGCCGTTCTGGGCGACGCCGATCAGCAGTGCCATCAGGTCCATGGGCTCGGTCCTCGCGTTCAGCGGGGTGAGCAGGGACTGGACGGCCTCGGTCATCTTCGCGCGGCTGTGTTCGAACGGGTTGATGCCCAGCGCGATCACGGCCTGCAGCGCTTCCTTGAGGTCGCGTTTCGTCGCGGCGTAGGCGATGAAGCGGTCCATCCACTCCCGCAGCGCCGCCTCGGGTTCATGGGTCTCCAGCAGTTCGGGCGCCGCGTCGCAGAGCTTCTCCAGCTCCGTGCGGTAGACCGCCTCGATCAACGCCTCGCGGGTGGGGAAGTGGCGGTAGAGCGTGCCGATGCCGACGCCCGCCTTCTTGGCGATGGCGCCGAGCGTCACGTCCTTCTCGTGGGTGAACGCGTCGAGCGCCACCTCGATCAGCAGCCCTCGGTTCCGGACCGCGTCTGCGCGCACTGCACCACTCCTATGGGGGACGTCACTTGCCAACCGGAGGCTCCTCCGCTTACGGTGGAACCCGAACCGGAGGCACCTCCGTTTCAGTGTATGACACAGGTTGGGGAAATCTGATGAGCGAGCGCATCACCACCCCGTTCGGGTTCGGGAGCACGGCTCTCGAGGTCGTCGAGGGCGTCGACCTCTCCGGCCGCCGCGCCGTGGTCACCGGTGGGGCGTCGGGCATCGGCGTCGAGACCGTGCGGGCGCTGGCCGCCGCGGGCGCCGAGGTCACCATCGCGGCGCGCGACGTCGAGGCGGGCCGCCGGGTCGCCGCCGACGTGTCCGCCACCACGGGCAGCTCCGCCGTCTCGGTCGCTCCGCTGGAGCTGACCTCGCAGGAGTCGGTCAAGGCCTTCGCCGCGGCGTGGGACGGGCCGCTGCACCTACTGATCAACAACGCGGGTGTGATGGCGCCCCCGCTGACGCGCACGCCGGAGGGCTGGGAGCTCCAGTTCGCCACGAACCACTTCGGCCACTTCACGCTGACGCTGGGCCTGTTCGGCGCGCTGCGCGCCGAGGGAGCCCGCGTCGTGAACGTCAGCTCCGCGGGCCACCTCTCGAGCCCTGTGGTGTTCGACGACATCCACTACGAGCGCCGCGAGTACGACCGCTGGCAGGCCTACGGCCAGTCCAAGACGGCGAACATCCTGTTCGGCGTCGAGGCCGGTGCGCGGTGGGCTGGTGAAGGCGTCACCATGAACGCGCTGATGCCGGGCGGCATCCTGACGGCGCTGCAGCGCCACATCACGCCGGACGAGCTGGAGGAGCGCAGGCGGCTGCGCGGCGGCTCGAACCCGTTGCGGCTCAAGACACCGGAGCAGGGCGCGGCCACCACGCTGGTGCTCGCCGTGTCCCCGTTGGTGGAGGGCCGTTCGGGCCTCTACTTCGAAGACTGCGAAGAGGCCCTCCCGCACACCGAGGGCATGAGCAACGGCCTGGCCGCCTACGCCGCCGATCCAGAAGCCGCAGCACAGCTGTGGAAGGTTTCCGAGGAAACGTTGAAGGTGCAGGCATGATCACCACAGGATTCGGCTTCGACACCACGGCTCTCGACGTGGTCGAGGGCCTCGACCTCTCCGGCCGCCGAGCCGTCGTCACGGGCGGCGCCTCGGGCATCGGCGTGGAAACCGTCCGAGCCCTCGCCACCGCCGGCGCGGAGGTGACGATCGCGGCCCGTGACCTCGACGCGGCCCAGCGAGTGGCGGCCTCCCTGTCCAGGTCCACCGGCAACAGCACCATCTCGGTCGCCCGCCTCGACCTGGCCTCGCCGGCGTCGGTGAAGGCCTTCGCCCGCACCTGGGACGGCCCGCTGCACCTGCTCGTCAACAACGCGGGCGTCATGGCCACCCCGCTGACGCGCACGCCGGAGGGCTGGGAGCTCCAGTTCGCCACGAACCACCTGGGCCACTTCGCGTTGACCCTGGGCCTGTTCAACTCCCTGCGCGCCGAGGGCGCCCGCGTGGTGAACGTCAGCTCCTCGGCGCACCTGATGAGCGACGTCGTCTTCGACGACATCCACTACGAGCGTCGCTCGTACGACCGCTGGCAGGCCTACGGCCAGTCCAAGACGGCGAACATCTTGTTCGGTGTCGAGGCCGGGGTGCGGTGGGGTGGTGAGGGCATCACGATGAACGCGTTGATGCCGGGCAGCATCGCTACCAATCTTCAGCGGCATCTGAGTTCGGAGGAGTTGCAGGAGCGCATCCGGCTCAGTGGTGCTGCTGATGTTCGGCGGGTGAAGAGTGTGGAGCAGGGGGCTGCGACCACTCTCGTGGTGGCCACGTCGCCGTTGTTGGACGGGGTTTCGGGGCGGTACTTCGAGGACTGTGTTGAGGCTGCGCCGGTTGTGGGTGGTAGCCACATGCGGGGTGTCGCGCCTTATGCGCAGGATTCCGGGGCGGCGGCTCGGCTTTGGGAGGTTTCCGAGGAGACGCTTTGGGGGCGTTGGGCGGCCTGAGCGGGTCGGCTTTTGGTGGCTGGTGAAGGTTCCAGCGGGGTTGGTCGCGTTTGTGGGGCACGGTTGCCTTGCGAGGGTGCTTGCGCGGGTCATGACGGATCAAGGGCTAGCGATTGGGGCTTGACCTTGAGCCTCTGGCGGGATGCGTAGACGGCCGGAAAAAGGCCGGGCTGAAAAGCGCCCGGCCGTGCCCGTGAGGGTGGCATCCCGCCCCCTCAAGGTAAAGCCCCAATCGCCATGTGAGGCGCCCACCGGAACCAAGGTGCACGAGGTTCACACGGCTCGCTGCGCATCGCCACGCCAGGTGCCGTAGGTGGTCGCCTTTACATTGGTGGCCTTCCGGTTGGCACCGCGCGGGTCGCTTGCGGTGGCTGGTTCCTGCTCCAGCGAAGGGGTCGGGCTGCGTGCTGATGGTCGAGTTCCAGCGTGGTCCCGCCGCGCTGGCTTGGGGCAGCCACCCAGTGCCACCCGCTAGGCCAGAGCAGCCCCGCTCCGCTGGAGCCGCTCAGGCCGACCCCGCTCCGCCTCGCCTCGGCGAGCCCGCCTCGCCCGCATGGCCTCCCCGGTCCCTCCCCTGCGCTCCGGGAGGGGCCGACCGTTTAGCTGCGCGCCTCGGCTGCGCGCCTCACGCCGCCGCCTCCCGCCCGCCGCCTCCCGCCCGCCGCCTGCTTCTCGCCTGCCCGCGCCTCGCCTGCCCGCTTCCCGCCCGCCCGCTTCCCGCCCGCCGCCTGCCGCCTCCCGCCGCCCCCCGCCTTCTGCCCCCATCCACCCGGCCCGGCCCGTAGAGGTCTGGACCATTTCGTGCTTCAATGACAGTGGGTCGCCGCCTGTAAGCGAAAGGTGAGCGAATGTCTGCCCGCTCGTTCCCGAGGGCACTGACAGCCCTGCTTCTGCTCATGAGCACCCTGCTCATCCCGTCCACCGCCCAGGCGGCCGACACGTGCGCGCTCAAGTCCCGGCCCGCGGGCAAGGTTCTGCACGGGTACTGGGAGAACTGGGACGGCGCGTCCAACGGGGTTCATCCGCCGTTCGGCTGGACGCCGATTACCGACGCCCGCATCAAGCAGCACGGCTACAACGTCATCAACGCGGCGTTTCCCGTGATCCGGTCCGACGGGACCGTGTTGTGGGAGGACGGCATGGATGTCGGGGTGAAGGTTGCCACGCCTGCCGAGATGTGTGCGGCGAAGGCCGCCGGGGCCACGATTTTGTTGTCGATCGGGGGTGCTGCGGCGGGGATCGACCTGAGTTCTGCCGCGGTGGCCGACCGGTTCGTGGCCACGGTGGTGCCGATTCTCAAGAAGTACAACTTCGACGGGATCGACATCGACATCGAGACCGGGCTGGTCGGCAGTGGCAACATCAACCAGTTGTCGGCTTCGCAGGCGAACCTCGTGCGCATCATCGACGGGGTGCTGGCGGCGATGCCGGCCGGGTTCGGGCTCACCATGGCGCCGGAGACCGCGTACGTGACTGGCGGCAGTGTTGCTTACGGGTCCATCTGGGGTGCGTATCTGCCGATCATCAAGAAGTACGCGGACAACGGGCGTCTGTGGTGGCTGAACATGCAGTACTACAACGGGTCCATGTACGGGTGTTCCGGTGACAGCTACTCGGCTGGGACGGTGCAGGGGTTCGTGGCGCAGACGCAGTGCCTGAACAAGGGGCTGGTCGTGCAGGGCACCACGATCAACGTGCCCTACGACAAGCAGGTTCCCGGGTTGCCCGCGCAACCCGGGGCCGGTGGTGGCTACATGAACCCCACGCTGGTGGGGCAGGCGTGGAACAGTTTCGGTGGGCAGCTCAAGGGGCTCATGACCTGGTCCATCAACTGGGACGGGTCGAAGAACTGGACCTTCGGCGACAAGGTGAAGTCGTTGCAGGGGCGCTAGAGGACGATGGTGTTCTGGCCGGCGGCGATGCGCCAGGCGCCGTCCTCTTTGGACACGATGTAGAGCGGCGAGCCCTCGTTCTGGTCGGTGATCACCGTGCCGTCGGGGCGGACCGGGCGCTGGCGGATCTTGACGGCCGCCACGTCGGGACGGATGAAGAGGACGTGGGCCACCTCGTAGGTGGCGGTCGCCTCCTTCGTCGCGCCGGGCAGGACCTGGCGGGTGAAGGAGGCGATCTCGTCTCGGCCGGTGAGGCGCTTGCCGTGGGCTGTCGTCCAGATCGCGTCGGGGCGGAAGAGGTCGATGAACTCCTCGGCCAGCTCGTTCTGCTGGGAGTGCTGGACGGTGGCTACCAGGTTCCCGATTTCGGAGAGATCGCTCATGTGCAAGATCGTCTTACCTCCACCATGGTAGAGGTCAAGTCCGGCCGCGCGCGGCGTTGTGGAGGCGGTGCGCGCGGCCGGATCCCTGCGGGTCACGCGCGGGGTGCGACCCGGGACTCGTAGGGCTTCGGCTGGTACCAGGGGTTGTAGAAGCAGCCGGTGCCGTACTTCCTGTCGTGGCTCGGGCAGGCGTACGAGATCAGGAACGGGTTCGACCGCACGCCGAACTTCTCCCAGGCCGCCAGGGACTGCATGGCCGCGGCGTACTCCGAGTCGCTGAACGCGCTGTGCGTGGCCTCGGTCGTGAAGGTCTGCACGAGGTTGTACCAGCGGCCGGCCTTCCTCACGGTGTCGCGGTAGGCCGACTCGTGCTCGACGAACGCGGTCGGGTCGCCGATCGCGTGGACCGACAGGACCGGGATGTCGATCTTGCCGGTGAGGTCGCTGTCGTGGGCCAGTTCGGCGCGGGCGGCCGGGTCGGCCGCGAAGCGTTCCACGCCGGCGTTCAGAGCGGCGTCGTCGTGCGAGCCCTGGTAGACCACGCCCGTGTTGCTCCACGGGTTCCGGTCGCCCAGGCGGTTGTGCACGATGTCGCGGAACGTGAACGTCGCGAAGTTCAGGTGCGAGTTCAGGGTCTCCTCGGGGATCTTCGTGACGGTGAGGACGTCGGTGAGCTTCCGCTGCTGTTCAGGCGTGCGACTTCCTGCCACGCCAAGGCATTCCTCGATCCGGCTGCGCAGGCCGGCGGTCGTCATCGTGGAGCCGGGACGCAGGCCCTGCCACAGCGGGTACTGCGCCTCGGACGGCCGCGGGTGGTTGCCGCAGTAGTACTGGTAGACGACGCGCAGGTCGACGCGGTAGTCGTAGCCGCGCGATCCGCCTGCCATCACACCGCTCGTCAGAAGCGCCGCGTCGTAACCCTTGTACAGCTCTATGGTCTTCGCCGCGACGTTGCCGCCCCACGACTGGCCGTGGAGGTAGACCTTCGCGGGCTTGAGCATGCCGACGACCATCCTGCGCAGGTTGTCGGTGTCCTCGGCGGCCATCCGCGTGCCGTAGCCGCCGCGCCGGTACGAGGTACCCGCCCACGCGTAGCCCTCCTTGACCATTACCGACCAGCGGTTCAGGTCGTCGCGCGTGCGCTCCGGCGTCGGGTCGCCGAGGTCGGGGCCGCCGTGCGAGTGCACGACGAGCGTCTTGTTCCACTTCTTCGGCACGGCGATCGTGTAGTACGCGCCGTTGGGGTCCCGGCCCTCGTAACAGGTCGTGCCGGCGGGGACGTTCTCCGGGCACGGTGCGGTCGGGGGCAGGTGCACCGGCGACGTGAGACTCGCGGTCAGCGCGAATGCCAGTAGAACGTTCATGGCGGAATCGTCGGCGCAGCTCGAAAGGTGGTCCAGCTCACTAGCGCAAACTTGGGATTTACCTGACGTTACGAGCGAGTCACGCGCGGCGGAAACGGGCGCTGTTGAGCACGTGGCGCGCCCACGCGTGGTCGGCAGGGTCGTCGTGCACGCACGTCACGACGAGCATCTCGCCGAACCGTGCCACGTGGCCGTGGAACTCGTGCTGGCCCGACGCGGCAACGAGCCACAGGGCGTGCCGCAGCTCGACGCCGTCGCGCACGAGGAACTTCTGGTCCGGCGGCACGTCCGGGGCGCCCTCCAGCGCCAGCTCCAGGAACCGCTCCGCCGGGGTGCCCTGGAGGCGGCGGACGTCGACGAACACCGCGCGGCCCGGTCCCGCGAACCGCAGGCCCTCCTCCAGCACGTACGGGGTGAGGCCCGCGGTGCGTTCGATGCTCCACCGGCCGGGCAGCTTCTGCTGGATCGAGACCGGCAGCTCGACCAGGTAGCCGCTGAGCACCTCGTCGCGGTCCCAGGTGGTGCCGAGCAACGGGTGCCGGACGTATTCGGGCAGGTCGCCGGGCTCGTGGACCTCGGCGGCCACCTCCGCGCCGCGCAGGCCGTCCCACGGTTTGAGGTCGTGGGAGAACGTGCCGGTGAACGAGAGCGAGGCGTAGCCGGGGCCGTCCCACACGTCGGCCGCATGGCGCGCGGCCTCGGGGGAGACCCGCATCCAGGCGCCGAACCACAGCTCCAGGTCCCCGGTCAGGTCGACCGGCAGCACGCAGCGGACGTAGCCGGCGTCCTCGGTCAGCAGGACGTTGCCACCGGCCTCGAACGACGGGTCGCGCACGCCGGGAGGCGGGCCGAGGTCCAGGTCGATCGCGCCCGCGTCGTCGATCTCGGTGCCACAGCACTCGCAGGCCGTCACCCGATGTACCGGACGCTGTTGAGCACGTGCTGCGCCCACGCCCTGTCGGCCGGGTAGCGGTGCACGCAGCGCACGGAGATCATCGTGCCGGGACGGACGACGTGCGCGTGGAACACCTGTTCCTCATGGCCGTCGATCACCTCGCTGAGCCAGAACGCGTGACGCAGCTCCGGGCCCTCGTGCGAGACGGAGTGCTCGGCGCTCGCCGGGTAGCCGTCGAGGACCGCGCCCAGGAAGTCGCTCACGCTGCCGCCGGTGAGGTCGGCGTAGACGTCGAGCGCGACCCGGCGGTCCGGGCTCGTGAACCGGACGGTGCGGCCGTCGACGGTGCAGCGCATGCCCTCGGTGCGTTCGATGGTCCAGACCTCGCCGAGGGTCTCGCGGACGGGTATGGGCAACGGGTGCCGGATGCGGCACAGCACCTCGTCGCGGTCCCACTCCCGTTCGAGCAACGGGTGCGAGGTGAAGTAGGGCAGCTCGTCGATGTTGAGCACTGCGGCCTCGACAGCCACTCCCAGTACGTCCCACGGCTTGATCGCGTTCGCGAACCTGCCCGAGATCCGCAGGTTCGCGTACTCGCTGTCGTTGTCCCACACGGCGTGGGCGTACATCGCGTCCACCTTGCTGATCTGCGTCCACGCGCCGAACACGAGCTCGGTTCCGCCGGTCAGCCGAACCGGCAGCAGGCAACGGATGTAGGAGTCACCGCCCGGTCCGACGAGCAGCCCGCCGGTGGGCGCGCCGAGTTGCTCGCCGGGCACCCCGAGCAGTTGCTCCGGACGGTTCAACCTGTAGTCGATGCGGTCCGTAGAGGTGATCTCGGCTCCGCAGCATCCGCATTGGACGGTCATGCGCAGATGCTAGAGCTCCTCGTCGCTCAGCAGTCGAGAGCGCACCAGAAAACGTATTCCAAGTGGTGCCTCCAGCGAGAAACCGCTCCCACGGCCGGGCACGACGTCGATCGTCAGGTGCGTGTGGCTCCAGTACTCGAACTGAGACGCGGACATCCACACAGGAATGACGAACTCGTCGACCGCGAGATCACCGAGGTGCACGTCGGACCCGCCGGTGCGGAACTCCCCGGCCAGGTAGCACATCGGGGCCGAGCCGTCGCAGCAGCCGCCGGACTGGTGGAACATCAGGTCGCCGTGCTCGGCCCTGAGGCCGCGGAGCACGTCCGCGGCCTCAGGGGTCAGTGCGACGCGGGGCATCAGAAGAAGCCCTGGGCGTTCTGGGAGTAGCTGACGAGCAGGTTCTTTGTCTGCTGGTAGTGGTCGAGCATCATGCGGTGGTTCTCGCGGCCGATGCCGGACTGCTTGTAGCCGCCGAACGCCGCGTGCGCCGGGTAGGCGTGGTAGTTGTTCACCCACACGCGGCCCGCCTGGATGTCACGGCCCGCGCGGTAGGCGACGGAACCGTCACGCGACCACACGCCCGCGCCGAGGCCGTACAACGTGTCGTTGGCGGTCTTCATGGCGTCGTCGTAGTCGGCGAACCGGGTGACCGAGACGACCGGGCCGAAGATCTCCTCCTGGAAGATCCGCATCTTGTTGTCGCCCTCGAAGATCGTCGGCGTCACGTAGTAGCCGCCGGACAGCTCGCCGCCGAGGTCCGCGCGCTCGCCGCCGGTCAGGATCCGGGCGCCCTCCTGCTTGCCGATGTCGATGTACGACAGGATCTTCTCGAGCTGGTCGTTGGACGCCTGCGCGCCGATCATGGTCTCGGTGTCGAGCGGGTGACCCTGCTTGATCGCGCGGGTCCGCTCGACGGCGTCGCCCATGAAGCTGTCGTAGATGTCGCTCTGGACCAGCGCCCGCGACGGACAGGTGCAGACCTCGCCCTGGTTCAGCGCGAACATCGCGAAACCCTCGAGAGCCTTGTCGTAGAACGAGTCCCGCTGCGAGGCCACGTCGCCGAAGAACACGTTCGGCGACTTGCCGCCGAGCTCCAGCGTGACGGGGATGATGTTCTCGCTGGCGTACTGCATGATCAACCGGCCGGTGGTCGTCTCGCCGGTGAACGCCACCTTCGCGACGCGGCGCGAGGACGCGAGCGGCTTGCCCGCCTCCACGCCGAACCCGTTGACGATGTTCAGCACACCCGGCGGGAGCAGGTCCGCGATCAGCTCGTTCAGGACGTGGATCGACGCTGGCGTCTGCTCGGCGGGCTTGAGCACGACCGCGTTGCCCGCGGCCAGGGCGGGCGCGAGCTTCCAGACCGCCATCAGGATCGGGAAGTTCCACGGGATGATCTGCGCGACGACGCCGAGCGGTTCGTGCAGGTGGTAGGCGACGAGGTCCTCGTCGATCTGCGAGATGCCGCCCTCCTGGGCGCGGATGGCGCCCGCGAAGTAGCGGAAGTGGTCGATCGCGAGCGGCAGGTCGGCCGCCAGGGTCTCGCGGACCGCCTTGCCGTTGTCCCACGTCTCCGCGACCGCGAGCATCTCGAGGTTCGCCTCGACGCGGTCGGCGATCTTGTTGAGGATGTTGGCGCGCTCGGCCACCGAAGTCTTGCCCCACGCACGGGCGGCGCCGTGGGCCGCGTCCAATGCGCGTTCGACGTCCTCGGCGGTGCCGCGGGCGATCTCGGTGAAGTCCTCCCCGGTCACCGGGGTGGGGTTGGCGAAGTACTGGCCCCTGGCGGGCGGCACGTACTCGCCTCCGATGAAGTGGTCGTACCGGTCGCGAAAAGTGACCACGCTGTCCGGTTGTCCTGGAGCCGCGTACCTCGCCATGGACCCTGCCTCCCGCGTCGTTGCGAACAGGCGGCGAACGTAGGACCGGCAACGTTTCACGCACGTTGCATCCGATCGGAGCAGTGGCAGGCTTGCAGCCGCGGCACAGCGACCTGCATCCTGGACCGATGGACCCAGTCGAGCTGGGTGCCGCGCGTCCGGTGATCTTCGAGTCGTGGCGGCGCTCCCTTGCCGCGCACATCGACCCGGACCGGCACGAGGCCCCGGTGGTCTACGCGCGCGACGAGGTCGCCGACCTGCGGGGAGCGCACCCGCTGGCCGCGACCGTCCCGCTGCTCACGGACACGCTGTCGATGGACGACACGATCATGATCGTCACCGACACCCGCGGCCACATCCTCTGGTGCGAGGGCGACAACCAGACCCGGCACCGCGCCGAACGCGTCCACCTCACCGAGGGGTCGCGCTGGAGCGAGGACGTCATCGGCACGAACGCGATGGGCACCGCGCTGGTGACCGGCCGGCCCGTCACCGTCCACTCGCGCGAACACCTCGTGCGCACCTACCACGGCTGGACGTGCGCGGCGAGCCCGATCCACGACCCCCACACGGGGGTGCTGCTGGGGGTCGTCGACGTCAGCGGGCCGCTCAGGACGATGCACCCGGCCGTCGCGCAGCTCGTGTCCGCGGCCGCCCGGCTCGCCACGCACCACCTGCGGCAGTTCGCGCCGCGCCGGCACGTGCTGTCGCTGAACTTCCTCGGCGGGCTGCACGCCGACCTCGACGGACGGCCGCTGGCGCTGACGTTGCGCAACGCGGAGGTCCTGACGGCGCTCGCCCTGCACCCCAAGGGACTCACGGCGGAACAACTCGCGTTGTTGCTCTATGGTGAACGTGGGAACCCGACCACGGTCCGCGCGGAGCTGCACAGGCTGCGTGCGCAGCTCGGTGGTGTCCTGTTGACGAGGCCGTACCGGCTCGATGCCGTGGTGCGCGGCGACTTCCTGGACGTGCGGACGGCTCTGCGGTCCGGCGACGCGGGCAGGGCGACCCGGCACTACGGCGGTGACCTGCTACCCCGTTCGGACGCGCCGGTGGTTCGCGAGGAGCGGGCCGACCTCGCCGCCGCGGTGCGCAAAGGCGTGCTGGAACGGGGAGATCTCGACGCGCTGCTGTCGTTCGCGGACAGCGGTGAGGACGCCGAGGTGCTCGAACGCCTGCACCTGCTGCTCCCGGACGCCGATCCTCGTCACGCTCTCGTCTCCTCGCGCCTGCGAAGGGCGCTGGAATAGGCTTTCCCGCAAGGGGAGGGCAAAAGTGAAGCAGTGCATCAACTGCATGACCCGGTTGCCGCGCAAGGACGTCACCGAGGTCGCGTGGTGTGCTTTGTGCGAGCCGTGCCTGCAGGTCGTGGCGGACCAGATGAAACTGGTGCACGACGGAGGGTCCGTGCAGATCCAGCAGTGCGGGTGGTGCGGCCTCGCGCGCTCGTGCGGTGCCGGCGCGCGCACGAGATGTCTGGTGTGCCTGGACGACAGGTCCGTGCCGGACCCGGCCGTGCAGGGGATCGCGCACCGGCTGGAGCTCGACGGCACCTGGCGGGAGAACTCGGAGTTCCTCGCCGCGACGACCGTGAAGGTGCGGCTGGCCAAGTACTTCCGGCCCGGCTGGACCGTGCTCGCGACCGACGTGCACGGGCTGCCGTGGACCGGGTACCGGTGGCTGACCAGGTCGCACGGCACATGGGGCCGCGACGACGAGACGGGGGAGGTGCGGCAGCTCAAGCGAGTGCGCGGTGAGACGACCCTGCTCTACCTCGTGCGGTACGGGCAGGTGCTCCAGTTCGGGCGAGGCGGCGAAGACCGGGTCGGCGCGCACGTCGCGCAGGGCGCGGTGCCGATCCTGGTGCTTTCCGCGCCGGGCGAGCGGGTCGTCGTTGCGCGCGACAAGCTCAAGCGCGCGCATCGCAGCGAGATGGTGTCGCAGCGGACGCCGGTGGACCTGTTCGCCGTGCTGCCGGACGGAGAGGACGTCACCGATCGGTTCTCCCGGAGTTGATCCTGGGTAGCCCACTGCCGTGGACGAAGTCGTGGTGGTGGGACAGATCGCTCGGGACCTGGTGCTGGTCGTCGACGAGGTGCCGGGTCCCGGAGGCACGGCGGCCGTGCGGGAACGCCGGGAGGTGCTGGGCGGGAAGGGCGCGAACATCGCGTCCGGCCTGGCCCAGCTGGGCGCGCCGGTCGCGCTGGTCGGTGTGGTCGGGGACGACGACGTGGGCGCACGGCTGATCGCGCGGGCCGGGGCGGACGGCATCGCCACCCGTTCCGTGGTCGTGCGGCCGGACTGTCCGACCGGGTTGATCGTCGACGTCGTGGCGGACGGCTGGCGGTACCTGGAGGACCTCCCGGACGGAGTGCTGCTGCGCGAGGACGACCTGCCGCTCGACGTCATCGCGCGGGCGGGCGCCGTGGTCGTGCAGCTCCAGCAACCGCCCAAGGTGGCCTTGCGGGCCGCCCGGACGGCCACCGGGAGGGTCGTGCTCGACGGTGCGCCCGAACGGCTGCGAGACGAACTGCTGGCGTGCGCGGACGTCGTGCGCGCCGATCACCAGGAGGCCGAGCTGCTGACCGGCCGCGAGATCAAGACCGCGGACGACGCCGTGGCCGCCGCGCGCGAGCTGATGCCGAAGGAACTCGTCGCGTTCGCCGTGGACGGTGTGGGCAACGTGTTCGTGTGGGACTCCGGTGAGCTGGTGGTGCCCCTGGGCGACGTCGAGGTGGTCGACACGACCGGCGGCGGGGACGCGTTCGTCGCGGCCCTGACGTTCGCTCTCACGCGGGGGGATGGTCCGGAGAAGGCGGCGAAGCTCGCCGTCGAGGCCTCCGCTGCCGCGGTGTCGCACGCAGGGGGCCGCACGAAGCTCACTGGACGCTGATCAGTCGCGTTATCGTTGACAGGTCCGGTGAGGGGAGGGGTCCGCGTGCGAATACTCGCTGTCGTGCTGTTGATGCTGCTCACGGCCTCGCCCGCGCAGGCGGCGACGGGCACGTACGTCCGGCTCGGCCATTTCTCGAAGGACCAGGCGCGCGTCGACGCCGTGCTCGACGGCGTCAAGCTCGGCACCCTCGACTACGCCGACCTCTGGGACTACCGCCGCGTCGAGCCGGGCGAGCACGTCGTCGAGTTCCGGATGTCGGAGCCGGGGAGTCCGCTGCTGAGGTCGGTGACGGTGCGGGCGGCCGCCGGGCAGGCGTACACGGTCGTCGACATCGCGTCCTCGATGAAGGTGCTGGACGACGACATCAGCCAGCCGCCGAACGGCCAGGCGCGGATCCGGGTGATCAACGCCGGTGACGCGGACACTGACTTGCAGCGGGGCAGCACGATGGTGCACCGCGGGGTCCAGCCCACCTCCACGACCGGCTACGTGCTGGTGCAGCCCGGTGCGGACGCCCTGGAGGTGCTGCAGCGCGGCAAGGAGTCGACCACGCTGGACGCCCCGCTCGAAGCCGGTGGCGTCTACTCGCTGCTGGTCAACGCCCGGCGCATCGAGCTGCGGACCGACGCCAAGGGTTCCGAGGTCGTGCCGAGCGGCGGTCAGGAGACCGGGTTCGGCGGCATGGCGGGCGGCTGGGACTGGCTCACCGCGCTGGTCATCATGCTGATCGTGGGGGTCGCGATGTACTCGGTGCGCGGCCGGTTGTTCCGGTTCGGCTGACATGGCCAAGGGCAAGCTGCTGATGGGGGTGGCGGTCCTCGTCACGCTGATCTACGTGGTCAAGGGGCCCGGCGCGGACGAGGCGCCGGAGCCGGTGACGGTGCTGATCCCGTCGATCGGCGTCGACACCACGCTCGAAGCGCTGAAGGTCGACTCGGCCGGGGCGCTCGAACCGCCGACGCGTTCGGACAAGGCCGGGTGGTACGCCAAGGGGGTCGCGCCGGGGGACGCCGGTCCGGCCGTGATCGCCGGGCACGTCGACTCGAAGACCGGGCCCGGCGTGTTCTTCCGGCTGCCCGAGCTGCGGCCCGGCGCCGAGGTGCTGGTCGAGCGCGAGGACGGCAGCAAGCTGACGTTCGTCGTGAACAGCACCCGGACGACGGAGAAGTCCGCGTTTCCGACGGCCCTGGTCTACGGGCCGACGCCGCTGTCCGAGCTGCGGCTCGTGACGTGCGGCGGCGGCTTCGACCGGGTCGCGGGCAGCTACGAGAACAACGTCATCGTGGAAGCGGTGCTGAAAGTCTGACGGTCTCGTCCGCCCATCGCCCCAGCAGCGTGGCGTCGTGCGAGATCGCGAGCACCCCCGCACCGGATTCCTGCTGGTAGGCCCGGATCACGCCGACCAGCGCCGCCGTCGTCGAGGCGTCGAGCATCGTCGTCATCTCGTCGCAGATCAGGTAGCGCGGGTTCAACGCCAGCGCGCGGGCGAGGCAGGCGCGCTGCAACTGGCCGTCGCTGACCTCGTGCGGACGGCGGCCCAGCAGGTCGCCGGTGAGCATCACCTTCTCGGCGAGCTCGTCGACGCGGTCCGCACCCGGCTCGGCGATCGCCTGGCGGAGGGTGAACCGCGGGTCGACCGACAGCCTGGGCTGCTGGAACAGCACGCCGATCTTCGTGCGCTGCCTCGCCTTGAACCGGTACCCGGTGACCGTCTCGCCGTCGATCTCCACGGTGCCGGCGAACGGCTTGTGCAGCAACGCGAGTACACGGGCCACAGTGGACTTGCCGGACCCACTCGGCCCCGCGAGCCCGACGGTCTGTCCGGGGTGGACGGTGAGGCTGACGTCGGTGATCACCGGCTCGCGGTACCCGGCGGTGATGCCGAGCCCGGTCAGCACGGGCGGTGGCACGCGACGGCGTGCGGGTCGTCGGTGAGCACGGGACGGTCCTCGCAGATCTCGGTGGCCTGCTCGCAGCGCGGGGCGAACGCGCAGCCCGCGGGCAGGTCGGTGAGCAGGGGAGGCTGGCCGGGGATCGGGAGGAAGTCCCGTTCCGGCAGCGCGTTGGCGAGGCCTCGGGCGTAGGGGTGCTTCGAGTTGTCCAGCACCTCGTGCGCCGGGCCGACCTCCACGATCCGGCCCGCGTACATCACCGCGATCCGGTCGGCGACCTTGTGCGCCGCCGCCAGGTCGTGCGTGATCAGCAGGACGGCGTGCCCGTCGTCGACCAGCCTGCGGAACTCGTCCAGCAGCCCGTCGACGAGGTCGCGGTCGAGGCCCGTGGTCGGTTCGTCGGCGATCAGCAGCGGAGGGTTGCCGACGAGCGCCAACGCGTTCGCGACGCGCTGGGCCATGCCGCCGGAGAGCTCGTGCGGGTAGCGGTCGAGGTGTTCGGGCAGCAGCCCGGCCCGTTCGGCTGCCTTCTCCGCGTCGCCGCCGAGGACGCGCGCGGCCTCTTCGAGCTGGGAACGGGCGGTGCGGACGGGTGTGAGGTGGCTCGCCGGGCTCTGCGGGATGAGGCCGATCCGGCGGCCGCGGACGGTGGTGGCGAGCTCGTGGTCGCTCGCCGCGAGCAGGTCCACGTCCCCGAGCCGGGCACTGCCGCTCGTCTCCGCGTTGCCCGGCAGGAAGCCGAGCAACGCCGACGCCAGCACGGTCTTGCCGCAGCCGCTCTCGCCGACCAGCGCCACGCACTCGCCGGGCCGCAGCGTCAGCGACACGTCGTTCACCGCCTCGACGGTCGCGCCCTTGAGCGCGAACCGCACCGACACGCGGTCGATCTCCAGGTTCACCACGTCAGCTCCGTGCGCCGCTTGGGGTTCAGCCGATCCCGCCACACGCCGCTGATCCCGGACACCGCCAGCGTCGTGATGATCAGCAGCAGTCCGGGGGCCAGCGACATCCACCAGCCGCCGATCAGCAACGACCGCTGGGCGTCGTTGATCATGTTGCCGATGCTGGCGGCGTGCGGCGGCAACCCGAGGCCCAGGAACGACAACGCCGTCTCGTGCCACACCGCGTGCGGCACCATCAGCGTGGTCGCGAGCAGGACCTGCGGGGCGACGTTCGGCAGCAGGTGCCGGGTCAGCACCTGGAACCTGGACGCCCCGCCGACGATCGCCGCGTCGATGAACGGCCTGGTGCGCAGCGACAGCACCTCCGAGCGCACGATCCTGGCGGCGGTCAGCCAGTGCGTCAGGGCGATCGAGATGATCACGGCGCTCAGGCTCGGCCGCAGGATCGCGACGATCACGATGCCCAGCAACAGGTGCGGCACCGACGCGATCGCGTCGACCACGCGCATCACGATCCGGTCGAACCAGCCGCCGATCGACCCGGCCAGCGCGCCCACCGCCGTGCCGGCGATCGCCGAGATCACGGCGGCCACCACACCGACGGTCAGCGACACCCGCAGCGCGTAGACGCAGCGCAGCAACACGTCGCGGCCCAGTTCGTCCGTGCCGAACAGGTGCGCGGCGGACGGCGGCTGGTTCGCGATCGCGAGGTCGACGTACTGCTCGTTGAGCTCCACGAACAGCGGCACGACCAGGACGGTGACCGCGACGAGGCCGAGGATGAGCGCGGACGGCAGGAGCCGCCACTTCGGCGAGCGCGGCGGCGACGCGGCGGTGAGGCGGCTGCGCGGGGCAGGACGCCAGAGCAGGTCAGCCATCGAGAGCCACCCTCGGGTCGGCCAGCGCGTACAGGACGTCGGCCAGCAGGTTGCCCAGCAACACCACGCCCGTCGCCATCACGGTCAGCGCGCCCAGCAACGCGAAGTCGACGTTCAGCGCCGCCTCCACCGTCGCCCGCGCGATGCCCGGCCACGAGAACACCGTCTCCACCAGCAACGCCCCGGTGATCAGCTCGGGCAGCCGGGCCCCGAGGAGGGTCAGGAACGGCAGCAGCGAGGTGCGCAGCGCGTGCCCCGACACCACCAGGTGGTCCGGCAGCCCGCGCGCCCGCGCACCGATCACGTGGTCCTGCGTGAACGACTCCAGGAGGTTCTGCCGCACGAACAACACGAACCAGGGCGCCTGCGAGATCGCCAGCACCGCCACCGGCAGCACCATGTGCACCGCGACCCCGCCGACGGACACCGGGTCGGAGCCCGTGGTGACACCGCCGCCGGGAAGCCATTGCAGCTGCAGCGCGAAGACGTACAGCACCGCGAGCCCGAGCCAGAACACCGGCGCCGCCTCCAGCGCGTAGCAACTGCCGGTGATCGACCGGTCGAGCCACGACCCCTGCCGCCACGCGGCGAGCGTGCCCAGTAGCAGCCCGAGCACCAGCGCCAGCGTGAAACCGACCGACACCAGCAGCACCGTCCACCCGAGACGGTCGCCGATCACGGCGGACACGGGTTGCTGCAACGACAGCGAGTCGCCGAGATCGCCGGTGACCGCGTGCCGCAGCCACGCCCAGTACTGCGAGACGACGGGTTCGTCGACGCCCCAGTTCGCGCGCAGCTGCGCCACGCGTTCCGGTGAGGCGCCGATGATCCGGACGCCGAAGTAGCGCTCGACCGGGTCGAACGGCGAGGCCTTGGCCAGCACGAACAGCGCGAAGCTGACCACGAGCAGCACCGGGACCGCGAAGGCCAGGCGCCGCAGGGCGAACAGGCCGATCGACCGGCCCGTGCCGCGGGTGCGGGTCCGCGTCACGACTTCGGCGTCCAGCGTTCGAGGTTCCACCACACCGCGTGCACGAGGCCGTGGTCGTGCGGCTCGACCTGGGTCTCCTGGCCGTTCCACTTGTCGCGCAGGACGTAGGTGTGGTCGAGGAACACCAGGAACGCCCAGCCCGGGTCGGCCGCGTACGCCTTCTGGAACTCGTCGTAGGCCTTCTTGCGCGCGGCCGGGTCGAGGCTGCGGCGCGCGGTGTCGAGAGCGGTGTCCACAGTGGAGTTCTTGTACAACGTCATGTTGACGTACCCGTCCTGGCCCGCGTACCGCGAGTGCAGCAACGTGTACGCGGCCGTGTCCGGATCGTACGGGTCGCCGCCACCCCACACCGCCGCCGCTTCCTTGCGGCGCTGCAGCATGATCTCGAACGTCGTCGCCTCGACGGGCGCGTCGATGCCGAGCTTCGCGATGTCGGACGCGGTGGCGAGGGCGAGTTCCTTGCGCAGCACGTCCGGCGCGGGGTAGAGCACCGGCAGCTTCGCGGGCTGGCCGTCCTTCGCGCGCTTGCCGTCGGCGCCCTTGCGCCAGCCGGCCTCGTCGAGCAGCTTCTCGGCCTCGGCGACGTCGTAACGGAACGAGGAACCCTCGTCGTACCAGTCCTTCAGGTACGGCGAGATCGGCGTGGACGCGGGTTTGCCGGAGCCGGCCAGCACGGCGTCGATCATGGCCTGGCGGTTGATGCCGAGGTTGATCGCGCGCCGGACCTGCGGCGACGACGTGAACGGCAGCTCGGACGGGATGCCGAGACCGCGGTAGTCCGCCGACGGGTTCCGCACGATCTTGTAGCCGGACTTGTCGCGGTAGGTCTGGGCGAGCTTGGGGGGCAGCACCGTGCCGTCGAACTCGCCGGCGGCCATGCGGGTCGCGCGGGCGTTGTCGTCGGGTACGAAGACCACGGTCACGGACTTGACCGCGGGCGCGCCGCCCCAGTACTTCTCGTTGGCCTTCAACACCATCCGGTCGCCCTTGCGCCACGACTCGACCGTGTACGGGCCGGTGCCGACCGGGGCGGTGTTGAACGCCGCGCTGTTGAGGTCCTGGCCGGTCAGCTTCGCGGCGGGCACGATGCCGAGCGCGAGTTGCTGCGCGAACGGCGCGTAGGCGTGGGAAAGCGTGAACTCGACCGTGGCCGGGTCCTTCGCCACCACGTCGGTCAGCGCGTCGAACCGGGAGGCGATCGTGGAGTTCACCTTCTTGTCCAGCACGGACTTGTAGGTGAAGACGACGTCGTCAGCGGTCAGGGGAGTGCCGTCGGAGAACGTGATGTCCTTGCGCAGCTTGGCGGTCCACGTCAGGCCGTCCGCCGTGGCGGTCGGCAGTTCCGCGGCCAGCGCCGGCTTCAGGGCCAGCGACGCGTCCCGCGCCACGAGTCCGTCGAAGATCTTCGCCGCGCCGTCGGGCGCGTACCCGAGCACGGGGTTGAGGTTCTCCGGCTCGCTGCCCGCCCCGATGACGATGGACGTCGCCGATGCCGTCGTCGAGCCGTCGGGTGAGGAGCACGAGGCCACCAATGCCGCTGCCACCAGCGCGAAAACAGTCCGGCGCATCCATTTCCTCCCCGGAGGTCCGTGTTGCCGGGTGCAGCTAACAGCAAGGAACTTGCAATAGGCAATACCTTGCATGACTGCACACAGTTCACGGACGTGCCAGCATCAGCGGCATGACCAACGGAGTGCACACCCACGAGCACAGCCACGGTGACACGACTCATACGCATCCCCACGGGGATCACGCGCACGACCACGTCGAGCACGAGCACACCCATACGCACGACGGTGAGACGCACTCACACACGCACGTGCATGACGCAGGTCACGTGGAAGAGCACTCGCACGCCCACTAGTGCGATTCGCGGGTGACCTCGCTGCCGCTGGAGCCGACCAGGAAGTCCAGGTCGGCTCCGGTGTCGGCCCCCAGGACGTGGTCGACGTAGAGCCGTTCCCAGCCGCGCTTCGGTGCCGCGAACGCCTCGGTCGTCGCGGCAGTCGGCGTGCGGGACAGGAAATCCGGTGCCTCGACGTCGATGCGGCGGTTCTCCACGTCCAGCACGATGACGTCGCCGGTGCGCACCAGGCCGAGCGGCCCACCTGCTGCCGCCTCCGGTGCCACGTGCAGGACGACCGTGCCGTACGCGGTGCCGCTCATGCGCCCGTCGCAGATCCGGACCATGTCGCGCACGCCCTGTTCCAGCAGCTTCTTCGGCAACGGCATGTTCGACACCTCCGGCATGCCGGGATAGCCGCGCGGGCCGCAGCCGCGCAGCACCAGCACGGAGTCGGCGTCCACGTCGAGGGCGGGATCGTCGACGCGGGCGTGGAAGTCCTCGATGCTGTCGAACACCACGGCCCTGCCGCGGTGCTGCAACAGGTGAGCCGACGCGGCCGCCGGTTTGATCAAAGCCCCTGATGGCGCCAAGTTGCCGCGCAGCACCGCGATCCCGCCTTCCGAGATGATCGGCTCCGCCCGGCCCCGGATCACCTCGGGGTCCCAGATCGGCGCGTCGCCGAGGTGGTCGACGAGCGGGCGGCCGGTGACGGTGAGCCCGGCGGGGTCGAGCAGGTCGCGCACTTCCCGCAGCACGGCCAGGAGCCCGCCGGCGCGGTGGAAGTCCTCCATCAGGAACCGGCCTGCGGGCTGCAGGTCCACCAGCAGCGGCACGCCGGAGCCGATGCGGTCGAAGTCGTCCAGCGTCAGGTCGACGCCGAGCCGCCCGGCGATCGCGAGCAGGTGCACCACGGCGTTGGTCGAACCGCCGATCGCGGCCAGCGCCACGATCGCGTTGTGGAACGACGCCTTCGACAGGAATGTGCTGGGCCTGCGGTCCTTCTCGACCAGCTCGACGATGAGCCTGCCGGTGCCGTGTGACGCCTCCAGGAGCCTGCTGTCCGGCGCCGGGGTGCCCGCCACACCGGGGACGACGGTGCCGAGCGCCTCGGCGACCAAGGCCATCGTCGACGCGGTGCCCATCGTGTTGCAGTGGCCACGGCTGCGGATCATCGCCGACTCGGAGCGCAGGAACGCTTCCTGTGACAACGTGCCCGCGCGCACCTCTTCCGACAGCCGCCACACGTCCGTGCCGCAGCCCAGGGGAACACCGCGGAACGTGCCGGTCAGCATCGGCCCGCCCGGCACCACGACCGCCGGGATGTCGACGGACGCGGCGGCCATCAGCAGCGCCGGGATCGTCTTGTCGCACCCGCCCAGCAGCACCACGCCGTCGACGGGGTTGGCGCGCAGCATCTCCTCGGCGGCCATCGCGGCCATGTTGCGCCAGAGCATCGCGGTCGGGCGGACGTTGGTCTCGCCCAGCGACACCACGGGCAGGTTGAGCGGGATGCCGCCCGCCTCGTACACGCCGTTCGACACGGACTTCGCGACCTCGTCGAGGTGCGCGTTGCACGGCGTGAGGTCGGACGCGCTGTTGGCGATGGCGATCTGCGGTCGGGAGAAGGCGTCGTCCGGCGTGCCGCGCCGCATCCAGGCGCGGTGGATGTAGGCGTTGCGGTCCTGACCTGCGTACCAGTGCGCGCTGCGGAGGGTCACCCTCCTGTCGTACGGGCCGGGGTGGCGGCGCGCAACCCCCGGGGCGGTCTGCCCGCGCGAGCGAGCACCCACTTGACCTGGCCGGGGACCGGATCCCGCAGCACCGCGGCCACGGAGCCGGTCGGCCGCAGGACCCACACCTCGTTCGAGGCGGTGCAGGGGCTACATCGGCAGGTCGGGAGGCAGCTGCAGCGCGATGGTGATCAGCGAGTGAACCCTGTTCGCGATCACCGTCAGCAGCCCGTGCATCTCCGGGGACGCGGCGTCGGCGGCCTCCTGGAGCGTGCGCAGGTCCATGTCGATCTGGCCGAGCACGGCCGCGGTGTCGGCGGGGCCGGCCGTGAACGCGCGGGCGATGTCCTCCAGGGGAAGACCGTGGACCTCCAGGCGTTGTACGAGGTGGATGCGCTCCACGTCGTCGCCGCGGTAGAGGCGGTAGTTGCTCGCGGTGCGCTGGGCGGGGCTGATCAGGCCCAGCGTCGTGTAGTAGTCGACGGTGCGGATGCTCACCCCGGCGCGGGCGGCGAGCTCGCCGATCTTGAGCAGTGCTTCCGGCAAAGCGATGACCTCCCGTCCCCGAAACCATACAGTGCTACGTGCTACTGTTGGTACATGTCTGATGAAGCCGACATAGACGGCTGCAGTACTGGGCCGGGTGCGTCTTGTTGATCGCGTCCGGCTTGCTCGCCATCGTGGCCCTCACCGCGGCCACGGGGTATTTCGTCGCTCAAGAGTTCGCGTACATGGCGGTCGACCGCGGTCGCCTGCAGCAGCTGGCCGAAGGCGGCTCCAAGGCCGCCGAGCGTGCCTACCGCGTGACGCAGAGGCTCTCCTTCATGCTGTCCGGTGCCCAGTTCGGCATCACGGTGACGGCGCTGCTCGTGGGGTACGTGGCCGAGCCGCTGCTCGGCACCGGCCTGGGCGTGCCCGGCTCCATGGTGATCGCGCTGACCTTCGCCACCGTCGTGCAGATGGTGCTCGGTGAGCTGCTGCCGAAGAACCTCGCGATCGCGCGGCCCGAACAGCTGGCGCTCGCCCTGAGCTCCTCGACGCTCGTCTACCTCAAGATCGCCGGACCGGTGATCAGGTTGTTCGACGCGGCCGCGAACCGGTTGCTGCGCGCGGTGGGCATCGAGCCCGTCGAGGAGCTGCCGCAGGGCGCGACGCCGGAGGACTTCAGGCAGATCGTGGAGGACGCGGGGGAGCAGGGCCACCTGGACCCCGAGCTGACGCGCCTGCTGGACCACGGCATCGGCTTCCGCGAGCTCGTCGCCGAACAGGCGATGACTCCTCGCGTGAACGTCCACACCGTGCGGTTCGACGAACCGGCCGCGCGCGTGGTCTCGTTGCTGGACACCGGGAACTCGCGTTTCCCGGTGGTCGGCGAGGACCTGGACGACCTGCGTGGCGTCGTCGGCCTGGCCGAGGTGCTGACGCTGGCCCCGGAGGACCGTTCCTCGGTGGCCATCGAGAAGATCGCCTCGCCCGCGCTCGTGGTCCCGGCGACACTGCCGTTGCCCGCCGTGCTGGAGAGGCTGCGGACCGAACGCCGCCAGCTCGCCTGCGTGGTCGACGAGTTCGGCGGGTTCGCCGGCGTGGTCTCGCTGGAGGACCTGGCCGAGGAGCTCGTCGGCGACATCCACGACGAGGACGACCTGGTCGAGGAGACGATCGCGTCCCTCGGGGAGCACCGCTGGCAGGTGCCCGGCCGGATGCGGCTCGACGAGGTCGAGGACGTGACCGGCGTCGAGCTTCCCGAGGACGACGCCTACGACACCGTGTCGGGCCTGGTGCTGCACCAGCTCGGCCGCGTGCCGGAGGTCGGCGACGAGATCGTGCTCGACGGCGTGACGCTGCTGGTGACGGCGGTGGCGCGCAACGTGCCGGAATCCGTCGAGATCACCGTGCTGGAGGCGGCCCGATGACGAGCATCGCCATTTCCGTCGTCCTGCTGGCGTTGAACGCCTTCTTCGTGGCCGCCGAGTTCGCGTTGATCGCGTCGAAGCGGCACCGGCTCGAGCAGGCCGCCGAGACCTCCCGCGCGGCGCGTGCCGCCGTGGCGGGTGTGCGTGAGCTGTCGCTGATGCTCGCGGGCGCCCAGCTCGGCATCACGCTGTGCACCCTGGGCCTGGGCGCGCTGGCCAAACCGGCCGTCGCGGACCTGCTCGAACCGGCGCTGCGCCTGACCGGCCTGCCGGAGGCGTTCGCCTACGGCATCGCGTTCACGATCAGCCTGGTGCTGGTGGTGTTCCTGCACATGGTCGTCGGCGAGATGGCGCCGAAGTCGTGGGCCATCGCGCACCCCGAGCGGTCCGCGCTGATCCTGGCGCTGCCGTTCCGCGCGTTCGCCCGCTCGGTCCGCTGGATCCTCAGTGGACTGAACGCGGTGTCGAACGCCCTGCTGCGCCTGATGAAGGTCGAGCCGCAGGACGAGCTGGCGCAGGCGCACCGGCCGGACGACCTGCGGATGCTGCTGCGCCAGTCCGCGGAGCACGGCCTCATCCCCGAGGCCCAGCAACGGATGCTGACGAGGATGCTGCAGGTCCAGCGCACCACCGTGAGCGAGGTCATGATCCCGATCGCGGAGGCGTCGTCGGTCACCGAGCACACCACCGCGCGGGCGATCGAGCGGCGCAGCCTCCAGTGTGGACGGTCGCGGTTCCCGGTCACCGACCTGCGCGGCGACCACGTCGGCCTCGTGCACATCCGCGAGGCCATGCGCGCCACGGCCCGCGGTGAGGACCCGACCGCCCGCGAGCTGATGGGCCCGGTGCTGACGCTGCCGGCGTCGATGCCGGTCGCCCAGGCCGTGACCGAGATGCGCGGCGCACGGGCGCAGCTCGCGCTGGTCCAGGACGGCGCGACCGTCGGTATCGCGGCACTGGAAGACCTCCTCGAGGAGCTGATCGGCGACTTCGAGGATGAAACCGACACCCGTCCGGTCAGCGTCCGCTGACCGGGGTTTCCCAGGGAGGAAACACACCATGTTCAAGCGGATGCTCAGCGCCTTCGGCGTCGGTGGCCCGTCGGTCGACACCGTGCTGGACTCGCCGCACGCCTCGCCCGGCCAGGTCGTCACCGGGCAGGTGCGCATCCAGGGTGGCAGCGCGGACGCCGAGATCGGCCAGGTCGTGCTGTCGCTCGTCACCCGCGTCGAGGTCGAGCACGGGGACCACGAGTACGGCGGCGTGTCGGAGTTCCTGCGGGTCGTCGTGCAGCAGGGCGTGCGGGTCGGGGCCGGTCAGCTGGTCGCGATCCCGTTCCAGCTGCCGATCCCGTGGGAGACCCCGATCACCGCGGTCGGCGGCGGGCAGCTGCCCGGCATGACCGTGGGCGTGCGGACCGAGCTCGTGATCGCGGGCGCGCCGGACAAGGGCGACCTCGACCCCGTGCTGGTCCACCCGCTGCCGTCGCAGGACGCGGTGCTGAACGCGTTCGGACAGCTCGGTTTCTCGTTCCGCAGCGCGGACGTCGAGGCCGGTCGTCTGCACGGCGTGCCGCAGGAGCTCGGTTTCTACCAGGAGATCGAGTTCTTCCCGCCGGCCCAGTTCGCGGGCGCGGTGAGCCAGGTCGAGCTGACGTTCGTGGCGACGCCGCACGAGCTGTTCGTGATCTTGGAGGCGGACAAGCGCGGCGGGATGTTCTCGTCGGGTGGTGACGCGTTCGGCCACTTCCGGCTGTCGCACCAGGAGGCGCAGTCGGCCGACTGGGCGTCGTCCGTCAACGGATGGCTGGCTCAGGTGGCGCAGCGCGGTGGTGGCGGCATGTTCGGTCAGCAGCACGGTCACCACGGCGGCCACCACGGACGCGGCGGCATGGGCATGGGCACGGTCGTCGCGGCCGGCGCCGCCGGTGTCGTCGGCGGCATGGTGGTCGGCGAGATGATGGACGACGCGTTCGAGGACTTCGGCGGCGAGTAGGGATTCGCCGGGGTGCAGCCGCACGGCACGTCCGTGAGGAGCGCCTGAGGTTTGCCGCCCGTCCACCGGGGTAACCGCGCCGCAGCGTCAAGCAGTCGGCGTTGTTGCCCCGGTGGACGAAGGGTGGTGACGGCGTGGTTCCCCAGGAGCTGGACTACGCGTTGAGGGTGACGCGGGAGCTCGGTCTGAGCGGCGAGTCCTCCTGCATCGATCGGGAGAAGCCGCTGCGCGTGTACATCGCGGTGGACGGCAGGCTCACCGATCATCCCGATCACGACGTCGCTCTGCTGTGGACCGAGCGCAACGGGTGGTCGATCGCCGTCGAGGACGGCGCCGAGCTGACCGTCGTCGCGCACCTGGGCGGGGCTGTCGAACCGCCGCCCCGCACGGTCGCCCGGTGGGTGCGGCGTCAGTTCGCCGCCGGCGGCAGCGCGTCCGAGACCGTGAACTCGGTGTCGCACACCGGACAGGTCGCCTGACCGAGCCTCCCCGAGAGCCGGAAGGTCCGTCATGCCCGTGATCACGGGCATGACGGACCTGTCTCCGCGATCAGCCGACCGCGACGGGCTCCGGCTTGTCCTTCTTCTCGATCTCGTCGAGCGCGGTGCCCTCGACGTCGAGCTCCGGCAGGCAGCGCAGGAACTTCGGCAGCCACCAGGCCCGCTCACCGAGCAGGGCGAGCGCTGCGGGCACGAGCACCATGCGGACCACGAACGCGTCCACGAAGATGCCGACCGCGAGGGCGAAGGCGATCGACTTCACGGTCGCCTCGCCCGCGGGGACGAAGCCCGCGAACACCGAGAACATGATCAGCGCGGCGGCCACGACGACCGGGGCCGCCTGGCGGAAGCCCGTGGTGATGGCCTCGATCGGCCTGGCACCGCGGTGGTGCGCCTCGTGCATCCGGGACACCAGGAAGATCTGGTAGTCCATGGCGAGTCCGAACAGGATGCCGATCACCAGGATCGGCGTGAGGCTGATCAGCGGGCCGGTGCTCTCCAGGTTGACGGCGCCCGACAGCCAGCCCCACTGGAACACCGCGACGGTGGCGCCGAGCGACGCGCCGATGGTCAGCAGGAAGCCGAGCACACCGACCAGCGGCACGAGCAGCGAGCGGAACACCAGGATCAGCAGCACGAGCGCGAGGCCGACGACGACCGCGAGGTAGATCGGCAGGGCCTCGTCCAGGGACGTGGCCACGTCGACGCTCACCGCGGTGGCGCCGGTGACGTACGCCTTGCCACCCTCCACTCCGGACAGTTCGGCGCGCAGGTCGGCGACGAGCTTCTCGGTCTCCACGGTGTCCGGGCCGGACTTCGGGATCACGGTGACGAGCGCGGACCTGCCGTCCTGGCTCGGCTGGGCCGGCGTCACCAGGGCGACGTCGGACAGCTTCGTGATCGGCTCGGACGCCTTGGTGGCGATCGCGGCGGCACCCTCGCCCTCGAACAGGACGATGATCGGGCCGTTGAAGCCCTCACCGAAGCCCTGGGCGAGGATCTGGTCGGCACGCTCCTGCGTCGAGTTCGCCGGCGGCTTCTGGATCAGCGTGGTGTCCATGGACGCCACCGGGATCGCGACGATGCCGAGCGCGACGACCGAGAACAGCAGCGCGACGACGCGGTTGCGGGTGATCGCACCGGCCCAGCCGCGGATGACACCGCGGTCCTTGGGTTCGGAGGCTTCGGCGGCGCGTTCCTTGCGGGTCAGCACGCGGCGGCCGAGCATGCTCAGCACCGCGGGCACCAGCGTGATGGCGATCAGGACCGCGACGACGATCGTGGCGGCGGCCGAGACACCCATCTGCGTGAGGAACGGGATGCCCGCGATCGCGAGGCCCACCAGCGCGATCACCACGGTCAGGCCGGCGGTGACGACCGCGGAACCCGCGGTGCCGACGGCGGTCGCGACGGCGTGGCCGACGTCCGAGCCGCGGCGCAGTTCCTGGCGGTAGCGGTTGATGATGAACAACGCGTAGTCGATGCCGACCGCGAGTCCCAGCATCGAGGCGAGGATCGGCGTGGTCGACTGCAGGTCCATGAAACCGGAGGCGATCGTGATGCCGAGCGCGCCGATGCCGACACCGATGGCCGCGGTGAGCAGGTTCATGCCCGCCGTCACGAGCGAGCCGTAGGTCAGCGCGAGCACGACCAGCGCCAGCACGACACCGATGGCCTCGGTGGCGCCGCCGATGTGCGGGACGTCCTGCATCGCGGTGCCGCTGACCTCGACGGTCAGTCCGGCCGCGCGGGCCTTGTCGACGGCCTTGGTCAGCTCGGCGCGCTGCTCGGCGGTGACCTCACCGGGCTTCACGTCGTAGGTGACGGTGCTGTAGCCGACGTTGACGTCGCGGTTGACGCTCGGCGCCGCCGGGTCGAGCGGGTTCGTCGCCGACCGCACGCCCTGGAGCGCGGACTCGTCGGCCACGAGCTCGGTGATCGTCTTGACGTGCTGCGGCAGCTTCTCGCCGGCCGGAGCCTGCACGACGACCCTGGCGGTCGCGGTCTCGCCGGAGCCGAACGTCTTCTGGATGCGCTCGAGCGCGGTCGTCGACTCCTGCCCGGGGATGGACATCGAGTTCGACGTCTCACCGCCGAGCGTGAACGCGCCGGCACCGGCACCGATCAGCACGAGCAGCCAGATCAGGACGACGGGAAGGCGGCGCCGGTGGGTGCCCATTCCCAGTCTGTAGAGCAGTTTCGCCATGATGATCAGGCCTCCTGGTGCCCGAGTGCGTCGTAACAGGTAGCGAGGATCAAGGGGCGCCACGTCGTCTTGTCACCCTGCTGGTTGGCCAGAAGGGTGAGCACGGCCATGGCGCTCAGCGCGCCGACGATCCGGATCGCGCGCGGCATTTCGGTGACCGGGTCGATGACGAACATCTCGTTGAGGAGCAGCTCGTCCTGCGCCTGCTGCGGGTCCTCACCCGGCGCCGTCATCGACCGGAACAGCAGCGCGACGATGCCCGGCCGGTCGAGCGCGTAGTCGGTCAGCAGTTCGAGCGACCGCCGGTCCCGCTGCGGCCCGGCGGGCAGCGGCGAGACCAGTTCGAGGACGTGCCGGGTGATGACGTGGCTCTGTTCCCACGCCGCTTCGAAGAGGGCGTCCTTGCTCGGGAAGTGGTGCAGCAGACCGGCCTTGGACAGGCCGACGGCGTCCGCGAGCGACTTCAGCGAGGTCTGCTCGAAGCCGTGCCGCGCGAAGAGCGCGGCGGCGGCGTCGAGGATCCTCTCGTCGACCCCGGTCCTGGGCTGTCGTGGCATGCGGCCGACTTTACGGCGTTCACCGACCGATTCGGTAGGTTTACCGACCGAAATGGTCGGTGGTGTTCGTCACTCCAACGGGCGAACGCGTTGTCGCTGGCTGCGCTGCTCGGGTGGAGAACCGGCGCGCTCGGACGGCGCTTGTCCACGGTGAGGTGTCGTGACTCCCGGCTTGGGCTCCCCACGGCCTGGGCGAGCGGCTCGCGGCGGCGTTCGACACGCACTTCCGCATCCGCGCGCCCCTGCGAGCCGCCTGCTGTGAGAATGGCGCGATGTTCGTCTTCGACGCGGAACTCTGGATCTGGGACGCCCGCCGCACCGAGACCTGGACGTTCGTGACGCTGCCCGAGGACGTCTCGGACCAGATCCGCGACATCGCCACGCCCGGCCGCGGCTTCGGCGCGGTCAAGGTGCGCGCGGGAGTGGGCGCGAGCACGTGGTCGACGTCGGTGTTCCCGGACAAGCAGTCCGGTTGTTACGTGCTGCCCGTCAAAGCCGCCGTGCGCAAGAAGAACGACGTCGGTCCGGGTGACGTCGTCGAGGTGACGGTCGAGCTGGTCTAAAGCGTCCAGTCGATGTCGGCGTAGATCGCGGCGTGGTCGCTGGCCGCGTGCACCTCGTTCGTCATGGTTTCGTAGACGTCCCAACGGTTCTTCGTCCGCGGGCCGCGCCACACGCCCTTGCGGAAGACGCCGCCGCCCGTCGCCTTCGCGAACAGTTCCGGGGTGAGCAAGACGTAGTCGATCTTGCCCTTCTCGTTGACACCGCGGTAGGTGCCGAGCCGGTGGTCCCAGTCGAAGTTCTCGTGCTCGCTGATGTCCCGCAGGCCGGTGCGCTGGAAGAGCGGGCGGAGGCACTCGCTGTCCGCGGTGTCGTTGAGGTCGCCGACGACGGCGATGTGCTCGTGGCCCTCGTCGCGCAGCCGGTTCACGATGCGGGCGATGCGGACCGCCTGGCGGAACCGGCGGCGGGCGCCGATCGGGTCGCCGGGAGCGCCGTACCCCTTGGACTTCAGGTGGTTCACGAGCACGACGACCTCGGGGCCGGTGGGGGTGCGGACGTGGTACTCGGCGCAGTCGCGGGAGAACACGACACCCGAGCTGTCCTTCGCGTACACGTGCGTGCGGATCGTGATGACCTGGTGGTCGTCCCGCGTCAGCAGTCCGACGTTGATGCCGCGTTCGTCGTTGCCGTCGATGAGGTGGACCTCCTCGTACGGGGTCCAGCCGACGTGCTTGAGCATCGAGGCGGAGAACATGTGCAGCAGTTCGCGCGACTCGGCCTCGACCACGCCGAGCACGTGGGCGCCGACGTCGCGCATCACCTGTGCGGTGTGGCGCGTGGCGAGCTCGCTGATGGGTTCGGTGGTGAGCTCCACCCAGCCGACCCAGGACTCGCGACCGCTTGCCACGACTGAGGTTTCGCCCGTGCGGTGGCGCGCGAGGAACCGGCCGCGGATGCGCCGCAGGATCGCGTACTTGCTCCGGTCGCTCCTGAGCAACTCGAGCGTCGCCAGGTGTTCCTTGAGCTCTTCCTTGACTTCTGGCGTGTACGTCTCGGCGGCGATGAGTTCGTTGAAACGGGCGTGGGCGGCCAGGATCGGGGCCGCGTGCTTGGTGGCGTTGCGGCCCATGACCTTGGGGCGCTCGAACATGTTCTCCACGTTGAACGACCCGATTCGCGTGGTGCTCACGACTTCAGGGTCGCATGTGGAGGAACGTGTCCGCCCTGGTCCGCTCGGGTGATCTTCCGCTGCGCCGATGGTGGCGGCCGGAACGGTGGGGCCGGGCTTGGAGCAGGGCCGTGACACGCGGGCCGCGGCCCTGCTCACCCGGAGCTAGACGCGGCTCAGCTGCCGGCCGCTCTCGATCAGCTCGTCGGTGAACGAGTCGACCGCCCGCGCGAAGTCGCGCTGGTCCGGCTCGTGCCAGTCCTGCAGCTGGTCGAGCAGCCAGCGCCGCCACGCCCGCACGAGCTGGGTGAAGACCTCCGCGCCCTGGCCGGTGAACCGGTAGCCGTCGTCGCCGAACGCGAGGTGTCCCGACCGCACGAGGGCCTGCGCGGTCGGTTCGAAGATGCCGCCGGGCACCTTCGTCATCTCCGCGATCTCGGCGAGCGTGGCCACCCCGTCGTCCGTCGACGCCCGGTACACGCGGCCGAGCAGCCACGCCTGCTCCAGCGGCAGGTCTACGCCGGAACGCCGCAGCACGGCCAGGCCGGGGTCCTCGCCGGACCTCGCGACGACCGTCGAGACCAGCTTGCGCAGTTCGTCGTAGGAGTTCGACGGCGGCGCGGCGAAGCTCTCGCCCACGCCGCTGTTGCCGGCCGCGGCGGCACGGGACGTGTCGCGCAGCTGCACCTGCGGCAGGAAGAACGCGACGGCCAGCGCCACGAGCCCGATCGGCGCGGCGATCAGGAACATCGTCTGCACGGTCTCGGCGTACCCGGCGACGATCGGCGCCCTCAGCGCGTCGGGCAGCGCGTGGACGGCGGCGGGGCTCGCGATGGCACGCGGGTCGACACCGGGCGGGACCACCAGGTGCTTCGGCAGCTGGTTCGCGTAGATCGTGCCGAACATCGCGACGCCGAACGAGCTGCCCATCGTGCGCAGGAAGCTGATGCCGGACGTGGCGACGCCGAGGTCGGCGTAGTTCGTGGTGCTCTGCACGACGATCACCGGCACCTGCATCACCAGGCCGATGCCCGCGCCCAGCACCACCATGAACGCGCCCATCTCCCAGTAGCTGGTCGACGCGTCCAGCAGGGACAGCAGGAACAGGCCGACGGCGAGCCCGACCGAACCGACCAGCGGGAAGATCCGGTACTTCCCGGTGCGGCTGATCGTGTTGCCGGTGAGCAGCGCGGTGGCCATCAGCCCGGCGATCAGCGGCAGCATCCACAGCCCGGACGCCGTGGCCGACTCGCCGCGCACGTACTGCAGGTAGATCGGCAGGTACGTGATGCCGCCGAGCATCGCGAACCCGACGACGAAGCTCAGGATGCCCGACACCGTGAACACCCGGCTGCGGAACAACCTCATCGGCAGCATCGGCTCGGCCGCGCGCTGTTCCACCAGCACGAACGCGACCAGCAGCACGACCGAGCCGGCGGCCATCCCCAGGATCGTCGGCGACGTCCACGCGTACTCGGTGCCGCCCCAGCTCGTGACGAGCGTCAGCCCGGTCGCGGCCAGGGCGATCAGGGCGATGCCGGCGTAGTCGATCTTCGGACGGCCCTCGGTCCTGATGGTCGGCAGCGCGGCTATGGCCACCAGCACGACCGCGATACCCAGCGGGATGTTCACGTAGAACGCCCAGCGCCAGCTCAGGTGGTCGACGAACAGCCCGCCGAGCAACGGCCCGGCCACCGTCGCGACGCCGAACACCGCGCCCGCGAGGCCCTGGAACTTGCCGCGTTCCTTGAGCGGCACGACGTCCGCGATGATCGCCGTCGAGGTGACCATCAGCCCGCCCGCGCCCAGGCCCTGCACGGCGCGGAACGCGATGAGCATGCCCATCGACTCCGACCAGCCCGCGAAGAACGACCCGATCAGGAACAACGCGACGCTGACGAGGAAGGTCTTCTTGCGGCCGTAGAGGTCGCCGAACTTGCCGATCAGCACCGTCATGATCGTCTCGGCGAGCAGGTACGACGTCACCACCCACGACAGGTGCGCCCCGCCGCCCAGGTCGGCCACCATCGTGGGCAGCGCGGTGGACACGATGGTCTGGTCGAGGGCGGCCAGCAGCATGGCGAGGAGGACGGCCGCGACGACCAGGTTCCGCCTGCGGGTGTCGATCATCTCGGGCACTCGGGGATGATCGCGCAGGGTGGATCACCCCGCAGGGGGAGCAACTCGATGGGGTCAACGCCGCGCGGGCGAGGACGCGCCACACCACTAGGGTCGAGGGCGTTCAGCCGAAGGAGGCCGTCTTGATCTTCATCACCGCCAAGTTCCGCGTCCTGCCCGAGCACGCCGAGGCGTGGCCCGAGATCAGCAGGAGCTTCACCGAGGCCACCCGCGCCGAACCCGGCTGCCTGTGGTTCGACTGGTCGCGCAGCCTCGACGACGCGAACGAGTACGTGCTGGTCGAGGCGTTCCGCGACGGTGACGCCGGTGGGGCGCACGTCCAGTCCGACCACTTCAAGAACGCACAGAAGGAACTCCCGCGGTACCTCGCGGAGACTCCGCGCATCGTCAGCCAGTCCGTGGACCAGGACGACTGGTCGTCGCTCGGCGAGATGGAGGTTGCGCCACGCGGGTGAGCATTGCCCGGGTTGTTTGGCGCAACACGGTTCCTCCGCAGAGGATGGCCGGATGGACGCCTTCGTGGAGTTGTCCGCCGAGCTGACCGGGTTCTCGGCGGAGGAGCTGAGGTCGACCGGACTGGTCGAGCAGTACCGCGCGCTGGCCGACGGCGCGCCGGAGCACGAGATCATCCGGCTCTGGTACACCGGTGTCTGGCGCGGGGCGATCCCGGGCGAGCGCGCCTACGCCGAGGGCCTGGCGTGGAAGGCGGCCGGCGTCGCCGCGCCGGGCACGCGCGGCCCCGGGTTCGGCAGCTGGGAGCAGAGACCCCGAAGAAGCGCCCGGTGAGGGCCGTGGTCGTCGGCGCGGGGTTCGCCGGCTCGCTCGTCGCGAAAGTGCTGGGGGACAACGGGTTCCGCGTGCTCGTGCTGGAGGCGGGCACGGAGGTGAACCAGGACGCGGTCGGCCGGTACCGCATGGCGCTGGTCAAGTCGCCGCTCAAGCCCTACCGCAGGACCGCCGCCGCGCCGTCCAGCGACTACCTGATCAACACCGGGCCGTTCGACTACTCCAGCCCGTACCTGCGCATGAACGGCGGCACCGGCACCGCCTGGACCGGCATCACGCCCCGCATGCACCCCGACGACTTCCACGCCGCCGAGTTCGGGCGCGGCCGCGACTGGCCGCTGAGCTACGCCGAGCTGGAACCGCACTACCGCGCGGCGGAGTGGGAGATCGGGATCGCGGCCGACGCCGACGAGCAACGGCAGCACCTGCCCGTCGCGGACGGCTACCGCTATCCCATGCACGCCTTGCCCCGCACGTACCTCGACCACGCCGTCGCGTCCGTTGTGGACGGTGTCCGCGTCGACGGCAGGGAGCTGCTCGTCGTCGGCACACCGCAGGCGCGCAACGGGGTTCCCGTGGAGGGGTACCTGCCGGACGGGCACCGGTGCTCCGGCTTCGCCAGCTGCGTGCCGATCTGCCCGGAGAACGCCAAGTACACGCCGCACCGGACGCAGAAGCAGTGGTCCGCGAGCGTCGAACTGCGCACGCGCTGCGTGGTGAACCGGGTGCACGCCGATGAGTCCGGGCGCATCACCAAGGTCAGCTACCAGCGCTACGAGGACGACACGTCCGGCAGGCACACGCGGCACGCGGTGGAGGCCGACGTGGTCGTCCTGGCCGCGCACGCGATCGAGAACGCCAAGCTGCTGCTCATGTCCGGGCTCGCGAACAGCAGCGACCAGGTCGGCCGCAACCTGATGGACCACCCCGTCCTGCTGACGTGGGCGCTGATGCCGCAGGCGATCGGCCCGTTCCGCGGGCCCGGTTCGACGACGGGCATCGAGGCGTTCCGCAGCGGCCCCCAACGCGCCGTGCGGGCACCGTTCCGCATCGAGATCGGCAACTGGGGCTGGGGCTGGTCGGTCGGCAGCCCCGACTCCGACACCGCCGAGTTCGTGGCGGCGGGGCTGCGCGGCCAGGCGTTGCGGGAGGCGGTGGCGGACCGCGTGAGCCGGCAGTTCACGCTCCAGTTCGAGATCGAGCAGGAGGCCGACCCGGCGAACCGCGTGACGCTCGGAACCGACGTGGACCCGCTGGGCAACCCGCGCCCGTCGATCCACTACGGACTCTCGGACTACGTGAAGGACGGCCTGCTGGCCGCGAAACGGGTCTCGGACCGGATCTTCGAGCTGCTCGGCGCCGACGACTACACGTCGTACAAACCCGACGAGGAACGCTACTTCGAGCACGCCGGCGAACCGCTGCGGTACTGGGGCGCCGGGCACGGCGGCGGCACGCACGTCATGGGCACCTCACCGCGTGACTCCGTGGTCGACCAGTGGCAGCGCTGCTGGGACCACCCGAACCTGTACGCGGTGGGCTGCGGCAGCATGCCGTCGCTCGGCACGTCCAACCCGTCGCTGACGATGGCGGCGCTGGCCCTGCGCACCGCGGAGCACCTCACGCGTCGAGCTCGGCCCGTCGCAGCACCACCGGCGAGCGGGTGAAGGCCGATGACACGGCGCCGGCCAGGCGGTCACGCTGGGCGCCTCACCGCCGGGCTGCGCTGCGCCCGCTGCACCAGCAGGATCGCGGCGGTGACGGCGAGGACGACGACGCCGTTGCCGAACGCCCAGAGCACGGCGTGCCCGTGGACGACGTCGGGGGAGACGGCCGGGTCGCGGAACACCGGGTTGACCTGTGTGATCAGCAGGACTTTCATCGCGACCGAGAGCGCGAGGCAGCTCAGCGCCGGCCACGGGGCACGCGTGACCACGGCCAGCACCACGCCGAGCGGTCCCCACGGCAGGTAGTAGTAGATCGGGCTGCCCGCCGCGAACACGCCCACGAGCGAGCCCGGCCGCGGGTTCGCCAGCAGCTGCGGAATCCACACGATCTGCTCGTAGAGGTTGCCGAACAGCCACATGCTGAGCAGGGGCACGACCAGCCGCGAAAATCTCACCTCGCCATCATGGCGAAAATGTCGAAAGCTCCGTGACGTCGATCGACGCAGGGGTGGCGGCGATCAACGCCGCCAGCCGACACCGAGGAGAGAACATGCGGTTCATGCTCATGCACCGAGTCCGGGAGGACGACCCGGCCTCGTGGGAGCCGACCCCCGAGCTCATCGAGCGGATGAACGCGTTCGTCGAGAAGCTGGTGGCGGACGGCGTGATGCTCGGCGCCGAGGGCGTGCGGCAGCAGGGCGCGGTGGTGCGCAGGCGCGGGACGGCGACCAAGTCGACCGACGGGCCGTTCACCGAGGCCAAGGAGGTCGTCGGCGGCTTCCTGCTGATCAACGCGAAGGACCTCGCCGAGGCCACGGCGGTCGCCGAGGAGTACATCACCTGCTTCGCGGGCGTCGAGGAGATGTCGGTCGAGGTGCGGCAGGTCGCCGAGGCCGAGGACATCGAGCCCTATCTGGACAGGTAGGCCAGTTCGACGACGAACCACTCGCCGTCGAGCCGGCACGGACCCCCGGGGTGCGGCCGCACGTCCTCGCCGTCCAGCGCGACGAGCACGTGCGGCCCCTCCAGGTCCAGGGCCGCGTCGGCGACCGTGCGCACGGTGACGTCGTCCGGCCGGACGTCGAGGGGTTCCGGCGCGTTCTCGCCGAGGTCCTTCAGCTCCACCAGCCGGTTGCGGTAGGAGGTCGTGCCGATGTTCGTGAGCCGGTGCACCGGGGACACGGGCCGGTAGACGGAAGCACCGCGGTGCTCCGAGATGAACCGCGGCTCGCTGCCGTCGAGCCAGTCCATGCGCCCGTCCGAGCCGTCGATGCTCAGCACGACGTACGGGTTGTGGTGCAGGTGCCACGGGTGGGTCTCGCCTGGTTCGAGCGTCACCTCCCACACGCGGACCACCGGGTCGTCGTGCAGCACCCGCTGGCCGACGTCGACGAGCACGATCTCCTCGCCGGACGGCGAGAACACGACGTCACCCCGCAAGGTGCACCTCCTGCAGGTAGCGGTCTTGGACGGACTTCCAGGCCGTGGCGGTCCACGGTTCGATGTGGGCGATGTGCGCGTCTGGTCTCACCAGGACCACCGCATCACCAAGGCGTTCGCGCACGGTGTCGCCGGGATCGAAGTAGACGTGCGGGTCCAGCGCGTCCCACCGGCTCACGACCACCTGCCGCAGACCGGCCGGTCCGCCAGCGGGGATGTGCGGACGGCGCCGCGCGTCGGTGAGGTGGAGCGCCAGGAACGAGTCGCGGCACAGTTCGTGCAGGTGGACGGGCCCGCGCCGGCTGAACACCCGCAGGTCCGGGATCCGGTCGCCGACGCCCAGCGGGCCGGTGCGCGTCATCGACCAGTCCGCGCCCAGCCGCACGCCGAGCAACGTCCGCGTCATCGCGTCACGCCACCCGGCCACGGAGTCCGAGCGACGGTCCATCACGGCACGGGCCGCCTCCGCCATCGCGCCGGAACCGTGCACGGCCACCGGTTTCTGCTCGGCCTCGTAGCCGTCCAGGAGCTTCTCGCCGGCCCAGCCGCGGCGCACCCACGCGAGGCGCCACGGCAGGTTGGACGCGTCGAGCACGCCGGTGTTGAGGCCCAGCGCCCACATCGGCGTGATCAGGTGCGCCGCGTCGCCCATCAGGAACACTCTGCGATCGCGCCACTCCGTCGCCACGCGGTGGTGCACGGTGTAGACGTTGCCGCCCAGCACTTCGAGGGAGTCGACCTCGCCGATGAAGTGCCGCGCCTTGTTGCGCAGTTCGTCCGGGGTGGGTGCGTCCCGGCCCGGCGCCAGCGGGAACACGAACCGCCAGCAGTGCGGCTGCCGGACGAGGACCATCCACTCCTCGCGGTCGCCGAAGTAGGCCAGGTACGGGTAGTCGCGAGGATTGCGCACGTCGAGATCGCACACCAGGTCGACCAGCATGTACCGCTGTTCCAGCGTGTGCCCGGTGACCTCGACGCCGAGCCGGTCCCGCACGGTCGACCGGCCGCCGTCGCAGGCCAGCACGTGTGACGCCGCGAAGCTGACGATTCCGTCCGGTGTGGACAGTCGCAGCATGACGCCGTCCTCGTGCTGCGTGAAGTCCTCCAGCCGGTGCCGCATCCGCACCGTCCCGGGCGCACGCTCCTCCAGCACGTGAGCGAGGACGGGCTCCAACTCGTGCTGCGGGACGTTGACGACGAACGGGAACCGCGTCTCGCCGGCCAGCGCGGAGGTCAGCACGCTCCCGGTCGACGTCCCGGTCGCCCGGTCCACCTCGCCGATCTCGTCGAGCCGCAGCGACACCTCCAGCACCGGCCCCAGCGCGCCGTACCGGTCGAGGACCTCCAGCGTGCGCGTCAGGACCGTGCCCGCCTTGGTCTCGCTCGACAGGTCGTCACCCGCCTCGAAGACGACGACCGGGACACCGTGCGCCACCAGGCCCAGCGCGGTGATCAACCCGATCGGGCCCGCACCGATCACGGCCACCGGACTATCGGACGTGTTCATCGACCCTCCCCGCCCCCTATGTTCGAGCATGAGGGTGCCTTCGGGGGAGGGAACATGAGGAAAGCGTTTTCAGCCGTGCTCGCCGTCGTGCTGACCACGTCGGCCTGTGCGGCATCGCCGCAGTCCGCGGAGCTGACCGAGGTCGACTACCTGACGTCGTTCGGCACGTTCGGCCGCGACGCCTACGCGTACGTGGCCCAGGAGAAGGGGTTCTTCGAGCAGGCGGGCCTCGACGTGACGATCACGCCGGGCACCGGCAGCGTCGACGTCCTGAAGATGGTCGCGGCCGGCCGTGCCGACTTCGGCGTCGCCGACTTCACCGCCACCGCGATCACGATGGCCAAGGAGAAGCTGCCGGTCACCGTGGTCGCGGCGATCCAGCAGCGGTCGCTGGCCGCGATCGTCGCGCTGGAGGGTGGCGGGATCGGCAAGCCGGCGGACCTGGAGGGCAAGAAGATCGGTGACCAGCCCGGATCGACGAACCAGGTGATGTTCCCGGTCTACGCCAGGGCCGCGGGCATCGATCCGGCGAAGGTCCAGTTCGTGCCGTCCGCTCCACCCGCGTTGCCGCAGCTCCTGGCGGCGGGGCAGGTCGACGGGATCGGCCAGTTCGTCGTCGGCAAGCCGCTGATCGAGGCGGCGGCGAAGGGCAGAAAGGCCGTCGTGCTGCCGTACGGCGACCTGGTGCCGGACCTCTACGGCAACGCGCTCGTGGCGTCCAGCGAGATCGCCAAGGACAAGTCGGTGGCGCAGGGTTTCCTGGGCGCGTTGCTCAAAGGACTGGAGTACTCGATCGAGCACCCGGACGAGGTCGGGCCGATCCTGAAGAAGTACCAGCCGACGCAGGACGCGGCGGTGGCGAGCGCCGAGGTCGGGCTGATGGCGCCGTACGTGAAGCCGTCCGACTACAGCGGTCGCGTCGGCGGGATCACCGAGGCGCGGGTCGCGAAGATCGTCAGCACGCTCGTCGAAGCCGGTGCGGTTCCTGCGGGATCGTTGAGTCCCAACGACTTCGTGTCCTTCGGGGTCGCGCCGAAGTGATCAGGCTCAGCGGGGTCTCGCACTCCTTCGACGGCGTGCACGCGCTCGACGGCATCGACCTGGAGGTCGGCGAGCACGAGTTCGTCGCGGTGATCGGGCGGTCGGGCTGCGGCAAGTCGACGTTGCTGCGGCTCGTCGCCGGGCTGCTCACGCCGTCGCACGGCCGGATCCTGGTGGCCGGGTCGCCGGTCACCAGGCCGCGCCGGGACGTCTCGGTCATGTTCCAGCGACCCGCGCTGCTGCCGTGGCGGACGGTGCTGGCCAACGTCCTGCTGCCGATCGAGGTCTTCGGCCTGGGTGATCACCGGGAGCGCGCGCACGAACTGCTGGAACTGGCCGGGCTCGGCGGGTTCGAGCAACGGCGGCCGCACGAGCTGTCCGGCGGCATGCAGCAACGGGTGTCGCTGTGCCGGTCGCTGATCCAGAGCCCGCGGGTGATGCTGATGGACGAGCCATTCTCCGCGCTGGACGCGATCACCCGCACCGAGCTTTCCCTCGAACTGCAACGCGTCCAGCTCGCGCAGCCGCGCGCCGTAATGTTCGTGACGCACTCCATCGACGAGGCCGTGCTGCTCGCCGACCGGATCGTCGTGCTCAGCCCGCGGCCCGGCCGGATCCACCGGGTCGTCGAAGTCGGCCTGGCGCGCCCGCGTGCGCTGGGGCAGGTCGAGCTGGACGCGGTGAGCCGGGAGCTGCGCGGGCTGCTGGTGACCGCATGAGGGCCGTGCTGCCGGTGCTGGGGCTGCTGGGGATCATCGGCCTGTGGTGGCTCGCGACGATCGTGTTCGCGATCGAGCCGCTGCTGGTCCCGTCGCCCGCCGACGTCGTCGCGTCGTTCCTGGAGCTGCCCGGCTACCTGCTCGAACAGGCGCTGATCACGTTGTGGGAGGCCGTGTCCGGGTTCGGACTGTCCATCGTGATCGGTGTGCCGCTCGCGTTGCTGATCGTCGGGTCGAGCGTGCTGGAGCGGATGTTCTACCCGCTGCTGGTCGCGCTCAACGCCGTGCCGAAGGTCGCGATCGCGCCGATCGTGGTGGTGTGGTTCGGGTTCGGCATCTCGTCGAAGGTGCTCATGGTGGTGCTGGTGTGCATCTTCCCGATCGTCATCTCGACCGCGTCCGGCATGAGGTCGACACCGAGCGAGCTGGTCGAGCTGTTCCGGTCGCTGGACGCCACCCGCACGCACGAGTTCTTCAAGCTGCGCCTGTGGCACGCGTTGCCGCAGATCTTCGTCGGGCTGAAGGTGTCGATCACGCTGGCCGTCATCGGGGCGGTGATCGGCGAGTTCGTGGGCGCCGACGCCGGACTGGGCTACGTGATCACCGCGTCCGGCGGCAGCGCCGACACCTCGCTGGCGTTCGCGGCGATGGCGTTGCTCGCGATCATCAGCGTGACGCTGTTCTACCTGCTGACCTGGGCCGAGCGGAAGCTCGTGCCCTGGTCGGAGGAACATCGGGTGCTCTAGCGGGCCAGCCGGTCGAGCAACTCGCCGAGCAACGCACGTTCGCCCGGCGTGAGGTCCGCGGGATCGTCGGCGACCAGCGCGCGCAACGTGAGCGCCGCGCTCGCGCGGGTGGCGAGGCCGTCGGTGGACGTGGTGAGCACGCCGGCCAGCGCGGCGTCGCGGACGCGTTCCGACAGCGCGAAGTCCGGTTCCGGCTGCGAGATCAGGGTCAGCGTGACGCCGACGTTCGCGGCGAGCACCTGCTCGGCGGCGTCGTCCGCGGGCACCTTCAGCAGCCCCTTCGCGGCGGCCTCGGTGAAGCGATCCTTGAGTGCCGCGTGCGCGGGAGCCGTGACGGCACAGGGCTTTCCGGGCTCGGCGCGGCCGTAGAGCAGCCCGTAGAACGACGGGTGCTCCAGTCCGAACCGGACGTGCTTGTCCCAGCCCTCGCGCAGGTCGCCGAGCGGGTCGCCGGAGCTCTCGACCGCCGTGTACTGGGTGAAGCCGTGGTTCAGCACGGCGTCGATCAGGCCCTGCTTGCTGCCGAAGTGGTGGTACAGCGTCGGCGCCTGCACACCGGCGCGTTCGCACACCGCCCTCGTGGACACCGTGCCACCGCCGTCCAGCAACTCCGCCGCGGCGAGCAGGAGCCGATCCCGTGCGTTCTGCATGCCGCTATAGTAGCTTATGTAGCGCTACATAGATTGCTATAGCGATAGGAGAAGTCCGGTGAGGACCTGGTTCATCACGGGAGGGACGCCCGGAGGGTTCGGGATGGCCTACGCCGAGGCGGCGCTGGAGCAGGGCGATCGAGTGGTGCTGACCGCGCGACGACCCGCTGAGCTGCGGGAATGGGCTGCCGGTCACGGTGATCGCGTGGTGGTCCTGCAGCTCGACGTCACCGACGCCGGGCAGGTGCGGGCGGCGGTGCGGGCCGCGGAGGACCGGTTCGGCGGAATCGACGTGCTCGTCAACAACGCCGGCCGCGGCTGGTACGGCTCGGTGGAGGGCTTGCGAGACGAGACGTCTCGTCTCACCTTCGACCTGAACCTGTTCGCCGTGGTCGAGGTGGTGCGCGCGGTGCTGCCGGGCATGCGGGCGCGGGGGGACGGCTGGATCGTCAACATGTCGTCGCTGGCCGGACTGGTCGGCGTGCAGGGCTTCGGCTACTACTCGGCGGCGAAGTTCGCGCTCGAGGGCCTGTCGGAGGCGCTGCGCCAGGAGGTCGAGCCGTTCGGCGTGAAGGTGCTCGTCGTGGAGCCGGGAGCGTTCCGCACCAACGCCTACGCGGGATTCCAGGGCGAACCGGTCAGCGAGACCGTGGACGCGTACGAAGGCCTGATCTCGGGAGTTCGCGCGGCGTTCGCCGACCAGGACGGCAAACAGCCTGGTGACCCCGTGCGCGGGGTGCAGGCTGTGATCAGCGCGATGAACGCACCTGTACCGCCGCACCGGATCGTGCTCGGCGGCGCCGCGTACGGCGCCGCCATCGCCCTGCACGAGAAGGCACTGGTGGAGTTGCGGGAGAACGAGAAGCTCTCGCGCGGTGCGGATTTCTAGGCGTGTCGTCGAAGGTTCGAGCCAGCGAGGCGACTGCCTGTCAGTTGGGATCGGTGAACGAGACCGGCTTGCCGGTGGCGCGGGCGTAGGCGATCTCCCTGCTGGTGGACTCGCCGACGTACCCGCCGGGGTTGACCACCATGACCCGGCACCCCGGCGAAGGTCTGTTCACGGGCAACCGCGCAGTGTGTCCGCCTAGTTCGCCGCGCCGCCGGCGGCCAGGCGCATCAGGTCGGAGTCGAGGTCGATCGTCAGCTCCGTACCGCCAGCGCTGCCGTACTCGTGCTGGTAGCTGCCCCACGACTCGTCGCGCACGGTCTTCTCGAAGCCCGACGTCATGAGCGCCACCAGTTCGAGGGCCGCACGGTCGATGCGCTTGTTGAGGCCGTTGTCCTGCCAGTCCTCGGTCGACGCGAACAGCGACGTCGGCACCACGACCGTGCGCAGGTAGGCGAACAGTCCGCGCATCTGGTCGTCGACCACGAGCGCGTGCCGGGCGGTGCCGGCGGTCGCGGCGAGCACGACGGGTTTCGCGATCAGCAGGTCGTTGTCGAGGATCTGGAAGAACGACGTGAGCAGGCCGCTCGCGCCCGCCTTGTAGACGGGGGTGCTCGCGACGATGCCGTCCGCGTGCTGCAGGGTCGCGATGGCGTTCTGCAGCTTCGGCCCGATGTGGTTCGACACCAGGGCGTTCGCGATCTCGGTGGCGAGCTCGCGCAGTTCGACCACCGTCGTGCCGACGGTCTGCGCCCGCTTGCCGACGAGGGTGGTGACCCGCCCGGCGACGCGGTCGGCGAGCAGGCGGGTGGACGACGGGTCGCTCGTGCCGGCGGACACCACCACCAGCTGGAAGTTCTGGCCCATTACTCCTCGCTCTGGCTGAGCTTGCCGGTGATCGCGGCGAGCTGTTCGAGTTCTTCGGGCGTCAGCACGCTCAGGGCGCGCGTGACGCTGCGTGCGTGCGGGCTGCCGATCTGCCGCTGGGTCGCCCGGCCCGCCGGGGTGAGCGTCAGGCGCACACCCCTGCGGTCGCCGGGGTCGGGGCAGCGGTCGACGTAACCCCGGTCGGCCAGGCGGTCGACCATGCGGGACAGGGCCGGCTGGCTCAACAGCACATGGCGGTTCAGCTCACTCATCCTGAGTGGACCGTCGCACTTGGACAGCTGGTACAGCACGTCGTACTCCCGCATGGTCAGGTCGCCCCAGATGTCCTCCGCGTTGAACTGCTTCATCAACACGGAGTACGCCTTCATCAGGGACTCCCACGCCTCGTTGGCTCGGGTCACTTCGAGTCCTGGTACGGCGAGCCACCCGTGACGTTGTCACCCCGGTTGGCGTTCGGCTTGGGCTGACGGACCGGTCCGTCGCCGTACTTGTCGCTGACGCGTCCCGCGTGCGTCGGCGGCTTGGCGGTCTCGGGGTCCTGGCGCGCCTCGATCTCCTTGCGCAGCACGGGAACCACCTCCTCACCGAGCAGGTCGAGCTGGTTCAGCACGGTCTTGAGCGGCAGGCCGGCGTGGTCCATCAGGAACATCTGGCGCTGGTAGTCGCCGAAGTGCTCGCGGAAGGTCAGCGTCTTGTCGATGATCTCCTGCGGGCTGCCGACCGACAGCGGCGTCTGGTCCATGAAGTCCTCCATCCGCGGCCCGTGGCCGTAGACGGGGGCCTCGTTGAAGTACGGGCGGAACTCCTTGATCGCGTCCTGCGACCGCTTCGCGATGTACGCCTGGCCGCCGAGGCCGACGATGGCCTGCTTCTCGGTGCCGTGGCCGTGGTGCGCGTACCGCTGGCGGTAGAACTTGATCAGCCGGATGTAGTGCTCCTTCGGCCAGAAGATGTTGTTGGCGAAGAAACCGTCACCGTAGAACGCGGCCTGCTCGGCGATCTCCGGCGTGCGGATCGACCCGTGCCACACGAACGGCGGCAGGTCGTCCAGCGGACGCGGCGTGCTGGTGAAGCCCTGCAGCGGCGTGCGGAACTTGCCCTCCCAGTCGACGACGTCCTCGCGCCACAACCGGTGCAGCAGGTTGTAGTTCTCGAGCGCCAGCGGCAGGCTCTGCCGGATGTCGGCGCCGAACCACGGGTAGACCGGCGCGGTGTTGCCGCGGCCCAGCATCAGGTCCATGCGACCCTTCGCCAGGTGCTGCAGCATCGCGTACTCCTCGGCGATGCGCACCGGGTCGTTCGTGGTGATCAGCGTCGTGGCGGTGCTGACGATGAGCTTCCGCGTCTTCGCCGCGATGTGGCTGAGCAGCGTGGTCGGCGCGGAGGAGAAGAACGGCGGGTTGTGGTGCTCGCCGATCGCGAACACGTCGAGCCCGACCTCCTCGGCCTTCTCGGCGATCTGGACGATCGCGTCGATGCGCTCGGCCTCGGTCGGGGTCTCGCCGCTCACCGGGTCCCTGGTGATGTCGCTGACCGAGAAGATTCCGAACTGCACGGCACCCGCCTCCTTCAAACTTAGTGACTTATGCGTTTGCATCTACTCTAACGCGTGGGCGCCCGATCCATTCCCATTACCCTGATCACATGTCGCTGGGCGTGGGGGACGCCGGCTTCGGCTACGGCGGAGTCCCCGTTTTCGCAGGTCTGTCTTTGTGGCTCACGCCGGTGAGGCCGTCGCCGTCGTGGGCGCGAACGGCTCGGGCAAGTCGACGCTGCTGCGCTGCCTGGTCGGCGCGGAGGTGCTCGACTCCGGCCGCGTGCTGTTCGGCGGCGCTGAGCTGGACGAGTCGTCGGCCGCGTTCCGTGCCGCCGTCGCGTCGCTGCTCGACGACGCCGACTACTTCCCGGACGTGTCCGTGGTGGAGCACCTGCGCCTGCTGGCCTGGCTGCACTCCTCGTCCGCCGACGTGTCGGCGGTGCTGGCGGAGGTGGGCCTGAGCCCGGTCGCCGACCAGTTGCCGCCGACGCTGTCCTCGGGCCAGCGGCACCGCCTCGGCCTGGCGTCCTGCTTCGTGCGCCCGCGCACGGTCCTGGTCCTCGACGAACCGGAACAGCGCCTGGACGCGGCCGGCCGCGCGTGGCTGCGCACCCGTCTGCTGGCGGAGAAGGCGGCGGGCGTGGCCGTGGTGTTCGCGTCGCACGACCAAGAACTGGTGGAGGCGGTGGCGTGCCGGACCGTCACGCTGTGACCGCGTTCGCCGTCGACCGGCGCCTGCGCACCCCGATGCCGTGGCGCTTCGTCGTGGCGCGGCTGTACTCGCAGCTCGTCGTGTTCTCGATCATCGCCGCGGTCGGGTACGGCTGGGCGTACGCCGGGCTGACGAAGACCCCGCAGGCGGGCAACGCCTGGACCGCCCTCTGCCTGTCGGTGCTGGGCGCCGCCGTGCTGATGAAGGTGGCGCTGGCGTTCGGGCCGGTCTTCGTCGGCGGGGACCGGATGTTCTGGGTGCTGAGCGCGCCCGTCGCTCGCGGGCCGTTGCTGCTGCCCCGGTTCCTCGGGCTGCTCGCGGTGGGAGCCGTGGTGGGTGCGGCCTGGCCCGCCGCGGTGTTCGGGATGGTGGGGGCCGTGGTGCCGCCGCTGGTCGCTGCAGGGGTCGGAGCCGGAGCCGGGGTGGCGGTGGTGGCCGGATCCGTGGTGGTGCAGCGGGCCCGGCTGCGGGTGCAGCCGTGGTTGAGCGGGCTGGTGGCGCTCGCGGTGGGGGCGCTGCTGGTGCCTTCGAGCTGGGCCGGCGGGCAGGGCGGGTGGCCCGTGGCCATGGCTGTCTGGGTCGTGGCGATCGGGCTGGTGGTGTCGGCGGCCGTCGCCGTGCGGCACCTGCGGCGGGCCGACCTCGCGGCCGGTGCGGCCCTGGCCGGGGCGGCGCGCGTGTCGGTGAACTGGTTCGACCTCGCCCTGTTCGGCGCGCTCCTCGCCGAAAGGCGCGCACGCCTGCTGGGACGGGTGAGGTCGTCCCGGCCCCGCGCCACCGCGCCCCGCTTCCTCGCCTTCGCCTGGATCGACGCCCTCCGCCTGCGCCGCACCCCGAACGCGGTCCTGCTCTGGGTCGCGCTGCTCCTCGTCCCCGCTCTCGTGGGACTGGCGTGGGAGTCCGCCGTCGTGCCCGCCGTGCACCTCGTCGCCGCGTTCCTCGCCACGGACCGGCTGGCCGCGGGGCTGAAGTTCGTCTGCCGGTCACCGGCGATGCGACGGGCGTCGGGGATGCCGGACCGGCGGCTGCGGCTGGCGCACCTCGTGTTCCCCGCGGGCGGCGCCGTGCTGTGGTGCGCGGTCAGCGTGGCGTTCACACCGCAGGTGTCCATGCTCAACGGGCTGATCTCGGCGGCGGGCGCGGTGGCGGTGGTCTACCGGATCGCCACGCGACCGCCGATCGACTACGGTGCCGCGGTCATCGACTTCGGGCTCTACGGGCCCACGCCGCTGGGTCTGATGGCGCAGTTCAGTCGTGGGCCCGTGTTGCTCGCCGTGCTCGCGGTGGTGCAGATGTCGTTGTAGGAGAACGCCTCCAACGGTTCAGGCGAGCAGTGACGCCACACGCTCGGCGGTGGCCACGCTGGACTGCGGGTTCTGGCCCGTCACGAGCCCGCCATCCACGACCACCGTGCTCGACCACGGCTCGCCGGCGGACACCCGCGCGCCCAGCTCGGTCAGCCGGTCGGCGACGAGGTACGGGACGTTCAGGCCGCCCTGGCGCTCCTCCTCGTTGCTGAACACCGTCATCTCCTTGCCGGCGAACACGAACGTGCCGTCCGAGCGGACCGCGCTGAGCAGCCCCGCCGGTCCGTGGCACAGGGCCGCGACGACCTTGCCGGCGTCGTGGAACTCCGCCAGCAGCGCACCCAGGGCCGTGTCGGACGCCAGGTCGGCCATCGGGCCGTGCCCGCCCGGCAGGTAGATCGCGTCGAAGGCGGCAGCGTCCACATCGGACAGCACGGCGGGCGCGCGCAGGTCTTCCAGCGTCGCGACGGCCTCGTCGAACCTGCCGTCGAGGCTCACCTTGTCCACGGTCGGCACGACACCGCCGGGCGTCGCCAGCGTGACCTCGACACCGGCCTCCCGCAGCACGCGGACGGACTCCACGACCTCCTCGGCCCAGTACCCCGTGGGGTGGCTCGTGCCGTCCGCCAGCGTGAGGGAGTCGGCGCCGGACACGACCATCAGTAGCTTCTTCATGTCCCCAAGGACATCACAGATCAGCAGAACGCGACGGATGAGCTATAAGTTGTCTTATGGCTGGGAGGTTGACGGACCTGGATCTGCTGGTGACGTTCCTGGAGATCTACCGAGGCGGGTCGCTGACCAGCGCGGCCACCCGGCGGGGGCTCACCCAGCCGGCCGTCAGCGGCCAGCTCACCAAGCTGGAGAAGGAACTGGGCGCGCCGTTGTTCGTGCGGGGCAGCCGCGGGGTCACCCCCACACCCCGTGCCGACGACCTGGCCCGCCGCGTCGGCCGGCACCTCGACCAGCTCAGAACCGCGCTCGACCCCGAAGGCACCCTCGACGGCACGGTCCGGATCGGGGGAGCGGCGGAGTTCATGACCGTCAGGGGTCTGCCCGCACTGGCCCCGCTGACCCGCCGCGGCCTCCGGTTCGAGGTCACGTTCGGACTGGCCGCCGACCTCCTCGACGCCCTGCGGAACGGCAGGCTCGACGTGGTCCTGTCCTCGGTCAGACCGGGGGCGGGGTTCACCGCCACGCCGCTCACCGACGAGGAGTTCGTGCTGGTCGGGCCGCCGCTGCTGGCCAGGACCGTGGACCAGGACCTGCTGGCGGAGGACCCGGCACGCGCCCTCGAACACCTGCCGCTCGTCGCCTACGACAGCGACCTGCCGATCCTGCGCCGCTACTGGCGCAGCGAGTTCGGCAAGCGCCCCCGCAACACCGTCGCCGTGACCGTGCCGGACCTGCGCGCCGTGCTGGCCGCGGTGATCGCCGGGGCCGGGGTGTCGGCCCTGCCGCGCTACATCGCCGAGCCCGCACTGGCCGCGGGTTCCGTCGAGCAGTTGCACCACCCGGAGGTACCGCCGCTGAACACCCTCTACGTCGTCACCCGCGGCACGCCCGCCAAAGCCACCGAGGCCGTCGCGGAGCACCTCATCTCACGGGACTGGGGCGTCCTGTGACTAGACGCTGCGCAGCACCGACACGACGATGCCGAGGATGACGGCCTTGTCGCCGTCGATCACGGGGTAGTCGGCGTTGCGCGGCTCCAGGTACACGTGGCCGCCCTTGCGCTGGTACACCTTCACCGTCGCCTCCTCCTCGATCATCGCGGCGACGATCTGCCCGTTGTAGGCCTCGTGCGTCTGCCGCACCACGACCGTGTCGCCGTCGCAGATCGCGGCGTCGATCATCGAGTCACCGCGCACGCGCAACGCGAACACGTTGCTGCCGCGGCCGACCAGGCCGCGCGGCAGGTGCAGCACCTCGTCGACGTGCTCGACGGCGGAGATCGGCGCACCGGCGGCGATGTCGCCGACGACGGGCACCGAGACCGAGCCGTCCGAGCCGCCGCCCGCCGCGATCGGGGCCCCGCTCAGGAACACCCGCACGTCCATCGGCCGCGTCACCGAGCCGCCGCGCTTGAGGAAACCCTTGTCCTCCAACGCCGACAGGTGCTTCGACACGCTGGACGACGACTTCAGGCCGACCGCCTCGCCGATCTCACGGGTGCTGGGGGAGTAGCCGTGCTCGACGACCCAGTCACGAATGGCGACCAGGATCATCTGCTGGCGCTCCGGCAGCACCGTCGTGTCGAGCTCGAGATCGTCGTAGGCGGTCATCCGGCGATAGTAGTAATCCACTTGCCAGACACGATCGGGTGGTCGTTCGATCATGCGATGACCTCTGCCTGGGTAGGAGAACTCGTCCGGCTGCGCGGCGTCGAACCCGAGGACTGGGAGGCCTTCCACCGCTTCGACGGGAACACCGGCGACATGCGGCGCATGGACCGGATCCACCCGCCCCGATCCGCTGCGGCGCAACAGGAATGGGCGCGGACGACGGCGTTGAAGAAGCCGGAGGACGACGTGCTGTTCCTCGCGGTCGAGTCGCTGGCCGACGGCGCGCTCGCCGGCATGGTGACCACCGGCGAGACCGACCACCGCGCGGGCCGGTTCTCGTACGGGATCGCGATCGGCACCGGGCACAAAGGACGCGGCTACGCGACGGAAGCCGTGCGGCTGCTGCTGGCCTTCATGTTCGGCGAGCGCCGGTTCCACAAGTGCGAGGCGAGTGTCTGGGGGTTCAACGACCCCTCGATCGCGTTGCACCGCAAGCTCGGCTTCACCGAAGAAGGCCGGTTGCGCGACCACGAGTTCTTCGCAGGACGCCACCACGACGTGGTGCTCTTCGGCCTGACCGCCCCCGAGTTCGCCGCCCGGCACCCGCACCCGCGCGAGATCTGACCGGCTGCCCCACGATGTGGCGGTGAGCACACGACGGGAACGCTCCTGGGGGCTGCGTCCAGGTAGGTCTGTGCGAACCCAAGCGGCGCCAGTGGCGCTGACACCCGAAGCGGCGCCGGCGGTGCTGGACGAGTCCGCGCTGCTGGACCTGTACGAGTCGACGGCCGAGCGGCTGCACCGCTACGTGGCCAGGCGGGTCGGCCCCGACGCCGCGCAGGACGTGGTGTCGGAAGCGTTCCTGGTGCTGTGGGACCAGCGCGCCGGGCAGGCCTACGAGGCCGATGCCGTGCGTGCCTGGCTCTACGGGGTGGCGACGAACCTGCTGCGCGGTCACGTCCGCGCCGAGGAACGCAAGCTGCGGGCGTGGAGCAAGGAGTACGCGGCCCGCACCGACGAGGCCGACATCGGCGACCGGGTGAGTGCCGCCGCGGACGCGGACGTGCTCGCCGGGCCGCTCACCGCGTGGCTCGCCGAACTGCGCGTCGAGGAACGCGAAGTGCTGCTGCTCAACGCGTGGGCGGACTTCTCGCCCACCGAGATCGCCGTGGCGCTCGACGTCCCGGTGGCCACCGTGCGCACCCGCCTGCACCGGGGCCGCGCTCGACTGCGCACCCGCCTTGCCGCGACCGACCACGACTTCACCGAGGACAGCCATGTCTGAGCCCACCACGCCCGAGACCCTCGACCGAGTGCTCGACGCCGCGCTGACCCGTGCCGGTGACGAGCCCGTCCAGTTCGACGTCGCCGCCGGGAAGGCCGCCCTGGCCGCCGCCTTGAAGGAACGCGCGGAAGAACCGGTGGCCGCCGGGCACCGGCCGCGCCGCCGCACCCGCTGGCTGGCCGCCGCGGCCGCCGTGACCGTGCTGACCGGCGCCGGCCTGGCCGCGTCGACCGTCGACCTCACCGGTGTCGGCAGCAACTCCGTGAGCGCCGCCGAGGAGCTGACCAAGGCCGCCGACCTCGCCTCCCGCGTGGTCGACCGGCCGCTCGCGCCTGGCCAGTACCGGTACGTGCGCAGCCGTGTCGAGGGCATCACCACGTCGAGTTCCGGGGAGGCGACGTACAGCGAGATCGTCCAGGAGCAGTGGATTCCCGCCGATCGCCGCGACGAGTGGATGTTCCGCAACCGGAACATCGCGACGAGGTGGCTGGAAGGACACGAGGGCTCGGGACAGCCGGACTCCGGATCGGCGTTCAAGGACGGGGCGGAGTTCCGCGGCAAGTGCGGCAACTACTCCTACATGGCCGAGGGCTCGCCGGACCGCTGCACGATCGCGGACTTCCACTTCCCGACGCCGGAGTTCGTCGCGGCGCTGCCGAAGGACCCGGCGCAGATGCTGGCCAGGTTGAAGGACGCCGGGCAGGCCGGTGACTCGGGCGCGTTGATGCAGGCCCGTGAGGCGCTGAACTCGGGGCAGTACCCGGCCGAGGTGCGGGCGACGATCTTCCGCGCGCTCGCGTTGCTGCCGGGACTGGTCGTGACCGACAACAAGGCGAACCTCGACGGCAAGGAAGGTGTCGCCCTCGGCATGAAGTACTTCGAGGACTTCACCGAGATCATCATCGACCCGGCCAACGGCGACTACATCGGCGCCCGGGAGACCGTGGCCGAGGACCTGCCGGACGACATGGGCGGCCTGGAGAAGGGCACGGTCCGCAGTTCGTCGGCCGTGACCACGAAGATCGTGGACAGGCAGGGCGCGGAATAGCTGCTCCCGCCGATTCGGGGCGCGGGAGTGACATGCAACCCTGGGGTTGCGCATCCTCGGGGGGATGTGCAACTCTAGGGTTGCACTTATTCGCTGACCTGGGAGTAGTCGTGAGCGTGGACCGGATCGAACGCGAGACCCTGATCGAAGCACCACTTCAGCGGGTCTGGCAGCTGGTGACCGAGCCGGGGTTCTGGGTGGCCTCCCAGCCGTCCGGCACCGCGGTCGAGGGGGAGACGACCCTCTGCAGGCACGAGCAGTACGGCGAGTTCCCGGTGCGGGTCGAGACCGTGACGCCGCAGACCTACGTGTCCTACCGCTGGGCCAGCGCGTTCGGCGGGCAGGAGCTGACGTCGGACAACACGACGCTGGTCGAGTTCACGCTCACCCCGGAGGGCGCGGCGACCAGGCTGAAGGTCGTGGAGAGCGGGTTCTCGCGGCTCGCGGGCTCGGAGGAGCTGCGGGAGAAGGCCCTGCGGGACAACACGGGTGGCTGGCCCGAGGTGCTCGAGGCGTTCGCGAAGAAAGCCGAGAGCTAAGTTCACCGTGTGCCCAAATCAGCCGACCGCGGTCGCCGCACCCGAGAACAACTGATCGACGCGGCCGCCGCGCTCGTGGGCGAGGTCGGCTGGGGTGCGGTGACCACACGGCTGGTGGCCGAACGGGCGGGCGTCAACGCCGCGCTCGTGCACTACCACTTCTCGTCGGTGTCCGAGCTGCTGTCGACGGCCGCGCTGCAGTTCGCCACGCGGGTGCTGGGCGAGTCGGCGGACGCGTTGCGGTCGGTTCCGCCGGCCGACGGTGTCGAGCGGCTCTTCGAGGACCTGTCCCGGTTCACCGGCACGGATCCCGAGTCGTTGCTGCTGGCCGAGGCGTTCCTGGCCGCACATCGGCTGCCCGAGCTGCGCGCCGGGCTGTCGGCGCTGGTCGCGGACTTCCGGTCGCGGGTCGCCGCCTGGCTCGGCGACGCCGGGGTCGAGGACGCCGACGGGGTCGCGTTGTTGCTGGGAGCGGCCATCGACGGGTTGGTGCTGCACCGCGCGTTGGACTCGTCAGTCGACTTCCGCGCGGTCGCGGGGTCGTTCCGGCGCCTCGTCGCGGGCTGAGTAGCGCGGCTCGCCGCCGGCCTCGGCGAACGCGGTCAGCGCCTCGACCAGGCCGTGCCGCAGGTGCTCCGGCATGCGGGCGACGATCGTGCTGATCTCGACCCGCCTGCGGGCCATCACCTCGCCCACGACCCGGCTGCCCTCCTCGCTCGCCACGACCACGACCTCGCGTTTCGTGGCGGGGTTCGGCTCGCGGTCGACCATGCCGGACGTGATCAGGCGGTCGATCATGCGCTTGGCCGTGGACGGGTTGACCTCCAGCAGGTCGGCGAGCGCGGTGAGGCTCATCGGGCCGCGGCTGTCGAGCAGGACGACCATGCGCAGCTGCGGCAGCGTGAGCGTCTCCTCGACGGCCGCGAGCGACCGTGCCGAGACGGCCACCAGCAGGCGGGACGCGGTGAGGACCGCATCGGTCAGATCATCGACATCGCTCACCCGCCTAGTTCTACAGGGCTCTCCCAAGGTAACGAAACGATAAACATTGCACTGTGCAACGGTCGTTGACCTGCTCTCCGTCCGTACCTCTCGGCATGCGGATACTCCTCGTCGCTTTGCTGACGTTATTGGTGGGAGCGCAGCCCGCGTTCGCGCAGCAGGACCTGGGACCTGACCACGTGCAGACCCAGTTCGGGCCGATGGGCCCGGCCGGGCGTGACCTCCTGCAGAAGGTGGCCCTCGCGGGGTTGTGGGAGGGCCCCGCCGGGCGGATGGGGCTCGAGAAGTCGTCGAGCCCGCTGGTGAAGGAGGCCGGTCGGCACCTGATCGACGGGCACGCCGACCTGGACCGGCGCACCGCCGAGCTCGCCCGCACGTTCGGCGTGCAGTTGCCGACGCAGCCCAACGAGGCGCAGCAGGGGTGGCTGAACGAGATGCGGGCCGCGCCCGCGCGCAGTCCCGAGTTCGACCGCGTGTTCGCGAACCGGCTTCGTGCCGCCCACGGTGTGGTCTACAAGTTCCTCGCCTCGGTGCGCACGGGCACGCGCAACACTGCGATCCGCGACTACGCCAAGGTTTGCATGGACACCGTGCTCGACCACATGACGGTGCTCGAGGCCACCGGGATGGTCGACTTCACCGACACCGAGGCGATCCCGCTGGCGCTCGTCGCCCAGCCGTCCTCGATCGCGCCCACCCCTCCCGCGGCGCTGCCGCAGGCGAACTCGCAGTACGCCCAGCAGCGGCAACCGCAGGACGACGGACTTCCGGACGGCGCCGTCGGGTTGGGCGTGCTGGCGCTGGTCGTGGCCGGTCTGTGGTTCTGGACCAGCGGGCGGAGCAGCCGGCGGATGCACTCGTAATGCTAGGTTGGGCATATGCCTAAGTCGAATGCCCAGCAGCGCGCGTTGATCGTCGGAGCGGGGATCGCCGGGCTGGCGTCCGCGTGGTGGCTGGAGCGCGCCGGGTGGGAGGTCCTGGTGGTGGAGAAGGCGCCGTCGTTCCGCGCGGGCGGCTACATGATCGATTTCTTCGGGCCGGGCCACGAGGTGGCGCGGCGGATGGGCCTGCTGTCGGCGCTGGAGGAGAGGCGTGCGCCGATCTCGTCGGTGACCAGCGTGGACTCCTCGGGGCGGCGGCGCGGTGAGATCTCCACCGCGGCCTACGAAGCCGTCGCGGACGGGGTGATCAGCCTGCTGCGCGGTGATCTGGCGGAGGTGATCCGCGACGACCTGCGGGCTCCGATCCGTTACGGCACAACGCTGTCCTCTGTCGACGACGGCCGGGTCGTGTTCTCCGACGGGTCCTCGGACGAGTTCGACCTGGTCGTCGGCGCGGACGGGGTGCACTCGAAGGTGCGGGAGCTGGTGTTCGGGCCCTCGTCCCTGCGGTACCTGGGCCATCACGTGGCGGCGTTCTCGTTCCAGGATCCCGTGTTGAGCGAACGGATCGGCTACCGCTACCAGATGCTGACCGTGCCGCACCGGATGGTCGGCTGCTATGCCGTGCGGGACGGCGCGATGGCCGCGTTGATGCTCTACCGGTCCGACTCGCCGGAGCTGCCCGCCGATCCCGCCGCGGCGTTGCGCGAGCGGTTCGGTGACCTCGGCTGGGTCACGCCGTCGTTGCTCTCCGCTGTGCCGCAGGACGTGTACTACGACGAAGTGTCGCAAGTGGACATGCCGGTGTGGCATCGCGGCAAGGTCGTGCTCGTCGGTGACGCGTGCGGAGCAGTCTCGCTGTTCGCTGGTCATGGGGCTTCGCTCGCGATGACGGGGGCATGCGTGCTGGCGGAGGAGTTGTCCGCCGGGTTCGAGGGCGCGTTCGCTCGGTACGAGGCGCGGATGAAGCCCGCCGTGGAGCACACCCAGGAGTTCGGGCGGCGGTTCATCGGCTGGATGGCGCCCGCGTCCGCGTGGCGGATCTCGGTGCGCGACCTGGCTTTCCGGCTCTCCGGGCTACCCGTCGTGCGGAACATGATCCGCGGCTCCCTCATGCCGGACGTCGACGGCGTCCTGCCGCGTCACCGGGCGTCGTAGGCCTCACGGTTGATCAGCACCTCGGCGATGTGCTTCTCCGCCCACCGGCACAACGCGAGCAACGGCTCGTGCAACGTGAGCCCGAGCTCCGTCAGCTCGTACTCGACCCGCGGCGGCACCTCGGCGTACACATGCCGCGTGATGAGCCCATCGCGTTCGAGGTCCCGGAGCGTCTCGGTCAGCACCTTGCCGCTGATGCCGTCGAGCTGCGTCTTGAGGTCGCCGAACCGCGCGCGCCCGTTGCCCAGCACCGAGACCGCCATCGCCGTCCACTTGTTGGCGATGCGCGCCAGGCTCGTGCGCGACGGGCAGCTGGCCATGAGCACGCTCCAGTCCGGCACGGTCTGTGACATGGCGCACATCCTTCCACTAGTTACGTTGAGGTAATTGGTTACCTTTGGTGAGCATAGGGCAACCACAAGGAAAGGGAGAACCTCTGATGACCAGCCCGCTCGCCGTTGCGACCACCTACTTCGAGGCGTTGGAGTCCGGCGACTTCGCCACCGTCGCCGCCCAGTTCGCCGAGGACGTCGTGTGGCACCAGCCCGGGGACAACCGGTTCTCCGGTGCGCACCGCGGCGGTGACGCCGTGGGGGCGATGATCGGCGGCATGATGTCCGTGTCCGAGGGCACCTTCTCGTTGAAGCGCGACGCGCCGCTGATGGTGAACGGGGAGCTCGTGGCTGCTTCGGTTCGCTGGACGGCGAAGCGGTCCGGGGCGGAGATGGACGGCACCGGTGTCGACCTGATGCGCGTCGTCGACGGCGAGGTCACCGAGGTGTGGCTGTTCACGGCCGACCCCGCCGAGGAGGACGCGTTCTGGGGTCGAGGCTAACGAAACGGCATGTCTGCCACCCCCGCGCACCGGGTACCGACAGACTGTGGGCGTGCAACGGGATCGCAGGTGGACGGACAAGGGTGAGGCCATCGGGCACGGCGTGAGCTGGCTCGCGCGGTGGAGTCTGCGGACGGCGCTGGCCGTGCTGGGCTTCTGGATGGTGTTCTGGCTGATCGGCAAGCTCTGGGTGGTCGTGATGCCCGTGCTGCTGGGGCTGCTGATCACGACGGTGCTGTGGCCGCCGGCGCGGTGGATGATGTCGAAGGGCATGAACGCGGCGCTGTCGGCGACGATCGTGCTGGTCGTCGGCCTCGGCGTGCTCGGAGGGGTCATCGCGGCGATCTCGTCGTCGATCGCGTCCGGTGTGCCGGAGATCGCGCAGAGCGCGCAGAAGGCCGTCACGCAACTGCAGGACTGGGCCTCCGGCCCGCCGTTCAACCTGAAGGGCAGCGACCTCGACCGGCTCATCTCGCAGGGCGTCGAGCAGCTCAAGTCGAGCATCGGGTCGATCGCGGGCGGGCTGCTGACCGGGGCGGGCGCGGTGACGTCCGGCCTCGTGACCGGGTTGGTGGCGCTGCTGCTGGCCTTCTTCTTCGTCAAGGACGGCATGCGGTTCACGCCCTGGCTGCGCGGCGTCATCGGCGAGCGCGCCGGCGTCCACGTGACGACGGTGCTGGAGCGGGTCTGGGCCACGCTCGGCAGCTTCATCCGCAGCCAGGCCGTCGTGTCGCTGATCGACGCCATCTTCATCGGGGCGGGCCTGCTCATCCTCGGCGTGCCGCTCGCGATCCCGCTGGCCGCGCTGACGTTCCTCGGCGGCTTCATCCCGATCATCGGCGCGTTCATCGCCGGAGCGCTGGCCGTGCTCGTCGCCCTGGTCAGCAACGGCCTGACCACGGCCATCATCATGCTGATCATCGTGGTCGTGGTGCAGCAGGTCGAGGGCAACGTGCTGCAGCCCCTCCTGCAGTCGCGCAGCCTGCGCCTGCACGCGGCGGTCGTCCTGCTCGTCGTCACGGCGGGCACTTCGCTCTACGGCATCGCGGGCGCGTTCTTCTCCGTGCCGGTCGCCGCCGCCGTGGCCGTCGTCATGCGCTACCTGGGCGAAGTGATCGAAGCCAGGTCCGTAATGGTTACGTCACAACCTGACGGGGATGATCCGGGGGAGACCGAACGTTCTCCTGAGTGAACACCGAGAAGAGGAGTGACACTGTGACGGAGAAGGCTGTTCTCGCGGGCGGCTGTTTCTGGGGCATGCAGGACCTGTTCCGCCGCCACCCCGGCGTCGTCTCCACGCGCGTCGGCTACACCGGCGACCCGAGCACGCCGAACGCCACGTACCGCCGCCACGGCAACCACGCCGAGGCCATCGAGATCGTGTTCGACCCCGAGCAGCTCAGCTACCGGCAGGTCCTGGAGTTCTTCTTCCAGATCCACGACCCGTCGACCCGCAACCGCCAGGGCAACGACATCGGCGCCGGCTACCGCTCGGCGATCTTCTACACCGACGACGCCCAGAAGAAGGTCGCGGAGGAGGTCATCGCCGCGGTCGACGCCTCCGGCAAGTGGCCGGGCAAGGTCGTCACCGAGGTCACCCAGGAGTCGGACTTCTGGCTGGCCGAGCCCGAGCACCAGGACTACCTGGAGCGCTACCCGAACGGCTACACGTGCCACTACGTGCGGCCGGAGTGGCAGCTCGGCGAGCGTTGATCGAGATCGTGGCGCTGCACGTCTCACCCGTGCACGCCTTCGAGGGCCGTCCGCCGGACGGCCCTCGTCCCGATCCGGGACCTGTTTCCCGCGACCACGTGGTCGTCCGCGCCGGGCTCGGCATCGTCGGCGACCGCTACTTCAACCACCCCGCGCACCGCAACGCGGCGGTCACCTTCATCGCGGCCGAGTCGCTGGCCGCGTGGCCGGTGGACCCGCTCGTGGCACGCCGCAACGTCGTCGTGCGGGGGTTCGACGTGGACTCGCTGCCGCGCGGGGCGGTGTTCGGCCTGGACAGCGGGGACGGGGTGGTGCGGTTCGAGGTCCACCGTCCGGCGAGTCCCTGCGCGTGGATGGATCAGGTGATCGCGCCGGGTGCGTTCAGGGCGTTGTGCGGCAGGGGCGGGATCCGCTGCGTGCCGCTGGACGACGGGGTGCTGCGCACCGGAAAACCCGCACTGGCCATAGTGAGCGCATGAAGTGGTTGCGCCGCAAACCAACGATCATCACCGCGATGGGCCTCACCGCTGTCATGATCGTCGCGATCTCCCTGTGGAACGTCAGCAGCGCCCGCACGTTCCAGTTCTTCGGTGACCTGGTCCACCGCGTCGAGACGGACGAGAAGCTGGTCGCGCTGACCTTCGACGACGGCCCCGATCCGGCGGGCACGCAGCAGGTCCTGGACGTCCTGGCGGCCGATCAGGTCCCGGCGACGTTCTTCCTCATGGGCCGCGACCTCGAGGAGCACCCGGACCTCGGCAGGCAGATCGCCCAGGCCGGCCACGAGATCGGCAACCACACCTACAGCCACCGGCGCATGATCGGCGTCCTGCCGAGCACGGTCGCGAAGGAGGTGGAGGACACCGACGCCCAGATCCGCAGGACCGGCTACAGCGGCGACATCCACTTCCGCCCGCCCAACGGCAAGAAGCTCTTCGCCCTGCCGCATTACCTGGAAGAGCACAACCGGACCACGATCATGTGGGACGTGGAGCCCGACTCCGCGAACAACCCCAGCGCGCAGGAGATCGCCCAGCGGACGCTGGAAGAAACCAGGCCGGGCTCGATCATCCTGCTGCACCCCATGTACGCGGGCCGCGACCAGACCCGGCAGGCGCTCGAGCCCGTCATCATCGGGCTCAAGGAGCGCGGCTATCGGTTCGTCACCGTGTCCGCGCTCCTGAACAGTCGTTAGATCAGGTCAGCCAGCTCGACCCGCCGCAGGAACTCGCCGCGGACCCGGTCCGCCACCGCGTTCACGACCTCGGCACCGTCCGAAGACGGGTCCACGTGCACGCGGAACGGTGGCCTGGCGGAACCCACCACGTCCACGATGGCGTCGGCCACGGCGCCCACGTCCGCCCACGACGGCTCCAGCTCGGCGAGACGGTTGCCGACCTGGTCCATCAGGCCGGGGTAGAGCTCCTCGTACTCCGCCGCCCGCGCGGTGTCGGCGGGGGTGCCGCTGTGCGCGAAGTGGTTGGTGCCGTGGGTGAAGGCGCCCGGCACGACGATCGTGGTCTCGATGCCGAACCGCAGGAGCTCGGCGCGGTACGAGACGGCGACCGCGTCCATCGCCGCCTTGGCCGCGAAGTACGGGGCCAGGTACGGGGGTGTGCCGCCGCGCGTCGAGCTCGAGCCGACCCACACGACGTGGCCCGAACGCCGGCCGCGCAGGTGCGGGAGGGCTGCTCGGTTCACGCGTTGGGTGCCCAGGACGTTGACGTCGTAGAGGGCCGCGTACTGCTCCGGCGTGAAGGCCTCGGCCGGGCCGGTGACCATGTGGCCCGCGTTGTGCACGACCACGTCCAGGTGGCCCTGCTCCGCGATGACGGTGGCGATCGCGGCGTCCGCCGACTCCTGCGACTGCACGTCCAGCTCGACGGCGTGCACTTCGGCGTTCGCAGCTCCGAAAGCCCGCAGGTCGGAGACCGCGGCGGAGTTGCGGCCCGCGGTCTCCCGCATGCCCGCGTAGACCGTGTGACCGGCGAGCGCGAGCCTGCGCACCGCCAGGGCACCGAAGCCGCTGGACGCCCCCGTGACGACGATGACCTTGCCCATCAGATGATGCCTCCGTTCGCACGAATGGTCTGGCCGTTGACCCAGCGCGCGGGGCCGGCCAGGAACGAGATGACCTCGGCGATGTCGCCGCTGGAGCCGAGGCGCTCCAGCGGCGGCTGCTTCGCGAGGGTGTCGATGGTCGCCTGGTCCTTGCCTTCGAGGAACAGGTCGGTGGCCGTGGGGCCGGGGGCGACGGTGTTCACGGTGATGTCGCGGCCGCGCAGCTCACGGGCGAGGATCAGGGTCAGCGCCTCGACGCCGCCCTTCGACATCGCGTAGGCCCCGTACTGGGGGAAGCGCAGGCCCACCACGGACGACGAGACGTTGACGATGGCGCCGCCGTCGCGCAACCGGCGTGCGGCCTGCTGGTTCACGATGAACGTGCCGCGGGCGTTGGTGCGCATGATCTTGTCGAACGTGTCGAGCTCCATGTCCGCGACGGTGCCGAGCGGCATGATGCCGGCCGAGTTCACGACGACGTCGACGCCGCCGAACGTCTCCCGCGCCAGCTCGAACGCGGCGGTGACGGCGTTCTCGTCGCCCACGTCGGCCTGCGCGGCGACGGCCTGGCCGCCGGTCGACCTGATCTTCTCCACGGTCTCGTCGGCGGCGGTCCGGTTGCCGGCGTACACGATGACAACGGCCAGTCCGTCGGCGGCGAGGCGTTCGGCGGCTGCCCGCCCGATGCCCCTCGATCCGCCGGTGACGATCGCAACGCGAGTCATGTCGATGCTCCTAGCTGGTGTTTCCGCTGTTACCTCAATCAACGTAGCACTGATATCGAATCAGCGCTACTGCTCACGTGTTATCGTCGTTACATGGACACGAGGGAGCGTCTGGTGAAGGCCGCGGCCGATCTGCTCGTCGAGGGCGGCAAGGAAGCGGTCTCCACGCGCGCGGTCGCGTCGGCGGCGGGGGTGCAGGCGCCGACGCTGTACCGGCTGTTCGGCGACAAGGACGGGCTGCTCGACGCCGTGGCGGCGTTCGGCTTCTCCGACTACTTGGCGAGCAAGCACGCGATGGGTGCCACCGACGACCCCGTGGACGACCTGCGCAGGGGCTGGGAGCTCCACATCGGCTTCGGCCTGGCGCGTCCCGCGTTCTACCTGCTGATGTACGGCGAGCCGCGCAAGCGTGAGGCACGACTGCGGGCGGACGCGATGCTCCGCGAGATCATCAGCCGCATCGCGGCGGCGGGCCGCCTGGCGGTCCCGGTGGAGTCGGCGGCGCAGTTCGTGCACGCGACTGGGCTGGGTGTGGTGCTGGCGTTGATCGCGACGCCGGAGGAGGACCGCGACCTGGAGCTCATCGCGTTCGCGCGCGAGCAGGTCATCAGGGCGATCACGACGGACGCCGCGCCGGACGGTCCGACGGACATCCCGAGCCGGGCGATCGCGTTGCGCGTGGCACTGGAGGAGGACCCGCCCCAGATGCTGTCTCCAGCGGAACGGGCCCTCCTGGCCGAGTGGTTGAACAGGGTGGCGAAATGACCTACGCGTTCGGGTCGAACGCGATCCCGGCGGGCTTCGCCTGACCGAGGTTGTGGTTGAACGCGCTGTCCTTGATCGCCAGGGACGCGCTGCCGAAGTTCGCGTTCACGAGCTTGTCGCGCACGCCGGCCGGGAAGCGGTTCCAGCTGACCAGGTCGGGGTACTGGTAGACCCCGTAGTGGTTCTCCGCCTGCTCACCCGCACCCGCGAGCCGGAAGCAGTGCGTGCTGGCGCCGTCCTTGTGGTAGATGATCTTCGGGTGGGTGCCTTCCCACTGCACGTTCGCGCGCGGGTGCGTCTTGTACTTGCCGTGCTCCGACGTGGAGACGTACTGGGCCACGTCGTTCTGCACCCAGACCACCACGTGCTCGATGTCGTGGCGGTGACCGCAGCAGTCCCAGCCCGGAACGGCCTGGTCCTTCTCGAAGTACAGGTCGTACAGGTAGGCGCACCAGCCGTTGTTGCACTTGGAACGGCTGTAGGAGTTGGTGTTGTCCAGGTCGGACTGGTCGTGGCAGTTGCCGTTCAGCGCGCCCGAGTTCTTCAGGCCGGGCGCGATGTCACCGGCCGGCGAGATCGCCGGGGTGGGGTAGCAGCCGTCGCCGTCGTAGTCGAACGCCGGCTGCCACTTGCCGTCGGCCTCCTCGAAGTTCGCGGGGATGGCCCGGGGCGGGTCGGCGAGGGCGATGCCGGGGAACAGTGCCGTGATCAGCAAGGCGCCGGCGAGCGCGGTCAGGAGCTTCTTCCTCAACTTCAGGCCTCCGAAGGTGCAGGGGAGCGGAGAGGCTTGCGAGGCAGAAGGTGGTACATGAACCACGTTCACGTCTAGGTACTTCGCCAAATCTTTGCCATACCGGGAAATTCACAACCACGGGGCGGAATCGATCCCGCCCGTGGTCGCGTTCTCATCAACCCGGCTCTGACCGCGTGCGACGTGTCGCTCGACCAGGTTCCGCAACGCGGGCTCCACCTCGGCGTAACCGCGCGTCTTCGAGCCGCAGCCGGGGTTGATCCACAAAAGTTCACCCGGCACCGCGACCCGTACGGCCACGCGAACTCCGCGTCCGTGCGGATCGGCGGCGTCTCACATGCGGGCTGAACCGACCTTCCAGTAACCACTGAACATGATCGCCTTGCGGTCCACCCCGCGGTCCTTGACGAGGTGCCGCCGCACCCCGGTCGCGAGCGCCAACTCCCCGCACGCCCACGCGTACTCCACAGTGGACAGAGCCCTGTCCTGGATCGCCTTCAGCACGGCCGATCCGGGCTCCGCCTCGCCGCGGAACACCCACTCCGCCTCCAGGTCGACCCGGTACGACTCGTCCGGCACCTCGACGAACACGTGCACCGGCCGCGTCTCGGTCTCGAGGATCGCCGCGAGCGCGGGCAACGCCGTCTCGTCCGCCGCGAGCAGCACCGCGCCCTCGGCCGGCGGGCGGTAGGCCGAACCGCCCGCGCGGAACCCCGCCTTGTCGCCCGCGATCGCGCGCCGTGCCCACCGCGTGCCGGGACCGGCGTCGCCGTGCACCACGAAGTCGACGTCGATCTCGGCCACCTCGGGCCGGTGCGCGCGGATCGTGTACCAGCGCAGGTCCGGCCGCGTCTCCTCCGGCATCGCGCGCAACGACGACCGGACGTTGATGCGGTCGTCCGCCGGCATCACGAGCTCGCGTCCCGTCGCCATCAACAGACCGAAGTACTCGTCGGGCCCCGTCACCGCGAACGACGTGAGCTCCGGCGCGTGGAAGGTGATCCGGCGCATGTGGTCGCTGAGCTCGGTCACCGCCGTGACGGCCATGACGAACTGGTCGAAGACCTCGCGGCGGTTCGCCGGGGCCATCATCATCTCGGCGGCCTTGGTGGCGGCCTTGAGCGTGAACCGGTCGAAGGCGGAGTAGCGCGACATGCCCGCAACGTACACCTTTGGTTAGGCTTGCCTAAACCCTCGGGCGAAATCGAGACCGAGGGCGCACACTGCGGACATGTTCCCCAGGACCGCGCAACAACAATGGTGGTTCGAAGAGCCCGCGAGCAGGAACCGCAGCCAGGCCATCGGCCTGCGGCTCGCCATCGCCTACCACCACCACGACGCCGAGCGCGTCGAGAGGCTGATGCCGCAAGACCGGGACCAGACCTGGCTGGTGATGGGCGCGCTGGAGAACGGCCTGCTGGCGCTCAACCAGATCTACCCGCCCGGCCCGCCGGACGAGGTGTGGGAGCGGGTGACCCCGATCATCGACGCCGGCGCGCCCAAGGGGGTGGCGCCCCGCACGCGTGCGTTGCTCGCCGCGATGTCCCACGCCATGTACAACGCCACCTTGGGTGAGGTGTACGAACGCAAGGAGCAGGATCCGTACACGGGTGCGCACCTGTACGCGGCGATCACGGCCATGCGCGCGGCTGAGCACGAGGGCGGTGTGCAGCGGATGCAGGACAGGGCGGACGAGCTCGATCCCCCGGAGTGAGCCGGCGGCCGCACTGTTCCAGGTGAAAGGCCTCGGGCGACTGCCGGAAAGGGGGCGGGTTCGATGGGCGCTTCTGATGGTCGACAGGTCGTGCGGGTTCGCCCTCGACACGTCGGTGAACACCGAGCCGGGTGGTGTTGTCGGGCGGATGGCTGCGACCCGCTGAGCGTCCAGGTCCCACATGTGGCCCGTCACCTGCGGGAACATCGATGAGGCGCACCTAACAGGCCCCCGGCGTGCATGCCCATACATCGTCGTGCATAATTCTCAACGTGTCCAAGGTGCTCACTTCACTTCCGGCCGGCGAACGCGTCGGCATCGCCTTCTCCGGTGGTCTCGACACCTCCGTCGCGGTCGCGTGGATGCGTGAGAAGGGCGCTGTGCCCTGCACGTACACCGCGGACATCGGCCAGTACGACGAGCCCGAGATCGACACGGTCCCGAGCCGCGCCGGTACGTACGGTGCCGAGATCGCGCGTCTGGTCGACTGCCGTTCCGCGCTCGTCGAGGAAGGTCTCGCGGCGCTGGCCTGCGGCGCGTTCCACATCCGTTCCGGTGGCCGCGCGTACTTCAACACGACGCCGCTCGGGCGGGCCGTCACGGGCACCATGCTCGTGCGCGCCATGCTCGACGACGACGTGCAGATCTGGGGTGACGGCTCCACCTACAAGGGCAACGACATCGAGCGGTTCTACCGCTACGGGCTGCTCGCGAACCCGTCGCTGCGGATCTACAAGCCGTGGCTCGACGCCGCGTTCGTGACGGAGCTCGGTGGCCGCAAGGAGATGTCCGAGTGGCTGCTCGAGCGTGACCTGCCCTACCGCTCGTCCGTCGAGAAGGCCTACTCGACCGACGCGAACATCTGGGGCGCCACGCACGAGGCCAAGTCGCTCGAACTGCTCAACGAGGGCATCGAGATCGTCGAGCCGATCATGGGCGTCAAGTTCTGGGACCCGTCGGTCGAGATCGCGACCGAGGACGTCACCATCGGCTTCGACCAGGGCCGGCCGGTCACCATCAACGGCAAGGAGTTCGGCGACGCCGTCGACCTCGTGCTGGAGGCGAACGCCATCGGTGGCCGCCACGGGCTCGGCATGTCCGACCAGATCGAGAACCGCATCATCGAGGCCAAGAGCCGCGGCATCTACGAGGCGCCCGGCATGGCGTTGCTCTACATCGCCTACGACCGGCTCGTGAACGCGATCCACAACGAGGACACGGTCGCGGCGTACCACAACGAGGGCCGCAAGCTCGGCCGGCTGCTGTACGAGGGCCGCTGGCTCGACCCCCAGTCGCTGATGCTGCGCGAGTCGCTGCAGCGCTGGGTCGGCGCCGCGGTCACCGGCGAGGTCACGCTGCGGCTGCGCCGGGGCGACGACTACTCGATCCTCGACACGTCCGGTCCGGCGTTCAGCTACCACCCGGACAAGCTGTCGATGGAACGCACCGAGGACTCGGCGTTCGGTCCCGTCGACCGCATCGGCCAGCTCACCATGCGCAACCTCGACATCGCGGACTCGCGCGCCAAGCTGGAGCTCTTCGCGGGCCTCGGCATGGTCGGCACCCGCCAGTCGGCGCTCATCTCCGCGCAGCCGGAGCCGACCCAGCTGATCGGCGAGGTGCCGGACGGCGGCGCGGAGGCCATCGCCTCGCGCGGTGAGGTCTCGGCGGCCGACGAGCTGCTCGACGCGGCGGCCATGGAGTTCGGCACGGACTGATCACGCACTGAAGGCGGGGCGGGGCGATCACGATCGCCCCGCCCCGTCCGCGTCAGGTCCGCGTCATCAGGTTTGGGGCCACATCGAGTAGATGACGTTCTCCGCGTCGGCGCACACGACCTGGGGCATGATCCCTTCAGCGACCTGGTTGCACGACATGGGCCCGATCTCCACCGGCGGCAGGCCGGTCTTCGGGTCCGGCCGCTGCGCGTAGTAGTCGACCAGCACGGCTCCGGCCTGGTCGCAGTTCAGCCGTCCCGCCGGCGTCTCCACCACGACGGCCAGCATCGGTTTGCCGAGCGCGCCGATGAAGGGCCGCTCGCAGAACTGCGAGGGCAGGCTCTCGTACTCTTCCGGGGACACGCCGTTCAGAGCGGTGACCGCAGTGCTGGTCGCGGTGGTGGTGGTCGGCGCCGCGGTCGTCCCGGTCGTCTCCTGTGGACTGGTCGCCGAACCGGACCCGGTGACCTCCGGGGTGCAGCCCGCCACGAGCACGGCGACGAGCACAGGTGTGATCCAGAACCTCATGCCCCCGAGGTCGGCCGCACGCTCGTCATCGTTACCCCGCTAGTCTTCCGGCTTGTGTCGATCAAGGAGAGTTTCGCGCGCCCCGCCGTGCTGCTCAACCCGCTCGGGGGCGATCCGACGGACGCCGACAGCCACATCGGCGGCCCGATGCTGTGGCCGATCGACGAGCCCTGGCCCTGGTGCGACGGCGTCACCCATGACGACCTCGACGCGACCGCCGGAGCGGTAGGCGTGCGGATGCCGTTCGTCGGTGCCGTGCAGCTCTACCAGCGGGACTTCCCCGAACTGCCGTTCCCGCCTGGCGCGGACCTGCTGCAGGTCTTCCTGTGCACGCTGCACCACGACCTCGACGACTGCTTCGGTCCCGACGTGCGGCTGGTGTGGCGCGACTCCACGACGGTGGTGGAACTGATCGAGGAGGAGCCCGAGCCGTCGGTGCAGGAGGAGATCTACGTTCCCACGGTCAACGTGCTCGAGCCGATCCGGTACACCGAGTACGCCCACTCGTTCGACCGCCCGGCGGACCTGCGCGACGCGGACTGGCCCGAGACGTCGGCCGGGTCGAAGATCGGCGGCTGGACGTGTTGGTGGCAGTCCGGCCCGATCACGTTCACGTGTCCCGAGTGCGGCTCGGAACAGCGGCAGATGCTGTCGCTCGCGACGAGCGAGCCGTCCGGTGAGAACGTCGAGTGGGCGTTCGGGCGCGACGGGAACCTGAACATCCTGACGTGCGTGAAGGACGTCCTGCACCCGGTCCACCTGCACATCGACTGAGCACCACCAGCCCGCGTCAACGCGCGCAGGTGAAGCTCGACGCGCTGTCCGGATCGCCCGCGCGGTACCGGGGCCAGCCCGGATACTCGCACAGCGGACGGGTGCGGTCGTGGGTCACGTCGGCCACGACGGGGTTCCTCGGCGACCGTCCACTTGCGACCCAGCGCTCCAGTGCCGACAACGAGTCCCAGCCGGCGGCGAACGACGGCGTGCCGAAGTTCGCGTGGTTGGCACCGGGCACCAAGTAGTACCGCAGGAAGCTTTCGGTCGTCCTGGCGCCGAGCAGGTCGTGCACGCGCTCGTAGTAGTCGTTGGTCGAGCGGTGCGAGACCAGTTCGTCGGCGGCACCGTGCAGCAGGAGCAGCTTGCCGCCGGAGCGGGCGAACGGGCCGAGGTCGACGTTGTTGCGGTCCTGGATCGTGGAGAGTTCGCTGATCCGGTCGAGCCACTTCCCCGGACGCCGCGGGTCGAGGTCGAGGGAGTTGAAGCCGGGGTCGCGGGTCAGGAAGTGCTTGACCCACTGGTCCCAGTACTGCATGCCGTACCCGCTCGTCACCGGCATCGGGTTCGCCGGAGCCGTCGTGCCGAACCCGAGGAACGGCGTCCGCATGTCCGCGCCCGACAGGAACGGGAAACCGGGGTACTCCGTCTCGCCGCTGGCGACCCGGTACGGCCACCGGAACGGCGTCGACATCGCCGTCACCGCCCCGATTTGGGCGTCCGAAAGGCAGGTGGGACCCGTGTCCGCGCCGTCGGGGCAGCGCAGGACACGGGGGTCGAAGTGGCAGCCGCGCAGGTTCGAGACGACTCCGTCCCGCAAGCTATCCACACCGTCGCAGGCACTGATCACGGTGTCGTACAGGAGTTTCTGCTTCTCCGGATCCGGGAACGCGCCGGGGCGGGACAGGACCTGCGTCAGGTGGCCCAGGTACAGGGCCTCGGCGAGGTTGTTCCACGCGGGATAACCCGAGATCACGCCGTCGAACGCGCGCGGCCACCGTTGCGCGACGATGAGCGCCTCGCGGCCACCCGTCGAACCGCCCGCGAAGAACGTCTCGGCGGGACCGTGCCCGTACGCGCGCCGGATCAGGAACAGGCTCGCGTCGTGCGTCTTCTTCAGCGCGTCACCGGCGGCGAAGTTGCGCAGCGCCTCGTCGTTCACGCCGAACGAGCCGTCCAGCGACGGCACGGTGCCCGGTCCCTGCTGGTGGCCGGAGTCGCTGGCGAACACCGCGTACCGCCGCGCCAGAGGTGCCAAGGCGTCTGCGGCGGCGAACGGTACGTTGCCCGTCAGAGCGGGAATCGTGCCGTTGTACCCGCCTCCACCGAACATCATCGCTCTGCCGTTCCACCCGTGCGGCAAGGAGATCCGCATCTTGATGGCGGGCGCCGACCTGTCGACCGGGTACAGGTCGGCGTCGACCTGGCAGTGCTCGATCGTCTGTCCACTCACGACACTGGTGGTCAGCGCCGCCGCCTGGACCCGGCCGCCGGTGGTGGGCAGGCTGATCACGGACGCCGGGATCCTCAGCTGGGTCAGCGAGGCACACGACGGCGCGTTCCTGGGCGGAGTCGTTGCGAGTGCGGGGTCGGCGCCGAGCAGCAGCACCGAGGTCGCGAGTACGGCGAGTGTCCTCACGGCGGTCTCCTTCTCAGCGGTAGAGGTGCGTGCCGGGAACGGCCTGCGGGTCCGCGCGGACCTCGGCCGGGTTCGTCTCGGGCAGGAACCACGCGCTGACGAAGGTGATCAGCCCCATGGCCGTGATGTAGGCGGCGACCGGCCAGGTGCTGCCGGTCTCGGCGATGAGCGCGGTCATGAGGAACGGCGTGCCACCGCTGATGATGATCGCGGAGAGCTGGTAGGACAGCGACGCGCCGGAGTAGCGGACGTTGGGCGCGAACAGTTCGCCGAGGAAGCTCGCGATCGGGCCGTAGGTGAGGCACTGGAAGGTGAAGCCCACGACCACGGCGACGAAGATCAGCGGCAGCGACGCGGTGTTCACGAGCCCGAAGTAGGGGAAGCCCCACAACGCGACGCCCAGGCCGCCGACGAGGATCAGCGGACGGCGTCCTATCCGGTCGGAGACGTGACCGGCCCAGGGCAGCACCGCGAGCATCGCCACGGAACCGAGCAGCACGACGGCGAGCAGCCCGTTGCGGTCCAGCTTCAAGGACGTGGTGCCGTAGTTCAGCAGGCCGGCGATGCTGACGTAGAAGAGGCTGTTGGTGGCCGAGAGGATGCCGCAGGCGAGCAGGATCGTTCCCCACCTGGTCCTGATGACCTGGGCGAGCGGGGCCCTGACCACGGCGCGCTCGGGCCGTGCGACCTCGGTCTGCAGCTCGCGGAACTCCGGCGTGTCCTCCACTTTGGACTGGATGTACAGGACCACGGCGAACATCACGATGCTGACCAGGAACGGGATCCGCCAGCCCCAGCTGAGGAACGCGTCGTTGGGCATGAGACCGCTGGCGGCCACGAAGATCAGGTTCGAGATGATCACGGCGACGAAGACGCTGGTCTGCCCGAACGTCCCGGCGAACCCGCGCCGCTTCGGACTGGCGGACTCGGTGAGCAGCAACATGATCCCGCCCCACTGGCCGCCCGCCGCGAGCCCCTGCAGGAACCGCAGCGTCACCAGCAGGACCGGGGCGAGCGCGCCGGCCGACGACGCGCTGGGCAGGCAGCCGATCAGGAACGTCGCGGCGCCCATGAGCGCGAGGCACGTGACGACGACCGGCTTGCGCCCGTACTTGTCCCCGAAGTGCCCGGCGAGCACGCCGCCGATCGGGCGCGCCACGAAGCCCGCCCAGAACGTGCTGAACGCGAGCAGCGTCCCGGTCAGCGCCGAGGACTGCGGGAAGAACACCTTGGGGAACACGAGCGCGGCCGCGGTGCCGTAGAGGAAGAAGTCGTACCACTCGATCGAGCTGCCGATCAGCCCCACGGTGAGCAGTTTGCGGAAACCGCGGCGGCGGGTCGCATCCGAGTCCGGCTGCGCGGACTGCTCTTCGGGCTGGGTCAGAGGGGTTGCCATACATGCCGCCTTCGTCGATGAACCGGCAGGTGATGGCGGCCAATGCTAGGGCGGCGACCCCGTCTGGTTGAGGTTCGGATCACACACCACTTCGCTTCGTTCGGTGGGACTTTCCACCACCGGTCGCTGGGCCACAATGACGGGGTGAGCATCGATCCGAGTGAGTCGCACGAGCTGGTGCGCCGCCAGCGCGAACTGGCGTCGTTGTACGCCACCGCCAAATCGCTCACCGCCCTCGGCGAGCTGGACGACGTCCTGCAGTCGATCGTCCGGCACGCCCACGACCTGATGGGCACGGACTTCACGTACCTGTCGCTGGTCGCGGACGGCAGGCTGTCGGCCAAGGCGGCGGAGGGGACGATCTCGGCGGCGTTCCTCAGCGCGACCATCCCGGCCGGGGTCGGGCTGGGCGGAAAGGTGCTGACCACCCGGCGCCCGCAGTGGGTGCGCAACTACGCCGGCTCGACCCACATCGACCACGACGCGGGCTTCGACCGGCTCGTCGGCACGGAGGACCTGGTCGCTCTTCTCGGTGTGCCACTGGTGATCCGGGACGAGGTGGTCGGCGCGTTGTTCGCCGCGTACCGGTCCGAGAGGTCGTTCGACGCGGGCGAGATCGCGTTGCTCAGCGCGTTCGCCGACCACGCCGCCGTGGCGCTCAACAACGCCCGCCTCTACGAGGAGAGCCGGACCGCGTTGCAGGACCTGCAGGTCGCGTACCGCCGGATCGAGGAGCACGTGGCCGTCGTCGAACGGGCGCAGGCGATCCACGAGGCGCTGACCGGGGTGGTGCTGGAGGGCGGCACACCGGACGACGTCGCCCAGCTCCTCGCCGACCAGCTGGGCGGGACCGTCGCGCTGCTCGACGCCGCCGGTCACCGCTCCGGCCGCGTCACGACGTCGGTGCAGGACGGGGTCGCCCGCAGCGTGGCCCCGATCCGGGCGGGTGACAGCCACCTCGGCGCGCTGGAGTGGAGCAGGGACGCGGCCACCGGCGCCTCGGACGCCATGGACCTGCGCACGCTCGAACGGGCCACGCACATCCTCGGGCTGCTGATCCTCAAGGAGCGGGCGGTCGCCGAGGCCAGCGAACGGCTGAGCGGCGAGCTGCTGACGGAGTTGATGGTCGGCGGCCCGGGGATCGGCCCGGCGCAGCGCACCCGCACCCGAGCGCGCGGCATCGACGCTGACCGGCTGAACCTGGTGCTGGTCGCGGACTCAGCGACGGTGCCGCCGACCGATCTCGCGCGCCACCTGCACGAGATCGCCAGGGACCGCGCGGGGCTCGCCGGCGAACACCTGGGCAAGGCGACGATGATCGTGCCCAGCACCGACGACGACCGGACCGCCGACGAGGTCCACCGGCGGCTCCGGCGCGCGCTGGGCAGCGCCGTCACCGTCGTGGGGGAGCGGGCGATCGGCCACGACTGGGCGCGCGCCTACTCACTGGCAAGTCGTTGTGGCGCGGTCATGCGGGCTCTCACGCACACCGACCGAGGCGTCACGACGGGTCGGTATGCGTTGTACGCCATGGTCTTCGACCCCGACCGGGTGCGCGAGCTCGACCGCTTCCTCGACACCTCCGTCGGTCCGCTGGCCGACCACGACGAACGCCGTGGCACCGATCTCGTCGGCACCCTCAGCGCCTACTACGACCACCGCGCGAACGTCGCGGCGACCGCACGCGCGTTGCACGTGCACGTCAACACGTTGCTCAAGCGGCTGGACCGGGTCGGCGACGTCCTCGGTGCGGGCTGGCGCACCGAGAACGACCTGGAGCTGCAGCTCGGGCTCCAGCTGTTCCGGTTGCGCAACTCAGGCTGAGTCGCGCAGGGCGCTCTTCGACAGCTTGCCCGTGCCGGTCTTGGGCAGGGCGGTCCGGAAGACGACCTCGTCGGGCAGCCACCACTTGGCGACCGCGGGCGTGATGTGGCGCAGCAGTTCGTCGCCGGTGGTGGCGCTGCCGTCGCGCAGGACGACGTAGGCCACCGGGCGTTCGCCCCACCTGTCGTCCGGGCGGGCGACCACGGCCACCTCGACCACGTCGGGGTGTGAGGTGAGCGCGCTCTCCAGCTCCACCGAGGAGATCCACTCGCCGCCGGACTTGATCAGGTCCTTCATCCGGTCGACGAGCCTGATGTACCCGTCGGCGTCGATGGTGGCGAGGTCACCGGTCCGCAGCCAGCCGTCGGCCGTGAAGCTCTCCGCCGACTCGACCTCGAAGTACCCGCCCGCCACCCACGGTCCCGCGACCTGGAGCTCGCCGATGGCCCTGCCGTCGCGGGGGAGTGCCTGACCCGTCTCGACGTCGGCGATCCGCAGGTTCACGAGCGGCAGGGGCTGGCCCTGGGACGCGCGCACGGCCACCTGTTCCGCCTCGGTCGCGTGCCGGTGCCGGGTGCGGGTGCCGCCGATCGTCCCGACCGGACTGATCTCCGTCATGCCCCAGGAGTGGGTGATGGGGACACCGAGCGCGGCCCGGTAGGTCTCCGACAGCGCCGGGGCGATCACCGAGCCGCCGCCGAGGAGGAACCGCGTCGCGCCCAGGTCGTGGTGGGCCAGCTGGGGAACCAGGCTCGTCCACACCGTCGGCACGGCGCCGGCGACGGTGACGCGTTCGGACTCCATCAACTTCAGCAGGTGCGTCGGCTCGGAGGACGGGCCGGGCAGGACCAGCGAGGCGCCCGTCATCATCGCGCCGTAGGGCAGTCCCCACGCGTTGGCGTGGAACATGGGCACGATCGGCATCACGACATCGCTCTCGCTGAGACCGATGAACCCTGCGGCGAGCGTGCCCAGGCAGTGCAGGATCGTCGACCGGTGGCTGTAGAGCACGCCCTTCGGCGGTCCGGTCGTCCCCGAGGTGTAGCAGAGCCCGGAGGCGAGGTTCTCGTCCGCGAGCGTGAAGGTGTCCTCGAACGAGCCCGCGAACGGCTCGGCGGCCGAGACCAGGTCGTCGTAGTGCAGGACGCGGGGATCGGCCGGGATCTCCTCGCGGCTGTCGTCGGGCAGCACCACCCAGTACCGCACCTTCGGCATCCGGTGGGCGCTCGGCCAGATCCGCGGTAGCAGCGCGCGGTCGACGAACACGACGTCGTCCTCGGCGTGGTTGACGATGTACTCGAGGTGGTCCGCCGCGAGCCGGATGTTGATCGAGTGCAGGACCCGCTTGGTGACCGGCACCGCGAGGTAGAGCTCCAGGTGCCGTCGTGCGTTGCTCGCGAACGTCGCGACCCTGGCGCCTTCCGGGATGCCGAGCGAGCCGAGCGCCGTGGCGAGGCGCCGGGTCCGCTCGGCCACCTCGGCGTACGTCACCCGCTCGACGCCGGCCGTTACGACCTGCTTGTGCGCGTGGAGTCGCTCGGCCCGCTCGAGGATGTGCGCGATGGTGAGCGGTCGAGGCTGCATCAGCCCGTCCATGACACGTGACACTAAGTGAGCTCGCGGACGGTGAAGAGGGGAGAAACTTCCACTCCTGCACCGGGTTCGGCGGTGAGTCCTCACACCCGATAGGCGTCGCAGGCCAGCGTGATCAGGTCGGTGAGGTGCTGCGGCGGCTGGTCCTTCCACCACGCGAGCCACACCGCGATCGGCGGGGCGTCGGCCACGGCCCGATAAGCGACGCCTGGACGTGGGTTCAGGCTCGCGGTGGCCTCCGACGTCATGCCGACGGCCTGCCCCGCCGCGATCAGCGTCAGCCACTCGTCGACGCTGTGGGTGTTGCGCACGACGGCGGGTGCCTTGCCGGGTTGCCACAGGTCCAAGGTGGTCGTCCCGGTGCGGTCGTCCACGGCGAGTGAGTACCGGGCGAGGTCGGCGAGCTTGAGCGAACGCTTGCGCGCCAACGGGTTGTCCGTCGCGACCACGCCGTAGCGCCGCTCGGTGCCCAGCAACGCCGTCTCGAACCGCGCGTCGTCGATCGCCTTGCGCACTACGGCGACGTCGGCCGTGCCCTCGGCGAGTCCCGCGGTCAGCGAGTTCGACTGGACGAACACCAGTGGCAGCCCGGGATGCTGTGCGGCCCAGGACTTCTGCACCCGCCGGGTGTGCTTGCCGAGCGCCGACCAGGCGTAGCCGATGCGCAGTTCGGTCAGCGACTGCGACGCGATCCGGTGCAGGTGGGCGACTTCGTCGAGCACGCGGCGGGCACCGTCGAGCACCTGGGAGCCGACGGCGGTGAGCGCGACGTGCCGGGTCGAGCGTTGCAGCAGTCGTACGCCCAACGCTGCTTCCAGTGCGGCGACCGAGCGGGACACCGAGGCCTGTGTGAGGCCGAGGACGGTGGCGGCGTCGGTGAACGTCCCGGCGTCGACCACGGCCACGAACGACTTCAGCTGCCGCAGATCCATGTGCGGAGCGTACCTATTCATACGTCAGTCGTATGGCTGACGCGGCAGGCGCATTTCCCGTTCCTGGACTGGAACCGCAGGCTGTGGAGCATGAAGAGCCTCGGTGGATTCGCCACGATCACCGCCAGCGCCGCGAGCAGCCAGCTCGGTGCCGCGATGGGCGCGCACGCGTTCGCGTCGATCGGCCCGGCCGGTGTCGTGGCCGTGCGGCAGTTCGTGGCGGCGGCGGTGCTGCTGCCCGTGGCCCGCCCGAACCCGCGCCGGTTCACCTGGGCGCAGTGGTGGCCGACTATCGCGCTCGGCGTGGTGTTCGCCACGATGAACCTGAGCCTCTACACCGCCGTCGACCGGATCGGGCTGGGCCTCGCCGTCACGCTGGAGGTGCTCGGGCCGCTCGCGGTCGCGCTGGGCGGCTCGCGCACGCGGCTCGACTTCCTGTTCGTGCTGATCGCGGCCGTCGGCGTCTACGTGCTGGTGCTCCCGGGGCCGTCGAGCGACTGGCTCGGCATCGGCGCCGGACTGCTCGCGGCGGCCAGCTGGGCCGCGTACATCCTGCTCAACCGCCTGGTCGGGCAACGGTTGCCCGGCCTGCAGGCACCGGCCGCCGCGACGAGCGTGTCCGCGCTGCTCTACGTGCCGGTCGCGGTGTACCTGATCGTCCAGGGGCAGTTCAACGGCATGGCGATCCTGTACGCCGTCGCGGCGGGCGTGTTCTGCAGCGTCGTGCCGTATGCGGCCGACGTGATCGCGTTGCGCAAGGTGCCGGCGCGGCTCTTCGGGCTGGTGTGCAGCGTGCACCCGGTGCTGGCCGCGCTCGCGGGCCTGGTGCTGCTGGGGGAGGAGCTCGCACTCCACCATTGGGCTGGAATCTTGCTCGTGGTCACCGCCAACGCACTGGCGGTGACTTGCTCGAAGTGGTCTGGATCACCTACCGTCGACCCTGAAATGTGAATCCCATTCACTTAGCGGGGTGTCCATGCGGGCGAAAGTCTTGACGGTGGTCGCCGCACTCGTCGGTGCGGCGCTGGTCAGCGGTCCGTTCGCGTGGGCGGAACCCGAGCCGTACCTGGTGGGCCGGGGCATCTCCGACGTCACCGGCCCGGCCGCCGAGAACGGCATGATGGGCTACTCGAAGTTCGACCAGAAGACGACGGGCATCCACCAGCGGCTGCGGTCGCGGGCCTACGTCGTGGTCGACCGGTCCACGAACAAGCGCGTCGCGTACGTCAACGCCGACCTCGCGATGATCTTCCGCGCGGTCCAGGAGGGCGTGCTCGCCAAGCTCCAGGCCAAGTACGGCACCACCTACACCCGCGAGAACCTGCTGCTGTCCGCCACGCACACGCACAGCGGCCCCGGCGGCCAGTCGCACAACCTCGCCTACAACCTGTCGATCCTCGGCATGCAGCCGCAGGCACTCGCGGCCGTGGTCGACGGCATCACCGAGTCGGTCGTCGAGGCGCACGAGGACGTGAAGCCCGGCTCGATCAGCCTCGGCGTCGGCGAGCTCACGAACGCGTCGGTCAACCGGTCGCGCGTCGCGTTCGACCGCAACCCCGACAAGGGCGCGTTCCCCGCGGGCATCGACCCGCAGATGACCGTGCTGAAGTTCAGCCAGGGCGGCCAGCGGGTCGGCGCCATCAGCTGGTTCGCCACGCACAACACGTCGATCACCAACGCCAGCACGCTGATCAGCCCCGACAACAAGGGGTACGCGGCGTACCAGTGGGAGCACGACGACGAGGGCGTGCGATACCTGGACGACACCGCGGGCTTCGTGGCGGCGTTCCCGAACACCAACGCGGGCGACATGTCGCCGAACCTCAACCTGAAGCCCGGCTCCGGCCCCACCGAGAACGAGTGGGAGAACGCCCGCGTCATCGGCGAGCGCCAGAACCGCAAGGCGCAGGAGGTCTACCACGGCCCGCAGGCGGCGATGTCCGGCGGCGTCGACTCGCGCATGCGGTTCGTCGACATGTCGGCCGTGCAGGTCGAGAGCCGCTACACCGACACCGGACAGCCCGGCACCACCTGCTCCGGCGTCGTCGGCGCGTCGACCATCGCGGGCAGCATCGAGGACGGCCCGGCGATCCCCGGCTTCTCCGAGGGCATGCAGTCGCCGTGGAAGAAGCTCTTCGACCCGCTGCAGATGGAGGTCCCGCAGTGGCTGCGCGACTGCCAGTTCCCCAAGGCCTCGCTGGTGCCGACGGGTCTGATCGGCGCCACGCCGAACGTCGTGCCGTTGCAGATCGTCCGCATCGGCCAGCTGCACCTCGTCGCGGTGCCCGGTGAGGTCACGATCACCGCGGGCCTGCGCATCCGCAAGACCGTCGCCGCCGAGGCCGGTGTGCCGCTGCGGAACGTGCTGATCCAGGGCTACGCCAACGACTACAGCCAGTACGTCACCACGCCGGAGGAGTACGACTCGCAGCAGTACGAGGGCGGCTCCACCCTGTTCGGCCGCAACACGACCCCGGCCTACCAGCAGGAGTTCGCGAAGCTCGCCGCGTCGATGAGGTCCGGCTCTCCGCTGGCTCCCGGCCCGAACCCCGGCAAGCCGCCGTTCACCGAGATCAACCTGCAGACCGGCGTCGTGCTCGACGACAAGCCGGCGGACAAGAAGTACGGCGACGTCCTGATCGCTCCCAAGGCCTCGTACGGGCGCGGCGAGACCGTGACGTCGGTGTTCGTCACCGGCCACCCGAAGAACAACCTGCACCGCAACCACACCTTCCTGGAGGTGCAGCGGCAGGTGAACGGCTCCTGGGTGCGCGTCGCCGACGACGGCGACTGGTCCACGCGCTACAAGTGGGAGCGCGTCGGCATCGCCTTCTCCAACGCCACGATCACCTGGCAGATCCCGGCGGACACCCCCGCCGGCACCTACCGGATCGTGCACCACGGCGACGAGAAGAGCGGCTGGACCGGCAAGATCACCGGCTTCACGGGAGCGACCGCCGGTTTCACGGTGGCCTGACTTCTTCAGCGGCCCTCGTCCTCGGGCGAGGGCCGCTGTTATTCCCGGACGTGATGAGGCCGTGATTACGTTGTGCACGATTTAATCGCACGCTAGCTTTATGGCATCCGACCTGAAGGAGCAGCCATGAAGCGCCCCGTTCTCGAACCCGCCGCCGCCGAGTTCGCCGCCGCGACCGCCCAGCGGCCGTTCCTGTTCGAGATCGCCCCGGAAGAGGGCCGCAAGGCCGTCGACGAGGTCCAGTCGGGTGCCGTCGACAAGCCCGAGATCGACGAGCAGTGGGTCTCCCTGGACGGCTTCAAGGTCCGCGTGGTCAAGCCGGCGGGGTCGACCGGCGAGCTCCCGGTGATCCTGTACATCCACGGCGCGGGCTGGGTGTTCGGCAACGCCCACACCCACGACCGCCTGGTCCGCGAACTCGCCGTCGGCGCCGGTGCCGCCGTCGTCTTCCCCGACTACTCGCTCTCGCCCGAGGCCCGCTACCCGCTCGCGATCGACCAGAACTACGCCACCGCACAGTGGATCCAGCGCGAAGGCGCCTCGTACGGCCTCGACGTCACCCGCGTCGCGGTGGCCGGCGACTCGGTCGGCGGCAACATGGCGGCCGCGCTGACGTTGCAGGCCAAGGAACGCGGCGACATCGCGCTCAAGGCCCAGGTCCTCTTCTACCCGGTCACCGACGCGTCCTTCGACACCGACTCGTACCTGCAGTTCGCCGAGGGCTACTTCCTGCGCCGCGACGGCATGCAGTGGTTCTGGGACCAGTACACGACGAACCCGGTGGAGCGCGCGGAGATCACCGCCTCTCCGTTGCGGGCCACGCTCGAGCAGCTCGCGGGTCTGCCCCAGGCGCTCGTGATCACCGCCGAGGCCGACGTGCTGCGCGACGAGGGCGAGGCCTACGCCGACAAGCTGCGCGAGGCCGGCGTGCCCGTCACCGCAGTCCGGTACGCGGGCGCGATCCACGACTTCGTGATGCTGAACGCGTTGCGCGGAACGCACGCGGCGGAGGCCGCGATCGGCCAGGCCGTGGCGTTCCTCCGCGAGGCCCTGAACGGCTGAAGTGGGGCAGGGGCGCGCTCACGGGCGCGCCTCCCGCCGTCACTCCGGAACGACGAGCTGGCCGCTGTCAGCGCCACCCGCCCCCGGTCGCGAGCTTGGCCCAGTCGAGCATCTCGTCCAGCCATCCGAGCGAGTCGAGGGCGAACCCGATGTTCTGCGGCGGCGACTTCACCAGCGTGTCGGCCTCGATCAGCCGCTCGAAGTTCACCTTGATCGGGCCCTCCCGCTTTTCCCCGCTCGCGCTGCGGAACACGACACCGGCCTGCTCCATGATCTTGATCAGCTCCTGGGCGATGAGCCCGTATCCGACGGTCGTGGGGTGCACGCCGTCCAGCGAGAAGAGACCGCCTGTCCGGCGTCCACCGGTGCCGTCGGCGGTGAGGAAGCGGGAGTCGATCCTGGGCGCCAGCTTCGCGAGTGCCTCGGGGAGCTCGTACGGCTCCCACCAGGACGGTCTCGCCTCCAGGTCCACGATGTAGCGGCGGTGCGCGAGCCTGTCCATGAGGCCGGCGGTGTCGAGCAGGTACCAGTCGTGGTTCTCGCGTCCTTTTCGAACGGTCGCGGTGATCGCCTCGTTGTACAGGTCGATCGCCGCGTCCACCGCGTGCGCCTCGGCGCCGGTGATGCAGTCGTCGGTGTGCTGGTTGAAGTCTCCGTCCGGGATCCACGGACGCGTGTAGTACTCGAAGTACGGGGTGCCCTTCTTCTGGTTCACGCCACGGGCGATGGGCGCCACCGTCACGTGCGGCACGGTGCACCAGATGACACGGCGGGCACCGATCGCCTCGACGTTCGCCTCGATCTCGGCGAGTTCGGCTCTGAAGTGCTCGGGCTGCCAGACGGTGTACTTGTCCTTCTTGCCGCGTGTGGCGTAGCCGGGGTCCTCGCTCCACTCGACTTTGAGCCGCGTCACCACTTTCAGGGCGTTGTTCGCACCCAGGAAGACGACGAGGGTCTCGATCCCGCCATCCGCGTTGAGGGCCTTGGCAGCGTCGAAGAACGTCCTGTGGCTGTGCTCTCCTGACGGGTAGACGCGGAGCGCGGCCCGTTCGCTCGCGTTCTGGACCCACGGCTTGAACGGGTTGTCGTTCACCGGTTCCAGCGAGTCCCAGCACAGGTCGGAGGTGAGCTCCAGCGCGTCCCTGAGGTCCCATCCGTACACGGCCAGGCAGTGGTTGATCCAGGGGTCGGCGGGACGGATGCTGCCGTCGCCGCGTTCCCAGTAGTCCTCGACGTCGTCGATGAACCGCCACACGTCGGCCGCGGCCTGCATGCTCTCCCGCCAGCCCGAGATCTCCAGTCCGAACCGCCGTTCCGCCCTGCGCATGACCTCTTCGAGGTTGAACGGCAGTCCGCCGCGGAACGGGTACCGCGGGTGGCGGAAGTGTCCGGACCAGCCGAGCTCGTGGGCGATGATCGCGGGATAGGACAGTTCGGTGTTGAAGATCGAACCGCTTTGGAACCCGTGGGAGAGGGAGTCGCCGATCACGACCAGCCGGTGTCTCAGCTCGGTTCCACCGGGCGTCGGTCTCGCCACGCCCGCGGTGCAGTCGAAAACAGGAGTACGCGGCTCGTTCTGCTGAACGTAGGCCGCGACCTCTGCCGGAATCGTTTTCATGGCAGCACCTCGCCTTGTGCGAAGAACGCGCCGCCTCGACCCGGTTCCGGGTCCGTCGTCGTTCGGTTGTACGTCCATTCCGCCGTTCAGTCCAGTGCGGTGGCCGTTTCGAGGCCGTTTCGCCGCTGGACGAAGACGTCAGCCGCGCTGGGTCTTCGTGACGTGGAACGGCGTGCCCTGCTGACACGTCGTCATCGCACCGGGATCCGGCCGTCCGGTCACCTCCACCACGGCACCGGCCACCGCGATCGCGGGGTCGGCACCGAGCAGCAGGTACTGCGCGACCCCGTTGCTCAGCAGCACACAACCCGACTCGGCCCCCGCCGACACCGTGCCCCGCACGACCGTCGTCCCCGGCTCCAGCGCCCGTGACGGCGTCGGCAGCGTGGGCACGGGCGGTGCGGTGGGCAGGGGTGTCGACGACGGTGGCAGCGGAGCGGGGGTGCTCGGCGTGGTCGCGTCGGTGGTGGGTGTGCTGGAAGAAGGCACCTCTGCCGGCGGCACCTGGCCGCACGACGCCAGCACCAGGCACAGCAGCACGGCCGCTAACCCGCGCATCTCACGTCACCTCCGATGGACCACTGCGACCGGGCACGGCGCGTGGTGGAGCACAGCGTGGCTCACGGAACCCAGGATTGCACGCTTCACGGCGCCACGGCCGTGACTTCCGACCGCGACCAGGGCCGCGCCGCCGGCCGCTTGGAGCAACGCGCGGGCGGGGGCGTCGAACGCGACCTCCTGTGACACGTGCACCTCGGGGTGGCGGGCCTCGAACGGCGCCAGCTGTTCGCTCAGCAGGTCGGAGAGGTCCTTGCGGACGTGGCCGAAGTCCTGCTCGGGCAGTTCGGCCCAGCCGGCGTCGTTCCACGCGTGGATGGCGAGCACGTCGCGGCCGTGACGGGCGGCGTACTCGAAGGCGAACGCGATCGCGTCCGTCGAGGTGTCGGAGCCGTCGATGCCGACGACCACGCGGCCGTCGACGGGGCCGGTGCGGGTCACGACCACCGGGCGGCCGGCGGTCGACACGAGTTCGACGGCGGTGGAGCCCAGGAACATCTCCGCGATGCCGGTGCGGCCGGACGAGCCGAGCACGAGCAGGTCGCCGGGTTCGTCGGCGAGGACGTCGACCGGGCGGCCCATGCGCACGTGCGTGGTGACCTCGAGGTCCGGCCAGCCCTGCCTGATCTCGGCGGCCAGTTCGGCGAGGTGGTCCTCGGCGGCCTTGGACATCGTCTCCTCGGTGACGAACTCCGGCACCGGGAAGGACATCGGCGTGAACACGGGCTCGGGCAGTGGGGCGCGGACGGCGTGCACGACCCGCAGGGCCGCTCCGCGGCGGGAAGCTTCCTCGGCACCGAACCGCACCGCGCGCCTGGCCAGGTCGGAACCGTCGAACCCGACAACGACCACAGACATGTGAAACCACCTCCGACCGGGGTGGTACCCGATCGGAGGTGGCTCTAAATGTGATCTAGTTGATGACGAACTGCGAACCCGGCTCGATGGTGATGTCACCGTCGCGGGAGTTCGTGATCGTGACGTTCGTCAGGCGCGCCGAGCCGCGGGCCTGGGCCATCGCGAGGATGCCCGAGCCGTTGTTCGACTTGTCGATGCGGACGTTGGTGATCCGCACGTCCGGCATGCCGCTGCCGCCGCCCTTGAACTGGATCCCGTCGTAGGTGGAGTCCAGGATCTCGGTGTCGCGGATGACGACGCCGGGGATCGGCAGGTTCTGCGAGAACAGCGTGATGGCGCCGAACTCCTGCGCCTCACCCCAGAACGCGCCGCCCGTGCGGTACAGGGCGTTGTTGGCGAGCGTCGTCGTCCCGCCGAACGGCAGCGGGTCGTGGTCGGTCGCCAGCATGATGCCCGGGTAGTTCGCCGTGTCGGAGATGATGTTGTTCTCCGCGCGGTTGTTCGACCCGCCGTAGATCGCGATCCCGTTGGCACGCCACGGAAGTGCGATCGTGTTGTTGAGGAACGCGTTGCCGCTGCCGGCATCCAGGTTCTGGTCCTTCACGTACTTCGACGCCCACACGGCCAGCGCGTCGTCGCCCGTGGTGCGGAACGACGAGTTGAACACCGTGGAGTTGCGCGTGCCGTTGGTGAAGTTGATGCCGTCGGCGTACGTGTCACGGATGCGCATGCCGCTGAACTGCAGGCCGTCACCGGGGTTCCAGCGGTCCGGCAGGTTGGTGTAGTCGCGGCCGACCCAGACACCGACGTTGGCGTGCTCGATCCACACGTTGGTGACCTTGGTGTTCTTGCCGAACCGGCCGTTGAGGCCGACGCCGCCCTCCGCGCCGCCGTCACCGCCGCGAATCCGGCCGGAGCCGAAGATCGCGATGTCGGAGATCTGCGTGTTGTCGTCGATGTCGAACCCGAAGTTGCCCTCGTGCGGGTGGTTGATCGTGTCCGCGTCCTGCGGCTGGATCAGCGAGAACAGCTGCGAGTGCCACATGCCGGCGCCGCGGACCGTGACGTTGCGGATGCCGACCTGGTTGTCGCCACCGCTGTTGAACACGGTGAGGATCTTCTTCTCCTGGCGGAACCTGCCCTCCGGGATCCAGACGCAGGGGATCTCCCCGTTCTGGTCGGCGGTCACGGCGCGCTGCAGGGCGTCCGTGTCGTCCGTCTGGTCGTTCGCCGTGGCACCGTACTGCGTGATCGAGACGCAGTCCGCGGGCTTCGAGGCCGCCGGGGCGACCTGCTCCAGGTCGACCAGGTCGATGACGTAGAACTGGGCGTTGTCACCGGAGTCGCGCTGCAGCTTGAACCTCGTGCCGGCCGGGTAGCTGTTCGCCAGCAGCTGCGAGGTCTCGTCGAACAGCCTGCGGGCGTCGCCGCCGGGACGGTTCGTGAGGCCCTCGGGGTCGTCGGTCGTGCCGTAGAGCCAGCTGTGGCGCGACGACAGGGTCAGCTTCTGCACGAACTGGTCGTTCGCGTAGAGGCTGATCGTCGCCTCCTGGCCACCGCCCGCGGCGGCGTCCGGGATCGAGTTGCGCACGACGATCGAGTTGGTGCTGACCGTCGAGGTGATCTCCACGAACTGGCCCTGCGCGTCGAGGCGCACCGACTTGCGGCCCGAGGACTCGGACCCGAAGTTGGTGTGCCCGAACGTCCGCTCGGCGTCGGCCTGCAGCAGCGTGCCCTGGTAACGGCCCGCTTCCACCTCGTACGAGGTGAACGGCGTCGAAGCGCCGCGTCCGACCACAATGGACTGGGTCGCGGTGTTGTTGGTCTCGTTGGTCTCCGCCACCACGTTGGTCGCGTCCGCCGTCGCGGTCGCCGTGGCACCGCCGTTGGTGGCGGTCCAGGTGCCGACGTTGACCGTGACGGTCTGACCGGCGTTGATCGCACCGGTGTTGGCGTTCAAAGTGCTGCCGCCAACAGACACTCGGGTCACCGAGGCGCCCGCCGCCGAGGTGCCGCGGTTGTTCACCGACACCGCGAACGTCACCTGCTGGCCGGCCGCCGGGGACGACGGGTTCGGCGTGACGCCGGTGATCTGCAGGTCCGGTCCCGGTGCCTGGCCGACGACCAGGGGAGAGCCGGAGGTGAAGGTGTTGTTGCCCTCGTTGGTCTCCGCGACATGGTTGGCCGGGTCCACCGTGGCCGCGGCCGCGTAGGACCCGGCACCCCGGCGGCCCGCGTCGACGGTGACGGTGGCCGTGGCTCCAGGAGCGAGTGCCGCGACGGAAGCCGAGCCCGCGACGGTGCCACCGAGCGTGGCGTTCAGCGTCGTCGCGCCGGACGCAACGGTGCCGCCGTTGCGCACGGTGGCGGTGAGCCTGATCGCGTCGGCCTCACTGGGGCTGGCCGGAGTCCACGTCAGGTTCGTGACGGTCAGGTCGGGCGCCGGTGCGGACGCGCCGAACACCTGGAACTCGGCGACCTGGCCGCCGGGCGCGCCGGTGTTCGAGTAGAAGTGCAGCCGCACGTCCGAGGCCCGGCCACTCACCGGGATCGTCACGCTGTTGCCGGTGGCCGGGTCGAACCGGTAGTCGGCGCGCGCCTTCAGCGTCCCGAACGCGGCAGCGCTTGCCTCACGTCCGAGGACCTCGAAGTTCTGCGTGCGAGCGCCCCACGCATTGTCGGGGTTGAGTTTGACGACGACCGAGGTGACGTCCGCGTTCGAGCCCAGCTTCGCGGTCAGGTGACCGGGGAGGCCGTTGGACTCCCAGTACGTGCCGGTGTTGCCGTCGACGGCGTTGGCCGCGACGAAGTCGTGCACGTGCCCGGACTCCTCGACCGGCTTGCCCTGGGCGAGGTTGTCACCGGGCGGCGGGTCGACGGGGCCGCCGGACTTGCCGTGCACCTCGAACTCGCTGAGCTGGGCCGCGGACCAGCCGGTGTTCGCGGTGACCGTGACGCGCACGTACCTCGTGCTGGTCGCCGCGAAGTCCAGCGTCACCGTGTTGTTCGAGCCGGGAGAGAAGACCCGACCGCCGGAGCCGACGATGTCGCTGAACTGCGAGCCGTTGGAACTTCCTTGCACGGCAAGCGTTTGCGTGCGCTGCTCCCAGTTCGAGGGCAGGCGCAGCACGACCTTGCTGACGCTCTTCGCGGCGCCGAGGTCGGCCTGGAGCCACTGGGGGAACGCGCCGTTCGTGCTCTCCCAGTAGCTGCCCTGGTTGCCGTCACCGGCGTTGCCGGCCCCGTACGGGCCGTTGGTGCTGGACGCGGTCAGGTTCGCGGACAGCCGGACGACCGCTGCTCCTGCCGTGGGTGTCAGTCCGAACAGTGCGAGGGCGCTCACGAGCGCAGCGCTCATCGCACGCTTCAACAGCGTGTTTCTCATTGAATTGTCCTTCGCGGCAGGGGAATCAGTTGACGTTGATCGTGAAGGTGGACGTCGTGTTCTTGATGTCCTGGAAGTTGTTGCTGAACCGCAGGCCGTTGATCGTCACGGAACCCACGGGCGGACCCTGGCCCGGTTCGGGCATCTCGTTGGCCCACAACCCGAAACCGGACTTGGCGTCGAACGCGTCGCCGCTCTTGCGCGCGCCCGAGATGCTCACGTTGGACAGCACCGTGTCCTGGAAGCTGTTCTCGGCCGCACCGTTGTACTTGGTCTGGAACATGATCCCGCTGTACGTCGGATCGATGATCTCGACGTCGCTCACCCGGATCCCCGTGTACTTCTTGGACGCGGAGAACATCCAGATCGCGCCGAACGTCTGCGCTCCCCAGAAGTGACCGCCGGAGCGGACCAGGGTGAGGCCGCTGAACGTCGTCGGCTCGGGCCCGAAGTCCTCCATCGGATACCCGAAGTCGAGCGAGCTGATCGTCACGGCGGAGTAGGTGAGCGTGTCCGCGACGTAGATGTTGCGGAACGTGTTGAGCTTGCCGCCGTAGACCGCGAGACCCGCCGCACGCCACGGGGTCGTCACGCTCAGGTTCTCGAACACGTTGTTCTGCTGGCCGGTGCCGCCGCTGTCGGTGGCGGCGAACAGCGCGAACGCGTCGTCACCGGTCGAGCGGGCCTCGATGTTGGAGATCCGGTTGCCCGACGAGCCGTTGGTCATGTTCAGGCCGTCCGCGTACATGTCGCGGATGCGGTTGTCCCTGATGACGTTGTTGTCGACGTTGTTGCCCCAGAACAGGCACATCATGTGCTCGACCCAGATGTTCTCGATGGTCATGTTCTGCACGCCGGCGAAGTCGAACACCTTGCCGGGGCCGTCGTTGCGCTGCGTGTAGTTGCCGAACACGGCGAACCCGCTGAACGTCGAGCCGCTGGCGGACGTCTGCGCGCTGAAGCCGATGTCGGTGTTCTCCTGCGTGAGCGGGGCCTGGAACCGGGTGAACCAGGGTCCGGCGCCGATCACGCGGACCGCCTTGCCGTAGACGGTGAACTTCTGCTGCGTCTCGTAGGTGCCCGCGGGCAGGTAGACGCCGGTCAGGTTCCCGGTGGTGTCCATCCGGACGCGGTCGAGCGCGTTCTGCACGTCCTGGTGGGTGAACCCGGCGGGCACGGCATAACGTGCGGCGTCAGGGTTTCCGGCTGCCGTCACCTGTTCGAAGTTCACGAAGTCGATCGCGTAGTTCGTGGTGTTGGCCGCGTCCTTCTGCAGCTTGATCTTCGTGCCCGCCGGGAACGTCGAGTTGAGCATCACGTTCGCCTCGTCGTAGATGTGGCGCGGCCCGCCCGCTCCCGGGGAGTTGCCCGGCGATGCTTCGTTGCCGTAGAGCCACATGTGCTTCGACGTCAGGTCGATGGCCTTGTGGAACGTGCCGTTGACGTAGACGTTGAGGTTCGACGTGATGCCGCCGCCACCGGAGCTGTCCGGGATGGAGAACCGCGTGACGAGGGTGTTGGTCGGTCCCGAGGTGGTGAACTCGACCGACTGGCCGGTGCCGTTCAGCGTGACGGCGCGGCGGCCGGACGCCTCTCCGGCGAGGTCGCCGATCGTCCTGTTCGGACTGAGCACCTGCGCGCCGCCGCCGACGGTCGCGTCCTCGGCCTCGACGTGCTGCCACGGGACGCTGGCGCCGCGGCCGATGAACAGCGACTGCTCGCTGGTGTTGTTGCCCTGCTTGGCGGGGATCTCGTTGCCGTCGCCGGCGATGACGGTGCGGACGGTGTAGCGGCCGTTGGCGGCGGGCCACGTGCCGAGGTTGACCGCGGCGGTCGTCGCGCCGGCGTTGATCGTGCCGTTGTGGCTGCCGGTCAGCGTGCGGACGGTCTGGCCGCTGCTGTTCAGGATCGTGACCGTGATGCCGTGGGCTCCGGCGGCGGACGCGATGGTGCCCTGGTTCTTGATCGCGACGCTGAACGTCGTGGACTGGCCGTTGGCCGGGTTGCTCGGCGACCAGCTCGGCACCGCGACCAGGTCGGAGCTCGGGACCGGGGTGACGACGATCGGGGACGGGTGGACGCGGGCGTTGTTGGTCTCGTCCTGCTCCGCGACCTTCTTGGTCTCGTCGGCCTTCGCGGTGTACTCGTAGCTACCGGACGGGCGGGCCGCGATCGTCGTGCTGACGTTCGCCTGCGCACCGGCCGCGAGAGCACCGACCTGGGCCGTGCCGACCGCGGTGGTGCCGAGGAAGAACGTCACGTCGGTGGCGGCGGACGCGGCACTTCCGGCGTTGCGGACCGTGGCGTTCAGCGTGATCTGGTCGGTCTCGACGGGGCCGGCCGGGGTGACCGACGTAGCGGTGACGGTGAGGTCGGGGTTCGGGGCAGGGGTGCCGAACACCTGGATCTCCGCCACCTGGGCGCCGGGCGCACCGGTGTTGGACGTGACGCGCAGCTGCAGGTCGGCGACCCGCGCGGCCGCGTTGATCGTGACGTTGTTGCCGCTGGCCGGGTTCCACTGGTAGTCCCGTCCGGCGACGAGGCTCGTGAAGCCGGTGGCGTTCTGCTCACGGCCGAGGACCTGCACGTTCTGCGTGCGGGTGCCCCAGGCCGAGTCGGGGTTGAGCTTGATCGCGACGGAGCTGACGTCCGCGTTCGATCCCAGTTGGACGGTCAGGGTGCCGGGGAACCCGTTGGACTCCCAGTAGGTGGCCAGGTTTCCGTCGTTCGCGTTGGCGGCGACGAAGTTGTACACGTTGTTGTTGGCCGTGACGGGCTTGCCCTGAGCCAGGTTCATGCCGGTGGCGCCTTCGCGCGTGACGGTGTTGCTGGCGGGGGACTGGTTGCCGGCCGCGTCCTTCGCGACGACGTGGTAGCTGACGCGCGTGCCGTCGGGCTGGCTGTCGGTGTGGGTCGTGCCGGTGACCGTGGTGCGCAGCGTCCCGTTGGCGTAGACGTCGTAGCCGGTGACGCCGACGTTGTCGGTGCTCGCGTTCCAGGTCAGCCGGATCTGCCCGGACTGGGGCTGGGTGAGGGCGAGACCGCTCGGCGCGCTGGGGGCCCGGGTGTCACCCCCGGTGGGGCCCTGCACCTCGAACTCGCTGATCTGGCCCGCGGGCCAGCCGGTGTTCGCGGTGATCCGCAGCCGCACGTACCGCGTGGTGGCGGCGGTGAAGTCGATGGTGACGGTGTTGTTCGCCGACGGCGCGAACTCGTAACCCCTGCTGGGCACCAGATCGGTGAAGTTGCTGCCGTCGGTGCTGCCCTGGACCGCGAGGGTCTGGGTGCGGGCGCCCCAGCCGCCGGTGGGGATCTTGAGCACGACCCGGTCGGCCTTGACCGCCGAGCCGAGGTCGGCCTGGAGCCACTGCGGGAACGCGTTGTTCGCGCTCTCCCAGTACGTCGCCTGGTTGCCGTCACCGGCGTTGCCCGGCCCGTAGTTCTGGTTGGTGCTGCTGGCGCTGTAGGTGGCCTGCAGCAGGGCGCTGACGGCCGCCTCGCGGACCTCGAGCTTCGCCGTGGTCCTGGTGGCGCGGACGTGCCGGACCAGCGTCGGGTCGACCTGGAAGGTCACCTTGCCGTTCTTGAAGTCGTGTGGTCGATCCGCGACCAGCGTCGACCAGCCTCTGCCATCGAGGCTGGTCTGGACGGCGAACGTCTCGGTGCTGTTCTTCGAGGCCGTGAGCGTGACCTGGTCGATGCGGGCCTGCTTCGCCAGGTCGAGGCTGACGGGTGCGGCCTGGGCGGCGGGGGCGATGGTCAGGGTCGCCGCTGCGGTGATCAGAGCTGTCAACGGGGCTAGCAGGGAGCGAACGCGTGTCGTCGATGACATGGCGTGCTTGGCCCTTCTCGGTGGGGACGCGAGGGGGTGTGGCGCGCCTCACCGTAGAAGTGACTAGCAGATTACCGCAATATCTCGACGTGATTGCGCAAATTTGCGACATAGCGCTCTGAACAGGAAAGACCCGTGTTCGTTCGCGTGTCCGAACAGTGTCGCAGCGTGCCCAAGGGCGATCACCAGCGGCTGGACAGACGGCTTCTCTCTAGGTTCGGGCCCGAACCTGCCCGGAAAATTGATTTGATCTAGATACTCGCGCTTGCGCTCGCTTGCTGTTGGCTTGCCGTGCTTGCGCAGTGTTTGCGCAAGTGTCAGAGCTTCGCGAACAACGTTCTGGCACGGTTCAGCAGATCCAGCCTGTGCGCACGCTGCCGGAGCGAGTGCCCTTCGCCCGGATACACGACGAGTTCGGAGTGCTTCACCGCGCGATGCAGGAGTTCGGCTTGCTCCACCGGCACGTTGGTGTCGTCCGCGCCGTGCACGATCAACATCGGCGTGGTGATCCGGTCCGCGTACGTGAGCGGGCTGTGCTCCGGGCCGTCGCCCAGCGCCGCCTCGAACGCGCCCCACTCACCCGTGGCGATCAGGCGCGGCCAGTCCGAGATGCCCCCGCCGACCAGCGCCGCCTTGAACCGGTCGGTCCGCGTCATCGCCCACGCGGCCATGAACCCGCCGTGGCTCCAGCCGGAGATGCCGAGCCGTTCGGGGTCGGCGATCCCCTCGGCGACGAGCAGGTCGATGCCGGCCTCGACGTCGTGCCACTCCTCCTGCCCCACCTTCCCGGACACGGCGTGGGCGAACTCGTGGCCGCGGCCCTGCCCGCCCCTGGGGTTGGGCAGGAAGGTCGCGATGCCCTGGTGCGCGAACCACTGGGCCGACGGCACCCAGTGCAGTTGCAGGTCGTCGGTCCAGCGGTCGTACGGTCCGCCGTGCACCAGCGTGACGAGACGAGACGGTCCGTCTCGTTCGGACCAGCCGACGGGGAGCACGAGGAGGCCGTCGAGTTCGAGACCGTCGCGAGCCCGGTAGCGGAGACGCTTCTGCACGCCCCACGGGATGCCGTCGAGGTCGCTGTAGCGGGGAGGGAGGTGCGAGCCGGTGACGCGGCCCAGGAGGCCGCCGCCGAGCCGGTGGAACTCGGTGTCGAGCCCGGTCGCGACCACCACGACCGGCGCCTCGCCGTCGTCCTGCACGAGATCGATCGGGCAGGCCCGCAGGCCCTCGGTGCGGTTGTGGTGGCGCTGGTCGAAGACGGCGTTGCCGCCCTGCAGGTGCGGCGGTGTCAGCGCCAGGTAGAACACCTCGTCGCCCCACCACGCCGGCGACCCGGCGTCCGCGGAAGTCGCGCCAAGGTCGGTGACGGTGCCGTCGGTCCCGACGACGTGCAGCGCGGGGTTGAGCAGGCCGGGGTCGATCCGCGGCGACGACCAGGTGATCACCGCGAGCCGGCCGTCCGGATGCCGGGCGACCTCGGCGACGTGACGGCCGGGGATGCTCACCCCGGTGGGAGGGGCCTGGGCCGGCGGAGGGGAGTGGGCCGCGGTGATCTCGTCGGTCAGTTCGCGCACTCGGTCTCCTTCGGCTGGGGTACCAGGTTCGCGCGATCACCAAAGCGCCGCAACGTCCTGTTCGAGCCGGAGTGCCCGCGCGCCCCTCCGCCTCGTGGGCTCGGCAGCGCGTGGGCGCCTTTCTCAGCGGAGCAGGTACGCGTTGACGATCGTCTGCTCCACGGTCTGGCCGCTGCCGGACGCCTTGGCGCGCAAGGAGACCGACTTGGCGTCCTTCGGGTGGGCAAGCAGCACGCGGTTGGCCGTGATCTGCGTGCGCTTCCACGTCGTGCCGCCGTCGTAGGAGACCTCGACGGACGTCACGCGGACCGAACCCGTCTGCGACTGCGTCGAGATCGGCACCGCGAGCATCTGACCGGCGCGGGCGTAGCCGTTGTCGTCCAGCTGCGGGGTGAAGCGGACGACGGACAGCGGCAGCGCGGTGCGTTCCGCCGTCGTGTCGCTGCGGAAGGTCCACACGCCGGACACCTCGGAGCTCAAGGCGTTGTCGCGCGTGGCCGAGGTCTCCAGGCGGTAGTCCGCGGCGCCCGGAGCGACGTCCAGCATCGCCCAGCCCGGCTCGGCCGTCTCGACGGCCTTCACGTTCTCGCGGTACAGCGTCGTCTTCGCCTCGGTCACGGGGCCGTAGCCCTCGTTGCCCGCGCTGTCGCCGTACAGCGGCACGGTGACGCGGACGAAGTCGCCGGTGCGGAACGAGTGCGGGACGTCGCGCGCCTCGGGCAGCGCCGGGCCGAACACCGCGCGGTTGAACGGTTCCACGTACGAACAGCCCGGCTTGTAGTGGCGCAGCGGGGTGACGAGCGCGCCGATGTTGCCCGTCTCGTCGAACAGGTTGAACCTGCGCGACCAGTCACCGCCCTCGCCGCCGTAGTACTCCGTGCGCGGGCCTGTGGCGAAGTTGTCGAGCGAGCCGTAACCCCAGTCGGCGCGGCCCGCGGGGGAGGACGTGTGGCCGATCGAGGCGGACTGGCCCGGCTTCAGTGCGGGCAGGTCGACCTTGACCGTGGCGAGGTCCTTCTTCGCGACGGTCTTCGTCAGGCCCTTCGGCGCGGAACCCTTCTGGTACCAGGCGAGTCCGTAGAAGTCCGGGCCCGCGTTCCAGAACGTCGCGATCTTGCCGGTGACCTCGTCCGAGTCGGGGCCGATGCTCGCCATGCCGAGGTGGTCGACGACGCCGCCGACCGAGAAGTTGCCGATGGTGTAACTGGCGTCGCCGACGACGCGTTCGAAACCGGTCTGCAGCAACGAGAGCTGTGCGGCGACCGGCAGCGTCACCTTCACCGGCTTGGCCTGGCGGGCGTCGAGGTCGATCGTCGCCGGGCCGGAGATCGTCAGGTTCGGGTAGTTGACGACGTCGTGGGTGTAGCCACCGGACGACGACATCACGCTGCCCGACAGGATGTACCGGCCCTTGGCCAGGCGCGCCACACCGGTCGAGGAGTCCGGCCAGGCACGGGCGCCGGTGTCGACGTTGATCAGGTACGCGAACGTCGACGCCGTGGTGACGCCGGACCGCTCGACACCGGTGATCTTGACGTCGTAGCTCTCGACCTCCAGGTCGGCGACGACGGCCGTGCGCACGCCGCTCGCGACGATCGAGCCGCCGAACACCCCACCTGCGGGCTGCTTCGCGACGTCCGCGGTGACCGTGGCCTTAGCGGTGCCGCCTGCGGGGACCGTGAGCTTCGCCGGGGACACGCTGAACAGGCTGCCGCCGGTCTCGGCCGACAGGTCGAGCGTGACGGGCTCGGAGCTCGCGTTCGAGTAGGTGATCTCCTGCGTCAGCGCGGGTTCACCGGCGTGCGGCCACTGGTGCGCGCCGAACGTGATGCTCGTCGGGCTCGACGACACGTTCTGCTTGATCAGCTTGGCGACGTCCACGCGTCCGGTGCCCTGCTCGAACGGCGTGAGCTTCTCGGTGGGCGTGGTGCTGCCGGTGAGCCGTGCCTTGAGTGCGGCGCCGGGGAGTTCCGGGTGCTGCTGGCGCAGCAGTGCAGCCGCGCCCGCGACGTGCGGGGTCGCCATCGAGGTGCCGTCGAGCGAGGTGTAGCCCTCGGCGACCGGCGCGCCGATCCTGCCGTCGGAGTGCAGAGCGGCGACGATGCCGACGCCGGGCGCGGTCAGGTCGGGCTTCAGGCCACCGGACCTGGTCGGGCCGCGGCTCGAGAACTCGGCGATCCGGTTCTCGTGGTCCACGGCGCCGACGGTCAGTGCCGCGTCGGCCGAGCCGGGCGAACCGATGGTGCTCGTGGCCGGGCCGGAGTTGCCGGCGGCGATGACGAACAGCGCGCCCTTGTCCGCGGTGAGGCGGTTGACGGTCTCCTCGAGGGGGTCCACGTCGGGGGTGTCGTAGCCCCCCAGGCTGAGGTTGACGATCTGGGCGCCCTGCTCGACCGCCCACTCCATCCCGGCGATGATCGCGCTGTCCTGCCCGGAACCGTTGTCGCCCAGCACCTTCACGTCGAGGATGTGCGCGTCCGGCGCGACGCCGCGGTACTTGCCGCCGCTCTTCGCGCCGGTGCCCGCGACGATCGACGCGACGTGCGTGCCGTGGCCGTAGTGGTCGCCGTTGTCGGGGGAGTTCGAGAAGTTGCGCTCGCCGATCTCGCGGTCGGCGAGGTCCGGGTGGGTGTTGTCGACGCCGGTGTCGAGGACCGCGACCGTGACGCCCTTGCCGGTGAGACCCGCTGCGTGGGCGGCGGGGGCGTTGATCTGGGCGACGCTGCGGTCGAGGTTCGCCTTGCGCCTCGCGTCGAGCCAGATCCTCTACGCCCCGGTCGTGGACAGCGTGCCGGCGAGCGGGGTCTTGGCCGCGTCGAACGCCACACCGTTGATGCTGCGCAGCCGGAGGCCGGACTGCGCGCTCAGGGTGCCCTGGGGGTAGGTCGCGATGACGGGGAGGGCGCCGTCGTACGTCGCGAGCTCGGTGACGTCGAAGAGGCGCTCGTCGAGGCGGCCGTCCGCGATCATCGGGATTGCGTCGTGCGGCACCACGTACTCATGGCCCTGCACGGTGTAGGTGGAGAAGAGGACGCGCTCACGGCCGGGCGCCGGTTTGATCGCTCGTTGTCCTGTCAGGACCTGATCACCGGTGATCAGCGTGACGGTGGGGGCCGTTCTCTGCGCGGGAGAGGCATGAGCCTGGCCCGCAGAGAGCAGGGCACCGGCCAGGACGACGACTCCGAGTAGGCGCACCCGGTCCTCCGTAGGTCGTGTGGGAGCGTTCTCGCGGACCGTAGTGAGGCGCTCACGGCGTCACAAGGTCTACACCAATTTCCGGTACCATTTACTCTTCCTCCCGTGACGGGCCTGCGTGAACGCAAGAAGGCGGCGACCAGGGAAGCGCTGGGCGACGCCGCCTGGAGTCTGTGCGTGGAGCACGGCCTCGACCGGGTGACGGTGGATCAGATCGCGCGCGCGGCCGGGGTGTCGCTGCGGACGTTCTTCAACTACTTCTCGTCCAAAGAGGAAGCGGTCGTCGCCGGCGACACGGCGACGGCGCTCGCGTTCGTGGAGGAGTTCGCCGCACGGCCAGCAGACGAACCGGTGCTGGTCGCGCTGCGCGGGGCCCTGCAGTCGATCTACCCGCGCTACGTCGACCTCGACCGGCTCCGGCAGCTGCGCGAGCTCCGTCGGGACCCGGCGCTGCTGCCGCACGTGTTCGCCGCCTACTCCGCCCGTGAGCAGGCGCTGGCGGCGGCGATCGCGGTGCGCTGCGGAGTGGACCCCCAGGAGGACCCCTACCCGGCGGTGACGGCGTCGACGATCCTCGCGTCGATGCGCGCGGTCGTGCAGTGGTGGCTCGACACACCCCAGGCCATCGAGAGGTTCGACGTCACCGAGCTGGTCGGCCGGATGATCGACCAGCTCGGCGACGGGTTCACCAGGTGACGGGCAGCCTGTGCACGCCGTAGATCGACATGTCGGTCCGCAGCGGCACCTCGGCGGCCGGCACGGCGAGCTCCAGCGTCGGCAACCGGCGCAGCAGCTCGGTGAAACCGACCGCCATCTCCACGCGCGCCAGCTGCTGGCCGAGACACTGGTGGATGCCGTGCCCGAACGCCACGTGGTGCCCGCGCGGCCGGTCGACCAGCAACGCGTGCGGGTCGTCGTACTGGCGGTCGTCGCGGTTGACCGCGGGCACCGACACCACGACGGTCTCCCCGGCGCGCACAGTGACGCCGCCGATCTCGACGTCCTCCTTCGCGTGCCGTGAGACGCCCATGCTGATGATCGACAGGTAACGCATCAGCTCCTCGACCGCGTTCTCGGTCAGCTCGGGGTTGTCGCGGAGCTTCGCGAACTGGTCCGGGTGCTCCAGCAACGCGAACGTGCCGAGCGCCAGCATGTTCGCCGTCGTCTCGTGACCCGCGATGAGCAGCAGGTTCGCGATACCGGTGAGCTCGTTGTCATCGAGGTCCGTGTCCCGCACCAGCCCGGACAACAGGTCGTCGCCGGGGTTGTTCCGCTTGGCGAGCACCAGCCCGCGCATGAACTGCCGCAACTCGACGGTGTTCTTGATCTGCTCGTCGATCGTCGTGGTGAGACTGAGCAGCTTGGCCGTGCGGCGCTGGAACTCGTCGCGGTCGCCGTAGTCGACCCCCAGCAGCTCGCAGATCACGAGCGACGGCACCGGCAGCGCGAAGTCGTGCACGAGATCGGCCGGCGGCCCCTTCTCGACCATCGCGTCGAGCCGCGTGGTGACGATCTCGTGGATGCGCGGCGTCAGGTCTCGCATCCGCCGCACCGTGAACTGCCCGGTCAGCAGCCGCCGGAAGCGGGTGTGCTCGGGCGCGTCCATGAAGATGAACGACCCGGCCTGCCGCTCCGGCGGGAACAGCTCCGCGTGCAGCTCGGGCGAGATCAACGCCTTGGCCCGCGGACTGTTGATCCGGTCAGAACTCATCTGCGGCGCGGCCAGCACCGCCCGCGCCTCGTCGTGCCCGGTGACGAGCCAGACGGTGTCGCCGTTGTGCGCGATCCGGTGGATCCGCCCGCGCCCGCTCAACTCGGTCAGCCCGGTGGCCGGGTCGAACGGGCACTTCCCGCGTTCGCTGAGTTCGGCGGGCAACTGCGGACGGATGAGCTCCTGCGCGCTGCGTTGCCGCTCGGCCGTGGTCATGGCCCTCCCCTGTCTGACCCGGTGTGATCGGGTCGTGGCTCGGCGTCATCTCCACGCTACCGAAAGTTGCGCGTTGTGCAAGATTTTTGCCTGGGCTTTAGGTGGGGAGTGGGTGGGGGCCGCGAGCGTCTCCGTGTTTCGGGCTGCGAGAGCCTGCGGTTCAGGCCGTGAACGCTCGGGGGTTTGAGGGGCGGACGCATGCGGGCTTCGGGTCATCGTCATGTGCTGGCTTCAGGTGCGGACGCTTGCGGGCTGCGGGCCGCGGGCGTCTGTGGCCTCAGGTCGCGGACCCGGCGGTGTCAGGCTGCCGACTCGGCGGTGTCAGGCCGCGAACCGGCGGCGTCAGGCCGCGGACCCGGCGGCCTCAGCTCGCGGACCGGCTGCGTCAGGCCGCGAACCGGCGGCCTCAGCTCGCGGACCTGGCTGCGTCAGGATGCGGACTCGGCGGTGTCAGGTCGTGAACCCGGCGGTCTCAGACCGCGAACACCTGCGAGTCGTCCGCGAACGCCTTGAACTCCAGCGCATTCCCCGCCGGGTCCAGCAGGAACATCGTCCACTGCTCCCCGGCCTCCCCCTTGAACCGCACGTACGGCTCGATGACGAACTTCGTGCCCGCGTCGGTGAGCTTCTGGGCCAGCACCTGGAACTCGTCGACGGTCAGCACCAGCCCGAAGTGGGGGACGGGCACGTCGTGACCGTCGACCGGGTTGCTGACGCGCTCGGTCCGCGGCGCGAGGTGGGTGACGAACTGGTGGCCGTGCAGGTTCCAGTCGATCCAGGTGTCGGAGCTGCGGCCCTGCTCCAGTCCCAGCGTCTCGCCGTAGAAGCGGCGGGCGGCGGCGAGGTCGTCGACGGGCATGGCCAGGTGGAACCGGGGAATTGTAGGCATGTCCGAATGTTAACATTCGGACAAACGGTGAAGTTGTGCGCTTGTTAACATTCGGACATGAGCAAGAACGACAGGCCGGTCCACCTCGCCCCCGCGCGCCGGCGAGGGCTGGGCAGCGAGGTCGCGGACATGATCCGGAGCGGGATCTTCCTGGGCAGGTTCCAGCCGGGCGCCCCGCTGCGCGAGGTGGAGCTGGCGGCGGCGCTGGAGGTCAGCCGCGGGCCGGTGCGGGACGCGTTGCAGCTTCTCGAACGCGAGGGGATCGTGCGCAGCGCGTTCCATCGGAGTGCCACGGTGACGGTGTTGTCCGACGAGGACGTGGCGGAGCTGGACAGCCTGCGTGGCGCGTTGGAGGACCTCGCGGTGCGGCGCGTGGTGGAGCACGCGAGTGACGCCAACTTGGTCCCGATCGTGATGGCGGCCAAGGCGATGGCGCGTGCCCAGGACCCGTACGGGATGGTGAAGTGCGACATCGACTTCCACGACGCGGTGTTCGCGGCGGCCAAGCACGAGCGGCTGCTGGAGGCTTGGGCCGCGATCCGGTCGCAGGTGTTCCTGTTCCTGATCATGCGGGTCAACACGAGCATGGCCGGCTACCTGGACCACGTGCGGCTCGAACACGACATGTTGGTGGGGGCGCTGCGGGCGCGGAACGCCGAGGCCGCGGTGGAGATGTTCAAGGTTCATCGCAAGCACGCGTTCGACTTGCTCACCTCGGGCGACTGACGTCACGAGCGGTCCACCGCGCAACGACGGCCGAACAACGCCGGACAACGCCGAACAACGAACAACGCCGCACGATCGCGTGGATTCGCTGGGCCGAAGAGGTGATCACCACCTCCAATGGCCCGAACGGACCCATACGCTCGCCCACGTGGACCTGCAAGCACTGAAGTACGAGGGCGACCCGCTCGCCGACGCCGTGATCGCGCACCTGGTGGAGACCGGCAGCCTGAACGAGGTCAACCGGGTGCTCGCGGAGTTCCGCGGCAACGACGAGCCCGTCCCGGCACACCTGCCGCCCGTCGTCCGCGCCTACCTGCTCGCCACCGACGACCCGCCCGAGTGGATGGACGAGGAACGGGTCGCCCGCGCGCACGAGTTCTTCGTCGACGACGGCGTGCATGTGGCGTCGGTGCTCAGCTTCGGCGCGATGGTCAACTGCTATGCGCAGCCGCGGCCGTCCAAAGTGCTCACGCTCACGCATCGGCTCAACCAGCCGCACCGCCGGTTGTCGGAGACGTCGCAGTTCGTGCTGAACATGATGGAGCCCAGCGCTTTCGGCACGGGTGGCTCGTTCGTGCCGACGATCCAGAAGACCCGGCTCATCCACGCGGCGGTGCGCTACTTCGTCGGGCGGTCGCCGGAGTGGGATCACGAGGCGGACGGTGTTCCGGTGTGCCAGCAGGACTTGCTGGGCGCGATGCTCATCTTCTCCGTGCAGGTGATCGACGGCATGCGCCGCATCGGGATCTCGGTCACGGACACGGAGGCCGAGGACTACTACCACGTCTGGCGCGTCGCGGGTGCGGTGCTCGGCATCCGCGAGGACGCGATGCCGGAAACGTTGCGGGAAGCGGAAGAACTCAGCAACACCCTGGTCCGGGCGTCCTACGCGCCGTCGGCGGAAGGGGTCGAGCTGACCAGGAACCTCGTCGAGCTGTACGAGAAGTTCGTGCCCGGCAAGGCTTTCGACGGCGTGGTGGCGGCGATGGTGCGCCAGGTCGTGGACGAGGAGGTCGCGGACTGGCTGGAGGTCCCGCACTCCAAGGGCTGGACCAGGGCGGTCCGGACGGGCGCGAGGGTCATGGGGGTGTTCGAACGCGGCGAGGACCGCAGCCGGGTCGCCCGCGCCGTGCTCGACAAGGCGGGCGATCTGTTGCTCGGCGCGAGCGTCCGCACGCTCACCGACGGCCAGTCGACCACACTCACCGTGCCGGCGTGCCTGAGGCGTTAGAGCCAGCCGTGTTCGTGGGCCAGCGAGAACGCCTCGCTCCGGCTCGCCACACCGAGTTTGGCGACCGCGGCGGACAGGTGGTTGCGCACGGTCCCGGCGGACAACGACGTGCGTGCCGCGATCTCGGCGACCGGGGTGCCGAACTCGCTGAGCCGCAACACTTCCAGCTCGCGCTGGGTCAGCGGGCACGGGGGAGCGGCGAGCGCGTCGGCGGCCAGTGCCGGGTCGACCCAGCGCGAACCGGCGTGCACGCGGCGGATCACGTCCGCCAGCGTGCCGCCGGGCGATCCCTTGGGCAGGAAGCCCTTCGCGCCCGCGTGCAGGGCCTGCTGCAGGTGCGGCGGCCTGCCCCGGCCGGTCAGGATCACCACGGCGCACGACGGCAGCACGCGCGCCAGTTCGACGGTGACCTCCAAACCGTCCAGGAGAGGCATCTGCAGGTCCACCACGGCCACATCCGGACGGTGCGCCCGCGCTGCCTCCACGGCGGCCCGGCCGTCACCCGCGCGGGCCACCACCTCGAGATCCGGCTCCAGACCGAGGAGTGCTGCGAGCGCGTCGCGGATCAGCTCCTCGTCGTCGGCCAGCAGGACCCTGATCACGCGGGCACCACGACCTGCAGCGTGAACACGTCACCGGACTTCTCCGCGGACACCTGACCGCCCACCGCCGCGAGCCGCTCACGCAGGCCGCGGAGCCCGTTGCCCTCGCCGGAAGGCTTCTCGGCGCCGTCGTTCGTGACGGTCATCCGCACCTCCTCCTCGGCGACGGAGACGTCGATCATGCACCACGTCGCGTGGCTGTGCCTCAACACGTTGGTGCACGCCTCCCGCAACGCCAGCGCGAGCTGCGTGGCACGCTCACCGTGCACCGGAACTTCCGTGACCGTGCACCGGATACCGGCTTCCTGCAACACGTTCCGCACGGCCTCGAGCTGTTCGGGCAGGTCCACAGCGCGATAGCCGTGCACGGCGTCACGCACTTCCTCCAACGCCGACGACGCCAGCCGTTGCGCCTCGAACGCCTCCGCGGCGGACCGTTCCGGATCGGTCGCCGCCAGCCGTCCGGCCAGCTCGGACTTCAGCGCGATCACCGTCAGCCGGTGTCCCAGCAGGTCGTGGACGTCCCGCGCGAACCGCAACCGCTCCTCGCTCACCGCGAGCTCGGCCTGCGCCTCCCGCCCGGCCCGCGCCTGCCCGAGCAGCCCCGCGAACCACATCGGCAGCCCGGCCATCGCGATGATCGTCGCCCCGATCGCCGCCGCGATCATCTGGTAGAGCGTGTGGAAGTGGCCGACGAAGTACCCGACCACCCCGGACAGCACCACCGCGCCGATCGCCGCGAGCCATCGCCACGGACCGGTCAGCACCAGCGGCGCGAACCCGGCCGCCGCGCCACCGATCCACGCCCACGTCGACAGCTCGTCCGGGCCGACCGGCGCCACCAGCGGAATCGTCACCAGGACCGCGGCCACGAGCGCCCACGGCGGCCCGCCCCGCAACGTCACCGCGAACGCCACGGCCAGCGCCAGCAGTCCCAGCACCCCGAGCCAGCGCAGCCCGGACTGTTCGCGCAGCACCGAGACCAGCGGCACGACCAGGGCGCTCATCCAGAGCACGTGGAGGGTGCCGCGCAGGGCGGTGTGCGGAAGATCGTTCATCGCCATCAGCCTAGAACCACACCGTCAGGATCGTGACGGCGATGACCAGGTCGAACACTCCGCAGAACTCGGACCACCAGCGCGGCACGACCGCGTCGCGCACGTGGTGCACGAGATCCCAGACGGCGTGCGCGCCCCACCCGAGCGCGATCAGCAACACGCCGGTGTGCGGTGACACGAGGATCACCACGACGGCCAGCGCCGCGTACAGGCTGAACACGGCGAGCTGGGTGCGCGGCGCCCGCCACCCGCAGAAGAGGTAGACCACCTGGCACCCCAGCAGGGTCCACACGGGAGGCACGACCGGCGCCTGCCAGAAGTCGAACGTCACCGCCAGCGCGATCACCGCCGGCCAGCGCTCACCCAGCGCCCGGACCACCGGGTTCGTGCTGGGCGTCCCGTGCTCCTCGTGCCGGTACCGGACCAGCACGGCGATCATCGCGGGCACCATCAGCAGGTGCCCGCCCATCGACACCGCGTCACCGTCGAGCCACCCGAGCCAGTACGGCACCAGCAGCACGGCGTACGGGACGGCCATCGCCGCGCACATCTCGACGATCCGGCCGTGACCGCGATAGCGCATCCACAACGCCATCGGCACGGACATCGCCACCGCCATCCACAGGGCGGCCACCTCGACCCGTCCAGGCGTCCACAGGGGTGCGATCAGGGCCATTCCGGCCAGCATCGCCACGAACATCTCCGCGCCGTGGCGGACCAGCGGCCGGACCGCCGGGGAAACCGTTGTCGTCATGCTTCGAGAATCGGAGAACCCGGACGCAGAACCCATCCGTGCGCTGTCATGGATCGTCTGGGCGAAACGCCCGGACGACCTATGCGTTCACCTCGGCCCAGATGGTCTTCCCGCCGGTGAACTCGCGCGTGCCCCAGCACCGGGAGATCTGGGCGATCAACATCAGCCCACGGCCCCGGGAGTCGTTGATCCTCGACTGTCCCAGCCTCGGGAGCTCGGCGGGCGTGTGGTCGTCGACCTCCACACGGATGAAATCAGTGTGTCGTTGCACCCGCACGGCGCGGGGGCCTTCGGCGTGCTCGTACGCGTTGCTGGCGAGTTCCGTGCACACGAGGAGTACGTCGAGCCTGACGTCCTCGGACAGGTCCCTCAGCAGAGTCCCGACCCACACCCGCATCGCGGCGAGATCGGGCTGGTCCTCCGGCAGGGTGTGCAAGGTCCTCGCTGAGGCGCTCATCACCTCGGGGGCGTCCATCTCATCCACCTCGTTCGGTTCAAGCCCTCCTGGCTGCTCAAGATGGCCGTCAGGGTGCGAAATACCACCGTGCGTGCTACCCCAAACGCGTGGACGGTTATGGCTTCAACCTCGCCCTGGTCGCGGTTCTGGTTCTGCTCAACGCGGCTTTCGCGGGCAGCGAGATGGCGTTCGTGTCGCTTCGTGAAGGCCAGCTCCGCTCTTTGGAACGGGAGGGACATCGCCGGCTCGTACGGCTCGCACGGGATCCGAACAGGTACTTCGCGACCGTCCAGATCGGCATCACGCTGTCGGGGTTCCTCGCCTCCGCGACCGCGGCGGTCTCGCTGGCGGAACCGGTCGTTCCGCTGCTGAGCTTCCTGGGCGGCGCCGCGAACGGCGTCGCGATCGCGCTCGTCACCGTGGTGCTGACGTTCGTCACACTCGTGTTCGGAGAACTGGCGCCCAAGCGCCTCGCGATGCAGTACGCGGTCCGCTGGGCGAAGATCGTCGCCCGCACGCTCGACCTCCTCTCGACGATCTCCCGGCCGGCGGTGTGGTTGCTGAGCAAGTCGACCGACGTCGTGGTGCGCGTCCTGGGCGGCGACCCGAACGCCGACGACGAGCAGATGTCGGCCGAGGAACTGCGTGACCTCGTTGAGGTGCAACAGCATCTGAACCAGGAACAACGCACGATCATGACCGGTGCGCTGGAGATCCACGAACGACGGCTGCGCGAGGTCCTGGTGCCACGCCGGCAGGTGACGATCGTCGAATCAGGTTTGGACATCCCCGCCGCGCGGGAAATCCTGGCGAGGTCCGGACATTCGCGGGCCCCGGTGACCAAGGACGGGCACCTGGACGACGTGATCGGCGTCGTGCACCTGCGTGACCTGCTCGACGACGCCGCGGTCCTCGCGGACGTGGCACGCGCCCCGATGGCGCTGCCGGACTCGGTCCGCGTCACGGACGCGTTGCGGCGCATGAAGGCCGAGCACGAGCAGCTGGCGCTGGTGGTGGACGAGCACGGCGCGGTCGACGGGATCGTGACCCTGGAAGACCTGCTGGAGGAGATCGTCGGTGAGATCTACGACGAGACCGACTCCGACGTGGTGGCGGTCAAGACCGCGCCCGACGGGTCGATCGAGCTGCCCGGCACGTTCCCGATCCACGACCTGGTGGACGTCGGAGTCGAACTGAGGGACGCGCCGCTGGGCCCGTACTCGACGGTCGCCGGACTGGTGCTGCTGCTCCTCGGCCGCATCCCGGACGTCCCGGGCGACGTGGTGGAGGTCTCCGGCTGGAAGATCGAGGTCCGCGCGGTCGAACATCACGCCATCACCAAGGTGAGGCTGAGGTCACAGGGAAAACCGCGGAATGAAGTGGACCTCTGAACCGTTACACACGAGTGCAGCGGTGTATAGGGCCGCTGCTCCGCAGACGGCGGCGAGTTCGCCGAGCAGCCGGTCATCCGGCCGCCGCGTCGAGCCGAATCGCCTGCGGCGGTTGACTCGAAGAGGCAACCGGACGACCGGCGCGAACTCGCGCCGGCTGACACACCTGCCAACGGAAACGGGGGGATTTGTCGTGTCTGCAGATCTGAAGAACCGCGCGTCCGGGCAGGACGCGGACACGGTCGGCATGTACCTGCGCGAGGTGGGCCGCACGCCGCTGCTCACCGCGTCGGAGGAGGTCGACCTGTCCCGGCGTATCGAGGCCGGCGTTTACGCGGCGCACCTGCTCCAGAGCGGTGACACCACGCGTGAGCCGCGGCTGTTGCGGCGGATCGTCGCCGAGGGCGAACGTGCCAAGGACCACATGATCCGGGCGAACCTGCGCCTGGTCGTGTCGGTCGCGAAGAAGCACTCCTTCCGCGGCCTGCCGTTCGGCGACGTGGTCCAGGAGGGCAACCTCGGCCTGATCCGCGCGGTCGAGAAGTTCGACTACGCCAAGGGCTACAAGTTCTCCACCTACGCCATGTGGTGGATCCGCCAGGCGATCGAACGCGGTCTGGCCGAGCAGACCCGCACGGTGCGCCTGCCTGTGCACGTGGTCGAAGAGGTCAACAAGCTCAAGAAGATCGGGCAGAAGTTGTCCGCTGCGCTCGGCCGCGACGCGACGGTCGACGAGATCGCCGCCGAGGCCAAGTGCTCGCCGCAGCGCGTGCAGGACCTCAGGGACGCGGCGCGCACGTGCGTGTCGCTGGAGACGCCGGTCGGCGACGAGGGCGACTCGGTGCTGGGCGACCTGATCCAGGACACCGACGGTGTGTCCGCGCCGGATCTGCTGGAGCAGCAGGAGTTCACCGAGGGCGTTCGCTCCCTTCTGGACGTCCTGCCCGCGCGGCAGGGCCGGATCATGCGCCTGCGCTACGGACTGGAGGACGGGCGTTCCCGCACCCTGCAGGAGGTCGCGGAGGAGCTCGGCCTGACCCGCGAGCGCATCCGCCAGCTCGAGAAGCAGTCGCTCGCCCAGCTCAAGCAGTCGGGCGACCGGGACGATCTTTTCGCGCTCGCCGGCTGACAACCGTACGAAAGTCGCTTGATCTACTGCTTGTCGCAACTAAAGACTCATCACGTCCGACACCGGACTGAAGCTGTTTCGCAACCGCGTGTGAACGCATCTGTTGGGCCGTCGAGGGCCGGCCCCGCGTTCGCACGCGGTTCCCTGCGAATGAGGAGCAGTGATGAGACAAGGCACCCTGCGCACGCTCGGGGTGGCGGCAGTCGCCGTCGCCGGAACCGTGCTCGCGCTCCCACAGGCCGTGGCCGCACAGCCTGAGGGACCGATCGTCGCCGAAAGCGCGCCCAACGCCGTCCAGGACAGCTACATCGTGGTCCTGAGGGACAACGGCATGGCGCGCACGGAGGTCAGCGGCCGTGCCGACGGCCTCGCGTCCCGCTACGGGGCCAAGATCGGCTTCACCTACAAGGCCGCGTTCAAGGGCTTCTCGGCCACGCTGTCGAAGCAGCAGGCCAAGCGCCTCGCCGCCGACCCGGCCGTGGCCTACGTGGAGCAGGACCGGACCGTGCAGGTCCTGACCGACCAGCTCAACCCGCCGTCGTGGGGTCTCGACCGCGTCGACCAGGCGAACCTGCCGCTGGACAGCAAGTACAGCTACAGCACGGGCGCGTCGAACGTGACGGCGTACGTGATCGACACCGGTATCAACTACGACCACGCGGACTTCGGCGGGCGTGCGTCGTTCGGCTTCGACGCGTTCACCGACGGCCGCAACGGCAAGGACTGCCAGGGCCACGGCACGCACGTCGCCGGCACCGTCGGCGGCGCGGCCTACGGCGTGGCGAAGACCGTCAAGCTCAAGGCCGTCCGCGTGCTCAACTGCTCCGGTGGCGGCTCCGTCGCGACCGAGGCGGCGGGCGTCGACTGGGTCACGGCGAACGCTGTCCTTCCGGCCGTCGCGAACATGAGCCTCTACACCGGCACGGCGAACGAGCCGAGCCGCGTGCTCGACGACGCCGTGCGCGCGTCGATCCGCGGTGGCGTCTCGTACGTCGTGGCCGCGGGCAACTTCAACGACGACAGCTGCAAGTACTCGCCGCAGCGCGTCACCGAGACGATCAACGTCATGGCGACGGCCCGCACCGACGCCCGCGCGTCGTTCTCGTCCTACGGCACGTGCAGCGACCTGTTCGCTCCCGGCCAGGACATCGTCTCCGCCTCCCACAGCAACAACACCGGCACGGCCACGATGAGCGGCACGTCGATGGCGTCCCCGCACGTCGCGGGCGCGGCGGCGCTGTACCTCGCGGACAACCCGGGCAAGACCCCGGCCGAGGTGCACGCGGCGATCCTCGCCCAGGCCACCCCGAACAAGGTCACGAACCCCGGCGCCAACTCCGCGAACCTGTTGCTGCGCACCAACACCGGCGGCGTTCCCGGTGTCTCGGTCACCAACCCCGGCAACCAGTCCACCGCCCTGAACGGCACGGCGAACCTGACGCTGTCGGCGTCCGGCGGCACCGCGCCGTACACGTGGTCGGCGACCGGCCTGCCGACCGGGCTCTCGATCGGGTCCTCGTCCGGTGTCATCACGGGCACGGCGACGGTGGCGGGCACGTACAACGTGACCGTCACGGCCGCCGCGACCGCGGGTGGTTCGGGCAGCACGTCGTTCACGTGGACGGTCGGCTCGGCCACCTGTGCCCCGCAGACCAACGGCACCGACGTCGCGATCCCCGACAACACGACCGTGACATCGACGGTCGCGTTCAACGGCTGCACCGGCAACGCCTCGGCGAGCAGCAAGGTCGAGGTGCACATCAAGCACACCTACAAGGGTGACCTGCTGGTCGACCTGGTCGCGCCGGACGGTTCGGTCTACATGCTGCACAACCGTTCGGGTGGCAGCGCCGACAACATCGACCAGACCTACACGGTCAACCTGTCCTCCGAGACGCGCAACGGCACCTGGACTCTCCGGGTCCGTGACGCGGCCACGGTCGACACCGGCACCCTCGACACCTGGACGCTGACGCTCTAACGCTGTTCGGAACGGCGTACATCGTGCCGATGGCACGATGTACGCCGTGAACGTCTCTGCGGTCCTGCGCACCCTCGCCCGGCTGAGCGCTGCCGAGCAACCGCAGAAGCTCCAGCTCGACTTGACCAAGTCGGCGGGCCTGCTGTGGCTCGGCGACCACGAGCCGTCGTGGCGGGCGATCACGCTGGTGCAGGAGGGCCCGCACTGGACGCCGGTGTCGTGGACCGCGCCGAAGCAGGCCCGTGCCGAGGTCGAACACCTGGCCGCGTACGACGCGCTGCACCAGGAGGACCGGTTGCTGCGGCTGGGCTGGGCGTTCCTCGCCGGGCCCGCGCAGATCGGCGGGCAACGCCGCCGGGTGTGCCTGCCGCTCGTGTCCCGGCCGGTGCGCCTGCACCACGGGCTGGGGCTCGGGTACGCCTATCACGTCGCCGGTGACGCCGGGGTCTTCCCGCTGATCGGCGACTGGGCCAGGACCGCCGAGCGGGAGGCCGCGCTCGCGCCGACCGAGCAGTGGATCACGCAGACGTTGCGGCTGGCCGGGTTCGAGAACGTGCCGATCGTGCACGACGACCCCAAAAGCCTGATCTCCGGCAGCGAACTGGTCGTCGCGATGGGGGCCGGACTGCACGCGGGCGAGCCCGTCGTGAGCACCGAGCAGGGCACGGCGCTGTTCGACTGGTCGGGCAAGAAGGGCTTGGACGGGACGGCGTTCGCGGCGCTCTACGGGGCTGCGTCCGAAGCGGACCACCACGACGAGCCGGTCAGTTCGGCGTTGCCGTTGAGCCACAGCCAGATGCGCGCGGTCGAACACGCGCGCCGTGCGCGGATCACGGTCGTGGGCGGCCCTCCCGGCGCGGGCAAGACGCACACTCTCGCGGCATTGGCGCTCGATGCTGTGGCGGCGGGGAAGTCCGTGCTCCTCGCCAGCCGCACGCGCAACGCCGCCGACGTGCTCGGTGGCGCGCTGCGCAAGGCGGGCGGGCCGGTGCCGGTGCTGTTCGGCGATTCCGAACTGCGGCAGGAGATGGCGCGTGAGCTGAGCGACGGCCTGACCGCGACGAGCAATCCCGACCAGCTCGGCGAACTCGACCGTGTCCGGCGCGCGGCCGCCGCCGCTGTCGCCCGTGTCGAACGCACGGTCGGTGGCTCGCTCACCGACGAACAGCTGGCCGCTGAAGCTCGTAAGCACCAGGCGCTGATGCCGGCGCATCGGGCCGTGGCACCTGCGGCGTTCGAAGCGGGCGTTGATTTCGTTGCTCTGCATGGCTTTTTGCAGCCGCGCACAGGATTCCTCGGTGGACTGCGAACTGGATGGGCGTTGCGGAAGGCACGTGGGCTCGCTGGTGCGTCCGAAGTCTCGGTCGAGGACCTCCGCGCCGCGATCGAGGCCGCCGAGCAGACCGCGGCCTCCGTCCGGATCGGCGCGAGCGGTGGCACGGCGTTCGGTGAGCTGCGGCCGTTGCTGGCCGAGCAGGACGTCGCGAGCCGCACCGCCACGGCCACCTGGCTCAAGGAGTACTCGGTCAGCCGCAGGGGAGCGGGCGCGCGCCGGGCGGTGGCCGCGCTGGCGAAGGCGCTGCGCTCCGGGCGGGCGGCCCGGCGGCGCGGGCTGGCCGAGATCGACAGCGCGGACCTGGTGGCGGCACTGCCGTTGTGGGTCGGCACGCTGTCCGACGTGGAGGACATCCTCCCGCCCGTGCCCGGCATGTTCGACCTGGTGATCATCGACGAGGCCAGCCACGTCGACCAGCCGCTGGCGGCCCCGGCGTTGCTGCGCGGCCGTGCCGCGGTGATCGGCGGCGACCCGCGCCAGCTGCGGCACGTGTCGTTCGTCGGCGACCAGGCGGTGCAGGCGGCGGTCGACGCCGAGGGCACCCAGGACCTGCGCGACCGGCTCGACGTGCCGAAGGTCAGCCTGTTCGACGCGGGCGCGGCCACCGCGGGCGTGCACTGGCTCGACGAGCACCACCGCTGCGCCCCACATTTGATCGGGTTCGCGGCGACCCGGTTCTACGACGGCAAGATCGCGCTGCTGACCACCCACCCGTCGATCGCCGACGTCGACTGCATCGACACCGAACGCGTCGAAGGCGACCGCACCTCGAAGGGCGTCAACAAGGTCGAGGTGGACGCCGTGCTGGCCCACGTACGCAAACGCGTCGCCGCGGGCGTGCGTTCCATCGGCGTCGTGACGCCCTTCCGCGCGCAAGCAGACGCGTTGGAGGAGGCGCTGCTCAGCGAACTCACGCTGGACGAGATCACCACAGGCGGCGTGCGCGTGGGCACCGTGCACGGCGTGCAGGGCAGCGAGTTCGACGAGGTGGTGATCAGCCTCGCCGCAGACGCGAAACCGGGCGCGTGGCGGTTCGTGAACGACCGCAACCTCCTCGCCGTGCTGACCACCCGCGCGCGCCGCAAGGTGCACGTCATCACGTCGGCACCCGAACCGCCCGGCCTGATCGGCGAGTACCTGCGGCACGCCGACGTCGCGCCGGTGGAGACCGCCGGCGTGGATCCCGAGGACGCCTGGACGGCCAGCCTCGCGCAGGAACTGCGGACCGCCGGGCTGACCGTGCGCACCGGGTATCCGGTGGGGCAGTGGCGCGTCGACCTGGTGGTGGGGGAGAAGGAGCATGCCGTCGCGGTCGAGACGCGCCCGCATCCCTCGGGGGTGCAGTCGCATCTCGCTCGCTGGCGTGCGCTCAGCCACGCGGGGTGGCGGGTGCATGACGCGTTCGGCAGCCGGTTCGGGGACGATCCGGCGCGTGCGGCGGTGGAGCTGGTCCAGGAGTTGGCGAGACGAGACGTATCGTCTCGTCAATTCTGACCTGGGGTCTGATGTCTGGGTGCGCGGGCGTGTGCGCAGGGGTGCGCAGGGGTGTGTTTCGAGACGAGACGTCTCGTCTCGCCGATTCTGGCCTGGGGTCGGGTGCATGCTTGCGTGCGCATGTGCGTGCACAGACGTGTGCGTGGGCGTATTTCGAGACGAGACGAGACGAGACGAGGCGTCTCGTCTCGCCTCAACCCTCGATCAGCCCTTACCTGCGGGCGGGCTTGAACAACGGCTCGGCCAACGCCACCGACGGCAGGAACGGGTTCGGGTTCGCCGGGCACACCGTCCCGACCGCCGGCAACGTGCCGTCGAGCAGGTACGCGTTCGTGTGGTCGGTCGCGCACTTGCTCACGCCGTACGCCGTGTGTCCCCAACCCGCGTACGCCAGCAGACGGCTCCCCTCGAGCTGACGGTTGACGGCCTGTGCGCCGCGGAAGTCCGTGACGCCGTCGAAGTGGTTGCCCACCACCAGAACCGGCGCGTTCGTGCGGGTGCGCCACGGCCCGGTGAAGCGGTCGGGGTTCACCGGCCAGTTCGCGCACGCCGCGTTGCCCCACCACCACGCCGGGCCGAACTCGGAACCCGCTGCGGCGTAACGGGAAGTCGCCTGGTAAGCGCGGAAGTCGCGCGGGAACTCGATGTCCGCGCACACGTTGCCGTTGTAGGCGTCGAAACCGTTGGGGTACTCCGGTTCCGCCGCAACGGAAAGCGCGCCGGGAAGCGTGCCGGCGGAAGCGTCGGACAGCTGGTCGAAGAGCGCGGCGGCGTCGGGCCAGTCGCTCGGCGAGTACATCGCGCCGAGTGCGGCGTTGATGACGGTGTCGTAGGTGAAGACCTGGTCGCCGAGCTGGATCGGCTTGGCGCGCACCGACTTCAGCAACGCGTCCCAGCGCTTCTCCGACTGCGGGCCGAAGACGCACGCGGCCTCGTCGCAGGTGCGCAGGAACTCGCGGAACTCCTCCTTGGTCGCGATCCGGTCCGACACGATCTGCCGGCCGCTCGACCACAGTTCGGGGTTCAGCACGCCGTCGACCACGAGTGCGCGGATGTTGTTCGGGAACAGGTTCGCGTAGGTGGCGCCCAGGAACGAGCCGTAGGAGAAGCCCAGGTAGCTGATCTTGCGGTCACCGACGGCACGGCGCAGCAGGTCCATGTCCCGTGCGACGTCGGCGGTGCTCATGTGCCGGGTGATCCGCTGGTCGTCGCGGCACTCGGGGCCGAGCGAGCGGTAGCGCTCGAAGAACGGCCGCTCCTGCGCCGCCTGGTACGGGAAGCCGGGGACGCCCTCGAAGAACTTCTCGAGGTCCGCCTCCGACCTGAAACAGTGCAACGGGTCTGACTTGCCGATCCCGCGCGGGTCGAACCCGACGATGTCGAACCGGCCCTGCAGGTTCGCCGACAGGGCGTTGCCGGCGCCGAGCGCGAAGTCCACCCCGGACCCGCCGGGCCCGCCGGGGTTGAGGAACAGCGACCCGATGCGGCGTGCGGGATCCGTCGCGGGCTTGCGCGCCAGCGCGACGGTGGTCGTGGCGCCGCGCGGGTCGTCGTAGTCGAGCGGCACCTTCACCTCGGCGCACTCGAAGCCGGGGTGCTCGGGCCCGCAGGCGGCCCAGCCGATCCGGGGGACGGGGGCACCGCTCGTGGCCTGCACGGCGGGCGTGCCGGTGATCATGAGCGCGGCCGCGGCGGCCAGCACTGTGAGGCGCATCGACAAGGCTCCCCTCCTGTCCGCAGAGGGGCCATTCCTACCTGCTCGGAGCGGGCGCCGTCGACCGCCGAAAGTCGTGACCGGGCAGCCGGGTCAGTCCGGCCGCCGGTGCTTCTGGCGCACCCCGAGGTGGTCGGCGATCTGGTCGTGGATGGGCGTGCTCATCACGATCGGGCTCGTCGGCGGGGTCTGTGGTGTCGCCGCAGGTGTGTCCTGGTTGTCAGGCATGAAAGGAGCGTAGGGATGGTGGTTGAGGCCTCAAGGACGCTGATCAAGAAATCACACCGGTCATACCCCAAGAGGTGAATCGGGTTCCCCTGATCTATACCCAGCGTGCGACCCCATCCCTGCTACAGGACCCCCTGTGGGTGCCCTCGATCGAGTTAACTCGAATTGCCCGGCAACGTGGAATCTCAGCGGCCGGACGCGGGGTTTGCGTGATCTCGCGGCGATGCTGAACGATCGGGTCCGAGGTCGGGCGAGCGTGGAGCGTGGACGATGGTCAGCGGCAAGCCGGGCATCGCCAAGCGGCAGCTCATCCTGCTCTCCGGCAGGGCGCACCCGGAACTGGCGGAGGCCGTGGCGAAGGACCTGAGCGTCGCCATCACGCCGCAGGCCGCCTACGACTTCGCGAACGGCGAGATCTTCGTCCGCTTCGAGGAGTCGGTGCGCGGCGCGGACGCGTTCGTCATGCAGAGCCACACCGCGCCGGTGAACGACTGGCTGATGGAGCAACTGCTGATGGTCGACTCGCTGAAGCGGGCCTCGGCCAAGCGCATCACGGCCGTCGTGCCGTCGTACCCGTACGCGCGCCAGGACCGCAAGTACGCCGGCCGCGAGCCGGTGTCGGCGCGCCTGGTCGCGGACATGTTCAAGACCGCGGGCGCCGACCGGATCGTCACGGTCGACCTGCACACCGCGCAGGCCCAGGGCTTCTTCGACGGCCCGGTCGACCACCTGCACGCGATGTGGCTGCTGTGCGACCACGTCGGCAGCCGCTACCGGGGTGAGGACCTCACGATCGTCTCCCCGGACGCGGGCCGCACCAGGCTCGCCGAGAAGTGGGCGGACCTGCTCGGCGGCTGCCCGATCGCGTTCATCCACAAGACGCGGGACCCGCTGCGCCCCAACGAGGTCGTGGCCAACCGCGTCGTCGGCGACGTCGAGGGCCGCACCTGCGTCGTGGTCGACGACATGATCGACACGGCGCTGACGAGCACGACGGCGGCACGGCAGTTGCTGGAGCAGGGCGCGAAGGACGTGGTGCTGGTCGCGACGCACGGCGTGCTGTCCGGCGACGCCTACGACCGGCTCATCGCGAGCAAGGCGCGCGAGGTGATCCTCACCGACACGCTGCCGATCCCGCAGGAGAAGCGGTTCCCCGGCATGACGGTGCTCAGCATCGCGCCGCTGCTCGCGCGGGCGATCCAGGAGGTCTTCGAGGACGGTTCGGTGACGAGCCTGTTCGACGGCAACGCTTAGGGAAGCCGTTCGGCCCGTTCTGTGTTGCCATGAGTCATGGGCGACATGCGAGTGGAGACCTCCGCGAAGCGGGTCCGTGCGTACTTCGGTGGCGAACTGGTCGCGGACACGACCGCGCCGCGCCTGGTCTGGGAGATCCCGTACTACCCGGCCTACTACCTGCCCCTGTCCTCCGTGCGCGCCGAGCTGAAGCCGACCGGGGAGACCAGGGACGGCGGTGTCGTGCACGACGTCGTCACGCCCGGAGGAACGGCGGAGGGCGCCGCGCTGACCTACCCGGACTCGGAGGCGTTGCGCGACCTCGTCCGGTTCGACTTCGCGGCCATGGACGAGTGGCTGGAGGAGGACGAGCCGATCTACGTCCACCCGCGCGACCCGTACAAGCGGGTCGACATCCTGAGCAGCTCACGGCACGTGCGGGTCGCGTTGGACGGCGTGACGCTGGCGGCTTCGGCGCAGCCGCGGATCCTGTTCGAGACGAGCCTTCCGCCGCGCTACTACCTGCCGTTGAGCGACGTCCGGTTCGATCTCCTCAGGCCGTCGCCGACGCAGTCGCAGTGCCCGTACAAGGGCACCGCCACGTACTGGTCGGTCGAGGTGAATGGCCGGGTCCACGACGACCTCGTGTGGATCTACCGGTCGCCGCTGCCGGAGAGCCAGAAGATCGCCGGCATGGCGTGCTTCTACAGCGAGAAGGTCGACCTCTTCGTCGACGGCGTGCTCCAGGAGAAGCCGCGAACGCCCTGGTCGTAGCGAGTGGCGGTTCACACACTGCAAACTTGCAGTGACTGCAAAACGATCCGGTACTCTTGCCTCGTGAACCAGCCGGGGGAGAGCCTGCGCGACCGCAAGAAGCGCCAGACGCGGGCCGCACTCGAACGGGCGACCGTGCGTCTCGCCGCCGAACGCGGCTACGACCACGTCACCGTGGACGAGATCGCCGCCGAGGCCGACGTGTCGGTGCGCACGTTCTTCAACTACTTCGCGAGCAAGGACGAGGCGCTCATCGGCGCGGACCCCGAGGCGGGCCCGCGCATGGCCGAGCGGATCCTCGCCTTCCCCGACGCCGTGACGCCGTTCGAGGCGTACCGGCGGTCGGTGCTCGCGGAGATCACCGATGAGCTGAACAACGCCCGCGACCTGTGGCTGCTGCGCAAGGAAGTCCTCATGCAGCGGCCGGACCTGCTGGTCCGGGCCTTCGCGAACAGCGCGGAGTCCGAGCAGCTGCTCGCGAACGCGGTGGGACAGCGGGCAGGGCTGCCCGAGTCCCACCTCTACCCACGCCTGCTCGTCGCCGCAGGAAGTGCCGCGTTCCGTTGTGCCGTAACGCGTTGGGCACTCGACGACAGCGTCGCGCTGGGTGAGCTCGTCAGCGAGGCGCTCGGGCTGTTCGGCACCGGGCTGGCTCACGCACCAAGTAGTCACGAAGGGGGATCATGAGCACCGAGGCAGAAGTGACACCAGTCCACAGCAGACGCGACGTCGTCCAGGCGCTGTGGGGCCTGATGATGGGCATGTTCGTGTCCATCCTGGCCAGCACGATCGTGTCGAACGCGTTGCCGAGGATCGTCGCCGACCTGAAGGGTTCGCAGTCGATCTTCGCGTGGATCGTGACGGCCGAGCTGCTCGCCATGACCGCGACCGTGCCGTTGTGGGGCAAGCTCGCCGACCTCTACAGCCGCAAGCTGCTGATCCAGGCGTCGCTCGGCCTGTTCGTCGCGGGCTCGCTGATCGCGGGCTTCTCGCAGAACGTCGAGATGCTCATCGTCAGCCGCGTCGTGCAGGGCCTCGGCGCCGGTGGCGTCACGGCGCTGGCGACGATCGTGATGGCCGCGATGATCCCGCCGCGTGAGCTCGGCAAGTACTCCGGCATGTTCGGCGCGGTCTTCGGCGTCGGCACCGTCGCGGGCCCGCTGATCGGCGGCGTCCTCGTCGACACGTCGTGGCTCGGCTGGCGCTGGTGCTTCTTCATCGGCATCCCGTTCACCCTCGCCGCGATCTACATGCTCCAGCGCACCCTGCACCTCCCGGTCGTGCGCAAGGAGGAGACGAAGATCGACTACCTGGGCGCGTTCCTGATCGTGTCCGGTGTCTCGACGCTGCTGATCTGGTCCTCGCTCGCCGGCCAGAAGTTCGAGTGGGCGTCCGGCTGGACCGCGGGTCTGGTGTCGCTGGGCGTGCTGCTGCTCGTGGCCGCCGTCCGCGTCGAGGCGAAGGCGCACGACCCGATCGTGCCGCTGTCGATCTTCCGCAACCGCACCGTGTCGCTGGCGACCGTCGCCAGCGCCCTGGTCGGCATCGCGATGTTCGGTGGCACGGTGTTCCTGTCGCAGTACTTCCAGCTCTCGCTCGGCAAGACGCCGACCCAGGCCGGCCTGCTGGGCCTGCCGCTGATCTTCGGCCTCCTGGTCTCGTCCACCGTGGCCGGTCAGCTGATCACGAAGTTCGGCAAGTGGAAGGCGTTCCTCGTCGCCGGTGGCGTGTTCATGGTCGGCGGCATGCTGCTGCTGTCCACGATCACCGCCACGACGACGGTGTTCATGGTGTCCGTGCACATGTTCGTGCTCGGCGTCGGCGTCGGCCTGATGATGCAGAACCTGGTCCTCGCCGCGCAGAACGACGTGCCGGCGCGCGACCTGGGCGCCACCACGTCCACTCTCACGTTCTTCCGCTCGCTGGGCGGCGCGATCGGCGTCTCGGCGCTGGGCGCGGTGCTGGCCAACAAGGTCTCGTCCCTCGCGGCCGAGAAGTTCGGCGCGATGGGCGGCGACGCGGCCGGCCACCAGGTGCCGGACCTCTCGGTGCTGCCGCCGGAGCTCAGGGCCGTGATCGCCGACATCTACGCGACGGCGACCGCGGAGATCTTCCTGGTGGGCGCGCCGTTCGCGGTGCTGGCACTGCTCGCGGTGCTGTTCATCAAGGAGAAGCCGCTCAAGGAGACGAGCGGTGACGACCGGCTGGCGGCGGAGATGGCCGCAGGTCACTGATCACCGAGTTCTCTCGCCGGGCGGACCCCTGACTTTCGTCGGGGGTCCGCCCTGTCTTTCAGGTCGGGTCTCCCCGCCCGCCGATCCCTAACTTCAGTCCCATGATGATCTGGGGGGCAGCACTCACGCTGCTGGTGTCCACGTACATGGGGGAGGCGTCGCTGCCCGGCGTCGCGGTCGCGATCACCAAGGGGGACCAGGTGATCGCGGTGCGGGGCTTCGGCCACGACTCGTCCGGCGCGCCGATCACCGAACACTCGAAGATGACGATCGCGTCGGTCAGCAAGTCGTTCACCGCCCTCGCGGTCCGGCAGCTCGCGGACGCCGGGAAGATCGACCTCGACCGGCCGGTGTTCGACTCGCGCGTCACGCCGCGGCAGCTGCTCGCGCACACGTCCGGGATCAGCGACCGGACGTTGCCGGAGAAGAGCCTGAAGCAGCCCGAAAACCCCGAAGGAGCGGTGGAACGGGCTCGCGAGGCTTTGAAGGCAGCCGTGCCCGACGAGACGTTCCGCTACACCAACACCAACTACCACCTGCTCGCCCGGCTGGTCGAGCAAGCTTCGGGCGAGAACTTCAACGCCTACCTGAAGAAGCACGTGTTCGAGCCGCTCGACATGAAGGACACCGTGGCGATCGACGTGACGCCAAGGGACCTGCCGTCCGACTACCGCAAGGGGTACGGCTACGCCTACGGGTTCTCGGTGCCGCTGACCGAGCCCGACCGGTTCGTCACCGGTTCCGACGGGGTGATCACGACCGGCGCCGACATGGCCAAGTGGCTTGCCGCGCAGCCGAGACTCCAGCCGCGGGACGGGATGGGCTGGAAGGCCGACCAGCAGGGACGGTTGCGGCACAACGGGATCTGGTTCACGGGCACGGCCGGTCAGCTGCTGACGGCGTCCGGGTACGGCATCGCGGTCATGTCCAACAGCGGGTTCACGCTCGGCAACGAGGGCACGTACCTGCTCGAGAACGGGATCGCCGCGATCCTCGACGGCACCGAACCCGAGGAGCCGGAGTCCTACCGGCTGCTGATCGACCTGGTGCTCGCCGGGCTCACGCTCCTGTCAGTCGGACTGGGGATCCGTGCGTTGCGGCGGCCGAGGAGGTTCCACAAGGCGTGGCAGGTGTTCAGGTTCGTGCCGCTGGGCGTGCTGCTGGCGGCGCCGACGTTGCTGGGGCTGCTGTACGGCGGTGGGCGCGACATCACTTTCTTCCAACTGGCGCACTACTCGCTGCCTCTTGTGGTGTGGTTGGGCGTGTCCAGTGCGATGAACACGAGTCTGGCGGTCGTGAGGTGGGTGCGTTGAGGGTCGTGGCGCTCGCGGGCTGCGTGGCGACGGCGTTGGGCATGTCGTTCCTCATGGACAGGAACGTGCCGCCGTGGACGGTCGGAGTGTGCGCCGGGCTGTTCGTCGCCGCCTTCCTGCTCGGCCGGCGGAGGGCGCCCGGCTGGCCCGCGATCCTGTTCGCCGCGGGCCTCATCGGGCTCACACAGCTGGTCGTCGTCGGCCTGGCGGTGGCGCTGCCGTGGTTCCTCGGGCGGGCCGCCGGGCAGCAGGCCGCGTTGGCCGCGGCCGAGGTCGAGGCCGCTCACCTGCGGGAACGCACCCGGATCGCGCACGAGGTGCACGACATGCTCGGCCACGAGCTGAGCCTGCTCGCGTTGCAGGCGGGCGCGCTGGAGATGACCCTGCCACCCGAGCACCAGGCCGCCGCGGCCCGGCTCAGGATGACGGCCTCGGACGCCACGGAACGGCTGTCCGCGCTGGTGTTCCTGCTGCGCGACGGCGAACCGCCCGCGGTGACCGACCTGCGGGACCTGGTGGACCGCGCGGTCGCCGCCGGGATGAGCGTGGAGTTCACAGTGGAGGGTGACATCCCGTCCACTGTGGAGCGCACCGTGCACCGGGTGGTGCAGGAGGCGCTGACGAACGCGGCCAAGCACGCGCCCAGGTCCGCGGTGGAGGTGAGGGTGACGTCGGCGCAGGGCAGCACCGTGGTCGAGGTCGGCAACGAGGCGGGGCCGCGCCGGGGCGCGGGCAGCCGGCTGGGCCTGGTCGCGTTGCGGGAACGGGTGCGGATCGCGGGCGGTACGCTCCGGGTCGGCCGCGGCGAGGGCCGGTTCGAGCTGGTCGCGACGGTGCCGCACACGGGGGAGCTGTGATCCGGGTACTGCTCGCGGACGACGAGGTGCTGGTGCGGGCCGGGGTGCGCGCCATCCTCGGCTCCGATCCCGGACTCGAGGTCGTCGCGGAGGCGGCCGACGGGCGCGAGGCGATCGACCTCGCGTTGAAGCACCGGCCCGACGTCGTGCTGATGGACATCCGGATGCCGCGCCTCGACGGGCTGGAGGCGGCGCGCGAGCTGGCGAAGCTCGGGTTCGGTGTCGCGATGCTGACGACGTTCAACGACGACGGCTACCTGGAACGCGCGCTCGACGGTGGCGCGCGCGGGTTCCTGCTGAAGTCGGGGGATCCGCGCGAACTGGTCGCGGGCGTGCACGCGCTGGCGTCCGGTGGCGCGTACCTGGCGCCGAAGGTGGCGGCCCGGATGATCACGCGGTTCCGCGGCGGGCGGGTCGGGCAGGCGCGGTCGCGGGTCGAGTCGCTGACCGCGCGGGAACGCGACGTGCTCGCGTTGCTGGGCCAGGGCCTGTCGAACGCGCAGATCGCCCGGCGCCTCGACCTGGTCGAGGGCACGGTGAAGGGGCACGTGAGCGCGATCCTGAGCCGCCTGGGCGCGGAGAACCGCGTCCAGGCGGCCATCGTCGCCCACGAAGCAGGCCTCTAGGAGCGTCTAGAAGGGGAAGTGCCCGTGCTCGCTGGCGATCGTCACCCAGCGGGTCACGGAGAACGCCTCGATGCCCCAGCGGCCACCGAACCTGCCGTAGCCGCTCGACTTCACGCCACCGAACGGCGCCTGCGGCTCGTCGTCGACCGTCTGGTTGCCGACGTGCACGATGCCGGTGCGGATGCGGTGCGCCAGGCCGAGTCCGCGCCGTGAGTCCTCGGTGAGGATGCCCGCGGTGAGGCCGTGCTCGGTGTCGTTCGCGATGGCCACGGCCTCGTCGTCGTCCGCGACGGGCACGACGACGACGGCCGGGCCGAAGATCTCCTCCTGGAACACGCGCATCTGCGGCGTGACGCCGTCGAGCACGGTCGCGCCGCCGTCGCCGCCCGCCCGCACGGTGGCGCCGTTCGCGACCGCGTCCTCCACCAGCGCGGCGACCCGTGCGGCCGACCGGGGGTTGATCACCGGGCCGATCACGGTGCCGGTGTCGGAGGGGTCGCCGTGCGGCAGCGAACCGACCTTGGCGGCGAGCTTCGCGGTGAACTCCTCGGCCACGGACCGGTGCACCAGGATGCGGTCCGTCGACATGCAGATCTGGCCCGCGTTGTGGAAGGCGCCGAACGTCGCCGCGTCGACCGCGTGGTCGAGGTCGGCGTCGTCGAGCACCAGCAACGAGTTCTTGCCGCCGAGCTCCAGCACGGCGGGCTTGAGGTGTTGTGCCGCAAGGGTTCCGACGATCCGGCCGACCTCGGTGGACCCGGTGAAGTTCACGGCCCGCACGCGGGAGTCGGTGATCAGCGCCTCGGCCACCGCCGCCGCGTCCTCGGGGGCGTTCGTGACGACGTTGAGCACGCCCGCAGGCAACCCGGCCTCGTGCAGCACGTCCGCGATGAACAGCCCGGCCGCGATCGGCGCGTCCTCACTGGGCTTGAGCACCACGGTGTTCCCGGCGGCGATCGGCGCGGCCACGGCCCGCGTGCTCAGGATGACCGGCGCGTTCCACGGCGCGAACGCCGCGATCACGCCGAGCGGCTCCCGCACCGCCAGCGACAGCTGACCGGGAACCTCCGTCGTCAGCACCTCGCCGACGGGCTGGGTGACCGCCGCGGCGGCCTCGCGCAGGATGTTCGCCGCGAGCATGACGTTGAACCCGGCCCATCCGCCGACACCGCCGACCTCGGCGGCCATCAGGGCGACGACCTCGGGTGTTTTGGACTCCAGCACGTCCGCGGCCCGCAGCAGGATCCCGCGCTTCACCGACGGTGACGTGGCCGCCCATCCGGCGAAGGCCTGCTCGGCCGCGTCGACGGCCCGTGCGACGTCCGCGGGCCCGGCCGCCGCCACGACGGCGTGGACCTCGCCGGTGAAGGGGTTGAGGTCGTCGGTGGTGCGGCCGTCCAGCGCGGGAACGCTGTCGCCGCCGATGAGGAGCTCACGCTTTTCGCTTGCCACGAGCAGGATCTAAGCCGCAGGCGGCCTGATCATCCAAGTCCGGCTTCCGGTGGGTGGAAACCGGGCTCCAGCATCCGCGCGATGCCGCGGGCCGCCACCTGCAGCGCCGCGACCAGCCGGGCGCGCACGTTGCGCAGGTCGGGCACCACGATCCCGAGCGCCGCCACGACGTGCCCGTGCACCTCGACCGGCACCCCGACGCTGCACGCGCCGAGCGTCATCTCCTCGAACGTCTGCGCGTACCCGTCCCGTCGGATCCGGTGCAGCTGGGCTCGCATCCGTCCGGGCTCGGTGACCGTGAACGCCGTGAGCCGCGTCAGGCCGTGCGTCAGCACCTCGTCCTGCACCTCCGCGGGCGCGTGCGCGAGCAACACCTTGCCCACCCCGGTCGCGTGCAACGGCAGCCGGCTCCCGGTGGTGCTCACGATCGGCACGGACGCGTGCCCGGAGACCCGGTCGAGGTACAGGACCTCGGTGCCCTCCCGCACGGCCAGGTGCACCACCGCTCGCGTCGCCGCGTGGATGTCGTGCAGGAACGGCTCCGCGACCCGGCTCAGGTCGACCTCTCCGGCCGCGAGCAGCCCGAGCCGCCAGATCCGCCGGCCGATGACGTACTCCCCGGAGTCGAGCCGCCGCACCGCGCCCCATTCCGCCAGTTCGGCGAGCAGCCGGTGGGTGGTGCTGACCGGCAAGCCGCTGCGCCGTGCGATGCCGCTCAGGGTCTGGCGGCGGTGCCTGCTGTCGAAGGTGCCGAGCAGCGACAGCAGCTTGGAGGAGACGGTGGCGGCCACACCCGGATTCTGCCCGGTCCGTTCCAGCTCGACCGGGAAGACGCACGCGGGTCCTCCGGCCGGGTGCACAGCACCACCGCGCGCCACGGAGTCGGTGGAGCTGATCGACGAGGTCCTGGGCATCCCCGTGAGACCGGCAGCCTCGTGGACCGCCGAGGGGAAAGTCGCTTCGGGCGCGCGGGAGTTGCTGATAACACTGGGCGCGTGACTTATCTCGGTGAAGGCTGGGACAGCACGGCCGTCCTGGTCGGCGGGCGCTGGGTGGAACGACGGCCGCGCCGCCCGGAGATCGGGCCGCAGCTCCTGCGCGAGTCGGTGGTCATGCCGTGGCTCGCACCCCGGCTGCCCCTGCCCGTCCCGGTGCCCGTGGTCGTGTCGGAGGACCCGGTGGTGGTGCGGCACGAGCTGGTGCCGGGCGGGGAAGTGGCGTCGCTCGACGCCGTCCAGGGCCGTCAGCTCGGCGAGTTCCTGCGCGCCCTGCACGCGGCCCCTGTCGCCGAAGCCGCCGAACGTGGCGTCGGCACGCTGCGGCTCCCGCTCGAACGCTTCCGCGCCGAGGTGCGGGTACCCGGCGGTGAGGCGCTGCTGGCGCGGCTCGACGGCCTGCCCGCCGACACGCTCGTCCACGGCGACCTCGGCCCTGAGCACGTGCTGGGCCGCGACGGCGTGCTGACCGGCGTGATCGACTTCGGCGACCTGCACGTCGGCGACGCGGCCATCGACCTCGCGTGGGCACTGCACTGCACACCGCCCGGGTTCGCCGCCGCCCTCGCCGAGACCTACGGGGTCACGCCCGCGCTGCGGGAGCGGGCGTTGATCTGGCACCAGCTCGGGCCGTGGCACGAAGTCCTGCACGGCAACGACATCGGCGACCAGGAGGTCGCGAAGATTGGGCTGGCCGGAGTAGTGCGGCGGTTGGAGATCGGGGTATCCCCGACCTGACAGCCACTTCCGAGGAGGACGAGATGCCCTGGGTTCGCCAGCACCGCCGCAGCCGCCCCTACAGCTGGTTCGGCTCGACGACGGTCCGCCGCCACTACCGCAGGCCGCAGGGTTCGATGTGGATCGTGGTCGCCGCCGTGCTCGCCGTGATCCTGCTGCTCGTCGTCCTGTTCTGAGGGTAGTGTCGGGGCATGGGACAGTTGGGCGAGTTGTTCCCGGGCCCCAAGGTCCGCCGCGAGGCGACGGACGCGGGCACGGGTGAGGACTACGAGGAGACCGGGCCGCTCGACCTCACGGCGGGCGCGGTCCGGCTGAGGCCGCGGCCGAAGCCGGCGCCCGAACCGGAGAGCGCCGAGAGCACCGAGTGATCACCGGTACTACCCTTGCCCGGTGCTAGCCGGGCTGCTCTTCCTCATCCCCGCCACCTTCTTCGTCGTCGGCGTGTTTCGTGACCGCCGGAGGCTCAGCAACGCCGTCTGGCTCGGCATCACGCTGGTGATGCTGCTCCTGCTGCTGGCCGAGGCCGGGCAGGACAACCCCGTGGTGAGCCTGCCGCTGCTGCTCGCGTTCGGGCTGGCGGTGCTGGGCCTGCTGCTGCTCCCGCTGGCGTTGCTGGCCAACGGGTTGGTGATGGTCCGCCGCGAGGGCCGCTCGCTGGGCAACCTGTTGTCGTTGCTCGCGGGCCTGGCCCTGTTCGGCGAGATGGTCTACTTCTTCTGGGGAATCGCCCAGCCCAACGACTGGATCCGCGGCTCCGCGATCGGGTTGTTCCTGGTGTCGGCGTACATCGCGTTCCTGTTCGTGAGCCTGCTGCTGTACTCCGTGATCTACGGCCGCACCGGCCGCCGCCACGGGTTCGACGGCATCGTCGTGCTCGGCGCCGGCCTGATCGGCGACCGGGTGCCGAAGCTGCTCGCGAACCGGCTCGACCGCGCGATGCGGCTCTACCACCGCGACCGCGAGGCCGGCCGGTCGCCCGTCATCGTGGTGACGGGCGGCAAGGGCGCGGACGAACAGGTCTCCGAGGCGCTCGCCATGAGCCGGTACCTGTTCGAGCGCGGCGTGCCCGAGGGCGACGTGGTGCTGGAGGACCAGGCGACCACGACCGAGGAGAACCTCCGCTACAGCAAGGCTTTGCTCGCCGAACGAGGTCTCAACGGCCGGGTCGTCGCGGTCACGAACAACTACCACGTGTTCCGCACCGCCGTGCTCTCCCGCAAGCAGGGCCTGCGGTTGCAGGTCATCGGCGCGCCGACGGCCTGGTACTTCGTGCCCAGCGCGTTCCTGCGGGAGTTCGTGGCGCTCCTGGTCCGCAATCCCGTCGTGCACGGCCTGGCGTGCGCCGTGCTGATGGCCGGCGGGCTCGCGCTGACCCAGATCGGCTGACCCAGATCGGCTAGCCCAGGAGCCCCTTCATCTCGGTGATCTCCTGCTGCTGCCCGTCGACGATCGCCTGGGCGAGCTTCTTGGCCTTCTCGTCCTGGCCCTGGGCCAGTTCGGTCCTCGCCATCTCGACGGCGCCCTCGTGGTGCTTGATCATCATGGTCAGCCAGAGCCGGTCGAACTCGGCGCCGCCGGCCTTCTCCAGCGCGGCCATGTCGTCGTGGCCCATCATCCCGGCCGCGTCGTGGCCCGCGTGGTCCTGCTTCGCGCCCCACTGCGCGAGCCACTCGTTGAGCTGCGTGATCTCCGGGCCCTGGGCCTTCTCGATGCGCTGGGCGAGGTCGCGGACCTTGTCGTCGCTGCTCCGGGACGGTACGAGCTTCGCCATGTCCAACGCCTGCTCGTGGTGCGGGACCATGCCCTGCGCGAACGTGACGTCGGCGGCGGTGTTCGAAGGACTGCCGCAGGCGCTCAAAACGAGCATGCCGACGACAGCCCCGATGAGGGACTTCTTCACGGGTTTCTTCTTCTCTCTGCGTTTGTGGACAGTGCCGGGTGGACTGACGAACTCAGATCCGCAGCACGCAGAGAGTCGTGAGGAGCTGTCTTCCGCCTGGTGGCGGCCGTTGAGGAGTGCTCGGCGGCGTCTCGTCCGCGGGCTCGGCGAGCCGGGGGAGTGCCGTCCGGACCAGGAACCAGCCCAGGAGCACGACGGCGGCGGCGACCAGGACCGCGAGGCACAGGTGTGTCAGGTCGTGCTCGTGGGGCTGTTCTTCGTGGTGGGACATCGTGTGCGCGGCGTGCGGTGTCTCCGCCGCTGCGACGTGGTGCATCCCGACGACGGAGAAGACGAGCGCGCACAACAACACCCACTGGGTGAGCTTGCGCTTCGTCATGGGCGCCACCCTACGGCGCCGAGGCTTGATACGGGTACCCCCTAGGGGTATATTCTCCGCCATGGACCACCACACTCCCGCGAGTCTGACCCGGCAGGCGATCTCCGCGACGCTGCACTGCCTCACCGGCTGCGCGATCGGCGAGGTGCTCGGCATGGTCATCGGGACGGCGCTGGGCTGGAGCAACCTCGCCACGATCGTGCTGGCCGTGATGCTCGCCTTCGTGTTCGGCTACTCGCTGACGATCCGCCCGGTGCTGCGTTCGGGTCTCGCGTTCAAGGCGGCGCTCGGTGTCGCGCTGACGGCGGACACCGTGTCGATCGCGGTGATGGAGGTCGTCGACAACGCGGTGATGCTGCTCGTGCCCGGCGCGATGGACTCGGGCCTCGCGAACTGGGTGTTCTGGGCGGCGCTGGTGTTCTCGCTCGCCGTCGCGTTCGTGGTGACGGTGCCGGTGAACCGGTGGATGATCGCGCGCGGCAAGGGCCACGCGGTCGTCCACCAGCACCACCGCCACTGAACCGATCAGGCGCGCGTGAAGCGCATGATCCAGTTCGTCTCCCAGTTCTCGCCGCCGTCGTAGGAGAACTGCTGCTGCCACACCGGTTCGTCGCCGGGTGTCCAGTCGAACCGGACCTTCACCGCGTGCCCGCCGACGACGTCGTCGCCGAAGAACACCCCGTGCCCGCCGCTGAACCGGCCCTCCAGCGGAGGGTCGAGCTTGCCGGGAGCACGGGTGGAGGCCCACCAGATGCGCCAGACGTCGTCGGCGGGGTCGTACTGGCGCAGGGTCATGCCCTCCCAGCCGTCGGCGAAGAAGCTGTCGATGATCGCCGCGCCGCCCAGCAGCGGTCTCGCCTCGGCCTCCGCGTCGAACTCGACCCACTCGGTGCCGCGGCCGACGATGTCGGCGAGCTTGCGGTTGGCCACCCGCCACCGGCCGTGGAGGAAGTTGAAATCGTTCTCACTCATGGAAATGACGCTAAACCGATTCACTGACACCCTTTGTCAGTGATCGTCTATTGACGCAAAGGTCTGGACCATTTTACGGTTCCCGGCAGTGGCCGCCGCCCTAGCCAGGAGGTCCTTCCCTTGCGACTGCTCGCCAGAGTGGTCCCGGTGCTAGCTCTGCTAGCCGGGACCGTGATAGCCGTGACCAACGCACCGACCGCAGCCGCAGCCCACGAGGACTGCCGGCCGGACGGGCTGTACAAGACGCCGGGTGTCGAGGTGCCGTACTGCACCGTCTACGACACCGCCGGCCGCGAGACCATGGGTGACAAGTCCAGACGCGTCATCGGGTACTTCACCAGCTGGCGCACCGGCAAGAACGGTCAGCCCGGGTACCTCGCCAAGGACATCCCGTGGAACAAGGTCACGCACCTGAACTACGCGTTCGCGCACATCGACGCCCAGAACAAGATCTCGGTCGGCGCGAACGACGCGAACAACTCGTCCATCGGCATGGAGTGGCCGGGTGTCGCCGGCGCCGAGATGGACCCGTCGCTGCCCTACAAGGGGCACTTCAACCAGCTCACGAAGTTCAAGAAGGCCAACCCGAACGTCAAGACGCTGATCTCGGTCGGCGGCTGGGCGGAGACCGGCGGCTTCTTCAATGCCGACGGCTCGCGCAACGCGTCGGGCGGCTTCTACAAGCTCGGCCAGAACCAGGCCGCGATCGACACGTTCGCCGACAGCACCGTCGAGTTCCTGCGCAAGTACGGCTTCAACGGCGCTGACATCGACTACGAGTACGCGACGTCGAACAACCACGCCGGCAACCCCGACGACTTCTGGATCTCCAACGCCAACCGCGGCACGCTGTGGGCCGGCTACCAGGCGATCATGAAGACGCTGCGCGAGAAGCTCGACCGCGCAGGTGCCGCCGACGGCAAGCACTACATGCTGACCGCCGCCGTGCCCGCCTCCGGCTGGCTGCTGCGCGGCCAGGAGGCGTACCAGGTCGTCAAGTACCTCGACTACCTGAACGTCATGAGCTACGACCTGCACGGTTCGTGGAACCAGTTCGTCGGCCCGAACGCCGCTCTCTACGACGACGGCAAGGACGGCGAGCTCTCGGCCGGTGGCGTGTACACGGCACCGCAGTACGAGGGCATGGGTTACCTCAACACCGACTGGTCGTACCACTACTACCGCGGCGCCATGCAGGCCGGACGCATCAACATCGGCGTGCCGTTCTACTCGCGCGGCTGGCAGGGCGTCACCGGCGGCACGAACGGCCTGTGGGGCAAGGCCCCGCTGCCGAACCAGTCGCAGTGCCCGCCCGGCACCGGCTCGTCCGTCGGCTCGACCACGCCCTGCGGCAACGGCGCGGCCGGCATCGACAACATCTGGCACGACGTCACCGCCGGTGGCGCCGAGGTCCCGTCCGGCGTGAACCCGTTGTGGCACACGAAGAACCTGGAAGCCAAGATCACCGGTTCCTACGGCGCCCAGTACGGTCTCGACCCGGTCAACGACCCGACCGACCGCCTCACCGGCACGTACACGCCGTACTACGACTCGACGCTGAAGTCGCCGTGGCTGTGGAACAACGACAAGAAGGTGTTCCTCTCCACCGAGACCGAGCAGTCGATGGCCGAGAAGGCCAAGTACGTGCGCGACAAGGGCCTCGGCGGCATCATGATCTGGGAGCTCGCCGGCGACTACAGGTTCGACTCCGCGAAGAACGAGTACTTCATCGGCGACACGCTGCTCTCGACCATCAACACCGGCCTCAACGGCGCCGCGCCCTACGGCGCCCTGAAGGCCACGACGCAGCAGACCCAGTCGCTGGCGGTCGACGTGGACGTGTACGGCTTCGCGTTGGGGGACAACAACTACCCGATCACGCCGAAGATCAAGTTCACGAACCGCTCCACCGTCACCATCCCCGGTGGCACGAAGATCGCGTTCGACTACGGCACCAGCGCGCCGGGCAGCATGGGCGACCAGTCGGGCTTCGGCCTGAAGGTCGTCTCGAAGGGACACAGCGGTCCCAACGTCGGTGGCCTGAAGGGTGACTTCCAGAAGGCGGAGCTCACGCTGCCGTCCTGGCAGTCGCTCGCACCGGGCGCCTCCATCGACGTGACCGTCAGCTACCAGCTGCCGATCTCGACGCCGTCGAACTTCGTGTTCACGTTCGGCGGCCAGTCGTACGCGATCAGCGCGGACTACCCGCGCATCGGTGGCGGCAACCCGCCGACCTCCACCTCCACTTCGACCACGACCACCACCACCACCACTACGACGACCACCACGACGCCGCCGACCTGCGCGCTGCCCGCGTGGGAGCGGGGCAAGGTCTACACCGGCGGCAACGAGGTGTCGCACAAGGGCCGCAAGTGGCGCGCCCAGTGGTGGACGTCGGGCGAGGAGCCCGGCACCACCGGTGAGTGGGGCGTCTGGCGCGACCAGGGTGCCTGCTAGTAGTTGAAGTCAGAGAACTGTCAGGCGCGGGCCTTAGGCTGTCCACCGTGACCGCCCAAGACCCGCGCCTGCAGGAGTTGGTGCTGCTCCGCAAGGTCCGCGACCGGATCGACCGCGACTACCGGCAACCGCTGGACGTCGCGGCGCTGGCCCGCGGCGTGCACCTGTCCGCGGGCCATCTGTCGCGCGCGTTCCGCGCGGCCTTCGGCGAGTCGCCGTACAGCTACCTCATGACCCGCCGCATCGAGCGGGCCATGACGTTGCTGCGCCGAGGCGACATGTCCGTCACCGACGTCTGCTTCGAGGTCGGCTGCACCTCCCTCGGCACCTTCAGCACCCGCTTCTCCGAACTGGTCGGCATGTCCCCGAGCCAATACCGCAAAACCGCCGCCACCGACGGCCAGGGCATCCCGAACTGCCTGGCCAAGGCCGTGATGAGGCCGATCAGGAATCGAGAAGCGGCGACCGGCCAGTCCGATTAGGTTGACCGCCATGTCAGTCATCATCGCCGCCGCGTTCCTCCCGGCAGACGACCCCGAGAAGTCACTGGGCTTCTTCCGCGACGCGCTGGGCTTCGAGGTCCGCCAGGACGTCGGCCAGGGCACCATGCGCTGGATCACCGTGGGCCCACCCGGCCAGCCGGAGACCGGCATCGTCCTGCACCCACCCGCCGCCGATCCCGGCGTGAGCGACGAGGAACGCCGGACCATCGCGGTGCTGATGGCCAAGGGCGTCTACACCGCCCTGTCGCTGGCCTCGAAGGACCTGCAGGGCACCTTCGACCGCGCACGGGCTTGGGTCGAGTCGTCCGGTGTGGGTGAGGTGTTGCAGGAGCCGGAGGACCAGCCTTGGGGGGTGCGGGACTGCTCGTTCCGCGACCCGGCCGGGAACCTGGTCCGCATCAACCAGCTCTGAACGTGGCGTCCGGTGCGGCCTGGTCGACCCGGCCCTCGTGGCGGGTCGCCGCTTCGTGGGCTTGGACGTCGGCTGGGCTTGAGGCTTGGACGTCGGGCTTGATCGCAAGTTGTCCACAGGCTGCCGAGACTCTGACCTGTGCTTATTCGGTCTTGGGTAGCCTGTGGACAGAGCGGGAACCAAAACCGGGATCCGCGCGTTGCGTCAGGAGGAATCGCGCGGGGGAGCGGTAGGCAGCGCACGGCGCGGTGTCATCGAAGTACGTCAGCGAGCGGCCGTCCGCCTCGATCCGCACGGTGAACGCCGGGATGCGGTGCTCGACCGCGGTGCTCGACCGCCATGCTCAACCGCCGAGCTGGTCAGCCGCAGCGACCCGACTGCGGCCTCGTGCCCGTCGTGCGGCTCCGTGATGTCGAACGCCGACTCGACCGCGCTGCGCCCCGGCTCGTTGGTGAGGAAGCCAGCCGTGAGGAAGCCGACCAGCCGTGAGGAAGCCGGCGAGCCGTGAGGCGATGCCGGGCGGCCCATACCGCGGGACCGGCGGGCGCGAGACGTCCGCGAACAGCAGGGCGCAGTAGGTGGCGAGCAGGTCCACGCTGTCGTCCGTGTGCTGTGGTCCGCGTGGAGGTGCGAGATCCAGATCGCGTCCAGGCCCTCCAGACGGGTGTGGCGTTGCAGCGGGCCGAGCGTGCCGGTGCCCGCGTCCATCCACACGCGAGTGCCGCGGTGGGAGACCAGGTAGCCCGAGCACGGGTAGTCCGCGCTCGGGCACGTTGTCAGCGCTCGAGTACGGGGTCGCGCAGCCGAGCACGGTCAGGCTGACGCCCATCGGTCCACCGCAGATCACCTGGCGTGGCAGGTACCTTGATCGCGTGGGAGAGCCCGTGTGGAACGAGTGGCGGCGGCCCGGACCGACCCCCGCGCAACGGCGTCGTGACGTCGGCATCGCCGTGATCGTGCTGCTGTGCGCGATCGAGGTCACGACGCTGGTCAACAGCACGGGTGCCTACGTCTTCCAGAACCCGCCCGGGCTGGGCGAGCAGGTGCTCTGGATGGTCGCCCTGTCCGCGCCGCTGGTGGTGCGCCGCCGCTACCCGCTCGCCGTCATGCTCGTGGTGTCCGCGCTGTTCATCGCCGCGCAGCTCAACCAGGCCGCCGACACCCTGCCGCCGTCCGCGATCCTGTTCCTCGCGATCTACACCGTCGGCGCGTGGGAGCGGAACCGCCGTGTGGCGCGGTGGTCGCGCATCGGTGTGATTGGCGCGATGTTCCTGTGGCTCGGGTTTAGTCTCGTGCGCGCGTTGCTCGGGCCCAAGGGTGATTTCAAGGATGCCGCCGGGCCGATGGACCCGGTGCTCGCGTCCGTCCTCTACGGACTCGAGTTCAACATCTTTTTCTTCCTCTTCGCGTACGTGGTGGGGGAGATGGCGTGGTCGGGCGCGCGACGCCGGGCGCAGTTGAGGTTCCAGGCCGAGGAGCTCGAGCGGTCGCAGGAACAGAACACCCGCGGTGCCATCGCCGCTGAACGCATGCGCATCGCCCGCGACCTGCACGACGTCGTGGCGCACCACGTGTCCGTGATGGGCATTCAGGCCGGTGCCGCGCGCCGGGTCCTCGACTCCGATCCCGAGATGGCCCGCGACGCGTTGCAGACCGTCGAGCAGACCGCCCGCACCGCGATCAGCGAACTGCGCGGCCTGCTGGGGGTGCTGCGCGCGGACGCGGACAGCGATCTGAAGGCCGCGCCTGGTCTCGACGACCTGCCGGAACTGTTCGACAACGCACGCGCTGCCGGACTGGACGTCTCGCACGGCGTGTACGGCGACGTGCGCGAGGTGCCGCCCGGTGTCGCGTTGTCGGCTTATCGGGTCGTGCAGGAAGCACTCACGAACGTGGTGAAGCACGCCGACGCGCAACACGTCGATGTCCGCATGCGTTACCTGGACAGCGCGCTGGAGTTGGAGATCGCCGACGACGGCCGTGGACGTGCCGTGTCCACCAACCCGGGCTTCGGCCTTGTCGGGATGCGAGAGAGGTTGGCCGTGCACGGCGGTTCGCTGGAGGCTGGCCCACGGCGTGACGCGGGCTATCTGGTCCGTGCGTCGCTGCCGACCGTGGTGGAGGAGAAGGCGTGAGCTTGCGAGTCGTGCTGGCCGATGACCAGGACCTGGTCCGTGCCGGCTTCCGGGTCATCCTCGGCACCGAGCCCGGCATCGAGGTGGTCGGCGAGGCCGGCGACGGCGCCCAGGCGGTCGAACTCGTCGCCGAGCTACGCCCCGACGTCGTCCTGATGGACGTCCAGATGCCCCGCATGGACGGCCTGGAAGCCACCCGTCACATCCTTTCCGCGGATCACGGCACCCGAGTCGTCATCCTGACCACGTTCGACCGCGAGGACTACCTCTTCGAGGCCTTGCAGGCGGGTGCGAGCGGCTTCCTGCTCAAGAACGCCTCCCCGGAAGACCTCGTGGAGTCCGTGCGGGTTGTCGCGCGCGGGGACGCGTTGCTGTCGCCGGAGGTCACACGGCGCGTGATCGCGCGTTTCAGCACGGCGCCGAGGGAACGCACGAGGCCGCCGGAACTCACGGACCGTGAGTTCGAGGTGCTGGTCGAACTCGCCAAGGGTGCGTCGAACGCGGAGATCGCCGCGACGTTGTTCCTGGGAGAGACCACGGTGAAGACGCACGTCTCACGCGTGCTCACGAAGCTCGGTCTGCGCGACCGCACACATGCCGTGGTGTTCGCCTACGAGAGAGGCATTGTCACGCCCGGAGGTTAGGCCGTACGCAAACTGACGTACGCGAGATCAGAGCGTGAGCGGATGATGCACCCGCTCGTGGTGACGAGAGTAGGGCGCGTCACCACGAGAGAGGGAGAGCGATGGTCACCACCAGCAAGCTCAGCGGACGCACCCGCAAGGCCGTGCTGCTCGTGCACGTCCTGTCGGCGGCGGCGTGGCTCGGCATCGACCTCGCACTGGGGATCCTCGTCGTCGTCGCACTGTCCACTGAGGACGTGAGCACCGCGGGCGTGGCGATCCAGGCGGTCGACCTCTTCGCGATCTGGCCGATGTTCGGCGCCAGCGTCGTCTGCATGGTCTCCGGTGTCGTGCTCGGCCTCGGCAGCAAGTACGGCCTCGTGAGGTACTGGTGGGTCGCGACGAAGCTCGTCATGAACGTCGGCATGTCGCTGCTGATCGCGTTCGCGCTCAGGCCGGGCGTCCGCGAGGCGGCCGGGATCGGCAGGCGGATGCTGAACGGCGACCCGGCTGCGGTGATCCCGTCCGGCATCCTGCACCCCGTCGTGGTCGCGCCGACGCTGCTGCTGTTCGCCTACGTCCTGTCGGTGTTCAAGCCGTGGGGCCGGATCCGGGCGGCTGGCCGCGTCACAGGTCCACCCGCATCACGAAGCGCCGCTTTGTCGGGTGTGTGACCTGCACGAACCCGGCCTCCTCGAACACCTGCCACGCACCGACGTGCAATTCGCCCCACGTCACGGTCTTGGCGGGATCGGCGACCATCGGATACGCCTCCACGGCACGGGCTCCGTGCGACCGGGCGTGTTCGACGGTCGCCACCGCCAGCTCGTACGTGAGACCCTGCCGCCGGAAACCCTTGCGCACCACGAAACACGTCACGGCCCACACGCCGTCGTCGTCCTTGTCCTCGGAACGCCCCTTCCACGGGATGGGCATGCCCAGCAGCTTCGCGTAGCCGGTCCGCGGCTCGACCGCCACCCACCCGGCGGGCTGACCGTCCACATAGGCCACCAGCCCGCTACCCCGGGCGGACTGCTCCGAGTGCGCCGCGACGCGTTCGTCCTGCGTCGAGTCGCGCCAGATCCAGCCCTTCACCTTGTACCGCTGGCAGTGGCACTTCGAGGGCTCGGAGCTGTCGAAGATCGCCTCGACGTCCTCCCACGGCACCTCGCTCGACGGCACGATCCGGATCACCGGACCAGACTAGAGCTCCTGGGTGAGGTTCACCGGGTTTCCGTCCGGGTCGAGGACGTGCGCGACCCGCTGGCCCCACGGCATGTCGTTCGACGGTCCCCGCACACGGCCTCCCGCACCCTCGACCAGCGGCAACAGCGCGTCGACGTCGGCCACGTCGATGCTAAGCACGATGCGCGACGGCGCCGACAGGTCGGCGGGCTGGGCGACGAGCCCCAGTTCCGCGTCGCCGATCTTCAACATCCGGTAGAACACCGGACCGTCCGGCGGGTACGAGCGCACCTCGCTCGCCCCGAGGACCTGCTCGTAGAACGCCTGCACCCGGTCGATGTCCGGGGTCACGATGATGGGCTGGATCGCCATGGTTCCTCCTGGTCGTCCACAGAGGTACGGGCCGTCCGCCCGAAACTCATCGGTGACCCGAACAACGGCAGCAGCTCCTCGACGTTCAAGAAAGTCGTGTTGCCCGTGACCAGCCCATCCCGCACGTCGAGGAACACGAGCCCGAACGGCCGGTCCATCCCGGGCCGCATCTGCCAGTACGCGGGCGATCCGTTCGCCCGCACCGGCACCAGCCACGCACCGGCACAGGAGGCGTTCGGATCGCTCAACGCCACCGAGATCGGCCCGCGCCCGCGCAGCCACCAGCTGAACGGCGGCATCGACATCGTGGCGTCCTCGTGCAGCAAAGCCACCAAGGTCGTCACGTCGTGCCGTTCGAACGCCTCGCAGTACCTGCTCAGCAACGACTTCTGCACGGGATCGGCAGGATCCAGCGGCGAGCCGACGTCCGCCACCCGCAGCGTCGCCCGCGCCCGTTGCAACGCGCTGTTCGCCGCCGCCACCGAGATGTCCAGCAGCGCGGCGACCTCGGAAGCCTGCCACGCCAGCACGTCACGAAGGATCAGCACGGCTCGCTGGCGCGCGGGAAGGTGTTGCAACGCCGCCACGAACGCCAGCCGGACGGTCTCCCGGCGGATCGCCTGGTCCTCCGGCAACACCATCGCGTCGGGCACGGGCTGCACGAAGACCCGTTCCGTCAGCGGTGCGCCGATCTCCCCACCTGCCGGACCCAGGTCGACGGGCAGGGCACGGCGCTGGGCGCTGCGCTGCATGTCGATGCATATGTTCGTGGCGATGCGGTAGAGCCACGTCCGCAGCGACGCACGCGCGGAGTCGTAGCCGTCGAAGGCTTTCCACGCCCGCACGAGTGTTTCCTGCACGGCGTCCTCGGCCTCGGACCCGGAGCCGAGCATGCGGTAGCAGTAGCCGGTCAGCTCGACCCTGAACGGCTCCAGCGTCTCGATCACGCCCAGGACCCTACGCGGACCGATGAGTTCCCGTCGGCCGGCACGTACATCAGGGCATGACCGAAGACATCCGTGCCGCGGTGGCGGCGGAACGGCGTGACCAGGCAGTACTTCTGAGCACGCTCACCGGGAGGCAGTGGGGTGCGCCGAGCCTGTGTGAGGGCTGGACCGTCAAGCACGTCGTCGCCCACACGACGCTGCCGTACCGCTCGTCGGGCAGGCGGGTGATCTGGGAGATCCTCAAGTCGGCCGGCCGCTTCAACCACGCCTCCGACCGCATGGCCCGCGAGGACGCCCGACTTCCGGCCCGCGAACTGCTCGACGCGCTGAAGAACAACATCGACCACCCGTGGACGCCACCCGGCGGCGGACCGGCCGGCGCGCTCTCCCACGACGTGATCCACGGCCTCGACATCACTGTCGCACTCGGACTCGACCGAGTCGTCCCGCACGAACGACTCAGGCTCGTGCTCGACGGCATGAAACCCAGCAACGTCAAGTACTTCGGCGCGGACCTCGACGGCAAGCGCCTCGAGGCCACCGACCTGGACTGGACGTTCGGAGAGGGCAGGCCGGTGCGGGGACAGGCCCAGGACCTGTTGCTGCTGGTCTGCGGACGGACGCTGCCGCCGGGCAGGCTCAGCTGACCTCTTCGCGCACCTTCGTCGTCGCCTCGATCGTGGCCGCGAGGAAACGCGCGACGACCTGACGTTCCTCGGCGCTCATCCGCCCCCACGCCGCGGCGTAACCCCGCGCCAGCGGCTGGAAGAACGTCGAGGCCAGCGCCGTCGCCGCGGAGAGCACCCTGAGCTCGACGCGGCGGCGGTCGTCCGGATCGCGCTCCCGCACGACGTGACCGGCCCTTTCCAGGCGGTCCAGGACGGACGTCGTGGCCGACGCGCTGAGGTTCAGGGCCTTCGCCAGCGTGCCGGGTGTCATGGGAGCCGTCATGATGAGGTTCAGCGCTGTCATGTCCGTGGGATGCAACTCGTGGGCAGCGCTGAAGATCTCCAGGAACCGGTTCGACTCCATCACCAGCGCCCGCAGCATCATGCTCAGGTCGTAGTCGGTTGCATCGCTCACGATCACAGCTTACTGTTTCGACCATCGAAACGTTCGGCGATCGAAGGAATGTCTGATGCGCGTGCTTGCCGGGGTCCTGCTCGTCGTCTGGCTGGCCCTGGGCGGCTTCACCGGGCCGTACGCGGGCAAGCTCTCGGAGGTGGCGGAGAACGACAACAGCGCGTTCCTCCCCAACTCGGCCGAGTCCACACAGGTCGCCGAGCTGCAGAAGAAGTTCCAACAGGAGAACGTGATCCCCGCGATCGTCGTGGTGGAACGCTCCGGCGGACTGACCCCGGAGGACCGGAAGTACCTCGCCGACGAGGTCGCGGGCTTCAAGGCGTCCCCGGTGATCCCTGCGCAGGACGGTGAGGCCGCGCAGGCCATCGTGCTGCTCGACCCGGCGAAGGACGTCAAGGACGCGGTCTTCGAACTCCGCGACGGCACGCGCGGCGCTCCGCAAGGGCTGACGGTGCTGGTCACGGGCCCGGCCGCGCAGGTCGCGGACCTCGTCGAGGCGTTCGGCGGGATCGACGGGCTGCTGCTGCTCGTGGCAGGTGGCGTGGTCGCGCTGATCCTGCTCGTGGTCTACCGGAGTCCGCTGCTGCCTCTCGTCGTGCTGGTGTCGGCGGTGTTCGCGCTCGGCCTGGCCAGCTTCGTGGTCTACCTGCTCGCGAAGAACGACGTCCTCGCGCTGAACGGCCAGAGCCAGGGCATCCTGTCGATCCTGGTGGTCGGCGCCGCGACGGACTACGCGTTGCTGCTCGTGTCGAGGTACCGCGAGGAGCTGCGCGACACCGAGGACAAGATCGCCGCCGTCAAGACGGCCTGGCGCGGCACGATCGAACCGATCGCGGCCTCGGCGGGCACGGTCATCCTCGGCCTGCTGTGCCTGCTGTTCAGTGACCTCGACTCGAACAAGGGCCTCGGCCCGGTCGCCGCCATCGGCATCGCCGCAGCCCTGATCACGACGATGACGTTCCTGCCCGCGACGCTCGCGCTGCTGGGCCGCGGCGCCTTCTGGCCGTTCGCGCCGAAGTTCGGCTCGCAGCACCCCGAGACAAGCGGGTTGTGGGGCCGCGTCGCGACGCTCGTGCGCCGCAAGCCCCGCGCGATCTGGATCGTCACGACGCTCGTGCTGCTCGCCGGCGCGGCGTTCCTGCCGCAGCTCAAGGCATCCGGCACGGCGCAGTCCGACGTGTTCCTGACGCCGGTCGAGTCCGTGGCGGGCCAGGAGCTGCTGTCGCGGCACTTCCCCGGCGGCACCGGATCGCCGACCGTGATCATCGCTTCTGAAGGCTCGACCGACGAGGTCGTGCGGAAGGCCGAGGTGGACGGTGTCGCGGACGTGCGGCCGTCCGGCACGGCCGACGGGCTCGTGCGGATCGAGGCCACGCTGAAGGACGCGCCGGACTCCGACGCGGCGGTGGCGACGGTCGAGCGTCTGCGCGCGGCCGTCGACGGGATCGACGGCACCAAGGTCGGCGGACCCACGGCGACGTTGCTCGACACCAGGACGACGTCCGAGCACGACCGGACGCTCATCATCCCGATCGTGCTGCTGGTGATCTTCCTGATCCTGACGGTGCTGCTGCGCTCCCTGCTGGCGCCGTTGCTGCTGATCGGGACCGTCGTGCTGTCGTTCGCGGCCACGATGGGCGTGTCGGCGCTGGTGTTCAACCACGTCTTCGACTTCCCGGGCGCCGATCCCGTGGTGCCGCTGTTCGGGTTCGTGTTCCTCGTGGCGCTGGGCATCGACTACAACATCTTCCTGATGACCAGAGTCCGGGAGGAGACGCGGGAGCTCGGCACGGTCGAGGGCACGTTGCGCGGTCTCAGCCTGACCGGTGGCGTGATCACGTCGGCGGGTGTGGTGCTGGCGGCGACGTTCGCGGCACTGGCCGTGCTGCCGATCCTGTTCCTGACGCAGATCGCGTTCATCGTGGCGTTCGGTGTCCTGCTCGACACGCTGCTGGTGCGGTCGTTGCTCGTGCCGGCGTTGTCGGTGCACATCGGCGGGCGAATCTGGTGGCCGTCGAAGCTGCGGTGAGCCAGGATTCCAGGCATGACCTTCACGGCACGTCAGCTCAACCGCGCCACGCTCGACCGGCAGATGCTGCTGCGGCGCGAACCGGTCGGCCTGCTGACCGCCGTGGACCGGGTCGTGGCGATCCAGGCACAGGAACCCGCGTCGCCCTACATCGCGCTGTGGAACCGGGTCGAGGGCTTCGACCCGGCTGAGCTGGACGAGGCGTTCGTGAGCGGGGTGGTCCGCAAGGCATCGCTGATGCGGATCACCCTGCACGCCGTGACATCGGCGGACCACGGCGTGTTCCACCACGCGATGCTGCCCGCGTTAAGGGCGTCACGGCTGTACGACAAGCGGTTCAAGGCCATGGACGTCACGATCGAGCAGGTCGACGCACTGCTGGAGCACCTGCTCGAATTCGCCGCGACACCTCGGCAGAAAGCCGAGATCGAGGAACTGCTGCACTCGCACGTCGGTGACGTGGGCGACCCCGGTGTCTGGTGGGCGTTGCGGACGTACGGCGGGCTCGTGCACGCGCCGACGGGCGGGCCGTGGTCGTTCGGGCTTCGTCCGTCCTATCAGGCCGTGGTGACCGAACCTCGTGAACGGCTGGCCGCTGTCGCCGGGATGCTGCGGCGGTACCTCTGCGGGTTCGGTCCGGCGACCGTGCTCGACATGAACCAGTTCAGCATGTTGCCGCGCACCACGATCCGGGAAGCGCTGGTGTTGCTGGACTTGGTCGAGGACGGTGGGTTCTACGACGTTCCCGATCGGACGATCCCGGACGAAGACACCCCGGCACCGCCGCGGCTGATGGCCATGTGGGACAGCACGTTGCTCGCCTACGCCGACCGCAGCCGGATCATTCCGAACGAATACCGCAAGCTCGTCATCCGCAACAACGGTGACACCCTGCCCACCCTCCTCGTGGACGGGTACGTGGCCGGTGTGTGGCGGCCGACCGCGGATGGCGGGGTGGAGGCGACTGCTTTTCACGCCCTGGACGAGGAGCAGTGGGCCGGGTTGGCGGGGGAGGCGGAGGCGTTGCGCAAGCTCCTCGGCGACCGGGAGCCGCAGGTGTACAAGCGTTATGCGCGGTGGTGGAGCGGCCTTCCGGCCCACGAGGTTCGCGTGGTGTGACGGTCGCCTCGACGACTACTCGCCGATCTTCTTGGCGGACAACGTGATCGTGGTGCCGCAGTCGATGACCGAGCCGGCCGCGGCGCTCTGTGCGGTGGTCTTCCAGTTGCGGTCGTAGACGAGCATGCGGCCCTGTCCGGTCGCGTCCTCTTCCCGGAGCAGGAACAGGCCGGCGGCCTGCATGGTGTCCTGAGCGCTTTGGTGGACCATGCCGACGACGGCGGGCACCGTGCAGGTCTTCACCACCGGGACGACGGGCGCGGCGGCGGGAGCCGGAGGCGCCGAGGTGGTCACGGCAGGGGGAGGCGGGGGCGTGGACTGCTCGGGGGTCGGCACCGTGGTCGTCGGCGCTGTGGACGTGGGCACCGTGGACGTGGGGACCGTGGTCGTCGGCACCTCGCTGGTGGCGGTGTCGATGACGGCGACGTTCTTGGAGGGCGGCGGTCCGACGATGGTGCCCAGGATGCTCAGGAACAGGAACCCACCGGCGATCGCGGCCACGATCCACGGCCACTTCTTGCGCTTCTGGGCGGGCTGCGGCGGTTGCGCGGGGTGACCGAACTGGGGGTGTCCGTAGGGCTGCTGCGGCGGCGGGACGTGCGACATCGGTTCTCCTGCAACGAAAAGGTGGAGGCCGCCGACGCGGCCGAACACCCCGACTGTCGTAACCTGCTGTCACCGCGTTACCGGTGTACCTCCAATGGAGTAACGCTGCCCTGCGCCGACAGCAGGAGGAAGCGCAGGCCCTCACGCGAGGCCTCGTCCGTCGCGGTGTACGCGACGAGCAGCTGGTCCGGATGAGTGTCCACAGTGAACTGCTGGACGTCGAGCACCAGCGTGCCCGCCACCGGGTGGTGGTAGGTCTTGACGAGCTGGCGCGGCCCGCGCACCTGGTGCGTCGCCCACCAGTTCCGGAAGTCCGGGTCCTTCACGCTCAACTCGCCGACCAGCGAGGCCAACGCCGTGTCGTGCGGTGCGCGACCGGCCTCCATCCGAAGCACCGCAACGCATTCCTGCGCCGAGCGCTTCCAGTCGCCGTAGAGAGCGCGAAACGCCGGTTCGAGGAACGTCAGCCGGATCAAGTTGCGTTCCGGCGCGGGCAAAGCCCCGAAGTCGGTCAGCAGCGCGGACGCACCGCGGTTCCACGCGAGGACGTCCATGCGGCGGTGCAGGACCATCGCCGGGATGTCCGGCATGCCGTCCAGCAGCTGCTGCAACCGCGCGGCGACCTCGGGCGCGGCCTGCTGCCGGGCCGGGGCCACGTCCGCGACCCGGAACAGGTAGTCGCGCTCGTCCGGAGCCAGCCGCAGCGCGTCCGCCAGCGCGTCGAGAACGGTGCGGGAGACCCGTTGCGTGCGGCCCTGTTCCAGCCGGACGACGTAGTCGACGCTCACGTGGGCGAGCTGGGCCAGTTCCTCGCGGCGCAGGCCCGGGACGCGGCGCTGCCGGCCGTCGTCGGGGAAGCCCGCGTGCCTCGGGTCCAGCGCGGCGCGGCGGGTGCGGAGGAACTCGCCCAGTTCGGTCATGTCCCCAGTGTCCGGGTTCCCGGTGGCGCGTGCCTGGTACTGCTGTGCATAGGCTGGGCTGTCCCTGGTTGGCGGGGGCGCCTCCGGACGACCGTGGTGGTCATGGACAACGTGACCTTCCCCAGCAACGGACTCGAGATCGCCGGCCACCTGTACCGGCCGGACGGTGCTCCTCGTGGAGCGATCGTCGTGGGACACCCCGGCACCGGCGTGAAGGAGCAGACGGCGGGGGAGTACGCCCGCCTGCTCGCCGAGCAGGGCTTCCTGGCGCTTGCGTTCGACGCGGCCTACCAGGGCGAGAGCGCGGGACTGCCGCGTGGGCTGGAGGACCCGGCGCAACGGGTCGAGGACATCCGGGCCGCCGTGACGTTCCTCGGCGAGGAACGCGTGGGTGTGCTCGGGATCTGCGCCTCCGGTGGCTACGGCCTGGCCGCCGCCGGAACCGATCCGCGGATCAGGGCGATCGCCACCGTGAGCCTCGCCGACATCGCCCGCCAGTTCCGGTTCGGCGCGGACGGCACCCAGGACCCCGCTGTCCTGCAAGGCCTGCTGGCTCAGGGACAGGAGGGGAGCTTCCCGCTGTTCCCGGAGACCGGGGAGCAGGCCCGTGCCGGTGGACCGCACGCCTTCGAAGGCTGGGAGTACTACCGCACGCCCCGAGGTGAGCACCCGCGTTCGGCGAAGACGTTGACCTGGAACAGCGTCGGGCGGATCGCCGCGTTCGACGCGCTGCGGACGGTCGGCCTGATCGCGCCGCGGCCGCTGCTGCTGGTGGCCGGACGTGAGGCGGTGACGTCGTGGATGAGCGTCGAGGCCTTCCAGAAAGCGGGGCAGGGCAAGGAGTTCCACTGGGTCGACGGCGCCACGCACGTCGACCTGTACGACAGGTACGTGCCGCAGGTCAGCAAAAGGGTCGCGGAGTTCTTCGCGGCGAACCTCTAGATCCGGGCCGCCACCGAACGCGCGTGGTCCAGTTCCCGTTGGTAGCGGCCGGGGTTGTGGGCGGCGAGTTCCTCGTACATCGCGAGGGACTCGGTGATCGCGGCCTCGGCCTCGGCGCGTTCGGATCGGAGAGTGCGGATCACGGCGTGGTCGGTGAGCGCGTCGGCCAAGAGATAGGCGTGCTCGTACGCGTCTTCCGCGTGTTGCTCCCGGTAAAAGGCGACCACTTGCGACGATGACTCCAGCGCGACGTCGAGCGAGCCCGCGTGAGCAGAGGCGAGAGCGAAAGTGTTGCGCGCCAGTGCCTTTCCGTCCTCGGTCTGGTTCAGCTCGACGCCTTTCGCGGCCGCCTCCGCCGCTTCGGCGTGGGCACGCCGCGAGATCAGGAGACTGGCCCGGTTGTTCAAGGCCCTCGCGAGCTCCTTGCGGCCGAGGTTGCGGTCGTCGTGTTTGGTCGCGAGGGCAATGGCCTCGTCACTGGCGGCGAGCGACTCGTCCAGCTTGCCGACGTCGTGCAGCCTGCTGCCCAGGCTGACCAGGGCGACCGCGAGCCGCAGCTCGGCCTTCACGACCACGGCCCGGCGTTCGGTGGTCGCGAGCATCGCGCGGTAGCGGTCCACCGACTCCTGGGCGGCCTCCACCGCCTCGGCGAAGAGGCCCAGGTCGAGCATCCGGTTGCCGTGGTTGTGCAGCCCTCCGGCGAGGTCGGAGAGCGACAGCTGGTCGCCTTCCGCCTCCGCGTGCCTGCGCAGCACGGCCACGGCCTCGTCCGCCGACACGCGGGCCTCCTCCAACCTGCCCAGCCGCAGCTGCAGGAAGAAGAGTTCCTCGAACGCCTCGTGGCAGTTGATGTTGCGTCCTGTGCCGGGACGGTCGCGCCAGAACACCGCGCTCAACGCGGTGAGCTCCGCAGCCCGTTCGTAGGAGCCGATCTTCGCGAGACGATGCGCGTACTCCAGCCACGCGTGGGCGAGTTGGTAGCCCGGCAGCTCGTGCGGCACCAGTTCCTGACCGTCCAGCTCGGCGACGGCCTGACGGGCGTTCTCGGCGGCTTCGGCTTGCCTGCCGAGCCGTCCCAGGAGGTTGGTGACCCAGTACCTGGCCGTGTTGGCGATCCCCGTGCTGCGGTGGCCCGGCACGGCCAGGCTCAACGCCAGTGGCAGTTCCTCCTGCACGACCTCCAGCGCTTCCTCGTACCGCTCCTGGCGCATGAGGTTGTCGCGCATCGAGGTCAGCACGACCCGCAGCTTCTCCTGGTCGCCGAACTCCCGGCGGAACTCGAGCACCTCGTGGTGCGTCCGCAGCGCGAAGTCGTCCCACCCGGCTTCCTCGAAGTACTCCGCGAGCTCCACCAGGTGGTGCACCAGAGCGTCCGGCGCCGGCCACTCCTCCCGAGGCTCGGCCCGCAGTTCCTCGACGTGCGGCCACACGTAGCCCAGCATCTTCACGGGATCCGGGTGGCCGGTCCTGGCCGGGCGGTGCCACGTCTCGCCGCGCGTCACTGGCTTGATCACGCGTGAGTGGATATCACGCGGGGCGGACCTCCGGGACGACCTTCGCCACATTCTCCTCCGATGCAACGGAAGCGAGGCGTTGCGCCATCGTCCCGCCCGCGGGAGTCCCTGCGGGAGAAGGCACCTTGCCCAGCAGGTACCCGGCGTGGCTCACGCCGAGCAGCACCAGGAACGCGTCGGAGAACGCGGGCAGCCCGGCGATGCCGGCAGGGACGTCCACGGCTTTCAAAGCAGAGACGGCCTGCGCCACGTAGATCAGCACGAGCAGCACGGTGATCACGAAATTCTGGAACTTGGCCAGGTCGATCGACTTGCCCGCCGACGTGCCCTCCTCGGCCGTGAGCATCTCCCAGAACGACCCGCCCTCGGCACCGAGCGGGTACGCCGCCACCGACTCCGGCCGGCTCGTGCTCTTCGCGACCTTGATGCCCGCCGCCACGACCCCGGACCCGACGGAGATGCCCAGCAGCCACAGCACCTGCTGCGGGATCTGGAACCCGGCCACGTCGACCTGCCCGGCCGCGAACCGGCCGAACGCCATGCCGCTGATCAGCGAGAGCAGCACGACCGTCCACACCATCACCTGCACGCGCGACAGGCTGTAGCGGCCGCGCGCGTCCCGCAGCACGTTCTGCGCGCCGAGACGGCTGGGGACCACCACCGCGAGCAGCACGATGACGAGAGCGGACACGACCCAAGCCCAGAACGTGGTCGCCATGGAGGCCTCCTCGTTACGCCGTTCGGACGCTGTGGCCATTACGTCGTCGCGAGGTCACCTGGCGTTATCACGCGGGGTAACGATTCGGGGGTCGATGTGCGTTGTGGTCGACCACCAAATCCGCCCGCCCGGCCGGGTCGCACCGCGCCAGGTACAGCCGCTGGCCCTCGACGTACCGCCGGTTGCGGGGATCGTCCGGATCGGACGGGCTGCCGTCCCGCACGGCCATGCGCGCCACCGACACCTCGAAGTCCACGTCCAGGAACACCGAGAAGTCCCAACGCCCCACGAGCTCGTCGCGGTGCAGGAAGATCCCGTCCACCAGCAGGAGCGCGTCCGGTGACGCGATCTCGGCAGGCGGGTCGACGTACTCGTCGGTCTCCAGGTCGTGGCTCGCGCGCCGGAACGGCCGCCCTCCGGCGAACGGCGTCAGCAGGTGGCCGGTGAACCGTTCGTAGTCGTAGCTGTCCAGGAAGAAACCCTCGGGTGAGGTCCGTCCGCGCTGCCACCGGATCGCACGCGGGTGGTGGAAGTCGTCCACCGACGCGCGCACGACCTCCCGGCCCCGCGCCCGCAGAACTCGGGCGAGCTCGTCGCAGAACGTCGTCTTGCCTGCGCCGTCCACCCCGTCGACCGCGACCAGGCCTCGGGCGGGGAGCGACTCGACGATGTTCAGCATCCGGGCACGATTTCACAGATCGTGACCGCGCTAGGCCCTATCGGATGAGACCCAGGTCTCCCAGGCCTCAAGAACGCGTAAAAGCCGGACCTCGGCCCGTAAGGACGTTGTCAGGCACCCCCTGATCAGGCTTTTCCTGCTGCACGCTTCCGGGCGTCATCAAGAAAACCTTGTCGTTGAAGGGAGCGGCGTCATGGCCGACCTGGCCTACGCGTTGCTGCTGATCGGGAGTTTCGTCGTGCTGGGCCTGACGGTGCGTGGACTGGAGAAGTTGTGAGCACGGGACTGATCGCGAACGCCGTCGCCGGCGTGATCGCACTCGGGCTGATCGTCTACCTGTTCATCGCCCTCGTCAGGCCGGAGAAGTTCTGATGTCACCTCTCGTGGCCGGCCTCCTGCAGGTCGGCATCCTCCTCACGGCCCTGGCGGTCGTGTACCGGCCCCTCGGCGACCACATGGCCCGCGTGTTCAGCGCCCAGGGCCACTTACGAGTCGAGCGGGCCATCTACCGCTTCGCCCGCATCAACCCCGACGCCGAACAGAAGTGGAGCACCTACGCGTACGGCGTGCTGGGCTTCTCCTTCGTCAGCATCGTGTTCCTGTACGTCCTCCAGCGCGTCCAGAGCGTGCTGCCGTGGAACTTCGACCGCGGCAACGTCTCCGAAGGCATGGCGTTCAACACGGCGATCAGCTTCGTGGCCAACACGAACTGGCAGTCGTACGTGCCGGAAGCCGTCATGGGCCACACGGTCCAGATGGTCGGCCTGACCGTGCAGAACTTCGTGTCGGCCGCGGTCGGACTGGCGGTCGCCGTGGCGCTCGTCCGCGGGTTCGTGCGGCACCAGACCGACCGGCTGGGCAACTTCTGGGTCGACCTCGTCCGCGGCACGATCCGGATCCTGCTGCCGATCGCGTTCATCGGCGCGATCGTGCTGATCGCGTTCGGCGTGACGATGTCGCTGAAGTCCGGTGTGGACGTCGACGGCCAGGTCGTCGCGAACGCGCCCGTTGCCAGCCAGGAGGTCATCAAGGAGCTCGGCACCAACGGTGGCGGTGTCCTCAACGCGAACTCCGCCCACCCGTTCGAGAACCCGAACGAGTGGACGAACCTGATCGAGATCTTCCTGATCCTGGTCATCCCGGTCTCGCTGACCCGCACGTTCGGCCGGCTCGTCGGCAACCCCAAGCAGGGTCACGTCCTGCTCGGCGTCATGGGCGTCATCTGGACGGCCATGCTCGCGGTGATCTGGACCGCCGAGGCGAACGGCATCAGGCCGTTGGAGGGCAAGGAACTCCGCTTCGGCATCCCCGGCAGCGCGATCTTCGCGGACGCCACCACCGGCACGTCGACGGGCGCGGTCAACTCGCTGCACGACAGCTACACCGGCCTCGGCGGCGGTGCGACGTTGCTGAACATGCTGTTCGGCGAGATGACACCGGGCGGTGTCGGCACCGGCCTCTACAGCATCCTCGTGATGGCGATCATCGCGATGTTCCTGGCCGGGCTCATGGTCGGCCGCACACCCGAGTACCTCGGCAAGAAGCTGGGGCGCAAGGAGGTCACGGCCGCCGCGGTCTCGATCCTCGCGATGCCGACCGTGCTGCTGATCGGCGCGGGAATCGCCGCGATCCTGCCGAGCACGCAGGGAGCGCTGAACAACCCCGGCGAGCACGGCCTGTCCGAGATCCTCTACGCCTACGCGTCGGCGTCGAACAACAACGGGTCGGCCTTCGCCGGCATCACGGTGACGAACGACTGGTTCCAGTCGTCGCTCGGCCTGTGCATGCTGTTCGGCCGGTTCGTCCCGATCGTCGCGGTGCTCGCGCTCGCCGGATCCCTTGCGGCGCAGAAGAAGGTGCCGGTCACGGCGGGCACGCTACCGACCACCGGCCCGTTGTTCGCGACGCTGCTGACCGGCTCGATCGTGCTGGTCGCCGCGCTGACGTTCGTTCCCGCTCTCGCTCTCGGTCCCATCGCGGAGGCACTGCTGTGACCACGAAACCCGGTCTCGCGGCCGCTCTTCCCGAGGCCCTGAAGAAGCTGGACCCGCGGCACCAGCTGCGCAGTCCCGTCATGTTCGTCGTGTGGGTGGGCTCGCTGCTCGTCACGGTGTTCGCGGTGACCGAACCGAGCGTGTTCACGATCGCCGTCGCGGCGTGGCTGTGGTTCACCGTGCTGTTCGCGAACCTCGCCGAGGCCGTCGCGGAGGGACGTGGCAAGGCGCAGGCGGACTCGCTCAGGAAGACCAAGAAGGACGCCGTCGCCCGGCTCGTCAACGGCGACGTCGTCCCCGGCACCGAGCTGAAGATCGGTGACCTGGTCGTCGTCGAGGCGGGGGAGGTGATCCCCGGTGACGGTGACGTCGTCGAAGGCATCGCGACCGTCGACGAGTCGGCGATCACCGGTGAGTCCGCGCCCGTCATCCGCGAGTCCGGCGGTGACCGTTGTGCCGTCACGGGTGGCACGACCGTGCTGTCGGACCGGATCGTCGTCCGGATCACGACCAAGCCTGGTGAGTCCTTCGTAGACCGCATGATCGCGTTGGTCGAGGGCGCGGAACGGCAGAAGACGCCGAACGAGATCGCGCTGACGATCCTGCTGTCGACGCTGACGATCATCTTCCTGCTGGCCGTCGTGGCGCTGCAGCCGTTCGCGATCTACTCCGGCGGCGAGCAGTCGGTGGTCGTGCTGACGGCGTTGCTGGTGTGCCTGATCCCGACGACGATCGGCGCGCTGCTGTCCGCCATCGGCATCGCGGGCATGGACCGGCTGGTGCAGCGCAACGTGCTGGCGACCTCGGGCAAGGCGGTCGAGGCCGCCGGTGACATCGACACGTTGCTGCTCGACAAGACCGGCACGATCACCTGGGGCAACCGGCGCGCGACCGAGTTCATCCCGGTCGGCCCGACCTCCGACGAGGAACTGGTCGCGGCCGCGCGGCTGGCGAGCCTCGCCGACGACACCCCGGAAGGCCGCAGCATCCTGGAACTGGCCGGGGGCGAGCCCGCCAGTGAGCACGAGAAGACCGGCGAGTTCGTGCCGTTCACGGCACAGACCCGCATGTCCGGCATCGACCTCGGTGAGCGCAGCATCCGCAAGGGCGCGGCGTCGGCGTTCGAACTGACCGACACCGCCCGCGAGATCGTGGACGAGATCAGCGCGCAGGGCGGTACGCCTCTGGTGGTGGCCGAGAACGGCCGCGTGCTCGGCATCATCCGCCTCTCGGACGTCGTGAAGCCCGGCATGAAGGAACGCTTCGCCGAGCTGCGCGCGATGGGCATCCGCACGGTCATGGTCACGGGCGACAACCCGTTGACCGCCAAGGCCATCGCCGAGGAGGCGGGCGTCGACGACTTCCTCGCGGAGGCCAAGCCCGAGGACAAGATGGCCCTGATCCGCAAGGAGCAGGAGGGCGGGCGGCTGGTCGCGATGACCGGTGACGGCACGAACGACGCCCCGGCGCTGGCCCAGGCGGACGTCGGTGTCGCGATGAACACGGGCACGTCGGCCGCGAAGGAGGCCGGCAACATGGTCGACCTCGACTCGGACCCGACCAAGCTCATCGAGATCGTGGAGATCGGCAAGCAGCTGCTGATCACGCGCGGTGCGCTGACGACGTTCTCCGTGGCGAACGACCTCGCGAAGTACTTCGCGATCCTGCCCGCCATGTTCGCGGCGATCTACCCGGCGCTGGACAAGCTCAACATCATGAATCTGGCCACGCCGCAGTCCGCGATCCTCTCAGCGGTGATCTTCAACGCCTTGGTCATCGTGGCGCTGATCCCGCTGGCGCTCAAGGGTGTGCGGTACCGGCCGTCCAGCGCGTCGGCGTTGTTGCGGCGCAACCTGCTGATCTACGGCCTGGGTGGCGTCGTGACGCCGTTCGCCGGGATCTGGCTGATCGACCTGCTCGTACGACTCATCCCCGGGATCGGCTGATGAACAACTTCCTGAAGCAGTCGTGGGCGGGGCTGCGGATCCTGCTCGCGCTCACGGTCCTCCTCGGCGTGCTCTACCCGTTGTCGGTCTGGGGCATCTCACGGATCCCCGGCCTGCACGCCAACGCCGAGGCCACCGGCACGACGCTCGTCGCCGTCGCACGCGAGGGAGACCAGTACTTCGTGCCACGTCCGTCCGCCGCGACGCTGCCCGCGTCCGGTGGCTCGAACAAGAGCGAGATCAACGAGGACTACACCAAGGTCGTCGCCGAGCGCAGGACGGAGATCGCGCGACGCGAGGGCGTGCCCGAGAACGAGGTCCCTCAGGACGCCGTCACGGCCTCCGCCTCCGGTCTCGACCCGCACATCAGCCCGGAGTACGCGGCGTTGCAGGTGCCCCGCGTGGCGCGCGCGTCCGGGCTGTCCGTGGAGGAGGTGCGCGAGCTGGTCGCCTCCGCCACTCACGGCACCTTCACCACCACCGTCAACGTGACTGCGCTGAACCGTGCCATCGACAGCGCCAGTTGACGGTCGCCGGGGTGAGCTGAGGATCTACCTCGGCGCCGCTCCCGGCGTCGGCAAGACCTTCGCCATGCTCGGCGAGGCCCACCGGCGCCGGGAGCGCGGCACGGAGGTGGTCGTCGGACTCGTGGAGACCCACGGCCGGGACAAGACCGCCTCCTTGCTCCAGGACCTGGAAGTGGTGCCGCGAAGGGTGTTGCGGCACCGCGACCTCGAAGTGTCCGAAATGGACGTCGACGCGATCCTGGCGCGCGGGCCCGAGGTCGCCGTCGTGGACGAGCTCGCGCACACCAACGCGCCGGGCTCGCGCAACGAGAAGCGGTGGCAGGACGTCGAGGAACTGCTCGAAGCGGGGATCGACGTCCTGTCCACGGTCAACGTCCAGCACCTGGAGTCGCTGAACGACGTCGTGGAGCGGATCACCGGTGTGCGGCAGCGGGAGACCGTGCCGGACGAGGTGGTCCGCCGCGCCGAGCAGGTGGAGCTGATCGACATCACCCCCGAGGCGTTGCGACGGCGGCTGGCCCACGGCAACGTGTACCCGGCGCACCGGATCGACGCCGCGCTGGGCAACTACTTCCGGCTCGGCAACCTGACGGCGTTGCGCGAGCTCGCGTTGCTGTGGGTGGCGGACCAGGTCGACGTCGCGTTGCAGCGCTACCGCAGCGAGAAGGAGATCACCGACACCTGGGAGACCAGGGAACGGGTCGTCGCGTCGATCACCGGAGGCCCGGAGAGCGAGACGTTGATCCGGCGGGCCCGCCGGATCGCGACGCGGGCGGGCGCGGAGCTCCTGGTGGTGCACGTGATGCGCGGCGACGGGCTGTCGGGTGTCACCCCCGAGCACATCGCCCGGTCGCGCAAGATCACCGAGGACGTCGGCGCGACGTTCCACTCGGTGGTCGGAGACGACGTGCCGACGGCGTTGCTGGAGTTCGCCCGCGGGGTCAACGCCACCCAACTCGTGCTGGGGACCTCCCGCAGGTCACGTATCGCGCGGGCGTTCGACGAGGGCATCGGCGCGGCCGTGGTGCAGGAGTCCGGCGCGATCGACGTGCACATGGTCACGCACGACGAGTCGCGGCGCGGCCTGCGGTGGAAGACCGGCGCGGACCCGCTGTCGTGGAAACGTCGCTGGCTCGGCTGGGTGCTCTCCCTCGTGCTGCCCGCCGCCGTCACCGTGCTGGGCATGCTGTGGCGCGACGAACTGGACTTCTCGACCGACCTGGTGGCGTTCCTGCTGGCCACGTGCGTGGTGGCGATCGCGGGCGGGCTCGGACCGGCGTTGTTCTGCGCCGTGGCCGGGGCCGGGTTGCTGAACTACTTCTTCACCGAGCCCTACTACAGCCTCGCGGTGCAGACGCCGGAGAACGTGATCACGCTGGCGGCCATGGTGATCGTCGCGATGGTGGTGGCGCTGACGGTCGACCGGGCGGCGCGGCTGGCGGAGCAGGGGGCGCGGGCGCGGACCGAGGCGGCGTTGCTCGCCTCCTACGCCCGCACGGTCCTGACGTCGCCCTACCCGCTGGCTCGGTTGCTGGAGAAGATCCGGGTCAACTTCGGCCTGGAGTCGGTGGTGCTGCTGGAACGCCGGGACGGGGCCTGGACGCGGGTGGAGTGCGCCGGGCGCGACCTCGGGCCGGAATCCGAGGTGACCGTCACGGCTGATGTTCGGTTGAAACTGAGCGGACGGGTGCTGCCCGCGAGTGACCAGCGGGTGCTGGAGACGGCGGCGGGCCAGACGTTCATGGCGCTGCGGCAGCAACGCATGGCCGCGGAAGCCCTGGGCGCGCAACGGAAAGCGGAGTCGGCCGAACTGCGCACCGCATTGCTGTCCGCTGTCGGCCACGACCTGCGCACGCCGCTGACGTCGATCAAGGCGGCCATCGGCAGCCTGCGCGACCCTTCGCTGCCCCTGTCCGAAGAGGACACGGCCGAGCTGATGGAGACGGTGGAGGAGTCCGCGGACCGGTTGACCGGCCTGGTGGACAACCTGCTCGACTCGTCACGGCTCGCGACCGGTTCGGTCGAACCGGTGCTGCGGCCGGTCGGCTACTACGAGGTCGTGGCGCGTGCTCTCGCCGGCACCGGGGGAGAAGTGTCGGTGCTGGTGGACGAGGACCTGCCGCCCGTGCTCGCGGACCTGGGCCTGCTGGAACGCGTGATCGCCAACGTGGTCGACAACGCCCTGCGGCACGGGCATCCGTCCCCGGTGGCGATCCGCGCGAGCCACCACGGGTCGTCCGTCGAGCTGCGGGTCGTCGACCACGGCCCCGGACTGCCGAAGAAGGCGGGGCACAAGGTGTTCGCGCCGTTCCAGCGCCTCGGCGACCGCTCCGCCACACCCGGCGTCGGGCTCGGCCTGAGCGTCGCGAAGGGCTTCACCGCCGCGATGGGCGGCGAGATCAGCGCCGAGGACACACCGGGCGGTGGCCTGACCGTGGTCATCTCGCTGCCCGCCTACGAAGAGAGTTCCGGATGACGTCAGTGCTGGTGGTCGACGACGAACCGCAGATCGTGCGCGCGTTGAGGATCAACCTCAGCGCGCGGGGCTACGACGTGATGACGGCCTACGACGGCAAGTCCGCTCTGGGCGTGGCCGTCGAGGGCAAACCGGACGTGGTCGTGCTCGACCTCGGCCTGCCCGACATCGACGGCGTGGAGGTGATCGCCGGTCTGCGCGGCTGGTCCTCGATCCCGATCATCGTGCTGTCCGCACGCACCGACTCGTCCGCCAAGGTCGAGGCCCTCGACGCGGGCGCCGACGACTACGTGACCAAGCCGTTCGGCATGGACGAGCTGCTGGCCCGCCTGCGCGCGGCCGTCCGTCGCAACGCGGCGCGCGAGGCGGGCGACCCGGTGGTCGAGACGTCGTCGTTCGTGGTCGACCTGGCGGTGAAGAAGGTGCGCAAGGACGGCCACGAGGTCCACCTGACGCCGACCGAGTGGGGCCTGGTCGAGATCCTGGCGCGCAACCCCGGCCGGCTCGTGTCGCAACGGCAGTTGCTGCAGGAGGTGTGGGGACCGATGCACGTCAACGAGTCGCAGTACCTGCGCGTCTACTTCGCCCAGCTGCGGCGCAAGCTGGAGGACGACCCGGCGCGCCCGCGCCACCTCATCACCGAGCCCGGGATGGGGTACCGCTTCGAGGTGTGAGGTTGACGCGGAGTCGTGAGAGCGCTTCCATGGAAGTCCGCTGCCGCACGATCGTGACAGAGAGGTCATCGTCGTGGCTCGAAAACTTCGGTATGCGCTCTGGGCGCTGCTCCTGGTGCTCCCGCTGTCCGGCGTCGCCCAGGCAGCGGTCCCACCGGCACCGCCAGGCTGGTCGCTGGCCTGGTCGGACGACTTCACCGGCGCGAACAACACACCGCCGAACTCGAACAACTGGATCGTCGACACCGGCCACGGTTACCCCGGCGGCCCGGGCAACTGGGGCACCGGCGAGATCCAGCGCTACACCAACGACCGCGCCAACCTGCGCCTCGACGGCACCGGCAACCTGCGGATCATTCCGTGGCGTGCGGCCAACGGCGAGTGGACCTCGGCCCGCATCGAAACCCGCCGGGCGGACTTCAAGGCACCGGCCGGTGGCATCCTCCGCATCGAAGGCCGCATCCAGATGCCGAACATCACCGGCACCGGCGCGCTGGGCTACTGGCCCGCGTTCTGGGCGTTGGGCGCCCCGTACCGCGGCAACTACTGGAACTGGCCGAGCATCGGTGAGTTCGACATCATGGAGAACGTCAACGGCATCAACAGCGTCTGGGGCGTGCTGCACTGCGGCGTGAACCCCGGCGGCCCGTGCAACGAGACGAACGGCCTCGGCGCCTCCCGCGCCTGCCCCGGCAGCCAATGCCCCGGCAACTTCCACACCTACCGCTTCGAGTGGGACCGCTCGGTCAGCCCGAACCAGTTGCGCTGGTACGTCGACGGCCAGCAGTACCACACCGTGCGGCAGAACCAGATGGACGCGACCTCCTGGAACAACATGACGTCGCACCAGGGGTACTTCATCCTGCTGAACGTGGCGATGGGTGGCGCGTTCCCGAACGGTGTGGCAGGCCGCGGCACTCCTGTGCCGGAGACGACGCCTGGCCGTTCGATGGCGGTCGACTACGTGGCGGTGTGGACCCGGCCGTAGAACCGGGGGCCAGCCCCACTGCCCCGCCTCCCGCAAGTCGCTACCTTGGACGGCAAGGGGGTGGGAGCAGTGGGGGAACTGGCGCGCAGGGAAGTGCTGTCCTGGCTGGGAAAGGGTGCGCTCGGAGCCGCGGTGCTGGGAGCCGTGGGTCAGCCCGCGTCCGCAGCGAGCGGTGTGACCGTTCTGCGAGGGGCCACGCTGATCGACGGCACCGGCCGCGCGCCGGTCCGTGACGCGACCGTCGTGCTGGCCGGCGACCGGGTTCTGGCCGCCGGCCGGCACCGCGAAGTGCCGCGTGGCGTGCGCGTGATCGATCTGGCCGGCAAGTACGTGATCCCGGGTCTGTGGGACATGCACACCCACGCGACGTACTTCGAGAGCACCGTCGCACCGTTGCACGTGGTCCAAGGCGTCACGGGCGTCCGCGAGATGTGGGGCATGCCGGAGACGCACGACACCCGTCGCCGCGTCGAGTCCGGCGAGATCCTCGGACCGCGCATGGTGATCGCCAGCCCGATCGTCGACGGTCCCGCTTCGATCTGGCCCGGTACGGACGTCGTCCGCACTCCGGAGGAGGCCCGCGCCGCCGTGCGGCGTGCCAAGGACGGGGGAGCGGACTTCGTCAAGGTCTACTCGTTCCTCTCGCCGGAGTGCCACGCCGCCATCGCCGACGAGGCGCGCAGGCTCAGGATCCCGTTCTCCGGCCACGTCCCGGCCCGTGTGCCCGTGCAGGACGCGCTGTCCCAGCACACCCACGAGCACCTCTACAACCTGTTCACGTCCACTTCGGACAACGCGGACGCCCTTTACGCCCAGCTCCGCGCCATGCCCGACGACCCGGCCGACCCGAACTGGTGGGGCCGGCACGCGGGCCGGATCGAACGGGCGGCCGTCGCGACCCACTCACCGGCCCGCGCCCGGCGGCTGTTCGCCGCGATGGCCGGGAGGATCTGGCAGTCACCGACGCTCTTCGTCGAACGCAACATGTCCCGCTCGCCCGAGTCCATCACGAACGACCCGGTGGCTCTGGAACGGATGCGGTACGTCCCGGTGGACATGCGCGCGCAGTGGCAGCAGATCATGTCCGGCCGCCCCACGCGTTCGCCCGAGGAGGTCGCCGAGCTGAGGAAGTTCGGTGACGCCCGCATGCGGCTGCTGCACCAGATGCACGAGGCCGGCGTGGGCGTCGTCGCGGGCACCGATGCGGGCTTCGCCTACGTCTTCCCGGGCTTCTCGCTGCACGACGAGCTCGCGTTGCTGGTGCAGGCCGGTCTCACGCCCGAGGCGGCGCTGCGGGCCGCCACCCTCGACGCCGCGCGCTGCCTCGGGCTGGAGCACGAGACGGGCACGGTCACACCGGGCAAGCAGGCCGACCTGGTCGTGCTGGACGCGGATCCGCTGCGGGACATCACGAACGTCGCGCGCGTCCACGCCGTCGTCAGCCGCGGCCGATACCTCGGGCCTTCCGACCGCGCGCGGATCCTGCGGGAGATCGAGACCGCCGCGCAGGAACCCGTCGAGGTGCCGCCGACTCCCGCGGGGTGCGTGCACTGACGCTGTGGCCCGCGCCACCATGCTCGTCAGGATCGCGTCAAGGCGGGACCCGCGCGTGTCAGGGTCTCGTCCGGGACCTGGGAAACAACAGACGCCGGGCGTGTGCTGAACGCATGACACTCGCGGAGTTGTTGCCCAGCATCGGATGCTCCACCGAACCGGTGCTGGAAGAGGGTGTCTGGCCGGACGGCACCGAGGTCGTCGGCCAGGACCTGCTCATCGGTGGACTCCCGGCCACGCAACTGGCGGCGCGCTTCGGCACCCCGTGCCAGGTCCTCGACGAACAGACGGTCCGCACCAGGGCGAGGGCCTTCCGCGCGGCGCTCCCGCGAGCCGAGGTCGTGTTCGCGGGCAAGTCGTTGCCCTGCCCCGAGGTCTACCGCTGGATGGCGCAGGAGGGCCTGTCCCTCGACGTCTCGTCGGCCGGGGAACTGGCGCTGGCCAGGGCCGCGGGCTTTCCGGCGAGCCGGATCATCATGCACGGCAACGTGAAGACGGCCGAGGACCTCAAGGCGGCGCTGGAGTACGGCGTCTCCAGGATCGTCGTCGACTCGCTCGACGAGATCGCGCAACTCGGCGCCCTGGCCACACACGGCCAGGAGGTCATGATCCGCGTGACGCCCGGCGTCGACGCCCACACGCACGCCAAGATCGCGACCGGTGTCGAGGACCAGAAGTTCGGCTTCTCCCTCGCCTCCGGTGCGGCATTGGAGGCGGTCCTGCGCGTGGTCGAGCAACCGTCGCTGAGGCTCGTCGGCCTGCACTGCCACATCGGTTCGCAGGTCCGGCACGTCGCGAGCTACGAGGAGGCCGTGCGGCGGATGGTCGGCCTGATCGCGTCCTGCGGCACCAGGATCGAGCAGCTCGACCTCGGTGGCGGCTTCTGCGCGCCGTACCTGCGGGGCGACAGCGACTTCGACCTCGCCGGCTTCGCCCACCGCGTCACCGCCGCCCTGAACTACGAGTGCGCGCTGCACCGCGTCCCGCCACCCCGCCTGCTCATCGAGCCCGGCCGCGCGATCGTCGCGAACGCCGGCGTCACCCTCTACCGGGTGTGCGCGGTGAAGGAGTCCGCTCGTACGTTCGTGGCGGTCGACGGCGGCATGAGCGACAACCCGCGCCCCGCCCTGTACGGCGCCAAGTACGCCGTCCGGCTGGTGGGCAGGGGTGGCCGGCCCAAGCCGGTGACGGTGGTCGGCCGGCACTGCGAGGCGGGCGACGTGCTGGCCGAGGACGTGTTGCTGCCAGGCGACGTGCACGCCGGTGACCTGCTGGCCGTTCCGGCCACCGGTGCTTACCACCACGCGTTGGCCTCGAACTACAACCAGGTCTGCCGCCCGCCGGTCGTCGCCGTCAAGGACGGGGTCGCGAGGCCCGTCGTGCGCAGGGAGACCGAGGAGGACCTGCTGCGCCGCTACGTTTGAGGGTTCCAGCAAGGCGGTCGTTTAGGCTGACGGTCGCGCCCCCGCTCAGCCGGCGAACACGGGGTAGTGGTCGGACAGGTCGTTGTAGGTGTACTTGCGCCCCCACGACCAGATCGACCACTCAGGACTCTTCACGCGCCGGGTCTCGTTGCGCAGCAAGGGCCCCTGGACCGTCAGCACGTAGTCGAGGTGCTCCGAGGCGTACTCCGGCCCGTACTGGTCGCGGCAGACGCTGTTGTCCGCGCAGTCCCAGGAGAACGGGTGCCCACCGATCTCAGGAGTCCGCGCGCCCAGTTCCGCCACCATCCGCGGGAACTCGGCGCTCGCTTTGATCACGTTCAGGTCGCCCGCCACGTACACGGGCTCGGCCGCGGGGATGTTCCGCGCGGTCAGGAACGCCCTGATCTCGGCCCGCTGCTTGGCCCGATAGCCGCCCGGCGCACTCGTGCACGTCGAGTCCTCGGCCTGCATGTGCGTGCCGATCACGTGCACCGGCCCGGACGGTGCGTCGATCCGCACGTACGCGAACCCCTTGTTGGAGAACCAGTCCGCGCCGCAGCCGTCCCGGTAGACGTGCTGGACCCGCGTGCTGATCGGCCACCGGCTCAGCACCGCGACACCGCCGTCCTCCGGCGTCGAGTCGCTGTACCTCCCGCTCGTCACGTCCCACCCGGCCTTGCCGCGGCCCAGTACCGGCGTCTGGTGCGGGTAGGTGTCGCGCAGGTTCGCGAGCAGCCGGTCCGAGGCGGCGTTGTCGAAGGCCTCGTTCAGCACGACGACGTCCTGCCCGTCCAGCACCCCGGTGCTGTCCACCAGGTCGGCGCGGGCGACCTGGCCCCAGTTCGGGTACAGGTTCCGCGACAGCATGAACACGTTGTAGGTGGCGATCTTCAGGCCCGCCGGCGCAGGGGCTGCGACGGCGGGCGCGGCCGAGAGCGTCAGGGCTGCGGCGGCGACGAGCGTGATCAGGCGCATGAGGCCCGATGCTGGTGGACGTGAATGTCTTTCACAACCGCCCGCGCATGACCCGATGGTGTCGTATCGATTAAGAGCCGATGCAGCTCAGCGCAGGTCCGCCCAGGCCGAGCCTCCGTCATAAAATATGAATTGTTGTCGACCTGATCATGGCGTCCTCAGGACTTCAGCAACGCCCTGATCTCCTCGATGGGCGTCCGGGCCAGGGCCGACCCGACCCCGCACGCCACCGCTCCGGCCTCCAGCCAGGCAGGGACGTCAGCGGGCGCGACGCCACCGGTTGGCACCAACGGCGCGTACGGCAGCACGGCGAGCACATCCCGCACCCACTGGGGCGTGGGCGCGGGGAACACCTTCACCGCGTCCGCCCCGGCCTCCAGCGCCTGCACGACCTCGGACACCGACCCGGCGCCGGGCAGCACCGCGGCCCCGTACCGGTGCCCGGCCCGGATCACCGACTCGTTCAGATTGGGCGCCACCAGGAACTGCGCCCCTGCGCGCACCGAGGCCACGGCGGACGCCTCGTCCAGCACGGATCCGGCGCCGATCACGGCGGCGGGGTAGTTCGTGCGGAGCTGCCGGATCGCCTCCAGCGCGCCGGGGTTCGTCAACGGCAGCTCGAGGGACGTGATGCCCGCGTCCAGCAGTGGAACGGCGGCCTGGACAGTGGAGGAGGTGTCCGCGGTGCGAATGATCGCGATGATGCCCTGCCGCACGACTGCCTGGGTGATCTCGTAGCGGTAGTTCACGCCCGCCAGCCTAGTGGTGACAGGTGCTGTCAGCCGCTGCCAGTGACCTGAGCGCGGGCTGCCAGCGCCGGGGGTGAACCTGGTCGCGCCGTCAGGGAGGCGGCACGATCTCCAGGGGAGCTTCCACATGCACGTCACGATCATCGGCGCCGGCCTCGGCGGTCTCACGCTCGCCCGCGTGCTGCACGTCAACGGCATCCCGTCCACGGTCCACGAGGCGGACGAGTCGCCGACGGCGCGCACGCAAGGGGGCATGCTCGACATCCACGACTACAACGGGCAGATCGCCGTCGAGGCCGCCGGTCTGATGGAGGAGTTCCGCGGGCTGGTCCTGGAGGGGCGCCAGGCCATGCGCGTGCTCGACTCCGACGGCACCCTCCTGTTCGAGAAGGAGGACGACGGCACGGGCGGGCGTCCCGAGGTGCAGCGCGCCGACCTGCGGCAGATGCTGCTCGACTCACTGCCGGAGGGAACGGTCCGCTGGGGTGCGAAGGTGACCAGCGTTGATGGCAAGACCGTGACGTTCGAGGATGGCGGCACCGTGGTCGCCGACGTGCTCGTGGGTGCTGACGGCGCGTGGTCGAAGGTGCGGTCGTCGCTCACCGACGCCACGCCGGAGTACACCGGCATGTCGTTCGTCGAGACGTACCTCTACGACGCCGACACGCGGCACCCGGAGGTCGCGAAGGCGGTCGGCGGCGGCTCGATGTTCGCCCCCGGCCAGGGCAAGGGGATCTTCGCGCACCGGGAGAGCGGTGGCGTCCTGCACGCCTACGTGGAGTTCAACCGGCCCCTCGAATGGTTCGGCGACCTCGGGCACATCACCGCGGAGTTCGAGGGCTGGGCGCCCGAGCTCACCGCGTTGATCACCGAGTCCGACACGGAACCGGTGTTCCGCCCGCACTACGCCCTGCCGTCCGAGCACCGCTGGGAACGGGTGCCGGGCGTGACGCTGGTCGGCGACGCCGCGCACCTCATGGCGCCCAACGGTGAGGGCGCCAACCTCGCCATGCTGGACGCCGCCGACCTCGGCCAGGCCTTGGCCGCCAAGGACGTGGAGACGGCCATAGCCGAGTACGAGGAGACGATGTTCGCGCGGGCCGCCCACACCGCCGCGGACTCCGAGGAGATGGTCCAGAGCCTGTTCGGCGACGAGCCCCCGCAGAAGCTGCTGGACCTGCTCGTCGAGGCCTAGCATCGTCCGCATGATCACAGAGGACGGCGACCTGGACGGCCTGGTCCGCAAGCGGATCCGCGCCCTCCGGGTCGCCCAGGGCTGGTCCCTCGACGAGCTCGCCACCCGCGCCCGGCTCAGCCCGTCGTCGCTCAGCCGCATCGAGAACGGCCAGCGCCGCCTCGCCCTCGACCAGCTGGTGACCCTGGCGCGCGCTCTCGACACGTCGCTCGACCAGCTCGTCGAGACCGACACCGACGACGTGATCGTCAGCCCCGTCCTCGACGGCGCCCACGGCAGGATGCGCTGGCCGATCAAGGCCGACCCGGGCATGACCGTCATGCGCCAGCGGATGACCAGCCCGCCACCCGACAACCCGGCCTCACTCCGCGCGCACTCGGGCCGCGAATGGCTGGTCGTCCTGTCGGGCACGGCCATCTTGATGCTCGGCCACCGGACGTTCCGCGTGGAGACGAACCAGGCCGCCGAGTTCCCGACGATGCTGCCGCACGCGATCGGCACGGCGGGCGGGCCGTGCGAGATCCTCGGCATCTTCGACCGGGAGGCGCGGCGCGGCCACAACGCCGACAGGAAGGCGTGATCTTGCGCGAACGGCAGCGTTACGGCCGACTGTCTTGCTTCATGCGCAAGTGACCGTGCATCTGAGGCATGAACGACCTAGCTTGGCCGTATGAGCGAACACGGACATGGGCACGGCCACGGGCACGGCCACGGACATGGGCACGGCCACGGTGACGACCAGGCCGAGGTCCTCGACCTCGACGCCGAACTCCTCGCCGACCACACGGCCGCCGTCATCGACTGGCTGCCCACCTCCGCCCCGAGACACGTCGTCGACCTGGGCAGCGGCACGGGCGCGGGCACGTTCGCGCTGCTCAGCCACTTCCCCGAAGCCCACATCACCGCGGTCGACTCCTCGCTCGACCACCTCCAGCGCCTCCGCGCGAAGGCGGGACAACGAGGCCTGGCCGACCGGATCCACACCGTCCTCGCCGACCTCGACACTGACTGGCCCGACCTCGGCACCCCGGACCTGATCTGGGCCTCGGCCTCCCTGCACCACATGGCCGACCCGGCCCACACCCTCGGCCGGCTCCACAAGACCCTGGCCCCGGGAGGCCTGCTCGCCGTGGTCGAACTCGCCGGCATGCCGCAGTTCTTCCCGGAACAGGCACCGGACGCCCACGACGAACGCCTGCCCCACCGCGGCGCCGACTGGGGCCCGATGCTGACCGAGGCGGGGTTCACGCTCGAAGGCGAACGCACCGTCACCGTCCACCTCGAACGGTCGGAGAAAGTCGAGCGCTACGCCCGCATCGTCCTGGGCAGGCAGCTCGAACCCGAGGCCCTGGAAGCCGCGTTGCGCCGTGAAGACCTGGCTCTGCGCACCGAACGCACGGTCTGGGCGGCGCGGAAACAGGGCCTGGCCACCTAGCAGTACGCCAGTCTGCCCGGCTGACGAGCGCCGTCCGCAACCGGCCGGGGGCGGCGGTCAGTGCCGTGAACACGCCCGAGAGGTCGCCGCGCTCGTCACGGCGAACCCCGCGAACCGCAGGCTGGCGCACAGCAGCCCGCGGAGGCCGGGTTCGTCCTCGACGACGAGCAACCGGCCCCGTTCCACCCGGGAATCCCGCATCAGCCGGTGGCCGGCCGCTGGGTGATGGTCTGGCCGCTGACCGTGCCGTCGGAGCCTGCCTGGCCCTGCACGACGACCTGCTGCCCAGCCTTCAGGTCGGTCAGCTTGCCCTCGGACGAGACCTCGATCTTCGTGCTGTCCGAAGTGGACACCTTCACGACCTGGCCGTTCTGCGTCTTCACGTAGACCGTGGTGCCGTCGACGTGGTCGATGGTGCCGACGGTGCCGCGCCCGAACTGGCCACCGCCCTGCCGGTTCGTGCCGGAAGGCGGCGTCCCGTTGAACTGCCGGCCGGCCGCGTTCTGCCGCGTCGGTGTCTCGCCGGCGCCGAAGGACTTCTGCACGAAGACCCCGCCGACGAACGCCACGATCGCGAGCACCGCGACCCCGAGGACGATCGTGGTCTTGCCGAAACCGGTCTTGCGTTCCTTCAGCTCAGCCGAGATGTCGTTCTCCAGCGGCTGGTCTAGTGGGTTGGACACGTCACAAACTCCTCATTCGTGCCGGAGAGCTTCGATGGGGCGGAGCTTCGCGGCACGGGAAGCCGGGTAGCTGCCGAAGAACAGGCCGATCAACGCCGACACCGCGAACGCCAGCAGCACCGACGACGGCACGAGCACGGGCTGGATGCCCGCGATGGTGAACTGGCTGCCGATCATCCCCGCGGCGACTCCCAGCGCCCCGCCGAACAGGCTCAGCAGCGTCGCCTCGATCAGGAACTGCCCGAGGATCGAGGACCGGGGCGCCCCCACGGCTTTGCGGATGCCGATCTCCCGGATCCGCTCGGTGACGGTGACGAGCATGATGTTCGTGATGCCGATCCCGCCCACCAGCAACGAGATCGCCGCCACCGACGCCAGCAGCACGGTGAACGTCTCCGTCGTCGCGGTCCGCGCGGTCAGCAGCTGGTCCTGGCTCAGGATCCGGTAGTCGGCCGTGCCGGTGATCTTGTGCCGGCCGTTGAGGATCGTCGTCACCTGAGCTTGCGCGTTCGGCAACGCGTCCGCGGACTGCGCCTGCACCACGATCTGGGTGAGGCTGCCGTACCCGGTCAGCGCGTTCTGCGTCGTCGTCAGCGGCGCCACGACCATGTCGTCCGCGTCCTGCAACCCGCTGGACCCCTTGGCCGCCAGCACCCCGACCACCGTGAACGGGATGTTGTTGACCAGCATGGACTTCCCGACCGGTTCGGTGCCGGGGAAGAGCTCCGTGGCCACGGTCGCGCCGATCACGACGACCTTGCGCGCCTGCTGGACGTCGTTGTCGGAGAACAGGTTCCCCTGCGCGACGGCGCTGTTCGTGGTGTTGAAGTACCGCGGGTCCGAGCCGATGAACTGTCCGATGTCGTGCGTGGTGTCGCCGTACCCGGCGGTTGCCTGGGCCGAGACGACGGGCGACGCGTACTTGACGTCGGGGGAGTCGGCACCGACCAGTGCCGCCGCGTCCGCCGTGGTCAGCGGCTTGGCCGTGCTGCCGGGCTGGGCGCGCTGCGGGCTGATCGTCAGGATGTTCGTGCCGAGCCCCGCGATGCTCTGCTGCACCGCGCTCGACGCGCCGTTGCCGACCGCGATCAGCAGGATCACCGACGCGACACCGATCAGGATGCCCAGGGTCGTGAGCCCGGACCGCATCTTGTTCGCGGTGAGACCCCTGACCGCGAACGCGGCGATCTCGAAGACCCTCACACCAGCACCCCCGCGACTCTGCCGTCCACGACGCGAACGGTCCGCATGGCGTGCGCGGCGACCTCGTCCTCGTGCGTGATCAACACGACCGTGCGCCCGCTGGCGTTGAGCCGGTCGAGGATGCCGAGCACCTCACGACTCGAGTCCGTGTCGAGGTTTCCGGTCGGTTCGTCGGCGAGGACGATCGCGGGCGAGGTGACGAGTGCCCGCGCGATCGCGACACGTTGTTGCTGACCGCCGGACAGCTCATTGGGCCGGTGGTGCGTGCGGTCTCCGAGACCAACGAGATCGAGCGCGGCCAGTGCCCGTTCCCGGCGTTGGGGACGTCGAACTCCCGCGTACACCAGCGGGAGCTCGACGTTCGCGAGTGCCGTGGTGCGCGGCACCAGGTTGAAGGACTGGAAGACGAAACCGATCTTCCTGTTGCGCAGCAACGAGAGCTGCTCCTCGTCGAACTCGCCCGTGTCGATCCTGTCGAGCAGGTACTTGCCGCCGGACGGCACGTCGAGACACCCGAGGATGTTGAGCAGCGTCGACTTGCCCGACCCCGACGCGCCCATGATCGCGATGTACTCACCCTTCTCGACGGTCAGATCGAGCCCCCGCAACGCGTGCACGGCCGTGTCGCCGCTCCCGTAGGTCTTGCGGAGGTCGCGGACCTCGATGACGGGGCTCATCGACCGGTCCCGGTGAACCCGCCACCGTTGCGCTGGCCGGTGCCCGTGCCGGGGAACTGCCCGCCCTGCTGCTGGCCGGTGCGGTTCTGGTTGGTCGACGTGGTCACCTGCGGCAGCACGACTTCCTCGCCCGCGCCGAGCCCGGACTTGATCTCCACGTACTGGTCGCCCCGCACCCCGACCTCGACGGTCTTGCGCGTCTCGGCCCCGTTCTCCAGCACCGCGACCGAACTCGCGCCGTTCACCGTCTGCACCGCGGCGGCCGGCACGGCGAGGACGTTGGTGGCTCCGGCGACCGTGACCTCGACACTCGCCGACTGCCCCGGCCGCAGCCCCGCCGGCGGTTCGGTCAGCGTGAGCGTGACGCCGTACTGCACGACGTTGTTCGCCGTCGTGGGCGTCAGGTCGACCTGCGTGACCTTGGCCTGGATCGGCTGCGCCTGCATCGCGTTGACCGTGACGGTCGCGGCCTGGTCGGCCTTGAGCTTGCTGACGTCGGACTCGGACACGTTCGCGTGCAGCACCAGGTTCTTCAGGTCGGTGACGACGACGAACCCGGACGCGGTGGTGGTCGTGGTGGTGGTGCTGCTGGAAGTGTTGCCCGAGCTGCCGACCTTCTGCCCGATGGCACCCGTGACGGACGTGATCGTGCCGTCGCCGGGCGCGGTGAGCACAGTGGACGCGAGCGTGTCCTTCGCCTGCTGGAGCGCGAGCTGCGTCTGCCGGTAGGCCGTGAGCAACGCCGTCGTGCCGGTGCCCTTGTCCAGTGCGGCGTTCAGGTTCCCCTGCGCGATGTCGACCTGCAGCTGGGCCTGCGTCGGATCGAGCTTCGCGAGCTGCTGGCCCTTGGTGACGACGTCGCCGACCTTGACGTTGATCTCGGTGACCGTCCCGCTCGCTCCGAACGAGGCCGCGGCGCTGAACGAGCTCTGCACCGTCCCCGACGCCGTCACCACCTCGCTGACGTCGCGGTTCGCGGCGGCGGCCGTGCGGGCGGCGGTGGGCTGGGCACTGCCGGAGGAACCGAAGAACACCAGGTAGCCGGCCACGCCGGCACCGAGGAGCACCACCACCAGCAGTCCGTTGACCACCAAGGATCTGCGACGTCGAGTCATGGCACGGGATCGTCGTCTGCCAAGCTGTGTCAGGGCTGCGAGTTTCCTGGGAACGAGCTGAAGATCAGTTCGACCGTTTTCACCCGAATGAGCACCTTGTTGCTTTTCGAGCAAGCCCTACGGTCGATCTATGGCCACCAGCACTCCATCCACCGCATACAGCCGAGATCTGGGCGAAGAACTCCGCAAAGTGCGCGAAACCTCCACCGATCTCACGGGCGCCGCGTTCGCCCTCCGGCTGGGATGGGACCCGAGCAAGGTCTCCACCCTGGAACGCGGCAAGTACTGCCCGAGCGAGATCGACCTCGTGCAGTACCTCTCCATGTGCGGCAAGGACATCGACTTCTTCGAGGACTTCAAACGCCGCTTCCGCAATGCCTTCGACGAGTACATCGTGCAGATCTCGGACAACCTGCGCACGCTGGCGATGGCCGAGGCGAGCGCCGTGAAGATGACGAGCTACGACGCACAGGCCATCCCCGGCCTCTCCCAGACGCCTGAGTACGCCGACAGCCTGTATCGCATGGGCGGGTACGTCCTGGAGGAGCGAATCCCCACGGTGGTCAAGTTCCGCATGGAACGCCAGGCGATCCTGAACCGGCACGACCGGCCGGACTGCCTGTTCTACATCCACGAGCACGCCTTGCAGACACAGGTCGGCGATGCCCAGACCATGGAGGACCAGTACGCCCGCCTGCTGTTCGGCGCACCGGCCATCAGGATCGTGCCGGCGTCGGCGAAGCTGGTCGCCACCAGTTGTGTGCTGTGGGAGTTCGAGAAGGCGATGCCCATCGCGTTCACCTCGACCGACCTCGCGAAGGTGTTCGTGCAGGATCCAGGAGCCATCGCGCGGACGCGGCTGCTGTTCGACCGGTTGGCCGAGGTCGCCTTGAGTGAGGAACAATCGCGGGGTGTGCTGGCGGACTACGTCGGCCGACCGCGAGAGGAACTCAATGAGCGAGGCCCGCGCTTGGCGTAAAAGCAGTTACAGCGGTGCTACCGAGGACGACAACTGCGTCGAGGTGTCGCTCGGTGGTGACGCACTCGTCCGTGACTCGAAGAACCCGTCCGGCGGCGTCCTGACCTTCAGTTTCTCCGCCTGGGAAAAATTCCTCGAAACTCGTTGAACCGGTTCCCGTCCCAGCACGTGTTCCCGCCGTCGAAGGTGATCGAGGGGACGGGCCATGGCTGACGAGAAGACGGTGTTGATCGGCCGCTGCGGCCCGACGGTGATGCTGCCGAAGCAGGGGAGCCGGGTCGTGCCGCTGCGCCAGTCCGCCCCGCTGCGGGTGGACGTGGCGGGCGGTGGCCCGGTGGGTCTGGCGTTCGCCTGCACGGTGAAGTCGCTGCTGGGCGACGGCGTCGCGGTCCGCGTGCACGACCGCCGCTGGATGCGCCAGGGCAACCGCGTCGTGTGGAAGGGCCAGGCCGAGGGCAACAACCGCCGCGAGCAGGTCGTGACGCTGCAGAGCAACGTCTGGGCGTCCCTGCCTCTCGCTGTGCAGCAGCGCCTGTTCACGCAGGGCAAGTTCTCGGAGATGTGGCCGCTCGGCCCGGACTCCCCGGCGTCCAAGGGCCGTCCGCGCAACATCAAGATCCGCTGGATCGAGGACAGCCTGCTCGACATGGCGCAGGACGTCTACGGCATCGAGGTCGTCCCCGGCGCGTACACCCCGCCCGCCAAGCTCGACGGCCTGCACGTGCTCGCCATCGCGGACGGCGCCCGTTCGGCGACGCGCGACGCGTTCTCCTCGCAGTTCGGCACGCCGAGCCGTGAACTGTTCTCCGTGGACGGTTCGCCGCTCGACGAGCGCGTCCTCGGCATCCGCGTCAACGCCAAGGTGCCCGACGAGCACACCGTCCCGCTCACCGTGGGGCAGAACAGGTTCCTGTTCAACTCGCTCGGCGGCGGCTTCATCAACATGCGCCTCACCGCCGAGGAGGCCTCCGAGATCGTGGCGCTCGGCGAGAGCGGCCCGGTGTCGTGCATCGGCAAGTTCGGCTGCTCGATGCGCCCCTCGGGCAACGGCCGCTTCGTGTGCGACCGCCACCGCGCCGTCTTCAAGCCGTCCGTCGACAAGCTCTCCTACCTGTGGCCCCGGATCCTCGACGGCCTGCGCTTCTTCGGCGTCGGCGTGGCGGACGTCGTCGGCATCAACTCGTTCACGCTCGGCATGCAGCAGATGGCGAAGTTCACCGCGCAGCTCGCCCCGTCGACGTTCGGCTTCCTGCTCGGCGACGCCGCCAACTCGCTGCACTTCTGGCCGGGCCGAGGCCTCAACACGGGCCTCAAGAGCGCCCTCTCGCTGGCCGTGAACCTGCAGAAGCGCTGGCGCGGCAAGGCGTTCCGCGCCGCCGACTTCGCCCAGCACGAGGGCATCATGCAGCAGCTCCAGTACCGCGAGAAGTCCCGCGCCTGGACCACCATGCTCATGCCCGACGCCGAAGGCACCCCGCGCGGCATCGAGGACCGCATCCGCTCGGGCCTGCAGGGCCCCAGCGACCGCGCGGCCCTGGTCAAGACCCTGTTCGAGCGCGTGATCGAGATCAAGAACCGCATGGGCGACCGGATGGGCCCGCTGGCCACCGACGAGTGGTACTACGGCCGCATCAGCGCCATGGACACCCGCACGCTGAAGGTCATGGTCGAGTCGGGCGCGTGGATCACCCGCGAGATCGGTGGCGAGGAGGTCGAGGTCCCCTCGGCCGCACCCGCCGTCGAGCAGCAGCCGTCGCAGCGCGGTCTCTCGCTGGTCAGCTGACCGGGCCGACAGTCGTGCGCTCGAACCCCTGCTGGTCGAAGAGCTCCAACGCGGCGGTCCGCAGGCGCTCGGCTGCGTCCGGTGTTCATCGTCCGTCCCGGTGAGGGCGAACTCAGCGCCAGCGGTCCGTCGCGGATCGCGAGACCAGGGTGCCGATCCGGAAGAACTACGTCGCCGAACCGTCCACCTAGTTCGCACCCTGCCCGATCCGCCGCAGCACGGGATGGGCCACGTCCTCGTTGCCGACCACGACCGACGCGCGGTCCGCCGGTCCGACTTCGTCCAGATACCGGCGGCTGGCAGCGTGATAGCGCTGGTCGAAGGCTCGCTGAGCCTTCTCCAGCCCGCCGAGCAGGTCTGCGTCACGCCGTGACCCGCGCTCCCGTGCGACGGCGAACGGCGTGTCCACGAACACGACCTCGTCCCACTCCAGTTCACGCTGCAGGAAGCTCCCGTCCACGACGAGCACGAGGTCGTCTGGGGCCTGGACAGGCGGCTCGTCGATCGGGGTGTCCGAGCGCAGGTCGATGATCCGTTCGCGGTAGCGGCGATCCCCGCCGGGCCCGAGCGGCTCCAGCACGAGCCGGGAGAACGCCGCGAAGTCGTAGGCGTCGAGGTAGTAGCCGTCGGCCGAGTCTCGTCCCTGCCGGTGCCGCACGGCTCGTGGGTTGTGGAAGCCGTCCATCGACAGGTGCGCCGCCGACCGTCCCCGAGCCGCCACCGAAGCGGTCAACTCGCGGGCCAGGGTCGTCTTGCCCGACGCCGTGATCCCGTCCACCGCGACCCGCAGCGGACGCCCCTGCCCGACGAGGTGGTCGGCGATCCGGCCCAGCACCTGCTCCCGCGAAGTGATCACGGGACCCAAGCTAGTCCTCCTCCACCTCGCGCCGGGACAGCCGCACCTCCTCGACGTCGAGCTTGCGCTGGATCGTCCGCAGCACGATGTCGTCGATCGCCTGCTCGTCGCGCAACCGCACCACGGTCGCCCGCTTGTGCGCGATCAGTTCCAGCCGCAGCGCCGAGTACTCGACCTCCGACTGGGCCACCTCCTCGTCCCCTGCCTCGCGAGCCCGCACGACCTCCAGGTGGTGTTCGTACTCGGCCCGCACCCGCTTGTAGACGACGTCCGAGACGCCCACCTCGTCGGCCAGCCGCGGCAGCGCTTCGTAGGCCTCCTCGGACGCGGTCGACTGGGCGAGCCGGAGTTCCTCGTCCAGCGCCGTGTCCTCGGGGAGCCGGGAGAACCGGATGATCGACGGGAGCATCACCGACTGCACGATCAACGTCAGCACCACGACACCGGACGTGATCAGGATGATCTCGTCGCGGAACGGGAACGGCCCGCCGCCGACCACGGTCTCGGGCACGGCCAACGCCGCCGCCAGCGACACGGCACCGCGGAACCCGGCGGCGGAGGACACCAGCCGTTGCCGCGCACCGACTCGACGCAACCGTTGCTGCGGCCGGCGGTCCAGCGCCCGGATCACGTACGGAGTCGTGTAACCCCACAACAACCGGGTGCCGACCACCGTCAAGGACACCAGTCCGATTGCGCCCAGTGTCGCCAAAGTTTCGGAACCGTCGAGTGAACGGATGGCGGCGTGGGCCTGGAGTCCGATCAGGACGAACAGGGAGCCGTTGAGCACGAACGTCGCGATGCCCCAGAACGCATAGCTGACCTGGCGGGTGTCGGCGCGCACGATGCGCGGGCCGACCTGGGCCAGTGCCAGGCCGCACGTCACCACGGCGATCACGCCCGAGCCGTGCACCGTCTCGGCCAGCAGGAACGCGGCGAACGGCGTCAGGATGCTGACCACGGTCTCGTGCAACGGGCTGTCGAGGCGCTTGCGGACCTGCACGGCGAGCCAGGCGACCAGGAGTCCGGCCGCAGCGCCGCCCGCGTACGAGAGCAGCAGTTGCAGGCTGACCCGTCCGGGGCTGAACTGCTGCTCCCCGACGGTGATCGCGACGGCGATCGCGTAGATCACGAGTGCCGTGCCGTCGTTGATCAGCGACTCGGCGCGCAGGATCGTGGTGGTCCGGCGGGGCATGCCGCGGGCGATGGCCGAGACCGCGGTCGCGTCGGTCGGGGCCAGCGCCGCGCCGAGCACCCACGCCGGGCCCCAGTCGAGGCCCAGGGCGTGGGCGACGGACGCGACCGCGCCGGCCGTCGCGAGCACCAGCAGCGTGCTGAGCAGCACGATGGGGCGCAGGTTGCTGCGGATCTCCCGCAACGAGGTGTTGAGGCTTTCCCAGTACAGCAACGCCGGCAGGAAGATCAGCAGCATCGCCTCCGGCGGCAGGCTGACCTCTTCCAGGGCGGGTACGAAGCCGAGCACCGCGCCGCACACCACCAGCAACACCGGGGCGGCGACGCGCAGCCGTCCGGCGACGACGCTGCTCGCGAGGATGCACACACCCAGCACCACTACGAGTTCGAGACCGAGCATGCGCTAGAAGATAGGCCGATCAGGCGCTCAGCGCGTCATCCAGTTCGGCCAGCAACCGGGACTTGGGGCGCGCTCCCACGATCTGGCGGATCGGCACGCCGTCGCGGAACAGCAGCATCGTGGGCAGCGACATGACCTGGTAGTCGCGGGCCGTGGCGGTGTTCTCGTCGGCGTTGATCTTGACGACGGTCAGGTCGTCGCGCTCGCGGTCGATCTCCTCGAGCACCGGGGTGAGCATGTGGCACGGCCCGCACCACTGCGCCCAGAACTCCACCAGCACGGTGCCCGTCCGGGTCTGGTCGGGGAACGTGGCATCGGTCAGCTGCTGCACTGGATCTCCTCGGGTACGACGCACGGATCTTGGAAGGCGAGTCTGGCCACGAGGAACTCCCGGACGGTGTTCAGCCGGTCCAGGCAGGCGTCCACCTCGGCGAGCTTGCGCCGGTAGATCTCCCGCGAGTCCGGGCACGAGTCACCGGACTCGTGACCCGCGCGCAGGCACGCGACGAACGGGCGGGTGTCCTCCAGCGACAACCCGACCGCCTGCAGCGACTGGATCTCACGCACCAGCCGCAGGTCGTGCTCGGCGTACTCGCGGTAGCCGTTGGACGTGCGCCGCGCTTCGAGGAGCCCCTCGGACTCGTAGAAGCGCAGCGCACGGGTGGTGGTGCCGGCTCGCTTGGCCAGTTCGCCGATCCTCATGGACCGAACGCTAAACCTTGACGCTCACGTCAACGCAAGCCCGCGGAAATATTCCCGCTCCGGCCGGGATTCCCACCCTGTGACCACCCCAGCGCAAGGCCTGTCCCCGCCCACAGAATGCGAGGAAACGAAGAGAGGGGGACCGGTGGGCACACGACTGCACCTCGCTGCCGCGCTCCACGCGACCGGCGAAGAGGCTTTCACCGCAGGGCATTGGGCCGACCTCGTGCGCGAGGCCGAGGAGGCCAAGCTCGACTTCGTCACGTTCGGCGACTCGCTGGACGGGCGGCCGGGGCTCGACGCGGTGCTGACGGCCGCGCGCATCGCTCCGCTGACCAGGCACGTCGGCCTGGTGCCGACGGCGGTCGTGACGCACACCGAGCCGTTCCACCTGTCGAAGGCCATCGCGACGCTCGACTACGTGAGCGGCGGCCGGGCGGGCGTCCAGCTGGCCGTGGCGCCCGATCCCGCTGACGCCCGGCACTTCGGGCGCCGGACGATCGGCACCGAGGCCGAGCTGTGGGAGGAGGCGGGCGACTACGCCGAGGTCCTGCGCCGGTTGTGGGACAGCTGGGAGGACGACGCGGAGATCCGCGACGAGGCCACCGGGCGGTTCATCGACCGCGACAAGCTGCACTACATCGACTTCGAGGGCCGGTGGTTCAAGGTTCGCGGGCCGTCCATCACGCCGCGCCCGCCGCAGGGCCATCCGCTGATCGCTGCCTCCGAACCGGTGGGGGACATCGTGTTCGCCGACGAGGTCTCGGCCACCGACAGGCTCGTGTTCCGGGACGTCGACGCGTCGACGCCGGTGGACGAGTTGATCGCCTGGCACGCGGAGGGGTTCGCGGGCTTCCGGCTGCACGGTGATCTTCGCCAGATCACCCGCGAGCTGGTGCCGGAACTGCGCGGCCGCGGCCTGTTCCGCACCGAGTACGAGCACACGACGTTGCGTGGCCACCTCGGCCTCGCCCGGCCTGCCAACCAGTTCGCCTAGAAGGAGCGCGGGATGACCAAGCAGATCCACCTCGCCGCCCACTTCCCCGGCGTGAACAACACGACCGTCTGGAGCGATCCGCAGGCGGGCAGCCACATCGAGTTCGAGTCGTTCGTCCACTTGGCACAGACGGCCGAACGGGCGAAGTTCAACTTCTTCTTCCTCGCCGAGGGGTTGCGGCTGCGCGAGCAGGGCGGCGAGATCTACGACCTGGACGTCGTCGGGCGGCCCGACACGTTCACCGTGCTCGCCGCCCTGGCCGCCGTCACCTCGAAGCTCGGCCTGGCCGGCACGATCAACTCCACGTTCAACGAACCCTACGAGGTGGCGCGCCAGTTCGCGTCGCTGGACCACCTGTCGGACGGGCGTGCCGCCTGGAACGTCGTGACCTCGTGGGACGCGTTCACCGGCGAGAACTTCCGGCGCGGCGGGTTCCTCGCGAACGAGGACCGCTACACCCGCGCGGAGTCGTTCCTGCGCGCCGCGTGGAAGCTGTTCGACACCGGCGTGGGGCCGTTCGAGCACACCGACCAGCACTTCGACATCAGCGGCACGTTCGGCGTTCCCCGTTCACCGCAGGGGCGTCCGGTGATCCTGCAGGCCGGAGACTCCGAGGAGGGCCGGGAGTTCGCCGCCGCCACCGCCGACGCGATCTTCTCGCGGCACGGCACGCTGGAGGCAGGACAGAAGTTCTACAGCGACGTGAAGGGGCGGCTCGCGAAGTACGGGCGCACGCACGACCAGCTCGTGGTGCTGCCCGCGGCCACGTTCATCCTCGGCGACACGGACGCGGACGCCCAGGAGAAGGCCGCGGTGGTGCGGCGGCAGCAGGTCAGCGGGGCGACCGCGATCCGGTTCCTGGAGCAGGTCTGGAACCGCGACCTGAGCGGATACGACCCGGACGGGCCGCTGCCCGACGTCGAACCGCTGACCGGCGAGAACACCATCGCGAAGGGCCGCGCGAGCGTGCGGATGTTCAAGGACCCCGCGCAGACCGTGCGGGAGTGGCGGGAGACGGCCGCCGCCAAGAACCTGTCCATCCGCGACCTCGTGATCGACGTGAGCGCCCGGCAGACGTTCATCGGGTCGGCGGACAGCGTCGCCACGCAGATCAACGACCTGGTGCAGGCCGATGCGGCGGACGGGTTCATCCTCGTGCCGCACGTGACGCCGGGCGGGCTCGACGAGTTCGCGGACACCGTTGTGCCGTTGCTGCAGGAACGCGGCGTTTTCCGGTCCGAGTACCCAGGTCCGACGTTGAGGGATCATCTCGGTATCCGATAGTTGTTCAGCACGTGGACGTCCTTGCCCAGCCGGTTCCCCGGTACCTAACGTGAGCGTCGTTGAGTGAGTGCTCTCCTCAAGAGCGCAGGGAAGGGAGGACAGGATGACCGCCGCTGGATCCATCCTGTCCTCCCGCTGCCACAACGACTGCACGAGCTGACTCCTCTCGCTCGTCTCACGTTCCCCGCCGCAGCAAGGACTCGCCATGACCTCTGGCACGCTGACTCGTGCGTCCACAAAGGACGATGATCTTTCCTCGTTACCGGTCGTGCCGGCTCGCCACCCGTGGCGCTGGGTCGGTGTCGCGTTCGTGCTGGTGCTCGCCGCGCAGTTCGTGCACGGTCTCGTCACGAACCCCGCGTGGGACTGGCCGACGTTCGCCCGGTACTTCACCGCCCAGTCGATCCTGACGGCCGTCGGCACGACGATCTTCCTGACCGTGTTCGGCACGGTGCTGGGGTTCGCGCTCGGCATCGTCGTGGCGGTGCTGCGGATGTCGAAGAGCCCGTTCTTGAGTGCGGTGGGCTGGACGTACATCTGGGCGTTCCGGTCGATCCCGCTGATCGTGCAGCTGCTGTTCTGGTTCAACATCTCCTATCTCTACCAACGGCTTTCGCTCGGCATCCCGTTCGGGCCGGAGTTCGTGAGCTTCGAGACGATCTCGCTGATCAGTCCGATGGGCGCGGCCGTGCTCGGTCTCGCGTTGCACCAGGCGGCCTACGCGGCGGAGATCGTCCGGTCCGGCGTGATCTCGGTCGACCGCGGGCAGCTGGAGGCGGCGGCCGCACTGGGCATCCCGAGGTTCCGGCAGCTCCGCAGGATCGTGCTGCCCCAGGCGATGCGCTCGATCCTGCCCAACGCCGCGAACGAGGTGATCAGCCTGTTCAAGGGCACGTCGGTGGTCTCCGTGATGGCGATCGGCGAGCTCTTCTACCAGGTGCAGGTCATCTACGGCCGCAACGCACGAGTCGTCGCGCTGCTGATGGTCGCGACTGTTTGGTACATCATCCTGACCACCCTGCTCTCGATCGGCCAGCACTACGTCGAGCGCTACTTCGCGCGAGGAGACCGCCGGTGATCGAGGTTCTGGGCGTGCACAAGAGCTTCGGCTCGCTGGAGGTGCTGCGCGGGGTGTCGCTCGACGTCGCGGCCGGTGAGGTCGTGGTGGTGCTCGGACCGTCCGGGTCCGGCAAGTCGACGTTGCTGCGCACGATCAACCACCTGGAGAAGGTCGACCGCGGGTACATCACCATCGACGGTGACCTGATCGGCTACCAGCGGCGCGGCGGCAAACTCCACGAGCTCAAAGAACGCGAGATCCTCAAGCAGCGCAAGGACATCGGGTTCGTGTTCCAGAACTTCAACCTCTTCCCGCACCTCACCGCGCTGGAGAACGTCGCGGAGGTGGCCCAACTGGCCGACGCGCGGCATTTCCTGGAACGGGTCGGGCTGGAGGACAAGGCGGACGCCTACCCGCGGCAGCTTTCCGGCGGCCAGCAGCAACGCGTCGCCATCGCGCGAGCCCTGGCCACGCGCCCGAAGGTCGTGCTGTTCGACGAACCGACGTCCGCGCTGGACCCCGAACTGGTCGGCGAGGTGCTGGACGTCCTGCGCGACCTCGCCCGGTCCGGCACCACGATGGTCGTCGTCACGCACGAGATCGGCTTCGCCCGCGAGGTGGCCGACCGGATCGTGTTCATCGACGAGGGCCTGATCGTCGAAGAGGGAGCACCGGAGCAGGTGCTAGACCACCCCGTCCACGAGCGCACCCGCGCTTTCCTGTCCAAGGTCCTGTAGAAGGAGTTCGTTGTGCGCAAAGTACTTCTCGCCGTCCTCGCGTTCGGTCTGGCCGCCTGTGGCACCGCCGGTGGTGAGGAACCCGCCGGCGGTGGGGGCGTCGGTGTCAACCTGACCCCGCAGCAGAACCGCATCACCGCCACGAAGGACGACAAGATCGCCTCGAAGGTGCCGGAGAAGTTCAGAACGAAGGGAGAGCTGGTGATCGGCGGATCCGCCGGCACAGCACCACCCCTGCGGTTCTACGCCACCGACGACAAGACCGTGATCGGCGTCGAGACCGACATCGCCACGCTGGTCGCCGACGTGCTGGGCCTCGAGCCGAAGCTGGAGGTGTCGTCGTGGGAGAACCTCTTCGTCGGCCTGGACAGCGGTGCGTACGACCTCGGCCTGTCGAACATCACGGTGACCGAGGCGCGCAAGGAGAAGTACGACTTCGCCACCTACCGGCTCGACACGCTGGCGTTCGAGGCGAAGAAGGGCGGGACGTGGAAGGTCAAGGAGCCCAAGGACGTGGCGGGGAAGGTGATCGCCGTGACGTCCGGCACGAACCAGGAGAAGATCCTGGTCGACTGGAGCGCGCAGAACGTCGCCGCCGGCCTGAAGGCCACCGACGTCAAGTACTTCCAGAACTCGTCGGACTACTACCTGGCCCTGCAGTCGGGTCGCATCGACGCCTACCTCGGCCCGAACCCGTCGTCGGCCTACCACGCGGCGACCTCCGGGCAGACCGAGGTGATCGGCAACTTCTCCGGCGGCGCCACCGTCCAGGGCAAGATCGCCGCGACCACCAAGAAGGACAGCGGTCTCGTGACGCCCGTCCAGGAGGCGCTGAACCAGCTGATCGCCAACGGCAAGTACGCCGAGGTGCTGAAGCGCTGGGGCCTGTCCGACGAGGCCGTGCCGACGTCGGAGATCAATCCGCAGGGCCTGCCCAAGAGCTGAGGAGGTTTGCGTCATGAGGTTCAGCATCACCATCGACACCGAGGACGAGGACACCGCGCTGAGGCTGCTCGGCGCGCTGAAGGACTCCGGCCTGGTACCCGCCGTCGAGGCGGCGGTCGAACAGGTCGACGTCCGGATCCTGCCCGACACCCGCCAGGTCCTGCTGCACGAGAAGCCGGTCGACCTGACGCGACTGGAGTTCGAACTGCTGCTGCACCTGTGCGAGCACACCGACCGCGTGCATCGCCGCCGTGAACTCCTCGCCACCGTGTGGGGTGTGAACGACGACTACAGCGGAGCTCGCACGGTCGACGTGCACGTGCGGCGCGTGCGGCAGAAGCTCGGCGACGCGGCCGAGGTGATCCAGACTGTCCGGGGCGTCGGGTACCTCGTCGCGTCCAGCGCCCGTTTCCGGGTGGAACGGTCGCCGAACGTGGTGCGGCTGGCGGACCGGCGCGCGGGGTGATCGTCCACTGGACTCGGCTGGACGCTCCAGAGGTCGCGGGGATGATGGCCGATGCCTCCCGACGGACGGGCTGATGGCTGTTGCGCGACGGCATCGCCGCCCTGGGTCCTTTCGGTGCTGCCGTTCGAGAAAGGAGTTGCCCCGGTCTGGGACTCGGTGTTGCATGCGAGGCTCACCTCTGGGGGAGTTGATCGATGCTCGACGGCGAGACCGCCACCGACGTGTCCCTCGTACGCGACCTGATCCGCACGCAGTTCCCGCGCTGGCAGGACCTGCCCGTCCGCGAGGTCGCCCACGGCGGCACCAGCAACGCGATGTACCGGCTGGGCGACGACCTGGCGGTGCGGCTGCCGCGCCGTGAGTGGGCCAGGGACTCGGCGTCCAAGGAGGCGTCGATCGTGCCCGTGGTTCTGCCGCACCTCCCGGTCGCCGTGCCGGAACCGCTGGAACTGGGCGTGCCCGGGGAGGGCTACCCGTACGAGTGGTCGGTCGTGCGCTGGCTCGACGGCGAGACCGCGCCGTTCGAGGCGGTCGGAGACAACACCCCGTTCCGACTGGCGGAGTTGGTTCTCGCGCTGCACGGGATCGACGCCGGCGGCAGGCCGTGGACCACCGGGCGTGGGCGGCTGGACGCGGAGGCGGACGACGAGGCCGTCCGGCGGTGCATCGACCAGATCGGCGGGAGTCCGCTGCTCACGGGTCTTTGGGAGGAGTCGCTGGCTGCTCCTCGCTGGTCCGGGCCGTTGCGCTGGCTGCACGCAGACCTGCACGAGGGCAACCTGCTGTTCACCGGTGGCGAGCTGAGCGGGGTGATCGACTGGGGGAGCGCTGGGGTAGGTGATCCGGCGGCGAACCTCATGACCGCTTGGCTCTACCTGGATGAACGCGGGCGCAAGCAGTTCCGGCGTGAGGTCGGGTTGGACGACGCCACCTGGGTTCGAGCGCAGGGGTGGGCGTTGCATCTCGCTGTGCTCGCGTTGCCTTATTACCGCGAGACGAACAAGTTTCTCGCAGGGATCGCCAGTCGGACGCTCGACCAGCTCTGTTCGGGGTGGGACGACTGATGAAGATCGACCGGTCTCTTGTGGACGGTATGATCCGCGGTCAGTTCCCGCGCTGGCACGGCCTCGAACTCCGGGAGCTGCGGCACGGCGGCACCGATCACGCCATCTACCGGCTGGGCGACGATCTAGCGGTCCGGCTCCCACGCCTGGAAGAGGCCAAGGACCAGGCCGAACGGGACTTCGAGGTGGTGCCTGGGCTCGCACCACACCTGCCGGTCGCCCTGCCGGAACCGCTGGCGCTCGGCGAACCGACGGAGGACTACCCGTTCCGGTGGTCCGTGGTGCGCTGGCTCGGTGGCGACATCTCCACGATCGACGCGGTCAGCCCGCACACCGGCGCCCGGCTGGCCGAGGTGCTGCTGGCGTTGCAGAAGGTCGACACCACTGGCGAATCGTGGACCACCTACCGCGGCCGCCACGACATCTCGATCAGCGACGCGGGCGTGCGCTGGGCCATCGCGAAGCTCGGCGGCGATCCGATGCTCACCGCCATCTGGGACGACGCGATCAGCGCGCCGCGCTGGCGCGGCCCGTTGCGCTGGGTGCACGCCGACCTGCATCGCGGCAACCTGCTGTTCAGCGGCGGCGAACTCACCGGCGTGATCGACTGGGGCTGCGCGGCGGCAGGCGATCCGGCGGGTGACCTCATGACCGCGTGGCTGTTCCTCGACGAGCGCGGCCGCACGCTCTTCCAGCGCGAGATCGGCTACGACGACGCCACCTGGACGCGGGCGCGCGGCTGGGCACTGGAGCTTTCCGTGCTGGCGCTGGCCCGCCGAGGCGACAGCAACCCGTTCGTCGCCGGCATCGCACGCCATGCCCTGGCCCAGCTACTCACGGAACGCACCGGGTGACACCCCTGTCTCCCGGGCGAAGAACTTCGTGAAGTTCGTGGCCTCGCTGAACCCGAGCCGGTGCCCGATCGCCGCCGACGACAGATCCGTGTGCACGAGCAGCCGCTTGGCCTCCAGCGTCACGCGGGCGTCGATCAACGCCTTCGCGGACTGCCCGGTCGCGGCCAGGCAGATGCGGTTCAGGCTGCGCGTCGAGTAGCCGATCCGCGCCGCGTACTCGGCGGCGTTGCGCGTCGAGGCGAATGACCGTTCCAGCTCCTGCTGGAAGCGTTCGAACCGGGGGTCGTGCCGCGGGGCGTCGCCGGGCAACCTCGCGACGCGCAGCAGCAACGCGCCCAGCAACTGGCACAGCAGGTCGACGGGTTCGCCGGTGAGCAGGTTGCGGCGGTACTCCTGCCGCAGGTCCTGCATGGCCCGGCTGAAGACCGGCAGCTCGGCCTTCCCCACGGAGTGCAGCACCGGGCCGAACGGGCCGAGCACCGGCGGCGGGAACGCGGGGGTGAACAGCATCAGGGACGCCTCCGCCGAACCGGACGGCAGCCGGAGCACGCGGCCCGGGGTGATGTGCAGGAGTGTGCCGGGGGAGCACGGGTGGTCCACGAAATCGACCATGGTCGTGCCGGTGCCCGCGGTGAAGAGGAAGAGCTGGTGGAAGTCGGTGCGGTGCACCTTCGTCAGGGTTTCCCCGGTCACACGGCGGCGGAGCATGCCGAGGTCGAGCGCTTCGAAGCCCAGCTGCCCGCGGTCGGGGTTGCTGAAGCCGAACTGGGCGACCTGTCCACTTTTGACCATGGTGAGGCGTGATCCTACCTCGATCGGCTCACCCAGGCGTAGCACTGTGTGGGTCATGGACAACAAGGAACTCGTGCTCAAGGCCGCAGGCGAACTGTTCAGCGACAAGGACCCGTCCGCTGTGGATCGCTGGGTGGCGCCGGACTACCGCCAGCACAGCTCGCTCGCCGCGGACGGACCCGAGGCGTTGCGCGGGCTCGTCGCGAGTCTGCCGGAGGACTTCCGCTACGAACCGGCCCGCGTGATCGCGGACGGTGATCTCGTTGCGCTGCACGGTGTCTACCACGGTTTCGGGCCGGAGCCGCTGGTCGCGTTCGACCTGTTCCGCGTGCGGGACGGCAAGCTCGCCGAGCACTGGGACGCGCTCACTCCCGTCGTCGCGAACACCGCGAGTGGACGGTCCCAGACGGACGGTGCCGCGCAGCCCGCCGGCGATGACACTGAACGCAACCGTGCGCTCGTCAAGGAGTTCGCGCAGCGGGTGCTGCAGGACGCCGACTACTCGGTGCTGACCGACTACATCTCCACCGAGATCTACCTGCAGCACAACCCGGAGGCCGCCGACGGGCTCGACGGGTTCGGCGCCGCCGCCGCGATCTGGGCGCAGCAGGGGAAGAACCTGGTCTACAAGACCGTGCACCAGGTCGTGGCCGAGGGTGATCTCGTGTTGTTGCAGTCGGAAGGCGAGTTCGGCGAGCCGGTCGCGTACTGGGACCTGTTCCGCGTGCAGGACGGCAAGATCGTCGAGCACTGGGACGTCATCGTGCCCGTCCCGGCCGCGCTGCCGCACACCAACGGGCTCTTCTGACGTGCTCACGACCCTGCCCGACTACCGGCGCGCGGTCGCACTGGACGAGCCCTTCCGGCCGCTCAGCGCGCCCGCCCCCGCCGGCGAACTCGACGCGCTGACGAGCCTCGCCCTGCGGATGCTCGGCGACGACCCGTGGGTCGGCCCGTTCCACCTCCCCGGCAGTGCGCACGAACGGCGGCGGCTGCTGCGGGCGGTGCTGACCGTCCGCGAAGCCGCGCCGTTCGACCCGGAACTCGTCGCCGTGCTCGACGCGGTGCTCGGCGGCGAACGGCAGCAGTCGGCCGACGTCCGGGACCTGCCCGGACCGGTTTCGGTGTGGCGCGGGGACATCACGCGGCTGAAGGCCGACGCGATCGTCAACGCCGCCAACGACGCGATGCTCGGCTGCTTCCAGCCGTTGCACGCCTGCGTCGACAACGCGATCCACCACGCCGCCGGACCACGGCTGCGGGCCGACTGCCGGCGGATCATGGACCTGCAGGGCACCCCCGAACCGACCGGCACCGCGAAGATCACCCGTGGCTACCACCTGCCCGCGTCGTTCGTGCTGCACACCGTCGGCCCGATCGTGCGCGGGGGACTGCTGCCCGCCCACGGAAGCGCGCTCGCCGACTCCTACCGGGCCTGTCTGGATCTCGCGGCCGAGGTCCCGGGGATCCGCACGATCGCGTTCTGCGGCATCAGCACGGGGATCTTCGGGTTCCCGACACGGCCGGCGGCGCGGGTCGCCCACGGCATGGTCCGGGACTGGCTGGCCGCGAACCCCGGCCGGTTCGACCGGGTGGTGTTCGTGGCGTTCGGCGCTGAAGACGAAGCGGTACACCGGGAGTTGTTGTGACGCTGGAGAAGTGGCTGGACGAGGCCGACCGGGTGCTGATCGCGGCGGGTGCGGGACTCTCGGCGGCGGCCGGGTACGACTACTCGGACACCGAACGGTTCGCCGAGCTCTTCCCGGTGCTGCACGACAAAGGCCTGTGGGCGCGGTACCAGTTGATCGGGCTGCCGCTGCCGCCCCGGTTGATGTGGGGCTATTGGTCCGTGCACGTCGACGACATCCGGTTCGGTGACGAGCCGAACCCTGTGTACCAACGCTTGCGCGAACTCGTCGGTGCTCGTGACCACTTCGTCTTCACCTCCAATGTGGACGGTTTGTTCGAGCGCAACGGGTTCGACCAGGAGCGGATCTGGACGCCGCAGGGCGACTACGGCCGGTACCAGTGCGAAACGCCGTGCACGCGCGAGACCTGGCCGAGCAGGCCGATCATCGAGGCCGCGCTCGCCACCTACGACAGGTCGACCGGCGAGGCCACCGCTGTGCCGTCGTGCCCGAGCTGCGGGGGAGAGGTGTTCCTCAACGTGCACAAGGGACCTGAATACGTGCCCGACCACTACGTGCCCGCCGGGCGGCGGCTCCGCGAGTGGCTCGACGACGGCGTGCTCGTGATCGAGATCGGCGCCGGGTACAGCACACCCGGAGTCATCCGCTCACCGGTCGAGTCGGTGGTCCGAGGACTGGCGGGTGCGCGGCTGGTGCGGATCAACCGGGACCACGCCGAGGTGCCGGCGGATCTGAACGGACGTGCACTGGGCGTGCGGGCGAACGTGGCGGAGGTGCTGGCATGAGGATCACGGCGGCCGTGGTGGGCGAGAAGCACGGCGACTTCGAGTTGCGCGAGGTGCTCCTCGACGAGCCGCGCGACGGAGAGGTGCTGGTCCGGGTCGTGGCGGCCGGGATCTGCCACACGGACTCGATCACCCGGCACGGCGACCTGCCGTTCCCGCTGCCCGGCGTTCTCGGCCACGAGGGAGCGGGTGTGGTCGAGGCGGTCGGGCCAGGCGTGTCCGGTGTGGTGGAGGGGGACCACGTCGTGCTCGGCTGGCCGTGGTGCGGCGAGTGCCGCAACTGCCTCGACGGTCAGCCGCGCTACTGCCTGCGGCTGGGCGACCTGCTGGTCGGCGGCGGACGTGACGACGGGTCGACCGCGTTGCGCCGGCTGGACGGATCGCCGCTGGCGAGCCACTTCTTCGGGCAGTCGTCGTTCGCGACGCACGCGGTCGTGCCCCACCGCGGCCTCGTGCCGGTCGAGGGGCCGTTGGAACTGCTGGGTCCCATGGCGTGCGGGCTGTCCACCGGAGCGGGCGCCGTGCTGAACGTGCTGAAGCCGCACCCCGGTTCGTCGCTCGTGGTCTACGGCGCCGGCACGGTCGGCCTGGCCGCGATCATGGCCGCGGTCAACAGCGGGGCCACCCGGATCATCGCGGTGGACCGGCACGAGTCCCGGCTCGCACTGGCGCGCAGGTTCGGCGCCACGGACACCGTGAACGTCGCCGTGGACGACCCCGTCGCGGCGGTGCATGAGATCTGCGGCGGGCCCGCGGACTTCAGCCTGGAGTGCACCGGGATCGTCGCGGTGTGCCGGCAGGCGGTGGACTCGGTGGGCATGCGCGGGGTGTGCGCGCTGATCGGTGGGGCGCGGGCAGGGGCGCAGATCGAACTGGACCACCTCAGCACGTTGTGGGGCAAGCGCGTCGTCGGTGTGCTCGGTGGTGAAGGGCGCGGCCCGTCGCTGATCACGACGCTGATCGACCTCCACCGGCAGGGCAGGTTCCCGTTCGACGAGCTCGTCACGCACTTCCCGTTCGACGGCATTGGGGGACGCGCTGCGCGCCGCCGAGACGGGCGAGGTGATCAAGCCGGTGCTGCCGATGCCATAGCACGGCGCGCTATCCGCGAACCGGAGTAAGAGGCCCCGCCATCCGGGTCCATTCGTCAGGTTACGTATGTGAGAAAGTTTCACCACCCCCCTCGACGCCGCATCGGGTTTGTGCGTACGGTGAGCGCTCGGTAACCGTACCGGCCAGTAGGAACCCTAGCTGAATTCCTTTCTCCCCACCCCTGCAGGGTGAGGAAGTGAGCGCAGTGAACATGCTGACGGATCGAGAACGGGTGCTGTGCCTGAGTCCTTTCGGCACCCCCAACCCGGCCCTCGTGGTCGCGGCCGAACGTGCTGGTGGTCTCGGCGTGCTCGACCTCGGGCCGACCGCCGCCGCCGACCTCGGCCGTGTCACGACGCGTCACCCGCGCGCCTTCGGGGTGCGGCTGCACGGACCGCTGACGGTGCCTCTGCCCGACGCCGTGGACACCGTCGTAGTGGATCTCGTTCGGTACGTCCCGAACCTCGCTGAGCTGGGTGAACGCGCTGTTCTCGCAGTGATCACCTCGGTGGCGGAAGCCGTTGCGGCGATCGAGTTCGGGGCCACCGGCTTGATCGCCAAGGGTGCCGAGTCAGGCGGCCGAGTGGGTGGTTCGCCCGCGTTCGTCCTGCTCCAACAGGTGCTCGCGGTGACCGATCTGCCTGTCTGGGTGGCCGGATCCATCGGCCCCGACACGGCTGCCGCCGCCATCGCCGGAGGTGCCCGCGGAGTGGTGCTGGAAGGCCAGCTCACACTCGTCGCGGAGGCCCGAAAACATATTTCCGGCGAAATTGTCAACGCGGTCCGGATGATGGACGGCGCCGACACCGTCGTGAACGACGGGTTACGAGTGCATGTTCGTCAAAACACGCTCGAAATTGGGCAAGAAGGTTCTCTGGCCGATTTCTACCGTAGCTCGTTCGGGACGGTCGGCGGTGTCGTGAGCGCCATTGCCCGGGGCATTCGGGACAATCTCACCCTGGCGGGTGAGCACCGCTCGATCCGGTCCGGCGGCCCGTTCTGCGACCGCGTCCCCGGCCTGCGGTTCCCGATCGCGCAGGGTCCCATGACCCGCGTCAGCGACCAGCCCGCGTTCGCCGCGGCCGTCGCCGAGGGCGGTGCGCTGCCGTTCCTCGCGCTCGCGTTGATGGAGGGCCCGGCGGTCCGCGAACTGCTGGACCACACCGCTTCCAAACTCGGCGAACGGCCGTGGGGCGTCGGCCTGCTCGGCTTCGCGCCGCCGGAGTTGCGGGCGCGGCAGCTGGAGGCGGTGCTGGCCGTCCGGCCGAAGTACGCGATCGTCGCCGGGGGCACGCCCACGCAGGCGCGTGAGCTGGAGGACGCCGGCATCGAGGCGTTCCTGCACGTGCCGTCGCCCGCGTTGCTGCGCCGGTTCCTCGACGAGGGCGCGCGCAAGTTCGTCTTCGAGGGCTCGGAGTGCGGTGGGCACACCGGTCCCCGGACCAGCTTCACGTTGTGGCAGCAGCAGATCGACGTGCTGCGCGGACGGGAGAAGGACGTCGTCGCCCTGTTCGCGGGCGGCATCCACGACGCCCGCTCGGCCGCGATGATCTCCGCGATGACCGCGCCTCTCGCGGCGCGGGGTGCGGCGATCGGCGTTCTCGTCGGCACGGCCTACCTGTTCACCGAGGAGGCCGTGACGCACGGCGCGATCCAGCCGGTGTTCCAGCAGGTCGCGCTGGAGTGCGAGGACACCGCGCTGCTGGAGACCTCGCCCGGCCACGCCGTCCGCTGCGCGCAGACGTCCTATGTGGACACGTTCGAGCAGGCGCGGGCCGAGCTCACCGGACTGTCGAAGCAGGAGAGCTGGGAGCGGCTCGAACAGCTCAACCTGGGACGGCTCCGGCTCGCGAGCCGCGGTCTGGTCCGCGACGAGAACGGCCTGACGGCCGTCGGTGAGGACGAGCAGCGCCGCGAAGGCATGTTCATGATCGGCCAGGTCGCGACGCTGCGGTCCGAACGCACCACGATCTTGGCGCTGCACGAGGACATCGTGTCCGGGGTACTGCCCGAGACAGCTGCTGACGCTGTCGACTCCGGACCGCTCGACGTGGCCATCGTCGGCATGGCCGCGATCATGCCGGGCGCCCGCGACGTCGCCGAGTTCTGGACGAACGTGCTGGCGGGCACCGACTCCATCACCGAGATCCCGCCGGACCGCTGGTCGCCCGAGCGCTACGGCAGCCCGTTCAAGTGGGGCGGATTCCTGCCGCGCACGGCTTTCGACCCGTTGGCCTACGGCATCCCGCCGACGTCGCTGACCTCGATCGAACCCGCGCAGCTGCTGGCCCTCGAGGTGTCGGCGCGGGCGTTGAAGGACGCCGGGTACGCGACGCGGGTGTTCGACCGCGAACGCACCTCGGTGATCTTCGGAGCCGAGGCCGGCGCCGACCTCGCGAACGCTTACACGGTCCGCACCGCGTTGCCCGCCCTGGGAATCCGCGACCTGGACGACCACCTGCCGAAGCTGACCGAGGACTCGTTCCCCGGTGTGCTCGGCAACGTGATCGCCGGCCGGGTCGCGAACCGGCTCGACCTCGGCGGCGCGAACTACACCGTCGACGCGGCCTGCGCGTCGAGCCTCGCCGCGCTCGACGTGGCGTGCAAGGAACTCGTCGGCGGCACCAGCGACATGGTCCTGTGCGGCGCCGTCGACCTGCACAACAGCGCCCACGACTACCAGATGTTCGCCTCGGTGAAAGCCCTGTCCGCCAAGGGCCGCTGCGCCACGTTCGACTCGGCGGCCGACGGCATCGCACTCGGTGAGGGCGTCGCGGCCGTCGTGCTGAAGCGGCTCGCCGACGCCGAACGCGACGGCGACCGGGTCTACGCGGTGATCAAGGGCATCGGCGCGTCGAGCGACGGCCGTTCGATGGGCCTGACCGCGCCCCGCCCGGAAGGCCAGCAACGAGCCCTGCGCCGCGCCTACGCGTCGGCCGGACTGCCGGTCACCGACGTCGGCCTGGTCGAGGCGCACGGCACCGGAACCGTGGTGGGCGACCGCACCGAGCTCGCGTCGCTGACCGAGATGTTCTCCGGCGTCGAACCCGGCACGTGCACGATCGGCTCGGTGAAGTCGCAGATCGGCCACACCAAGTGCGCCGCCGGCCTCGCGGGCGTGATCAAGGCGGCGCTGGCCGTCCACACCGGCATCCGTCCCGGCACGTTGCACGTCAAGCAGCCCAACGCTTTCTACGACGCTGCCACGAGTCCGTTCGCGTTCGGTCACCGCACGTGGGCGAGTTCCCGCCGGGTCGCGGGCGTGAGCGCGTTCGGGTTCGGCGGCACGAACTTCCACACCGTGATCGCGGGCTACACCGGCGCCGACGAGCCCCGGCACGGCCTGACCGCGTGGCCCGCCGAGCTGTTCCTGATCCGCGGCGACGATCAGGCTGCCGCACAACGGGAAGCGGTCCGTCTTCGCGCTCTGGTCGACGCCCGCACGCCGTTGCGTTCGCTGGCCGCGGCCTGTGGCAGTGGTCTTGTCCAGGCTGCTTTCGTGGTCAGCGATCACGTGGGGTTGTTGGCGGCGTTGGAAGACGTCGAGGCCTGGCGTTCGTCGAGCGTGGTGTCGTTGCGGACGGGGGAGCGGCCCCAGGTCGCGTTCCTGTACCCCGGTCAGGGCAGCCAGCGGCCGGGCATGCTGCTCGACCTCGTCACGGCGTTCCCGCGACTGCAGGACTTCCTCGACGCGCGCTACGAGCGGGTCATGTATCCGCCGGCCGCGCTGACCGCCGAGGACGTGTCCCGGCAGCGCGCGGAGATCACCGACACCCGCAACGCCCAGCCGACGCTCGGCATCGCCGGGCTCATGGTCACGTCGTTGCTCGATTCCGTTGGTGTGCGGCCGGATCTGGCCGGCGGCCACAGCTACGGCGAACTGGTCGCGTTGTCGGCAGCGGGTGTCTTCGGGGCTTCTGAGTTGTTGTCTTTGAGTGTCGCGCGTGCTGAGGCGATGCTGGAGGCGGTCGGCGAGGACTTCGGCACGATGGCCGCGGTGACCGCGTCGGTGGCCGAGGTCGAGGCGCTGCTGCCGTCCGACGTCGTGGTGGCCAACCACAACGCACCCGACCAGGTCGTGATCTCGGGTCCTACCGGGGCCGTGGGTGATGCGGTCGAGGTGCTTCGAGGCGCTGGGCTGACCGTGAAGAACATCCCGGTGTCGGCCGCGTTCCACAGCCCGATGATGGCGGGTGCGCGCGACCGGTTCGCGGCTCGTCTGGCTGACGTTCCGCTTGGTGAGCCGCGGTTTCCGGTGTGGTCGAACGTGTCCGCTGAGCCTCACGCCGATGTCGCGGCAGGTCTGTCCGCACAGCTCGCGGGCCGCGTGCGGTTCGTGGACCAGATCGAGTCGATGTACGCCGCGGGCGCACGGATCTTCGTCGAGGCCGGCCCCGGCGGCGTGCTGACGTCGCTGGTCGGCAAGACCCTCGGCGAACGCCCGCACCAGGCGCTGCGCTGCGACGACCACGTGACGTTCCTGCGCACGCTAGCAGCGCTAGCGGTCGCCGGCGTCGAGGTGGACACAGCACCGCTGTTCGAGGACAGGGCCGAACCCGCCACGGCAGTGCCGCCACGGCCGGGCTGGTACGTGGATGGAGGACTCGTGCGCGACGCGAACGGCGACGCTCTGCCCGGCGGGCTGAGGCCCGCGACGGAGTTCCCGACCCTGCGGGTGGGGTCGGGGCTGGGGCGCGACGAGATCATCGAGAAGTTCCTGGACGGCATGCGGGACGCGGTCAGCGCCCAGCGGGACGTGCTGCTGAGCTACCTCGGCACCTCGCCCGCGCCTGCGCCTCGGGTGATCGATCAGCCGGTCTCGACGGCGTCGGTGGGTACGACGGGTGGTGCGACCGCGGTGGGTGCGGCGTCGGTGGGTGCGGCGGTGGGTGCGGCGGCGGTGGTCAAGCCGCAGGAGGACGTCGGCTCGGTGGTCTTGCGGACGATCAGCGCCCGCACCGGCTACCCGGTGGAGATGCTGCAGCCGGGGTTGGACCTGGAAGCCGACCTGTCGATCGACTCGATCAAGCGGACCGAGATCGTCGGTGAGCTGGTGGCGGAGCTGGGCGCCTCCGGTTCGGTGGACGAACTCGCCCAGCTCAAGACCATCGAGGGCATCGTCGGGTGGTTCGGCTCCGCCGGTGCGGATGCCGACGTGCGTGATGCCGGCCAGCCGAATGTCAACAATCTGAATGTCAACAGTCCGAATGTTAACAAGCCGATTGTTAACATTCTTACAACTGTGGTGCAGACGATCAGCGCGCGTACCGGCTATCCGGCGGAGATGCTGCAGCCGGGCCTCGACCTGGAAGCGGACCTGTCGATCGACTCGATCAAACGCGCCGAGATCGTGGGTGAGCTGGCACAGGCCCTGGGCGCCTCGGGGTCGGTCGACGAGCTCGCCCAGCTGAAGACGATCGAGGGGATCGTCGGCTGGTTCGGCGAGACCTCCGCACTCGCCGCTGCCCCTGCCCCCGCGCTTGTCGCCATCCCCGCTGGCACGCTCGGCGCCATCCCCGCTGGCACGCGCGGCGCCGCCCCCGTCCCGGCGCTGACCGCGGGCAAGTCCGGCAGGCTCGTCCGGCTCGTGCCGCAGGTGGTCTCCGCCGAACCCGCCGCCCCCACCGACCTCACCGGCAAGACCGTCCTCGTCATCGACGACAACGGGATCGGCCTCGAGCTCGCCGACCTCCTCGAACGCCACACCGCCCGCCCGCGCGTCGAGCCGTCGTTCCCGGCCGACCTGACCGGTGTCGACGTCGTGGTCCGGCTGCACGCTCAGCTGCCGGAGGCGTTCGGCGAGGTCAAGGCCTGCGTGACGAACGGGATCGCGCTCGTCGTGGTCACCACGGGCGGTGGCACGTTCGGCTTCGACCACCAGCCCGACGAGTTGCCTGCCGACATCGGGTTGCACGGGCTGATCCGCACGGCCGCGCTCGAGTACCCGGATCTCGTGGTGCGGTCGGTCGACGTGAACCCCAAGGAGAGCCATCGCGACATCGCCACCGCGTTGCTCGCCGAGATAGGGCCGGGCCCGGCGGTTGTCGGGTACCACGCAGGGCGGCGGCAGGTCATCGAGGCGGTCGAGGCCGGTCTCGCGCCTGCGGACCTGACCCTCGACGCGGACGGCGTGGTGTTGCTGACTGGTGGCGCGCGGGGCATCACTGCGCTAGCGGCGCTAGCACTTGCCGAGCGCACCGGGTGCCACATCGAGTTGATCGGCCGCACGCCGATCACACCCGAAGACCACCGGCTCGGTCACGCCACCACCGAGCCCGAACTCGTGAAGGCGTTGTTCGAGGTCGGCGAGACCCAGGACGTGCCGGTCAAGGCGCGCAAGGTTCTTGCCGAGCGTGAAGTCCGCAGCACGATGGAGCGGTTGCGCGCCAAGGCATCGAGCGTCAGGTACCACGAGTGCGACGTCACCGATGTCGAGGCCGTGCGCAAAGTGGTTGCCGACATCAAGGCCCGGTTCGGACGGCTCGACGGTGTCGTTCACGGTGCCGGTGTGCTGGACGACAAGCTGATCGAGGCCAAGACGCAGGAGTCGTTCGAACGGGTGTGGGCCACGAAGGTCAACGGTGCCAAGGCGTTCGACGACGGGTTCCTCGTGTTGTTCGGGAGTGTCAGCGGTGTGTTCGGCAACCGCGGGCAGGCCGACTACTCGGCGGCCAACGACGCGCTCGACCGGATGGCGCGGTTCTGGGGGCCGCAGCGGCGGGTCGTCGCCGTCGACTGGGGGCCCTGGGCCGGTGCGGGCATGGCTGTCGGGCTGGCCGGTGAGTACGCGCGGCGCGGGATTCCGCTGATCCAGCCCGAGCAGGGTGTCGACGCGTTGCTGAACGAGATCGCGAACGGGCAGGACGTGCAGGTGGTCTACCGATGGGAGGCATAGCGATCGTCGGGATCGGTGCCGTTTTCCCCGGTGCCCCGGACGCGGCCACGTTCTGGCGCAACATCGCCGGTGGCGTCGACGCGATCGGTCAGATCCCGCCCGGGCGCTGGGACCCGGCCACCTACTACGACCGGCACAGCAGGACCGGCGACAGGTTCTACTGCCGCAAGGGCGGGTTCGTCGACGACCTCGCCGAGTTCGACCCGACCCGGTTCGGCATCATGCCGTCCACTGTGGACGGCGCGGAGCCCGACCAGTTGCTCGCCCTCGCGACGGCGGCGGAGGCCATCGCCGACGCCGGTGGTGAAGGAGCACTGCCGTCACGGGATCGCGTCGGAGTTGTGGTCGGGCGGGGCGGGTACCTCACGCCGGGGTGTGCGCGGCTCGACCAGAAGGTCCGGCTCGCCGACGAGGTCGTGTCGGTCGTGAAGGACCTCTTCCCGAGCCTCCAGGGCACCGAGCTGGACACCGTTCGGCAGGCCATCCGCGACCGGCTCGGGCCGGAGCAACCGGAGGCGTCGATCGGTCTCGTGCCGAACCTGGCGGCGTCGCGCATCGCCAACCGGTTCGACCTCAAGGGCACGGCCTACACCGTGGACGCGGCCTGCGCGTCCGGGCTGGTCGCGGTCGAGCACGCCGTCCGCGAACTCCAGGAGGGTCGCGCGGACGCCATGCTCGCCGGCGCCGTCCACGTCTGCCACCACCCGACGTTGTGGAGCGTCTTCACGCAGCTCAGGGCGTTGAGTCCGACCGAGCGCATCCGGCCGTTCGACGCATCGGCCGACGGCACGCTGCTGTCCGAGGGCGTCGGCATGGTCGTGCTGAAGCGGCTGGAGGACGTCGGCGACGAGCGCGTGTACGCGGTGATCCGCGGCGTCGGCAGCGCGAGCGACGGCCGCGCGACCAGCATGATGACGCCCAACCCCGAAGGCCAGCTCCTCGCCGTGCAACGAGCCTGGGCCAGCGCCGGTCTCGATCCCCGGGAGAAGTCACCGGGGTTGATCGAGGCGCACGGCACCGCCACGCCCGCCGGGGACGCCGCCGAACTGCAGACGATGATCGCCGCGTTCGGCGAGCAGGGGGACGAGATCGGCATCGGCACGGTCAAGTCGATGATCGGCCACGCGATGCCCGCCGCCGGCATGGCCGGGCTGATCAAGGCCGCGCTCGCCCTGCACCACAACACGCTTCCGCCGACCCTGCACGTCGAGAACCCGCACAGCAGCTTGACCGGCACCAGGTTCACGCCCGTGACGACCGCTCGCGAGTGGACCGGACGGCACCGCGCGGTCGTCAACGCGTTCGGGTTCGGCGGGATCAACGCACACGCGGTGCTGGACGGCCACACCATCGCCAAGCCGCGCAAGCCGGTGATGACGTTCGCCGCCGACACCGCGGAAGAGCTGGCACGAGCACTGGAAGAACGCCGCACCTCCAGCGCCGACAGGGCGTTCCGGCTCGCCATCGGCAACCCGGACGACCGCAAGCTGAAGCTCGCCGAACGCGTCCTCGCCCAGGGCAAGGCGTGGCCGGGCCGCCACGACATCTGGTTCAGCCCGCAGCCGCTGCTGACCAGCACCGACCAGGTCGCGTTCGTGTTCCCCGGTTTCGAACGCGAGTTCAGCGGCGAAGTCGTGGACCACGCCGTCGGGTTGTTGCAGGACGGGCGGAAGGAAGCCCGCGAGCTCATGGCGCTCGGCATCACGCCGGGAGCGCTCGCCGGGCACAGCATGGGCGAGTGGACCGCGATGGTCGTCGGCGGCATCTACCCGACGATCGACGAGTTCGTGTCGGCACTCGGGCCCGGTGCGGTCGCGGTGGTCGACATCGCTTACGCCGCGCTGGGGTGCTCGGCCGACGCCGCCGAGCAGTACCTGGTCGACGGCGTGACGGTCAGCCACGACAACTGCCCGCACCAGTCCGTGATCTGCGGTCCGATCGACCACCTCGAAGAAGTCATCACGACGCTGAAGGCCAGCGGCGTGATGGCGCAGCTGATGCCGTTCCGCACCGGCTTCCACACCCCGGCGCTCGCCCCGTACCTGGGCCGGGCCAAGGAGATGCTCGACCAGCTGCCCGTCCGCGCGTCGGACATCCCGGTGTGGTCGGCGAACTCCCTCGAACCGATGGCGCCCGGTGACGTCCGCGAACTGGTGCTGCGCCACCTGGTCGAACCCGTCCGGTTCCGGCCGCTGCTGGAACGCCTGCACGGCGCGGGTTTTCGTGCTTTCGTCCAAATCGGACAGGGCAGCCTGCCTGGTTTCGTCGGCGACACGCTGAACGGCAAGCCGCACATCGCCCTGAACGCGGACATCGCGCCGGAGGCGTTGTGGGCGTTCGGGCTGAAGCGCGGCACCGCCCACAAGGTCAAGCTCAGGCTCGGCACGCCCAAGGTGAGGCTCGACCCGCTCGGCGCCGCACCCGTGCTGGTCGCCGACGACAGCCCGATGTCCGCCGCGGTCAACAAGCTCCTGGCCCACACCAACGCCGTGGCACGCGAGGTCGTCGGCGCTTTGAGGCCCAACGAGGCAGGGTTCACCCGAGAGTTCTCACTGCGGACCATGCCGGAACTCGTCGACCACTCGGTGTTCCCGCAGGCACCCGGCTGGCCGGACCTCGCGGACGGCTTCCCGATCGTGCCCGCGACCGGCCTGCTGGAGGTGTTCGCGGACGCCGCACGTCGGCTCACCGGCGGCACCGTGCACGGGTTCGCGCAGGTCAGGGCCAAGCGCTGGCTCACCGCGCTCCCTGCGACGACCGCGAAGATCTCGGCCCGCGCGGAAGGCCAGGACCGGGTCACCGTGAAGGTCGGCGACTACGCAGAGGGCATCGTGCTGATGGCGCCGCAGACCCCCGAACCGGTCGGCAAGGTGCTCGAAGGCGTCCGCGAGGCACCGGTGACCGCCGCCGAGTTGTACCGGGACAACTGGATGTTCCACGGACCGGCGTTCGCGGGCGTCACGAAGATCGACTGCCTGGCGGACAACGGGATCGCGGGCGTGCTGACGCCGTTGCCCGCGCCGGGGGCGTTGCTCGACAGCGCCGGGCAGCTGATCGGCCACTGGATGCAGGTCTGCCGCACGGTGGACCAGACCGTGCTGCCGACCGGGATCGAGCGGGTCACGTTCCACGGGCCCGCGCCGACCGGCGACGTCCGGTGCACCGCGTGGATCCGCGAGGTCACCGACCAGGTGATGGTCGCGGACGCCGAGCTGACCGCGGACGGCGTGCTGTGGTGCCGGATCACCGGCTGGACCACCCGCCGGTTCACCACCGACGACCGGATCTGGCAGGTGAAGCTCAAGCCCGGCACCGAGCTGCTGTCCACACAGGACGGCGAGTGGCTGCGCGTCACTGAGAACTGGTCCGACAGCGCGACCCGGGACCTGATCATGCGCCGGTACCTGAACTCCACCGAACGCCACCACTACGGCGGCTTGGACGTACCGGCCCAACGCGACTGGCTGCTGCGCGTGATCGCGGTGAAGGACGCCGTGCGCACGTGGCTGTGGGATCGCGGGGCCGGTCCGGTCTACCCGGCGGAGCTGACCGTGACCGCCGACGGACGCGTGCGCGGGGCCTTCGCCGTCCCGCGCGTCGAAGTGACGAGTGACCCAGGGCGAGCCGCGGCCCGCGTGCGAACGGAGATCTGATGGACGAGGTGCTGCAGCAGGTCGCCAAGCTGATCACCGAGGTGGTGGGGCCGGACTTCCTGCTGGGCGTGGAGATCACCCGCGACACCACGTTCAGCGACGACCTGGGACTGGAGTCGATCGAGTTCGTGGCGCTGGCGGACAAGCTCAACGCCCACTACGGCGTCGATCTCGTGGCCTTCCTCGCGGACATGGACATCGACGAGATCATGGCGATGTCCGTCGGCCGGCTCGTCGACCACATCACGGCTCGTGTCTGAGGTCCAGGCCCGAGGGCTGCGCTTCCACGTGCAGCGGCTGGGCCCCACCGACGCGCCGACCGTGGTGTTCGTGCACGGCCTGGTCATGGACAACCTGTCGAGCTTCTACTACACGCTCGCCGCGCCGCTGGCCAAGGCCGGGTTCGGCACGGTGCTGTTCGACCTGCGCGGCCACGGCCTGTCCGAGCGACCGCCCGACGGGTACACGCCGGAGGAGAGCGCCCTGGACCTCGTCGCCGTGCTGGACGAGATCGGCGTGACCGAGCCGGTCTTCCTCCTGGGCAACAGTTACGGCGGTGTCGTCGCGATGCACGCGGCCGTCCAGGCGCCCGAACGCGTCGGCGGTGTCGTGCTGGTCGAGTCGGCCGTCGGGGGAGTGGTCGGCGACGCGTGGTTCGAGGACATCACGAACACGCTGACCGTCGCGGCGCTGGGCCTGGAGTTCGACCGGACGCAGGACCAGCTGATGGCCCTGGGCCAGCGCAAGATCGCGAAGCTCGCGGTGAACGCCAACGCGTTGCTCAACGGCACCACGCTGATCGACGACCTGGGCTCCGGCGCGAAACTCGACCTCACCCAGGTCCGGTGCCCGGTGCTCGGCGTGTACGGCGCCGAGTCCGAACTGATCGGGGCCGCCGCCGAACTGCGCGAGCGCATCCCGTCTTGCCGGCTGCACGTGGTCTCGGGGCTGGGCCACACGGTTCTGCGCGAGGCCACCGCGGAACTGCTCGACGTCCTGTTCGACTGGCTGCCGTCATGAGCCGGTTCCTGTTCGTGGTGCCGCCGCTGACCGGCCACGTCAACCCGACCGCCTCCGTGGGCGGCGAGTTGCTGGCGCGCGGGCACGAGGTGGCGTGGGTCGGGCACCCCGGCACGCTCGCGCGGTTGCTGCCCGACGGCGCACGGATCTTCCCGGCGATCGACGACCTCCTGGAAGCCGACATCCGCGCGAAACGGGAGCGCTGGCTCGCGTTGCGCGGGATGGCGGTGCTCAAGTTCTTCTGGGAGGAGTTCCTGATCCCGCTGGGGCACGCCATGGTGCCCGGCGTCGACACGGCGGTGCGGGCGTTCCAGCCGGACGTGGTCGTCGCCGACCAGCAGGCGCTCGCGGGTCCGTTGGTGGCGCGCAACTCCGGGCTGCCGTGGGTGACGTCGGCGAGCACGTCCGCGGAGCTGGTCAATCCACTGAGGACGATGCCGAAGGTCGACGCGTGGGTGCGGGACCTGCTGCACGACTTCGCGGGCGGGGACATCAGGTTCTCGGACCGGCTCGTGCTGGTCTACAGCTCGAAGGCGCTGGTGCGGGAGGAGTTCGGGGACGAGGTGGCCTTCGTGGGACCGGCGCTCGCCCACAGGGTGGAGCGGGTCGGGTTTCCGTGGGAATGGCTGGCGGGAGGAGCCGGACCGCTGGGCGGCGTGGCGCGGGAGCGGTGCGTTCTCGTCTCACTCGGCACGCTCAACGGCCCTGCCGGCGAACGGTTCCTCGGCCAGGCTCTGGAGGCGGTCACGGACCTGCCGGTCGGCGTCGTCATGGTCGCCGAGCCGCGGCCCGCGCCTCCCAACGTCCTCATGCTCCCGTCCGTGCCCCAGCTGGCACTGATGCCGCACCTGGACGCGGTCGTCACCCACGGCGGCCACAACACGGTCTGCGAGGCCCTGGCCCACGGGTTGCCGCTGGTGGTGGCCCCGATCCGCGACGACCAGCCGACCGTGGCCGCCCAGGTCGTGGCGGCGGGCGCCGGCGTGCGGCTGACGTACTCGCGGGCAAGAGCAGCAGACATCCGCAGCGCGCTGGAATCGGTGCTGGACGAGCCGGAGTACGCGGCCGCCGCCGACAACGTGCGCGCATCGTTCTTGGCGGCAGGCGGCGCAGCGGCCGCGGCCGACCGACTGGAAAAGGTGGTGGCCGGGTGATTCTCACCGGGGCAATTCTTTCTGGGCTGGTGGTCGCGGTCGTCGTTCTCGACGTCCTGCGCCTGCGGTCCCGCGCGTCCAAGCTGCGTGTGCTCGCCCAGGGCGCGGGCGAGCACACGCTTCTCACCGCCACCGGGGTCCATCCGGAGGGCTCGTGGGAGACCGAGGACGACCTTGTCGACCTCGTGCCGCGCGACCTGCCCGCGGTGGCGGCGCTGGACCTGCTCGGCGCGGTCGACCCCGGCAAGTACCGCGACGACCAGTGGGCGCGCGGGATCAGCGCCTCGCAGGCCGTGCTGGTGCGGGAGACCTACCGCGAGGACGTGGACCCCGACGACCCGACCGAGTTCATCGCGTACGTGCGGCGGGTCAAGGACCACGTGCACGCGAAGGTCGACATCGCGGTCGCGCCGGGGCTGAAGGCCGGGCCGTACGACCTCGGCTACCGCGCGGCGATTCTCCGGAGGCTCGGGAAGCGGCCGTCGCTGTGGATCGCGGGCTCGGTCATCGGGTACGCGGCGGTCGCGGCCGCCCTGATCACGAACTGGCGGTGGGGACTCGTCGCGCTGGCCGCGTACTGGGCGCACCCGATCCTCGTGTTCGCCGGCACGCCGCTGAAGCCTCGTGACCTGTGGGTTCCGCGTGTTGTGCGCACGCCCTACCTGTGGTTCAAGACTTCCAGCGGCAAGAAGTCCACGGCCGAGCTCCGTCAGGCCGAGCACCTCGCGCAAGCCACGCCCTGGTACGAGCAGAACCGCGACCGGAACTTCCACGAGGCACCGCGCGACACTTGCCCGTCGTGCGGGAGCACGGACCTGCGCCGCTGGGTCACCGCGACGGACCTGGTGCAGCGCAAGCCCGGCACGTTCACGATGGACCGGTGTGTCCGATGTGGACACGTCTGGCAGAACCCGCGCCTCACCGAGGAAGGCCTGGGCTTCTACTACCGCGACTTCTACGACGGCCTCGGCGAGACGTCGGCGGAAGCGGTGTTCTCCGGCAAGACCGACCCCTACTACGGCCGTGCGCGCATGGTCGAGCCGTTCACGAAGCCCGAACGGTGGCTGGACGTCGGCTCCGGGCACGCGCACTTCTGCCTGGGGGCCAAGGAGGTCCTGCCGCAGACGCAGTTCGACGGGCTCGACCAGGGCGCGGCCATCGAGGACGCGGCCCGGCTCGGCCGGATCGAGAACTCCTACCGCGGCAGCTTCAAGGACTTCGCGGGCGAGCTCAAGGGCCGCTACGACGTGATCAGCATGCACCACTACCTGGAACACGTGCGCGACCCGTGGGAGGAGCTCGACATCGCCGCGGACGTGCTGCCGAACGGCGGTTACCTGCTGATCGAGCTGCCGGACCCGGAATGGCGGCTGGGCAGGTTGTTCGGCCAGTACTGGATGCCGTGGTTCCAGCCGCAGCACCAGCACATGATGCCGATCGGCAACCTGGAACACGCGCTGGCCGATCGCGGACTGACCACAGTGGCCACCGAACGCAGGGAAGCCCACCTCTGCAACGACTTCACGCTCGCGCTGCTGCTGTGGCTCGGTGACAAGGCTCCGCGCACACCCGCGCCGTGGCGTCCGGAGAAGGTCCGACTGCGGCGCACCCGCAGCTTCCTGGTGTGGTCGCTGGGCATCCCGGCGTTCTTCGTCGCGCTGGCCCTGGACCAGACGGTGAACCGCTTCCTGGCCGCCCGCACCGGGAACGGCAACGCCTACCGGCTGCTGGCGCGCAAGGCATGACGGTCGACATCGCGGATCGGCCCGAGCTCGCGCCGGAGCTCAGGCTGGTGCCGCACGCGTTCCGGCGCACGTTCGGCCGTCCGGCGCAAGGCGTCTGGTACGCGCCGGGGGTGCTGAACCTGCTGGGCGGCGCCGTCAGGGTCCCCGCCAAGTGGGGCGCGATCGTCGCGGGGGACCTGCGCGACGACGGTGTCCTCGAACTCGTGTCGGTGAACCGCCCCGCCGAACGCGCCGTGCTGCCGTCGGACGACGTTCCGGCCTGGGCACGGGGCGTGCGGGCGAGGGGCGGCGCCACGTTGATGTGCAGCGTGGACCTGCCGCACGGCAGTGGGCTGTCCGCGAGCGAGGCCCTCAACGCGGCCGTCGGACTCGCGCTCGGCGAGGTCGACCAGCCGGATCCCGGCCCACTCGACCTGCCCGGCCAGCGGCTGCTCGTGGTCGACACCCGGATCCGGCGTGGGCAACCGCAGGAAGAGTGCCCGTTCGAACAGGACTTCCAGGACCTCGGCGCCGCACTGACGGCGTACCACCACGCCCAGAACCCGGATCCCGAGCAGGACGCGGTCGTCCAAGCCGCGCTCGAAGCGGGCGCTCGGGGCGCGAGCATGCTGGTCGACCCGCCGGGCAGGCCCGCTGTCGCACTGGTCGACGCGGACCTGGTCCCGGCGGTGAAGAAGGCGATCACGAAGGCGGTGGAGATCCCTCCCCGCTACCTCACGATCACGCCCGCTCCCTTCAAGACAACGGCTTTACGGTGAACTCGGCCCGGCGCAGGTCCCTCGAGCTCGGACCCACGAGCAGGACGAACTCGCCGGGCTCCACCACGCGCAGCCCGGCCGCGTCGACGATCGTGCAGTCCGAGACCGGGAGCTCCAGGTCGACCTTCACGGTCTCGCCGGGCTCCACGTCGACCTGCGTGAACGTCTTGAGCTCCTTGTCCGCCCAGCTCACCGACGTCACGGCGTCGCTCACGTAGACCTGCACGGTCTCACGGGAGGGCCGCGCACCGGTGTTGGTCAGCGTGATCGAGGCCCTGACCGTCTCGTCCGGACGCAGCACGGCCGTCTCGACGTGCAGGTCGCCGTACTCGACCGTCGTGTACGACAGGCCCTCGCCGAACACGAACGCCGGCTCCTGCGTCAGGTCGGCGTAGCGCGTGCCGTGCTGGCCGCGGATCTGGTTGTAGTACGTCGGCTGCTGGCCGGCGTGCGCCGCGAACGAGATCGGCAGGCGGCCGCTGGGCTCGACGAGCCCGTGCAGCACCTCGGCGATCGCGCGGCCACCCTGCATGCCGGGGTTCGCGACCCACAGCAGCGCGGCGGCGTTGCGCGCCGACGCGGGCAGGACCAGCGGCTTCGACGCGAGCAGCACCACGATCAGCGGCTTGCCGGTCTCCGCCAGCGCGTCGAGCAGGGTGATCTGGCCACCGATCAGGTCGAGCGTGGCGGTGGACCGGCCCTCGCCGACCAGTTCGATCTGGTCACCGACGACCGCGACGACGAAGTCGGCGTCCTCGGCCGCCGCGACGGCCTCGGCGATCAGGGTCGCGTCCGGCGCACAGGCCTGCACCACGGGCGGGCGGGGCTGGCCGTCGGGGAACGTGTCGCCCTCGGGGTCCGGCTCCAGCGTGAGGATGTCGGCGCCGCGGGCGTACGTGACCTCCTGCGACGACAGCTCGCGCAGCCCGTCGAGGACGGTCGTGATCATCTCGCGCGGGTGGCCGTTGGGCAGCCAGTCGGCCTGGCCGGACGACCCGGCCCAGTCGCCGAGCTGGGTCTGGGCGTCGTCGGCGAGCGGGCCGACCACCGCGATCTTGCCCTTGCCCTGCGCGAACGGGAGCACGCCGTCATTGCGCAGCAGCACCAGCGACCGGCGCGCGACCTGCAGGTTCAGCGCCACGTGGTCGTCGTGGTTGATCATCGTGCGCTGGCGTTCGGCGTCGGGCCTGCGCGGGTTCTCGAAGAGCCCGAGGTCGAACTTGAGCGTCAGGATACGGGTGACCGCGCGGTCGAGGTCCGACTCGGCCAGCAGCCCCTCCTCGACGGCCTGCAGCGCGCCGTCGAAGAACTGCGGGGTGGTCATGATCATGTCGTTGCCGGCCTTCACGGCGGCCGCGGCGGCGTGCATGTGGTCGGGCTGCAGCTTCTGCTCCCAGACCATGCGCCCGACGTTGTCCCAGTCCGTGATGAGCGTGCCCTTGTAGCCCCACTCACCGCGCAGCACCTCGTCGAGCAGCCACGAGTTGACCGTGATCGGCACTCCGTCGGTGGACTGGTAGCCGAGCATGAACGTGGCGCAGCCCTCGCGGGCGACCCGCTCGAACGGCGGCAGGAACCACGACCGCAGCTTGCGCCGCGACAGGTCCGCCTCGCTCGCGTCCCGTCCGCCCTGGGTCTCCGAGTACCCGGCGAAGTGCTTCGCGGTCGCGAGGATCGCCGTCTCGTCGGCCAGGCCGTCGCCCTGGTAGCCGCGGACCATGGCGGCCGCGAGCTCCCCGATCAGCACCGGGTCCTCGCCGAACGTCTCGTCCACGCGGCCCCAGCGCAGGTCCCGCGAGATGCACAGGACCGGCGAGAACGTCCAGTGCACGCCGGTCGCGGCGGCCTCGACGGCGGTGACGCGGGCGACCTGCTCGACGAGCTGCGGGTCCCAGCTCGCGGCCATGCCGAGCTGCGTCGGGAAGATCGTGGCGCCCTCGTAGAACGAGTGGCCGTGGATGCAGTCCTCGGCGATCAGCAACGGGACGCGCAGGCGTGTCCGCGTGGTGAGGTCCTGCGCGCGCAGCACGCGTTCCGGCGAGGTGTGCAGGATCGACCCGACGTGCTTGCGCAGCACGTGGTCGTCCAGGTCCTCCCTCGAGTCCAGCTGCATCATCTGGCCGACCTTCTCGGCCGGCGTCATGCGGCCCAGCAGGTCGGCTACCCGCTCTTGCGTGGGCAGCGTGGCGTCGAGGTAGGGCACGTCGTCGCGATCCATGTGGTCTCCGAGAGGGCTCGTGCGGCGGCAGCGTCTATGGGAGCGCTCTCACAGTAGATACCTGAAACCGGTTCCGCGCGGAACCGGTTTCAGGATTTCCGGTACAAACGAATCGTTCGAGTAACCCAATCGCGACCAACCGGCCACTCGAACGAGCAGCCGGCCCCGGTGTGTGTCGCGGGTGTTACGGAGTGCTGCGGCTACTTGGCCGCCTTCGTCCCGGCGGGGGAGATGGCGAACCACCTGTCGTCCACGCCGTGCCCGGTCGTGTGGCCGGCTCCCTCGTCGTCCACGTAGCGGTAGACGGGCTTGCCGGCGATGGTGACCTGCTCCAGGCCGTCCGGGCGCTTCGTCGTGCCCAGCAGCGCCTGGTCGAGCCCCGGCGCCTCGATCTTGCCGCCCGCCGCCAGCAGCGGCGGCCACACGAGCGTGCACTCCGGTTCGAGGCAGGTCGGCTTCGACGGGCCGTCCGCGGTGGTGAAGTAGAGGGTGTTGTGCTCGCGGTCGGCGACGACGGCGCCGACCGCGAGCGACTCCTCGACCTGCAGTTTCGCGATGTCGCCCGGTAACACCTGGGTGGGCCCCGCTACCGGACCGGCAGCGGCCTCCAGTTCGTCCAGCGTGGCGGTCTCCTCTTCCGGCGGTGCGGAACAGGCACCCAGGCACACGAGCAGCGCGAGAACGGCGAATCGGCTCACGACGGGGATTACGGACAGCGGGGCCGCGCCGGTTCACCCCCGGGCTCGGCGGACGGTCTCCGCCAGCCTGCCCCCGACCTCGTCCCACGGCACGGCCTGGGGCGCCGTCCAGCCGCTCGCCACGACGACGCCTCCGTCGAACACGTACAGGACGGCTCCGCGGCGCCGGTGCAGCAGCAGTCCGGCGATCAGGACCGGCAGCGCGAGGATGACCAGCGGGGCGGCGCTGAGCAGCAGCAACAGGAGGACGGCACCGGTGATCACGAGCACGCCCAGCACCGTGAAGACCGTGATGCGCCGGCGGACCAGCTGGGTGCACGTGCCGAGGCCTCGTTCGGCTGCGAGCCGCGCCAGCGCCTCCGGGATCTCGTCCATAACGGGTCACCGTACGGCCGTGGCGACGCCCTCGCGGGAACGCCCTCACGGGCGGGTGATGGCCGCCAGCACCAGCTCACGGATCTCCGCGGCGATCTCGTCGACCGCGAGCGGTGGCCGGTGCGCCTGCCACTCGCGCAGCAGCCCCGTGATCGCCCCCACGAGCGCGATGGCCGTGAGCCGGTACGACCGCTGCGGCGCCACCCCCGCGGCCGCGGCCCGCAGCGCCTCCGACTCGATGAACTCCGCCCACGCGGTCACCCAGCGCACGTGCTGCTGCTCGATCTCCGCGTTCACGCCCACGGCCTCGACGTAGTTGAGGCGCGGCGCACGGGGATCGGCCGTCACGCTGGTCACGAACACGTCCAGCAGCGTCGTGATCCGGGTGGCCAGGTCCGTGGCCTCCAGTTCGGCCAGCGTCGTGCGGACCCGCGTGAACGCCGTGGCGTTGATCAGGTCGTGCAGCTCGCGGAGCAGGTCCTCCTTCGACCCGAACTCCTCGTAGAAGTTGCGCGTGGAGACACCCGCCTCGGTGCACACCTCGGTGATCTTCGTGGCGGCGAAGCCCGTGCTGGTGAACAGCTGGAGGCCCGCCTGCAGCAGCTTCGCCCGGCGCTCGGCCCTGCGCTGCTCGGGTGAGATGCCGGCGTAGGCACGGGCCACCGGGGTGCTCCAATCTGGTAACTCGGCTTGTCAGATTACGTCCGCGCAACCCCTCGCGCACCTCAGGCGTCTAGACCTTTGCGTGGGGCTAGCTGCCCGTCGCGCTGGGGATCAGGGCGGGGCAACCTCCGGTGAGATAGCCGGAGTTGTACTCGAAATGCCACTGCTCGTTTTCGTAACGGCGGCACCAGCCGAGGGTGCTGCCGTTTTTCTCGACCCATTTCGCTGATTCGATCGGCTGCACGTCGACCGCGAATCCGATCACGTGCATCGAGCGGTCCGGGGGATTCAGCACGTACTTCGACGCGAGTTCTTCGGTCCCGAACTTCTCGACGGCCTCGTCGAACTCGGCCTGCTGTTGCTGACGGCTGCGCTTGCCGTCGTTCAGGCAGAGCTGCACGCCCTGCTCAGAGGCCTTGGTGCGCAGTGCCAGCCATGCCTCGAGCACCTCCGGGCGCAGGCCCCTCGGGTCCTCGTCGAAGTACCGCGCGTCGATCGGGCAGTTCGGCCCGTCCGGTGGTCCGGGCACTTCCTCGACAATCGCGAGCGGCTTTCCCGGATGGCGGTCGAACACGAGCGTCAATCTGCCCAGGTAACCCAGCGCGCCGCCGGTGGAAACCACGAGTGTGACGATCAGGAGCACGCCGAACACGACGCGTCTGGAGGTCTTGGACATGATTCGAATAATACGTCGGCCCGCAAGCGCGTCTGTCAGCAACCCGTAACAGTCCGTCGGCAGCTCTGTCCCGGCGGACGTGGCTTGCGACACATCCGTTCGGCCCAGTGATACTTTAGTTGCGGCGATCAAATGTGATCGGTGAACAGTTCCTGGCCCCTTTCGCTGCCGTGTTTCGTGGTGGCAACATCTGCATCGGCCGAGAACCGGCCCGTTTTGTGAGGTCTCAGGAGGACCGCTTTCATGTCCGGCCGCATTTTCGCGTTCGTTGCTCTGTTCGTGTCGCTCTTCGCTTTCGCCGGCACCGCTCAGGCCGCTCCGCCGGCTCATCGGGGCACGGCGCTCGTGCTCTCCGCGCAGTACTCGGAGTTCGACGGCGGCGCCTTCAAGGCGACCGTCCTGACCTGCGAACGAGGTGACCAGCACCCGCGCAGGGCCCTCGCCTGCGCGACGCTCGCCTCCGCGGGCACCGACCTGCAGGCCATGCAGGCCGACGAGCGGGCGTGCACGTTCCACTACGCCCCGGTCGAGGTCGCGATGTTCGGTTTCTGGCGCGGTGAGCCCGTCGACGAGGTGCACACCTACCCGAACTCGTGCGTCATGCTGGCGCACACCGGTGCCCTCTTCGATTTCTAGGAATCGATCACGGCATCGTCATGAAAATGTGGAGCGGGGCGCGGCAGGGGCGCTCCGCTCCACATTTTCTTGCACCCCGGATCGGTGTTCCGCCGAATGGCGGGCGGTCCGCTCGGTATGCGAGGGTTGGATCATGGCCGCCGCCTCGCGCTTCCCGCTGCTCCACTGGACGACCATCACCCCCGTGCTCGGCATGGTCCTGCTCGGCCTGACCTGGGGCCGCGACCTCGGCGGTGTGCTCGTCGCCCTCGTCGCCCTGGTCCTCGCCGCGACCGTGCTCGCCGCCGTGCACCACGCCGAGGTCGTCGCGTTGCGGGTGGGGGAGCCGTTCGGGTCGCTGGTGCTCGCGGTCGCGGTGACGATCATCGAGGTGGCGCTGATCGTCACGCTGATGGTGTCGGGCGGCCCGGAAGCCTCTTCGCTGGCGCGGGACACGGTGTTCGCCGCGGTCATGATCACCACGAACGGCATCATCGGCATCGCGCTGCTGCTCGGCGCGATGAAGCACCACACGATCCTGTTCAACGCGGAGGGCAGCGGCGGCGCGCTCGCCACGGTGATGACGCTCGCGACGCTGACGCTGGTGCTGCCGACGTTCACCACGACCACGCCCGGCCCCGAGTTCTCCGGCCCGCAGCTCGCGTTCGCCGCGTTCGCGTCGCTGGGCCTATACGCGATGTTCGTCTTCACCCAGACCGTCCGGCACCGTGACTTCTTCCTCCCCGTGGACGAGGACGGCGTGATCGAGGCCGACGAGCACGCCGAGGCGCCGACCGGCAAGGCCGCGCTCACCTCGCTCGGCTTCCTGCTCCTCGCGCTGATCGCGGTGGTCGGCCTCGCGAAGATCGAGTCGCCCGCGATCGAGGCGGGCGTGCGCGCAGCCGGGTTCCCGCAGTCGTTCGTCGGTGTCGTCATCGCCCTGCTGGTGCTGCTGCCCGAGACGATCGCCGCCTCCCGCGCCGCGTTGCGCGACAGGATCCAGACCAGCATCAACCTCGGTTACGGCTCGGCGATCGCGAGCATCGGCCTCACCATCCCGACGATCGCGCTGGCGACGATCTGGCTGGACGGGCCGCTGATGCTCGGCCTCGGGTCGACGCAGATGATCCTGCTGCTGCTGACGGTGCTGGTCAGCGTGCTGACCGTCGTGCCGGGGCGGGCGACTCGCCTGCAGGGTGGCGTTCACCTGGTCCTGCTCGCGGCGTTCCTGTTCCTGGCTGTGAACCCCTAGCCGGATTCCTTCCCGGTCGCCTGACAAGTTGTGCCCTGGTTCGTCCGGCTCCTAAGTTCGTGGGATGTTGCGTCGCAGGGCACTTCTGCACACAGCCGCGCTGGGAGCCGTGTCGGCACTGGTCGGCAGGTCCACATTGGACGTCCAGCTGATCAGGCCCGGCGACGCCGCCTACGGAGACGCCAAGCTCGGCTACTTCACGCAGTACGACGCCCAGCGTCCCAGCGCGATCGCCCGCGTGACCTCCCCAGCGGACGTCCAGCGGTGCATCGAGATCGCGCGTGCTGAGAAGACCCGGATCGCGGCAAGGTGCGGCGGCCACAGCTATCCCGGTTATTCCACGGCGGACGGTGCGCTGATCGTCGACGTGCGCGGCCTGAACCGGATCGACGTCCGGCCGGACGGCACGGCCGAGGTCGGCGCGGGCGTGTTGCTGATGGACCTCTACCTCGCGCTGGCAGGCGCAGGCCGGATGATGCCGGCGGGCACCTGCGCGACGGTCGGGATCTCCGGGCTGACGCTCGGCGGCGGCATCGGCGTGACCGCCCGCCAGTTCGGGCTCACCAGCGACCGGCTGGTCAGCGCGCGGATCGTGACACCGGACGGGGTGCACCGGACGGTGTCGGCCACCGAGCACACCGACCTGTTCTGGGCGTTGCGCGGCGGTGGTGGCGGCAACTTCGGCATCGTCACGTCGTTCGTGTTCCGCACCGAACCCGCGCGCAACCTCACGACGTTCACCCTGCAGTTCCCGTCGGCGGCCCTGGCATCGTTGCTCAGCGTCTGGCTGGACTGGCAGGGCAGGGCACCGGACGCCCTCACCTCGATCGTCGGTGTCGGCAGCGGCTCAAACCCGCACGTCGAGGTCGGCGGCTGTTTCGTGGGCACGCCGACCACTCTCAAACCGCTGCTGGACGACCTCGTGCGCCGCGTCGGCTCGCAGCCGGCCTCCCGCCGGGAGACTGAGCAGAGCTTCCTCGCCGCGATGGAACGGTTCGCGTGGTGCCGGGTCAGCGACGGGTCGTGCAAGCCGTCGTGGAACGGGGGAGGCGGCAGCCAGGCGCGCGGCAGCTACGTCGCCACGTCGCGGATGCTGACCAAGCCGATCACCGACCCGCAGAAGCTCGCGGACATCTTCAAGAGCACGCCCAACTCGTACAACATGATCGACGCCCTGGGTGGCGCGGTCGGCAGGGGCCCCGCCACGGCGTTCCCGCACCGGGCCGCGCTGGCGAGCATCCAGGTCGAGCTCTCGTTGCAGGCAGGGGAGGCGAACGCGCGACGTGCGATGGGCGTGGCGCGCGACGAGCTCGGCAAGATGTTCGGCGCCACCGGGTACGTGAACTACATCGACCCGCAGATGCCCGACTGGGCGAGCGCCTACTACGGCTCGTCGCTGACCAGGCTTCGTGAGGTGGCGCGCAAGTACGACCCCGATCGGGTGTTCGTGTTCCCCCAGGGCCTCGCGTGAATCCATAAAGCCGAACGGACTATTGTCCTGCTGCGGCGTTCGGCCCTACATTGCGGTAACGCCGGTTACCACAAAGGGGTCCAACGATGCAGCTCCGTGCCGTGCTCGCCGCCGTCCTCCTGATGTTCACCCTGGTCACGCCCGCTTCGGCGGCCGAGCCGGGGGAGCTGGTCAGCAGCAGGGAGGTGGCGTGGCACCCGGAACCGCTCCGGCTCCTACCGGCGCCGGTGAAGGCGTACGACATCCGCTACCGCTCCACGTCCGCGACGGGCGGGTCGAACGTCGTGTCCGGCATGGTGCTCGTGTCGCCGCTGCCGTGGACCAACGGCCCGCGGCCGATCGTGGCGTACGCGATGGGCACGCAGGGGATGGGCGACCAGTGCGCGCCGTCGCGGCAGCTGCAGGGCGGTACCGAGGTGGAGATCGCGTTCCTCGCGCACGCCATGTTCAAGGGCTGGGCCGTCGCCGTCACCGACTACGAAGGCCTTGGCACGCCAGGGGACCACACCTACGCGGTGTCCCGTTCGGAGGGCCGCGCGCTGCTCGACGTGGCCCGTGCGGCGAGCGGGGTCCCCGGGTTGTCGGCGGACGCCCCGGTCGGCGTCTTCGGCTACTCCCAGGGCGGTCAGGCCGCGTCTTCCGCCGCCGAGCAGTGGAAGTCCTACGCGCCTGCGCTGAACGTCGTCGGTGTCGCCGCCGGCGGTGTGCCCGCCGACCTGAACGCGGTCGCGAAGTTCAACGACGGCAACGCGGGCTCCGGCCTGGTGTTCGCGGCGGCCGCCGGGTACGCCGCGGCCTACCCCGAGCTGCCGCTGTCGTCGGTGCTCAACGCCCGCGGCACGCAGGTCATCGACCGGATCCGCGCGGCGTGCGTCGCCGAGATCGCCCTCGTGGCACCATTCACGCGCCTGAACTCGCTGACGACGACGCCGGACGTCATCCAGGACCCGTTGTGGCAGAAGCGGTTGAAGGAGAACACGCTCGGCTCGGTCAAGCCCGCCGCGCCCGTCTACCTCTACCACGGCACGCTGGACGAGCTGATCCCGTTCGGTGTCGGGCAGAAGCTGCGCTCGCAGTGGTGCGCGCTGGGCGCCGACGTGCAGTGGACCGCGCTGCCGCTGCTCGGGCACGTCACCGCCGTCAGCGCGTGGGGCACGAACGCGATGAACTGGCTGGGCGACCGGTTCGCCGGGAAGAGCACTCGTCCCAACTGCTAGTCAGGGGCGGGGAACCGGCGCCGGAACGTGAACGCCTCCGGCGTCGGGCCCTGCCTCACCAGTTCGAGTCTGGCGAGGCCTTCCTCGGTCGTCGGCCGATGCCCGGCCGGCACCCACCACATGACGTCGAACGCGCTCTCCGGCTCGAACCACTGCCTGGTGCGCTTGAGCGCCTCGAGGTGCACGCCGCTGAAAGCGAACGCCCACAACGTCTCCACCGACTCCCACACGCTGAGGTTGAACGCCTCCCGCATCGGGTCGCGGCCGAGCCGCAGCATGTCGTTCGTCATCCGCTCCGAGGTCGGCCGCTCGCGCGTTACCGGGAGCCTCCTTCGCGAGGTCGTTGATCGCCTCGACCCGGCTCGTGAACCCGCGCATCCTCCAGTGGTCGAACGCCCACCGCCCGGTCGTGATGTTGGCCTGCGCCAGGTGGAAGGCTCCCATGCGCCTACTCTGACATGATCGGCCCATGCGGTGTGTGGTGCTCGACGACTACCAGGGCGTGGCTCTCGCGAACGCCGACTGGTCCGGCCTCGACGTGACGGTGCTGCGCGACCACCTGCCCGACCCGGCGGCGGAACTGGCCGAGGCCGAGTGCGTCGTGATCATGCGCGAGCGGACCCCTTTCACGGCCGACCTGTTCGCCCAGCTGCCCCGGTTGAAGCTGCTGATCACCAGCGGCATGCGCAACGCGGCGATCGACCTGGACGCGGCACTCGGGCACGGCGTCACGGTGTGCGGCACCGGCAGCGCCAAGACCCCGCCGACCGAGCTGACGTGGGCGTTGATCCTCGGCCTCGCCCGCCACCTGGCCGTCGAGAACGCGGCCTTCCACGCCGGTGGCCGCTGGCAGAGCACCGTCGGCGTCGACCTGGCCGGCCGCACGCTCGGCCTGCTCGGCTTCGGTCACCTCGGCACGGCCGTCGCGCGCGTCGGCAAGGCGTTCGGCATGGACGTCGTGGCGTGGAGCCAGAACCTCACGGCCGAGCGGGTGGAAGCGGAGGGCGTGCGGCTGGCGTCCGGGTTGCACGACCTGTTGGCGCAGAGCGACTTCGCGTCCATCCACCTGGTGCTGAGCGACCGGACCCGCGGTCTGGTCGACGCCGCCGCGCTCGCGTGCCTGAAGCCGACGTCGTTCCTGGTGAACACCTCCCGCGCGGCCATCGTGGACGGCCCCGCGCTGCTGGAGACGCTGCGGGAGAAGAGGATCGCCGGTGCGGGCCTCGACGTGTTCGAGGTCGAGCCGCTGCCGCTGACCGACGAGCTGCGGACGTTGCCCAACGTCCTGGCGACCCCGCACCTCGGGTACGTCACCGAGGCGAACTACCGCACGTACTTCACCGAGGCCGTCGAGGACATCCACGCCTTCGTCAGGGGTGAACCGATCCGGGAACTGTAGCGACCGGTTACTTACCGGTAGTAAGTTCTGGCGCATGACGCCGGACGCCTCCGCGCACATCGATGTCGCGGCCTCGCCGCAGCGGGTGTTCGAGCTGGTCAGCGACCTTCGCGGGCTGGGTGAGTGCGCCGAGGAGTACTCGGGCGGCACGTGGCTGAACGCGTCCGGGCCGCAGGTCGGTGCCCGATTCCGCGGCATCAACAAGCGCGGCTGGCGGATCTGGCCGACGACCTCCACGGTGACCGACTGCTCCGCGACGAGGTTCGCGTTCGAGGTGAAGTCGCTGGGGATGGCCGTGTCGCGCTGGCAGTACGACATCGAGGCGACGAGCGAGGGCTGCCGCGTCACCGAGTCGACGTGGGACCGCAGGCCTGGGTGGTACGTGCCGATCACGCGGCTGGCGACCGGGGTGCGCGACCGCGCCGTGACGAACCAGCGCAACATCGAGGCCACGTTGCTGCGGCTGAAGCGCGCCGCCGAGTCCGTCTGACAATCAGACAGAACCGCTCACTTTTAAACACTCCCGCACACGGTGCCCGACCGGTGTTCGACGGCTGTGAGCTGCAGACATCGGAGGACCGGAACTAGAACCGGTCCTCTCCTCCCGTTGAAACGCTGTCATCAGCGTGGGAACGTGCTCGAACGACGGTTGACATGCCCGAAACACCAGCGTCTAATCCTCGTCAAATATCCTATAGGATCAAAGGTCCGAGGAGTTGGCGTGGCAAAGGTCCGACGTGCCGAGGCGTTCCAGGTGGACGTTCCCGTGGAGACTCTGCGCACCGACGCGGTCCAGCAGTTCATCAAGCAGGAGACCGTCTTCGTCGAGATCGAGACCGACGACGGGCTCACCGGGCTCGGCTACGCCTACACCATCGGCACGGGCGGCAGCTCGGTCCTCGCCCTCCTGAAGGACCACCTGCTGCCGCGCCTCGCCAACGCCGACACCCGCCGGATCGAGCACATCTGGCGTGACCTCTTCGCGTACACGCGGTCCACCACGGTCGGCGCGATCACATCGCTCGCGCTCGCCGCCGTGGACACCGCGTTGTGGGACCTGCGGTGCCTGCGAGCTCAGGAACCGTTGTGGCGCATGGCAGGTGGCTTCAGACAGGAAGTCCCGCTGTACGACACCGAGGGCGGCTGGCTGCACCTGAGCACCGAGGACCTGGTCGCGGGCGCCAAGGAGACGGCCGCGCAGGGCTGGCAGGGCATCAAGGTGAAGGTCGGCAAGCCCGACCTGACCGAGGACGTCGAACGCCTGGAAGCCGTCCGGGCGGCGGTGGGTGAGCGGTTCGCGATCATGGTGGACGCCAACCAGTCCCTGACGGCGGCCGAGGCGATCCGGCGCGCGGACGCGTTCCGGGGCGTCAGCCTCACCTGGCTCGAGGAACCGCTGCCGGCCGACGACGTGAGCGGGCACGAGCGCCTCGCCAAGACCACCAGCATCCCGATCGCGGTGGGGGAGTCGCTGTACTCCGTGGCTCAGTTTCGCGAGTACCTCGAACGCGGCGCCGCCTCGATCATCCAGGTCGACGCCGCACGGATCGGTGGCATCACGCCGTTCCTCAAGGTCGCGCACGTCGCCGAGGCGTTCAACGCCGACGTGTGCCCGCACTTCCTGATGGAGCTGCACGTGAGCCTCGCGGCCGCGCTGCCCAACGGGAAGTTCGTCGAGCACATCCCGCAGCTGCGCGGGATCACCAAGAGCGAGATGAACGTCCGCAACGGACACGCGCTCGCCCCGGACGCACCAGGTCTCGGCATCGACTGGGACCGCGACGCGATGGAAGACCTTCGGGTCGCCTGAAACACCGCCGGAAAATCACAAAGGAGTGGTCTTGAGAGCGTTAGGTGTCGTTGCCGGCCTGCTCGCGTCGCTGATCGCGGTCCCGGCAGCTGTGGCCCAAGCACCCCAGGTGCAGCAGACCGCGGCCAAGGCCGAGAAGCCGTACATGGGCTGGAGCAGCTGGACGTTGCAGGCGACCAACTACCCCGGGGTGAACCCGGACGGTCCCGCCAGCTGGCTGAACGAGAAGAACGTGCTGGCACAGGCGGACGTGCTGGCCGCGAGGTTCAAGAAGGCTGGCTACGACCACGTGAATGTCGACGCGGGCTGGCTCGGCTCGTTCGACGAGTACGGGCGCCCGGTCGTGGACGCGAAGAAGTTTCCGCGCGGCTTCAAGTGGCTCGGCGAGTACATCCACGGCAAGGGCCTGAAGTTCGGCTCGTACCTCGCCGTGGGCCTCGACCCCAAGGCGTACAACGACGGCAAGACGCCGATCTTCAACGCGCCTGGCTGCACCACCAAGGACGTCGTCTACCCCGACCTGCGCAAGACGAACGGGTGGGACTCGGCCTACAAGATGGACTTCGCGAACCCGTGCTCGCAGAAGTACGTCGACTCCCTGGCGCAGACGCTCGCGGGCTGGGGCGTCGACTTCCTCAAGCTCGACGGCGTCGGCCCCGGCAGCTTCCGCGGCGGTGAGCGCTACGACAACACCACCGACGTGAAGGCGTGGAACTCCGCGCTCAAGAGCACCGGCCGTCCCATCGAGTTCCTCATCTCGTGGGCGCTGAGCCACCGCTACGCCGACGTGTGGAAGGCCAACACGAACGGCTGGCGCGTCGACACCGACGTCGAGTGCTACTGCGACACGCTCGTCACCTGGAACCAGTCGGTGAAGCAGCGCTGGAACGACGTCGTGCAGTGGATCGACGACGCGGGTCCCGGCCACTGGAACAACCTCGACAGCGTCGCGGTCGGCAACGGCCAGATGGACGGCCTCACCGAGGCCGAGCGCCAGAGCTACATGACGTTGTGGTCGATCTCGTCCTCGCCGCTCTACATCGGCGACGACCTCACCAAGATCGACGACTTCGGTTACAGGTTGCTGACCAACAACGAGGTCATCGCCATCAACCAGGCCGGCGTCCCGGCCCGTCCGGTCGACCAGACCTCGGACCAGCAGGTCTGGTACGCCCGCAACCGCGACGGCAGCTACACCGTGGCGTTGTTCAACCTCGGCTCCAAGCCCGCGAAGGTGACGGCCGACTTCGACCAGCTCGGCATCAGGGGCAACGCGAAGGTCCGCGACGTGTGGGCTCGCAAGGACATCGGCCAGAAGTCCGGTTCCATCACGGAAGACCTGCCGGTGCACGGCTCGAAGTTGTTCACCGTCACGCCGCGCGGTTCGGTCGCGCCCGGTGTCGTGCAGGGCACCGCCGCCACCCCGACCAGCGTGTCCCTGAAGTGGTACGGCAAGTCCGGCGTCCGTTACGACGTTTACGCGGGCAACAAGAAGGTCGCCACGACCACCGACACCAAGGTGACCGTCACCGGTCTCACCCCGGCGACCTCCTACGAGTTCACGGTCGTGCAGAACGGCGCCCGCTCCCAGGCCGTGAACTACGTGACGCCGCAGGAAAGCGTGACGTACGAGGCGGAGAAGGGCAGCCCCGGCGGAGGCGCGACCGTCTACGGCTGCGCGTGCTCGGGCGGCAGCAAGGTCGGCTACATCGGCGGCAGCGGCAACATCACGATGCCCACGGTCGTGGCACCGCTTGAGGGCACCTACCTCGTCGAGCTGGCCTACATCTCCGCCGACGCCAGCAGGACCGGCATCGTCACGGTCAACGGCACCAGCTTCAAGCTGCCCGTCGCCGGCTCCAACGACGACGACTGGAACACGCCGCAGAAGATGACCGTGCCCGTCTACCTGTTGAAGGGCAACAACACCATCCGGATCGGCAACCCGGACGACTCCGTGTTCGACGTCGACAGCATCCGCGTCTAGGACCAGGAGGTGCCGTGGTGACAACCTTGCAGGACAACAGCGCCCAGGTCGTGCGTGGACCTGCCACCACGGCGCCTCCGCCCCCACTCAGGCGCAAAGGCCCTGCCTCGCGCCGCAACGACACGTGGGTCGCGTGGCTGCTCGTCACGCCCGCCGTCCTCGGGTTCGGCGTTTTCTTCGCCTACCCGATGCTGCGCGGCGTCTACCTGAGCTTCACCGATTTCCACATCCTCAGCCCACCCGTGTGGACGGGTCTCGAGAACATCCGGGAACTGCTCAACGACAACAGGTTCTGGCACTCGCTCGGCGTCACGGCGTACTTCGTCGTGCTGACCGTGGTGCTGGGCATCGGTGTCTCGCTGCTCACCGCCGTCGTGTTGCACCGACTGGGGGTCGGCACGACGGTGCGCGGGCTGATGATCCTGCCGTTCCTCATCTCCGGCGTCGTCACGGCGCTGGTGTGGACGTGGATGCTCGACCCGCAGCTCGGCATCGTGAACCAGCTGATCACGTGGGTCACCGGCGAGCCGGTCATGTTCTTCAGCTCGGACGCGTGGGCGGTGCCGACGCTGGCCGCGCTGAACGTGTGGAAGTCCATGGGCTACAACGCCGTCCTCATCTTCGCGGGACTGCAGACGATCCCCGCGACGATCTACGAGGCCGGCCGGATCGACGGGGCGTCGGAGTTCCAGATGTTCCGCTCGCTGACGCTGCCGCTGCTGCGGCCGATCCTGGTGATGGTGGTGATCCTCAACGTCATCAACGCGACCCAGATCTTCGACATCGTCCAGGTCAGCACCAAGGGCGGTCCGGCGGACGCGTCGCTGGTGCTGCAGATGTACATCTACGACAAGGCGTTCGGCCAGTTCGACTTCGGTTACGCCGCGACGATGTCGCTCGCCCTGTTCCTGATGCTCGTCGCGGTGACCTTCACGCAGATGCGGATGGCCCGTGCCGGCGAGTCCGACACCGACTGAGGAGGCCCGGTGAACCTCTCCATGAAGCTCGGCAGGGGCGTCGCCTGGGGCTACCTGGTCGTCGTGCTGCTGGTCACGATCTTCCCGTTCTACTGGATCGTGCGGACCGCGCTGTCCGACAACTTCGCGATGTCGACCGACCCGTCCTCGTTGCTGCCGGTGCACTTCACGTGGGGCCCGTTCAAACGCGCGCTCGGCCTCGCGACGCCCGCCGAGGCGGCGGCCGAGGGTGGCTCCGATGCCAAGATCGACCTGGCTCTGGCGCTGTGGAACTCCATTGTGTACGCGGGAGTTCTGACGCTGCTCACCGTTGTCTTCTCCGCGTTGGCCGCCTACGCGTTCGCCCGGCTGCAGTGGAAGGGCCGAGAGCTCGTGTTCGGCGTGCTGCTGACGGCGCTCATGGTGCCGTCGGTGTTCACGCTGCTGCCGAACTTCGTGCTGATGAAGGACCTGGGGCTGCTCAACAGCTTCGGCGGCATGATCCTGCCGGGCGCGTTCTTCTCCGCGTTCAACATCTTCTTCCTGCGGCAGTTCATGCTCGGGCTCTCCAACGAGGTCGAGGAGGCCGCGATCATCGACGGCGCCGGGCCGCTCCGCGTGTGCTTCCGAATAGTGCTGCCGATGAGCGTCGCGCCGATGGCGACCCTGACGCTGCTGCAGTTCATCACCACCTGGAACGACTACTTCTGGCCGTTGCTCGTCACCAACGACGAGTCGGTCCGTCCGCTCACCCTCGCGCTCGCGGTGTTCAAGCAGTCCTCACCGCAGGCGTCGCTGGACTGGGCGGGCCTGATGGCGGCGACGCTGGTCGCGGCGCTGCCGATGTTGCTGCTGTTCGTGGTCTTCGGGCGGCGGCTGGTCAACTCCATCGGCTTCACGGGGATCAAGTGAGACTGCACTGGCCGTCGTCGGCGGCGGAGTGGACCGAGGCGCTGCCCGTGGGCAACGGCCGTCTCGGCGCGATGGTGTTCGGCGGGACCGGGCGGTCCCGTCTGCAGGTCAACGACGCGACCGTGTGGTCCGGTACCGCGGCCGGGCCGGCTGCGGCGCTGGCGGAGCGTCTTTCCGAAGGCGCCGGTCCGGAACGGCTCGCGCAGGTGCGGGAGGCGATCTTCGGCGGTGACCTGGAGCGCCCCACCTCGTTGCTGATGTCGTTCGAGGGCCCGTACAGCCAGACGTTCCTGCCGTACGTGGACCTGTGGATCACGTTGCCCGAGGGCGAGTCGCACGGCCGCACGCTCGACCTGGACACGGGTGTGGTCACCGAGCGGATGACCATCGCCGGTGCGGACGTCGTCCGGCGGGTGTGGGCGTCGGAAACCGCGCTATGCGTGGAGATCACCGGTGCGGTACCGGAAGCCGTCGAGATCTCCACGCCGTTGCGGGAGGTGTCGCGCGACGGCCTGAACCTGGTGGTCGAGATCCCGGTCGACTCCGCGCCCCGGCACGAACCGCAGGTCGAGGCGCCGGTGTACGGGGCCGGCGAACGAGGCACGGTCACGGTCGAGGTGACCGAGGGCGAACGCTGGCTGCTCACGCTCACCAGTTCCACGACCTCCGAGTCGCTCTGGACCGGCAAACGCCATGGCAACCACAGGACGTTGATGGACGCCTGCGAGGTGCGGTTCGGGCCCGTCCCCGAGGTCGTCAACGTGCCGGATCTGCTGAGCGGCAAGGACGAGGACCTCATCGCGTCCGTGCTGTTCGCGTACGGCCGGTACCTGCTGGTCTCGTCGTCCCGGCCCGGTGCGCCGCCCGCGAACCTGCAGGGCATCTGGAACGAGGAGCTGCGCCCGGCCTGGTCGTCCAACTACACGATCAACATCAACACCCAGATGAACTACTGGGCCGCCGAGGTCACCGGGCTCGCCGAGTGCCACGACCCGTTGCTGGAACTGCTGGAGAAGCTCGCGGTGACCGGCCGCGAGGTGGCGCGTTCGTTGTACGGGGCGCGGGGCTGGGTGGCGCACCACAACACCGACGCGTGGGGCTGGTCGCTGCCGGTCGGCATGGGTCACGGCGCACCGTCGTGGGCGATCTGGCAGATGGGCGGCGCGTGGCTCGTCCAGCACGCCTGGGACCACTACGACTTCGCCCGCACCTGGTCCACTTTGGAGCGTGCGTGGCCGTTGCTGCGCGGCTGCGCCGAGTTCTGCCTCGACTGGCTGGTGGAAGGCCCCGACGGCTACCTCGACACGTGCCCGTCGACGTCACCGGAGAACTGGTTCCTCGACTCTTCCGGCGCCCCGCAGGCGTTGTCGTGGTCCGTCACGATGGACGTGGTGCTGATCCGCGCCGTGTTCGAACGGACGCTGGCGTTGGCACTGGCCTCCGGGCGTGCCGACCCGGTGCTCGCGGAGATCTCGGCCGCGCTGCCGCGGCTGCGTCCCGTGCCGGTGTTCGACGGCCGGCTGGGGGAGTGGGTGGCCGACCTCGCCGAGGAGGACTCGACGCACCGGCACCTGTCGCACCTGGTGTCGGTCTACCCGCTCGGCCAGATCGTCGCGGATACGCCTCTCGGTGACGCCGCGGCGGCATCAGTGGACCGGCGTGGCAACGGCGCGATGGGCTGGTCGTGGGCCTGGAAGATGGCGCTGCGGGCCCGGCTGGGTGACGGCGAGGCCGTGCGGTCGCTGCTGTCCGAGGCCTCGCAACCGTTCACCGGAGACCGGCACCGCGACGCGCCGGTCGACGGCTCGCGGTGGGGAGGCCTGCTGCCGAACCTCTTCAGCACGCACCCGCCGTTCCAGATCGACGGCAACTACGGCTTCACGGCGGCCCTGGCCGAGGTCGTGGTGCAGAGCCACGACGGTGTGATCGACGTGCTGCCCGCGTTGCCCGAAGGCTGGTCGAGCGGCTCGGCCCGCGGACTGCGGTGCCGTGGCGGGCTTTCCGTCGACGTCACCTGGCACGACGGCGACGTCAGCGCGCGGGTGCGGCGGGTGTCCGGCGACGCGTCGGCGTACGTGCTCGTGAGCATCGGTGGCGAGGTCACCGAGGTCGTCGTGAGTGACGTCGTGGAAGTGCGCGGGAGGATCTCTTGCTGACCGATCTCGGCTTGGACGCGCTGTGGGAGTACCGCAGCTCTTACCTGCGGCCGGAGGACTTCGACTCGTTCTGGGACTCGACACTGGCCGAGGCCCGTTCCTTCGAGTTGAAGGTCGAGGCGGTACCGGTGTCCACCCCGCTGCAGACGCTCGACGTCTACGACGTGTCGTTCTCGGGCTTCGGCGGCGACCGGATCCGCGCGTGGCTGCGCACCCCGCGCGGGGTCACCGGCCTGCCCGCCGTCGTGCAGTTCCACGGGTACGGCGGCAACCGGGGCAGCGCCGTCGAGAACCTGACGTGGGCCAGCGCGGGGTTCGCGCACCTGCAGGTCGAGGTGCGGGACCAGCGCGGCGGCACCGGTTTCTTGACCCGCGGCATCGCGGACCGCTCCACCTACTTCTACCGGCGCGTCTTCACCGACGCGGTGCGAGCGGTCGAGGCCGTGCGCGCACTGGGCTCCGCGGACGTGGCCGTGATCGGCAACAGCCAGGGCGGCGGAATCGCCCTGGCCGTGGCAGGTCTCGTGCCCGGCCTGGCGGCGGTGCACGCGCAGGCACCGTTCCTCTGCGACTTCCGCAGGGCGCTCGACGTCTGCGGCCGTCCACCTTTCACCGAGCTCACCGCCTACATCGCCGAGAACCGGCGATCCGACGTCTTCCCGGCACTGTCCTATTTCGACGGTGTGGGGTTCGCCGCCCGAGCCACGGCCCCCGCCTGGTTCTCGGTCGGCCTGATGGACGACATCGTGCCGCCGTCCACGGTGTTCGGCGCCTACCACGCGTACGCCGGACCCAAGGAGATCAACGTCTGGGAGCACAGCGCCCACGAGGCGGGCGGCTCCGACGACCTCGACATCGCACTGGACGCCTTCCGATCCCTTCTGGAGAAGCCATGAGAATCGCCTTCGCTGCCCTGGCGGCGGCAACAGCCCTGGTGGTCGCGGGATGCGGGAGCTCCGACGCGGGCTCCGGCGGCAACACCGTGAACTGGTGGACGTGGGACGACAAGCAGGCAGTCGCCTACGGCGAGTGTGAGAAGGCGTTCGAGGCCGCCAACCCCGGCACCGACGTGAAGATCACCCGTTACAACGTGGACGACTACTTCACCAAGCTCACCGCCGGTTTCGTGGCCGGCACCGCGCCGGACGCGTTCCAGAACTCCGTCCAGTTCCTGCAGGCCTACGCCTCGCAGCACCAGCTGATGCCGCTGGACGACCTCATCGCCAAGTCCTCTGTGGACATGAAGAAGTTCTCGGTCGGCGTTGACACCTGGAAGTTCACCGACGGCAAGCAGTACGCGCTGCCGCTCGACTGGGCCGCCTCCGCCCTCTACTACAACGCGGACATGCTCACGAAGGCCGGCGTGCCCGAGGCCGACGTGCAAAGGCTGACCTGGAACCCGGACGACGGCGGCACGTTCGACAAGGTGGTGGCCCGCCTGACGATCGACAAGTTCGGCAAGCACGGCGACGAACCGGGCTTCGACAAGTCCCAGATCGCCACCTACGGCATCGGCGCCATGGCGGGCCGCAGCTTCATCGGCGAGACCACGTGGGCCCCGTTCGTGAACACGCTCGGCTGGCGCCTGGGCGACAAGGACCAGTGGCCCACCAAGTTCAACTACACCGACCCGCGCTTCACCAAGACGATGAAGTGGGTCCTGTCGCTGACCGACCGCGGCTTCTCCCCGAAGCTCGGCACCTTCACCACCGGCAACCAGTCCACGATCTCCGACATCGACCTGATCGGCTCCGGCAAGGTCGCCATGACCATGGGCGGCTCCTGGTCGGCCTCGGGCTTCGGCAAGATCCCCGGCGTGAAGGTCGGCATCGCCCCGACCGTCCTCGGTCCTGACGGCAAGCGCTCCGTCCTCTCCAACTCGAACGGCAACAACATCTGGGCGGGCACCAAGAACCCGGACCTGGCCTGGAAGTGGGTCAGCTACATGGGCGGCGAAGAGTGCCAGACCAGGGCGGGCGCCACCGGCACGTTCTTCCCGTCGATTCCCGCCGCCATGGACAACACCGTGACCTCGATGAAGTCCCAGGGCGTCGACCTCACCGTCTTCAACCAGTACGTCAAGGACGGCGTCCTCCACCCGTCCAGCGCCTACGCCAACGGCTCCGCCGTCCAGTCAGCCGAACAGCCCCTCTTCGAGGCGTACTTCGCAGGCCAGCGCTCCGACGACGTGTTCCCCGAGATGGAACGCGTCTCGCAGGAGATACTGGCCAAGAACTAGACGGGAAGTGTCAGGAGTGGTGTTGCGGATACCGACCAGGCGCGTGCTAGCGGATGACGTCTACGAGCAGATCCGCGCCCTGATCATGAGCGACGGCATGGCACCGGGCGCCAGGGTCAACATCGACGAACTGGCGCGCCGGCTGGACGTGTCCCCGACCCCGGTCCGCGAAGCACTGGCCCGCCTGGAATCCGAGGAACTGGTCAGCAGGCTCCCGTTGCGCGGCTACAGCGTGACGGACCTGCTGAACCGCAAACAGGTCGACGACCTCTACGCCCTGCGCCTCCTGCTCGAACCTCCGTCGGCAGCCCTGGCGGCAGCCCGCATGACACCGGAGTTCGTCGAGTTGATCGAGGAGGAACTGGCCACCTGCCCGTCGGCCCCCGCCGACAACGCCTACGACGACTACAAGAACCTCACCGCACACGACCAACGCCTGCACGAACTGATCCTGCGGATCGCGGGCAACGACGCCGTTCTTCAGTCCTTCTCGAAGACGCACTGCCATCTGCACCTGTTCCGGCTGAACTTCCAGCAGCCGTTCGGGGTGCAGACGATCACGGAACATCGCGCGATCGTGGACGCGTTGGTAGCCCGGGACGAGGTGGGGGCGAGCGGAGCGATGACCGCACACCTGGAAATCGCACGAACAAGACTGCTGGACCGCATGTAGCCGCCAGCGCACCGCAACGGCGAAGCCGAGCCACCCTGCCACGCAACGCAATGGCGAAGCCGAGGCGTATGAACCAAGGCCGACCGGGTAAGCGGTGATGACGTGCCCAATCGCTATCGTCGCGAAGCGGCGATGAAATGACCAGGCTCGGCTTTGTCCGCGCAACCACCCTCGCAAGGTGACGTACCGCCAGGCATGCGACCACCCCGCTGGAACCGGCATCAGCGCACGCAAATCGACCCGTTGTCGCCACCGGCAGGCAGCGGCATGCGTTTCCGCGAACCGGCCCAAGACCACCGCCGCCACTGGTATCACCGGCGGAATCACCCCGCGCCACCACTCGGCCCATTCCCCACTCCGCCACGAAATCGGCGAACCCCAGAAGAACCCACCCTGACCAGCAAGATCACCACCACCCTCAAGACCTTAAAACCATTTAAAACAAACAAGGTCCAGTCCAAGTTGAACCCCGTCCGTGACCTCCCCGTAGTCATCGGTACAACACCGTTCGACCCCCCGAGGAGACACAGAATGGGCGCTCGACACCGCAAGCCCGCGATGATCGGCGCGGGCGCCGTGCTGGCGGTCGCTGCTGTCGCCGGTGGCATCTTCGCCTTCAGCGGCACCAACTCGAACGCGGCTGAGGACTGCGGCGGCCTGGACACCGCCCTGCAGAACAACCTGAACTTCATCGCCGGTCAGCAGGCGAACCCCGACGCTCAGTCGGACGCGCGCATCCAGAACCGCCAGCAGGTCGTCAGCCTCATCAACCAGCGGCGTGCGGCCGCCGGGTGTGGCAACAACGTGCAGGCCAAGCCCGAGGCCGGGCAGGCCGCGACGTCCGGTGAGGACTGTGGCGGGCTGGACAAGGCGTTGCAGAACAACCTGACCTTCATCGCGGGCCAGAAGTCCGCTCCGGACGCGCAGTCCGAGGCGCGGATCGCGAACCGGCAGGCCGTGGTCGACCTCATCCAGCAGCGACGCAAGGCGGCGGGCTGCAAGGGTGACGGCGGCGCGGCCGACGCCGGCAACGGCAACGCGGGCCAGGGCAACCAGCCCACCCAGCAGCCCACCCAGCAGCCCGACGCGAACCAGGGCGGCGACAACAACGGCGCCACCGGCCAGCAGGTCTGCAACGGCTCGACCGTCACGCTGTCCGGCGAGGGCGGTGCGCCCGCCGCGTCCAGCGGCACGTTCCCGGTCGGCACCACGCTCAAGGTGACGAACCTGGACAACAACAAGTCCACGACCGTCAAGGTCGCGTCGGTGTCCGGCAGCTGCGCGCTGCTGAACAACGCGGCGTTCGAACAGGTTCGTGAGCCGGGCAAGTTCCTGATCCGCAACGCTCGGATCGAGAAGATCGGCTGATCTGTCCACAACGGACAGCGCAGCGAACGGCCGGGTGTTCCCCTCAAGGCGCGGGGGGAACACCCGGCTGTTGCGCGGTCACGTCGAATAGTGTGGTCACCGGACCGCCGGTGGTGACACCTTGGTCGTCGTGACGGAGAAAGCAACAGCACCATCTGTCCTGCGGAACACGGCCTTCCTGCGACTGTGGACCGGCACGACCGCGTCGGGACTCGCGATGTGGGCCCTGCCGTTCGTGCTCGGCCTGGCCGTCCTCGAACGTTCGATCACCGCCGTCGAACTCGGCGTCGTCCTCGCCACCAGAACCGTGGGCTTCCTGGTGGCCGTCCCCGTCGCCGGTGTGCTGGCCGACCGCCACGCACGCCGGACCGTCGTCTTCTGGTCGTGCCTCACCGGTGCCGTGATGACTCCGGTGATCGCGCTCGGCATGGGCAGGTCGTTGCTGCTCATGGCTGCCGCGGCCGCGGTCGTCGGTGCCGGCCAGGGCGGCTGCCGGCCCGCGTTCCAGGCGATGGTGGCCGAGGTCGTGCCGGAGCCGCAACGCCAGCAGGCCAACGCCGCGACCACGCTCGCCATCAGGGTGACCACGCTGGTCGCGCCGAGCCTCACCGCCCTCGCGGCCCTCGTGACCGACGCGAAAGCACTGCTGATCGTCACCGCCGCGCTCTGGCTGGTCGCCACGGTCGTGCCGCCCAAGGGCACCTGGGCACCGGACCGTGCGAGCAGCCGAGCGAGCTTCGCGACGGACTTCCTCGAAGGTCTCAACGAGGCGCGCCGCCACCCGTGGCTGCTCTCCGGACTCGGCGCGCTGACCGTGATGGTCGCCTTCGGCTACTCCGCGACGGCCGTCCTGCTGCCGGTGGTGAGCCGCGACCGCTACGACACCGAAGCGGTGCTGGCGGCCGCCACGACCGCGTACACCCTCGGCGCGCTGGCGGGAGCCGCCCTGATGGCCCGCTGGCGCCCGAGGACGCCGGGCTGGGCCGGTCTGGCAGGAATGGCCTGCTACGGCCTGGTCCCGCTGGCCCTGCTGCTGCCGGTGCACTGGTTCGTGCTGATCGCCGGGTACGTCGTGGCCGGCATCGGGATCGAGCTGTTCAACATCCCGTGGTTCACCGCGGTCCAGCGAGAGGTCGAACCGGGCAAGCTCGCCCGCGTCTCCTCGCTCGACTTCCTGCTCTCCTTCGGCCTCGCGCCGGTCGGCCTGGCCTTCATCGCACCCGCCATCGACCACTTCGGCGCCGGAGTCGTGCTGGGCGCCTGCGCGGTCGTCTGCTTCGCCGCCCCGGCGGCCGCCGCGCTGGTCCCGAGCTCGAAGGGGTTCACCAGGTCCAGCTGAAGCCGCGCACCCCCGGCCGCACGTCCAGCGCCACGTCCAGCAACGTGCGGCACGGCGCCACGGGCGACCCGTCCGCGAGCTGGACCACGGACGACGGGGCGGTGCCTTCGAACGTCACCTCCAGCACGTACTCCCGCGTCGGCAGCCGGAACTTGCGCTCGTAGTTCGTCGCGGGCGGGCACGGGTCGTGGTTCACCAGCTCGTGCTCGATCACGACGCTCTCGCCCTTGCACAACGGCTTCTCGAACAGCAGCTCCGCGACCAGCAGCCCCTCGCCCGGCTCCTGCACGACCTGGCCGACCGTGCAGTTCTTCAGGGCGTTGACCTGCGGCAACGGCAGTTCGTGGTCGTCGACGTGCATGATCACGACCCACCGGTCGGGCCCGGTCATCGACGCCGACAGCACCTGCCTCGAGCGGAAGACCCGCTCGGTGCGGTCCGCCCCGATCGTCACGAAGTCCTGCTGGCTCACGCGCAGGAGCTGGTCGTCCCACTGCGTGTCGAGGCCGTGCAACGCGTGCTCGACGGGCGAGGGGGAGGGCCAGAACGCGGACATCGGCGCCGGGGCGTGGCGCAGCCAGCGGCCACGCGGGCGCGGCGGGCCCAGCAGCTCCGAGAGGTGGCCCGGCGGCACCTGCAGGATGTGTTCGAGGTGCACGACGGCCTGCATCGACTTCTGCCGCTCCGGACGGCTGCGGCCGGTCTGCCAGTAGCTCAGCGTCGCCATCGAGACGGACACGCCGTTCTGCGAGAGGTGCTCGCGCAGGCGCTCCAGACCGAGACCGCGATTCGTGATCGCCGTCCGGAGAGCCTGCGCGAACTCGTCCACGCTGGTCACGCTAATGCATCCGCACGTCCTGCTGTAGTCCTCCTGAGGCCTGGTACGGCCGGTAGGTGACCTGGCGTCCGTCCAGCACCAGCTCGACCTCGACGGTGTCGGGGAACGGCGGGCCGAGCGGGACCAGCAGCACCGGCTCCTGGCCTGCCTGGTGGACCCGGACGTTGACGCCCTGCTGCGTCGCGATCAGGTGTCCGAGCAGGTCACGGGCGTTCTGCCAGCCCTTGTTCTCGCCCGCGTCGGCGTGCATGTGCCAGTTCTGGTTCTCCACCAGCGCCCCGTACAGGTGGCCCTGGTGCATCGGCCGGCCGACGGAGTAGTCCGCCACGGCCTTGGTCACGGCCTGGTGGGTCGCGGCCAGGCCGACGACCTGCTGACGCAGCGTCACCGGGTCGATCCCGCGGGCCTGGCCGACGACGGCGTACAGGCCGTTGGTGGTGACCGGCGGTGCGGGCTGGCGGACCAGTACGTCCTCGTTGAGGAACCGCAGCTGCCGCTGCGTGGTGCTGACGTGGTCGGACGCCACCAGCCCGTGGGCCGCGACGACCTTCTGGTCCTTCTGGATGCCCGCCTGCAACTCCTCGAACGGCGCGGGCATCGGCGCGGACACCGCCGGGTTCATCCGGTTCTTCTGCGGGGCGCCGAGCTGCGTCTGCATCTTCTGCGGCGGGTTCCACCCGTGGCTGGTCTCCCCGTCCGCCGGGGGCAGGAACGGCTCCACGACCGGGTGTTCCCCGGTGGCGAGGCGCTTGCGCTCGTCGGCGAACTTCGTGCCCGCCTTGGAGGACTTGCCGTCGAGGAACCGCTCCGACACGTTCGGCAGCGCGGTGTGCGACTGCGGCAGCTTGCCGTCCTTGATCAGCCCGTAGGCGATCCTGGACAGGTCGGTGCCGGTGTCGCCCGCCACGAAGTCGGTCGTGAACGCCTGGCCGCGCACCGGGTGCCGGTTGTTCTGGACGTCCACCCTGGCCAGTTCCAGCGCGGCGTCCATGCCCGCGGCGTCGGCGGGTGTGTGCAGCTTGGCGAGCTCCGCCGCGTAGAAGCGGTTGAGCGACTGGCCGAGCTGCCCGAACTCCGCCTGCCCCTCGCCGAACCGCACCGACGGCTCGGCCAGCGGCACGAGGCCGTCGACGAACAGGTTCGGCTCCGGCGTGTAGGGCAGCAACGGGTGGATGCCCTGCTGGGTGCGGCGTGCGTGCATGTCCGCGTCGATGACCTGCACGAACCGGTCGTAGAAGTCCGGTTCCGCGAGCTTGGCCCGCAGCGCCTGCTTCTGCGCGTCCGTCGTCTTCGAGTCACCGTCGATGCGGCCGAGGACGTCCTTGTGCAGCTGGTCCGAGTCGACCGCGACCCGGTACCCGCCGCCGATCATCAACGGCCGCGACGGGTCACCCGCGTCCTCGCCGACCGTGCCGTCGAGGAGCCGGGTCACGTGGTCGAACACGTGCCCGCCCTCGCGGGTCGTGCGGTCGCCCGCGTCGAAGTCCATGACCGACACGTACGGGTGCGTTCCCGTGGCCGCCAGGGCGGTCACCGCGAACACGTGCGCGTCGCTCTCCAGCGTGGCGTTGCGGGTCTCCCCGAACTTGAAGCCCTTGGGGCCGTGGGGAACGCTCACCAGCGCGACCGGTTCCGTCCGGCCGTGGACCGCCTCCGCCGCGGTGGCGATCGCGGTGTCGATCTCCGCCTGCGTCGAGGCGTTCACGCCGAGCACGAACGCCACACGGCCGTCCATGTCCCGCGTTCCGGCCATCACACCGTTGATCACCTCGTCGAGCTGCTTCAGCTCGCCCGCCCGGACGATCATGCTGACCACGAACGACGGCTTCTCGTTGGCGTCGATGCTCTCCCGCGTCCGCTGGAGGTAGTTCGCCGCGGTGATCGGCGTGAGCTCGTTGCCCTGGGCCAGGTTCTGGTACGCGGCGTTGTGCACCCCGTGCTCGTTGAACGGAGTGGCCTCCTGGCCGCCCATCTGGACGTCGCCGCCCTCGGCGTTCCCGTCCTCGACGTTCCCAGCGTCCTCGATGGACAGTTCGGCGAGGTTCTCGCGCGCCCGCTTGACGGGGTCCGCGGACGGGTCGGTGCCCAGGTGTTCGTTGTCGCGCTTGGGCATGTTCGGCGCGGGCAGGTCGGACCGTTCCGCGGGGCCGGGCGGCGGCGGGTTGTGCGTCTGCAGCGCCGCCATCCGGTCCGAGACCAGCAGGAGGTGGCGCGGCTTCAGCCGCGAGTCGGCCTCGTCGACGCCGGCCGTCATGACGGAGTTGTCCGTGACGACGTGCCCCTTGCCGTCCTGGTGCTGGAAGATCGGCTTCACGGCGCCGGTCTCCAGGTACTCGTCGCGCAACCCGAGGAAGTGCCCGACCTCGTGCGCGAGGCGCCGCGAGTCGGTGTGCGCGGGCCAGGTGACCTGGTTCGCGCGGCCCTCGGAGTCGTCGGTGACGTCGACGACGGCGTGCGCGTCGGCGGGGTCGTCGGTGAACTCGACCGTGACGTGGAACTGCTCACCGCTGGGCAGCTTGTAGCCCTGGTTGAACATCTCCTCGACACCCGCGCGAGCGCGGTCCTGGACGTCGGCGGTGCCGTTGTTCAGGTGCAGTCGCACGGTGAAGTCCCGCACCGGCACGCCGTCGACGTTCAGGACGCGGTTGTCGTAGGTGATCGGGCCGCGCCAGGCGTCCATGGTGATGCCGTGCGGGCCGACCTTCGTCGAGTCGAGCACGCCACCTGCCTCGCCGCGCACCCAGCTCGTCGCCGGGGTCGTGGCGCGGGCGTCCGCGATGGCCTGCGAGGACACCGGGTTCCGCGGGTCGAACCAGTCCGCGTCCGACTCCGTGCTGTGCAGCGCGTCCGCGTCCTCGCCGACCATGCCGTTGTCCTGCAACGTGGTCTTGAAGTCACGGATGGCGTCGGCGGTGAGCTCGACGCCGAGGGCGGCACCGAGCACGCCCTTGTTGTCCGTCACGGCCTTGGTGAACGCGTCGGCGCTCACGGTGCCGTCGGGCAGGACCTCCGCGGCGCTCAGCACCTGCTGGACCCAGAACGGGTGGAAGTCCGGGTCGGTGTTCGGCGGGGTGGCGGCGACGGCGTCGGCGAGCGCCGGAGCGCCCAGCACGTCGACGACCGCCGCGTCCTGCGCGAAGTTGAACCCGCGGTTGTAGCCCTTGTCGTGGTTGAAGAGGTCCGCGACCTTGTCCGCGTCCGTGCTGAGCCCCGGCGCGCCGTTGATCGTGCTCCACAGCTGGTGGGCCCAGTCGTCGAACTTGGCGCGGCTCTCCGGGGTGCTCAGGTCGCCGAACTGCGCCAGCTGCACGGACTCGATGACCGGCCGGTCGAACGCCTTCCTGAACGACTCGGACACCGCCTCGACGCCGTGCCGCTGGATCATCGCGGCGACCTCGCCGGTCCGGGTGTCGAGGACGACCGAGGCGTGCAGCAGGTGCAGACCCGCTTCGGACTGCACGAACCTGCGCTTGTCGCCCTCGAGCTTCGCCCCGACCTCCTTCGCGAACTCCGGGGCGTTGTCCAGGGCGTCGGTGGTCAGCGCTTCGAGCTCGACGTCCGCCTCGGTCCGGGCGGGTGCCGGTTCGGCGCTGTCCTCCGCCACGTCCTGAGTGGACTCCTCCTGGTTCGCGGTCACCTCGGCCGGTGGCACGTCGACCAGGTCCGCGAACGCCGCGTCCTGGGCACGGCTCGTGCCGCCGTTGTAGCCGCCGTCGTGGTCGAACACCTCGGCGGCGAGCTTGTCCGCGTCCGCGGTGTGCGACGGCGTGCTGCCGATCGTCGCCCAAAGGCGGTGCGCCCAGGCGGTGAACGCGGCCTTGCTCTCCGGCGTGCTCAGGTCGCCGAACTGCGCGATCTGCGCGGATTCGATGACCGGCTGACCGAACTCCTTGGTGAACGCCTTCGCGACCTTCTCGGCACCGTGCCGCTGGATCAGCGTGGCGATCTCGTCGGCCTTGGTGTCGAGCACGACCGAGGCTCGCAGCGTCTCCAGACCTGCCTTGGCCTCGCTGGACCTGAGTGCCTGTTCCACCTGCTGGGCGAGCGGGGAGGCGTTCGCCATCACATCCGCGGACAACGCGGTGAGATGGCTGCCCACCACGACGTCCGGCACGCTGGTCGGCGCCTGCGTCTCGGCGGTCGCGGACGGGGTCACGTCCGCGTTCCTGAGCGGAGGCGCGTTCTGCGGCTGCGGTGCCGGGCGGGTCAGCACGCTCCCGCTCGACTCCCCGCGCGAGGACGACGCCTCGGCCGGCGTCACGAAGGACGGCGAGGGAGCGGTCTCGGGCAGGGACGTCGGCGGCTGGGGAGGCAGCGGCGGCGGCACAGCGGCGACGCGCATGCCCCCGTCCCCGTCGGTGTCGCCGTCCGTGTCGCTGCTGGACGAGGCCGTCGCCGGCGGCGCGTTGAAGTCGGCGATCCTCTGGTCGACGACCGCCTTCTTGTCCCACCACTTCTTCTGCAGGTCGTCGGCGGCCTGGCGCGCGTCGTTCAGCTTCGTCTCGGCCTCCGCGACGAGGGCCTGCTGCGCCGCGCGGTCGGCGGCGAGCTGGTCGACCGCCTGGTCGTACCTGGCCTTCGCCGCGAGCCGGTCGGCCTGGGCCTGCGCGACGACCTGCTCCTGTGCGGCGGCGTCCGCGCGGCGGGCGTTGGCCTCCGCGCGCAGTCCGCCGATCGCGTCGTTGGCGGCGTCGAGCTGACGCTGGGCCTCCCGCAACGACGACTGCGTGTCCGCGAGCGTGCGTTCCGCGGTCCTGAGCGTGGCCTGCGCGTCCACGTGGGCCTGACGTGCCGTCTCGACCTGGCCCGGCAGCACCGCCTTGTCCGGCGCCGCGGCGAGCTGGTCCTCCAGCCCCTCCAAGGCCCGAGCCTTGGTCTCGACGACCGACTTCGCGTCGTCCACCTCGAACTGCGCGGTCATCGCCAGCGCGCCGAGTCCGCCGACCTTCGGCGACAGCTCGGCGATGGCGTCGAGCGTGCGCGCGGCCTCCAGGCGGGCGGTCTCGGCCGTCGCCTCCAGGCCTTCGAGGGTCGCCTGCTCGTCGAGGTGCGCCTGGATCGCGTCGTTGTAGGCGATCTGGACGGGCGTGAAGGAGGAGTCGCCGCGGGCGTTCGCCGCGGCCACCCCGTTGATCACCTGCTGCGCGTCGTGGCGCACGGTGTCCACGGTGACCTCGCCGGCGCGCCAGGCGTCCGCCGCGGCCTTGACCTCGGTCTGCGCGGTCGCCAGCTCCGGGCTGAGATCGCGACCCAGCACCACCTGCGCGTCCGAGACGGGCATGCGGACCGCGGCCGAGTTCGGCACGGCCAGGTCGACGACGGCGGTCCTGCCGCCGATCGTCGCGACCACGCGGTACTCGACGCCGAACCGCACCAGGCCGGTCGTGGCCTTCGGCTTGAGGTTGTTGACCTTGTTGTCGGTCTGGCCACCGGAGTTCGCCGTCGAGTCCTCGGCGGCGTGCCGCAGCTCGAGACCGCTGGTGCCGAAGGTGACGTTGTCCTTCGGGTCGGTGTTCTGCTTGATGCCCGCGCCACCGGTCGCGAGACCGATCGACACGTCGCCGCTCTCGGTGACCTTCGAGTCGGTGCTGGTCGCGGTGACCTGCGACTTCGGGTTCTCGAGGGCCACGCCGTCGCTGAGCGCGTTCAGCGACGGGTCGACCAGCTTCGCGTAGACCTTGACGTCCGCGTCCTGCCCGAACGTCAGCGCGGCCTCGTGCAGGCCCGGCACGGTCAGCGGGCCGGACAGCATCGACGGCAGGTGCGGCTGCAGGTTCTCCGGGCTCAGCGTGGACAGCAGGCTGTTCAACGAGCCCGTGCCCTTGCCGGTGAGGCCCTTCTTCGCGCCCGCGTCCTTCAGCGCCTGGATCGTCGCCTCGCGCAGGTCCTTGGCACCGCGCAGGTTCTCCACCGACGCACCCGCCGGGAGCGCCGGCGTGCTGCCCGCGCGCCAGTCAGCGATGGCCTGCTGACCACCCTGGTCGGCGTCGCGCGAACTCTGTTGCGCGGTGTACGGCTGCGGCGCGGTGCCGCCGCCGACCTTCTGGTTGTCCGCGTGCAGGCGGACGGTCATCTTCTGCGGGCCGCTGGGCGCGGTCGCGATGACCTTGTCGCCCTTCTCCACGACGAGCTCGAACTCGATCGGCACGCTGTAGCGCGCCGCCGGTCCGCTGCCCGCGCGGAAGCTCGCGAACTGGTCGGTCGTCGAGGTGCTGACCGAATTGCTCTGGGACTTCCCGATGTTCGCGGCCGCCATCACACCCGCGGTGCCGGTGACGTTCGGGTTCGCGCTGCCCGGCGCGGCGAGGCCGGGTGCCTTGAGCCCGATCCCCCAGCCGGTGCCGCGGCCCTGGCCGTCGGTCACCTTGTGCGAGCCGGCGATCGTCGACTCCATCTCGACGCCGTCGTTGACGACGTTCTGGAACTCCGGCGTGCCCGTCCTCGCCCGCAGCGTGACCTGGAACGAGTCCTTGCCGAACGTGCCCGGCTGGTGCACCAGCAGCGGCACACCGCCGTCCAGGGCGCTGTCGATCATCGCCTTGACGCTGGCGGGCGAGCTGACGTCGACCAGGCGCTGCAGGTTGCTCATCGAGTCCTTGAGCACCGAGTCCGGCAGCAACGGGCTGCCGAAGCGCTTGGCGGTCTTCAGGTTCACCTTGTTCGAGAGGTCCGCGACCACGTCCGTGAGGTCCGGCACGCTCTCCACAGTGGACAGGCCGAGCGCGCCGGGCTCGCCCTTCGCGACCGTCGCGGGCGGTGCCATCGCCGGGAGGTCGGGCTTGGCCACGGTCGGCTGCACGTCGGGCAGCAGCCCCATGTCCCGTGCGACGTCCTCGGTCACCCGCACGAACACCGAGTTGGGCAGGGTGACCGTCGCACCCTCGGACCTCGGCGTGGAGCCGGCGATGAAGTTCGCCGCCCTGCTCTCGCCGATCACGGTGACGTCGGCGTCCATCTGCACCAGCACGGTGCGGCCGCCCGCGGGCGTCACGTAGTTGCGGTCGTGGCTGCCGCCGACCTCCTTGCCCGACGACTTCGAGTCGGACCACGGCGTGAGCTTGCCGGCGACCGCGAAGCCACCGGCGCCGCTGGCGGGCGTGGGCTCACCGGCGGGCGGGGCGGGGTCGTTCGGCTTGATCGGCACGTTGACGCCGCCGGTGATGTCGACCGACCGGCCGGTCGACGACGACTGGCCCGCCTTGTACCCACCGGTGCTGGCGTTCTCGGTACCGGTGTTGTCCGAAATGGACACGATCCGCGCGTTGCCCAGCTCGAACTTGACCCCGATCGCACCCGTGCGGTCGGTGAAGCGGCGGTCGTACTTGAGGCCCTGCTCCTGCACACCCGTGGTGGCCAGCGTCCGCAGGTTCGCCTTGATGTTCTCCGGGGAGAACATCTTGTCGATCTGGGCGCGGGACGCGGTGCCCGGCACGGTCAGCGCGGAGTCACCTCCGGCCGCCCGGTCGAGTGCCTTGATCGCCTGGTCGCGCAACGCCGTCGTGTTCGCCACGGCCTCCACGTGCAGGATCTGCGGCGCCTTCTCCTTCGGCCTGGTGCTCAGCAGCTTCTTGACGCTCGGCGCGTCCTTGAACGTCCGGTGCTCCGGTGTGCCGGGCTCGAAGCCCTTGCCGGGGTCGGCGTCCAAAGTGGAGCTGTCCGACACCCAGAGGTTGACCTCGCCCTTGATCGGGGTGAGACCGCCGTCGCCGGTCTTCGCGACCGTCGTCTGCTCCGGCGCGTGGAAACCGGGAGCACCGGGCACGATCCGCCGCACCCAGGAACGGGGCCGGGTGAACGTGGTGATCTCGACCTCGAACTCCACGTCACCGCGGAACACCTGGGCGTTCGGGCTGCCGACGCTGAGCGACGTGCTGTTGACCGTCGGCCCCGCGGTGGTCTTGTCCGTCCAGGAATGGTTGTACTTGGCGCCCAGCTGCGGCGCCGGGGACAACTTGGCGATCTTGGTCTCGCCCGGGATGACGACCTTGCCCTCGACGCCGCCGCTCCAGCCCTTGGTGGTGCTGGAGGAGCTGTCGAGCTTCGGGCCGGTCGACGACGCGTCACGGACGTTGCGCGCGTCGGCCTGCCCGAGGTGCTTCGGGTCGGTGACCTTGGCCTTGACCGTGACGTTGACGTAGGTGTTGGTGGACGTGCCGCTGTGCTTGAGCTGCACCTGGACGCCGGGACCCATGAGGCTGTCCATGTTGGTCCGCAACGCCGCCGGCGAGAGCTGAGAGGTCAGCCTGCGCTGGTTCGCGAGCTGCTCGGCGACGTCGGCGAAGCCCTTGCCCTTGCTGCTGCGCGGGTTCGAGCCCTCGACGTTCCAGTCCGGCAGGAACCTGCCGAGCCCGGGGATGTCCCGCAGCGCGCCCTCGACCTGGGTCTGGACCTCCGAGGCGACCGCGAACTCGCCGACCTTGGCGTTGCCCGCCGCGATCGCGTCGCTCATGTACGGCGGCGGGAACTTCCTGCCCTTGTTGGAGTCGTCGACGATCGACTTGCGCGTCCCGTCCGGCGTCGGCAGCCCGGCGTGGGCCGCTTCGGGCAGACCGACGCGCATGTACGTCGTGACGGGGATCGTGACCGTGCCGCTCGGGGTGTGGACCTCGACATCGGCGGTCACCTTGTACAGACCGGTGTCGCCCTTGAGCTGGATGCCGCTCTTGTGCGCGGTGTTGATGCCCGCGTTGACGTTCTCCGCGGTGCGCGCGGAGTAACCGACCGTGGCGCCGGCCTGACCGCCCACCACGTTCGGCAGGCCGGAGTTGAACCCGAGACCGGCCGTGACGTCGCCACCGGATTTGGTCGTCGAGGACACACCACTGCTGTGCGCCGAAGTCTCGTGCAGGCGCAGCTGACCGGTGTCGAGCGTGCCGACGAGCTCCGCGGACTTCAGCGTCGCGCCCATCCTCACCGCGGCGCCCTTGCTCTGGTGCGGGCTCGTGAGGTCCGGCGACGTCACGAAGGCGCCGCCGAGCATCGCGCCGAGGTTGTTGCGGATCTCGGTGGGGCTCAGGAAGTTCTGCAGCGCCTCACGGCCGGGCGACCCGATCTTGACGATCGACGGGTGGAGCTGGCGCGCGACGTCGTTGAACGCCTTCGCGGGGTTGTCGACCGAGATCGCCTCGGGCGCGGGGTGTTCGAGCTTGGTACCCCACTTCGCGTCCGGCGGGGTGACCGCGGCGGACGCGTTGCCCGAGTTGGTGATCTTGGCCAGGTCGTTCGGGATCTGCAGCGTGACGTCGGTGCCGGTGTCGACCGTGGCGACGGGCCTGAGCCCACCGCTGGGGTTGGTCAGCGTGATGTCGTAGGACACCTTGACGGTGGCCTGCGTCGACCCCTCGCCCGCGCGGATGATCCGCTGGTCGGTGAGCGACGACGACATGGCCTGCGACTGCGCCGGCGTGGCGAGCTGCGCCTTGCCGCCGAGGGAGCCGTACGGGCCGAGCCCGGCGCTGGCCGTGGCCGCGGCGCCGACGTCGTTGGCCGTGGCCACCGTGTGCGTCGCCGAGGACGAGTTGCCCGACTGCGCGGTCGCGTCGACCTTGACGCCGGGCGCGTCCACGGGGGCGGTGCCGGTCTGCGCCTGCATGGTGGCGCGGATGTTCGCCTCGTACCAGGTGTTGCCGATCTTGACCTGGAAGTTGCGGCCCTTGTCCAGGAACGACTCGAAGTCACCGGTGATCGCCTGCTGGATGCGGGCGGCGTCGGCGGGCTTGAGGTTCTCGATCGCGCTCGTGACGTTCTCGGCGCCCCGCACGTCCGTCGGCGCGATCGTGCCCAGCGCCTTGTTTTCCTGGAAGAAGCCCGGCAGCGCCTGCGTGCCCGGCATGACCTGGCCGACGGGTTGTGGTGCGAGCACGGTCATCGGGATGACCGGGTTCGGCGTCGGCGCGGGCGGCGCCGGGCGCGTCTGCACGTCGGACTCCGGCTCGGTCCACGCTGGACTGTCCTGAGTGGACTGGACCGGAGCGGCCGCCGGGGGAGCGGGTGGTGGCGGGGGCGCGGGACGGGTCGACTCCTCGTCGACGTCCATCGCGTCGGAGTCCGCCGGGTCGTCCAGTGGCTGCGGCGGGTTCGCCGGGTCGTGCTGGGTGAACCTGCTCCTGCCGTTGGGCCGCGGGTGCGCGTCGAGCTCGATCGCAGCCGGCCACTCCGGCTTGCTCCAGGCGTTCGACGCGGCGATCTCCTCCGGGGTGGACCGGGAGGTGATCTCCGGACGGGGCTCGAAGAACGGCTCGTGGGTCCGCGTGCCGTCCGGTCCGTGGACCGTGATGGGCCTGCCGATCTCGCTGGCGAGCAACCGGGCGGCGAGCTCCTCCGCCTTGGCCGCCTTGGCGTTGTCGGCCTTCTTCTCGGCCGCGTTCTCCCTGGCGTGGGCGGGGTCGACGGCGGTGTCGGCGGCCGGCCTCGGCGACGCCGCCGCCGGCTCGACGAGCGCGTTGACCAGGTGGCCGTTCTCCAGGCGGTGCTCCTGGCGGAAGTTCGCGATCTCCTTGTTGGTCGCCGTCGTCGTGATCGAGGCCTTCTGGACCGCCGCGGCACGCAGTTCCGCCGCGGTCTTGGTCTCGGGACCGGCCTTCGCCTTGGCCTTCTTCTTGGACCCCTGAGGGGCAGCCTGGGGCTGCAGGGCCTGCTGCACGGCGGAGAACAGGCCGTCGGCGCGAGGCGGGTCGGCGAGCGGCAGGACGCCGTGCTCGAGGGTGGCGAAGGTGCGGGTCACGTTGCTCGTGTTGGCCGACATGGCCAGGTTGAGCATCGCGGCCATCTTCTGCTGCTTGGTGCCCGGGACGATGTGCGGGACGTCGGCCTCGGTCTTCGGCTTCTTGGCCGGGGCCTTCTCCTTGCTCTTGCTGCCGCCCTCGCCCTTCGCGGGCTTCTCCTTGACGGGCTTCGCCGGCGGCTCCGGGTACTTGGTGGTCGGGTCGACCTGCGGGTCGATGCCGACGTGACCGTGACCGGGCACCGGTGCGGACACCGCGCCGCCCAGGGAGTTCTTGTCCTCCCAGCCGAGGTGCAGGGCGTCGAGCTTCGACGGGGTCCAGCCACCGGTCTTCGTGTCGGTGAGGGCACCGGTCTCCGGGTCGCGGCTGTACTCGTGCTTGACGAGCTGCTGGGCCTCGCGCTGGGCGTGCGGCTTGTTCTTCGGGTTCGGCGCGCCGCTCGCCCTGGGCTTGCGGTCGCCGAACTCGTCGCGGATCTTCGCGCCGGACACGTCGGCCTTGGCCGCCCTGTCCGCGGTGTGCGCGATCTTGCCGTCCGCGTCCGGGAGCCCGCCGTACATCCGGTTCGTCACCGAGGTGAGCGCGACGTGGGACTGCGGGAACTTCTTGCCGCCCGACTTCGCGAAGTCCAGCGCGAGGCGGGACAGGTCGGTGCCGACCGCGCCGTCCACGAAGTCGCTGGTGAAGTTCTCACCGCGGTAGGGGTTGCGGTTCGTCTGCAGGTCGACGTTGATGGCCGACTGCCTGGCGTCGTCGCGGATCGCGCTGTCGACGACCTTCGCGGCCGCCGCGGTGATCTGGGCCTGGGAGACGTCCGGGTGCTTGGCCTTGAACGTCGCCTCGACCTCGGCCCGGAGCTGCGCCTCCTTCGCGACGGCCTGCTCGATGCCGCGCTGGAGCTCCTGCAGGAACAGGTTCTCGCTGGGGCTCGGCGCGCGGCCCTCCGCCGCGATGTCCGCCTCGGTCTGGGCCTTGGCCCAGGCGAGCGCCTCGCTGGGCGTTGGAGGCGCGTCCAGCTCGTTCTGGTGCAGGTCGACCAGTTCCTTGCCGGCGAAGGCGTTGATGGACTCGCCGAGGTCGCCGAACTCGTTGCCGCCGTCGCTGAACTTCACGTCCGGGTCGACGACGACCACGGCCGCGTCCATGAACAGGTTGGGCTCCGGCGAGTAGGGCAGCAGCGGCGCCGAGTCCTTCTGACGGGTCCGCGAGTCCATGTCGTCGCTGATCGCCTGCTGGAACCTCGTGGCGAAGTCCTGGTCCTTCAGGTAGGCCTCGACGTGCGCGAGCTCGTCAAGCTGTTCCTTCTTCTCGGCCTTGGAGAGGCCGGGGTCCTTCTTGATCGCGGCCCGCTCGGAGTCGAGCCGCGCCTGGGTGTCCGCGACGAGCTTCGCCGGGTCACCGACCCGGTACCCGCCCGAGTACAACAGCGGGCGGATCGGGCCCACGTCCGGCGAGTTCAGCGACTCGGCGACGTGGGTGAAGATGTCCGTCTGGTCCCCGGTCACCCGGCGGGAACCGGTGTCGAAGTCCTGGAACGAGATGTACGGGTGCGTGCCCTTGCCGTTCATCGCGCCGATGGCGAACGTCGTGGCAGGGCTGTGCATCGTGCCGTTGCGCATCCGGCCGAACGGGAAGCCGTCCGCCGGGTTGAACGTCTGCAGCGGCACGAGGGCGATCGGCTCGGTCCGGTTCGCCACAGCCGCGTTCGCCTGTGCGATCTCGGTGTCGATGTTCGCTTCCGCGCCGGTGGGCCCGTTCACACCGATCACGAACACCATGTCGTCGGCCAGCGGTCCGGCGTCGGCGACGATCGCGTCGATGACCTGGTTGATGTCGGCGTCCGGGTCGTTGAGCTTGCCGTGCCCGACGATCATGTTCACCACGAACGACGGCCGCTTGCCGTCGTCGACGCTCTGCTTGAGCTTCGCGAGGTAGTCGCCCTTGGTCGGCAGGTCGAACCCGTCGATCGCGAGGTTCCCGAACGCGGAGTTGTACACGACGTTGTCCAGCGACAGGCCGTCGAACGCCGTCGCCAGGTTGTCGAGGTCGGCATCGGTGCCGGGCTGGGAGTCGACGTCCATCCCGCCGCCGGTGTTGCTCGTGCCAGCCTCGTTGGTCCAGGCGTCGGCACCCGGCTTCCTCTTGGTGGTCCGGTCGTCGGTGGCGCGGCTCTCGGGGGAGAGGTCGCGCTTCGGCATCGGCCGCGTGTCGACGTCCGACGGCGTGGGCGACGACGGACGCGCGGGCGGTTCCACCGTGGCAGGGCCGGGCGAGTCCAGCCTGGTGTCGGGCACCATGACCTGGCTCTGCGCGGTGCGTTCGACGAGCCACAGGTGCCGCGGCCGCAGACCGGGGTCCTTGCCGTGGACGTCGGCGCCCATCATGCCGCCGTCGTCCTTGTGCACGCCCGAGTTGGTGTCGTGCTGCTGGAAGACGCGTGACTTGTCGCTGTACTCGTCCGGGATGCCCAGGTAGTGCAGGGTCTCGTGGGCGAGGACCTCGGGGCTCGTGCTCGGGTTCCAGTGCGTCTGGTCGACGTTCGGGTTCTTCGGGTCGACCTTGATGCTGGTGTGCGCGTCGGCCTTGTTGTCGACGAACTCCAGGTTCAGGTGGAACTGGTCACCGCTGGGGAGCCGGTACCCCTGGTTCAGCAGGTTGTTCACGCCGTCGGCGGCGTTCTGCCTGACCTCGGCGACGATCTCCGGGTGGACGTTCGCGGCAGGGTCGACGTGCACCTTGACGGTGTACTCCTGCACGAAGTTGCCGGGGGAGGTCTCGATGCGGCGCAGGTCGTAGTTGATGAGTCCCTTGTAGGACTTCAGCTTCGACGGCGTGCTGTCGGTGCGGACGTCGTGCACGACGACGTCGACGGTCCGGACGTGCGCGTCCGCCCTGCGGTCCGCCCACGTGCTCGGGTCCGCCGGCTTGGCCGGCGCGAACCAGTCGGCCGTCTTCGCCGGGTCGTGCCGCCACGACTCGTCGGTGATGACGTCCTTGCCCCGGTGCGATTCGGGGGTCGGCGGGGTCATCGCGGGCGGCGCACCGCCACCGCGGACCTTCTTCGGCTGGGCGTCGGTGTTCCCGGGAGCGGGACGCGTCGAGCCCGCCTCGGCACCACTCCTGCTCGACTCCGCCGCCGAGGAGTCCTGCGGCGGCACGGAGGGGAGCGGCTTCCGGCTCGCCTCCGGCGTGGTGGTCGTGTCCGTGGAGGTGGTCGTGCCGTCCCTGGGCGGGACCGGCGTGGTGGTCGTGTCCGTGGACGTGGTCGTGTCGTCCTGGGGCGGCACAGGCAGCGAGGTGTTCGTGTCCGCGGTATCGGTGGTCGTGCCGTCCCTCGGCGGCACCGGCGGCGGGGTGTTCGCCGCGGTGTTGAACGAGTCGACCTCGTTGTCCACCTTGGCCTTGGCGTCCCACCACTGCTGCTGCTTGGTGTCCGCGTCGCGCCGGGCGTCGTCGAGCCTGGTCTGCGCGTCGTTGATCGCGTTCTCGGCGGCGGTCTGCTCGTCCACGAGCTTCTGCCGCGCTGCCACGGCCTCGGCGCGGGCGGCGTCGGCCTCGGCGACGACGTTCTGCTGCGCCTGCAGGGGAGTGCGGGCGTCGGCGGCGGCCTGCCGCTGGACGTCGAACTCCGCACGTGCGTCGGCGACCTGCTGCTGCGCGTCGGCCAACGCGTTGTGCGCCGCGTCGGCCTCCTGCGAGAGCTGGTCGATCTCGGCCTCGGTCGCCCCGTTGTCCCGCGCGTCGGCGACCGCGTTGTCGGCCACCTGCGCGTCCTGGCTCAGCGAGACGACCTGGGCGTTGAGGTCCTGGATCGTGGCGCGGGTCTGCGCCGCGTCCCTGATCGCGCTGTCGAACTGCGCCTGGAGCGGCGTGACGACGTCGACGGCGGCGCGGTGCGTGTCGATCGCCGCGTTCGCCTTCACCGACGCCGCGGCGAGCGGCTGGTCGGTCCGCGCCAGCACGGCCGCGGCCTCGTTGATCGCGTCCTGCGTGTCGTGCCGGGCCTTCTCGACGTCCTTCTCCGCGGTCCGCCAGTCGTCGGCCGCCTTCTTGACGTCGGTCTGCGCGTCCTTGAGCGAGTCGCCGAGCTGGTGGTTCAGCGCGGTCTCAACCTCGGCGGCGGGCATGCGCACGCCGGCCGAGCCGGGCACCGTCAGGTCGACGACACCGGTCTTGCCGCCGATCGTCGCCACCACGCGGTACTCGACGTCGTACTGCACCAGGCCGGTGCGGGAGGTGTCCTTGGGCTTGACGCTGCCGCCCTGGGCCTGCGACGGGCCGCCGGACACCGCGGAGGAGTCCTCACCCGCGTGCCGGACCTCGACACCACCGGTGCCGACGTTGACGGTGTCGGCCGGGGCGCCCTGCTTGATCGCGGCGCTGCCCTGCGCGAGACCGATCGACACGTCGGCGGTCTCGGACACCTTGGCCTCGCTGGAGGTCTCGGTCGTCTTCGTGGTCAGCGGGGTCTCGATCTTGACGTCGTCGCTGAGCGACCCGAGCTGCGGGTTCACCAGCTTCGCGTAGACCTTGACGTCGGCGTCCTGGCCGAACGTCAGCGCCATCTCCTTGAGCCCCGGCACGTCGAGCGGGCCGGACAGCATCGACGGCAGGTGCGGCTGCAGGTTCTCCGGGCTGAGCGTGGAGAACAGGGCGTTGAGCGAGCCCGTTCCCTTGCCGGTCAGGCCCTTGCCGGCGCCGGCCTCGGTCATCGCCTTCACGGCGGCGTCCCGCAGGTCCTTGGCGCCGCGCAGGTTCTCCACCGACGCGGTCGGCGGCAGCTGCGAGGCGCGGGTGTCCGCCTGGAACGCGGCCGTCGCCTCGGGCGAGCCGAAGTCGCTGCTGCGCTTGCTCGCCGCGGACATGTACGGCTGCGGGGTCCCATGACCGGTGGTCGGCTGGGAGACCTTCTGGTTGTCCGCGTGCGTGCGGACCTTCATCTCCTGCGGGCCGCTCTCGGCCCGCGCGATCTCCTTCGAGCCCTTCTCGACGACGAGCTCGAACTCGACCGGCACGGTGTACTGCGCCGCCGGTCCGCTCGCCGTGCGGGAGTTGCTGAACGCCTCGGTGGTCGAGGTCGTGACCGAACTGCCGGTGCTGCCACCGATGTTCGCGCCCACGGCCAGACCCGCGGTGCCCGAGAGGTTCGGGTTCGCGCTGCCCGGCGCCGCCAGGCCCGGTGCGCGCAGACCGGCGCCCCAGCCGGTGCCACGGCCCAAGCCGGCGCTGTCCTTGCGGGAGCCGCCGTTGTTGTGCGTCATGTCGACGCCGTCGTTGACGACGCCCTCGAACTTCGGCTCACCCGTCTTGGCCCGCAAGGTGACCTGGTAGCTGTCCTTGCCGAACGTGCCGGGCTGGTGCACGAGCAGCGGCACGCCGCCGTCCATCGCGCTGTCGATCATCGCCTTGACGCTCGCCGGCGAGTTGAGGTCGACGATGCGCTGCAGGTTGCTCATCGAGTCCTCGAGGACCGAGTCCGGGATCAGCGAGCCGCTGCCGAACTTCTTGGTCTTCGTGGACAGCTCGGTCGTGAGCTGGTTGACCGCGGCGGAGAGGTCCGGGACGGATTCCACGTTGGACAGACCGAGCGCGCCCGGTTCGTCCGGCGCGACCGTCGACGGCGGCGCCATCTTCGGGAAGTCCGGCTTCTGCACGGTCGAGTCGACCTTGGGCAGCGCGCCCAGCTCGCGCGCGACGTCCTCGGACACCCGCACGAACACCGACTTCGGCATGTTCACCGTGACGCCCTCGGCGTTCGGCGTGCCGCCGTGCAGGAAATTCCCGGCGCGGCTCTCACCGACGATGGTGAACTCCGCGTCGATCTGGACCAGCACGGTCCGCGCCTCGCCGGGCGTCGTCCTACCGCGGTCGACGTTGCCGCCGACCTCGTTCGACTGGGTCTTGCTGTCCGACCACGGCGTGAACTTCGCGGTCGCGGCGACACCGCCGGACCCGCTCGGGTTCGTCGGCGTGCCCGCGGGTGGCGGGGTGACGTTCGGGCGCACCGGCACGTTGATGCCGGCGGTCAGGTCGACGGACCGGCTGGTCGTGGACGACTCGCCGGCCTTGTACCCGCCGCTGACCGAGTTGTCGGTGCCCGTGGTGTCCGAAATGGACACCAGCTTGGCCTCGCCCAGCTTGACGGACATGCCGATGGCGCCGGAGCGGTCGGTGACGCGGCGGTCGTACTTGAGGCCCTGCTCCTGCACGCCGGTCTCGATGAGCCGCTGCAGGTTCGCCTTGATGTTCTCCGGGGCGAACATCTTGTCGATCTGGGCGCGCGAGGCCGTGCCCGGCACGGTCAGCGCCGAGTCGCCCTTCGCCGCGCGGTTCAGGGCGTCGATCGCCTGGTCGCGCAACGCCGTGGTGTTGGCGACCGCCTCGACGTTGAGGAACTCCGGCGACTTCGGCCGGGCGTCCTTCGGGCTCAGCAGGTCCTTGACCGTCGGTGAGTCGTCGAGGGGCGTCGCCTTGGGGTCACCGGGCTTGAAGCCGTCGCCCGGGTCGTTCTTGAGCGTCGCGCCGTCGGACACCCACAGGTTGACGTTGCCGTCGATCTTGTCCAGGCCCGCGCCGGTCTTGGCGACCGTGGTCACCTCGGGCGACTGGAAGCCGGGCGCGCCGGGCACGACCGTGCGCACCCAGGTCCGCGGCCGCGTGAAGGTCGTGATCTCGACCTCGAACTCCACGTCGTTCGAGAACACCTGCGAGTCCGGGCTGCCGGCCTGCGACTGCGTGGCGCTGACCGCCGGTCCGGCCGTGGTCTTGTCCGTCCACGAGTGGCTGTAGGCCACACCGGCCTGCGGCATCGGGGTGAGCGAGGCGACGCCGGTCTTGACGGGGATGTTGACCCTGCCCTGCACGCCGCCGGTCCAGCCCTTGGTGGTGCTCGAGTTGGCGTCGAGCTTCGGGCCGGTCGTCGTCGAGTCGCTGACGGCGTGCGCGTCGGCCTGGCCGAGGTGCTTCGGGTTGCTGAGCTTGGCCTTCACCGTGACGTTCACGTAGGTGTTCGTCGTCGTGCCGGAGTTCTTCAGCTGCACCGAGACGCCAGGGCCGAGCAGGCTGTCCATGTTCGCCTTGAGCGCGGCGGGGGACAGGTTCGCCGTGATCTTGCGCTGGTTCGCGAGCTGCTCGGCGACGTCGGAGTAGCTCTGGCCCTTGCGCGGCTGGGCGTCCGGGTTGTTCCAGTTCGGCAGGAACTTCTCGAAGCCGGGCAGTTCGCGCAGCTTGCCCTCGACCTGCGCCTGCACCTTGGCCGCGGGCGTGAACTCGCCGACCTTGGCGTTGCCCGCGGCGAGCGTGTCGGCGACGAACGGCGGCAGGAACTTCGTGTCCGCCGTGGCCGGGTCGGTCGTGGAGTTCCTGGTGCCGTCCGGGGTCGGCAGACCCACGGCACCGGCCTCGTTGAGGCCCATGCGCACGTGGGTGGTGACCTCCATCTTCACGCTCTCACCGGAGGGCGTGCGGACCTCGACCTCGGCCGTGACCTCGTACAGGCCGGTCTCGGCCTTCACGCCGATGCCGGTCTTGTGGCTGCTGCTCGACCCCGCGTTCACGCCCTCGGCGGTGCGCGTGGAGTAGCTGCCGGTGGCGCCGACCGTGCCGCCGACCTGGCCGGGGATGCCGATGTTGGCACCGACGCCCGCCGTCACGTCGAACCCGGTCTTGGTGGACGCGGACACACTGCTGCCCCAGGCGGAGGTGTCCTTCAGGTCCAGCGCCGCGCTGTCGTGCGTGCCGACGAGCTTCGCGTCCTTGAGGGTCGCGGTCATCTGCACCGCGCTGCCCTTGCTGGCGTGCGGGCTGACCAGGTCCGGCGACGTGACGAAGCCGCCGAGCATCGCGGGCAGGTTGTTGCGGATCGAGGTGGGGCTCAGGAAGTTCTGCAGCGCCTCGCGGCCGGGCGAGCCGACCTTCGTGATCGACGGGTGCAGCTTCGCGGCGACCTCGTTGAACGCCTTGCCGGAGTCCTTGACCGACACGGCCTCCGGCACGGCGTTCTCGACCTTGGCACCCCACTGGGCGTCGGCCGGCGTGACCTTGGCGGAGGACTTGCCGGAGTCGACCATCGTGCTGAGGTCGGCCGGGACCTGGAGCGTCACGTTCGTGCCGGTGTCCACAGTGGACGAGGGCTTGAGGTTGCCGCTCGCGTCCTTCAGCGTGATCTCGTAGGAGACCGGGACGGTGACCTTCTTCGAGCCGTCGTCCGAGCCCTTGATCGCCCGCTGTTCGGTGACGGAGTTGCTGGTGGCCTGCGAGACCGCGGGCGTCGCGAGCGCGGCCTTGCCGCCCAGCGAGCCGTACGGGCCCGCCGCGACACCGGCCGTCACCGAGCCGCCGACGTCGTTGGACGTGGCGATGGTGTTGGTGGTGCCGGTGGACGCGGCGGCCTGGTAGTTCTTGTCCACCTTGGTGTCCGCGTCGGCCTGGACGTTCGTGGTCGCGTCCGCGTGCATCTCCGCGCGGACGTTCGCCTCGAACCAGTGGCCGCCGATCTTCACCTGGAAGTTGCGGCCGCCACCGAGGAGCGTCTCGAAGTCGTTCTCGATCGCGTTCTTGATGCGTGCCTGGTCGTCGGTCTTGAGGCCCTTGATGTCGGCCACGACCGCGTCCGCGCCGCGCACGTCGGTCGGCGTGATCGACCCGAGTGCCTTGTTCTCCTGGAAGAAGCTCGGCAGGTTCGTGTCCGGGACCTGGCCGACCGGCTGCGGCGCCAGGGTGGTCATCTGGACGACCGGGCTCGGCTTCGGCGGCGCCGGACGGGTCTGGACGTCGGTGTCCGCGTCGGGGGCCGACCGCGTGGTCGTGTCGGGCGCGGGCGGTGCGGGGCGCGTGTCCGCGTCCATGTCCACGTCGGCGTCGGCCGGCGGGTTCTGGTTGCCGGCGTCGCGGCCCGTCGGACCGTCGCTCATCTCGCTGGGCTGCGGCGGGTTCGCCGGGTCGTGCGGCGTGAAGGTCGTCTTGCCGTTGTCGTTGGGGTGCGCGTCGACGTGGATCGCCGTCGCCGGGTCGAACGTCGGCGGCTCCCAGTTCTCGATCTCCAGCAGCTTCTTCTTCGACATCCCCGGCTTGATCTCGGGCTTGGGCTCGAAGAACGGGTCGACGGTCGTGGTCGCGCCGTGGGGGCCGTGGATCGTGATCGGGCGGCCGATGTCGGTCGCGAGCAGCTTGGCGGCCAGCACCTCGGCCTGGCCCAGTTTGGCGTTCTCGGCCTTCTGCTCGGCCTTGTTCTCCCGGGCGTCCTGCTCGAGGTCGGCTGCCGTCGAGGGCTGGTGGTCCGGGTCCTCGATGCTGTTGTCGACCGGCGTGGCGTCGCTGTTCGGGTGCGGCGTCGCGGGGGCGGGCTCGATGATCGAGCTGACCAGGTGGCCGAAGTCCAGGTCGTGCTGCTGGTTGAAGTCCGCGACCTGCTTGACGATCGACGGCTTGGAGGTCCAGCCGGTCTCGACGGCGCCCGCGCGCAGGTCCTCCGCGGACTTGACGTCGGCGGCGTCGATGTTCGGGTCGGCGTCCATCGCGCCGTGCACGGCGTCGTAGAGGCCGCCCGGCCGCGGGTCACCCGCGAGTGGCAGCGCGCCGTGCTGCAGCATGCTGAACTGGCGCACCGCGTTGCTCTGGTTGGTCGACATCGCCAGGTTCAGCAAGGACGCCATCTTGTCCTGCTTGACGGCGGGATCGATGCCGATGTGCCCGTGTCCTGGCACGGGCGCGGAGACCGCGGGGCTGGGCTTGTTCTTGTCCTGCGCCCCGAGACGGGTCTCGTCCTTCGACGTCGGGTTCCAGCCGCCGGTGGTCTCGCCGGTCTCCGAGTGGTACGTGACCTGCTGGGCCTCGGCCTGGTCGAACGGCTTCACGTTCTTGTTCGGCTTGTCGTTCTTGCCGTGCACGCCGAACTCGTCGCGGATGTCCGCGACGGAGACGCCGCCCTTGGCCGCGCGGTCCTCGAACATGCGCGACGTCACCGAGGTGAGCGCGGTGTGCGACTGCGGGAGTTTCGCGCCCTTGGACTCGGCGAAGGTGTGCGCGAGCCGGGACAGGTCGGTGCTCACCGCGCCGCTGACGAAGTCGCTGGTGAAGTTCTCACCGCGGTACGGGTTGCTGTTGTTCTTGAGGTCGACCGCGATGCCGGAGTCGACGTTGCTCTGGTTGAAGATCTTGTCGACCGCGGCGTTGACGGCGGCCTGTGGTGCGTTGGGGAAGTTCGCCGCGAGTTCCGCCCTGATCTGGGCGGCCTGCTGGTTGACGCGGGCGATCGAGTTGTCGATCGACTCGAGCGTCTTCTGCTGGGACGGGCTCGCGCCGTTCTCCTGGCGCGCGATGTCCGCTTCCAGCTTCGCCTTGGCGTCTTCGAGCGCCTGCGTCGGGCTCGGCGGCGGCAGCTGGTTCTGGTGGATCTCGACGACCTCGGCACCCGCGAACTCGTTGATCGACTCGCTGAGCCCGCCGAACTCGTTGCCCTTCGGGCCGAACTTCACGTCGGGGTCGACGACCGCGACGGTGCCGTCCATGAACAGGTTGGGCTCCGGCGAGTACGGCAGCATCGGAGCGGAGTCCTTCTGCCGCTCGCGCGCGTCCATGTCGTCGCTGATCGCCTTCTGGAACTTCTCGACGAAGTCAGGGCTGTTGAGGAAGTCCTCGGTGGCCTTGATCGGCTTGAGCTGTGCGGCCTTCTCCTCGTTGGTGAGGAACTCGTTGTCCTCGATCGCCTTGCGGTCCTTGTCGATGCGCTTCTGGGTGTCCGCCTTGAGCTGCGCGGGGTCACCGACGCGGTAGCCGCCCGAGTAGAGCAGCGGGCGGGTCGAGCCCTGCGGCGAGTTCATCGACTCGGCGACGTGGTTGAAGATGTCCTTCGGCGGTGCGCCCTCCGGCGTCTTCACCAGGCGCGAGCCGTTGTCGAAGTCCTGGAACGAGATGTACGGGTGCGCGCCGTTGCCGTTCATCGCGCCGACCGCGAACTCGTTGGCAGTGCTGTGCATCGTCTCGTTGCGCATGGTGCCGAACGGGAAGTCCCCGTCGAACGTCGTCAACGGCACCAGGGCGATCGGCTCGGTGCGGCCCGCGTCCGTGAACTTGTCGTTCGCGGTGTTGATGCTGTTCGTGATGTCGGCGTCCGTGCCGGTGGGACCGTTGACGCCGATGACGAACACGATGTCCTTGGCGAGCGGGCCGGCGTCCTTGGTGATGGCCTCGATGACCGTGTTGACGTTGGTGTTCGGGTCGTTCAGCTGCGCGTGGCTGACGATCATGTTGACCACGAAGGCGGGACGCTTGCCGTCCTCGACGCTCTCCTTGAGCTTGGCGAGGTAGTTGTCCTTGGTGGGGACGTCGAAGCCGCCGTTCGCGAGGTCCCGGAACGCCTGGTTGTAGACGATGTTCTGGTTCGCCATGGCGGTGACCGCGTTGTCGACGGCGGCCTGGGTGTCCACGTCGGACGTCGGCTGGTCGACGTCCATCGCGGTGTCCGCGTGGCTGTCCACGTTGGACGGACCGGCGTCGTTGGGGCCCGCGACGTTGTTCGGGTCGAACTCCGGCCCGTCGTGCTTCGTCCGCTTCGCACCGGGTTCGGCGTCGGCGTTGTTGTTGCTGTTGTTGTTATCAGCGTTGAGGTCGATGCCGCCGACATCGCCGAGGTCGCTGTCCTCCGAGTGGGCGCGCTTCACCGGACGGGTGTCGACGTCGGCGTTCGCGTCGATGTCCGGGTTCGGCGAGGACTTGACGTCGGCGCCGGGCGCCGGAGTGCCGGGTTTCGGCGTCCAGTCGGCGGGCGGCGGCACGGTCGCCGGACCCGCCGGGTTGATCGTGGTGTCGGGCACCGCGACCTGGCTGTTGGCGGTGTTCTCGATCAGCCACAGGTGCCGCGGGCGGATGCCGGGGTCGGGCAGGTGGACGTCGGCGCCCATGAGGCCGCCGTCGTCCTGGTGCACGCCCGAGTTCGTGTCGTGCTGCTGGAAGACGCGGCTCGAGTCCTTGTACTCGTCCGGGATTCCCAGGTAGTGCAGGGTTTCGTGCGCGAGGACCTCGGGGCTCGTGTCCGTGCCCCAGTGGGTCTGGTCCGGGTTCGTGGTCTTGTCGTCGACCTTGATGCTGGTGTGGGCGTCGGCCTTGTTGTCGGTGAACTCGAGGTTCAGGTGGAACTGGTCACCGCTGGGCAGCCGGTGCCCCTGGTTGAGGAGGTTGTCGACGCCGTTGGTGGCGTTCTCCTTGACCTGCGCGATCTGCTCGGGCGTCATGTTCGCGGCAGGGTCGATGTGCACCTTGACGGTGTACTCCTGCACGAAGTTGCCGGGGGTCGTCTCGATGCGGCGCAGGTCGTAGTTGATGAGTCCTTGGTAGGACTTGATGTTCGACGGCGTGCTGTCGGTGCGGACGTCGTGGACCGTCTGGTTGACGGTGCGGACGTCGGTGTCGTTGCGGCGGTCTGCCCAGGTGCTGCGGTCGGCCGGGTTGCTCGGGTTGGACCAGTCGGCGGTCTTCGCCGGGTCGTGACGCCACGAGCCGTCGGTGAGGACGTCCTTGCCCTTGTGCGACTCCGGGGTCGGCGGGGTCATCGCCGGTGGCGCGCCGACCTTCGGCACGTCCTTGCGGGTGCCGTCGGGATTCAGGTTCGACCGCGGTGCGGGCGGTGCCGGGGGAGCGGGAGGTGCCGGCGGGGCCGCGGGCGGCGGGGTGGCCGGTGCGTCCCTGGTCGGCGCCGGGCCGCTGCCGGTGGTCTGCTGGGTGTTCTGAGACGGCGCGTCGGTGTCCGCGGACTTGTTCGTGTCGGTGTTCGGCCTGACGTCGGTGCCGGGGTTGACGTCGGTGTTGCCGGGCGCCGGGGGTGCGCCGCGGGTGCCGTCCGTGGTGGTGTCGGTGTCGGGGTTGGACCGGGCGTCGAAGAAGGCGTCGGTGTCGGTATCGGAGTCGGAGTCGACGTCGCTGTTGGTGCCGGGGTTGGACTGGGCGTCCACGAAGGCGTCAACGTCGCTGTCGCTGTCGGTCGCGTTGCCGGGTGCGGCCGTGTCGGTGTCGGTGCCGAAGAGGCCGCCGCTGATGTCGGGTCCGTCGGACTCGGCGTCGCTGTCGGTGTCGGTGCCGAAGAGGCCGCCGCTGATGTCGGGTCCGTCGGACTCGGCATCGCTGTCGGTGTCGGTGCCGAAGAGGCCGCCGCTGATGTCGGGTCCGTCGGACTCGGCATCGCTGTCGGCGTTGGTCTCGGTGTTGGTGCTGGTGTTGGTGTTGGTCTCGGGGTTCGTGACGGCGGGCGGAGCCGTCGAGGCAGGGGCCGGCCCGGCCGGTGACGTGGAGTCCACCGTCGTCGACTGGCTCGGCACCTCGGTGGACGGCGCCGGCTGTGCCGGGGGAGCCGGCTGCGGCGGGTCCAGCCGCAGGGTCAGAGCCTGGAGAACCTGGTTGTTCTGCGGTGCGCGAGCGTCCTCGAACACCTGGGAGAAGTACTGGCTTTCGGGACTGTCCTTCTGCGAGAGGTTCTTCAGCAGGTCAGCGATCTGGGCAACGTCGTTTCGACCCGAGTCCGGAACCTCGGGATCGACCGGATCGCCCGGCGTGTTGCTCGGGGCGTTGTCGAACAGCTTGTTCTGGAGGTCCGGTTTCTGCGACTCGAGCAGACCGATGATCTGGTCCAGCTGATCCTTGGTGAGATCGACCGTGTTGGAGTCGTCGAGGAACTTCGGCGACAGCGGCTTGCCGTCGATGACGCTGCTGATCTCCTTGACCGTGGCGTCGGGAAGTCCGGAAAGGATGTTCGTGACCTCCGCGCCCTTGCCCGGGATCGCGGGCGCGAGCATGGTGGCGACCTGGGACACGGTGCTGGCTGCCTCGTCGGGGTCGCGGTTCGGCGACTCCACGAAGTCCCGGAGCGCCGAGAAGGTCTCGGTGGCGGCGGTCAGGTTGATCGCCTGCTTCACATCCGGGTTGTTCTTGGCAGCTTCGATCCACGCGGTGTCCGCCCGCAGACCGTCGCTCACGTTGTTCAGGTTCGTCGTGGCGACGTCGCCGCCGGGGACGTCCGGATAAGGGGTCTTGTTGGTGAGAACGGAGATGTTCGGCCGTTCGACGAGGTGCGCGAGGTTCGTGGAGTTCGCGCCCTCGTTGATCGCGGGCAGGGTGCCGAGCTGGAAGACCTGCTGGAACACCGCCTGGGGCATGGACCCGGTGTTCACCACCAGGACGTCGCCCTGCTTCAGGTCGTTGATCTGCTGGTCCAGGTCGGGTGAGGTGATGTCCGCGCGCTTCAGCCAGTCGGCCTTGAGCTCCGGTACGAACCAGACCGGCGACGGAGTGATCTCCATCATGATCGCGGGCTTCTGGTCCAGGGAGTGCAGAGCCATCGCGAGGTGGTTGGACACGCCGGGACGGTTCACGAGGTCGACGGCCCCGAGGCCGTAGACCGGCATCATGTCGGCCTTGTCGTTGATCACCGCGTCGGCGACCTTCTTGATGCCGTCCGCCTTCGCGGGGTTGGCGGGCATCTCCTGGTCGATGAGGTCGGCCAGTGCCTGCGGATCGGTGATCTTCGGAACGTCGTAGACGTACCTGGCGTCAGGACTGATGTGCGCGTCCAGATCGATGATCTGGACGTCGCTGCCGGGGGAGTCGCGCTTGATGAGGAGCCGCTTGCTGCCATCCCAGGCGTAAGGCTTGAGGACGAGAGCTTCGTTCACGTTGTTCTTGTCGAGGTAGTTGGTGGCGGTGTCCGTGTCGTGCGCGTTGAGCGAGTCGTCGCCTGCCGACAGCAGCAACGTGTTGCTCTCGTCGGGGTGGTTCGGCGTGCTGCTGACCTCGACCGGCTGCAGGTCCGGCGTGATCAGGAGTTCCATCTTCTTCGCGGACTCCGGATCAGTGACAAAGGTGATCTTGTCCTGGTAGCCGCCGTCGCGCAGAGCCTTCACCAGCGTTGTCGCGGCGGCCTGGTGGCCGAGCCCCGCCGCGTTGTCCACCGCGACGACGACATTGTCGACGTCCGCCAGCAGGTCGTTCACCGTCGGAGCGGCATCGGAGGTCGTGGCCTCCTGCTGGGCATCGGTGGACGAGTTGGAGTCGGAAGCACGTCCCGCGTCCGTGTTGGGACCGGGGTTCGGTCCGGCGGCCACGGGCGGCAGCACGACCAGGTCGGGCGTGGGGTTGGCCGTCGTGTTCGGGTTCGGCGCCGCGCCGGTGGGCGGCGGGGGCGACGGCCGCGTCTGGACGGGCGGCGCGTCGGTGTTGGGGCGGTTGACCGGCGCGTCGACCTGCGGCGCCGGACGCGTCTGCACTGGCGGTGCGTCGGCACGCGGCGGTGCGTCGGCACGCGGCGGCTGCGCGGATGGCGTGGTGTCCGGACGCGGCGGCGGCGTGTTCGTCGGCGGGACGTTCGCCTCAGGCCGCGGAGACGGCGCGTTGGCGGGCGGCGTCGCGGTGTTCGGCGATGGGGTGCTGGCGGGTGGGGTGTTGGCGGGTGGGGTGTTGACCGGCGGCGCGCTCGGGGTGTTGACCGGTGGGGTGTTGACCGGCGGCGCGCTCGGGGTGTTGACCGGTGGGGTGTTGACCGGCGGCGCGCTCGGGGTGTTGACCGGTGGGGTGTTGACCGGCGGCACGTTGGCGGGCGGCGCGGGACGCGTCTGCACGGGCGGCGCGTCGGCACGCGGCGGCTGCGCGGACGGCGTCGTCGTCTCCGGACGGGGGGACGGCGTGTTCGCCGGCGGAGTGTTCGCCGGGGGCGCGTTCGTCGCCGGGTTCGGCGAAGGAGCGTTGGTCGAGGGTGTGTTGGTCGCCGGGTTCGGCGAAGGAGCGTTGGCCGGCGGGGTGTTGACGTTCGGCGTGGGCGAGGGCGTGTTGACCGGCGGCACGTTGGCGGGCGGCGCGGGACGCGTCTGCGCGGGCGGTGCGTCGGCACGCGGCGGCTGCGCAGACGGCGTCGTGTCCTGGCGCGGCGATGGCGCGTTCGTGTTCGGCGCGGGCGACGGGGTGTTCGTGTTCGGCGCGGGCGACGACACCGGCGGCGCGGCCGGAGCCGGCCGCGACTGAGCCGGCGGGGTCTGCGCAGGCGAGGTCTGCGCCGGCGAGGTCTGGGACGGCGGCACGTTCGACGAGGGAGGCGGCGTCGACGCCGGTGGCGTGGCCGGCCGGTTCTGAACAGGCGGCGCGGCGTTGGTGTTCGGCGCGGGTGCCGGGGAAGAGACCGGTGGCGTGCCAGGGCGGTTCTGGGTGGGCGGTGCGGTGTTCGGCGAGGTCGCCGGAGGTGCGGTCGCCGCGGGCGGGGACAGCGGCGTCGGCTTCGGGGCCGGGGGTGGCGTCGAGGGCGACGACTGCGGTGGCGCCTTGGTGATGGTGCTGTCGGGTGTGGGGGGCTTGGGCGCGTCGAACACGCCCTTCGCGCCGCCGCCGGCGGGGGTGAACTTGCTGCCGCCGCGCTCGGTGCCACCGGCGGTGGGGCTCGCGCCGCCGGCGGGTGCCATGGGCGGGGCCATGCCGGCCGCCGCCGAGGACGGAGGCGTCACGCTGGGCGCCCCGCCGGCCCGCGGGCCTGCGCTCTGGGGCGGGGTGGCGACGGCGCTCTGCGAACCGGGGGCCGCCGGGCCGCCGGGGTTGCCGGGGCCGTTGTAACCGGGCGCGGTCGGGGTGAAGGGCGCGGGGCCCTTGGCGCCGCCGCCGGGCGACGAGGAGCCGGGGGTCGCGCCACCGGCGGGCGGGGTCGCGCCACCGGCCGGCGGAGTGCTGCCGGGGGACGGAGTGCTGCCAGGGGACGGGGTGCCGGGGGACGGAGTGCCGCCGACGCCCGGCTTCGGGGCCGGGGGCGGGGTGGAGGGCGAGGACTGCGGTGGCGCCTTGGTGATGGTGCTGTCGGGTGTGGGGGGCTTGGGCGCGTCGAACACGCCCTTCGCGCCGCCGCCGGCGGGGGTGAACTTGCTGCCGCCGCGTTCGCCGCCGGCCGCGCCGGGGTTCGCGCCGCCCATCGGCGGGGCCATGCCGGGAGGTGCCGCGGGAGGCATCGCTCCGCCGCGCGAAGGCGACGTCACGGCGTTCTGCGGGCCGGGAGCGGTCGTGGCGGGCTTGGTGCCGGCCGTGTTGCCGGGGGTGTTGGTGCCGGGGCCGTTGTAACCGGGGGCCGTCGGCGTGAAGGCCGCGGGGCTCTTGCCACCGCCGCCGGGAGGCGTCGCGCCACCCTTGCCGCCGCCACCGGGAGGCGTCGCGCCACCGGGCGTGGTCGGGGTTGCGCCGCCCTTGCCGCCGGGGCCGTTGTAACCGGGAGCCGTCGGCGTGAAGGCCGCCGGGCCCTTGGCGCCGCCGGTCGCGCCGCCCTTGCCGCCGCCGGTGTTCGCACCGCCGGGGCCGGTGTAGCCGGGAGCGGTCGGGGTGAAGGCCGCAGGGGCCTTGGGGCCGCCGGTCGCGCCGCCCTTGCCACCGCTGGTGTTGGTGCCGCCGGGGCCGGTGTAGCCAGGGGCGGTCGGGGTGAAGGCCGCGGGGGCCTTGGGGCCGCCGGTCGGGGCGCCGGGGCCGCCCTTGACGTTCGGGGCCGCGCCGGCGGCAGGGCCGCCGGGGGTCTTGACGCCGGACGTCGCGCCGCCCTTGCCGCCCGTGCCACCAGGTCCGGTGTAGCCGGGAGCAGTCGGGGTGAAGGCCGCAGGAGCCTTGGGGCCACCCGCCGGAGCGCCGGGGCCGCCCTTGACGTTCGGGGTCGCGCCGGCAGCGGGTCCACCGGCGGTCTGGACGCCGGACGTCGCGTTGCTGCCGCCGCCCTTGATGTTCGGCGCGGCACCGGCGGACGGGCCGCCGGGGGTGTTGGCGCCGGAGGTGACGTTGCTGCCGCCGCCCTTGATGTTCGGCGCGGCACCGGCGGACGGACCGCCAGGCGTCTTGGCGCCGGGGGTGACGTTGCTGCCGCCGCCCTTGATGTTCGGCGCCGGGCCGGCCGTCGGGCTGTTGGGCGTGTTGACGCCCGAGGTGACGTTGCTGCCGCCACCCTTGATGGTCGGTGCCGGGCCGGTGTTCGGGCTGTTCGGCGCGGAGTTGCCCGACGTGCCTCGCCCGCCGCCGCGCACGTCCTTCACGCCGGTGGTGGGGTCGATCGACTTGATGTTGTTCTGGTTGGTCTGGTCGACCTGCTGCGACGTCTGGACCGTCGCCTTCAGGTTCGACTGGACGTCCGTGAACGCCTTGGCGCCGCGGTCGGCCTGGGAGACCGCGTTGTCGTTGGACGCGTTGAGCGCCGGTACCGCGAACAGGCCGATCGGGCCGAGCGCGTTGCCGCTGAAGTTCAGGCCCCGCAGGCCGGACGAGATGCCGGTCAGCCGGGACCCCAGGTCACCCGCCTTGTTCTGCAACCCCTGCATCGAGGAGTCGTTCATGGAGTAACCGCTGTTGCCGGTGGGGCCACCACCGCCCGTTCCGCTCGTGGGCGGCGCCGAGGGGGGAGGGTTCGCTCCCGGGTTCGACGACGGGTTCGGGTTGACGTTCCCCTTGGCCATGAGCGGCGATTCTCCAGAACTGCGTCAGAACGAGGCGGGATCGAGGGATCCCGGCTGTTGGCTGGACTTACTCTGTGGGCCGGGCGGACCGCTCGTGCGCGGTGGTCGGCTGCAGAGGCTGAGCTGCGGCACCGCCCGCGGCCTCGTAACCCATGACCGGTTGCACGGGCTCGCTCGCCATGAGCGGGTTGACGCTCTCGTAGTAGGCGGGCTCGGCGTCGACACGCGGCTGCGACGGCTCGAAGGCGTCGTACGCGTGCGACATCTGCGTGCGCGCGAGCGGCTCGTAGCCCGACGAAGCCTGCAACGGCTCCGACGGGGTCTCCGGGCTGATGTACATCTCACGCGCCTGCATCGGCTGCACGCTCTCGTGGACCGCACCGCCCGAGGTCATGCTGACGCCCGACGTCATCGTCGAGTCCGACGCGTCGGCATAGGAGAACGCCGTCGGTGCCTGGACGGCCTCCGCGCGCTGCATCGGCTGCAACGGCTCCATCGCCTCCGCGCGGGAGAAGGCGACCGGTGCCTGGAGCGCTTCCGCCCGCTGGAACGCCATCGGTGCCTGGACGGCCTCCGCCCGCTGGAACGGCTGCAGGGGCTCGGCGGCCGTCATGGCCGTGCGCTGCATCGGCTGCACGGCCTCGGTCGCGTGCATCGCCGTCCGCTCGAACGCCTGGACGGGCTGCAACGGCTCTGCGGCGTGCATCGCGGTGCGGGCCTGCATCGTCGGCTGCAAGGGCTCTGCGGCGTGCATCGCCGTCCGGGCCTGCATCGTCGGCTGCAGCGGCTCGGACGCGAGACGAGCCTGCGTCGGCTCGGTGGCGTCCATCCGCTTGAGGGCCTGCATCGGCTCGGCCGTCGCCGTCGCGCTCAGCGGAGCGTTCGCCAGCGTCGCCTGGGCGGTCCCGTCCGCCTGGACCATGCCGACGCGGGCGTTCGCGAGCGTCGCGCTCGCGGTGCCGGTCGTGTCCGCGGCGGTCTTGCCGTCGGTGGCGCCGGGAGGCGTGTTGCCACCGCCCCTGTTCGCCATCGCCTCGTCGATCTTCTCGTTGACGCCGTCCTGGGCCTTGTAGCCCTCGTAGGTGATCTCGGCGACGTCGGCGGAGTTCTCGAACCGCTCCCAGCCCTTGCTGACCTTCTTCATGATCTCGTCGAGGTCGCCGATGCGCTTCATCTGACGACCGAGGGCCGCGACGACGCGCGCCACGCGGGACGCGATGTTCACGCCCAGCGCGACGGCCTTGCCGACCGCGAAGCCACCGAAGACCGCGATCGAGGTGCCGAACGTCGGGATCATCATGGCGGCGGCGATGAGCGCGCCGGCGATCAGCGAGCCGATCAGCTGGGCGATCAGGTCGCGGACGATGTCACGGAGAACCGTGACCAGCATGCCCATGATCGCGACGATCTTCGCCTTGGACTCGACGGCGTTGGCGAGGTCGTCGAGCTCGTGGCTCATGTTGTCCATCGACGCCTGGAAGCGCTCGGACGACGCGCCCGTCCAGCCGTCGAACTTCGCGAGGCCGCTCTTGTGGTCCTCCGCCAGCACCCGCAGCTCGGCCGCGCGCGCCTTGTTGGCCTCGACGTTGGCCTGGATCTCCTCCGGGTTGCCCATCAGCTGGTTCAGGGCGTCGCGCAGGAACGACACGTGCTCGATCAGCCAGCCGACACCGGCACCGATGATGCTGCCGAGCGGGTCGATCGCGAACATCACCGTGGCCGAGGCGGCACCGATGGCGTTGAACGTGATGTCCAGCGCCTTCTCGGTCTCGGACTCGGCGTCCTTGCTGATGCCGTCGATCAAGCTGCCGTAGGCCTCGATGAACAGCGAGCCCTTGAGCTTGTTCTCCTCGGTGATGTGCATCCCGGGAGGTGACGGGAGTGGAGTTTCAGGCGCGGTCATCGCTGTTCCTTACCAGGGCTGGTTGTCGTCGTCATCGTCGTCGGCCGCACGGCTCTTGCCCCGCACGGGCGCGGGCTGCGGTGCCGCGGCGGGCCGGCTGACGGGCGGAGCCGGAGCAGGTTCCGGCTCGTCGTCGATCTCGTCGTACGCGTCGGCGTCCTCTTCGACCTCGTCGTCCGGGATCGAGTCCGACACCATCTGGTAGGCCTCGGTGCCCTCGCCGAGCGGCTTGAAGAGTTCGAGGACCTGCTGTGCCGCCTGCTTCTGGGCCGCACGCGCGGTCTCCAGGATCATCGCGGTGAGCCGGGGGCCGCCCAGCTCGACCGCGCGGTGCCCCAGCTGCAGGTTCTGCAGGCCGCCGTTGGGGCCCACCGTCACCGTCACCGAGCCGTCCTTCGACGTCGCGGTGGCGGAGGCCGCCGAGAGGTTCTCCGTGAGGTTCTCCGACTTCTGCTTCAGGTCGGCCAGCTTGGCCTCGTACTCTTCGACCCACTGATAAGGGTTCGCGGATGTCACACGGTCCTCCGGCGGCGGCGGTTCAACTTGCGGTCGAGCTGTGACGCGTCAGCTCACGCGAGCACAGCGTTGATTCGGGTGGCGATGCGGTCGTTGTCGGTCGGCGAGAGGCTGAGCCAGCCGTCCGAGTTGACCATCAGGTAACGGCCCTGGTGGGTGTCGAACCAGTTGATGACGACACCCGACCGCTGCCGGTCCTGGGTGACGCCGAACTGGCCGCCCGCCACGCGGTTGGACGCGAGCTCGTCGAACTGCTTCGCGTCCTGGGCGGACAGGCCGGCCTGCTGCAGCGCGTCCTTCTCGTCCACCCCGCCCTCGCCGAACGGGTCGTCGGCGTCGGTGGCCTCTTCGGCCTCCTTGATCGCGACGGCGTCCTGCAGGGACTGGACCCGCACGTTCACCGCCGTGCCCGGACCGGGCACGGCGTCGGGCAGCACCTTGACGATCTCGCGGGCGATGCCGGTCTCCCGGATCTCCACCAGTCCGACCCGGTCGCCGTCGATGATCGCGAGCGCGGCGCGCTCACCGTTGGAGACGGCGAGCGCGCGCACGGTGCGGTCGAGACCCGCGACGGCGTCCACGGACACCTTGTGATCGTCGAGCAGCCGCAGGAAGTCCTCGAGACGGTCGTTGTCGACGAGCCCGCGCGAGCGCAGGTCGTCCATCGTCTCGGTGACCAGCACGCGGCGTTCCTGCTCGGTCGCGCCCTCGCTCGGCACGTCCAGCGGGTACGGCACGCTGCCGAGCCGCAGGTCGTTCCACAGCACGTCGAACTCGCGCGGCGAGAGCAGGAACTCGGGCGTGATCACTGCGACTCGGTCCCCTTCTGCTTCTTGACCTTGGCGGCGCCGATCACAGACGGCGGCAGGTTCTCACCGGGGACCTCGAACAGGTCGCCGCCCATGATGTAGCTGGCGGAACGGTGTTCCTTGTCCTCCTCGCCCCTGCCACCGGCACCGGGAGCGCCACCCATCGGGGCACCCGCACCCATGCCGGCACCGGCCGCCGCGGCGCCACCGGGCCCCATGGCCATCGGCATGCCGCCACGGGCTCCCTGGACACCGGCCGCGCCACCGGACTGCATAGCGCCACCACCGGCACCCGCGGTGCCGCCGGCGCCACCGCCGAACGCGCCACCGCCGCCGCCACCCGCACCCATCTGCGGGGTGTACGGCATCGGGCCGCCCTTCATGCCCGCGCCGCCACCGGCGCCGCCGCCTCCACCACCGGCACCGCCACCGCCACCACCGGCACCGCCGCCCGCGCCACCGGGACCGTTGTAACCGGGCGCCGTCGGCGAGTAGGGAGCGGGACCGCCCTTGACGTTCTGGGGGGTGTAGTTCGGGTTTGCGACGTCGCGGCCGACGACCGGGACCTTCGGGGTGTTCTGGTTCTGGCCGGTGCCGGTGTTGCCGCCGCCCATCTGCGGCGTGTAACCGGAACCCATCTGCGGGGTGTAGCTGCTACCGCCACCACCACCGCCGCCGGTGTACGAGCCACCGGTGCCGGCCGACTGGTTGTAGCCCGGCGCGGTCGGCGTGTAGGCCGCGGCCGTGTTCGTGGTGGTGTTGCCGGTGTAGCCACCCGTCTGCGGGGTGTAGCTGCTGCCGGCGCCACCACCGGCGCCACCGCCCGCACCGCCACCGGGGCCCGCCGGGGCGTTGTAGCCGGGCGCGCTCGGGTTGTAGGCCGCCGCGGCGGGCTGGTTCACGCCACTGCCGCCGCCCGCGCCACCACCGGCTCCGGCGCCCGCGCCCGAACCCGCCTGCTGGCCGGTCGGAGGGGCTGCCACGGCACCGGCGCTCGCCGCCTGGGTGGACATGAGGGCGTCCGCGCCGCCGGTGAACGCGACCGCGCCGGAGGTCGGCACCGCCATCACCGGCTCCTCGACCTTGCCGGTGTTCGGGTTGAACGGCGGCTTGAAGGCGGGCGTCGACGAGTCGATCTGCCGGGAGTTGTTCTCCATGTTGGTCATCACGCCGACGGCCTGGTCGTGCGCGGCGCGCGACGCGGCGTTGGCGATCGCGATGTCGGCGGAGGCCAGCACGAAGGCGGGAGTGCCGGGCTGGGACAGCGCGGCCGCGGCCTTGTTCCAGTCGAACTGGACGGGCTGCGGCATCTGCGCCCTGGCGGTCTCCATGACACGGCCCTGGTCGGCGACCTTGTTGCCGACCTCGACGGCCGTCTTCGCGGTCTCGTCGACCCAGGTCCCGAGCTTCTTCATCGCGGCGCGGGCGGCATCTGCGGCGCCACCCGTCCACTTCGTCTCCGAGGAGGTGATGACCGAGTTGATCACTCGGGATGCCTCGGTCAGCTCGTTGCCGTACTTGCCCCACTCGGAGCTGATCTGGCCGGCCTGACCGGGGTCGTTGTTGTTGTGCACCGCGGCATAGAGCTCTTGGTGCGATCGGGACGCCCAGTTCTGCGGGTCCGTGAGGACCGGGACGTTCTCGACTTCGCTCGGGTCGGTCTCGGGGGGCATGACCGGCTCGCCTCTCACGTCGTTGGATCAGCTGGCCACGAGATCAGCTGTTACCCATGTGCTTCTTCAGTTCGGCCTGCTGTTCCTCGTCGAGCTTCTGGAAGTTCTCGATGGCTTCGACGATCGAGTTCTTCGTCTGCTCCAGGACCGTGCGGTACGCGGTCATGACGCTGACGAACGAGTACTGCTCACCCTCGGCGCGGTGCGTGAACTTGTCGCGCATCTTGTCGCCGACGGGGTTCGCTCCGAGCGGCGCCGGCCGGGCGATGCTCGAGGTGGCGCGTTGGATCCAGGAGTCGACCTGGTCGATCTGGGCCTGGAACTGCTTTCGGAGTTCCTCGCCCGCGGTCGGGTCGATCTGCACCTGACCCGAGCTGACGGTGTCCCCGAGCGGGACAGCGTCTTTGTCACCGACGATGTACATGCGGGCAGTATCGGGGTTTCTTTGGTACATCGCTCCCTTTGCGCCGCGCGAGTTACCAATTGAGATCCGGGTTCACAATCCGTTGCCACGGACCGAAACGGGCCACGACCAGGTGAACGTCGTGTAACAGCGTGATCGTTTGCCCTGGTTGTGGGAGCGCTCTCGGGGTGCTGCCCGTTCGGGCTCCCGATCTCTGTTCACATCCCTGGAACAGCCCTGGACAAGGGCTCGTGTGACCCAAATCACAGTGGGAATTATCCGGGATTTAGGGCTCTCTTGAGGTACGTCACCGGCTGGTTCGACGTTCACCGGATCGGCTGAATCGTGTGACGTCTTACGAGAACGCGGGCGCACTCCGGAGAGTACGCCCGCGATGCCCGATTTGGATCATTCTTGTGCGCTGCGCCGCACCGCGTTCACCGTCAGGCCAGCACCGCGTCGATCCGCGTCGCGATCCGGTCGTTGTCGGTGGGCGACAGGCTGAGCCAGCCGTCCGAGCGCACCATCAGGTAGCGGCCCTGGTGGGTGTCGAACCAGTTGATCACCACGTCCGCGCGGTGCCGTCCGTGCGTGACGCCGAACTGGCCACCCGCGACCCGGCTCTGCGCCAGCTCGTCCATCTGCCGTGCGTCCTGCGCGGACAGCCCGGCCTTGAGCAACGCCTCGCGGTCGTCGAGCTCCTCGTCGGCCGCGCCCCACGGGTCCTCGGAGTCCTCCTCCTGCTCGGCCTCCTGCAGCGCGACTGCCTGCTGCAACGTCTCGAGCCGCACGGACAGCGCGCTGCCCGGCCCCGCCACCCTCTCGGGCAGCACCCGGACGATCTCGCGCGCGAGGGCGGTGGGCCTGATCTCGGAGAGTCCGACGTTGTCGCCGTCGATCACGGCGAGAACGCCCTCGCCCCCGCTGGCCGCGGCCAGGGCCCGCACGGTGCGGTCGAGGCCGGCGACGGCGTCCACGGACACCTCGTGGTCGCCGAGCAGGCGCAGGAGGTCCTCCAGCCGCGTGTCGCCGGCCAGGCCGCGTCCGCGCAGTCCGGCGATCGTCCTGTCCTGCAAGGCTTTGACGTCCTGCTCGGTCGCTCCTTCGCTGGGCACGTCGAGCGGGTACGGCATTCTGCCGAGCCGCAGCGTCTGCCACAGCACCTCGAACTCGCGGGTCGACAGCAAGTACTCGGGCGTGATCACGAGTGCTCGGAACCTTTCTGCTCTGCCTGCTATGCGCGCAGTATCAGGCAGGAATGGGGTGGCCGTTCCCCAATGCGCGAATACGCGACCGATTGAGACGAATGTTCACAAACGGTCGCGACTGGGGGAAACGGGCCACTTCCGGGCAAGCGCTTTGGGGCCGGGCACTTGTTTCCCCAGGTTCCGGGAGCGCTCTCAACGCGTGAACTGGGCGAACGCGAGAGGACCGTTCACACGTCCGCGGCAGACAGATCACCGTTCTGACGTGATCCAAATCACTCGCGATCGGGTGAGTCTGTTTGCTCAGTATTTTCAGTGTCAACTGAAAGGAGCTGCGGTCGTGGTCGGCAACGCGCACCCGCAGGTGTGAAGATCAGGCAGTGACCGTCTCCCCGTGGGCGCCCCTGCGCCGCAACGCGTTCCGCGCGCTGTGGCTCGCCCAGTTCGCCTCCAACATCGGCACCTGGGCGCAGACCGTCGGCGCTCAGTGGCTCATGGGTGACCTCGGCGGGAGCGCCCTGCAGGTCGCGCTCGTCCAGACCGCCACGACGCTGCCGGTGTTCCTGCTCGTGGTGCCGTCCGGGGCGCTGGGCGACATCCTCGACCGGCGGCAGGTGCTGATCACCGGCCAGGCGTTGATGCTCGCGGGCGCGGGTGGGCTGATGTTGCTCGCGGGCACGGGCTCCGCGACGCCGCCGACCCTGCTCGGGCTGCTCGCGCTGATGGCGGTCGGGCAGGCGCTGTCGATGCCGTCGTTCCAGGCCATCCAGCCGGAACTGGTGTCGCGCGAGGAGATCCCGCAGGCCGCGCTGCTCAACGGCGTCAACATGAACGTCGGCCGCGCGATCGGTCCTGCGCTCGGCGGGTTGCTGATCGCGCTGTCCGGGCCGGAGGCGACGTTCGCGTTCAACACGGTGAGCTTCTTCGGCGTCCTGATCGTGCTCGCGCGGTGGAAGAGGCCGTCGGACCACCGGCCCCTCGGCGCCGAGCACATCACGACCGCCATGCGGACGGGCGCGCGGTACGTGGCGAGCTCGCCGCTGTTCCGGCGGGTGCTCACGCGGCTGACGTTGTTCATCGTGTTCGGCAGCGGCCTGTGGGCGCTGCTGCCGGCGATCGCGCGCGGCCCGTTGCGGCTCGACGCCAGCGGCTACGGCGTGCTGCTCGGCAGCGTCGGCGCGGGGGCGATCGGCGGTGCGTTCGTGGTGCCGAAGCTGTTGCGGCGCATGAGCAAGAACCGGATGGTGCTGTTCGCGACGGTCGTCTACGCGGGGGCCACCAGCACGGCGGTGCTCACGCAGAGCTTCGCGCTGGTGATCGTCGCGATGCTGCTCACCGGCGCCTGCTGGATCGCCACGCTGTCGACGTTCAACGCCACCGCGCAGGTCCTGCTGCCCGCGTGGACGCGGGCCAGGGCGCTCGCCTACTACCAGCTGATCCTGATGGGCGGCCAGGCCCTCGGCGCGGTCGTGTGGGGCGCGATCGCGGACGCGTACGGCCTGAAGATCGCCATGATCGCGCCCGCGGCGGCGATGGTCGTGCTGGCGATCGCGGCCACCCGCTGGCTGCCGCTGAACGACCGGCCGCTCGACGTCAGCCCGGCGACGTACTGGGAGGAACCACCGGAGATCGACGACACCGACGCGGGCCCGGTGCTGGTCACGGTGGAGTGGCCGGTGGCGCCCGAGAACGAGGACGCGTTCGTCGACGCCATGCAACGGGTCGGCCGGGCCCGCCGCCGGACGGGCGCGACGATGTGGGGCCTGTTCCGGGACACCGAGCAGACCGAGACGTTCCTGGAGACCTTCACCGTGGCGACGTGGCAGGAGCACCTGCGCCAGCACGTCGAACGCGGCACCGTCGTGGACCAGGAGAACCAGGAGACCGCCCGCGCGCTGGCCAAGGGACCCGCGCAGGTGCGACACCTGCTGTTCGCGGAGCCGCGGAAACCGGAGTAGGGGACGAGTTTCCATAGCAGCGCGCTATGAGCGGAAGGGATGCTCGTGGGCGGTCAGGCGGTGTGACGCTCTGGGGCACCTCGAACCCTGCGGAGGAACCCTGATGAGATCACTCGCCCTGGTGGCGGCGCTGGCGGCCGGGCTGTTGATGCCGACGCCCGCTCAGGCCGCGCCTGCTGAGCAACGAGACGAGACGGTCCGTCTCGCCGGCGGCCACGCAACGTCCGCTCAGACTGCGCCTGCTGAGCAACGAGACGAGACGGTCCGTCTCGCCGGCCGTCACGCAACACCCGCTCGGGCACCCCTCACCTCGCCGACCAGCCCCCTGCTGCCGCCCGAGATCGCCCGCACCACCCTGCACCCCAAGCCCGACTCGACCATCTACACCACGGCGGTCGCCGACTACCCGGCCGAACTGCGCGCCCTCACCCGCACCCTCGACGGCTACACCAGCGCCGACGACGCGGCCGTGCACGCCGGCATGCTCCTGCTCTACTACGGCCACGCCCACCCGGAGTTCCTCGCCGCCGTGCGCGCCGAACCGGAGGTCCTGCGGGCGCTGCGCCGGTTCGTGTTGGCACACCTCGACTTCTTCGGCACCGACCGCCAGTACCTGGTGCAGAACGCGACCCGTGAGCTGGGCAGGTTCCTGCAGCACAACGACATCGCGCCGCGCGTTCGGCCGTTGCTCGCGGACATGGCTTCACGCGGTGATGTCGTCGGCCGCCTCGCCCCGCTGTGGGTGGGCGTCGCGGAGATGGTCGACTGGTACGACAAGGCCAACTGCCGCCGCTACGCCACGTGCGACTTCCGCGCGAAGATCGACCGCCGTGTCCTCACGGTCCGGCACACCTGCAGCGCCACCCTGAAGATCCGCGCGCAGCAGCTCACCCGGACGCAGCTCCGCCAGACCTGCGCCTCGCTCGCCGGGCAGGACGCGGCCTTCCACGCCGTCGTGCGCGATCCCGGACCCGTGGCCGGTGACAACAACACCTCGCTGGAAGTCGTCGTCTTCAACACCAGCAACGACTACCGGACGTACGCAGGGGTGCTTTTCGACATCTCCACCAACAACGGTGGCATGTACCTCGAGGGCGACCCGGCGCTCAACCAGGCGCGGTTCATCGCGCACGAGGCCGACTGGCTGCCCACGTTCGCGATCTGGAACCTCAACCACGAGTACACCCACTACCTCGACGGCCGGTTCGACATGCACGGCGACTTCGCGGAGAACATGACCACGCCGACGGTGTGGTGGAGCGAGGGCGTCGCCGAGTACATCTCGTACAGCTACCGGGGCGAGGTCTACGCCGCCGCGCTGGCCGAGGCGAGGAAGCGGACGTACGCGCTGAGCACGTTATTCGACACCAGCTACGACCACGACTCCACGCGGGTCTACAACTGGGGTTACCTGGCGGTCCGGTACCTCGTCGAGAAGCATCCGGCCGACGTCGCGGCGGTGCTGGCGGACTACCGGGCAGGGGACTGGGCCGGTGCCCGCGACCACCTCACGCGGGTGATCGGGACCCGTTACGACGCGGACTGGTACACGTGGCTCGCGGTGGTGAGCTGACGTCAGTCGGCTGAGGCGAGGGCCGCGCCGCGTTCCTCCCACCAGGGCCGGAACACCGGGCTCGCCATCGCCTGGTCCGCATAGGCACCCAGCACCTCGGTGAAGACGCGGCTGGCCTGACGGAAGGTCAGCCGCTCCCGCCGCCACGCGAACACCAGCCGCATCCGCATCGGCGCCCCCGCCAGCGGCCGCACCGCCACCCCGGGACCGCCCTGCGACGTCGGTTCGACCAGCTGCACGGCCTTGCCCGCCGCGATCAGCTGGCGCCCGGCGCCGCTCGGCATCTCGAACCGGATCCGCGGCACGAACCCCACCGCCCGGCAGGCCGCCCGCAACGCCGTCAGCGACCCGTCCTCGGCACCCGGCGGCCCCACCCAGGACTCACCGGCCAGGTCGGCGAGCTCGATCTCGGGGTGCGACGCAAGTCGATGACCAGCGGGAACGGCGATGTACACCGGTACCCACGGCACGACGACCCGTTGCGCCACGCCGCGCGGCAGCCCCAGGTCGCCCTCCTCGTCGACCGCGATCACCGCCGCGTCGAGGTGCCCGTTCGCCAGCGCCAGCGCGAGGCCCGTCGAGGAGGGGTCGACCACCATCGTGATGTCGTCGAGCACCTCCTCCAGCCGCGTGTACAGCGACGCCACGCACTCCATGTGCACCGAGCCGAGACGAGACGGTCCGTCTCGTTGGACCAGGTCCGAGCCGAACGCGTCCAGCTCGACCAGCAGCAACCGGGCCCGTTGCAGCATCTGGGCACCCAGCGCGGTCGGCTCCGCACCCGCCCGGCCGCGGTCGAACAGCTTGCCCCCGACCAGGCGTTCGACGCGTTGCAGCAGGGTCGTCAGGGACGGCTGGGAGATGCCGAGCTGCGTGGCCGCGCGCGACAGGCTGCCCGCGTCGCCGATGGCGCAGACCGCCCGCAGGTGCCGGATCTCCAGTTCCATAGTCTGAGGCTATCCCCGATCCGGAGTGGCGGGACCCCTCCGACAGGAGGGAGGGTGGTAGGCGAGGACCACTCTGGAGGGACGCGAATTGGCTCGGACACGCCGCGACATGGCGAAACTGGTGGACGCGGACGGTTTCCGCACGTACATCCGCGACGGCTGGGGTGAGTGGGACAGCTCCGTCGACCTGCCCGGTGGCACCGCCGAGGCGGCCGCGGCCCACCGCGCCAGGCTCGTGCAGGCGCTCCCGGGCAAGCGGATCGCGCTGGCCGCCGGGCGCGCGCACGTCCGGTCCAACGACACGTTCCACGAGTTCCGCGCCGACAGCGACTTCGTGTGGCTGACCGGCTGCCAGGTCGAAGGCGCCGTGCTGGTGCTGACCGACGACGACGCCACGCTGTTCCTGCCTACGCCGTCCGAGACCCACAGCGTCGACTTCTTCGGTGACGCCGACCGCAGCCCGTTCTGGATCGGCGCCGCCGCCGGCCCGAAGGAGTGGGGCGCCGCGCTCGGCATCACGGCCCGCCCGATCGAGGACCTGGCGAACGCCCTGCGCGGCCGCCACCCCGAGACGCTCGTCGCCAAGGGCGTCGACCCGTTGCTCGACGCCCTGACCGGCTCGCACAGCGACGAGCTGCGCACCGTCGTCGCCGAGCTGCGCCGCATCAAGGACGACTGGGAGATCGACCAGCTCCGCCAGGCCGTCGACGCGTCCGTCAAGGGCTTCGCCGACGTCGCCATGGAGCTCGGCCAGGCCGTGCGCGGCGGGGGAGAGCGCTGGCTGCAGGGCACGTTCGACCGCCGGGCCCGCACCGAGGGCAAGGGCCCCGGCTACACCTCGATCGTCGCCGCCGGCCCGCACGCCCCCGTCCTGCACTGGACGCGCTGCGACGGCCGCGTGAACGACGCCGACCTGCTCCTGCTCGACGCCGGCGTGGAGATGAACTCCCTCTACACCGCCGACGTCACCCGCACGTTCCCGGTGAGCGGCGAGTTCAGCGCGCCGCAGCGCCAGGTCTATGACCTCGTGCACAGGTCGCACGTGGCTGCTTTGGCGGAAGTGCGGCCCGGCAACGACTACAGCGCCTTCCACCACACCGCCATGCGCGTGCTCGCCGAGGGCCTGCACGACTGGGGCCTGCTGCCGGTCAGCGTCGACAAGGCGCTCGACCCGTCCGGGCAGCACCACCGCCGCTACATCGTCTGCGGCACCGGGCACTTCCTCGGCCTCGACGTGCACGACTGCGCCGACGCCCGCCAGGAGACCTACCAGCAGGGCATCCTCGAACGCGGCATGGCGCTCACCGTCGAGCCCGGCCTGTACTTCCACCCGAACGACGAGACGCTGCCGCCGGAGCTGCGCGGCATCGGCGTGCGCATCGAGGACGACCTCGTCGTCACGTCGACGGGCGCCGACATCCTCTCGGACTCGCTGCCCATCGAGGCCGACGACGTCGCCGCCTGGGTGCGCAAGCAGCGCTCCTAAGTGGACGGAGTGGAGCGGGCCCACGCGAACGTGAGTTCCACGGCCCGCTTCCAGTTCGCGTACTCGTCCTCGCGGTGCTGGGCGTCCATCGCCGGGTTCCACCGCGCGGCCAGGTGCCAGTTCCTCCGCAACCCCTCGAGGTCCGGCCAGTAACCGGCGGCCAGGCCTGCGGCGTACGCGGCACCCAATGACACGGTCTCCGCCACGAGCGGCCGCATCACCGGGATGTCCAGGACGTCCGCGAGGAACTGCATCAGGAGGTGGTCGGCGGTCATCCCGCCGTCCACCTTCAACACCGGCGTCGGCGCCCCGAGGTCCGCGTTCATCGCGTCGACCACCTCGCGCGTCTGCCAGCCCGTCGCCTCCAGCACGGCCCGCGCCAGGTGCCCCTTGTTGATGTACGAGGTGAGCCCGACGACGAGCCCGCGCGCCTGCGAGAGCCAGTGCGGCGCGAAGAGCCCCGAGAACGCCGGCACGATGTAGCAGCCGCCGTTGTCCTTCACCGTGCGCGCCAGCGTCTCGATCTCCGGTGCGGAGTGGATCAGCCCGAGGTTGTCGCGGAACCACTGCACCAGCGACCCGGCGACGGCGATCGAGCCCTCCAGCGCGTACGCCGGTTCGCCGCCGATCTGGTAGCCGATCGTCGTCAGCAGACCGTGCTTCGACCGCACCAGCTCGGTGCCGGTGTTCATCAGCAGGAACCCGCCGGTGCCGTACGTGCCCTTGATCGACCCCTTCTCGAAGCAGGTCTGGCCGAACAGCGCCGCGTGCTGGTCGCCCAGCGCCGCCGTGATCGAGATGCCCGGCACCACGCGCGTCGTGACGCCGCTGATCTCGGTCGACGGCCGGATCTCCGGCAGGATCACCGGCGGCACGCCGAAGAACTCCAGCAGCATCGGATCCCATTGCCGCGTCGAGAGGTTCATCAGCATCGTCCGCGACGCGTTGGTCACGTCCGTGACGTGCAGGCCGCCGTTCACGCCGCCGGTGAGGTTCCAGATCAGCCAGGTGTCCATGGTGCCGAACAGGACGTCGCCGCGTTCGGCCTTCGCGCGCAGCCCGGCCACGTTGTCGAGCATCCAGCGCAGCGACGGCGCCGAGAAGTAGGTCGCCAGCGGCAGACCGCAGCGGTCGCGGACCTCCTCGATGCCCTGCTTGCGGCCCAGTTCGGTGACGAGATCCTCGGTGCGGATGTCCTCCCAGACGATCGCGCGTCCCACGGGGACACCCGTGTGCCGGTCCCACAGCACGAACGTCTCGCGCTGGTTCGTGATGCCCATCGCGACGACCTGCTCGGCGCTGATCCCCGCCTGCCGCAACGCCTGCGGCACGATCCGGTCGACGTTGCGCCAGATCTCCACGGCGTCCTGCTCCACCCAGCCCGGCCGGGGGTGGTACTGCCGGTGCTCGCGCTGGGCGACCGCGACGAGGCGGGCGTTCTGGTCGAACACGATGCAGCGCGTCGACGTGGTGCCCTGGTCGATCGCCATTACGAACCGTTGCACGGCGAGCCCCTCAGTTCTCGTCGACGAGCGAGGTGGTGACGGATTCCGCGGCCTGCACGACCTGACGCACCAGCGTCGCACGCGGCCTGCCTGCCGAGTCGCACAGGCGGTCCGCCGCGCCGGAGATGCCGATCGCGCCGATCACGAGCCCGCCGGGGATCCGGATCGGCGCGGCGATGCTGGCCTCGCCCGGCATGTACTCCTCGGCCTCGCCCGCCCAGCCCTGCCCGCGCACCTCGGTCAGCACCCGCTCCAGCATCTGCGCGCGCGTGATCGTCCTGCGCGTCAACGACGTCAGCTCCCGCTTGCGCGCGGCCGCCGACAGGTCCGGGTCGTAGGCCAGCAGAACCTTGCCCAGCGCGGTGGCGTGCAACGGGAGCATCGCGCCGATGCCGAGTGTTTGCACAGAGTCATCGGGACGGAACACGTGGTGCACGACGAGCACGGCGCCGTCATGGTGCATGCCTATCCGGACCTCCTGGCCGCTCCGCGCGGCGAGCGTGTCGGCCCAGTTGATCGATCGAGAACGCAGTTCGTTCGCGTCGAGGTAGGACGTTCCCAGGTGCAGCAGGGCCGCGCCGAGGCGGTAGCGGCCCGTCCCCGGGTCCTGCTCGACGAACTCGACCCGTTGCAGCGTACGGAGAATCCCGTGCGCGGTCCCTCGTGCGAGACCGAGCGAGTCGGCTATCTCCGTGAGACCGTGGTGGCCGGAGCCACGCGCGAGGAGCCGCAGCACGGCTGCGGCTCGTTCGATCGACTGGATGGGTCCCGGCACGCGAGAAACGTAATTGAGACGACCCGTGTCGGCAATGTCGAACAGCTACGACGCCCGTCACCCCTGGACACGGGCCTGAAACGCCTTGTCTGCGCGCAGCGTGACCGTCCGGTCACACCTCCGGCGGCCGCAGGTGTCGACATTGTCGAAACGTGCCGGTTGAGCAGGCGTGACCTGGCTCATTACGTTCCGCGTCAATCACCACGTGGTGATCAGCCGTTCAAGGACGAATGGGAGGCCAGCGTGGGTCTCGGGACAGTGTTCCTCAGCGAGGTGCTCGGTACGGGTGTCTTGCTGTTGCTGGGTGCGGGCGTGGTGGCCAACGTGCTGCTCGCCAAGTCGAAGGGCTTCGACGGCGGCTGGCTGCTGATCAACTTCGGCTGGGGCTTCGGTGTCTTCGCCGGTGTGTACATCGCGTACAAGTCGGGTGCTCACCTCAACCCCGCTGTCACGATCGGCATCCTCACCAGCGGCGCGGACGAGTTCGCACCCGGTGTGCCGGTCGGTGTCGGCTCGACGCTCGTCTACTTCGCCGGCGAGATGCTCGGCGCGTTCCTCGGTGCCGTGCTCGCGTGGCTCGCGTACAAGCCGCACTTCGACGAGACGCCCGACGAGGGTCTCAAGCTCGCCGTCTTCTCCACCGGCCCGGCGATCCGCAGCTACACCTGGAACCTGGTGTGCGAGATCATCGGCACGTTCGTCCTGGTCTTCGTGGTCCTCGCCCTGGGCAAGACCCCGACCCAGCTCGGCCCGCTGGCCGTCGCGATGCTCGTCGTCGGCATCGGTGCCTCCCTCGGTGGCCCCACCGGCTACGCGATCAACCCGGCACGTGACCTCGGCCCGCGCATCGCGCACGCCCTGCTCCCGCTGTCCTACAAGGGCACCGACGGCGAGGCGATCGGCAAGAAGGACTCCGACTGGGGCTACTCCTGGGTGCCCGTCGTCGGCCCGATCATCGGTGGCGCGCTCGCCGGCGTCATCGCCTCGCTCGCGTTCTGATCTGACCATCCGGAAAGGACAGTTTCGATGACGCAGTACGTTCTCGCCGTCGACCAGGGCACGACCAGCACGCGGGCCATCATCTTCGACCACAGCGGCTCCATCGTCGCCGTGGGCCAGAAGGAGCACGAGCAGATCTTCCCGAGGGCCGGCTGGGTCGAGCACAACCCGGTCGAGATCTCGGAGAACACCCGGTTCGTGATCGGTCAGGCGCTCTCCACCGCCGACCTCAACACCGGCGACCTCGCCGCCGTCGGCATCACCAACCAGCGCGAGACCGCGGTGGTGTGGGACAAGAACACCGGCGAACCCGTCTACAACGCGATCGTCTGGCAGGACACCCGCACCCAGGCGATCGTCGAGGAGCTCGGTGCCCTCGGCGGCGGTGCCGAGCGCTACAAGGCGAAGGTCGGCCTGCCGCTGGCGACCTACTTCTCCGGCCCCAAGATCCGCTGGATCCTCGACAACGTCGAGGGCGCCCGCGAGCGTGCCGAGGCCGGCGACCTGCTGTTCGGCAACACCGACACGTGGACGCTGTGGAACCTCACCGGCGGCCCCAACGGCGGTGTGCACGCGACCGACGTCACCAACGCGTCGCGGACCATGCTGATGGACCTCGACACGCTGCAGTGGGACGCGGAGATCGCGGCCGACATGGGCATCCCGCTGTCCATGCTGCCGGAGATCCGTTCCTCCTCGGAGGTCTACGGCAACGGCGGCCCTGGCGGCGTGCTGAAGGGCGTGCCGATCGCGGGCATCCTCGGCGACCAGCAGGCGGCGACGTTCGGCCAGGCCTGCTACGAGCCCGGCACTGCCAAGAACACCTACGGCACCGGCAACTTCATGTTGCTCAACACCGGCACCGAGAAGGTCGCCTCGAAGAACGGTCTGCTCACGACCGTCTGCTACAAGATCGGCGATGAGGCTCCCGTCTACGCGCTGGAAGGTTCCATCGCCGTCACCGGCTCGCTGGTGCAGTGGCTGCGCGACAACCTCGGCATCATCGGCTCGGCCGCGGAGATCGAGACGCTCGCCCGTTCGGTGGAGGACAACGGTGGCGCGTACTTCGTGCCGGCGTTCTCCGGTCTGTTCGCGCCGTACTGGCGGGCGGACGCGCGTGGTGCGGTCGTCGGCCTGACCCGGTTCGTCAACAAGGGTCACCTGGCGCGTGCCGTGCTGGAGGCGACGGCGTTCCAGACCCGTGAGGTGCTGGACGCGATGAACGCCGACTCCGGTGTGCCGCTGACCGAGCTGAAGGTCGACGGCGGCATGGTCGCCAACGAGCTGCTGATGCAGTTCCAGGCGGACGTGCTCGACGTGCCGGTCGTGCGTCCGGTCGTCGCCGAGACCACCGCCCTCGGTGCCGCGTACGCCGCCGGTCTGGCCGTCGGCTACTGGTCCGGGCTGGACGAGCTGCGCGCCAACTGGTCCGAGGACAAGCGCTGGACGCCGGAACTCGCGGGCGACGAGCGCGAGCGCGAGTACCGCAACTGGAAGAAGGCCGTCACCAAGTCGTTCGACTGGGTCGACGCCGACGTCCGCTAGGAATTCCTTTCTTAGGAGCTGAAGTTGTTCGCAAGGCTGGATCCGGCTCGTCGCGCCCGATCGCTCGAAGCGTTGGGCAGCACGGAGTTCGACGTCCTCGTCGTCGGAGGTGGTGTGGTCGGCGCCGGCGCTGCTCTCGACGCGGCGTCACGCGGTCTCTCCGTCGCCCTGGTCGAGGCCGACGACTGGGCGGCGGGCACGTCGAGCCGGTCCAGCAAGCTCGTCCACGGCGGGCTGCGGTACCTGGAACAGCTGGAGTTCAAGCTGGTCCGGGAAGCTCTGAAGGAACGCGGGTTGCTGCTGCGCCGGCTCGCACCGCACCTGGTGCGGCCGGTGCCGTTCCTCTTCCCGCTGAAGAAGCAGTGGGAACGCGCCTACGTCGGCGCGGGCGTGCTGCTGTACGACTCGATCGGCGGCGCCGGAGCCGTGCCGATGCACCGGCACCTCTCCCGCCGCAAGATGGCCTCCGTCGGGCCATCGATCGATTCCGACGCTTTTGCCGGCGCCATCCGTTACTACGACGCGCAGATGGACGACGCGCGGTTCGTGGCGACGTTGGTCCGCACGGCCGCCCAGCACGGTGCTTCGGTGGTGTCGCGGGCTCGCGTCACGTCGTTGCTTCGTGTCGACGGCCGCGTGGCCGGCGCCTCGGTGCGTGACGAGCTCACCGGCGTGACGCACGTGGTGCGGGCCCGGCGGGTCATCAGCGCCACCGGGGTGTGGACCGACTCGCTCAACTCGATGTCGCCCGGCACGCCGCCGTTCCACGTGCAGATGTCCAAGGGCGTGCACGTCCTGGTGGAGCGCTCGAAGATCCAGCTCGACGGCGGCCTGATCACGCAGACCGAGAAGTCGGTGCTGTTCGTGATCCCCTGGGGCGCCTACTGGATCATCGGCACCACGGACACGCCGTACTCGGACGCGCCGGAGGTTGTGTCCGCCACCGCCTCTGATGTCTCCTACATCCTCGACCACGTGAACGCCGTGCTGCGAACGCCTCTGTCGGTGAACGACGTCGTGGGCACGTACGCGGGCCTGCGCCCGCTGCTCGCCGGGGCCTCCAGCGACACGTCGAAGCTGTCCCGCGAACACGCCGTGGCGCAGCCGGAACCGGGGTTCTTCGTGATCGCGGGCGGCAAGTACACGACCTACCGCGTGATGGCCGCCGACGTCGTGAACGCCGCAGTCTCCGGCCTGGGCCGAGCGGTGGCACCCTCCCTGACCGCGCGGCTGCCGTTGTGCGGCGCCGTCGGTTTCCAAGAGCTGTGGGCGGACCGGGCTCGAGTCGCTGCGGAGTCCGGCCTGCCCACGTCCACTGTGGAACGTCTGCTGCGCCGCTACGGCTCGGCCGTGTCCGACGTGCTGGCCCTCGTCGCGCAGGACTCCTCACTGGCCTCGCCGGTGGCGGGCCACCTGGCGGCGGAGATCGTGTACGCCGTCACGCACGAGGGCGCGCTGGGCCTGGAGGACGTACTCGCCCGCCGCACCCGGATCGCCATGGAGCACCTGGACTTCGGTGCCTCGGTCGCGGGTGAGGTGGCCGATCTGATCGCCGGTCCGCTGGGGTGGTCCGGTGCTGAACGTGATGCTGCGGTTGATGCTTATCGGGCTGAGACGGAGTTGGCGGCGAGATGAGATGGACAGCGCGGAGCTGATCGAGAGGTTGCGGCGGGAGGGCGGCTTCCGGCTGCTCCCGTTGCTGGGGAACACCGGGCAGGTCGCAGGGGTGCACCTGGCCCGGTTCCTCCCCGGCGGGCACCTCGACGTGATCCAGGCTTGGGACGAGCGGTGGGCCGTGTGGGCCCGGATGCCCGACTCCGTCGATCCGGCGGCGCCGTTCGCGGGGCCCGCCGGGGGAGTGGTGCGGAGCGGTCCGCTGGACCGGGTGGTGGCTCCGTTGCTGCCGATTCAGCCGGGGCTCATCGGACTTCGTTGAACACGTCCCACCTGTCCCGGAACCGCACGACGTGGGACGGCGGCACCGCGTAGTGGCGGCTGTCGGAGTTCCTTCGCGACCTACCGCCCCTCAAGCGAGCGTGCGCGACGCGCGCGGCTTCTCGATCAAGGTGTCGAACGCTGCCAAGTCCGGCCCACCGCTCGCGGTCGACCTGGTCCACGGCTACTGAGCCAGCGCACGCAGCGGTGTGGGACCGCGGTACTCCGCGATCTTGCGCCGCGACCGGTTCTCGTCCAGGGCGACCTCGTCGAGCAGGTCGAAGAGGCTGCGGGCCCGTTCGACGGCAGCCTCGCCCTGGGCGAAGACCCTCGCCAGGTCGGACTCCGCGTGGACGAGCGGCGGGGCCTTCTCGAACTCGAACAGCGTGCACGCCGACTGGAACGCCGCCGTGGCCGCCTCTTCCGGCACGATGCGGACGATGGCGGAGTTCGCCTGCAGCCACACGTACTGCTCCTCCATCACCTGCGCGGTGCCCAGGCGCATCCGCAGCGCCAGCTCGTGCAGGTAGAAGACGCACTTGGGACCGTTGGGGCGGCGCATGACCGCCTGCCTGTCGAGGTCCTCGATCGGCTGGCCGGTGGCGGCCTGCAGGGCGCGGGCGTAGTTCCGGGTCTGCAGGAGGCTGTTCACGGTCAGCACGTCGTACGCCGTGATGCCGGTGGCCATGGCCTCCGTCATCGTGAGGGTGCGCAGGTTGCCGGGCACCTGGGCGAGGTACGGGTCGAAAGCGTTGTGGTAGCGGCGGAGGAAGTCCTCGAAGAAGTCGATGTCCTTGCCGCACACGGTGAGGTACTGGGCCAGGTCGATGTCGGTGCCACGGATCTTGCCGTGCTCGAGGTTGGACACCTTGCTCGGATCCCAGCCGAGCTGCAGCGCCATCGCGCGGCCCCTCAGGCCGGTGAACCTCTGCCTGAGGCGACGCAGCTCGTCGCCCAGATCCCTGCTGTACGCGGTGGAAGTCGTCACGGTCACGACTTCGAACGTATGGGTTGGAATCGGTCCAAGGTACGGGCTCGTTCGGGTGAAAACGCCCGTCGTCTCAGTCGAGCAGCTTGCGCAGCTCCACCTCGAAGTCGACGTAGTCGTTCTCGCAACCGGGGGCGACAACGTCATAGGTGGAGTTCAGGAACTCCTGCAGCTCGGCCGACTGCACGTGGAACACCGCGTGCGACACGTCGGAGCGCAGCTCCAGAACGGCGGTCGTGGAGTTGTGGGGCCGCAGCCGCACGTCACCCGCACCGCTGGTGGTGATCAGCCCGTCGGCGAGCAGGTCGCGGCTGACGAGCCACACGGTCTCCTGGCGTCCCATGCGGAACGTCATGGTCACCGCGTGCGGGTCGTCGGCGCGGTAGCCGAGCTCGACGTCGACGGGCAGGGGACGCCCGGACGGAGCGATGAAGGCGAATGTCGAGTCGGCGCCCACTCGTGTCACGTTCCTCATGCCCCCTTAGACGTCCGGCAACCGCCGTGGATGCCTCGATCAGGAAAAGCGATCGGAACGTGATTTTCAATGGTCCCGAGGTATGACTTTTCGCATGCAGGTGCCGTGACCAGGCAAGACGGTGTTGGCCGCCTGTTCTGACCAGGGGTTTTCCGATTTTCGCGTTCGGTGGCTCAGTCATCTGTGGATGGAAATCACGAGGTGGGACGGCCTGCTCACGACCCGGATGAGGGGGCGGCGGGATGATTACCTTAAATTCGACTTAAAAGTGAGCGTGCTTTCTGTAGCTGATTCGGCACGGTAAGTGACCTGCTGCTCGGACGGAGTGGATCAGGCCGGGTTGCCGCGCGGCCGCAGCCGTCCGCCCGGCAGCGGCGGCGCGGGCAGCCGGGCACCGGGGTAGCCCTCGACCCGGCCGAACCGGTCGGTCTCCGCCTGCCACTCCTCCCGGAACGCGGCGATCTCGTCGTGCGTGCGCCCGACGAAGTTCCACCACATGACGATCTCCTCGCCGAACGGCTCGCCGCCCAGCAGCACGACCCGCGCGCCTCCGGCCGACGACAACGTCAGCGTCGTCGAACCGGTGCCCACGTACCCGAGCGCACCGGGGTCGAGCGCCGTCTCACCGAGCGCCACGTCGCCGGTGTCGAGCAGGACGCCGTGCTCGAACGCGGGGTCCACGTCCAAGGTCAGCGACGCACCCGCCGGCAGGACGATCTCGGCACCCAGCAGCGGCGTGAACGTGCGGACCGGTGACGTCGAGCCCGCCAGCGAGCCGAGGAACACCCGGACCGCGCAGCCGTCCACCTGAACGGTCGGCGGGACGTGGTGCTGGAAGTCGCGCGGCGCGTCGCGGTGGGCGTCGGGCAGGGCCAGCCAGAGCTGCACGCCGTGCAGCACGGTGGACGCGGCGGTGGACTGCTCGGAGTGGCAGATGCCGCTGCCGCCGGTCATGAGGTTGAGCTCGCCGGGGCGGACGTGCGCGTGGACGCCGAGGCTGTCGCGGTGCTCGATCTCGCCGGTGAACAGCCAGCTCACGGTCTGCAGGCCCGTGTGGGGGTGCGGGGCGACGTCCATGCTGACGTCCTCCGGGCCGTAGTGGTCGCAGAAGCACCAGGCGCCGATCAGCGACCGCTGCTTCTGGGGGAGCGTCCGGCGCACCTTCATCGCCCGCGGGCCGCCCAGCGGGACGTCGCGCGGGGTCAGGACCTCCACGCCACCGGGCGTGGAGGTGCACGTCACTTCTGCGGGCTCGGCCTCGACATTGCTCACGGGGTCGATCGTAAGCTGGCGCGGGGGTATCAGTGGATCTTCGGGCACACGTGTCGAGCAGCGGGTACGTGCTCGACGACGCACAGCTCGACGTCATCGCCCGGCTCGAGGTGCTCGCCGGTCGGCGCAGGGGCGTCTACCTGCACGGGCCGGTCGGCCGGGGCAAGAGCTTCCTGGCGGACGCGCTCTTCGACGTCATGCCTGGGGCCAAGAAGCGCGTGCACTTCCACGCGTTCTTCCAGGAACTGCATCGCGGGATCGCCGAGCGGTTGTACGAACGCGGCGCCGTCGCCAGGGCAGTGCGGGAACTGGTCGGGCGGCCGAAGGTGCTCGCGTTCGACGAACTACACGTGCACGACGTCGGCGACGCCATGCTGCTGACGCGGTTGTTGGAGGCGCTCCAAGAACGCGAGGTGATGATCATCGCCACGTCGAACTACCCGCCCGCCGGGCTGTTGCCCGACCCGCTCTACCACCACCTCTTCCTGCCCGGCATCGAACTGGTCGAGAAGCTCATGGAACCCGTGGAGCTCAACGGCACCAACGACTACCGGCACCTGCACGGCGCGCCACGGTCGCGTTTCGAGACCGGCGAGATCACCGGCGACACCGAACTGCCGGACACACCGGTCACCCTCGACGTCAACGGCCGCGCGATCACCGCGCTCGGCACCGAGCACACCAGGATCTGGTTCGACTTCGGCGACCTGTGCGAGAAACCGACCTCGACGCAGGACTACCTGGTGCTCGCCGACCGCTTCGACGACTGGGTGATCACCGGCGTCCCGAGGCTGCACACCTGCGGCAGGGACGCGAGGCAGCGGTTCGCTAACGTCGTGGACGTGTTGGTGGACAAGGACGTCAGGCTGACGCTCGTGAGCGACCACGTGCTCGGGGAGATCGTCGGTGGCGACACGCGAGACCTTGCCCGCACCGCGAGCAGACTGGAGCTGATCAACACGACCGGGTGAACAGTTGGGCCGCCTCCACCGCCGATAGGTAGCACAACCCCTGTCGTAGGAGCAGCAAGTGAAGATGGCGCGTGCCCGGATCGGCCAGCTCGTGGAGAGCGACCGGTTCCAGATGTTCGTCCTCGGCGTGATCGTGGTCAACGCGATCACGCTGGGAGCGGAGACCTCCACCGTCCTGCACGCGAACTTCGGCCCGTTGCTGACGATGGTCGACCGCCTGGCGCTGGCGATCTTCACGCTGGAGCTCGGGGCGAGGCTGTACGCGTTCGGCTGGAGGTTCTTCAAGGACCCGTGGAACGTCTTCGACTTCGTCATCGTGGCCATCGCGCTGATCCCGGCGGCCGGCCCGTTGTCGGTGCTGCGCAGCCTCAGGATCCTGCGGGCGCTGCGGCTCGTCGCGATGGTGCCGAGCATGCGCCGGGTCGTCACGGCGCTGGTGAGGTCCATTCCCGGGCTGCTGTCACTGTGCGGACTGCTGGCGCTGCTCGTCTACATCGGCGGGGTGGTCGCGAGCAACCTCTTCGGCGACACCGGTGACCCGCGCTTCACGGGCCTCGGCCCGACGTTGCTGACGCTGTTCCAGATCACCACGGGCGACGGCTGGTCGGACGTGATGCGCGACCTGATGGAGCAGAAGCCCCTCGCGTGGATCTTCTTCCTCGTCTACCTGATGGTCGGCACGTTCACGATGCTGAACCTGTTCATCGCGGTGGTGTGCAGCGCGATGCAGGAGGAGATCACGTTGCCCGCACCCCGTTCCGCGAGCCACGACGACCTGCTGCTGCAGGAGGTCCGGGCGCTGCGGGAGGAAGTGCGGGCGATGAAGCAACCTGTTCAGTAGCCAGAGGACCCGGCCGGCGACGCCGCCGTACACCGGCCGGGACCCCTGCAACCCCCGCCTTCTACGGGGTGACCGGGATGTTCGACACGCCCTTCTTCGCACGGCTGACCGTGTTCGAGGCGTGCACGACATTCGGGTTGGCCTTGCACTTCGAGGTGGACGACACGTACACCGCGTACTCGCCGACGTTGCCGAGGTCGGACCTGTTGTTCCGCCACACGTTCCCGCAGCCGTTGCCGAACGACGGCGTCGTGCTCGGGTTGTGCGTCTCGTAGCCGTTCTTGAACGTGCCGGGTGAGGTGAAGGTGCCGGTGTTGTTCTCGATCCGGTAGCCGAAGCCCTTCACGTCGACCCACGAGTCGGCGGAGTTGGCGCCGGAGATCCCGGTGCCGTTGAACGTGTTGCCGCTGATCAGGCCGCCCTGCGTGCCTTCCTTGACGTCGATGTGCTCAGCGGAGACGCCAGGGCCGATCCTGTTGCCGATCACCTGGACGCGGTCGGACCTGTCGACGCCGCCGGTGTTGCCGTGACACTTCCAGTTGGAGTTCGCGGAGCCGATGTACACGCCCTCGCCGTAGTCCTTCGTCACGACGCCGGCGTCCGTGATCGTCGAGTTCCTGATGACGCCGTCGGCGGAGGAACGCCGGAAGTGCACGCCTTCCTCGTCGGTCCTGCGCACGGTCACGCCGTCGATCGTGACGTGGTGGGAGTTGTCGAGGATGATGCCCTTCTTCGACTCCGCCACCGTGATGCCCTTGATGTTCCAGTACGGCGCGTTGTACAGCCACAGGCCGTAACCCGAGTCCCAGCCCGCGGTCGGCGCCGGGCAGGAGGGAGCGGTGCCGGACGGGCCGTCGTTGACCAGCACCGCCGACGAGGGACCGCTCAGCGTGATCGGGTTGCTCGACGTGCCGGCCTTCTGCGAGACGAACGCGCCGCGGTACGTGCCCGGTGCCAACGAGATCGTGTCGCCCGGCTTCGCGCCGGCCAGCGCGGTCCTCAGCTGGTCGGCGGTGGACACCGGGATCGTGGCCCGCGCGCCGAAGTCGTCCTCGGTGGACCCGGCAGCGAACGTGGCCGGGATGTTCTTGAGGAACAACGACTTCGCCGTGTCGGTTTTCGAAGCGTCGACGCCGTGGCCGCCGGTGTAGTCGCGCTGCTCGTTCTTCGCCCAGTCGGTGATGGCGGTGCCACCGATGTCGAGGTGCTTGTACGCGCTGCCGTTCCAGCCGAACTGGTAGACCCGGCCCTTCTCGCTGTAGAACGGGTCGTACGAGCCACCGGTCGACAGCTGCTTCGTCATGCCGTTGTTGAAGAACACGTTGCGCGGGCCGGTGGCACCGGACCACTTGACGGCCTTCTTGCCGGCACCCCACCAGATCGGGAACCAGTTCGAGTCGTCGGGCCCGCCGCCGCCCTCCTCACCGCAGTTGGCACGGCAGTTGCCCGAACGGTGGGCGTACGAGACCTTCACGCTGTTGTTCTCGAACAGGTTGTTGCGCTCCCACCCGCCGTGCAGGTTCAGGTCGGAGTCGAAGTCATTGCCCACCACGACGTTGCCCGAAGCGGACCACTGGAACGTGAAGTGCCGCAGGTTGCGCGAGGTGTTGCCGGCGTAGAGCGAGTCCCACACGCGTGAGCCGCGGAAGTAACCGTTGCCGCCCTTGCCCTTGTTCCACGAACCGTCGAGGTGGTTGTCGACGATCTGGAGGTTCTTGGCCTCCTCGGTGACGATCGGGTGCGACCCGGTCATCTCGGCGCGGATGCCCTTCACCCACGAGTTCGCCGCCCACTTGAACACGATCCCGTGCATCTCGTCTGCGGGAGCCATGTTGCCGTAGTTGTTGGTGGCCTCGGCGGGGTCGAGGTTCGGCATCGCCTGCGTGAAGCCGAAGTTCTCGAACCCGACGCCGAGGACCGGATCCACCAGCGGCGACACCTTCGAGTCGTACGTCGTCCCGCCGATCGCCGGGGACCCGTCCGAGGTGGAGTTGACCGGGACGTCGAACTCCAGCGGCTTGTCGAGCGTGACCGTCGTGCCCGACACCGACGTCACGGTGAAGATCTGCTGGCGCATGTGCATGTTCAGCATCGGGTACGGCGTGCCCGTCGCGAACTGCTGCTCGTAGAACTTCACCGAGTTCGCGGCACGGACGTTGACGAGCATGCCCGCTTTGATCGCACTGGACGAGGTGACCTTGACTGTGCGGTCTCCGGACTTCGCGGCCGCGCTCACCTTCACACCGGTTTTCCAGTGCACGTTGACCGTGCCCTCGAAGATGTCCTTGCGGTTCTCCGGTGCCGCCGCGTAGTCGCTCGCGTAACTGCTGTGCACGCCGCGCGACTGGACCCGGAACAGGCCGCGGCCCGGCCACAGCCAGCCGCCCTTGCCCTGCCCGGACGTCATGCCGTCCTCGTCCCAGTCCGACCCGTCCGGCGTCAGGGAGTCGTACCGGGTGGTCGCGTCCGGGGTGTAGACGATCTTCGTGGCGGTCGCGCCCGCGCCCCTGATGATCAGGTAGTCGGCGTCGGCGTGAAGCTCCTTCGAGACCTTCAGCCGGCCCGCCGGCAGCGTGATGGTGCTGAGCTTCGTGTAGCTCGCGCTGGGTGAGCACTGCGTTCTGATCGCGTCGATCGCGGCCTGGAGCCCCGCTGTGTCGTCAGCCGCGTCGTCCGGGCGGACGCCGAACTGGGAAGCGAGTTCCGCCGCCGTGATCTGACAGGTGGCGCTCGGGTTGATCTCATTGTTTCCCGGCAGCACGCCATTGCCGCGATACCCGGCTTTCGACCAATCGTACAGGCTGGAAATAGGTGCTCGCCGGTTGCCCGACGAGACGTCCAGGCCCGTCAGCGCGGGTGCGGCGATCGCCGTCGTGGCGGGAACGGTCAGCGAACCGATTAAGAGCAGGGACAGCAGTAGCGAGGTTTTCGGCATTGATAACCCTCGGTTGGCAGGGCGGGGCCATTTCTTTGTAGTCGATGGATTAGATCTGTGTCAAATATTCACGTTCGTGAAATAGGTAATGGTGCAATGGTTTTCAATGACGACTTCTTGCTCGATCGAACAGTTCCCGGGGCTGCTCAGGCGTCTGAATCGTGCGAGTCGTCCGTGCCGTCAGCGGGCCGAGCGGGCGTGGGGCGGCGCCGTGAGCGCTGTGCCGGGATTTCTTCCCAGTGACATGGAATTTCTGGCCCTCCTGTCATCCGGTCGGGCGCGGAGATCCCACGAAAGTGCGGATACCAACCCCCTTGCCTGCGTTAAAGGACCTACCGGAACGCGACGTTCCGGGCCCCGTTCGTGTCCGAACCAAGCCTGAACGGCGGATCGCCCGCTGGGCCGTCGGCTGCAAAGGTCAGTTGCTGTTCGGCAGTGAGCGTTCCAACGAACAGGAGCCACCCAGGTCATGGCGAGCCCCACTGTGAAGCCGGTTCTGCGCACCGACTACCAGCGTTCCGTCGCGGACTACTGGAACAAGGAGAAGGACCCGGTCAACATCAAGCTCGGCGAGGTGGACGGGCTCTACCACCACCACTACGGGCTCGGCCAGTACGACCCGGCGGTGCTGCAGGCGCCCGCCGAGGTGCGCGACCAGGTGATGATCGCCGAGATGCACCGGCTGGAGACGGCGCAGGCGGAGGTGCTGCTCGACGCGTTCGGCGACCTGCCGCCCCATCCCCACCTGATGGACGGCGGGTCCGGCCGCGGCGGCACGAGCTTCATGGCCAACGCCCGCTTCGGCGCCCGCATCGACGGCGTCAGCATCTCCGAGGAGCAGGTGGCGTTCGCCAACGGCCAGGCCCAGGAACGCGGTGTCGCGGACGAGGTGCGGTTCCACTTCAAGAACATGCTCGACACCGGTTTCGAGACCGGCTCGTTCAACGGCATCTGGACCAACGAGACCACGATGTACGTGGACCTCCAGCAGCTGTACGGCGAGTTCGCGCGCCTCATCGCGCCCGGCGGCCGGTACGTCTGCATCACCGGCTGCTCCAACGACCTGACCGGCCTGCGATCGCGCGCGGTCAGCCAGATCGACCAGCACTACATCTGCAACATCCACCCGCGCAGCGAGTACTTCCGGGCGTTGGCGGACAACGGGTTCGTGCCGATCAGCGTCGTCGACCTGACGCCGGACACCATCCCGTACTGGGAGCTGCGGGCCCAGTCGTCGGTCGCGACCGGCGTCGAGGACCCGTTCCTCACCGCGTACAAGGAGGGCAGCTTCCACTACCTGCTGATCGTGGCGGACAGGATCTGATGAAGGACCTCCTCACCGGGCCGTCCGGGCTGGGCACCTCCGCTGCCCGGCTCGGGCGGCCCGAGGTCGTGGCACCGCCGCCGGAGCCGGGCTACGCCGAACGCCAGTGGGGCGACGGCACCGCGCCGCCGTTGTACGTGCCGGTGCTCGAACGCGAGGACGCCCTGCTGGCGGCCGCCGTGGACGAGCGCCTCGTCGCCTGGGCGGGGGAGTGCGGTTTCGAGGAGCCGGAACGGTTCCTGGGCGGCATGTTCGGCCGGCTCGCGGTGCTCACGCACGTGGACACCGACGACGTCGACCAGCTGCTGATCGCCGCCCGGCTGAACGCGGCGTGGTGGGCCGCTGACGACCTGTACGCGGACGACACGGAGATGGGCGCGATCCCGGCCGAGCTGCCACCGCGGCTGGCCCTGGCGATGGCCGCGATGGACCCGGTGGCGCCCGCCGCCGAGTTCACCGCGGACCTGGAGGAGAGGGTCGCGTCCGATCCGGTGCTCGTCGGCCTGCGCTCGGGCATCGCGCACCTCACGGCCCGCAGCACGGCGACCGTGGTGCAACGGGTCTGCTACTCGACGTTCGCGATGTTCGTGTCGTGGGGCGCCTACGCGGCCTGGCGGCACACGGGCAACTACCCGCCCGCGTGGCAGTACCTCGCGACGAGGCAGCACGACACCTTTTACACGTCGATGACGCTGATCGACGCCGTTGGAGGGTACGAACTGCCCGCGCCGCTGTACTACGACCCGCGGGTGCGGCAGCTGCTCACGGCCGCGGGCACGGCGTCGGTGATCGTGAACGACCTGGTGTCGGTGGAGAAGGACGCCGCCGACGAGAAACCGGTCTGCAACATGGTCCTGCAGATCGCGGCCGACCGTGAGTGCTCGATCGCCGAGGCCACCGCACGGACCGTGGAGCTGCACAACCAACTGGTGCGCGACTTCGAGGCGGGGCACAAGGCGCTGCTCGCGGTGCCATCGGTGGAGCTGCACCGGTTCCTGAAGGGCACCAAGGCCTGGATGGGTGGCGGCTTCGAATGGCACACCACACATCCGCGCTACAAGTGATCGCGAGTCCCTCGCGGGTGTTCTCCCGCGAGGGACTCAGCCGAGCACCCGCCGCAGCCAGGCGATGCGGGTCGCACGAGCGCGCCGCGACACCAGGGCGTCCGGCGCGAGCTGGTCGAAACCGTGGCAGCCGCCGGGCCACACGTGCAGCTCGGCGTCCCCTCCGGCCTGCCAGATGCGGGAGGCGTAGCCGACGGCCTCGTCGCGGAACACGTCCACCGAGCCCACGTCGACGTAGGTCGGCGGCAGGCCGGAGAGATCGGTCGCGCGCGCCGGAGCGGCGTGCGGTGACACGTCCGGCCCGCCCCTGGCCTCGCCGAGCAACGCCGTCCAGCCGGTGAGGTTCGACGAGCGCACCCAGGTGGTGCCGTCGAGGAACTGGTGGCTGGACGGGGTCTCGCACCTGTCGTCGAGCATCGGGCACATCAGCAGCTGACCGCGAATGGCCGGCCCGCCGAGGTCGCGGGCCATCAGCGCGACCGCCGCCGCCAGCCCGCCGCCCGCCGACGTGCCCGCGACGACCGGTGAGCCGAACCCGTTGCGGTCCATCCACTCCAGCGTCCGGTAGCAGTCCCGCACAGGCGCCGGGTGCGGGTGTTCGGGCGCCAGCCGGTACTCGGGCGAGACCAGCGTGACGCCCAGCTCCGACACCCACTCGGCCAGCACGTGCAGGTCGGACCGGCGGGTACCCGCGACCATCCCGCCGCCGTGCACGTGGAGAACGGAAGGGCCCTCAGAGCCTGTCGGACGCAGCACGAGCACGGGCACGCCGTCCGCGTCCTCCTCGGTGAACGTCACCGCGCCACCGCGCGTCAGTTCGGCGTCGGTGACGATCCGGTTGGCGGCCCGCCTCGCCGGAATTCCCTCGAGCGTCAGCGGTGGACGGGAGAAGTCCACCGCTGACGCGATCTCCGGGTCGATCACCCCTTCACGCCCGTGTGCGCGAGGCCCTCGATGAACTGCCGCTGCGCCAGCACGAACACCACGAGGATCGGCACGGCCGTCATCGTCGCGGCGGCCAGCTGGACGTTCCACATGGGGCCGCCGTAGATGTCCACGAACTGGGTCAGCGCCTGCGGCAGCGTGAACATGTCCGGGGTGGACAGGTACACGATCGGTTCCAGGTACAGGTTCCACGAGTGCAGGAACGTGAAGATCGCGACCGCGCCCAGCGCGGGCCTGGAGAGCGGCAGGGCGATCCGGTAGAAGATGCCCGCCCGGCCCAGGCCGTCCATGCGGGCGGCCTCCTCCAGCTCCGGCGGCAGCGCGATGAAGAACTGGCGCATGATGAAGATCGCCAGCACGCACGGCGCCCCGAAGATCGGCACGATGATCAGCGGCCAGTGCGTGTTCGTCATCCCGAACGACTGGAACATCTGGAACAGCGGGACGATCGTGACCTCGCTCGGGATGAGCAGGCCGGTCAGCACCACCACGAACAGCACGTTCTGGCCGGGGAACCTGATCCGGGCGAACGCGTACCCCGCGAGCGCGGCGACGGCCATCGTGCCGGCCGTGACGATCACCGCGATGTAGAGGCTGTTCCAGTACTGCTGCCCGAACGGCTGCATCCTGAACACGGTCTCGTACGTGGAGAACGTCCACTCCGACGGCAGCAGCGACTCGGAGAAGATCTCGCTGATCGGTTTCATCGACGAGGTGACCATCCACCACGTCGGGAACACGAACGGCACGCACAGCAGGCACAACAACCCGTACAGCCAGACCTTACGACTCATGGAGCACCCACTTCCGGCGCATCCGCCACTGCAGCAGCGTCAGGGCGGCGACGATGACGAACAGCAGCACCGAGATCGTCGCGCCGTAGCCGAAGTGGTGGAACTGGAACGCCTGCTGGTACAGGTAGTAGATCAACACGGTCGTCGACGTGCCGGGACCGCCCTGGGTGAGCACCGCGATCTGCGCGAACACCTGCAGCGAGCCGACGATCGTGATGATCGACGTGAGCAGGATCGTCGGGCTGATCAACGGGATCGTGATCCGCCGGAACCGGGTCCACGGCCCCGCGCCGTCGATCTTCGCGGCCTCGTACAACGGTGCCGGAACCCCTTGCAGCGCCGCGAGGAACAGCACCATGTTGAGCCCGACGTTCTTGATCACCTGCACGACGACCACCGACACCATGGCGGTCGTCTCGCCGCGCAGCCAGTTCGGTCCGTCGATCCCGAACACGCCGAGCAGGCCGTTCACGCTGCCCTCCGGCTGCAGCATGAGCTGCCACACCAGCGTCCACGCCACCAGCGACACCAGCACGGGGGAGAAGAACAGCGTGCGGAACAACGTGGTGCCGCGCAGCTTCTGGTTGAGCAGCACCGCGAGCAGCAACGCCAGCGACAGGTTCAGCACCACCAGCCCGGCGGCGAACCAGGCCGTGGCGACGAGCGAGTCACGCAGCTTCTCGTCGGCGAGCAGCCTCGCGTAGTTCTCGCCGCCGATGAACTCGAACGTGCCGCCGAGCACGTTCCACTCGTTGAGGCTGTACCAGGCGACCATCGCGAGGGGGAACAGCACGAACGCGAGGCTGCCGAGCAGGGCAGGCGCGACGAACAGGTAGCCGACCAGGTTGTCGCGCCTGCGATACGTCCAGAACGTCACTGGCGCTCCAGCAACGGCTTGATCTTCGTACACACGCCGTCGAGCACCTGGCCGATGTCCGCGTCCGGCTTCCACAACGGGTCGAGCGCCGCGCGGATCGTCTGGTTGAGCTCCTCCTGGCCCTGGTGGCTCGGCTTCACCACGCCCTTGCTGATGCCGTCGATCACGACCGACTGCAGCTGCTCCGGCTTGAGCAGCGGGTTGCTCTTGGCCAGCGTGCCGGCGTTGAGCAACGACTGCCGCACCGGCGGGAAGAACTGGGCGAGCTTCGCGGAGTTGGCCGCGTTGGTGAAGAAGCCCAGGAAGTCCGCGGCGGCCTCGGCGTTCTTGGAGCGCTTCAGCACGCCGACGCCGGCCTGGCCGATCACCGCGTAGTCACCCTTGGGGCCCTGCGGCAGCGGCAGCAGCGTCCAGCCGAACTTCGCCTCCTTCAACGCGCCCGCCCGCGAGATCTGGCTGACGGCCATGGCCGCGTTGCCCGCGAAGAAGTCCACGGTCGTGCCGGGGCCGGGGATCGCCTTGTCCGTGAAGATCGCCTTGTGGACGAACGTCATGGCGTCCTTCATCTCCGGGCTCGCGAAGCCGCACTGCCTGCCGTCCTCGCTCCACGCCTGAGCGCCCCAGCCGCGCCAGATCGCCGAGAGCACGGCCCAGTTCTGGTACTTGAAGTCCGGCAGCACGAGGTTCTTGCCGGCCGAGGCCGCGACCGCCTGCTCCCAGGTCTTCGGCAGTTCCTTCACCAGGTCGGTGTTGACGAACAGACCGAACGGCGAGGTGGAGAACGGGTACGCGTACAGCTCGCCGTCCTTCTCCCACAGCTTGATCGCGGACGGCACGAGCTCGTCGGCCTTCTCGACCTTCGCCCTGATCGGTGCCAAAGCGCCCGAGGACACGAAGTCCGGTGCCGACTCCTCGAGGATCCACGCCAGGTCGGGCGCGTTGCCGCCGGCGATCTGGGTGGTGAGGGTGGTGGTGTAGCCGTCGGCCGGGATCGTGTCGAACTTGATCTCGGTGACGTCCGGGTGCGCCGCCCTGTACTCGGCTGCGATCTCGTTGAGCAGCTTGAGATGCGCCTCGTTGGCGGTCCACACGGTCATGCGCAGCGACTTGGGTCCGGTGGCGGCCGAGCCTGAACACGCCGTGAGGGCGAGGAGAGCTGTGCAGATGAGTGCTAGAAGCCTGGACATCGTTGTCTCCCTGGGCAGCTAGTAACCGGACACGTCCGGCCAGCGGAGCTCGACCCCGTCGCGTTCCAGCCGGTGCTGGAAGTCCGCGAGCAGGCCGGGGGTGTTGCGCACCGCGCGAGGGGTGACTCGGTGCGCCAGGCAGAAGTCCGCGAGCGCGCCCGCGACCTCGCCGACGTTCCACTCGACCGGGTGCAGCCGGTGGGAACCGTTGGTGATGTGGGTGGTGCCGATGTTCTTGCCCGCGGGTAGCAGGTTCTCGACGCGCTGGGGGATGAGCGCGCCGAGCGGGATCTCGAACGGGCAGCTCGCGACGTCGAGGTAGTTGTCGCCGCCGGTCGAGGGGTGCAGGTCGATGCGGTACATGCCCACGCCCACGGCGTCGGCGTGCTGGACGGCGCCCTTGTCGCCGCGCACGGCGAGCGAGAGGTCCTGCTCGACGATCGTGTACTCGGTCCGCATCCGCCGTGACTCGCGGATGTACGGCGCCTGGGCGAGACCGTCCGCGCTGCCGGTGACGTCGCCGCGCAGCCGCAGGCCGGGGAACCCGGTGCCGCCGTCCTGCCGCGGCGCCTCGGTCTGCAGCCAGTACAGCACCGACCTCGACAGCTCCCGTGCCGCGGCGATGTGCGCGTCCGCGTCCGGGACGTCGATCACCGGCGACTCGAAGTAGTCGATCATCGGCCAGTTGACCAGGCAGATGTCGCTGTCGTAGGCGCCGTCGACGAAGTTGCGGCGGGCGGCGATGCGGCGGAACGTCCACAGGTTGCTGTCGCCCGCGCTGAGCCGCTGGTCGGACAGGACGCTCAACGGGTCGTCGTCCGGGTTCGGGGTGAACGTTCGCTCGGCGATGCTCAGCGTGCGCGGGTCGGGGGAGCGGAACGACAGCATGCGGTCGCCCCAGTACGAGGGCTGGTACTCGCGCCAGAAGTCGTACCGCGCGGGCTTGTCGACGGTGTGGTCGCCGTCGACGTGGTCGATCGCGAAGCACACCGACATCGCCTGCATGTTCGCCGGCTGCGCGGTCTCCGGCGCGCTGGGCTCACCGGTGTCCAGTGTGGACTCGAAGCCGGTGACGTACTCGGTGCCGGACAACGGGAGCAGCTCACCGGTCTCCGTCGCGTCGAGGACGTAGGGCGCTGCCAGCTCGACCTCCGCACCGTTGTGCTCGACGGTGACCGACACGATCCGGTCGCCGTCCGTGCGCGCCGAGACCGGCCTGGCGGGCTGGAGGACCGTGAGCCTGCCGCTGCCCCGGTAGGGCGCCAGCATCTCGTCGATCACGGCCACGGCGACGCGGGGTTCGTGGCAGAGGCGGCTCACGTTGCCCGCGCCGGGGTTGAGCTCGCGCCACGCCCGCGCCTGCGGCGTGAGGGGGTAGTGGCGGCGGTAGTAGTCGCGGATGCCGTCGCGCAACGAGCGGTACGAGGCGGTGACCCCGAAGCGCTCGACCCAGCTGTGCTCGTCCGGCGGCACGGCCTGGCTGGTGAGCTGCCCGCCGAGCCACTCGAACTCCTCGGTGAGCACGACCCGGCGACCGGCGCGCAGCAGCGCGAGAGCGGCGGCGACCCCGCCGAGTCCGCCGCCCACGACGACGACATCAGTGTTGTGCTGCAACAGATTCCTCCAGGATCAACCGAGCGTGGTGCCTTCGACGAACTCGCAGGCCAGCAGTTCCTGCGGGGTGGTGCCGTGCTCGAGCACCTCGGTCAGCGCCTGCACCGCGCGCCGCCCCATCTCGCGCCGGGGGATGTGGAAACCGGTGAGCCGGACGTCGTCCGGCGCGGGCCGGGTGGCGGCGCCGAGCGTCAGCACCGAGAGGTCACCGGGGACCGACAGGCCGCGCTCGCGGGCGGCGAGCACGAGCGCGGCGCCGTCGGAGACCTCCTCGGCCAGCACGCACGTGACACCCGCCTCGACGAGCTGACCAAGCCCGGTGAACTGGACGTGCACGCCATGCACACCATGAGCCGCAACGGCTTCCTTGAACCCGCGCAGCCTGTCGGCCGACGACTCCGCGCCCGTTCCGGCGCCCACGTACGCGAACTCGCGGTGCCCGAGGGCGACCGCGCGGTCCACCAGGTCCCGCACGGCGGCGGCGTAGTCGGCGCCGACGTGCGGGACCGGACCGCCCGCGTCGTCGCGCCGGCCGATCGAGACGAACGGGACGGCCTCCGCCACGAGCTGCGCGAGGTCGTCGCGGTCGATCGACCGGCCGAGCAGCACGCAGCCGTCCGCGAGCCGGATCCTGCTGTCGTCGCTGAAGATCCGCCGCTTCCCGCCGGTCGCCTTGGCGCTGGTGAACAGCAGCAGGTCGCAGCCCACCGCCTCCGCCTGCTCCTCGATGCCCTCGAGGAACGGCTGGTAGAAGTCCGCGCGGGTGCTCGGGAAGACGGCCTCGTAGGTGAAGACGCCGAGGATGCGGTTGCGCTGGTCGTGCAGCCGGCGCGCGATCGGGTTCGCGACGTACCCGGTCCGCCGGATCACCTCCAGCACACGGGCCCGCGTGTCCTCCGCGATCCGCACGCCGCTGTCGGTGCGGTTGTTGAGCACCAGCGACACCGTGGCCTGGCTGACGCCTGCCATCCGGGCGATGTCCTGCTGGGTGAGCCTCTTCGCCATGAGCACCTGCCAATTCGAATTGGCACGGAGTCTGCGTGAGCACCCGGTTCGCCGTCAACCCTGTAATAATTCGAATTAGCAGGTTGACGGGCGTGGCACGGCCGCAGTCGGACTTCTCGCCGCTCCGCCCGGTCAGGCGGTCGTGATCGAGACACCCGTAGGGGGACCGGATCGTGCGCTCGGTGCGGGTCACCAGCGCGGCCACGGAGCAATTCCCATGGTGGTAAGGGATTCCGACACGCTGGAGCTCGACTCGCGTGGCCTCACGCTGACCCGCGGCCGCACGGTGGTCCGGTTCGGCCGGGGCGGCAGCTGAACCCGCGGCTGCGCATCTCCACCATCCCGCACGACGGCGCGCTCACCCTGGCCGTCACGGCGCGTTAGTCCACAGAGGACGGACGGTTTCACTCTTATGTCGCAACGCGGACATGCATGTCCGCGCAGCTCACGGGGTATTCGATGATCCCAAACCCCTTGGTCCGCGGTTCACGCGAAGGAGTGGTCGTGATGGCACACGTGCGTCGTCTGGTCGACGTCCACACCGGAGATGAGTTCGATCAGCCGGTTCCCTTCGGCCTCGTCTACCCGATCTGCACGGCGGACGGTTCCGCGCCGCCGAGTCAGCGCGGCCGGACGTGGGAGCACCTGGTCGCGTGCGACCGCGAGCTCAAGCAGGTGTCGTGAAGTCCGTGTGAAGTGAGCCCGCACCGGGTACTGCCTGGTGCGGGTGACCCGGCCGGGCGCCCGTGCGAAGGGAGCTCGACATGGACTTCGGACAAGGGCTGACCGACGCCTGGCGCGCGGTCGCCACGTTCGTGCCCAAGCTCGCGGCGTTCCTGCTGATCCTGCTGATCGGCTGGTTCGTCGCGAAGGCGGTGGCGAAGCTCGTCGACAAGGTCCTCGAACGCGTCGGGTTCGACAAGCTGGTCGAGCGCGGCGGGATCCGCCGGATGCTCGCGAACAGCAAGTACGACGCTTCCGACCTGCTCGCGAAGCTCGTCTACTACGCCCTGCTGCTCATCACGCTGCAGATCGCGTTCGGCGTCTGGGGCCCGAACCCCGTCTCGGAACTGCTCACCGGCATCGTGTCGTGGCTGCCGAAGGCCGCGGTCGCGATCATCATCGTCGTGGTGGCCGGTGCGGTCGCCAGCGCGGTCAAGGACTTCATCGGCGGTGCGCTCGGCGGTCTCTCGTACGGGCGGGTCCTCGCGAACATCGCGTCGATCTTCATCTGGGCGCTCGGCATCATCGCGGCGCTCAACCAGATCGGTGTCGCCACCACGGTCACCACGCCGGTCCTGATCGCGGTGCTCGCCACGGTCGGCGGCATCCTCGTCGTCGGTGTGGGCGGTGGCCTCGTGCGGCCGATGCAGCAGCGCTGGGAAGGCTGGCTGGGACGCGCGGAGCAGGAGTTGCCGCAGGCCCAGGCCCAGGCGGAGGCGTACCAGCGCGGGCGTGAGGACGCCGTGCGGGCCCCGGTCGCCGCTGCTCCCGCCGAGCCCGTCACCACGCCGATGCCCGCCGCCGCGCCGCAGGAGCCGGTGCCCGGTGAGCGCAGGCTCGACGACCGCTGACCTGAGACATGCCGACGAGGCGCACCCGCTGGGGTGCGCCTCGTTCTCATGTGAGCTTCGGAAGCGCGTGCACGTCGTCGGTCAGCGGCTTCACGTCGTGCAGGTGCGCGAGCTGACAGACCGCCATCAGGCGGACGCCGAGCCACGACGTGGGCGTCCAGTCCGATTCGAGGGCGTGGTCGAGCAGTCCCCGCCCGTACGCGGCCAGGAGCACGACCGCCCCCACCGTGCCGGCGCCCTCGACCCCCAGCAGCAGGATGTCGCGCACGGCGGCACCGTGCTGGTCGACCTCGGCGGCCAGGGCGGGGGTGAGGGCGAGTGCCGCCCACCCGGCCGCGCCGATCCGGCCGGACAGGTCGCTGATCCACTGTCGCGCGTTGTTCTCGCGCCAAGTAGCACGCATCCCGCCACCGTAGCGGCGTCCGCTGAAGTCCCAGTTTGAGGGCGCTCGAACCGGGTACTCGGGCGCGGGCGCGTCAAGCAGTCGGCGCGAGAGATGCGGCTGTGAAGGCAGGCGATGACCATGACCACCGAGCTCGGCGAACCGGTCTCACGGCAGCAGCGGGCGACCGCGCTGGAGAAGCTGGACAACGCCGTCTGCACCGCGTTGGCAGGCGTCGAGGGGGATGAGGCCCGCAGAACGCTCAAGGAAGCGCTCGCGGCCTGCACGGAGGCGGGTGCCGCCGTGGCGCCGAGTGTCCTGGGGTGCGTCGAGGCCGCCGAGGAGCACCTGCGCTACCGGGAGCGGATGGAGGCGCGCATGCTGCTGACCGTCGCCCACCGGCTTCTCTCCCGCGTGCGGCCCCCGATGGTCGTGCCCGGACCGTCCACTCCCGGAGACTCCCTCCTCAGCCGGTGATTGAGCCGTCCATGCCCTGGGTATCTCGAACGCACGTTCGAGCGAAAGGGGAGTGCTGGTGAACCGCACGCCGGAGAAGGACCCTGAGGACTGGACGACCGGTGACGAGCCGATGACCGGCCCGCAGGAGTCGTACCTGCACACTCTCGCCCAGGAAGCGGGTGAGGAGGTGCCGGCCGAGCTGACCAAGGTGGAGGCCTCGCAGCTCATCGACCGCCTCCAGGAGAAGACGGGCCGCGGCGGATGATCGTGTGAGACGTGGTGTTCGCGGGTACCCCGGGCCGGTGGACATCAAGCACGAAGTGACTCAGACGGAATCGTCCCTGCTGGCGACCTTCCCCGACTACGTCGACGCTCAGCGCCTCGTGGACCGGATGTCGGACGACGGGTTCCCGGTGGAGAGCGTGCGGATCATCGGCGACGGTGTCCGGACCGTCGAGCAGGTCACCGGGCGCATGACGCGAGGCCGCGCCGCTGCGGCGGGCGCGGCCAGCGGTGCCTGGTTCGGTGTGTTCATCGGGCTGCTGTTCGGGCTCTTCTCCGCCGGCCAGACCTGGGCGTGGTTCGTGTTCATCAGCCTCGCGGTCGGCGCGTTCTGGGGCGCGGTCTTCGGGTTCGTGGCGCACTGGAGCACGCGGGGCCGCCGTGACTTCGCGAGCGTCATGACGCTGCAGGCGCGCCGGTACGAGGTGCACGTCGACCGGGAACGTGCGGCTGAGGCTGCGAAGTACGTGCTCTGAGTCGATGCAGACCTTCTTGCCGTACCCGGACTTCGCCGCCACGGCTCGTGTGCTGGACCGGGGCCGGCTCGGCAAGCAACGGGTCGAGACGATCCAGGTGCAACGCGGACTGGTGGTGCCCGGCTACGGCTGGCGCCACCACCCCGCGGTGAAGATGTGGGTGGGCCACGAGGAAGCGCTCGTGCGGTACGGCCTGGACATCTGCGCCGAGTGGCGGGCGCAGGGTTTCCAGGACACGTGCGAGGTGACGCTGCGGTCGGACCTGGCGCACGCCAGGGGAGTCACGGTCGTGCGCACCCAGGAGGAGCTGGCCACCGCGGGCGCGCTCCCGGCGTGGCTGGGCGACCACGACGTGCACCTCAGCCACCAGTCGGCCCTGGTGCGCAAGGATCCCGGCCACTACCGCAGGTACTTCCCGGACGTGCCGGACGACCTGCCCTACGTCTGGCCGCCGATGCTGACCCGCACGGTGAACCCGTCGGCGTCCCGGCCCATCGACACGTAGTCGCACGTGCGGTGCAGGATCCATAGCCCGAGCCCGGCCGACAGGGTCTCGGTGGTCGGCACGAGGCCCGTCAGCGGGTCGGACGGGCCGGAGCCCTGGTCCGTCACCGCCACCACCACGCGTGACTCGTCCGCCCACAGGCGGAACCGGACGGGCGCGACGCCGTGCGTCAGACCGTTCGTGACGATCTCACTCGCCGCGTAGACCACGTCGTGCGCGCCGTCCTCGGTCAGGTCGATCCCGCGGATCGCCGCGGACACCGCTTCCCGCACCGCGCTCGCGGACGGCGCGACGACGTCCACCGCCGGGACGGCCCGTTCGAGCACGTCCGGAACCTGCGCTGTCGCGGCCAGACCCTCGCGGTAGCCGGGGTTCACCTCGTGCGCGCCGGGTGCGGTGGCGATGTTCGGGTGCGTGCGCACCACGTCGGCCAGCACCTCGGCCGGCGTGGTCCTGGTGTCGTACGGGCACAGGCCCCACACCGGGAACTCCGCGTAGGCCAGGTTCGCGGCGGCCTCGTAGCGCGCCCACCAGTCCCACGGCGCGCCCATGCCGGGATGCGGCACGTCCCCGACCACGCGCATCTGCCTCGCACCGTCCGCCGTGTACTCGCGGAAGAGCTCGCGGTAGCTGGAAATGGCCTCGGACGGGCGGGAGTACTGGTCGGCGCCGGGCCGGTAGATCACGCCGGTGCTGCCGAGCACCGCGCGCAACAGGGCGGTGTTCTGCTCCGTGCACGCCACCACCGACGGCTCTCCGGCGCGCAGCCCGTTCTCGAGGAACGGGACGGCGTGCGCGAGGAAGGCGTCGTCGGTGCCGTAAAAGGCGGTCTCGTGGAAGAAACCGGTCACGACGACCGATACTACGCCGTCAACCGACGTGACCAGGCCTCCGATCGGAAGTCGGAGACCGCCGAACCGCGGGCACGCGTGCACTGCGCTACTGTCGGGGTGGGTTGAGCAGCCAGCCCTTGGTGTCGGCCGTTCGCGCCGTCATCACAGGAGGTTGCGTCGTGCTCACCGACGGTCAAGTCCCCTTCCGCACCGCCTTCGAGAGCATGGGCGCCGCCGTGCTCGTGCACGTAGCCGGTGAGATCGACTACACCACAGCTCCTGACCTGGCCGAATGCCTCACTGAGGCGGTCAGGTCGGTCACCCCGCCCGCTCCCGTCGTCGCCGATCTGAGCGGTGTCCGCTTCCTCGGCGCCCAGGGCATCGGCCTGCTGCTCGACCACCAGGACCTCTGCCTGCGGCGGGGCAGCGCCCTCGTCGTCGTCGCGAACACCCCCGCCGTGCTGCGGCCGTTGAGGGCACTGGAACTGATGAGCGTGCTCGGAGTGCGCCAGTCCGTGCTGGACGCGGTGAGCCCGCCCGAGGTCTCCGCCTAGGCCCGTTCGGACGCACTGCGCAGCACGCAGAACTCGTTCCCCTCGGGATCGGCCAGAATCGCCCAGCCGGTCACGTCGGGGTTGCGGTGGTCGCCGGCGAGGGACGCGCCGAGCCCCAGCAGCCGCTCGACCTCCTCGTCGCGCGTGGTGTCGGGGCGCAGGCACAGGTGCAGGCGGTTCTTGACGACCTTTGGTTCCGGAACCTGGTTGAAGAACAGCACCGGGCCCTCGGCCAGCAGCACCTCGGTCTCCCGGTCACCCGGCTTGTCGTCGGGGTGCATCGGGCGACCGGTGACCTTGCTCCAGAACAGAGCCAGCTCGTAGGCGTTCGCGCAGTCGATCGCCACGTTCTGCAACACGGAAGTCATGCGCGCCAGCCTATTGCGGGCGCTGGAGCATCGGCGGCATCGCCCGGTAGGTCGCTGGGTGGAGGTCGTGAACGCGAACCTCGACGTCGCGCGGGAGCAAGGAGTCGACGGTGATGACGGAATCGACACGCGGGTGTTCAACGGCGACGCCCGCCAACTCATGACGCTGCTGCCGCCGGACTGCGTCGGGCAGGTGGCGCTGGTGGTGACCTCCCCGCCCTACGGTCCCTCGACCCACGAACAGGTGTCGGTCGCGCCCGGCGCGGGGGTGCAGAAGTACCACCACCTCTACGGCGACTGATGGGTGCTCGCCGTGGTCGTGTCGGTCCGGCGAACCGGCGGCCGCCCCGGGTCACGGACGCCGTCGTGATTTCGGCACCTGGCGTTGAAGGCCGGAGCCCGCAGACGATGCGTAAGTACGCCTACGTCGCAGTGAGACTGTCTGAGCTCCTGGCCCAAGCGGGTACCGATGTCGTATAGGCGACTGAAACGGATCTGCTGGAGTATTGCGCGCTACGGACGCGGTCGCAGCCCGCGTCGGTCGCGAAGACGACGTGGGAGGCCGAGGCGACGGCGATCAACCGTCTGTAGGCCTGACTGGTGGCGGAGGGCTACCTGTTGGCGCGGCCGTGGCGAAGCGACGGCGGCAAGGACACGCCGCGCAGCGGTGTGACGCGGGACCTGCGGGTGCCGCACTCACGCCCACGACACGAACAGGCTGACGGCGTCCTCAGCGGATCAGGCTCTCTGGTACGCGGAGATCCTCGTGACCGTAGAGTGCGCTCACAGCTGTGGGATCGTCGGCCGCGCATACGCTGGCGAGCTCATCGAGCAGGACGTCGTAGTCCGCGCCGGTCTTTCCGTCATAGGCATCGGTCATGCGGCCCCACTCGTCCCACGGAAGGGTTTCGACCTTGTTCAACGCGGCGAGATCCTTGACGGCGTTGCCACGGATCTCGGCCGGGCCCCAGTTCTGGGTTCCGTGGACGCCGAACCGGGAAGCGTCGATCTCGTTACGCCGGTAGGCCCTCCACGCCTCGCCGCCAGTGAGGAACTCTCCTGGGCGCAGGTCGTGCGGGTGGGGCAACACGGTCTGCCCGAGGATCTCCGAGTCGACGCGGATCCAACGCGCGCTGTTGTCGTCCCAGTACTCGGTGATCCAGTGGTCGAGTCCCTGTCCGGGCTGGAAGTAGGTGGCGAAGCCACAGCGGACGCGGGCGGCGATTCCGCGATAGCGCAGCAGCGCGCAGCTCAGCACAGCGAAGTGCCGACAGGTCCCCACCACCCGCTTGTCCGGTTCGCGGGCAGCGGTCAACGGTGCCGGGTCCAGCGCGAGCAACCGTCGGATCAGTGAGTTCGCTGGCCGGATCTGGTTTTCGTCGAAACGGTTGGCAGGCAGATTCAACGCTCGCGCGTCGGCGGGTTGGATGACCAGGCCGTGGACTGGCAGACAGACGCCCACGGGATCAGCGGCGACCGACTCAAGGGCGAGCGAATCGACACCGTCAAGGCTGGTAAGCCGCCCAGCAGACGCGTAGTCGATGACCTTTGCCATGGAGCCGATCCTAGGCGGTCACCTACAGCCTTCGTCGGCCTCCGCAATTGCTCTGTCGTTCATGCGAAGAGTCGCGATGTTGGCTCTACCACGCGGGTGTCTCTTGAAACATCGGATTCTGGGGAACGGTGGCTTCACGGGACTGTCGCTGCAACGGGAGATGGCGCACCGATGCCGCAACCTACGTGAAAGCCGTACGTCGCTAGGCAATTGCAACTCCTGTACCCCTCACCGCCGTGTTCGGCGTCGGTGATCATGGAGTCGAGGTCGAACAGTCCCGCCGATTCTGAGGGAGTGGGTGGAAGGCGTCCGCGGTCAGGTGGCCGCGGATCTGGGAGTGCAGAGCGACAACTAGGCCGTGTCTCGGCGCCACAGCCACTTGTTGATCGCGGCGACTGCGACGGAGGATTCAGAGCTGACGGCACGTCAAGCCCGGCGCGTCCGCGCCTTCCTGGTGTCGGGTCAGGGTGCGGCCGACGGAAGGTCCATGATGCCGGTGGCCTGTGACCAGGCGCAACGCCACGTGCTGCTGGCATGGGTGTAGACGTCGGTGTGCCAGGCCTCGTGTCGCGGGATGTCCGCGCCGTCGACGGTGAGCTCGATAACGCACCGATAGCGGAGGACGACGACGTCGGTGCCGACGATGGCGTCCACGTCGCCGGCCAGCCGCAGTTCCCGGTACATGACCCGCCCGCTGGTGAGGAGATCCAGGTACTCGGCCTTCGTCCACACGGCGCCGGTCGGGGTGCACAACCGGTACTCCGCTGCGTGCAAGCGGTCGTAGGTGCCACGATCCACATCGAGGAGACATTGGATCCGCTCCTGCTCAGCCTTGATCACGTGGCTGGCCACGTCGTCGGTCATACCCGCTCCTGTTCACTCGTTCGGTTCTGGGCAGCGACACGTGCGCCTGCAACCAAAGCCTAGGCCGAGTCCGTTGTCCGAGCGCTGGAGCAGTTCGCCGCTGCGGCCGACCTGGCCGCGCCGTGTCAGCGCGGTCGCGGCGACCAGCAGGGCGCCTGTGTCCGCGTGCTGAGGTCCAGCAGGGTCACGGCGCCGTCGAGGTCCGCTCAGGGCCCCGGAGCCCACGCAGGAGTCCGAGATCCACCCTGCCGAGGCCACTGCCGCATGTGTTCGCGACCCCGCGCATACCGTCGACGTGCTGCGTGGATGACGACGGTGTCGGCGCGCACCGGAGCTGGTCGCCCGCGTGTTCGTAGATGCTGCGACAGCCGCGCGGATGTGAAACGTTTCTGAGTCGATTCTCCGGGTATGGCTGTTCTGTCAGTGAGCAGTCGCGAGGAGATATGCCTCAGAACACCTGCGAAAGGGCGGGTCATGGACGTTCTCGGTGAAGACACGGCTGCTTGCAGCGCCGTGCTGATCGTGTCGCCGCAGCTTCTGACCAAGCCTGGAAAGCCGGCCACGCTGGCGGAGGAGGTGTCGCAGTCATCATGAAAGCGTTGACGTGGCAGGGCAATGAGAAGGTTCAGGTTGTCGACGTGCCGGACCCTCGCATCGAGGAACCCACCGACGCTGTCATCAGGGTGACCTCGACTGCTATCTGCGGGTCTGATCTCCACCTGTACGGGGTGCTCGGGCCCTACCTCGAACCGGGCGACGTGCTCGGCCACGAGGCGATGGGCGTCGTGGAGGAGGTCGGTACCGACGCGAGTGATCACCTCAAGGTGGGCGATCGGGTCGTGGTGCCGTTCAACATCTCGTGCGGTCACTGCTGGATGTGCGAACGCGACCTGTTCGCGCAGTGCGAGACGACGCAGGTGCGCGGTCAGGGCAAGGGCGCGAGCCTGTTCGGCTACACCTCGCTTTACGGTTCGGTGCCTGGCGGCCAGGCTGAGTACCTCCGCGTGCCGCAGGCCCAGTTCGGGCCGATCGTGATTCCGGACGGCACGCCCGACGACCAGTTCTTGTTCTTGTCCGACATCCTGCCGACCGCGTGGCAGGCCGTCCGCTACGCCGATGTGCCGCCTGGCGGCACCGTCGCCGTGCTCGGTCTCGGGCCGGTCGGGCAGTTCGCGGTCCGGATCGCGCGGCGCCTGGGTGCCGGCCGTGTCATCGGCGTGGACCGGGTGCCCGAACGTCTCGCGCTGGCCGGGCGGCACGGTGCGGAACCGGTCGACCTCGACGACTTCGGCAGCTCCGACGAGGTGGCCGCCGCGTTGATCAGGATGGTGGACGGACGCGGTCCCGACGCCACCATCGACGCTGTCGGCATGGAGGCGCACGGCGGCGGTCTCACCGCCCTGGCGCAGAAAGCCACCGGGCTGTTGCCCGACGCGCTCGCGCAGAAGGTGACCGACAAACTGGCCGTCGACCGCCTCGAGGCTTTGCACGCCGCCATCAAGGGAGTGCGGCGCGGCGGCACGGTGTCGGTGTCCGGTGTGTACGGCGGCGAGGTGGACGCGATGCCGATGATGGAGATGTTCGATCGGGGCATCCAGTTGCGGATGGGGCAGGCGCACGTGCGCCGGTGGACCGATGAGATCCTGCCACTCGTGCTGGATCCGGCCGACCCGCTCGGCACCCTGGATCTGACCACGCACCGCCTTCCACTTGCCGACGCCGCCCGTGGGTACGAGATGTTCCGCGCCAAGAGCGACGGTTGCATCAAGGTGGTGCTCAGCCCGTGAGCAGGCGCGTTGTGCTCGTGGTCGGGGCCAGCAGCGGGATCGGCCTCGCCTCGGCGAAAGCGTTCGCCTGCCGTGGAGACGACGTCGTGCTGGCCTCGCGCAGTGGTGAGGCACTCGACGCCGCGCAGAAGGCATGCCGCGAAGTAGGAGGCGGCGTGGTGGACGTCATCGTCGACGACATCGCCGATCCCGCGGGCGCCGGTCGGGTCGTCGGGAGAACTCTGGACCTGCACGGTCGCGTCGACGTCGTCGTGCACACCGCGACGGTGATGGGGTACGGCGCCGTGGAGGCGATGCCCGCGGAGGTGTTCACCGAGGTCGTCGACACCGCGATTCACGGCACGCTGTACTTGGCTCAGGCGGTGTTGCCGGTGATGCGCCGGCAACATCGTGGTGTGTTCGTCGGGGTGAACTCGCTGCTCGGCTCGATCACTGTTCCGCAGATGGGTGCCTACTCGACCGCGAAGTGGGGGCAGCGTGCGATTTTGCGGACGTTGCAACAGGAAACGCGTGACGAACGAGGGGTGCGGGTGTGCATCGTGAGTCCCGGCAGCATCAACACCCCGGTGTACGACCAGGCGGCCAACTACACCGGTCGCGCGACTCGGCCGCCGGTTCCGGTGCTCAGTCCTGACCGGGTCGCCGCCGCGATCGTGCGGTTGGCCGGGCGGCCGCGACGGCACGTTTCCGTGCCGGTCGGTCCGGCGAATCCGGGCATCATCGCGGCGTTTCGGTGTCTGCCAGGCCTGTACGACCGGCTTGTCGGGCCGTTGTTCCGGCTTGCGGCACTGACGAGCAAGACGATGCCGTCCACCCCGGGCAATGTGTTCAAGCCGTCCGCGGCAGGAGAGAGGACGTACGGGCGGTGGCCTGTCAAACGGTGATGGTGATCAGCAGTACCACGTCGAGCAGTGCGATCGCGACGGTGAGCCGGAACGCGATCGCGCTGTGCGGTGCGCGGATCGCGGCGACGGTGGTGGCGGTGGCCAACGCGAGTCCGGTCGTCACCGCGACGGCAGAGTAGAGCGCTGAGGCCTGAGCGGGTGCGAGACCCAGCACCACCGAGGCGGTGGCGAGGGCGAGCGTCATGACGATCACTCCCACGCGCGGGCCGAGCCGGTGGGGGAGACCGCGGACGCCGGTCTCGGCGTCCGCGCGCAGGTCTGGGAGCACGTTGGCGAAGTGCGCCCCGAACCCGAGCAGTGCGCCGGCCACGGGCACCCACCACGGCGGCCACGACTCGCCTGGCCCGGCCGCATGCACGCCGATCGTCAGCGCGGCGAAGGAGAACAGATAAGCGGCGCCGGAGAAGACGGTGGCCTTGAGACCGAGGTTGTACGCCCAGCCGCCCGCAACGCTGAGCAGCAGGACGGTACCGGCGAACCATCCGAGCAGCAGCGACGACACCACAGTCGCCAGTGCCGCCGCACCCGCCGCCACCGCGACCGCCCGCACCGCAATGCTTCCGGTGGCAGCGGGTTTGTCCGCGCGTCGGGTCGCACGGTCGCGTGCGGCGTCGATCCAGTCGTTGGACCAGCCGATTGACAGCTGTCCGGTGAGCACCGCGAAGCCGAGCAGCACGGTGCGCGGGCCGTCGAGACCGTTGCCCAGTCCCAGCAGGACCGCCACCGCCGTGACGGCCAGGCTGGGCAGAGGATGACTCGCCTGCGCGAGACCGTTCAGCACTCGCAACGACTTGCCGCGGTGGACCGCTGTGCCGCTCATCTGCCGAGTGTAGGCACAAGCCGTACCGTGGAAGGGGTGACGACAATTTCGGCCGTACACGGTGTTCTTCCGCCGCATCGCTATCCACAGAATCGGCTGACAAACCTGTTCGCGCGGCTGTGTTTGCCTGAATCCAGCTCCCGCGCGGTAGCTGCCCGGTTCCACAGCAGCGCCCGCGTCGGTTTCCGGCACCTCGCGCTGGCCATCGAACGGTACGACGAGCTCGACGGGTTCACCGCGGCGAACGACGCTTTCCTGTCCGCCGCGGTCGATCTGGGCTGCGAGGCCGCACTGGCCGCGCTGGCGGACGCGGGCCTGCGACCGTCCGATGTGGATCTGATCGTGTCGACGACCGTCACCGGGATCGCCGTTCCGTCGCTCGACGCGCGGATCGCGGCCCGTATCGGCATGCGGCCGGACGTGAAGCGGATCCCCATCATCGGGCTCGGGTGTCTCGCGGGAGCGGCGGGAGTGGCGCGGCTGCACGACTTCCTGCGCGGATGGCCGAACTCGGTGGCGATGCTCGTGTCGGTCGAGCTGTGCTCGTTGACCGTGCAGCGGCAGGACGCCAGCGCTGCCAACATGATCGCCTCGGGCCTGTTCGGTGACGGCGCTGCCGCGGTCGTCGCGGTCGGCTCGGAGCATCGCGGTGCGGCGGCCGGTCCTCAGGTCGTGGACTCGCTGAGCCACCTGTACGCCGACTCCGAACGCGCCATGGGGTGGGACGTCGGCAGCACCGGCCTGAAGATCGTGCTGGGCGCCGAAGTGCCCGAGCTCGTGCGCGAGCACCTGGCCGACGACGTCAAGAGCCTGTTAACGCCACACGGACTCGAGATCGGCGACATAGCGCGCTGGATCTGCCACCCCGGCGGGCCGAAGGTCATCGAAACGATCCAGTCGGTGCTCGGCCTCGACGAGGACGATCTCGCGATGACGTGGCGGTCGTTGCACGAGATCGGCAACCTGTCCTCAGCGTCGGTGCTGCACGTCTTCGCCGACACCCTTGCCGCCAGACCTGCCTCTCCCGGCGACTGGGGCGTGTTGATGGCCATGGGGCCGGGTTTCTGCGCCGAGCTGGTGTTGCTGAAGTGGTGAGCCAGGTGTGGTACTCGGTGCTGGTCGGCCTCGTCGCGGTCGAGCGGTTGGCTGAACTGGTCGTGGCGAAGCGCAACCTGGCGTGGAGCCTGGCGCGCGGAGGTCGTGAGACGGGGTTCGCGCACTATCCGTTCATGGTCGTGCTGCACACCGGCCTGCTGGCCGGGTGTCTGGCGGAGGTGTGGCTGGCGGACAGGGACTTCGTCGCACTGCTGGGCTGGCCGATGCTCGCGCTGGTCGTGCTGTCGCAGGCGCTGCGGTGGTGGTGCATCCGGGTGCTCGGGCGTCAGTGGAACACCCGGATCGTCGTCGTGCCGGGACTGCCGCGTGTGACCGGCGGCCCGTACCGGCTGGTCCCGCACCCGAACTACGTGGCGGTCGTGGTCGAGGGTGTCGCACTGCCGCTGGTGCACGGCGCGTGGCTGACCGCCCTGGTCTTCACCGTGCTCAACGCAGGTTTGCTGACGGTGCGCATCCGCGCGGAGAACGACGCGCTGCGGTCCGTGCATGTCTGAGCGGATGCATGATGTCGTGGTGGCCGGGGGAGGACCGGCTGGTCTTGCCGTGGCGCTGGGGTGTGCCCAGGCAGGCATGGACGTGGTGATCTGCGAGAAGCGGCCCGGTGTGCTCGACAAGGCCTGCGGGGAAGGACTGATGCCCGGTGCCGTGCGGGCACTGGCCGCACTCGGCGTGGACCCGCCAGGACATGCGATCAACGGCATCACCTACCGGCAAGGCACCCTGGCCGTGCACGCGCCGTTCCGGTGCGGCACCGGACGTGGCGTGCGCCGCACCGAGCTGCACGACGCGCTGAGCGAAGCGGTCCGCCGCGCCGGAGTGCCCGTGTCGCACACCCCGATCACCGAGGTTTCGCAGCACGACGACCACGTGAGAGCCGGTGGGCTGCGGGCGCGCTACCTCGTCGCCGCGGACGGCCTGCACTCGCCGATCCGCGATCTCGTCGGTCTCGGTTCGCAAGGCACGACTTCCACGCCGCGATGGGGACTGCGCCGGCACTTCACGCTCCCGCCCTGGGAAGGCGGGGTGGAGGTGACGTGGGCGCGGAGGTCGGAGGCCTACGTGACACCGGTAGCACCGGACACGGTCGGCGTGGCGATCCTGTCGTCGGTGCGCGGCGGCTTCACACAACAACTCACGGCGTTTCCCGATCTGGCCGCGCGACTGGCGGACGCGCAACCGGCCTCGCGTGTGCGGGGCGCCGGACCGTTGCGGCAAACGACGACCGGCCGCGTCGCCGGACGCGTGCTGCTGGCAGGAGACGCGGCGGGCTACGTGGACGCGCTCACCGGCGAAGGGCTCGCCCTGTCGCTGAGCACCGCGGCCGAACTGGTCCGCTGCCTGCGAGCCGGACGGCCCGCGGACTACGAACGCGCCTGGGTACGCACATCGCGCCGGTCGCGCTGGCTGACAGAATCCCTGCTGTGGGCCAGAAATCGGCCGGTGCTCGGGCGCCAGATCGTTCCGGCCGCCGTTCGCGCGCCGTGGCTGTTCGCCGCCGCGGTCCACCAACTGGCCCGCTGATGGCGGCGGCCGCGGTGCGGGCGATCCTTCACATCGACTGGCGGGTGAGCTGATGGCCACGCACGACAGCTGGGACTTGGTCGTCGTCGGAGCGGGTCCCGCCGGTTCAACGGCCGCCCTCGCGGCGTTGCGCGCGAACCCCGCTGCACGCGTGCTGATGCTGGACTCAGCGCGGTTCCCGCGCGACAAGGTGTGCGGTGACGGTGTCGCGCCGCACGCGCTGGACGTGCTGGACGGCCTCGGCGTGGACGTCGGCGAGCTCACCGCCGGCACCGCCCCGGTCCTGGACCTGCGGCTGACTTCACCGCGAGGTGTGACGGCCCAGCGCCGATTCGCACGCCCCGCCTCGGTCGTGCCCCGCGCGCTGCTCGACGCGCGCCTCGTCCTGGCGGCCCGCGCGGCAGGCGCGCAGCTGCGTCGGCACCGCGTCCGCTCGCTCACCCAGGTCAGCGACGGCGTCGACATCGACGGCGAGTTCCACGCGCGCACGGTGATCGGCGCGGACGGCGCAGAATCGGTGGTACGAAGGCAATGCGGGGCACACGGTGCGAAACCGGGCACCACCGCCATCGCACTGCGCGGGTACACCAGTGCTGCCCCATGGCCAGCAGCGCAACAACAGCTCGTCATGACCACCGCGCACTGGCCCGCCTACGCCTGGGTCTTCCCCGTCGGTGACGGCACAGCGAACGTCGGCTACGGCGAGCTCATCCGCACCGGGACACCGACCCGGGCGCACCTGACCGAGCGCCTGCACGCGCTGCTGCCCGACTGCCCGCCACTGACGCTGCGCGGCCACCGGCTGCCGCTGTCACCGGGCAGGCCCGACGTCGGCCACGGCCGCGTGCTGCTCGCGGGCGACGCGGCCTCACTGATCAACCCGCTCACCGGCGAGGGCATCTACTACGCCGTCCTGTCCGGGCTTCTCGCCGGCCAAGCCGCCCTGACACCCGACCCCGGCGGCCACTACCGCCGAGCGTTGCGCAACCGGCTCGGCAGGCACCTGCGGCACACCGACACCCTCGCGCGGCTCACCTCCAAACCGAAACTCGTCGACCTTGCCACGGCCGCGGCCCGCGATCATCAGCGCGCGTTCGACGACCTCGTCGAGATCGGCCTCGGAGCGGGCGGCATCCGCCTCGCCCTTGTCATGGCAATGCTCACCACTCTCGCTCACCACCCTCGCGCGATCCACCCCTGACATTCCGAGCGACAGACGGCTCGTCGGGTGGCGCGGTGATCCACGAGATCGCCGATCGGGGTCGGCAGATCGACGGCGTTCGACGCTGTTCGAATCGATTCCAGTCGAACCAGGCGCTGGCCGGTCTTTCTTTGCTCGCCATACATCTTCGCGCCATGCAAGGCATATATGAATTTCTCTCGCGTTGATCTAGCCTCGCTCGACGTCGAGGCGGAATCAGAGTGGGGAGTCATGTGGTGAGGATGATCCGGATCGGCAGATCTGTTGCCGCTGTTGCCTTGTTGGCAGTGGGAGCGTTGACGGCAGGAGCCGTTCCCGCAGTGGGGGCGCCACCCTCGGGCGGAACGTTCTCAGTGCTCAGCTACAACATCGCCGGGTTGCCGGAAGGACTGTCCAGCGGTGACCCACGGGTGAACACCCCGATCATCGGACAGCGGATCAGGCCGTACGACATCGTTCACGTGCAGGAGGACTTCAACTACCACGCCTCCTTCTACGCCAACAACACGCACCCGTTTCGCACGCCCACCAGCGGCGGCGTCCCGTTCGGCGACGGGCTCAACACGGTGTCCGACCACCCGTACTCGGACCTCACTCGCGACAAGTGGGACAGGTGCAACGGCACGGACTGCCTGACCCCCAAAGGGTTCTCCTGGTCACGAATCCGGGTGGCGGAGGGGGTGCTGATCGACTTCTACAACGTCCACTCCAACGCGGGCTCGGCCGAACCCGATCTGGCCGCGCGGCGAGCCAACATCAGTGAGCTGTCGCGGTTCATCACCGCCAACTCAGCGGGCAACGCCGTCGTCGTCGCCGGTGACACCAACACCCGCTACACCCGCACCGGCGACAACATCCGGGAACTTCTCACCACCAACGGCCTGACCGATGCCTGGATCCAGGAGGAACTCGGTGGTGTGCCACCGGCTGCCGGTAGTCCGGCGGCGGTCTGCGACGACCAGAACGTCACCGACGCGTGTGAAGTCGTCGACAAGATCCTCTACCGCGGCAACCGGTACATCACGCTGGATCTGAACCGGTATGGCAACGAGAACGCGGCCTTCCGCACCGCCGACAACAAGATGCTCTCCGACCACTACCCCATCGCGGCCGATTCCGGTGGACGCTCAACCCCGCGCTGTCGCTCAGCGACAAGTTCGGCGGGCCACATGGCACACCGTTCACCGATGTCGCCGCTGTGCCGTTGTCACAGCGGGTCACAGGAGTGGGCATCCGTACGGGATCGCGTGTCGACCAGGTCCAGATCGTGCTCGCCGACGGAACCTCTCATGTCCACGGTGGCAACGGGGGCACCGCGCACTGGCTGGCTCTGTCGCCGGGGGAGCATCTGACATCGGTCAAGCTCCACTCAGCACAACACAACGGGCACACGAGGATCTTCGGCATCGGCTTCACGACCGACGCCGGCCGCTCCCTGTCCGGCGGCACCGAGACGTCGAGTTCCACGAGCTACACCGCGCCCCACGGGTGGCAGATCGCCGGTTTCCACGGACGCTCCGGAGACGGGATCGATTCGCTCGGCGTGATCTGCACGAGGATTCCGTCATGACAGGGCAGACCGACCGGCGCGGATTCCTCATCGGTACCGGAATCGCGGCCGGAGCCGTGCTCGGCACCGCTCCGACGAAGGCGGACGACGAGCGCAGCGGCGGCTACCTCTGGCTGGCTGGTGATCACCACGTGCACAGCCAGTACAGCAACGACGCGATGTACCCGGTGTCCACACAGGCACAACGGGCCGCCCAGCACGGCTTGAGCTGGCTCGCCATCACCGACCACGGCAACGTCCCATTCGCGACGCACAGCATCGCGCCGCTCATAGCGGACATCGAGGCGACGCGGCGCGCTCGTGACGACGTGCTGGTGTTCACAGGCCTGGAGTGGAACATCCCGGCGGGCGAGCACACCACGTTGATGCTCGCGCCAGGGCGCAACGAAGCCCGGCTGCTGCAGGAATTCGTCACCCGGTTCGACGCTCGGGTCAACGGCACTCGTGACGGCACGCCCGCCAACGAGGCGATCGCGCTGCAGGCGTTGCAGTTCCTGCGTGACGCTGTGGCCGCCGGCCGGATCAGCGACGCGCTGGTGCTGCCCAACCACCCGTCGCGACTGGGCATCAACTCTCCGCAGGAGACCCGCGGCTGGCGGGACGCCGCTCCCGGCATCGTGATCGGGATGGAAGGCGCGCCAGGGCATCAGGCGGCCGGTCTGCCCGCGCCGGGCATGGCACGCGGCCGCGGGCTGTACGACTCCGCACCGGGCAAGTTCTCCTTCCCGGGCTATCCGGCCGGCAGCTACCGCACCTGGGGAGGGTTCGACTGGGCGGCGGCCACCGTCGGCGGTCTGTGGGACAGCATGCTCGCCGAAGGCAAGCCGTGGTGGATCACCACCACGTCGGACGGCCACCAGGGCTGCGGGGACTGGATGAAGAACCCGGTCGACCGGCTGGACCAACAGCCCTACGACAACGTTCCGTATGACAGCGAGGGACGCACGTTCGCCAACACCGGCCGCTTCCCGGACCCGGTCAACGCCGGCCGCCCGGCCGTCGAGTACAGCTCGTTCCCGCCCGGCACCTACAACAAGACCTGGGTGGGAGTCACCCATCGCGGATACCGCGAGGTGATGCGGGCGATGCGGGCCGGACGGATGTGGGTCTGCCTCGGTGATCTCGTGTCCGGCCTGGACGTGCGACTGCGCCGGCGCGGATCACGCGGCCAGGGCGTCGTGATGGGCGGCACCATGCGAGCTCGTCGCGGCGAGACAGTGGAGGCCGTGATCAGAATCAATCTCGCGGACGGCGCGAACTTCGCCGGCTTCGTGCCGAAGCTCGCCAGGGTGGACCTGATCGCCGGCCGGATCACCGGCCCCGCCGCTGATCGGTCGGCGATGCACACACCGCACACCAAGGTCGTCACGTCGTGGGATGTGCGGCAGCGGGCCGGCGTCGTCGAACTGGTCCACCAGTTCACCGTCGACGGCCCGTTCTACGTGCGGGTCCGCGGTACCGATGGCAAGCGCAGCGCAGCGGGCTACCACGGTGCCGGCGTCGACCCAGTCGGTCCGGCCATCGACGTCGCCGGTCAAGCCGATCCGTGGGAAGACCTCTGGTTCTACTCGAACCCCGTTTTCTGCGTGGCAGAACGCTGAGAGGGCTACGTCGACGACGCTGCGCCAGTACCGGCGCGTCCGTGACATCGCCGCGTTGAGCTCGACGCCTTCGTCCGCACAGGTAAGGCCGCTGAGCACGGCGCCGGATTCGGCGGGATTCTCACCCGGACGGGCGAACCGCCGGTCAGGCGTGCCTGTTCGCCTCTTCCCGGAGGACGGCGAGCGCTTGGTCGGCGTGGACGTCGAACTTCAGCTCGCTCTTGACCACCTCGAGGATCCGGCGGTCGGTGTCGATGACGAAGGTGCGCCGCTTCGCGTGCAGTGGGCTGAAGCGCCGCCAAGCGTCGAACTGCTTCGCCACGGCACCATCCACATCGGACAGCAGCGGGTAGTCGAAGTTGTTGGCGAGGGCGAACGTTCGCTGCTTGCGCGTCGCGTCCGGGCTGATGCCGATCCGGTGTGCGCCGACTTCGGCGAACTCCTCCGCCAGGTCGCGGAAGTGGCAGCTCTCCTGGGTGCAGCCGCCGGACGACGCCATCGGGTAGAAGAACAGCACCACCGGGCCGGTGGCCAGGAAGTCGGACAGCGTGCGGGGGTCGCCGTTGTGATCGGGCAGCGTGAAGTCCGGAGCGGTGTCTCCTCGTTTCATGGTGGTGGTTCGGAGCCGCGAGCGCTGTGGATTGCTCCACGACGAAAGCGCGGAACACGACTGGACCCCGACTGCCTGGTGGCTGCCGGGGTCCAGTCGTCTCTGCTGGTGTTCAGAGCCAGGAGGACAGCGCCTTGAGAATCGTGGCGCGGTTGCGTGGTGCGGTGAGGGTGGCAACGGGCCGGCCCGCGGAGAACAGGATCAGCGTGGGGATGCTGAGCACGCTGTAGCGGACGGCGATGTCGGGGTTCGCGTCGATGTCGACCTGCACGACAGCGATCTTGTCCTGGTGTTCTTCGGCGATGCCGGTGACGATCGGGCTCAGCTGCTTGCACGGGCCGCACCAGGGGGCCCAGAAGTCGACGAGAACGGGCTTGTCCGCGTCGAGAACGGTGTTGTCGAAGGAATCCGTGGTCACGTCAGCGAGTTGCATGGTGGTCCTGATCATCCGAAGGTGAACGAGAAGGCCTGGACGCCGGCGCCGACGGTCGCGGTGAGCGAACCGCCCTGGATCGTGGTCGTGGCCAGGAGCTGGTACGAGTTCGGGGTACCGTCGACCTGGATGGTCTTGGTCTTCCCGTTGTCCACGACCGTGACGGTTCCCCTGCCGGACAACACCATCCGGACTTCCTTGGCGCGATAGTGGAGCTTGATCTGCCCGGACTCGCCGGTGGGGCTGATGGACTGGGTGTCGAGCTTCCAGGCGCCGGAGAGCGCGAACGAGTCGGTGGCCTGGTTCTCGGGGAACTGGAACGACTTCTCGCCGCTGGTGTAGGTCTCGGTGCCGGCGAAGTTCACGCGCTTCGTGGAACCGAGGTAGGTCTCGCGGGTGATGTCGGCGTTGACCGGCGTGTCGTCGGCCAGGTCGGTCGCGGCGGGGAGCCGGACGCCGGGCTTGGCGTCGTTCAGCAGCTGCCGGATGAGCTTCTCGGTGACGTCGTACTCGCCTTCACCGAACTTGATGTGCCGCACGGTGCCCTGGGCATCGATCAGGTAGTGCGCGGGCCAGTAGCGGTTGCGGTAGTTGGTCCAGGTGTCGAGGTTGTTGTCCAGGGCGACCGGGTAGGTGATGCCGAAGTTCTCGGCGGCTGCCTGGACGTTGGCGGGTTCCTTCTCGAAGGCGTATTCGGGGGAGTGGATGCCGATGACCTGCAGGCCGGCGTCGCGGTAGGCCTTGTCCCACGCGGTGATGTGCGGGATCGAGCGCTGGCAGTTGATGCAGGAGTAGGCCCAGAAGTCGAGCATCACGACCTTGCCGCGCAACGACTCGAGCTCCTGCGGCTGCGAGTTGAGCCACCGCTGGACGCCGGTGATGTCCGGTGCCGTGCCGCAGCTCTCCAGCTCGGGCGCGCCGTCGGAGCACTTGTCGAGGTCCTTGTTCTGGTCGTTGACCAGGCCGCCGAGGTTGAGTGCCCTCTTGACCTGTTCGGAGTTGTTCACCTTGTCCTGCAACGAACTGGTGTAGTCCGGGATCGCGCGCTGCAGCAGCTGTGGCAGGTTGAACACCAGGCCGAGGGCGAGTGCGATCATCACGATGCCCGCGGTGATGCGGATGCCGCGCTGACGCTTGCGGAAGGACTGCACCCGCTCGGCGACGCGGCGACCGGCCAGCGCGAAGACCAGCAGCGGGATGGCCGCGCCGACGGCGAAGGTGAGCGTGAGGACCACGGTCTCCGTGCCGATCCGGCCGGTGGAGCCCGCGACCGTGATGGCGGCCAGCACAGGTCCGGCGCAGGGGACGTAAACGGCGCCGAGCGCGAGGCCGAGGGTGAACCCACCGCGGCTGGCGTCGGGATTGCGTTGCGGGATCCAGGTGAAGGGCTTTTCCAGCAGGTGCTCGAAGCGCGGCACGATCAGGCCGATGCCGATCAGGACGAGCACGACGATCCCGGCGTAGCGCAGGACGTCCTGCGGCAGGTTCAGGATCGACAGCAGCAACGACCCGAACAGCGTGACGAGGCTGAAGCTGACGACGAGCCCGGCGATGACGAGGTAGGGCCTGCTCCGCGACGCCGGCTTGGTCGCCACGGCGACTCCGCCGCTGTTCTCCGCGGTCGTCGTGCGGGGGCTTTGCGTGCCGCCGGAGAAGAAGATGACGGGCAGGACGGGAAGGATGCACGGCGAGATGCCGGTGACCAGGCCGCCGATCAGACCGATCAGTGCGAGGGTCAGCATGGGGGAGCCCTACTCGGATTGACGGAAATGCGTGATGCCCGTGCTTCGCCACCGACCGCCTCGCGGATTGCCCGTGCCGGCAAAGTGCTTGGCAACACGAAAGAGTGAACGGCGTCGATCGTCGCTTGTGGACCGACGGTTGTTTGCGCTGGTCACGCGAGATTCTCGGAAATGTTGGTAACGGGTCGATAACCGCACCCATCCGACTCCCGAGGGGCGGCGAATCACCAGTAGCAACCTCCCCGTTCACCTCTTGGAGAAGTCCCGTCATGAACAAGACCGTCCGCAACACCGTTCTCGCCGTCGGCGCCGTCTCGCTCGCCCTGTTCGGCGCGGCGTGCGGTTCGGGTGACATGGCCAGCAGCGGTTCCTCCAGCACCGCGCCCACCACGACCACCACGCAGTCGTCCGCCGCGATGGCGGACCCGGCCAAGGACCTCGTCGGTCCCGGCTGTGCCGACTACGCGAAGCAGGTCCCGTCCGGCGCGGGTTCCGTGACCGGCATGGCCGCCGACCCGGTCGCCGTCGCCGCGTCGAACAACCCGCTGCTCACGACTCTGGTGAGTGCGGTGTCGGGCAAGCTCAACCCGAAGGTCAACCTCGTCTCGACGCTCAACGGCGCCGAGTTCACCGTCTTCGCGCCGGTGGACTCCGCGTTCGCTAAGATCGACGCGGCGACGATCGAGAAGCTCAAGACCGACGACGCGCTGCTGACCAAGATCCTGACCTACCACGTCGTTCCCGGCCAGATCTCCCCGGACAAGATCGTCGGTGACCAGAAGACCGTGCAGACCGGCACCGTCAAGGTCAGCGGTTCCAAGGACGCGCTGAAGGTCAACGACGCCAACGTGATCTGCGGCGGCGTGCACACCGCGAACGCGACCGTGTACCTCATCGACTCGGTCCTGCTGCCCGCCTGACATCTCCAGGGCAGTAGTGCCGCGACTCCGGGAACCGCGCTGTGCAGGCGGTTCCCGGAGTTTTCGCGTCTGCTGGTCAGACCTGTTGTCGCGTGTGGACGCCACCGTTCAGCGGTGAGTAGGGCTTCGCGGACCCCGACGACCCTGCTGCGTGTGCGGAGCAGCAGCCATTGGAGTCGTCGCGGACGTCGTCAGCGCGTCATTCGCGCCGGCGGCCGCGCAAGGCAGCGGCGGCGAGAGCTCCGGCGCGCCAGAGACCTTGACGCCTCGTCAAGACCGTGACACGTTCGGACGACGGTGGAACCTGCCGCACCCACTGGACCGCGCCGAGCACCCGTGGCCGCAGGGCGATCGGATAGACGTGACCGACGGCGTTGCCGAGCACCGCGGCGGTCTCGCTCAGTTCGCCGGCCTCGTCGGCGCAGGCGGGACACTCGGCCAGGTGTTCTTCGAAGTCAGCGAGCTCCGCATCGGGCAGCGCACCGAGTGCGTGGGCGCCGGTCAGCAAGTGCGGGTTGATCGCACGCGCCCGTCCCGGATTCACGCCACTGATTCGAAACCGTCCGTTGACCGGATTGCTTCGTGCGGCGAACCGGACCTGGTGTTCTTCGTCAGCGAGCGCAGCGCTTCCGGTCCGAAGTGGACCTTGGTCCGCGCGACCGCCTCTTTGATGCCAGCGGTGTGCAAGAGGGCATTCGAGTGAACCTAGCAAGCCTTCGATGCATCGGTGCCGAATGGGTGGCGTCTGTCCGTGTGGCGGGTGTCGCTCCGGACGGACATCGATCCGAAGGGATGGAGCATGTCAGCACCCCCTCCCACGCGTCGTCGACGACGCGTGGCGGCAAGTCTGATCGCGGTCGGGAGCACAGTGCTCGCGGCTGGTTTGATCGGCGGTTCAGGTCCGGCCGGTGCGTCGAGCCACCGAGAAGCTCCGTTGATCGCGGGTGATCCCGCGGTGGACAACACCGACGTGTACGCGTTCGTCAGCCCCGACAAACCGGACACGGTCACGCTCGTCGCGAACTGGTCGCCGTTCCAGGAGCCGAACGGCGGGCCGAACTTCTACCCGTGGGCCACCGACGCCCGCTACGACATCAACATCGACAACGACGGCGACGCCAAGGCGGATCTGACCTACCGGTGGACCTTCCGCACAGACGACCGCCGGGGCAAGTCGACCTTCCTGTACAACAACGGGCCGGTCACGTCGCTGGACGACGAGAACCTGCTGTTCCGGCAGACCTACACGCTGGAGCTGATCGACCGCGACGGCCGTGACCGCAAGCTGATCCGCTCGGGCAAGGTCGCGCCGTCCAACACCGGCCCGGCGTCGATGCCGGACTACGGCGCGCTCCGTGCCCAGGCGATCACCGACGTGCCAGGCGGGGGCAAGAGCTACGTCGGGCAGGCCGACGACGCGTTCTTCCTCGACCTGCGGGTGTTCGACCTGCTCTACGGCGGGAACCTCTCCGAGGTCGGCCAGGACACGCTGCGCGGCTACAACGTCAACACCATCGCGTTGCAGGTCCCGAAGTCGCAACTGGCGCTCAAGGGTGACGCGACCCGCAACCCGGTCATCGGGGTGTGGAGCGACACCGAACGCCAGTCGATGATCCTCAGCCCGGGGGAGTCCCGCGCGGTCGGCCCGTTCGTGCAGGTCTCGCGCCTGGGCAACCCGCTGGTCAACGAGGTCGTCGTGCCGGCGGGACTGAAGGACAGGTTCAACGCCCTCACTCCCGACCGCGACGGCAAGACCCCTGAGCTGGTCAACCGGGTCACCGACCCGGAGGTGCCGAAGCTGATCCAGGCGATCTACGGCATCCCCGCCCCGGCCACTCCGCGCAACGACCTGGTGGAGATCTTCCTGACCGGCATCACCACCAAGGCAGGCGGGCCGATCAAGGCCGACCTCAACTCGCAGCTGAACAACGCCGACGTGAACCCGAAGAAGTTCACGCCGTCCGAACAGCTGCGGCTCAACACGTCCATCCCGCCGGCGGCGTCGCCGAACCGGCTGGGCGTGCTCGCCGGCGACCTGCAGGGCTTCCCCAACGGCCGCCGGCTCACCGACGACGTCGTCGACATCGGCGTGCAGGCGCTGGAAGGCGCCGCGGTCAGCGGCATCGTGCCCGCACTCGCGACCGGGGACAAGGTCAACGCCAACGACAAGGCGTTCGGCACCTCGTTCCCGTACGTAGCACTGCCCGCCAACACCGCGGTCAACTCCGGCTCCGCGGGTGCGCTGGCACCGGCGGCCGGTGGTGGCGCCGGTGGTGGCGGTCTGCCGGACGGGCTGATCCTCAACGGCGTCCTCGCGGCGCTGCTGATCGGCTCGGGCGTCTGGCTGCTGGGCCGCCGTCCAGTGCGGACCGCGGTTCCCGCGCTCGCATGACAGCGTGCCGGGGGACGGGTGCGACCGCCCGTCTCCCGGCACGTCCCGTGACCTGACTCGGCAGCAACCCACGGAGCGCGCCATGAACCGCCGCAAGATCATCGCAGTGCTGGCGATCACCGCCGGCGTCGCGTTGCTCGCCACGACCGCGACCGCGCTGAGCCGCGGCGACGACCCAGTCCCTCCCGGCCAGGGCGCAGCCGTCGCCCGCAGCGACGTACAGCGCACCATCGCCGCCGCCCAGGATCGGCTGCGGCGCCTTCCCAGCGACGCCGACACTTGGGCTCAGCTCGGCTCGGCCTACGTCGAACAGGCCCGGATCACCGGTGACCCGGCTTTCTACGGCAAAGCGCAAGGCGCGCTCGAGAGCTCTCTGCGTCACCGACCCGAGGGCAACGGTCTCGCCCACCTCGGTCTCGGCGCTCTGGCCAACGCGCGCCACGACTTCGCCGCGGCCCGCGACGAGGCCGAACGCGCCCGTGCCGTGCGGCCGGACACCGCCGAGGTCTACGGAGTGCTCGCCGACGCCCTCACCCAGCTGGGCGCGGCTGACGAGGCGCGGGCAGCTGTGCAACGGATGCTCGACCTCGAGCCCGGCGTACCGGCGTTCACCCGCGCCGCCTACGACTTCGAACAGCGCGGCGAGGTCGACTCCGCCCGCCAGGCCCTCACCCGTGCACTCGACGCCTCCTCCTCACCCACCGACACGCTGTTCAGCCGCTACCAGCTCGGTGAGCTGGCGTTCGACAACGGCGACCTCGACGAAGCCTCCACCCAGTACGAGCAGGGCCTGCTGATCGACCCGCTCGACCCCGCGCTGCTGCAGGGACGCGCCAAGGTCGCCGCCGCCCGAGGCAACCTCGATGACGCGCTCGCGGCCTACGCCGGCCTCGTGGCGCGTGTGCCCTCACCGCAGTACCTGCACGAATACGCCGTCCTGCTGCGCGGCGCGGGCCGCACCGACGACGCCGCCCGCCAGTTCGACCTCCTCGCCCAGCAGGAGCGGCTGCTCGCCGCCGCGGGCAGCACCGATGACCTGGCCACCTCGGTCGCCGCCGCCGATCGGGGTGATCCCGCCGCCGCGCTGGCCGCCGCGGAACGCGAATGGGCTCGCAGGCAGCACCCACTCGTGGCGGACGCACTGGCGTGGGCGCTGCACCTCGCCGGACGTGACGCCGAAGCTCTCCCGTACGCCGACCGCGCCGCCGCGACTGGCTGGCGCAACGCGACGTTCGCCTACCACCGAGGCATGATCCTGCGCGCCCTCGGCCGCACCGCGGAGGCCGCCGACGCACTCGACTCCGCACTGAGGATCAACCCGCACTTTTCGCTCGTGGACGCTCCCGCCGCCCGCGCGGCACTGGACGGTCTGCGATGAAAGCACTCGTCGTCCTCGCCCTCGCAGCGCTGGCCTTGGTGGCGTTTCCCGCCAGCGCCACAGCCCACCCACTGGGCAACTTCACGATCAACCACCACCACGCCATCACCGTGCACCCCGACCGGGTCGAACTCGTCTCCGTCATCGACCTCGCCGAGATCCCGACCTTGCAAGAACAACCAGCCCGCCAGAGCGACTACGCCGACCGTGAATGCGACACCGTGCGCAGCAGCCTGGAAGTGACCGTCGACGGCACGCGAACGACCGTGGCGCTGCGATCGGCCTCGATCGAGTTCCCGGCAGGCGAGGCCGGGCTGGCCACCACCCGGTTCACGTGCTGGCTCACCGCTCCCGCCCAGCTCAGTGCCCCGGCCTCAGTGTCCGTGCGCGACACCTACCGGCCCAACCGCGTCGGCTGGCACGAGATGACCGCGACCGGCGACGGCATCGCACTGATCGCCCCGCCCGTCCCGGCGACGAGTTCCAGCGACGAGCTCCGCGCCTACCCCGACGACCTGCTGGCCAATCCGCTCGACGTCCGCACGGTGGACCTGCGTGTGGAACCTGGGACCAGTGCGGCCTCCGGAACCATCGCGGCCCAAGGCGGTAGCACGTTCATCGGCACGGCCACCCGCGCCTTCACCGACCTCGCCGGCAAGCAGGACCTCACCCCGCTGATCGGCATCCTCGCCGTGCTGCTGTCCCTGCTGCTCGGCGCCTCCCACGCCGCACTGCCCGGACACGGCAAGACCGTCATCGCGGCCTACCTCGCCGGACGTGACGGCACCGCACGTGATGCTGTCGTCGTCGGTGCCACCGTCACCCTCACCCACACCCTCGGAGTGCTGCTCCTAGGTCTGACCATCAGCGCCACGAGCGCACTGGCCGGCGAATCCCTGCTGCGGATGCTCGGCGTTGCCAGCGGAGTCCTCGTCACCGCCATCGGCGCGTTCCTCCTGCGCTCCGCACTGCAGCGTCAGCCTGTCGCCGTCGGTCACGGACATGGACACGGACACGGGCATGGACATGGACACGGACACCGTGTCGGTCGCGGTGGCCTGATCGGCATGGGCGTCGCGGGTGGCCTGGTTCCCAGCCCCTCGGCTCTGGTGGTGCTGCTCGGCGCGATCGCCCTGGGCCGCACCTGGTTCGGTGTTCTGCTCGTCCTCGGCTACGGCCTCGGCATGGCCACCACGCTCACCGCCGTCGGCCTGCTCCTGGTCCGCCTGCGCGACCGCTTGGCCGCCGTCGAACGCTTCCGGGACCGCTTCATTGCTTTGCCCGCCATCACCGCCGGGCTCGTTCTCGTCGTGGGCCTCGGGCTGACCGCCCGAGCCCTGTTCGAATAGGAGGTGCGATGCGCGTTTCGATCCTGTTCCTGTGCTGTGCTTTCGGCCTGATCTCCTGTGCCTCGTCACCTGAGCCAGGTCCGGTCTTCGACAACGAGGGTGGCGCGGAGCTGACCTGTATGCGTCACCAGTCCCAGCCGCCAGGACCGCGCTACACCGACGAGTCGATGCGCAGCACGGGCGAAACCTTGTCGCTGCTGCGCTACTACACCGCACACGGCAGCAAACCCTTCTGCGACAGCCACAAAGCCACCGACTTCGACAAGCAATGGGCGCAGCTCTACGTGACCCTCGGCGCCGACCGAGCCAACGTCACCGCGCTGCTCGGCTGAGCGCGACCCGGAACGCGCGTGGTCTCCCAGGCAGGCCGAACTGGTCGTGGGCGACGCGAGGGACGCCGATGTGCTGATCACAGCCACCAGAGGTAGTCAGGCTGTGGTGTCAGCACTCGGGCACTCCTCGGCCGCTCCGTGGTTGCACAGCGCCGGCGGCGCACGGCTTGGCTTCCAGGACTTCGCGACTGCCAATCGCGACTTCGGCGTGACCGTCCCCTGACGACGGGGTCTGGTGGCAGGGGCCTCGCAGTTGTCACGGTGAGGCTCCTGCCCGCTTCATGAGGCGGCGTCGTCACGTGCGGCAGGTTTGCGCCTGTAGCGGACCGACGGCGGCCGAGCAGTCGCGCTGATCATGCCGGAGGTCGCCGTAGTTCGTAACATCGTGAGACTAGAACTGTCGGGGATCTCTGAGTGAGGTGTTCAGTGACTGCGGGCGAGACGAGCGAAGTGGCCGGCATGCAGACAAGCGACCAGGACGGCGTCCTCGTCACTGTCATCAGCGGCGAACTCGACATGATCAGCGTCGACCGTGTGGGCACGGCATTGTTCGAGCACGCGGACAAGAAGCCGGTGGGTCTGGTGGTGGAGCTGGCCGTCGACTTCATGGGCTCGTCCGCGTTGTCGATGCTGCTGGAGCTGTACGCGCGGACACAGCGTGATGGAGTGGAACTCGCCATCGTGGCTGTGGCGGTCGCTGCCGCTCGTCCCTTGATGGCCAGTGCGTTGACTCAGGTGCTCCCGCTGGCTCCATCCGTGGACGAAGCAGTGAAGGCGATCCGGAAGCAGAAGTAGGTACGAGGGCTCCCTCCCCGCGAACTAGTGCTCCCGCCATGGTGCTGTGGGAGACCATCGCACTGCACCGGTTCGGCGAGTCCGCATGAGCCAATCCCCCGGAAGTAGAGGACGTTCTCTGGCCGGTTCTGCTGACATCGTGAGTGTCGTCGCTGGGCTTCCGGCTCAGCACCCACCTGTCGAGCGGCGTGAGATCGACGTTTTCGGTCCACAGCTGCTCCTCCGGACACCCATGACCTGAGCGCGATCGTCGACGTTTCCGCCGATCGCGTCCAGCAGCGTGACCAATGCCTGAAAAGTGCCGTCGGCATCGGCCGCACTTTTCCGATGCCGCCAGGAGAAACCTCGTGCACACACGCCCGCTCGGCCGGACCGGACTCCAGGTCAGCCACTTCGCCCTGGGCACCATGATGTTCGGCCCGTACGGCAACCCCGATGCCGACGACTGCGCACGCATCGTCCACCGTGCCCTCGACGGCGGCATCAACGTCATCGACACCGCCGATGTCTACGGCGGCGGCGAGTCCGAGGTGACCCTCGGCAAGGCCCTGCGAGGCCGGCGCGACGATGTCGTCCTGGCCACGAAGTTCAACGGCTCGATGGGGGCCGATCCCAATAGCCGCGGCAGTTCGCGACGGTGGATCGTGTCGGCGGTCGAAGGGTCTCTGCGTCGTCTGGGGGTCGACCACATCGATCTCTACCAAGCGCACCACCCCGAACCCGGTACCGACGTCGAGGAAACTCTCGGCGCACTGACCGATCTGCTGCGCACGGGCAAGGTCCGCGCGGTCGGCCACTCCAACATGCCGGCGTCGGACATCGTCGAGGCGCAGTGGGTCGCGGAACGGCGAGGGCTGGCCCGGTTCCGGACCGAACAGCCGCACTACTCGATTCTCAACCGCGGGATCGAACGTGAGGTCCTGCCGGTCTGTGAGCGATACGGGCTGGGCGTGCTGGTGTGGAGCCCGTTGGCGATGGGTCTGCTCGCAGGGCGCCTTCGCAAGGGCAGCGCGGAACGGGTGTCGAGCGGCCGTCTGCACTGGGCGGGCGAACACATGACCGACGAACGCAAGCTCGATGCCGTCGAAGCGCTCGCCGGACTGGCCGACCAGGCCGGGTTGGCGTTGCCCCACCTCGCGCTGGCTTTCGCGACCGCGCACCCGTCAGTCGCGTCGGCGATCATCGGTCCCCGCACGCCTGCTCAACTCGACGACCTGCTCGCGGGCGCCGGCACCATCCTCGACGACGACCTCCTGGACAGGATCGACGAAGTGGTCGCGCCGGGAACCGATGTCGGGCCGATTGATGTCGCCTATACGCCGCCCGCACTCACGCAGCCGAAACTTCGACGACGCAGCACCTGATCTTCGTAACCGCACCACTCCGCCTCGATCCTCGACCTCGTGGGTCAGGGCATGGGAAACCTCGAGATCGCTGGAAAGCTGCATCTCGGGGCGACGACAGTCAAGTCGCGCGTGGCCAGCCTGATGGCCAAGACGAAGACGGACAACCGCATCAAGCTCGCGCTCCTCGCGCGTGGCCTGTTGATCGAACCGCGGGAACGAAGCTCGCCGTCGTGGCCGGAAACCTTGTGGTGCTGCGCCCGATGAGGATCACCGAGGTAGATCAGGTGCTGCACGTGCACCCGAGCGTGAGCGCGACTCTGGCCGCGTGTGCCTGAGGCGATCAGACAGCTGATGGACGCTCTTCTGCGCCACGACGACACCGGCGAGATTGGCCACAACAGCGCGCCGTTGGTCGAGGCCGCGTTGCTGGACCAAATCGCGCTCACCCCGACGGGCGTGGTCGCGGATCTGCGCGCGGTCACCTGTCTCGACTTCGCTGGTATCAGGGCGTTGATCAGCTGGCAGCCGGGGTGGAACAGCTGCCGGCTGCGCACCTCGGCGAAGTCATCACTCCTCGTGTGACCGCATCCGCTGATCATCCGCGTCAGCGGCGGCCATACATCGCTTCGAGCGCGGTGCGGCGGGTGGTGACGTCGTCAGGATCGTCGCCGAAGACGAGCAGGTGCAGCGTGGCCTGGTTGACCGGGTTGTCGGTGAGGCGGGTGTCGTGGCCGCCGGTGACGAGGAGCCCGCCGCGCTGCAGCGCGGGCCGCAGTGCGGCGAGCAGTGCGGCGATGGGGGCGGCGGTGGTGAGTTTCATGGACTCCGATGGGCGGCCGAGGGCGTCGGGACGGATGGTGTGCAACGCCAGCAGCGGAACGGACCCGCTGGTGATGCGGAAGTTGAGGTCGAGCATGACGAGTCTGCCGTCGTGGGTCTGGGCGCAGTCGAGGCTGCACACACCGCGGTAGCCGATGTCCGCGGCGCGCTGGGCGATCGCGAGGCATTCGGTGAGCAGGTCGGCGGGCAGAGGCACGACGAGCCCGAAGCGGCCCCCGGTGTAGACGCCGTCGGCGTCGATGCGCTGGTCGGTCACGGCGAGCAGGCGTGCCTTGCCGTCGGCGGCGACGTAGAGCTGCACGCCCCAGTTGCGGTGGATGTGCAGGTACTCCTCGACGACCACCTCGGTCAGGATGTCGGTGAACGCGGGCAGGGTCACCAGGTCCCCTGCTCGATGCAGGTAGACGTCGAGGCTGGCGCCATGAGCGGCGTTGGTCGCTGCTTTGAGGACCCAGGACTTCTCGGCGGGCGCGACCTGGGCGAGTTCGTCGATGGTGACGACCTGGCGGCGGGCTTGGAAGCGCGGGTCGACGAAAGTGCTGATGCTGGCCTTGTTGTTGAGGTAGCCGACGAGCTCGGCGCTTTTCACGAAGCGTTCGTCGGGGTACGGGCTGAAGGGCTGCGGGTATTCCATGGACAGGCGCAGGCCGTCGCTGAGCGCTTCGGTGACGCGGGCGTGGAACTCGGCTTCGGTGCGGAACTCGCGCGAGTCGGTGCCGACGGGTAGACCGCCGTCGCGGAGGGCGGCGACAAGATTGGGTTCGGTGCCGCCCGCACTGCTGATGACCGGGGTGCCGCCGGCGACGGCGAGGGGGCGAGCGGACAGAACGTCGCGGGTGTTCCGGTGCCTGCTCGACGGCACCGCCGGTTCCTGGGCGGGGCGTGCGCAGACGGCGATGTCGGGGCCGTAGATGTCGGTGAGGGTGCGGGGGGCGGCCAGGGTCGGCGTGAGCGCAGCAGCGGTGATGGGAGATCTCCCTTGTGGGGTTCTTGCGCGCGGATCTGAGCGTGGAGTGATGGCGGGAAACGACCGGGGGCGGTGAAACGCGCCTGGATGAGGCAGCGTCCGCTCCGGGGTGAGAGCCGCGCCTCCCGGTGTGAACCAGGACGGGCGTGGATGCCCAGTATCTCACGTTTTTGCGAGGCATTGGACGATGTCCGGTTGCGGTCAACCAGCACGGACCACTTAGGAGACTCGGCGGTCGATGGCGATCCAGTTCGTCTCCCACGTCGCTCCCGCGTCGCCGGAGAAGGCCTGCTCGAACCTGGCCTTGTCGGGCCCCTGGCGGAAGACGAGAAAACGCACCTTGATCGGGCGGCCGGCGAGCTGATCGTCACCGTAGAACTCGCCCGCGCCGTTGTGGAAGCCGCCGTACACGGCCGGCGTGAGCAGCCCGTCGCGCATGTTGACGAAGCTCAAGCTCCACCTCTTCGCCTGCGGCTCGTACAGCCGGATGTTCAGGCCCTCGACGCGTCCGCTCGGCCCGGCGACCTTCAGCTCGACGACATTCGCGCGCCGATCCATAAGAGGGCGTACGAGGCTGGTGCCCGTGAACTGGAGCCATTCGTCCGCTGACTCCGACAGCGGCTCGGCGAGCACACGCACACTCGTGTGCCAGTTACCGATCTCCCAGTCGAAGTCGCGTTGACCATCAGCAGTGGCCTGCGAGTCGAGGAGACTTGTGGCGTCGCCTGATGAGGCCGTCCCGACCACCATGAGGACGGAGAAGACCGGAATCAGGATTCGCTTGTATGGCAAGGTCATGGCCTGACTATGCGAGCGGAGTGAGGCCATGGACAAGAAGGCACCTACGGGTAACCCCTCACGCCCCAACCCGTTGCCCGGCTGCCCGATGGCCGCCGCGTTCGCGGCGATCGGCGGAAAGTGGAAACTGACCCTCCTCTACTGGCTCGCCCACGGCGAGTTCCACTTCGCCGGGCTGCGCCGCCGGGGCGCGCCGATCACTCCCAAGGTGCTGGCCGAGCAGTTGCGCCAACTCGAGGCCGACGGGCTGGTAGAACGCGTGGTGACCGGACCAGTTCCCGCGCCCGTCATCTATCGGCTCACGCCTTACGGGCAGACGGTCCTACCCGTCGTCGAGGGAGTTCGTAGGTGGGGCGAGGTTCATCTCCGGCGCACGCACGGCGAGATCGCGCAGCCAGTTCCGCTGAGCTGCGCCGACTCGATCACACTGCTGGCGCGGCGCTGCTGAACAAAGGCGTTCCTGGCTCCATGGATTCTGATCGCCTCTGCCGAACACCGGAGCAGGCGGGAGCGGTGCTAACCGATCCATGGTGAAACATCTGCGGCATCGCCGAATCATCCGCATCGGATCGGCCGGTTCGGTTTCCTCATCCGGGGTGACGTGGTCGCCGGATGACCTCGCGCCGTATCATCCGCCGTGAGTGCGTTGAGAATCCAGCGCCGCGAACTCGCTCCGGTCGAAAGGCGACGCGGCATGGATGACCTCACGAACCTGCCCGGGCAGGAAAAGACGCACCCCGCCGACGACGCTGAGCGGCTCGACCCGGTGGAGCGGGTGGACGAGGCGACTACCGCGCTGGCGATGCTGCGCGATGGATTCACCGCACAGGAGCCTCTCGAAGAAGTATTGCAGCGCCTCGCTGACACCGCGACGAGAGCGATCCAGGACGCGGACGCTGTCACGATCACCGTTGACCCCGAGCGACCGAGAACTGTGGCAGCCAGCGACACCACTCTCATCGACATCGACGAGAAGCAGTACAGCGCCAACCGCGGTCCTTGCCTGGAGGCTGCCCGCACCCTGAGCGCTGTGCGCGCTGTCGTCGGCGAAAACAGTGATACCTGGCCGGAATTCGAGTCAGCGGCGGACCAACACGGCGTACGCGCCTACCTGTCCGTGCCCGTGATGCTGCCGGCGTCGGATCGCAACGATGCCGTGCACATGGGATCGCTCAACATCTACAGCTACAGCGCGACGGCGTTCGACCCGTTCGACGAGAGCGTGATGCTGTTGTTCACCACCGCGGCCGGTGCTGCCATCGCCAACGCTCACCAGTGGCAGAGATCCCGCGAGCAGATCAAGCACCTCGAGACCGCGATGGCCTCGCGAGCGGCGATCGAACAAGCGAAGGGAGTCCTCATGGCGGTGCACTCCTGTACGGCTGACGAGGCCTTCACCATGCTCGTTCAGCAGTCCCAGAACGAGAACGTCAAACTCCGCGACGTCGCGAAGAACCTCCTCGACAAGGTGTCTCGCACCTGAGTGCGCGTCCCGCTGGCCGGAATCCTTACCTCGCAACAGCATGCGGGTTGTGCGCAGGGTAGGTGTGCTTGGATCTCTGCCCAACCTGGTCATCGCGTCGGATAGTTCGAGCGCGAGTACGAACCGGCGGATCGTCAGGACAACTCGATGCGGTCGGCTTGCTCATGACACAGGCGATCCGGAACGTCGTCGCAGTCCCACCGCTACCGCGAGGCCGCACGCCACGAGCACCGCCGCGACGCCGAACGTCCAGCGCGTCCCGCGTGCGATCTCGGCCGCTGCGGCCGTGGTGACCTCACCTGTGCCGGCGGCGAACGCGAAGACCGCGCCCATCACCGACGCGCCCGTCATCAGGCCCAGGTTGCGTGACAGGTGCAGCGTTCCCGACACGACACCGCGCCGCCGCGCCGGGACGTTGCTCATGACCGCGGTGTTGTTGGCGGCCTGGAACAACGCATAGGAAGCGGTGACCACCACCAGCGGCAGCACGTACCCGGTGACACCGGCCGCTGCGGGCATCACGGCCAGCACCGCCGAGCCACTGATGACACCGCCCAGTCCGATCACCACCATCGTCGCGCTCCCGAATCGGTCGGCGGCGCGGCCGACCGGGACCCCGGTGAGCGCGGACACCACCGGGCCCGCCGACATCGCCAGACCGACCAACGCCGGGTTCAGGCCCAGCGCGCCGACCAGGTGGAACGGACCTACCACCAGCGTGGCCATCATGACGGTCGAGACCAGCGCGTTGGTCGTCAGTCCCGCGATGAGGATCGGGTCGCGCACCATCGTGAGGTCCACCAACGGCGAGGTCACCCGACGCTCGACGACCAGGAACACCCCCGTTCCCACCGCCGCGACCACGAGCAGCACGACCGCCGTTGAAGCCTTGTCCACGGTCACCGCCAGGGCGTACGCGCCCAGCGTGATGCCCAGCACCACCGTGCCCACGACGTCGAACCGCCCGCTGCCCGGTGCCGACTCGGGTAGCACGCGGTGGGCCAGCACGAGCGCGAGCACCCCCAGCGGTACGCAGACCAGGAAGATCGCCCGCCATCCCGACAGGGCGATCAGCGCACCGCCCAACGACGGGCCCAGCGCCGTGCCGATCGCCGACATCGTTCCCAGCAGCCCCATGACGCGGCCGGTGCGGCCCTTGGGCACCATCTCGCCCACGAACGCCATGGCCAGCGCCATCATGCAGGCGGCGCCCACGCCCTGGAGCGCGCGGCCGGCGATCAGCACCGGGAGGGTGGGCGCCATCCCGCACAGCAGGGTGGCCAGCGTGAACGTGGTGATGCCGCCCAGCAGGAGGCGGCGTCTGCCCAGCAGATCGCCGAGCCTGCCGAGGCCCACGACCAGAGTCGTGACCGCGAGCAGGTAGGCGATCACGACCCACTGGACCACGCCGAAGGCCGCGTTGAAGGCCACCGCGATGGTCGGCAGGCCCACGTTGGCGATGCTGATGCCCAAGGACGGCAACAGCATGGTCAACGAGAGCGCGGTGAGCGCCCCCGCAAGGGGCGGGTGCGGTGTGGTTGTTGATCTCAAGGGAACGGCCTCTTCCACATCCGGTCTTCGTGGGGTCGTCCCGAACGTAAGTCCGTCTGTGATGTGGCGGAAGACGCAAAGATCGCAACCGAATTGTGCACCAGACGCCATGTCAGCGATGCTGAACGCATGGCACGGCCCGATCTGAACCTGCTGGTCACTCTGGACGTCCTGCTCGAAGAGGGCAGCGTCACGCGAGCCGGTGAACGACTCGCCCTCAGCCCGTCGGCGATGAGCCGCGCGCTGGCACGGCTGCGACGGGCCACCGGTGACCCGCTGCTGGTGCGCGCGGGCCGCGGACTGGTGCCCACGCCACGCGCGGTCGAGCTGAGGGAGCGGGTCCGTGCTCTGGTGCGGGAGGCCGAAGAGGTGTTGCGGCCAGGCGAGGAACTGGACCTGGCGAGCTTGGAGCGGACCTTCTCGTTGCGCAGCAGCGACGGGTTCGTGGAGCGGTTCGGTCCCGCACTCGTCGCGGGGATCGCACAAGAGGCGCCGGGGGTACGGCTGCGGTTCCTGCAGAAGGCGACGAGGGACACCGGGCCTTTGCGGGACGGCACCGTCGACTTGGAGACCGGCGTGGTCCAGGAAGTCCTGCCGCCGGACGTGGTGAGCACGCCGCTGTTCACCGACCGGTTTGTCGGGGTGGTGCGCGACGAGCACCCATTGAGCAGCGGCGCGGTGACGTTGGCCCAGTACGCCGCGTCCCGGCACGTGCACGTGTCCCGCCGCGGTTTGTCCGAGGGGCTGATAGACGAGGCGCTGCGCCCCATGGGCCACCAGAGGCAGGTCGTGACGGTCGTGGACAGCTTCGGTGCGGCATTGGTGCTGGCGCGGGCGTCGGACCTGGTCGCTTCGGTGCCCGAGCGGCACAGCGCGAACCTGCGGCAGGGAATGGTTTCGTTCGAGCTGCCTTTTCCGGCTCCCGAGGTGACGGTGTCCTTGATGTGGCACATGCGTCTGGAGACCGACCCTGCCCACCGCTGGCTCCGCCACCGCATTCTGGACATGGCCCGCCGGATCTGACTTCCGCCGCGTGTCCCAAACGCCCCGGATGGGCGCGCTGCCGTCCTCTGGGCGCTGGTCGGTCTTGCGGTGATGATTGCCATGCCAGTAGCGAGGTGTTCACCCACGGCCAGAGGCCGCGCGGTGAACACCTCGCTACTGTCCTGTACCTGATCAGTTCGAAGCGGTGGCGTGGATCGCGCCACCTCGTGCACGTGAAGAGAGCGGGATGTTCAGACGTCTGGCAAAGGTTCCCCTCGCGGTCCGAGTTCTGTGCCCCGTCGTGGCCGCGGTTGTCGTCGCCACCTTCGTCGTGGTGTCCGCCAACGGGTCTCGGCACGCTGCTGTCACCAGTGTCGCGGATCTGCGGCCTCCCGCGTCCGCTGAGTTGATGGCGGCCACTTCGTCTGCCGATCCGAGCAGCCCCGGTCCGAGTACCGCGTCGTCGTTGGCCGGCGGCACGTCCACGCCGTCGTCAGCGAGCAGTACGTCCACGTCGTCTGCCGCTGACAGGTCGCTTCCGCCGCGGCCTTCTGTCGTGGATGCGCCCCTGACTTCGGTGCGGGCCGGTGCGAAGCCATGGTTCGCCGGTCGTGTGGGTAGCGCGACTCAGGTGATCTCGGTGATGGGTGAGGGCGGTTCGGATGCGACGTTGTCGACGTGGCAGAAGTCCGGGAGTGAGTGGGCGCGGGTGCTCGGTGGTGTCGCGGCGAAGGTCGGACCGCCTGGTATCTCCAGTTCCTACGGGGAGTCGTCGTCTGCGACGCCGGCCGGGGTTTTCGAGATCACTGGTGCGTTCGGCAGGCAGGCCGACCCTGGTGCGGGTGTGTCGTACTTCCAGGTCGACAGCTCGGACTGGTGGGTCAGTGACGTCAACAGTCCTGACTACAACACTCATCAGCGGTGTGCTCGTGGCACGTGTCCGTTCAACGAGAGCAGGTCGGAGAACCTTGCCAGTTACGGCGCTGTGTACGACTACGCCTTGGTGATGGGTGTGAACGCCCAGCGTGTCCCTGGCGGAGGTAGCGCGTTCTTCGTGCACGTGACGAACGGTGCCGCGACTGCTGGCTGTGTGGCGATCCCGGCGAGCACGCTGGTGTCGATCCTGCGCTGGGTTCGTCCCGGCACGGTGATCGCGTTGACGCCACGCTGAGCGTGGCGTTTAGTGCTTCGGACGAGTTCGGCCTTGTACAACGAGTTGAATGCCTCGGCCATGGCGTTGTCGTAGGAATCTCCCTTGCTGCCAACGGATGCGACAGCGTCGGCCTCAGCAAGACGCTGGGTGGAGCGCACCGCCCGGTACTGCACTCCGCGGTCGCTGTGGTGCACCAGCCCGGCCAGGTTGGCGCCGGTTCTCTGGCGGCGCCAGAGCGCCATCCGCAGCGCGTCGAGCGGCAAATCCGTGTGGAGGCTGGTGGCGACCTGCCGGCCCACGAGTCCGCTCTCGCGTATGAGCCGCTCGACGGTGCAACGGGCCAAGCGGACGCCCTCCCGGCTCAGCTGCCTCCACACCTTGCGAGCCCTATAGACGTCGTAGTTGTCCTTGTGCACTCGCTCGGTCTTCCCGGTCAGCTCTTGGTCGCGGGCCGAGGGGTGGCCGGGTGCTCGCCCGTGAATGGACACGTTGATCGTGCTGTGGCTGAAATCCTTGCTTCGTTACGGAACGGACTATATCCGTTACCTATTTAAATCGGGTGGCTGCTTTCTTGCGTCCAGGGTCGAGAACGTGCTTGAACCGATGTGCAACTGACGCCTGGGATGGCGACGTCGAGTGCGTGGACTGGTGGTACCAGGAGCGCCTGACCTGCTACTTCGGCATGTAGGTAGATCCATTCAGATGATTTGACCTGCGTTTTTCGTCTATCGGCGATGCTCCCGCCTGGCGCGTGACGGGAGCATCGCCGGATCTTTGTCCGGTGGGAGATGTCCATCCGGTCATCGGTCATCTGATTAGCCCGTCCAGCTCAATTTTTGGCGCTGAACGGTACAAAGTTCGAAGGTGTCTGTCACTTCGTAGACGATGTGACACACATCACACTTCCCTTTTATTTCCAGGGAACTACCGTTGGGTAACTTTCGCCGTCCTGAGACCTGCGTCACGTCATGGGAGGACTCTTGCGACACCATGCTGGGTTCTGCGCGCCCGGAACAGCGGCGAAGACATGACGCTGCTTTCCATTGTCGTGCCCGTGCGCAACGAGGAGTCGCGGCTGTCGGCCACGTTGTCCGCGCTCACGGCGGCGCTCGCGGCCACCCGTGAGCCGTGCGAGATCGTCGTGGTCGACAACACCAGCACCGACCGCAGCGGTGAGGTCGCCCGAGAGCACCGGTCCGGATCGATCCCGGTGCGGCTGATCCGCTGTGCCCAGCCGGGGAAGGGCGCGGCGGTGCGGACCGGAGTGCTGCGGACCGACAGCCGCTACGTCGGCTTCTGCGATGCCGATCTGGCGACCGACATGGCGGCGCTGACGCCGACGCTCAGGTTCCTGAGCACCGGCGTGAACGTGGTCGTCGGATCGCGGGCGCACCCGAACTCGATCGTGCGTGCGAGGCACAACCAGGTTCGGCAGGCAGGCGCGTGGGCCTTTCGGCACGCGGCCAACACGATCGTGCCCGGCGTCGGCGACACCCAGTGCGGCTACAAGTTCTTCGACCGGAACACCGCCGACGCGATCTTCCGGCCGCTGCGCACACCGGGATGGGCGTTCGACGTCGAACTGCTCGCCAGGGCGCAACGGATCGGCGCGATGATCGTCGAACTGCCGGTGAGCTGGAGGGACGTGCCGGGGTCCACGTTCCGCCCGATGCGGGACGGCTACCGCAGTTTCGCCGCGCTCGCGAGGATCCGGGCGATCCTCGGCGCGGAGAAGACGCCCGTCGTCGCCCCGGTCATGACATCCGTGGCGGAGGTGGCCTGAGTGAGACCACCGCTCAACGGTGCGCGGGTGGTAGTGGTGAACTGGCGCGACCGCGGGCATCCGCACGCCGGTGGCGCCGAGGAGTACGCCGCCCGCATGGCGGATGCGATGGCCGCCGCCGGGGCGCAGGTCACCTTCCTCACGGCCAAGGGGGAGGGGCAGAGCGGCGGCGACGAGTCGACCGTGCGTCGCGGCGGCCGGTGGACGGTGTACTTCTGGGCGCTGTTGTGGCTGCTGCGCAACCGAAGCCGCATCGACCTGGTGATCGACTGCCAGAACGGGATCCCCTTCTTCAGCCCCCTGGTGGTCGCCAGGTGGACGAAGGTCGTGCTGGTGGTGCACCACGTGCACGACGCCCAGTTCGCCGTGCATTTCCCGCCGTGGCTGGCCCGGATCGGCCGCTGGCTCGAAGGTCCTGCCGCGCGCAAGGTCTACCGCGACGCGGTGACGGTCGCCGTGTCGCGGTCCACCGTACGCGCGATGCGCGAGCGCCTCGCCTGGCGTGGCCGGATCTTCGTGGTGCCCAACGGCACGGACCACCCGTCGTCCGCGGACGGCACACGTTCCTCGCACCCCTCGCTGGTGTGCCTGGGCAGGCTCGTCACGCACAAGCGGGTCGACCGGCTGATCGAGATCGTCGGCACGCTGCGCGGCCACTGGCCCGGTCTGCGCCTGCACGTGATCGGCCGTGGACCGGACGAAGACGCGGTGCGCAAGGCCGCGGCACCGTTCGCGGATTCCGTCGTGGTGCACGGTTTCGTCGACGACTCGACGAAAAGCGCTCTGCTGCGGGAATCCTGGCTCAACGTCACCCTGTCGGACGGCGAAGGCTGGGGACTGGCCGTGATCGAGGCGGCCGCGCACGGCGTCCCGACCGTCTGCCGCGAGGTCGACGGGTTGCGCGACTCCGTGCGGCACAAGGAGACCGGCTGGCTGGTACGGGACGACGAGGACGTCGGCGGCGCGATCCACGACGCTCTCACGCTGCTGGCCCGCCCCGACGACGCCACGGCCGTGGCCGACGCGTGCCGGGCCTGGGCCGCCGGTTTCGACTGGGCCACCAGCGGACGGATGTTCGTCGCCGTGGTGTCCACCCTGCTCGACAGTGCAACCACGGGCCGCGTCGACGGCCCATCCCCTGAGGAGGACCTTTGCGACGCGGTGTGACCTTCGTCCTGCTCGGACTCGGCGTGTTCGGGATCGCGACCGGGCTGTTGCTGCGGTTCTACGCCTATCCCGCCCTCGCCAAGATCCCGCACAGCCCCGACACGACCGCGGTGGCCCAGGGCAGCGGCATCACCGCACTCGTCTACGTGGAGAAGGACGGAGGCCCGGCCCAGCCGGAGATCCGCCGCGACCTCAGCCTGACGTCGACCACGTACGTCTCCGGTGACCTGCGGGCGCCCGAGGTCCAGGCCGACGGCGGCGTCACCGCGTGGGTCGAGGCCACCCGCATCACGGACGAGGACAGGCGGACGCTCAGCGCGAGCGTGCGTGAGCTGTGCCTGGACCGGTTCACCGCGGAGGCCGTCGCGCCCTGCACCACGCAGTACGTCCAGAAGGCCAAGCCGGAGAACGGCAAGGACACGAAGATCCCTGGCACGCGCGGCCAGGTCCAGTTCCCCGGCCTGAACTTCAAGTTCCCCTTCCAGACCGAGAAGCGGACCTACCCCTGGTACGACAGCGGGGTGGGCAAGCCGGTGGACGCCAGGTTCGACGGTGAGGAGACACTGCAGGGCCTGCCGGTGTACCGGTTCAAGCAGTCCGTGCCGGCCACCGACGTCGACGGCCGGGACGTGCCCGGCTCGCTGGTCGGCAAGTCCGAACCGACCGTCTCGGTCAGGTTGTACTACCAGGCGGAGAAGACGCTGTGGATCGAGCCGGACACCGGCGCGCTCATCAAGGTGCGTCAGTCGGTGAAGCAGGAGCTGCGCACCTCGGACGAGAGCGCGGGTCAGGGCACCGCGGTGTTCGACGGAACGTTGGAGCTCAACAAGAAGACGGTCGACGCCAACGTGCGGGTGGCCGAGGACAACAAGTCCAAGCTGTGGCTGCTCACCGGCCTTCCAGTGATCCTGTGGATCGCGGGTGGCGTCCTGCTGGCCGCCGGCATCGTCCTGCTGCTCGCCGGCCGCCGCCGTACCGTCTAAGGGTTTTTCCGCAGGACCAGCACGAGGTTCCAGGACACGACCTCGCGAAGCACCGGAACGCGCACGACCCAGGTCGCCCACCACGGGTGGTACCTCGGGAGTGCGCGTTCCAGGCCGGCCTCCGGGTGGTTCCGCGCCCAGCGCAGCGCCGAGCCGACGGACACCGCGAAAAGGCTTTCCCCGTAACGGTTCTTGGGCTCCTGGCCGTGGTTGTCCCGGAATCGGCGGCGGGCGTAATGGCCGCCGATGTAGTGCCACGGCGAGGTTTCGTGGCCGCCCCAAGGGGAGTACCACGGCGTGAACGACAGGAACACCGTCCCGCCGGGCTTCGTCACGCGCACCATCTCGTCGAGCATCGTGCGCGGCTCGTCCACGTGTTCCAGCACGTTCGACGAATAGCAGATGTCCACTGAGGCCGTTCGGATGGGCAATCGCGTGCCACTGGCCCGAATCATCCCTTCGGCGTACTCGCCGCGGGCCGACAGTTCGCCGACGTCGGGATCCAGGCCGACGTAGTAGGCGCCGGCCGCGCGGAACGCGTCGGCGAAGTACCCAGGGCCGCCACCGACGTCGAGAAGACTCCGGCCGGCGAGGGAGGTGAACTCGGCGACCTGCCGTGCGGAGTCCTCGGCCAGCAACCGGTAGAAGGTGTCCCGGTCGGTCTGCTCGTTGCGGAATGCCTTGAACAGGCGGATCGACCGGTCCAGCGTCGCCTGGCCCGGCACCTTACGGCGTGCCGTAGTTGACGGTGTCGGGGTTGGAGTTGTTGGGCGCCGGGGCGTTGTTGAGCTGGACGGCCTTGTCCGGCGCGAGAGAGTTGACCAGGACGTACGTTCCGCCACCGGCGAACGCGAGCCCGGCGACGACCGCGATGACGGCACCGATCAATGTGCGCACGCTTACTCCTCGACTGTCCGCGAGCGGCTAGATCGGCTGAATCTACCGGCTGGTAACAGCAGCCACAATAGGCCGGACGCGACAACCGCCACCGCGCCGAGATCTCCTGCGACAACAGGCGATCGCGGCGCTCCGGCCGGTGGCGGCGCGATCACCCCCGGCACCCGGTAGAGGGTCAGCCACGGCCCGGACCACACCTCCCGCAGACCCCTGAGCACACCGGGGTCGACCGAGCCGGGGGTCCCGTGCTCCACCAGCACCCAGCCGATCCCGAACGCGCCGAGATCGTCGTTCCGGGCCATCGCCCGGCGAATCGTCGCGACCCTGCCGTCTTCCCCGGACACCGGTCTGCCACCGACGTGCACGACGTCGTCGATGACGACGGTCCTCGGCAGGAACCGGGGCGCCGGATCGAGTTGCGTCCGGTCGCCGTTCCAGGAGAACCGCCGGAACGCGGACATCGGCAGGGCCAGCACGTCGCCCGCTCCGTCGTCCGCCGCCAGCACGGTTCGCACGGCACTCCAGTCGGCCGGGTAGTCCACCACCTGCAGACGCCCCAGCCCCGCCCAGGCGAAGTCGGGCATCGTGATGAGCGGGAGCAGCGCCGCCAGCGCCACGAGCGCGGTCCTGTTGGCCAGGTACCTCCCCGCCGCCTCCACACCGAGGGCGAACCCGAGCGAGAGCGGGAGCGCCCACCACGCGGCCCACTTCTGCGAGTCCCGCAGCAGACCCGCGCCGGGCACGTGGGACACCGCCCACGCCAGCACGTCACCACCGCCCGGCAGCGTGCCGAACACCGCGATCGCGACGCCGATCGCGCCGAGGACGACGAACGAACGCGCGGGCGCCAGACCCCATCGCGGCGCGAGCGAACGCAGCCCCACCAGGGCTACGGCGACCGACAGCAGGGTGATCACCGGCAGCAGTGGCATCTCCCGGCTGCCCGGCACGACCTCCGCGTTCCAGATCCCACCGAGGCCGAGCACGCTGGTGACCGGAGAACCCCAGCTCTCGACCCTGGCGGCGAACGCCCCGGCACCGTCCGGACTGGACAGTGAGCCGCCGGGGTGCAGCACGGAAGGCAGCAGCCACGGCATGTTCAGCAGGACCGTGACCGGCACGGTGACCGCGAGTCTGCGGCGGCCCGAGCACACCACCGCGAGCACCGCGGCGATGATTCCACCGGTCGGCGTGAGGACCGCGGGAGCGCAGGCCAGGATCAGCTTCGGGAGCGCTTTGGGTTCCCCCCGGCGGACCGCGAGCCCGGCCGCCGCGATCCAAGGCAGGCAGGCGTACGCGACCAAGTACGGCCAATGGCCCATGAAAAGACGCTCGGCCACGTACGCGCTCCACCCGTACCAGACCGCGGCCACGACCCGGATCGCCACCGAGTTCGTGGGCACGAGCCTGCCCGCGCCGAGCGGACCGGCGAACAAGGCCGCCAGGAGCACGATCTTCTGCACGACGTCGCCCGGCAGCAGGGCGGTCGCGAACGACATCACCGCGTCCGCCGGGACCGACCTGGGCAGCGCCGAGCCGAGGCCGAGGCCGTCGGGCAGGAGCGACTGGTCCGGCGCGAACACCATGTCGTAGTTCAGGACGAAGCCGCGGCCGAGCAGCGGGGTGAGCACGAGCAGGGCGAGCACGGCGGACACCGCGGGCAGAACCAGCCGCATCGCACCCACTTTTCTCGCCGGCAGCCCGGAACCTGGACTGCGGGACTATAGTTCCCCGACCATTACCCCTCGGTAACCTAGGGGACGAAGCCAGTGGCGGACACACTTCCGGCCAGGACCCGCGTCGACGCGATCGCGGTCGCGGTGGCCTTCGGCGGCAGCAACGTCGCCAGCTACCTGCTCACGGTGATCGCCGCGCGGCTGCTCGCGCCGCCGGTCTTCGGGGAAATGGGCTCGCTGCTCGCGCTCCTGGCGATCGGTGCGGTGCCGGCGATGGGCTTGCAGACCGTGATCGCCCTGCGGGTGGCGCGGGCGCCCGAACAGGATCGCGGGCCGCTGGTGACGCTCGGTCTGATGACCAGTGCCACCGTCCTGGTCACCGCGCTGGCCGTCTCGCCCGTGCTGATGGCGTTGCTGCACCTGCCGGGGCCGTGGGCGGTGCTGCTGCTCGCCTGCTCGCTCGCGCCGATCACGCTCGTCGGCCTGTGCTACGGAGTTCTGCAGGGGACGCAGCGGTTCCGGTCGATGGCCTACCTGATCGCGACCGAGGGGGTCGGGCGGGTCGGCGGCACGCTGCTCGGCCTGCTCGTGTTCCGCACGCCCGCCGGGGCGTTCGCCGGGACGGTCGCGGGGTCGGTCGTCGTCGCCTTCGTGGGCTGGCTGATCTGCGGCAGACCGGTGCCGGGCCGCCGCACCGCGGGGCACGTGCGCGACGTGCTGCACACCGCGCAGGCGTTGCTGGCGCTGGTGCTGCTGGTGAACCTGGACCTGGTGCTGGCCCGGCACAGCCTTCCCGCCCGTGAGGCGGGGGAGTACGCGGTGGGCTCGGTGATCACCAAGATCGCGTACTGGCTGCCGTACGCGATCGCCGTCGTCGTCCTGCCCAAGCTGGCCGACGAGAAGGCCCGCCGCCGGATCGTGCCGATCGCGCTGGGCGTCTGCGCCGCCGTGGACGCGGTGGTGGTGCTGGGTTGCGCGGTGTTCGGCCGCACGGTGGTGTCGCTCGTCGGCGGTTCGGCCTACGCGGCGAGCAGCCTTCCGGTGTGGCCGTTCGCCCTGGTCGGATCGCTGCTGTCGCTCGTGCAGATCCTGTTGTACTCCAGGATCGCGGGCGCCGACCGCCGGTCCACGTCACTGACCTGGCTGGCGGTCGGGTTCGAGGTCGTGCTCGTTCTCGGCTGGTGGCACGGTTCGCCGGCCCAGGTCGTCGCCGGGGCCGTCACCGCCACCGCCCTGCTCGCCTGCCTCGGAGCCCTGATCGAGTTCCGGTCCCGTGTCGAACCAGTCGAGGCACGGTGACACCGCCGCGGCCAAGGCGACGAGGATGGCGGCCTGCGTGGCGGTTCCGTACGCCCAGTCCTGCCCGTGTCCTTGCAGGCGTCCGACGACCGCGATCCCGGTGGCGGTCGCCATCCCGGCGACGACGATCAAGGCCGTGACGTTGAACCGCGCGGAGAACCGCTGGGCCACGGCACGGACGAGCAGGCTCGCGATCAGCAGGACGACCGGCAGGATCCCGCCGATGGCCGCGAGCAGCACCACCAGCACCGCCGGCACCCACCGCTTGCCCGCGGGGGACGTGGTGATCCGGACCGGTCTGCGCACCGGCACGAGCGTGACCAACAGCAGGAGCGCCGCGGCGACGGCGCCGACGAGAAGCCGTTGCCGGTAGGTGGTGTCGGGTTCGAAGTCCAGCACCACGGTCGTCACGCCACCGGCCGGCAGCACCCAGGCCTGCTGCCACCCGTCGATCCTGGTGCGGGCGAGCGGCTCGCCGTTCACCTTGGCCACCCAGCCGTCGTTGGCGTTCTCCGGGATGCTGAGGACCGCGGCCTGCCCGGCAGCCACCCGCAGTTCACGGTGTGCGGCACCCCACCGCTCGAAGTCGATCGCGCGCTGACCGGGCGGTGGCTCGGTGGCGGCCCCGGTGCTGGGCCGCAGGGTGAGGTCCTGCACCACGAAGGAGGCCGATCGAGCTGTGCTCACCTCGTGCTCCCGAGCTCCGAGGTCGACGCCCTCGACCAGGTCCCGACAGGTGCCCAGCGGTAGCGGACGGTGCTGGAACACGTCCCGCAGCGTGCCGGAAACCGTGGTGGCGTAGGCGGTTCCGTCGATGGTGACGGCCGGGCCGGAGCCGCACGGCACGGTGAACGGGGTGTCCAGCGGGATCGGCGGCACCAGATCGGGCGCACCGACGATCTCGACGTCGCTGATGCCCACCGGTCCCGGAACGCGGTCGGGAACCCCTTCGCTCTTCTTGATCGTGATGTCCAGCCGGTCGGTGGTCGCGGCGAAGTCGACCGAGCCGTCGGAGAACACCGGCACGGTCCGGCTCAGCCCCGGGGTGGTGATCTGCACCTCGGTCGGGCGGGACGCGCCGGACAGCGCCGACGTGGTCAGCCGCAAGCCGGTCACGTCGCGGGCGGTCGGCCAGGCCAGGCGCAGCGTGGGTTCCTCGTCGGTGTAGTCGGCGATCCACGTCGTGGTGGGGTTCACGTCGACCGCGGCCAGAGGCGCGGCGGCCGGGTCACCAGCCAACTGGGTCGTGCTGGAGACGGTCAACCCCGGTGCGGTGACGGGGAGAGTGCCGCCGACGGTGGGCAGGACCGTCCCTTCGAGACGGTAGTTGGCGTCGTCGCGGGTGCGGAAGAGCCGGTGGATCCCGTCGGGTTCCTCGCCGCTCCTGGCCAGTCCCACGTCGCACCGCTGGTCGCCGTCGGTGCCGGTGCAGGAGTAGCGCGGCTGAGGGCCGCGGCTGAAGGCGAAGGTCGTCCGCTGTCCGGGGCCGGGCAGCACGTCGGCAGGCACCCGCAACGCCCGTTGGGCGGTCACGCCGGGCACCGACAGTTCGGCGATGCCGACGGCGCCGCTGGTCAACTGCGCCGCCACCGACAGCACGGTGACCCGGACCCTGCTGGTGAGCCCCGGCGACACCGCGAACGCCTGCTCCGCGGCGCCCCTGGCGACCTCGTGATCGCGGAAACCCGAGTCGGTGGTGATCCTGATCCGGGTGACCGGCCAGCCGACCCGGATGTCGTCGACCATCCGCAGCGCCACCTGGTCGACGACCCGCGGTGTGTCCAGGCCGACTTCGAGCCACTGCCCGGCCGGTCCGGCGAGGGTGGAGGACTGCCAGGCGCTGTACGGATCTCCGTCGATCGCGGCGAAGGGCATGGACGACGGGTCGGAGGCGCGGACGGAGTCCGCGAACCCGGCCGAACTCGACGCGGTGACACCGCGGATCCCGCGGTAGGCCGCGACGGTCTGGTGCTCCGGACCGGGGAACGGCAGGATGTCGGACACCGGCCGGTCCAGCCTCGGCCGCTCGTCGGCAGCGAGCGTCTGGCTCAGATTGTCGCGCACCCGCCCGACGTTGCGCTCCCGGTGGCGCAGCCCGTCGGTGACGAGCCAGTCCCGGCTCCCGGGCGCGCCGCCGTCACCGGCCAGCACGGCAGGACGATCTCCCCGCAGCACTCCCGAGTCGAGCAGCGGCAACAGGGATTCCGGCCCACCGCTCACCGTCGCGACGTCCTCGGCGTTCACCGCGACCGCGCGCGGCACCGACCGCTTCACCTCGTAGATCTCCAACGCGGGCGCCGGCGCGGCGTCGAGGTCGATCGAGTTGACGACCGGCTGGTCACCCGGCTTGACCACCGGCCCGAACGTCGTCACGCGTTCGATCCCGGCGGAGCGGGCCAGCGCGTCCCGCATCATCGTGACCGGTGGCGCACCGGTGGCGACCCGGTCGATGTCGTTGCGCACCAACAGGAACCTGTGCCCGGACCGAGCGAGGAAGTCGGCCAGTCCTGGCGCGCCGCGCCCGTCGGCGAGCGCGTCCTCGACCGCGTCCATCAGCCGGGTGTTGCCCTCCGAGCCGAGCGGGATCTGGCTGCGCAGCGCCCAGGGTGACCGGGCCAGCGCCTGGGCGGGCTCGTCGACCGTCTTGCCCCAGGTGTACTCGCCGAACCCGGTGCCGGGCAGCAGGAGGGTGCGGGCGTCCGGGTCGTTGTCGGCCAGCCACGTCATCGCGGAACGCCAGTAGTCCGGGATCTCCTGCCACCCCGGCCCCGGCCGCAACGTGAGCGTCCACGCGGGCACGGCCATCACGGCCACCAGAAGGACGCCGACGGCGAGCCGGACCTTGCCCGCGACCGCGGTGGTCGCGGCGGCCGGGATCCGGACGCGTGACACCGCGTGCATGAACGCGAGCATCAACGGCAGCCGCAGGCCGGGCTCGAACTTGTGCACGTTGCGCAGGGGGGCCAGCGGACCGTCCAGCAGGGCGCGAACGGTGTGGGACAGCGGACTGTCGAGTGCCCCGACGTAGCCGATGGTGATCACGGCGACGCCCGCGATGACGCCGATCGTCAGGAAGAGCCGCTCCGGCAGTCCGCGGCGGACCAGCCCGGCGAGGCCGGCCGCCGCGAGGAGCCCGGTGGCCAGCATCAGGACCGGGTTGTCGACCAGCATGAAACCGGAGGGCCACCACGGGCTGCCCTGCACGACGTAGGCCACCCACTGGTTGGTGCCGCGCAGGACCTGGAACAGCGACGTCGGCGCCGTGGTGTTGGCGGCCGACTCGACGTAGTCGACGAACGGCAGGCTGTACTCGCCGAGCAGCATCAGCGGCAGCAACCACCACAGCACGGCCGCCACCACGGACGCGAACCACCAGAGCACGAGCCGGACGTGCCGCGCGGTCCACTGCCGGGTCAGCAGCCACAGACCGGGCAGCAGCAGGACCGTGACCACCAGCGCGCCGTTCATCCCGCCGACGCCGAGGGTCGCGAGCCCGGACAAGCCGGCCGCCCGTCGTGGCGAGGAGATCCGGTCGGCCTTGATCAAGGGCAGCAGGATCCACGGCAGCATCACGGCGGCGACCATCTCCGCCGACAGCGGGCCGATCTCGGTGAGCATCCGCGGCGCCAGCGCGTACGCGACGGCCCCCAGGTACTGCGCCGGGGCGGTGCCGATCCGCAGCGCCCGCGCGACCGCGAGGACACCGCCGAACGCGCCGCACAGCAGCAGGGCGCACCACAGGCGTTGGGAGATCCACGGCGGCAGCCCGAGCACGTGGCACACCGCGAAGTACGGCCCCATCGGGAACAGGTAGCCGTACGCCTGGTTCTGCAGTTCGCCACCGCTGGCCGCGGGGTTCCACAGGTGCAACGCGCGGCCGAGGAACGCCAGCGGGTCGACCACGAGGTCGAGCTTGGTGTCGAAGGTCGTGCGGCCGGGGCGTTGCAGGAACGACAGCAGCGTGAGACCCAGCATGACCCACGCCGTGGGGTTGCGGTACAAGCCCACGGCCACCCTGACGCGCGTCACCTCTTGCGGACGACGTATCTCGTGGACCGCCAGTGGCTGACCGGGATGTCCTCGGACACGCTGTCCACCACCTCACCGCCGTGCTCGGCCACCACGGCGCGGAGCCGGTCCGGCGCCAGCGCGGTCATCCGCATCGGCGCCGGGTAGCGCAGCACGACGCGCTGCCCCCAGGCCACCAGGCGGTAGGGCGCGAACCGCCAGAGCACGCCCCTGAGCGTCCACAATGGACTCGTAGTGCACTGCAACACCGCCACGCCGCCGGGACGCAGCACGCGCATGAACTCCGCCAGGTAGCCCTCGATCGCCGTGCGCGGCAGGTGCTGCAACACCAGTTCGGTGTAGACCAGGTCGAAATCGCCGTCGGGGAACCGGTGCAGATCCGGCGTGTCGTTGTGGACGAACCGGCACTTCCCGCCGCTGCGGTCCAGGTTCTCGGCGGTGGAGAGCATCGGCGGCGAGACGTCCACGCCGACGACCTCGTCGGCGTGCTCGGCCAGCGCCTGCGACAGCCGCCCGGCCCCGCACCCGAAGTCCAGCACCCGCCGCCAGGTCACCGGCAGGTCGAGCCGGGCGAGCCACTCACGGGCGATCGCCACGTCCTGGCGCCCCAGTTCGAGGAACTGGTCGACCTCCCACCGGCCGCCGCGCTTGTCCGGCGCCACGTGCACCGCCCACAGCGGATCCGCTTCGCCGAGCCGGGTCCAGTCGCGGCGCACCTGGTCGAAGGTCATTCGCGGGAGTGTAGGTCCGGTCACGTCGAAGGGGAACCGATCCGGACGTCCACCACGCACATCGGGTCCACAGCGGTGCCGCGGTTGACCTCCAGCCGGTCGGAGCCGCCGTTCACGACGACGTACAGCACGTGCAGGCCCTCGGCGAAGTTCACCTCCTGGGCGGCCGTTCCCAGCGCGAGCCGCACCGGGCCCGCGCTGGAGGTGTAGTACTCCATCCGCAGCAACCTGCGGCCCTCCACCCGGCCGCTCAGCGGAATCGTCACGACCTGGCCGCCGACCGGGTAGCCGCAGTCGGCCACCGGACCTTTCCTGCCGACGACCGGATCCTTGACGCCGGTGATCCTGCGCGGCGATCCGTTGTCGTCCAGCAGGAACATCTCCTCCGCGGGCTGGTCGAACTTCGGCCGCTGCGGGAGCAGGCCGACCACCCTGGACGCCTTGCCGTCCTCGATGAGCCACACCGACATGACCGCGTCCGGGACGTTCGTGTCGTAGAGCGAGATCGACGGGTTCGCCGCCAGCGCGGCTCGTGCGGTGCTGACGTACTGCTCCGACTTGGCGAACCGCAGACCCGGTGCGAGCCACAGGAAGCTGAACGTGGCGCTGATCCCGAGCAGCGTCACCAGGCCGAGCACGACCGGCCGTTTCAGGCCGCCGGTGCGCTCGCCCGGTTCGAGGAACGCGAACGTCGCGCAGAGCACGGCGATCGGGACCGCGTCGGCGATGTAGCGGGGGTCGTTGCCGATCAGCGGCCCGATCTCGGGCAGCCGGGTCACGATCACCAGGAGCAGGTCGACCGCGAGGTACCCGGCGAGCATCAGCCACGCGGCCCCCGCGCGTCGGGGTGCCTTGAGCAGAGCGCCGACGAGCACCAGCACGGCCAGCGCGGCCACGGCCAGGCGCAGCCACAGCGGCGACGTCGAGATGGTCGCGCCGGGCGCGGGACCGGTCCACGGGCCGCCGAACAAGCCCGGCAGGAAGGTGTTCAGCACCGCGTTGCCGACGAACTCCGCGATGAAGTCCGCGGAAGGCAGTTCGCTCTTGACTCGGCTGGTGGTCAGGGCGACGAACAGGACGGCGAACCCGGCGACGACGGCACCGTGCGCCAGCCACACCCGCCAGGGCGCCTTTTCGCCCAGCAGCACCGTGATCCCGAACAGCACGGCGACGAACAGCGCCGCCTTCTCGTAGAAGGCCAGCCCGGCGACGGTCCACAGCACCGTGAAGACGACCTGCTTCGCCTCGCGGGTGCGCAGGTACGTCAGGTGCGCGTTGATCGCGCCGAACATGGTCAGCAGCAACGGGAAGAGCTGCACGCCGTAGGCCCACCACAGCGTGGGGTACAGGATCAGGGGGGAGAACGCGTAGACCGCGAACGGCAACAGCAGCGTCCAGCGCGACCCGAAGCACCGCGTCAGCACCCGCCAGAACAGCACGGACGCCACCGCGAGCATCACGAGCAGGGGGAGCACGGCGAACACGTGGCTCAGCGGCGCGACCGCCGTGATGAACCACGCCAGCAGGAACATGCCGGGCGCCAGGTGGCCGCTGTAGTCCTGGAAGAGGTAGTCGAGGTCGAACGGCCCGTGGGCCGCCGCCCGGTGCAGGATCACGAAGTCGTCGTGCCCGAAGTAGCCGTTGAACGCCATCCAGGCGTGGATCGCGAACGGGATGACGCCGATCGCGATCGCGGCCAGGGTGATCGTCCGGGGCCAGGCCAGGACGACCTGCCGCGGTTCGGTGGTGGTGGTCACGTCTCCAGCAACCTGCCCATCGCTGCGTAGAACACGTCGACGATCTTGGTCGGGTCCTCGGTGGTGTAGGCGTCGCCGCCGGTCGCCCGCGAGATCGCCCGCAGCTCGACCGGGTCGATGTCCGGCCCGATGCCGATGCCGATGATCTGCAGGGGCCGTTTCGGGTCCTGCAACTCGGCCAGCCGGGCGAGCAGCTGTTCCTGGTTGATCCCTCGGGGGTCCTCGTTCTTGCCGTCGGTGAGCACCACCACCAGGTTGATCCGGCCCGGCTCCCAGTTCTGCCGGGCCGAGGTGTAGGCGGCCAGCACCGAGTCGTACAGGCCGGTGGCGCCGTTGGGGATCGCCTTGACCCTGCGGAGTTCGTCCAGTGAGCCGTCGGCCAGGAGCTCACCCACCGGCCGCACCGGCAGGAGTTCCTTGTGGTCCTTGTCGCCGTCGAGGTTCGTGGAGAACCGCCACAGGCCGATCTTCGTGGTCGGCTTGAACAACCTGATGCCCAACTCGGCGGCCCGGATGGTGAGCGTCATCCGGTCGGTGGCGGCCTCGGGGACGACCTGGGCCATCGACCCGGACACGTCCAGCAGCACCTGCATCCGGGCGCTGCGGTTGACCGCCGCCCACTGGTTGAGCAGTTGGTCGGGGTCGGCGGGAGGCGCGACCGGCCGGACCACCGCGGCGCTCGAACCCCCGAGGGCCCGCCCGTCGGGCCCGCGCAGACCCGCCTCCGCGAACTGCCCTGCGGAGGCCTGGTCGAGCAAGCGGCTCAGGAACTGTTGCGCCACATCACGTTTGCCCTGATCGGAACCGGGCAGGACGACGTACGGGTAGTCCAGCGAGGGCACGGCGGGATCGGCGTACACCCCGACCAGACCGTGTTTTCCCAAGTCCGACTCCGGGGTCACCACGCCGTCCAGTGGCCGCGCGGGATCGAATAGCTCGGCGGGCTTCTGGACGGTGTGCTTGGTGAGCTTGCGCAGCGTCAGTGCATAGGAACCGGCCGGGTCCGGAGCGGACCCGGACAGCTCACCCGTGGCGATCAACGCCGACAGGCCTGCCGGGTCGACGGCCGGGTCGACGAGTCCGATCGCCGGCTCACCGCTGAACACCTGGGCCCAGGTGGGCGTTCGCTCCGGCCAGCCGAACCGCCGCGCGGCGGTCTCGGTCAGCCCCAGCACGATGGGCGAGGACGCGATCGACGGGCCCGTGACGGGGATGTCCCACGCACCCCGCCGCTGGGCGCGCAGCAGCCACTGGGACGACTCCGGGATCCACACATCCGGTGTGGCCTGCGCGAGGGACCCGACGGCCTCAGCGGAATCCCGCGCGATCACCTCGACCCGGTAGCACGCGGCACCGTCCTGTTCCGACACGCGGGCCACGGCCGAGGCGATGCCCGGCGCGGCCACGACGCTGAGCGTGGTGACCGTGTCACAGCTCGAGGAGGAGAGCCGTTCGTGCAGGTAGTCGAAGCCGAACCACCCGGCGAGCGAAAGCACGAGCAGGATGCTCAGGATCACCACCGGTGAGTCCGAACGCCGAGCCACAGGCCCCAACCCCTCGTCGCCGCTGACAGGTCGAGGCAGCCTAGCCCGAAGACGGTAACGAGTCGGTCTTGTTCGGGGGTGGTTTCGGTGAGCATGCGACGGGCCTCTGGGTCGACCTCCGGTTGAGCACGCAGGCGAACGGGTGCACGTCAGCCTGACCACCGACATCATCCACACCAGCGGCCAAGTCCGACTTCTGCTCGGACGCCAGCCAATTCGAGAGCGGCCGGTGTGCATGATCGATACGATTCGCGCGCATCATGGAGTAGATCAGTGGCAGATCACCCCGCTCGGGACGGGGAGGGCGCGGGTTCGATTCCCGCCTCCATGTCCGACGAACCGTGGAGTCCGCTGTGGCCGACCAGATCCACACCGCTTCGCCGGGTTACGCCACCGGCCAGTTGGCGCGGGCGTTGGCCGCGGCGATCTCCGCGGGCACCGAGGCCGACCGCGAGCGGGCGCTGCGGAAGGTGCGGCGCTGGGAGGACGTCGTCAGCGGAATGGCCGACGGCACGCTTGCGGTCGGTTCCCGCACCCCGGTCGCGGACACCCCGGCGTGGGTGACGCTCGAGGTCGCGCACGGTGGCTTCGCGACCGGCAGGTACCTGGCCGAGGTGCCGCTGTCCGAAGACGAGACCGCCCGCGTCGCTTCCCTCCCGGACGAGGTTCCCGGCGGCACCGAGCGGGAACGGCTCAACCTGTGGTATCTCGGCGACGCCGGTCAGGCCGAGCTCCTGGACGCGGTCCGCGCCGGGCGTTTCCGGGTCGAGGTGCCCGAGGACGCGGCGCTGCCTGTGGTGGCGTTGCTCCTGGACCGGGGTTTCCCGGAGCAGGCTCTCGACCTGGTCGCCGAGCTGCGGCCGCTGATGCACCGGCTGCGGTTGACGCCGCGCTTCGAACCGGTTGCCCGTCCGTCGGACTCCGCCGTCCGGGTGGCCTCGGTGCGGGATGCCGCCGCGTCCCTGCGTGCCGTGCGGGTGCCTGCGCAACTCGCGAAGATGCGCGCCGCGGTGACGGTGTGGGAACCGCTGTACGACCGGCTGCTGGCGTTGTGGTGCCGCACCGTCGACGGTGAGCTACCGCAGCTCGGGGAGGACGGATCCGTGCACGGCGGCTGGCCGTGCCGGACGTGGCCCGCGGACTGGACGGCGGCCAGGGCTCAGTGGCTCGCGGACTTCGCCGACATGTGCCGCACCGTGGCACCCTCGGGAAGGCAGACCAACCCGAAGAACAACTTCGCGAGACTGCGTCGCGCGCTGGAGTCCTGCCCAGATGGCAGCCTCGAGCTCACCGCGCGGGAGGTGGGCTGGATCCGCCGTGCCATCGCGAACACGGTGAGCCGCCGGGGTGCCCCGGAGACAGAACAACGCGGCGCGTGGCACGCCGCCCAGGCGGCGACCGTCATGACGCCGACGAGGGCTGCGCTGGCCCGTGTGCTCGCCTCCAGGCTGAACCGGTTCCCGGCTGACGGCGGACTTCCGTCGCTCGACGTCGCGACGGCCGCGGTGTCCGAAGCCGAGACGACCGCCGAGATTCCTTGCGGCACAACGATGCCGGACCGCCTGGTGCGCAAGGCGGCTCGAGCGCTCGAAGCGCCAGCGGACGAGCTGGTGCGCCTCGGCGTGATCACCTCAGGCGAAACGCTGGCGGCCGTGCTGCCGCAGCTCACCTCGCGGCTGCTCAGCGCGGCGATCGACGACCCGGTCGTGGCGGGGCTGCACGAGCAGACCTACACGGCATTCCGGCGCCGCCGCGGCCTGCTCCTGCTCAACCTCGAGCACCAGGTGCGGTTCACCGAGCTTCCCTGGGTCCAGGCCCTCGCCCCCTTCAAGTCACCCCAACCGGACAACGCCGCAGCCGCTCGTCGCGCCCTGCGGCAGATCACGATGCTGGCACTCACCGCATTCCCGCACGCATTGCTGCCGAACCCGCTGGTGACCGAGATCAGGACACTCGCGAAGCAAGCGGAACTGGAGCTGCCACTCGTGGAGGAGGTGGCCGCGGACATCTTCATGGGCACGTTCACCACCAAGTGGCGCGACGCCGCCGCGGTGGCGAGCCGTCTGCTGTCCGGCACGCTCTACGCGAACTACTACGACCTGCCCGCGGACTGGTCCGAGCCGCAGCACACGCTCCTGCACTGGGGCAAGCGAACAGCCACGGACTTCACGGAACTGTGCCGGCAGCGGGCGGGCACCACCGGTGGCTCCACCGCGGCCAACGGCATGCTGCTGGAACAGAGCCAGATCCTGACCACGCACAACCTCGCCGTGCTGGTCGACGCCCTGGACCTGACCGAGGAGCTGCACGAACGCGCGCCGGGACTGGCGGGGCGCACGTTCAGCTGGATCGTGCGCAGGCAGGCCCAGCGCACGGACCACCTGCACGCGGCGCTGATCCAGGTGAAGAACACCGCGTACGCATGGCGCCAGGCCCTCTTCCTGCTCAGCTTCTGTGAACCCAGCGTGCAGATGTCGCTAGCGGCGAGGTTGGGCACTGAGCTTCGCGGCATCCGGCTCGTCCCCGCGGTAGAAGGGCTCCTGCAAGTGCTCGATGGAGATCGTTTCACACCGGCCGGAACGATGCGACGCGGCAATGGCAGGCGGTTCCTCGGCTGGGCCCAGGAAACGAACCCGTTCCTGGGCTATGCCGACGGCAAACGTCGGTGACAACGAGGAGACTCCGCCACACCATGCGCTCATCGGCATGAGCGCGCGTTCTGGGGCTGATCGCGGGCAAGCGACGCCTGTGCCGAGCGCGGCTGGTGAGGACTACGCGAGGCAGCGCAACCACACCACACGCGGCCCGCCGTTCCCTTCTTCGCCGGGCTCCACATCCACGATGCCCAACCGCACGCGGGTCTTCGTGGCGGTGTCGGTACCGATGCAAGTGGGCCCATCCGCGCCGTCGTGCCACAGACCGTCCCGACTGGCCCACGACGCGCCGGTGACGATGTGGCTGTTACCGGCGCGGGTGTCGTTGCTGTCGTGCAACGAGATCGCTGTCCCGTGCGCGTTCGGCATCGCCCAGCCCTCGACGACATCGGGAGTCGCCGAGTGCCGCGTGGTGAACCCCCAGGCCCCGAACACGATCGCGACGACAACACCCACTGCCGCCGGCGCGACGAACCGCCTCATGTCCATAGCTGTTCATACCAGCACATGTAGCCAGCTGGGCTTGTCGACCGCTCCGCGGCATGTGCGGATGTTCTGGTTGAGCTGAAGCCCCGCTCATCGCGCACCGAGCTAGGAGAAGCTGTCGACTGAGGTCGGTGTTCAGTCGATGGTGAGGGGAATGACGAGGTCTTCCTCCGCTGCCAGCACATCGCCACCGAACTCGGCTCGCGCGGCGGCCACGGAGGCGGCCCGATCGTTGCCCGGCCAGAAGTGGGTGAGCAGGAGCCGGCGCGCGCCCGCGAACTGGGCCCATCGACCCGCCTCGGCCGAGGTCATCAGGTTGCGCACCGGCCGGCTGACTTCGCCGTCCCGATCGGTGGCCTCGACGATGAACAGGTCGGCGTCCCGGCCGAGTTCGGCCAGCAACGGGTCGGGACCGGTGTCTCCGGTGTAGGCGAGGATCATCCCGTCGGCCTGCAGCCGGACGCCGGCGTTGGGCACGTAGTGCGGCAGCGACACACCGGTCAGCGTGAACGGGCCGACCCGGTGGGCGCCGGGCAGGGGGTGCACCTCGAAGACCGCGCGCAGGTCCACATCCGGCTCCAGGCCGCTGAGCCGGGCGAGCACACCGGGCGGGCAGTAAAGCGGCATCTTCGGTTCGCGTGGACCGCCGTAGAGGCGTATGCGGAACAGGCCGTGCAGGTCGATGCAGTGATCGGGATGCTCGTGGGTGATGACCACAGCGTCCACCGCGCCATCCGGGCAGAGGGCCAGCAGACGAGGCAGCGTGGCATAGCCGAGATCGAGCACCAGCCGGTATCCGTCCCACTCCACCAGAAATCCGCTGCATGCTCGCCCAGGCTCGGGGAATGCACCACAACTACCCAGCACGGTGATCTGTCGCATCCCGGAATCATGCCTTTCGGTGACATCGTCGAGCGCATCTTCCTAGCCCGATCCTCCATCCCAAGCTCGTCTTCCGCATTGGAATACCGGTGGCCGTCCGCAGTTCGGCATGAGCGCGTCTCCCGCTCGGCACACGCTCAGCGGCATGAGAGTGCATGGATTCGGCAGTCGCATGCCCATAGAGGCGCGCACGGTCGGCCGGACGGCATCGCCCATCAGCGGGTCCTACCGCCGCATTGCGTGCGCAGTACGGCTCTGGCCAGTTCGGTAGGCGTGCCCGTGGTGCTGTCGACGGTCATGTAGATGGTGTCGTGGTTGTGAACCATGCGGTGGTGGCCTCGTGCGAGCCGTTCGGGTCGCGCCGGTCACGTTCTCGCTGTTCTGCGACCGCGAGCGGGCACGTGACGCACACCAGCAGCACGTGCAGACCGGACAACGCGTCCATCCATGCTGGCAGCAGGTCTGGAGTCAGCAGCAACTCGTCGATGACCAGGTTGTCACCTCCGTGTGCGAACGCGGCGGCGTCGAAAGGGCCACGCAGTACATTCGACCCCCTCGCGGGCGCTCACGTGCTCGCTTCAAGCTGCGAGGGCTTCCCGCTGTCGGCGAACGTCCGCTTCTGCCGATGAGCGGATGTCCGCCGAAACAGGCGCCGCCTCAGTCGCGAACGTGTTGAGCATGACCGGCCGAGTCTGCTGCGCTGTCCTACCCTCCGATCACCAGGACACTTCGGGTTTGTACAGCCGAAACCAGATTTCCAGGTCGATCACCCGTTCCAACGCCGCACGCGGCACCAAGGGCAGCTTCTCGACGTCCATCGTCAGCAGGTGGCTCAGCTTGCGCGCGTCGACCAGCGCGCCGACGGGGGAGTGCCGGTCTGCCAGGATTTCGCCCGCCCTCCGCTGGATCTCCGCGCAGTAGGAGACATTCTGAGTGGACGGATAGGGGCTCTTGCGGCGTTGCAGCACCGAGTCCGGCAGCAGGTCCCGTGCCGCCGCCCGGAGGACGGACTTCTCCATGCCGTCGAAGGTCTTCATCGACCAGGGGATGTTGTACGCGTACTGCACCAGCCGGTGGTCGCAGAACGGGACGCGCACCTCCAGGCCGGTGGCCATGCTCATGCGGTCCTTGCGGTCCAGCATCACGCGCAGCCACCGCGTCAGGCACACGTGGAGGATCTGGCGCATCCGCCGTTCCACCGCGCTCTCGCCCGGCAGCACCGGTGTGCGAGTCATGGCGTCGGAGTACGAGTCGGCGCGGAACCCGGTGACGTCCACCTTCGCCTCCACGTCCGGGCGCAGCATCGAGCCGAGCGCGTGGTCGCCGGTGACGAGCAGCCACGGGAACATCGGGGTCGCGACCATCCCCGGGTCGTGGAACCAGCCGTAGCCGCCGAACACCTCGTCGGCCGACTCGCCGGAGAGCGCCACCGTGGACCTCGCGCGGACGCCGCGGAAGAGCAGGTACAACGAGGAGTCCAGTTCTCCCCAGCCGACCGGGACGTCGCGGGCGCGCACTGCCGCGACGCGCACCTCCTCGGCCAGCAGGTCGGCCGGGTCGAGCACGATGCTGCTGTGGTCGGTGCCCACGTGGTCGGCGACGATGCGCGCGTACGGCGAGTCCGGCGTGCCGCGCATGTGGTCCGGCCTGAAGTTCCGTTCCTGGTCGGCGAAGTCGACCTCGAACGACGACACCGGCGTGTCCAGCAGGGCCGTGGCGAGCGCTGTCACCAGCGAGGAGTCCAGGCCGCCGGAGAGCAGTGAGCACCGCGGCACGTCGCTGACCAGTTGGTCGCGCACGATGCCGGTGAGCATGTCGCGGACCGTGTCCACCGTGGTGGCCAGGTCGTCGGTGTGGCCGGCGGCCGTGATCTCCCAGTAACGGCGCTCCCGCAGTCCGTCGGGCGTGAGGACGGCGAGGTGCCCGGCGGGCAGCTCCCGGATGTCCTCCCAGACCGCCGCGCCGGGGGTGCTGACCACGGCGAAGATCTCGCGCAGCCCGTCGGGGCCGACCTTCCGCGAGATCAGGGGGTTGGCCAGGATCGCCTTGGGCTCGGAACCGAACACCACGCCGTCCCGCGTTCGCGCGTAGTAGAGCGGTTTGATCCCCATGCGGTCGCGGGCCAGGAGCAGGGATCGGCTGCGGCTGTCCCAGATCGCGAACGCGTACATCCCGGTCAGGTGGTCGACCACCGCCTCGCCCCACTCGAGGTACGCGCGCAGCACGACCTCGGTGTCGCTGCGGGTGAGGAACGGGTGCCCCCGCTCGCGCAGCCGGCCGCGCAGTTCCTCGAAGTTGTAGGCCTCGCCGCTGTAGGTGATCACCACCTCGCCGGACGGCGTCGCCGCGGTCATGGGCTGGACCCCGCCGTCGAGGTCGATCACCGCCAGCCGCCGGTGACCGAGTCCGGCGGGACCCCGGGTCCACACGCCGCCCGCGTCCGGGCCGCGGGCCGTCATCGTCTCCGTCATGTCGAGCAGGATGTGCCGTTCCTTCATCAGGTCACGTTCGTAACTGACCCATCCGGTCACGCCGCACATGGTTTTCCAATCCACAGTAGACAGACCGAAACGGTGCGGTTGCTCCGTTTCGGCGACAAAGGCGATCGCGGTGGACCGCGCCGCCGGACGTCGGGAGGATGGCTACATGTCGAGTGATCTCCCTTCCCCCAACGAAGTCGTGCGCGAGCTGGTCACCGGGTACCGGCGGTCGCGGGTGACGTCCCTGTTCGCCGAGCTGGGCGTGGCCGACGCCTTGGCGGCCGGCGCGCGCACGGGCGCCGAGGTGGCCGTGGTCTGCGGCACGCAGGCGCAGACCACGGCGCGGCTGCTGGCCGCGGCCGCCGAGATCGGCCTGGTGACGGCGGAGCACGTCCTCACTCCGGCCGGTGAGCTGCTGCGGCACGACGTTCCGGGCTCGCTCGCCTCGTGGGCCGTCGCGTCGTGCGGGAAGCAGTACGAGGCGTGGCAGTCGAGCGCGTTCGCGATCCGGACTGGCCGGCCGGCGTACGACGAGGTGTTCGGGATCGGCTTCTGGGAGGAACTGTCCCGGGATCCGGTGGCGGCGGCCGGTTTCGACGCGGCGATGGCCGCGTCGGTCGCCGAGTGCTGCGCCCTGGTGCGGGACTCGGCCGACTTCGGCGGCGTGTCCACCATCGCCGACGTGGGCGGGGGGACCGGGACCCTGGCCGCCACCGTGCTGCGGGCCCACCCATCGCTGCGGGCGATGGTGATCGACCTGCCCGACGTGGTGAAGCGGGTCGCGGCCGAGGACGTCGAGGAACGGTGTGAGCTGGTCGGAGCCGACTTCTTCGCCGAGGTCCCGTCCGGTGCCGAGCTGTACGTGCTGTGCCGCGTGCTGGCCGACTGGTCCGACCGGGATGCCCTGCGGTTGCTGGAGAACTGCCGTGCGGCGATGGATGCGGGCCACCGGCTGCTCGTGGTCGGCGAGGTGCTGAGGCCGGGAGAACCGGCCGCCCGCGGCCTGCTCGACCTGCACCTGCTGATGATGATCGGCGGTCGCGAGCGGACCGTGGACGAGACGGCGGAACTCCTGGCGCAGACGGGTTTCCGGGTGACGAAAGTGACGGACCGGGCGCGGGTGAGCATGGTCGAGGCCGTCGCGGTGTGACCGGTCATCGCCCGCGCAACCGGGTCGGCCGGATCCGCACGACGGTCGGGTGAGAGCGTTCGAACGCGGCGACGCCCCCGAGCACGGTGTCGATGGCCTGCCGGTACTTGTCGAGGTACGCCTGGCTCAGGGCCGTGGCCGTGGGTTCCGGGTGTACCTCGGCGGTGCCCTGGAAGACGACGACGTCCCTGCCCAGCGGGCCGCCGTCGAAGTGCAGGGTCACCCGCGGCCGCGCCGTCAGGTTCGCCACCCGCGCCGAGCTCCTGTCGTTGTGCACGACGAAGGCCTCGCCGTCCCAGTGGAACCAGACGGGGTTCGGCTGCGCGACACCGGAGTCGCTCACGGTGGTGAACCAGACGACGCGTTCGTCGGCGAGACGGCGCCGCACGCGGTCGGCGAACTCCTCCGGGTGCCCGGCGAGCAGAGAGTCCAATGTGGTCACGAGGTGGAACCTTCCCCTTCGGAGTGCGGACGGACGAGGCAACCCAGTCGGAGCTCGGCGCACTGCGCGCCGTCCACCTGCCACCACAGTTGCCCGTGTGCGGGCAGCATTTCGGTCACCAGCGCGGAGTCCTGCGGCAACCGGCTCACCTCGAGGACCGTCAGCGGGTCGGCGAAGTTCACGTAGAGCGGCTTGGGCTCGGAGGGGTGGCGCAGGAAGACGTGCTGCGGCAGGCGCGCGTCCCGCCGCACCCGGTGCACGCTCAGGGGATCGAGACCGCCGCAGCGGATCTTCCAGCGCGCACGCTGGTAGACGGTGCCGTCGATGCTCACGCGAGGCGTGTGGTCTCCCAGGTCGATCGGAACGGGTACGAGAGCGGGCAGGGCGAGCGCGCGGTGCAGCGGCGAGGCCAGGTCGCCGGGGTAGAGCAGGCGGTGCTCGCCCCGGATCACGACACCGTCCGCAGACGGCGGCACCACGACCTCCCCGATCGGGACCACGTCCTCGGCTGGTTTTCCGGACCTGCCACTGAGTTCGACGGTGAGGCCGGGCAGTTCCGGCGTGACGTGCGCGCTGCGCCGGCGGCCGACCACCGCGGCGCAGCGATCACCGACGAGGTCGCGGACGAGAGCGGAGAACCGGGACCACAACGCCTCGGGCTCGCTGTGCAACGGGTTCTCCAGCCCGCCGTAGATCGAACTGCAGTCGTCGTGGAGCTCCGCCAGCAACCAGGAGGACAGTTCGCCGTCCAACGCCATCAGGTCGGGACTCGGCAGGCACGGGTCGTCGTCCGGCACGGCGTCCCACAGGTCCGCGAGTCCGGCGTGCAACTCGTCCGAACTCAGCCGCACGGTGCCGTCCGCGTCCGCCGGGGTGGTGCGGACGATCGCGGCGAGCCGGTCGCGCAGCGCGCGTTCCAGGGGGCCTTGCGGCGACAGGTCCACCGCGGTGAGGGCAGCCAGCGGTGCGGCCTTTCCGCCGAGGTGGGCGCGCAGGGCCGCACGGGCGTCGGCCCGCCGCAGGAGGCCACCGAGGTAGCACAGCGGCAGCACGGACGTCAGCGCCGCGCCGACGCTGTCGACGACCGGCGCGCCGAGTGTCACGCGTTCGCTGTACCGGCAGGTCCTGTCCTCGTGGAAGATCTCCCGGTCCGCGTAGTGCCCGCCGGGTCGCTGCCGTTCCCGCGAGCTGAACGCGGCGGCGATCTGCCGGGCGCCCGCGAACTCCTGACGCCGCAACGGCCACGCCCGCGCCGCGAACCGGTCACGGGCCGCGGCCAGTTCCGCGATCGAGGCATCGGCCCGCGCCAGTCTGGTCAGCGCGCGCAGCTCGGTCGACGGCAGGTCGATTACGGTCAGCTCGACGGCTTTTCCGAGCCTCGTGAGCTCCTCGACCACCTCGTCGATCGGCCGCTCGACCGCCGCCACCACCTCGCCCACGGTGCGCCCGTCGGCACTGTTCCAGATCGCCCGCCCCGCCGGCGACATCCGGAAGCGGCGACCGGTGGGCACGTGCACGAGTCCCTGGGCGGTGAGGGTGAACAACGGCGACCGCCGGACCCGCCTGCGGTCGATCGGCGTGCTGTCGACCAGGTACCGGGAGAGCGCGGAGACCAGCCAGGTGCTCGCTTCCACGTGCACGCGTTCGGCCTGTGGCGCGCCGATCTCCACCGGTACGGCACGAAGCCGGTCGAACCGGGCGAAGCGAACCGGCCCGAAGAACGACACGGTTTCGCACCGGGTGCTCAACCGCCTCAGATAGCGGTGCAGGGTGCCGGTCAGCCGGCGCGCCGACTTCTTGTCCAGCGACCCCTTCTCCGCCGTCCACAGCCTTGTCGCGAACTCGTGGAAATCAGGATTGGACACGTGCAGCGCGTGCTGGAGGCGATCGTCGTCGAATGCGCCGATCACCGCCTCCGAACCCGATTTCACCGCCTTCTCGTGCGATTCGGTGAAATTCGAGACAGCCGTGTGCCACCGCTCGGCGGACTCGGTCCACCGGTGTTCCCAGTCGCCCATTCCGGCCGCGCGCAGAAGTTCCCGCTGCCGGTCGTCGAGTCCTTTCCGCTCGCTGACCAGCGCCCGTGCCCGCCGCGCGGCGCGTTGCGAGCGCTGGCGATCAGCCGAGGCACCGGCGAATTCGGCCAGTCGTTCCCAGAAGTCCGCGAACTCCGCGGCCAGCGCGGACAACGCGTCCGCGTGCCCTGCCGCCTCGTCGGCCAGCGCGAGCAACGACGGGTCACCCGCCACATCGGCGAGCGCTGCGGGAAATCCCGGCGTGCGGATGAGCGTCTCCGGAATCAGTTCGATGTCGATCCGCCGTCCGGGCACTCTTGTGCTCCACGTGTGCGTCACATTTTTCCCAATGTTCATTCGGTCCGGACGTCGCTTTTTCCGCGTGCTCGCGGTAGGAATGAAATATGACTTTTCCCCTGCTTCCGGCTGAAATCTCCGCACGGTGTGAGCGCTCTCTCGACCGGTACCGGGACCGGCTGACGGAGCTCTCCCACGCGATCCACGCCCACCCGGAGATCGCGTTCGCCGAACACGACGCCGTGCGCCGGTGCGCGGAGGTGCTGGCGGGGGAGGGGTTCCGCGTCGAGACGGGCGTCGCCGGGCTGGACACCGCGTTCCGGGCCGAGTACGGCGAGGGCGAGCTGGTGGTCGTGTTCTGCGCCGAGTACGACGCGTTGCCGGAGCTGGGACATGCCTGTGGCCACAACATGATCGCCGCGATCGGCGTGGGTGCCGGGCTGCTCCTGCGTGACGTGGCCGACGAACTGGGGATCACCGTGCGGGTGCTCGGCACACCGGCGGAGGAGTCCGGCGGCGGCAAGCTCGTCCTGCTCGGCGCCGGGGTCTTCGCCGACGCCGGTCTCTGCCTGATGGCCCACCCCGCGCCCGCCGAGAACTGCGCCCCGCGCTCGCTCGCCGTGCTGGACCTCAAGGTCCGCTACACGGGACGGGCGAGCCACGCGGCGGTGGCACCGCACGCCGGTGTCAACGCCGCCGACGCCCTGACGGTCGCCCAGGTCGCGATCGGGCTGGCACGCCAGCACTTCCGGCCCAAGCAGATGGTGCACGGCATCGTGACGCACGGAGGCGACTCGCCGAACGTGATCCCCGCGCGGACCGAGGCGTTGTTCTACCTGCGCGCCGCCGACCTGGAATCGCTGGCGGAACTGGAGAAGCGGGTCGTCGCCTGCCTCCAGGCCGGCGCGACGGCCACCGGGTGCACTGCGGACATCCGGCCGGACACCCCCGCCTACGCCGAGCTCAGGCACGACGAATGGCTGGTCGCGGCCTACCGCACCGCGGCGGAGGTGCTGGGTCGTCCGCTGCACTCGCCGGAGGCCGAACGGGACATGCCGACCGGGAGCACGGACATGGGCAACGTCAGCAGGGTCGTTCCCAGCATCCACCCCGTCCTCGCCGTCGACTGCGGTGACGCGGTCAACCACCAGCCGGAGTTCGCCGCCGCGTGCGTGTCCGCCTCCGCAGACCGGGCCGTGGGCGACGGCGCGCTCGCACTGGCGTGGGCGGCCGCGGCCGCCGCCGCGGACCCCGTTCAGCGCGCACGACTGCTGAACGGAGTACGCGACCGCGCCTGAGTTCATGCCTTCGCAGCCCGGACGCGAGAACGGCTCGGCGCGTCCGGGTCGCTGCTGACGAGCCGTTCGGTCCCGCTGCGCACCACCCAGCTGTCCTCGTCGTCGAGGAGTTCGGCGTTCAGCCGGGGTTCGGTGTCGAACGCCGCGAGCGCCTGCTCGGCCGGCAGTGCCTGTGCCACCAGGGAGTCCGCCGCCGCCTTGCGGGCCGCCCACGACTCGACCGGTTCGGTCATCGGCAGCAGGCGCGTCGGCAGCCCCTGTCCCAGCAGCAGGCAGTCCACCCCGGCGAGCCCGTAGAACGTGGGCGCGGTCGCCTCCAGGAACCCGCGGACGATCGGGTCACGGAACCGCAGCGGCGCGCCACCCCGGTAGACCTCGAGCAGCGGTTCCAGGCCGGACACGTCGGTGGACGAGCGCGCGTCTCGCCAGAACTCCGTGTCCTTGCGGGTGTTGAACCGGTAGTGCAGGGACAGGAACCAGCGGATCTCGTCCCACTTCTTGGCCAGCGCGGCGTTCACCACCCCGCGCGGAGCGGGATCGTCCCAGGAGGCGGGGAGCGATCCGACCAGGGACAGGATGCCGAGCGTGATCATCATCAGACCGCTGGACTCCAGCGGCTCGACGAACGCGTAGGAGTTGCCGATCGCGATCACGTTGCCGCGCCAGCACTCCTCGTGCCGGCCCGAGCGGAACCGCACGGTCTTGAAGCGGTGCGCCTCGGGGTAGAGGCGGCTCAGCTCCGCGGTGGCGGCGTCCTCGTCGAGGAACTGCGAGGAGTGCACGTAGCCGACGTGGTCCTCGTCGCGGGTCGGGATCGTCCAGCACCACCCGGCGTCCATCGTGGTCGCTCGCGTGTACGGCTTGATCCTGCCGTCGTGCGGCACGACGGCGGTGATCGCGCGATCGGTCTTGAGGCTGTCGGTGAACGGGACGTAGGGCACCCCCAGCGTCTTGCCGAGCAGCAGGGAGCGGAAGCCGGAACAGTCGACGTAGCAGTCGAAGTCGAGTCGATCGCCGTCACCGGTCACCAGGTGGTCCACCCAGCCGTCGGCGTCGAGAGCGACGTCGGCGATGGTCGCGTCGACGTGCCGCACTCCCCGTTGTGCGGCCAGTTCTGTCAGGAACCGCACGAACCGGGCGTTGTCGAGGTGGTAGGCGAACGGCATCCGCTTCATCAGCGACAGGTGCTCACCGTCGCCGAGGTCGAACACCGGCGCGCGATCCTGGGCCATCAGCAGCGACTGCAGGGTGAACGCGTTGATGTCGCCCTGGGTCGCCAGCGATCCGAGCACCCCGACGGAGTTGCTGCCCCAGTCGAACGGGGCCATGAACCCGTCCGGGTGCGGCCCCCAGTCGAACCGGATGCCGAGCTTCCAGGTCGGCGCGACCGCGCGGTAGAGCTCGTCCGGGTCGATGCCCAGGTAGTGGTGCAGGAACGGCACCATCGACGGCGTCGTGGCCTCGCCGACGCCGATGATCGGGATCCCGGTGGACTCGACGAGGGTCACGTCGAGCCACGGCCGCTTCGCCCGCAGCGCGAGTGCGGTGAGGTACCCGGCGGTGCCACCGCCGATCACGCCGACGCGCCGGATCGCCCGCGGGTCGTCCTTGCGCGGTCGTGAAGCCGGGTCGATCCCGGCGTCGCGCGGGCCCCCTTCACCGTCGGCGCTGAGGACGCCGAAGTCGGGTGCCTGCGCCGGCCCTCCGCCCAGCCAGGCGCGCAGGCCGTCGGCCTCACCCGCCGGAATCCTGTCGAGCAGGCGGGAGAACGCGGCCGCGAAGTCCGCTGTGCCGCGGTCGCGGGACATCACCATCTCAGGTCCTTTCGGAGAGAACGGGAACAGGTGGCTTTGCGGTGGCGATCGCGGGCCCGGTCATCGCGGTGCACACGAGCGCGGTGATCATCAGCACGGTGAAGGCGGCAGGGCTCAGCACCCCGAGTCGCAGCCCTACGTCGAGGACGACGAGTTCGGTCAGGCCGCGGCAGTTCATCAACCAGCCCAGCGTCAGGGAGTCGCTCCACCGGGTGCCGACCGCGCGCGCGGCGAGCGCCGCGCTGCCGACCTTGCCGAGCACGGCGACGGCCAGCGCGAACGCCACCCAGCCCCACAGCGCGCCGCCGAGCCCCGACAGGTCCGCGTTCAGGCCGCTGACGGCGAAGAACAACGGGAGCAGCAACGCGCCCGTGACCGAACCGACCCTGGCGGTCGTGCGCTCGGCCAGGCCGGGCACCCGCGGCACGGCCAGGCCGAACGCGAAGGCGCCGATCACGGCGTGGATGCCGATCCAGTCCGTCACGGCGGCGGCGCTCAACGCCCCGAGCAGCAGCACGGCGAGCTTCCCGCCGGGCCCGAGCCGCTCGCCGGTCAGCAGGGTCGTGAGCAGTGGCCGCACCGCGAAGACCAGCAGCAGCACGAAACCGGCCGTCAGACCGATCGTGGCGGCGAAGCCACCGGCGACTCCGCCGAGCAGGCTCACCACCACCGCGAGGAGGATCCACGCCACGACGTCGTCGATCGTCGCGCAGGCCAGTGCCACCACCGCGAGCGGGCTTCCGGCCAATGGGCTGTCACGCAACATGTCCGCCAGCACGGGCAACGCTGTCACGCTCATGGCGATGCCGATGAACAACGCGAACGCGGGCAGGCCGACATCGCCGGGGGCGAGCGAGGAGTAGCTCGCGACGGCGAACAGCGCCCCGAACAGCATCGGCACCGCGAGACCGGCCAGGCTGACCGTCGCCGTGAGGTTGCCGTTGCCGCGCAACAGCTTCGGGTCGATCTCCAACCCGGCGAGGAACACGAACAGCACCACGCCCAGCTGCGCCAGGGTGGTCAGCGGGCCGGAGATCGCGGACGGGAACAGGGCGGCGTGCGCGTCCGGCCACACCGCGCCGAACACGGTCGGCCCGAGCAGCAGTCCGGCGGCGATCTCCCCGACCACCCTGGGCTGCCGCAGCGCCCGCATCGCGAACCCGGCCAGCTTGCAGCACAGGATGATCACGACTATGGCGATCAGCAGCCGGTACACCGGAAAGCCGTGACTCGCCTGTGGCGCGGCGGCGCTCGACGCTCCCTTGCCGGCGCCCAGCACCAGCACCGTCGCCACCGCGGGAACGATGATGAGCAACAGGTAGACCGCGCCGATTCCCCAGCGGCGAGGCACGGTCACACCCTGGCGAGGGTGCGGCTGGCAGCCAGCTCCAGCACCTGGGAAAGCATCGCGGGCAACTGGACCTGCGCGCGCGGGCTCGCGGGTTTCCGGTCTTCGCCGAGGAACGGCCCCGGCCCGGAGATCGCCACGGCGAGGGGGGTCGGCCAGCTGCGCAGGGCGTGTCCGATCGTGCGCAGGGTGGCGACGGTCGTGGTCGCGCCCTGGTCGCCGAGCGCGACCGACACGCAGCCGAGCGCCCGTCCGTCCAAATAGGGCCGTTCGTCTCCGGCGAGTTCGTTGATGTAGTCGAGGGCGTTCTTCAGCAGCCCGGAGATCGTGCCGTGGTAGGCGGGCGACACCAGCACGACACCGTCGGCGGCGGCCAGCGCGTCGAGGTATTCCTTGACCGCTGGGCGGTCGCGGAGTCCCTGTCCGGGAGCGTAGAAGGGGAACTGGAGTTCGTGGCCCTGGAAGACCTTCGCGGACGCGCCGCGGGAGGCGCACCACTTCGCGCACCACCCGGCGATCTGATCGGCTTTCGACCCGGGTGTCAGCGAACCGCTGAGCACCACGACGGCGGGTTCGGTCATCGTTCCTCATCTCTGTCTGTACGGGTCGGCGACGCGGTGAGCGCCCGCCAGGCCGCGGTCCACGGGAAAAGGCCCGCCGCGGAGCCCGTCGAACCTTCTTCCGGCAGTGCGGGGAAGTGTTCGTCGATCACCCGCACCCGCCACGACCGCAGTTCGGCGATCGCGGACACGAGCGCGGGGTGGGCGAGGTGCTCCCTGGTCGCGAACGGGACGACGACCACGGGAAGCCGGGCTCCGATGGCGGCGACGGCCCGGCCCGCGGCCAGGGTGTCGGACAGCCCGCGGGTGATCTTCACGAGCGTGTTCCCGGTCGCCGGGGCCACCAGGACTGCGTCGGCGGGCGGCAGCGGCTCGGGTTGTCCCGGTCGCCGGAAGTCGTGGGGGACGGGGAGACCCGTTTCCTTCTCCAGGGTCTCGACGTCGACGAACCGCAGCGCGGCCGGTGTGGCGATCACCCCGACGCGCCAGCCGTCGGCCTGCGCCTGTCCGACCACAGTGGACACTCCGGCGGCCGGGGGTGCGCCGGTCACGATCACGTGCAGCGTCTTCACGGCCATCGCAGGACCACCTCGCCTCCGCCGGTCGTGAGCACGACGTGGTCGACGCCGTCCGCTCCGCCCTCCGCCGTCACCGCGAGTGCCGCGGCGCCCGGCCACGCCGCCCAGTTCGCGGGGTCCGGCATGGTGATGCCGAGACGCGCGATCCCCGTTGGCACCGTGTCGTGCGCCGCGGCGGCCAGATCGCCGGCGACGCGGTCGCGCCGGCTCGCGGGGTCGCCGTAGCTGAGGAAGAACGGCCGGCACGGTCTGGCCCAGGAGTCCGCGAACGCGGCCTCCGCCCACGGCACCTGCTGACCGTCGGCGCGGACGGACACCCCTTCGAGCAGGCCGGGATCGCCCCCGGTGACCGCCGCGACCTGCTGTGCGACGGTGGCGATGTCGTCCACCAGCGCGGCCCAGTTCAGGAAGGCTGGTCCGGCGGCCGTGCGGTCGAGGAACGTCCTGCCGAAGTCGTCCGAGCTGAGCTTGGCCACGTCGTCCACGACGAGCAGTTCGAGGTACTGCACGAGCGGGGTGTCCATCGGGACGACCCAGCTCGCCGTTCCGTCCGGGTTCGGGCTGCCGTCGGTGATGCCGAGCCCGTGCTCGTCGCGAAGCCACTCCCGCAAGGGGCCGATGGTCCGCGCGCCGAGGATGACGTGGTCGATGCGCATCGTGCTCACCCCGCCACCGCCGTCAGCGTCCGGGAGGGGCAGAAGTTCCGCGGGAGGTCGTCCCACTCGTCGTGGAGCAGTCCCGCGGCGAGACCCACCGAGGTGGCGCGGGCGGACAGGAGTCCGTGGCCCGCGTGGCCCGCGTTGACGAAAACCCTGTTCCTGCCGGGGACCCTGCCGACGAACGGCCTGCCGTCCGGTGTCACCGGGCGCAGTCCGGCGCGCAGTTCGGCGGGGCGCGCCTCGCCGATGTCCGGCAGGACCGCGAGCGCGAACCCGAGCAGCCGGTGCAGTGCCGCGACGGTGGTGTGCTCGGCGAACCCGGCGTCCTCCTCCGTCGCGCCGACGATGATCCCGCCGTTCACCGCGGGCGCCAGGTAGAACGCGGACGAGAGGATGCACGGCAGGTCGGTCCCGGTGTCGATCCTGAGCATCTGACCGCGCTGCGGCCGCACTCCGATCCCCGGCGCCAGGACCGTCGACGTCCAGGCCCCGGTCGCGAGCACGACGTGCCGTGCCTCGACCACTCCCCGGCTCGTGGTGAGCGTGACGTGGTCCTCGGTCTCCGCGAGGTCCAGCACCTCCACGTCCTGCCGCCAGTCGACGCCCAGCGCGACGGCGGCGTCGTGCACCGCGTCGAGGTAACGGCCCCCGTCGACCATCAGGCCGTCCGACCGGTGGTAGCGCCGGGTCTCGGGCAGCCGCAGGCCGGGGGCGACCGCCGAGAGGTCGGCGTGCTCGACCAGGCCGTCACCGAGGCCGTCGGCGGACTGCTCCGCCCGCAACGCCCGCAGGATCGGCCTGGCCACGGAGAACGGGCCGGATTCCGGTTCCAGGCGGGAGATGTCGGCGTCGAGGTGCGAGCGGGCGCCGCACAGCCATGCGTAGAAGTCGGGATCGGACAGGTAGCGCGCGGACGGCACGGCGACGCCCGCGGCCTGCCGGGTGGCCCGGCCGGCTTCCGTCCCGGCGTCCAGCACGGTCACCGTCGCGCCGCCGAGCGCGAGTTCCTCGGCCAGGCACGCACCGGCGATCCCGCCACCGACGACGGCGAAGTCAGGGCTGGGTGAGGGTAAGGGCATCGGGATCCTTCGCTAGGAGTTCTCGTGCGGGAGGCAGGACCAGGGCGGGCGTGGAGACGTCGCCGTCGGTGCTGACCGTCCACTCGGGACCGGCGCATCCGAGCACCGAGCGCAGCAGGCGCAACGGTTTGGCGCGCAACGTCAGGCCGAACCAGTCGCCGGCGCGGGCGAGGCAATGCAGGGCCACCGTTCCGTCGGAGTGGTAGCGCTGCAGTCCTTCGAGGCACCAGTGCAGCTCCAGGGCCTGTTCGGGTACCGGCAGTGCCGGGCCGGTCAGCCGCAGCAGGCCCGGGGCCGCGACGGTGGTCCCGCTGTCGTGGTCCCATCGCGACCGGGGCCGTTCCGGAGCCACCGCGCGCCCGTCGCGGATGAGGTCGACGGCTTCGGCCTTCTCACCCAGGTCGTCCACTGTGGACTCGCCGGGGATCAGGGGAACGTCGGTGACGGTCAGCCGCGGCAGGATGAGCCGTCCTGCCCGCCGCTCGCGCATCCGCCTGCCACCGGCCGAGTTCAGCGCCATGGCGGCACCGGTGACGATGATGGCCGCGACCGGCGGACGCAGCACGATCATCCGGTCGGCCCACGTCCCGGGAGCCCTTCCGATCGACAGCGGTACGTCCCGCGCGGCGAGCACGGCGGCGGAGCCGAGCAGGGCGTCCGGCTCGCCCGCCGTGCCCGCGCCGATCAGCACGGGACCGGCGAGCGACTCGATCCGCGCCAGGACGCTCGACCACCTCGACGTGCCGAGAGGACCCGTTCGCCTCTGGACCGACGACACCGCGCTCTGCAGGGGGAGTCCTGCGACCGACTGCGCCAGGCCGCGCAGCACGCTCACCGCCTCGTCGTCCACGGGCGCGTCGGTGAGCCGCTCCGAGCGCCGCACCACGTGCCGTTCGTCGCGGTGCAGCAGGGTCACCTCGACCGACCTGGTCAGCACGTCACGGCGAGGTGCCGGCACCAGCAGGCCGCGGACCTCGGTGTTCAGCTCGCTCATCGCAGGACCACCGATCCCGCCGGGAGCCGCACACCCGCGTTCGCGAACGACACGGGCAGCGGGAACTGCCCGAGCTTGCCGCACCCCCGGTCGGCCCGGCCGTAGGCGCGGACCTCGGGATCGACCGGCTCCAGCGCGGCCAGCACCTCGTCGGCCCTGCCGTGGATCTCGAACGGGCGCAAGCGGTGTTCTCCTTGCAGCAGGGCGGTTCCCGCGCGGAAGACGAACTCGCCGGTCGCCACGTTCATCCGCACCAGCGCGAGCCCGAACGGCCGGATCTCGGCGTGCCGGGAGGGCGTGACCGGGGTGTCGAGCGGGAACTGGGCACGGGTGTGCGCCATCCGCACGACGGCGGGATGCCGGTGGTCGAGCCGCCGGCCGTGACCCGTGGCGGGCAGGCCCAGCGCCGCCGCCGCGGACCTGTCGGTCATCGGCGACCCGACCACACCCGCGTCGAGCAACGGCACCGCCGTCGTCGGCGTCCCCTCGTCGTCGACCACCGCGTGGTACCCGCCCGCGGGATCGGCGAGACCGTCGATGACGGTCAACCAGGCGGGCGCCACCCGGTCGCCCGCACGGCGCGACAGCCAGCTCGTGCCGGAGGCCAGCACGTCGGCCTCCATCGGGTGCCCTAGGAGCTCGTGGAAGAAGGAGCCCGCACGGCCGGGAGCCAGCACCAGGTCGGCCTCCGGCGGCAGGTCGGCGAACGGCAGGGAGTTCCTGCGGCGCAGCGCTTCGACGGCCCCGGGAACCGCCAGGGGCGCGGGGTCCCGCCAGCCGACGACGTCCCAGCCGCCCTCGGTGCTGATCGTCAGCGAGGCGACGTGGCGTTCGTCGAACCGCAGCACCTCGGGCGGCCCGGCCAGGACGTGCTGGTGGAAGAGCGCGGCGGTGAGCGTGACCTCCTGCGCCCGAGCCAGCTCCACCAGCTCCGCCGTGTCGAGCTCCGCCGGCCGCAGGTCCCGCACCCGGTCCTCGAACAGGGGCGAGACCCGGTGCTCGCGCACGCCGTCCGCGCCGGTGATCTCGGTGCACGCGCCGACCCGGACATCGTCGTGGCGTTCGACCGTGCCGTCCGGGAGAACCCGGACGCGCAGTCGCCGGGTGCGGCCCGCGTAGCAGATCATCATCCCGCCTCCTCGTGACCGGTGACCTGGATGCGGGCCTCGCTCGTGTACCGGAGACCCGCGGAGTCGCGCAGCCACAACCGGTCCGGCGACGGCGACATCGGCTCCACCGAGACGGCCCGCGCCCGGCCCGCGATGTGCGCGAGGAGGTCCGCCGCGAGCGGCGAGGCCAGGTCGATCAGGTACGGCTTGCGTTCGGTGTCGCTGCGGCAGAACACGAACCGCGCGCCGGTGAGCCGGGCGAGGCGGCGAAGCCGCAGGAACCGTTGCGGGGGAGTCGTGGCGGTGAGGTCGTCGGCGTCGACCGACCACCGCGGCCGTTGCACGACCACGTCCCCGATCACCACCTCGGGCTGTGCGTCGCCTTCGGTGAACACCGGGTGCACGACCTGCGGATGCGACACCGCCGCCAGTGGCGGGTACTTCACGAAGTCGCTGAGCGGCAGGTACGCCTGCACCGCCTCGCCGTGGCCGTCCCGCAGTTCGGCGCGTCCCTCGGCCAGGACGACGGTCAGGTCGCGTGGCCTGCTCAGGTCGGTCCGCGCGGCGTCCACCCACGTCAGGGGCCGGAACGCGACCTCGGGCCCGGGGAACCTGTAGAAACCCTTGTTGCGCCTGCCGAAGTCGAACCCGGTGAGCGTGCCGTTCCTGGCGCGCACCCAGTCGCGGGCCTCGTCGCCGAACTCGCCCTCGCCGTCGAACATCGTGCCGAGCCAGCTGGGGACCAGGAGGTGGTGGTGCGTGCGGGCGACCACCAGTTCCGCGCCCGCCAGGTCGTCCTCGCCGGTGGCGGACGCGCACAGGTCGACCACGGCGTACCGATCGCCCGGCAGGCCGGCGGCCCGGCGCACGAGGTCCTCGGCCTCACCCGGTGCGTGCACGGGCGCGTGGCCCGTCTGGAAGGTCGTGGAGGGAGCGGCGAGTGCTGCGGCGGCACGTGCCGCGTAGGTCTCCAGATCGAGCGGTTCCGACGGGTCGAACCCCGCTGCCCGCAGGGCGTTCCACACGACGTCGACCGCCGCGGACTGGGTCGCCGCACCGTGCGCCACGCAGGCTTCGAGGACCGGCTGGAGCCGGTGTTCCCACTCCTTGAACAACTCCGGGGAGACCTCGAACGCGAAGGGCGACGCGCACTCCTCGAAGAAGATCGCGCGATCGGCGTAGGTGGCGCCGGCACCACGGCGTGCCGGGATACCGGTGATCTCGCTGAACCGCGCCTCCAGGGTGGCGACGGCCGCGATGCGTTCGGTCAGCGACTGGTTCTCCGTGGCGGCCCGCAACGACTCCAGCGAGTCCAGCCGGTCGAGCCAGGAGTCCCGAGCCGCGGACCGGGGCAGCGCCGCCACCTGGGCTCGCAGCGTGAGCAGCGGGGCCGGGTCGTACTGTCCGCCACCGAGTTCGACGTCGGCCGCGCCGTCGCCGACCAGGTCGCGCAGGGCCAGTGCGACCTGCTTGGCGGGCAGCCCACTGGCCCGCACGATCTGGCGGAAACCGCTGCCACCGGAGGCGATCGCGGCGCCGACCGGTCCGTCTGCCGCGTCGAGCAGGTGGAACCGCAGCTCCGGCAGGATCCGGGTGTCCTTGGCGATCGCCCGCACGAGCGCGCGGACCGCCCAGTCCGAGAGGAACACCCGCCGCGTCCGCGTCCGGTCACGCCGCAGGACCGTCCGCGAACCGGCGGTGCCGTACGCCATCGGGCCGAAGAAGCTGACGGTCTCGTTCTTGGCGCAGAACCGCTGCACGTAGGTGTACATCTGCCGCCGCACCCGGCGCCACTTCGAGGTCAGGTTCCCGCTGTGCCCGGTGAACGGCACCAGCATGTTGCGGTGGGCGTCCGGATTGGACAGGAACACGGCCTCCTCGACGCCGGGATCGCGCAGCACCTCCCGCAACCTGTCGCTCGCGGCGTCGTCGGCGGCGTCGTACAGCTCGCAGAACCTCGCCAGCGCGGCGGTCCAGCTCTCCAGGAGCGCGGCCACCTCGGGGTCCTTCACCGCGGGCAGACCGGTGACGGCACCGCGGCGCACGTGCCCGGCGAGCTGCGGTGTCCGGTCGAGCAGCCGGTCGGCCGCGTCGAGGACGTGGTCGGCGGCGGTCAGCACCTCGTCGTGCGCGCCGAGGTCCTCGAGCCAGTCGAAGGGCATGCCCGCGTGCCGCAGCACGAACACCCGGCCGACGCGCCATCGCCTGCTCACGCGGGTGCCTGCCAGGCTCCGGCGCGGACGAGCTGATCCGACAGCTTGCCGCGGGTGCGGTGGGGGAGCCGGTCGAGCACGGCGTGGTCACCGCGCGAGAGCCTGCGCACGACCGGGGCCAGCTTCGGGTGCAGCCGGAAAGCGCTGCCACTGCGCAGGTTCACGACGAAGTCGCCGGGACCGCGACCGTCCGGTCCGGTTCCGTCGGTGGTCACGACGGCCGCCGACGAGTTCCAGCGCGACCGCTCGGCACCGCGCAGCACGGCGCAGCCGGCGAACCTGCCGGGGAAGAGCTCGGTGAGCGACGCGGTGTCCAGCAGGAGATCGCGGATCACCGCGTCGCACTCGTCCCGCGTCATCGTCGCGGGTGCGGTGAAAGGGCTCCAGCGGGGAAGGTCGTGGCCGGTGGGGGCGGGCAGCCGCGTCACCTCCCAGTGATCCGGCCCGGTGCCGAGCCGGAACGGGCGCAGGCCTGCGAGACGTCCCTCGGCGGCGAGTGCCCGCGCGGTGCGGCTCACCTCGCCCGCGCCGACGCCCGGTGCGCCGACCAGCAGTTCGACCGCGGGCAGGACACCGAGTGCGGACAGGTCGGTCACGGCTCCGTCCGCACCCGTGACACGGTCGTCCGACTCCCAGCGCGCCGCGGTCACGACGAGGCCGCGGCAGTTCTCCGCGGCCTGTGAGGAGATGGTGCTCGCGGCACTCGCGTCCCACCAGGCGGCCCACGGGCGCCCCGGCCGCCAGTCGCGGGGGTGCCGCGGCCACGCGACCGGTTCACCACCGGACCACTCGCCGCGGACTTCACCCATCGGTGGTGCGGTCGGCGACACCCTGGCGCCCGGCAGCATTTCCATCAGCACGGTGCGATGCGTGTGCGCGAACGTGCCGCACAACCGCACCCGCAGAGGACCGAGCCGGTTCGCGAGCGCCACGGCGGCTGGGAGTTGCTGGTCGGTCTCGACCAGCACCGCGACCGGCCCTGAGGGAAAGGTCTCCAGCGCGTGCTCGACCTCCGGTGCGAACAGCGTGCTGCGAGCCGCCGCCGAACGCACGTCCGCGCTGCTCTCGGTGGTGCCTCCGACGATCTCCACGTCGTCCGCGGCCGTGCGCAGCGCGGGATCGGCCGCGCCCATCGCCCGCACGGCGAACGTCAACGCCCGCAGGTGGGCGAAGCCGCGTTCGGGTCGCACGAGGATCTGGGCCGACGCGGCGGCGAACAGCGCGGTCAGCGGATCCGAGCCGGTCGGGAAGTCCCGGGCGGCCCTGCTCAGGAAGTGCGCGTTGAGGTCCAGCGCGCCCGTGGCGCCGTCGCGGAAGTCGACGGTGTGGTCGAGCAGCGGTGGAATGATCAGCGGTGTCATGCCGGGTCGCCCCCAGGTCGTAGGTAGACGCTGCGCAGCTCGGCTGCGAAACGAAGCCGTCCGTCCCGCAGCCACGCCTGTTCCGGTTCGGGGAGGACCTCCGAGATCCTCAGCCGGTCCGCTGTCCCCGCGAGCCGGGTCAGGCCGTCGAGCAGGGCGGGCGTCGCGGTGTCGACGAAGATCGGTTTTCGCTCGGCGGGGGACTTCGCGAAGAACCGCGCGGGCAGACCCGTCTCCGCGATCCACTCGGCGACGGCCCAGAGCCGGTCGGCGTCCGTCTGCTTCGCGCTCGCACGCGGCACGGCCGCGCTGTCCACCGTCCAGCACCGGCGGCTCAGCACGACGTTGCGCCAGGTCAGCCGCGGCACGTGGGGCAGGTCCGGCAGTTGCGGGCGCCGGATGCGGGGCAGCGCCAGCGCGGTGTGCAGGCCGGTGTCGAGCTCACCGTTGTGGAACAGCAGGTCCACGCCCGGATGGCGACGCGATCGCAGGAACGCCTCCGTGCCGTCGCTCTCCACGTACAGGTCGTCCAGCCCGATCCTCGGCAGGTCCGGGTTCGCCGCCGTGCCACCGAGTTCCAGGACCAGACCGGGGTACTCCAGCGGCGGCAGTCCCGTGCTGCGGCCCGACACCACCGTCACCGTCGCGCGCTGTCGCAGCACGCGGCGGATCTCCGCGTCGCGCCGGGCGATCCGGTCCGCCGCCTCGGGGTGGAACTGCATCGCCCACGGAGTGAGCAGCGCGGCGTCGTGGATGTCGCCGAGCACCAGGAGGGTCTCGCCCTCGCGGTACCGGGCGAGGTCGTCGACGACCGGCAGCAGGTCGACCGAGCAGAGCACCGCGTCTCGAGGAGTGCGGGCGGGAGCGATGTGGTCCGCGAGGTCGATCGACTCGGTACCGGCCTTCGCGACGGTCTCGGCCACGGCGGCGGCCAGTTCGCCGCCGGGTCGCACCTCCAGGTCGGCCGCGAGCTTCAGAGCGGCGCCCAGTGACGTCCGGCAGGCCCCGAGCAGGGAGGCGAGCGCGCGGTTCGTCGCCCGCCGAGTCGCTTCGGCCTCCCACGCGAGCAGGTCCAGCGCGCCGGGGACCACCGTGCGGAGGTCTGCCGCCAGCCCGCCGCTCAGGGTCGCCCTCACGGTGCCGGCAGCGGCCTCGTGCACGACGACGCGGTCGTTGTAGAACCGGCCGCCGCTCACCGCCCGCGCGGGCAGCAGGTTCGCGATCTCGCCCTGCAGCGCGACCTTGCGAGACGGTGGCGCGGCGGGGTACTCGGCCAGCGCCGCCCGGACCGTCTTGACCAGCACGTCGATCTCGGACGTCCCCGGCTGGTCGGCACGCGTCCCGATCCGGTGCGCGAGCCACCGCCACGGGTCGACCTCCGTCGCGGGCGGCACCAGGTCGTGCGTCAGCCGGCCCGAGACGATCGCGGCCCGGATCTCCTCGCGGGCCGCTGGACCGTACTCCGCGACTGTCCGCGTCCCGTCGACGTCGGCGATCACGCCGGTGGCCCTGCGCAGCACGGTCTTGCGGCGCGGGACCAGCCGGTCGAACACCCGGTCGTCGCCGAGGATCCTGCCCTGCAGGGAGTCCAGGATCCGGGCGGCGGTGTGCGCCTGCCGTTCACGGATCTCCTGGTGGCCGTCCCAGCCGAGCGCACTCGGGCCGGGGTCCGTGGTCAGCTCGGCGTAGTTGATGGGGCCGAAGAAGCTCATCGTCTCGCTCTTCGCGGCGAGCCGTTGCGCGTAGGAGGCCAGTTGCCGCCGGATCCGCGCACCCTTGGCTCCTCGTTCGAGGTCCCGGTAGGCGGCGGGCGACGAGCACACGACCGCGTCCAGGAACCGTTCGTCGGCGCGCAGGGCGGCGAACGCCTCCGCGACGTCCTCGATGTCCTGGTCGACCGCGCTCACGAAGGCGGCCTGGGCGTCGGCGAGCGCCTCGGTCAGCCGGTTCCACCCGGCGAGCCACGCGTCGGGCAGGGCGGGATGCGGTTCCAGCCCGCGCAGTCCCTTGAGCCTGCTCTGCTGCCCGCGGCTCAGCCGGGCGTTCGGACGCAGGCCCTCCGCGTGATCGAGTGCGGCCGCACGCAGACCGGCGACGGTGACCAACGCGGCCGCGCCACCGCCGTACCGCAGCGATTCGACGGTCTGCCAGGGAAATCCCGCGCTGCGCAGCACGAGGCTCGGCAGCAGCGTCCAGTCGGTGGTGCTCATCGGACACCCCCGGTGAGCGCGATCCGGAACTCGGACGTGGTGGGCCTGCCGTGGTGCTCCAGCCACAGGGAGTCCGGTGCCGGTCGCATCTCGGCGAGGGTGAACTCGTCCGCCTGCCCGGCCCGCAGCAGTGCGGCGAGGACCTCCACCGCGAGCGGGTTGTCGAGGTCGACGGCGATCGGTTTCGGTTCGTGCGGCAGGGCGGCGAAGCAGAACCGGGGGAGTCCCCGCGTCGTCCTGAGCCGTTGTGCCGCCAGGAAGATCTCGGTCGTGCCGTGCTGCGGGGCGATGTCCAGATCGGCCGCCCGGCAGGCCCAGCGCGCGCGTTGGGCGATCAGGTCGCCGACCCGGACCCGAGGAGCCTGACCGGCGATCCACACGGTCGGCAGGGACGCCGACGGCGCTGCGAACGCCCGCAGGTGCGGATGGTCGTCCTCGCCCGCGTACAGGACGAGCTCGCCGTCCGAATCGTGCAACCGAGGGCCGTTCTCCGCGAGCACGACCGTGACGGCCGACAGCGGGACCGACCGCGTGGCGTCGTCCGTGGCGACGGCGGTGACCTCGATGAACCGCCCGGGAAACGTGTCGGACACGAGCCCCTTGTGCCGCCTCCTGCGGATCACCGTCGCGAGCCGTCCCGGCCCGCCCCACGGGCTGAGGTCCGCGGTGAAGTCGGCGGCGAGACCGTCCGGGTCGTCGCTGAAGTGCCCTTGCGATCCCCACGCGAAGACGTAGGGGTGCAGTTCTCCCAGCACGATCAGATCCTCGTCCCGGCCGTGTTCGAGCAGGACGTCCGGACTGACGAACGCCGGTCGCGACGGCGGCGGGCACAGCGCCAGCACCGACTCCGGAGTGAGCACGGACTGGCGCGGATCCGCCGGGTCCACACCGGACAGCACGAGCTCGCGGTAGCTCTCCGCGAACTGCCGCGCGGGTTTCTCCAGTTCGGCGAGCCGCTCCTCCGGTGCGTTCTGGACGCGCCTGATCAACTCGTCGTAGGGCATCTCGGCATCACCGCGCATCAGCTCTCCGCACCACTGGTTCGCTGCCAGGGTGCGAAGTTCTCCGTGGTGGGAGGCGACGGCGAGCACGGGGGACAGCTGCCCGGCCCAGCGCCGCGCGGTGTCGGTGCCGACCAGCACCGGGGTCTGGTCGCCGCGCGCGTCGATCGAGACGACGGCGCGATCGGCGTACATCCGCCCGGCCGCGCGGCGCGCGTCGACTCCGGCGAGGCCCGTGAAGCGGTCCTCGAGGTCGGCCAGCCGGCTCGCTCTGGTGGCGTGGTCGGCCGCGTGCGCGTAGCGGTCCGCCAATTGACGTACGTCGGTCAGGGCCGTGGGCCACGACGTGTGCGCGGCGTGCCGTCCGGCCCAGCCGATCAGCCACTCCAGCGGCCGCGAGGTGGTCGACGGCGGTTCCGGTGCCCTGCGCACCGCGCCCGCCCGAGCCAGCTTCGCCAGCAGCGTTCGTGCCGCGACGAGGTCGACTCCGGCGAGATCGGCCAGCACGCCGACGGTGCGCTCGCCGTCGATGGCCGCGACCAGGGCCGCCTGGTCGTCGGTGAGCCGCACCGCCCGTCCGTCGGCGAACCGGACGGTCGAGGCGTCCCGGCGGCAGGACGGCAACCACGACGGCGGAACGAGGTCCGCCATCGCGGGATCGGCGGCGATGGCCTCGGCGAGAGCGCACACGGCCCAGAAGGCGACGAACGCCTCGACCTCGCGCACCCCGGCCGGCGTTTCGCCGCCCAGCAGGATGCCCGTCACCTCGTCGCTGACCTTGCCGTGCACCAGGGGACCGAAGAAGCTGGTGGTCTCGTTCTTGACCGCCAGCCGCTGGGCGTAGAGGTACGCACGGCGCTGGAACGCGCGGTCCTTGGCGCGCACCGCCTTCGGCCCTGCGGTGGCGCACCAGCGCAGGACCTCGGCGTGGAAGGCCGGGGCCAGCTGGAGGAGGGCGTCACGGACCCGCTCGTCGCCGAGCAGCGGACGCAACCGCCGGTCGCGGTCGGCGGACTCGGCCGTCACGGCCGCGGCCAGGAGCTCCGCCGAACGGTGAGCGGCCAGCCAGGCCGCCTGGTAGGCCGCCATCGGCTCGCGCAACTCCGGCAGCGACGCGGGGCCGAGTTCTCCCCGGCGGCCAAGGGCACGGCGAGCCTTGGACAGCACCCGCAGCGCGGGCTTGTCCTCCGTCTCCGCCGCCCGGGACACGGCGTCGACCAGCTGGGGCAGCAGGACCGCGCGTGCCCGTTCGAGTGCGGCGGTCCGATCGCGGTACTCGCTCGCGCGCTCCGCGGTCTGGCGGTGGGCCAGGTCGAGCCACCAGTGGATCCCGAATCCGGCACGGCGCAGCAGAAGACGCGGGGACAGCCGCCATCGCAGGGCCACCGCCGCCTCCGGCCTCGTCACGGCCCGTCCTGGAAGTTGACGGCGTCGAACGGCCGGTTGAGCTTCGTCCTCGGCCGGGGCAGCACGGCGGCCATGGCGCGGGTGTCCGAGGCCGCGTCCGCCAGGGCCGCCGCCTTCGCGGGACTGCTCGTGCTGATCCGGGCGAACCGCACGACGTCCTCGGTGCCCGAGCTGTCGCCGGTCACGACCGCCCGGCCCGCCTTGGCCTGCGCGATGCGCAGCGGATCGGCGAGCCGGCGGGCCGCGTCCTCCGCGGCGCGGTAGTGCTCCAACGCCCGTTCGGACTCTCCTCGATCGGTGTGCAGCCCGCCGAGTTCCAGGCGCACCTCGCACTCGTGGAAGTCGTCGCGCCCGAACCTCGCGCACTCCAGGGTCACCGCGAGGTCGTCCAGCGCGGCCGTCGCCTCGCCGACCAGCAGCCGCAGTCCCGCCGACCGGTAGGCGTGGTGCTTGCGGAAGGCCGGTTCGGAGGAACCGCTGGCCTGGCTGAACTTCTCCCACGTGGCCAGTGCCTGCTCCGCGCGCCCGGACTTCTCCTGCAGCACGCTGATGTTGGAGTACAGGTTGATCCGCAGGTGCGCCGAACTCGAGTCGGTGAGGCCGGCGAGACACTCCAGCGCCAGCTTCTCCTGCTCGAACGCCGACTTGAGCCTCTTCTGCGCGAAGAACGTCAGGCCGCGCAGGTTGTGCAGCCACCCGCGTTCCCGGCGCACGCTGTCGGACTCGTCCGGTCGCGCGGCGACGGCCGCGAAGCCCGCGTCCAGCTCGGCGGAGGCCTCCACGAGGTCGCCCGAACGCTTCGACAACGTCAGCGCGCGATAGAGATGTGCCTGTGCGCGCAGTTCCGGCGACAACTTCTCGCCTGATTCCCGCATGGCCGCGAAATGAGCGAGCGCGGCGGCCTGGTCACCGCGGAAGCTGGCCTGGATTCCGAGAACTTTCAACAAGAAGGCGCGGACGTCCGCGAGTGAACGCACGATTCCGGGTTCGAACTCGATCGCGGCGGCCAGGTCGTCGGAGTCCCGGGCGGCGGTGACGATCTTTTCGACCGCGGTTTCTTCGAGACCGGGCAGGAGAGCGAGAGAGGAAACGGCGACCGAAGCCATCCCTTCCCAATTCGAACTGAAGAAGGCGAGCCGGCAGTATGTGAGCGCGGCCGAAACGCGGTCTGCCGCGGAACCGTCACCCATTGCTCTCGCGTAGAGATCCGCCTCGGGTGTGAACACCTCCGGCGGGGTGTGCCGCGCATTCGGGTCGGGGACCAGGTCGGTGAGACCGATCGGCAGGCCCATTCGGTTCAGGCACCGCACCTTCTCGGCGCGGTAGTCGGCGTCGGCGCCGGGCGGCTCGCCGACGCCGAAGCGCGGGGAGACCAGCAGCTGCGCGCCGGGGGAGGTGGCGGCGTGTTCCGCGGCCCGCATGAACCCGCGCAGCGACGAGAGGTCGGTCCCGGCGAGCCCGGTCAGCAGCAGCGGTGAGCCCAGCTCGGCCGCGCCGGTGCACAGCGCCGCCGCGGCGACCGTCAGCACGCGGTAGACCTGCTCGCTCTCGCGGTGCAGCCGGCGTTCGGAGGGCGCGAGGGCCACGTCCTGCAACGCGGGCCCGTCCGCCTCCGCCGGGAACAGCTCCGCCCACTCCGCCGGACGGGATCCGGGCAGGTCACCGAACGTCGCACCCGACGCGCGCAGTGCCTGCAGAGCACGCCGCAGTCCGTCGTAGGAGGCGCCCGGCCCGGTCGCGACGTCCACCTCGACGGCGCCCGGCACCCGGCCCTCCGCCAGCCACATCACCATGTGAGGGCTTCCGTCTCGGCGAGCGCGAGCGGGGCGATCTTGTTCTCCACCTCGTCGAGGTCGAAATCGACGTCGTCGAGGTCGTCGAGGTCCTCCAGCTGGTCCTCAACGATGTCCGCGGAACGGTCCTCAAGTGTCTCTTCGGCATTGTTCGTCGCTTTTTCGGGCATCACAAATCCATTCAATGGGTGTGGTGACAAAAGAGAAGCGCGAGCTGAAAGAAGGCGCGCTGAAGTGGTGCTCCTGCCCCAGTGCAGGCGAATGACGCGATGGCGCGCTCGAACGTCGAAGGCGCGCCCGAAATCAGGCGTCAGTTGTGCAGAACACAGACCATTCGACTACCCCCCGTTGTGCGGGCAACAGCCCGTCAATTCAGACAATACCCAGCGGAATAGCCCGGTTCAAGGCGTCTCGCTGTTCAGCCCCTGGTCCATCCGGGTGAGATTCGCTTGAACGAGTTGTACGCACGGCAATGAGCCCCGTCCGGCACGCCGAACGGGGCTCCCATGCATTGTTCTAATAGGTGGGAAGTCAATTCACGGGCGGCGACTGGGGTCGATGACCGCGAATTTCGCTCCTTCTGGATCGGAGAGGACGGCCACCCGTCCGGCCGGGATGTCCGCGGGCGGGCGTTCCACCCGGCCTCCCGTCGCCACCGCTCGGTCGGCCAGCCGGTCCACGTCGCCGGGGCCGCTTTCGAAGTACGGCAACCAGTGCGCCGGTGGAGGTGCCACGAGCCGGCCGGCTCCCGGCGCGCCGCCCGCCGACCAGATCACGTAGTCGTACCGGTCCCCATCGCCGATCTGGGTGCCCGAGAAGCCGAAAGCCTCCACGTAGAAACCGTCCACGACGGACGCTTCCGGGGTGGACAGCTCGGCCCAGTTGACCATCCCTGGGCGGTGGTGTCCCACCGTCCAATCGCCGATCTGTTGCCACAGCCCGAACACGGCGCCCGCCGGATCCGCGACCACGGCCAGGACACCCTGCCCCTGCGCCACGACCGGTCCGTGCAGCACCTTGCCGCCACGACTCGCCGCGGCCTCCGCGGCCAGCCTGGTGTCCTCAGTGGACAGGTAGACCGTCCAGGCGCTGGGTTCGTCCGGCTTCCGGGGCCGGACTCCGGCGACCGGCAGGCCGTCCACGTCCGCGTAGACGTAGCTCCCACCGGGATCGAGGTCGAGCCGCCAGGTCCAGCCGAACAGGCCCGTGTAGAAGTCGCGGGCCGCGTCGACATCCGCCGCGCTCACGTCGACCAGGCCGATCATGCCGTTGTTCATCGTCTGCGACTCCTTCCCGATCCCCGCTCAGGCCGTCTCGTCGGTCGGTGTGACGCCCAGCGCGGACGCCAGCGTGGCCAGCACGACCGTGCGCACTCCCGGGCCGTCGTAGTACTCGTGGTCGAGCACCCGCGGAATGATCAACCCGTCCAGCACGCCGACCAGGACGGTGACGACGTTCTCGATGGCCTCGTCGCTCGACGCCAGGCCCTGGAAGTCGCCCTGCTCGACCCCGCCGCGAATGGCGTCGACGAAGGGCTGGCGGTAGCGCCGGTGCAGGTGCTCACCGTGCTCGCGCAGTTCGGGATCGCGCATCGACGCGTGCCAGAACTCCATCAGCATCCGCCACGCGTCCTCCGACAACGGGTCGAGCGCCCGGTCGACCAGCGCCACCAGCCGTTGCCATGGTGAACCTTCCGCGGCCGTCGCCTCGAGGGCGAGGACCTCCTGCTCGGTCGAGTGCTGCAGTGCCTCGAGGAGCATGTCGTCGCGCGAACCGAAGTAGAACTGCAGGGTGCTCACCGCGAGCCCGGCGACCTGCGCGACGTCGCTGAAACGGGTTCGGCCGTAGCCGCGCTCGGTCAGCACGGTGATCACGTGCTTGAGCACTTCCTCGCGCTTCTCGCCGCCGGCCCGCCGGCGTGTGCTGAGAAAGCGTCGCTCAGCACCTTGAACTGGGCTCATGCCCGTCACCGTATGGCTCTACCGTATGACAGTCAAGGTCCTCATGTGGCATGAGCTATCGTATGGTCATACGGTTGCTAGATACGAGCTTGTGAGGGGTCAATGGCTGATCGGGCAACACCTGGCGAACGCACCACCCAGGTACACCGCTGGTTGGTCCTGGCGTTGATGTGCAGCGGGTTGCTGCTGGTCGCGATGGACAACACGATCCTCAACGTCGCGCTGCCCGCGATCGCGGACGAGCTGCGGCCGGGTAACACGGCCCTGTTGTGGATCGTCGACCTCTATTCGCTGGTGGTGGCCGGTCTGCTGGTGACAGCGGGCACGGCGAGCGACCGGAGCGGTCGCAAGAAGTTCTTCCTGATCGGCATGGCCCTGTTCGGGATCTCGTCGGTGGTCGCCGCGTTCTCGGGCTCGATCGAGGTCCTGCTGGCGTCGCGGGTGCTGCGCGGCATCGGCGGCGCGATGATCATGCCCGCGACCCTGTCGGTCATCCGCAACGTCTTCACCGACTCCCGTGAACGCGGCGTGGCCATCGGCATCTGGTCCGCTACGGCGTCCGCGGGATCGGCGATCGGCCCGATCCTCGCCGGAGCGGCGTTGCAGTACTTCCACTGGGGCTCGGTGTTCCTGATCAGTTTGCCGATCGTCGTCGTCGCGATGGTGCTGACGGTGATCTACGTGCCCGAGTCGCGGGACCCGTCGCCCGGCCGGTTCGACCCGCTCAGCGTCGTGTTGTCGATGGCAGCCGTGGTCGGCGTCGTGTACGGCGTGAAGGAACTCGCCGGACACGGTCTGGCACCTGTCGCCACCGCGGTCCTGCTGGCGGGCCTGACGCTGGCGTTCACCTTCGTCCGCAGGCAGGGCAAGCTGGACAGCCCGTTGCTCGACCTGTCGTTGTTCAAGGCCAGGCGCTTCGTGGCCGCGACGTTGTCGGTGCTGCTGTCCTTCTTCGGCTTCTTCGGCCTGTTGTTCTTCCTCACCCAGTACTTCCAGATCCTGCGGGGCTACAGCCCGCTGGAGACCGGTCTGTGGCTGTTGCCGCTGGCGCTGGCGAGCGTCGTCGCCGCTCCGCTGACCGGTGCGATCGTCGCGAGGACGGGCACCAGGGTCACGCTCGCCGGCGCGTTCGCCCTGCTGTCGATCTCGCTGGGGGTCTTCTCCCTGCTGGGAGGCGAGAACGACACCCTGTTGATCGTGCTCGGCTTCCTCGGCGTCGGTTTCGGCGCGAGCGTGGCCGTGACCGCCGGCTCGCAGGCGATCATGACCAGCGCCCCGCCCGAACGGGCAGGAGGAGCCGCCGCGATCCAGGAGACGTCGTTCGAACTGGGCGCGGGCCTCGGCGTGGCGCTGCTGGGCAGCGTGATGGCCGCGCTCTACAGCACAGCGATGACCCGTTTCACCGACACGGCCGCGTCCGAATCACTTCCCGCGGCGGCGGTCGCGGCGTCCAAATTGGACGGTCCGCAGGCTGCGGCGCTCATGGACGCGGCGAAGGCGGCCTTCATCGACGGCCTCTCCGCCGCCGCACTGGTGGGAGCGGGCGTCATGCTGATCACCGCGGTGCTCGCCGCGGTCTGGCTCCCCCCGCTGGCCGTGGAACGAGAGGAACTGGCCGCAGGCGCCGGCGGCGACTGGTGACCAGCGGCGCGTCGGCGGCCACCCCCCAAGTCCGCCGGCGCGCCGCCTCCCCTTCGACCAGGAGCACCATGATCGTCACCCACCGCATCGCCCACGCCATAGCCGACGGCGAGGTGACAGTTGCCTACCGCCGATGGCGCCGGCCCGCGGTCAAGGAAGGGCAGGAGTTCCACACCGTCGCGGGAGTGGTCAGGATCGACACGGTGAACACCGTGAACGATCCCCTGACCGCGGCAGACGCGCGAGAAGCCGGCTACAGCTCCCTCGCTGAACTCACCGCGACCTTCCGCGACACGCCAGGCGCGTTCCTCTTCCGCATCGGCCTCTCGTGGAAGGGCCCGGACCCCCGCGAACAACTGGCGGCGAACACCGACCTGACCCGTGAGGACGCCGAGGAACTGGACCGCCGCCTGGCCGGACTGGACCGGCAGATCCCGTGGACGCACCACGTGCTCAGCAGGCTGGCGGAGGAGCCAGGCCTCGTCGCCGGACGCCTCGCCGGCGAACTGGACATCGACAAGGAGTCCCTGAAACGCAGGATCCGGCACCTCAAGGCGCTCGGCCTCACGATCAGCCTGACCAGCGGCTACCGTCTCTCGCCGCGCGGTGAGGCCTACCGCGACCTTCAGCGCTGAAGCGCAGGGCCGCCTCGCGCATCAGACGGTTGGACAGGCCTCGCCGCTCGCCAGCCTGGTGGTAGACGTTCGCGAGTCAGGGCGCGCAACACGTGTTGCCGCAGACATCGACAACGGGACCGACCGGTCCTCATCGACCTTGAACGAACCCACGCTGACCTGCAAGAGTCGCTTTTTTGCAGGTCAGCGCGGATCGGTGCGATAACTCTCGGCGTAATACTCGTCGGTGCGGCGCCGGTAGTTCTCGTGGTCGTCGTGGTCGTACTCCGGCGCGTCCTTGATCTGCTCCTTGGTGCGGTCGACGAAGACCTTGCGTTCCGCGTGGTCCACGTGCCGCACGGTGCCGACGGGCAGCACGACCTTGTGGCCGAAGATCCACGGACCGGTGTCGACCATCAGGCAGTCGTGCGGCACCTTGGCGTTGTCCTCGTCGATCTTGCCGATGCCACCGTCGGTGGCCTCGACGTCGTAGCCGATCAGGCCGGTGTCGGGGCGGTCCGCGAGGTCCTGTTCCGGTTCGCCGGCCCAGGACGGGTCGCGCCACACCCAGGGGATGAACGGGATGGGTTGCACGTCTGCCTCCTCAGTCGTTCCGCGTCACGCCGTCGATCACGAGCGCTCGACACCCAGCCGTGCGGCCTCCTGGTCGGTGCCGCGCTTGCCGAGCCCGGAGTGCGGGACGAACGCGCCTGACCTGTCGCCACCGGGTACCCGTCAGCCCCGGTCGAGGAACGTCCTCATCATGCCGATCTGCGCGGTCCGGGACTTGTCGATCCGTTCCGCCAGGTCCTTCACCTCCTGGTTGGCACCGCTGCCGGACTCCCACCGCGCCATCTGCACGGCGTCGTCCTGGTGCGCGATCATCACGTTGAGCAGGCGCTGGTCGAACTCCGCGCCACGCAACGCGGACAGCCGTTCGACCTCCTTGGGATCGGACTCGCGCATGCCGCCGTGGCCCGCGTGCGAGTCCGGTGGTGCCGTCAGCGGTTCACCCCACGACGTCAGCCAGCCCCTCATCGTGTCGGCCTCGGTCGCCTGGGTCTGCTCGATCGCGGCCGCCAGCATGCGCAGTTCCTCGTTCTGCGCCCGCTCCTCCGCGAGGGCGACCATCTCCACTCCCTGCTGGTGATGGGGAAGCATCATCTGCAGGAACATCACGTCCAGCGGATCGCCGCGCAACACGGCGCCCGGCTGCGTGGTCGCGCAGCCGGACACCATGAAGGCGAGCACCAGCAAGAAGAACCGCATCAGAGGCGTCGCCACAGGGCGGGCGTGTTCGGCGGTTCCCAGCCGGCGATGGCCGTGTGCGCGAGCTGGCACTCGTAGTTCACGCCGCCGTAGGTGACGCGGTTGCCGATCGAGTACGTCGTGCCCGCGGCCCACGTGCCACCCACGGGCGGCTGCGTCGTGGTGGTCGTGGTCGTGGGCGGCTGGGTCGTCGTGGTGGTCGTCGGCGGGTTCGTGGTGCCGCCGCCGAAGTCGACGTCCGAGCACGTGTAGAACGCCTCGTTGCTGCCGACCACTCGCTGCCAGATCGAGTACAGGATGTGGCGGCCGGAGCGGTTGGGGAGGTTCAGCGTCCAGTTCGTGAACGTGCTGGGGTTCTGGCCGTTGAACGTCTGGAGGTGCACGAGGTCGGACCAGCGCAGCGGCTGCGTCGGGTTCCAGCCGTCCCTCGTGATGTAGAACTCGAAGTTGCTGTTCGAGTGCGGTGCCGACGCGTGGTAGGTCACCGTGAGCGATCCGGGGGAGACCCGCTTGGCGGGCCAGTCGGCGCGTTGCAGGTCGAGTCCGCGGTACTTGTCGCGGCCCGCGCTGCAGAGCTTGCCGTCCGGGATGAGCTGGCGGTGGCGCCCGCCGGCCTCGAGCAGCGAGACCTCGTTCCAGTCGTAGTAGGCCTGCGTGCCACCGGCGGCCACGGCCGCCTTGCACGCGTCGGACTTCGGGGTCTCCGGGCCCTCGTTCTTGCACGTGTAGACCCGGCTGGCCGGATCGGACATGGTGCCGTGGGCGATCGCGGGCGTCGTGGGGACGATGAACGCGAGGACCACCGCGGTGGTGGCGGACAGGCTCGCCAGAGCAAGCCGACTGCGTGACTTCACAACGCCTCCTGGCAGGCGGAGGTGGCGAAACTCCTCCGCGAGGGAGGTGGTTCGCGTGACGGGTCGGCGGCCCTGGTTCACAAGTGTAAACAATTGGTTGAACCATTTGCTTGGACCGATCGGACGAATCGCCCTTGGTGCGATGAGTTCTCCTCGTGCCGCTGGTCCATCCCTGTGAGACGGAAGGGTGGACCGCATGGATCTGCACAGCGTGATGTGCGTGAGCGACCTGGCGAGGTCGTTGGAGTGGTACGCGGTGTTCTTCGGCCGCGCCGCCGACGAGGTCATCGGAGAGGAGCACCTGTGGCAGGTGGGCGAGAACGCGTACATCGTGCTCGACGCCCGCGACGTGCGGTCTACGCGTGTGGGTGGCTCGATGGTCACGTTCGGGGTGACACTGGGCGAATTCGACGGGGCGCTGGAACGGCTTGCCGCGCACGGGATCCGGCACGAGTCCGTCGAGACGTACTCCAACGGCGTGCGGCACGTCGAGGTGCTGGACCCGGACGGCAACAGCCTGTCGCTCGCGGCGCTGCCCGGCGGTCCGTCGTAGAGTCGGGCAGATGAGCGACGAGAACGTGCTGGGCCGCATCAACGAGCTGGTCGACGAGGAGCACGAGCTCCGTCGGCAGCTCGCCGCCGGCGAGATCTCCACGGACGAGGAGCACGCCCGGCTGCGGTCGCTCGAAGAGGCCCTCGACCAGTGCTGGGACCTGTTGCGGCGCCGCCGGTCGGCACGGTCGCAGGGTGAGAACGCCGAGGAGGTTCCCGCGCGTTCGGTCGGCGAGGTCGAGGGCTACCTGCAGTAGGTCAGTTCTTGGCGTCGCGGAAGATGACCCAGCGCATCACGCTGTACATGAACGCGGCCTCGCACGCGCCGGCGACGATCCGCGAGAGGTGGTACTGCAGGCCGAACTCGGTCAGCGCGCTGCCGACGCCGAGGATGAACGCCAGGTAGTTGATCGTGATCGCGACGGCGTACAGGCCCGCCTGCGGTCCGACCGGCGCGTGCGAGCGGAAGTTCAGCGCCCGGTTGAGCACGAAGCTCAGGCCGAACGCGAGCACGTAGGCGATCGTGAACGCGAGCGGCACCGGCAGGCCGAGACCGCTGCGGAACAGGGTGAGCAGCAGCAGGTCGACGCCGAACGTGAACCCGTTGATCAGGGCGAACCCGAGGAAGCTCGGCGCGACGACGCGGGACAGGCCGATCGGCAGCCACCTCACCACGACTTCCATCAGGTCGTGGAACCTCGTGCCGAGGTCTCGTTCGTCGTCCAGGGTGGGCGTCGGGCCGGTCATGGCACGACAGTGCCACGGCGGGGAGGGACGAAAGCGACGAAACGGCCCATGATCGACAGGCCGTCCGCAGGTGTTCAGCCGGTGTTCAGGTGGTTGAACCGCCGCCAACGCGTGGGGCTCATCCCGTGCAGCTTGCCGAACGTCCGCGCGAAGTAGCCCGCGTCCGGGATGCCCACCTGGCTCCCGGTCTCGCCGATGGGCAGGTCCGTGACGGCCAGCAACCGCCGCGCCTGGACCATGCGGCGCTCGGTGATCCACTCCTGCACGGTGCGGCCCGTCCGCCTGCGCACCGTCGAGGTCAGGTGACCGGGGGAGATGCTGACCGCGGCGGCGACCTCGCGCAGCGACAACTGCTCCGGGTAACGCCGTTCGATCACGTCGAACACCTCGGCCAGCAGCGGTTCGGCGTTCTCGCGCAAGTCGCCGACGACGTCCGCGGCCAGCCTCGACACCCCGACCAGCAGCAGCGTCAGGTGTGCCGGCACGGCCTCGCGGTAGCCGTCGCGGCGCTGCCGGAGCTCGTCGTGCAGCGCCTCGACGCGCGCCGCCCACTCGGCGCGCTGGTCACCGGGCACCCTGAGCCGCAACGCACCGGTCGCTCCGCCGTGGACGAACGGGAACAGCAGCGGGTGCGTGCGCCACGCCAGGTGCGCGCCAGGGGTCTCCGGGCCGAGCGCGTCGGCGGTGAAGAAGACGCCCCAGCCCCGTGCGCCGAGGAGGTCGTCGCCGCGGGTCCGGCCCATCACGTCGCCGGGCGCGATGACGAACAGGTCGCCGGCCTCGACCTGCCGCACGTGCCTGCCGTGGCGGACCACCCCGCCGGAGGCCTCGAAGTAGGCGATGCCGGGGAAGTCGTGGGAGTGGGCCTCGTGCGCGCCGTCGAAGTCGGCGCCGTGCCCGAGTCGCAGGACCGCCACGGGCAGCTCGCCCGGGTCAGGCCGCCAGGCGTACTTCGCGGGCTCGTCGCCCTTCAGCGGTGCTCGTCGGGTTCGCACCGTCAAATCATCCCACTCAAACCGAGGATCGACACAGAAACCCTGCCCTGTATGAGAGCAGAATCAAGTCATGGCCGAACTATCGTCCCAAGAGCGTGAGTACCTGCCCGGCGTGGGCAAGCACTACCTGCTGCCGTTCTACGACGTGCTCCACCGGGTGTCCGGGCTCGGCGCGGTCCATCGGGAGATGATCGAGGCGGCCGGCTTGAGTGCCGGGCACCGCGTGCTCGACGTCGGGTGCGGCACCGGGAACCTGTTGCGCACCACCGGAAAGCGATATGGGGGCGTCGAGCTCTTCGGGGTGGACCCTGACCTGAAGATGCTCGCGCGGGCGGAGCGCAAGATGCGGCGGGCAGGACTGAGGGCGACGCTCGACCGCGGGTTCGCGCAGGAACTGGCGTTCCCCGACGCGTCGTTCGACCGCGTCTTCTCCAGCCTCATGCTGCACCACCTCGACGGCCCGTCGAAGGGGGAGATGCTCGCCGAGGTGCGCCGCGTGCTCAAGCCGGGCGGTCTGCTCGTGCTCTCCGACATCGCGCACCACGGCCACGGGCACGCAGCGAAGGGGATCTCCGAAGCCGGGTTCACCGTCGAGCCGACCCGGACGCGGACGCTGCGCATGTTCGGCGACGTCGGGATCGAGGTCGCGAAGGTCCACTAGGGACACGTCCATTGTCGACCGATTGAACGCGCACGATGTTGCTTTGCTACCAACAGATCCAATAGATTGCGAACTTGCCGGTTACCGTCGTGGGAGCGCGTCCTCCCATCTAAGCTGCGCGCCGTGACAGATGCGAAGGGAAGTCTGGTGGCGCAGCGCTACCGGCTTGTTCAGGTGATCGGCGCCGGCGGCATGGGCCGGGTGTGGCTCGGCCGTGACGAGGTCATCGGCCGTGAGGTGGCCATCAAGGAACTGCTGCTGCCCGCCGGGCTCGACGCGCAGCAGCGGGCGTTGCTGTGCCAGCGCGCCATGCGTGAGGCACAGCTCGCCGGTCAGCTCAACCACCCCGGCATCGTCACCGTGCACGACGTCGTCGAGTACAACGGCACTCCGATGATCGTGATGGAGTTCGTCCGCGGCGGGTCGCTGTCCGACGTCATCAAGACTCGGGGGTCGCTGCCGCCGGACCAGGTCGCCTACATCGCCACGTCGATGCTCAGCGCGTTGCGGGTGGCGCACCAGGCCGGGATCGTGCACCGCGACCTCAAGCCCGCCAACGTGTTGCTGTCCGGCGACCGGATCGTGATCACCGACTTCGGCATCGCGAGGCTCACCGGTGACGTCCCGCTCACCACCGACGGGTCGATCGTCGGCACGCCCGCGTACATGGCGCCCGAGCAGGGCACCGGCGCGCCGATCACCCCGGCGACGGACCTGTGGTCGCTCGGCGCCACCCTGTACGCCGCCGTCGAGGGCCGGCCGCCGTACCAGGGCCAGGACTTCATGACGACCCTGTCGATGCTGCTGACCCAGGACCCGCCGCCCCCGCAACGCGCCGGCCACCTCGCGTCGCTGCTGGGCGCCCTGCTGCGCAAGAACCCGGCCGAACGCGCCTCGGTCGACCAGGCCCTCGCGATGCTCGCGGGCGCACCCGTCGTGCTGCCGGTGGTGGCCAGGCGCGGTGTCCGCAGGCGCACGGCACTGCTGGCCGGCGTCGGCGCGGTCGTGGCGATCGGCGGCGGCACCGCGTGGTGGCTCAACTCCCAGGACAAGACCGGTGAGGGGGCGCAGCTGCCGTCCACCCAGGACAACAAGGCGGCTTCGAACAAGGAAGGCGGCTCGGAGCAGTCCACGACCCCGAAGGCCCAGCCGGGACAGCCGCAGGAGTTCGCCGAGCACGTCCAGCTCGTCGACCACAAGGCCGCGGTCTCGTCGGTCGCGTGGAGCCCGGACGGCAAGGTCCTCGCCAGCGCCGAGGACGGCTTGGGCAGGGGCGGCGCCCTCGTCCGCATCTGGGACACCACGACGAACAAGCTCATCGGCACCGTCCAGAACCCGGACGGCCCCGGCGGCGCGTCGGCGTGCGCCGTCGCGATCAGCCCGGACGGCAAGATCCTCGCGGCGGGCGGCAACCGCACCGGCGACTTCACGACGTACCTGTGGAACCTGTCCGACCGCTCGATGATCGGCGGCCTGGACGAGAGCCGGTCGATCATGAAGTGCCTGCGCTTCCACCCGGACGGCAAGACCCTGGTCGGCATCACCCACACCGGCCGCCTGCAGGTGTGGGACGTGGCGAGCCGCAAGGTGAAGATCGGCCTGACCGAGGCGCAGGGCAGCAGCGAGCTCTCGTACAGCCCGGACGGCAAGCTGCTGGCCTACGCGGGCACCAAGTACCAGGAGGTCAAGGTCGTCGACCCGGCCACCGGCAAGACGGTCGTCACCATCAACGACTCGACGGGTCACGGCGGGGCGTTCTCGCCCGACGGCAAGACCCTCGCCGTGATCGACGCCGACGGCGAGAACAGCATGCAGCTCTGGGACGTGGCGTCGGGCAAGAGCAAGGCGGTGTTCCTGCGGGCCGACGACAACCTCACGCTGTCGAACGCGCTGTTCCACCCGGACGGCCAGACCGTCGCGGCCTGGGGGCAGGGCAACTTCGTCCAGCTGTGGGACGTGGAGACGAAGAAGATCCGCGCCACGGTGATCGGGTCCGGGGGCCAGATCCAGACCGTGGCGTTCTCGCCGGACGGCAAGCGGATCGCGGCGGGTGGTGACGACAAGACCGTGCGGATCTGGAAGCTTTAGAGCCCTTCCAGCTCGAACACGTCGATGCCGTGGCGTTCCAGCGTGTCCGCGAACGCCTCGATCAGGTTGTCGAGGATCACTCGCAGCGGGCCTTCAGCACGGCCCCTCCAAGGAGCCGGCGAACACAGCGTCATCGGCCTGTCACAAATGGTGCGGTCCGGGGAAACGCGCGCTTCCTAGCGTCGAGGTCCATGACCGTTGACGAGGTTGTGGAGCGGGCTCCGGCTCCGGCGGCGTCCAAAGAGACGCTCGAGGACTACACCCTTCGGTTCGCGCCCAGGACGTACCGGCGCTGGACGCCCGCCGTCGTCGGGGCGTCCGCGCTGGGCGGTATCGCCTACATGGCGGACTTCTCGATCGGCGCGGGCATCGGCTTGGCGCACGGCACCGGGAACGCGTTGCTGGCCATCGGGTTCGCGGCGATCGTCATCTTCGTGACCGGGTTCCCGCTCGCGTACTACGCGGCGCGGTACAACATCGACCTCGACCTGATCACGCGTGGATCGGGCTTCGGCTACTACGGCTCGGTGATCACCAGCGTGATCTTCGCGAGCTTCACGTTCATCTTCTTCGCGCTCGAGGGCTCGATCATGGCGCAGGGCCTGCGGTACGCGCTGGGCCTGCCGTTGTGGCTGGGCTACCTCGCCTCGACGCTGGTGATCATCCCGCTGGTGATCTACGGGATGAAGGTGCTCGCGAAGCTGCAGAGCTGGACGAACCCGTTGTGGCTGCTGCTGATGGTGGCGCCGCTGCTCTACCTGGTGATCGCCGATCCGTCGTCGGTGAGCCGCTGGCTCTCCTACGGCGACACCGGCGTGAACACGGCCGCCGTGATGCTCGGCGCGGGCGTGTGCCTGTCGTTGATGGGGCAGATCGGCGAGCAGATCGACTACCTGCGGTTCATGCCGCCACGCACCGCCGCGAACCGCCGTGCGTGGTGGACGTCGGTGGTCATGGCCGGACCGGGCTGGGTCGTGTTCGGCGCGCTGAAGCAGGCGATCGGCGCGTTCATGGCGATCTACGTGCTCGACGCCGTCGGCAAGGTCGCGGCGGTGGAGCCGATCGAGCAGTTCACCGGCGTGTTCAAGCAGTTCATGCCGCCGTGGCTGGTGGTGCCGCTGGCGCTGGTGCTCGTGGTGCTGAGCCAGGTGAAGATCAACGTCACCAACGCCTACTCGGGATCGCTGGCGTGGACCAACTCCTTCACCCGCGTCACGAAGCGCTATCCGGGGCGGCTGGTGTTCGTGCTGGTCAACCTCGCGATCGCGCTGGTGCTGATGGAAGCGGACATGTTCAGCTTCCTCAACAACCTGCTGAGCTTCTACTCGAACTGCGCGATGGCCTGGGTCGTCACGGTCGCCGCGGACATCGCGATCAACAAGTACCTGCTCAAGCTGTCGCCGAAGCAGCCGGAGTTCCGCCGCGGCATGCTGTTCGCGGTCAACCCGGTGGGCGTCGGCTCGTTCCTCGCCTCGTCCGTCCTGTCCATCTCGGTCTACTTCGGACTGTTCGGCGCGGGCGTCCAGCCGTACTCGCCGCTGGTCGCGGTCGGCATCCCGATCGTGCTGACGCCGTTGCTCGCGGTCGTCACGCGCGGCCGGTTCTACCTCCGCCGCACCGATGACGGCATCGCGGAGCCGATGCTCGACGAGGACGGCAACCCGAGCGCGACGCGGTACGACTGCGTGGTGTGCGGGGAGTCGTACGAGCGGCCGGACATGACGGCCAGCGCGCTCGGCGGCGAGATCTGTTCGCTGTGCCTGAGCACCGACCGTGACGGGCGCCACGTGCTGCCGGCGTCCTGACCGGCGTGGCTCCCCGGGCGAGGTCCGTTCCGATCGAGCAAACTGCACGTCATGCAGGAATGGGCCTTGCTCGCCGTCGCGGCCGTGCTGATCATCGTGGTGGTGTCGTACGTGGCGCCCAAACTGGGCGTGGCCGCACCCGTGCTGCTCGTGCTCGTCGGCATGGGCTGCAGTCAGCTGCCGGGCGCACCGCACCTGTTCGTCGAACCGGAGTGGATCCTGGTGGTCGTGCTGCCGCCGATCCTGTACTCGGCGGCGGTGAACGTGCCGGTGGTCGACTTCAGGCGCAACTTCGCGACCATCGGCGCGTTGTCGGTGCTGCTCGTGGTCGTGTCGGCGTTCGGCACCGGCCTGCTGATCTGGTGGCTGCTGCCGGAGATCGGGTTCGCGGCCGCGCTCGCGCTCGGCGCCGTGATCAGTCCGCCGGACGCGGTCGCCGCCACGTCGATCGGCAAGAAGCTCGGCCTGCCGCCCCGCCTCGTCACGATCCTCGAAGGCGAAGGACTGGTCAACGACGCGACCGCGCTCGTGTTGCTGCGCACGGCCATCGTCGCGATCACCGCCAGCGTGTCGTTCGGCAGCGCGCTGGGCGACTTCGCCTACGCCGTGTCGGCGGGCGTCGCGATCGGTGCCGCCGTCGGCGTCGTGACGGTGTGGGCGCGGGCGCGGATCCAGGGCCAGCCGGTGCTCACGACCGCGATCTCCTACGTGGTGCCGTTCCTGGCGTTCATCCCGGCCGAGGAAATGCACGCGTCCGGCGTGATCGCCGTCGTCGTGGCCGGGCTGATCACCGGCCACCAGAGCGCGCGCAGGTTCACCGCGCACGACCGCATCTCCGAACGCACGAACTGGCGCACCATCCAGCTGTTGCTGGAGAACGGCGTCTTCCTGCTGATGGGCTTCGAGCTCACGTCCGTCATCGGTGCCGTGGCGGACGACGAGGTGACGCGGGCGCTCGTGCTCGGCGCGCTGGCCACGGTGGCACTGGTCGTGCTGCGCGTGGCGTTCACGATCCCGGTGATCGCCCTGCTGCGCCGCCAGCAACGGCGCGCGGACGCGTTCACCGGCAAGCTGGAGTCCTTCGTGGACCGCTTCACCGCGCGAGGACCGACGCCCGGCGAAGAGAAGCGGTACGACCGCGGAATCCGGATGTTGCAACGCAAACAGGCCGACGTGGCGTTCTACGCGAGCGAAGGCCTCAGCTGGCGCGGTGGCGCGGTGCTCGCCTGGTCGGGCATGCGCGGCGTGGTCACCGTGGCGGCGGCGCAGACCCTGCCCGAGGACCTGCCGTACCGCTCCGAGCTGATCCTGATCGCCTTCACCGTCGCGATCCTCACGCTGGTCGTGCAGGGCGGCTCGTTGCCGCTGGTGATCAGGTGGCTGGGCATCCGCGGCAACGACGAGGACCACGAACGCCGCGAGTACGCCCGGCTGGCGGGCGAACTGGTGACGGCGAGCCGGACACTGCTGGAGAGCTCGACGCTGTGCCGCGAGAACGGGGAGCCGTTCGACGAGCACCTGCTGGAGCAAACCCTCGAGCGGATCGTCGCGATGAGCGAGGGCATCGAGAAGAAGCTCACCGAGCAGGACCCGGACATGTCGATGCACCAACGCTTCGAGCTGCAGCGGATGATGGCGGACGCGCAGCAGAACGCCCTGCTGGACGCACGCGCCAGCGGCACGTACGCCTCGCACACCCTCGAAAAGGCGCAGAACTTCGTCGACAGTCAGAGCACCCGGTTCATCTGATCAGAACGGGTCGCCGCTCACCCGAGCCTGCATGTCCACCGTGTTGCGCGGCGAAGCCCCGAGCGTCAGCCGCGACACGATCCGGTACCGGTCCCCGCGGTAGATCGAGTGCACGTACTCGACCTGCCGCCCCTGCGCGTCCGTCGTCAGCCGTTCGAACAGCAAAGCCGGTGCCAGCACGGGAACTCCGAGCAGCGAGGCCTCGGAGTCGTTGACGACCGTGGGCTCGATCGACTGCACCGCCTCGGAAACGTGGACGCCGTGCTCGCGAAGCCGTTCGTAGAAGTCGCCGGACTCCATGTCGTGCAACGTCAATCCGGGCGCGACCAGAGCGGGGACGTGCAGGTGCTCCAGCGCCATCGGCTCGCCGTCGACCAGGCGCAGGCGGGCGATGTAGTGGATGTCGGCGGCGGGGGAGACGTGCAGGCGGCGGCCCACGCGGGCGCCGGCCGGGATGCGGGCGTGTTCGAGCACGCGGGAGGACCAGGTGCCCGAGGCCTGGGGCAGGGACATGGATCCGGTGTCGGACACCATCTCCTGGGTGATCTTGGCGCGTGCCACGAAGGTGCCGCGGCCGTGCTGGCGGCTGAGCAGGCCGAGGTTGACCAGTTCCTCCACGGCCGAGCGGATGGTGGGGCGGGAGACCGAGAGTTGCTGGCACAGCACACGTTCGGCGGGGATCGGGGCGCCCGCCGGGTGGGTCTCGATGAGTTCGAGCAGGTAGTCGCGGACCCGCTCCCGCTTCAGGATCGCCTCGGCCATGCCTCTCCGCTTCGTCGGTGGTCAGTATGTCATACCACTGGTAAGTAATCAGTCTGTTGAAGATCGTGAGCGCTGCCATGCGTCCGACCTGGGTATTGACCTGAGAAGTGGTCTATGCCACTTTCTATCTCACCCGTCGAGACCTGACCAATTGGTCACATCCCAGCGAGAGGTGAGTCGTGTCGCGCTCCGCTGCCTTACTCGTCCTGGCGCTCACGTTGTCCGCCTGCGGTTCGTCCGCGGGGGGATCCGGTGAGAAGCAGGAGATCACCGTGTGGCTCATGAAGGACACGGCCACCGAGGAGTTCGTGTCGAAGTTCGAGAGCGAGTTCGAGAAGGACCACTCGAACCTCGACCTGAAGATCCAGATCCAGGAGTGGAACGGCATCACGCAGAAGGTGACCAGTGCTCTGGCCAGCACTGACCCGCCCGACGTGATCGAGGTCGGCAACACCCAGGTCGCGCAGTACGTGGCAAGCAAGGGCGTCACGGACCTGTCCGGCAAGAAGTCCGAGCTGCGGGGCGACGACTGGATCCCGGGCCTGAGCGAGCCGGGCGCGGTCGACGGCAAGCAGTTCGGGATCCCGTTCTACGCGGCCAACCGGGTCGTGATCTACCGCAAGGACCTGTTCGAGGCCGCGCAGGTCACGCCGCCCAGGACGCGTGCGGAGTGGCTCGCCGCCACGGCCAAGCTCGACCAGGGTGACCAGCAGGGCATCTACCTGCCCGGCCAGAACTGGTACACGCTGTCCGGGTTCGTCTGGGACGAGGGCGGCGACCTCGCCGAGCAGGACGGCGACAAGTGGAAGGGCTCGCTGAACACGCCGGAGGCGTTGGCGGGCATGGACTTCTACAAGCAGCTGCAGGCGCTCGGCGACGGCCCGAAGGACTCCGACGAGTCCAAGCCGCAGCAGACGGACGTCGTGGCCGGTGGCAAGGTCGCGCAGTTCATCGCGGTGCCCGGCGCGGCGAAGCTCGTGGAGAAGGCCAACCCGGAACTGGCGGGCAAGATCGGCTTCTTCCCGATCCCCGGCAAGACCGCCGACAAGCCCGGCGCGGTCTTCACCGGCGGCTCCGATTTGATCATTCCCCTGTCGAGCTCACGGCAGGACGGCGCGTACGAGGTCGTCAAGGCGCTCGCCGGTGAGAAGTGGCAGGTCGAGCTCGCGAAGGCGATGAACTACGTGCCGAACCGCAAGTCGCTCGCCCAGGCGGTGGGCGGTGACCCCGGCACGGCGGCGATGGCGGCCGGTGCGGCCAACGGGTTCGCCACGCCGAACTCGCCGAACTGGGCGGCGGTCGAGGCCCGCAACCCGATCAAGGAGTTCCAGACCGCGGTCCTCACCGGCGCCGATCCGAAGGCGGCGGCGGCGAAGGCCGACGAAGTGATCACCCAAGCGCTCAACTCCGGCAAATGACGCTGCTGGCGGAAAGGCCGGTGCGGGAGACCGCGCCGGCCGTCCCGAAGCGCCGCAGACGACCGGTCCTGGCCTACGTCCTGATCGCGCCCACGGTGCTCACCACCGCGTACCTGCTGCTGTACCCGCTGGTGCGCAACGTGATCATCTCGCTGCAGGAGTTCGGGCTGCCGCAGCTCGTGCGCGGCGACGCGAAGTTCGTCGGGCTCGCGAACTACGCGAAGGTGCTGTCCGACCCCGAGTTCTGGGGCGTGGTGCGGCGGACGCTCCTGTTCACCGCGATCAACGTCGTGCTGATCATGGTGCTGTCCACCCTGGTCGCTCTGCTGCTCGTCCGGCTGGGCAAGGGGCTCAGGCTGCTGGTCATGGGCGGGCTCGTGCTCACCTGGGCCACGCCGATCATCGCCGCGACCACGGTGTTCCAGTGGCTCTTCCAGTCCCGGCTCGGCGTCGTGAACTGGGCGCTGGTCGCACTGGGCTTCGAGGAGTACCGCGACTACACCTGGTTCGCCGACGGCGAGGCGACGTTCGGCATCCTCGTGACGCTGATCGTCTGGCAGTCGATCCCGTTCGCCGCGCTGTCGCTGTACGCGGCGATGATCACCGTGCCGCAGGAGCTGTACGAGGCCGCCCGCATCGACGGCGCCGGCGCGTGGCGGGTGTTCACGACCATCACGTTCCCCATGCTGCGCGCCATGTTCGGGCTCATCACGTGCCTGGAGGTGATCTGGGTCGTCAAGGCGTTCGTGCAGATCTGGGTGATCAGCCAGGGCGGTCCAGGCCAGGCCACGACGACGCTGCCGGTGTACGCGTTCCAGGTCGCGCAGTCGTTGCAGCGCTACGACCTCGGCGCCGCGGTGTCGATGCTCATGGTCGTGCTGCTCGTGCTCGCACTGCTGGCGTACTTCCGCCAGCTCTACCGGCAGGAGAGGGAAGCGTGATCGGCCGGATCTCCCGCACCACGGCGGCACTGCTGATCTTCGCCGTGTCCGTGTTCCCCGTCTACTGGATGGTGCTCACGGCGTTCAAACCCACCAAGGACATCCAGAGCGCGACACCCACGTTCCTGCCGATCCCGATCACGTTCGACCACTTCGGCACGGCGATCGCGGCGAAGGGGTTCTTCTCGTTCTGGCGCAACAGCCTTCTCGTGGCGGGAGGTGCGGTCGTCCTCGCGCTGGTGGTCGCGTTGCTCGCGGCGTTCGCGATCGCGCGGCTGCGGTGGAAGGGCCGCAGGGCGTTCGTGCTGATGGTGTTCGTGGCGCAGATGACGCCGTGGGAGGCGCTGCTCATCCCGATCTACGTGATCGCCCGCGACACCGGCATGCTCGACACGCTCTGGATCCTCACACTCGTCTACTTCATGATGACGCTGCCGTTCACCATCGTGACGCTGCGCGGGTTCCTCGCGGCCATCCCGGTGGACCTGGAGGAGGCCGCGCAGGTCGACGGCTGCACGCGCGGGCAGGCGTTCCGCAAGGTCGTGTTCCCGCTGCTCGCGCCGGGTCTGCTGGCGACCTCGCTGTTCGGGTTCATCACCGCGTGGAACGAGTTCGCCTTCGCCAACGTGCTGATCATCAAGGACCAGGACGACCGCACGCTGCCGGTCTGGCTGTCCTCGTTCAACAACACCTTCGGCACCGACTGGGGGGCCACCATGGCCGCGTCGACGCTGTTCATGCTGCCCGTGCTGCTGATCTTCATCGTGCTGCAGGGCCGGGTCACCACCGGCATCGTCGGAGGGGCGGTGAAGGGGTGATCGTCCCGCTCCCGACCAGGATCGTGCGCCGCAGCAAGGGGTTCACGCTGGACCGCGACACGAGCGTGCGGGTCACACCCGGCGCCGAACCCGCGGCCAGGCTCCTGCGCGCACTGCTGCGACCGGCCACCGGACTGGCGTTGCCGATCGCGGACCACGGCCAGATCCTCATCGCGCTCGACGCCAAGCTCGTCGGGCTCGGCGCGGAGGGCTACGCGCTCACCGTCAACGAACACGGCGTCCTGCTGCGCGCGGCCACCAAGGAAGGCCTGGCACACGGGGTCCAGTCGATCCGCCAGCTCCTGCCAGCCGAGGCACTGCGCACCTCCAGGGCGTCCGATGTGGACTGGACCCTGCCCGGCGTGGACGTCCGCGACCTGCCCAGGCTGCCGTGGCGCGGGTTCATGCTCGACGTCGCCCGGCACTTCCAGCCGGTGCCCGTGGTCCGCCGGTTCATCGACCTGATGGCGTTCCACAAGCTCAATGTCCTGCACCTGCACCTGACCGACGACCAGGGCTGGCGCATGCCGGTACCCGCGCACCCGCTGCTGACCTCGGTCGGTGGCTGGCGCACCGAGACCAACGGCGACGGCGTCCCGCACGGCGGCACCTACACGCGCGGCGAGCTGGAAGGGCTGGTCGCGTACGCCGCCGAACGCGGCATCCGGGTCATGCCGGAGATCGAGATGCCGGGCCACGCCCGCGCCGCGCTCGCCGCCTACCCCGACCTCGGCGTCGCGCCGGAACCGCTGCCCGTCTGGACCCGCTGGGGCATCAGCGATGCCGCGTTCGGCCTGCACGCCATGGGGTTCGTCCGCGAGGTGCTGGACGAGGTGCTGGAGGTGTTCCCCGGTGAGCACGTCCACCTCGGCGGCGACGAGTGCCTGCTGCCGGAGGACGTGCACGGCCAGTTCCTCCGCCAGGCGAGCAGGTACCTGCTCGACCGGGGCCGCGTCCCGGCCGCCTGGGAACCGACCGGCGACACCCGCGCGGTCGTCATGCCGTGGAAGGACGAAACCCAGGCGGCGAAAGCACTCGAGCGCGGCCAGCCGGTCGTGATGACCCCGCACACCTCCACCTACCTCGACTACCCGCAGTCGGACGGCCCGCACGAACCACCCGGCCAGCCCGGGTACGTCGTCACCACCCGCGACGTCTACCACGTGCCGCTGCCCGACGGCGTGCTCGGCGCCCAGTGCCAGCTGTGGACCGAGCACGTGCGTTCGAAGGACCACCTGGAATACCTGGCATTTCCCCGTCTTGCCGCGCTGGCCGACACCCTCTGGTCCCAGCGCCCCGAGTGGGAGGGCTTCACCACCAGGATGCGCCTCCACTCGGAAAGGCTCGCCGCCCTGTCCGTCCCTGCCGAAATGAGGAGAGAACGTTGCGAGCACTCGTAGCCGCGTCCTGCGCGGCGCTGGCGGTGGCCGCACTGGCCGTCGCACCGAACGCGTTCGCCGCCGACGCGATCACCGCCCAGTACCGGACCAGCGCGTCCGGTGCGACCACCGACCAGGCCGAACCGTGGTTCAAGCTGGTCAACTCGGGCACCACCAGCATTCCGCTGTCCGACGTGAAGATCCGCTACTACTTCAAGGCCGACACCCCGGACGTCGGCTACCGGTTCGCCTGCTCGTGGGCCGTGCGCGGCTGCGGCAACGTGACCGGCCAGTTCGGCACCCTGACCGGCGGCCCGGCCGACCGCTACCTGGAGGTCGGCTTCACCTCCGGCGCCGGCACGATCAACCCCGGCGCCGACTCCGGTGACCTCCAGTTGCGCTTCTACCGCACCAACTGGGGCCCCATCAACCAGTCCGACGACTACTCGTTCCGCGCCGACAGCAACTACTCGGCGTCGAACAAGGTCACCGTCCACCGCGGCGGCACGCTGCTCTGGGGCACCCCGCCCGGCGGCAGCCCGCCCACCACCACGACGACCAGCTCCACGCCACCGAACCCCAACGGCCCCAAGCTGTTCGACGACTTCGCCTACAACAACTCGAGCGACTCGCGCATCAGCCAGCGCGGCTGGACCGTGCGTTCGGGCGCGGGCGGCCCCGGTGTCCCCGGCGCCGAGTGGGACGCGTCGCGCGTGACGTTCCCGACCGTCGACGGCCAGAAGGTCATGCGCCTCGACTCCTGGAACAACGGCTCCGCGGCCAAGCAGACCGAGATGTTCCACCAGCGCAAGTTCTTCGAGGGCACCTACGCCTCCAGGGTGAGGTTCAGCGACGCGCCGGTCTTCGGCCCGGACGGCGACCACGTCGTGCAGACGTTCTTCACCATCACCCCGCTCGACGCGCCGATGGCCCCGAACTACGGCGAGATCGACTTCGAGTACCTGCCCAACGGCGGCTGGGGCGAGCAGGGCAACATCATGTACGAGACCACCTGGGAGACCTACCAGAACGAACCGTGGGTCGCCGACAACATCCACAACTCCCAGCGCCAGAGCTACAACGGCTGGCACGACCTGGTCTTCCAGGTCGCCGACGGCCGCGTGAAGTACTACATCGACGGTGCGCTCGTCGCCGACCACGGCGACAAGTACTACCCGGAGACGCCGATGTCGATCAACTTCAACCTGTGGTTCATCTCGGGCGGCTTGCAGGGCAGTTCTGCTGAGCGCGCCTATCAGCAGGAGGTCGACTACGTGTACTTCGCCAAGGACCAGGTGCTCAGCCCGGCCCAGGTGAAGACGGCGGTGCAGGACTACCGCACCGCGGGTGTCACGCACACCGACAACGTGTGATCAGTCGGGCGCCCCGGAAGGTTCGGGGCGCCCGTTCATTCCGCGAGCAGCTCGTTCACCAGTTGCCGAACGTCCTCGGCCTCGTACCCGTGACGGAGGTGGCGGGACTGGAAGTCCGCCAGAAAAGCCAGTTCGGGCGGAAGCGACGCCTTCTTGAGGGCAAATCGCAGGCCGATGAGCACCGGAATCACCCTCTTTCCCGCCTGGTGCGCGAGGATCAGCTCGCGGCGCACCCAGTCGTCCGGGTCTTCGAGGAACAGCACACCCTCGTTGTTGGTGATGGTCTCCCACCGCTTGCCCACCAGCGCGATCACCGTCTCGCAGTTGCGCACGTTCGACTCGAGCGCGTCCGCGAAGTCCGGCGTGCCGGGCCTCATCGAGCGGATGTCGCGGAACACCGCCCGTTCGCCGAGCCGGCGGCTCATCTCCCGGTGCAGCAGCTCGGGCACGGCCTCGGCGTCGCCCGTGCGGTAGTTGATGAAGAACTTCGGCCAGACAGGGGGAGGCGGGTCGACCTCCACCCCGTAGGGCTTGAGCAGGTCGGTCAGCCAGGGGAGTTCCAACGGGTCGTCGAGCGCTCTCGACGCCCCTGAGATGGCCGGTGCGGCGCACCTGTCGTCGAAGAGCACGACTGTTTGCCGCGGCATGTCGGCGATCGACTGCCAGAGGATGCCGTCCGCCCACGGAACCTGCTGGTGCAACCAGGCCGCCCACTCCCTGGTGGCGGAGAAGCGTTCCGGCGTGGTCGTGGTCAGCCAGGAGTCCTGGTGCACCGCCGCGACGTCCTGGGCGGAGTACAGCCGGACGAGGCTGAGATCGGTGGTGGTCCGCACCTCCGTGAGGACCTGACCGGCCAGCGCCGCGCGGGGCAGGATCCGCTGGGGCACGCGCTTGTACGCGAACTCGCGCAGGAACCGTTCCGCGATCGCGGTCTCCGGCGCGGCGGACATGCACAGGGTGCGGTGTGGTGCACCCGTGCAGGCGTCGAACCGGCCGCCGCCGAACGCGCTGCCGTGCTGCGGGTCGAAGACCGCGGCCGGCCTGCCGGCGGGGTGAACGCGGTAGAAGGTCTGACCCGCCGGGATCTTCTCGCACACAGGCGTGCCGCTGAGCATCGGCGGAGGAGGGATGTCCGGCACGGTTCAGCCCTCCACGAGCGCGATAGCGGCGGCCACCAGCCGGTCGTCCGGTGTTCGCCCGATCAGCTCGAACGGAGGCTCCTCGAGCCACGCGTTGACGCTGAACCACCAGTCGGCAGCACCCCAAGGGTCGTCGTGCGCGCGCAGCAACCGGTTCACCCGCAACACGACCTCCAGCGGTGCACCCGACTCGTCGAACTGGAACAGCGGTACCGACGCACTGCCGTCGTCGCGGTGGAGCTTGATGACACCGAATGCGTCCGGTTCGCGCCCCTGTTCGCGTAGCTCAGCCGCCGACTCCCAGCGGTGGGTGAGGATCCGTTCCTTGGCGTTGCGCGGGCGTCCGTATCGCAGCGGGTTGCCGGACAACGAGATCAGCACCTGGTCCAGCGCGTTCTCGTCGCTGGTGCTCGTGTATCGCAGATCGGCCTTGGCGAAGACGGGGTCGTCGTAGGGCAACCACTCGCCGAGCATCCGCGTGAGCGCCAGTGCGATCCGCGTCCTCTCCTCGGACGTAGCGGCGCCATGCAACTTGCCGATCAACGCGCGCAGGTCGGTCCGCCCGTCCGGACCCAGCAGATCGACGACCCGATCCCAGTCCTCGACGAGCGCGTCGATGATGTGCCGCAAAGCCACGAGCACCACTTCCTGATCTGTAGAAGGTCATTCTGCCTCGACGTGACCGGGAATATTCGGACAGAAACAGGACAGCTGCCTGTCGTGGCCGGGAGGCGCACCACACCGTCCGTAGCGTCGAGTGATCTGGTCTGGTCGAAGCGGTGGAGGCGAGGGCCTGGTGGAGGACGAGAGCGAGCACTTCGACTGGTTGTTCGAGCGGGTGGACCTGCTGATCAGCTCGGCGGACGCCGGCCAGGACGAGGGCGAGACCGTCGTTCTGGCGAAGCTCGCCGAGGCTGGAGAACTCCTCGACCGCATCGAGGAGCGGACCGTCGCGCCGGAGTTCGAATGGCTGTGGTCGCACCACCTCCGTTCGAAGTGGCACCAGGGCCGGGCGTTGATGCACAGAGACATCCGTGAGGTGGATGCCGCCATCGCGGAGACCCGGCTGGTGATCGGGTACTGGGACGCCGTCAGGTTCCGGACCGGCCTCGCGAAACTGCTCTGGGCTCGGCACACCCTCGGGCCCGACCTCGAAGGGCGCCTGCACCTCGCCGAGTGCGTCCGGGAACTGCGTGAGCTGGTAGCGCGGGAGTATGACACCGAGGCAGACCGCGGCTGGGTGTTCTCGCTGCTCGGGCAGGCTCTCCACGAACAGTTCCGCTGTGCGGAGGCTGCGGGGGAGAGCCCGGCGCCCGAGCTCCTGGACGAGGCCGAGGACTGGCTCAACCGCAGCTTCGCCCTGTTCAGCAGCGACAGCGAGAAGTTCCACGCCCAGGCCGTGGTGGGCCTGGCCAGACTGAAGTCCTACCGCGCCGGTACCGGACACGCTTCCAGCACACGTGACCTGGACGAGGCGGCCTCGCTCTACGAGGTGGTGGCGGTGCAGGATCCGGCGGTGGCGTTCGAGCTCGCCTGCTTCTGGCAGAAGCGCTTCTCCGAGTCCGAAGAGCCGCTCGCCCGTGCGGAGGCGTTGCGGTGGCTGGACGAGTGTGAAAACGACTCGCTGATGAAGGCGTACGCCGCAGAAATCGCTTCACGGCGGGGACAGTTGTGGCTCAGTCGTGCACGTGAAGACCGCGCCGAACTGACTGCGTTGGTCGAGTACCTCCAGACGGCGTTCGCAGCCGAGCCGGTTCGCCGAGGTGTCGGTGTCGTGCTGGTCGAGGCGCATTGGCTGGCGGGAGACGCTGAAGGCGTGGTGCGCGTGAGCGACCAATTGGTCGCTCACGCCGACGACGAAGGCAGGCGGTTGGCAGAGTCGACACGTCCGCATCGTGCGATCGCGGTGGCCTCGCTGGCTCTGCGCGGACGTGCCGACCTTGCCGAAGCCGACGCCCTGCTGCAAGAGTTCACGCGCGATCCGAAGCAGTCGGGCGAGTTGCAGGACGTGGCACTGGCGTTGCTCGTGGCCGTGCGGACCGAGAACGTCGTGGTGCCGGAGAACCTCGCCGCTACCGTCGTGGGGGAACAATCCGACGGCGCGGTCGCGAGAGCGCTGTTCGACTGGCTGATCCGCCACGAGCAGCCTGGCGCGGACTGGCTCTGCGCGGTGGCCCTGCTGGCTTTCCAGCTGCAGGAGGACGGTCAGGAGCAGATTGCGGCGCTGCGTGCGATACGCGACGCGCGTGCGGCAGTCGCCGAGTCGGACGAGCTGGATGGTGTGGACCTCGAGCTGCTGTTCAGGCAGGCCACCTTGATGGTGATCGCAGGCGTGGACGCGAACGATCGTGACATGGGCCGGGGCGCGGTCGTGTTGCTGGACGAGTACTTCGGCAGGACGGGTCCGGATCACCCGAGGCATGTCGACGCACTGGGTCTGTACGGGAACGCGTTGGCGCTCCTGCGTCTGCAGGGCGACTCCCCGTCGATCCCGTTGGACAACGCTGTCGCCGCGCTCACGACAGCCAGCTCTGATGCGGACACCCCAGAAGAGCGCCGCGCCGGCTACCTGCTTCAACTCGCAGGCTTGCAGATGTTCCAGATCGCGCACGACCGCGTAGACCTCTACGGTTCCGCGGTGCGACTCTGCGAGCAGGCGATGAGCCTGGCCGCGGAAGGCACCTACGAACACGGGCGCGCGTTGTTCATGCTCGGGATGCTGCTGAGCACGCGGTTCTACGAGCACGGCGAACGTCATGACCTCGAATCAGCGCTGGGTCATCTGCGTGCGGTTCGGGAGTCCGCGTTCCTTCAGGACATCGGCTCGGACGACCTCGAGTACATGCTGCGTCCGTTGGAAGTGGCAGCACGCGGAGCAAGCCTTCTCGACCAGAGTTCGGCCGAGACGTTCGAACAGCTGGCGGTGCTCGAGAAGAGCGACTGGAACCCGACGTTGCAGGCGTCACATCGAGTCATGCTCGCCACGACGTTGCTGTCGGAGGCGGAGCGCACCGGTGATCTGGAAATTCGGAGATCCGCGTTCGACGTGCTGACGGTGGCTGTGGAGTTCGCCCGCGACAGCTCTGTCCCGCCTCTCGTCGCCACGAACGCTCTGACCGCGTGGACCTTGGCAGCGCTATTGAACAGTGATCTCGAGAAGTTCCGCCAAGGAGTCGACAGGCTGGAGGAGATCCAGAACGGCGCCGCGATCACAGGTGCTGATCGCACTTCGGTGGCGACCGACCTGGTGTTGCTCTGGCGCCAGCGCTTCGACTCCACCCTGAACTCCGCCGACATCGACGAGGCCTTGCGCCAGTGCGCCAAGATCGATCTCACGCTGCTGCCCGAGCACTCCACCGGGGTGCTGGACGCTCTCGCGGAACGGTGCTGGTACCTCGCTTCACACGGCTACGGGCAGGCTGCCGTGGCGATCGGATTCAACTCGATGGAGCTCCGTGCGCGGAACGTCCTCGTGCAGTCCGAAGCCGGGCACGCGGCCATGCAGGCAGCGGACGCCGCCGTTCGCGGCCAGCGGGTGGCATTGCAGTGCGCCGAGCTGGGAGAACTGGGCAGGGCCGTCGAGGCGGTGGAGCGGGGACGTGGTCTTGTCCTCCACAGCGCGACGGTGACATCGGGGATCGAGGCGAGGCTGCAAGCCGCCGGGCGGCCCGAGTTGGCGGAGGAGTGGGAACGTGAACCCGCGACCGCGAGGTCCACGCCGAGTGATGTGCGACGACGTGTCTTGGCGGCGCTGGACGATGAGCTCGAGGTGATGGCACCACCGTCCTCGGAGGAGATCGGCGACGCGCTCAGAGCACTCGATTTCGTTTCGCTCGTTCATCTGGTGCCGGGCCAGAACGACCACGTCGGCAGGGCGTTGGTGACCACGGCGGACGGCGCGGTCATCGAGGTTCTGCTGCCGTTGCTCGTCGACGGTCCGGACAGCGAGGTAGGTCGCTACCTCGCGATGGACGACCAGCAACGACGCGAAGCGTTGCCCGCGTTGTGCGCGTGGGCCTGGCAGGCGGCGGTGGAACCGTTGCTGCGTGGCGCTTCCGGGGAGCCACCCTGGTTCGTGCTGGTGCCGGCCGGCGCCCTGGGTGTGGTGCCGTGGCACGCGGCCGCGGGTGAAGGCCGGTCGGCACTGCGGGAGGCCGGTTTCACGTATGCGGCTTCCGCCAGACAGCTGTGCGAGCTGGCGAGGCGCGACCGGCAGCCGGTGGGCGCGTCACCGGTCGTGGTGAGCGACCCCACGGGCACTCTGATCGGCGTGCAGTACGAGGCGGAGTTCCTGCACGGACTCTTTCCACACGGCCACTTCTACGGACAGGTGGGACCGAGCGTGCCGAGGCGTGGCGCGGGGACGCCTGACGAGCTGCTGGCGGAGAGCGGAGCCTCGTTGCAGCACCTCGGATGCCACGCTCGTGCTGGTGCGACGCCCGCGCGGTCGGCGTTGCACCTGGCCCGGGCGGACCTGTCCGTCGAACGGATGTTGCGTCACGCCGAGCGCCGGAACGGGACGCCCGGCGGGCTTGTCGTGCTGGCTGCTTGTGAGAGCGATCTGACGGCTGGGTTGCACGACGAGGCCTTGACGTTGGCCGCGGCCTACGTGGCGGCGGGCGGCACCGGTGTCATCGGCACGAAGTGGAAGGTCGACGACATCGAGTCCGCGTTGCTGATGTGCGTGTTCTACGACTTCCTCGTGAACGGGAACATGCGGCCTCGTGACGCGTTGCGCGCGGTGCAGCTCTGGGCGCTGGATCCTGGCCGTGTCGTGCCCGCCGGGGTGGCGAGGCACCTGGCGGAGCGCGGGCGGGCGGCCTCACTCGCGGATCCCGTGTACTGGGCGGCTTTCGCACACCACGGCTGGTGATCAGGTGGGCCTACAGGCGGGTTTGACGTCGGTGTCGCGGGCCGATCCTGACCCAGGTTGCCGGCGCTGGGGGAAGGGCGGGCCTGATGGGGCGACGCTGGAAGTTCGTGCTGACGGTGTTCGGCCTGGTACTGCTCGGGTTCGCGGCGGGCGCCGTCGTCGGGGCGCTCGGGATCGACCCGAGGTGGGTCTACCTGGTCATCGTGGTCCTGACGATCATCGCGGTGCCACCTCTGGTCAGGTGGCGGTCACGGTCTCGCAGGTGACCCTCTCACCGGGCTTCCCGGTCGAGGTCGCGAGCTCCTTCACCCCGTCGAGCAGGATGCGGCACCTCAGCACCTCGTCACCCTTGGGCGTGGCGGCGACCTGGGCCTTCTCGCCGGCGTTGACGACGATCGCGATCTCCCACGGCAGCGGCTTCTCGGTGGTGACGGTCTGCGGCGTCTGCTTGCGGTAGCGGGTGGGCGACTCCGTGTACGTCACCTCGACGAGCGATTTGGCCGGTTCGGCCGACACCTCGTAGGTGATGGCCCAGGCCTTGCCGGTCAGCGTCGTCCAGCCGCCGTAGTGGTTCACCAGGGCGACGGTGCCACCGCCGGCCACGGCCAGCACGGCGAGGACGACCAAGAGCGTCTTCATAGGACAGACGGTAGGGGTGAACGCCGTGCGCCGGCATCGTTCGGGGGTGTGACTCGCGGGTCATCCCGCGGGACCACTCACTTGAGCAGCAGGCGGACCGTGAGTTCGAGGCGGTTCGCGACGTCGGTCGCGGTGGCGCGGCGGGTGACCCAGGCGACCAGGTTCGACAGCCACACGTCGCCGATCACGCGGGCGATGGCCTTCTGCTCCTCGGTCGGCGCGTCGTCGCTCATCGCCTTGGTGAACATGCTCTCCATGAGCAACGAGACGCGGTCGATCTCGGCGCCCGCGGAGGCGTCGGCGAACGTGAACGCGCGCGTCATCGCCTCGGTCAGGTGCGGGTTGCGCTGCAGGCCCCTGGTGATGCGGCCGAGCACGAACAGCACGCGCTCGTAGGAGCTGTCGCCGGGGACGGTGGTGCGGTCCATCTTCTCCTGGGCGCGCTCCAGCTCCACCGCGAGGCTCGACACGAGCAGGTGGACCTTCGAGGGGAAGTAGCGGTACAACGTGCCCAGCGCGACGTCCGCCCTGTCCGCCACCGCGCGCATCTGGACGGCGTCGAACCCGCCCTTGGACGCCAGCGCGATGGTCGCGTCGACGATCCGCTTGCGACGCTCGCGCTGGGCGGCCGAGCTGAGCTCGTCGCCCGCCATGAGCGCGTCCGTGCGCGACTTCGAAGGTGACACGGAGATGATCCTCCTGGAACGTGTTGCAGCTGCCGTCGCATCATACTCGATCGGTTTGGCAGCCATGATCTGTTGTCAGAAATAGAACACGTTCTATAAACTTCTTCACGTCCTGTGAGGAGGCCGCATGCCGATCGCCACGACCGGGGAGCAACGCGCGCTGCGTGACAGCGTGGACGCCGCCAAGGGGGAGTGGGGCGACCTCGTCAAGGTCGGGTTCTTCGAGGTGACGAGAGAGGGCGGCACGGTCGTCGACCTCGCGGTGATGCTGGAGCGGGCGGCCGAGAACCTGGTGCCGGGACCGTTGCTGCCCACGGCGCTGGTGTCGGTGCTGCGCCCCGATTTCGACGGAATCGCCGGGTTCGGGTTCTCGTCCCAGCACGTGGTCGGTGCGGCCGAAGCGACGCACCTGCTGCTCAGAACGGACAGGTGGATGCTCGTGCCGGCCGATCAGGTCTCGGTGGCACCACTGGAATCCGTGGACCACTCACGTTCGCTGGGCTCGGTTGTGGTCGACGCACCGGGGGAGGCCGTGGCCGACCCGACCGACCTCGCGGTGACGCTGATGGCCGCCGAGGCGAGCGGGGTCGCCGCCTGGTGCCTGAACACCGCTGTGGAGTACGCGAAACAGCGTCAGCAGTTCGGGCGTGTCATCGGGTCCTTCCAGGCCGTGAAGCATCTCTGCGTGGAGATGCTGTGCCGCGCGGAGCAGGCGTCGTCGGTCGCGTGGGACGCGGCGCGGACGGTCGGTGAGGATGACCACCCGCTGGCGGCGGCGGTGGCGGGGGCGGTGGCGTTCGACGCGGCCGTGCGCAACGCCAAGGACTGCATCCAGGTGCTCGGCGGCATCGGCTTCACCTGGGAGCACGACGCGCACCGCTACCTGCGCCGGGCGTTGGCGTTGCAGCAACTCGCGGGCGGCGTCGCGTTCTGGCGCCGCCGGGTCGCCGAACTGGCGCTGGCCGGGGCGCGCCGGTCCTACGACGTCGAGGTCGAACGGGATCCCGAGGTACGGGCGTTCGCCGAGGAGATCGCCGAGCTCGACCTAGCATCTCAACGGGAACGGCTGGCGAGCAGCGGGTTCCTGGTGCCGCACTGGCCGAAGCCGTACGGGCAGGACGCCGGTCAGGCGCGGCAGATGGTGATCGACGGCGAGTTCGCCCGTGCCGGGGTGCGCCGGCCCGACCTGATCATCGGTGGCTGGGCGGGACCGACGATCCTCCGCCACGGCACGCCGGAGCAGCGGGAACGGTTCGTGCCACCGACGTTGAGCGGCGAACTGACCTGGTGCCAGCTCTTCAGCGAACCCGAGGCCGGCTCGGACCTGGCCTCGTTGCGCACCAAGGCAGTCCGCGCCGACGGCGGCTGGAAGCTCACCGGGCAGAAGGTGTGGACGTCGCTCGCGCACCAGGCCGACTGGGCGATCTGCCTGGCCCGCACGGACTCCAGCCTCCCGAAGCACAAGGGCATCACCTACTTCCTGGTCGACATGCGCTCACCCGGCGTCGACGTGCGGCCGTTGCGCGAGATCACCGGCGACGCGCGGTTCAACGAGGTCTTCCTCGACGACGTGTTCGTGCCGGACGACTGCGTGGTCGGCGCGGTGAACGACGGCTGGCGGCTGGCCCGCACGACGCTCGCCAACGAACGCGTCGCGATGGGCTCCGCGCTCGGCGAGCCACTGGAGAACGTCCTGAGGTCCCCGGCGGCCCCCGGCCACGCCGAACGGCTGGGGGCGTTGGTGGCGCAGGGCTTGGCCGTGTCGCTGCTGGACCTGCGGGCGAGCCTGCGGGTGCTGAGCGGGCAGGAACCGGGCGCGGAGTCCAGCGTGCGCAAGCTCGCCGGGGTGCGGCAGCGGCAGGACGTCGCCGAGTTCGCGGTGGAGCTGCTCGGCCCGGACGGCGCCACGGACAACCAGCTGGTCCACGAGTTCCTGCTGACCCGGTGCCTGAGCATCGCGGGCGGGACGACGCAGGTGCTGATGAACCTGGCAGGCGAGCGAATTCTCGGACTACCCAGGGAAATGTGACGCAGTGAGCCTTGATGGACCTCCAGCTCGACGACACCAGCGGGAGTTGCCGCGAAATTAGGAGCCTTGATGGACTTCAAGCTCGACGAGACCCAGCAGGAGATCGCGCGATTGGCGGCCGACGTGCTGGGCAGGGAGAGCGACACCCCCTGGAAGGCGTTGGGGGAGGCGGGGTTGCTGGCCCTGGCCGTTCCGGAACGGCTCGGTGGCGACGGGCTCGGCGTGCTGGAGACGGCCGTGCTGCTCACCGAGGTGGGACGGCGGGCGGTCGACGTGCCGGCGTTGGCCACGCTCGCGCTGGGCGTGTTGCCGATCGTCCGGTACGGCACGGAGGAACAGCAGGACGCCTTGCTGCCGTTGGTGACCGAGCAGCACGGGGTGCTCACGGCGGCGTTGAGTGAACCGTCCAGGCCGCTGCCCGCCGAACCGGAGACCAGAGCGGGCAGTGACGGCATCTTCGGCACGAAGATCAACGTGCCGTTCGCCGCCGAGGCCCAGCGGATCCTCGTGAGCACGAGCGACGGCGTGTTCGTCGTCGATCCGGCGCGACCCGGTGTGTCCATTTCGGACGGAACGGTGACGTTCGAAGGCGCTCGCGGTGAACTGCTGGAAGGTGCGGCCGAGGGTGTCAGAAGGTTCGCCCTGGCTGGGGCCTGCGCGATGGCGGACGGTGTCCTGGCGGGAGCCCTCGACCTCACCGTGACGCACGTCGGCACCCGCCACCAGTTCGGCAAACCGCTGGCCACCTTCCAGATCGCGGCCGGCCTGGTCGCGGACGTCTACATCGCCTCCCGCACCCTGCACCTGGCCGCGCTCACCGCCGCCTGGAGCCTCGACGACGACGACCTCGACACCGCCGCCTACTGGCTCGCGGCGGAGGCCCTGCCGGCCGTGCACACCTGCCACCACCTGCACGGCGGCCTCGGGCTCGACATCACCTACCCCATGCACCGCTACTACGGCATGGCCAAGGAGCTGACGCGGTTCGTCGGCGGAGTGGAGCACCGCTTGGGGGCCATCGATGTTCATTGACCTCACCGCGGAGCAGCGCAAGCTGCGCGACGAACTGCGCGAGTACTTCGCGACCGTCATGTCCGACGCCGAACGCGAGGCGATGCTCACCGAACGGCACGGCGCCACCTACCGCGAACTGGTCCGGCGGCTGGGGCGCGACGGCAGGCTCGGCGTCGGGTGGCCGAAGGAGTACGGCGGGCTGGGTTTCGGACCGGTCGAGCAGCAGATCTTCGTCAACGAGGCCGCCCGCGCGGACGTCCCGCTGCCGTATGTCACGCTGCAGACCGTCGGCCCGACGCTGCAGTCGTTCGGAACGCAGGAGCAGAAGGACTTCTTCCTGCCGAAGATCCTCAGCGGTGACCTGCACTTCGCGATCGGTTACACCGAACCGGACGCGGGCACGGACCTGGCCGCGTTGCGCACCAAGGCAGTCCGCGAGGACGACCACTACGTCGTCAACGGGCAGAAGACTTTCACGACCGGAGGCCACGACGCGGACTACGTGTGGCTGGCCTGCCGCACGGGAACGTCGGATTCGCGGCACAAGGGCATCACGATCCTGATCGTCGACACCACCGACCCCGGTTACTCGTGGACGCCGATCATCACGTGCGACGGCGCGCACCACGTGAACGCCACCTACTACAACGACGTTCGCGTGCCCGAAGCACGCCGGGTCGGCGAGGAGAACAAGGGCTGGCGACTGATCACCACGCAGCTCAACCACGAACGCGTGATGCTCGGCCCGTCCGGCCGGCTCGGTGCCCTCGTGGAACGCGTCCACGGCTGGGCGGCGGAACGCCGGCTCCTCGCCGAACCGGACGTGCGACGGGCACTCGCCGAAGCACGTGCGGTGCATCGCGTGAACGAACTGCTCAACTGGCAGGTCGCCAGTGGGGAGGTCGAGGTCGCGGACGCCAGTGCCACCAAGGTCTTCGCCGCCGACCGGACCCAGCACATCGGGCGGCTGATGGAAGAGCTGGTCGGACGGCACGGCGCACCCCAGGAACTCGTGAAGTGGCTGGATGTCCAGGCGCGGCGCAACCTCGTGCTGACGTTCGGCGGGGGAGTGCAGGAGATCCAGCGCGAGCTGATCGCGAACATCGGGCTGGGCCTGCCGAGGGTGGTGCGATGACCGACATCGAGAAGGAGGCCGCCCGCATCGCCGAACAGGGCGAGTGCGCGCCGCGGCTGGCACGTGACCCGGTCAACCTGCCGATGATCAACAACTGGCTGGAGGCCATCGGTGACGACCACCCCGGTTACACCGAGGTCGCGCCGCCCGCGATGGTGCAGGTGTGGACGATGGCCGGGCTGCGCGGCCAGCGCACCCTCGACGACCCGCTCGGGCAGATGATGACCGTCCTGGACGAGGCCGGGTACACGTCGGTCGTCGCGACCAACAGCGACCAGACCTACCACCGGTACCTCAAGCTCGGCGAACAGCTCTCGGTGACGACGAGCCTCGAGGACGTGACCGGGCCGAAGAAGACCGGGCTGGGCGAGGGCTGGTTCGTCACGACCCGCAGCACGTGGTGGGTCGGCGACGAGGCCGTGGCCGAGATGCGGTTCCGGGTGCTGAAGTTCAGGCCCGCGCGGAAACCCGAACCTGTGAAGGAAATTCCCAAGGCCCAGGCGATCCGGCCTTCGGTCAACCGTGACACCGAGTACTTCTGGGAAGGCACCCGGCAGGGCGAGCTGCGCATCCAGCGCTGCGGTGGCTGCGGGCTGCTCCGGCACCCACCGGGCCCGATGTGCCCGGAATGCGGTGCCACCAAACCGAAGTACCTCGTGTCGGAGGGCCACGGCGTGATCTACAGCTACGTCGTGCACCACCACCCGCAGGTGCCGGGCAAGCAGACCCCGTTCGTCATCGCCCTGGTCGAACTGGACGAGGGCGTGCGGATGCTGGGCGAGTTCGACGGCGAGCCCAGCGTCGGGCAACGGGTCGAGGTCGTGTTCACCGAGGTCGACGACGAGCTGACGATGCCGAGCTGGAGGCCCCGTGCGGATCGGTGATTCCCTGCCGGAGTGGCACGTGGAGGCCACCCCGACGTTCGTGATCAGCACCGCGCTGGCCACCCGTGACTTCCAGGACGTCCACCACGACCGCGACCTCGCGGTCCAGCGCGGGTCGAAGGACATCTTCATCAACATCCTCACCACGACCGGCCTGGTGCAGCGCTACGTCACGGACTGGGCGGGCCCGGAGGCGTTGGTGCGCCAGGTGAACATCAAGCTCGGCGCGCCCTGCTTCGCCTACGACACGCTGAAGTTCTTCGGCCAGGTCGTCGAACGCGAGCAGCAGGACCTGACCATCGAGGTCGTAGGCCGGACCGCGCACGGTGACCACGTCACCGGGACCGTGAAGATCGAGGTGCCCGCGTGAACGCCGCGATCGTCGGCATCGGCGCGACGGACTTCTCCAAGGACTCCGGCCGCAGCGAGCTCCAACTGGCCGCCGAGGCGGTGCGAGCCGCGCTGGAGGACGCCGGGCTTGAACCGTCCGATGTGGACGGCCTCGTCAGCTTCACCATGGACACCAACGCCGAGATCGCGGTCGCTCGTGAGCTGGGCATCCCGGAGCTGACGTTCTTCAGCCGCGTCCACTACGGCGGTGGGGCGGCGTGCGCGACCGTGCAGCAGGCCGCGATGGCCGTCGAGACCGGCGCGGCGAGGGTCGTCGTGTGCTACCGGGCCTTCAACGAACGGTCGGGACACCGGTTCGGGCAGGTCCAGACGGCGGCCGCGGCCAACATCGACAACAGCTGGTCGTACCCGATGGGACTGGGCACGCCGGCCGCGATGGTCGCCATGTTCGCCCGCCGGTACATGCACGAGTACGGCGCCACGTCCGAGGACTTCGGCCGGATCGCGGTGATCGACCGCAAGCACGCCGCCACAAACCCGCGCGCGTGGTTCCACAACCGGCCGATCACCCTGGACGACCACCAGTCGTCGCGCTGGATCGCCGAACCGCTCCGGCTTCTCGACTGCTGCCAGGAGAGCGACGGCGGAGTGGCGATCGTGGTCACGTCACGAGATCGTGCGAAGGACCTGCGCCAGAAACCTGCTCACGTGAAGGCGGCGACCCAGGGCAGCGGCGTCGACCAGTTCACGATGACGAGCTACTACCGGGACGACCTGACCCGGCTCCCGGAGATGGGTGTGGTGGCGCGCGGCCTGTGGGAGAAGTCGGGTATCGGTCCGGATGACGTCGACGTGGCCGTGCTCTACGACCACTTCACCCCGTTCGTCCTGGTGCAACTGGAAGAACTGGGTTTCTGCGGCCGGGGCGAGGCCAAGGACTTCGTCGCGTCCGGCGCGCTCGAACTGGACGGGAAGCTCCCGCTCAACCCGCACGGCGGCCAGCTCGGCGAGGCCTACCTGCACGGCATGAACGGCATCGCCGAGGGAGTGCGGCAGATCCGCGGCACCGCGGTGAACCAGGTCGGCGGCGTCGAGCACGTCCTGGTCACCGCCGGCACCGGCGTCCCGACCAGCGGCCTAGTCCTCGGTCAGGGTTAGGGCGGCATCAGCGAGAACGGGACGGTCCCCGGCGACCGTGGTCAGCACGAGCCGGGGCCCGTCCCGCCACACCCGCGTCGTCAGCGTCTCGCCGGGGAACACGACGCCCGCGAACTTCGCCCCGAACGACGCCACCTGCTCCGGTCCGTCCAGCACGGCGTCGATCACCGCCCGGCACACCACCCCGTAGGTGCACAGTCCGTGCAGGATCGGGGCGTCGAACCCCGCGCGCCGTGCGAACTCGGGATCGGCGTGCAGCGGGTTCCGGTCACCGCAGAGCCGGTAGAGATAGGCCTGCTGCGGCAGGGTCGGCGTCTCGATCACGAAGTCCGGCTCCCGTGACGGCACCTCGACCTTGCCGGACGGTCCGCGATCGCCGCCGAACCCGCCCTCCCCACGGGCGAAGATGCTGGACCGGGTCGTGAACAGCGCGGTCCCGTCCGGCGTCACGGCAGTGGCCTCCTGCACGATCACCGCGGCCTTGCCCTTGTCCCACACGTCCGCGATCCGCGTCCGCAGCACGGCTTCGCCCGCAACAGGCAGGGGTGCGTGCACGGTGATCTCCTGGGTGCCGTGCAGCACTCGGGCCAGGTCGATGTCGACACCGGGGAACGACACGGCGGGCGGCGCGGTCTCGTGGAAGCGGGGCGCCACGACACCGAACGTCGGCAGCACCCGCAAGCCCTGTTCGTAGACGTACCGGAGCTCGGTCGCGCCGAGGGCCAGGTGGTAGAGCAGCACGTCGGACTCGGTCCAGGAGAACTCGACCTCGGGAAGCTCCGCCCCGACGGCGACGGAAGGATCGATCGGCATCAGGCGTCCCTCACTCGTAGGTGATCTTCACGGTGTCGGTGACCGGAACCGACTGGCACGCCAGCACGATGCCCTCGGCGATGTCCTCGGAGTCGAGCACGTCGTTGTTGAGCATCTTCACCTCGCCCTCGACCAGCCGGCACGCGCACGCGCTGCAGGCACCCTCGCGGCACGAGTACGGCGCGTCGAGTCCCTTGTCCAGCAACAGGTCGAGCAGCTTCGTCCGCGCGGGCCACGGGAACCGGTGCCGCTCGCCGTCCAGCTCGACCTCGACCACCGCGTCCGGGCGGTCGTCGACGACCGGCACGACCTCCGACGAGAACGGATCGCTGGACAACGACACGAACTTCTCGACGTGCACCACCGGTACGTCGTGCAACGCCTTGCGCACGGCCTCCATGAACGGCGCCGGCCCGCACACGAACGCCTCGTCGCAAGGGCGGACGAACGCCCGCAAACCGTGAGGCAGGCCCTGCACCGACTCCAGCCAGTGCACGACGGTCAGCCGGTCCGGGTGGGCGCGCGCCAGGGAGTCCAGCTCGCGCGCGAAGATCACCGACGCCTCGTCCCGGTTGGCGTAGAACAGGAACACCCGCCCGGAGCCGCCGGACAGCACGGCCCGGATGATCGACATGACGGGCGTGATCCCACTCCCGGCGGCGAACGCGAGCAGCGACCCGTCGAGCGACGAGGGCGTGAACACCCCGGCCGGCGCGAGCACGTCCAGATTCATGCCCGCCTGCAACTCGGAGCACATCCAGAGCGACCCGTACCCGTCGGGCGTGCGCTTGACGGTGATCTTCAACGGCTCACCGGGCGCGCTCGACAGCGAGTAGCAGCGGGCCACCTCGCCCGCCCGGACGGTCAGGAACTGGCCTGGTCGTGGCGAGAAGTCCGCCCCCGACAACACGAACGAGCGCGCGTCCGCGGTCTCCTCGATCACCTCGTCGACCCGCAGCCGGTGCACCTCAGCCATCGGCGACCTCCAGCGTCCCGTCCCGCACGGCCTTCTCGATGCTGTCGCGCAACCGCAGGCAGGTCGGCACCAACGCGAGCCGGGCACCGCACAGCTCAGGGCAGTCGCGGGTGTCCGAAAGCCACTGCACCGAAGTGTGCTGCGGGCTGTTCTTCTTCACCAGCACCCGGTTACCGCAGTCGCAGCCCACCGGAACCATGCCCCCGACCAGGAACTCGTCGCGCTCGCTCACGTCGCCTGCTCTTGGGGCGCCTGCCGGGCGAGGTTCTCGGCGACCTCCTTCTCCCACACCTCGATCGCCCGGCTCGTGTCGACCTCGAACTCGAAGCGCCGCACCATGTCGTCGGACACGTCCTCGACGTCCACGTAGAACTGCTCGTACCAGCGGCGCAGCTGGTAGACCGGCCCGTCCTCCTCGCACAGCAACGGGTTGTCGATGCGCGACTTGTTCTGCCAGATCTCCACGTCCTGCAGGAACCCGACACCGATGCCGCGCGCGAACTTCGCCGCGATCTTGTCCGCGTGCTCGTCGTCCACACCGGGCAGCTTCTTCACGATCGCGCCCCACTGGAGCTTGAACGACGTCGGCGAGATCGGGTAGTGGCAGTTGATCAGCACGGTCTCGATCTCGAGGCCCTTGTAGTCGTTCCACAGGTAGTCGATCATGTACGACGGCCCGTGGTACGCGGCCTCCGAACGCACTTCGACGTCACCGGTGTAGTTCGAGCCCATCGCGACGTCCGGACGGCCGCGCGTCGTCAGGTACTGCGAGGCGACGTGGCCCTCCATCACGTTCTTGAAGTACGTGGGGAACGCGAAGTGGATGTAGAAGAAGTGGGCCATGTCGACGACGTTGTCGATGATCTCGCGGCAGTTCGCGTTGTCGATCACCACCGAGTCCCAGGTCCAGTTGCTCCACTCGTCGCTGAACGCCGACTCGATGCGCGGGATGGTGATGTGCTCGGGCGGCGGGTTGCCCTGCGGGTCGTTCCACACGAAGAGCTGTTTGTTCTCTTCGAGCGTGATCCACGACCTCGTGCGCGCCCGCAGCGGAACCCGCTTGGCGTAGGGGATGTCGACGCACTTGCCGTTGCCCGACCAGCGCCAGTCGTGGAACGGGCAGGCGATGTTGTTGCCCTTGATGGTGCCCTGGGTGAGGTCGCCGCCCATGTGCCGGCAGTACCCGTCCAGCACGTTGATCCTGCCGTCCTCCGAGGCGAACACCACGAGCTTCGTGCCGAACGCCTCGATGGCGTGGGGTTTGCCGTCACGGAAGCTGCTCGCGAGGCCGAGGCAGTGCCAGCCGCGCGCGAACCGTGCCGGCGGGGCGCCCGCGTCGATCGTCCGCACACCGTCCTGCGTCATCGCTTTCCTCCAGAGATGTCGAGGCCGGCGAGATATCCGAACGTCATCGCCGGTCCGAGGGTGGCTCCCGCGCCCGCGTAGGTGTGGCCCATGACCGAGGCACTGGTGTTGCCCGCCGCGTACAGGCCCTCGATCACCGAACCGTCCTCGCGCAGCACCCGCGCGCGGGTGTCGGTGCGCAGGCCGCCCTTGGTACCGAGATCGCCGGGCACGATCTTGACCGCGTAGAACGGGCCGGTGGTCAGCGGCGCGAGGTTCGGGTTCGGTTTGGTGCGCGGATCGCCGTAGTAGCGGTCGTACGCGCTGTCGCCGCGGTGGAAGTCGGCGTCCTTGCCGTCGACGGCGAGCGTGTTGAACCGCCGGACGGTGTCGATCAGCTCCGGCAGGTCGGCCTCCTGGGCGAGTTCCTCGAGGCTCGGCGCGGTGAGGACGGAGTCCTTCCAGCGCCGGGGGAGCGGGCGGCGCGGCGGGATGCCGCAGAACGGGTAGCGGCCGCGGTAGGAGTGGTCGAAGACGAGCCACGTGTCGCCGGTCATCGCGTTGACCACGTCGATGTAGGGCGCGGCCTCGTTGACGAACCGGCGCCCGGTCTTGTCGACCAGCACGCACCCAGGCAGCGACCGTTCGGCGAGCAGGAAGAACGGCCCGCGTGGCAACGGGACGGAAGGGCCCCACCAGGCGTCGTCCATCAGCCCGACGGCGGCACCGGCGCGTTGACCGGCCTCGATGCCGTCGCCGGTGTTGGCCTTCGCGCCGACTGTCCACTCCGTACCGATGTTCTGGTGCCGCTTGCGCATCTGCTCGTTGTTCTCGAACCCGCCGGACGCCAGTACGACGTGGTTCGCCAGGATGACCTTGTCGCCCACGAGAACGCCTGCGACGCGGCCGTTCTCGTGGTGCAGGTCGGTCATCGCGGTGTTGAGCCTGATCTCCACGTTGAGCGCCTTCAGACCCGCCCTGAGCCCGGCCGTCAGCGCCTGGCCCATGGTCAGGCGTCGGCCCGGCAGGAACCGGCGGGCGAAGACCTTGGCAGCGGTCACGATGCCGCGCGGGTGCCGTCCGATCAGCGTCAGCCACCTGTAGTCGGTCTGGGTGATCACGATGCCCGCGGGCGTCGGCACGTACGGCGGTTCGAGGTCCTTGATCTCCTCGCCGAGCAGTTTCGTGTTGAACGGCAATGGCTCGACCGAGCGGCCGCGCGGCTGCCCGCCGGGCGCCTCCGGGTAGTAGTCGGAGTAGTCGCGGACCCAGCGGAACTTCAGCGGCGTGTGCGCGACCACGAACGCCAGCATCGCCGGTCCGGCGTCCAGGAACGCCTTCCGCAACTCAGCCGGGACCTCCGGCGCGATGTGCGCGAGGTACTCGCTCGCCCGCTCCGGCGAGTCGGCTATGCCGTTGGCGGCGACCACGGCGTTGTTCGGCACCCAGATGCCGCCGCCCGACCGCGCGGTCGAGCCGCCGTAGTGCGCGGCCTTCTCGATGATCAAGGTCCGCAGGCCGTGTCGAGCGGTGCGGAGCGCGGCTGTCATGCCCGCCGCGCCGCTGCCGACGACGATCACGTCGTACATCACACCTCCACGGGGATCAGACTAGAACAGGTTATAGTTCTGAGGCGGTTTGGCGCTATGGTGTAGGAGTTCCAGGCAAGTCGACTCACCGAGAACGTGTTCCGGGAGGGTAGGCGTGGAAGTCACCGCTGACGTGGTCGTCATCGGCTTCGGCGCGGCCGGCGCGTGCGCCGCCGTCGAGGCCGCGACGGCCGGTGCGTCCGTGGTGGTGCTGGACCGGTTCACCGGCGGTGGCGCGACCGCGTTGTCCGGCGGTGTCGTCTACGCGGGCGGCGGGACGCGCCAGCAGGTCGAGGCCGGCGTGACCGACTCGGTCGACGCGATGTACTCCTACCTGCGGCACGAGGTCCGGGACGCGGTATCTCCCGCGACCCTGCGGAGGTTCTGCGAGGACAGCGCCGGGATGCTGGCGTGGCTGGAGGACCAGGGCGTCCCGTTCGACGCCCGCGTGTCGCCGTTCAAGACCTCGTACCCGACCGACGACTACTACCTGTACCTCTCCGGCAGCGAGGACGCCTGGCCGGACCCGGCGCCGCGCGGGCATCGGACCAGGGCGAAGGGCACGTCCGGCAAGGCCTTCTTCACCCGTCTGGCCGAGGCCACCCGGCGTGCGGGCGTGCGGGTCCTGCCGCAGACCCGCGCGATGGAACTCGTTCTCGAAGACGGCCGGGTGACGGGGGTGCGGTGCCGGACTCTCACCGGGTTTCCGCGGGTTCTGCACGCGATGTTGTCCAGGGCGGGCGCCAAACCGTGGCTCTACTACCCGCCGTTGGGGAAGAAGCTGTTCGGGCTGGCAGCGCGGCTCGAACGATTCGGCCGGCCGCTGGTGGTCACCGCGGGGCAGGGCGTGATCATCGCGGCCGGTGGCTTCATCGCCGATCGGGCCCTGGTGCACGAGCACGCTCCGGCCCATCGCGGCGGTCTCGCGCTCGGCACCCCCGGCGACGACGGCGGCGGGATCAGGCTCGGCGTCGCCGCGGGTGGAAAGACCGCGCGGATGGACAAGATCTCCGTGTGGCGGTTCGTCACGCCGCCCAGCGCGTTGCAGCGCGGGGTGTTCGTCGACTCGGCCGGGCAGCGGTTCGGCGACGCGACGCGGTACGGCGCGGCCAACGGCAGTGAGATCGTCGAACGCGGCGGCAAGGCGTGGCTGCTGATCGACGACGAGATCCTCCAGATCGCTCGTGCTCAGGTGAGGACGCAGACCGCGCCGTTCCAGCGCTGGCAGGTCCGCTACCTGCTCGGCCGCGGCCTCGTCACGGCCCCGACGATCGAGGAAGTGGCTCGGAAGGCCGGAATCGCGGCGCCCGACCCGTTCGGGACGCCGCCCTACTCGTTGATCAACGTGTCGGTGCGCGCGGGGTTCGGCTACCCGTGCCCGATGCTCACGCTCGGCGGCCTCGTCGTGGACGAGGACACCGGTCAGGTGCAAGGAGTTCCCGGCCTGTACGCGGCCGGCCGGTCGGCGGTCGGGGTGTGCTCGGAGTCCTACGTCAGCGGTCTCGCGCTCGCCGACTGCGTCTTCTCGGGCCGTCGCGCGGGGCACCACGTCGTGAAGGAGGCCAGGTGCTGACGATCCAGGACAGGGAGTCGGCCGCCGCGCTGCTGCGCACGGCGGAACACGACCGCGTGCCGATCAAACCGTTGGTGGAGCTGTATCCCGAGATCGACGTGGTCGACGCCTACGAGATCCAGTTGCTCAACATCCGGCACCGCAACCGTGACGTCATCGGCCACAAGGTCGGGCTCTCGTCGTTGGCGATGCAGCAGATGATGGGCGTCGACGAACCCGACTACGGCCACCTGCTCGACGACATGCAGCTGACCGGCACCGCCGACGCCTCGGCGTACCTGTATCCGCGGGTCGAGGTGGAGATCGCGTTCCTGCTGGCCCGCGACCTGCCCGGCGAGGGCTGCACGGTCGAGGACGTGCTGGAGGCCACCGAGTTCGTCGCACCGGCCATCGAGCTGATCGACAGCCGGATCGAGAACTGGCGGATCGGCCTGCAGGACACCATCGCGGACAACGCGTCGTCGGCCGGGTTCATGCTCGGGTCCGAGCGGGTGCGTCCGTCCGAACTGGACGTCGGTGCGGTCGCGGCCACGTTGCGGCGCAACGGCGAGCTGGTCGCCGAAGGACGTGGTGACGCCGTGCTGGGCGACCCGGCGATCGCGGTGGCGTGGCTCGCGGCCAAGGTCGCGAGCTTCGGCGTCCGATTGCTGGCGGGCGACATCGTGCTGCCCGGGTCGTGCACGCGCGCCATCGACGCCAGGCCTGGTGACGAGTTCCACGCCGAGTTCGCCGGACTCGGCTCCGTAGACCTGAAATTCGAATGAGGTGACTGGGTGAAGGCGGCCATCGTCGGCTCCGGCAACATCGGCACCGACCTGCTCTACAAGCTCCTGCGCTCGCAGGCGCTGGAACCGCGCTGGATGGTCGGCATCGACCCGGCCAGCGAGGGTCTCCGGCGCGCGGCGTCGCTGGGGCTCGAGGTCTCGGTCGACGGCGCGGAGTGGTTGCTGCGTCAGGACGAACTGCCGGACATCGTCTTCGAGGCGACGTCCGCGGCGGTGCACCGGGCCAACGCCCCGCGCTACGCCGAGGCGGGCGTCCGGGCGGTCGACCTGACACCGGCCGCGATCGGCCCGTACGTCGTGCCACCGGTGAACCTCGGTGAGCACCAGGACGCGCCCAACATCAACCTCATCACGTGCGGCGGCCAGGCCACGATCCCCATGGTGCACGCGGTGTCCCGGGTCGTGCCGGTGTCGTACGCGGAGATCGTCGCGAGCGTCGCGTCGGTGTCGGCGGGACCGGGCACGCGCGCCAACATCGACGAGTTCACCCGCACGACCAGCCGGGGCATCGAGGCGATCGGGGGTGCCGCGAAGGGCAAGGCGATCATCGTGCTGAATCCGGCGGACCCTCCGATGATCATGCGCGACACCATCTTCTGCGCGATCCCCGAGGACGTCGACCCGGACCCGATCACGGACTCGATCGCCCGGATGGAGACCGACATCCGTTCGTACGTGCCGGGATTCCGGCTGTTGCGCGAGCCGCAGTACGACGCGGGCAGGGTGGCGATCTTCGTGGAGGTCGCGGGAGCGGGCGACTTCCTGCCGGAGTACGCCGGCAACCTCGACATCATGACGGCCGCCGCGACCAAGGTGGGGGAGGAGATCGCCCGTGCAGCAGCGCCCGAGTCTGCGGTTGACCGACACGTCACTGCGTGACGGCTCGCACCACAAGCGGCACCAGTTCACGGCCGAGGACGTGCGCTCGATCGTCGCGGCGCTCGACAGCGCCGGGGTGCCGGTGATCGAGGTGACGCACGGCGACGGGCTGGGCGGGTCGTCGTTCAACTACGGATTCAGCCACACGCCCGAGCAGGAACTGATCAAGGTCGCGGTCGAGACGGCGACGCAGGCGAAGATCGCCGTGCTGATGCTGCCGGGTGTCGGGGTGAAGGACGACATCCTGGTGTCGCAGGACAACGGCGCCTCGATCGTCCGGATCGCCACGCACTGCACCGAGGCCGACGTCTCCGTGCAGCACTTCGCGTTGGCCCGCGATCGCGGGCTGGAGACCGTCGGATTCCTGATGATGGCCCACTCACAGCCGCCGGAGGCGTTGGCTCGTCAAGCAAGGATCATGGCCGACGCCGGGTGCCAGTGCGTCTACGTCGTCGACTCGGCCGGAGCCCTTGTCCTGGAACAGGTTTCCGAGCGCGTCGAGGCGTTGGTCGCGGAACTCGGCTCGGACGCCCAGGTCGGCTTCCACGGGCACGAGAACCTCGGCCTGAGCGTCGCGAACTCCGTCGCCGCCGCCCGTGCCGGGGCGAAGCAGATCGACGGCAGCGTGCGCGGATTCGGGGCGGGCGCGGGAAACACGCCGCTCGAGGCGTTCGTCGGCGTCTGCGACAAGCTCGGTTTCGAGACCGGCGTCGACTTCTTCAAGATCGTGGACGCGGCCGAGGACGTCGTCCGGCCCGTCATGCCCGACGAGTGCCTGCTCGACCGGATGGCGCTGATGATGGGGTACGCGGGCGTCTACTCCAGCTTCCTCAAACACGCTTACACGCAGGCGCAACGCTATGGCGTGTCCGGCGCGCAGATCCTCGTCCGCGCGGGCGAACGCAAGCTCGTCGGCGGGCAAGAGGACCAGCTGATCGACATCGCACTGGAGCTGAGCAGGGAGGAAGTCCGATGAGCGAGGAAATCCTCGGCAAGGTGCGGGAACTGCTACCGGCGCTCGCCGAACGCGCGGCCGAGGCGGAGGAACTGCGCAGGGTGCCGCCGGAGTCGGTGAAGGCGTTGCAGGAGACCGGGTTCTTCCGGATGCTCCAGCCCGTGCGGTACGGCGGCTTCGAGACGCACCCGCTCGACTTCTACACCGCTGTGCGCATGATCGGCAGCGCCTGCGGGTCCACGGGCTGGGTCGCGTCCGTGCTGGGCGTGCACCCCTGGCACGTCGGGCTTTTCGACGTCCAGGCGCAGGACGAGGTGTTCGGCGAGGACCAGGACACCCGGATCTCCTCCTCCTACGCGCCGACCGGCCGTGCGACGACGGTCGAGGGCGGGTTCCGGTTCAGCGGCAAGTGGAGCTTCTCGTCCGGCTGCGACCACGCCACGTGGGTGCTGCTCGGCGGCCTCGTGATGAACGACGAGGGCAAGCCGGTCGACTTCCGCACGTTCCTGCTGCCGATCTCCGACTACACGATCAACGACGTGTGGGACACGGTCGGCCTGCGCGGTACGGGCAGCAACGACATCGTAGTGGACGACGTGTTCGTGCCGGAGTACCGAGCGCTGAGCATGTCCCACACCGCGCGGTGCAAGTGCCCCGGCCAGGAGGTCAACCCCGGCCCGCTCTTCCGCATGCCGTACGGGACGATCCACCCGTACGCGATCACCGCACCGATGATCGGCATGGCCACCGGAGCGTACGACCTGCACGTGAACGCGACCCGCGAGCGCGTCCGGGCGGCCTACCTCGGCGAGAAGGCGGTCGACGACCCGTTCGCCCAGGTCCGCATCGCCACGGCGGCCAACGACATCGACACCGCGTGGTGGCAGCTGGAGAAGGACATCAACGACGAGTGGGAGCACGCCGTCGCCGGCACGAAGATCCCGATCGAGCTGCGCCTGCGGGCCCGTCGCGACCAGGTGCTCGGCAGCGCGCGGGCGATCTCCGCGATCGACCGGCTCTTCGAGAGCGCGGGCGGCAAGGCCATCAACCAGGGTCTGCCGTTGCCGCGGTTCTGGCGTGACGCGCACGCCGCACGGGTGCACGCGGCCAACGACCCGGAACGCGTGCTCGTGTTGTACGGCAAGAACGAGCTCGGCATCCAGGTCCGCGACGGGCTGTTCTGAGGGGGCGTTGATGAGCGTGCGGTTGCACTACCACGAGGCAGGCGCGGACAACGCCGAGACGCTGGTCATGCTGCACGGCGGCGGGCCTGGCGCGTCGGCTCTGTCGAACTTCCGCGCGAACATCCCGGTGTTCGCGAAGTCGTTCCGGGTGCTGGCCGTCGACATGCCGGGCTACGGCCAGTCCGACAAGCCCGCCGAGCACGACCAGTACTTCACCTTCGCCGCCAGGGCGTTGAAGGACCTGCTGGACTCCTTGGAGGTCGAGCAGGCGCACATCCTGGGCAACTCGCTCGGCGGCGGCACGGCGGTCCGGTTCGCCCTGGATCACGGGAAACGCGCCGGGCGGCTCGTGCTGATGGGTCCGGGCGGGTTGTCGCTCAACGTCTTCTCGCCCGATCCGACCGAGGGCGTGCGCAAGCTCAGCGCGTTCGCCAGGACACCCACGCGGGAGAAGATCGAGGAGTTCCTGCGGATCATGGTCTTCGACCAGTCGCTGATCACCGAGGAGCTGGTCGACGAACGCTTCGAGGCGGCCCGGCAGCCCGAGTCGTTGCGCGCCATGGCCGCGCTGGGCAAGTCGTTCTCCGGCCCGGACTTCGAGCAGGGCATGCTCTGGCGCGAGGCCTACAAGCTGCGCCAACGGGTTCTGCTCGTCTGGGGCCGCGAGGACCGGGTCAATCCGCTCGACGGCGCGTTGCTGGCGACGAAGCTGATCCCGCGCGCCCAGCTGCACGTGTTCGGCGGCTGCGGGCACTGGGCCCAGCTCGAGAAGTTCGACGAGTTCAACAGGCTCGCGCTCGACTTCCTGACGGAGGCGTCATGAGCATCCGGTCGCTGGGTTATCTCCGCATCGAGGCCACCGACATGGACCGGTGGCGGGAGTTCGGGCTGAAGGTGCTCGGCATGGTCGAGGGCAAGGGCTCGACACCCGGTGCGCTGTACCTGCGGATGGACGACTTCCCGGCGCGGCTGGTGATCGTGCCGGGGTCGGCGGACCGCCTGCTGGCCTCCGGGTGGGAGGCCGCCACCGAGGCCGAGCTGGACGAGGTCGCGAAACGCCTGGCCTCGGCCGGTGTCTCCTACGTCGAGGCGTCGGCAGAGGACCTGGCGGAACGACGGGTCACGGGACTGATCCGCTTCGAGGACCCGTCCGGGAACGTGTTGGAGGTCTTCCACGGCGCGGCGTTGGAGCACCGGCGCGTGGTGTCGCCGTACGGGCACCGGTTCGTGACGGAGGAGCAGGGACTCGGGCACGTCGTTCTGTCCACTTCGGACGACGAGGCCGCGCTGCACTTCTACCGCGACGTGCTGGGGTTCCGGCTGCGCGACTCGATGAGGCTGCCACCGCAGTTCGTCGGCAGGCCGCAGGACGGACCGCCCGCGTGGCTGCGGTTCTTCGGCTGCAACCCGCGCCACCACAGCCTCGCGTTCCTGCCGATGCCCACGCCCAGCGGGATCGTGCACCTGATGGTCGAGGTCGAGAACACCGACGACGTCGGCCTGACGCTGGACCGGGCGTTGCGGCGCAAGGTGCCGATGTCGGCGACTTTGGGCCGGCACGTCAACGACCTGATGTTGTCGTTCTACATGAAGACGCCCGGCGGGTTCGACGTCGAGTTCGGCTGCGAGGGACGGCAGGTGTCCGATGAGGACTGGATCGCACGCGAGAGCACGGCGGTGAGCCTGTGGGGACACGACTTCAGCGTTGGCCACCAGAAGTAGGGGCCCGCTACCGTTCCGTTCTAGGTCACTTCTGCACGGGGGTGACCGTGGTGACCGGCATGTCCTCCGAAGGCCCTGTCGGGTTCGCCTGCCAGGCGTTCGCGGCCCTGTCGCTGGACCCTCCGCTGGTCGTGTTCTGTCCACAACGGACCTCGCGCAGCTGGGCCGCGATGGCGTCGGCCGGCTCGTTCTGCGTGAACGTGCTGGCGGAGGACCAGCGGGAGATCTCGACGGTGTTCGGGAGGGCGGGCGCGGACAAGTTCTCCGGGATCTCGTGGACGCCCTCGCCGACCGGCGCGCCGGTGCTCGACGGCGCGCTGACGTGGGTCGACTGCCAGGTGTCGGTGGTGCACGACGCCGGCGACCACCACATGGTCGTCGGCGCCGTCGTCGAGCTCGGCCCGGTGCGCGAGACGCAGCCGCTGCTGTTCTACCGCGGCCGCTACGCCTCGCACGCCGAACTGGACACCCGCGGCTGGTCCGGCGAGGTCCTCGACACCCTCCTGACGTGGCAGCGCCAGTCAGAGTGGAGCTGACGCGGTGACCTGCCAGCAGCCGGCGGGCGCCCGCACCTCGTCACCGTGCACGAAACCGTCGAACGCGCCCCGGACCGCGGCGAGCATCCCGTCCCGGTCCTGCTCCGGCGCCTCCTTCAGCGCGCGGGAGATCGGGCCGAGGTTGCTCAGGTACGGCAGGAGCAGGGACTCGGGGATGGTGCAGATCCGGTCCACCGGCCTGATCTCGATCTCCGTCCACCCCGCCCGGCCGAGCATCTCGCGGGTCCGGTCCGGGTCCGCGAGCGAGTGCGGCCCCGGCCCGTCCGGATCGGGTGCGGGCGCGTCCGGCACCAGCTTCGCGGCGGCCGCGGACGCCGTGGTCATGAACGGGTTCTCGTCCCTGGTCCGCCAGGTGACGAAGCAGAGCTCACCGCCCTTGGTGGTGGCGTCGAGCAGGTTGCGGAAAGCCGCGGCCGGGTCGTCGAAGAACATGACCCCGAACCGGCTCACCACCAGGTCGAAGTCCTTGTCGAACTCGTGCACCTGCGCGTCGGCCCTCAGGAACTCCGCTTCGCCGTGTGCGCGCGCCGCCTCGAGCATGGACTCGGCGATGTCGACGCCGACACACCGCGCGCCGGTGGCCTCCGCGATCGCCCTGGTCACCGCCCCCGTGCCACAGCCGACGTCGAGAACCCTGGTGCGCGGCCGTTGCAGCGCGGCCTCCACGAGCACGTCCTGGAAGGGCGCGAGCATCAGGCCCACGATGTCCTGCGCCTGCGCCCACCCCGCCCCGGCGGCGTTCCACCAGGCGGCCTGCGCGCTGTTCACCTCAGATGTCATGCTCCTACCGTCCTACTTCAAGTCGGCTTGAGGTCAAGTGTCGTGGATTCTGTCGAGATCGGCATCGGCGAGGTGGTCCGCCGTTCGGGCGTACCCGCCTCCACCCTGCGCTACTACGAGGAGCGCGGCCTGATCGCGTCCGTGCGGCGCCAAGGCCTGACGAGGGTGTTCTCACCGGCCGTGCTGGAGCAGCTGGCGTTGATCGCCGTCTGCCGCACCGCCGGGTTCTCGCTCGACGAGATCACACGGATGTTCTCACCCGACGGCCGCCCGTCGCCGAACCGCGAGATGCTCGCCGCCAAGGCCGACGAGCTGAACGCGACGATCCGCAGGCTCGCGGTGATGCGCGACGACCTGCGGCACGCGGCGGCGTGCCCGGCGCCCACGCACCTGGAGTGCCCGTCGTTCCGCCGCGTGCTGGGTCAGGCCTAGCGTTCTCGCGGACGGTGACCCGCTCGGCCGAGCGGAGTAACGCCGGAGTGTCTCGGTGCGACGTTCAAGCACCAGCACGATGTGGCTGCGGAGGTGTCGATGGACGTTGAACTGAAACGACGCGGCCCACTTGTGCTCGGGCTGCTCAGCGCGGCGATCGCAGGCCTCGGCACCGTGCAGACACTTGTGCAGGTGGCGTCCGGCCATGAATTCAGCTTGCAGCAGCTCGCCTTCTGGTTCGGGGCGTCAGCGTCCATGGTGTACATCGCTGCTGTAGCAGCGGCCATCGTCGCAGGCGTCGTGCTCGCCACCGCAGAATGGCTCTTCGGAGGCCGTGGTGTGCCATCCGCGTTCGAGTGGGGCACGTTGGTCCTGGGGGCGGTGGCCGGAATCGCCTCCGCCGCTTACGTGATCCTGCAAGGCGTTGTCTTCGACTACGACAGTGTGGACGCGTTCGGTCGCGGTGCGTTCGGGTTGCTCGGCATAGGCGCGTTCGCCGCTGGGATTTGGGCTTGGCGCCGTATGACGACCTCTCCGGCCGCCGGGCAGTAGTCCGTACCCGACGGCCGCTACCGCACGAGACGAGACAGTCGGTCCAGGTGCACGGCCGGGCTGCCGAACAGCTGGCCACTGCTGTGCGCCCGCTTCAGGTACAGGTGCGCGTCGTGCTCCCAGGTGATCGCGATGCCGCCGTGCAACTGGACCATCTCGGCCGCGACCTTGAACAACGCCTCCGAGCAGTAGACCTTCGCCACGGCCGCGGACACCTCGTCGGTGCACGCCCCCGCCGCCGACCGAGCCGTCTCGACGAGCACGTGCATGTCCGCCATGCGGTGCTTCAGGGCCTGGAACGAGCCGATCGGCTTGCCGAACTGGACACGCGTCTTCGTGTACTCGACGGTGAGTTCGAGGGCTCTCGCTGCGGTGCCGACCTGTTCCGCCGCCAACGCGGCCAGCGCGACGTCACGGATCTCGGGTGACCAGCGGCCCAGGTGCGTTTCCCTGCCGTCCAGGTGGACCGTGGCGAGGCGACGGGTCTGGTCCATCGTCGGGGTGTGCTGGCGGGCGCCTGACTCGATCTCGTACAGACCGGTGCCGTCGGACGCGAGGAGGATCTCGGCGTGGTCGCCGTCGAGGACGTAGCGCGCCGTTCCGTCGAGGCTGGCCGGGCCGTTGTCCCACGGCCAGATGAGGGTGGCGACGGTCCCGTCCGCGATCCGGGGCAACAACCGTGCGCACGCCTCGTCGTTGCCGCTCGCCAGTAGTGCCTCCGCCGCCAGCGTCGAGGCCAGCAGCGGTGACGGGGTGAGGGTGCGGCCGAGTTCCTCCAGCGCGATGTGGGTCTCGGTCCGTGTCGCGCCGGATCCGCCGTACTGCTCGGGGATCGGCAGCACGCCGATGTCGGTGAGGCGGGCCCACACGTCCTTGTCGTAGCCGTGCGGGGTCTCGATGGCCGCGCGGACGTCCGAGTGCTTGGTCAGCAGGCTGCGGACGGCGTCCCTGAGCGCGAGTTGTTCCGGTGTCACAACGCCTCCAGCACGCGGGCTCGGTGCATCGACGGACTGCCCCACGCCGTGCGCAGGGCTCGGGTCTGCAGCAGGAACCGGCCGAGTTCGTGCTCGGCGGTGTAGCCGATGGCACCGTGCACCTGCAGCGCGATGCGCGCGGCCTGCCAGGCGGCGTCCGAGGTGGCGACCTTGGCGGCGGAGACATCGCGGGAATTCATCGTGACGGCGGCGCCGAAGACCAGCGGGCGGGCGAGTTCGAGTCCTATGAGGACGTTCGCGAGGTGGTGCTTGACCGCCTGGAACTGGCCGATGGGCTTGCCGAACTGGGCGCGGGTCTTGGCGTGGGTGGTGGTCAGTTCGAGCATGGCGCGGCCCAGGCCGAGGAGTTGGGCCGAGCAGGTGAGGACGCCGAGGTCGAACGCACGGGCGGCGGGGACGTCGGTGGCGACGATCGGGCCGGGGGAGAGGTCGACGAGGCGGCGGGACGGGTCGACGGACTCGAGTTCGGCGGTGGGGGTGGCCTCGTGGAGGGTGTCGCCGTCGATGAGGAAGTAGCGGTCGGCTTCGACGGCGTGCGGGACGAGGGGCGGGAAGGCCACGGAGTGGGTCGCTCCAGCCGCAGCCCCAGCTGCAACCCCGCCCATCAGCGCCGGCACCACCGCCAGCGACTCGATCAACGGCCCGGCCACCGCGTGGTGCCCCACTTCCTCGAACACCACCACGAGGTCGACCGGGTCGGTCACCTCGTCCACCCCGAGCGAGGCCAGGTCCGTCTTCCCCGCCCTCAGGAAGTCGTGCAGCACGGCGGCGAAGTCCGTCTGCTCGGACGACAGCGTGAACATCATCGCGGCAGCCCCAGTAGTCGTTCGGCGATCACGTTGCGCTGGATCTCGTTGGTACCGGCGTAGATCGGCCCCGACAGCGAGAACAGCCACCCGTCGCGCCACCCCGGCGCCACCTCGCCGAGCAGGTCGAGCGCGGTCTCGTGGATCGCCACGTCCAGCTCCGACCAGAACACCTTCGTGACGCTCGCCGCAGGCCCCGAAAGCGGTGCGGCCAGAGCGCCGAACGTGTGGAGGCGGTAGGCCTGCGCGCCGATCCACGCGTCCACTACGCGGTCGCGCAGCGCCGGGTCCGGGTTCTTGCGGTACAGCTCCACCAAACGCGAAGCCGCCGCGGTGAAACGGCCGGGGCTGCGCAGGGTCAGGCCGCGTTCGTTGCCCGCCGTGCTCATGGCCACGCGCCAGCCGTCGCCCACCTCGCCCACGACGTCGTGGTCCGGCACGAACACGTCGTCGAGGAAGACCTCGGCGAAACCCGGTTCGCCGTCGAGTTGAGCGATCGGGCGGACCGTGACACCGGGAGCACGCAGGTCGAAGAGCAGGTAGGTCAGGCCTCGGTGGCGTTCGCCCGGGCCGGTGCGGAACAGGCCGAACGCCCGGTCCGCGAACGCCGCCCGCGAGCTCCAGGTCTTCTGGCCGCGCAACAGCCAGCCGCCGTCGCACCGGACCGCCGTGCTGCGCAACGAGGCCAGGTCGGAGCCGGCCTCCGGTTCGGACCAGGCCTGGGCCCACACCACGTCGGCGCGGGCCATAGACGGCAAGATGCGGGCGCGTTGTTCGTCGGTGCCGTGCGCGAACAACGTCGGTGCCAGCAGGAAGATGCCGTTCTGCGAGACGCGGCCGGGTGCGCCCGAGGCGTGGTACTCCTCCTCGAACACCAGCCACTGCAACAACGAAGCGTCGCGGCCGCCGAAGGCAGCGGGCCAGGAGACCACCGACAGCCGTTCGGAGGCCAACTGCCTTTCCCAAGAACGATGTTCCTCGAAGCCGGCAGCAGTGTCCATCGAGGACAGCGGGCGCACGTGCGTGGCCAGCCACGAACGCACTTCCGCCTGGAACGTCAGAGTCGAGGCGTCCAGCGAGAGGTCCATCAGCCGGACGCCTTCTTCATCGAACGGGCGTCCATGCCCGCCAACGCGTCCGAGCTCACCTCGGCGTTGTGCGCGTGCGCGAAGTGGTGCAGCCCGAACACCGAGTCCATCCCGGCCCGCAGGCCCATCAGGTCCTCGGACTGGTTGACCGCCTTCTTCGCCAGCGCCAGCCCGAACCGCGGCATCGCCGTGATGCGCGAAGCCAGCTGGAACGTGGACTCTTCCAACTCGGCGCGAGGCACGACGCGCGACACCATGCCCCACTCGTAGGCGCGCTGGGCCGAGAAGCGGTCGCCGGTGAACAGCACCTCCTTCGCGGCGCGGGGGCCGAGCATCCACGGGTGCGCGAAGTACTCGACGCCTGGAATCCCCATCCGCACCACGGGATCGGCGAAGAACGCGTCCTCGGCGGCCACGATCAGGTCGCACACCCACGCGAGCATCAGGCCCCCGGCGACGCAGGCGCCCTGCACCATCGCGATCGTCGGCTTCGGGATCTCCCGCCACCGCCGGCACATGCCGAGGTAGACCTCCGTCTCGCGGGCGAACCGGAGGTCACCGCCCTCACGGCCGACGTGGTCCCACCACATCACGGCCTTGCGCTCGAACGAGGTGTCGACGTCACGCCCGGGAGAGCCGATGTCGTGGCCTGCGGAGAAGTGGTCGCCGGCGCCCGCCAGCACGATCACCTTGACCTCGTCGTCGTCCACCGCGCGTGTGAAGGCCTCGTCCAACGCGTAGGTCATCGCCGAGTTCTGCGCGTTGCGGTACTCCGGGCGGTTCATGGTCACGACGGCGACCGCGTCCCGCCGCTCATACGAGACTGTCACGCGTTCTCCTTGCGCAGTTGGGTTTTGAGGACCTTGCCCATCGCGTTGCGGGGGAGCGCCGGGTGGAACTCGACAGCACGCGGCACTTTGTAGTTCGCGAGCCGCGAACGGCAGAACGCGATCACCTCGTCCGCGGTCAGTGACGAACCGGCGCCCAAGACGATGTGTGCGACGCCGACTTCGCCGAGCCGCGCGTCGGCCATCCCGACCACGGCCGACTCCGCGACCCCCGGCAGCCGGGCCAGCGCCTGCTCGACCTCGGCGGGGTAGACGTTGAACCCGCCGCAGATGTACATGTCCTTGAGCCGGTCGGTGATCGAGAGGTAGCCGCGTTCGTCGATCTTGCCGACGTCACCGGTGTGCAGCCAGCCGTCGGCGTCGATCGCGGCCGCGGTGGCCTCGGGGTCGTCGAGGTAGCCGAGCATCACGTTCGGGCCGCGCAGCAGCACCTCGTCCTGCGCGCCCAGCCGCAGTTCGAACCCGGCCATCGGCGCGCCGCACGTGTGCGCGACGGTCTCCGGCGAGTCCCCGGGACGGCACATGGTGGCGACGACGGCCTCGGTCAGCCCGTAGGCGGTGAGCACGGTCAGCGAGAGTTCCGACCGCATCCGTTCGATCAGCACCACGGGCACGACCGCCGCACCGGTGACCGCCAGCCGCAGGCTCGACAGGTCGAACGAGCGGCGGTCGGGGTGATCGAGCAACGCCTGGAAGATCGTCGGCGGGCCGGGCAGCACGGTGATCCGTTCCCGTTCGATCAGCCGCATCGTCTCGACCACGTCGAACACCGGCTGCGGCACGATCGTCGCACCCGTCAGCAGGCAGGCCAGGATCCCGGCCTTGTAACCGAAGGTGTGGAAGAAGGGGTTGACGATCAGATAGCGATCAGCGGCCGTCAGTTCACCGCAGGCAGCCCAGGCCTCGGCGACCCCCAGCGACTGCCGGTGCGCGCTCATCGCCCCCTTGCTGCGCCCGGTCGTGCCCGACGTGTACATGACGTCGCACAGCTGGTCCTCGGCCAGATCAGGAAGGTCGTCCGAGGACGCCACCCAGGAAGCCGGTAACCGCACCACCGCAGGGAGATCCGGCGACAACGCCCGCAGTTCCTCCTCGCGGTCACGCCCGAGGAACTCACCCGCCACGACCAGCACCCGCGCCGCACTGCGCCGCAGCACGTCCAAGGTCTCGGTCGCGGTGAACCGCGTGTTGATCGGCACCAGAGCAGCGCCCGCGTGCAACGCCCCGAGCGCCGCGACCACCCACTGGGCCGAGTTGGGCGCGCACAACGCCACCCGGTCGCCGGACCGCACGCCCATCGCCGCGAGCGCGCGGGCGGCGTCCCGCACCGCCGAACGCAGCTCCAGCCAGGTGAGGCGGACCTCCCCGTCCACCAACGCCTCCGCGTCGATGTACGAAGCAGCAGCGCGGTCGAGCACGGCTGAAACCGTTTGCCTGCCTGGAACGTTGGCCACAGAAGCCTCCAAGGGCCCACCAAAGCAAGTGCTTGGTAGGTTAGAGTATGGCCCATGGAGTCCTTCCGGCGCGAGGTGCGGGAATGGTTGTCCGCCAACCTCGTCGGTGAGTTCGCTGAGCTGCGCGGCCTGGGTGGACCGGGGCGCGAGCACGAGGCGTTCGAGGGCCGGCTGCGGTGGCACCGCCATCTCGCGCGGAGCGGGTGGACGTGCCTCGGCTGGCCCGGCGAGCGCAGTGTGGAGGAGCAGGTCGTCTTCCACGAGGAGTACGCGGAGGCGGACGCCCCGGCGAAGGTCGACATCGTCGGCGAGGGCCTGCTCGGCCCGACGCTCGTCGCGTTCGGCACCCCGGAGCAGAAGGCGCGGTTCCTGCCCAGGATCCGCAGCCTCGACGAGCTGTGGTGCCAGGGCTACTCGGAACCGGGCGCGGGCTCGGACCTCGCGTCGGTGCAGACGAAGGCCGCTCTCGACGGCGACCGGTGGGTGATCAACGGCCAGAAGATCTGGACGTCGAACGCGCACTACTCCGACTGGATCTTCGTCCTGTGCCGCACCGAACCGGGCTCCCAGCGGCACCACGGCCTTTCGTACCTGCTCGTGCCCATGGACCAGCCGGGCATCGAGGTGCGGCCGATCCGCCAGCTCACCGGCACGTCCGAGTTCAACGAGGTCTTCTTCGACGGCGCCGTCACCGCGAAGGAGAACGTCGTCGGCGAGCCCGGCGAGGGCTGGAAGATCGCCATGGCCACCCTGGGCTTCGAACGCGGCACCGCGATGCTCGGCCACCAGGTGAGCTTCCGCCGCCAGCTCGACGCGATCATGGCGAAGGCCCCGCAGGACGAACGCCTCACCAGGGCGTGGCTCGAACTGCACGTGATGCGCTCGCACACGATGAGGACCCTGAACGACGAACCAGGCCCGGAGGCGTCCGTGCTGAAGCTGTTCTGGGGAAGCTGGCACCGCAGGCTCGGCGAGCTCGCGATGGACTCCCTCGGCCCCGAGTCGATGATCGACGACAACGAGTGGCAGCGCATGTTCCTGTTCAGCCGGGCCGAGACGATCTACGGCGGCTCGGACGAGATCCAGCGCGAGATCATCGCCCACCGCATCCTGGGGCTGCCCCGATGACCGGTCACGACCTGCTCAGGGACAAGATCGTCGTGGTCACGGCCGCGGCCGGCACCGGCATCGGGAGTGCGACCGCGAAGCGCTGCCTCGAAGAGGGCGCCACCGTGATCATCAGTGACTGGCACGAGCGCCGCCTCAAGGAGACGCATGAGGCGCTCGGCACCGCCCACGCCATCCCGTGCGACGTCACGAACGAGCAGCAGGTCCAGAACCTCGTCGACGAAACGGTCGAGCGCTACGGCCGCATCGACGTGATGGTCAACAACGCCGGCCTCGGCGGTGAGAAGTCCGTGCTGGACATGGCGGACGACGAGTGGTCACGGGTCCTCGACGTCACGTTGAACGGCACCTTCCGCTGCACCAGGGCCGCACTACGCCAAATGGTCGTCCAACGAAGCGGTGTCGTCGTTAACAACTCCAGTGTGATCGGCTGGCGGGCCCAGAAGGGTCAAGCCCATTACGCCGCAGCGAAAGCCGGCGTCATGGCGCTCACCAGGTGCGCGGCGATGGACGTCGCCGAGCACGGCATCCGGGTGAACGCGGTCGCGCCGAGCTTGGCGGCGCACCCGTTCCTGGCCAAGGTCACCAGTGAGGAGTTGCTCACGGAACTGGCGTCCCGAGAAGCCTTTGGGCGCGCCGCCGAGCCCTGGGAGGTCGCGAATGTGATCGTGTTCCTCGCCAGCGACTACTCGTCCTACCTGACGGGTGAAGTCGTCTCGGTGAGCAGTCAGCACCCGTGAGGAAGGAACGACCGATGAGTAGCCGGAGGGCGGAGCTGCTGGAGCTCGCCGCGAAGATGTTCGCCGAACGTGGGTACGGGCAGACCACGGTGAGGGACATCGCCGACGCGGCGGGCATCCTGTCCGGCAGCCTGTACCACCACTTCGACTCGAAGGAGTCGATGGTGGACGAGATCCTGCGGACGTTCCTGGACGAGCTGTTCACGCGGTACCGGGAGGTCGTCGAGGCGGGCGTCGGCCCGAAGCAGACGTTGAAAGCACTGGTGGTGGCGTCGTTCGAGGCGATCGACACCCGGCACGCCGCCGTCGCGATCTACCAGAACGAGGCCAAGCACCTCACGCCCCTGGAGCGGTTCTCCTACATCGAGGACCGCAGCGTGGAGTTCCGCAAGCTGTGGACGGTGCTGCTGGAGGAGGGCATGGGTGCGGGCGTGTTCCGCGCCGACCTCGACGTTGACGTGGCGTACCGGTTCATCCGCGACACGGTGTGGGTGGCCGTGCGGTGGTACCGGCCGGACGGCGGCCTGTCGGCGGAGGCGGTGGCCGACCAGTACCTCGCGATCCTGCTCGACGGCATCGCCACGGGCCGCCGGAAGAACTCCAAGACGTAGCAAGGACGTAGAAGGAGGGCCCTCGTGGCCGAGGCGTACATCATCGAGGCTGTGCGGACCCCGGCGGGCAGGCGTGGTGGCGAGCTGAGCCACGTGCACCCCGCCGATCTCGGCGCGCACGTGATCACGGCGCTGCTCAACCGCGTCGACGTCGATCCCACCGACGTGGACGACGTGATCTTCGGCTGTGTGGACACGGTCGGCCCGCAGGCCGGCGACATCGCGCGCACGTCCTGGCTGGCGGCGGGTTTCCCGGAACAGGTGCCGGGCGTGACGGTGGACCGGCAGTGCGGGGCGAGCCAGCAGGCGCTGCACTTCGCGGCGCAGGCGGTGATGAGCGGCACGGCCGACGTCGTCGTCGCGGGCGGCGTGCAGAACATGTCGCAGGTGCCGATCGGCTCGGCCATGACCGTCAGTCCGTTCGAGGGCTGTGAGGGCTGGCAGCACCGGTACGGCGACGAGGAGGTCAACCAGTTCCGGGCGGCCGACCTGATCGCCGTGCGGTGGGACCTGTCGCGGCGCGAGATGGAGGAGTACGCGCTGCAGAGCCACCTCCGGGCCATCACGGCCATCAAGGAGGGCCGGTTCGACCGCGAGATCGCGCCGGTCAACGGGGTCGCGGCCGACGAGTGCCCGCGCCCGGACACCAGCGCGGAGAAGATGGCGAAGCTGCAACCGTTGCGTCCCGGCGGGCGGACGACGGCGGCGTTGTCGTCGCAGATCTCCGACGGCGCCTCGGCGGTGCTGGTGGTGTCGGAACAGGCGGTGCGCGAGCACAAGTTGACGCCACGGGCCCGCGTGCACCACATGTCCGCGCGGGGCTCCGACCCGATCTACATGCTGACCGCGCCGATCCGGGCGACGAAGTACGCGTTGGAACGGGCCGGGATGTCCATTTCGGACATCGACCTGTTCGAGATCAACGAGGCGTTCGCGTCGGTGGCGCTGGCCTGGGCGAAGGAGCTGAAGATCGACCTGGGGCGCGTGAACGTCAACGGGGGAGCCCTTGCGTTGGGCCACCCGATCGGCGCGACCGGCACCAAGCTGTTCACGACGTTGCTGCACGAGCTGGAGCGGACGGGTGGCCGGTTCGGGCTGCAGACCATGTGCGAGGGCGGCGGTCAGGCGAACGTGACGATCATCGAACGGCTCTGAGCCGGTCGATCGCCGCTTCGGCGTCCTTGACGATTCCTTCGATCAGGTCCGCGCACGTCGGCAGGTCGCCGAGCAGTCCGGCGACCTGACCCGACGCGAGCACACCCGCGTCGGTGCGGCCCTCGACAAGACCGGCTTTGAGCAACATCGGCGTGTTCGCGGCCATGATCACCTGCGACCACGTGAGGTCCTTGCCGTGCTTCATGGCGAGGCCCTCGCGGATCATCGCGCGCCAGCTCAGCCCGGTGTGCTGCCGGAACCGGGCCGCGTTGGTGACGGCCCGCGCGAGGCTGCTGGCACGCCCGGACTTTTCCAGGTGCTCGACCAGGTCTGACCGCAGAACCCGGTGCGGCAGGCCGTCGACGCGCGTGGTCACGACCGTGCCGTTCAGATCTCGTTGCAGGTACGCGTGTTTCACCGCGTCCGGGACCGTGCTCTCCTGGGTGAGCAGGAACCTGGTGCCCATCGCGATGCCGGCCGCGCCGTACGCCAGTGCGGCGGCGAGGCCCCGTCCGTCGAAGAAACCACCGGCCGCGATCACCGGGATGTCGACGGCGTCCAGCACGCTGGGGAGCAGCAGGGTCGTGGCGACACCGCCGGTGTGGCCGCCGCCCTCGCCGCCCTGGACGATCACCGCGTGGGCGCCCCACTTCGCGACCTTCTCCGCGTGCCGGGCCGCGCCGATCGACGGGATCACGACGACCCCGGCGTCGTTCAGCTTCGCGATCATGTCCGGTTTCGGTGCCAGCGCGAAGGAAGCGACCTTCACCTGTTCGCGGATCAGCAGGTCGATCCGCTCCGGGGCGTCGTGCGCGTCGGCCCGCAGGTTCACGCCGAACGGCGCGGTCGTGCGCGAGCGGGTCTCCTTGATCGCGGCTTCGAGCTCCGCGTAGGTCATGGTGGCGGAGGCCAGGATGCCGAGCCCGCCCGCCTCGGCGGTCGCGGACACCAGCCGTGGCCCCGCGACCCAGCCCATCCCGGTCTGCACGACCGGGTGCCGCACGCCGACCAGGTCCGTGAGTGCGGTCCTCACTGTGGAACTTCCTTGTCGCGCTTGCCACCCGGATCGAGCTTCGTCCTGATCAGCTCGAGTTCCTCGTCGGTCGGGAGCCGGGTCTCGACCACGTCCTGGGCGACGAGCGGGAACGAGGTCTGCTTCTGCACCTCGTCGACGGACACCCCGGGGTGCACGGACAGGACGCGCATCGAGTGGTCCGGGGTGTCGAAGCTGAGCACCGCCAGGTTCGTGACGACGCGGTGGACGTCGTGGAACGGGCCGACGGCTTTGTCGTAGCCGACACCGGACACCACGTCCACCGCCTCGACCAGCACGCGCGGGCTGTGCCGCGGCACCCAGTAGCTGGTGCGGTGGTTGACGGTGTTGCCGGGCGCGCCGCGGAAGCCCAGGAGCTGCCGGGTGGGCTTGGCGTGGTCGCCGATCGCGGAGATGTTCTGGTTGCCGAACCGGTCGACCTGGTTCGCGCCCATCACGACGTGCCGGCGGCCGTGCGCCACGACGTCGAACACCTTGCGGTACGGCAGCCAGCCCTCCACGGTGGACTCGGCCGTCAGCAGGAACGCCTCGCCGTCGCTGAGCAGCAGGTCCGGCTCGGTCGTGAGGCGGGCGAGCTTCGCGCCGAGCGACGGGATGAGACCCATCGGGCTGGCGAGCGTCTCCCCGGCTCCGAGGAACAGGTCGGCGCAGGCCGCGACGCAGACTTCGGCGCGCGTGATGTCGCTCATCCCAGGAACCTCTCGTAGAACTCCGGCCAGGCCTCCAGATCGGACGCCGCGGTGGCGTACTCACGTTGAAGGGCCTCGTCACGGCCGTAGTCGGGCACGCAACTCGTGAACCCCGCACCGCCCGGTGCTTCCACCACGCCGTCGACCATCATCCGGTTGAGCAGCAACGTTTGCGGTGGCCCGTCGAACGTCTCCACGATCTGCTCGCACGAGACATAACGACGATCGGCGGCCAGGCAGAACAGGTCATCGAAATACGGATCAGGCCCGAGGTACTGGGCGTTGCCGTGCTTGTCCGCACGGTTGAGGTGCACCAACGCGACGTCGAGCTTCAACGCCGGCATCGCGACCAGTTCCTCGCCGTCGTCGTACGGCGATCGCACGGTCTTCAGTTCTGGCGCGTGCTTCAGCACGTCCGATCCGAGTCCTGCCCTGATCGGCAGGAACGGCAGCCGGTGGCCCGCCGCCCGCAGCCCGGTCTGGAACATGCCCTCGTCCAGCTCCAGCACCTCGATCGCGGCGGTCTCGCGCGCCCGTTTGAACCACGGGTCGTACGGGATCGAGTCGAGCGAGACGAAACCGTAGACGAGCTTGCGGACCTTGCCCGCCGCGCACAACAGCCCGGCGTCCGCACCGCCGTACGTGACGACCGTCAGGTCCTTCGCCGGAGACCGCAGCAGCGCTTTGACCAGCGTCATCGGCTTGCGCCGCGAGCCCCAGCCGCCGATGCCGACGGTCATCCCGTCCTTTATCCCGCCGACGACCTCGTCAGCTGTCATTCGCTTGTCGCGCATGGTTTCCGTCCAGGAAGGCCTGCCGGGCGTGGTCCGACACGCCGGTGAGGTTCAGCTCGAAGGTGAAGCCCTGCTCGAAGCGGTAACTCTGGTGCACGCGCTGCGGGTCGATGCCGTTGATGGCCTCCTTGGCCGCCCGGATCACCGCCGTGTCCTTCTTCGCGATCTCCTTGGCGATCTCGCGAGCCGCGTCGTCGAGTTGCGCGCGTGGCACGACCTCGACGACGCTGCCGTGGTGGTGCAGCGTCTGCGCACTGACGTTGCGAGCTGTGTAGTACAGCGTCCGCATGAGGTGCTGCGGAACGAGCCGGGCCAGGTGCGTGGCCGCGCCCAGCGCTCCTCGATCGACCTCGGGCAGCCCGAACGTGGCGTCGTCGGACGCCACGATGATGTCCGCGTTGCCGACCAGTCCCACGCCGCCGCCGAGGCAGAACCCGTTCACCGCGGCGATCACCGGCACCTCGCAGTCGTACACGGCCGCGAAAGCCTTGGCGCACCCCCGATTGGCCGCCACCAGCGCGTTGTAGCCCTCGGCGCGCTGGATCTCCTTGAGGTCGACGCCCGCGCAGAAGCCGCGGTTCTCGGCCCTCAGGATCACCACCCGCGCCTCCGGGTCCTCACCCGCGGACGTGACGGCCCTGGCCAGCTCGAACCAGCCCTGCGACGGGATGGCGTTGACCGGGGGATAGTCGACGGTGACCTCGATGATGCCGTTTTCGGTGTGGCTGCTGGAGATTCCCATGGAGCCGCCTTCCGAACCAAGCGATTGCTTGGTAACTTAGCAGTGCCGGAGCGACCGGGGTAGGTGCTGGTGGAACTGGACCTCGACGGAGCAGTGGTCCTCGTGACGGGCGGCGTGCGGGGTGTCGGTCTCGGCATCACCCGAGCGTTTCTCGCTGCCGGGGCCGTCGTCGTGACGTGCGCTCGCCGGCCCGCAGAGGTCGACGGCGCGTCGTTCATGTCGTGTGACGTGCGGGATGCCGGGCAGGTGAACGCGCTGGTGTCCGGGATCGTCGCCTCGTACGGCCATCTCGACGTCGTGGTGAACAACGCCGGTGGGGCCCCGTTCGCGTTGGCGGACAAGGCTTCGCCGCGGTTCCACTCGAAGATCGTCGAGCTGAACCTGCTGGCACCGTTGCTGGTGTCCCAGGCGGCGAACGCCGTGATGCAGACGCAGGAGTCCGGCGGGTCGATCGTGAACGTGAGCAGCATCAGCGGACGGCGTCCGTCACCTGGTACCGCCGCTTACGGTGCCGCGAAGGCCGGTCTCGACAACCTGACGTCGTCGCTGGCCGTCGAGTGGGCGCCGAAGGTGCGGGTCAACGCGCTGGCCGTCGGCATGGTGCGCACCGAACAGTCGCACCTGCACTACGGCTCCGAGGCCGGGATCGAGGCCGTGGCGAAGACCGTGCCGTTGGGGCGTCTCGCGGCACCGGACGAGATCGGCGCGTGTGCCGTGTTCCTGGCGTCACCGCTGGCGTCGTACGTGAGCGGCGCGACCTTGGTCGTTCATGGCGGGGGAGAAGCACCCGCGTTCCTGACCGCAGCCGATGGGGGTTCTGGATGAGCCGGGTCGTGATCGTGACGGGGGCGGGACGGGGCATCGGCCGGGCCCACGCGCTGGCGTTCGGTGCCATCGGAGCGAGGGTCGTGGTGAACGACCTCTCGGCGGCGGTCGCGGGCGAGGTGGCGGAGCAGATCGGGCCGCGGGCCGTCGTCAACACCGACGACGTCGGCACCTGGGCGGGCGCGCGGCGGCTGGTCGAGACCGCGGTGTCCGAATTCGGCGGGCTGGACGTCCTCGTCAACAACGCGGGCATCGTGCGGGACCGCATGGTCGTCGGCTGCAGCGAGGACGAGTGGGACGAGGTCGTCCGCGTGCACCTCAAAGGCCATTTCGCGACGCTGCACCACGCGGCCGCGCACTGGCGGGCCGTGCACAAGGCGGGCGGCGCGGTGAACGGCCGCGTGATCAACACGTCGTCCGGCGCGGGACTGTTCGGCAGCGTCGGGCAGGCGAACTACTCGGCGGCCAAGGCCGGGATCGCCTCGATGACGCTGGTCGCGGCCGCGGAACTGGCCCGGTACGGCATCACGGTCAACGCGATCGCCCCGGCCGCGCGGACCAGGATGACCGAGGCGACGTTCGCGGACATGATGGCGGCGCCCGAGGACGGGTTCGACGCGATGGCGCCGGAGAACATCTCGCCGCTGGTCGTGTGGCTCGGCAGCGAGGAGGCCGGGGACGTGACCGGCCGGATGTTCGAGGTCGATGGCGGACGCGTCTGCGTGGTGCACGGGTGGCGGCGCGGGCCGGAGGTCGACAAGGGCTCGCGGTGGTCGCCGGACGAGCTCGGGCCCGTCGTGCGCGAGCTGGTCGCCGACGACCACCCGACGCCGGTCTACGGAGCCGAGTAACTTCGATCAGGTGACCCGCCTTCGGACCCACACCGCCGTCTCGGCCACGTTGTCGCGGCTCAGCGACGACGAGCTGATCAGCCTGCTGGACCGGGCCGAGCCGGGTGGAGCGGGCATCGGCGGACCCACGGCGTCGGTGGACGTCGAAGGCACTCGGGTGTTCGTGAAACGGTTGCCGCTGACCGACCTGGAGCTGCGGAACGCCGGATCGACCGCGAACCTCTACGACCTGCCCATGCACACGCACTACGGTGTCGGGTTGATCGGGGCGGCGGGCTTCGGGGCGTGGCGGGAACTGGCCGTGCACACCATGACCACGGACTGGGTGCTGGACGGCTCGTACGAGGGCTTCCCGCTGATGTACCACTGGCGCGTGCTGCCGCACCCGGACCAGGCGCTGTCCGCCGAACTGGACCAGGCGGCCGGCTACTGGGGACCGGAGGTCGGCCCGCGGATCGAGGCGCTGCGAGCGTCGACGTCGAGCATCGCGCTGTTCCTGGAGCACTTCCCGCACAACCTGCACGACTGGCTGAACGACCAGGACGACCTGGAGAGCGCCTGCGAGATGGTCGAACGGGAGCTGGCCGCCGGGGTCGAGTTCATGAACTCCCAGGGCCTGCTGCACTTCGACGGCCACTTCCAGAACGTCCTGACCGACGGCTCACGGTTGTTCTTCGCGGACTACGGCCTCGCGATCTCCTCCGCGTTCGACCTGTCCGAGGAGGAGACCGCGTTCTTCGCCCGCCACGAGAGCTACGACCGCCACTACACCGTCACGCACCTGCACATGTGGTTCGCCCACGCCTTGCGCGTGCAGGGAGTTCCGCCGCGGGTGGCGACGATCCTGGACCGCCACAACGAGGTCGCCGCGGTGATGAAGGACTTCTACCGCCGCTTCCAGCACGAGAGCAGACGGGCGCCGTACCCGTTCAGATCCGTTCGATGATCGTGCCGGTGCCCAACGCCCCACCCGCGCACATCGTGATCAACGCCGTCGAAGCGTCGCGGCGCTCCAGCTCGTGCAGCGCGGTGGTGATCAGCCGCGTCCCGGTGCTGCCCACGGGGTGACCGAGCGCGATGGCGCCGCCGTTGACGTTGACCCGGTCCAGGTTCGGCCGGTGCACCGCCGCCCACGACAGAACGACGGACGCGAACGCCTCGTTGACCTCGAACAGGTCGATGTCGGCCATCTTCATCCCGCTGCGCCGCAACAACCGCGCGGTGGCGTCGACCGGCCCGTCCAGGTGGTAGTACGGGTCCGACCCGACCAGGCACTGCGTGACGATCCGCGCCCGCGGCGTGAGCCCGTGCGCCCGCGCGAACTCCTCGTCCACCACCATCACGGCCGACGCGCCGTCCGAGATCTGCGACGACGTGCCGGCGGTGTGCACGCCGTCCGGCACGACGGGCTTCAACGCCGCCAACGCCTCCAGCGACGTCTCGCGCAGCCCTTGGTCGGTGTCCACCAGGTCCTCGCCGACCTTCACCGGCACGACCTCGGCGGTGAACCGCCCGGCCGCCCACGCGGCGCGTGCCCGGTTCTGCGACTGGACGCCGAACCGGTCGACCTCCTCGCGCCCGATGCCACGCCGTTCCGCGACGCGCTCGGCGGCCACGAACTGGTTGGGCAGGTCGATCGTCCACGAGTCGGGGCGCGGCATCCCGGTCTCACCGATGTTGCTGCGCAAGGGCACGCGGCTCATCGCCTCGACCCCGCACGCGATGCCGGCGTCGATCGCGCCCGCCGCGATGAGCCCGGCGATGAGGTGCGTGGACTGCTGGGCCGAGCCGCACTGGGCGTCGACCGTGGTGCAGCCGGTGGTCTGCGGCAGGCCCGCGTGCAGCCAGGCGGTCCTGGTGATGTTGTTCGACTGCTCGCCCGCCTGGGTGACGGTGCCTCCGATGACCTGTTCGACGGTGGACGGATCAAGACCCGTCCTGTCAAGAAGACCTCGTTGTGCCGCACCGAGGAGCTCGGCCGCGTGCAGGCCGGACAACCAGCCGTTCCGCCTGCCGATGGGCGTGCGCACCGCTCCCACGATCACCGGACTGCCCACGCGAGCCTCCTCGTCCTGGAAATCAGTGGTGTGACTCCGGACGTGGGCGGCGTGTCCGCGCTCAGCAGGGCGCCTCGCGGCACCGCCCCCACGCCCCCGTACCACCAGTACGAGGACGTGGGGCGGCACCACGATGCACCCGTCTGACCACGAACGCACCGGCCACATCCGGAGCCACGCCACTAGAACACGTTCCTGTAAGGCTCCAGATTGGCCGTGTGGGGGCTTCAACACAAGCCGCAACCGTGTTTGAATCGGATAGAACGCGTTCCACCTAGGAGGTTCCTGTGGGCAAGCCGCGCATCCCGGATGGCTTCGACTTCACCGACCCCGACATGTACGCGAGCCGGCTGCCGTTCGAGGAGTTCGCCGAACTGCGCCAGACCGCGCCGATCTGGTGGAACTCGATCCCACAGGGATCGGCCGGGTTCCCCGACGACGGTTTCTGGGTGGTGACGAAGCACCACGACGTCAAGGAGATCTCGCGCAACAGCGAGCTGTTCTCCAGTCGCGAGAACACGGCGATCATCCGCTTCAAGGAGGACATGCCGCGCGACAACATCGAGATGCAGCGGTTGTTGTTGCTGAACATGGACCCGCCGACGCACACCAAGCAGCGCGCGATCGTTTCGCGCGGCTTCACGCCCCGTGCGGTGAACAGCCTGCGGGACGCGCTCGCGTCGCGTGCCGAGCGGATCGTCGCGGAGGCGCTGGAGAAGGGCAGCGGCGACTTCGTCTCGGACGTCGCGTGCGAGCTGCCGTTGCAGGCCATCGCGGAGCTGATCGGGATCCCGCAGGACGACCGCCGCAAGATCTTCGACTGGTCCAACCAGATGATCGCCTACGACGACCCCGAGTTCGAGATCGAACCGCTGACCGCCGCCACGGAGCTGCTCGGCTACTCGTGGACCATGGCCGAGGACCGGCGCAAGTGCCCGCGGCAGGACATCGTCACCAAGCTCGTCCAGGCCGACGTGGACGGCGCCGGGCTCGCGTCGGAGGAGTTCGGGTTCTTCGTGCTGCTGCTCGCCGTAGCGGGCAACGAGACCACGCGCAACGCCATCACGCACGGCATGAAGGCGTTCTTCGACCACCCCGAGCAGTGGGAGCTGTACAAGGACCAGCGTCCCGCCACGGCCGGCGACGAGATCGTCCGATGGGCCACGCCGGTGGTGTCGTTCCAGCGCACCGCGATGGCCGACACCGAACTGAGCGGCGTGGAGATCAAGCAGGGGCAACGGGTCGGGATGTTCTACTCGTCGGCCAACTTCGACGAGGAGGTCTTCGAGAACCCGGAGACGTTCGACATCACCCGCGACCCCAACCCGCACCTCGGGTTCGGCGGCAGCGGCGCGCACTTCTGCATCGGCGCGAACCTCGCCCGCCTGGAGATCGACCTGATCTTCAACGCGATCGCCGACGCCATGCCGGACATCAAGCAGGTCGCGGAACCGCGGCGACTGCGGTCCGGGTGGCTCAACGGCATCAAGGAGTTCCGCGTCCAGTACTCGTAGAAACGACTGAGGTCCCTCCACCTGCGGATGGAGGGACCTCATGCTGTGCTGGGTCAGGTCTCGACGCGCAGGGTCGCGAGGGCCCGTTCGGTCTCCCAGAACGCCCGCATCGACTTGATCAGGCCGTCCTCGCCCACGTTGTAGACGAACACGCCCTCGGTGTCCACCCGCGCGCCGCCGGGCAGGAACGCGCTGATCGTGCCGACGTTCGCGCACTCCGAGCCCGCCGCGAACGAGTCGTGCATCGCGAACTCGAAGCGCTCCACGTTGGCGATCGCCAGGTCCCAGAACGCGGCGATCGCCTCCTTGCCGTGATGCCCCTTGCCTTCGGCGTCGAACATCGACGGACCCACCGGGTCCTCGACCACGGCGTCCTCGGCGAACAGGGCCAGCCACTCGTCCTTCAAGCCGCGCGTCACGCAGTCCATCGACCGCCAGGACGCCACGCGGGCAGGGGTTTCCGTCTTGGACGCCGTCCAGGTCACCGCTGTCATGCGAACTCTCCGATCACCTCGTCGGCGAAGCGCCGAAGTCCGTCCTTCTTGGCCTGCAGACCGCCGTCGAATCCGACGCCGTAGAACAGCCACGGCACGACGATCGTGTCGGTCACCCCGGCCTCGGCCATCTGCTTGTAGCCGTCGAGCCCGAACCGGTCGATGCACACGGCCTGGATCTCGAACGGCCGCTCGAACGCGCCGAGGTCGCCGAGCGTCGCGATGACGGACTTCAGCTCGTCGAACTTGATCATCGCGGACGTCCAGCCGTCCCCGACGCGGGCGGCGCGCTTCAACGCTGCGGGGGAGTGGCCACCGACGTAGAACGGCACCGGCGAGGTGGGTGCCGGCGACATCTGCAGCCGGTCGAAGTCGAAGTAGTCACCGTGGTACTCGACCATGCCACCGCCGAGCACGAGCTTCAGCACGTCGATCATCTCGTCCACGCGCGCGCCGCGGTTCTTGAACGGCACCCCGCACCACTCGAACTCCTCCGGCGACCAGCCGAGGCCCACGCCGAAGCCGAACCGGTTGCCGGTCATGTGCGCGACCGACCCGACCTGGCGGGCGAGCAGCAACGGGTTGCGGGAGCCCAGTTTCAGCACCTGCGTGTAGAAGTTGATCCGGGACGTCACGGCGCCCATCGCGGCGGCGGCGACGAACGGGTCCACCCACGGGGTGTCGGCGTTCCACATCCGGGAACCGTCGGGCGTGTACGGGTAGTCGGCGGAGACCTTCTCCGAGAAGAAGAGGGAGTCCGGCAGCGCGATCGAGGCGTAGCCGCACTCCTCGGCGCACTGCGCCAGCTCGGTCAGCTGGTCGAGCGGGCTCATGGCGATGCCAACGGTGAACTTCACGGCTTCTCCGATCCGACGACCCACATGGCGAAGAACTGCGACCCACCGCCGTACGCGTGGCCCAGCGCCACGCGTGCGCCGTCCACCTGGTGATCTCCCGCCGTGCCCATGACCTGCATGGCGGCCTCGGCGAACCTCAAAAGCCCTGAAGCACCGATCGGGTTGGACGACAGGACGCCGCCGCTCGGGTTCACCGGCAGGCGGCCGCCGATCTCGGTCTCGCCCGCCTCGGTGAGCTTCCAGCCCTGGCCGACGTCGGTGAAGCCGAGGTTCTCGAGCCACATCGGCTCGAACCACGAGAACGGCACGTAGATCTCGGCCGCGTCCACTTCGGACAGCGGGTCGGTGATGCCCGCCTGCTTCCACAACGCCCGTGCGGCGTCGCGGCCCGCTTGCGGGTTGACCTGGTCACGGCCCGCGAACGTGGTGGGCTCGGTGCGCAACGCGGTCGCGCGAATCCAGGCGGCACGACCCGAAGTGGGGTGCGAGGAGATGACCACCGCGCAGGCGCCGTCCGATGACGGACAGGTCTCGTCGTACCGGATCGGGTCCCACAGCATGGTGGAGGCCTGCACCGACTCGACGGTGATGTCCGGCTGCTTGAGATGGGCGTAGGGGTTGCGAGCGCCGTTGCGGCGGTCTTTGGCGGCGACCATCGCGCCGATGTGCTCGGGAGCGCTCGCGCGACGGATGTAGGACCGCACGTGCGGGGCGAAGTAGCCGCCCGCGCCCGCGTGCACCGGCATGGTGAACGGGGTCGGCACGGACAGCGCCCACATCGCGTTCGACTCGGACTGCTTCTCGAACGCCACGGCCAGCACCCGGTCGTGGACGCCGGACTGGACGAGCGAGGCGGCCACGTTGCCCGTGCTGCCGCCGACCGAACCGGCGGTGTGCACGCGCAGCAACGGCTTCCCGACGGCGCCCAGGGCGTCGGCGAGGAACAGCTCGGGCATCATCACGCCCTCGAACAGGTCCGGTGCCTTGCCGAGGACCACGGCGTCGATGTCGGACCAGTCCACGCCGGCGTCGGCCATCGCGCGGTCGATCGCCTCGCGGCACAGGCCCGCCATCGACACGTCGAGGCGTTTCGCGGCGTGGTGAGTCTGGCCGGTGCCGACCACTGCTGCCGGTCGCATCACTCACGCCCTTCCATGACGCAGACGAGGTTCTGTTGGAGCAAGGGGCCGCTGGTGGCGTGCCCGAGGACCTTCTGAGCGGTGCCGTCGTGGATCCGGCGAGCCGCTTCGCCGATGCGGGCCAGGCCCGCGGCGAACATCGGGTTGCCCGCCAGCACACCGCCGGACGGGTTCACGGTCACGTCGTCGCCGAGGCCGAGCGCCTGGCGAAGCAGGATCTCCTGGTGCGTGAACGGCGCGTGCAGCTCGGCGAGCTCGACGCCGTCAGCGCCTGCCGCCTTGCCCGCGGCCACGGCTGAAGGGGAAGTCGTCAGGTCGCGCGTGCCGAACGACGGTGAGTCGACGCGGTGCTCGAAGCCGGTGATCCACGCCGGACGTTCGCACAGCTCGCGGGCCTTGTCTCCCGCTGCCAGCACGATCGTGGCCGCGCCGTCCGTGATCGGCGCGCAGTCGTGGCGGCGCAACGGATCGGCGACGTAGGGAAGAGCCAGGAGTTCGTCGGCATCGACCTCGCCGGACAGTTGCGCCAGCGGGTTCGAGAGAGCGTGCTGCCTGCTCTGCGCGGCCACGGCGGCCATCGCGCGTTCGTCCCACAGGCCGTTCTCGATGCCCATCCGCGCCTGGATCCCGGCCAGTCCGAGCGAGTCGGGCCACAGTGGAGTGACGAGGTACGGGTCGAGCTGCATGGCCATGACCCGGCGCAACTGGCCGGCCGACGACTTGCCGAAGCCGTAGACCAGGGCCGTGTCGACCTCGCCGCAGAGCAGCTTGACCCACGCCTCGTAAAGCGCCCACGCGGCGTCCATCTCGACGTGCGACTCGGCGATCGGCGGGAACGCGCCGATCGCGTCGACCGCCGAGACGAACGAGAACGCGCGTCCCGCCAGGTAGTCCGAGGAGCCCGAGCACCAGAACCCGATGTCGGTCTTGGTGAGCCCGAGGCCGCCGAGCACCTCGTGGAAGATCGGCACCAGCATCTCGACACCGTTGGTGGTGCCGTCGGTCTCGCGCACGCAGGGCGTCTGCGCGAAGCCGACTACCGCAATGTCACGCACGCGAGCCTCACAGGTGCTGGGAGTAGGAGTCGAACGGCGCGTCCGGCTCACCGGACGGCTTGAAGTGGTCGATGTTCTGCATCGTCGGGCCCCACTCCTCGCGCGGCTTCCAGACCGCTTCCACGCGCATGCCCATCCGCACGTCCTCGGGCGCGACGCCGAGCAGCAGGTGCAGGAACGGGATGTCCGCGCCGTCCAGCAGGACGTAGGCCGAGACGTACGGCGGTGGGATGCGCTGACCGAGGAACGGCACGTTGACCACGCAGAACGTCGTGATCGTGCCGCGGTCGGCGAGTTCGACCTGGTCCGTGGTCGGCACGCCGTCGGTGGGGCAGGCGGGTCGTGGCGGGAAGTAGACCTTCTCGCAGGACGGGCAGCGCTGGGCGATCAGCCTGCCCTCCATGAGGCCGCGCAGGAACGGGTCCTCGGTCGGCGACGCCGAGTGCGTGTAGTGGAGATTCACCGGCGTGGTCACCATCGTGACGTCGTCGGCTTCGGTTGGTTCTTCCGCCGGTTCGTCGGAGAGCTCGAAGCACTCGATGTCCGTGATCGCGCCGACTCGTTCTCCGCGCCACCTTGCGCGCACGCGAGCGCCTGTCCCCATCTGCTCCGGTGAGCCGGCGTCGACCGCGTGCAGCAGCGAGGTGTCGGCACCGTCCAGTTGGATGAGCGCCCACGCGAACGGCCGGTCGAGCGGCTGCCCTTCGAGGGGTTCGGGGATCCACGACCACCCGCGCACGACACCGGTCGCCGCCACGTCCACGAACTCGTGGAGCCGTTCGGCGGTCACGGGGTCGTACTCGAGCGGCGGCACGTGCACGCGCCCGTCGCTGCCGCGGATCCCGGTCACCTTGCGGCGGCGCAGATCCGAGAGGAACCGGCCCAGCGTCGGGCCGAGGGAGCGCGTGTAGTCGAAGCCAACGTCGAGCGGAGCACTCAGCGGCCGAGTCACAGATCAAAGTGAAACAGGTTCTCGAAATGGTGGCAAGATGGGCGCATGAAGCTCGGTCTGCAGCTCGGGTACTGGGGTGCTCAGCCGCCTCAGAACGCCGCTGAACTCGTGGCGGCGGCGGAGGAATTCGGCTTCGACGCGGTGTTCGCCGCCGAGGCGTGGGGCTCGGACGCGTTCACCCCGTTGGCGTGGTGGGGATCCGAGACCTCGAGGGTGCGGCTCGGCACGTCCGTCGTGCAGATGTCGGCGCGCACGCCGGCCGCCTGCGCGATGCACGCGCTGACCCTGGACCACCTGTCGGGCGGGCGGTTCATCCTGGGGCTCGGGGTGTCCGGGCCGCAGGTCGTGGAGGGCTGGTACGGGCGGCCGTTCGCGAAACCCCTGGCCAGGACGAGGGAGTACGTGTCGATCCTGCGGCAGGTGATGGCCCGCGAGGCGCCGGTGCGCAACGACGGCCCGCACTACCCGTTGCCCTATCAGGGGCCTGGGGCGCTGGGGCTCGGCAAACCGCTGAAGCCCATCACCCACCCGTTGCGCGCTGACCTGCCCATTTGGCTCGGCGCGGAGGGTCCGAGGAACGTCGCGCTGACGTCGGAGATCGCGGACGGCTGGCTCGCCATCTACTACGCGCCACGGCTTGCCGGCATGTACGACGAGTGGCTCGACGAAGGCTTCGCGAAGTCAGGCCGCGGCAGGGAGAACTTCGAGGTCGCGGCCACCTGCCAGGTCGTCGTGACGGACGATCCGGCGTCGGTGCGGGCGATGCTGAAGCCGTTCGTCGCTTTGTACATCGGCGGAATGGGCGCGCCCGGGATGAACTTCCACGCCGAGGTCTTCACGCGCATGGGCTACGGCGAGGTCGTCGAGGACGTCGGCAGGCTCTTCCAGGCCGGGCGCAAGGACGAGGCCGCGCAGGTGGTTCCGGACGAGCTGGTGGCCGAGATCAGCATCGTCGGCGACGTGGAGCACGTGCGCGAGGAGGTCCGCCGGTGGGAGAAGGCGGGCGTCACGACGTTGCTCGTCGGATGCCGCGACGTTGCCTCGATCAAGGCCTTGTCGGAGGCTTGTCAGTAAGTGAAACGCGTTCTACTTTGAGGGTGTGGTCACAGGACTCTGGAACATCGCCGCCGATCAGCCGGACCTGACCGCGCTGGTCGATCCGAGTGGTCGCGAGATCACCTACGCCGGGCTCGCGGCCGACGCGAACCGCTACGGACGCGGGTTCCGGGCCTTGGGGCTCGAACCCGGCGACAGCATCGTGCTGATGCTGCCCAACAGCGCCGACCTGGTGGCGGTGTACTTCGCCGCCTACCAGACCGGTCTCTACGTCGTGATGGCCAACTGGCACCTGACCGGCGCCGAGGTCGCGTACCTCGTGCAGGACAGCGGTGCCAAGGCTTTCGTCGCACACGAACGGTTCGCGGCCGCCGCTGCCGAGGCCGCGGCGAGCCTGCCGGCCGGAGCGCGGTTCGCGGTCGGTGAGATCGAGGGGTTCACCCCTCTGGCCGAGCTCGGTGACGGTGAGGAAGGCAGGCCCGACGGCCGGACCACCGGGTCGCCGATGCTCTACACCTCCGGCACGACCGGGCGGCCCAAGGGCGTGCGCAGGCCGTTGACCGGCGCCGACCCCGACACCGTGCCGCCGAGCGCCGCCTGGTTCTTCGGCATCTTCGGGATCAAGCCGCACGACGGGCACGTGCACCTGTGCGGATCTCCGCTCTACCACACGGCCGTTCTCAACTTCGTGACCATCTCGATCCAGCTGGGCCACACCGCGGTGCTCATGGACCACTGGGCTCCGGAGGAGATGCTGCGTCTGATCGAGCGGTACGAGGTCACCCACAGCCACATGGTGCCGACGCAGTTCCACCGGTTGCTGGCGCTGCCGGACGACGTGAAAGCCAAGTACGACATGGGATCGCTGCGCGCGATGATCCACGGCGCGGCGCCCTGCCCGCTGGAGGTCAAGCGCCGCATGCTCGACTGGTGGGGGCCGGTCGTGATCGAGTACTACGCGGCCACCGAAGGCGGCGGCACCGCGATCAGCGCTACCGAATGGCTGCGCAAGCCGGGTTCGGTCGGGCTGCCGTGGCCGACGTCCGAGATCAAGATCCTGGGCGAGGACGGCACTGAGCTGCCGGTCGGTGAGCAGGGCCTGGTCTACATGCGGATGGGCGACGCGACCTTCGAGTACCACAAGGACTCCGAGAAGACCCGGGCCGCGCGCGTGGGCAAGCTGTTCACGTTGCAGGACATCGGGTACCTCGACGAAGACGGTTACCTGTTCCTGTGCGACCGCAAGAACGACATGATCATCTCGGGCGGGGTGAACATCTACCCGGCGGAGATCGAGGGTGAGCTGATCTGCCACCCGAAGGTCGCGGACGTGGCCGTGTTCGGTGTGCCGCACGCGGACTGGGGCGAGGCGATCAAGGCCGTCGTGCAGCCGGTGGACGGCGTCGAGGGTTCGGACGCCCTGACCGAGGAACTGCTGGAGTTCGCGCGCACGCGGCTCGCGAAGTTCAAGCTGCCGCGCACCGTCGAGTACATGGACGAGTTGCCGCGCGACCCGAACGGCAAGCTCTACAAGCGAAAGCTGCGCAGCCGAGAAGAAAGTTCAGGCAGTGCGTGACGCCATCAAGATGTCGGCCGACGAGGTCGAGACGTTCCTGGCCGGGCAGAAGACGTTGATCGTGGCGACCATCGGCCGCAACGGGCTGCCGCACCTGGCGCCGATGTGGTTCGCGTGGGTGGACGGCGAACTGGTCTTCTGCACCGACCGCAAGTCGCAGAAGATCGTGAACCTGCAACGTGATCCGCGCTGCAGCGTGCTGGCCGAGGCGGGGGAGTCCTACGACCAGCTGCGCGGCGTGCACATGGAGGGCGTCACCGAGTTCACGGACCTCGGCCCGGTCGTGGACGCCGTGGTGGAACGCAACTTCGGCGAGGTCGGCGACGACCCCCAGGCCCGTGAGGCGCTGCGCAAGGCGATGTCGAGGCGTGTCGCCGTGATCTTCCGTCCGACCAAGACAGCCAGCTGGGACCACCGGAAGACGATGTCTGGAGTGAACCCGTGAACCTGAACCGCCGTCAGGTGCTCGCCGGAGCCGGTCTCGCACTGGCCTCCGGACTCGTCAAACCGGCCACCGCGTCCGCCGACCTCGGCGAGTTCGACGTCGTGGTCGTCGGCGCGGGAGCGGCCGGCATGACCGCCGCGCTCACCGCCGCCAAACGCGGCCTGAGCTGCGTGGTCGTGGAGAAGGCGCCGACGTACGGTGGCTCGGCCGCCCGGTCCGGCGCCGGGATCTGGATCCCCAACAACGAGATCATCCTGGCCGCCGGTGTGCCGGACACGCCCGCGAAGGCCGCGCAGTACCTGGCGGCCGTCGTCGGCGACATCCCACTGGTGCGGCAGCAGGCCTACCTGACGCACGGGCCGCAGATGCTCTCGTTCGTCATGCGCAACAGCCCGCTGCGCTTCCGCCACATGGACGGCTACAGCGACTACTACCCGGAGTACCCCGGCGGTATCGCGAAGGGACGGTCGATCGAGCCGGAGGTGCTCGACGGCCGAATCCTCGGACCCGAACTCGCGAACCTCAACGCCCCGTACCTGTCGACACCGGCCGGAATGGTGATCTACGGCGCGGACTACAAGTGGCTCGCGCTGGCCCTGGTCAACGCGAAGGGCGCCGCGACGGCCGCCGCGGCACTGGCCAGGGGTACCGCCGCCGCACTGGCGGGCCAGAAGCCGTTGACCATGGGACAGGCGCTGGCCGGCGGGCTGCGCGCGGGCCTGTTGCAGTCGAACGTCCCGGTCTGGCTGAACACCGGGCTGCAGGACCTGATCGTCGAGCACGGCGTCGTTCGCGGAGTGCTGACCTCACGCGGTGCCGTGCGGGCACGTCGCGGCGTGATCATGGGTTCCGGCGGCTTCGAGCACAACGCGGCCATGCGCGCCCAGTACCAGCGCCAGCCGATCGGTACCCAGTGGACGGTCGGCGCGAAGGAGAACACCGGCGACGGCCACCGGGCCGGTCTGCGCGCGGGCGCCGCCGTGGACCTGATGGACGACGCCTGGTGGGGTCCCGCGATCCCGGTGCCCGGCACCCCGTACTTCTGCCTCGCCGAACGCACGCTCCCCGGCGGCCTGATGATCAACGCCGCCGGTCGCCGCTTCGTCAACGAGGCCGCGCCCTACAGCGACGTCGTGCATGTCATGTACGACAAGAACCCGTCCGCCCCGTGCATCCCGGCGTGGCTCGTCGTCGACCAGAACTACCGCAACAGGTACCTGTTCGCCGACGTGGCGCCGACGCTGCCGCTGCCGGACGGCTGGTACTCCTCCGGCGCGGTCGTGAAGAACTGGTCGCTGGACGGCCTGGCCTCGGCCATCGGCGTGCCGGCCGCGAACCTCAGGTCGACCGTCAGCCGGTTCAACGGCCAGGCCATGACCGGCCGCGACACCGACTTCCAACGCGGCGACAGCGCCTACGACCACTACTACACCGACCCGGCGGTCTTCCCGAACTCCTGCCTCGCACCGCTGTGGGCGCCCCCGTTCTACGCCTTCAAGATCGTGCCCGGCGACCTCGGCACCAAGGGCGGCCTCGTCACCGACGCGCGCGCCCGCGTGCTGCGGCCGGACGGCTCGGTGATCCCGGGGCTCTACGCGGCGGGCAACGTGAGTTCGGCCGTGATGGGCAACAGCTACGCCGGGGCGGGTTCGACGATCGGGCCCGCCATGACGTTCGGGTACATCGCGGCGAACGACGTCTAGGGACAGCGGTAGAGCGCGGGCATTCGGTCAGCGCCTCGCGACCGCGGTGCCAGGGAACCGATGCCGACGGTCACGCCGCCTCCCAGACCGTGACCTGGCCGCTGATCGTCGTCTAGGGACAGAGGCAGAGCGCAGGCGCTCGGTCAGCTCCCCGCGACTGCGGCGGTGCCGGGGAACCGATGCCGATGGTCACGCCGCTTCCCAGACCGTGACCCGGCCGGTGATCGTCGTGGTGTCCACGGCGCTCACCTCGACCAAGAACGTGCGGCCACCGGGCGTCCGGCCGCACACCCGGCTGCCGGCGATCAGGTTCACCGCGTCCCTCGTGCCCCGCCGGGCGATGTCGGCGGCGCACTCGTCGCGGCCTGGCGTGCCGTCGCCGGTCCACTCCGCGAGCAGGTAGTTCTCGTCGCCGTGCAGACGGCCGGGTGTCAGCGGCCAGACGTTCATGCCGTCCATGCCGCGTGGCTCCGCGAGATCGAGGTTGTAGCTGCCGAACGGCACCGTGCCGCTGAACCGCACGCCGTCGCCCGTGGGCACGGGTGGGAGGGTGGCAGCTTTGGCGGCAGTGGTGGTGACGACCGGTGGGACGACAGCCGGGGCGTTGACGGTCGGACGCGCCGTCGTGACGATCGCGGCCGGACGGCCTGCCGTGGTCGTGGTGACGGGCAGGACGGCGGGCGCTGGTGACGACGTGGCGGCGGCTTCGACCGAGTTCGGGCTGGTGACCGCCGCCGGCATCTCCCTGCCCGGCTCGCCGGGAGCGATCAGCTTCATGGCCAGTGTGGACACACCCGCGACGGCGAGCACGGAGACCGCGGCGGTCGCGCCCCAGAAGGCCCTGCCCCGCACGGGCTTGGCGGGAGCTCCGAGGGTGATCGCCATCGACCCGGCCTGGAACGCCGTGCTGACGTTGCCCTCTATCCCGTTGTCGGTCTCTTGGTCGGAGTGTGTCAAGACTGGCCCCTGCCCCGGACTGCGGATGTTTGATACGCAGATCGGAGCATCGCCGCGATGTGTTACGGGCGCGAACGAATTCGCCCGGGAGCTGCCTACCGGCCCTTGAACTCCGGCTTGCGCTTCTCCGCGAACGCCCGCGGCCCCTCCTTCGCGTCCTCGCTGGAGAACACCTCCATGCCGAGCCGAGCGTCCACTTGGAACGCCTCGTTCTCGTGCATCACCTCGGTCTCCCGGATGGTCTGCAGGATCTTCTGGACCGCGATCGGCCCGTTGGCCGTGATCAGCGCGGCGAGTTCGAGGGCCTTGTCCAGCGCCTGGCCGTCCGGCACCACGTGCCCGATCAGCCCGATCTCCTTGGCCTCCGCGGCCCGGATGTGCCGCCCGGTCAGCAGGAGGTCGGCCGCGACCGTGTAGGCGATCTGGCGCGGCAGCCGCACCGCCGAGCCGCCCAGGGGGAACAGGCCCCAGCGCGCCTCGGAGACACCGAACCGCGCGCTCTCGCCGGCCACCCGGATGTCGGTCGCCTGCAGGATCTCCGTGCCACCGGCGACCGCGGGTCCTTCCACGGCGGCGATGAGCGGTTTCGTCAATCGACGACCTTTGAGCAGTGGTTCGATGACGGAGAAGTCGAACTTGCCCGCGTTCTCGCTGGGATGGTTGGACGTCATGGCTTTCAGGTCCGCGCCCGCGCAGAACGAGCCGCCCGCGCCGGTCAGGACGCAGACGCGGACGTCCGGATCGGAGTCCACGCGGTCCCACGCCTCCTTCATGATGGCCAACATGGGGCCGGACAAGGCGTTGCGGACCTCCGGGCGGTTCATCGTGACGACCAGGACGTTGCCGACCAAGTCCACCAACGCATGTGGTTCCGTCGTGGTCGTCATTCACGCGCCTCCTGGATCGAGTCTGACCGCACGGGGGATTGTCCCGAACAGTAACACGTTCTACTTTGCCTACCATGGCCCTCAACGTCGCAGACCTCGTTGAACACGCCGCCGACACCGTGCCCGACAGGACCGCGCTCATCTGCGGTCCCAAGCGGGTCACCTACGCCGAGCTGGAGTCGCGAGCCAACAAACTGGCTCACCACCTGGTAAAGAACGGCGTGACGCAGGGTGCGCACGTGGGGCTCTACGCGCGCAACTCGATCGAACTGGTCGAAGCCATGCTCGCGGTCTACAAGCTGCGTGCCGTGGCGATCAACGTGAACTACCGCTACACCAAGAACGAGTTGCAATACCTGTTCGGGGAAGCGGACCTGACCGCTCTCGTACACGAACGGCGGTACGCGCCGTTGGTCGCGGAGGTCGGCGCGCCCGGTCACACGGTCGTCATCGACGACGAGACCGAGGAACCGTTCGAGGGCGCCGACTACGAGACGGTGCTGGCGGAGGAGTCCGGCGAACGGGACTTCGGGCCGCGCAGCCCCGACGACCTCTACATCCTGTTCACCGGCGGCACGACCGGCATGCCCAAGGGCGTGATGTGGCGGCACGAGGACGTATGGCGCACGCTCGGCGGCGGCATCGACTTCGTGACCGGCGAACGGCTGACCGACGAGTGGCACCAGGCCAACGCCGGCAAGGACTACGGGCTCATCAGGCTGTGCCTGCCGCCGCTGATCCACGGCGCGGCGCAGTGGGCGGTGCTCGGCGCGTTGTTCAGCGGCAGCACGGTGGTGCTGGTGCCCAAGTTCGACCCCGCCGAGATCTGGCAGGTGATCGAAAGGGAAAAGGTCCAGGTCGCCGTCATCACCGGGGACGCCATGGGCCGGCCGCTGATCGAGGAGTTCCAGCGCGGCAGCTACGACGGTTCGTCGCTCTACATCCTCAACAGCAGCGCCGCCCTGTTCTCCTACACCGTCAAGAAGCAGTACCAGGAGCTCCTGCCGCACACGACGCTGCTGGAGTCGATCGGGTCGAGCGAGACCGGGTCGACCGGCATCGGCGCGGTGCCCAAGGAGATGGTGAAGACCGACGGCACCAAGGTGAAGCTCAACGAGGACACCATCGTCATCGACGAGGACGGCAACAAGCTCGAGCCGGCGCCCGGTGTGATCGGCAAGCTGGCGCGCGGCGGGCACATCCCGCTCGGCTACTACAAGGACCCCGAGAAGACCGCGCGGATGTTCGTCGAGGTCGGCGGCAAGCGGTTCACCGTGCCCGGCGACTTCGCCCGGTTCGAGGAGGACGGCGACATCACGTTGCTGGGACGCGGCAACACCTGCGTCAACACCGGCGGCGAGAAGGTGTTCCCGGAGGAGGTCGAAGGGGTGCTGAAGTCGCACCCGGACGTCTTCGACGCGCTCGTGATCGGCATTCCCGACGACCTGCTCGGCCAGCGCGTCGGCGCGATCGTCCAGCCGCGGGACGGTGCCACGCCGACACTGTCCGAACTGGACGCCCACGTCCGCGAGTCGCTCGCGGGCTACAAGGTGCCGCGGTCGTTGTGGCTCGTCGGCGAGATCGGCCGCACCCCCAGCGGCAAACCCGACTACCAGTGGGCGAAGCGCCACGTGGAGGACCATGCGCACCAGCCTGTGTGACGAGCTGGGCATCGAGCACCCCGTCTTCGGCTTCACGCCGTCCGAGCACGTGGCGGCGGCGATCAGCAGGGCGGGCGGGCTCGGTGTCCTCGGGTGCGTGCGGTTCAACGACGCGGAGGACCTCGACCGCGCGTTGACGTGGATGGACGAGAACACCGACGGCAAGCCGTACGGCGTCGACATCGTCATGCCCGCCACCGTGCCGAAGGAAGGCACGCAGATCGACCTGGCCGGACTGATCCCCCAGAGCCACAAGGACTTCGTGCAACAGACGTTGCTGAAGCTCGGCGTGCCACCGCTACCGGACGGAGAGGGCGGCGAGGGCGTGCTCGGCTGGCTGCACTCCGTCGCGCGCTCCCACGTCGACGTGGCGCTGGAACACCCGATCCGGCTCATCGCGAACGCGCTGGGCTCACCCCCGGCGGACATCATCGAACGGGTGCACGCGGCGGGCGTGCCGGTGGCGGCGCTGGCGGGCAAGGCCGAGCACGCGCGACGGCATGTGGCCAACGGTGTCGACATCGTGGTGGCACAGGGTTACGAGGCCGGCGGGCACACCGGTGAGGTCGCCACGATGGTGCTCGTGCCGGAGATCGTGGACGCGGTGGACGTCCCGGTGCTCGCCGCGGGAGGCATCGGTTCGGGACGGCAGGCCGCCGCGGCGATGGCGCTCGGTGCGTCCGGTGTGTGGATGGGCTCGTACTGGCTCACCACGGCCGAGTACACCCTGGGCAACTCCAGCACGCAGGAAGCGCTGCTGGCCGCCGGTTCCAGCGACACCGTCCGCACCCGCGTCTACACCGGCAAACCGGCGCGGCTGCTGAAGACGCGGTGGACCGAGGCGTGGGCGCAGCCGGGCGCGCCGGAGCCGTTGCCGATGCCGTTGCAGAACATCCTGGTCAGCGAGGCGCACCACCGGATCGCCCGGTCCGACGACCCGTCCGTGGTCTCGATGCCGGTCGGGCAGGTCGTCGGGCGGATGAACGAGGTCCGCCCGGTCGCGGACGTCATGGCGGACCTGCTGGCGGAGTTCGGCGTGACGGTCGAACGCCTCACCAAGCTGCGCTGAGTTTCAGGAGCTGGGCGGTCGCACCGCCCAGCTCGAACTCGTTGCGCTTCGCCGCGGTGAAGTAGCGGTGCACGTCGTGGCTCATGTCGATGCCGGTGCCGCCGTGGACGTGCACGGCGGTGTGCGCCACGCGGTGCCCGGCGTCGGCGGCCCAGAACTTGGCCGTCGCCACCTCCGCTGCCGCGTCCAGGCCCTCGGACAGGCGCCAGGCGGCCTGCCAGAGCGTCAGGCGGATGGCCGCGACGTCGATGTACGCATCAGCGAGACGTTGCGCCACGGCTTGGAAGCTGCCGATGGGCCGGTCGAACTGCACGCGGGTGCGGGCGTACTCGGCCGTCAGCTCCAGGGCGCGCTCGGTGACGCCGAGCTGCAACGCACACAGGCCGAGCGTGTAGCGCGTGATCAGCCAGTCGGGGGAGAGGCCGGGAACGACCTCGCCGCCGGAGAACTCGAAGCATCCGGCGTCCGAGCCGTCGACGAGCTCCTGCGGGGTGACCTCCACCTGGCTGGCCTCGACGAGGAACACCTCCTCACCGTGCGCCACCAGGAAAGCGGCGGCAGTCCGGGCGAACGGCACCGCGGTCAGCACGCCGTCGGCTTCCGAGAGTGCCACGGACAGCACGGATCCGGGCGTCAGCCAGCGGGAACGCTGATCGGCCGTACCGAACTCGGCGAGCGCCGACGCGGCGACCGTCGCCGGCAGGTAGGGGACCGCCGCGACCGCGCGGCCCAGTTCGACCAGCACCGAGCACTGTTCCAGCACCCCGAACTCGTCCGGCTGCTCCGGCACCACGCCGGACTTGACCAGGTCGGGCCACGGTGAGTCCGACGAGTCGAGGATCTTGCGGGTCAGCGCCGCCAGCTCGCGCTGCGCCTCGGTCAGCGTGAAGTCCATGGCATCTCCTACCGGGGTACGGCGGGGAGCCCGAGGCCCGTCCGCGCGATGATGTCCCGCTGGATCTCGTTGGTGCCGCCGCCGAACGTCAGGATCAACGCCGACCGGTGCATGCGTTCCACCCGGCCGTGCAGCAGTGCGCAGGGAGAGCCGGCGCGCACGATTCCGTTGGCGCCCAGCACCTCCATCAGCAGCCGGTAGCCCTCGGTGGCGAACTCGGTGCCGAACACCTTGGTCGCGGAGGCCTCGGCCGGTGACGGCGCCTCGTCGGAGCCGGAGGCGATGCGCCAGTTGATGAGCTTGAGGAACTCGGTCTTGGCGTGCACGCGGGCGAGGTGCAGACGTACCCATTCCTGTTCCGCGGCACCGGTTTCGTCCGCCCATTGACGAACTTCGCGCAGCGCGGTCTGCAGCGGCGCGGCCGAGCAGAGGGCGACGCGTTCGTGGTTGAGCTGGTTCGTGATGAGCTTCCAGCCCTTGTGCTCCTCGCCGATGAGGTTCGCCGCGGGCACCCGCACGTTGTCGTAGAAGGTCGCGCTGGTCGTGGGTCCGGACATCGTCGGCACGGGCGTCCAGGAGAAGCCGGGATCGGTGGTCGGCACCATGAGGACGCTCAAGCCCCTGTGCCGCTGCGACTCCTGGTCGGTGCGGCAGGCCAGCCACACGTAGTCGGCGTACTGGACGAGGCTCGTCCACATCTTCTGGCCGTTGATCACGTACTCGTCGCCGTCGCGGACCGCCCGTGTGCGCAGGGCGGCGAGGTCGGTGCCCGCCTCCGGTTCGGAGTAGCCGATGGCGAAGTGCAACTCACCGGACGCGATCTTCGGCAGGTAGCACGCCTTCTGCTCGGGCGTGCCCAGGGACATGATCGTCGGCCCGATGGAGTTCAGCGTCAGGAACGGCACCGGCGCACCGGCCGCGGAGGCCTCGTCCAGGAAGATCAGCTGCTCGATCATCGGCCGGTTCCGGCCGCCGTACTCCTCCGGCCAGCCGATGGTCAGCCAGCCGTCGCGACCCATCTGGCGGACGGTGTCCTTGTAGACCCCGGCGTCGCCGTAGTCACTTCCGCCGGCGAGGCCGGCCCGTCGTTCGGGCGTCATGAGCGCGGCGAAGTACGCCCGCAACTCCTGGCGCAACTGCTCCTGCTCGGGCGTGAAACCGATGCGCATAACCGCTACTCTAGAACAAGTTCTACTTGATGTCAGGAGGCCGCGATGAAGGTCGGCGTCGACCCTTCGCTGTGCGAGGCGCACGGGGAGTGCATGTCCATCCTGCCCGAGGTCTTTGACCTTGACGACGACGAGGTTCTGCAGATCCGGGACGGTGAGCTGGCGTCGGCCGAGGAGGCTCCGGCCAAACGGGCCGTGGCGTCGTGCCCCAAGGGCGCACTGCGGCTCTCACGCTGATGGGCCTTGTCAAGAACAGGAACAGATTCTAGTGTCCGACGGGTACTTCGGCCGTGAGCTCAGCGAGGAGTGATACCGGTGAAGGCTGCCGTGCTCAACCAGGTAGGCGACGACAAGCTCGAGCTCCGCGACGACGTGACCACCACACCCGTGGGTCCGCAGGAGATCCGCATCAGGATCAAGGCTTGCGGGGTGTGCCACAGCGATCTGTCCGCAATGGACGGAACACTGCCGGCCCTGGCGCCCGGCGTCGTCGGCCACGAGGGCGCCGGTGAGGTCGCCGAGATCGGGAGCGCCGTGACGTCGCTCGCGGTCGGTGACCACGTGGCGATCACGTTCGTGCCACCGTGCGGGAAGTGCGCCCAATGCGTGACGGGTCAGTCGCATCTGTGCCTCGTGCACACCATTTCCGCGTTCACGTCGCCGAGGTTCGTCGTCGGTGGCAGCCCGGCCTTCGGGTACGCCGGGCTCGGCGCGTTCGCCGAGGAGATGGTCGTGCCCGCCGACGCCGCGGTGAAGATCGACGACGACGTGCCGTGGGACGTCGCCGCGCTGCTGTCGTGCGGCATCCTGACCGGCGTCGGAGCGGTGCTCAACACCGCGAGGGTCGAGGCGGGTGCCAGCGTCGCCGTGATCGGCTGCGGTGGTGTCGGTGTCGCGGTGATCCAGGGTGCCCGGCTCGCCGCCGCGGCCCGGATCGTCGCGGTCGACCCCGTGCCGGAGAAGCACGAGGTGGCGCAGAGGTTCGGCGCGACGCACGCGACGACGCCCGACGGCATCGTGGACCTCAACAACCAGCTGAACTCCGGCATGGGCTTCGACTACGTCTTCGACGTCGTCGGGCTGCCCGCCACGATCCGCCAGGCGTGGGACCTGACCCGCCGCGGTGGCCACACGGTCGTCGTCGGAGCGGGCCGGGCGGACGCGATGGTGTCGTTCAGCGCCCAGGAGCTCTTCCTGCACGACAAGACGTTGCACGGATCGTTCTACGGGACGGCGAACTTCCGCCGCGACATCCCGCGCATGATCGCGCTGTGGCGGCAGGGCCGGCTCGACCTCGAAGGCATGATCAGCAAGCGGATCAGGCTGGAGGACGTCAACGAGGGACTGCAGGCGCTCAAGGGCGGCGGATCCCTGATCCGCCAGGTCATTCTGTTCGACTAGGGAGTCTCTTGTGGACCTTGCGGGGAAGGTCGCCGTCGTCACCGGCGCCGGTGCCGGGCTCGGCCGCGCGGAAGCACTCGAGCTCGCGCGGGCGGGCGCGTCGATCGTGCTCAACGACCTGCCGGGATCGGCCGACGCCGCCGCGGCCGAGATCGAGGAACTCGGCGCGAAGTGCGTCGTGGTCGAGGGTGACGTGGGGGAGCGGAGCACCGCCGACGCCCTCGTCACCGCCGCGATGGAGCAGTTCGGCGGACTGCACGTCGTGGTGAACAACGCGGGTGTGCTGCGCGACCGGATGCTGTTCAACATGACCGACGAGGAGTGGGACCTGGTCGTGCGGGTGCACCTGCGCGGCCACTTCCTGTTGTCGCGCAACGCGGTCGCGCTGTGGAAGCAGCAGTCGAAGGCGGCGGGCGAACCGGTCTACGCGCGGATCGTCAACACCTCCTCGGAGGCGTTCCTGCTCGGTTCGGAAGGCCAGGCCAACTACGCGGCGGCCAAGGCGGGCATCGCGGCGCTCACCGTGGCGACGGCCCGGGGCGCGAGCCGGTACGGCGTGCGCGCCAACGCGATCTGCCCCCGCGCCCGCACCCAGATGACGGCGCACGTGTTCGGCGACGCACCGGAGGGCGACGACTCGCTGGCGCCCGAGCACGTCGCGAAGTTCGTGGCACACCTGGCGGGACCGTCCGGGGAGAATATCAACGGACAGGTCTTCGTCGTGCACGGCGGCATGGTCGCGCTGATGGCACCGCCGACCGTCGAGCAGAAGTTCGGCGCGTTCACCGATCTCGACGGCCACTTCGCCGACCGGGATCCACAAAGGACCTTCGCCTGTACGGAAACGATGGCACTGTAGGAGGAGCTGTGGCGCTCACCGTCCACCCGCACCGCGAGACGCTGGGCCTCAAGGACGGCCGGCTCCTCATCGGGGGCGAGTTCCGCGAGGCCGACGAGACCTGGACCCACCACCACCCCGCGACCGGCGAGGAGATCGGCAGCTTCGCCGTAGCGTCCGCGAAGGACGTGGACGAGGCGGTGCTGGCCGCCCGCAAGGCGTTCGACGAGGGCACCTGGGCGCGCAGCCGGGCGAGCGAGCGGATCAAGGTCCTGCGCAGGTACGGGGATCTGCTCCGGGAGCACTCCGACGAACTGCGCGGCCTGCAGGCGCTGGACAACGGCGTGCCGCTGTCGTTCGGCCAGATCTACGCCACCTCGGTCGGCATCGCGGCGGACATCTTCGACCACCACGCGGGCTGGATCGACAAGGTCGGCGGCCAGACCCTGCCGCCGTACCAGGGCGGCGACCACCTCGCGATGACGTTCCGCGAACCGGTCGGCGTCGTCGCGGCGATCCTGCCGTGGAACGCGCCGTTCGTGCTGTTCGCCCAGAAGCTCGCACCCGCGCTGGCCGCCGGCTGCACGGTCGTGGTGAAGCCGTCGGAGTTCGCGTCGTTCTGCGTGATCCGCATGGTCGAGCTGCTGCTCGAGGCGGGCCTCCCCGAGGGCGTCGTCAACCTCGTTACCGGCCCCGGCAACCCGACCGGCGAGGCGCTGATCACCCACCCCGGTGTCGACAAGATCAGCTTCACCGGCAGCCGCGGTGTCGGCCGCCGGATCGTCGAGGCCTCCGCCGCGACGATGAAGCGCGTCTCCCTGGAACTGGGCGGGAAGTCGCCGGCGATCGTGTTCGCGGACGCGCCGAACGTCGGCCTCGCCGCGATGACCTGCATGGGCATGGTCACGATGGGCCTGTCCGGGCAGGCGTGCGTCGCGCACACCAGGGCGTTGGTGCAGCGGGAGGCGCAGGACGAGTTCCTCTCGATGGCGCAGATGCTCGCGACCGCCGTGACGTTCGGCGACCCGTTCGACCCGGCCGTGCTCGCCAGCCCGCTGATCAACGGCAAGCAGCTCGAACGCGTGCTCGGCTACATCGAACGCGGCCAGGAGGAAGGCGCCCGCCTCGTCACCGGCGGCACCCGGCTCGACGGCGACTACGCGTCCGGCAACTTCGTCGCCCCGACGATCTTCGCCGACGCCAGCAACGACATGGCGATCGCCCGTGACGAGATCTTCGGCCCGGTGCTGACGGTCGTGCCGTTCGACACCGAGGAAGAGGCCGTCCGGATCGCGAACGACACCGAGTACGGGTTGGGCGCGGGCGTGTACACCAACGACGTGCGCCGCGCGTTCCGCGTCTCGAAGGCGTTGCGCGTGGGAATGGTCGGCATCAACGGCTTCCAGCTCGAACCGCACATCCCGTTCGGCGGCTACAAGCAGTCGGGCCTGGGCCGCGAGGGCGGGCAGAGCGCCTACGAGGCCTACACCGAGCTCAAGACCGTGATGATGCCGCTGACCGACGAGATGATGTAGATGCGGCTGGACGGGAAGGTCACCCTGATCACCGGCGCCGCCCGGGGTCAGGGCGCCGCCGCGGCACGCCGGTTCGTCGCCGAGGGCGCGCGGGTGATGATCACCGACGTCCTCGACGACCAGGGCAAGGAGCTCGCGGCCGAACTCGGCGCCGAGTACTGCCACCTGGACGTGTCGTCGGAGGACGAGTGGGCCGAGGCCGTCGCGTTCACCGTGCAGACGTTCGGCGACATCACGGTTCTCGTGAACAACGCCGGAATCCTGCATTTCTCCGCGCTGGCCGACACGAAGCTCGCCGACTACCAGCGGGTGATCGGCATCAACCAGGTCGGCACGTTCCTCGGCATGCGATCCGTTGTGGCGTCGATGAAGCAGGCCGGTGGCGGGTCGATCGTGAACGTGTCGTCGGTCGAGGGTCTGGGCGGCATGCCGTACCTGACGGCGTACACGGCGTCGAAGTTCGCGATCCGCGGCATGACCAAGGTCGCCGCGATGGAGCTGGGCCAGCACGGGATCCGGGTGAACTCCGTGCATCCCGGCGCCATCGACACCCCGATGGTCAGCGAGGCGCTGGGCCGCACGATCGACGTCTCGCCGATCGGCAAGAAGCTCGCGTTGCGGCGGATCGGGCAACCGGAGGACGTCGCGAACGTCGTGCTGTTCCTGGCCAGCGACGACAGCGCGTACTGCACGGGCGGGGAGTTCGTGGTCGACGGAGGGGCGACCGCGACGCACGCGCTGAACGGTTGACATTTGCCAGACGCAACCCGGTTGATCTCATCGGCGTCTTCGTGGTCGAGAGGTCAGGAACTGGGGAGCTTCATGTGAAATCACTACTTTTGACGGCCGCGCTGGTCATCGGACTGGCGCCGGCCGCGCTGGCGGCCGAAGAGGCGCAGACGCCTGCTCTGTCCTGGCAGGACTGCCAGGACGGGTTCCAGTGCTCGACGGCGAAGGTGCCGCTGGACCACGACCAGCCCTACGGCGCGAAGATCGACCTCGCGCTGATCAGGCTGCCCGCGACCGACCCGGCGAAGCGGATCGGCTCGTTGTTCGTGAACTTCGGCGGGCCCGGTGCGTCCGGTGTGGACAGACTGCGGGCGCGCGGCAAGTGGGAATGGCTGTTCTCGTCCGAGCTGCGGTCGCGGTTCGACGTGGTGTCGTGGGACCAGCGCGGCATCGGCCGGTCGGCGACGGTGCGGTGCTTCGACAGCGTCGAGGAGCAGCAGGCGTTCCTCAACTCCATCCCGGTCTACCCGGACACCGCGGCGCAGGAGCCCGCGTTCTTCGACAGCTACCGCGAGTTCGTGCGGCGGTGTGAGGCCAAGTCCGGCGACCTGCTCGACCACGTCTCGTCCGCCAACACGGCTCGTGATCTCGACCTGCTGCGCAAGGCCGTGGGCGACAAGAAGCTGACGTACCACGGCATTTCGTACGGCACGCACCTCGGCGCGATCTACGCGAACATGTTCCCGGACAAGGTGCGCGCGCTCGCGTTCGACGGCTCGCTCGACTTCATCGGCAACGCCACCGGGCACGGTGACCAGGGCAGGACCGTGCCGCTGGACACCCGCCAGGACGTGCCGCGCGGTGTCGCCGAGACGTTCGACCAGTTCCTGAAGCTGTGTGCGGCACCGGGCGCCCAGTGCGCGTTCGCCGGCGGCGACCTGAAGCAGAAGTGGGCGGACCTCGTCGCACGGGTGACGGCGTCCCCGGTCACCACGCCGGACGGGCGGTTCGACCGCGTCTCGCTGATCACCACCGTGTGGGACTCGCTCGCGCAGCCGGACACCTGGCAGGACCTGGCCCGCGTGCTGCAGGGCGTCTGGGAGGCACCGGCCTCGCTGACGGCGTCCGCCGCCGACTACACCTCGAACCGGTTTGAGGCCTTCAACGCCGTGCAGTGCTCGGACAGCGACTTCCCGCGTGACGCGGCCACGTACACGAAGTACGGCAAGAGCGAGGACCAGCGCGTGCCGTACTGGGGCCGGGCCGTGGTGTTCGACATGATGGCCTGCGCGTTCTGGCAGGGCCGTGACGACGACCGCTACACCGGCCCGTGGAACCGCTGGACGTCGGCGCCGATCCTGTTCATCAACAGCAGGTTCGACCCGTCGACGCCGTTGCACGGTGCTCGTGACGGTGCCGCGGAGATGGCCCGCACGGGGTTCCTGACCGTCGAGGGGTACGGGCACACCTCCATGTACGTGCGCAGCGCGTGCGCGGAGAAGGCGAAGCGGGAGTACCTGTTCACCGGTGTGCTGCCTGCTCAGAAGACGTGCGGCATCGACAAGTCGCCGTTCGCCTGAGACTTCGGAGGGCCTCACCTCGCTGGTGGGGCCCTCCGGGGTGACCTACCTTGGGTTTCATGCTGAACCCGCTGAGTCAGGTGTCCTTGGAACGGTTGCGGCGGCGCACGAGCGTGAAGTGGCGGCAGTTCCCGGACGACGTGCTCCCGCTGTGGGTGGCCGAGATGGACGTCGACCCGGCCGAGCCGATCAAGCAGGCCCTCGTCGACGCCCTGGAACTGGGCGACACCGGTTATCCGGCCGGGACCGCCTACCAGGAGGCGCTCGCGGCGTTCGCACGAGAACGTTGGGGCTGGGACCTGCCCGTGGAACGCGCGGCGCTCGTGTCCGACGTGATGCTCGGCGCCGTCGAGCTGATCAAGCTGGTGTCCGGGCCCGGCGACCCGGTGATCGTCAGCCCGCCGGTGTACCCGCCGTTCTACCTGTTCGTCCGGAGCCTGGGGCGCGCCGTCATCGAGGCACCGCTGACGAACGGGCGCCTCGACCTCGGCGTGATCGAGCGGACGTTCCGGCACGTCAAGGCCGACCGCCCGGTGTACCTGCTGTGCAACCCGCAGAACCCGACCGGCACCGTCCACACCGCGGGGGAGCTGACGGCACTCGCCGAGCTGGCCAGGACGTACGGCGTCCGCGTGATCGCCGACGAGATCCACGCGCCGCTCGTCTCCAGGAGCGCCCGGTTCGTGCCGTACCTGAGCGTCGACGACCAGGGGATGTGCCTGATGTCCGCGTCGAAGGGCTGGAACCTGGCGGCGATGCGCGCGGCGGTGGCGGTCGCGAACACCGACGACCTCGCGAGGCTGCCCGAGGAGGTCAGCCACGGACCGAGCCACTTCGGCACGATCGCGCACGCCGCCGCGTTCACGCACGGCGGCGAGTGGCTCGACGCCCTGCTCGACGGCCTCGACGAGAACCGGAAGCTCCTCAAGACCCTGCTCACCGAGCACCTGCCCGAGATCGGCTACGAACCCTCCGAGGCGACCTTTCTGGCCTGGCTCGACTGCCGGGCCATCAGCGACGACCCGGCCGCGTTCTTCGTCGAACGGGGCAAGGTGGCGCTGATGTCGGGCCGGGAGTTCGGCAGTGGGGGAGAGGGCCACGTCAGGTTCAACCTCGGCACGTCGCCCGAGATCATCACCGAGGCCGTGCGCCGGATGGCTGCCAGCCGCTGACAGCGCTCTGCCAGCGGCCTGCCAGCGCGGCGGCGCACAGTTCCCCCGGGAGACACAGGGAGGAACGATGGCACTCGCGATCAGGGCTGAAGGCCTGGTCAAGCACTACGGGGAGACCAAGGCGCTGGACGGCGTCGACCTCGAGGTGCCGGAGGGGAAGGTCGTGGGTGTGCTCGGGCCGAACGGCGCGGGCAAGACCACGGCGGTGCGGGTGCTGGCCACGTTGCTGCGCCCGGACGCGGGGCACGCCACGGTCCACGGGCACGACGTGCTCAAGGACCCGAGGGCGGTCCGGTCGCTGATCGGCCTGACCGGGCAGTACGCGTCGGTGGACGAGGACCTCTCCGGCACGGAGAACCTCGTGCTGCTGGCCCGTCTGCTGGACCACTCCCGTGCGGGGGCGCGAGCGAAGGCGGCGGAGCTGCTCGAGCGGTTCGAGCTCACCGACGCCGCCGGACGGGCCGCCAAGACGTACTCGGGAGGCATGCGCCGGCGGCTCGACCTCGCGGCCAGCCTCGTCGGCAACCCGTCCGTGCTCTACCTGGACGAACCGACCACGGGGCTGGACCCGCACGCCCGCAACGAGGTGTGGGCGGTGGTGCGCAAGCTCGTCGCGAACGGCGTGACGGTCCTGCTCACCACGCAGTACCTGGAGGAGGCTGACCAGCTCGCCGACTCGATCACCGTGTTCGACCACGGTCGCGTCGTGGCCGAGGGCCGGCCGGACGAGCTGAAGCGGCGCGTGGGCGGGCAGACGCTGCAGGTGCGGCCGACGTCGATGCGCGACCTCGACGTGGTGTACCGGATCCTCGGCGACCTGACCGGGGCGCGCCCGACCCGTGACGACGACACGGGGTTGCTGACGGCGCCGGTGAACGACCCGGTGCTGCTGTCCACTTTGGTCCGCAAGCTCGACGAGGCCGGCATCACCGCGGACGAACTGGCGTTGCGGCTGCCCTCGCTCGACGAGGTCTTCCTCGCGCTCACCGGCAAGCAGACCGAAGGGAGCCTGGCATGAGCACCATCGCGTTGGACAGGGGCATGCGCCACGGCTTCTCCTTGGCCTGGCGGGGAATTCTCAAGATCCGCAAGAACCCCGAGCAGCTGATGGACGTCACGCTCGCGCCGATCATCTTCCTGGTGATGTTCACCTACCTGTTCGGTGGCGCGCTCGCCGGCAGCACGGACAGCTACCTGCAGATGCTGGTGCCGGGCATCATGGTGATGAACATCCTGCAGGCCAGCATGACCGCAGGCGTGCAGATGAACACGGACGTCTCCAAGGGCGTGTTCGACCGGTTCCGCTCGATGCCCATCGCGCGCTCGGCGCCGTTGGTCGGGGCGGTGCTCGCGGACATCGTGCGGTACGTCGTGTGCATCGTCGTGCTGCTCGTGGTCGCCACGATCATGGGCTTCCGGATCCAGACCGGACCGGTCGAGCTGCTCATCGCGGCCGGGCTCACGATCGCGTTCGGGCTGTGCTTCTGCTGGGCGTCGGTGTTCGTGGGCATGCTGCTCAAGACGCCGCAGGCCGTGCAGGGCATGATGTTCGTGCTGATCATGCCGTTGACGTTCGGCAGCAACGTGTTCGTCGGCACCTCGACGATGCCGGGCTGGCTCAAGGCGTGGGCGGACATCAGCCCCGTCAGCCTGCTCTCGGACGCGCTGCGCGGGCTGCTCAACGGCGGCGCGATCGCCGGGCCGCTTACCGGATCGCTGATCTGGATGGCCGGCGCGGTCGCGGTGTTCTTCCCGCTGGCGATGTGGGCGTACCGCAAGCGCGTGTGACCACTTTCGGAGGCGGGCCTCAGCTGCTGAGGCCCGCCTCTTCACGTATCCGTTGCAGCGCCTCGGCTTTGGTGATCGTCAGTCTTTCCGGCTCGCCGAGCTCGGCGACGAGGCGCCGCACGTCCGGGTCGCCCATGTCGAGGCGGCCGCGGATGAGCTGGGCGAGCGCGAGCACCCGCACGGTCGCATCGGCGTCACCCTGCGCGTGGCGGACGAGTGCCAGCAGTTCAGCGACCATCGCGAGGTCCGGCATGTCACCGCGTTCCGACGTTGTCCGGATGGCCACCCCGGCAAACGCCGCGGCGTCGTCGAACCGGCCGTCGGCGATCGCGATGCGGGCGTCGAGCATGGCCACCCACTCGGTGATGAACGACCCGAGCACGGACGACGTGGTGGCGCGCTGCTTGAACTTGGTGCTCAGCGCGCGTGCCTGTTCGACCCTGCCCGCGCGCAGCTCCACCTCGGCCTTCGCGTAGTCGAGCATCGTGGACAGCTGGTCGTTGCCGACGCCGCGGACGAACTCCTCTGCGGCGGCCACCTCGCGTGCGGCCGCGGTGTGGTCGCCCATCCGCGCGTACTCCACCGCGAGCCGCCACCGCTGCTGCACGGCGTCGTCCTGCGACCGCAGCTCCGTCGCCACGGCCAGCCCGCGTTCGTACAGGTCGATCGCCGCCTGGTTGTCCCCGGTGTGCGAGACGAACGCGGCCTTCATGCCCAGCGTCATCGCCGAGCCCCAGCGGTCTCCGATGGCCGTGAACTGGTCGTACGCACGGTCACGGGCCCGTTCGGCGCCGTCGAGATCCCCCTCGTCGACCAGCATGAAGCTGAGCGCCCACTCCGCGCCCGCCCGCGCCCACGGGTCCTCGCTCGCCGCGGCCCGCCGCACCTCACGCCGTGCGAGCTCGAAGTTCTGGCTGAGGAACGCGAGCATCGGCAACGCGATCGCGAGCGACGGGTACTTCTGGACGGCACCGCTGTCCACGCACCGGTCGATGACGGCCGCGGCCTCCACCGCGTCCGTCACGCCCGGCACCGCGGCCATGATGAGCTGCATCGCCCGGAACGTCGCGAACCGGTCCGGCGGCAGCAGATCGCCGAGCGCGAGCACGTCGCGCACCGACATCTCCGCGCGTTCGTTGTCGCCCTTGACCAGCCAGTACCAGAACGTGGCGCCGAGCAGGTCCGCCGCCAGCTCGACCTCGCGGTCGTCGATCGCCCCGCGCAACGCGGCCACGACGTTGTCCTGCTCCGCCTCGTAGACGTCGATCGCCTCGAGCTGGCGCGCGGTGCGGGTGAGCGGCTCCCACCGTTCGGTCAGCTCGCGGTAGTAGTGCCGGAACCGGCCGACGACCTCCCGCTTCTCAACGGAGGCGTTGAGCTGCTCGTCGGCGCAGACCCTGATCGTCTCCAGCATCCGGTACCGCGGTTCGCCGTCGAGCTCGACGACGTCCACGATGGACTTCTCGACCAGGGACGTGAGCACGTAGAACGAGTCCGGCAGGCAGACCGCCTCGATCGCGGCGAGGTCGGCGCCGGCGGGGAACACCGCGAGCCGCCGGGCGAGCCGCAGCTCCTCGTCCGTCAGCAGGTCCCAGCTCCACTCGACCACCGCGCGCAACGTGCGCTGGCGCGGCAGCGCGGTGCGGCTGCCCGAGGTGAGCAGCCGGAACCGGTCGTCCAGGCGCTGGGTGATCTGCCGGACCGTCATCGACCGCAGCCGTGCCGCCGCCAGTTCCAGCGCGAGCGGCATGCCGTCGAGCCGGCGGCAGATCAGCCGCACGTCGTCCACAGTGGACTCGTCGAGCCGGAAGCCGGGCTTCACCGCGCTCGCCCGGTCGAGGAACAACCGCACGGCACCGAACCCGGACACGTCCGCCTGCCCGTCCGGCACGGCGAGAGGACCGATGGGGCACAACGACTCGCCGTCGATCGCGAGCGGTTCCCTGCTGGTCGCGAGCACGCGGAGGTTCGGCACCCGGCGCAGCAGCTCGGTGGTGAACTCGGCCGCCGCGCCGATGAGGTGCTCGCAGTTGTCCAGCACCAGCAACGACTCCCCGGCACCGAGCACCTCGGCGATCCGGTTCATGCCCTCGCTGGCCCGCCGCCGCGGGTCCCCGGCGAACGTCACCTCGAACGCGCTGAGCACCGCACCGGCCAGGTCCTCCGCCGCCCGGATTCCGGCCAGCGCCGCGAACCACACACGACCCTTGGCGTGCAACGGATGCCGTGCCGCGACCTCGGTGGCGAGCCGGGTCTTGCCCGCACCGCCCGGCCCGACCAGCGTCACCAGCCGGACCTGTCCGAGCAGCCCGGAGATCTCCGCGACCTCGGCCTCCCGCCCCACGAAGCTGGTGAGCCGCACCGGCAACCGGTCGGCCACCGCCCGCGGCCCGAGCTCACCGCGCAACGCCGCCAGGTGCACGTCCTGCAGCTCCTGCGACGGATCCACACCCAGCTCGTCGGCCAGCCTGCCGCGCACCTCGGCGTAGACGCGCAGCGCGTCGGACTGCCTGCCCTGCGCGCACAACGCCCGCATCAGCAGGCCTGCCAGCCGCTCCCTGAGCGGGTGCTTCTCGTGCAGCGCCGTCAGCGCGGCGACGTCCAGCTCGCCCCGGTCTTCCTCGACGGACAGACGTGCCTCTTCGAGCCGTGCGGCGGTCGGCGCGGCGAACGGCGCCTCCCGCACGTCGGCCAGCGCGTCCCCCCGCCACAGCGCGAGCGCCTCGTCGAGCCGCCCGGCGGCGCGCAGCCGTTCGAACCGGAAGACGTCGACGTCCTCGGTCGCCACGCCCAGCCGGTACCCGCCCGGCTCCAGCGCGACGGGACACACCTTGCGCAGCCTCGACACGAGCGACTGGAGCGCGTTGACGGCGTCGGCCGGCGGCTGCTCACCCCACAGGTCGTCGATCAGCGTCGTTGTCGGCACCGGGCGGCCGGGGTCGAGCGCGAGGCGGGCGACGAGCATGCGGACGCGGGCACCACCGATGTCGACCGGTGTGCCGTCCTCGGTCTCGACGGTCGTCGGGCCCAGCAAAACCACGCGCACGCTTCCAGCTTTCCAGATCACCGGCCGCGATCAGGCGAGAACACCCAGTGCGCGGCCCAGCGCGTCCCTGACCAGCCGCTCGAACCCCTCGTCGGTACTGCCGCGCGGCACCCGTTCGGTGAGCATGATCGAGTAGAGGTAGGCCTGGTAGGCGGCCAGCCTGACGCGGGCGGAGTCCGTGAACTCGAAGCGGTAGCTGTCCAGGAAGTCCGGGTCGTCCTCGATCTCGCCGAACAGCGCGAGCGACACGAACTCCGCGACCGGATCGCCCCAGAACGCCCGCTCACCGTCCACGAGCCCGGTGAGCCCGGTGCCGGCGAGGACGTTGCCGTCCCAGAGGTCGAAGTGCACCAGCGCGGGACGTTCCACCTCGTCGAACGCCTTGGCGTGCCGGGTGAGATCGGTGGTCGGGAGGTCGACGCCGAAGCGTTCGGCGTCGGCCCGCACCGCGTCGAACATCCCGAAGAACGCCCCGGTCCACGTCTCGTGCAGGCCGAGCTGCGGATAGCCGAAACCGGGCCCGGTGATCCCGTGCACCGCGCGGACGGCGGCTCCGAGCTCGCGACGGACCTGCGGGCGGTCGACGTCGGACCGTCCGAAGAGGGGTTCGCCCGGTAGGCACGTGGCCAGGAGCGCCGTGTCGTCCGCGTACACGACCTCCGGCACCGGTGCGACCGCGGACCCGAGCCGGCAGAACATCGCCTCGGTGCGCATGAGGTGCCGTTCGTAGGTCAGGCCCGGTGGCGCGTCAGGCGCGATCTTGAGCACGAACTCGCCCTCGCGCGCGGACACCCGGAACACCGAGTTGTAGGTGCCGCCGCCCAACGGGCACGTCGTCACTTCGGTGAGTCCCGCGGCTTCGAGGATTCGCTGCACCCCGGCCAATGTAATGATCGAGAGCATGGGGACGTACCGGGGGACCGCCGAGCGCGCTTGGCGATGGGTGCTGGATCAGGTTCGCGAGGACGAGTTGGGGGTCTGGATCCCGGAGTTCGCGGGTGGGGACCTGCCGGGCGAGTGGCGGACGAGCATGTACGCGGGCGTCGGCGGGCTGGCGCACGTGCTGGCGGAGATCCGCCTGAGCAGGGAGTGGACGGCGCGCGAGGAGGAGCTGGCGGAGGCCGTCGTGGCACGAGTCCGGGCGAACGGGACGGCCGAGGCGAGCTTCTTCAACGGGCTGGTCAGCGAACTGGGCGTGCTGACGGCGTTGGACGCGCCGGGATCCGGGGAAGCGGTGGCCAGGCTGCTCGAACTGTCCACACCGGACGGATGGGTGCACGAGCACCTCGTCCCGCCGCGCTTTCGGGAGGGCGCCCGGTGCCACGACGTGACGGCGGGCACGGCCGGGGTGCTGCTGGGCGCGGTGTGGGCACGTCGTCACGGCGTGGCGGGCGCCGAGGATCTCGCCCACGTAGCAGCCGGAATCCTGCTGGCCGAACGGGAAGAGGTGCCCGGCGGGCTGAACTGGCGGATGGTGCCGGTGCGGTTCTCCGTCGAGCAGCGGGAGACCCCCAACTTCTCGCACGGCCTCTCGGGCGTCGCGACGGCACTCGCCCTGGCCGGGGCCGAGTTCGGGCGCCCGGACCTCGTCGAGGCCGCTGCCGCCGGCGCCGAGCACCTCGTGACGCTGGGCGACACGTCCGACGGCGGATTCCGGGCGCCGCTGCGCATCCCGCGCCTGGAAGGCTTCGAGGAGTTCAGCTACGGCTGGTGCCACGGGCCCACCGGGACCTCGTTGCTGTGGCCCGCCCTGCGGCGCGCGGGGGTGTCCGAGGTGGCCGGTGTCGACGTGGACGAGTGGCGGCGCCGGTGCCTGCACAGCATCCGCGTCTCCGGGTTGCCCGAGCGGAAGTACCCGGGGTTCTGGGACAACGACGGCCGGTGCTGCGGGACGGCGGGCGTCGGTGACGTGCTGCTGGACTCGGGCCGGCACACGGACTTCGCGCTGCACCTGGCCGATGTGCTGGTGGAACGGGCGATCGCGGACGGCGAGGGTGTGTGCTGGCGGTTCACCGAGCACCGCGACGAGGACCCGTTGCTGCCGCCGGGCGTCGGCTGGATGCAGGGTGCGGCCGGTATCGCCGGGTTCCTGTTCCACGCCGCGCGCGTGGCCGAGGGTGATGCGCGGTCCGTCCCGCGCATCGACACCTGGTGGACCCTCTAGGCGGGCGACCAGCCCAGCTCCGGGCCGAGCTTCGTCGCGATGTCCGTGAGGATCTGCACGTAGTCCTCGTGCGCGAAGCTGAACGGCAGCGCGAACGCCACCTCGTCGACCTCCTGGAACGCGACGTGCGCGTAGAGGCGCTCGGCGATCTCGGCGGACGTGCCGACGATGTCACCCTCGAACATGAAGTCGCGCGGCCCGAACGTCTTGCCCACCCGGTCCGCACGTCCGGCGACGTACGCCTCGTACTTCGCACGCTGCTCGGGCGTGGCCGAGTCGGTCGGGATCACCACGAGGCCCTGGGAGACGCGGCCGCCGCCGTGCTCGCGGAACGCCTGGATGAGCGTGCGCTGCGTCTGCGCGAAGTCCAGCGATCCCTCGGACTGGATCACGTTGCTGGCCAGCAGGTTCAGCCCGTTCTTGCCGGCCCAGCGCGCCGACCGCAGACTGCCGCCGCCGTACCAGATCCGGTCGCGCAGGCCGGGCGAGTGCGGCTGGACGCGGTCCGACCAGACCTCGATGCCCTCGACACCGCTGAACGACGCGACCTTCTCGCCGCCGACGAAGTCCAGCAGCCGCTTCACCCGGTCGTAGCTGAAGTTCTCGACGTCGGCGGTCTCCGGGTACAGCACGTGCTTGACGTCGTCCCAGTGCATCGGCGGCCCGACGCTCACGCCGGGGTTGAGCCGCCCGCCGGACAGCACGTCGACCGTCGCCAGGTCCTCGGCGAGCCGCAGCGGGTTCTCCCAGCCCAGCGGGATGACCGCGGTGCCGAGCTGGATCCGGCTCGTGCGCTGGGTGGCGGCGGCGAGCACCGCGACCGGCGACGAGATGCCGAACTGCAGGTGGCGGTGCCGCACCCACGCGCTGTCGAACCCGAGCTCCTCGCCCAGCACGATCACGTCGAGCGTGGACCGGTGACCCGCTCCCGGGTCGTTCTCGTCGAACAGCCCGATGGTGAGAAAACCCAGCTTCCGCAACGGCTCTGACTTCCGCGGCACGAATCCTCCTCAGCGTCTCCTCCCGATTTTAGATGACATCTCAACTACGTCCAGATGCTGGAACGAACGTGACCGCGAACGACGTCTTCCGCGCGTGCAGCCGGTACTGCGGAAGCACGCCCGGTCCGCACGACGCGGTGCCGAGGCCGTTTTGGGCGAGGTTGAGGTACACGCGGTCACGGGCTGCAGTTCGTGGGTGTGCCGTGCAGCGTCCAGGTCTTCGCTGGCCCAGCGGCGGGCGGTGAAGTCGAACACCGGCTCGCCCACGATCCGCAGCCGCCGACCCGCGCGACGTCGTTGATCGTGACGCGCTTGCTCATGATCACCTCTCGTCCGACTGCGACCGAGTATGCAGGGCGTCGAGCACCGCGGTGATCGCGGCGCGCGAGCCGCGGCGCACGGCGGCGGTGATCCTCCTCGTCACCGGCAGCTCCCTCGTGACCACGTCGAACCGGCGGTCGACGGCCAGCGCGGGCAGCACCGCGACCGCCAAACCGGCCTCGACGTGCTTGAGCGTCAGCATGTAGTTGCTGAACCGGCCGACGACCCGCGGCTCGAACCCCGCCTGCCGGCACAGCCGCGTCGCGAGCTTCGCCATGTAGGAGCCGGGGATGTCGAACGCCCACGGCTCGTCCTTGCACGCCGCGATGTCGGCCGCGGGGTGGTTCGGCGGCGTGACCAGCACGATCGGGTCCTGGCCGAGCGGCACGACGTCGATGTCGCGGGGGACCGGCAGCTCGACGAAGTCGGTCGTCGTGATGATCACGTCGACCTCGCCCGCGAGCAGCGCGGGCATGCTCGCGTGCGGTTCCAGCTCGACGATCTCGACGTGCAGGTGCGGGTGGCCGAGGTGCTGGATCGCGGGCACGGCGAGCGTGTGGATCGAGCTCTGGAACGCGCCGAGCCGGATGAGACCCGACGGTTCGTCGTTCAGCCCGCGCAGCTCGGCCTCGACGGCCTCCATCTGGTCGAGGATCGACCGCGCCCGGCGCGCCAGGATGAGCCCGGCCGACGTGAGCCGGACGCGCCGCCCCGTCCGTTCGATCAACTGCGTGCGCGTCTCGCTCTCCAGCACCGCGAGCTGCTGCGACACACTCGAAGCGCTGAGGTTCGCGGCCTGCGCCACGGCCCGCACGGTGCCCAGCGCGTCGAGCTGGCTGAGCAGGCGCAGGCGCCAGGGGTTGAGCGTCATGCTGTGCAGTATTTCCGAACAGCAAGCGTGGGATCGTGAGATGGACCTGATGCTCGCCCGGTTCTAGCTTGGCCTCATGGACACCTTCTGGGACGACGTCGACCGCCACCTCGTCCGCTACGGCGGCACGTTCACGCGCGAGATCATCGACAGCGCGTCGGGGAGCTTCCTGTTCACCGAGGACGGCCGCCGCGTCCTGGACTTCACGTCCGGGCAGATGAGCGCCATCCTCGGCCACTCCCACCCGCGCATCGTCGAGACGGTGCGGCGCCAGATCGCGAACCTCGACCACCTGTTCAGCGGCATGCTCAGCCGGCCGGTCGTGGACCTGGCAAGGCGGCTCTCGGAGACGTTGCCCGAGTCGCTCTCGAAGGTGCAGCTGCTGACCACCGGTGCCGAGTCGAACGAGGCTGCGCTGCGCATGGCCAAGCTCGTGACCGGCAAGCACGAGGTGGTGGCGTTCGCGCGCTCGTGGCACGGCATGACCGCCGCCGCGGCCGCCGCGACCTACAGCGCGGGCCGCAAGGGCTACGGCCCCGCCGCGCCCGGCAACTTCGCCATCCCGGCCCCGTCCGGCGACTGGCAGGCGCAGCTCGACCTGGCGTTCGACCTGATCGACGCGCAGTCGGTCGGCTCGCTGGCCGCGTGCATCGTCGAGCCGATCCTCTCGTCCGGCGGAATCCTCGAACCACCGCTGGGCTACTTCGCCGCGTTGCAGGCCAAGTGCCGTGAGCGCGGGATGCTGCTGATCATGGACGAGGCGCAGACCGGCCTGTGCCGCACGGGCAACTGGTACGCGTTCGAACGCGACGGCGTGGTGCCGGACATCCTGACGCTGTCGAAAACCCTCGGCGCCGGGCTGCCGCTGGCCGCCGTCATCACGTCCGCCGAGATCGAGGCGGAGGCGCACGCCCGCAACTACCTCTTCTTCACCACGCACGTGTCGGACCCGCTGGTGGCCGCCGTCGGCAACACCGTGCTGGACGTGCTCGTCGAGGAGCGGCTGGACGAACGGGCCGCGAAGCTCGGAGCGTTCCTGCGCAACGGGCTGGAGGACATCGCCTCGCATCACTCGCTCGTGTCGGACGTGCGCGGACGTGGGCTGCTCGTCGGGCTGGAGATCGCGGACGAGTCGCTGTCCGCGCCGATCACCCAGAAGTGCCTGGACCTGGGGCTGCACATGAACATCGTGCAAATCCCGGGGATGGGCGGGGTGTTCCGGATCGCGCCGCCGCTGACCGCCACGGAGGAGGAGCTGGCGCTGGGCCTCGGCATCCTGGACGAGGCGATCGGCGCCGCCTGACCACTTGGCCATCCGCCTCGGTCCGAAGGTCGAGGCGGATGGCCGGTGCTGGTCCTACGATCGGTCGGGTGGGGGACAAACACACCAGAACGCTGGTCATCGTCACCGTCGCCCTGTGCGTGCTGGTCTTCGTGGCCACCGGGCGGACCATCGGCCTCGACCGGGCGTTGCACCTGGTCAGCGGCAGGGGAGTGGGCGAGACCTGGTTCGAGAACCCGCTGTACCTGATCGTCGAACCCGCAGCCGTGCTGGTGCTGGTCTTCACCCACGCGTGGCGGTCACGGGTGCTGCTGGCCATCCCGTCGATCGCGATGCTCGTGGCCGTGGTCGAGCACGCCGCGTTCTACCGTCCTCACACGATGTTCTCCCGCGCCGACGCGGTCCAGCTGATGCTGATCCTGTGCGCCGTCATGGCAGTCGGCGGGCTGTTGTTGCGGATGAGGGAACGGTCGCGGGTCGCGTTGGCGGCGGCAGCGGAGGAACGGGCCAGGCGCGACGAACGGCTCGACATGGCCCGCGAACTGCACGACGTGGTGGCCCACCACGTGACCGGCATGCTGGTGCAGGCGCAGGCCGCGCTGGTGGTGGCGGCGCAGGACAAGGACAAGGCCTGCGCGATGCTGCCGGGCATCGTGGACGGCGGCACGGAGGCGTTGGGGGCGATGAGTGCGATGGTGAGAACGTTGCGGGACAACGGAACCGCGACCGCGACCACCGACCTCACCGCCGACCTGCACCAGCTCGCGGAGAAGTCCGGGCTGCCGGTGCTGGCGAACATCGAGCTGGCCGAGGTGCGGCCGGAGCTCGGCCGGTCGGTGCTGCGGATCGTCCAGGAGGCGCTGACCAACGTCCGCAAGCACGCCTTCGACGCGACGCGCGTGGAGGTGGACGTGCGGTCGACGAGTGAGGTCCTGCTGCTGTCCGTTGTGGACAACGGCAGGACGCGTCCGGCGCACTCGGGCGGCTTCGGATTGGTGGGAATGAGGGAACGGGTGAGTGAGCTGGGCGGGCGGTTCTTCGCGGGCGCCACGGGTGACGGCTGGCTCGTCACGGCCGAGCTGCCGCTGGAGGTGCGCGCGTGATCTCCGTGCTCATCGCCGAGGACCAGGACATGGTGCGCGCCGGGTTCCGGCTGATCCTCGAGTCCCAGCCCGACATCAGCGTGGTCGCCGACGTCGCGGACGGGGTCAGCGCGGTCCAGCAGGCTCGCGCGCTGGAACCGCAGGTGTGCCTGGTGGACGTGCGGATGCCGGGCCTCGACGGCCTGGAGGTCACCCGTCAGCTCGCCCCGCACACCCGCGTTGTGGTCGTGACGACGTTCGACAGCGACGAGGTGCTGAACAAGGCGCTGGACCTCGGCGCGTGCGGGTTCCTCACGAAGGACGCGTCGCCGGGGTTGCTGGCCGAGGCGGTCAGGTCTGCGGCTCGTGGCGACGTTCTCGTGTCGCCGCAGGTGGTTCTGCGCGTGTTGCGGCGGTCGACGCCTCCGGTCGCCTCCGCTGATGCTCACGTGTTGAGCGAACGTGAGCTGGAGGTTGTGCGGCATGTCGCGAAAGGCTTGAGCAACAACGAGATCGCGGCCTCGCTGAAGGTTTCCGTGTCGTCAGTCAAGGCCTACCTCGCGTCGGTGCAGACCAAGGTCGGGGCGCGCAACCGCGTCGAGATCGTGGCGTGGGCGTTCCGCGCGCACGTGGTGGCCGGCTGACCATGGCCATCCGGCCAGTTCCGCCGCTGTGACTGCCTCAACGGCCATGATCTCGGTGCTCTCCGGCCGATCCTGCGGCACTGCTCGGCCCAGCAGAGTTCTGTGTTGTGAGAAACCTCTGGGGCGCAACGGTTGCGGGTCTGCTCGTCTGGGTCTTGGTGCGGAGCTTCGGCACCGGCGTGATCGACCTCCGCGTCTACCTCGCGGGCGGTGAGGCGTGGCTGGCCGGCACCGACCTGTACACCGCGAACTTCCACGCCTACCGGGGTTTGCCGTTCACCTACCCGCCCTTCGCGGCGATGGTGTTCAGCGTTCTCACGCCACTTCCCCTGGCCGCCGCGGCACTTCTGTTCACGGTGGTGGGCATCGGCCTCTTCACGGCGGCCGCCCGCACGTTCGCCGGGTTCGGCCTGATCGCGGTGTTCCTGCTGCTCGAACCCCTGCGCATCAGCCTCGACCTGGGGCAGATCAACCTGGTCCTGATCGGGCTCGTCGCCCTGGACTGCTTGCTGCCCCGCACGTTCTGGCCGCGCGGGATGCTCGTCGGGCTGGCCGCCGCGATCAAGCTGACCCCGGCGATCTTCGTGCTGTTCTTCCTGTGCCGCGGGCGATGGCGGCCCGCGCTGACCGCCGTGGCGACGTTCGCCGCCTGCGCTGTGCTCGCACCTGGGCAGGCGAAGCAGTTCTGGTTGCACGCGATGCTTGACCCGGAACGTGTCGGTGGTCTCGCGTACAGCGCGAACCAGTCGTTGCGCGGCTTGCTGTTCCGGCTCGGCGCACCGGAGTTCTGGTGGTTCGTCGCGGTGGCGGCGGTGCTGGCGCTGACCGTCGTGGTGCTGCCGCGTCTGCGAGATGACCTGACGGCTCTGGTGGCCACTGCGGCAGCCGGGTTGCTGATCTCGCCGGTGTCCTGGTCGCACCACTGGGTGTGGATCGCGCCGGCGCTGGTGTTGTTGCGGGGCAGGGCGCGGATCGCAGTCGCGGTGGTGTTCGCGGTCGGCCCGCACTGGTTGATGCCTACGGCGGGGGACAAGGAGCTGGGGTGGACCTGGTGGCAGCACGTCGTCGGCAACACCTACGTCTGGCTGGGTCTCGCGTTCCTCGGCTGGTGCGCCGTGCAGGTCGGGCAGAGGTGGCTGGACGGGGTTCCCGCCCGGGTCCCCGTCCAGCCACCGGTTTAACGCGCGAACTGGAACCAGTTCACGTTCGCCAGGTTACCACCCGTGCCACCGGTGGCCACCAGGTAGAGCCGGTGCACACCGGTCGCGCCGGACGCGGCCGACGTGCGGCTCGTCCACGTCTGCCACCCACCCGTGCTCGCCGCCGAGACCGTTGCGACCAGAGGCCCCGTCGGGCTGTCGAGGCGGAACTGCAGGGTGCCGCCGGCGGTGGAGCCGGACGCGATCCGCGTGGTCACCGAGGTCGGCGGCGTGGCACCGAAGTCGACGTCCGCGTAGGCCACGTGGTCGCCCGGCGTCAGGTAGCCGACGTTCTGGCCGCAACCCGAGTCGGTGCACCGCTCGACCTGCGTGCCGCGCTGCTCGTCGTAGTACGACGCGCCGATGATCCCGTACGCGTTCTGCGTGGCCGGGAACTGCGAGCCGAAGCCGTACGCGAACAGGGGAGCCTTGCCGTCGCCGACGTTGATCGGCTGCTGCGAGGCGCTCTGCATCCACGTGAACGGCAGCGTGCCCGTCGGCTTGTGATCGCCGAAGAGCACGTCCGCGACGCCGTTGCCCTCGGTGCCCGGCAGCCAGGCCGCGACCAGGGCGTGCCACTGCGGCAGCTGCGCCGCGATGTCCAGCGGGCGGCCGGACACGAGCACCACGACGACCGGGACACCGGTGGCGCGCAGGGTGTTCAGGGTCGCGATGTCCTCGGCGTCGAGCCCGAGGCTCCCCGCACGGTCGCCCGCTCCCTCGGTGTACGGGGTCTCGCCGATGACGGCGACCGCGGCCTGGTACGTGCCGTCGATGCCGGTGCCGTTGCGGTTGTACGTCACCGTCGTGGACGACGACACGGCGCTTCGGATGCCCTGCAGCACAGTGGTTCCCGGCGTCACCGGACCGCTGCCGCCCTGCCAGGAGATGGTCCAGCCACCGCTCTGGTAGCCGATGTTGTCCGCGCTCTTGCCCGCCACGAAGATCTTCGACGAGGTCTTCGGCAGCGGCAGCACGCCGTTCTGGTTCTTCAGCAGCACCTGCGACTTGCGCACGGCCTCACGGGCCAGCGCGCGGTGTGCGGCGTTGCCGACGGTCGGCGTGTACGAGCGGTCCGTCAGCGGCTTCTCGAACAGGCCGAGCTCGAACTTCTTGGTGAGGATGCGGCGGTTGGCGTCGTCGATGCGCGACATCGGCACGCGGCCCGCCTGCACCTCCTGCTTGAGGAAGGTGATGAAGTTCCGCCACTCGGCCGGCACCATGACCATGTCGAGGCCGGCGTTGATCGAGTCGCGCACCTCGGCGGCGGTGAAGCCGGGCTGGCCGTCGATCTGGTCGATGGCGTTCCAGTCCGACACGACGAGCCCGCTGAAGCCGAGCTCGTTCTTCAGCACGTCGGTGATCAGGTACTTGTGGCCGTGCAGCTTCGTGCCGTTCCAGCTGCTGTAGGTGATCATCACCGACCCGACGCCCTTGGCGATGGCGTCGCGGAACGGCGGCAGGTGCGTCGCGCGCAGCTCGGCCTCGCTGACCTGCGTGTTGCCCTGGTCGGTGCCGTTGGTCGTGCCGCCGTCACCGATCCAGTGCTTGGCCGTCGCGAGCACCGAGCCGGGGTCCGACAGCTTCGCGCCCTGCAGACCGGTGATCATCGTCGTCATCGACGTGGCGTCCTGCGGCGTCTCGCCGAACGACTCGTAGGTGCGGCCCCAGCGGTCGTTGCGCGCGACGCACAGGCACGGCGCGAAGTCCCAGTCGATGCCGGTGCCCGACACCTCCTCGGCGGTGGCGCGGCCGATCCGTTGCACCAGACCCGGATCACGCGTCGCGCCCAGACCGATGTTGTGCGGGAAGATCGTGGCGCCGACGACGTTGTTGTGGCCGTGCACGGCGTCCACGCCGTAGATCATGGGAATTCCCAGCGGCGTGGCCATCGCCGCGCGCTGGAAGTTGTCGTACATGTTCGCCCACGACGTGGCGTTGTTCGGCGAGGGCGCGGAACCGCCGCCGGACAGCAGCGACCCGATGCGGAAGTTCGTGAGGTCGGCGTTGCTGACCGAGTTGCGCTCGGCCTGCGTCATCTGCCCGACCTTCTCGTCGAGCGACATGCGGCCCAGCAGGTCGGCGACCCGCGCCGGGATCGGCTGGGTCGGGTCCTTGTAGATCGGATCGGCCGCGGCGGCCGTTCCGGTGGGGATGACGGCGGCACCGAGCAGAAGTGCGGCCGCGAGGAACTTTCTCACAGGGCGGACCTCCGGGGACGAGGGCCTGTTTACCTTGCGGCACAACAGGGTTGGCCGGAGCGTAACCTGCGTTCACGAAGTGGTATAGACCATCGGGGAACCGGAACGAGTACCGGTTCCCCCGCTGGTCCTATCGGCACCAGGACAGAACCGTCTCGGCGAAGTCGGGGAACTCCGCCCGCGCCGCCGCCAGCACCTCTGCGGGCGTGCGCGGCTCGATCCCGGAGTACTTCTCGGCGACGGCACGCAGGTCCGCGTGCGGCACCCCGCTCTCCGACCCGAACTCGACGGCCTCCTGCGGCCCCACCCCGCCCGCGAGCAACCACAGGAACTCGCTGAGGCTCGTCGCGACGGGCCCGACCTCACCCTCCGACCCGAAGAACATCACGGGCTGCGCGGTCAACGGCCCCTCGCGCACCAGCCACAGCACCGCGAGCCCGCCCGTGCCGTCCTTCCCGAAGAGCCGGAACTCGGCGCCGTCCAACTCCTTGTTGCCCGTCCACGACCTGATCCAGTCGGTCGTGTCCTGCGCCGACTCGAACTCGTCGTACGGCTCGTAGTCCATGTTGCCCGGCGAGGGCTCGTCGGTCTTCTCGTCGTACTCCCACGGGAAGTCGATGCCGCTGAGGGCGGCCAGCGCGGCGGGGAAGGCGCGGTCGTCGGTGATCTCCACGCGCGAACGCTACTTCAACCCGCACGCCCTCGAGAGCGGCAAGGGGGAGGTGCTCGCCCACGTCGCTAAGTGACGCGCCGCTACCCGTGTGATGGAAGATTTGGCGGCCCTCCTGGCCGTAGCTTGGACTGACGGGGAGGGCGGGACCAGTGCGAAATGTGATGTCGGGCAGTGCGGGCCGGGTGGTGCAGGCGTCGTCGATCGGCACGGTGCACCTGCACAACCAGGAGCCTGTACCCGTGCCGTTCCAGCTGCCGCCAGCGCCGCGCTGCTTCGTCAGCAGGCAGGACGAGCTCGCGGCGCTGGAAGGCTGGCCGTTGCTGGTGATCAGCGGTCCGGGCGGGGTGGGCAAGACGTCGCTGGCGCTGCGGTGGCTGCACGACCGGCGCGCGGAGTTCCCGGACGGGCAGCTCTACGCCGACCTGGGCGCGCACTCGCCGAACGGGCCCGTCGCGCCCGAGGACGCGCTGGAGTGGTTCCTGCACGCGTTCGGGATGCGGGACGTGCCGGGGACGCTCCCGGCCAGGCAGGCGTTGTTCCGCTCGGTCACCGCCGGCCTCGCCTTCTCCGTGCTGTTAGACAACGCCGTGTCGTCCGCGCAGGTCAGGCCCTTGTTACCGGCCTCGGGAACAGTCGTGGTCACCAGCCGGTGGCGGCTGAGCCCGCTCGGCACCGACGCCGCGCGCTTCGTCGAGGTCGCGCCGCTCGGGCAACGGGACTCCGTGCGGCTGCTCGAAGAGCTGGTCCAGGACGACCGGCTCACCGCCGAACCCGACGCCGCCGGGGAACTGGCCAGGCTCTGCGGCGGGCTCCCGGTCGCGCTGTCGGTGGTCGGCGCACGGTTGTCGGCCCGGCCGCGGCGATCACTGGGACGGGAGTTGACCGAGTTGCGCGACGACCGGCTGCCGGAGCTGGACGACGACGCTTCGGTCGCCGCGGTGCTCGATCGGTCCTATGTGGACCTGCCCGTCCGGCAGGCCCGCCTGTACCGGTTGTGCGCCTGGTTGCCCGGGAACGGCTTCGGGTCCGAGGCGGCAGCGGCCGTGGTGGGCGGACGGGTGGGTGACGTCGCGAAGGACCTGGAAGAGCTGGTGGAGAAGAACCTGCTGTCCGAGATCGCGGACAACCGGTTCCGCTTCCACGACATGCTCCGCACCCACGCGCGCACCAAGGCCGACCCGACCTTGCCGGACAGCCTCCGCCGGGTGATGGAGTGGTGCGTCGCGTCCGCGGTCTCCGCTGACCTGGCCCTGATGCCTGGTCGCCAGCGGATCGGCCCGGCCTACCGCGAGGCTGTGCCGATGGCGGACGGCGCGGCCGCCTGGCTTGAGCTCGAACGGAGCAGCCTCGTCGCTGCCGTGAGGTGCGCGCCAGAACACGGCCTGTCCGATCTGGCCTGGCAGCTGTGCGAGGCGATGTGGCACCTCTTCATCAAAGGCCACCACTACGCGGACTGGGTCGAGACCCACCGGGTCGCCATCCCGGCGGCACGCCAGTCGGGGAACCCGGTCGCGGCGGCGAGGCTCGGCACCCGGCTCGCGATGGCCTACCTCAACCTCGGCCGCTACGACGAGGCCACGGCCGAGCTCGAGGCCGTGCTGGCGGCGGGCCTCGGTGACCCGGTGAGCGAGCCGTCGGCGCTGTCGTTGCTCGGCCGGGCCCACCTCGAACGCGGGGACCCGGCGGCCGCGCTCGACTGCTACCGGCGGGTGCTCGGCGCGCGGAACGAACCCGGTCGTGAGCGCGGTGTTGCCATGGCGCGCCGGCGGATCGGTCAGGCGTTGATCGAACTGGGCCGGGCGGACGAGGCGATCGAGGAGCTCGAACTGGCCGAGTCGTTGCTCACCGATCCCGTCGAACGGGCGCGGGTGCGGACGTTCCTCGCACGGGCCTGCGCCGACACCGGTGAGCGCGACCGCGCGAGGTCGTTGCTCGACTCGGCGAGCAACGACCTGCGCACGTCACCGTTCGACCGCGCGGACGCCCTGGTGCTGCTGGGCACGCTCGCGGACGACCACGAGCAGGCCCGGGAGCACTACGGCGCCGCGCTCGCGTGCTTTCCCGATCCGTCCGACCCTGCCGCCGTCCGCGTACGGGACCTTCTGGAACGGCACGAGCACCGCCTCGCAGCCGACGTGATCCCCGAGCAGCAGACCGGCGAGCAGCACCGCGACCCCTGCTGACGGCACCGGCGGGCACACCAGGACGTCCGCGATCCCGAGCCACCGGGCCGGCGCGCGGCCGACGTGCGCGACGAGCAGCTCGCCGGCCCGCGTGACGCCGTCAGGCACGGTGCACCGGAACCGGTTCGGCGGCGCACTCCCGGTCCGGTTCGGCCAGCTCGAGCAACCGGTACATCGTGCGGCGCAGCACCGCCGCCGCTCCACCGGGCCGGGAGCTGATCGTCAGCGGCACCCGTCGTGCCTGCCGCGCCACAGGTTCGGCGAGGTCCAGCGGGGGCGCCGATCCGGCCAGTCGATCGGCGAGGCTGTTCGTCCTGACCTGCGGTGTGCGGGCGAGGACGACCGGTATTCCCGCTGCAGCGGAATACTGCGTCACGGAGCCGTGGTCACCGACGACCGCGTCACTCGCGACGATCATCGCCCGCCAACCTTCCTCCGGCGGCACGATGATCAGGCCTGGGCAGTCGGCAAGCCATGCCCGCACCTGCCACGCGCCGTGCACCTGCCAGATGTTGGGGTGCAGGACCGCCGCGGTCCGGGTCTGCCGCGCCAGCGCGCGGTAGAAGGGGAGCAGGCTGCCGAACGTCGACCTCGCCGTCCACGTCGAGGTGATCGTCACGAGCGTCTCGCCCGGCGCGATGCCCGCGGCGGCCCGGTAGCGGTCGCGGAACGGCAGACTCGCTGTCAGCCGGTCGAAGCAGATGTCACCCGCGACCACCGCGTGCGGCACCGCTTCGGGACAGGCCTCCGACAGCAGCGCGAGTTCGTCGTCCAGCGCCAGCACGATCGCCGCCGGCACCACCCGGCCCGCTCGGGTGAGCGAGGCCCGGTCGAGACCGTGACCGTGCAGCCGCCGGGACTTCGCCGCGCTCGCGCCGTGCGGCAGCACCATCACCGGGCCGTGCACCAGGTCCGTGCCGCGATGGCTCGCGGCGACGACGAGGTCGAACCGGTGCCGCAGAGCGTTGTCCCACGGCGTCGTCGCCAAACCCCGTGCCGCGACGAACTCCTCGGTGCCGGGCGGCGATCCGGTGGGCACCGTGCACACGACCTGCACCCGTGGATCGGCCGCGAGCAGGGGCAGCACGTCCATCAACCGCGTGCCCGCCACGAGGTGCGGCACCATCACGAGCACCTGGCGGCAGTCCGGCACGGTCACCCTGCGCTCGGCGCCGAGCCCGAACGGTTCCCACATCACGCCACCTCCACCGGGTCACCGGAGGAGCAGTCGAAGACCGGCACGTCGTCCCGCCGCACCGGCTCGTGCGCCGCGTGCCTGGTCATGATCAGCACGAGGTCGGCCGGCGCGGAGACGGGCTGCGAGACGAGCGTGGTCCCGTTGTCCAGCAAGAGACTCGGCACGTACGGGTCGTGGTAGGCCACGTCCGCCTCGCCGGACAGTTCGTTGATCACCCGCACCGCGGCGGACTGCCGGACGTTCGCGGTGTCCGGCTTGTAGGTCACGCCCGCGACGAGCACCCTGCTGCGCCGCAACGGAGGCAGCCCGCGCGCGGCGAGCGCCTCCCGCAACCGGTGCACGGTGTGCGCGGGCATGGCGTCGTTGACCGCGATCGCCGCGTCGACCACCGGCGAGTGCAGGCCGTGCCGGCGGGCACTGGCCGTGAAGAACCCGGCCGACACCGGGATGCAGTCACCGCCCGCACCCGGTCCCGGCCGGTGCCGCAGGAACCCGTACGGCTTGCTGCCGGCCGCCTCCAGCACCTCGTCGACGTCGACCCGCTGGGCCCGGCACAACGCCGCGAGCTCGTTCGCCAGCGAGATGTTGACCATCCTGAAGGTGTTCTCGAAGATCTTCACCAACTCGGCCGCACGGGTCGAGCTGACGGCCACGACCCGGCGCGCGACCCGGCTCACGAACCGCACCGCGAGTTCCGTGCACCGCGGCGTGTAGCCCGCGACGACCCTCGGAACCGTGTCCACGCCGACGTTGCCCGGGTCCGTGCGCACCGGCGAGTGGGCGAGGTGGAAGTCGAGTCCCGCGCACAGTCCGGACACGGCCGCGATGCGCGGCAACACCACTTCCTCGACCGTGCCCGGCGCACAGGTGCTCTGCACGATCACGAGCGCGCCGGGCCGCATGGCCTTGGCGACCTCGTCGGCAGCCTGTGCGAGCAAAGACACGTCGAGCCGGCCGTGCCGCCCGGCAGGCGTCGGCACGCAGAGGACGTAGACGTTCGAGTGCGGAATTCCCTGCGTGCTGTGCCGCAACAAAAGCCGCCCGCTGGCCAACGCGGAATTCAGCTCCTGCTCGGTGACCGTCGTGAGTCCGCAGCCGGGCCGTTGCTCGCTGATCTCGCGAACCCGTTCCGCACTCGCGTCCACGCCGAGAACGGTCAGGCCCGACCTCGCGGCCGCGACGGCGGTCGGCAATCCGGTGAAGCCGAGTCCGATGACGGTGATGTCGATGATGTCCACAACGCACCTCCCAAAGGTTTGTGGACACCAAGGTGCGGTGCGACATTGCCCGAAAGCCTTTCCGTGGCCTGCGAGTTCACTGAACGCGCTGGTGAAACGCTGTGGTGGCGCAAACCTGGAAGCGTTTCCATGCGTGCTGTACTGCCTGCGGTTTCAGGGTGCTTTCAGTACGCCGATCGGGCTTCGAATGCGCAACTTCGCTGGAAAGCCCCCTTGGTTGGGAGCACACTGCTTGCGGGAGAGATGCACCTGGCGAGGGGTGGCGCGGGTGGAGATCGCATTCAGGATTCTCGGGCGCACAGGCCTGAGGACGGCAGACGGCTTCGTCCACGACTGGGGGAAGCCGAAAGCCCGTGCCGTTCTCGCGGTGCTGTTGTTCCACGCGGGCAAGCCGGTGCCGGTGCGCACGCTGGAGAAGTGGGTGTGGTCGGGCGACGGGCCGAGCAATCCCTACCCGACCCTGCAGACCTACGTCGCCCGCATCAAGGCCGCGCTGCGCGACGCAGGCCTGCCGGGAGTGATCTCCAATGTGGAACGCGCCTACCAGCTGGACGTGGACAGGTCGTCGATAGATCTGTACGCCTCGATCGAACTGGCGCGGAAGGCGAAGGCCGCGGCCTACCAGGCGTCACCCGACCTGGAGAAGGCGTGCGCGTTGTCCGAACAGGCGATCGCGTTGTGGAGCGGCGAGCTGTTCGCCGATCTCGACAGCGACCTCGCGTGCGAGCGCCGCGACTCGTTGGTGCGTTACCACTACCTGCCGGCCATGAACGGACTGCTGTACGGGCTGGGCAAGCTGGGCCGGTTCGAGCAGATGTTGTTCCACCTCAACGAGATCCAGCCGGAGCACGACCTCGACGTCCTGCTGGCCCGGCACCGGCTGGTGGCGTTGTTCGGGCTGCGCAAGAGGGTTGAGGCGGCGCAGTACCACGTGAGCGTGCGACGCCGGATCGTGGCGGAGATCGCCGACGGCTCCGAGGCCGAGCTCCTCCGGCTCTACGAGGAACTGCGCTCGCGGCACGACCAGCAGAGCACACCTTCGAATGCCGGCCCGCGCCCGAGGTACCTGCCGCACGGCGCCGACGCGTTCACCGGGCACGAGACCTTGCTGGCAGAGCTCGACAACCTCGTCCTCCCGCACCCGCGACCACGGTTGGTCGCGCTCGACGGGCCGCCGGGCGTCGGGAAGACGACCCTCGCGCTGCACTGGGCGTCGTCGGTGCGGGACCGGTTCGCCGACGGCTACTGGTTCGCGTCCCTGGACGGCGTGGCGCACGGCCCCCGCGTCGAGGCCGGCCAGGTGGTGAAGGACCTGCTGGCCGAGTTCGGTGTCGCGGCCGACTCGATCCCGTCGCTCGAGGCCCGCACGGCCCGGTTGCGCGAACTGCTGGCCAACCGCTGCATGCTGGTCGTACTGGACAACGTGGCGGACACGAGCCATGTGCGCGCGCTCCTGCCGGCCCTGTCGACCTGTTTCGTGCTCATGACGAGCCGAGCCCGCCTGAGTGAACTGGTGGTCCGGGACCGGGCCCGCTGCCTGACCGTCGACCCGCTCGGCGAGGACGAGACCGTCGCGTGGCTGCGCAACCGCCTGGGCCACCGGGCTTCCGCGGCCCCCGGCGGGGTGGTGAGGCTGGCGGCCCTGGCGGACGGCATGCCGCTCGCGATGGAACTGATCGGCGAGCAGGTCGCGGCCCAGCCACGGCGTTCGCTGGAGGACTTCGTCCGCGTGCTCGCCTCGGGCCGCGCGTTGCTGTCGCTGAGCAACGGATCCTCCGGCAGCATCCGGAACGCGTTCGAACTGTCCTATCAGAACTTGAGCGAGGAGCAGGCCACGCTGTTCCGGTTGCTCGGCCTGCACCCGGTCCGTGAGGTGTCGCTCGACATCGTGGCGGCACTGGCCGGAGTCGACCGCGAGGACGCCCGTCACCTGGTCGACTCGTTGGTGTGGACCCGTTTGGTCGACTCGACGGACGGCGACCGCTACCGCATGCACGATCTCATCCGCGAATACGCGGCGGAACGAGCGGAACGCGACGAGCCACCGGCGGAACGTGCCGCGGCCGTGGGCAGGATGCTCGCCTGGTACACGCACACGGTGCACAACGCGGACCGCTGCGTCGTCGGCTTCCGCGAGGAGGTGCCGATGCTGGACCTGCCGCCCGGCGTGAACCCTCGTCACTTCACCGACGAGGACGACGTCGCCCAGTGGTGCCTGCAGGAGGAAGCCGCCCTGGTCGGCGTGATCAAACACGTCGCCGACCCCGAGCACATCTGGCGGCTCGCCAACTCCGTGGGCGAGCTCTTCATGCGCTACCTCCGCAACGACACCGTCGTGGCGGTCATGGAGGCCGGCGCAGCGGCCGCGCGCGAATGCGGCGAGATCGGCACCGTGGTGGACACGTTCCAGAACGTCGGCTTCGTCCACATGACATATCGGCACGACCACGAGTCCGCCGATCGTTGGTTCCGCGAGGCGCGCGCGATCTTCGGCGACCGCGACGACCCCGAGACGCTGGCCGTGCTGCTGCGCAACGAGGCCGAGTGCGTGCTGCAGGGCGCCCACAACGTGCCCCGCGCGATCGAGATGTACCAGCAGGCTCTCGCGTTGGCGGTCACGGATGACACGCGGGCGGGAATTCTGCACCGGCTCGGCGTGGCGTGCAGGGCGGGCAACCGGCTCGACGAGGCGGCTTCGCACCTCTACCAGGCACTGCACCTGCGGGAGAGACTGGGCGACGGCCTCGGTCAGGCTCGCAGCCGCCTCGAACTGGCCCAGCTCGCGTTCGACCTCGGCGACTCGTTCGGTGCCAAGGCCAGCTGTCACTTCGCGATCGGGTTGTTCCAGCAGGCCCACTCCGGTGCGGGGGAGGCGCGGGCGCTGACGTTGCTTGCGGCGATCGTCAAGGCGGACGACCTGGAGTTGGGGCGGTACTACGCGAACCGGGCGATGGAGCTGTCGCGTGGCGTGGACCGCGAGGTGGAAGCCGTCGTCAACGACGTGGCCGGCCAGATCGAGTGGCGGGCGGGGCAGCGGGAGCTGGCGGTCGAGCGGTGGCAGGCCTCGTTCTCCGCGTTCCGGGACATCAGCGACCCGAGGGCCGACGCGATCGCGGTGCATTTGGACGAACTCGCTCAATTCGTGCAACCCGAGGTACCTCTGGGACGTCTTCCATCTCAGACGGGCGTGGCCCAGGACCAAGAACTTCTGGGCGGCTTGGAATAGCCATTCATCATGCCGGGTGTCATTCATTTCGGTGGCACGCACACGGGCAGTGTTCATTCAGCGGCGAATCGCCACCAAAATCTGACACGAGCCAGTGGTGGATCATGATAAATCGATTTCACGGGACGCCGTGCGTAGCCCTGAGTAGCCCGCCGCAGGTGGCGAGCACGGGGCGTGAGACGATCATCAACGTCGGGGGAGAACCGCAACCGACGATCAGAACGGAAAAAAGTGAAGAACTTTCCTGTTACCGCGCGAGCGGTGATGTGGACCGGGCTCGGCGCCGCGGTTGTAGCCGCGGCTGCCGAGTGGCCGACCCTGGGCTACAACGCTTTGGCACTCGTTCACAGCCTCTGGTCGATGAAGTTCGGCTGATCCTCTGGCCTGTCGTCACCGCGCGAGCGGTGGCGGCGGGCGAGGCAGCACCTCTCCAGCTCCGACTCGGACCGCATCCGGGTCGGAGCTTTTATATTAGCGCTCTCCGCGTGGTGTGGAGTAATTTTCTGAATTGTTGGCCTGATGGTAGTCCGTTTAAGATCGATTGACGAAAGTAAAACATCGGATCGGCCGATGAACGGTTGTCCACAAGTGCTGCGGCGATAGCGCATTCGCATCAGTCCGAATGCTCCGTCCGCCGGGTCTTCGTGAGCAGGCTCGACACGCGCTTCGGGCCACCGTTCAGCAGCTTGCATCCGGTACCGGCGTACGGGTTTACCGTCGGAGGCATGGAGGAAGCAGTGGACTGGGTGCCCCGGGCCTGCACGTTGCCGACAGCGGAGAAACCGTTCCGCGTGGCCGAGTTCGACGAACTGCTGGACGGCGCCGCACGCCACCGTCCACAGAGGACACGGCTCGTACTCGAACTGGAGCCACGGCCGGAGGTCGCGGCACGTGCGGCGAACTTGGCGGTGCGGGAGACGGGCTGCTGCTCGTTCTTCACGTTCGAACTGACGGCGACCGGCGACGGGCTGAGCCTCGCGATCTCGGTGCCCGCCGCGCACGCCGAGGTGCTCGACGCGTTGGCGGCGAGGTGAGCATGCGCACCGGGGAGGTCGCCGAGGCGGCCGGGGTGAACCGGGAGACGCTGCGGTACTACGAGCGCGTCGGTCTGCTCGCCCGGCCGGAGCGCTCGCTCGGCGGGCATCGGCTGTACCCGCCGGGGACGGTGGCGGTGATCCGCGTGATCAAGGCGGCGCAATGGCTCGGGTTCACCCTGGACGAGATCGCCGGCCTGCTCTCGACCGGGTCTCGCCGTCCCGGTCTGCGGGACCGCGCCGAGGTCAAGCTCGGCGAGGTGGAGGCGAGGATCGCGGACCTGGAGACCGTCCGCGACACGTTGCGGGTGGCGATCTCCGCCGGGTGTGACGACCTCGTGGTCTGCTCGCACACGCCGTCCTGCCCGCTGCCGATATCGTCCTGATCATCTGATCGGGAGGGTGTCTTGCCGGGGTTCGTCGCGGGGATGGAACGTCACCAGGTCGCCGTCTACCTCGGCGCACTGGCCGCGGGCGGGCTGGCCGGCTGGACCGCGCCGGGCGCCGGGCCGGTCCTCGAACATGTCATCAACCCCGTGCTGGCCGCCCTGCTGTACGTGACGTTCCTGCAGGTCCCGGTGGCGGAACTCGGGCGGTCGCTCAGAGCGGGCCGGTTCCTGGGGGCCGCGCTCGTCCTGAACTTCGTCGTGGTGCCGCTGGTCGTGGCGGCGCTGTTCGCGTTCTTGCCCGACGATCAGGCCGTCAAGGTCGGCGTGCTGTTGGTGTTGCTCACGCCGTGCGTCGACTACGTGATCGTGTTCAGCGGATTGGCCGGTGGGGACAGTCGCCGCCTGCTCGCCGCCACGCCGTTGCTGCTGCTCGCGCAGATGGTGCTGCTGCCTGCTTATCTGTGGCTCTTCCTCGGTTCCGGCCTGGCCGTTGTCGAACCCGGGCCGTTCGTCGAGGCGTTCGTCGTGCTGATCGCGATCCCGCTGGCGCTGGCGTGGCTCACCCAGACGTTCGCGGCGGAGCGGTTCGCCGGGGCTGTCGGCACGACGATGGTGCCGTTGATGGCCGCGACCCTGTTCACGGTGGTCGCGTCGCAGGTGCCGAAGCTCGGCGGCGACCTGGCGCAGGTCGTGCGCGTGGTGCCGTTCTACGTGGCGTTTCTGGTGATCATGGCCTTCGCCGGGCTTGTCGTTGCCCGGATGTGGGGCCTGGACGTGGCGTCGAGTCGCGCGATCGTGTTCACCGGGGCCACGCGCAACTCGCTGGTGGTGCTGCCGCTCGCGTTGGCGCTGCCCGGCGACGTCGCGGCCGTCGTCGTGGTGACGCAGACGCTGGTCGAGGTGGTCGGCATGGTCATCTACGTGCGGGTGGTGCCGCGGTTGGTGCCGTGACGCGGCGGGCCAGAAGTTGCCAGCTCGCGACGAGGTCGTCCACCTCGAATCCCGGCTCGTCGTCCTCGGACTGCAGGTAGAGCAGGATCGGGCCTTCCAGCGCGGCCACGAGTTGCAGCGCGAGTGCGCCGCTCTTGGCGTCGTCCGGGCGCGCCTCGGCCAGGAGCACCTGGACGTGGAACAGCATCGGGCTCCTGCCCGGCACCGGCCGGCCGATGTCGAGCGCGGCGCGGGCCAGGGTGGTGTGCGAGACCAGGAACTCGATCCGGGCCCGTCCGAAGGCGAGCAGTCGTTCGACCGGTGGCGCTCCGGGCCCCAGTGGAGGAGGCCCGGAGATCAGCTGCCGCTGGAAGTGCTTCTCCTCCTCGTCGAACAACGCGTGGAAGATGCCCGACCGGGTGCCGAAGCGGCGGAACACCGTGCCCTTGCCGAGGCCCGCGCGTTCGGCGAGGCCGTCCATGGTGACCCGGTCGGCACCGAGTTCGGCGACCATCTCGCGTGCGACCTCGACCAGGTGGGCACGGTTGCGCGCCGCGTCGGCCCGTTCCTCACGGTGCCACGACAGCGCGACGGGTTCCACGGTCCTTACGCCTGCTGCGCGGCGAGCTGACGGTCGCGCAGCGGCGCGAGTGCGCTGCTCCAGGCGACGAGCTCGTCGAACATCGTGGACAGCGTGGACACCTGGAAGTCCGACGGCTGGAACTCGCTGAAGTTCTTGAACTCGGTGAACATCGACAGCGACACGCTCGTGCGCACGTCGGCCATCTTCAGTTCGCCCGCCACGAGACGAAGGTGCTCCACGGCCCGTGCGCCGCCGACGCCGCCGTACGACACGAAGCCCACGGCCTTGTTGTTCCACTCGGCGAACAGGTAGTCGATCGCGTTCTTCAGCACGCCGGACGTGGAGTGGTTGTACTCGGGCGTGACCATGACGAAGCCGTCGAACTCGGCGATCTTCGCCGCCCACGCCTTGGTGTGGTCGTGCTGGTACTGGCCCATCGCCGGCGGCATCGGCTCGTCGAGGTGGGGCAGCGGGAAGTCCTTGAGGTCGACCAGTTCGAACGTCGCGTCGGTGCGCTGCTCCGCGTGCCCGGCGACCCACTTCGCCACCTGCTCGCCGTTCCGGCCGGGGCGGGTGCTGCCGATGATGATCCCGATGTGCGTCATGTCGTGAGGTCCTTTGCCGAGTTCAACTGAAGCGGACTGTACCCCGCTTCTCAAAGTGGACTGTACCCCGCTTGTGTTGGATCGGCTCCATGCCGTGGGTCACAACGGCCGTCAGAGGCCGTGCTGGGTGGTCGGCAGTCCGGTCAGGAATCGAGAAGCACCGGTCCCGGGGTGACGCCTAGCGTTCCCGGCATGACCTCATTCGACGCGATCACCCTCGAAGTGGCCGACCTCGCGGCCTCCGAACGCTTCTACGCCAACGCCTTCGGGCTCGGCTCCCGGCTGCGGCTGCGGGCCTCGGGGGAACCGGCGACCGGCTTCCGCGGGTTCACCCTGTCCCTCACGGTGGCGCAGCCCGCCGACGTCGACCTGCTGATCGGCGGCGCGCTCGACGCCGGCGCGACCGTGCTGAAGTCCGCCGGGAAGTCCCTGTGGGGCTACGGCGGGGTCGTGCAGGCGCCGGACGGCACCATCTGGAAGGTCGCCACCTCGGCGAAGAAGAACACCGGCCCGGCGACCGGGCGGATCGAGGACGTCGTGCTGCTGCTCGGCGCGACGGACATCGCCGCGAGCAGGCAGTGCTACGTCGACCAGGGGTTCACCGTCGAGAAGAGCTTCGGCCGCATGTACGTGCAGTTCGCCGCGGCCGGATCGGTGAAGCTGGGCCTGTACCGGCGGCGGGCGCTCGCCAAGGACGCCGGGGTGGCGCCCGAGGGCTCCGGCTCGCACCGGGTCGTCCTGCACGGCGCCGGCGAGTTCACCGACCCGGACGGGTTCGCGTGGGCGTCAGGGCAACCGGCCGGCCAGCTCGGCGCGTGAGCGGATGTCGAGCTTCGTGTAGACCTTGCGCAGGTGGTACTCGATGGTCTTCGGGCTCAGGAACAGGGCGGCGGCGACCTCGCGGGTGGTCTTGCCCTCCGCGAGCAGCAGCGAGACCTGCAACTCCTGTGGCGTAAGGCTTTCGCCCGGCGTCCTGCGCTGGATGGTCTCGCCGGTGGCGCCGAGTTCGATCGCGGCGAGGTCGGCCCAGCGCGCGGCCCTCAGGTTCTCGAACGTCTCGAGCGCGGCGTGCAGGTGCGGCCGGGCGTCCACCCGCCGCCGGGCGCGGCGCAGGCGGGCACCGTAGGCGAGCCTGGTGCGCGCGGTCTCGAAGTCTTCCAAAGTCCTTTCGTGGTAACCCAAAGCCGCCTCGAAATGCTCGTCGAAGCCGTCGCTGACCACACCCAGCGTCCGCTCGGCGCGTCCCATCGCCCACGGCTGGCCCTTCGCGGCCGCCTCGGCCCGGTAGCGCCGCGCGACCCGCACCGCGTCGTCCCTCCTGCCGAGTCGCACCAGCGCGTCGGTGAGTTCCGGCGCAGGCGACAGGTCCGGGCCTCCGCGCGGGCGTCGGCGACGATGCGCCTCAGGCGGCGCCGGAGTCCGCGTCGCGCAGGTACAACGGGCCGATCATCAGCCACGACAGCCTGCGCCGGTCATCGCGGAGCAGGCCGGACTCGGTGAGCAGGGCGACCGCGGCTCGGATCTGGTCGGCGCCGCCCTGGTTGGCGAGGATCCGGGCGACGCCCGCGGCCATCTGGCCGAGGCCCCGCGCTGTTGAGGTTGTGACGTGGTCCAGCAACGCCTCGATCTCGTGTGCCAGCTCTACTCCGGTGGTGGTGTCGCCTGGGTAGAAGCAGGTGTTGACGGCGTTGGCCAGCAGGACCACGGCCGCGTTGGGGTCGGGAGAGTCGGCTGCGGCGATCCGGCAGAGGTCGCGGGCCCTGGTGACCGCCGCCCGGCGCCCGTTCATCTACGTGCCGCTGCGCCACCACTTCGAGCAGAACTTCCACGTACGGCACCGGCTCGAACGCTATGGAGCGGGCCGGTGCATGACGTACGAGGAGGTCTCCGACCGCGACGTGCTGGCCGAGGAGATCGGCCGCGAGGTGAGCTACCGCCGCGTCGAGACGGACGGCGCTTCCCGGGCCGCGGCCCTGCTCGCCGAGTTGCTCTGAGGAGGGTCAGTCCGTCGAACGGTCGTCGGCCGCCGCGGTCTGGGTGATCACGGCGACCGTCTGCTCCAGCCCGCGCTGCACCTCGTCGCCCTGCGCCTCCCGGACGCTGTGCAGGCTCACCGTGATGCGCGACCGCCCCGGCGCGACCTCTTCGATCTGGAGTTCGCCGTGGTAGTCGTCCGGGCCCTCAGCACCCCACTCGAGCGTCCGCCGCTCGGCGTCCGGCCGCACCCACGCCTCGCCCTCGACGTGGTGGCCGTGCACCTCGGCCTCCACGTGCACCTGCTCGCCGCCCTCCGGCTCGGCGGCGGTCATCTGCGGGAAGTAGCGGGGCAGGTTCCGCGGCTCGGCCAGGAACCCGAACAGGGTGTCGGCCGGGATGTCGGCTTCAGCTGAGTGCGTGTACGTCGTCATGGCGGTCGGGGTACCCGGTCTTCTGCCTGGCGAACACGTCCCGCGTCCTAGCCAGATGTTCGTGCCATCCGCGCTGGTCACGCCGGAACACGGGCACGACGAACGCCCCGCCGACGTACAGCGCGACGACGGCCAGGTCCCACCAGCCGATGTCGACGAGCGGCGACACCACGGCCGCGTAGGCCATGAACCCGGTGAAGCCGAGCAGTTCGCGCAACGCGAGCTGGAACGGGTTGGCGCGCGACCCGTCCTGGGCGCGGATCCGGTAGTGCAGCAGCACTCCGCCGATCGTCAGCCCGTTCGCCGCGGCCGGCAGCACCACCCGGAACGCCACGAGCACGCACACCGCCCACCGCGGATCCGAGTCGAGCACCAGCTTCGCGATCACGATCACCAGCACGAGCTCGGAGATCAGCCCTAGGATCCGGCGCGGCACGGTGACGGTCTCGACCGGCGCGCTCGCCTCGTCGGACGAGGGCACCCTGGGCACGACGAACGCGGCGGGAGCCATCATCCAGCCCAGCAGGCCGCCGAAGGTGTTGGAGATCAGGTCGTCCACGTCGGCGATCCGGTAGGGGCACGGGTAGAAGCCGAGGTTGCCGGTGTACTGCACCACTTCGACGGCCAGCGAGATGCCCAGGCTGATCGCGATCACGGCGAGCGGTCCCTTGCCGTACGCCTTGCGCAGCACCACACCCAGCGGCACGAACAGCGCGACGTTGAACAGCTGCTGCAGGAACGCCTGCGACTTCACCATCGCGAGGACGCCGGAACGCCCGCTCGCGGCCATGTTGTTGCTCATGTCGGTCACCCACTGGAAGGGGACCGTGGACAGCATCTGCTCGCCCGTGCACAGCTTCGACACGTCCGACGGGAACGGCAGGAAGATCAGCGCCAGCGCCACGAGCCCGTAGGCCAGCAGGCCGTAGAGGACGAACGCGCGGCGCGGCTCGACCCGCCGGAAACGGAAGTAGTGCAACAGGACCAGGGGGAGGAGAACCATCAACCCGACACCCACGAACGCCAGGAAACCGGTCCGGGCGGTTTCCCAGTACGACGCCATCATGTGCGGACCAATGCCCGCTCACGTCCGGCGGCAAACCTTGATCGGGGAAGTTGGGGCGAACGGCTCAGCGGCGCCGTGCGAGGTAGACGGTGTTCGTGGAATCGGTGCCCTGCAGGGGATTGGGGAAGCTGACCACCTCGGCGCGCACGTCGGTGAAGACGGCCGCGAGGGTGTCGGTGTACTCGGTCTCGGGCGGGTCGTTGGACCAGAGCGCGAAGATCCCGCCGGACTCGAGGAGCCCGGCCAGGCGGTGCGCGCCCTCGACGGTGTAGAAGTCGGCGTTGGTGGGATGCAGCAGGTGGCGCGGGGAGTGGTCGATGTCGACGATGATCGCGTCGAACTCCCTGCCGGGCGTGGCTGCGTCGTAGCCCTGGCCGGAGCGGGTCAGCGCGAAGAAGTCACCGTGCACCAGTTCGCACCGCTCGTCTGCCGCCAGCGTCCTGCCGGCGGGGATGAGGCCCTGCTGGTGCCACTCGATGACCTCGCCGAGGGCGTCGACCACCAGCAGTGAGGCGACGTTCTCGTGCTCCAGGACGGTCTGCGCGGTGTAACCGAGCCCGAGGCCGCCCACCACGACGGTCAGGTCGTCGCCGGGCAGCTCCGCCAGCGCGAGGTTCGCCAGTTCCACCTCCGCCACGGTGAAGAGGCTCGACATCAGGAACTCCTCGTTGAGCTTGATCTCGTGGATCTCCCTGCCCGTGCCGGGTTCGAGCCGGCGGCGCAGGGTCAGCTCGCCCAGCGGGGTCTGGCGGTGGTCGAGTTCCTGGAAGCGCGCACTCATGCGACGGCACGGTACCTCGTGGACACGGACGGGTGAGCGGGCCGGTCAGCCGGCGAACCGGAACCGGGACGACGACCGGGCCGAGTGGACGCTGGAGCACGGCGACGAGCGCCAACCGCAGGCGGCAGCTCACTCGAAGGAGCAGCCGGGGTTCGGTGCGCTGACCGCGAGCGGGTTGCCCACCGGGTTGCGGTAGAGCACCTCCAGCACCAGCGGGGCGTTCGTCAGGTTCCGTCCGATGTGGACGTACCCGGTGCCGTGGCGCTCGTTGATGAACTGCCCGGGCCCGTACACGCCGTCGACCGCGCACGTGAAGTCGTTGTGCGTCAGCACGCCTTTCGTGACCACGCCCTTCACCGGTCCGGGGTGGTAGTGCCAGCCCGTGGACCCGCCCGGCGCGATGGTGATCTCCCTGACGACGTGCTGGGTGCCGCCGACGGTCTGGTCGAAGATCGTGACGGCGCTGACCCCGCGGCCCGGTGTCGCGCCCGCGACGGCCGGTGCCGTGGCGGCCGTCAGACCGATGACCGCCGTGATCAGCGCGAGCCGGCTGAACGTGCGCATGGGGTGTACCTCGCTGTTCGGAGAGTTCTAGGCGCGGGTGCGCTCGTAGTGCCGCGCCACCCTGGCCCGGTTGCCGCACACGTTGGCGGCGCACCAGACCCGGCGCCTGTTCTCGGCCAGGAACATCATCGAGCAGGCCGGGTTGGCGCACGCCCGCAGCCTGCCCAGCCGTTGGGGATCGGCCAGCAGCCGGATCGCCTCTCCCGCGATCGCGGCCAGCGCCGGGTGGCCGTCGTGGTCGTCGTGCCACCGGACCTCGGCACGCGCCTCGGAGCCCCAGCCGTCGAGCCGGGGGCTGGTGGGGACCGCGGCGGCGACGGCGTTGAGGTCCGCGATCCGCGCCGGGTCCGGCGTGCGGCCGGTCAGGTGGGCCTCGAACAGGTCGTGGAGCAGCGAACGGAGCCGGCGGGTCGCGCTGGGCGGCGGTGGCGGCCCGGCGGGCAGGCGGCCGGCCTGCAACGACCACCACTTCGCGTGGTCGGTCTCGTCGGCGATGAGGTCCTTGACCGGGTCGAGGCACAACGCCCGCGTGTCCACCAGGTCGAGCGCGACGAGCGGCTCGGCACCCATCGGGAACCCCGCCGCCTGGAACTCGGACAGTGTCGTGGCCACGCCTCTCCTAACGGTTCCAACCTCGGTTGAGACGTTAGCAGATTCTCGTCTGCAGAGCTTGCGCCCCAAAAACTAACGCGTATACGGTCGAGTTATCCATTAGATCGAACCGAGGAGAACGACATGCCCGCGATCTGCCACCGCCACGTCGAGGTCGACGGCCTGAAGGTGTTCGTCCGGGAGGCCGGTGACGGGGACAGGCCGACGATCGTGCTGCTGCCGGGCTACCCGTCCAGCACCCGCGCCTACGTGCGGCTGATCGACCGCCTCGCCTCGTCCTGGCACGTCGTCGCCATCGACTACCCCGGCTTCGGCTCGTCCGACCCGCTGCCCGGAGAGCCGACGTTCGAGCGGCTGGCCGCGGTGACGGGCCAGGTCATCGACCTGCTCGGCATCGGCGACTACGCCGTCTACATGTTCGACTTCGGCTCCCCGGTGGGCTTCCGGATCGCGCTCGAGCACGACCGGCGCGTCCACGCCGTGATCACCCAGAACGGCAACGCGTACGTCGAAGGGCTCGGCCCCGACATGCAGGGCCTGAACGGGTGGTGGCACGACAGGACCCAGGACCAGGACGCGGTCGACTGGGTCGTCAGCCTCGAAGGCACCCGGCACCAGTGGCTTGCGGGCGCGAAGGACCCCGCGCACATCGACCCGGAGCAGGCGCTGGCCGACCAGCAGGTCCTCGACCTGCCGGGCCGGGCCGACTACATGAAGTCCCTGCTGTGGGACTACCAGACCAACATCGGCCGCTACCCGTCCTGGCAGGCGTGGCTGCGCGAACGGCAGCCGGCGGTGCTCGCGGTCTGGGGCCGCCACGACACGTTCTTCGTCCCCGCCGGAGCCGAGGCCTACCGCCGCGACGTGCCCTCCGCCGAGGTCGTGCTGCTCGACACCGGGCACTTCGCCCTGGAGGAGGCGGCCGACGAGATCGCCGGGCACGTGCACGCGGTGCTGGCGAAGACCTTCGCCTGACGCTGCAGCCGGATGTGCGTGTCCTGGCGCGAGAACGGCGTTGGCGGAGAGTTCGTCGCCGCCGAGGTCGTCGTGCGCGAGCCTCTCGTGACGGTCGCGTGGTGG
>NZ_BMNC01000001.1:875721-1277804 GCF_014646255.1 Lentzea pudingi
CCCCCCCACGACCGGCTACATCAGGATGAAGTAGGGCGAGTACACGGCGCCGGTGGAGTCCTTCCAGTCCTTGCCCTGGCAGATCTGACCGTTCTGCGGCTCGATGACCTGGACGGTGCCGCTCGTGTCGATGAAGACGTTGACGGCGTGCGCGCTGTTCTTCGTCGTCCCGAAGATGATGCCGACCGCGTAGCCGTACTCCGGGCTGGTCGCGTAGGCGTCCTTTGAGGACTGTGCTTTGTAGACGTAACTGAAGTCGTCGCAGTCGAAGTAGTTGGCCTTCCAGCTGTACTGCGCGAGTCCGGAGTTCTGGTATGTCGACATCGCCTGCGCGGTCGTGACGGCCTGGTAGTACAGGTCCCCGGTGTTGAGCTTCAGGTCGTAGCTCGCATCGGGCCACGCGGCGCTGAACAGGCTGTTCAGCTTCTTCTGCTGCACGTAGAACTTGTGGAATGTGAGCGCGGCGGCGGGGTGCGTGCTCGAGACGTACGCCCAGTTCCACGAACCGGAGTCCGAGCACAGCGTCATGGTCGTCCCGTTGTTGTTCCACGACAGGGTGTAGGACTGCGAGCCGTCGGGGTTGGTCTGGGCGGCCTTCGCCGTCAGCGACATCACCGGATAGCCGGTGCCGTAGTCGGACGGCGCCCAGAAGGCGTACTCCCAGGAGGTCGCGGTGCCGTTCGCGTGCAGCGGCCAGGTGCGTGCCGGCATGGTGATCGACGAGGGCGTGCTGACCGGGTTCGCGGAGAACTGCAGCGGGAACACGTCGGTCCAGTAGCTGTTGTAGGCGCCGAAGTACGCCCACTCCCAGGCGCCGCTGCCCGCGTCCTGGACGCTCAGCACCCGTCCGTGGGAGTCCTGGATGACGTACGGCGTGTTCGCGTCCAGCTGGTCGGCGGGGATCGGCTCGCTCAGCGAGACGATCGGTCCCTCACCTCTGGCGGTGCCGGGTGCGTTCTCGCCTCTTCTCGGGGCGTGCAGGTGGCCGGCGAGCAGGTCACCGGGGTTGGCGTGCGGCTCGCGCGGGGCAGGGAGGAGCAGCTCGGTGGTCTCGGTCGGGGTGATGCGCAGGATCGTCATGGCGGCCTCGGAACGGAAGGGGTTTGGACCCGTTCAACGTTCCGCCGGCCGTCGTGGCGCGACAAGATATCTATGGGTGGGACCGGAGACGCCGCCGCGGGGGTCGCGGGGTGGCACTCCACCCGTAGGTGTGTCGTTGCCGGGTGAAATCGGGCGCGCGCCCACTTGACCCGGTCAAGCAGTGCTATCGGAGCGCGGCCTCGATCGCCTCGGTGACGGTGGCGTCCTCGGGCTCGGTGCGCGGCCGGAACCGGCCGATGACCTGACCGTCGCGTGAGACGAGGAACTTCTCGAAGTTCCACTGCACGTCACCGGCCGTGCCGTCGGCGTCAGCGTGCTGGGTCAGCTCCCGGTAGACCGCGTGCTGGTCCGGTCCGTTGACCTCGATCTTCTCGAACAGCGGGAACGACACCCCGTACGTCGCCGAGCAGAACGTGGCGATCTCCTCGGACGTGCCCGGCTCCTGGCCCATGAACTGGTTGCACGGGAAGCCCACCACGGAGAAGCCCTCGGCGCCGTACTTCTCCTGCAGCCGCTCCAGACCCGCGTACTGCGGGGTGAGGCCGCAGCGCGAGGCGACGTTGACGACGAGCGCCACCTTGCCCCGCAGCGCGCTCAGGTCGCCGGGCTCACCCGCGAGCGTGCGGACCGGGATGTCGTAGATCTCCATGCCGCCAACGTAGTTCATGCCTTGCTGCCACCGGGAGCGGGCACGATCCGCGAGGTGAGCGAGGGTGGCGCGGGGGCCAGTCCGGGACCGCCCGCCTCGACCCAGTCGATCACGCCTTCCACCGCCTCGTCGTCCAGCACGGACCCGACCCACACCGCCCGCGCCCCGGTGGCGCGGGCGGCCGGGCTGGGCCGCACGACGACCACGTTCGACGCCTCGCACGCGTCCAGGCAGTCGGCCACGAGCACGGAGGGGATCCGCTCGCGCAGCACCTCCAGCTGGTAGTCGTGGTCGACCTCGGGGTGCTTGCGCGCGGTGCCGCAGCAGCAGCCGCGGCACACGGTGATCCGGGAACTCATGATCACCGTTCTACGTCGTGGACGGTTCGTTGCACAACGAGCACATTCCGCTGGCCGTCCGGGGACATCGCTGCTGAAAGCTCGAAGTCGTGGCTGGTAAAGGAATGTGGACGATGCTCCTGCTCGCGATGGTGACGGCTTGCACACCCGCGCCCCCGCAGCCGGCGACGATGCAGGTGAAGACGACCGGCGACGGCAGCATCCCGAAGAACGAGACCATCTCGCTGGACGACGACCAGCACGCGGCCATCGCGAACCTCGACCCCGAGTTGCTCGCGGCGATGCGCAAGGCCGCCGCCGACGCGAAGCTCAAGAGTGTCGAGTTCCGGGTGACGTCGGGCTGGCGCAGTGCGGAGTACCAGCAGCGGCTGCTGGACGAGGCGGTCGAGCTGTACCGCAGCGAGGAGGAGGCGCGGCGGTGGGTGCACCCGCCGGAGAAGTCGGCGCACGTCACGGGCAAGGCGATCGACGTCGGGCCGACCAACGCCGACGACTGGCTTATCCAGCACGGCTCGGACTACGGGCTGTGCCAGGCCTATGCCAACGAGATGTGGCACTTCGAGCTGCTCACGACGCCCGGTGGGCAGTGTCCGCAGCCGCAGAGCAACGCCGGCTAACGGCCGTGGATCACGGCCAGCGCGTGTTCGCGGGCCGGTGCGCTCAGGGTGGTGTTGAGCTCCTCGAACAGGGCCTCGGCGGTGACGCCGTTCCAGCCGGGAGGCAGCAGCGACAACGGGAGGCCGGGGTCGCTGTACGGCAGGCGGCGCCACGCGGTGAGCATCGGGACATAGGTCTGGAAGGCCTGCTCGGGTGAGATGACGCCATCATCCAGGAACGGGCGGTGGCGGCGCACGAAGTCCGCGTACAGGTCGGTCAGCTCGTCGAGGTCCCACCAGGCGCGCACCTTCGAGCGCAGGTCGCCGAACGCGAAGTGCTGGCCCGCGAAGATGTCGACGTACTCGGACAGGCCGCGGCGTTCCAGGGTGCGGCGGGTCTCCGTCGCGAGGTTGCCCGGTGCCACCCACACGCCGGGGGCCGTGGTGCCGAAGCCGAGCTGGGTCAGGCTGGTGCGCAGGGCGTGGCGCTTGTCGCGTTCGGACTCGGGCACGGAGAAGACGACGACCAGCCAGCCGTCCTCGGCGGTGGCGCGGCGGCGTTCGAAGATGCGGGTGTCGCCCTCGGCCAGCGTCTCCAGGGTGGACTCGGCCAGCGCGTAACCGGCACCGTCGCGGCGTTCGGCCCGCACCACGCCCCGGCGCTTCAGGCGCGAGATCGACGACCGCACCGCCTGACCCTCGACGCCCAGGTCGGCCATGAGCTGCACGACGGACGCGACGGAGAGCCAGTTGTGCTCGCCGCGCGCATAAAGGCCGAAGATCGTGATGATGAGCGGGCCGAGCCGGTCGCGCCCGGCGGGAGCCGCGGCTTCCACGGTCATGTCCGCGACGTCCAGTGCCCTCTCCTCACCTTGATCAGCCGAGCTTAACGCCCGGCCCGCCCAGGCGGTGTCCGACGATGTCGTTCGGTGAGAGGCGCGGGCGATCCCTCGGCTGCCACTATCGCCCGACGACAACGCCCGGCCCGCCCAGGTCCGTCAGCGTGACGGTGTTGCGCAGCTCGCCCAGGCCGCTGACCCGCGTCACGACGACGTCGCCGTCGCGCAGGAAGAGCTGCGGCTCGCGGGCGTTGCCGACGCCGCTGGGGGTGCCGGTCAGGACCACGTCGCCCGCGCGCAGGGTCATGCCCTGGCTGAGCTCGGCGATGATCTGCGCGAACGAGAACGCCATCTGCTCGCTCGACGCGTCCTGCAGCAGCACGCCGTTGACCTCGCACTGCACCCGCATCCCCGTCAGGTCGACGGAGTCGACGGTGGTCAGCCACGGGCCGAGGGGCATTGTCGCGTCGAGGCTCTTGCCTTTGAGCCACTGGCCGCCGTGCGCGCGTTGCAGGTCGCGCTGCGAGACGTCGTTCGCGACGAGGAAGCCGAACACGTGGTCCAGCGCCTTCTCCTCCGGGATCGACCGGCCGTCGCGCCCGATGACCATCGCGATCTCCGCCTCGTAGTCCCACTTCTGGGACACCGCCGGGTCGTACGCGATCGGGTCGGACGGACCGATGACCGTGTCCGGGCCCTTGGTGAAGAAGGTCGGCCGCAGCGGGCGGGAGACCGGGTCCTGCCCCTCGCGCTTGCCCGCGGACTCGTCGAAGTGGTCCCAGTAGTTCCAGCCGGTGCACAGGATGTCGCGGTTGAACCGGTGCAACGGCGCCTCCAGCCGCACCTCGGCCAACGGCAGCACCTCGGCGCCGGACACGTCGGCCGGTGCCCCGCGCACGATGTCGTCGACCGTGGTGGACAACACCGAGACGAGACGTCTCGTCTCGTCAATGACTGCCGCGCGCCGCACGCCGCCGACCGTCACGGATGCGAGCTTCACCCGCGAACCTCCTCGGATATCGCGTTCGCGTTTCGTAGATCATGAATACGCTATCGATTCAGCTCGGCCTGACCAGGCGCTCCTCGGGGATCACCGCGACGCCGAGGATCTCGATGAGTGCCTCGGGCTGCCACAACGCGGTGCAGCCGATACCCGCCATGGCCGGGTAGACGGGCCCGGCGAGCTCGCGCCACACCTTGCCGATCTCCTTGCCGTGGGCCTGGTAGCCGGGGATGTCGGTGAGGTAGATCGTGATGCTGACCAGGTCTTCCGGCTCGCCACCGGCCGCGCGCAACGTGGTGAGCACGTTGCCGAACGCCTGGCGGAACTGCTCGACGATCCCGCCCGGGACGATCTTCATGTCCGCGTCCAGCGCGGTCTGCCCGCCCAGGTACAACGTCGAACCCGCCAGGGTGCCGTGGGAGTAGCCGCTCGGCGCCGGAAGGCTGGCCGGGTTCACTGCTGCTGGCCTCATGAGTATTGACACTATCTGACGGTCGTGAAGAATACGAGATATGGAGCCCGACCTGAGCAAGTACCAGCTCGACGGCGACAACTCGATGTACCGGCTGCCCAGCGGCCTGGTCGCGCCGGTCGTCACGCGCGGCGGTGCCGAGAACCCGGACACCGCGAACTCCGGCGGCGCGATCCGGATCTCGGGCGTGAGCATCCAGCACACCCCGGCGACGAAGCTGTGGTTCGGCAAGGTCACCAACGAGCCCGGCTACCGCTCGGTCACCCACCACCACGGTGAGGCCGAGACCGGCGGGTACGTGCTGTCCGGCCGCGCGCGGATCTACTTCGGCGAGAGGTTCGAGGACTACGTCGACATGCAGGAGGGCGACTGGGTGTTCGTGCCCCCGTTCATGCCGCACATCGAGTGCAACCTCGACCGCAACAACCCGCTCACGTGGATGACCACGCGGACGCCGGAGAACATCGTCGTGAACCTCGACGACGTGCCGGACGAGGACCTGCGCGACTGGCTGACCCGATGACGACCTCCAGGACGTTCACCGACGCCATCACGCTGGAGAAGGCCGAGGCGGAGCACTTCGACCTGGCCTTCACGGCCGTCACCCAGCCCTGCCCGTGGCCCAAGGCCTACGGCGGGGACCTGGTCGCCGCCGCCGCGGCCGCCGCCATGCGCTCGGTCACCGACGGCAAGACGCTGCACTCGATGCACAGCTACTTCCTGCGCCCCGCCGACATCGGCGCGAGTGTGCGGTACGAGGTCGAGGTGCTGCGCGACGGCCGCGGCTACAGCACGCGGCAGGTCCGCGGCTACCAGAACGGCAAGCCCCTCTACGTCTGCCTCGCGAACTTCGCCGCGGGGGAACCGGGTGGCAGCTTCCAGGCGGAGACCGGCGCGCTGCCCGGCCCGGACGAGGTGCCGAGCACCGCGGACTTCCTCGCCGGACGCTCCGGCGGCACGATGACCGAGGAGTCCCAGGCCTACTGGTCGGCGGGCCGCAGCTTCGACATGCGGCACGTGCCCGGCCCCGTCTACCTCGACGTCGAGGGCGACGAGGTGCCGCACCAGGCCGTGTGGATCAAGCCATTCGACCCGCTGCGGCCGGTCGACGGACTGACCGCAGCCCAGCGCGACCTCGCCGCGCTGGCCTACGTCTGCGACTACACGATCCTCGAGCCGGTCCTGCGGGTGCTCGACCTGCCGTGGGCTCAGCCGGGCCTCGTCACCGCGAGCCTCGACCACGCCATGTGGTTCCACCGCGCGGGCCCGGTCGACGACTGGCTGCTCTACGTGCAGGAGGCCGTCGCCGCCGACGAGGGCCGTGGCCTGGGGTACGGCCGCTTCTTCACCCGCGATGGTCTGCACCTCGCCACCGTTGCCCAGGAGGGCATGATCCGCGCTTCCTGACCCGCCGCCCGCGGAAGGACCCACCATGGACACCTTCGCCCGTGACCACTTACCTCCCCCGGCGCTGTGGCCGGCGATCGAGTTCACGACGCCCGAGCTGGAGTACCCGGCCAGGCTGAACGCCGCCACCGAGCTCATCGACGTCCCGGTGGCGCGGTTCGGCCCCGGCCGCCCCGCACTGCGCACCCCCGCCGGCGAGGTCTGGTCGTACGGCGAGCTGCGGACCCGCGCCAACCAGGTGGCCCAGGTGCTGGCCGAGGACCTCGGTCTCGTGCCAGGGCAACGGGTTCTGCTGCGCTCGCCCAACAACCCGTGGACCGTGGCCGCGTGGCTCGGCGTCCTCAAGGCGGGCGGTGTCGCGGTGACGACCATGGCCGCGCTGCGGACCCGCGAGCTCCTGCCGATCGTCGAGCGGACCCGTCCTTCGATCGCGCTGGTGGATCCGCGGTTCACCGCGGACGTCGAGGAGCTGACGTCGCTGACCGTGGTGGACTACGACGACCTCCAGGTGCTCGCCGCCACCAAGCCGGGGGAGTTCGCCGCCGTGGACACCGCCGCGGACGACGTGGCACTGCTCGCGCCGACGTCCGGCAGCACCGGGTCACCGAAGATCACCGCGCACTTCCACCGCGACGTCCTGTCGATCGACAACACCTTCGGCCGGCACGTGCTGCGGCTGACCGAGGACGACGTCGTCGCGTGCACGGCCCCGTTCGCCTTCACGTTCGGCCTGGGCATGCTCGTCGTGTTCCCGTTGCGGGCCGGTGCCTGCGCGTTGCTGACCGAGGCCGGCACGCCCGCCCAGGTCGCGGACTTCGTGGCACAGCAGGGAGTCACGGTGCTCGCGACCGCGCCGACCGCGTACAAGGCGATCCTGCGCAACGGCGTCGAGGCGAAGCTCGGCGGCCTGCGGACCGCGGTGTCGGCCGGTGAGCACATCCCCCAGGAGACCTGGCAACGGCTGCACGACCGGCTCGGGCTCCGCGTGATCGACGGCATCGGCGCCACGGAGCTGTTGCACATCTTCATCTCCGCCGCCGGGGACGACATCCGGCCGGGCTCCACCGGCAGGCCCGTGCCGGGCTACCGCGCTACCGTGCTCGGCGCCGGCGGCGAGGAGCTCGGTCCCGGCGAACCCGGACGGCTCGCGGTGATCGGCCCCGTCGGCTGCCGCTACCTCGACGACGAGCGGCAGAAGGACTACGTGGTGAACGGCTGGAACGTCACCGGCGACGTCTTCCACCGCGACGAGGACGGCTACTTCCACTACCACGCCCGCAGCGACCACATGATCGTGTCATCCGGTTACAACATCGGCGGCCCCGAGGTCGAGGAGGCCATCGACACCCACCCGGACGTGCTGGAGTCCGCCGTCGTCGCCAAGCCCGACGACGAACGCGGCGCGGTCGTCTGCGCGTTCGTGGTGCTGCGCGAGGGCGTCGAGGGCGACGAGGCGAAGGCCCGCGAGATCCAGGACCACGTGAAGCGCACCATCGCGCCGTACAAGTACCCGCGTGAGGTCCGGTTCCGCACCTCGTTGCCCCGCAACGCGAGCGGCAAGCTGCAGCGCTTCGCACTCCGCAAGATCGTCGAGGAGGAGGTGCCGGCGTGAGGATCGCTGTCGTCGGTGGTGGCCCCGCGGGCCTGTACTTCGCCGCGCTGATGAAACAGCTCGACCCCTCGCATGACGTCACCATCTGGGAACGCGACGCAGCGGACGTGACGTTCGGCTTCGGCGTGGTGTTCTCCGACGAGACGCTCGGCGGGATCGAGAACGCGGACCCGGAGTTCGCCGGCGCCATGTCCCGCCGGTTCGCCCGGTGGACGGACATCGACATCCACCACCGCGGCGAGAGCCACACCGTGGGCGGGCAGGGGTTCGCCGCGATGAGCCGCAAGGAGCTTCTCCACCTGCTCCAGCAGCGGTGTCGCGACCTCGGCGTCGTCGTGCACTTCTCGACGCCCGCGCCGCCCGTCGACGTCCTGCGGGGGAGTCACGACCTCGTGGTCGGCGCGGACGGCGTGAACTCGCTGGTGCGGCAGTCCTCGCCGGACGTCTTCCGCTCCACTGTGGACCGACGGCACAACAAGTACATGTGGCTCGGCACGGACCGCGTGTTCGAGGCGTTCCAGTTCTTCATCAAGGACACGCCGTGGGGGACCATGCAGGTCCACGGCTATCCCTACTCCGACAGCGGTTCCACGTTCATCGTCGAGATGCACGAGGACGTCTGGCGCCGCGCCGGGTTCGACACCGCCGAGGAGTTCGCGCCGGGTGTGTCGGACGAACGCGCGGTCGACCGGATCCGCGAGTTGTTCGCGGAGGAGCTGGCGGGCCACCAGGTGTTCGCCAACAACTCGAAGTGGCTCAGCTTCACCACCGTGCGGAATGTCCGCTGGCACGACGGCAACCTGGTCCTCGTCGGCGACGCCGCGCACACCGCGCACTTCTCCATCGGCTCGGGCACGAAGCTCGCGATGGAGGACTCGCTCGCCCTCGCCGCGTGCCTGCACGAACACCGCGACGTCGAGACCGCGCTGACGGCCTACGAGACCGAACGGCGCCCCGTCGTGGAATCGACTCAACGCGCCGCGCAGGCGTCCCTGGAGTGGTTCGAGAACATCGGCATGTACGCCGGGCAGGAGCCGACCCGGTTCTGCTTCAACCTGCTCACGCGCTCGCGCCGGATCACCTACGACAACCTCCGCACCCGCGACCCGGAGTTCGCCGACCGCGTCGACGCCGCGTTCGCCGCGTCGCAGGGGCTCGAGACCACGGTCCCGGCCATGTTCCAGCCGTTCCGCCTGGGGCGGCTGGAGCTCAAGAACCGCGTGATCGTCTCCGCGATGGACATGTACTCGGCGGCAGACGGCGTGCCCGGCGACTTCCACCTCGTCCACCTGGGCTCCAAGGCCATGGGCGGCGCGGGACTGGTCATGACCGAGATGGTCTGCGTATCGCCGGAAGGCCGCATCACGCCCGGCTGCACCGGCCTGTGGACCGACGAGCAACGCGACTCGTGGGCACGGATCGTGGCCTTCGCGCACGAGCGAAGCACCGCGCGCATCGGCTTGCAGCTCGGCCATTCCGGCCGCAAGGGCTCGACCCGCCTGATGTGGGAGGGCATGGACGAACCACTGCCGGAGGGCGGCTGGGACGTCGTCGGCCCGTCGCCGCTGCCGTACGGGCCGGGGTCACCCGTCCCCGCCGGGGCGACCCGCGGCGACCTCGACCGGATCACGGCCGAGTTCACCGCCGCCGCGCGACGCGGTGCCGAAGCGGGGTTCGACCTGCTCGAACTGCACTGCGCGCACGGCTACCTGCTGTCGTCGTTCCTCTCACCGGTGGCCAACCAGCGCACCGACGAGTACGGCGGCTCGCTGGAGAACCGGCTGAGGTACCCGCTGGAGGTGTTCGACGCCGTGCGGGCGGTGTGGCCGGCCGAGCGCCCGATGATCGTGCGCATCTCCGCGACCGACTGGGTCGACGGCGGCAACACCGAGCACGACGCCGTGCAGATCGCCCGCGCGTTCATCGCCCACGGCGCAGACGCGATCGACGTGTCCACTGGCCAGGTCACGGCCGACGAACGCCCGGCGTACGGCCGCAGCTACCAGACCCCGTTCGCGGACCGGATCCGCCACGAGGTGACCGGTGCCGCCGTCATCGCGGTGGGCGCCATCGCCTCCTACGACGACGTCAACTCCATCCTGCTCGCGGGCCGCGCCGACCTGTGCGCGATCGGCCGCACACACCTCTACGACCCGCACTGGACGCTGCACGCGGCGGCCGAGCAGGACTACCGCGGCGCCGAGTGGCCTGTCCAGTACCGGGCGGGCAGCCGCAAGCCGCCGTCCGCGCGCACCGACGCCGTCCGGCCGCGGTTGTCCCTGTTGCGGGCCGAGCCGCCGGACCGGGACGTGCACCTGCGCTGGACCCCGCACCGGGAGCATTCGCTTCTCGCATAGGCACTTGTGCGGCGTTCAGGTGAAACTTCATTCGGCTATGAATTGGAATCCACTGCCCGGTCAGCTGTTCCGCGCCCCGGCATTGGTCTGATGAGGCAGACATCACGTGCACGCGGGTGAGGGGGTGTTTCGAGCACGGCCGAGGTCCTTAGCGTCGGCGGTCTGTTCCCGAACTGACCGCCGCTGAAGGGATCTCGCTCGTGCGAAGACGTGTGCCGGCGCTGGTGCTAGCGGGCGTGCTCGCCGGCAGCACGCTCACCGCCGCTGTTCCGGTGGCCGCCCAGCCACCCGTGTCCACTCTGACCAAGTCCGTGCAGGGCGTGTCCGACCCCGCCTCCCACGGAGACATCGCCTCCTGGGTCGTGTCGTACTCGAACGGCGCCAACGGTGCCGCGACGATCACCGACCCCATCGGCGCGGGCCAGACCCTCCTGGCCGGCTCGCTGCAGGTACCGCCCGGCTGGACCGGCACCGAGGGAAACCCCGTCACCGCAACGCATCCGAACGTGCGCAACGGCGGCAAGGCGCTGTCCAGCGTCCTCACGCCGCCCGTGCAGGCCAGTGCGACCTCGACCGGCGGTGACGGGTTCATCCCGCTGCTGCACCGCACGCCGGAGGGCCGGCTGCAGGCCTGGAACATCTACCACCACCTGGGTTTCGCCGACCCGAAGCTGGTGTGCACCGACCTCGCGACCAGCTCGCTCTGCGCGGGCGGACCGTGGCCGAAGCCGCTCAACACGACAACCGGCCCGTTCGGCTCCGGCTACAGCGGCGACATCGCCAGTCCTCTCGCGGCGCAGTACGTCCGCGACGGGACCAATCCCGCCCGCGTGTACTACTCGGCCACCACGCCGGGCACGCTCGGCGTCGGCTGCCTCGACCTCGCCGCCCCCGGCAACTGCGGGTACTGGCCGCTGATCAACCGGGCCGGCCAGACGATCGAGATGGCGGGACTCGTCCAGGTCGGCGGAAACCTCTACGGCGTCGCGAACACCGGCCAGGTCGTGTGCTGGACGCCCGCCACGCAGAGCGCCTGCGGTGGCCAGCCCTACGCGCCGATCGTGCCGTTGACCAACCACGGCAACTACTACCTCGGCGCGCTGGCCGTCGCCGGCGGCAAGCTGTTCGCCTCGTCGTCCAACATGAACAGCGGGACGCCGACGATGGGTTGCTTCGACCCCGGGACGACGAGCGCGTGCGCGGGCTGGCCCTCCCCGAAGCCGTTGGGGCCACTGGGCAACTACACCTACAACGCCTTCACCGCCTACGGCACGACGGGTCAGGAGACCGGTGCGTGTGCGAGCACGGCCGGCGCCACGAACATCACCACCTGCTACGCCGTCGACGGTTCGGCCCTGCCCAACGGTGTGACCGGACTGACGAGCCACATCTGGGTGTTCACCCCGGAGGTCGTCCGCACCGGTGACCGCGTGCGCAGCTACTTCGGCATCTGGAACGGTGCCTACCCGGCAGGCGCGACGGTGTGCCACGACTGGAGCACCGGGACTTCGTGCCCCGGGTTCTCCTCGCCCGTCACCCACCCGGCCGCCAACAACGGCATCACGAGGGATTACGGCTACGCCTACGACGAACCCACCGGCTGCCTGCTCGGGCTGGGTGACGCGGGCGTGCTGTTCTCGATGGATCCTGACACGGGGGCGTCGCCCTGCGTCCGCAGCGGCGCCTCCGTGTCGATCACCCCGTCCCAGTTCTACTGCGATGGCAAACCGCACACCACCAGCTACACCAAGGCGCGGCTCGTCGGCGTGACACCGGCGAACGTGAACTTCGGCGCGTCGACCGTGAAGGCCGTGGACGGTGGCGGGAACCCCGTCGCCACACCGGGTTTCGCCCCGGACGGCACGGTCGACCTGACCGGCGTCACGGCGTCCTCGCTGACCCTCACGACGACGCTGGTGCTGAACAACGCCACGGACTTCGGCGGGGGCAACCAGCCGTCGCTGGCCATCGAGTTCACCGGTGACGCGCCGCAGGTGTGCTTCCGCACCACGGTCGCCGCGGAGTGCGCGGTCACGTCCGTCGCGAACACCGCGGGCGGCACCGACGCGACCGGTGGGTTCTCGTCCAACACGGTGACCCGCCAGGTCGCACCGGGTGCGGCGTGCCTGCCGAACGTGGTGGTGAACAAGGAGATCTGCGGCTCGTACACGCCCTCGCACTGCAAGGCGGGCGGAGCCGGTCCGTGGGTGAAGCAAGCGCCCGTGGGTGTTCTCGGCCTGCTGTTCGCCACGGCGTACTGGCGGGTGACCGTGACGAACAACGGCCCGATCCCGATCGTCGACGCCTACGTGGTCGACGACGTGGAACCCGCCTGCCAGACCGGGCCGTTCACGTTGCAGCCCGGTGAGTCCAAAGTGGTGCACTGCTCGACCTACGCGTTGCTCGCGCTGTTCCCCTTGACCAACAAGGCGAAGGCGAAGTACACGCCGGTCAACGGTGCGCGGCTGTACAGCGAGTGGTCGTCGGCGAAGGCCTGTTCACTGCTCTGCGCGTTGTAGTCCGCCAGTGGAGGAGCATCAGCCGTACTCGGCCAGGTAGGTCAGGACGGCCAGCACCCGGCGGTGCTCCTCCACGTTGGCGGCCAGCCCCAGTTTCGCCATGATGCTGCCGATGTGGGTCTCGACCGTGCGTTCGTTGAGCCAGAGCCTGCGGGCGATGGCGACGTTCGTGCAGCCCTCCGCCATCAGTCCGAGCACCTCGCGTTCGCGCGGGGTGAGCGCCCCGGTGGTGGGCCGTCCGAGCAGCCGGCCCACCACCTCGGGGTCGAGCGCCGACCCGCCGGCGGCGACGCGCGCGATCGCCTCCAGGAAGTCGTCGACGTCGAGCACGCGGTCCTTGAGCAGGTAACCGAAAGCACCCTGGCTGACCAGTTCGACCGAGTGCTTCGTCTCCACGTGCTGGGACAGCAGGAGGATCGCGACGCCGGGACGGGTCTCGCGGATGCGGCGGGCGGCCCTCGCGCCGTCGTCCGTCAGGTCGGGCGGCATCCGGACGTCCACAATGGCCAGATCGGGTTCTTCCCGCGTCACCACGGACACCAGGGTCTCGGCGTCGGCGGCCCGGCCCACGACGTCGTGACCCGCGTGGGAGAGCAGGCTCGCCAGGCCCTCCCGGAACAACGCCGAGTCCTCACCGATCACGATGCGCACGGCAGCACCGCCTGGATCGTCGTGCCCGAGCCGGGCCTGCTGCTCAGCCGCAGCGAACCGCCCAGCGCGGCGACGCGGTCGGCCAGCCCGGCCAGTCCCGAACCGCTCTTCGGGTCGGCGCCGCCGCAGCCGTCGTCCTTCACCCACACGTTGACCTCGTCCGCCTGCTGCGTGACGCGGACGGTGATCGTGCTGGCGTGCGCGTGCTTGGCGGCGTTCGTGATCGCCTCGGCGGCGACGTAGTAGGCGGTGATCGCGACGTCGTCGGTCAGCGGTTCGGACATGATCTCCAGCGCCACCGGGACCGGCAGCTTGTTCGTGAGCGCGGCCAGCGCGTTGTGCAGGCCGTCGTCGAGGCTGGTGGGACGCAGGCCGTGCGCGATCTGCCGGAGTTCGGCGATGGCGGTGGCCAGTTCGGCGACGCCCTGGTCGAGCAGTGCGTGCACGTCGACCTCGCCGGTGGGCAGCCGCCGCTGGGCGAGCCGCATCGCCATTCCCAGCGACACAAGTCGTTGCTGGGCACCGTCGTGCAGGTCGCGTTCGAGCTTGTGCCGTTCGGCGTCCCCGGCCTGGATGATCCGGGTGCGGCTCGCCTCGACCTCGCGCAGGGCGGTGGCGAGCTCACCGCGCAGCCGGGCGACCTCGACGAGGCTCGCGGCGGCGGTGGCGACGACCTTGAGCACCGCCGGGGTGGTGCCGGACGCGGCGAGCACGCCGATCTGCGTGCCGCCGAGGGTGATCGGGACCAGCGCGGTGTCGGCCACCGGCGCACCGTGCGCGTCCCTGAAGCCGGAGGGGAGCAGCAGCCCGACTCGGAGCGTGGGATCGCGCAACGCCGTGCGGAGGGTCGCCTCGAGCTCTTCCGGTTGCGCGGCCTGGGTGTGCACGCGGTGCTGGAGGTCCTCAATGGCGAGCAGAGCCGCTCTGGTCCGGGGGAAGAGCCTCCGGTCGACCAGCCGCTGCAGGCGCCGCCGGACGGGCGTGAGCAGGACCGCGCAGATCGCCGTGGCACCCGCGGCGGCGGCAGGGGAGTCCCGGCCCACCACGAGACCCAGTGTCAGCGCGGACAGGGCGTACGCGCCGATCAGGACCAGCAGGACGATCGTGTAGCTGATGGTGTCGGCCAGCACGCGGTCGACGTCGTAGAGGTCGTGGCGCAGCATGGCGATGCCGACCGAGCAGAACAGCGCGACGATCGTGACGATGCCGAGCACCGTTGCCACGACACCACTTCGACCGGTCACGACGATCTCGGCGAGGCACACGACCGGGTACGCCGTCACCGCGAGCCCGGCGAACGCGAGCCACTTCAGCTGTGCCCGCACGATTCCGGTCGAACTCCGGAACCTTGCTACCAAAGAGATCCCCGCAGCCAGCACCGTCAGGACGAGCCCGATGGTCACGACGTAGCTGAGCACGTGGACCACGTCGGACGGCGGCCCCCACGGGTGCGCGAGGCCCTCCATCGGTTCGGTGAACGGTTCCCTTGGCGTCGCGCCCACTCCCTGCTGTACCAGGGAAAGGACGACGATCAGGGGCGGCAGCACCCGCCACCGCTCGTTGGGCAACGAGCCGTCCGGGAAGTGCAGCAACAGCAACGCGACCGCGGCGAGCAGCCACCAGCCGCTCTCGTTGAGCAACGCGACCACGCGGGCGTCCAGCGGCACCGATCCCGGATCGGTGAGCCAGGTCCGGTAGTAGACGTCGCGCGCGGCCAGGAAGACCACGATCGCCCCGACCCAGGCCAGCAGCGGGCCGACGGGGTTGGCGCGCACGCGGAACTCGATCGTCACGCCCAGCGCCGCCATCGCCAGCCCGAGGACGGCGAGGCCGGCGAAGGCGAGGGCCGGCTGGGGCGTGCGGACCAGGAGCCAGGTGCCGCCCGCCGTCAGCACGGCGGAGACACCCAGAAGACCCAGTGCTGCCGGTCGCGGCCACCTCATCGGCCCAGGGTAAGGCCGGTGCGGCGACATGGCCTCCGTGTCAGCACGGAGAAGCGGTACCGGGCCCGTACCGATGTGGCGGGAGTGCCCACGCCGGTTGCATGGGGCCACCGAACCTCACCGAAGGAGCCAGGGATCATGTCCGTCGACATCACCGCGGCGCACGACACCGCCGCCACCTCCACGCGGGGACGCGTCGCCGTCCTCGCGGTCGTCCTGGGTGTCACGTCCGTCGCCGCGGTCGCGGGCGGACTGCTCTGGCCTGAACCCGCGTCCGGTGGCGAGACCTACTCGTACGCCGACATCGTCGGCCGCCGCGACCTGTGGTGGGGTCTGCTCACCGGCCTCGCGGCGATGCAGGTCCTCAACATCCCGTTGCAGGCGCTGGCGGCGATGTTCCTGGTCCGGCGCCGCGGCAGCGCCTGGGCCACCTGGGGTGCCGCGCTCATGTGGATCGGCACCGGGCTGCAGGGGGCCGGGGGAGCGGGCTGGGCGGCGGCCTACTTCTTCCCGACCGACCCGTCCGTGGGCGCTGCTGCCGGTGAGGCGGTGGTCCAGGCGGCGAACGACTCGGCCCAGCTGTTCGCGTTCCTGGTTCCCGGTGCGGCGCTCGTGTTGCTCGGCACCGTCCTGCAGTGCGTGGGGCTGTTCCGCTCGCACGCCGTGCCGAAGTGGGTACCGGTGCTCCTGCTGTTCATCGTCGTCTCGTTCGTGATCCCGGGGAACGGGCTGGCGGGCCTGCTGACCAGCGTTCCGATGGCCGCCGGTGCGATCGCGCTCGGTCACCACGCCTGGCGGGCGGCTGGGTGAACGTCGAGGCCGTCACCATCCGAGGTGGCGGTCTTCTGTTCAGCTCCGGGCGAAGTCCGCGAGTGGATCGGTGTGCTTGGGCTTCCAGCCGAGTTCCTGTGTGGCGCGGGCCGGGGTGAAACGCTGGTCCAGCGCGAACGCGTCGGCGATCGGGCCCATCTTCGCGCGGGCCTCGTCGAGGGTGAGCGAGATGGTCTTGCCCTCCAGGCCGGCGCCGTGGCTCAGCGCGGTCGCGATCTCGTACGCCGTCGGGTCGACGCCGCCCACGCCGACGTACACCGAACCGGCCCGCGCGGTCAGTGCGGCGACGTAGAGGTCCGCGAGGTCGTCGACGTGCACGAGCGACCAGTGGTTCGTGCCGTCGCCGATGTACGGGACAGCGCCGGACTCCTTGCCGGGCCGGGTGAAGAAGAGGTCGATCAGGCGGTTCTCCCCGCCGTACAGCAGGCCGGGCCTGATCACGACGGACCGGCCGCGCGCGAGCACCTGCTCCTCGACCTCCTTGCGCCATGCGACGAGCGCCGGTGGGTTCCAGGGCGCGTCCTCGTCGGCGACACCGTTCGTGTCGCCGTAGACCCAGGTCCCGCCGGTGTGGACGTACGTGCCCTCGCCGTGCTGCATCGCGGTCGCCGCGGCCAGGTCCGCCTCGGCGCTGTCGGCCTGTGCGAGGTGGATCACGGCGTCCGCGCGGCTCGCGGCGGTGGTGAGGACGTCGAGGTCGGCCAGTCCGCCGCTCACCGGTGTCGCGCCCGCCTCACGCACGGCCGTGGCCGACGCGTCGCTGCGGGCGAGCGCCTCGACGACGTGACCCTGCCGCAGCAGAGACGCGAGGGTGGCCTTGCCGATGTAACCGGAGGCCCCGGTGATGAACACCTTCATGAGTGGTTCCTTTCCCGAGTGGTGTCTCCAGCCTCTGCGGGATCTGGCGGACCGTCCAAGACCTGCTCTGTCGTCCCCGATGCCCGCCGGGTATGACTCGCGTAGCGCATTTCGGACGATGAGGTAATCTGGATGTTCAGAACATCTCGATCTGTTCGGCGGGGAGTGGCGATGGTTCGGCTGACGCGGGTGCAGCAGCAGGCGCGGACACGTGCCGCGGTGCTGGCGGCGGCGAGGGAGGAGTTCGCCGAGCACGGGTTCCTGCCGGCGAAGGTCGACCGGATCGCCGAGCGGGCGGAGCTGACGCGGGGCGCGGTGTACTCGAACTTCCCGAGCAAGCGCGCCCTGTACCTGGCGGTGCTGATCGACCTGGTCGAGAAGGCCGCCGTGGGTGAGCCGCGGGCGTCGGTGTCGCCGACGTCCAGGGTGGACGCGCTGGGGGTGTTCGCGAGGGTCTGGCTCGAACGGTTGCCGCTGGTCGACGACTCGGCGCCGGGCGGGCGCCTGCAGTTGCGGTCGCTGGAAGGCGTCTTCGAGGACGAGCGGGGTCCGGCGGTGCTGGCGCAGCTGGCCCGGCTGGAGGCGTTGTTGCTGGCCGTCGCCCTCGAACGGGGTGCGCCGGTCCGGCGGGTGCGGGTGGCCGAGCTGGTGCTGACGATGCTGTCCGGCGCGGGGCACCGGGCCGAGACGTCGCCGGGGTTCGGCGACCCGTTCGACGTGGCGCACGCGTGCAGGCACCTGGCCGGGATCGAGCTGGAGGACGTCTGGGCGCCGCCGCACCTGCCGTACGTCGCCCCGGCTCAGGCCTGCTCCGATGCCTGGACCGCGCTGGAGGGCCTCGTGGACCAGATCAGCGGGGATCCGGTCGACTTGGCGGACGGCCTGGTCGTGGTGCTGGGCGCCGGGCGTCTCGGTGCGGCCGAGGAGGCCGTGCGGTCCGCGAAGTCCGGTGAGACCGTCACGATCGTTGTCGTCACCGGCGATCCGGAGGAGACCGGCCGCCTCGTCCGGCTCCGGGTGATGGACGCGGTGGGCTGTCTGCGCAGGGTGTACGCGCGCGAGGTCTGGCAGCACGTGCGGCTGGTGCTCGACGACGACGCGCGGGTGGCGTCGGCGATCGGTCTCACGAGTTCCGGTGACGACACCGAGTCCGCGGTCAGCGTGCGCGGCGGCGTGATTGTCGCCCGTGCGCACGGCCGTGGTGCCGGGTACGCCGCTGGAGCGCGCCGCCCGGAGGCGACGCAGTGATGGTGGTTCTGCACGCGTTGCGTTGTGTCGGCACGAGCGGGCTCACTCGCGTGGCGTCGTTCACGGGACTGCCGGAGTCCGATGTGGAGTCCGAGCTGATCGACCTCGCGGTCGCCGGTCTCGTGACGCACCACAAGGGTTTCGGCGGGTGGGCGCTGACGGAGTCCGGCCGGGCCGCCGACGCCGCCGCGACCAAGGCCGAGCTGGAGTCAGCCGGCACCCGTGCCGCGCTGGCGGAGGCGTTCGAGTCGTTCCTCGTGCTCAACCCCGAACTGCTCGAGCTGTGCACGGCGTGGCAGATCCGTTCGGCCGACGGCGTCGTCAACGACCACACCGACACCGCCTACGACGCCCGCGTGCTCGCGCTGTTCGCCGACCTGCACGCCCGTGCTGTCGTGGTCATCGCCGCACTGGCCGCCGCGGCACCGAGGTTCGCGCGCTACGACGCCCGCCTGTCCGAAGCCCTGGCCCACGCCCAGTCGGGGGAGTTGGACCGCCTGGCCGACACGATCGACTCGTTCCACGCGATCTGGGCGGAACTGCACGAGGACCTGCTCGCCACGCTGGGGATCGCCCGATGGACTGGGTGAGGCACCTCTCCGCCGAGCTCGACGACCCGCCAGAAATGGTGGGCGGCAAGGCACACGGCCTCGTGCTGCTGCACCGCCTAGGCCTCCCGGTGCCCGCTGGCGTGGTCGTCACCACCGAGGCCTGCCGGGCGTTCCTCCGCGACGGCGAGCTCCCCGCCGGGCTGGTGGTCGAACTGTCGGCCACCACCCTGGGCCAGTCGGTCTCGGTGCGTTCCGGCGCGGCCGTCTCGATGCCCGGCATGATGGACACGATCCTCGACCTGCGCCCCACCCCCGACGAGTTGGCCGAGGCGGTCCGTTCCGTGTTCGCGTCCTGGGACACCCCGCGCGCCCGCACCTACCGCACCCTGCACGGCATCCCGCACGACCTGGGCACGGCCGTGATCGTGCAACGCATGGTTTTCGGCGACCGCGACGACCACAGCGGCTCCGGCGTGGCGTTCAGCCGCGACCCCAACACGGGCGAGAACGTGCCGTTCGGCGAGGTCCTCTTCGGACACCAGGGTTCCGACGTGGTCTCCGGCCGCTCCCTGACTCAATCTTTGAGTGCGCTGGCCGACCGCGAACCGCTGGTCTGGCGAGACCTGCTCGACTTCTTGAACCGCATCGAACAGCACTACCGCGACGCCTGCTACGTCGAGTTCACCTACGAGTCAGGCACCCTGTGGCTGCTGCAGGTGAGACCAGGCCGCTTCACCGGCGCCGCCGCCATCCACCTGGCCACCGCGCTGGCCGACAGCGGCGAGATCACCCGCGAAGAAGCACTCAAACGCGTGTCGCCGCACCACCTCCAGCACGCCCGAACACCCCGGATCACTTCAGATGCCGACGTCATCGCACGAGGCCTGGGAGTCTGCCCGGGAGTGGCGGCGGGCAGGGTGGCGCTCACGTCCGACGAGGCCGTGCGCATGGCCGCCGAAGGCCCGGTGGTCCTGGTGCGACCGGAGACGTCGCCGGACGACATCTGCGGCCTGGCAGCGGCCACCGGCATCGTGACCGCACGGGGAGGCCCAGCGAGTCACGCCGCGGTCGTAGCGCGCTCGATGGCCAAACCCGCCGTCGTCGGGGTGGCCGACCTCGTGGTGGGCACCGACTCGGTGGCGGTGCCTGGGCACGTTGTCAGGGCGGGCGAGGTGGTCGCGATCGACGGGACCAGCGGGGTTGTCGTTGTGGGTAGGCCGCGTGTTGTCACTTCGGGGTCGGACGAGGACCTGCGCCGGCTGTTGGGGTGGGCGGACGACGTGTCGGGGGATCGGTCCGCGCGGGGGGAGGTCGAGCGGCTTCGCGCCGCGCAGGCGGTGCTTCGGGAGCGGTAGGGGGTTCGCTGGCGGGGCGCGGGGCGCGGGGCGGTGGCAGAGACGCGGGTCCGCGTGAGTCAGGCGGGTGAGCTGGTGGGGGCGCGCTGGGTCGGCGGGTGGTGCGCGGGTCCGCCAGCTCGCAGGCGGCGTGGGAACGAGCCAGGCAGGCGGAGGGTGGGATGCGTCGGCCAGGCGGCCGCCGCGAGATCGCCGGTCCGGTAAAGGCGTACGCGGCGAGCCGGTGCTGTAAGCGGCGTGCGTGGCGAGCTGATCCGTTAAGCGACGTGTGCGGCGCGCTCGTCCGGCAGTCGGCGTTTGTGGGGTGCGTCGGCGGGTGCAGACGGCACACCAGCAGCCGAAGCGGCACGCGACGCGTGCCTGCCGCCGGCCCCGCCCTCAGGCGGCAACGCCCTCAGCCGCCATCGCGACTCAAGGCCGGGCGCCCGGCCCGAACCCCGTCCACCGCAGCTCCTCCGGCAGGTGGCTCATGTCGTTGTACACCAGCAAAGCCGGCGGCGTCCCGTCGCGGAACTGCACCGCGGTCAGGCCGGTGTTGCCGCAGCTCATCGCTAGCCACCGGTCCGGCGGTGCGCCGAGGGCGTGTCGTACCAGCCATGCCACCTGGTAGGCGTGCGTGACCAGGACCTCGTGCGACTCGGTGTCGGCTGGGCGCGCGAACCTGGTCGTCAGGGATTCCGCGAGGGTCGCGCCCGCGGCTGCCTCCGCTGCGTCGTAGCCGTCGAAGAAGCCTGCCCACGCGGGCGGTGGGTCAGAGGGCACGTGGGGCACGTGGTCCACCAGTTCGGGTGCCTCGGCGACAACCACGCCCGGCAGGTGCTCGCCGAGGATTCGCGCTGTGCCCGCTGCCCTGGACAACGGGGAGTGCCACACGGTGTCTATCGGCAGCCGGGCCAGGCGTTCGCCGAGGAGGTGCGCCTGCCGGACGCCGGTGTCGACGAGCTGGCCGAACGGGTCCGCTGCGCCGTGGCGCACCACGTAGAGGTGCCTGGTTGCCATCTGACCTCCTCCCGAGTTGTGAACATCCGGATGTTAGCAACATCTGAGATGCCACGGTTAGTGCATAGAGGTCTCGAATGCGCTGGTGCGGACGGGTGAACTGCGCGCCACTCGTCATGCAAGGGCGGGATGGTCGTTTGACCATGATTGAGCTGCGGTTGTAGCAACACACAATTCCGTGTGCGGGGGCCACAGGTCGGGGCCGATCGCGAAAGAGACGGGGAGTCGATGCACCGACTCGACGACGTGCAGGCCAGAGAGCTCACGCTGGCCGCGGTGGGGGCGATCAACAGGCGTGATCACCTGTGGTCGTCCGATGCCGTGCGGTGCCTGGCATCGGACGAACGGACGCGGGTGGTCGCGATCGACACGTGCGCGGCGATCCTGTTGCGCGGTGTTCCGCGCGGCTCGTTGAATCCGGCTGCCCGCATTCCGGTCGACGTGCCGGCGACGCGGGGTGACCAAGCGTCCGCGCGGGCGGTTGGCGTGGCTTCGGAGGTGTTGAGCGGCTTGGCCTGCGGGCACGATCGGCGCGTCGCTGCGGTGTTGGAGACGTTGACGGAAGATCAGCAGTTCGACGCGTTGCTGGTGTTGGTACGCGCTGCGGCGGCTTGGGTCGACGCTTACGTGGGGGTCGACGGCGACACCGTGGACGCCTACTACGCGATCTCCAAGGCGGAGATGACCTGACGTCCCCCAACATCTCCCGTCGTTGTGCGGTCCATGAGCGCCGCCCATACGGTCGTCACAGGGAGGCCGGCGACGCGAAGCCGGTCCGGCGCTGGAGGACATGAGTGATCGTCGTGGTGGGAGCCGGTCTGGCCGGGCTGAGCGCCGCGCTCGAACTGGCCGCGGCGGGCGTCGAGGTCACGGTGCTGGAAGCGGGCGACGAGGTCGGTGGCCGGGTGCGGACCGACGTCGAGGACGGCGTGCGGTTCGACCGCGGGTTCCAGATCATGTTGCCCGCCTATCCCGGGCTGGTGCGGCTCGGGCTGGATCCGTTCCCGCTGAGGTACTTCAGGCCCGGCGCGTTCGTGCACGACAACGGCAGGCACGACCTGCTCGCCGATCCGCGCAGCGGGCGCGCCGCGTGGGACGGGTTCCTGCGCCAGCACGTGCTGAGCGCGCGTGACGTGGCGGCGGTCGCCCGGTTCTCGGGCCCGGACGCCTTCGGCCCGGCAAAGCCGTTGCTCACCGCGCCGGACCGGACGACGCGCGAGGCGTTGCGGCGGATGGGCGTGTCGGACAAGGCGGTCGAGGCGGTCTTCCGGCCGTTCCTGTCCGGCGTGTTCCTGGAACGGGAGCTCACCACGTCGTCGAGGTTCTTCCACCTGGTGTGGCGCAGTTTCGCCCGAGGCGGTGCCGCGGTGCCCGCGCTCGGCATGGGCGAGCTGCCGAAGGCCATGGCGGAACGGCTGCCCAAGGACACCGTCCAGCTGGAGACCGCGGTGAGGGCCGTGCACGACAACGGGGTCGAACTGGAGGAGGGCGGACGGGTCGCCGCCGACGCCGTGGTGGTCGCGACGGACGGCACGACCGCGGCCCGGCTCCTGCCGGGGCTGGCCGAACCTCGCTGGAACGGCGTGACCACCTGGTACTTCCGCCCGCCGCGGTCCCCGTTGCGCGACGGGTGCCTGGTGGTGGACGCCAACGGAGGACCGGTGGTGAACACCGCCGTCATGTCCGAGGTGTCGCGCCCGTACTCACCGCGCGCTCCGCTCGTGCAGGCATCCGTGTTGGAAGACGCCGACGAACAGGCCGTGCGCCAGCACCTGAACCGCTTGTACGGCACGGACACGAGCCGCTGGGAAGTGTTGCGGCGCTACGACATCCCGCACGCGATCCCCGCGATGACCGCGCCGCACCGGCTCAAGCAGTCCGTCCGCGCGGGCGAACGCCGGTACGTGTGCGGTGATCACCGCGACACCAGCTCGATCCAGGGAGCGCTGCACTCGGGCCGCAGGGCCGCGCACGCCGTGCTGGCCGACCTGCGCGGTGCTCGGTGACGTTGCTGCTGTTCGGCGATCAGCTCGGGCCGCAGTTCCACAGCGGCCACGACGAGATCGTCATGATCGAGTCGGCGGCTGCCTTGCGCCGCAAGCCGTACCACCGGCAGAAGCTGCACCTCGTGCTGTCGGGCATGCGTCATCTCGCCGCCGAGTTCCCCGGCCGCATCACGCTCGTGCGCGCCAACGGCTACCGCGAGGCGATCCGTGAGCTGGACCGTCCGCTGGTCGCGTACCAGCCCGGATCCGCCGCCGCGCACCGGATGCTGCTCGACCTCGGCGTCGAGGTGCTGCCGACTCCCGCGTTCGCCCTGTCCCGCGAGGAGTTCTCCGCGTGGGCGGGCACGCGCGAGCGGTTCCTGATGGAGGACTTCTACCGCTACCAGCGCACTCGCTTCGACGTGCTGATGGAGGGCGAGAAGCCGGTCGGCGGCCGGTGGAACTTCGACACCGACAACCGCGAACCACCGCCGAAACGCGGGCTGCTCGGCGTTCCGGCCCCCTGGTGGCCGGAGGAGGACGAGATCGACGCGCAGGTGCGTGCCGACCTCGACGCGATGGACCTGCCCGCGGTCGGCAGGGACGGCCCGCGCCGCTTCGCCATCACGCGCGAGGAAGCGCTGAAGGCACTGGGGGTCTTCCTGCGCGACCGCCTCCCGCACTTCGGTCCGCACGAGGACGCCGTGCTGACCAAGGACTGGACGATGGCGCACTCGCTGCTGTCGGTGCCGCTCAACCACGGGCTCCTGCACCCGCTGGAGGTCGTCTACGCGGCGGAGGACGCCTACCGCGACGGCGCCGCGCCCCTGGCGAGCGTGGAGGGTTTCGTCCGGCAGGTGCTGGGCTGGCGCGAGTACGTGTGGCACCTGTACTGGCACCTGGGCCCGGAGTACCAGCGGCGCAACGGTTTCCGCGCCACCGCCGCGCTGCCGTCGTGGTGGGCGGAACTCCGGCCCGCCACGGTGCGCGCGGCCTGCCTCCGCACCGCGCTGGAAGGCGTCCGAGACCACGGCTGGGTGCACCACATCCAACGGCTGATGGTCCTCGGGAACCATGCCCTGCAACGGGGTTACGACCCGGCCGCGCTCAACGACTGGTTCGTCACGTCCTTCGTGGACGGCTTCCCGTGGGTGATGCCGGTGAACGTCATCGGGATGAGCCAGCACGCCGACGGTGGCGTGATCGCGACCAAGCCGTACCTCAGCGGCGGCGCCTACCTCAACCGGATGACGGACCACTGCGCGACGTGCTGGTTCGACCCGAAACGGCGCACGGGGGAGCGGGCGTGCCCGTTCACCGCCGGGTACTGGGCGTGGCTCGACCGGCACGAGGCCCAGGTCAGCGGCAACCACCGCATGAGGCGGGCCGTGCAGGGCCTGCGCCGCATCTCCGAACTCGACGAGGTCCGCGCGCGGGAACGCGACCGGGAAATCTTCTAGCGGACGTAGGACAGCACGAGCCCGATCGCCTCCGTCAGGGACTTCGGCCGGTGCACGGACGACGGCAACCGCACGCCCTCCCACCCGGAACCGGCGACCGTGAGCACCACTCCCGGCCGGGTGCCGAGCTCCTCCAGCGGTACGCGCAACGCCAGGTCCTGCCGGTGCGCCCAGATCAGCACGACCCTGGGCCGCAGGCGGTCCACCGCGTCGCACAACGCCTCGGCGGGCACCCTCGCGCCGAGGTTGCCCCACCTGCAGTCCTCCTCGGACAGCGCGGCACCGAGGGCTTCCAGCGGCAGCCAGTGCTGCTCGTCCGGTGCGCACGAGAGCAACGCGGAGAGCACCCCCGGGCCGCTCGCACGCGGGATCGAGCGCAGCGCGTGCAGGACGCTGCCGCTGGCGAGGTGCTCGATCTCGACGCCCTCACCGCTCGTGGCGACCAGCTCGCCCAGCTCCACCAGGGCGGGCACGAACACCGACTCCCACGAGGAGACGACCCCGTGCGCGGCCAGCAGCTCCGCGGCGAGCTCGGCCATCGCCGGCTCGTCGAGGCGTTTCGCCGCGGCCAGGAAGCCCCGTTGCGCGACCACGGCCTCCCCGGCGGCGATCGGGACGCGCGGGCCGTGGGGCCGGGCGGCCGGTGGCTGACGCGCCAGCACCGCCGCGGCGGACGCGGCCACGCCCTGCGCGGTCAGCCCGACCATGCGGCGCAGCACCTCGACGTCCGCGTCCTCGTAGCGGCGGTGGCCGCCGTCGGTGCGAACGGAGGGACCCAGGCCGTAGCGCTGGTCCCAGGTGCGGAGCGTGGTGGGGGCGATGCCGAGCATGCCTGCCACCGCACGGGGCGTGTACGTCACGTCCTACGTGCGCGTTTCGCGAGAATCGCCCTCAACTCACTTTCACCGAGCCCGCCCCAGATGCCGAAGGTCTCGTGGACCTCCAACGCGTGTTGACGGCATTTTTCCATGACCGGGCAGCGTTGGCAGATGGCCTTGGCCTCAGCCTCGCGCCGGTCGCGTGCGGCGCCTCGTTCGTTCGGGGTGTGGAAGAAGCTGGCGCTGTCCATGCCACGGCACAGACCAGCGAGTTGCCAATCCCACGACTCCACGACCGGCTGAGGCAGACGGGACAGTTCAGGCATGACGAGCACGTCCTCTGAAGGTCGACCTCTCTTGGGATGGCCATCCTAAAATCGACTCAGAAACGACGCAAGTCGGGGCGTCGAAACACCGCAGGTGCGACGCACGCCGAAGCAGCGCCGCCGATCACGTGGGCGGCGCTGCCAGGACGATCCCGGGGCGAATGAGGCACGCTGAGCGTGCCGCTGGACTGGGACGGGCCGCAGGCCCTGGTGGGCGGTCGACATCAAGAGGCAGGCACCGCGCACCACGGCACTGCTGACCTACGAGGGCCGAGGCCACATTGCCTACCCGCGCAGTGCCTGCACTCGGACGAACGTCGACGACTACCTGCTGGAGCTGAGGACCCCGGCCGTCAGCTGCCCTGCCGTGCTCCCTCGATGAACGAGCGGTACCAGTGGTAGCTGGCGCGCGGGGTGCGGACCAGCGTCTCGTAGTCGACGTGCACCAGGCCGAACCGGTGCTTGTAGCCGTGCGCCCACTCGAAGTTGTCGAGCAACGACCAGCAGAAGTAGCCACGCAGGTCCACGCCCGCCGCCTGTGCCGCCGCGATGTGGTCGCGCAGGTAGGCGATGCGCTCGGTGTCCTCGAAGCCGTCCACGTCGGGGTAGACGCAGCCGTTCTCGGTGACGTAGACCGGCGGCAGGTCCGGGTGCCGCGCCTTGAGGTCGGCCAGCGCGGTCGTCATGCCGGCCGGTTCGACCGGCCAGCCCATGCCGGTGCGCGGCACGTCCGGGAGCTGGGTCGTGTCGACGCCGATGTCGTGCGCCGTGCGCTTCGCGGGATCGGGCTCGCGGTGCGGGGCGTCGGCGACGTGCAGCCGGTAGTAGTAGTTCAGGCCGACGTAGTCGAGCGGTTCGCCGATGATCGCGAGATCGACGTCCTGCTGGAACGAGAAGTCCGTGATGTCACCGAACATCGACGTCAGCTCGTCCGGATAGGCCCCGCCGAACAACGGATCGCTGAACTGCCTGCGCAGCAGGACGTCCTGGCGGGTCGCGGCGGCGACGTCGGCGGGGGAGTCGCTCACCGGCACGGTGGGGGACTGGTTGAGCACGATCCCGAACTCCTGCTCGGGCAACCCGTTGGCACGCATCGACTGCACGGCGAGGCCGTGCCCGAGCAACAGGTGGTGCACCGCCGCCAGCGCGCCGTGGCCTTCCCGCGCGCCGGGTGCGTGCCGGCCTTCGCCGTAACCCACGATCGACGAGCAGTACGGCTCGTTCAGCGTCGTCCACTTCCGGACGACGTCCCCGAGTGACTCGTGCACCAGTGCCGCGTAGTCGGCGAACCGGTGGGACGTGTCGCGGTTGCGCCAGCCTCCCTGGTCCTCCAGCGCCTGCGGCAGATCCCAGTGGTACAGCGTGAGGAAGGGCTCGATCCCCTTGCTCAGCATCGCCTCGACGAGCCGCCGGTAGAAGTCGAGGCCGCGCTGCTCGACCTTTCCCCGTCCCTCCGGCAGGATCCGGGACCACGAGACGGAGAACCGGTACGAGTCGACGCCCAGGTCGGCGAGCAGCCGCACGTCCTCCGCCCAGCGGTGGTAGTGGTCCGCCGCCACGTCACCGGTGTCACCGGAGGCGACGGCGCCGGGCGCGGCGGCGAAGGTGTCCCAGATGGACGGACCGCGGCCGTCGAGCCGCGCCGCCCCCTCGATCTGGTAGGCCGAGGTCGCCACACCCCAGCGAAAGCCGTCCGGAAAGCTCACAGCAGTCTCCCAAGGAAAAGGGTCAGCCCTTGACGGCGCCCGACATGATGCCGCCGACGATCTGGCGGCCGAACAACAGGAACACGGCCAGCACGGGGACCGTGCCGATGGTCGCCGCGGTGAGCACCAACGTGTAGTCCGTGGTGTATCCGCTGGCCAAAGTGGACAGAGCGGTCTGCACGGTCGGGTTCTCCGGCGTGAGCACCACCAGCGGCCAGAAGAAGTCGTTCCACGCCTGCATGAACGTGAACAGCCCCAGCACGGCCGCCGCCGGACGCGCCGCGGGCAGCGCGATGTGCCAGAACAGCCGCAGCGAGTGGCACCCGTCCATCCGGCCCGCCTCGAGCAGCTCGTCCGGGATCGCCCGCTCGAAGTACTGGCGCATGAAGAACACGCCGAACGCCGTCACGAGCCCCGGCACGATCACCGCGTGGATCTCGCCGGCCCAGCCGAACTCGGCCATCATCATGTAGAGCGGGATGATGCCGAGCTCGGTCGGGATCGCCTGCGTGCCGATGATGAGCAGCAGCAACAGGTTGCGGCCGCGGAACTTCAGCTTGGCGAAGGCGAACCCGGCCAGCGTCGAGAACAGCACGACCGACAGCGTCACCGTGCCCGACACGACCATCGAGTTCATCAACGCCAGCCAGAAGTCGGTGGTGTCGAAGACGCGCGCGATGTTCGCGAACAGGTTGCCGCCCGGCACCAGGACGGGCGGCACGGTGTCGATCGCGTCCGGTGTCTGCGAGGACACCACGAACGACCAGTACACGGGGAAGGCGGACCCGGCGAGCACGGCGACCAGGGCGGCGTACGTCCACGGCCCAGCGACACGACGGGCCAGCCTGCGTGCTCTGGCCGTCGGGCCGGTGGGCCGCACCGGCGCGGGGCGTTCCAGCACAGCGGTCATGGGGTCACTCCGTCCGGATCCGTTTGGTCACGAAGTAGCCGAGACCGGCGACGATGACCGTCGCGATCGCCAGCACGACCGCGATCGCCGAGCTGTAGCCGAACTCGTACTTCGTGAAGCCCTGCTCGTACAGGTACAGCGCGGCGGTCTGGAACTGCCGGTCGGAGCCACCCGTCGCGGCCGCCGCGCCGGGGTTGAACAGCAGCGGTTCGGCGAGCAGCCGCATGTTGCCGGTGGTCGCGATGATCGTGGAGAAGATGATCTGCGGCCGCAGCAGGGGAACGGTGATCCGCCAGAACTGCTGGCGGCCGTTCGCACCGTCCAGGGTGGCCGCTTCGTACAGGCTGCTCGGGATCGCCTGCATGGACGCCAGGAAGATCAGCGCGTGGTAGCCGGACCAGCGCCACACCACCATCACGGCGATCGCGATGTGGGAGGACGCCGTGCCCGCCTGCCAGTCGATCTGCCCGGCCCCGAACAGGCCGAGCGACCAGTTGATCAGGCCGAAGTCCCGGCCGAACAGCTGCGCGAAGATGATCGTCACCGCCGCCACCGAGGTGATGTTCGGCAGGATCACGCCCATCCGGAACAGCGTGCGGGTGCGGACCTTGCGGTTGAGCAGTTGCGCGATCCACAGCGCCAGCAGGATCTGCGGGACGGTCGTCAGCAGCCACAGGCTGAGCGTGTTGCCCATGGCGTTCCAGAAGTACGGGTCCGCGAGCAGCTGCGCGTAGTTGGCGAACCAGACGAACCGCGCGGCGTCGGCGTCGATCAGGTTGCGTTGCTGCAGCGAGACCCAGACCGTGTAGAGGAGGGGGAACAGCCCGAAGACACCGAAGATCAGGAAGTACGGTGCCACGTACCCGTACGGCGCGAACCTCGTGTCCCAGCGGTGCCTTCGGGTCGTCTTGTCGATCACTGCCATTGGTCAGCTCGTCACTTCTGGACGTCGGCGACGAACTGGTTCCACGATTCCTCGCCGTTCTGCTTGCCCTGCTCGACGCGCTGCATCGCGCTGCCGATCGCGGTCTGGATGTCACCGGCCTTGGGGCCCTGGTACTGCGGGTTCAGCTTCTTCGCCGCGTCGGTGAACAGCTTGCCGATCGGCGCGTCGTTGAAGTACGGGTTCTTGTAGTCCACGATCGCCGGGTCCTCGTACAGCTTCGGCGTCGAGGGCAGCAGCCCGGCGCTCTTGAACACCTTGGCCTGCTGCTCGGGCGCGGTCAGCCAGGCCGCCAGCTCCACGGCCTTGTCGATGTTCTTGCCGGACTTGGGCACCGTGAGGTACGAGCCGCCCCAGTTGCCGCCACCGCCGGGCACGGACGTGACGTCCCACTTGCCGGCGGCCTCCGGACCGGCCTGGTCCTTGATCTTGGCCATCTGCCAGGCGGGGCACGTCACGGTAGCGAACTGGCCCTGCTTGAAGCCGGTGTTCCAGACGGGCGTGGAGTACAGCAGCTTCGAGGACAGGCCGGAGTTCACGCCGTCGACCACGAGGTCCCAGCCGTCCTTGATGTCCTTGTTCTCGCCGACGATGATCTTGTCGGACTTGTCGTAGTAGCCGACCGGGGTCTGGCCGACGATCGCGTTGAGCACGGACGGGCCGCCGTCGAACCACTTCACGCCCTCGGGCGCCTTCTCCTGGAACTTCTTGCCCGCGGCCATGAAGTCCTTCCAGGTCGGCCACAGCGCGGCGACCTGGTCGCGGTCGGCCGGCAGACCGGCGTTCTGCAGCAGGTCGCGGCGGTAGCAGATGGCGAGGCCGCCGACGTCGGTGCCGTACCCGATCTGCTTGCCGTCCTTGCTGAGCGAGCCCTCCCACTTCCAGGGCAGCCAACGGTCCTTGAGCTGCTCGCCGCCCTTGGTGTTGAAGTCGACGAACTTGTCCGGCGTGGCCTTGAACTGGTTGATGTACCCGGTGTCGACCGCCTCGATGTCCGCGTTGCCGCTGCTCGTGGCGAGGTGCGCGGCGAGGTTCTTGTGGTGGTCGGAGTACGAGGCGGTGCGGTCCGAGATCTCCACGTCGGGATGCGCGGCCATGTACTCCTTGAACAGCTCGGCGTAGCCGAAGTTGCCGAACAACCCGATGGTCAGCTTCGTCTTGCCGCCGGACGCGGTGCCGCTGCCGCAGCCGCTGAGCACCACGGCCGCAGCCAGCGCGGCGCAGCCGAGTGCGAGTGCTTTGGGGCGCATTTTCCGGGCCTCCGTTGGTTTTTGGGCGCGCTGAAACAGAGATGTGGTTCTTCGAGAAGATTTGTGTGGCGCCTATGACAACTGGGTTGCGGGGCGTCCGTCAAGTAACGAAACGATAAACAGATCGTTTCGCGCAGCCGTTTGACTAGCAGAAGTGCTGCTCGTAGGGTCTATGTAACCGCTTACGGTGGGATCGGGAGGTCAGATGGCGACCGGGCGAGAGATCGCCCAGCTCTGCGGCGTGTCCGTCGCGACGGTGTCGCGCGTCTTCAACCAGCCGGAAACGGTCAACGAGGAAACGCGTTCCCGCGTCCTGCGCGTCGCGAAAGAGCTGGACTACCGCCCCAACGAGTCCGCGCGGGCGTTGTCGACGAAGCAGTCGACGATGATCGGGCTGGTCTGGGACACCGACCACCGCAGGCCCGGCTGGCGCCACCCGTACCTGCAGGACCTGTTGATAGGCCTGAAGTCCGCGTTGAGCGCGCACGGCTACCACCTGCTGATGCTCGCGACGAGCGGCGACGCCCGCGAGGTCGGCGCATCGCTCGCGGACCCGGTCGGCTACGTGAACATGACCCGCCGCCACCACCTCGGCGGCCTCGTCCTGATCGACAGCGGCTCGGATGCCGAGGCGTTCGAGGCCTTCGCGCAGTCCGGGGTCCCGTGCGTGGCGCTCGACGTCGCGGTCGACGGACCCCGCGCCACCTACGTCACGTCGGACAACTTCGGCGGCGCGCGGGACGCCGTCCGGCACCTGGTGGGCCTGGGGCACACGCGGATCGCCACGATCACCGGCCCGCCGGGCAACCAGCCGTCCGACGCCCGTGTCTCCGGATATCGGGCGGCGTTGCGCGAGGCCGGTCTCGAGTCGCGCGACGAGTACGTGGTCTCCGGTGACTTCTACCGGGCCAGTGGAACCGCTGCCACGCAACGGTTGCTGGCGCTGGAGTCGCCTCCGACCGCGGTGTTCGCGGCCAGTGACGAGATGGCGGTCGGGGCGTTGCTGGCCGCCCGTGCTGCCGGGTTGCGGGTGCCGCGGGACCTGGCGCTGGTCGGGTTCGACGACATAGAGATCGCTTCGGTGGTGGAGCCGGCGCTGACGACGGTGGCGCAGGACAAGCCCGGGTTCGGGGTGGCGGCCGCGAAGGCGATCATGGCGATGATCACCGGTGGTGAGTGCGAGGGGCCCTTGGTGTTGCCGGCGCGGTTGGTGGTCAGGGAGTCCTGCGGAGCCGTTGGGGACGGGTGACGGAGTGGCCGGACGGCTGCGAAGCGCCCGGCTGGGCTTGACCCACCCGGCTGGCGTGCTGAGTCACGCCGCTGGTCCTCTGTGGACGATGTCGAGCGGTGCGTCGCAGCCGTGATGCAAGCAACGGCGGCGCGAGCTTGGACGTTGCCGGTCGGCCGGTGGCGGGGGAGGCCTGCGGAGGCGCCGGCGGCGTGACTCCCCGGCGAGCCGGCGAGGTCGCGGCCGGACGCCTGAGGCGTGCTGCCAGGTGTGAACTGCCCAGCCGCGGTGCCGAGTCGCGCCCCGCTAGTCCTCTGTGGACGCCGCCGCGATGAGCGCGATCAGCTGCTGCCGGAAGTGCTCGTAGTCCTCGACGGCGCCGAGCAGCGTGTCGGACTCGCGCTCCTCGCGGCGTGCGGCGGCCAGGGCGCGGCGGCCGGACTGGGTGATCTTCACCGACGTCCGGCGGCGGTCCTTGGCGTCCTGGCTGCGTGCCACGTGGCCGCCTCGGTCCAGGTGTTCGATCGTGCGGCTCATGGTCTGGTCGGTGACGCGGCAGAGCACTGCCAGTTCTCGTTGTGAGCGCGGGCCGTCGGCCAGGTGGTGCAGGGTGATCATGCCGGCGTGCGTGAGGCCGCGGCCCGCGAGGAAGTCCTCGAAGCGCTTCTCCACCACGCGTGCCGCCACCGACAGCAACCTGCCCGTCGGCCACGAGGCGACGTCCGCGCGCATCTGGTCCGGGCGGTCGGTCACCGCCGGCTCGTCTACCTCGGCCACGGCCCCATCATCCCAGAGCCGCCCGATCACCCCACGTCGGTCCCGAAAGGCATGCTGGTCACGGGCGTGTCGCCGGCCATGGCGGCCGCGATGGCCGCGGCAGCGGGTGGGTAGGCGAGCTCGCCGAGACCGCCCAGCGGGGAGTCGGACTGCACGATGGTGACGTCGATCTCGGGAGTTTGACCGATTCTCGCCCACCGGTAGTCGCCGAACGACGACTCCGCGACGTGCCCCTCGCGGACGGTGATCTGCGCACCGAGCACAGTGGACAACGCGTCGATCACACAGCCCTCCACCTGGGCACGGACGCCGGACGGGTGCAGTGCCACGCCGACGTCGACGGCCGCGTGCACGCGCAGCACGCGGCGCGACTCCGGCTCGGCCACGGCGATCACCGCGATCGCGGAGCCGTACTCCTCCAGGCACGCGACGCCCCGTGCGGTGCCGCGCGCCGGCGGGCTGGTCCAGCGGGCGCGGTCGGCGACTGTGTCCAGCACCTTGTGCAGCCGGGAGCCCGCGGGCAGGAGCTTGCGGCGCAGCGCGACCTGGTCGAGGCCGGACCGCTTGCCGATCTCGCTGAGGAAGTTCTCCTCGGCGTAGACGAACTGTCCCGCGTAGACGGACCGCCAGAACCCGGTGCGCAGCGGCGCCGGCCGCACGACGACCGAGACCTCGCCGGGCACGGTGTACGGGAAGTGGTCGCCGCTGGCCTTGACCAGGGCCGGGTTGGAGAAGATGGGGAGGACCGTCAGGCCCCAGGTGGCGACCTCGTGCGCACGTCGGATGGGCAGACCATCCGGACCGATCTCCGCGGACAGCCGATGCACGGACATCGGCCGGTAGGAGTCGTGGCGCATGTCGTCGGCCCGGGTCCACAGCACCTGGACCGGCGCGCCCGCCCGTTGTGAGCAGGCCACCGCCTCCAGGACCGGATCCGGCTCGATGCGCCGCCCGAACGCGCCGCCCGACGCCGTCGCCTCCACCCGCACGGACGCCGCCGGCACGCCGAGTTGACGGGCCAACTGGGTGCGCAGTGAACCGGGGTCCTGCGTCGGAGCCCAGATGGTCACGCCATCTGGGCGGACGTCCGCCGTGGCGTTCATCGGTTCCATCGGCGCGTGCGCGAGCAACGGCATCGAGTACACCTGCTGGACGCCGTCGATCGGGCTCTGCGCGGGCAACGACGCGCGGAGGTCCGCCAGCCACGCGCGGCTGTCCGCGGTGGGGGTGCCGCCGCGCCAGGTGATCCGCAGCGCGTCACGGCCCCGCAACGCCTGGTGGGTCGACCTGCCGATGACCGCGACACCGCCCTGCCCCTCGGCCGGCGCGGTGAGGGTGAGGACGTCGACCACCCCCGGCAGAGCGCGGGCCGCGGCGTCGTCGATCGTGTCGGGAACCGCGCCGATCCACGGCGGGCGGGCGACCACGGCCACCAGACCGCCGGGTGGCCGTGAGTCGATGCCGTATCGGGTGCGGCCGGTGACGACGTCGCGGGCGTCGACGCGCCCGCCGCGGGTCTTGCCCAGCAGCCGCCACTTCTCCGGCGGCGTGAGCTCGACGGGCACGGTGGCGGGATCGAGCGCGGCCGCACCGCGCACGACCGCCCGGTAGGGGAGCCTGCCCCGGCGTGGATGGCACACGAAGCCGTCGCGAGCCGTGCACTCGGCGACCGGCACGCCCCAGCGCTGGGCGGCGGCGGTGACGAGCAGGCAGCGCGCGGTCGCCGCGGCCGTGCGGATCGGCGTCGAGAGCTGCCGCACCGACGTCGAGTTCGCCACGCCCTGCGAGCCGAACCGTGCGGTGTCACCGTGCGCCTGTTCGAGACGGACATCGCCGGCCTCGACCGCCAGCTCCTCCGCGACCATCAGCGCCACCACGGTCCGCACGCCCTGGCCGGTGTCGGGACGGGGCACGGTCGCGGTGATCCGCCCGGAGTCGTCCAGCCGCACGAACACGTTCGGCACGAGGCCCCCGGCGGCGAGCGCGGGCACCGGCACCGCGACGACCAGCGCGCCGATTCCCGCGCCGCGCAACAACGTCCGCCTGCTGATCATCGTTCCTCCCGCATGATCCGGCTCGCCCGGCGCACCGCGGCGCGGATGCGCGGATAGCTGCCGCACCGGCACACGTTGTCGCGCAGGGCCTCCTCGATCGCGGCGTCGTCGGGGTCGGGGTCACGGGCGAGCAGTGCCGCCGCGGCCATCACCTGGCCAGGCTGGCAGTACCCGCACTGCGCCACGTCGAGCTCCCGCCACGCGCGCTGCACCGGGTGGTCGCCGTCGCGCGACAACCCCTCGATCGTCGTGATCCTGGTCTTCACGCTGTCGGCCGCCGTGCGCACGCACGGCCTGGCGGCCTCACCGTCCACATGGGACGTACAGGCACCGCACAGGCCGACCCCGCACCCGTACTTGACCCCCGTCAGTCCCAGCTCGTCGCGCAACACCCACAGCAGGGGAGTGTCACCCTCGACGTCGACCTCGCGCCGTTCACCGTTGACGCGCAACGAATATCGGGCCACCGCGATCCTCCCAGATTGCTCAGCGCGCTGAACGTATCACGCCCGGCCGTGCATAATGCTCAGCATGCTGAACGATCTGCGGCGGTCCGACAGGGCGGTCCTGGTGTGGGGTGTGGCGGCGAGTGCGCTGCTCACGGGCCTGGTGTGGCTGCTGGGCCAGCGGCTGCACGGCGTCGCGTTGCTGCCCGACCAGGGTGCCTCCTGGTACTACTGGAAGCTGCCGGACCCGACCTTCTGGACCAGGGCGTCCGCCTGGGTGGGCTACGCGGCGCACCAACTCGTGTCGTGGGGCCTGATCTACCACGCGCAGACCCGGATCCGGCGCTACACCACCGGCCTGCACCGCGTGAACGTCATCGCGCTTGCCGCGAACGCCGCGTTCATCGGCCTGCACGCCGTGCAGACCCAGGTGTTCTACGACGGCCTCGCCCAGGACGTCTCGATCTTCAGCTCGCAGGGCTCCGTCGTCCTGCTGCTGGTGGTCGTGCTGCTGATGGAGAACCGCCGCCGCGGGCTGGTGCTGACCTGGTCCGCGCCGATCTCCGCCCAGGTCGTCGGCTTCGCGCGCCGCTACCACGGCTACCTGTTCAGCTGGGCCGCGATCTACACGTTCTGGTACCACCCGATGGAGTCGTCGAGCGGGCACCTCATCGGGTTCTTCTACGTGTTCCTGCTGCTGGTGCAGAGCAGTCTGATGTTCACGACATCCCACACGAACCGCTGGTGGACGCTCACCCTCGAACTGCTCGTGGCCGTGCACGGCACGCTTGTCGCCGTGATGAACTCCGGTCCCAACGGCATGTGGCCGATGTTCTTCTTCGGGTTCGTGGCGATCTTCGTTCTCACCCAGATGCACGGCGTCGGGCTCAGCACGTTGGCGCGGTGGTGGATCGGTGGCACGTTCGTGGTGGCGGCGCTCGCGGTCTACTCCTGGCGCGGCCTGGGCCGGATCGACGAGGTCGTGCGGATCCCGTTGATCGAGTACCTGCTGGTCGGCGTCCTCGCCGTGCTGATCTGGGCAGGGATCAGGCTCGCCCGCCTCGGCCGATCCTGACCGGGCCGCCCCACCTCGTGAGGAACGTGACCGGGGCGGCGCACGCGACAAACGTGACCGGGGCGGCGCACACCGGGGACGCCGCCCCGGGAGTCACGGCTTCGTCACCGAATCGAGCAGCTTCGCCGCCACGTCGCGCAGCTTGACGTTCGCGCGCTGCGACTGCTCGACGAGCATCTCGAACGCGTCGTCCGCACTGCAGGTGTGCACGGCCATCAGCACGCCTTTCGCCTGCTCGATCGCGGCACGTGACGCGAGGGCCTGCTCGAGGTGCTCGACCTTCCCCTGCGAGTGCCGCCACCGCTGGTCACTGGTGATCGTCGCGGACGCGGACGCCGTGAACAGCCGCATGAGCCCCTCGTCGAAGGGGTCGAAGGCCGTCGACGTGTAGCTGTAGACGTTGAGGGTCCCGACGTGCCGCGCCTCGGCGTCGTTCGACGCGGGCAGCACGACGGGCACCGACAGGTACGCGCAGATCCCGGCTCGCGCGGCGGCGGCCTCGAACTCCGGCCACAGGTCGCGGTGCTCGCCGATCACGGCCCGCACGGGCGTGAGCCGGCGCGCTGATTCCAGGCACGGCCCGCGACCTGACTCGTACTGCTCCTCGTCGAGCGCGACCAGGTTCCGGTCCGTGGCGGCGGCGGTGTGCGGCCGCTGTCCGGTGACCACCGACACGGTCACCGCGTCGGCGTCCGCGAGTGCCCTGGTCGCGGTCTCCGCGACCCGCTGCAACGCGTCGTCGAGCGATTCCTCACCGGTGAACGCCTCGTGCAGTTCCGTCAGCGCCTCGGCGGCCTCGTCCAGGCGTGACACCGGGTCTGGACGTTCCTCGTCGACCGGTCTCACAGAACCCGTCCGAACGTAATCCGCCATGCCGCGGTGCCCCTTCGTCGGCCTCGGAGTCCACGGCGCCGGCTGCTTGACGCACGTCCTGGGCATCGTACGGCCACCGGCAACCGCCGGCCGTGACCCATCGCACCGGAACCGGGGCCGGCGACGGGTCGCTGCAAGGTCTCAACTTCCCGTGCCGACCCCGGCCGGACCACCCGAGGGAGGTCCTCCGTGCGAACACGCGCGTGTTCGGCGTTCTCTCAGTACCCAGCCGGTGCGCGGCTCACACGGTTCAGTGCGAACTCGTGAGCGGGCACCGGGGAAGCGCTAGCGGCTCCGGCCGAACCAGCGGGTGAGGTGGTCGCCGAGATCCCGCTGGTGCTCGCCGATCCAGGCGACGTGGCCGTCGGGTCGCAGCAGGAGAGCCGGGACGTCCAGCGCCGCGGTGGGATCCGCGACGAGGTCGACGCGATCCGCCCATCCGTTGGCGGACAGCCGGCCGGTGCGGTCGAGCAGCAGGCCGCGGCCCCGGCACAGGTGGTCGAAGAGACGGCCGTGCGCCAGGTCGAAGTCGCGCAGGCGGCGGCCGAGCAGGTCGGGACCCGGACCGAGGTCGTAGCGGATGCCGAGCGCGGTGATCTTCTCGATGAGGTACCGGTTCACCTCGTTGATGTCCATCAACGACGTGAGCAGCCCGCGCACGGCTCGCGCGCCTGGTTCGCCGGCTGCGAGTGCCACCTGGGCACGGGTGTTGTCGAGGACGTCGGCGGCGACCGGATGACGTTCGGCGTGGTAGGTGTCCAGCAACGACTCCGGCGCCCAGCCGCGGACCTGAGCGGCGAGCTTCCAGCCGAGGTTGACCGCGTCCTGCACGCCCAGGTTGAGGCCCTGGCCGCCGGCGGGCGGGTGGATGTGCGCCGCGTCGCCCGCGAGCAGCACCCGTCCGGTGCGGTAGCTCTCGGCCTGGCGGGTGGCGTCGCCGAAGCGGGACAGCCAGCGCGGGGAGTGGATGCCGAAGTCGGTTCCGGCGAGCGTGCGCAGCTGGTGCGCGAAGTCGTCGATCGTGGGCTCGGCGCGGTCCTCGCTGACGCCCGCGACCGGGATGACGACCCGGTAGATCCCCTCACCGAACGGGCCGAAGGTGAACGCCCCGGTGGTCTCGCGGACCTCGGCGACCTTGGCCGCGATCTCCTCCGGTGGCGCGCTCGCCGCCATCTCACCCATCAGCGTGTCGTTGCGCGAGGGTTCGCCGGGGAAACCGACGCCGAGGAGCTTTCGCACGGTGCTGCGCGCGCCGTCACAGCCGACCAGGTATTTCGCCCGCAGGCGTTCGCCGTCGGCCAGTTCTGCGGTCACGCCTTCGTCGTCCTGTGCCAATCCGGCCACCGCGCACCCGCGCCGGACCTGCGCGCCCAAGGTGAGGGCGTGGTCTTCGAGCAGGCTCTCGACCACCGGCTGCGGGATGCCCAGCAACGAGGTGAAGTCGGAGTCCAGGCCCTCGGGCGTGGGTTTCGGGATGCCGGCGAAGGAACCTCCGACCGGACGCTGCCGCCCACGTTCCAGGAAGCGCTCGAGCAGTCCGCGCATCGCCATGATCTCGAGGCTGCGAGCGTGCAGACTGACGATCCGGGCGAACGACGAGGCGGGCTCGGCCTCCTTCTCCACCACGAGCACCCGCACGTCGTGCAGCCGGAGTTCGGCGGCCAGCATCGCGCCGGCCGGGCCGCACCCGGCAATGATCACATCGAACATGCACCACCTGTTTCCGCAGGTCCTGGAGTCGGCGGCCCAGTCTGGAGGGCGGCGACAGCTGCTGCAACCAATATTCGTCCCGGGGGCGACGGCAAGATGGCCCGGTGATCGAGAACCCGGCCGGCCTCCTGCACGGGTGGCTGCGCGCCCACGCACCCAAGACGTTCGCCACGATCAACGCCGAGCCAGATGCCCAGGGCATCTGGAAGCTGGCGGGGCTGCGCTACCTGGCCCCGATGATGTGGGAACCGCTGACGGCCGAGGCGTCCGCCGAGATGCGCGCCTGGCTCGTCAAGCTCTGCGAGGAGTCGCCGCACCCCGAGGATCCGGACGGACTGGCGGGCACCCCGTCCGCCGACTTCCGGAGGACCTTCCTGCCGATCGCCTCGAACGGCTCGGGCGACTTCCTCTACGTCGACGAACGGCCGGGACCGGAGACCGGGTGCGTCTGCCTGTGGTGGCACGACGACCACATGTGGAAGAAGCTGTGGCCCAGCGTCGACGCCATGCTCACCGACGTGCTGCGCGGGCTGCGGACCGGTGAGCCGGTGCTGGCAGATCACGTCGCCGACATGGCCGGCGGTGAGGTCGTCTGGCGGTACGCCGATTGACCGGCGAGCCCGTCGACGAACGCGGTGAGCGTCGCGTCGTCGAACGCACGGCCGATCTCGAAGTGCTCGGCCCAGCGGTCGTGGCCGAGCACGGCCGACGCGACCGCGACCGAGTGGTCCCGCGCGGCGGTCGCGAACGGGGTGATCTTCTTGCGCCGCAGGCGGTCACTCGCTCCGAGCAGCACGGTGGCGGCTGCGGGATCGTGCGCGCAGAGGTACCGCGTGTGCAGCTCCAGGGCCTCCGCCACCGCGTCGCGGTCGCGCGTCGTGTGGCTCAACGAGATCCGGAGGGCGGCGGCCAGCTCGCGCCACGCCGCCTTCGCGTCACCGAGTCCGTGCCGGACCACGCTCGCGCGCAGGTGGACCGTGGCCTCGACGCGGTCGTTCCCGTTGCCACCAGAGGAGTGCGCGAGCAGGAGGTCGGTCCGTCGCAGGGCCGCGGCCGCCGCCGCGGGGTCCTCACCCAGCAACGCCAGCGCCGCGGTGCACTCGGCGAACGCGGCCAGCAGGGTGTGGCCACCGGTGGTGAGCAGCGGCACGGCCTCCCCGGCCCGGCTGACCGCGGTCGCGGTGTCGCCGAGGTCGAGTGCCAGGAAAGCGAGGTTGAACACCGTGCGACCGAGGTCCACCGGGCCGGTGCCGGCGCGCTTCTTGGCCGCCAGCGCGGCTTCCAGCTGCCGGAACGCGTCCCCGGGACGGCCGATCTCGGCGAACACCGACGAGAAGTTGTTGAGCACGCGGCCGAGCATCGCGTCGTCGCCGGAGCGCCGGGCGGCGACGAGCGCGGTGCGCAGGTGCGTCATGGCCGCGCGCGGTTTTCCCTGCTCCACGGCGACCAGGCCGAGCAGGCTCAACGCGGCGGTGCGCGTGCTGTAGTCCGTCTCCGCGGCCGCTGCCAGGGCCCGCCGCGCCGTCTCGGCGGCTCCCTCCAGGTCGCCCCGCAACGCCGCCAGCTGGCCCGCCCTGACCAGCAGCACCGGGAAGTCGTCGGCACCCGCCTGGCTGAGCAGTTCCGCGCCCTCGCCCAGCCGGCCGGTGGACTCGTAGTACCGGACCAGCGCCATGGCCGTGTCCGCGTCGAGCCGCGCCGGGTCCTCGGACACCGCCCAGCGCACCGAGGCACGGATGTTGGCGGCATCCAGCGGGCCGAACACCGTTGACCCGTCACGCAATCCGCCCAGGTAGTGCGAAGCGATCCGCCTGCGCACGTCATCGCGTTCACCGGAGGCGCGGAGCTGTTCCCCGGCGAGTTCGGCGACCGTGTCCGGCAGCGTGCACCGCGACGAGCCGCCGTCGGGGGTGATCCGCACCAGGTTGATGTCGACCAGCTCGGTCAGCTCCGTCAAACACCGCCCCAGCACCGATTCCAGGTCGTCCAGCCGGACGCCGCCGTCGAACCCGCCCAGCCGTCCGAACGTGGCTCGTGCCCCGACGCTGACGAGGTCGAGGGTCGACTCGATCGCCGTGCGCAGCGAACGGTGCCGCGCGGGCAGATCGCGTGCCCCGTCGGTGAGGTACCGCAGCCGGTGCGTGAGCCGCTCGGCCAGGTCCGCCGGGCGCATCAGCCGCACCCACCCCGCCGCCAGTTCGATCGCGAGAGGCAGGTGGTCGACCTTGCGGCAGATGGTCTCGATCGCCGCCGCGGTGTCCTGGTCCACGGCGAACTCCGGGCTGGCCAGCAGGGCACGTCGAACGAACAGCTCGGCGGCCGTCTCGGGAGGCAGCCCCGCCAGCGCCACCACCCGCTCGTCGCGCACCCGCAGCGGCCGCTGGCTCGTGACGACCACGGTCAGCCCCGGACAGCGGCGGGGCAGCGCGGCGAGCTCGGCCGCGGCGTCCACCAGTTGCTCGAACCGGTCCACCACCAGCACCACCCGCCGGTCCCGCAGGTGCGCGGCCACCCGGTCCGGTGGTGCCAGCCGGGACGGGCCGCAGCCGAGCGCGTCCGCCACGAGGTCACCGACCAGCGCGACGTCCGTGACGGCGGACAGGTCGAGCGTGCTCACCACCAGATCGGTGCGTCCGTGGAGGAGCACGGCCAGTTCCGCGGCAAGGCGCGACTTGCCGGCGCCTGCCGGGCCGGTGATCGAGATGAGCCGGTGCCGTGCCTGGAGAACGAGGTCCAGCAACGACCGCAGTTCGCCGGTCCGTCCGACCAGGCCGTCGGTGCTCGGTGGCGCGGAACGCACGGGCGCCGACCGCGGGTGGGCCGCGGCGAGGAACGCGGTGAGGTCGTCGCCGGTGAGCTTCAGCGCCGTGGCCATCAACCGCGCCGACTGCGACCGCGGCACCCGCCTGCCCTGCTCCAGATCGCGCAGCGCGCGATCGCTGATCCCGCTGAGCTTCGCGAGTTCGACCTGGCTGAGCGCGGCGTTCGCCCGATGGCGGCGCAGCAGCTCGGCGAACGCGGAACCCTCCGGCGGCACCGGCCGACCGTAGCGGAAGTTCACCGGAAACTCCGGCGGTTTTCCTCGCCACCACCCGTTTCCAGCAGCCATCGTCATCCACGGACGTCGGGGGACATGTCCGCAGGGAGGTACAGGATTTCGTGGGGAGGACGGAATTGTCGTACTCATCAAGACAGGTGGCGCTCACCCTGGCCGTCGCGGCGGTGGCCGCAGCAGGGCTGACCACGCCCGCGATGGCGGCCGAGGGGGAGATCCGCGTCGGCGCGGGGGCGAAGACCATCGACGGCCGATATGTCGTGGTGCTCAAGGAAGGCGCCACGGAGAAGGCACGCACGACCGAGACCGTCGCCGACATCGTCACCAGGAACGGTGGCGGTGAGGTGGGGGAGACGTGGCAGCACGCGCTGCACGGCTTCTCCGTCGGGGCAAGCGAAACGGCTGCCAGGCGGATCGCGGCGGACCCCAGGGTCGCCTACGTCGAGCAGGACGCCGAGATCACCGCGGACGCGACCCAGCCGACGCCGTCGGCGCTGTGGGGTCTCGACCGGCTCGACCAGATCACCGGCCGATCCAACGGGCAGTACGTCTCCAGCGGTTCCGGTGCGCGCAACGTGCGTGCGTACGTGATCGACACCGGCATCCGCACGACGCACACCGACTTCGGCGGTCGTGCGAGCTGGGGCACCAACACCTCGGGGGACGGGAACAACACCGACTGCAATGGCCACGGCACGCACGTGGCCGGCACCATCGGCGGGACCACCCACGGCGTCGCGAAGTCCGTGCGGCTGGTCGCGGTCAAGGTCCTCACCTGTGGTGGCAGCGGCAGCACCGCCGGGGTCATCAGCGGTGTCGACTGGGTGACGCAGAACGCGGTGCGCCCGGCCGTGGCGAACATGAGCCTCGGCGGGGGTGCCAGTGCGGCACTGGACGCGGCGGTCGAGGCGTCGATCGCCTCGGGCATCACCTACACGGTCGCCGCGGGCAACGCGGACCGCGACGCCTGCACGACCTCACCGGCCAGGACACCGAACGCGATCACCATCGGTGCCACCGACCGCGACGACGTGCGGCCGACGGACTGGTCGAGCGGGGGCAGCAACTTCGGCTCCTGCGTGGACATCTTCGCGCCCGGCGACGACATCACGTCGGCGTCGAACGCCAGTGACACGGCGACCAGGGTGCTCAGCGGCACGTCGATGGCCGCACCGCACGCCGCCGGTGTCGCCGCGTTGCAGCTGCAGCGCGGCCCGAACGCCTCACCGACCTCGGTGTGGTTCGAGATGGCGTTCGTGGGGTCCACAAAGGACGTCGTGGTGAACCCCGGGCCCGAATCGCCGAACCTGTTGCTCAACTCGCGCTTCACGTTCGGTGGGCCGGACGGCGACTACAACGACGACCAGCGCACGGACACCACCGTGTGGCGACCGTCGACGGGCCAGTGGTTCGTGCGCAACGTCAGCACGACCCAGTGGGGTCAGCAGGGCGACGTCCCGGTACCGGGTGACTACAACGGCGACGGCGTGTCCGACGTCGCGGTGTGGCGTCCGTCCACGGGGCAGTGGTTCGTGCACGGCCAGTTCACCGTCGTGTGGGGTGTGCCGGGAGACATCCCGGTGCCCGGCGACTTCAACGGTGACCAGATCACCGACGTCGCGGTGTGGCGTCCGTCGACCGGGCAGTGGTTCGTGCGCAACCAGTTCACGCAGCAGTGGGGCCAGCAGGGTGACATCCCGCTGGCGCTCGACTTCGACGGTGACGGTGCGGCGCAGGCTGCCGTGTGGCGTCCGTCGACCGGGACCTGGCACTACGTCGCGATGTTCGGGGTCGTCGTGTCCATCCCATGGGGACAGAGCGGTGACGTGCCGGTGCCTGCCGACTACGACGGTGACGGCAGCTTCGACCTGACGGTCTGGCGCCCGTCCACCGGCGAGTGGCACGTCCGCGGTGTCAGCTCGACGCAGTGGGGTCAGCAGGGCGACGTGCCGGTGCCCGGCGACTACAACGCCGACGGCGTCGGGGACCTCGCGGTCTGGCGTCCGTCGACCGGGCAGTGGTTCGTGCGCAACCAGTTCAGCGTCGCCTGGGGTGTGCAGGGCGACAAACCGCTGGCCTCGTAGGCAGATCGGCCAGATGACCGGTGCCGTCCCCGGGGACGGCACCGGTCATTTCAGCAACGTCAGGAACTCCGCGCGCGTGCTGTCGATGTGCGCGCTCAGCTCCAGCAACGGTGTGCTCTTGCCCGATGCCATTTCCGCACGGGCGACCGTGCGCGCTTCCTCGAACTGTGCGCGCAGCAACACCTTCAGCTGCTCGTCGAAGTCGGCTCCCTGCGCGTACCCGACGGCGGCCCGTTCGGCGGCCGTGATCATGCCGGGCATGTCGTGGCCGTCGTGCTGGTCACTTTCCGGCCGACCGGCCTGAGCGAGCAGGGTCCGCACCTGCGCCAGCTCGTCGCGGTAGCGGGACGAGACCCGGTCCGCCACCGGACGCAGCGAGGAACCGGGCCGGTCCGCGGTCAGGGCCAGGGCGGCGAGCGCGGACTCGTTCTGCGGGATCACCAGATCCGCGAACGCCTGGTCGGTCGGGCCGAGCTCGACCGGGGGAGCGCCGGCGGGGGACACCGGCGCTCCACAGCCCGTCACCACCAGGACCGCGGCGATGAGGAGGGCTCGCACTAGGGGCGGCCGTCCGGTCCGCACTTGACGATCCGGTTGATGCAGTCGCGGACGCGTTGTGCCATCTCGGCTTCCGGCCAGACGTTGAAGAAGTCGCCGTGCATCGTGAAGCCGGGCCCGGACGACAGCTTGAACCGCGCCGGGTCACCGCTCGCGGGGTAGCGCAGCACCTGGCGCAGCTTCGGCACGGGCACCGGGTGCGTGGACGGGCAGTCACCGGCGACCGGGTACGCCATGTGGCTCTTGTGGTCCGCGGAGTCGAGGTCCTTGCCGTTCCAGCACTGCGGGAAGTCCAGATAGGACTCGATCATGGTGCCGGCCGGGCAGTTCACGAAGTCCTTGGACGAGCCGACGTGGCCCGCGTGCAGGCAGGACCAGCGCGACCTCGTGCTGTCGTCCGGCGCGGTGGCCTTGGCGTTACCCGCGACGATGCGCAGTCCGTACGGCAGGGGCTGGATGCGCGCGGTGACGTCGTCGCGCACGCCCTCGCCGAGGTAGTAGAACGTCGTGCCGGTCGGTTCGACGGGCTGGCCGTCGACCAGGAACGTCGGCACCCAGTACGACGACAGGTCGACCTTCGGGCTGCACGAGCTCTTGGCCTTGCTCAGGCTCGTGACGTCCGAGTGGGCGTTCGTGGAGTCGTTGCCGAAGAAGCTGTGCATGTGCGAGGCGCCGGGGAGGTTCGGCAGGACGATCGGGTCGTCCGGGAGCCGGTGCGTGAACGGGCACTCGGCGACGAACTCCGCCACGCGCACCGCGTTCGGCGGGATCGGCTCCTGCGGCGTCGTCGGGGCGACGGCGGCCTTCGTCGTCTCGGCGGGCGGGGCGGGCGTGCCGGCCGGGAGCGGCGTCGTGGTGTTCGCGGTGGCGGTCGGCGACGGCGTGGCCGCCGGTGAAGAGGTCTGGCTCGCCTGGGGCTTCGCGGGCGGGGTGAAGAACATCGCGTTCGCGGTCACCGCGGACGCCGCGACACCCGCCACGGCGAGAGCGGCGATCCACACGCGCCGCCGCAGTTTGGAGGTGGAGGGCATTGAGATCCTTTCGAGCAGGGCGAGACGGCGCGGTGAGGTGAGCACGGTCGTCGCGCCGGACACCTCACGTGCCGGTCAGGGTTCTTCTGACCAGGAGATGTCCCGGGAGCCCGGGGATAACAGAAACCTCGCGGAGATTTTTCCGGGGCGCGTCTACTGAGGACCGGGTCCGCCGAGCGCGCCCAGGACCGTCGAGACCTGGAGGTCGGTGCGCGCGGCCGTGTCGTCGCCGGCGCCCAGTTCCGGCGCGCCGGGCGGGAGCTGGTGCACCACGTCGAGGATCGCCAGGTAGACGCGCAGGCACCAGGACGGGCACGCCGCGGTGATGGTGCCGGCGGCGTGCAGGCGGGAGAAGAGCAGCTTCGCCCCCTCCTGGACCTCGTCGCTGAGGAACCCGTGGCCCGAGTTCGTCCCGTTCACGACGTCGACGATCAGCCGGTGGCTGAACTTGATCTCCATGACGAGCTCGGTGACGCGGTGCAGGGCGATGAGCGGGGGAGAGGTGTCGACCTTGGCCTGTTCGAGAGCGCGCCGGTACTGCTCGTCGAGCTGTGCGAAGAGCGTGTCGAGCAGGGCTTTGCGGGACGAGAAGCGGCGGTGGACGGTGGCGCGGGCGAGCCCGGCCTCGTCGGCGATCCGTTCCAGCGACGCGGTCGGGTCCTCGGCCAGGACGATCTTGGCGGCCTCCAGGATGCGCGCCACGTTGCGCTCGGCGTCCGCGCGTACGGGACGGGGCGGGGTGGGCGCGCTCATCTGACCTCCAGGGTGGTGACCCAGCCTAACGATCAGCGTAAGTGCGACAGGCAAGTCTCGCTTGTTGACAGAAGTGAGACTCTCATGTTGCATTTAAGGAGACACGTCGAACCACAGGAGTTGTGCACCATGGATCTCGATCTCGCCGGCAAGCACGTGCTCGTCACGGGTGCCAGCAAGGGCATCGGCCTCGCGGTCGTGCAGGCGTTCCGTGAGGAAGGAGCGCTGGTCACGGCGGTGTCGCGGCGCAGCACGCCCGAACTCGAAGCGACCGGCGCGACCTTCGTGGCCGCCGACCTCTCCGTGCCCGACGGGCCGCGACGCGTGGTCGAGGCCGTGCTCGGGGCCGAGCCCAGGCTGGACGTGCTGGTCAACAACGCGGGCGGCGGCACGTTGCCGGAGGGGTCGATCGGCAACGTGCTGGACGGCGACGACCAGATCTGGCAGGACGTCTTCGAGATGAACCTGCACTCCGCCGTGCGCGTCACCCGAGCCGCGCTCCCGGCTCTGCTCGAGGCACGCGGTGCCATCGTCAACATCAGCTCCGACACCGCACGCCGCATCGGTGCCCCCGGTGCCACCCCGCTGCCCTACGCGGCGGCCAAGTCCTCGCTGAACATGTTCACCAGGGCGTTGGCCGAGCGGGTGGGGCCCCAGGGCGTGCGGGTCAACGCCGTCTCGCCGTCGCTCACGCGCACCTTCAGCATCGCGGGCGACGGCGGCTACATCTCGCAGGTGGCCGGCGCCTTCGGCGTCGAGCACGCCACGTTGCTGGGCGGGCTGCCCGAGGAACTGGGCATGCTGACCGGCCGGATGATCGAGCCGGACGAGATCGCCCGCGCGGTGCTGCTGCTGTCGTCGCCGACGATGCCGAGCGTGATGGGGTCGAACTGGACCGTCGACGCCGGCTCCACCAAGGTGGCGTGACGCCCAGCGGCTTCCCGCGCGCCGGTCCGGGGGCGACACCTTCGCCCGCACGGACCACGCGCGGAGCGCCCCCGGTCACACGTGGGTGTCGGAAGGTTCTTCGTGCTGCGCCTGGGCCTTCCGCTGCCGTTTCCGGTCGAGCAGCCACATGACGGGTGAAGCGGACACGCCGTGCAGCAGGATCGAGCCGATCACGACGAGCCCGACGATCTGCCACAGCGTGTCCTGCTCGGGGAACTCGCCCTTCTGCAACGCGTAGACGAGGTAGAACAACGACCCGACGCCGCGCACCCCGAAGAACGCGATGACGGTTCGCTCGCGCGGGCCGGTCCTGCCGCCGAGCAGGCCGATCCACCCCGCGAGCGGCCGCACCAGCAGCAGCACCACGGCCGCGACCAGGATCTGCGTCCAGCCGACGCCGGCCAGCAGCCCGGTGGCCGCGGCGCCGCCGAGCAGGAAGACGATCAGCACCGTGAGCATGCGCTCGGCCTGTTCGACGTAGCGGTGCAGGACCTGGTGGTAACCGTGCCGGCGTTCGCCCGACCGGATCGCGCACGCGCACACGAAGACCGCGATGAACCCGTAGCCCTCGACCAGTTCGGTGATCCCGTAGGCCAGGAACGTCGCCGCGAGCGCGACGAAACCCTCGGCGTGCTCGGCCAGGCGGAACTTCTCCGACGGCGCCGAGAAGAACAGCTTGCCGAGCGCCCACCCGATGAGCAGGCCGATCGCGATCGCCGCCGCGAGCCGCCACAGCACGTCCACCGCGAGCCAGTGCCCGAGCCACGCCGACGGCGCCACCCCGGCCACGCTGATCGCGATGGCGGCGTAGGTGAACGGGAACGCCAGCCCGTCGTTGAGGCCCGCCTCCGAGGTGAGTGCGAACCTGGCCTCGTCCTCGTCGGACTCCGGGTTCTCGGCGGGCTCGGCGACCTGGACCTCGCTCGCGAGCACCGGATCGGTGGGGGCGAGCGCGGCGGCGAGCAGCACGGAGGCCCCGACGCCGAGGCCGAGGGCGCCCCAGCCGAGCAGGCCGACGGCGAGCATGGACAGCGGCATGGTGATGGCGAGCAGCCGCCAGGTGCTCGCCCAGCCGCGCAGGCCGACCCGCCGGTTCAGCGCGAGGCCCGCGCCCATCAACGAGATGATCACGCAGATCTCGGTGAGGTGCAGGAGCACGCCGCTGTGCTCGACGGGGTCGGGATCGGGCAGTGGCCCCGCCACCGTGAACGTCAGGGCGCCCGCCCCGAGGAAGAGCATCGGCATCGAGACCGGTGCCCGGTCGAGCAGCCGGGGCAGCAGCGCGGCGGCGAGAGTGGCCAGACCCGCTCCGGCGTACAGCAGCGGTCCTGGATCCACCGTCAGCCTCCTGTCGAAGAACTGTCCAGGTACCCGTCCGGGTGAACGGCAAACTGGGAGCCCGAGTCCATTGAGGACACGGGCTCCCGCGGGGTCAGCTTTGGGCGGCGAGCATCGGCGACATGTCGAACACGCTGATCACGTGGCTGATCCTGCCGCCGGTGACGGTGATGTGCTCGGCGCCGTGCAGGTTCCGCACGAACGGCAGGTCGACGGAGTACACCGTCACGGCGCGGGTGTCGTGACCGAGCACGTCGAGGACCTCGCCGCGGAGCATCCTGCCCACGAACGGCGCGAGGAAACGGCGGTAGCCGTCGATGCCCTCGATCCGGCCGGAGGGCGCCTCGCAGACGACGTCGTCGGCGACCATGCTCAGCGCCTTCTCGGCGTCGCCGCTGGTCCAGGCCTCGACATAGGCGCGGGCGATCGTGAGAGCGGTGGTGGTCATGAACGTCCCTTTCCGAAGGCCGGATCACGTTCGTCGCGACCCGATGACCACAGCTTCGCGCGCGTTATATGACATCTTCTGTCATGTACGGGGAGGAGATTCGCCGCTGTGAAGTCCGACCGCCTGCTCTCGATCCTGCTGCTCCTGCAGACCCACGGGCAGCTGTCCGCGACCGACCTGGCCGCGCGCCTGGAGGTCTCGGCCCGGACGATCATGCGCGACTTCGAGGCCCTGTCGGCGGCGGGCGTGCCCGTCTACACCGTCCGCGGTCCTCAGGGCGGTATCGCGCTGCTGCCCGGTTACCGCACCGACGTCACCGGCCTGACCGCCGACGAGTCCCGCGCGCTGTTCGTGGCGTTGTCCGGGTCCGCGCACACCGACCTCGGTCTCGGCCAGGCGCTCGGTTCCGCGTTGCGCAAGGTCATGGCCGCGCTGCCCGCCCCGCACCGGGACGGCGCCGACCTGACCAGCAGGCGCGTGCTGATCGACCCCGTCCGCTGGCGTGGCGCGCCGGGGTCTGCGGACCTGGACGTCTTCCAGCGAGCCGTGTTCGCCGACCGGCGGCTGCGGCTGCGCTACCGGCACGGCCGCGACAACCGGGTGCGCACCCGCACCGTCGACCCGTACGGCCTCGCGAACAAGGCCGGCGTCTGGTACCTGGTCGCGGACCATGACGGCGAACCGAACCTCTACCGCGTCGACCGGACCCAGTCGGCCGTCGTGCTCGCCGACCCCGTCCGGCGCCGGCCCGGCGTGGAGCTCGACGACGCCTGGGACGCCCTGCGGCGGCGCATCGACGACCTGCCCTCGCCGGTGGCCGTCACCGCCCTGGTCGAGGACGACGTCCTGGCTCTGTTCCTGCGCGTGCACCAGGCCGATCTCGCCGAGGGCCCGGTCGAAGCCCAGAAGCCCGGCTGGAGCCAGGTCGGACTGCGCTTCCGCTCGCTGCGCAACGTCGAGACCCTGCTCGCCTTCGGCGCGGGCGTCGAGGTGCTCAGCCCCGAGGAGGCGCGTCACGCCCTGGCACGGCAGGCGAGGGCGATCGCGAGCCTCTACGAACCGGGGTGATCCGACGCGGCACGGGCGGCGCGCCGGGCCAGTCCGGCGAACGCCTCGCGGAGCGCGGGCGGTCCGACCACCTCGACGTCGGCGTCGAAGCGGGCCACCTTCGCGGCGAGCGCGCCCCACGACCAGGCGCCGGTCAGCAGCCTCGTCCGGCCGGGACCTGCCTCCTCGGCGGTGTCGGTACCGGCGAACGGCGCCACGTCGGCGAGGGGCAGGTCGAGCACCACCTCGCCGCGGCACGGCCAGGCGTCGGCGCCGTCCGAGCCCTTGAACCGGGCGGACAGGAACGTCGCGACGTCACCGCCGGGGACCTGCCGGGCCGTGAAGCGCGGTCCGTTGGGCACGCGGAGCGTCATCCGGTCGGCGCGGTAGGTCCGCCAGTCCTCGTGGTCCGGGCTCCACCCGACGAGGTACCAGCGGCCCGCCCGGACCACGAGGTGGTGCGGCTGCACCCGGCGCGGCGGTCCCTCGGACTCCGGCCGGCCGGGGGAGCGGTAGTCGAACCGCAGCTCCTCGCAGGCGCGCACCGCCGTGCTCAACGCGAGCAGGAGGTCGGTGTCCACCTGCGTGCCGCGCCCGGCCGGCTCGACCTCCAGCGCGTCGATGCGCTGCCGCAGCCGGGACGGCATGACCTGCCGCACGGTGGCCAGCGCGCGGGCGGCGGCCTCCTCGATGCCCGCGCCGGTGCCGACGGCGATCCTCAGCGCCACGGCGAGCGCGATCGCCTGTTCCTCGTCGAACAGCAGCGGCGGCACCTGGCTGCCGGCTTCGAGCCGGTAGCCGCCGTCGGGACCTTTGACCGCGTGGACGAGGTAGCCGAGTTCGCGCAGCCGGTCGACGTCCCGGCGCACGGTGCGTTCGCTGACGCCGAGCCGCCGCGCCAGCTGCAGCCCCGGCCAGTCGCGGCGGACCTGCAGCAGGGACAGCAACGACAGCAGACGTCCCGAGGTGGTCGTCGACGCGGCGATCGGCATGGATCCAGCTTCGCACGAGAAGCGGACGTTCCCTGTCCGCCACTGCTGACAGAGTCGCTCCCATGGCACTCAACGCAGCACCCCACCTCAACTTCCGCGGCCAGGCCCGGGAGGCCCTCGAGTTCTACCGCTCGGTCTTCGGCGGACGGCTCAACGTCGTCACCTACGGCGACTTCGGCATGCCCGCCGAGGTTCCCGGCGCGGGCAACGTCGTGTTCGGCGAGGTCGTCGCCGAGAACGGGTTCCGCGTCCTCGCCTACGACGTCCCCGGAGCGACCGAGCCGCTGCCGCAGGGCGAGCCGAAGACCCGCCGCGAGAACGGCACGACGATCACCGAGGAGCGCTTCTTCCTGTCCGTCGGCGGGGAGCGCGTCGACGAGCTGACCCCGGTCTGGGACGGGCTCGCCGACGGCGCGACCGTGATCGAGGAGTTCGGCCCCTCGCGGTTCTCACCCGGCTTCGGGATGCTGGCCGACCGGTTCGGCGTCACCTGGATCGTCAGCGTCATGGCGACACAGGCTTGATCACTGTGAGTTGACATCTGGTGATCCGAAATATGTCGCAAAGTAGTTGGAAATAGATGTTTCGATTTATTTGCGGCCGTTGATCTGCGACGAAATAATTTCTCCACTTTCGAGTGAACCGGCTCCTGAGGGACTCCGAATACCCGGATGACAGGTGCTGATCAATCGAGAGGGGGTGATTACATGAAGTCGACATGCTCCACGGTTCTGCGGCGGACGCTCGGCGTGGCCGGGTTCCTGATCGGGTTCGGCCTGCTCTCCGCGGGAGTGGCGAGCGCCGACGACTCGCCCGGCCTGCTGGGCGGCGTCGCCGGTCTCGTCTCCCCGGTGACCGACGCGGTCGCACCGGTGACCGGAGCGCTGACGCCGGTGACTGACGCGGTCGCACCCGTGACCAAAGCGGTCGCGCCGGTGACCAACGCGCTGGCGCCAGTGACACGCGAGGTCGCCGCGGTGGCCGATCCGGTGCTGAAGCCGGTGCTGACGGCCGCCGAGCCGGCGACCGAACCGTTGCTGGCACCGCTGGCACCCGTGGTCGATTCCGCGGTGAGGGTGGTGGGTCCGGTGCTGGAACCACTCCAGCCCGTCACGGCGCCGCTGCTCGCCCCCGTGGCAGGCACGGTGCGGGACCTGCCGGTGGTACCGCGGATCGCGGAACCGCTGGTGGCACGGCCTTCCGCTCCGGCGGACGTGCCGCAGGCCCCACCGGTCCCGCAGGTGCCGGACGCGCCACAGGCCACGGCCGTCGTGCCGCAGGCGCACGCTGTGGTGCCGGCCGACCGAGCTGCGGTGGCACTTCTCCCGCAGCAGCAACAGATCTCCGCACCTGACGTGGCGCCACCGATCGAGGCGCCGCAGCAGCAGCCGCTGCCCGAAGTGCCGTTCGCTTTGCCCGGCACGACGGGATCGGTCTCGTCGAACGGATCGGCGAGCACGGCGGTGTCGGATCTCCCAGCGGGCCAGGGGGTTCACGCGCACGGCGAGTCGCTCGTCGTGGGTCCTGACCACCAGGTCCACGGGTCGTGGTGTTACTACTACGGCCGGAACCATCCCAGTTGAGCAGTCCTGACAACCAAGCCGGCAGATCACCAAGCTTGTTTGACAGGAAGGTTCGGCAATGCACAGCTACGTACGGCGCGGCCTGATGGCCGCAGCGTTCTCGGGAGGCTTCCTCCTGTTCGGAACGGCGATGGCGAGCGCTGACACCGGGGGCAACGGTCTCCTCGGCGGCGTTGGCGACGTCGTGCACTCGGTCGTGAACGGTGGCAACGGCGGGAACTCGGGCAACGGCGGCAACGCCACCAGCTCGAACAACGCCACGTCCGGCAACTCGGGCAACTCCGGGAACTCCGGCGCCACCGGTGGCAACACCGCCTACGGCCTCTGCGTGCTGGCGGAGTGCCACACGAACGTGAGCTCGGGTGACTCCGGGAACACGGGCGCGACCGGCTCGACCGGCGACGCCTCCAACCACAGCAACACGGTGGGCGGCAAGTCCGGTGCCGCGGGCAACGGTGGCGACGCCACCGCCGCGGGCCGCACCCAGAACGCCGGCGCGACCGCGGGCAACGGTGGCAACTCGGGCAACGGCGGCGACGCCACGAGCTCGAACACCGCGCGGTCGGGCAACTCCGGCAACTCGGGCAACTCGGGTGACACCGGTGGCAACAGCGCCTACGGCGTCTGCGTGCTGGCGGAGTGCCACACGAACGTGAGCTCGGGTGACTCCGGGGACACGGGCGCGACGGGGTCGACCGGTGACGCCTCCAACCACAGCACCACCGTGGGTGGGAACTCCGGTCCCGCCGGTGACGGCGGCGACGCGAAGGCCGTGAGCAAGGACCAGAAGCGGGGCCACCACAGCAACAACGGCTCCGCTGAGGCCACCGCGGGCAACGGCGGCAACTCGGGCGACGGCGGCAACGCCACCAGCTCGAACAGCGCCACGACCGGCAACTCGGGCAACTCCGGGAACTCGGGCGACACCGGCGGCAACAAGGCCGTCGTGCGTTCCACCGGTTCGGACAAGGGCCACGGCAAGTCGTGGCACAGCAGCAAGTCCTGGACCACCGTGACGTCGGGCGACTCCGGCGACACGGGTGCCACCGGCTCGACCGGTGACGCGGGGAACCACAGCGCCACCAAGGGCGGCAACTCCGGCCCGGCCGGTGACGGCGGCGGCGCCTGGGCAGTGACCGAGCAGGGCAAGAAGTCCTGGAACCACGGCAAGTGGGGCCACCACAGCAACAACGGCTCCACTGAGGCCACCGCGGGCAACGGCGGCAACTCGGGCGACGGCGGCAACGCCACCAGCTCGAACAACGCCACCACCGGCAACTCGGGCAATTCCGGGAACTCCGGTGACACCGGCGGCAACTCGGCCGTGGTGAAGACCGAGAACAAGAAGTGGAACGACCACCGCGGCGACAAGTGCCACGGCTGGAAGAACCACGGCTGGAAGCACTCCGGCTGGAAGCACGACTGGAAGAACCACGGCACCAAGTCCTGGACCGAGGTCACCTCGGGCGACTCCGGTGACACCGGTGCCACGGGTTCGACCGGCGACGCCTCCAACCACAGCAGCACGACCGGTGGCCACTCCGGTCCGGCGGGCGACGGCGGCGACGCCTCGTCCTGGACCCACGGGAAGCACTCCGTGACGGCGTGACCACGAGGTGTTCTCAGGGCGGGGCCGGCATCAGCCGGTCCCGCCTTTCGCTGTCCACGCGAAGGTGTGGTTTCCGTTCACCGAAAAGGGGTATTCGGCGGTTCCCTATGAGCAGGACGGTGTGACGTGGAGAGACCGCCATCGAAGGACGAATGGTGTCCGACGGTAGGGGTGGAGGAGGAGTTCCTCCTCGTGGACCCGGAGACCGGCGCCCCGGTGAACCTGGCGGACGAGGTCGTCGCCGTCGCGCGGGAGCAGTTGGGACTCGACCTCGAGCGCGAGCTCACCGGCGCGCAGGTGGAGATCAACACGACCGTGTGCCGCGACGTGGAACAGGCTCGCCGGGAGCTGCTCGAGACGCGGCGTCTCGTCGCGGAGGCAGCGCGCACGGCGGGTTGCCGGGCCATCGCTGTCGGGGCGCCCCCGCTGGGCGAGGCGACCGGTGAGGTGACGGACAGCCTGCGGTACCGCCGGATCGCGCGCGAGTTCGGTGCGCTGGCGGAACAACAGCTCATCTGCGGGTGTCACGTGCACGTCGCCGTGCCCGACCGGGAGACCGCCGTCCAGGTGTGCAACCACGTGCGTCCGTGGTTGCCGGTGCTGGCCGCCGTGACCGCGAACTCGCCGTTCTCGGGCGGTGAGGACACCGGGTTCGCCAGCTGGCGTTCGACGGTGTGGTCGCGCTGGCCGGTGTCCGGGCCGCCGCCGGTCTTCGAGTCGTGGCAGCAGTACGAGGAACTCTGCGACACGATGATCACGGCGGGCACGGCGCTGGACCGGGCGATGATCTACTGGGACGTCCGGCCCGCCACCGACCTGCCGACCGTGGAGGTGCGGGTCTCGGACGTCGCGGCGACCGTGGACGAGGCGGTGCTGCTCGCGGCCCTCGTCCGGGCGCTCGTGGCGCAGGCGGTCGTCGACGTCGGACGGGGCGTGGAGGCGGAGCCGATTCCACAGGAGACACTGCGCCAGGCCTGCTGGGGCGCGTCCAACGAAGGTCTGCGGGGCAGCACGCTCGACGTGTGGTCCGGTGAGCAGCGGCCGGTGCGGCAGCAGCTGGACGACCTGGTGCGCCGGTTGACGCCGGTGTTCGAGGCGAACGGTGATCTGCCTGCGGTACAACGAGGTCTGCGCCTCCTGGACGGCAGGGGCGGCGGTGCGGACCGTCAGCGCGAGGCGTTCCGGGGAGGCGAGGTGGAGTCGTTGCTGACCCTGCTCGACGTCGACAACGCGGACCGCGCCGAGCCCCGGGCGACCGCCGCTGGCTGAGACGGGGTTTCGCGCGTTGCGTACGATCTTCGGTACCTCGCGGTGGCGCGGGGGCAAGAGGCAGCGTCCGAGGTCGAGCAGCGAGCCGGTGACGCATGGCGAGAGGGCGGCCATGAGGGCGTTCGGCAGGCAGGAGCAGACCGCGGACGAGGATGTCCGCGCGCTGTTCGGGCAGTCCACCGCGGTGTTCGCGAAGTTCACGGGCCCCGCGCACGTGGTCGAGACGGCCAATGCGGCCTTCCAGGCCACCTTCGGGGAGAACGGTCAGGGGCTCGGCACCCTGCTGGACGAGGTGTACCGCACCGGCGAGCCGCGCACCGACCGTGACGTGCGGGTCGTGCTCGGCAGCGGCCCGCACGAGCGGGAGGTGTCCTTCGACCTCACCTGCGAGCCGCGCCGGGGCGCGACCGGTGAGGTGCACGGGGTCCGCGTGATCGGTGTGGAGACCACCCAGGTCAAGCACGCCCAGCGGTTGATGGCCGAACATCGCGCGCTGCTGGAGCAGATCGCCCGCCAGGCGCCGCTGGCCGAGGTGCTCGACGGGATGGCCCGGTGCATCGAGGAACTGGCGCCGGTGGAGCTCTACGTGTCCGTGCTGCTGGCCGACCCCGACGGCCTGCACCTGCGTCACGGCGCCGCTCCCAGCCTGCCCGCCTTCTACAACGAGGCCATCGACGGCATCGCCACCGGCGAAGGCGTGGGCTCCTGCGGGACGGCCGCCCACCGGCGTGAACCGGTCATCGTCACCGACATCGCCACCGACCCGTTCTGGGACGACTTCCGCGACCTGGCCGGGCGGGCCGGGCTGGGCTCCTGCTGGTCGACGCCGATCCTGGCCCGCGACGGCAGCCTGCTGGGCACGTTCGCGATGTACCACCCGGCCGCGCGGGCCCCGAGGGACAACGACTTCGCGCTCATCCGGGTCTTCGCGGGCACCGCCGCGCTGGCGATCGAGCGCCACCACAACGAGGTGGCGCGGCAGGCCGCCGAGGCGCGGGCCGAGTCGGCCCGCGCAGCCCTGGCCGCAGCGGTGCGCGCGGAACGGGAGCTGCGCGCGGAGGCCGAGCGGCGTGCGGACGCCGCCGCGGAGCTCACCACCCGGATGCAGGCCGCCGCGGCCGCCCAGGCGGGGGCGCCGCACCCCGAACTGTGCCAGCTGGGTGGTCAGGCCGGGTGCACCGCCGCGGCCGAGCTGAAGGTCGCCGACTCCTGGGGCGACTCGGCCTGGGGTTGCCCCGCGCACGTCGAGGAAGTGCTCATCCACGTGCGTTCGGTCTTCATCGCGGGTGAGGAACTCGGTGGCCTGGCGGCGTATCTGAACCGGTGAGACCTTCTCACGCGGAGGGTCCGCGCAGGTAGCGGGTCATCATGTCCACGAGCTCGTTCTCGAACGTCTCCGCCGGCTGCCGGAACGCGGCCAGCCGGTGCGTGTTCAGCTCCACGGTGAACACGACGAGGTCGACCGCGGTGTCCAGGTCCCGCACGTCGACGTCGGGGTGACGGGCGAACACGGCACGGACCTGCGCGACGCGCTGCTCGCCGTGGCGGGTGATGGTGTCGCGCAGTTCAGCGGAGAACTGGCCCTCCTCAATCATGATGCGCAGCAGCTGCGGGTCGTCGCGGTGGTTGTCGATCGCGTCGCGGACCAGTGCCCGCACCACGGATTCCAGGCTGCCCGGCGAGAAGTCCAGCTGGTCGGCCTGGGTCCAGGTGCCCCGGTCGATGTGGCGGACCATCAGCTCGGCGAGGATCGAGTCCTTGTTCGGGAAGTACTGGTACAGCGAGCCGATCGAGACGCGGGCGCGTTCGGCGATGCGGTTCGTGGTGCCCGCGGCGTACCCGTGCTCGGAGAAAACGTGAGCAGCCGCGGTCAGGATGCGGTCGCGGGTGAGCTCCGCGCGCACCTGCCGGGGCTTGCGACGTGCGTCGACGTCACGGCTGGCCGACGGCATTCCGCGCCTCCGAAAGCGAGTATCCAAGACCTGAGCAAATGCTCATAATAGTGCTATGAGCTGGGAAAACAATCCTTTTTCACGGCTTGACACGGTCGAGGGCGTCGAGGCCGTCCTCGGGCGGCCGGCGTCGGTGATCATGCTGAAGCAGCTCGGCGCGCTCGACGAGGGATGTGTGGACCTGCTCGCGCGCAGCCCGATCGCGGGGTTCGGGTACCGCGGTGCGGACGGCCTGAGCAGGACGACGTTCGTCGGTGGCGGGCCGGGGTTCGCGCGGGTGCACTCGCCGACGCGGATCTCGTTCGACCTGGGGGACGCCGACGGGCCGGCGTCGATGGTCTTCCTGGTGCCGGGAGTCGGGGAGACGTTGCGGGTCAACGGTGCCGTGCGTCGCGGCGGCTTCGACGTCGAGCAGGTGTACGTCCACTGCGCCCAAGCCGTGCTGCGGTCCGGACTGTGGCAGCCGCCAGAGCCGGCGCCGCCTGCTCCCGAGGTCGGCGACGGTCCGCTCGCGGCGGCCGGTGTCGCGGACTTCCTCGCCGCCGCACCGTTCCTGGCCCTGTCCACATGGGACTCGGCGGGTGGCGCCGACACCAGCCCGCGCGGGGAACAGGGGATGGTGGCGCGGGTCCTCGACGGCCACACCCTGCTGATCGCGGACCGGCGCGGCAACAAGCGCGCCGACACGCTGCACAACCTGGTCGAGGACGACCGGCTCTCGTTCGCCGCGCTCGTGCCGGGACGCACCGGTGTCGTGCACGTCCGGGGACGCGCGACGATCTCCGTGGACCCCGTCCTGCTGGAACCGTTGTCGCTGCGGGGGATCCCGCCGCACGCCGCCCTGCTCATCGACGTCGAGGCCGCCGAGCTGAGGGCGAACGACGCGGTGACGCGGTCCCGGCTGTGGACCTCCGCCCTGCCCGCCGACGTGCCCGACCTGATGGCGCTCGCGGGTCGTCACCTGGCCGCGAACACCACGAGGGGCGGCTTCCTGTTCAAGATCGCCGGCCTGATTCCCGCGCGGTGGTTGCGGGCGGTGATGAACGTCGCCTACCGCTCTGGCCTGCGCAAGGAGGGCTACGAGGTCGTCCTGAAACCCCGTGCCGTGACTGAGGATCCGCTGCGCGCGGTGCGTGTCGCCGAGGTGCGGCAGGAGACGCCGAGCGCCGTGACGCTGGTGCTGGAGGACGACCGGCCGTTCGACTTCCGGCCGGGCCAGTTCTTCACGCTCGTGGCCGACGTCGGCGGCGTCCAGCTGCGCAGGCCCTACTCGGCCTCGTCGGCACCAGGGTCGCGGCGGCTGGAGGTGACGGTCAAGGTGGTGGGCCGGTTCTCCCGTCACGTCCGCACGCTCGTGGCCGGTGACCGGCTGTTCGTGCGCGGCCCTTCGGGCACGTTCCACGCGGAGCCCGGTCACGAGGTGGTGCTGATCGCGGCGGGCAGTGGTGTCACGCCGATGATGAGCATCATCCGCACCCTGCTCGCACAGCCGGGTGGCCGCATCTCCCTGCTCTACAGCAACAGGACCGCGGAGGAGACCATCTTCGCCGCCGAACTGGCGAGGCTGGGGGAGCAGCACCCCGGAAGGCTCGCCGTCACCCACGTCCACACCTCGCGCGACGGACGGCTGGACGTTCCCGGTGTGCGGAAGTGGGCGGCCGGGTTCTCTCCCGCCGCGCGGTTCTACGTCTGCGGTCCGGAACCCCTGATGAACACCGTGCGCCAGGCGCTGGACGAGCTGGACGTCCCGGCTGACCGCGTGCACTGCGAGAGCTACACCAGTGCGTCGGTGGCGGCGGGGTCCCTGACACCGCGACGGATGGTCGTCGAGGGTGTCGGCGAGGCGGTGGCGGAGCCGGGGCAGACGTTGCTCGACGCCGGACTGGCCGCCGGTCTGCCGATGCCGTACTCCTGCACGGTGGGCAGTTGCCGGGAGTGCGTGGTGAAACTCCTCGCCGGGAAGGTGACGAGCGAGGAGGACGGTCAGGTTCTCGCGTGCACCAGCGCGCCGCTGACGGACGTCACGCTGGAACTGTGACCAGGCCGGCCTGTTTGCGGCCCGGACGGCTCGGGTACGGCGTTTCGATGAGGACACCACCGATCGTGCCGGCGGAGGAGTGGGAGGCAGCGCGCCGGGAGCTGCTGCGCAAGGAGAAGGAGCACACCCGCGCGAAGGACGCCCTGGCCGCCGAGCGTCGCCGGCTGCCGTGGGTCCGGGTCGGGCGGCAGTACGTCTTCGAGGGGCCGGAAGGCGAAACCGGCCTGCCCGGCCTGTTCGCGGAACGCCGCCAGCTGATCGTCTACCGGCACTTCTTCGAGCCCGGTGTCGCGGACTGGCCGCGGGGCGGCTGCAGCGGGTGCGCGATGTTCACCGACAACCTCGGCCACCTCGCCCACCTCAACGCCCGCGACGTCACGTTCGTGCTGGTCTCCGCCGCCCCGCAGGCCGACATCCGGCGCTACCGCCACCGCATGGGCTGGGAGGGCGTGCCCTGGTACACCACGCGGGACGACTTCTCGAAGGACTTCGGCGTCGACGAGTACTTCGGCCTCAACGTGTTCCTGCGCGCCGACGACGAGGTCTTCCGCACCTACTTCACCAACGCGCGCTCGGCCGAGCAGACGGGCAACGTCTGGAGCCTGCTCGACCTCACCCCGCTCGGCCGCCAGGAGGACTGGGAGGACTCGCCGGAGGGGTACCCGCAGGAGCCGCCGTACCAGTGGTGGCGCCGCCACGACGAGTACGGCACCGCCGAGGACGCCGGCTGACGGCGGGTCTCGACGTCCACCACATCTGTGGCCGGTGCGCCCCGGAACCGGGACGGCGCCGGGGACGTCCGCCGACCCCACGCCCGCGGCGTGTCTCCCGCGCGGCATGCGGTGGCCAGCTACCGTGCTCACCCCGCCGGAGCCGCGTCGGCACGGGCCTGGGCGTGCGACAGGGGACTCCGCCACCACCACCTGGTCTGGCACAGGTGACGCATCCGCGCATGTAGGCTTCGCCGGGCAGGTGCGGACACGTCAAGCAGTCGGCGCATTCGGTGCTCCTGCTGTACAGCGACCATGATCCGGTGAAAGCTCATCCCGGCTTCCACCGCGAGTGCATCGTGGCTTGTCGACTGCTCGAGGAGACCTGAGTGACCGTGGACGCGGGACGTGCCCAGAACCTGACCGACCTGATGCGCGACAGCGCGGAGCCGCTGATCGACGAGTGGGTGGGCGTGGTCGCGGCGCTGCTGCGCGGGCGGTCGACGAAGACGGAGCTCGAAGCCGACTTCAGGGAGTTCTTCGCGGCACTGCTGCCCGTGGTCGGCAGCGACGGCAAGGACATCGGCGGGCCGGAGTTCACCGACCTCCGCGCGTTCCTGGAGGAGTACTCGCGCTCCCGGGTCCGGGCGGGCTTCACCCCGACGGAGACGGCGTCGAGCGTGTTCTCCCTCAAGCGCGTGGTCTTCGACCTCACCGAGAGCAGCGACGACCCGCAGATGTTCCGCCAGCTCATGGCGTTCTCGGGGCTGCTGGACGCGCTCGGCCTGCTGACCTTCGAGTCCTTCGCGCGGGTCCGTGAGGAGATCATCCGGGAGCAGTCCGAGCAGCTCCTCGAGCTCACCACGCCGGTCGTCAAGGTGTGGGAGGGCGTGCTGGCGGTGCCGCTGGTCGGCACCCTCGACTCGGCGCGCACCCAGGTCGTGATGGAGAAGCTGCTCGAAGCGCTGGTCGAGACCGGGTCCGAGCACGCGATCATCGACATCACCGGTGTGTTCGCGGTCGACACCCAGGTCGCGCAGCACCTGCTCAAGACGGTCGTCGCGGCACGGCTGATGGGCGCGGAGTGCATCGTGTCCGGCATCCGCCCGCAGATCGCGCAGACGATCGTGGCGCTGGGCATCGAGTTCGGCGACATCGTCACCAAGGCCTCCCTCGCCGACGCGCTGCGGCACGCGCTGCGCCGTGAGGGCGTCGACGTCGTGCGCAGCGAGATCGCCTGATGGAACGCGTACCGATTCTGAAGATCGGTGGCCTCCTGCTCGTCTCCATCCAGATCGACCTGCAGGACCAGAGCGTGCTGGCCCTGCAGGAGGACCTGGCGGAGAAGATCAGCGCCACCGGCGCCCACGGCGTGATCATCGACATCTCGGCGGTCGAGATCGTCGACTCGTTCATCGGCCGGATGTTCGCCACGATCGCCGGCATCTCCCGGCTGTTCGACGCGGACACCGTGGTCGTGGGCATGCGCCCGGCGGTCGCGATCACCCTGGTGGAACTGGGTCTCACGCTCGGCGGGGTGCGCACGGCGCTCGACCTCGAACGCGGCATGAAGATCCTGGGACAGCTCGGTCGCGGACGGGACTCCTGATGCCGCCCCGGTCCGAGGGACCGGAGGAACTGCCGATCACCGCCGACGACGACGTCGTCCGCGTTCGCCAACTCGTGCGGACCTACGCACAGCAGACCAAGCTCTCGCTGGTGGACCAGACGAAACTGGTCACCGCGGCGAGTGAGCTCGCGCGCAACACGCTCATCTACGGCGGGGGAGGCTTCGCCCGCGTCGAGGAGGTCAGCGACGGACGCCGCGCGGGCGTGCGGGCCTCCTTCCACGACGAGGGACCCGGCATCCCCGACCTGACGCTCGCCCTGGCCGACGGCTGGAGCAGCGGCAGCGGGCTCGGCCTCGGCCTGAGCGGCGCGAAGCGCCTGGTGGACCAGTTCGACCTCGACACCGAGGTCGGGCGCGGCACGGTCGTGACGGTGACCAAGTGGAAGAGATGACCGCGGTGACCTGCCTGCCGCTCGTGCGCGACGAGGCCTGGCTGCCGGTCGAGGAGACCGCCCAGGTCGGCCGGATCCGCCGCACGGCCACATCGCTGGCCGAACGGCTCGGGTTCACCGCCACGCGCACGGCGGAGATCGGCCTCGCCGCCACGGAGATCGGCACGAACCTGCACAAGCATGCCCAGCAGGGCGTGGTGCTGATCCGTTCGGTGCGCGGCGTGGAGGACTCGGCGGTCGAGATCGTCGCGCTCGACCACGGCCCCGGCATCAGCGACCTCGCGTTGGCATGGGCGGACGGCCACTCGACGACCGGCACGCTCGGCGTCGGGCTCGGCACGGTGGCGCGGATCGCGACGTCCTGCGCCATGTCCTCCCGGCCCGGCGTGGGAACGGCGCTGGTGGCCCGGTTCGCCCCTGTGCTCGACTGGGCACCCGAGTGGGGTGAGGAACGAGCGGCCGGCGTGACCAGGCCGATCAGCGGCGAGGACGTGTGCGGCGACGCCTACGCGTTCTGCCGGAGCGCGGACCGGATGACGCTCATGATGTGCGACGGGTCCGGGCACGGCCCCCTGGCGGCAGCCGCGTCCGACGCCGCCGTGCGCCTGTTCCGCGACCAGCCGTTCCTGCCGCCAGACCAGCTGGTCGCGTTGCTGCACAAGGAGTTGCGCGGCACGCGGGGCGGCGCGGTGGCGGTCGCGGACATCGACCTCGTCGCGCGGACGGTGCGCTTCTGCGGGCTGGGCAACATCGCCGCGGCGGTGCTGGGGGACGGCCGCAAGACGGGCATGATCTCGGTGCCCGGAGTGGCGGGCCACCAGGCACGCACGATCCGCACGTTCGACTACGCGTTGCCGGAGAAGGCGGTCGTGGTCCTGCACTCCGACGGCCTCACCGAACGCTGGGGACCCGGCCTCGGCAGCGACCTGATCACCGACCCGCCGGTGCTGGTGGCGGCGGCACTGCTGCGGGACGCGGGCGTGCGCAAGGACGACGCCTGCGTGCTCGTGGCCAGACCGGCATGACCACCGACGACCTGCTGCGGCTGGTGATCGCCGACGAGCGGGACGTGTTCCTGCTCCGGCAGCGCGGCCGCCAGGTCGCGGCGGCGGCGGGTCTCGACGGGCAGAACCAGATCCGGGTCGCCACGGCGCTGAGCGACCTCGGCCGGGAACTGGTGCGGCAGGACGTGAGCACGACCGTCCTCTTCCGGCTGCGGCGCGGGCCGGTCTCCGCGTTGCTGGTCGAGCTGTCCTGGCAGGCGGCGGTGACCACCTCCGGGCCCGGCTGGGACACCGCGCGCAGGCTGACGAACGACCTGGTCATGACCGCCTCGGGCGTCACGCTGGTGAAGAACGTGCCGGACGCGGTTGTGCTCGACGAGGGCCTGCTCCGGGAACTGCGCGAGAGCACCGGCACCACCGCGCTCGACGAGCTGCGCGCGCAGAACCAGGAGCTGCTGGAGACCCTCGAGAACCTGGAGGCCAAGAGCAAGGAGCTTGAACGCCTCAACGACGAGTTGGAGGAGACCAACCGCGGCGTCGTCGCCCTCTACCAGGAGCTGTCCGACGAGCTGGAGCAGACGAACCAGGGCGTGGTCGCGCTCTACGCGGAGCTCGAGGCGAAGTCCGCCGAGCTGCGCGACGCGGCCGCCGCCCGCATCCGGTTCTGGTCCAACATCAGCCACGAGCTGCGCGCGCCGATCAACTCGGTGGTCGGCCTGACCCGCCTGCTCGGCGGGCCGGGCGGCGACCCGATGACCGACGACCAGCGCCACCACGTCGACCTGATCAACGAGTCCGCGGCGACGTTGCTGGCACTGGTGAACGAGCTGCTCGACACCGCGAAGGCCGAGTCCGGCAGCCTGCAGCCGCGGATGGCGCCCGTCGCGCTCGACTACGTGATCACCCAGCTGCGCTCGGCGGTGCGCCCGTTGCTGCGCTCCGGCGACGTGCGGCTGGTGGTGGACGACCTGCCCGCGCTGCGGCCGCTGGTCACCGACGAGACGATGCTCGTGCGGATCCTGCGCAACGTCCTGTCGAACGCCGTCAAGTTCACCAAGCACGGCGAGATCCGCTTCACCGCCGAGCTCGCACCGAACCCCGACGAGGTCCGGTTCGTGGTCACCGACACCGGCATCGGCATCCCGCCCGAAGAGCAGGACCGGGTGTTCGAGGAGTTCTACCAGGTGCCGAACGCGCTGCAGGTCGGCGCGAGCGGCACCGGGCTCGGCCTGTCCTACGCGCGCAAGCTCGCCGAGATCCTCGGCGGCACCCTGACGCTGAGCAGCACGTCCGGCGTCGGCACCGAGGTCGTGCTGACCCTGCCGACCGCCGCCGACGAGTTCGTCCAGCCCGCGCCCGTCGCGTGCGCGCTGATCGCGGACAGCGACGAGTACTGCCGCCGGCAGCTGCGCGACGCCCTGGCCGGGATCGCCGCCGAGGTCGTCGAGACCGAGGACGGCCGCACCGCCCTGAACCTCGCGAAGTCACGGCGGCCCGACCTCGTGCTGGTCAGCGCGAGCGCCCCGGTGATGAGCGGCAGCGCCGTGCTGTCCGTGCTGAGGCTTGACCCCGATCTGGCCGGGGTACCAGTGGTCATCGTGTGCGGCGACGACCCCGGCGGTCTCGCGCGCAGCGTGTACAGCCTTGGTGCCGCGATGCTGCACGAGGCGCGGATCTCCCCGGAAACGGTGGGCCGTGCGATCAGGGACGCTCAGCTCACGGCGCGCAGAACGGACAGCCGATGAACCCGACAGCCATGGGCGGTGGACCGGCCAGGGTCCTCGTGGTCGACGACCTGGAGGCGAGCCGGTTCATCGCGTGCAGCTGGCTGCGCCGCAGCGGCCACACGGTGGTCGAGGCAACCACGGCGGCCGAGGCGCTGATCGCACTGGAGGGCGACTCGTTCGACCTGGTCCTGCTGGACGTGCACCTGCCGGACATGAGCGGCTACGACGTGACGGAGCGGATCAAGGCCGACCCGCGCACCAGTTCGATCCCGGTCGTGATGCTGTCGGCGACCTACATCGAGCCCGAGGACAAGGTCACCGGCCTGACGCGGGGCGCCGACGCGTACCTCACCGAACCCGTCGACCCCGGTGAGCTGCTGGCCAACGTCGAGGCGGCGTTGCGCTACCACCGCGCACGCGCCCTCGCCGAACACCTCGCCGCCCGGCTGACCCGGCTCGCCACGGCGACGTTCGCCATCAACGCGGCGACGACGTTCAAGTCCCTGGCCGAAGCCGCCGCGATCGGGGCCGCGGACGTCCTCGACGCGGAGGCGACCGCGGTCCTGACCGACCCGTCCGGTGCCGTGTGCGTCGTGATGGCCGGCGCCGCGTGGCTCCGCCCGGACGACGCGGACGTCGAGCGGTGGATGGCCTCGCTCAACCCCGGTGTCGGTGTGGCCGTGATCGAGGCCGCCGAGGTGCCGTGGCACCAGGTCGCGGTGGTCGCGCGCACGAAGCTCCGGCGCCCGCCCATCGGCATCACCGTCAGCCCGCTGGCCGTGACGACCGACGACGACCGGAACCTGTTGCGCCAGCTCGCCCAGGCGGCCGCGCTCGCCGCCGAGGGCCTGCACACGTTCGCGGAGGAGCACTCGCTCGCGCTCACGTTGCAGCGCAGCCTCCTGCCTCGTACGTTGCCGCAGGTCCCCGCCCTGCCGATGACGGCGAGGTACGTGCCGGCGTCGAGCAACGCCGAGATCGGCGGCGACTTCTACGACGTGATCGAGCTCGACGGCCGCCTGCTGATCGCCATCGGCGACGTGTGCGGCCACTCGATCGAGGCCGCGACCGTGATGGCGGAGGTGCGGCACACCCTGCGCGCCTACGCCGTCGAGGGCCATCGGCCGGCGGAGATCCTGCGCAGGGTCGACGCCCTGCTCGAGCGGTTCCACCCGACCGGCGGCCTCACCACCATGTGCCTGCTCCTGGTCGACCTGGAGGCGGGCACGATGGCCGTCGCGAACGCGGGCCACGTGCCCCCGCTCGTCGTCGACGACCAGGGCGCTCACTACGCACACGTCCACGGGCCGTTGCTGGGCATCGGGCTGGAACGGCCGGAAGCGACGGAACTGCCGTTACCACTGGGGACGACCGTGCTGCTCACCACCGACGGTCTCGTCGAACGGCCGGGTATCGATCTGGACGAGGGCATGGAAAAACTGCGCGCAGCCGTGTCGAACACCGAGGACATGGACGATCTCGCCGACCGCCTGCTCGCCGAGCTGGGCCAGGGCAAGCGGGACGACATCGCCCTGCTCCTGCTGCGGCGGCTCGGATGAGCGCCCCCGTGGTCGACCTGCCCGTCCGGCGGGGCATGTCGATGTCGTCGCTGCGCCGCGACCTGGCCGCCGCGCTGAAGGACCTGGGCGAGGACCACCTCTACGACGTGCAGCTCGTGGTGACCGAACTCGTGTCGAACGTCCTCGACCACACCTGCGCCAGCACCGGCCACCTGCGAATCGTGCTTCGCGAGGACCCCTGCGCCGTGCTGGTCGAGGTCGACGACGAGTCCGAGGTCGAACCGGTGTACGGCCGCTCCCGCCTGGGGGAGAACCGCGGCAGGGGCATCGTGGTGGTGGACAACATCTCGCGCGAGTGGGGCTTCCGGGCGCGCGACCGCGGCAAGACCGTGTTCGCCCTGGTGGAGTGCACCGGCTGAGGCCTGCGCGGAAGGCGGGACCAGGCCGTCGCGGTTACCCCGGTTCGGCCGGGGTATCTCCCGCCATGACCTCCACACCGCCGGCGCCCCAGCAGCCCGAGGCGCGAAAGCCGGTCCCCCCAGGCGAGAGAACCGTCACCGAGCACCTCGACAACGGCGCGGTCGTGACGTACTTCGACCCGTCCCCGTTCACCGAGGGCCCCTTCCACCGCGCGGTGGCGATCGGGGCGGAGATCGTCGATCCGCGCACGGACCTCCGCTGGATCCCCGTGCTGCGCGACGACCTGACGATCGACCTGGTCGTCTGGACGCTGGTCGTGGACATCTCTCCCGGCTAGGCCGGGAGAGATGTCCACGTCATCCGGCTCAGGGTTCCAGCAGTGCCAGCATCTCCGGCAGGTCGAAGTGCCGGGCGACGTCGAGCGCGGACCTCGGCCCGAGAGCCGGATCCGCGCCCGCGCCGAGCAGCAGCCGGACGATCTCCGCGGAACGCCGGAAGACCGCCGCTCCCAGCGCCGTCTGGCCCCGGTCGTTGACCCGCCCGGTGTCGGCGCCGCGCTCCAGCAACGCCCGCACCACGTCCGTGCGGCAGTGGTACGCGGCGAGGATCAGCAGCGAGTCGCCCGACCCGTTGGTGAGGTTGACCGGGATTCCCGCGTCGACGGCCTCGCTCAGTCCCGTGGCGTCGCCGTCCCGGGCCAGGTCGAACATCGAGCGCAGGAACCCGAGTTCCTCCTCGGTCAGCGTCTCCTGGCTCGTCATGCGATGGCCGGGGGGAAGCGTTCCCACACGCGGTGGGCTCCGAGCAGTGTCGTCACGTCCGCGAGGACCTTCGACGCGTCGTCGTCGAGCACGACTCCCGGCCCCGTGCACCCGGCCGCCTCGACGGCGGCGCGTCCGGTGCCCCACGCGCCGATCGCCTTGGCGTGGCGGAAGGCCTCCTGGATCATGAGGGTGACGCGCGCGTCGGGGGAGTCGCCCGCGACCAGCAGGGCGTCGAACTCGACGGAGCGCGCGGTGAGGAACGTGCGCTGCGCGACCAGGCCGCTGTCGCCGAGCGGGCCGCCGGTCGGCGCGATCAGCAGCGGCACCATCCCGCCCGCCAGGACGGTCTCGCGCACCGTGCGCACACCGTCGAGGTCCGCCGGGTCGACCACGATCCCGATCATGCGGCCGTCCGAGGGCCACGTCTGCCCGAGCTGCGACAGCGCCGGGCTCGGCGTGACCTTCTTCAGCCGTGCCTTCTCCGGCACCGGGAGGCCCAGTCCCTTCGCGACCTCGGCGCAGAGCGTGGCGTCGACGTTGGCGAGCACCAGCAGCTCGCGTTCCTTGATCGCCTGCTCGTAGCACTTGCCCAGCTCGAAGGTGAACGCGCTGACGACGTGGTCCTTCTCGACCGGCGTCAGGCTCTGCCAGAACAGCCTCGGCTGCGTGAAGTGGTCCGCGAACGACGCGGGCGACGAGCGGACCTTCACCGCCTTCGGCAGCGGTCGCGCCACCTCGACGAACGGCCGGTCGCCCGCCTTCGCGACGAACGGGTTGCCGCCGTCGAGCGTGTTCGGCCGGTACGGGGCGACCCCCGCGTGCACCGCGTGCTGGTGGAAGCCGTCGCGGAACATGTCGTTGACCGGCGCGTGCGGGCGGTTGATCGGGATCTGGTTGAAGTTCGGCCCCGCGAGCCTCGTCAGCTGGGTGTCCAGGTAGGAGAACAGCCGCGCCTGGAACAGCGGGTCGTCGGTGACGTCGATGCCCGGCACCAGGTTGCCGAGGTGGAACGCGACCTGCTCGGTCTCCGCGAAGTAGTTGAGCGGGTTGCGGTTCAGCGTGAGCAACCCGACCGGCTGCACCGGCGCGAGCTCCTCGGGGACGATCTTCGTCGGGTCCAGCAGGTCGATGCCCTCGAACGTCTGCTGTGGACTGTCGGGCATGATCTGCAGGCCGAGTTCCCACTGCGGGTGCGCGCCGGACTCGATGGCGTCGGCGAGGTCGCGGCGGTGGAAGTCCGGGTCGACGCCGGCGAGCAGCTGCGCCTCCTCCCACACGAGGGAGTGCACGCCCAGTTTCGGCTTCCAGTGGAACTTCGCGAGCGCGGTCTCACCGTCGGCGTTGACCAGCCGGAACGTGTGGACGCCGAACCCCTCCATCGTGCGGTAGGAGCGGGGGATGCCGCGGTCGGACATGTTCCACAGGACGTGGTGGGTGGCCTCGGTGTGGGTGGACACGAAGTCCCAGAACGTGTCGTGCGCGCTCTGGGCCTGCGGGATCTCGCGGTCCGGGTGCGGCTTGCCCGCGTGGATCACGTCCGGGAACTTGATCCCGTCCTGGATGAAGAAGACCGGGATGTTGTTGCCCACCAGGTCGAAGTTGCCCTCCTGGGTGTAGAACTTCGTCGCGAACCCGCGGGTGTCGCGGACGGTGTCCGCCGAGCCGCGCGAGCCCAGCACCGTGGAGAACCGCACGAACACGGGCGTTTCCACGCCGTCGCCGAGGAACCCGGCCTTGCAGACGTTCGCGGCGGTGCCGTAGCCGACGAACACGCCGTGCGCTCCGTAGCCGCGGGCGTGGACGACCCGTTCCGGGATGCGCTCGTGGTCGAAGTGCATGATCTTCTCGCGCAGGTGGTGGTCCTGCAGCAAGGTCGGGCCGCGTTCACCGGCCTTCAGCGAGTGGTCGGTGTCGTACAGCCGGGTGCCGCCGGCGGTCGTGAGGAACTCGCCCTGCTGGCCCTGGGACAGCTGCGGTGCTCCGGTCGGGGTGCCCGTCGGTGACACCGTCTCCGGACCGGTCTGGTCGGGTTTGGGTGGCAGCGGGCCCCGCGGTTCGGTCGGCTCGGTGAGCGACGGCGGCTCGCTGGCGGGGGCGCCCGGGATGGGCGGGTTCACCAGTTCGGTGACCTTGTCCACGGCCTTCTCGACAGCCGCCTTCACTACCTTGCCTGGCTTGCGGGTGGCCACAGAACCCTCCTTGATGCACGGGAACGACTGACAGGCAGTACCCGATAGTTCGGGGGCCAACCATTTGCCGTTGAACCGTTTGTTCCGGCCGGACGGGGGTAGGCACGTCGCGTCCGAAGAGCGTTTCCCTTCGACGGGAGTCGTCATGTCCCGAACCGGAACGGCAAGTCGCCACACCGTCCAGACGATCGCGATGGTCGTGGGCGCGGTGTTCACGCTGGTGGGCATCGCCGGGTTCATCCCCGGCCTGACCACGAACTACGACACGCTGATGTTCGCCGGCCACGAGTCGCAGGCGATGCTGCTGGGCCTCTTCGCGGTGTCGATCCTGCACAACGTCGTCCACCTGGCCTTCGGCGTGGCCGGATTCCTCCTGGCGCGCACCGTCGACGGTGCCTACTGGTACCTCGTCGGTGGCGGGATCGTCTACCTCGTGCTGTTCCTGTACGGACTGGTTGTCGACCACGGCAGCGACGCGAACTTCGTGCCGGTGAACCCGGCCGACAACTGGCTGCACCTGTTCCTGGGCGTCGGCATGATCGGGCTCGGGCTGGCGGCGGGCCGCCGCCACCGCACGGCGCACGACCACTGATCCTCGTCCGGAACCGAAAGCGGTGGGCATCGCGACCGCGATGCCCACCGCTTCTTCGTCGTGCGAGCCCGATCAGGGCTGGAGCAGGATCTTCTGAGCCCCGTGCTGCTTCTTCTGGAACATCTCGTAGGCCTTGGGCGCGTCCTGCAACGGCAACCTGTGCGTCGCGAAGTCGTCCACGCCGAGGGGGTCTTCGGAACCGGAGAGCAGCGGCACGATCTCGTCGATCCAGCGCCGGACGTTCGCCTGTCCCATGTGGAGCCGGATCTGCTTGTCGAACAGTTCCATCATGGGCATCGGGTCGATCATGCCGCCGTACACGCCGGACAGCGAGATCGTGCCGCCGCGCCGCACCGCGTCGATGGCGGCGTACAGCACGCTGAGCCGGTCGATGCCGGCCTTCTCGGTGATCAACGCCCCGGCGGCCTGCGGCAGCAGGGCGACCAGGTTCTGCGTGAGCCGGGCGGCCGGTGCGCCGTGCGCCTCCATGCCCACCGCGTCGATGACGGAGTCCGCGCCCCGGCCCGCGGTGAGAGCGCGGACGGCGTCGCCGATGTCGTCGTGGTCCCGCGTGTCGATCACCGTGGCACCGTGCGCCTCGGCGCGCGCCAGGCGTTCGGGCACGAGGTCGATCCCGATGACCTGCCCGGCTCCCTTGTGCAGGGCGACGCGGGCGCACATTTGCCCGATCGGCCCGAGCCCGAAGACCACCACGGAACCACCCGCGGGGATCTCGGCGTACTCGACCGCCTGCCAGGCCGTCGGCAGCACGTCGGACAGGTAGACGAACCGGTCGTCCGGCGGGCCGTCCGGGACCTTGATCGGCCCGTACTGCGCCTGCGGCACCCGCAGGTACTCGGCCTGCCCGCCGGGCACCTGCCCGTAGAGCTTCGTGTAGCCGAACAGCGACGCGCCCTTGCCCTGCTCGGTGACCTGGGTCGTCTCGCACTGCGACTGCAGCCCGCGGTCGCACATGAAGCAGTGCCCGCAGGAGATGTTGAACGGGACGACCACGCGGTCGCCCGGTTTGAGGGACGTGACCTCCGCGCCGACCTCCTCCACGACGCCCATCGGCTCGTGGCCCAGGACGTCGCCCTCGGTCATGAACGGGCCGAGGACCTCGTACAGGTGCAGGTCCGAGCCGCACACGCCGGTGGAGGTGATCCGGATGACGGCGTCCGTCGGGGACTCGATCCGCGGATCGGGCACCGTGTCCACCCGGACGTCGCGTTTGCCGTGCCAGGTGACCGCCTTCATCAAAGCTCCTTTTCGAGGAAACACAGTTGTGGGGCGGGTGCCCTCGTGCCGGTCTCGCAAACACGCCGGGGGCGACACCGCTTCCAGTCCACTGAGGACTGTGCTATCCGTGCTGCGACACCAGCCGCCGCAAGGGCGTCCGCAGCGACGTTCCACCCTTCTTCCACGACGACATCAGGTGATCGGCCAGGCGTGCCTCCAGGTGCTCCGTCGCCTGGATGCCGAACACGACGTCGGCCTTGAGCGACGGCTCCTGCTCCAGCAGCGAACCGATGACGTCGTTGCGCATGATCTGCTCGTGCACGGCGTCGGCCTCGATGTGCTCGGTGAAGAACTCGACGCACCGCGGGTCGGCGTCCATCCGTCCCAGGGCCTGGGCCATGCGCTGGGCGCTCGGTGCCGTGGTGATCTCGGCGGCGGCGAAGTGGCCGACCAGGGCGCCGCGCAACGACCGGTGCAGGCCGAACAGCGACATCATGTTGACGATCGCGATGGCCGGCGCGGGCACGTCGTCGAGGTAGTGCAGGTAGTCCGAGGACATGCCGGCGCCGTCGAGGAGGTCGGCGTAGAGCTGGGAGTGCATGCGGTCGGCCCGCCCGCCGCCGAACTCGTCGAACTCCACCGCCACCAGCGCGGCCTTCGCCCTGCCCCGCAGGCGGGGGATGACCCACGCGTGCGGGTCGGCCTCCTTGTGGTGGTACACCGAGCGGTGCGCGAAGTACTCGCACATCTGCTCCCAGGTGCCCTCGTCGCGCAGGTGGTGCGAGACGCCGCTGCCGGGCACGTGCTCGACCAGCAGGTCGCCCAGGGCCGCGTCGAGGTCGTCGCCACCCTCCACATCGGAGCGGAGACGGCCGAGGAACGCGCTTTCGACCTGGGCGCGCAGCCGCAGCAGTTCCGGGTCCCACTCCCAGGCGGGGTCCACGCCGTCGAAACCGCAGTAATGCAGCTCGTACAGCGTGTACAGCGCGATGGTCAGGTCCTCTCCGTACGGCTCGGCGGCGGCGAACGGGATCGCGCGGCCGTCCGGCTCACCGCTCAGCGCGGCGACGACCTGCTCGGACAACGGACCACGGGGCGTAGGAAGGTGCACTTCGGAGTCATACCCGCGCGGAGACGAGCCCATGCACGAGCTTCAGCTCGTCACGTTCCTCCAACGCCGGCGTCACGTGCTCCAGCAGCCTGTCGAGCAGCGCGGTGGCGGGCACCCGGCACTCCTGCCACGGGTCCACACCGGCTCCGTCCACGCCGTACCTGGACGCCGTCCACACGGCCGCGGCGAGCACGTCGTCACGAATGGCGGGCGGCTCCTTGCCGGCCCGGATGTCCTGGTCGGCGGTGTGCACGAGAGCGCGGGACAGCGCGGCCTGCAGCACCGAGCCCTCGACCTCGGTGGCGGCGTCGGCCATGCGGAACTCCACGGTCGGCAGCCGGGAGGCCAGCCGCACGAACCAGAACGTCTGAGCCGTGTCCACGAGCGTCCCGCAGGTCACCATCCTGGCAACGTGGGCGTCGTAGTCCCGCGCGTCGGCGAACAGCGGTGGCACGCCCGAGCCGGGGAACCGCGACTGCTGCACGATCCGCCAGCTCGCGTAGCCGTGATCGGGGGAGTTGGCGGCCAGCGCCAGCAAGGTCGGCAACCACGGCCGCACGTGGTTCAGCACGGCCACCGCCGTCTCGCGGTCCGGCACGCCGACGTGCACGTGGCATCCGCTCGCCTCGTAGTCCTCCACGACGCCCGCGTACATGTCGAGCACGCGGTGGAACCGGGCGCCGTCCGAGACGACCGACTGCGCCGAGGCTTTGAGAGGCGTGCCACGGGAGAGCAGCTCCAGGCCTTCCGCGCGGGCCGCGTCGGTGAGCATCGAGCGGGCGTGCGAGAGCGCGTCGCCCAGCGCGGCCACGCTGGTGCACGGACCGGTCGCCGCCTCGACCTGCGTCCCGGCCAGCTCGGCGTGGAACTTGGTGAGCTCGGTGTCCCGCACCCGCGCCAGCACGGCGTCCGCGCGCATCACCGTGCGCCGCGAAGCCGTGTCGACGAGCAGGAACTCCTCTTCCACCCCAACGGTGTCAGCGCACGCGTCCGGCAAGTGCCCATCTCCGCTCTTCGTGGGACGTTGCCGACCGGTTACCCGCGCCGGGTGAGGACGAACCGTCGCCGGGTATCCGGCGGCATGGACGACAAGACGATCGAGGCGCTCGGCAAGCTCAGCAAGGCGCTGGAGACCACGGAACGGGCCCGCGGCCACCTGTACTCCTTCCACCAGCTCACCGGCACCGCGGACTTCGAGGTCGGCGACGCGATCGAGGCACTGCGTGAGGCGGGGCACACCGACCACGCGAACCGCGTGCAACGGGAGCTGCTCGGCCGCAACGTCCTGCCGGGACGCTGGACCTTCCAGATCGTCGAGGAGTACGACGACATGTACTACAACGTGGTCCGCGAGGTCGAACGCGCCGTGCGGGACGATCTGGCGGACGGCCAGCGGCACGGTCTGGAGAAGCAGCTCAAACGAGACCGCCAGCGCCTGAGTGCCGCCGCGTACTCCGAGAACAACGATCGGTGAGCAGTTCTGTCATGCGGTCACGCGGGGGCTGCGTTAGGTTCGAAATCGGGTTCAGCATGCAGCCCTCCGTCACGGCACTGCCGTGCGGAAGGACGGAGCTGCCACCGAGGTGACCGCTCGACCCTTCCGCGATCAAGCCGGAAGAAGGCGCATGAAGATCGCAATGGTGTCGGAGGACGACGGACCCGGCCGCTGGGACGTGCACGCCGCGGACCTGGCAGCGGCACTGGTGGCGCTGGGGCACGAGGTCACGGTCCACACCTGCCCCGAGGCCGCGGCCACCACTCCCGGCCAGGAGCCCTACCTCGGCGACTTCGTCGACTCGCTCCGCTCCGAGTGGGCGCACGCGCGTCCGGACGTCGTGCACGCCCACCACTGGCAGCCGGGGCTGGCCGCTCTGCTGGCCGTGCGACCGGCCGGTGTGCCCGTGGTGCAGTCGTTCCACGGTTTCGGCCGCCGGCCCGACGTCGAGCGGCTGGTGGGCCGGGAGGCCGCCGTCGTCGTGGCGGGCTGCGAGGACGAACTGCTGCGTCTCGCGGCGGCCGGGGTACCGCGGCCCAGGATGGTGGTCGTCCCGCGTGGCGTCGACGTCGAGTTGTTCCAGCCGCAGGGCGAACCCGCTCGCAGGCGGGTGAAGCGCATCGTGGCGAGGGCGGGCGACGGCGTCGAGGACGTCGTCGCGGCGCTGCCGTGGCTGCCGGACGCCGAACTGCTGATCACCGGGCCGTTCCCGGCGGACGAAGCCAAGCGGCTGGGGCGGCGGGCACGGGAGCTCGGCGTGCACGAGCGGATCCGGTCGGCCGGACCGGTCGCCCACGAGAACCTGCCGGCGTTGCTGCGGTCGGCGGACGTGGTGGCGTGCGTGCCCAGACAACCCGTGTGGGATGCGTGGCCGCTGGAGGCGATGGCGTGCGGTGTGGCGGTCGTGGCCACGTCGGTGAGCGGGCTCACCGACGCCGTGACCGACGGCGTGACCGGGGTCCTGGTCCCGCCGGGCGAGGTGAAGACGCTGGTCAAGAATCTGCGGGTGGTCCTGGAGGACGCCACGCTCCGCACCTCCTGCGGGATCGCGGCGGTGGACCGGGTCCAGGCCCGGCACACCTGGCCGGACGTCGCGCGCGGCCTGGAGAGGCTTTACCGGCGCGTGCTGGAGCCGCCCGCGGTCGTGAAGCGCGGGCGACGGGTGGCGGGCTGACACCGGGCAGGCCGGTCCGGTGCGCCGGACCGGCCCGCTGTCACCGCGTGATCTCTGACACCGGCTACCCGGCTTCGTCACCGGCTATCCCGCTTGCCCACGTGCGTACCGCGGCACTTGCGCCACAGCACATGATCGGGCAGGCCAAGGGCGTGCGCACGAACTGGCAGGGCTTGCGTTCACGTTGCCGCGCCGCAACTCCTCCGCACCTCCACGTCGAACTCGTCGCGGCCCGCGAAGCTGTGTTGCGGTTGTGTCTGGTGGGGAAGGGGCATAGCGTGGTCGGAGTTTCATGTGACACCGAGTCGTTCATGTGAGGTCGTCTACAGGTTCTCCGGGTTGGGCAGCGGCTGGGTGTCGGCGCTTCTCGCGGTTGGCCGAGAGGAGCAAGCCGATGAGTCCGCAGTCCAGCGGAGCCGCAGCCGTGCTGACAACGCGCACGGAGGCGCACGACGGAGTCGACGTCGTGATCGTGGCCGGGGAGATCGACCGGATGGCGGACGGATCACCGGTTCTGGCGGCTGTCGACGCGCTGCGGGAACGTCCTTCCGCCGGTCTCGTCCTCGACCTGGGGGCGGTGACCTTCTTCGGTTCCGCGGGCATCAACCTGCTGGTCGCCGTCGTGCGGCGGCTGAGGTCCGCGAACGTCCCGCTCGCCATCGTCGCGGAGAGCCGGGTCGTGCTGCGGCCGCTCGCGATCTCCGGCGTGGACGCCCTGCTGACCGTGCGCCCGGATCTGCGCGGCGCGTTGGCCGCGCTGCGGTCCGTGCCACCGCAGCGGCGGCGTTGAAGCCGCCGCAACGGCGTTGAGTCAGTTCACGGCACCGCCGGCGTGAAGCGGGTGGTGTGCGCGAGCCCGGACAGGTCGAGGATCCGCGCCGGCGCGCTGGAACCGGTGGCCACCAACGACATCACCCGGCCGCGCTCCTTCGCCCGCAGCATCGCCTGCAGCAGCAGTGCGACGCCGGAGCTGCTCAGGTAGCCCACGCCGGTGAGGTCGACCTCGATCGGCCGTTCGTCGGCCGCGTCCACCCGCTCCAGCAACGCCGGCCGTAAGCCGTCCACTGTGGACAGGTCCAGGTCTCCGCCGAGCAGCACGACCTGCGTGTGCTCGTCGGTCCCGTCCGACAGTCCACTCGCGACCGCGGCCGGTGGTGGTGGCGGAGGCGAGGTGCGGGTGTCCGGCACGGCGGGGACGTGGAAGCGGATGGTCGTGCCGTTCTCGCCCGCCTGCAGGTCGTCCTCGTCGGAGATGGCGCGGATCATGCCCAGGCCCCGGCCGCGGTGTCCCTTGTCGGCCGGCGGTGGCCGCCACCGGCCGTGGTCGGTCACGGCCACCCGCACGCCCCGGCCGGTGCTCTCCAGGGTCGTGTCGAACGTGCCGCCCCCCTCGGGGTAGGCGTGGTCCACGACGTTCGAGGCGGCCTCTCCCAGTGCGAGCTCCAGGTCGTACGCGGCGTCGTCGGACAGGCCCGCGAGACCCGCCCAGGTCGTCGCGGCGCGGCGCAGCGGGGAGAGCTCGGCGGGTTCGGCCGGGAGACTCAGGTGCAGCGGGGGAGGCAGGTGCCGTGCCACGACGAGGGCGACGTCGTCGGCCTGGCCGTCCGTCAGCATCGTGTCGGTGATCCGCCGCGCCAGCGAGGCGGGGTCGAAGCCGGCCGCGCCGTCCGCTGCCGCCGCGAGCCTGCGCAGACCTTCGTCGAGCACCTCGTCGCGGCGTTCGACCAGGCCGTCGGTGTAGAGCACGACCGACGTGCCCGGCGGGAAGTCCGCGGTGTGCTGGGTCGGCGTCGCCGGGCCTCCCGCGCCCAGCACCGGTCCGGCCTCGGTCGCCAGCAGGCGCGCCCCGTCGTCGCCGACCACCACGGGAGGGGGATGACCCGCCGACGCCCAGCAGAGCTCGCCGGTGCTCCAGTCGAAGATCAGGCACGCGCACGTGCTGCCGGCCGCGCCGTTGACGCGCGCCGCGAACGCGTCCAGGCGCCGCAGTGACTCGGCGGGGGAGTGGCCGTCGAGCAGGTAGCCGGCCAGGGCGCTGCGCAGCTGGCCCATGACGGCCGCCGCGGTCGGTCCCTTGCCGACCACGTCCCCGACGGTGAGGGCGACGCGGGTCGCGCCGACCAGCACGACCTCGTACCAGTCGCCACCGATCTGGGAGTGCTCCGCGGCCGGCAGGTACCTGGCGGCCGTCGCGAGCCTGGGCAGGAGCGGGAGTTCCCTGGGGAGGAGGCTTTCCTGCAACGCGGCGGCGATCTCGTGCTCCCGTTGCAGCAGCAGGTCGCGCTCGGCCTCGGCGCGCTGGCGCTCGGTGACGTCCCTGCCGATCGCCTGCAGACCGGACGGCGTGGACTGGACGTTGAGCTCCAGCGCGACCTCCGTCCCGTCGGCGCGGCGCATCGTCACGACCTGCGAGACCGAGAGGTCCTGCGGCAGACCGTCCACGAGCAGGTCGGCGATCGAGGAACCGAGCAGCTCGTCGGACCGGTAGCCGAGCAGGTCGCCGGTCGCCGGGTTCGCGGCCACGAACCGGAGTTCGTGGTCCAGCAACCAGATCGCGTCCGTCGCGCGCTCGACGAGCAGCCGCAGCCGCTGCTCGCTGTCGCGCAGGGCCCGGTCGGAGTGCACCCGCTGCAGGGACTCCCAGCAGCGGTTCACCACGACGGAGACCAGGTCGATCTCGTCCTGCGTCCAGTGGCGCACGGTGGCCTGGTGCACGGCCATGGCGGCCACGAACCGCCCGCCGCGCAGCAGCGGGAGGCAGATCACCGCCCGGATGCCGGTCACCCGGTACGCGGCGAGGTCCTCGGCGTCGAGCCGCTGGTCGTCCTGGCAGTCGTCCACCACCCACGGCTCGCCCGCGCGCATCGCCGTCAGGGCGCCGTTGCCGAACGCCCGCATCGCGAACCGGCCGGGCAGCGGGGGCAGGCCCGTGGCGTGGTCGCCGCTCATGACGAAGTGGTTCTCGTCTGCCTCCGTGCGGGCGTAGGCGCACCGGTCGACGCCGAGGTGCTCGCCGAGCATCCTCGTCGCCAGCGCCATGAGGTCCTCGGCGTCGTCGAGCCGCTGGAACGCGCGGTCGAGCGCGTCGAGGAACCGCTGCCGTTCGTCGGCCGCGTGCCGGGCCGTGACGTCGATCAGCACGCCGGTGCGCAGCGCGCCCTGCACGCAGGCTCGCTCCATCAGCCAGACGAGATCCCCCGCGGCCGTGCGGACGCGGTAGACGGTCTCGTAGTCGGTGTCAGAACCCCAGCGCAGCCGCTCGCTCTCCTCGCGGTCGCCGGGATGGGTGATCTCCCGCCAGAACCCGGGGTCGTCGAGCCAGCGGCGCGCCGGGTGCCCGAGCACCTGCTCGACCGCGCCCGACAGGTAGGTGACCACGCCGGACTCGCCGCGCCAGACCACCAGCGGCAGGGCGTCCACGAGCGCGGCGAGCCCGGATCCCGGCTCACTCATCGCGTTCAGCCATACCGCGGCTCTCCTTCTCCGGGCGAGGCGGAGTCCACGGCGCCGGCTGCTCGACGCACGTCAACCGCATCGTACGTCGCTCGAACGCCCCTCATCGGGGTCGGCCGGGATCGAGGTGAGGTGAAGGCGTGCGCGCGTGCGCGACTGCTCCCCGCCGATCACCGAGAGCGCCGCCGGCCGCACCGGCTCGAGCACCGGGGTGGCCTGGGCCCAGCACCGCAGCAGGTGCCTGCCGAGCCGTGCCTCCAGCACGATCGCGGCGGCCGCGCCGTGCAGGAGGTCCTGCGTCCGGCCGGGGTTCTCCGCGAGGTGTGCCCGGCACGCGCCGAGCAACCGGTCCCAGCGTCGCTCAGGGGCTTCGAGCGTCGTCGCGGGCTCGAGCCCCGCGCGCCGCAGCCCCCGGTCGAGCTTGCGGCCCGACAGCCAGGACCGGGCGGCCGAGGCGGCCTGGTGGCCGAGTGCGGCGGCAGGTGTCGCGCCGCGGCTGAGCACCCGCATGGTGTTGTGCGCCGCGATCGCCACCGCGGGCAACCGGTCGACGAGGGTGTGGTCGGCGCAGGACAGCGACTTCGTGGCGAGCAGCTCGCGCAGCTGTGCGGCGGTCGCCTTGCTCTCGGCGAAGGTGTACAGGCCGGTGTGGCCGCCCCTCATGAGGCTGATCAGGTGGTCGCCGATCAGCGACGGCGACGCCGTGTCACCGCCGGCCGCGCGCACCACGGGCGCCGTCATCTCGCGCAGGGCCGCGCCCCACCGCTCGCTCAGCCACGTGCGCCAGTGCACGAGGTCCGGGTGTTCGCCGTGGTCGGTCGTGATGCCCTCGAAGCCGCCGTCCAGCGTTTCGAGCGCGATCCACAGCGCCAGCTGGAAGTCCGCGTCCCCGGCGAGCTCCTCCGGGCCGTCCGCCGTCCCCGCCGGCCGGGGCGAGCCGGCCGAGAGCAGGGCGGCGATGACACCGGCGCTCAACGGTCCGCGAGCGGTGGGCAACAACATCAGCGCCTCCGTCAGGAGTGATCCACGATCCGGAGAACAACTACCCGCTGCGGCACCCGCCAAACCCGCCTGCCGCGCGCCTTTCGGGTGAACACCCGGGGTCTGAACGGGCCTGCGGCCGGAGCGGTACCGCGATCACGTCCCGGGGGTGTCCGGCACGACCGATGTCGAGATCGCCACCTATCGGGTGATCTTGCCCGCCTCCGGTCGTGCGGATCCGGCCGGGCGTTCTTACGGTCCTGCCCAGCGGTCGCGAGACCGCCGCACCACCAGGGCCAGCCGTGCGCTCACCTGTCCAGCGGCGAGCTCTGTCCATGTCGTGGACGAAACCCTCGTCGGACAGGCGCCGTGTTCGGTGGGAGCGGGACGAGGTGCCAAAGGGACATGCGTCATCTTCGTGGCAACATCACCGGCCGTGCCGTGCTCGTCGCCGTCTCCGCGACGGCCCTCGTGACACTGGGCGGCACGGTCGCCTCGGCCTCCGCGCCGGTCGACTGGGACCGGATCGCGCAGTGCGAGAGCGGCGGCAACTGGTCCACCAACACCGGCAACGGCTACCAGGGCGGGCTGCAGTTCAGCCCGTCGACCTGGCGGGCCAACGGAGGCTCCGGCCAGGCTCACCAAGCGTCCCGCGAGGAGCAGATCCGCGTCGCGGAGAACGTGCTGCGGACCCAGGGTCTGGGTGCGTGGGGCGCGTGCGGGCGTCGCGCGTCCGCCGGAGGCCAGCAACCGGTCCGGCAGGGTCAGCCCCCGGCCGGTCGCAAGGCCGCGTCCCGCGTGGTGCCGGTGGCCGCGCCGTCCACGAGCAACCCGGACGGTGACTACACGGTGAAGGCCGGGGACACGCTCAGCGGCATCGCCGTGGAACTGGGCGTCGAGGGCGGCTGGCAGGCGTTGGTGGAGAAGAACTCCCGGCACCTGACCAACCCGGACCTGATCAGGGTCGGGGACAAGATCGTCACGAAGTGACGCGGGGCGCGGGACCTGTGCGGCAGGTCCCGCGCCGTCACCTCCGAGCGAGCTCGGGCAGCGGCGTCACCACGCCGTCGCGCGCGGTGCGGGCGCCGATCTGCCTGCGCCGCACCAGTTGCACGACCGCCAGCAGGACGTAGAGCCCGGACAGCACGAGGATCACGACGCGGTTCGCGGCGCCGGGCAGTGTGACGCTGGCGACGAACTGGGCGGCGAACAGCACGAACAGCGTCGTCGCGCCCACCGCCGTCAGACCGAGGTCCGCGAGGATGCTCACCGCGAACAACGACTGCGCGGCGGTGATGAGCAGCTCCAGGCGCTGGTGCTCGTCCAGCGGCAGGCCGTGGGTGCTGCCGCTGGAGATCGCGAACACGATCGGGATGGTGCCGACCAGCAGCGTCCACTGGTTCACCTTGCTGGACAGCAACGTGCCCAGCGAGTGCGAGGCCATCAGCCGGGCGGCGTAGAGGCACGCGACGATGAGCTCCGGCGACTCGCTCGCCAGCGGCGCCACCCACTGCACGAGCACGAACTCGTCCACGCCGAGGCTCGACCCGGTGTCCACGAGGTTCCGCGCGAAGTGTTCGGCCGTGGCGAGGATGACGGTTCCGGCGAACGCGAACATGCCGATGACCCACCGGCGCCGCGGTGCGCGGTCCCGACGGCCGACCCACTCGGACACGCCGAGCAGGTTCGGTTCCTCGACCGGCGCCTTCGACAGCCGCCAGGCGTACGCGGCGAAGATCACCAGGAACACCGCGGCGTCGGCCATCGTGAGCGACGCGCGCAGCGGCAGGCTCAGCGAGTACAGGGTCGCGAGGCCCAGGAACACGACCTCGACGGACATGACCGGCGCGAGCACGACCCGTCCCTCGTGGGTCGATCTGCTCTCCCGGTGCGCACGCCGCACGGCGATCGCGCCCACGAGGACGACCAGGGGCCAGCCGAACCCGACGAGCACCCGGTTGGCGCCGGTCATGTTGGCCAGGGCGAGCGAACACGGGTCCGGCTCGCCGGGAGGCGGCACGCAGGTGCCCTGGCGTGCGAACTCCTGGCCCGCCTCGAACGTGAACACCAGGTCCACCGCGTACTCGGGCAGCACGGCCACGAGCGCGAGCACCGCGATCGCCAGTCCTGCGCTGACGTCCACCTGCGCGGCCTCGGCGGCCCACGCGAGGATGAACGCCGCGCCCACGATGGCGATGCCGAACACCAGGGCCGCGAGCGGCGCGGGCACGTCGGGGTGCGGCCAGCCCAGGTAGTCCGCGGCACCCAGGTACGTCCCGGGGAGCGTGGTGAGCGCGGCGAGGGGAAGCCGTGCGGGGAAACGACGCCGGTCGTCGGACAAGCGCACCTCCAGGTCGGGACGAACGTCGCCACGTCCGCCCCGCCGGTTACCCGTCCCGCGCGCCGCTATGCCGTTCCGTTGCCCGCCAGGCGGTTCACGGCAGCGCGGCGACCACCTCGGTGGCCGAGGCGTAGCGGCGGTCGGGGAGGTGGTGCAGCCGACGGCGGGCATCGGTGCCCAGGCCGTGGACCTCGGCGCAGCTCACGACGCGCACCTTGTCGGCCGGATAGGACAGACGGTCCAGCACCAGCCGCAACTCGATCTCCTCGTCCGTCACCGTGGTTTCCATGGCAGCCGAATACCCAGCGGTGAGCTGCGGAAACCGGCTCAGCGGCCGCGCAGCCACGCCGCGAAGTCCCCGAAACCGTTGCGCACGGCCGCATCGAGCGGTGTGACCGGTTCCCAGGGCGGCAGCCAGTGCGCGTCCGCGCCCAGCGCCAGCAACCTCTCCGCGCACTCCCGCTGACCGCCGTGGCACGCACCCCAGAACGCGATGTTCACGTCATCCGGTGTGGCGCCGGCGAGAAGGGCGTCGAGCCGGTCGGTCAGCCCGAGGGTCGCGGCGTCGGTCAGGGTGACCGCCGCGCCGCGTTCCACGAGCCGGTGGGCCGCCTGCCACTGCGCGAACGCCCGTGCGTCGGCCAGGGGAGTGCCGCCGCCGATGACCGCCCCGTCGGCGTCGATGTCGGCGCCGGCGTCCAGGAGTGCGTCGAGCACCTCGACGTCGTTGGCGCTTGCGGCCCAGTGCAGTGGTGTCTCGCTGTGGGAGCCCTCGAACCGTGCGTTGACGTCTGCTCCCGCCTCGACCAGCGCCGCCACGGACTGTGCGCCGTTGGGGCGTCGGGCGGGCCAGTCGGTCAGCACGTGCAGCAGGGTTCGGCCACTTCCTTGCTCGTCGACGATCCGCGCGGTGGCCAGTCGGGAGTTGTCGGCCAGCAGGTGCCGCAGCGTGGTGAGGTCGCCGTCGTGGAGTGCGGCGGTCGCAACGGTGGCCAAGGGATCGTTCTGCCGCAATGGTCTCAGCTTCCCCGAGACCAGCGGACGACGTCGGCGAACGTCACGTTCCCGCCGCACACCACGAGTCCCAGCCGCGCGTCCGGCCCGACCCGGTCGAGCACCCTCCGTGCCGCCGGCACGAGGCAACCGGCGGCGGGCTCCGCCCACACCTTCTGCGTCTCGGCCAGGGTGATCGTGCCCCGCACGGCGTCCGCGTCGGACACGACGAGCACGTCCTCGACCAGCGCGACGGTGTGGTCGTAGGTCAGCTGCGACACGTGCGGCGCGGACAACGTCGAGACGATCGACGTGGGCGCGATCTCCACCGGGCCACCGGCCTCCAGCGCCTGGCGCATGGCGTCGGCCCCCTCGACCTCGACGCCCCACACCCGCACTCCGGGCACGAGCGCGCGGAACGCCGTCGCGACGCCCGAGATGAACCCTCCGCCGCCGACGCTCACCAGCACGTCGGTGACGTCCGGCGCGTCGGTCGCGAACTCCAGGCCCGCCGTGCCCTGCCCGGCGACGACGATCGGGTCGTCGTAGGGGTGCACGAGCGTCGCGCCCGCCTCGACCAGGTCGTTCAGCAGCGCGAACGCCGCCGCCAGCCCGTCGGTGAGCCGCACGTCCGCGCCGGACGCCCGCGCGAGCTCGACCGACCGGGCGGGTGCGGTCGAGGGCATCACGACGGTCGCGGCCACGCCGAGCTCGGCCGCGGCGGCGGCCAGCGCGATCCCGTGGTTGCCGCCGCTGACCCCGACCACGCCCGCCGCGCGTGCCTCGGCGGACAGCGAGAGGATCTTCGCGAACGCGCCGCGCGTCTTGAACGAACCGCTGCGCTGCAACAGTTCCAGCTTCACCGTCGTCGGGACGCCCAGCAGCGCGGACAGCCCCGGCGCAGGCAGGGCCGGCGTGCGCAGCACCCGTCCGTCGAGCACCTCGGCCGCGGCCAGGACGTCGTCGATGCTCAGCAGCTCGGCCATGCCGCCCAGCCTATGTCGGCGTGGTCCCTAGGTGCGGGACCGGGCGACCTCGAGGCTGCGCGGGACTGGCGACGCCGAGGCTGCGCGGGACTGGCGACGCCGAGGCTGCGCCGGACTGGGCGACCCCGAGGCCGCGCCGGACTGGGTGACCCGAGGCCGTGCGGACTGGGCGATCCCGAGGCCGCGCCAGGACTGGGCGACCCGAGGCCGCGCCAGACTGGGCGACCCGAGGCCGCGCCAGGACTGGGCGACCCGAGGCCGCGCCAGACTGGGCGACCCGAGGCCGCGCCAGGACTGGGCGACCCGAGGCCGCGCCAGACTGGGCGACCCGAGGCCGTGCCGGACCGGGCGACCCCGAGGCCGCGCCGACCGGGCGATCTCCAGGCGGGCCACGTCAGGCGCCGAACCGGGCGATCTCCAGGCGGGCCACGTCGCGCACGTACCGGCTGGCCCGTCCGTCCCGCGGCGTGACGAGGGTCGGGCGGACGAGCGGCCTGCCGTTGTAGCGGGTGGCGAGCGGGGCCGAGCAGGCGCCGAACTCCGGGTCGACCTCCGCCCACGACAGCAGCACGCGGTAGCCGTCGGCGGACGAGGCCACGACGACGAAGCTGAGCTTATCCATCTTGTTGCCGCTGGACGTGCGGAGCGCGGCATCTGCGGAACTCAAGGGTGGTTTGTCGCCGCAACAGCGTGAACTAGGATCCGTGAGTGCCGATTCTGCGGATGAAGGCCACCCGGCTCGCCGACGCCCAGGAGGCCTGGAACATGTCCAAGATCGTGAACAGGGTTCTCGTCGCCTCAGCCGCGCTGGTGCTCGCGGGCTGCGGCTCCGGACCCACCCCGTCCGCGGACCCGTCGAAGGTCACCGGTGACGTCACGGTGTTCGCGGCGGCGTCGCTGACCGGGACGTTCACCCAGCTGGGCGAGGACTTCGAGGCGGCCCACCCCGGCACGAGGGTGAGGTTCAACTTCGGCGGCAGCTCCGCGCTCGCGCAACAGCTCAACCAGGGCGCGCCCGCCGACGTGTTCGCGAGCGCCGCACCTGCCAACATGAAGCAGGTGACCGACACCAAGGCGATCACGGACGCGCCCCGCACGTTCGTGAGGAACACGCTGCAGATCGCGGTGCCCAAGGGCAACCCGGGCAAGATCGCCGGGCTCGCGGACTTCGCCGACGCCGGCCGCAAGATCGCGCTGTGCGCCGAGCAGGTGCCGTGCGGCGCGGCGGCCAAGAAGGTGTTCGAGGCCGCGAAGATCACGCCCGCGCCGGACACGCTGGAGCAGGACGTCAAGGCCGTGCTCACCAAGGTCTCGCTCGGTGAGGTCGACGGCGCGCTCGTCTACAGGACCGACGTGAAGGCCGCGGGGGACGAGGTCGAGGGCATCACGTTCGCCGAGGCGTCCCAAGCGGTCAACGACTACCCGATCGCGCCGGTCGCCAAGGCACCGAACGCGGCCGCGGCCAAGGCTTTCGTCGAGTTCGTGTTGTCCGACAAGGGTCGTGCTGTGTTCAGCGCGGCGGGCTTCGAAAACCCGTGACGCGCAACCGGGTGCGAGGACGGCTGCCCGTCGTCCTCGTCCTGCCCGCCGTGGCAGGCCTCGCGTTCCTGCTGGTGCCGCTCGCCGGGCTGCTGATCAGGACGCCGTGGACCTCACTGTCCACTTTGCTCAGCGCGGAGGTCGGTGAGGCGCTGCGGTTGTCGCTGATCTGCGCCTCGCTCGCCACCGTGCTGTGCCTGTTCCTCGGCATCCCGCTGGCGTGGCTGCTGGCGCGTTCCGGGTTGCCCGGACGGGGGTTCCTGCGCGCGCTCGTCACGGTGCCCCTGGTGTTGCCGCCGGTCGTCGGCGGTGTCGCCCTGCTGCTGGTCCTGGGGCGGCGCGGGCTGATCGGCGAGCACCTCGACGCGTGGTTCGGGATCTCGTTGCCGTTCACCACGGCCGGTGTGGTCGTCGCGGAGGCGTTCGTGGCCATGCCGTTCCTGGTGATCTCGGTGGAGGGCGCGCTGCGGGCCGCCGATCCGCGGTTCGAGGAGGCGGCGGCCACGCTCGGCGCCTCGAAGTGGCTGACGTTCCGGCGGGTGACGCTGCCGTCGGTGCTGCCGGGGGTGGTGGCGGGCACGGTGCTGTGCTGGGCGCGGGCGCTGGGGGAGTTCGGGGCGACGATCACGTTCGCGGGCAACTTCCCCGGCGAGACGACGACCATGCCGCTGGCGGTCTACCTCGCCCTGGAGACGGATCCGGACGCGGCGATCGTGCTGAGCGTCGTGCTGTTGCTGGTGTCCGTCGGAGTGCTGGCCGGTCTGCGCGACCGGTGGATCAGCGGGCCGACGTGACCCTGAACGCGGAACTGCGCGTCACGCGCGGCACCTTCACCCTCGACCTCGGGCTGACGATCGCGCCGGGCGAGGTCGTCGCGCTGCTCGGCCCCAACGGCGCGGGGAAGTCCACCGCGCTCCGGGCCCTGGCCGGTCTGCTCCCGTTGTCGTCCGGGCACATCACGGTCGGGGAGTCCACCTGGGACGGTGCGGACGCGTTCGTGGCCGCCGAGAAACGGCCGATCGGCGTGGTGTTCCAGGACTACCTGCTCTTCGCCCACATGTCCGCGCTGGAGAACGTCGCGTTCGGGTTGAGGTCCAGGGGTACGCGCAAGGCCGAGGCACGGGCGGAGGCGTCGCGCTGGCTCGACCGCGTGGGCCTGAGCGGGTACGCGCAGATCAAGCCGCGCTCGTTGTCCGGCGGGCAGGCGCAACGCGTGGCACTGGCCCGAGCGCTGGCCACCGGCCCGAGCCTGCTGCTGCTCGACGAACCGCTCGCCGCGCTGGACGCGAGCACCCGCCTGCAGGTCCGTTCCGAACTCGGCCGGCACCTCGCGGACTTCGGCGGCCACACGCTGCTGGTGACGCACGACCCGTTGGACGCCATGGTCCTGGCCGACCGGCTGGTGATCCTGGAAAGCGGCCGTGCCGTGCAATCGGGGCCACCCGCGGAGGTGGCGCGCCAGCCGCGCACCGACTACGTCGCCAACCTCGTCGGCCTGAACTTCTACCGCGGCAGGGCATCGGGCACCGAGGTCGGCCTGGACGGCGGCGGCACGCTCACGATCCCGCGACCCGTCGAAGGCCCGGTGCACGTCGTCTTCCCGCCCACCGCCGTCAGCCTGCACGCCGAACGACCGGAGGGGAGCCCGCGCAACGTCTGGCCCGTGACGGTCGAGGCGATCGAACAGCACGCGCACACCACCCGCGTCCGCCTGGACGGCGCTCCGAACGTGCTCGCGGACATCACCACGGCCACCCTCGCCGAGCTGCGGCTGCGGCCCGGAGACGCGTTGTGGGCGGCGGTGAAGGCGACCGAGACCCACGTCTACCCCGCCTGAGCCCGTTCCACATCGCGGGAGCCCTTGCCGCTGCTCGCCTCCTGCTCCGACCATGACCGCCACCAAGGGATGCGGAGGGGCGGCATGAGCGCGGAGGAAGGCGTGAACCGTGAGCGCGGGCTCGCGGTGAACGAGGACTGGGCGGCGACGATCGCGGGCCTGGTGCTGCTGGGCCTGGTGCTGGCGGGGATCCTGCCCGGCTGGCTGGTGCCGTGATGACGGAAGTCGAGACGCGGCAACGGTCCCGGGTCCTCTGGGCGGTCGGAGGTGTAGCGGTCGTCGTGGTGCTGGCCGCGCTGACCCGGTACCTGGAGCAGAACGTGCCGGTGTTCACCAAGGGCACCTGGCTCGGCGGCATCGCGAAGAGCGTCGAATATCCGGTCTACGCGATCCTGTTGGGACTGCTGGGAAACGCGGTGCTGACCGGGCTCGGGTTCCGCGACCGGCTGGCCGCGGGGTTCCGCACCGAGTTCTTCATCAAGACCGGACTCGTGCTGCTGGGCGCGTCGATCAACTTCGCGGTGATCGTCAAGGCCGCCGGTCCGGCGATCGCGCAGGCGTTCCTGCTGATCACGCTGGTGTTCGGCTTCACGTGGTGGCTGGGCGGCAAGCTCGGCATCGACCAGAAGCTGCGCGCGCTGCTGGCGTCGGCCGTGTCGATCTGCGGGGTGAGCGCGGCCATCGCGGCGGCCGGCGCCGTGCAGGCCCGCCGGGAGCAGCTCGCCTACACCGCGAGCATGGTCATCATCTTCGCGCTGCCGTCCATCTTCCTGCTGCCACTGGCCGTGGACGCGCTGGGACTGTCCCCCGCGGTGGCGGGTGCGTGGATCGGCGGCAACATCGACACCACCGCCGCGGTGAGCGCGGCGGGCGCGCTGGTCAGCGAGGAGGCGCTGCAGATCGCGACCATCGTGAAGACGACGCAGAACGCGCTGCTCGGCGTGGTGGCGGTCGCGCTGACGGCGTACTTCGCGCTGAAGGTCGAGCGCACCGGCGAGGCGAAGGTCAGCGGGCGCGCGTTGTGGGAGCGCTTCCCCAAGTTCGTGCTCGGGTTCCTGGCGGCGTCGATCGTGGCGACGGTCTTCCTGGAGTCCGGCGGTGACAAGGCCGCCATCACGACCGTCAACGACCTGCGCACGCTGTTCCTGATCCTCGCGTTCGTCTCGATCGGCCTCGAGTTCCGGGTCGCGCCGCTGCGGGAGGCGGGCTGGAAGCCGATCGGGGTCTTCGCCAGTGCCACGGTGTTCAACCTGCTGGTGGGCCTCGGGCTGGCGAGCGTGCTGTTCGCGAACTTCGGCGGTTAGGGCCCGTCCGGTAGCGCATATGGTGGTCCGGTGACGACCACGGCGGAGGTTGCGGGCCGGGCCGACGAGAAGATCCGTCGCCTGGAGTTCCAGCTGGTGCGCGAGTACGGCGACGTGCCGCCGAGCCTGGTGCACGAGTGGATCGAACGGGCGCGGTCCCGGTTCGGCGGTGCTCGGCTGCAGGACTACGTGCCGTTGTTCGTGGCCAGGGAGGTGCGTGCGTCGGCGCGTGCCTTCCCGGTCGAGACGACGGCGGGGACGAACCTGTCGAGCTGGGCGCGCAACACCGCCCGCCGCCTGCTCGCCGCCGAACTGCCACGCCGGTGGGCGCACACGGCCGGGGTGGCGCGCAGGGCCGAGCACGTGGCGCGCGTCCTGCCCGAGGGCGAACGCGAGCTGCTCGTCGCCGCGGCCTGGGTGCACGACATCGGCTACGCCGCCGAGCTGGCCGACACGGGCCTGCACCCGCTCGACGGGGCGCGCTACCTGCGCCGGGCGGGCGTCTCGGACCGGATCTGCGGCCTGGTCGCCCACCACTCCGGCGCGGCGGCGGTGGCCGAGCTGGTCGGGCTCGCCGACGACCTGGCGGAGTTCGAGGACAACCGGGGCCGCCTGCGGGACGCGCTCTGGTACTGCGACATGAGCACCGGCCCCGACGGCTCCCCGACGACCGTGCACGGCAGGCTGGCCGAGATCCGGCAGCGGCGCGGACCGGACGACCCGGTGGTCCGCGCGCTCGCGATGAACGGCGACGAGCGCCTCGCCGCCGTCCGGCGCACGCACCGGCTGCTCCGCCGCGCCGCCTGAACGGTCTACCGTGGCGTCATGCTGGACCTGAGCCCGCAGCCGGGTGACCTGGAGCCTGTCGAGACCGCGTCGATCGACGAGCTGAGGGCGTTGCAACTGGAACGGCTGCGGTGGTCCGTCCGGCACGCCTACGAGAACGTCCCGCACTACCGGGCGAGCCTCGACGGCGCCGGAGTGCACCCGGACGACGTGAAGTCGTTGGCGGACCTGGCGAAGCTGCCGTTCACGACCAAAGCGGACCTTCGGGACAACTACCCGTTCGGCATGTTCGCGGTGCCGCGCGAAGAGGTCTCGCGCGTGCACGCCTCGTCGGGCACGACCGGCAAGCCGACCGTCGTCGGCTACACGAAGGCCGATCTCGCCACGTGGGCGACGGTCATGGCCCGCAGCATCCGCGCGGCCGGCGGGCGCAAGGGGCACGTCCTGCACAACGCCTACGGCTACGGCCTGTTCACCGGCGGGCTCGGTGCGCACGCGGGCGCGGAACTGCTCGGATGCACGGTGGTCCCGGTGTCCGGCGGCATGACCGAACGCCAGGTGCAGCTGATCCGCGACTTCGAGCCGGACGTCATCATGGTCACGCCGTCCTACATGCTCTCGATCATCGACGAGATGGAACGGCAGGGCGTCGACCCGCGCGGCACGTCGCTCAAGGTCGGCATCTTCGGCGCCGAGCCGTGGACGAACGACATGCGCGCCGAGATGGAACGCCGCCTGGACATGCACGCGGTCGACATCTACGGCCTGTCCGAGGTGATCGGACCGGGCGTGGCGAGCGAGTGCGTGGAGACCAAGGACGGCCTGCACGTCTGGGAGGACCACTTCTTCCCGGAGATCATCGACCCGGTCAGCGGCGAGGTGCTGCCCGACGGCGAGGAGGGCGAGCTCGTCCTCACCTCGCTCACCAAGCAGGCGATGCCGGTCCTCCGCTACCGCACCCGCGACCTGACCCGCCTGCTGCCGGGCACCGCGCGGTCGATGCGCCGGATCGAGAAGATCACCGGCCGCACGGACGACATGATCATCCTGCGCGGCGTGAACCTGTTCCCGACCCAGATCGAGGAGCTGATCCTGCGCGTTCCCGCGTTGTCGCCGCACTTCCAGTGCGTGCTGAACCGCAGCGGCAACCTCGACGACCTGACCGTGCTGGTCGAGCACCGCGAGGGCGCCCTGGCAGGCGACGCGGGGGAGGCGTTGCGGCGGCTGGTGAAGAACTCGATCGGCGTCACGGTGGCGGTGGACGTCGTCGCGCCCGGCGGGATCGAGCGGTCGGTGGGCAAGATGAAGCGGATCGTGGACCGCCGGCCCAAGCGGTGACCCGAGGCCCGTGTCGCACGGGTCACGAGCATTTACTTGAATGTTGAACTATCTTGGACGCCATGAAGAAGATCGGTTTCCTGTCGTTCGGGCACTGGACGGACAGCCCGCACTCGCAGACGAGGTCGGCGGCCGACACGTTGCTGCAGTCGATCGACCTCGCCGTGGCCGCCGAGGAGCTGGGTGCGGACGGCGCGTACTTCCGCGTGCACCACTTCGCCCGGCAGCTCGCGTCGCCGTTCCCGCTGCTCGCCGCGATCGGCGCGAAGACCGACCGCATCGAGATCGGCACCGGCGTGATCGACATGCGCTACGAGAACCCGATGTACATGGCCGAGGACGCGAGCGCGGCAGACCTGATCGCCGGCGGCAGGCTGCAGCTCGGCATCTCCCGGGGATCGCCCGAGCAGGTCATCGACGGCTGGCGGCACTTCGGCCACGGCCCCGGCGAGGGCGAGACCGACGCCGACATGGCCCGCATGCACTCGGAGCTGTTCCTCAAGGTCATCGAGGGTGGTGGCTTCGCGGAGCCGCACCCGCGCCCGATGTTCCCGAACCCGCCCGGACTGCTGCGCATCGAGCCGCACTCGCCGGGTCTGCGCGACCGCATCTGGTGGGGCGCGGCCACCAACGGCACCGCCGAGTGGGCGGCGAAGCTGGGCATGAACCTGATGAGCTCGACGCTGAAGTTCGACGAGGGCGGCGCGCCGTTCCACGTGCAGCAGGCCGACCAGATCAGGGCGTTCCGCAAGGCGTGGACCGAGGCCGGCTGGAAGCACGAGCCGCGGGTCTCGGTGTCGCGCAGCATCTTCGCGCTCACCACCGACCTCGACCGCATGTACTTCGGCGGCGACGGCAACAGCAAGGACTCGATCGGGTTCATCGACGGGCCGAAGCAGGCGATCTTCGGCCGGTCCTACGCGGCCGAGCCGGACGTGCTGGTCGAGCAGCTCGCCGGTGACGAGGCCGTCGCCGAGGCCGACACGGTGCTGCTGACCGTGCCGAACCAGCTCGGCGTCGACTTCAACGTGCACGTCCTGGAGAACATCCTGACGCACGTCGCCCCGGGACTCGGCTGGCGCTGACGTCCGGCACTACTGTCGGCGGCGTGAACGGCTACCCCCGGCAGGCACGACGACTGTGGCGCTGGGTCGACGCGCCACAGGACGCCGAGGTGGCCGGTTTCGTCGCGCTGCAGGCGGTTCTGGGCGCCGACGAACGGGCGCGGGACCTGAGCGAGGCCGATCGGCGCACGCTGATCACCTTCGCCCGCCGGATCGCGCTCGCGACGCTGCGCACGGGTGATCCGGCGGCGCTGGACGCGGCTTTCGAGGCGCTGGCCGTGGTCGGCGTCGAGCGGGTCGATGAGCGGGACGCGGCTCTCGTGGCCTACGCCGCGTACCGGGTCGGCGCCACGCAGTCGGCAGGGGAGATCGACCTCTCCGGCGACTGGGGGATGCGCGAGGTGAGCACACCCGACGGCGTGGTGCTGGTGCGGGACGACGGCGGGCGGTACCCGGACGGCTCCGACCTGGCAGTGCGGGCACTGCGGGCGGCGGACCTGCTGGAGGCGGGCTGGTACGTCGACGCCGAGATCACCGTGGGCACCTCGTGGCCGCTCGGGGACCGGCGCGAGGAACCACGCCGATCGCTGGTCGCGGTCGCCGGTGTGCGGGCTGAACGGGAGCACTGGCGGTCAGGCCACTTCGCACTGCTGTTCCTCGCGGAGGCCGCCACCGCGCAGGACGCGTCGACGGTCGCCGGGGCGGGCACCGGCCCGGCCCGGCTCGCGGTCGCCGCCGGACACCGATGCGCCTTGCTGATCGCCCGTTCACCGGCGGGTGTCGCCCCGGTGGAGACCGCGGCGTCCCTGGAGAGGTTCCGCCAGGGACTCGCCGACCTTCTGAGCTAATCGCCTCTATTGCTTCAGTGTTGACCGAAACACGTCACCGGCGGCGGTCGCGGACGTAGATCGACGACTGCTTGCCCTCGCCCGGAGTGCGGCGGTCGACCTCGAACAACGTGGTCGCCGTGATCAGGTCGCTGAGCTTCGAGTAGCCGTACGTGCGGGAGTCGAACTCGGGCCGCTGCTTGGTGATGATGCTGCCGACCGCGGCGAGCGTGGCCCAGCCGTCGTCGTCGGAGGCCGCCTCGACGGCGTTGCGCAGCAGGCTGACGAGGGTGGTGTCGCCCTTGAGCTGGGCGACCGACGTCGTCCGCTTGCGCGCCAGGGGAGTCTCGGCGGGGACTTCGCTCTCGGGGTCGACGAGGTTCTCGACGTAGATGAACTTGTCGCAGGCAGCGACGAACGGCTTGGGCGTCTTGCGTTCGCCGAAGCCGTAGACGGTGAGACCGGACTCGCGCAACCGGGCGGCGAGGCGGGTGAAGTCGGAGTCGCTCGAGACGATGCAGAAGCCGTCGAAGCGGTCGGAGTAGAGCAGGTCCATCGCGTCGATGACCATCGCCGCGTCGGTCGCGTTCTTGCCCGTCGTGTACGCGAACTGCTGGATCGGCTGGATCGACTGGGCCAGCAGGTGGTCCTTCCAGCCCTTGAGGTTGGTGCCGGTCCAGTCGCCGTAGGCGCGCTTGACGTGGGCGGTGCCGTACTTCGCGATCTCGGCGAGCAGCGCCTCGGTGATCGAGGGCTGGGCGTTGTCCGCGTCGATCAGCACCGCGAGTTTGACGGCGCTCTCGTTGCCAGTGGCCAAGGTTGTTCGCCTTTCCGGTGTGCGGGGGCAGGTCCCGTCGACGTTGTTCTTTGTAGACCTCGGGCGCCGGGCGCGCGAACAGGGCCCCGGGGTCCGGTGCCGACACGATGGTCCAAAGCAACACGGAGGCCCTGTTCCCGCATTACGGTGGTGTGGGAACTGGCGTGAGAGAGGCGGAACCGGGCGTGACGTCCTGGGTCGAAGTGATCAACTATGTCCGGTTGCGGTACGAGGTGCTGGAGGAGACGGACGACTGGCTGCGCTTCCGCCTCGACACCGACGGCGCGCGGACGCAACAGGTCTCCGTGCACCACCTGCCCGACCTCGGTGGCGCCGCGTGGGTGGAGATCTCCTCCCCGGTCGGGCGTGTCGCGGACATCGACCTGCGCCGCTTCCTCGAGCTCGCGGGCGAGTCGCAGGTGGGGGGAGCGGCCGTTGTGGACGGTCTTGCCCTGCTCAAGCACGTGGTGCCGCTGGAGGACCTGAGCGTGCGGGAGGAGTTCGAACGCCCGCTCACGTTGCTGGTCGGCCGCGCGGACGCGATGGAGCACCAGCTGACGAGCGGCGACGCCTTCTAGCGCGGTGCCGGACGCCGAGCAGCGGGTGGTGGGTCGCCTGGCTGAACCGCAGTTCGTCGCGCTGTCTTGACTGGTGGGTGAGCGCCACCCATCGTGTGTGCGGTGACTGGACTGGAGCAGCATTCCACCGACGTCGTGGTCGTCGGTGCCGGCTACGCGGGCCTGGCCGCCGCGTCCCGCCTGGCGGCCGCCGGGGTCGGTGCCGTGGTCCTGGAGGCCGCGGACCGCGTGGGTGGCCGGGTGGTCAGCGAGGTGCTGCCGTCCGGGGTGCGCGTCGACCGCGGTGGCCAGTGGGCCGGGCCGTCGCAGAAGCGGTTCCACGAGCTCGCGGCGCGGTTCGGCTGCGCGACGTTCCCGCTCTGGGAGACCGGCGGGCACGTCGAGGTCTGGCACGACGGCACCCGTGCCGACTACTCCGGCGCCGTGCCCCAGGGCGGTCAGGGTCTGGCCGAGTTCGGCCGCATCACCGCGTTGCTCGACGAGGTCGCGTCGACCGTCGACCGGGAACAGCCCTGGCTCACGCCGAACTTCGAGGTGCTCGACGAGATGTCGGCCGAGGAGTTCTTCCTCGCGCAGACCGGTGACGAGGACGCGCACCGCAGGCTGGCGCTGATGGTGCAGGGCGTGTGGTGTTGTGAGCCGAGGGAGGTGTCGTTCTTCCACGTGCTGTTCTCCCTCGCCTCGGCGGGAGGGTACGCGCCGCTGGTGGAGACCTCCGGGAACTCCCGTTTCGCCGACGGCGCGGACGCGGTGGCGCTGGCGATGGCCGAGTCGTTGACCGTCCGGCTCGACGAACCGGTGCTGACGGTCCGTCATGGTGAGGACGGCGCCGAGGTGGTCACCGGCAAGTCGGTGCTGCGGGCCCGGCGGGTGGTCGTCACCGTGCCCCCGGCGGCGCTGGGACGGATCGGGTTCGAGCCCGCGTTGCCGTCCGCGCGGCGCGGCTGGACGGGTCACACGCCGATGGGCCGGGTCGCGAAGATCCACGCGGTGTACGAGGAACCGTTCTGGCGCAAGAAGAACCGCTCCGGCATCGCCGCGTTCTACGGCCGCACCCCGGTGGGCGTGGTGTTCGACGACTCGCCGCAGGACGCCTCACGGGGCGTGCTCGCCGCGTTCGTCCACGGCGACCGCGTGGACCGCTGGGTCGCCGCGCCCGACGACGTCCGCCGCACCGAGGTCCTCGCCGCGCTGGCCGAGGTCGCCGGACCGCGAGCGCGCATGCCGATCGACTACGCCGAGACGGCCTGGTCCGAGGACGGCTGGACCATCGGCGGCCGCGCGTGCTTCGTGTACCCCGGCGGCTGGGCGCAGTACGGCGAGCACGGCTGGCGCGCCGCGACCGGCAGCGTGCACTGGGCGGGCGCCGAGACCGCGTCCGTCTGGAACGGCCACGTCGACGGCGCCATCACGTCGGGCGAGCGTGCCGCCGACGAGGTGCTGGCGGCTCTGGAGGTCACCGCGCCACCGGCGTGACGCCGTTCCCGCAGCGATGCTGACCGCGATGACGTTGGCGAAGGTGCCGGGGCTGCGGAACGTGCCTGCAGCATGCGCACGAAGCCGTCCGCGCTGGCGTACTGGCCCACACCGCCGAGGTCCGAACGGTTGCCGCGCCAGGTGTTGCCGCAGCCGTTGGACAGGTGGGAATCATCTGGTGTTGTGCGACTCGTACCCGCGGTCACCCCGTAGCACCCCTGCCGCTGAACGTGCCCGGCCGTCCTTTGTGGACGCCGGGTACGTTCGTCCGCATGAAGCGCGCCGTCGCACGAGGACTCCGCAACACGTGCAGCTTCGCGTCGCCGGCGTGGGTCGCGATCGATTCGAGCAGCAGCGGCCGGGACTTGCGGCGCCACGACCACACCCAGCGCCAGAACTCGGCGTTCTCCCGCGACCGCAGCAACGCCCGCCAGGCGCAGCGCGGGAACGAGTAGTCGAGCAGCAGCACGGTGTCCGCCCTGGCGAGCCGGACCTCCAGGACGTCGTAGGGACCCAGGTCCCCGTCCATGACCCACTCGTCCCCGGTGGCGAGCTCGCCCTGGACGATGGCCCAGAGGTCGTGGGGAGTCGGCTCCAGGTCCGGGCCCCAGAAGTGCTTGTCCAGCTCGATGACGGGGAGCCCGGTTGCGGTGCCCAGCGCGGTCGCGAGAGTGGACTTCCCGGCGCCGCCACGGCCCAGGATGACGACGCGTTTCATGACCGTGATCGTGCCAGAGGGGCCTCCGGCTCACGCGTGCGCGGGCTGGTGCTCGCCGAAGATGAGGCCCCAGTCGAGGTCCGGCGCGGGAGCCGGGCGGGGTTCGGGGATGTGGCCGTGGGTCGGCACGATCGAGCCGTTGAGGAACTGCCACACCTCGTCACCCGCGCGTTGCTGAGCCAGCGAGGTGGCCTTCCTGGGCTGCGGGATGCCGGTCGGGATCGTCGCCACGAAACGGATGCCGCGGAACCCGTCGGCGTCGGTGGCCTCCAGCGTGCCCTGGTGCCGGGTCGCGATGCGGCGGGCGATCGCGAGTCCGAGGCCGGCGCCTCCCGCGGCACGGGTGCGGGCCTCGTCGAGGCGGGTGAACCGGTCGAAGACGCGGTCGCGGTCCGCCTCGGGGATGCCGGGGCCGTCGTCGATGACCTCCAGCGTCGCCGACGTGCCTCCGCGCAGGCGCACGACCACCTCGGTGCCCGCGTGCCGTTCGGCGTTGTCGAGGAGGTTGCCGAGAAGGCGGGACAGCTGGGCACGCCGGCCGGGCACGAGCACCTGGTCGTCGGCCTCCAGGGTGACCATGGCCCGGCGGGCGACCTCACGCTGCACCACGGCGGTCAGGTCGACGGTGTCCTGCCTGTCCAGTGCGTCGGCGTCCAGCCTGGCCAGCAGCAACAGGTCCGTGGTAAGCTCCTGCAGGCGTTCGGCGTCCTCCAGCGCGGCCTTGACGACGGTGGGCCAGTCCGCCATGTGCGGGTGCTGGAGCGCGATCTCCAGCTCGGCCCTCAGCGCGGCGAGGGGGCTGCGCAGCTCGTGCGAGGCGTCCGCGACGAACCTGCGGGTGTCCTCGACGGCGTGGTGCACCCGGTCGAGCGTCTCGTTCAGGGTGGCGCCCAGCCGGGCGATCTCGTTGTCGGACGACGGCACCGGGACGCGCCGGGTGAGGTTGTGCTCGTTGATCTCGGCCACCTCGGCGCGCATCGCCTCGACCGGCCGCAGCACCCGGTTCGCCGCGGCGAGCACCGTGACCGACACGAGCGCGGTGATGGAGGCGAGCACGCCGAGCAGCGCCAGCGTGGCGCTGTTGAGGCGCTCCTGGGCGTCGGCGGCGATCGCGAGCGCCTCGTCCTGCTCGCGCCGGGGTCCGTCGCCGGCCTGCTCGAACCGGGTGCCCGTGGCGTCGGTGAACGGCCACAGCGACAAGGCCGGTCGTACCTCGGTGCTCGCGTACCGGACGGACATGGCCGGCGTGGCCACGGGCGCGTGCCGGAGCAGTTCGACGCAACTCCGGGTGGAACACATGAAGTGCACGCGTGAGTTGTCCGCGGTCTGGACGGCGATCTCCTGCCGTTGCGACACGAGCATCAGCACCCCGGCGAGGCCGATCAGCACCCCGGTGAACACCGTGGCCAGCACGGTCACCCTGACCTGGAGCGACCTCATCGGTCCGCCAGCCGGTAGCCGACGCCGCGCACGGTCGTGATGCTCCGCCGGTCGAACGGTGTGTCGATCTTGCGGCGCAGCGCGCTGATGTAGACCTCGACGAGGTTGGGGTCGGGGTCCTGGGCCGCGTCCCACACCCCGTCGATGATCTCGGACTTGGTGACGACCTCACCCGCGTGCCGGAGCAGGAAGTTCAGCACCGAGAACTCCTTCGCCTTCAGGTCGATCCGCGTGGTGCCCCGGTGGCACTCCCGGCTGACCGGATCGAGCACCAGGTCGCCCGCCCGCAGCAACACCGGCTGCGCGGTGCGCGACCGCCGGCCCAGCGCCCGGAGCCGGGCCACCAGCACCACGTACGAGAACGGCTTGGTCAGGTAGTCGTCCGCGCCGGTGTCCAGGCCCTCGGCCTCGTCGAACTCGCCGTCCTTCGCGGTGAGCATGAGGATCGGCGTCCACACGCCCGCGTCGCGCAGCTCCTGGCAGACCCGGTAGCCGTTCAGGCCGGGCAGCATGATGTCGAGGACGATCACGTCGTACGGGTGCTCGCGCGCCCGCCACAGCCCGTCCGTGCCGGTGCGCTCCACGTCGACCGCGAACCCCTCGGCGGTCAGGCCGCGGGTGAGCAGGCCGGCGAGGCGGGGGTCGTCTTCCACCACGAGCACGCGCATGGGGGCAGCCTGCCGCATCGATCATGATCGCGTCCTGAAATCCGGTTCAGGATCGTTCAGCGTCCTTTCAGGTTCACCCTGGCAGTCTCTGCGTCGTGGACGAGGGGATCCACGACCGGGGGAGAAGGTGGCGGCGGCGCCGGGGGGCGTTGCTGCCACCTTCTGGTCCGTCCGCACGATCACCGCTGCGCTGGTCGCCGCACCGTGTAGCGAGCCGATCACTTCGCGCGATCCAGCTCAGGGAACCGTCCCCGTGCGCACGCGATCGCGAGGAGAAACGCATGTCCCGGCAGGTCATGATCGTCGCACCCCCACCGGCCCGCGTCAGACCGATGTGGCGCAAGGTGCTGGCCGTCGCCGCGGCGGCCCTGCTGCTGTCCTCCGGCACGGCCCGCGCGGCGGCCCCGCTCCCGCAGTCGCACCTCTACACGCCCTCGAACAACGGCCACACCGAGGTCGGTGAACCCGTGCTGATCTCGGGAGGCGGCTACGAGCAGACGGGGCCCGGCGCGCTGCAGGACTACCAGGTGTCGGTGGACGGCGGAGCCACCTGGAACTCCGGCCACCGGACCGGCACCATCCCGCTGGGCGGGGAGACCGGGATCGCGCAGGCGTTGTGGGAGTACGTGTTCACCCCGCAGGAGGCCGGCGTCTACACGATCGTCAGTCGCGTCAACACCGACACCGTGTACGGCCAGGTCTCCGCGCCGCGGACGTTGTACGTCGGCGTGCCCGGACCGACTCCCACGGGCTGCTACCAGTGCGGTTACTACACCCACAACCCCGTCAAGAACGAGGACGAGGGAGTGGTCCTGGAGCTCGGCCTGAGGTTCCGCGTCGATCGGCCGGGCACCATCACCAGGGTCATCACCTCGTGGAACTCCAACGAGGCCGGCAGAGTGCGCCTGTGGCGTGGTGACGGGACGTTGCTGGCCGACCGGCAGGTGTCCACGCCGTACGCTGAACCGTTCCCCACGCCCGTGGCGGTGGTGCCGGGGGAGGAGTACGTCGCGTCGTTCACCTCGTGGCGCGGGCGGTACCGGACGAGCGAGAACACCTTCCCGGCGACGGTGATCCAGTCGCCCTTCGTCCTTCCCGCGCACGCCGGGGTCTGCAGCTACGACGGCGGGTTCCCGACCCGGACCTGGAACGACAGCCACTACTGGGTCAGCCCGGAGTTCCAGTCCTGACGAGGCTTCTCCTCCTACGCGGCTGGTTCCACGGCGGGCGCCTTCCTCGCCGTGAGCTTGGCGGCCAACGCCGTCCAGAGCTTCCGGATCGTCGCCGGCGCCTGCTCGGCGCCGTCCGTGAAGAAGACGATGATCGTCACGACGTAGGTGAAGACGATCAGCGAGACCAGGAGAGGACCGGCGAGGATCGCGACGAACGGCAGGCTCCAGTCCCGCCACCAAGCGGCCGAGGCGAGGAGTGCGAGCCCCAGTACGACGGCGAAGTCGCGTGGCTCCCGGTCCATCCAGCGCACCCCGAACAGCGACAGCAGCAGTCCGACCTGTGCGGCCATGCCGATGACGACGTGCGGCGCGAGCAGCAGACCCCGGCCCCGGCCGTAGGAGAGGTACTTCCCGAACGCCACGCCCGCCCAGAACACCCGCCGCCGCACGCGACCGACGCCGGCCTCGGCGAGCGCCTTGCGGAACTCGTAATCGGCCTTGCTGCGCAACAGGAAGGGATTGCCCTCGCCGGCCTTCTTCGCGATCCGGACGTCCTCGCAGCGCTGGTCGTGCAGCAGGGCGGGCATCAGGTGTGGGCCGTAGCTGGCGAGCACTCCCCACAGGAACGAGGGCACCGAGGCGAGGTCGGTCGTCGCCTTGCCCTGGTGGGCGCGCACCTCGATCAGCGGGCTGTCGGGGAGGTACTTCTTCGTGAAGCCGGCGGGGATCCGATACCAGAACGACGACGTGATCTGGAACGTTTTGTCGCCCAAGACCTTCAGGGCGGCCTGCGCGGGTTCGGTGCACTGCTTGCTGCTGAAGAAGGGCATGGTGAAGTCCCCTTTCGGGTTCAGCCCCACCGTGCGGCGGCACGGGGTAGTCCGTAGTCGCGACCAGCCCCGCCCGCGTTACTCCGAGCGCTAAGCGAGCGCGGCGACCGGTTCCACCTTCTGCTTCTCGGCCCGCACCGAGGCGATACCGCCCAGGATCAGCACCCCACCCAGCAATTGCAGCGGCGAGAGCCCCTCGCCCAGCAGCAGCCAGGCGAACAGCGAGGCCGACACGACCTCCAGCAGCGCGATGAACGACGCCAGCCGCGACCCGAGGATGCCCGAGGCCGTGATGCCGCTCGCGTACGCCAGCGCCGTGCCGACGACCGCGACCACGAGCAGGGGCACCCACCAGGGCGTGGGGGTGCCGAACAGCGGCACGTCGCCGAAGGTGGCGGTGAACGGCAGCAGGCCGGTGGCGCCGATCAACGCCAGCACCGGTGCGGCGAGCAGCAGGCCCGCGCCGGCCAGCGCGACCGGGGGCAGGCCGTTGTTGGGGCGGGCGGCGATCACGAAGTACACCGAGCACCCGATGGCGGCGCCGAAAGCCGCTGCCAGGCCGATGGGGTCGACGGCCTGGATGGCGCCGGGGCCGATCACCAGGACGAGGCCGCCGACCGCCAGCACCGAGCCGACCAGGACGACGGGGGCGGGCGTTCGCCTGCTGACGGCCCAGGTGAAGCCGACCAGGATGAGCGGCGCCAGGAACTCGATGAGCAGGGCCGTCGCCACCGGGATCCGCGCGATGGCGGCGAAGTAGAGGACCTGCGTGACCGCCACGCCGACCAGGCCCATGCCGACCACCGGCCAGCGGGCCTGCCGTAACAACGTCCAGCGGCCGCGCATCAGGACGATGACGAACGGCAGCAGCACCAGACCCGCGGTGAGGGCACGGGCCGTGACGGCCGCAGCGGGGGACCAGCCGGCTTCGAGCAGTGGTTTGACGAACGCGCCCGAGGTGCCGAACGAGATGAACGAGATCGCCGCGGCGATCAGGCCCGTGGACTTCGACATGGTCGCGTGCCTCCCGGTTCCGGACTACGTCATGGCCTAATCTGGCTTACGCCCCTGACGCTAGGCCGGTCTCGGTAAGGAGTCAATTTGCGTTTTGCCCCTGACACAGAGGAGTCGCTGGCGTTCCTCGTGGCGCTGTGCAACACGGACCCGTCGGCGTCCCGCGGCGGCGACGACGAGCTGGCCACGGTCGGGCAGCTCGGGGCCCTGCTCGGCCGGTTCCACTACACGGGGCGCGTGGACGGCGACGAGGCGGAGCTGCAGGACGTCCACCGCACGCGGACGCTGCTGCGACGCGTGTGGTCGCTCAGCCGCGATGACGCCGTCGAGGCCGTCAACAAGATGCTGCGCGACGCGAAAGCGCTACCGCACCTCGTGCGGCACGACGACCTCGACTGGCACATGCACGCCACCGAACCCACGTCGCCGCTCGCCGAACGGATGCGGGTCGAGGCCGCGCTCGCCCTCATCGACGTGATCCGCATGAACGAGATGGGCCGCCTGCGGATCTGCGCGGCCGACGACTGCGAGGGACTCCTGCTCGACCTGTCCCGCAACGGGTTGAAGCGGTTCTGCACGGTGCGGTGCGGCAACCGGATGAACATGATCGCGTTCCGCGAACGCCGCGCGGACGGGAAGTGAGCAGGACCGCAATCCCTTCCAGCAGTTGAGAAGACTTGTTTTCGCCGCGCGCAAAGTTGTGGCGGACACCGGGACCTCAGCATCGTGGAGAGCGGATCTGCTTTCTGCGAAAGGAAGTTCGCGATGACCGCACAGCTCTCCGCCACCGTCCGCAAGCTGCGTGCGGGCATCGGCGCGCGGATCGACGGCGTCCGGCTCGGCGGCGATCTGCCCGACGAGGTCGTGGCCGAGGTCCGCGCGGCCCTGCTGGTGCACAAGGTGGTGTTCTTCTCCGGCCAGGACCACCTCGACGACGCCGGGCAGCTCGCGTTCGCCCGGCTGCTCGGCGAACCGACGCTCGCGCACCCCACCGTCAAGGGGAGGAGCACGCGAACGTCCTGGCGATCGACTCCGAGCACGGCAAGGCGAACAGCTGGCACACCGACGTCACGTTCGTCGACCGCGTGCCCGCGATCAGCATCCTGCGTGCGATCGAGCTGCCTCCCTACGGCGGGAGCACGGTGTGGGCGAACACGGCCCGCGCGTACGACGAGCTGCCCGAGGCGTTGAAGGCTCTCGCGGACAGGCTGTGGGCGGTGCACACCAACGTCCACGACTACGCGGGCCACGTCGACTCGGCCCGGATCGGGGGAGTGGACGTGAAGGAGGAGGCCTACCGCGAGGAGTTCGTGTCGCAGCGGTACGAGACCGAACACCCCCTCGTGCGCGTGCACCCCGAGACCGGCGAACGGGCGTTGTTGCTGGGGCACTTCGTGAAGCGGATCGTCGGGGTGAGCCCGGCGGAGTCGAAGGCGATCTTCGAACTGCTGCAGAACCGGGTGACGCGGCTCGAGAACACCGTGCGGTGGCAGTGGTCCGGCGGCGACGTGGCGGTGTGGGACAACCGGGCGACGCAGCACTACGGCGTCGCGGACCACGACGACCTGCGGCGCCGGCTGCACCGGATCACGATCGCCGGTGACGTGCCGGTGAGCGTCGACGGCGTGGCCGGCACGACGATCGTCGGCGACGCGGCCCACTTCTCCGCACTCTGATGCCCGCCGGGCATCAGGGAGTGGTTGGCTGTCCGATGTGGAACTGAGGCAACTGCGGTACGTCGTGTCGGTGGCCGAGCACGGCAACTTCCGCCGTGCGGCCCAGGCGCTCGGCATGACCCAGCCCTCCCTGTCGCGTCAGGTGGGAGCGGTCGAACGCGAGCTGGGCACCCGGCTGTTCGAACGGACCGCGCGCGGGGTCGTGGTGACGGCGGCGGGCGCGGTCTACGCCGGGCACGCCCGGCGGGTCCTGGACCAGGTCGAGGCCGGGGCGACCGAGGCGCGACGGGCGGCCCGCGGGCAGGCGGGCTCGTTGCGCCTCGGCTTCGTCGGGGAGGCGCTGATCGAGCTGCTGCCGTCGTTGCTGGCGCGGTTCCGGTCGGCGCACCCCGGCGTCGTCCTGGAGTGCCGCGAACTGTCGACCGCCCAGAGCGGCGCGGCACTGCTCGCGGGCGAGATCGACCTGGCGATCAGCCGTGGCGCACCGGCGGGAGAGGGCGCCGAACGACTGACCGCGGTCCCGGTCGCCGCCGACCACCTCATCGCCGTGTGCCACCGCGGCCACCCCTTCGCGGGCCAGTCCGCGATCTCGCCCGGTCAGCTGCGCGGCCAGCCGCTGATCGCCGCGCCCGCCGCCGACGAACCCGCGGCGACGCGCGTGCTGGCGTCGTTGATCGAGACCGGGAGCGGGGTCACGCACGCGCGCGACGTGCACACGGTGATCGGGCTGGCGGCCTGCGGGATGGGCGTCGGGCTGGTGCCGTCGAGCGTGCGCCGGCTGGACCGGGCGGAAACAGTCATGGTGGAGGTCGACCCGCCGCTGCGACTGCCCGACCTCACGATGTCCTTCCGCGTCAACGACATCTCACCGCCGCTGGGCGCCTTCCTGGACGTCACGAGGGCACACTGCCCCGGCACCGGACAGCTCCTCGCCCGGCTGATGCCTCGCAAGCATCAGAAGCGGGGTTGACGGGCATCAGAGGCACGACCGCGGCCCGCAGCGGGTGACATGGGGGACATGTCGATCACTACGCGAGCCGTGCGGTACGGCGTCACCCTGGCGGGCACGGCCGGGGACAACCTGGTCGAGGCCGTCGTGGACGAGGCTGCCGAGGCCGCCGGGCACGGCGCCACCTCGGTGTGGATGGGACAGCGCCTGGACTACGACGCGATCGGGCTGGCAGGGCTCGTCGGGTCACGGGTACCCGGCATCGACGTGGGCGTGTCCGCCGTACCGGTCTTCGCCCGGCACCCGCTGCTGGTCGCGAGCCAGGCCCAGACCACGCAGGCGGCCGTCGGAGGCCGGTTCCACCTCGCCGTCGCCCTGGGCGCGCCACCGATCGTCGAGCAGGCGTTCGGCCTGCCCTGGGAACGGCCGGTGGCCCGGCTGCGCGAGTTCCTCACCGTGCTGGGGCCGCTGCTGCGGGGCGAGCCCGTCGAGCACGAGGGCGAACTGATCACCGCCCGCTCGCTGCTGCCGACCCACGTGCCCGGCGCGTCGGCGACCCCGGTCCTCGTCGCCGCGATGGCCCCGAAAGCGCTGCGCATCGCCGGGGAACTGGCGGACGGCACCGTTCCGTACCTGGCCGGCCCGCGCGTGCTGGCCGAGCACATCGTCCCCGCCATCACCGCCGCGGCGGCGGGCAGACCGGCTCCGCGCGTCGTCACCCTCGTGCCCGCGGCCGTCACCACGAGCCCGGACGCCCGCCGCACCATGGCCGAAGGCCTCGCCTTCTACACCCGGTTCGAGTCCTACCGGCGGGTTCTCGCGCTCAACGGCACCGAGAACCCGGCGGACCTGGCGCTGATCGGTGACGAGGACACCGTGGCCGCCGGCCTGCGCGCCTATGCCGAGGCCGGCGCCACCGAGATCGTCCTGACCGCGCACCACGACCTCGACGCGGCCACCCAGCGCAGGACGCGGCGGCTGGCAGGAACTCTCGCCCGGGAGGCCGGCTCGCGCTAGCCGCGTCGCGTCAGACGCTGGGCGAGGCGCGTTCCCCACCCGCCGAACGGAGGCTGGGCCAGGCGCAGCGTGTCGAGCGCGAGTGGCTTGCGCAGCACGGGCTTGAGGTGTGAGAAGGCGCTCCACGAGTACGGGCCGTGGTACGCGCCGATCCCGCTGGCGCCGACACCGCCGAACGGCAGCCCGCTCGCCGCCACGTGGATCAGGCCCGCGTCGTGGACCACGGCGCCGGACGACGTCCGCTGCTCGAACAGGCGGCGGGTGCGGGAGCTCGACGTGAAGACGTACAGGGCCAGGGGCTTGTCCCAGGCGTTGACGACGTCCACGGCTTGCTCGGCCGAGTCGACCGCGACGACGGGCAGGACCGGTCCGAAGATCTCCTCCCGCAGCACCGGGTGGGCGGCGTCCGGGCCGACGGACAGGCGGTCGCCGCTCAACGTCACGACCGTGGGCGCGAGGTACCGCTCCGCCCGGTCGTGCTCACCGCCGACCACCACGTTCGTGCCGTCCAGCAGGGACACGAGCCGCTCGAACTGCCGCTCGTTCACGATGCGGCCGTAGTCCTCGCTCGCCCGCGGATCGGGGCCCCACAGGTCCGCGATCGCCTTCCCGAGCGCCCGTACGAGTGCGGGCACCCGGTCCGGGGTGGTCATCACGTAGTCCGGGGCCACGCACGTCTGGCCCGCGTTCGTGAACTTCGCCCACACCAGCCGCCGCGCCGCCTGCTCCAGGTGGGCGTCGTCGTCGAACCAGGCGGGCGACTTGCCGCCGAGCTCCAGCGTCACCGGCGTCAGGTGCTCGGCCGCGGCCCGCATCACGACCCGGCCGACCGCGCCGCTGCCCGTGAACACGATGTGGTCGAACCGCTGGGCCAGCAGGTCGGTCGTCTCCGGTACGCCGCCCTCGACCACCCGCACGGTGCCGTCGGGGAAGTACGCGGGCACGAGCCTCGCGATCAGCGCCGACGTCGCGGGCGCGAGCTCACTCGGCTTGAGGACGGCCGTGTTGCCCGCGGCCAGCACGCCGACCAGCGGGTCGAGCAGCAGCTGCACCGGGTAGTTCCACGGCGCGATCACCAGCACCACGCCGAGCGGTTCGGGCACCAGCCGTGCCCGCGCGGGCCACAACGCCATCGGCACCGGGCCGCGCCGGGACCGCGACCACCTCCGCAGGTGGCGCAGCGTGTGAGCTAGCTCCGCGAGCACGACGCCGATCTCCGTCAGCTGCGCCTCGCCCGCGCCCTTGCGCAGGTCGTTCCACAGCGCGGCCTCGAACGCCGCCTCGTTCTCGGTGATCATCGCGCGCAACGCCCGCAGGCCGGAGGCGCGGGCCGCCACGGGACGGGTGGCGCCTGAGTCGAACACCTGGCGCGCACCGGACACGGCCGCGGGGATGTCAGCTGTCGTCGTGGGCATGCGCCCACCCTACCGCAATACGAAACAGATCCTTTTCGTTTCTCGGCGCCGGTATGCTGGACCCGATGACGAAAGCCGACGCGGCACAGGGGCGCCCCAAAGACCCACGGGTGGACGCGGCCCTGATCAACGCGGCGATCGAGGTCCTCACCGAGTCGGGCTGGGCCTCGTTCACGACCACCGCCGTCGCCAGGCGCGCGGGCGCCTCCACGGCGTCCCTCTACCGGCGCTGGCCCTCCAAGCAGGCACTCGCCGGCGCGGTCGCCCGCCACATCGCCCAGGCCGAGCTGACCGGGATCGACACCGGCACCCTCGAGGGCGACCTCCGGGAACTCCTAACGCGCAAGAGGCGGATCCTCGAAGCCGCCACGGGTCCCGCGCTGCTCTCACTGATGGCCCAGGCCGCGCACGACCCGGACCTGCGGCAGATCCTGCGTGACGACGTCTACCTCGCGGTGCGCGGTGAGCTCGGCACCCTGATCGACCGCGCCGCCGGCCGCGGCGAGTCGGCGAGGGCCGTGGGCAGCGCGCAGATCGACGTGCTGACGCTCGTGCTGATCGGGACCGCGCTGGCCCGGTCGGTGTTCGTGGACACCGACGGTCCCGACGCCACCGAGGCCGAGCTCCACCTGCTGCTCGCCGCGATCAAACGCGGCTGAACGTCAGGAACGTGCAGCGTGCCCGTGCAGGGCGCGGTCTTGTGGCGTGCCTCCAGTTCGCCGGGCCGTCGTCACGATCGCGGGGGCGTTGCCGGCCGTCCTGCCGCAGAGGGTGAGCAGGCCGCTCGCAGCACCATCCCGGTGGTGCCCGGCAGGCTCACCGACGTGACCGGCTTGCCGGCGTGGTCGTGATAGGTGCGGTGGAGCGACACCCTGGCCGCGGGGCTGCCGGTCGGGTTCGCGTTCACCAGCGCCACACCGCAGGTGAAGTCCCGGCGGAACACCTTGTCCGCGACCTTCCGGTAGGCGCCGGCGGGATGGCCGAGGTGCCAGTCGTACTCGGCGTGCCACGGCGTCGGATCCGCGTAACCGTCGGTCTTCGCGATCTCGGCGATCGCGGCGTGCCCGCTGGTGGTCATGAACAGGCTGGCCAGCGCGTACCGGAAGGCCTTCTCGTCGCCCGCGTCGAAGTGCGGCTGGACCCAGGTCATCTTGCCGCTCGCCTCGTGGACGGCGACCTCCGCGACCTGCCGGCGCCAGCCCTGCGGGTAGTCCTCGAGCAGCCGGTTGCTGGAGAACGTCAGCCACCACTCGTCGAACGCGCCGTCGAGGTAGGCGCCGTACGCGTCCCAGCCGCCCGCGTGCAGCCGTGCGTTCGTCAGGTTGCCGACCGAGATCAGGCCCGCGGCCTTGAACCCGCTCCTGACCTCCGCCAGCATGCCTTTGTAGGCCTGCTGGAACGTCGCGTTGTCGGGATACTTCGGCGGGCACTCACCGGAATGATAGGCATCGCACGTGTAGAGCGCGTTGTCGAGGAAAACGCCGTCGAATCCGGTGGATTTGGAAGTCGCCACCACCTTGCTGACCCACGCTTTGCGGTATTCGGGATTCCCGATGTCCATCTGCACGTGGCCCTCGTAACCGGAGTAGAGCAGATCCTTGCCGTCGGAACCCTTGAGGAACCACTCCGGGTGGTTCTTGCGGACGTGGCAGTACCCCAGTCCGGCGGGCAGGTGCTCGTCGTCCCTGCCGTTCTTGCACGCGTAGGAGCGCGTGGAGGAGAGGTCCTTGTAGACGTAGACCTTGACCTTCGGGTTCACGGCCTTGAGCTTCTTGAGCAGGTCACCCTCCCACGCGTTGAGCACGACGTGGGAGCGGCGCCTGGCCTCGGTGGCGATCATGGTGTCGGAGACCGGCGTGCTGTTGAGGTGGAGCCAGAAGGACTGGACACGTCCCACCGGAACGGCCTCGCACGCCTGTGCCACCGGCGCGGCCAAAGCGGTGAGCAGGGCCGCCAGCAGGATTCGACCTGCTTTGCCTGTTTTCTCAAGCATTGCACCTCCTGGCTCGGGACACGTGCCGAGGAGCTACCCGTTGCCGAACGGGAGAAAGCGTCGAAGTCGTAAACCACCTGTTGCGGTGTGGAGCGCGAGATGAAATGACACGGTGAGTACCACCGGGCCACGCTCTCGGGCGCCGGTGACCTCCAGGACTCAGCAGCCAGCCTTCTTCGCGGCAGGGCACCTGGACACGGCCGAGTGGTTCGTTTCGCTTCGTACAGCGGAGTAACCGGCGTGTCATCTGGCCGCTAGCGGTACCTTTCGACCATGAACATCTCGGTCCGCGTGCTCGACGACGACGCAGCGCAGTTGCTCAACTGGATGAAGAGCGAACGGGAGCTGCGCGGGCGGGTCCGTTACGCCGAAACGCCGTCGTCGGACGAACACATGAGCGCGACCTCGGACGTGCTGACGGTGTTGCTCGGCAGCGGTGGTGTGGCCGTGGTGCTGAACTCGGTGACCGACTGGTTGAAGAGCAGGCGCACCAACGTCCGCGTCGAGATCACCCGCGGCGACAAGACCATCTCGCTGAACGCGGAGAGCATCAAGGCCGACAAGGACGCCGTGCGCGAGCTGCTCGACGAGGCGAACAAGGCTCTGGAACAGGAGTGACCGCATGAGGCTGGCCGACCCCGCCAGGTCGCAGGTCGTCCTCATCGGCGCCGCGCATTTCGACGACTCGAACCTGAACGACCTGCCCTCGGTCCGCAACAACGTCCAGGACCTGCACCGGATCCTCACCGACCCGGCGCGTGGCGGGCTGACCGCGGCCTCGTGCCACGTGTTCGCCGACCCGCGCTCACCAGACGTCGTGCGGATCGCGGACATCGCCGAACAGGCAGAGGACGTCCTGCTGGTCTACTACGCCGGGCACGGACTGATCAGCGAGAACGGGCGGTTGCTGTTCGCGTTGAGCGACACCAGCGAACGGCACCGCGAAATCAACTCGCTGCACCTCGACCAGCTGCGCGCGATCTTCCGCGCGAGCCCGGCCGCGGTGCAGGTGCTCGTGCTCGACTGCTGCTACTCGGGCCGCATCACCGATCCCGGCTTCATGAGCGGGCCGGGTGAGCTGGCGGAGATCGAGGGCACCTACACGCTGGCGTCCTCGGCACGTGACGAGGTGTCGCTCGCGCCGCGTGGGGCCAGGCACACGGCGTTCAGCGGCGAGCTGATCTCGTTGCTGCACAACGGGATGGCCGGTGGCGAGGAGTTGATCTCGCTGCGCACGGTGTACCAGCAGTTGCAGATCGCGTTGCGGAAGAAGAACTTCCCGGCTCCCCGGCAGCTGCACAGCGAGACGGCGGCGTCGCTGGCGTTGGCGCGCAACGTCGCGTTCGGCGCACGGGTCCAAGCCACCCCATCAGGGCCGAAGGAGGTCGCGCCGCTCGTCCACGACCTCCTGACGGTGCCGGAACTCGCGCAGGACGTCCGCGGGCTCGGCCGCCAGGTGCGCGACCGGCAGCTCGACCTGAACCCGCGCATGGACGCGGTCGACGCGTTGGTGGAGCTCGGTGCGGACGCGGCGGGTGAGCTGGCGGAGCTCGTTCGAGACCCGGCCCTGCCGATCCTGATGCGGCTGCGCCTCGTTCACGAGCTGGGCACGCTGCCCGACCACCGGGAGACCGCCGCAGCCGCTCTGAACGCGATCACCGGCCACTCGTACGGGCTCAAGAACCTGGTCGAGCTGGTCGAGTACGTCGACTCGCTGAAGGACGTCCAGCGTTTCCGGCGAAGGATGATCAAGTCCTGGGACGTGCCGGCGGAGGTCGACGACCACTCGTTGTGGGGCATCGTGATGGCCGGGCTCATGGCCGCGGCGCGCCTGGGTTTCGAGCAACGCCTCGCTGCCGCGCTGGAGCTGCGCGGGCTGGGGCGGCCGGATCACGCCGACGCCGTGCTGCGCGGCATGCTCACCGAGAAGTCGATCGGTCTCCTGAAGGAGGTGCAGGTGACGAACCTGTTAGATGCGCGGTAGCAGCCGGTACGCGCCGTCGGGCTGGTCCCGCAGGCGGGCCAGCGACGCTTCTGGTGCGGGCGGGGCCGAGGACGGCTGACTGCCGATCGCGTACAGCACTCCGAAGGCTCCACCGATGAACCCGAGCACCGACACCACGATCAGCACGACGTGGGCCCATGTCCAGAGGTCGAACACGTTCACCGCGACGACCGAGGTGATCGCGACCGCGAACGACGCCGTGGCGGCGGCCGCACCAGCGTAGACGTTCGTGCCCTCGCGGTCGTCCAGGTGCGCCTCGGCGAACAGGTGGATCGGCGCCGCGGTCACCAGCGCGGTGCCGAGAACGTTCAGCGCCGGGTCCCAGCCGCCGAGGTCGAGGAAGAAGTCGGTGGCGAAGACGACGACCCCGAAGCCGGCCATGAACGTGCCGAACATGAAGAGGCTGCCGAAGGCGAAGTCGAACAGCGCGAAGAGCACGGCGACCACGACGACCGCGCTGACCAGCGGGAGCACCCACGGTCGCAGCCCTTCCGGGAGCCACGTCGCGATTCCCTCGCTGACCAGGAGCGCGATGCCGACCAGCGAGATGCTCGCGGCGGTGCTGAGCTCCTCGCGGACGTGCCTGAGCACCAGCACACCGCCGATGACGATCGCGACCACCGCGCCACCGGTGATCAGCTGGTCGTACTGGTCCAGCGGTTTCGGCGCGTCGACCACCAAGCCCGCGATGCCCAGCACGATCAGCACAAGTCCGCTGAGCAGCACCCCGGTCTCCCTCCAAGAGGAGATCGTACTGAACCGGGAGGGCGCCGCGGTGCGGACCGCAATGAGTCGCGCGACATCACGAAGCGCCGGCCGTTCAGATCGGTAGGAGCATCGCCGCGGGCCCGTACCCATCGTGCGCCCTGAGCGACGGGTCGTCCCGAACTCCGTGCGTACACCACGGCTCTTTTGGGTAGAGGTAGATCAAGTTGATCGGCCGCGAGCAGGACATGGCCACCGCCAGTGAAAGGGCACACCGATGAGCGACAAGAACGTTCCCGCCGGAGCGAACGAGCTGCGCGCCGAAGTCGGGCGACCGCGGCGGGAACAGGGTGGCACCGTGGAACCGCCGGCCGGCACGACGAACGGAGCCCGACGAGTCAAGCCCGAGGCCCGCGAAGGAGCGGACACGGTGAAGCAGCCCGCCATGCCTGCCAAGAAGGCAGCGACCGGCATGGTGAGCGGTGACGCGAGCAAGGCGGGGGAGAAGCCCGGCGAGGCCGGTGCCGTCGCCGAGAAGGTTGGCGTGGCGGCGGAGCAGGCCCGTGAGAAGGCGGCCGTCGCGGCCGCCCAGGTGAGCGATAAGGCGACCCAGGTCGGCCAGAAGGCCGGCGCTGTCGCGGGCCAGGTGAGCGAGAAGGCGACCCAGGTCGGCCAGAAGGCCGGCGCTGTCGCGGGCCAGGTGAGCGAGAAGGCGACCGTCATCGCGGGCCAGGTCGGCGACAGGGCCGGCGTCGTGGCGACGCAGGTCGGCGTGACCGTCCTCGAGGCGGTCGAGGGGCTGCCCGAGCCCGTGCAGCAGCGCGTCGAGCAGGGTGTCCGGCAGGCCCGCCAGCACCCGGCGGTGGTCGCGGCAGGCGCGGCGGCGGTCGCGCTGCTGCTGTGGAAGCTGCTGCGGCGAGGGCGGTGAACACGAACGTCGACAAGCTGCGTCACCAGCCGCTGGGCACGCTGTTCGGCGTGCTCGGCGGCTCTGCCGGGCAGCGGCTCTGGGCGACCACGGCAGCGAACGCGCGTCGTCAGTTCCCGCGCCGCCGCTGCAAGGCGGCATGTCTTGCCACGTAGCGGAATGCCGGCGTTTCGCGTCGTGGTTCGTGCGCGGCTGACGTGGCAAGCGAACGCGGAGCCGTGAACGTCTCCGTCGTCGATGTACTCGAAACGTACTCGGCGTAAAGCTCGTCGAAGATCGGTGTCCTGCTCATGGGAGCACTGTTGATCAAGTGAGTACGCAGATCACGTGGCGACGCGCCAAAACCACTAGATCAGGTGATGTGGCGACTGGCTAAAAGCCTGCACCGCAACGCGTCCACGGCAGTTCACGCGCGAAGGCGGAGTCCGTCACGGATCAGCTCCGCTCCCCGGCAGACTGGGGGTCCCGCTGACACCTCCCGCACAGCGCAGCCGGGCGAGTTGCTGCAGCAGCGCCTGGCGAACCGGTTCCACGTCGGCGATGAGTTCGGCAAGCTCGTCGAGTCCCGGAGCGTCGGGGTGAGTGAGGCGCCACCGATCCAGTTGCCGTGCCATCGTGGCCTGGCCGACGCCGACGTCGTGGTACTCGTACTCGAGCTGATCGCACCACGCGCTGTCGGCCTGGTCCGGCGTCAGTCCGGCGAGCTCGCGGGCCAGGCCGCGGGCCTCGCTGAGTTCGGCGCGCAACCCCGCCAGCGCGACGGGCACCATCTCGATGCCGAGGTCTGGAGGCTCCTCGACATTCTCGATGCCGAGGTCTGGGGGCTCCTGGCCATCCTCTTGATCATTTCCCACACCCCGCACGATACGAACGCGCCTACCAGCGCGGACGAACGACACTCGCGGGGTCTCGCAGGTTCGTCCGTCTGTGCGATCTGATGGTGCGTCATCTCAGCCCACGGCCGGTGGTCGAGCGCCGACGAACCCTCGACGGCGAGAACCGGCAGGGCTATTCGTTGCCGTGCACTGGATCCACCCGCTCGTACACCGCCACCGCTTCGTTCGCCAGCCGTTCTCGCGAGTAGCGGGCGGCGACGCGGTCGCGCGCCGCGACACCCAGTTCCTGCCGTTTGGTGTCGTCGGCGAGCAGTAGCCGTAGCAAGCGCGCGAGTGCGCGAGCGTCGTTCGGTGGGACGTGCAGACCGCTCACGTTGTGCGTGATCACGTCGGTCAACGCGCCGACTGCCGTTGCGATCACCGGAACACCGCACGCCATCGCCTCGAGTGCGGCGAGCCCGAACGGCTCGGATCTGGGCATGCACACGACAACGTCAGCTGACCGGAGCAGAGCGGGCATCTTGACCTGCGGCACGACGCCCGCGAACACGACTCGATCAAGCGAGCCGAGCGTACGTGCGAGCTTCCGCAACTGCGCGGCGACGGGATTGGCCTGTGCCTTGTCTCCGACGATCACCAGCTCGACGTCGTCCACGACGGACAAGGCGGCGACAACGGTGGCGAACCCGCTGCCCGGCTCGAGCCTGCCCACCGTGACCACGCGCCGGAGGCTGCCCCGTGCGGCAGCCGGCCCCTCCGGCTTGAACAGGTCCAGGTCCACCCCGGCCGGCACGACCGAGGCCTGTGTGCGGCGCACGCCGAGCTGCATGAGCTGGGCGATTTCCTGCGTGCACGTCGTCACCGTCCACGACGCCATGCGAGCGAGCAGCCGTTCAGCGTCGGCGCGTTTCTCGTCGTCCGCCACCCCGAGGCCGTGGTGCGAGTGCACCACGGGTACCTGAACGCGATGCGCGCTGATCAGTGCGACCAGCCCGGACTGCCAGTGGTGCGAATGCACGACGTCCGGCGACGACAGTCGCCACTCCTCGGCGAGGAACTCGGCGAATTCTCCGAGGTGTGCAACCAGTTCGTCACCGGACAGGGGCTCGGCCGGGCCGGCAGGCACCTGCACGACCTCGAACTTCTCGTCGGTGCGAACCCGGTCGTGAGACTTCGGCGTCGTCCGTCGCGTGTAGACGGTGACCTCGTGCCCCAGTCGGCACAAGGCCGCCGCCATCTGCTGAACGTGTGCCCCCTGTCCTGTGCCCTCGGTGAGCGGGTTCGCCATCACGGACACCATCGCGATCCTCATCTGAACTCCCGACAGGGAGCACGGTCAGCTGTCGGCATGCGGTCCTCCTCGCCGTGACATCGCCATGAGGTCAGGATGGAGCTACCCGCCGAAAATCGATTCAAAACCGACGCAGCTGTCTGCAGGGCGAAGTGCCTGTGTGCAGAGGTCGAGCGAGGTGCGCCTGATCTGGTGGGCGGGCCGGTCAGGCGGCGAGGATGAAGGACAGGAAGAAGCCTCCGGCTGTGGCGAAGGCGTTGAGCGGCCGCCCGTGCTCGAACGCCTCGGGCATCAGCGTGTCGGCCAGCGACGCGATCACCGCCCCGCCGGCGAAGGACAGCGCCACGGCCAGCACGGCGTCGCTCAGTCCTCCCGCGACCAGCCTGCCGAGCACCACCGCGCCCGCCAGCAGCAGCGCACACGCCGCCCACGTCATGATCACCGCGCGCCTGCTCCGCCCCGATTCGCGCATGGCGACGGCGCCGACGAGCGACTCGGGGAGGTTGGAGAAGAAGATCGCCACGAGCAACGTCAGCGACACACCGCTGGCCAGGGACACCCCGAGTGCGAGGTTCTCCGGCACCCCGTCCAGAGTCACCGCGGCGAGCAGCGCGAAGCCGACACCGCCGCTCGCACCGGTCTTCGCGACCTCTCGTTGCCCAGGTCCGGCGTGGCCGGTGACGTAGCGGTCCAGAGCGGAGTCCACCAGCACGAACGTGGCCGCCCCTGCCAGCAGGCCGAGTCCGGATCGCACCGCTCCGCCGAGGTGGAACGCCTCCTCGAACAGTTCGAACGCCAGCGCGGAGATCAGCGCGCCGCTGGCGAAGGCCAGCAGGACACCGGTGATCCACCGCGGCGGCCGCCACAGGGAGCCGGCGACCGCGCCGATCACCAGCGCACTCGATGCGGCCAAGCCGTACAGCACCGCTGTCAGCATGCCGCTCATTGTGACGGCCGACTGGTCGGCCACACCAGCCCGTTCACCTAAGGCAGGCGTTTACCTCGCGGGCGAGGCGCATCGGCGCATCCTCGTCCGCATCGCCCGACCCGTCCGGCGCAACCAGGTGAGACACTGTCGCGGTACGACCCTCTCCGCGACTCGTGGAGCCGGCAGCACCTCCGGTCTGCTCGGCGCCGCATTCCGCAGCCAGTTCACGCCACGCCCATCCGTCGCACAGGAGAACCGGTTGACCAGACAGGCCAGCATCGCCACTCTCGAACCGCATCCGACGGGTGTCGCCGTGCTGCGGGTCGCCGGCGAACTCGACTTCCACACGAGCCCTCAGGTGTGGAAGGTGCTCGACACGGTCGACTTCGACCTCAGCACCGGTCTCGTCATCGACGGAGCCGGTCTCACCTACTGCGACTCCACCGGCATCAGCGTGTTCGTCGTCGCCTACCAGCGTGCTCGGGTCGCCGGTGGCTCGTTCGGCCTCGCCGGCCTCAACCGTGAACTGATGCGCCTGTTCCGGGTCGTCGGGCTGGAGAACGTTCTCCCGTTCCATCCGACCATCGAGGAGGCCGTCGGCTGCCCACGGTCGTGAGGCCGGCCGTGGTCAGCGTGCCTGCGAGGAGAGTGCCAGGAGCGCGTGGACCGTGGTGCCGTGTCTGGTGGTGTGCGTGCGGACGAGATCAGCCAGCTGATTGATCAACAGCAGTCCGCGACCACCGAACTGCTCCTGTGCGGGCGGGCGGCGGCCCGCGAGCGGGTCGTCCAGGTGCCCGCCGTCCTCGACCGCGCAGACCAGGTGGTCGTGATGGCGCCAGACGCGCAGACGGCAGTTCCCGCCGGTGTGCCGCAGGCTGTTCGTCACCAGTTCGCCGGTGATGAGCTGGAGATCGGCCATCCGCTCGTCGGGAAGACCCAGGCGGTGTGCGTGGGCCACGGCGAACCCGCGCGCGGCGCGCAGGTCGGCGGTGCCCTCGATCGTCATCTCGACCGCGTCGCTGACGGCCGGCAGCGGCTGGTTGTAACGCCCTATGACGTCGTCGGGGTCGTATCGATCGCTCTTGAGACGCCGAGCGCCCTCCCACACCACCGGATGGGTGACCAAGGCATCGGCCAGTGCACGTTCGTCGAGCGTGGAGGTGTCGTACGGGCAGACGATGGTGACGTCGCGGCCGGCGAAGGCCAGGTTGATCAACGCCTCGTGCTGGGCGCACGCCGGGTACTCGGCATCGGTACGACCCGCCCAGATGGGCTCACCGACGATCCGCACGTGCACGGTGTCGTGGCCGTCGGCGAACCGGCGCAGGACGGTGGGAATGATCCGGCCCGGGTTGCGGCCCGCGACCTCCATGTCGATCATCGTCACCTCGTGCGCGGCATCGCCCAGCGCCTCACGCAGCAACCGCAGCCGCGCGCCGGGCACCGCCACGGCCACGGGCTGCGTCCGCTCCAGGCCCTCGGTGACGAACGGCACGAGCGCGTCCAGGTACTGCTCATCCGTGCCGTAGAACAGCGCGGGGTGGACGAAACGCTCCGAAGGCGGCAGCTCCGCGACCGTCATGATGCTGCCTCCACGCGCACGTTGGTCAGGTCGAGCAGGTCGACCAGACGGGCAGCCCCTGGCCATGATGTGCGCAGCACGAGCAACGCGTCCCGGTCTGCGGCATGCCCGGCCAGGCGCAGGAGACTGTTGTGGTCGAGGAACTCCAGGCCACCGGCCTCGAGCACGATCCGCCCGTCTCTCGGGCGCAGGCCGGCGCGGACGAGAGCCAGGCTGAACAGCTCTCCCGGAACGAGGTCGGTCTCACCACCCAATGCGGTCCCGTCGTCGCCGGCGGCGTACAACCGGAAACCGGGCGAGGGCGAGTTGGTGTTCGGATGCATGCAGGCCACCTGCCCGAACGCCTGCTCGTCCACGGCGTCACTCGCGTAGCCGCACATCCCCGAGAGCGGGCTGCTGGTCATGTAGTGGTCCACCAAGTGCTCGTAGCGGGCGAACGCGTCGAGCTGCTCCGGAGTGCCCACCAACGGTGTGCAGTCCGCAGCCACGCGCAAGCCGGTGAACCCGGCGGCCAGGGCCTCCTGGGTCGCTTCTGCGTACGCACGCACCTGCGCGGCAGGGTCGATCGGTGCGCCGACCGGGTACTGCGTGTCCAGCGATGAGACCTGAGCCGCCCCGGAAGCCAGGGCCTCGTCGATCCCGTCGATGCCGCGCAGATCGCCCGCCAGCGCCGTCACATCGCCGGACGCGGTGTACCAGACCCGGTAGCCGCGGGCGAGCCCGTCGGACAAGAACTCGCGGACATGAGCATGGAACTCGCGTGCTTCCTCGTACCGCCAGCACGCGTGATCATGGGCGCCCAACCCATGTGTGTTCTCCGCCAATCCCGACCTGCGCACCACCGCAGTTTAACCTCCCGGACCCGCACGACCTCCCAGGTCAAGCCTCGGGTGGACCAGCACGGCGCGGTGCGCGGCCGGGCTGAGCCGTGCACCTGGTCCCAGGCCGCGCCGAAGGGACTTCCGGGCCCTGCTTCCACCCGATCTCCCGCTCGTTCGGGACTCGAGCTCGCCGCGGTCCACGAGCCTCCCGGCGTTCGACCGCTACACCTGGTCGGCCACCTTGATCTTGCCCTCGATGATCTGCGCCTTGTAGCCCTCGAGGATGCCCTGCAGCTTCGCGTCGATCTTGCCGCCCGACGTCGCGTAGCCCATGCCGTTCGACTTGAGGTCGAAGACCTTGGGCAGCGACGCGATGTCGTTGCTGGCGGCGGCGTGGAAGAAGTCGTACACGGCGACGTCCACGCGCTTGAGGCTCGACGCCACGATCACGTCGCGGTTGGCCGCGAGCGCGGGCTGGTTGTACTGGTCGGCGTCGCAGCCGATCGCCAGCACGCCCGCCTCCTTCACCGCGGCGAACACGCCGATGCCGGACGCGCCCGCGGCCGGGTAGACGACGTCGGCGCCCTTGTCGATCAGGCCCTTCGCGGCCTCCTGGCCCTTCGGCGGGTCCTGGAAGCCGGTGAAGTCGCCGGCCGGGGTGATGTACTTCTTGTCGATCGTGACCTTCGGCGCCGCGGTCCTCGCGCCCTGGTTGTAGCCCGCCTCGAACTTCTGGATCAGCGGGATGTCCACGCCGCCGACGAAGCCGACGTGGCACTTCTTGCTCTGGTAGGCCGCGACGACGCCCGCGAGGAACGCGCCCTCCTGCTCGGCGAACACCAGCGGGGTCACGTTGGCGACACCCTCCACGGCGGAGTCGACCAGGCCGAACTTGACGTTCGGGAACTCCGGTGCGACGACCCGCAGCGACTCGGTGTAGGCGAAGCCGACGCCGACGATCGGGTTGAAGCCCTCGGACGCGAGCTGGCGCAACCGGGTCTGCTTCGCGGACTCGTCCTCGTTCGGGGCGGCGGAGAGCTCGCGGGTGTTCTCCTTCTTGACGCCCATGTCCTTGATGGCCTGGTCGAACCCGGCGGCGGCGAGGTCGTTGAACGACGCGTCACCGCGGCCGCCGATGTCGTAGGCCAGGCCGATCTTCAACGCACTGCCGTCGACCTTGTCGCCACCGGCGGCGGCGCTGGTGCTCGACGCGACGGGCGCGGTGGGCGGCTCCGCGAACTCACAGCCGCCGGCCGACCCGGTGGGAGCGGTACCTCCACCGGAGTCCTTCGCGCAGGCGCTCACCACCATGAGGCTGGTCAGCGCGATCGCGGCCACGGCGGTGCCACGCATACGACGACGCACGGTTCGTCTCCTCAAACTCGGCTCAGGAGGCGGACGGTACCTCGCACCTCGATCGAACCGGTTGAGAGTTCACCTACTGGGAACGAGATCTTTTCGGAAGACGAGGAAGTCGCACGGGCAGGCGAGGTGCGGCACCAGGAACGGATAGGCGCTCTCGAGGCTGTCCTTGCGCACCAGCCGATAGCCGATGCGCGTGTACCAGCCCCGGAGGAACTCTTTCACCGGATGCGCCCACCCCTGCGGAACCAGCAGCTCCAGCTGCATCTCCGCGGCGCCGCGCTCCCGCCCCCAGGCCTCGGCGAACGCCACGAGGTCCGTCCCGATGCCGGTACCGCGTTCCTCCGGCGCGGCGACCAGCATGCCGAACTCACCCGCGCCGTCGTCGAGCTGATGGACGCGCACGGAACCCACGATGCGTTCGCCGGACCGGGCCACCGCGATCTGCCCGGCGGCGATGAGCCCTGCCACCTCGCCCTCGGTGGTCCGGCCCTTGCCGTCGAGCCAGATCCCTTCCTCCGCGGCGGCGTACACGCGGTTGATCAGGGCGGCGATCTCCCCGGCGAGGCCGGTGTCGGAGATCAGGACCGGTGTCACCACGGTGCGGGCTGGGTGGTCTCGGCCAGCTTGTCCGCGTGCTGGAGCACGCCGAGCTCGCGCAGCATCCGGTCGCGCTGGACCGGGTCGTGCGCGACGTGCGAGGCGTGCAGTGCCTTGCGCAGACGGGCCTTGCGGCGGGGCGTCCAGCGGCTGGCGACCGACAGCTTCGCGGCGCGCAGGGCGGCCTTGTCACGGGTGCGTGCCAGGGCGTCGCGGCCGTCGTCGCCGAGACCCAGCAACGACAGCAGGCGTTCCCGCACCTCCCGGCCCACGTGAGCCCAGGTGGTCGTGTGCCGGCGGGCCGCGCGGATCTCGATGCCGAGCGCGAGGTGCAGCATGACGAGACCCAGGACCGGTCCGAGCAGGACGCGGGCGGTACCGGCGACCGGGCCGGACAGGCTGAACGCCGCGAAGGCGGCGAACGCCGTCAGCGCCCACGCGACGAGCCGGGCGGGGCCGGGGCGGCCGTTCTGGCGCACGCCACCGCGCATCGCCCAGCCGCAGGCCACGAGCGCCGCCTCCATCACGGAGAACAGGACGACCCGCTCCACGACGTCGGTGATGCCCAGGCGCTGCTCGAAGAACCGCCAGGAGGTGTCGACGCTGACGCCGATGCTCATGAGCGCGACGAAGTAGAAGCCCTTGGCGCCGGCGGGCTTCGACGGCTCCGCCGCGGGAGCCTCCGGAGTGTCGGGGGTGGGCGTCTCCGCCTTGTCGAGCTCCGCGATCAGCTCCGGCGTGAGCAGCGCGTGGCCGCCCGTGTCGGTCATGCCGTTGCGGGCGCGCCACTCGTTCACGATCACCCTGGCGTGGGAGCTGGTGGGCACGACCTGGCCCTGCTTGTGCAGCCAGCGCCGGACGTCCTCGACCGTGCCACCGCGCGGCATGTGCTCCAGCGCGTAGTGGATCTGGGCCTTCTTGGTCGTCAAACGGCCCAGCTCGGCGCTGTGATCGGCCAGGGTGCCGATCTCGTCCGTGGTCACTCGTGCTCTCCGTCCTCATGTCGGGGGCTAACAGGGGCACGCGGACGCGCTGGACGGTACCCGGCTACCAGGCGTGAACATCATCAGGCTGCAACGTTGACACTGTCACGATTGCAGTGTCACTATCGTGGGGTGTGGACGCTCGACGAGTTGCTGGACCGCGTCTCCGCCGCGTTGTCGGCGGAGTACCCCGGCGCGCCCAACGGCCGCGTCCGGGACGTTCCCGACCGGCGGGCCGTCCGCTGGTACGCGACGACGGGGCTGGTCGACAGACCTTCGGCGATGCGCGGCCGCACCGCGTTGTACGAGCGGCGCCACCTGCTCCAGCTGGTGGCCGTCAAGAGACTTCAGTCGCAGGGGAGGACGCTGGCCGACATCCAAGCCGAACTCGCGGGCGCCACCGACACGACGCTGGCGGCCCTCGCCCGCGTCCCGGAAGACCTGCTCGCCCCCGGTGACGCACCACAGCCGGAGGCCGTTCGCCCCAGGTTCTGGGCCGAACCCGCTGCCGCACCGGCCCCGCCGCCCGCGCCCGCGGAGGCGTTCGCCCTCCACGGCGTCGCGCTCGGGGGAGGCGCCGTGGTCCTCGTGCCGGGGACGCCGACCGCCGCCGACCGCGCGGACATCGCCGCCGCCGCCCGGCCACTGCTCGACCTGCTCGCCGCCCGTGGCCTGCTCAACGAAAGGGAATCGTCATGACCTTGTCCGTCGCCCCGATGAAGACCGGGGAAGCCGACCGCGTCGGCCGGACGACCGAGGACGCGGGTGTCGGCGCGCTGCGCACCGAGCGCGGCAACCTGCCGCTGGAGCTCCTCGACGTGCGCGCCTCCATCACCGGCCTGGTCGGCCGGACGGTGGTGAAGGCCGGGTTCGTGAACACCCACGACACCGCGCTCGAAGCGACCTACGTGTTCCCGCTGCCGGACCGCGCCGCCGTCACCGGCATGAAGATGACCGCCGGCGACCGCACGGTGGCCGCCGACCTGCAGGAGCGTGCCCAGGCCCGTCAGACGTACGACGACGCGATCGCCGCGGGCAATCGGGCGTCCATCGTGGAGGAAGAACGGCCCGACGTGTTCACCATGCGCGTGGGCAACATCCCCGCGGGCGAACGGGTCGTGGTCGAGCTGACCCTGGTGGGGCCGCTGGTGTTCGAGGACGGCGCGGCCACGTTCCGGTTCCCGCTGGTCGTGGCGCCCCGCTACGTGCCGGGCACGCCGCTGGAGGGGCCGTCGGTCGGCGACGGGCACGCCCAGGACACGGACCTGGTGCCGGACGCCTCGCGGATCACGCCGCCGGTGCTGCTGCCAGGTTTCCCGAACCCGGTGGAGCTGGGCATCGCCGTCGAGATCGACCCCGCCGGGCTGGAGCTCGGCGAGGTGCGGTCGAGCCTGCACACCGTCGTCACCGAGGGCACCACGGTCTCGGTCACGCCGGGGGAGAACGTCGACCGCGACTTCGTGCTTCGCCTGGCGTACCAGGGGAACAGCTCGGCGGTCGTGTGCGTGCCCGACCTCGACGACAGCGGGGAGGGCACCTACCAGCTCACGGTCCTGCCGCCCGAATCCGAGGCACCGGTCCGCCCGCGCGACGTCGTGCTGCTGCTCGACCGCTCCGGCAGCATGTCGGGCTGGAAGATGGTCGCGGCCCGGCGTGCGGCGGCCCGCATCGTCGACACGCTGACCGCGGACGACACGTTCTCCGTGATCACCTTCGACGACCGGGTGGAACGGCCGGCCGAGCTCGGCTCGGGGCTGGTCACGGCCACCGACCGCCACCGCTTCCGCGCCGTCGAGCACCTGGCGGCCGTGCGGGCGCGTGGAGGCACCGAGATGTACGAGCCGCTGCGGCAGGGCCTGAGCGCGCTGGCCGACGCCGGTTCGGGACGCGACCCGGTCCTCGTGCTCGTCACGGACGGCCAGGTCGGCAACGAGGACCAGGTGCTGCGCGACATCACCCCGCTGATCAACCGGACGCGGATCCACGCCGTCGGCATCGACACGGCCGTCAACGCGGGTTTCCTCGGCAGGCTGGCCGCGGCCGGGGCGGGTCGCTGCGAACTGGTTGAGAGCGAGGACCGGCTCGACGAGGCGATGACGCACATCCAGCGGCGGATCGGCGCGCCGGTCGTCACCGACGTGGTGGTGTCGCCCGGATCCGACCTGCCCCGGCTGCCCACGGCCATCTACCCCGGTGTGCCGCTGGTGGCGCTCGGCCGGTATCGCGGTGCGGCGCCGGAGTCCTGCACCGTGCGCGGCAAGACTCGGGACGGTGCGGACTGGGAGGAGACGGTGGCGGTGCGCGAGCACACCTCGTCCGCCGTTCGCTCGCAGTGGGCCCGTGCCGCGCTGCGCGACCTGGAGGACCGGTACGCGGCCGGCGACCGGACGCTGGAGTCGTCGATCGTGCGGACGTCGTTGCGGTTCGGTGTGCTGTGCCGCTTCACCGCGTTCGTGGCGGTGGACGAGCGAGTGGTGTCCGACGGGACGGTGCACCGGGTGGTGCAGCCGGTCGAACAGCCCGCCGGTTGGGAACCGCAGGCTCCTGGGCTGCCGATGTTCGCCGGAGGGCCGCCCGCGTTCGCCGCTGCCCCGTCACCGTTCGCGGCCGCACCGGTCTCGTTCGACGCGGCGATGCCCCCGCCCGCACCCCAGGCGCTGCACGCCCGTTCGGGCGGCCGGTCCGCGCCCAAGCAGGCACCGATCGCTCCGCCCGGATCGATGCCGATGCCTCCCGCAGCCGAGCCGGCCGACCTGCGCGAGGTCGTGACGCGGGAGATCGGGCGCCTGGAGCAGGACGCGGCGCTGCCGTCGTGGGAACGCCGTGACCTGCTCGCCGACCTGGCCAGCCGGCTCGGCATCCTCGTCGGCGGCCGCACCGGACCTGCCTACGAGCCGCTGCGCGCGTTGTTCGCGGAGATCACGGCCGGTGGGGACGTCGACCGGTTGTGGGCGCGGACGCTGGAGGTGCTGCGGGGGTTCGTGGCGGGCAAGACCGCCGAGCCGGAGCGCCGCAGGAGGTTCTGGCGCTGAACGGACGATTGCCCGTGTGAGGGTTCTGCCGCAACGCTTTCCCGTGTGAGTGCGTTCGGGGAGTGGACGACGGCCGAGGGCCTGCCCGCGTTCGAGTACCGGGCGGGCCCCCGGCCGTGGGACCCGATCATCGACCCGCCGTCGTCGCGGCACTGGGTGCACGTCGGCAACCGCCGGATCACCCTGGTGGCCGACAGCGACGGGCTCACCGGCGTCTGGGACGAGCACCTCGGCTGCCGGTGGATCACCGAACGCACCGGCATCGCCCGCTTCGGCGCGGTGTCGTCGGACGCCGCCCCGGTGAAGCTGTTCGGCCCGAACTTCTTCCGAGTCGAGGTCGGTGGCGTGGAGCGCACGGTCCTGTGCCCGGAGGGCGAGGTGCCGTGGGTGCTGATCAGGGTCGAAGTGAGCAACGACGGCGACGGCGTGCTGCGCGGCGAGCTGACCGAGGAATGGGGGGTCCGGCCGCGTGAGGTGAACCTGGAGTTCGGCCCGTCGCGCGGAGACGCCCCGCCGGACGCACCCGTGGTGGCGCTGGAGCACTTCGGCGGCGACAGGGTGGAGACCACCGCCGGGCTGCTGAGAGTGGCGGTCGCGCTGGAGATCCCGCCCCGGCAGCGGACGACCGCGTGGTTCCGGTTCGGCCTGCTCGACGGCCCCGCCGACCCGGCGGCGGTCTACGAGGAAAGCCTGGCGGGCCTGAGGAAACGTCTTCCGGACCCGGTCTCCTCGCGCGCACCGGAGGTGGCCGTCGAAATCCCGTGGCACGCCGCACTTCTCACCGGTGCCGCCTGCGCGGACGGCGTGCTCGGCGGTCACACCCTGAACCAGGGCTCCGCCTACTCGTTCCGCCACGGTTTCAACGGCGCCGCAAGGGATCCGCTGCAGCACGCGCTGCCGTTGGTCCACCTCGAGCCTGACCTCGCACTGTCGGTGCTGCGCAACACCTGCGCCTGGGGCAGCCCGGACGGCGACCTGCCGTACGCGCTCGACGGCCGCAAGCAGCCGTGGACACAGCTGTTCCGCCCGTCCGACCAGAACCTGTGGGCCCTCTGGCTCGCCGCCGAGTACGCCGCCGTGACCGGAGACCTCGACGCGTTCGGCTCATCCGTGCCCTACCACCCGTGCCACCACGCCGATCCCGTCCCGCTCGCCGAGAACCTGCGGCGCCAGTTCAGGTTCTTCGTGGACGAGGTGGGCGTGGGCGAGCACGGCCACGTCCGCATCCTGAACGCAGACTGGAACGACCTCGCCATCAAAGAGTCCGGAGTGGACCGTGAGCTGATGATCGAACGCGGCGAGTCGGTCCTGAACTCCGCCATGGCCGCCTGGGTCCTCCCGTTCTACGCGGACCTCGCCGACCGCCTGGGCGACACCGCGACGGCGTCCGAAGCACGCTCCCGCGCCGCCGGCCTCCAGGCGCTCGTCACAATGGAGTGGAACGGCCGCTGGTTCCGGCGCGCCCACGGCCCCGGCGGTCACGTGGTCGGCGACCACGACCTGTGGCTGGAGGTGCAGCCGTGGGCGATTTTGTGCGGCGCAGCCACCCCCGACCAGGCACGCGCGTTGCTCCAGACCATCGACGAAACCTGCCGAGCCGGCTCACCGCTGGGCGCCCGCCACCGCTGGCCCGTCCCCGAGGGCACCCAGGGCCAGGTGTGGGTCTCGGTCAACATGACCCTGATCTGGGCGGCCTCCCTCCACGACCAGGACCTCGCATGGGACGAGTGGCGCCGCATGACCCTGCACGCGCACACCGCCGCCTATCCCGACGTGTGGCCGGGCACGCTCTCTGGCCCCGACTGCTACCTCGCCCCGGACAGCGACCGCCCCGGCGAGACGTGGGCGCTGCCCGACTTCGGCACCGCGATGCAGGCGTACCCCGTCGCCAACCTGCACAGCCACTCGCAGCCGTTGCTCGCCTACCTGCGACTGCTCGGAGTGCCTCGATTCGGCGTACGTGCGTGACGGACCAACGACTGCCGTAGTCCTGACCGAGGCCAGCCCGGACTGGGCCATTCGGGTGAGCGCTGTAACCGCGCAACGCAGTAATGCGAGAGGGAGGTACCAGTCGTAGCAGGGAGGACACCATGTCCGTGCTCGATGCTTTCAGCGGCCTCCTCGGTGGCAGCGGCAAAAGCCCGCTGCCCGTCACATTGGCCGTAGGCGAAGACGAGGTCACTCGCGCCGTGGCGTCCTTCCGGCCAGGTGGTCTCACCTCGGTGGGTGGTGACCTCGTGCTCACCACGAAGCGCCTCGTGTTCACGCCGTTGAACGTCACCGACGTGGTGAAGGTGCTTACCTGGGCGCTGGGCAAGGCCGGCGCGCCCGACTTCGTCGCCGGCCTGCCCGAGAAGCTCGGCGGGCTGGTCGAGCAGGAGGACTTCGGCGGGCTGACGGGTGTCGCGGTGGGTGGACCGCCGCGGCTCACCACCCGCCGACCCTCGTCGTCACGGGAGTCGGCGGTGCGGTCACCGAGATCGGTGTGCTCAACAGCCGCGGTACAGCCAACATCTCCCGGAAGAACGCGGTGGAACGCGATCGCATGGTGGTCGCCATCCGCGCCGCGATGAGGTGAGTGACATGCCTCCTGCGTGGACGAGAACGACGGTGGCACTGGGTGTCTCGCTCCTCGCCGTGTTCGCGACGGCGGCGAAGTGCCCGCCACCGTCGACGTGGTCGGGCAGCGCCGACGAGGTCATCCAGCGCGCACCCGCCACCGACGACATCCTGCGCGGCTCCACCGATCTGGGGAGCCTGGGCACCCAGGTGGACGACGTGCTCCGCGCCGCTCCGAAGTCCGGTGCCGACCGAGCGAAGATCGACGCGCTCGCGAGCATGAAGCGCGGGCTCGAGGAGATCCAGGAGGTCCAGCAGGCGGCCGACGCGGACCGGACGATCGTTCAAAGCCAGGCTCAGGCCGCAGCGGACACCGTGCGGACAGGTCAGTCCGTCAAGGAGAAGCTGGCCGAGGCCGCGCACGACATCCTCAAGGACGTGGCCTGCGACGTCGCGTTCTCGGCGATGACGAAGGCGGAGAAGCAAGGCTCGCCGCGCCCGAAGTTCTCCGACGCCGGCGAGCCGACCGTGGAGGCCATCGTCGACTACGCGGCCCGTCTGCTTGCCGGACGGTTCGGTCCTGACGCGCTCACGGGTGCACAGTGGACTCAGTACGGCAAGTCCGTCTACACCAAGGTGATCCAGAAGGGCGACACGAACGGCGACAAGATCCTGAACGGCGGCGAGCAGCTGGAACTGCCGAGCTGGACCGGTTCGCGGGCGTTCGTCTACTACGCCAGGTTCTGCCTGGCGCCGCCGCGGAAGTGAGTCATCGGGAGTTGTCCAGCTTTTGCCCTCTTATCGGCATTCTGCCGGACGGTCGGAGTGGATATCGTGCAGTGCGCCGAGGGGACGGCGTGCACCGGTGACCGCACCGCAGGGGGAACGCCATGAGATTCCGCTGGCGTCGCTGGACGCTGCGCCGGATGAGGTTGCCCGGACGCGCCCTCGGACGGTGGCTCGTCGTGGTGTGCGGTCTGGGCGTGCTGGTGGTGGCGCTGGCCGGGGCGGCCGGACCGTTCGAGCGGACAAGGGAGTTCCGCGAAGTCTCGGCGTGCGAGCAGGGTGCCGGAGGGTGTTTCGACGCCGAGAAGGGCTCCATCGTCGCCCGGCGCACCTACACCACCACCTCGACCCACACCGACGCCAACGGTTCCACGACCACGACCACGACCGTGCACCACGAGGTCACCTGGCAACGAGCTGACGGGTCCCGGCGCGCCCGTGACGTCCCGTCGTCCTTCTACGCCGCGGCACCGGAGGGGCAGGAGGCCGTGCTGCAGCTCTGGCGCGGCGAAGTGGTCGGCGTGAAGGTGATGGGCGCGGCGGCGTGGTTCCTGCCGGAGAGCGGCTCCTCACTGCGCTGGTGGTCGTACCTCGCCCACCTCGGCGTGGGCGTGCTGCTGTGGGGGCTGCTGTTCGGGTGGTGGGACGGGTTCTTCATGCTCGCGTTCCGCTTGTTCTGCTGGATGTTCCTGAGCGTCGTGCCGGTGGGGTTCGTGACCCACGGCCTGGCCTACGGTTTCGCCACCGGTTCCGGCCTGGTGTTCGAGATCCTGACGGGTGCCTTCTTCGCGCTGGTGGCCGGTGCGATGCTGGTCAGCACGCTGAACGACTGGTGAGCTCACTTCCGCGGCAGCAGGATCGCGGACGGGCGATCCGCGTCGTGGAAGACCTCGATCCCGGTGGGCACCAGTTCCGTCGCGGTGTGCGCCGGGCCGCCGTCGCCCAGGTTCCTGGCGAACCGCGGGAACGCCCCGGCCGACACCTGCACCCGGATCCGGTGCCCGCGCCGGAACACGTGCGCGGTCGGGGAGAGCTCGACGGTCACCTTCGTGACGCCGTCCGGCCGCACCTTCACCAGGTCGTCGCAGACGTTCAGCGACTTTCCGCGTCCGTCCACATCGCACAGACGGACGAACAGGTCGCACGACGGGCGGTCCGCGCGCAGCCACACCTCGGCCGTGACCTCGCCGATCACCTCCACGTCGGCGTCCAGCACGTCCGACGTGAAGACCAGGACGTCGTCGCGCGCCTCCAGCTCGCGGTTGTCGACGGGACCGGCGCCGCGGCTCTCCAGCTTCGGCCCGCCCAGTGACGGCGTCGGGTCGGCGGGGTCGTAGGTGAACGACGTCGGCGGCGCCTGGGTGCCCGGTGCGGAACGGAGTTCGCCGCCGGGAGCGAGGTGCCAGCGCTGGTGGGTGTACCCGGTGGGCGGCCACTGCTCGAAGTCACGCCATTCGTCCACGCCCATCACGAAAAGACGCACCGGCGGCTTGCTCGGCGGCTCGGTGCCGCGGGCGTGGGCGGCGGCCCAGCCGACGGTGTCGCCGAGCACCGCGGCCATCCCGCCGACGTGGCCGTGCCACCACGGCCCGACCGTCAGGTGCGCCTCACGGCCGGCCGCCGCGAGCACCTTGTAGTCGCGGAGTTGATCGGCGAGGAAGATGTCGTACCAGCCCGCGATCGAGCTGACCGGCACGGTCACGTCGCCGACGGACGGCGAGTGGTCCTCGTTCGACCAGAACGGGTCGTCCTGGTCGTGGTGCAGGCAGTCCTGGTAGAACGGCCACCGCCGGCCGAGCGCGGCGGTGTCGGCGTCGACCAGCGGCAACGTGCTCATGGCCGCCCGGACGCGCTTGCGTCCGACGCCGAGCAGCGCGCGCATCATCGCGCCGGGCCGCTCCTGCGTCGCCGTGCTCACCGACCAGTCCAGCAGCGTCTCCACCTCGAACCGGTCCGGCCGCAGGAACGACAGCGCCAGCCGGGACGACGTCACGTGCGGCACCATCGCCCTGACCCGCACGGGAGCCTCCGCCGCGACGGCCCACTGGGTGTAGCCGAGGTAGCTGCTGCCGGTCAGCACCACGTCGCCGACCCAGGGCTGCCCGGCGAGCCAGCGCAGGACCGAGAGGCCGTCCTCGCGTTCGTGCCGCATCGCGCGGAAGTCGCCGTCCGAGCCGAACGTGCCCCGGCAGCTGACGGTCAGGACGTGCAGACCGCGCTCAGCGAGTGCCCGCCCGTACAACCAGTCGAGCGGTCCTCTGCGTCCGTAGGGCGACCGGATCACCGCCGTGGGCCCGTCGCCGCCGGCCGGTGCCCAGTGGTTCGCCAGCAGCGTCTGCCCGTCGTGGGTGGGGATCCGCAGATCCCGTTCCACGGTCACGTCACGTGAGATGGCGGGAGGAAGCTTCAGCAGCCGTTGCCCGAGCAGGCCGGCCGCCCTGCCGACGAGGTCGAACCGAGGTCGTGTGCCCACGTGATCGTTCCTATCAGGACGGGGGCACCATGTCGATCAGCCGCTCCGCAACTGGTCGCGGCGGCGGGTGAGGTGCGCGATCTCGGCGGTGTTGCCCGCCGGCCCTGTCGTAGGCGGCCCATCGGAAGGTCCTCTCCTGTGGTTGTTCCAGCGCCAGTACCGAGGACGACTGGCCGGTAGACCTGGGTCGCCACCCTAAGGTCCGCGATGGCGCGATCTTTGGACACCGCGGTGTGCCTGCCCAGTCCGGATCGGTGAGCCTCGTACTTGGGTCGGGCGTTCAGCGCTCGCAGGACAGGCTCCGAACCGGGGAAGTCGGCCTCTGTGAGCGTCCCCACGAGCCGGCGAACAGAGCGTACGTCCGCCGTCGAACAGGAACGCGTCGGCGCGCTGGTAGGTCTCGCGAATGAACGCCCTGGTCCCGGCGTCACCCTGGGTGCGGGCCCAGCCGCTCGTCCTCGCGGTGACCAGGAAGAGCCCGCCGTCGGTCATCTCATCGCAACTCGTCGAACCGTCCTCAGAGGACGTCGAACCGGTAGTTCAGTGAACGAACTCGACTGAAGCACTCCGTGGTTCAGTGAATGAACTGAAACTCGTTCACCTGCGAAATCCGCCCGGCGGCCCCGAGCGGTCAAAAATTGTCGGTGGTCGCCGCTAACGTCGTTCCCACACCGCCGGACAGGCGGATCGGCTCGCTCGGGGGCAAGGAGAGGAATCGTTGTCGGACTGGGAAAGCGCGAGCACGGCGCGGGTGTTGCCACCCGCACGGCCGCGCAAGCTCGCCAAGGTGCCGTTCGTGGAGCTGGCGGACGGGCGGCTGCAGGGGGTGGTGTCCAGTGGGTCGGACATCGAGAGGGTGTACGTCTCGTCGGTGGCGGCGGGCAGTTACGAGTTCGCTTGCAGCACCAACAACAACCGGCCGTGCGGTGGCGCGCGGGGGTCGTTCTGCAACCACATCCACGCCCTGATCACCGAGGCGGTGCTGCAGTACGGGGCGGAGCGGGTGGCGCGGTACCTGCGGGTCGAGGGCGCTGACGTGGACGCGCAGTCCATCCACTCGGTCATGACGGGGACGCGGCCGTCGCAGGCGGATAGTGCGGCCGCGGCACAGGTGTTCAGCCGTTTCCTTCGTCATCTGGCCTATGTGGAGCTTCCTCCGACGACGGCACCGGTGCCGGAACTGCAGTGGTTCCCGCCGACCAGGGCGGTGGTGTGATGCGCGCCGATCTGCTGGTGGATCCCGTCGACGGGATCGACGAGGTGCTGGCCGCGGTCGCCGGTGCCGACCAGGCGTTGACCGCGGGGCTGCTGCGGCCGCAACCCGCCCAGGCCGCCGGGCTGGTGGCGCTGGCCGACGCGATGGCGGCGTCCCCGCTGGGGGCCAGGGTGGCGGAGGCCGCGGAGAAGGCGGCGGCCGGTGCCGCGGGGGAGGAGCACCTCCTTTCCCTTGCGGCGGCCCGGATCGCGTTGTTCGGCTCGGTGCACGACGCGCTGGTGGAGCGGATCGAGCAGGCGACCGGACGTGTCCAGGCCGGTGCGAGCATTCCGGTGGCGGGAGGCGGCCAGGCGGAGAACCTGTTGCTGGCCGCGCGGTCCTGGCTGGCCGACCTCGCGAGGGCCGGGTGGCAGGGCATCGACCACGACCTGGTGTCCGGCGCCGCGCCGGTGGTCTCCGCACTGCTGCCGGAGCCTCGGCTGCGCAGGCTGGCCGCGGTGCTCGACGGGTTCGCGGCCGAGCTGGCGGCGTCGTGCCCCGGCTCCGCGCTGGAGCGGATTCCGGTGCGCCGCTGGGGAGATCTGTGGTCACGTGCGCTGCTGCTGACGTTGCCGGGGGTGACGGAGGCGCCCACGAGCACGGTGACCGGCCGGTTGCTGCCGCTGGGCGTCGACCTGCACGAGCACGCGACCGCCGCGCAGGCCCAGGTGTACGCGGTGTTCGAACCGGCCGGCGGAGGAGCGCCCCGGCTGGTGCGCGCCAGCGTGTCCGCGCCGAAGCCGGACACGATCATCGGTGCCGGGATCTGGCAGTTGCTGCGGCCGCACCTGTCGTTGCTGGCGGCCGTCAGCGAGGGCAGGTCCATGGACCTCACCGGCATGCCGATCACCGCCGAGGGCGACCTGCTGTGGCAGGCCGAGCACGCCAAGCCCGGCGCACCCGCTGATCCTTTCGTCACCGCGCGGGTCGTCCTGCCTGCCGCGACCACGTCGCCGGCAGCGCCGCTCGACCGGCACCCGGCCCGCATCGCCGTGCCGGTGTTCCTGGAGGGCTACCTCACCGAGCAGACCGGCGAGACGCTGACGTTCTCGTTCGCCGGGCAGCCCGTCGCCGTGGACACCGACCGGGTCCCGGCCGCCGGGCCGCTCACCCCGGAGGCGGTGGCGGCGTCGAGCGCGTGCATCGGCCTGCTGCGCTGGGACTCGGGCACGTTCCGCGTCCAGCCGCTCGCCGTCGAGACCACCGCGCGCAAGAAGACCGTGGCGGTGCACGCCGGCGCGTGGGCCGGTGGTGCGTCGGACAAGGCCGGGGTCAAGGCGGAGAAGGCCGCGACCGACGCGGCGACGGTGCTCCGCGAGCGCGCCGGAAGGTTGTTGCGCAAATGACCGACGCACAGGAGAACCGCCGGCAGGTCCTCTACTGGCGGTTGCTGTCCCGGCTGTTCGACCACGAGGAACAGTCCACACTGGAGTCCGCGAGCCTGGCCGTGCTGCAGGACATCGGCCTGCCGCCCGCGCTGCTCGACGCGCAGGCGGGGATCGACTCGATCGTGCAGCGCCATCCCGATCTCGCCGCCGAGTTCGACGGCGTGATGGTCCCCGAAGCGGAGGACGAGCGCGACAAGGCGGCCGAGGTGCGGCGGGCCGCGCTGGTGTCGAAGGTGCTGCTCAACGTCTTCAGCACCGGCTCCGGTCCCGTCACGGCCGGGCAGCTGTCCCGCTGGCAGGCGGACGCGGGCTGGCTCGAACGCGCACTGGGCTGTCAGCCGGGCCAGCTGCGCGGAGGCGGCCGGCAGGCGGGCCGGACCGGCACCGGGAACGGGTCCGGCGCGCCGGACCTGAGCACCCTGATCCCGCGGATCGGCCCCGAACTCGGTGCCATGGAAGCGGATCTGGTCAAGCGCATGCGCCTGCGCGAGGTGCTCGCGGACCCGGCGCTCGCCGCCCAGCTCACGCCGAGCATGTCGCTGATCGAGCAGTTGTTGCGGGACAAGGACAACCTGTCCGGGGTGGCGCTGGCCAACGCCAAGTCGCTGATCCGCCGGTACGTGGACGAGGTGGCCGAGGTGCTGCGGACCGAGGTCGAGAAGGCCTCGGCGGGCACGCTCGACCGGTCGGTGCCGCCCAAGCGGGTGTTCCGCAACCTCGACCTCGACCGCACCATCTGGAAGAACCTGACGAACTGGAGCCCGGAGGAGGAGCGGCTCTACGTCGACCGCCTCTACTACCGGCAGACGGCGCGCAAGACCACGCCGCAGCGGCTGATCGCGGTGGTCGACCAGTCCGGTTCCATGGTCGACTCGATGGTCAACTGCGCGATCCTGGCGTCCATCTTCGCCGGGCTGCCCAAGGTCGACGTGCATCTGATCGCCTACGACACGCAGGCGCTGGACCTCACGCCGTGGGTGAACGACCCGTTCGAGACGTTGCTGCGCACCAAGCTCGGCGGCGGCAACGACGGCATGGTCGCGATGGCCATGGCCCAGGCGAAGATCGCCGAGCCGGCGAACACGGTGGTCGTGTGGATCTCCGACTTCTACGAGACCCGCATCGAGCAACTTTTCGACTGCATGGCGGCGATCCACCGCTCTGGCGCCAAGTTCATCCCGGTCGGCTCCGTCACGAGCTCGGGCCGCGGCAGCGTGAACCCGTGGTTCCGCGAGCGGTTCAAGGACCTGGGCACACCGGTGGTCTCCGGCCACGTCCGCAAGCTCGTCCACGAGCTCAAGACCTTCCTCACCTCCTGACCTCCTTCTGCTCGAAAGGCACCACGAGACCATGTCCGACCTGTTGCGCGCCCCCGCCGAGCTCAAGTACGCCGAGGAACTCGACTGGCTGGAGTCGGTCGACGACAACCCCAAGCCGTTCTCCTGGCGGTTGTCGCCGAAGATGATCCGCCTGTTCGTCCTGGGCGCCGAGCGGTCCGACGGCCTGGAGCGGGAGATCGCGCAGAAGTGGTTCGGCGACCGCGGCATCGTCGAGCGGGCGATCGTCACGCTGGCGTCCGACCGCGGCCTGCTGCTCATCGGCGACCCCGGCACCGGCAAGAGCTGGCTCGCCGAGTTGCTGGCCGCCGCGATCTCCCGCAACTCCACGCAGGTGGTGCAGGGCACCGCCGGCACCACCGAAGACCACATCAAGTACTCGTGGAACGTGTCGATGGTGATCGCCAAGGGCCAGTCCCGCGCGTCGATGATCCCGTCGCCGATCATGAACGCGATGGAGTCCGGCACCATCGGCCGGTTCGAGGAGCTGACCCGCTCGACCAGCGACGTCCAGGACGCGCTGATCTCCATCCTGTCCGAGAAGTACATCTCGGTGCCGGAGCTCGACAGCGACAACATCGTGTTCGCCAAGCCCGGGTTCTCGGTCATCGCCACCGCGAACAGCCGTGACCGCGGCGTCAACGACCTGTCGTCGGCGCTGAAGCGGCGCTTCAACTTCGTGCGCATCCCGGTGGTGACGAACAAGAAGAGCGAGGCCGAGATCGTGCGGTTCCGCACGGAGGAACTGCTGCGCCGCCACCAGATCGAGCTGGACGTGCCGCCGACCCTGCTCGACGTGCTGCTGCGCAGCTTCGCCGACCTGCGCGCGGCCTCGGCCGCGGCGGGCAGCGACGACGAGAAGCTGGAGTCCGCGCTCTCCACCGCCGAGCAGATCGGTGTGCTGGAGGACGCCATCCTGCACAGCAACTTCTTCGGCACGAAGGCGCTGACCGCGCGCACGCTCGGTTCGTCGCTCGTGGGGTCGCTGTCGCGGCGGGCACCCGAGGACCTGGCGATCATGAACAAGTACCTGCACGGCGTGGTCGAGCCGCGCGGCAAGGACGAGGGCGGGGAATGGCCGGAGTTCCTGGCCGGCGGCCGTGACACGATCGCCACCCTCTCGTGAGCTTCGAGTCGCTGCGCACGCAGCTCACCGAGGCGGCGACGGCCTTCGCCGACGGACCCGGTGCCCTGGAGGGCATCCTGCTCGGCATGGTCGACGACGTCGACCGGGCGGTCTCCGAGCCGCTGGAGATCTTCCCGGTCTGCCACCACTCACCGTCGTCCGCGGTGGCCATGGCCCGTCGGCTGCGCGACAAGCAGCCGAAGGTGATCTACCTGGAGCTGTGCGAGGACATGGCACCGCTGCTCACCGAGCTGCGCAACTGCCGTCTTCCCGTGGCGGTGCAGGCGTTCTCGAGCGAGGTCGACGGGTTCCCCGCCGAGTGGGCGCCGCTGTCGGTGGTCGCGCCGATCACCGAGGCGTCCGCGGAGTACCAGGCGATCGCCTACGCGCTCGACACCCCAGGTGTCGAGCTGGTCCTGGTGGACCGCTCCTCGGACCACGTGTTCCAGTGGCAGCCGCCGGAGACGAAGCAGGCGGACGAGGACGCGCTGCACGGCGACGCGGTCGGTGTGGAGATCGGCGACCTGCGGCCGCGCTTCGCCGAGCTGGAAGAACACCTGCTGCACCACGGCAAGGTGCGGCACTGGTCGGAGTGGTGGCACCAGTACGTCGAGCTGCCGCTCGGCGACAGCGACCACGACACGTACCGCCAGGTGATGTTCCTGATCGGCAGCCTGTTCCGGCGGCTCGCGCCCGGTGATCCGCACCGGGTGCGCGTCGACGAGGACCGCGAGCGGTACATGTGGACCCGGATGCGCGAGCACCTGGCCGCCACGGGCGCGGACCCGGCGGACTGCCTGTACGTCTGCGGCGCCTTCCACGCGGCCAGCCGGGTCGCGGAGTTCGGCGTCGACGGCAGCGACGGTTTCGTGATCAGCCCGCGCAGCGCGACGGTGTGGCAGCACGGCCTGATCCCGTCGAGCCACGCGGCGATCGAGGCGCAGTTCGGTCTCGCGGCGGGTTCGGTGTCCATCGCGGCCACCGAGTGGGCGAAGAACCTGCGGCGCACCAAGGTGAAACCGTTCCAGCTCGCCGGTCAGGCGGGTGCGAAGAAGGCCCGCAAGCCCGCCGCGCTGCCCGGCCCGGCCGCGGACCTCGCCACGGCCGACCAGCTCTCCGGTTTCCTGCAGCGCCCGCCGGTGCTGGACCGGCTCGACGAGGCGGAGTTGCTCGACTGGTCCGTGGAGATCGTGCGGGCGGCCCGCCGCAACGGCTACCTGGCCTCCACCGCCGACGCCATCGCGGTATTCGAGACCTCGATCCTGCTGGCGGGCCTGCGCGACCGGGCGAGGCCGACGCCGTACGACTTCCAGGACGCCGCGGTCACCTGCATCGAGAAGGACGTCGTGCCCGGCCGCCGGGACGTCGGGCGCCTGGTCGAGATCATGATGGGCGGCGACCGCATCGGGCAGGTCGGCTACGACGCGCTGCCACCGCTGGCCCGCGACGTGCACGACCGCCTCGCTCCGCTCGACCTCAAGCTCCAGCAACGCGGCGTGCAGCGGGCCTTGCTCGACATCGCCTCACGGCCGGAGCTCGAGCCCTGCTCGAACCTGCTGTGGATGCTGCGCTACCTGATGCCGCACGGCGCGGCCCGCCCGATCATGGGCGAGCGCAAACTGGGCGAACGCCCGATCCAGGAGTCCTGGGACCTCGCCCTCGGCACCCACCAGCGCTCCCTGATCGAACTGGGCTACGAGGGCGTCAGCGTCGAACAGGTGGTGGAACAACGCCTGCGCCGCAGCGCCTACGCCCCGCAGGCGACGGCCGCGGGCGTCCTCGAAGCCGTCGAGGACGCCATCCGCTACCTGCACAGCCCACGCCTGGCGAGCGAACTGGGCACCCGAGCGCTGGCGGTGCTGGCCGGCGAACGCACGGTCGACGGCGCCCCGGAGGTACTGCGCCGGTCCCGCCGCCTGCTCGCCTACTACCGCACGAACGAACCCGTGCTGCCGCAGTGGATCGAGTCCTTCGTCCGCACCGGCTACGCGCACTACTGCACCCTGCTGCCGACGGCGTTCACAGATGAGGAAGCCGGCGTGGACCAGGTGGCCGCCATGCTCGGCTTCCTGTTCAGCATGGAGTCCCTGGCCCTGTCCCTGGGCTGCGACCGCACCCAGCTGGAACTGGCGGTGACGCAGTCCCACCCGGAGGAACCGTCGAAGGTGGCGCTGCTGTGGGCCGCCCAGGTCCACCTGGGCACCCTGCCCCGCGCCGAACTGCGAGCCCGCTGCGACGCGCTGCTGGGCAACCCGCTGTCACTGCCCAGCTATCCCCGCTACCTCAGCGGTTTCGTGCACGCCCTGGACCCGGTGCCGAGCCTGGTGGACTTCGTCGTGGAGACGATGTCCAACGCGTTCGCCCACCTGCCAGACCCACTGCTGCTGCCCTGGCTGCCCACCCTGATCAGCACCCTGCGCTCCCGAGGCGCACAGTTCGTCCCGCTGCTGATCCGCGAAGCGGGCCGCCTGTTCCCCGGCAGACTCCCCGCCCTGGACGAGTGGGTGCCGCCGTGGCTCGACCAACCCGCACCGGTCGCGGTGCGCGCGACCACCGGAAAGGGCCTGGCGCTGCTGAGCTCCCACCCCGCCACCTGCGACGCGCTGGCGGACCTGCTGGGGTGCGAGGGCTCGTGGCAGGCCGCGCCCGGCGGGGTGGTGCTGCTGGACCGCCACCCGGACACCGCGGTGGCGCTGGAGGCGCTGGAGGCCACCTGAACCGGCAGTCCGGGTGGCGCCCGCTCACCGCCCGTCCCGCTCACCGCTCGTCCCGCTCACCGCCCGTCCCGCGCGGCGCCCGTCCCGCGCGGCGACGGGCCGGTGAGTCGGCGGCGAGGCCGTGCTCACCGGCCGTCCCGCTGCAGCGACGGTCTGGGGAGAGGGCCTTCCTCGTTGTGTCACGGGAGTCCCGAGGCGGACCCGGGCCTCGTCAACGATGGGCTGACAATGACTGCCGCAACAACGGCCAGACGGTGTGGACCTACAGGCAGGGACTGGCCGTCGGCGGGTTCGCCGAGGTGTGGCGTGCGACCGGCGACACCTGGTATCTCGACACCGCAATGCGTTTGGCGGACGCGGCCATCGTGAGCCCGGAGCTCACGAGAGGTGGTGTTCGAACCGAGTTCTGCGACGTCGCTCGAACTCCTGCGACGACGACCAGCAGTTCGCACGCCGGCGGGCGGACCTGGGTGTGGGCCGCGGACCGCGACGCGCTGAACCGGATCGGCCGGCGCTGGGCCGGTGGCAGCCCGAACCGGCTCGACTGGCGCACCCAGGCGAGCGGCCTCGACGCGGTCATCGGGAGCTGGGCGGCGCCGTCGAGTGGCGGGTCACCAGGCGCACGTCCAGGACGAGGTGGTCGGCGGGGCGGTCGCCGCCGCCGACGAGGGTGAGCAGGCGGTCGACGGCGTGGGTGGCCTTGCCGACGATGTCCTGCGCGATGGTCGTCAGCTTCGGCGTGATGTAGGCGCTGATGTCCAGGTCGTCGAAGCCGACGACGGACACCCTGTCCGGGACGCCGACCCCGGCCTCCCGCAGGCCCTCGATGAGGCCGATCGCCAGGATGTCCGCGGTGGCGAACACCGCCGTCGCGTCCGGGTGGGTGTCGAGCAGGCGCCTGCCGAGCGCGACGCCGTTCTCGTGCGTTGTGTTCACGGTCTCGACAGGACAGTCCGCAAAGGACACAGACGCTTCTTCGTACGCCTTGCGGAAGCCGAGGAAGCGTTCGTGCACCACGCCCACGTCGGTGAACGACGGGCCGGCGAAGACGATTCTGCGGTGTCCCAGCGAGAGCAGGTGCTCGGCGGCCAGGCGGGCGCCGGTGAAGTCGTCCGAACGCACGCCCGTGGTCAGCGGGTTGTCCGAGTAGCTGTCGATCGCGAGCACGGGGGTAGCGCCGGTGACCTGGCGGCGCAGGTCGGCGACCTCCTCGTCCAGGAAGCCCAGCAGCACCGCGCCGTCGAGGCTCCACGAGCGCAGCGCCTCGCCGATCTCGGACGTGTCGGCGACGCCGCGCAGCAGCAGGTGGTAGCCGCGCTTGCGGAGCCTGCGCTCTATCTGGCCGATGATCGCGATGTTGTGCGGGCTGATCGCGAGGCTGTCCTCGCTGGCGGCGGGCACGAGCAGGCCGATCAGGCGGGACTGGTTGGCGGCCAGGCTGCGGGCCGACGCGCTCGGCACGTACCCGCGTTCGTCGATGATCCGGCGCACCCGCTCGATGGTCTCCGTCGAGACCCGCGCGCTCTTGCCGTTGATCACGTTCGACACGGTCATCACGCTGACGCCCGCCGCCTCCGCGATGTCCTTCAAGGTGACCCGCAAGTGCGCCCCTCCGATTTCCGCCGTTGACACCCACCGTGCCGCAGGCTAGCTTTCCACACCACGCAGATATAGCGCTATACCTACTCTGATCAGCGATGATCGGCGCACTGCTGCGCGCCTGGTCTCGAACGAGGGGAAACGCACCGTGACGACGGACAAGCCGGACGCGCCCTGGTGGCGCGGCGCGGTGATCTACCAGATCTACCCGCGCAGCTTCGCCGACGCGAACGGGGACGGGGTCGGTGACCTCGCCGGCGTGCGGTCGCGCCTCGGCCACCTGCGCGACCTGGGTGTCGACGCCATCTGGTTCACGCCCTGGTACCTCTCGCCGATGGCCGACGGCGGCTACGACGTGGCCGACTACCGCGCGATCGACCCCGCCTTCGGCACCTTGGCCGACGCCGAGGCGCTCATCGCCGACGCCGCCGCGCTGGGCATCCGCACGATCGTCGACGTGGTGCCCAACCACGTGTCCAGCGAGCACGCCTGGTTCCAGGCCGCACTGAAAGCAGGGCCCGGATCGCCCGAGCGCGAACGCTTCTGGTTCCGCGAGGGCGACCTCCCCCCGACGAACTGGCGGTCGAGCTTCGCGGGCGGCACCTGGACCCGCGTCACCGAGGCCGACGGCCGGCCCGGCCAGTGGTACCTGCACCTGTTCGCGCCCGAGCAGCCCGACCTCAACTGGAACCACCCCGACGTGCGGCGTGAGCACGAGGACGTGCTGCGGTTCTGGTTCGACCGCGGCGTGGCGGGCATCCGCGTCGACTCGGCGTCCATGCCGGTCAAGGACCCGGCGCTACCCGAGGTGCCGGAGACCTACGCCGCCGGTGAGCACCCGTTCATCGACCGCGACGAGCTGCACGACATCTACCGCGGCTGGCGTGCCGTCGCGGACTCCTACGATGAACCGCGGGTGCTGGTCGGCGAGGTGTGGCTGGACGACCAGAAGCGGTTCGCCCGCTACCTGCGCGCCGACGAGATGCACTCGGCGTTCAACTTCGACTTCATGGGCCGCCCCTGGGACGCCAAGGAGCTGCGCGAATCCATCGCGTCCACTTTGGACGCCCACGCGCCCGTCGACGCGCCCGCCACCTGGGTGCTGTCCAACCACGACGTGACCCGTCCGGTGACGCGGTACGGCCGAGCGGAGACGTCGTTCTCCTTCCTGGCCAAGCGTTTCGGCGAACCCACCGACCTCGGGCTGGGGGAGCGGCGCGCGCGGGCGGCGGCACTGCTGACGGCGGCGCTGCCGGGCACGCTCTACCTCTACCAGGGCGACGAGCTGGGCCTGCCTGAGGTCGAGGACCTGCCGCTGGAGGTGCTGCAGGACCCGATGCACTTCCGTTCGGAGGGCGTCGATCCCGGACGCGACGGCTGCCGCGTCCCGTTGCCCTGGACCAAGGACGGCCCATCGCACGGCTTCGGGCCCGAGGACGGCGAGCCGACCTGGTTGCCGCAGCCCGAGGGATGGGGGAGCCGGTCGGTCGAGGCGCAGCACGACGACCCCGCGTCGATGCTCTCGCTGTACCGGTCCGTGCTCGAAACCCGCCGCTCCGAACCAGGCCTGCGCGGGGAGTCCTTCGACTGGGTGGACCTGGGCCCGGACGCGATCGCCTTCCGCCGCGACGACGTGGTGTGCGTGGTCAACTTCGGCCCCGACCCGCTCCCGCTGCCTGCGCACCACGAGGTCCTGCTGACCAGCGCCCCGCTCGACGGGACCCGCCTGCCCACCGACGCCGCCGTGTGGCTGCGCGCGTAGTTCCCCCTGGAGAGACGATGAAGTCTTACCGCTCAACACTCGCCGCTGCTCTCGTTCTGCCACTGCTGATGACCGCGTGCGGCTCCAGCCCCGACGACGAGCTCAACGCCGACGGCAAGGTCGTCCTCACCGTCGCCATGGACGCCGGGCTCGAGAGCAAGGCGATCGAGGCGTTCAACGCCCGCGTCGCCCAGTTCGAGCAGGCGAACCCGGACATCGACGTCAAGCCGCAGGAGTACACCTGGACGGCGGCGACGTTCACCGCGCAGCTCGCGGGCGGCACGGCGCCGGACGTGCTGACCGTGCCGTTCACCGACGGCCGCGGGCTCATCGAACGCAAGCAGATCGCCGACATCAGTTCCCGGGTCGCCGCGCTGCCCTACACCTCGGGACTCAACCCGACCGTCGCGAAGGCGGGCCAGTCAGCGGACGGCAAGCAGTGGGCGGTCCCGATCGCCGCCTACGGCCAGGCGTTGCACTACAACCGCACCCTGTTCACCCAGGCGGGACTCGACCCGGACAAGCCGCCGACGACGTGGGCCGAGGTCCGCAGCGCGGCCAAGCAGATCACCGACCGCACCGGTCAGGCCGGCTACGCGCAGATGACCCAGGGCAACACCGGCGGCTGGATCCTCACCACGCTGGACTACGCGTTCGGCGGCCGCACCGAGAAGATCGACGGCGACAAGGCCGAGGCGACCGTCGACACCCCGGAGATGACCGAGGTCCTCACCACGCTGCGCGCCATGCGGTGGGACGACAACTCGATGGGCGCGAACTTCCTCTACGACTGGGCGGGCATCAACCAGGACTTCGCCGCCGGCCGCATCGGGATGTACGTCTCGGGCGGCGGCAACTACGGCAACCTGCTCACCCAGAACGGACTCAAGCCCGCCGACTACGGCGTCGCCGCGCTGCCGTTGGCCGACAAGCCCGACGCGGGTGTGCTCGGTGGCGGAACGCTCGCCGTCGTCAGCTCGAACGCGGGCGAGCGGGGCAGGGACGCCGCCGTGAAGTGGATCGACTTCTACTACATGGGCAAACTCACGAACCAGGACGCCGCCGTCGCCGACGCGAAGACGTTGTCGGAGACCAAGCAGCCCGTGGGCGTGCCCGCGCTGCCGGTGGTCGACCGCGCCACCTACGACAAGCAGCAGGAGTGGGTCAAGCAGTACGTGAACGTGCCGCTGACGCAGATGAAGCCCTACACCGACAGGATGTTCGACCAGCCGCTCGTCACCGAGCCCACCAAGTCCACCCAGGAGGTCTACAAAATCCTGGACACGACAGTGCAGAAGCTGCTGACCGACCGCGGCGCCGACGTCGCCGCGCTGCTCAAAGCGGCCGACGCCGACGCGCAGAGCACGATCGGCCGGGGCTGAGCGGTGGCCGTCCAGTCCCCAGCACGTCCGGCGGCGGTCGTCGCACCGCCGCCGGCGCCCCGGCGCAGGCGTTCTCCGGTCACCTGGGCCCGTCGCGGCGGGCTGACGAACCTGCTGTTCCTGCTGCCGTTGCTGGTGGTGTTCGGGGTGTTCTCGTGGGCGCCGATCGCGCAGTCGGTGGTGATGAGCTTCCAGCGGACGAACCTCGTCGGCCCGGTGCACTTCGTCGGGCTCGACAACTTCGCCCAGGTGCTCGGCGACCCGCTGCTGTGGACCGCGGTCGGCAACACGCTGTGGTTCGCGGCGCTGGCACTGGTGTTCGGCTACCCGATCCCGCTGGTCGCCGCCGTGCTGATCAGCGAGGTCCGGGCGCGGCGCGGCCTGTTCAGCGCGCTCGCCTACCTGCCGGTGGTGGTGCCGCCGGTCGTCGCCGTGCTGCTGTGGAAGTTCTTCTACGACGCCAGCCCGTCCGGGGTGTTCAACACCGTGCTCGGCTGGGTCGGCCTGGGTCCGTGGCAATGGCTGCAGGACCCCGGCAGCGCCATGCCCGCGTTGGTGCTCGAGGCGACCTGGGCGGCGGCGGGTGGCACGGTGATCATCTACCTGGCCGCGCTCGCCGGGGTGTCCGCCGAGCAGTACGAGGCCGCCGAGATCGACGGCGCGGGGATCTGGCGCAAGATCTGGCACGTCACCCTGCCGCGGCTGCGCGGAGTGCTGCTGGTGACGTTCATCCTGCAGATCATCGGCACCGCGCAGGTGTTCCTCGAACCGTTCCTGTTCACCGGCGGCGGCCCGGCCAACTCGACGATGACGGTCCTGCTGCTGATCTACGACTACGCCTTCGGCAGCAGCCTCGGTGGTGACTACGGCGCCGCGACCGCGCTGAGCATCATGCTCGCCGCCGTGCTGGCCGTCCTCTCGGCCCTCTACCTGCGGGTGACGAAGTCCTGGAGTGCGACGTGAAGCGCGGGCTGATCTCCCCGTCCGAACGGGCCACCCCGGCGATCCGCCGGACGCTGCGCGCGGTGCAGGCGTTGCTGCTGGGAGGGTTGCTGCTCACCGGTCTCGGGCCGATGCTGTGGCTCGCCAAGGCCGCGATCACGCCCACCCAGGACACCCTGCGCGCGCCGCTGACGATCTTCCCCACCGGTGTCGACCTCGCCAACCTGGTCACCGCGTGGACGCGGGTGGAGATCGACAAGTACTTCCTCAACACCGTGGTCCTCGCCGCCGGGTCGTGGTTGGTGCAGCTCGTCGTGGCCACCACGGCCGGGTACGCGCTGGCGGTCCTGCGGCCCCGCTACGGACCACTGGTCACCGCGGTCGTGCTCGGCACGTTGTTCGTCCCGGCGATCGTGCTGCTGGTGCCGCTGTACCTGACGGTCGTGCGCACCGGGATGATCAACACGTTCTGGGCCGTGTGGCTGCCCGCCGGTGCCAGCGCGTTCAACGTCGTGCTGGTGCAACGGTTCTTCGCGAACCTGCCGCGCGAGGTGCTGGAGGCCGCACGGGTCGACGGCGCCGGTCCGGTGCGGGTGTTCTGGTCGGTGGTGCTGCCGCTCTCGCGCCCGATCCTGGGCGTGGTGTCGGTGTTCGCGGTGGTGGCCAGCTGGAAGGACTTCCTCTGGCCGTTGCTGGTGCTGCCCGACCCGGCGGTGCAGCCGCTCTCGGTGCGGCTGCCCGCGTTGCAGCGCTACGTCGAGCTCGACGTGTTCCTCGCCGCGCTCGCCATCTCGTCGGTCATCCCGGTGGCGCTGTTCCTGGTGTTCCAACGGCTGTTCCTGCAGAGCGGTGCGCTCGAAGGCGCGGTCAAAGGCTAGGCCCTGTCCCGATTCGCCTAGGAGAACAACAACGATGTTGAGAAAACTCCCCGCGGCCGCCAAGGTCGCGGTACTGGCTGCTGCCCTCGTGGCGGGCGGCATCACCGCCGTCTCGGCCGCTCCGACCGTCCACCAGGCCGAGTCCGCCGCACTGTCCGGCGGCGCCCGCGCCGAGACCGAACACTCCGGGTACACCGGCAGCGGGTACGTCGGCGGGTTCACCGACGCCAACCGCGGCAACGCCGCGTTCACCGTCACCACGAGCGGATCGACGGCCGGGGCGAACCGGCTGGTCCTGCGTTACGCCAACGGAACCGGCGGCGCGCGCACCGTCACCCTGGCCGTCAACGGCGGCATCCGGCAGCTCTCGCTCCCGGCCACCGCGGGCTGGGCGTCGTGGGGGACGGTGAGCCAGGACGTCACCCTGAACGCGGGCGCCAACACGCTCGCCGTGCGCTACGGCAGTGCCGACAACGGCAACGTCAACATCGACAGCCTCTCGGTGGAACCGGTGGTCCCCGCCGCCGGTGTCGTCGAGGCGGAGGCTGGCGGACTGTCCGGTGGTGCACGGGTGGAATCCGAACACGGCGGGCACACCGGCAGCGGGTACGTCGGCGGGTTCACCGACGCCAACCGGGGCGCGGTGGCGGCGTTCAGCATCTCGTCCACGGCGACCAGGGCAAACCTGGACCTGCGCTACGCCAACGGAACCGGCTCATCGCGCACCATGACCGTGACGGTGAACGGTGCGGCACAGCAGGTGTCGCTGCCCGCGACCGCGTCCTGGAGCGCGTGGGCGACCGCGAGCATCGCTGTCACCACCGCCGTCGGATCCAACGCTGTCGCGGTGTCCTTCGGCAGCGCCGACAACGGCAACGTCAACCTCGACAGCGTCGCCCTCTCCCCGGACAACAGCACCCCCACGCCGGAGGGCACCGTCGAGCTGGAGAGCGGCTTCCTCGGCGGAGGTGCCGTCACGGCCACCACGGCGGGCGCGACCGGATCCGGCGCGGTGTCACTGCCCGGTGCGGGCGCGCGGGTCATCCGGACGATCAACCAGACCGCGGCCGGCACCGCCACCATCTCGTTGCGCTACACGGCTTCCGCGAGCGGCACCGTCACCACCTACGTCAACGGCGTCAAGGGCGCGCAACTGAACCTCACCGGCGGCAGCGGCTGGCGCACCGCCACCCACACCGCGACGTTGCGCGAGGGCCTGAACATCATCGGCTACCAGGACGCGGCGGGCGCGCAGCTCGACAACATCGCCGTGACCGGCTCGACCGCCCTCGCCGCACGGGGCGCGACCGTCCCGTTCACCACTTATGAGGCCGAGGCCGGGACCACCACCGGCACAAAGCTCACCCCGGGCCGCAAGTACACCACCGACGTCGCCGAGGCTTCCGGACGCGGCGCCGTCACGCTCACCGGCACCGGCCAACACGTGCAGGTCACGCTGACCAAGCCCGCCAACGCCCTCACCGTCCGGGCGAGCGTTCCCGACGGCACCACCGCGCCGCTGGCCGTCTACGCGAACGGCACCAAGATCCGCGACCTGGCGCTGACCTCCAAGTACAGCTGGATGTACGGCGGCTACCCGTTCGCCGAGGGCCCCGGTGGGGCACGCCCGCACCGCTACTTCGACGACGCGCGCGTCCTGCTCCCGCAGACCTACCCGGCGGGCACGGTGATCCGCCTGGCCAAGGACACCACGGCCAGCGCGTACATCACGGTGGACCTGCTCGACGCCGAGGTCGCCACCGCGACGCCCGCGCCCGCCGGGTACGTCGACGCCCGCACCCACGGCGCCAACGCCGGTGACGGTGCGGACGACAGCGCCGGCATTCGCGCGGCCGTCGCCGCTGCCCAGGGCACCGCGACCAAGGGCGTGTGGCTGCCCGCCGGTGCGTACGACCTGAACAGCATCGTGAACGTCAGCGGCGTCGACGTGCGTGGCGCGGGCATCTGGCACACCGTCCTCAGTGGAGCGAACCGGCGCGGCGGGTTCGCGATCACCGGTGCGGGCACCACGATCGCCGACCTCACCTTCGACGGCGACGTCACCACCCGCGACCCCGACGAGGCACCGAACTCGGACTCGTTCATCGAGGTCGAGTCGGGCTCCGCGTCGACCGTGTTCAACGTCGCCGCCAACCATGCCAAGACGGGTCTGTGGCTCAAGCAGGCCGACGGCTTCTACGCCGCGGGTCTTCGGGTGCGCAACACCATGGCCGACGGCCTGAACATCAACGGCAACAACGGGCCGGCCAACAACGTCCGCGTCGAGCAGAGCAGCTTCCGGAACACCGGTGACGACGGCATGGCGATGTGGTCCTGGAACCCGAACAGCGCCGTCAGCCGCAGCGTGTTCGCGTTCAACACGATCTCGCTGCCGATCCTCGCCAACGGCGCCGCGATCTACGGCGGCACCGACAACAGGATCGAGGACTCCCTGATCAGCGACACGGTGTTCAACGGCGCCGGGGTCATGGTGTCCAGCTGGCACGACGCCAAGCCGTTCGGCGGCACCACGGCCGTGCAGCGCACCACGCTGACCAGGGCCGGTACCCGCAACTGGGACTGGAACACCCACACCGGTGCCGTCTGGGTGTTCGCCGAACGCGCCGACATCACCGGGGCACTCGTCCTGAAGGATCTGGAGATCACCGACTCCAGCTACCACGGCCTGTTGTTCAGCTGGAACAAGGCGATCTCCAACCTGACCGTCGACAACGTCCGCGTCAACGGCACGGGCGGGGCGACCGAGGCCTTCACCGACGACAAGGGTGTCGCCGTGTCCAACGCGGGCTCGCACGGCCTGCACTTCAACCTGGTGACCGGCACCGGGCGCTTCGACCGGGTGGCCGTGTCGGGTGTGAAGGGCACCGGCAGCCAGGGCATGGCGAACGACGAGAACCGCTACACCGTTCAACGCGGCACCGGCAACTCCGGCTGGTAGAGCCAGGTGCGGCGCCCCGTCCGGGGCGCCGCACAGGTTCACGACACGGCGACCGGGTGCAGCCAGCAGGCCACCGACCGGTTGTCCCTGCTCTGCCCCAGCACGGGGACCTGCTCGTCGCAGACGTCCAGCGCTCGCGGGCACCGCGGGTGGAACGCGCACCCGCTCGGCATCATCCGCAGGTCGGGCGGCGAGCCGGGAATGCCCGACAGCTCCCGCCGCGGCCCCTTCAACGCCGGGAACGAGCGCAGCAGCCCGTCGCTGTAGGGGTGCAGGGGAGTTCGGTAGAGGTCCGCCGACACCGCCTCCTCGACGACCTGCCCCGCGTACATGATCGCGATCCGGTCCGAGAACTCGGCCAGCAACGACAGGTCGTGCGTGATGAACACGACCGAGAAGCCGAGACGTTCACGCAGGCCGACCAGCGTGCGCAGGATCTGCCGCTGCACCACCACGTCCAGCGCGGTCGTCGGCTCGTCCATGATCACGACGCGCGGTTCCAGGGCCAGTGCCATCGCGATCATCACGCGCTGCCGCATGCCGCCGGACAGCTGGTGCGGGTAGCTGTGCAGTCGGTCGGAGGCGATGCCGACCAGGCTGAGCAGCTCACGGGCCCGGTCCTGCCGGGACTGCGGGGTCGAGCCGGCCGAGTGCGCCTTGAGGACGTCCATCAACTGGGCCGAGATCCGCTGCACCGGGTTGAGCGAGTTGATCGCGCCCTGGAAGACGATGGCGATCTCCGCCCACCGCAGCCGCCGCAGGTCCGCGTCGCGCATCCGCAGCAGGTCGACGGTCGTGCCGTCGTCGAGGTGGTAGATCACCTCACCGCCCGCCACCACGCCCGGCGGTGGCAGCAGCCGCGTCATCCCGTAGGCCAGAGTGGACTTGCCGCTGCCCGATTCCCCTGCCAGTCCGAGGACCTCGCCGCGGTGCAGGGTCAGGTCGACGTCGCGGACCGCGCGCACCGCGTCCGGGCCGAGTCCGTAGTCGACGTCCAGCCCGCGCACCTCGAGAATGCGATCCTTCATGACGTCTCCTTGGCGAGCACGGGGGTGAAGCCGACGCGCATCCGGACACCGCGCATCGAGAACCGGGTGCGCAGGCGCGGGTTGACGTACTCGTCGATGCCGAAGTTGACCAGGGACAACGACGTGCCGAGCAACGCGATCGCCAGGCCGGCGGGCACGAACCACCACCACGCGCCCTGGGCGAGCGCCTGCTGCGACTGGGCCCAGTAGAGGACCGTGCCCCAGTTCCAGCCGCCCGCGTCGGAGACGCCGATGAACGCCAGCGTGATCTCGGAGATCACCGCGAACAGCACGGTGCCGACGAACCCGGACGCGATCACGGCGTAGAGGTTCGGCAGGATCTCGAAGAGGATGATCCGCCACGTCGACTCGCCGTTCGCCCGCGCCGCCTCCACGTAGTCCCGCCGGCGCAACGACAACGTCTGCGCCCGCAGCACGCGCGCGTTCCAGGCCCACGAGGTCAGGCCGATCACCAGCGCGATCGTGAGGTTGCTGGTCTCGGGCAGCGACGAGGTGATGATGATGATCAACGGCAGCGCCGGGATCACCAGGAACACGTTGGACAGCGCCGAAAGCCCTTCCGACGCCGTTCCGCTGAGATAGCCGGCGGTGATGCCGACCAGCACCGAGAGCACGGTCGCGACGACACCGGCGACGGCGCCGACGAACACCACGCTGCGGGTACCGGCGAGCACCTGGCTGAAGATGTCCTGACCGAGGTGCGTGGTGCCGAACCAGTGCATCGACGACGGAGGCTGCAGCAACGCGTTGCTGCGCATCGACGGGTCGAACGGCGCGATCCAGGGACCGATGACGGCCAGCAGGACGAACACGACCAGCATGATCACACCGGTGAGCGCCTTGGCGTTGGTGCGCATCAGGCCTCCCTGCGGGTGCGTGGGTCGAGCGCGAGGTAGGCGACGTCCGCGAGGAGGTTCGCCAGCAGCACGGACAGCGTGATGACGAGGAAGATGCCCTGCAGCAACGGGTAGTCCTTGGCGCCGACCGCCTGGAACAGCTGCAGGCCGAGACCGGGGTAGGAGAACACGATCTCCACCAGCAGGGTGCCGCCGACGATGAACCCGAGCGCCAGCGCGAAGCCGGAGACGTTGGGCAGCAACGCGTTGCGGGCGGCGTAGGCGAGCATCACCCGGCGTTCGGGCAGGCCCTTGGCGTGCGCGACGGTCACGTAGTCGTCCGACGACACCGTCACCATCATGTTGCGCATGCTCAGGATCCAGCCGCTGACCGACGACACCAGGATCGTGAACCCGGGCAACAGACCGTGCTGCACGGTGCTGCCGATGAACTGCCAGTCCCAGTTCGGCACCAGTCCGATCTCGTAGGCGCCGGACGCGGGGAAGAAGCTGCCGGGTCCGGTGAGCACGGCGATCGCCACCAGGCCCAGCCAGAAGTACGGGATCGACGAGACGAACGTGGTGACCGGGATCAGCGAGTCCGCCCACGTGCCGCGCCGCCAGCCCACCACGGCACCGGCGGCGGTGCCGAGCAGGAACCCGATCACCGTCGTGATGCCGACCAGCCCGACGGTCCACGGCAGCCCGTCGCTGATCACGTCCGACACGGGGCTCGGGAAGAACGTGAACGACATCCCGAGGTCACCGCGCAGGAGTTGACCCAGGTAGGAGAAGTACTGGCTCGCGAGGCTCTCGTTCTTGTCCAGTCCGAAGAGGACGTACAGCGACCGGACCGCCTCGCTCGTCATCTGCCCGCGCTGCTTGGTGATCAGCGCCTGCACCGGGTCGCCGGGGATCATCCGCGGCACGAAGAAGTTGATCGTGACGGCGGCCCAGGCGGTGAGCAGGTAGAAGGCCAGCCGTTTGAGGAGGTAGCTCACGCGGCCTCCTCCCGGTACAGCCAGCACGCGGCGAAGTGCCCGTCGCCCAGTTCGAAACGCGGCGGGACGTCCGTTCGGCAGACGTCCATCGCGAACGGGCAGCGGGGGTGGAACCGACAGCCCGGCGGTGGCTCGATCAGCGACGGCGGTTCGCCGGAACCGCCGTCCTTCTCCTCCACAGCCGGACGGTCGGGATCGGGGGCCGACTCGATCAGCAACTGCGTGTACGGGTGTGCCGGCTTCTGCGTGACCTTCTCGCTGTCACCACCTTCGACGACCTGACCCGCGTACATCACCACCGTCTCGTCGGCGAAGTACCGCGCGGACGCGATGTCGTGCGTGATGTAGAGGATCGACAGGTGCAGCCGTTCCTTCAGGTCGCGCAACAGGTTGAGCACACCGAGCCGGATCGAGACGTCCAGCATGGACACCGGCTCGTCCGCCAGCAGCACCTCTGGGCTCGCGGCCAGCGCCCGTGCGATCGCGACGCGTTGCCGCTGCCCGCCGGACAGCTCGTGCGGGTACCTGTCGAGGTACCGGTCCGCCGGGGTCAGGTGGACGCGGGTCAGCAGGTCCGCGAGCGACTTCTCCAGGTCGTCGCCGCGGTTGCCGTGGATGGTGAGGGCCCGCGTCAGGTGGTAGCGGATGGTGTGCACGGGGTTCAGCGAGGCGAACGGGTCCTGGAAGATCATCTGGACCCGTCGGCAGTACGCTTTGAACTTGCGCCCGTGCGCCCATCCTCGCTGCACGGCGACGTTCTGGCCGTGCAACCGGATCTCGCCGGACGTCAGCGGGTAGAGCTGGGCGAGCAGCCGCGCGACCGTCGACTTGCCCGACCCGGACTCGCCGACGAGCGCGGTGACGTGGCCTCTGCGCAGTTGGAGAGACACCCCCTCGACGGCGCGCACCGCCTTCTTCGTTCGGGAGAACGGTGCGCTGATCGGGAAGTGCTTGGTGAGGCCGTCGGCCTCCAGAACGATCTCTGTCGAGATCGTTCCGGAGACCGCCGGCGCTACCTCGGCCGTCACGAGGCAGGCCTCAGCTTCAGCACGATGTCGAGGGCGTTCTCCAGCGTGGGCTGCACCGGGGCGTACTGGTCCTGCTCGCTCGGCCAGCCGACCCAGTTCTTGGTGCTGTACTGGCCGCCGCCGTTGGCCGCCGAGGTGATGATGACGGGCATGTCCTGCACGAAGATCTTCTGCAGCTCGTGCAGGGCGGCGTTGCGGACGGACTCGTCGGGAGCGTTCGCGAAGTCGTCCAGGGCCTTGGTGGCGGCGGAGTTCTCGTAACGGCCGTAGTTGCCGTTCACCCCGGGCGTGCCGATCGGCTTGTACAACGCACCGTCCATGATGGACTGGTAGATGTCGTAGAGCGTCAGGCCGTTGTTGGTCCAGTGCATCGCGGCACCGAAGTCACCGGTGTCGAGGGCCTTCGTCCACGCGTCGGCGTTCTGCAGGTTGACCGTCGCGTTGATGCCGATCTTGGCGAAGTTGTCCTTGATGATCTCCAGGTCGGTGACGTAGTCCGACCAGCCCGACGGCACGGTCAGCGTGATCGTGACGGGAGCGCCGTCCTTGCCCTTCAAGGTGGTGCCGTCGAAGGTGTAGCCGGCCTCGGTCAGCGCCTTCTTGGCGCCCTCGACGTCGACGGTCACCAACTTGCCCTTGAACTGCGGCGCGATGAACGACTCACCGGCGGGCGTCGGGATGCCCGTGATGTTGTCGACCTTCGGGTAGAAGTACCCCGCCTCGCCCTGCATGAAGATGTCGTCGCGGTTCACCACCATGTTCGCGGCGCGGCGCAGGGCAGGGTCGTCCCACGGCTTCGCCTTGGTGTTGAACCAGAGTCCGTGCACGCCGAGCACCGGCGGGAACCACAGCTTGTGGTTCTTCGGGTCCTTGCTGGTGTAGGCGGCCTGGTAGTTCGGGATGAAGGTGAAGCTCCACTCCGCCGCGCCGGTCGCGAGCGCGTTGGTCTGCGCGTTGTTGTCGCTGTAGGAGGTGTAGCGCAGCTCCTTGACCTTCGGGAGCTCCTGCCAGTACTTGTCCCTGATCGACAGCGTCACCGTCTGCGGCGTGAACGACTTCAGCGTGTACGGGCCGCTGCCGACCGGTTCCTTCAACGTCTCGGTCGAGGGGTTGGAGAACGTCGACCACTGGTGCTTGGGCACCACGAACTGCTCGAGGATCTTCTTCTGGTTGACGAACTGCGACTTCGGGAAGCCGACGGTGACCTCGCTGCCGGAGAACGAGATGTCCTGGTACGGAACACCTTCGATGTTCAGCCCGGGGTTCTTCTTGAGCAGCTCGAAGGTGTAGGCCACGTCCTCAGCCGTCAACGGCTTGCCGTCGGACCACGTCACGCCGTCGCGAATCGTGAGCGACAGCTTGTGGAAGTTCTCCGACCAGGTGAACTTCGTTGCCAGCCAGGGCTTCGGCTGGTCGGTCACCTTGACCTCGTTGACCATCGCGAGCGGTTCGAACAGCAACCGCCGGTAGCCCAGCGACGAGGACGCCGACGAGTTGAGGAACGGGTTGTTGTTCTCCGTTTGCGGTCCGTTCGGCATACCCACGTTCAGCACGCCGGCGGAGTTGCCGGTGCTGCCGGGGTTCGTGGCCGAACAGGCACCGGTGAACGCCAGGGCGGTCGCGGTGACGGCAGCGCAAACACGCCTGATTCTCATGGAAACTCCTTGTTCTCCAACGAAAGCGAGAAGAATCAAGTGAGCGCTGGGAGAAGGTGACCGCGCGTGCCATCGCGGGTGGGGCCGGTGAAGGCCCCTGGTCGCCGTAGAGTAGACGCCTGACCTCACGGGCAAGTCAATAACGAAGAGGTCACGACCCGAGGCTTATTTTTAGGCGCGAACTAACCTCGGCGCCCATGGTGCGCACACGGGCGACCGTCCGGGACCTCCGCCGGCAGAACCGGTCGGTGTTGCTGACGGCGCTGTTCCTGGACGGGCCGCTGAGCCGTCAGCAGCTGAGTTCCACGACCGGGCTGAGTGCCGCGACGGCCAGCACGATCACCGGCGAACTGCTCGACGAGGGCCTGCTGGTCGAGGCTGGCTCGGTCGAGTCGGACGGCGGCAGGCCGCGCGTGCTGCTGCGGGTCAACCCCGCGTTCGGGCACGTCATCGGCGTCGACGTCGGCGAGACGGGGATCAAGGTCGAGCTGTTCGACCTGGCCATGACGCGACTGTCCACTGTGGATCACCCGCTGGCCGTCGTGGAGCCGGTCGCCGTCTGCGAGTTGATCGCGGCGGGCGTCGGCGAGGTCCTGTCCGCGGCGGGGGTCGCGGCGTCCTCGGTGCTGGGTGTCGGCGTCGGCGTGCCCGGCACGGTCGAGCAGGGGACGTCGGCCGTCGTGCACGCGCAGACCATCGGCTGGGACGCCGTTCCACTGGAGAAGATGCTCCGCGCGGCCGGGGTCGAACCGCCGCTCTACGTGGAGAACGGCGCGAAGACCCAGGGGCAGGCCGAGATGTGGTTCGGCGCGGGCCGCGGCACCCGTCACGCGGTGATCGCGCTGGTCGGTTCGGGTGTCGGCGTGGCCGTGGTGACCGGCGGGGTCGTGCACCGCGGGGCGACCAGCAACGCGGGGGAGTGGGGCCACACCACGATCGCCTACGGCGGACGGCGCTGCCGGTGCGGGGCGCGCGGTTGTCTGGAGGCCTACGCCGGAGCGGAAGCCATGCTCGGGCGTTATCGCGAGGCGCTGCGCCGCGACGTTCCCCGGCTCGACGAGCAGTCCGCGCTGGAGGACCTGCTCTCGTCCCGATCCGCCGTCGCCCGCCGGGTGGTGGACGAGTCCGTGGGCTACCTGGGCGCCGGGATCGCCAACCTGGTCAACCTGTTCAACCCGGAGCTCATCGTCCTCGGCGGCTGGGCAGGCCTCGCGCTCGGCGCGCGGAAGCTGGACGAGATCGTCGCCGCGACGGCCGACCACGCGCTGCGCCACCCGTTCGGCCAGGTGCGGCTCGAGCTGGGCCGGACGGGCCCGGACGCGGTGGCGGTCGGCGCGGCCACGCTCCCGGTCGCGGTGCTGCTGGAGACGGGCGCTCACCACCGGGACTGAGAAGCGACCTTCCGCCGCATTGACACAGGCCCGCCTCACCCCGACTCTTTGGAGAGCGCTCTCCAAGGAGGTTCCCGGTGCACGACGACCACGAGCTCGCCCGCCTGGCAGGCAAGCTCGACCTGCCCGCCAAGGTGCGACTGCTGGCGGGGGGATCGGTCTGGCGCAGCTGCGCGGAGCCGTCGATCGGCCTGCGCGCCATGACGTTCTCCGACGGCCCGGCAGGCGTGCGCGGCCCGGGCTGGGACGAACGCCGCACGTCACTGGCCCTGCCGTCCCCGACCGCCCTCGGCGCCACCTGGGACGAGGACCTCGTGCGACGGCTGGGCGTCCTGCTGGCGGCGGAGTCCCGGCGCAAGGGCGTGGACGTGCTGCTGGCCCCCGTCCTGAACCTGCACCGCACCCCCTACGGCGGCCGGCACTTCGAGTGCTTCTCCGAGGACCCGCTGCTCACGGCCCGCCTCGGCGCCGCCTACGTGCGGGGCGTGCAGTCCGGCGGAGTCGCGGCGGCACCGAAGCACTTCGTCGCCAACGAGACCGAGACCGACCGGCTCACCCACGACGTCCGGGTCGGCGACCGCACCCTCCGCGAGCTGTACCTCGCGCCGTTCGAGGCGGTCGTGGCGGCGGGCGCGTGGGCGGTGATGTCGGCCTACAACGGCGTGAACGGGCACCCGATGTCGGAGAACCCGCTGCTCACCACGCCTTTGAAGGACGAGTGGGGGTTCGACGGGGTGGTGGTGTCGGACTGGGGCGCGGTGCGGACGACCGTGGCGTCGGCGGTGTCGGGGCAGGACCTGGCGATGCCGGGGCCCTGGGGGCCGTGGGGTGATCGGCTGGTGGCGGCGGTCGAGGCGGGGGAGGTGGAGGAGGGCTGGATCGACGACAAGGTGGTGCGGCTGCTGAGGCTCGCGGCACGGGTGGGGGCGCTGGAGCCCGTGGAGGCGGGCGGGGGTGTTGCGCGGGAGGAGGCAGGCCAGGGCGGTGCGCGGGTGGGTGGGCCGGAGCCTGCGGGCGTGGATGGTGGTGACGGGTGGCTCGCTGCGCGGCGGGGGGACCTGGGACCCGCGGAGGCCGAGAGCGGCACCCCGCTGCTCGCCGAAGGGCGGAGAGAGTTGGGGCCCGCGGTGGCCGAGAGCGCCGCCTCGCTGCTCGCCGAACGGCGGAGAGAGCGGGAGCCGGTGGAGGCCGAGAGCGACACCCCGCCGCTCACCGCACGAGAGTCCGCCGCCGATACCGCTCTCCTCCGCGAGGCGGTGGCCGCGAGCACCGTCCTCCTGCGCAACAACGGGATCCTCCCTCTCCCGCCGGGCAGGAGCATCGCGCTGATCGGCCCCGGCGCCGTCGCACCCCGCGTCCAGGGCGGCGGCAGTTCCGGCCTCTACCCGGCCGCCGAGAACTCCCTGTTCTCAGCGCTGTCCGAGCTCACCGACGTCGTCCACGAACCCGGCGTCCGCATCGACGACCGCCCGACTCCTGTGGCCGCGCCAGTCCTGGTGCGCGTGCTGGGGCCAGGCGGCGAGGTGCTGTTCCGCGAGCACCGCCTGACCGGCCGCATCCTCGAGACAGAGGAGGTGCCGGGCGCCGCGCTCTTGGAGATCAGCGCCGAACTGCACGTCACCACGCCCGGTCTCTGGCGGCTCGCGGTCGCGGGCTACGGCCGGCTGACGCTGGACGTCGGCGGGGACCGGGTGCTGGACGTCGTGCAGGAGATCGACACCGACGACCCCGCCGTGAAGCACCTCCGCCCGCCCCATCACGAGGTGGAGGTGCCGCTGACCGGGGGAACGCGGGTCGAACTGGTCGCGCGGCGCGAACTCGGGGAGGACAGCGGCATGGCCTCGATGCTGGCCGCCGATCCGCCACGGGCCTGTGCGCGCGAGGAGTTCGCCGCCGCTGTCGACGCGGCGAGCCGGAGCGACGTCGCGGTCGTGGTGGTCAGCACCACGGACGCGATCGAGAGCGAGGGCCGGGACCGGAGTTTCCTGACGTTGCCGGGGGAGCAGGACGCGCTGTTCACGGCCGTGTGCGCGGCGAATTCCGACACCATCGTCGTGGTGAACTCCGGTGGTCCGGTGCTGTTGCCGTGGCGGCACGACGCCGCCGCCGTGCTCCTCACCTGGTTCCCCGGGCAGGAAGGCGGGAACGGGCTCGCGGACGTGTTGTTCGGCGAGTGCGAACCCGGCGGGCGGTTGCCGACGACATGGCCCGCGCGGGAGTCCGACGTGCCGGTCGCGGACTTCCTGCCCGTCGAAGGCGTGCTGCCGTACGAGGAGGGCCTCGACATCGGCTATCGCGCGTGGGCGGCTCACGAGCCTGCCTACTGGTTCGGGCACGGGCTCGGCTACACCTCGTGGGACTACGAGGAAGTGCGGATCGAACGCGACTTGGTGAGGGTGACCGTGCGGAACGTGGGCGGCCGACGTGGGCGTGAGGTCGTGCAGGTCTACCTGGCCCGCGAGGACAGCGCGGTGCCGAGGCCCCGGAGGTGGCTCGCGGGCTTCGCGGTCGTCGAAGCCGGACCGGGGGAGGCCGTGGAGGCGCTGGTGCGGGTGCCGGACCAGGCCGTTCGCCACTGGGAGGGGACATGGCAGGTGGAACCCGGTCCGTTCACCGTCCTGATCGGACCGGACGCCGGTGGTGCGCGGCTCACGGCGGAGATCGCTCCTCGGCCGTGGTGAAACGGGTCATGCTCAAGGGCACGCCGACGCTCGAGGACGTCGCGAGGGTCGCCGGGGTGTCCCGCGCGACGGTCTCGCGCGTCGTCAACGGCACCCGCAACGTCGACCCGCAGCTGCAGGAAACGGTGCGCGACGCGATCGAGCGGACCGGGTACACGCCGAACCACGCCGCCCGGTCGCTCGTCACCCGCCGCACCGGGACGGTGGCGCTGATCATCTCCGGGGCCGGTGGCGGGTCCGACGTCTTCGTGGACCCGTTCTTCGGCCGTGTCACCGCCGGTGTCGTCGACTTCCTGCGCACCCGCGGTGTGCACCCGGTGCTGATGCTCGCGGACACCGACCGGACCAGGGCCGAGGTCGTGGAGTTCCTGCGCCAGGGCAGCGCCGACGGGGCGTTGCTGGTGACGACGCACGCGGCCGAGTCGCTGCCCGACCGGCTGCTGGAGGCCGGCGTGCCCGTGGTGCTCTACGCGCGGCCAGGGCAGCCGTTGCCGGTCAGCTACGTCGACCTCGACCACCAGGCAGGGGGCAGGCTGGCGGCTGCCCGGTTCGCGGAGATCGGCCGCACGCGCGTCGCCGCGATCTCCGGGCCGTTGGACGTGCTCGCCAGCCAGGACCGGCTCACCGGGTTCCGCGCTGCCTTGGCGCGCAACGGTTTCCCGTACGTGCCGACGGTCGAGGGCGGCTTCACGGCGACGAGCGGCGCGGTGGCGATGCACCGCCTGCTCGCCGACCACCCGGAGGTGGACGGGGTGTTCGCGGCGAACGATCTGATGGCGCAGGGCGCCGTGGACGTGCTGCTGGCTGCGGGAAAGCGCGTTCCCGAAGACGTCGCCGTGGTCGGTTTCGACGACAGCGCGCCTGCTGCGGCCTGTCGCCCGTCGCTCACCACCATCCGCCAGCCAGTTGAGCAGATGGCCGCGAAGATGGCGGAAGTGCTGCTCACGGCTCTGGACGACCCGGAGGAGCGGCCGAGGTCGGTCATTTTCGAACCGGAACTCGTCCTTCGGGCGTCCGCGTGATTGACCTTCTCGACATCAGGCGTTAATCTGCGGGAGAGCGCTCTCCCGACGCCCGGTGCCACGGGCGTCACCGTTCGGGCCCACTCGCCCCAAACGTGTCAGGCAGGCTCATGAGCTCTCCCCTGTCCAGGGTGGCCGCACTCGCTGCCGCAGCCCTGTGTCTCGTGACCACCGCAAGCATCAGCACCGCCCCAGCCGGCGCCGCCGGATGTGGCACCACCAACGTCGCGCTCGGCAAGTCCGCGACGGCGTCGTCCGTCGAGGGCGGTGGCACTCCCGCCTCCGCCGCGGTGGACGGCAACGCGGGGACCAGGTGGTCCTCGCAGTTCTCCGACCCGCAGTGGCTGCAGGTCGACCTCGGTTCCACGCAGCAGGTCTGCCGCGTGGCGCTGAACTGGGAAGGCGCGTACGGCAAGGCGTTCCAGATCCAGGTGTCCGACACCGCGAATTCCTGGCGTGACGTCTACTCGACGACCACGAGCACGGGTGGCACCCAGTCGTTCGACGTCAGCGGGTCTGGCAGGTACGTCCGGGTGCTCGGCACCCAGCGCGGCACCGGCTACGGCTACTCGTTGTGGGAGCTGGGGATCTACACCGGTACCCCGGACACGCCGGGTGTGACGCCGACTGACCCGCGCAATCCCGATTTCGGTCCGAACGTGTACGTCTACGGGCCGGGTTCGTCGCAGGCGGAGATGCAGTCGCGGCTTGACGCGATCTCGGCGCAGATGAAGACCAACCAGTTCGGCCCGCAGCGCCACGCTGTGCTGTTCAAGCCGGGCAGCTACAACGCCGATGTGAACCTGCGTTTCTACACCCAGATCGTCGGTCTCGGGCTCATGCCGGATGACGTGAACATCAACGGGCACATCCGGGTGGAGGCGGACTGGTTGCAGCAGGGCAGTGACCCGAACAACCTCGGCAACGCGACGCAGAACTTCTGGCGTGGCGCGGAGAACCTGTCCGTGACGCTGCCGGCGAACCAGGTCGAGCGTTGGGCGGTGTCGCAGGCCACGGCGTACCGGCGGATGCATCTGCGTGGGCAGGCGCACCTGTGGAACGGGTATGACGGCTGGGCCAGCGGTGGTCTGATCGTGGACAGCAAGATCGATGGTGTGACCGTGTCCGGTTCGCAGCAGCAGTTCCTGACCCGCAACAGCAACCTCGCGGGCGGCTGGTCGGGTTCGGTGTGGAACATGGTGTTCGCCGGGACGCAGGGTGCGCCGCCGAACAACTTCCCGAACCCGTCACACACCACGGTCGACACCTCGCCGGTCACGCGGGAGAAGCCCTACCTGTACTTCGACAACTCCGGTGAGTACCGCGTGTTCGTCCCGGCCCTGCGGCAGAACTCGCGCGGCACGAGTTGGGAGAACGGCAACCCGGGCACGTCGGTGTCGCTCGCGGACTTCTTCATCGTCAAGCCGGGAACGCCTGCCGCGACGATCAACGCGGCGCTCACGCAGGGCAAGCACCTGCTGCTCACGCCCGGCATCCACCAGCTCGACGACACGATCCGCGTGACGCGGCCGAACACCGTCGTGCTCGGCTTGGGGCTCGCGACGCTGACGCCGACCACGGGCAAGGCAGCGCTGACGACGTCCGATGTGGACGGTGTGAAGCTGGCCGGGTTCCTGGTCGACGCCGGTGTGCAGAACTCCCCGGTGCTGCTGGAGATCGGCGACTCGAGCGCGAACTCCCACGCCGCCAACCCGACGTCACTGCACGACGTGTACTTGCGCGTCGGTGGGTCGCAGGCGGGCAAGGCGACGGTCAGCATGCGTGTGAACAGCCGCAACACGATCATCGACCACACTTGGGTGTGGCGGGCGGACCACGGTGAGGGCGTGAGCTGGACGGCGAACCCGGGCCAGAACGGTGTGGTCGTCAACGGCGACAACGTCATCGCGTACGGGTTGTTCGTGGAGCACTACCAGCAGCACAACCTGATCTGGAACGGCAACGGCGGCCGGGTCTACCTCTACCAGAACGAGCTGCCGTACGACCCGCCGAACCAGGCCGCGTGGATGAACGGCTCGAAGCGGGGCTGGGCCGGCTACAAGGTCGCGGACAACGTGACGACGCACGAGGCGTTCGGTGTCGGTGTGTACGCCTTCAACCAGGCGGATCCGAGCATCGTGACGGACAACGGCTTCGAGGCGCCCAACCGTCCCGGCGTCCGGTTCACGCACCTGGTCACCGTGTCGCTCGGCGGCGTGGGCACGATCGCCAACGTCATCAACGGTGTCGGTGGTGTCGCGAACACCGCGAACCAGGTCCGTTACCTGGTGAACTATCCGTGAGTCTGATCGGCGTGCTCTCCCGGGACAGCATTCCCGGTGAGAGCACGCCCGCTCTGGCGGGCATAGGTCACGCGGCGCACCGGGCGGGCAGCGGCCTGCTCCTGTGCGCCGACCTGGACTTCGTCGACACCCGGCACGTGGCCCTGAGCGGCTGCGTCCTGCTCGACCGCACCGCCGACGAGCACGACCTGAGATGCCTGGCGGACAACGCGATCCCGTTCGTGTCGATCGGCAGACGGGACAGCACCGCCGGGGACGTTCCCTACGTGGACGTCGACTACGCCGCGGGCGTGCGCGACCTCGTCGCGCGCACCGCGGCTCTCGGCCATCTCCAGATCGTCTACATCGGACTGCCGAGCGGCGTCGCCTCGGTCGAACGCCTGCACGGTTTCCGTGATGCCGCGGCGGTCTGGCGCATCAAGGGGATGCACGCTCCGGCTGTCTGGCTCGACCAGCTGTTGCGCATCGGCGTGACAGCCGTGATCGCCGAACACCCCGACGACGCGTCCGCACTCGTCCGTGCGGCGCGGCGCCGGGGTCTTTCCGTGCCGGGCGACCTCTCGGTGCTGGCGCTCGACGTGCCGGAGACCGACCTGCTCGGGCTCACCGGGATGCGCGTGCCGAGGTGGGAGACGGGCCGCCGGGCCGTGCACCTGCTGGCGCGCCTGCCCCAGAAGCAGTCCCACGAGCTGCTGTCGTGCGAATTCCTGGCCGGCACGACGTTGTCGGCCCCGCAATAGGAACACCCCGGAGCTCGCGCCCCGGGGTGCTGGAATCCGACGTCACCGCGGCAACCGGTAGTCCGGTCCGAGGGCGGCACCCCGATGGGGCTTGTACTGGTCGTACCCGCGCGGGTCGCACTGCAGGCCGCCGTTGACGCAGTGGCGGACCAGCGCGGCCTGGGTGGGTGCGTCCCAGGCGTTCATGAAGTCGTAGTGCCAGGTGTAGCCCCGGCCGCTCGACAGCCTCACCCTGGACATGTCCCCGGAGACCGGGAACGCCATCTTGAACTCGATCATCGGCACCGCCACGGGGTGCGACGGCGGGCAGACCAGTGTCGCGCGGTCCGGGTAGGCCATGTGCGACTTGTGGTCCGCCGAGTCGAGGTCACGGCCGTTCCAGCAACTCGGCGCCTGGAACCGGACGTTGAGCTGGCTGCCGGGCGCGCACCAGGCCGGGATGTCCCAGTTCTTGGCGCTGTCACCGCACTCGAACCCCTCGACGGCGCCGGGGTGGTCGCGGAACTGCTCCAGCGTCGAGGTGGGACTGCCGACCACGAACCGCATGCCCGGCGGGAACGGCCGGACGTCCTGGTACTTCAGGATTCCCGACTTGTAGTAGACGACCTGGTTGCCGATCGGGCGCACGACCTGGTCGCCGTTGAGCACCGAGGGGAACCAGTACGCCGACTTGTCGTCCGGCGTGACGCAGTTCGTGCTGCCCTGCCGGAGCGAGTCGTTGGTGCTGCTCGCGTTGATGGAGTTGTTGCCGAGGAACGTGTGCAGGTGCGACGCGCCCGGTAGTCCGGGGAAGACGATCGGGTCGTCCGGGCGGTCCGTGGCGAACGCGCAGTTCGCCTGGAACTCGTGGTGGCTGACGTAGTCGTCGGCCTGGGCCGACTGGCTCACGACCGCGAACACGGCCGCGACGAGGCCGGCCGTGACGGCCAGCGCGCTGAGTTTTCGGGACAACGGTGTCCTCCTGCCGATGTGGGGAAACCGGCTTGGGAGAGCGCTCTCCCAATTAGCGTCCCGCGCAGTCCCCGAGGTGTCAAGGGCGGGCGTTGACATCGGCGAATTCGGTTCGTAACATTCGCCGGCAGGGTTGTGAGAGCGCTCTCCCGCATCTCACCCCAACCCGCAGGAGACGCAATGTTCCGCCTCCGCTCCGTCGGCACGGTGCTCGCCGTGCTCGTGGGACTCGCAGTCGCGCCGGGCACGGTCAGTGCCGCGCCGTCACTGCTGTCCCAAGGCAAACCCGTCACCGCGTCGTCGGCCGAGGGCGCGGGCACCCCCGCGTCGGCGGCGGTCGACGGTGACCCGGGCACGCGCTGGTCCAGCGCGTGGAGCGACCCGCAGTGGCTACGGGTCGACCTGGGCGCCTCGTCAGCCGTGACCAGGGTCGAACTCGACTGGGAGTCCGCTTTCGCCACGAACTTCGAGATCCAGGTCTCCGCCACCGGCGACTCCTGGTCGCCGATCAGGTCCGTCACCGGGGGCACCGGTGGCAGGCAGGGCTTCGACGTCACCGGCACCGGCCGGTACGTCCGCGTCCACTCGACCCAGCGCGCCAACGGCTACGGGATCTCGCTGTGGGAGTTCCGGGTGTTCGGCACCCAGGGCACGAACCCGCAACCCGGCACCGGCGTGCGCGTGACCGGCTCGCAGGGCAACTGGCAGCTCACGGTCGACGGACAGCCGTGGACGGTGAAGGGCCTGACCTGGGGACCGCCGGCCGCTGATGCCGCGCGGTACATGCCGGAGCTCAAGTCCATGGGCGTCAACACGTTGCGCACCTGGGGCACGGACGCCTCGACCCGTCCGCTGCTCGACGCCGCCGCGGCCAACGGTCTGCGCGTGATGAACGGCTTCTGGTTGCAGCCCGGTGGCGGCCCCGGTTCGGGCGGCTGCGTGAACTACGTGACGGACACGCAGTACAAGGCGGACATGCTCAGCCAGATCCGCCAGTGGGTGACCGAGTACAAGGACCATCCCGGCGTTCTCATGTGGAACGTCGGCAACGAGTCCATCCTGGGCCTGCAGAACTGCTACTCGGGCGCCGAGTTGGAGACCCAGCGCGTCGAGTACGCGAAGTACGTCAACGAGGCCGTGCGGGCGATCCACGCGATCGACACGAACCACCCGGTGACGAACACGGACGCGTGGACCGGTGCGTGGGCGTACCTGAAGGCGCACGCGCCCGATCTCGACCTGTACTCGGTGAACTCCTACGGCAACGTCTGCAAGGTGCGCCAGGACTGGATCTCGGGCGGGTACACCAAGCCGTACATCCTCACGGAGGCCGGTCCGGCGGGGGAGTGGGAGGTGCCCAACGACGCCAACGGCGTGCCAGCCGAGCCCACGGACGTGCAGAAGCGCGACGGGTACACGCAGGCGTGGAACTGCATCACCGCCCACACCGGGGTCTCGTTCGGCGGCACGTTGTTCCACTACGGCACGGAGTACGACTTCGGCGCGGTCTGGTTCAACCTGACGCCCGCGGGCAAGAAGCGCCTGTCGTTCTACTCGGTGCAACGGGCGTTCGGTGGCGCGACGCCGTCGAACACCCCGCCGGTGATCTCCGCGATGACCCTGCCGCAGACCGTCGCGGCCGGGGCTCCGCTGACGATCGACGTGGCCGCGTCCGATCCGAACGGCGACGCGATCGCGTGGTCGGCGGCGTTCAACAGCAAGTACATCGACAACAGCGGCGGTCTGGCCGCAACTCCGGTGCAGGTCAGCGGAAACCGGCTCACCGTCACGGCCCCGGACCGCCTGGGCGTGTGGAAGGTCTACGTCATGGCCGAGGACGGCCGCGGCAACATCGGCATCGAGACGAGGTCGGTCCGGGTCGTCGCACCGCAACCGGCCGGGACGAACGTCGCGCAGGGCAGGCCCGCGACGGCCTCGTCGTACCAGCAGGTCGGTGACGGCGCCCCGTACCCGCCGTCGAACGCCGTGGACGGCAACGGGAACTCGCGCTGGGCCACCGACTGGGCCGATCCGCAGTGGCTCCGGGTCGACCTCGGCGTGGTCACCACGTTCCAGCACGTGCAGCTGGTGTGGGAGGGCGCATACGGCCGGGCGTACGAGATCCAGGTGTCCGACGACGGCACCAACTGGCGTTCGGTCTACGGCACGACCACCGGCAACGGCGGAGTGGACTCGATCGACGTGACGGCGACCGGCCGCTACGTCCGGCTGCACGCCACCCAGCGCGGCACCGGCTGGGGCTACTCGCTGTACGAGTTCGGCGTCTACCGGCGGTGACGAACCTGGCCGTCGCCGCTCACGTCACCATGAGCGGCGACGGCCGGCATCGACCCGTCGGCCAGGCCGGAGTGAACCCCCGAGTGGCTACTGTCGAGGTATGCCTCCCGCTGTGATCGTCGACCACGACGCCGACTGGCCGTTGCGAGCCAGGCACCTCCTCGCCGGGGTGCGGTGGGCGCTCGCGCCACTGCCCGGGGCGGACGGGTTCGCCTACGAGCACATCGGGTCGACCGCGGTGCCCGGGCTCGGCGCGAAACCGATCGTGGACCTCCAGGTGCGCCTGCCGGACCTGCCGTCGCTGGCCCGCCTGACCGAACTCCTGGCGTCGACTCCGTTCGTGCCGGCACACGGTTCGAGGCCGGACTCGCCCGGCGTGTACCGGGACAGCAGGAGGCCGGGGGACGAGGCCGACGACTCCGCCTACGAGAAGCGCCTCTTCCACTCACCGGAGGAGGGCGCGATCCTGCACGTCCGCCGCGCGGACTCGCCGTTCGCACGGTTCGTGGTGGACTTCCGCGACTGGCTGCGAAGCCACCCCGAACAGGCCCGGCGCTACGAGGAGATCAAGCGCGGGCTTGCCGCCGAGCACGCGGGCGGACCGGACTACGACGACTACACCCGTGCCAAGACCGCGTTCTTCGACGAGATCGGGCCGCAGCTCAGGAGCTGGGCAGCCGGATCGTGACGCGCAGGCCGCCTTCCGCTCGTGCGGCGATGTCGAGTGCGCCGTCGTGCGCGCGGACGATGCTGTGCACGATGGCGAGTCCCAGGCCGACGCCCGCGTGATCGTCATCGCGGACACGTTCGCCGCCGCGCTGGAACGGTTCGGTGAGCGTCGGCACCAGGTGCGCCGCGAGCACGCGGCCTGAGTTCTCGACGCGCAGGACGCACGCCTGGTGCTGTGGTTCGGTGTGGACGGTGATCGTGCCGCCGGCCGGGAGGTTGTGCACGATCGCGTTCTGGACGAGGTTCGTGACGACTCGCAGCAGCAGTTCCGCGGAACCTGTTGTGGCAGCGGGTTCCCCGGTGACGTCGAGGGTGATGCCGCGCTGTTCCGCCAGGGGCAGCAGGGTTTCCGCGGCTTCCTCGGCGACCAGGGAGAGGTCGACGGGCTCGCGGGTGAAGGTGCCGCGGTCGCCGCGGCTGAGCAGCAGCAGTGCCTCGGTGAGGTCGATCGCGCGGCGCGTGGTGGTGTGGAGGCGGTCGACGAGTTCGCCGTCGACCTTCGCCGGGTCCTGGCGTGCCACGTCGAGCAGTGACTGGGAGATCGCCAGCGGGGTGCGCAGTTCGTGGGAGGCGTTGGCGGCGAACCGGCGTTGCTCGGCGACGTGCGACTCGAGCTTCTCGAGCATGGTGTCGAAGGCGTCGGAGAGTTCGCGGAACTCGTCCGTCTTGCCGGGCAGCCGGATCCGATGCGACAACGAGCCCTTCGCGGCCAGGCGCGCGGCGTCCGCGATCTTGTCGAGCGGGGAGAGCATGCGGCCCGCCAGGAGCCAGCCGCCGAGCAGGCCGAACGCCACCAGGAACAGCATGGCGACGGCGGCTGCCTTGCCGAAGATGCGGGAGAGCAGGTAGCGGTTGGGGCTCGTGAAGAGCAGGCCCTGGTCGTTGTCGGGGACGAAGCGCAGCAGGTACCACCAGGCCACCGCGATCAGGACGGCACCGGCCACGACGACGATCCCCGCGTAGCTGAGGGTGAACTTCAGGCGGGCGCTGAGTCCCGGAGCCCTACGCATCCGCGTCGATGCGGTAACCGACGCCCGGCACGGTCGCGATGAGCCACGGTTCGCCGAGTCGCTTGCGCAGCGCGGAGACCGTGATGCGGACGGCGTTGGTGAACGGGTCGGCGTTCTCGTCCCAGGCCCGTTCCAGCAGCTCCTCGGCGCTGACGACGCCGCCCTGCGCGCCGACCAGCACCTCGAGCACCGCGAACTGCTTGCGGGTCAACGCGACGTACTGCCCGTCGCGGAAGACCTCGCGCCGGAACGGGTCGAGCCGCAGGCCACCGATCTCGCTGACCGGTGGCCGCGCGTACGCGCGCCGGCGGGCGAGCGCTCTGAGCCGCAGCACCAGTTCCCTCAGCTCGAACGGCTTGGTGAGGTAGTCGTCGGCGCCGAGCCCGAACCCGGACGCCTTGTCGTCGATCCGGTCGGCCGCGGTGAGCATGAGGATCGGCATGCCGCTGCCGGACGCGACGATCCGCCGCGCGACCTCGTCCCCGGACGGCCCGGGGATGTCGCGGTCGAGCACCGCGAGGTCGTAGGAGTTGACGCTGAGCATCTCCAGTGCCGTGTCGCCGTCCCCGGCGATGTCGGCGGCGATCGCCTCCAGCCGCAGCCCGTCCCGGACGGCCTCGGCCAGGTAGGGCTCGTCCTCGACGATCAGCACGCGCATGGCAACCAGCCTAGGCAGCGCGGCATATCGTCCGCATATTCAGATGGCGACCAGGTGCCGTTCCTCGACCGGCGTGGGCTTGAAGCGCCACCACCACCGGGACGCGAGCGAGGCCAGAGCCGCGCCGGCGGCGTTGAGCAGCACGTCGTCCACAGAGGACACCCGGTCCAGCCGCAGCACGAACTGCAGGACCTCCAGGAACGCCGAGCAGCCCGCCGCGAACACCAGCACCCGCCACACCGAGCGCAGCGCCGCGAACCTCAGCGGGGCGAAGAACCCGAGCGCCGCGAACACCAGCATGTTGCCGACGATCTGCCCCGCGTCGCGGTGCTCGACGAGGTCGATCAGGTCCGCGAACGGCACGAGGCTCAGCTCGCCAGGGGTGCCCGGCTCCGAGCCCGGCAGCATGATGATCCACACCCACGGCAGCGTCCCGTAGACCATGCCGACGTCGGCCAGCGCCGTCCGCCACGGGTGCGGGTGCGGGTGCGTGGTGCGCTTGCGGTGGAGCGCCAGGAGCAGCATCGCGAGCACGGCCAGCGGTATCCCGAGGGTGGAGCCGACCACGGCCCCGGTCTCCGTACCGACCCACTCCTGCCAGGTGTTGAGCACGCCTCACTGAAGCCGGTCGTCCGTTGCGAGGACGTACGCGTTTTCCGATACGCGGACGATATGCCCCGACCGGATGGCTTATGAGCGCCTGACGCAGAATGCCTGACGTGCTGGAGGCGAGGCTGCTTGCGACGGTGTCCCGTCTCGCGGGTCCCGTCCGCGGCGCCGGCGTCGTCCTGATCAGCCTCTTCGGCGCCTTCTCGCTGAACTCGCCGCTGGGCTGGTCGCTGTTCGCGGCGGTCGCGGTGAGCACGGTCGCCGACTTCCGGTTCCCCCGCGCGGCGCTGCCGGTGGCGTTCCTCCGGGTCGTGCTGCTGTCGGTGCTGCTGGGCGCGGACGCCGACCAGTGGGTGCTCACGGTGCTCACGACAACCCTGATCACCTGGCAGTGGCAGTGGCCGCTGAAGGTCAGCGTCCCGGCGACGGCCGCGCTGCTCGCCGTCCAGGTGGTGACGACCGGCCCTGACGTGCTGGTGCGGGCGGTGCTGGAGTCGGTGCTGGCGCGGCTGGCGTACGAGCTGCTGCGCAGGTCCAGCCGCCGGGTCGACCTGCTCAGGGAACGCGCCGCCTCGCAGAGCCGTGCCGCGGCCATCGCCCTCGACCAGGTCAGACGGGAGCGTGACTACCTCGCGCTGCTGCACGACACGGCGGCATCGACGTTCCTGATGGCCGCGCACGGCGGTGACCCGGCGGAGGTGGCCGCGCAGGCGCGCCGGGACCTGGTCGTGCTGGCCGAACACGGCAACGCGCAGGGGACCGTCGACCTCGGGGCCGCACTCGCGGCGGTGGCGCGGGACAGCGCACTGGACGTGCGGGTGGAGGCCGAGGTCGTGCCGGTGCCGGCCGGGGTGGCGCTGCAGTTCGTGCGGGCCGTGCGGGAGTTGCTGACGAACGTCGAGCGTCATGCGGGCACGGGTGCGGCCGCGCTTGGGGTGAGACGGGGGCGGGGGGCGGTGGTCGTGGTCGAGGACCGCGGCAGGGGGTTCGTGGTTGGTGAGGTGCCTTCGCATCGGCGTGGGCTGCGGGGATCGGTGGTGGAGCGGCTCGAGGCGGTCGGGGGTGTCGCGGTGATCGAGTCTGGGGTGGGTGGGACTTCCGTGTGGTTGGAGTGGGTGGCGGGTGATCGGGTGGCGGCTGACGGGGCCGTGGTGGGGGGAACGGCGGGTGGGGCCGCGACGGCGGGTGGGTCTGCCACGGCTGGTGAGCGCATCACGGCGGGTGGGTCTGCTACGGCTGGTGGGCGCATCACGGCGGGTGGGTCTGCTACGGCTGGTGGGCGCATCACGGCGGGTGGGTCTGCTACGGCTGGTGGGCGCATCACGACGGGTGGCGCCGCTACGGCGGGTGAGTCCACCACGGCCGGTGGGCGCACCACGACGGGCGCCACCGCCGCCGCCACCGCCACCGCCACCGCCACCGCCAACGCCGCCGCCACCGCCGCCAACGCCACCGCCACCGCCGCCACCGACGCCGCCACCGCCACCACCACCGCCACCGACGCCGCCACCGCCGCCGCCACCGCCGCCGCCACCGCCGCCGCCGCCGCCACCGACGCCGCCGCCGACGACGCGGAGGCGGACCGCCCATGACCGACCACGCCGTCTCCGCCATCACCCGGCAGGTCCTGCTGGTCGTGGTAGTCGCCGTCCAACTCGTCCTCCCGCTGCCCACCCTCGTCAGCCACCCGCACGCCCCCACGGCGTGGCTCGCGTACGGGCTGCTCACGGCTGTGCTCGCGGTCGTCGCCGGACACGTCGCCGCCGCGACGCCTACGCCCGCCTACCTTGCCGTCGTACCCCTCGCGGCGTCGGTGCTGGCGACCACCGCGCTGCCCGCCGGGGCGTCGTTCGGGGCGGCGGACTGGGCGTTCGGGTTGGTCGGCTGGTACCTGCTGCTGGTGTTGGTCGAACGGCCGGCAGCGCTGGTGGCGGCGCTCAGCGCGCACATCTGCTTCAGCATCGCGTGGTTCGCGCACGACGGGAGTGGTGACGTCGGGACGGCTGGGGTCGTGGTCCTCAGCGGTACCAGTTTTCAGCTCGGCGTCCTGGTGATCACGCGTGTCCTGCACCGCGACGCGCGCCTTGCCGCCGAGGCCGCGGTTGAGCACGACGCCGCGCGCACCAAAGAAGAGTTGGCTCGCCAGCGGGAACAGGACCTGCGCGCCGGGTTCGAGGGGCAGCTCGGTGCGCTGCTGCCGTTGCTCGCGGACCTGGCCGACGAACGCGCCAGCGTGGCCGACCAGACGACCAGGTTGCGGTGTTCCGTGGCGGCCGTGCAGTTGCGGAGGTTGTTCGCGGAGAACGACGACGTGCCTGACCCGTTGCTGCACGAGCTGACCGCGTGTGTGGACGTTGCCGAACGGCGCGGTGTCGTCGTCTCGCTCGCTGTTAGCGGTACGGCCACGCCGGTTCCGACGGAGGTGCGGCGTGAACTGGTGGCGCCGATGGCCCAGGCGCTCGCCGTCGCGAACGGGCGTGCGAAGGTGAGTCTGTTGCGCACGGCCACCGAGGTGCGCGTGGCGGTGGTGGCGGACGCGGCGGAGACGGTTCCGGCGACGAGCGGACCGGAGACGGTCACGGTCGAGACGAGTGTCCACAGCGGACTGGTCAGGAGTGAGGCGAGATGGCGGACGACGTGACGGCGGTCGTGGTGGACGACCATCCCGTCGTGCGCGCGGGGGTCGCGCACTGGCTGTCCACCGCGGGCGTCGAGCTCGTGGCGAGCGGTGAGGACCCCGGGGTCGCGTGGACCGGACCCGGTGCGGAGGCGCAGGTCGTGGTGCTCGACCTGCACCTCGGCGGTGTCGCGCCCGCCACGGCCGAGCTGCGCAAGCTCGTCGAGGACGGGCGCAAGGTGGTCGTCTACTCGATGCGCGCGGACGACGAGATCGTGCTGCAGTGCCTGGAGATCGGCGCGCTCAGCTACCTCACCAAGGCCGAGGGTGCCGACCACCTCGTGCAGGCGGTCAAGGCGGCGGCCGAGGGCCAGTCGTACACGCCGCCGGCGCTCGCGGGCGCGCTGGCGGGCGACAGATCGGAGACGAGGCCCGCGCTGTCCCCGCGCGAGACCGAGGTCCTGGTCGAGTGGTTCCAGTCCGAGTCGAAGGAGTTCGTGGCGCAACGTCTGAACATCACGCTCAGCACGGTGAACTCCCACCTGGAGCGGATCAGGGTCAAGTACGCGGCGATCGGGCGGCAGGCACCGACGAAGGCGGCGCTCGTCGCGCGGGCGATCCAGGACGGGCTGATCGGCCTCGACGACCTCTGACGGCCCGCGTGTGGTGTGAACGACCGATACCACCGCTCCGGCATCCGGCCTAACGTCCTGGGCAACCAGGTTCCGCAGTCCGAGGAGTCCCGCAGTGACGCACGCCCGTGGCCCCCTGTTCATCGCCTCCGTCGCGGCGGCGGGCCTGCTCCTGTCGGCCTGCGGCTCCGAGACCACCGGCACGGCGACCCCCGCCACCGACACGACGACCACCGCCACGAGCACGGAGAAGACCAGCGCGTCCAAGGAGAAGCCGGCCGTCCCCGCCGGTGGGGACGTCACCGCTCCCGGCACGAAGCTCAAGGTCGGCACCCGCGCGGTCATCCCCGTCGTCACCGGTGACAAGACCGGCACCATCGCGATCACCGTCACGGCCATCGAGGCGGGCGCGAAGGAGGACCTGGCGAAGTTCGGCGACAAGGCCAAGAACATCACGCCGTTCTACCTGCGGGCCAAGGTCGAGAACCTCAGTGGTACCGACCTGAGCTTCACGTCGATCGGCCTGCGCGGCCTCGGCGAGGACGGCAAGGGCACCGGCGTGATCATCAGCGGTGACACCCCGAAGTGCGACTCCACCAGCGCGCCCAAGACGTTCAAGGCGTCCGGCGAGACCTACGAGACGTGCGTGCTGAGCGCGGCCCAGGACGGCTTGAAGGTCGCGGCGGCCGAGTACAACCGCGGCGACGACTACGTGAAGTCGCCGGTCGTCTGGCAGAGCTGACCCGCGGGGTCACGAGGGGTCTCCGCGGATCAGCGCCGGGTCTGCACCAGCCCGTTGACGTGCGCGTACGCCACGGCGTGCACCCGGTCCCGCAGCCCCAGCTTGGACAGCACGCGCGAGACGTGCGTCTTCACCGTCTCGTCCCCGACGTGCAGCCGCGCGGCGATCTCGGCGTTGCTGTACGCCGCCGCCACGAGCTGCAGCACCTCGCGTTCGCGCGCGGTCAGCAGCTCTAGCTCCGGCGGCGTCGGAGGAGGCGCGAGACTGACGGCGAACCGCGCGATCAGCCGCTGCGTGACGGACGGGTCGATCAACGCGTCCCCGCGCGCCGCCACCCGGACCGCGGAGATCAGCTCCTCGGGCGGTAGCGACTTCAGCAGGAACCCGCTGGCCCCGGCCTTCAACGCGCGGTAGACGTACTCGTCGGTGTCGTAGGTCGTGAGCAGCAGGACCTTCGTGCGGTTCGCGGGGTCGGCCAGGATCATCTCCGTCGCGCCGAGCCCGTCCAGCTTCGGCATGCGGATGTCGAGCACCGCCACGTCCGGCCGCAGCCGCGCGACCTCGGCCACCGCGGCCCTGCCGTCCGCGACCTCCGCGACGCAGGTCAGGTCCTCCTGCGTGTCGAAGATCGCGCGCATGCCGGAGCGCAGCATCGCGTGGTCGTCGGCCAGCAGCACCGTCAACGTCATGACGCCTCCAGGGGGAACGTGACGACGGTGCGCCAGGTCCGGCCGTCCGGTTCGAGCCCGGACCGGGTGGTGCCCGCGAACATGGCCGCGCGGTTGCGGATGCCGACGAGACCCCGCCGGACCGAGCCGGAGTCGTCGCCGGGACCCGTGACGTTGCACGCGGAGACGGTCAGCGAGTCCGGCGCGTACGCCAGGGTCACCGTCACACCGGACGCGTCACCGTGCCGCAGGGCGTTGGTCAGCATCTCCTGGATGATCCGGTAGACCGTGATGTCCAACGACTCCGGCACGTCCCGCCGCTGCCCGCACACCTCCAGGCGGGCCGGTCTGCCCGCCGCGCGCACGCCGTCGAGCAGTTCGTCGAGGTTGTCGAGCCCCGGTTGCCGCGCGCCCTCGGAGTTGTCGCCGTGCAACAGGTCCAGCAGGTGCCGCAGGTCGACCATGGCCGCGCGGCTGGACGTCTCGACCGCGCGCAACGACTTCGTGAGCTTCGGGTTGCCGTCCGGCAGGCCGAGCCGCGCGGCGCCGGCGTGCAGGTTGATCGCGCTGACGTGGTGGATGATCACGTCGTGCAGGTCGCGGGCTATCGCGCCGCGTTCCTCGGTGACGGCCTTGGTTACGGCCGCTTTGGCGTCCTTCTCCGCCATCGCCGACTGCTTCTCCAGTTCGGCCAGGTAGGCACGCCGAGCCGTCGTGTAGCGGCCGACGAGCCACGGCAGCAGCGCGCCCTTGCCCGCCACCAGCACCGCGGTCAGGACCGTGTAGCCGTTGAGGAACATGCACGCCATCAGGCTGAGCGAGAGCATCCCGAGCGACGTGTACGCGGGCCCGCCGCGCAGCCACGCTCCCGCGCGGTAACCCGCGATCAGCAGGCCGGCGTCGTTGGCGTCCGCCCCGTTGCGCATCGAGATCAGGATGATCACCGGGACGGCCGCCTGCGCCGCCGCGACCCACAGGGACAACCGGGCGGGGCCCGCGAGCATCGCGTCCACGGCCAGCGTCAGGACGAGCACGATCACGGTCTGCGCCAACGGTTCGCGGTCGAGCAGCACGAAACCGCCGTCCACGACCATGCACACGGCCGCGACCAGCCACGACTGGTGCTTGAGGGGGAGCTTGATCAGATCCATCGGACGCAATCCTGCCCCATGGCGTCCCTGAGGTCCTCCCGCCGCACAGGGGTCGGAGATCCCCCGCGCGGGGGATCCGGTTTCCGTCTCGGCAGTGACGCGGCGGGCCCGCCATGATCGCTACGTTCGGTCGCGATGAAACGACGTGTTGCGACCTTGCTGCTCGTGCTGGGGGCGATCCTGGGGATCGCGACCCCCGCACTGGCCGACGGTGCCCAGTCCGGCGCCGACATCCACGTCGCGCAGAGCCTCGGCGGCCGCGACCTCACGGTGATCATCCGGCGGGTCGCGGAAGTGCCCGGTCCGGTGCACGTCGACGTGGTGACGCACGCCGGGACACCGGCCGGTGAGCTCACGCTGACCCTGCGCGCGGCGGGTGCGGCGAGCAGCACGACCAAGGTGGTTCTCGGTGCCACGCCGGGGTTCCATCCCGGGCAGCTGCACGTGGACCGGCCCGGGCCGTGGGAGCTCGCGGTCGACGAGGCGACCATCCCGTTCGTCGTGCCCGCGCTCGTGCCGTCGCCGTGGGAGAACGCGACCTACGGCGGGTTCATCGCGGCCGGGGTGCTGTTGCTGGCAGCGCTGCTGTTCGCGGTGTTCGGCAAGGTCGGGCTCGCGTTGGTGCCCACGGCGGGCATGGTCACGGCGATCGCGGTCGGGGTGACGGCGGCGTTGCTCTCGCCGAGCATTCCGCCTGTCGCGGCACCGGGCACGGAGCTGGATCCCACGTACGACAACGTGATGAACCCGTACGAGCGAACGTCCATCATGGACTTCTCACGCCCGCCGGTGAACCTGGTGCCCCGCATGGAGGACAGGGACCTCGTGCTCAGCCTCACCGACGGCTCGTCGGGACGGCCGGTGGACGACCTGCTGGTGCACGACAACGCGTTCGTCCACCTGGTCGTGGTGTCGCCGTCCGGGCACCTGCGCCACCTGCACCCGGTCCGCACGGCACCCGGCGAGTTCCGCGCCCGGCTGACCGATCCCGAACAGGGCACGCACGCGGTCGCCGCCGAGATCGCCCGCAGGGGCGGGGGAGTGCAACTGCTGCGGTCGAGCGTCGAGGTCTCCGGTGCGGCACAGGCGGTCCAGCACGACGGGAAGGCCGAGACGGTGCTGGAGATCCGCGAGGCGGGCAGGCCGAGCACGATCACCGCGAAGTTCGGCGAGCGCGACCTGCAGCCGTGGCTCGGGATGCTCGGGCACATGATCGTCGTCGGCCCGGTCACCGGCACCGCGGTGAACGCGCCGATCTGGGCCCACGTGCACTCGATGATCCCGCCGGTACCGGGCATGCCCGACAAGCCCGACGAGAGCGTCGCCGCGTACGGGCCGGACGTGCCGTTCACCTACTCGTTCCCGCTGCCGGGCAGGTACCTCGTGTGGATCCAGGTCGAACGCGACTACTCGGTCGTCACCGTGCCGAAGATCGTCGACGTCCCGGCCGGGCAGGTGGTCTCGAAGTGAGGCGTTCGTCGATCGCCGTCGCAGGCGGGGTGATCGCGCTCGTCGCGGCGCTCGTGGTGCTGTGGCCGCGGGGCGTCGAGGCCCAGCCGCACCTCGCGGAGAGCGCACGACTCCGGTTCGAGCTCACGCCCACCAGCACGAAGACCGGCAGCAACTCGTTCGACCTGCGGATCACCGACCGCTCCGGCAACGCCGCCGACGGCGACGTGACGGTCGAACCGGCGATGCCGCAGATGGGTCACGCGCTCGCCCCGATCACGGCGGCACCGCAGGCCCCCGGTCGGTACCGGGTCGCGGGCGTCGACCTGTTCATGGCCGGCCAATGGGAAATCACCGTGTCACTGCGCAGCGAGCGGGTCGTCATCCCGCTGCTGCTCACCTAGTGGCGTGGCACAGCACGTTGGCGGCGTATCCGCGCCCAGCAGGGTCCGTCGCGGCACCTCCCCCACGCCCCCGTACAACCAGTACGAGGGCGTGGAGGAGGCACCACGACACACCCGTCTGACCACGAATTCACCGGCAACGTTCTGAACCACACCACCAGAAGGGGGAGGAAATGACCGCACACATCACGGCGACGGCGGCGTCGTCGCCGGTGACGAGGACGGTCCCGAGGGGGTTGATCCCGGCGAGCGTCGTGCTCGGCGGCACCCTGATCTCGCTGATCGGCCTGACCTGGGACATCCAGTGGCACTCCGACGTCGGCCCGGACACGTTCTTCACGCTGCCGCACCTGTTCCTGTACGCGGGCAGCGCGATCTCGGGTCTCGCGAGCCTCGCCGTCGTGCTGCTGACGACGGCGAACTCCAAGCGCGACAAGGAGGTCGACCCGGTGGTCGGCGGCCGCGCGGTCGGCGTCTTCGGCCGCACGTTCGCCGCACCAGTCGGGTACCTCGTCTCCGGCATCGGCGCGGCGCTGTTCCTGGTCTACGGGCTGTGGGACCAGTGGTGGCACGGTCTGTACGGCTTCGACGCCGTGATCGACTCGCCGCCGCACATCGGGCTGCTGCTGTCGATCTCGATCACGATGGTCGGCGCCGTCATGATCTTCGCGGTCGCGCGGGACCAGAACTGGGGGACCTACGGCGTCGCCGGGGCCGCGGCCACGTTGCTCGCGTTCAGCATGGTGACCGTGCTCGGCCTGCGCGCGTTGCCCGGCGGGCTCGTCAACACGGTCAACGCCGGCAGCGCGTTCTTCTCGGTGATGATCCTGTTCATGGGCGCGTACGTGCTGAAGCGGCGCGGCGGTGCGTTGGCCGTCGGTGTCGTCGTCGCGGCACTGCAGGCCCTGTTCTGGTGGTTCTCGCCGTGGGCCACCGAGGTCTACGCGGACGCCACCGGGCTGCCGTTGCGCGACTACGCCGACGGCATCCCCGGCCTGCCCAACATGATCCCGATGAGCCTGATCCTCGTCGCGGTCGCCGTCGAGCTGCTGCACAAGCTGCCCGCGTGGCTGGTCGGCGCGGTCGGCGGCGTGATCATCACGGCGTGCGCGCCGCTGCAACGGATGTTCGTGTACGGCAGCAACTTCCCCGCTATCGACCGGTTCCTGGCGACCGTCGTGGCGGGTGCTGTGCTCGGCGCCCTCGCCGGGATGCTCGGCCGGCGGTTCGGCCACATGCTCCGCCACCTCGCACCAGCAAAGGACAACAGCCATGCGTAGGACGTTGCTGGGACTCGCGGGGACCGTGGCGCTGCTGCTCGGCCTGACCGCTCCGGCTCTCGCCTTCGAGCCGGTGAACGTCGTGCACACCGAGAAGGTGCAGGCCGGGCCGTACGACCTGACCATCGGCTTCAGCACGTGGCCGGTGAAGGCCATGCAGTCGCTGGACTTCACCTTCGCGCCCGAGGACGGCATCACGGGCAAGACGGGCACGCTGACGATGTTCTACAACGGCGCGGAGGACGACGACGGCCCGCTCGCCCGCCACCCCCGCAAGCGGGAGGTCTGGGGCCTCGACATCCACGCAATGCCCGCGCCCGGCACGTGGACCATGCGGTTCGACATCAACGGACCGGCGGGCGCGGGGACCGGGGAGCTGAAAAATCTCCAGGTGATGGAGCAGCCGGGGCCGCCGATGGGGTTGTCCTGGGCGATCAGCACGATCCCGCTGTTCGGCCTGATCGCGTTGATCGTGATCGCCTGGCGGCGGACGCGCGCCACGGTCGACTAGCAGACCGGATCTGGGCTTCACCCGGCCACCTGACCGGGTGAAGTTCGGTCCGAAAGGCTGGACGAGCTGGATTTTCGGTCGCGAGGTCCGATAACCCTGCGCCGTGCGTTTGCCTCACGCGGTTTGGATCGGCGGGCTCTTGGTGCCCGCGTTGCTCGCCGCCACCGGCGTGTTCGTCTACGGCGGTGGCATCGAACGGGCGTTGGACTCCGACGTCCGAACAGCGCTGGGCAAGGCCGGGTACCACGGTGTTGTCGCGGTGCAGGGCCGTTCGGTGGTGGTCAGCGAGGTCGCGCCGCGCTCGGTCGACGCGGTGCGCGCCGTGGTGTCCGACGTGTCCGGCGTCGGCAGCACCGATGTGCGCGCGGCCGAACCCGAGCAACTGCTCGTGGCGGTGCGCGGCGGTGAGATCCTGGTGTCCGGCGCGGTCGCCGACGACGCGGAACGCCGTGCGCTGCTCGAAGCCGTGCGGTCCGACGGCCACCGCGTCACGGCCGCGCTCCGGCTCGGCGGCCTGCTGCCGATCCCGCCGGTCGTGATCGGCCGCGTGCTCGACGCCGCGTTGTCCGCCAAGGTGTCCGACGTGACCACAACCGTCCACAACGGACAGGTCGTGGTCGCCGCCCGCGTGCCCGACGAAGCACGCGCGACCGCGGTCCGCGACGCCGTCAAGGAAGCGGCGAACGGCCTGCAGGTCACCGACCGCATCGAGATCGGCCCGTCCGCGGCGGTCGGCGACCTGAACGTCGAGGCGCTGCACGACTCGATCTCCCGCCTGGTCAACGGCAACGGCGCGATCCGGTTCGTGCAGGGCACCACGGCGTACGAAGGCCACGGCCCGGTGCTGATCCAGCGCGTCGGCCGCATGCTGCTCGTCGCACCGCGCGCCTCGATCACGCTGGTGGCGCACGGCACGGACCAGGCGATGGCGACGACGCGCGGTGAGATGGTCCGCGACGTCCTCGTCGGCCAGGGCGTGTCGCCCGCGTTGATCGCCATCGAGACCCGTCCCGCCCCCGGCGGCGAGTACGACCCGGCCACCCGCCAGGTCGACGTCGTCGTCCGTTAGGAGTCCGCTGTGCTCTGGTTGTTCTCGCAGATGTTCCTGCTGTGCCTGGTGTCCTTCGGCGTCGGCTCGCTCGTGACGTGGCTGTCGGTGCGGGGCCGCCTGCAGCCCGAGCGCCCGAAGACGCGCCTCGCCCTGCCCGCGCCCCGCCCGGCGGCGGAGCAGGTGGTGATCGCCGAGCAGCCGGTCGCGCCCGCCCCGAAGAAGCCGGAACCGTTGCCGGTCAAGGGGAACTCGAAGACGATGGTCTACCACACGCCCGATTCGCCGTACTACCGGCGGATGAAGGGCGACATGACGTTCCGTTCGGAGGCGGACGCGCTGTCGGCCGGGTACCGGATGTGGACGACCAAGGGCCGCGTCAAGGTCTAAAACCCTCGGGTCTACGCGGTCTACCGGGCCGGTGGTGCGGTGCGACCAAGCCGAGCATCGGCTCGTGCGCGGTGAGACGGCCCGGAAGTCCGTCCAGTCCCGTTCGGCGGCCACGCCGGCTCGGCCAGCGCGCTGCCCGGAGGACGCCAGGTGCTCGGCGTGCTCCGGGGTCTTCACGAACTCGGCACGCAGCTGGCCCAGCACCCGCGCGGCGCAGGAATCAGCGCTTCAGCAGGTCGCGGATCGCCGCCTCGACGACGTCCGGTGCCTCCTCCGCCATGAAGTGTCCACAGGAGACCGTCCGGTGGTCGAGGTCGGGAGCCCAGGCCTGCCACAACGCCCGGGCGTCGAACCCGAGCGCCGCGCCCCAGTCCTGCTGCAGCACGGTGACCGGCATCTTCAGCTGAGCGCCCGCCTGCTTGTCCGCGGTGTCGTGCTCGACGTCGATCGTGGCCGACGCGCGGTAGTCCGCGACGATCGACGTGACGGCCTCGCGGCTCGCCCGCAGGTACTCGGCCCGCACGTCCTCGGGGAACGGCGTTCGCGCCCAGATGTCGAGGAAGTGGCCGAAGAACGCGTCCGGGGTGGCGCTGATCATCTGCTCGGCGAGCCCCGGCGGCTGGGCCATCAGGAACAGGTGGAACCCGACGGCGGCGGACGTGCCGCGCATGACGTCCCACATGTCCAGGGTCGGCAGCACGTCGAGCGACGCGAGGTGCGTGACGTGCTCGGGGTGGTCGAGCCCGGTCCGGAACGCCACGAGCGCGCCCCGGTCGTGCCCGGCCAGGGCGAACGTGTCGTGCCCGAGTGCCCTGGCCACCTCCACGACGTCGGCGGCCATCGTGCGCTTGGCGTAGGTCGTCCCGGTGTCGGCGGGCTTGTCGCTGTCGCCGTAGCCGCGCAGGTCGGGCATGATCACGGTGTGGTCGGCGGCCAGGCCGGCGGCGACGTGCCGCCACATCAGGTGGGTCTGCGGGAAGCCGTGCAGCAACACGACCGGGCTGCCGCTGCCCGTGATCGCGACGTTCAGTTCGACGCCGGGGGAGACCTGGACTCGCTGGTGTTCGAAGTTCATGCCGTCACTGTGCCGAGGGCCGATCAGCAACGAATCAGCGTTAGGGTCAGCGGGTGGTGACGTTCGGGGTGCTGGGCCCGCTGACCGCGGGATCCGCCCGCCTCGGCGGCCCGAAGCAACGCGCCGTGCTGGCCCGCCTGCTGGTCGCCCGCCGCCGGATCGTCCCGGTCCGCACGCTCGTCGACGACCTGTGGGAAGACCCGCCGGACGGCGCCGTCGGCACGGTGCAGACGTTCGTCGGCGCCCTGCGCAAGGCCCTCGAGCCCGGCCGTCCACCCCGGACCCCCTCGTCGCTGCTCGTCACCGAGGGCACCGGTTACGCGCTGCTGGCCGACGACGTGGACGCGTGGCGGTTCGAGGACATGCTCGGCGGCGACCTGTCCGTGCTGGACAGTGCGCTCGCCCTGTGGCGAGGTCCCGCCTACGTCGAGTTCGCCGACTTCCCCTGGGCCAGGGCCGAGATCGACCGGCTGGAGGAACTGCGACTGGTGGCCGTCGAGCGCCGAGCCGAGGCCGCACTCGCCCTCGGCCGAGCTGCGGGCGTCGCGGCCGACCTGCGGGCTCACCTCGCCGACCACCCGTGGCGTGAGAAGGCCTGGAGCCTGCTCGCGCTGGCGCTGTACCGCGAGGGACGCCAGGCCGACGCACTGCGGGCCGTCCGAGATGCCCGGCACGCCCTCGTGTCGAACCTCGGCGTCGATCCCGGCGATGAACTCCGCACGCTGGAGTCGGACATCCTGACCCAGTCACCACGCCTGCGACCCCCACCCGAGTCGTCACTGGTCGGCCGAGACCTGGAACTGGCGGCGCTGAACGCCGCCGTCCCGGTCGCCGGCCTCGGCCTCGCGCTGGTGACGGGCGAGGCGGGGGCGGGCAAGACCGCGCTGGCCACGGCGTTCTCCGAGGTGCTGGCGAGCCGCGGCTGGCGGACGGTCTGGGCACGCTGCCAGGAGGACGCCCCGGTGGCGTGGCCGTGGCAGCAGGTCGTGGAGGCACTGGGATCGGAGCTCACCGCGCCCGGCCGGTTCGAGCTCCGCCTGTCGATCGTGTCCACTGTGGAGTCGGCCGCGCCGGTGCTGGTGGTGCTGGACGACCTGCACCAGGCCGACGAAGAGACGCTGGCGGTGCTGACGGCGTTCACCGCCCGGCCGTTGTCGGGCCGCGCGCTGATCGTCGCGACCTCACGCTCCGCCGTGCCGTCGGAGGCCTTGGCGCGCGCCGAACCGGCCCGCGTCGAGCTGGGCGGCCTGGACGAGCAGGCGGTCGCCGCGCTCGTCGGACCGCGCGATGCGCACGCGATCCACGAACGCAGCGGAGGCAACCCGTTCTACGTCAAGGAACTGGGTCGGCTGGTCGCGTCCGGCGGCGATCTCGGCTCGGTGCCGGCGGGTGTGCGCGACGTGATCCGGCACCGCCTGGCAGGGCTCCCGGCCGAGGCGCGGACCGTGCTGCACCAGGCCTCCGTGCTGGGCAGGGACGTCGAGGTGGACCTGCTCGCCGCACTGGCCGGTCACGACGTGCTGGACGCCCTGGACCTGGCGCTGGAGGCAGGTTTCGTCGCAGAGGTGGCGCCGGGGCACGCACGGTTCACGCACGCGCTGGTCCGCGACACCCTGTACGAGGACGTGTCGCTGACCAGACGCGCTCGCTGGCACGCCGCCGTGGCGGAGGCGCTACCCCGCGACGACGTTCGAACGCTCGCGCACCACTACGCCCTGGCGGGCACGAGGAGCGAGGCGGCGGTGAGCGCGCTGGCCGAAGCAGCGAACCGGACGCGTTCCCCGCGCGAGGCGGTGCGCCTGTGGAAGGCGGCGATCGCGGCGGGCTCCGAACGGCTGGACCTGCTGACGGGCCTCGCGAGGGCGCTGGCGGTGAGCGGAGACCTGGAGGCGGCGCGGGAGCGCGGTTCGGCGGCGGTGAAGCTGGCCCGCGGGCCGCAGGAGACGGCGAAGGCGATCGGATCGTTCGACGTCCCCGGCATCTGGACCACCAACGACGACCCGGCCCACTCCGCCGAACTGGTCGCCGCCGCCGAACGCACCCTGCCCGCCTTCCCCGGCCCCACCGCGACCAGAGCCCGCCTGCTGGCCACCATCGCGATGGAGGACCGGGGCACCGGCACCCGCCTGCCGGAAGCAGAGGAAGCCGAGGCCATCGCGATCGGCCTGCACGATCCCGCACTCCAGGCGTTCGCCCTGAACGCCCGCTTCATGCACACCTTCCACCGCACCGGCCTGGCCCCCGAACGCGCCGCGATCGGCCGCGAACTCCTGAAGGTCACCACCGACGTCACCTACGAGGTGCTGGGCCACCTGATCCTGGTGCAGGCCAACTCCGCACTGGCCGAGTTCGGCACGGCCGACGAGCACGCGGCCGCCGCCGACGACCTGGCCAGGCAGCACGACCTGCCGCTGGTCGCCGTCTTCACGGACTGGTACGCGGCGTTGAAACTCGCGGCCGCCAACAAGAAGACCGAGGCCGACCGCGCGTACCGGGCCGCGGCGGAACGCGTCAAGGGCACCGGCATGTGGGGCATGGAACGCGGACTCCTGCCCCTGGCCCTGCTGAGCCTGCACGGACCGTCCACAGTGGACCTGACCGACGACTGGGGCCCGCACCTGGACTGGGTCCGTCCCCTGGCGCTACCGCACGACGAGGCCCTGAAGGCCGCGCGCGCACTCCCGGACGGCCCGGCGGACCTGCTCACCGAGGTCCGCGCGTGCCTGCTGTCGATGGCCGCCACCAGACTGCGGGACGACGAACTCGGGCAGCGGGCGCACGAGTTGTTGTTGCCCGCCAAGGCCGAACTGGTGGCGGGCACCGGGCTGTTCACGTTCGGCCCGGTGGCGGACTTCCTAGGCCGCTAGCGCCGGGCCGAGCAGCAGGCCGCCGTCCAGCACGAACTCGGCGCCGGTCGCGAACGCGCCGTCCTCCGAGGCCAGGTGCAGGACGAGCGCGGTGACCTCCTCGGGCGTGCCGAGGCGGGGCACGGCGAACGGGGCGGGGGAGTAGAGGTCGCCGATGGCGGGCTGTCCGGCGGCCACCGGTTCGGTGATCAGCGGCGTCGACACCACGCCGGGGTGGATCGAGTTCACGCGGATGCCGTCACGCCCGAGTTCCAGTGCCGCCGTGCGCGTGAGGCCCCGTAGCGCCCACTTGCTGGCGACGTAGGGCGCGTAGTACGCCTGACCCACGTTGCCCATGGTCGAGGCGATGTTCACGATGGCCCCGCCGCCGGCCTTCCGCAGCGACGGCGCGGTGTGCTTGATGCCGAGGAACTGCCCGGTCAGGTTCACCGCCAGCGTCCGCTCCCACACGTCCAGCGCCGTGTCCTCGACCAACGCCGCCGGGTGCTGGGCGCCCGCGTTGTTGACCAGCACCGACAGCGGCCCGAACCGCTCGGCAGCCGCAGCCACCGCCGCGATCCAGTCGTCCTCCGACGTCACGTCGAGCCGCACGGCGAACGCCCGCGATCCCAGTTCCTCGGCGAACGCGCCACCCGCGTCGAAGTTCCGTGCCGCGATCACGACCTGCGCGCCCTCGGCGTGGAAACCCCGCACGTGGCTCGCGCCCATCCCGCTCGTCGCCCCGGTGACGAGCACCGTGCGGCCGTCGAAGCGTCCCATGACTTCCTCCAGTGGTGAGTTGAGTGACTCACCTCGGAACGTACTCACAGCGGCGATGGTGAGTCAAGTGACTCACCTCATGGCATACTGGGCAGCGTGCCGACCTACCACGAGCGCATGGCGGAGCAGAAGCGAGCGGCGATCGTCGACGCCGCGACCGGGCTGTTCCTCGAGTCCGGCTACGACAAGACCTCACTGGCGCGCATCGCCGACGCGGCCGGGGTGTCGAAGGCGACGCTGTTCAAGCAGTTCCCGACGAAGGCCGAGCTGTTCGACGCGATCGTCACGGACTACTGGCGCACGGACGAGGGCGCGCTCACCCCGAAGCCGGGCGATCCGCGCAAGGGCCTGACCGCGCTCGGCAACCGGTACGTGGCGCTGCTGACGCGGCCGGGCATGGTCGCGTTGTTCCGCATCGTGATCGCGGAGGCGCCGCGCTTCCCCGAACTCGGGCAGACGCAGTTCAAGCTGGGCAAGCAGCCGTTCTTCGACGCGGTGCGCGACTACCTCGCGGCCGAGCACGACGTGGGCACGCTGCGGGTCGAGGACCCGGTCCTGACGGCCACGCAGTTCCTGGGCATGATCTCGAACTTCGCGTTCTGGCCCAGGATGCTGCTGGTGAACTGGGCGCCCACCGAGAAGGCCATGGCCCACTCGGTGGACGAGGCGGTCCAGACGGTGCTGGCCCGCCACGACGTCACAACGGCAACCGCCGCAGCGCGGGCTTGAGCACCTTCCCGGACCCGGTGCGAGGCAGCTCGTCGACCACCTCGACGTGCACCGGGATCTTGTACTTGGCCAGCCGGGAGCCCAGGAACTCCCGCAACGCGGCGGCATCCACCACGGCTCCGTCCCGAGCCCGCACGAACGCCCGCCCGACCTCCCCCCACCGCGCGTCCGGCACCCCGACCACAGCGACCTCGACCACGTCCGGATGTGACGTGATCGCGTTCTCGACCTCGGCGGGATAGACGTTCTCCCCACCGGAGATGTACATGTCCTTCAACCGGTCGAGCACGTACAGGTGACCGGAGTCGATCCGCCCGACATCCCCGGTCCGGAACCACCCGTCCTCGGTGAACGCCGCCGCGGACGCGACCGGGTCGTTCCAGTACCCCGGCGTGACGTTGGGCCCCTGCACCTCGATCTCACCGCCGTCCCCGAGCCGCAGGTCCCCGAAGAACACGCAGGTGCCGGCCGAGCCGGCCCGGTCTACGCTGTCGGCGGCCTCCAGGAACGTGGCACCGGGCGCGGTCTCGGTGAGCCCGTAGCCCTGGCAGAACACGAGCCCCCGGTCCTGATAGGTGTGGATCACCGAGTCCGGCACCGCCGCCCCGCCGCACAGCAACACCCGCAACGAGGACAGGTCCGCCCCGCTCCACAGCGAGGAAGCGGCCAGGTCGGCGAACATCGTGGACACCCCGAACATCCACGTCACCCGGTGCTTCTCGATCAACGACACGCACTCGGCGACGTCCCAGCCCGAGGTGATGACGCTGTGCCCGCCCTTGATGAAGGTGGGCAGCAACGTCTGGGAGAGCGCGGCGACGTGGAACAACGGCGCCGTGACCAGCGCGACGTCGTCCGAGGCGACGTCGACCCCGATCATCAGGTTGAAGGTGTTCCACAGCAGGTTGGCGTGACTGAGCGTCGCGCCCTTGGGCCTGCCGGTCGTGCCGGACGTGTAGAGGATCAGGGCGATGTCGTCGACACCGACCGGTTCGTCCAGGACTTCGGACGAACCGCCGAGAAGCCAGTCCTCGTACACGTCCAGAGATACGGCGCGCGGATGCTCCACGACGTGCGAAGCCGCGTGTACCAGCACGTGCGCCCCGCAGTCCGCGAGCTGGTAGTTGATCTCCGCCGGGGTGAGGCGGAAGTTCAACGGCACGAAGATCGCACCCAGCTGGTGCGCGGCGAACATGGTCTCGGCGAACGAGGGGTGGTTCGGGCCGAGGTACGCGACCCGGTCCCCGTGCCGCACGCCGAGCTCTCGCAACTGCCACGCGAGCCGGGTCGTGCGGAGCGCCACCTCCGCGTACGAGGTGGCGACCCCGTTGTAGGTGAACGCTTCACGCGTCGGCGCCATGCGTGCTCGGCGGTGCGGCCAGCTGCCCAGTCCCGCGTTCCGCATTCCTGTCTCCTGTCAGGCTGGTCCTGCTGGTCTCGTGCAACGTCACCGTGCAGACGACGGTGAGCAGGCAGAACGCCGCGAGGATGAACGGGATCGCGCCCGTGCCGGACGACTTCTGCACCTGCGCGAAGAGCAACGGCGCGAGCCCGGCACCCAGACCCGCCATCTGGTAGCCGAGCGAGGCGCCGGTGTAGCGGCTGCCGGTGTTGAACAGCTCGCTGTAGAGCGCGGCGAGCGGCCCGTACATCATCGGGTGGATCACGGCCTGGCCGAGCACCAGGGCGATCACCACGAAACCGTTGTCCACCAACGGGAACAGCACGAACCCGAACGCGGCCATGAGCACCGCGCCGACGAGCACGACGGGCCGGCGCCCGAACCTGTCGGACGTCGCCGACCAGCCGATGATGCCGATCACCGCCAGTGCGGAGGACAACGTCAGCGCGTTCAGGATCATCTGCCTGCTGTTGCCCGCCTGCACGCCGTACGCCAGCACGAACGTCGTCAGGGTCGACTGCGCGACGAACGCCGAGAGGCCGACGCCGATGCTGAGCAGCAACGTGCGCGGGTGGTTGCGCAGCACGTCCACCAGCGGCATGGAGCCCCGCTTCCGCTCGGCCTTGAAGACCGGCGTCTCCTCGACCTTCATCCGCACGAACAGCCCGATGCCCAGCAGCACCACGCTCAGCAGGAACGGTACGCGCCAGCCCCAGTCGAGGAACGCCTGCTCGCCGACCAGCGCGGCGGTGCCGGTGAGGGCGGCCGTTGACAGCACCATGCCGCACGGCGCGCCGGCGTTGGTGAAGCTCGCCCACAGCCCGCGCCGCGAGGTGGCGTGCTCGGCCGACATCAGCACCGCGCCGCCCCACTCGCCACCGACGGAGATGCCCTGCACGACCCGCAGCAGGACCAGTCCGGCCGGTGCGAGCCAGCCGACCTGCGCGTAGGTGGGCAGCAGGCCGATCAGGAAGCTCGCGACGCCCATCAGGCCCATGGTGAGCACGAGCATCTTCTTGCGCCCCAGCAGGTCGCCGAAGTGTCCGAAGAGGATTCCGCCGATCGGGCGGGCGAGGTAGCCGGTGGCGAACGTGCCGAAGCTCGCGATCGTGCCGACCAGCGGGTCGAGCGAGGAGAAGAAGACCTTGTTGAACACGACCGCGGAAGCGGTGGCGTAGAGCAGGAAGTCGTAGTACTCGATCACGCTGCCGAGGAAGCTCGACGCGACGGCACGGCGTAACTGCGTTGTTGGCGCCATGGCTTCACCTCACGTGTAGTGGCGGTAGACGGCACGTGCTACGCAAGCGGGCTTCGGGGAGCCCTCGATCTCGACGGTGAAGTCGACGGTGAGCTGGACGCCGTCACCCGGCACGTCCTCGACGGACGCGACCTGCCCGAGCAGCCGGATCTTGGCGCCGACCGGGACGGGCGCGGGGAACCGCACCTTGTCCAGGCCGTAGTTGAGGCTCATCCGCACGCCCGAGACCTCGAGCAGTTCGGTCATCAACGGGATGAGCAGGGCCAGCGTCAGGTAGCCGTGCGCGATCGTGCCGCCGAACGGGCCGGTGGCGGCGCGTTCCGGGTCGACGTGGATCCACTGGTGGTCGTCGGTGGCGGAGGCGAACGTGTCGACGCGGCCCTGGTCGATCTGGAGCCAGTCGGTGTGCCCGAGGCTTCTGCCCGCCAGGGCCTTGAGTCCGGCGATTCCTTGGACGGAGATGGTCACGCGTCCTCCTTCACGAGTCCCAGCAGGCGAGCGGCGTTGTGCTTGAGGATCTTGGGGCGGACCTCGTCGGAGATCTCGATCTTCGCGAAGTCGGCGAGCCAGCGGTCTGGGGTGATCACCGGGTGGTCCGAGCCGAACAGGACCTTGTCCTGCAGCAGGGTGTTGGCGTAGCGGACGAGCTGCGGCGGGAAGTACTTCGGCGACCAGCCCGACAGGTCGATGTGCACGAACGGTTTGTGCGTGGCCACCGCCAGCGCCTCGTCCTGCCACGGGAACGACGGGTGCGCGAGCACGATCCGCAGGTGCGGGAAGTCGACGGCGACGTCGTCCACGAGCATCGGGTTGGAGTGCTTGAGCCTGATGCCGCCGCCACCGGGCACGCCGGCACCGATCCCCGTCTGTCCACTGTGGAACAGCGCGGGCACGCCGAGTTCCTCGATCACCTCGTAGAGCGGGTACGCCATCCGGTCGTCCGGCGAGAAGTCCTGGAGGCTCGGGTGGAACTTGAAGCCCCGCACTCCGTGCTCCTCGACGAGCCTGCGGGCCTCGCGGACGGCCGTGCGGCCCTTCCACGGGTCGACGCTCGCGAACGGGATCAGCACGTCGGCGTGTTCGGCGCAGGAGGCCGCGATCTCCTCGTTGGAGATGCGCGGATGGCCGGTGGCGTGCTCCGCGTCGACCGTGAAGATCACCGCGGCCATCCTGCGCTCGCGGTAGATCGCTGCGGTTTCGGCGATCGTCGGCTGGCGGTGGGCTGCCTTGAAGTACTTGGCGGACGCTTCGAGCAGCGCGGGGCTCAGCGAGCTGTGGCCGTCGCCGGAGACCTCCGCGTGGGTGTGGACGTCGATCGCGACGAGTTCGTCGACATTCATCTTGGGAACGTTCACGGTGCCACCGGTGCCGGGATCCCGTAGGTCTCCGGCTCGAACTCGCCGAAACGGCCGGCGATGGCGGCCGCGTCCCACCCGCCGTCGGCGAACAGCACCTGCTTCTCGGCCGGGTGCGACCACAGCGCGAGCCGGTCGCCGCCGATGCCGATCGCTTGTCCCGTGACACCTTTGGCCGCGTCCGAGGCGAGGTAGACGATCAGGGAGGCGACGTCCTCGACCGTGCCCAGGCCCTCGTCGCGCCGCACCCACGCCGGCAGCGGCGCGCCCGTCCGTTCGGACTCCTCGATCAACGGCGCGAACGCCGGGATCGTGCGGGTCATCTCGGTGGCGGCGACGGGGACGACCGCGTTGACGGCGACGTCCGACCGGGCGAGCTCCAGCGCCCAGGTCCGCGCCATGGCGGCGATCCCGGCCTTGGCGGCGGAGTAGTTGGTCTGCCCGAAGTTGCCGCGCTGCCCTGCGGGTGAGGCGACCAGCACCAGGCTGCCGCCCGTGCCCTGCTCCCGCATCCGCACGGCCGCCGCGCGGGCGCAGGTGAAGGTGCCGCGCAGGTGCACGTTGATCACGGCGTCGAAGTCGTCGTCCGTCATCTTCCACAGCACCCGGTCACGCAGGATGCCGGCGTTCGTGACCAGCACGTCGAGCCGTCCGAACTCCTCCACGGCGGTGGCGACCAGCGCCTCGGCGGTCTCGGCCGGTCCGACCGGCGCGACGACCGCCCGGCCGCCGATGTCCGCCGCGACCTCCTGGGCCGACTCGTCCACGTCGTTGACCACGACCTGGGCCCCGTTGCGCGCCAACGCTTCCGCGTAAGCCCTGCCCAGCCCGCGGCCGGCACCGGTGACGATCGCGACCTTTCCCGTCAGCTCCATCAAGCGTGTCCTCTCCGTGGCGTCGCGACCAAAGTAGGGCATATTCATGACGCTCGTCTAGATGCTGCCCAACATGTATCGTGAGCAGTGTGACGCCCCAGTCCTTGATGCTCAACTTCCTGGGCCTGTACGTGTTCGGCCGCGGCATCGCGGTCTACTCGGGCAGCGTGATCGACGTGTTCGGGCGCGTGGACGTCTCCGAGGAGGCGGTGCGCTCGACGCTGACGCGCATGGCCTCACGCGGCCTGCTCACCAAGCACCGCAGCGGCCGCAAGGTCTACTTCGGACTCACCCCGCGCGCGACGGACGTCCTGCGCGACGGTGAACGGCGGATCTGGCAGCGCGGCGCCGTCAACCGCGACTGGGACGGCACCTGGACCCTGGTGGGGTTCTCCCTGCCGGAGGGGCGGCGCGGCGAACGGCACGACCTGCGCTCGCAACTGCAGTGGGCGGGCTTCGGCCCGGTGCAGAACGGTCTGTGGATCGCCCCCGGCACGCACGACGTGACCGGGCTGGTCGAGGGACTCGCGGAGAACGTCACGGTCTTCACCGCCCAGCACGCCAAGCCGACCGAGGCCGTGGACCTGGCGCGCCGCGCGTTCGACACGGCCGCGATCGCCGCCCGCTACCAGGACTTCCTCGCGAGGTGGCGCGAGCCGGACGCGTCGCTGCCCGACGACCTGGCCCGTCAGCTGCTGCTGCACGGCGACTGGCTCGACCTCGTGCGCCAGGACCCCCACCTGCCGGCCGAGCTGCTGGCGTGCGACTGGCCGGCGATCGAGGCCGAGAGGCTGTTCCAGTCCTTGGCCACGCGCTACGCCGAGACCGCGACCCCGCTCGCGGTCGCCGCCATCGAGTCGATCGAGGTTGCCGGCTAGGGCGTGGCGCTGTCTCGGGAATGGCGCTACCGGGAGCAGATCGGCCTCGGCTGACGGCGGGGGTGCCGGCCTGGCGAGGCCGGCACCGGGTCACGCCACCGCGGTCCCTTCGAGTTCCACCAGCAGCATAGGCAGCGCCAGCCTGCTCACCCCGAGCATCGTGGTCGGCGGGGCCACCCGTGCCGCGCCGAGCCGCGCCGCCAGCACGCCGTAGTGCTGGAACAGCAGGTCGACGTCGGTCGTGTACACGTTCAGCCGCACGAGGTGTGCGAGCGTCATCCCCGCCTCGGCCAGCACCGCCTCCAGGTTGTCGAGGCTCAGTGCCAGCTGCGCCGCCATGTCACCGGCGTGCTCGGGCTTGCCGTCGCCGTTCATCGACGTCTGCCCGGCGCAGTACAGCGTCCTGCTCTGCCCGGTCACGACCTCGCCCTGGTGGTAGCCCAGCTCCGCCGACCACGTCCACGGGTTGACCGGCGTTCGTTCCACAGCCACGACAGCTCCATTCGATCTTTTCGACAGTGCCGTGAGCGTCGCAAGCAATACACGACATCCTGTGTCACGTATTCCCGTACGGTTCTCGCATGCGTGCCGACCGGCTGGTGTCGCTGGTCCTGCTGCTGCGGCGGCACGGTCAGCTGTCGGCGGCCACCCTGGCCCGCGAGCTCGAGGTCTCCACCCGGACGGTCCTGCGCGACATCGAGGCGTTGTCCGCCGCGGGTGTCCCGGTCTACGCCGAACGCGGCCGGCACGGCGGTTTCGCGCTGCTGCCCGGTTTCCGGACCGAGCTGACCGGCCTGAACCACGACGAGGCGCTCGCCCTGCTGGTCGCCGGCTCCCGGCGGGGCGCGCAGGTGTTCGGGCTCGGCTCGTCGCTCGCCTCGGCGATGCTGAAGGTGGTCGACGCGCTGCCGGAGAGCTACCGGCGGACGGCCGCCGGTGCGGCGGAACGGTTGCTCATCGACCCCGAGATCGACCTTCTCTCGCGGCGCGTGGCGGAGGAGGAGCTGCCGGACGAGGTCGTGGCGGAGGTCCGGCGCGCGGTGTTCGCGGGCCACCGGTTGCGGATCCGCTACGAGGCCGGGGATGCGGAGCCGGAGTGGCGCACGGTCGACCCGATCGGACTGGTCACCGTGCGGGAGCAGGGGTATCTGCTGGCCACGCGATTGGGGGAGGACCGGACCTACCGGCTGTCGCGCATCCTCGCCGCCGAGGAGCTGGACGAACCGGCGCAGCGGCCGGACCGGGTGGACCTGGACCGGGTCTGGCAGGAGCGCGGCACGCGGTTCCGGGCCGGCGGGGAGCAGGTCGCCGTGGTGCTGCGGGTGCGTCCGGCGCGGCGGGAGGAGCTGGTGGGGACCGCGCTGGCCGTGCTCGCCGAGGAACCGGACGGGGAGTGGCTGCGGATGGAGGTCACCTTCCAGGACTCGCGGCACGCGGAGTGGGCGGTGTGGCAGCTGTCCACGGGCGCGGAAGCCCTGGAGCCGCAGTGGCTGCGGGAGTCGCTGCGGGACCGGGCGGGTGCGGTGGCCGCCCGGTACGGGGAAGGGCGCGAGCGGCCGGAATCGCTCGCGCCCGAGTGAGGATCAGACCCGGCAGGGCGAGCCACCGGGATGACCCGGCTTGGCCTCGACGTTGGCCTTCGCCTCACCGATCACCACGTCGGTCAGCAGCGTGTCGACCACGACGGCCTGCTGCACCACGCTGGTCGCGGTGGTCGTCGTGCTGTTGAGCCGCAACGACCCGATCACCAGCGGGATCGTCAGCGGCGCACTGCCCACGGTCACCGACAGCCCGTTGATCTTCAACGAGGCGATCGTCGACGACCCCGCGAACTGCGGCACGAGGCCGCCGGTACCCGCCACGCAGGTGACCGACGCGTTCGACTCGATCACGCCGATCTCGATCGTGAGCAGACCGCTCGTCACGCGGGTCTGCTCGATGCGCGCCCGTCCCGTGGCGAGGTCGGTCGTCGCGGGCGCGGTGCCCGTGAGGTCGTCCGGTGTCTGGTCGGTCCTCGCGTCGAGCGCGGTGGCCCGCACGGTGAGGATGCCCGCGTTGAGCTGGACGTTCGCCAGCGTCTCGTGGTCGTCGACGCACGGGACGTCCTGCGGGTTCGCCCTCGTCGACACGATGCCCGCGAGGTTGAGCGCGGTGGCCTGGCAGGAGAACACGCCGGTGCGTTCGGACGTCTTGATCCGCAGGTCGGACAGGACGGGGCTGTCACCGGCCGCGTTCGCGGTCAGCGTCGCCCGGACCTCGATGTAGCGACCGGTCTTCGCGAACGTGACGCCGTTGCTCACCGGTGTGAAGCTCTGCCCGGCCAGGCCCGCCTCCGTGTCGGACGTCCTCGCCTCGACGACGATCGACGTGCCCGGCGGCACGGCGCCCTGCGCCTCGGTGTTCCAGGTGACCGTGCCCCACGGACGGCCGTTGGTGCCGCCGTCCTGCACGACGCTCCACGTCCCCTGAGGCGCGGTGATCTCGCCGAGCACCGATCCGGTCATGTCGCTGTAGTTGTACGGACCGGCGCCCGCGCCGAGGTCGACCGTCATGTCCACCGCGCCGACGGTGTGACCACCGCCGCCGACCGGACCGGCGTCCGGGTCGATGCGCTGCGCGTTGTTGGTGCTGATGTTGGTGACCCACACCTTGCCGTTGCTGTCGATCGCGACGCCGGTCGGGCCGACGCCACCGGGCAGCGGGACGTTGCCGACGTACGTGCCGTCGGTGCGCAGGTGCCCGACCGTGGTCGCACCGTTCAACGAGTGCGCGACCCAGACGTTGCCGTCGTTGTCGACCGCGACGCCCTGCGCGTTCTGGCTGCCGTGGCCGAACGCGCCGAGCAGCGTGCCGTCCGGCGCGAGCTTCGCGACGCGGTTGCCGGAGAAGTTCGTGTGCCAGATCTCGCCGGTGACCGGGTCCATGCCGAGGCCGTAGTCGCCGTGGGTGCCGTCGAGGCACGCGTGGGTGCCGGCGACGGGGTCGTAGCGCAGGGTGCCGAAGTTGCGCGCGGACCAGAGCGTGCCGGCCTTGTCGATCAGACCGCCGTAGCCGCCGCAGCCCACGTTGAACTGCGTGCCGGTGGCCTGGCCGTCGGCGTCGAGCAGTTCGTGGTCGAGGTCCTGGCCGCCCGTCCACAGGCGGTTCTGGGCGTCGACGGCGACCGTGCGGGTGTTGCTGCCGGTGACGCGGGCGTAGTTGATGACGCACTCGTCGGCGGCGGTGGTGACGCCGCCGTTGTCGTCGGCGCCGCCCGCGTTGGTCCACGGGCGGACGTCACCGAGGCCGCGGCTGGTGGCGATCAGGCCGTCCTGGTCGCGGTCGACGCACTTGTTGTAGGCGAAGGGGCCCTTGAGGTAGTCGCCGGCGGGGTTGGCGGTGCCGTCGGAGTCGACGCGCGTGCCGCCCTGGATGACACCGATGCGGGTGACCGAGCCCCGGCCGCCCGCGCCCTCGTTGCGGTTGGACAGCCACGTGCTGCCGAACTTGTCGACGGTCGTGCGGGACGGGTTGCGACCGCGGCCGTCCGGGGCGGAGGCCCATTCACCGACGATCTGGCCGGTGTTCACGTCGATGCGGACCATTGTCCCGCGCGCCGAGGCGGCGACGTTGACGTAGGGGAAGAAGACGGTCGAACGGTTCAGCTGGAGCTGGTTGTTGTTCGGGGCGTCGTGGTTGACGTCCTGGGAGACGCCGTTGTCGAAATCGGCGTCGAGCGTGTACAGGACGTCGGTGCCGGGGACCGGTGCGGCGAACGCCGGTACGGCGAGTGCGGCGAGCAGGAACGACGTGGTGGTGAGCGCGAGCACCGGTCTGGCGCGGTGCCGTGAGTGGTTCATGGCAGCTCCGTTCGGGTGAGATGAACCGGACATACGTCCGGAACACACCGAAAGGAGTCGATGTTTCGAAGAATGCGTTACCGAATATTCCTGATGCCAGCGGAGATGTAATCGCCGAATTATCGCGGAATTTCACCAAATGCGGCTCGGCGTCGCGCGGACGGATCAGTGAGGACGTACAGGTCGTGTGACCCGCTCTGGACGGCCTGCGGCAATCAGGTGGTGGATTGCGTCGTCCAGGTCGTCTTCCGTCGAAACACGGATATTCCTACGCTGGGGCGATGGGGGACACGAGCGCCGGTACGTCCGGGCGCGACTTCAGCCGTTACCTGAACGCGCGGGTGTTATCGGTGGTCGGCGCCGTGGTGTCGGCGGTGGCGTTGCCCGTCCTCGTCTACCAGCTGACCGGCTCGGCGGGCTGGACGTCGGCCGTCACGGCGGCGGAAGCCTTGCCGTACCTGGTGTTCGGGCTGCTGGCCGGTGCTCTCGCGGACCGGTTGGACCGCAGGCTGATGATGGTGGCGATGGACCTCGCGGTCGCCGCCGTGCTGCTCAGCGTGCCGCTGGCGTGGCTGGCCGGCGGGCTGACGGCGCCGCATGTGGTCGTGGTGGCGTTCACGACGCAGACGGCGTTCGTGTTCTTCGACGCGGCGAACTTCGGCGCGCTGCCCGCGTTGGTGGGCAAGGAGAAGCTCGCCGCCGCCTACTCGACGTTGTACGGGCGCACGACCGTCGTGGAACTCGTCGTGCCGGGGGCGACGGGACTGCTCGTGGCGATCGTCGCCCCGGCCGCGTTGCTGGCCGTGAACGCGTTGACGGCCGTGGGTTCGGCGTTGTTGTTGCGCGCGATCACCAGCAGCATGGCCAATCCACGGCCGGTGCGCGGCGGGAGCGAACTCGTCACGGACGTGAAAGAGGGCCTGCGGTTCCTCTGGCACGAACCGATCATCCGCGTCCTCACCCTTGTCGGCGCCACGCACTCGGTGGCGAGCGGCGCGTGGATGGCGGTGCTCGTGCCGTTCGCCGACCAGGTCCTGGGCGTGGCACCGAAGGGGGACGCGCGGCTGGCCGTGTTGTTCAGCTGCTGGGGCGTGGGCGCGGTCGTCGCGTCACGGGTGTTCCCGCGGGTCACGGCACGCTGGGGCAACGCGAAGGTGGCGCTGGCCGCGTTGCCGCTCTCGCTGCTCAGCGGCGTCCTCGTGCTGGTCAGCGGGCACTGGCTCGTGCTGTGCGCGACGGCGACGTGCTGGGGCGTCACCGGCGCGGTCGCGGTGATCAACGGGATCACCTACCGGCAGCAGGTGTGCCCGGAGGACCTGCAGTCGCGGGTGAACACGACGGCGCGGATGGTGGCCTGGGGTCTCGGCCAGCCCCTCGGCGCGGGGCTGGCCGGCGTGCTGTCGGTCGCGGCCGGTGATCCGCGGGCGGGGCTCGCCGCCGGTCTCGCCGTGTTGCTGGCGGGCGTCGCCGCGGCGTGGGTGTCGCCGGTGCTGCGCGGTCAGAAGTACCGCAGCCAGACGTGACCCCACGCCATCGTGTGCTGATGCCAGAAGCCGATGCGGGGTCCCGCACGGGGAGCGCTCGACGACGTCACCGGGGCATGACGTGCAGATGTCACCGGGCGAGCAGCCTGGCGATCCCGAACTCGAACCGCTCGTCGAACGACTCCTCGGCGAGGAAGGGGAGAACGCGCCGCAGCGACGGCCGTTCTCCCACGTCGAAGCCCTCGGAACTGGGCGGCAGCGCCTGTTCCTCCTGCGCCAGGCCGAGGAGGAAGTAGATGACGCCCCAGCACGTCCAGGCGGCCTCCTTCGGCGGGAGCCCTCCTTCGAGCAACGCGGCCACGAGTGCCTCGGCGGTGTCCAACGTGGCCGGTTCGGCGGCGTAGGTGCCCGCGACGACCGCGGCGCCGTCCCGATGCGCCAGCAGGGCCTTGCGATAGCGGCGGGCGATCTCGGCCGCGCGGTCCTGCCAGTGGGCGGGCAGGTCGTCGAGCGAGACGCCGGCGACGATCGCGTCGGCCATCAGCTCTTCCAGCCGTGCCTTGGTCTTGACGTGCCACAGGACGGTGTTCATCCGCACGCCGAGCTCCTGGGCGATGGCCCGCATCGACACCGCCTCGGCGCCGCGCTCGTCGAGGATCTCCAGCGCGGTCCGCACCACGTCCGCTTGACTCTTGGTCACTGACCTAGTCTACTCGACGTCAGGTGTTGGTCAGTGACCAAGAGGAGTTGTCATGCACGACGTCGTGGTGGTGGGTGCGGGGCCGACCGGGCTCTGGCTGGCAGGGGAGTTGCGGCTGGGCGGGGCGTCCGTCGCGGTGCTGGAGACGCGGCGGGAGCGGGACCCGAACTCGAAGGCGCTCACGATCCACCCCCGCACGATCGAGGTCCTCGACTGCCGGGGCGTCGCGGAGCCGTTCCTCGCCGAGGGGCTGCGGATCCCCAACGGGCACTTCGGCGGGCTGTCCGACCGCCTCGACTTCTCGGTCCTGGACACGCCGTACCCGTTCACGCTGGCGTTGCCCCAGGCCCGCACCGAGGAACTGCTTCAGGAGCGGGCGCTGGAGATGGGCGCGACGGTGAGGCGGGGGTGCCGGGTGACCGCTCTGGTGCCCGAGGGCGTCTCGCTGGCCGACGGCGAGGTGGTGGCCGCGCGGTACGTGGTCGGGTGCGACGGCGTGCGCAGCACCGTGCGGGAAGCGGCCGGCATCGACTTCGCCGGCACCGACGCGACGACGTGGGGCTGGCTCGGTGACGTGGTCCTCGACGAGCCGCCCGCGCGGGGGTTCGCGAGCGTCACCGGACCCTCGGGTGGGCTGATGGTCGTGCCGTTGCCCGGTGGTGTGCACCGGATCGTCGGCGGCGATTCCGCCACGAACCGCGCCGAGTGGCCAGGCGAGCTGACCCTGGACGAGTTGCGGGCCACGGTGCGTGCGATCGCGGGCACCGACTTCGGCCTGCGCGACCCGAAGTGGTTGTCACGCTTCGGGAACGCCACCCGCCAGGCCGTGTCGTACCGGTCCGGCCGCGTGTTCCTCGCGGGCGACGCCGCGCACATGCACTTCCCGGCCGGGGGAGTCGGCATGAACGTCGGCATCCAGGACGCGCACAACCTCGGCTGGAAGCTCGCCGCCGTCGTGGCCGGGCGGGCGGACGCCGCGTTGCTCGACACCTACCACTCCGAACGCCACCCGGTGGGTGCCGAGCTGTTGCGGCACACCAGGGCCCAGACGGCGTTGATGACCGGGTATTCACCCGAGGGGCAGGCGTTGCGCGCGGTGCTGAGCGGGCTGATCGCGTCCGCACCGGACATGTCGAAGGAGCTGGCCGAACGGTTGTCCGGTCTCGACGTCGACTACGGGACCGGGCGACGGGTGCCGGACGGCGGCGCGCTCTTCGCGCGGCTGCGGTCCGGGCGTCACGTGGAGACGCCCGCCGGGCTCGTGCGGCCCGACGGGCACCTCGCCGCGGTCAGCTGAGGTGGTGCACGTCCTGCGGGCCGTGACCGGCGTCGGGTCGGCCGAGGCGTTGAGCCTGGCGTTGGACGGGGACACCGAGCACGCGGTGACGGTGCGGGCGGTTGCGACGGTTGCCGGGGCCCTTGGTGGGGACGCGGCCGCATCGGCTGTCCGGCGAGGTGCGGATGACCGTGCTCGGCAGAACAGGGTCGGGTCGCGGCGCCCCGCGCTCGGGTTGGCGCCGCGACCCGTGCTCAGACGATCAGGAGTGCGGGCACGTGTCCCGGTACTCCTCGATCAGCGTGCTACGTCCCGGCGCCGGGCAGAGGAACTGCTCGTAGCGGGTGTCGTTGTCGATGAACCGCTTGAGCCACGAGATGCTGTACTTCGCGATCGTCGTGTTGGACGAGTTCGGGGCGAAGTGCGAGGCGTTGTTGAGCTCAAGGTACGCCTTGTCCAAAGTGGACGGCAGTGAGGTGTAGAACGGTTCGGAGTGCGACGAGACCGGGGCGACGGAGTCGCTCTCGGCGCCGACGACCAGGGTCGGGACGCGGACGGACGACCAGTTCTTCGTGGTGTGCCAGCCGGTGAGCGGGATCGCCGCTTGGAGAGCCGGGCGCTGGCTGGCGGCGCGGAGGGTGCCGCCGCCGCCCATCGAGTGGCCCATGACGCCGAGGCGGGTCGCGTCGACGCGGGTGCGCACGGTGCTCTGCTGGGTGAGGTAGTCGAGTGCCGCCAGCAGCTGTGAGGCTCGGCTGTCGGGCTGGTCGTAGATCGAGTTCGTGTCGATCGTGAAGATCACGAAGCCCTGGGACGCGAGGCGCGGGCCGAGCCACGAGATGCTCGACTGGGTGCCGGTGTAGCCGGGGGAGATGACGACCGCGCCGAACGTGCCGGCGGAGGTGCTGGTCGGGTAGTAGATCGTGCCGCCGCCGAAGCCGCTCACCAGGGACGAGACCGAGGTCTCCGAGACGGCGAACGAGCCGCGGGACGCCTCGATGCTCGAGTTGGTGGGTGCGGGGCCTCGTTCGTAGGGGTTGTCGGCGGCCTGGGCGACGGTGCCGCCCAGCAGCACCATGGACAGCGCGACGGGGAGCAGGGTGCGGAGTTGCACGGCGTTGTACACCTCATTCGGCAGGGGGAACGGGGGAACGACCTCGACCCTGCAACCACGGTGACCGGGTCCGCATCGGTGCAACCACCGGTCTCGGTGAACAACTTCGAAGGCAAAACTAACGGTGGTAGGTGAATTTGGCGCCTACCCCTTCCGGTGGAGCCGTTACCGCCGTAAGACTGGGCCGATGCTGCGTGGCCGAGAGCGGCAACGCGTCGCCGTGGACGCGTTGGTGGACCGTGCGCGCGTTGGGTGCGGCGGGGTGTTGGTGCTGCGCGGTGAAGCCGGTTCGGGCAAGACTGCACTGCTCAACGCCGTGAGGGACACCTACGACGCGTTGATGTGCGTGGATGTGCCCGAGGTCGATGACGACCTCATCCGGCTTGCGCACGACGTCGCCGGTACGCGTGCGGTGCTGCTGATCGCCACCGAGGGCGAGCCGCGCGGGTTGCCCAGCGTCACGCTCGATCCGCTCGACGCGGCGACGAGCGTGCGGGTGCTGCACGACCTCGTGCCCGGCCTGCCCTCCACCCTCGCCGCCGACCTCGCGGACCTGGCCTGCGGGAACCCGCTGGCACTGGTCGAGCTGGCTGGAGCGCTCACGTCGGCGCAGCTCGGAGGCATCGCGCCCGCGCCGGAGGTGCTGCCGGAGAACAGCTCGCTGCGACTGCGGTGGCGGGCCCTGTTCGCCGCCCTGTCTCCCGAGGCGCAGCACGTCGTCGCCCTCGCGGCGGTCGACGAGGAGGTCGACGCCGAGTCGCTCGACCTGCAGGCGGTCATCGAGGCGGGGCCGTTGTTCGACTCGCGCCGGCTGGTCCGGTCCGCTCTGCGGGTGGACGTGCCGCTGGCGCAGCGCCGCCTGGCCCACGCCGAACTGGCGCAGAGCCTGCCGCTGGGTGCCCGCCGCACGTGGCACCAGGCCGTGACGACGCAGGACGCCGGGCTCGCCGAGGCCCTCACCGTCCACGCCGAGCACGCGCGTCTGTGCGGCGACTTCGCGAGGGCCGCCCGCGACCACGACCGCGCGGCCCGCCTCACGACCGACCCCGAGCAGAAGGCGCGTCACCTGCTCAAGGCCGCCGCCGACCACTGGGCGCACGGGGCGCCGCACCGGTCGCGGGCCGTTCTGCGCACGGCGACGAAGATGACCCACACGCCGGAGCTCAGGGCGTTGATGGACCTGGTGGTCGGCGGCATCGACCTCGGCGAGAGCCTGCCGGACGTGGCGGCGGACCGGTTGATCCGCGCGGCGAAAGGCCTGGTCGGCACGCAACGGGGGCTCGCGGTGGCGGCGCTCGGGTTCGCGGGCGAGGCGGCGAGCATCGCCGGGGACCACCGCCGCTACACGGCGGTCGCCGAGTTCGCCGAGGAGATCCGCTGCCCCGACGAACCGCCCGCGACGCGGATCACGCTCGACCACCTCACCGGGATGCTGGCGACGTTCGACGGCAGGCACGACGAGGCGTTGCCCGCGCTGCGCACCGTCGTGGACCTGGCCGACCAGGTCCCCGGACCGCAGGCCCGCATCTGGGCGAGCCAGGCCGCCTACGTGCTGGGCGACGCCACGCGGTCGCACGAGATGGCGACCAGCGCGGTCACGGCGGCGCGCGAGAGCGGGTTCACCGCGCTGGTGCCGTGGGCGCTGGTGTACCGGGCGTTGTCGGCGTTGCTGCTGGACCAGCACGCGGCCGCCCTCAACGCCGCGACGGAGGGCGTGCACGCGGCCAAGGCGATCGGCCAGCACAACGCCGTCGTCGACCACCTGACGATCCTTGCGCTGCTGGCGGCGCTCCGCGGCGACACCGACACGGCGCTGGACCGCATCGACACCGCCACCGAGCAGATCACCCAGCGCGGACTCACCCGGCCCGGCACGTTCGGTGCTTGGGCGTTCGCGTGCGTCGACCTGGCCCGCGACCGGCCCGCAGACGCGCTCGAACGGCTCCGGCTGAACCCCGGGCACGCGGGCATCAAGGTGATGGCCGCACCACACGTGGTCGAGGCCGCCGTGGCGTGCGGCAAACCGTCCACAGGGGACAGAGCGCTGGAACCGTTCGAGAGGTGGGCCGGCGCCACGGGGAGCACGGCCCGGCTCGCTCTCTCGCACCGCTGCCACGGTCTGCTGGAGAGCGGCACGGCCGACGAGCACTTCGAGGAAGCGATCCGGCTGCACAGGGCCAGCGGCACGGCCATGGAACTCGCGAAGACCGAACTGCTGTACGGGAACCGGTTGCGGCGCGGGCGCAAACCCAAGGCGGCGCGCGAACACCTGCGCGAGGCCGTGCACATCTTCCAGTCCTACCAGGCTGATCACTGGGTCGAGCGGGCCCGCGCCGAACTGCGCGCGGCCGGCGACTCCACGAGCGAACCGAAGGACCACCCCGGTCTGACGCCGCAGCAGGCGCAGATCGCCAGACTGGTCGCGGAGGGCGCCACGAACCGCGAGGTCGCCGCGCGGTTGTTCCTGAGCCACCGCACCGTCGAGCACCACCTGCGCAACATCTTCGCGCGGCTCGGCGTGCGGTCGAGGGTCGAGCTCACCAGGAGACTCGGCTGACGATGTCCGATCAACAGCAGGGATGGGTCTTGCGCGAGAACTACCGGCACTGGCAGCGGATTCCGACCCGGTGGGCGGACAACGACGTCTACGGCCACGTGAACAACGTCGTCCACTACGCGTTCATGGACACGGTGATCAACACGTGGCTGATCGGCGCCGGGCTGGACATCCAGGCCGGGCGGCAGATCGGGCTCTGCGTGGAGTCCCACTGCACCTACCGCGCCTCCATCTCGTTCCCGGAGGCGGTGGACGCCGGGCTGCGGGTAGGGCACCTCGGCCGCTCGAGCGTCCGCTACGAGGTCGGGTTCTTCTTCGAGGGACGCGAGGACGTCGTGGCGGAGGGCCACTTCGTGCACGTCTTCGTGGACCGGGAGACGCGCAAGCCCGTGGAGATCCCCGCGACCCTGCGCACGGCGATGGAAGGTCTGGTGGTGGCGTGAAGACGCGAGGTGCGGTGCTGACCGGGGTCGGTGGGCCGCTCGAGATCGTGGACCTCGAACTCGACCCGCCCGGCCCCGGCGAACTGCTGGTGCGCGTGCACGCCACCGGCCTGTGCCACTCCGACCTGTCGGTGATCGACGGCTCGCGCATCCGGCCGTTGCCCATGGTGCTCGGCCACGAGGCAGCGGGCGAGGTCGTGGAGGCGGGTTCGAACGCCGAGTTCAAGGCGGGCGACCACGTCGTGCTGTCGTTCGTGCCCGCGTGCGGTGCCTGCCGGCGGTGCGCGTCGGGCCGTCAGGCGTTGTGCGAACCGGGAGCCGCGGCCAACCGCGACGGCACGCTGCTCAGCGGCGGGCGCCGGTGGACGCTTCCGGACGGCACACGTCCGCACCACCACCTGGGCGTGTCCGGGTTCGCCGAGTACACGGTGATCTCCGACCGCTCGGCCACCCTCGTCCCGCAGGACCTGCCCCTCGACGTCGCCGCGCTGTTCGGCTGCGCCGTGCTGACCGGCGCGGGCGCGGCGTTCTACAGCGCCGAGGTGAAGCCGGGGGAGAAGGTCGCGGTGTTCGGCCTCGGCGGCGTCGGTCTGGCGGCGGTGCTCGCGGCGGTCACGGCCGGTGCCACGCAGGTCGTCGCGGTCGACGTGGTGGAGCACAAGCGCGAGCTCGCTCTCACGCTCGGCGCGACGCACGAGGCCGCGGGCGGTCCGGACGTGGTCGCGCACGTCCGGGACCTGACCGGGGGCGGCGCCGACAAGGTCATCGACACGACCGGTGTCGCGGCCGTGCTCGAACAGGCTTACGCCGCAACGGCAGTCGGTGGCACCACGGTCACCGTCGGCCTGCCGCACCCCGACCGCACGGTGTCGTTGCCGGCGCTGAACCTGGTCGCCGAGGAACGCACGCTCAAGGGCAGCTACCTCGGTTCGTGCGTGCCGCGTCGGGACGTGCCCAGGTTCGTCGACCTCTACCGCGCGGGACGGCTGCCGGTCGACGGCCTGCTGTCCGGGCGGCTGGGGCTGCACGAGATCAACGACGGTTTCGCCAAGCTCGCCTCCGGAGAGGCCGTCCGGCAGGTCGTCGTGATGGAGTAGTGCCCGGTTCCGCCCGTTCGGGCATTTGTCGGGCAGGACAGTTCCGGTTTCAGCTGTTGACCACCGGGGCTGTCCTGCGCCACGGTGAGAGCGCTCTCATGTTCGTCGCTGCCCGCAACGGGGCGGGTAGCGATCCCTGCACGGACAAGGAGAAGAGCATGCGCTTCACCATGCCCAGAATCGTGCCCGCGCTGGCACTCGTGCTGGTCGGGTCGACTTTCACGGTGCCTGCCCAGGCGTCGGAGAAGGCGATGTCACCCGGCCTGCTCACCGCGATGAGCTCGGCGTTCGGGCTGACCGAGGCCCAGGCGCGGTTGCGTCTGGAGAAGGAACAAGGCGCGTCGGTCCTGGCCCCGCGCGCCGAAAGCGCTGCCGGTACCGCACTTGCTGGCAGCTGGTTCGACGAGGCGAAGAACCGCCTCGTCGTCGCGGTGACCGACAAGGCCGCCGCCCGCAAGGTCGAGGCCACCGGCGCCGAGGCCGTCGTCGTCGGACGTTCGGCGAACTCGATGGCGGCCCACAAGAACCGCCTCGACGCCCTGTCCGCGACCGGCGCCGTGCCGGCCGCGGTCGCGGGCTGGCGCCCCGACCCGCGCACCGGCACCGTCGTGGTCGACGTGGAGGCGGGCAAGCAGACCGCCGAAGTGGCCTCGTTCCTGGACAAGGCACGTCAGTTCGGCTCCATCACCGTGCGCACCGAAGGCGTGCAGCAGCCGCAGACGTACGCGGCGGGCACGGTCGGCGGTGACCCGTACTACACGGGCAACGTCCGCTGCTCCATCGGCTTCTCGGTGCACGGCGGCTACGTCACGGCGGGCCACTGCGGTGGCAACGGCGCGGCCGTCTACGGCTGGGACCGCTCCTTCCAGGGCAACTTCGCCGGTTCTTCGTTCCCCGGCAACGACTACGCCTGGGTCCGCACCGGCGGTGGCTGGTGGACCGTGCCGGTCGTGCTCGGCTGGGGCCGGGTGCCCGACGCACTGGTGCGCGGTTCGTGGGAGGCGCCCGTCGGCACCTCGGTCTGCCGCTCGGGTTCGACGACGCAGTGGCACTGCGGCGTGATCCAGGGCCGCAACGAGACCGTGAACTACCAGCAGGGCGCGGTCTACCAGATGGTCGGCACCTCGGTGTGCGCCCAGGGTGGCGACTCCGGTGGCTCGTTCATCACCGGTGACCAGGCCCAGGGTGTCACGTCCGGCGGCTACGGCAACTGCACCAGCGGCGGTCGCACGTGGTTCCAGCCGATCAACGAGATCCTGAACGTGTACGGCCTGAGGTTGCACACGGCCTGATGAACTCCCGGCTGTCCACCGCCTTGTGCGGTGGACAGCCGGTGATTTCTAGTGGTGTGGCTCGGAACGTTGCCGGGGGAATGCGCGGTCAGACGGGTGCATCGTGGTACTGCCCCCACGTCCTCGTACTGGCTGTACGGGGGCGTGGGGGCAGTACCACGAGGTGCCCTGCTGAGCGTGGATTACCTCGCCAACGTTCCGAGCCGCCCCACTAGCGAGCGTTGACGTGCAGGGCGAGGGCGGTGCCCGCGCCGAGCGTCGTCGTGAACCGGCCTTGCGAGTCGACGGTCACGCGAACGCAGCCGTTCTCCTGGACGTTGCAGTAACTCCCGGCGGGCAGCGCGGTCTGGAACGTGCGGCTCACCGCGAACGGCTCGCGGTTGATCGCGACGAAACCCTTGTTGCCGCGCCCGAACGCGATCATGTCGTACCCGTTGTCCTGCCAGTTGTTCACGTCGGTGCCCGCGACGGTGTTGCGGAAGGACACCATGTTCGCGATCTGCGTCCACGCGTGCTGGCACTTCCAGCCGCTGTAGCAGACCGAGTTGCCGGGCGGACCGGCGTCCTTGTCGGTGAACTCGTAGCCCGAATACACCTGCGGCGCACCGTAGTTCCACGCCAGCATGAAGACGTTCGCGAGCGTGTAGGTCGAACCGTCCTTGTACGTCAACGTGGACCCGTTGCGCTCGGTGTCCCAGTTGTCGACGAACGGCCGTGCCTGGCCACTGGGCAGGAAGCCCCACGACTGCCCGAAGTTGCGCAGGTAGGCCAGGTTCTCGTTCTGGAAGACCCGCTTGACGTCGTAGGCGTAGCGGAACTCGTCCACGTCACCGGACCCCGTGTACTCGCTGGGCTGCACCGCCTCGCCCGCGCCGTAGATCACCTCGTGCACCCAGAACACGCCGGGGTTGGTCAGCTTGCCCTTGATCGCGGCGAGATCACCGGCCGCCATGTGCTTGGCCGCGTCGACCCGGAACCCGTCGACGCCCATCGAGATCAACCGGTTCAGGTAGCCGGCGATCGCCCCGCGCACGTAGTCGCTGCCGGTGTCCAGATCGGACAGACCGACCAGCTCGCAGTTCTGGACGTTGTAGCGGTCCTGGTAGTTGGTGATGTGCGAACGGCAGGAGTGGAAGTCCCAGTCGCTGTACACGCCGGGGTAGTTGTACTTCGAGTAGCCGGTCCCGCCGGTGCCCGTGCCCGACCCGGCGCTCATGTGGTTGATGACCGCGTCCGCGATGACCTTCACGCCCGCGTTGTGGCACGTGGTGACCATGTTCCGGAAGGCGTTCTCGTCGCCGAGGCGCCCGGCGATCCGGTAGCTGACGGGCTGGTAGCTGGTCCACCACTGCGGACCCTGGACGTGCTCGGTCGCGGGCGAGACCTCGACGTAGCCGTAGCCCTTGGGGCCCAGCACGTTCGTGCATTCCGACGCCACGCGGGCGAACGGCCATTGGAACAGGGTGACGGTGACGTCCTTGGCGCCCGGTGGCGCCGCAAGACTTTGCACCGGTGTGGACAGTCCGACGATCAGCAGCACCGCTAGCAGGGTGCGCGAAGCCGAGGAAACCACGTTGTCTCCTTGCTGCAGGGGTTCACCTCACGTCGTAGCACCTGCACGCACACCGGGCAAAGCGTTGCAAGAACTTTCCGGAGTAATTCGGCCTAGTGCCGCGATCGGACGAACGCCCAACCGGCCAAAGCCGCTGCCATCGCCGTCAGCGCCAGGCTGCCGATCGTGACCGCCGTTTCGAACTGCGCGGTCTGCCCGGCGCTCCAGCCGGGCTGCGCGATGCCACCGGCGAACAGCACCGCCAGCACCGTGCCGCTGACGGCCACGCCCGCCGCCGACGTGACTTGGGACGCGGTGTCGACCAAGGCGGCACCGATCGACGTCCGGCTCTCCGGCAGGCCTTTGAGGACGTTCACACCCGCGACCGCGCCGACCACGCGGATGCCGATCGCGACCAGCACGAGCGCGACGGCGACCGGCGCGTACCCGAGGCGGCCGAGCAGCGCGTAGACGGCCAGTCCGGCGACGACGCCGAGGGAGCCCAGCCCCACGGCGCGGTCGAGGCCCGCCCAGCGCACGAAGCGGTTGACCACCGGGCCCGCGGCGATGAGGACCGCGACCTGCGGCAGCATCCCGGCGGCGGCGAGCGCGGGGGACCAGCCCCAGTCGAGCTGCAGCTGGAGCGTCACGAGGTAGGTGAGGCCGGCCGCCGCGAGTCCGGTCGCGGCCTTGTACGCGAGCCCGCTGGCGACCAGCGGGCTCGCGACGAGCTTCAGGTCGAGCAACGGATGGCTGGCCGTGCGCGCGCGAATTACGAAGAGGACACCGGCGACAACGGTCAGTGCGGCGGCGGCCCACGCGGTGCAGGAGCCTTCGACGAAGAGCGTCGGCGTCACGAGCGCCAGCACGATGGTCGCTGTGCCGAGCACGCCACCCAGGTAGTCGGCGGGGCTGCGGTGCAGGTCCGTGTCGGGCCCGATCCCGCGGCCGACGCCGGCGAGCGCCAGCACCGCGATCGGCACGTTGATCAGCAACAACGCCTGCCAGGGAGCGACGGCTAGCAGGAAGCCGCCCAGCGGCGGGCCGACGGCCAGGCCGACCAGGCCCACGGTGGAGATGAGCGTCATCGCGCGCACGCGCAGGTCGTCGCTCTGGAACAGCCGAAACGCCAGTGCGATCGAGCCCGGCGTGGTCATGGCGGCGGCGATGCCCATCACGGACCGCACGGCGATAAGGCCGCCCACGGACGTGACGAACAGCGTCGCCAGGCTCGCGACGCCGAGGAGTACGAGTCCGGCGAGCATCAAGCGGCGGCGGCCGAAGCGGTCCGCGACGGCGCCGAACACCAGCATCAGGCCGCCGAACACGACCGCGTAGGAGTTCGAGACCCACTGCAGCGCGGTCGTCGAAGCGTGCAGGTCACGGCCGATCGTGGGCAGCGCGACGTTCAGGATCGAGTTGTCGAGCATCTCGAACAGGAACACCGCGGAGAGGCCGGCGAGGGCGATCCACGCCTCCCGCAACGAGCGCGGCGAGCGCAGTCCGTAGGCAGTCACGAACACTGTTCTACTCACGAACACTGTTCGGGTCAACTGGTATGATCAGGCTCATGAACCGCAGGTCCCGTGAGGAATGGGCGACGCAGATCGCCGCGCTGGAGGAGCCGCCCCCAGTGCGCAAAGAGCCCATCACGGTCGGGCGCATCGTCAGCACGGCGTTGGCGCTGGTGGAGACCGAGGGGTTCGACGCGCTGACCATGCGCCGCGTCGCCGCCGCGTTGCAGACCGGGCCCGCCTCGCTCTACGCGCACGTGCGCAACAAGGCCGACCTCGACGACCTGCTCATCGGGACGCTCAGCAAGAACGTGGTGGTGCCCGCGCCGGATGCCGAACGGTGGCGTGAGCAGGTGCTCGACGTCTGCGGTCAGCTGCGGGACGAGTTCCTGCGCTATCCGGGCATCGCGCGGGCCGCGTTGAACGCCCCGCCCGCCAACCTCGACACGCTCCGGATCACCGAGGGCGTGCTCGGGCTCTTCCTCGCCGGTGGCGTGCCTGTGCAGGCGGCGGTGTGGGCGATCGACGCCGTGCTGCTGTACGTCAGCGCGTACACGTTCGAGTCGTCACTGCGTGGGGAGATGGACGGCGCGGAGATGCTCGCACGGCTGAAAATGCTCCCGGCGAGCCGTTTCCCGCACACGGTCGAGCACGCGGACAAGCTCGGTGCCGGTCAGGGGCACGAGCGGTTCGAGTTCGCCCTGCGGTTGATGCTCGACGGGCTGCCTACCGCCGGCTGACGAGCAGGTAGCGCTCGTCGTCGATCTCCCGGCCCCACAGGGCCTCGTCGGTCAGCGGGGTGACGACGGCGTCCCCGTTCACCAGCTCGCGCGCCTCGGCGGCGGTGAGTCCGGCGCCGGTCGACCACCGGCCTTCCACGAGCACGAGAAGACCGCCCGGCCTGAGCAACGACACCCATTGCTCCAGCGCCGCGGCCGGGTCGGGCAATGCCCACAGCACGTGCCGCGCCAGCACGACATCGAACGACGCCTTCGGATACGGCGGGTGCGCCGCGTCGCCGGTGGTGAAGCCGACGATCACGCCTGCCGCCGCCGCCTTCGACCGTGCGGCCTGCGCCATCTCCTCGGACAGGTCGAGGCCGTGCACCTCGTGGCCGGCCTCGGCGAGCAGGACGGACAGGCTGCCGGTGCCGCACCCGAGATCGGCGACGGAGGCGGCCGGGGGAACCAGGGGAAGCAGGAGATCGGCCCAGGCGCGGCGCACCCGCGGGTCGCGAAGTCCGTGGTCGGGCTCGTCGTCGAACGTCGCGGCGTGCTGGTCCCAGAACTCGCGGGTCGTCACGTTTCCATTTTTGCTTAAGGGACCATCAAGCCTTGCCCAAATGAGATGCGGAGTCCCTCGTACGGTCCCTAACCTCGCTTTATGAGGCTTGTGCTCTGGCTCACACTCGCGGGCGTGTTCGCGCTCAGCGGTGACCACGCGCTCGCGGCCGTCCTGGTGATGCTCCTGGTCGGCTGCGCGACGGACCGCGTCCGTCCCTGACCACTGTTCAGCCTTGGCTGTACAGTTCGATTCATGCTGACTTGTGAGACGCGGGAGGCGGCTCTCGCCCGGCTCGGCCGCGCCCTGGCCGACCCGACGCGGTGCCGCATCCTGATCGCCCTGCTCGACGGCCCCGGCTATCCGGCGAAACTCGCCGAAACGCTGGAGCTGACCAGGTCGAACGTCTCCAACCACCTGTCCTGCCTGCGCGGGTGCGGTCTGGTCGTCGCGACCTACCAGGGCCGGCAGGTGCGCTACGAGCTGGCTGATCCGCACCTGAAGCGCGCGATCAGCGAGCTCGTGGACGTCGTGCTGGCCGTCGAGCCCGGACCGGACTGCGTCGATGGGTGACGCATGCTGCGCGCCCGTCGTGGACGAGCGGAAGCTCGTGCTGCGGCGGCGGGTGCGGATGTTCGTGGCCGCGACGATCACCTACAACGTCGTCGAGGCGGTCATCGCGCTCGCGGCCGGCACGGTGGCGGGGTCGACGGCGCTGATCGGGTTCGGGCTGGACTCGGTGATCGAGGTGGCGTCGGCGACGGCCGTGGCCTGGCAGTTCGCCGGGCGTGACCCGGAGAAGCGGGAACGGGCCGCGCTCAGGGTGATCGCGGTGTCGTTCTTCGTGCTGGCGGCGTACGTGTCGGTCGAGTCGGTGCTGTCGCTGGTGCGGGGCGAACGCGCCGAGCACTCGTCGGTGGGCATCGTGCTCGCCGCGGTGTCGCTGCTGGTCATGCCGTGGCTGTCCTGGGCGCAGCGCAGGGCCGGCCGGGAGCTCGGGTCGGCGAGCGCGGTGGCGGACTCGAAGCAGACGTTGCTGTGCACCTACCTGTCCGCGGTGCTGCTGGTCGGGCTCGTGGTGAACAGCCTGTTCGGCTGGTGGTGGGCCGACCCGCTGGCCGCGCTCGTGATCGCCGTCGTGGCGGTCAAGGAAGGTCGTGAGGCGTGGCGCGGTCACCATTGCTGCTGACCGGTTTGCGGGCGACCAGCCGTTCCACCACGCCGAGCTTGAAGCGCTGACGCTGCTCGACGTCCAGGCCGCCGGCCTCGACCAGACGCAACGGGCGGCGCAGGAAGTGCTCGCCCGCCATCGGCACCGTGATCCGCTCCACCAACCACTGCACGCCCCGCGCGAGCCGGGACGAACTCGCGACGTGGTCGAGGAGGATCAGCCGGCCACCGGGCCGCAGCACCCTGACCATCTCGTTCGTCGCGGTCTCGTGGTCCGGGATGGCGCACAGGCCCAGCGTGCAGACCACCGTGTCGAACGAGGCGTCGGCGAACGGCAGGGAGTGCGCGGTGCCTTGCCGCAACGTCACCTCGCGGCCCAGTTCGGCGGCGCGGGACCAGGCGAGGCCGAGCATCCGCTCGCTCAGATCCAGGCCCGTGAGCCGGACCTCGGCCGGGTAGTGCGCCAGGTTGAGGCCGGTGCCGACGGCGACCTCCAGCACCTCGCCGGTCGCCTGGGAGCACGCCCACCGGCGGGAGTCGCCGAAGACGCGGCGGTCCAGGACGCCGATCTCCCGGTCGTAGGTCGCCGACTTGCGGTCCCAGTAGTTCTGCCAGCGCGCCTGATCCATGCCCTCACCATCGCCGAACCGGCGGCCAGGTGCTAGATGTGACCGGTGCGCGCAGTCGTGGTCTCCGGAGGCGATCCCGGTCATGTGGTGCCGGCCATCGCCCTGTGCCTGAGGTTCGCCGAAGCCGGTGACACCCCGATCCTGCTCACCGGCGACCGCTGGGTCGAGGCGGCGGCCGCGGAGGGGATCACGGCGTCGCGGGTGACGGGCCTGTCGCTCGAGGACCTGAAGGACGTGCCCGACCTCGGGCTCGCGCTCTGCGACCAGGCCGGGGTGCTGGCGACGACGCTCGCCCCCCAACTCGCCGCCCTGCGGCCCGATCTGGTGGTGTGCGACGTGCTGGCGCTGGGCGCGAGCATGGCCGCCGAACTGGTCGGCGTGCCGTGGGTGCAGCTGTCGCCGCACCCGCTCTACGAACCGTCGAAGTGGTTGCCGCCCATGGGAAGCGGGCTGGCTGCCGGGACCGGCGTGCGCGGCAGGCTGCGGGACTCGGTGTTGCGGGCGTTCACGGCCCGGTCGCTGCGGCAGGGCGAACGGCAGCGTGCCGTCGTGCGGCAACGGATCGGGCTTCCCGCGGCGGGGCCCGGCCCGGCGGCGCGGTTGATCGCGACGCTGCCCGCGCTCGAGGTGCCGCGTCCGGACTGGCCGCGCGACGCGCACGTGGTCGGACCGCTGCTGTGGGAGGCGAGCCGCGCGACGCTGAGCCCGCCGCCGGGGGACGCCCCGCTCGTGATGATCGCGCCGTCGACGGCGTGGACCGGGGCACGGGGCATGGCCGAGACGACGCTGGAGGCGTTGCGGGACATGGGGGTGCGGGCGGTGGTGTCCTCGTTCGCCCCCGTTCCGGACCTGCCGCGGTGGGCGCGGTCGGGGCCCGGCGACCAGGACGCGCTGCTGCGCCAGGCCGCGGTGCTGGTGTGCGGTGGCGGGCACGGGATGCTGGTCAAAGCCTTGCGGACGGCCGTTCCGGTCGTGGTGGTGCCCGGTGGCGGCGACCAGTGGGAGATGGCGTGCCGGGTCTCGCGGCAGGGGAGCGGCCTGATCGTGCGGCCGCCGACCGCGGAGGGGCTCCGGAACGCCGTGGCGCGGGTGCTTGGTGACCCGGGGTTCGCGGCCGCGGCGGCTCGGGCGGCGGGGACGATCGCGGATGTTCGAGATCCTGTGGAGGTGTGTCGGACTGCGTTGAGTCTTGCGCGTTGAGAGCGCTCCCACTTCAATGGGCTCATGCGCGTGTCAATGACGATGCTCGTGGTGGCGGCGTTATCGATTTCTACGACCTGGCCGGCGGTGGCGGCGGCGGACCGGCCCCCGGCGACGGCGCTGGGCCTGGACCCGGTGACGGAGCGCGAGAGCCTCGCGCCTGACCTGTACCCCGCGGTCGGTGCGGGCACCCATTTCCTCAACCACCCCGACCTGCTCGGGAACGTGCCGGAACCGGCCTGGTACGAGGCGAACATCCCGTTCGTCGACCTCCCCGACCGGGACATCCGCGACACCTACTACTACCGCTGGCGCACCTACCGCGAGGCGCTGAAGTACACCGGCCCGAAGGACGGCTGGATCGTCTCCGAGTTCCTCGGCCCGGTCGGCTACTCGGCCCCGAACGGCGGCATCGTCGCGGCGGCGGGCCACCACGTCTACGAGGGACGCTGGCTGCGCGACCACCGCTACCTCGACGACTACGTCGACTACTGGCTGCGCGGTTCCGGCGCGGGTCCCAAGCCGGCCTCCGACTTCCTGAACAAGAACACCACCGACTGGTCCCACCAGTATTCGTTCTGGGCCGCCGACGCCGTGGCCGCGCGTGCCGCCGTCGACGGGCGCTCCCGGTTCGCCACGGACCGGCTGCCCGAGCTCGTACGGCAGTGGGAGCGCTGGTCGCCGCAGTTCAACCAGGACCTGGGCCTCTACTGGCAGACGCCGGTGTGGGACGCGATGGAGTACACCGTCAGCTCCTACCAGAGCCCCGATCCCTACCACGGCGGCGATGGCTTCCGGCCGACGCTCAACGCCTACCAGTACGGCGACGCGAAGGCGATCGCCGAGCTGTACCGGTCACGTGGTGACACCGCTGCCGCCCAACGGTTCGACCAGGCTGCCGAAGCGCTCAAGGCCAACCAGGAGCGGTGGCTGTGGGATGACGCGGGCAAGTTCTACAAGCACGTGATGCGCGACGGCAACCCCGGCCGCACGAAGCTAGCCGACCGCGAAGAGATCGGCTTCGTGCCTTGGTACTTTCACATGCCCCCGGCGGCGAACAGCGCGGCGTGGGCGCAGCTGACCGACCCGCAGGGGTTCGCGTCCCCGTACGGGCCGACCACCGCCGAACGCCGCAGCCCGTGGTTCATGAAGGACGCGCTCACCGGGTGCTGCCGCTGGAACGGTCCCAGCTGGCCGTTCGCGACCAGCCAGACCCTGACCGCCATGGCGAACCTGCTGATCGACTACCCGGCGCAGTCCTATGTGGATCGTGACGACTACCTGGCGGTGCTGCGCGGCTATGCGTTGACACAGCGCAAGAACGGCGAGCCGTACGTCGCGGAGGCCCACCACCCCGACGAGAACCGCTGGCTGTACGACGGCAAGGGCCACAGCGAGGACTACAACCACTCGACGTTCAACGACAACGTGCTCTCGGGCCTGCTCGGCATCCGGCCGCAGCTGGGGAACGAGGTGTCGATCGCGCCTCTGGTCCCGGACTCCTGGAACCACTTCGCCGCCGAGAACGTGCCGTACCACGGTCACAACCTGACCGTGTTGTGGGACAGGGACGGCAACCGTTACGGCAAGGGCGCCGGGCTGCGCGTCTGGGTCGACGGCAGGCTCACCCACAGCCAGGCAGGCCTCGCGGCGGTGCGCCTGACGATCCCGGCGCGCACCTCGGCGGACGTGGCGGAGCTGGTCGACGACTTCGCGAACGTCAGCCGCACCGGGTTCCCCACCGCCCGCGCGTCCCACAGCTACAGCGCCGACCCGCCCACCAAGGCGATCGACGGCCAGGACTTCCACCTCGACGTGCCGGGCACGCGCTGGACGTCGTACGGCAGCCCGAACGCCGCCGACTGGCTGGAGGTCGACCTCGGTGCGCCGACGTCGATCTCGGACCTCCGCGTCGTGTTCTACGACGACGGCGGGGGAGTGCGCGTGCCGGCGACGTTCGACCTGCAGTACTGGGACGGCCAGTGGCGGGACGTGCCCGGCCAGCAGCGAACTCCCGCGCAACCGGTGGCACGTCAGGTGAACCGCGTCCTGGTGCAACCGGCGCTGACCACCAGCCGGGTGCGCGTCCTGCCGCGCCGCGCGGACGGTGGAGCTGTCGGCATCACGTCGTTCTCGTCGTGGCGAGTGCCCGTGCGGGGGTTGAGCGCATCGATTCCGGACGATCTCGCGGTGCGGGCCGGTGCCGTGGAGACGAGCACCACTGTGCAGGCGCAGCAACTGTTGCGCGGTGTTCAGGCGACGCTCGCCGTGCCGCCGGGGTGGAGTGCCGTGCCGCTGTCTTCTGCCTATGCCGCGCAACTCGCGACAGGTCAGAGTCTCGTCACCCGGTGGCGCGTCACGGCTCCCGCCGGCCTGAAGCTGGGTGAATGGGTGCCGATCCGTGTGCTGGCAACGGCTTCCGGTGACGGTGGTGTCACGTCGGCGTTGAGCTCCGCTCAGACCGTCTTCGATCCCGCCTCCTACGCCAACGTCGTCTGGGATGACACGTTCGAGACGGACCGGATCGGTTCGTACCGCGTCGACGGCCCGTTCGGAGAACCGCCGCCGGCGCTGAGGGTCGCGAACGGCGTGCTGACCGCGAGTTCCGGGACTCGTGCGGGTTCGGTGCTGGCCGCGCCGGTGGCCGGTTCCGCGCGCGGGACCGCGGTGATCGTCGAACCGAGGTCGTTCGCGGGCTCGGCACCCGAGGACAGCCTGTTCCTCGGCCAGACCGCCGGGAACCGCGACTTCGCCCTGGCCTGGTTCAACAACGCGGGCAAGGCCTCGGGCGTCGACGTGACGGTGGCGGGGTCCCGCAAGGGCGACGAGGCGACCGGCGGCTGCTGCGCGGCCCTGACCTGGGCACCGGGCGACCGGCTCGCCGTCGTGGTCGAGAACGGTCAGCTGACCAGCTGGCAGGAGCACGCGAACCGGTGGACGCTGCTGCGGTCCGCGCCGATCGGCTCGGTCGTCGATCCGGCGGTGGTCGCGGGGTGGGCACCGGGGCTCGGGCTGAGGCTGGACGCGGGCACGGTGACGATCGACCGGTTCACGGTGCGCACGAAGCCCTAACCGCAGACGCGCTCGACCAGGACCTGCCAGCTGGTGATGAGGTCGTTCACCACCGTGCGCGGGTCGGGCGCGTCACCGTCCTGGGCCTGCAGGTACAGCAGGATCGGCCCTTCCAGCGCCGCCACGAGCTGCAACGCCAGCGTGCCGCTCGCGGCGGCGCCGGGACAGGCCTCGGCCAGCAGCACCTGCACGTGGAAGCGCGAGGGGCTCGCGGCGGACGGGATCGGCTGACCTGGGTCGAGCGACGCGCGGGCGAGGACGGTGTGCTGCACGAGGAATTCGAGCCGGGCTCGGCCGAACGCGACCAGCCGCTCGACCGCGGGGGCGCCCGGTCCCAGCGGCGGTGGCCCGCTCATCACCTGCTGCTGGAACCGCGTCTCCTCCTCGTCCAGCAACGCGTGGAAGATCCCGGCACGCGTGCGGAAACGGCGGAACACGGTGCCCTTGCCGAGCCCGGCGCGTTCGGCGAGGCCGTCCATCGTGACCTTGTCCGCGCCCAGTTCCGCGACCATCTCGCGGGCGACCTCGATCAGGTGGGCGCGATTGCGCGCGGCGTCGGCCCGCTCTTCGCGGGGACGGCCCAACGGCAGCGCGACAGGTTCCACGACCCGCACGGTACCCGTTGATCTCGGCTCGGCCGCGGAAGGACGCACACCGTCCGAAGTGGTCAGCGGCGGAGCAGTGCGAGGGCCTGGGCGACCTGGGCGGCGACGAGCCGGAGGTCGTCGGGGCCGTACGTGCGGCTGACGAGGACGAGCTGCTCGTAGGTCCGGATCGCCTTGGTGCCGAGCCGTTCGACGGTGTCCGCCTCGGGTGCGCCGTGGTGGCACGCGAGCATCCACGCGAGCTGGGACCGCGCGTTCGCCGCGTCGCCGATCAGCGCCTCGAACTCGTCCACCGAGCCGGGGTGCAGACGACGGAACTCCCTGACCGCCGCCTCCACGCGCGCCGGGTCGCCGTGGGTCGGGTCGACGTCGGTGTAGAGGCGTTCGGCGGTGCGGGCGGCCTGCACGGCTTCGGGTCCGTTGCCGATGTTGTTGTGCAGGGCGGCCTGGTCGTAGTGCAGGCGGGCGAGCGCGGACCGGTTTGCGACGCGGGCGACGCCGGTCGGATCTTTGGCGACGGTCCGTTCGATGCGGGTGATGGCGTCGCGGGTGGCCTTGAGCTCCCGGCTGTCCTTGGGGGCCTTGGCGGGTTGCCGGCGGTCGACCGGTTTCGCCGGTCGGCGGAGGTGCTCCCGGGCGGCCTCGTACTGGGCGGTGACCCGGTCGAGGTCGGCCTGCGTCGTCTCGGTGCCGTGACGCAGCAGGCCCTCGTAGGTCTCGATCGCGGCCTTGCCGTGCCGGTGCACCGCGTCGGCCTGGATCGAGCCCTCGTACTTGGCGAGCAGACGGGCCAGCCGGGCACGGGCGTCGGCGGTGTGCCTGATCAGTGTCTCGGCGGCGAACCCGTCCGCCCGCAGCTCGCGCAGCTGCCGTTGCACCGCGCTGGAGGCACCACCGACCGGGTCGAACGTCGCGTAGGTCTCCACCGCGCGCCGTCCGGCGTCGACGGCTTCCCCGCCGAGGCCCATCGCGTCGAGCACCGTCGCGCGGTTGTAGAGGACACCGGCCAGCTGGAACCGGTGGAAGTTCTCGCCGGGCTCGCGTTCGACGAGTTCCGCGATCGCCCGTTCCTGCAGGTCGCTGTGCCGCAACGCGCCGACCGCGTCACCCGCCCGGACGCACGCGTCGAACAGCTTCTGCTCGCTCGTCGCCCGCCGCCTCAGCCTGTCCACCGTCCGGCGCGCGAAGATCCCCATGACCCCAACCGTGACATCCCGGCTTCGATCTGTCACTAATGATCTATGGCAAACGAGCAGGGGTCCGCCCTCGGCAACCGGGCGATCGCACTCATCGGTGTCGGGCTGCTCGCCATCGCGGCAGGGTGCACGGTCGTGCTGCTCTGGCAGTTCGGCGACGACCGGCCGGTCACCAAAGCACGTCTCGAGGTCGTCAAGGTCGCCGGCACGATCGTCGTGGCGGCGGGCGGCCTCGTCGCCCTGTGGCTCGCCGCCCGCAAGCAGCGGTCGACGGAGCTCGAACTCCGCCGCCAGCTGCGGGCGGACGCGGCCAACCAGCTCGACGCCGCCGAGCGCCGGATCACCGAGCTGTACACGAAGGCCGCCGACCAGCTCGGCAGCGAGAAGGCGCCGGTGCGGCTGGCCGGGCTGTACGCGCTCGAACGCGTCGGCATCGGGGCACCGGACCAGCGCGCGACGATCGTCAACGTCATCTGCGCCTACCTGCGGATGCCGCACACCCCGCCCAGCCAGGGGCAGAGCGAGGACCTGTTCGAACGCAGCCAGCAGGAGGTGCAGGTGCGCCTCACCGCGCAACGCATCCTGAACCGCCACCTGTCCACGCTGGTCGACGCGAGCGGCAAGAACGACAACCGCTGGCGGAACCTGCACGTCGACCTGACCAACGCTGACCTGCGCGGCGCCGACTTCGCCCAGACCGACCTGACCGACGCGGACTTCAGCGGGTCCGACCTGACCGGCGCGCGGCTGACGGCGGCGACCCTCGCCCACGCGAAGTTCACCGCCACCAACCTGATGAGAGCCGATCTGCGCGACGCGGTCGCCGTGCGGGCCGACTTCACCGGCGCCGATCTCACCGGCGCGAACCTGGCCGGTGCGACGCTGACCGGCGCCACCCTCACCGGCGCCGACCACGCGGACGAGGCGCTGGACGACGTCGTGAGGTAGGCGCTGCCGGGGTGATGCACGACTCGGTCGGCAGGCCACCCGACGCAGGGCTCGAACCTTGACATCAGATATCCAGGTTTCCTACGTTCGTGCCCTGGCGCGAACAAGGGATCCCCACGTGAAACTCCTGCTGGACCGGATCAGCCTGGCCTTCAACGCCGTCACGGCGGCGTACGTCGGGTTCTTCGCCTACTTCGCCCCGCGGACCTGGTACGACACGTTCCCCGGCTTCGGCCTGCGCTGGCTGCCGCAGCTCGGCCCGTACAACGAGCACTTCGCGAAGGACGTCGGCGCGTTCTACCTCGCGTTCACCGCGCTGAGCCTGGTGGCGCTGATCCATGCGAGGAAGCAGGCCGTCGCCCTGCTGGCGGGTGCCGCGCTGCTGGTGTTCAACGGCCTGCACTTCCTCTACCACCTGACGATGCTGCACATGTACGAGCCGCTCGACCAGGCGCTGAACGTCGTCCTGCTGAGCCTGCTCGTTGTGCTGTCGGTGATCCTCGTGATCCCGGCCAGGAGTCAGGCGCGAGTGCCTGCGCCGTGAGCCTCCGCCGCGAGTCGCTGCCTGATCTCGGCCTTGAGCACCTTGCCCACCTTGGACCGCGGCAGGTCCGGCCAGATCTCGACCTGCTTGGGCGCCTTCACGCTACCCAGCTGCTCCTTCACGAACGCGATCAGCGCGGACGGGTCGGCGTGGCCCGCGGCACGCAGCTGCACGACCGCCGTCACCCGCTCGCCCCACTTCTCGTCGGGCAGCCCGACCACCGCGCTGTCCTGGACCGCCGGGTGCGCCCGCAACGCCTGCTCGACCTCGGCCGAGTACACGTTGAACCCACCGGTGATGATCATGTCCTTGGCGCGGTCGACGATGAACAGGTAGTTGTCGGCGTCCAGGTACCCGATGTCGCCGGTGTGGTGCCAGCCGAACGCGCTCACCTCGGCCGTGGCCGCCGGGTTCTCGTGGTAGCTGGCCATCACCAACGGCCCGCGCACGACGATCTCGCCGCGTTCACCGGGCGGCAGCAGCTCGCCGTCCGCCGCCATGATCGCGACCTGGGTCAGCGGTGACGGCCTGCCCGCGGACGACAACCGGTTGACGGCGATCGACCCGTCCGGCAGGAAGTGGTCGGCGGGGGAGAGGGTCGCGATCATGTTCGGCGCCTCGGTCTGCCCGAAGAGCTGACCCATGACGGGCCCGATCCGCCGCAACGCCTCGGTCAGCCGCACCGGGGACATCGGCGCGGCGCCGTACCAGAGGCACTGCAGCGAACCGAGGTCCGTCGAGTCGAGGGCGGGGTGGTCGAGCAGGCCGTAGATCACGGTCGGCGGCAGGAACGCGTGCGTGATCCGGTGACGTTCGACCAGCGCGAGGAACTCGCCCAGGTCCGGCGCCGGCATGATCACCGTCTCGCCGCCCAGCGACATGATCGGGAACGTGAGGACGCCCGCCGAGTGCGTGAGCGGGGCGAGCGCCAGGTAGCGCGGCCGGTGGCGGAACGGGTAGCTCATCAGCGTCAGCGCGGTCGCGGTCTCCAGGTTGTGCCCGGTCAGCCGCACACCCTTGGGACGGCCGGTCGTGCCGCCGGTGCCCGCCAGCACGCACAGGTCGTCGTCCGCCACCGCCACCGGTTCCGGCTCACGTCCGCACTTCGCGAGCCAGGCGTCGAACGTGATCGCGCCCTCCGCCTCACCGTCCAGGCACACCAGCGTGGTCAGTGCCGGCAGATCACCCCGGATGCGATCGACGAGCGGGGCGAACCCCGCCTGGAAGAACAGGCAGCGGCACCCGAACAGGTCGAGCAGCTCCCGGTTCTCCGCCGCCTCGTTGCGCGGGTTGACCGGGCACCACACCGCCCCGGCCCGCGAGATGCCGAACACGCACGTGAGCGCCAGCGGGTCGTTCGCCGACAGCACCGCGACCCGGTCACCCGGCCCGATCCCGCTGCCCTGCAACGCCCCCGCGATCTCCCGGGAGCGCCGCTGGACCTCGGCGTAGCTCTGCGTCGAGCCGCCGGTCGTGAGGCAGGGCGCGTCACCTCCGAGCGACGCGCCCTTGTCCAGGTAGTCGGACAGCCTCATCAGCGGTGCACTTCGAGGATCGGGTCGAGGACCAGGCCGAACGACCGCAGCGCACCCAGCAGTTCGCGGTGCCCGAACGCCTGGCACCCGGACGCGAACCCGACACGGCGAGGCGCGTCCTGCAACAGGTGCACGGCGGCGTGCACGTTCAGCAACGCCGTCTGCTTGTAGTTGCAGTTGCCGTGGATCACGCAGTGCGCGCGGCCCAGCGGACCCGAGGCGTGCACGGAGTCGAGCGAGATGTTGATCCGCGGGTTCTCGCGCGGCGGCATCTCACTGCGCACCTGCGCGGAGAACGCGTCGACGATCTCGTACTTCTCCTGGTCCGACTTGCCTTCCATCTCCTGGAGCGCGGCCGCGACGATCTGCGGCACACCGAGCATCAACGGCCGGTTGAACACGCCGCCGAGCGCCCGCACCGACGCCACGCGCGGATCTCTCTTGAACCACACCGGATGCGCCGTCCCGCCCCACGGCAGCGCGAGGCCCAGTTCGTGCTGGCCGGGCACGACGAGCTCGTAGAGGCCCGCGTCGCCGGGCCACTCCACGTACTCGTTCTGCTCGAGGTAGTACGCCTTCGAGAACGCGGCGTTCGTGAGGATGGTGTTCGTGGAAGCGACGGTGGGATAACCCTTCCAGAACACCCCGATGTCCAAAGTGTCCAGTCCGGGCTGCTCCAGGCAGATCTGCGCGGCGATCTCGCCGACCGTGTACATCTGCGCGATGCCGGGGGAGATCAGCAGACCCTGCTTCGCGAACTCGACGCCGTACCGCGCGTCGGCGTCGATCATCCAGTCCTGCTCGCCGTTGGTGTCGGTGTAGTGCGCGCCGACGTTCAGGCTCGCCCGCACCGCCTCGTGGCCGTAGCGGGAGAACGGGCCGACGGTGTTGAGCACGACCTTCGCGCCGGTGAACGCCTCGGTCAGCGCCTCCTCGGTGTGCTCGACCTCGGCGACGTCGTAGGAGACGGTGTCGATGCCGGGTACCGCGCCGACGGCTTCCTCGGTCCTCTTGCCGTCGCGGCCGGCGGCGAGGAACGGGATCCCGTACTCGCGGAGGTACTCGCAGATGAGGCGCCCGGTGTAGCCGGAGGCTCCGTAGACGACGACAGGCTTGTCAGTAGGCATCTGCTACATCCCCATTCCGCCGTCGACCGGGAGACCCGCCCCGGTGATGAACTTCGAGGCGTCGGACGCGAGGAACACCACCGCGTCGGCCATGTCGTCGACCTGCCCGAGCCGGCCGAGCGGCGTCAGCCCCACCACCGCGCCGACGGCCGCCTCGACGGACGGGAAGAGGCCGAGCCGCGCGCAGTCGACGGCCAGCTGGTTGCCCATCGCGGTGGGGGTGAGGCCGGGGTAGATGCAGTTGACGCGCACGCCGTAGCCGAGCTTGCCGGACTCCGCGGCCGCGACCCTGGTCAGGCGGTCGATGGCGGACTTGGTCGCCGAGTAGACGCTGATGCCGGGGAAGGCGATGGTCGCCGCGACGGACGCGACGCTGATGATCGAGCCGCCGTTGCCCGCGGCGCCACCGGGACGCATCGCGCGCAGGCCGTGCTTCATGCCGAGCGCGGTGCCCAGCACGTTCACGTCCAGCATCCTGCGGACGTCCGCGGTCTCGAGCTCGGTGATCAGGCTGGTGATCTCGATGCCCGCGTTGTTCACGAGGATGTCGAGGCCGCCGATGGCGTCGACGGCCGTGCTCACCGCTGAGGCCCAGCTCGCGTCGTCGGTGACGTCCAGCGGCACGAACTCCGCCGTTGCTCCGGAGTCACGCAGATCCTGGGCGGTCTGCTTGCCCTCGTCCTCCAGCACGTCGCCGATCAGGACCGATGCCCCGGCCGCCGCGAGGGCCTGCGCCATGCCTGCTCCCAGGCCACGCGCACCGCCGGTGACCAGCGCTTTTCGTCCGCTCAGCTGATAACTCGTCATTGAGTCGCCTCCTCGGTGAGTTGGCTCACACACTAGCTATTCCTTGACAGTCGTCAAGTTTTTCCTTGACGACTGTCCAAGATTTGTTGGACGAATGGTCAAGGTTTGTCGCAGTGAGCGGTAGGCTCCGGGGCGTGACAGAAGTCGCTTCGCGCAAGCAGGACCGCATCGCCCGCCGGCAGGTCGACAAGTTCGACGCCCGGCGGACCGAGCTCGCCGTGGCGACGCTGCACACGCTCGCCGAACTGGGGTACGCGCGCACGAGCCTGCGGGAGATCGCGCAGAACTCCGAGTTCTCCCACGGCGTCCTGCACTACTACTTCGAGGACAAGCGCGACCTGATCACCCAGGCGGTCCGCCAGTACGAGGTCGTCTGCGTGACGCGCTACGACGAGGTCGTGGCGACGTCGACGACGGCGGAGCAGCTGCGCGCCGGGTTCGTGGCGATGTTCTTCGACACCCTCGGCCAGGACGCGACGCTGCACCGCCTCTGGTACGACCTGCGCAACCAGAGCCTGTTCGACGAGTCGTTCCGCGCCGACGTGCTGGAGATCGACGGCCACCGCGAGGACATGGTGTGGCGGGTGGTGAGCCGTTACGCAGAGCTGCTCGGCGGCACGCCCGCCGCGTCGTCGGGCACCATCTACGTGACGCTCGACGGAATCTTCCAACGCGCGCTGCTGCACCACTTCACGGGCAACACCGACACCGTCGCCCAGTTGCGCGCCGAACTGCCGGGCGTGATCGACATGCTGGTGACCAAGGCCGGATAGCGGTCTTATCGCGGACGTATCGAGAACCGCATACCCGCTCGCAACACCGTGTCTCGTTGACTTCGGGGCATGGCAACAGGCATCACCATCTACGGGTGCGAGCAGGACGAGGCCGCCCTGTTCCGGGAAATGGCGCCCCGCTGCGGAGTGACGCCGACCATCACCGCGTCGCCGGTGTCCGAGGCCAATGCCGGACTGGCGCGCGGAAACCGGTGCGTCAGCGTCGGGCACCGGTTCCGGGTCACCGATTCCTCTTTGCTGGCGTTGAGTCGTGTGGGCGTCCGGTACATCTCGACTCGCAGCGTCGGTTTCGACCACATCGACGTGGCGCACGCCGAAAGCCTGGGCATCACCGTCGGGAACGTCGCCTACTCACCTGACAGCGTCGCCGACTTCACGGTGATGTCGATGCTGATGGTAGTGCGGGACGTGAGGTCCGTTCTCCGGCGCGCTGACCTGCACGACTACCGGTTGAACGCGACGCGCGGACGGGAGCTGCGCGACCTGACGATCGGTGTGATCGGCACGGGGCGCATCGGCGTGGCCGTGCTGGACCGGTTGCGCGGCTTCGGTTGCGGCGTGCTGGCCCACGACAGCCGGCCCTGCAATTCGGCCGACTACGTGCCGCTGGACGAACTCCTGCGGGTGAGCGACATCGTCACGCTGCACGTGCCGTTGAACCCAGGCACACGCCACCTTCTCGACCGCGACCGAATCGCGCAGATGAAACCCGGCGCCGTCGTCGTCAACACCGGACGTGGCCCGCTCATCGACACCAAGGCCCTGATCGAGGCATTGGACAGCGGAAGGCTCGGCGGCGCGGCGTTGGACGTCCTCGAAGGTGAGGAAGGAATCTTCTACACCGACTGCCGCGCCAGAGAGGTCGGCAGCGATCTGGCGCGGTTGCAACGGATGCCGAACGTGCTGATCACCCCGCACACGGCCTATTACACGGACCACTCGCTCAGCGACACCGTGGAAAACACTCTCATCAACTGCCTCAGCTTCGAAAACGGGGGAACGCAATGATCAGGATCGGCGTCATCTTCGGCGGGTCGTTCGAGGAGCACCCCGTCTCGGTGAAGTCCGCCCAGGAGGTCGCACGGAGCCTCGACGCGGCCGAGTACGACCCGTTCTGGATCAAGATCACACGCGGCGGCGACTGGAAGCTGTGCTCGGGGCCGGGCGCGGACGACGGCCGCCGGGTCGTGCTCTCGCCCGGCGGCCTGCTGGTCCTGGACGACGGGCGGTTCGAGACGATCGGCCTGGACGTGATCTTCCCGGTGCTGCACGGCCGGCACGGCGAGGACGGCGCGGTGCAGGGTCTGCTCGAACTGTCCGGCATTCCCTACGTCGGCTGCGACGTGCAGAGTTCCGCGCTGTGCATGGACAAGTCGCTCACGTACGTCGTCGCCCGCAGCGCCGGGGTCGCGACGCCGGACTTCTGGACGGACGTGCCGGACTCGGTGACCTACCCGGTCTTCGTCAAGCCGGCGCGGTCGGGCTCGTCGTTCGGCGTGACCAAGGTGTCCACCGAGGACGAGCTGGGCGTGGCGCTGGAGGTCGCCCGGCAGTACGACTCGAAGGTCGTGATCGAGGCGGCCGTGGCGGGCAGCGAGATCGGCTGCTCGATCCTAGGCGACGACCAGGAGCTGGTCGTCGGCGAACTGGACCGCGTCGCGCTGACCCGCGGGTTCTTCCGGATCCACCAGGAGAGCACGCCGGAGTCCGGTTCGGAGAACTCGACGTTCATCGTGCCGGCGGACATCCCGGCGGAGTCACGCGCGCTCGTCCGGGAGACGGCGCAGGTCGTCTACCGCGCACTGGGTTGCACGGGCCTCGCTCGCGTGGACATGTTCCTGACACCGGAGGGGAAGGTGGTCCTCAACGAGGTCAACACCATGCCCGGCCTCACCTCCTACAGCCGCTACCCGAGGATGATGGCGGCGGCGGGCCTGTCGCTCGGCGACGTGATCGACCGGCTGGTGTCGCTGGCGATGACGGGCAAGCTCCAGTGAACGCCGACTTCGTCTTCGTGGACGGGCCCGGAATCCGCTGGGACGCCAAGTACGCCACGTGGGACAACTTCACCGGCAAGCCCGTCGACGGCTACCTGGTCAACCGCGTCGCCGGCACCCGCGCGTTGGCGGCCGCACTGGAGAAGGCGCACGAGAAGGCCGAGTCGCTCGGCTTCGGCCTGCTGCTGTGGGACGGCTACCGCCCGCAACGCGCCGTCGACTGCTTCCTGCGCTGGGCCTCGCAGCCCGAGGACGGCCGCACCAAGGCACGCCACCACCCGCGCATCACCAGGGCGGAGATGTTCGAACAGGGTTACGTGGCAACGAGATCGGGCCACAGCCGAGGCAGCACCGTCGACCTCACGCTCTACCGCCTGGACACCGGCGAGCTCGCGCCGATGGGCGGCGACCACGACCTGATGGATCCGATCTCGCACCACGGTGCCCCGGTCGGCGAGGCCGAGACGGCGAACCGGCGGCACCTCTGTTCGATCATGGAGTCGTGCGGGTTCCGGCGCTATGACAGCGAATGGTGGCACTACACGCTGATCGACGAGCCCTACCCGGACACCTACTTCGACTTCCCGGTCGGCTGAACGGTCAGAGGAGGCGGGAGGTCACGGCACCGTGCTCGTCCAGCACGCGAATGCTCGGCACGTCACCCGCATCCACCGAGAGGACGATGCGCGGCCGGCCCTTCGAGTCGTTGAGCGCGAGCACGGCGCCGTCCCCCGTGGACCAGACGAGCTCGACCCTGGTCGGCATCGGCGGCGTCTGCCCGGCGGGCAGACCCGGGTCCGGCATCTGCTTGAAGAACAACGCCGCCGCACCGTGCTCGCCCTGCCACTTCGTGCCGAGCGTGAGCGCCTGCGCGTTGACGTAGTCGAGCGAGAGACTCGCCTCCGACGCCCCGGCGACGACGCCACCGCGCTCGGACCCGTTCTCGTCGTTGAAGATGAGGTAGGTGCCGTGTTCGGGACCCTGGCGTTGCTCGGCGGGGATCACCTCGCCGCCGATGAGCACGGGTGGGCGCCGGGTGTCGGCCAGCACCCGTTGCCTTCCCCGCCTGTCGCGCACGGTGAACGACTCGCGGACTTCCTTGCCGCGGGACTCGGCGTTCGCGGCGGGGGTGGCGACGACCGCCGTGGTGGCGGCGAACGCCGTGGTGGCGGCGACGGCGGCGGCGCGCATGGCGGTGCGCCGGGGCAGCGGTGAGGTCATGAGGGAAGTCAACCGGCGGCGGCGCCGATGATCACTGGGGTGGGCCGGAGTGGTCGTGGTGAGGCTGGCCCCCGCGTCACCCCTGGCGATTGGTTCGCCGCGGGCACGACGGCGGGGGTGGAGCGGGCAGGCCCTGTGTCGCGGGTGTGAGCCGGGGCCTGGTTCTGTGCCGGGCGCGACGGTGGGGGTGGAGCGGGCAGGCCCTGTGTCGCGGGTGTGAGCCGGGGTCTGGTTCTGTGCCGGGCGCGACGGTGGGGGTGGAGCGGGCAGGCCCTGTGTCGCGGGTGTGAGCCGGGGTCTGGTTCTGTGCCGGGCGCGACGGCGGGGGTGGAGCAGGCCTCGTGTCACGGGTGTAAGCCGGGGCCCGGTTCCGTGCCGGGCGCGATCGGCGTCGGGCTCAGCGCGGTCTCGTCCTCGCCCTCCTCCAGCAACGTCGCCGCGGACCCGACGATGCGGACGTCCGGCGTGCCGATGACGTCCGCGTCCTTGTCGTCGTAGTCGAAACGGGCGAGGACGCTGCGCATGGCCTCGATGCGGGCGCGCTTCTTGTCGTTGCTCTTGACCACGGTCCACGGTGCGATGTCGGTGTCGGTGGACCGCAGCATCGCGACCTTGGCCTCGGTGTAGTCGTCCCAGCGGTCCAGCGACTTGATGTCGTTGGGGCTGAGCTTCCACTGGCGCACCGGGTCGATCTGGCGGATGACGAACCGGGTCCGCTGTTCGTTGCGGGACACGGAGAACCACAGCTTCACGAGCAGCACGCCGTCCTCGACGAGCATCTGCTCGAACAGCGGGGCCTGCCGCATGAACAGGTCGTACTCGGCCTTGGTGCAGTAGTCCATGACGTGCTCGACGACGGCGCGGTTGTACCAGGACCGGTCGAACAGCACGATCTCGCCCGCGGTCGGGAGCTCGCGGACGTAGCGCTGGAAGTACCACTCACCCCGTTCGCGCTCGCTCGGCTTGTCGAGAGCGACCGTGCGCGCGCCGCGGGGGTCGAGGTGCTCGGTGAACCGCTTGATGGTGCCGCCCTTGCCGGCCGCGTCCCTGCCCTCGAAGAGGATGACGAGGCGTTGCCCGGTGTCGGCCACCCAGTGCTGGAGCTTGAGCAGCTCGATCTGCATCAGGCGCTTGAGGTGGTCGTACTCGGAGCGGGACATCCGTTCGGTGAACGGGTAGTTCTCCTGCCACGTGAGGACCTCGCGGCCGTTCGCGTCGAGGAGGATCGGTTCGTCGTTGTCGGGGAACTCGGCGGTGTAGCCCTCGGCGAGCAGCTCTGCGGGATCGACAGTCACGAATTCGTACATACCCGACGTCTCGCGACCAAAAACCGTTCTGTGTCAGCTCTTCCGGAACAGCAGCCTCCACGGCATGACCGCCGACTCCACCTGCACCGCGAGGCTCATCTTCGACGCGCCCTCCGCCCGTTCCTCGAACCGGATCGGGACCTCGGCGATGCGCATCCCGCGCCGGACCACGCGGTGGTTCATCTCGACCTGGAACGCGTACCCGTTGCTGCGCACCGACGCGACGTCGATCTGCCGGAGGGTGCCGGCGCGCCAGGCCTTGAACCCGGCGGTGGCGTCCTTGACGCGCAGCCGCAGGATGGCGTTGACGTAGAAGTTCGCCCAGGCGGACAGCGCCTTGCGGTGCCACTTCCACTCGTCGGCGACCGAGCCGCCCGGTACGTAGCGGGAGCCGAGAACGACGGCGGCGTCCGTGGTGCGCAACACGTCGAGCATGGCGGGGAGGGCACCGGCCGGGTGGGAGAGGTCGGCGTCCATCTGCACGACCACGTCGGCGCCGTCGCCCAGTGCCTTCAGGATGCCCGCCACGTAGGCGCGGCCGAGGCCGTTCTTCTCGGTGCGGTGCAGCACGGTGAGCGGGATCGGGCCGTCGAGCGCCAGTGCGTCGGCCAAGGCTCCGGTGCCGTCGGGGGAGCCGTCGTCGACAACCAGGACGTGCAGGTTCGGCACGTCCAGTGCGGCGAGCAGGCCGGCCAGCACGGGCAGGTTCTCGCGTTCGTCGTAGGTCGGCACGACCACGGTGACCTTCTGGTCCATCGTCATCCTCGTGAGTCGGAGTAGGAGCGCAGGGCGCGTAGGAAGTCCAAGTAGCGGAAGCCGGGCCAGTGGACGTCGCAGAAGCGCAGTTCCGCGAAAGCCGCCTGCCACAACAGGAAACCGGACATGCGCACCTCGCCGCTGGTGCGGATCACCAGGTCGGGGTCGGGCTGGCCGGCGGTGTAGAGGTGCCAGGCGATGTCGTCCGGGGTGATGCTCGCCGTCAGCTCCTCGAGGCTCGGTCCGGACCCGAGCAGCGACCGCACCGCGTCCACCAGTTCGAAGCGGCCGTCGTAGCCCACGGCGACGGTGAGGTGGAAGTCGCGGTCGCGGGTCTGCTCCTCGGCCAGTTCCAGCGCGTGGCGGGTGGTGCCGGGGAGCAGGTCCACCCGGCCGGCGACGTGCGTCTGCCAGCGTGCGGAGTCGACGGCCCTCGGGACCACGATCCGCTCGACGACCTCCTCCATCAGGAACCGCATCTCGGCCTCGGCGCGCTTGTGCAGGTTGTCCGCGGACGCGAGGTACACCGTCAGGTGGCGGATGCCGAGGTCCTGACACCAGTCCATGACGTTCTTCAGGTGCTCGCCGCCGCGTTGGTGTCCTTCACTCGCGTTCGCCAGGCCCACCTGCCTGGCCCAGCGCCGGTTGCCGTCCATGATCACCGCGATGTGCTTAGGCAGCACGGCGTTCTTCAACTGCTTGCGGAGGCGGCGCGCGTAGAGATCCTGCAGTGCGGCACGCATGATCATCACGAAATCCACGCTAACACCGCTTTCGCGGCCGAACGGGCGAACGCGGGGCCGTCCGCCCGAACCTTCACAGTTCCTTCACACCTCGCGGCATCGGATTCGCCCGCGTCCAGTCGTCCACGTGGAACGGTGACCCGCCACCGGCACGAGACGCGTGCGACACGATCTCGGAGGGCAACTCGCCGTCGGTCATGTCGAGCCGGTCGCGGTAGTCCGCCACGAACGCGGCGGCGACCTGGTCGGCACCGAGCGTCGGCTCGTAGTCGGCCAGGCCCGCGATCGAGCTCTCCCGCAGGACGTAACCGAGCGCCTTCGACACGTCCGTGATCACGGCGCGCACCCGGTCCGAGACGGCGACCTGGACGACCGTGCTGAACAGCGATCCGGTGGAGGTCACGCGTTGCGCCGAACCGATGACCTTCGTGTCGCCGCCGACGTTGACGCTGAACTCGCCGGGGCAGTACTCGCCCTCCACCTCGCCGACGCGGGCGTCGATGGCACCGAGTCCGCGCAGCAGTGCGGCGTGGCTCTCGGCGTTCGCGGCGAACGTCGCGCTGCCCGCGTGCCGGATGTCCGTGGTGCTGTCGAGGTGGTCGATCACGACGGCACCGCTGTCGTAGGCCACCATCCGCCCGCCCGGCGACCTCACCACCGGCTCGAACCCCGCCGCGCGGGCGAGGGCGGTGGCCTCGGCGATGCCGGGCGAGCGGAGGTCCCGGCCGCTGAACGCGACGGTGGGACCGGCCGGCACGTAGACGTGGACGAGCTGGGACCAGGCCGCGCCGGGTGTGCGCAGCAGCAGTGCCGGGACCACCAGGTCGGTGACCGCGTGCCCGGTGGTCCCGGTGACCAGCAGGCGGGGGTTCGTCGCAGTTGACACGCCGTGATTCTCGGCCACGGCCGCTCAGCCCGCGGCGCGGTACGCCTCACCGGCCTCGTTCGGGGTGCCACCGGCCTTGTACAGGCCGGTGCCGGGCTTGCCCTCGTCGGGCAGCGCGAACCACGCGTAGCGCTCGACGTAGGGCAGGCCCTCCATCATCGCGCTGGAGCCGCGGGCGAACGCCGCGAGCTGCACCTGGGTCGGGAACCGCGCCGAACCGCCCGAGAAGTCGATCAGCGAGTACTCGGTCAGCCAGATCGGCTTGCCGTACCGGGCGTGCACCGCTGCGAGGTAGTTCTTCAGGTGGCCGACCGCCGCGTCGCTGAAGTCCGAGCCGTACCAGTGCACCGCGACGAAGTCGACGCGCAGACCCCGCTGGGCCGCACCGGTCATGAACCGGTCGAGCCAGCCACCGGCCTTGTCCCCGCTGTGCGCGACGGCGGGGCTGCCGAGCCGCAGCCCGGTCGCCGCGAGCTTCGGCCACAGGTCGAGCGCCTGTTCCGGCGTCATGTTCGCCTGGTCGGGGAAGTCCGGCTCGTTGAACCCGAGCAGCACCTTGCCGTTCGCCTTGGCCTTCGCGAGGGTGGCGTCGTCGGTGAACTTCGTGCCCCAGATCATCGGCACGAACTCGACGTTCGGCGGCGTGGGGACGCCGTCGGGGTGCGCCGCCCAGTTGTAGTACCACCCGGCGCGGACATCGGTGAGCGCCTTGCCGACACCGGTGAAGTTCCAGGTGCTGACGCCCTTCTTCACCGACGCCGTCACGGGCACCGCGGGCGGCGGCACGGGCTTGGGCGGCGCCGTGGTCGTGGAGGGCGGCACTGACGAACTCGACGACGAGGTGGTGGGAGGCAACGTCGTCGTGGTGCTCTGAGCGCTGGCCACGGGAAGGGCGCGGGCGACCGGCTCCTCACCCGAGGGCAGCACGGCGACCACGATGCCCGCGGCCACCACCGCGGCTGCGGCGGCCGCGAGAGGCTTCACGAACGCGCCCTTCACCAGCAGGCTGAGCTTGCCGCCGGACACGGGAGCGGAGGTGACCTGCGTGATGGCCACCTGCGAGCCGGTGAGAGTCGCCGGGTCGAACCCGAGCGCGGCCGGCAGCGGCACCAGCGGCAGCCGGGCCAGCAGCCCCTCGACGGACGCGAGGTCGCGCCCGCAGCGCTCGCACTGGACGCAGTCGCGGCTGTGCCGCGCGATCCGCTTGCGCCACAACGGACTGGGCACGCCGTCCCACTCCGCGACCACGTACGCCAGTTCGGGACAACGCGTCGTGCGCTCCAATGTGCGCACGACGATGCGTGCGGCGTCGAGCTGAGCCTTTACCCGTTGCACCCGCACGGCAGTGTGCTGCGGGGTGAGCTCCAGCGCGTTGGCGACCTCCGCGCGGGTAAGCCGTCCTGCCGCCTCCAGCCACCACAACGACAGCAGTTCGCGCTCGTCCTCGCTGAGCCACCGGGTGGCCGCGACGACCTCACGGCGCTGCCCGGACAGCTGCAGGCGCATGATCGTCAGGTCGACGAAGTCCGCGCCGGGATCGGCCACGTCCTCCGGCACCGGGCCGGTGACCGGGACGCGCTGGTGGTCGCGGTGCCGCAGCCGGATCTGGTTCATCGCGATGACGACGAGCCACGACCGGAAACCGGCGGGGTCGCGCAGCCCGGGCAGGCCGTGCACGGCCCGCAGCATGGTCTCCTGGACCACGTCGTCGGTGTCCGGGTGGCCGCCGAGCGCGTGCCCGGCGATGTTGTAGACGAGGGGCAGGTACCCGCTCACCAGGTCGTCCAACGCGCGCTGGTCGCCGTCACGCGCGGCCACCACCGTCGCGACGCCGGGTTCCTCGGTCATCGCCATGCCCACCTCACTCGCCGGTTCAGGGTCGTCTGACCAGGAGATGTCCCGGACGTCCGGCGATAACGGAAAATTTCGACCGGGATGCACCCTACGACTTGTGGCGATGTGTGCGGAGGCGATCACATCGGGCTCGCTGTGAAGGGCCGCACAGAACCAGGTTGACCCCCTTTCGTCCCTTGACGGGGGCCGGACCTGCGACAACACTGCCCCGGACAACGCCGGCCCACGCCAGGAGTGCCCTTGCCCCACGCCTCCGAGCCCACGACGCGCACGAGCGGTCCGGGGACCGTTCGCCGCTTCTGGTGGCGCAGCGACCAACGGGCGCGGCTCGCGATCGCGTGCGCCGGTGTCCTCGGGGTGCTGGCGGTGACGGGCGCGGCGGGGTTCAGCGGCCAGGAACGCCCGCTCGAACGCGGTCCCGCTGCCGCGGCCGCCGCCGTGCACCGGGGCGACTCGTTCGAGGTGACGGTCCGCACGGTGGTCGAGGTGGACTCGTTCGAGGGCGTGGAACCCGACACCGGCCGCGTCTTCGGCGCCCGCGTCCACGGGGTGAGCCCGGCGGCCTGCTGGCAGTCGCAGTCCCTGGCCGCCGCGGAGACACTGCTGCGGGGCAAGAAGGTGCGGCTCACCGTCAAGTCCGAGGGCGGCGCCGAGTCCGACCGGCTGCTGGTCGACGTGCGGCTGCCGGACGGGTCCGACTACGCGAGGACGATCGTCGCCGACGGCTCGGCGTCCGCCGACCTGGCCGCGCGCGGGGAGCTCGCACAGGACGAGATCGCCGCGCGCCTGGAGCGCCGCGGCCTGTGGTCGACCGGGTGCGAGGGGTACGACGCCGACCTGCTGGTGACGACGTCCAGCGTGCCGACCTCGACCACGACACCGGCCCCGACCACCACCACGACCACTCCGCCGCCTCCTCCGCCCCCGCCGACGGAGAAGCCGAAGCCCGAACCGCCGCCCACGGAGACCACCGAGCCCGACGACGACGCCGAGTGGCTCGCCCGGTTCGTGGGCAAGCGGTGCTTCGTCGAAGGGGCCACGCGGACGTCACCGAAGGGCACCGAGGTCGTCTGCACCCGTGGTGCCAGGGAACAGCTGAGGTGGCAGCGTGCCGACTGAGGAGCACGTCGACCTGTTCGCCGAGGTGGAGGCGGCGGCCGATCCGGTACCCACCGCGGTGGACGGCGGTGTTGCGACGGTGGACGGCGGGGTCCCGCGAGGTCTCACCCCGGACGGCTGGGTCCGCACCACCGGCTGGTTGCAGGTCGGCGACCACCCCGTGAGCTCGGCGCTCCTCGCGGCGCTGGCGGGTCTGCTGTGGGCGCTGGTCGGCGCGGCGGTCCTGGTGTCCGAGTTCCCGGTCGCCGCGGGCGTCCTGACGTTGACGGTCCCGGTGGTCTTCGGGGTGTCGTGGTGGCTCTTCACGACGCGGGTACGGCCCGCCTCCACGGCTCGCAACATCGGTACCAGCCGGGCGGACGAACTGGAGCCGGGTGACCTCGTCCGGCTGCACGGGTCGATCGGGCCGATCGGCCGGGTGAGCGAGGTGGCGGCGGAGGACGACGTCGAGGTCGTGTTCCACGGCGGCGAGCGGCGGAGCTGGGCCCGCGAGCACGCGGTCCACCTCGCGGAACTGCTCAGCTGAGACGGTCGGCGAATTGCCGGTCCTGTCCCACGTTCAGCGCTGCCACCAGGACTTGACGCGCATTAACGTGACGTCACGTGCGGCGAACAGCGGGTGAGGTCAAGATCCTCGGGCCGGTCGAGGTGTGCGGCCCGCACGGCCGCGCGGTGCTGACCGGAGCCCGGCAGCGCAGCATCGTCGCGGTGCTGGCCCTGCGCGCCGGCACACCGGTTCCCGTCGGCCGCCTCGTGGACGTGCTGTGGGGCGAGGACCCGCCGCGCACGGCCGTGCGGTCGTTGCACAGCCACGTCGCGCGGGTGCGGCAGGCGCTCGCCGACTGCGGACTGCCCGGTGCGCTCATGACCAAGCCCGGCGGCTACCAGCTCGACGCGTCCGTCGACGCGGTGACGTTCGAACGGACCAGGGACCTCGGGCTGTGGCGGGGCGAGCCGCTGGAGGACGTGGAGCTGTTCGGCTGGGGCCGGGCGGAGGTCGACCGGTTGCGGGAACAGCGGATCGCCGCGCTGGAGGCGTACTGGGGTGAGCGGCTCGACCGGCAGGACGCGATCGGTGAGCTGGAACGGCTGGTGGTCGGCCATCCGACGCGGGAACGGCTCGTCGGGCTGCTGATGCGGGCGTTGCACGTGGGCGGACGGCAGTCCGACGCGCTCGAGGTGTTCCGAAGACTCAGACACCGGCTCGCCGACGAGCTCGGCGCCGACCCCGGCCCGGACATCACCTCCCTGCACACCGCGATCCTGCGTCGTGATCCTTCGCTGCACAGCGCCAGACCCGCCCAGTTGCCGGCCCGCGCGGGCCACTTCACCGGCCGCGCCGCCGAGTTCGCCTCCCTCGCGGGCATGCCCCCGATCGTCGTCGTCTCCGGTGTCGCCGGGGTCGGCAAGACCACGTTCGCCGTCGAGTGGGCCCGCCGCGTCGCCGACCAGTTCCCGGACGGGCAGGTGTTCCTCGACCTGCAACGGCTCACCCCGGCCCAGGCCCTGACCGAGATGCTGCACAGCCTCGGCGTCCCGGCCGACCGGGTGCCCGCCGACCCGGCCGCCACGTACCGGTCCCTGTTGCACGGCAAGCGGGTCCTGATCCTGCTCGACGACGTACGCCGCGCACGGGACGTGCTGCCGCTCGTGCCGGGCGACCAGGGGAACCTGCTGCTGATCACCAGCCGGGACACGCTCTCCGCGCTCGGCACTCGCCACGCCGTGCACACCGTCAGCCTCGGCCTCCTGAGCGAACCCGAGGCGCACGACCTGTTCGCCGACATCCTGGGCGAGGCCAGGGTCCGCGCCGAGTCCGGTGCGACCGCGGAACTGGTCGTCCACTGTGGACGGCTGCCGCTCGCGTTGCGCATCGCGGCCGCCCGGCTCGCCATCAGGCCCGGCCGGCGGATCGCCGACCTGGTGCGGGAACTGACCCGCAACGACCCGCTCGACGTGCTGTCGGTCGACGGCGACGACCGCACGGTCCGCACCGTGTTCGCCAGCGCGCACCGCACGCTGAGCCCGCAGGCCGCCCGGCTGTTCCGGGTCCTCGGCGAGCACCCCGGCGCGAGTTTTCCCGCTGACCTCGCCGACGCGATGGGGCCGGGCCTCGACGAGCTCGTCGCCTCGCACCTCGTCAGCGAGATGGGCAACGGCCGGTACGCGCTGCACGACCTCATCCGGTTGTTCGCCCGGCAGAGCGGCGACATCGGCGACGGCGTGGAACGCTTGCTCGACCGATATCTCACGATCGCGCACGCGGCGGGCGAGGTGCTCAACCCGCGTCACGACCTCGTGACCCGGCCGCGCTGCGACGACCTGCCGTTCACCGCGGACCGCGTCGAGGTGCTGGCCTTCCTCGACGCCGAACGCGACAACGTGCTGCACATGATCCGGCTGGCAGCGCGGTCCGGCCTGCACCGCGAGACCTGGCAGCTGGCGTACCTGCTGACGGGCTACTTCGAGGCACGCGGCAACTGGGCGGCACGCGTCGAGCAGTGCGAGCACGCCGTGACGGCGGCTCGCGCGCTCGGCGACCAGCGGGCCGAAGCGGAGATGTTGCGAGGGCAGGGAATCGCGCTGCAGATGACCTCACGCATCGCCGAAGCCATGGTGGTGCAACGACAAGCGCTCGCCCTCGTGCGCGAGGCGGGCGACCTGCGCGGGGAAGCCAGGCTGCACAACAACATCGCGAACGCGCACTCGGAGCTGCGCGAGTTCGACCTCGCGCTGGACTCGTACCGCGCGGCGATGGACGTGCACGGGGCCGCGGGGGACGAGGTGGGCGTGGCGCTCGCGCGACGCAACCTCGGCTACACCTACGTCCGGATGGGCCGGCCCGAGCTGGCCACCGAGCCGTTGTTCGCGGCGCTGGAGACATTCCGCGCCAAGGAGAACCTCCGGCTGGAGGCGGCGACGCTGATGTCGCTGGGCAACGCCCACCACCGGCTCGCCGACCTCGAACCGGCGTTGCGCTGCTTCGGCGACGCGCTGCGGATCAGCCGCGAGATCACCGACGACCGCTTCGAGGCCGACGCGCTGACCGGACTCGGCGTCACCCAGCTCGCGCTCGGAGATCCCGCGGTGGCGAGGGAATGCCTCGACGCCGCACTCGTCGTGTGCCGCACCCTCGGCGACGGCCACCGCGAGGCGTCGACCCTGCGCGACCTGGCCGAAGCCGAACTCGCGCTGGGAGACCTGGCCGCCGCCCGGGACCACCTGACGGCCGCGCTGGAGGCGAGGACCCAGGCGCCGGACGAGTTCGAGCGGGCCAGGGTCCACCGCACGTTCGCCGGCCTGGAGGGCCGGACCGGGCGGTGGACCGAGGCTGCCCGGCACCTGGCTCAGGCCGTCACGCTCTTCACCTCCTGCCGGCGATCGTGAACACGGCGACGCGCTTGCCGATCTGGCCCGGCCTCACCGACGTGATCTCCAGCGTGAACGTCCTCTTCTCGGGTGTCACACGCAGCACCTTGTAGGGCACGAGCGCCTGGCTCTCGCCCGCCTTGATGATGACCGTGCCGCGCGGCGTGGCCTGGTAGTCCTGGCCCTGCTTCGCGGTGCCGTCGACGAACCTGTAAGCGACCTCGACGTCCTGCTGTGCCGCGATGTTCTGCTGTGCCGGCCCGTAGCGCAGCTTCAGCACGGCCGAGTACGAGTCCGCCGACTCGTGCACCGGCCCGTCGATCGCGTCCACGACGACCGGGCAGTCCGGCGGGTCGCAGTCCGCTGCTCCGTGCGCGGGCACGATCCCGAGCAGAAGCAGCAACAACACCATGATGGTCTTCATTGACAACCCTTTCGGTGGGTCCGTCTCCGAGTAGCGGAGACGGACCCACCGCGGTTGATACTCAGTCCTTCTCGTTGATCAGGTATTGCGCTCCGCCGAGATCCGTGCCCTGCGCGTCGGTCTGCCGCACGTGCAGCTCGGCCGGTCCGGCCTCCCGGTCGGTCGCGAACGTCAGCGCGGTCTCGACGCGCTCGTCACCCTTGAGCACCAGGTTGTCGAACCGGGCCTTCGTGTCGGCGAGCTGGAACTGCGTCTCGCCCACCTGCTTCACCCCGGTGGCCCTGCCGCCCGCGGCCTTCCACCGCGCCGTGAGCTCCCGGCCGAGGTCGATCGTGACGGCGCCGGCGAACGGCCGCGTCTGCTCGAGGACCAGGTTCTGCCGGGCGTCGGCGCGCTCGGGGTTGCCGATCGTGTACGGCACGCGGGCGGGCTCGAACGGCCGCACCCGCACGGAGTCGACGTTGCGCCAGGCGATGTTGTTGTTCCGCTGCGCGTTCTGCTGCGTGTTGCTGCCCTCGGCGAACGTCATCGGGTCGGCGTTCGACACCCACCGGGCGAGCAGGCAGAAGTGCGCCGGGCCGGGCACGTTCCAGCCGGGCCAGGTGATCATCACCGTCGTGCCGCCGACCGGCACGGTCGAGCCGGCGGTGCCGATGTAGGTCCAGCCGCCCGGCCAGGCCGTGCCGCCGCCGAGGTTGCTGCGGTAGAGGTGCAGGCTGCCGTCGACGTTGCCGATGGCGCCGGCCTTGCGTCTCAGGGTGACGAAGACGTAGTTGTTGACGCCCACCACGGGGTTCTGGGACACCGCGCACAGCACCGGCGTCGAGCACACCTTGATGTCCGGGCTGTGGTAGATGCTGCCGGTGCTCGGCTCGTTCCCCACGTCGCCGGCGTTGTCGCGGACGAACACGTCGCGTTGGAACGGGGTAGCGCTCACGGTGGGCGCGATCAGCGTCGCGACCGCCAGCAAGCCTGCCAGCACCGTTGCCAGTTTGGCTTTCACCATGTCCTCCATCGGTTGAGGTCTGCCGAGGAAGAAGTACCGGCGCGGTGTTGTGGCGACGTTGTCGTGCGGTTGTCGGCGTGCTGACCGTTTTGGCCTCTCCTGCCCGGCCCGTCCGGTGAGGACGATCTAGGCTGTCGCGGTGATCACCGGGTGGCGGCACCCAGCCCGCCTCGTCGTCCTCGCCTTCCTGGCGGCCACCGCGGCCGGCACGGTGCTGCTGATGCTGCCTGTGTCGGCCGAGTCCGGGCAGGCCACCGGCTTCATGCGGGCGCTGTTCACGTCGGTTTCCGGCATCACCGGCACGGGGCTCGCCGTGGTCGACACCGGCTCGTACTGGTCGGTGTTCGGCGAGGTCCTGCTGCTGGTGCTGTGGCAGATCGGCGGCTTCGGCATCATGACGCTCGCGTCGGTGCTGGCGTTGCTGGTCTCGCACCGGCTGAACCTGCAGATGCAGCTCACCGTGAAGACCGAGACCAACACGCTGAACCTCGGCCAGGTCCGCAGGGTCGTGGCGGGGGTGGTCACGATCAGCCTGGTCGTGGAGGCGATCGGCGCGGTCGTGCTGGCGCTGAGGTTCTGGCTCGGCTACGGCGAGTCGTTCGGGCGGGCCCTGTACTCCGGGGTCTTCCACTCGATCTCGTCGTTCAACAGCGTCGGCCTGGCGCTCTACCCCGACAGCCTCATGCGGTACGCGACCGATCCGTGGGTGTGCCTGCCGATCGTGGCGCTCTCGGTGACGGGCGGGCTGGGTTTCCCGGTGCTGTTCGAGCTCCTGCGCCGGCGCCGCAAGCGGTGGTCGCTGCACACCAAGATCACCTTGCCCGTCTACCTGGGGCTGATGGTGTTCGGGGCCCTGGTCGTGCTCGTCGTGGAATGGGCTCGAGCGGGCACTCTCGGGCCGTACGGCGTCGGCGACAAGCTCCTGATCGGACTGTTCCACGGCGTCATGCCCGGCTCGTCCGGGTTCAACACCGTCGACGTGGCCCAGCTGCAGCCCGCCACCCTGCTCGTGTACGACGTGCTGATGTTCGTCGGCGGCGGCAGCGCGGGCACCACCGGCGGCATCAAGGTCACGACGTTCGCGCTGCTCGCGTTCGTGCTGGCAGCAGAGGTCCGCGCCGAGCCCAGCGTGCACGTCATGGGCCGCCGGCTGAGCGCGGAGGTGCAGCGCCAGGCGGTCACGGTCGCGCTGCTGGGCGTGGGCGTGGTGATGGTCGCGTCGCTCGTCCTGCTCGCCACCACCTCGTTCCGCCTCGACGCGGTGCTGGTCGAGACGACGGCCGCGTTCGGCGGCGTCGGCATGTCCGCCGGCATCACCCCGCAGCTGTCCGCCACCGGGCAGCTGGTCATCATCGTGCTCATGTTCATCGGCAGGGTCGGGCCGATCACCCTGGTCTCGGCCCTCGCGCTGCGGGAACGCCGCCGGCGCTACGAACTACCCGAGGAGCGACCCATTGTCGGATAAGCACCCGTCCCGCGTCGTCGTGCTCGGACTGGGCCGCTTCGGCCGTTCGGTCGCGCTCGAACTGGTCGCCCTGGGCACCGAGGTCATGGCGATCGACTCGGACCCGAAGCTGGTCCAGCGCTACGCCGACGACGTCACCCACGCCGTCGTCGCCGACACCACCGACGCGGAGGTCATGCGCCAGCTGGGAGTCGACGAGTTCCAGCGCGCGGTCGTCGGCATCGGCAACAACCTCGAAGCCAGCATCCTGACCACCGCCGTGCTGGTCGACTTCGGCATCGACGACATCTTCGCCAAGGCCATCAGCCGGGAACACGGCCGCATCCTCGAACGCATCGGTGCCCACCACGTCGTGCTGCCCGAACACGAGATGGGCGAACGCGTCGCGCACGTCGTGGCCGGCCGCGTGCTCGACTACATCGAGATCGAGAACGACTACGCGATGATCAAGGCCCGGCCGCCGAAGGAGGCGGTCGGCAAGCCGCTCGGCACGAGCAAGCTGCGGGCCAAGTACGGCGTGACCGTGGTGGGGGTGAAGCGTCCCGGGGCCGACTTCACCTATGCCACCGCGGAGACCGTGGTCGAGGCCGGTGACGTGCTGATCCTCGCGGGGAAGGTCGCCGACGTGGAACGGCTCGCGGACCAGGTGTGACCGGCTCGCCCTGGTGGGACCTGCTGATCGGCGTCGCGGCGGCCCTGCTGCTGACGTGGGTGGTGTTGCTGGTCGCACTGGTGGTCGTCCGCCCGCGCGGAGGCCTGCTGCGCGAGGCGCTGCGCCTGCTTCCCGACGTGCTGCGCCTCGTGCGCCGGCTCGCCGCCGACAGGTCGTTGCCGCGCGGGGTCCGGATCCGGTTGTGGCTGCTGATGGTCTACCTCGCCGTGCCGATCGACCTGATCCCCGACTTCATCCCCGTGCTCGGGTACGCCGACGACGCCATCATCGTCACGGCCGTGCTGCGCGGCGTCGTCCGGCGGGCGGGCATCGACGCGGTGCGCGCCCACTGGCCCGGCACGGACGACGGCTTCGCGGCCGTCGTCCGCCTCACCGGTCTGTTACGGTCACTCGGTCCCTTCGAAGGTCACCGCCGAGTCGGTGCGCGCGGGCTGGCCCCACACGAAGTCCCGTGCCGCCGCGTCGCCCGCGAGGTAGAAGCGGAACCACGACGTGAGCACCCTCTTCGAGGCGACGAGCTGCGCGGCCCTGGTGACGGACCCGCTGTCGCAGAAGATGCCGGAGGAGTCCATGAAGCCGCAGTGGAACCCGCCGGTGACCGTGCGGAGCTGCTTGGCGGGCTGCTTCGCCGTGAACATCGGCCGCTGGTGCTCGCCGACCGGGGTGATCGTGTCCTGCGACCCGGCGAGGAACTGCGCCGGCACCCGCAGCGTCGCGGCCGCTGCCTTCGCGGACGGGTTCGTCTCCGCCGCCGCGTAGGTCGAGATGGTCTTGATCTGCGGGTTGCGCGCGGCGGCGAGAACGGCAGCGCCGCCACCCATCGAATGGCCGGAGGCGCCCAGCGCGGTGGTGGTGACGTGGTCGCGGAAACGGGAACCCGCGGTGCCGTCCTGCGCGACGAGCCAGGTCAGTCCGGTGTTGAGGTCGTCGGCGAAGGCGCTGTGGCTGGGGCTCAGGCCGCCCTGGGTCGTGGGCACCACCACGACGAAGCCCCAGGAGGCGAGGTGGTTGCTCGTGCTCGTGTACTTCGAGGTGGCCTGGAAGAAGCCGTGGCCGAAGGCGATCGCGGGGAACCTGCCCGTGGCGACCGGCTGGTTCACCCCGGCCGCCGTGGCCGGGTAGTGCACCCGCGCGGGGACGGACCTGCCGCCCGCGACGGCCGTGACATCGCTGTACGCCACCGGGTACGTGCCGGGCAGGCCGTAGTCCGGTGGCGCTGCTAACGCGGGGGTGACGACCGTGGAGGCCACCAGGGCGAGCGTGATCGCGAGAACGCGCATGAGCTTCTCCTCATGTGATCAGGAAGATCCGAACCGCATGTGCAGGGTGGAGACGGCCACGTGCAGGCGTGGCCTCGCCGCTTCGAGCCAGCCGAGTTCGCCGTCCGGCGTGATGCGCCAGCGCAGGCGGGTGAGGCTGATCCGGGCGGACGTGCGTAGTTCCGTGCGTTTCGTCTTGCCGTGCAGGGTCTGCCAGACCGATGTGGTCAGCCGGACCGGGAGCGCTCGCGACGGCTTGCGGGTCTCGCTGGCGGAAGCGATGACCTCACCGTCGTCGTGGGCGGTGGCTTCGAGCTGTGGTCCGCTGGAGAAGGTGAAGCCGGCCAGCAGTTTCGGGATGCCCCACAGTTCCCGCGCACCGCGTTGGGAGGCGCTGTCGTCCACCAGGATGTCCAGAATGGACAGACCGAGGCGGGCCCCGCGGCGGACCAGGACCGCGGCCATCACCTCGTGGTAGGTCAGCACACCCGGCGGCTGGTAGTCGACGAACGCCGACACCACGACCACCCGGCCGAAGAGCGTCAACGGCACCACGTCCGGCGGTGGCAGGGGCACTGCCGGACGTGGTGCCGTCCACACGGTGAGCCAGCCCCGTCCGTGCAGGTCCCACGGCTCGGCGGGCCACTCACTTGGCATAGCGCACCTCCAAAGCGCCGGGCGCGGCGCCCGGAACCGCGGGGTTACCCGGTGCCACCGCACGTACGCGCCGGTACGGGGCTTCCGGAGCAGGACGTGGGTCCGGCTCACCCTTGTTGGGCCACAACGACATCGCTCGCTCGGCCAGCGCGGTGATGGTGAGCGCCGGGTTCACGCCGAGGTTCGCGGGGATCGCGGACCCGTCGACGACGTGGAGGCCGGGATGGCCGTGCACCCGCTGGTACGGGTCGACGACGCCAGTGGCGGGCGAGTCGCCGATCACGCAGCCGCCGATGAGGTGCCCGGTCAGCGGAACGTTCACCAGGTCCGGCCACGATCCCCGCGCCACGCCGCCCGCCTTGGCCGCGAGCCGCCGCGCCACCTCGTGCCCTGCCGGGATCCAGGACGGGTTCGGGGCGCCCTCGCCCTGAGTGGTGGTCATCCGGCCGCGCCGGAACACGGTCGTGAGCGAGTTGTCGAGGCTTTGCATGACCAGCAGGGCGATCGTCTCCTCCGACCACGCGCGCGGGGTGTGCGTCCGCAGCAGCGAACCGCGTTCGCGCACGAGCTGGGCCAGGCCACGCCGCAGCCTCGCCGGGCCGCCGTCGACGAGCGTCGTCATCAGCAGGCCCATCAGGTTGCTGCCCCGGCCGTACCGGACCACTTCGACGTGCGTGTCGGCGTCGGGGTGGATCGACGACGTGATGGCGAGACCGCGGGACTGGTCGACCCCGCCACCCGGCACCCGCACGGCCACGATCGCCTCGGAGTTGGTGCGGCACAGGAACCCGAGCCTCGGCGAGAGGCGCGGCAGCCCGCCGCGGTCGCGGATGCGGTGCAGCAGTCGTTGCGTGCCCAGCGACGCCGCGGCGAACACGACCTGACCGCAGGTGAAGGTGCGCGTCGCCCGCCCTCCGGTGCGTCGTGCCGTGACCTTGTAGCCGCTCAGATGCGGCTGCACGTCGACGACCGTGGTCAACGGCCACACCTGCGTGCCCGCTTTCTCGGCTAGGTGCAGGTAGTTCTTCGGCAGGGTGTTCTTGGCGTTGTGCCGGCACCCGGTCATGCACGAGCCGCAGCCGACGCAGGTGTCCCGCACGGGACCGGCGCCGCCGAAGAACGGGTCCGTGCCACCGGGTCCGAAGTGGACGCCGACCTGGGACGTGCGGAACGTCGGCGCGACACCGAGGTCGGCCGCCACGTCCCGCAGCAGCCTGTCCGCCGGGGTGCGGCACTGGTTGGCGGTCACGCCGAGCATCCGGGACGCCTGGTCGTAGTGCGGCGCCAGCTCGTCCTCCCAGTCGGTGATGTGCCCCCACCGGGAGTCGCGGAAGAACGACGGCGGCGGCCGGTACAGGGTGTTGGCGTACACGAGGGAACCGCCGCCGACCCCCGCCCCGCTGAGCACGGCGACGTCGCGCAGCGCGGTGATCCGCTGGATGCCCGTGCAGCCGAACGCCGGCGCGAACAGGTAGTCGCGCACCTGCCAGGAGGTCTCGGGCAGGTCGTGGTCCGCGAAGCGCCGCCCGGCCTCCAGCACGCCGACCCGGTAGCCCTTCTCCGTGAGCCGCAACGCGGTCACCGCGCCGCCGAACCCCGACCCGATCACCAGCACGTCGTAGTCCACGGTCACACCTCCACGCGGGCAGGTTCGAAGTCGGCGGGCCGGAGTCGTGTGCGGCGCAGGTACTCCCACGTGGTGCCGGGCCAGTTGGTCGTGATCGACCCGTCGGCGGTCCGGTACCAGGACGAGCACGTGCTCCACAGGCCCCGCGCCAGCCTGCTGGTCATCTCGGCGTCGAAGGCCTCGGCGACCTCGGGCCGCACCTCCAACGCCGTACCGGACCCCGCGAGGTGGCGCACGGCCTCCACGACGTACCGGCACTGCGCCTCGATCATGGTGATCACCGAGTTGCCGCCGAGGTTGGTGTTGGGGCCGTAGACCAGGAAGAGGTTCGGGAAACCGGGCACGGTGAGGCCGAGGTGGGCACGCGGGCGACCAGCCCACGTCTCCGTGAGGTCCCGGCCGTCCCTGCCGGTGACCCGCAGGCCGGACCCGAAGCCGGACACCGTGAACCCGGTGCCCCAGATCAGCACGTCCGCCGGGACCTCGCGGCCGCCGACGCGCAGGCCGCGTGCCGTGACCTCGGTGATCGGCCCGGTGACCACCTCGACGTCCGGCCGGCTGAGAGCCGGGTACCAGTCGTTGCTGAACAACACCCGCTTGCACCCCGGCCGCGTCGTCGGCCTCAACGCCTCCCTCAGCGCGGGGTCGCGGACCTGCCGCCGCAGGTGCGCCGCCGCGACGGCGGAGACGAGCGCGGGGGAGAGGCGGCCGTGGAGCAGCCTGGTCAGCGTCTCGCCGGCGAGCCACACGCCACCTCGTGCGGCGCGCAACCTCGCCGGGTGGGACCGGCCGGTCAACGGCGCGTCGGGTTTCGGCAGCACGTGGGGTGCGGACCGCTGGAACACCGTCAGGTGTTCGGTGAGGGGCGCGATCTCCGGCACGAACTGGGCGGCGCTCGCCCCCGTGCCGACCACGGCCACCCGCTTGCCGCGCAGGTCCACGTCGTGCCGCCAGGCCGCGCTGTGGAAGACCTCCCCGGCGAACCGGCCGAGTCCGGGCAGGGCGGGGACCGCCGGTGTGGTGAGCTGGCCGACCGCGCGGACCAGCACGTCGGCCTCGACGACGTCCCCGTCCGCGAGGGCGACGCTCCACCGGTTCCGCGACTCGTCGAACGTCGCGGCCACCACCTCCGCGCCGAACCGGATGCGGTCGCGCACGGTCTCGGCCTTGGCGCGCAGGTAGCGCAGGATGTCGGGCTGGGCCGAGTACCGGCGTGGCCACGAGGTGCTGGGCGCGAAGGAGTACGAGTAGAGCGACGACGGCACGTCGCACGCCGCGCCCGGATAGGTGTTGTCCCGCCACACCCCGCCGGGCCCGCTCGCCCGCTCCAGCACGGTGAACCGCTCGAAACCCGCTCTGCGCAGTGACAACGCGACGCCCAGGCCGCCGAATCCGGCTCCGATGACGACCACTTCGGGGTTCGCGTCCACGTGATCGACGCTAGGAACAACCACCCGTTCGCACCAGGACAACACCGGCCGGGCAGTTGACAATCGCGGCCATGACGTCGTTGGCCGAGCCTGCCGTCCGGCACTGGGACTTCCCGCGGGGCATCGCGAGCGTCGCGCTCCTGCTGCGCTTCGGCGCCGAGCACGGGATCCCGCTGGACGCGTTGCTCGCGGGCAGCGAGATCGACGCCGGGATCCTCGCCGACCCGGTCGCCGAGGTCGACGCCCGCCAGGAGCTCACGGTCGTGCGCAACCTCGCCCACCGGCTGCCGCACGCGGGCGTCGCCGCCGGACGTCGTTACCACGCCACGACTTTCGGCGTGCTGGGCTACGCGTTCCTCAGCGCGGCCACCCTGCAGGACGCGATCACCACCGCGCTGCGCTACCTCGACCTCAGCTTCGCGTTCACCGCGCCCTCCGCCGTGATCGACGGCGACCGGCTCGTGCTCGCGCTCGACACCACCTCGCTGCCGGCCGACGTGGTCCCGTTCCTCGCCGAACGGGATCTCGCCGCCATCCACACCGTCGTCGGCGAACTGCTGACCGGCGCGGTGCCGGTGCTGGGCGTGGACTTCGCCCACTCGCCCCCGGAGGACGTGCGCGAGCACGAGGAGGTGTTCGGGGTCCGTCCGCGGTTCGGGGCGGGTGCCGATCAGTCCGTTGTGGACGTCGCGGTGCTGGCCGAGGCGTTGCGACTGGCCAGCCCCGAGACGACGGCCGTGTGCGAGGAGCAGTGCCGCGCTCTCGCAGAACGCCGCCGGGAGAGCCCGGGGGCGGCGCGGGAGGTGCGGCGGCTGCTCGAGTCCTCGGACCGGTTCGAGCACGGCATGCCCGCGGTGGCCAGGGCGCTCGGCACCAGCCCGCGGACCCTGCGGCGGCGCCTGGCGTCGTCCGGCACGAGCTACCAGGCGCTGCTCGACGAGGTGCGCGCGAAACGGGCCGTCGCGCTGCTGTCGCGCGGCGACCTGTCCGTCGAGGCCGTCGCCGAACGGCTCGGGTTCGCCGAGGCCGCGAGCTTCATCCACGCCTTCCGCCGCTGGTTCGGCGTGACGCCGAGCAGGTACGGCCGTGCCGAGGTCGTGTCTCCGGGTCTCTCGCCCGCGTCTGTCACCGGACGAACTTCCGGGACACGACCTGGCGGTGATCAGCCGTAGCAGGCGCCGAACGAGATGTTGACCTGCGTCGAGGTGATGCTGCGGCCGTGCTCCGACGCGACGAACGCGGCGACGTTGCCCACGTCGGCCATCGTGGCGGCGCGCTTGAGCGGTGAGGCGTTGATGATGCTCTGCCGGGGAGCCTCCATCTCGGGGATGTCCGGGAAGGTGTCGACGATGCCGCCGGTCAGCAGCGTCACCGTGCGGACGCCGTGCGGTGCCAGTTCGACGGCCCACTGCTTGCGCAGCGACTCGACGGCGTCGAAGCCGATCTGCACGTTGCCCATGCCGGGCAGCACGTTCGCGTGGTCCGAGCCGCCGAAGAACAGCAGCACGCCGGACTCCTGCTTCACCATGTGCCTGGCCGCGGCCTTCGTGGTGATCAGGTGCGTGGTCAGGCTCCTGCCGACGGCCGCGACGAGGTTCGGCGTCGAGATGTCGGCGAGCGGCTGGAAGAGCCCGTCACTGGTGATGACGTTGACCGAGATGTCCACGCTGCCGGTCTTCTCCGCGACGGCGTCGATGTGGTCGTTGACCGCGGCGGCGTCCGTCGCGTCCACGACGGCCGTCTCGACCTGCCCGCCCGCGGCGCGGATCCGGTCCGCGACGGCTTCGAGCGTGGCCGGCGTCCGGCCCGCCAGGAAGACCCGCGCTCCCTGGGCCGCGAAGGCGTCCGCCATCGCGCCGCCGATTGAGCCGCCGCCCCCGTAGATCACCGCGGTCTTGTTCTCCAGCAACATCTTCTTCTCCTTGTCGTCGGAGAAGAGGCTGGGGCGGGACGGCACCGGTCCACATCGGTCACGTGACTGGCGTGCCGCTCACCGGGAGACCGGCGGGGTAAGTCATCCGAGGCCGAGCTGCGCCAGTTCGATCCGCTTGGTGACGCCCAGCTTCGGGTACGCGCGATACAGGTGGTGGCCGATCGTGCGCGGGCTCAGGAACAACTGCGCGCCGATCTCCTTGTTGCTCAGGCCTGCCGCCGCCAGCCGGACGACCTGCACCTCCTGCGGTGTCAGGTCCTTCAGCACGTTGACGACGGCCGGTTCGACCGGACGTTCACCGAGCTCGCTCGCGGCGCGTGCTTCCCAGGTCGTCGCGCCCAGCCGGGCGAAACCGGCGAGCGCGGCCGTCAGTTCCGTGCGTGCCTCGCCGCGACGGCGTCTGCGGCGCAGCCATTCGCCGTACAGCAACCGGGTTCTGGCCTCGTCGAACGGTCCGGCAGGCACGTCGAGTGCCGCCCGGTACCGCTTTTCCGAGTCCTCGACCATCGCGTGGCAGCGGTGCGACAACGCCGTCGCGACAGGACTGTCCACGTGCGCCGCCCAGTGGTCGAACGCCTCGATGTGCTCGGTGACGCGGCCGGGGTCGCCGTCGCGGACCGCCGCCTCCACCAGGTCCGGGACGGCGCGGATCAGGAAGTCGTACCGGGCAGGACCGGTGCACACGAGGTGCAGCGCGTCGAAAGCCGTCGCGTACCTCCCGGCGGCCAGGTCGAGCAGGCCGAGGCCCCAGTGCGTCATCGCGGTGCCGACGGCGTGCCGGTTCTCCAACACCGGCAGCACCTCGGCGGCCAGTGCGCGGCACCGGGTCTGGTCGCCGGTCACCGCGGCCAGCCACACCGAGACCGACCGCAGCACGGCGACCTCCATGTCGAGGCCGAACTCGGTCCCGAGGGCGACCGCCTCGGCCAGACAGGTCTGCGCGGTCAGGAAGTCGCCGCGCAGGGCGTGGGCGAACGCGAGGATCTCCTGCGCGTAGGGGATCCACATCAAGGCCCCGGTGGCACGCGTCTCGGCCACCATCGTGTCCATCACCGCGATGGTCGCGTGGTCGTCGGCCAGCATCAGCCCGCTGAACCCGGCGACGACCCGGTGCATGACGTCCTCACCGGGCAGGTGACCGATCTCCAGCACCGCGCGCAACGGCCCGGCTTCCGGCTGCCCGCTCAGCAGGGCGCCCCAGCTGCTCAGCGCGTCGGCCGCGAGCCGCGACCGGGAGCCTGGCCGCAGGTCGAGACCCGCCAGCATTCGCCCGCCCTCGGTGACCGACGTCAGTGCGCCCGCGTCCCGGCCGGCGCAGAGCATCTCGGTCAGCATCACGACGGCGCGTTCGGGATCGCTGTCCGCGACCAGCCGCGCGGCCTGCGCCGCGAGTGCCGCGTCGGCCTCGGGCGAGGTGCGTTCGTACTCGATCTGGCCGCGCAGCAGCGTCATGTCCGCGATGACGGCCGGATCGGTCGTCAGGGACGTGACCTCGACGGCCAGCCGGGCCGCTCGGTCGGGTTTGCCCGCGTCGTAGGCGGCGAGCGCGGCCTTGGCGATGCGCCGCGCCTTCCGCTCGGGATCCACGCTCAACCGGCCGGCGCGGTCGTACGCGGCGGAAACGGCCATCGCCCCGCCCCGGCGTTCGGCCCGCAGCGCGGTGCGTTCGAGCTCGGCGGCGACCTCCTCGTCCGGTTCGGTGGTGGCGGCCGCGAGGTGCCAGGCCCGCCGGTCGGGCGTCGTCAGGGCCTCGGCGAACGCCCGGTGCACCGCGATCCGCTGGTGGTGGGTGGCGCACTGGTAGGCGGCGGCGCGCACCAGCGGGTGCCGGAACGTCAGCTCGTCCGTGACGCTGATCAGCCCGGCGCGTTCGGCGGGCTCCAGGTCGGCGGTGTCCGCGCCGACCGCACGCGCCACCCGCAGCACCGTGTCCATCCCGGCGAGCCGGTCGGCCGCGGCGACCAGCAGGATCGCCTGGGACGCCGGGGGAAGCCCGGTGATCTGCGCGCGGAACGCGTCCTGCACCCGCCTGGTGACCGGCAACGGCCCCACCTGGTGCGCGGGCTCGGCCCTGCCCTCGCGCTGGGCGGCCAGCCGGGCCGCGCCGAGCTCGAGCACCGCGAGCGGGTTGCCGTCCGCCTCCTCCAGGACCCGTGCCCGCATCGGCGCCGTCAGCCCGGGGGAGCGGTCGTCGAGCAGCCCGGCCGCCGCGTCCGCGGACAGGCGGGTCAGCCGCAGCTCCTCGATGCCCGGCGTCGCGAACGGGACGGCCGTGTCACGGACGGCGAACAGCATCACCACCGGGTCGGCCTGGAACCGCCTGGCGGCGAACAGCAGCGCGTCCGAGGAGCCACGATCCAGCCACTGCGCGTCGTCCACCACGCACAACAACGGCTTCTCGGCCGCGAGCTCGGCGAGCAACGTCAGCGTCGCCGCCCCGATCAGGAACGGCGTGGCCGTGTCGTCGCTCAGCCCGAACGCACCGCGCAACGCGGCGGCCTGCGGTGCGGGCAGCACGTCGAGCCGGTCGAGGTGGGGGTAGAGCAGCAGGTGCAGCGCGCCGAACGCCAGCTCGGCCTCGGACTCGATCCCGACGCCGCGCAGCACGCGCATGTCCCCGGCTCCCGCGACGGCGTGGTCGAGCAGCGCGGACTTGCCGATGCCCGCGTCACCCCGGACCACCAGGGCCGCGCTGCTCCCGGACGACGCGTCCCGCAGCAGCCGCTCGACGTGGGTCCGTTCGCCATCCCGGCCGACCAACATGGCCCGAGAGCCTAGTGGCCGGGCCGGACCCTTTCGTTCGCCCGGAAGACCTGCCGGACGACGCCGATCCACCACAGGAACGTGAGCGCGATGACGGTGGGGTTCTTGAGGAACAGCAGCACCGCCAGGTAGGTCTGCCTGGCCTCCGGGGGCAGCAGCGCCGAGACCACGTGCTCGGCCAGCACCTCGAACACGGCGAACGCCACGCCGAGGAACACGACCTGCCACACCAGGCTGGGCCAGTGCCGGCGCGCGAACTCGCGACCGGCTCCCCAGCTCAACCGCAGCCCGGCCGTCGCGATCCGCCACAGCACAACGACGAGCAGGATCCGGGCCGCCAGCACGACGACCTCGGAGACGGTGGCGAGAGCGGGGTCGATCTCGCCCGTCCAGTTCACGGTGACCAGCCGCTGGACCGACGCGATCGACGACAGTCCGGCCACCAGCCAGAAGTGGCGGAGGTAGCAGCGCCACGTCCATCTCGGCACCTCGAGTGCCAACCTCAGCTCGCTCACGGTTCCCCCTCGATACTTCAGTCGACTGAATAATTTAATTCAGCATACTGAAATGTCGATTGAGGTAAAGTGGCGGCTGTGGAAGGTCGAGATGCCGGACGTGAGCTGAGCACCGCCGTGGTCGCGTTCCACGAGGCGGTGGGCGCGAGCCTCGGGGTGACGGCCGTCGACCAGCGCGCGCTGGCCGTGATCATGGGCGCCGGATCGGTGTCGGCGGGGGAACTCGCCAGGGAGATCGGCCTGACGCCCGGCGCGGTGACGGGAGTGGTCGACCGCCTCGCGCGAGCAGGGCTCGCCCGCCGCGAACCGCACCCGGAGGACCGCCGCCGGCTGGTGATCACGGCGGCCCCCGGCGCGTTCGGCGACACCTTCGCCGGACTGGGCAAGGCGATGGCCCAGCTGACCGACCGCTACTCGTCGGCCGAGCAGGCGGTGATCGCCGATTGGGTGGCGCGCACGATCGACGTGCTGCGCGAGCAGACGCGGATCCTCAACGCCCGATCGCGCCCGTAGGCGGTCTTCTGCCAGTCGTCGGCGAGCGGATGGTCGTCCGCGTGCGGCTCGCTCTAGTACGCCCCGAGCGCGCACTGCTGGAGTATCCAAACGACTACTGACAGATAACCCGAATCGAGATGCAATGGACAAGGCATCCGTCGCGCGCTTCCTGCTGCTGGCGCTGCTGTGGGGAAGCAGCTTCACCTTCATCAAGGTGTCCCTCGAAGGTCTGACACCGGGCCAACTCGTGCTCAGCAGACTCGTCCTCGGCGCGGCGGTGCTGCTCTCGATCGCGGCCGTCCGCAAGGTCACCCTGCCGCGCTCCGCGCAGGTCTGGGGCCACATCGCGGCCGCCGGCCTGTTCGGCAACGTCATCCCGTTCCTCCTGCTGTCCTACGGCGAGAAGACCACCGGGGCAGGCATCGCGGGCGTGCTCATCGGCGCCACGCCGTTGCTGACGCTGGCGCTCGCCACGGCCGCGTTGCCGACCGAGCGGGCGACGTCCCGCAAGGCGATCGGCCTGGCGCTCGGCTTCGTCGGCGTAGTGCTGCTGATCGGGCCGTGGCACGAGTCGCTCGGCTCGCTCAGCGGGCGGATGGCCTGCTTCGGCGCGGCCGTCAGCTACGCGATCGGTTTCGTGTACGTGCGGAAGTACCTGTCACCACTGGGGTTGGCGCCGTTGGCACTGGCCGCGTCGCAGCTCTTGTCGGCGGCCGTGCTGCAGGCGGTCGTGACGCCGTTCCTGGCCTGGCGCACGCCCGACTTCACCGGGCCGGTGACGCTCAGCATCGTGCTGCTCGGCCTGCTCAGCACCGGCTTGGCGTACGTGCTCTACTTCCGCCTCATCGGTGACGTCGGCGCCACCACGGCCTCCGCGGTCAACTACGTGGTGCCGGTGTTCGCGGTGCTCGTCAGCGTGCTGTTCCTCGGGGAGCACGTGACGTGGAACCTCCTGGCCGGTGGCCTGGTGGTGCTCGTCGGCGTGGCCTACGCGGAGAACCGCATGGGGCAGCTGCGCAAGGAGAAGGACACCGCGGGAGCGGTCCGGTGACCCCGCGGGCGCTGCTCCGTGTAATCACCGCCGACCTCGACATGGTCATGGACCGCGACCCGTCGATCCTGTCGCGCAGCGAGGCGTTGCTGCACCCGACGGTCATCGCGCTCTGGGGTCATCGCGTGTCGCACAAGCTGCACCTGCGGGGAAACCGGCGCGGCGCCCGGCTGGTCATGGTCGTCGCGAGACTGCTGACCGGGGGCATCGAGATCCACCCCGGCGCGACGATCGGCCGTGGCTTCTTCATCGACCACGGCGCGGGCGTGGTGATCGGCGAGACGGTCGTCATCGGCGACGACGTCACGATCTTCCACCAGGTGACGCTCGGCGCGGTCGGCTGGTGGCACGACAACCAGCGGCCGGAGGGCTCGCGGCGGCACCCGAAGCTCGGCGACCGGGTCGTCGTCGGGGCCAACGCGACGATTCTCGGCCCGGTCACCATCGGCCACGACTCGGTGGTGGGCGCCCAGGCGCTGGTCATCCGGGACGTGCCGGCGGACTCCCGCGTGCTGGCGCCGTTCTCCATCCCGAACCTGAGGTCGAGCCGCAGCGTCGCGAAGGCGGCCAGGCCTCGCCAGTCCGTCGTGGTCGCGGGGCAGAAGCACAAGGGAGCGGCCGTCTTTCCCAGCTGGTGACACCTAACCGATCGGAGTGCTCGTGAACACCCGACTCAGTCAGCCCCTCACCAAACGGCCGCCCGCCGAGTCGCTCGTCGACCTGATCGGCGGCACGCCCACCGTGAAGCTCGACCTCGGCGTCACCACGGCGAACCTCTACGCCAAGCTGGAGATGGCGAACCCGCTGTCCAGCGTGAAGGACCGCGCCGCGCTCTACATGATCAACGGAGCGGAGGAGCGCGGGCAGCTCACCAGGGGCTCGGGCACGATCGTCGAGGCGACGTCGGGCAACACCGGCATCTCCATGGCGGCGATCGCGGCCGCGCGCGGGTACAAGTGCGTGATCGTGCTGCCGGACAGCGCGACCAGCGAACGCCTCCAGTTGCTGCGCGCGTTCGGTGCCGAGATCGTGCTGACGCCGTACCAGGAGGGCTACGTCGCGGCGATCGCCAAAGCCGAGGAGATCTACCGCGAGCGGCCGGGGTCGTGGTTCGCCTGCCAGCACGAGAACTCCGACAACGTGGCCGCGCACCACGCCACCACCGGTCCGGAGATCTGGAACGACACCGACGGCGAGATCGACGTCTTCGTCTGCGGTGTGGGCACCGGCGGCACGCTCAGCGGCACCGCGAAGTACCTGAAGGAACGCAACCCCGCGATCCGCGTGGTCGCGGTGGAGCCGGAGGGGTCACCGGTGCTCAGCCAGGGATGGGGCGGCCTGCACCGCATCCCCGGCCTCAACGGCGGTTTCGTCGCGGCGACGACCGACGTCGACCTCATCGACGAGGTGCTCACGGTGTCCAACGAGGACGCTTACGCCACGGCGCGCGAACTCGCCAGGACGGCGGGGCTGCTGGTCGGCGTCTCCTCCGGCGCGGCCGCCCACGCCTGCCGCGTGCTGGCCGCACGGCCTGAACACGCGGGCAAGAACTTGATCACCGTGTTCCCGGACACGGGCGAGCGCTACCTCTCGTGGTTCAACCAGGACGACATCGCCAGCAATGAGGAGTGACCAGAGATGACGCAAGTGTCCAACATCCTGCTTCCCGGCGAGGGCGAGTCGGTGCAGATCGGCACCACGACGCACACCACGTTCAAGGCCAGGGGAAGCGAGACCGACGGCAGGCTCGGCCTCTACGAGCACCGCATGGCCCCCGGTGCCCCCGGCGCCTCACCGCACGTCCACAACGAGCAGCTGGAAGCGTTCTACGTCCTGCACGGCATGGTGGAGCTCCACCTCGACGGCAAGTCGTTCGCCGCACCGCCCGGCACCTACGTCAACGTTCCGATGGGCGTCTCGCACGGGTTCCACAACCCGTACAAGGACCAGGCGACGATGCTCATCATCTTCACGCCCGCGCTCAACCGCGAGGAGTACTTCCGGGGCCTCGCCGAGATGTACGCGGACGGCAACCAGCCGAGCGAGGACGAACTGCTGACCCTGATGGCGAAGTACGACCAGTTCGAGGTCACGATGAACGGCTACGACGTGCCGAACTGGGGCCGGCACTGAGCTTCGACGACCACGGGACCCGCGACGGACGCCGTCGCGGGTCTTTCCTGTCGGTGCCGCGGATCCTCGACTCGCGGGCGGGCGCTGGTCAGCGGCCCCATCGCGTCTCAACTGGTGGTTTGACGGTTGACAGTCAGGCCAGGGGTGGAATATTCGACCCCTGGCAGAGTGTCCGGCGCTGTCGGGTGGGCGGGGCCTCCCGACCGGCGCCGCCGGCGACGAGGTGGCGAATGACAGAGGAGTTACCGGAGATCCCCGGCTTCCGGTACGTCCGACCGCTCGGCAAGAACGTCCACCTGTACCGCGCCGCGGACGGCGAGGTCGCGGTGAAGCTGCTCGTCGACCCCCCGCGGGTGGCCGAGATCAGGACGGTGGCCGGTCTGGGGCATCCCGGGATCGCGAGCGCCGACCGTGCCGGACGGACCCGCGCGGGCTTGCCGTACCTGGTGATGAGGTACTTCCCGGACGGTGACCTGGCCGCGGCGGCGCCGTTGCCGTTCGCGCGGGTGCTGGAGATCGGGATCGACCTCGCCGACGCGCTGCACGCCGCGCACCAGGCCGGTGTCGTGCACCGCGATGTGAAGCCCGCCAACGTCCTCCGCGGCGAGCGCGGGCAGGTGTACCTGACCGACTTCGGCACGACGGGTGGTGACCACCTGCTCTGGTCGGCACCCGAGGTGATCAGCAGCGGCGCCCACTCGGTCCGCGCGGACGTGTTCTCGCTCGGCGCGACGTTGTGGCACCTGCTCACGGGCTACTCGCCGTTCGTGGTGCCGCGCGGCGACAACTCCCGTGCGGCGATCACGCAACGGATCCTGCTCGGCGCCACGCGGCCGTCGGGCCGGGCACCGCAACCGCTGGAAGACCTGCTGCGCCAGGCGATGTCCGCCGACTCGGCGGTGCGACCGGCGTCGGCCGGCGAGTTCGCCGAGCGGTTGCAGGGGATCCGCGAGGAGTCCGCTCCGACGGCCGCGCTGGCGGCGGTCGTCGTCCCGGCGGACGTGCCCGCGCGCGAGAAGGCCCGGTGGCCGGTGTACGCCGGAGTGGCCGGTGCCGTCGCCGTCGTGGGTATGACCAGCGCGCTTCTCATGCAGGACAAGGGTTCTCTGGAGGTGCCGGCCGGCGCCCAACCGGGAAGCGCCGCCGAGAGCGGAGCCACCGGCACGGCCGTGGTCACCGCGACCCGCGTGAACCCGCAGACGCTCCGCTTCGCGTGGTCCTACCCGTCACCGCAGTCCGGCGACACGTTCGTCTGGCGCACCAACGACGAGCTGAAGACCGGCACCGTCACCGAGCCGTCGGTCGAGCTGCCCGCGTCGGGCACGCTCTGCGTCGAGGTGCGGGTGGTGCGGGCCGGCGGCAACGCCGAGGCCCGCGACTGGTCTCCGGAGGGCTGCGGCTTCTGACGTGCGGGCCGGGCGGCGGTGTCGCCGCCCGGCCCACCTGCGCCGGGGATGCCTCGCGTGTGAAGCTGCGCTGCAGAGGAATGCGGCCGACAGGTCACTTGCGCTGCTCGGCGACCATCCAGCACAGGCAGAAGGGATGCCCGGCGGGGTCGGCGTAGACCTGGAAGTCGTCGCCCTCGGTCCTGCCCAGGGCCGGCCTCAGCACCGTGGCGCCGAGAGCCATGACCTGCTCGTGCGCCTCGGCGAAGTCCTCGACCCACAGGTCGAGGTGGATCTGCTGCTTCGTCGGGCCGTCCGGCCACTGCGGCGGTGTGTGGTCGGGCGCGAGCTGCACGCCGACCCGCGGTGTGCCGTCGACGACCACCATGTGCCAGTCGTCGTCCTCGTTCACCTTGCCGCCGAACACTCCCGCCCAGAACCGGCTTTCCTCGCCCAGGTCGGCCGCGTCGAAGACGATGACGTCGAATTTGATCCGCATCACCGCATTCTGCCAACGGTTGCGGTGCCGCGCAGTTCGCCGAGGGGAGCGGCACGCCGCAGGTCTGTCCACTTCGGACTGTGGCAGTGCGGGAAGTCGCGGGCGACACCGGCTCAGCGAACTGGACTGATCCCGGCCACGGCCAGCGCGAACAACCGCCCGGCCGACCCCGCCGGGTCCCGGTGGTGCTCCGTCACCGTCACGATGCCGACGATCAACGTCACCAGCTCGACGACCGTGACGTCCGCCGCGACCGCCCCGTCCGCCACGGCCCGGCGCAGCAACGGCTCGGCCGCCTCCTCGATCGCCGTCGCGCACGAGTTGCCCTGCACGGGGTCACCTTCGAACGCCAGCGCGGTCGCGAGCCCCTTCGCCGCGACGCAGTACGTGACCACTTCGCCGAGCCACGCGAGCAACGCCTCCCGGCCGTCGTCCGCCCCGGCCAGCTCCCGGGCCCGCTCGCACAGCACCTCGATCCGGTGCCACAGCACGGCTTCCAGCAACGCCTGACGGGTGGGGAAGTGCCGTCGCACCGTCGCCGACCCGACCCCGGCGACCCGTGCGATCTGCTCGAGCGACGCCCCGGCGCCGTGCACGGCGACCTCCTGCTCGGCCACGGCGAGGATCCGCTCGTGGTTGCGCCGGGCGTCGGCGCGCTGGCGATCGGTCATGGCACACCTCGGGGTTGATAAACGGCGGGGCCCGCCATATCGTAGCGAACACCTAAGTGGCGGGCCCCGCCATTTAGTGTCGAGTCACCGAGGAGAGCCATGTCAGCGCCAGTTCTGGTCACCGGAGCCACCGGCAAGCAGGGAGGTGCCGCCGTACGAGCGCTGAAGGCAGCAGGCGTTCCCGTGCGCGCGTTGGTCCGCGATCCCGACCGCGCGACGTCCCTCGGCGTGGAACTCGTCGTGGGCGACCTGCACGACCGCGCCTCGCTGCTCGCCGCGACCAAGGGCGCCCGCGCCGTGTTCTCCGTGCAGATGCCCGAGCTCATCGCCGGCGGCTTCGACTTCGAGGGCGAGGTCGCGCAGGCCAGGAACCTGATCGACGCCGCACGGGAGTCGGGCGTGCCGCAGTTCGTCCAGACGACCGTCGACGGCGCGGGGCAGCACACCGAGGACGAGCTCTACCCGGTGCGGGCGGCGTCCATGAACGCGAAGGCGGCCATCCAGGACCACCTCCGCGCGGCCGGCTTCGAGCGGTGGACGCTGCTCAAGCCGGGCTTCTTCATGGAGAACTTCCTGCCCTCGTCCGCCTTCCTGTTCCCGCGCGGCGTCGAGGGAGGCCTGGTCAGCCTCCTGAAGCCCACGACCCGCCTGTCGCTCGTCGCCGTCAGGGACATCGGCACGGCGGTGGCCGCCGCCGTCGCGGACCCCGGACGGTTCGACCGCGTGGAGCTGGAGCTCGCGAGCGACCGCCTGTCGATGGCCGAGATCGCCGAGGTGCTCTCCGATGCGCTCGGCGCCGACCTCGCCGCACCCGACCTGACCCTGGACGAGGCCCGCGCCGCCGGGATGCCCGAGATGGCGGCGGGGCACGACCGGATGAACGAGACCGGCATGGCCGGCCGGCCGGAGTACGCCAGGGAACTGGGGCTGCCGCTCACGAGCTTCGCGGAGTGGGCCCGGGAAGCACTCCGGTAGGGCTCAGAGCCTCTCCCCGGCGGTGACGAACAACCGCTCGGCCGCGTCCAGCAGCACGTCGCGCAACGCCGGCGAGGTCGTCGCCACCGCCGCCGCCCGGAACCGGGTGCCGACGCCCATCAGGTCCACCCGGGACAGTCGTTCGTCGTGGTCCCAGTGCGGCGGCACCGGCACCGGCGTCACGGACGGGATCACGACCACCATGCCGCCGATGACCACGGTGACGCCGTGCGGAGCGGGCAGGACCTCGCAGGTCGGCGGCGACGCGACGAGACCGTCGACGAACTGGCCGAGCGCCGTGCGGTTCACCGCGAGCACGGCGTCGCTGCCGAGCCGGTCCGCGGACCGCTGCAGGGTCGCGGCCTCGGTGATCGCCGTGCCGGTCGCGAGCGCCACCCACCGCAACCGGTCGTCCGCCGGGACCTCCCGCTTCACGGCCGCGGTGTCGGCCAGCGCGTGCCGCAGGGCGTCGAAGTCGTAGATCCAGCCCAGCTCGTCCTCCGGCGGCGGGAACGGCCACCAGTACAGGGCGATGAGCTCCGACTCGGTCAGGGTCACGCTCATGTCGTACTCCTCGTGGTTGTCGGTGTCGGGGAGCAGACGGCGCGAGGTGCCGCGGTGATACGCGTATCAACGGCGGTTCGCGGCCCGTCTGAGAGCCATGCGAAGTCAGGGGAAAGCACCGCGGTGGGCCGTGCTGACGGCTCTGCTGGCGGTGGTGCTGTCAGGGTGCGACGAACCGGCCGGGGACGCCGCCACGAGTGAGAAGCCGGTCGGCGGGGTGGTGGGCCCGGCTACCACGAAGGAGGCCGGGTGCCGTGCGCCCGGCCCCGAGATCGGGCATTGGCTGCCCTCCTTCAGCGGTTCGGTGAGGAACGAGGCCACCATCAGGACCGTCACGACGAACCCGTGCCCGCCGTTCGTCGAGCTGCTGAACCAGATCGACATGCTCGTCCCGCAGGGAGAGCGGAAGGCGGGCACCGTCGCCAAGGAGTTCGCCTCGGGGGTGCGGGGGCTGGCGAGCAAGTACCTGGCCGGCGCCGACACCGCGCGATGCCTGTACGAGGCGGACAAGCTGACCATCGGGATCTACCGGCACCGCGACCACCCGTGGTCCGTCGGAGTCGTCGTGGCGCTGAAAATGGACGCCGCCGCGGACGTGGCGTTGTGCTACCTGATCGGGCAGGCGCGCTCCGATCCGGCGCTCACCCCGATCCAGCCGGCGGAGGGCCCCGAACCCCACTTCTGCGTCCAGCCGTCGTTGCCGGAACGCAAAGGCGTGAAGACGGCGGTCGTGGCGTTCGGGTCCTCGACCTGGATGTGCGACGCGCTGGCCCGCGCCGTGCCGTCCGACTAGGCGGACCGGTCGTGCACCTCCCGCAGCGCCGCGATGGCCGTCGAGCGCCGGAGTCTGACCAGGCAGCGCTGCCTGGTCGGGCCGATGGCGCCGACGGGCATGCCCAGCCGCTCGCTGATCTCCGCGTAGGACGGAGGCGGGTCGGCGAGCAGCAACGAGACCAGTTCCCGTTGCCGCACCGGCAGTCTGGCCACCTCGGAACGCACGGTGGTGCGCCGTTCCTCGTCGAGCAGCGACTCGTCGGCACCCGGCACGGCCGGCTCGCGGTCGTCCGGGAACTCCCGGTGTCTGCCGCGCAGCACCGACACGCATTCGTGCCGGGCCGTCGTCGACAGCCAGCCCGGCAGTGCCTCCGGGTTGCGGATCTTGCCGGCGTGCAGCACGAGCTGCAGCCAGACGTTCGCGCTGACGTCCTCGGCGTCGGCGCCCATGACACCGTGCCGCCGGCACACTGCGGACAGCAGCGGCGAAAAGCGCCGGAACAGTTCCGCCCAGGCCGATTCCACTCCCTGCGCGGCGCTTTCCAGCAGAGCCGCGACCGATTCGTACCGCATTCTCGCCCTCCCCGATCGTGTGATGTCCTCACGGTTTCGGGACGCCTTGCTCGGCAACCTTGCGGCGACCTTGCGGAGGGGTCAGCATCGACGGGTCCGTCTTTCGTGACCCGTCGAAAATCGGGGGTTCGCGGCATGGAACTCCGGCTGTTCGGGGAGGTGCAGCTGCGGGTGGAGGGCGGGCTGCTCGACGTCGGCACGCCCCGGCAGCAGGCCGTGCTGGCCGCACTCGCGGTGGACGCGGGCCGGCCGGTCGCCGTCGAGCTGCTGATCGACCGGGTGTGGAACGACGATCCACCCGTGCAGGCGCGCAACGTGCTGTATTCCCATTTGAGTCGAATTCGGCAATTGCTCAGGGCCGCCGGTGAAATCGCGCGGGTCGACCGCAGGAATGCCGGCTACGTCCTCGACGTCGATCCCGATCTGGTGGACCTGCACCGGTTCTCCCGGCTGGTCGACCAGGGCCGGGACGCACGGGGCCGGGACGCCGACCGCGCGGCCGTGCTGACGGAGGCGCTGGGGCTGTGGCGCGGGGTTCCGCTCGCGGGCGTCACGGGGGAGTGGGTGGAGCAGGTCCGCGACAGCTGGCACCGCAGACGGCTGGACGCGATCGTGCTGTGGGGCGAGGTGGAACTCCGGCTCGGCCGCTTCGACGGGGTGATCACGACGCTGCCCGACCTGGTCGCGGAGTACCCCGCTCGCCGAACCTCTCGAAGGCCTGCTCATGCGCGCGTTGCACGCGGCGGGCCGGGACGCGGAGGCCGTCGAGCGCTACAGCGTCGTGCGAAGGCGGTTCGCCGAGGAGCTCGGCACCGACCCGGGACCCGAGCTGAGGGCGCTGCACAGCGCGATCCTGCGCGGCGACCTGCCGGCACCGGCCTCGGAACGCGCGGTGGCGACGCCCGCGCAGCTGCCGCCGGACGTCCCCGGTTTCGCCGGGCGGGCCGAGGAACTGCGGAGCCTCGGCGAGGCAGCCGGGATCGTCGTGGTGTCCGGGACGGCGGGCGTCGGCAAGACCACGCTGACCGTCCACTGGGCACACCGGGCGCGTGCCGAGTTCCCCGGCGGGCAGCTGTACGTGAACCTCCGGGGGTTCGACCCGACCGGGTCCCCGGTCACCCCGTCCGAGGCGGTGCGCGGCTTCCTGGACGCGTTCGAGGTCCCGTCAGGACAGCTCCCCGCGAGCCTCGACGCGCAGGTCGGGCTCTACCGCAGCCTCCTCGCGAACCGCCGGGTGCTGGTGGTGCTGGACAACGCGCGCGACGCCGAGCAGGTCCGTCCGCTGCTGCCCGGCGCACCGGGCTGCCTCGCCGTGGTGACCAGTCGCAGCCAGCTCGCGGGCCTCGTCACCGAGGGCGCCCGCCCGGTGCCGCTCGACCTCCTGGACGACCAGGAGGCACGCGACCTGCTGGCCGGACGCCTCGGCGCACAACGGACCGCGGCCGAACCCGAAGCGGTCGACGAGATCGTGGCCCTGTGCGCGAGGCTGCCGCTGGCGCTCGCGGTGGTGGCCGCCCGCGCCGCGATGCACCCCCGGTTCCGCCTCGCCGCACTCGCCCGCGAACTGCACGGGACGCGTGGCGGGCTGGACGAGTTCTCCCACGTCGACCCGGCGACGGACCCGCGGGCCGTGTTCTCGTGGTCCTACCTGCAACTCGGTGCCGCCGCCGCACGGCTGTTCCGGCTGATCGGCCTGCACCCCGGCCCCGACCTCGGCACCCGCGCCGCGGCGAGCCTCGCCGGGGTGCCGGTCAGGGACGTGCGCCCGCTGCTGGCCGAACTGGCCGACGCGCACCTCGTCGCCGAGCACAGCCCCGGCCGTTTCACCTGCCACGACCTGCTGCGCGCCTACGCGTCGGAACAGGCGCGCACCCTCGACCCCGAACCCGAGCGGCACGCGGCCGTCCGCCGGATGCTCGGTCACTACGTGCACAGCGCGAACCACGCCGACGGACTGCTCGACCCGCGCCGCGAGGAACCACCCGCCCTGACCCCGCTCGCGCCCGGAGTCGTGCCGGAACGGGCGGACGGCCACGGCTCGGCGCTCGCCTGGTTCCACGCCGAGCGACGGGTGCTGCTCGCCGCGGTGCACCAGCCGGTCGAGTTCGACGCCCAGGTGTGGGAACTGGTGTGGACGACAAGGCGTTTCCTGGCCCACCAAGGACAGTGGCACGACGAGATCGAGTCCCTCACGGTGGCGCTCGCCGCCGCGCGCCGGTTGGGCGACCCGCTCAAGCAGGCCTTCGCGCAGTGCTACGTCGGGTGCACCGAGGTCTGGCTGGAGAGGTTCGAGGACGCCCGCTTCCGGTTCGCGGTGGCGCTCGACCTGTACCGCGACGCCGACGACCAGGTCGGTCAGGCGCACGTGCGGTACTACCTCTGCTGGATGCTCGAACGCCAGGAGCGCGTCGCGGAGGCGCTCGCGCAGGCCGAGCAGGCGCTCGACCTGTTCGGCAGGGCCGGGCACGAGGCGGGGCAGGCCAAGTGCCTCAACGCGGTCGGCTGGTTCCACGCGCTGTCCGGCGACCACGAGGCGGCCATCGACCACTGCGAACGGGCGCTGCGGCTGCAGACCGCGCTGGGCGACCAGCTCGGCGCGGGCCAGACGTGGCACAGCCTCGGGTACTCGCACGACCACCTCGGCCACCACGCGCGCTCGATCGACTGCTACCGGGCGGCCGTCGGCCTGTTCCGCGAAACCGGTTACCGCTTCAACGAGGCGTACGCGCTGAGGTCGCTGGGTGACGCGCACGACCACGCCGGCGACCCGGACGCGGCTCGCGCCGTCTGGGGACAGGCCCTGGAGATCCTCGACCAGCTGGGACATCTCGACGCCCGCAAGGTGCGGGCGAAGCTCCGACGAAAGGCTGACGATGACTGACGACCCCACCGGTCTCTTCGCTGTGCTGAAGGCGCTGGACCTGACCACCGACCAGCGGGCGCTGCTGGCCGCGATCCTCAAGGTGGCGAGCCACATCACCGAGGTCCAGGACAGACCGGACGAGCTGGAGTTCCGAGCGCAGTTCGACGAGGCGTTCACGCCGTTCCCGCCGAAGACGGTCGAGCTCCTGCTGGAGTACGCGACCTTCCCGCCCCCACCCGCGCCACCCCTGTTCGACATGGTCTCGCGCGGCATGGTCACGCGCGGCGCGCCCGCGCCGGCGATGCCGGCGCCCCCGATGGTCCTGCGGGGCACCCACCCCGGCACCCCGCCCGAGCCCGCGCAGGACGATGACGACGACAACGACTGATCGCGCCGCGTGGCCGGTGGTCGTCGTGTCCATGCCCTTCATGCACGCCGACCGCCCGTCCATCCAGCTGGGACTGCTCGCCGCGATCGTGCGCCGGGAGGGGTTCCCGGTGCGCACGCTGCACGCGAACCTCGACTTCGCGGCCAGGATCGGGACGCGCCACTACCGGCAGCTCGCCGACCAGTGCGGGAGGCTGGTCGGCGAGTGGTTGTTCGCCGTGCAGGCCTTCGGCGACGCCGCCCCGGACCCGGAGGGCAAGCTGCTGCCGGAGTTCGCCGACGACCTCGCCCACCTCGGCGGAGAGCTGCTGCGCACGCGGGACCACGACGTGCCGGCGTTCCTGGACGGGCTTCTGTCCGAAGTGGACTGGAGCGGGGTGCGCGTCGTCGGCTTCAGCTCGACCTTCCAGCAGACCGCCGCCTCGGTGGCGCTCGCACGGCGCTTGAAGAAGCGCTTCCCGGACATCGTCACGGTGTTCGGGGGCGCGAACTTCGACGGCGAGATGGGCCTGGAACTGGTGCGGTCACTGCCCTGCGTCGACTTCGCCGTCATCGGCGAGGGCGACACGGCCTTCCCCCGCCTGCTGGACGCGCTCGCCGCCGGCACGGATCCGGGCGTGGTCCCCGGCGTCGCCCGGAGGGTGGGCGACGAGGTTGTGGCAACACCGCCCGCACCGCCGCACGACCGGCTCGACGACCTGCCCGACCCGGAGTACGGCGAGTACTTCGACCGGGCGGCGGCACTGGGGCTGCCCGTCCACGACGTCTCGCTCCCGTTCGAGTCCGCGCGAGGCTGCTGGTGGGGAGCCAAGCACCACTGCACGTTCTGCGGCCTCAACGGGACCACGATGAAGTTCCGCGCCAAGTCACCACAACGCGTGCTCGCCGAGCTGGCGGCTCAGGCGAGGCGGTACCGCACGCTGCGGTTCGACGCCGTCGACAACATCCTCGACCCGAGGTACCTGCGGGAGCTGTTCCCGGTGATCGCCGGACGCGGCGAGGACTACGAGTTCTTCTACGAGGTCAAGGCGAACCTCACCAGGGCGCAGCTGAAGGTCCTCGCGCTCGGGGGCGTGACGCGGCTGCAACCCGGTCTGGAGTCGCTCAGCTCCGCCGTGCTGCGGCTGATGAACAAGGGCGTCCGGGCGGCGCAGAACGTCAACCTGTTGCGCTGGGCCGGGTACTACGGGATCAGTGTGGCGTGGAACGTCCTGTGGGGCTTCCCCGGCGAGACCGCGGAGGACTACGCGGAGCAGGCGAAGGTCGTCCCGCACCTCGTGCACCTGCAGCCGCCCGCGAGCGCCGACCGGCTCTGGCTCGAACGCTTCAGCCCGATGCACACCCGGCCGGACAGCTTCGGCCTGCCGCCGCCCAGACCGGAGGCGAGCTACCGGTTCGTCTACCCGGACACCGTCGACCTCGATCGGATCGCGTACTTCTTCGAGTACGAACCGGCCGACGCGTTGCCCGCGAGCGCGTACGCGGCGCTGAAGGAGTCGGTGACGGCTTGGTCGCGAGCCTGGTCGGACACCCGTCCGACGCTCGTCTACCGGTCGGCGGCGGGCTATCTGCGGATCGACGACGCACGGCACCAGGGACGCGACGGCACGTACACCTTCCACGACACGCTCGCGGCGATCTACCTGGCCTGCACCGACCGTCCGCGCACCGCGGCGGCCGTCCGCGCGGAACTGGGTCTCGCCCTGCCGGTCGAGGCGGTGCGGGACGCGTTCACGCAGTTCCAGGAGCGCGGACTGATGTTCCTGGACGGCGAACTGGCGCTCGCGCTGGCGCTGCCCGCTACTCCCGGCCGGTAGTCCGCCGTCGCCGGGCGAGCCACAGCGCGACCGCGACGGCCACTGCGAGACAGAACAGGCCGACCGTGCGACGGTCCCGGCGAGCAAGGGACCGTCGCTCGGGCTGGGGGCGCCTGCGTCGTTCGGCGACCAGGTGCACCCGCACCTCGGCCAGCACCAGGAAACCGATCAGGCCGAGCATCGTGTTCGACACCATGCCGTACACGTCCGCCAGGTCCGCCTCCCGGTCCGACAACGCCTTCAGCGCGGCCCAGTTGTGCGGTCTGGAGGTGAGCGCGGTGGCGAGCCCGGATTCGACCCCGTCCGTCCGCGCCATCCTCTCGGCCACCGCCTCACTCCGGGTGGCCGCGTCCGCCTCGGCGCGGGCGAGGTCACGGGCCGCGGTCCGCGCGTCCCCGTAGACCGCGTCGATCTCCCTCGCGGTCGCGGCGACGCTGCCCTCCCGGGCGATCTGGAGGGAGGTGACGCGGAACTCGGTGCGCGTCGAGCTGATGCTCTCGGCACTGCGGGCCTGCACGGCGTGCCGTGCCGAATCGGCCTGGTGCCGCTGCTCCAGCGAACTGAAAGCCAGCTGTGTCAACGGGAGGAGGACACCAGCGGCCCAGACGGCGAGCAGCAGGAACGTGAGCCGCCGTTCCTGCTCGGGTACCGCACCGGGTTGGGGAACGAGCTGGAGCGAGGACTCCCTGCCGCGCACCGACGCCCCGGCAACGGCCACACCGGTGACGAGCACGGTGATCACGGAGATCCAGAGCGCGGCCAGGGCCAGTTCGTCGCCCTCCCGGTCGGGAACATCGGGGTCCGGCAGGGGTTTCTCCCGTTTCGCACCGAGATCGGCGAGGCGACGGGCGAGGTCTGAGCCGCCACCGGGCAGGTCGTAGCGCCGTTGGCCGAGGAGGCTCGTGGGGTCGGACGCCTGCCGCAACGCGAAAGCGGAGTTCTCGGCGATCGTCCGTTCCGTGCGGGCGTTCTCGCCCAACGGTGCCAGTGCGGCGGCACGGATCTGGAGCACCGCCACCCGGAAGGCGAACGGCCCCTCGTTCGCGTACACCTGCCGGACCTCGTCCTGGTGGACCCCGGCCTTCTCGACCTCGACCCGGACCGCCTCCTGCCACGCGCTGGACGCGTCGCTGTAGTTCCAGCCGGCGAAGAACGTGCACGCCGCGCCGACCAGGACCGCGACGACCTGGACGACCCTCCGCGCCCTCACGTGGCCCGCAGCAGCACGAGGGCGTAGCGGCCGGACTCGTGCAGGTGCAGCGAGTCCAGGTCGGCGCGGAAGGTGAAGGCCCTTGTCTCCAGCGGTTCGGGGACCTCGGGGTAGTCGCCGGCCGGATCCTCTGGCATCTTCCGGATCCGGGTGGACTTCTCCGGCTTCAGTTCGAGCTTGTCACCGGCCGCGGTGTACGTGCCCTGCTGGATGCGGTGGAAGACGAAGCGACCCGACGGCACGGTGTATTCCGCGGCTTCCCGGGAGGCGTACCGGCCATCCGCTGAGAAGCGGTACCGCATCTCGGTGGACGAACCCGTGCAGACCCATTCGCCGACGATCCGATCCGGACTCGAATCACCGGCGGGCGGGGGACCGGCACACGCCGGATCAGAGGTGGGCGGTGGTGCGGGGGAGGTCGACGACGGCGGAGGCGGGGGTGCGAACGATCCGCTGCACCCCGCCAGGGAAAACGCCGTGAAAACCGCGATGAATGCGACGAGGAGACGCCTCGGCACCAATGCCATGGCGGCGACTATACGTTCGACACCTCGCAAGAGGTATCAATAAAATTCATCGAGGTTTTCGCGTGGAATATACATCGTGAAACGAATAAATCGTCGTGCACGGCTTTCACTGCTCGGGAGCGGTCAGCCGATGGTGACCACCCTCGCCCATGACGGCGGTGTGTCCGGCACGTAGTAGGGATCGTCTTCGTCGATCTGGGACGGTCGCGGGAACAGGCCCACGACCGTCCGGCAGGGCGACGACTCGGGCCAGGGCGTCTGGCCGTCGGTCAGGACGACGATCACGTCGGGACGCGAGCGCCGCGCCTTGGCGAAGCCCTCGCGCAGGTCCGTGCCACCACCGCCCACCAACGGGATCCCCTCCGCCTGGCACAGCGGGCCGGTGATGTGGGCGGCGGCGTCGCACGACAGCACGGAGACGAGATCACGCCGTCCGCCCACGGCGCGGACGATCGCGGTGATCTCCAGGATCGCGCTGCCGAGCTCGGCGTCGCTCACCGACCCGGAGGTGTCGACGATGACGACGACCTTCGGCGGCCGGCGGCGCAGGCTCGGCATGATCACCTCGGGCACACCGGCCGACCTGCGCGAAGGCCGGCCGTAGGTGTAGTCCTCGCCCACGCCGGGACCGGAGACGGCCGACCGGACCGCCGCGCCCAGCAGCTCACGCCAGGGCTGCGGCGGGTGGAACGCCTCCTCCGCCCAGCGCAGCCAGCCCTGCGGCACGGAACCGGGGTGGCCCTTGATGGCCTGCGCCACGCGGAACCGGACGGCGTCCTGCTCCTGCCCGGTGAGCACCTGCGCGCCGTCCGCGCCGAGGTCCCACGGCCGTTCCAGGCCATCGGCGCCGCTGCCGCAGTCGAGCCAGGCGAACGCGTTGGTGTGCGGCCCGAGCCGGAACTGCCGCAGGTAGTCCTCCATCAGCTGACCCGCCGTCAGCCGGAGGTCGGCTGGGCGCACCGCGTCCTTCGGGCACACCAGGCCGTCGCCGAAGACGTCGTCGTTGATCTCGCAGTCCGCCGCGATGTTCATCCGCAGCCGCTCGCCCGGCCCGGACAGCTCGTGGCGCGCCGCGTGCCGGTCGCCACGGCCGTGGTGGTCGCGGATGAGGTGGGAGACCTCGTGCACCCAGACCCCGGCAAGCTCCTGCACCGGTCTCCTGTCCACGAACGCGGGAGAGACGTAACAACGCCAGTGCCGGTCCACGGCCATCGTCGGAACGTGCCGTGACTCCACCACTTTCAGCGCGAACAACGCCGTCGCCAGGTACGGCCGGCAGCGCACCGCGTACAGCCGGGCGGCGAACAGCTTCTCCTCGTCCAGGGTTCCCGCCGTCATCAGCGGCCACCTGCCATCGCCGCGGTGCGGTCCGCCCGCTGTGACAGCGACACCGCACCGGCCAGCCGCTCGATCGCCTCGGGCACCTGCCAGTCCTCCTGGCGCAGGGAGGCGAGCGTCGACGCCGGGACGACCACGAGGTCCGGGGCACCGGTCTCGAGGGCCAGCGTCAGCAGCTTCCACGCCGCGTTCCAGCGTGCCTCGTCCGGCCGGTTGCGCACCGCCGCGACCACGCCGTCGAGGACGACCTGCCGCAGGTCGCCGCGTTCGGGCAGCACCGCGGCCGCCGGGTCCGCGAGCAGGTCCTCCGGGTCCGGCAGGTCCATCCGGTCGAGGCTCGCCAGCAGTTCGAGCCCGGGGCCGTCTCCCACCGTGCCGCGCACCAGCATCGACAGCACGTCACGGGAGGTGCCGGCCGCCGTCGCGAACGCGGTCAGGCGCAACGCCATCTCCCAGCTCCGCGGCGAGGGCCAGGCGCCACCGCGCAGCGTCTCGTTCTTGGGCAACTGGTGCACGAGGTTCGGCCGCGCGGCCAGCAGTTCGCACACCGCCCGGCGCGCGAACGCCACCGAGTCGGCCAGCAGGTGCGGTGCCAGCCGGGGAAGTGCGGCCACGGGCCAGGTCCCGCCCAGCCCGCGCACCACGACCTCGTGTTCGAACGTCCACTTGAGATGGACGAACCTGTTGGCCAGCGGCGGACTCAGCTCCCAGCCGTCGGCGGCCGAGGACCGCGGGTTGGCGGCGGCGACGATCCGGACGCCCGGCGGCAGGCGCAGCGCGCCCACCCTGCGTTCGAGGACGACCCGCAGCAACGCGGCCTGGACGGCGGGCGGGGCCGTGGACAGCTCGTCCAGGAACAGCAGTCCGCGCCCGGCCTCGACCAGGCGCACCGCCCAGTCGGGAGGCGCCATCGGGACGCCCTGGGTCGCGGGGTCGTCGCCGACCACCGGCAGTCCGGAGAAGTCGGAGGGCTCGTGCACGCTGGCGATCACCGTGGTCAGCGGGAGTTCGAGGGTGTCGGCGAGCTGGGTGAGGGCCGCGGTCTTGCCGATGCCCGGCTCGCCCCAGAGCAGCACCGGCAGGTCGGCGGACACGGCCAGCGTCAGGGCTTCGAGCTGGGGATCGGCCCGAGGTTCGGTGGAGGTGTCGCCGAGCAGGGCGAGCAGATCAGCGGCCACGTCAAGCTGCCGGGCATTCGTGGATCCTTTGTGGACAGTCATGTTCGGTCACCTTGGGTCGAGTCGTCGGCCGGGCAACGGCCGGGAGGGCAGTGAGTCAGGGGCGGCGAAAAGCCGCGTGCCGCCGTCGGGCGCGGGCGCTCGTCAGCAGGGTGTCCTTGGTGGACGGGAGCGCGCGGACGTCGTGGAGTTCCGCCCGGTACAGCCCGTGCACCACCTTGCGCTCGGCCGCTGTCTGCAGCTCGTCGCGCAGCTCTCCGCTGAGCAGCAGCGCGTCCGGTCCGAGCAGGTCCTCGACGATCGCCAGGGCCCCGGCCACGTCACCGTGGTCGAGGCGGGCGCGGACGTCGTCGAGGTCCTCCGGATGCCGGTGCGCGGCGTCGATCGCCTGCAGGCAGGGCAGTCCCGTCCCGCCGAGCGCGACCAGCAGTGCCTCGCGGCGGAGGTCGTCGGGGTCGTGGTCGAGCGGGGTGAGCACCCCGTTCACCACGCCGATCCGGTGCGTGCTGCCACGACAGTCGACGAGCCGTGGAATGCCTGCGCCGTCAGGACTTCGCGCCGAGTCCGCCGGTGGGTGGTCCGGCAGCAGCGCCGACCGGACGAGGGGATGCAGCCGGTCGGCGTCGATCGCGCCGGCGTGCCACAGCTCCAGGTCGGGCAGCACCCAGGTCGCCGCGTCCGGCAGGATCGTGCCTTGACGCCCGGACGCGTCGCGAAGGCCCGGCCCGTTGCTGCGATGCGAGGACGCGTCGCGAAGGCCCGGCCCCGTGCTGCGATGCGAGGACGCGTCGAGGCGACCCGATCCCGTGCTGCGATGCCGGGCCTCGTCCGAGCCGAGCACGATCCGTTGCCGTGCACCGAGTCTGACGACGACGGCGCCGTCCGCACGTCCCTCCGCGCGGAGCAGCAGCGCGGCCTCGGCCGCCCATCGGTGTGCCGCCCGGCCGTCCGCCGGATGGTCGGCCGTGACCCACTGCTCGACCCCGGCACGTTCGCGCAGCTCCGAGGTTCGGCGCACGTCCCACAGGTGCCGGTGCAGGTCGAGCCGGAAACGCCGATTCGGGCGCGGGTGCGGATGTCCGCCCGCCCTGCTCAGGGGCCCGGAAGGCTCCCACAGCGCGAGGCTGATCCGTTGCCCCGCATCAGCCCAGGCCGGCGGAGTGCGCGCGACGAGATGCACCTCGTCGTCACCGTCGAGGCGATACCGGGCGAGGGACGCGGTGAGGCCGGGCCGCAACAACCCGTCGGGCCTGATCCTCGGGAAGTGCCACCGGAGCAGGTCCGGGGCCAGGTGACGCAGGTCGGCGCGGACCACGTCCGCGAACTGCCTGCCGTGCGTGCGGGCCAGGCCGCGGAGGTGGAGGTCGACGTCGACCCGCGCGGCAGCACAGGCTGCCGACCAGTCGCCTGCCTGACGGCGGGCGGCCGCGGATTCGATCATCGACGCCGGCACGGCGAACTCGCGCACGTGCGACCAGAATGTGAGGCGGGAACGTCCGTTCACGGTCGAGTGGTGCATCAGCACTCACCTTCGGTGAACTGGACCCCCGATCTGCTCGAGTTGGTGATCATCGAGGAAACCGTAGCAGGCGGCGCAAGTGACTAGCGGCGTGACTTCGCGGCCACCCAGCCCTCGACGCCGTCCAGGAACCGGTCGACGCCGAACCCGAGCTCGAACGGCAGGGCGTCACCGTCGGGCTGCCCTGGGTCCGCGAGCTCGGCCGCGTGGATGGCCGTCAGCGCGGGGTACTCGGCGGGGTCGAGCAGCTCGGTCACGACGTGCGCGAGGTCTGTGTCAGTGCGCGGGAACCCGTTGTCGCGCTTGTGTTCCCCGCTCATGCTCGTGCTGATCTGCGCGGTGCCGCGGACGACCGCGGTCAGGTGCAGCGCGGCCGCCCTCGCCTCCGCGCCCGGCAGGCCGGCCGCGAGCAGCGGTCGCAGCAGGCGGTCGAGCCAGGCGAGCTGGTGGGGGCCCACGGGCGCGTGATCGAGCGGCACCCGCAGGATCCACGGACGCTGGTGGAAACCGGCCCACAGCGCGGCCACCCACTGCCGCACCGCCGCCCGGAAGTCCGCGGCCTCGTCGAGGTCGGGGGGAGCGCCCGCGCCGACGTCGGCCGCCACCTCCAGCAGCAGGTCCTTGCTCGGGACGTGGTTGTAGAGCGACATCGTCGAGTACCCGAGCTCGGCGGCGACGCGCTGCATCGACACCGCCTCCAGTCCGTCGGCGTCCGCGACCCGCACCGCGGCCTGCGCGATCAGCTCGACGCTGAGCCGGGACCGGGGCCCGCGCTGACCGCGGCGGCGGCCCGCCCACAGCAGCGTGAGGCTGCGTTGCAGGTCGGAGTCCTTGCTGTCACGTGTCGTCATGCGCCATCCCGTCCGGTTGCCCGGTGTCATCCTAAAACTATGTACATCATACGTTTCTATGTATGGTGTACGTAGTTTCGAGTCCCCGCCACGAACGGACGCACGATGACCTCGACGCAAGCCCCGGCTCCGCCACGCCAGCAGACCGTCTGGTGGCGCCGCCCCTGGATCGTGCCGCTGATGCTGGTGGTGGCGGCGTTCCTGGCGTTCTCCGTGCCGCCCTACCTGACCTTCGACCCGGCGCACTCGCGCCTGAAACCACCGGAGGGCAACGACTTCTACTACCCGCTGCTGGTCGCGCACGTCCTGTTCGGCACCGTCGCCATGGCCACGGCCTGCTTCCAGGTCTGGCCGGCGTTCCGCGCACGTCATCGCGCCGGGCACCGCGTCACCGGGCGGATCTACGTCTACGCCGGGGCGCTGCCCGCCGGGGTGCTCGGCCTCTACATCGGCTGGTACACGTCAGCGGGCCCGTCGGTGCTGGTGGCGAACCTCGTGGGATCGACGCTGTGGCTGGTCGTCACGCTCATCGGGCTGCGGATGGCCTTGCAGCGGCGGTACGACGAGCACCGCCGCTGGATGTCGCGGAGTTTCGCGCTCGCCATGTCGATCGCGCTCAGCCGGGTCATCAACATCCCGGCGGTGATCGTGCTGACGCCCCAGGTCGACACCGCGTTCGGTGGCAGCGAGGAGCTGATGAGGAACACGGCGACGAGCATCGGGGTGTGGCTCAGCCCGTTGCTGCTGTTGCTGCTCACGGACTGGCTCCTGGAGCGGCGCAAACCCCGTGCCCGCCGTCCTGTCGCGGCTCGGCAGCCGCTTCCCGTCAGTCCTTAGAGGACCTTGTGGAGCGCCTCACTTCCTGCGAGCGCTGTGGATCGCGAGCGCCAGCCCACCGGCGATGCAGAGCACCCCGATCGTGGTCCACGTCCTGTCGCCGGTCATGAAGCTGCCCTGCAGATAGCCGAGACCCTGTGCGGTCCACACAGCGCCGATGACGACCAGCAGGACACCGAGCCCGATCAACGCTTTGCGCATGGACCGACCCTACGCGAGCCCAGCGGTCGTGATCGGCCGCGAACCCTGCTCGGCGACCCATTCGGCGAGCGCGGTGAGCGTGGACTCGGCGCTCGCCGCCATGTAGTCGCGCAACCCGATCAGGTCGGTACCGAGGACGGGGTCCGTGCGGAGCAGGCGCCAGGACTGCTCCGCCACCGTGCCGCGGCCCTGGGCGCGCAGGGTCCAGCTCCACTCGACGATGCCGTTCTCGGCGCCACCGACCACGAAGGCGAAGGCGGCTCCGGGCTCGGCTCTCACGACCTGCGAACGGCTGGTCCACTCCTTGTCGCCCTTGCGGTTGTGGCCGCTGAACCACGCGCCGACCTCGGGGCCGGCGCCCTCGTCGTAGGCGACGTCGCTCGCGTTCGGACTCCAGCGGCCGATCGCGGACACGTCGCTGACGAGCCGGTAGACGTCGGCGGGAGCGGCGTCGACCCACGCGTGACGGGTGAAGGTCAACTCGGACAGGTTCATGGTGAAGTCCCTCGGTTCGGTGGTGACAGCACCATCCGACCGGGCGGCGGGAGCCCGAACCACTCCCGGTCCTGCGTATCCCCGGCAGGGAGAGGTAAGGCGTCCGGATCGGGCACATACTCGAATCCATGAACGACACCGCACGCCTCGGAGACTTCCTCAAGACGCGGCGCTCGCAGCTTCGTCCCGAGGACGTGGGCGTGCGGACGTACGACGAACGCCGCCGCGTGCCCGGCCTGCGCCGCGACGAGCTCGCCCGGCTGGCCGGGGTGAGCAGCTTCTACTACACGCGGCTCGAACAGGGGCATTCGACGAGCGCCTCACCCGAGGTGCTGGACGCGCTCGCCACCGCGTTGCGGCTGGACGAGTCCGAACGGCAGCACCTGCACGTGCTGGCCAAGCCGGTGAAGCAGGCGCGCGTGCGCAGGCCCGCCCCCGAACGCGTCGACGAGGCCACCGGCCAGTTGCTCACCGCGCTGGCGGGCGTTCCCGCCGTCGTCCTCGGCCGGCGCAGCGACGTGCTGGCGTGGAACGGACTCGGGCACGCGCTGTTCGCCGGTCACCTCGACTTCCACGCCGTGCAGGAGAAGGCGGACCGGCCCAACATGGCACGGCTCGTGTTCCTCGACCCGCACACCCGCGAGCTCTACGCGGACTGGCCGAGCAAGGCCAGGGCGGTGGTGGGGAACCTGCGCCTGGTCGTGGGCCTGCACCCGGACGACGCCACGTTGCACGAACTGGTCGGGCAGCTGAGCGCGAAGAGCACGGAGTTCGCCTCGATGTGGGCTGACCACCGCGTCAAAGCCTGTGCGACGGCCGTGTACGAGATGCGGCACCCGCTGGTCGGCCCGCTGACCGTCACGCAGCAGACCCTGACGAACGGTCCGGGCCCGAGCGTCGTGGTGGCCACCGCGCGACCGGGGTCGTCGTCGCACACCGCACTGGCCCTGCTCGCCCAGGCCACGGCCTGACCCTCGAACGCATCCAGCAAGGCATGCGGCGCTGCCGCATGCTCGAAAACAGTGAGGAAACATGTCCGCGAAGCACGCCCGGAAGACCCTCGTCGCCGCCGTTCTGGCCGCGACCACCCTCATTCCAGCTCCGGCGTCGGCCGCCACGTACCCGTTGTGCGCGGCGCAAATCGTCCAGCACTTCGACCTGGCCAAGGGGCAGACGCCCGAAAGCATGGTGTTCGCCCCGAACGGCACGGCGTACGTCACGTTCGCCAAGGCCCGGCAGATCGCTGAGATCACGCCCGGCGGCCGCGTCCGCATCCTGGCCACGCTGCCCGCGCCCGCGGACGGCGGGACCGGCACGCCCGCGCTGGGCTTCCCGCTGACGGTCGGCATCGAACGCGCCCCCGACGGCACGCTGTACTTCGCGTACGCCACCGGCACCGCGGACCTGACCGGCGTGTGGAGCCTGCGCCCCGGCGGCACCCCGCGGCGCATCGCGGCGTTGCCCGCCACCAGCCTCCCGAACGGCATCGCGCTCGACCACCGCACGCTCTACGTCGCGGACTCCACCGGCGCGATCTGGCGGGTGCCCGCGTCCGGCGGCACCGCCACGGTCTGGTCGTCCGGCCAGGAGCTCGCTCCCGCCGGCTTCCTCGGCGCGAACGGCCTCCGCGTGCGCGACGGCGCGGTCTGGGTGACCAACCTCGACCGCGGGACGATCGTGCGCATCCCGGTGCGGGCCGGCGGAACCGCAGGTGACACGCGGGTGGTCGCCACGGGGCTGGCCGGCATCGACGACTTCGCCTTCACCGGCCGCGGCACCGAGATCCTCGCCGCGCTGGACACCGTCAACCAGGTGGCGCTCGTCAGGCCCGACGGCACCCACACCGTGGTGCTGACCGAGGCCGACGGCCTGCAGGGCCCGACGACGGTCGCGCTGCGCGGCCGCGACGTCTACGTGCCGAGCGCCGCCTACCTCACCGCGAAGGACCCCAACCTGGTGCGCGCCCGCCTGCGGTGAGTGTTCCACCGGCGGTGGAATCGAGCTGGTCCGACAATTGTTCCGAGAAAGTCCGCAGAAATAGCTAACAATGGAGGTGGTGAACGCGACGGGAAGCAGGAAGGAGGCGAAATGATCGCCAAGGTGCGAATTCATCACCTATTTTTGGTAATTCCCGTGATCGCCGGAATGCTCGTCGCCGGGTGCGGCTCGACACCCCCGCCGCAGCCGGCCGTCACCAGCACTTCCGACGTCGCGAGTTCGACCACCCCAGCCGACCCGACGGGTTCGGCCGCCCCGGCCGAACCCACCAGGTCGGTACCGCCGGCACCGGCCACGCCGTTCCCCGCCGAACTGGTGGGCGAGTGGAGCGCGAGCACGAGCAAGTCCGGCCTGCTGGAGCTGGTGCTGACCGCAGACGGCGGCTTTCGCCAGCTCAGCGGCACCTTCGACTGGCGCGGCAAGGCGACGGTCAAGGGAGCCCGGATCACCTTCACGGGCGTCGACGGCAAGTCCAGCACCGAGGACTGGTCGATCAGCGGTGGCACGCTGACCCTCGCCGGGCTGACCTACCTCAAGGCCGACGCCGGTGCGGGTGGCGCGCTCGCCCTGGCCGGTTCGTGGATGGGCATGGACGACATCTTCGAGACGCTGACGTTCTCCGAGAACGGCACCTACAAACGTGAGCGAGACGGCGGAACCACGGCAATTGGCTCGTTCAAGGTGCAGGGCGACAAACTCACGTTGCAACCGGCCGGTGGCGCGCCGACGACCGCTGATTTCTCCGTCGCCGACGCGATTCTCACCCTGAAAACGAGCGCCGGAACGGTTCAGTACGTGCGATCGTCCTGACCATGACGAACGGCGTGGTGCTCGACGACGAGGAACTGGAGGCCCGCTGGGCGCACGCGTGGCACCCCGGCGAGATCCCCCGGCGGCTCGCCGGGGTGAGCACCCCCTGGTACGTCGCGGCGGGCTGGGCGCTCGACCGTCGGCGGGTCGCGTCTGGTTCGACGCGGAGGCCGGCGTGCTGGCGACCAGACGTGGTTACGGGATCCGGCGACCCGCGGCCACGCCTTCGACGTGTTCCGCGGATGGCTGAGCCGCGTGCACCCCGCCCACCCCTGGCTCGACGTTCTCGGACCGTCACCAGCCCCGGTGGCGGGCCCAGACCTCACCGCTCACGAGGTGGTAGCGGTCGTGCTGCGCGGCGGTGGCGCAGGCGTGGTTCGGCAGGATCCGCAGGCGGGTGCCGAGCGGCAGGTCCGGCACCGGCTCGCCGTCGCGCGTGCTGAGGACACCGTGTTCCTGGCTCGCGCCCGTCATGACGAGCCCGGGGATCAGCCGGCCGTCGGCGTCGGCGACGAGGCCGTACCCCTGGTCGACGGCCTGCGCCTGCGTGCCCCGGTCGCGTGAGGTGGCCATCCAGCCGCCGTCGGTGATCACCTGGTTCCGGCCGGGCTGGTGGCCGATCACCGTGACGGCCACGGTGAGGGCGAGGTCGTCGGTGGTGCAGACGCCGATGCCGGCCATAACCAGGTCGAAGAACACGTAGTTGCCCGCGCGGACCTCGGTGACGCCGGTCAGGTCCGTCGCGGCGTGGGCGGTGGGCGTGGAGCCGACGCTCACGACCTCGCACGGGAGCCCGGCGCCACGCAACGTGGTGGCCGCCGCGACGGCGACGTCGCGTTCGTTCTGCGCGGCTTCCCGCAGAGCCCCTGGTGTATAGGCGAAGTAGGACTCTCCCGCATGGGTGAGGACACCGGCGAGGTTGGCGCCCAGCGCCCAGCCGATCTCGGGCAGCGCCGGATCGGTGGCCGCGACACCGCCGCGGTGCCCGTCGCAGTCGATCTCGACCAACGCCGGGACGCGGAGGTTCTCCTTGTGCGCGAAAGAAGTCACGGCCTCGGCCTGCGCGAGGGAGTCGAGCAGGACGGTCAAGTGCACGCCACGGCGCAGGAGAGCGGCGACGCGCGGGAGCTTGTGCGGGTCGATGCCGACGGCGTAGAGGACGTCCCGGTAACCCGCGTCGGCGAAGTGCTCGGCCTCGGCGAGCGTCGACACGGTGATCGGCCCGTTCCCGTGCACGCGCTGGGCGACCTCGACGGACTTGGACGTCTTGACGTGCAGGCGAAGCGGCACGCCGAGCGTGGCGAGGTGGTCGCGCAGCCGCGCCGCGTTGCGGTCGAGCCGGTCGGTGTCGAGCACGGCGAACGGCGTGTCCACAGTGGTCACTCGGAGGCTCCTGACGAGTGGCGGCGCAGCAGAGCGGCGGCGAGGGTGAGGTCCTGCAGGGCGAAGCCGGAGCTGTCGAAGACGGTGATTTCCTCGGGCGAGGTCCGGCCGACGGCGTCGCCGGTGAGCACCGCCCCGAGAGCGACGGGCGTGGTCGGCGCGTGCTGGAACTCGCCGATCGCGCGTGACTGCTCCGGCAGGTCGCAGAACAGCGACGCGCGGTCGTACAGCGCGACGGGCAGTTCCTGCTTGCCTGGACCGTCGGCGCCCATGGCGGAGACGTGCGTGCCCGGTGCGATCCAGCTCGCGTCGAACAGGGGCTGCCGGGAGGTGGTGGCGGTGACCAGCACGTCCGCCGCGGCGACTGCGGCCTGGACGTCGGAAGGTTCGGCGGGCAGCCCTGTCCGCGCCGTCACAGCGACGGCGAACTCCCGTGCCGCGTCGGCACGACGGCCGACGACGAGCACGCGGTCGATCGGTCGCACCCGGCTGACCGCACGTACCTCGTGCAGCGCCTGGTGCCCGGTGCCGATCACGGTCAGCGTGCGGGAATCGGCGCGGGCCAGCGTGCTGACGGCCAGCGCGTCGGCGGCGGCCGTGCGGTAGGCGTTGGCGGCGGCCGCCTCGACGACGGCGCTGAGCCGTCCGGTGGCCGGGTCGAGCAGCACGATCGTGGAGCTGTGGCGGGGCAGATCCGTGTTGTCCGGCCAGAAACTGCCGATCTTCACGCCGGCGAGGTCGCCCGCGGAGCCGGACTTGAGGGTGAACCTGTTGTGCGGAGACGAGGAATGCCCGATCACGACCGGGAATGTCGTGCCGGTCGCGAGGAACGCCTCCCTCGCCGCCTCCAGCGCCAGTTCGTCGTCGACGAGCGCCGCCGACTGGGCCTCACTGATGAACGTCGTCACGGCTTGTCCTTCTTGAGTTCGGCGAGGTCGTTGTACAGGCCGGTGCGGGAGATGCCCAGCCGCTTCGCGATGCGTGCGGGCGCGCCGCGCAGGCTGAACACCCCGGCCTCGTTCAACGACCGCACGAGCACCAGCCGTTCGTCACGACCGAGCGCGGCGACGGGCACGGCGTGCGCGCGTTCGGCCCGTTCGATCAGCGACTCGACCACCTGGTCCAGGTCGCCGGAGAAGTTCGTCGTCGCGCCGGTGTCCTGCACGGCGGACAGTCCGAGCAGGTCCGACAGCACGCCGGTGGCGCGGTTGATGGCGGACACGTCGATGTTGATGCACAGCGCGCCGATCAACGTCCCGTCAATGTCGCGCAACGGCAGCGTCGTGCACTTGAGCAACCGTCCGTCCTGCGCGCGGGTGAGGTACCCGACCTCGTTGCGGGCGTCGGCACCCGCGCCGAGCACCCGCAACCCGATCTCGCTCATCGCGTCGCCGGGCACGCGCCCGGTGACGGACCCGGCGACCGCGACGACGGACCGTTCCGGGTCGCGGTAGTCGTGCAGCACGACCTCGCAGCTGCGCCCGAAGGTCGCCACGATGCCGTCGATCACGGGTGTCAGCGCGGCGAACACGGCATCCGCAGTGTTGTTCGGCACGCCCGACCTCCTGTTCTGAACGAAGTGTCACGCTCTGAACAAACTGTCTCACGGAGGTCGGGCGGTTGTCAGCGCCCTGTGGGAGGCGCCACGCCCCAGCCCCACTTCGGCACCGGCGCGCCGTGGAACGGCGTGGCGTTCGCGGCGGAGTTCCGCACGGCGAGCCGCGTGCCCCACTCCAGGTAGGACACGAACGCGGCGCGGAACTCCGGGTCGTCCGGCAGGCCCGCGTCGTCGGCGGCGTCCATGATCAGGTCCAGCCAGCGGCGGCGCTGCTGCTCGGTGATGGTCCGCCCGACGTGCTGGGAGAGCATGAAGTCGTAGCCGCCACGTTCCCCGGTGTACGCGGCCGGCCCGCCGAACACCTCACCGAGCCACAGCGCCACGTACCGCGCGTGACCGGGGTCCATGCCGGCGAACACCGGCGCGAGCAGCGAGTCGTCCGCGACCTTGCGGTAGAACGCCTCGGTCAGCCGCAGCAGCGCCTCCGCACCGCCCGCCCACGTGTAGAGAGAAGGTGTTGACTGGTCGTCGTTGATCACGACGCCACTCCAGCAGCACGCGAAAAGCCCGGCAAGTACGCACTTTTTGGTGAGGAGCACCGATGTACCACTGTCCGGTCGAGCTGGCCCTCGACGTCATCGGCGGCAAGTGGCGCACGGTGATGCTGGCCCACCTCAAGGAACGGCCGCACCACTACGGCGAACTGCGCCGCAAGGTGCCGGGCATCAGCGAGAAGATGTTCGTGCAGCGGCTGCGCGAACTGCAGGACGCCGGTCTGGTGTCGCGGACCGAGATATCACCGCACGTCCAGTACTCGCTCACCGACGAGGGTCGCAGCCTCGGTCCCGCGCTCCAGGCCCTCTACGACTGGGGTGTCGAGCGCGCCGCCCGCACCGGTGCGAGCATTGTGGGCACATGATCACGACACCTCTGACCGAAGCACTCGTGCTCGGCGCCGCCGAACTGGAAGACACGGCACGCGGCGTGCGCCCGCATCGCCTGCCCGCCTGGGTGCGTGAGCGCTTCCCCGACCCGCAGCTGATGACGGCGGAGAGCAGGCCCTCCGGGGTGCGCCTCGTGATGGCGACCGAGGCCCGCGCGATCGAGCTGGTCCTGCACCCGAGCTCCTTCTCCTACCGCGGCGTCGCCCGGCCGCGCGGCAGCGTCGACCTGGTGGTCGACGGCGAACTGGTCGCCAGTGAGCGGCTCGACGGCGGCGACCACGCCGAGGTCGACATGACGACCGGGGCACGCGAGTTCCACGAGGGTCCGCCGTTCACCGCGCGGTTCGCCCTGGCGGCAGGCGACAAGGTCGTCGAGATCTGGTTGCCCCACAACGAGGTGGTGGACCTGGTCGCCCTGCGCACGGACGCACCGGTGCGCCCGGCCGACCGGAACCGGCGGATCTGGCTGCACCACGGCAGTTCCATCAGCAACGGTTCCAACGCGGACACCCCCGCCCGCACCTGGCCCGCCGTCGCCGCCCGCCGCGGCGAGGTCGACCTGCACAACCTCGGGTTCGGCGGCAGCGCCCTGGTCGACCCGTTCGTCGCGCGGGTGATGCGCGACCGCCCCGCCGACCTGATCAGCGTCAAGTTCGGCATCAACGTGGTGAACTTCGACGTCATGCGGCTGCGGGCGTTCGTACCGGCCGTGCACGGCTTCCTGGACACGATCCGCGACGGCCACCCGGACACGCCACTGGTGCTCCTGTCACCGCTCTTCTGCGGCATCCACGAGGACACGCCGGGACCGGGCGGGATGGACCTGGACGCGCTCGCCGCGGGCGAGGTCGTCTTCACCGCCACCGGCCCGCACGGGAACGCGCCGCAGCTGACGTTGCGGATCATCCGCGAGGCGCTGGCATCGCTGGCCGAACGCCGCGCGGACGACCCGAACCTGCACTACTTGGACGGCACCCGCCTGTACGGCGAGCAGGACGCCGTCACGCACCCGCTACCGGACGCCCTGCACCCGGTCACGGCGACGCACGAGCTGATCGGCGAGCGCTTCGCCCGGTACGCGTTCGCGCCAGAAGGCCCGTTCGGTCACTAGCGCCGCTGGCCGTCGCAGAGCCGCTCCACCTCGTCTCGTTCGCCGGCGAGCTTCGAGTCGGGCGGGCGGTCGCCGTAGGGGAAGAGTTCGTCGGTGACGCCGGCGAGCAGCCGGTAGCGGATGAGCCGGGTGGCCACGTCGAGCCACGGCTTGATGTGGCCAGGCTCCTTCGGAGGGAACAGTCCGAGCGCGCTTTCGAACCACCGGGGAGGCATGAAGCTCTGGGCGAGAGCGTGGACCACACGCTCGCGGATCACCCCGCAGGCCTCCTCATCCGCCGCCGCGGCGTTCGCCTCGGCTGCCGTCGCGGCCTGCCGGACGCGAGTCGCCTCGTCGTGCTCGCGCCGTGCGTGCTCCTCCTTCGCCAGCGGGCGCTCGCCCGAACCGCGGAACGCGAGCCACGTCCGTGCTTGCTTGCGCCACAACCGTTCCGCACCGGCGGGCAGGCCGGTCAGTGCGCGGACGGCCACGACCGCCTCCTCCAGCGATCTGTCCCAGCGGAGGCGTTCGTCCCGCGCCTTCTCCTGCTGCCTGCGCAGCCGCTCGATCTCCGCCTCGGACACGGGTTTCGCCGCGAGCCGCTCGCGGATCAGCTCGATCATCTCGGAGGAGATCTCCGGCCAGGTGTCGTAGTCGGCCTGGGGCAGCCCGCTGCTCAGGCGCACCATGCCGTGCAGGGTGTCGACGTCCCGGCGCAGCTTGACGATCCGGGCGGACTCCCTGTCGAGCCGCGTCTCCGTCTTGCCGAGCTTCGTGTCGATGTCCCCGATCTTCTTGTGCATCAGGCCGACCGAGTGCTCGCCGACCTTGGTCTCCAGCTTCCCCAGCCGCTTGAGGATGTCGCTGAGGTTCCCCGTCTTGACCCGCAGCGTGTTCTCCAGCGAACCGATGCGCCGCTCGTTGTGCTGGGTCGTCTGCGTCAGTTCGTGGATCGGGTCGTTCTTCACCGCGCGCACCTCCAGGCCCACCAACCGATTCCGGCGGCAACGACCAGTGCCGGCCATCCGCCTGCCAGCGGCGTGAGCAACGCGCCCAGCACGGCGGCGGCACCTGCCCACGTGCGGGCCCTGGGTTCCCAGACACCGCGCACGGCCGGGCTCGCCACAAGCACACCGCCGACAGCGAGCGCCAGCCCCGCCGGCAACACGTTCCACGGGCTGAAGAACAGGACGAGCACGGCCACCGCCGCCACCACGGCGACCCCGCCGAGGACGCGGTGGAGGAGCCGGAGCGCGGCCGCCTCGTCGTCGCGGCGCGCTTCGAGCACGGCGATCACGCCCTTGTGCAGGTCGTCGGCGAGTTCGGGCCAGTGCGGGTCGTCCGGACCGGACGCGGTGAGGGCGTCGAGCTGTGTTCGCAGCGCGTTCTGCCTGACCGTGAGCAGGGAGTGGGGATCATCCGCCATGGCAGAAGATGGTCGGGCGCGGCACGGTGCCGATCCAGGGCTACCGCGCGGAATAGGCCGCTTGCCGGGCAACATCACCCGTACAGCCGGAGCCGATGTCCTCTTCCCCCGGGAGAAGTGGACATCGGGTCCATTGAGGACTCAGAGTTCGCGCAGCCACTCCGTGAGCGTGCCGAGGTCGGCCTCGGTGATGCCCACCTGGGAGTCGACGCGCAGGAGCAGGGCCTCACCCCCGTGCTCCGCGGCCACCCAGTCGCGGTCGAGATCACCGATCTCGTCGTCCACCCACGCGAACGGGCGGCCGGCCGCGGTGCCGACCAGGGCCCGCGTCTTCCAGTGCAGCGCGCTCGGGTCGTCTTCGTCCGGTGCGTCGGGCAGATCGGCCACCGGCAGTTCCGGCAGGCCGAGGAGCGGTGAGATCACGTCGTTGGCGTCGTGCATCCACGCGGTGGCCCAGACCAGGTCGCACGGCAGGGCCAGCAGCCGCGGCCCGTGCGCGCGGGTGATCTTGGCCAGTTGCGGGTTGGACGTCTGCTGCCAGTCGGCCCAGCGTTCGGCGCTGCTCGGCAAGTCGGTGCCGCCGTAGGGCAGGAGTGTTCCGTCGACGTCCAGGAAGAGCAGGGGGCGTTGTGCCATGGCGTCACGTTATCGGCGTGCGGCGCGTCAGTCCGGTGGTTGCAGGTAGTAGAAGCGACGCCGGCTCAGCAGCAGCGAGTCGTCGGACAGCGTGAAGAAGTCGGCGAAATCAAATTCGCGGGATACCGCACCGGCCGGGGAGTAATGCCCGACCGCCACCACGCAATGTCCCTCGCCGATCACCTTGAACAGTTCGTGCGTGCCGCCGGTGGTGACCGTGAGGCGCACCGCGTCCGCGCGGCCGTGGCAGTCCGGCGCGCCGGGTGTCCGCACCTGCACGTCCTCGTGCAGCAGTGACGCGTAGGCGTCCAGGTCGCCCTCGTCCAGGTACAGGTAGGACAACCGGACGTGGTCCACACCCGCGGCCAGCGACGCCGCGCTGGGGGGCGGGTGGCCGTCTCCCGTCATGGCGAACTCCTTCGGGCGACTTCGGAATGCAATGCCCAGAGTTTCAGTTGCCGATAACCCAGGCCTATCACGGCGCTTTCCCGGCACCGTCCACGGCGCAATCCCTCCCGGATGACGGGATGATCGAGCATCCGCCGGATATACAAGTACATCCCGTGTTGCATACATTGAGGAAGTCGGTCGCTGGGGGAGCAGAGGGAGGGGCGGCGGACGTGAGCGCTGTGCTGCGCAGGTCCGGGGATTCCGTGTTGCGGATCCTCGGGCCGATCGAGGTCGAGGGGCCGTCCGGGCCGGTGTGGGTGACGCCCGGCCGCCAGCAGGTCGTCCTCGCGCTCCTGCTGATGGAGGCCAACCAGGTCGTCAGCACGGACCAGATCGTCGACACGCTGTGGAACCAGCTCCCCCCGGACACCGCGCGCACCCAGGTGCAGATCTGCGTGTCACGACTGCGCAAGAAGCTGGCCGACGCGGGGGTCGACCTGCCGATCGTCACGCGGATGCCCGGCTACCAGTTGCTGCTGGGCGGCAACACGCTCGACATGCACGTCTTCGCCGGCAAGCTGGCCGAGGCCAGGGTGCTCGTGAAGGAGGGCCGCACGGCCGAGGCGGCGAACCTGCTGCGGTCGGCCGTGGCGCTGTGGCGGGGTCCGTGCCTGAGCGGACTGCCGAACCCCGCGCTGCGCAACCGGGCGTCGCGGCTCGACGAGGACCTGCTCACCGCCACCGAGGACTACCTCGAACTGGAGCTCGAACTCGGCCGCCACCACCAGATCGTCGGTGAGGTCACCCGGCTCGTCCACGAACACCCGATGCGCGAACGGCTGCGCGCCGTGCTGATGCTCGCCCTGCACCGCGCGGGCAGGCAGGGCGAGGCGCTGGAGGCGTACCGGGCCGGACGGCACCTGCTGGTAGAGGAACTGGGTCTGGAGCCGGGGGAACGGTTGCGGCTGCTGGAGTCGGCGATCCTCTCCGGGGACGTCGTCAGCGGCCAGGCCGAGCCCGTCCCGGCCGTCGTCGTGCCCGCGCCGAGCTTCGAACGCCCGCGCCAGCTGCCCGCCGACACCGCCGACTTCATCGGCAACGACGCCCTGATCCGCACCGCCGAGGCCGTCCTGGCAGGCGACCGGAGAGCCGTCGGCGTGGTCGTGATCATCGGCAGACCCGGCAGCGGCAAGACGACGGTCGCGGCCCACATCGGCCACCGCGTCGCCGACCGGTTCCCGGACGGGCAGCTCTACTGCGACCTGCGCGGCACCCGCGAGGAACCGACCGCCGCCGCCGACGTGCTGGGCAGGTTCCTGCTGGCACTGGGCATCCCGGGCGCGGTGATCCCGATGGGCCTGGACGAGCGCGTCGAGATGTACCGGACGCTGATGGCCGAACGGCGGACGCTCGTCGTGCTCGACGACGCCTCCGCCGAGAGCCAGGTGATCCCGTTGCTGCCGGGCAGCAACACCTGCGCAGTGGTGGTGACCAGCCGGTCGCGGCTGACCGGCGTGCCCGGCGCGCGCCAGGTCGAGGTCGAGGTGTTCGACCCCGCCCAGTCGCTGGACCTGCTGGGCCGGGTCATCGGCGCGGAACGGGTGGCCCGCGAACCCGAGGCCGCCGCCGCACTCGTGCGCACCGTCGGCGGGCTGCCGCTGGCGTTGCGGATCATCGCGGCCCGGCTCGCGGCGCGGCCGCACTGGTCGCTCGCGTCGATGGTGCACCGGCTGGCGAGCGAACGGCACCGGCTCGACGAGCTGGCGCACGGCGAGATGACGATCCGCGCGAGCCTTTCCCTTACCCACAACGGAATGGACCGGCGGTCGCGCACCCTGTTCGGACTGCTCGGCCTCGCCGAGGGCCCGGAACTGCCCGGCTGGGTCGCGGGCGCGGTGCTCGACGACGACTCCCGGTATCCGTCGGATCTGCTGGAACCGTTGGTGGACGTGCAGATGCTCGACGTGGCGACGGTCGAACGCACCGGCGAGTTCCGCTACCGCTACCAGGACATCGTGCGGCTGTTCGCGCTGGAGAAGCTGCACGCGGAAGTGGCGCCGGACATGCGCCGCCGTGCCGTGGAACGCGTTCTCGGCGGATGGCTCGCCCTCGCGGAACAGGCCCACCGCTCTGTTTATGGCGGCGATTACGCCGTGCTGCACGGCACCGCGCTGCGCTGGCTGCCTCCCGCGACGTACGTCCAGCAGGTCGCGGGTGATCCGCTGGAGTGGCTGGACGGCGAGCAGGCCAACCTGTGCGCGGCGATCAGCCAGGCCGCCGACGCCGGGTTCGACGAGGCGTGCTGGGACCTCGCCGTCACGGCCGCGACGCTGTTCGAGTCACACGGCTACCTGGACGACTGGGAGAAGACGCACGAGAAGGCGTTGCAGGCCACCAAAGCCGCCGGGAACGTCCGCGGCACGGCGGCGGTGCTGAGCTCGATGGGCACGCTGCACATCAACCGCGGCCAGACCACCCGCGCGCACGAGGCGCTGACGACGGCGCTGGCGACGTTCGAGGAACTCGACGACCCGCGCGGCCTCGCGCTCTGCCGCCGCGACCTCGGGCTGCTGGCGCGCTGGTCGGGCGACGACGACCTGGCGCTGGAGCTGTACGCGGCCGCGATGCGCGACCTCGACCGGGCGCAGGACCTCGTCGGCAGGGGCATCGTGCTGACCCACCGGACGGACGTCCTGTGCCGCCGCGGCCGGACCGACGAGGCCACGGCGCAGCTGCTCGAGGCGCTGATGATCTTCGAGGGGGCGGGCTACCGCAACGGGATCCCGCACGCGCTGCGCCGGATCGGCCAGGTGCAGGTGCGGGCCGGGCAGCACCGCGACGCGCTGGCCACGTTCACGCGGGTGCTCGGGATGGTGCGCGAGAGCCGGGACGTGATCGGGGAGGGGCACCTGCTGCGCAACCTCGGCGAGGTGAGCGCCGCGCTCGGTCAGGACCGCGAGGCGCTGGCGTACTTCGAGCAGGCGCTGGCGGCGCGGGAACGGATCATGGACCACGTGGGCGCCGCGGCGATCCGGGTGGATCTGGCACCGGTGCTGGCCCGCCTCGGCGAGTCGAACCGGGCGTCGGAGCTGGTGCTGAACGCGGTGCGGATCTTCGGCGCCCGCGGGATGGAACGCGAACGGGTGGCGGCGGAGCAGGCGCTCACCGGGCTGTCGGCGGCGCTCTAGTTCCAGGGGTTGCTGCTCGCGGGAGCGGCGTTCCACGGGTTGCTGTCGTCCTGCGTGCCGTTCCAGGGGTTGCTGTCCTCGGCCGCGCCGTTCCACGGGTTGCTCTCCGCCGCGACGACCGCGGAGCCGGCCCGCACGTCCGCGCCGATGATCGCCGCGCCGAGACCGAACACGAGCGCGGCGCCGGCGACGGTGGTGGCGATCCGGGTGAACGCGGCGTGCTTCATGGGATTCTCCTCGCGATTCGGATTATCAGCGGCTATTTCCGGCTGATGTCCAAAACGCTATTGACCGCCGGAATCCCACCCCTATCCCGTCGGCAATCCCGGCGCTATCACGACCGGCAGTTCCGTCCAGCACGAGATAGCGACCGGGATAACCGCAGCTCAAAGGCCTGCGATCGTCCGATTTGGTGAGGTTCCAGCCGTATCTTTCGATGCGGATTGCTCTGAGATGCCACCGCGATAGCGCGATATCCGAGATTGGTTCCTGTCCAGCCAACGGCAGCCCGGAAAACCGTCTCGGAGGAATGATGTCCGCCAGCAGTCATCGACCGACCGTCCCCGCCGGGATCCCCCGGTGACCGCGGTGCCCCAGGTGGACGACCCCGGCGTGACGGCCGAGGCCCCGCGCAGTCTGTGGCGGGACCGCCGCGCACTGGGCTGGGCGTTCGCCACCGGCGTCTCGTCGGTCGGCGACGAGATCTGGTTCGTCGCCCTCGCGTTCACCGCCGCGCAGCTCGGCAACGCCGGACTGGCCGGCCTGGTGCTGGCCTGCGCCACCATCCCGCGGGCCCTGCTGACGATCCTCGGCGGCGCGCTCACCGACCGGTTCGACGCCCGCCGCATGATGATCGGCGCCGACATCGCACGGATCGTCGTGCTCGCCGGAGCCTTGACCATGCTCGCGGCGAGTGGTGTGTCCGCCGGCCTGCTCATGGTCGTGGGCCTGCTGTTCGGTGTGGCCGACGCGTTCTACGGACCGGCTTCCGGGGCGTTCCCCCGGCAACTGGTGCGCAGGACGGAACTCGTCAGGCTGTCGGCGTTGCGGCAGCTGCTCGACCGGCTGGCCGGCGTGCTCGGCGCGCCACTGGGCGGTCTCGTGCTCGTGGCGTGGGGCCTCGGCGGCGCGATGCTGCTGGACCTCATCTCGTTCGCGGTGGTCCTCGTGGTGCTGATCGCGGTCCGGCCGCGCTGGCCACTGGCGCGCTCCACCGGCGGCACGGTCCGTGCCGACATCCGCGACGGGCTCAACTACCTGCGGCTCACACCGAAGGTCCGCGACCTCGTGATCACGTTGTCCGGCCTCAACGTCTTCGTCAGCCCGGTGGTCGCGGTCGGTCTCGCCCTGCACGCCGTCGGCAGGGGCTGGGGCGGCGTCGGGCTCGGCTGGCTGACCGCCGCGATGGGCGGTGGCGCCGCGATCGGCACCCTGATCGCGCTGAAGTGGCGCCCGGAACGGCCTTTGCGGGCCGCCGTGCTGCTGCTGTTCGGCCAGGCCGCGTCACTCGGTCTCGTCGGCAACGCCGGGTACGCGGCGACGCTCGCCGGGATGACCGTGGTCGGCATCGTCGCGGGCCTCGCCTCACCGATGCTGTCCGGCGCGTTCCAGGCGACCGTCGACGAGGAGTACATCGGCCGCGTCGGCTCCGTGCTCACGCTCACCGACGACGCGCTGACGCCTCTCACCATGGTCGGTTTCGGTCTCCTCGCCCAAGTTCTCGGCCTCGGCACCGCGGCCGCGTTGTTCGCCGGCGGTTTCGCCGCGCTGCTCCTCTACGCCATCTCCCGCCCACACGTGCGGGACCTGCGGATCCCGGACGAAAGGAACTCCTGATGACCACGCAGCTGAGCTCGCCCGCCACCAGCAACCCTGGCCACGGCGACGCTTTCACCGACCACATGGTCAGCCTCACCTGGAACGCCGTCGACGGCTGGCACGACCGCCGCGTCGGCCTGCTGGAGCCGTTGCCGCTGCACCCGGCGACCATCGGCCTGCACTACGCCCAGGTGATCTTCGAGGGGCTCAAGGCCCACCGCGGCCCCGACGGCTCGGTGTCGGTGTTCCGCCCGGACCGCAACGCCCTGCGGTTCCAGAGCTCCGCCCGCCGCCTCGCGATGCCGGAGCTGCCGGTCGAGGACTTCCTCACCGCGATCGACGACCTGGTACTCCTCGACGGCGCGGGCCTGCCCGACGACCCGTCGATCAGCCTCTACCTGCGGCCGCTGATGTTCGCCACCGACCCGAACCTGATGCTGCGCCCGTCCGACGAGTACCGGTTCCTGCTGATGGCGTTCGTCGCCGGCGGGTTCTTCGGGGACAAGGCGCTGGAGCCGGTGTCGGTGCTTGTCAGCCGTGAGCACAGCCGCGCGGTGCAGGGCGGAACCGGCGACGTGAAGTGCGCCGCGAACTACGGCCCGTCGTTCGTCGCGCAGAACCTCGCCCGCGAGGCCGGCTGCCAGCAGGTCGTGTGGCTCGACGCCGCCGAGCACCGGTGGGTCGAGGAGATGGGCGGCATGAACCTGTTCTTCGTGCGCCGCACCGCTTCCGGCACCGAGGTCGTCACGCCCGGACTGACCGGGACGCTGCTGCCCGGCGTCACCCGCGAGTCGCTGATGGTGCTGGCGGACCGGCTCGGCCACACGGTCCGCGAGGAGCGGATCTCCGTGGACCAGTGGCGTTCGGAGTGCGAGGCCGGACTGATCACCGAGGTCTTCGCCTGCGGCACGGCGGCCGTGGTCACGCCGGTCGGCACGGTGCGCGACCGCGACGGCGACTGGGTGATCGGCGACGGCACCGCCGGACCGGTGACCCGCGAGCTGCGCCAGGCGCTGATCGACACCCAGCGCGGCGTCCTGCCCGACCCCGGCGGCTGGCGGCGCGTGATCGTCCCCGCGTCCGGCCTCTGACAGCCCCGACCAGCGAAACCAAGGGTGGGAAAGAACATGGAGCACGCAACGACCGTCGCGATCGAGCCCGCCGCCGATCGCCGTCCGCCGCCGCTGGCCGAGCACCTCGACTCGGACACCACCAGGGCCGCGATGCTGATCCAGCAGGAGGTGCTGGGCGCGGCCAGGACGTACCTGCGCGGTGAGGGCTTCGTCGAGATGCTGCCGCCGGTGATCGGCCCGGTGACCGACCCCGGCGCCCGTGGTTCCAAGCAGGTCGACGTCGACTACTACGGCCACAAGTACAAGGTCATGAGCAGCGGCATCCTCTACAAGCAGGCGTCGCTGCTGACGTTCGACAAGATCTTCTACGTCGCGCCGAACGTGCGGGCCGAACCGGTCGAGACCTGCAACACCCAGCGCCACCTCGCGGAGTTCCACCAGATCGACGTGGAGATGGCGCACGGCACCCGCGCCGACTCCATGCGGATCGCGGAAGGGCTGCTGACCTACGTCGTGCGGCACGCGCTGACCGCGGTGCCCGAGCAGTTCGAGCTCCTCGGACGTGACCCGCTGGCGTTCGCCTGGCTGCTGTCCGGGCCGTTCGGCGTGCTCAGCCACCGCGAGGCGGTCGACGAGCTGCACCTGCTCGGCCACCCGCAGAGCCCCGACGCCGAGATCGCCTGGACCGGCGAGGAACTGCTGTCGCGGCAGAAGGACCGCCCGTTCTTCGTCACCGACTACCCGAAGGGCTCGCGCGGTTTCTACGACCGCGAGAGCACCACGGAACCGGGCCGGCTGCGCAACTTCGACCTGCTCGCACCCGAGGGCTACGGCGAGCTCGTCAGCGGCAGCGAGCGCGAGTCGGACTACGCCACGATCGTCACGCGGATGCGCGAGACGGGCGAGAACCCGGCGAAGTACCGCTGGTACCTCGACGTCATGCGCCAGGGCGTGCCGCGCAGCGCCGGGTTCGGCATGGGCCTGGAGCGTCTCATCCGGTTCCTCACCGGGCTGGACGCGGTGTGGCAGGTCAATGCCTACCCGAAGGTGCCCGGGGAGATGGCACCGTGAGGGCGGCCGGTTTCCCCGAGGAACAGGTGCGGGCGCGGGCGCTGAACGGCACCGCGGAGGCGTTCCCGCCCGTGGAGTCCTACGGCCACGAGGTGTTCGGTGCTCGGGCGTTCGGTGACGAGCGCCCGGCCGACGAGCTCGACGCGGCCAGGCTGGTGCCGCCGGTGTTCATGCCGTTGCGGCTGGAGAAGCTGATCGACCTCGGCCGGGAGCCGTTGCAGTCCGATGTGGACCTGGCGACGACGGTCGGCGGGTTCTCCTCCGCGTTGCCGGTGTTCCTGTCCGCCTTCGGTTCCACGCGCATCGGCAGCTCCGAGGTGTCGGTCGCGGCCAGCAGGCAGGCGGGTGCGCTCGGCATCCCGATGGTGATCGGCGAGAACGTCGTCCCCGTCACCGGGTACCGGCAGGAACCGGACGCCACCACCGGGATGCTCGCCCGCGTCCGGGCCTACCTCGACGAGGCGGGCCCGTCGCTGGGCGGAGTCGTGGTGCAGCAGAGCACCGAGGACGCCGACGCCGAGGTGTGGAACCTCGTCTACAGCGATCCGGCCGCGGAACCGTTGCTGGCCAGCGGAAGGCTCGGCTTCGAACTGAAGGTGGGCCAGGGCGCGAAGCCCGGACTCGGCGGCCTGACGGTGCTCGACCGCGCCACGGCCGCGCGGGTGTCCGACCAGTTCGCGATCGACGACCTGTGGTCCGGCGCCGGGGTGCTGCGTTCAGGCAGCCCCGGCACGTTCACCGACGAGATCCTGCGCCAGCAGATCCGGTTCATGCGCAACAACTTCCCGCGCGCCCGGATCTGGGTGAAGCTGCACCCCGGCCGGGACGTGGCCCAGGCCGCGGCGTGCGCGTGGGAGGCCGGCGCGGACGCGGTGACCGTCGACGGTGCCGAGGGTGGCACCGGCTGGGCGCCCCGCGCGTTCCTCGACCACGTCGGCCTGCCGCTCGCCGAGTGCCTGCGGCGGATCGGCACGCCGTCCGGCTGCCTGCTCGCCACCGGCCGCGTCTGGGAGGGCGTGCGCGCCGTCAAGGCGTTGGCGCTCGGTGCCACCGCCGTCGGGCTCGGCCGTGCCGCGCTCACCGCCGTGGACGCCGATCCCGAGCACGGTCTGCGCCGCCTCGTCGAGTGCCTCGCGTTCGAGGTGCGGCTGCTGACCAGCGCTCTGGGCAAGTACACCCCTGCGGCGCTGGGCAGCGAGGACGTCTGGTTCCCCGGCCGGACCGGTGCCGCCGACCCCGCACCCCGTCATCGAGAAAGCCTGACCTGACATGAACAACCTGGTCCTGTTGTCCGGCACCGCGTCGGACTCGCACACCTGGAACCTCGTCTACCTCCAGCTGCTGCTGGAGGAGGAGGGGTACCGCGTGGTCAACCTCGGGGCGTGCGTGCCGCCCGTGCTGCTCGCGGACGAGTGCGAGGCCGAACAGCCCGACCTCGTCGTGCTCAGCACGGTGAACGGGCACGGTTACCAGGACGGGCCGCGTGCGCTCGCCGAGGTGCGGGGCCGGCCCGGTCTGGCGGCGGTCCCGGTCGTCATCGGCGGCAAGCTCGGCACGGGCGGCCCGGAACCCGCGCAGGCAGACGCGTTGCGGGCAGCGGGTTTCACCGAGGTCTTCGACGACGACACGGCCATCACGCGGTTCCGTGAGTTCATCGCCGCGTTCGTGTTGGCCAGCACCGCGGACAGTGTGTCGTGACGGGCTTCGCGGACGCGGTCGCGCTGGCGGCGGCCCACGGCAGGCTCGTGGTGCAGCCCAGGATGGGCATGGCGTCCCCGCTGGAGATGCGGGCGGGCCTGCTGGCGGTGAGGGGCGCTCGTGCCACCACCGTGGGCACCCTCACCGTCGACAGCTACACGAGGGTCGGCGACCACCGCGCGGCGCTGGAGGCGTTGCACGACGGCGCCCGGCTCAACGGCTACCCGATCGTCTCGCACCACCCCGACACCACGCGGGCCGTGCTGGACGGGCTCAGCGGGTTCCCGGTGCAGGTGCGGCACGGGTCCGCCGACCCGAGGGCCATCTTCGCCGCGCTGGCCGAGGCGGGACTGGACGCCACCGAGGGCGGTCCGGTGTCGTACTGCCTGCCCTACAGCCGGAAGCCGTTGCGCGACTCGGTCGGCCACTGGTCCGAGGCGTGCGAGGAGTTCTCCGGGCACCTGGAGACGTTCGGCGGCTGCATGATGGGCCAGCTCTGCCCGCCGAGCCTGCTGGTCGCGCTCAGCGTCCTGGAGGCGATCTTCTTCCGCTTCCACGGCGTGGAGAGCGTCTCGCTGAGCTACGCCCAGCAGACCAACGCGGACCAGGACGCCGAGGCGATCCACGCCCTGCGCACGCTCGCCGCCCGCTTCCTGTCCGATGTGGACTGGCACGTCGTGGTCTACGCCTACATGGGCGTGTTCCCGCGCACGCCGTCCGGCGCCCGGTTGCTGAACGACAACGCCGCCCGGCTCGCGGTCCGGGCCGGCGCCGAACGCCTGATCGTCAAGACCGTGGCGGAGGCGCACCGCATCCCTACCGTCGCCGAGAACGTCGCCGCCCTGGAAAACGCGGCGGCCGCTGCCTCTTCGGTCTCGTTCGTGTCGTCCTGTGAGGACAACGGCGTGCTCGCCGAGGCGACGGCACTCGTCGAGGCGGTGCTCGAGCTGCCCGGCGACCCAGGCACGGCGCTGCTCGCCGCGTTCCGGCGCGGCCTGCTCGACGTGCCGTACTGCCTGCACCCCGACAACGCGGGCCACGCCCGCAGCCACATCGACGACACCGGCCGGCTGCGCTGGTCGTCCGTCGGCGCCATGCCGATCCCGCGCTCCGCCGTGGACCGCTCCGGCACCACCACGAGCTCCACCCACCTGCTCGCCGCACTGCACCGCGTCGCGCACCAGCACGACGCCCGAACCCACCGAGGAGACGAGTCATGACCACCAACCCGTTCGAGGACGCCGACGGCGTGTACCTGGTGCTGGTCAACGACGAGAACCAGCACTCGCTGTGGCCCGAGCGCATCCCCGTGCCCGAGGGCTGGACCCGGACCTTCGGCCCGGACGGCCGCGACGCCTGCCTCGCCTACGTCGAGGAGAACTGGACGGACCTGCGTCCGGCCAGCCTCATCGCCTCGATGTCCTGACCTTCCGACCCGCCAAGGGGGTGCCGCCGTGCTCGCCGATCTCCAGAACCTGCCGTCCGCGGTCGACCGAGCCGTGCGCTCGGCACCGAACGCACCCGCCGTCGAGTGCGACGGCGTGGTCCTGACGTATGCCGAACTCTCCGCCCGCGCCGATGTCCTGGCCACCGCGCTCAGGTCCCGGGGTGTGGGCGCGGAGGACGTGGTGGCGGTCGCCGTGCCGCGCTCGGCCGAGCTGGTCGTCGCGTTGCTGGCGATCGTCCGGGCGGGGGCGGCGTACCTGCCGCTGGACCCGGACTACCCGGCGGAGCGGACCGCGCACATGGTGGAGGTGGCGCGGCCGGCGCTCACGCTCGGGCTGGACGAGGTGGCCGAGTGGTCGCTGGTCGGTGACGCGGAGGTGGCGGGCGGGTCGGCGGGCGGCTCGCGCCCCGATGCCACAGGTGGCCGGCCCACCCCTCCGCTGCCCGACCACCCCGCGTACGTCATGTTCACCTCCGGCACCACCAACAAACCCAAGGGCGTGGTGATCACCCACCGCGGCATCCTGCGGCGGATGGCCGACGTCCAGGCGCACTACCGCCTGGCGCCGGGCGACCGGGTGCTGCAGAAGACGCCGTCGGGCTTCGACCCGTCCGTCATCGAGGTCTTCCTGACCCTGGCCGCCGGGGCGACGCTCGTCATGGCCCGCCCCGGTGGCCATCGGGACCCCGCCTACCTCGCGAGGACCGTGCGGGCCGAGCGGATCACGATGATCCGGTTCGTCGCGTCGATGATCCCGCTGTTCCTGGACGAGTACCTGCGGGACGGCGCCGACGGGCCGTTGCGGCTGGTGGCGTCCGAGGGCGAAGGACTGCCGATCGCGGTCGCGGACCGGTTCCGCGAGAGCCTGGACGTGGTGCTCTACAACGAGTACGGGCCCACCGAGGTGTCCGTCGGCGTCACCTGCCTGCCGTGCCGGGCCGTCGACGGCAGTGGTCTCATGCCGATCGGGCAGGCGACGCCCGGTGCCGGCATCCGGGTGCTGGACGCCGAGTTGCGGCCGGTGCCGGCGGGGGAGGTCGGTGAGCTGTACCTGACGGGTGTGCAGCTCGCCCGCGGGTACCTCGGGCGGCCGGGGGAGACCTCGGTGCGGTTCGTCGCCGATCCGTTCGGGGCGCCGGGTGAGCGCATGTACCGCACCGGTGACCTGGGGCGGGTGCGGCCGGACGGGGACGTCGACTTCGCTGGGCGGACCGACGACCAGGTGAAGATCCGCGGTTTCCGGATCGAACCCGCCGAGGTGGCCGGTGTGGTCGCGGCGCACCTGCGGGTCGGGCAGGCGGCGGTGACCGTGCTGACGACCCCGGCGGGGGAGAAGTCGCTGGTGGCGTACGCGGTGCCGGACGGGCCGGCGCCCACCGAGGCCGAGGTGCGCGAGCACTGCGCGTCGATCCTTCCCGGCTACATGGTGCCGTCGGACGTGGTGTTCCTCGACGCGTTGCCGTTGACGCCCAACGGGAAGCTCGACCGGCGTGCGCTGCCGGCGCCGGTTCGCGAACGCGTCCCCGCTGGTGGGCCACCGAGCACTGCGGCGGAGGAGACGGTCTGCGCGTTGTTCGCCGAGGTGCTGGGCATCGCGCCGATCGGCGTGGACGACGACTTCTTCGCGCTGGGCGGGCACTCGCTCGCGGCGGCGCGACTGGTCGGCAGGCTGCGGGTGGTGGCGGGGATCGAGGTGCCGGCGCCCGCGGTGTTCGAGTCCTCCACGCCCGCGTTGCTGGCCGAGGTGATGGCGAAGGCCGGGGCCGCCCGGACCGGTCCGGTTCCGGTCGAGCACCCCGCACGGCCGGCGTTGTCCGCAGCTCAGCGGCGGATGTGGTTCGTGCAGCAGTCGGAACGCGGGCCCGCCTACAACGTGCCGTGCGCGATCCGTCTGCGCGGGCCGTTGGACGTCCCGGCGCTCACTCAGGCACTTGCCGACGTCGTGGCGAGGCACGAGCCGTTGCGCACGATCTTCCCGGTGTTCGAGGACGAGCCGTACCAACGGGTCCTCGACGCGCCGACTCTGGAACTGTCCACAGTGGAGGACATCGCGCGACCGTTCGACCTCGAGACGGAGATCCCGATCAGGGCGTCTCTGCGAGAGGACCTGCTGGTCCTGGTCGTGCACCACATCGCGGTCGACGGCTGGTCGATCACGCCCCTGTGGCGCGACCTGGCCAGGGCCTACGCGGCACGGCTCGAGGGCCGTGCGCCGGACTGGGATCCGTTGCCGGTGCGGTACCTGGACTTCACGAGCTGGCACCGCGACCTGCTGGCGTCGGACGGCGAATCGCTGGCGTACTGGACGGCCGAGCTCGCGGGCATGCCCGAGGAGATCGCGTTGCCGGCGGACCGGTCCGTCCGGTCCGCCGGGGTCCGCGAGGCGGGCGCGGTCGACTTCGAGGTGGACGCGCACGGTGCGTTGGTCGCGCTGGCCCGCGAGTCGAGGACGACGCTGTTCATGATTCTCCGCGCCGCGCTGGCCGGGCTGTGCTCGCGGCTCGGCGCGGGGGAGGACGTGCCGATCGGCGGGATCGTCGCCGGTCGTGAGGACGAGTCGCTGGCCGGCCTCGTCGGGTGCTTCGTCAACACCGTCGTGCTGCGCACCGACGTGTCCGGGCGGCCCACGTTCCGGGAACTGCTGGCCAGGGTGCGGGAACAGGACGGCGCCGCGCACCTGCACAGCGAGCTGCCGTTCGACCGGCTCGTGGAGGAGCTGCAACCGGCGCGCTCGCAGGGGCTGCACCCGCTGGTCCAGACGCTGCTCGTGCTCCAGCCGCCCGCGACCGCGCCGGAGTTCCCCGGACTGTCCTGTGTGGACGTGCCGATGGAGACGCCGGCGGCGAAGGCCGACCTGGTGTTCGACTTCAGCGAGGGCGACGGGCTGCGCGGCACGCTGAAGTACGCCACCGACCTGTTCGACGCCGAGACGGCCCGCGCGCTGGCCGCCCGGATGGTCCGCTTCCTGGAGGCGGTCGCCGAGGCACCGGACACGCCGGTCGCGGACGTGGATCTGCTGCTGCCCGGTGAGGGTGTGGTCAGGTCGGAGGCGAAGCGACCAGGCGACACCTTGCACGGGTTGATCGAACGCGTCGCCGCGGCCGCCCCGCACGCGACCGCGCTGATTCACGAGACGTCCACAGTGGACTATCGCGAGCTCGACCTGCGAGCGAACCACCTGGCGCACCAGCTGGTCGCCGAGGGCGTCCGCCGGGGTGATGTCGTCGGCGTGCGCCTGGAACGCGGCATCCCGCTCGTCGTGGCGATCCTCGCGGTGCTCAAGGCCGGTGCCGCGTACACCGTCCTCGACGTCGCCTTCCCCGCCGCCCGGCTGGAGGCGGTGATTGCGCTCGCCGGCGTCCGCGCCGTCATCACGACCGTGCCCGACGGCACCGCGGACTCCCCGCCTGGCATCCCCGTCACACCGGCGGACTCGGCGTGCGTCATGTTCACCTCCGGCTCCACCGGCCGCCCCAAGGGCGTGCTGACCTCGCACGGCGCGTTGGCCGGCACGCTGACCGGCCAGGACTACGTCGAGTTCGGCGCGGACGAGGTGTGGCTGCAGTGCTCGCCTGTGTCGTGGGACGCGTTCGCGCTCGAACTGTTCGGAGCGTTGCTGTCCGGCGCGACCTGCGTCCTGCAACCCGGTCAGTCGCCGGAGCCCGAACGGATCGCGGAGCTGATCGCCAAGCACAGCATCACGACCGTGCACGTGTCCGCGAGCCTGCTGAACTACATGCTGGACGAACACCCGGACGCGTTCACGGGCGTGCGGCAGCTGATGACCGGCGGCGAGGCGGCGTCACCGGCGCACGTGCGGACGGCGTCGCAGCGCCACCCGGACCTCCGCCTGGTCAACGGCTACTCCCCGGTCGAGAACACGATCTTCACGCTCTGCCACCGCATCGCTGTCGAGGACACCGGGCGGCGCAGCATCCCGGTGGGCAAAGTGCTGGCGGGCAAACAGGTCCACGTGCTGGACCGGTGGCTGCGACCGGTGCCGCCGGGCACGCCCGGTGAGCTGTACATGGCGGGTGACGGGCTGGCGCACGGCTACCTCGGGCAGTCCGCCGCCACCTCCGAACGGTTCGTGGCCAGTCCGTTCGGCGGACGCATGTACCGCACGGGCGACCTGGCCCGTCAGGACGCGCACGGCACCGTCGAGTTCCTGGGCCGTGCGGACGACCAGGTCAAGATCCGCGGCTTCCGGGTCGAACCGGGCGAGGTGCGCGCCGTCCTGGCCGGCCACCCGGACGTGCGGCAGGTGGAAGTCGTGGTGCGGGAGGACAAGCCGGGTGACAAACGGCTCGTCGCCTACGTCGTCGGTGGCGCGCAAAGGTTGCGGGAGCACGCCCGCGCGCGACTGCCCGAGCACCTGGTGCCGTCGGCGTTCGTGGTGCTGGACGCCCTGCCCCGCACCGACACCGGCAAGCTCGACCGGCGGGCGCTCCCGGCACCCGGCGCGGTGGTCGTGGAGGGCCGTGCCCCGCGCACCGCGAACGAACGCGCGCTGTGCTCGTTGTTCGCCGAAGTCCTCGGCGTGCCGTCGGTGTCCATCGACGACGACTTCTTCCGGCTGGGCGGCCACTCGCTGCTGGTGATGCGGCTGCTCGGCCGGATCCGCCGGGAACTGCACGCCGAACTGTCCGTCGCCACCGTGTTCGACGGACCGACCGTGGCCGACCTGGCCGACCGACTCGTACTCGCGAAGAAGGCCAGACCCGCTCTGCGGGCGCGGGCCCGGCAAAAGGAGACGTTGTGAGCCCCCTGTCCTTCGCCCAGCGTCGGCTGTGGCTGCTGCACCGCCTCGACCCGGCAGGCGCTCTGTACAACGCCACCTACACCCTGCGGTTCCGCGGCCCGCTCGACGTGACCGCACTGGAATCCGCGCTGGCCGACGTGGCCGGCCGCCACGAAACGTTGCGCACGGTGTTCCCGGAGATCGACGGCGAACCGCACCAGCTGGTGCTCGACACCGTCCCGGCACTCCAGACGGTGTCGGCCGCGAACTTGTGGGAGGCGATGACCAAGGCGTCGGCTCACGACTTCGACCTCGCGACCGAACACCCTTGGCGCGCCACGCTCTATCAAGTGTCCGAACAGGACCACGTGCTGCTCTTCGTGATGCACCACATCGCCACCGACGGCTGGTCGTGGGGCCCGCTGACTCGTGATCTCTCCGCCGCCTACGCCGCGCGCCTTAACGGGAATGCGCCGGACTGGGAGCCGCTGCCGGTCCAATACGCCGACTACACGGTGTGGCAACAGGAAGTTCTCGGCTCGGCCGACGACTCGGACAGCGAGATGGCCGGCCAGCTGGCGTACTGGCGCGAGACGCTCGCCGACCTGCCCGAGCAGATCGACCTGCCCACCGACCACCCCCGGCCGGCCGCGGCGACCCATCGAGGCGCGGCGGTGGAGGTCTCCCTCGACTCCGCTGTGCACGGCAGGCTCTCGGCGCTCGCCGCAGACACCGGTTCGACCCTGTTCATGGTGCTGCAGGCCGGTCTGACGGCGTTGCTGTCACGGCTGGGCGCGGGCACCGACATCCCGCTCGGCACGGCGGTGGCCGGCCGCACCGACGAGGCACTGGACGACCTGGTCGGGTTCTTCGTCAACACCCTGGTCCTGCGCACCGACCTGACCGGCGACCCGACCTTGCGCGAGCTGATCGGCCGAGTCCGCTCGACCGATCTCGCCGCCTTCGCCCACCAGGATCTGCCGTTCGAACGTCTGGTGGAGGAGCTCAACCCGGAACGTTCGCGGTCGCGGCACCCGCTGTTCCAGACGATGCTCGTGCTCCAGAACGCCCCGGACGACGCGCCGGAGTTCGTCGGCCTGACCGTGGAGACCGGTTCGGTCGAGCTGCACCCGGCCAAGTTCGACCTCACCGTCGACCTCGCCGAGACCGCCGACGGCGTGCGCGGCTGGCTCACCTACGCCCTGGACCTGTGGGACGAACCGTCCGCGGCGCTGCTCGCGCGCCGGTTCACGGCGTTGCTGGCCACGTGGTCGGAGCAGCCGGACGTGCCGTTGTCACAGGTCGGTGTGCTGCTGGCGGAGGAGCGGACCGCGCTGGCGGAGTGGAACGCGACCGACGTCGCCTACCCGCGTGACCGGACGCTCGTGGAGCTGTTCGAGGAGCGGGTGGACGCCGATCCGGGGTCTGTGGCGCTCGTGTTCGACGGTTTGGAGGTGTCGGCCGGTGAGTTGGACGCGCTGGCGAACCAGGTCGCGCATCGGCTGATCGCCCGTGGGGTCTCGCGCGGGGATCTGGTCGGTGTGCTGGTGCGGCGGTCGCCGGACTTCGTGGCGGCGATCCTCGGGGTGGTGAAGGCGGGGGCGGCGTACGTGCCGCTCGACCCGGGGCATCCGGACGACCGGATCGCCTCGGTGGCCGGGCAGGCGCGACTGGGACTGGTGGTGACGGACGACCCGGGCCGCGTGGCCGGGGTGGAGGTGCTGGCCGGGCTGGCCGGTGCGTCGGCGGGGCTGGGCGGCGCGTCGGCAGAGCCCGGCGGCGCGGTGGCGGTACTAGGTGGCGCGCTGGCGCCGCCGGCATCGGCAGGCCTGAGCGGCAAGCCTGGCGCCTGGCTACCGGTGCCGGCAGGCCCCGGCGACGAACCCACCACCCGCCCCACCGTGGCGATCACCGCGGACGACGTGGCGTGCGTGCTGTTCACGTCCGGCTCCTCCGGCGTGCCCAAGGGCGCGATGTCCTCGCACCGCGCCACGGTCCGCACCTTCTTCGGCCAGTCGTACGTGCACTTCGACGGCGTGTGGCTGCAGTCGGCGCCGGTCTCCTGGGACGGCCTCACCCTGGAACTGTGGCCACCCCTGCTGCACGGCGGCACCTGCGTGCTCGCCCCCGGCCAGGTGCCCGACCCCGCGGTGATCGCACGGCTCGTGGCACGCCACGGCGTCACCACGCTGTGGATGTCGGCGGGTCTGTTCGCGGCCGTGTTGGACACCCATCCCGAGGTCTTCGACGTCGTCCGTGAGGTGATGACCGGCGGTGAGAGCCCCTCGGTCGCGCACCTCGCCAGGGTTGTGCGGGAGTTCCCGGCTGTACGCCTCGTGCACGGCTACGGGCCGGTGGAGAGCATGGTGTTCGTCACCACGCACCAGATCACCGAGGTCGACGGGCCGGTACCGGTCGGCGGGCCGATCGCGAACACCACCGTGCACCTGTTGGACGGGGACCTCAACCCGGTGCCGCCGGGGGTCGCGGCGGAGATCTACCTCGCGGGTGACGGGCTCGCGCACGGGTACCTGAACCGGCCCGGCACCACGGCCGAGAGGTTCGTCGCGTGCGCCACCGGGCACAGGATGTACCGCACGGGTGACGTGGGGCGGTGGCGGCCGGACGGGACCGTCGAGTTCCTGGGCCGCGCGGACGACCAGGTCAAGATCCGCGGCTACCGGGTCGAGCCCGGTGAGGTCGAGGCCGCGCTGCTGAGTCATCCGAGCGTCGAACGCGCGGCGGTCGAGGTGCGGGCGGACGGGAGCACCGGCAAGCGGCTGGTCGCCTACGTCGTCGGCAACGCCGAAGGCGTCAGGGAGTACCTGGCGGAACGGCTGCCCGACTACATGGTGCCGGCCGCCGTGGTGGTGCTCGACGCGTTCCCGTTGACCCCCAACGGAAAGCTCGACCGGCGCGCGTTGCCCGAGCCCGAACGCGTCCAGACGAAGGGTCGGGCTCCGCGGACCGCGCGGCAGGAGGTGCTCTGCGGGATCTTCGCGGACCTCCTCGGCGCCGGCCAGGTGTCGCTGGACGACGACTTCTTCGCACTGGGCGGGCATTCGCTGCTCGCGGCACGGCTCGTCGCCAGGGCGCGCACCGCGTTCGGCGTCGAGATGGCGTTGCGGGACGTGTTCGACCGGCCGACGCCGGCGGCGCTGGACGTGTTGCTCGACTCGCTCGGCCATGCGCGGCATGCGGTGGAGCGGAGGCCACGCCCGGAACGGATGCCGTTGTCCCACGCCCAGCGCAGGCTGTGGCTGCTCGAGGACGTGCACGGCCCGAGCGCCGCCTACAACGTCCCGATCGGTTTGCGCCTCAACGGATCGCTCGACCGGGACGCGTTGCGCGTCGCCTTGATCGACCTGGCGCAGCGACACGAGCCCCTGAGGACGATCTTCCCCGCGCACGACGGCGAGCCGTACCAGGTGGCGCTGCCGGCGGACGTCGACCTGATCCCGTTGGACCCCAACGAACTCGAAGAGGCCGCCACCCGGCCGTTCGACGTGCGCACCGAACCGCCGTTGAGGGCCTACCTCGCCGAGGAGGCGCCCGACCAGTACGTGCTGTTGCTGGTCCTGCACCACATCGCCGCCGACGGCTGGTCGGTCGCGCCTCTGCTGCGCGACCTGTCCACGGCGTACGCCGCACGTCGTGAGGGCGCCCAGCCACAGTGGAAAGCGCTGCCCGTCGAGTACGCCGACCAAGTGCTGTGGCAGCACGACCAGGACTTCACCGAGCAACTCGGCCACTGGCGCACGGCGCTGGAAGACCTGCCCGACGAGGCCAGTCCGGCCGCCGACCACCTGCGACCCGCCGCGCCCAGCCACCAGGGCGAACTGGTGAGCGCCCACGTGAACGCCGACGTCGCCGGGCTCGCCCGGTCCGGCCAGGCGACGCAGGCGATGGTCGTGCAGGCCGCGTTCGCCGCGCTGCTGTCCCGGCTCGGCGCGGGCACGGACGTCCCGGTGGGCGTGCCGGTCGCCGGACGGGGTGACGAGGCGCTGGACGACCTCGTCGGACTCTTCGTCAACACGGTGGTGCTGCGCAACGACGTCTCCGGCGACCCGACGTTCCGCGAACTGCTCGACCGGGTTCGGGAGACCGGCTTGGCCGGCTACGCGAACGCCGACGTGCCCTTCGACCGCGTCGTCGAGGAACTGAACCCCACGCGCACCCTGGCCCGGCACCCGCTGTTCCAGGTGATGGTCGTGCTGCAGAACAACGCCCAGGCCGGCGCCGCGTTCCCCGGCTGCGAGACCGCGCTCTTCGACGTCGACCGGCACACGGCCAAGTTCGACCTCACGCTGACCCTGCACGACACCGGTGACGGCCTGACCTGCCACCTGGAGTACGCGACCGACCTGTTCACCGGCTGCACGGCCACCGCACTCCTCGACCGGTACGTGCGGTTCCTCACCGCCGTGGCGGAGAACCCGGACGCGCGAGTGTCCGAAGTGGACCTGCTGACGCCGGCCGAGCGGCACACGATCGCAGTGGAGTGGAACAAGGGCGAAGCCGAGGCGGACGACTGCCTGCACGAGATCTTCGCGGTGCACGCACGCAGGACGCCGGACGCGACCGCGTTGATCCACGAAGCCGGACGCACGACCTACGCCGAACTGGACGCCCAGGCGAACCGGCTCGCGCGCCACCTCGACGCACCGCGGGGCAGCCTCGTCGCGATCTGCCTGCCCAGGGGCCCCGAACTGGTCGCGGCCGTGCTCGCCGTGCTCAAGCTCGGCGCGGCCTACGTGCTGCTCGACCCCGACCACCCGGCCGAACGGCTGGCCGCGCTGGTGGAGCAGGCAAATCCTGCTGTCACAGTGGTGAACGGCCCGTCACGGCTGACGACCCGTCTGGCCGAGATCAGCGCGCTCCCGGACCTGAGCACCGAACCGTTCCACCGCCCGGTGAGCCCGGACGACGCGATGTGCGTGATGTTCACGTCGGGTTCGACCGGCAGGCCCAAGGGCGTGCTGACCTCGCACCGCGCGGTCGTCGCCACGCTGACCGGCCAGGACTACGCCGAGTTCGGCCCCGACGAGGTGTGGCTGCAGTGCGCACCGGTCTCGTGGGACGCGTTCGCGCTGGAACTGTTCGGCGCACTCCTCTCCGGCGCGGCCTGCGTGCTGCAACCGGGCCAGTCGCCCGAGCCCGCGCGGATCGTCGAGCTGATCGCCGCCCACGGCATCACGACCGTGCACCTGTCCGCAAGCCTGCTCAACTTCGTGCTGGACGAGTACCCGGCCGCGCTCCACGGCGTCCGGCAGGTCATGACCGGCGGTGAGGCCGCGTCGAAGGCCCACGTGCGGACGCTGCTGGAACGGCACCCGGACGTGCGGCTGGTCAACGGCTACTCACCGCTCGAGAACACGATCTTCACCCTCACCCACCGCATCCGGCCGGAGGACTCGGAACGCCGCAGCATCCCGGTCGGCCGCCCGCTCGCGGGCAAGCAGGTCCACGTGCTCGACGAGCACCTCCGGCTGGTCCCGCCCGGCACGCCCGGCGAGCTCTACATGGCCGGCATCGGCCTGGCGCACGGGTACCTCGGCCAGCCTTCCGTGACGGCGCAACGGTTCGTCGCCAGCCCGTTCGGCGGGCGGATGTACCGGACCGGCGACCTGGTACGCCAGGACGCCGAGGGCACGGTCGAGTTCCTGGGCCGCGCGGACGACCAGGTCAAGATCCGCGGGTTCCGGGTGGAACCGGGCGAGGTGGCGGCCGTGCTGACCGCGCACCCGGACGTCCGGCAGGCGGAGGTCGTGGTGCTCGACGGGCCACGACTGGTCGCCTACGTCGTCGGCACGGCGGACTCGGCGGTACTGCGGGCGTTCGCCACGACCAGGCTGCCCGACCACCTCGTCCCGTCGGCGTTCGTGGTGCTCGGCGAACTGCCCCGCACCGCCAACGGCAAGCTCGACCGCGCCGCCCTGCCCGCTCCTGAAACCACCTCCACCGGAGACACGGCCAGAACGCCGCGCCAGCAAATCCTCTGCGGCATCTTCGCCGGCCTGCTGGACCTGCCGGAGGTCTCACCGGACGACGACTTCTTCGCGCTGGGCGGTCATTCGCTGCTGGCGGCCAGGCTCGTCAGCAGGGTGCGCGCGGTGCTGGGTGTCGAACTGGCGATGCGCGAGGTCTTCCGCACACCGACCGTGCGCGGCCTGGACGCCCGCGTGGACTCCCTCGCCGAAGCCAGGCCGTCCGTGCGCGCCACGGAACGCCCCGACCGCCTCCCGCTGTCCGCGGCCCAACGCCGGCTCTGGTTCCTGAACCGCTTGCAGGGCCCGGGAACGACCTACCACGTGCCGCTGGCGCAACGGCTGCGCGGACCACTCGACACCGACGCGCTGCACGCGGCACTCGGTGACGTCGTGGCGCGGCACGAGGTGCTGCGCACGGTCTTCCCGGACCGCGACGGCGTACCCGAGCAGGTCGTCCTGCCCCACGCCGAGGTCGCACTGGACGTCGTCGAGTGCGACGCGACCGAACTGGACGCGCTGCTGGCCACTGAGTCGGCGCGCCCGTTCGACCTCGCGGCAGACCTCCCGATCAGGGCCAAGCTCCTCCGACTGTCCGAAGAGGACAACATCCTTCTGGTGGTGATGCACCACATCGTCACCGACGGCTGGTCCTGGGGTCCGTTGCTGCGCGACCTCGGCACCGCCTACGACGCCCGAAGCCGCGGCACCGAGCCGGACCTGCCGCCGTTGGAGGTCCAGTACGCGGACTACGCGCTGTGGCAGCAGGAACTCGACACGAGCGCCCAGGCCGAGCACTGGCGGACGGCACTGGCCGGCCTGCCGGAGGAGATCACGCTGCCGGCCGACCGGCCGCGCCCGGAGACCCCGAGCCACCGCGGCGAACAGCTGGCCGTGTCCCTCGACGCCGAGGCGCACCGCCGGCTGCTGGCGATCGCACGGGAGTGCGACGCGACGCTGTTCATGGTCGTGCAGGCTGCCCTGGCGCTGATGCTGTCGAGGCTCGGCGCGGGCACGGACGTCCCGCTGGGCACGGCCGTGGCCGGCCGCACCGACGAGGCGCTGGACGACCTGGTCGGGTTCTTCGTCAACACGCTGGTGCTGCGCACCGACCTGGCCGGCGACCCGACGTTCCGCGAGCTGGTCGGGAGGGTCCGGGAGACCGACCTGGCCGCCTACGCGAACCAGGACCTGCCGTTCGACCAGGTCGTCGAGGAGCTGAACCCGGTCCGCTCGCCCGCCCGGCACCCGCTGTTCCAGGTGTTCGTCACGGTGCAGCCCGCGACGCCGGGCACCGGACTGGGCGGCGAACCGGTCGCCATCGAGGTGACCGCGGCCAAGTTCGACCTCGCCCTGATGCTGAACGAGACGGTGGACGAGGACGGTCCGGCGGGGATCACCGGCACGCTGGAGTACGCGGCGGACCTGTTCGACCCCGCCACGGCGCAGTCGCTGATCGCGCGCTTCGAACGCGTCGCCGCCGCGATCGACCCGGAGACCCGTGTGTCGCGAGTGGACGTGCTCTCCGCCGAAGAGCATGCACAGCTTGCCGGCTGGAACGACACGTCCGTCGACTACCCGCGCGACCGGTCGCTGGCCGACCTGTTCGAGGAGCAGGCGCAGACCCGTCCGGACGCGGTGGCCCTGGTTTCCGGCGACGAACGGCTGACGTTCGCCGAGGTCGACGCGTGGGCGAACCAGGTGGCGCACAAGGTCCTCGAGCACGGCGTCGGCCGCGGTGATCTGGTCGGCGTGCTGGTCGAGCGGTCACCGGCGTTCGTCGTCGCACTGCTGGGGGTGCTCAAGACCGGCGCGGCGTACGTGCCGCTCGACCCGACGCACCCGATCCAGCGCGTGGTGGACGAAGCCGGGCTGGAACTGGTGGTCAGCCACCCGTCCGTCGCGGGCCTGCTGCCGGACCACGTGGACGTCGTGCGGGTGGACGACGTCGCGGGGGAGTCCGCGACCCTGCCCGGGTTCCCGGTCGGTGGCGGTGACGTGGCGTGCGTGATGTTCACGTCCGGCTCGTCGGGCGTGCCGAAGGGGGTCGTCACGACGCACCGCGCGGCCGTGCGGATGTTCTTCGGCCAGCGGTTCGCCGGCGCGGGAGGTGTCTGGCTGCAGGCGGCGCCGGTGGCCTGGGACGCGGCGGCGCTGGAGCTGTGGCAGCCCTTGCTGCACGGCACCACGTGCGTGCTCGCCCCCGGACAGGTGCCCGACCCGGCGTTGATCGCCGAGCAGGTGCAACGGCACGGCGTCGACCGGCTGTGGCTGTCGGCGGGCCTGTTCGCCGCGCTGGTGGACACGCATCCCGAGGTGTTCGGGCAGGTCGACGAGGTGGTCACCGGTGGCGACGCCGCGTCCGGTGCCCACGTCGCCCGCGTCCTGCGCGAGTACCCGAACGTCCGGCTGGTCAACGGGTACGGGCCGGTGGAGAGCATGGTCTTCGCGACCACGCACCAGATCACCGAGGTCGACGGGCCGGTGCCCATCGGGTCGCCGATCGCCCACACCACCGTGCACCTGTTCGACGGCGACCTCAACCCGGTGCCGCCCGGCGTCGCGGGGGAGATCTACGTCGGCGGCGACGGCCTCGCCCTCGGCTATCTGAACAGGCCGGGCGCGACCGCGGAACGGTTCGTCGCCTGCGCCGGCGGCCGCCTCTACCGGACCGGTGACCTGGGCCGGTGGCGCGCGGACGGGGTGATCGAGTTCCTCGGCCGCGCGGACCACCAGGTCAAGATCCGGGGCTTCCGGGTCGAGCCGGGCGAGATCGAGGCGGCGCTGACCCGCCACGACCGCGTCTCCCACGCCGTCGTCGTCGTGCACGACGACCCGGCGACCGGCAAGCGCCTCGTCGGCTACGTCGTGGGGTCGATCACGCCCGAGGAGGCTCGCGAGCACGTCGGCGCGTTGCTCCCGGCGTTCATGGTGCCCGCGGTGGTCGTGGTCCTGGACGCGCTTCCCTTGACGCACAACGGCAAGGTCGACCGCCGGGCCCTGCCCGCCCCGGTCGTCACGGCCGGAGCGAGCGCACCGCGCACCGCACGCCAGGAAGTGCTGTGCGGAATCTTCGCGGACCTGCTGGGCGCGCGGAAGGTCGGTCCGCACGACGACTTCTTCGCACTCGGCGGCCACTCGTTGCTCGCCGCCCGGCTGGTGGCACGGATCCGTGCCACGTTCGACACCGAGATCGGGCTGCGCGAGGTGTTCGACGCACCGACCGTCGCCGCGTTGGAAACACGCCTCGACACCGGACGCCGCGCCAGGGACCGGATCGCGCCGGTCGAACGGCCGGACCTGCTGCCACTTTCCTCGGCGCAGCAACGGTTGTGGACGGTCGAACAGGTCCAGCAACCCGGCGCCGCCTACCACGTCCCGATCGCTCTGCGGCTGACCGGTGTGGTCGACGTGCCGGCCCTGCGCGCGGCGCTCGAGGACGTGGTGGAGAGGCACGAGGCGCTGCGGACGGTGTTCCGCCAGCGCGACGGCGTGGTGTGCCAGGTGGTCCTGCCGGCGGTGGTCGACTTCGCCGAGTCGCACAGCACCGTCGAGGAGGAGGCGCGCAGGCCGTTCGACCTGACCAGGAGCCCGTTGCGGGTACGGCTGATCAGCGTCGCGCATCGCGAACACGTGCTGCTGGTCGTGGTGCACCACATCGCGGCCGACGGCTGGTCGATGCGACCGCTGCTGACCGACCTCGCCGACGCCTACACGGCCCGGACCAGCGGCAAAGCTCCACAGTGGACTCCGCTGCCGGTCCAGTACGCCGACTACACCCTGTGGCAGCGGAGGTTCCCGGCCGACGACCAGCTCGCGCACTGGCGGCAGGCCCTCGCCGGTCTGCCGGAGGAGGCGACGCTGCCGGTCGATCGGCCCCGTCCGGCCCGGCCCGCTCACCAGGGCGACGTCGTGCCGTTCGCGATCGGCGCGGACGTCCACCAGGGCCTCACGGCTCTGGCGCGGGCCGCCGGTGCCACGCCGTTCATGGTGCTGCGCGCCGCTTTCGCCGCCCTGCTGTCCCGGCTCGGTGCGGGCACGGACATCCCACTCGGCACGCCCGTCGCGGGGAGGGCCGACGAGGCGCTGGACGACCTGGTCGGATTCTTCGTCAACACGCTCGTGCTGCGGACCGACCTGTCCGGCGACCCGACGTTCGCCGAGCTCCTCGGCCGCGTCCGGGACGCTGATCTGGCCGCCTACGACCACCAGGACCTGCCGTTCGAACGGCTGGTGGAGGCGCTGAACCCGGCCCGCACCACGGCCAGGCACCCGCTGTTCCAGGTGATGGTCGTGCTGCAGAACAACGCCGAGGGCGAGCTGACCCTGCCGGGCCTGGAGGTCGAGACGCTGCCCGGGTCGACCGGGGCGGCCAAGTTCGACCTCACCCTCGGCCTGCGGGAGTCCTTCGCTGGCGACGGCACGCCGGCCGGACTGACCGGTGAACTGGAGTACGCCACCGAGCTCTACGACCGCGCGACGGCCGAGACGGTGGTGACCCGGCTGGCCCGGCTGCTGGCCGCGGTGTCCGAGAACCCCGGTGCGCCGCTGTCCACAGTGGACATCATGGACGCGGACGAGCTGCGCACCGTCACGGAGGAGTGGAACGCCTCAGACACCAACGTCTGTCGGGACGCCACGCTGCCGCAACTGATGAACGGACGGCCCGATTCCATCGCGTTGATCGACGACCGCGAGGCCGTCACCTACGCCGAACTGCATGCTCGGGCGAACCGGCTGGCCCGGCGGCTGGTGGCGCAGGGCGCCGAGGCCGGGAACACGGTCGCGGTGTGCCTGCCGCGCGGTGTGGACCTGGTCGTCGCCATCCTCGCGGTACTGAAGGCCGGCGCGGCGTACGTCCTGCTCGACCCGGACCACCCGGCCGAGCGCAGGCAGGCCCTGCTCGACCAGGCCGGACCGGTGTTCGTGCTGGAGGACGTCGAGGGCGGCCACTACCCGTCGGACGAGTTCACCCGCGTGATCAGCGCGGACAGCCCGGCGTGCGTCATGTTCACCTCCGGCTCCACGGGCCGCCCCAAGGGCGTCGTCGTGTCGCACCGGGCGCTGGTCACGACGCTGACCGGCCAGGACTACGTCGGCTTCACCCCGGACGCGGTCTGGTTGCAGTGCTCGCCGGTGTCCTGGGACGCGTTCGCGCTGGAGCTCTTCGGTCCGCTGCTGTCCGGCGCGACCTGCGTGCTGCAACCCGGTCAGACCCCGGAGCCGGCGCGGATCGCGCGGCTGGCCGCACGGCACGGCGTCACCACGCTGCACGTGTCGGCCAGCCTCCTCAACTTCCTGATCGACGAGATGCCCGAGGTGTTCGACGGCGTCCGCGAGGTGATGACCGGCGGCGAACCCGCCTCGATCCCGCATCTGCGCACGCTGCTCGACAGGCACCCGTTCCTGCGGGTCGTGAACGGCTACTCGCCGCTCGAGAACACCATCTTCACGCTCTGCCACGCCGTCGAACCACGGGACCTGGACCGAGTGAGCATCCCGGTCGGACGTCCGCTCGCGGGCAAGCAGGTGTACGTGCTCGACCGCTGGCTGCGGCCGGTGCCGCCGGGCACCCCGGGGGAGCTGTACATGGCCGGCGACGGTCTCGCGCACGGGTACCTCGGCCAGCCTTCCGTGACGGCGCAACGGTTCGTCGCCAACCCGTTCGGCGGGCGCATGTACCGCACCGGCGACCTGGTGCGCCAGGACCGCGACGGCGTCGTGCACTTCCTCGGCCGCGCCGACGACCAGGTCAAGATCCGCGGCTTCCGGGTGGAACCCGGCGAGGTGCGGGCGGTGCTCGCCCGCCATCCGGGTGTGCGGCAGGTGGAGGTCGTCGTCCGCGAGGACAGCCCCGGCGACAAGCGGCTCGTCGCGTATGTCGTTGGCGTCGCTGAAGGTGTGCGGGAGTTCGCCGCGCAGCACCTGCCCGACTACCTCCTGCCGGCCGCGGTCGTCGCGCTGGAGTCGTTGCCGCGCACGCCCAACGGCAAGCTCGACCGCGCCGCACTGCCCGTGCCCGACGCTCAGCGCGTCGCCGGTCGCGCGCCGCAGACCCCGCACGAGGAACTGCTCTGCGGTCTGTTCGCCGACCTGCTGAACGTGCCCGAGGTAACCGTCGACGACGACTTCTTCGCGCTGGGCGGCCATTCGATCCTGGTGATGCGCCTGGTCAGCCGTGTGCGGTCGGTCTTCGGCGCGGAACTGGGCGTGCGGACCGTGTTCGAGAACCCGACGGTCGCGGGCCTGGCGGGTCATCTGCCGGTGGCCGCCCGTCCCGCCCCACGGCCCGTGCTGCGGGCCCGTCCGAGGTCCAAGGAGACGTTGTGATCCCCCTGTCGTTCGCCCAGCAACGGCTGTGGTTCCTCGATCGGCACGAGGGAACCGGCGCCGCCTACAACATCCCGCTCGCCGTCCGGCTGCGCGGCGTCCTCGACGCCGAGGCACTGGAACTCGCCCTCACCGACGTCGTCTCACGGCACGAGGCGCTGCGCACCACGTTCCCGAGCCGGGAAGGCCTGCCGCACCAGGAGATCCTGGACGACCCGAAGGTCGTGCTGGCCGTGCTCGAACCGGGCGATCCTGCGGTCGTGCTGGGCCGCGCGGCACGAGAGGCGTTCGACCTGGCCGCAGACCCGCCGTTCCGGGCGCACCTGCTCGAGCAGGGACCCGAGGACCACGTGCTGCTGCTGGTGATGCACCACATCGTCAGCGACGGCTGGTCGCTCGGCCCGCTGCTCCGCGACCTCACCACTGCCTACACCGCGCGGCTGGCAGGGGAGGCGCCGGCCTGGGAGCCGTTGCCCGTCCAGTACGCGGATTACACGCTGTGGCAACAGGACCTGCTCGGCTCGGCGGACGACCCGGGCAGTCTGATCAGCGCCCAGTTGGCGCACTGGCGCACGAGACTGGCCGGTCTGCCTGAGGAGATCCCGCTGCCGGTCGACCGTCCGCGTGACGGCGACACGGGCACTGCGGGCTCGGCCGTGGCCACGCTGCTCGACCCCGGCACCGCACGCGGGCTGGCCGCGCTGGCGGAGGAGTCCGGCGCGACGCTGTTCATGGTGGCGCAGGCCGCATTCGCCGCGTTGCTGGCGCGCAGCGGTGCGGGCGAGGACGTTCCGATCGGTACCGTCGTGACCGGCCGTGGCGAGGAGGCGCTGGAGGACCTGGTCGGGTTCTTCGTGAACACGCTGGTGCTGCGGGTGGACGTGTCCGGCGACCCGTCGTTCCGCGGGCTGCTGGCCAGGGTGCGCGAGGAGTCGCTCGACGCCTACGGGCACCAGGACCTGCCGTTCGAGCGGCTGGTGGAGGAGCTCAACCCGGTGCGGGCGGCGGGCAGGCACCCGCTGTTCCAGGTGATGGTGCTCGCGGACAGCGACTCCGACGACGGTCTGGTTCTGCCCGGCCTCACCGCGACGGTCGAGCCGCTCGGGCAGGGCGCGGCGAAGTTCGACCTCACGCTGTCGCTGCGGGAGGGGCGCGACGGGGTGCGGTGCTCGCTGGAGTACCTCACCCGCCTCTTCGACGAGGCGACCGCCGAGATGTTGCTGGCACGGCTGGTCCGGCTGCTGGACCAGGCCGCGGCCGACCCGGACCGGCCGTTGTGGGACCTGGAAGTGCTGTCTTCTGAGGAACGCGCCGCCGTGCTGGCCACGACGGAGCCCCCCGAGCCCGCCACGACCGTGCACGAACTCTTCTCCCGCCAGGCCGCTCGCACACCGCAGGCCGTCGCTCTCGTGTCGGGCGACACCGAGATCACCTACGCGCGGCTGGACGCCGAGTCCGGTGCTCTCGCTGGTTTCCTGGTGTCGCGGGGAGTGCGGCGCGGCGACGTCGTGGGTGTCCACATCGGACGCGGCGTGGACATGGCGACGGCTTTGCTGGCGGTGCTGAAGGCAGGCGCGGCCTACCTGGTGCTCGACGTCGACTTCCCGGTCGCGCGGCTGGCGTCGATGGTCGCGTCCCTGCCGGTGCGGCTCGTCCTCACCGATCGGCCGTTCTCGACCGACGTGCCCGTGATCGCGCTCGACTACGTCCGGCCGATGCCCTTCACCGCACCGGAAACCGGCCCGGACGACCTGGCGTGCGTCATGTTCACCTCGGGCTCCACGGGTGCGGCGAAGGCCGCCGGCGCACCGCATCGCGCGTTGACCGGCACGCTCGCCGGGCAGCGGTACGCGGGGTTCGGTCCCGGCGAGGTGTGGCTGCAGTGCGCGTCGGTGTCGTGGGACGCCTTCGCGACCCAGCTGTTCGGCCCGTTGCTGGCGGGCGGCACGTCGGTGCTGTACCCAGGACAACGGCCGGAGCCCGCGGTGATCGCACGGCTCGTGGTGCGGCACGGGGTGACGGTGCTGGACGCGTCGGCCAGCCTCTTCAACCACCTCTGGGACACCTACCCGGACATCTTCACCGGACTGCGCTGGGCGTTGACCGGCGGTGAGGCCGCTTCCGCCGGGCACGTGCGCGCGGTACTGGCCGCCGTGCCGGGCATCGGTGTGGTCAACGGCTACGGACCTGTCGAGAGCATGGGATTCACCACGTCGTTCGCCGTGCCGCAGGACTGGGACGGCGCGGTGGTGCCGATCGGTTCTCCCCTGGAGGGCAAGAGCGCGGTCGTGCTCGACCACCGGCTTTCGCCCGTGCCGACCGGTGCGACGGGGGAGTTGTACGTCGGTGGGGAGGGCCTGGCGCACGGCTACCTCGGCCGGCCGGGCCTGACCGCCGAACGGTTCGTCGCCTCGCCGTTCCGCGTCGGGGCACGGTTGTACCGGACCGGCGACCTGGTGCGGCGCCGCGCCGACGGCACGCTGACCTACCTGGGCCGTGCCGACGACCAGGTGAAGATCCGCGGGTTCCGGGTGGAGCCCGCGGAGGTCGAGTCGGCGTTGATCACGCACCCGGACGTGACCGCGGCGGCCGTGGTGGCGCGTGAGGACGGACCCGGCGGCAAGCGGCTCGTCGCCTACGTCGTCGGCGATGCCCAGCACCTCAGGGCCTACCTGGTGGACCGGCTGCCCGAACACATGGTGCCCGCCGCGTTCGTAGCGCTCGACGAGTTCCCGTTGACGCCCAACGGAAAGCTCGACCGCCGAGCGTTGCCCGCGCCGTCGTACCTGGTTGGTGGCAGCCAGCCGCGCACGCCTCGGCAGGAGATCCTCTGCGGCCTTTTCGCGAAGGTGCTCGGGCTGGACGCGGTCGGTCTCGACGACGGGTTCTTCGACCTCGGCGGGCACTCGCTGCTCGCGGCCAGGCTGCTCGCGTCGATCCGCACGGTGTTCGGCGTCGAGCTGGGCATCCGCGTGCTGTTCCGCGACCCCACTCCCCGTGGCCTCGACGGTCACCTGGACTCCACGGCACCGGTGCGCACCGCACCACGCCCGGGGCACCGGCCGGAACGGGTGCCGCTGTCGTCCGCGCAACTGGGCGTGCGGCTCGCGATGGAGGTCGCCGACCACGCCTACACCGCGCCCCATGCGTTGCGGCTGGAAGGCGACCTGGACCTGACGGCCCTGCGGACGGCGTTGCTGGACGTGGTGGAACGGCACGAGGCGTTGCGGACGGTGTTCCCCGAGGACGCGTTGGGGTGGCACCAGGTCGTGCTGCCGGCGGACGAGCTGGTGTTCGAGGTCGAGGACTGCACGGACCTGGACAGCACGCTGGCGGCGTTGGTGGCGCGCCCGTTCGACCTCGCCGCGGACATCCCGTTGCGAGCACACGTGCTGCGCCTCGGCCCGCGTGACCACGTGTTGTTGCTGGCGCTGCACCACATCGCCACGGACGGCTGGTCGACCGGCGTCCTGCTGCGCGACCTCGCCGAGGCCTACCGCGCTCGCGTTCTGAGCACGGCACCGGACTGGCGGCCGCTGCCGATCCAGTACGCCGACCACAGTTTGCGCCAGGAACTGTCCGACGACTCGCTCGCGTTCTGGGCCGAGACCTTGGACGGCGTCCCGGACGAGCTGCGCCTGCCGGTCGACCGGCCGCGTCCGCTGGTGTCGGACAACGTCGGCGACGAGGTCCGCGCACAGGTGGACGCTCGAACGCACCAGGCGCTGGTCTCGCTGGCACGGGCCGGCAACGCGACGGTGTTCATGGCGCTGCACGCGGCCGTCGCGACGCTGCTGACCAAGCTGGGCGCGGGCACGGACATCGTGCTCGGCACCGTCGTCGCCGGCCGCGGCCCGGAGGACCTCGACGACCTGGTGGGCCTGTTCGTGAACACGCTCGCGCTGCGCGTCGACCTCTCCGGCGACCCGGACTTCACCACGGTCCTGCAGCGCGTCCGCGAGGCCGACCTGGCCGCGTACACACACCAGGACGTGCCGTTCGACCGCGTCGTGGAACGGGTCAACCCGGAGCGTTCCAGCTCCCGGCACCCGTTGTTCCAGGTGTCGCTCGCGTTGCAGGACGGGGTGGACGGCGTCGAGGACGACGCGCTGGACCTGCCCGGACTGGACGTGCGAACCGTCCGGACCACCACCGGCGGCGCGAAGCTCGACCTGTCCCTGGGGTTCGGGCAGACCGCAGGCGGGCTGGAGGTGTGCCTCGAGTACGCCGTCGACCTGTGGGACCGCGCCACCGCGCAGAACCTGCTGACCAGGCTCGTCCGTCTGATCGAGACGCTCGTCGCCGACCCCTCGGCTCCCCTGAGCCGGATCGACGTGCTGACCTCGGCCGAGAGGGAAACCGTTCTGCGCCAGTGGAACGACACCGCCGTCGCCCACGACCTCACCCGATCCGTGCAGGAGCAGATCGCCGAGGTCGCCGCACGCACCCCGGACGCTCCGGCGGTGGTGGCGCACGACGGCACGCTCACCTACCGCGAGTTGGACGAACGGGCCAACCGGCTCGCACACCACCTGATCGCCCTCGGCGCGGGCCGCGGCACCGTCGTCGGGGTCTGCACGGACCGGGACACCGCCAGCATCACGGCGTTGCTGGCGGTGCTCAGGACCGGAGCGGCGTACCTGCCGGTCGACCCGACCTACCCACCGGAGCGGTTGCGCTACATGCTGGCCGACGCGGGCACGCCGGTCGTGGTGACGCAACCCGGGCTGGCGCACCTGGTGGCGTCGAGCGACGCGGCGAAGGTGGTGCTGGACGGGGGAGCGGCAGGCTTTGCGGCGACACCGCCGGCGCTGGTCGGTGAGGCCTCGGGCCTTTCCGCGGTGCCGCCGGCGCTGGCTGGTGGGGTCGTGGGCCTTTCCGCGGTGCCGCCGGCGCTGGCCGGTGGGGTCCTGGGTCTTCCCGCGGCTCCGCCGGTGCTGGCTGGTGAGGCCCTGGGTCTTTCCGCTGCCCTGCCGGCGCTGGCCGGTGAGGCCCCGGACCTTCCCGCGGCCCCGCCGCTGCCGGCCGAGAAGTCCCTGGACCACCCCCCGATTCCACCGGCCGTCGCCACCGACCCGCGCGACGCCGCGTACGTCATCTACACCTCGGGCTCCACCGGTCGCCCCAAGGGCGTGGTCGTCGAACACCGTGCCCTCACAACCCAAACCGCCTGGCTGGTCGCCGCTCTCGGCCTCGTGCCGACCGACCGCTCCAGCCACCTGTCCGCCCAGGGCTTCGACGCGGCCGTCGCGGAGATCTGGCCGACGCTCGTGTCCGGCGCCGCCCTGCACCTGCCCTCCCAGCAGGTCCTGGAGGACACCGAGGCACTGGCCGAGTGGATCAGGGACAGCCGCGTCACCGTATCGTCCCTGGCCACCCCGCGGCTGGAGGCGATGCTCGACGAACCGGCGCTGGCCGCGTCCTCGGTCCGCGTCCTGCACACCGGCGGCGACGTCCTGCGCCGCCGCCCACCCACCGGCATGCCGTTCGAGCTCTACAACACCTACGGCCCCACCGAGTGCACGGTGAACTCGACGTGCGGCCTGGTCCTGCCAGGCGCGGACGCGGACCTGCCGTGCATCGGCACGCCGATCGACAACTACGTCGCCTACGTGCTGGACGACCACCTGCGGCCCGTGCCGCCCGGCGTGGTCGGCGAGCTGTACATCGCCGGCGCCGGCCTCGCACGCGGCTACCTGGGCAGCCCGGCCCTGACCGCGACCCGGTTCGTCGCCTCGCCGGGTGGTCGCATGTACCGGACCGGCGACCTCGTGCGCTGGCTCCCGGACGGGAGGCTCGCGTTCCACGGGCGCGCCGACCAGCAGGTGCAGATCCGCGGCCTGCGGATCGAGACCGGCGAGATCGAGGCGGCGCTGTGCGCACTGCCGGAGGTCGCGCAATCCGCCGTGATCGTGCGCGACGACCGGCTGATCGCCTACCTCGTCGCACCGGACGGCATCGACCCGGTGGCGGTGCGGCGCAAGCTCGCGGAGTTCCTGCCGCGGTACATGGTGCCCGAGGCGTTCGTGGTGCTGGACGCGTTGCCGTTGACCCCCAACGAGAAGCTCGACCGGCGTGCCCTGCCGGCCCCGGAGGTCGTGTCCGCGCAGGCCCGTCCGCCCGCCACGGCGCTGGAGGCGACGCTTTGTCGGCTGTTCGCCGAGGTGCTCGGCCGGGAGGTGGGACCGGACGACGGGTTCTTCGACCTGGGCGGCCACTCGCTGCTCGCGGCGAAGCTCGTCTCCCGGATCCGGACGGAACTGGGCGTGCGCCCCGAGCTGCGCCTGCTGTTCGACGCGCCGACCCCGGCCGCTCTCGCCGGCCAGCTCGGCACGTCGGCCGCCGGTGACCCGCTGGGCGTGCTGATCCCGTTGCGCACCAACGGGGATCTCGCACCGGTGTTCTGCGTGCACCCCGGCGCGGGCATCGGCTGGGAGTACTTCGGTCTGCTGCCGCACCTCGACCCGCGCCGTCCGGTCTACGCCCTGCAGGCGCGCGGCCTGACCGACCCGTCCTCGATGCCGCAGACCCTCGCGGAGATGGCCGCCGACTACCTGGACCTGGTCCGCGGCGTCCAGCCGGAGGGCCCGTACCACCTGCTCGGCTGGTCGTTCGGCGCGGTCGTGGCGCACGAGATGGCCACGCTGCTCGACCCGTCCGACGTCGGCCTCCTGGCCCTGCTCGACGGCTACCCGGAGACCGAGGAGCAACCGCCGGTGTCACCGGACGACCCGGATCTGCTCACCCCGCTGCTCGAGTCCCTCGGCTACCGGCTCGACCAGCCCGTCCGCTCCCGCGCCGAGTTCGACGCGGCGATCCGCGACCACGCCGGGCCCCTCGCGGGCTTCAGCGAGGCCGCGCTGCCCGAGGTCTTCGCGGCCAACGTCAACCTCCACAACCGCCACCGGCCGACCCTGCTCGCCGCCGGCGCGCACGTCTTCGAGGCCACGCGCGGCAAGTCCCCGTCCGACCCCACCCCGGCCTCGTGGCTGCCGCACTTCTCCGGCCGCGTCGAGGTCCACCAGGTGCACAGCACCCACGGCGGCCTCACCGCCCCGGCACACCTGGCGTCCATCGGCGCCGTCCTGTCCGCCCACCTCTCCAGCGAGGAGCCCCGCTCATGACCGCCATCCTGAACACCACCGGCCACGTCACCTCCGTCCACCGCTACTACGAGCTCGTCGACGCGGGCGACGTCACCGGCCTGGTCAACATGTTCAGCCCGGACGCCACCTACCGCCGCCCCGGCTACGCGCCGATGGTCGGCCACGAGGAGATGAGCGCCTTCTACGGCGGCGCCCGCGTGATCCGCGAGGGCCGCCACACCGTCGACAAGGTGGTCGAGAGCGCGGAGGAGGTCGCGGTCTACGGGACGTTCAACGGCGTCCTGCACGACGGCCGGCAGGTGGACCTCAGGTTCTCCGACTTCTTCGAGTTCACCGAGGACGGCCACTTCGCCCGCCGGGACACGTTCTTCTTCGCCCCGCTGGTGTGACGCCGGGACGGCCCGCCTCGGCGGGCCGTCACAGGTCGCCGGGAGGCATCGGCCGGCCCAGCAGGAACCCCTGCGCCTGGTCGCACCCGAGCGCCCGCAGGATGTCCAGCTGTTCCACCTGCTCCACCCCCTCCGCGATCACGGTCATGTCGACCGCGTGGGCCATGGCGATGATGCTCGTGACGATCGCCTCCGCCTCGTCCGAACGCCCCAGCCCCGCCGTGAACGACCGGTCGATCTTGAGCGTGTCCAGCGGCAGGGTGAGCAGCTGCGCGAGCGACGAGTAGCCGGTGCCGAAGTCGTCGATCGCCAGCCGCACGCCCAGGTCGCGCAGCGCCGCCAGGGTGCGGGCGGCCAGGGCAGGGTCGCGGGTCAGGGCGCTCTCGGTGATCTCCAGGCACAACGAGCTGGGGTCGAGGCCCGCCTTGTGGGTGGCGTGCCGGACGGCGGACACGAGCCACGGGTCGTCGAGCTGGCGGGCCGACAGGTTGACCGTCAGCTCTAGGCCGGGCGCGAGCTCGGCGATCTCGCGGGTCGCGGTGTGCAGCATGTGCGCGCCGATGATGTTGATGAGGTCGCTCTCCTCGGCGAGCGTGATGAACTCCGAGGGGGAGATCAGGCCGTAGCGCGGGTGCGTCCAGCGCAGCAGGCCCTCGACGGCGGTGCGCTCGTCCGTGCGGAGGTCGACGATCGGCTGGTAGGCGACCCAGAGCTGGTCGCCCAGCGGTGCCGTGCGCAGGTCCTGTTCCAGCTGCAGGTGGCGCTGGATGCGTTCGCGCAGCTCGACGTCGAAGAACGCGATGCGGCCGCGGCCCCTGGTCTTCGCGTGGTACATCGCCACGTCGGCGTCGCGCAGCAGGTCGGCGCCGTCGCGCGGGTCGCCCGCCTCGGCGAGCACGATGCCCACGCTCGCGTCGACGTGCAGCTGCCGTCCGTCCACGGTGATCGGGCGGTTGAGCTCGGCGCGGACGTGGCCCGCGATCGCCTCGGCCTCGTCCGGGCTGGTCACGCCGTACGCGATGACGGTGAACTCGTCGCCGCCGAGCCTGCCCACCACGTCGCCGCGCCGCGAGCTGCGGCTCAGTCTCGAGCCGACGACGCGCAGCACCTCGTCCCCGGTGCCGTGGCCGAGGGAGTCGTTGATGACCTTGAACTTGTCGAGGTCGATGAACAGCACCGCGGTGAGTCCTGAGCGGTGGGCGCGCGCGGCCGGGCTGAGCCGGTTGATCGTCACCGTGCGGTTGCACAGGCCCGTCAACGCGTCGTGCGTCGCCTCGTGCTCCAGCTGGCTGTCGATCATGCGGCGCTCGGTGATGTCGGTGAACGAGATGACCGTCGCCGAGGGCGTCACCCCGTCCTGGGTCAGCGCGCGGGCGCTCAGCGACAGCCAGACGTGGGTCCCGTCGGGCCGCGACGCGCGGAGGATCCGGCCGTGCTGCGCCCTGCCGGTGGCGCGGGTGATAGCCGACGCGTACTGCTCCTGCGGGACCGGTTGGCCGGACTCGTCGTACAGCTCGGCCAGCGACGCCGGCTGGCCGATCACCTCCTGCGCGCGCACGCCGAGGATCTGCTCGGCCGCGGGGTTGACGGACTCCACCAGACCCGTGGAACCGACGACCAGCACGCCCTCCTCGATGGCCGCGACGACCGACGTGAAGTGGTGCTCGGCACGGCGTCGCGCGGTCTCGTCCGCGCAGATCAGCACGTAACCGGCGTCCATGCGGGCCACCGACACGCGCACCGCCAGCGTCGCCCCGTCGGAGCGCCGATGCACGGCGTGGACCACGCCGCCCGCCTCCAGGACCTCCAGCGGGTCGAGCGGCGCCCCCACCACCGCGCCGATGGGCTGCCCGATGGCCTCGCCCGCCCGCCTGCCGTAGACGTTCTCGGCGCTGCGGTTCCAGCTCGTGACGACACCGTCGGAGGTGGTCGCGATGAGCGCGTCGCTGACGTGCGCGGCGAGCGCGGCCTGGTAGCGCAGGGCCGCCGCGGCCGCCTTCTGCTCGGTGACGTCCCGCATGATCACCTGGAACGCGGGCCTGCCCTCCCACGTCGTGCGCACCGAGACCGACTCGATGTCGGTGGTGCCGCCGTCGAACCGGACCAGCACGGCGTCCGCGGGATCGCTCGTCGCGCCCGGCTCGGTCAGCTTCGAGATCCGCTGCAACATGTCGGTCTGCGAGTCCGGGTGCACGAAGTCGGTGATCGGCCGCCCGAGGAGGTCGGACTCGGCCTGGGCCGCCACGAACCGCACGGCGGCCGGGTTCGCGTACACGAGCAGGCCGGCCTCGTGGACCACGATCGCCTCGGGCGCGAGGTCCACCAGCAACCGGTAGCGGTCGGCGAGGTCGGCGAGCTCCTGCTGCTGGGTGTGCCGCCGGGTCACGTCGGCGACGACGCCGACCAGGGCCTGTGCGGAGTCGTGGGTCGAGACGCGGGCGCGGAACTGGAGCCAGCGCGTGCCCAGCCGCGTCTCGAGCGGCTGCTCCAGCTCGAAGTCCTGCCACGCGGCCGTGTTCACCGCCACGATCAGCGGTGCGGCCAGTTCGCCCAGCCTGGCCCGCACGGTGTCCTCGTCGGCGCCGGGCACGCCGATGACCGCGTCGAGTCCCGGCATCCAGCCGAGGCGGCCGGTGCCGAGGTCGAGCCACCACACGACGGCGGCGCCGACCGAGAGCGCGAGTTCGACCAGCATCTCCTGGTCGAACCCGGCGTCGCCGGTCAGGCCGCTCACGTCTCGGCCCCCAGATCCGGGTGTTGGCACTGTGAAGTCCTACTACACACTCGACCAGAGCCGCATCCGTCTGGCGTGAACATGGTGAGCCGTTATATCCGGTCGCTCCGATCGCCCGATGATCAGGGTTCGCTTCTTACTGTCCACTGTGGACGCTCAGGCGTCGTTCCGCAAGTCGGTTTACACCGTTATCCTTCCGGTAAGAGGTGTCGGCCCTCGGTGTGGGGGAGCTGGATATGGTCGCTCGAAGCATGGGTATCTGCGGAATCGGCGTGGTCAGCGCGTACGGGTGGAACCGCCGGTCACTCTGGGAGGGACTGATGAGCGGCAAACCCGCCGCGTCGATCGTCCCGGAACTGGGCCGGTTCCCCGGTGACACGGTCTGGGCCGCGTACGTCGCGCAGGGCGGTGACCCGGTCGACGGACCGAGCCGCTTCGCGCGTGCCATGCGAGCCGCCGCCCGGGAGGCCATCGAGGACGCGGGCGCGCGGGGCTGGCGTCCCGGCCGGAGGGTCGGCCTGCTGCACGCCGTGGTGCTGGGCGAGGTGGACCTGTGGCGCGACTTCTACGTCACGCGCGGTGGCCACTTACCCGTGCACGACTACCTGGCGTTGATGCCGTCCACTCCGATGTCAACGTTCATGCAGGAATACGGTTTCCACGGCCCGGCCATGAACGTCTCGGCCATGTGCGCGTCGGGCAACGCCGGACTGATCACGGCGAAAGCCTGGCTGGACGCCGGAATCGTCGACGACGTGGTGTTCGTCGCGACCGATCTCTCGCTCACCCCGGAGAACGTCTCCCACTTCGTCCGCCTGGGAGTGGCGATCGTGGACGCCGAACCGCTCGACGCGTGCCGCCCGTTCCAGCAGGGCAGCAGGGGTTTCGTGATGGGCGAGGCGTCAGTCGCGTTCGTCCTCTCGCGCGACGCCACGAACCCGTACGCCCTCACGCTCGGCGGCGCGATGTCGCACGACGCCTACCACGTGACGTCGATCGACCCGCGCCTCGACCAGGTCACCGCCTGCTTCACCGACGCCCTCGACAACGCTGGCGTGAGCGCGGCCGACGTGCGCTACCTCAACGCGCACGGACCGGGAACGGCCCAATGCGACACCGCCGAGGCCGCAGTGCTGGAGCAGCTCTTCAGTCCGGAGACCGGGATCTATTCCGTGAAGCCGTTGACGGGCCACTGCCAGGGTGCGGCGTCGGCGATCGAGGTCGCGGTGACGGCGATGGGGTACGACACCGCGATGATTCCGGCGCCCCCGGTCGTCGCTCCCGGACATCCGTCGCTGCTGGACGGACCGACTCGGATGCGGGACGGGCTGACGATCAAGTCGTCGCTCGGGATGGGCGGGCACAACTCGGTGGTGGTGCTGGCACCACCGGCCTGAGGCTTTGCGTTCTCCCGCAATGGGTGTCGCCACCGCCATCGGATCCCTAGCGTCGGCCGCATGTGGAAGCTGATGACGGCGGTACTGGCGGTGGTGGGCGTGGTGGTGCCCGCACCGGGCGCGGCGGCGGCCGAACGGTTCTGGGAGCTGCAGCTGAACCTGTGCAACAGCGGGATCGCGGGCTGCTACCAGCAGGGCCGTTCGGTTCCGGAGGCCGCGGACCTGATCGTCCGCCTGCGACCGAACCTCGTGACGGTGAACGAGATCTGCCGCGACGACGTCCCGGACCGCCTGGCTCCGGCGATGGTGACGGCCTGGCCCGGCGACCGGGTCTACCAGTTCTTCGCGCCCGCGTTGCGCAAGGACACCGGCGCGCCGGTGAAGTGCACCAACGGCCAGGACTACGGCAACGCCGTGATCGGTCGCGTGTCGGCGGCGAGCTACCAGGGCGTGAGGACGTGGACCGCGAAGTACGCGAGCCAGGACACCGGCAACGAACAGCGCACCTACGCGTGCGTGTACGCGATCGGTGACCATCTGGGGTGCGCGACGCACCTGTCGGCGTCCAGCGAACCGCTCGCGCTCGCCCAGTGCCGGTCGTTGTTGTTCGATGTGATCCCGCAGATCAGGACTGCGGAAGGGTTCACCGGCAAGACCGTCGTCGGCGGCGACTTCAACCTGGAGTACGACACGTCCGACCCGGAGAACGCGCAGAACTGCGTGCCGCCCGGCCACGTCCGCAAGGGCGACGGAAGCGTGCAGCACGTGGTGTTCTCCAACGACATCGCGTTCGTCAGCACGCAGAAGTACAGCCTGCGCTACACCGACCACCCCGGCTTCCTGGTCCGCCTGACCAAGCCCTGAGGCCTGGCCAGGCGAGGTCCACTAGTAGACCTCGAACTCGTAGATCCGTGCGGCGGTGTTGCCGTTGTTGGTGGGCGTGGTGACGTTCAGCCGGACGTACCGCGCCTGCCGTGGTGCGAACGGCTCGCACGCACCGAGGACACGTTGACGACCGTGAGTTGTAGGACGGCGGCACGTCCGCGGCGTTGGTGCCCAGACGGGCACTCGGAGGCGGGTCCGAGTGTCTGCCTGGGCGGTGTTCAGCAGGCGGGGAAGAACGCCCTGGTGCCGCCGGTGGCCTGCCGGTCGCTGAACCGGCAGCCGAACCGCGGGTCGTCCGTGCGGCGCACGTCGTCACCGGCCGGCCGCTTGCCGCGGTCCACCCACGTCGTCAGGTCGCGCCACGCGGTGCCGACCTCGGCGGGGGAGAACTCGCAGTGGTCGACCGTGCGGATGGCGCGCTGCACGATCCGGTCGGTGCGGCCGAACCGGGCGGCGTCATCGCGGTAGTCCTGCTCCATCGAGAACGGCACGAACAGGTCGCCGATGCCGTGCAGCGAGACGACGGGAGCCGTCGGGAAGCCCTGCACGGCGGGGATCTCCGTCAGCGCCCACGTGTTGCGCGCCTTGGGATTGGCGGCCTTCACGCGTTGCACCGCGGCGTTGACGTCGACCGGCGAGTTCGGCCGGTAGCGCGTGGAGAGGTTCGTGGCGAGCTGCAACGGGTTCTCCGCCAGGTTGCTGCTGGCCGAGTTGGTGACCAGACCGAACAAGAAGTCCTGCCAGTAGGCGTATGCCGCGTCGGTACCGGGGCGCGCGCCGCCGGACAGAGTGGCGACGAGGGCCTTGAACTGGTCGTCGCGGCCGGCCAGCGCCTGCTTGATCCGCGGCACCACGACGGTCGAGTAGTCCGCCGGCAGCGGGTAGGCCTTGATGCCGGTCAGCGTCTGGGCGACGAGGTGGTAGCTCAGGAAGTAGTCGAACAGCTCGTGGTCGCCCATCACGCCGCACATCGGCAACGCGCCTGCGTAGAACCCCGGGTACTGCTCCAGCGACCGCGCGATGACGTGCCCGCCCATCGACACCCCGGCGAGGAAGACCTTCGACGGCCGTTGCACCTTCCGGCCGAACAACGTGGCGAGCTCGCGGGTGGTCGTGACGCCGGCCCGGACGTCGTAGGCGTTGCTGTAGTAGGAGGACGCGGCCCACGCGTACCCCTCGTCGAGCCAGCGCTGCCGCAGGCCGAACGGCGGGGCGTCGACCGTGAGAACCTTCCCATCGCCCCGGTAGCCGTGCGCCCACAGCGCCAGCCGTCCGTTCCAGCGAGGCGGTACCTCGATGATGTAGCCCGCGTGGCTGTGCACGCCCTGGATGACCCTCGTCGGCTTGCCGCCGACCGTGGCGGGGGCGAGCGGCGGGTTGACGATCGTGTAGCCGGGCAGCGGCTGCGAGCCACCGGTGGCGGCCGCGGGGTGCGCGGCGACGGTGACGAGGAGGAACGACAACGCGACGGTGAGCAGTCGTCTCATGACCGGGACGCTACTAGCGGCGGGGCGCGGGCGACAGGAGGCCGTTCGGCCGCATGCTCATCAAGCACAGTGACTTCAGTGTTGACCAAAATAAATCTCATCGGGTTGTCACACCCTTGAGCGTGTGGTGACCTTGAACGCGGCCCGGAACCCCGACGGACGACACGTCGCCGAAGTGCCGCCGGTCAAGGGAAATGTTGGCGTTTATGTGCCACCCCGACAGTCTTGTCGGGCCAGGAGCGTCTCATTAGCGTGATTCTTCGTAAGGCCGAATTCCTTTCTGGCACAACGGTTGCCGGGCCTCGGAGGACTCAATGGTGAGCTCGCCCGCGCGTGAGAGCGCGCTGCTGTCGGTCGAGGGCGTGGTGAAGCGCTTTCCCGGCGTCACGGCCCTGGGCGGGGTGGACTTCGACGTCCGCGCGGGTGAGGTGCACTGCCTGCTCGGGCAGAACGGCGCCGGCAAGTCGACGCTGATCAAGGTCCTGGCCGGAGCGCACCGCCCCGACGAGGGCGTCATCCGCTGGCGGGGCGAGGTCGTCGAGTTCGGCAACCCGACCTCCGCGATGCGCAGCGGCGTGGCCGCCATCTACCAGGAGCTCGACCTCGTGGCCGGGTTGTCGGTGTCCGACAACGTGTTCCTCGGTCACGAGCTGTCCACCGCGGGCTTCAGCCGCAGGGCGGAGGCGCGGCGCCAGACCCGTGCGTTGCTCGACCGGCTGGGGCACCGCGACATCTCGCCCGACCGCGACGTCGGCCGGTTGTCGGTGGCGCACCAGCAGATCGTCAGCATGGCGCGGGCGCTGTCGCTGGACGGGCAGCTGCTGATCATGGACGAGCCTTCGGCCGTGCTGGACCCGGACGAGGTGCGGGTCCTGTTCGGGATCATCAGGGAGCTCACCGCCCAGGGGGTGGCGGTGATCTACATCTCGCACCGGCTGGCGGAGATCCGGGAGATCGGCGACCGGGTGACCGTCCTCAAGGACGGCCGCACGGTCGCGACGGGTCTGCCCGCCCGCGAGGTCAAGACCTCGGAGCTGATCGCGTTGATGACCGGCCGCGTGCTGGACAACGTGTATCCGCGACGCTCTCCGGTCGATCCGGCCGCTCCCGAGGTGCTGGTGGTCCGCGGACTGGCCGACGGCGACCGCTTCGCCGGCGTGGACCTCACCGTCCGCGCCGGTGAGGTGGTCGGGCTCGCCGGACTCGTCGGGTCCGGCCGTTCGGAGATCCTCGAGACCATCTACGGCGCGCGGAAGGCGGCCGAGGGCACCGTCGAGGTCGACGGCAAGGCGCTGCGGCGGGGGAGTGTCGGCGCGGCCGTGCGCGCCGGGATGGGGCTGTGCCCGGAAGAGCGCAAGAGCCAGGGGCTGCTGCTCGACCAGGCCGTCTACCGCAACATCACCGTCTCGTCGATGTCGGCGTTCGCGAAGTTCGGGTTCCTCGACGACCGCGCCGAACGGGCGCGCTCCACCAAGCTCACCGAGTCGCTGGACGTGCGTCCGGCCGGGGTGGACCGCCTGGTGCGCGGCCTGTCCGGAGGAAATCAGCAGAAGGTCGTGCTCGCGCGGTGGTTGCTGCGCGAGTGCCGGGTGCTGCTGCTGGACGAACCGACCCGCGGCGTGGACGTGGGCGCTCGCAGCGAGATCTACGAACTGATCCGCCGGCTGGCGGACTCCGGGGTGGCCGTGGTCGTCGTGTCGAGCGACGTCGAGGAGGTCCTCGGCCTGGCCGACCGGGTCCTGGTGGTGCGCGAGGGCCGGGTGGTCCACGACGGCCCCGCCGACGAGATCGACGAGTCCCGGGTCCTCGACCTGGTCATGGAAGGACAACCCGCATGAGCGAGGACACCGCCTTGTCCGCGCAGAAGAGCGCCCCGGTCGCGAAGAAGGAGTCGAGCGTCTCGGCGTTGCTCGGCTCGGCGGCCGGCCGCAACACCGGTCTCGTGGTCGCCCTGGTCCTGTTGTGCCTGGGCGGTGTGATCACCGCGGGCGACCGGTTCGCCGACGTCGACAACCTGCTCACCATCCTGCGGCTTGCCGCGGTGATCGGTGTGGTCAGCATCGGCATGACGTTCGTGATCACCGGCGGCGGGATCGACCTGTCCGTCGGCGCGATCGTCGCGTTGTCCTCGGTGTGGGCGACAACCCTTGCCACGCAGGGGATCGCGAACGACACGCACTGGATCGTGATGGTGTTCACGGCGTTGCTGGTGGGTGGTGCGTGCGGGCTCGTCAACGGCGCGCTCATCGCCTACGGGCGGGTCGTGGCGTTCATCGCGACCCTGGCGAGCCTCGCTGCCGCACGAGGGCTCGCCGAGATCATCTCCAACCGCAAGACGCAGATCGTCAACGTGCCGGGCTTCGCCGCGTTCTTCGACGCGTCGGTCCTGGGCGTGCCGGTGCTGGTCGTGATCTTCGCGCTGGTCGCGGCCGGCGGCTGGGTCCTGCTCAACCGCACCACGTTCGGGCGGCGCACGTTCGCCGTCGGCGGGAATCCCGAGGCGGCGCGGCTGGCCGGCATCGACGTGCGCCGCCACACCGTGATGCTCTACTCGCTGCTCGGTCTGTGCTGCGGTCTGGCCGCCGTCATGCTCATCGCCCGCACCACGACCGGCAGCGCGACGCACGGCGGTCTCTACGAGCTCGACGCGATCGCGGCGGTCGTCATCGGCGGCACGTTGCTGTCCGGCGGGCGCGGCACGATCGCGGGCACCGTCTTCGGCGTCCTGATCTTCACGACGCTGTCGAACGTCTTCACCCTCAACAACCTCTCCATCTCCGCCCAGGCCGTCGCGAAGGGCGCGATCATCGTGATCGCCGTCCTCCTCCAGCAGCGGCTTGCCCGACGCAGCGGCGCTTGACGCCGCCACCACGACCGCTGCCACCTGAGGGAGACCAGAAACCCATGCAGATCAAGAGAATCGCGCTCCTCGCCGCCGCGTCGGCGCTCGTGCTGACCGCGTGCACGGGCAACACGCCCGAGCCGCAGGGCGGCGGGAACCAGGGCGGCGGTGTGAAGGTCGCCAACGACGAGCCGGGCAAGAAGGTCGTCATCGGCTTCTCCGCGCCGGCCGCCGACCACGGCTGGATGGCCGCGATCACCGACGCCGCGAAGAAGGAGGCGGGCAAGTACTCCGACGTCGAGCTGCGCGTCGTCGAGGGCACCAACGACCCCAACCTCCAGATCAGCCAGGTCGAGACGTTCATCAACGACAAGGTGGACGCGATCGTCCTGCTGCCGTTCGACGGCGCGGCGCTCACCCCGGTCGCGCTCAAGGCCATGAAGGCCGGCATCACCGTGATCAACGTCGACCGGCAGTTCGACAGCCCGTTCGCCGCGCGGTCCACGGTGCTGGGCGACAACTACGGCATGGGCGTCTCGGCCGGCACGTACGTCTGCGAGCGGCTCAAGGGCAAGACCGACGCCGTGGTCGCGGAGATCGCCGGCATCGACTCGCTGCCGCTGACGCAGGACCGCAGCAAGGGTTTCGCGGACGCGCTCGCGGGCTGCAGCCTCAAGGTCAGCAACCGCGTGGCGGCCGAGTTCACCGTGGAGAGCGGCGAGAAGGCGGCGGCGAACCTGCTGCAGGCCGCGCGCAAGATCGACGCGATCTGGAACCACGACGACGACCAGGGCGTCGGCGTCACGGCCGCGATCAAGAACTCCGGCCGCAACGAGTTCTTCATGGTCGGCGGCGCGGGTTCGGCGAACGTGATGCGCGAGATCAAGGCGGACAACGGCCCGCACAAGGCGACCGTCATCTACCCGTCGACCCAGGGCGCGGACGGCATCCGGCTCGCCCGGCTCGCGGTGCAGGGCAAGGCCATGGGCGACCTGGTCGAGGTGGAGGTCCCGCGCGAGGTCCAGCTGTACGCCCCGGTCGTGACGAAGGACAACGTCGACCGCTACCTGCCGACCGCCTTCGAGTCCTAGGAGAACCGCACGTGACTGAACTTGGCATCGCGATGGTCGGCCACGCGTTCATGGGAGCAGCCCACTCCCAGGCGTGGCGGGTCGCCCCGCGCTTCTTCGACCTGCCGTTGCGGCCGGTGATGTCCGTGCTGTGCGGCCGCGACGCCGACCGCACGCAGGCCGCCGCCGACCGCCTGGGCTGGGCGGAGGCGTCGACCGACTGGAAGTCCGTGCTGGACCGCGACGACGTGCACGTGGTGGACATCTGCACGCCGGGCGACACGCACGCCGAGATCGCGATCGCCGCGCTCGACGCGGGCAAGCACGTGCTGTGCGAGAAGCCGATGGCCAACTCCGTCGCCGAGGCGGAGGCCATGTCGGAGGCGGCTTCCCGCGCGGCCGAACGCGGCGTGCGGGCGATGGTCGGGTTCACCTACCGGCGCGTGCCCGCCCTCGGGCTGGCCCGCGACCTGGTCGCGAAGGGCAGGCTCGGCCGGATCCACCACGTCCGCGCCCAGTACCTCCAGGACTGGATCGTGGACCCCGAGTCGCCGCTGTCGTGGCGGCTCGACAAGGAGAAGGCCGGGTCGGGCGCTCTGGGTGACATCGGCGCGCACATCGTCGACGCCACCCAGTTCATCCTCGGGGACCCCATCAGCGAGGTGATGGGGACGCTGGTCACGTTCGTGCCGGAGCGTCCCCTGGCCTCCAAGCACTCCGGTCTGTCCGGTACCGCCGCGACCGGGCAGACCGGACCCGTCACCGTGGACGACGCCGCGTTGTTCCTGGCCCGCTTCGGCAGTGGGGCGCTCGGCTCGTTCGAGGCCACGCGGTTCGCCAACGGCCGCAAGAACGCGCTGCGCATCGAGATCAACGGCTCGAAGGGCAGCATCGCGTTCGACTTCGAGGACATGAACGTGCTGCAGTTCTTCGACGGCACCGAGGACCCGTCGGTGGCGGGGTTCCGGCGGATCATGGTCACCGAGCCGTCGCACCCGTACGTCGGCGCGTGGTGGCCCGCCGGGCACGGGCTCGGCTACGAGCACGCGTTCACCCACCAGGCCGTGGACTTCGTGCAGGCTGTGGCTTCCGGCGTCGACCCGGCGCCGACGTTCGCGGACGGACTGCTGGTGCAGCGCGTGCTGGCGGCCGTCGAGGACAGCGCGTCGTCCCGCACGTGGCAACAGGTCTGAGCAGTTCGAGTCCGAGTGTTTCGGGTCCGGCAGGTTCGAGGAGGAGACCGGAGATGGCACGTCCGATCACGTTGTTCACCGGCCAGTGGGCCGACCTGCCGTTCGAGGAGGTCTGCCGGCTGGCGTCGGGCTGGGGCTACGACGGCCTGGAGATCGCCTGCTGGGGTGACCACCTCGACCCGTGGCGGGCGGCGGAGGACGACGACTACGTCGCGGAGCGGCACGCGATCCTCGCGAAGCACGATCTGAAGGTGTGGGCGATCTCCAACCACCTCACCGGTCAGGCGGTGTGCGACGACCCGATCGACGAGCGGCACCAGGGCATCCTGTCCGCCCGCAACTGGGGTGACGGGGACCCGGAGGGCGTGCGGCAGCGGGCGGCCGAGGAGATGAAGGCGACCGCGCGGGCCGCCGCGAAGCTCGGCGTCGACACCGTCGTCGGGTTCACCGGGTCGTCGATCTGGAAGACCGTCGCGATGTTCCCGCCGGCGCCCCAGTCGATGATCGACGCGGGCTACCAGGACTTCGCCGACCGCTGGAACCCGATCCTGGACGTGTTCGACGAGGTCGGCGTCCGGTTCGCGCACGAGGTCCACCCGTCGGAGATCGCCTACGACTACTGGACGACCGTGCGCGCGCTCGAGGCGATCGGGCACCGGCCCGCGTTCGGCCTGAACTGGGACCCGTCGCACTTCGTCTGGCAGGACCTCGACCCGGTGGGGTTCCTGTGGGACTTCCGCGACCGGATCTACCACGTCGACTGCAAGGACGCCCGCCGTCAGGTCGGCAACGGCCGCAACGGCCGGATGGGCTCGCACCTGGCGTGGGCCGACCCGCGCCGTGGCTGGGACTTCGTCTCCACCGGACGCGGTGACGTGCCGTGGGAGCAGTCGTTCCGGATGCTCAACACGATCGGCTACTCCGGGCCGATCAGCGTCGAGTGGGAGGACGCGGGCATGGACCGGCTGATCGGGGCTCCCGAGGCGCTGGAGTTCATCCGCCGCAACGCCTTCGACCCGCCGTCGGCGTCGTTCGACGCCGCGTTCAGCTCCGGGGGCTGACCAGCCCGCGCAGTGCCTTCTGGTTCCGATGTGACAATTGTTCGATGGAGAGCACCTTGGGTGTCGAGGCGGGTTCGCCTGCAGCAGTGCTGCGCATGCTGATGGACGGCAGCCCGCGCACCCGAGCGGAGATCGTGGCCGCGACGGGCCTCGCCCGGTCGACGGTGCGCGCGCGGCTTGATCTCCTGGTGGCCGCCGGCCTGGTGAGCGACAGCGGTACGGGGGAGTCGACGGGCGGGCGCCCGGCGGGCAGGTTCGGCTTCAACCCGACCGCCCACCTGGTGCTCGCGGCCGAGGTGGGCGCCACCCACGCCACCGTCGCGATCTCCGACCTGTCCTGCCGGCTGCTCGCGGTCGAGCAGGTGGAGATCGACGTGGCCGACGGGCCGGCGGCGATACTCCCGCTCCTGGTCACGACCTGGCGCTCGTTGCTGCAGACTGTCGGCCCCGCGGCGATCGCGGGCGTCGGCATCGGCCTGCCGGGCCCGGTGGAGCACTCCACCGGCCGCCCGAACAACCCGCCGATCATGCCGGGCTGGGACGGGTTCGACGTCCCGGCGGCGATCGAGGCGGAGTTCGCCGTGCCGGTCCTCGTGGACAACGAGGTCAACCTGATGGCCCTGGGCGAGCACACCGCCTCGCACCCGGACGTGGCGCACATGATCGTGGTGAAGGCGGCGACCGGCATCGGCGCGGGTCTGATCAGCAACGGCGTCCTGCACCGCGGCGCGGCGGGCGCGGCGGGCGACCTGGGGCACATCCGCGTGCCCGACGGCGGTTCGGCGCTCTGCCGTTGTGGCAACACCGAGTGCCTCGAAGCCGTGGCCGCCGGCCCCGCGCTGGCGGCGAAGCTCCGCGACCTGGGCCATCCCGCGCACTCGACGGCCGACGTGGTGAACCTGGTGCGGGCCGGCAACCTCGAGGCGGGCCGCGTCGTGCGGCAGGCTGGCCGCGACATCGGCGAGGTGCTCGCGGGGTGCGTGAGCATGTTCAACCCGTCGCTCGTGGTCATCGGCGGCCTCCTGGCCGAGGCGGGCGAAATGCTGCTGGCGGGCGTGCGCGAGTCGATCTACCGCCGCTCGCTGCCGCTGGCCACGGAGAACCTCCGCATCGTCGCGTCGGGCGCCGGGGTGACCGCCGGTGCCCTGGGTGCGGCGGCAATGGTGGTGCGGCACGTGCTGTCGCCGGAGGTGCTCGACGCGCGGCTGGGCGAGGTCGCCGCCGCGGCCGAGTTGCAGCTCTCCTCGCACGCCACCTAGATCACTTGATCCCTGGGCGCGCCGGGGTTCCGCCGTGGCGCGCTCTTCGCATGCCCGAAAACTCCGGAGTAACGGCGACGTTCAACCTGAAGATGCCTGCCATTTGACAGCAACTGAACCGACTTTTGATTGACAGTCGCCAATAGTCCGGCATACCGTCGCCCTATGACTGTGACCCCCATGACATCGGTGGTGGCCGCGCGCCCCGTTGGGTGGACGCGCAACGAGCCGACGACGGCGACCCAACACCTGCTGCAGCTCATGCGCACCGGGGCGACCGACCGCGCGATCGCCCGGGAGCTGGACGTCAGCCTCCGCACGCTGAACCGGCGCATCGCCCGCCTGCAGACGCTGCTCGGCGTGCAGTCGCGCTTCCAGCTGGGCGCGCTCGCCGCGGAGCTGGAGTGGCTCACGGTCGCCCCGCCGCGCGCGTCGGGGGAGTAGTTCAGAGGCGCAGCGGATCTCCTGGCGAGGGCGTCTCGGGCGTGCGCTCGGCCTCGGCCTGGATCTCGATGTTCGTCCGGTGGGAGACGGGATCCCAGATCTCCTCGAACGGTGCCATCAGCGACTGCCCGCTGCCGGTGCGGCGCGCTCGCAGGGCGTACCAGGTGAACGCCGCGAGGGTGAGCGGCACGCTCAGGAACGCCAGGACACCGGCCATGAGCCCGACTGTACAGTGACACTGTGTTTCCAGAAACGCGGTGTTACTGAAATGGCCAGGCTGACGCGCGCAGAACAGCAGGCGCAGACCCACGAGCACCTGCTGCGGTCCGGACGCGAGGTGTTCCTGCGGCAGGGTTTCCTCAAGGCGACGGTCGAGGACATCGCCGCTGAGGCCGGTTACACGCGTGGCGCCGTCTACAAGCACTTCGGCGGCAAGGAAGGGCTGTGGCTGGCGATCGTCGAGGCCGACGCGGACCTCCACCTCCAGGGCCTGCGTGCCGCGCTCGAGCGGACCACCTGCCGTGACGACGTGATCGCGGTCCTGAGTGGCACGCCGGACGATTCGTGGCCCAAGGCAGCCGCCGAGGTGCTCGCCGCGACGGCACAGCAACCCGAGATCACCGCGCGGATCGCCGCCCTCCAGGCGCGGCACGACGACCGGGTGGTCGACGTGCTGGCCGAACACGCCGAGCGGCTGCGGATCACGCCCACCCTGCCACTGCCACAACTGGTCGTGATGCTCGGCGCGCTGGGCATCGGGCTGGCGCTGCGCCAGTCGGTCGCCCCGGCCGGCGATCCCAGCGCGATCCTCGCCCACGTCCTGGAGGCCGCCCTGACGTCAGGCGGCGGTGCCGAACAGGGCGGTCAACCGCTCCAGTGAGCGTCGCATCGAGGCCTTGTTGCGCCGCGGCACGGGGGAGAGGTCGAGCAGCAGCGGGACGCGCGCGGTCGACCAGTCGAACGTCTCGGTCACCTCGGTGGTGCCGTCGCCGAGCGGCGTGAGCCGCCACCTCCAGCGGTGCCCGTTGAAGTGGCGCCAGGCGATCAGCCGGTTCTCCTCGAACTCCACGACGGTGTTCTCGATCCGGTACGCCAGGCCGATCCTCATGTCCATGCCGAACGCGGTGCCGAGCGTGAGCCGGTCCGGCGCGTCCGGCCGCGGCGCGAGCACGGAGCCGGAACCGTCGATCAGCGGGTGCTTCGCCGGGTCGGCCAGCAGGTCGAAGATCCGCTCGGCGGGCGCGGGCACGGTGGTGGTGACGGAAACGCTTCTCCTCGGCACGCCTCCAGCCAAGCATCCGGGGCCGATCCGCGCATGACCGCAGGCTGGGTTTGCTCGACGCAAGTCAGGAGTAGTCTGCCGCCATGGCCATGCGGATGAACGGGCCACTGGCCGCGCTGGACCAGTGGCAGCCGGAGGGGTGCTCGATCGCGAAGGCGTTGGACGTCGTCGGCACGAAGTCGGCGATGTTGCTGCTGCGCGAGGCCTTCTACGGCACGACCCGGTTCGACGGCTTCGTGCGCCGCGTGGGCATCACCGAGGCGGTCGCCGCCAAGCGTCTCAAGGAACTCGTCGAGGCCGGCCTGCTGGAGAAGCGGCCGTACCAGGAACCCGGAGCGCGCACGCGGTACGAGTACGTCCTCACCGAGAAGGGCCGCGCACTGCTCCCGGTGGTCGTCGCGCTGATGCAGTGGGGCGACGCGTACCTGCAGCCCGGCGGCGGTCCGCTGCGGATCGTGTCCGCCGAGACCGGCGAACCGGTCCGCGTGCTCGTCGCCCCGCCCGGCACGGCCTCGCTGGAACCGGAAGGCCTGGCGGTGCGGATCAACCGCTGAGGCGTCAGAGCCTCTCGATGACGGTCGCGTTCGCGAGCCCGCCCGCCTCGCACATGACCTGCAGCCCGAACCGGCCACCGGTCTGCTCCAGGTTGCCGAGCAGCGTGGTCATCAGCCGCGCGCCGGAGCCGCCGAGCGGGTGACCGATCGCGAGGGCACCACCGTTGACGTTGACCTTGGCGAGATCGGCGCCCGTTTCGGCCTGCCACGCGAGCACGACGGGCGCGAACGCCTCGTTGACCTCGAACACGTCGATGTCGTGGACGCTCAGCCCGGCGCGGGCGAGCACCTTGTGCGTGGCGGGGATGATGCCGGTGAGCATCAGCAGCGGGTCGTCCCCGACGACGGCGAACGAGTGGATGCGAGCGCGCGGCGTCAGCCCGAGGCGTGCGGCGGCCTGCTCGCTCGTGACCAGGACGGCCGCGGCGCCGTCGTTGACCGGCGAGCTGTTGCCCGCGGTGATGCGCCAGTCGAGCTCCGGAAACCGCCGCTCCCAGTGTTCGTCGCGGAACGCGGGCCGCAGCCCTGCGAGGGTCTCCGGGGTGGTGTCCGGGCGGATCGTCTCGTCGACGGCGAGGTCGTTGACCCGCACGATCTGCGAGTCGAAGAAGCCGTTCTTCCACGCCGTCGCGGCGCGCTGGTGGGACTCGGCGGAGAACTCGTCGAGTTGCGCGCGCGAGAGGTTCCAGCGGTGCGCGATCAGTTCGGCACTGATGCCCTGCGGCACCAGCCCGCCGGGATAACGCGCGCCCACCTTGGAGCCGAGGAAGTCCTTGCCCAGCGTCTGCGAACCGATCGGGATCCGGCTCATCGACTCGACCCCGGACGCGATCACGACGTCGTAGGCGCCGGCCAGCACGCCCTGCGCCGCGAAGTGCAGCGCCTGCTGGCTCGACCCGCACTGCCGGTCGACCGTGACACCGGGCACCGACTCCGGGAACCCGGCGGCGAGCGCGGCCCAGCGGGCGGTGTTGCCCGACTGCTCGCCGACCTGCCCGACCGCACCGCTGATCACGTCGTCGACCACGGCGGGATCGATGCCGGTGCGGTCGACGAGTGCGGCGAGAACGGCGCTGTGCAGGTCGACGGGGTGGATCTCGGAGTACGCGCCGCCGGGCTTGCCCTTGGCCAGCGGAGTGCGGACGGCATCGACGAGGACTGCGTGCTGGCTATGTGAGGACATAGCCAGCACGATAGACCCTGACTATGGTCAAGCCAAGTCAGAGGTCGCTGCCGAGCGCGACCTCCAGCAGGTCGCCCAGCTGGTCCAGCTGCGCGGCCGACAGCCCGCTGAACGACGACTCGATCACCTGGTCGGCGAGGCCCTGTCCCTCGGCCCGCAGCCGGGCGCCTTCCTCGGTGAGGCGATGGCGCACGGCCCGTCCGGGACCCGGAACCCGTTCGACGAGCCCGCGTTCGGCCATGCGCACCGCCAGCGAGCCGAACGACTGGTCGGTCTGGAACGTCAGCACCGCGAGGTCGTGCAGTGACGCGTCCGGCTGCCGGTGCAGGTGGCGCAGGGTGTCCCACTGCGCGAGCGACAGCCCGAGCGGGGCCAGTGCGCGGGTCAGTGCCCGGTGGTGGCGGTGTTGCAGGCGCTTCACGGCGAGCGCGACGTCGGCGGGGCGGTGGTTCACAGGTTGCAGTGTAATCAACCTTGCTTATATAAGCATACTTACCTAAGGTTGTTTATATGACCCGAACTCATCTCCTGCTGCACGGTGGCGGCGGCGCCCCCACGATGACCTCGTTCGCCACGCTGCTGGCCGAACGCACCGGCACCCAGGTGCTCGCGCCCGTCCATCCCGGGTTCGGCGGCACCCCGAAGCCCGCCGGGCTGACCGGCGTCCGCGAGCTGGCGCGGTACTACGTCGAGATGCTGGACTCGTCGGACCTCACGGACGTGGTGGTGGTCGGCAACTCGTTCGGCGGCTGGCTGGCGGCCGAGATCGCGTTGCTCGCGAGCCCGCGGGTCAGCGGCGCCATGATCGTCAACGGGATCGGCGTCGAGGTCGACGGCCACCCCATGACCGACGTGCGCGGCCTGAGCGTCGCCGAGATCCGCTCGTTCTCGTTCCACGACCCCTCGAAGCTGCCGGTGCCGCCGACCGGTGCGGGGCCGAGCCCGGACGTGCGGGCGCTCGTCGGGTACGCCGGACCGTCCATGTCGGACCCCACGCTCCTCGGCCGGCTCGCCGGGGTGACGATCCCGGTGCACGTGCTGTGGGGTGAGAGCGACCGGATCGTGGATCCCGCCTACGGCAAGGCTTTCGCGGCCGCGATCCCGTCGGCGACGTTCACCCTGTTGCCGCGCACCGGGCACCTGCCACAGGTCGAGACGCCCGACGAGTTGGTCGCGGCGATGACCTCTGTCATGCCGGGGACGTGACGCCCGAGGCCGTCGAGGTCGCGGAGCGCTCCGAGCTGACCGTGTCGATCACGTGCGAGCGACGTCCGACGTAGGCTGCCCGGCGGAACCCGGGGCGGTCGGCGCGCGTCGACTCGAACGGACAAGGCGCTCGGGAACACGAGGACGATGACGGAAGAGACGTTCGGGCCGTACCGGATCGAGCAGTTGCTCGGTCGCGGCGGGATGGGCGAGGTGCACCGGGCCTACGACATGGCGCACGACAGGTCCGTTGCGCTCAAGAGGCTCTCGCCCGGCTACCACGACGACGAGGACTACCGGGCCCGCTTCCGCCGCGAGGCGCAGATCGTCGCCCGGCTGCGCGAACCGCACGTCATCCCCATCCACGCCTACGGCGAGATCGACGGCCGCCTCTACCTCGACATGCGCCTCGTCGAGGGCGCCGACCTGTCGGACGTGATCCGCGAGGGCACCATCGCACCGGCGCGGGCCGTCGCCATCGTCGACCAGGTGGCGAGCGCCCTCGACGCCGCGCACGCCGACGGCCTCGTCCACCGCGACGTGAAGCCGTCCAACGTCCTCGTGACCCCGAGCGACTTCGTGTACCTCGTGGACTTCGGCATCGCCCGCAGCGTCTCCCCGGCCGCGACCAGCCTCACCGCCTCCGGCTCGGTGGTCGGCACCCTCGACTACATGGCCCCGGAACGCTTCGAGAGCGGCCCGGTCGACGGCCGCGCCGACATCTACGCCCTGGCCGGCGTCCTGTTCGCGTGCCTGTCGGGCTGCCGCCCCTTCACGGCGGACGGCACCGCCGCCCAGATCTGGGCGCACATGAAGGAGGCACCGCCCAAGGCCTCGCCGCTGAACCCGGCGGTGCCGGCGGCGCTGGACGAGGTCATCGCCAAGGGCATGGCCAAGGACCCGGCCGGCCGGTACGCCACGGCGGGCGAGTTGGCACGGGCGGCGGCCCAGGCGCTGGTCTCGCCCGCGGGACTGGCGGCGGCGCCGATGCCTGCTCCGCTCTCGACCCCGCCTGCTGGACTGGCGTCGACCCCGCTCGCGACTCCGAGCGGGGCCCCGCTCGCCGCTCCGCTCTCGACCCCGCCCGCTGGACAGCCGCCGACCCCGTCCGCAGGACAGGCCGCGGCTCAGCCCGGCATTCCACCAGGCGGTGTGGTCTCGCCCGCGGCCCAGCCCGCCACCCCACCAGGCGGCCAGCCCGCGGCGCTGTTCGGACCCGCGACCCCGCCTGCTACCCCACCAGGCGGCCAGCCCGCAGCGCTGTTCGGACCCGCGACCCCGCCCGGAACCCCACCGGGCGGCCAGCCCGCATCCCCCGCCGGCCCGCCCCCGCCGGTCACCCCACTGGGAAGCCGGCCACGCCCCGCCGCACCCACCTCAGCGCAGCTCCCCCAGCGACCCGCACCCCAGTACGGGCCCTCACCCACACCCCGGCACGGCCCCCCGCCCGCCTTCCACCCCGCCGCCACCGGCCCCCACCCGCACCCGCCCACCCGCGTCCAGCCCTCACGGGCCAAGCGGATCGCCATCGCCGCCGGAATCCTGGCGGTCGTGGCAGGCATCGCCACCCCGATCGTGATCATCGGAAACGGCGGCAAGATCATCGGCTCCGGCACGACGAGCAGCACCCCGACCACCCCGACCAGCACCACGACGACGACCACCACGTCCGCCTCGAAGGTCACCACCACGACGCGGTCACCGGAGTACGACAAGCTGGTCGCCGCGCTCCCGGAGGTCTTCCGCACCGGCCCGCCGTGCGCGCCCGCCGCCCCGGACAACGGCGTGGTGGCGGCGGTCCGCTGCACCGGCGCGAAGCCCGACGGGCTCGGCTTCCCGCCACCGGCCGAGGCCGAGTTCCGGCTCTTCGCCGACCGCCCGGCCCAGGACGCGTACTTCAAGGCGCTGGTGACGAGCAGGGGCATCCCGCGGATGGACGAGCGCGGTGGCTGCCGGCCCAAGTCCGACCCGATCCACTACGCGCTCTACTACCGCAACGTCTCCGGCCCGCTGGAGGGGGAGTTCACCACGTGCTTCCTGGCCGACGGCAACGCGCAGGTCTGGTGGGTCGACACCAAGACCCTCACGATCGGCGCGCTGAAGAAGCCCGGTGACGTCGATGTCCTCGACAAGCTCGACCTGTGGTGGAACCACCAGATCCTGTCAGCGTTCCAATGAACGGTGCCCGTCGAGGAACCGCCGCACGACGGCCTCGGGATCGGCGGGTGCCTGGGTGGCCCGCCGGTCGACGCGGCGGGCGAGGGCGCGCATCATCACCGGTCCGATGAGGGCGAAGAACGTGTGCCGCGGCGGTTCGACGACGAGGGCGCCGCGTCGTTGGTGGTGCAGGATGACGGCGTCGACCTTCTCCAGCAGCGACTCCGGTTCGGCCAGCACGGCGGCCACCTCCGGGCTGAACTTGGCCTCCCGCATGAGGGTCAGCACCACGCCGCCGCGCCTCTCGTAGAGCGACGAGTAGTAGCCCACGATCGTGAGCAGGTCCGCTGCCACGTCGTCGCCCGGCGCGTCGAGGTCGAGCGAGAACCCCGCGAAGTTGCCGCGGACGGCCTGCCGCAGCAGGTTCTCCTTCGAGACGAACCGGCGGAACAGCGTCGCCTCGTTGATCCCGGCGGCGTCGGCGATCGCGCGGGTGGTCGCGCGTTCGTACCCCTGCTCGGCGATCACCTCCAGCGCCGCGTCGTACACCGCCTGGTCGGTCACCCGGCTGGCCACTCACCCTCCCCGAACGGACGCTGATGCAAGTGGACACTTGCATGAACGCGCCGGGATGGCTACGTTGGATTGCAAGTGACCGCTTGCATTCAAGTCTATCGAAGGACGGGGCTCATGGCCGACGCCACCGCTCGCACCGGAGCTCTCGCGCCCACGACCGCGGAGGTCGTCGTCGGCCTGCTGGGCGCCGCGGTGATCTCGATCGCGGTCAACGCGCTGATCGCGCTGGTGGCGGGCAGGTTCATCCCGGACGGCACCGAACGCATGGGGCTGGCCGTGGCGGAGTACGCGCCGGCCACGGTGATCGGCATCGCGCTCGGCACGCTCGGCTGGTACCTCGTGCGCCGCTTCGCCCGCGACCCCCGGCGCGTGCTGCGCGTCCTGGTGCCCGTCGTCGTCGTGCTCTCGTGGATCCCGGACCTGGGCATTCTCGCGGGAGGCGCCAGCCTCGTGAACTCGCTCGCGCTGATCGCGATGCACACCGTCGTCGCCGCGGCCACGGTGCCCGTGCTGGCCCGCGTGCTGCCGCTCGAAGCCCGCTGACCGCGTCGGGGGCCGCCGCCCCCGACGCGGTCAGCACCTCAGATGCCGCAGCTCGGCGCGGACCAGAAGCGCGACGACTTGTGGGCGACGTGCACGTGGTCGTTGTGCCCGGTGTAGCCCGGACCGAGGATCTCGTTGAAACCGTGGTTGCGCGCCTGCTTCGCGAGCGCGCAGAAGCCCTGCGGACCGGCGCCCAGGTCGACGGCGTCGCCGTAGAGGTGCCGGCTGCCGGCCGCGCCGCCGACGGCGTTGTTGCACGACACGCTGCGGAAGCCGCCGTTGACGTCGATCGGCCGGTCGCCCATGGCGTGCCGCATGGCCTGCAGCTTCCACATCGACACCAGGGCGTTGGCACGAGCGGTCGCCGCCGACACGTTGCCGCCCGACCAGTCCGAGTTGCAGTTGTTCAGCTCGTCGTAGGTGAAGTTGACCGGCGTGCAGTCGTTGTCCTGCAACGCGTAGATCTTCGCGAACGTCGCGGGCCCGGCGATGCCGTCGGCCCCGAGACCGTAGGCCTGCTGGAACCGGGTCACCGCGGCCTTCGTGCCGGCCCCGAACTGCCCGTCGAGCCCGAGCACCGCGCCGTAGCCCGGGTAACCCGCGACCCGGATCTGCAGCTGGCGCACGTCCTCGCCCGACGCCCCCTGGGAGAGCGTGCGGCCCCACGTGTAGCAGGCGTCCGCCGCCGAGGGATCCGCCTGCGCCGCGGCAGGAGCGGCGGTGACGATGCCGGACAGCAGGGCCAGCACCGGTAAGACGAAACGGAGTTTCATGACAGGCGCACCTTTCGATCACAGGGAGGTGCAGCGTGTCGAGGTCCCGCCGCGTCTGTCAACGACCAACCAACTCCGCTCCTGGTTGGGCGCAGGGAAACCACCTGGATGGCGGCCGGGTTCGAACTGGAGAGCTGACCGCGGCGAGACCGAAAAAGATCACCTTCGCCAACCCGGTGCTGTCCGTCCACCAGACGGACGTCAGCCCTCCTCCGCTGTCACTTCCGCCAGAACAGGTGGTGGGTCACGCCGCTCGAACTGGGCACGACATCGGCGTAGAACCGGTCGAGCAGCTCGTCGGGCGACTTCCACAACGGCACCCCGTGCCCGAGTTCCACCGGCGACACCGCGACGTGCATCGTGTCGATGAGATCGGCGTCGAGGAACGACCGGATCGTGGTGGCGCCGCCGCCGATCCGCACGTCCTTGCCCCGCGCGGCCTCCTTCGCGCGCCGCAGGACGTCCGCCGGGGCGCCGTTCACGAAGTGGAACGTCGTGTCGGAGAGGGTGAACGACGGCCGTTCGTGGTGGGTCAGGACGAAGACCGGCGTGTGGAACGGCGGTTCGTCACCCCACCAGCCCTGCCAGTCGTGGTTCTCCCAAGGGCCGCGGTGCGGGCTGAACTTGTTGGCGCCCATGATCTCCGCGCCGATGTTGTGCGCGAAGTCGCGGGTCAGGTAGTCGTCGAGCCCGCGCGTGCCGCCGGGGTCGGTGCGGTTGGGCCAGCTCGCCGTGGCGCCCGCCCACGCGAACAGGGCGCCGGGGTCGGCGTGCCCGAACGGCCTCTCGAGGGTCTGGTCCTCACCGGCGCCGAACCCGTCCTGGGACACGACGAAGTTCTGCACCTTCACCAGCTGGGTCATGGAGCTTCCTTCCACTCTTGGTCGAGAGGTGGACCGCGGTGGCCGTGCGAACTCATCGGTCCCGGCGGGAGGATCATGCTCCTGCGGTCGATTTACGGCGTCCTGCCGCGCCGCGAACACAGGACTTGTCCGTCCGGCCGGGCCGTCGCTACCTTCCGGGCCGTGACTGGCCAAGTGATCATCCTGACCGGGCCGCCCGCGGCGGGGAAGACGTCGGTGGCCGGGCTTCTCGCCACTGGTGCCGACGTGCCGACGGTGCACCTCGTGACCGACCAGTTCTACCGCTCGATCCGCACGGGTTTCGTGCTGCCGTTCCTGCCGGAGGCGCACGGGCAGAACGAGGTCGTCGTCGACGCGATCGTGGCAACGGCCGCGACGTTCGCGCGCGGCGGGTACGACGTCGTGGTCGACGGCATCGTGGGGCCGTGGTTCCTGCCGCCGTTCTGTGCGCTGGCGGACGAGTTCGCGGTGTCGTACGTCGTGCTCAGGCCGAACCTGGACATCACGCTGGCGCGAGCGCGGGAACGCGTAGGCGACGAGTTGAAGAACGTCGAGGCGATCACCGGCCTGCACACCGCGTTCGCGGACCTCGGCGACCTCGAAGGGCACGTGGTCGACAGCGGGGGTCTCGACGCGGAGCAGACGGCGGCCGAGGTCCGGCGCGTGCTCGCCGCTGGCCGGCACCGGCTGGTCCGCTGAGGACGGAGAACCGTCCGGGCGAAGGCCGCCCGGACGGTTCGGCGGGCGTCACTGCGCGGTCGGCACCGGGTGCCCTTCCGACGCCTGCACGACCACGATGCCGTTGCCCTGCAACGCGAGCTGGTACGCCTCGCCCGACCCGCGCCCGATCATGGCGCCCATCTTGGCCGTCTTGCGGACCGACGACTGCAGCGAGGTCGACCACAGGACCGCGGACTGCATGTCGACGAACGTCGGCACGTCCACGTTCAGCACGACCGGCGTCCCGTAGGCGGTGACGGCCAGAGCGCCGGTGCCCGTGAACGTCGTGTTGAACAGGCCGCCGCTGAGCATCGAGGCGCCCTCGGTGCGGTTGATGTCCCACTGGAGCGTGCTGTCGAACGCGAGCACGTTGCGGCCGTTGACGGTGACGGACTCGTTCTCCAGGTACAGCACGAAGATATCGTCGGCGTCCTGGGCGAGGAACACGTCCCCGCTGCCCGACACCTTCATCAGCGACATGCCTTCACCGGTGAAGGCCTTCTTGAACAGCTTGCCGATGCCGCCGGCGCCCTCGTAGGCGAAGTCGACGTCGCCCTGGTAGGCGACCATCGACCCCTGCTTGGCGAAGAAGAACCCGCCGCTGCCGGTGAGGTCCACCTTCAGCATGCGTTCGTTCTGCAGTTGGAAGCTTCCCGGCTCGACGGACCGTTCCTGGTGGTTGAACAGTGAGCTGCGCATGCCCAGATGATGCAGGTGATCTTGGGTTCGTGCACCGGTGGGGTGAGATCGCGGCCAGGGCTTTACAAACATCCGCCTATTGTCAAATCAGCTTTACGTGTCCTACCGTTCTGTCAACCTCCAGAGGAGCGTGGCATGAGCGACATGAAGGCAACGGTGCCCGTCGGCTCAACCGAGCGGTGGACGGACGGCAAGCGGTACCTGTGGCTGCTGGGACTGGTCGTGCCGTCCCTGGCGTTCCTGGCGATCGGGATGCACGCGGCGACGGGCTGGGGCGTGTGGTTCTGGATCGGCCCGATCGTGGTGCTGCTGATCGTCCCGGCGATCGACCTCGTCGCCGGGCTCGACCGGAGCAACCCGCCCGACGACGTCATCGAGCGGCTGGAGAACGACCGCTACTACCGCTGGATCACCTACCTGTTCCTGCCGATCCAGTACGTCGGGTTCGTGGTGGCGTTCTGGCTGATCGCGCGCGGTGATCTGTCCGTTGTGGACAAGATCGGGCTCGCGGTGTCGATCGGGTGCATCGGCGGCATCGGCATCAACACCGCGCACGAACTGGGGCACAAGAAGGAGAGCCACGAGCGCTGGCTGTCGAAGATCGCGCTGGCGCAGAGCTTCTACGGCCACTTCTACATCGAGCACAACCGTGGCCACCACGTGCGGGTCGCGACCCCGGAGGACCCGGCGAGCAGCAGGGTGGGGGAGAGCTTCTACCGGTTCTGGCCGCGCACCGTCCTCGGCTCGGTGAAGTCGGCGTGGCGGCTCGAGCGCAAGCGGTACGCGCGGCGCGACCGGCACCCATACCGGCCGGGCAACGACGTGCTCAACGCGTGGCTGATGTCGGCGGTGCTGTGGGCGGCGCTGATCGCGTGGCTCGGCGTCGGCATCGTGCCGTACCTGCTGATCCAGGCGGTGATCGGCTTCTCGCTGCTGGAGGTCGTGAACTACATGGAGCACTACGGGATGCTGCGGCAGATGGTCGGGGCGCCGGGCCGCCGCCGCTACGAGCGGGTCGATCCCAGCCACAGCTGGAACTCCAACAACATCGCCACGAACGTCCTGCTCTACCACCTGCAGCGGCACAGCGACCACCACGCCAACCCGACCCGGCGCTACCAGACGCTGCGCGACTTCGCCGAGTCGCCGGTGCTGCCCACCGGGTACGCGGGCATGATCTTGCTGGCCCTGGTGCCACCGTTGTGGCGCCGCGTGATGGACCCGCGGGTGCAGGGGCACTTCGGCGGTGACATCGGACGCGCCAACATCCAGCCCGGCAAGCGCGCGAAGGTGCTCGCCCGCTACGGCGGCACCGACTCGGGCTCCGACGTCGTCGCCGACAGCCGTGGCGACGCGACCGCGGGCGGCATGTGCCCCGGCTGCGGGTACGTCTACGACGAGACGACGGGCGACCCGCGCGAGGGCTTCCCCGCCGGAACGCCGTGGGCCGCCATCCCTGACTCGTGGTGCTGCCCGGACTGCGGGGTGCGCGAGAAGATCGACTTCGTCGCGCCGGGCCGCGTGACATCGGCCTAGGATCAGGCGCATGGGTGGGACATCTCCGGCAGCGGCCTCGGGCCGCCGGCAGCCGATCGTCGAGGCGGCCATCGAGATGACCGCCCGCGACGGCTGGGCCGCGGTCACCATGACGCGGCTCGCAGAGCAGGCCGGCGTCAGCAGGCAGACCGTCTACAACGAGGTCGGCTCGAAGAACTCCCTCGCGGACGCGATGCTGGCGCACGAGCTCGGCCGGTTCCTCACCGCCATCAGCGCCGCCTTCGACCGCCACGCGGACGACCTCGTCGAGGCGATCCACGACGCCGTCCGCGACGTCCTCGAACTCGCCCGCGGCAACCTGCTGGTCCGCGCGATCGCCTCCGCGACGCACGGCGCCGACACCGAGCTGGTGCCCCTGCTCACGACCCAGGCCGAAACGCTGCTCGTCGAGATCAAGGCGATGCTCGCGGCACGCGTCGAGTCCTACCGGACGGGCCTGACGGGCGAGCAGGTCGAGGTGCTGATCGACCTCATGACGAGGACCGTCCTCAGTCACGTCGTCCAGCCGGCGGGCACCCCGGCCGGCACCGCGGACGGCCTGGCGTGGCTGGCGTCACGTGTGCTGGAGGAGCCCGCGCGCAAACCGCTGCGCTTCAGCTGACGAACACCACTGGTGAGCGTGCTCGACACAGTGGCGGACCGGCTCGTCGTGTAAACAGTGCGGTTCCGCGCTCCGAACTGGCTGAAGCCCTGCCGGCATCGATCCCCGGTCGGTTCCCCGATGTTCGGCCGTTGCGACACAATTACGTGAGCTGCCGCATCAGGGAGCCGGATCAGGGAGCCGGGGAAGTCGGCTGAGATTGCCGGGAACTACCCCGGCCGGGTGAACGACCTGTGGCACGTGACTGCGTTGTCTCTGCTGCTCAAGGGAGTGCACTGCCGCTACGGCAGGCATCCCGCCGTCCACTCCGTGGATCTTGACGTACCCGCCGGCCTGCGGGTCGCGCTGATCGGTACCAACGGCTCCGGCAAGTCGACGCTGCTGCGCGCGGTGCTGGGGTTTCAGCCCGTCGCCGACGGAGTGGTCGAGGTCGGTGGCGAGCGGGCGGTGTCGGCGGCGCAGTGGCGCAAGCGGCGCACCGAGGTGGCGTGGATTCCGCAGCTGCGGTCGACCGGCCGGTTTCCCCTGCTGCTGGGCGAACTCCTCGACAGCAGTGGTGACGGTGTGGCGGCACGGGAGGCGGCCGCGCGGCTGGGGCTAGAGGGACTGGAGTCGCGCGGGGTGCACACGCTGTCCGGCGGCCAGGCACAACGGGCGTGGCTCGCACGGGCGGTGGGTGCTGTCGCGGCGGGTGCCGGGATGTTGCTGGCCGACGAACCCACTGCCGCACTGGACTTCGTAGGGCAGGAGGAAGCGGCAGCGGTGCTCACCGAACTGCCGGTCACCCTGCTCGTGGCCACCCACGACCGTGCGGTCGCCGAGGCGTGCGACAAAGTCGTCGAGATGGCCGCCGGACGGTTGCGGGACGTCGCGTGATCGCGGAGTTGCTCGCGCTGGTTCCGGTGCAGCGCGCGGGTTTCGGCCTGCTGCTCGGTGCGATCGCGTTGCCGCCGGTCGGGGTGCTGATCGTCGGCCTCGACATCTATCCCGTCCGGTTCGCGATCATGCACGTGGCGTTGCTCGGCAGCGCCATCGGCCTGCTCACCGGCACGGACCCCTTGCTGTGGGCGCTTGTGCTGTGTGCGTTGGCAGGCGGTGGGCTCGCGCCGTTCGCCACGACCTCCGCGGGTTTGTCCGGTGCGATGGGCCTGTTGATGAGCCTCGCGATCGCCGTGGCGTTGCTGGTGCTGTCGATCTCCGGCGTGAACGCCAACGGGGCGTTCGAGTTGCTGTGGGGCTCGATCCTGTCCACCAGGCCGGTTGATCTCGCAGTGCTCGGCGTGCTGGCGGTCGCGATCCCGGCGCTGTTCTGGTGGCGTCGCAGGGATCTGTCGTTGTTGCTGCACGACCGGGAGCTCGCCGCCTGCTCCGGCGTGCGCACCGGTCCGTTGACGATGGCGTTGCTCGTGGTGATCGCGGTGTCGATCGCCGGGGCGATCAAGCTGACCGGCGCGTTGCTCGTGGACGCGCTGACGTTGTTGCCCGCACTGGCCGCGCGGCGCATCGGACGCGGCCTGACCGGCATGGTCGTCGCGTCCATCGGCATCGGGCTCGTGGTCGCCGTCGGCGGCCTGATGCTCGCACTCGTGCTGGACCAGCCACCTGGTCCGGTGCTCGTTCTGCTGGCGGGCGTGATCGCCCTGCTCGCCCAGCTGCTACCGATGAGGAGAACCTGACCAGTGAAGATCAAGCTCGTCGTGCTCGGCGCGGTGTTCGCGCTGACCGCCTGCGGTGGCGGTGCGCAGCCCGCGGCGCCGAACGGGTCCTCGAACGCCCCGGCGGGCAAGAAGGTCGTCGCGGCCACGGCGTGGGAGGCCGCGCTGGCGAAGGCCGCGGGCGCGACGGACGTGAAGGTCGTCGTTCCGGCGACCGTGGCGCACGCGGCCGACTACGACCCCAAGCCGTCCGACCTCGCCGCGGTCGCCGGCGCGGATCTGGTGCTGTACGCGGAGTTCGAGGGGTTCGCGCCCAAGCTGAAGGAAGCCGCGGGCGGTTCCGCCAAGGTCGAGATGCTCAAGCTCGAGAACGCGCCGGAGGTAGTGCGTGCCGAGGTGCTGCGCCTGGGAGGCCTTCTCGGCACGACGCCGGCCGCCGAGGAGTGGCTGAAGAAGTTCGACACCACGCTCGCTGACGTCAAGACGCAGGTGAGTGGCGCTTTCGCCGGCGGCAAGGCGCCGAAGGTGGTCAGCCAGGCGTTCGTCGCCTACATGGCCGGGATCACCGGCGCCGAGGTCGTCGGCACGTTCGGCCCGCAGCCGGTCACCCCGGCGCAGCTGGCCGAGCTGTCGGGCAAGCAGCCGGACCTGGTGTTCGACAACGTGCACATGTCCACCGGCACCGTGCTGCCCGGCTCGTCCGCGAAGCAGGTCAAGATCGTGAACTACCCCGGTGCGGACCTCGACCTCCTCGGCGTCTTCAAGACCAACGCCGAGGAGATCACCAAGGTGCTCAAGGGCTGACCAGTTCCTGCACGGCGCGGCGGTCGACCTTGCCCGCCGCGCCGAGCGGGAGCGCGTCGACCACGACCAGGCGTTCGGGGAACTTGCGCGGCTCCAGGCCCTGCGCCGCCAGGTGCGCGGTCAGGTCGTGCAGCGTCGGTGCCGGATCGGCCACGACGCAGGCGCACAGTCGTTCGCCGAGCACGTCGTCCGGCACCGGCACGCACACCACGTCCCGCACCGCGGGGTGTGTGGACAGCAGGGCTTCGACCTCTGCCGGGCTGATGTTCATGCCACCTCGGATGATCACGTCCTTGCGCCGGCCGACCACGTGCAGGTAGCCGTCCGCGTCGATGCGGCCGAGGTCGCCGGTGCGGACCCAGCCGTCAGGAGTGCGGTAGCGCTCGTTCAGTTCCGGTGCGCCGACGTAGCAGAGGGGGGACATCGGGCCGAGCGAGACGATCTCACCGACGTCGCCGGGCGGGACGTCGCGCAGGGAGTCGTCCACGATCCGCAGCCGGGCCACGGAGGGGTTGGGGCGCCCTGCGGTGTCGGCGCGGCTGGGCGGGTCGTTCAGTGCGGTGTGGCAGTTGACGCCGTCGGCCGAGCCGTAGACGTTGACCACCGTGCAGCCGAGGGTTTCGCGGACGCGTGCGGCGGTCGTGGCGTCTAGGGCGGCACCTCCCAATGCGACCACCCGCAGGCTGGAGGTGTCGAACTGCCCCAGCTCGGGGCTGTCGATGATCATCCGCAGCATCGTGGGCACCGCCAGCACGTGCGTCGGCCGGGCGCGTTCGATCATCGCCAACGCCGCTGTGACGTCGAACTTGGGCATCAGCACCAAAGTGCCGCCGTGCACCGCGAGCGTGACCGACGTTCCGTTGCTGCCGTAGGACGATGCGAGCGGCACCATCACGTAGTTGCGCAGCTCCGGGTTGCTCCCCATCAGTTCGCCGATGAACCGCCCGCGGCCGCCGACCAGCGCGTTGTGGGAGTACAGCACCATCTTCGGCGCCGCCTCCGAACCGGAGGTGACCAGGATCCGCGCCGGCCCGTCGGGGTCGGGTGAGGCGGGGGAGAACCGGGCCGGGTCGGCGGCCAGCAACGCCGACACCGGAACACAGCCCGCCGGCACCGGACCGTCACCCGCCGCGATGACGGTCCGCAGTTCGGGCAGTTCGCCCGCCAGCGCGCGGGTGCGCTGGGCGCAGGGGTAGTCGCCGTAGAACGTCGTGGTCACCACGGCGACCGCGCCGGAACGGCTGAGCAGGCTCGCGGCTTCTCGATCGCCACGACCCACCGGGTACGGCAGGGAGATCGCGCCCAGCGCGGCGATCGCGAGGTCGAACGCACAAGCAAGCCTGCCGTTCGGCAACTGGATGCCTACGACATCGCCCTGCTCCACGCCCATGCCCGCAAGACCCACTGCGAGCGACCGCGCCATCGAATCCAGCTCGGCGTAACTGACGTCCCCGTCCGCGTCGACGATCGCTGTGCGGCCAGGACCAGCGAGCACGTGCTCTCTGAACAGCGAGTGCAGATCGCGGTCGCGGTAGAGGCCGTTCGCGGCCCAGCCGCGCCGGACCTCGTAGGGCACCAAGTCGGCCAGGTGCTTCACGACGGGCGTTGCGGCAAGGGTCACTGGAACCTCCACGGAGAGACGAGTGCGGGACAGCCGCGGTCGTCGCGGCCCAGAACGGCGGCGAAGCGGGGATCACCCGGCAGGGCCGCGAGATCGGTGACCACGTCCACACCGTCGACGCGGCCGTCGACGGGGACGCGGAATCCGGGAGCGGGACGGCCGGTCGTGCCGGCGAGCAACGCGCTCGCGGCGCCGAGCAGGCTGCTCTCGACGGCGACTCCGCGGCCGGTCAGGTTTCGGGTGAGCACACCGGCGAGCACGGCCTCGGCGCCGATCAGACCGCCCAGCACGTCGACCAGGGTCATCAGCGACGGCGCCGGGTCCTCATCGGACGGACGGACGAGCTCGGCCAGCCCGGTACGCGCCTGGACCATGAAATCGGTGCCGAGCGGGACGTCCGGCAGGTCTCCGCCGCCCCAGCCGGAGGTGTAGGCGTAGACGACGCCGTCCGGCAGGTCGGGTGCCGCGAGCCGCCACTTCTCGGCGTTGCCCGGCGCCCAGTTGTGCAGGAACACGTCCGCGTTCGTGAGCTGGCCGCGGAGCCGTTGCCGGTGGGCCGGGTCCTTGAGGTCGACCTCGACGGAGCCCTTGCCGCGGTTGAGAGCCAGCCAGCGTGCCGAGGTGTCCTGACACATCGGTGGCATGCCGCGCAGGGGATCGCCGCCTGGTGGTTCGACGCGGATCACCGTGGCTCCGAGCAGGCCCAGCAGGTGCGCGGCCATCGGGGCCTGGATCCGCCGGCCTGCCTCGAACACCACGAGGTCCGTGCCGTTCGTGCGGGTGGCCAGGCCTTCGGTGGGACGGATGCACCACGGTGAGGCGATGGGGTCGATCGGGGAGTGCAACGTGCAGACGCTCGCCCCACTGGCAGCGGCGACCTCGGTGATCCGGGTGAACGTGGCGGTCCGGGTCGCGGCGTGGAGTTCCCCGGGGACCGGGGCGGTCGCCGTCGCATACCGGAACTGGTAGGGCTTCCAGCCGCCGCGGATCGCCGTGCTGTCGGTGCCGAGGCCGGTCCAGAACGCCGCCCAGACCTCGGGCACCAGCGCCTCGACCTCGAACCGCACCCAGTCCGCGCTGACGAAGGGCGGGCCACCGGGCCGCAGGTCGACCGCCTCTGCCTCGTCCGCCCCCGCGGCGGCCAGGTACTGCGAGATCGTCAGCAGGGCGGCTTCGGCCACGCTGGTCCGGACGCGGGGTTCGCCGCGCAGGATCGCCGCCAGCAACCCGGTCATCCCGAGCACGCCCGCCGCCGTGCCGCAGTAGTCGACCCCGATGCCACGAGGTGAGCCGGAACGCCTGCCGTGCACGTGCATCACGCCGCACGCGGCCTGGACGGTCGCCTCGTCGCGCAGACCCGGGACGGTCACCGGTCCGGCCCAGTCGACGATCACCTCGTGCCGGTCACCACTGCGCAGGGTGACCACCGCCCCGGCGGCGTTCTGCGTGGAACCGTCGCGGACCTCCGCTCCCAACGCGTGGAGATGGGCGCGCATCAGGCGTGCCGCCGCGCTCGTGCCCGAGACCGACGCGATCGCGCCCTCCAGGACCGAGGCTTGCACTGCTGTGGCTTCCGTCATGACCCAAAGGTCGGACGCAGAGCCATCTGGGTTCCCACGATGATGTGATGTGTATGTGACAGGTGACAGTCGGTTGCGCCAGTTCGTGGACGAGGTCGTCATCCCCGCAGAGTCCGAACTCGACGCGGGCGGCGGCCTCGAGCTGCGCAAGCTCGCGCGCGACGCCGGACTCTGGGCTCGGCCGCTCCCGGCCGAACTGGGCGGGGGAAGCCAATCCCTGGCCGACTACTTCGCGGTGGCCGAGGACGAGGGGCGCAGCGACCACGGGCCGGACGTCGTCGGCTCGTCCAGCCTGCTGAACGTGCGGATGCTCGCCGCGCATGCCCACCCCGAACTGCGGGACGCCGTGCTGACCGACCTGGTGGCCGGCCGGGTGCACGTGAGCTACGCGATGACCGAACCCGGCGTCGCGGGCTCCGACCCGTCCGGCCTGCGGACCACCGCCGAACGGCGCGCGGACGGCTGGTGGACCGTCTCGGGCCGCAAGTGGTTCACCAGCGGCGCGGCTCGGGCGGATCTGGTGCTGGTCGTGGCACGCACCGGTGACGCCTTCTCGGTCGTCGCCGTGCCCGCGGGCGGGTTCCGGGTCGAACGGGAACTGGACGTCCTCGGTGCGGGCGGGCAGCACGAGATCTCGTTCGACGCGGTTCGGGTGCCGCCGACACACCTGGTGGGGGAGCAGGGGCGCGGCATGCGGCTGGCCGGTGAACGTCTCGCGCTGGGACGGACCCTGCGGGCGTTGCGGTGGATCGGCCAGGCGCAACGATGCCTCGACCTGCTCGCGGACCGTGCCGTGTCGCGCGTGGTGGGCGACGGAGCGCTGGCCGACCGCCAACTGGTGCAGCGGCTGGCTTTCGAGGCCGAGCTGGAGGTGCGGTCAGCGCGGTTGCTGGCCCGCGAGGCGGCAGCACTGGTCGCCGCGGGTGAACGTGCGCCGGTGGAGGTGAGTCTCGCGAAGGTCGCTGCCGCACGTGCGTTGCACACCGCTGTCGACGCCGCGATCCAGGTCTACGGGGCGGAAGGGCTCACCGCCGCAACGGGTCTGCCCCGGCTGCTGCGGGTGGCACGGTCCGCCCGCATCCTCGACGGCGCGGACGAACTGCACGTCACCACTACCGGGCGACGGCTGCTCACCAGACGTCAGGCGCCACCAGCCCGGTGACCATGGCCGCGCCGAGGAACGTGAAGAAGTCGCCCCACACGACCTTCAGGCCGGCCTTGCCGTCGTACTCCGCGCCTTGCGGCAAGGTGCGGAGAAGTCGTGCGCCCTCGTCCCGCCGGCCAGCCTTCAGCAACGCGACGGCGGCGATCGCGACGGCAGAACTGTCCTCAGTGGACGTTGTCCAATCCTTGCCGGGATCGGTGAGTATCAGCCAGGCCTTGCCCCGCGGCCAGTCGGGGGTGAGGCTCCGGTGCGCGTCTCGGTGCCGGCGGGCGATGTCGTGGTGGCCGTGGGCCTCCAGCAGGGGCACGACTCCTGCGGCACCGTCCGCGCGGACGGCAGGGCCGTCGAGGGCGAGCGCGGTACCCCACGGGATCGCGCCGAGGCCCGGATCGAAGTCGCGCGCGAGGCTGTCCGCCACCTCCGCGGTGCTCGAGCGTGGCGCGATGAGGCCTAACCGCTCCGCGCCGCTGCTGTACCAGAAGATCATGCCCCGCAGCACCGTGTCCGCGTCCGCCCACACGTCCAACCGGTCCCGCACCGCTTCGACGTCGCCTACTCCGGTGGCGAGCCGGCGCAACGTCAGCAGACCGGCCCAGAACCCCCCGGTCCACGACCCGCGTGCGGAGGTCTTCCAGCGCCCTTCGTGCAGGTAGAGCGGAAACCGTTGTCCCGCTTCGGCTTCGGCCTCGTCGACGTGCTCGCACATCCGGCGCACCAGGTCGTGTGCCCAGTCGCTCACACCGTCACCGCCGTGCGCCGCGTGACCAGGAACGCGATTCCGGCCGCCACGGCGAACGCCGCACCGACCGCGACCCACGACCAGGCGTAGCCGGCCTGGCTCACCACCAGTCCGGTCACCGGCGGCCCCACGGCGAACCCTCCGAAGAACCCGGCCGACGCCACCGCCGCCGCCCGTCCGGCGAGCTTCTGCGGCACCGCCCGCATCACCGCGACCATCGACACCGCGTTGCCCGCCACCGCGAACATCCCGATCCCCGCGGCGCCGAACCACACCAGCCAGTGGGCTCCGTCCGCGAGTGCCACCACCGCTACCGAGACGACGGCACCCAGTCCCAGCCACGGCAGTACCGCGGCGGGATCGTCCGCCCTGCCCGCCGCCCCGCTCCACCACACCCGGCCCGCGATGCCGACCAGGCCCATGACCGCGATCAGCCAGGCGGCCACCGGCGCGGACAGGTCGAGCCGCGCCACGCCGTACAGGGCGAAGAACGTGTTCACCGAAGCCAGCCCGAACCCGAGCGCCAGCGAGAACGCCGCCAACGCGCGCACGCGATCACCGACGCCGTCACCAGAACCGCTCTTGACCGGCGGCGCGGGCACCGTGAGCCGCGCGGTCGCAGCCGCCCCGGCCAGGCACAACACCGCCAGCACCCCGACACCCCAGCGCCAGTCGACCACCGCCGCCGCGGACGCGAGCGGGACACCCGCCACGAACGCGCCGAGCTGCACCCCGGACTGCTTCCACCCGGTCACCGACCCGCGGTGCTCCGGTGCGACGGAGGCCAGGACCACCTTGTTCGTCGCCGGGTTCGCCAGCGCCTGCGGGATGCCACCGAGCGCCACTCCCACCGCGATCCACCAGGCCGATCCGGCGACCGCCAGCACCGTCAACGCCACCGCGCTCACCACGAACAACCCGATCAGGCTGCGGTGCGGCCCCACCCGGTCGACCAGCGACCCGGCGGGCAACGACAGCAGCGTCGCCACCCCGAACCCGGCCGCCACCAGGCCGCCGAGCTGCCACTCGGTCACCCCGAGCTCGGAGACCAGCACCGGACCCAACGCTCCCAGCACGAACAGCTGCAGCATCGACACGGCCATCGCGGCCGTGGACACCGCGGTCACGACGGTCCTCACGCCTCAGTGGTCGGATGGCAGGGCTGGGGAGTTCCGGCAAGTCTTGATCAGACCAGGCTCGCCCAGTAGTCCCAGAACGCGGCCAGCACGGGCGCCACGATCATGGCGTTCCAGAGCACGAGCGCCGCGTTGTGCAGGCGGCGCAGCCGTTCCAGGCGTGGCCAGGTGTCGAGCGTTGCGCCGGTGCCCGGTGGTGGCTCCGGACCCGGAGACGTCGAGAGCGTGGCGCGTGCGGTCTCTGCCCGAGACCGGTGGCGCTTCTGGGGTTCACGGAAGTTGGCCGACGAACGACACGGTCTCCGCGAGCGGCGCTCGACCCGTGCGGGGTTCCGTCGCGGAGGCGTTCTGGTAGCCGATCGAGAGTCCGCAGAACAGCACGAGGTCGTCGGGTGGCGCCACGACCTCGGCGACCGACCTGTGGAATTTCGCCCATGCCATCTGCGGGCAACTGTGCAGCCCCTCTGCCCGCAGGAGCAGCATCACGGTCTGCAGGTACATCCCCGCGTCAGACCATTGAGGCGAGCCCATGTCGCGATCGAGATAGCAGAACAGCGCGGCGCGCGCGTCACCGCCGGGCGACACCAGTGCTCGTCGCCGGGCGCGTGGTCGAACGCGACGAAATCCTGGTGGACGCGGACCTGCCGAACTTGAAACGGAGCTGCACTGACCTGCGAGGGTCGCATTTCCGCAGGTCAGTGCGGCGTTTATGTCACAGGACGACCTTCTGGTACTGCTCGCGGTCCATGTCGTAGACCTCGAGCGTGACCTGCGTCGGCAGCCCTTCCACCGGCTCGAGGTGGTCCCGGGCGATCCCGAGTGCCGTCCGCCCGACCTCCTGCTTGAGCTCCACCGGCCGCCCGGTCAGCAACCCCACCCGGACGTGGATCATCGCGGCGGGCGAGCCGTCACCGATCACGGACTCCTCGATCCGGCGGAACCGCGTCTTGAACGCCGCCACCTCCGAGCCCACCAGCGGCGAGACGGCCTGGTGCAGGGCGAGGGCGAAGCCGCGGCGGTCGAAGCCCTCGCTCAGTTCGGCGGAGTACTCGACGGTGATCTGTGGCATGCGCTCACGCTACCGGCGCGGTGACGATCAACAGTTCTGTCTCGAGGCGTAGCCGGAAGCCCAGCCTCTCGTACAGCCGGACGGCACCGGTGTTGGACGCGAGCACGTGCAGGAACGGCGTCTCGCCGCGCTCCCGGATGCCGTGCGCCACGGCCAGCAGCAGCCGCGTCCCCAACGCCTGCCCGCGCGCGTCCGGGTGCGTGCACACGGCGCTGATCTCGGTGTGGCCGGGCACGCGCAGCCGTTCCCCGGCCATCGCCACCAGCCGGCCGTCGTGGCGGATGCCGAGGTAGGTGCCCATCTCGATGGTGCGCGGCAGGAACGGGCCGGGCCGGGTGAGCTCGGCCAGCGCCATCATCTCGGGGACGTCCGCCGCGGTGAGCCGGACGGCCTTGGGCTCCGGCGCCGCGGCGATGCCGTCGGCGACGTACTGCAGCAGGGGCAGCCGGTTGTCGACCTGCCAGCCGTCCGGTGGTTCGAGGCCGGTCACGGCGGCGTGCGGTGCCAACACGGCGAGGTCGAGCCAGTCGGCGTCGGCCGGTTCGGATGGCAGCGCGACGAACGGCGACACGTCGACCGGGTAGCGCAGCACATTGCCCTTGCGTTCGGCGAAGTGCGCGTGCGGTCCTGTCAGAGCCGAGTGGGGCGCGTTGTCGAGCGGGTTCACGAGAGCGGCTCCAGCAGCCGGCGCGGGGCGTTGAGCAACGCCGAGACGGGATCGGGGCCGGCCGTGCCGGGCCTGAAGCCGGGGCCCGGCTCGATGCGGGTGTCGGAGGGCGGGACCTCCGCGCCACAGGAGGAACAGCGGCTCGAAGCGTCCAGACGGCCGCCGTCGGCCTCGTGCCAGAACGTGCGCTTGTCGCCGCCGGGGGAGTAGTGCTCGTCGCCCCACGCCATCATCGCCCGCAGGACGGGCCACAGCTGGACGCCCTTGGACGTCAGCAGGTACTCGCCGTCGACGTGCTCGAGGACGTCCTCCTGCACGAGGAACCTCAGGCGGTTGGTCAGGACGGCGCGGGGGATGCCGAGCTGGGTGGCGAAGTCGCCGAAGCGGCGGATCCCGAAGAACGCGTCGCGGACGATCAGCAACGTCCACCGCTCGCCGACGATCTCCAGCGATCGTGCCAGCGAGCAGTTGCGGTCCGCGTAGGTGCTGGGCAGTGCCATGACGCCACTGTAGTTCATTCACCGAACTGCCGTGCTGCGGTTCGGCGAGTTCAGTGAATGAACTACCCCTCAAGAGAGGTCACCGCCATGTACCAGTTCCTGGTGTCGTTCACCGTCCAGCCCGAACACCGCGAGGACTTCGTCAAGGCCGCCCGCAGAACCGCGGAGGACTCCCTCGCGAACGAACCCGGTTCGCTGCGGTTCGAGGTCATCGCGGACGAGGAGAACCCGGATCTCTTCTACCTCAACGAGACCTATGCCGACGTCGACGCGTTCAACGCCCACGCGAGCGGCCCCTACTTCGGTGCCTTCTTCGCCGAGGCCGGCGCGTACGCCGAGGGTCCGACGTGGCTCATGAAGGGCAACGTGGCCGCCTGATGACGACCGAACGCACGCGGACACCGAACTCGGCCGACGCCTGCCCCGGGAATCTCCCGGCTCACTCGCCGTGCGGGTCCGTGGCGTTGAGCGCGGCGACGACCTGGTCGTAGTCGCCGCGCGCCTCGCCGTAGCGCAGGAACTTCACCCGCTCGACCTGGATCTCGCGGGCGCCGGGCTGCGTCTCGATGATGTCCATGACCTCGGCGACGTACTCGTCGAGCGGCATGGCGTGCTCGTTCTCCGCGTGGCCCGGCATCAGGTCCGTCTGCACGGCCGGTGGCTCCAGTTCCACGACCTTCACCGACGTGTCCGCGAGCTGCAGGCGCAGGGTCTCGCTGAGCATGTGGATCGCGGCCTTGGACGCGTTGTAGCTCGGCGTGATCCGCAACGGCGCGAAAGCGAGTCCGGACGAGACGGTCATGATCGTGGCGTCCGGCAGGGACCGGAAGTGCTCGACGAACGCGGCGATCAGGCGCATCGGGCCGAGGACGTTCGTGACGACGGTGTTCTCGGCGGACTCCAGGAAGGACGAGCGGGTCCAGTCCTCGGCACGCATCACGCCGGCCATCGTGATCAGCACGTTGACCGACGGGAAGCGGGCGATGACGTCCTTGGCCGCGGCCTCGACGCTCGCAGCGTCGGCGGTGTCGACGCGGACGGTCTCGACGCCGGGGTGCTCGGCGGCGATCCGGTCGAGCAGTTCGGTGCGCCTGCCGCCCACGACCACGGTGTTGCCGCGCTCCCGCAGGGCGAGGGCGAGCGCCAGGCCGATGCCGCTGGTGGCGCCGGGGATGAAGACGGTGTTTCCGGTGATGTCCATGGCACCGAGCTTCTGCCGATCTCGGCGGTCGCGGCAGAGAGCCCTTGTCGGGGGATCGGCGGTCCCTGTTTCGCGGCGCCGGAGCCCGGATACTGGGGTGCATGGATCGGGTGGAGCTCGCGGGATTCCTCCGGCGTCGCCGGGAGGAGCTGAGGCCGGAGGACGTCGGGCTGCCGGTGGGCGCGCGCCGGCGGGCACCGGGGTTGCGGCGCGAGGAGGTCGCGGCGCTGGCCGCCATGTCCACGGACTACTACACGCGCCTGGAGCAGCAACGCGGTCCGCAGCCGAGCGAGCAGATGCTGGCCTCGCTGGCCCGCGCGCTGCGGCTGAGCGACGACGAACGCGACTACCTGTTCCGCGTCGCCGGGCGCAACGCCCCGTCGCCCCAGACCACCGGCACCCACGTGGCACCGGCGTTGCAACGGGTGCTGGATCGGCTGAACGACACGCCCGCGCTGATCCTGTCGAACCTCGCCGAGGTCCTCGTGCAGAACCGGTTCGCCGAGGCGCTGTACGGCGACTCGTCGCGCTTCACCGGCCACGCGCGCAGCGGGATCTACCGCTGGTTCACCGACCCGGACGAGCGCCTGATCTACCCCGAGCACGACCGCGACCGGCAGAGCCGCACCCAGGTCGCGAACCTGCGCGCCGCCTACGCCTCGATGGGCCCGCGCTCACGGGCGGGCGAGCTGGTTCGCGCGCTGCGGAAGGAGAGCACCGAGTTCGCCGAGCTGTGGGAACGGCACGAGGTCTCGAAGCGCTACGAGGACCACAAGGTGCTGATCCACCCCCAGCTCGGCGAGATCGAGGTCGACTGCCAGGCGTTGTTCACCGAGGACCAGTCGCAGGCGCTGCTGGTGCTGACCGCGCCACCGCGCACCGAGGCGTTCGACAAGATCCAGCTGCTCGGTGTGCTGGGCACGGAGAAGTTCGTCAGCTGAGGACGAGCACTGTCTCCTCGATCTCGGCCTTCCGCGCCGCCGCGAACCCCTTGTCGGTGCCGACCACCTCGAAGCCCGCCCTCGTCAGGACGCGCAGCGAACCGGCGTTGTCACTGGCGACCCGCGCGTGCACCGGCCGGACGGTGACTTCCCGCAGCAGCAACGAGACCGCACGTCCCGCCACGCCCTGACCCCACACCGTGCGGTCGACCCAGTAGGTGATCTCGGTGTCGCCCTCGATCACGAAGCTCGCGATGCTCCCGACGACCCGGCCGTCGCCGACGATCACCCGGTTCGTGGTCTCGGGGTTCGCGAGGTTGCGGCGCAGCCACGCGTCGAAGGCCGCGCGGTCGTCGGGGTCCTCCGCGGTGAACGCGGCCATCGCCACCGACTCCGGGTCCCGCATGAACTCGAACAACGCGTCGAAGTCGGCTTCCTCGACCGGGCGCAGCGTGACGTCAGCGATCATCGAGCGAGCCTATCTGCCAGCCACGCCAAGGAAAGCGGATACCGGAAGTCGATCGCGCCGTGGCCCGCGTCGAACAGTTCGAAGTGGACTCGCTCGTCCGGGAGCCCGGCCGCCGCGATCTCCTCGCGGAACGCCTCCGCGCCCAGGTCGAGGAAGTACTCGTCCCTCGTGCCCGCGTCGATCCACACGGCCCGCAGCGAGCGGATCGCGTCCGCGTGCCCGGCCACCATCCGCACCGGGTCCCAGTCGAGCCAGCGCTGCCACAGCTCGGGAACAGGCCTCCCGGACACCGGGTCGAACGGCAGCCGCGGCGTGCCGTCGTCGTCGGCGGAGAAGCACGCCGCCACACCGAGGATCCCGAGCAGGTCCATGTCCTCGGGCTTCGTGAACGCGGTGCGACCCTGGAAGTCCGCCCACCACTTGCGGACGTCGTGGTCGTAGCCGCGCAACGCCCGTGCGGCCTTGCCGAAGTCCGCGAGGTAGCAGAGCTCGTAGAGCGCGTCACCGGCGTGCGTGGCCAGTGCGCCGAACAGGTCGGGCCGCAGCATCGGCGTGATCATCGCGCCGAACCCGCCCGACGACTTGCCCGAGATGGCCCGGGACTCGCGGTCCGGGATCGTGCGGTAGTGCGCGTCCACCCACGGCACGATCTCGTCGCACAGGTAGGAGTGGTAGCGGCCGGTGCCGGGGGAGTCGACGAACTGTGAGCCGCCGTACGACGTCCACGCGTCGACGTACACGACGACGCAACCCGGCGCCCCCTGGGCGAAGACCTCGTCCGCCGTCTCGATGAACGGCCGGCGGAACGGCGTCCGGTTCGCCCACATCGCCACGTGCCCGGTGTAGCCCTGGATCACGTAGACGGTGGGGTAGCGCCCGGTCCCGGAGTCGTAGCCCGGCGGCACGTACACCCACAGCGGCCGCTCGTGCGGGTCGCCGAGCGGGTTGTCGCGCAGCAGCGCGGAGTCGATCGTGTGCCGGTCCAGCCGGCCGGCCAGCGGTCCCTCCCAAGGCAGCATGGGCCCAGTCAACCACAGTGGACTCGACGGTCCAGAAAACCTAGTCTCGACGTCATGGCACTGACGACGAAGGGGCGCGCCACCCGGCAGCGCATCATCGAGGGCGCCGCGGCCTACCTGCGCAGTGACGAGCCCGCGGGCGTGACCCTGGACGACATCCGCGCGATCACCGGCACCAGCAAGAGCCAGATCTTCCACTACTTCCCGGACGGCAAGGAGGAGCTCTTCCTCGCCGTGGCCCGGCACGAGGCCGGTCGCGTGCTCGACGACCAGCAGCCGCACCTCGGCGCGCTCACCTCGTGGGCCGCCTGGGAGCGGTGGCGCGACTCCGTCGTGGCCCGGTACCGCGCGCAGGGGCGCCACTGCCCGCTCGGCACGCTGATGGGGCAGGTCGGCGGCACGCCGGGCGCGCAGGAGGTGATCGCCACGCTGCTGAACCAGTGGCAGTCCCACGTGCGCAAGGGGATCGCCGAGATGCAGGCGGCCGGGCTGGTGCGGGAGGGCCTCGACCCCGACCGGGTCTCCGCCGCGTTCATCGCGGGCGTGCAGGGCGGGGTCCTGGTTCTCCTGAACACCGGCAGCGTCACGCACCTGGAGGCGGTGCTGGACACGTTGCTCGAGCATCTGCGCGGCTAATTTTCTGGACTTGCAGGTCCAAAAATGTGCTCGTAGCGTCGAGGACATGACACAGCGACTGCAGGGCAGGACGGCCCTCATCACGGGATCCACCAGCAACATCGGCCGCTCCATCGCGGTCGCCTTCGCCCGGGAGGGCGCGCACGTCGTCGTTTCCGGCCGTGACGAGACCAGGGGAGCGGAGGTGGTCGCGGAGATCCGCGCCGACGGTGGCAAGGCCGACTTCGCCCGCGCCGACCTCGACGGCACCCCCGCCCTGAGCAAGGCCCTCGCCGACGAGGCCTCCGCACTGCTGGGCGGCCGCGTCGACATCCTCGTGAACAACGCCGGCATCTACCCGCCGTCGTCCACGCCGACGACCGACGAGGAGACCTTCGACCGGGTCTTCGGCGTCAACGTGAAGGCCCCGTTCTTCCTGACGCAGGCCCTCGCCCCCGCGATGATCGGCGCCGGTGGCGGCGTGGTCCTCAACCTCGGCTCGTGGATCACCCGGCTGGGCGTCCCCAGCGGGGCGATCTACAGCACCAGCAAGGGCGCGATGGAGACGCTCACGAGGGCGTGGGCCGCGGAGTTCGGTCCGAAGGGCATCCGGGTCAACGCCATCTCACCCGGCGTCATCGCCTCGGCGGGCTGGGACGCCCAGACCCGCGACATCGCCGACGTGATGATGCGCGGCACGCCCGCCGGCCGGTCCGGGCACCCGGACGCGATCGCGTCGGCCGCCGTCTACCTGGCGTCGGACGAGGCGGAGTTCGTGCACGGCATCGTGCTGGACGTCGACGGCGGCCGCACGGGCGTGGCGGTGGTCGCAGTGTGACCCCAGTCACCTTACGGCCCTGTTTCTGTGACCTGAGGTGAGACTCGCCGGTCTCCCATGGCGTGCAGGAACAGTCGGCGAAGGGTGCGGAAGTGACGGGTCGGGAGTGGCTGGGGCAGGTGGACGCGGAGCAGGTGCAGGCCGCGCGGGCCGGTGATCGGACGGCGCTCGACGCCGTGATCGCGGGTTCTCTGCCGCTGGTCTACAACGTCGCCGGTCGGGCGTTGCACGCCGATTCCGAGGTCGACGACGTGGTGCAGGAGACGATGGTCCGCGTGATCCGCGGCATCGACGCGCTGCGGGAGCCGGACCGCTTCCGGTCGTGGCTGGTCGCCGTCACCATCAACCAGGTCCGCGAGCACTACCGGCGCCGCGATCTGGCCCCGGCCTCGCTGGAGGAGTACGACCGCGCCGATCCCGGCGCCGAGTTCGTGGAGACCGCGTTGTCCCGGTTGCACTTCGCCCAGCAACGCCGTGAGGTCGACGAGGCCGCGCGCTGGCTCGACCCGGCCGACCGCGAGCTGCTGGCGCTGTGGACGCTCGAACGCGTCGGGCAGCTCACCAGGGCCGAGGTCACCGACGCGCTCGACCTCGGCGCGCACGCGGTCACGGTGCGGGTCGGCAGGCTGAAGGGCCGGCTGGAGACGATCCGGCACCTGGTGCGCGCGTTGTCGGTGGAACCGCGGTGCGCGGGCCTCGACCGGGCCGCGCAGGGCTGGAGCGGCGAGCCCAGCCCGTTGTGGCGCAAGCGGCTCCTGCGGCACGTCGACGAGTGCGGCCGCTGCGGGCGGGGCGTGGACGACGCGATGCCGGTCGAACGCATCCTCACCGGCGCCGCGCTGCTCGTGGTCCCCGCCGCCTACCTGCCCCGGCTGCTCGAAAGCCTCGCCGACGTCACGCCGGAGACCGTGGCGCTCGCCTCCGGGCTCGCGCCCACCCACCTCGCCGAACCGGTCGGCGCGTTCGCGAAGCTCACCGCCAAGCCGGTGCTCGCGGTGGCGGGCGCCGCGGCGGTGTGTGCGCTCGTCGGCGTGGTCGGCACGATGGTGCTGCTGCCGTCCGACCCGCCGGCCGCCGTCGCCGGGCCGAACACCACCCAGGGCATCGCGCTCAGCACCTCCTCCGCACAGGCGCCGGAGACCACGGCCGCGTCCTCGAGCGCACCGTCGTCCACGCCGACGACGACCACCACGACGACAACGCCGCCCGAGCCCCCGCGCGTGGCCACGCCGGAGGAGCGCGTCCTGGCGCTGATCAACGAGACCAGGGCCAAGGCCGGCCTGGCGCCGCTGGCGGTCGACCCGGCGCTGGTCACCGCGGCCGACCGGCACACCAGGGCGATGATGAGCAACGGCTGCGGCCTGTCGCACCAGTGCGCCGGCGAGAGCGGACTGGGCGAGCGCAGCACCGCGGCGGGTGTGAAGTGGAGCTCGGTCGCGGAGAACGTCGGCATGGGCGGCCCGGTCAAGGACAACGTCGAGGCGATCTCCAAGATGGCGCTCGGCCTGACCCAGGGCATGATCGACGAGAAGCCGCCGAACGACGGCCACCGCAAGAACATCCTGAGCAGGTCGTCCACCCGCATCGGCATCGTGGTGATCCGCGACGCCAAGGGAACCGTGTGGATGACGCACGACTTCGCCGGAAGTTGAGCGAAGACCGGGGTTTAAAAAAGATCATCCTGAAGTAGTACGTGAGAACGCGACCACAGTCGGACGCGTGACGATCTGTCCGGAAAGCACTGTCTCCACCGTGCAGACCGTCACGTACCGCTGGCCGACCGCGGTCGCCACCACCACGACCGCCGGCACCCCGGAACTGTTGCGCTGGACGGGTTTCGGCGGTGCGCTCCTGCTCACCGCCGGGGTGTGGGCCACGAGCGCCAGAACCGGCGGCGCGGTGGCGTTGGGGGTCGCGATCGCGGGTGCCGGGCTGGTCGTGCTCGCGTGGGCGCTGCTGGGACGCACCAGGCCGGACCCGCGGTGGCTGCGCCGGACTCTGGCGTGGTGGTGCGGGCCGCTGCTGGTGGCCCCGCCGCTGTTCAGCCAGGACGTCTTCAGCTACCTGGCCCAGGGCGAGGTGGCCGCGAACGGTCTCGACCCCAACGTGGTCAGCCCGGCGGTGGGCGCGAGCGCGGAGGCGGTGGCACGGGTCGGCGTCTACTGGCGTGAGACGCCGTCGCCGTACGGGCCGCTGTTCACCACGGTCGAGCGGGCGATCACCGAGATCACCGGCGGCAACCCCGTCCTTGGCATCGGGTTGTACCGGCTGGTCGCCGTGCTCGGCCTGCTGCTCGTCGTGTGGTCGGTGCCGAAGCTCGCGGCGATGGCGGGTGTCGAGGAGCGCACGGCGTTGTGGCTGGGTGTCATGAACCCGTTGGTGCTGTGGCATCTCGTCGGCGGTGTCCACAATGACGCGTTGATGCTCGGCCTCATGCTGTCCGGCACTGTCGTCGCGTTGCAGTCACTGCCCGATCTGAAGTGGTGGCCGTACACGGCAGGTGTGGTGCTCATCGGGTTGGGGGCTCAGGTCAAGCTGCCCGCACTGGTGGCGCTCGCGATCGTGGGCACGGCACTCGCGCGCAGGCTGGGCGGTGGCTGGGTCCGGTTCGTCACGGCCGGGTTCGCGATGGTCGTGGCCTTGGGGGTCGTGTCGGTCGTGACGTCGCTGGCAGGCGGGTCCGGTTTCGGCTGGGTGCGGGCGCTCGGCACACCGTCCAAGGTGAACAGCTGGATGGCTCCGACGAACTGGCCCGGCTATCTGGCGGGTGCGGTGTTCGGCCCGGAAGCCGGGCAAGCGATGATTTCCTCGGCACGGATCGCGGGGCTCGTGCTGATCCTGTGCGGGATGGCGGTGCTGTTGGGCCGCCAGCTGCGCGGACGGATCTCCGAGGTGACGTCGCTGGGGATGATGATGAGCCTGATCGTGGTGCTGGGGCCGGTGATCCAGCCGTGGTACCTGCTGTGGGCCGTGCTGCCGCTGGCCGCGTGCCTGCCGGTGGGGACGTGGCGGAGCCGGGTCGCCGTGCTCGCCGGGGTGTTCGCGCTGCTGGTGCCGCCGCTCGCGGGCAACTTCGCGGGCCGTGTGCCGGAGCTGGTCGGCGCCTACGTCGTCGGGATCGCCCTGGCCGGTGGCGCGTACCTCGTCCTGCGCCGGGCGAGGGTGTCCGTTGCGCAAGCCTGACCTCGCCCGTTACGGCGCCGCGGCGCTGGCCGGCGGCGCACTGGCCCTGAGCTTCCCGCCGCGCACGCTCTGGTGGCTCGCCGTGCCCGCGTTCGTGGTGTTCTGGCTGGCCTTGAAGGGTGCGGGCGCTCGTCGCAGCGCCGGCCTCGGGTTCGCGTTCGGGCTCGCGTTCTTCCTCCCGCACCTGTGGTGGATCCAGCACTTCCTGGGCAACGACTTCGGGCCGTGGCCCTGGTTGGTGCTCAGCGTGTTGATGGCGTTGTTCATCTGTGGTGTCTGCGCGCTGTTCCCGCTGGTCAACCGGCTGCCCGCGGCACCGGTGTGGGCGACGCTGCTGTTCGTGCTGCAGGAGACCCTGCGTGGCCTGATCCCGTTCAACGGCTTTCCGTGGGGCCGTGTCGCGTTCGGACAGGTCGACGGCCCGTTCGCGCGTCTCGCTGTGATCGGTGGCGCGCCGCTGGTGACGTTCGCGGTGGTGTTCACCGGCTTCGGCCTGGCCGCCTGGTTCCCCCGCTGGACGCGTGCCTGGGCGCTGGTGCCGATCGTCGCCGCGCTCGCCGTGAGCCCGTTGATCTCGATCGAGGCCCAGACCGGCCGGCGGACCGTCGCCGTCGTGCAGGGCAACGCCCCCGACCTGGGCCTCGGCCTGCTCACCGAGGGCGCCACCCTGCGCGACAACCACCTGCGCAAGACCGCCGAACTGGCCGCGCTGGTCCGCGGCGGCGCACTGCCCAGGCCGGACCTCGCGGTGTGGCCGGAAAGCGCGACCAGGACCGGTGACCGCGACCCGGTGCTCGACGCCGCCATCGCCGACCTCGGCGTGCCGACCCTGGTCAGCGCCCTGCGCAACGGCCAGAACTCCGTCATCGCGTGGGACCCGGAGACCGGCGCGGGCCCGTCGTACGCGAAGCAGGAGCTCGTCCCGTTCGCCGAGCACATCCCGCTGCGCCCGCTCGCCAGGGTCTTCACCCCGTTCGCCGACCAGCCCGACCTCGACGCGGGCACCGAACCGGGCGTGCTGGACATCGCGGGCACACGCGTGGGCATCGGCATCTGCTACGAGGTCGCCTACGACTACGTGCTGCGCGAGAGCGCCGCGGACGGCGCGCAGCTGCTGGTCGTGCCGACGAACAACGCCTGGTACGGCCGCGGCGAGATGACCTACCAGCAGCTGGGGATGGCCCGCCTGCGCGCGATCGAACACGGCCGCGCCGTCGTGGTCGCGGCGATCAGCGGCGTGAGCGCCGTCGTGCGGCCGGACGGCAGCATCGTGCGGTCGACGGGGATGTTCACCGACGACCTGATGGTGGACACCGTGCCGTTGCGCACCGACCTGACGTTCGCGACCAGGTTCGGCGGCGCCGTCCACGTCCTGCTCACCGGTCTGGCACTGGCCGCGTGCGTGGCCGGGTTGTGGTCGCGACAGCGAGCACGACGGGCCACGAGCCTTCAGGCCGGTCAGGACTGAGCCACCGCACGCGACGGGCGTGCGTTCCCAGCTCCCGAGGGAGTCCGGGACGCACGCCCACGACCACAACCACCTCTCCGGCGCTCCGGTCTCGCGCGAACTCAGTTCTTGCCGAGCAGGGCCGACCCCAGCAGCGTTCGCTGGTGCAGCACGGAAAGCCCCTGCCTCTCCGTCGTCAGCAGCCCTGCCTCCCGCAGCACCGTCGTGTGCCTGCTGACCGACGACGGTGACGCCCCGAGGCGTTCCGCCAGCTCGGTCGTCGTGGCCCCGGCACCCACCGCCGCCAGCACCGCAGACCGCGTGTTGCCGAGCAACGCCGCGAGCGCGCCCTGCTCACGCCGTCCACTCGCGAGCTGCCGCTGCCAGGTCCAGTCGTGGTGCAACGGGTACACCACGGTCGGCGGCAGTCCCGGGTCGGCGAACGCGACCGGTGTGCGGCGGCAGAAGTACGACGGGACCAGCCGCAGCCCGCGCCCGTTGAGGTACAGGTCGCGGTCGTGCGCGTACTGGACCTCCAGCACGGGTGCGCGCCAGTTCATCAACGGCCACATGCCCCGCAGCAAGCCCTCCACGGTGCACGCCAGTCCGTTGCGGTGCACGCGATCCGTCTCGACGGCCTCGTCGATCAGGTCGCCGTACGGCTCGATGACCGCGCGGTGGTACCGGGTGAGCGCCTCGGTGAGCTCCACCAGGGACTCGCCGTCGCCCGCCGCCAGCGGACGCGTCCACTCGGGAACCGGCCGCACGTCCTCCAGCCGCCCGAACTCCTCCCGCAACCGGTGCTGGGGTGTGGACCGGATCGCGGCCAGCGCGCTACCGAGTCCCTGCGCACCCTCGGGTGGTGTGAGGAAGTCCGGGAAGTACGGCCCCAGCGGAGCGAGCACGGACAGCATGCGGACGCCGGACGTGATCACCTGCCGGTCGCCGTTGCGGCGGATGTGCCGCAGCCACGGCTGCAACAACAACCCGCTGTCCAACTCGGTCAGCCGAAGCCAGCTGAACACCATTTCCCAGAGCGGATCCACCCTTTCTGCTACCTGCGTTCGCTCCAGATCACCTTCGGAAAAATGGATGCGCAACACAGCAACCTCCCCAGGCCAGGTCACCGCGCATAATGCTACTGGGCGTGTCGATCCGCCATTTCGCGCAACGAGAACCGGTCGCGGGACCAGGTCCCGCGACCGGTTCTCGTTGCTAGGGCCGGATCAGCCGCAGCTGGTGCTGACCCACTGGTGCGAGCGGATCTTGTAGGTGCCGGCGAGGTCACCCTTCTTGCCCTGCTTCGTGCAGCCGATCGAGCCGTTGTAGCCGGTGTCGCGGTAGAACCTGACGCCCTTGGCGGAGGACGTGCCGCGGTTGTAGACGGACTTGACCTCAGTGTCGTACCAAGAACACTTGTAGGTCCCCGAGGCCCAGTCCGAGTCGGCCACGTCCCACATGCAGCGCTTGCCGGTGCCGCCGAAGTCGTTCCAGAAGCAGACGTTGCCGGTGTTGCAGGCCCAGGCCGCGAGAGCCTCGCCGGTCTCGGCGTCGTACGCCGCCCCCACGGCGGCGGCCTCGGTGACCGGAGCCTCCGCCTGTGCGCTCGGGGCAGCGAGCGCGAGGGTGAAGAGCATGGTCAGCGGCATCAATGCCAGCACAATACGTCGGACGAAACTCAAAGGATTTTCCTCCCCAGTCCCACAATGATTTCTGCCGACGCCACTTTAAGCAGAGCGGGGAAGTCTGGAAAAGCTATTGCTCCGTGGTGCAAAAGCGCTTTTCACGCTCGTCGCGTGTACCTGTGTTTCACTCCGGCGGGGAAGTGCTCGGGATCGCCGTGCGGCCGCAGCACGACCTCGGGCAGCTGCCGCCCGGCCGGGACGTAGTGCGCGAACTCGCTGTTGAGCCGCAGCAGCTGGACCTTGATCGACTCGGCGATCACCCCGGCGTCCGCCGTGGCGCCCGGCGCGGTCTCGACGGTGATCCGCAACAGCCGATCGCGATCTTCGTCCTCGACCGACTCGATCACGAACTTCCCCGTGACCACGTCGCTGATCCCCGGCTGTTCCAACCCGACGGTCACGTTCTCCGGATGGACGTTCGCGCCGAAGAACGACACGGTGAACAGCGACCGCCCGAACAGGAACACGAACGGCAGTTCCGGCCCCGGCGGGGGAGTGAAACCGTGCCGCGCGCAGTGCTCCAGCAGTTCGGCGTGCCCGAGCACCCCGCCCTCGTCGGCGATCCGGTACCGGATGAGCGGAATCCCGCCGTCCGCGGTGAACACCAGCGTGCCGTCGTGCACCTCGAAGAACCGGCTGGCCGGGTCGTACTGCACGAGCGTCGGCAACCGCGAGTCGCCGAACACCTCGCGCGCCCGGTCCGGGTGGTCGGCGAAGAACCGGCGAATCGACGCGGACAGCGCGGTCTCGTTGCCCAGCACACCGGAATCCGCTGTGCCGTAAAGAGAAGCGACGTCAGCCGCCGGATCCGCGATGCCGGCGCGCCGCGACACCAGGTCGCGCCACTGCTCGCTGAACACCTCACCCGCCAGCACCAGCTTGATCCGGTACGCGGCCCAGTCGACACCGTCCGCGAGCCCGGTGTCGACCACGTCCTTCACGAACGGCGGGTAGCCCAGCAGCACGACCTGCTCGAAGTGCGGCGCCAGTTCCGGCAGCACCCGCAGGATCTCGGCCTTGTTGTTCCCCGGCGCCACCACCGTGATCGGGCAGCCCTTGGCCGCGAGGTGCCGCACGCACGCCTGCGTGAACAGCCCGCCCACCCACGTGCCCAGCGGGAAGCACACCACGGCCAGCGTGCTGCGCTCGTCCGCGTGGAACCCGTCCACCAGCACCTGCTCGAACCGCCGCGCCACGTGCAGCTCGTCCTCGACGCCGCGCGGCCAGATCGTCGGCCTGCCACTGGACCCGGACGACACCGCGATCATGTCGCACCCGGCGAGGTTCCCCTCGCGGCACAGCTCCGGCAACGGGTACCGCTCGTGGTAGCTTGCCTTGTCCAGCAACGGCAACCGCTGGAAGTCGTCGAACGTCCGGATTGACTCGGGCGCGATTCCGTTGTCCCGCAACAGCTTCCGGTACGCGGGCACGGTCGCGGCCGTGTGCTGGAACAGGTCCAGCACCCAGCTGTGCGACTTCGGTTCGGCGGGTGCGAAGAAGTCGTCGAACGCCTGGCGCACGCGGTTCCGGCGGCTGCTGTCCATGGCTCCGAGCGTATCGATCCGGATTTCCTTTTCGGCACCGCTGGAACCGGAAGATCGTTAGCCTCGGCGGGGTGCGCATCCTCTTCTCGTGCCGCCCCGCCTACGGCCACCTGTTCCCGCTGGTCCCGCTCGCCAGGGCGGCACGGGAGGCCGGCCACGAGGTCGTGTTCGCGACCGGTCCGGGCTTCGTGGGCAAGGCGCGCGAACTGGGCTTCGAGGCCCACGCGTCCGGCATCTCGGTCGCCGAGGCCGAGGCGGAGGCCCGCAGGCGGCACGGTGACGCCGACGTCCCGCGCCTGCTGATCACGATGTTCGCGGACGTCCTCCCGCGCGCCACGGTCGCGGACCTCAGCGCCTTGCTGCCGCGCGTGAAGCCCGACCTGGTGGTCTACGAGCAGAGCGACGTCGGTGCGGCGAAAGCCGCGCGCGATGCCGGGATCCCGTTCGTCTCGCACGTGATCGGGCGCTCGATGCCGCCCGAGATCCAGCGGATGGCCGCGGGGGAGATGGCGTGGCTGTGGGACGGTGCGGCGCCCGCCGACCTGATGCTGGGCGACGTCGTGGTCGACCTGTGGCCGGACACCGTGCGCGACCCGGTCGTCGCGGCGCTGCCCACCGTGCTGCGGATGCGGCCGGCCGCGTTCGACCTGGACGTGCCGATGCCGGAGGTCGACAGCACGAAACCGTTGGTGTACCTGACTCTTGGCACGGTTTCGTACACCGCGACGGAGGTGTTGCGGCAGGCCGTCGACGGCCTCGCGCGGCTCCCGGTGACCGTCCTCGTGGCGCTGGGTCCGGGTGCGCCGCTGGGGGACGTGCCGGCCAACGTGCGGGTCGCGGGGTTCGTGCCGCAGGCGGAGGTGCTGCGCAGGGCTGCTCTCGTGGTGCACCACGGCGGAACCGGAACGGTGCTCGGCGCCCTGGCGGCCGGTCTGCCGCAGCTCGTGCTGCCGCAGGGCGCGGACCAGTTCGTCAACGCCGACGTGCTCGCGCAGACCGGTGCGGGCGCGAAGCTCGTCGGGCCGGAGATCACCGCGGACGCCGTCACCGCGGCGGCGGGCCGTCTGCTCGACGACCCGGCCGCGCGGGAGGTGGCGGGAAGGGTCAGGTCCGAGATCGCGGGGATGCCGGACCCGGCCGCCGTCGTTCAGGCGCTCGCGGAACTGGTGCGGGGGAGGGCCTGACCCCGGCGCCCGCCGCCACGTCGAGCAACGTGCCGAACCGGAGCCGAACACGTGCGGCAGGCCGTGACCGAGCTACCAGGCGGGCGCGACGGCGGAGGTGGTGTGCAGTTCGCCCACCCAGCCCGCGGTCGCGATGGCGCGCAGGACGTCGTCGCCCTCGGCGAGCTTCCCGTGCGGGCCCAGGACGTCCGCGTCCCCGGCGTGCCAGCGCACCGGCAGCTTGCCGTGCCGTTCCAGCAACCCGGCGAACTTCGTCGTCAGCTTCGCGGTGCCGATGTGCACCCAGCGGCTCGGGAACAGCTCCAGCAGTTCGACCGTCGCCGGGCTGAGCTCGGGCACCACGGTGATGCCGTGGTCGCGGCCGTACTCGACCAGGTCGCGCAGCGCGTCCGGGTCGCCGTCGGGGAAGACGTGCAGCACGTTGAGCTTGTACGCGGCCATCCGGTCGATCGTCCTGCGCATCTCGGCGGGCGGCAGCAGTGCGCTCGACACACCGCGCCACGCGAACGCGGGGGAGTCGCGCACGTCGGCCGCGCGGACCGTGCCGTCGCCGGTCATCAGCTGCCGGAACGACTGCACGCCGTGCCGCAGCCCTGCCTGGGTGCCCGCGCGCAGCATGATCGCGTCGTTGCTGACCAGCAGCGCGTACCCCTCGGGCCCGAGCCCGCGCATGGCCGGGTCGTGCGACACCATCAGCATTCCGTCGGGCGACTCCGCCAGCAGGTAGCCGGTCTGCCGGAAGACGTGCTCGCGCAGCATCGCGGCCGCGGTGCGCGCCTGCCCGGTCACCCGGACGGTCACGTCTTCGGTCAGGACGAACGAGCCCGTGCGACGGGGCGCGCTCGAGGGCATGGGAACAATCACCGGTTTCCTCTCCAGCGAACTAACGCTGGGTGTATCAGGTGAGTTCCGGCGATCAGGCGCGGAACGTGCTTTCCGCGCCTGTAGTGCTGGTCACATCACTGCGCGTCGGCACCGGTCGAACACGCACCGCGTGAGCGGCCCCGCTTCAGGCGAGCATGTCCTGCACCAACGGCACGACCTTCGTCCCGTACAGCTCGATCGTCCGCATCAGCGACTCGTGCGACAGCCCGCCGATCCCGTACTTCAGGTCGAACCGGCTCGCGTCGAGCTTCTTCATGGTGCGCGCCATCTTCTCCGCCACGGTCTCCGGCGAGCCGACGAACAACGCCCCGTGCGGCCCCACCTCGTGCGCGTACGACTCCGGCGTCGGCGTGGCGAAACCGCGCGTCTTGCCGAGCCGGCCGATCAGGTCGAGGTAGTGCGGCCAGAACTCCTCGCGGGCCTGCTCGTCGGTCTCCGCCACGTGGCCGGGGGAGTGGATCCCGATCGGCAACGGGTCGCGGCCGAACTTCTCCAGCGCGTGCTTGTAGAGCTCCGAGAACGGGGCGAAGCGGCCGGGGTGGCCGCCGATGATCGCGAGCATCAGCGAGAAGCCGTAGGAGGCCGCGCGCACGACGGACTGCGGGCTGCCGCCGACGCCGATCCACGTCGGGAACGGCTCGGTGTACGGCACCACGTCCTGCTCGTGCAGCGCCGCGCGGGTCTTGCCCTGCCACGTGATCGGGCCGCCCTTGAGCAGTTCCGCGAAGAGGTGCGTCTTCTCCTCGAACAGGTCCTCGTAGTCCGCGAGGTCGTACCCGAACAGCGGGAACGAGTCCACACTGGACCCGCGGCCCAGGATGATCTCCGCGCGGCCGCCCGACACGGCGTTGAGCGTGGAGAACCGCTGGTACACGCGCACCGGGTCGTCCGAGCTGAGCACCGTCACCGCCGAGCCGAGGTGGATCGACGACGTGCGGGCGGCGATGGCGGCGAGCACCACGTCGGCCGCGGACAACGGCATGTCCGGGGTGTGGTGTTCGCCGATGCCGAAGAAGTCGAGGCCGACCTGGTCGGCCAGCACGCCCTGCTCGACCAGGTTGCGAATGGTCTGGGCGTGCGTCAGCGGGGTGCCGGAGGCGTCGTGGGTGACGTCGCCGAACGTGTCGAGCCCGAACGTGGTGGTCATGACTGCTCCTTGACGAAGTTCTCGAATTCCTGCCTGCGTGCCGCGACGCCGAACACCGGGCCGCCGGGTTCCAGCAGCCGTCCCGCGGCCAGGGACCCCACCGGCACCGGGTCGAACCCGATGCGGCCCAGGAACGACGCGACCGCCGCGACGGCGTCCGGCGAGTCACCGGCGACGCCGACCGCACGCCCGCCCGCGGGTTCCATGTCCTGGTAGGCGACGTGGTTGAGGGTCTTGACGACTCGCGCGCCCGACAGCCGCGCGGCCACCTGCTCGCTCGTGCCGAGGGGAGTGTCGGCGGGCGGCCAGTGGTTCATCGAGTCGATGACGACCTTGCCCGCGAACATCCCCGGCTCGAGCGCAGGGAACCGGTGCCACGGGATCGCCAGCACGACGAGGTCCGCGCCCGCGACCGCGTCGGCGGCCGACAGCGCGACGGCGCCGGGTGCGAGGAAGTCGGTGATCATCTCGATCCGCGACGGGTCACCGGAGCCCGCGATCCCCACCTCGTAGCCCGCCGCCAGGGCGAGCCGCGCGATGACGGGACCGACGTGGCCCGCACCCAGAACAGCGATCTTCATGGCCCACCCGACCTCGCTAGTTGACGTATCACCCAGCTTAACCGGACCAGCCCCCGTTTAATTCCGCGGGGTCCGCTCGGGGTTACCGTCGACGCCATGTGGAGTTTCGGCGACGCCTACGAGAGCTACGTGGGCCGGTGGAGCAGGCCGGTCGCGGTCGAGTTCCTGCGCTGGCTGGGCGTGCCGCCCGGCCGGACGTGGCTCGACGTCGGCTGCGGTACGGGCGCGCTGACCGGGACCGTGCTGGCGCACGCGCAGCCGGCCGCGATCACGGGCATCGACCCGTCGGAGGGATTCCTCGACCTGGCGAGGCAACGCGTGCCGGGCGCGACGTTCGAGGCCGGCACCGCCACCGACCTGGGTGGACGCACTGCCGACGTCGTGGTCAGCGGGCTCGTCCTCACGTTCGTGCCGGACGTGGTCCAGGCGGTCGGGGAGTTCGCACAGGCCGCGCCGTACGTCGGTTCGTACCTGTGGGACTACACGAGCGGGATGCGGATGATGCGGCTGTTCTGGGACGCCGCGAAGGACGTCGACCCCGCCGCGGCCTCACGCGACGAGGGCCTGCGCTTCAGCAGTGTGAGCGCGCCCGGCCCGTTGCGCGCGCTGTGGGCCGGCGCCGGGCTGCGTGACGTCGAGGTGACCGGCATCGTCGTGCCCACGGTGTTCCGCGACTTCGACGACTTCTGGAGCCCGTTCCTGGGCGGCGCGGGCGCGGCGCCCGCCTACGCGGCCACGTTGCCCCCGGAGCAGCTCGGCGCCGTCCGCGACCTGCTCCGCTCCCGGCTGCCCGAGCACGGTCCGATCGAACTCACCGCCAAGGCGTGGGCCGTCAGAGGGTCGCGCTGAGGAACCGCTCCAGGTGCGGGTTCACGTCCGCGGCGTGCGTGAGGCTCAGGAAGTGCGCGCCGCTCTCGACGAGCACGAGCGGCTCGGCCTCGGGCAGCGCAGCGACCAGGGCCTCGGCCTTCGCGACGGGGTAGGCGAGGTCGGCGGTGCCGTGCAGCACGAGGGCCGGCACGCCGATCTCCGGCAGCCGGTCGAGCACGCTCTCGCGGCCGACCAGGGCGTTCATGATCAGCCGCAGCCGCTCGGGCTCGACCGCGCTCCACTTCGGCGTCCAGGCCGACGGGTCGTACTCGCCCAGGCAGATCTTCGCGACCGCCTCGATCACCGTCTCCGGCCCCTGCGCGATCCACACCTCGGCGAGTTGCTGGTACGCGGCGGAGATCTGCTCGTCCTCGGTCTCACCGGACGTGCCGAGCAACGCGAGCGCCGTGACCCGCCCCGGCGCGAGCAACGCCATCCGCAGTGCCACGAACCCGCCCTGGCTGGTGCCCGCGACCGCCGCGCCGCCCACCTCGAGCGAGTCGAGGACCGCGAGCGCGTCGCGGGCCACGTCCCAGTGGTCGAACGGCCCGGTCGCGGGCGTGCCGCCGTGGCCCCGCTCGTCGATCGCGATCAGCCGGAAGCGGTCGCCGAGCGCCGCGACCTGCGGTGCCCACATCGTCGCGTCCATCAGGAAGCTGTGCAGCAGCACGACGGCCGGGCCGTCACCGCCGTGGTCCACGTAGGACACCAGCTGCCCTTCCGCGGTGGTCACCGTGGTCATGCCGCACACCCCGTCCCGCATAGTGGATCTTCAGCACCGCCTGCCCGGTTCGCTCTACCCTGCCCCGATGCGACAAGTGTTCAGGGGCGCGGTGCTGCTCCTGCTGCTGTTGATCGTCGTCCCCGCACCGGCGAACGCGCAACAAGAGCAACCACCGCTGGTCCGCGTCGGCACCGAGGGCACCTATCCGCCGTTCTCCTTCCACGACCCCCGGACCCAGGAACTGACCGGGTACGACATCGAGGTCGTCAAGGCGATCGCCGCGAAGGCCGGCTGGCGGCTGGAGTTCGTCGAGACGCAGTGGGACGCGATCTTCCCCGCCCTCGACGCGCGACGGATCGACCTCATCGCGAACCAGGTGTCGCGCAACCCCGAACGGGCCGCGAAATACGGCTTGTCCACCACGTATACCTACTCGCGCGGCGTGATCGTGCGCCGCACCGGCGACGACCGCATCAAGTCGATCGCCGACCTGAGCGGCAAGACCACCGCCCAGTCCAGCACCAGCAACTGGGCGAAGGTCGCCCGCGACGCCGGCGCGAACGTGGAGGCCGTCGAGGGCTTCGCGCAGGCCGCCGCCTTGCTGCAGCAGGGCCGCGTCGACGCCATCGTCAACGACAACATCGCCGTCCTCGACTACCTCGCCACCACCGGCTCGAAGGACGTCGAGATCGCCGGTGACGCCGGACAAGCGGGCAGCGAGCAGGTCCTCGCGCTGCGGCAGGCCGACTCCGCGTTGCTGGCGCAGGCCAACCAGGCGATCGACGCCCTGAAGGCCGACGGCACGTTGCGCGGCATCTCGCAGAAATACTTCAAGGCCGACGTGTCCGTCGAGAACGGCGGTGCCGCGGACCTTTCGGAGGGACGCGGCCAGCGCAGTACGTGGGACATCCTGCGCGCGACGGCGTGGCCGATGTTCGTGGGCCTGGTGAAGGTCACCGTCCCGCTGACCGCGCTGTCGTTCGCGATCGGCCTGGCGCTGGCACTCCTGGTGGCGCTGGCCCGGATCTCGCCGTACCGGGTGCTGTCGGGGCTCGCGCGGGCGTTCATCTCGATCATCCGCGGCACCCCGTTGCTGCTGCAGCTGTTCATCGTCTTCTACGGCCTGCCGCAGATCGGCCTGAAGTTCCCGCCGTTCACCGCCGCGGTCGTCGCGTTCTCGCTGAACGTCGCCGGGTACGCGGCCGAGGTGATCCGTTCGGCGATCCTGTCCGTGCCGCGCGGCCAGTTCGAGGCGGCGTCGACGATCGGCTTCGGCTACGCGCAGACGTTGCGCCGCATCGTGTTGCCGCAGGCCGCACGCACCGCCGTGCCACCGCTGTCGAACACGCTGCTGTCGTTGCTGAAGGACACCTCGCTCGGCTCGGTCGTGCTGCTGACCGAGCTCTTCCGCGAGTCCCAGCTGGCCGCGGCCGAGAGCAACGAGTTCCTCGCCCTGTACTCGTTCGCGGGGCTCTACTACTGGGTGGTCTGCGTGGCGCTGTCCGCCGCGCAGAAACGACTGGAGACCAGGCTGAACAGGTACGTGATCGCATGACCGACGACATCCGCCCAGACGACATCCGCGTCGACGTGACCGGACTGCGCAAGTCCTTCGGCTCGCTCGACGTGCTGCGCGGCATCGACTTCGCCACCCCGCGCGGCACCTCCACCGTCCTGCTGGGACCGTCCGGTTCCGGCAAGACCACGCTCCTGCGCTCGCTGAACGCCCTCGACACCCCGGACAGCGGCGTCGTCCGCATCGACGACGTGTCGGTCGACTTCTCCGCCCTGCCACCGGGCAAGGCGGGCCGAGACGAGAGCGCGCGCCTGCGTGCCCAGAGCGGCATGGTCTTCCAGTCGCACAACCTCTTCCCGCACCGCACCGTCCTGCAGAACCTCACCGAGGGCCCGGTCGTCGCCCAAAAGCGTCCGGTGGAGGAGGTGGTGGCGGAAGCGCGGGCTCTGCTCGACCAGGTGGGCCTCGCGGACAAAGCTGATTCGTACCCGTATCAACTTTCCGGCGGACAACAACAACGTGTGGGTATTGCCCGTGCGCTCGCTTTGAAACCTCGCGTGGTGCTGTTCGACGAACCCACTTCCGCACTCGACCCCGAACTGGTGGGGGAGGTGCTCGCGGTGATCAAAGACCTTGCCTCGAAAGGGTGGACCATGGTCATCGTCACCCACGAGATCCGGTTCGCCGAGAAGGTCGCGGACCAGGTGTTGTTCCTCGACGGCGGGGTGATCGTGGAGCACGGACCGCCTGGTCAGGTGATCGGAGACCCCCGCGAGGAACGCACCCGGCGGTTCCTGCGACGCGTTCTGGACCACGGCTGAAATGATTCTTGAGGATAGGCTCGCCTAATTCCTCCCGAATTGCGGCGCTCCTGCCGTGGTGGCATGGTCCGGATCACCGAACCTTTTCCCACCACGGCAGGAGCGGACATGACCACCCTCGAGAACCCGGCGATGCCCGCAGTCCACGATTGCACCGTGAGCGACTGCTCCTACAACCACGACGGCTGCCACGCATTCGCGATCACCGTGCGCGGTGACAACGGAGCGGCCGACTGCGGCACGTTCATCCCGCTCGGCACGAAGGGCGGCCTGGACAAGGTCGTCGCCCAGGTCGGCGCCTGTTCGCGCACCGACTGCGTGCACAACGCCTCGCTGGAGTGCACGGCGCAGAGCGTGCGGGTCGGCCAGGGCGAAGGCGGGCACCACGCGAACTGCCTGACGTACCAGCCGCGTTAGGCCTCCTCGTCCTTGCGGTCGACGGCCCGGCCGAGCTCCCGCAGGCCGACGTTGACCGCGATGATCGCCACCGTGCCGGCCGCCGCGACGACGTGCAGCCCGGCGCCCGCCAGCGACCCCACCGCAGCCGCGCACCACAGCGTGGCCGCGGTGTTCAGCCCGCGCACCGAGAGCCCGTCGCGCAGGATCACGCCCGCGCCGAGGAACCCGATGCCGGACACCACCTGCGCGGCGACGCGCGTGGGGTCGCCCTGGCCGTCGAAGCCCTGCGCGGACAGCAGGACGAACAACGCGGCACCCACCGCCACCAGGGCGTTGGTGCGCAGTCCCGCCATGCGCGAGCGGTACTGCCGTTCGAAACCGATCAACGCGCCGAGGCCCATGCTCTCGGCAATGCGCAGCGTCATGTCGAAGACGTGCATCGTGTGACTCCCCTTGCGTGCAGGGGTGGCGTCACACGCCAGAACTACCAGCGTGCGAGGTGGGAAGACCTGCGCGGGCTACTGTCGCCTGGCATGTGTCGCTCACCTCGCTTCCTCGTGGCTGGTGTTGAGACCGGGGACTCACGCTACCCGTCCGGGCGTGAACCCGGTGTGGGAGTGGGACGCGCGTCTCATTCCCAGCGGATGTGGCCGTCCGAGTAGCGGAACAGCCGGTACACCGGGTCGCGGCTGGACTCGAACACCCGCAGGACGCGCTCGAGCATCTCGCCGACGCCGTCCCACCACGGCATCTCGTCGCAGAAGACACGCCCGTCGCCGAGATCCACGAACAACAGCTCGTCCTGCTCGTAGCAGTCCACGGCGATGGCGACCCGGCCGTCAGCCGGTGCCTGCGCGGGAAGCGGATGCCAGTACGGCGGCAGGAGCGGGCTTTCGTCGCCCAGCGCCGCGCGATCGACCCCGCCGAAGACCCGCCACCACGCGGCCAGCTCCGGTGGCAGTCCAGGGATCTGGACGTCGGCGGGCGGCAGCAACGCGGCGTGCAGCGCCGGGGCGCCGACCCGGAGTCGTTCCTCCAGCCGTGCCCAGGTGTCCTCGACGCGCACGGTTCACGCCCAGTAGAAGTCGTTGCGCTCGAACACGACGCGGTGCCCGGTCTCGCCGCGCAACGACCGCGAAGCGTCGTCGAACATCGCGGAGACGCTGGGCCACAACGGTTCGCTGTCCGCGCCGCTGTACTTGTCCCACTCCATCACGCACCCGTGCCGCGGCCCGCCGCGCAGGTCCACGAACAGCTCCCACCCGGACCCGTCCGCGGCGACGGGGAGCCACGCGGGCAGCCAGATGTCCACACAGGGCGTTCCGGCGGGCTCCCGCAGGGCGACGGCCTCGTAGTCCTTCTCCTCGCCGAGCGTGGTGAAGGCGATGCCGCTGATCGCCTCCGACATCAGCGTCCGCAGGCGCAGCGCGGTGGTGAGGCCGTGCGGTTGCCACATCGTCGGGATGAGCGGCCAGTGCGTGTACGTCTCGCCGATGCCCCCGAACCGGCGCCACCACGCGCAGACGTCGGCCGGCAGCGCGTACCCGATGGACTCCTCCGCGTCCGTGAGGTCCACAGCGGACGACGGCGGGAGCAGCGCGGCGTGCAGCACCGGGGCGTTCTCGCCGACCCAGCCCTCGATGTCGGTCCAGCTCATCCGCGGAACTAAAGCATGGCGAGCGGCTCCGGCCCAGCAGGGGGAGGGAAGGACTGGTCGAGCTCGGCGAGGTCGTCGGGGGAGAGGCGGAGTTCGAGCGCTCGCGCGTTCTCGCGGACGTGTTCCGCCGTGCTCGCCTTGGGGATCGCGTTGACGTGGGGGAGTCGCAGCACCCAGGCCAGTGCGATCTGGGCCGGGGTGGCGCCGTGCCGTGCGGCGACCGAGGCCAGGGCGGGGGCGCCGAGCAGCCTGCCCTGTTCGACGGGGGAGTAGGCCATGACCGGCATGCCGGTGGAGGCGTGCCACGGCAGCAGGTCGTGCTCGGGGCCGCGGCGGGAGAGGTTGTAGAGGATCTGGTTGGTCTGGCAGGAGCCCGGCAACGCGGTGATCTCGCGCATGTCGTCCAGGTCGAGGTTGCTGACGCCCCAGTGGCGGATCTTGCCCGCGGCCAGCAGCGCCGAGAACCCGTCCAGCGTCTCGGCCAGCGGCACGCCGCCGCGCCAGTGCAGCAGGTACAGGTCCAGGCGGTCGGTGCCGAGCCGCCGCAGTGAGGCTTCACATGCGCGCACCGTCCCGGCGGCGGAGGCGTTGGACGGCAGCACCTTCGACACGAGGAACACCTCGTCGCGCCGACCGGCGACGGCCTCGCCCACAAGCTCCTCGGACGCGCCGGAGCCGTACATCTCGGCCGTGTCGACCAACGTCAGACCGAGGTCCAGGCCGGTCCGCAGCGCGGTGAGCTCCTGGGCGCGCCGGTCCGGGTCGTCGCCCATCATCCAGGTGCCCATGCCGAGCGCGGGGACGGTCTCGCCGGAGGGCAGCAGCACGGTCATGCGCTCCAGCTTGCCGGGTACGTTGGTCTGATGCGACGTGCGGGCCTGATCGTGTTGCTGCTGCTCGTCGTCGCGCTGGCGGTCGCGGCGCAGCTCGTCGACCTGCCCGACGGCACCGAGCTGCGTGCCCTGGTCGACGGCGCGGGGAATGCGGCGCCGGTCGTGTTCGTGGCGGTGTGCGCGCTCGGCACGGCGGTGTTCTTCCCGAAACCGGTCCTCGCCACGGCGGCGGGACTGCTGTTCGGCGTGGGGTGGGGGAGCGCGCTGGCGATCGCCGGGTTCACGGCGGGCGCGCTGATCGCGTTCACGATCGCCCGCGGGCTCGGCCGCGACACGGTGAAGGGCTGGCTCGGGGAGCGGCTGCAGGTCCTGGAACGGGTCTTCGCGCGCCGGGGAGTCGAGGCGACGCTCGTGATCAGGTTGTTGCCCGTCCTGCCGTTCACACTGGCGAACTACGGTGCGGGCGTGACGTCCGTGCGCGGCAGGCACTTCGCTTTCGGCACGGCGCTCGGGCTGGTGCCCTCGACGGTGCTCGCCGCGGTGCTGGGGGACGCGCTGAGCGATCTCGGCTCACCGCGCTCGATCGTCGCGTTGGCGATCTGGGCCGTGCTGGCGGCTGTGGGCCTGTGGTGGGGCCGGAACTTGATCACATCGGCCGTACGGGCCTCCTAGAGGCCTTTACGAGGTGCGCAAAAAGCCGTCCCGGCGGGAGACCGGGACGGCTTGACGCGTCTGGTGTGGATCAGGCCGTGCGGGTCCGGCGTCCGCGCAGCTCTTCGAGGCGCTCGTCGAGCAGCTCTTCGAGCTCGGGGATGGACCGGCGCTCCAGGAGCATGTCCCAGTGCGTGCGCGGCGGCTTGACCTTCTTCACCTCCGGCTCGACACCGTCGATGATCTTCGACTCGGTGCCGTGGAGGCGGCATTCCCAGGTCGGCGGCAACTCGGCGTCGTCGGAGAAGGGGACCTCGAAGTCGTGTCCCTTCGGGCAGGCGTACCGCGCTGCCCGGCGCGGAGCGAGATCGTGGTTTCGGTCGGTCTCGTAGCTGACTGCTCCGAGCCGGCTTCCACGCAAAACGCGGTCGGCCATGGCGGTGTCCTTTCGCTCGGCTCAGGGCCGGGGCCCAGGCTTCTTGCTCACCGTGTGCAACGCCCGGATTGCTCCGTTTGTTTCCGGCTCGCTCTCATGGTCGCCCACAGTGACGTCGTTCACTCGTCAACGAAGGCTTCCTACTAATGGATGCGATCGCCACAGGATCGTGACGCGTTATCAAGCTCCTGCGCTCATGCATCACTCTAATGGCCCAACGGACCCGGTGGGTAGTCGCCTATGCCAACCGAAGCTGACCACTTTGTGCGACGTCAGGGCCTAGGTCGCCCAACCTAAAGTGACGCCTGCAAAGCACTTGATAGCGCACAGTAGTTTCCGTGGTGTCGCCCACACCGTTGCTCTCTGTACCCGATCGGTGCTGTTCCGTGTCCGTCGCCGTGTCGGCGACCAGAACGGTGTCCCCGGCCCGGATCACCTGGCCGGCCCGCACCCGTGCGTTGAACCGTCCCGGCACCCCGCACCAGCAGAGAACCTCGACCTGGATCGCCTTCAACTCGTCGGCGAGCTCGAACAACCGCTGCGATCCGGGGAACATCTCGCCCCGGAAGTCGGTGGCGAGCCCGAAGCAGTAGACGTCGACCTGGACGTCGTCCGCGAGCTCCGCCAGCTGCTCGACCTGTCCGGGAGTGAGGAACTGCGCCTCGTCCACGATCAGGTAGTCCACGCGCCGGCCCTCGGCCCACTCCGCCCGCACGAGCCGGCGGAGATCGTCGTCGCGGATCTCCGCGGCTTCGCGCGTGATGCCGATGCGACTCGAGATCTGCGGCCGCCCCGACCGGTCGTGGCGCACGAGCAGCAGCCCGCGCCGGCCCTGGCGGGAGTTGTTGTGGTCGATCTGCAGCGCCAGCGTCGACTTGCCGCAGTCCATGGGACCGAAGAAGAACTTGAGGTGCCCGACCACCGGCGTCGAGCGCCGGGAACCAGCGACAGGTACAGCGGAAAGGGCGTCTGTCGGATCGGGAAGGGCGTCCACGGCGGGTCACCCTAGTGCCTGGATCCCGATCATGAGGAATCCCCACGGTCTGTCTCCCTCCGGCGCCGGGCGAGTCGCGGGCGACCAGCCGTTTTCCGACGACATAGCCGCTGTGGGGGCGCCTCAAACATCTTCTGGGATCGGGTCACTCGATAGTTTCAGTGTTGACTGAGGAGCGGGTCGACTCAGGGTGGTGAGGCGTCGTGATCGGGGGAGGATTGCAGGGACGCGAGATGAGACGTCTCGTCTCGGGATCGGGTCGAGCTGCTGCGGTGGGCGGGGTGCGACGGAAAGTCGCGGCGGTGGGGCAAGGGCGCGGCGGGCGGTAGGTGCAGCGGGCAGAGGTGCGGTAGGGGAGAGGCGCGGCGGGGCAGGAGTGCCGCAGCAAGGCGGAGCGGTGAGTTCGGCGGGGCGGCAGGGCAAGAGGTGCGGCGGAGCAGGGGTGCAACGGCTAGTCGGGGCGGTGAGGGTGGCGGGGCGGTGAGGGTGGCGGGGCGGTGAGGGTGGCGGGGCGGTGAGGGTGGCGGCGGTAGGTGCAGCGGGCAACGCGTGGGTCACGGCAAGGGGTGCGGCAGGGGAGAAGCGCGACGGGGCAGGGGTGCGACGGGGCAGGGGTGCGACGGGGCAGGGGTGCGACGGGGCAGGGGTGCGACGGGGCAGGGGTGCGGCAGGGCAGGGGTGCGGCAGGGCAGAGGTGCCGCGGCAAGGCGGGGGCGGTGAGTGGCGAGGCGGCGGGGCATGGGGTGCGGTGGGTGGAGGCGTGGCAGGCAGGGGAGTTGCACAGTTCGCTGCCGGGTAGTGCCGGCTGGTCCCGTCGGCAGCTTCGAACCAGTGCTCGCGCGACCGCCCAACGCCGCTCGTCCAATAGCGCGCCACGAACCGATTGCACCATCGCCATCACTCGACCTACTCGATACCTTCAGTGTCGACTAAAACCAACTCCACCCTGTCGTTCCGCTTCCCGATATAGCTCGCGCCGCGATATATTCCGAGACATGAGTGGTCGGGTCATGTCCGAGCAGAGCTTCCTGGTGCTCACCGCACTGGCGGAAGAGCCGTTGCACGGGTACGCGATCGTGCAGGCGGTCGAGCAGCTGTCGGAGGGGCGGATGGTGCTGAGGGTGGGCACGTTGTACGGCGTGCTGGACCGGCTGGTAGCCGACGGGCTGGCCGAACGCGACAAAGAAGAAGTGCACCAGGGCCGGCTGCGGCGCTATTACAAGCTCACCGACTCCGGTGTGCGGGCGTTGCAGGCGGAGGTCGCGCGGTTGAGTGCCAACGTGCGGGCGGCCAGCGCGGTGCTGCGGGGGAGAGGGGTGCAGGCGTGGGTGGGTCGGGCGTGAGGAATCTGGAGCGGCGGTACCGCGCGCTGCTGAAGGTGTTGCCGCGGTGGTATCGGCGGGACCGCGAGGAGGAGATGGTCGGGATCTTCCTGGCCGAGCGGGACGACGACCTCGACCTCGAGCACAGCTGGCCGGGGTGGGGGGAGACGTGGGCGGTGCTCGGGCTCGCGGTGCGCACGCACCTGGCGGCGGGGGCGGCGTTCACGGGTGTGCCGGCGAGGGTGGTGTGGCGCGGCGAGGTCGTGCGGGCGCTGGGGATGCTCGGGTTGTTGCTCGGGCTGTTCTACGCGATGGCGGCGGTGGTGGGCCTCGTGGCCGGGCCGCAGGAGCCGTGGTGGAGGTTCCTGGAGCTGGCGCCGGTCGTGGCGTTCGCGGCGTTGCTGGGCGGGCGGCGCACGCTCGCGAAGGTCGCGGCGGCGGTGCCGTTGTCGCTCGTGGTGATCGCGGTGGGTTCGCTGGAGGATTCCGGCTACGCGGTGTGGTGGGGGATGGTCCAGTTGCCGTCGCTGGTGACGTTCGTGTGCCTGTGTCTCGGTTTTCACCGGGAGGCGCCGGTTCCGCCGGCGCGCAGGCTGGTGTGGTGGGGTGGGGGAGCGGTGCTGGTCGGGGTGGTCGGCGGGCTGTCCGCGGCGACCGGGCTGTTCGCGGTCGCGTTGATCACCGTGGTGGTGCGGGTGGTGGTGTTCGTGCGCGGTGACTTCGTGCTGGGGCGGGCGTTGTCGTTGTTCGCACTGCTGCAGCTGGTGTCGTTGCTGTACCTGGTGGTGCCTTCGGGCAACTTGCTGGTGCCGGCCGGTTTCCTGGCGGTCCTGCTCGTGCTGGCGGTGGTGTTGCCGGTGCGGCGCCGCCCGAAAGCGGCGCCGCGGGTGGCTTAGACGAGTGCGGGTTCTTCGTTGCCGACGGCCTTGATGGCGCGGCGGACGGGCACGAAGATCAGCAGGATGAAGCCCGCGACGAAGAAGATGATCAGGGCGAGGATGGCGGGTCGCAGGCTGCCGGTGGCCTGGCCGACGCCGGCGAAGACCAGTGGGCCGAGCCAGCTGGTGGAGCGTTCGCCGACCTCGTAGAGCGAGAAGTACTGGGCTTCGCGGCCGGGCGGCACCATCTGGCTGAAGAGGCTGCGGGACAGGGCGTTGGTGCCGCCGAGGACGATGCCGATGCCGGCGGCGACGAGGTAGAACGAGGTCTCGTCGCCTGCTTCGACGAAGAACGCGGCGGTGATGACGACGATCCACACGACGAGGGAGCCGAGGATCGTCTTCTTGGCGCCGACGCGCTTGGCGACGTAGCCGTGCAGGACGCCGCCGATGAAGGCGACGAACTGGACGATGAGGATCACGGTGATCAGCGTCTGCTGGGTGAACTTGAGCTCGACGCTGCCGTACTGGGCGCTGACATTGGCGACGGTGGCGATGCCGTCGGTGTAGATGAGGTAGGTGCCGAGGAACGCGAGCGTGAGCGGGAAGGCCTTGGCCTGCCTCAGGGTCGTGCCGAGTTCCTTGAAGCCGGCGGAGACGACTGAGGCGCCCTGTTCGCCGCCGTGCGGGCGCTGGTGCTCGGTGAGGGCGCGCAGCGGGATGATCGTGAAGGCGGCCCACCAGATGCCGGAGATGACGAACGCGATGCGCGCGGCGTCGCCGGAGGTGATGCCGAGGGAGTCGGCGGACAGGGTGATGCCGAGCTGGATGGCGAGGGCGACGCCGCCGCCGAGGTAGCCGAAGGCCCAGCCGCGGCTGGAGACGGCGTCGCGTTCGTCGGGGGTCGCGATCTCGGGCAGGAAGGCGTAGTAGACGACGACGCTGGAGCCGTAGCAGATGTTGGCGAGGATGAAGAAGACGACGCCGAGCTTCCAGTTGGTGCCTTCGACTGCGGCGAGCGCGATGGTGGCGGCGGAGCCGGTGAAGGCGAAGAAGCCGAGCATCTTCTTCTTGTTCTGGGTGCGGTCGGCGATGGCGCCCATGACGGGCAGCACGATCACCTGCACGACGGTCGCGATGGAGAGCAGGTAGCCCCACAGCGAGCCGGAGGGGAACTGCAGTCCGAGGATCGTGACGTCGCAGTTGGCGAAGGCGTTGTCGTTCGCGCACGGGTTGGTCCCGTTGAGCGCGGTGTCGGCCTTGGCCGCGTTGGTGGCGATGCTCGTGAGGTACAGCGAGAGGAAGACGGTGATCACCGACGTGGGGAACACGGAGTTCGCCACGTCGTACCAGACCCAGCCGCGTTGTTCTTTCTTGCGGCGCCCGGCGTTGTCGACGTCGGTGGCGTCGTCGCCCTTGCTCTTCATGTCGGCGGACTGTACTTGTCCGCCGACACGGTCGATGATCGGCTGCCCAACCTGTTACCAGCTGTTGCGCGACTGGAGAACTTCGCGCAGGACGTCGGGCCTGTCGGTGACGAGGCCGTCGACGCCGAGGTCGAGAAGTGCCCGCATGTCGGCTGCGTCGTCGATGGTCCAGACGTGCACTTCGAGGGATCTGCGGTGGGCGGCTCGGACGAAGCGGCGGTCGACGATGTGCAGGCGTCCCTGGCTGACGGGGACCTGGGCGACCTGGCCGCGGACGGCGAGTCCGGCGAGGGGGAGGCGTCCGGCGGCCCAGAGGGCGCCGGCGGAGCGGGGGCCCATGGAGGTGAGGAGTTGGGGTCCGGCGATCCTGCGGAGGCGGGCGAGGCGGTTGTCGGAGAAGCTGGCGAGGCAGACGCGGTGCAGTGACTTGGCTTTGCGCAGCAGGGTGATGATGGGTTCGACGGCGTTCTCGGACTTGACGTCGATGTTGAAGAACGTGTCGGGGAGTTCTTCGAGGACGTCGGCGAGGCGGGCGATGGGTTCGCGGCCGCCGACGTTGGCGCGTTTGACGTCGGTCCAGGGGAGTTCGGAGACGATGCCGCGGGCGTCGGTGGTGCGGTCGAGGGTGTGGTCGTGGTGGACGACGACGTGGCCGTCGGCGGTGGCGTGGACGTCGGTCTCGATGTAGCGGTAGCCCTCCTGCACGGCCCGGCGGAAGGAGCTCAGGGAGTTCTCCATGCCGGTGAGGTCGTCGACGTGCCAGCCGCGGTGGGCGAAGGCGCGGGGGCGCGGGCCTGCGAGGTAGGGGTGGGTCACGTGGGGTGAGTCTGCCTTCCGGCAGTGGCTCAGGGGTGGACAGTGGGTGGCGACACACTATCTTCTTTTTCTCTATCGCTTCAGTGTTGCCTGAAGTCAAACCCATCGGCTGTTCGTCCCAGCGCGAACTGCGGCCCGAACTCGCACAGGAGCGGGCGGGAAGCGACGGAAGTTGATCAAACCCCACCCAAAAGCGCCACGAACGGCCCGCCGGGTACTGTCCGGTTCCCTACGAAGGTCGGGCTTTCTGGCGCGTCGCTGGAGACCACCCGCCACCATTCGCTACCGTCGCGCGCCATGGAGCGCTCCATGGAGGCGGATGAGCCCAGGCACTGTGCGTGGTGCGGGAGGCGGTTGCCCGGGAGCGGGCGGATCGGCCGGCCGCGGCGGTACTGCGCGCAGCCGTGTCGTCAGCGCGCGTACGAGCGCAGGGCGGCGTTGCAGCGGGGTGGTCTGCCGGAGGACGCGGTGGTGCTCAGCACCGCGGAGCTGGCGGACCTGCAGGACAGGTTGTTCCAGCTGCGGTGTGCCGCGGAGGACGTGGTGACGGCGGCGCAGGACGGGGCCGAGAACGAGGAGCTGAGGAAGCTGGCGGCGGAGCTGGTGGAGTCGGCGAAGGGTTTGGAGCGGCTGCGATAGCCGTTCGCACAACAGCGAACTGACCGGCGTAGCGGGTTGCTTACGTCCGGTGATCGGACGATCATGACGCGCGTGACCTCCTACTGCCGCACGGTGCTGGACCGAGCGGGTGTCGGCTATGCCGTGACGGATTCGCGCGGGAACCTGTTGTGGTGCAACCGTGCGTTGGGTGCTGTGCTGGGGGTTCCGGTGGAGCAGGCGTACGGGCGGTCGTTGCCCGCGTTGCTGCCGGGGGTGCCCGAGGTGCCGGCGCCGGTGCGGGAAGTGCTGGTGCCGGGTCCGAAGTGGCTCGAGGTGCGGTGTTCGCGGCTGGGTGACGACCTGATGTACGAGGTCGTGGACGTGTCGGCGTGGCGTGATCGTGAGTTGACGGTGACGCAGGAGGCGGACGCGTTGCGGCGGGCGCAGGCTCTGGGTCGCATGGGGACGTGGGAGTGGTCGATCCGCGAGGACCGGGTGACGTGGTCGGACACGTTGCTGGAGATGTTCGGTTTCGCGGCGGGGACGGCGTTCGACTTCGAGATGTACTCGCAGCTGGTGCACCCGGACGATCTGCCGATGATCGAGGAGACGCTGGACGCGGCTCTGAAGACGGGTTCGGTGTTCACGTACACGCATCGGATGTTGCGGCCGGACGGCAAGGAGCGGGTGTTCGAGTGCTTCGGTGAGGTCGTCGTGGGGGACGACGGCACGCCGTTGAGGGCTTTGGGGACGGCGCACGACGTGACGCAGTCGTCGCGGGTGCATGACGAGCTCGTGAGGATGGCCGAGCAGGATCCGTTGACGGGGTTGCCGAACAGGCGGGCGTTGACGCGGGCGTTGGAGCAGGAGCTGGCGAACAATGGTTCCGGTGCGTTGCTGGTGCTGGATCTGGACAACTTCAAGGATGTCAACGATCTGCGTGGTCATGCGGTGGGTGACCGGGTGATGCGGATGTTGGCGAGTGCGCTGCAGTCCCGTTTGGGTGACAGGTTGATCGCTCGTCTGGGTGGTGATGAGTTCGCGGTGGTGTTGCCGGGGGCGTCGCCGAAGGACGCGTCTCTGGTGGCTGACGGGTTGCGGGACGCGGTGGCGGGTTTTCCGCTGGCGGGGATCGGTACTCCGGCGCGGATCACGGTGAGCACGGGGCTGGCGGAGTTCGGTCCGGGTGATTCGTGGGAGTTGGTGCTGGCGAACGCGGATCTGGCGTTGTACGCGTCGAAGGCGGCGGGCCGGGACCGGGTGACGGTGTACGAGCCGAACCATTACGCGGACACGGTGAAGCGGGTCAGTGTGCTGGACCGGTTGCGGGCGGCGCTGGCTGGTGGGGGTCTGGCTCTGTACGGGATGCCGATGGTGGATCTGCACACCGGCGCGGTGCTGGGGCACGAGTTGTTGCTGCGGCTGGAGGACGGGCAGGAGCCGTATCTGGGTCCGGCGGACTTCCTGCCGGTGGCGGAGCGGTCGAACCTGATCCTGGACGTGGACCGGTGGGTGTTGACGACGGCGATCGACGCGTTGGTGGCGCGGCCGGATCCGCGGTTGCGGTTCAACGTGAACGTGTCGGGCCGGACGCTGGAGGATCCTGATTTCGGGGATTTCGTGCTGGACAAGCTCGGGTCGGCCGGGGTGGCGCCGGGTCGTCTGGGGTTGGAGATCACGGAGACGGCGGCGGTGACGAACCTGGACGCGGCGGTGACGCTGGCGACGCAGTTGCGTGGTTTCGGGTGCCGGATCACGCTGGACGACTTCGGTTCGGGGTTCGGGTCGTTCGTGCACCTGAAGCACCTGCCGATCACGGGCATCAAGATCGACGGTGAGTTCGTGAAGGGCATCGAGACGAACGCGGCGGACGCGGTGCTGGTGTCGGGGATCGTGCAGATCGCGAACGGGCTGGGGTTGTCGTCGGTGGCGGAGTGGGTGGAGCGTCCGTCCCAGGTGGACGCTTTGCGTGAGCTGGGGGTGCGGGTGGGGCAGGGTTTCCACCTGGGCCGGCCGGTGCCGTTGCGTGATGTGGTGAGTGCGGAGCGCATGCCGCCGAATGGCGCATTGTCGTCTCAGGTGGTCGGAGCAGAGGATGGGGCGCGCTCCTGATCCACGCCCGCCCGATGGGATGCCTGTGTCGTCTTGTGGTCTTCGTCGTCTCGAGTTGAGTGTTGCCGAGCCTGAGGTGTCGGTGGATTTTTTCGCCGGTGTGCTCGGGTGGACGGTGATCGCGGAGCCGGGTGGGTCGTTCTCGGGTTTCGTGGGTGATCGGCTGGCGGCGCATGTCGTTGCGGGGGAACAGGGTTGGCGGGTGTTCTTCGGTGGTGACGAGGCGCGGGAGCTGAGGGCGAATTCCTCTGTGGACGGTGGCAGGGTGTTGCACGGTCCGTGGGCTCCGCCGCCGCGCGTGGGTGAGCCGTGCTGGGTGGAGTTGATGACGGAGTCGCCGCAGGACGATTACTGGTCCGCGGAGCTGGGGTGGGAGAGCCGGCCGGAGGGTGAGGACTTCGTGGTGTTCACTTCGGCGCGGCACGGGGATCCTCGTGCGGTGGCGGGGCGTTTGACGACGTCTCGTGCGCAGGGCTGGCAGGTGTACTTCGCGGTGGACGACGTCGTGGCGGCGTGTGCGCGGGTGTCGGTGTGGGACGGTCGTGTGCTGCTGGAGCCCACGACGGTGCCGACGGGGTTGGTGGCGTCGATCGAGGGTCCGCACGGCGGTTCGTGCGTGCTGTTGGAGAAGCCGGCTGGCTGGGGTGGCGTGTGGTCTAGCTAGCGGGTCTCGGGTCTCGGTACGCGATGGCGAGACCGGTGGCGGCGCTGGGGCCTGAGTGCAGGTACGTCGTGTCGCCGCCGAGGTGGGGGGGTGGGGGGGTGGGGGGGTCGCTCACGCCTCCAGTTCGGGCGGGAAGCCGCCGGTGGCGATGGGGCCCCAGGTGTCGATGGTGATGCGGATGAGGGACTTGCCCTGGCGGAGCATGGCGGCGCGGTACTCGTCCCAGTCGGGGTGTTCGCCCGCGATGCAGCGGTAGTACTCGACGAAGTCGTCGAGGGCGTCGGGCAGGTCGAGGACCTCGGCGGTGCCGTTGATCTGGACGTAGGCGTCGTTCCAGTCGTCGGAGAGCACGCACATGGTGACGTGGGGGTCGCGGCGGGCGTTGCGGACCTTGGCGCGCTGGGGGTAGGTGGCGACGACGATGCGGCCCTGGGAGTCGACGCCGCAGGCGACGGGGGAGACCTGGAGTCCGGCGTCGCCGGAGCGGTGGGTGATGAGGACGCCGTGGTGGCGGGTTGCGAGGAACTCGAGCAGCTGCGGCCGGTCGACGAGGTCGGCCGTGGCGATCTTCGGCATGATGTGCAGCATGGCACGCTTCACCTCGTTCGACGGCACTGAACTCGCTTACCGGGAACTGGGTGAGGGGGTTCCGCTGCTGGTGCTGGCGGGTGGTCCCGGCCGGGCTTCGGAGTACCTGGGGACGCTGGGCGGGCTGGAGGCGTCGCGGCGGCTGGTGGTGCTGGACAACCGGGGGACGGGCGCGTCGGACGAGCCGGCGGATCCGTTCACGTACCGGCGGGACATGCTGGTGCGGGACGTGGAGGTGCTGCGCCGGCATCTGGGGCTGGACGTGGTGGACGTGCTGGGGCATTCGGCGGGCGCGGGGATCGCGATGGGGTATGCCGCGGACTTCCCCGCTCATGTCGGGAAGCTGGTGTTGCTGACGCCGGCGTTGCGCAGTGTGGGGTTGTCGCCGGAGCAGAGCGACTGGGACGAGTTCCTCGCCTCCCGTGTGGGTGAGCCGTGGTTCGAGGCGGCGACGACGGCGCTGGCCCGCACCGCGGCCGGTGACGATTCGGTGGAGAACCGGGTGGCGGCGTCGCCGTTGCTGTACGCGCGGTGGGACGAGCGGGCCCGCGCGCACGCCGAGGCGGAGCTGGGGCAGTGGAAGTACCCGGTGGCGCTGGGCTACAACGCCGAGGGCGCGTTCGTGCCGGGGGTGTTGCGGCGGGCGCTGGCGGAGTTCGGTCACCCGGTGCTGGTGTACGCGTGCTCGGAGGACCCGATCTCGCCGGTGCGGCGGTGCGTGGAGCTGGCGGACCTGTTCCCGGACGTGACGTTGTACGTGCACGAGGGTGTGGGGCACTACCCGTGGGTGGAGGATCCGCAGCGGGTATCGGCGCAGGTCGAGGCGTTCCTCGCCCGCTAGCCGGAAGACCTGGTGTCCAGAAGACTCGGTGCGGTCAGAAGACCTGGTGCTCAGAAGACCTGGGCGGTGGCGACGCGGTCGCGGCCGTTGCTCTTGGCCTGGTAGAGGGCCTCGTCGGCGGCCAGCAGCAGTGGGCTGAGCTCGGTCGCGGTGTCGGGGAAGACGGCGGCGCCGACGGAGGCGGTGAGGCCGGCGACGACCTGGCTCTCGCCGAGGCGGTCGAGCACGACGATGTGCAGGCTCGCGATCTCGAAGCGGATGCGTTCGGCGGTGGCGCGGACCTCGCTGTTGCTGACGCCGGGCAGCAGCACGGCGAACTCTTCGCCGCCGAAGCGGCCCACGAGGTCGTAGGAGCGCACGGAGTGTTTGAGCGCGTCGGCCACGGCGCGCAGCACCCGGTCGCCGGCGAGGTGGCCGTAGGTGTCGTTGATGAGCTTGAAGTGGTCGAGGTCGATGATCAGCACGCCGACGGTGGAGGTCAGGCGGCGGGCGCGCTGCAGTTCGCGTTCGGCGACGTCGTGCCAGAACGTGGCGTCGACGAGGCCGGTCTTGGAGTCGGTGCGGGCGGCGACGCGGAACTGCGGCAGCAGCAGGCCCATGTGCAGGGCCAGGACCGTGAGCAGCAGCATCGGTGTGAGCCACGGCCGCCAGTTGAGGATGATCGCGAACCCGGAGCCGAGGCCGACGGAGGCGAGCACGATCAGCACGTCGGAGGCGTTGCCCAGGGCCGTGCGGACGGGGTTCTGGCGGTTCGTCACGAAGATCGCGGTGACGACCAGCGCGTAGTTGATGAACCAGTAGAGGAATCCGGCCGTAACCAATGCCAACAGGCCAAGCGGGCCGTCAACGTCAACAGCACGGTCGGGGAACCACGCCAGCACGAGTTGCGCCGCGGCACTGCCCAGGACGACAGTGGCCGCGGAGAACACCTTGCGGAACAGGACGGCCCGCCGCTTGTAGACCCGGAACCACGAGTGCGTGTAGCTGATGACGATCAGCGCCACGAGCAGTGGCATCGGTAGTACGAGCACGCCCGCGAACAGCCACACGGACTGCATGTGGGCGTGTGGTGACCCCTCGGCGCCGATTTCGCGGATTCGTTCGATTCCGCGTGCCGCTTCGAGGTGCACGACCGCACCACCGGCGAGCAGCAGGAACCACGTCCAGTTCAAGGCCTCGGCAGGGGTACGCCATGCGGTGGCGAGCGTGACGAGGGTCGCCGAAACAACCACCGTCGCGACATAGGCCAGCACCACAGGAGGAAGCGACCATAACTTCCACCGGCGCGGGTCGAGCCAAGGCACGCTGCCACCCCCACACCACCGTCCAGGAACCAACCACTGTAGCTACCGGGTCACGCAAAGTCGTGGCTCCATGTGGGGGACCTCACCGTGAGTAGTCCTCACAGTTCGCACCCCAAAAACCTTTGCACTACCCGCACAACGAACACCCATAGGAGCAGTCATGATCAACCGTGTCTCCGCCGCCGGCCGTCCCGTTCGCCCGACCGACTGGAACCGCCCGACTGACTGGGCCCGTCCGACCGACTGGCGTCGCTGAGCCGCCACAGGTACGCCGCACCGCCTGCCGCGAGCACCCCGAGTGCTCCGGCGGCGGCGACGACCCGGTGCACGGCGATCGTCTCGGCCGCCAGCCCCGCCAGCGCCACCCCGATCCCCTGGGAGACGCGCAGCGCGGTGACGGCCAGGCCGAACGCCTGCCCCCGTGACTCGTCCGGTACGGCGCGCACGAACCGCGTGTTCGCCACCAGGTGGTAGGCGCTGGCCGCTCCGGACAGCGCGAACATCCCGGTACTGATGACCAGTCCCGGCCGCAGTGCGGCCGGGACGAGAACCGCGCACGCGGCGATGGCCAGCCACGGCATGAGCCGTAGCTGCAGTCGTTCGCCGAGGTGTGCGACCACCAGCATGCCCGCGGCCGCCCCGGCCGCGTAGGCGCCGAAGAGCAGGCCCACCGCGGCCGGCCCTGCTCCCAGGCTCGCGGCGTATGGCACCGCGAGGGCCTCGCCGACGATGTAGAAGCCCGAGACGCAGGCGAGTGCGACCAGTGCTCGCAGCCGCCGGTCACCCCACACCAGCCGCGTGCCGCCGACGAGGTCCGTCGGCCACGCCCGCACGTGCGCGCGTGCCGGTGCGGGCCGGTCGAGCAGGTGGAGGCCGATCAGCAACGCCGAGACCCCGAACGTCACCGCGTCCGCGACGAGCACCGGGCCTGGTCCGAGCCAGGCGACCAGGGCGCCGCCGCAGACGAACCCGGCGACCTGTGCTGCTTGGGTGAGGGTGCCGATCACCGCCTGGCCCAGCGGATAGCGCTCGTCGGGCAGGATGTGCGGCAGCACCGCGGCCCGTGCCGCCCCGTGCGGTGCGCCCGCGAGTTGCACGAGGACCACGAGTGCCGCGAGCACCCACAGCGGCAGTCCCGGCACGGCCATGAGCAGCAGCAGTGCCGCCCGCACGAGGTCGGCGGCGACCATGACCTCTTTGCGGGCGAACCGGTCGGCGAGCCCGGAGAGCAGGGGCCCGCCGATCAGGTCCGGCAGGAACGTCAGCGCGTAGGTCAGCGCGGTGAGGGTGGCGCTGGCGGTGCGGTCGTAGACGTGCACCGTCAGCGCCACCCTGGCGAACTGGTCCCCGGCCACCGACACCACGTGCGCCCCCACCAGGGCGCGGAACTCGCGATCGCGAGCGAGGTCGCGGTAGCCGGGCATGCGCTACAGGATGGACGACCAGAACCCGCACTGGTGATCCCGGGCGAAATCGGCCGGGCCGGTCGAGCCGGGCGCGAGTGACTGCACCGCGGCCCGCCACCCCGGGTCGCCGGTGCGCGCGAACCGGCCCCACGCCGCGATCATGTAGTCCGAGACCTTCCGCTGCGCCGGCGTGAGCGTCTGGCCCATGTCGAACAGCATCAGCAGCTCAGAGCCGTGGTAGGCCTTGTAGCCGCCGGGGAACGGTGGGAAGCCCGGGAAGATCATCGGCACGTCCGGGTCGGAGAACTCGTAGCCCGAGACCCGGCTGTGCCGGCCCAGCTGCTCGCGTGTCACCTGCGAGGTGCAGGCCCACGACCGGTCCGTCAGCAGCCGGGCGATCTCGTCGCGGGCGTCACCGTTGCCGTTGACCGGGTAGCGGGCGCCGACCTTGGCGGCGTCCGCGCCGAACAGCCCGGCCAGCTGGTCGCCGTAGGAGGTCTCGGGGACCGGCTGCGGCCAGAACAACGGCGCGAACAACGTCATCTCGTCGTGCGTCGTCCCCACCAGGGTCGGCACTCGGTGCGTGCGGCCCGTGCGTTGCGCCACGACCGGGTCGATCGGCAGCACCGCCGTGTCGAACGACGGCGACGCGAACAGCTCGTGCACCGCCAACAGCTCCGACACCGGCTTGGCCCGCAGACACGCCACGTCCGCGCAGCCCAGCGTCCCGGTGCCTGCCTTCTCGGTGTCGGCACGCGAGCGCCACACGTGCGTGAACTCGCCCTGCGCGCCGGTCGCCGGCAGTGCCAGCCCGCACGGCCCGGACTGGATGATCGCCTTGGCGAACAACCCCGCCGCCCGCGGCGACGCCAGCTGCGCACACACGCTCAGCCCACCGGCCGACTCACCGAACACCGTCACGTTGCGCGCGTCGCCACCGAACGCCCGCGCGTTGCGCTGCACCCACCGCAGCGCCGCCTGCTGATCGGCGAGCCCGAACGCCCCCGACCCCGCGAGGCCGGGGTGGCCGAAGAACCCGAACACCCCGAGCCGGTAGTTCACCGTCACCACGACGGCGTCGTTCTTGGCCGCGAGCCACGTCGCGTCGTACATCGACGCCGCCCCGGCCGTGAACCCGCCGCCGTGGATCCACACCATCACCGGCCGCGCCTTGCGCGCACTGGAGGCCGGAGTGGTGACGTTGAGATAGAGGCAGTCCTCGACCTGCGAGGACGGCTGGCCCAGCTGTGAGTTCTGCGCGCAGAACGGCGCGGGTGTCGTCGCGTCCCGCACGCCCTGCCACGCCGTCACCGGCCGCGGGTCCCGCCACCGGTTCTCACCCACCGGCGCCGCGGCGAACGGGATGTTCCCGAACGTCCGCACCTGCTCGGTCACCGCCCCGCGCACGAGGCCCTTGTCGGTCCTGACGACCGGTCCGCCGCCCTCGGCCAGCGCACCCGGTGCTGTGATGACGGCGAGCGTCATCGCGGCGGCCAATGCCGCCGTCGCTATCCGTGTCATGAGTTGTCAGACCCCCTTCGGACTCGAACGTATCGAGATCCGGCGTGCCCGAAAACCACCCAAAGACGATTTCTGCGGTACATCGAAAGGTGGACGGGCCGGGCACCGGTTGCCGACATACCGACCGGTCGGTACCCTCCTGGTCGTGGGTGACACAACGCTTCCGCAGCAGCCCCTGGTCGACGCGCTGATCTTCGACTGGGGCGGCGTCCTGACGGTCTCCGTGCCCGAGTTCGTCGGCGCCTGGCTGCACGCCGAGGCCATCGACCGCGACGTCTACGGCCGCATCATGCGCGACTGGCTCGGCCGCGACGCCCTGCCGGGCAACCCCGTGTTCCGCCTGGAGACCGGCGAGCTCACGGTGCCGGAGTTCGAACGGCTGCTCGCCGCCGAGCTGATCACCACCAGCGGCGCGGGCATCGACGAGACCGGGCTTCTCAAGCGCATGTTCGGCGGCGCCACCCCGGACCCGGCGATGGTCGAGCTCGTCCGCAAGGCCCGCGCCGCCGGCCTGCGCACCGCGCTGCTGTCCAACAGCTGGGGCGAGGGCTACCCGAAGGACCTGCTGCTCGAGCTGTTCGACACCGTCGTCATCAGCGGACGCGTCGGCCTGCGCAAACCCGACGAGCGCATCTACCACCACACCCTCGAGCGGGTCGGCGTGCCCGCCGCGCGGGCGGTGTTCTTCGACGACGCGCCCGTCAACGTCGAAGCCGCCCAGGCCGTCGGCATGCACGCCTTCCGCCACACGAGTGCCGAGACCACCCGCGCCCACCTCGCCACCCTCGGAGTGAACCTGTGACCGACCTTCCCGGCCTCGACCTGCAGGCCCTGGCCACACACCTGGGCACGGGCCCGCTCACCGGCGAGCTGTTCCGCGGCGGCCGCTCCAACCTCACCTACCGCGTCAGCGACGGCACCCAGACCTGGGTCCTGCGCCGCCCGCCGCTGGGACACGTCCTCGCCACCGCGCACGACATGGCCCGCGAGTTCCGCGTCATCTCCGCCCTCGCTGACACCGACGTCCCCGTGCCCGGCGCGAAACTGCTGGTCGAGGACACCTCCGTCATCGGCGCGCCGTTCTACCTCATGCAGGAGATGCCCGGCGCCGCCCTGCGCGAACGGTCCCAATGCCCGTGGATCACCCCCGACGACGCGCGCACCCTGTCCGAACGCCTCGTCGACGTGCTCGCCGAACTGCACGCCGTCGACCCCGCCTCCGTGGGCCTGCAGGACTTCGGCCGCCCCGAGGGGTTCATGGCCCGGCAGGTCAAGCGGTGGGGCAAGCAGCTCGACGCCTCCCGCAGCCGTGACCTGCCCGGTGTCGACGAACTGCGCGACAAGCTCGCCGGCACCGTCCCCGACTCGCCGCGCGCCGCGATCATCCACGGCGACTACCGCCTCGACAACGCACTCGTCACCCAGGAGCCGCTCGCCATCAGCGCCGTCCTGGACTGGGAGATGGCCACCCTGGGCGACCCGCTCGCCGACCTCGGCCTGCTCTACGTCTACTGGGCCGGCCTCGGCGCCGACAACGACCCCATCACCGGCGGCGTCACCTCCCTGCCCGGGTTCCTCACCGCCGACGAGCTCGTCGCCCGCTACACCGCCGCCACCGGCACCGACACCTCCGGCCTGGGCTGGTACATCGCCTTCGGCTACTTCAAGCTCGCCGTCATCGTCGAAGGCATCCACTTCCGCTTCGCCAGCGGCAAGACCGTCGGCGCCGGCTTCGAAAAGCTCGGCGCGTTCACCGTTCCCCTCGTGCGGCAGGGACTCGCCGCCGCCCACAAGGAGCTCTAATGGACTTCGCCTACGACGCCAAGACCGAACAACTGCGCGCCCAGCTCCTCACGTTCATGGACGAGCACGTCTACCCGGCCGAAGCGGTCCTCGAACAGCAACTGCACGACGCCGCCGACCCGTGGGAACGCCAGCCGATCCTCTCCGAGCTCAAGGCCGAGGCCCGCCGCCAAGGCCTGTGGAACCTCTTCCACCCGGACCCCGAACACGGCGCCGGCCTGACGAACCTGCAGTACGCGCCCCTTGCGGAGATCACCGGCCGCAGCCCCCACCTCGCCCCCGAGGCCCTCAACTGCGCCGCGCCCGACACCGGCAACATGGAAGTGCTGACCATGTTCGGCACCGACGAGCAGAAGAAGCAGTGGCTGCAGCCGCTGCTCGACGGCGAGATCCGCTCCGCGTTCTGCATGACCGAACCCGAGGTCGCCTCCTCCGACGCCACCAACATCGCCACCCGCATCGAACGCGACGGCGACGACTACGTCATCAACGGCCGCAAGTGGTGGTCCTCGGGCGCGATGAACCCCAACTGCGCGATCTTCATCGTGATGGGCAAGACCGACCCCGACGCCGAACGCCACCGCCAGCAGGCCATGATCCTCGTCCCGCGCGACACCCCCGGCGTCACCGTCAAGCGCGCCCTGCACGTCTTCGGCTACGGCGACCACGCCCACGGCGGCCACGCCGAGATCGTCTTCGAGGACGTCCGCGTGCCCGCGTCGAACCTGATCTCCGGCGAGGGAGAGGGCTTCGCCATCGCCCAGGCCCGCCTGGGCCCCGGCCGCATCCACCACTGCATGCGCCTGATCGGCATGGCCGAACGCGCGCTGGAGCTGATGTGCCGCCGCGTCTCCTCGCGCGTCGCGTTCGGCAAGCCCATCGCCACCCAGGGCGTCGTGCACGAGTGGATCGCCGAGTCCCGCGTCCGCATCGAACAGGCCCGCCTGCTCGTGCTCAAGACCGCGTGGCTGATGGACACCGTCGGCAACAAGGGCGCCCACACCGAGATCCAGGCCATCAAGATCGGCGTCCCGTCGATGACCGAATGGGTCCTCGACAAGGCCATCCAGGCCCACGGCGGCGCCGGCGTCAGCCAGGACTTCCCGCTCGCCGAACTGTGGGCCGCCACCCGCACCCTGCGCCTCGCCGACGGACCCGACGAGGTCCACCGCATGTCGCTCGCGAAGCGGGAGCTGAAGAAGTACCTGTAGAGACATGGACATCACGCGAGGCGGGCCGGCCGACGTGCCGGCGATCATGGCGATGCTCGACGACGCCCAGGACTGGCTCGCCTCGCAGGGCCGCACCGGACAGTGGGGCACCGACCACTTCTCCGGTCAACCGGCCGCGGTGGAGAGGTTCACCGACTACGCCACCACGAGCACCGTCTGGCTCGCGACGGCGGACCACGACGCCGCGGAAGGGAACGTGGCCGAGGTCGCGGGCGTGATCGTCACCTCGGACACGCCACCCGACTACGTCCCGGCCGCCGACGAACCCGAGCACTACGTCCTGCTCCTGCTCACCGCCCGCGCCCACACCGGCACCGGCGTCGGAGCGGCGCTTCTGGAGCACGCCCGCGCGCAGGCCCGCGCCGCCGGGATCGGCCTGCTGCGGGTGGACTGCTACGACGGCGACGACCACCGCCTCGTCGCCTACTACGAGAAGCAGGGCTTCACCTCGGTGGACACGTTCACCGCACACGGCGGCACCTGGCCCGGCCGGCTGCTCGCCCAACACCTGTGACCGTCCAGCGCCTCTACTTGTCGAGCGACTCACGGGCCGCCAGCGCGGCGCGGCAGGCGTGCACGAAGTCCCAGAACACCTCGGTCGTCGTGTGCCGCCGGTCCGAGCGGGAGTTCTCGGCGAACATCGCCGAACGCAGGGGAGTGGTGAGCTCCAGCTGACCGCCCTGGCGCGACCTGGTGCGGTTCGCGATGTTCGCCCGGTCGTAGCCGCCCAGGATTGGGTGGTCGGCGGCGTCGACCGTGTGGAAACCCGCTCGCCGCAGCCGGGTGAGCAGCTCCAGGCGCAACAGGGCGTCGCGGCCGCCTACCAGCACCGCCCGGTCGTGGTCCTCCAGGCCCGCCGCCGCGGCCGTGCAGCCGTGCAGGCCCAGCGCGTGCGCCGCGCCCGACACCAGCTGCCGCGCCACGCGGTCGTCGCAGTTGGACGACGTCACGTGCAGCTCGTCGTTCGAGGCCGTGCGCAGGCCCTCGAACATCCAGTAGTCGTGGGTCTGGCCGATCGGCACGCGCGTGGAGGGGTGGTAGCCCGCGATCGCGAGGCACAGCTCCGACGTGCCGACCTCGATGCCACCGCCGTGCGGGGCGAGAACGACCGACGGGGTGCGGGGCCGGTGCCGCTTGAAGCGGCGCCGGTAGTCCACCCGTTCCACCAGTCGGGGATCGGCGTAGAGGTCGGTGTTGGACGAGTAGACGTCCGACGCCGTCCACTGTGGATGGGGTCTCATGGCGGGCGGAAGCCTACCGGGCGTCACCCGGACGGCCGCCGCCCGCCGGGTCGATCACGCGTCGATCTGCCGCGGGGCGTCCTCGCCGGCGGAGATGGCGATCTTGCGGGGCTTCGCGCGTTCCGCGATCGGGATCCGCAGCGTCAGCACACCCGCGTCGTACTGGGCGTCGATCCTGTCGGTGTCGAGGGAGTCACCGAGGAACAGCTGCCGGGAGAACACACCCAGCGGCCGCTCGGACACCTGCATCTCGACGTCCTTGCCGACCGGCCTGCGCTCCGCCTTCACCGTCAGCACGTTGCGCTCGACGTCGAGGTCGATCGCGTCCGGCGCCACTCCCGGCAGGTCGAAGGCCACCACGAACTCGTCCCCGTCGCGGTAGGCGTCCATCGGCATCGCCGTGGGCCGCGACCACGTGCCCGCCGACCCCAGCACCTGCTGCGTCAGCCGGTCGAGCTCCCGGAACGGGTCAGTGCGCATCAACATCTGACACCTCCAGCCATCTCTCGTAGGACTGTCAATGCGCTGCCCCACCGTTGTAACATGTCATCGGAACGATGACAAGTCCCCAGCGTCATCGGGAGGATGACATGCCGAACGACTACGACGCGGTCCGGTCCGCCGCCGCCGCGCCCGGCAACGCCACCGAGGTCCTCGCGGCGTTGATGCTGCTCAGACAGTTGCGCGACGAACTGTCCGGGTGGGAGCCCCAGCTCATCGAGGCCGCCCGCGCGCTGGGCACGAGCTGGGCCGATCTCGCCCCCGCCCTCGGTGTCGCGAGCCGGCAGGCCGCGGAGAAGCGCTACCTGCGGGTGCGGCGCACCGGCGAGCCCGGCACCGGCGACGAACGCGTCCAGGCCGAACGCGACCGCCGCTCCGGCGACAAGGCCGTCGCCGCGTGGGCACGCGACAACGCCGCCGTGCTGCGGGGCCTGGCCGCCCAGGTCGGCCCGCACGACGCCGCCGTGCAACGGGCACTGGGCGGTGAGGACGTCACGGACCTGCTCGCACCGCTCGCGCAGGCCGGCCCCGGACTGCGCGACGGGCAACCCGGCCTCGCCGACCGCATCGCCGACATCGGCGAGCGCACCGACCAGCTGCGCGCCGACGCGCGCCTGCGTCACCCACGCCCCTGAACGCGCCCCTGAACGCGGCTCAGAGCAGCGTCAACGTCCTCGCCCCGGCGTCGAGGTCCGCCGCCACGCCCATCGGCAGCGACCACGAGCCCGCGCAGTGACCGAACCCGAAATCACCCAGGATCGGCACGCCCAGCCCCGACAGGCGGTCGGCCAGCACCGCCGAGACGTCCCCGCAGTCCGTCCACGACCCGAGCACGATCCCCGACACCGGTTCGAACCAGCCCGCCCGCAGCAGCTGCGTCAGGATCCGGTCCAGCCGGTAGGCCTCCTCGCCGATGTCCTCGACCAACGCGATCGCGCCCGGCACCGGACGCGACCACCGCGGCCCGCCGATCGACGCCGCCAGCAACGCCGCGTTCCCGCCCGTGAGCACCCCACGCGCGCGACCGGGGATCACGGGGGTGCCGGCCGTCCACGACCGCACGCCGTCGAAGAGCACCTCACGCAGCCGCGCCTGGGCCAGCGGGTCGTCGACGAAGTCCGAGGTGCCGGGCATCGGCCCGAACACCGTCGGCTGCCCGACCGCGTTGAGTTCGGCGTGCAGCACCGTCACGTCCGACGAGCCCACGAACACCCGCGCCGGCAGGTCCTTCCACGGCACGAGGTCCGTCATCCGCAGACACCCGTAGCCGCCGCGCACGCAGAACACCGCCGCGACGTCCGAACACCACGCCGACACGAACTCCTCGGCTCGTGCCTGGTCAGAGCCCGCGAGATACGGCAACGACCACGGATCCACCACAGGTGTGGTGACCTCGAGCCCCCACGAGCGCAGCACCTGCGCGCCCGCGGCGATCCGCGAGGCCAGGGCCGGGCCGGCCGGTGACACCAGCGCGACCCGATCCCCGGCGAGGAGCAGGCTCACTCCGACAGGTCCAGCACCGGCACACCGGGCGGCACGAACCCGAACGCCTGCCCGTAGAACGACAGCTCCGCCTCCAGCGCCGTCTTGATGTTCTGCGCCATCCGGAACCCGTGCTGCTCACCCTCGAACGTCAGGTACGCGTGCGGGATGCCCGACCCGGCCAGGTCCGCCGCGAACCGGTCCGCCTGCTCCGGCGGGCAGATCTCGTCCTCCAGGCCCTGCAACAGCAGCACCGGCCCCGACACCTCCCGCGCCCTGCGCGACGGCGACCGGTCCCGGTAGCGGTCCGCGGCCTCCGGCAGCGTCCCGACCAGGCCCTCGACGTAACGCGACTCGAAGTCGTGCGTCTCGCCGCCCTCTGAGGTCCACCCCGCCAGGTCCAGGATCGGGAACGCGACCATGCCGCACCGGTAGACGTCCGTGGAGGTCAGCGACGCCGCCGACGTCCACCCGCCCGCCGAGCCGCCCCGGATGCCCAGGCGCTTCGGGTCCGCCGTGCCCTCCTGAGCCAGCTGCTGGGCGACGAACGCGCAGTCCTGCACGTCCACGACACCCCACTGCTCACGCAGCCGCTCCCGGAACGCCCGCCCGTAGCCGGTCGAACCGCCGTAGTTCACCGCCACCACGCCGATGCCGCGGCTGGTCAGGTACGCGATGTCGCTGTCGAGCTTGGGCAGCGCCCGCCCCGTCGGCCCGCCGTGCACGTGCACCACGTACGGCGGCAACTCGCCCTCGGGGCCCGCGAAGTCCGGGTTCGACGGCGCGTACACGTACGCCGGGATCTCCCCGAACATCCGCTCCACCGGCACCGGCAGGTACGCCGTCTCCGGCGACTCGTCCTCGCCGCCGGTCAGGTAGGTCAGCTCGCCGTTGGACAGGTCCAGCCGCACCACCGCGAAGTCCGACGTCGGGCCCGCCGCGCCGCAGATCACCACGCCGTCGCGCACCGACAGGTCCGCCGCCCACGTCGGCAGGTCGGTCTGCACGTCGGTCACGGTGCCGCTGCGCTCGTCGAGCACCGCGAGGTGCCCGGAGCGGACCACCAGGTAGCGGCCAGGGGAGAGTGTCGCGAACCAGCGGTTGCCCAGCCGCCACATCGGGCCGCCCAGCTCCTCCTCGCACGGCGCCAGGTTCACGCGCGTGCCGTCGGGGGAGACGCGGAACAGGTTCCACCAGCCGTCGGGGTCGGTCAGCGCCAGGAGGGAGTCGCCCTCCCACTCGAACTGGCACACCGCCTCGGTCTCCGAACCCGAGACGACGCGGTGCTCCGACGAGCCGACCTCGGCCACGCACAGCTCGGTGCCGTCCCACGGCATCTGCGGGTGGTTCCAGCCGATCCACGCGAACCGCGTGCCGTCCGGGCTGATCTTCGGGCCGGTCATGAAGTGGTGCGACGCGCCCAGCACCCTGACTTCACCCGCCTGGGTGATCGCCACCAGGTCGCGGCGCACGTCGGTGCGCGCCTCACCCGTGACGGTCTCCCGCACGCACCACACCTCGCCGTCCGGGCCCGCCGACAGGTCGGAGTACCGCACCCCGTGGTGCCGTTCCGGTGCCTCGGTCAGCGGCGTGGGCTCGGGCGAGTCCGGGTTGAACACGTAGACGCGCTGGTCGTCCCAGTGCGTGAACGCCACCCTGTCCTCGGCCAGCACGACGAACGGCCGCCCGCCGTACTCGTGCACCCGGTTGCGGGCGTTCCACGGCGCGGGCAGCACCTCCACGCCGTCGCGCACCAACGCCACTCTGCCGCCCTGGGCCGGCCGGCTCTCCGCCCACCACACCCGCTCGCCGTGCAGGTCGGCCCACTGGAACCCACCGCCCGGCTTCGACGTGTCGCCTGCCGTGATCGGCGAGGTCCAGGTCCCGTACGAAGCGATCTTCACCACAACCCGACCCTATACGCGGAGTGTTTGGTGGGGGAGGACCTGCCGACGATCTCCGCGTGGCCTAGGCTCGTTTCTGCCATGGCTCGCGTCATTCACGTATTCCGCGCACCCGACCGGTTCATCGCAGGAACCGTCGGGCAGCCCGGCGACCGCATCTTCTACCTGCAGGCTTCCGAGCAGAGCAGGCTGATCAGCGTCGCCCTGGAAAAGCAGCAGGTCCAGGTCCTCGCCGAGCGCATCGGCTCGTTGCTCGAGGAGGTGCACCGCCGCTTCGGCACCGACGTGCCCGACGACGCCCCGCCCGACGACCTCGACACCCAGCCCCTCGACGTGCCCGTCGAGGAGGAGTTCCGCGTCGGCACCATGGGCCTCGGCTGGGACGCCGAGTCCAAGGCGGTCGTCATCGAGCTCCTCGCCGTGTCCGAGGAGGAGGTCGACGAGGCCGTCGTGCTCGACGACACCGAGGAGGGCCCCGACGCCGTGCGGGTCTTCCTGTCGCCCTCGGCCGCCCGCGCCTTCGCCGAACGAGCCGACCGCGTCGTCAACGCCGGCCGCAAACCCTGCCCGCTGTGCAACGAACCGCTCGACGCGGACGGCCACATCTGCCCGCGCCAGAACGGCTACCGCCGCACCGAAGAAGACTGACGTGGACACCTCCGCGGCCCTGCGGTTGCTCGAACACGGCCGCATCGAGGTCGAAGGACGCCTCGTCGACGCCTCCAACGCCACCTTGTTCTGCAAGATCTCGTTGGACGGCGTCGACGCCCAGTGCGTCTACAAACCCGTGCGGGGCGAACGGCCGCTGTGGGACTTCCCCGACGGCACGCTCGCCGGCCGCGAGGTGGCCACCTACCTGATCTCCGCCGCGTCCTTCGGCGTCGTCCCCCCGACCGTGCTGCGCCCCGGCCCGTTCGGCACCGGCATGGTCCAGCTCTGGGTGGACACCCGCGAGGAGGACGAACTCGTCGACATCATCGGCGTCGACGACGTCAAACCCGGCTGGATCCCCGTCTTCCACGCCCACGACCGCTTCGGCGACCCCGCCGTCCTCGTGCACGCCGACCACCCGCGCATCGCCGAGATGGCCGCCTTCGACGTCGTCGTCAACAACGCCGACCGCAAGGGCGGCCACGTCCTGCACGCCCTCGACGGCTCCGTGTACGGCGTCGACCACGGCATCTGCCTGCACACCGAACCCAAACTCCGCACCGTGCTGTGGGGCTGGGCCCGTGAACCCCTGCCCGAGCCCGTCGTCGAGACGCTGCGCCGGCTGCGGTCGTCGCTGGACTCCGAGCTGGGCGAGACGCTGCACGAGCACCTCACCCGCGCCGAGGTCCGCGCCGTCGGCGAACGGGTCGAGAAGCTGCTGGCCGCCGGTGTCTTCCCCGAACCCTCCGGTGACTGGCCCGCCATCCCCTGGCCCGCGTTCTAGGTGTACTTGGTCATGAGGTTGGTGACTGAACGCGGCTGATGGGCGGGTGCCCGTCG
>NZ_BMNC01000002.1:0-432100 GCF_014646255.1 Lentzea pudingi
CAACGACCGCTAGAACCCAAGAGATTGCCGGGGGTCTGGGGGCAGAGCCCCCAGGGGAAGCCCGCAACAGCACCCCGCCAACGCAACAGCGGGAACAAGCTGACGCAGGCGTCCCCCCAACAGGAAGACCCCCTGAGCCCAAACGCTACTCAGGGGGTCCGACAAGATCAGAAAGCTAAAAACCGAGCCACCAACGACCCGAACGCTCAGACGTCCGCAGATCCAAGGGCCAACCCAACAACCTCACCGCCGCATGAACGGCGGCACATCCACCTCATCATCCGGGTCCTCGGTAACCGGCACAGGCCGAGAAGGCAACGACCCGTTGGGCGACAACGACCGAGGCACCGAGGGAACGTACCCGTTCCCCTGAGCGTGCGAAGGCTGCGGCGGCACAGTAGCCGGCGGCTGCTGCACAGGAGGCTGGACAGGCGGAGGCTGCACAGGCGGGGCCTGCCGGATCTCCGGCTGCACCGGAGCCTGCACGACGGGAGCCTGCACAACAGGAGGCGGCGTCTGGGCCACCGGCTGCTGCACGTGCGTGGGCACCGCAGACGCAGACGCGATGGGCCCGGTGGCCGTCCGAGGCGGCGAGGACAGCGCCGTCGGCTCCAGCTTCTTGTGCGTGGGCCCGCCGGCGTCGAAGCCAGCCGCGATCACCGTGACCCGGACCTCGTCGCCCAGGGAGTCGTCGATGACCGTACCGAAGATGATGTTCGCGTCCGGGTGTGCGGCTTCCTGGACCAGGGATGCGGACTCGTTGATCTCGAAGAGTCCCAGGTCGGAGCCGCCGGCGATCGAGAGCAGCACGCCGTGCGCGCCCTCCATCGAGGCTTCCAGCAGGGGCGAGTTGATCGCCTTCTGCGCGGCCTGGACCGCTCTTCCCTCGCCGCGCGCCGAGCCGATGCCCATCAGCGCCGAGCCCGCGCCGGACATGACCGACTTGACGTCGGCGAAGTCCAGGTTGATCAGACCGGGGGTCGTGATCAGGTCGGTGATGCCCTGGACACCGGACAGCAGCACCTCGTCCGCGGAGCGGAAGGCGTCCATCAGGCTGACGCCGATGTCGCCGAGCTGCAGCAGCCGGTCGTTGGGGATGACGATGAGCGTGTCGCACTCGTTGCGCAGGGCCTGGATGCCGTCCTCGGCCTGCTTGGCGCGGCGCTTGCCCTCGAACGAGAACGGGCGCGTCACGACGCCGATGGTCAGTGCGCCGAGCTTGCGGGCGATCGAGGCCACGACGGGTGCGCCGCCGGTGCCCGTGCCGCCGCCTTCACCTGCGGTGACGAAGACCATGTCGGCCCCCTTGAGGACCTCCTCGATCTCCTCGCGGTGGTCTTCGGCGGCCTTGTGCCCGACCTCGGGGTTGGCGCCGGCACCGAGGCCGCGGGTGAGCTCGCGGCCGATGTCGAGCTTGACGTCGGCATCAGACATCAGCAAGGCCTGGGCGTCGGTGTTCACCGCGATGAACTCGACGCCCTTCAGCCCGACCTCGATCATGCGGTTGACGGCGTTGACACCGCCACCACCGATGCCGACGACCTTGATCACCGCGAGGTAGTTGTGCGGGGGCGTCATCGGATCCGCCTTCCTGATCGTGGTCCGCGCTGTGGTGCTGGGCGTGATGCACCCGGATTGAAACTCTCAACCTCTCGTCGAGATTCAGAGTTATGTCAACCCCGTATGTTCCTGCTGGACGGTAAGCACCGGCGGTGCGTCGGTCCAGCAGCCACGCCGTAGGGTCCCAACACTGTGCGCTACTACTCCCCGGTCGTGCCGTCAAGTAGTGCGCGCGGTCCTGAGGACGACGCACCACAAGCCTAGTCGGACGACGAATCGGAGATCGTCTCGCCCATGCCTTCCTCAGTTGCACACCATGTCAGGGTGACCTCTCGCTACTGTCCGTAGATGGGGATGAAGATGCTGGGCGTCGCGCTGGCCGCGATCGCGCTAGGGGCAGTGACGGCCGCACCCGCGAGTGCGGCACCGGAAGGCAACAAGATCATCGAGATCAGGAGCGCGGCCGACGGGCTGTGTCTCGACCTCGGCAAGCCGGAGACTCACCGCGCCGCCGTGAGTGCGTGCGACGGCAGCGCGGCGCAGCAGTTCGAACGCGTCCCCGCCGTCGCAGGCGGGTCGTACCTGCGCAACATCGGCAGCGGGACCTGTCTGGACGGGTACAACAGCTCGGTGACGGCCTGGACGTGCGAGACCGCCGAGGCCGGCCAGCGGTTCCAGGAGGTGGCCGACGCCGACGGCACCGTGAAGCTGACGGTCGCGGGGCGGTTCGGCACCCGGTTCGTCGACTCGTACCTCTTCTCGCTGTTCAACGAGGTGAGCATGTTCGAGGCCTCCACGCGGCCCACGCAGCGATGGCTGGTCCGCGAGGTCGGAGTGGTGCCGCCACCGCAGCCCGGAGCACCGGTCAAGCTGAGGCAGGCGCAGGAGGGCACCTGCGTGTCCGACAGCGTCGAGTTCATCAACGAGCTGAGGGCCTGCGACGCCGCTCCGGCTTTCGAGCGGATCGACGCGGGCGGCGGCAAGGTCGCGTTGCGGAGTCAGGCCAGTGGCAACTGCCTGACGGTGATGCCGAAGCCTTCGCTCGCCGTGAAGCTGGAGAGCTGCGACCTCTCCCGCCTGGCGCAGCAGTGGTCCCTCGTCGGTGACGAACTCGGCAACCACACGATCGTGAACGGCGCCGACCTCCTGACCTCGGACACCAGGGGGCACGTGCTCGTCTTCGAGCCCTTCGAGACCAGCCTCCTGCAGCGCTGGCAGCTCCCGGCGGCCTAGTCGCCGACGGTCCCGTCGAGCAGTTCACGGACGACGTCCAGGTGACCGGCGTGCCGGGCGGTCTCGTCGATGACGTGCGCGAGCACCCATCGGGCCGAGATCGTCCGGTCGCCCCGGAACGGCACCTCGGCGTCGAGGTCCAGGCCGGCGAGGACCTCGCGGCTCACCTCGCACTGCGCGCGGTAGTCGGCCAGGAACCCGGCGAGCGTCTCGCCCTCCTCGACGCGCCAGTCCGCGTCGGGGTCCTCCATCGTGTACGGCGCCCGCGAGTCACGTCCGGCGAGCACCACCTCGAACCAGTGGTGCTCGGTCCAGCGCACGTGCTTCACCACGCCGGCCGCGGTCGTCAGCTTCGACGGCAGCACCGCCCGCGTCGCGTCGTCGTCGGACAGGCCCTCGACCTTCAACTCGATCGTCGCGCGCAAGTAATCCAGCAGGGCCGTGTACGTCGCACGTTCGTCGGCGACTAGTGGTGGTGCAGTCCGTGTCATGCGGCGCAGCGTGCACGAGCGTGTGACGTCATCGCACCGCATTTATCCGTTGCGCAGCGAGCCGTCCGGAGATCAGCACCGGCGACACCCCGACGCCCGGCGTGGTGCCCGCTCCGGCCAGTGCCACGTTCTCGGCGCCCTTCACGACGTTGCGCGGCCGGAACGGTCCCGTCTGCGCGAAGGTGTGCGCGAGCCCGAACGGCGTCCCCGCCGCGTTGCCCCAGTCCAGCGGCGTCACGAGCACCTCGTCGCGGACCGCCGCGCCGAACCCGTCGAGCCCGCGCTCCTCCAGCGTCCTCACCAGCTCGTCGCGGTACCGGGGCCCGACGCGGGCCCAGTCGACCGGCCCGGTCCGGAGGTTCGGCGATGGCGCCAGCACGTAGTGCAGTCCGTCCTGCGCGTGCGTGACGAGCAGCGACGGATCGGACATCAACCGTCCCTTGTGGACTATCTCGTCGAACGTCCCCCGCCACGCCGCCCCGAACAGGATGTTGTGGTGTCCGAGGTCCCACGTGCGGTCCGTCGCGGCGTGCAGCACCACCGCGGACGGCGACCACCGGTGCGGCACCACCCGCCGCGGCGACTTCCCGAGCAGCCGATAGGCGTCCGGCAGCTCGCACGCCAAGACGACAGCATCACACTCGATGCGCTCCTCAGCGGTGTGCACGGCCGCAACGCGCGCACCGCGCCACTCCAGCCGTGTAACTGTTGCGCCGTAACGGAACTCCGCACCGTGCTTACCAGCAGCACCAGCCATCGCCTGAGGCACCGCGTGCATCCCACCGCGCGGGAAGTACACGCCCGCGATGGTGTCCATGTACGCGATGACGGCATACGCCGCGAGGGCCTGCTGCGGCGGCACCCCCGCGTACAAAGCCTGGAACGAAAAGAGCCTGATCAACCGCTCGTCCCGCAGGAACCGCCGCAACTGCGGCTCGAGCCGTCCGAACCCACCGAGAGCCGCGAGCTTCACGAGCTCCGGCCGCACCAGGTCCAACGGCGAGTCGAAGTTCGCCCCGATGAAGTGCTCGCGCTGCACCGAGTACAGCTCACCCAGCCACCGCCGCAGGTCGCGGTACCCGGCCGCTTCCCTTGCCCCGCAGACGGAACGGACCTCGTCCTCCATCGCGGCGCCATCGGTGTGCACCGAGATCCGCGACCCGTCCGCGAACCGCGCGCGGTAGGCGGGCTCTACGCGATCGAGCGTCAGCCAGTCCGAAAGCCGCTCCCCCACGGCATCGAGCGCCTCCTCCAGGTACTCGGGCATAGTCAGCACGGTCGGCCCGCTGTCCGCGACGAACCCACCGACATGCACAGTGCCGGCCCGCCCACCAGGCACGTCACCCTTCTCGACCACCGTGACCCGCCGACCGGCCCCCTGCAGGTGCAACGCCGCTGACAGTCCGGCAAGACCGGCACCCACAACGACGACGTGGCCCGGCATTGAGTACTTCCTTCGGGTGACAACGATCAAACTGGCTAATACCGCGAGTGGTAGCCCGATGAGCACGTTAGTCGTTCATCACCAGGAGGCATGTCTTGGCACCCGCACCCGCACCCGCGTCCGTGCGTTCGCTCTTCATCGAAGCGATCGTCCTGGAACTCGTCACGAGCAGGCTCGGCAGCCTCGTCGTACGGGTCGCGACGGCGCGGCTGAGGCCGAACGGCTGACGCGCGAATCCTAGGAGAAACCCTTGTGCTCCCAGCCGATTCCCCGGTCCCCGATCCGCCGGGTCCGCCGGTTCCCGACTCCGTCACGACCGCCGGCACCGCGGCGGTGACACGGACGGACAGCTAGGAAACCGTGGCCAGGTCGGGCGACGACACGTCGTAGTTCATGCCTGGCCGCGAAAGCAGCACGAGCAGCACGGCCGCCTTGCGAGCCGTGTCCTCGGCGCTGCCCCACTTCACTGTGCGGCCTCCCGACAGCGTGAACCGGACGTCGGCACCGGTCGTCGCCGCCACCGCCAGCACTTCCGGCCGCAGCTTCTCCGGCAGTTCGTTCAAGACCCCGACCACGGCGCGAGTGGCCGGGTCCGAGGACGACGGCAGGGTGAGCACCAGTTCGGGCACGCCCGGCGCGGCGGCCGGGAGGATCGCGTAGTCCTTGCCCGTCGAGTCGACGAGGTGGAAGCCGTCGGGCAGCTTCACCGAGCCGACCGGGACCCGTTCGGTGAGCACCAGGCGGACCGTGCCCGGGAGCTGGCGTTCCACCTCGACGGCGGCGACGCGCGGGATGCCCGCGACCCGGTCGTGGATCTCCTTGAGGTCCAGGCGGATCAGCGGGGAACCGGTCTCGATCGCCGCCACGGCGCGGACCTCGTCCTCGGTCAGCGCGCCGTTGCCGCGGACGTCGACCCGGCTGACGCCGAGCAACGGGGTGAAGTAGACGCAGTAGACCAGGCCCACCACGGACAGCACCGTCAGCAGCGCGACCAGGCGGCGGCGCAGGATGACCCTGCGCCGCGCCTTGTACTCCGCGCTCTTCGGTCTCCGGTTCGCGGGGCGAACTCGCGTGGACCTGCCGCGAACCGGTGCGCTCATGACAGCGCGCTGACGATCTCGGGGCCGAGCATCGTCACGTCGCCCGCGCCCATGGTCACGACCAGGTCGCCCTCGCGCACCAGCGAGGCCACCAGTGCGGGAACGCGGTCGAACGACGGCTCGTAGTGCACGGAAGCCGTGACCTGGTCGGCGATCAGCGCGCCGGTGACGCCGGGCTCCGGTTCCTCGCGGGCGCCGTACACGTCCAGCACCACGACCTCGTCCGCCAGCGACAGCGCGGCGGCGAACTCGACGGCGAACGTGCGCGTGCGCGAGTACAGGTGTGGCTGGAACACCACGACGACACGGCCCGCACCGGCGACCGGACGGGCGGCGCGCAGCTGTGCGTCGACCTCGGTCGGATGGTGCGCGTAGTCGTCGTACACCGACACACCACCACCACGGCCCTTGAACTCGAACCGCCGCCGCACGCCACCGAAGGCCGCGAGACCTTCGAGCATCCCGGCCTGGTCGGCACCGAGTTCCAGACCGGCCAGCAGAGCCGCGATCGCGTTCAGCGCCATGTGCTCGCCGGGCACCGCGACCCGGACCTCGACCGCGACGCCGTCGATCTCGACCGACGCGAGGCCGCCCGACTCGAACGGCTTGTAGTCGACCAGCTTCGCGTCGGTGGCCGAACGCCCGTACTCGCGCACGCGGATCCCGCGCGCACGAGCCTCGGCGATCAGGCGCACCGCACCGGGATCGTCCACACAGGACACCAGCACACCGCCGGGCACGATCCGTTCCAGGAACGAGTCGAACACGGCCGTGTAGGCCTCGACGGTGCCGTGGTGGTCGAGGTGGTCGGCCTCGACGTTCGTCACGACGGCGACGGACGGCGAGAAGAACAGGAACGAGCCGTCGGACTCGTCCGCCTCGGCCACGAACACGCCGCCGGTGCCCTGGTGGGCGTTGGCGCCGGACTCGTTCAGGTCACCACCGATCGCGAACGACGGGTCGAGGCGGCAGTGCTGCAACGCGACGGTGAGCATCGACGTGGTCGACGTCTTGCCGTGCGTGCCGGCGACACACACGACGCGATGGTCCTCCATCAACGCCGCAAGCGCTTCGGCACGGCGCAGCACGGTGATGCCGCGTTCGCGGGCCGCCGCGTACTCGGGGTTCGTGTCCTTGATCGCGGTCGACACCACGACCTCGGTCGCGCCGCCGTCGAGCTGGTCCAGGTTCGCGGCGTCGTGACCGACGGCGATCCGGGCGCCCTGGGCGCGCAGGGCCAGCACGGTCCGCGAGTCCTTGGCGTCCGATCCGGACACCTGCACGCCGCGCGCCAGCAGGATGCGGGCGATACCGCTCATGCCGGCACCACCGATGCCGACGAGGTGAACGCGTTCGAGGCTCATTTCTTGATCACATCCAGGACGGTGCGGGCCAGGATCTCGTCCGCCTCACGACGGCCGGTGCCGAGCGTCGCGCGGGACATCTGCGCGAGCCGCTCGCGGTCCGCCATCAGCGGCACCACCAGTGACGCGACCTTCTGCGGCGTCAGCTCCTCGTCCGGCACCAGCAGGCCACCGCCCGCGGAGACGACCGGACCGGCGTTCAGCGCCTGCTCGCCGTTGCCGATCGGCAATGGCACGAAGATCGCGGGCAGGCCGACGGCCGACACCTCGGCGACGGTCATCGCGCCCGAACGGCACAGCACGGCGTCCGCGGCGGCGTACGCCAGGTCCATGCGCTCCAGGTACGGCACCGGCACGTACGGCGGACGGCCCGGAACCTGTTGCACCGCAATGTTGTTCTTCGGGCCGTACGCGTGCAGCACACCGACGCCGGCACGGGCGAACTCGGCGGCCACGGGCGCGACGGCCTCGTTGATCGAACGTGCGCCCTGCGAGCCGCCGAACACCAGCAGCACCGGCGCGTGCGGGTCCAGGCCGAAGAACCGGCGGGCCTCGTCGCGCAACGCGGCGCGGTTCAGCGTCGTGATCGACTGGCGCAGCGGGATGCCGATGATCTGCGCGTCGGTCAGGCCGGAGTCCGGCACGGCCGCGGCGACGTGGTCGGCGAACTTGGCGCCGACCTTGTTCGCGAGACCGGCCTTGGCGTTCGCCTCGTGCACCACGATCGGGAGGCGGCCACGCGCGGCCAGGTACGCGGGCAGCGCCACGTAGCCGCCGAACCCGACGACGACGTCCGCGCCGACGCGCTCCAGCACCTCGCGGGTCTGCTTCACGGCGCCGCGCACGTTCAGCGGCAGCTTCAGCAGGTCCAGGGTGGGCTTGCGCGGCATCGGCACCGGCGGGATCAGCTCCAGCGGGTAACCGCGGGCCGGGACGATCTTGCTCTCGAGGCCGCGCTCGGTGCCGAGCGCGACGACGCGCGCGTCCGGTCGCAGCCGCATGACCGCGTCGGCCAGCGCCAGTGCCGGCTCGATGTGTCCGGCGGTGCCACCGCCCGCGACCACGACGCACGGACCACTGGGGGCAGGGTGCCCGGTCAAGACTTCTCCCAAGTTTGTCGGCTGACGAATCAGTTCGATCGCCCGCGACCGCGGGTCGACCGGCCTTGCTCAGAACGGCCCTGTGTGCGCCGCGAGTCGCGGCGACGGTACTCCGAGGGCGGAGCGGACCTTCCTGCCATACGACGTTCATCCATGACCGGAAGTTGCTGCGTACGTGAACGGCCTGGTGCGCGGGGAGGCGTGGACGGGCGGACCGGCTTGCGCTTCGAGGGCGCCCGGTAGGCCTCCGGGGCGGGCAGCCTGAGCAGCCCGCCGACACGGCCGGGACCGAGCGAACGCAGCGCCGACACGGCCTCGGGCTCGTGCCGGGCACAGTTCGCCAGGATGCCGAACACGATCATGGTCGTCACGATCGAGGTGCCGCCGGAGGAGATCATCGGCAGCGTGAGGCCCGTGACGGGCAGCAGCTTCACGACGTAGCCGATGTTGATCGCGGCCTGCGCGACGAGCCACACCGTCAGCGTCGCGGCCACGATCCGGATCCACGGGTCGGTGTTGCGCGACGCGATCCGCAGACCGACCCACGCGAGACCGCCGAACAGCACCAGCACCAGCGCGCAGCCGACGAACCCGAGCTCCTCGCCGATGACGGCGAAGATGAAGTCCGACTCGACGTTGGGCAGGTACCGCCACTGCGAACTGCCCCGCGCGAGCCCCTTGCCGAACAGGCCACCGTCGGCGAGCGCGAACATCGCCTGCCGCGCCTGGTGACCGGCGCCGTCGGGATCGGCGTCGGGGTTGAGGAACGACGTCACGCGCTGCAGGCGGTACGTGGCACCGATCGCGAGCACGACGGCACCCGCCACCGCGCCGGCGGCGATCACGCCGAACAACCGCATCGGCGCGCCCACGAACCACAGCAGGCTGATCAGCACCACGCCGAGCGTGATCGTGCCGCCGAGGTCGGGCTGCAGCATGACGAGCGCGAACACCAGCATGGCCACCGGCACGACGGGCACCAGCAGGTGCCGGTACTGCGACAGCAGCGCCCGCTTGGTGACCAGGACGTGCGCGCCCCACAACGCCAGCGCGAGCTTCACGGTCTCGATCGGCTGGAACGAGACGGGCCCGAGCGTGAACCACGAGCGCGCACCACCGCGGACGTCACCGAGCGGCGTCAGCACGAGCGCCAGCAACAGCACGCCGATGCCCATCGCGGCCGTCGAGACGTGCCGCAGCTTGCGCAACGGGAACCGCAGCATCACCCAGAACAGCACGGCGCCGATGCACACGTAGATCAGCTGCTTCTGGAACACGCTGTACGCGGACACGCCCGACGCGACCTGGCCGGGCGCCGACGCGGACAGCACCATCACCAGGCCGAGCACGGTGAGCATGCCGAAGATCGCGAGCAACAGGTGGAAGTCGGCGAGCGGGCGGCTCAGCCACGAGGTCATGCCGCTGCGCAACGAGGCGACGCGGCCCGCGGGACGAACCTTCCGCTTGCTTCTCGGCTTGTCGGCGACGACGGTCACCAGATCATCGTCTCCTGTGTCAAGCGCTCGAACGGGGATTCCTCGGGGCGTGTCGCCTCTTAGAACCCTACCGACCGCCGGTCAGACGCTTCACGGCGTCCGTGAAGGCCTGTCCCCGGTGCGCGTAGTCGGTGAACATGTCCATCGACGCCGCCGCGGGAGCGAGCAGCACCGTGTCCCCGGGCTGCGCCAGCTCCTGTGCGGCACGTACGACCGCGAGCATCGGGTCGTCGTCATCGGCGAGATCGAGCGCGCGCACCGGAACGTCCGGCGCGTGCTTCGCCAACGCCTCCGCGATCACCGCACGGTCGGCGCCGATCAGCACGGCACCTCGCAGACGATGGGCCTCCGTCCGCACCATGTCCTCGACCGACGCGCCCTTCAAAAGCCCGCCGGCAATCCAGACAACGCTGTCGAACGCGCGCAACGACGCCACGGCCGCGTGCGGGTTCGTGGCCTTCGAGTCGTTGACGTACTTCACGTCGGCGGCGTCGACCGTGACGAGCACGGCGCGGTGGGCGGCCGGTTCGAACGCCTCCAGGCCTTCGCGCACGGCCTCGGACGGCACGCCGTAAGCACGCGCGAGAGCCGTGGCGGCCAGGGCGTCCGCGATGCCGGGAGGACCGGCCGGGCGGATCTTCGCGACCTCGACCAGCGCCTCGTCGTCGGCGAACGCGCGGTCGACCAGCCAGCCGTCGCGCACGCCGAGCTGGCCCGCTGCGGGCTCCTCGAGCGTGAACCCGACGCGGTCACGGGCGGGAGAGTCCTCCAGCAGGTCGACGACCCGGTCGTCGTCGAGCCAGCCGATCGCCACCTCACCGGTGAGGACCCCGGCCTTGGCCCGGGCGTAGGCGTCCATGCCGCCGTGCCAGTCGAGGTGGTCCTCGGCGAGGTTGAGCAGCGCGCCCGCCTGCGGACGCACCGACGGTGCCCAGTGCAGCTGGAAGCTCGACAGCTCCACCGCGAGCACCCGGCGACCGGCGAGCAGTGCGTCCACGACCGGCAGGCCGACGTTGCCGCAGGCCACAGCGTCCGCACCGGCGGCGTGCAGGATCGACTCCAGCATGCCGACCGTCGTGGTCTTGCCGTTCGTACCGGTCACCGCGAGCCACACAGGCGGGTCGGCCAGTTCGGTGCCCATCCGCCAGGCCAGCTCGACCTCGCCGATGACCTCGATGCCCGCGGAGGCGGCGGCCGCGAGCAGCGGACTGGACGGCTGCCAGCCGGGGCTCGTGACCACCAGGGAGGTGCCGGCCGGGGGGTGCACCAGGCCGGGCACCAGTTCCACACCTTCGAGCACGGTCTCCAGCGCCGCGAGCCGTTCCGGCGATGAGTCCGTCACCACGACCTCGGCGCCCGCCGCGAGCAACGCCTCCGCGGCGGACCGGCCGGTCACTCCAGCACCGGCCACCAGCACCTTGGAACCGGCCAGCTTGGTCATAACTCTAGAAACCGCCCGTCAGCCACTCGCTGTAGAACACGCCGAGCCCGAACATGCAGCAGATGCCCGCCATCAACCAGAACCGGATGATGACCGTGGTTTCCGCCCAGCCCGCGAGCTCGAAGTGATGGTGGAACGGTGCCATGCGGAACAGGCGCCGTCGTGAGGTGCGGAAGACCGCGACCTGCAACGCCACCGACAGGGCCTCGACCACGAACAGGCCACCGATGACGATCATCAGCAGCTCGGTGCGGGTCGCGATCGCGAGACCGGCGACGAGGCCGCCGAGCGCGAGCGAACCGGTGTCACCCATGAAGATCTTGGCCGGGGCCGCGTTCCACCAGAGGAAGCCGATGCAGCCCGCCATCGCGGCCGCGGCGATCACGGCGAGGTCCAGCGGGTCGCGCACGTCGTAGCACCCGGCCACGGCGTAGCTCGAGCAGTTGTAGCGGAACTGCCAGAACGAGATCACGACGTACGTGCCGAACACCATCGCCGACGAGCCGCCGGCCAGGCCGTCGAGGCCGTCGGTGAGGTTCACGGCGTTCGACCACGCGGCGACCATGCCGTAGCAGAAGACGATGAAACCGATGGTGCCGAACGAGACCACGGTGATGTCGCGGACGAACGACAGGTTGACCGACGCGGGCGTCAGGCCGTCCTTGTTCGGGAACTGCAGCACGAGCACCGCGAACGTGATCGTCGCGATGAACTGGCCGACCAGCTTCGCCGTCTTGTTCAGGCCCAGGTTGCGGGCCTTGCGGATCTTGATGAAGTCGTCGAGGAAGCCGACGAGCCCGAGGGACGTCGTCAGCATGAGCACGAGCAGGCCGGACGCCGTCGGGGTCTGCCCGGACGCCGAGGCCGACATCGAGTTCACGAGGTGCGTGCCGAGGTAACCGGCCCACATCGCGACCAGGATGGCGAGGCCACCCATGGTCGGCGTACCGCGCTTGGTCTTGTGGTGCTGCGGACCGTCCTCGCGGATCTCCTGGCCGAAGCCCTGCCGGGAGAAGACCTTGATCAGATAAGGCGTCAGCAGGATCGACACCGCGAGGGCGATCGCTGCCGCGATCAGGATGCTCTTCACTTGGTTCCTGCCTCCAGCAGGGCCTCGGCAATGCGCCACAGGCGATAGGCGTTGGATGCCTTGACCAGCACTACGTCACCGGGCCGGACTTCCCCCTGGAGCAACGCGACAGCCGCGTCCACGTCCGGCACCCTGACGGATTCGTCTCCCCAAGATCCTTCCAGGTGCGCGCCCTGGTGCATCGCGCGGGCCGCCTCACCGACGACGACCAGCTTGCTGATGTCCAGGCGCACCACCAGGCGACCGATCTCGTCGTGCTCGCGCACCGCGTCGCCGCCCAGTTCCGCCATCGGGCCGAGGACGGCCCAGCTGCGGCGGGCGGGCGTGGTGGAGCGCGCGATCGACGCGAGCGCCTTCAACGCCGCCCGCACCGAGTCGGGGTTCGCGTTGTAGGCGTCGTCGATGACCGTCACGCCGTCCGCCCGGTCCTTGATGACCATGCGGTGCGCGGAGACCCGTTCCGCCGCGCCGAGCCTCTCCGCGACCTCGGCGGGCGTGGCGCCCAGCTCCAGGGCGATGGCGGCGGCGACCAGAGCGTTGCCGACCTGGTGCGTGCCGTTGAGCGAGAGCTTGACGCGCGCGTCGCCCTTAGCGGTCTTCAGCGTGAAGCTCGCCCGGGCCTGCTCGTCCAGCTCGATGTCCTCGGCGCGGACGTCCGCGTTCTTGTTCTCCCCGACCAGGACCACCTTGGCCCTGGTGCGGCTCGCCATGCCCGCCACCAGCGGGTCGTCGGCGTTGAGGATCGCGACACCGTCCTCCGGCAACGACTCGACCAGCTCACCCTTGCCCTGGGCGATGCCCTCGCGGGAACCGAACTCGCTGAGGTGCGCGGTGCCGACGTTGAGGACGGCGCCGAAGCGTGGCGGGGCGATCTCGCACAGGTGCGCGATGTGGCCGATGCCGCGCGCGGACAGCTCCAGCACCAGGAACCTGGTGTCCTCCGTGGACCGCAGCGCGGTCCAGGGGTGGCCGAGCTCGTTGTTGAACGACTCCGGCGGCGCCACGACGTCGCCGACCGGCGCCAGCACCTGGGCGATGAGGTCCTTGGTGGACGTCTTGCCCGCGGAGCCGGTGATGCCGATGATCGTCAGGTCCTTCAGGCGGTCCGTGACGTGGCGGGCGAGCTTGGCCAGTGCCGCGAGCACCGCCGCGCCCTCGCCGGTCTTGTCCCCCGCGAGCACGTAGGCGTTGGCGTGCCTGGTCTCCACCGGCGGTGCGATCACCGCGGGTGCGTCGACCTCGCGGCCTGCCAGCACGCCGGCGGCGCCCGACGCCACGGCCTGCGCGGCGAAGTCGTGGCCGTCCACGCGTTCACCGGGCAGGGCCAGGAAAAGGCCCCCCTCGGTGACCTTGCGGGTGTCGAACTCGATGGTGCCGGTGACCACCGGACTGCCATCGGTGGCGTGCAGGCGTCCGCCGACGATCTCCGCGATCTCGGCGAGCGTGAGTGCGATCAACGGTGTGCCCTCCTGATCGCGGCGGTCAGCGTCTCGACGTCCGAGAACGGCTGGACCACGCCGGCGATCTCCTGTCCCGTCTCGTGCCCCTTGCCCGCCACGACGACGACGTCACCCGGAAGTGCCAGCTCGACGGCCTTCTCGATCGCGAGCCTCCGGTCGCCGATCTCGAGCACCTCGCCCCGGTTCGCGGTGGCGAGGGCCCCTTCGAGCATGGCGGCCCGAATGGAGGACGCGTCTTCGCTCCTGGGGTTGTCATCGGTGATGATCAACACCTCGGCACGTGCCGCGGCGGCCTCGCCCATCAGCGGCCGCTTCGCGCGGTCCCGGTCGCCACCGCAGCCGAGCACGACGATCACCCGGCCGTCGGTCTTGGCGCGCACCGCGTCGAGCGCGAGCGCGACGGCGGCGGGCTTGTGCGAGTAGTCGACGACGGCGGTGAAGTCCTGGCCCTCGTCGACGCGCTGCATGCGGCCGGGCACCTGGACGGTCCGCAGCCCCTCGGCGACGGCCTCGGCGCCGATGCCCTCGACGTGCAGGCAGGCGATGGCCAGCAGGGCGTTCGCGATGTTGAAGCTGCCCGCGAGCGGGAGGTGGATCCGGATGTCTCCGCCGGGACCGTGCGCGGTGAAGCTCTGCTCACCGGTCGGCGAGACCTCGACGTCGCTCGCGGTCCAGTCGGCGGGCTTGGTCATGGCGACGGTGACGGTGCCCGGCTTCACGAGCCGGTCGCCCCACTCACCGTCGACGCAGACGATCTCCCTGCGCGCGCGGCCGTCGAACAGCTGCGCCTTGACCTGGAAGTACTCCTCCATGTCGGCGTGGAAGTCGAGGTGGTCCTGGCTCAGGTTCGTGAACGCGCCGATCTCGAACTCGGTGGCGGCGACGCGGCCCATGTGCAGCGCGTGGCTCGACACCTCCATCGCCACGTCGGTGACGCCGCGCTCGGCCATCACCGCGAACAGCGCCTGCAGGTCCGGCGCCTCGGGCGTGGTGTGGGAGCTGCCGAGCTGCTCGGTGCCGATGCGGGTGCCGACCGTGCCGATCAGGCCGGTCTGCCTCCCGGCGGCGCGCAGCACCGACTCGATCATGTACGTCGTGGTGGTCTTGCCGGACGTGCCGGTGACGCCCCACAGCTTGATCTTGGTCGACGGCTGTCCGTAGACGTGCGCGGCGAGCAGGCCCACGACCTCACGGGGGCGCGGGTGGACCAGCACGGGCACGTCTTTGAGGGAGTCGCGCGCGGCTCCGGCCTCGTCCGTCAGCACAGCGACGGCACCGTTTGCGATCGCCGTGTCGGCGAAGTCGGCACCGTGGACCTGCGCACCGGGCAGCGCGGCGTAGAGGTCCCCTGCGATCACGTGCTGTGCACGCAGAGTCACCCCCGTCACCTGGACGTCGGCATGCGCTGGCCTGGTCAGGTGCACGTCGGCCACCGCGGCGAGAGCAGCCACGGAAGCAGGGCGGATGGCGTTGGGGCGGGGCGGGGCGGTCGCGACCTTGCCCTCGAGCTTGGCAGGCACGGGCAAGAGGCTACCGGCGTGCGCGGAGTGGTCGAGCGGCGCGTTGGCGTTCGGGTGATGATCGGCGGTTCTGGGCCGTTCGGGTGGCCGTTCGCGCTGGTCCTCGCGGGCGAGCCCGTCCGGGCGAACAAGTTCCTGCCCGCTTCGTGACTTAGTGCCCTGTGGGCACAGGTGCGGCTGCGGTGAGGTGGAGGACGGCAGGAGGCGGCGATGAGAACCAGCTCGGCGGTGGAACCCAGGAGATTCTCGTTCTGGGCACCGGATTTCAGTCGTTCGGTCACGGTCGGAGTGGACACTTCCGAATCCGCGTATCACGCGTTCGAGTGGGCGGCGCGGCACGCGTGGTCGCTCAGGACGGACCTCCAGGTGTACCTCGCGGACCCCGGTGACACGACGGTCCAGCGGGTCCTGGAAAGACTTCCCATGCTCACCGCCCACTTCCGCCCCAGCGGGGACGACCCGGTGGCCGCACTGGTCAGGGCGTCGGACTCCAGCGCGACCTTGGTCTTGGGGTGCACGGGCGAACAGCACCGCGGCCTGGGGCTGGGCTCCCTCGTCCTGCCGGTGCTGCGCCGCGCGCGGTGCGGGGTCGTGGTGGTTCGCGGCCGCCCGGAGGCGATCCGCGGCGAACGCGGCTGGGTCACCGCCGCCGTCGGCGGGTGCGAGGACCCGGTCGTGCTGCGGCGCGCGGTCGAGCTCTGCCGCACCCGCCGCGCGCGGCTGCGGTTGCTGCACCTGCACCTGCCGGCCCAGCACGACGCCTCAGTCCCGCGCGACGAGGCAGCGGTCCGCCGGGCCGTGTTGTTCCTGCGCACCACCGCTCCCGAACTGACTCCCGAGGTGCTGGTGCGGGCGGGGCCGCCGCACGAGTCGCTGGCGGCCCTGGACTCCGACCTCGTGGTGCTCGGACGGGGCGGGCAGGGCGACGGGGTCGGGCTGATCACCCGTGCGGCGCTCTACCACTCGTCGTGTCCCGTGCTGGTGGCCCGGCCCGAGCCGTTGCACGACGACCGGGCCAAGCTCTAGCAGTCCTTGCGCAGCACGGTTCCGGTGGTGCCCGCCAGGGCGATGTAGCTGACCCGTGCGCCCTTTTCGTCAGTGTGGATCGAGTCGAGGCGCACGGTCACCGGCCCGGTGCCGGTCCGGTTCGCGTTGACGATCACCGTGGCGCACCCGAAGTCGCGCTGGTGCACGTTCTTCGCGATCTCGCGGTGGGCCCCAAGAGGTGCGCCGAGGTCCCAGTCGTACTCCGTGCGCCACCGCGACGGGCCGTCGTAGCGGTCGGTCTCCTCGATCTCGGAGATGGCCGCGTGCTCGCCCTTGGCCAGCAGGTAGCTCGCGAAGGCGTAGCGGAACGGCTGCTCGGCGCCGCTGTGGTGCGGCTGGACCCAGGTGATCTTGCCCTTGGCCTCGTTGGCGGTGATCTGCTCGACCTGCCGGCTCCAGCCCTGCGAGTACTCGGAGAGCAGGTCCCCGTCGCCGAAGGTCAGCCACCACTCGTCGAAGCCGCCGTCGAGGTGCTCGACGTAGGTGTCCCAGGCGCCGTCGTGCAGGCGGGCGTTGGACATGTTCGCGACGGTCTTCAGGCCCGCGTCCACGAACTTCTGCCTGGTGCCGGAGAGCATGGAGACGTAGGCGTCGCGCATGGCGGCGTCGGTCGGGTACGCGGCCGGGCAGACGCCGTCGTGGTAGGTGTCGCAGGCGAACAGGGCGTTGTCCATCAGGACGCCGTCGAAGACCTCCGCCGAGGACGCGACCACGTTGTCGGCCCAGGCGTTCTGGTAGCCGGGGTTGCCCACGTCCATCTGCCAGTGACCCTCGTAGCCGCCGTACTCGAGACGATTGCCCTTGGCGTCGCGCAGGAACCACGACGGGTCGGCCTCGCAGTACCCGACGCCGGTGGGGAGATCGGCGTCGTCCACGCCCTTCGAACACGCGTAGCTGCGCGTCGACGAGAGATCTTTGTAGACGAACGTCTGGATCTCCGGATTCGCCTTTTTGAACTTCACGGCAAGATCGGTTTCCCACGCGTTGAGAACGACGTACGAACGTCGCTGCGCCTCGACCGAGATCATTTGATCAGTGATGGGCGTGCTGTTCATGTGCAGCCAGAAGGACTCGGCCGTCAATCCGTCTTCACCGGCTTGAGCTGCGGGAACCATCGTCACCGCCAAGACGCCGACCAAGATCGAATGACTGATAAAGCGCACGACAAACCCCATCTCGCCTTGCCACTCCGGTTTCGGAGTATTAGACGTGATGAATTGCGTCTCAACACGAAGAGTTTTTCACTGTGAAAAACAAGAATGTCCCGAATTCACGCCTGGCGTGACTCAGGACACTTGCGGATCAGGCGCGCACGACCAAGAATGCGCGCCGCCCGATTCGACCTACAGCTGCAGCTGGACGTACGGCGTCTGCTCCACCGACATCGGCACCTGGAACCGCTGGGTCAGGAACGTCGCGATGTCGTGGAACACCGGCGCCGCCGACTGGGCGCCGCTCGGCGCGTCGAGCATGATGCCGACGACGTAACGCGGGTTGTCGGCCGGGAGGATGCCGGCGAACGTGGTCCAGTACTGGGACTGGGAATAGCACTTGCAGGCCTGGTCGATCTGCTGCGCCGTGCCGGTCTTGCCCGCGATCTGGTAGCCGGGCACGGCGGCGGACTTGCCGGTGCCGTTCTGGTTCGCGTCGCGCGGGTCGGACTGGGTGACCGAGCGGAACATGTCGCGGACGGTCTTCGCGGTCTCCTTCGACACCACCTGCACACCCTCGGGACGCTGCTTCTCCGACCGCGCGCCCTCCTCGCCGATCTCGGCGCGGACCAGCCGCGGCGGGATGCGCACGCCGTCGTTCGCGATGGCCTGGTACATACCGGTCATCTGCAGCAACGTCATCGAGAGGCCCTGGCCGATCGGCAGGTTGCCGAAGGTCGAGCCGGACCACTGGTTGAGCGGCGGGACGACACCGGCCTCCTCGGCCGGGACGCCCGACTGGGTGCGCTTGCCCAGGCCGAACTTCTGCAGCATCTCGGCGTAGCGCTCCTGGCCCACCTGCTGGGCCGCCTCGAGCGTGCCGACGTTGGAGGACTTGGCGAACACGCCGGTGAACGACATCGGCACGGTGCCGTGGTTCCAGGCGTCCTTGATGATCCGGTCGGCGACCTTGATCGACCCCGGCACCTGCAGCACGTCGTCCGGCTTGAACAGGCCGTACTCGACGGCGGCCGCGGCCGTGACGATCTTGTTCACCGAGCCGGGCTCGAAGCTCGACGACACCGCCGTGTTGCGCTTCTGGTCCTCGGACGCCTGGCCGAAGTCGGTCGGGTCGTACGTCTTGTCGTTGGCCATCGCGACGATCTCGCCGGTGCGGCTGTCCAGCACGACGGCGGAACCGTTCTTGGCGCCGAACTTCTTCGTGTAGTCGCTGATGATCTTCTGCACGGCGTACTGCGTGTCGATGTCGATCGTGAGCTCGAGGCTCTTGCCCGGCTGCGGCTTCACGAGCTCGCGTTCGGTGTTCGGGATGACGAGGGTGTCGTCACCCGACATCGTGTCGACCACGCGGCGGCCCGTCCGGCCCGCGAGCACGTTGTCCTGGGCGTTCTCCAGCCCGAGGATGCCCTGGACGGTCGGCGGCTTCTCCTCCTGGCGCCAGTTCGCCGCGCCGATGATGTTCGACGCCAGGTCGCCGTTGGGGTAGATGCGCTTGGAGCGGTACTCCGAACCGATCTCCGCCGGGTACTTCTCGACGATCTTCGCGGCCTTGGCCGGTTCGGACTCGCTGACCAGGACCTCGTAGGTGACGTCCTCGACCAGCTGCCGGTAGACGGTCTCCTCGTCGGTCTTCTCCCCGTTGACCTCGGGGCCCAGCGTCGACGAGATGAACTTCGCCATCTCGCGCGCCCGGTCCTCGTAGGTGCCGGGGTACTTCTTCGCGTCCTTCGCGTGGGCGTCGTCCCAGTTCTTGCGCGCGCGCTGCGGAAGGATGTAGAGCGCGCGCACCTCGATCGAGAACGCGAGCTGGTTGCCGTTGCGGTCGAGGATCGAACCGCGCTCGGCGGGGATGTCGATGGGCGTGGTGCGCTGCTTCTGCGCCTGCAGCGAGAGTTCCTCCGCCTGCAAGCCCTGCACCTGCACGAGCTTGACGCCCGCGATCACCAGTGCACCGATCAGCAGGACGCGGCCGACGCCGATGCGCAGCCTGCTGTTGCCGCCCAGGCGCGCGGCCGGGCGAGAGCCGCGCACCGACAACGGGCGGCGCGGCCCCCTCGTCTGGGGACCGGGCATCAGCCGGCCGCCGGAGGTGTCTGACCGGCCGGCGGAGGAGTCTGGCCCGCGGGCGGCGCGGGGGTCTCCGGAGCGGGCGGGGACGGCGGCGTCGACTTGGTCGGCGCGCTCGGCTTGCCGAACTCCTCGATCGAGCCGTCCGGGTTCTGCCGCAGCCGTGCCGGGTTCGACGGCTCGACGAGGCCCATCTCCGCGGCCCGGCGCGCGAGGTCCGTCGGCGACTCGAGCAGCGCCACCTCGCGGCGCAGCTGCTCCATCTGCAACGTCAGCCTCTCGGCCTCCGCCCGCGCCTCCTGCAGCCGGTAGGTGTCGGCGGCGGCCTGGGTGGAGAAGTACATGATCCCGGCGACGCCCGCGCCCAGCACGAGCATCACCAGCACGACGAACGGCGCCTTGGACGCCACCTTCTGCTGCGGGCTCGCCGCACCGCCCCGCAGGTTCGAGGCGCGCTGGGCCCGCCGGGCGTAGGCGCGCTCGGCTCCGGCTGAGCGCCGGCGAGCCTTGTCCTGCTGCTCGGCCTTGTCCTTCGAGGGGTCGCGGGGCGAGGAGCCACCGACCCGTGCGGGTGCCGTCACCTCGGTGCTCCGATCCGCTCGGCCGCGCGCAGGCGCACCGGCGCCGCTCGCGGGTTGTCCTCGATCTCCTGCTCGTTCGCGAGCTCCGCGCCCCTGGTCAGCAGCTTGACCTCGGGCCCGTGGCCCGGCAGCTCGACCGGCAGGCCCGGCGGCGTCTTCGACTTCGCCAGCTCCGCGAGCGCCTGCTTCACCATCCGGTCCTCGAGGGACTGGTACGACTCCACGACGATGCGACCGCCGACGCCCAGCACGCCCAGGGCGGCGGGCAGCGCGAGCCGCAACGACTCCAGCTCGCCGTTGACCTCGATCCGCAACGCCTGGAAGGTGCGCTTCGCCGGGTGCCCGCCGGTGCGCCGCGACGCCGCGGGCACGGCGGCGTAGAGCAGCTCGACGAGCCGGCCGCTGTTCGTGAACGGCTCTTTCTCGCGCTCCCGCAGCACCGCGGAGGCGATCTTGCCCGCGAACCGCTCCTCGCCGTAGGTCGACAGGATCCGCGCGAGGTCGCCGTGCGAGTACGTGTTGAGCACGTCCGCCGCCGTCATGCCGGTGCCCTTGGACATCCGCATGTCGAGCGGGGCGTCCTTCGAGTACGCGAACCCGCGCTCCTCCTCGTCCAGCTGCAACGAGGACACGCCGAGGTCCATCAGGACGCCGTCGACCTTCGGGAAACCGAGGTCCTGCACGGCTTCGTCGATGTGGTCGTAGGTGACGTTGACGAGATGAACGCGGTCGCCGTGGCGGGCGAGACGCTTGCCCGCCATCTCGATGGCCTGCGGATCGCGGTCGAGCCCGATGAGCGTGAGCTCGGGGTGGGCGCTCAACAGCGCGTCGGAGTGGCCGCCCATGCCGAGGGTCGTGTCGACGACGACGGCGGGCTTGCCGGAGAGCGCTGGAGCGAAGAGTTCCAGGACGCGGTCCAGCAGCACCGGTACGTGCCGCGGCTGATCCATCGTCCCTCTGCTCCCCTGATGCGCGTTTCGGGTGACGTCAGGTCCCCGCCCGCCCGTCGAACCTGGCGCCGGGGAAGGTGCGCCAGGGCCGATACTCGAGCGGACCGAGGCCTCACGGCACCCGAATCGCGTTTGAACATCCGGCCTGTTGCTCGGCTGACCGCCATCAGAAGACGCCCGGAATGACCTCCTCGCGAGCGGTGGCGTAGCCGTCCTCGTGCTCGTCGAGATAGGTCTGCCAGGCCGCCGCGTCCCAGATCTCCATCCTGGTGAACGCGCCGACGACCACGCACTCCTTGGTCAGCCCGGCATACCGGCGCAGTTCCGGTGCGATCAGGACCCGGCCCTGACCGTCCGGACGCTGCTCGTCCGTTCCTGCGAACAGATAACGCTGATAGGCGCGTACGGCGTCGTTGGTGAACGGCGCCTCGGCGACCTTCTTCGCCATCTGCTCGAACTCGGCCCGGGGGAACACGTACAGGCAGTGGTCCTGGCCTTTGGTGACCATGAGACCTCCCGCCAGTTCGTCCCGGAACTTCGCAGGCAGTGTCAGCCGACCTTTGTCGTCCAGGCGCGGGTAGTGAGTGCCCAGGAACACGGCATCCACCTCCCTTGCCGGACGACGAGACCGGCAGTGGAGCCCCCGTCTGCCCCACCGGCCGCCACAGTACCCCACTTTTCACCACAGTCAACGTTGAAACGGGTGTCCGCACAGCATGTCGGAACTCGTTTTCCCAGGTAGACGCCGTGGGGCAGCGTGGGGGGACGGTGGGGGAAGTGGTCAGGCACCACCTTCGCGGGTGAGTGTTCAGGTCCGAATTAGCACTCGAACGGCCTAGAAATTCTGGCCAAAACATGGGGTTGGGGCGTATGGGTGGGGGAAGGTGGACTGAGGTGGAGCGAACCCGATGTAGCCCGCAGGTGTAGGGCACTTAGCCGTGGTTTGACACACTGCGTGAAACGCTCACACGTCCGTGTTCCGGACACGGCTGCTGGAGGTTTAGTGACGCCGGGAAGCCCAAGCGCGAACAGTCACGCGCCGGTCGATCAGGTTCTGGGTGAGTTGCACGGCGCCGTCCAGCGGATCGCCGCGAACGTCGAGCGGGTGCTCGTCGGCAAACCCGACGTGGTCCGCCTCGCCCTCGTGACGCTGCTCGCCGAGGGGCACCTGCTGGTCGAGGACGTGCCGGGTGTCGGCAAGACCTCGCTGGCCAAAGCGCTGGCCCGTTCGATCGACTGCACGGTGAGCCGGGTGCAGTTCACGCCCGACCTGCTGCCGAGCGACATCACCGGTTCGTCGATCTACAACCGGCAGGAGAACGACTTCGAGTTCCGGCCGGGCCCGATCTTCGCGAACATCGTGGTCGGCGACGAGATCAACCGCGCCTCCCCCAAGACGCAGTCCGCGCTCTTGGAGTGCATGGAGGAGCACCAGGTCACCGTCGACGGCAACACGTACCCGCTGGGTTCGCCGTTCATGGTGATCGCGACGCAGAACCCGATCGAGATGGAGGGCACGTACGCCCTTCCCGAGGCGCAGCGCGACAGGTTCACCGCGCGCGTGTCGATCGGCTACCCGGACCCGCAGGCCGAGCTCGCGATGGTCGACGAGCACGCGGGTCACAACCCGCTCGACGACCTGAGGCCCGTCTCGGACGCGGCGCAGATCCTGCGGCTGGTCGAGGCCGTGCGCCGGGTGCACCTGTCCCCGGAGGTCCGCAGGTACGCGGTCGAGCTGGTCTCGGCGACGCGCCGCCTGCCGGAGCTCCGGCTGGGTGCCTCGCCGCGGTCCACGCTGCACCTCGTGCGCGCCGCACGAGCGCAGGCGGCGCTGGCCGGGCGTGACTTCGTGGTGCCGGACGACATCCACGCGGTGTCGATCCCGGTGCTGGCCCACCGGCTCGTGCTGACCGCGGAGGCCCAGGCCGCCCGCCGGTCGCCCGCCGAGCTGATCAGGGCCCTGCTGCAGCGCGTGCCGGTGCCGACGGCGGCACTCGACCCGAGCGCCGCGTTCGTCCGCAGCATGAACAACAACAACGCAGGGACGCCACGCTGACGATGCGCACCGCACTGTCCGGTCTGACCACACGCGGGAGATGCTTGCTGGCCGCGGGGTTCGCCGCCGGAGTGTGCGCCGCGGTGCTGAACGAACGCGACCTGTTGCGGGTCGCCGCCTTCGTGATCGCGCTGCCCCTGCTGGCCGCGTGGCTCGCGACGAGGGCTCGGGTGGGGCTGCACGCCGCCCGGTACCTCGCGCCGAGCCGCGTGCCCGTGGGTGCCGCGTCGGAGGTGAAGCTCGACCTGCGCAGCACCGGCCGGCTGCCCACGGGCGGGCTGATGCTGGAGGACACCGTCCCGTACGCCCTGGGCGCGCGGCCGCGGTTCCTGGTGGAGCGGCTGCCCCGCAACACGCCGACCTCGCTGCGCTACCCGCTCAAGCCGGTCATGCGCGGCATCCAGCAGGTCGGGCCGTTGATGGCGCGGATCACCGACCCGTTCGGCCTGGCCGAGTTCGACCGCGAACTCGCGGGCCGCTCCCGGCTGGTCGTGGTGCCTCGCGTCGTGCGGCTGGCCGGTCTGCCCGGCGGGTCCGGCATGGGCGCGGGTGACGACGGCTCGGTGCGGCTGAGTGCCGGTCAGGGTGAGGACGACGCGGTCGTGCGGCCCTATCGGCAGGGCGACGACCTGCGGAAGGTCCACTGGCGGTCCACGGCCCGCCGGGACGAGCTGATGGTGCGCGTCGAGGAACGTCCGTGGCGCGGCGGCACGACGGTGCTGCTGGACCACCGGGTGCACGCGCACCGCGGCAGCGGGCCCACGGCGTCACTGGAGTGGGCCATCTCGTTCGCGGCGTCGATCTGCCTGCACCTGCACCACTTCGGCCACCAGGTGCGCCTGGTCTCCGAGGACGGGCGGGTGCTCGCGGGCGGGTCGTCCGACGGCGGGCACAGCGACCACGTGGTGCTGGACTCACTCGCGGCGTTGCAGGGCTCGCACCGCCGCGAGCTCAGCGGCGGGATGGACCCCGGCGCCGGCCAGGAGGTCATCGCGGTGCTGGGCGGCCTGTCGCCCGCGTCGGCGGAGGAGCTGGTCCGGTACCGGCCGCGCGGCACCCGCAGCCTGGCCGTGCTGCTGGACGTGAACGCGTGGGGCGGTGGCACCGACAGCGCCGCTCCCGAACCCGAGGACGCCCGGCGGTTGCTGACCGGGGCGGGCTGGGGCGTGGCGATCGCGAAGCCGTCCGCGTCGATGCAGCAGGTGTGGCAGGAGTTGTGCGCCTCGGCGGGAACCCGGGGTTCGTCGTTCCGCACGGAGGTGGGCTGAGATGGGGTCCCGTTCCGCTACCTCGAAGGGCACCGAGCCCGAGTGGTTCACCTCGGCGACGCCGTGGATCGCCGCGCTGGCCGTGCTCTGCGCGTCCACCGCGCTGTCCGGCGTGATCGAGGGCGACCTGTGGCTGGTGCGCATCGGCGTGGTGATCGTCGCGATCACCGTGACCGGCGCGTTCCTGCGGGCGACCCGGCTGACCCCGCCGCTGGTCGCGATCGCGCAGGTCTTCGTGTTGTTGTGCCTGCTCACGGCGTTGCACACGCGGTCGGGCATCTTCCTGTTCATCCCCGGTCCCGACGCGCTGGGCGAGCTCGGCGACGTGCTCGCGGACTCCGTGGCGCAGGTGCAGACCGGTGTTCCGCCGGTGCACGCGTCACCGGCGATCCAGGCGCTCGTGGTGCTGGCGATCGGCCTGGTCGCGGTGCTGGTCGACACGCTGGCCGTCGCGGCGGCGGCCCCGGCGGCGTCCGGCCTGGTGCTGCTGTGCGTGTTCGCGGTCCCCGCGTCGCTGGCCGACGAGATGCTGCCGTTCTGGACGTTCATCCTGGGCGCGGCGGCGTTCGCGATGCTGCTCGCGGTCGACGGTCAGCACCGGCACGAGGCGTGGCGGGGCCGGCTCGGCTCCGGTTCGGCGAGCGGGTCCGGCGGGTCCGCGACCTCCGTGGCGGCGATCGCGATGGTGATCGCGCTGGTCGTCGGCGCGGGCTTCACGCTCGTCGGCACGGTCGGCAGGCTGCCCGGCAGCGGTGGCGGCGGGGGTGGCAAGGGCGGCATCGGGCTGAGCGAGATGACGTCGCTGCGCGGCATGCTCAACCGCGGCCGCAGCGCCGAGGTGTTCTACGTGCGGGGCATGACCGACCCGACGTACATGCGGGCGTCGACGCTCGCCCAGTACGTGCCGAACAAGGGCTGGGAGCGGGGCACCCCTCCCGGCGGCCAGCCCGCGCGTGGTGAGCTTCCGCCGCAGCCGGGCGACCGCGGCGAGGGCAAGACGACCCGGATCAACATCGAGCCGCGTGACTGGCGGAGCTTCTGGCTGCCGACCTACGGCTCCGTGCGCCGCATCCAGACGCCGGACGACGACTACCAGTTCGACCCGAAGAAGGGCGTGATCTACACCCAGCGGGAGCGCGAGCCGGACCCGTACGAGATCGACACGGTGATGTCGACGCCGACGAAGCAGGCGCTGCGGCTGGCACCGACCCAGGCGAACGCGGTCGACCGCGAGTACTACAAGTTCGACGGGGTCGAGCAGGAGGTCGTGGACGCCGCGAAGAAGGCCGTCGAGGGCGCCACCAACGACTTCGACAAGGCCGCCGCGCTCACGGCGTTCTTCAACAGCCCCACCAGCGGGTTCGAGTACAAGCTCCAGACCGGCGGCGACATCACCACGGACGCGCTGAGCGACTTCGTGCTCAGGAGCAAGGTCGGCTACTGCGAGCAGTTCGCCTCCGCGATGGCCGTGATGGCGCGCGTGGTGGGCCTGCCGTCGCGCGTGGCGATCGGCTTCACCGCCGGCGTCCCGTCCGCGGACGGTTCCTACCGCGTGGTCAGCACCGAGGACGCGCACGCGTGGGTCGAGATCTTCTTCCCGAACTACGGCTGGATGACCTTCGACCCGACCCCGGTCAACGACGGCCGCGGCATCGTGCCGCCGTACCTGCGCGAGACCGCGCAGGGCCAGGAGGAGGTGCCGACCGCCGAGACGAGCACGAACACGGTGGCGCCCTCGCAGTCCGGTTCGGCCCAGGCGTCGGCCTCGCCCGACGGTGAGGACGGCGACCAGGGGCTGCCGCAGGCCCAGGAGTCGGGCCCGCCCCCGTGGCACCTGTGGGCGCTGGGCGTCGTGCTGGTGCTGGCGGCGTTGTCGTCGGTCTTCCTGGTGCTGGCGCTGCTCGGCGTGATCGGCGCCGGGCTGCTGGGCATGACGTGGGCGCGCAAGCTGCTCATTCCGGCCGTGGCCGGGCTGTGGCTGATAGGCGCGGGGCTCGCGGCAGCGGTGCTGTCGTGGTGGCTCGGCGTGGTGCTGGTGCTCGCCGGGATCCTGTTCACGCCGCTGCTGATCCGTGCCGTGCGACGGCGCAACCACCTGCACGCGGTGACGGCGCTCGGCCCCGGTTCGGCCACGGCGGCGTGGGGTGAGCTCATGGCGGAGTCGATCGACCGCGGCGCGCCCGTGCCGTCCGCCGAGACGATCCGGGTCGCCGCCCGCCGGTTGGCGCGCGAGCACAACCTGGACGACGCGGGCAAGAACGGCCTGCGGACGGTGATCGGGGCGATCGAGCGGTCCTGGTACAGCCCGAACCCGGCCGCCGACCCGTCGTTGCCCGGAGCGCTGGCCGCGGTGCGACAGTCGTTGCGACAGAACGCGCCGCTGTCGTGGAAGGCGAAGCTGTTCCCGAAGTCGGTGCTCAAGCCGGCGCCCGCACCGGTGGCGGACGCTCCCGACCGGGAGCCCGTCGGGGTGTAGGTCCCGCACGGACGAAGGGCCCGCTCCCCTGCCGGGGGCGGGCCCTTCGTCGTGAAGCTCCTCGGGGTCTACTGCTCTTCGTCGAAGCGACGGCGGAAGCGCTCTTCCATCCGTTCGGAGAACGAGCTGCGGCTGCGCGCTGGCTTGCCGTCCTCCTGCGCTCCCTCGGCGACCTGGTCACCACGACGAAGCGTCGTCAGGGTGATGAGCGCACCGAAGAACATGAGCAGGAAGCCGAAGACGCTCACCACGGGAATGCTGGCGATCGAGAGCTGCGGCAGCATCACTCCGGTGATGAGCGCGGCCACGCCGACCACGAACAACACGATGCCCTGCACGCGGCGTCGCTTGGACGGCCGCCGCAACTTGGCGCCCCGTACGGTGGATGCGAACTTCGGGTCCTCGGCGTAGAGCGCGCGCTCGATCTGGTCGAGCAGTCGCTGCTCGTGCTCGGAGAGTGGCATCGTTCCTCCTCCGGCACAGCGGTCGCGGGCGCCGGGTGTTTTCGGTTTCCGCCGAACCCGGCGGACGACCCACCCTGGGGACGTCACCCTCCAGGATACGATCCGCGCGCCCCGGCGACTACCCAGTCGGCCTTCTCATACGGTCTGTTCTGTCACCATCATCCTCCTGGGGCAGTGGTGAGGCCTTCGTGAGGCCCCTCCAGCCCCTTGTGGCCTTGCGTTCACGTGTCGTTCCGCCCTGGGCCTCGCCAGGGAAATCCCGGCTTGCTCGGATCGGTCGCATGACCGAACTCATCGTCAACGGTGCCGCCGAGCAGGGCCTGACCGGCTGGCTCGTCGTCGCAGGCGCCCCCGTGGTGCTGCGGTACGACACGGGGCAGGGGTATCCGGGACCCGGTGATCCCGGTCCGGCGGAGCGCGGCGCGTCGTTCTTCGGCGGCGGCGACACGCCACTGAGCACTCTTCGACAGAGCGTGACGTTGCCGCGCCGCTCGTCTCAGTTCGCCGTGTCCGCGTGGCTCGGCGGCTACGCCTCGCAACAGGACGGCGCCCGGCTGTCCGTGGAGTTCCTCGACGCCGGCGGTACCCCGCGCGGTCTCGTGGTGCTCGGCCCGGTGACGGCCGAGGAACGTTCCGGCCGCACCGGCCTCGTCGAGCGGTCGGCGCGCGGCACCGTGCCACCGGGCAGCCGCACCGCCGTGGTGACGCTGCAACTGACCCGTTCCGGCGGCGGCACGTCGAACGACGGCTACGCGGACAACATCTCGTTCACGGTCGGAGGCCGCTGATGCTGAACCGACGTGATCTCCTCCGCGCCGCGGCCGCCGCCGGTGCTCTCGGCACGGTGTGGCCGCTGTCGGCCGGTCTGTCCCCCGCGCAGGCCCACGCGGCCGCTCTCGACCTGGGCGCGTCGTGGGACGCGGCGCCGTTCTGCCTGGGCGTCGGATCCGGGGACCCGTTGCCGGACAGCGTGATCCTGTGGACGCGCCTGGCTCCCGAGCCGCTCGCGTTCGAGCAGCCGCTGCCCGAGATCGTCGAGGTCGAGTGGGCCGTCGCGCTGGATCGCACGATGCGTTCGCGCGTGGCGTGCGGGAAGGTCGCCGCGTCGAACCTGTTGGGGCACAGCGTGCACGTGCCCGTGCACGGACTTCGTCCCGGCCGCACCTACTACTACCAGTTCTCGGCTCTGGGCAAGCGTTCTCGCGTCGGCCGCACTCGCACGGCCCCGGTCGGCCCGGTGTCGAAGGTGCGCTTCGCGACGGCGAACTGCCAGGCGTTCCACGACGGCTTCTACGCCGCACACCGCGGGATCGCGGCCGAGAACCTGGACTTCGTCGTGCACCTGGGCGACTACATCTACGAGCACGGCCAGGTCGGCGGCGCACACGTGCGTGATCACGAGGGCCCCGCGGTGCTGTCCCTTGCGGACTACCGGCGCCGCCACGCCCTGTACAAGGGCGACCCGTCCCTGCGCGACGCCCACGCCGCTCACCCCTTCTTCTTGACCTGGGACGACCACGAGGTCGTCAACGACTACAGCGGCACCGAGGGCTCCGCACCGTTCGTGAAACGCCGTGCCGCCGCCTACCAGGCTTGGTACGAACACCTGCCGATCCGCTCTGGGAGCGCTCTCGAACCGCAGATCCACCGCCGCCGCGAGTGGGGCTCCCTGCTCGACCTGACCGTGCTGGACCTGCGCCAGTACCGCTCCGCGCAGAACCTGCCGTCGGGCACGATCCTGGGCGCTTCGCAGAAGCAGTGGCTGCTGGACGGCATCTCGGGCGCCCGCGAGGCGTGGCAGGTGTGGATCAACTCGATCATGCTGTCCCAACTGGCTCGCCGGGGCGGCGGCTACTACTTCACCGACCAGTGGGACGGCTTCCTGGCCGAACGCCGCGAGGTGCTCGGCCACGTCGCCGCCGAGGGCCTTCGAGACTTCGTGGTGCTGACCGGCGACTGGCACTCGGCGTTCGTGGACGACATCCGGCCGGACTTCGACGACGTGTCGTCACCGGTGATCGGCACGGAGTTCACCGCGCACTCGGTCACGTCCGGGGCCTACTCGCCGGAGTGGAACGCGGTCAACGGGCCGGTGATGGGGGCGGCGAACCCGCACCTGAAGTACTTCGAGGGCAACAGGTACGGCTATGACGTGTACGAGGTGACGCCCCAGCGGTTCACCACGCACATGAAGGTGATCGGGGACCGGCGGGACGCTTCTTCCCCGGTGTCGACGCTGACGACGTTCCACGTCGACCGGGGGAAGGCCGGGAGCTACGAGGATCCTTCGACGGCTGGGTCGCCTGCGCAGTACCGGCGGGCCTGAGGTGTCAGGCCTGTTGGGTCATGCCTGAGGCGCTGAAAGCGTCGGACCTGTTGGGTCAGGCCTGAGGCGCTGAAAAGTGTCAGACCCGCTGAGTATGCTCGAATTCGGGGGTTCCCGGGCCCTGTGTGGGCGGCGGGTGGATCCCCCGAATCCGATGCTACTCAGCGGGTCTGACAGTTCTGGTGCTACTCAGCCGGTCTGACAGTTCTGGTGCTACTCAGCAGGTCTGACAGTTCTGGTGCAGTTCGGCGGGCCTGACAGTGGCGGCCGGAACCTGATCACATTTCTCAGCGGAACGAGCGGAACTACGTGGTGATCGTGCACCGCGCTCGACGCAACCGTCCGCGACGCCCTGGCCGTCACCATCACCGCTCGACCAACGACCGCCCAGGCGAGGCGCTCGGCTGGGACAACCCAGCCGAGCGCCTCACCCAGCTCCCGACCGAAGTCACTTGAACACTTCTGTCGCAACGCCCTTCCTTTGAGGTACCTGCTGTCCAGCAGAACCGACGGTTCTGCGGGGTCAGCTCGCGATCTTGTAGGCGCGGATGATCGTCACCTCGCCCGTGTTGCCCGCCGCGTCCGTGGTCTTGGCGCGCAGTGAGGCGAACTTCGCGTTCTTCGGGTGCTGCACGACCGCCTTGTCGCCGGCGACCCGCACCTGCTTCCAGGTCGCGCCGTCGTCGAACGACACCTCGACGGTGACGCGCTTGACCTTCGGCGTGTTCTGGGCCTGCTCGACCACCAGCGGGACCAGTTGCACGCGGCCGCGCGCGGTGTCCTCGTCGTCGAGCTTCGGCAGGAAGCGGACCACCGTGAGCGGGAGGTGCGTGATCTCGGTGGTGTGCTTGGCCTTGAAGGACCAGGAGCCACTCACCTTCGTCGACAGCTCCGTGTCGCGGCTGTGCTCCATCTCGGCCCGGTAAGCGCCTTCCGCCGCCGGGACGTCGAAGACCGCGGCGGGCCGGTCCGACTCGCCGAGCTTGGTGCCGTTGTGGAACAGCGTGGTCTTCGCGGTACCGGTGCCGGCCCTGCCCTCGCCGCCGTTGCGGTCGGTGTGGAGCGGCACCCTGACCGCGATCTGGTCCTCGAGCCTCGCGAGGCCGAAGCCCGGCGCCGACGGGACGGACGGGCCGAGGACCGCGGCGCCGAACGTCTGCGAGTACTTCTTGCCGCCCTTGAAGGAACGCGCGGGCGTCTCGGTCGAGTACTCGTTGTTGTTGTCCGGGCCGACCCGGTCGTAGATCCAGGCCCACTTGCCGGTCACGGTCGAGACGAGATCGACGGCGCGACCGCCGTCCGGCACCTGCGTGAACCAGCCGAAGCCGCCGCTGCCGTCGATCGGGTTCGGCATCACGGCGATGCCGTGCTTGCGGCCCTCTCCCGCGTTGCGGAAGCTCGACGTCATCTCGGCTAGCTCGTTCGCCCCGGCCGTCCGCTCGTAGCCGGTCGGCATGCCCTTTTCCGTGTACATCAGGCGGTAGCTGACCGGTGTTTTCTCGTCGCGTGGCGTGCCTTGGAACTGCTCGGCGATCGTCGTCGTGAAGCCCGGGGTGTCCGGCCCGAACTGAGCGGTGGACACCTGGCCCGCGAGACCGTCGAAGAAGGCCCAGCCGTGGCCGAAGGGCCGTCCGGCGACCTGCGCGGTGTAGCCGACGGTGCCGATCATGCCCTTGGCCGCGGCGTCAGGTGTCCGGAGCGCCACCGGCTTGGCCGTGCGCGTGTCGAGCGTGATCGTTCCCTTGCCGCCCACCACGAACTTCGGCCGCACCACGAACGCCACCTTGAAGTCCGCGCTGACCACGGAGCTGTCGACGAGGTACTCGCCCTTGGGCAGTCGGACGTTCCCGCCCCTGCCCGGATACGCCTTGCCGGTCTTGGTGTCGACGAACACCGTGCTGTGGTCCTCGGCCGGGTTGCCGTCGGGTCCGAGCACGGCGAGAACGGTGTCGTAGCTCTCGACCTCCCGGTTGACGCTGACGAGCGTGCGCGGTCCGTTCGACGCGACGACCGCGCCGCTGTAGGCACCGTCCGGCGCGTTCGCCTTGGTGTCAGCCGTGATCGTGGCCTTCGCCTCGCCGCCGGCCGGAACGGTGACCTCCGCCGGGGACACGGTGAACAGACCCGCGGGTGCGGGCTTGCCGTCCGGTCCCTTGACGTCCACGCTCAGGTCGAGCGTGACGGGCTCCTTGCCGGGGTTGCGGTAGGTGACCTCACGCACGACCTTCTGGTCGTCGTCGTGCGGCCACTGCTGCAGCCCGAAGTTGATGTTCGCCGGGTCGGCGATCACCTGCTGCTCCAACATCCTCGGCACGTCGACCCGTCCGGCGCCCTGGTCGAACGCCGTCAGCGAAGGGTTCGCCTTGGCCGCAGCCATGACCGTCGCCTTGAGCCGCGACCCGGTCCAGTCCGGGTGCTGCTGCTTGAGCAGCGCGACGACACCCGCCACGTGCGGCGTCGCCATCGACGTGCCGTCCATCGCGACGTGCCCCTGCGTGCCGGCCTCGGCGGCCACGATGCCCACACCGGGCGCGGTGACGTCCGGCTTCACCGCTCCGTCCGCCGCCGGACCACGGCTGGAGAACGGCGCGATGCCGTCGTTGCGGTCCACTGCCCCGACGGTCAGCGCGGACTCGGCGCTGCCGGGCGAGCCGATCGTCTCCGGGCGCCCGGAGTTGCCCGCCGCGACGACGAACAACGCGCCGGTCTCCCGGGAGATCCGGTTGACGGCCTCCTCGATCGGGTCGATCTCCGGTGTGTCACCCCCTCCCAGACTCATGTTGACGACGCTGGCGCCCTGGTCGGCCGCCCACTGCATGCCCGCGAGGATCGCCGAGTCCGGGCAACCGCCCGGCTGGCACACCTTGCCGTCGAGGATCTCGGCGTCCGGCGCGACACCGCGGTACTGCTCGCCCCTGCTCGCGATCGTCGACGCGACGTGCGTGCCGTGCCCGACCTCGTCGGTGTTGTCCGGCGAGTCGGTGAAGTTCTTCTCGGCGACCTGCTTGCCCTGCAGGTCCGGGTGCTTCTCGTCGACGCCCGTGTCGAGCACCGCGACCTTCACGCCCTTGCCCGTGACACCGGCCTGCCACGCCTGCGGCGCACCGATCTGCTTGGTGCTGCGGTCGAGCGACACCTTGCGGACGCCGTCGAGCCACACCTTCTCCACCGCACCACCGCGCAGCGACTCCCAGGCGCTGCCCGACTTCTCGGCGGAGCCCGTCACCAGACCGGCCACGGCCTCCTTGGCCGCCAAGGCGTTGATGCCGCCCGATCGCGCGCCCGCCGCCGGCCGCACGATCACAGGGATGCTGCTGCGCCGCGCGTCGTCGTAGCCGAACTCGGCCAGCGACGTCACGTCGAACAACCGCGGGTCGAGCTTTCCGTTCTCCACCAACGCGATCGCGTCCGCGGGCACCACGTGCCGATGCCCGTCCCGCGTGAAGGTGCGCACCGGCAGCCTGCCCCGCCCCGGTCCCGGCACGAACCGCACGACGCGGTCGCCCGCCAGCTCCACCCGGTCACCGGTGATCAGCGTGACGCTGCGGTCACCCCGCCCTGCCTGCTGCTCGTCCGCGTGCGCGACGGCCGTCGTCCCCGTGATCGTTCCCGCGGTGACGAGGCCCGCCGACAACGCGAGCGCGGTGAACCCCCGACGGGCACCTCGCTGTCCTGCTCTCACTGGGTACCTCCAGTGCTCGATGAGGTGTTGCGTCAGTGACCGTAGGGACACCGAGCGTCACCACACCTCCCTCTGGAGGCCGGAGCTGCGGGTGCGGATGTCATCCCGCAGGGGTACCGCACTGGCCGATCGGCTGGTTGACACGCCGCCGCCGGGCCGGCGCACCTCCTTTCGGAATTGAGTCGTGACCGGGTTCTCGTGCACACTTCGTCCTGCCGTCATCTGGGGGCTTGGGGGAAGGTCGCTTTACTCATGCGTGTTTCATTGCGTGCTGCCATCTCGGTGGCACTGCTCGTCGGTTTCTACGTCCTCGCTCTCGGGTTGGTCTGTGGCCTGCTCGCGCTGGAGACCTACGCCCTGATCGAGCGCCCGTTCGTCGGGTTGAAGCTGGCGCTGTTCGTCGTGCCGGTGGTGTTCGCACTGGTCAAGGGCCTGATCTCGCTGGAGCGCCGCACGCAGGACGAGGTGCCCGGCATCCTCGTCACGCCTGCGGAGCAGCCCGCGCTTTGGGACCTCGTCCGCCGCCTGGCCGCCGACGTCGGCACCCGCCCGCCGGACGAGATCCGGATCCTCGCCGCGGTGAACGCCGGAGTCGCCGAGGACACCCGATTCCTCGGGCTGCGCGTCCTCAAGCGCAGGATGTTCATCGGCGCACCTCTGCTCACCTCCTTGACCGAGAAGCAACTCATCGCTGTGCTCGCCCACGAGCTCGGGCACTACGCCAACAAGGACACGCGCCTCGCCGGCGTCGTGGTCTCCGGCCGCGACGCCATGCTGCGCGCCGGTTCCCACATGAACACCGAGCACTGGTTCCAGCGCATGATCGCGAAGCTGTTCCGCGGTTACGCCAAGCTGTACCTCCGTGTCTCCCAGGCGATCAGCCGCCACCAGGAGTTCGCCGCCGACCGCTTCGCCGCCACGCTCGCCGGCTCGTCCGCCGCCGCGTCCGCATGGCGCGAACTGCCGGTGATCGATGCCGCGTGGAACCTCTTCACCAACCGCCACCTGACCGTCGCGTGGGAGCTCGGCTACCTCCCCACGACGTTCTTCGACGGCTTCGCCCGCCTGCGCACCTCCCCCGAACTCCACGAGGAGCTGGAGGAGATCCGCCAGCACCCGCAAACCCCGGACCGCGGCCCGTACGACTCGCACCCGCCGTTGCAGGACCGCATCGCCGCGATCGAGGCCCTGGGCCTCGAACCCGAGCAGGGCTGGGGCGACCGCCCGGCACAGGAACTGCTCACCGACCCGATGCCGTTGCTCGACGCCGCCGTGCTCAACACGCTCGTGTCCGACGCTGCCACGAAAGAACGCGTCGACTGGGCCACACTCGGCCACATCGGCGCCCGAGCCGGCGTCGTCCGAGGCACCGAACGGCTGCTTCAGGCCTCCGCCACGGCGATGAACCAGCCACCGTCGCTGACGACCGTGCTCGACGCACTGGACGCGGGCCACCTCATCAGCCTCGGCACTCACACACCCGGCAACCGGGAGGCGGGCGCCCGAGCCCGCCGCGAGATGGCCCGCGGCGAGGTGCTGCCCGAGCTGTCCGCGTTGGTGGCACTGGCTTTCTCCGACGCGGGCCTCGCCCGCTGGGAGCTGGACTGGCTGGGACGAACCACGTTCGTCACCTCCTCTCACGACTTCGACATGGCCGAACACCTGGACGCCGCGGTCGCCGACCACGGCAGCACCGAGGCCCTGCGCACCGCGCTCGCCACCGCCGGAGTGGCCCCCGACTACCGCCCCGCACACTGAGCGTTCAGGAGAAACCCCGTGGTGCTCTCACTTCTGTTCAAGCCCAAGGAACTCATCACCGTCATCCGCCTCATGCGCGAGGCGAAGCGGCTGGGCGTCGAGATCGACGAACTCCCCACCGACGTGGTCGCTTCCTTCGTCCTGCCGAAAACCCACCCGGAGCGCTACGGCCTCGTCCCCGACGCCGAGGTGACGGCCACCTCGCCGCTGGAGGACCTGGCCCTCGCCGCCGTGAAGGACGACGTCCGAGCCGGCAACTGGGAGAACGCCGCCGACCTCGTCACCGCGACCCACGGCGACTGGGACCGCCGCCAGCGCGTGGTCTCGACCCTGGCCGGCCTCGCCGCCAAGGACGACACCTGGATGGACGCCTGGCAGACCGCCCGCCCAGGTGACCCGCACTGGATCGTCGTGCACTCGATGTCGCTGGTCTCCCTCGCCTGGGAGATCCGGGGCAGTGGCACGTCGTCCCAGACCACCCGCGAACAGTTCGACGGCTTCCACCGCGTCCTGTTCGAGGCCCGCGAGGCCGCAAGCGTCGCCGCCGCCGTGATGCCGGACGACCCGACGCCGTGGAACACGATGCTCACGCTCGCCCGCGGCCTGCAGGTGAACCACGACGAGTTCCGCGCGATCTGGGCGGAACTGGTGGAGCGCGACCCTTTGCACCACAACGGACACGCGCAGGCGCTGCAGTACTGGTGCCGCAAGTGGCACGGGTCCGACGAGCTGGCCCTGGAGTTCGCGGCCGAGGCGGCGGCCAAGTCGCCCAAGCTCCTCGGTTTGCCGCTGCAGGCCGCTTATGAGGCCGAGGGCACCTCCCCGGACGTGTGGAAGTCGCCCGCGGTCGTGTCGGCGTTGGACGCTTTGCTGGTTCGGCTGGCGGATGAGGGTGCTGACACTTATTCGCTCCGGAATGATCGTGGGTATGCGATCTACGCTTTGCTTGAGCTGCAGCGGTTCGAGGAGGCTGTCGGGCAGTTCCGGGCTTTGGGGGCGTTGGCGGATGCTGGGCCTTGGAACTACTACGACGAGCCTCGGTTGAGGTTCTTGGGTCAGCGGGGGATCGCGGTCAAGGCTGTGGCCAAGGGCAAGGGGGTCAAGGCTCCGGTTCGGTAGATGGTGCTCCAGCGGGTGGGCACGGTCGGAGTGGTGGTCTGATGGGAGGCGCCGGGGTCTGTGAGGGGTCCGGATTCTGGGGTGAGGGGTCCGGATTCTGGGGTGAAGGGTCCGGATTCTGGGGTGGGGTGGCGGCTTGCGGGTGAGATGGCGGCCCTGTCGGCGAGATAGCCGCTCCGGCGGCGCGGTACGGGCGGGCCAGCGGGGCAGGCTCAGCCGGAACGGTGATCCGGCGGGAGACACCGGCTCCGTAAAGGTGCTGGCTTCTTGGGTGGTGTGCAGGCTCGCGGGCGAGATGGCGGCACCGTCGGCGCGGTAGAGGCGATCCAGCGAGGACGACTCAGCCGGAGCGGTGATCCGACGGGAGACACGGCTCTATGGGAGCCGGTTCTCGAGCAAGGACGCGGGTCGAGAGCAAGATGGCGGCCCTGTCGGCGAGGTAGCGGCTTTGCGGGTGAGATGGCGGCTCCTTTCAGGTCGGTGGCGGCTGCTCTTGTTGCGTTGGAAGGGATTGGGTCGCTGGCGGCCGGGGTCGATCGCTGGCACCGAGATGGGGCTGCCGGTGCTTGCAGGTGGGTGCTGCATGCCTTGGGGTGGCGTGGAAATCCGTTGCCGGGCAACGCTGTGGAGCAGAGACGTGGAGCGGCCGCTTGACAGCGAAGACGGCTTGGTGCTTGCGGTCGCAGAGCGACTGATTGCGAAGCGGGTTGCCGACGCGGCGGCTGGCCTCGCTGGTGGCTCGGGCGATTGCCTGGATGCCGGTCTGGCGCGTGGCGGCGGTGCCGGTGGGTGGTCAGCCGATGGGTAGTGGGGTGCGGGCCTGCGGGACGGAGGCGGGGCGGCGGTCCATCACGGCCAGTTCCAGTTGGCGGGCCGGGGAGTCGCCCAGGAGTTTGCGGGCCAGGGTGGTGCCCTTGCGCGGGGCCATGGCCAGTTCGGCCCTGAGGGCTTGGATGCCCACGTAGTGCGACACCTCCTCGAGGATGGCCTTGGTGTCCGGGATCGAGTGGGTTCGGCGGATCGCGTCCACTGCGGCGCGTTCCAGTGGGGCTACGTGGAAGCCTCTGCGCAGGGCTGGTTTGGGGAGGCGGTCTGTTCGTTCCAGGCGCAGGACCGCGTGGCCCCAGGCTCGCGAGTTGCGTGGGGTGAGGACGTGGATGGCGTCTGCCGTGGGCAGGACCGATCTCATGCCGTGCAGGTACAGGGCGTCGAAGGCGGTGAGCATCGCGCCCTCGCCCGCGTAGAGGAGGGCGGCCTGCACCAGTTGCTCCCGGGACGGGCCCGCCCTGGACAGCAGGAAGATGCTCGGGAAGAGGCGCTGCCAGGGACCGCCTGGGCGGGAGCGCTGGTCGATCAGGGACGGGGACAGTCCTATGTGGAGCAGGGCTGCCACTGGGGCCACTCGGTGGAGGAAGAGGGTGCCCAGGGCTTCGAGGTCGATGGGGTGGCGCATGGGTTCATGGTGCGCCCGGTGGGGGTGGGGGGATCCGGGTGAGCGGGAAGTTGTGGACAACTTCCGGGTTGTGGACAGGTTGCGATCACTCGGGCTTCGGATCGAAGTCCGCTGTCCTTTCGGGACTGTCGCGCAGCAGTGAGGCAGGGCGGACGGCCAGCGAGCCGAAGCGGGAACGGGCCTGGTCGGCGGCTTGTTCGGCTTCGCGCCAGCCTCGTTCCGGGGCGTCGAAGATCAGTTGCTGGGCGGAGTCGGCGTTGTCAAGACCCTCTATTCGGACGCCGATCAGGCGGACCGCGCCGGGTGGGGTCTGGGTGTCGAGGAGCTCGGCGGCGACGCGGTAGACCTCCTGCGTCACGTCGGTCGCCACCGGCAGGGTGCGGGAGCGGGTGATCGTCGTGAAGTCGGAGAAGCGGACTTTGATCGACACCGTCCGGCCGTGCAGACCCTTGGCGCGCAACGAACCTGCCGAGCGTTCCGACAGGCGGAGCAGTTCGCGGCGCAGCACGGCGCGGTCGGTGACGTCGACCTCGAAGGTCTCCTCGGCGCCGATCGACTTCTCGCGCGACACCGGCACCACCGCGCGGTCGTCCACGCCGGAGGCGAGGGCGTACAGGTGTTCTGCGAGCGCCACGCCGATCTTGCGGCGCAGCCGCGGGAGAGGCATCGCGGCCACGTCGGCGACGGTGTCCAGGCCCAGTTCCTCCAGGCGTGCGGCGGTTTTCGCGCCCACGCCCCACAATGCCGACACGGGCAACGGGTGCAGGAAGTCGAGAGTCGCGGAAGCAGGCACGACCATCATGCCGTCGGGCTTGCACATGCCCGAGGCGAGCTTCGCGAGAAACTTCGTCGATGCGACACCAACGGAACAGGACACGCCATGGGCGTCGAACACGCGAGACCGGATCAGCTCCCCCACCCCGCCCGGCGTCAGGCCGAGCCGGCGCAGCGCACCACCCACGTCGAGGAAGGCCTCGTCCAGCGAGAGGGGCTCCACCAGCGGCGTGATGTCGCGGAAGATCGCCATGACCCCGCGTGAGACCTCCTGGTAGAGATCGAACTGCGGCGGCAGGTACACGGCATGGGGCGCCAGACGGCGGGCGTGCGCCGTGGGCATCGCGGAACGCACACCGTATTCACGCGCGAGGTAGTTCGCCGAGCACACGACGCCACGTCCACCGACACCGCCGACGACCACCGGCACGGACTCGAGCTCAGGGCGTTCGCGGATCTCCACCGACGCGTAGAAGGCGTCCATGTCGACGTGCAGCATCCGGCAGCCCGTGTCGTCGGGCCAGACACCGTCACGCGCACGGAACCGGTCAACCAGGCCGCGTGGCAGGTTCGCACTGCGACCCATGAACACCCCTCTCGAACGTCCGTTCGAAGCAAATCCTACAGTTCGTACACCCGTGCCGCGTTCTCCGACGCAACGAGCCGTGCGATCCGATGCGCGTCCTCCTCGACGAACGCGTCCCGGCGCAACCCATCAGCCAAGAAGTCCGACAACGCCTGCCTGAACAGCAACGCGCCGAGGTAGTACAACTCGGGCAAAGCGAAGGCATCAGAGGAGAACAGGAACTTGCCGTAGGGCACGATCTCCAGCGCCTCGGCGAACACCCGCGACGCCTGATGCCCCAGCCCGTGGGTGGCCAGCCCGAGATCGCAGAACACGTGCGGGAACACCTGCGCGAGATACCCGGCCTGCCGGTGGAACGGGTAGTTGTGCAGCAGCAGCACCGGCACGCCCAAAGACGCGGTCGCCCGCAGGAACGGCGTCAGCAACGAAGGATCACACCGGTGCAGGTCGATGTCCGAGTCGCCGTAGCCGACGTGGAACTGCAACGGCAGCCCGGCGTCCAACGCCTCCCAGGCCAGCCAGGTGATCACCACCGGATTCTCCAGCCGCCCCGACGACCACGAGCCGACCGCCCGTTCCACGTCCGCGTCCGCCGGCCGCACGCCCGGAAGCCCCAGCCCGATCCGGTACGCCGCAACGGACTTCGCCCCCACGGCCGAGGTCGAGGCGAGCCGCGACCGGACCGCATCCAAGAACTCCGAGGGCGAGGACTCCCGCAACGACTCCGCCAGCACCTCCAGCCGCACGACCTCGTGGGCGACACCCCCGCCCAGCCCGGCCAGTTCAGCGGCCGAGAGCAGCCGATCGGGCTGGAACCCGCCGTCCACCAGGAACGTGTGGATCCCGGACGCCATCAGGAACGTCCGCGACACCTCGGCGATGTGCAGCGAGTTCCGCCGTTCGAGGTACTCGTCGGCGGACGCGTGCCGAGGCAGGTCGAGCAACGGCGCGCACCACCGCCGCACCGCGAACCCGACCGCGGAGTCGAAGAACGACCCACCCAGCGGCGAGACCCCGTCGGCCTCCAGCAACAGCGACTCGAACTCCGGACGGGTGCTGTCGGTGCGCAGCACCCCGTGGCAGTGGTGATCCACCAGCCCGAGTTCGGCGACGAACGGCAAGATGCCCATAACCTTAGGATCGTGGACTCTGCGGAACGGGACCAGCGGTTCGAGCGGGCGGCGGAACTCTTCGACGGGCTCAACGCGCGGGACGTGAGCGTCGTGGCGCTCACCTGGGTCGACAACAGCGGCATCACCCGCACCAAGTCCGTCCCCCTGCGCAGGCTGGCCCACGCGGCCGCGCACGGCGTGGGCGCGTCACCGGTGTTCGACGTCTTCCTGTTCGACGACTGGATCATCCAGGGCCGGTTCGCCGGCGGTCCGGTCGGCGACCTGCGCCTGCACCCCGACCTCGACCGCGTCACCGTGCTCGCGGGCCAGCCGGGCTGGGCCTGGGCTCCGGCCGACCGCCACTACCAGAGCGGCGTCCCCTACCCGATGGACCAGCGCCTGCAGGCCCGCAAGGCCGCCCAGAACCTCGCGGCCGAGGGACTCACCGCCCAGGCCGGCTTCGAGATCGAGTGGTGCGTCGGCAAGACCGGCACCGAGGACTGGGTCCCGGCGACCAGCGGCTCCGCGTACGGCCACGCCCGCCAGGTCGAGCTGTCCGACTACTGCGTCGACCTCCTCAACGCCCTGGACCAGCAGAACGTCGAGGTCCTCCAGTTCCACCCCGAGTACGCCGCCGGCCAGTTCGAGGTCTCCACCGCACCGGAGGATCCGGTAGCCGCCGCAGACACCGCCGTGCTCGTCAAGGAGACCATCCGCGCCGTCACGATCCGGCACGGCATGCGCCCGTCGTTCTCCCCCAAGGTCGTGAACGGCGGCGTCGGCAACGGCGGTCACCTGCACCTCAGCCTCTGGCGCGACGGCACGAACCTCTTCGACGGCTTCCAGGACGAGGCGAAGCGGTTCAGCGCGGGCGTCCTCACCCACCTCCGCGCGTTGTGCGCGATCGGCTGCCCCTCTCTCGCGAGCTACCTCCGGCTCGTACCGAACACATGGGCAGCACCGTTCGTGGCGTGGGGCGAGGAGAACCGCGAAACGGCGCTACGCCTCATCAAGGACAACCTCGAGATCAAGTGCTTCGACCTGACCGCGAACCCGTACCTCGTCGTCGCGGGCGTGATCGCGGCCGGCCTGGACGGCATCAGGACCGAGGCCGGGCTACCCGAGGGCCTCAACGTCGACCCGGCACTGCTCGGCGACGTGCAGCGCCTGCCCACGTCGCTCAAGGAGGCGGTCGACGAGTTCGAGAAGGACGCCGTGCTGACCGAGGCGTTCGGCCGTGAGCTGGCGGGCACGATCGCCGACGTGCGGCGTGGCGAGATGGAGCGCTACAAGGACGCGAGTCCGCAGGGCATCGCCAACGTCACTCGCTGGCGGCACTGAGCTCCTTGCGCAGCCGCGAGAGCGCCCGGTGCTGGGCCACCCGCACCGCACCGGGCGTCGAGCCGACCGCCTCGGCCGTCTCCTCCGCCGACAGCCCCACCATCACGCGCAGCACGACGATCTCGCGCTGCTTCTCGGGCAGCACGCGCAGCAGCGTCGCCATCTGGTTCGAGAGCTCCCCCTGCATCGCCCGCTGCTCGGGCCCCGCGGCGGTGTCCATCGACTCGGGCAGCTCGGGCACGGCCTCGGCCTTGTTGCGCGAGAAGCTGCGGAACGAGTCCGCGACCTTATGCGCCGCGATCCCGTAGACGAACGCCAGGAACGGACGCCCCTGGTCGCGGTACGACGGCAGCGAGGTCAGCACCGCCAGGCACACGTCCTGCGCAACGTCGTCCGCCGACGCGAACGATCCAACGCGCGCACGGCAGTACCGCACGATCAACGGCCGGATGGTGCCCAGCAGCCGTTCGATGGCGACGCGATCACCGGCGACAGCGCGCGCGACGTGCTCGTCCGCGCTCTGCGGGCGACTCGAGTAGTAAGAGGGCGCCGGAGGGTCGACAGGCTCCTTGTCGCCACCGGCGGTCCGCTCGACCAGCGCGTCCAGGGTCCCCCTCGACGCGGAAACCGGCCCACCGACGGACGAGCCCCGCACGGCTTCCGCGGGCACCTTGCGGTGCAGGCCGGGTGTGAACTCCACGCAGATCACCGTTCCTCTTCTGGACGCCGGCGCACCGCGAGACGCGCCCGCCGGATCCGTCCTTCGACCGCGCGCGGGGTGAGTCGCATCAACTCACCGATCTCCGCATGCGAATAGCCCTGGTCATGAAGGAAGAGCAACCGCTTGCCGTCCTCGCTCAGCGTCGCGAACGCGGCGTTCGCCGCAGCCTGCTCGATGACCGCGTCCTCGGGCGTCGCCTCGGTCACGACGTGTTCGAGCGAGGCCACGCTGTCCACGAGCCGGACGTCGTGCCAGCCGTGCGCATGCGTCTGCCACCGCCGGTACACGTTCGGGAACGCGAGCACGCACGCGTTGACGAAGTACTCCTCCAACGGCAGTCCGTGCCCCACCGACCACTCCCGGCCGAGCAGACCCCGGTCCCGGAAGTAGACGTACCCGTCGTACACCGCGTCGCTCGCCAGCTCCTCGGCCTCCTGCGGCGAGATCTCCTGCCTGTGCAGGTAACGGCCCTGCTGCCCGCAACGGGAGAACATCGCGCCGGACCGCACGAGCTTCGTAACGATCGTGAGCCCACGCCCGAGAAGCTGACGGTGGAACTGGTTCCAGCGGGGCCCGGCAAGCCCTGACTCACGGAAGTGCTGCACCAGCACTCCGTCGAGGCGCAGCCGCTCGGCGGCAGACGCTGAGTCCGAACTTCCCATGCCCCTTGGTCCCTATGTCGGTGTCTTCCTGCCCTCTAGGTATGTCGTTTGGGTGCGTTCTCCCCACGCACTCGCCACGACTCGTAACAAACGCAAACGAATGTCACCCGATCGGGACAGCCAACGATGCGATTTCCTTGCGGAGACGACCGAGCGCGCGGTGCTGAGCGACACGGACCGCACCCGGCGTGGAGCCCACGGCGTCCGCGGTCTCCTCCGCGGACAGACCCACCACGACGCGCAGCACGAGAATTTCGCGCTGCTTGTCCGGCAGGACGTGCAGCAGCCGCCCCAGCGTGCCGTTCAGCTCGTCCTGGAGGACGAACTGCTCCGGCCCGACACCCCGCACCTCCTGATCCGGCACCTCGGCAACCGGCTCCGCACGGTTACGAGCCAGGGCCCGGTGCGCGTCGGCGACCTTGTGCGCGGCGATGCCGTAGACGAACGCGAGGAACGGTCTTCCTTGCTCCCGATAGTTCGGGAGGGCCGTCAGCACGGCCAGGCAGACCTCCTGCGCGACGTCGTCCGCAGTTGTCGCGGAACGTCCCACACGCGCGCGACAGTACTTCACCACCAGCGGTCGAAGATAGCGAAGTAGCTGGTCAGTGGCCCTGCGCTCACCCTGCACAGCCAGACTGACCAGTTCTGCGGATAACGCTGAACTCTCCATCCGAAGCGTCCCCTCGTCGACGTCCCGTGGAGGAGACGTGCGACGCGTCACTCCTTATGCGGAAAGTAGGGAGAAACTTCAAACGTCACCCGTTTGCAGCAACGAGTAGCGGTTGGTAGTAAGCGTGGAGCGACCACTCCACGTAACCGAAACCGGCGCGTTCCGCCAATTCGGTGATTTCATGACGAGTAATCGCCCAATACCGTGCCTTGCCCACCACAACGCGCCACGAGTCGCTTTCGTGCAGCTGGAACATCTCCAGTTCGTACTGATCGCCGTCCCAATGCCAGAGCTGGAACCACACAACGCGACCCGGCCCGACGGACGGAGGGGTCGACAACGGCCGTTCGGCGCGGATCGCGTCGTAGTCGCGCGTGGAGAGCACGAGCCGGCCACCGGGCCGCAGCACCCGCCGCATCTCGCACAACGCCGCCAGCACGTCCTCAGTCCTCAGCAGGTGGGGCAACGCGTTGTCCGCCGCGAGCACGACGTCGAACGAGGCATCAGCGAACGGCAGCGCGCGCATGTCCGCGGCGAACGCGGGCAACGAGACCCCACGCGCAGAGGCCTCCCCCACGGCCCGAGAAGCAGCCTTCGGGCTCAGATCGGTACCCACGACCTCGTAGCCGCGCAGAGCCAGACCGATCGCCTGCGTACCAATGCCACACGCACAGTCGAGAACGCGCGCGCCCTGCGGGATGAACTCCGCGAGCTGCGACGCCTGCCGGGCCATCGATGCGTCCCAGTCCGGGAACATGAGGTCGTACGTCCCGGACAGGTCGTCGTAGAAGGCGCCGGTCAAATCAGCTCCTCGACCCCCACGGACGTGCGCAGCTTGGCCAGTGCACGGTGCTGAGCCACCCGCACGGCACCCGGCGTCGACCCGATCGCCTCGGCCGTCTCCTCCGCCGTCAGGCCGACCACCACGCGCAGCAGCAGGATCTCGCGCTGCTTGTCCGGCAGCACCCGCAGCAGCTGCCCCAGCCGCACCGAGAGAGAGGCGAGCAGCGCGTTCTCCTCGGGGTCGACGGTCGTCGACGGACCGTCCGGGACCTCCGCGACGGGCTCGGACCGGTTGCGCGCCGAGACCCGGTGCGCGTCCGCGACCTTGTGCGCGGCGATGCCGTAGACGAACGCCAGGAAGGGTCTTCCCTGCTCGCGGTAGGTGGGCAGTGCTGTGAGCACCGCCAGGCAGACCTCCTGCGCCACGTCGTCGGCCGACGCGAACGCCCTTTCGTTGCGACCGACGCGCGCACGGCAGTACCGCGCCACGAGCGGTCGCACGGAGGCCAGCAGCCGTTCGACGGCTTGCCGGTCACCCGCCACGGCCTCGTTGACCAAGGAGGCCAGCAGGTCGGAACTCTCCATCGCGTTGGTTCCCTACGTCGGCAGCGGAGCCATTATCTTTCGCCGCCGCGTCGTTCGGGACCACTCATCAGGGGCATAAATCTCCCCGATGCACAGCGTTTCAGCCGGTTCGGCGGGCGAGCACGTGCAGCCGGGCTGCGACGTCTCGGAGCGGGGAACGCGTTGCGGCGGCCAGTTCCAGCTCGGCGAGTGCGTCGGCGGCACCCGGATTCGAGTCCAGCACCACACCGGGCACGAGATCTGAAACTACACCGTGACCTTGCAGGATCTCGACTGACAGACCCGCGTCCAGCACGAGCTTCTCGAGCCCGGCCACGTCGAACCGGCGTTGCAGCGGGTCACGGGTGCCCGCGAGCTGCCCCGCGTCGTCGTCCAGCAACCGCCGCGCGTCCACGATCCGGCCGGCGATCGCGCGGTGCAGGATCGCCGCGAACCGGTTCGCGACCAGCACCGACACCGCGCCACCGGGTGCGACCGCGGCGGCCAGCGAGGCGAGTGCGGCGGGTGCGTCGTCGACGACCTCCAGCACGCCGTGCGCCAGCACCAGATCGGCCTCACCAGCGGGAACACCCAGCGAGTCCGTGTCGCCCTGGACTGCGTTGATCGTCACACCGGCTTCGCGCGCACGGGTGTTCAACGTAGCGAGTGCGTTCGGTGAGGGCTCCACGACCGTGACCACGCATCCTGCTGCGGCCAGGGGCACGGCCCAGACACCGCTGCCACCGCCGACGTCGAGCACACGGGGTTGCTGTCCACCCCTGCGCTCGCGTGCGGCGGACAATTCCGCGTCGAGCAGCCTCTGTACGGCGTCCGGTCGCATGGCCAACAGAGTAGGAGACCCTAGAGTAGGTCTGTGCATACGGTGTCCGTGCTCAGCCTCAAGGGAGGCGTCGGCAAGACGACGGTGGTGCTCGGCCTGGCCTCTGCCGCCCTCCGCCGTGGTGTCCGCACTCTCGTGATCGATCTCGATCCGCAGTGCAACGCCACGTCGACGCTGGAGCCAGAGGAGTCCAAGGCGACCATCTACGACGTCCTGCAAGACCCGTCCGAGGAGAACGTCGAGCAGGCGATCCGCCCGAGCAGGTGGGGCGACGGCATCGACGTGCTGTCCGGGTCCGAGGACGCCGAACTGCTCAACCACCCCGATCCGAACGAGTCCCGGCTGCACCGCCTGAAGGACGCCCTGCGCACGTTGCGGGACATGTACGACGAGTTCCCGTACCAGCTCGTCCTGCTCGACTGCCCGCCGTCGCTGGGCCAGCTGACCCGCTCGGCGCTCGTGGCGGCCGACCGCGCGCTGCTGGTCACCGAGCCGACGATGTTCGCGGTGGCGGGCGTGCAGCGGGCGTTCGAGGCGGTGCAGAACGAGCGGGAGAGCAACAACGCCGACCTGCAGCCGCTGGGTGTCGTCGTGAACCGCGTGCGGCCGCGTTCGCACGAGCACCAGTTCCGCATCGAGGAGCTGCGCGACATCTTCGGGCCGTTGGTGATGCCGGTGGCGTTGCCGGACCGTCTGGCCGTGCAGCAGGCACAGGGCGCATGCATGCCCATCCACGAGTGGGGTACTCCAGGGGCGCGTGAAGTGGCGCTGGCGTTCAACCTCCTGCTGGCGCGCATCCAGCGCATCTCGCGGAGCCGGCGCCGGGCCGTGCACCACGACTTCGACGACGACGAGATCCAGGAAGCGGTGGATGCCTGAAGGGGACACGGTCTTCCTGGCCGGTCATCGCATGAACCAGGCGCTGGCCGGGAAGACGCTGCGGCGCGGGGAGCTGCGTCATCCCCGGCTGGCCGCACTCGACCTGACCGGCCTGGACGTGCTCGGCGTGCGGACGTACGGCAAGCACATGTTCACCCACTTCTCCGACGGCAACAGCCTGCGCAGCCACTTCCGCATGGACGGCTCATGGCACCTGTACCGGCCCGGTGAGAAGTGGCGCCGTCCCGCACACCAGGCCCGCGCGGTGTTCGAGGTGGACGACCGGCAGGCCATCGGGTTCGCGTTGCACGACCTGGAGTTCGTGCCCACCTCTGAAGAAGATCGACTGATCTCCCACCTCGGACCTGATCTCCTGGCACCCGACTTCGACACCGCTGAGGCCGTTCGGCGGTTGACCGCCGACCCTTCCCGGCCGGTCGGTCTCGCATTGTTGGACCAGCGCGTGATGGCCGGCGTCGGCAATCTCTACCGCGCGGAAGTCTGTTTCCTGTTGCGGGTCCTGCCCACGGTTCCGGTGTCCGCCGTGGACGCCTCACGTGCGGTCGCGCTGTCACGGAAACTCTTGCAGGCCAACCAGTGGCGGCCGGAGCAGAGCACGACCGGCGACCTGCGCGTGCAGCACTACGTTTTCGAGCGGACCGGCAGACCCTGTTTGCGCTGCCGCACAAGAGTCCGATCGGACGAGATCGACGGCAGATTTGTGTACTTCTGCCCAAAATGCCAAAAAGGTTGAACCGAAGCACTCTCCCGGCCGTGTCCCCCAATATGGCGGTCAATCTGGATGCGTTGCGTCCCGGCTACACCGACGACCCGTACGCGGTGCTGAAGAGCCTGCGCGATGCGGGCCCGGTGCACCGGGTTGAGACCTTCGGCGTGCCCATGTGGCTCGTGACCCGCTATCCCGACGTGCGTGCCGCGTTGGACAACCCGCTGCTGTCCTCGCACGGCTCCGCGCTCGCCGAACCCCTGCGCGGCCATCCGCACTTCGCGTCGTGGTGGTTCGGCGACCTGTCCGAGCACATGATGAACAGCGACGAACCCGATCACACCCGCCTGCGCCGCGCGGTGTCGAGCCAGCTCACGCCACGCCGCATCGCCGCGCTGCGCCCCCGGATCGAGCAGGTCGCGGCCCGGCTCGCCGACGACTTCGCCGACTCCGGCGACTGCGATCTCATCGCGGACTTCGCGGCGCCGCTGCCGATCACCGTGATCATGGAACTGCTCGGTGTCCCCGCCGTCGACCAGGAGAACTTCCGCTACTGGGCCGACGTGGTCACCGGGCTGGCCGACGGTGACGCGGCCTCGGCCCGTGAGGAGACCTCCGGGTACCTGCGTGATCTGGTGACGCACAAGCGCACGTCCGGCGACGACGACCTGATCGGCGGCCTGGCCCGCGCGACGGGTGAGGCGGCGCTGTCTGACTCCGAACTGGCCTCGCTGGCGTTCCTGCTGCTCGTGGCCGGCTACACGACGGCCGTCGACCTGGTGGGCAACGGCGCACTGGCGTTGCTGCGCCACCCCGAACAGCTCGAACTGCTGCAGCGCTCGTCGTCACTGCTGCCCGGCGCCATCGAGGAGTTCCTGCGGTTCGACGGCCCGACCTCGCACGTGCTGCGGTTCGCCACGCGGCCGTTGACGATCGGCGGCGTACAGATCCCGGCTGGCGACGTCGTGCTGCTGTCGCTGGCCTCCGCCGAGCACGACGGCAACCGGTACCCGCGGGCCGACCAGCTCAACATCGAGCGGGCGGACCGCCAGCACCTGGCGTTCGGGCACGGCATCCACTTCTGCCTGGGCGCGCCGCTGGCCCGGCTGGAGGGCGAGGTGGCGTTCCGGACGCTGCTGGGACGGTGCGCCGGGCTGGCGCTCGACACGTCGCGGCCGCTGGGGTGGCGGGTGTCGCTGGGCAGCCGCGGGTTGCGGACGCTGCCGGTGAAGTTCCGGACCAAGCCCCGGATGCCGCTGGACGAGCAGGCCACGATCAAGGTGCCCAAGCCCATGTGACTGCGGCTACCCTGAGCTGGCGTTATAGGGTGAGCACGTGGTGTACAAGCAGGTGGTTCGCAGGGCGTTGTTCGGGATGCACGGCGGCGACGCGGAGCGGGTCCACGAGACCACGCTCGACGTCATGGCCCGGTTGAGCCCGCTGGCGAGGTTCGCCCGCAACCAGGACAACCCGCGCACGGTGTTCGGTGTCCGCTTCCCGAACCCGGTCGGTCTCGCGGCGGGTCTCGACAAGGACGGGCGCGCGTTGCCGGCGTGGGGTGCGCTGGGGTTCGGGTTCGTCGAGGTCGGCACCGTCACGTGGCACGCGCAGCCGGGCAACCCGAAGCCGCGGCTGTTCCGCCTGCGCGAGGACGAGGCGATCATCAACCGGATGGGCTTCAACAACGCGGGTGCGCAAGCGCTTGCCGCGAAGCTCGACCGGACGTCGCTGCGGGCACCGCTCGGCATCAGCCTCGGCAAGTCCAAGATCACGCCCGTCGAGGACGCCGTGCAGGACTACCTGAACTCGCTGAAGGCCCTGCAGGACCACGGCGACTACTACGCGATCAACGTGAGCTCGCCGAACACCCCCGGCCTGCGCAGCCTGCAGGACAAGGGCGCGCTGACCGAGCTCGTCGCGACGCTGACGTCGGCCACGGACAAGCCGATGCTCGTCAAGATCGCTCCGGACCTGACCGAGGACGCCATCGCCGAGGTCATCCAGGTGTGCGTGGACAACGGCATCAAGGGCCTCATCGCCACGAACACCACTCTCAGCCGTGAGGGCCTCACGAGCGCTCACAAGGGCGAGACCGGCGGCCTCAGCGGCAGGCCGCTCACCCAGCGCGCGAACGACGTGGTCCGGTTCATCACGAAGAACAGCGATCTGCCGGTCATCGGTGTCGGTGGCATCGCGACCGCCGACGACGCCAAGCGCATGATCGACGCCGGCGCGAGCCTCGTGCAGATCTACACCGGGTTCATCTACGAGGGCCCTGGGCTCGTGTCGAGGATCAACCGCGCCCTGCGGTGAGTCAGGTGTGGCGCGCGGCCCTGAGCCAGCGCATCACGGGGTGCAGGATCACGACGAGCAGCGAGCCCCACACCATGCCGCCCATCTCCAGATCGCCGATCTCGATGGTCAGGTCGCCGACACCGGCCACCAGTGCCGCGCCGCCGACCATCGCGTTCGCCGGGTTCGCCAGGTCGACGCCGCGGTCCATCCAGATCCGGACGCCGACCAGCACGATCAGGCCGTAGAGCACCAGCGTGCAGCCGCCGAGCACCCCCGGCGGGATGGTGCCGAACAGCGCGATGGCCTTCGGGGAGAACGCGAGCAGCGCGGCGAACACACCGGCGAAGGCGAACGCCGCCGTCGTGTAGACGCGGGTCACGGCCATCACGCCGATGTTCTCGGAGTACGTCGTCGTGCCGGCACCGCCGCCGAGGCCTGACAGGGCGGTCGACAGGCCGTTCGCGATGATCGCGTCGCCCGCGCTGCCGTCGAGGTTGCGGCCGGTCAGCGCCGCGACCGCCTTCACGTGCCCGACGACCTCGGCCACCAGCACGATCACGACGGGCAGCATCAGCAGCACGACCGACGGCCGCAGCTCGGGCTGGTAGAGCTTCGGCAGGCCGACCCACGCGGCGTCGCGCAGCGCGGCGATCCGTTCGGACGACACGGCGCCGAACGCCAGGCCGCCCATCCAGATCGCCACGAAGCCGATCAGGATCGAGAACCGGAACACCAGGCCGCGGCCCAGCACGCCGGCCAGCAGGATCACCAGCGTGGTCAAGCCGGCGAGCAGGGGCTGCTCGCTGAAGTTCGAGGTGGCCTGCCGCGAGAGGTTCAGGCCGATGAGGATCACGACGGCGCCGGTGACGACCGGCGGCATGACCGACTCCAGCAGGCGCACACCGAGCGCCTTGACCGCGATGCCGACGACGATCACCAGCAGGCCCGCCGCGACGACACCGCCGAGCTGGGCCGCGATGCCCTGCTCGCGCGCGGCCACCAGCGGGGCCACGAAGGCGAAGGACGAACCGAGGTAGCTCGGCACGCGGTTCTTGGTGATGACGAGGAAGAGCAGCGTGCCCAGACCGGAGAACAGCAGCGTGGTGGCGACGGGCAGGCCGGTGGCGGCGGGAACGATCACCGTCGCGCCGAACATGGCGACGAGGTGCTGCACTCCGAACCCGATGGTGAGCGGCCAGCTCACCCGTTCCTGGGGTGCGACGGTTTCACTGTCGGTGATCCGACCGTCCCCGTGCACGGTCCACAACGCCAATGCACTGCCTCCCGGCAATTCAGCCGGACTTCCCGCAGACCGGCCCCGGAATCCTGCCACGCCATGTAGCGGCTACGGCTAGATAACAGTCCGATAATCACACGATTGCAGCAGGGATCTCCAGAGAGACTCGCCGAATAGTCGCACGCAACTACGGAGAGTCACTCTCAGTACGCTGAATAGCCTGAGACATCACGCATCGCGGACGCCAGTCCGGCCATGTGGTCCGTGGCGTCGTCCAGCACCTCGCCCGGGTTCTGGAACTGCGTGCTCGCCGCCAGGGCCTTGCCGGCCTCGGCCACCAGCGCACAGTAGCGGTCCACGCCGTCCGCCAGCTGGATCCGGAGCGCCTTCACGGCCTCGACGAGAGACGCGCGCTCCAGATGCGGTGCGGTGTCGCGGGCGCGTTCGACGGCCTGCAGCTGCGCCGACACCGCGCGGATGGCCGTGGCGGCCTCCTGGGCGGTCTGGCGGGCGTGCTGGACGGACTCGGTCGGCATCGACGTGAGCGCCGGCGAGTCGAGCTGCACGAGCAGCTGGCTCATCGCGTCCTCGGCACCGTGGAGCTTCTCCATCGGGACGCGCGCGGACGAGATGTGCGCGGGCAGCGGCGGCCGGGGCGGCGGTGGTGGCGACAACGCCAGCCGCTGCCGGGCGGCGCCCAGTTCCTTCAGCTTGAACCCGCTGCGCACGGCGAGGACTGCGGGCACCGCCGCGCCGACCGCGCCGGTGACGGCGGCCCACGTGCCGAGCACCCCGGTGAAGCCCAGCACCGCGAGGGTGCCGAGCATCGTGATGACGATCAGCCAGAACGTCAGCACGGCGTTGGTGCGCTTGCGCTTGCGTTCGAGCTTGGCTAAAGGGTCGTTCCACTTCTGGATGCGGTAGCGCGCCTGCTCGGCCAGCGGGTGGCCCTGGAGCGACGCACCCAACTCGTTGACGACCTTGCGGACGATCTCGTTGTTGGGACGGTTTCTCCAGGGCTCCATGATCACCTGCTGACTCCTCCTGCTCCCCCTGCCTCAGAACCTCAGTTCTGGGCGGGAGGAACCTGCTGCTGCGTGGTCTTCTGCTCGGACTGGACGCGCTGCGCGATCTCGGCCTGGATCTGCGCGGCCGCGCTGTTGCCCGCGGTCACCTGCTGCGGGGTGTTCGCCTGACCGCCGTGCATCGAGGCACGGATCTGCTCCAGGCGCGACGAGCCCGCGAGCTGGGTGGTCGAGGCCTGGACCTCCATCATCCGGCCCTGCACCGAGTTCTGGGCGAGCTCGGCGGACCCGAGGGCGGTCGAGTAGCGCTTCTCGATCTTGTCGCGAACCTCTTCCAGCGACGGCACGTTGCCCGGCGCGGCGAGTTCGCTCATCTGGTTCAGCGACGCGGAGACCTGCTCCTGCATCTTGGCCTGCTCCAGCTGGCTGAGGAGCTTGGTGCGCTCGGCCAGCCTCTGCTGCAGCATCATCGCGTTGCGCTCGACCGCCTGCTTGGCCTGCGCGGCCGCCTGCAGCGACTGGTCGTGCAGCGTCTTGAGGTCCTCGATGCCCTGCTCGGCGGTGACGAGCTGGGTGGCGAAGCTCTGCGCGGCGTTCTCGAACTGCGTCGCCTTGGCCTCGTCGCCCTTCGAGCGCGCCTCGTCGGCGAGCACGAGCGCCTGACGCGCGGAGGCCTGCAGCTTCTCCACGTCGCCCAGCTGGCGGTTCAGCTTCATCTCCAGCTGGCGCTGGTTGCCGATGACGGCCGCAGCCTGCTGCGAGAGGGCCTGGTGCTGCCGCTGCGCCTCCTCGATGGCCTGCTGGATCTGCACCTTCGGGTCAGCGTGCTCGTCGATCTTCGACGAGAACGACGCCATCAGGTACTTCCAGAACTTCACGAACGGACTGGCCATCTCCTACGCCTGCCTTCTCGGTGCCGGTGTTGGATCCATCGTCTCAATTGTGCGTCGGCGTATCCACCGACACGGGGAGATATCCGGGAACACCCTGACCCACCCCGGGACTTAGGAGTACACGCCTGACGACGTGCCAATCCTGCCCGCACCCGCGTCCGGAGACGCGGTGACCCAGCGTGCCGATGCCAAGCCGTTGCCTGTCGTCCCGCGCGCTGCCGTCGTTGTCAGTTGAACGTTCGAACACGCAATCTTGTTGCAGACCGTCACGTGGCGACGGCCACAGCCTGATGATGTTCACCCGAATGCAGGCGACCCCGCTCGCCGGACGGCGTGCGGGGTCGTGGATGACATGGATCAAGCCGCAACAACGGCTTTCGGGGTCTCGCCGATCTTGCTCGTGAGCCTGTGACTGAGCATGGGCTGCAGGCGCAGGTCGGACAGGTCGTCCGAGAGCGTGGACGGCAGCACGCGGCCACCTTCGAGCTTGCCGCGGTCCGATCGTCCGTCCGGGACGGTGTCGGGCACCGTGTCCGGCGTCTGCTGGACCGCGCCGATGTCGGAGGCCACGTGGTGCAGCAGTTCGGACAAGGGCAGCTCTAAAGCGTCACATATGGCCGCGAGGAGCTCGCTGGACGCCTCTTTGCGGCCGCGCTCCACCTCGGACAGGTACCCCAGGCTCACGCGGGCGGTCCGAGAGACCTCGCGCAGCGTGCGGCGTTGGTTGGTGCGGGCATGGCGAAGTCGATCACCGATCGCCTCGCGCAGCAGCACGGTCATCGCGCGCCTCCTTCCGGCCGGCCGTGTCCCTACGTTACCGATCGACACCGACAACGGGCACTGACTTCCGAACACGTCCGCCAAGGGCGAACGAACGCGGAGTCATCATTTGTTCCCGCCTCCGGTGGCCAGCAGCTGCTCCGAGAGCAGGACCAGGGCTTTCTCCACAGCGGCCGCACGGACCGCTTTGCGGTCACCACTCACCGTGATTGTCCGCACTGTGGACACTCCAGGCCCGCTCAAGCCGATGTGGACCGTCCCCGGAGGAACTCCGTCCTGCGGATCGGGTCCGGCGACCCCGGTGAGCCCGATCCCCCAGTCCGAACCGCACCTGTCGCGGGCGCCTTCGGCCAGTTGGATCGCGACGTCGGGGTGCACGGCACCGTGCTCGTCGAGCAACTGCTGGTCCACGCCCGCGAGCTCGTGCTTGAGCTCGGTCGCGTAGACGATCAACCCACCGCGGACCACGGCACTCGCCCCCGGTGTGTCGACGATCGTCGCGCACAGCAGACCCGCGGTCAGCGACTCGGCCGTGGCGACGGTCTGGTTCCTCGCTTTGAGCAGCTCCACGACGCCTGTCACAGCACGGCCCGGCCTGCTCTTGCCTTCATCTTGAACGCGTGGATCACGTAGTCGATTCCCGTGACGATCGTGAGGACGAGCGCGACGGCCATGATCACCCAGGCGATGAGCCCCAGCACGTCGTTCTGCGGGAGCACGAAGAGCCCGATCGCGATGACCTGGGCCAGCGTCTTGGCCTTGCCGCCGCGGCTCGCGGGGATGACGCCGTAGCGGATCACCCAGAACCGCAGCAGCGTGATGCCGATCTCGCGGACGGCGATGGTGATCGTGATCCACCACGGCAGCACGTCGAGGATGCTCAGGCCCACCAGCGCGGACCCGGTCAGCGCCTTGTCCGCGATCGGGTCGGCGATCTTGCCGAAGTCGGTGATGAGCCCGTGCTTGCGCGCGAGCGTGCCGTCGATGTGGTCCGTGAAGCTCGCGACGGCGAAGATCCCGAACGCGATGAGGCGCCACGTCGTGTCGAAGCCGCCCGCTTCGAACAGGGAGAACAGGAAGACCGGAACGAGCGCCAGCCGCGCCATCGTGAGGATGTTCGCGACGTTGAGCAGCGGGACCTTCCGGGCTTCCGTCATGTCGGGATTACCTCGACGATCAGGTCCACGCCCTCGGAGTCGACCACGCGGCAGCGCACGAGGTCGCCACGCTTGAGCCCTTCGGCCTCGAGCACGATGCACTCGCCGTCGACCTCGGGCGCCTGGTGCTCCGCGCGGCCGACGCAGTCGTTCTCGTCGTCCTCCTCGGTCTCGACCAGCACCACGACCTCGGTGCCGACCCGGTCCTCGGCGCGCTGGCTCGTGAGCTCCTCGACGAGGTTGCCGATGCGCTGCACGCGCTCCGCGATGGTGTCCGCGTCGAGCTTGCCGTCGAGGTTCTCGGCCTCGGTGCCGTCCTCGTCGGAGTACCCGAAGATGCCGACGGCGTCGAGCCGCGCCTCGTTCAGGAACCGCTCCAGTTCCCGCACGTCCTCCTCGGTCTCGCCGGGGAAGCCGACGATGAAGTTGCTGCGGATGCCGGCCTCGGGCGCGTGCTCGCGGATCTGCCACACGAGCTTGAGGAAGCTGTCCGTGTCGCCGAACCGGCGCATGCGGCGCAGCACGTTCTCGCTGGAGTGCTGGAACGACATGTCGAAGTAGTCGGCGACCTTGCCGGTCTTCGCGATGGCGGCCACGAGGCTCGGCTTCGTCTCGGCCGGCTGCAGGTAGCTGACCCTGACCCGCTCGACGCCGGGGATGGACGCGAGCCGCGGCAGGAGCTGCTCGAGGGCGCCCTGCTCACGCGGCAGGTCCTTGCCGTAGCTCGTGGAGTTCTCGCTGACGAGGAACAGCTCCTTGACGCCGTTCTCGGCGAGCCACATGGCCTCGGACACGATCTCGTCCGGGTGCCGCGACACGAACGCGCCGCGGAAGCTCGGGATCGCGCAGAAGCTGCACCGCCGGTCACAGCCGGACGCGATCTTCAGCGGCGCCACCGGGGCGTCGTCGAGGCGCTTGCGGGGCGTCTTCGTGGGGCCCCAGCCGTGGCCGGGCACCTGGACGGCGTCCTTGGCCTCCTGGCGCTTGACCGGCGTGATCGGCAGCAGCGTGCGGCGGTCCACCGGCACGTGCGACTCGACGGGCTTGCCGTGCAACACGTCCTGCAGCCGCTCGGCCAGGTCGTTGTACTGGTCGAACCCGAGCACCGCCGCCGCCTCGGGAAGGCTGTCCGCGAGCTCCTTGCCGTACCGCTCCGCCATGCACCCGACCGCGACGACCTTGGCGCCGGTGTCGGACGCGGCGAGCAGCGTGTCGACCGAGTCCTTCTTCGCCTGCTCGACGAAGCCGCACGTGTTGACGACGACGACGTCAGCGCCCTCGTCCACCAGCTCCCAGCCGCCCTCGCCGAGGCGTCCGGCGAGCTCTTCGGAGTCGACCTCGTTGCGGGCGCAGCCCAGGGTCAGCAGCGACACGCGTCGCGGAGTGGTGGGAGAAGACACGACGCTCAGAGTAACCGGCCCAGGTACGGGCGTTTGAACTCAGGCTTTCAAGACCGCCTCGACAAGCCTCCAGACGTCAGTCCCCGGATTGCCCGGGCCGAGCGACTTGGCCCGCTCAACTGCGAGCTCCACATGCTCGTCGAAGATCGTGTAGTCGAGGCCTTTGCCGTATCCCGGAACGTGCTTGGCCAGCAGCGCACACGCGGCCTTTCCGTTGTCGATGTGCGCTCGGTGATCAACGAAGTGCAGCAGCAGCCACAGCTCGAAGCAGGGCTCCGACACCACGAGTTCGATCTCCGCTCGCGCAGCGGCCACGCGAGCGGCTCCGATGTCGAAGTTGTCGACGTCCACCACGCACCACACGCCGTCGTACTCATCAGCGGTGAAGATGCTCTTCGCGTATCTGACCAGGTTCTCTGGCGAATCGACCTTCGTCTTCACCTTGAGTGGTACGCGACGACTTCGAGCGAAGCCCTTGAAGTAGTCAGGCTCGGTGCGCTGCCCTCCGCTGACCACGAGAACATGTCCAGGTCGCAGATCACGAGCACGCCCGCGCCGACTTTGCGTGTTCTCACGCCTCGTCACGTACACCCCTAGCTGCCTTCGAGAACTCGTCTTCCGAAAGCTCGGGTACCGCACCATAACGGCCAGCCAGATACCTTCTTTCAAGGTTGTCCTCGCTGCGCGGCTTGAAATCCGTGAGTGGGTACAGCGTGCTGGCACCGGTCTCTCGATCTTTCTCCACGAACCAGACCTCGTCGCGCGCGAGCACTTCGTCTCCAAGCGGGGGATGCAGCAGTGTTGCGTCATGGGTAGTAAAGATCAACTGCGCTTGGGCGACGTTTACCGCTGCATCGCGGAAGAGCCCGATCAACCGTCCTGCGAGTAGAGGATGCAGACTCGCGTCGATCTCATCGATCACCAGCACTCCACCGTTCCGCAGCACCGTCAACGCGGTTGGCAACAGACCAAGCCAGGACTGGGTGCCCACCGATTCGTCCGCGAGCGGGAACAACCACTTCCCCACGCCATGCTCGACTCGCAGCCGCCGGAGCTTCGAGCCGTCGATGCCGTCTGCGCTCACCGTGAACAGCCTCGAGATCCCGAGATCGGCAACCCGTACGAGATCGACGACGGTGTCGTGATCCGCCTGACTCGCGTCCAGGAAGTCGACGATCCCCGCTTCGTCGACCTGTACGCAGTCGCCGAGCCTGAAGTGAAGCGCTTCGAGAAACCAGGTCCTAACCGGGAGTACCGGAGCGATGTCCGACTGCGCAGCGAGACTCAGGAAGAGCGCGTTCCGCCTGAGCAGATTGCTAAGCAACTCGAGCTTCGCCCGGTCCCCGAGCGTGCTTCCGAACCGCACACCGTTCAGGCTCCGCTCGAAGACGACCCGCTTGCGCCCTTCCGGGTACGAGTAGAGCCACTCGTCGAGCACCTCGAAGTCGTTGACCTCGAATCCGTAGGTGTAGCGCACATCTTCGAGGACGAGTTCGACCACGAAGACCGATGGCGACTCCTCATCGTCGTCGAGGGCGAACCGCCTTCGAGGAACACCCAAGCCCGGATTCCACGACGCGAAGGAGTCGCGTACCGCAGACGCCATGAACCGCAGGCCCGTGAGCAGGTTCGACTTCCCGGAGGCGTTGGCACCGTATATGGCGGCGACCGGAAGGATGTCGCGGTCCTTCGCATAGGCAGCCATGAGCAGAAGCTCGTGCTCGTCGCGGAACGACCGGTGATTCCCGATCCTGAAACTCCGCAGCATCACCCAAACACCTCCGAACACATCTACAGGCCGATCTGTGCAAGTAAACCTCACAGAGAGGTCTCTGAGACCCTGGGAATCCATTTTCAAGCTTGAGGCCACTGCCCGCAGCGCTCACGGGGGCGCCGCTCATACTTGACGGTTGTGACCAGTGGGGTAGTCGTGCGGCGCGCCCGCACCAGCGACGTGCGCGCCATGAAGGCGTTGATCGACGGGTACGCGGGCAAGGTTCTGCTGGCCAAACCCCTGGTCACGCTGTACGAGGCGGTCCAGGAGTTCTGGGTGGCCGAGGAGGACGGCGAGCTGCTCGGCTGCGGCGCCCTGCACGTGATGTGGGAGGACCTGGCCGAGATCCGCAGTGTCGCGGTCTCCCCCATGGCGCTCGGCAAGGGCGTGGGGCACCGGATCGTGGCGCAGCTCATCGCGACGGCCAAGGAGCTGCAGCTCGCGCGCATCTTCGTGCTGACGTTCGAGACCAAGTTCTTCACCAAGCACGGCTTCGTCGAGATCGAGGGCACGCCGGTGAGTCCCGAGGTCTACGAGGAGATCATGCGGTCGGCCGACGAGGGTGTGGCGGAGTTCCTCGACCTCAGCTACGTGAAGCCGAACACGCTCGGCAACAGCCGGATGCTCCTGGAGTTGTAACTCTTCGAGTATTTACTCGAAGAGTCTTGACTCAACTAACGCGTCGACGCCAGTATCTGAGCCGTGTCCGAATCGCTCACCGTCGACGAGCTAGCCGCCCGGATCGGCCTGCCCAGCAGCACCATTCGCATGTACCAGACGAAGGGTGTGCTGCACGCGCCGAGACGGCAGGGGCGCGTGGCGTACTACGACGCCTCGCACGTCCAGCGGTTGACGTTGGTGCAGCGGTTGCAGCAGCGGGGGTTCTCGCTGCCCGCGATCGCCGAGCTGATCTCGGCACGGGAGAAGGGCGAGTCGGTCGCCGCGGTCCTCGGCATGGGCGAGACCGAGGGTCCCGACGACTGGGTTCGGATCAAGGTGCGCGACATCAAGCACCTGATCCCGACCGGAGACGTCCAACCGCGACTCCTCCTCCGGGCTATGCGGTTGGGCTTGGTGCGGTGGAAGTACGGCTGGCCGCACACGCGTCGCTGGGCACTCGAAGCGGGCGGCAGGCTTGCCGGCCTCAGGGTGCCCAGCGATGACGTCATGGACAGCTTCACGCGCCTGCGCACGGCTACCGACGCGGTGGCGGCGGACTTCGTGCGGTTGTTCGAGCGGCAGTTCTGGCCCGAACTGGCCCGCAAGGCCGGTGACGAGAACCAGCTGGAGAACGTGCGGGCGTTGCTCGTCGAGCTGACGTACACGGCGGAGACCGCGGTGGTGGGGACGCTGCGGGAGTCGATCCGGGACGCGGCCGAGGAGTTCGCGTCGCGGCACGGGCTGCTGCCCAGTGACGAGTACCAGCCCGCGTGGGCCGAGCAGCCGCTGCCGCCGATCGCCGAGAACATCGTCGATCCGGCGGGGGACCTGCCGAGCGAGCAGGAGATCGAGAGCTTCCTGCGCAGAGGGGACGAGGATGAACCTGGTCGCTGATCCCGCCTGGCACGCCCAAGTTCGAGACGAAGGCCTCGTCGTGTACGCGGGTGCGGATCTCGCGTACCTGATCCCAGACCTGCCCAGGGCGGTGGCCGTGGCGCTGGCCGGCCTGTTCGAGCCAGTTTTGAGGGGAGTGGCTCGAACGGTCGACGAGAGCCGGTCGGGGGAACCGGTTCGCCAGTACCTGGCCCAGCTGAGGACCCTGGGCGCTCTCCGCCCGGCCGGGTTGCCGACCGGTGACGCGCACGAACCGATGGGGGTCGGTACGCGCGTCGTCGGGAAGGCACCCGCCGGGCTGGTAGAGCTGTTGCCGCACAACGAGGATCCGGACCTGCTGCTCGTCGTGCGGACGACCGGCACGCTGGTCGACCTGGTCGAGGTGGCACGCGAGACGAAGGTCCCGCACCTGTTGCTGAACCTCGCGTACCACCACACCGCCGCCGTCGGGCCCTTCGTGGTGCCCGGTGCCGGCGCGTGCCTGGCGTGCCTCGCGGTGCGGGCGGGGCGGCGGTGGGGGGATCCGCCGCCTCCCCCGCGCCCCGGAGCACTTGCTCACGAGTTTCCGATTTCCCTTGCCGTGCAGGCGATCCAGAACATCCGCAAGGGCTCGCTGGCCCTGCTGGACACGGTCGTGACCGTCGACCTCGACGAGTTCACGACGACGCGCGAGAGCGTGCTGCCCGCGGCTGACTGCGAGATCTGCCCGACGGTCGAGTTCGGGCGCGTGTCACTTCCTTGGGGGAACCATGAACGCGACGGCAGTACGGTTACCTGACCAGTTCTCACCCGGCGCGGCCGCCGCAAACGCCGCCACGCCCACCTGTTGCTGTTGTTGTTGCTGCTGTGCGGTTTCCTCGGTCGGTGCGGCCGTGCACATCCCGGCAGCCTTGCGCCAGGACACCGAAGACCTGCCCGAACCACGCGGTGCGCTGGTCCTTCCCTCCGCGATCTTCCCGTTGCTGGTGCTCGTGCTGCCCTTCGTCACGATGGGCGCGGTCTTCGACCTCCACTGGGGCTGGTGGGCCGGCGCCCTGGGTGCCGCACTGGCCTGGGCGGTCGCGTCGGGGTTCATCGCCCGGTCACCGAAGCCGTGGATGAGTCTGGTCCGGCTGCTCGGCTGGATGCTGCTGTGGTGCGTCGAACCTGTCTTCGTGCTGTTCGTGCTCGGCCCGTTCGCCGGTCTCGGCGTCGTGGCCGCGGTGGTCGTCGGCGTGCTCTACGTCGGCGGGGCGCTGTGGTTCGGGCACAGGCTCTTCCGGCACTACCGGAGCAAGCGGTGAGGACGGTCGCGGAGGCGCTCGCCGAGCGCGCGGTCGGCTGGAGGCAGGGGGTGGTGTCACAGCTGCACCCCGTGCCGCACAGCCTGTCCGATGTGGACGTCGAGGGGTGGGCCGCGGTGCCGGAGCCGTTCGCCACCGGCGGCACCTCCGGTGGCACCAGCAAGATCGCCGCGATCGCCGAGGCACTGGAACGCCACGCGGCCGCACGAGCACCGCTGGAGATCGCCACCGACGGCGAGTGCTGGCCGCTGGAGCACTTCAGCCTGCACACGGTCGAGCAGCGGGTGGCCCCGAACTACCGCTACCGCAAGGGATACGTCGACACCCCGTACACGCGGGCGTGGACGTTGCCCGGCAACGAACCGATCCGCGTGCCGGCCGGTCTCGTGGGCCTCGACGCCGCGTACGGACTGCCCGCGACCTCATCGGGACTCGCGGCCGGTCCGTCGACGACCAGCGCGTTGCTCAGGGCCACCCAGGAACTCGTCGAGCGCGACGCGTTCACCACGACGTGGCTGCATTCCGTCGCGCCGCAGAAGTTCGCCACCGATCTGCCGCACGGCGTCCAGGCGTTCGACCTCACGCCCGCCTACAGCCCGCACCCGGTGGTCGCCGTCGCGGGCTCGCTGCCGATCGCCGGCAGGCCGCGGCCGACGCTCGGGCTCGCCTGCCGGGCGACCACGGCCGAGGCCGTGCGCAAGGCCTACGAGGAGTGGGTGCAGGGCACGGTGTTCATCGAGGTGTGGCTGGCGCGCAACGGGGACGAGCCCGTCGAGGACGTCACGGACTTCGACCGGCACGCCGTCTACTACGCCACACACCCGGCGGAGTGGGACGCGCTCCCGTGGTTCGCGGGCTTCGAGACAGACCCGCCACCTGACGCCGAATCCCGTGGCACGGCAGCGGAACTGACCGAGCTGGTGCACGCCCTCGACCGCGCCGGCGTCCGGCTCGCCTACCGCGAGCTCACCACGCCCGAGCTGTCCGCCGTCGGACTGCACTGCGTCCGCGTCCTGTCCCCCGACCTCGCGCCGCTGCACTCGGACCACCGCTGGCCGCACCTGGCAGGCCGTGCCCGCGACCTCGGCCGGCGCTACCCGCACGCCTCACCGGGCGTGTTCCCCAATCCCGCACCGCATCCGCTGGGGTGACGCCGATGTTCGACGACTTCTGGGCCGCGAGCCGGTACTCGACGCTGCACCAGCGCAGGCTCGGCGACCGCCTGCGCGACTTCCGGCCGCAGCCCGCGTTGATCGACCCGCTGGAACTGCCCACCGCCCCGCTGCCCCTGCCCCGCCCGCACGACCGCCTGCAGAAGCTGTTCCAGGCACGCCGGAGCACCCGCGAGTTCTCGGACGAACCGCTGACGGACCGGCAACTGGGCACGGTGCTGAGCGCCCTGTCCGACAACAGCTATCCGTCAGCGGGCGGGCTCAACCCGTTGCGCTGCTACGTGTTCGCGCGCGGCCGTGCCCTCCGCTACGACATCCGCCGTCACGCGGTGCAGGACATCGGCCCGGCACCGGCGGACCTCGCGGAGATCCTCGGCACGCCGGACGCTCCACCGCTGACGATCGTGCTGGTGTTGACGGACAAGGACTCGTTCGAGAAGTACGGCGAACGCGCGGGCCGCTTCGGCCTGATCGAAGCGGGAGCCGCCGCGCAGAACGTCTGCCTCCGTTTGGCGGAGCAGAAGCTCGGCGGGTACCTGCTCGGCGGAGTAGCGGACAACGAAATGCTCCACTGCCTGGGGCTGCCGCGTGAACTCCGCGTGGCCACGGCGATCGCGTGCGGCCACATGATCACGTGACGTTCATCAGATCGTGTCTACCGAGGACAGTCGATCACCCGCTACAACTGGGCGAGACCCTGATCACACCCCGAGGAGCTCGCCATGTCGAAGACCCTGCGCTCGGCATTCGTGGGTGCCGCCGCCTCGATCGCCCTGATCTTCACGGGCGCCCCGGCTCACGCCGTGGACATCGTCGCGGTCACCGACGACTACCTCTACTCGAAGACCGTCGGCCAGTTCACGACACTGCGCGCACAACAGCCCTACGCGGGCCAGCTCGACTGGTCGTCCGACGGCTGTTCGTACTCGCCGGACAACCCCTTCGGCTTCAAGTTCCTGCCGACCTGCCACCGGCACGACTTCGGCTACCGCAACTACAAGCGGCAGGGCCGGTGGAACGAGACGAACCGCCTGCGCATCGACGACAACTTCAAGTCCGACATGTACAAGCAGTGCGGCTCGAACTGGGCCTGCAAGCGCACCGCCGACCTGTACTACGCGGCCGTGCGCGAGTTCGGCAACACCGCGAGCTCCACGGCCACCAGCATCCAGAACGCCGGCCTGAAGTAGGTCTTCCGCCGACGGCCGAGAACTGTCGGACCTCCCGAGTACGTTGAAACGCAGGGGTTCCCGATCAAGGGGGACCCCTGCGTCAGCTTGGGGGAGCGGTCATGAACACGAACACGAACGACGACGCCTGGGCGAGGCCTTCGGTGCGCCTGCACCCGCGGCCCGGCACCCCGGCCATCACCGACAGCCACATCGGCGGCCCCGTGCTCTGGCCGCGGGACGAGCCGTGGCCGCACTGCGACGGAACCACCCACACGGACCAGGGCTTCGACACGGGTGACACGCGCGGCGTGCGCAACGCCTTCACCGCCGCGGTGCAGCTCTACCGCAGGGACTACCCGGAGTTGCCGTTCCCGGACGGCACGGACCTGTTCCAGCTCCTGATCTGCCCGTTGTTCCACGAACCGGACGTCAACACGTTCTGGCCGGACGTCCGCCTGGTGTGGCGCGACTCCACGACGGTGACGGAGGTACTCGCCGCTCCGCCGACGCCCGCGGCGTTCGAGCCGATGCACCTCGCACGGCCGTGCGTGCTCAGTCCGTGCCGGCGCGTCGAACACCCCACCGTGCACGAAGCCCCGGAGGGCGCCTCCCGGAGCGACTGGTCCGAGGTCGCGGTGTCGACCAAGATCGGTGGCTGGGCGTTCTGGTACGCGAGCGGGCCCGGCGACATGGAGTGCCCGGAGTGCGGGGCCTACCGCGAGCTGCTGCTGGCGTTGCACACGTACGAACGCGCCGAGCCCGAGTTCTGCTTCGAACCCGAGGCCAGGCCGGTGGGCTGGGACTTCAACGACGGAGCGCTGAACGTCTGGGTGTGCCCCGAGAACGTCCACCACCCCGTCAAGGTGATGTCCGAGTAGTCACTCGTCGTCGGCGGGGCCGCCCCCACGCATCAGGTAGACCACGTTCTCGAGCTCGTCCGGCTTGATCAGCACCTCTCGTGCCTTCGAGCCCTCGGAAGGCCCGACGACGCCGCGGGTCTCCAGCAGGTCCATGAGGCGCCCTGCCTTCGCGAACCCGACGCGCAGCTTGCGCTGCAGCATCGACGTCGAGCCGAACTGCGACGTCACGATCAGCTCGGTCGCCTGCACGAGCAGTTCCAGGTCGTCGCCGATGTCGGCGTCGATCTCCTTCTTCTCGCCGGCCTTCTGCGCCGTGACGCCGTCGGTGTACTCCGGCTGCGCCTGGTTCTTGGTGAACTCGACGATCGACGAGATCTCCTCGTCGCCCACGAACGCGCCCTGGATGCGCACCGGCTTCGAGGCGCCCATCGGCAGGTACAGGGCGTCGCCCATGCCGATCAGCTTCTCGGCGCCGGGCTGATCCAGGATGACGCGCGAGTCGGTCAGCGACGAGGTCGCGAACGCCAGGCGGGACGGCACGTTGGTCTTGATCAGGCCGGTGACGACGTCGACGGACGGGCGCTGCGTCGCCAGCACCAGGTGGATGCCTGCCGCACGGGCCTTCTGCGTGATGCGGACGATCGCGTCCTCCACGTCACGGGGCGCCGTCATCATCAGGTCGGCGAGCTCGTCGACGATCGCCATGATGTACGGGTACGGCCGGTAGACGCGCTCGGAACCGGGCGGCGCGGTGATCTCGCCGGACTTCACCTTGCGGTTGAAGTCGTCGACGTGACGCACCCGGTTGACCTGCATGTCCTGGTAGCGCTGCTCCATCTCCTCGACGAGCCACGCAAGGGCCGCCGCGGCCTTCTTCGGCTGCGTGATGATCGGCGTGATCAGGTGCGGGATGCCCTCGTACGGCGTCAGCTCGACCATCTTCGGGTCGATCAGGATCATCCGGACCTCGTCGGGCGTCGCGCGCGCGAGCAACGAGACCAGCATCGAGTTGACGAACGACGACTTGCCGGAACCCGTGGAGCCCGCGACCAGGAGGTGGGGCATCTTCGTCAGGTTCGCGGTGACCATGTGGCCCTCGATGTCCTTGCCGAGGCCGATCACCATCGGGTGCGTGTCCTTGACCGTGGACGGCGCGCGCAGCACGTCGCCCAGCCGCACCATCTCGCGGTCGCTGTTGGGGACCTCGATGCCGACCGCCGACTTGCCCGGGATCGGGGCCAGCAGCCGGACGTTGTCCGTCGCCACGGCGTACGCGATGTTCTTCGTCAGCGCGGTGATCTTCTCGACCTTCACGCCGGGGCCGAGCTCGACCTCGTAGCGCGTGACCGTCGGGCCGCGGGTGAACCCGGTGACCTGGGCGTCGATCGAGAACTGGTCCAGCACACCGGAGATCGCCTCGATCATGAGGTCGTTCGCCTTGCTACGGGTCTTCGGCGCGTCGCCGTCCTTCAGCACGTCCGGCGGCGGCAGCTGGTACTCGCCCTCGACCGCGCGCACGGCCATCGCCGGTGCGGCGGCGGCCTTCTTCTCCCTCGCAGGCTTCGCGGGCGGGGGCTCCGCGGGCTCCTCCAGCGGGAGCTCGGCCTGCTCCTCCTCGACCGGCTCCACGGCCTGACGGCGGCGGGACGGACGGCGCAGGCGCACCGGTTTCGGTTCCTCTGCGAGCTCTTCCTCGTCGGAGGGTGCCGCGTCCTTCGGCGTGCCGGGGTGCAGCAACGAACGAATGCGTTCGGGCGCCTGGCGAATCGGCGTGTGCGTCACGACGAGCAGGCCGTAGGAGAAGATCAGCAACAGCAACGGACCGGCGACCCACGGCGTGAGGCCCTGCGCCAGGAACCCGCCGGCCAGGTAGCCGAGGGCTCCCCCGGCGCTGCGGCGTTCGAGCGGGTCCATCGGCAGGCCGCGGATGAGGTGGAACATGCCGAGCACACCGATCATCATCAGCAACGAGCCGATGATCAGCCGCGGCCGCGCGTCGGGCGCCGGGTCGGTGCGCATCAACGTGACGCCGATGCCGAGCAGCACGACCGGCACGATCACCGCCGGGAACCCGACGGAGCTGCGGACGGCGACGTCGACCCACTGGCCGACCGGTCCGCCTGCCTGCCACCACACGCCCGCGCCCGTGATGACCGCGAGTGCGATCAGCAACAGCCCGAGGCCGTCACGACGGTGTTCGGGATCGAGGTCCTTGGTACGGCTGACGGTGCGCACGAGACTGCCGACGCCACGGCCCAACGCACCCCACACGGCGCTGATGGCGCCGCCGCTCCTGCGTGGAGCGGGCTTTCTGGACGCGGTCGATCGCGCCCGCGGCTTGGCTGGTGCTTTGCCGCGTGACGTGGTCTTTCTCGAAGTCCCTGTGCGCCCGGCCATGTCTATAACCTAGTCCCTTGCGTCTCACCAGCCACGCTTGCAACCGGGACGCGTGCGAATCCTCATGGTTCACCGGATCGGGCACTGTGTCGTTCCGACACGCCGTACGCTGCCCCGCGTGTCCACACCGCTCTTCTGGCGCGTGCTCATGGTGGTCGACCGTGGCCTGATCGCGCTGACCGGCAAGCTCGAGGTATCGGGTGACATCCCGCCGGAGCTGCTCGGCAAGCCGTTGCTGCTCGCCTCGAACCACATCGGCAACCTCGACCCGATGGTGCTGATCGCGGCCTGCCGCAAGATCGGCGTCAACCCGCGCTTCATGCTCGCGGGCGGCCTGCTCGACGCCCCGGTCATGGGACCGGCGCTGAAGGCGTGCGGTCACCTGCGCGTCGACCGGCGGTCGGCGAACGTCGGCGAGGCGATGCACCGGGCCGTCGAGGCGTTGAGCAAGGGCGGCGACCCGATCGCCGTCTACCCCGAGGGCAAGATCAGCCTGGACCCCGGCCTGTGGCCGGAGCGCGGCAAGACCGGCGTCGCCCGCATGGCGCTGGGCGGCGGCATCCCGGTGGTCCCGATCAGCCAGTGGGGCGCGCACGAGGCGGTGTACTGGGGCAACCTGCACGTCTCCGGCTGGAGGGACGCCCTGCCCTACTTGACGTCGTGGCTGCGCGCGGTGCGCAAGCGGCCGACGTTCAAGGTCCACTTCGGCAAGCCGGTCGAGCTGTCCGACCTGAAGGCCGAGACCATGGGCGACGCCCGCCGCGCCCACGAGCGGATCATGGTCGCGATCACCGAGGGCCTGGTGCCGTTACGTCTCGACGAGCCGGACCTGCCGCGCTTCCACGACCCGACGCGCCCGACGACCGGCGTCTCCCCCTGGCGGCCCGCCTGATCGAGTAGCCGATCACGGTGATCAGCATGAGCATCGGCATCGGGTTGCCCTGCCACAGGCTGATCGCGAAGTCGATCACCGGGATCACCAGCGCCGCGATGAACGTGACCGTGCTCGCCGTGGGCAGTTTGACCTTCGGGTCCGCCCACGGCGTGCGCCGCCACGGCTTCGCGACGCTGAGCCACGCCTGGAACGCGATCGCGCTGATCATGAGCGCGGTCCCCACGGGCATCCACACGTTCACGTGCCCGTTCACGGCCGCCTGCAGGTTGTCGCTCAGGATGAAGATGCCGATGTAGAGCTGGACGATCGTGATCACGAACTTCGCGAGCACCCACCAGTGCCGGAAGTAGCCCCACGGCGTCGTGGCGCTGAGCATGAAGCCGGTGAACGCACTGGTGTTGGCCATGATCGCGAGCACGCTGTGGTCGAGGTAGCGCGCCATCTCGAACGCGGTGCGGTCGCCCGACCTCATGCCGTACAGCACCAGGGCCAGCAGGGCCACCGCCTGGCTGAGCCATCCGACGGACGTCACGACGTGCAGCCACACCAACAGGGTCCGAGCGCGCTTCTGCATGACATGTAGCTTGCCTACGCATCAGCGCGGGCACATCAGGGATCGCCCCTAGGAGAGGTCGTGGAGCCTTGCGCGGATCTCCGGCATCAACGGGTGGTCGTAGTCCTCGTAGATCGTCAACGCTTCCAGCAGGTACGTGCGCGCCACGTCGGGCTGCCCGGCGCTCGTCTCCCCCAGGCCGTGCAGCGCCTCCGCGAGACTCTTGCGGTCACCGAGCTCCCGCAGGAACTCGATCGCGTGCCGGAACGACTCACGCGCCTCGACCTTGCTGCCCAGCTTCGACTGCGCCCAGCCGATGCTGACCAGCGCCATCGCCTTGCCGTGCACGGCGTCGTGCGAGTCCATCAGCTCGAAGGCCGTGCGCGCGGACGCCAGTGACGCGTCGAACTGGCCCGCCGAACGCAGGATGTCGCTCAGGAACAGCCTCGTGCCGCCCTCGCCGAACCACGAGCCGACCTCGGCGTGCCCGCGCAGCGCCTGACCGAACCTGTCGACGGCGAGGTCGAACTGGCGAAGGCCGCCGTACGCCATGCCCAGGCCCGTGAGGCTCCACGCGGCGCCGGCGAGATCACCGATCTCGCGGCGGATGGCGAGCGCGCGGTCGAAGAGTTCGAGGGCGTCGGCGAAGCGCTGGCCGCGGAACGCCGACAGGCCCTGGCCGTGCACCGCCCACGCGCGCGCGATCTGGTTGCCGTCACGGGTCGCGGTGCGCTCGGCGACGCGGTACGTGCGCGTCCACTCGTCCAGCGCGCTCGACACGATGAAGTAGTTCCACAGCGCCACCGGGATCTGCCACGCCGTCGGCGAGTGGTGCTCCTCGGCGAGCCGCGCCACCGCCAGCAGGTTCGACGATTCCGTGCGGCACCAGGTGAAGGCCTCGTCGTGCGAGGTGAAGTCCTGAGTGGACAGCGGCGGCAGCAGGAACGCCGGGTGGTCCGGCGGCGCGATGACGGTGCCGGCGGCGTTCGCGGTGTCGAAGTACCAGCCCAGCAGACGTCCCACGGCCTCGGCGCGGCCCTCCGACGACTCCTCGGTGGAGCTGAGTTCCGTGGCGTACAGGCGAAGCAGGTCGTGCAACCGGAACCGGCCGCGCGCGACCTCCTCCAGCACGTGCCCTCCCGCGAGCACGTCGAGCAACGTCCGCGCCCGCGACACCGGCACGCCCGCGAGCGCCGCCGCGGCGTTCAGGCTGATCTCGGCACCGGGGTGCAGGCCGATCAGCCGGAACATCCTCGCGGCATCGGGTTTCAGGGCCAGGTACGACCAGGAGAACGCGGCGCGCACGGCCGTGTCCTCGTCGTCGCCGGTGGCCAGCACGTTCAACCTGTCGCGCTCGTCGGCGAGGTCGCTCGCGAGGTCGGCCAGGGTCAGGTGGGGCCGCGTCACGACGCGTTCGGCCGCGATCCGCACGGCCAGCGGGAGGTGCCCGCACAGTTCGACGAGCTTCGCGGCGGCGGCGGGTTCGGCGGCGACCCGGTCCGGGCCCACCGCGGACGTCAGCAACGCCAGGCCCTCGTCGCGCGTGAGGATCGACAACGTCACCGAGTGCGCGCCGTCGCGGGCGACGAGCCCTCCCAGGTGGTTGCGGGACGTCACGAGCACCATCGACGTGGAACGGCCCGGCAGCAGCGGACGGACCTGCTCGGCCAGCCGCGCGTTGTCGAGCAGCACCAGAACCTTCTTGCCCGCGAGGACACTGCGGTACAGCGCGGACTTCGCCGAAAGGTCCTCCGGGATGCGTTCGGACGGCACGCCCAGGCTCTGCAGCAGCTGGTGCAACGCGGCGCCGGGCTGCACGGGCGGTGCCGACGCGTCGAACCCGCGCAGGTCGACGTGCAGCTGACCGTCCGGGAACCGCGCGGCCACCTGGTGGGCGAACCTCACGGCCAGCGCCGTCTTGCCGACGCCACCGGTGCCCGTGATCGCGACGAGCACCGGCGAGTGGTCGTGCGGGACGACCTCGGCGAGCTTCGCCAGTTCCTTCTCACGCCCGGTGAAGTCGCGGGCCTCGTGCGGCAGCTGGACGGGCACGAGCACGGGCGCCGCCGGTTCCGGCTGCGGGTCGGGCCGGCCGACGAGCAGCTGTTCGTGCAGCCGGCGCAGTTCGGGACCGGGCTCGATGCCGAGCTCCTCGATCAGCAGCCGGCGCAGGTCCGCGTAGACGGCGAGCGCCTCGGCCTGCCTGCCGGCGCGGTACAGCGCGGACATCAGCAGGCCGTGCAGCCTCTCGCGCAACGGGTGCGCGCTCACCAGCGTCGTCAGCTCCGCCGCCACGTCGGCCTCGTGGCCGATCGTCAGTCTCAACGCCGCACGCTGCTCCACGGCCGTGAGCCTCAGTTCGGCCAGACGCGCGCGCTCCACCGCAGCGAACGGCCCCGGCACGCCGTCCAGAGCAATCCCCCGCCACAGCCCCAGCGCCGCGTCGAACGCGGCGACGGCCTTCGCGGGTTCGTCGCGCAGCCGCCCGGCCTCGTCGAGGTGCGCGCGGAACACCGCGGCGTCGGAACTGCCGGATGGGAGCCTCAGCAAGTATCCAGCGTCCGTGGAGAGCAGAACGGAGCTCGGCGCCCGCGAAGCCCTGCCCGGCTCGAACAGCCTGCGCAGCCCGGCGACGTAGGTGTGGATGCCGTTGTCCGCGCTGGCGGGCGGATCATCGCCCCACACGGCGTCGATGAGCTCACTGCGCGACACGACGTGGTTGGCGCGCAACGCGAGCACCGCGAGCACAGCCCTCTGCCGCGGGGGACCGAGTGTGAGCTCCTCGCCGTCCACCGCGGCCGCGAGCGCGCCCAGCAAGCTGACGCGCAACTCGTTCTGCACTCGTATTCTCACTTCGTCGCTGTCCGCGTTCATTTAGCAACCTACCGTCAGTTTTCGTCCAGAAGCCATCCAGACGGCGTGCAGAGAGCTTCTCCACACTTCACTCAGGTGGATTGGGTCGAAATGAGGGGCGGGGTATGAACGCGGCCGAGGTCTTCGACACGCTCGGACTGGAGTACCAACGCGCTTGGTCGCACCAGCCCGCACTGCACGGCACCCTCGCCTGGTTCGCCGCGACGCAGCCCTCGGGCTCGCGCGTGCTGGACATCGGTTGCGGCACGGGCGTTCCCGTCGCGCGCACCCTCGCCAAGGCGGGCATGAAGGTCACCGGTCTCGACGTCTCCCCGGTCATGGTGGACCTCGCGTCGACGCAGGTCCCCGACGCCACGTTCCACAAGATCGACATCCGCGACTTCGAGTCGCCCCCCGGCTCGTGGGACGTGATCTGCGCGGTCTTCTCGCTGCTGCAGCTGACGCAGGCCGAGATCATCCGGACCCTCGGCCAGATCTCCACCTGGCTGCGGCCCGGCGGTCACTTCTTCCTCGCCACCGTCGCCATAGACGTGGAGCAGGTCACCCTGCCCTGGATGGGCCAGGAGATCGAGGTGTCGTCGTTCTCCGAGGAGAACTTCGAGGCGCACCTGGGCTCGGTCGGCCTGCGCGTCGTGCGCCGCAGCCGCCCGGTCTTCACCCCGTCCTACCCCGGCGCCATGCCGGAGGAGTCGCTGCACCTGGTGTGCCAGCGCCCCTGACGGGAACGCCGGCCGTCGGACGGGGTGCGTCGTGGTGCCGCCCCCGCACGAGGACGGCACCACGTGCCGCCACTAGTTCGGCACGACCGCGTACATCGCCCACAACCCGGCCGCGACGTCACGCACCCCGCTGATCGAGGTCCGCACCGGCGTGCTCGCCCGGCAGGCCGGGGTGAACGGGAGCGCGCCGCAGGGGTCGGAGGTGCCGTTGCCCAGGCTCCCGCTGCTGCCGTTGCGCCCCCACGCCCACACCGAACCGTCCGGCTTGACGGCGAACGTGGTCCCGGCGCCGCTGTCGATCGCGACCGGGCCGGTGAGGCCCTGGACCACGACCGGGACGTTGGACTTGCAGAACTCGGGCTCGGTGCACAGGCCTCCGGTGCCGAGCGTCCCCCAGTAGTCGTCGCCCCACGCCCACACCTTGCCGTCGGAGGTGGTGGCGTACCCGACGTCGTCGCCGCCCGCGATCGTCACGGCACCGGTCACCCCGACGACCTGCGACGGGCTCACGCTCGCCCCGTACGGCGAGCCCGTTCCGGTCGCCCCGGCCCAGTTGCGCCCCCACGCCCAGACGGTGCCGTCGGAGCGCAACGCGAAGCCGGTCTCCGCTCCCCCTGTCGCGATCGCGGTGATCTTGGTGGTACCCGGCAGCGGCAACGCCACTCGCAGCGGCGTTGCCGGCGGGCAGACCTGACCGGCCGGGCAAACGGCGTCGCCGCGGCCGTTCCAGACGTTGCTGCCCCACGCCCACACTGTGCCGTCGGACTTCAACGCGTACGCCGTCTGGTGGGTGGCGGCGATGGCCGTCACGCCGGAGAGGCCGTAGACCCGCACCGGCACGTTCGAGCCGCCGGAGCTGGAGCCGAAGCCGAGCTGGCCTGCCGCGTTCGAGCCCCAGGACCACACCGTGCCGTCGGACTTCAGCGCGTATCCCGCCCAGGTGCCCGTGGCCACCGCGGTCACCCCGGTGAGCCCCGCGACCCGCAACGGCACCGTCGACCTGCCGTCGGTGCCGCCCGCACCGAGCTGGCCGAACTGGTTCTCGCCCCAGGACCACGCGGTGCCGTCGGACTTCAACGCGAGGACGTTCTCGGTGTGGGCGTCCACCGAGGTGATGCCGGACAGCCACGGACGACGGGAGGGCGTCGGGCCGTAACCGGCGTTGTACCCGCCCCAGCCGTACAGGCAGTCGCTGACGCACAGCGGCGGCGTGGCGAAGAAGCCCGCGACGTCGACGACCAGGTCCGTCGTGCCCGAGTTGTTGAACAACGCCATCCGCGCGTCACCGTTGAGGGCGATCACCGCGCTGTTCGCCGTGTCACGCCCCGCGGTCAGGTTCAGGTTCGACGTGGCCGGCCGCGGCGTGCCGTTCGCGTACGCGGTCACGAAGGAGGCCGAGGTCGGAGCGGCACCCGTCAGGTTCAGCACCGCGGCGGCCGCGCTGGGAGCGATCCTGGTGGCGAGCTCGACGGTCTTGGTCTGCCCGGGACCGGCCGGACCGCCCGGCGCGCTGCGGGTGTCGAGGGCGCGCACCGGGGACACCGGGAAGTAGCGGTGCCCGCGGTCCGACGCGTAGTAGCCGGCCAGGTCCACGATCAGGTGGACGGAGCCGGAGTTGTTGTACAGCGTGATCTTGCGGTCGGCGCCGAGCGCGACGGTCACGAGGTTGGGCGAGGTCTGCCCGGCGACCAGGTTCACGTTCGACGCGGAGGGACGGACGGTGCCGGACGGGAACGCCGTCACGTAGGTCGGCGAGGTCGGTTCGGTGCCGGTCAGGTTGAACGTCACCGAGGTCGCCGACGCGGGCACCACGCCGGACAGGTCCACGTCCAGAGTCGAAGCCGTGCCCACGGGCGCGCCCGAGCGGGTGTCCACCAGCCGCGTCGGGGCGGTCGTGGTGAACCGCGACGCGCTGTCGGTGGTGTAGTAGCCCGCGACGTCCGCGAGCAGGTGGACGGAGCCGGCGTTGTTGAACAGGTAGATCTTCCGGTCCGCCGGCACCGCGACGCTCACCTGGTTGGCCCTGGTCTCACCCGCGACGAGGTTGAGGCTGGAGATCTCCGGGACGTTGTAGTTGACCGGCGACACCCGGACGTAGGTGGACGCCGACGGCTGGGTGCCCGTCAGGTTCAGCACGACCGCGGTCGCCGAGGCCGGCAGCGCGGCGGAGAGGTCCAGCTGCAGGCCGGACGTGACCGGCTCCACCTCGCCCCCGGTGCCCGTGCCGTTCCTGGTGTCCAGCACCCGCAGCGGTGGCAGCGGGACGAAGGTGTTGCCCTCGTCCAGAGCCTGGGCAAGTGGTGCGGGCGGTGCGGCCTGTGCAGCGACGGGGTGAACCCCCAGCAGCGCGAACGCGCACAACAAGACGAGCGAACGTCTCATGAATCCCCCAAAGATCCCCTGTGAGCCGACCACTGTAGGTATCGGACGCGCCGGGAGAAACCGCTGAACAGCGGCGTCAGTGGTGCTCGGCCAGCGCGCGCCCGATGAAGTGCGCGGACAGCAGCGCGAAGATGTACGCCTGCAGCACCTGCACCAGCGCCTCCAGGAAGAACAACGCGATCGCGAGCGCGAACCCCAGCACCGACACCGGCTTGAGGTAGATCGGCGCGTTGAACAGCAGGAACTCGCTGCCGAGCGTGAACACCAGGATCAGCAGATGCCCGGCGAACATCGCCGCGAACACCCGGATCGCGAGGTTCACCGGGTCGAAGAAGAACTTGAGGATGACCTCGGTCGGGATGAGCAGGCCCCACAGCACGGGCTTCGGCACGTCCGGGATGATGAACTGGTTGCGCAGGTAGCCCCGGAGGCCGAACTTGCGGATGCCCACGTAGTGGTAGAGCGGGAAGATCACCAGCAACGCGACGGCCGCCGGGAACCCGCTGTGCGTGAACGTCGGGAACTGGACGAACGGGATCAACCCGTAGACGTTGTTCACCAGCACGAAGCAGAAGATGCTGACGATCAACGGCACGTACGGCGCGAATTCCTTGGCGCCGATCTGTTCCCGCGCGATGGTGTTGCGGCCGAAGTCGTAGATCGATTCGGCGGCGAACTGCCAGCGGGTCGGAACGATCCTCATGTTCCTGGTCGTGACCAGGAAGAAGGTCAGGATGATCACCACCGACAGGACCAGCAGGGCCTGCGGCTTGGTCACCGAGAAGTCGAACGGCAGGCCGAACGGCTCGTGCCAGGTGAAGATCGGTGGGAGAAGAATGTCGTCTTTGCCCGGTGGGCTGAAAACGTCGTTACCGGCCATTGGGCGAACCCCCTCGTCCATGGTCTGGGTACAAACCTTATCGGACGAGGGGGACGCAGATCACAGCAGGGTCACGACGTGGCCCGTTTCACAGTGACGTGTCAAGGCAACGGGTCGACCACGCGCAACATGCGCACCAAGCCGTGCAGCGGCGCCAATTCCTCATTGGACAGCGTGCCTCCACTGAAGTGCATCAGGCTGTTGCGCATCTCGCGGACCTCGTCGAACAGCCTCAGGAACGCCTCGTGGTCCAGCCGCCACCGCAGTCGCGCCCACATCGCCGAGTCCTTCAACACCTGCTGGTAGAGGCCGAGCATCGGTTTCTGCCCGCCCAGGACCTGCTGGCGCTGGCGAGAGCCCGCCTTCGCCGCGATCTCCTCGGGCGTGAACTCCGTGCCGACAGTCCGATGCAAACGTTGCTCGATCTCCTCCAGCAACACGAACGGCCGCACGACCCCGTCGAACTGCTGCGTGAGATCAGCCGCGGTGACGATGCCGCAGATCGCGCGGTCAGCGCCCCGAACGAAGACATGACCACTGGCGTAGATCTCGCCGATCTGGTTGAGCAGGTCCTCGTTGTGGTCGACGACCCGCGCGTGGATCAGCGCGTCCTCGACCTGCACCGCACGCCCGGCCATGTCCGCCTGGCCGATCGACTCCCAGCTGACCACGCCGCGGAACTCACCGTCCTCCTCGATCACCGCGAGCTGCGAGAAGTTGTGGGTCAGCATCAGTGTCCGCACCTTGACCAACGGGTCGCGCAGCCGCACGGAGACCACGCCGGCCGTGGCCGACCTGATCCGACCGATGTGCAGCTTGATCAGGCGCTCCTCCACCGGGGCCGCAGGCTCGGACTCGACCTCGGTGCCGTCGTCGACGGCCGACTCCAGCGAGACCACGTCGCCAGCGTCGCTCTGCATGATCGGCGGACGGGCCACGAGCCCCTTCTCCGCGAGCGCCGCTTCGATCGTGGCCGACACGACGGCGGTCTTGCGGGTCCCGTCGAACAGCCTCAGCAACTCCGCCACCCTGACCCGCCTCGGCCGGCCCGGCGCCGACTGCGCCGCGGCCTCCAGGAACGACTGGGCGGCGGCGGGCACGGGACTGGTCGCGTCACCGGTGCCGGAACCCGGATCCTCGCCGGACGCGGCCAGTTCCGCGATCCTGCGCGGAGCACCGGCCCTGCGCAAGCCCGCGATGGTCAGCAACGAGTTGAGGCTCGGCAGCAGATCAGGCCCCACCGCGTCACGCGGCAGGTCCGTGCGCAACCACTCCACCGGCCGCACGTGCTGGCGTCCTGGCGGGCACTCGGTGCGGAACCGGTATTCACCGCTCACCCGGCCGATCGCGATCAGCCGGGTCTTCTTGAGCGGCATGACGACGTGGTCGCCCGTCTCGATCTCGCGCACCAGGCGCCACAACTGGCCCACCCAGTTGTCGATCGAGCCCTTCTTGGCCTCCGGGTACGCGGTGCGCAGTGCGAACCTCAGTTCGTCGCGGTCCGCGCACCCGCTGATGTCGCCCAGACCCGGCCAGCCCGCGATGAACAGGCCTTGGCCGACCGCGTCGGCTTCGCGTTCCCCGTCCCTGCCTCCGCGCACGAGCCACGCGGCGGGTGATTCACCCATGTCGCCCCCTCATAAGAGGAGGCGACGTTACCGAGTGGCTCGTTCGCCACCAACTGATCTAGACGGGAATGACCGTCGGAACGATCATCGGCCGGCGCCGGTAGGTCTCCGCGACCCAGCGGCCCACCACGCGCCGCACGGCCTGCGCGACCCGGTGCATGTCCGTGATGCCCTCGGCCTCGGTGCGCGCCAGTTCCATCTCGACCAGGGGCACCACGGCCTCCAGCGCCTTCGGGTCGTCGGAGAAGCCGCGACCGGAGATGGTCGGTGCCGTGACGGCACGGCCCGAGGTCCTGTCGATGGCGACCGAGATCGAGATGAAGCCGCCCTCGCCCAGCACCAGGCGGTCGGAGAGCGTCGACTCGCCGACGTCGCCTACGGAGAGGCCGTCGACGTACACGTGGCCGACGACGACGCGGCCTGAGACGGCTGCCTTGCCGTCGATCAGGTCGACGACGACGCCGTCCTCGGCGATCACGACGTGGTCCTCGGCGACACCGGTGGCCACGGCGAGAGCCGCGTTCGCACGCAGGTGCCTCCACTCGCCGTGCACGGGCATCACGTTCGACGGCCGCACGGCGTTGTAGAGGAACAGGAGCTCGCCTGCCGGGGAGTGGCCCGAGACGTGCACCTTGGCGTTGCCCTGGTGCACGACGGTGGCGCCCAGCTTGGCGAGGCCGTTGACGACGTTGAAGACCGCGTTCTCGTTGCCGGGGATCAGCGACGACGCGAGGATGACCGTGTCGCCCTCGCGGATCGAGATCTGGCGGTGCTCGCCGCGGGCCATGCGGGACAGCGCGGAGAGCGGCTCGCCCTGCGAACCGGTGGAGACGAAGATGACCTCGTCCTCCTCCATCCGCATCGCGACGTCGAGGTCGACGAACAGGCCGTCCGGCACGTTCAGGAAGCCCAGCTCGGACGCGATGCCCATGTTGCGGACCATCGAGCGGCCGACGAACGCGATCTTGCGCTTGTACTGCACGGCCACGTCGAGAACCTGCTGCACGCGGTGCACGTGCGAGGCGAAGCACGCGACGATTACGCGCTGGTCCGCCTTGCGGATCACGTTCTCGAGCACCGGGCCGATCTCGCGCTCGGGCACCACGAAGCCGGGCACCTCGGCGTTGGTCGAGTCGACCAGGAAGAGGTCCACGCCCTCGTCGCCCAGCCTGGAGAAGCCCGCCAGGTCGGTCAGGCGGCCGTCCAGGGGCAGCTGGTCGAGCTTGATGTCACCGGTGTGCAGCACCAGGCCCGCGGACGTCCGGATGGCCACGGCGAGCGCGTCCGGGATGGAGTGGTTGACGGCGAAGAACTCCAGCTCGAACGGACCGTACGAGCGGCGCTCCCCCTCCTTCACCTCCGCCAGGCGCGGGGTCTGGCGGTGTTCGCGGCACTTGGCGGCGAGCAGCGCCAGCGTGAAGCGGGAGCCCACGACCGGCAGGTCGGGACGCAGCTTCAGCAGGAACGGGACCGCGCCGATGTGGTCCTCGTGGCCGTGCGTCAGGACGATGGCCTCGATGTCGTCGAGACGGTCCTCGATGGCTCGGAAGTCGGGCAGGATCAGGTCCACGCCGGGCTGATCGTCTTCGGGGAACAGAACGCCGCAGTCGACCACGAGCAGCCGGCCGGCGTGCTCGAAGACGGTCATGTTGCGGCCGATCTCGCCAATTCCGCCGAGAGCGACGACGCGGAGGCCGCCTTCCGGCAGCGGGGGCGGCAGTTCGGTCGATTGGGTCACGCGTTGACTCCCAGTTCGGCCGCGATGGCCTCGATGTCCTCGGCTGCGGCGGGCACCAGCGGCAGGCGTGGGTCACCCACGTCCAGTCCGCGCAGGCGCAGCGCAGCCTTCGTGTACGTCACGCCGGGAACCCGGCGGAAGGGTCGCAGCAGCGGCAGCAGCGACTCGTGGATTTCTTTTGCCCGGGCCACGTCCCCGGCTTCATACGCATCGATGAGATCCCGCAGGCGGTCCGCCGCGAGGTGACCGATGACGCTCACGAACCCGACGGCGCCCACGGACAGCCACGGCAGGTTCAGCGGGTCGTCGCCCGAGTAGTAGGCGAGATCGGTCGAGGCGATCACGCGGCTGCCCGCGTGCAGGTCGCCCTTGGCGTCCTTCACGGCCAGGATCCGCGGGTGTTCCGCCAGGCGCAGGATCGTGTCGACCTCGATCGGCACGACCGCGCGCGGCGGGATGTCGTAGAGCATCACCGGCAGCTCGGAGGCGTCGGCGATGGCGGTGAAGTGGGCCAGCAGGCCTTCCTGCGGCGGCCGCGAGTAGTACGGCGTCACGACGAGCACACCGTGCGCGCCGGCCTTCGACGCCTGCTCCACCAGGTGGATGCTGTGCGCGGTGTCGTACGTGCCCGCTCCGGCGACCACGGTCGCGCGGTCCCCCACGGCCTCGACGACGGCCGTGATCAGCGCGGCCTTCTCCCGGTCGGTCGTCGTGGGGCTCTCGCCGGTCGTGCCGTTGACGACCAGGCCGTCGTTGCCCAGGTCCACCAGGTGTTTCGCCAGTTCCTGCGCCTTGGGGAGATCGATCTCGCCGCGCGAGTCGAACGGCGTGACCATGGCGGTGAGAACGCGGCCGAACGGGCGGTTCGGTCCTGCGTACGAGCTTCCTGGCATGCGCAGAAACTACCCGAGTTCACACACTTCGGTTCAACGACCGCACCTGTCGCACCGCGTCGGCGTCACCGCTGTAGTCGACGCGGGCCTCGTCGCGCCCGAACGCCAGCATCACGAGCTCGGCCACCTCACCGGTGATCACCACGCCGTTCGCCCCCTGCTTGGCGACGACGTGCTCGCCATCGGGGCGCACCAGCGTCACGCCCACGGGTGACGACTTGTACGACATGCGCGCGATCAACGGCAGCAGCTTCCACAGCGCCGCCTCGCGCCGGGCGTCGTACGGCCGCGGTTCCCAGCCGGCCTGTGCGCGCCGCACGTCCTCGTGGTGCACGAAGTACTCGCCGGTGTTCATCAGCTTGTCGACCGGCTGGATCCAGAACGGAGGCGTGCGCACCAGGTCGAGGAGCTCGCTCCACGCCTTGTGCGTGTAGTCCGCCTGGACCTTCTCGGTCCACTTCGTGAAGACGGGCAGCAGGATCCCCGGCGCGGTGTCGGGACGGCGCTCGCGGATAGCGAGGTGCGCCGCCAGGTCCTTGGTCGACCAGGTACCGCACAACGTGGGCGCGTCCGGCCCGAGCTCGGTCATGAGGTCGACCAGTGCCTTGCGTTCGTCGCGGGCGAGACTCACGTCCGGTCGTCCTCCCGATCGACAACATCTACCGTCGACACGAACTTACTACGCGTGCTCGGGGACGTCGTGAACCTGTGGGAGATGCTCACCGAGGCCCAGCGGGCCCGGTTCCGGGCCGCCGGACAGCCGAGGCACTACCCGCCGGGCACGGTGATCATGTGCGAGGGCGACCCCGGCGGCTGGGCGCTGGTGGTGACGAGCGGGCACGTGAAGGTCGTCGCGGTGACCCCCGGCGGCTACGACGCGGTGCTCGCGGTGCGCGGCCCCGGTGACGTGCTGGGCGAGATGGCCGTGGTGGACGGCTCGCGGCGGTCCGCGTCGGTGATCGCGATCGACGAGGTGGCGGCGTTGTGGTTGTCCGCCAAGGCGTTTCTCGGTGTCGTGGACGACGAACCCGCGGTGTCGGCCGCTCTCGTCCGCATCATCACCGCCCGGCTGCGCTACGCGAACAACCGGCGCAGCGAGTTCAGCGACAGCACCTCGGCCCAGCGCCTGGCCGTGCTGATCGCCGAACTCGCCACGAGCTACGGGGTGCCGCACGAGAACGGCACGCTCATCACGTTGCGCCTGAGCCAGCAGGACCTCGCGGGCCTGGCCGCCACCTCGCGGGAGGCGGTGGCCAGGGCGCTGCGGTCGTTGCGCGACGAGGGCCTCGTCACCACCGGCAGGCGCCGGCTGCTGGTGCGGGACGTCGGCGCGCTGCGGGCTCAGGGACGCGGGCAGCCCTGACGGCCGCTGTAGACCTCGTGGATCTTGCCGCCCCACTTGATGTATCCCGTCGCGAGCACGCACACGTTGGCGGTGCCGGTGACCGTGGCAGGCCCGGCGTAGGACTGCCAGTTCCCCGGACCGTCGCTGTCGTACTGGCTGAAGGTGCAGCCGGCCTGGCCTTCCCCGCTGGTCTCGGTGCACTTGTAGATGTCGACGAACGTCTCCGCGGCCTTACCCGCGGCCGCGCCGATGTGGTAGAAGCACGCGTTGTTCGAGCCTCCGCTGTAGAAGATCTTGAGCTGGCCAACGCCGCCCACGCTCGCCTTGTACGTCTCGCTGCCCCCGCACGAGGCCGCCGTACCGATGTCCGACGCCTGTGCCGGTGCCACGACGGCCAGCGCCATCGCCAGCGCGCCGAGCACTGTGAATGCCTTACGCATGAGAACCCCCTCTGTGCGTGTTCACAACGACACAGAGAGTCACACCGAACGCAGTCGACGTTCTGCGTCAGATGACACATAGCCGGGGACGTGCACCCAACCGCGCACGCTCGACTCCTTCACGTGCACGTCGACGGGGACGTACCGCTCCAGTTCGATGCCGGGGTACCCGTTGCGCACGACGTCGTCGTAGAAGGTGTTCGACACGATGGCCGCCACCGGGCACGATTCCGGCGCGTCGGCGAGCGCACCCCGCACCGGCGGCGACTCCAGCAGACGCGCCAGCAGCACCTTGGCGTAGCCGGTGGCCCCGTAGCGGTCGATGTGCACGGTGCCCGCGTGCAGCGCCACCCGCACCCGCAGCGGCGACCTCGCGTACCTGTTGTGGTGCCTCAGCTGCGCGGACAGCCGGTCCAGCAGCGGATATGCGAGGCGGTGGACCGGGAACCGCTGCGGGACGACGACCACCATGCCGTCGCCCCGGTCGCTGGTGCGGCACGCCCGCCACGGAACGCCGCTGTCCTCGAACGCCGTCCGCAGCGACTCGAAGAGCGTCGCGCGCGCCCGCACGAACTGCTCGGAGTCCCACTGCCCCGACGACGCGACGTCCACCGCCAGCAGGCCGCAGTGACGGATCCGCGTCGTCTTCCACGCGCCCAACACGTTCCGAAGCACCTGCACCACCCCTCACTGAAACACGCAGGAGTGGTTGCTCCGGTTGCCGCCGAGGTCAGGCCTCGTTCGGCTTGTAGCAGGCGGTGAAGCCGGTCGGCTTGGACGAGTTGTCGGACAGCAGCTTGACCACCTGGTCGCGCTTCAGGTTCTCCGGGTAGCCCGGCCACTCCGGTTCCTGCCCGTTGACGTGCAGTTCGTCCAGCCAGTAGCCGGACTGGCCGGAGACCTTGGCCATCTCGAGGTCGCAGCCCTTCACCCGGACCACCACCTCGATGATCTTCTCCGAGGACTTGACCGTGCGCTTGCCGATCTTCCTGGACTTCTTCTCCTTCTCCGTGCTGGGCTCACCGGGGTTGCTGAAGCCGGCGGCCTTGAGTTCGGTGACGAACTTGTCCTCGTTGCTCGCGCACGCCGTCAGGGCGGCCGTGCTGCCGAGAACCAGCAGGGCGGAGATGATCCGTCGCTTCACGTTCAGTTGTCCTTCTTCGTGCTGATGGTGCCGTCGAGTTTGCTGCCGTCCTTGGCCCCGGCCAAGCACCAGATCTTGCGTTCCGCGTTGCCGCCCTTGTCCTTGGCCCACGCGCTCTCGCTGGGGACCAGGGTGGTGAGCTTCAGCTTCGACCCGTCCTTGACCCACTCGGAGTTGAGCGTCAGCTCGCACCGGGCGACGCCGAGGCTCTTCAGCGCGTCGACGCCCGGATACGCGGTGTCGGGCATGTTCGAGGCGACCGGCAACGTGTCGATCACGTCGAACACCTCGAAGTCGTGCGGCTTGTCGCACTCCTCGCGGGTGTCCGAGTTGAGCAGCTTGGTCGGTGCCACCTCGCCGAGGCCGCAGGTGTTCTCGTAGAGGCCGAAGACCGGGATCTCGGCGCCCTCGCCGTAGGTGAGCGCGGCGCTGCCGCTGCTGCCTCCGGGCGCCGTGAACGCCTTGTGCGCGAAGATGCCGCCGGTGAACGCCGCCGCGGCGATGACCGCGGCGGCGACCAGCGCGATGACGCGGTTGCGCTTCTTCTTCGCCGGGTCGGCGGCGGGGGCCTGCTGGTACTGCTGGGTCTGCGCGGGCGCGATGCCGGTGGGCGGCGTCGGCTGGTTGCCGATGCTGGAGAGCATCGCGCGGGCCTGCGGGCCGGACAGCCGGGCGTTCGGGTCGGCGATCAGCAGACCGGTGATGACGGCGCCGAGAACTCCCGTCGCGCGGGTCAGGCGCGGGGTCTCGCTCATGATCGCGTGCAGCGTCGAGGCCGTGGAGGAGCGTTCGAACGGGCTCCAGCCCTCGACGGCGTAGCAGAGGGTCGCGCCCAGGGCCCACAGGTCGGACGCGGGACCGGCCTCGTGGCCGTGGATGCGTTCCGGCGACATGTAGGCGGGCGACCCGATGAGGCTGCCGCTCGTCGTCAGGCGCGGGTCGTCCATGCCCTGGGCGATGCCGAAGTCGGTCAGCTTGACCTTGCCGTCCGGGCGGATCATCAGGTTGCCGGGCTTGACGTCGCGGTGCACGATCCCGGCCTGGTGCGCGGCCTCCAGCGCCGACAACGACTGCAGGGCGATCGACACGACCTGGTTCGGCGGCATCGGGCCGTGCGCGCTGATCAGCGTCGACAGCGTGGCCGCCTCGACCAGCTCCATGACGATGTACGTCGTGCCGTTCTCGTTGATCGCGTCGAACACCGTGACGACGGCGGGATCGTTGAGCTTGCCGGCGGTGCGCGCCTCCCGAAGGGCGCGCTCTTCGAGCACACGGCGTTCCTCGTGCGCGATGCCGTCCGGCAGGTGGAGTTCCTTGATCGCGACGAAGCGGCCGATGTGACGGTCCTGGGCGCGCCAGACGATGCCCATGCCGCCACGGCCGAGCTCCGCCACCAGGGCGTACCTGCCGGCGATGACGCGCGGTTCGACTGCCTGTCCGTGCAACGTGCGCTCCTGAACCTGGGAACCGGGGGCGTTGACGGTACTTGAGACCCGCCGACTGGAGGATCGGTTCCTAGGCTTCCGGTGCTACAACCAGTTCGTGACCTGCGGCACGCAACGCGAGCACCGCGCGGCCCAGATCCTTCTGCTTCACCAGCAGGTGGTCCGTGTCGTAAGTGGACAACGCGAACAGCGAGACTCCCGCCGCCGCGAGTTCGCCTGCCAGAGCGGCCATGATGCCGGTGAGCGTGAACTCCAGCGGGCCGCGGACGGTCAGCAGCCGCCAGCCCTTTTCACATGAGTACCCCGGGATCTCACCCGCGATCTTGAACGACGACGGCGCGATGATCGACAGCTCGTCCGGGGTCCTGGTCACGGACACCAGGCAGTCGGTGAGGTCGAACAGTCCAGTTGGGACCCCGGCGGTCGCGACGTTGCGCGTGACCGCGTATTCGCCGGGCCGGACGTCCACGATGAGCCGCTTCATGGGCGTCAGCCTTCAACCACCAGTGGGCTGGAGGCAACTTCTGTGCCGTCCGGGAGTGTCGAGACGACGAAGTCCGCGAACGCGTTGGGCGCCGCCTTCGCCAGTTCGCGCAGGCAGGCGACGGCGAGCTCGCGCAGTTCGACGTTGATGTGCTCGGTCGCGCGCATCGCGATGAAGTGCCGCCACGAGCGGTAGTTGCCCGTCACGACGATCTCGGTGCCCGTGGCGTTGGGCAGCACGGACCGTGCGATCTGCCGCGCGCGCCGCCCGTTGACGGTCTTCTCCAGGCTGTGCACCAGGTCCTCGTACGCCTTGAGGCTCGCCTCGGTCGCGGCGACGAACCGCGCGTGCAGCTCCGGGTCCCGCGCGATCAGGTCCGGTTCCACGACGTCGGTCGGGTCGGTGCGCTGGGAGAGCTGCGAGTACGAGAAGTGCCGGTGCCGGATCAGCTCGTGGGTGAGCGAGCGTGGCAGCTCGGTCAGGTAGAGCGACGCGCTGCCGTGCTCGAACGCGGCGAGGTGGCCGACGTCGAGCAGGTGGTGCAGGAACGTCGCGTTGGTGTTCGTCATCGGGTTCGAGCGGTCCCACGACTGGTAGCAGGCCCGGCCGGCGAACTCGACGAGCGCCGCGCCGCCGTCCGCGTCGGTCGTCCACGGCACGTCGTCCGGCGGGATGAACTCGGTTTTCGCCACCAAGCGCACTCTCGGCATGGTGCCGACATTAGCCCTGACGTCAGGTAGTGGTTGCACGATGTCGGAAGTGACGTCATAGTGGTGTCATGGATCTGTCGCCGTACATCGCGTCACTGCGCGAGGACCTGGCGACGGCCGCATCCGCGGGGGACGACAACACCCGTCGAACGGCCGCCGCACTGTCCGCAGCGCTCGAGCCAGCCGCGCGACTGGCAATCATGAACGCACTGTCTGACCTGGCCGCGGAGGTCACCGCCTCGCTGGACGGCCAGGTCGTGGACGTCCGCCTGTCCGGTCGTGACGTCCAGGTGGTCGTCACGGGATCGGCCGAACCGGAGCCGGAGCCCGCCCCGCGTCACGAGGTGCCGAACTTCGGCATGGGTGACGCCACGGGTGACATCAGCCGCATCACCCTGCGCATGATCAACGAGCTCAAGTCGAAGGCCGAGGCCGCCGCGTCGGCCCAGGGCGTGTCGTTGAACTCGTTCATCCAGCAGGCCGTGGGCGGCGCGGTGCACGGCAAGCACAAGCATCAGCACAAGGGGTGGAGCGGAAACGCCGGCTCGGGCTCGGGCTCGCGCGTCCGCGGATGGGTGCAGGGGTGAGCGGGATGACCGAACCGACAGCAGAGCCGACTTCCGAACCGTCCGGTGTGGTGCGCCAGCAGAGCTTCGAGTTCGCGGGCATCGCCGAGATCGACGTCTCGCTGCTCAGCGGCCGCGTGCAGGTGCAGCTCGTTGACGCTCCGGGCGTGCACGTCGAGGTGCGGCACGACCCGAACGCCGGCAACTCGTGGACCGAGGGCCTGACCAGCGTGCTGAGCTGGGTCAGCGGCCAGTTCGGCCCTGACAAGACCGCTCCGCAGGCAGGCCCGGAGGAGGCCGTGCGCGACGCACGCGTCGAACTGCTGGGCAACCGTTTGCGCATCGAGTCGTCCAAGGCGCTGCCGTTGCGTGCCGTGCCCCTGTCCGTGGTGGTGACGGCTCCGGTGGGGTCGCACGTGGCGTCACGGACCGGTGCGGCCGATGTCCTCGTCACGGGCGGTGCGGGTCGTCTGGACCTGAACACCGGCACGGGCAGCGTGTCCGCGGACCGCGCGACCGGCGAGGCCAAGGTGAACTCGGGCGCCGGGACCGTGCGCCTGGGCACGATGCTCTCGACGCTGAAGGCCAAGACGGGCAGTGGTGACGTCGAGGTGTCGTCGGTGGGCGGCACGAGCACGCTCATCACCGGAACCGGCGACGTGTGGCTGGGCGCCGTGCAGGGCAACGTCCAGGTCCGCACCGGCAGCGGCGACCTCACCGTGGCCGACGCGGCGTCGGGCGAGATCCAGCTCGGCACCGGCTCCGGCCACATCCGCGTCGGCATCCGCCAGGGCACGCTCGCGCGCATCGACCTGGTGTCGACGTCCGGCACCGCCCGCAGCGACTTCGACGTCTCGTCCGAGCCGCTGGGTGACGCCACCCTGTCGGTCACGGGCCGCACGGGCAGCGGCAACGCGCTGGTGACCGCCGCTTCGAACTGACCGGGGGGTCGGAGGGAAGACGTCCCCGGTTGGCGCCGCGGCGCCTAGGGCTCCTGGAACGGTTTGGAGCCACCGGGGACGTCGTCCGGGAAGATCGGGCAGCGGATCTCGCCGGTCAGGAACTTCCGGACGAAGCTCGAGAAGTTCCCGTCGTAGGACCACTTCTCCCGCATGTCCGTGATCAGCACGGTCCACTCGTCCGGCTCGCCCTTGGTGAACCACAGGCAGTGTTCGCCGTTCACGGTCATGCCCCAGGGCAGCAGCCCGGGAGAGTCCGGGTGCGCGCGCAGGCCCGGCTGCCGGCGCAGCGCCCGCAGCATCTTGGGCGCCGTCGACATCCAGTTCATGAAACCGGCACGTGCTGTTGGGTGCAGAATGCGGACGTAACCGCCCACAATCAAAGGTGGATAAGCCTCGGCGAGATGCACGAAGTCGCTGGGCAGGGCTGTGCCGACGCGGGCTTTGAGCGCGTCCCAGTCAACCGGGTCAGGGCGCCTCTCGGGCGCTCCCAGCAGATCGATCCACTCGTCAGGCGGCACCGTTCACCTCCGTGACCCTCAAGCATCGCCTGTGGCACTAGGGGTTCGGTTGTACCGCAGTCCGGCGACGACCAGTGAGACGACGGCGTCGAACGCGTCCTGAATGTGAGGATTCCCCCACTCCTGGGCGTGAGCCGGGTGGTGGAACACCTGCGTCGCGTCCCACACCGCCTGCGCCGTCTTCCCGACGTCGTCCGTCATGAACTCGCGGGTATCCACTCCGGCCTGGATGATGCGCGCGATCTGACCCACCAGGTGGCCGAGGTGGTAGTCGGGGATGATGCTGCTCTCGCTCACCAGCACCTTGAACGTCGCGAACAGCTCCGGTTCGTCGGCGTGCGACAGCCGCTTCCGGTCGAACAGGCGCTGCAACCAGGCCCGCAAGTTGTCCGCCGAGGACGCCTCGGGGTCGAGGGCCGACTCCATCTCCAGGTGGATCGCGTCGAGCCAGCGCCGCGTCACGGCCTCGCGCAACGCGGCCTTGGTCGGGAAGTGGCGGTAGACGCTGCCGTGGCTGACCCCGAGCGCCTTGGCGACGTCGACGACCGTCGCCTTGGCCGGGCCGTACCTGCGCAGCACCTCTTCGGTCGCCACGAGGATCGCCTCGCCGGTCAACGCCTCCGCCACGTCGCTCACCTCTCGCTGTCCAGCATGGCCATCTGCTGGGCCGGGTACCGCGTGCCCGCGGCGGCCCCGACCGGGACGACGGCCTCGATCTCCTGCAGTTCCCGTTCGGTGAACGTCACGCCGACGGCACCGATCGCCTCGTTCAGCCTCGCACGCTTGGTCGTGCCGACGAGAGGCACCACGTCCTCACCGCGTGCCGCGACCCAGGCGATCGCGAGCTGCGCGACCGTGACGCCCTTGTTCGCGGCGATCTCGGCGAGCTTGTCGACCAGGGCCTGGTTGCGGGTCAGGTTGTCGCCCTGGAACCGGGGCGTGTGGCCGCGGTAGTCGCCGGTGTCGACCGTGAGCGGCGTGGACGAGATCAGACCGCGCGACAGCACGCCGTACGCGGTGATGCTGATGCCGAGCTCACGGGTGACCTGGAGGATCTCCCGCTCGACGGCGCGCTCCAGCAGGCCGTACTCGATCTGCAGGTCCGCGATCGGGTGCACGGCGTGGGCGCGGCGGATCGTCTCGGCCCCGACCTCGCTCAGGCCGATGTGCCGGACGCGGCCCTTGTCGATCTGCTCGGCGATGGCGCCGATGGTGTCCTCGATGGGCACGTTCGGGTCGAGCCTGGCCGGCCGGTAGATGTCGACGTGGTCGACGTTCAGGCGCTGCAACGAGTACGCGAGGGAGTTGGCGACCGCGATCGGGCGCGTGTCGAACCCGAGGAACGCGCCGTCGGCGTCCCTCATGCCGCCGAACTTGACGCTGAGCTGCACCTCGTCGCGACGGCCCTCGATGGCCTCGGCGAGGAGCATCTCGTTGTGGCCCTGGCCGTAGAAGTCACCGGTGTCGAGCAGCGTGACGCCCGCGTCGAGGGCGGCTCGCACGGTCGCGATGCTCTCGTCCCGGTCGGCCGGGCCGTAGGCGTTGGACATGCCCATGCAGCCCAGGCCGAGGGCGGACACGACCGGGCCGGTGGCTCCGAGCTGACGCTTCTGCATTTCGAACCCCTTCGTCTCTTCGGTGGGTTCCAGCCTGCCCGATCAACTGACAGATTTCAATATCTGTCACTCCATAGTTGTCCGTCCGATTGACAAAATAGTTTTGAACGTTCAAAGTCTTTTTTGCGATGAGAGACGTGATCTATCTGGACCGGATGGAGCAGGCCGAGACCCTGCTCAAGCCGCAGCGCGTGGAGGTGCTGCGGCAGCTCGCCGCGCCGCGCTCGTGCACCGAGATCGCCGAGGTGCTCGACCAGACGCCGCAACGCGTGCACTACCACGTCAAAAAGCTGGTCAAGGCCGGTCTCGCCACCCAGGTCTCCGAACGCAGGGTGCGCGGCATCCAGGAAGGCCTCTACCAGGCGGTGGCGCGGTCGTACTGGCTGTCACCGCACCTGGTCGGCCGGATCGGGTCGCGCGACGAACTGGCATTGGGGCACCTCGTGGACCTCGCCGAACAGATCCAGGCCGACGTGGCGGCGCTCGACAGGTCGAGCGAACTGCCGTCCGTCGGAGTGTCCGGGGAGATCCGGGTGCGACCGGAGGAACGCCAGGAGTTCCTGGCCGAGCTGCAGACGACGTTGCAGGACCTCTTCACCAGATACGGCGGCGCGGAGGGGGATGCGTTCCGCATCGCGCTCGCCTGCTACCCCAAGGGAGAAGACCGATGAGCACCGGAATCGTCCGAGTACGCACGTCCGCCGACCCGGCCACCGCCTACCGGGCGTTGACGACGGCCGACGACCTGCGCGTGTGGCTGGCCGAACATGCCGACGTGGACCTCGAACACGGCGTGTACGAGTTCTGGGGGCGCTACACGCCCGACGGCGAGCGCGGCCGGCAGAAGCTGCTGGACGTCACCTCTTCTTCGGTGCGCTTCTCGTGGCTGCTCAAGGGCACCGAGTACACGATCGAACTCGGCGTGGAGGAGCGCGACGGCCAGACGCTGATCGTGGCGACGCAGTCCCCGTACCCGGAGTGGGGCGCGGGCATCGAGGACGAGGGCGGGGCGGGCGTCATCCACACGTTCTGGTCGCTGACCCTCGCGAACCTGGTGGAGCACGTCGAAGGCCGGCCGGTGTTCGCGCTCTGCGACTTCTCGACGCCGGAGCAGCGGATCGAGGTCGACATCGCGGCGCCGCCCGCGGCGATCATCAACGCCCTGACCGACGCCGACGTGTTCGCGCGGTACTTCGGTGCCCGGTGCTCGATCGAGCCGCACGTCGGCGGCCGGTGGGCCATGGGGAGCTTCGAGGAGGAGCCGAACCCGGCGAAGATCATCGCCCTCGACGAGGAGCGCTTCGCGATCGAGTTCCCGGACGGGATGGTGTCGTCCTGGGAGCTGAAGGGCTCGGAGGGCAAGACGCGGCTGACGTTCGTGCAGAGCGGCTTCGACGTGACCGATCCGCCCTACGGCTCGTGGATGGGCTGGCTGTCCGGGTTCGCGGACATGCGCCGCATGCTGGAGCTGCCTTCGTGGCGTCCGATGTGGCACTCGTACGAAGCGCCCGGCTTGCCCAACGGAGTACTCGTCCTCGAATGATCGGGCGTGAAACAGACGGGTGAGAGCCAGATCATTCGGCTCTCACCCGTTTGCGCCTGGATTTCGTCGGCTCTGGATCGATAACTTCGGGGTCGTGCTCGAATCAGCGCGCATCACCGTGGCAGCCGTGTTGATCGCCTTCTCCGTGGCGGCGGCGGTCCTGTTCAACTACTAGAACCAGGCCATGACGACGGCCGGTGAGGCAGCGAGGAAGCTGAACCTCACGAACCGGCCCACCATGCCGGTGGCCACGAACATCGTCGTGGACATGCCCGCGAGTCCGGCGAGCACGCTCGTCGCCATGAACGGCGGCAGCCCGACCAGCGCGCTCACCCCGTGCGTGCCGGCCATCCAGTTCGGGTGCGCCCGGCACTTCACGTGGATCCAGTCGCCCCAGCGGTGCATGCGCGTACCCGGCCCGAACCAGCGCGCGAGCTTCGACGGCTTGCCGCCCGGCTTGCGGTGCAGGAACTTCGGCAGGTGGATGTCGCCGCGCGCGGCGTAGAAGTACAGCAACTTGCCCAGCACCTGGCCGACCGCCACCGAGAGGCCGACGATCCAGAACGACGTGTCCGGCCGGCGCGCGCAAAGTCCCAGGACGAACATCTCGATGCTGATCAGGGGAACGATGGCTGAGCCGAGCGCGACCCCGAAGGTGAGGGCGACCAAGGCGAGCACCCGGCCGAGGTTACACAGATCTCAGTCGCCGAGTCGGACCTCGAGCGGACCGGACACCCGGATCTCGCGCAGGGGACGCCCGCCTGCGTCCAACGTGCGCACAGTGCCATCCCCCGTCCAGCCCAGTCGCTCGTAGAAGTTCCTGGACGCCTTGTCCGCCTCGGGCACCCACGCGATCCCGCGCGTCGCGCCCGTCTCGTGGAGCCTCTTCACGGCTTCGGCCAGGAGCCGCGTGCCGTGCCCGCGCCGGCCCCAGCGCGGTTCGACGAGGACGCTGACGAGCGCCGTGGTCTCCGCGTCCTCAGGCAGCGCCCCGTCCGCCCTGGCCACCTCGTCCTCCGGCGCCTTGCTCGCGACGACGAACCCGACCGTCCACTCCCCCTCGGTCGCCTTCAGCACCGCAGAGCTGCGGACGGCGTGCGACCACGCGTCGTCGGTGTCGAGCGCGTCGAGGACCTCCGGCGGCAGGAGTTCGGCGTAGGCGAGCCGCCACGTCTCCCGATGGATGCGGACGATCTCCGAAAGGTCAGCAGCGGTGGCGGTCTGGACGCCGGCGTCGGCCATGAACGCACCCTATCGACGTCGAATTGTCAGGGGTGCGTGGCACCATCGGCGACGTGCAGAGGATGAGTGCGGACGTGGCCCGTCGAATCGCGCTGGGCGCCCAGGGCTTCACCGACCTGAGGCCGCCCGCGGCCACCCGCAGACACCTTCAACGCGTCCTGTCCCGCGTGCAGCTCCTGCAGATCGACTCGGTGAACGTGGCCGTGCGCGCGCACTACATGCCGCTGTTCTCCCGCCTGGGCGCTTACTCGCCTTCGCTCCTGGACGAGGCGGCCTGGACGGATTCGGCCCGCAAGCCCCGCATGCTCGTGGAAACCTGGGCCCACGAAGCCTCTCTCGTCCCCGTCGCCGACTGGCCGCTGTTCCACTCGGGCGCGAAGAAGCGCGGCTGGTGGCAGAACTACCAGACGATCCTCGAACGCTCCCCGCAACTGGTGGACGACGTCCTGGCGGCAGTGAAGGAACTGGGCCCCATCGGCGCCGGCGCCCTGGAGAAGGCGCTCATGGGCGACCGCGGCCGCGCGAAGGGCCCCTGGTGGGACTGGTCGGAGGTCAAGCGCATCTGCGAGGTCCTGTTCGGCGTCGGCGTCCTCACCACCGGCACCCGCCGTTCGTTCGAACGCCTCTACGACCTGACCGAGCGCGTCATCCCGGCCGACGTCCTGGCACAGCAGTGGACTCCCGAGACGGGTGCCCGCGAACTGGTGTTGCGCTCCGCCGTCGCTTTGGGGGTGGCGACCGAACCCGACCTGCGCGACTACTACCGGCTGGATCCGCGCCGCTCCCAGGCCGCTGTCGCCTCGCTGGTGTCGGACGGCGTGCTGGAGCCTGTGGCGGTCGAGGGGTGGAAGGGCGTCGGGTACCGGCATGTCGAGGCTCGTGCGCCCCGCCGGGTCGTGGGGCGTGCGCTGTTGTGTCCGTTCGATCCGCTGATCTGGGAGCGGGCTCGGACCGAGCGGATCTTCGGGTTCCGGTACCGCATCGAGATCTACGTGCCGGAGCCTCGGCGGGTGCACGGGTACTACGTGTTCCCGTTCCTGCTCGACGGCTCGCTCGTGGCCCGCGTGGACATCAAGGCCGATCGGGCCGCAGGGGTGCTGCGGGTGCAGTCGGCCTGGGCCGAGCCCGGGGTGGACCGCGGGCGGGTCGCCGTCGAGCTGGCGGCGGAGTTGCGGCACATGGCCGACTGGCTCGGGCTGGAGGCCGTTCTGGTGGTGCAGAAGGGTGATCTGGCGGCGGAACTGGCTGTGGCGGCCGCCAGGAACTGACCGGATCCGCGCTGACGCAGGGGTACCCCCTGACCGGGAACCCCTGCGTTTCACCGTACTCCGCACCCCCGACAAGATCAGGCGTGCAGCTCGATCGCCTTCCGCATCGTCGCGCGCGCCCGGCCGCGGTCCCCCGCGACGTCGTAGGCGTACGCCAGCCGGAACCAGGCCCGCCAGTCGTCGGGCGAGGCCTCGACCTCGGCCCGCCGCTCCTCGAACCACGAGTCGGCGGCCTCCCGGTCCACCCGGCCGGACGGCCGACGAGGCAGGTGCGAGACGTCCGGCAGGAGCCCGTCCGCGTCGAGCTCGCGGGCCATCTTCTCGGTCTCCCAGCCGAACCGCAGGTTGGAGTACACGAGCCACACGCCGAGCAGCGGCAGGATCAGCACCCCGACACCGAGCAGGATCCCGACCAGCTCACCGGTCCGCAGCAACGCGACCGCGCGACCGGCGAGCAGGACGAAGTAGACGGCGAGTGCCGCGATCAGCACCCCGACGGTGATCCGGGTCTTCACAGGTCGAGGTACTTGTCGAGACCGACGGCCAGTCCGGGCCGGCCGACGATCTCCCGCACGCCCAGCACGACACCGGGCATGAACGACGTCCGGTGCAGCGAGTCCTGGCGGATCGTCAGCGTCTCGCTCTCACCGCCAAACACGACCTCCTGGTGCGCGATCATCCCGGAGATCCGCAGCGAGTGGACGCGCACGCCGTCGACGACGGCACCGCGCGCGCCCGGCTCCTCCTGCGTGGTGGCGTCCGGCATGGGGTCCATGCCGGAGCGCGCCGCCGCGATCAGACGGGCCGTGTGCGCCGCCGTGCCCGAAGGCGCGTCGGCCTTGCGCGGGTGGTGCAGCTCGATGATCTCCGCCGACTCGTAGTAGCGGGCGGCGATCTCCGAGAAGCGCATCAGCAGCACGGCGCCGATGCCGAAGTTCGGCGCGACGAGCACACCGACGTCGGGCTTCGATGCGAGCAGTGCCGCGACCGCGTCCAGCTTCGGCTGGTCGAACCCGGAAGTGCCGACCACGCAGTGGATTCCGGCGGCGACGCAGAACTCCAGGTTCCCCATCACCACGTCGGGGTGCGTGAAGTCGACGACGACCTGGACACCGGCGTCGACGAGCGTGGACAACGGGTCGTCGGCGTCGATGGCCGCCACGACCTCCATGTCCTTCGCGGCCTCGACCGCGCGGACCACCTCGGAACCCATGCGGCCCCGCGCGCCGAGAACTCCGACGCGAATCATGCAATCACCTCGTGTACCTGGTCCGGCAGATCGTCGGCGTGATCGTAGGGGCCCACCACCGCCGCGGCGACGGGCCTGCGCAGCAGCTCACGTGCGAGCAACGCCACTTCGTCGGCGGAGACCGCGTCAATGCGCGCCAAGGTCGCTTCCACGCTCAGGTGGTCGCCGTAGTTGAGCTCGGACTTGCCGATGCGCGACATCCGGGAGCTGGTGTCCTCCAGACCCAGCACCAGGGCGCCCCGCAGCTGACCCTTGCCGCGCGCCACTTCCGCGTCCGACAGGCCTCCGCGGGCCACGTCCACGAGCACCTCGCGGATGACGCCGGCGGTCTCGCCCAACCGGTCCGGCTGGCAGCCCGCGTAGACGGCGAACGTGCCGGTGTCCGCGTACAGGCCGACGGACGAGTACACCTGGTACGCCAGGCCTCGCCGCTCGCGCACCTCCTGGAACAACCGGGAGCTCATGCCGCCGCCGATGGCCGCGTTCAGCACGTTCAACGCGAAGCGGCGCTCGTCGTGGCGGTCGAGACCGCGCATGCCGAGCATCATGTGCGCCTGCTCGGTGTCGTCGGTGTGCAGCACCAGCTTGCGGGCGTCGGCGATGCGCGCGCGACCGGCGCGGGGCACCACCGCGCTGCCCTCCCGCGACAGGCGGTCGCCGACGGCCTTGCGCACGAGGCGCATCACGTGCGCGTGCTCGATGTTGCCCGCGACCGAGAACACCATGCGCGGCAACGTGTAACGCTTCTTGTAGAACGAGTAGAGGTTGTCCCTCTCCATGTCCTGAATGGACTTCTCGGTCCCCAGAACGGGACGCCCCAGCGCATGCCCGCCGAACAACGCCTCGGTGAACGCGTCGTGCAGCAGGTCCTCGGGGTCGTCGTCGCGCATCGCGATCTCCTCGAGCACGACACCGCGTTCGGTCTCGAAGTCACGCGGACCGCAGAGGGCCTCGAACACCACGTCCGCCACGAGGTCGACCGCGAGCGGCAGGTCCTCGTCCAGGACGTGCGCGTAGTAGCAGGTGTGCTCCTTCGCGGTGAACGCGTTCAGCTCGCCGCCGACCGCGTCGATCTCCTCCGCGATGGCCGCCGCCGTGCGCCGCGAGGTTCCCTTGAACAGCAGGTGTTCCAGGTAGTGCGCGGCACCCGCGACCTCTGGCCGTTCGTCACGGGACCCGACCTGCACCCACAGCCCGACCGAGGCGGACCGCACGCCCGGGATGCGCTCGGTGATGACCCGCAGGCCCGAGGGCAGCATGCTGCGCCGCACCTCGGAGCCCGCGGACATCTCCAGCACGCGCGTGCTGCCGGGCTTCTGGAGGTGCCCGGGCGTCGTCGCAGTACGCGGACGGCCGCGGGTGGATGCACCCGCGGCCGTCACGTTGTTGTCAGTCGTGCTCACTGAGCGGGAGCCGCCTCAGTCGCCTCGGTGGCCTCGACGGCCTCCGGGGCGTCAGCCGGCTTCGCGGCGTCGTCCTCGTTCACGACGACGAGGCTGATCTTGCCGCGCTGGTCGATGTCGGCGATCTCGACGCGGAGCTTGTCCCCGACCGAGACGACGTCCTCGACCTTCGCGATGCGCTTGCCGTTGCCCAGCTTCGAGATGTGGACGAGGCCGTCCTTGCCGGGCAGCAGCGAGACGAACGCGCCGAACGCGGCCGTCTTCACCACGGTGCCCAGGAAGCGCTCGCCGACCTTCGGCAGCTGCGGGTTCGCGATCGCGTTGATCATGCCGATCGCGGCCTCGGCCGAGGGGCCGTCCGCCGCACCGACGTAGATCGTGCCGTCGTCCTCGATGGAGATGTCGGCACCGGTCTGCTCGGTGATCGAGTTGATCATCTTGCCCTTCGGGCCGATGACCTCGCCGATCTTGTCGGTCGGGATCTTGACCGACGTCACGCGCGGAGCGAAGGCGCTCATCTCGTCCGGGTCGGAGATGGCCTCGGCCATGACCTCGAGGATCGTGTAGCGCGCGTCGCGGGCCTGGCCCAGCGCCGCCGCCAGCACCTCGGACGGGATGCCGTCGAGCTTCGTGTCGAGCTGCAGCGCCGTCACGAACTCCTTGGTGCCCGCGACCTTGAAGTCCATGTCGCCGAACGCGTCCTCGGCACCGAGGATGTCGGTCAGCGCCACGTAGCGGGTCTCACCGTCGACCTCGTCGGAGACGAGGCCCATCGCGATGCCGGAGACCGGCGCCTTCAGCGGGACACCCGCGTTCAGCAGCGACAGGGTCGACGCGCAGACCGAGCCCATCGACGTCGAGCCGTTGGAGCTCAGCGCCTCGGACACCTGGCGGATCGCGTAGGGGAACTCCTCGCGCTTGGGCAGCACGGGCATGATCGCCCGCTCGGCCAGCGCGCCGTGGCCGATCTCGCGGCGCTTCGGCGAACCCACGCGGCCGGTCTCACCGGTCGAGTAGGGCGGGAAGTTGTAGTGGTGCAGGTAGCGCTTGTGCGTCTCGGGAGCGAGCGAGTCGATCTGCTGCTCCATGCGCAGCATGTTCAGCGTGGTGACACCCAGGATCTGGGTCTCGCCGCGCTCGAACAGCGCCGAACCGTGCGTCCTCGGGATCACGGCCACCTCGGCGCCGAGGTCACGGATGTCCGTGAGGCCGCGGCCGTCGATGCGGACCTTGTCGCGCAGGATGCGCTGGCGCACGAGCTTCTTGGTCAGCGAGCGGAACGCGGCGCCGACCTCCTTCTCGCGACCCTCGAACTGCTCGGCCAGCTTCTCGAGCGTGGCGGCCTTGACCTCGTCGAGCTTGGACTCGCGCTCGGCCTTGCCCGCGATGGTCAGCGCCTGGGCGAGCTCGCCGGACGCGGACGCCTCGACGGCCTCGAACGCGTCGGCCTGGTAGGCCGGGTACGTCGGGTACTCGCCGGTGGCCTTCGCGGCGACCTGGGCGAGCTGCGCCTGGGCCTCGCAGAGGACCTTGATGAACGGCTTGGCGGCCTCGAGGCCCGCGGCCACGACCTCTTCGGTCGGGGCGGTGGCGCCCTCGGCGATCATGTCGATCACGTTGTCGGTGGCCTCGGCCTCGACCATCATGATCGCGACGTCGCCGGAGTCGACCACGCGGCCCGCGACGACCATGTCGAACACGGCCTTCTCGAGCTGCTCGTAGGTCGGGAACGCGACCCACTGGCCCTCGATCAGAGCGACGCGGACGCCACCGATCGGGCCGGAGAACGGCAGACCCGCGAGCTGCGTCGACGCGGACGCGGCGTTGATCGCCACGACGTCGTACAGGTCCTTCGGGTTCAGGCTCATCACCGTGATGACGACCTGGATCTCGTTGCGCAGGCCGTCCACGAAGGACGGGCGCAGCGGACGGTCGATCAGGCGGCAGGTGAGGATGGCGTCCGTGCTCGGACGGCCCTCACGCCGGAAGAACGAGCCGGGGATGCGGCCCGCGGCGTACATGCGCTCCTCGACGTCCACCGTGAGGGGGAAGAAGTCGAAGTGCTCCTTGGGGTGCTTCGACGCCGTCGTGGCGCTCAGAAGCATCGTCTCGTCGTCCAGGTACGCCACCACGCTGCCGGCGGCCTGACGCGCGAGGCGCCCGGTCTCGAAGCGGATGGAGCGCGAGCCGAACTTGCCGTTGTCGATAACGGCAGTCGCCTCGTGGACCTCGATGTCCGTCATTTACTTGTTGCTCCTCGTCTTTTGGACACCGCTCACGCGTTCTGACGAGGCCGGTCTTCGATTGAAGTCCCCTGGGGCGTTTCCACCAGGAGGCCACTACCGAGGACCGGCGCGGAAACTGCTTCGCGCGATGCGGGTCCTGTTTTTCTTGCCTCTTTGCAACCAGGGATCTGTATACACCCGGTTGTGCACCGAGGGGGAGTGACCGGCCGGTCACTCCCCCTCGGTGGAAATCACCTGCGCAGACCGAGGCGCTGGATCAGCGCGCGGTAGCGGTTGATGTCCACCTTGGTCAGGTAGTTCAGCAGACGGCGGCGACGGCCGACCATCAGCAGAAGGCCCCGGCGGGAGTGGTGGTCGTGCTTGTGCTGCTTGAGGTGCTCGGTGAGGTCGGCGATGCGCTTGCTCAGCAGAGCGACCTGCGCCTCGGTCGAGCCCGTGTCCGAGTCGTGCAGACCGTACTCACCGAGGATGGACTTCTTCTGATCCGTGGACAGTGCCACTAGGTACTTCTCCTACTTGTTCAGGTCCGTGCGGCCCCACGCCCGCCGAATTGCTGGCCGGGGGTAGCCGGTACTGGCCGCCACGGACCGCAGCCAGACCCAACTGCGAAGGTTATCAGGCACTGTGCTCAGCGGCGCGCTGACGTGCGCAACCCCACCCGATCCACGGACGGGGGAAGCCGTCGGCGCTGCTCACGAGCCACCGTGAGGTGCGTGCCCATTGTGGTGCGCACCCGTTGTCCGTGCCAACCGATTTAACCGGAGGTGAATTCCCGCCGGCGGAAATCTCACCTGCTGGCGGCCCGGATGGCACGGCGGAACAGCTCCGCGATCGCCGGGAAGTCCTCGTGCAGCAGGTCGGCGGCCTGCTGCAGTTCGAGGCGGTCGGCGACCCGGCGAAGCACCGGGTACGCGACGCTCTCGTCGCCGTTGACCGGCAGCGAGTCACGGGACACCGTCGGCTTGGACTCGCGCACGTCGTCGAGCGCGCGTTGCAACGCCTCCGGCGCCCCGGTCGCCACGTCCGGCGTGAGGATCTTGCGCTCCAGCATGATCATGCGGGCGAGCACGGAGGGGTTGCCGATCTTCGCGCGGCGGCCGCTCATCACCTGGCTGAGCATCGGCGCGCTGATCCCGAGCACGTCCGCGAGCTGCGCCTGCGACACGTTGAAGGCCACGACCAACCGGCGCACCCGGTCACCCAGAGGCTCCCCGTACCACTCCCGTTGCAGGGCGAGGTTGCGCTGAACGATCTTGTGGTCCTCCACCTTGGCCTCTCCAGTAGCCCACACCCTGAACCCGCATCCTGCCAGCACGGTGGCTGCCGGAGGCGCACTTCGACCTATCTGACGGTCACGACTCGGTCAGCAGTTCCCTCGTTCGGTCTACATCTCGATGCATTTGTTCGAGCAGGGCCTCTACGGAGTCGTACTTCTCCATCTCGCGCAACCGCTCGATGAAGTCCACGGCGACGCGCTGGCCGTAGTAGTCCTCGTCGACGTCGAGCACGAACGCCTCCACGCGACGCTCCTTGCCGGAGAACGTCGGGTTGGTGCCGACGCTGACCGCGGCCTTGAGCGTCTTGCCCTTGGCATCGGTGAACCAGCAGGCGTAGATGCCGTCGGCCGGCACCGCCGCGAACTTGGGCGTGGACAGGTTCGCGGTCGGGAACCCCAGGTCCTTGCCGCGCCCGTCACCCTTGACGACGATCCCCTCGAGCCGGTGCGGCTTGCCCAGCGCCTCGGCCGCCGCCCGCACGTCCCCCGCGTCGATGCACGCGCGGACGTAGGTCGACGAGTACGTCACTTCCTCAGCGGACACCAGATCAGCCCCCTCGGTCACGAATCCGAACCGCTGCCCCAGCTGGCGCAGCATCGCGACGTTACCGGCCGCCTTGAACCCGAAGCTGAAGTTCTCACCCACTACTACGGCAGCGGCGTGCAGCTTCTCGACGAGCACCTCGTGGACGAACTGGTCCGCGGGCATCCGGCTGGTCTCTAGGGTGAACGGCACCACCACGAAGTGGTCGACACCGAGCGCCTCGACCAGCTCGGCCCGCCGCCGCAACGTGGTGAGCTGCGCGGGATGGCTACCGGGCCGCACGACCTCGGACGGGTGGGGGTCGAAGGTCATCAGCACGGCCGGCAGGCCGCGCTGCCCCGCGAGCTCGACGGCACGCCCGATCAGGGCCTGGTGGCCTTTGTGGACACCGTCGAACACACCGATGGTCACCACGCAGCGGCCCCAGCCGCCGGGGAGGTGGTCAAGTCCGCGCCAGCGTTGCACGGTGATCAGCCTACGACGGCGGCGAGAGCCGTCGCCCGCCCACCTCGCCAGGCGGTCACGGGTCGCGGCCAGGGCCTTGGAACGGGCAGAACTCGGTCAGCCCGCCGGGCTCAGCACCACCACGGGCTTGCACGCCGTGCCCTCGTCCTTGGCCAGCGCGATGACGTGCCCGTCCGGCCCGAACACCCCGTAGGTCCCCTCGATGCCACCCGCGCGCAGCCGTTGCCCGTGCGACAGCGCCGACGCCTCGTTCGGGTCGATCTCCCGGCGCGGGAACGCCGTCGCGACCGCGGAGTCCAGGTCGAGCGACAGGCCGGGCGTCTCCTCCAGCTGCTGCAGGGTCTTGGCGACGCGGAGGTCGAACGGTCCGACCCTGGTGCGCCGCAACGCCCCGAGGTGCCCTCCGACGCCGAGCGCGGCACCGAGGTCGCGGGCCAGCGCGCGCACGTACGTGCCGGACGAGCACTCGACCATCACGTCGAGCAGCACGGTCTTGTCCTCACGGCGTGAGAACAGCACGTCGAACCGATGCACGGTCACGGGCCGTGCGGGGATCTCGACCTCTTCGCCGGCGCGCACGCGGGCGTAGGCGCGCTTGCCGTCGATCTTCACGGCGGAGACGGACGACGGCACCTGCTGGATGGGGCCGGTCAGTTTCGCGATCTCGGCCGCGATCGCGTCGTCCGCGACACCGGAGGCGTCCTCAGTGGACAGCACCTCGCCCTCGGCGTCGTCCGTGGTGGTGGACGCGCCGAGCACGATCGTCGCGAGGTAGGCCTTGCTGTCGAGCGCGAGGTGGCCGAGGAGTTTCGTCGCGCGTTCGATGCCGAGCACGAGCACGCCGGTCGCCATCGGGTCCAGCGTGCCGGCGTGGCCGACCTTGCGGGTGCCGAGGATCCTGCGCACGCGCGCCACCACGTCGTGCGAGGTCATGCCGTCCGGCTTGTCGACGACGACCAGGCCCGGTGCAACAGAGGGTTTCACGGCGCGAAATCTTAAGCGACGTGCAGAGCGTCCCAGCGACGACGCCGAATCTGCACCGGCACGGTCTCCCCGCGCTCCTCCGCCTCGAACACCGCGGCACGCGCGCGCCGCCACCAGACGAGCATCCGCCAGCCGCCCAGGACCAGCACGAGCACGCAGAAGCTGAACGCCACCCGGAACGCCGACACAGGCGCCAGAACACCCTCGAAGAGGTCCAGCAGCACACCGACGCCAAGCGCGGTCACGGTCACCGCGAGGAAGCCTCCGACGTTGACCAGGCCACTGGCCGTGGACTGCCGGTGCGACGGGTTGTAGTCACGCGCGAGAGCGAACGCCACGCCCGAGATCGGCCCACCGACGGTGAGCACCAGGAACACCACGGCGATGACCGGCGCCGGCACGTGCCCGCCCGGCCAGAGCAGCAGCACGCCCCACCCGGTGAACGCGAACGCCAGGAACCCGACCGAGATCGGCATGCGCCACTCGGGGTTGCGCGAGAACAGGCCGCCGATGATCGGGCTCGCCACGATCGCGCCGATCACGAGCAGGCCGAGCGTCGAGGACGCGGCACGCGGCGACATCCCCTGCGCCTGCACGAGGTACGGGTACCCCCACAGCAGCCCGATGACGGCGGGCGTCGACATGGTGCTGAAGTGCGCCCAGAACCCGAGCCGGGTGCCGGGCACGCTCCACGCCTGCCGCACCTTCGGCCAGATCTTCCGCAACGGCACGGCTTCCGGCTTCGGCGCGACGAACCCCTCCGGCACGTCGCGCACCCGCAGGAACGCCACGACCGAGTAGAGCGCCGTGGCACCGCCCGCGATGAGGAACGCCCAGGTCCACCCGATCGAGCCGAGCATGAGCGTCAGCGGCACCGTGGCGACGAGGTTGCCGACACCGCCGATCGCGGCCGTGACGGCGACGACGAGCGAGTACTGGCGCGGCGGGAAGTGCGTCGCGACGAGGCGGATCACGCTGATGAACGTCATCGCGTCACCCATGCCGAGCACCGCCCGCGCGGTGAGCCCGAGCGCGTACGAGTCGGCGACGGCGAAGAGCACCTGGCCGGTGCCCATGAGCAGGGCGGCGACCGTGAGCACGCGGCGCGGCCCGTAGCGGTCGACGAGCAGACCCGTGGGGATCTGCATCAGGGCGTAGACGCCGATCTGCAGCACGGTGAACACACCGAGCTGGGCGGGTCCGAGCCCGAACCGCTCGCTCGCCTCCAGTCCGGCCACGCCGAGCGTGGTGCGGTGGAAGAGAGCGGCGAAGTAGACGAAGACGGCGGTGGTCCAGATCAGCCACGAGGTCCGGGTGGCGCGATCGACCGACGGCAAGGCGGCACTCTCCCAGGTCAGGGGCGGGCAGATATTAGTTACATCGCACTAAGCAACCTTCTTGGTAACGGTTTCATGCCGTGAGGTCGCCCACAGCGCCCGTTCAGGGAGTCACTCAGTGGCCCTGCTCACAGGCCTAGCGGACCGCGCCCTCCACCGCCCACTCCCCCGAGCGCGTGCGCCACACCACCGCGAGCAGCCGCAGCACCATGAAGGCCGACAGCCCCGTCCAGATGCCCGCGAGCCCCCAGCCGAACGCGTACGAGGCCCACACGAGCGGCAGGAACCCGATCACCGCCGACCCGAGCGTCGCCGTGCGCATGAACTTCACGTCACCGGCGCCGAGCAGCACCCCGTCCAGGGCGAACACCACACCCGCGATCGGTTGCAGCGCGACGAAGAACCACCACGCGTTCGGGATCTCGGCCAGCACACCGGCGTCCGTCGTGAACGCCCGCGGCAGCACGGTGACCAGCGCCGCGAACACCAGCCCCAGCCCGATGCCGAACACCAGCCCGTACCGCGTGATCTGCCAGGCGAGCTTCTCCGCCTGCCGGCGCTTCGACGCCCCCAGCGCCGCGCCGACGAGTGACTGCGCCGCGATGGCCAACGAGTCGAGCACAAGTGCGAGGAACGTCCACAGCTGCAACACGACCTGATGCGCGCCCAACGCTCCTACGGACGTCCGTGCCGCCACAGAGGCCGCGCTGATGAAGCAGGCCTGGAACGCGAGGCTCCGCAACACCAGATCGCGCCCCATACCGAGCTGCGCGCGCATGGCGGTCCACTGCGGCTTCAACGACACGTGCTCCGCGAACAGCGCCTTGAAGAACAGCCCGGCCGACAGCACCTGCGCCACGACGTTCGCAATGGCCGAACCCTCGAGTCCCCAGCCCGCGCCGTAGACGAGGGCGGGACACAGCACCGCACTGATGCCGTTGCCGATCAGGATGTACTTCAGGGGCCGTTTCGTGTCCTGAACACCGCGCATCCACCCGTTGCCGGCCATCGTGACGAGGATGAACGGCGCACCGAACAACGCGATGCGCACCCACTCCACCGCCGCGTCCGCCACGGCGCCAGGCCCGGCCAGCAGCTCGGCCAACGGCCGCGCGAACAGCTGCCCCAGCAGCACCACGAGCACACCGGCGGCCAGCGCCAGCCACGTCGCCTGAACGCCCTCCTCGACGGCCTCCTGACGACGCCCGGCCCCGTGCAACCGGGACGTGCGCGCCGTCGTGCCGTACGAGAGAAACGTCAGCTGCGTGGACACCTGCGTGAGCAGCACACCGCCGAGAGCGAGCCCAGCGAGCGGCAACGCCCCCAGGTGCCCCACGACCGCCGTGTCGACGAGCACGTACAACGGCTCGGCCGCCAGCACCCCCAGGGCGGGCACCGCCAGCCCGATCACCCGCCGAGCGGGAACCCGATCCTCCACCCGACGAACCTAAGCTTTGCGAAGCTCATCCGTCTGGTGACGACGGCCACTCACGACCGTTGGGGCAACCCGAAGACCTGCTCGCGTGCCACGGCCAGCGCCGAGTGCAACGCACCGGACCGGACCGGGTTCGCGGTGATCTGCGCGAGGTGCACGGGCGTCCTCGGCACGACGAGCTTCAGCAGCTCCTGCGCCACCAGGTCGCACAACGTCTCGCCGCCCGCGTGCGCCACCGCACCGGACAGCAGCACCAGCTCGGGGTCGAGCACGCACACGACGTTCGCCAGCCCGAGCGCGATCCGGTGCGCCAGCACCGTCAGGAACGCCCTGCCCTCGGTCCCGGCGTTCAACGCGTGCGCCACGGCCTCCAGCCCGGACGACTCGTGGATGCCGTGCTCGGCCGCGAGCGCCACGATCGCCTCGCTGTCGACCTGGTCGCCGTAGCGCCCGCCCGGCACCTGCATCGAGTCGATCTCGCCCGCGCCACCCGTGACGCCGCGCAGCAGCACGCCGTTGATCACGACCGCCGAGCCGATCTCGTCCGCGGGCCAGAACAGCACGAAGTTGCGCACCCCGGCGGCACGGCCGGAGCTCATCTCCTCCAGCGCGGCGAGGTTGATGTCGTTCTCGATCGACACCGACGTGCCGAGCAGCTCGCGCAGCGTCGAAGGCAGGTCGACGGCGGAAAGGCCGGGCAGGTGCGGCGCGAACCCGAGATGACCGGTGGCCGGATCGACCGCGCCCGGCGTGCCGACGACGACGTGCGACAACGCGTCGAGCTTCAGCCCGGCCAGCGCCGCCGCCTTCTGCACCGTCCCGCGGAACGCCTGGAGGGTGTTGTCCTTGGGCATCGGCGCGCTGTGCTCGGCCAGCAACGACCCGGTGATGTCCGCGATGGCCACGTCGATCAGCTCGGGCGTCAACGCCACCGCGGCCACGTACCCGACACCGCCGTTGACGGCCCACATCTGCGCCCGAGGCCCGCGTCCACCACCACGCAACCCGGTGCGGACGACCATGCCGTCCTCTTCGAGCCGCGCCAGCAACTGGGCGGTGGCGGGCTTGGACAGCCCGATCACCTCTTCCAGCTCGGCCCGCGTCATCGCCCCGCTGCGCAGCAACGTCTCGATGGCGGCCCGGTCGTTGATCTCCCGCAGCAGCCGCGGGCTTCCTGTCCGTGTCATGACCCCACCCGCTCCAACGCGCCCTTCAGCGCGGCAACGACCTGCTCCGAGGTCCCGTCGAACGTGAACCCGGCCGCCAGCCGGTGCCCACCACCCCCGAGGACCTGCGCCACCTCACGAACGTCGACCCGGCTCACGGCCCGCAGCGACACGGACCAGAACCCGGGCCTGAGCTCCTTCACCACCGCCGCGACCTCGGCCTCCGAAGCCGAGCGCACGACGTCGATGACGCTCTCCACCTCTTCACTACGAACCCCGTGAGCGTCCTCGATGCTCACCACAGCATGAGCAAGCCCCAGCCCGTGCGCAGCCTTTTGATCAAGCTCGGCCTTGGCCAGAACACGCGACAACATGCCGAGGTAGGCGAACGGATGAGAGTCCATCAACGGCCGTGTGACCGCGTACGCGTCCACACCGGTCTCCAGCAACCGCGCAGCCGTGTGGTGCGCCTCTGGCCCTGCCTTCCGAAAGCCCCCGGTGTCGGTGACGAGCCCGGCATAGATGCACCGCGCGATCGGCTCGTCGATCTCGACGTTCATCTCGTCGAGCAACTTGAGCGCGATGAGCGCCGTGGCTTCCGCGCGGTCGTCAATGCAGTGCACCGTCCCGTACCGCGTGTTCGACACGTGGTGGTCCACCACGATCACGGGCCCACGACAACTGGCGACCCGCCCCTTGAGCGGCCCCAGCCGCTCCAAGCTGCCCGTGTCCATGACGACCAGCAGTTCCGGCGCCTCGGGCACCTCGTCGCGATGAACGAGCAGCCCGGCCGTGTCCAGCGCCTTCAGCGACTCGGGCACGGCCTCGGGCTCACCGAACGCCACGCGCACCGCCACCCCGCGCCGATGCAGCGCGAGCCCCACCGCCAACGCACTCCCGAGCGTGTCAGCGTCGGGGTTGATGTGACTCAGCAGGGTCACATCACGGGCGTCGGCCAGCAACCTCGCGGCCTCGGCAAGGGTGGTGCTCAGGTCGTCTGCCACAGGGAGACGTTAGCCGTTCACAGTCCCGAAGTGCTCTGCGGCACCCTCGGACAAGACAGTTTCCATCCGATTCCGTCGCCACTGTGCCAAGTGGACCACCGGCGAAAACCAGAGGGCGGACACGATGAACGTGCCCGCCCTGGTCGTGCGCGGAAAGGTCCGTCGAGGACTCAGTCCTCGTCCTCGGCCTCGCGAGGCGCCTTGTACGGGTCGGCCTCGCCGGCGGGGGTGGCCCCCGCCGACCGGCGCAGCACCTCGGCGTCGGAGGCCTGGGCCTTGGCCAGCAGCTCTTCCATCTTGCGAGCCTCATCCGGCACGGTGTCCGTCATGAACGTCAGCGTGGGCGTGAACCTGACCCCGGTCTGTGCTCCGACCATGGATCGCAGCACCCCCTTGGCCTTCTCCAGAGCCGCTGCGGCCCCGGCGTAGTCGGGTTCGACGTCCAGGCGCTCGCCCAGAACGGTGTAGTAGACGGTCGCGTCGTGCAGGTCCCCGGTCACCCTGGTGTCGGTGATCGTCACCCGAGCCAGCCGCGGGTCCTTGACCTCGTGCTCCAGAGCCGAAGCGACGATCTGTGAGATCCGCTTGGCGAGCTTGCGGGCACGTGCCGTGTCGGCCACGAGCCTCCCCTTCCTAGTCGTCCTCCGGCCCGATCAATCGAGTGCGGGCCCGAAAGGGCAATGAGCACAGTGCAGTTCCAGTTCAAGCCGCGGTCACTCGTCCTCGGGCCCGACCAGCCTCGTCCGTGCCCGAGAGGCAGTAAACACAGTGCAGTTCCAGTTCGAGCCGCGGTCACTCGTCCTCGGGCCCGACCAGTCTCGTCCGTGCTGAAAGCAGTTCCAGTTCGGGTCGTCCCGCCACGAGCCTTTCACAGCCGGCGAGAACGTCCCTGACGTGCTCCAGGTCGGCGGCGACCGCCGCCACCCCGATCAAGCTGCGCCGATGCAGGTCCAGGTGACCGGCCTCGGAGACAGCGACCTCGAAGCGCTTGCGCAGTTCGGCCACGAGGGGCCGCACCACTGAACGCTTCTCCTTCAACGAGTGGACGTCGCCCAGAAGCACGTCCAATTCCAGAGCACCCACGTACATGGGTGAGATCCTCCAGAAGAAAGGGGTGCGGAGCCACCGGTTAAACGGCTCCGCACCCCTCACCTACCGACTAGGCGCGCGGCTTCTCGCGCATCTCGAAGGTCTCGATGACGTCTTCCAGCTTGAGGTCGCTGTAGTTGCCGAGCGTGAGACCACACTCGAAACCTTCGCGGACCTCGGTGGCGTCGTCCTTGAACCGCTTGAGCGAGCTGATCGGGAGGTTCTCCGCGATCACCTTGCCGTCACGGATCAGGCGAGCACGCGCGTTGCGGCGGATCTCGCCCGACAGGACCATGCAACCCGCGATCGTGCCGACCTTGGAGGACTTGAAGACGTCGCGGACCTCGGCGCGGCCGAGCTGGACCTCTTCGTACTCCGGCTTGAGGAGACCCTTGAGGGCCGCCTCGATCTCGTCGATCGCCTGGTAGATGACCGTGTAGTACCGGACGTCCACGCCCTCGCGGTTCGCGAGTTCGGTCGCCTTGCCCTCGGCCCGGACGTTGAAGCCCAGGACGATGGCGGAACCGGCCACGGCGAGGTTGATGTCGCCTTCGGTGATGCCACCGACACCGCGGTGGATCACGCGCAGCTCGACGTCGTCGCCGACCTCGATCTTCATGAGCGCGTCCTCGAGGGCCTCGACGGTACCCGAGTTGTCACCCTTGATGATCAAGGTGAGTGCTGAAGTCTCCTTCAGCGCGGCGTCCAGGTCTTCCAGGCTGACGCGCTTGCGCTTCGCCGCGTTGGCGGCGTTGCGGGTGCGGGCCTGACGACGCTCGGCGATCTGGCGGGCCACCCGGTCCTCGTCGACGACGAGGAACGAGTCACCGGCGCGCGGCACCGAGGTCAGACCGATGACCTGCACCGGACGCGACGGGGTCGCGACGGTGACGTCATCGCCGTGCTCGTCGACCATGCGGCGCACGCGACCGTACGCGTCACCCGCGACGATCGAGGAGCCGACGCGGAGCGATCCGCGCTGGACGAGCACGGTGGCGACCGGACCACGACCGCGGTCGAGGTGCGCCTCGATCGCGACACCCTGGGCCTCCATGTCCGGGTTGGCCCGGAGGTCCAGCGAGGCGTCGGCGGTGAGCAGGATGGCATCGAGCAGGCTGTCGATGTTGATGCCCTGCTTCGCCGAGATGTCGACGAACATCGTGTCGCCGCCGTACTCCTCTGCGACGAGGCCGTACTCCGTCAGCTGCTGACGGATCTTGGAGGGGTTCGCACCCTCCTTGTCGATCTTGTTGACCGCGACCACGATCGGCGCCTGAGCAGCCTGCGCGTGGTTGATCGCTTCCACGGTCTGCGGCATCACGCCGTCGTCTGCGGCGACGACGATGACCGCGATGTCGGTCGCGTTCGCACCACGAGCACGCATGGCGGTGAACGCCTCGTGACCCGGGGTGTCGATGAAGGTGATGAGGCGCGGGTTGCCCTCGAGCTCGGTCTGCACCTGGTACGCACCGATGTGCTGCGTGATGCCGCCGGCCTCGCCCTCGGCCACCTTCGCCTTGCGGATGGTGTCGAGCAGTCGCGTCTTACCGTGGTCGACGTGACCCATGACGGTCACGACCGGCGGACGGATCTGCAGGTCGTCCTCGTCACCGGCGTCCTCGCCGTAGGTGATGTCGAACGTCTCGAGCAGCTCGCGGTCCTCCTCCTCGGGGGACACGACCTGCACGACGTAGTTCATCTCGGTGCCGAGCAGCTCCAAGATCTCGTCGGACACCGACTGGGTCGCCGTGACCATCTCGCCCAGGTGGAAGAGCACCTGCACGAGCGACGCCGGGTTGGCGTTGATCTTGTCGGCGAAGTCGGTCAGCGAGGCACCGCGCGGGAGGCGGATCGTCTCGCCACTGCCCTTGGGCAGGCGGACGCCACCGACCGAAGGCGCCTGCATGTTGTCCATGTACTCCTGGCGCTTCTGCCGCTTGGACTTGCGTCCACGACGCGCAGGACCACCCGGACGACCGAAGGCACCAGCGGTACCGCCGCGACCAGCGCCGCCGCCGCCACCGGGACGACCGCGGAAACCGCCGCCACCACCGGCAGGGGCACCGCCGCCTGCGCCGCCGCCACCGCCGGGACGGAAGCCGCCGCCACCGCCGCCGCCACCGCCGGGACGGAAGCCACCGCCACCGCCACCGCCGCCACCGGGACGGAAGCCGCCACCGCCGCCACCGCCACCGCCGCCTCCGCGGAAGCCGCCGCCGCCACCGCCGCCGCCCCCACCGGGACGACCGCCGCCACCGCCGCCACCACCGGGACGGCCACCGCCGCCACCGCCGGGACCAGGACGGTTACCGGCCGGACGGTTGCCCGGCATCATGCCGGGGTTCGGCCTCGGGGGCATGTTGCCCGGGTTCGGACGGGGACCGCCCTGACCGGGACCACCGGGACGAGGACCACCCTGGCCGGGGCCGGGACGGCCGCCACCCTGCGCTGCCGCAGGACGCGGGCCACCCTGACCCGGAGCGCCGCTGGGACGCGGGTTCGCCGGACGCGGGTCGCCGGGCTTCGGGCCGCCTGCGGGGCGGTCGCCGCCCTGCTCGGGCCGCGGGCCGGGACGAGGTCCGGGGCGCGGCGACGGAGCGTTGCCGCCACCGACGCCGAAGGGGTTGTTGCCAGGACGCGGGGCCCGCGGGCCCGCGGGCTTGGGAGCCTGCGTGCGCGGCGGCACCACGGACTGGGACTGCTGGCCACCGGCGGCCGCGGCGGGTGCCTGCGGCTGCTGGGGCTGTTGAGGCTGCTGCTGCGGAGCCGGGCGCGGGCCGGGACGCGGTCCGCCACCCGGCTTGGTGCCGGGAGCCGGAGCGGCCTTGGGCTCTGCCGGGGCCGACGCGGCGGGTGCCGGTGCGGCGGCCGGAGCCTGGGGCTGGGCAGCGGGTGCCGGTGCGGGCGCCGCGGGGGCTGCCGGAGCCTGCGCGGCAGGAGCTGCCGGAGCGGGCTTCGGGGCCGGCGGGCGCGGGGCGGCCGGACGGGGTCCGGGCATGCCCTTGGGCGCAGCGGGCTTGTCGGCCGCAGGCTTCGACTCCGCCGGTGCGGCGGGCGCTGCTGCGGCAGCGGGTGCGGGTGCCTTGGGCTTCGGAGCGGACGGCTTGGGAGCCGGCTTCGAAGACTTGGCTTCGTAGGCGTCACGAAGCCGCCGGGCCACGGGGGCCTCGACGGTCGAGGACGCGGACTTCACGTACTCGCCCTGTTCGGCGAGCTTGTTCAGGACTTCCTTGCTCGTAACACCGAGCTCTTTCGCGAGCTCGTGCACGCGGGCCTTGCCTGCCACTGGTCTCCTAGGTCGTGAGGCCGGCGGGCAAGTCCCATCGACCTCGTCTTAACGTCGCGCGTTCATGTCTTCAGCTTCACGGCTGACTCATGACGGGTCGACCTGCTTCCTTGTTGCTTCCTGGCCGCGGGGCTGTCCCGAAGCCAATTTCCCTTGCCGCTCCACGTGCTCGCGCAGCGAAGCGACGTCGAGTGCTCCCTGGACCTTGAGGGCCCGCGAGAACGCCCGTCGCCGCTCGGCGTTGCGGAGACATTCGAGATCGAAATGCAACCAAGCACCCCGACCAGGAAGCCGCCGACGGACGTCCGGAACCACCGAATCGCCCACCGCGACCACACGCAGCAGCTCAGAGGGCAACGTCCGTGTGCGGCATCCGATACACGTACGAACAGGGCCGATGTGCTGGGAAGCCACTCCCGACGTTGAACCGTTGATAATTCTATCCCCTGGAGCTCATTCAGCCGAACCGGAGGTGACCGCATCGGTGGCCGGAGCCTCCGCGTCACTGCGGATGTCGATGCGCCAGCCCGTCAGGCGGGCGGCCAGACGGGCGTTCTGCCCCTCCTTGCCGATCGCCAGCGAGAGCTGGAAGTCCGGCACCACGACACGGGCCGTCTTGGCACGTTCGTCGACCACCTTCACGGACACGACCTTGGCCGGGGACAAGGCATTCCCGACGAACGTGGCCGGGTCGTCCGAGTGGTCGATGATGTCGATCTTCTCGCCGCCGAGCTCGTGCATGACGTTGCGCACACGGGCACCCATGGGGCCGATGCAGGCGCCCTTGGCGTTCACTCCGGCAACCGTTGATTTCACCGCGATCTTCGAACGGTGACCTGCCTCACGTGCCACCGCGGGGATCTCCACGGTGCCGTCCGCGATCTCCGGGACCTCGAGGGCGAACAGCCGCCGCACGAGGTTCGGATGGGTGCGCGAGAGGGCGATCTGGGGCCCCTTGGCGCCGCGCGACACGCTCACGACGTAGCACTTGACGCGCTCGCCGTGGTTGTACTGCTCGCCCGGCACCTGCTCGGCCGGCGGCAGCACGCCCTCGGTGTCGCCGACCTGCACGACGACCATGCCGCGGGCGTTCGCGCGGGCGTCGCGCTGGACGACACCGGCGATGATCTCGCCCTCCTTGGTGGCGAACTCACCGAACGTGCGCTCGTGCTCGGCGTCGCGCAGGCGCTGCAGGATGACCTGCCGCGCCGTGGTGGCCGCGATGCGGCCGAAGCCCTCGGGGGTGTCGTCCCACTCCTCCTGGACCGCGCCGTCCGGCCCCAGGTCCTGCGCGATCACGCGCACGACGCCGGTCTTGCGGTCGATCTCCACGCGCGAGTGCGCGGCATGCCCTTCGGTGTGCTTGTAGGCGGTCAGCAGTGCTGACTCGATCGCCTCCAGGACCGTCTCGAAGGGGATGTCCTTTTCACGTTCGATCGCCCTCAGGGCGGCGATGTCGACGTTCACCTCGGCTCCTCCTTCGGTGCTTTCCGAGTGAGCCGAGCCAGTTCCTCGACCGGCGGCTGCTTGAACTCGATCTCCATGACCGCGCGTTCGATGTGGCGGTACTCCACGCGTCGCAGCTCGTCCTTGTGCAGCAGCTCGACCCCGGTCTCGTCGCACTCGCCGACCCGGCCGAACCACTCGGCCTGCTCGGGCTGCTTGATCTTCACGAGACGCAGGTGAGCGCGCTTCCAGTGGCGCGGGCGCGTCAGGGGGCGGTCGACACCCGGCGAGGTGACCTCGAGGGTGTACGGCCCGTTGATGATGTGGTCGTGCTCGTCGAGAGCGGCGGAGACCACGCGGCTCGCCTCGGCGACCTCGTCGAGCCCGATGCCGTCCTCACCGTCCACGACGACCTTGACCAGACGGCGGCGCCCAGCCTGGTTCACGTCGAGCGCGTCGAGGTCGAAGCCGGCGGCTTCGAGAGCTTCCCGCACGACGGGTGCTAGCTGCGCGGAAAGCTCTCCGCGCGGCGGGCTGGACACGTGGTGTCTCCTTCAGTTCGAACGCATGAAAACCCCGGCCGACGCTGTTTCCGGCGGCCGTGGACGTTCAGACTATCTGGTTCGCCCGGCTCCCACCGACCCGCACGGCTGCTGGCACCATGGGTCGCGTGATCTCCGAATCGGTCAGCCGCCGCCGTGTGCTGCTCGCGGTGGCCGCCGCACCGCTCGCCGTCGCGTGCACCGCAGAACCGCCGCCGCCACCGCCCCCGGACCCGCTGTCGGCCCTCGCCGCGCAGGCCCGTGCGGACGTCAAGCTGGCCCAGGCGCTGACGACGGTGCCCGCGGCCGCCGAGATCGCGAAGGCCCGTGAGACGCACGCCTCGTTGCTGCAGGCGGAGGTCGACCGCGAACGCCCGCCGCTGTCGTCCACGGCGCCGCCAGCCCCCACCTCGCCCCCCACCCCGCCGGACCCGCTGGCGGCGCTGCGCACCGCGCTCGACGAGTCGGTGCGCGAGGCCTCGGCGGTCGTCGCCTCGCTGCCCGCGTACCGCGCGGGCCTGGTCGGCTCGGTGGCCGCCGGCTGCGCCTCGCTGCGGGAGGTGCTCGCGTGAGCGTCGAGTCCGTCCAGACCGCGCTCGGCACCGAGCACGCGGCGCTCTGGACCTACGGCATGGTGTCGGCGTTCCTGAACGACCAGGCCGTCGCGGAGGGCGCGAACCTGCACCGCGCGCGCCGGGACACGACGGAACGCTGGCTGCGCGACCACGGCGCGACCCCGAACCCGCCCGCCGCGGCCTACCTGCCGCCGTCGCCGGTGTCGGACGGGCCTTCCGCGCTCGCCGCGCTCGTGGCCGTCGAGCAGGACACCTGTGCGGCGTGGCGCGGGGTGCTGGAGCGGACCGACGACTCCTCGCTGCGGACGTCCGCGCTGGAGGCGTTGACGACGGCCGCGGTGCGGGCGACGCGGTGGCGCAGGGCCGCGGGGTCGAACCCGGCGTCGATCGCGATGCCGGGTGTCGCTTCCGGTTAGTCCCCGAACGAGGACGCGAGCCTGATCGCGTCGTTGGAGACCTTCTTCATCTCCTTGTTGTGCGCGACCGCGTCCGGGCCCCTGGTCGGCGAGTCGGACTCGACGATCACGACCAGCTGGTCGCGCTGCTCGGAGGCGTACCCGCCGTTGGCCAGCGTGACCAGCGGCGGCACGCTGATGGCCTTGTCCAGCACCAGGTCCTTGACGTTGCCGGTGCCGTCCTTCTGGGTCAGCTCGCGCAGCTGCCGCGCCTCGTCCGCCGTCTTCATCTTCACGACGGACACCGACGAGTACACGGTGCGGCCGTCCGGCAACTTGGCCGTGTAGAAGGCACGCGTCAGCTGGATGCACGGCGTGGTCTTGAAGAACGCCTGCGTCTGGCTCGTCGCGTGGGCCGCGCAGTCGCTGTCCTTCACCGGTTCCGGCAACTCCGGGACGGTGACGAACTCGAACTCCCCCGCGGTCTTCTGCGGTTGCGCGACCGGCTGGTCGACCGGGTCCGACGGCTGCAACACCCACCACACGAACCCGGACATCACCGCGACGCCGACGAGCGCCAGCGCCTTGCCCACCCACGTCGTCTTGCGCTGGGGCGGAGGCGGTGGCGGGGGCAGCTGCCCCTGGCGGTTGTCCATGATCGACTGCAGCTTCACGAGCTCGTCGGCCGGGTACAACGGCGCGGTGTCGGTGGGCCTCGGTGGGAAGCGAGGCAGGTTCTGGGTCACCTCTTCAGGTGACTGGCGTGGTTCCGACACAAGGACCCACGGTAACGGACGGCAGTCACGCGAGCGCTTCGAGCACCCGGTCAACGTCCTCGATCGTGTTGTACATGTGACATGCATACCGCGTGCGACCTGCGCGAACCGAGGACACGACCCCCTGAACGGGTGGCGTCGTGACCGAGACGATCGCCGAGCCGTTGGGCGGCAAGCCCAGACCGGCCAGGAGGCGATCCGTCAGATTCACGCAGTGCGCGCGCACGGCTTCGAGGTCCAAAGAGGCCACCCACGGGAGCGCGACCGCCGCACCGACGTGGGAGAACCACGTCGGCGAGAGGTCGAACCGCCGTGCGTCCGAACGGAGCACGAGCTCGGTGCCGTAGTTCTCACCGGTGCTGTACCAGTTGGCCGCCAACGGCTTGATGAAGTCCATCCGGTCCGGTCGCACCGCCATCCAGGCCGCGCCGCGCGGTGCCATCAGCCACTTGTAGGCCACGCCGACGACGAAATCGGCCCACGCCAACGACAGCGGTCGCCACCCGGCGGCCTGCGACACGTCGAGCAGCACGGGTTTGCCGCTCGCCTGGAGCGCGTCGAGGTCCGCGATCGTCCCGTCCGCCGACTGGACCACGCTCAGGGCAACGAGATCGGCTTCCTCCACTGTGGACACGATCTGGTGGCCGGCCGCGACGAACGGCAGCGTCACGCTGGTGAAGTCGCCGGGGTCGGCGTAGACCTTCGAGCCGGCCGGCAGCGACTGCGCGACCAGCGACACGAACTGCGAAACCGTTGCACCGCAGGCGACCGAGGCCGCGGGGACGCCGACCAGCCGTCCGAACGCCTCGCGCGAGGTCTCCACGACCTCGTTGAACGTGGACGACGTGTCCTGGCCGCGCCGCCACCGTTCGTGCGACGCCATCACCGCGTCAGCGACGTGCCGCGGCGGCACACCGATGGACGCCGTGTTCAGGTAACCGGGTTCGACGTCGAAAACCGCTCCGAAGGCCTCACGCATGCGCGAGCTGCTTGTCGCGCTTGCGGCGCGCGTAGACCTGCTTCTTCACCCGTGCGATCACGGCCCCATCCTGCCCGACGACGTCCGTGTTGAACCAGATCAAAGCCTTCTCGCTACCCCTGGTCTGCTCCAGTACCTGCTCGACGTGCTCGTCGGTCAGCCGGAACTCGGCGTGCACCGTGCCGCGGCCGGGCGCGACGAACTCGATCTCACCGGCCCGGTCCCACACGACGTGCTCGCCCTTGAGCTGGTTGAACAGCAGCAACACCCAGAACGGGTCGGTCATCGCGAAGAGCGACCCGCCGAAGTGGGTGCCGAAGAAGTTGCGGTTCCACGGGCGCAGGCGCATCCGCACCCGCGCGTACCGGTAGTCCGGCGAGATCTCGACGACGCGGATGCCGGCGAACAGGAACGGCGGCCACAGGTTCATCCCGAAGCGCAGGCGGCTTGCCTTCATATAAAACAGTGTTACACAACGGTGGCCAGACTGTCCGCAACTTCCTCCGGCGAAGGCGTGTGACGTATCTCCCGGGCTATCTGACCAGCGGCTTCCCGGTAGGACGTGTCGGCGAACAGCTGCCGCACGCAGTCCGCGATCGGCCCGGCGCTGAACGCGGCCGGGCGCAGCGCCGCACCGGCCGCGACGAGCGCGCTCGCGTTGCCGGGCTGGTCCGCCCCCTGCGGCAGCACGACCTGGGGCACGCCGGCGGCGAGCGCGCCCAGCATCGTGCCGCTGCCGCCGTGGTGCACGGCGACGTCCGCGTACCGGAGCACCTCCGCCTGGGGCAGCCACGGGTGCACCGTCACGTTCGGCGGCACGTGGTCCAGTTCGACGTGCGGCGCGGCCACGACCACCTGCGCCTCGGGGATCTTGCCGAGCCCCACGACCGCCTCGGCGAGCAGTTCGCGCGTGCCGAACGCCGTGCCGAGCGTGAGGTAGATCAGCTTCCCCGCGGTGCGCACCGGCACGTCACCGGGCGGCGAGAACGGCACGGCCCGCAGCGGGATCCGGTCCTCCCGCAGGAAGGCCGCGTCCTGCAACGAGGGCGGGCAGATGTCGAGGTGCCGGCCGCCGGTGGGCCGGACGAGGCCGATGCCCTCGCCGAACATCCGCCCGAACCCGTGCCACAGCGCGGGAAATCCCCTGCGCCGGGCCTCGGACACGACCTCGGGCACGGCCCACTCGCCGATCACCAGGTCCGGCAGCAGTCGTTCCAGCTCCTGGGCGATGTCCTCGGCGTAGATCTCCCCGAACACGAGCCCTGGACGAAACGGTCGGAGCCCGAGCTTGCCGAGCACCGGGTGCATGTCCTCGCCGACCGCGAAGTGCACCTCGTGCCCTGCCCTGCGCAAGGCCGACGCCAGCGGGATCAACGGGTAGGTGTGGCCGACGGTGGCCATGCTGGCGAAGAGCACGCGCATGCCGTGACGATACTGAGTCCTCATGGGAACCCACCGCGAGAAGATGATCAACGGCGAGCGCTACCTGCCGGCGGACCCCGAGCTGGACGCGGACCGGCGCCGCGGCTGGCGTGAGATGGCCAGGTTCAACGCGCACGACCCGGAGGACCTCGACGGGATCTACGACATCCTCAAGGGGTTCGTGGCGGAGATCGGCGAGAACACGACGTTCATGCAGCGCCTGCAGATCGAGTACGGCTACAACACCCGCGTCGGCGCGAACAGCTTCATGAACTACGGCGGCGTGATCCTCGACTGCGGCCCGGTGACCATCGGCGACCACGTGATGATGGGGCCGAACGTGCAGCTGCTGACGGCGTTGCACCCCATCGAGGACCATGACGCGCGCATCGAGGGCTGGGAGACGACGGCACCGATCGTCATCGGGGACAAGGTGTGGTTCGGCGGTGGTGTGATCGTGTGCCCCGGTGTGACGATCGGCAACAACACGGTGGTCGGCGCGGGCAGTGTCGTGACGCGCGATTTGCCTGCTCACGTGCTCGCGGTCGGCAACCCGGCACGGGTGGTTCGTAAGATCTGAGGTCATGCGCAGCGAGGAGATCCAGATCCACACCGGTGCCGACGAGGTCGTGCAAGACCTCACGCGTGAGTGCCAGCGGTTCCTCGACAACGAGAACGGCGACGGCCTGTTGCACGTGTGGGTGCCGCACGCGACCGCGGGTGTCGCCATCATCGAGACGGGCGCGGGCAGCGACGACGACCTGCTGACCGCGTTGGAGCACATCCTCCCCCGCGACGTGAAGTGGCGGCACCGGCACGGCACCCCTGGTCACGGCCGTGACCACGTGATGCCCGCGCTGGTGCCGCCCTACGCGACGATTCCCGTACTAGGCGGTGTGCTGACGCTCGGCACGTGGCAGTCCATCTGCCTCGTCGACACCAATGTCGACAATCCCGTCCGCACGGTCCGTCTGAGCTTTCTTGCCGGCTAGTTCAGTTTTCTTCATGGCAAGCAGCACGAGTCCGACGAGAGCGATACCGCCGAACACCCACCACTCGGTGCTGATGGCGCTGTCGTACATGAGGCTGCGCAGGCCTTCCGCCGAGAACCTGAACGGCGTCCACGACCACAGGACCGCCTTGTAGGCAGGGTTGAGCAGCTCCGGGACCTGCCCCGCGACGGCCGGTGCCATCAGGTAGAGGACGCCGAGAACCCCCATCGCGCGGATCCCGAGGTGCTGGAACAGCCCCGCTTGCAGGAGCGCGAACGACGCGGCGACGGCGAGCATGAACGCGAGCGCCTGCGCGTTGAGCGTGACGCCCCACCACGCCAGCAGTCCCGCGGTCGAGCCGGTGACGAGCACGGCCGTGGTCAGCGCCGACAACCACCGCAGGTTCCGACCTTTCAGGACAACGAACAGCAGTCCGGCGATCATCCCGCCGACCCACAGCAGCGCGCTCGCGGCAAGGGGCGCGGTCCGTTCGGCGGCCGTCGGAGTGGTGGCCTCGATCTCGACCGGTAGCCCGGCTCCCTGCGCGACACCGGTCAGCACCTGCTGGGCGACCTGCGTGCCGGACGGGTTGATCGCGGGGTTCAGCCGGATCGTCGCCTGACCGGGCACGATCTCCAGCACCCCGTAGACCTCTTTGTCATGCAACAGGTTCCGGGCCTCGTCGGCCCGCACGACCCTGATGTCGACCTCGGGCGAGTCGGCTCTCGCGACGCGTTCCGCTATCGGCGGAGGCGCCACCACAGCGAGCGGGACGTCGTGCGGGTGCACGGTCGCCTGCACGCCGAACGTCAGCAATCCCAGGAGAAACGCCACCACAGCACCTGCGACGGCGGTGACCAGCACGGTGCGCATCATCGATCCCCTTAGTTCATCAAGCGTTGAATTTAACGGGCACGCTACGCCGCTCTCCTCTCGAAAGTCAACGCGTGATGAATTAAGCCCGTGTCAGACCCACGGGGTACCGTTCCCCCGTGACTTACCCAGGTGGCGGCGGACAGGGCGGCTGGAACGACCAGCAGGGCTGGGGCCAGCAGCAACAGGGTGACCACCAGAGCGGTGGCTACCAGACCGGCGGCTACCCGCAGACCGGTGGCTTCCCGCAGCAGGGCGGCTGGACCGACCAGCAGCAGGGCGGCTTCCCGCAGCAGGGTTACGGCGGGTACGGCGGCCTCGGCGTGTACGGCGGCTTCGACAGCGAACCGCCGAAGAAGAGCAACAAGACGCTCTGGCTCGTGCTCGGCACCGTCGCCCTGGTGCTGCTCGTCGGCGGCGGCCTCACCTGGTTCCTGATCTCGCGCTCGGGCGGCACGACCGCGGAGCCCGGGCCGTCCAGCACGTCCAGTTCCTCCTCGCAGCAGGCCGACGGCCCCTGCCCGAAGAGCGACGGCCAGCAGTGCGTGGAGACGACGCTCGGCTTCAACTACGTGGTCCCGAAGAACTGGGACGTCATCGCGGACGCCAAGATCCCGGTGGAGGGCCACGCCGGCATCTCGCTGTCCGGCGTCACCAGCTACGGCGACTACACCTGCGAGGGCAAGTCGTTCACCAAGGGCACCAACGGCGGCACGCTGCTCCCGAAGACCGAGATCAACAAGGCGGCCACCGACTTCATCAAGGCCCTCGCCACGCAGTACTACTCCTCGGGCGGCGACCCGAAGGTCACGACGACCCAGCCGAAGCCGGTGAAGATCCAGCACACCCAGAAGGACGGCGCGAAGGTCACCATCGAGGGCGTGCAGGTCGACGCCACCGTCACGCAGACCGGCAACAAGTGCCTGGCGAGCAAGGGCATGGTCAAGGTCGTCGTGCTCAACGGCAGCAACAAGCTGCACGTGCTGGCCGTGAACGGCGACCTGGAGGGCGGCGGAGGCGGCGCCACCCCGCCGTTGCCCAAGGAGTCGGACCTGCAGAAGATGGTCGACTCGCTGGTGCCGACCTCGTAGCGCTCGCGCGACCCTGGAAAGCCGAACGCCCGGCCGCGCAGTGCGGCCGGGCGTGTCAGTTGTCGCTCATGCGGTTCAGCCAGAGACGACCTGCACCAGGTGGTCGACGGCCTCCGCGACCGGCACCTCGACGCGCTCGCCGGAGCGGCGGTCCTTGACCTCGACGGTGCCGTCCTTCAGGCCGCGGCCGATCACCAGGATCGTCGGGATGCCGACGAGCTCGGCGTCCGCGAACTTCACGCCAGGGCTCGCCTTGCGGTCGTCCAGCAGGACCTTGAGACCCTTGGCGCTGAGCTGCTTCGCGAAGTCCTCACCGGCACCCATGAGCGTCTCGTCCTTGCCGGCGACCACGACGTGCACGTCGGCGGGAGCGACGTTGCGGGGCCAGATCAGGCCGCGGTCGTCGTGCGACTGCTCCGCGATGACCGCGACGAGCCGCGAGACGCCGACGCCGTACGAGCCCATGGTGATGCGGACGGGCTTGGAGTCCGGGCCGAGGGCGTCGAGCGAGAACGCGTCCGCGTACTTGCGGCCGAGCTGGAAGATGTGGCCGATCTCGATGCCGCGTGCCGCGGTCAGCACGCCCTTGCCGTCCGGGGACGCGTCGCCCTCGCGGACCTCGGCGACGTCGATGACGCCGTCGGGGGTGAAGTCGCGGCCCGCCACCAGGTCGACGACGTGGTGGTCGGCCTTGTCCGCGCCGGTGACCCACGCGGTGCCCTTGACGACGCGGGGGTCCGCGAGGAAGCGGATGCCGTTGGCCTGAATGGCGCCCGGACCGATGTACCCCTTGACCAGGAACGAGTTCTTGGCGAAGTCGGCCGCCTCCAGCATCGCGACCTCAGCCGGTTCGAGGGCTGCCTCGAGGCGCTTGAAGTCGACCTCGCGGTCGCCGGGGACGGCGATCGCGAGCAGCTCCCAGTCCTTGCCGGGGTGCTTGACCTTGACCAGGACGTTCTTCAGCGTGTCCGCCGCGGTGAACTTGCGGTCCGTGTTCGCGTTGAGGAAGTCGACCAGCGTCTCGATGGTGGGCGTGGCGGGAGTGTGGTGCACCTGCGCGGCGGGCTTGTCGTCGATCGACTGCTCGGCGGGCGCGGGGGTCGTGACGGCCTCGACGTTCGCCGCGTAGCCCGACTCGGTGCTGCGCACGAACGTGTCCTCGCCCGTCTCGGCGACGGCGAGGAACTCCTCGGACGCCGAACCGCCCATCGCGCCGGACGTGGCGGAGACGATCACGTACTCCAGGCCGAGCCGGTCGAAGATGCGGATGTAGGCGTCGCGGTGGTTCTTGTACGACTCGCTGAGGCCCTCGTCGGTGAGGTCGAAGGAGTACGAGTCCTTCATCAGGAACTCGCGGCCGCGCAGGATGCCCGCACGGGGACGCGCCTCGTCGCGGTACTTGGTCTGGATCTGGTACAGCGTGACGGGGTAGTCCTTGTAGGAGCTGTACTCACCCTTCACGGTGAGCGTGAACATCTCCTCGTGCGTGGGCCCGAGGAGGTAGTCGGCGCCCTTGCGGTCCTTGAGGCGGAACAGGTTGGGGCCGTACTCCTCCCACCGGTTCGTCGCCTCGTAGGGCTCCTTGGGCAGCAGAGCGGGGAACTGGATCTCCTGCGCGCCGAAGGCGTCCATCTCCTCGCGGACGACGGCCTCGATGTTGCGCAGGACCTTGAGGCCCAGCGGCAGCCAGGTGTACCCGCCCGGCGCGACGCGGCGGACGTAGCCGGCGCGCACCAGCAGCTTGTGGCTGGGCACTTCGGCGTCCGCCGGATCCTCGCGAAGGGTGCGCAGGAACAGCGACGACATCCTGGTGATCACGGTGGGTACTCCTCGTTCACGGGCAGTTGAAACAGCGTACTGGTTGGACGCTCCCCGAAATCGCGCGCGGTGCTCCGTGTGGGCTCTGACCTGCGGCGACCGGAATTGTCAGACCCCCTGGGTAGCGTCCCTCCCATGCCGCTGACCATTGACATGATCACTCTCGACACGGGCGACGCGCGCAAGCTCGCGGAGTTCTGGACGGCCGCTCTGGGCACCACGATCCAGAACGACTGGGGTGAGTTCATCGTGCTCGCACCGACCACGGAGTCCGGTGTCGTGCTCGGCATCCAGCAGGTGCCGAACGCGACTCCGGGCAAGAACAGGGTCCACTTCGACTCGCACGTGCCGGACCGCCTGGCCGAGGTCGCCCGATTGGTCGCCCTCGGTGCCACGGAGGTCGGGGTGCACAGCGTTCCCGGCCTCGTGTGGTCCGTGCTCGCCGACCCGGACGGCAACCAGTTCTGCGTCGGCCAGCCGGGCGAGGAGCTCTAAAGCCCGACGGGCTTCCCGTAGTCGATCCAGGTCCGCGCCAACTCGAACCCGGCGCGCTCGTACACGCCGAGCGCACCGGTCGCGTTGGCCGTGTCCACGGAGAGTCCCGCGCGGTGGTAGCCCTTCGCCCTGCCCTGAGCCAGCGTCCAGCTCAGCAGGGCGGAGGCCACGCCACGCCCGCGGTGCTCCTCCAGGGTGCCCACGTCCCCGATCCACAGCTCGCGGACGCCGGTCATCTCCTCGACGACCGGGTAGTGCCGTGCGAGCACGAACCCGACGACGGCGCCGTCCGCCAGCGCCAGGAAGGAGGACTCGGGCACGAATCGAGGGTTGTCGGTGAACGACGCCGCCCACTCCTGCGGGCTGCGGTCCACCGATCCCCAGTGCTGGGCGAACGCCATGTTGGTGACGTTGCGGACCTCGTCGTCGCGAGCGGCGGAGAACGGCACGATCTCGTAGCCGGACGGGATCGGCGCCTGGGCGAGTGCCTCGCCCAGTGCCACCTCCAGTTCGTGGAAGTGGCGGTCGGCGGTGAAGCCGAGCTTCTCCGCCAGCGCGACGTGTCCCTCGGACCGGCTCTCGATCATGGTGCACACGGCGAGCGGCATGTCCGGGTGCCGTGCGACGTGGAGCTCGCGCGCGAGCGAGACAAGGCGCGGCAGGAGTTGCAGTCCGATGCCGGCGCGCCGGAACTCGGGGTGCACCATGCCGTCGAGCCGAACCCGGTGCGTGCCAACGGGGTTGTCGCGCAACGCGACAAGTCCATAAGCCGCCAGCGTTCCGCCCGCGCGCACGGCCAGCGATCCGCCCGGCAGGTCGGTCTTGCCGAACGACTGGGCGAAGTCCGCTTCGGACAACAGCTCGCCGGTGTCGTCGACCGTCTCGGCCGCGTTGTAGAGCGCGGCGACCGCCGGGATGTCCGCTGTCGTGAGCGGGCGCCACTCGAGTTCCACGCCAACCGAAGCTACGGAAAGGAGATGTCCCCAACAACCGAATATTGCGTTGCTCGTGACGCACCACAAGGGCCATTCTGCGAGTGATGACTCCGCCAAAGATCACACCGCTGTACGAGGACGTGACGTTCCACGGGCCGTTGTCCGAGGAACGAGCAGCCCGCTTGATCCGCTCGCTGCTGCCACTGGACGACGCCCACGTGGTCGACCTGGGCTGCGGCTGGGCCGAATTCCTGCTGCGCACCTTGGAAGCCGCCCCCACCGCCACCGGCACGGGCGTGGACCGCAACGCGGTGGACATAGCCCACGCCCAGGCCAACGCGGACACCCGAGGCCTCACCGCCCGCGTCAGCTTCCAGGTGGCCGACGTGACCGAGTGGCAGCCGGCCAGACAGGCCGACGCCCTGATCGTCAACGGCGCCACCCAGGTGTTCGGCGGAGACCCGTTGGACCACACGGTGAACGCACTCACCGCAGCCAAGCAGCTCCTCCGCCCCGGCGGCAGGTTCCTGCTGGGCGAGGGCTTCTGGGAACGCGAACCCACAGACGCCCACCTGGCAGCGATGCCGATCCCCCGCGGGCAGTACGTCTCACTGGCCGATCTGGTGGACCTGGCCCTGTCCCACGGCTTCCGCCCGCTGGCGGTGGAACAGGCCAGCCTCGACGAGTGGGACATCTTCGAGAACGCCCACGGCCTGGCCTGGGAACGCTGGCTGCGCGCCAACCCGACCTCCGAACACGCCGAGGAGATCAGGTCGAGGGCAGACCGCCAGCGCAACATCCGGCTCCGCGGCTGGCGCGGCACGATGGGCCTCGCCTACCTGATCCTGCAGGCACCGTAGGGCGTCACGGCCAAGGCGACGCGACCCGGCTGATGCAACGCGCCGGCCAAACCACACCGCGGCAGGCGTGCAGACCACATCCGCGACAGCCGTGCAGACCACATCCGCGGCAGGCGTGCAGACCACATCCGCGGCAGGCGTGCAGACCGCCTCGCCGCTCACGCGGCCCCGCCGTCCGTCAGCGCGAGCCGGGCCCACCCGAACCGCGACGCCCCCAGCGTCGATCGAGCCGCGCAACGCGGCTCGAGTGCGTTCACGCCGTCGAACAACCCCGCAGGTCCAGCGGTTTTCGCCCGCTGCCCTACCCTTTGCACCGTGCTGGTGCTGCTTCCCCCGTCGGAGACCAAGGCGATCGGCGGCGAGGGCGCGCCGCTCGACCTCGACGCGCTGTCGTTCCCCGAGCTCAACCCCGTGCGCGACAAGCTCGTGTCCGCGCTGGCCGATCTCGCGCGCGATGTCCCGGCGAGCCTCAAGGCGCTCGACATCTCCGAACGCCAGGTCGACGAGGTCCACCGCAACGCCTCTTTGCGCACGTCGGAGACCACGCCCGCGCTGCTGCGCTACACCGGTGTGCTCTACGACAACCTCGACTTCCCGTCGCTCAGGAAAGCCGAGAAGGAACGGGCCTACGAGCGGCTCGCCGTCTCGTCGGCGCTGTTCGGCGTGCTCAAAGGCGGCGACCCCGTGCCCGCGTACCGGTTGTCCGGCGGCAGCACGCTCCCGTCCCACGGCAGCCTGCGCACGGTGTGGAAGCCCGCGCTGGAACCGGTGCTGAAGGACGCCGACGAGTTCGTCGTCGACCTGCGTTCCGGCGCCTACTCGAGCCTCGCCAGGATCCCGCACGCCGTCGTCGTGCGGGTGGTCACCAGCGAGGGCAAGGTCGTCAGCCACTTCAACAAGGCGCACAAGGGCCTGCTCGCCCGCGCGATCACCAAGTCCGCCGCCGAGCCGGCAGACCTGAAAGGCCTGGTCAAGCTCGCGCAGAAGGCTGGTCTGAAGATCGTGCCGACGGGCGAGAGGACCGCGGACCTGATCACCGGTTAATTCGGTTGCGGGCGCGAGACCCGCAGTGCAAGCTTCTCCCCGAAGCGTGACAACGGAGCTGGATCGAGGAGGTGCGAGATGTCAGAGCCTGTCTTTGGGCGCGGCACCGCATTCGCGACCCGTCCAGCCGTCCTTCGCGCCTGATCAGCACCGTTTGATCGCAGAGCGCCAGCAGGGCGGTCACCCTTCATCTTTTTGGGAGACCCCACCGTGCGCGAGCACGATCTTTTCGAACGTTACGAATCTGCTTTCGATGGCGCCGACGACACCATGCGGCGCAAGGGAAAGCGCACCAACCGCAGGGCCGACGACGCGGAACCCACGCGTCGCGGCCGCATGACCGAAGAAGAGAAGCTGCGCGTCGCGCGAGTGCGCGAGGACCAGCTCAGCACGGCGGACACTCCCGAGGACGGCGACCGCTGGTCCACGTGGGGTGACGCCGAGCAGGGTCCGAAACCGCACCCGAACTGGCTCATCACGGAACTGGCCGCGGTCGACCGCGAGCTGGGCATCGTGAAGACCGGCAAGGAGGCGGACGTCTTCCTGCTGGAACGCGCGATGGGCGACCGGGCGTGCCTGCTCGCCGCCAAGCGCTACCGCAGCAACGACCACCGGATGTTCCACCGCGACGCGGGGTACCTCGAGGGTCGTCGCATGAAGAAGTCCCGTGAGACGCGGGCGATCGCGAACCGCACCGCGTTCGGGCGCAACCTGATCGCGGAACAGTGGACGGTCGCCGAGTTCGCGGCTCTCACCAGGCTGTGGCAGATCGGCGCACCCGTGCCGTACCCGGTGCAGCGCAGCGGCACCGAGCTGCTGCTGGAGTTCATCGGGGACGCCGACGGCAACGCGGCACCGCGGCTCGCGCAGACCCGTCCCGACGAGGACGAGCTGCTAGACCTGTGGCGCCAGCTGGTCGCGACGCTCATGACGCTCGCCGAGGCGGGCATCACGCACGGCGACCTCTCGGCGTACAACCTGATGGTCCACGAGGGCAGGCTGATCATGATCGACCTGCCGCAGGTGGTCGACCTCGTCGCGAACCCGCGCGGTGTGGAGTTCCTGGACCGCGACGTCCGCAACATCTGCGGCTGGTTCGCCTCGCGCGGCCTGCCCGCGGAGATCGGCGAGCCGTCCGCGCTGGTGGCGACGCTGCTGGACGTGGCGGGTATGGCCTGACCCGCGTCGCGCGCCCGGCCGTGTCCAACGACACTGCCGGGCGCGCGAGACGTTCTCATTGATCAGCTAGACTGTGCTGTACACCGATGAAGGCTTGACGGCCGTTGACCGGTGTTTCCACCCACTCATCAGCGGCGTGACCATCACGCCGGGCCCGTCCTTGTGATCGGCACCGCGGTAGCACGCGGGGCAGCCTCGAGACGTGCCATGTCCCGGAGGTTTGTTTTGCCATCAATGTCCGAAGGTCGTTCCGAGCACGCACAAAGCCGCAGGTCACCGCGGCGCCGCTCGGGTCGCCAGGGCAACTCCTCGCGTCCGCAGCAGCGGGTCGAGGAACCGATCGTCGCCGAGCACTTCGAGAGCACGCTGCCGGAAGGCCCGCTGCCCTCGTTCGCTGAGCTCGGCTTGGCCGACGCGCTGATCAAGTCACTCGTCGCCAACGAAATCACCGAGCCGTTCCCCATCCAGGCGGCCACCCTTCCCGACGCCATGGCGGGCAAGGACATCCTCGGCCGCGGCCAGACCGGCTCCGGCAAGACGCTGGCGTTCGGCCTCGCGATGCTGACGCGCCTCGCGTCCGGCCGCTCGATGCCGCACAAGCCGCGCGGCCTGATCCTCGTCCCGACCCGCGAGCTCGCGATGCAGGTGGAGACGGCGCTCATGCCGCACGCCCGCTCGCTGGGCCTGTGGTGCCGCGTCGTCGTCGGCGGCACGTCGTTCCCGCGCCAGATCGAACACCTCCGCCGCGGCGTCGACCTGCTGATCGCCACGCCGGGCCGGCTGTCCGACCACGTCCGCCAGGGCACGTGCGACCTCGGCTCCGTCGAGATCACCGCGCTGGACGAGGCCGACCAGATGGCGGACATGGGCTTCATGCCCCAGGTCCGCGCGATCCTCGACCTGACCCCGCAGGACGGGCAGCGCCTGCTGTTCTCCGCGACGCTCGACGGCGACGTGGACAAGCTGGTCCGCCAGTACCTGCACTCCCCGGTGACGCACTCGGTGGCCCCGTCCACCGCGAGCGTCACGACCATGGAGCACCACCTGCTGTTCGTGTCCGCGGAGGACAAGCAGAACGTGGTGACCGAGGTGGCCGCGCGCGAGGGCCGCACGATCATGTTCGTGCGCACCAAGCACCACGTCGACCGCCTCGCCAAGAAGCTCCGCTCGGTCGGCGTCGCCGCAGGCGCCCTGCACGGCGGCAAGGCGCAGAGCGCGCGCACCCGCGTGCTCGGCGAGTTCCGCGAGGGCACCACGCCCGTCCTGATCGCGACGGACGTGGCAGCCCGGGGCATCCACGTCGACGACGTGTCCCTGGTCGTCCACGTCGACCCGCCGGCCGACCCGAAGGACTACCTGCACCGCGCCGGCCGCACGGCTCGCGCGGGCCAGTCCGGCACGGTCGTCACGCTGGTAACGCACGACCAGCGCCGCGCCGTCCAGGGCATGGCCCAGCGCGCCGGCATCCGTCCGGAGAGCACGAAGGTGCGCCCCGGCGACGACGACCTGGTCCGCATCACCGGTGCCCGCACGCCTTCGGGCGAGCCGCTCATCGAGCGCGAGAAGCCGGCCCGCCGCAGCGGCGGCAGCGGCGGACGTCGCTTCGGTGCCCCGGCCGCCGGCGGCGGCCGCGGCGAGTACCGCGGTGGCTCCGGTCGCCGCACCGAGGGCGGCGGCGAGTTCCGTGGCGGCCCGCGCCGTTCGGAGCGCACCGAGGGCGGCCGTGGTTTCGGCCGGCCCGAGCGCAGCAGCGCGGGTCGTCCGCGCCGGGCGCCGCAGCACTGAGCTTGATCTGATCGACGGTTAAGGCCGCTTCCCTTCGGGGAGGCGGCCTTCGCCGTGTGTGGAGCCGGTCGCCTTCGCTCGTTGCAAGGTGTCGGTACCAGGCTGTTCGCAAGGCTGCAGCCTTCGCCATGCGCCGGACAGCGCCGCTTCCTGGGGTGCAGGGGCCCGCTTGCGGGACAGCAGACCAGGCCGACCGCGAGACAGCCGTCTTCGCCATTCGCGGGGCAGCAACCAGCGCCGCTTCCTGGGTGCAGGGTCCGCCGTTTGCAGGGCGGCGACCCCCGCTTCGTTGGCGAGACTGTTCCTTCGCCCTCTCCAGGCCAGCAGCGTCCGCGTTCGCGGGGCAGCGGCCATCGCCGCTCGCGAGGCACAGCGTTCGCGAGGCGCAGCGTTCCCGAAGCAGCAGCGTTCGCCGTTTGCAGGGCGGCGGCCCCAGGCCGTTCGCGAAGCAGCAGCCCTCTCCGTTGACAACGCGGCAGCCACCGCCGTCCCCGAGGCTGCGGCATCGCCGTGTGCGGACGGCGGCCTCGCCGTGCGCGGGCCCAGTTGTCCACAGATCGGTGAGCGGTGGGTTGACACGCGCGGATCGTCGCTATGTTGAATGAAGGCCGGTGGTCAGCCCCCAGGGTGGGTGGGGCCTGCGTGGGGCCTGCGTAGGGCCTGCGCGGCGGTTGTTCAGCTTGTGCCGCATAAGGTGCCCCATGGGGCGGAACTGGTACTTGCTGTGGAGCGGGAGCGCTGTCTCCGCGCTGGGGGATGGCCTCTTCCTGGCGGCACTGCCGTTGCTCGCCGCCACCCTCACCCAGGATCCGAAGCTCATCGCCGGTGTCAGCTTCTTCGGCACGCTGCCGTGGCTGCTGGTGTCGCTCTCGGCAGGCGCGGCGGCCGACCGGTACGACGGCCGTCGGCTTCTCCTCGCGGCGCTGTGGGTCCAATGTGCGTTGATGGCCGTCCTCGCCGCCTTCCACAACGCGCACATCGCTTTCCTGTATGGCATGGCGTTCCTCATCGGCACTGCCGAGACCGTGCCGAGAGCGGTCGGGCAGCCGCTCATCAAGGCCACTGTGGAGAACCATCTGCTGGAGCGCGCGAACGGCAGGCTGTTCGCCTCGCAGTCGACAGCCCTGCAGTTCCTGGGGCCTCCGCTTGGTGGGCTGTTGTTCGCCGTGGCGGTTCCGGCGCCGTTCTGGGTCAACGCGCTGACGTTCGCCATCGCGGCGGCGCTGGTCACCAAGATGCGCACCAGCCACGACAAACCACCGGTTCGGCCGAAGGCCAGAGAAGGTTTGCGGTGGCTGTTGAACCACAAGGCGCTCAGGACGATCACCGTCGTGTCGGCGACCACGAACCTGTGCATCGCGATGACGATGGCGACGCTGGTGTTGTTCGCTCAGCAACGGCTGGGGCTCACCAACGCGGGGTTCGGGGCGTTCCTGGCCACGCTTGCCTGTGGTGGTGTGGCTGGCGGGCTGTTTGCCGAGCGGTTGATCAGCAGGTACCGCTACACGATCTCAGCCACCGTGGTGCTCATCCCGTTGATGTGGCTGGGGATCGCCACGGTCGCCCACGACCTCGTGACGGTCGCGGTGTTCGCGGTGGTGAGTTCGTTCTGCACCGCGGTGTGGGGTGTGGCGACGGCGAGCTTCCGGCAGAGAACGGTGCCCACCGAGTTGCTCGGGCGTGTCAGCAGCGCGCAGACGCTGATCACCTGGGGTGTGCAGCCGGTCGGTGCGCTGCTGGGTGGGCTCACGGCGGACTGGTTCGGGCTGTTGGCTCCCTGGTATGTGGCGATAACCCTGCGAACCGTTGTGGGGGTGCTCAGTCTGAGATCGCTGCAGCGAACTGCGCTGAGTACAGCCGGTGGTAGTGAGCACCCGGTCCCGCCCACGGGGCTGTCCGCTGGGTAGGCACGCAAGCTCCTGTGGGTCGGGAGGGTCGCGAAAACCCCGTCAGCTGTGCGGGCCTCCGCAAACCGGTGGACTTGACGGCTGAATGCGAAGTCCACCGGTGCACGACCTTTGTGAAGAAACTTATCTAACTCTCCGTGGAAGCGATGTCGGCGACCGGGCCCACCACGATGATCGCCGGCGGACGGATCTCGTGCGCCTTCACGTCCGCGCCCAGCGAGTCCAAAGTGGACCGCAAGACGCGCTGAGCCGTGGTGCTGCCCTCCTGGATCACGGCGACGGGGGTCGAGCCGGGACGACCTTCCATCAACGCCGTGGCGAACGCACCTGCCCGTTCGACCGCCATCATCAGCACGACGGTGCCACGCAGGCGTGCGATCGCCGACCAGTCGACGAGAGAGCGCGGGTCGTCCGGTGCGACGTGGCCGGAGACGACGACGACCTCGTGTGCCACGCCTCGGTGCGTCACGGGCACACCGGCCAACGCGGGCACACCGAACGCCGACGTCACGCCTGGCACCACCGTCACGGGGATCCCGGCCTCGGCGCACGCCAGCAGTTCCTCGAAGCCGCGCCCGAAGACGTACGGGTCGCCGCCCTTGAGCCGGACGACGAACTTCCCCTCCTTGGCGCGGTCGATCAGCGTCTGGTTGATGAACTCCTGCGTCGCCGCGCGGCCGTAGGGGATCTTCGCCGCGTCCACGACCTCGACGTGCGCGGGCAGTTCCTCCAGCAGCTCGCGCGGGGCGAGCCGGTCCGCGACGACCACGTCCGCGTGCGCCAGCAAACGCTTGCCCTGCACGGTGATCAGCTCGGGGTCACCGGGCCCGCCGCCGACCAGCGCGACGCCGACGGGTGGTGCGGCCTGGTCCGCGATGCGGCCATCGCGCAACGCCGCCACGAGCCCGTCCCGCACGGAGGCCGACCGGCGGTGCTCACCACCCGCCAGCACACCGATCAGCATGCCGTCGTGCATGCCCGTGGCCGGCGTGACGGCCGTGCCCTCGACGGCGATGTCCGCGCGCACGCAGAACACACGCTGCGAGAGAGCTTCTTCAGCGATCTGCGCGTTCACGTCGATGTCGGACGTGCACGCCACCACGTACCACGCGCCCTCGACGTCGCCTGTCTCGAAGTACCTCTCACGCCACGTCAGCTCCCCCGCGTCGACCATGCCCTGCACGGCGGGGGTGACGGACGGCGACACGAGCTCGACGACGGCGCCGGACGCGATCAGGCGAGGAAGACGGCGCTGCGCGACCGTGCCTCCGCCGACCACGAGGACGCGCCGGCCCCGGAGGTCGAGGCCGGCCAGGTAGTGCTGTTCAAAGGGCATGCGTAGAAGCATCCACACCGGACACGCCGTGTCCAGCCGAAGGGAACATGGTCACACGGTCAGCAGCTCGAAAGAGGTGGCGAGCACCCCTCCGAAGCGCTGTCCCACGGCTTCTGCCATCGAACGGAGGAACGGCTCCGGGTCCGCCATGTCGCCGCTCAACGCCTCCAAGTACGCCTTGTGCGCGCGTAGAGAGGCCACGGAAGCGTCGAACGAGTCGGTGATGTCCACGGCGTGCGTCGCCAACGGTGAGGACGCCGCCGCCACGTACTTGACGCCTTCCCACTTCTCCAGCCCGAGCTCCGGGAAGATCCACCGGTTGCCCGCGTCCCGGACCGCGTCGACGGCAGCGCGTCCGACGGCGATGTGGTCGGCCATGTTCAACCCACCGCCGGGCCAGGTCTCGCGGTAGTTGCCGGTGATGACGAACTCCGGCCGGTGGCGGCGGATGGCTGCCGCGATGTCGCGCCGCAACGGGACGCCGTACTCGATGGTGCCGTCCGGGTGGTCCAGGAACTCGACCTCGGTGACGCCGACGGCCGCACAGGACGCGATCTGCTCCTCGACCCGCAACGGCGCGCAGGCAGCCGGTTCCATCGAGTCGATGCCGTTCTCACCACGGCACGCGAGCAGGTACTTGATGTTCTTGCCTTGGGCGGTCCAACGCGCGATGGCGCCCGCACCGCCGTACTCCATGTCATCGGGGTGAGCGACGACGACCAGCGCGCTCGACCAGTCTTCCGGCACAGCTTCCAGATCAGCCATGCGTGCAGGGTGCGCGCCGGAGCACGCACCCCGCAACAGGCTTACAGCTGAGCGGTGATCACGGCGTTGTACGACGCGATCCGCGCGTACACGCCGGGGTAACCCGCGCCCGCGCAGCCGCGTCCCCAGGACGTGGCACCGATGAGCTTGCCGCCGTAGACCAGCGGACCGCCGGAGTCACCCTGGCAGGTGTCGACACCACCCTGCGGGAAGCCCGCGCACACCATGGAGGTGTTGCTGTACTGCGAGTACGCGGTCTTGCAGGTCGAGTCCGACGTCAGCGGCACGTTCGCCTTGAGCAGGTACCGCGAGGCGGAACCACCCGAGGAGGTGGTGCCCCACCCGAGGATCAGCGCGGAGTTGCCGGCCGCGTAGAGCGCGGTGTCGGACGGCGTGGCCAGCGGCAGGGTGGCCGAGCTGATGTTGCGGTCGAGCGTCAGCACGGCCACGTCGTAGCCGGAGGTCGCCGTGCGGTAGCTCGGGTGCACCCAGATCCGGGTGACGCTCGCGACCGTGCCCGCGGTGCTCTGCTTGTCGTCACGTCCGTGCACGACACGCGTGCTGGAGGCCGAACGGCCGGACACGCAGTGGGCGGCCGTGACGACCTTGTTGGCCTTCACGAGCGTTCCACCGCAGAACTGCGATCCGGACGTGGACGCCAAGTAGACGGCCCACGGGTACGTCGAGGTGCTTGCCCGCGTGCCACCGACGATCATCGGCGAGACGTCGTCCGCGGTAGCCGGAGGGGCGATGAAGAAGATGCTCGCGAGAGCGGACACCAAGGCCGACACGATCAGGCGATGCAGGGTTTTCGCCATGTTGCCAGTCCTTCCCTATGACGCTGTGTGTGCAGGGTGTGAAGCACGGCACACACAGCGTCAGGGGCGGAGATTCGACGGCGTAACCGCCATTAGTCGGACATGTCCGACTTCACTTTTGACTCAGCCGATTCCACGCGCCGTGAACGCCGCCTGGACGGAGGCGGCGTCAGCGTCGCCGTAGAGCGTCAGTGTTCCCAGACTCCGGGAACAACGATCACGTCGGCTTCGACCGGATCGTCCAACGTCGGTCCGGTTCCGAAAGCGACGAACGCGACGGCCGCACCCCGAGCGGCCAAATCGCACGCGCCCTCGTGGCGAACCTCGGTGCCGGCGCGCAGGAGCGGGGTCACCGCGGTGATCGCCTCGGGCGTGCCGACCACGAACGCCGCGCGCCGGATCTCCGCCTCCGCACGGGGCGTGCGCTGCTCGGCCGCACCCGGCCCCAGTCCGACTAGAGCGAGCCGGCCGCGTGGCAACACCCGTGCCGCGGCCACGGTCACGTTGTCCCGCTTGAACTTCTCGGCCGCCAGCTCGATCGGCCCGCCGTGCCCGATGCTGCGCGCACCCCGCAACGCCGCCGCCTCCGCGACGCTCGCGGTGCCCATCGAGTTGCGCACCACCGAACTCGGGTTCGGCACCCCGATCTCGGCCAGCTCCTCGGTCGGGAACGTCAGCAGCTCCGCCGTGTCGCCGTGCCAGAAACCCCAGTCCTCCACGGCGTCCACGATGCCGGGTTCGTCCGCCTTGACGTCCGCTGTCGCGAACGCCTTGATGGCCCGCAGGTCCAGCCCGCCCTGGGTGTCCAACTCGGACAGTGCGGCACCGACGCTCGTGGCCGACGCACCCCGAGTGGAACCCACCCCGACGACGAGCGTGCGCGGCACGATCCGCAGCACGTGCTCCTTCGCCGCGGCGGCCCGGTCGTCGACGACGATCACCCACGTCGCGTCCTCACCGCCCGCCACCACGTTGGGCGGCAACGCGGGCAGCGGGAAGTTCAGCGGGTTGCGCAGCACGACCAGCTCGCCTGCCTCGATGGCGGCGGTGCAGGCCGCGACGTCGCCGTCCGCCGTGGCGTCGAGCTGCTCGACCAGCTCGTCCAGCATCGAGTCGACCAGCGGCCCGGTCGTCACCACGGCCGTGCGGTTGAGCAGGTCCGCGACGTGGCGGGTGAACACGTCCGCGTCACCGGCGAGCGCGACGACGAAGTGCTCGTCCACGCACACCACGGCGGGGTCGGATCGCCTGTCCCGCAACAGGGGCGCGACCAGCCGGACCGCGGACCCCGCGTCCAGGAAGAGCACGACCGCGCCGAGGCGGGGCCAGAGGTTGCGGACGGCGGGCAGGACCTGGCCGTCCGGGACGACGGCGTCGGCGCCGAGCAGGCCCGCGAGGTCGGCGGCGTCACCGCGCTGGGCGGGACCGGCGAAGACTCCGATCACTTCTTGGTTCCCCACAGCAAGGTCACCGGAACAGCCGGGGCGAATCCCGAGTCCAGCAGGCGCGAGGCGGTCCAGTGCACGCCCTCCACCTCGTACCCGGCGGCCGCCAACGCGTCACGCGCGGGCACGATCTCGTCCACGCTCTCGGTCGCGACGACCACGCGCCGGGCCGACACCGCCGCCGCGGCCTTGACCGTGCCGATCTCACCCCGGCCGACGAACACCGCGTCCGGGCGCGGCAACGAGGGCGCGTCCAGCTCGGACTCCTCGACGCGGACGTCGACGCCGTGCGCCGAGGCGTTCGCGATGAGCCGCACGCACTGCACGGGGTCCGGCTCGACCGCGATCACCGCGGCACCCAGCCGGGCGCACTCCACGCCGACCGCGCCGGAACCCGCGAGCACGTCCCACACCAGCACGCCGGGGCGCGGGGCGAGCCGGGCCAGCACGAACGCGCGCACCTCGGCGCCGAGCACGTGAGCTCGGCTCGCGAAGGCGTCGTCCGGGAGGGCCCAGCCGTCGTTGGAACGGAGGAACTCGTTGTCCGCCAGGCACAGCACGGCGTCCGGCGCGGTCCAGCGGCGCGTCACCGCGTCCCTCGGGTCGACCGCGACCAGCTCACCGGAGTCCTGCACCGTCAGCGTGCGGCGCCAGCCGGCGAGGCCCGCGCCGATCTCGGCCGGGCCGACGCCCTCGGCGAGCCTGACGATCACGGCGGAGTGGGCGCGGCACACGTTCAGCGCGGGGCGCAGGCCGTCCGCCGCGTCGACGATCTCGACGGGACGGCCCGCTGCCTCCAGCAGCTTCTCGAGGGACATCAGTTAGCGGACCGCTTGGGCTTGCGGACCGGCTTCTTGCGCGCGGAGGTCGAGGCGTTGACCGTCGGCGGCTTCGGCATCTCCGCCGCGACCACCGTCAGCTTCGGCTTCGGAGCGGGCTCCTCGGCGGGCTTGCGCACCGACTGCTGTATTTCCTCCACCGCCGTCCACGCCGGGTTCGGCTCGGCGACGGGAGCGGTCGACGCGGCGGGGATGGGCTCGTCCGGACGCGCCGGGATCGGCTCGTCCACGCGCGTCGCGATGCGCGTGGCGGCACGGCGCGACCACTTCGTCGGGCGGGCGGCGCGCAACGGCTCGTCGACCGACGTCGTCGCCGAGGTCGACACCCGGCGCGTGGGCGCCTTCACGGCCGCACCGACGAGGAACAGCGTCGGGCGGTACAGCTTGTGCTTCTTCACGACCGACTCCAGCTCGCCGACCGTGGTGTGCACGACCAGCTCGTCGGCCTGGCTCACCTTGTACGCGACGACGACCGGCGTGGCCTCGGAGTACCCGCCCTGCAGCAGCTTCTCCACGAACTGGCCGGTGCGCGCGCCCGAGACCGTGGCGGCCATCGTGGTCTGCAGCGCGGCGAACTCGCTGACGCGTTCGCTGCTCTCCGGCGAGATCAGCACCGTGGAGAACGCCTCGGTCTGCGTGAGCTCGCGCCCGATCTTGGCGGCCGCCGCGGCGACGACGGACACGCCCGGCACGACCTCGACCTCGAGGCCGAGGCGCACGCACAGGTCGTGCTGCTCCTGGACGCCACCACCGGTCGCGGCGTCGCCGGAGTGCAGGCGCACCACGACCTGGCGCGACGCGGCGGCACGGCGGTACAGGTCGGTGATCTCCTCCGGCGTGACGCGCGAGAAGTCGACCAGGTCGGCGTCGGCGCGGGCGTGCTCGCGGACGCATTCGGCGTCCACCGCCGTGGGCGCCCAGATGACGACGTCGGCTTCGGCGATGCGGCGCGCGCCTCGGAGGGTGATGAGGTCGGCGGCACCGGGACCGGCGCCGACGAAGGTGACCCGACCGGTCGTCGTCACGACAGCTCCACAGGGGGTTTCGGGGAGAGAGACTTAAGCGAAGACCGTACCGTCTGCCACTCCGGCCACGAACGGGTGGCAGGCCCGCACGAACCGGGCAACGGCCTCCGGATCACCGGCCGGGTGCGTGTGGAGGTACGAGGCGTGCACGCCGCCCACCACGAACCCTTCGGCGACGGGCCGTGAGTCGACGCCGCGCCACTGCCACGCGGGCGGGGTCGAGTGCGGCGTGGACAGCTGGGTCCGGTGGAACTCGTGGCCGGTCACGCGGCTGCCCGGCGGGTGCAGCGGCGAGCTCGTGGACGCCACCGCGTCCCGGTAGCCGAGAGTCAGCTTAGGGGTCATGAACCCCTCGGCGTCGAGCACGCCGCACATCGGGTGCCCGTCGAGCGACCGCGCGAGGTACAGCAACCCTCCGCACTCGGCGTGGACCGGCGCACCCGATCGAGCGAACCGAGCCACCGCCTCCCGCAACTTCACGTTGCCCGACAGCGCTTCCGCGTGCTGCTCGGGAAATCCGCCCGGCAGGACCAGCCCAGCGGTGCCCTCCGGAAGGTCCTCGTCGTGGAGCGGGTCGAGGACGGCCACCGCCGCACCCGCCGCTCTCAGCACCTCGACGTGCTCGGCGTAGCCGAACGTGAAGGCCGCTCCCCCCGCGACGGCGACCACCGGTTCGTCCTTGACGCGTTCGACCTGCGGTTCCCACGCGGCGACGGCCATCGCGGGCACCGACTGCGCCAGCCTGCGGACCGCGTCGAGGTCGACGTGCTTGGCCACGGCGTCAGCGATCGCGTCCACCGCGGCCACGGCCTCCGGCCCGTGCTCGGCCGCCGTCACGAGCCCCAGATGCCGTGAGGGCAAGGAGAACTGCGGATCGCGCGGCAGCACGCCGAGCACGTCGAGGCCCACCTCGTCGCACGCCGACCGCAGCACCTGCTCGTGCCGTTCCGAGCCGACCTGGTTGAGGATCACGCCACCCAGCCGGACGGTCGGGTCGTAGCCGCGGAACCCGTGCAGCAGCGCGGCGAGCGAGCGGCTCTGCCCGCGAGCGTCCACGACGAACAGCACCGGCGCGTTGATCAGCTTGGCGACGTGCGCGGTCGAGCCGATGCCCGCGGTGTCGATGCGGCCGTCGAACAGCCCCATCACGCCCTCGACCACGGCGATGTCGCAGCCCTTGGAACCGTGCGCGAAGAGACCCGGGACGCGGTGCTCGCCGACCATGACCGGGTCGAGGTTGCGGCCAGGGCGGTTGGTGGCGAGCGAGTGGTAGCCGGGGTCGATGTAGTCGGGGCCGACCTTGAACGGCGCGACCCGCGACCCGGCGCGGCGCAACGCGGCCATCAGGCCGGTCGCGACGGTGGTCTTGCCGCTGCCCGAGGCAGGGGCGGCGACGACCAGCCTGTTCACCACTCGATCCCCCGCTGCCCCTTCTGACCGGCGTCCATCGGGTGCTTGACCTTGGTCATCTCCACCACGAGGTCGGCGGCGTCGATCAACTTCTGCGGCGCGTACCGGCCGGTGATCACGACGTGCTGGTGGCCGGGCCTGTTCGCCAGCACCTCGACCACCTCGTCGACGTCGATCCACCCCCAGTGCAGCGGGTAGGTGAACTCGTCGAGCACGTAGAAGCCGTGGCGTTCGGCCCGGATGCGCCGCGCGATCTCCGCCCAGCCCTCCCGCGCGGCCGAGGCGTGGTCGTCCTCGGTGCCCTGCTTGCGGGTCCAGGACCAGCCCTCGCCCATCTTGTGCCACTCGACGGCGCCGCCCTCGCCGGTCTCGTCGTGCAGCCGGCCGAGCGCCTTGAACGCCGACTCCTCGCCGACCTTCCACTTGGCGGACTTCACGAACTGGAACACGCCGATGTCCCAGCCCTGGTTCCAGCCGCGCAGCGCCATGCCGAACGCCGACGTCGACTTCCCCTTCATCTCACCGGTGTGCAACATCAGCAACGGCCGGTTGCGGCGCTGACGGGTGGTCAGGCCGTCCTTCGGCACCTCGGTGGGTTGTCCTTGCGGCACGTCAAGCTCCTTACGCGGCCCGGACGACGCCGGCGAGGTGGTCTGCGGACAGCTGGTCGAGACGGACGCAGGTGCCCTGCAGCGCTTCGGCGATCTTCTGGGCGAGGCCGAGGCGGACGTGGCCCTGTTCGCAGTCGACGACCACGACGGCCGTCTGCTCCAAGAGCCCCGCTGCCTTCAGCGCGTCCTTGGTCGGGTCGCCGCCGAGGCCGGACGACGTCGCGCGGCCGTCCGTCAGCAGCACCACCAAGGGCCGCTTCCGCGGGTCGCGCATCCGTTCGATCTCGAGGACGCGGTGGGCCTTCAGCAGGCCGTCCGCGAGCGGGGTGCGGCCGCCGGTGCGCATCTTCTTCAGGCGCGTGGCCGCCGCGTCGACGGACGTGGTCGGAGGCAGGGCGACCTCGGCGGTCTGCCCGCGGAACGTCACCACGCCGACCTTGTCCCGGCGCTGGTAGGCGTCGCGCAGCAACGAGATCACCGCGCCGCTGACCGCCGACATCCGCTTCTGCGCCGCCATCGAGCCGGAGGCGTCGACGACGAACAGGACGAGGTTCGACTCCTTGCCCTCCCGCACGGCCTTGCGCAGGTCGGCGGCGGTGAGCAGCAGTCCGGGACCGCTGCGGCCACGTGCTGCCTGGTGCGGCGCGGCGTTCGTCAGGGTGTCGACCAGGTGGATCCCGTTGCCGTCCACTGTGGACGAGCGGACGATCCGGCCGGTGCGGGCACGGGCCCGGGAACGCTTGCCCGGTGCGCCCTCGCCGACTCCGGGGACCTCCAGCAGCCGCGCCTTGAACGCGGGCGCGGGCTCCGGTGCCGGACGGTCCCGGGGCGCGTTCCCGTTGCCCTTCGGGCCGTCCTGCGGTTCGGGCAGCTCGCCGCCGCCGGGACCGTCGTCGTCCGGGCCGTCGTCGGGATCCGAAGCGTGCTCGGCAGCCTGGCGCATCGCGTCCTCGAGCTGCTGCTCCTCGATGCCGGGCTCGTCGAACGGGTCGCGGCGGCGCCGGTGCGGCAGGGCGAGCCTGACCGCGGTCTCGACGTCCTGCTCCTCGACCTCCGAAGCACCTCGCCACGCCGCGTGGGCGGTGGCGGCACGGGCGACGACGAGGTCCGCGCGCATGCCGTCGACCTCGAAAGCCGCGCAGACGGCGGCGATCCGGCGCAGCTCTCCGTCCGGAAGGGACACTCCCGGCAGCTTCGAGCGCGCCTCGGTGATCTGCTGCTTGAGCTCGGCGTCCGCGCCGGCCCACTTCGCCGCGAACGTCACGGGGTCGGCCTCGTAGGCGAGCCGGCGCCGGATGACCTCGGTGCGCACGCCGACGTCCCGCGCGGCCTTCACCGCCACGGTCAGCCCGAACCGGTCGAGCAGCTGCGGCCGCAGCTCGCCCTCCTCCGGGTTCATGGTGCCGACCAGCAGGAACTGGGACGGGTGCGAGATCGAGACGCCCTCGCGCTCGACGTGCGCACGGCCCATGGCGGCGGCGTCGAGCAGCAGGTCGACCAGGTGGTCGTGCAGGAGGTTGACCTCGTCGACGTAGAGCACGCCCCGGTGCGCCGCGGCCAGCAGGCCGGGCTGGAACGCCCGCACGCCCTCGGTCAGCGCCTTCTCCAGGTCGAGCGACCCGACCAGCCGGTCCTCGGTGGCGCCGACGGGCAGCTCCACGAGCCGGGCAGGCCGCCGGTCGACGCCCTCGTGCGGTGCGTCGGGGCAGTCCGCGGTGCCGGGCACGCAGCCGAACCGGCAGCCGTGGGACACGTCGAGCTCGGGCAGCAGCGCGGCGAGGGCGCGCACGATGGTCGACTTCGCGGTCCCCTTCTCGCCGCGGACGAGGACGCCGCCGATGCCGGGGTGCACGGCGTTCAGCAGCAGGGCCAGCCGGAGGTCGTCGTGTCCGACGACAGCCGAAAAGGGGAACATGCTCGGCGATGTCCTTTCCTCGGGTGTCCACGCCCGTGGTGAGGTGAAGAGGGGGACGAGTTCCTGACTCCCGACACGCGGTCGGTCACAGTCGCGGGACGGCGCCGGAGTCACACCGGCTTCCTCGCACTCCCCTCACAGCCCCGGCATCGTCGCACTTCGCACGGCCGGGTCCAACAGCCACGTCGCCCTAGACCCGGCTGAGGAACTCCTCCCAGGCCGCCCGGACCTCGTCCGCCGTCCACTCCAGCGCGGGTTCGGCGATCGTGACCTCGGTCTTCGCGAGCGTCCCGTCCCGCCAGAACCCGCCGAGGAACTTCCCGCTCACCTCCTTGAGGTGTGCGGGATCACCGGGCAGGTGCAGCGCGAACTGGTGGGTGTGCGGCTCGGGCAGGCCCATGGCGGCGGCCACGACCTTGGCGTGCTCGACGTACGCGCCGAGCCTCGGCAGCACGGTGTCCAGGCCGTGCAACGCCGACAACGCGGCCGGCCACTGCTGGAACAGCATGCCGCCGTACCGGTGCCGCCAGACCCGTGCCTGGTCGACGAAGTCCTGGCTGCCCGCGAGCGCCGCGCCGGAGATGCCCTCCAGCGACTTGTAGAACGACACGTAGACCGAGTCGAACAGGCCCGCGATCTCCTCCAGCGGCTTGCCCAGGCCGTACGTGCTCTCCCACAGCCGCGCGCCGTCGAGGTGCACGACCGCGTCCCGTTCCCGGGCGAGGTCGACCATCGAGGTCAGCTCGTCCCAGGCCGGCAGCACGAACCCGGCCTCGCGGTCCGGCACTTCGAGCAGGAGCGTGCCGAACGGCTCGGGGCACGAGCCGATGTCGGCGTTGCGCACCTTGATCGGCCGCAGACCGGACAGCACGGTCAGCGCGTCGTCCTCGTGGTGCAGCGGGTGCGCCTGCGGGTGCATCGCGACGATCGGGTTGTGCGTGCGGTCGGCCCAGCACTTCAGTGCGATCTGCTGCGCCATGGTCCCGGTCGGCACGAACAGCGCGGCCTCGGTGCCCAGCAGCTGGGCCACGCGGCTCTCCAGCGCGCCCACCGGGCCGCCGTCGCCGTAGCGGTCGGGGTCGACGTCCGGCACGGGGCCGAGCGCCTCCAGCAGCGTCTTCTTGCGGACTCCGGAGAGCTGACGGTTCAACACCCCAGCATCAAACCTCAGGTCAGCGGCTCACGGCCACCGACTTCGGCGCGCGGAACGACAGCAGGTTCAACCACTCCGGATCCGGACCGACGAGATGCAGCGACGGCTCGTGCTCGGCCACCGTCCGCAAGGTCACGACGGCTTCCAACCGGGCCAGCCCGGCACCGAGGCAGAAGTGGCGGCCGTACCCGAACGCGAGATGCCGCGAATCGGTTTCCTTACCGCTCAACAACAACACGAGCTCCGCACCGGCAGGCACGTGCACACCGGACAACACCACGTCACGCGCGGTCAGCCGCCGCCACGTGACCACGGGCGTCTCGGTCCGCAGCACGTCCTCGATGAACACCTCGGCCACGCCCGGCTCGGGCAGCCGGGCCCACAGCGAACGGTCCTGCAACGCGCGGCGCAGCGCCGTGGACAACAGCTGGGTCGTCGTCTCCTGGCCCGCGATCAACAGGAAGTAGCAGAGGCCCGCGGAGTCCTCAGCGGACACCCCGGCGTCGGCCAGCGCGCAGAACAGCCCGCCGTCCCGCGCGTGGTAGCGCTTGATCAGCCACTGGTGGAAGTCGCCGACCTCGTCGACCAGCTCCAACTGCCGTTCGCGGGTGATGTCACCCCAGAAGAACTCCAGCGAGCCGGAGCTCCACCGCTTCAATGTAGGAATGTCAACATTCGGACAATCGAGCAATTCCATCAGCACGATCGCGGGCAGGTCCCACGCCAGGTCGCGCACGAGATCCGCGCCACCCAGCCGTTCCAAAACGAGGGACCGGATGCGAGGCTCCGCAGCGGCAACGCGAGCGGGTGTGAAGAACGACGCCACGAGCCGCCGCAGCGAGGCGTGCGACGAGGACCCGTTGTTCGCGAGCGTCGGCGGCAGCGAGAAGCGGGCTCGGACCAGCGACCGCAACGCCGCCGGGGCCACCAGCGTCACGGCGGTCAGCGCGTTGTCGGGCAGGTACGTCACCGGATCGGCCAGCACGGCACGCACGTCGTCGTAGTCGGACACCACCCAGCGTCCGCCGGCGAACTGCACCGGCGAGGTGAGTTCGGCGCGCGTGAAGGTGAACAGGTCCACGAGCGGCACGCTAGCGGGCGGATGGGAGACTCGGCCGGTGACCGTGAGCACAACTGAGGCGATGTCCAGCGACGGTGAACCGACGCTCGACTGGATCGACGTCCGTTCTGAAGCGCGAGCCAAGGCCGGTCTGACCCGGCGCCTGCGGCCGCGCACGTCGAACTCGACCGACCTCGACCTCGCGAGCAACGACTACCTCGGTCTCGCCAAGGACAAGCGCGTCGCGGGTGCCGCGGCCGCCGCCACGCTGAAGTGGGGCGCGGGCTCCACGGGGTCGCGCCTGGTCACGGGTTCGACGGAGCTGCACGCGGAGCTGGAGTTCGAGCTCGCGAACTTCTGCGGCTCGCAGTCGGCGCTGGTGTTCAGCAGCGGGTACATGGCGAACCTCGCCGCGGTCACGGCGCTGACGGGCCCCGGCACGGCGATCGTCGCCGACCAGCACATCCACGCGTCGCTGATCGACGGCACGCGCCTGTCGAAGGCCGACGTCGTCGTCGCGGACCACTGCGACGTCGGCAAGGTCCGGCACGCGCTCGAGACGCGGGGCAAGCGGCGCGCGATCGTGGTCACGGACTCGGTGTTCAGCGTCGACGGCGACATCGCCCCGCTGAACGAACTGCACGAGGCCTGCCGCGCGACCGGCGCCGCGCTGGTCGTGGACGACGCGCACGGACTGGGTGTCGTCGGCCCCGGTGGCCGGGGCGCGGTCGCGCAGGCGGGCATCATCAAGGCGCCGGACGTGATCACCACGCTGACGCTGAGCAAGTCCCTGGGCGCGCAGGGCGGCGCCGTGCTCGGCCCGAGCCGGGTGATCAAGCACCTGATCGACACCGCGCGTCCGTTCATCTTCGACACGGGCCTCGCCCCCAGCAGCGCGGCGGCGGCCCTCGCGGCGATCAAGATCCTGCGCGAGGAACCGGACCGTCCCGAGCGGGCGCTGACCGTGGCGCACGACCTGAGCAACCGCCTGAAGGAGGCCGGTTTCCAGGTCAGCACGCCGACCGCCGCGGTCGTGAGCGTGCGCGCGCCCAGCCCGGAGCAGGCGTTCCAGTGGGCCGAGACCTGCCGCACGAGCGGTGTGGTCGTCGGCTGCTTCCGGCCGCCGTCGGTGCCGGACCAGATCAGCAGGCTGCGGCTCACCGCGCGCGCCGATCTGACCGAGGCCGACATCGAGCGCGCGGTGCGCGTGATCAGGGAGAGCGCCGCATCCGCAGGTGTGGGATCCCGTCCTCGATGAACTCGGCGCCCTCGGCGACGAACCCGAACGACGCGTAGAAGTCGGCGACGTACGTCTGCGCGTCGAGCACTGACGGCGTGGCGCCGATGTCCGCGAGCGCGGCCTGCATCAGGCGACGGCTGTAGCCGCGGCCGCGGGCCATGCGCGCGGTGACGACGCGTCCGACGCGGAACGTGCCGTCGGGTTCCTCGAGCAACCGCAGGTACGCGAGCGGATCGTGCGATCCCTCGGCCTCCAGCCAGAAGTGCCGTGTGCCCTGCTCGAGATCACGGCCGTCCAGGTCGGCGTAGACGCAGTTCTGCTCGACGACGAAGACCTCCTGGCGCAGCCGCAGGATCGCGTAGAGCTGGGCGGGACTCAGGTCGAGTCCCCACTGGCGGCGCAGGGTGGCGGGAAACTGTGTGGTTCGCACCTGGTCGTGGATATCAGAAGCCCAGCGTCTGCCGGTAGTTCGCGAGCCGGGTGTAGACACCGGGTTCGTCCGGCCGAGCGCAGCCGCGGCCGAACGACACGACGCCCGCGAGCCTGCCGCGCACCACGAGCGGACCACCCGAGTCGCCCGTGCAGGCGTCCCGGCCACCGCGTCCGGCGCACAGCATCGCGCCCGGCCGGTAGTCGGGTTCCTTCGACAGGCACTCGGAGTCGGTCAGGATCGGCACCGTCACCTTGCGCAGCGACAGCGCGGGCGGGGTGTTCTCGGCGGTGCGGCCCCAGCCGAGCACGACGCCGTCGTCCCCGACCTCGCCGAGCGCGATCGTCCGGTACGGCACCTGCCGGGCCAGCGTCAGGACCGCCACGTCGTCGCCCTTGGTGACCTCGACGTAGTCGGGGTGGCGCCACACGCCGGCGACGGCCGCCTCGACGCCCTCGCCCTTCTGCCGCAGGTCGGTGCGGCCGGCGACCACGCGCAACTGCTCGGCGGGGCGCTGGTTCTTGCCGAGCACGCCCTTGAGCGTCACGCAGTGCGCGGCCGTCATGACCTTGTCCGGGGCGACGAGCGCGCCACCGCAGATCAGCTGACCGTCCGTGGTGGTGATCGCCACAACCCACGGGGTGTCCGCCACCCGCGCGGGTGTCCCCCCAACGATCGCATCGGCGGACGTCGCACCGCTGACCAGGGCGATCACCGCCACCAGCACGGCAAAACGCTTACCCCTCACGGACCACTCCTCGTTGCGCCAGGTGGACGATCGGTCACCAACGGTAGCGATCGCGCTAGGACGGCGTCAAAACCGGAGATTTTCGTGTTAATGTCCCGTCAGACCGGAGAACTTGCGGTCTGATACTTAGATCACGGGGGTATGTACGGTGTTGTTCGACTTCGGCCAGGTTCCGGCCTTCCTCATCGCGTGCGCGGTCGTCATCGTGACCCCCGGCGTGGACGCGTTCCTGCTCCTGCGCACGTCACTGCGGTCCGGCACCCGCGCCGGACTGCTCGCGCTGGGCGGCATCCACACGGCCGCGGCGGTCCAGGTCGCCCTGGTCATCTCGGGCCTCGGGGTGGTGCTCGCGCGGTACCCGATGGCACTCACGGCGTTGCGCTGGATCGGCGCGGGCTACCTGCTCTACCTGGCGATTTCCATCACTCGCGGGCTGATCAGGCGCTCCGGCGGAGAGCCGGAGGAGGTCATGAGCGCGCGGCCGTTCCGGCAGGGCTTCCTGACCAACATCACGAACCCGAAGATGATCCTGTTCTCGCTGGCGTTCCTGCCGCAGTTCATCGGATCGGGTGAACCGGCGCCACAGCTCACGATGCTCGCGGTCGTGTTCCTCGGCCTCGCGGCGGTCTGGGAGCTGATGATCGTGCTGGCGGCGTCCCGCGTGGCCGGGAAGCTCAAGCGGCCGGGCGTGACGACGGCGCTGGACGCGGTGTGCGCGGCCGTCTTCCTGACGATGTCCGTGGGGCTCGTGCTCTAACGGAGGTACGTCGCGACTCGCGTGTAGACGCCGGGCATGTTCGGACGCGCGCAGCCAGTGCCCCACGACACGATGCCCGCCAACCGTCCGTCGATGACGAACGGGCCGCCGGAGTCGTCGGTGCACGCGTCGATCTCACCGCCGGGGTAACCCGCGCAGAACATCGACCCGGCGTCGAACTGCGGGTAGGTCGCGGCGCACTGCTCGTCCGGCACGATCGGGAGGTGCGCCTTGTGCAGCAACGGACTCTTGTTCGTGTCGTGCTCGGCCTGCCGCCCCCAGCCGTACACGGCACCGACGCTGCCGCCCATGTACGCGGTGGACGCGGCGATCGGCAACGGCCGGTACGGCATCGGCTCGGAGAGCGTCAGCACGGCGATGTCCTTGCCGCTGGACGGTGCCGTGTAGCCCTCGACCAGGCGGAAGGCCGCCACCAGCGAGGTGGAGCCGCCGCCGGTGCGCAGGTCGAGCCGGCCGCCGACGGCGACGATCGAACCGGGCAAGCGGCCGTGGACGCAGTGCGCCGCCGTGGCCACCTCATGCGGCCCGACGAGCGCTCCACCGCAGAACTGGTGGCCCTGGGGTGTTGTGAGAGCGACCATCCACGGCGCTTCTTCGGCGTCGTCCACCACGACGCCGCCGACGATCCTCGGGTCGGCGTGAGCCGGGGTCACCGTGCTCACGAGCAGAGCCAGAACCGCCGCCAGCAGTCGCATGCTCCCCATCAGCGCGCAGAGGCCTCCGGGTCGACAACCCCAGGCGGCGAAGCATCCACGATCGAGTGAAGTTCTTTGGCGTAGCGGGAGATCCGGACGTACACGCCCGGCTTGTTCCTGCGCGCGCAGCCCTCGCCCCACGACGTGACGCCGACGAGCTTGCCGTCCGCCACGATCGGGCCGCCCGAGTCGCCCTGGCAGGTGTCGACCTTGCCACCCTTGAAGCCCGCGCAGAACATGTCCTCCTCCACGAACTGCGGGTAGGTGTCGACGCAGAACTCGTTCGGCAGCACCGGCACGGTGGCCTGCAGGAGGTAGCGGGACGTCTTGCCGTTCTCGGACGTCCTGCCCCAGCCGAGCGCGCTCAGTTTGGTGCCGGGTTCGTAGAGGGCCTGGTCGGACGGCTCGGCGAACGGCAGCGGGGTGTACGGCAGCGCCTGCTTGAGCGTCAGCACCGCCACGTCCTCGCCCTCGTCGGCCGAGACGTACCTGCTGTGGATCCAGATGTCGGTGACGGTGGCCACCACTCCGGACTCGCGGTCCAGCTTGTCCTCACGACCGGCGACGACCCGCAGGTCTCGCGGCGAGCGGCCGAGCGCGCAGTGAGCGGCGGTGAGCACCTTGGACGGCGCGACGATCGTGCCACCGCAGAACTGGGCGCCCCGGTCGTCGACCAGGTAGACGACCCACGGACTGGCCTCGATGGACGCCCGCTCACCGCCGACGATGCGCTCGTCGGCGGCAGCGGTACCCGTTGTGGCGAGCAGAGCGGAGAGAACCAGCACCAGGAGTCGTCTCATGACTCCAAATGGTAGCTACTCAGCTGGTCCATTCGGCGCAACCTTGCTCCAGATCTTTCCTGCGGCGCCCATGACCGACTCGCCGATGTCGTTGATCGTCTTGATCAACGGGTCGGCGGAGTTGTTCATCGACTCCTTGTACGACCGGGCGGCGCCCTTGATGTCGTCGGTGAGGTTCGTCGTCGGCCGGTCGTCCTCGCGCCGCGCGTACGTGCCCGTCAGGATCTCCCGGTACTCCTCGCTCGCCGACCAGCGCTGCAGTTCGGCGGCGCGGACCACGACCAGGGGGTGCGTGCGGGTCTCGGTGTGCAGGAGCTTGAGGATGCTGTCGCGGATGTCCTCGACCTCCTCGTACTCCTTGGCCTGGGCGAGGAACGACGCGATGTCGACCTGCCCGCCGAGGTCACCCGCGAGCGCGAGGTGCGTGCGCAACGCGGCCTGCGGGTCCTGGCAGGCCAGCAGGCCCGCCCGGTCGCAGGACAGCTCGGTCTTGCGCTGCCACTCGCGCAACGCCGCGATGACCGCGCGCATGGCGATCGCACCGGCCGGCACCCACGCGAACGACGTCGTGAGGTCGACCAGCCTGCGCAGCAGCGTGTTGTAGAGCGCGTGGCCCGACATCGCGTGGCCCATCTCGTGACCGATCAGGAAGCGCAGCGACTCGTTGTCGAGCAGGTCGACCGAGCCGGTGCTGATCACGATGAACGGTTTGTCGATGCCATAGGTGTAGCCGTACGCCTGCGCGTTGCGCTCGACGAAGAGCTCGGGCACCTCGGTGAGGTCGAACGCCGCCGCCACCTCGTTGCGGATGCGGTCGAGCTGCGGGTACTGCTTGGGACCCACCCGGACGGACGACGCCACCTGGAGCAGGCGCTCACCCCGCTCGGTGAAGGCTCCGGCGACCGCCTTGAGGATCGGTGCCACGGCGGGCACCGCCCTCAGCACCGCGAGGGCGCCTCGGTCGGCGGGATGCTCGTAGGCGCGCGGGCTGATGCCCGGGAACCGCACCCTGGATGACTGTTCGATGTCCCCCGTCATGTCCCCAGGTTAGACACGATCCGGACAAGGCTGCACGGAATCGGCGCCAGACCGTTGCAAACTTGCGCGGTGAGCAGCGACGAAGACACCACGGTTCTGCCCTTGCGCGGCGGGGCCTCAGCGACCCTGGTCCGCCGCCGCGCGGTCGCCAACGACCGCGGCGCGATCCTCTACGTGCACGGCTTCGCGGACTACTTCTTCCAGGAACACGTGGCTGAGCACTACACCGCCCAGGGCTACGACTTCTACGCCGTCGACCTGCGCGGATACGGCCGGTCGCTGCGGGACGGCGAACTGCCGAACTACACGACCGACATCGCGGTGTACTTCGAGGAGATCGACGCCGCGATCGCCGTCGTTCGTGAAGAACACTCGCGGGTGGTCCTCATGGGTCACTCAACGGGTGGCCTCACGACGTCGCTGTGGGCGCACGAACGGCGTTCCGACGACCTCATCGACGCGTTGGTGCTCAACAGCCCGTGGCTCGATGTCGTCGAACCGCCGTTGATGCGGCAGGTCGTGAAGCTGATCGGCGGCCTCGCGCCGAAGGTGAAGATCCGCGCGAACCTCGGCGACGCGTACGGGGCGGCGATCCACAACTCGCGCAACGGCGAGTGGGACTTCGACCTGAAGTGGAAGCCGCTCGCGGGCTTCCCTGTGCTGGCCGGGTGGATCCGGGCGGTGCTGGTGGCGCAGGAGAAGGTCCACAAGGGACTCGACGTGCGGGTGCCGGTGCTGGTGCTGCACTCCGACAGGAGCATGCTGAACGCTCGCGAGTGGAGCGAGGACGTCTCGAAGGCGGACGCGGTGCTCGACGTCGCGGGCATGCGCAAGTGGGGCCCGAAGCTCGGCACGTCGGTCAAGGTCGTGGAGATCAAGGGCGGCATGCACGACCTGTTCCTGTCGCCTGCGCCAGTGCGTGCGGCGGCCCTCGCCGAGGTCGACGAGTTCCTGAAAACAGCTTGACCTCGTTGTAGGTCGAGGTTCGAGACTGGTCGTCATGAACATCGACTTCAACGCCTGGTACGCGCTCGAAAGCGCGATGCAGGACGAGAAAAGCCGTCGCGTGAGCCGGGCGACGTTGAAGCGTGTCGCCCGGTTCGCCCACCCTCAGCGACGGGCCGTGTACTTCCTGCTGGCCACCAGCTCGGTCGCGGCCGTGCTGGCCGTCGCCTCGCCGGTGCTGGCCGGACGGGTCGTCGACACCATCATCGGCGGCCGCGACTACGGACTGGTCGTGTGGCTCGCGCTGGCGATCGCCGGCGTGGCAGTGCTGGAGGCCGGGTTCTCGCTGGTCGAGCGGTGGCAGTCGTCGCGGGTCGGCGAGGACCTGATCCTGCGGCTGCGCCAGGCCGTCTTCGACCACGTGCAGCGGATGCCGATCGCGTTCTTCACCCGCACGCGCACCGGTGCGCTGGTGTCGCGGCTGAACAACGACGTCATCGCGGCGCAGCGGGCGTTCTCCGAGACGATCTCCGGGGTCGTCACGAACGTGATCGCGCTGATCCTGACGCTGATCGTGATGCTGACGCTGTCGTGGCAGGTCACGGTGCTCGCGATGGTGTTGCTGCCGATCTTCCTCATCCCCGCGCGGCGGATGGGCAAGCGTTTGGCGTCCATGCACCGCGAGGCCGCGAACCTCGACTCGGCGATGACGACCCAGATGACCGAGCGGTTCTCCGCGCCCGGTGCGACGTTGATCAAGCTGTTCGGCCGGCCCTCCATCGAGAGCGCGGAGTTCGGCTCTCGTGCGAAGCGTGTGCGCGACATCGGCGTGCGGACGGCCGTGGCGCAGTGGCTGTTCCTCGTCGCGTTGACGCTCGTGTCGTCGTTGGCGCTGGCGCTGGTCTACGGGCTGGGCGGGTACTTCGTCTTCGCCGGGCAGATGGCGCCCGGCACGATCGTGACTTTGGCACTGCTGCTGACGCGCCTGTACGCGCCGTTGACGGCGTTGGCCGGCGCACGGGTGGACGTGATGACGGCGCTGGTGTCGTTCGAGCGCGTCTTCGAGGTGCTGGACCTGCCACCGCTGATCAAGGAGAAGCCCGAGCCCGTCACCGTTCCCGACGGTCCGGTGGAGGTCGAGTTCTCGGACGTGAAGTTCGCCTACCCGTCCGCGGACAAGGTCTCGCTGGCGTCGCTGGAGGAGGTGGCGTCGCTCGACACCCGTGGCGGCGAGGAGATCCTCGGCGGGATCTCGTTCGTCGCCGCACCGGGTTCGCTGATCGCGCTGGTCGGCGCGTCGGGTGCCGGCAAGTCGACGATCGCCTCCCTGCTCCCCCGCCTCTACGACGCGGACTCCGGCTCCGTCCGGCTGTCCGGTGTGGACGTTCGTGACCTGTCGTTCGACTCGATCCGCGAGACGGTGGGCATGGTGACGCAGGACGGGCACCTGTTCCACGAGTCGATCGGCGCGAACCTCCACCTCGCCGCTCCCACGGCCACCGACGAGGAGATCTGGGACGCGCTGACCCGTGCCCGCCTCGCGGACCTGGTGGCGTCGCTGCCGGATCAGCTGGACACCGTCGTCGGCGAGCGCGGCTACCGCCTCTCGGGTGGCGAACGGCAACGGCTCACGATCGCGCGGCTGCTGCTGGCCAAGCCCCGCGTGGTGATCCTGGACGAGGCGACCGCGCACCTGGACTCGCGCTCGGAGGCCGCCGTGCAGGAAGCACTGGTCGAGGCGCTGGCGGGCCGCACGTCGCTGGTGATCGCGCACCGGCTCTCGACCATCCGGGCGGCCGACCAGATCCTCGTCGTGGACAGCGGGCAGATCGTCGAACGTGGTACGCATGAGACGTTGCTGGCTCGCGAAGGCCACTACGCGAAGCTGTACCGCACTCAGTTCAGTGAAGAGCCGATCGGAGCACCGTGACCATCCCCTCACCCGACAACCTCTACCCGTTGCCGGACTACGCGCGCACGGTGCTTTTGAGGCCGCTGGTGAAGAACCCGCAGATCGAGATCGGCGAGTACACCTACTACGACGACCCGTTGCACGCCACGGAGTTCGAGCAGCGCAACGTGCTCTACAACTTCGGCGCCGAAAAGCTGGTCATCGGCCGTTACTGCGCACTGGCCGAGGGCGTGCGGTTCATCATGTCCGGCGCCAACCACAGCATGGCGGGCGTGTCGACGTTCCCGTTCACGATCTTCGGCGGCGTCTGGGGCGAGAAGACGCTCGACATCGCCCTCGGCGCGCCTTCCCGTGGCGACACGGTGGTGGGCAACGACGTCTGGATCGGCTACAACGCCCTGATCATGCCGGGCGTGCGGATCGGCAACGGCGCGATCATCGCCGCCGGCTCCGTCGTCGTGTCGGACGTCCCCGCGTACGGCATCGTCGGCGGCAACCCGGCGAAGCTGCTTCGCACGCGGTACAGCGAGTCGGATGTCGAACTGCTGGAGCGCATCGCCTGGTGGGACTGGCCGGCGGAGAAGGTGACAGAGCACGTCCGCACGATCATGGCCGGCACCCCCGCCGACCTCGCCGAGGTGGCCGGGTGAAGGCACTGCTGATCACCGGCCCGGTCGGCGTGGGCAAGACGACGGTCGCCGAGGAGGTCGGCTCACGCCTCGCCGCGGCCGACGTCCCGCACGCGCTGATCGACCTCGACTGGCTGTCCGCCTGCTGGCCAGCGCCTTCTCAGGACCCGTTCCACTTCGAGCTGCAACTGCGCAACCTCGCGGCCGTGGTGCGCAACTACGTCGAGGCGGGCGTGCACCGCATCGTGCTCGCGGGCGTGGTGGAGAGCCGGGCCGACCGCGAGCGGTACGCCGAGGTCATCGGCGCGAAGCTGAACGTCTGCCGGCTGAAGGCGGACCTGTCCGTCGTCCACGCGCGGCTCGCACGGCGGCACCACGCCGAGGCCGACCTGCGGTGGCACCTCAACCGGGCCGAGGAGCTGGAGATGCTCTTCGCGGCGGCGTGGATCGAGGACTTCGTGGTCTCCGCCGACCAGCCGGTGGCCGAGGTGGCGCAGGACGTGATCTCGTGGTGGCTGGCGGCGGAACGGCTGCCGATCGAGCCGGTGGCGTCGGAGTGAGTATCAGCTGATTCGCGCACCAAGGGTCTCGTACGAGCGAAGAATCAGTGCTTTGGACGTGTCCTCGTCCAGAGCACTGTCGTCGAGCGCACGAACGACCCTTTCATAGCCCTCGATCGCGTCATCCGCCTCGACGAAGAGGCTTGAGTTCTCGGTCTCCACCCACACCAACGGCTGATGCCTGCTGAACGTCAACCACGTGAACGGCCCAGCCAGCCCGGCATGCGCGCCGCGGGCCGCGGGCACGATCCGGATCCTGACGTTCGGGCGGTTCGCCATGAACATCAGATGCAGCAGCTGCCCCGCGTGTGCTTCAGCACCACCGACGGGAAGGCGCAGCGCCGACTCGTGAATGACGAAGGTGCATGACATGCCGTGCTGAAGGAACATCTGCATCGCCAGCCGCGCCTGCACACGCTCCTCCAGTTCATCCGGTAAAGCCGCACCCAGCACCTCGCGCATGTAGTCAGCCGTCTGCAGAAAGAGCGGCACCATGTGCGTGTGCCAGCACGTCATCGCCGTGGCCACCTTCAGGTGCTCTACGACTGTGCGAAGCCCGACAGCGAGCACGCGCCGTGCTGCTGCCACCATCCCGAGACGTTCTTCTCGCAGAAGAGCGAGAGCAGACGCGCAACCTCATCGGCTTCTACTCGGCAGACTCCCAGCAACAGTGCGACTTCGACCTGGCTGGCACCGCCTTTGCCATTCACAAGATTCGAGATCTTGGCTTCGTCCCAGTCAAGGATTTCGGCGGCGTGGCGCGATGCGAGGCCCGCAGAAACGAGTGCCTCTCTCAGCGCCGCACCGAACTCGCGACCGCGCACGGTCGAGACTTTCATCGGCATGCCCACCTCCCGATCTCAGCGCGCCCCGCAACCGCCTGACGGAACACCAGCAGTCCTTGCATCGCGGCGTTGGCTTCTTCGCAGTCCAGCGCCGACGTGACCACCACCGCAGCTCTGGCCAGTACCGCGACCTGCGCACGAGTCAGATTCACGACAACCGGGACCACGTCCTCAGCACGCGCCATGGTCAGCTCCCTCCACCCGACCAACCTTACTGCGATATCCGAAAGGTAGCAATCTTGGCGCGACGTGGCCTTGCTGCTTTACGACTAAGGTCAATGGTCAAGCCACCGGACCAGGGGGATCGAGCGATGACGAACGCCAGCCCGTGGACGAGCGTCTCGATGCCGTACGTGAGTGGCCAGCGCGGCGACGCGTGGGGTGCCGAGGCTGCCGCACACGGCGGCACCGGCACCCAGAAGTTGCTCGGCGTGGAGGAAGTGCCCGCCCCAGCGGTCGTCGCTCACATGCTCGGCCTGGCCGCTGACGATCCGGTGATCGTGAGACGTCGGCTGATGCTCTTCGACGACCACCCCGTCGAGATCACCGACTCGTACTACCCCGCGGCCATCGCCCGGAGCACCCGGCTCGCGGAGGCTCGCAAGATCCCCGGCGGCGCGGTCGCCCTCTTGGCAGACATCGGCCATCGGCCAAGTCACGTCCGCGAGGACGTCAGCGCGCGGCTGGCCACCCCGGACGAACAAGCCTTGCTGCGACTCGGCGTCCAGTCCTGCGTGTTGCTGCTCGCACGCACGCTGTTCGCCGAGAAGGATCTCCCCGTCGAAGCCAGCGTCATGACGATGACGGCGGACGGGCGGCGGTTGCGCTACGAGCTGACGCCTTGATCTCCACGACGACCTGCCAACGAGGAGCCGGTTTTGCCCCGCGCACGTGACCTTCGGCCCAGACACCAGCAGATCGCGGCAGATCTGCGCGATCTCATCATGCGCGGCGACCTGGGCCCAGGCACGCAACTGCCGTCCACCTCGCAGCTCGTCGCGCAGTACGGCGCAGCGAACGCGACGATCCAGCACGCGCTGAAGTCTCTGAAGGACGAGGGTTTCCTCGACAGCCGCGTCGGTAAGGGCGTCTACGTTCGTGACCGGCAGCCACTCGTGGTCGAAGCCGCCTCCTACATCCCACCCGCACCCGGCCGGTTCCGCTATCAACTGATCGCCGTCACGACCGCGGTACCACCGGCGGACGTCGCTGACGGACTGCGACTTGATCCAGGCGCGACAGCGGTCGTGCGCACGAGGATCCTCTTCCACGACGACCAGCCGGTGGAGTTGTCGGCGTCGTACTACCCCGCCGACATCGCCGCCGGCAGCGGACTCGCGAAGCCCGCGAAGATCCGCGGCGGAGCACCTCAGGAGCTCGCGGAGCTCGGCTTCCCGCAGAGGACCTTCGTCGATCGCATCTCGGCGCGTCCTCCGACCGTGGAGGAAGCCGAGTCCCTCGACCTTCCCGACGGGACGCCGGTGATCCGGCAGCTTCGTGTCGTCCACAGCGACGGCGAGCGACCCGTCGAAGCGTCCGTGCTCATCAAGGGCGCGCACCTCTACGAGCTTCTCTATCGCCAGACCGTGGCGTCCGAGTGAACGTCTTGAGCACCTCGCCCTGACCGCGCGATCATGGGCACATGGAGTACGACCGCTACTGCGACCTGACCATGCGGGGCGGCACGACCAGCGGTGTCGTGTACCCGCTCGCGGTCGCCTCGCTGGCCCGCCACTACGAGTTCAAGCAGATCGGTGGCGCGTCCGCCGGGGCCATCGCCGCGGGGTTCACGGCCGCGGCCGAACGCGGGCGTGCGTCCGGTGGCTTCGAGAAGCTGGCCGGGTTGATCACGTGGTTCACGTCCGGGTCGGGTGCCGAGCGGTGGCGGATGGCGCAGCTGTTCCAGCCCGCCGAGAAGACGCGGGCGCTGTACCGGATCGTCGTGGCGTCCATGCAGAAGCGCGAGACGACGGGGCGCAGTGCGGTCACGTGCCTGTTCTTCGCGTTGCTCGGGGCGGTGGGGTTGCGCGCCAAGGCCGTGCTGGCGCTGATGGCGTTGTTGTGGCTGGGTGGGCCCGTGCTGTACTCGGCGTGGCTCGCTCCGTCGGCCTATCCGGGCTGGCTCGCGGTGACCGTCGTCGTGGTGGCGCTGGCGTGCCTCGTCACGGTGTTGTGGCCGTTGCGGTCGAGTTTGCCCTGGCCCGCTTGGGTGTTCGCGATGATCCCGCTAGTGCTCGGACTGGCGTTCAGCAGGCACTACGCGACCGCGGCGATCGTGCTGCTGGTCTGGCTGGTGCGAGTTCTTCTTGGGCGCCAACGGTTCCGACACGAGCGCGAAAGCTGGAGACACGCTCGGTTGCGGCTGCCCGACAGGTTGCTGCCCAGCGGGCTCCTGAGTCGGTTCGGTCATAGGTCTCGCCTTTGCGGAGGAGGTCATGTGCACGAGCAGCCGGCTTGCCCGGTGATTCGGAGACCTGTCACCACGCGTTAACAGGTTGAAGGTTCCGTCACCCGATCGGAGCTATCGCCTTGACCGCGCGCGCTAACCTGGTTCCGTGACGCGATTTAGCCACCCCCGACCCGCGTGGGTGGCGCGCGCCTGAAATTCCCGTTGGTCGGGGGACTCCGCACCCCAGCACCGACCAGCAGAACGGGAATCCCCATGTACCGCACCGAAGAACTCGTGCACGCCCTGAACGTCCGCGATCTCACCGATCCCGCGCAGGGCCCGCACGCGTTGCAACTCCTGATCGCCGACCTCACAGCCGTGCTGGACGGCCCGCGGGAGGTCCGCCACCACCCGCTCGTCCCGATCGAGCACAACTACGAACACCTCGGCTACCCAAAAGACGCGATCACCCGGGACGCCCGTTACACCAGGTACGTCAGCGAGACGTGCATGCTGCGCAGCCACACCTCGGCGATGATCCCGCCCGCGCTCAAGGACGCCACCCCGGACGTGACGCTCGTCTGCCCCGGCCTCGTCTACCGCCGTGACACGGTCGACCGCCTGCACACCGGCACACCGCACCAGCTGGACGTCTGGCGGATCAGCACCGTAGAAGAACCGCTGGACGACCTGATCCACCGGGTCGTCACCACGTTGCTGCCCGGTAAGCGTTATCGCACAACAGATGCCGAGCACCCGTACACCACGCACGGCAAGCAGATCGACGTGGAGCACGACGGCGAGTGGGTCGAGATCGGCGAGTGCGGACGGGCCGCGCGGCACGTCATCAAAGACCACCCGCACGGCCTCGCGATGGGTCTTGGTCTGGACCGGATCCTCATGCTGCGCAAGGCGATCCCGGACATCCGGCTGCTGCGCAACGCAGACGAGCGCATCGCGGCGCAGATGCAGGACCTCACCGAGTACCGCCCGATCTCTCGGCACCCGGCCGCGATCAGGGACATCTCGATCATGGCGGACGAGCACGAGGACGTCGAGACGCTCGGCGACCGCATCCGCGCGCTGGTGCCCGAGGACGTGATCGAGGAGATCGAGATTCTCAGCGAGACGACCGCGGAGGATCTGCCCGAGCACGTCCGCGAGCGGCTGGAAGCCCAACCCGGTCAGAAGAACGTGCTCCTGCGCGTGACGATGAGGGCGCCGGAACGCACCCTCACCGACCGCGAGACCAACGAGATCAGGGACAGGCTGCTTCAGCTCTTGCGGCCGACCGCGCCGTAGATGCCGATGTGGGCGTCGTCGAAGGAGTCCGGGCGCCAGTCGTTGACCGCGACGACGCCCGGCTCCAGCACCTCCATGCCCTCGAAGAACCTGGTGACCTCGGTGTGCGTGCGCATCGTGAGCTTGTTGTCCGAGTTGCTGTAGATCTGGGCGACCTGACGCGCCTCGGCGAGTTCCTGCTCGGACAGGGTGTCCCAGGTGGCGTGGGTGATGGCCAGGTACGAACCGGCCGGCAGCTCGGCCATGTACTGGGCGATGGCCTCGTACGGGCTGTCGGTGTCCGGGACGAAGTGCAGCGCGGCGATGACCAGCACGCCGACCGGGCGGGAGAAGTCGAGCGTCTCGCGGGCGCCGTCGAGGACCGCGGAGGTCGCGCGCAGGTCGGCGAGGATCGCGGTCGCGTTGGGGTTGTCGGCGAGCAGCGCGTTGCTGTGCGAGACGGCGACCGGTTCGAAGTCGACGTAGACCACGCGTGCGTCCGGGTTGTCGTGCTGGGCGATCTCGTGGACGTTGCCCACGGTCGGGATGCCGGAGCCCAGGTCGAGGAACTGGTCGACGCCCTGCGTCATGAGGTGGCGGACGACCCGGCGCAGGAACGAGCGGTTCGCCTGCGCGCTCTGGGCGACGCCGGGGAAGATCTGCTCCACCTGCTTGGCTGCGGCACGGTCGGCTTCGAAGTTGTGCGAGCCGCCCAGGTAGTAGTCGTACATCCGCGCCACGCTCGGGCGCGTGACGTCGACCGTGGACGGGACCCACTTCAGCTCTTCCATCACGTGCGCATCCTCCGTTGTCGCCGCACGGGTGTCCACCGCCACACATCCGAACCAGGACGGTTTCAGTCACGTGTGAGGAACCATGCACTCCAGCACCGCTGAACGCCACGCGAGGTTCCGTCTTCTCAGGGAACGCTCTCCGGTGCACTTCGACGCCGATATCGGTGGCTGGTGCATCTCCCGTTACGACGACGTGCTCACAGTGCTCGGCATCGATCCCGGTGATCCGCAGCCACTACCCAAACGGGTGATCGCGCACGCCGTGAAGCTCGCCAGACCCGTGATCACCCTGAGCACCCTCGAAATGCTCGACGCCGACGACGCCGCGTTCGCGCAGTCGGTCGCGGCCACGGCGGCCGAGGCGTTCACGCTCGCGCACGGCATGGAGGTGTTCGCCGCCACCGCCCTCGAGACCACGCACGGGTTCCTCACCAACGCCTTGCGCGCGCTCCAAGACCACCCCGCTCAGGCCGAGCTGCTCAGGAACGACCCGGAACTGGCCAAGGACGCCGTCGAGGAGCTCCTCCGCTACGACACCCCGATCCCCATCGCCCCCGCCCGCCGGACACCGGACCCTCTCGTGCTGAGCGGGCGTACGGTCGAGGCAGGTGAGGTGCTCCTGCCGTTCGTCGCGGCGGCCAACCGGTGCTCGGTGAGATTTCCCGGCGGCGAGCGCCTCGACCTGCGGCGCAAGCCCGTGGGAGTGCTGTCCTCGTGTCCCACGAGCACCGCCCTCGCCCGCGTGACCGGCGAGATCGCGCTGGTCAGACGCCTTCGGGCCGCTGCTCGCTGACAGCGAACACGTCAGGGGAACACCGGCAGACTCCAGTTGGTTGAGCGGTACAGACTCAACTTTGGAGGATGACGAGATGGGCGAAACCCTGGCCCTGCCGGTACTGCCGCTGGACGACGTCGTGGTGCTGCCCGGCATGGTCGTGCCGATCCGCATCTCCGGCGAGGACGCGAGCTCAGAGGCTCGTGCGGCGGTAGACGCGGCCACGACCGCAGCGAACCATCAAGTGCTGCTCGTCCCACGGCTGGACGGGAAGTACGCGGCCGTGGGCACGCTGGCCGAGATCGAACAGGTCGGCCGCCTGCCCGGTGGCGAACGCGCTGCCGTCGTGCGCGGCACCAAGCGCGTGCGCATCGGCACGGGCACCACGGGTCCGGGCGCGGCGCTGTGGGTCAACGCGACGATCGCGGACGACTCCGTGATCACCGACCGGACGCGCGAACTCGCGAAGCAGTACCGCGCACTGGTGACGAACATCCTGCAGACGCGCGGCGCGTGGCAGATGGTCGACTCGGTGCAGCAGATCAGCGACCCGTCGGCGCTGGCCGACCTCGCGGGCTACGCCTCCTACCTCGACGAGAAGCAGAAGATCTGGCTGCTGGAGACGAGCGACGTCACCACGCGGCTGGAGAAGCTCGTGGAGTGGGGCCAGGCGCACCTGACCGAGCTCGACGTCAACGAGACGATCGCGAAGGACGTCAAGGAAGGCGTCGAGAAGCAGCAGCGGGAGTTCCTGCTGCGCCAGCAGATGGCCGCGATCCGCAAGGAACTGGCCGAACTCGACGGCAAGCCCGCGACCGAGCAGGACGACTACCGCGCCCGCGTGGAGGCCGCCGACCTGCCGGAGAAGGTCGCGAAGGCCGCGCTGGCCGAGGTCGACAAGCTGGAGCGCACCTCCGAGCAGTCGCCCGAGGTGGGCTGGATCCGGACGTGGCTCGACACCGTCCTCGAGATGCCGTGGAACGAACGGACCGAGGACTCTTATGACATCAAGGCGGCGCGCGAGATCCTCGACGCCGACCACGCGGGCCTCGACGACGTGAAGCAGCGCATCACGGAGTACCTGGCCGTGCGCAAGCGTCGTGCAGACCGCGGCATGGGCGTGGTGGGCGGCCGTCGTTCCGGCGCCGTGCTCGCGCTGACGGGCCCTCCCGGCGTCGGCAAGACGTCGCTCGGCGAGTCCGTGGCACGGGCGATGGGCCGCAAGTTCGTCCGCGTGGCCCTGGGTGGCGTGCGGGACGAGGCCGAGATCCGCGGTCACCGCCGCACGTACGTCGGCGCGCTGCCGGGCCGGATCGTCCGCGCGATCAGCGAGGCCGGGTCGATGAACCCGGTCGTGCTGCTCGACGAGATCGACAAGGTCGGCTCCGACTACCGCGGCGACCCGACGGCGGCGTTGCTCGAGGTGCTGGACCCGGCGCAGAACCACACGTTCCGCGACCACTACCTGGAGGTCGAGCTCGACCTCTCGGACGTCGTGTTCCTCGCGACCGCGAACGTCCTGGACTCGATCCCGGCGCCGCTGCTCGACCGCATGGAACTCGTGCAGCTCGACGGCTACACCGAGGACGAGAAGGTCACGATCGCCGGCGGGCACCTGCTGCCGCGCCAGATCGAACGCGCCGGCCTCACCCCCGAGGACGTGACGTTCGAGAAGCCCGCGCTGCACCAGCTCGCGAGCGAGTACACGCGGGAAGCCGGTGTGCGGCAACTGGAACGGGCCCTCGCGCGGATCCTGCGCAAGGCGACCGCGAAGGTGGCGCTGGGCGAGGCGGAGTTCCCGATCACGGTCGACCAGCCGTCGCTGAAGTCCTACATCGGCAGCCCGAAGAACACGCCCGAGTCGGCGGAACGCACGTCGGTCCCCGGCGTGGCAACGGGTCTGGCCGTCACGGGTGTCGGTGGCGACGTGCTGTTCATCGAGGCCTCGCTGGCCCCGAAGGACACCGGCGCGTCCGGCGTCACGCTGACCGGCCAGCTGGGCGACGTGATGAAGGAGTCCGCGCAGATCGCGTTGTCGTACCTGCGTTCGCACGACGAGAAGGCCGCGTCACTGGCCGACCGGGGAGTGCACATCCACGTCCCGGCGGGCGCGGTGCCGAAGGACGGGCCGTCCGCGGGCGTCACGATGACGACGGCGCTGGCATCACTGCTCTCGGGCCGCCCGGTGCGTTCCGACGTGGCGATGACGGGCGAGATCTCGTTGACCGGCCGCGTGCTGCCGATCGGTGGCGTGAAGCAGAAGCTGCTCGCCGCTCACCGTGCGGGCATCACGACCGTGCTGCTGCCGCAGCGCAACGAGCCGGACCTGGACGACGTGCCCGAGTCGGTGCGTGAGCAGCTGACAGTGCACTTCGTCTCGGACGTGGCCCAGGTGCTGGAGCACGCGCTCTCGAAGGAGAACGTCGCAACCGTTGCGGCGTAACGCACAGACCCCTCGTGGGGGCAGTAGCGGCGACTGCTGCCCCCACGAGGCTTTGTGCTGGCTAGAGGCCTACGTCGATGACGAGCCGGTTCGGGCTCGTCATCGTGAAGACCCGGTGCCACGAGTAGGGGTTGCTGTATCCGACAGCAACCCCGAGCGTGGCCTCGAAGTCGCACGTGAGCGCGACCCCGCGGACGTGGCTCAGGCCGGGCGTCGCGAAGTTCTGCGACCCCCTGTACGTCAGGTTCCCGTTGTCGTCGTGGGCGGCGGCACCGATCAACGTGACCGACAGGATCTCGTTGATCCCCGGCCCCGCAACGGTGATCGGGTTGCCGGACGCGCACTGCGACACGCTCGTGACCTCACTGACCCGGTGCTCCGTCGGCAGTCCGGTCAGGTCCAGCACCACACGGCTGAACCCGGCGTGCTGCCCGGTCCGGATGTTCGACAGCGTGGGGGTGCTCTGCGCCGACGCGACCGGCACGAACGTGAACACGGCCAGTGCCGTCATGAGCACCGCGGCAAGACGTCTGTTCATCTCCAGCCCCCTCTCAGGGCTCGCTTGATGTCTTCAAGACGTGTGACCCAGGCCACAGTTGCGTCAGGAGCCGAAGGAGTAGACGTCGATGACGACCCGGTCGGGGTTGGTCAGCGTGAAGACCTTGTGCCACGAGTCCCGATCGGCATACCCGACCGCGATCCCCATCGTCGCCTCGAAGTCGCACGTGAACGCGATGCCCTTGACGTTGGTCAGCCCCTGCGGCACGAAGTTGCGAGGCCCCGTGTAGGTCGGGTCGAAGTTCTCGTCGTACGACGCGGCACCGTGGAACATCGTCTCGAGGATCTCGTTCCCGGGCACTGCCACGGGGTCGCCCGAACCGCAGTTCGTGACCTCACCGGCCTCCCGGGACATCGAGTTGCTCGGCAACCCGTTCATGTCGAGCACGATCCGCTCGAACCCGTCGTGCTTGCCGGTCCGGATGTTCGTCAACTCCGCGTGCCCGTCAGCCGACGCCACGGGAACGAACGTGAACACCGCGCCCACCGCGAGCAGCACCGCACCAAGTCGCTTCTTCATCGTTTCCCCCGTCAGCTGTTGTCGATGTCGATGTCGATGACGACGCGAGTCGGGTTGTCCAGGAACGAGACCGCGTACGACCGCCCCGTGCCCGAGTACCCGATCCCGAAGCCGAGGTGCGCCTCGAAACCGCAGGTGTTCGTGACGCTCCGGACCTTCGCGAGCCCAGGCGTCTCGAACGAACGCGGCCCGGGATAGCCATAGGCGCTCGCGGGCTGCATGGTGACTTCCAGGAACTCGTCACCCTTGGCCGAGACCGGCTTGCCGGACCCGCAGTTGTACAGCTCGGAGGTCACCCCCTCCGTCACGGCCGGCCGCGGCCCGCTGAACTCGAACACCACCCGGTCGAACCCGGCGTGCACCCCGGTCCGGATGTCCGTCAACTCGCTCGCCTCGGCCGCCGAAGCGGCAGGCACGCCCCCCATCGCCATCCCCACGGCGACGAGCGCGACAGCAGTTCGCTTCATCTTCCCCTCCCCCTCTTCCCCGAAAAAGACGCCCGCGCAGTACACGCGCGATCACGCCCCGGGGTTGCCACTACCCGAGGAAGTCCTCCAGCGGCACCGGCGTCAGCCCGTCCTGCTTCGCCCGGTTCAGGAAGGCCGTGAAGTCCTCGACGAACGTCGTGCGGAAGTGCATGAGCACGATGTCCCCGCGGTTGAGCCGATCCCCCTGCTGGAACTGCACCCGCCCGTCGTTGACCGCCGCAGTCCAGTTGACCAGCGCCTTGAACCCACAACTGGCAGCAGCGTGCCGAGTCGTGGAGTCGTAGTTCCCGAACGGCGGCCGGAACAACGTGGGCCGCTTCCCGTACTCGGAGGCCAGGAAGTCCGCGTTGCCGCAGATCTCGTTCTTCTGGAACTCCAACCCCTTCCCCATCAGGTTCGGGTGGTTGGTCGTATGACTGTGCACAGTCACCGGCAACTGCTTGAAGTAGTCCTTGTGCCCCTCGGCGTACTTCGTGTTCAGGAAGACCGACGGCCACACCCCAGCCGAGATCATCAGCTCAAGAGCCTGGGGATGCTGCACAGCCCCGTCATCGATCGTGATGAACACATAAGGCTTGTCAGTAGCGATCCGCGTGAGAACGGGCACCATCCCGTCCACAACAGCAGGCGCCTTGGCCTGCACCGTCCCATATGGATAGGGCGGCTCGAACATCCGCGAGGGCCGCGGCACAGCACTGCCAGTAGTCGTGACCGGCGCACCAGAAGTGGTGAGCACGGGCCCACCAGTCTGCGAATCGGCCGCGTCCGCACACGACACCACACCCGCAACCAGCAAAAACGCAGCAAGAAGCCGCAATCTGAACATAACTTTCCCCCTCTACGCGAAAGACGTCGCGCAGGCCCCCATGGTTGCACGGGACTAGGGTCGAGGTGATCACAAAAAGGAGGACTCCATGACCCTCGAGCGCCCAGTCGCTCCCGACCCCTACCAGCTGCTCCCGCAGGTAGGCACCTTCACCGTCACCTCAACGGACGTACAAGACGGCAAGCAACTCCCCGACGCGCAGGTCTTCGAGGGCGGCAACACCTCCCCACACCTGACCTGGCAGGGCTTCCCAGAAGAAACCCGCAGCTTCGTGGTCACCTGCTACGACCCGGACGCCCCCACCCCCTCGGGCTTCTGGCACTGGGTAGCGGTGAACCTCCCGGCCACCACCACCGAACTGCCCACCGGCGCAGGCGCCGAGGACGCGACCCTTCCAGGCGACGCCTTCCACGTCCGCTCGGACTACAGCACCCGAGCCTTCGGCGGTGCCGCCCCACCCAAGGGTGACCACCCCCACCGCTACTACTTCGTGGTGCACGCGGTAGACGTGGACAAGCTGGACGTGGACGAGAACGCCTCCCCAGCGGTGGTCAGCTTCAACCTGGCCTTCCACACCTTGGCAAGGGCCATCATCACCCCGACCTACCAGCACTAACGACCACACGGCACCTGATCGCACGCGACGCCGCAGGCGAGCCGTACGTCTTTCGTCTTTAGCAAGCGCACTGGGCGGTGGGGTCCCATCACGAGTCGCGCCATAGCACTTGCTGCATGCCTGAAGGGGTGTCAACTCGACACGCTTTTCGTCGAGTTGACACCCCTTCAGGCATGTGGCCCGCTCTTGGCTCGGCTCGTGATGGGACCCCACCGCCGACGCACCCAAACTACGCAACCGGCAGCCGCTCAAAGCAACAGGCGTGCCATCTACCCGCAGGCAGCGCGGGCCCCCTGATCAGATTGCCGGGGGTCTGGGGGCAGAGCCCCCAGGGGAAGCACGCAACCGCAACCAGGCCGCCCGCAAGCCAACCCCCTACGGACCGTAGCGAACAGACCTCGTAAGCCCACGTAACCCCACAAAGGGGAACACCACCCCCACGAAAATGGTTGGATCCACACGTGAGGCACTTCGACCTGGTCATCATCGGCACCGGCTCCGGCAACAGCATCCCGGCGGAAGCCACGGCAGGCTGGCAGATCGCCATCCTGGAAAAGGGCACCTTCGGCGGCACCTGCCTGAACGTGGGCTGCATTCCGACAAAAATGTTCGTCCACACAGCTGACCAGGCCGCAGCCCCGGCAAACGCCAAAAAACTAGGCGTGGACGCACACACGGACACCATCCACTGGCCAGAGATCCGTGACCGCATCTTCAACCGGATCGACCCGATCGCCGAAGGCGGCCGCAACTGGCGTGCCAACGAGAACGCGAACGTCACGGTCTACGAGGGCACGGCCCACTTCATCGACGCCCACACGATCGACACCGGCACGGGCGAACAGATCACCGCCGACCGGATCGTCATCGCAGCAGGCAGCCGCCCCACCATCCCGGCGATCGCGGACCTGGACACCACGGGCTTCCACACCAGCGACACGATCATGCGCCTGGACGAACTCCCCGAGAGCCTGATCATCGTCGGCAGCGGCTTCATCGCCTCGGAGTTCGCCCACGTCTTCAGCAGCTTCGGCGTGAAAGTCACCCTGATCGCCCGCTCCAACCTCCTACTCCGCCACGAGGATCTGGAGATCGCACAGCGCTTCACGGACATCGCCAAAAACAAGTGGGACGTCAAACTCAACCGCAAAACCACCCGCGCCGAAAAAACGACAACCGGCGTGAAGCTCCACCTAGAAGGCCCCAACGGCGAAGAAACCGTTGAGGCACAACAGCTCCTGATCGCAGTGGGCAGGCAGCCGAACAGCGACCTCCTCCAGGTCCAGAACGCCGGCCTGGACCAGCACGAGGACGGCCGCGTCAAGGTCGACGAGTACCAGCGCACGAGCCAGCCGCACATCTTCGCCCTGGGCGACATCAGCTCGGACTACCAGCTCAAGCACGTCGCGAACCACGAGGCGAAGGTCGTCCAGCACAACCTGCTGAACCCGGACGACCAGATCAAGAGCGACCACCGCTTCGTCCCGGCCGCCGTCTTCTCGAACCCGCAGATCGCGAGCGTCGGCCTGACCGAGGAACAGGCCAAAGCCAAGGGCATCCGCTACGTCACCTCCAGCCAGGCCTACGCGTCCATCGCGTACGGCTGGGCGATGGAGGACACGACCGGCTTCGCGAAGCTGATCGCGGACCCGGCCACCGGTCAGCTGCTCGGCGCGCACATCATCGGCCCGCAGGCGTCGACGGTGATCCAGCCGTTGATCCAGGCGATGAGCTTCGGTCTCGACGCGAAGTCCATGGCACGTGGGCAGTACTGGATCCATCCGGCGATGCCGGAACTGGTCGAGAACGCGCTTCTCAACCTTCCGCTGGACTGAAGGCCTCGAATGACAGGGACTTCCGCCGCTGCCGGAAACCGGCCGCGGCGACCACGATGCAGCGATGACTGACAGAGTCCTCGTCGCGTACACCTCGAGAATCGCCGCCACCGACGAGATAGCCGAGATCATCGGCACCGAACTCGCGGGCTGCGGGCTGAGAGTCACCGTGCTCCCGGTCGCCGCGGCCGAATCGCTGCACGGGTTCGGTGCCGTGATCATGGGTGACGCGGCGACCCGTGACGCGCATCGGTTCGTGAAGCGGCACAGGGCTTCCCTCAAGTACACGCCCATGTGGCTGTTCCACCGCGGCACGCCTCCCGTGCCGCACGACGTCACGCGCATGGTCCGCAGGCTCAGCGCCGTCGGTCCGGTCAGCTTCGGCGGGGCGGCAGCGGACTGGGACCGCGCCAAGGCTTGGGCCCGTCACCTCGCCGACCAGCTCACGGTGCTGCACCGCGGTTTCGTGTCGAACTAAGCCTGCTGGATCCGCACGGTGTTACCGGCGGGGTCGCGGAACACGCAGTCACGCGCACCCCACGGTTGGTCGGTCGGCTCCTGCACGACGTCCGCGCCGCCCGCCTGGAGCTTGTCGAACGCGCCGTCCAGATCCGGCGTCGCCAGGGTGATGTACGCGTACGAGCCGTTCTGCATCATCTCGGTGATGGCGCCGCGCTGAACGTCCGTCAGCCCCTCGGCCATGGCCGGCGGCTCCAGCACGACGGACGACGGCAATCCCGCCGGAGCGACGGTGATCCAGCGCATCGGGCCGCGCCCGACGTCCAGCCGGACCTCCCAGCCGAGCAGGTCGCGGTAGAACGCCAGCGAGGCGTCGGGGTCGGTGTGCGGCAGGAACGTGGCGTGAATGGTGATGTCCATGCCGACAACGCTAGGACCAGCGACAACGCACCGCTTCTCGATTCCTGACCACCTAGACGTACCGCGGACGCCCGGCGATCATGCCGAGCACGGTCAGCGCGACCAGCAGCACCAGCTGCAGCGTCAGCGACACCGTCCACGACCCGGTGGACTCACGCAGCACACCGAACGCGAACGGCCCGGAAGCCGCGATCAGGTAGCCGAGGCTCTGCGCCATCGCCGACAGCCGTGCGGTGTCCGAAGTGGACTTGGTGCGCAACGACATCATTAGCAGCGCCAGCGGGAACATGCCCATGCCGAACCCGATCAGCACGACCCACAGCCCAGGAGCGGCGGCGGGCGCCACCAGCATGCCCAGGATCCCGGCGAACGACAGCACACCCAGCCCCAGCACCATCGGCGCCTGGCTGGAGAACCGGGCGGCGATCGGCGGCACCAGCAGGCTCACCGGAACGCCCAGCAGCATCGTGACGGCGAGGAGCATGCCGGCGGTGTTCCGGTCGACGCCGGAGTCGACGAGAATCGCGGGCAACCAGCCCATGACGGTGTAGGCGAACAGCGACTGCAGCCCGAAGAACACCGTGATGACCCACGCCAGCGGGCTGCGCAGCAACGACCGCTTCTCGGCAGGAGCGACCGACCGCACCACGGAGGCCGCCGACCCGTGCCGCGCTCCGGCGAACCAGACGACGACAGCACCCAGCGACAGCAACGCCCACGCGCCGACGGCCAGCCGCCACGAACCCAGCCAGTCCTCCAGCCGTGGCGTCAACGCGGCAGCGAAAGCAGCGCCGGCGGCCAGGGTGCCCGTGTACACACCGGTGATCAGACCGACCTTCGTGGGGAAGGAAGCCTTCACCACCACCGGGATCAGCACGTTGGACACCGCGATGCCCGCGCACGCGATGAAGGTGCCGCCCAGCACGACCCACGGACCGTCGATCACGCGCAGCACCAGGCCGAGCGTGAGCACCCCCAGTGACAGTCCGATCGCACGAGCCATGCCGAGGCGGCGACCCAGCCAGGGGGCCGCGAACGCCGCGAAGCCGAAGCAAAGAGCCGGAACGGCCGTCAGCGCACTGGTCCAAGCGGCCGAAACCCCAAGGGCGGCGCGGACATCACCGAGCACCGAGGCCAGACTGGTCACCGCAGGACGGAGATTCGCGGCAGCGAGGGCGACCCCGATCGCGAGCAACGCGGACCCGACCAGCGGAACGTGACGATTCTTGACGACCGTCACCCTGCGACCTCGATCGGTGGCAGTCTGTGCGGCAAGAGTCGTCTGCTTCATCGTCACGCGCTTCACTATCGCAGACGTAGGATGTTCGGATGAAAGGATGACGCTGTGCCGTTGGCCACTACCCGACGGGCGGGCCTCGTCGACCAGGTGATCGAGCAGATGCGCGGCGCGATCACGACTGGTGAATGGCCCGTCGGGCAGCGCATCCCGCCCGAGCCCGAGCTGGTCACCGCGCTCGGGGTGGGGCGGAACACGGTCCGCGAGGCCGTGCGCGCGCTCTCCCACGCCGGACTGCTGGAGGTGCGGCAGGGCGACGGCACGTTCGTCCGCGCGACCAGCGAGATCTCCGGCGCGGTCCGCCGCATGTGCGGGACCGAACTCAAGGAGGTGCTCCAGGTCCGCCGCACCCTCGAGATGGAGGGCGCGCGCCTGGCCGCGAAGCACCGCACGGACGCCGAACTGGCACGCCTCACCGAGTTGCTGCACAAGCGCGACGCGGCGATGGAGGGCGAGCAGTGGGCCGAGGTGATCGAGCACGACACCGCGTTCCACGTGCTGCTCGTGCAGTGCTCGCACAACACGCTTCTAGCCGAGCTCTACCAGGGCTTGACCGAGGCGGTCAAAGCTTCGGTGGCGGCTTCTGTCGACACCAGCCAGCCTGGCCAGGACCAGGTGTCGCACACCGGGCTGCTGCACGCGGTCCGTGACGGTGACCAGGAGAAGGCGGCGATCGAGGCGGGCGGTTTCTTCGAGGAGCTGATCGAGAAGTTCTGCTGAATCGCGGACAAAGGCTGTCCGCATGAGCTCATAGCGTGGGGGCCATGGAGATCACGCCGTTCCGCATCGAGATCCCGCAGACCGACGTCGACGACCTCCGCTCGCGTCTGGCCGGCACGCGCTGGCCGGAGGACGACCTTCCCGGTGTCGGCTGGTCCTACGGCATCCCGCTGAGCTACCTGCGCCCGCTCGCCGAGTACTGGCGCGACGGGTTCGACTGGCGCGCGCAGGAGGAGCGGCTCAACTCCTACCCGCAGTTCACCACCGAGGTCAGCGGGCAGCGCATCCACTTCCTGCACGTGCGCTCGCAGAACCCGGACGCGACGCCGTTGCTGCTGATCCACGGCTGGCCCGGCTCGTTCGTCGAGTTCCTGAACGTCATCGAACCGCTGTCGCAGGACTTCCACCTCGTCATCCCGTCGATCCCCGGCTTCGGCTTCTCCGGTCCCGTGAAGAAGCCGGGCTGGAACGTCCTGCGCGTCTCGTGGGCGTTCGCGAAGCTCATGGAGGGCCTGGGCTACGACCGCTACGGCACGCAGGGCGGCGACTGGGGTTCGGGCATCGCGCAGGAGATCGGCCGGGTGTTCCCCGAGCAGGTCATCGGCGTGCACGTGAACATGTTGCAGACCTTCCGGCCGCAGGGTGTCAACGACCTGAGCGACGAGGAACTGCGCGCGCTGGAGTCGCTCGACCACTACCAGAAGGAACTCTCCGGCTACATGCACCTGCAGCGCAGCCGGCCGCGCACGCTGTCGTACGCGCTGACGGACAGCGCGGTCGGCCAGCTCGCGTGGATCGCGGAGAAGTTCCACGACTGGACGGACAACGAGGGCGCGCCCGAGGACGCGGTGGACCGCGACCAGATGCTGACCAACGTGTCGATCTACTGGTTCACCGGCACGGCGGGCTCCTCGGCGGCGCTGTACAAGGAGCAGTCGGCGAACTGGGGCAACCAGCAGCCGTCGACCGTGCCGACCGGCGTCGCGGTCTTCCCGCACGACCTGAGCCTGCCGGTGCGGTCGCTGGCGGAGAAGATGATCCCGTCGATCGTGCACTGGACGGAGTTCGACCGCGGCGGCCACTTCGCCGCGATGGAGGAGCCGGACCTGTTGGTCCAAGACATCAGGAAGTTCTTCGGATCACTGTGAGCACAACACTTTCCAACCGCACCCTCAACCGGACCCTGCTCGCGCGGCAACTGCTGCTGGAGCGGACGTCCATGCCGATCGTGGAGGCCGTCGAACACCTCGGCGGCCTGCAGGCCCAGGCACCGATCCCGCCGTACCTCGCGCTGTGGACGCGGCTCAAGCCGTACAAGGTCGACGCGCTGAGCAAGCTCATCATCGACCGCTCGCTGGTGCGGATGACGTTGTGGCGCGGCACTTTGCACCTGATCTCGGCCAACGACGTGTACCTCATGCGCACGGCGTTGCAGCCGGAGCTCGACAAGTGGGCGAAGATCGTGATGCCGCCCGCCACGCGGGTCGAGATCGACCTCGACGAGCTGGCGCGCATCACGCGCGAGTACATCGACGCCGAGCCGCGCACGGTCGCGGAGATCGGCGCGCACCTCGAGGAGCACTTCCCCGAGGCCAAGGCGCGGGAGATGTCGACGCAGGCGCAGATGCTGGTGCCGATGATCCAGGTGCCGCCGCGCGGGATCTGGGGCGTGGGCGGGGTTCCGCAGAACGTCGCGATGGCCACGTGGCTCGGGCGCGACCTCCCCGAACAGGCAGCGGTGCCGGAGTTGATCGAGCGGTACCTGCGGGCGTTCGGACCGGCGACGCTCGCGGACATGCAGGCCTGGTCGCGGTTGATCGGGCTCAAGGCGCACGCGGCGAACCTCGACCTCGTGGAGTACAGGAACGAGGACGGCAAGGTGCTGCTGGACGTGCCGGACGGCGTGATCGTGTCCGAGGACGTGCCCGCGCCCGCACGGTTGTTGCCCGCGTTCGACAACGTGCTGCTGGGGCACGCTGATCGTCAGCGGATCATGAGCGAGGACGCGCGGTCGAGGTGGGGCGCGGTGCGCAACGGCGTGTTCCCGCCGACGTTCCTCGTGGACGGTTTCCTGCGCGGCACCTGGAACGTGGTGGAGAACAAGGACGCGGCGACGCTGACGATCGAGCCGTACTCCAAGACCACGAAGAAGGACATGGCCGGAGTCATCCGCGAGGCCAAGGCGGTGCTGAAGGTGATGGCCCCCAAGAAGCCGCACGTCATCATTGCCCCTTAGGGCGGTGTTTCGTGCCCCTGCGGGTGTCTGACGGCCACGTCTGCGGCGGCCTCTCGCGCGTCAGGCTCGGGGCATGGTCTCCGCACGCCGGGAAGCAGAGGTCACGGAGGCTCTCGTGGACGGCGGGGGCAAAGCCGCCCGCGTATCCGGGAGCCCGCACGCCTTGCTCGCGCTGCAACGCGACGCGGGCAACGCCGCCGTGGGCGCGCTCATGGCGGCCAAGCAGAAGCAGCCGGACGAGAGCGCGATCGACGCGGCCCTGAAAGAGGTCCGCCGCGACGAGCCGGAGATCGACACCGTCGAGAAGGGGCTGAAGGCGGCGCGGACGGCCGGGGTGCCGGTCACGCTGGAAGGCCCGAAACCACCGGCGTCCGCGCTCGCCGTGACGACGACGGGGTTCGGCCCGAACGCGGTCGCGCCCAAGAAGCCCACGCCTCCCGCGAAACCGGTGCCCGCCCAGTCGAAGCTGGGCAAGGCGGGCGCTCGCCCCGCCGCCAAAACCGGAGGCTCGTCACAGAAACCCGTTGCGGCATCGGCAGTTCCGGCCGTCGCCGCGGCCGATCCGGCGTTCCTGCAGGTGACCGAGAAGGTCAAGGGCTTCGCGGCGGCCAAGAGGGCGCACCCACCGGCCTCGGCGAAGGCCAAGGAGGCGCAGGACGCCGCGCAGGCGCCGTCCGACGACCTGGCGGGCCAGGCGAAGGCGTCCAAGGTCGACACGATGGACGCCCAGCAGGCGGGGTCGTTCGACAAGCAGGCGTTCATCGCGGCGGTGAAGACCGCGATCGAGGCCAAGTCGCCGAAGACGTTGCAGGAGGCCACGGCGCCGCAGGGCAAGGCGGACGGGGTCGGCGCCGAGGTGAAGGGCATGGTCTCGCAGGGCAAGGACGGCCAGGCCAAGGACGTCGAGGCCGCCACCGCCGCACCGCCGGACCAGTCGAAGGCCGTGCCGAAGCCGGTCACCCCGATGGCGCCGGAGAACCCCGGCACGGCACCACCGATCCCGGCCACGGGTGCCGTGCCGAAGCCCGCGACTCCCGCGCGGACCGACCTGAGCGCGGGCAGGAGCCAGGTCGCGCAGGAACAGGGCGACGTCACCGACGAACAGCTCCAGCACTCGAACGAACCGCAGTTCCAGCAGGCCCTGGACGCCAAGCAGACCGCCGCCGCGCACGCCGGCACCGCGCCGGGCCAGTTCCGCGCGCAGGAGCAGCAGGTGCTCGGCCAGGCCAAGGCCGACGCGGGCGCCGTGACCGCCGAGGGTGTCGCCGGCATGCAGGGCGCGAAGGGCGCGGCGCTGGCGAACGTCGTGGCGGACAAGGGGAAGACGAAGACCAAGGACGAGGCGAAGCGCGCCGAGGTGACAACGCGCGTGCAGAGCATCTTCACGGCCACCGAGACCGCCGTGAAGAAGATCCTCGAGGGCATCGACCCGAAGGTCGAGGAGGCGTTCACCAAAGGCGAGGCGCAGGCGAAGCAGGCGTTCGAGTCGTTCGTGGCGGCCAAGGTCGGTGCCTACAAGCAGGACCGCTACAGCGGCTGGCTCGGCGGGTTCCGCTGGGCCAAGGACAAGCTGCTCGGCATGCCGGACAAGGTGAACGAGTTCTACACCGCCGGCCGCGAGGTCTACCTCAAGCAGATGGACGGCGTGATCTCGCGCGTCGCCGACATCGTGGGCGGCGACCTCTCCCTTGCCAAGCAACGGATCGCTTCGGGCAAGGCCGAGATCGCCGCGTTCGTGAAGACCCTCTCCCCCGACCTGCGGAAGGTAGGAGCCGAGGCGTCCGCCGAGATCGACGACAAGTTCTCGCAGTTGGAGAGCGACGTCACCGACAAGCAAAACGCCGTCGTCGACACCCTCGCCAGCAAGTACGTCGAGGCACGCCAGGGACTCGACGAACGCATCGAGGCGTTGCAGGCCGAGAACAAGGGCTTCGTCGACGCCGCGATCGACGCCGTCAAGGGCGTGGTCAACACGATCCGCGAACTGGCCGGGATGCTGCGCGACGTCCTGTCCCGCGCCGCCGGCGTGGTCGGCGACATCGTCAAGAAGCCCGTCGAGTTCCTCGGCAACCTGATCGCCGGCGTGAAGGGCGGCATCCTCAAGTTCAAGGACAACATCCTCGACCACCTGCGCAAGGGCCTGATGGGCTGGCTCTTCGGCGCACTGGCCGAGGCGGGCGTCGAACTGCCCGAGAAGTTCGACGTGCGCGGCATCATCAAGCTGCTGGCGTCGATCTTCGGCCTGACCTGGTCGAACATCCGCAACCGCCTGGTTCGCCAGATCGGCGAGAAAGCGATGGCAGCGGCCGAGAAGGGCGTCGAGATCTTCCAGGTCCTGACGTCCCAGGGAGTCTCGGGCCTGTGGCAGATGCTGCTGGACAAGCTCGGCGACATCAAGGAGACGATCCTCGCCCAGGTCAAGGACTTCGTGATCACGAAGATCATCACCGCGGGCATCACCTGGCTCATCGGCCTGCTCAACCCGGCCGCCGCGTTCATCAAGGCCTGCAAGCTCATCTACGACGTCGTGATGTTCTTCGTGAACAACGGCAGCCGCATCATGAAGTTCGTCAACACCGTGATCGACTCCGTCGCCGACATCGTGCGCGGCAACGTCGGCGGCGTCGTCGACAAGATCAACGACGTCCTCGGCCAGATGGTCCCGCTCATCATCGGCTTCCTCGCGAGCGCCATCGGGCTCGGCGGCATCGGCGCGAAGATCCGGTCGATCATCGAGACGCTGCAGAAGCCGGTGAACAAGGCGCTGGACTGGGTGATCAAGAAGGGGCTGGCGCTGGCGGGACCGCTCATCAGGGCCGCCAAGGGGGTCAGCGGCAAGGTGAAGGCGAAGGTGGCGGCGGGCAGGGCGTGGGTGAAGGGCAAGGTCGAGGGAGCCAAGGCCAAGGTGAAGGACTGGGCCGCGGCCATCCCGGGGTTCTCCGGCTTCCGGGGCGGCGGCGAGTCGCACAAGGTGTGGATCGAGAAGACCGGCGCCCGCCGGGTGATGGTGGCGAGCACGCCGACCGAGGCGGGAGCCCTGCTCGACCACTACTCGGCCCAGATCAACGGGTTCCCCGGTGACACGGCGCCGCAGCGGCAGAAGAGGACGGAGCTCCAGGGGAACGTCATCACCGCGCGCACGCAGCTGCAGAACCTCACCACCGACGTGAAGATGCCCTACGACGAACGCGACACGACCCACCACAAGAACAAGCTGCACAACAAACAGATCGCTCTCGCAGCGAGCCTCAAGACCGTGTTCGACGCCGTGCACAAGGCACGGATGGCACTCGCCGGGAAGGTTCCGGCCTACACCACCGGTTCAGGCAAGAAGGCCGCCGGGAGCGTCCGGTGCGTGGCGACCTTCCTCGTCGACTGCGCACCCGGCGAGCAGCCCTACCCCGGCAGCGGCGGCAGGCCGGTGGGCACCGAGGCGGACACCAGGAAGGTGCGTGAGCGAGCACGCCGCGACGCGCACCCGATGGATCGCGAGGACAGCAGGAACACCGGCCAGACGGGCGGGTTCGTCATCGGTTCCGCCGCGGCCTCCCAGCACACCGAGCTCCCGCTGGAACTGGTGACCCGTGCCACCGGTGACGCGACGGCGGAGTCTCACGCCGAGGCACGGGTGCTGACCCAGGTCACGTCGTTCGTCGCGAAGGACCCCACCTGGGCGACGCGGGTGCGCACGATCCAGATCAACATCTCGCACAGCCCGTGCCCGAGCTGCACCGGCCTGCTCCTGGACCTGCGCGCGCTCCTGCTGAACCCCCAGCTCCGCATCTCCGTCGTGCAGTGGAGCCAGCCCTACGACTGGGGTTCCTCCCCCACCACGCCGCAATCGATCAGGTCGTTGCGGGCGAAGTATCGGACGCTCGGCCCGATACCCGGCGAATGACCTCCAGGGTCGCCGTGATCGCCGGCCGCCGCGAAGCCTGCGTCCGCCACACCGCGTACAACCGCCGCGTGGGCGTGGGCCGCAACGGCACCGCCACGACACCCTCCGGCACCTCCTCGCGACCGAGCCGCGGGATCAGCGCCACCCCGATCCCCTTGGCCAGCAACGCCATCTGCGTCCGGTACTCGCTGATCCGGTACGCCACCACGGGTTCGATGCCCGCGCCGTGGAACGTCCGCTCCAGCCAGTCGAAGCAGATCGACCCCTCCGTCTGGCAGATCCACCGCTCGCCGGCGAGGTCGACTGGTTCGAGGAACTCCTTGCGCGCCAGCGGGTTCGTGACCGGGAGCAGCACTTCGGCCACGTCGTCGCCGATGAACGCGCGCGACAGCGACTCCGGCACCGGCAGCGGGGTGTTCGCCCAGTCGTGCACGATCGCCATGTCCAGCTCCCCGCGCGCGACGGCCTCGGTGGCGTAGGGCGGGTCGATCTCCGTCAGCCGCACGTCGAGGGCCGGGTGCTGCTCGCCCAGCGACACCAGGACGTCGGGCAGCAGGCCTCGGGACGCCGTGGCGAACGCGCCGATGCAGAGGCGGCCGATGGCAGCACCGCGCTGTTCCTCCAGCGCGACCTCCGCCTCCTCCACGAGCTTCAGCACCTGGCTCGCGGTCTCGGCCAGCAGGCGGGCGGCGTCGGTGAGGCGGACGCCCCTGCCGTTGCGTTCCAGCAGCGTGGTGCGAGTCTCACGTTCGAGCTTGGCGATCTGCTGCGAGACCGCGGACGGCGTGTAGCCGAGCACGTCCGCAGCGGCGCCCACCGTGCCGTGCACAGCGATGGCGTGCAGCGCTTTCAGCCTTCCCAGGTCGAGCATGTAGCAATGCTAAACCCATCAACTTAGAAAGCGGAACTGGTGCTAAATAGTTAGCGCGCGCAAGCTTGACGGCATGAGTCCCCGTCACGTGCTGCTCGCCGTTCTCGTCGCCGCCATCTGGGGCTTCAACTTCGTCGTGCTCAAGGTCGGCCTGGACGAGTTTCCGCCGATCCTGTTCTCCGCGCTGCGGTTCCTCGCGGCGGCGGTGCCCGCGGTGTTCTTCATCGGACGGCCGTCTGTTGCGTGGCGGTGGGTCATCGCGGTCGGGCTGGTGCTCGGCGTCGCGAAGTTCAGCTTCCTGTTCATCGGGCTCAAGGCCGGTATGCCCGCGGGTCTGGGGTCGCTGGTGCTGCAGAGCCAGGTGATCTTCACGACGCTGTTCGCCGCGGTCGTGCTGCGCGAGCGGCCCAGGCCCGTGCAGATCACCGGCATCGCGCTGGCGGTCGTGGGCATCGGCGTGATCGCGTGGGACTACGGGCTGAGCTCGCCGTTGCTCGGGTTCGCGCTGCTGGTCGCGGCGGCGGCGTGCTGGGGCGTGTCGAACGTGCTGATGCGGTACGCACGGCCCGCGGACATGGTGCGGTTCATGGTGTGGGTCAGCGCCGTGGCGGTGCTTCCGCTCTTCGCGTTGTCCGCACTCACGGAGGACATGAGCGCGCTCGGCCGCCTCGACTGGAGCGGTGTGGGCGCGGTCGGGTACGTCGCGTGGATCTCGACGCTGCTCGGGTTCGGCATCTGGGGGTTCCTGCTGCGCCAGTACGAGTCGTCGGTCGTGGCGCCGTTCTCGTTGCTGGTGCCGGTGTTCGGGATGCTCTCGGCATGGGTGTTCCTCGGCGAGGACCTCAGCGGACTGCAGGCGGCGGCCGGTGGCCTGGTGCTGCTGGGGCTGGCTGTTCCGCAGCTGCTGGGGCGCCGGGCGGCACGAACGGGAGTCCGGCCGGAGCCCCTCGTTCCAGCAGGTCGATGACGGCCTTGGTGTCGAGGTGGTCGGCGACCAGGTCGCCCAGCAGGTCCAGCTGGGCCTCGCGGGCGGCCTGGAAGCTCACCTCGCCCGGTTCGAAGTCACGACCCGCGCGGTCGGCCGCCCAGCGCAGGAACTTCCGCCGGAACGCGTCGTTCTCCAGCAGGCCGTGCCAGTGGGTGCCGAGCACGCGGTCCGTCTGGGCACCCTCGTCGCCGACCCACGGCCGTTCGGCGTTGCGGACGACCTGGCCGTGGTGGATCTCGTAGCCGGTGACCGGCTCGTCCCACGCCGTGTCCGACGGGGTGGCGAGGGTCTTCCTGGCCTGGAAGCGGATGTCGACGTCGAGCAGGCCGAGCCCGTCGACCACTCCGGCACCCGACTCCACGTCGTCCTCGATGTGCTTCGACAGCATCTGGAACCCGCCGCAGATGCCGAGCACCGGGCCGTCGAAGCGCTGGATCGCCTGGGCCAGGCCGGTTTCCCGCAACCAGGCAAGATCGGAGACGGTGGCCTTGGATCCCGGCAGCACGACCACGTCCGCGTCGGCCAGCCGTGAAGGCTCCGTCACGAACCGCACGGAGACGCCCGGCTCGCAGGCCAGCGCCTCGACGTCGGTGGCGTTCGAGATGCGCGGCAACCGGATCACGGCGACCCGCAGCCAGTCCCGCACCGGCGGCTGCGGCCTGCCCACCACGCCGTCCGCGTTGTAGGACAACGAATCCTCGGCGTCGAGCCACAGTTCCTCGCGCCACGGCAGCACTCCGAGCACCGGCCGCCCGGTCAACGCCCTGAGCTGGTGCAACCCCGGCTCGAGCAACCTGGCGTCGCCGCGGAACTTGTTGACGACGAAGCCGGAGATCAGTGCCTGGTCCGCCGCGTCCAGCACCGCGACCGTGCCGAAGAGGTGCGCGAACACACCGCCGCGGTCGATGTCCCCGACCACCAGCACCGGCAGGTTCGCGCGGGTCGCGAGGCCCATGTTCGCGATGTCGTCGGCACGCAGGTTGATCTCGGCCGGCGAGCCCGCCCCCTCGCAGACCACCACCTCGTGATCGGCCCGCAGGGAGTCCAAAGTGGACAACACGGTGCCGAGCAGCTGCTGCTTGCGCTCGCGGTAGCTCAGCGCGGAGACCTCACCGACCGCCTGGCCGAGCACGACGACCTGGGACGTGCGGTCGCTGCCGGGCTTGAGCAGCACCGGGTTGAACCGGACGCTCGGCTCCTTGAACGCGGCCCGCGCCTGGAACGCCTGAGCACGCCCGATCTCCCCGCCGTCGAGTGTGACGAACGAGTTGTTGGACATGTTCTGCGCCTTGAACGGCACGACGTCGACGCCCTGGCGTGCCAGAAAGCGGCACAGACCGGCCACCAGGACGCTCTTGCCCGCGTCCGAGGTCGTCCCACAGATCAACATCGCGCCCCGCATGGACGCCAATGCTGCCATCATCACCCCCATGGTCTCCGTCGTGCTCATGCACAGCCCGTTCCTCGGCCCGTCGAGCATGCGACCGCTCGCCGACGAACTGGCCTCCGACGGGGTGGCCGTCCTGCTGGTCGACCTGCGGATGACGATCCACGAGGCCCCGGTGCACCAGCGCCTGATCGGCGCGTTCGCCGACGCCCTGGAGGACGCCGGCGTCACCGGACCGCTCGTGCTGGTCGGCCACAGCGGCGCGGGCCCGTTGCTGCCGGCCTTCGCCGACGCCCTCGAACTCGACGTGGCCGGCCTGGTGTTCCTCGACTCCGACCTGCCGACCCCGGGCAGGGCGTGGCGCGAGACCGTCGATCCCGCCCTGGTGAGCCAGGTCAAGGCCTCGGTGCGGGACGGCAAGCTCCCGCGCTGGGACCGCTGGTTCGACTCGGACCCGCTGCGGCTCGTGCCGGCGGGGCTGCGCGAGGAGATGCGCGACGAGGCACCCGAGGTGCCGTGGGAGTTCCTGAAGGAGCAGCGCCCGAGCGTCGAGTGGTCCGGGGCGTGCGGGTACGTGCTGCTGTCCCCGGTCTACGAGGACGCGGCTCTGAAGGCGGAAGAGCTGGGCTGGCCGGTCGAGCGCGTCGAGTCGCACCACCTGGCGGCCGCGACGTCGCCCTCGTCGGTCGCGGCCGCGCTCAAGTCCGTCCTCAACAGACTGTGAGGATCTCCGCACCCGTCTCGGTCACGACGATCGTGTGCTCGAACTGAGCGGTCCAGCTCTTGTCCTTCGTGGTGACGGTCCAGCCGTCGTCCCACATCTCGCCCTCGTAGTCCCCGAGCGTGATCATCGGCTCGATCGTGAACGTCATGCCGGGCTCCAGCACCGTCTTCACCGACGGCTCGTCGTAGTGCAGGACCACGAGGCCGCTGTGGAACGTGCGGCCGATGCCGTGGCCGGTGAAGTCGCGCACGACGCCGTAGCCGAACCGGTTCGCGTACGCCTCGATGACGCGGCCGACGACGTTGAGCTCGCGGCCTGGCTTCACGGCCTTGATGGAGCGCATCGTGGCCTCGTACGTGCGCTCGACGAGGAGCTTGGCCTCCTCGGAGACGTTGCCCGCGAGGAAGGTCGCGTTCGTGTCGCCGTGCACGCCGCCGATGAACGCCGTCACGTCGATGTTCACGATGTCGCCGTCCTCGACGACGGTGCTGTCCGGGATGCCGTGGCAGATCACCTCGTTGAGCGAGGTGCAGCACGACTTCGGGAAGCCGCGGTAGCCCAGCGTCGACGGGTACGCGCCGTTGTCGCACAGGAACTCGTGCGCCACGGCGTCGATCTCGTCCGTCGTCACGCCGGGCACGACGACCTTGCCCGCCTCCTGCAGCGCCTGGGCGGCGAGGCGGCCGGCGATCCGCATGGCCTCGATGATCTCCGGCGTCTGCACCCACGGGTCGGTCCCGCGCGTCGGCGCGGGCTTGTCGACGTACTCGGGACGCACGATGCGCGAGGGCACCTGACGCCGCGGAGATTGCACACCGGGTTGCAGCGCAGCACGAACAGCCATGCTCCCCAGATTAGCCGCCCACGCGCGAGCCACCCGGAACCTGGTCCTCGGCCCGCGGCTGCGGCACCGGGGAGCGGGCAACAGGATGCCCGCCCGGATCAGGCGTTCACGCGTCGTCAGTTCTCTGGTCTTGCTCATCACGGCACCGCCTTGAGGAACCTCGCCGCCACCTCCACGGCCGGAGTCGAAGTTTCTCCGCTGAGCACCAGCGTCGCGAACGCCAGATCGCCGCGGTACCCCATGAACCACCCGTGTGAGTGCACGCCGTCACCGAACTGTGCGGTGCCAGTCTTGCCCCTCACGTCTCCGTACGGCTTGAGTTGCGGTGCAGTGCCGGACTCGACGACCTCGCGCATCATCGCGCGCACCGGCTCGAGCGAGGCCGCGGGCGGCGCGGCAGGATGTTTGTCCGCTTTGGTCTCCTTGCCGCGCACCAGCTGCGGCACCGGCATCGAGCCCTTCGCGATGGACGCCGAGACGAGCGCCATGCCGAACGGCGACGCCAGCACCTTGCCCTGGCCGAACGCGTCCTCGGCCCGTTCCACGACGTCGGTCGCGGGCGGGACGGACCCGGTGATCGTGGTGAGCCCCGCGACGTCGAAGTCGACGCCGAGGCCCAGCGACAGCGCGGCGTCCGGCAGCAGGTTCGCCGGCATGTCGACCGCGAGCTGCGCGAACGTCGTGTTGCAGGAGAACGCGAACGCCGAGTGCAGCGGGATCGTGCCCTTGTCGAACTCGTTGGAGTTCGGCACGATCCGCCGGCCGTCGATGGTGGTCTTGCCGGGGCACGGCAGCGGGGTGTCGGCGGTGACCTTGCCGGACTGGATCGCGGCCAGCGCCGACACGGCCTTCATCGTGGAACCCGGCGGGAAGCGGCCGGTCAGCGCCAGTGCGCCCTGGGCGTCGGCCGGGTCGTTCTGCGCGACGGCGAGGATGTCGCCGGTCGACGGCTGGATGGCCACGAGGATCGTGGGCTGCGTCAAAGGCTCCACGGCGTCCTCGGCGGCGGCCTGGATCACCCGTGACAGCGCGGTGTTCACGGCCTTGGCGGGCTCGGGTGCCTTCGAGTGCAGCTCCTCGACCTCGGTGCCCTGCGCGTCGACCGTGCTGACGCGGAAGCCCGCGTTGCCGGCGATGTCGTTCTCCATGAGCTTGCGCACGGCGGGCAGCACCTGGGTGCCGAAGTTGCGGCTCGGCGCCAGCAGCGACGTCTGCGAGCTGAACCGCACGCCGGGCAGCTCGTAGATCTTCGGCTTCACGGACTGGTAGTCCGCGTCCCGCAGCGCCGCCACCTGGTAGGCCTGGCCCTCCGGGGTCTTGCCCACGCCGTCGGTGATCGTCTGCTGGGTGATGGCCTTGTCGAGCGGGCCCAGCGCGTCCGCGAGGGCCTTGCTGACGGCTCCGACGTCACCGGCCTCCTTCGCGACGAGCAGGACCGACACGACGCGTTCGGGGGCGAGCAACGGCGTGCCGTCGCGGTCGAGCACCGGCGCCGGGTCCGGGGTGAGCTCGGTGAGCTTGACGGACTGCTGCGGCGTGAGCTTCGGGTGCGCCACCGACGGCGCCCAGTGCACCTTCCACGTGTCGCCTTCCTGGCGCACGTCGAACTTCGTCGGGTACGTCCAGTGGCGGTTCTTGCCGAGGTTCCAGTCGAACGTGACGGACGCCTCGGACGCCAGCTCGCCGTTCTTGCGGATCTGGTCGACCTTGGTGCTCAGGCCCTCCGGCTTGAGCGCTCCCCGGAACTTCTCCAGGGTCTCCTTGGCGTCGTTCGGGTTGTCGGTCATCCCGGCGGCACCCTGCACGTCACCGGACGCGAGCTTCGCCAGGAAGTCGTTGGTGATCTCCGGCGGCCCGGGCTCCGACTCGAACAGCCCACAGCCGCTCACCGTCACCAGCACTACCGTGATCGTTGCGAGAAGGCGCACTCGCGCGAGTATGCCCGTTCAGAAGAGCACGGTGGCGTATTGCCCGACTTGTTCGAATCCGATTCGGCGGTACGCGGCCTGCGCCACGGCGTTGTAGCCGTTGACGTAAAGGCTGGCCGTGCGGTTGAGCACCCTGGTCAGCCGGTCGGCGACCGCCGCCGTGCCGGCCGTGCCGATGCCCTCGCCGCGCCGGTCCGGGCGGACCCAGACGCCCTGGATCTGGCCGACCTTGCTCGACATCGCGCCGATCTCGGCCTTGAAGACGACCTCGCCGTGCTCGAACCTCGCGAACGCCCTGCCTGCGGCGATCAGCTCGGACACCCGCGCCCGGTAGCCCGCGCCGCCGTCCTCGGCGCACGGGTCGATGCCGACCTCCTCGATGAACATCGAGATGGCGGCGGGGAGGTAGCGGCCCAGCTCACTCGGGCGGACCTGGCGCACCATCGGGTCCGGGGTGATCTTCGGCGCCGTCGAGAGGGCCATCAGCGGCTGGTCACCGCGCACCTCGCGGGCGGGACCCCAGTCGGGCTGGAGCTCGTCCCACAGCGTCAGGACCTGCTCGGCGGGGCCCACGAGACTGGAACACATCCGGCCCCGGCGGCGGGCCCGGTCGGCGAACATCCGCATGGCCGCCGCGCCGCCCTTGAGCGGGATGAGGTTGGGGCCGGAGAAGCACAGACCCTCGACCTTGCCCCTGATCGGCTTGGAGTCGGAGCCCCACATCTCGCCGCCCAGGCGCCACGGGTCAAGGCCCGCCACTTCGACCCGTGCGGCGACCATGCACGCGGCCACGGGGTCGTCGTCGAAGACCCCGCGCACGTCGATCAGGTCGCGCTCGTCGAGAACGCGCGCTCCGGCAAGCCTCAGCACGTCACCTAGCGTGCCAGATGAACGGTCGATGTTGCATCAGCCAACAGTGCTCTGTGCCTGCACACACGGCGAAGGCCCCGTCTCACTTCGCAAGACGAGGCCTTCGACCAGTGCGTTGTGCTAGCCGACGGTGACGGCCGGGGACTCGCCCTCGACCGGTTCCATCTCCTCGGCGAGGCGCATGGCCTCCTCGATGAGGGTCTCCACGATCGCGTGCTCGGGCACGGTCTTGATGACCTTGCCCTTGACGAAGATCTGGCCCTTGCCGTTGCCGGACGCGACACCCAGGTCGGCCTCGCGGGCCTCGCCGGGACCGTTCACGACGCAGCCCATGACGGCGACGCGCAGTGGCACCTCCATGCCCTCCAGACCCGCCGTGACCTGCTCGGCGAGCGTGTACACGTCGACCTGGGCGCGGCCGCACGACGGGCAGGAGACGATCTCCAGCTTGCGCGGGCGCAGGTTCAGCGACTGGAGGATCTGGTGGCCGACCTTGATCTCCTCGACCGGCGGGGCGGAGAGCGACACCCGGATGGTGTCGCCGATGCCCTGGCGCAGCAGCGCGCCGAACGCGACGGCCGACTTGATGGTGCCCTGGAAGGCGGGGCCGGCCTCCGTGACGCCCAGGTGCAGCGGGTAGTCGCACTGCTCGGCCAGCAGTTCGTACGCCCGCACCATGACGACGGGGTCGTTGTGCTTGACGGAGATCTTGATGTCGTGGAAGTCGTGCTCCGCGAAGAGCGAGGCCTCCCACATCGCCGACTCGGCCAGCGCCTCGGGCGTGGCCTTGCCGTACTTGGCGAGCAGGCGGGGGTCGAGCGAACCGGCGTTGACGCCGATCCGGATCGGGGTGCCGTGGTCGCGCGCGGCGGCCGCGATCTCCTTCACCTGGTCGTCGAACTTGCGGATGTTGCCGGGGTTCACCCGGACCGCGGCACAACCAGCCTCGATGGCGGCGAAGACGTACTTCGGCTGGAAGTGGATGTCGGCGATCACGGGGATCTGGGACTTCCTGGCGATCGCCGGCAGCGCGTCCGCGTCGTCCTGCGAGGGGCAGGCGACCCGGACGATGTCGCAGCCGGCCGCGGTGAGCTCCGCGATCTGCTGCAACGTCGCGTTGACGTCCGACGTGAGAGTCGTCGTCATCGACTGGACGGAGACGGGGAACTCGCTGCCGACACCGACGTTGCCGACCATCAGCTGCCTGGTCTTGCGTCGTTCGGACAGCACCGGCGGCGGCAGTGCCGGCATTCCGAGCATCACGCCGTCACTCATGGGTTGTGCACCTTTCCGTGGATCACTCTTATTGCAACCTGATCGGGTTGACGATGTCGGCGGTCACGGTCAGCAGCGTGATGGCGCCGCCGATGAAGATGACCACGTAGGTGAGCGGCAACAGGCGCATGTAGTTGACCGGGGCGCCGGCGGGCTTCCCGCGCAGCTTCCTCACCCAGTCTCGCACCCGTTCGTAGAGGTTGACGGCGATGTGACCACCGTCAAGCGGCAGCAGGGGCAGGAGGTTGAACACACCGACGAAGAAGTTCAGGCCTGCGAGCATAAGGATGAAGAACGCCCACAGGCCGCGCTCGGCGGCGTCACCACCCAGTCGTGAAGCACCGACCACCGAGATGGGCGTGTCCAGGTCGCGCTCACCGCCACCGATGGCCTTGACCACGGCCGGGATGCGCTCCGGGAAGCGCATGAGGCCCTTCCAGGTGTTCACGAACATGTCGCCGGTGAACGCGATGGAGGCCGGGACCGCCGCGAGCGGGCTGTACTCGAAGTTCTGCTGCCAGGTGACGCCGATGGCGCCGACGTCCTTGACCTCGCGGCCACCCTTGCCGTCGAGCACCTCGCGGGAGACCTGCGGCACGTTCACCGTGAGAGCGAGCTCCTTGCCGTCGCGCAGGACCTTGAACTCGGTCGGGCCGCTGAGCGCGCGGGTGATCTCGAGCATCTCGGACCACGTCTTGATCGGCTTGCCGCCGATGGACGTGACCTCGTCGCCGGGCTGCAGGCCCGCGTCCTTGGCCGGGGCCGGGGCGCCGGGCTGGCACGGCGCGGTGAGGCCGACGGTGTGGTCCTGCACGCAGGGCGTGATCTCGGCGAGGACCGGCAGGTCCTTGTTGTTCGGCAGGCCGAGCGACATCGCGAGGAACAGCAGGATGAGGAAGCCGAGGATGAAGTGCGTGATCGAGCCGGCGGACAGCACGACGACCCGCTTCCACACCCTCTGGTTGTAGAAGGCGCGCTTGCGGTCGTCCGGGTGCACGTCCTCCAGCGCCGTCATGCCGGTGATCTCGCAGAAACCGCCGGCCGGGATCGCCTTCAGGCCGTACTCGGTCTCGCCCTTGCGGAACGAGAAGAGCTTCGGGCCGAAACCGATGAAGTACCGGGTGACCTTCATGCCGTAGAACTTCGCCGTCAGCAGGTGCCCGAACTCGTGCAACGCGATCGAGACCGCGATGCCGAACGCGAACAACAGCACCCCGAGGATGTTGATGAATGTGTTCACGGAAAGTTCAGTTCCTTCCAACCAGCTCGCGGGCACGTGCGCGTGCCCAGTCCTCGGCGGCCAGGACCTCCGCGACGTCCGCGGGGTCGTGATGCCAATCTTTTGCCTCGCCGAGAACCTGGCCGATGGTGTCCACGATCGACAGGAACGACGTGTGGCCGGCGACGAAGGAGGCGAGTGCCTCCTCGTTCGCGGCGTTGTAGATGGCAGGAAGGCAACCGCCAGCGGTGCCGGCCTGCCGCGCGAGCTCGACCGCCGGGAACGTGACGCTGTCCAGCGGTTCGAACGTCCACGAGGTGGCGGTGTCAAAGGTACAGGCGGCGGCCGCACCCGCGACGCGCTCGGGCCAGCCCAGCCCCAGTGAGATGGGCAGCCGCATGTCCGGGGGCGACGCCTGCGCGAGCGTCGAGCCGTCGGTGAAGGTGACCATCGAGTGAATGATGGACTGAGGGTGCACCACGACGTCCACGCGGTCGTAGGGGACCCCGAACAGCAGGTGCGCCTCGATCAGCTCCAGGCCCTTGTTGACGAGGTTCGCCGAGTTGATGGTGACGACCTGCCCCATCGACCACGTCGGGTGCGCCATGGCCTGCTGCACGGTGACCGATTCGAGCTCTTTGCGGCTTTTCCCCCGAAAAGGCCCGCCGGACGCCGTCAGAACGAGTTTGTGCACCTCGTTCTCGGTGCCACCGCGAAGGCACTGCGCGAGCGCCGAGTGCTCGGAGTCGACCGGCACGATCTGGTCGGGCTTCGCCGCCTTCAGCACGAGCGGCCCGCCCGCGATGAGCGACTCCTTGTTCGCGAGCGCGAGCGTCGCCCCGGTCTCGAGCGCCTTGAGCGACGGCTCCAGCCCCCTGGACCCGTCCATGCCGTTGAGGACGACGTCCGCCGGACACGCCTCGATCAGGTCGACCATGCTGGTCAGCGTCCTGACACCGGGCACGTCGGCGCCGTTGGCCACCGCGACCGTCTTCACGTCGAACTCTGCGGCCTGCTGCGCGAGCAGGTCCAGCTGACGGCCACCCGCGCCGAGCCCGACGACCTGGAAGCGGTCGCGGTTGCGCCGGATGACGTCGAGCGCCTGGGTGCCGACCGAGCCGGTCGACCCCAGGATCAGGACAGTGCGTGGAGTACTCATCGCCCCTCATTGTTCCGGAGAGTGCCTGAGAGCCTCGGCACAGCCCGTTACTTTGATAACGGAGTGGTTTTGGAGGTGTGAAGTCGCTGGATCGTGGGCATTCCATCGTCGTCAAGTCGTTGGAAGGAGACTCTCGGTGGGCATCCTCGGATGGATCGTGCTCGGCCTCCTGGCCGGAGCCATCGCCAAGGCGATCATGCCGGGCAAAGACCCGGGCGGAATCATCATCACGATGCTGATCGGCATCGTTGGCGCGATCCTGGGCGGATTCATCGGATCTGCCGTCTTCGGGACCGACCTCGGCACGTTCTTCGATCTGCGGACGTGGCTGCTGGCCATCGTCGGATCGTTGATCCTGCTGGGCATCTACCGGCTGGTAACGGGTAGGCGGACGCACGCTTAGCCCTACATGACGTTTGAGGCCGTTCGGGTGACCCCGGACGGCCTCTCGTCTTTTCCGGAGTCAGTTCGCGATGCCCGCGTCCCGCGCCAGCAACGCCGCCTGCACCCGGTTCGTCAGCCCCAGCTTCGCCAGCAACCGCGACACGTACGTCTTCACCGTCGCCTCGGACATGTGCAGCTTCGCCCCGACATCGGCGTTCGACATGCCCTGCCCGAGCAGCGCGAGCACCTCGACCTCGCGGTCGGTCAGCCCCTCGACGGCCTTCTGCGCCTCCTGCCGCTTCGGCTGCCCGGAGGTCGCCACCATCCCCACGACGCGTGACGTGACCATCGGTGACAGGTAGGCCTCACCGTTGTGCACCGCACGCACGGCCCGTAGCAACTCCTCGGGCGCTGAGTCCTTCAGCAGGAACCCGGCCGCACCGTCCGACAGCGCGCGCACGATGTTGTCGTCTTCACCGAACGTGGTCAGCATCACGACGCGTACGGACGGAGCGACCACGCGCAGTTCACGAGCGCATGCGAGGCCGTCCATGCGCGGCATGCGGATGTCGAGCACGGCCACGTCCACCCGGCGCTCGCGGACGATCTGGACCGCCTCGCGGCCGTCGCCGGCCTCCGCCACGAGCTCGATGTCGTCGGCGGTGCCGAGGATGGCCTTGATGCCCGCACGCATCAGCGGCTCGTCGTCGGCGATGAGCACCCGGATCATTGACCTGTCCTCTGCACGTGGATCTTCTTCTCGACCAGCTTGCCGTCTCGGAAGCAGAAACGCACCACTCGGGTGCCCTTCGCGAGGTACGACTGCTCGTCGGTGATGTGGTAGACGCAGCGCGCGCCCGGCGGTTCGGGGGCGGCCTGGGACTTGCGTTCACCGTCGGCGACCAGGGGTTCGTCGCCCTCCGGGAGCATCCGGAGCACGTCGGCCTCGGACTGGCCCTCCTGGATCCGGTCGAGGTTCTCCTGGGAGACGACCTCGGTCACCGGCTGCGCGCCGAGGTAGGTGAAGCCGCCGATGATGATCGTCAGGACCACGGACGCGCCCGCGATGGAGCCGACGCCCGCCCATTTGCGGATGCCGCGCGGCGATTCGGTCTCGTCCTGCTCGTCCTCCGGCTCGTCCGGGAGTGGTGTCTCCTCGTACGGCAGCACGGCGGCGATGCGGAAGCCGCCGGACGGTAGGCCGCCCACGTGCAGGATGCCTCCGGCCACGCGCACGCGCTCCGTGAGGCCGATGAGGCCCACGCCCGGTGCGCCACCAGCAGAACCGTTGCGTGACGGGTTGTTGCGCACCTCTACGACGAGGGCGTCCGGTTCGTACTTCACCGTCACCTGCACGGCGGCGCCTGGCGAGTGCTTCGCGGCGTTGGTCAGACCCTCTTGTGCGACGCGATAGGCCGCGTGAGAGACACGGGACGGCAACGGGTGCGCTTGCCCGCCGCGCACCAGACTGACCAGAACACCTGCCTTGCGCGCGTCACTCACCAACGAGTCGATGGACTCCGCGGTCCGTGTCGCGGGGTCGTCGTCGGGACCGTCCTCGGCGCGCAGAACACCGATGATCGCCCGTAGCTCCCCCATGCCGGTCAACGCCGCCGAACGCAGCACCCCGATCGCCTCACGCTGCTTGTCCCCCAGCGACGGGTCCAGGGCGAGGGCACCGGCGTGCACGGAGATCAGCGAGAGCCGGTGGCCGAGGCTGTCGTGCATGTCCTGGGCGATGCGGCTGCGTTCGCGCAACCGGACCTGCCGCGACAGCAACTTGTGCTCGCCGCGCATGCGCGCTTCGCGGTCCTGCATGGCCTGGATCAGCGCCTCGCGTTGCGCGAGGTAGCGCCCGACGAGGAACGGCAGCGCCACGCCCACGCCGAAGATCGTGACCAGGATCAGCATCCCGTAGACGGGCTCGATTTCCAGGGGGCGCTGGTCCCAGTCCCACACCAGCACCACGACGACGAACGTGACCATGGTGGCCGCGACCGCCCTGACCCACGACTCGAGCCGGCGGCCTGCCGTGTAGCTCAGCACGACCATCATCGCGGGTCCGACGAACGGGATCGCCGCGCCGCAGATCATGGCCGTCGCCGGCAGCAGGTGCCGCACCGGGAGCAGCACGACGTAGACGGCGGCGATCCCGACGAGCGTCCAGCCCGACGCCTTCGTCTCGGCCCACGGTCCCGGCCACACGTCCAGCAGGACCACGGCGAGCATCACGATCAGGTCGCCGACGAGCCGCACGACGGTCAGCGCCCGGAACCGGGCCAGGACGTCGGCGCGGAACGCCTCGGCCCTGGTCCGCACAGCAGTCATCACGCTTTCAAGCTACGAGACGTCCCATGCCCGCGCGGCACGCTGGAGTATCGAATTCCCGCGACGAAAGTTGACTAGAGCGCCAGCTTCGCGGCTGATCCGGACCGGCGAGCCCGCCACGAGGCGATGCCCACACCGATGATCAGCAGCAGCGCCGTCGCCGCCACCATCAACGTCGACAGCGCCACGATCTCCGGCGAGATCCCGCGCTTCGAGGCCTGCGCGTAGACGAACACCGGCAGCGTCGTCGATCCCACCCCGGTCAGGTACGACGAGATCACCACGTCGTCGAACGACAGCAGGAACGCGAACGCCGCACCGGCCGCCACCGCAGGCGCCACCAACGGCAGCGTTACGGTCCGGAACGCGACGAACGGCGACGCCCCGAGGTCGGCCGCGGCCTCCTCCAGCCGGACGTCCATTCCGGACACCCGCGACCTCACCACGACGACCACGAAGCTCAGCGAGAACGCCACGTGCGCGAACAGCAAGGCACCGAACCCCAGCGGCACCCCGGCGAGCTTCACGAAGAACCCCAGCATCGCCACACCCATGACGACCTCGGGCACCACCAAGGGCAGCGACAGCAACACCGTCCAGAGCCCACGACCGGGAAACGCCCGCCTCAGCCCGAAAGCCGCCAACGTCCCGATGACCGTCGAGATCACGGCCGACGCCAACGCCAGCTGCAACGTCAGCTGCAGAGAAGCGAACACGCGCGTGTCGTCGGCAAGCTCCGCGTACCACTGCAGCGAAAACCCGCTGATCCGCGACAACGACCGTGACGAGTTGAACGACGCGATGGCGAGCCACGCGATCGGTGCGTACAAGAACAGGAAGACCAGGCACACGACGGCGCCGAGCACCCACGGACGACGGTTCACAGCACGTCCTCCCCACGCCGTCCGCGCACCACGAGCAGGAACACCACCAGCACGAGCAACAACACCGCCATCGCCGAACCCAGCGGCCAGTTGTTGCCCCCGCGGAACTGGTCGTCGATCACCGACCCGAACGTCGACTGCTCCACCCCGCCGAGCAGCCTCGGCGTCACGAAGTCGCCCGCCGCGGGCACCAGCACCAGCAGCGACCCGGCCAGCACGCCGCTCATGACCCCCGGCAGCACCACGCGGAAGAACGTCGACACCCGCCCGTGCCCGAGGTCGTACGACGCCTCTACCAACCGCACGTCGAACCGCTCGCACGCCACGTACAGCGGCAGCACCATGAACGGCAGGAACCCGTACGTCAGGCCGAGCACGACAGCGCCGTCACTGAGCAGGAACCCGCCGTCGCGATCCAGCCCGACCCATCCGAGCACGGTGTTCACCAGGCCCTCGCCGTCCAGCAGCGCCTTCCACGCGTAGATCCGCGCGAGGTAGCTCGACCAGAACGGGATCAGCACGGCCGCGAGCAGCGCCGTCCGGTAGCGCCCGCCGTACCGCGCGATGAACCACGCCAGCGGGAACCCGAGCAGCAGGCACGCGGCGGTCGTGGCGCCCGCGTAGAGCAGGGTTCGCCCGAAGATCGGCAGGAACGCCGGGTCCAGCGCCGTCCGGTACGCCTGGACCGTCCACGGCAGCACGGCGCGGGCGATACCCGTGTGACGCGTCGCGAAGGAGAACTCGACGACCACGACGAGGGGTGCGATCAGGAAGAACCCCAGCCAGAGGCCGGTCGGGGCGAGGAGGGCGTTGGCCTTCAGCCAGCGTCGGAGCACGAGAGCACATCCTAGGTCGTGAACATCCGTGTACCGTTGTGAACATGAGTGTTCACCTGCTGCAGACGGCGACGTCCGTGCTGCTCAAGGACCCGACCGCGTCGCTGGGCGACGTCGCGAAGGCGGCCGGTGTCGGCAGGACCACACTCCACAAGCGCTTCCCGACCCGGACGGACCTGGTCCGCGCCGTCGCGAACGACGCGCTCGACCTGATCGACTCCGTAGCGTGCGAGGTGGACTTCGACAGCGACGACGCGCTCGAGGACCTGATGACGCGCCTGGTCGCGCTCGGCCCGCGGGTGGAGTTCCTGCTCCGCTTCCCCGGCCTGGAGCGCGACGCGGAACTGCGGGCCCGCATCGAGGCGATGGACCAGCCCGTGCTCGACCTGATCACCCGGCTGCAGGGCACCAGGCTGCGCCGCGACCTGCCCGCGTGGTGGATCCTGCACACCCTCTACGCCGGGCTCTTCAACGCCTGGGAAGCGATCAGCTACGGCCGTCTCGCGCCGTTGGACGCTCCCCGGTTCGTGCTCACCACGGTGTTCGAGGGGGTAGCAAGTGCTGGAGCAACTGACCGGACATGAAGACCCGCATCCGATCTACGAACGGCTACGCGCGCACGGCCCGCTGACGCGCGACAACGGCATGTGGCTGACGACGAGCCACCCGCTGGCCAACAAGATCCTGCGCGACCGCCGGTTCGGCGTCAGGTACACCGACGGCACCTATCCGGGCAACGCCGGCCTGCTGCCCGAGTCGTTCCTGGAGACGGACCCGCCGGACCACACCAGGCTGCGCCGGATCGCCACGCCGGCGTTCAGCCCGAAGAAGATCGACGAGTACCGCACGCGCGTCGAGAAGGTCGCGGACTCGTTGCTGGACAAGGACGAGTTCGACCTGATCACGGACTTCGCGGCGCCGTTGCCGATCTCGGTGATCAGCGACCTGCTCGGCATCCCGGACGCCGACACCGCCGAGTTCGCGGACTACGGCGCGCTCGTCGCGGCCTCGTTCGACACCGGCGTCACCGCAGAGATGGCCAACGCCAACGACAAGGTGCTCGCGCTGTTCGACCGGCTCATCGCGCAACGCCGCAAGACGCCCGGTGACGACGTGATCAGCTCGCTGGTCGCCGCCGAGGCGGAGCAGAAGCTGACCGCGCAGGAGATGCTCGGCACGCTGGTGTTGCTGCTGGTCGCGGGCTTCGAGACCACGGTGAACCTGATCGGCAACGGCATCCGCGCGCTGCTCGACCACCCGTCGCAGTGGACGCTCTTCAAGGCCAACCAGGAACTGGCGCCCGCGGTCGTGGAGGAGACGCTGCGATGGGCACCGCCGGTGCAGCTGACCAGCCGGATCGCGCACGAGGAGGTCGACGGGATCGGCCGGAACGAGATGGTGACGCTGCTGCTCGCCGCCGCGAACCGCGACCCCGAGGTGTACCCGGAGGCGCACAGGTTCGACGTGCTGCGCGTGCACAAGCCGGAGCACCTCGCGTTCTCCAGCGGCATCCACTACTGCCTGGGCGCGACGCTCGCGCGGATGGAGGGCGCCGTGGCGTTCCGCGCGCTGGCCCGCCGGATGCCCGAGCTGAGGCAGACGGGCCCGATCGAGTTCCGCGACTCGGTGGTGATCCGGGGGATGAGGTCGTTCCCCGTCAGCCGGTCTTGACCTTCGTCCAGGCGTCCGCGTACAGCGCTTCGGCGTCGCCGCCGAGGTCCTTGGTGAACGGGAGCTTCGCCAGCTGGTCGTCCGGCGGGTAGACCACCGGGTCGTTCAGCAGCTCCTTGTCGATCAACGGCTTCGCGGCGGCGTTGGGGCTGCCGTACCGGACGGCGTTCGACAGCGCCGCACCCGCTTCCGCGCCGAGAACGTAGTCGATGAACCGGTGTGCGTTCGCGGCGTGCGGCGCGTCCTTCGGGATGACGAGCAGGTCCACGTAGGACAGTCCGCCCTCCACCGGGATGGCGTACCCGATGTCGTCGTTGGTCTCGCGCGCCTGGAACGCGTCACCGGAGTACGACTGCGCGAGCCGCACCTGGCCGGACGTCAGCGGTTCGATCACGTCCGAGGTGATCTGGCCGAGCTTCTTCTTCAGCGACAGCAGGAAGTTCGCGGCGTCGTCGATCTGCTCCGGGTCGGTGGTGTTCGGGTCGTGGCCGAGCTTCAGCAGCCCGATCGCCATGCCGTCGCGCGCCTCGTCGAGGATCGAGCTGCGGCCCTGGGCGGCCGGCAGGTCGAAGGCGTCGAACCCGGTGACGTCGCCGCCGATCTGCGACTTCGAGTACGCCAGACCCGTTGTGCCCCAAGCCCACGGCACCGAGAACCGGTTGCCGGGGTCGTACTCGGCCTCGGCGAACCGCGGCTCCAGGTTGCGCAGGTTCGGGATCGCGTCGTGGTCCAGCGGTTGCAGCAGGCCGGAACGCAGGAATCTCCGCAGGAAGTTGTCCGACGGCACCACGAGGTCGTAGCCGGCCTGACCGGACGCGATCTTGGCTTCCATCTCGTCGTTGGTCGAGAAGTTGTCGTACGTGACCTCGATGCCGCTGACGGACGTGAAGCCCGGCAACGTCTCCGGCGCGATGTAGTCGGTCCAGTTGTAGAAGTTGAGCTTGGGCTCGTCGGTCAGGTTCGCCGCTTTGCCGGCGCTCGGGCCACCGGAGTTCTCGGGCGCCGGGCCGACCGCGCACGCGGCGAGCGCGAAGAACGCCATCGAGCCCAGCATCGTGCGCCGGGTCACCCGCGGGCTGTCGACGTCCCACAGCCGGGCGATCCGGACCTCACCCATCCGAGGACTCCAGCAGCACGGTGAACTCCGGGTCCCAGGCCATTCGCACGGACTGGCCGGGCGCGCCCGCGTCGTCGATGCGCTGGGCGTTCTGCACGAACGCCGTGAGCACACCACCTGGCGTCTCGACCACGAACTGCGTGGACACGCCCGTGTAGACGACGTCCTGCACCACCCCGGTCAGCACGCACCACCCCGTCGGCGGCTCGGCGGAGGTGTTGAACAGGTGCACCTTCTCCGGCCGCACGGTCGCGGCGACCTTGCGGCCGTGGCTGACGCCGCCGGAGAACCTCGCGCGCAGGTTCGTGGCACCGGGGGCCGTCAGCGAGACCAACCCACCGTCCACACCGGACACCTCGGCGTCGAGGATGTTCGACGTGCCGATGAACCCGGCGACGAACCGGGTCGCGGGCCGTTCGTAGACGTCCTCGGGGTAGCCGACCTGCTCGATCCTGCCCGCGTTCATCACCGCGATGCGGTGCGAGAGGACCAGCGCCTCCTCCTGGTCGTGCGTGACGTAGAGGAACGTCGTGCCGACCTCGCGCTGGATCCGCATCAGCTCGATCTGCAGTTCCTTGCGGAGCTTGGCGTCGAGCGCGCCGAGCGGTTCGTCGAGCAGGAGGAGGCGCGGTCCGGCGGCGAGCGCACGGGCGATGGCGACGCGTTGCTGCTGACCGCCGGAAAGCTGCGTGGGCCTGCGTTTCGCGAACTGCGACAACCGCACCAGCTCGAGGTGCTCGCCGACGCGCTTCTTCAGCTCGTCGCCGCGGATCTTCTGGCGCTTGAGCCCGTACGCGACGTTGTCCCACACCGACATGTGCGGGAACAGCGCGTACGACTGGAAGACGGTGTTGACGTCCCGCCGGTACGGAGGGACGCCCACCATGTCGTTGCCGTCGAGCTCGATGCGGCCCTCGTCGGGGTCGGCGAACCCGGCGATCATGCGCAGGACCGTGGTCTTGCCGCAGCCGGACGGGCCGAGCACCGAGAAGAACTCGCCCTCGTGGACGTCGAGCGAGACGCCGTCGACCGCCACCTGGTCGGAGAAGCGCTTGCGCACACCGTGGAGACCGATCTCGACGGGGGCGAACGTGTCCGGGGCGGAGGCCTCGGCGGGAGAGAAGCCGGTCAAGTCGAGGCGCCTTCACAGGATCGGACGGGTGTGGCCGCGTCGAGCGTAGACCGGCACGACCTCGCCGGTAAGCCGTGCGCGCGCGACCTCACACATCCGTGCTCACTCACATGTGCGACGATGGCCTCGTAATCCGGATGAGCAGTGGAGGAAACCGTGGCTACGTCCTCGGAACTGGACAAGCGTCCTGCCGTCGACCCTCACGAGGAGCCGTCGCACGAGTGGGGCTGGCACGGCCAGCTGCCCAAGGGCACGCGCATCGCCGGCTGGCTCTCCGCGATCTTCTGCTTCCTGATGCTGATCGGCAACCACCACGGGCAGACCGAGAACATCTGGCTCGTGCTCTCCGGTGTCACGATCATCGCGCTGCTCTTGTGGGACGCCGCGCGCCGCAAGAAGCCCTGGCGCCGCTAGAGCGTTTCGAGCACGATCTTGCCCTGGGTGCGACCCTTCTCGCCCAGGGCATGCGCTTGTCCTGCGTCCTCCAGCGGGAAGGTCGCGCCGACGTGCACCCTGAGCTCGCCCGACTCGACCAGCGCCGCGATCGCCTCCAGGCCCGCGCGGTCGGGTTCGACCAGGATCGGGCTGGTCCTGATGTCGTCGCGCGTCGGCCTGTCCACTCCGGACGGCACGCCGACGAACAGCCCGCCGGGCCGCACCGAGGCCGGTGACGAGCCGCCGACCAGGTCGACGAACACGTCGACGTCGGTCCCGTCGTAGTCACCCTTCGTGTAGTCGATCACCTCGTCAGCGCCCAGGTCCTTCAGGAACGCGTGCTTGGGCTCGCGCGCAGTGCCGATGACGTACGCGCCGTGAGCCTTCGCGATCTGCACCGCGAGGTGGCCGACACCGCCCGCCGCAGCCGTGATCAGCACCTTCTGCCCCTTCTGCACGTCCGCAGTGTCGATCAGGACCTGGTGGGCCGTGAGCGCGGCCAGCGGCAGTGCGGCCGCTTCGACGTGGGTCAGGCTCTTCGGCTTTTTCGCGAAGTGGCGGGACGGCGCCGTGACGTACTCGGCGTAGGCGCTCGCGGCGCGCGGGAACCACGGCATGCCGTAGACCTCGTCGCCCGGCTTGAGGGTCGTGACGCCGAAGCCGACCTCCTCGACCACGCCGGAGACGTCCCAGCCGTTGATGAACGGGAAGGTCTGCATCCCGGCCATGCCGCCGCCGGCGCGGGTCTTCCAGTCGACGGGGTTGACGCCGGCCGCGTGCACCCTGACCAGGACTTCCGTCGGGACGGGCGTGGGCTTGGGGACGTCGGTGAGGGTGAGGGGGCCGCCGAACTCGTTCTGGATGATCGCTCGCATGCGTACAAGCATGAGAGAGCAGGTCTCTGTTCGCAATCAGGCACTATCTTGTGCACTAGGTACCTGATAGAAACTATCTGTGATCAGGGACGTTTACCTCAAGATGTGCCCGTGCCGCGACCTGCTGGACATGGTCGCGTCCAAGTGGACGGCTTTGGCGATCGGCGCGCTCGAGGACGGACCCATGCGGTTCGGTGAGCTCAAGCGCCGGTTGGAGGGCGTCAGCCAGAAGATGCTCACACAGACGTTGCGCACGTTGGAACGCGATGGGCTTGTCACGCGCACGGTCTACCCCTCGGTGCCGTTGCGCGTCGAGTACGAGCTGACCGAACTCGGGCGCAGCGTCACGGGACCGTTGGCCGCGCTGCGCGTGTGGGCGCAGACGAACTACGAGTCCGTGGCCGAGGCCCGCGAGACGTTCGACAACGCCGAGCCGGTCGGGCTGGAACCCGCGATCAGCCGGTGACGACCCAGCCGTACGACCACTCCGTGCGCTGGCCCTCGCACTTCGGGTCGAGCGAGTCGAAGTGGGCGTTCTCGAAGATGCAGCGGTAGAGCTGCATGGCCGGGACGTCGGCGGGCTTGTCGTTGAAGACGTAACCGAGGTCCCAGAGCTTGTCCTGCCCCTCGCAGTCGGGCCACGGCGACGTCATGTGGTCACCGGAGCCCTTCACGCGGCACGCGACCAGCATCTTGGTGCCCGGCTCCTCCTTCGCGAGCATCCTGCCGAGGCCTCCGGTCTGCTCGGCGGTGAAGCCCGCGGGCGGACCCTTGCCCGGCACACCGCTGTAGTGGAACGGCGTGCCCTGCTTGACGTACCGGGTGATCGCGAGCGTCTGCCGCGGCGGCTTCGGCTGCGTCGTCTGTTGTGGGGGCGGGGCCTGGCTCTGGGACTTCGTCGTGCTCGACGGCGCCGAGCTGGACGAAACCTGACTGCTGCTCGGAGCAGCCGAACTGCTGCTCGTCGCCGCGCTCGACGACGGGGTCGCGGTGGTCGTCGTCGTCGCGCCGAGGTTCTGCTGGGCGACCGCAACCCCTTGCCGCGCATCGGGTTTCAGGATGAACACCGCGGCGAGCGCGATCACCACGAGCACCGCGGCGGCACCGGCGAGCACACCGATCTTCTTGCGGGACTTGGGTTTGTCGTCGTTCCAGTCGTCGCGCGTGTGGGTCTGTGGCGTGACGTAGCCGGTGACCGGTTCGATGACGACGGTCTGCTCGGACGGCGTGAGCGGTTTGACCACCGTGGTGGCGCCGCTGAGCCGTTCCCTCAGCTGGGCCGTCGTGAGCCGGCGGGTGTCGTCCTGGGTCAGCAACGCCATGATCGTGTCGGCGAGCGGGCCTCTGGTCCGCCGCAGGACCGGCTCCTCGTACATGATCGCGTGCATGGTGGCCGCGGTCGTGTCGCGCTGGAACGGAGAACGGCCTTCGACGGCGTGGAACATGGTGGCGCCCAACGCCCACAGGTCGCTCGCCGGTGAGGGTTGCTTGCCCGCAAACAGTTCTGGAGCCATGTACCCGGGCGAGCCCATGATGCCGCCGGTCGCCGTCAGCCCCGGATCGTCCATCGCGCGGGCGATGCCGAAGTCGGCGAGCTTCACGCGTCCGTCGGGCAGCACCATGATGTTGCTGGGCTTGACGTCCCGATGCACGATTCCCGCCGCGTGCGCCGCTTCCAGCGCGTTGAGCGTCTGCAGGCCGATGTCCGCGACCTCGTCCTCGGTCAGGGTCCTGCGGGTCATGACCTCGGAGAGCGTGGGCGCCTCGACGAGTTCCATGACGAGGTACGTCGCACCGTGCTCGACGATGACGTCGTAGATGCCGACGACGTTCGGGCTGTTCAGGCGGCCTGCCGTACGCGCTTCCCGCAGCACCCGCTCGGTCTCGGTGGTCCGCAGCTCCTTGAGCGCGACCTGCCGCCCGATGACCCTGTCCTCGGCGAGCCAGACGACCCCCATGCCGCCCCGGCCCAGTTCTCTGAGCATCGCGTATCTGCCCGCGACCAGCCTTGTCTCATCCCCCACGACGCCGCATGGTAGCCGCACGGTCGTGTCGGTCCCCGCTAGTGTCTGAGTAGGGGCCTTTCTCACCTGTCGGGCGCTGTTGCAGGTATGCGCATACGACAGTTTGCTCATCTGTACATCCCAGGTGAGAGGACCTCGCATCATGTCGGTCACGGACGAGCTGCTCGCCAACAACGCCGCGTACGCCGCCCAGTTCTCGGGCCCGCTCCCCCTGCCCCCGGCCAAGCACGTGGCCGTCGTGGCGTGCATGGACGCCCGCATCGACGTGTACCGCGTGCTGGGCCTTCAGGAGGGCGAAGCGCACGTCATCCGCAACGCCGGCGGCGTCGTGACCGACGACGAGATCCGTTCGCTCGCCATCAGCCAGCGCCTGCTCGGCACGCGCGAGATCATCCTCATCCACCACACCGACTGCGGCATGCTGACGTTCACCGACGACGAGTTCAAGCGCTCGATCCAGGACGAGACCGGCGTGAAGCCCTCCTGGTCGGCCGAGGCGTTCGGCGACCTGGAAGAGGACGTGCGCCAGTCGATCGGCCGCATCACAGGCAACCCGTTCGTGCCGGTGAAAGACTCGGTGCGGGGCTTCGTGTTCGACGTGGCGACCGGCGTGCTGACCGAGGTGAGGCCCTAGCGCGAGGCCCGCACGCGATGCTCGTCGCAGTAGACCACGTGCAGCCAGTTCCAATGGCGGTCTTTGGCGGTGACCTCGGCACAACAGTGCGTTCCGGGCGCCTCGTGCATGTGCTGAGGACAGTCCTCGACCAACTGCCGGAACGCCTCCCCGCCCGCCTGGAACGAGGGCCTGTCACCCACGACGAACACCGTGCCCTCCACGATCTCGCCGCGCGGCAGCTCCTGCTTCCAGCGAGGCACCGGCCGTTCGGGCGGCATCCCTTGGCACACAACGGTGTGTGGTCGCGCCTGCCGGAGCTTGGCTCGCACGTCCTTCCACTTCGACAGCCGGAACTGAAGGCTGTGGTGCAGGAGCACCAGGTCCAGCGCAGGTCCGTCGTTGCTCCGGCACTCGCAGTCGCTCTGCCGCAACGGCAGGTACACCAGCGTGCGCGGCGACCGCATCGCGAACGCCCAGGCCATGCTGATGCTGAGCGCCGACTCCTTGTCCACGCACACCTCGACGCCCATGTACCCCTCGTACAGCGGCGCGTGCTTCAACGGCTGGGCAGGCTGCACCACGCGGTACTCGTCCTTGCCCAGCCTCACCGTGCTGACGAGCGTGCGCCAGCGTTCCCCCTCGAGTTTCATCGAGAGGGAACGGTAGAAGCCCCGCGGCTTCTCAGCGACTGATTTCAGCCCTCAGCGGCGAGCTGACCACAGGCGGCCGCGATCTCCTGCCCACGCGTGTCCCGCACGGTGCACTCCACACCCTGCTCCCGGACCCGCCGCACGAACTCCCGCTCCACCGGCTTCGGCGACGCGTCCCACTTGCTGCCCGGCGTCGGGTTCAACGGGATCAGGTTCACGTGCACCAACTGCCCGAGGTGCTTGCGCAGCTTCTTGCCCAGCAGATCGGCACGCCAGCCCTGGTCGTTGATGTCGCGGATCAACGCGTACTCGATCGACACCCGCCGCCCGGTCTTGTCCGCGTACCCGCGCGCCGCCTCCAGCACCTCGGCGACGTTCCACTTCGTGTTCACCGGCACCAGCGTGTCGCGCAGCTCGTCGTCCGGCGTGTGCAGCGACACCGCGAGGCGGACCTGCAGGTTCTCCTCGGTCAGCTTCTTGATCGCGGGCACCAGGCCGACCGTCGACACCGTCACGTGGCGCTGCGAGATGCCCAGCCCGTCCGGCGCCGGGTCGCAGATGCGGTGCACGGCCTCGAGGATGCGCTTGTAGTTCGCGAGCGGCTCGCCCATGCCCATGAAGACGATGTTCGACAGGCGGCCGGGACCGCCGGGCAGGTCGCCGTCACGCATGGCGGCGGCGCCGAGGCGCACCTGGTCCACGATCTCCGCGGTCGACAGGTTGCGCTGCAGGCCGCCCTGGCCGGTCGCGCAGAACGGGCAGGCCATGCCGCAGCCGGCCTGCGACGAGATGCACAGCGTCGCCCGGTCCGGGTAGCGCATGAGGACGGACTCGATGAGCGTGCCGTCGTGCGCGCGGAGCAGCGTCTTCGCCGTGGTGCCCTCGTCGGCCGTGACCTTGCGCACGACCGTGAACAACGGCGGCATCAGGTCGGCGACGAGCTTGTCACGCGCGTCCGCCGGGATGTCGGTCATCTCGGCCGGGTCGACGGTCAGGCGGCTGAAGTAGTGGTTCGACAGCTGCTTGGCCCGGAACGGCTTCTCACCAAGGGCCGCAACGGCTTCCGCGCGTTGGGCGGGCGAGAGGTCGACCAGGTGGCGCGGCGGCAGGCCGCGCTTGGGCGCGTCGAAGACAAGGGGAAGCGAGGTCATAGCACATCCAGTGTCCCACGAACTTCACCAACACAAGACCGCTGCATCGCGATAGCTTCCGATATATCGTTATCGACATGATGATGAAACCACACCACAGAGAGCACCACCACAGGCATCGCCGCGGTCCCTTCGGGGGCGGCGGCAGGGGCGGCCGCCAGAGGCGCGGCAACGTCCGGGCGGCGGTTCTGTCCTTGCTGGCAGAACGGCCGATGCACGGCTACGAGATCATCCAGGAGATCGCCAGGCGCACCGGCGGCGTGTGGAGCCCGAGCCCCGGCTCGGTCTACCCGACGCTGCAGATGCTCGCCGACGAAGGCCTCGTCTCCGCGGCGGAAGAGGGCGGCAAGAAGCTGTTCAACCTGACCGAGCACGGCAGGACGGAGCACCCGGCCCCGCCCTGGCGCGACATCGAGTTCCGACTCGACCCGGTCGACGGCGAACTGCGCTCGGCGGCCCGCCTGCTCGGCGCCGCGATGGAGCAGATCTCCCACGCGGGCACACCCGAGCAGAAGACCCGCACCGTCGAGCTCTACAACGAACTGCGGCGCAAGCTCTACGCCATCCTCGCCGAGGAGTGACCTACCACCGGTCGTGCACGTGCGGCCGGACCAACTCGTCGTACACCTCGGCGACGGCCTTGCCGTCCACCGGTCCGAGCTCCGCGGCCCGCGCGTTCGAACGCGCCTGCTCGACGTTGCGAGCACCGGGAATCACCACCGTCACGCCGGACTGGTCCACGATCCACCGGAGCGCGAACTGCGCCATCGTGGCCCCCTCCGGCACCAGCGGCCGGAGCCGTTCGACAGCCTCCAGGCCCACCTCGTAAGGCACCCCGGAAAAGGTCTCGCCAACGTCGAAGGCCTCACCGTTGCGGTTGTAGTTGCGGTGATCATCGGCGCCGAAAGTCGTTGCCCTGTCGTACTTCCCGGTCAACAGCCCGGAAGCGAGCGGCACCCGCGCGATGATCGCGACCCCGGCCTCGGCAGCCCGGGGCAGCACCTCTTCGAGGGGCTTGAGCCGGAACGCGTTCAGGATGATCTGCACGCTGGCCACGTGCGGACGCCTGATGGCCTCCAGCGCCTCCTCGACCTTCTCCACCGAAACGCCATAAGCAGCAATCCGTTGCTGCTCAACCATTTCATCCAAGGTGTCATACACCTCGTCACGACTGTAAACCGCAGTGGGCGGACAGTGCAGCTGCACGAGGTCCAACGTGTCGACACCGAGATTGCGGCGGCTCCGGTCGTTCCACGCGAGGAAGTTCTCCCGGCTGTACCCCTCCGCGACCTGAGCCGGCAGCCGCCGCCCCATCTTCGTGGCGACAAAGATCCCGTCGTCCTTGCGCTCCTTCAGGAACCGCCCGACCAACGTCTCACTACGGCCATCGCCGTACACGTCAGCGGTGTCGAAGAAGTCGACCCCCGTGTCGGCCGCGGCGTGCAGCAACGCGAGCGCGTCGCTCTCGTCCACCTCGCCCCAGTCGGCGCCGAGCTGCCAGCAACCCAGCCCGACGACGCCGACCTGGCGGTTCAACCTGCCTGCGTTTCGCTTCTCCACGAACCGAAGCCTAGTCGGCGGATCAGTCGCCGACCGCTTGTGTCGCAATAGCCATGAGCTCACGACGGAACGCACACGACAAGTCCGAGATCTGACTCGACGCATCAACGTCATCCGCGATCGGGATTATCTCCGACTGGGTGAAAATCTCCCAGGCAGGGAGCGGAGCGATTCCCTCGCGCAGACTCGGCGAACTCGCGCCATACTCCTCCGCCGCCGGAAGCGGCCGCAGTTGTGCGAGAGAATCGGAGACGTTCCAGCGACCACGCAGTACGTGTGAATGCTTTCGCCTGGCGGGGGAAGACCTGCCGGTACTCCACCCTCTCGGTGGTGCTCACGACCTCAGCCGGCGAACCGACCACCCGCAGGTCGTCACCAGGTTCGAGTTCCAATGGCTTCGCGCCAGGGCGTTGAGACCGTCCTCCCAGAACGGATGACCTCCAGCGGAGGTCGAGACGTCCGCCGGCGTGCCCTCGACACTGTCCGTGTCCACGGTGATCTCTACAAGTTCCTTAACGCCCTCACCGTGGATCAGGTCGCCACGATCCCCTCGCCGACCTGGACGTCCTGGATCAGCTTGGTCGAATCGTCTGACATCAACACCGGTGCATTAGCGCCGGAACTGTTGCGACGCGCACAGCCGGCAACCGGCCGGGTCGCTGAAGATCGGGACCGTCGCCGCAGCTAACCCGAGGCAAGGGTTGTTTCGGGCAGTGGACGTAGTAGCTTCCTTCGCCACCTGAGTCGGAGAGGCCCCAGGTTTGCAGACATCGACTCCACCCGCGTCGCCCCCGCTCAGTGTGGTGTCGTGTCCCGAGACGTTGGTAGCGCTGGGCACGTTGCTGCCGCCCTGGATGTCCTGGCTCGGTTCGCCTTCTCCCTGCTGCCTCCGGCACAACCGGCCATGCCTCGGAACTACCCGCGGTCATCAGGAATCCCGGCGTCGTTGTTGCGAGCGCAGAACTTGTTGTAGCCGTCGACGGCAGCGAAATACCCAACAGCGATCGTTCAGTGCTTCCTGGGCGCGAGGCGTTGAATCACCGGATTCTCCGCAAGCCCAGGAAAATCCGTGGTCAACCGTTCGTACACGTTTTTGACGAACGCGTGCATCGCTTTCAGTAGTTCCGCGATGGACACATAGGCGACGACTCGTTCCACTCGGTTGCCGACAAGGTAACGCACTTGAACGATATCACCGAGGTTATCGAAGTAGATCACATCGGCACTCTCGGTGAAACTGATCGCCGAATCTTCTTCCGACTTCAAACGCTCGACAGCGGTCATCACACCCAACGCAAGATCAACGAGAGTGAGGCGGAAGCCGTCGATGAGCTCGACGCCACCAGCTTCGAAAATGACTTCCGTCTTGAAAAGTTTATAGCGAAGATCGATCTCACGAATCTTCCCTGCTTCCAATCCAGCCACTTTGTCCCAGCTTTCCGCAGCACCAGCACCGACGCGCGGAGAATCGAAAGTCAACGTGATAACAGACACGTCCAGTCTCCTCAGAACGGGAACGCCGTGACAAGCTTGCCATCCTCGTCGATGATCACACGAATTGCCGTGAGGTCCCCACCGCCGTTCCTGGGCCCAGCTACTCCTACCGTGCGACCGAAGTCCCACTCGTACATGTAGGACCGGCCAAGGCCATCACGTACGCCGACAGCCGCAAGCGCCTTTTCGCCGTCGATGGTCTCGGCCGCCTGCTCACTCGCGGCCAGTCGGTGGTGGACGGCCCAATGACGCCATGGGCACCGATCGGCTTCAACACCCTGACAGGTGAGGTCATCGCGTTGCCTGCAGGCAACGACGTCGAACTACCGGTGACCGATGCCCAGAGCAACTTGACGAGTCTCCTGTTTCGCAACGGCACTCACGACCGCATCCGATCAGTGAGCAACGCGGCTGGTCGCATCACCGGCCGACCCGCCGCCGTCATCGGGTCCGACGGCAAGGTTCAGATCTTCGCCCGACGCGCGGACGGCAAGATCCACACGATTCGCGACTCCGGATCAGGCTTCGGGAACGCATGGACCGCGCTCGACGGCGTGAACGCCGACGGAGCCCCGGCCGCAGTCATCAGCGCGGGCAAGCTCAAAGTCGCGGTGCGTGGGACGGACGGTTTCGTCTACGTCAACAGCCAGGCTGTCGTGGACGGTCCGTTCGCCGGCTGGACGAAGCTGGTGGACTCGCGCACCGGCAACGCTTGGCCAACGGACACCGAGCCCTCGATGGTCGCGCTGAGCACCGGCAAGGTCGTGGTGATGTACCGCAGCGCCGACGAGGTGACCTACACGTTCGAAACGGCTCCCGCTTCATCGAGCGTGACCGCCAGGTCAGCGTCGGCGGCGAGCTCCACGGGGTTCGCCGGAGGTCCGTCACCGAAGCCCAAGCGCTGAGGCAGTCGGCGGGAAGTCTCCGGTGAGGCTTCCCGCCGATCGTCAGAGGATCAGCCCGATCGGCTTGCGCCGGACGTGCACCCGGTACCCGACCGGGAAGCTCAGCCCCGCCACCGAGGCGATCGCCCGTTCGGCAACCTTCGCGGAGAACTCGATGCGCAGCACCGCTTCCAGGTCCTCGCGCTTCTCGAACCGCCACTCGGCCGTGACCCGCCGCAGCGAGAAACCGTTGTCCGCGAAGAACTTCTCGACCACCGCCGGGTCGTACCGAGGTTCGTCGGCACGCAACCACGGCCCGTACGGATCCGCTGTACCGTCCAGATCGACGATCGCGAGCGCGCCGCCCGGCCGCAGCACCCGGTCCGCCTCACGCAGTCCCGGTTCGCATCCAGGTCCGAAGAAATATGCCGTGCGGGCGTGCACGAGATCCGCGGAAGCATCGTCGAGCGGTAGTCGTTGCGCGGGACCGGAAACGACGCGTGCATTCGACATGGAAGCAATTCGGTGCTTGGCGCGTACGACCAGCGGCGGGTGCGGCTCCACGCCCGTGACGGACTTCGCGGTCTTCGCGAACAGCGGCAGGTGGAATCCGTCACCGCAGCCGACGTCCACGACATCCTTGACACTAAACGGACATTCTTCGCTTAACGCCGTCCAAATCGCACCGTTGACGTCCTGCGCGCGGTTCTCGACCTCGTAGACGTCAGGCCAGTGCCAGATGTTCGGGCTCGGCACGACATCTACCGGACGCACCGCGTTCAACGCCGCCCGCACGAATCCCCTCACGAAGCCACTGTAGGGCCTCCATTTGCCTGTGACCGTTCGAATTCGTCCAATCACGGCGTAGCGTGTTGGCATCTCTTCCCTGCAGGAGGCGGCAGTGTCGATCGCGCCCAACACGCCCAAGCTCGCACCGTTGTTGTCCGGAAGTCCGTGCTGGGTCGAGCGATCCGTCGACGACCTCAAAGGCGCGATCGAGTTCTACACCGGCCTGTTCGGCTGGCACTACGCCGACGACGCCGGCTATACGGTGGCGATGGCCGACGGCATCCCCGTCGCCGGGTTACCCCAGGGCGACCCCGACGCATGGCGGTTATACCTGGTCACACCGCATGCGCGCGCTACGGCGGAGAAAGCTTTCCACCTCGGTGGGTCGGTGTTGCGCAACCCCGAGGACTCCGCCGACCAGACGCAGAGCACCGTGATCGCCGACCCGACCGGTGCCGTCGTCGGGTTCCGGCACGTGCCGCCGGACTGGCGGTTCGGCATGGGAGGCCACGGTTCCTACGCCTGGGCCGAGCTGAACACCAGAGACGGCGCCGCGGCCGACGAGTTCTTCGGCGAGTTGTGCCACTACGACATCACGCAGATCGGCGACGGGCAACGGCTGGACTACGCGTCGTGGTCCGTCGAGGGCACCGAGGTGATCGGGCGGCAGAAGATGGGGCGCGAGTTCCCGTACGGAGAGCGCTCCCACTGGATGGTGTACTTCACCGCCGCGCCCGAGATCGGCATCGACTCGGTGGCCTACCGGGTGCTGGAGCTCGGCGGCCGGGTGACCGTCGAGCCCTACGACACCCCGTTCGGACGCATCACCGTGGTCGAGGACCACGCGGGAATGGCGTTCTCGGTGATCGACCCGTCCCGTGTGATCGAGGCCGAGCCGCGCACCGAGGTGGACGACCCGTACGACGACTGACGCGAAGGCAGGGCTACTGCACGAAGAGGTGCAGCAGCAGCCAGGAGGCGACGGCGGACGGGAGGAGCGAGTCCATCCGGTCCATCAGGCCGCCGTGGCCGGGCAGCAGCGTGCCCATGTCCTTGATGCCGAGGTCGCGCTTGATCAGCGACTCGACCAGGTCGCCCGCGGTGGCCGTGATGACGAGCACGGCACCGAACAGCGCGCCCTGCCACCACTGGCCGTCGAGCAGCGTCGTCACCGTGATCGCGCCACCGACCGCACCGGCGGTCAGCGAGCCGGCGAAGCCCTCCCAGGACTTCTTCGGGCTGATCGTCGGCGCCATCGGGTGCTTGCCGAGGAAGACGCCCGCCGCGTAACCGCCGACGTCCGACAGCACGACACCGATGATGAACGCGAACGCGCGGCCCGCTCCGTCCTCCGGGACGACGAGCATGGCCGCGAACGCCGCGAACAGCGGGATGTAGGCGACGATGAAGACCGACGCGCTGAGGTCGCGCAGGTAGCCGTCCGAACCGCCGCGGAACCGCCAGATCATGCACACCAGCACGGTGACCACGAACGCGGTCATCATGCCGGAGCGCTCCAACGGCCACGACAGCCAGATGATCGCCTGGCCACCGATCAGCGCGGGCCAGAGGGCGACGTTGATGCCGCTCTTCTTGAAGGCGTTGGCGATCTCCCACGTCGACACCGCCGCGGCGGCCGCGACGATGCCGATGAAGGTCTCCTTGACGGTCAGCAGCGACACGATGATCATCGCGCCGAGGCCGGCACCGACCAGGATCGCCGCCCGCAGGTCACGCCCCGCGCGTGACGGCTTCGACGTCGGCACGTCCGCGGGACCGCCTGCCACCTGTGCTCCCATCAAGACCCTCCGCCCGGCCTGGGCAATCACGCCTGCGGCGTCTCGGCCGGGCGAACCATCAGTGGAACATCAGACTTCGAGGAGTTCGGCTTCCTTGTGCTTCACGAGCTCTTCGACCTGCGCCACGTAGCGGTGGGTCAGAGCCTCGAGCTCCTTCTCACCACGCGCGCCGTCGTCCTCGCCGATCTCGCCGTCCTTGACGAGCTTGTCGATCTCTTCCTTCGCCTTGCGACGGACGCCGCGCAGGGAGACCTTCGCGTCCTCGCCCTTCGACTTGGCGACCTTCACCATGTCCCGGCGGCGCTCCTCGGAGAGCTGCGGGATGACGATGCGGATGATCGAGCCGTCGTTGCTCGGGTTGACGCCCAGGTCGGAATCCCGGATCGCCTTCTCGATGGCGTTCAGCTGGCCCGCGTCGTACGGCTTGACGACCGCCATGCGCGCCTCGGGCACCGTGATGCTGGCCATCTGGTTCAGCGGCGTCATCGAGCCGTAGTAGTCGATGTGGATGCGGTTGAACATCGAGGGAGTCGCACGACCGGTTCGGACGGAGGAAAGGTTCTCCTTCGCGACCGAAACCGCCTTTTCCATCTTCTCCTCGGCGTCGAGGAGGGTCTCGTCGATCACGACTGCTCCTTGCTCTGCGTGTTCGTGCCCAATTCCCGGTCCTGGAGAGATCCCACCAGGTCTAGAAGGCCGGACGGCCACCGGGGGTGCTGACCAGAGTGCCGATCTTCTCACCACGCACCGCGCGAGCGATGTTGCCCTCGGTGAGGAGGTTGAAGACGAGGATCGGCATGTTGTTGTCCATGCAGAGGCTGAACGCCGTCGCGTCGGCGACGTTGAGGCCGCGCTCCAGCACCTCGCGGTGGGTGATGTTGTCGAACATCAGCGCGTCCGGGTCGATCTTGGGGTCGGCCGTGTAGACGCCGTCGACGGCCTTGGCCATCAGGACGATCTCGCAGCCGATCTCCAGCGCGCGCTGGGCGGCCGTGGTGTCCGTGGAGAAGTACGGCAGGCCAGCGCCGCCACCGAAGATGACGACGCGCTTCTTCTCAAGGTGGCGCATCGCGCGGCGCGGGATGTACGACTCGGCGACCTGCGTCATCTGGATGGAGGTCTGCACGCGCGTGTCGATGCCGTGCTCGCGCTCGAGGAAGTCCTGCAGCGCCAGGCAGTTCATGACCGTGCCGAGCATGCCCATGTAGTCGGCACGCGAGCGGTCCATGCCGCGCTGCTGGAGTTCGGACCCGCGGAAGAAGTTGCCACCACCGATCACGACGGCCACCTGCACGCCGGACTTGTGGACGGCCGCGATCTGCCGGGCGACTGTCTGGACGACGTCGGGATCGACGCCGACGCCACCGCCGCCGAACATCTCGCCACCGAGCTTGAGCATCACCCGGCTGTAGCCGTGGCTACCTTCTTCGCTCACAGGTCCTCTCCTTTGGCCCCGGGGAACTACTTTTGACACGCCAAGGGCGGGGTCGCTGGTACCCGCAACCCCGCCCTCATGCGAATCAGCTCTGGCCGACCTCGAACCGAGCGAAACGGGTAACCGTCACGCCGGCCTCGTCCAGAAGAGCCTTGACCGTCTTCTTGCTGTCCGTCACGGAAGCCTGCTCGGTGAGCACGACGTCCTTGAAGAAGCCGTTGACGCGACCCTCGACGATCTTGGGGAGCGCGCCCTCGGGCTTGCCCTCCTCGCGAGCGGTCTCCTCGGCGATGCGGCGCTCGTTGGCGACCAGCTCCTCCGGGACCTCGTCACGGGTGACGTACTTCGGACGCATCGCGGCGATCTGCATCGCGGCGCCCTTCGCGACCTCGGCGTTGTCACCGGTGTACTCGACGAGCACGCCGACGGCGGGCGGCAGGTCGGCAGCGCGCTTGTGCAGGTAGACCGAGACGGTGCCGTCGTAGTCGACGGCCTTGGCCAGCTCGAGCTTCTCGCCGATCTTGGCGGAGAACTCCTGGACCAGCGCGTCCACGGTCTTGCCGTCGACCTCGACGGCCTTGAGGGCCTCGACGTCGGCGACCTTGTTCGCCTTGGCGAGCGCGACGATGTCGTCGGCCAGGGCGATGAAGTCGGCGTTCTTCGCCACGAAGTCGGTCTCGCAGCGCAGCTCGACCATCGCACCATCCTTGACGGCGACGAGGCCGTTGGACGTGGTGCGCTCGGCGCGCTTGCCGACGTCCTTGGCGCCCTTGATGCGCAGGATCTCGACGGCCTTGTCGAAGTCGCCGTCCGCCTCGTCCAGCGCCTTCTTGCAGTCCATCATGCCGGCGGCGGTCAGCTCGCGGAGCTTCTTGACGTCCGCGGTGGTGTAGTTCGCCATCGTTTTCCTTCTGCGATGTACGCGCTTAGGTCACGAGGTGCCCGCTTGTGGGCGGGCACCTCGTGGGGGAGATCAGGACTGGACGGGCTGCTCGGCCGGAACCTCGGCCTCGGCCGGGGCCTCGGTCGCGACGGCGGCGTTGGTGGTCAGGAGCTCCTGCTCCCACTCCGCCAGCGGCTCGTCGGCGGCGGGCTGGGGCTTGTCCTGGCCGTCAGCGGCGTCGCGGCGACCACCGGAGCGCTGCATGAGACCGGCGGCGGCGGCCTCGGCCACGACCTTGGTCAGCAGGGCGGCGGAACGGATCGCGTCGTCGTTGCCCGGAATCGGGTAGTCGACCTCGTCCGGGTCGCAGTTCGTGTCGAGGATCGCGACGATCGGGATGTTCAGCTTGCGAGCCTCACCGACCGCGATGTGCTCCTTCTTGGTGTCCACGATCCACACGGCGCTGGGCACCTTGGACATGTCGCGGATACCGCCGAGCGTGCGCTCCAGCTTGTCCTTCTCGCGGTTCATCATCAGGATTTCCTTCTTGGTGAAACCCTGGAAACCGCCGGTCTGCTCCATCGACTCGAGCTCCTTGAGGCGCTGAAGCCTCTTGTGGACCGTCGAGAAGTTGGTGAGCATGCCGCCCAGCCAGCGCTGGTTCACGTAGGGCATGCCGACGCGGAGCGCCTCGTTGGCGATGGCCTCCTGCGCCTGCTTCTTCGTGCCGATGAACAGAATCGACCCGCCGTGCGCGACCGTCTCCTTGACGAACTCGAAAGCCCTGTCGATGTAGGTCAGCGTCTGCTGGAGGTCGATGATGTAGATGCCGTTGCGCTCGGTGAAGATGTAGCGCTTCATCTTCGGGTTCCAGCGCCGAGTCTGATGTCCGAAGTGCACGCCGCTGTCGAGCAGCTGCCTCATGGTTACGACGGCCATGGCCGGTTCGCACCTCATCTGTAGGACGCGCCAGGTCTGGCCTCAGCGCGTCGATCCGGTTGTCGCCTCCGGCCAGTACGGCCTTCAGCCCTGGTGCCATCGCCTCCGTCCGCACCCGCGAGGCATCTCTGCACCCTCGGGACCGTCGGACGTCGTGACTCGACGCAGCTGGGGATCAGCCGGTCGGATCTGCGTTGGCACGCGAAGTCGCCCCGCGCACAGACGGGACGCGCCCAAAAGTCTACTCCCCATCCCCGACAAACTTCGAATCGCCCCCATCTCGCAGGGCGTAGTTGTCCACAACCCGCGAGTAATCCACAGATCCCCGATACCCGCTGGTCCCAGGACACCCCCTGGCCCACCGTTGACCCATGCCCCTCCTCCCCACCGCCCTGCTGCTCACCACCCTCCTGGCCCCGCCACCCGAGCGCTTCGCCTGGCCGCTGCCGCCACCGCACCCGGTGGTGCGCGCCTTCGAGGCCCCGGCCACCCCGTTCGGCCCGGGCCACCGAGGAGCGGACCTCTCCTCACCGGCCGGCACCCCGGTCCTGGCCGCGGGCGACGCCACCGTCGTCTTCGCAGGTGCCGTGGCAGCCAGAACCCTGGTGTCGCTCCAGCACCGCAACGGCCTGCGCACCACGTACGAACCGATCGCCCCCGCAGTCACAGCGGGCAGCACGATCCGCCGGGGCGAGGTGATCGGCCACCTGCAGCCGGGCCACTGCCCGTCTCCGTGCCTGCACTGGGGCGCCCGCCGGGGCCACGCCTACCTGGACCCGCTCCGCCTGGTCACCTCAGGCCGAGTCCGCCTGCTACCGCTACCCGCCGCTCCCACCTAGGGGGCCGGCCACCAGCCCGCGCCGCGACGTTCCCTCGCACGGCGCTCCAACGGGCGCCTCCCGCCGCTCCCTCACCGCGGCCGGACAACGCGGCGCACCCCGATCCCGCCGCAGCGCGCCCGTCAGGCGCCGGGAGGCGGCCACCCCTCACCTCGCCGCCTCCCGGCCCACCTGACCACCGGACCGGTCCCGCGTAGCCACGCGGTCCGCCGTCCCCCAACACCACGGAGGTCACATCGGTCGGCCGCTACGCACGTGCTACCTCGGCTGTCGCAGCCGTCGGCTGAGCCAGGCCAGTCAACGACAGGTCCATGCCAGCGGCGGCGAGCTGCTCACCCGCCGGTCACGGTGGCTAGCAATCGCTCAGACCTGCGGAAGCTCAGGTCCGCTGAACGCCAGGTCCGCTGGACGCCAGGTCCGCAATCGGCCTGCATCTCCCTGGCTGCGCCTGCCTGACTGCGGCCACTCACCCACCGCCCCGGCAACGGCTGATCGCCCGAATTCCATCGGCCGTGTCCGCCGTTTGCACGCTTACCGGCGCGGCTGTTCGCCTCCCCAGCGTGCGCCTGGTCAGGCGCTCGCGGGGCGTCCGTCCTGCAGGACATGCGGTTGCCGACCGCATGGCGGCGGCTCCGCCCAATTCGGCGTCGGTGCGGCGCTCGGCACGTTCGGTCAGGGCCCGCCCGAGTCGCGGTTCGGGCATTCGGCGGATTGCCCGAGTGGGCACTCGGCGTGCTTAGACCGGGTTCAGGTGCCACCCGTTCGAGTGAATTAGGCCCGACAACGGACGGAAGGGGCTTTTTGACGCCCTTTGTGAGGGTTGCGAAGCTTCACGGTACGGGTGTTCGGGTGGTCGGCAGACGGCTCGCTCGCCAGGCTGCTGGGGTTCGAGGTGCGGTCAGGCCTCGGATTGCTCGTTGAGCTTCGTGCGCAGGCGCAGGACGGCTCGGGTGTGCAGCTGGCAGACCCTGGACTCGGTCACGCCGAGGACCTTGCCGATCTCGGCGAGTGTCAGGTTCTCGAAGTAGTAGAGGGTCACGACCACGCGGTCGCGTTCTGCCAGCTGGGCGATCGCGTCGGCCAGCTGACGGCGGCTGTCCTGGTCGACGAGGCTCGCCACCGGGTCTTCGGCGGCGTCGTCGGGCAGCGACTCCGCGAGGGAGGAGCCACCCTTGTTCGGGGCGATCAGCTCGTCGAGGGCCACGACGCTGGTGAGCTGCAGCTGGCCGTAGAGCTCGCGGAGCTCGGCCAGGCCGATCTTGAGTTCTGCGGCGAGCTCGCGGTCGGTGGGCGTGCGCTGCAGCTTGGCACCGAGGCGTTCGAGGGCTCGTTCGACGTCGCGGGCGCGGCTGCGGACCGAGCGCGGCACCCAGTCCTGGGAGCGCAGGTCGTCGAGGATCGCGCCGCGGATGCGCTGCATGGCGTAGGTCTCGAACTTGAGGCCGCGTTCCGGTTCGAACTTCTCGATCGCGTCGACCAGGCCGAAGATGCCGGACTGGATCAGGTCAGCCACGTCCACGTGCGCGGGCAGGCCCGTGCCGACGCGGCCGGCGACGTACTTGACCAGCGGCGCGTAGTGCAGCACGAGGCGATCGCGCTGGCTCTGGTCGCGGGACTCGCCGTAGCTGCGCCACAGGGCGACGATGCCGGCCTCGACGTCGTCACCGGACCGCACGTCCGCGCGCGTCACCGCAGTCGGAACGGCCGCCGGCGCGCCGTTGACATGCGTGTTGGCACCGGGCTCGGGGGTCGCCTCGGTGCGTGGCGCGCCGTTCTGACGGTGCCCATTGCTCGCCTGCTTCGACACTGGTGCGGGCAGGACGGGTTCAGGGGGCACGGTCGCCGTACGCGATCCTCCCCCTGCGGCGTCAGGAACGGGGGTGGGTTCGGTCATGGATCGCCTTCAGCCGTTCGACAGTGACGTGTGTGTAAAGCTGAGTCGTTGCGAGCGTAGCGTGACCAAGCAGTTCTTGGACGGTGCGCAGGTCCGCTCCTCCTTCCAGCAAATGGGTCGCAGCGGAGTGGCGCAACCCGTGCGGCCCGATGTCCGGTGCATCCGGTACCACGGCGACGACCTCATGCACCAGGGTGCGAACCGCCCGCTGGTTCAGCCGGCCGCCGCGGACACCGAGGAACAGAGCCGATGGCGAATCCGGTGCTACCAGGGCGTTTCGCCCCTCGTCCACCCACCGCCGCAGCGCACGCTCGGCCGGCACGCCGAACGGCGTGCTGCGCTCGCGTCCACCTTTGCCCAGAACTCGAATCACCCTTAGGGAGTAGTCCACGTCGCCGAGGTCAAGACCACACAGTTCGGCCACGCGGATACCTGTGGCGTACAGCAACTCCACCACGGCCTGATCACGCAGCGCAACCGGATCGCCTTGGGACGCGCCAGAGGATACGGCCCTCATCACGTCCTTCGCCTGGTCCTCCCGCAACACCGGCGGCAGTGTCCGGTGCGGCCGCGGAGCAGCCAGCTTCGGCCCCGGATCCGAGGCCAAATGTCCTGCTCTGTGCGCCCACGCGGTGAACGCACGCGAAGCCGCGGCCCGCCGCGCGAGTGTCGTGCGGCTCGCACCCGCGGTGCGTTGCGCGGCAAGCCAAGAGCGCAGATTCGCGAGGTCGATGCGCTCGACATCTGCGTTTCCCGGAATATTCCGAGCGACATGTCCAAGCAATGTCACCGCATCACCGACGTAAGCGCGCACCGTGTGCGGCGAGAGATCGCGCTCCAACATGAGGTGCCGTTCGTACTGCCGCAGCACGTCTTCGACGTGCGCCGGCAGATTTTCGCGCAGGCGAACGAGATCGACACGACGTGTCCGACCATGCGGCGGCGGGGACATAGGCCAAGACGCTGCGCCAGTCGGGGCGATTGGTCAAGTATCGCCACACCCACGCGCCATTTGGGAGCGCTCTCATGATCATGAAGGCCGCATGATTTCAACTCCCTGTGACGAGCCGGGGTTCAGCGGCACTCGCAGATCACCTTTCGGAGTAGCGGTGGCAGCCAGCGCCGCCCCCCGAACAGCCGATGGAGGGCGACTGGCCGAGACGTACCCGAGGAGCCCGCCGGTGAGCCGGTGCGGATGAAGGTGATCAACGTGAGTGACGCCGCCTTCAGTCGACAGAGCCGCTTTCCCGGTGCCCGGAAGGCGGCGAGCCAGCCGAGCACCGCAAGCACCGAACCGGCGGACATCGACTTCACGCCGCCGAAGCCGCAGGTCAAACCCATCTGACTATCCACTGTGGACGAACATCACCCCACCTCCAGCTTCTGCCAGCCCTGGTCCACCTGCAACGCGAGTCCGGCAAGTTCCAGCTCGGGCAACAACGCCCGCACCCGGTCCAGCGGCACCCCGGACTCGACCGAAACGGCCTCGTCACTGACGCCGTTCCGCTTCCCCAGGGCCTCGTACACCCGCATGGCCTCCCCCTGGGGTGCACCCAGATCGCTTTCCTTCTCGGCGGGCTGCGTGGCGAGGTCGTCACCGAACCGCCCGACCGACTCGACGATCTCGGCCACCGAACTCACCGACACCGCCTGTCCGTCCCGCAACAACTCGTGACAGCCGACCGAGCTCACGGACGTGACAGGCCCCGGCACCACCATCAACGGCCGCCCCAGGGCGAGCGTGATCGCGGCCGTGTTCTTGGCCCCGCTGCGCCTCCCGGCTTCCACCACGACGGTGCCGCCACCCAACGCGGCGATGAGCCGGTTGCGGGTGAGGAACCGGTGCCGCGCGGGCGTCACTCCGGGCGGGTACTCGCTGACGATCAGGCCTTCCCGCGCGACCCTGGCGAGCAATCCCTGGTGACCAGCGGGATAGGCGTTGTCCACACCGCACGCCAGGACCGCGATCGTCACCCCGCGACCCCCGAGCGCACCGCGGTGAGCAGCGCCGTCGATCCCGTACGCGGCCCCCGAAACAACGGTCACCCCGGCCGACGCCAACCCGAAGGCGAACTCGCCGGCGACGTGCTCGCCATACCCGCTGGCAGCCCGGGACCCGACCACCGCCACGGCCTTGTCCACGACGTCAGCGAGGAAGTGCGGCCCACGCACCCACAGCGCGAGCGGCTCACCCCCACACCGCCGCGCAGCCACGTTCTCGAGCCCGAGCAACGGCCAGCGCGGCCACTCGTCGTCCTCGGGAACGACCAGCCGCCCACCACGCCCGGTGATGAACTCAAGATCAGCGCGGGCACGCTCCTCGGCCCGCCGCGCGGACGTCTGACTGGCCACCGACGGCGAAACTTCGCCGGCCCGCACCATCTCCGCCGCCTCGACGGGCCCCACCTCTCCGACCAACGCCGCGAGCGCAGCCGGATACGGCTCCGCGACGCGCGACAGGTAGGCCCTGGCCAGGCGGACGGCGTCAGTGGCCCGCCTGGTCCGCGGCGCGGTCATCGGAACCACCACCAGGGCAGCCAGCGCTGCCAGGGTTCGGGGTGCCACGGGTTCGGCGGGCCGGCACCGGAGGCGTGCCGCCCGACTGTGCACCGCAGCTGGAGGAGTGCGGGTACGGCGGTGGAGATGAGGGGTGCGGCGGGGATGAGAAGTGGGGTCATGGCTGGGCTCCTGTTCGAGGGGGCTGGGACGGTTCGAAGGACGAGCGGTGGTTCGGGGCCGGCGGTTCGGGGCCGGCGGTTCGGGGCCGGCGGTTCGGGGCCGGCGGTTCGGGGCCGGCGGTTCGGGACGGCGGTTCGGGACGGCCGGGAAGCGAGGGCGAGGGGCACGGGTCGAGAGGTGAGCAAGACTTCGGGGCGGCGGTTCGGGGCAGCTGTTCGGGACGGCCGGGAGGCGAGGGCCGGGAGGCGAGGGCCGGGGGCACGGGTTGAGAGGTGAGCGGGGATTCGGGACGCGGAGCAGGTGTCCGGGGCACGGGAGAGGCAAGGTCGAGAACCACGGGGCGAGCGGGATGGGCAGGGCAAGCGGGGTGAGTGAGGCGAGTGGGTTGGGCAGGCACGCGGGTTGGCGGGCACACGGGTTGGCGGGCACGCGGGGCGGGCAAGGTTGAACGGGGCACGCGGGTTGGGCGGGCCAAGCAGTTTCAGCGGGGGCGAGCAGGGTGAGCGGGTCGCCCGTTGGGAAGGACGGGCGACCCGCTCGGATCGGACGCGAGTTGAGGCTCGGAGCTCGCGTCCGGTGGGTTCGGGCGCTTGGGTTGGGACAGGCGCCCGAACGTTTTGGGGTGGGTGCCGGCGCGGAGCGGGAGTGGGCTTCGCGCCCGGCGGCAGGTGGGCACGGCAGGTGCCGTGCGCTGTTGGGTTGGGGTGAGCGGGCGCTCGCAGGGGACGAGCGCCCGCTCGGATGGGGCCGGACGCGGAGTCGGGGCGTTGAAGCTCCGCGGCCGGCGGCTTGGGGTGGAGTGGCGTGCGCTGCTGTTGAGGGCGGCGGGTCCGGGAGGGTGGTGGCTTGGATGGGCTACGGGCTACGGGCTGCGGGCCGTGGGCTGCGGGCTGCGGGCCGTGGGCCGTGGGCTGCGGGCCGTGGGCTGCGGGCTGTGGGCTGTGGGTGTGGGTGTGGGGGTTAGGTGTAGGCGCGGCGTTCTCGGAACTGGAGGGCGGCGGCCACGTGGTCTTGGGTTGGGCTGTCTGCCTCGGCGAGGTCGGCGAGGGTCCAGGCGACGCGTAGGCAGCGGTCGGCTCCTCGGCCCGTCAGGGCGCCTACGGCCAGGGCTCGGTCCAGCAGGGTTGTTGTTGGTCTGGGGAGGGCGAATTCGCGGCGTAGGGCTGGGCCTGGGACGAGGGCGTTTGCTTGCCAGGGGTGGCCGTGGGACGACCAGCGGGTGGCGGCCCTTGTCCTTGCTTTGAGGACTCTGGCTCTTACCACCGCTGTCGGTTCTGGTGGGGTTGCGTCCGCGTTGGCCATGGCCGTTGTGGCTCTCATGCGGACCCTCAGGTCTACGCGGTCCAGGAGTGGGCCGGAGAGGCGGGTCTGGTAGCGGCGGCGGACTGTGGCCGTGCAGATGCAGTCGGTCTCCTTCGGTGGGGCGCAGGGGCAGGGGTTGGTGGCGAGGATCAGCTGGAAGCGGGCCGGGTAGCGGGCTATGCCGTCTCGGCGGGGGATGCGGACCTCGCCCTCTTCCAGGGCTGTGCGGAGGGTGTCGATCGTCTTCTGGCCGAACTCGCAGGCCTCGTCGAGGAAGAGGACACCCTTGTGGGCTCTGGAGGCCGCGCCTGGTTTGGCCATGCCGCTGCCGCCGCCTATCAGGGCCGCTATCGACGTCGTGTGGTGGACGTTCACGAACGGCGGGCTGGCCACCAAGGGGTAGTCGAAGGAGAGGACGCCCGCCACCGAGTGGACTGCCGTCACCGCCAGGGACTCCTGGCGGTTCAGGGGTGGGAGGAGGCCGGGGAGGCGTTCGGCCAGCATCGTCTTGCCGGTGCCCGGCGGGCCCGTCAGCAGGAGGTGGTGGGCCCCTGCGGCGGCCACCTCCAGGGCCCAGCGGGCCTCTGGCTGGCCCACGACGTCGGCCAGGTCCGGCACGGTCGGCAGCGGTGGGTCTGCCGGTGTGGGTGGCTCGTGCAGCTCCACCGCCTCGCCTCGGAGCCAGGCGAGGACTTCGGCGAGGGTCTGGGCGCCGTGCAGGGTGATGCCGTCGACCAGGGCCGCCTCGGGCAGGGCGTCGACCGGGACGATCGCCGTCGTGAGGCCTGCTCTGCGGGCGGCCAGCAGGGCCGGCAGGACGCCCCGGACCGCGCGGACCCGGCCGTCCAGGGCCAGTTCGCCCAGCAGGACGGTGGTGGCCAGGCGGTCGCACGGGATCGAGCCGGCGGCAGCGAGGGTGGCGCAGGCGATCGCGACGTCGTAGCTGCTGCCGCCCTTGGGCAGGTTCGCCGGGGACAGGCCGAGGACGATGCGCTGCTTCGGCCACTCCTCCTCGCTGTTGCGGACCGCGGCCTTCACGCGCTCCTTCGACTCGTGCAACGACGCGTCGGGCAGGCCGAGGAGGTGGGTGCGGGGCTGGCCCACGCCCACGTCGGCCTCGATCTCGACCGCCAGGCCGTCGACTCCGCACAGCGCGACGGACCAGGCCTGCGCCAGGCCCATCTCAGGCTCCCCGCAGGTGCTGCAGGCACGGCTCGCCGGAGGGAGGCCAGGTGACCGAGATCAGGTCGACGCGGACGTTGGACCAGCCGACGCCGTGCGACGCAAGCCAGCGCAGGGCTGTGCGCCGCAGGCGCGAGAGCTTGCGCTGGTCGACCGCCTCGTCCGGGCGGCCCCAGGCCGGGCCGGACCTGGTTTTGACCTCGCAGACGACCAGGCGGTCGCCCTCCACGGCCACGACGTCGAGCTCACCGTCGCGGCACGTCCAGTTCCGCGACAGGACGACCAGGCCCTGCCCCTCCAGGTACCTGCACGCCAGGTCCTCGCCCTGACGGCCCTTCTCCTGCTGCCTGGTCTCGACCAGTGCCCGTTGCGCCACTGCCTTCGCCTCCCTGCGGGTCGTTGGCTTCGACCTTGCAGGGCGGGACGGGGTGGGCGGCCGGGCCGCGGGGAATCTGTGGACAACTCAGCGGCTGTGGACAAGTCGGCCGTTGTGGATCTTGAGACGGCGGAGTTGTCGGTGGGATGTGCTAACGGCACCGCCCCCGCGTGCCCGGATCCGGGACGCGGGGGCGGTGCCGTGAAAATCTCAGGAGGAGGGGAACGGCCCGCTTTCCGGAAGACGCAGGTCCGGCTTGTCCAGCTCCTCCACGTTCACGTCCTTGAACGTGATGACACGAACGTTCTTGACGAACCTCGCGGGGCGGTACATGTCCCACACCCACGCGTCCGACATGCGCACCTCGAAGTACACCTCGCCGTCGGCGTTGCGCACCTGCACGTCCACCGAGTTGGCCAGGTAGAAACGCCGTTCGGTCTCCACGACGAACGAGAACTGGCTGACTATGTCGCGGTACTCCTTGTACAGCGACAGTTCCATCTCGGTCTCGTACTTCTCGAGATCCTCTGCACTCATTACGCCTCCGCGCGGGTCATCTGCTCCGCGCCCTCCCTCGTCGCGAGCTCCCCGGCATCAGCCGGGGCTGCATCATTCTGGACCACGGCCGTCGCGGTCGTGGCGCGCGCCACCCTGTGCGGCGCGGCGAGACCGTGCTTGGCAGCCGCTGCTGCCACATTTACATACGACCAGCGATGCTCTGCACACGGGCCGTGCTCCATCAACGCGGCCGTGTGGTCGGGCGTGCAGTACCCCTTGTGCACGTTGAACCCGTACTCGGGATGACGATCATGCAGATCCGCCATGATCCTGTCCCGCGTGACCTTGGCCAGCACCGATGCCGCCGCGACGCACGCCGCGGCCTGGTCCCCCTTGAGCACCGCCACGTTCGGCGCGGGCATCCCCGGCACCTTGAAACCGTCCGTGAGCACGTAACCAGGGTGCGTCGCCATCTGCGCCACCGCCCGCCGCATGCCCTCGATGTTCATGACGTGGATGCCCAGCCAGTCGATGTCGGCGGGCGGAACGACCACGACCGAGTGATCCAGCGCACGCTTGAGCACCAGGTCGTACATCCGGTCGCGGGCCGCCGCCGTCATCAGCTTCGAGTCGTTCAGCCCTTCGAACCGCGAAGCATCACCCGGTCGAAGGACACACGCGGCGATCACCAACGGCCCGGCGCACGGTCCGCGCCCGGCCTCGTCGACGCCGGCGACAGGGCCGAGGCCCCGGCGCTCCAGCGTGCTCTGCAACGCCCAGTTCCCCGCCGAGCCCCGCACCACCGCGCGGGGCGGCATGAACATGGTCATCGGCGGAATCGGTCTCGCACTCGACGCCCGAGCAGCAGAAGCGGCCACGCCGCGACGATACCCAGGCCCAGCGGAACGTTCTGCTGCCATCCCGGTGCACCCATCGACACGGCCTGCGGATCGTGGTCCGACACCCCGCCCCACCTCGACGGAGGCAGCACGATCACGCGCGCCTTCCCGATCACGTCGCTGACCGGCACGAGCCCGTTGAGCCCGCCCTGGCCCTGGCAGCGCGAGTCGCACGAGTGGTTGCGGTTGTCGCCGAGCACGAACAACATCCCGTCCGGGATCTTCAGCTCCTCGAACGACTCCTGCTCGGCCGGCGTTCCCTCGTCGAAGTGCTTGTACGGCTCGTCGAGCGGCTTGCCGTCCACCGTCACGCGGTTCTGCTCGTCGCAGCACTTCACGGTCTGCCCGCCGACGGCGATCACGCGTTTGACGAAGTCCTCCTCGTTCGCCGACGGCAGCCCGATCAGCGACCCGAGCCACGACAGCCCCTGCGAGACCGGGTTGCCCGGCTCGTCGGAGATGAAGTCGTTCTGCCACGAGGGCGGCCCGCGGAACACGATCACGTCGCCCGGCGCAGGGTCGGTGAAGCGGAAGGTGACCTTGTCCACCAGCACCCGGTCGCCGTAGCAGTCGGTGCACCCGTGCAGCGTCGTCTCCATCGACTCCGACGGGATCATGTAGACGCGGCCGAGGAAGATCTGGATGCCGATCGCGAGGCCGAAAGCGACCAGGATGAGGACAGGCAGTTCCTTCCAGAAGTTGCCCTTTTTCTTCTGCTTCCCGGGCTTGTCCGAAGCGTCCGAACTGGGCTCGTCACCGGACGGGTTCTGCTCTGGAGCGTCGTCGACCACGAGGTCAGCCTAGGGGCTGGGGGTTGTGATCCGACACAACACTCCACCGATCTTTCGGGAAAACGACGTACCGGGCTTTCCCGATGACGTTCTCGAGCGGCACGGTGCCCGCTACGCCCCCGCCACCCTGTTTGCGCGAGTCGGTGGAGTTCATCCGGTTGTCCCCCATCACGAACAACCGTCCATCCGGCACGCGGAACGGCGCGAACGGTTCGTGGTCCGCGGGCGAAGTCCCGGCCTGCCAATGCACATAGGGCTCGTCGAGCGGTTTGCCGTCCACAACGACACGGTGCTGCTCGTCGCAACACATCACCGTCTGGCCGGGCAACGCGATCACGCGCTTCACGAAGTCGCGCTCGTTCGCGGGCGCGATGCCCAGCAGCGAACCGATGTTCTGCACGAAACCCGCGACGGGGTTGGTCGACGGAGGAGTGCGGAAGTCGTTGTGGGTCCACGCCTCGGGGCCGCGGAACACGACCACCTCACCCGGCTCGACGTCACCGAACCGGTAGGTCACCTTGTCGACCAGCACGCGGTCGTTCTCGCAGCCGGTGCACCCGTGCAGCGTGCTCTCCATCGACGCCGAGGGGATCACGTAGACCCGCGCCACGAACGCCTGGATCAGCACCGTCAGCACGACGGCCGTCACGACGACGTAGAGAACATCTCTGTAAACAGGGGTACGCCCCCGCTCCGGTTCGTCCGGTGCGGAGGCGTCCTCTGAGTCTTCTGGGCTCGAAGCCACCGGTCAGGAGACCGGACGGGCCTCGCGCTTCTCCTTGATCTTGGCAGCCTTGCCGCGCAGCTCGCGCAGGTAGTACAGCTTGGCGCGACGCACGTCACCGCGGATGGCGACCTCGATCTCGGCGATGTTCGGGGAGTGCACCGGGAAGGTGCGCTCGACGCCGACGCCGAACGAGACCTTGCGGACGGTGAAGGTCTCGCGGATGCCGCCGCCCTGGCGACGGATCACGACGCCCTGGAACACCTGGACGCGCTCGCGCGAGCCCTCGATGACGCGGACGTGGACCTTCAGCGTGTCACCGGCGCGGAACGCCGGGATGTCGGTGCGCAGCGACTGGGCGTCGAGTGCGTCCAGGATGTTCATCGGTGTTCCTCACGTGTCTTGAACTCCCCAGAGCATGTTCCATGGCTGTGCACGACATGATGGGGGTCGGCTTGTGTGCGCACGCCGATATCCACCGGCTGCGGCAACTGGTCCAGTGTGCCAGACCAGGCACCCCGGAACGAAATCGGGCTACTCCCCGCCCTCGCGCAGGCGCGTGAGCAGGGCGCGGTCGTGCTTGTCGAACGCGTCCGCCGGCAACGATTCCAGCAGGTCGGGACGCCTTTCGAAGGTGCGGGCGAGTGACTGGTCACGCCGCCAGCGGTCGATCAGCCGGTGGTTGCCGGAACGCAGGACGTCCGGCACCTCCAGGTCACGCCACACGAGCGGCCGCGTGTAGCTCGGCCCTTCGAGCAGCCCGTCCTGGAACGAGTCCTCGGCGTGCGACTTCGGGTTCCCGAGCACGCCCGGCAGCAACCGCGCGACCGCCTCCACGATCGCGAGCACCGCCACCTCGCCGCCGACCAGCACGTAGTCGCCGATCGACACCTCGTTGACGCGTACGCGCCGTCGAGCGTCATCGACCACACGCTGGTCAATGCCTTCGTAGCGACCGCACGCGAACACGAGGTGGGCCTCCTCCGCGTACTCGTGCGCGACCGCCTGCGTGAACGGGCGTCCGGCCGGCGTCGGCACGATGAGACGCGTCTCGTCCGTGCACACGTCGTCGAGGGCGGGACCCCAGATGTCGGCCTTCATGACCATGCCAGGCCCACCGCCGTACGGGCTGTCGTCGACAGCCTTGTGCACGTCCTGGGTCCAGTCACGCAGGTCGTGCACGCCGACGCTGATCAGGCCCTTGTCGATCGCCTTGCCGAGCAACGCCGCGCGCAGCGGCGCGAGGTACTCGGGAAAGATCGTGACGACGTCAATCTGCATCGAGCAGGCCCTCTGGCGGGTCGATCACGACGCGACCGCCGCGAACGTCCACGGTGGGCACGATCTCGCGCACGAACGGGATCAGCGCCTCGCTCTTGTCACGGATGACGACGAGCAGCTCACCGCCGGGTCCGTGCAGGATCTCCTTGACCGTGCCGATCTTCGTCCCGTCGACGAGTTCGGCCGCGAGCCCTTCGAGCTCGTGGTCGTAGAACTCGTCCGGGTCGTCGATCGCCGGCAGGTCGTCGGTGCTGCCCAGCAACAGGGTGCCGCGCAACGACTCCGCGACGTCCCGCGTGAGAACTTCCTCGAAACGCACGAGCAGCCGCCCGGCATGAGGCCGGGCGGCTGACACGGTGAGGCTTCGGGACGTGCCGTCACGCAGCCTGGCCTGGAGCGTGGCTCCGAGCTTGAACCGCATTTCGGGTGAATCCGTGCGCACGTCGACGGAGAGTTCCCCGGTGATCCCGTGCGCCTTGGCCACTCGGCCGACGACGACGTCCATGTGCCCTTTGCAGCTTCGTTCAGCGGTCGGTGTCGACGACGTCGACCCGTACACCACGACCGCCGATACCGGCCATCACGGTGCGCAGGGCCGTCGCGGTGCGACCGCCACGACCGATCACCTTGCCGAGGTCGTCCGGGTGGACGTGGACCTCGAGGGTGCGGCCGCGGCGGGTCGTGACGAGGTTCACCCGGACGTCGTCCGGGTGGTCGACGATGCCGCGAACGAGGTGTTCGAGGGCGTCAGCCAACAAACTCACGCCTCGTCCTTGGGCGCCTCGGCCTCAGCCTTGGGGGCGTCGTCGGCCTTCTTGGCCTTCTTCGCCTTCGGCGTGGTGGCGTCGGTCATCGGCTCCGAGTTCGCGGCGGCGAGCGCGGCGGCGAACAGCTCGGCCTTCGGAGTCTTCGGCTCCTTGACCTTCAGCGTGCCCTCGGCGCCCGGCAGGCCCTTGAACTTCTGCCAGTCACCGGTGATCTCCAGCAGGCGCTGGACCGACTCGGTCGGCTGCGCGCCGACACCCAGCCAGTACTGCGCGCGCTCGGAGTCGACCGCGATGAACGACGGCTCTTCCTTGGGGTGGTACTTGCCGATCGTCTCGATGGCCTTGCCGTCGCGACGGGTGCGCGCGTCGGCGACCACGATGCGGTAGTACGGCTGGCGGATCTTGCCGAGACGCTGAAGCTTGATCTTGACGGCCATTGGCCTGGTACTCCTCAGAACTCTGTGTTGGTGGTTCGCACAGTCATGGCCCGGGCAGAGGGGCCGACCACGACGGACAGCGGGCAATTGTGCCAGATGGGGGCCGGTGGATCCGAATCGGGTCCTACGCGAAGGGTGTGACGGTGCCGAGCGCTTCCCTCACCGCACGGGCGTGCGCGACCGCTCCCGGCGTGTCGCCGTGCACGCACAACGACTCCGCGGCCGTCTTGATGACCGTGCCGTCGACGGCGACGAGCTCGCCTTCCAACAGCCTCCGAGCCCGTTCGACGATCTGTGCGGTGTCGGTGAGCAGGGCGTCCGGCCTGCTGCGCGGGACGAGCGTGCCCTCGGGGGTGTAGCCGCGGTCGGCGAACGCCTCCTGGACGGGCCTCAGGCCGGCTTGCGCCGCTTTGGCGAGCAGCTGGGAGCCGGGCAGGCCCAGGACAGGCAGGTCCTTGAACGCCTTGGTGCCGTTCACGACCGCTTCGGCCTGCTTCTCGTGGTGCACCGTCGCGTTGTAAAGCGCGCCGTGCGGCTTCACGTACACGACCTCGGTGCCTGCTGCTCGTGCGCACGCGTCGAGCGCGCCGATCTGATAGAGCACCTCGTCCGCGAGCTCGACCGGGTCGGCGTCGATGAACCGGCGCCCGAACCCGGCGAGGTCGCGGTAGCTGACCTGGGCGCCGATCTTCACGCCGTTCTTCGCGGCTTCCTCGCAGACTCTTCGCATCGTGGACGGGTCACCGGCGTGGAACCCGCACGCGACGTTCGCACTGGTGATGACGCCGAGGAGGGCGGTGTCGTCGCCGAGCTTCCAGATGCCGAAGCCCTCGCCGAGGTCGCTGTTCAGGTCCATCAGATGACACCGGCCGACAGGAGCAGGAGGGACAGGCCGGGGAGGAAGTTGTTCAGCACGTGCGCCACCATGCTCGCCCCGAGGTTGCGGGTGATCAGCCGGGCCACGCCGATGGGGATCGCGATGACCAGGAGCAGCCACGTGCGCTGCGGTTCGAGGTGGCTGACCGCGAAGATCACCGTGGTCAGCACGAACGCCGCCCACCGGCTCCAGCCCTGCCGCTCGACCGCGCCCCACAGCAGTCCGCGGAAGATGATCTCCTCGCAGATCGGGCCGATGAAGCTCATGTAGACGAACATCGTGATGGCCGCGGACAGCGGCAGGTTCGCCTGGCTGAAGAGGTCGCCGATGGCGCTGGTGGCGTTCTCCTTGCCGACGAACTTCGCCCAGAAGTAGGCGGCGAAGTAGGTGAAGAGCAGCCCGATGACACCGATCTTGAGGCCGAAGACGACGTCCGCCTTGGTCAGCCTCAGCCTCAGGTCGACGACGGGACCGTTGCCGCGCACGTACGTGATCACGATGGCGAGCGCGGCGGCGAGCATGATCGGCACCAGTGATCCGACCAGCACGAGCGTGGTCGAGGTCTCGAGGGTCGCGCCGAAACTCGAGCCGACGGCCGTGATGAACACGGCACTCAGGATGAAGACGGCTTCCACCAGGAGGAACGCGCCGAACCCCCAGCGCTGGCCGACCCGTTCCGGTTCCGGGTTGCGGCTGATGTCCCGCACGCTCTCGAGGAAACCTCGCTTGGGCTTCAGGGCTTCCGGCTCGCTCACGCTCTGCAATTTAGTCACGCCGCGGCCACCAGCGGTGCAGCAGCAGGCAATGGCACTCTCATAGATCAGCCCACCTCGCGATCGACGCCGCCCTCCCCGGAATCCGAGGTTACTGTGCGGCGTTGACGGAAACCGGGCCAAGCACCTGGCCAAAAGATGGTCAGATCGGGTCCCCGCCGGACGTCCCAACTCCTGTTGGTTGGATCGGCGTACGAACGCTGCTACTAAACCCCTAACGTCGTGGCATGGGACCGGACTGGTACTGCGACGACGTCATCCCGGGCAACGTGCGGGTGGAGGTGCTCGGCCGCACCGCGAACACGCTCGCGTTCCGTCCGCCGATCCCCGGCTTCGGCACCGACCACGTCATCGTGATCCCCACCCGGCACGTGTCGTCGTTGCTGGACCTGGACGACGAACTGGCCGTGGAACTGCTGGCCGCGGTGAAGAAGGCGGCGGCGCACGTCATCGAACTGCACGGCGGTTGCCAGGTGCTCACGACCCTGGGCGACGAGCAGCACAACAAGCACCTGCACTGGCACGTCGCGGCCGGCGCGGGCGTCGCGCGGTTCGTCGCCCGCTGATCACCGCCGCAGCGACGTCTCCTCGGTCATGTGCGACAGCTTGGCCGGGTTGCGCACCGCGTACAGACCGCTGATCCGCCCGTCCTCCACCCGCACCGCGATCACGGTGTCGAGTTCGCCGCCGAACCGCACGACCAGCGCCGGGCAGCCGTTGACCTGGGCCGGTTCCATCGACCAGCCGGTCACCTTCAGCAGACCGCCCAGGATCATCCGCGCGACCTTCGACGAGCCCACGACGGGGCGCGGGACGGCCTGCTTCACGCCGCCGCCGTCGCCGAGGAACACGACGTCCGGTGCGAGCAGGTCGAGCAGGGCCTGGAGGTCGCCGGTCTCGGTGGCGCGCTGGAAGGCGGCCAGGGCCTCGCGGGACGCCGCCTGGGTCACGACCTCGCGCGGGCGGCGGGCGGCCACATGGGAGCGGGCTCGGTGCGCGATCTGGCGGACTGCCGCCGGGTTCTTGCCGACGGCCGTGGCGATCTCGTCGTAGTCGACGTCGAAGACGTCGCGCAGGACGAAGACCGCTCGTTCGGTCGGGGTGAGGGTTTCGAGGACCAGCATCATCGCCATCGAGACGCTGTCGGCGAGTTCGACGTCCTCGGCCACGTCCGGGGTGGTCAGGAGCGGCTCCGGGAGCCAGGAGCCGACGTAGGACTCCTTGCGGCGGCCCAGGGTGCGCAGGCGGCCGAGTGCCTGGCGGGTGACGATGCGGACCAGGTAGGCGCGGTCGTTCTCGACGGTGGCGTGGTCGACGCCGACCCAGCGCAGCCACGTCTCCTGCAGCACGTCCTCGGCGTCGGCCGCGGAGCCGAGCATCTCGTAGGCGATCGTGAAGAGCAGGTTGCGGTGGCTGACGAACGTGTCGGTCGCGGCGTCCATGGTCACAAGACACCAGCCGCACGGCGTTTGTGACAGTGGCGCGGATCACAGTCACACGGGACGCGGGTCCGGCATCTCGTGGTCGTCAAGCAAGTCCACGAGGGAGGAAAGACCATGGAACCGCGTTTCAACCTCTTCGGCACCGAGACCGGCAGCAAGATCGCGAAGCGGTTCGCGGGGCTCGGGCAGGCCGTCCACCAGACGTCGTTGCCTGCGATCACGGCCGAACTGGTCAGCCTGCGCGCGAGCCAGTTGAACGGGTGCGGCTTCTGCCTCGACATGCACGTCAAGGAGGCCATCGCGGCGGGTGAGGACCCGTTGCGGTTGCACCTGGTGGCCGGCTGGCGCGAGACCACGGTGTTCACCGAGGCCGAGCAGGCCGCGCTGGCGTTCACCGAGGAGGGCACGGTGCTCACGCGGGAGGGCGTGAGCGACGAGACCTGGGACAACGTGCGCAAGCACTTCGACGACGAGCAGGTCGCGGCGCTGGTCTGCCTGCTCGGGCTGATCAACGCCGCCAACCGGATGGCCGTCATCACGCGGCAGAAGGGCGGCTCGTACCAGGTGGGCGCTCTCGCCCAGCACGCCTAGTGGATGCGGCCCCGGAGCATGACCATGCGCGGCGACCGGAGGACTTCGAGGTTCTCCCGCGGGTCCTGGTCGTAGACGACGATGTCCGCGGCCGCGCCCTCGGTCAGCGACGGGAAGCCGAGCCACTCGCGGGCACCCCACGACGCGGCGCCGATGGCGTCCACCGCGCTCATCCCCACGCCGTGCAGCGCGACGATCTCGTCGACGATGCGGCCGTGCGCGATGCCACCGCCCGCGTCGGTGCCCGCGTAGACCGGGACGCCCGCCTCGATCGCGGACGCGACCGTGGCGGAGACGCCGGCGTGCAGGTCGCGCATGTGGTTCGCGTACTTCGGGTACTTGCCTGCCTTGTCCGCGATGCCGGGGAACGTCTCGATGTTGATCAGCGTCGGCACCAGCGCCGTGCCGCGTGAGGCCATCAGCGAGATCGTGTCGTCGGTCAGGCCGGTGCCGTGTTCGATGCAGTCGATGCCCGCGTTGATCAGGCCGGGGAGCGCGTCTTCGCCGAACACGTGTGCCGTCACGCGAGCGCCGGCGTCGTGGGCGACCTTGATGGCCTGGGCCAGGTCGTCATCCGTCCACAGTGGAGCCAGGTCACCGGCGTCGCGGTCGATCCAGTCGCCGACGAGCTTGACCCAGCCGTCGCCGTACGCGGCCTGCTCGGCCACCGCCGTGACGAGGTCGGTCTCGACCTCCACGCTGATGTACGGGATGTAGCGCTTCGGCCGGGCGATGTGCCTGCCCGCGCGGATGATCCGCGGCAGGTCCAGGCGCTCCTGCAACGGCCTCGTGTCGATCGGCGAGCCGCAGTCGCGGATCAGCAACGTGCCCGCGTCGCGGTCGGTGATCGCCTGCTCGACGGCCTCGGGCAACTCGACGCCGCCCTTCGGGCCCAGGCCGACGTGGCAGTGCGCGTCGACCAGGCCCGGGACCAGGAACCCGCCGTCGACGACGGTCTGCGCGCCCGGCACCGCCTTGGTGCGGACGCGGCCGTTGACGACCCACAGGTCTCGCGGCTCGCCGTCCGGCAGGACGACGCCGCGCAGGTGCATGGTCACTTCTTCTTGTCGTCCCCGTCGAACTTGAACTTCTTCGGGTCGAAGCCGGGAGGAAGCTCGTTCATGCCGCCACCGAGGGCGGAGAGGTCGGGCATCCCGCCGGGAGGCATTCCGGGCAGACCGCCGGGCATGCCACCGGGGAACATCCCGGGCGGGAAGCCGCCCTTGATCTTGGGAGGCGTCGGGCCGCGTCCGCCCTTGCCCTTCTTCCCCTTCTTGCCCTTGCGGGTCTTGCTGCCGCCACCGCCGCCGAAGCCCATCCGGCCTGCCATCGACGCCATCATCTTGCGGGCCTCGAAGAAGCGGTTGACCAGGTCGTTGACGTCGCTGACCTTGACGCCCGACCCGTTCGCGATGCGCAGCCGGCGCGAGCCGTTGATCATCTTGGGGTCGTCGCGCTCGGCCGGGGTCATGCCGCGGATGATCGCCTGGATGCGGTCGAGGTGCTTCTCGTCCAGCATGCCGAGCTGGTCCTTCATCTGACCGGCGCCGGGCAGCATGCCGAGCAGGTTCGCGATGGGACCCATCTTGCGGATGGCGAGCATCTGCTCCAGGAAGTCCTCGAGCGTCAGTTGGCCGGTGTGCAGCTTCGCGGCGGCCTTCTCGGCCTGCTCCTGGTCGAAGTGCTGCTCGGCCTGCTCGATCAGGGTGAGGACGTCACCCATGCCGAGGATGCGCGACGCCATCCGGTCCGGGTGGAAGACGTCGAAGTCCTCGAGCTTCTCACCGTTGGACGCGAAGAGGATCGGCTGGCCGGTGACCTCGCGGACCGACAGGGCGGCACCACCGCGGGCGTCGCCGTCGAGCTTGGTGAGCACGACACCGGTGAAGCCGACGCCGTCGCGGAACGCCGTGGCGGTGTTGATCGCGTCCTGACCGACCATGGCGTCGACCACGAACAGGATCTCGTCCGGGTTGACGGCGGCCCTGATGTCGATGGCCTGCTGCATCATCTCCTCGTCGACGCCGAGCCGGCCGGCCGTGTCGACGAGGACGATGTCGTGCTGCTTGGCCTTGGCCTCGGCGATGCCGAGACGCGAGACCTCGACGGGGTTGCCGACGCCGTTGCCGGGCTCGGGGGCGAAGACGGGCACGCCCGCGCGCTCACCGACGACCTGGAGCTGCGTCACCGCGTTCGGGCGCTGCAGGTCGGCGGCGACGAGCAGCGGGGTGTGGCCCTGGCCCTTCAGCCACTTCGCCAGCTTGCCCGCGAGCGTCGTCTTACCGGCACCCTGCAGACCCGCCAGCATGATCACCGACGGGGGGTTCTTGGCGAGGTTCAGCCGCCGCGTCTCGCCACCGAGGACGTTGACGAGCTCCTCGTTGACGATCTTCACGACCTGCTGCGCCGGGTTCAGCGCCTGGTGGACCTCGGCACCCTTGGCGCGCTCCTTCACCTTGGCGATGAAGTTGCGCACAACGGGCAGCGCGACGTCGGCCTCGAGCAGGGCGACCCTGATCTCGCGGGCGGTCGCGTCGATGTCGGCGTCGCTGAGCCGGCCCTTGCCGCGAAGGCCCTGGAGAACCGTGGTCAGCCGGTCGGAAAGCGTGGAGAACACGCCTCCCAGACTAGCTAACCGGACGTTCACCCGATCCCGTGGCTCGCCAGGGCCTCCAACAGGACCGGCTCACGGCGTCCGACCGGAGCAGTGGAGATGTGCGCGAACCGCAGCCCGGCGGCGACCGCGGCACCGTCCGCGACCGGGTCGTCACCGACGTACAGGCACTCCGAGGGCTCGACTTCAAGACGGACGCACGCCGCGTCGAAGGCCCGCGGGGACGGCTTCGAGACGCCGAGCTCGAAGGACAGCATGAACGCATCCACGGACAGCGACTCGCGGGCGAACACCCGCCGGATGTCCCAGGAGATGTTGCTCAGCACCCCGACCTTCAACGGCCGCGCGGCCTCCAGCGCGGCGGCGGTGTCGGGGTACGGCAGCCAGAACGCCGGGTTGTGCAGCCGCTGGAACAGCTCGTCGTCGAACGGCAGGCCGGCGAGGCGGAACAGGATCCAGTGCGCTGACCGGTTCGCCAGCGCGGTGAGGTCGCGGGCGTCCCACACCGCGCGCTCGGCGGCGTTCATCCGCGCCACGAACGGCGCCGGTGCGCGCAGCACGGAGAGGTGCCGCTGCGACAGCCATTGGTAGGTCGGACGCCCGAAGAGGGTGCCCGCGAAGTCGAAGAGGACAGCCTTGATCACGACACCATGATGCGCAGACCACCCGAGGTCCCCGCACGGGTGAGGAGCGTCACGCCGCTGAAGCCGAAGGGCACCCAACCGGCCTCGAACTGGGAACGCATCGAGTCACCGCGGCGAACGTGTCGCTCGAAAGCGTGAGTGCGCACGACGCGCTTGCGGGCGATCTGGCCGTCGAGGGCCTGGGCCGCCGAGGCGTCGAGCCACAGGAAGTGGCGGGAACGCCCCGACAGCAGACCGGCGAGCACCAGCATGAAGCGCGTGCCGGGCCTGGTGGACGGCTCGTGCACCACCAGCAGGCCCGCGCAGAACAGCGCCGCCCAGAAGACGCGCAGACGGTGCGAGAGGTGCACGAACACGCGCCAGTACTTGTACGGCAGGCGCACGCGGGGCTCCAGCCACGAGCGCACCTGGTCGGAGTCGAGCACGGTGACCGGTTCGTCGGCGTCGAGGCGTGTGAGCAGCGTCGTCTTGCCCGCGCCGGGAATTCCGGCGAGGACGACGAGCGAGCGCGGACGCACTCGGACGGTGGCGATCTGCGTGTTCAACACGGCGGTCATGTCCTAGAAGACGTTTCGACCATCCCTCTCGTTCAGTTTGGCCCGATTTCAGGTGAAATGCACAGGGTTCTAGCGCCAGGCCACCGCGCGATAGGTGCCGTCGGCGAACGTCGCGACACCGCTGACGTGCCCGACCTCGCTCAGGGCGGTCACGGAGTGACGTGCGGCACCGGGCAGCGACGGCAGCACGGTCTGGGTGCCGCCCATGTCCCACCTGGCCGCCGAGGTGCCGACGGTGCCGGCGACGACCCAGGAGTTGTTCACCTCGGCGGCGCGCGACGGCGCCGGTGCCAGCGTCTCCACCGAGCCGGTGGAGACGTCCCACCGGGTCGCCTGCGACGACAGCTCGCCGACTGCGGCCCCGTTGTCGTTGATGTCGAACGGCCGTGCGGCGGCACCCAGTTGCGTCTTGCCGTTGCGCAGCCACAGCACACCGTTGCCACCGACGGTGCCGGTCGCCTCGCCGAGTTGGTTGGCGCCGAGGAACACGCCCGCGTCGAGCACCGTGCGCACGCCTGACGCGTTCCAGCGGACCACGTCATTGCCACTGGTACCGATGACGGTGTTGCTGGTGGTCACGTGCCGTGCGCTGCCCTCGCCCAGGATCGTGGACTCACCCCACGAGGCCCACAACACCGCCTGTGTGACGCCATTGATCGTGGCGGCTCCCGCAACCGTGCCCGAGTCGTTGATGTCGTAGGCGATGGAACTGGTCGCGCCCGGCACGGTCAGCTGCGTCAGCTGGCCGGAGGAGCCCCACTTCACGGCCTGCGTCTGGCCCGAGGCGGTGATGGCGTACCCGGCGACCACGTAGTCGCGGTTGATGGCGGTCGCCCCGGAGTCGAACCCGAGGTCGGCGAGCTTCTTGATCTGTTCGAACCGGTCCCACCGCACCGCGTGCTGCGAGGTGCCGGTGCCGTAGGAGTTGCCGGCGACGGAGCCGGAGTCGTTGACGTCGACGGAAGTGCTGCGCAGATCACCCGGCAACGTGCCGAGGTCTTCCAGGGCGAGTGGAGCGGCCTGTGCGGTGCCGGGAACGAGCAGGGCCGCGACGACGGCGGCCACCATGGCGGTTCTCAAGTTCTTCCTCCCCAGTCAGAACAACGAGAACTCGACCTTGCCCAGGTCTCGTGGAGCTTGTCCAGGAACCTGTCTCGTTGTCAGACAAGGGGATCGGCGGTGGTGCGGGTGCCCGGTACCTCCCCCGGCGCCGTCACCTCGCACCACCGCCTCTGCCAGTCCGGGAAGCCACCACCCCTCGAGGACGCTTTCCGGACACCACGAACCCTGCCGTGTTTCCGAACCGCGCAGGAGCGTGAGCACCCGGAGAGGTTGTGCGTAGAGCTACTCAACCTCTACCTGGCCGCGTCGAGCACCGCCCGTTCGATCCGGCGCCGATCGAGCTCGGCGCCCGCGATGCTGAACGAGTCGACGACCGTCGCGCCCAACGTGGACACGCGCGCCCACTGCACGTCGGCGCCGCACTGTTCGAGCGCTCCCGCGACGCGGTGCAGCAGCCCGATCCGGTCGGCGGCACGCAGTTCCAGCACCACCGCTCCGGTCGACTCGTCGTCGAACCACAGCACGCGAGCGGGCGGCGGGTCGAGCGGCGGGCCGCCGTAGTCGCGTTCCTTCGCGGCGAGCTTGTCGGCCAACGGCAACGAGCCCTCGATCGCCCGGGAGAGCTGTTCGCGCAGCAGAGAAGCGTCCGGCAGCGAACCGAACCGCGGCGACACCGTGAACGCGTCCACCGTCGCACCGCCGTGTGAGCGCAACGTCGCCGCGTGGACCTCCAGCGAGTTCAGCGCGAGCACGCCGGCGGCCTTCGAGAGCACGCCCGGACGGTCCGGCGCGAGCACCGTCACGACCGCCGCGTGGTCCTGCTTCTCCAGCAGCACTTCCGGCTTTCCCGACGCCGCAACACGTTCCGCCATCGCCACGTGCACGGGGTCGAGCGGTTCCGGCTTGGGCAACGCCTCCCCGGCCATCGCCGTGCGGCAGCGGGCGACCAGGTCGGCCATCAGCGCGGCCTTCCAGTCCGTCCACACGCCGGGCCCGGTCGCGATGGAGTCCGACTCCGCCAGCGCGTGCAGCAGTTCCAGCAGAACAGTGTCGCCGCCGAGCGTCTCGACGACCCGGTGCACGGTCGCCTCGTCCTCGACGTCACGCCGGGTCGCGGTGTGCGGCAGCAGCAGGTGGTGGCGGACCATCGCGGACAACGTCTCGACGTCCTGCGGCCACAACCCGATCCGCTCGCCGATCTGGGTCGCCAGCGCGGCTCCCACCTCGGAGTGGTCCTGCTGGCGGCCCTTGCCGATGTCGTGGATCAACGCGCCCAGCAGCAGCAGGTCGGGCCGTGCCACCGTGGTGGCGAGCCGTGCGGCGTGCGCGACGGTCTGCACGAGATGCCGGTCCACGGTCCACATGTGCGCGGCGTCGCGCGGCGGCAGGTCCCGCACCGCGCCCCACTCGGGGAACAGCCGGCCCCACAAACCCGTGCGGTCCAACGCTTCCACGACGTCCACGAGCCCGTTGCCGCTGCCCAGCAACGCCAGCAGCTCCTCACGCGCCTCCCGCGGCCACGGCTGGCGCAGCTCCGGTGCGGAGTCGGCGAGCCGGGTCAGCGTTCCGGCCGCGATCGGGTGCTTGCTGCGCGCCGCCGCCGTCGCGACACGCAACAACAACGCCGGGTCACGGCTGGGAACCGCGTCACGGGCGAGAGACACCTCAGACCCGTGCAGCACAACGCCTTCGTCCAACGGCCTGCGCGGCGGCTGGCCGCGGAGGAACGCGCCGAGGCCTCGTTTCGGAGCGGCGGCGCGAGCGGCCCGCACAGCCACGTCGAACGCGTAGACGACCGTGCGTGCGGCAGAAGAAAGCGAACGGGCGAGAGCGAACCGGTCCGCCAGCCCCAGTGCGGAGGCCACCTCGTCGCCGTCCTGCGCCCGCAGCACGTCACGGGGTTTCCGCGCCACCCGGCGGAGTTCGGTGCGCACGTCCAGCAGCAACCGCCGTGCCTCGTCGACGTCGGCGGACGGCCGGTCCACCAGCTGCGCGAGCGACAGCGCGTCCAGGATCGTGAGGTCCCGCAGTCCCCCGCGGCCGTGCTTGAGGTCGGGTTCGACGCGGTGCGCGATCTCGCCGCTGCGCGACCAGCGCTTCTGCGACGACTCGGCGATCTCGTCCAGCCGGTTGCGGACGTTGCCGCGCCACGCCTGCCGCGCGCCGTCCGCGAGCTTCTGCGTGACCTCGGGATCACCGGCGATGTGCCGGACGTCCAGCAGCCCCAGCGCCGTGCGCAGGTCACCGGCGGCGACCCGGAGCGCCTCCCCGACCGTGCGGACGGAGTGGTCGAGCCCGATGCCGGAGTTCCAGAGCGGGTACCAGAGCTTCTCGGCGATCTCATCGATGTTCTTGACGCCGTTGTGCACGAGAACCAGGTCGAGGTCGGAGTAGGGCACGAGCTCCCGCCGCCCCAGCCCGCCGACCGCCACGAGCGCGACACCCGTTCCGGATATCCCCGCTCCCCCCGCGTGTTTGGTGAGCCAGAACTCGTGCAGGTCCACGAGTGCCTCGCGCAGCGGTTCGGCGGTCAAGCGACGACGACCTGGCACGAGCAGCCTTTCGCGTGCTCGCACCAGGTCGTCAGCCGTGACGACGGCCGTTTCGTTGTTCTCCACGGACCGTCTCCCCAGTTGTTAAAGCGCGTCCGTTCCACGTTCGCCCGTGCGCACACGAACGACTGTCTCGACCGGAGTGACCCAGACCTTCCCGTCGCCGATCTTGCCGGTGCGGGCGGCCTCGACGACCGCTTCGAGCACCTTGTCGACGGCGGCGTCGTCGATGACGACCTCGATCTTGATCTTGGGCACGAAGTCCACCGAGTACTCGGCGCCGCGGTAGACCTCGGTGTGGCCCTTCTGGCGGCCGTAGCCCTGCACCTCGCTGACGGTCATGCCCAGCACCCCGAGCTGTTCCAGGGAGCTCTTCACGTCGTCGAGCGTGAACGGCTTGATGATCGCGGTGACCAGCTTCATTTCTTGTTGCTCCCCTCGAGGACCGCGGTCGCGCCCGCGGCCACGCTCGGCTTGCCGGTGCCCCGCGCACTGGTGAGGCTGCCGTACTCGTAGGCGCGCTCAGCGTGCTCGGACTCGTCGATGCTCGCGACCTCCGCCTCTTCGGAGGCGCGGAACCCGACGGTGAACTTCACCAGGTAACCGAGGGCGAGGCTCAGCACGAACGAGTAGCCGAGCACCGCGAACGCACCGACGGCCTGGCGCCACAGCTGGTCGAAGCCGCCGCCGTAGAACAGGCCGTTGACCTTGGCGGGCGCGGCGTCGCTGGCGAAGAAGCCGATCAGGATGGTGCCGGCGAGACCACCGACGAGGTGCACGCCGACGACGTCGAGCGAGTCGTCGAAGCCGAAGCGGTACTTGAGCGACACGGCGAGAGCACAGAGGACACCGGTGATCGCACCGATCGCGATGGCACCGATCGGGGTGACGGCGGAACAGGCGGGCGTGATGGCGACCAGACCGGCGATGACACCCGACGCCGCACCGAGCGTCGTGGCCTTGCCGTCGCGGATGCGCTCGATCAGCAGCCAGCCGAGCATCGCGGCGCAGGTGGCGACGATGGTGTTGACGAACGTGACGCCCGCGGTGCCGTTGGCGCCCAGGGCGGAACCGGCGTTGAACCCGAACCAGCCGAACCACAGCAGACCGGCGCCGAGCACGACCAGCGGCAGGCTGTGCGGCTTCATCGGCTCCTTGGGCCAGCCGACGCGCTTGCCGAGCACGATCGCGAGCGCGAGACCCGCCGCACCGGCGTTGATGTGCACCGCCGTGCCACCGGCGAAGTCGATCGCGAGGAGCTTGTTGGCGATCCAGCCGCCGGGGTCGATGACGTTGCCGGCGTCGTCCTTGCCGTCGAAGTCGAACACCCAGTGGGCGACCGGGAAGTAGACGATCGTGGCCCACAGACCGGCGAACAGCAGCCACGGGCCGAAGCGGGCGCGGTCGGCGATGGCGCCGGAGATCAGCGCGACCGTGATGATCGCGAACATCGCCTGGAACGCCACGAACACCGTGCTCGGGATCTTGCCGAACAACGAGTCGGCGGCCAGCAGGCCGTCGAGGCCGAAGAACTCGAACGGCTTGCCCAGCAGGCCTCCGCCGACGTCCCCGCCGAATGCCATCGAGTACCCGAACAGCACCCAGAGGACACCGACGACGGCCATCGCGCCCAGGCTCATCATCATCATGTTGAGCACGCTCTTCGAACGGACCATGCCCCCGTAGAAGAAGGCCAGGCCCGGCGTCATCAGCAGCACCAATGCGGCGCTGGTGAGCACCCAGGCGGTGTCCCCTGTATCCACTTCGACCTCCACTGCACGTCGGTTGCAGGGAGCATCGAGATGTCCTGTTTCACCGAGCCGCGTGGAACGTTTCGCGGAGGTGAACTGTGGGGGCGACGTTGTTACGTCCGCGTTTCACGGCGTTCAACGCCTCGATTCGACCCCCTCACGGGAGCCTCCTGGTTACCGTGGGCTGATGCGGGCCTTCCTGATCGTGCTGGTGGTCGTCCCCTGTTCGTTGCTCGCGACACTCGCCGTGATCGGGTACAAGCTCCTGCACGCCTTCCCGGTGCAGCAGGGCGTCGAAGCACCCTCCACCGCTCCGCCGGAGCCGTCCGTGCACGGGCTGGGCGTCTCCCGGACGAAGGAGGGCGGGTGGACCCTGCTGACGTACTGGCAGATGAAGGACGCGGGCGGTCCGGCCACGTGCGCGGTCGCTCACGACCGCTACGCGTACCCGACGATCCACGACACCGGGCGCAGCGCCATGACGCTGGCGATGACGCCGAGGTCCGACCAGGCGGTCACCCTCACCGAGGTGCGCGTGCGGGTCGTGAGCACCGAGCCCCTCCCGCCCGCACCGCACCACCTGGCCCACTGCGCCGGTGACGACCGGCCCCCGGTGGTGCGCGCGGAGGGCCGCGACGGTGAGGTCGTCAACGCCGGGGTGCCCGCGCGGGAGGTGGGCCCGGACGGCTTCCGCCAGGACATCGCGGTCGAGGTGACCGGTACGCGGACGGCGAGGTGGCAGGTCGAGGTGGACCTGACGATCGACGGAGTGCCGGTGACGAAGGTGATCACGAAGGACGAGAGCTCGCGCCCGCTGGTCACGGCCCCCGTACCGGCCGACGTCGCCGGGCACACCGTCTGGTGCGACCACGCCTTCCGCGTCGGCGAGAGGTGCTAGCGGGCCGCCCGCCACAGCACCGTGCCCCCGGTGCGAACACCGGGGGCACGGGCGTGACCTGACTCAGGCGACCGAGAACGGCCCCGCCGGGATCCGCGGCTTCACGGACATGGGCGACGGCCCGGCCGGCGGCTCGACAGCGGCACACGAGGTGCCGTTGCGCGGCAGCTTCAGCGAGACGAGGTACTCGTTGTTGATCTTCAGCGTGCACTCGCTGCGGTCGTAGACGCCGTGGCCCCAGCCTTCGTAGGTCACGAAGACCGTGGTGTCACGGGACTGACGGTGCGCGTTGACAGCCCACTCGTACGCCGTCGCCGGGTCGTGCTTGGCGTTGGTGAGCAGGATCTTCGGCGCGTTCTTGATCTTCAGCGTGCGCTGCGGGTTCGTGGCCTTCGGGAACCCGACGCAGCCCATCATGGCGCCGTGGCCGAGCGAGGAGCCACGCGTGTTCGGCGCGATCCGGTACTCCGACTTCGTCAGCGACTGGTACTCGCCCCACGAGCTGACGCGGAGGTTGTAGTCGTTGCAGAAGATGCCGGGGAACGGGTTGTCGAACGTCTCCTCGGCCGCGAAGGCCGAGAACGCGGACTTCGGGGCCTGCGCGCCGTCGATGATCTGCTTGATCTGGTTGGCGAAGCCCTTCCAGTTCGGGCCGTAGGCCATGCTGACCACACCGCCGCCGAGGTCCTCCGGCGTCATCTTGGCGGTCGGGTCCCACGGAGCGGGCACCTCGCCGCGCTCGGCCTTGGCCAGCAGGTCCTTCCAGATCTTGCGGAGGTCCTGGCCGTGGAACGGCGACGACGCGTCGCGGTCGTTCCACTTGATCCACTCGTTGAACGAGTCCTCGGCGGTGCGGGCCTCGGAGTCGAGGAACTGCTTGGTGCCGAGGCTGTGGTCCATGTTGGAGTCGATGATCATGGCGCGGATGTTCTTGCCGAAGCGCTCCGCGTAGTGCTGACCCATGATCGTGCCGTACGAGATGCCGTAGTAGTTGATCTTCTTCTCACCCAGCGCCCGCCGGATGGAGTCGATGTCCTGCGCCACCTCCGCGGTGGAGGCGTTGTCGAAGATCGCGCCGGACTGCTTGCGGCAGTCCTCGCGCAGCGCCTTGTTGAACACGACCAGCGCGTCGAACTCGGCTCTGGTCTTCGGGTAGCTCGACGGCGTCTTCCGCAGCAGTTCCGCCGAGCACTTGATCGGCGCGCTGCGCGCGACACCACGCGGGTCGAACCCGATGACGTCGAACTTGTCGATGATCTCCTTGCTGAAGTACCCGTCCGCGAACATCGAGAAGTCGACGCCCGACCCACCCGGTCCACCGGGGTTGATCACCATCGCGCCGATGCGCTGGGACGGGTCGGCCGCCTTGAGACGTGACACGGCCAGCTTGAACTTTTCGCCGTTCGGCTTCTTGTAGTCGATCGGCAACTCGAGGAAGCCGCAGTCGACCGTCGGCTTCTCCTCACACGGCTTCCAGTCGATCGCGCCGACCTTGTACTCCGGCTGCCCTTCCGGAGCCGCGATCGCGACCTGACTCGCGCCCAGAACTAGAGCGGAACTGGCGATCGCGGCGCCGAAGACGCGCACCATCGGTTGCATGGAATTCCTCCCTGGATCCCCGAACTTCCGGGAGGAACGCTTCCACCGATCGTGTGACGCAGACAACCAACTGAGGTAGGGATCAGAATCAGACCGTGGTCGTACAACCACCGTCAGTTAGTCGTTTTGGCCCACAACGCCCGCAGGTGGGATACGCCGTCACTCGTAGGGGTGCCGACGATTCGGAGGCGTGCCATTCCTCCGTCCGGATAGATGTCGAGACGGACGGCCGTCGCCTCGGTCGCCTCCACGACGAACCGGTGCCGCGTGTCGGGCTGCAGCCGGGTGCGCGGCAGCAGGTCGAACCACGCGTCCGGGTCCGCGCGCTCGTCGCAGCCCCGGACCGACGCCCAGCCCGGCGCGTTGCCCTTGAAGTGGCTGGTGTCGAGCTCGACCAGCCGCACGACACCGGGTGCGGCGAGCCGGAGCGACACCCAGTCGTTGCCGTCGTCACGGCGGCGCGCGGTCTCCCAGCCCTCCCCCATCACCGTGGCCTGCCCAGGGGCGATGAGGTTGTTGGGCGAGCTGTAGAACATGTTGCTGCAGCCGGTGACGACAGCGCCGTTCTCCAGCGCGGCGAGGTCGACGCCACCCACGAGCAGACGCGGGTCCGCGATCGGTTCGCCGTGCACCCGCAACCGCGCCACACCGCCGTCGGGATCGATGGTCAGCCGTACGTGCGTGACGCGGCGGCCTTCACCCACGTCGAAGAAGTGCTTCTCGTCGCCCTTCAACGCGGTGCGTTCGACCAGCGGGAACCACTCGGTGATCTCGCCGGCGCTCGGGTACCCGTCGACCTGGGCGCCCTCGACCCAGCAGAACGGCGGGTAGTTGCCCTTGAAGAACGCCGTGTCGACGACGATCCCGCGCACGACGCCGGGCATGCCGAGCCGGACCACGGCCTGGTCGACGCCCTCCTCACGCCGCCGCCGGGTCTCCCAGCCGTCGTAGACCTGGCCTTTGTGGCCGAAGGTGTAGGTCTGGTAGACCGGCTCGGCGGGCTTGATCAGGTTCTCCCGCTCGGCGAACAGCTCGTCGTTCGCCCACACCACACCACCGCCGGCCGCGCGCGAGGCGAGGTCGGGAAGCCGGGTCCACTCGGTCATGCTTCTCCTCTTCTGAGCAGCTTGCCTTGCGTTGTGCTGATCTCCTTGCCACGCAACCATGTCTGCCGCACGACTCCGTGCAACGTGCGACCGTGGTACGGCGTGACGGGGTTGCGGTGGTGGAGCTTGTCCTTGTCCACCACGAAGGTCTCGTTCGGCGCGAAGACCACGAGGTCCGCGTCCTTGCCGGCCTCGATGGCGCCCTTGGTCTCCAGCCCGACCTGCCGCGCGGGATGCGTGGACATCCAGCGGACGACGTCGGTGAGGTGGAAGCCGCGTTCCCGTGCGCCCGTCCACACCGCCGGGAGTCCGAGCTGCAACGACGCGATGCCGCCCCACGCCGTCGCGAAGTCGCCTTCCTTCAGCTCCACCGTGCTCGGCGAGTGGTCGCTGACGACCAGGTCGATCACACCGTCGCGCAGGCCCTGCCACAGCGCCTCGCGGTTCTCCGCCTCCCGGATCGGCGGGCAGCACTTGAACTCCGTCTGCCCGTCGTGGATCTCCTCGGCGGTGAACGTGAGGTAGTGCGGGCAGGTCTCGGCGGTGATCGGCAGGCTCTCGCGCTTCGCGGCCTCCAGGATCGCGAGCGCGTCGGACGACGAGAGGTGCAGGATGTGCGTCCGCGCACCGGTCTTGCGGGTCAACGCCACGACGTCGCTGATCGCCTTGTTCTCGGCTTCGCGCGGCCGTGAGGCCAGGAACCCCAGGTAGTCCGGTTCCGAGTCACGGACCGTGTGCGCGTCCTCGGCGTGCACGATCGTCAACGCGTCGAGCGTCGCCAACTGCCTGAGCGCCGCTTCCAACTCGTCAGTGGTGACGGCGGGGAACTCGTCCACCCCCGAGTGCAGCAGGAAGCACTTGAAGCCGAAGACGCCGGCCTCGTGCAACGGCTTCAGGTCGGCGAGGTTGCCGGGGACGATGCCGCCCCAGAACCCGACGTCCACCGAGACGGTCGCCGCGGCCTTGCGCTTGATCTCCAGCGCGGCCGTCTCGACCGTCGGCGGGATGCTGTTGAGCGGCATGTCGATGATCGTCGTGACGCCACCGGCGGCCGCGGCCCGAGTGGCGGTCTCGAAGCCCTCCCACTCGCTGCGGCCTGGGTCGTTGACGTGCACGTGGGTGTCGACCAGGCCTGGCAGCAGCACCTCGTCGTCCGCGAGGTGCACGACGTTCGGCGAGTCGATGTGCGGCTCGACGGCGACGATCCGCCCGTCGGCGACGCCCACGTCGCACGCGATCTCGCCCTGCGGGGTCACGACCCTGCGGGCGCGGAAGACCAGGTCCATGTCCCTCACTGTGACACCCAGTCGCGGGCGATGCGACCGCCGAGAACGCCCAGGAGCGAATCGGCCCGGGCCATGCACCGGCTGACGTCCGGTTCGACGTCCACCAGCGCGTAGGCGGCCTTCAACCCCAGGTCACCGGGTTCGACCGAGCACTGTCCCGCCACCGCGACCACCGGCACGTCGCCCGAGGCCTTCACGACCCCGTACGGCGCCTTGCCGTGCCGGGTCTGCGCGTCGAGCGAGCCCTCGCCCGTGATCACCAGCGACGCGTCCGCGACGGCCTCGCCGAACCCGGCCAGTTCCAGCACCACCTCGATGCCGGGCCGAAACCGGGCGCCGAGCACCGCCAGTGCCGCGAACCCGATCCCGCCGGCCGCTCCCGCGCCGGGCAGTGCGGCGTGCTCCGGCCCGACGCGGTCGGCGAAGGCCCTGAGCCGTGCTTCGAGGATCTCCACCTGCTCGGGTGACGCGCCCTTCTGCGGCCCGTACACCGCCGCCGCACCGGACGGCCCGAGCAGCGGGTTGTCGACGTCCGAGGCCAGCACCAGGTCGACGCCGGCGAACGACGCCCCGCCCAGCGCCTCCAGCATCCCGGCGCCGCCGTCCGTGCACGCGCTGCCGCCCAGCCCGAGCACGATCGTCGTGCAGCCGACGTCCAGCGCGGCTTTCAGCAGCTCCCCGACGCCGTAGCTGGTGGCGTCCAGCGGGGCGGGCCGCTCCAGCAACGTGAGCCCGGCCGCCGACGCCACCTCGACCACGGCGGTCGTCCCCTTGACCGCGACGGACGCGGGCACCGGCCGGCCGACCGGACCGGTGACCCAGCGCCCCACCTTCACGAACCCGGCGGCGACGGCGGCGTCGACGGTCCCGTCGCCGCCGTCCGCCACCGGGAGGCAGCGCACGTCCACGTCCGGGGCCGCCTCCCGCAGGCCGCGCGCGACGGCGGCGGCGACCTGCGGGGCGGTGAGCGATCCCTTGAACTTGTCCGGCGCGACGATCACCCGTGTCACGGCAGCGGCTCGAATTCCTTCATCGCGGCGATCGAGGTGCCGTTCGCGGTGTTGCCCTCGCGTTCGATCATGATCTCCACGAGGACCGGGCGGCTGGTCCGGTCCGCTTCCTTGCGCGCCCACTCGAGCGACGTGCGGATCTCGCTCGGATCGGCGACCCGGATGCCGGAGCAGCCGTAGGCCTCCATGATCTTCACGTTGTCCGAGCCGCTGGTGTCGTAGTGGATGTCGACCTCGTACTTCATGTCGTAGCCACCGTGGTCCTCGGCCATCCTGATCAGGCCCAGGTACTCGTTGTTCAGCATGATCAGCACGAACGGCACGTCGTACTGGGCGCCGACCGCGAGCTCCTCCACGAGGAACTGGAACGAGTAGTCGCCGACGACACCGACGACCTCGGCGTCCGGCCGGGCCTTCTTCACGCCGATCGCCGCCGGGATCTCCCAGCCGAGCGGACCGGCCTGGCCGCAGACCTGGTAGTGCCGCGGCTTGTGCGCCTTCTGGTGCTGGCCGGACCAGATCTGGTAGAGCCCGATGGCCGTGACGAAGTAGGTGTCCGGGCCGTAGAACTCGTTGATCTCCTTGAAGACCCGCGGCGCCTTGACCGGCACGGTGTCGAAGTCTTCTCGCCGCAGCAACTTCCGCTTGAGCTCCTGGCAGCGCTCGACCCAGGCTCCAGCCTCACGCGGGCCACGAGCCTTCGCCTTCTCGAGGAGAGCCTGCAGGAACACCTTGGTGTCCGCGACGATCCCGAGGTCGGGCCCGAAGACCTTGCCGATCTGCGTCGGCTCGACGTCGACGTGGATGAACTTGCGGTCGCCGCGGTAGGTCGCGAGGTCACCGGTGTGCCGGTCGCCGAACCGTGCGCCCAGCGCCAGCACCAGATCGCTCTCCAGGAACGACGCGTTGCCGTAGCGCTGCGAGGTCTGGATGCCGGTCATGCCCGCGTAGAGCGGGTGGTCCTCGTCGAGCGCGCCCTTGCCCATCAGCGTGGCCTGAACGGGGATCTGCAGGAACTCAGCCAGGTCCAGCAGCTCGGCGGACGCCTCGCCGAGGATGACACCGCCACCCGCGAGCAGCAGTGGACGTTCGGCGGCCAGCAACATCTCCAGCGCGCGCTCGACCCGTGCGTCACTCGGCGCGATTTTGGGCACGGGCAACGGTTCGTCGATCGTGGAGTCCCACTCGATCTCCTGCTTCTGCACGTCGATCGGCAGGTCGATCAGGACCGGGCCAGGGCGGCCGGAGCGGGCGATCCGGAACGCCTCGCGGAAGATCCACGGCATCTGCGCGGCTTCCTTGACCTGCACCGCCCACTTCGTGACGGGCGCGGCGATCGAGACGATGTCGACGGCCTGGAACGCCTCCTGGTGCAGCTTGGAGACCGCGGCCTGGCCGGTGATGCACAGGATCGGCACGGAGTCGGCCTGCGCGGTGTACAGACCGGTGATCATGTTCGTGCCGGCCGGGCCCGAGGTGCCGATCGCGACACCGACGTTGCCGGTCGTGCGCGACCAGCCGTCGGCCATGTGCGTGGCGCCTTCCTCGTGCCGCACGATGAGGTGCTCGATCGAGCCGTCCTGCTCCATCGCCTTGTACAGCGGGAGGATCGCGGCACCGGGGCAGCCGAACACGACGTCGATGCCCTCGGACTTGAGGACCTCGACGACCGCTTGCATGACTGGGATCTTCGGCATGTGTTCAGGCCCTTCCCGCGAAGTTCTCGATGACCTTGAGCAGCGCGGAGTGGTCGAGCGACCCGTAGCCCTGCGCGCGTGCCGCCGCGACCAGCGCGGCGATCTGGTTGGTGACCGGCAGCGCGACGTCGGCGGCGCGTGCCGCGTCCAGTGCGATGCCCATGTCCTTGTGGTGCAGGTCGATCCGGAAGCCCGGCTGGAACTCGCGCGCGATCATGGACTCGCGCTTGAGGTCGAGGATCCGGTTCGCGGCGAGGCCACCGGCGAGCACGTCGAGGCCCGCCTTCGGGTCGACGCCGCTCGCTTCCAGCAGCACGATCGACTCCGCGACAAGGGCGTAGATGCCGCCGACCATCAGCTGGTTCGCGGCCTTCACGACCTGGCCCGCGCCGTGCGGCCCGACGTGGACGATCGTCTTGCCGACGACCTCCAGGAACGGCCTGGCCGCGGCGAAGTCCTGTTCCTCCCCGCCCACCATGATGCTGAGCGAGGCCTGCACCGCACCGGTCTGGCCACCGCTGACCGGCGCGTCGAGCACCCGGACGTTCGAGAGCTTGCGCGCGATATCGATCGACGTGGACGGGCGGATCGTGCTCATGTCGATCAGCAACGTGCCGTCGTCGAACGCGACCTCGTCGATCACCGCCTCGACCTGCGGGTGGTTCGGCAGCATCGTGATGACGACCTCGGCGCCGCTCACGGCTTCTTGTGCGGTGGAAGCGGCCTTGCCGCCGTCCGCGACGAGCTTCTCCAGCGAGGCCGGGCTGAGGTCGAATCCCGTCACGTCGTGCCCGGCGGCTACGAGGTGGGCCGCCATCGGGCTGCCCATGATGCCGAGTCCGATGAATCCGATGCGGGTCATGCTTGTTCCCTCCAAGCGAAGGAGTGGGTGACGGGCTTGTACTCGGCGCCGACGAAGCCCGTGTAGCCGTTGGCGCGGAGCTTCGCGAGATGCCCGAAGAGGTCGAGCTCGCCGGTGCCGGGCTCCCCGCGTCCGGGAGCGTCGGCGATCTGCACGTGACCGATGCGGTCGACGTGGTCGGCGAGGAGGTCGAGGTCGTCGCCGTTCGTGGCGAGGTGGTAGAGGTCCGCGAGCAGCTTCACGTTGCCGCGGTCGATCTCGTCGATCAGCTCGAACGCCTGGTGGGCGGTCTTGATCGGATACTTCGGCGCGCCGCTCAGCGGTTCGACCACGAGCTGGGCGCCGATCTCCGCCGCGACGTCGGCGGCGAAGCGGTAGTTGGAGACGGTCTGCGCGGTGGTCTCGAAGTTGCCGTGCAGCGCGTTGAGCGTGCGGCAGCCGAGGCGGGCCGCGATGGCCGCGGTGATCTCGACGTTCGTGCGGAACTCCGTCTCGCGGCCGGGCCAGCTCGTCAGTCCCCGGTCTCCCGCGGGCATGTCACCCGCGTAGAGGTTCAGGCCGACGAGGCGCACCTGCGCGTCGACGATGGCGTTCTCGAACGCCTCGATCTCACGTGTCTCGGGTACGGCGTCCGCGAACGGCCACCAGATCTCGACCGCGTCGAACCCGGCGGCGCGTGCGGCTTGAGGACGCTCCAACAGCGGTAGCTCCGTGAAGAGCATCGAGAGGTTGGCATCGAACATCGGTGGCTTGTCCTTCCACATTGCGGAAGTTGGATTTCGTACTACGGAGACACTAGACATCCCGCGCGGCCCGGGTCAAGAATGTGGAAGTTCAATTCCGCGATGTAGAAACTTGGAGAGCCGTGGACAGCTTCAACAGCGCCCCGGAGGCCGAACTCCGTCCACTGCTCGCCGAGTGCCTCGCGGTACCCCGCTGGATCGACGCGGTGGTGGCGGGCAGGCCCTACGCGTCGGTGGATGCTCTCCTCGCGGCTTCTTCAGTTGCCGCACAAAGACTTTCCGACGAGGAGGTGCTCGGCGCCATCGCCGGGCACCCGCGCATCGGCGAACGGCAGAAGACAGGTGGGGTGTCGGCGAGGTGGTCGCGGTCAGAACAGTCCGGCGTCGACAGCTCCCAGGCTGATCGCCTGGCGGAGGCCAACGCCGCGTACGAGGATCGGTTCGGGCACATCTACCTGGTGTGCGCGACCGGCTTGAGCGGTGCGGACATGCTCGGCAACCTGTCCAGTCGCATGGACAACCCGCCGGAAGCCGAGCTCCGCGTCGTCAACGACGAACTCGCGAAGATCGCCGCCTTGCGGCTGCAGAAGCTGATCGGGAGCTGATTTCATGGCCATCGTCCTGGGCCCCAACCAGTACGGGAAGGCGGAGAACCGCCTCGTCACCGTGTCGCGCAACGGTTCCGTGCACACGATCAAAGACCTCACCGTCAGCACGTCGCTGCGCGGAGACCTCGCCGACACGCACCTCACGGGCGACAACGCCAAGGTGCTCGCGACCGACACGCAGAAGAACACCGTCTACGCGTTCGCCAAGGAGGCGCCGGTCGGTGAGATCGAGGACTTCGCGCTGCGCCTCGGCCGGCACTTCGTCGGCTCGCAGGAGCCGATCACGGGCGCGCGCATCCTGATCGACGAGCACTCGTGGGACCGCATCGACGGCCACGACCACTCGTTCGTCCAGGGCTCCAACGAGAAGCGCACCACCGCCGTGACGATCGAGGGCTCACAGGCGTGGGTCGTGTCGGGCGTGCGCGACATGGTGGTGCTGAAGTCGACGGGGTCGGAGTTCCACGGTTACCCGAAGGACCCGTACACGACGTTGAAGGAGACGCACGACCGCATCCTGGCGACGTCGGTGACGGCCCGCTGGCGCTACGTCGGCACGGACGTCGACTGGGCGAAGTCGTTCGCCGAGATCCGGTCCGTGATGCTGAAGACGTTCGCGGACAAGCATTCCCTCTCGTTGCAGCAGACGCTGTACGCGATGGGCGAGGCCGTGCTGCAGTCACGGCCGGAGGTCGCCGAGGTACGGCTCTCCATGCCGAACAAGCACCACTTTCTCGTGGACCTCAGCGCGTTCGGCCTGGAGAACGACAACGAGGTCTTCTACGCGGCGGACCGCCCGTACGGGCTCATCGAGGGGTCGATCCTGCGGGACGACGCTCCGGACGCGGGTCTTGCCTGGAGTACTTTGCCAGCCTTCTGAACACCACCGGGTTGAGCAGTGTCGCCGGCGAGGCGACCATGTGCACGACCCGGACGAAGCGGCGGAACAGGTCGGGGTCGCGCACGATCCCGGCCTGCCACTTCTTCAGGTACCAGCCGAGCAGCCCGCCGCGCTTCTCCTCCACCCAGTTGCGGTCCGCGTTGCTGGACATCGCCCACGACGCCTTCGAGGTCCGGGCGACCTTCCGCTGGAACCGCCGGCAACCCTTGGCGCTGAAGTCCTTGTGCCGCCGGAAGAGCAGCGCCTCCATCGCCGCCACGGTGATCCCCTGCCCGTAGACGGGGTTGAACGCGCACACCGCGTCTCCCACCGCGACCAGTCCGCCCGGCCAGTTCGCCACGTTTTCAAAAGCGTTGCGGCGACTGGCCGTGCGGGCGAACAGGTAGACGGGCGTCAGCGGTTCGGCGTCGGCGAGCATCTCGGAAATGGGCACCCGCAACGAGTCCAGGAACTCCTGATAACCGTCGAGGTCGCGCGGCGGGTGATCACCCAGAGCTCCCTGGGCGGTGACCATCAGCCGGTCACCCTCCACACGCATCGCCGCGACCCCTCGCGGCAGGTTCGGCGCGGACAGGCTCTCGGCGTACACCACGGGAAAGTCGGCCGGCGCGGTGTAGAGCCGGGTCGCGTACCCCGTGCCGGAGTCGACCACCTCGGGTTCCGGCGTCGTGATCCCCGCGGCGGCGAGCCAGGCCGGCAGCTTCGACGACCTGCCGGACGCGTCGACGACCAGGTCCGCGTCGACCCTGCCGTCCCGCGTGAGCACACCGTCGACGACACCGTCGCGCAACGACAGCCCGGTCACGTGCACGCCGCCCACAACCTCAGCGCCCACCCGCCGTCGGATGCAGGTCTCCAGCAAGGGACGGCTCAACGACAGCAGCGGCATGCCCAGATGTGTCTTCGCGAGCCAGCCGAGCGGGTTGAGGATCTGCATGTCCCCCGCGTCGGCGAGCACCGCGCCCTCCGCCACGAGTTCGGCGCGCAGGCCGGGGAACAGCTCCTCCAAGAGCTCGCCGCCCCGCACCAGCAGCCCGTGCGTGTGTCTGCCCTGCGGCACACCCGCGCGGTACTCGGGTTCGCCGGTCAGCTCGTCGCGCTCCAGGACCACGACTTCGTCGCACGTCTCGGTCAGCACCCGAGCGGCGAGCAAGCCGGCGATTCCCCCACCCATCACCACGGCCTTCATGGGGCCATCTAACCAGCGTCGAGCTGAGAGTCAGTGGTTCTCGGTCGCGCGCAACGACATCTGCTGATCGCGCCACGAGTGGAACAGGTCCGCCTCGCAGTACCAGTCGACGCCGGTCGGCCGTTCACCGGAGACCATGAACTCGATCAGCAGCTGCCGGTACAGGTCGAGCGGAACGCCGGTGCCGGGCGGGAAGTCCGTGTACTTCTCGTTGACGTACGGCGCATCCTCGGAGCCCCTCGGCCAGCCCATGAAGCGGTTGTCGACGTAGTACATGTAGCCCCACGCGCCGCGCACGGCGAGCACGACGTTGTGGTCCGGTTCCCCGTCGCTGGTGAGGTCGCGGCCGAAGTGGTCGAGCGACCCGTCGTTGCACTCGGGCCGGGCGAGCAGCCGGATCAGTGTGTCCACATCCGCATCACACGCGACGACCTGGTACCTGTGCTCCGCGGAGTCGAGGTCGGGTAACCCTGTCCAGAGGCCGGCTCGCATGGTCATGCGAGCCACCCTGCACCCAATTGCGGGGAACATTCGACAGCCATGGACAGAACCACACGAACGGGTGATGCCCCGATCAGCTCGACCGGGTTACGAGCCCTCGCAGTGCTGCCTCGTGCAGACCCGTCGCGGCCTGCACCTCCACCGGATCGAGCGCGCCGCAGTCCACCGCGCGGAGAAAGAACGCGGAGAGTGCCTGGGCGGTCGCCGGCTCGTCCAGCACGCCTCCCGACACGTGCTCCACGTAGGCCCTCAACCGCGCGGCGTCCGCGGCCAGACCTTCGCGGTAGAAACCGTAAACAGCCGCATATCGTGTCACCAGTTGTGCCGGGTGCAGGTCCCACCCCTGGTAGAAACCGTGCTCCAGAGAACGCCGCACTTGCCGGTAGTGGGTGTCCCAGCCGAACTGCTTCTGGTCGCCGACGGGAAGCACGTTGCTGGACCCGTCCGAGAGCCGCACACCCGTTCCGGCCGCGGACACCTGCATCACGTGCCTGGCGAAGTCGCACGCGCCATGCGCCAAGTGCTGCTGCGCCGCGGACAACCCGCAGTCCGCCGTGTAGTCGTAGGTGCCGAAGTGCAGACCGGTCACCCGGCCGCGCCCCGCCGCGATGAACCGCGGGATCGCCAGCCGCCCCTCACCGTCCACAACGGACCGCGCGGTCTCGACCTGGATCTCGAACCTCAGCTCCTTGCCGAAGAGGTCGAGCACCTCACCGAAGACCTCGACCTGCTCGACCGAGGTCACCTTCGGGAACGTGATCACGAACCCCGGCGGCACGTCACCCAGCGCCGTCAGGAAGATGTCCAGCGTGCGCAGCCCGCGCTCACGCAGTTCGGGTGTGTCGAAGGACTTGATCCGCAGCCCGAACGACGGTGGCGCGGTGCCCTCGGCGACCCAGCGCGACAGCAGGATCGCCGTGCTCTCCGCGTCCATGTCCTCGACGTCGTCCTCGGGAGCGCCGTAGCCGTCCTCGAAGTCGATCCGCAGGTCCTCGACCGGTTCCCTGCGGAGCTTGGCCTCGACGCGCTCCAGCACACCTTCCGGCAGCTCCGGCAGCAGGTCCGGCTCGATCGACTCGAGGGCCTCGCGCCCCCAGTCGTCGATCGTGGACCCGATGATGCGCCCGGCGGGCACGTAGCACGTGTGCACGGGCTGACGGCCCACCGGCCAGCTGCGTTCCACAGTGGACAGTCGAGCGGTGAGCCGGTCGACGTCGTCGGGAGACAGCGATGTCTCGTACATCAGATGCGCTCGTACGCCGGCAGCGTCAGGAAGTCCACGAAGTCCTCGGACAACGCGACCTGCTCGAACAGCTCGACGGCAGCCGCGACGTGCGGCCCTTCGAGCTCGTTCCCGACCCGCGCCAGCACGTCCCGCACGGCGTCGGCGGTGACCCGCGTGCCGTCGTCGAGCACGACCTCGTTGTTGATCCACTGCCAGATCTGCGACCTGCTGATCTCCGCGGTGGCCGCGTCCTCCATCAGGTTGTGGATCGCCGCCGCCCCGTTGCCACCCAGCCAGGACGCGATGTACCGCACGCCGACATCGACAGCGGCCTCCAACCCGGCCCGGGTCGCTCCACCGCCCGCGGACTTGAAGTCCAGCAACTGCTCAGCGGTGACGCTGACCTCCGGACGCTGCTTGTCGATCTGGTTGGGCCGGTCACCCAGCACCCCGTCGAAGATCTCGCGGCAAATCGGCACGAGGTCAGGATGCGCCACCCACGACCCGTCGAAACCATCGTTCGCCTCGCGCGTCTTGTCCTCACGAACCTTCCGCAACGCGTTCTCGGTGACCTCGGGATCACGCCGGTTCGGAATGAACGCCGCCATGCCCCCCATGGCAAACGCCCCGCGCTTGTGACACGTCTTCACCAGAAGCTCGGTGTACGCGCGCATGAACGGCGCCGTCATCGTCACGCTGTTGCGGTCCGGCAGCACGTAGTCAGCACCCGCGTCACGGAAGTACTTGATGACGCTGAACAGGTAGTCCCACCGCCCGGCGTTGAGCCCCGACGCGTGGTCACGCAGTTCGTACAGAATCTCTTCCATCTGGAACGCGGCCGGAATCGTCTCAATCAACACCGTCGCGCGAATCGTGCCGTGCGGCACCTTCAGCAGCTTCTGCGCCGTAGTGAAAACGTCGTTCCACAGCCGTGCCTCCAGATGCGACTCCATCTTCGGCAGGTAGTAGTACGGCCGCCCAAGCTCAGCGTTGTGGAAGAAGTGCAACCCGAAGTCCACCAGCGCACCGACAGCGTTCTTCCCACCGAACTGCAGGTTCCGCTCGTCAAGATGCCACCCACGCGGCCGCACGACGATCGTCGGATACGGCCCACCCTTGAGCGAGTACTCCTTGCCTTCAGGCGAGGTGAACGAGATCGTCCGCCGCTCGGCCTCGTACAGGTTCACCTGCCCCTGCACCACGTTGTCCCAGTGCGGCGTGTTCGCGTCCTCAAGATCGGCAAGCCACACTTTCGCGCCAGAGTTCAACGCGTTGATCGTCATCTTGCGCTCGGTGGGCCCGGTGATCTCCACGCGCCGATCCAGCAACGCCTCAGGCGCCGGGGCAACCACCCACTCCCCGTCCCGCACGTCCTGCGTCTCGGGCAAGAACCCGAGGGGCCGGCGCTCCTTGCGAAGGGCGAGCAACTCGTCCCTGCGGGCGGCATGCGCCTCATGCAGCTTCGCGACGAACTCAAGAGCCTCTTCGGTCAGGACCTGCACCAGAATCCACCTCTCTCGGTTTTGCTGTGTGGACTATAGTTTTTGCATTGCGGAACTGCAACGGGAGGAGCCGCACGTGTCCACAGGTGGCGTGCAGTCCCTGCAAAGGGCCTTCGACCTGCTAGAACGCCTAGCAGACGCAGGCGGCGAGGCATCGCTGTCCGAACTGGCGACAACGTCAGGCCTCCCCCTGCCCACAATCCACCGCCTGATCCGCACCCTTGTCACGCTGGGCTACGTACGCCAGAACAGCAACCGCCGCTACACCCTCGGCTCACGCCTGATCAGGCTCGGCGAGACCGCCTCCCGCCAATACGGCACCTGGGCAAGACCACTGCTCTCACAACTGGTCGACTCGGTGGAGGAAACGGCAAACCTGGCCGTCCTGGACGGCGACGAGGTCGTCTACGTAGCGCAAGTACCGTCAAAGCACTCGATGCGCATGTTCACAGAGGTAGGCCGCCGCCTACTGCCACACGGCACAGGCGTGGGCAAGGCAATGCTCTCGCAACTGCCGCGCTCAGACGTACGCGCACTCCTGGAACGCACGGGCCTACCCGCATACACGTCGAACACGATCACCGACGCCACCGAACTCCTCGACGAACTGGACGAGATCGCGGAGCGAGGCTTCGCACTGGACGAGTCCGAACAGGAACTGGGCGTCCGCTGCATCGCGGTACCGGTAGTAGGCGGCCCCACGCTGGCCGCAGTCTCGGTGTCAGGCCCAGAGGGCAGACTCACGAAGGACGCGGTAACCCGAATCCTGCCGGAGGTGCTGGCAGTCGCGAAGCGACTGGCAGACCAGGCAGCACCCGCCTGATCACGAGCGAAGCCGAAGGCGAGCCGTCCCTCCGCCTTGCGATGCCGCAGGCGAGCCGTCTTTAGCAAGCGCACTGGGCGGTGGGGTCCCATCACGAGTCGCGCCATAGCTCTTGCTGCATGCAGGTAGGGGTGTCAACTCGACACGCTTTTCGTCGAGTTGACACCCCTACCTGCATGTGGCCCGCTCTTGGTGCGGCTCGTGATGGGACCCCACCGCCAACGCCACCACACAAATCAACCGGCAGCCGCCCTAAGCAACAGGCGTGCCATCTACCTGCGAGTGGCGCGGGCCCCCTGATCAGATTGCCGGGGGTCTGGGGGCAGAGCCCCCAGGGGAAGCAAGCAACCGCAACCCCGCCAACGCAACAGGGGAACGCAAGCTAACGCAGGCGTCCCCCCGAATCGGGAACCCCTACATCACAACGTACTCAGACACCCCGACAAGATCATCCAAGCAGAGCGTCGACAAACGCCCCAGGCTCAAACGGAGCCAGGTGGTCAGCCCCTTCCCCAAGCCCGACCAACTTCACCGGCACCCCAAGCTCCCGCTGAACCTGAAAAACAATCCCACCCTTGGCAGTACCGTCCAACTTCGTCAGCACGATCCCAGTGATGTCCACCTGCTCAGCGAACACCCGAGCCTGGGTCAACCCGTTCTGCCCAGTAGTCGCATCCAGAACCAGCAGAACCTCATCCACCACAGCCTGCTTCTCCACAACGCGCTTGACCTTGCCAAGCTCGTCCATCAGGCCCTTCTTGGTGTGCAACCGCCCAGCGGTGTCGATCAACACCGTGTCGACCCCGGTGTCCACACCGCGCTTCACCGACTCAAAGGCAACCGAAGCCGGGTCCCCACCCTCAGGCCCACGCACAGTCTCCGCGCCAACCCGCTTCCCCCACGTCTCCAACTGATCAGCAGCAGCAGCCCGGAACGTGTCCGCAGCCCCCAACAGCACCGTGCGCCCATCAGCAACGAGCACCCGAGCAAGCTTGCCGGTCGTAGTGGTCTTACCCACCCCGTTGACCCCGACCACCAACAGCACAGCCGGCTTCCCAGCATGCGGCAACGCCTTCAGGGACCGATCCATCCGAGGCCCAAGCGCATCCACCAGAACCGTCCGCACCAAAGCCTGAGCCTCAGCCTCAGTCCGAACCCCAGCCCCAGCGATCTTCGACCGCAGCGTCGCAACGATCTCGGTGGTCAAAGCCGCCCCAAGATCAGCAATCAGCAGCGTGTCCTCAACATCCTGCCAAGAGTCCTCATCCAGATCACCAGCACCGAGCAGCCCGAGCAGCGAAGTCCCGAACGCATTGCGCGACTTCGACAACTTCCCGCGCAACCGCTCCAACCGCCCCGCGGTCGGCTCGATCTCCTCGACCTCGGAGGCCTCAACAGGCAGGTCGACCTCGACGAACCCGCGCTTCACGGAGTCGCGCGGCACGGAGGCGTCGTCCCCCACCCCGGGCTGCCCGTCCACCTCGGTGCGCTCGGCGACCGGGTGCGGCACCACGGGAGTCACCTCGGCGACGGCGACCGCCTCGACCGAAGGCGCGTCCGGTGCCGCCGGGGTCAGCGAGATCCCCGACGACGCCTGGTATCCGCCAGGCCTCGGCGTCTCCTCCTTCTGGGTCAGGCTGATGCGACGGCGACGCGTCAGCACCACACCGGTCACCAGCGCGGCGATCAGCACGACCGCCACGACGACGAGGATCAGGACAAGGGAGGACGTCGACACGGGCTCATGGTTTCACAGACCCGGATGTGACCTGTCCACCATGTATTGCTCAATTAGGCGAAAATTTCACCAAAGCTCTTGCGTCCGGCTGCGGTGTGGAATAGACCACACGTCGTGAGGGTGATCGGACTGATTTCCGGCACGTCGATGGACGGCATCGACGTCGCCGTCGCCGACCTGTCGATCCACGGCGACGTCGTCGAGCTCGTGCCGGTGCAGTGCGCCGAGCACCCGTTTCCGAAGGACCTGCTGGAGAAACCGCGGGACCTCGCTGAAGTGTGCGCCTTCGACACGTCGCTCGGACAGGCTTTCGGCGAAGTCGCCGCCGGGTACCTGCCGGCGGACCTGATCTCCTCGCTCGGGCAGACCGTGCACCACGAGGTGCAGGACGGCGACTGCCTCGGCACCCTGCAACTCGGCCAGCCCGCCTGGATCGCCGAACGCACCGGCGTCCCGGTGATCGCCGACCTCCGGGTGCGGGACGTGGCCGCCGGTGGTCACGGAGCACCCCTGGCCAGCACGCTCGACGCGTTGTGGCTCGCCGGCATGGAGGAGAACGCGGTCGCCCTCAACATCGGCGGCATCGCGAACATCACCGTGGTCCGGCCCGGCACACAGCCCGTCGCGTACGACACGGGCCCGGGCAACGCGCTGATGGACGCCGTGATGGAGGTTCTGAGCAACGGCGAACGCCGCCAGGACACCAACGGCGAGTTCGCGAGCAGGGGCACCGTGAGAGAGGACGTCCTCAAGAAGCTCCTCGCCGACCCGTACTACGCCAAGCCGTGGCCGAAGTCGACGGGCAAGGAGCACTTCAACGCCGAGTACCTCCAGGGCTTCCCCACGGTCCAGGCCGAGGACATGCTCCGCACCCTCGCCGAGCTCACCGCCCGCACCATCGCGGACGCCTGCCGCGCGCACGACGCGAGCACCGTCGTCGCGTCCGGCGGCGGCATGCGCAACCCCGTGCTGGTCGAGGCACTCCAAAGGGCCCTCGACCCCATCCCGTTGAAGATCAGCGACTCGCTGGGCCTGCCGCGCGACGGCAAGGAGGCCTACCTGGCCGCGCTGCTCGGATTCCTGACGTGGCACGGGATCGCGGGCAACACGCCGTCGGCCACCGGCGCGTCCGGGCCGCGGCTGCTCGGCAGCATCACGCCCGGCAGCGGACCGCTCAGAATGCCCGAGCCCGTCACCACCGCAGTGACCAAGCTGAATGTGGGGGAACCGCAGTGCGCGGACTAGATCTCGCGATCATCGTCCTGTTCCTCGTCGGAATGCCGTTGCTCGGCATGTGGATCGGCGGCAGGCAGAAGTCGGCCACCGACTACTTCGTCAGCGAGAAGCGCATCTCGTGGTGGGTCGTCTGCCTTTCGGTGGTCTCGGCGGAGACGTCGACGCTGACGGTGCTGAGCGTGCCGGTGATCGCGTACATGGCGACACCCGCGCAGGGCGGCATGACGTACCTGACGCTCGCTCTCGGCTACATCGTCGGCCGCATCATCGTGAGCTTCGTGCTGCTGCCGCGCTACATCGCCGGTGACCTCGTGACGGCGTACGCGTTCCTGGGCAAGCGGTACGGCAACGGCATGCGCGCCACGGCATCCGTGACGTTCCTCTTCACGCGCCTGCTCGCGGACGGCATCCGGCTCTTCGCCACGGCGATCCCGATCAAGCTCGTGCTCGCCCAGTACGGCATCATCGCCGGCTACTGGACGATCATCCTGGCACTCGGCGTCGCGATGGTGTTCTACAGCTTCTTCGGCGGCGTGCGCGCGGTCGTGTGGGTCGACGCCATCCAGATGCTCTGGTACGTGCTGGGCGGCGTGGTCGTGATCTGGTGGCTGTCGGGACAGCTGCCGGACGGCTGGTTCTCCAAGGCCGTCGACGTCAACAAGTTCCAGGTGTTCGACTTCGCCTCGTCACCGCTGACGGGCGCGTACCCGTTCATCGCGGCGTTCTTCGGCGGTGCGTTGCTGTCGATGGCCTCGCACGGCGCGGACCAGCTGATCGTGCAGCGGCTCATGTCGACGAAGGACGTGAAGTCCGCGCAGAAGGCGTTGATCGCCTCCGGTTTCGTGGTGTTCCTGCAGTTCGCGTTCTTCTTGTTCATCGGCGTGATGATGTGGGCGTTCTACAACGGCGTCGACCCGGTGAAGGACCTGAAGCTCGGCAACAAGGACGAGCTGTTCGGCCACTTCATCGTCAACTCGCTGCCGTCGGGCCTGTCCGGCTTCGTGATCGCCGGCATCCTCGCCGCCGCGCTGTCGTCGTCGTTGGGCGCCTTGGCCTCCAGCACCGTCACGGACGTCTACGAACGCATCCGCAGGACCCCGATGACCGATCAGGAACGTCTGCGCCACGGCCGGATCTGGACCCTGGTGTGGGCGGGTCTGCTGATCGTCTGCGCGGGTCTGTTCGCATCTTCGAACAAGACCACGGCGGATCCGATCGTGGTGCAGGCGCTCGGCATCGCCGGCTACACCTACGGCGCGCTGCTCGGGGCCTTCCTCCTCGGCCTCATCTTCAAGCGCGCCACGCAGGTGGACGCGATCATCGCGTTCGTGTCGACGGTTCTGGTCGTCGGTTTCGTGATCCTCGGTGTCAAGTTCGCCGGCAGCACGCCGACGATCTACTTCGGGAAGGCCACGGCCGACCTGAAGTCCCTGACCGGCTGGTGGAACACGCCCCTGGGGGTGGCGGTCACCTTGCTCGTGGGTGGGGTGCTGTCACTGCGGCACTCACGCGGTGTGGCGGTACGAGACGAGCTCGATGTGAAGGCGGAATCCTAGGCGGGCGAACATGTTCTGCGAGCTCTCGTTGCCCGCGTAGATCGACGCGGCGGCCTGCGGTCGTGCACCGTGGTCCGCCGCGAGCTTCCACAGCAGTTCGGTGACGAGGGCGGCGCCCACGCCCTGACCTCGGACGTCGGGTTCGACGGCCACGAAGTCGACGTAGTACTCCTCCGGCTGGGCTTTGCCGGCGGCGTAGCCGAGCACGCGCTGGCCGTCCATGGCGACGACGACCGTGCGTTTGGCCGGATCGGAGTCGACGAGTTGTTTCCCGGACAGGTACGTGTGCGGGAAACATCGCTCGTGCAGGACCGCGACGGCCTCGTGCACGAACTCGTCGGTCGGGAGGACGCGCATCTCGCGGTCGCTGGGGCACTTGGCGTCCCGCAGCAGCAACGTGCGCAGGTCCCCGTTGTCGAGTATGTGGATGGCACTGGCCTTGCCGGCGCTGAAGGCGTGCCTCTCGGCGAACGCCGCCAACCGCCGGTGGGCCGTGTGCCCGTAGAGCTCGAGGTCGGTGATGCCGTTGAGGAGCTCGGCGGCCCGGCGGAACATCGCGTCGGCGGTCTGGTCCCAGATGCGGCTGCCCGCGGGGTGGTTGACCGGTACGTCGACGAACGGTCCGTGCAGCCACGCACGGCCGAGCTCGGCATCGACCTCCACGCTGAGCATGCCGGTGATGTTGTCGTCGGCGTCGACGGCCACCACCGTGCAGTCCGCCCAGGTGGGCTCGAACTCGCCGAGCTCCGCGCGGAGCTCTTCGACTGTCTCACCGAGGTACCCGATGTGGTGCGCGTTGTCGGCCTGGAGCCGGACCAGCAGCGCCATCGTGGCGCCGAGGTCGCCAGGTTCGGCGAAACGGATGTCGTACATAGGAGGAATGGTCACTCGCACGGCCGTTCGAAGCGAGGGAGTTTTCAGCGGTCCCAGGTCACGGACGCGCGGCCCGGTAAAATGACGTGGATGTCGTCCGAAGAACTGGCCGTCCGGACCGCTCGGGCCGAGGCCAAGGCCCACGCCGGAGACTTCAGGTCGGCCGCCTCCGAGCTCAGCGCGCTCGTGAAGGAACACGTGGCGGTGGCCGGCGCGGACGATCCACGGACCCTCAACGCCCGGCTGAGCCTGGCGCGCGTGCTCGGCACCGCGAAGCAGTTCAGCAAGGCCGTCGGCGTCTGCGAACCGCTGCTGCGCGACCAGGTCCGGGTCCTCGGCCCCGAGCACCCGGACGTCCTGGAGACCCGGCAGCTGCTCGCCAACCTGCGATACCGGACGGGTGACTCCGAGGGTGCCGCGCAGGAGTTGGAGCGGCTCCAAGCGGCGCTGTCGCGGATGTTCCTGCCCACCCACGACCGGATCACGAAGGTCAAGCGCGACATCGCGTTCCTCAAGCGTTCGCCCTGACGTGGGAGACATCACTCACACCGGCGCACCACATGGCGCTGGTATGCCGCGTCACGAACACGGACGTCGCAGGCGCGACACCCAGATTCGGGCTTGCAGGGCAGGTGAGGGTGGGGGACTCTTCTACGGTGAGTGAGGAAACGATCCAACTCGATCTCAACGAATCCGGGGTGGCCGTCGACCTGCCCTTGCCGCCGAACATCCGGGACGGTGTCCAGGGAGTTCCGTATCGGCCGGTCGAATTCCGAGACGATGATCTTCCGTCAGCTCTGGAACGCGCTGCCGCCTGGTTGCGGCAGACCCAGGACTGGCTGGGCGAACCCGTGGACGTGATCGCAGTGCATCTCGATTACGACGACACCCACGGCAACCCGTACTACGACCTCAAGTTGCTCTGCAACGACGAGGACCTGGCGGGAGTGCCGAAGGTCATGCGAGAACACGAAGGGTCCGCTACCGGCCAGTAGCTCCCCTAGGCTACCGTTCGCAAGCATGTCGGATCGCGTATATCCCCCGGTGATCGCCGCAGCGAAGCTCATGTTCAAGGTGCTCGATCTGCAGATCACCGTCGAGGGTGCGCACCACGTCCCGCGTACGGGTGGAGCGGTCCTGGCGTCGAACCACGTCAGCTACCTCGACTTCATCTTCGCGGGCTACGGCGCGCATCCCTCGGGGCGCCTCACGCGGTTCATGGCGAAGCACGAGATCTTCGCCAACAAGATCGCAGGCCCGCTCATGCGCGGCATGCACCACATCCCCGTCGACCGGAGCGCGGGCCAGGCCTCCTACCAGCAGGCCCTGTCCGCGCTCCGCACCGGCGAGGTCGTCGGGATCTTCCCCGAGGCCACGATCAGCCGATCGTTCACGGTCAAGGACATCAAGTCCGGCGCGAACCGCCTGGCGCACGAGGCCGGCGTTCCGCTCGTCCCCGTCGCGTTGTGGGGCACCCAGCGCCTGTGGACCAAGGGCAAGCCCAAGGACCTGACCCAGCGGCACGTCCCGATCACCATTCTCATCGGCGAACCGTTCGAGCCCTCCCCCGGTGACTCCGGCGACGAGGTGCTGCGCAAGCGGATGCAGGACCTGCTGGACACCGCGCAGGCCTCCTACCCGAACGAGCCCGGTGCCTGGTGGGTGCCGGTGCACCTCGGCGGCACCGCCCCGACGCCCGAGCAGGCGGCCAGGCTGGACTCCCGCGGCGCCTGACCTGGCGATACAAGGTTTTCACAAGCCTCGTCGGGCACAGTGGACCGTGCGCGCCCGAAGTGGTGAGGTGGAACTGGGGGATCTCACCCGTTCGGGGCGCCGAGCCGCGTCCGCACGGTGAAATTGGGGGTCTCTCCTGCTGTCCAGGAGGAGAGTCACCGCGCTGACGTGGTTCGCAGCAGAGGCTGCGGCCGGGGTTGGTTGAAGCCCCCCAGGCACCGCCCCGTCCGCCCTCTCAGGCTTCCGCGTCCGCCGGTTCCGGCGAAGCGTCCGCCGGTTCCGGCGAAGGGTCCTCAGCCGGTACGGGCGCCGGTACGGCCGCACGAGCCGGTTCGTCGGCGGACGTGCGCAGTCGCTGCGAGATCACCTGCGAGATGCCGTCACCGCGCATCGAGACGCCGTACAGCGCGTCCGCGATCTCCATGGTCGGCTTCTGGTGCGTGATGATCAGCAGCTGCGATCGGTCGCGGAGCTGCTGGAACAGGCCGATCAGCCGGTGCAGGTTCGTGTCGTCCAGCGCCGCCTCGACCTCGTCCATCACGTAGAACGGTGAGGGGCGGGCGCGGAAGATCGCGACCAGCATCGCGACGGCGGCCAGCGACTTCTCGCCACCGGACAGCAGCGACAGGCGCTTGACCTTCTTGCCGGGCGGCCGGGCCTCCAGCTCGATGCCGGTGGTCAGCATGTCGCCGGGCTCGGTCAGCACGAGGCGGCCGTCGCCACCGGGGAACAGGACCTTGAAGACGATCTCGAACTCGCGCGCCACGTCCTCGTAGGCCAGCGTGAAGACCTCGAGGATCTTGTCGTCGACCTCCTTCACGACGGTGAGCAGGTCGCGGCGGGTGTCCTTGATGTCCTCGAGCTGCGTGGAGAGGAACTTGTAGCGCTCCTCCAGCGCCGCGAACTCCTCCAGCGCGAGCGGGTTCACCTTGCCCAGCAACGACATGTCGCGCTCGGCACGCTTGGCGCGGCGGACCTGGGTGTCGCGGTCGTACGGCATCGGCTGCGGCTCGGAGACCTGCTCGCCGCGGTCCTTGGCGGCCTGGTACTCGGCCAACTCGGCGGCGGAGGCGGGCACCATGACGTCGGGACCGTACTCGTTGACCAAGTCTTCGAGGCCGATGCCGAAGTCCTCGGCGATCTTGGTCTCCAGCTGCTCGATGCGCATGCGCTGCTCGGCGCGCAGGACCTCGTCGCGGTGCACGGCGTCGACGAGCTTCTCCAGCTCACCGGACATCTCGCGCACCAGGTTGCGCACCTGGGTCAGCAGGAGTTCGTGCTGCGAACGGCGTTCCTGGGCCTGGTCGCGCTCACGGGCCGCGCGGGACAGCGAGATCTCGATGCGTTCCAGCGCCTGCTCGCCGCCCTTGGCGACGGCCTTCGCGACCACGGCACCGCGCGCACGGTGAGCCGTCGCGCGGGCGTGGCGTTCGCGAGCCTCACGCTCAGCGCGGGCGGCACGCCGCAAGCCCTCTGCCTTGCCCTGTACGGCCCGTGCGCGCTCTTCCGCGGTGCGTTGCACCAGACGCGCGTCCATCTCGCCCTGACGCGCCTGAGCCAGTTCCGCGGACAACGCGTCGCGCTGCTCGGTGTCCGGCTCGTCGTCGAGGGTCTGCTCCTCCTCGGCCATCAGCAGCCGCTCTTCGAGCTCGGCCAGCTTCATGAGGGCTTCCTCGCGCGACCGCTCGACCTTGGCGCGCTGCTCGGTGATGCGGCTGACCTCGGCCTCCGCCGACCGCACCGCCGCGACCATCCGGTTCAGCCGCTCGCCGGAGCGGGCCTGGCGGACCTTGGCCTCCTGCATCGCCTCCTTGACCGCGTCGAGCACCTTGCGGCGGGCCTGCTGCTCGGCACGGGCGCCTTCCAGCGCGGCCGAAGCGTGCTCCAGCGCCCGTTCCGCGGTCGCGAGCTGCTCCTGCGCCTCGTCGACGGCGGCCTGCACCTCGATCACGCTCTGGCCCTGGGCACCCGAGCCGCCGATGGCCCAGTCCGTGCCGAAGAGGTCGCCCTCACGGGTCACCGCGCGGCCGTTGAGACGGGCAGCGGAGTCCAGGTCTTCCACGACCGCAAGGCGATCGAGCGCGCGGGCCAGCGCCGGGCGCAACGCCTCGGGGGCGTGCACGACGTCGATCGCCCACCGCGCGCCGTGCGGCAGGGGACCCCACCGCGACGTGTCCACAGTGGACCCGTGCGAGCCGATCAGGACACCCGCGCGGCCGGCGTCCTTCTCCTTCAACAGTTTCAGGGCGGCGAGCGCGCCGTCACCGGACGACACCGCGACGGCGTCGGCGATCGGGCCGAGCGCGGCGGCGAGCGCGACCTCGTAGCCGGGTTCGACGGTCAGCAGGGCGGCGACGGAACCGAGCAGGCCCGGCACGTCCGACGCGAGCAGCGCGCCCGCACCGTCCTTGCGCGTGAGGCCCAGCGAGAGAGCGTCGACGCGAGCGCGCCACGACGCGATGTCGCGTTCCGCGGTGCGTTCGGCCTTCACCAGTTCCTCGACGCGCTGCCGTGCCGCGTCGTTGGACTGCACTGCGTGCCGATGGCGTTCGTCGAGGTCGTTGTCGCCCTCGTCCTCGTAGCCGGTGACCGCCTGCGCCTCCGCCAGTTCGATCGACGCGAACTCGACGCGTTCGGAGGCCTCGGTCACCGTGACGGAGAGGCGTTCGATCTCCTCGGCGGTGGCGTTCGTCTTGCTGCGCAACGCTTCCACCTGACCGGAGAGGCGCGCGAGGCCCTCCCGGCGGTCGGCGATCGCGCGGACGGCGGCGATGTGCGCCTTCTCCGCCTGCGAGACCATGCGCTCCAGTTCGGCCCGCGTCTCGACGGCTTCGGCCAAAGCGATCCTGGCCTCGGTCACGCCTTCCTGGAGCTCCAGCTCCATCTCGGCGGTCTCCTCGGCCTCGCGGTCGAGGTCGTCGGGGTCACGGCCGCGGCTCGGCGCGTCCACGACGTCGGACAGGTGCCGCGCTCGTTCGGCGGCGAGGCGGACCGTGCCGCGGAGGCGTTCCTCCAAAGCGGACAGCCGGTACCAGGTGTCCTGCGCGGCCTGCAGCTTCGGCGAGTCGGCCGCGACCCGCTCCTCCAGCTCGTTCTGCTGGTACTGGGCCGCCTGCAACGACTTCTCGACCTCGGCGCGGCGCACGCGGGCCTTCGCCTCGTCGTGCTCCTCCTGCTGGATGGCCTCGCGCTGCGTCACCAGGTCGTCGGCGAGCAGGCGGAGCTTGCTGTCCCGCAGCTCGGACTGGACGACCTGCGCGCGGCGGGCGATCTCGGCCTGCTTGCCCAGGGGCTTGAGCTGGCGGCGCAGCTCGGCGGTGAGGTCGGTGAGACGCGTCAGGTTCGCCTGCATCGCCTCGAGCTTGCGCAGCGCTTTTTCCTTGCGCTTGCGGTGCTTCAGGACGCCGGCGGCCTCCTCGATGAACGCGCGCCGTTCCTCCGGTTTGGACTCGAGGATCGCGGCGAGCTGGCCCTGACCGACGATCACGTGCATCTCGCGGCCGATGCCGGAGTCCGACAGCAGCTCCTGGATGTCCATCAGGCGGCACGAGTTGCCGTTGATCTCGTACTCGGTGGCGCCCTCGCGGAACATGCGGCGGGTGATCGACACCTCGGTGTACTCGATCGGCAGCATGCCGTCGGCGTTGTCGATCGTCAGCGTCACCTCCGCGCGGCCGAGCGGCGCGCGGCCGGACGTGCCGGCGAAGATGACGTCCTCCATCTTGCCGCCGCGCAGGTCCTTGGCGCCCTGCGTGCCCATGACCCAGCGCAGCGCGTCGAGCACGTTGGACTTGCCGGACCCGTTGGGGCCGACCACACAGGTGATGCCGGGCTCGAAGCGCAGCGTGGTAGCCGAGGCGAAGGACTTGAAGCCCTTCAGCGTCAGGCTCTTGAGATGCACGCCGGGCAGAGTACCCAAGCGCTTGCGGGTGGTGCGGGACCCCGCTCTTGACCTGCGTTTCTAGGGACGGAGAGTGACCAGCAGCCCGCTCTCGTCGGAGACCTCCAACCGGTCGATCTGGTCCACGCGGAACGACGTGGAGCCGGGAATCCGCTCGTCAGCGGCATGATCGGAGCCCCACCAGCCGCCGACCTCGCGCTGCCCCCGCCGGTCGAACACGATGACCTTGCAGCGCGCACCGGGCTTGACCTCGCCGAGCTTGAACCACATCTCGGTGCCCCACGACTTCGACACCATCTCGGCCTGGCCGTTCACGCCGGTGGCCGCGTCCTTCGAGGTCCAGGTGGGCGGGAGCGACGGCGTCACCGGTGCCGCGACGGGCGGCGCGGGCGCCGGCCGCAGGAGGAAGAGCCCTCCGGCCAGGGCGAGCAGCACGAGGACCGCCGCACAGGCGATCAGTACGCGGCGCTGGTCACGCCCCGGTCTCGGGGGGTCGGCGGGGATCTCGTCGAGGTTCTCGACGTCCTCCAGGGTCAGGCCGCCGAGCAGCCCCGGCAGCGGGGCCAGCCGCAACATCTCGGCCTGGCAGTGGCCGCAGTCGCCGAGATGACGTTCGAACACGGCCCGTTCCTTGAGGTCGAGCGAGCCGAAGAGGTAGGCACCGACGTCGACGGTGTGCTGGCAGCTCACGCCTCGGTCACCCCTCTTTCCTCCAGTGCGTCGCGCAGTGCCCGCAGTGCGTAGAAGCAGCGCGACTTGACCGTGCCCGGCGGGATGCCGAGCGTCCTGGCGGCCTCCGCGACGGTGCGGCGGCGGTAGTACAGCTCGATGACGACCGTCCGGTGCTCGGGCGTGAGCGCCCGCAGCGCCGACGCGATCTGCCACTTCTGCAGCACGTGGTCGACCTGGTCGCTGACCGGCGGGAGGTTCACCGGTTCGAGCGGCACCTCGGTCGCGCGTGCGTTGCGGCGGCGGTAGCCGGAGATCACCAGGTTCTTCGCGACCGTGTAGAGCCACGGTGCCGCGTCGTCCGGTTTCAGACCTTCGTGGTTCCGCCACGCGCGGAGCAGCGTCTCCTGCACGACGTCCTCCGCCTGCTGGTAGTCGCCGTCGACCAGCCGCAGCACGTAGTGCAGCAGCGGGCCCCTCCAGCGCTCGTACAACTGGATGAGGACGTCTTCCGAAGAGTCCACGATCCCCTACTACGCCATCTCCCTGAAAACGGTTCAGCGCTCGATGAACCCACTCAGGTCGCCCCTGGCGTCCGACCACTGCTCACCGACAGAGTCGACGTGTCCGGGGGTTTCACCCGAACGGAGAGCATTCAGCAGTTGTTCACAGTTCTCCCGCGAACCCTCGGCAACCACCTCGACCCGTCCGTCCGGCCTGTTCGAAGCACTGCCCACCAGGCCCAGTTCTAGTGCGCGGGCTCGCGTCCACCAGCGAAAACCAACGCCCTGAACCCGGCCCCGCACCCACGCGTTTAGTCGCACGTCCACCTCCGAATGGTTGCGTAGTGACGCCAGGTGATCGAAGACGCACGCTGGGGTTGTCACCCATTAGTGGTACGGTCCCGACCCGTGAGTGCCCGCAGCCTCTTACTCGGCCTGCTGATCGGTGCAACCGGTATCGGCGGTCTCGCCGTCACCGGCAACTCCCCTCTCGGCATCAACTTCACCAATGCCGCGCAGCAGGAGACCACCGAAGCAGCGAACCAGTTCGGAACGGGAAACGCCGCCGCACCCAACAGCAACAGACAGCCCTCCGACGGCGGCAACGCCGACACCGGCGCCCCCGCGCCCCAGACGTCCTCCTCGGTGCCCGCCACCTCGACGACGTCCGAGACGCCCTCCTCCACGCCTTCGACGCCCGCGGCCCCGTCCACCACGACGCCGCCCCCCGAGGCGCCGAAGCCGCCCGCGCAGACGCAACCGCCGACCGGCCAGACCCCTGAGCAGGCCGTGCTCGCGCTCGTCAACGACGCCCGCGCCGCCGCCGGGTGCAAGGCCCTCGTGATCGACGACCGCGTCACGACCGCCGCGCAGGCCCACAGCACGGACATGGCGAACAAGAAGTACTTCTCGCACACCTCGCAGGACGGCAGGACGTTCGACGTCCGCATGCGCGAGGCCGGCTACCCGAAGCCGGGCGGCGAGAACATCGCGATGGGCTACCCCACCGCCGCCGCCGTCGTGGACGGCTGGATGAAGTCGACCGGCCACCGCGAGAACATCGAGAACTGCAGCTTCACCACGATGGGCGTGGGGCTCGACACCCGCGGCAACTACTGGACCCAGAACTTCGGCCGCTGACCGTTCTAACAGGGGAAACTTCGTGTACGAGAGCCCGGAACCGGACTCGCGCCCGCGCATCTTCCGAGGTGCGCCGCAGGTCGTCCTCGCCGCCTCCGGCGTCGTGCTGGCGACCGTCTTCGCCGCCGTCGCCTCCTTCGCGGCGGGCTCGGACACCGCGTCCGAATCCCCGGCGACGCAACCGCCGCGCAAGGAGGCCGTGCGCGACGCCCTGAGCATCGTGCCGACGTCCACGCCGACGACGACCGCCGAGCAGACGTCGACGACCACCGAGACGACGACGCCCTCGACGACCACGACGACGAAGAAGCAGACGCGCGTCACGACCATCACGCGTCCGGACGGCACGACGACCACGGTCACGACCGAGGAACCGCCGCCGGTGGTCACGACGACGACCACGTCGTCGAACAACACGACGACCACGACGACCACGGTGGTCACCACGACGACGGACCCGACGACAACGACGACGACCTCGTAGGGTTACGCCAGTCACCGCCTTGTGACGCAGAGCCACACGAAGGTGTGGCGCTGCTGAGGCTTTGGTGCGTTTCCGCCGATAACTCGAACACCAGCCCATCCGACCGGGTTTCCCCCGAGGAGCGATCGGTGTTCGAGAAAGATCTTCCGCAGTCACCGGCCGAGGCGCCGAAGAAGCGCAAGGGCACGGCGGTGATGCTGGCCGCGGGCGGCGTGGTCGTGGCGACCCTGTTCGCCACCGTGGCGTCCATGCTGGCCGCCTCCGGCCGCGAGGCCGCCCCGGAACGCACGGCGGCCGACGTCGTGCAGACCGTCACGAGCGTCGCACCGGACGGCAGCACCAGCACGGTCGTCGTCACGGTGTCCTCCGGCGCGTCCCAGAAGGCGTCCGCACCGGAGCGCAAGCAGGCCGCGAAGCCGCAGGACCAGCCGAAACAGGGCGCGCCGGACCAGCCTCAGCTGACCACCGCCCAGCCCCAGCCGACGCAGACCGAGACGCAGAGCACGCCGCCCCCGCACACGGAGCCGCCGTCGTCGACGCCTCAGTCCTCGGAGCCGTCGGTCACGCCGCCGTCGTCCTCGTCGTCGGCCACGCCCCCGCCGGACCCGCAGCCCTAGCCCGGCACCACCCGCAGCGCGGCGGTTGCCAGCCGGCGAATGCGCTTGGTCCGGCCCTCAGCCGCCAACGCACGCAACACCGTCGGTGCCGGCATCTCGGCCAGGCGCAGCTGCAACCAGTCCGACCACCCCGGGAGGTCGATCTCTTCCGGGGCCAGGTCCGCCGCCCTCCGCAGGACACCGACCTCCCGGCTCCGGCGCTGCGCGTAGGTGTCGTCAGGGACGAGCTCCAACCACGGTTCGTGGTCATCGACCAGATCGAGCACCCTCAACAGAACGGAAGTCCGCAGCGCGGTGTCCGGCTCGTGTGCCAACGCCGCGCGCAAGAGGGGCAAGGCGCCGAACGCGGCCTGGTACAGCTCCCACCGGCCGTGTTCGGACGCGAGGTCTGCGGTGCATCCAGTCTCGCGGGCGAGGGCGGCAAGCGGTTGTTCGGTGGTCACAGCTCGAACCGGTAGCCCATGCCGGGCTCCGTCAGCAGGTGCCGAGGCCGCGTGGGCTCCGGTTCGAGCTTCCGCCGCAGCTGGGCCAGGTACACCCGCAGGTAGTGCGTCTCCTTCTCATAAGCGGGCCCCCACACGTCGCGCAGCAGTTGCTTCTGGGCGACGAGCTTCCCCGCGTTGCGCGCCAGCACCTCCAGCAGGCCCCACTCGGTGGGCGTGAGGTGCACCTCGGCGCCGTCCCTGAGCACGCGCTTCGCCGCCAGGTCGACGGTGAACGAGCCGGTCTTCACGATCGGCTCGTCCTCGGGGCCCGCCACGGCCGAGCGGCGGACGGCGGCGCGCAGGCGGGCCAGGAGTTCATCCATGCCGAATGGTTTCGTCACGTAGTCGTCGGCGCCCGCGTCGAGGGCGTCGACCTTGTCGGACGAGTCGGTGCGGGCGGACAGGACGATGATCGGCAGGGTGGTCCAGCCGCGCAGGCCCGCGATGACGTCGGTGCCGTCCATGTCGGGCAAACCCAAGTCCAGGACCACGACGTCCGGTTTGCCGTCGGCGGCGAGCTTCAGGGCCGTGGCGCCGTCGAAAGCCGTGAGGACCTCGTAGCCGCGGGCCGAGAGGTTGATCCGCAGGGCGCGCACGATCTGCGGCTCGTCGTCGACCACCAGTACTTTTGTCACGCGACCCTCTCCTCGGCGGGGAGTGAGATCACCACGGTGAGGCCGCCACCGGGTGTGTCCTCCATGGTGATCGTGCCTCCCATGGCCTCGGTGAACCCCTTCGCCACGCTCAGACCGAGACCAACGCCACCCGGCGTGCGGTCGCCCAGGCGCTGGAACGGGGCGAAGACCTCCCCTGCGGTGCCGCTGGGCAGGCCGCGGCCGTGGTCCACGACGCGCAGTTCCACCTCGGCGCCGTGGGCGGAGGCGCGCACCGCCACCGCGCCGGCGTAGCGCACGGCGTTGCCGACGACGTTCGCGATCACGCGTTCGAGCAGGCCCACGTCGGCGCGCACGGGCGGCAGCGACTCCGGCACGTCGACCTCGACGTCCCCCGCCTGGCCGACCAGCGCCCGCGCGACGGCCTCGTAGTAGCCGACCGCCCGGAACTGCGGCGACACGGCACCGGTCGCGAGGCGGGACGAGTCGAGCAGGTTGTCGACGAGGCCGGTGAGCCGGTCCGCCGACTCCTCGACCGCCTCCAGCAATTCGGCGGTGTCCTCGTCGGACAGCGTGAGCTCCGGGTCGCGCAACGAGCCGACGGACGCCTTGATCGAGGTCAGCGGCGTGCGCAGGTCGTGGCCGACAGCGCTGAGCAGTGCGGTGCGCAGTTCGGTGCGGGACGCCTGGCGCTGGGCTTCGAGGGTCTGCTCGGCCATGCGTTGCTGCCGCAGGGCGAGCAACGCCTGACCGGCGGCGGCCTCCAGGACGCTGCGGTCGGACGCGGGCAGCGAACGACCGCGCAGCGCGAGGTGCACCTCCGGAGTCACGGCGATGTCGACGTCCGCGTCGTCGGGCTCGTCGCACGGACCGATGCCGACGCACGCGACGCGCTCCCACGAACCATCGACGCGTTCAAGCAAAGCGACGGACGTGAGGCCGAAGTTCTCCTTCACCTTCTCCAACAGCCGTGCGAGCGGCTGCGGGTTCGTCAGCACGGTGCGTGCGTACGACGCGAGGAGCGTGGCCTCGGTGCGAGCGCGCGCTGCCTGGGACGCACGGCGAGCGGCGTAGTCCACCACCAACGCCGTGGACACGCCCACGATGATCATCGCGAAGAAGGTCAGGACGTTCTGCTGCGCGTCGATGGTGAACGTGTAGAAGGGCTCGGTGAAGAAGAAGTTCAGCAGCAACGCGCTGACGAGCGCGGTGGCGATCGCGGGACCGAGCCCGCCGACGATCGCCACGACCAGCGTCACCAGCAGGTAGCCGATGACGTTCGTGGAGAAGTTCAGGCCGCCGCGCAACGACGCCCCCGCCGCCGTGACCAGCGCGGGCCCGGCCACCGCGAGGAACCAGCCCCACGCGAGCCGGCTCGGCTTCAACGGACTGCCGGCGAACCGGGCGCGCCAGCCGCTGGTCGTCGCCGGATGCGTGACCATATGGACGTCGATCGCGCCGGACTCCTGCACGACCGTGGAGCCGATGCCCGCCGAGAACACGCGCGCGAACCGCGAACGGCGCGAGGTGCCGACCACGAGCTGTGTGGCGTTGACGCCTCGTGAGAACTCCAGCAACGCCGTTGGTACGTCATCGCCGACAACGGTGTGGAACGTGGCGCCGACGTCCTCGGCGAGCTTGCGGTACTTCTGCAGTGAGTGCGGATCGGCGCCCGCGAGGCCATCACCGCGCAGCACGTGCACGGCGAGAAGGTCGCCACCCGCGCGCGTGGCGATGCGACGCGCGCGACGGATGAGCGTCTCGCTTTCCGCGCCACCGGTGATGGCGACGACGACTCGTTCGCGCGTCTCCCACGTGTCGGTGATCTGCTGTTCCGTGCGGTAGCGCAGCAACGCGACATCGACCTGGTCGGCGACCCACAGCAGTGCGAGCTCCCGCAGCGCCGTCAGGTTTCCGACGCGGAAGTAGTTGCCGAGCGCGGCGTCGATCTTGTTCGCCGCGTAGACGTCGCCGTGGGCGAGCCTGCGGCGCAGCGCTTCCGGCGTGAGGTCGACGAGCTGCGTCTGGTCGGCTTTGCGCACGACCTCGTCCGGCACCGTTTCCTGCTGCGGTACACCCGTTATGCGGTGGACGACGTCGTTGAGGGATTCCAGGTGCTGAATGTTGACTGTCGACAGCACATCAATCCCGGCTTCGAGGAGTTCCTCGACGTCTTGCCACCGCTTTGCATTACGGGATCCAGGGGCGTTCGTGTGCGCCAGTTCGTCGACGACGGCGACCTGCGGCGCGCGGGCGAGCACGGCGTCCACGTCCATCTCGGTCAGTTCGACGCCACGGTGCGTGAAGGGCCGGCGCGTGACGATTTCCAGGCCTTCGGCCAGTTCAGCGGTCTTCGCACGGCCGTGGGTCTCGACAAATCCGATGACCACGTCCGTGCCGCGTTCCCGCCGGCGGTGCGCCTCGCCGAGCATGGCGAACGTCTTGCCGACACCAGGAGCGGCGCCGAGGTGGATGCGGAGCTCGCCACGTCTGGGTTTCGGACTCACTAGACCAGTCTGCCCCTGGCCGGACGTGGACCGTTCGGGGGTACGCGCTGGGCCACCCGGTGAAACGAGTGCGCCTTCCCACAGTTCTGACAGGAGATCTGTCTTGTTGAATCATGCTTCAGCCCGGCGCCCGTTCGAGTGAGCTTCGCTGCGCTTTTTACGCCGTTTACCAGCACATTTAAGTGTGTCGGACGCACGCCGTGACACCCCGTGTCACCACAACGGCCGAATGGGTTATCGGCAGTTGGCGGATAGCGCGCGGAGCGTGAATGAGGGAAAGTGCCAGGGTTCGTGTCCGAATTCGGACAATCACATGCGCGCGGAGAAACGATGCCCACCACCGTCACCAACCACGAGGCACTTCAACTCGTGGTGGCCGTGCACCGGCTGGTGCGAAGTCTTCGACAGGCCGCTCCGGCCCGTCGTTTGCAACCCACCCAGTTATTGGTGCTGTCAGAACTGAGCGCCCACGGCCCGATGCGGATCGGCGAGATCGCGGTGCGCGCGCTGTGTTCACAGCCGACCGCCACAACCGTCGTGACCAGCTTGGAGTCCACCGGCCTCGTCCGTCGCGAGCCTGATGCCGCCGACGGCAGGGCCACGATAGTCGTGCTCACCGAAGTCGGCCGCGAGACGATCCTGTCGCTCGCTCACGGCGAAGCCGAACTATTGAGTGAAAGAATGTCCGAACTTTCGTCGGAAGACAGAGAACACCTGCGCTCGGCCATGCCGATTTTGCGGCACCTGGCCGACCCGCAGGAGAACAAGTAGGAGCGGGACCCCCCGACGGGTCCCGCTCCAGGATTACTTGCTTGGTGACACAGAAGTAGGTGGCACCGAGCTCGGAGTTGCGCTTCCAGAACTCGACGGCGGCGTGCCCGTCGTTGATGGCGATGATGAAGATGCCGATGACGGAGCGGTCACGGTCGGTGCCACTGTGTAACAAGTACCGTTTTGGTAGTCGATGACCGGCCGCGGATAGCGGTTGGCCGGAATCACCGGATCCGGATCGGTGCCGTCGCCACGCCCGCAGCTGCTGTACGACCGCGGCGCGTTGATCGGCTGACCGTCCTGGTCGTACAGCGTCACGTTCGTGAGCAGCTTGTTGTTCTCGTCGTAGACGTAGATGTTCTCGTACGTCTGCATGACGGGACCAGAGTACGAAGACCGCGACGCGTTGTAGCCGAGCTGCCCCGCCGTCACGTCGATCACCTGGAACAGCAGCCCCACCGCCAGCGCCGAGGCCGGCAGGCTGAACCACAGCCAGCGCCGGTCGACCTTGGCACGCGGCCCGGCGAACACCGACACCACGGCGACGGCCGCGATCGCGAGGAACCCGAGGAGGTCGCGACCGGCCAGCAGCACGGCACCGAGGCCGAGCAGACCGGCCCGCACCAGCCACCAGGCCGGCTGCAACGACTTGAGGTAGGTGATCGCCCGCTCGGCGGGAGTGCCCGCCTCGGGCGTGAGCCACTGCTTGAGCCTGATCGTCTCCGGCAGGTTCATGATCTCCTGCTGCACGGGTCCCCGGTCGTTCACGAGCGCCAGGCTCAGCACGAGGATCACCGCGGGCAGGAGCAGCACCGCCGGCTCCCGCAACGCCGCCGCTCCCGCGAGCACCGTGATGCCCGTGGCCGCCACCAGTCCCCAGGCCGCGGCACGGGGCCTGGTCAGCATCTGCTTCTTCGTCGTGACCGGCAACCGCTCGGTCCGCGACGGGTAGCCGGCGGCCTGACGAAGCTCCTGCGCGTACTGCTCCGGAGTTCCGAGCCGCTGCTCGAGCGTCTCGTCCTCACCGAGTTCGGTGGACAGCTCGGCGACGTGCGCCTCGGTGTCCTCCATGATCTCGGCGACCTCGTTGGGCGGCAGGTCGTCGAGGGCGGCGCGCATCCCAGCCAGGTAGTGCTCGACACCGAGCGCTTGCGTGTTCATGCTGCGACCTCCTCGAGCAGGCCGTCCAGCGTGCTGGCGAACGACCTCCACGTCTCCCTCGACTCAGCCAGGCGCGCCCGCCCGGTCTCGTTGATGCTGTAGTACTTGCGGTGCGGGCCCTCTTCGCTGGGCACGACGTACGAGGTCAGCATCCCCGCGTTGTAGAGCCGGCGCAGCGTCCCGTACACCGACGCGTCGCCCACGCCGTTCAATCCCCCGGCACGCAGCCTGCGCACCACGTCGTACCCGTACCCGTCGTCCTTGCGCAGAACCGCAAGCACGGCCAGGTCCAGCACCCCTTTGAGCAGTTGACTGGTGTCCATGACCTCTCCCCCGCGGTTTGGTGGCCGAAATCGGCGAAGCCCATTTCGGCCACCGAACCGCGCTCCCTCTCGCAGGAGTTGAGCACTGTTGCGCCGTGGACAGTACTACGCAGTGCGCAGTACTGTCCATTCCGCAGGTACAACGGGAACGGCCTCCCAGGTCAGCAACCCGGGAGGCCGTCTCGACAGGCGCGCGTCAGCTCTTGCAGCCGGACGCACCGGTCGGTTCGCCGAACTTCACCGCCCCGAGCGTGATCTTGGTCTTGGGGTCGGGGGTGCTGCCCGCCGCCTCCGACTGGCTCACCACGAACTTCGGCATCTTCGCCCCGCTCTGAGTGGAGGACGCGGCAGCGGTGGTCGTCGTTGCCCGGGGAGCGGGAGCCCCGGTGCCGGAGCACCCGGCGAGGACGAGCACGAGCAGGGCGATGACGATCTTCATCCGGTGGTCTCCTCGGGCGCGGCGGGCGGAATGCTGATCTCGGCGAGCACCTTGCGCAGGCGGTCCACCTCGGCGGGCGCGGCGTCGGCGACGACCTTCCGGCGCCAGCGCTGCAGCCGGTAGGCGAGGTCGACGGTGAAGAAGTGGCAGAGCAGCGCGGCGACGACCGCGCCGGCCAGCAGACCGGTGTAGCCCCAGGCGCCCTCGACGAGCGCGCCTGCCGCACTGCCGATCACGGCGGCGACGAACAGCACGTGCACCGCGGGCAGCCAGACGGCGGACCTGCGCAACCAGGCCCACCTCGACAACGCGGCGAGTTCGCGGAGCCGGTCCACGGCCCATTCGACCTGGCCGAACACGAACTCGACCTGCTCGCGCTGCTTCTTCGTCAGCAGCGGCTGGTGTTCCTTCATGAACCGCTCGGCGTGCGCGAGGGCACCACGCACGGACGCGGGGTTCGGCGCGAGGCTCTCGTAAGGCCAGAAGTCGCCCTTACGTCGATCCCGCAGCCACCGGTCTCCCGAGGTGATGGCGAACCCGACGATCACCGCCATCGCGAGGAGCTGCCAGTGCCACGACACCAGGTTGCTGATGAAGAGAACGATGACGCCCATCGCGGCCACGAACAGACCGACCGTGGCGTTGGTCTTCTTGTCGTGCGACAACTCGGCCAGGTGCTTGTCGCTCTCGTCGAGCCGCTTCCTGCCCGCGTGCACGACCGCGACCGTCGCAAGTGGGATCAACAGTGGGAAGACCAGCGCGAGGGCGAGCGCGATCAGCCACACCTGCCTCGGTTCCACGCCCTGCACCAGCGCCAGTGGCGCGGCGAGGCCGAGAAGAGCCGCGACGATCACCGGCCACGGGCTGCGCGGACGTGCGGGATCGGGGCGTTGCGGCGCAGGGGGCGGCTCCGTCGCGACGCGCCCTTCGAGCAACCGGATCAGCTCGGCGCCGGCGACCTGCCATTCCCCGAAGGGGATGCGCCGGAACTGCTGGTTGCCGAGCTCGGCGACGTCCAGGAACCCCTTCTCCTCCAGCATCCGCTCGGTGGGCAGCGTGGCCTTGTCCAGCAGCACCGGAATGACGTGCAGCCCCAGCTCCAGCGCCGTCCTGACCTCCAGACGGACCCAGTCGCCCTCGTCGTCCCTGCGCTCGACGAGGTCGTCGAGCCACTCCTGGTGGACGAACACGAGGACGACCTCACTGCCGCGCAACCACTCCTCGAGCACCGTCGGGAAGTGGTCGCCCCCGGTCATCTCCGTGTCCGCGCGGATCTTCTCGGAACCGAAGTGGGTGCGCAGCCGTTCGATGAACGCCTCGACCGCCAGGGCCGTGCCGCGCCTCCCGCTGAGGTGGTTCTTGCGGTAACAGATGAAGATGCCGCCGCTCATCGGTTCTCCACCACCGTGACCTCGAATCCCAGCGCTCGCAGCATTCCCGTGAGCATCGCCACCGCGCATCGTGCGAAGTCACCTGCTTCCCATCACATGACGAGGAATCGCCACATCGGTGCACTCATGTGTCATGTCGCGCACCACGAACATCCCGCTACGGTCGCTCGACATGGGCGGCACCTTCCTCAACTACCGGCGGCACGACGAGCGCATCGCCTTCGTCCGAACGCTCTACGCGCGGCTCGTCTCCCGGTTCGGGAGCAACGCCGTCTTCCTCGACTCCGCCACCATCGGGCACGGCCGCCGCTACCCGAACCAGCTGCGGCGCCACCTCGACCGGTCCGACGTGGTCGTCGTCGTGGTGCACGCCGGCTGGGCGAAGGAGCTCAGGACCGACGGCGCGGACTGGGTGCACAACGAGATCAGGTGGGCGCTCGCCGCCGGGAAGACGATCATCCCGTTGCTCCTGGACGGCGCGAAGATGCCGAGGGCGCACGAACTCCCGCGCACCATCAGGGAGTTCGCCAACTTCCAGGCCCACCGCACGATCGACGACCCCGAGCACGTCCGGCTGTGCGAGAAGATCGCCGGCGAACCGCAGCGCCGCGCCGTCATCGGGCAGACACCGGCGCGTCCGTGGGCCGGGCCGCTCGCCGCCCTGCTCGGTGCCGCCGCGTTCGCCGCGCCGGTGCTGGCGTTGCCGGCGAGCACCAGGGACACCGCCGCCGTGGTCTCGATCGCCGCCGCCGCGCTCCTGGTCGTGGTGCTGTTCTCGGTCGGCGTGGTCTCGCTGGGCCGCAAGCAGATCAACTCGGCGGAACGGCTCGCGCAGGACCTCGACCCGACCACGTACAACCTGCTCGTGGCCGCACCGGGAGGCATCCTGCTCGCGGGGTTCACGGTGGCGATCGTCTTCAGCTCGCCGGTCGAACCCCGGCTGCGCCCGCTGCTCGTCCTCATCGCCGGCGGCGCGACGATGTACGCGATCTTCCTCGTGCTGGGGCAGTACAAGACCGAGAGGTTCCGCGAGAACCACTGGCCGGTGCGGCTGGAGGAACCGGTGAAGCCCGCTCCCGTCCGCCGCGAGCTCGAACGCCTGCTGCGCAAGCAGGCGGCCGGAGCCGACGAGGAACGGATCCGCTGGCACGTCACCCACCTCGAGAACGCCGCCGACGTGCTGTCCAGGGACGCGAGCAGGAGCCGGTGGTCCTGGCTCACGGCCGACCACGCACTCCCGCTGCTGCTGGGCACGGCGTGGGCCGCCGCGGCGGTCGGGCTGATGACCTCGGCCGCACTGCCCGCAATGCGTCTGTGGGTGCCCGCGATCGTGCTCGCCGCGATCGCCCTGACCATCGGGCTCACCGTCGAAGCCGCCTACCGGCGGCAGGTCTGGGTGCGGCGCCACGTCGCCGACGAGGTGCACGCTCAGATCCAGCGCCTGCACGACTGAGCACCTCAGCCTTCGGCCGAGCACGACCACGGCGAGCCAGGTGAAGAGCACGTTTCCTGGTCAGGGAGGGAAACGAGGATTTGTCAGCTTCGCGGGCGCGGCTGGCACCGCGGGCAGGAATACGACGAACGGTTCATGAACGGCTCGCGGACGATCGCGGCACCGCACCGCTTGCACGGCCGGTTCTCCTGGCCGTACGCGCTGAGTGACCGGTCGAAGTACCCGGACTGCCCGTTGACGTTGACGTAGAGGGCGTCGAACGACGTGCCACCCTGCCCGAGCGCCTCACGCATCACGTCCGTGGCGTGGTCCAGCAGCTCGGCGGCCTTGACCTTCGTCAGCTTGTCCGTCATCCGGGTGCCGTGCAGCTTCGCTCGCCACAGGGCCTCGTCGGCGTAGATGTTGCCGATGCCGGACACGAGGGTCTGGTCCAGGAGCGCACGCTTGATCTCGGTGTGACGCAGGCGCAACGCGCGCACAGCAGCATCACGGGAGAACAAGGGGTCCATGGGGTCGCGCGCGATGTGGGCGACCGAATCGGGCACCAGCGTGCCGTCGACCTCGACCAGCTCGGCGAGCGCGAGGCCGCCGAAGGTGCGCTGGTCCACGAAACGGAGCTCCGGCCCGCCGTCGGCGAACCGGAAGCGGACGCGCAGATGCTTCTCGTCGGGGGCCGACGAGGGTTGGACGAGCATTTGGCCGCTCATGCCCAGGTGCGCGAGCATGGCGGCTTTGTCGGCCAGTTCCACCCAGAGGTACTTGCCGCGGCGCCTGGCGGCGGCCATGGGCTGGCCTGCCAGGCGCGCGCAGAAGTCCAAGGAACCCAGGTCGTGCCGACGGATGGCGCGTGGGTGCAGCACCTCTACCGAGGAGATGACCCGGCCGGCGACGTGGGCTTCGAGGCCGAGGCGTACTACCTCGACCTCTGGGAGTTCGGGCACGTCAGGCTTCGGACTTGCCCTCGTCGACGGGCTGAGCCTCGATCACGGCGGCCTGCGGCTTGGTGGGCTTGAGCACCCACACACCCGCGCGGCTCGTGTCCCTGACCAGCACAAGTCCCTGGATGCCTCCGCTGCGGGAGGTGTTCACCGGCCCGCGGACGGTGCGGGTGCGGCGGTTCGTGCGGTTCCTGGTCGCATACATTGCGTGTCTCAGTCTTCCTCGGTTGGGGCGGTCCCTGGCGTCACCGAGGCGCCATTCTGTCCGTTTGCGGATCGGACCGACTCCTGCTCGGCCTTGACCCGTTCCGACAGAACATGATAAGCCGCTTCGGCGGCTTTCTGCTCGGCTTCCTTCTTGGTGCGCCCATCACCCTTGCCGTAAGGCTGGCCACCGACGAGCACCGTTGCGGTGAACTCCTTGCGGTGGTCCGGCCCCTGGTCGTCCACGCGGTACTCCGGGACGCCGAGGCTGGCTTGAGCGGTGAGCTCCTGCAGGCTTGTCTTCCAGTCCAGTCCAGCACCCAAGAGCGGAGCTTTGGCCAAGAGCGGATCGAACAGCCGATGAACGAACGTTCGTGCGGTATCGATACCGAACTGCAGGTACACCGCACCGATGACGGCCTCGAGACCGTCAGCGAGAATGCTCGCCTTGTCCCTGCCGCCGGTCAGCTCTTCGCCACGACCGAGCAACAGGTGTGCACCGAGCCCGCCCTCACTCAGGTTGCGCGCGACGCCTGCCAGTGCGTGCATGTTGACCACGCTGGCGCGGAGCTTCGCGAGCTGACCTTCGGGAAGGTCGGGATGGGTGCGGTAGAGGTGGTCGGTGACGACCAGCCCGAGCACCGCGTCTCCCAGGAACTCGAGACGCTCGTTCGGCGGCAAGCCGCCGTTCTCGTACGCGTAAGACCTGTGGGTGAGCGACAGCACGAGCAGCTCGGCGTCCAGGTGGACGCCGAGCGCTTCGAGCAGGTCCGCGCGGTCCGCTTGCGGTGCGCGCGGCGGCTTTCCCCCCACTACGTCAGCGAGGAGATCAGGCCGGCTGAGCGACCTGGCGGCCAGCGTACTGACCACAGGCCGGGCAGGCGACGTGCTGCGGCTTCGGCTGACGGCAGGCCTTGTTCTGGCACGCCACCAGGTGCACAGCAGACGTCTTCCACTGGGAACGGCGCGCACGGGTGTTCGAACGCGACATTTTCCGCTTCGGGACGGCCACGACTACTTCTCCTCGTTGTTGTCATCGCTGAACCGCTCTTGCAACGCGGCCCACCGAGGGTCAATCGTCTCATGCCCGTGGTCGGGCCCGAGCTCCGCCCACCTGCCACCACACTCGGAGCAAAGCCCCTTGCAGTCCGGCTCGCAAAGCGGCGCCTGCGGCAGCGCGAGAACGATGGCGTCCCGCACCACAGGCTCGAGGTCGATCAGATCGTTGACGATCCGGCTGACCTCGTGTTCGTCGGTGGTCTCGTCCGTGGTGCTGTCCGGCCACGCGTAGAGCTCCGTGACCCGGACTTCGACCTCGTCGGTGAGCGGCTCGAGACACCTCGAGCACTCCCCTTCGACCTTCGCGGACGCGGTCCCCGACACCAGCAGACCCTCGACGACCGATTCGACCAGGAGGTCGAGTTCGACCTCTCCGCCCTCGGGCACCGCGATCACCCCGAGCAACCCCACACCTTCGCCGGGGACCGACCTCACGAGGGGTCGGCTCAGACCGGCTCGACGGCCGATGTCCCTGGTGTCGATGACCCAGGGACTGGATGCTGTGGGACGCGTGGACGCGTGACGATGCTCAGTCATGATTTTCGGGTTTTGCTGACGGGGACCTACCACGTCCAGCCGGTCCAGGGTACGGGACGACGCCCCCGCGCGTGAAATCGGCAGGTGATCGCACCTGTCCGACGTAGCGCGAATCACACGTTCAGTCGTCCCCGACCGGGCTGGTTCGTCAGGAACCGTAGTCGAACGGTGCCGCGGCGCCCGCGACGGCCGGCCCGCGCAGGTGCGAACGGCCCTTGCCGACCGACCTGAGCGTGTGCGCGAGGAGGTCCTCGAAGTCCGCGAGCTTGCCGTCCACGTACGCGTCGCACTCCGACCGCAGCCGGATGGACTCGTTCTGGGCGGTGTCGAGCAGACGGGCCGCCTCGGCGTGCGCCGCCCGGACGACCTCCTGCTCGTCGACGAGCCTGGCCTGCTCGGCGCGGCCGTCCTCGGTGGCGCGCTCGTAGTTGGCCCGGCCTGCCTGGATCATGCGCTCGGCCTCGGCGTGCGAGCGACCCACCAGGTCGTCGTACTCCTGGCGGCCGGCGGCCACGGTCCGTTCGGCCTGGTCCTCCGCCTCGGCGATCATCCGCTCGGCACGGGCGCGCGCGTCGGACAGCATCGCCTCGGCCTCGGCCTGCGCCTCGGCGAGCATGCGGTCCGCGTCGGCACGTGCCTTCGACACGCCGGACTCCGCCTCGTGCTTGGCCTTGCCGACGACCTCGTCGCGGTGGTCCAGCACGTCCTGCGCGTCGTCGAGCTCGGCGGGGATCGCGTCACGCACGTCGTCGAGCAGTTCGAGCACGTCGCCGCGCGGCACCACGCAGCCCGAGGTCATCGGAACTCCGCGCGCTTCCTCGACGATCGTGACGAGCTCGTCGAGTGCCTCGAACACCCGGTACACGTCTCACACCCCTAACCCCTGTGACTCCCACCCACAAGTGTGCCCTGCCGATCTCCCCGGCACCGGGACTTCGACAGGGCGTGTCAGGATTTCCCCACATCGACCTGGGGGAACCGTGAAGATCACAATCCGGCGGGCCACCGCGGCCGACGTCCACCCGATCGTGACGATGCTGGCGGACGACCCGCTGGGCGCGCGGCGCGAGCAGCCGGGCGGCCCGGCGTACGAGAAGGCGTTCGAGGTGATCGACGCCGACCCGCACCAGCTCCTGGCCGTGGCCGACGCGGACGGCGAGGTCGTGGGCACGCTGCAGCTGACGTTCACGGCGGGCCTGTCCCGCCTGGGCATGACCCGCGCGACCGTGGAGGCCGTGCGGGTGCGCTCCGACCAGCGCGGCAACGGCCTGGGCGAACACCTGGTGAGGTGGGCGGTCGACGAGGCCCGCGCACGCGGTTGCGGCATGGTGCAGCTGACGACGGACGCGTCACGCGTGGACGCACACCGGTTCTACGAGCGCCTCGGGTTCACCGCGTCGCACGTGGGGATGAAACTGACGCTCTAGCGCGTCTCGGCGAGGCGCTGCTGCAGCCGCTGCTCGATGGTCGCGGGCAGCAGCGTCGAGACGTCGCCACCGTACGTCGCGACCTCCTTGACCAGCGAGGACGCCAGGTAGGAGTACTGCGGGCTGGCCTGCATGAACAGCGTGTCGACACCGGTGAGCTGGTGGTTCATCTGCGCCATCTGCAGCTCGTAGTCGTAGTCGCTGACCGCGCGCAGGCCCTTCACGATGGCCTTGATGTTGTTCTCGCGGCAGTAGTCGACCAACAGCCCGTGCCACGAGTCCACACGCACGTTGTCCCACTGAGAGGTGACCTCGCGCAGCATCTCCTGACGCTCCTCGACGTCGAACAAGGTGCGCTTGTTCTTGTTGATGAGCACGGCGACGACAACCTCTTCGAACAGGTGCGCGGCTCTCCCGATGATGTCCAGGTGACCGTTGGTTACCGGGTCGTAGGAGCCGGGGTACACGGCACGCGTCATGGGCGGACGTTAGCACCCGATCGGACGCCTCCAGGAGTGTCCGTGGTTCTCGTCACCCATCAGAACGCACCTGGGCCCAGTAGACAGCCGTGTCCCCGTAACGCTTGGCACGCAACGATTCCACTTCTTCAGGCCAAGCTGGTTCGCCACTTCGCGAAGCACGTTCCACGATCAAGATGGCATCTTCCGCAAGCCGAGGCACGACCCCCCGAAGCACTTTGGCGAGCTCGTCGTCCCCCACCGCGTACGGCGGATCGGCGAACACGACGTCGAACTTCTCCCCTTCACCACTCACGTACGCCTCAGCAGTCCGGTTGACCACCACGGTGTCCGCGAACCCAAGCTCCTTCGCATTGCCTTTGAGCACGTCAGCGGCCCGCTTGTCCGACTCGACGAACGTGGCGTGCCCAGCCCCCCGGCTCAACGCCTCGAACCCCAGCGCCCCCGACCCGGCATAAAGATCCAGCACCTTGACCCCGTCAAGGTCGACCAGGGCCTCGAGCGAACTGAACAACGCCTCCCGCACCCGCTCGGACGTGGGCCGCGTGCCCTTGGGCGGAACCTTGAGCCTGCGACCTCCCGCGGACCCGGCAACTATTCGTGTCACCCCCACATCGTCCCAGGTGCATCCTGTGCGCATGACCCGCCACCGCGACTCGGGCGCCTGCCTCTGCACCCTGGCCACCACCCCAGTCCTAGTGGCATGCCCGTCCTGCGCAGCCCAGGCCGTCGCCACCGCAGACCGCCTCGTCTGCCCAACGTGCGCACACACCCGCCCTTACAACCGCGTGTGGTGCTGGGACGCCACGTCCTACGTGCCAGACCTCTGGCTAACGACTCCGTGCGCAGACCACACCCTGTGGGCACTGAACACCGCACACCTCGACGTACTCGAGTCCTATGTCAGCGCAACCCTGCGCGAGGACCCAGACCCGTCGTCGGTACGCCGGATGACGATCCTGGCAAAGCTCCCGGCATGGCTGAAGTCGGCAAAGCACCGAGACGAGGTCCTACGAGCCATCCGCCGCCTACGCACAAGGGCAAGCACCCACGCCTGACAGCACGCGATGCCGAAGGCGAGCCGTCCTGTCTTTCGTCTTTCGCCTTGAGCAAGCGCACTGGGCGGTGGGGTCCCATCACGAGTCGCGCCATAGCTCTTGCTGCGCCTGAGGGGTGAGGTCAAGTCGACACGCTTTTCGTCGACTTGACCTCACCCCTCAGGTGTGGCCCGCTCTTGGCTCGGCTCGTGATGGGACCCCACCGCCGACGCCACCTCGTACGCAACCGGCAGCCGCTCTAAGCAACAGGCGTGCCATCTACCTACGGGCAGCGCGGGCCCCCTGATCAGATTGCCGGGGTCTGGGGCAGAGCCCCAGGGGAAGCACGCACCGCAAGCCCGCCGCCCGCAAGGTGACCACCCGCCAGGCCGCGTACCGCAAGGCCACGTACCGCAAGCCCGCCGCCCGCAAGGTGACCACCCGCCAGGCCGCGTACCGCAAGGCCACGTACCGCAAGCCCGCCGCCCGCAAGGTGACCACCCGCCAGGCCGCGTACCGCAAGGCAACCTCCCACCAGGCCACGTACCGCAAGGCCACGTACCGCAAGCCCGCCGCCCGCAAGGTGACCACCCGCCAGGCCGCGTACCGCAAGGCCGCGTCAACGACCACCGCAAGCTGACGCAGGCGTCCCCCCGATCCGGGAACCCCTACAACTCAACCTACTCAGCCCCTCCGACAAGATCAGGCAAGCGCCTGCCACCACCCATCAACCTCACCGGGCGAATCAACATCAACCCGCTCCCCAGGCCGAGGCACAGCCATCTTCATCCCCCGAGCCTTGACCTCGCGCCACACCCGGTCAATCGGCTCCCCCCAAGGATGCAGGGCAAGGTTGAACGTCGCCCAATGCACCGGGATCAACAACCCACCCCCCAAATCCTCGAACGCCCGAACCCCGTCCTCGGGCGTCATGTGGATGTCCGGCCACGCGTCCCCGTACGCGCCGACCTGCATCAGCACGGCGTCGAACGGACCGTGCGCCTCGCCGATCGCCTTGTATCCCGCGAAGTAGCCCGTGTCGCCGCTGTAGAACACCGAACGCTCACCGCGCTTGATCACCCACGAGGCCCACAGCGTGACGTTGCGCTGCACGGACCGGCCGGAAAAGTGTTGCGCCGCAGTGCAAGTGAGCGTGAACCCGGCCACGGAGTGCGACTCGTCCCAGTCCAGCTCGACGATCCGCGAGGCGGGCACGTCCCACCGGGCCAGGTGCGCGCCCAACCCCAGCGGCACCACGAACACCGCCGCAGAAGAAGCGGTCAACGCCTGCACGGTCTCCATGTCGAGGTGGTCGTAGTGGTCGTGCGAAACCACAACCGCACTCACATCAGGCAAATCAGACAACTGATGCGGAACCGGGTGCAGCCGCTTCGGTCCGACGTGCGCGGAGGGCGAGACGCGGTCACTCCACACGGGATCGATGAGCACGGCGGCACCGTCGATCTCGATCAACGCGGACGCGTGTCCGTACCAGGTGATGTGAACACCCTCCGCGACCGGCGACAGCGGACCGACCAGTGGCACGGCCACGGACGGCTTGCGGTCGGCGCCACCGAAGACGAAGTCGCGCATCGAGAAGGAGTCGCGGTCCGGGACCGTGCTGACCTCCTTGTCGTTGTGGAACTTGCCGTCGCGGTAGCGCGGTGACCGCGACATGTGGACCGGGTCCGGCTTGCCGCCCAACTGCCGCGGCAGGTCCTTCAGTGCCCACGCCACCCCTGCCAGGCCGAGCAGGCCGGCCAACGCCTTCTTCATGATGCGAAACCCTCTTCCCTGACTCCCGTGCCCGGTGCAACGCAGGGAATCGTCGTGGAGTTCCGCGTCCTCCGCACAGCGAAGGGGCCCGGCCTGCGACAGACCGGGCCCCTCCACGACGTTCCGACCTACTCCAGGACGATCAGCAGGTCGCCGCCTTCGACCTGCTGCGCACCGCGCAACGCCAGGCGCCGCACCACACCGGCCTTGGGCGCGGTGATCGCGGCCTCCATCTTCATGGCCTCGATCGTCGCGACGGTCTGACCGGCGTCGACGCTGTCACCCTCGGCCACCACCGCCGTCACCACGCCGGCGAACGGCGCGGCCACGTGGTTCTGGTTCGAGCGGTCCGCCTTCTCGGCGGCCGGGATGTCGGCCGCCACCGAACGGTCGCGGACCTGGATCGGGCGCAGCTGGCCGTTCAGGGTCGCCATCACCGTGCGGATGCCTCGCGCGTCGGCCTCGGAGATCGCCTCCAGACCGATCAGCAGCCGGACACCCGGCTCCAGGTCGACGGAGTACTCCTCGCCCGGACGCAGGCCGTAGAAGAAGTCCTTGGAGCGCAACACCGACGTGTCGCCGTAAGCCTCGCGGTGCGTGTTGAACTCCTTGGTGGGCGCCGGGAACAGCAGCCTGTTCAACGTCGCCCTGCGCGAGTCGGCGAGACCGGCCTCGTCCTCGGCGGAGAGCTCCTCGACCGGCTTCGGCGCGGGACGCCCGGCCAGCGCCTTGCTGCGGAACGGCTCCGGCCAGCCGCCGGGCGGGTCGCCCAGTTCGCCGTGCAGGAAGCCGATCACCGACGCCGGGATGTCGAACTTGCCGGGGTCCGCCTCGAAGTCCTTCGGCGCGACGCCCGCGCCCACGAGGTGCAGCGCGAGGTCGCCGACGACCTTGGACGACGGCGTCACCTTCACGAGGTGGCCGAGCATGCGGTCGGCCGCCGCGTACATCGACTCGATCTCCTCGAACTTCTCGCCGAGGCCGAGAGCGACGGCCTGGGTGCGCAGGTTCGAGAGCTGACCACCGGGGATCTCGTGGTGGTAGACGCGGCCGGTCGGGCCGGGGATGCCGGACTCGAACGGCGCGTAGATCTTGCGCACCGACTCCCAGTACGGCTCCAGGTCGCAGACGTTCTGGAGGTTCAGGCCCGTCGAGCGCTCGGTGTGGTCGGTCAGCGCCACGATCGACGACAGCGGCGGCTGCGACGTCGTGCCCGCCATCGACGCGGTCGCGCCGTCGATCGCGTCCACGCCCGCCTGGATCGCCGCGAGGTACGTCGCCAGCTGGCCACCCGCCGTGTCGTGCGTGTGAAGGTGGACGGGTACGTCGAACTCCTTGCGCAGCGCGGTGATCAGGCGCGACGCCGCCGGAGCCCTCAGCAGGCCCGCCATGTCCTTGACGCACAGGACGTGCGCGCCGGCACCGACGATCTGCTCGGCCAGCTTGAGGTAGTAGTCCAGCGTGTACAGGCGTTCGTCCGGATTGGACAGATCGCTCGTGTAGCACAGGGCGACTTCAGCCACCGCGGTCCCGGTCTCGCGCACGGCCTCGATCGCCGGGCGCATCTGCTCGACGTCGTTCAGCGCGTCGAAGATCCGGAAGATGTCGATGCCGGTCTTCGTCGCCTCCTCCACGAACGCCTTGGTCACGGCCTCCGGGTACGGCGTGTAGCCGACCGTGTTGCGGCCGCGCAGCAGCATCTGCAGGTTGATGTTCGGCACGGCCTCGCGCAGCGCGGCGAGCCGCTCCCACGGGTCCTCCGCGAGGAACCGCAGCGCCACGTCGTAAGTCGCGCCGCCCCAGCACTCCAGCGACAGCAGCTCGGGCGTCATGCGCGCGACGTGCGGCGCGACGGCGAGCAGGTCCTTGGTGCGCACCCTGGTGGCGAGCAGCGACTGGTGGGCGTCGCGGAACGTCGTGTCGGTGACGCCGACGGCCTTGCTCTCCCGCAGCCACCGCGCGAAGCCCTCGGGGCCGAGCTCGACCAGCTTCTGCTTGGAGCCGGGGACCGGTTCCGCGTTGAGGTCGGCGACCGGCAGCTTCTCGCGCGGGTCGACCGCGGTCGGGCGCGTGCCGTTCGGGTGGTTGACCGTGACGTCCGCGAGGTAGGTCAGCAGGCGCGTGCCGCGGTCCGCCGAGTGGCGTGCCGTCAGCAGGTGCGGGCGCTTCTCGATGAACGACGTGGTGACGCGGCCCTCGTAGAAGTCCGGGTCGTCCAGCACGGCCTGGATGAACGGGATGTTCGTGGACACACCGCGGATGCGGAACTCCGCGATCGCACGGCGCGCACGGGCGACGGCGAGGGAGAAGGTCCGGCCGCGGCACGTGAGCTTCACGAGCATCGAGTCGAAGTGCGGGCTGATGGCCATGCCGGCGCCGGCCGTGCCGCCGTCGAGGCGGATGCCGGAACCACCCGGCGAGCGGTAGGCGCTGATCGTGCCGGTGTCCGGGCGGAACCCGTTGGCCGGGTCCTCGGTGGTGATGCGGCACTGCAGGGCCGCGCCGCGCAGCTGGACGGTGTCCTGGGACAGGCCCAGGTCCTCCAGCGTCTCACCGGACGCGATCCGCATCTGCGACTGCACCAGGTCGACGTCGGTCACCTCTTCCGTGACCGTGTGCTCGACCTGGATGCGCGGGTTCATCTCGATGAAGACGTAGTGGCCTTCGGGGTCGAGCAGGAACTCCACGGTGCCGGCGTTGCGGTACCCGATGTGCCGCGCGAACTTCACCGCGTCGGCGCAGATGCGGTCACGCAGCTCGGGCGCGAGGTTCGGCGCGGGCGCGATCTCGATGACCTTCTGGTGGCGCCGCTGCACGGAGCAGTCGCGCTCGAAGAGGTGGATCACGTTGCCCTGGCCGTCGGCGAGGATCTGCACCTCGATGTGGCGCGGTTCGACCACGGCCTGCTCGAGGAACACCGTCGGGTCGCCGAACGCGGACTCCGCCTCGCGGGACGCCGCTTCGAGCGACTCGCGCAGCGCGGCGGGCTCGTCGACCTTGCGCATGCCGCGGCCACCACCACCGGCGACGGCCTTCACGAAGACGGGGAAGCGCATGGTCTTCGACGCTTCGAGCAGCTCGTCGATGTCGGACGACGGCGGGCTCGACTCCAGCACCGGCAGGCCGGCCTCGCGGGCGGCGGCGATGGCGCGCGCCTTGTTGCCCGTCAGCTCCAGTACCTCGGCGACGGGGCCGATGAAGGTGAGACCTGCCTCACGGCAGGCCATCGCGAGCTCCGGGTTCTCGGACAGGAACCCGTAACCGGGGTAGATCGCGTCGGCACCGGCCTTGCGGGCGGCCTTGATGATCTCGTCGACGGAAAGGTAGGCGCGGACGGGATGTCCCGGCTCGCCGATCTCGTACGACTCGTCGGCCTTCAGGCGGTGCAGCGAGTTTCGGTCCTCGTGAGGGAAGACGGCGACCGTTCCAGCGCCCAGTTCGTAGGCGGCTCGGAACGCGCGAATCGCGATCTCGCCGCGGTTGGCGACAAGAACCTTGCGGAACATCCGTGCCCTCCCGGTGTTACTCGGCGGTCATCAGTCGAGGCACGTTACCGTGCGACTCTTGCCAGTTGGGAGGACTGTCTCACGTGATGGGTGTCATCCTGATCGGTCTTGCTCACCCGATTCTCGCGTGATGAGAGCAAAGTGGATACCCACCACCCGGTCAGACTGCGGCCGGTAGTGGGTTTAACCAGATCGAGTGACGATCTTCGCGACTATCTCGGTAGGGTGAGCCATATGGCCGGGGCTGATGGAGCCGGGCAGCCTACTGCCCGCACACCGCATTTCGACGTTGTCCTCCGTGGTTACAACCAGCGACAGGTGAACGAACGAGTCACCCGGTTGGAGTTCGACCTCAAGAACTCGAACCGTGCTCGCGACGCGGCCTCCGCGCAGGTGGGCGAGCTCACCAAACTCCTCAACTCGATGCGCGCCGACCTCGACAAGACCAAGGTCCAGCTGCAGAACCTCGCCAACGCTCCCGTGAGCGCGTCGAACGTCACCGAGCGCGTCCGCGTGATGATGAGCCTGGCCGAGGAAGAGATCGCGGACATCCGCAAGGACGCCCTCGACAAGGCCGCCGCGACGCGGGGTGAGGCCGAGAAGTGGGCGGCCGGTCAGCGCGAGGCCCACCAGCGCCTGCTCGCCGAGACCGAGGCGCGCCGCAAGCAGCTCGAGGTCAACTACCAGCAGCGCCACGCCGAGCTCGACCAGCAGACCGCCGGCCGCAGGTCCGAGCTGGAGGCGGAGCACACGTCGTTGCAGGCGAAGCTCGCCGCCGAGCACGAGGCCCTGGTCGCCGACGTGCGCGCGAACGGCGAACGGATCGCCGGCGAGTACGAGAAGAAGTCGGCGGACCTGGACGCCCACCGCGTCGAGCTCGACGCGAAGTACAAGGCGTACCACGACCAGCTGGACAAGGAGTACGACGGCCTGAAGGCGACGCTGACCGCCGAGCACCAGAAGGTGCTGGCGGACGCGAAGGCCGAGGCCGAGCAGATCGTCGCCGACGCGGAGGCCGAGCGAGCCGCGGCGCTGCAGAAGCTCACCAGCGAGCTCCAGGCCAAGCAGGCGGAGGCGGAGAAGATCCTCTCCGATCTCGAGACCGAGACGCTGGCTCGTGCCGAGAAGACCACCTCCGACGCGTCCGCGAAGGCCCTTGCCCTGGTCAGCGCGGCAGAGGAGAAGGCGGCGACGACGCTGCGGACGTCGGAGGACAAGGCCGCGGCCACCATCGCCGAGGCCGACCAGCGGGCCGCGACCACCGTGCGCGAGGCCGACGAGAAGGCCGTCGGGCTCGTCCGCGACGCGGAGGCACGCACGGCCGCGCTGGTGCGCGACGCCGAGGAGAAGTCGGCCGCGGCCGTCGCCGCGTCGGACCAGCGCGCGGCCGCCGCGTCCGAGAAGGAGGCGTCGCTGCGTTCGGCGCACGACAACCTCGCGACGCAGTTCCACGCCGCGCAGGCCGCCGTGGACGCGGCGATGTCGGTGCTCAAGCCGCTGGAGGACGGGTCCGCCGACGAGGACTCCCCCGCACCGGCTCCGGGCGCACCGGCTCCAGGCGCACCAGCTTCGGGCGCACCAGCTTCGGTCCCACCGGCGCCGGTCGCCGAGCAGAAGACCCAGCAGCTGCCGAAGCCGCGGCAGAAGGACTGAGCGCTAACCGGGGAACGGCGGCAGGCTGCTCGTGGCCCAGCTCGTGTGGCAGCCGCCGTTCGCCGCGAAGTCGCTGGCGAACCCGATGAGCTCACGGCCGTCGAGCGACGCCACCCCGCTCGGGTGGTAGTTGGGGCACCGCTCGTCCCGCGCGCCCGGCACCGAGACGGGCGCGGGGACCGCGTACCAGCCGTCCCTGCCGCCGTTCTCGGACACGAAGACCGTGCGGCCGTTGCCGGGGTCGACCTCGCCGTTGGCGGACATCAGCATCTGCCCCATGAGGATCACCCGCCCCCGTGACGTGCCGTTGGGCGCGAGGGTGATCGACGGCGTGTGCGCGAAGCACCGGCCGTCCTTCGTCGTCGGCCTGGTGCCACGCCACCTCGGGTCTCCCCAGGCGACACCGTCCGGCGAACTGCGGTGGTAGGCCTCGCAGGAGTGCTGGTCCGGCTGCGAGCAGATCTCGTACATCATGTAGAACTCGCCGGTCGGCAACCTCTTGACCTGCGGCATCCCGGGCCGAAGCGAGCCGTCCGGCACGGCGACGACCGACTCCTTGCCCGACCAGATGACACCGTCGCGCGATACCGACCGTCCGATGTACCGGCTGTGCGACTCGTGCGTCTCGTCGGCGAAGTAGCAGTTCAGCCGCCCACGGGCGTCAACGGACAGGTCCGGCTCCCACAGCCCGCCACCGGGCAGCGCCCGCGCGCACTCGGACAGGTGATGCCACGTCTCGCCGGCGTCGTCACTGCGCCCGACCCGCGCCTTGAGCCCTTCCCGCCGAGTCCCCACGGACCCCGCCCACAACACGGTCCCGGCAGGCATCTCACCGACCCGACGAGGCAACTCGTAAAGGTGCCCGCAGCAGGTCGCGTGGGCGCTCACGCCGTCGACGAACGTGCCGATCCGCCGGAACTTCTTGCCGGCCCGACCGGCGCGCAGGACGTTGACGGAGTGGAACCCGTGCAGCGCCACGAGGATCGAGCCGCGGTACACGCCGTGTTCCAGGCGGATCGCGTGCGGGTAGCGGGACTCTTCGCCGGTGAGCAGGACCGGGTCGGCCTGGGTCGGGATGGGGGCGGAGACGAGGGCGAGGAGGGTGACGAGGGCGGTGGTGATCAGGCGACGCACGGGCCCAAACGTACCGAGGCGGCCGGGCTGGCGCGCTCACACCTTCAGGTGATGGGGCCGGGGAGGCGTTTGAGATCACGCGGGCGTGGGTGACGCGGGCTGCGCGGGGCGGAGAGACGGGGCCGCACGGGGCGGGCGGCGGGGCGGGGGAGACGAGGCCGCGCGGGGCGGGCCGCGCGGGCGGCCGGTGGTGCCGAGCAGGGTGGCCGGCGGGGCCGAGCGAGCGGGGAACGAGACCGCACGGCGCGGAGACGAGGTCGCACGGGGCGGAGACGAGGTCGCACGGGGCGCGGAGAGCGAGGTCGCACGGGTGCGGAGACGCGAGACCACGCAGGTACGGGGCCGCGAGAGCACGTGGGTGCGGCACAGGTGGCGGGCGGCACGGCAACCGACCCGGCGATCACCCAGCCCGCCCGCAGCCCAGCCCGCCCGCGGCCCGCCTCCAGCCAGGCCCGCAGTCCAGCCCCAGCCCAAACGCGCCCGCAGCCCGCCCAGCCCGCAGCCCAGCCGTGCCCCCGCAGTCCCGCCCAGCCCCAGCCGCTCCCGCAGCCCACCCAGCCCGCAGTCCAGCCCCAGCCCGCACGCACCCAGCCCGTCCGCAGCCCAAACGCGCCCGCAGCCCAGCCGCGCCCGCCCAGCCCGCAGCCCAGCCCCCAGCCCGCCCCTTCTCCCCTCGCGGCTAGGTCTTCTCCAGGTACTCGGCCCGCTCCTCCGTCAGCAACGTCGCCACCATCCCCGCGAGCCCCGGATGCTCCACCAGGTCCGGATCGGCGTCCACGACCTGCTGAGCCGACGTGCGGGCGTCCGCGATGATGTCCTCGTCGCGCAGCAGCGACAGCATCTTCAGCCCCGACCGGCGGCCCGATTGGGCGGCGCCCAGGATGTCGCCCTCGCGGCGCAGTTCCAGGTCCAGCTGGGCCAGTTCGAAGCCGTCCAGAGTGGACTCGACGGCGCGGAGGCGTTCCATCGTGGCCGTCATCTCCGGCATCTCCGTCACCAGCAGGCAGAGGCCCGGTGCGCTGCCTCGGCCCACTCGGCCGCGGAGCTGGTGGAGCTGGGAGACGCCGAAGCGGTCCGCGTCCATGATGGCCATGACGGTGGCGTTCGGGACGTTGACGCCCACTTCGATGACCGTGGTGGCGACCAGGACGTGGACCTCGTTGGCCGAGAAGGCCCGCATCACCGCGTCCTTCTCGTCCGGGGGCATGCGGCCGTGCAGGATCTCGATGCGCAGGCCGCGCAACGGGCCCTGGGCGAGCATGGTGGCCACGTCGATCACGGACAGGGCCGGGCGCTTGTCGTCGTCGCCCTCCGACTTCGCCGGTTCCTCGTCGCCGATGCGCGGGCACACGAAGTACGCCTGGTGGCCCTTCGCCACCTCCTCGCGCACTCGGGCGAAGGCGCGGTCGAGCCACGTGGGCTTCTCCCGGACGGGCACCACCGAGGTCTTGATCGGGGAGCGGCCGCCCGGCAGTTCGCGCAGGGCCGAGACCTCCAGGTCGCCGTAGACCGTCATGGCGACGGTGCGCGGGATCGGGGTCGCCGTCATCACCAGGACGTGCGGGTTCTCGCGTTCGCCCCGCGCGCTCAACGCCGCTCGTTGTTCCACGCCGAAGCGGTGTTGTTCGTCGACGACTACCAGGCCCAGGGAGTGGAACTCCACCTTCTCCTGGATGATCGCGTGCGTGCCGACGACGATGCCCGCCTCGCCGGTCACGATGTCGAGCAACGCCTGGCGGCGCTGGGCCGTGTTCATCGAGCCGGTCAGCAGCGTCACCCGCGTCGCGTCCTCGGCACCGCCGAGCTGGCCCGCCTGGGCCAGGTCGCCGAGCATCTCGGACAGAGACCGGGCGTGTTGTGCCGCAAGGACTTCCGTCGGGGCGAGCATCGCCGCCTGACGGCCCGCGTCGACCGCCTGCAACATCGCCCGCAACGCGACCATGGTCTTGCCCGACCCGACCTCGCCCTGCAGCAACCGGTTCATCGGCACGGTCGACTCCAGGTCCGACGCCACCTGCTCGCCGACCTCCACCTGGCCCGCCGTCAGCGTGAACGGCAGGCGCGCGTCGAAGGCGTCGAGGATGCCGCCCGAGCGACGGGCGCACGAAGGGGCGGGACGGGCCGTGGACGCCTTGCGGCGCTGGGCCAGCGCGAGCTGCACGGCCAGCGCCTCGTCCCACTTCAACCGCAGCTGCGCCACCGAGATCTGCGCCCAGCTCTCCGGCCGGTGGATCGACCGCAGCGCGTCCTCCAGGCCGATCAGGCCCTGCTCCTCGCGGAAGTCGGCGGGCAGCGGGTCCTCCGGCACGCCGTCCCAGATCTCCAGCAGCTGCTTCACGCAGTTCGCGATGTTCCACGTGTTGATGTGCTGCGACGCCGGGTAGACGGGCAGGAACGCCTGCAGGAACGACGACCCGTCCTGCTCCGCGGTGAGGACCTCGAACGCCGGGTGCACCAGCTGCAGGTTCTGCCGGTAGCGGCCGACCTTGCCGGCGAACAGCGCTCGCGTGCCCGGCAGGAGCTCCTGCTCGGCCACGAACGCCGGCTTGCCGAAGAACACCAGGTGCAGCTCCGAGGTGCCGTCGGTGATGACGGCCTCGGTCATCTGGCCGCGGCGCGCCTTCATCTGGCGCTTCTGGCACTTGCGCACCTCGGCCTGCACCGTGACGTGCTCGTCGATTTCCAGCGAACGGATGTCCGTCAGCTTCCCGCGCTCGTCGTACCGGCGCGGGTAGTGGCGCAGCAGGTCACCGACCGTCGTGAGGCCGAGGCCGGTCTCCAGTGCGTCGGCGGTCTTCTTGCCGAGCAACGGCTGCAGCTTGTCGTCGAAGGAGATCATCGCGTCCCATTGAACTACTCGACACCGACAAAAATGACCGCGTCGGGCTGGCCGCCCGGATAAGCGGTCACCTCGACCTCCGGATGGGTGACCCGCACGTGGTCCTCCAGCACGTCGGCCAGGCCCTCCGGCGCGTCGGCGCCCAGGATCACCGTGACCAGTTCCCCGCCCCCCGCCAGCATGCGGTCGACCAGCCGGCAGGACAGGTCCATCAACGACTCCGGCGCCGCGGGACCGGGTTCGATCAGCACGACCTCGCCGTCCAGCATGCCCAGCAGGTCGCCCGGCTGGCAGCGGCCGACCCACGTCAGGGCCTCGTCCGCGGCGATCGCGAGTTCGCCACGGCGCGTGGCAGCAGCGGCCTCGGCCATGGCGACAACGTCGTCACCGGCGCGCCGAGAGGAGTCGTGCACCGCCAACGCTGCGAGAGCCTGCACGGGCGAGAACGTCGGCACCACAACTACGTCCTGCCCAGCGGCCTGTGCGTACGCCACGGCCTCATCCAGTGCCTCACGGAGGTCCGGGTCGCCGGGCAGAACGGCGACGTGACGCGCGCGCGTCGACACGATGGCGGACACCAGGTCCGTGGGCGTCGCCGAAGAAGAAGCGAGGTCGAACACCGTGGCGCCTTCCGCACGGAACAGGTCCACGGCGCCGCTCACCACCACCACGATCGCCCGGTCGCGCACGAACCGAGAAGCCTGCGCGGCGATCTGATCGGCGAACCGCGCCACCGTGATGCGGTGCGGACGTCCAGCGCGCACACCCGACTCGATGGCCGCGCCGATGTCGTTGCAGTGCACGTGGACGGTCCACAGCGAGACGCCGTCCCCCACCACCGACACGCAGTCGCCCAGGCCGTTCAACGTGGCGCGCAGCCCGGCCACGAGCTCCTCGGACGTCCCGTCGAGCAGGTACATGACCTCGTACTCGAACTCCGACGACCCGCTTTCGCGCGCGGTCGTCAGCGACTCCGGCGTGCGCGGCACCAGGGGCGCGTCCACCGGCGTCTCCACGCTCTGGCCGGTGATCACGGCCGCCAGTGTGTCCAACAACACAACGAGCCCACGCCCGCCCGCGTCGACCACTCCGGCCTTGGCCAGCACCGCGAGCTGACGGGGCGTATCGGCCAGTGCGACGGCCCCCGCGCGCGACGCCGCCATCACCACGTCGTCCAGGTCGTCCGACCCGCAGTCACGGGCGGCCTCGGACGCGGCGTGCAGCACCGACAGCACGGTGCCGGGCACGGGCTTGGACACCGCGGCGGTGGCCAGCTCATCGGCGCGGTGCAGGCCCTTGCGCAACGCCGTGCCGGTGACCAGCGAGACCTCCTGCACGGTCTCCGCCAGGCCCCTGAGCACCTGGGACAGGATCACGCCAGAGTTGCCGCGCGCCCCGGCCAGCGCGCCGCGGGCGAGCGCGGACAGCGCGTCCCCCACCGTCGACATGGGCGAGCGCAGCAGCGCGTCGAGCGCCGACTGCATCGTGTGCAGCAGGTTCGTGCCCGTGTCACCATCCGGGACGGGGAAGACGTTGATCTGGTCGATCGACTCCCGATTGGCGTCCAACGACCGCACGCAGGCGTCTGCCCATCTGCGCACCGCGACCGCATCCATGACCTGCATGGCGGCGAGAGTATCCACCCGGTTTGGTCGCGGGTGAGCCCACCGGCTACCCTGATTGGGTTGCCGTGCCCGGTTGAGGCTTGTGCACGCTTGCGCGCCCACCGGGACGCGAGACTTACCGCTTGAGGAACCTGAAGGAGTGGCTGACGTGGCTGCCGTGTGCGACGTCTGTGGCAAGGGGCCGGGCTTCGGCCATTCGGTTTCGCACTCCCAGCGGAAGACGAACCGCCGCTGGAACCCGAACATCCAGTCTGTGCGCGCCAAGGTTTCGGCCTCGCAGCGCCAGCGGATCAACGTGTGCACGTCTTGCCTGAAGGCCGGCAAGGTCGTGCGCGGCTGATCACCGCCACAGTTCGTTTTTAGAGTGAGGAGAGCCCGGCTTCGGCCGGGCTCTTTTCGCGTTTCAGGGCACGGCGCACGAACACCAGACAGGTGACACCGGCCAGCAACGCCCCGGTGCCACCGAGCGCGAACACCGCCCTGGGCCCGAGGAACAGCAGCAACCCGCCCGCGGCTGCCGTCCCGAGCAGGTTCGCGCCGGTGATCATCGACCCGATGGCGGCGAACGCCCGCCCGCGCATCTCCTCAGGGGTCCGCAACCGTGCGATGGCGTGGATGGCCACGTTGTCCACCCCGTTGGAGACGCCGCCGATGAACCACCCGATCACGGCGGTGGCGACGAACGGGAAGGTCGCCGGGATCAGCACCGCGATGCCCGTGGTCACGCCGGTGATCGCCAGCGCGTGAGCGAACTGGGAGGCTGACGTCAGTCGCGCCGCCAGCCGGTTGCCGACGATGATGCCGACCATCCAGCAGGCCTGCATCGCGCCGAGCAGGAACTCGTCGCCGTGGAGCACGAACCGCACGAACGCCGGGTCTGCCACGTTGATCACCACCGTCGCTCCGACGAAGCACGCCACCCCCACGACGGCCGCGAACAGCACGCCGTCCCGCCGAACGTGCCGGACGCCGGCGAGCGCGCTGGGGCGTGCTTCGTGCTCACCGGACGGCCTGCGTTCCGCCTTCACGAACGCCAGGACCAACGCGTAGACGAGGAACGTGCAGCCGTCGATCAGCATCGCGGCCGGATGACCGAAGAACCCGGCGAGCAGCGCTCCACCGGTGACTCCGGCGATGTTGCCGGCGCTGCGAACTGTGGCGAGGAGGGCGTAGGCGCGTGTCGAGTGCTCCTCGCCCGCGATGTGCGGCACGAGCGCGGAGATGCAGGGCTGGGCGATCGCCCGCCCACAACCCGAGACGAACACCAGCGCGACGACGAAAACCGGCTGACCCATCAACGGTGCGATGACCGCAATCGCGACACCCTGACACAGCAGGGCGACGATCAGCAGGCGGCGATTGGGCAGAAGGTCGACGAGCAGTCCCGCGACAGGCGCGCCGAGAACGAACGGGAGCAGTTCGGCGACGAGGATCGCGGCGACCAGCAACGGGCTGATCGGTGTTGCCCAGAACAGCAGGACAAGCAACGACAGCGCGTTGCCGAACTCGCTGACGGCCGCACCGGCGGCCGTCAGCGTCAGATCACGATTGCGAGCGGCAGCTACGGGAGCTTCCAGTCGACCGGTTCCGCGCCCTGCTTCTCCAGCAGTTCGTTGGCACGGCTGAACGGCTTGGAACCGAAGAACCCGGAGTGCGCCGACAAAGGCGACGGGTGCGCGGACTCGATGGCGGGCAACGGTTCGAGCAACGGGCGCAGGTTGCGCGCGTTGCGGCCCCACAGAATGGAGACCAGAGGTGCGTCACGGGCGGCGAGAGCCTTGATCGCCTGCTCGGTGACGGCCTCCCAGCCCTTGCCCTGGTGGGAGTTCGCCTTGCCGGGCTGCACGGTCAACGCCCTGTTGAGCAGCAGGACACCGCGCTCCGACCACGGCGTCAGGTCGCCGTTGGACGGAATCGGGTGGCCTAGGTCCTCGGCGTATTCCTTGTAAATGTTGATGAGCGACTTGGGAATGGGACGGACGTCCGGCGCGACCGAGAACGACAGGCCGACCGCGTGGCCGGGCGTCGGGTACGGGTCCTGGCCGACGATCAGCACCTTCACCTGGTGGAACGGCTGCTGGAAAGCGCGCAGCACGTTCTCGCCCGCGGGTAGGTAGGTGCGACCGGCGGAAACCTCCGCGCGCAGGAACTCACCCATGGCGGCGATCTGGTCAGCGACGGGGGCGAGAGCTTCAGCCCAACCGGCTTCGACAACTTCAGTGAGGGGACGAGCCACGGCTGTGAACCCTATCTCACTCAATCGAGCCGACGGAGCTTCTCCCGGTACAAAGCGATGTTCTGGACGTATTTCTCGACGATGAACGCCCAGGCCTGTTCCGGCACAACGTGTCCGGCACGTTCGCGGGCGGGAACTCCCAGCACCATCGTGCGTTCGCGGACGTGGCCGTCGAACGAGACCACCGCGCCGGCGCCGACGATCGCGCCCTTCTCCACGATGGAACCGTTGAGCACCACCGAACCCGACGCGATGAGGCAGTCGTCGGCGACGGTCGCGCCCTCGATGTGCACGTTGTGGCCGATGACGCACGACGACCCGATGTGCACCGGGTGGACCTCGGTGCAGTGGATGACCGTGCCGTCCTGGATCGACGTGCGCTCGTCGACCACGATGCGCCCGTAGTCACCGCGCAGCACGGCTTGCGGCCACACCGAGGAGAACGCGCCGATGCGCACGTCGCCGATCACCGTCGCGTCCGGGTGCACGTACGCCTCCGGGTGGATCTGCGGCGTGTAGTCCCCCAGCGCATAGATGGCCATGCGCCTGAACCTACAACGACTTCCCGTAGCAGCGGCTCTCCGGGTGGTCCCGGTACACGCCGAAGTTGGCGATCTGCTCGTACCCGCTGGAGGTGTAGAGGCTGATCGCCTCGGGCTGCCGCGTCCCGGTCTCCAGCACCATCCGCTCGAGACCGGCCTCTCGGGCCGTGGCCTCCAGGTGGGCGAGCACGAGCCTGGAGAGGCCCTTGCCGCGTGCGGCGTCGACGACGTACATCCGCTTGATCTCGGCGGCACCGGCCAGTTCGTCGTTCACGCGCCAGCCGCCGCACGCCACGGGCACGTCGTCGAGGTAGCCGATGACGAAGTAGCCCAGCGGCGCGGCGAACTGCGCCGGGTCGACCGGCGTCACGTCGACTTCGCCGTAGCGCTCGACGTAGACCTGCTGGAGGTCCGCGATCATCTTGACCGAGTCTGGATGGTCATACGCGCGCGTGCATAGTTCCACAGCGTTGAAGTCTACGCCCGCCAGTGCTCCCAGCCAGGAGGTTTTTCGTAGACCCTGCCGTCGACCGTGACACCTTCTCCCGCGCGGACCGTGCCGATGGTCGTCCAGCCGGGCGGCACCGCCTTGGGACCGGGGAACGTCGCCGCGAGGGCGTGGTCCTCGCCTCCGGTCAGTGCCCAGTGCCGCGCGTCCCCGCCGAGCGCCGACGCGACGTCGAGCAGGCGCGGGTGCAACGGCAGCAGTTCGGTGCGGATGTCGATCGCGACGCCCGAGGAGTCCGCGATGTGGCTCAGGTCCTGCAGCAGCCCGTCCGAGACGTCGATCATGGACGTGGCGCCCGCCTCGGCGGCCCTCGGCCCCTCCTCGTACGGCGGCTCCGGGGTGCGCTGGGCGTTCACGATGCCGACCGGCGAACGGAATCCGCGGCCGAGCACGGCCAGTCCCGCGGCGGCCCAGCCGAGCCTTCCGGTGACCGCCACGACGTCCCCCACGAGCGCGCCGGACCTCGTGATCGGCTCGAGTCCGTTCATGTCGCCCATGGCGGTGATCGAGATCACGAGCGTGGCGGAGCTGACCATGTCGCCCCCGACGATGCCCGCGCCGGCCTTCGCCGCCTCGTCCCACAGGCCCGCCATGATCCCCTCGACGACCGACGCGGGCGTGTCCGCGGGGCACGCGAAACCGACGAGCAGGGCCGACGGCAACGCTCCCATGGCGACGACGTCGGCGAGGTTCACCGCGGCCGCTTTTCGGCCCACCTGCTCGGGACTGGACCAGTCGAGTCTGAAGTGGACACCCTCGACGAGCACGTCCATCGAGGCGACGACCCGTCCATCCGGGACGGCGACGACGGCCGCGTCGTCACCGGGACCGAGGATGGTCGTCTCCGGCTGCGCCCGACCGGTCGTCACCCGATGGATGAGATTGAACTCACCCACATCGGCGACCGTCTCCGCGTCGCGCGGCGGCTCCGGACGCAAAGTTGCCTCCCAATCTGAACATTCGGAACCCCAACTGGGGTACGTTGCGTGACACGTTCCTACCTCGACCCAACCTGTCGCGACGAAGGGGCACGCCGTGGTGCATGCATACATCCTCATCCAGACCGAGGTCGGCAAGGCCGCCGCAGTCGCCTCCGAGATCTCCGGGATCACCGGGGTAGCCACCGCAGAAGACGTCACCGGGCCTTACGACGTCATCGTGCGCGCCGAAGCGGAGACCGTCGACCAGCTCGGCCAGCTCGTGGTCGCGCGGATCCAGAACGTCGAAGGCATCACCCGCACCTTGACCTGCCCGGTGGTCCATCTCTAACCAGCCCGTGTTGTCATAACCGGGTGACTCAGCAGGAATCCACGTCGGCGCTGTCCCGGCCGCTGCTCGCGGCGGTCGGGCTCGCTGTCGTGCTCGCCATCGGTGTCGCCGGGCTCGGTCTGTGGCTGGGCACGGGAAACCAGTCCGAGGACGTGCCCGGTCGCACGGGTCCCCTCGCGCTGGTCTCGATCGACGCCCCGGCTGCGGCCAGCCCGGAATGCGCTTCCCTGGTCGAGAAGCTGCCGGTGGGACTGCCGTCCGGCAAGGACATGCTGTCGCGCCGGGAGCTCGCCTCGCCCGCTCCCCCCGCCACGGTCGCGTGGGGTGACGCCAAACACGATCCGGTGGTTCTGCGGTGCGGCCTGCCACGGCCTTCGGAACTGTCGGCGACCTCGCAGCTGCGCGTGATCTCCGACGTCCAGTGGCTCGAGCTGCCCGGTTCGGACAGTTCGACCTGGGTGATCGTCGACCGCGGCGTGTACGTGGCGCTGACGGTGCCCGCCGACGCGGGCACCGGACCGTTGCAGGACGTCTCGACGACGGTGCGCGACCTGCTCGCGAAGCAGCCGGTCAAGACGACGGCCTAGCGGAGGCCTGAGCCCCGCGCGATCGCCGTCTCGATCAACGTGGTCAGCAACGTGGTGAAGTCGATGCCCGTCGCCTCCCACGCCTTGGGGTACATGGAGATCGGCGTGAAGCCGGGCATCGTGTTGAGCTCGTTGATGATCAGCTCGTGCTGCTCGGTGAGGAAGAAGTCCACCCTGGACAGACCTTGGCAGTCGAGCGCCTTGAACGCGGTGACGGCGAGCTCGCGCAGCTGCGCGGTGATGTCGTCGTCGAGCTTCGCCGGGATGTCGGCCTCGTAGGAGTCGTTGACGTACTTGGCCTCGAAGTCGTACCAGTCGGCGCCTTCCCCGACCGGGCGCAGCTCGGCGGGCAGCGACGCCTCGACGCGGCCGTCCGGGAACTCCAGCACCGCGACCTCGATCTCGCGGGCGTTCTGCACACCGGCCTCGATGATGACCTTGGGATCGTGCTGGCGCGCCTCGAAGATGGCGGCGTCGAGGTCGTTCCAGTCGGGCACCTTCGAGATGCCGACGGACGACCCGGCACGGGACGGCTTCACGAACACCGGCAGCCCGAGATGCTCGCGCTCGTCGAGGGTCAGCGTGGTGGCGGCGCGGTCGAGGGCGACGAACCTGCCGACGCTGATGCCCTCGGCCTGCAGGATCTTCTTGGCGAAGACCTTGTCCATCACGGCCGCCGACGCGAACACGCCGGGACCGACGTAGGGGACGCCGCCGAGTTCGAGCAGGCCCTGGATCGTGCCGTCCTCGCCCCACGCGCCGTGCAGCAGCGGGAAGACGACGTCGACGTCCTTCAGCGCCTGGCCCGGCTCGACCGCCGTGACGGTCTGGTTCCGCAGCGTCGGGAGCTTGCCGGAGCCCGACTCCAGCGCGGTCGGGTCCGTGCCGAGTGCCCACTGCCCCTGCGGCGTGATGCCGACCGGCACCACCTCGAACCGGTCCGCGTCGAGGTGCGGCAGGACGCTCTTGGCGGACTGGCAGGAGACCTCGTGCTCGGAGCTGCGGCCGCCGAACACCACGGCCACCCTCGTCTTGCGCTGCGTCATGCGGGCGACCCTACCCGTTTGGGCGATTGTCCTTACTCGCCAGTTAGCCTCGGTCGCGTGCTGGAGATCAAACCGCTCGACCTGGGTGACGTGGCCCTGCTCGACGCCTACGCGGACGTGCGGATCGCCGCCCAGACGGGGAAGGGACCCGGCCGGGAGCGGATCGTCGAGTCGCTGCGGGAGGCGAACCCGGACTTCAGCGAGGTGGTCCGCCTCGTCGCCCGTCGTGACGGCGAAGGCGTCGGCATCACGTCCGTGGGTCTGCTCGGTGGTGTGAACGCGCGGCTGGCGGTCGGCCCGATCACGGTCCACCCGGAGCATCGCCGGCAGGGCGTCGGCACCGCACTGCTGGAGGCGTTGCTGCCGGAGCTGCGCGCCCGCGGGCGGGACACGTTCGAGAGCTGGGGCGTGATCAAGGACAGCGCGGGCGAGCACTGGGCGACGGCGCGCGGGCTCCACGTCGCCGCGTCCAGGGTGATCCAGGTGCTCACGATCGCCGGCACCGCCGAGCCGGTCGTCCCGGCGGGGTACCGGCTGGAACGGTGGAACGGCGCGACGCCGGAACACCTGCTGGTGTCCGTGGCCGAGACGAGGCAGTCGATCCTCGACGCGCCCGCCACGGAGTCCGCGGTGCGGGCACCGGAGTGGACGCCGGAGCTCGTGCGCGCCGAGGAGGCCGAGGCGCGGGAGGCCGGCGTCGAGCAGCGCGTCGTCGTCGCGGTCGAGGAGACCACCGGCCGAGTCGTGGCGCTGACCGACGTCCCGCTGCACCCCGGCGACTCGACGCACACCCGCTGGGGCAGCACGATGGTCACGCCCGCTCACCGCGGCCACGGACTCGGCCGGGTCGTCAAGGCGCACATGCTGCACTGGCTGCGCGCCGACCGGCCGGAACTGGAACGCGTCGACACCGGGACGGACGCGGGCAACTCCCCCATGATCAAGGTCAACGAGCAACTGGGGTTCGTCGTCGACCGCGAGGTCGTCGTGGTCAGCCGTTCCTTCTGAGCAGGTCGGTCAGGACGGGCAGCGCGTTCACCAGCTGCTCCCGCGAGCACGCGCTGTAGCCGATGACGAGTCCGTGCAGCTTGGCCCGGTGCACGTAGTGCCGGGACAGGCCGTCCACCCGCAGCCCGCGTTCGAGCGCCTGCCTCGCCAGGTCACGCTCCTGTTCGGCACTGGGCAGCAACACCACGACGTGCGCGCCCGCATCGTCGCCGAGCACCTCGATGCCCGCGTCGGCGAACGTGTCGATGACGAGCGCACGCCGTTCGGACAGCTCCCGCCGGACCTTGCGCAGGTGCCGGCCGAGGTCGCCCGTGCGTGCCAGCTCGACGACGACCCGCTGCCCCGCGGCGGCCGGGCTGGTGCCGGTCAGGTCGCGGTGTTCGAGGACGGTCGTGGCGATGTGCTCGGGCGCGACCATCCAGCCCGCGCCCAGGGTCGGCGTGAGGATCTTGCTCGTGGTGCCGAGGTGGACCACGACGTCCGGGGCGAGCGCGGCCAGTGACGGCAACGGCGCCACGTCGTAGCGGAGCTCGCCGTCGTAGTCGTCCTCGATGACGAGCCAGCCGTCCCGTCGCGCGCGTTCGACCAGCGCGACCCGGCGACCGGCCGACATGCGACCGCCCAGCGGGTACTGGTGCGCCGGCGAGCAGTAGACGGCCTTCACCCCCGCGGGCACCGCCTCCGGGAGCAGGCCCTCCGCGTCGACGAGTGCCTGCACGACCTTGAGGCCATTGGCTTTGAAGACGCCGACCGCCCGCTGGTAGCCGGGTTCCTCGACAGCCACCGCGGCACCGCGCTCGAGCACCGAGACCGAGATCTCGGTCAGCGCGGCGGTGGTGCCGCCGGTCGCCAGCACCGGGTCGGCGTTGACGGCCAGGCCGCGGTGGCGCAGCAGGTGCTCGGCGATGGCCTCGCGGTACTCGGGCAGCCCCGCGCGTTCGGGACGGGACAGCGGGGGCGCGTCCGCCGCGGCCCGCCACGCCCGCCGCCAGGCCGCGCGGTCGAGGCCACTGGCCCACGGCGCACCGGTGCCGAGGTCCACGAAATCGGTGATGACGGGCGTGACGGGCTTGCGCGAACGTTTGCGCAACGGCCCGGGCGGCGTCGTGGTGACGTACGTGCCGGAACCGTGCCGACCAGCGATCCACCCTTCCGCGTGCAGCTGTTCGTAGGCGGCGGCAGTGACCGTGCGGGACACTCCGAGCGAGTCGGCCAACGCGCGCGTGGACGGCAGACGGTCACCCGCGCGCAGACGGCCCTCCGACGCGGCGGAACGCAGGGCGTCGGCGAGCTGGACGGCGAGCGGTTCGGCGGATTCGCGGTCCAGCGCCACGGGAAGCGCGGTCTCAGCCAAAGTGGCCTTCTCAAATCGATGGAAACTGGCGCTTCAATGATGCCACTTCCTGGCGCACAGTGACACCATGACCTCTGACGTGCAGCTCTCCCCCACGCCTCGCAGCACCGTCGTCCGCGGCAAGAAGCGGGCCGTGGAAGACCGCCAGGTGCTCTACGACGTCCTCGACGCGGGCATGGTCTGCCACCTCGCCGTGGAGGTCGACGGGGCGCCGTTCCTCATCCCCACCGCGTACGGACGGGACGGCAACCGCATCTTCCTGCACGGCTCGACGGGCTCACGGTCCATCAGGAGCATGATCGAGGGCAAGCCGGTTTGCGTCGCCGTCACGCTCGTGGACGGCGTCGTCTACTCGCGGTCGGTGTTCCACCACTCGATGAACTACCGGTCCGCGATCATCCACGGCACCGCGAAGGTCGCCGAGGACCCCGAGCACGCGCTGAGGGTCATCGTCGAGCACGTCACGCCGGGCAGCTGGGACTACGCGCGCAGCCCGTCCAAGAAGGAGCTGGCGCAGACGGTCGCGCTGGAGATCGACCTGACCGAGGCGAGCGTGAAGGTGCGCGACGGCGGGCCGGGCGAGGAGCCGTCGGACCTCGAAGCGAACCTCGTGTGGGCCGGGCACATGCCGCTCGTCCAGTCGTGGGGCGCGCCTGTGCCGCACGAGACGGACAGGGCGATCCCGCCGCACGTCGGCGGTCGCCGAGACGAGACGTCTCGTCTCGCAGCAGAGCGGCAGCAGGTCAACTGACAGATCTGTCGAGACGAGACGTCTCGTCTCGCAACAAGGAAGCCCCCAGGTCAGCGAACCGGCCCGTTGACCGGGTCGTAGCGGTACGGGGTCATGGCGCGTGTGCCGTGGCGGTAGACGTGGATCGACACGGCCGGGTCCACACCGTCGTTGCGCACCTGGTGCACGTAGCCGGGCCCCCACACACGTGACTGACCGGCATGCAGCGAGTGCACGACCTGGATCTTCGTGGTGACGACCTCGGTCAGCAGGCCGCTGACCACGGTGAACGCGCCGGAGGTGTGGTCGTGGTCGTGCAGCGACGCGGTCTGCCCCGGCAACCAGCTCATCAGCCAGATCTCCTGGTCGTCGGTCTTGTCGACCAACGCCGAGAAGCGCTCCTCCATGTCGTACCGGAGCAGGTGCTTCCAGCGGTCGCGGTCGACTGCCCACGACAGAGCCACCCGAACGGGGTGCAGGAGAGCGGAGTTCTCAGGCAGAACGAGGCTGTTCTCGGGAACGGCGAACATCGGTAGAAAAGTCCTTACCAGGCGAATGCGCGAAAAGAGGACGCGGGACTATCGCCAGGTACAACAGCAACATGCGTTGAAGGACATGGAGCAGAGGGTCCCGGACCCGGGACCCTCCGTCAATTCAGTCCCAAAGCGTGGGACACGTCCGCGACCAGGTCCCGAGTGTCCTCACAGCCGGCCGAGAAGCGCACCAGGCCTTCCGGTACCGGGTCGCCGAACTGCGCCCGCCGGTCCGCCGTCGAGTGCAGGCCGCCGAACGACGTCGCCGCCGACACCAGCTTCGAGCGCGCCAGGAACTGCTCCACCGAGGCCACGTCCCGCAGTTCGAACGTCAGCACGCCGTTGAACCGCCGCATCTGCTGTGCCGCCACGAGGTACGCCGGGTCGTCCGGCGCGCCGGGCCAGCGCAACCCGGCCACGCGGCCCTTGAGCAACGCGTGGACCGCCGCCGCGTTCTCCGCCTGCCGCGCGAGCCGCAGGTCGAGGGTTCCCAGGCCGCGCAACGCGAGCCACGTCTCGAACGGGCCGGGGATCGCGCCGTTCAGCGTCCGCGCGTCGCGAACCCGAGCGGCCAGCTCCGCGTCCGCCAGCGTCACGTGTCCGAAAAGGACGTCGCTGTGCCCGGCGACGGCCTTGGTGTCCGAGGCGACCACGATGTCCGCGCCCAGCTCCAGCGGCCGTTGCCCCAACGGCGTCGCGGTCGTGTTGTCCACGGCCAGCAACGCGCCCGCGGCGTGCGCCCGCACGGCCAGCTCCGCGATGTCGCAGACGTCCAGACCGGGGTTGGACGGCGTCTCCAGCAGGACGAGCCGGACGCCCTCGAAGGACGGGTACGGCCCCGCCGTCGGCACCTCGAGCACGTTCACGTCCATTTCGGACACGAACTTGCGGGTCAGGAAGTAGCCGTCGGACGGGACGGCCAGGGTGTCCCCAGTGGACAGAACCGTCCGCAGCAACGTCGAGATCGCCGCCATCCCGGACGGGAAGACGACGCACTCGCCACCTTCCAGCGACCCCAGGGCGTTCTCCAGGGCACGCCACGTCGGGTTGCCCGCGCGGCCGTAGTAGTCCTGGCCGCCCAGGTGGTACGCCGACGCGAACACCGGCTGCGCGCCGAACGGGTCGCCCGGCGCTCCCTGGCTGGAGTGCACGACCCGCGTGCCGTCACCGAGTTCGGGGGTCACTGGCGCTCGTGCTTCCGGTCGCGGCCCAGCAGCGCGGCACCGAGCTCGCGCACGCTCAGCCCGTCGTGGCAGACCTGGTGGATGCCTTCGGTGATCGGCATGTCGACGCCGTGCGCGCCGGCCAGCTCGCGGATCGACGAGCAGGACTTCACGCCCTCGGCGACCTGTCCGTGCGCGGCTTCCTGCGCCTGCGCCAGAGTCTCGCCGCGCCCGAGCCGTTCGCCGAAGGACCGGTTGCGCGACAACGGCGACGCGCACGTCGCCACCAGGTCGCCCAGTCCGGCGAGGCCCGCGAACGTCAGCGGGTCGGCACCGAGCGCCGCCCCCAGCCGTGCGGTCTCGGCCAGGCCGCGGGTGATGATCGACGCCATCGTGTTGTCGCCGTAGCCCATGCCCGCCGCCATGCCGCACGCCAGCGCGATGACGTTCTTGCACGCCCCGCCCAGCTCGGCGCCGACCACGTCGGTGTTGGTGTACGGGCGGAAGTACGAGTTCGAGCACGCGTGCTGCAGGTCGACCGCGCGGTCGTGGTCCGTGCACGCGATGACCGTCGCCGTCGGCTGCTCGACGGCGATCTCCTTGGCCAGGTTCGGCCCGGACACCACGGCCACCTGCGACTCGTCGACGCCGGCGACCTCGCGGATCACCTCGCTCATGCGCTTCAACGTGCCGAGCTCGACGCCCTTGGACAGCGACACCAGCGTCGCGTCCGGCGGGAGCAGCTCCTTCCACGCCGAGAGGTTCACCCGCAACGTCTGCGACGGCACGGCCAGCACCACCGCGTCGGCCCCGTCCAGCGCCTTGGCCGGGTCGGAGGTGGACGCGAGGTTGGGCGGCAACGAGATACCGGGCAGGTAGCCGGAGTTCACGCGCGTCTCGGTGATCTCCGAGGCGACCTCCTGGCGCCGCGCCCACAGCACGACCTCGGGGCCGGAGTCCGCGATGACCTTCGCGAAGGCCGTGCCCCACGAACCGGAACCGAGCACCGCAACACGTTCGATCGTCATGGTCAGGCCTTCCTCGGTCCGTAGAAGCCCTCGGGTGCCGGCTCCCGGCGCACCTCGGCCAGGTGCTCCTTGACCGCGCCCATCAGCAGGTCCGTCACCTCGCGCAGCAACGGCAGCGTCTCCTCCCTGCCGCGGTAGGCGGAGAGGTCGACCGGCTCGCCGACGAAGTGCGTGATCGTCTTGCGCGGGAACGGCCGGAACTTCTTCTGGTAGTGGTTGTAGAGGTCGAGCGTGCCCCAGCGGGCGACCGGGATGACCGGGCCGTCGTGCTGCAGGGCGAGCCGGGCCACGCCCGTGCGGGAGTTCGCGGGCCAGCCGTCGGGGTCCTTGGTGATCGTCCCCTCCGGGTAGATCACCACGCACTTGCCTTCCGCCAGCGCCTCGTGCGCCGCGCGCAGGCTCTGCTGGGCGTCCGTGGTGCCGCGGTAGACCGGGATCTGCTTCGCGCCCTTCAGGATCGCGCCCATGATCGGCACGTTCCACAGGCTGTGCTTCCCGAGGAAGCGCGGCACCCGGTAGTTCTTGTGCACGAACATGGCGTCGTAGCACGGGTCGAGGTGCGAGATGTGGTTCATGACGAGCAGTGCGGCACCTTCGCGCGGGATGCGCTCCCCGTGCACCATGCGGTGCCTGCCCAGCACGAACGACATCGGGTAGACGATCGCCGCGGCGACCCCGACCCAGAAGCCGCCCTTCTCCCTCTTGGCCACGAGGCCTCTCCTCACCTGCGTAGATCTGCGCCCGAGAGCACAGTAGTCGCCAGATCGTGGACTATGGCGAGGTGCGGGATGAAGTTGACCTCCTGGTTCCGGTGAAGACGCTGGACCGGGCCAAGACCAGGCTGACCAGCGCGACCGGCGGAGATCCGGTGTCACACGCGGCGCTGGCGCTCGCGCTCGCCCTCGACACGGTGAGCGCGGCCGTGGCGACGCCAGGCGTGCGGCGCGTGGTCACCATCACATCCGATCCGGCCGTCGCGTCCGAAATGGCCGGACTGGGCGTCGAGTCGCTGCCCGAGCCGGCCGAGCCCGGACTCAACGCGGCGTTGCGGCACGGCGCGCGCACGCTCCGTTCCGATCGCATCGGCGCTTTGCAGGCCGACCTGCCCGCGCTCAGGTCCGACGAACTCCAGGCCGCGCTCGAAGCGTCGGCGGGGCGCCGCGCGTTCGTCCCGGACCGTCAGGGCACCGGCACGACGCTGCTCCTCGCCGCACCCGGTGGGGAGCTCGACCCGCGGTTCGGCGTCGGGTCGGCCGGGCACCACCGCGTCTCCGGTGCGGTCGCGCTCATCGGACCGTGGCCGTCGCTGCGCTGTGACGTGGACACGGAAGAAGACCTGCGGCTCGCGCTGATGCTCGGCCTCGGCGTGCACACCGCGAACGCCTTGCCCGCCTGGACAACCTGAGCAGTCGTCACGCGTCTTCCGGGTCACTGGGGTGATCACGACTGGGGAGACTGATGCGAGCGCTCATCGCGCTGGCGGGTGTCACGGCCATCGCGGGCTGTGTCGCCGCCTATCCGATCGACCGGCCGTCCGACTACACGGCGGAGAGCAGGCTCAGCACCTGCCGGGTGGACCTGCCCCAGAGCTGGAAGGACCTGCTGGCCCAGGACCGGACGGAGGCGGGCCCGCACGAGAAGGTCATCGTCGTCGCGGCGAACGAGGACGCCGGCACCACGCTGGTGAAGACCACTCGCAACCGGACGACCGAACTCGTGCTGCACGACCACGGGAAGCGCCAGCAGGTGATGGCGGTCCAGAACGACGGCCAGCTCTTCGGCGTGGAGTTCGACGGCCGCTGGGTGACCTTCTCGACGACACCGAGTCCGGAAAACCACGCCACCACCACCTACGCGTGGGACTCGCGCAACGACGGCGCGCCCATGCGGATCGGCGACAGCGGTGCCGTGGTGCACAACGGCAAAGCCACCTGGTCGGACCGCGCGGGTGTGCACGTCTACGACCTGGCGAAGAAGAAGGACAGGATCGTCGGTCCCGGCAAGGAGCCGGTTTTCCTCCGTGACGCGGTCATCTGGCTGCGGGACGGCCGGTTCCGCGCCGAGGGTGAAGTGCCCGAGCAGCTGCGGAACGCGCAACCCGGTGACAGCGTGGCATCCGACGGCCGCACGGTGGTGTGGACGCAGGGCGAGAAGCTGCTCGGCTGGCGCGAGGGCTGGCCCGAGACGCGGGAACTGGCGGGCATCGAGTCCGTGCCGCTGACGGAGGGCATCGTGTTCCCGCGGGTCAGCGGCGACTTCGTGTCGTGGCAGTCGGAGTCGTCGTACGTCACGGACATCCGCAGCGGCGCGACCATGCACACCACCGAGGGCGGCTACTGGCTGGAGGTGCACGGCGGAGCGCTGACGCAGCAGGGCTGGCGGGTCGCGGCCACCGCACCGCTGGCGAAGCTCTCGTCGCTCAACCGCTGTTGACGCGCGGTGTTCGTCTGTTTCACACCTGCCGAAGCCGTGACGAACGCCACGAAAATGTTGGTTTGAGCAACGCGACAGGGAACCCCGGCACCTTTACATCCGTATCCCCCTGTGCCGACGACGTTCCCCCGGCGTCGTTCCCCGACGCGTTGCCCTGAGGTGTTTACTGCATGAGTTCCCTGACGCACGCCGACTACCTGGCGTTGCGCCGCTTTCCCGCTCTCGACGGCCTGCGCGCCATTGCCGCGGTTCTCGTCGTCTTCTTCCACTACGGCGGCCCGGACCGGCTCCAGGGCTGGGCCGGTGTCCAGATGTTCTTCGTCCTCAGCGGATTCCTGATCACCACGCTGATGCTGCGCGAGGAACACCGCACCGGCCGGATCTCCCTCGGTGAGTTCTACCTGCGGCGGGCGTTCAGAATCCTGCCCGTCTACTTCGTGATCCTGCTCGTGACGGTCGTGGCGTCCGCGGTCGCGGGCACGTTCCTGAGCAACGGCATCGGCCCCGCGCTGCCGTACTTCCTCTCGTTCACCAACGAGTTCGCGGGCTCGAGCCCGTACGGACAGTCGTGGTCGCTGGGCATCGAGCAGAAGTTCTACCTGGTCTGGCCGCTGGTGGCGATCGCGCTGGGCACCGTCGTGCTGCGCCGCCGCGCGGGTGCCGCCGCCCTCGGCATGCTGCTCGCGCTCGTGGTCGTGAACTTCACCTCGGCGCACAGCAACCCCGGCTGGCCGCTGCACTACTTCTCGATCCTGACGGGCGTGCTGCTCGCGATCGCGTTGCACAGCCCGCGTGGGTTCGCCGTGCTGCGCCCGCTCACGAACCGGCTCGCGCAGGTCGTCGTCGCGATCGGATTCTTCGCGGTGCACCTGAGCGTGAAGCCGATCGCCGGTTTCCTCGACGGGATCAACGGAATCCCCGGTCACGTGCTGGTCATCCCGGTGTACGCGCTCGCGACGGCGGTTCTGCTGACAGCGATGATCGCGCCGGGACCGGCCACGACCTTCCTGTCGGTGAAGCCGATGCAGTTCGTCGGTGAGCGCTCGTACTCGCTTTATCTGGTGCAGACGATCGCCGCGACCGTCATCGCCTTCTTCTGGCCCGCCCTGTCCGGTCTAGGCCAGTCCGTCGTGGTCACGGCACTGGGACTGGCGCTGGCGAGTGTCCTCTACGCGACCGTGGAGATCCCGATGATCAACCTCGGCCGACGTGTGATCACCCGCCAGCGCGCGAAGGCCGCCGTCCGGGCGGGCGTCGCTCAGCAGGGTGCGCCGCAGGCTCCCACGCCGCAGTCCAAGTCGTCGCGGCTCGCGACCATCGGGCAGGCCCAGCCGTAGAACGGGTTCGGGGCGAGCGGCACGGGTTCCCGGTCGCTCTCCCTGGCCAGTTCCCTCGCATGGTGCGCGGTGAGCGTCACAGGAGTGCCGCTCGCCTGCGCCTCGTACGCGCCCTTCTCCAGTTGCAGGATCTCGACGCCGCGCGAGATGTCCGCCACGAACACCGTGCCGCGGTGCCAGTACGGCGCCCACGAGGTCGCGGTGTCCGGCCGCCAGTACCCGATCTGGATCGGCCTGGCGGGGTTGGAGATGTCGAGGAACCGGGTGCCCTGGTTGTACCAGGAGTAGGCGACGATCCTCTTCTGCACGTCGAAGTAGTGCGCGGAGCACGTGACGTTGCCGGGGATCGTGCCCTCCTGGTCGTCCGGGCTCCAGATGCCGACCGTCCTCATCTCCTTGGGCGTCTGGCCCCAGCCCTCACCGTTGTGCGTGCCCTGCAGCGACGAGATGACGAAACGTCCCTCGGTCTTGCAGGTGGGCGACCCGAACGCCTCCTCGGTGTGCAGCAGGAGCGAGCCGGGCGGGTTCTCCTTCGTGGGCACCGGGCCGTCGAGGAGCGTGCGGCCGATCGGGCGGAACGAGTTGTGCGTGAACGAGGTCGGCATGTCCGCCTTCGGCACGGCGCCGCCCGCGTACGGGACGGGGTCCCACGCCTTCGCCTCGCGGTACTTGCCGGTCAACGGGTCGCGGTGCCAGCCCTGCGTGTGGTAGCCGCGGGTGCCGTCGTCGCCCGCCACCCACGCGATGCCCTGGGCGTCGACCTGGACGTCGTGCGTGATCTTCCCCTCGCCCGCCTTGCCGCGGACGTCGACGTCGTGCGGCAGTTCCTTGGGCGTCTTCGGATCGCGGATGTCCGTGACGAAGATCCGCCCCGTCTTGGCGTCCGACCGGTCGAGGCCGGCGGTCCAGAGGAACTGGCAGTCGTTGACGCAGGTGCTGGTGTGACCTGTGTTCTGCCTGTGGAAGCTGAGGATCCTGAGGTCTGCGGGGTCCACAGCGGACACGATGTAGTTGCCGGTGGGCCGGTCGCCCGGCAGCGCACGGCCGAACGAGTTGACCTCGCGCGCCAGGAACGCGAGCTTGCGCTTGGGGTCGACGTTGATGTCCTCGTTCTCCCAGAAGCGCTTCGTCGGGTCGTCACCCGGCAGCGCCATCTCCGCCTTGGTGAGGTGGTCGAGGAGCTTCGGCTTGTCGAGATCGGTGACGTCGAACGTCTTGAGGCCGGTCTCCATGCTCACGAACGCCACGTCGCGCTTGTCGTACTGGGCGAACGCGATCGAGATGGCCCGTTCGGTACCGGGAAGTGAGGCTTTCAGGCGAACGTTCTTGGCCGCCGCCTGCAGTCGTGGTTTGTCCACCTCCGGAGTCCTGGGTTCGGCCGCCGCAGCCGAAGCCAGTCCTGCCGTGGTGAAGGCCAACAGGGTCGCCGCAGTCACTGTGGCAATAACCTTCATGCACCGACCCTGGCAGCGCGCCGGAAGAGACGTGTAGGTCCGAACGTCTAGGGTTCTGCTCCGTGCAGGCGACCGTGTCTACTTTTAACAGCGACGGTTCCGCGACCGTCCTCCGAGATGACGGCGTTCTCGTCGACGTGAGCGCCGAAGCCGTCACGGCGGGTGGCTGGCGGATGCTGCGTCCGGGTCAGCGGGTGACCCTCGAACGTAGTCCCGACGGAGCCGTTACGGCTCTTCGGATGCCTGTTCTGTGACGAGGAGTTCACCAGACGGTCGTCCTGGTTGGGGGCGCTCACGGCGATAGTGAGACACAATGCGTGACGTGAGCAAGGACGACAACGACGGCAAGGCGACCCCGTCCCGACGCCGTTCCACGCGCAGCAAGGCAGAAGCCACCCCGCGCAAGGCGGCGCCGAAGAGGGAGCCGCGCGCGGCGACCAGGCGGGCGTCGACCGCGCGGGCGAAGGCCGAACCGGAGCAGCCGCCGGTTGCCGCACCCACGCGGGGAGTGCCTTCGGCGCCGCCCGCGGTGACGTCGCCCGTCCTGCCCACGGACCTCCCGGACGACCGGTACTTCAACCGTGAACTGTCCTGGTTGGACTTCAACGCCCGCGTGCTCGCACTGGCCGAGGACTCCTCGCAGCCGTTGCTGGAGCGCGCGAAGTTCTCCGCGATCTTCGCCTCGAACCTGGACGAGTTCTACATGGTCCGGGTCGCGGGGCTGAAGCGAAGGGCGGAGACCGGTCTCTCGGTGCGCAGCGCGGACGGGCTCACGCCGCAGGAACAGCTCATCGCGATCTTCAAGCGCTCGCAGGAACTGGTGGAGCAGCACGCCCGCGCGTTCCTCGACCACATCAGGCCTGGTCTGGAGGAGCACCGGATCAGCATCGTGACGTGGGGCGACCTCACGGACTACGACCGCCTGAGGCTCTCCAACTACTTCAGCGAGCAGGTCTTCCCGGTCCTGACGCCGCTCGCCGTCGACCCGGCGCACCCGTTCCCGTACATCTCGGGGCTGTCGCTGAACCTCGCGGTGACCGTGCGCGATCCCGAGGGTGGCGGCGAGCGCTTCGCCCGCGTGAAGGTGCCGGACAACGTGCCGCGCCTGGTTCGCGTGGAAGCGGACCGGTCGTCCTCGTCCGCGACCTTCCTGCCGCTGGAGGAACTCATCGCCGCGCACCTGGGCGAGCTGTTCACCGGCATGCAGGTCATCGAGTGCCACGCGTTCCGCGTGACGCGCAACGCGGACCTCGAGGTCGAGGAGGACCGCGACGAGGACCTGTTGCAGGCGCTCGAACGCGAGCTCGCGCGGCGCCGGTTCGGTCCGCCGGTGCGCCTGGAGGTCGCCGACGACATGACCGAGCACATGCTCGAACTGTTGTTGCGGGAGATGGACGTCGACCCGCACGACGTCGTGACCGTGCCCGGCCTGCTCGACCTGTCGTGCCTGTGGCAGCTCTACGGCATCGACCGCAAGACGTTGAAGGACCCGGCGTTCGTGCCGGCGACGCACCCCGCGTTCGGTGAGCGCGAGACGCCGAAGAGCGTGTTCGCGACGCTGCGCGAGGGCGACGTCCTCGTGCACCACCCGTACCACTCGTTCTCGACGTCGGTGCAGCGCTTCATCGAGCAGGCCGCGGCCGACCCGCACGTGCTCGCCATCAAGCAGACGCTGTACCGGACCTCCGGTGACTCGCCCATCGTGGACGCGCTGATCGACGCGGCCGAGGCGGGCAAGCAGGTCGTGGCGCTGGTGGAGCTCAAGGCGCGCTTCGACGAGCAGGCGAACATCAAGTGGGCGCGGGCGCTGGAGAAGGCGGGCGTGCACGTCGTCTACGGCCTGGTGGGCCTGAAGACGCACTGCAAGACGTCGCTCGTGGTGCGCCAGGAAGGCTCGACCATCCGCCGCTACTGCCACATCGGCACCGGCAACTACAACCCGAAGACCGCGCGGCTCTACGAGGACGTCGGCATCCTGACGGCCGAGCCGACGATCGGCGCGGACCTCACGGACCTCTTCAACGTGCTGACGGGGTACGCGCGCCAGGACGAGTACCGCTCGCTCCTCGTCGCCCCCTACGGCGTCCGCAAGGGCATCGTCGACCGGATCAACTCCGAGATCGAGCACGCCCAGGCGGGCAAGCCCTCCGGTGTGCGCATCAAGGTGAACTCGCTCGTGGACGAGCAGGTCATCGACGCGCTCTACCGGGCGTCCCAGGCCGGCGTTCCCGTGGACGTGGTCGTGCGCGGCATCTGCGGCCTGAAGCCGGGCATCAAGGGCCTGTCGGAGAACATCCAGGTGCGCTCGATCCTCGGCCGCTTCCTGGAGCACTCGCGCGTGTTCCACTTCGTCGCCTGCGACGAGTACTGGATCGGCAGCGCGGACATGATGCACCGCAACCTGGACCGCCGCGTCGAGGTCGCCCTGCGGGTGGCCGACCCGCGCCTGACCAAGCAGCTCGGCGGCATGTTCGACTCCGCGCTCGACCCGCACACGCGCTGCTGGGTCCTGCGTTCTGACGGAGAATGGGAGGCCTCGCCGGCGGACGGCTCGTCCGTGCGGGACCACCAACTGGAACTGCTGCACAAGCACGGAGCTCTTGGGTGATCAAAGCTGCTGGGGCGGTGCTCTGGCGCGAGGCCGACGGTGACGTCGAAGTCGCGATCGTGCACCGCCAGCGTTATGACGACTGGTCCCTGCCGAAGGGCAAACTCGACGACGGCGAGACGATTCCCGCCTGCGCGGTGCGGGAGATCGAGGAGGAGACGGGCTTCTCCTGCGTCCTCGGCCGCCATCTCCGGCAGGTGTCCTATTCGGTGAAGAGGGTGCCGAAGACGGTCGACTACTACGCCGCACAGGCCGTTTCCGGGGAGTTCGTCCCGAACGAGGAGGTCGATCTGCTGCGGTGGCTGCCGATCGCCGAGGCGTCGGAACTGCTCACCTACGAACCGGACCAGGAGGTGCTGGCCGAGTTCGCCCGCCTGCCGGCGGACCTGCTGCTCGTCCTGCTGGTGCGGCACGCGAAAGCCGGCAAGCGGTCGGAGTGGACCGACAACGACGACCTGCGCCCGCTCTCGGACGCGGGCTGGCGCCAGGCGGCGGCGTTGCGGGCGTTGTTGCCCCTGTGGGCACCGGTACGCGTGCACACGGCGCCCAGGGTGCGTTGTGTGGACACCGTGCGGGCCGTGGCCGAGGACCTGGCCGTGGAGATCGCCGAGGAGCCGCGCCTGTCGGAGGAGGGCTACTGGCCCGACCCGGACGCCGGTCTCGTGCGGCTGCTGGAGGTGGCCGCTCTCGAAGGCCGCGCCGCCGTCTCGTCGCAGGGCGGTGTGATCCCGGCGGTCGTGCAGTCGCTGGCCGAGATGGGCGGGCTGCGCCTGGACGAGGTCCCCTGCAAGAAGGGCAGCACGTGGGTGCTGGCCTTCACCAGGCCGTTCGGCACCTGGTCCACTTCGGACTCCCCTTCGCGCTGGCCAACGCTGGTGTCGGCGCACTACCTGGCCTCACCGCTGCCGCGCCCGTAGAGCCGTCCGCACACCGTTCCCCGCCGCCGTCCTCCCGCTCCGACAAAAGTTCGCCTGTGGCAACCAAGTCGGGCCGGAAGGCGGCGGTTTCGCTTGTGCCGGGGGCGAACGCAGGCGTGCCGGCGTTATTTCTATTGGCGGGCAGAGGGGTTCGGCGAGCCGGTTCAGCGGGCTGGTTCGGAGGCTCGTCCGGCAATCGCCCGGGGTGGTTCCGGAAACCGTGCGAGCCTCGGGAAGAACCATTCTCCGGGCACGGTCACGCGCGCTCGCCGCCCCGCTGAAGTCCCGCGCCACGCTTTCTTGATGCCCCCGGCACACGCCTCTGCCAGCCGGCTCACGCATTCCCAGCGCCCCGGTGAACTCTCTCGCCACACCCGCTGCCTCCCAGGCGCGCCAAGCACCTCAGCGACCCTCTGGCACGCCTTTCCTGCAGGCCAACGACCTTCTACCCCGATCTTCCCCCGGACACGCGGAAGGCCCCGGTGTGCGCACACCGGGGCCTTCCGCGTGGTTCTGAAGTGACGCAGCCTCCCTCAGGAGGCCCGTCTCACTTCTTCTTGGCAGCCGTCTTGCGAGCAGCCGGCTTCGCAGCCGCGGTCTTCGCGGCAGGCTTGGCGGCGGCGGTCGTCTTGGCGGCAGCCGGCTTGGCAGCGGCCGTGGTGCGCTTGGCCGGAGCCTTCGCAGCAGCCGTCTTGGTGGCGGCGGCCTTGGTGGCGGTCGCCTTCGCGGGCGCCTTGGCAGCAGCGGGCTTCGCCGCGGCGGCCGTGGTGGTGCGACGGGTCGCGGGCGCCTTGGTGGCGGCCGCGGCCGTGCGGGTGCGCGTGGTGGTCGTCGCGCGGGTCGTCGCGGCCTTGGTCGCCGGAGCCTTGGCGGCCGCGGGCTTCGCGGCAGCAGCGGCGGCGGGCTTCGCGGCGGCCTTGGCGGCAACGGCCTTCGGCAGCTTCTTCGCACCGCTGATGACGTCCTTGAACGTCGAGCCGGGGCGGAACGCGGGCACGTTGGTCTTCTTGACCTTCACGGTCTCACCGGTGCGCGGGTTGCGCGCCGTGCGAGCCGCACGGGCACGCTTCTCGAAGACGCCGAAGCCCGTGATGTTGACCTTCTCGCCCTTGTTGACGCTGCGGACGATCACGTCCACGAGGCCGTCAACAGCAGCGCCGGCGGTCTTCTTGTCTCCAAGGCGCTCGGCGAGCGCCTCGATGAGCTGGGCCTTATTCACCGTCAGTCCCTCCCAGGACGCTCACGGCCCTAAGAGACGGGCCGACTAGAACGCAACGGTAGGCCCAAAACGCGAGAAATACCAATCGCCACGCCAGATTTTTCGTTGTGGCGTGGCTAATTGCGCCCCTTCGAGGGACAGGAGGCGCCGGATTCGCCCCTCTCAAGGGGAGAATCCGGCCCCCTCTCAGACCGCCGGAAGCGGATCCGTTGTGGGCAGCCAAGTCTGGCGATTGCCCTCGAATGCGCTGATCTCAGGCTCGTGGCGCAGCGTCAAAGCGATGTCGTCGAGGCCTTCGAGAAGGCGCCAGCGGGTGTAGTCGTCGATCTCGAACGGGGCTACCAAGTCCTTGGCGCGAACGGTCTTGTCGGTGAGGTCGACGGTGACCGGCGTGCCGGGCTCGGACTCCAGCAACTTCCACAGCAGCTCGACATCGGACTGGCTGCACTGCGCCGCCACGAGTCCCTGCTTGCCCGAGTTGCCCCGGAAGATGTCCGCGAACCGGGCCGAGATGACGACGCGGAAGCCGTAGTCCATCAACGCCCAGACGGCGTGCTCCCGAGAGGACCCGGTGCCGAAGTCAGGGCCCGCAACGAGGACGCTGGCGGCCTTGTAGGGCTCCTGGTTGAGGATGAAGTGCTCGTCGGAGCGCCAGGCGGCGAAGAGCCCGTCCTCGAACCCGGTGCGGGTCACGCGCTTGAGGTAGACGGCCGGGATGATCTGGTCGGTGTCCACGTTGGACCTGCGCAGCGGCACACCGACGCCCGTGTGGGTGGTGAAGGCATCCATGGCTCAGACCTCCAGGTCTGCGGGGGCGGAGAGGGTGCCGCGCACGGCCGTGGCGGCGGCGACGAGCGGGGACACGAGGTGCGTCCGGCCGCCCTTGCCCTGCCTGCCCTCGAAGTTGCGGTTGGAGGTCGACGCGCTGCGCTCGCCGGGCGCGAGCTGATCCGGGTTCATGCCAAGGCACATCGAGCAGCCGGCCTGCCGCCACTCGGCGCCCGCGTCGAGGAACACCTTGTCCAGGCCCTCGTCCTCGGCCTGCTTGCGCACCCGCATCGAACCGGGGACGACCAGCATCCGTACTCCTGAAGCGACGTGCTTGCCCTTGATGACGTCCGCCGCGGCGCGCAGGTCCTCGATGCGCCCGTTGGTGCAGGAGCCGAGGAACACCGTGTCCACGCGGATGTCGCGCAGCGGCGTGCCGGGCTCGAGGCCCATGTACGTCAGCGCCTTCTCGGCGGCCACGCGCTCGTTCTCGTCCACGATCTTCTCGGGGTCGGGCACGGCCGCACCCAGGGGCAGACCCTGACCGGGGTTGGTTCCCCACGTGACGAACGGAGTGAGGTCCGCCGCGTCGATGTGCACCTCGGCGTCGAAAGTCGCGTCGTCGTCGGTGCGCAGCGTCTTCCAGTACTCGACGGCCGCGTCCCAGTCCGCGCCGGACGGTGCGTGCGGACGCCCCTCGATGTAGTCGAAAGTCGTGGCGTCCGGTGCGATCATGCCGGCGCGGGCGCCCGCCTCGATCGACATGTTGCAGACCGTCATGCGCGCTTCCATCGACAGCGCCTCGATGGCGTCGCCGCGGTACTCGAGCACATAACCCTGACCGCCACCGGTTCCGATCTTCGCGATGACGGCGAGGATGATGTCCTTCGCCGTGACGCCCTCGCCGAGCGCGCCGTTGACGTTGATGGCCATCGTCTTGAACGGACGCAACGGCAGCGTCTGCGTCGCCATCACGTGTTCCACCTCGGACGTGCCGATGCCGAACGCCAGCGCACCGAACGCACCGTGGGTGCTCGTGTGACTGTCACCGCACACCACCGTCATACCCGGCTGCGTGAGGCCGAGCTGCGGGCCCACCACGTGGACGATGCCCTGCTCGAAGTCGCCCATCGGGTGCAGCCGCACCCCGAACTCCGCGCAGTTGCGCCGGAGCGTCTCGACCTGGGTGCGCGACACGAGATCCGCGATGGGCTTGTCGATGTCGACGGTCGGAACGTTGTGATCCTCGGTGGCGATCGTGAGATCGGCCCTGCGCAGCCTGCGGTTCGCAAGGCGGAGCCCGTCGAACGCCTGGGGGCTGGTGACTTCGTGCAGCAGGTGGAGGTCGATGTAGAGCAGGTCCGGCTCCGCACCACTTCCGTGGCGCACAACGTGTGCCTCCCACACCTTCTCCGCGAGCGTGCGGCTCATCGCGACATCTCCCACAGTATGGACGTGCCGACAGATCTGGACTTCTCACTGTCTGGGAAGTTAGTATCGGCTTGTGGGACAGCATAGCGGGATCGGCGTGCTGGACAAGGCAGTGGCCGTGTTGAACGCCGTAGCAAAAGATCCTTGTGGCTTGGCCGAGTTGTGCAACCGCACCGGCCTCCCCCGAGCAACCGCACACCGCCTGGCCGTAGGCCTCGAGGTGCACCGGTTGCTGCGCCGAGGCTCCGACGGCCGCTGGCGTCCGGGCGCCGCTCTGGCAGAACTGGCAGGCGGCGCGACGGACCCGTTGCTGGACGCCGCTTCCTCAGTCCTGCCACGCCTGCGCGACATCACAGGCGAAAGCGTGCAGCTCTACCGCCGAGACGGCATGCAACGAGTCTGCGTCTCCTCAGCAGAACCCCCCTCAGGCCTCAGGGACACAGTCCCCATCGGCGCGAGGCTCCCCATGACAGCGGGTTCAGGAGCCAAAGTCCTGGCGGCCTGGTCCGACCCAGGCACCCAAAGGGCAGTCCTGGCCGACGCCGTCTACGGCGAACGCACCCTCCTGGAAGTCCGCCGCCGAGGCTGGGCCCAAAGCGTCGCAGAACGAGAACCAGGCGTCGCCTCAGTCTCAGCCCCGGTAAGAGACTCCGCAGGCGCCGTAGTGGCCGCAGTCTCAGTAAGCGGCCCAATCGACCGCATGGGCCGCCGCCCAGGCGCCCGCTGGGCAGCAGACCTACTAGCAGCAGCCGAAGCCCTACAAAGCCGCCTCTAACGCACTCACACCACGGCCGCCCTCCCCAGGGAGTGGCGGCCGTTTCGTTCCACCCTCCGACACGCGGCAGGCGACGCAACGAAGAAGGATGACCGGATGCGGTGGGAACAATAGCCAGCAGGACACGCCAAAGGCAGTCGCCGCGGTTTTGGTGACCGCCACCACAAACGCAGTCAGACGAGCGAAGCGAAGTCCCCACACACATTTCGCGAGCGAAGCGAAGCGCTAACCAATCTCACCGGCCAACCCCCCGCCGGGGGTCCGGGGGCGGAGCCCGTCGGCTGGGGGTCTGGGGGCTCGGCCCCCAGAGGACAAAGCGAAAGAGGCCTGTCTGCGCACTCCGCAGACAGGCCTCTGACACCTCTGTAGCCCCGAAGGGATTCGAACCCTCGCTACCGCCTTGAGAGGGCGGCGTCCTAGGCCGCTAGACGACGGGGCCCTAGAACTTCTTGCCGGTGTGAACCTTATCAGATCGCTCTGTCCGGTCCAAATCCGGCTATTCAGTTCTTTTCACTGCTGGTTCGTGCACTTGCTTTGCTATTCTCAGCAGCTCCAGAAGCTTACCCGAGGGCAGTTCTTCCTTCGCAGCTGGGGTACCAGGACTCGAACCTAGACTAACTGAACCAGAATCAGTCGTGCTGCCAATTACACCATACCCCATTGGCTTTCACGATCGACTTCGTTGTCCCGCAGGAGTTCCGAGGTCCTCGTTGCTGCCGAGAGAAATACTAGACCACGCCCCCGGCAGAAGTGAAATCGGCCCCCACCTGAACGCATACGCGCAGGTGAGGACCGGTCTCGGGCACTGATCAGGCGCTGGCCGTGGAGAGCTCGCACACGAGGAGCTCCGGCAGTTCCGCGAGCGTCGTGATGGACGACAGGCCCGCGGGCAACGTGCCACCGGTCGGGCCGATGCGGTTGATCCAGACGCCGTGCATTCCGGCGTCGCGGGCGCCGATGGCGTCGGCGTGCAGGCGGTCTCCCACGTGGACGGTGTCACCGGGCGGGACGCCCAGGGCCAGGCACGCGGTGTGGAAGATCACGCGGTCCGGCTTGGCGCAGCCGACCTCGCCGGCGATCAGGACGGCGTCGAAGTACTCGGAAAGACCGAGCTGGGCGATCTTCACGCGCTGGTGGTGGCCCGACGCGTTGCTGATCGCGGCGATCGGGAGGCCGGTCGCGCGCAGCCAGTCGAGCATCGGGATCGCGTCCGGGAAGAGGCACCAGCCCGCGGAGAGGACCTCCTGGCGGCCGACCTCGCGGCGGGTCGCCTCGTCCAGCGGCAGCTCCTCGCCGAGCGCGGCGAAGAAGGCCTGCGTGCGGATGTTGCGCATGTCCTGATACTGCAGCTCGCCGGCGAGCTGGCGGGAGACGTGGTCGTCGGTGATCCTCTGCCACAACGACCAGGCGTCGGCGTTACCGACCATCGAGGCCAACGCGGCTCGCGAAGAAGTGCTGTAGTCGACAAGTGTGTCGTCGACGTCCAGGCACACAGCGCGGATCTCGCCGGTTCTCTTACGCGTGAAAGTCGGGGACGCAGTTGTCACTCCGGAAGGTTAGGTGCGAGGGGCCCTCGTCCGATTCGGCTAACGAGGTGATTCCTCTAGGTCCTTGCACGATCAAGCGGACCTTGAGGCCCCGAACGAACCAGTGACACTCGTCCGAGCGCCGAATGCAATCGCCCGGACGAGTGTTGTCGAGAGGTGCAACGATCGCTGCCCGAACGGGCGGCTCCGCGAGCGCGACACCCTAGCTCGCACAACGACATTTCGCACCAGTCGCAACCTTTTCGAGGCCTGGTCCGCCAGACCGTCCACATTGGACCGGCCCGAACGAGAGCCACGCCACTCGGAACTCCGCTTGACGCCCCTCGCGATCACGAGCATGCTGAGCTTATTCAACACTGGTTGAAAAGAGGGGATCGACATGGAGAGGACAACCTGTCTCGTCGTCGGCGGCGGACCTGCCGGGATGGTGCTGGGACTGCTCCTGGCCCGCGGTGGCGTCGAGGTCACGGTGCTCGAGAAGCACGGCGACTTCCTGCGCGACTTCCGCGGCGACACGGTGCACGCGTCGACGCTCACGCTGCTGGACGAACTGGGGCTGGGGCCCGCGTTCGAGCAGGTGCCGCACCAGGACGTCGACAAGATCGAGGCGCTGCTCGACGGCGGCGCCAAGGCCACGATCGCCGACCTGTCCCGGCTGCCCGGCCCCAACAAGCGCATCGCGATGGTGCCGCAGTGGGACTTCCTCGACCTGCTGGCGGACGCCGGCAAGCTCGAACCGACGTTCTCGCTGCGGATGAACACCGAGGTCACCGCGATCACGAAGAGCGGCAACAAGATCACGGGCGTGAAGTACCGGGACCGCGTCGACGGGCACGAGGGCGAGTTCACGGCCGACCTCGTCGTCGCGGCGGACGGCCGGGGCTCGATCCTGCGCGCGGCCGTGGAACTCCCGGTCCACAGCTTCGGCGCGCCGATGGACGTGTGGTGGTTCCGGTTGCCGCGCAACGAAAGCGACTCCGTCAAGGGAGGCGCGGGCAGGTTCAGCGCGGGCAGCGCGCTCGTGCTCATTCCCCGCGGCGAGTACTTCCAGTGCGCCTTCCTGATCCGCAAGGGAACGGACCGGGCGGTGCGCGCCGAGGGGGTAGAGAAGTTCCGCGAACGCGTCGTCACGCTCATCCCGTGGCTCGCGGACCGGGTGAACCACATCAAGAACCTCGACGAGGTCAAGCTGCTCGACGTGAAGCTGGACCGGTTGCGCCGGTGGCACGTCGACGGGCTGCTGTGCATCGGTGACGCGGCGCACGCGATGTCACCGGTCGGCGGCGTGGGCATCAACCTGGCCGTCCAGGACGCGGTGGCGGCGGCGACCCTGCTCGCGAAGCCGTTGCGGGAGGGCCGGGTCACGGGCAGGACGCTCGCGAAGGTGCGCGGGCGCAGGCTCTTCCCGACCGTGGCGATCCAGACCGTGCAGCGGGTGATCCACCGGCTGTTCCTCGGGCGCAAGCTCGACAGCACCGAGACGGTCTCCAGCACGGGTATGCCGTTGCCGCTCAAGCTCGCCCAGAAGCTGCCGTTCCTGCAGGCGGTTCCGGCCTACGTGGTCGCCATCGGGCCACGTCCGGAGCACGCACCCGACTTCGCGCGCAGGGCACCGCAGACCATCGCTAGGTCGTGACGAACGCCTCGGAGCTCTCCCCGAGCACCATCGCCACGGCGTGGGCCCGGTCACGGGCGCCGAGCTTGCGCAGGATGGCCTTCACGTGGGTCTTCACGGTGTCGTTGCTGATGAAGAGCCGCTGGGCGATGCGGGCGTTGTCCATGCCCTTCGCCATCTCGGCCAGCACGTCGAACTCGCGCGCCGACAGCCGGCCGAGCGAGGCGGGTGGGGGCATCCGCGCCGGTAAGCGCGCCAATGACCCCACCCGCGCGTCGATCGTGGCGGGAGCACCCCGCACGGCGGCCGCGATCAGCGGTAGCAGCTCGGCCACCGGCGAGGTCTTCAGCAGGTAGGCCACCGCGCCGGCGTCCAGCGCCGCGCGGCCCAGCTCGGACTGTCCGCATTGGACAGCACGACCACACGGGCGCCCGGCCGGTACTGCGCCGTGTCCCGCACGGTGCGCAGCGGTCCGGCGCCCGGCACGTCGAAGTCCGTGACGACCAGGTCCACCAGCGTGCCGCGCAGACTTCGCGCAGCCTCGGCCACGGTGTGGGCGATGCCCACAACGCGGAAGCAGTGCGTGCGGTGCAGCGAAAGCCGCAGCCCTTCGGTGATGAGCTGCGAACCGTCGACCAGCAGCACTCGGGTGGACGCCAGGTCCGTCATGACACCGGGAAGTTACTCGCGGGTACCCGGATGCGTAACCTGCCGGACGCCGGATTGCTCCGTACGGCTACCTATTTGCGACCGGATTGGTGAGCGTGCCAAGGCCGTCCACAGTCACGGAGACCGTCTGTCCGGCCGTCATCGGCCCGACACCGGCCGGCGTGCCCGTCAGGATCAGGTCGCTCGGCAGCAACGTCATGATGCCGGACACGTATTCGACGAGCGACGGAATGTCGTGCACCATCAAGGAAGTACGTCCGTCTTGTTTGACTTCCCCGTCGACCTCGGTGACGACGCGGACGTCGGACGGGTCGAACTCCGTCTCGATGAACGGACCCAACGGGCAAAACGTGTCAAAACCCTTGGCACGCGTGAACTGCACGTCCTTCTTCTGCAGGTCGCGCGCGGTGACGTCGTTGGCGATCGTGTAACCCATGATCACACTCGCGGCCCTGGCGCGCGGCACGTCGCGGCACGGCTGGCCGATGATGACCGCGAGCTCGCCCTCGAAGTCGACGCGCTCGGACACGGCCGGGAGCTTGATCTCCACGTTCGGGCCGACCACCGACGTGTTGGGCTTGAAGAACAGCAACGGCTCCGCGGGGACCTCGTTGCCGAGCTCCTTCGCGTGGTCGGCGTAGTTCCGGCCCACACCAATGATCTTGGTGGGCAGGATCGGCGCCAGCAGCCGCACGTCCGCCAACGGCCACTTCCGGCCGGTGAACGTGGGCGTGCCGAAGGGGTGTTCGGCGATTTCCGCGGCCTCGTCGCCTTGAACGGCGACGAAGGCCACGCCAGCGGGATGAGCAATTCGGGCGATGCGCACAGCGTCAGTTTACGGACTCAGCTGGAGCGCATCGACTTGTGCACGAGGGCGTCGCACAGCGCCAGCCAGCTCGCCTCGACGATATTGCCGTGCACGCCCACGGTCGTCCACTCGCGCTCACCGTCCGTGGACTCGACCAGCACGCGCGTCACGGCGTCCGTGCCGGGGTGCTCGGTCAGGATGCGCACCTTGTAGTCGGCCAGCTCCACGGTGTCCAACCAGGACAGGTGGGGCAGCAACGCCTTGCGCAGCGCCGCGTCCAGCGCGTGCACGGGCCCGATGCCCTCGGCGGTCGCGATGACCCGCTCCCCCGCCACGTGCACCTTGACCGTGGCCTCGGACACGATCTCGCCGTCCGACCGGTGGTCGAGCACGACCCGGTAGGACTCCAGCGTGAACGGCGGAGTGTCCAGTTCGGACAGCTCCCCGCGCAGCAACAACTCCATCGAGGCGTCGGCGGCCTCGAACGACCAGCCCTTCGCCTCCAGTTCCTTCACGCGCTGGAGAGCGCTCCCGACCTCGGTCCCCCGGCCGGCCAGGTCGAGCCCGAACTCACGTCCCTTGAGTTCGATGCTCGCCCGACCGGCCATCTCGGTGACCAGCACCCGCATGTCGTTGCCGACGGTGTCCGGATCGATGTGGTTGTACAGCTCCGGATCCACCTTGATCGCGCTCGCGTGCAGACCCGCCTTGTGAGCGAATGCTGACGACCCGACATAGGCCTGGTGGGTGTCGGGTGCGATGTTCGCGATCTCGGCCAACGCATGGGAGACACGGGTGAGCTCGGCCAGTGCCCCGGTCGGGAGCACCTCCATGCCGAGCTTGGTCACGAGGTTTCCCACGACGGCGAACAGGTCCGCATTACCTGCTCGCTCGCCATAACCATTGGCGGTGCACTGAACGTGCGTCGCGCCCGCCTGAACGGCCGCGAGAGTGTTCGCCACAGCACAGGACGTGTCGTCCTGGCAGTGGATTCCCACGCGGAAGCCCGTCTTCTCGACGACCTCCGCGACGGTCTCGGCGAGGCTGAGCGGCAGCTGCCCGCCATTCGTGTCACACAACACAACCACGTCCGCGCCACCCTCCACAGCGGACTCCAGCACCCGGAGGCTGGTGTCCGGCGAGAAGGCGTACCCGTCGAAGAAGTGCTCGGCGTCGAGGAAGACCCGCCTGCCTTCGCCCTTGAGGAACCGGACCGTGTCGCGCACCATCTTCAGGTTCTCCGCGGAGTCCGTCCGCAGTGCACGCTCGATGTGTCGCAGATCCGACTTGGCCACCAACGTGACCACCGGCGCCCGCGACTCCAGCAACGCCCTGACCTGCGGATCGTCCTCGACCTTAACCCCAGCCTTGCGCGTGGCCCCGAACGCGACCAGCTGTGCGTTCTTCAGTTCCAGATCACCGGCCGCCGCCCGCGCGAAGAACTCCGTGTCCTTGGGCAGAGCGCCGGGCCAACCGCCCTCGATGAACCCGACGCCGAGCCCGTCCAGCAACCTCGCGACCGCGAGCTTGTCCGTGACGGAGTACGAAATGCCCTCACGTTGTGCGCCATCGCGCAACGTCGTGTCGTAGACGTGGAATGCGTCGGTCGGGCCGGCCATCGGGGTTCATCTCCTCATCCGGGCAAACAAAAAGACCCCCCGCGGGATGCGAGAGGTCTGCGCGTCGGGTGCCAGGGGCGGCAACTACCCGACGCGCTCGTCGATAATGATGGCGGTGAACTGAGCCATGTCCGGGATGGTGCCACAGCTCAGTTCGGCGTACCAAGCCACGGGAGGAAATCTCCCACTATCTGGTCACGGGTTCACTCGCCAACGCAGGGCGACTCGGACGAGGCCTGGTGCGCGCAACCAACCGCACCCGCCAACGCAAGCCAACCTCGGACCAGGCCCGGCACGCGCAACCACCCGCACCCGCCAACGCAAGCCAACCTCGACGCAAGCCCGGCGCGCGGTGCCAACCGGAAGCCGCAAACGCAGGCCAGCCACCTACGAGGCCTGGCGTGGCGATGCGAAGCGAGCCGTGTGAACCCTGTCCTCCATGGGTTCCGGTGGGCACCTCACATGGCGATTGGGGCTTTACCTTGAGGGGGCGGGATGCCACCCTCACGGGCACGGCCGGGCGCTTCTCAGCCCGGCCTTTTTCCGGCCGTCACGCATCCCGCCAGAGGCTCAAGGTCAAGCCCCAATCGCAGCCCCTTGATCCGTCATGACCCGCGCGAGCACCCTCGCAACGCGACCGTGCCCCTAAAACGCAACCAACCCCGCTGGAACCGGAACCAGCCAAAGCAAGCCGACCCGCGTCAGCCCTCAGCCAGGAACTTCGCGAACGCCTCAATGGAAGCAGCATTCCGAGGCGACTCCACCAACGCCGCATACGGCAACGAGAAGAACCTCTTCCCCTTCACCGCAGGCGAATTGGCCAGCGGAGCGAAGCCCTCCAGGAACGCCTGCTTCTGCTCAGGCGTGTTCGCCTCCCCATCCGCATAGTCCACGATCAGCACGACCTCGGGATCCCGCTGCACCACGGTCTCCCAGTTCACCGTCGTCCAGCTGTCGTTCAAATCCCCGAACAGGTTGTCCCCACCGGCCTTCGAGATCACGTCCTGCGGCGCCGCGTTCTTCCCGGACGTGAACGGCTGGTCCTGCCCGCTGTCGTACAAGAACACCCGAGGGCGAGGCTTGCCGGCCATCAGCTTCCCAGCGTCCGCGATCTGCTTCTGATAACCGGAGACGAGCTCCTCCGCCTTGGCCTCCACCCGGAAGATCTTCCCCAAATTGCGCAGGTCCGTGTATAACGCGTCCAACGCCGGCATGATGCCGCGCTGCTTGCCGACGCCGTTGCGGCAGGCCTCGGTCAGCTGGTAGGTGCCGATCCCGAGCGACTTCAGCGAGTCCGGGGTGAACCCGGTGCTCTCGCTGAACCCGTAGTTCCACCCCGCGAAGACCATGTCCGCGCCGGCTCCCTGCACGACCTCCTTCGAGACCCTGTCGGACAGGTGCTTCACGCTGTCGAAGTCCGCCTTCCACGGCGAGGTCCGCACGTCGACGGAGTCCTTGCCTTTGATGACGTACCCGGCCATCCGGTCCTTCAGGCCCAGCGCGAACATCAGCTCGGTGATGCCGGTGTCGTTGGTGACCACTTTGGACGGAACGCGGTCGAACGTGACCTGCTGGCCGCAGTTCGTGATGGTCACCGGGTCGGTCGCGGAGGTGTCGGAGGCGACCGTCGCTCCGCAGCCGGAGAGCAGCAGCAGCGCGGCGCAGACAACGGTTCTCAAGGGGTGACCTCCTGGTCGAACAGGAGTTGGGGAACTCCCGTGGTGGGGTGCCGCACGACGTGCGCGGTGACGTGGAAGACCTTGGCGATGAGCTCGGGCACGAGGACCTCGGCCGGTGTGCCGGACGCGACGACGCGGCCCTCGTCCAGCACGTAGAGGCGGTCGCAGAAGGACGCGGCGAGGTTCAGGTCGTGCAGCACGGTCAGGACCGTGATGCCCAGTCCGCGCGCCAAGGAGAGGACGTCGAGCTGATGGCGGATGTCGAGGTGGTTGGTCGGCTCGTCCAGCACCAGCACGCGCGGCTGCTGGGCGACGGCCCGCGCGATCAGCACGCGTTGCCGTTCACCGCCGGAGAGGCTGAGGAAGCTGCGGGACGCGAGGTGCGTCACGTCCACTGTGGCCAGTGCCTCGGACACCACTCGCGCGTCGAGTGCGGGATCGCGGTCGTGCGGGAGGCGGCCCATCTCGACGACCTCGGCGACCGTGAAGTCGAACTCGACCTGCGACTCCTGGGTCAGCGCGGACAGGTCGCGGGCGATGTCGTGTCGCTTGTGGACGTTCTGGCCGTCGAGCAGCACCGCGCCCGCGTCCGGCTTCAACGCCCGGTAGACGCAGCGCAACGTGGTGGACTTGCCGCTGCCGTTCGGGCCGACGATGCCGACCACCTCGCCGTCGGCGTGCAGCGAGATGTCCGTGAGGATGCCGCGCACGGTGACCTGGTCGACCTCGACGCGCATCAGCGGCCTCCGAACACGTAGGACCTGCGGCGCATCAGGAAGATGAAGCACGGCACGCCGAGCGCGGCCGTGATGACGCCGAGCGGCAGTTCCTCCGGCGCCGCGAGCATCCGCGCGGCCACGTCGACCCAGACCAGGAACGAGGCTCCGGCCAGCGGTGCCAGGGCGAGCACCTTGCGGTGGTCGGCACCGACGACCATGCGCGTGAGGTGCGGCAGCATCAGCCCGACGAAACCGACGGCACCGCTGACCGCCACCAGCACGCCGGTCATGGCCGCGGTGACGATGAACAGGTACGTGCGGAACCTGTTGACCGGCACGCCGAGCGTCGTCGCGGTCTCGTCGCCCATCGTCATCGCGTTGAGCTGCCGGGCCTTGGTCGCCAGGTAGACGATCCCCGCGAGAGTCACCGCGGCGGCGATGGGCAGCGACTGCCAGTTCGCGCCGCCGAGGCTGCCGAGCAACCAGAACATCGCGGCCCGCGCCGCCTCACCGTGCGGTGCCTGGAACACCATCAGCATCGCCACGGCGGAGAACCCGTACGCGAGCGCGGTTCCGGTCAGCACGAGTCGCAACGGTGTGAGCCCTCGGCTCGTGCGCGCGGTGATGTAGACCAGAGCCGTGGCTCCGAGACCGGTCAGGAACGCCCCCACGGAGAGGGCGTAGACACCGAACCCGGACAGCACGCCGAGCGTCGCCACGGCCGTCGCGCCCACGCTCGCGCCCGACGAGATGCCGAGCACGTACGGGTCGGCCAGCGCGTTGCGGACCATCGCCTGGATCGCGACGCCGACCGTGCTCAGCCCGGCGCCCACGACGGCGGCGAGCAGGACGCGGGGAAGCCGGATGTCCCAGACGATGTGGTACTGCCCGGCGAGGCCGGCGGGCACCGTGCCGCCGGTCATCGCTTGCCAGAGCAGGTCGACGGTGACGTCGAACGGCACGGAGACGGGGCCGAGCGCGACGCCCGCCACGATGCTGACGACGAGCACGCCGACGAGCGCGCTGATCTTGGAGATCACTGGGTCCTTCCCGCAGTCCACGGCGGAGTTGGAGTTCCTCGGTCGTCGCGCGCGGGTGTTCGGGCTCGTCCCCTCCCCAGGGGACCTACCGTTGCGGGTCAGCGCCGGACTCAGACCGGTCTTCCCCCACACGCGACTTCGGTGACCCTACCTGCGAAAACAGAAAGTTCGGAAATTTCCGGGGTGTGATGTCGATCCGGCACCGGGCCCGTTCGACCTGTGGGTGCCCGAGCGAGTACCGAATCAGGGAGACACACCGTGAAGTACATGCTGATCATGCGCGCCACCGACGAGGCCTACGCGAACATGGGCGAACTCGACTTCGACAAGATGCTGGAGACGGTCGGCGCGTTCAACGAGGAACTGGTCCGCGCCGGTGTGCTGCTCGCCGCCGAAGGACTTTCCGACGTCTCCGAGGGCGTCGTCGTCGACTACTCGCAGGAGCCGCCGGTCGTCACGGACGGCCCGTACGGCGAGACCAAGGAGCTGTTCAACGGCTTCTACCTCCTCAACGTCGCGTCCATCCAGGAGGCGGTCGAGTGGGCGAAGCGCATGCCGATGGCCGGACCGGGCTTCAAGACCGAGATCCGCCGGGTGCCGACCATCGACGAGTTCCCGCAGGACAACGAGTGGATCCAGAAGGAACGCGCGTGGCGTGAGGCCAACGGCCAGCTCTGACCTCAGAAGAGCGGCGTGAAGTGGACGCGGAGACCCGGTCGCTTGCTGTTGCTCTCGGCGATCCACCACTCACCGGCTCGCACCACCCCGCCCAGGTGGTCGGCGTAGACCTCGCCCACGCAGTACGTGGGCGGGTTCTCCGGCCCCACCAGCAACTTCACGCGCGCGGTCCGGCCACCGTCGAAGTACACCGACACGAAACCGGTCCGTTCGGCCAGGTACGGCGTGTCCAGCCGCGCCTCGACCCGCTCGCCCAGCGGTTCCGCCGTCCCCACCGCCACCGCGGCACGTGCCGCGAGCGCGTCCAGGCGGGCCGCGTCGGCCAGCAACGGCCGCACCGCTTCCAGCTGACCGCTGAGAGCACGCACCTGCTGTTCCAGCTCCGCGACCTTGGTCTCCAGCGCTGTGCGCCGTGCCGATCCGAACACGAGAACTCCCCCTGGTGAAAACGACCCGGCCTCCGGCACCACGCGGGTGCCGGAGGCCGGAGAAGCCGAACGAGGAACGTCAGCCCGTGCGCACGTTCGACGACACGAGAGCCGCGAGCCTGTCACCGATCGCGTAGGTCGCGCCCGGCGACTGGTGATCGCGCGTCGCCAGGTCGAACGCCACGGAGGCCTCGATCCGGCGTGCCGACTCGTGCTCACCGAGGTGGTCGAGCAGCAGCGCGACCGACAGCACGGCGGCCGTCGGGTCCGCGATGCCCTGGCCCGCGATGTCCGGCGCCGAACCGTGCACCGGCTCGAACATCGACGGGTTGCGACGCGTGACGTCCATGTTCCCCGACGCGGCCAGGCCGATGCCACCCGTGACGGCGGCGGCGAGGTCGGTCAGGATGTCGCCGAACAGGTTGTCGGTGACGATCACGTCGTAGCGGCCCGGGTCGGTGACCATGTGAATGGTCGCCGCGTCCACGTGCTGGTAGGCAACGGTGACGTCCGGGTGCTGCAGCGAGACCTCCTCCACGACGCGCGACCACAACGAGCCGGCGTGCGTGAGGACGTTCGTCTTGTGCACCAGCGTCAGGTGCCGGCGCTGACGGTTCGCGGCACGCGCGAAGGCGTCCCTGACCACGCGCTCGACGCCGAACGAGGTGTTCAGCGAGACCTCGGTGGCGATCTCGTGCGGCGTGTCCTTGCGGAGCAGGCCGCCGTTGCCCGCGTACGGGCCCTCGGTGCCCTCGCGCACCACCACCATGTCGATCTCCGGCGGGTCCGCGAGCGGGCTGCGGACACCGGGGTAGAGACGAGCCGGGCGGAGGTTCACGTGGTGGTCGAGTTCGAAGCGGAGCCTGAGCAACAGGCCTCGCTCCAGGATTCCGCTCGGCACCGACGGGTCGCCGACCGCGCCGAGCAGGATCGCGTCGTGCTGGCGAAGCTCACCGAGCACCGACTCGGGCAACAACTCTCCCGTGGCGTGCCAGCGCGCCGCGCCGAGGTCGTAACGAGTGATCTCGGCCGCCGGAACGACCTCACCGAGAACCTTCAGGGCCTCAGCGATGACCTCGGGCCCGATCCCGTCTCCTGGGATCACTGCGAGCCGCATCCACACACCTCCCAGGTGTCAGTCCCCAATTGGTGGGACTACTTTCCTTCGCGAAAGGCTACCGGCATGTCGGCCGCTCGCCGCATGCCGGACACCCCATCGGGGTGTTATCTCCCGTACTGCGGGACACCCACACGGCCCATATCCCACTTTCGAGTGTCACTCGACCGCAGGAACGGGGTCGCGTCAAGGGGTGACGGCAGGCAGTTCCGGGCCGTGACGTGCCGAGAGGCCCGGTTCCAAACGAGGAACCGGGCCTCTCGTGAAACATCCGATCTAGTAGGCGCCCCGCCCACGGGACTTCACCAGGACGACCGACGCGCGGTCACCGTTGGCGTTGTGGTGGTTGAGCACCAGCAGGCCGTCGGACTTGTCGGCCTTCAGCGAGGCCTCGTTCTTGTTGACGACGAGCGCGGTACCCGGCTTCGCGAGGTAGGAAAGCGCCGCGTCGCCACCGCCCTGCGCCCACAGGCCCGGCTTGAGCGGGTCGTAGGACAGGTTGCGGTCGATCACGTCGACGAGCTTGTTCGCGTTGCCCGGCGCGGCGTAGTAACCGCCGACGCCCACGACGTACGAGAGGCGCGCCGTGTCCTTCGACGCGTCGATGCCCAGTGCGCTCAGCAGCACCGGCAGGACGACGACGTTGGTGTCCTGGACGTTCGCGTCGACGTCGCCGAACAGGCCGTTCACGCCCTGGATGTCGACGGTCTCGCCCGTCTTCAGGTCCACGGTGGACGCGACCAGCAGGTCGGTGTCGGTCAGGCGGGTCGCGAACACCTCGAAGTCCGCCGTGCCGTCACCGTTGGTGTCGATGTCGACGAACGGGACGGTGTTCTTGCCCAGGTTGTACCAGTTGCCCCAGGTCGCGACACCGAACGCGAGCAGCGCCTCCTCGGGCTTGCCCTGCGCCTTCGCGAGCGGGGCCGTGGAGGCCGCGCCGACGTAGCGGAGGTCGCCGCCCTTGGCGGTCTCGTTGAGCGCGCAGTTCTCGGTGACGTTGCGCTTGCAGTCGCGCAGCTTCGGCGACTGGGCCTGCAGCTCGAGGACGCTGATCAGCGAGCGGTAGGCCTGCGAGCCCGTGCCCTGGTCGAGGCCCTTGCCGGACACGTTCAGGACGGCCTGCTCGTCGTTGCCCCGGAACTTGAGGCTGGACGCGGTCCTGATGTCCGCGACCGGCTTCGGCGCCGAGTAGACCGACAGGCGCAGCGGCACGGTGGCACCCGAGGTCGGCGTGAAGGTCACGCGACCGGAGGCGTCCGCGAGGAACTGGCGCGGCGTGTCGAGCTGGAGCGGCTCGACGGTCGAGTCGACCGTCTTGCGCAGCGCCTTCGGGTCGGTGATCTTCAGCGTCACCTTGACCTTCGCGACGCCGCGCGGGCTCAGCTTGACCTTGTCCTGCGAGAGCACGTAGCTCACGCCGGGGATGGTCGTGGCGGCGGTGTAGCCGACCTTGTACTCCACGGACTTCGTGGACTTGTTGACCAGCTTGATGGTCTTGGACTTCTCCAGGGCCTTCGAGACCTCGACGACGCCGAAGTTCGCGCTGACGTAGCCGTTGTCCTCCTCGACGTACGCGAGGACCTGGTTGTCGAGCGCGGACTTGGCGTCCACGCGGCCGGTGCCGACCCGGTTGGGGGCGAAGGTCTTGCCGTTCTCCTTCACGTCCGCACCGGCGGTGTTCATGATCGAGGCCTTGACCTCCTCGAGCGTCCAGTCCGGGTGCGCCTCGCGGACCAGGGCGGCGATGCCGGCGACGTGCGGGGACGCCATCGAGGTGCCCGAGATCACCGAGCGGTCGTTGCCGGAACCGACGGCGGTCGACGAGATCGTGTCACCGGGGGCCGCGACGTCCGGCTTGATGGACTGGCCGCGGGTGCCACGGCTGGTGAACGCGCTCGGGGTGTCCGAAATGGACTCGTCGTACGTCGCCGCGGAGGTGCGCAGGTCACCCGCGAGGCGGACGACCAGCGTGCCCGCGTCGAGCGCCGGGCGGATCGCCGCGGTGGCCGTGCCGGTGAACTGGAACATCGGGATGCCCGCGTTGCCGGCGATGCCCGCCGCGAAGTTCTCCAGGGTGGACGACAGGAGCACGCCCTGGCCGCCCGCCGCCTGCACGTTGTTCGCGCGGGCGGCCGAACCGCAACGGCGCGTGGCGTCGTTGTCGTCCCACTCCAGCCACACGAACTTGCCCGCGACGGCGGCGTCGGTGATCGGGAGGCAGCCGTCGGCGTTGCCCGCCTGGGTCACCTTCGCGACCGGCAGTTCCTTGTCGTAACCCAGGTAACCGGTGAAGTTCTGGCTGTACTGACCGGGCTTGACGCCCTGGCCCTTGACGTCCGCGCCGTCCCGCAGCACGAACGAGTCGCGCGTGGAGGCGACGGTCAGCGCCTCGGGCGTGTTGCCCGGCGAGCCGCCGATGTCGTAGAGGTCGCCGCCGTTGCCCGCGGAGAAGACCGGCATGACGCCGACCTTGTACAGCTTCTTCACGAAGAGGCTGTCGGGGTCGTCCGGGGCGCCGTAGTCGGAGCCGAGCGACAGGTTGACCACGTCGAGGTGGTCGGAGAAGTCGCCGTCACCGTCGGGGTCGAGCGACCAGTCGAGGGCCTGCGAGGTGACGTTGGTCGAGCCCGTGCAGCCGAAGACCTTCAGCGCGAAGATCTGGGCCTTCGGCGCGGTGCCGGGGCCGATCTTCATCGCGTTGAGCTTCGCGGCGTCGAGCTTCGCGTAGTCGCCCTTGAACGTGCTGCCGTCGGGGTTCTCACCGAAACCGGCCGTGGTGCCCGCGACGTGCGAGCCGTGGCCGTCGCAGTCGATGGGGTTGGGGTCCGGCTTCGGCGTGTTGATCGCCGGGTCGGTGCTCTCCCCGTCGTAGTCCTCGCCGACGAAGTCGTACCCGCCGACGACCTTGGCGGTCGGGAAGTTCGGGTCCTTCACGCGCGGGTCGACGGCCTTGAACGCCTCGACCGTGCCGGGGCCGCCGAAGTTCGCGTGCGTGTAGTCGACGCCGGTGTCGATGATGCCGACGCGCATGTCGTCGCCGAGCTTGCCGTACTGCTGCCAGACGTTGAGCGTCCTGGTGAGCTGGACGGCGTTCGAGTTCTGGCGCTTCTTCGGCACGACCGGGTAGACGGCGAGGACGTCCGGGCGCTGGGCCAGTTCGCGGACCTTCTGCGCGTCGGCCTTCACGACGACGCCGGGGACGCCGTTGGAGGTCCGGTAGATCTCCTTGGTCCGCGTGTCGGCGCTCTTGAGCTGGCCGACGACCTGGTCCGCGGTGGCGGCGGTGTCGTTCTTGGCCTGCTTGGCGGCCTGCTTCGCGACCTCTTTGCCCTGGCTCTTCTTCTCGTCGAACGCGTCGACGGCCGGCTTGCGGTCGAGCGCGACGAACGCGGTGACCGTGCCCGTGGCGTTCAGCCTGGGAGAAACCTTGAGGTGCAACGCTTTCGCGTCCAGCCCCTGTGCACCCTTGACCGGCTGCGCGAGCGGTTCGCTCTGCGCCTGTGCGGTGGCGGGTGCGATCAGCAGTGTGGTGATGGCAGAGAACACCACCAGACTCGATCGTCTCTTCACAACGTTGCCCCAACCGAGGTGTGTGCCTTCGACCCGAGTGAAAACAGTGCCGTGCCCTCACAGCACCGGGTCAACCTCGTGGGGACGCTAATCGCTGATCGTGTCTCTGCGACTGCCCCGAAAGTATGAATGTGGTCTACAGATAGTTGCCTGTTACGACTTCGTTGTGAAGAACGACAGACACGGGAAGGGGACTTTGCGCGTCCCCTTCCCGTTTGTCGTGACTATCCGAAGTCGACGGAACGAACGGTGCGCGCGCCGACGGCGGCACCGATCGGGTCGAGCACCTGCGTGTCGACCGGGCGGTCGACGCGCAGCACCATCACCGCGTCGTCGCCGGTCTGGCTGATCTGCGCGGCCTCGATGTTCACGCCGGCCTCGCCGAGCAGCGTGCCGACCGTGCCCATGACACCGGGACGGTCCGGGTACTCCAGCAGCAGCACGGTGCCTTCGGCGCGGAGGTCGAAGTTGCGGCCGTTGATGTTCACCAGCTTCTCGACCTGCGCGATGCCGCTGACGGTGCCGGACACGGAGTTGGTCGTGCCGTCCGCCTGCACGGCCCTGACCGTGACGAGGCTGCGGTGGTTCGGGCTCTCGGGCTCCTTGACGAGCTCGACGCTCACGCCCAGGTCGGCCGCGAGGCTCGGCGCGTTCACGAACGTCACCTGCGACTCGACGACCTTGGAGAACACCCCGCGCAGCGCGGCGAGCGGCAGGATCGCGACGTCCTCATTGGACAGTTCGCCGCGGACCTCGACGGTGACGCTGGTCGGGGCCTTGGGCGCGAGTGCACTGAGGACGGTGCCGAGCTTCTGCACCAGCGGCAGGTACGGGCGGACCTCTTCGCCGACAGCGCCACCCTGGACGTTGACGGCGTCCGGCACGAACTCGCCGGCGAGCGCGAGGATGGTGCTCTTCGCGACGTCGGTGCCCGCGCGGTCCTGAGCCTCGGCCGTGGACGCGCCGAGGTGCGGCGTGACGACGATGCCCGGCACGTTGAACAGCGGGCTCTCGGTCGTGGGCTCGGTCGAGAAGACGTCGATGCCGGCGCCGCCGACCTGGCCCTCCTTCACGGCCTCCGCGAGGGCCTCCTCGTCGATGAGGCCACCGCGGGCCGCGTTGACGATGATGACGCCGCGCTTGGCCTTCGCCAGCTGCTCCGCGCCGATGAGACCCTTGGTCTCCGGCGTCTTCGGCAGGTGGATGCTGATCGCGTCGGCGCGCTCCAGCAGCTCTTCGAGCGTCACGAGCTCGATGCCGAGCTGGGCGGCGCGCGCGGCGGACACGTACGGGTCGTAGGCGATGAGCTCGACGCCGAACGCGGCGATGCGCTGCGCGAACAGCTGCCCGATCTTGCCGAGGCCGACGACGCCGACGGTCTTGCCGTTCAGCTCGACGCCGTTGAACTTGGAGCGCTTCCACTCGTGGTTCTGCAGCGTCTCGTGCGCGGCCGGGATCTGGCGCGCGACGGAGAGGAGGAGGGCCACGGCGTGCTCGGCGGCACTGACGATGTTGGACGTCGGGGCGTTGACGACCATCACGCCGTTCTGCGTGGCGGCCGGGACCTCGACGTTGTCCAGGCCGACACCCGCGCGCGCCACGACCTTGAGCTTGCGCGTGGCCGCGAAGACCTCGGCGTTCACCTGGGTGGCGGAACGGACGAGCAGCGCGTCCGCGTCCTGGACGGCTTCGAGGAGTGCGGCGCGGTCGGTGCCGTCTACGTGGCGCACCTCGACGCCGTCGCCGAGAGCGTCCAGAACGGACGGCGCGAGCTTCTCGGCGATGAGGACAACAGGTCGGCTCGTGTTGCTCACGGACATCGCTCCCAGGAAGGGTCGGATCGTGGGGCGCGGGCGTGGTCGGGGGCGGCTGGCCCGCGCCGACCGGAGCACCGCAATGTGTCCGGACTGTTAACGAGCATAGACAGGGGGCTTGCGTGGGGATTCCGCCGGGTGGCTCAGGTCACTGCCCGCGTCTTGGAGTATGGGATGGGAGGGGGTGGACGTGGCGTTCACTCGTTGGGGTGACGTCCGGGGGGTGGGAAATGGTTTGGGCTGGGTGGAGGCGGGGGTCGACCTGAGGGCGGACGGTTGCGTTCCAGCGGGGTTGGTCGCGTCCCAGGGTTTTGGTCGCCTTGCGAGGGTGGTCCCGCGGGTCATGACGGATCAAGGGCTAGCGATTGGGGCTTGACCTTGAGCCTCTGGCGGGATGCGTAGACGGCCGGAAAAAGGCCGGGCTGAAAAGCGCCCGGCCGTGCCCGTGAGGGTGGCATCCCGCCCCCTCAAGGTAAAGCCCCAATCGCCCTTCACTGGGCCCACCGCAACCCATCGAGGACCAGGTTCACACGGCTCGCTTCGCATCGCCACGCCAGGACTCGTAGGTGGGCGGTTTGCATTGCTGGCTGACCGGTTGGCACCGCGCGCCGGACCTGGTCCGAGGTTGGCCTGCGTTGGCGAGTGCGGTTGGGGTGCGCCTGCCGAAATGTGGTCGCGCTGGTCGGGCGAACGCCCCCATGCTTCGCCGATGCCGCTGGTGTGGGTGACCGGTGTGTCCGGAGCCGGTAAGTCGACGGTCTGCGAGCTGCTGAAGAAGCGCGGAGAGGTGGCGGTCGACACCGACTGGGAGGGCTACAACCACTGGGTCGACCGGGAAAGTGGAGAGGTCGTCGTCGACCCTCCGGACCCGGTGCCCGCCGGGTGGCTCGACCGGTACGGCTGGCTGATCAGCCGGGAGCGGGTGGCGGAGCTGGCACTTCGCTCGCAGAACCGGGAGGTCTACCTGTTCGGTGGTGTGGAGAACGAGGACGAGGTCCGCGATCTGTTCGACCTGGTGGTGTGCCTGGTGATCGACGACGAGACCCTGAAGGAGCGGCTGGCGACGCGGACGGGCAACTCGTTCGGGAAGCATCCTGAGGAGTTGGCGGCCTCGTTGTGGCACAACGAGCGGATCGAGGCTCGGTATCGGGAGGTCGGTGCCGTGGTCGTGGACGGGACCCTGCCGTTGGAGCAGGTCGTCTACGCGGTCACCAGGGCTCGTCGAACTCCCCGTCCTTCGCGCCCAGGACGAACGCGTCCCACTCCGCCATCGTGAACGTGAGGACTGGTTCGAGCTGCTTGGAGTTGCGCATTGCGACGTACGTGGCGCCGTCGGTGTGTTCGATGAAGGCGATTTCGACGTGGCCGTCTTCCGGTTCGGGCTCTGGCGGGCGCTTCCACTCGGCGTTGCGGAGGTCCAGCTTGCCGCGTACGTGGGCCTTGTCGTCGTAGATCGGCGCGCTATCCGTCATGCGGAAGAAGTTAGCGGATGGATGCGAACGAAAAGTGGAAGGCCCGCGGAGCGTCACACGCGCTCCACGGGCCTTCCTTGGAGAAAGCCGTGATGCAGAAGGTCAGGCCGTCTCGGTGATCGGGCGGTCGACCCACGACATCATGTCGCGGAGCTTCTTGCCGGTGACCTCGATCGGGTGGTTCTCACCCTCCTGCTGCAGCTTCTTGTAGTTCGCGCGGCCGTTGTCGTCCTCGGCCACCCACTCGTTCGCGAAGGTGCCGTCCTGGATCTCGGTGAGGATCTTCTTCATCTCCTCCTTGACCGAGGCGGTGACGACGCGCGGGCCGCGGGTCAGGTCGCCGAACTCGGCCGTGTCGGAGATCGAGTAGCGCATGCGGGCGATGCCGCCCTCGTACATGAGGTCGACGATCAGCTTGAGCTCGTGCAGGCACTCGAAGTACGCGACCTCGGGGGCGTAGCCCGCCTCGGTGAGGACCTCGAAGCCCGCCTGGACGAGGGCGGAGGCGCCACCGCAGAGGACTGCCTGCTCGCCGAAGAGGTCGGTCTCGGTCTCTTCCTTGAACGTCGTCTTGATGACGCCGGCGCGCGTGCCGCCGATGCCCTTCGCGTACGACAGGGCGAGGGCCTGCGCGTTGCCCGAGGCGTCCTGCTCGACCGCGATGAGCGCCGGGACGCCCTTGCCGTCGACGAACTGGCGGCGGACCAGGTGGCCCGGGCCCTTCGGCGCGACCATGGCGACGTCCACGCCGGACGGGACCGTGATGAGGCCGTAGCGGATGTTGAAGCCGTGGCCGAAGAAGATCGCGTCGCCCTCGTTGAGGTTCGCGGCGATCTCGTTCGCGTAGATGTGGCGCTGCGCGGTGTCCGGCGCGAGGATCATGATCACGTCGGCCCACGCGGAGACCTCAGCCGGCGTGCCGACCTCCAGGCCCTCTTCCTCGGCCTTGGCGCGGGACTTGGAGCCCTCCTGCAGGCCGATGCGGACCTCGACGCCCGAGTCGCGCAGGGACAGCGCGTGGGCGTGGCCCTGGCTGCCGTAGCCGATCACGGCCACCTTGCGGCCCTGGATGATGCTCAGGTCGGCATCGTCGTCGTAGAAGATCTCAACGCTCACTGTATTTCCTTCTGTCTGGTTTCTAGCGAACCGCGGTGGCAGTGATGGAACGAGCGCCACGGCCGATGGCGACCATGCCGGACTGGACGATCTCGCGGAGCCCGTAGGGCTCCAGCATGCGCAGCAGGGCGTCGAGCTTCTCAGAGGTGCCCGTTGCCTCGATCGTGACGGCCTCGGGCGAGACGTCGACGACCTTCGCGCGGAAGAGCTGGACGGTTTCGAGGACCTGCGACCGCACCGTCGCGTCCGCACGAACCTTAATCAACACCAGTTGCCGCTGAACGGAAGCCGCCGGCTCCAGCTCCACGATCTTGATGACGTTGATGAGCTTGTTGAGCTGCTTGGTCACCTGCTCCAGCGGCAGCTCGTCGACCGACACCACGATGGTCATGCGCGAGATGTCGGGGTACTCCGTGCGGCCGACCGCGAGCGACTCGATGTTGAAGCCGCGGCGGGAGAACAGTCCGGCGACGCGTGCGAGCACACCGGGCTTGTCCTCGACCAAAACGCTCAGCGTGTGCCTGGTCATCACAGGTCCTCATCGAACAGGGGGCGGATGCCGCGGGCGGCCATGATCTCGGAGTTGCCGGTGCCCGCCGCGACCATCGGCCACACCTGGGCGTCCTTGCCGACGACGAAGTCGACCACGACCGGGCGGTCGTTGATCTCCAACGCCTTTCCGATCACCTCGTCCACCTCCTCGCGCGACTCGGCGCGCAGGCCCGCACATCCGAGGGCTTCCGCCAGGAGCTTGAAGTCTGGGATGCGGTGCTTGTGCGTCCCCAGATCCGTGTTGGAGTACCGCTCGCCGTAGAACAGCGTCTGCCACTGGCGGACCATGCCCAGGTTGCCGTTGTTGATCACGGCGATCTTCACCGGCAGGCCCTCGATGGCGCAGGTGGCGAGCTCCTGGTTGGTCATCTGGAAGCAGCCGTCGCCGTCGATGGCCCACACCGTGGTGCCCGGCACACCGGCCTTGATGCCCATCGCGGCGGGAACGGCGAAGCCCATCGTGCCGAGACCGCCGGAGTTGATCCACGTGCGCGGGTGCTCGTACTTCACGAACTGCGCGGCCCACATCTGGTGCTGGCCGACGCCCGCGGTGTAGATCGTGTCGGCCGGCGAGAGGGCACCGATGCGCTCGATGACGTACTGCGGGGACAGCGTGCCGTCCTCGGGCCAGTCGTAGCCCAGCGGGAACGTCTCGCGCAGCGACTTCAGCGTCGTCCACCACGGGGAGAGGTCGACGGCCTTCGCCGTCTCGCGCTCGGTGCGGACGGCGTCGATCAGCTCGGTGATGATCTCCTTGCAGTCGCCCACGATCGGGACGTCCGCGCGGCGGTTCTTGGAGATCTCGGCCGGGTCGATGTCGGCGTGGATGATCTGCGCGTCGGGGGCGAACGAGCCGAGCTGGCCGGTGACGCGGTCGTCGAACCGGGCACCCAGCGCGATCAGCAGGTCCGACTTCTGCATCGCCGCGACGGCCGCGACGGTGCCGTGCATGCCGGGCATGCCCAGGTGCTGGTCGTGAGAGTCGGGGAACGCGCCGCGCGCCATCAGCGTCGTGACGACCGGGATGCCGGTGTCCTCCGCCAGGCGCAGCAGTTCGGCGTTCGCGTCCGCCTTGATGACGCCGCCACCCACGTAGAGAACGGGCTTGCGGGCGTTGACGATCAGCTTGGCGGCTTCGCGCACCTGCTTGCCGTGCGGCCGGGTCGTCGGCCGGTAACCGGGCAGGCGCATCTCGGGCGGCCACGAGAAGCTGGTCTGCTCCTGCAGCACGTCCTTCGGGATGTCGACGAGGACCGGGCCGGGTCGGCCGGTCGCCGCGATGTGGAACGCCTCCGCGATCGCCCGCGGGATGTCCGCCGGGTCGGTCACGAGGACGTTGTGCTTGGTGATCGGCATCGTGATGCCGCAGATGTCCGCCTCCTGGAAGGCGTCCGTGCCGATCAGCGGCCGCGACTGCTGGCCGGTGATCGCGACGATGGGCACGGAGTCCATGTTCGCGTCCGCGATCGGGGTGACGAGGTTGGTCGCACCCGGACCCGAGGTCGCCATGCAGACCCCGACCTTGCCGGTGGCCTGCGCGTACCCGGTCGCCGCGTGTCCCGCGCCCTGCTCGTGGCGGACGAGGATGTGCCGGACCTTCGTGGAGTCCAGCAGCGGGTCGTACGCGGGAAGGATCGTCCCGCCCGGAATGCCGAACACCACTTCACACCCGACCGCCTCGAGCGAGCGGACGAGGGACTGCGCCCCGGTCACTCGGATCGGCGCGCCAGTGGGCGGAGCCGGTTTGGGCCGCGGACCTGGACGTGGCGACGAGGGCTCGGAAGCCTGTCGCGATGGTGCGCTGGTCATTGGTTCGCCTCGTGGGTATCGGGGTCCGGACACGAAAAAACCCTCGACAACCCGAAGTTGGGTCGTGCGAGGGTCGCGCGTCGACGCAGGCTGTTCGGCTCAGGCGTCGACGCGCCTGAGAAGTACGAGAACGAGCGTGCGCTGCATGAAGCGGACGTTATCGCCTCGCGCAAGAGTGCGTCAACTCTGCGGGATGGAATTCCCGGATCGTGGACGTGGAACAATCGTCCGGGTGAAGAAGCTGGTCTTTCGCATCCCGGCAACGGCCCTGCTCGCGGCGGGTCTGATCGCCATCTGCGTCACCCCTGTGGCGTGGCTCGCTCCCGGGCTGCAAGCGCTCTACGTACTCCCGCTCGGCTACGCGTACTGGGTCCTGCGCAACCGCACGACGGTCACCGAGGAGACGATCGTCGCGCGCGGGGTGTTCGGCACGACGACGCTCAGCTGGTCCGAGGTGAAGTCGATCCGGCTGGTGCAGAAGGGGTGGCTGCGGGCCGTCCGGGAGGACGCGTCCGAGGTGACGCTGCCCGCGGTGCGGTTCATGCACCTGCCGGCGCTGTCGCTGGTCAGCGGTGGGCGCGTGCCCGACCCGACGATCACGGCGGAAGAACCCGCCGAGGTCGCGGAAGACGTGACCGAGGATGCCCCGAAAGTGGCGGAGGAGAAGTCCGTACAGTCGGAGAAGTGATCAAACGGGTTCCGCTGCTGAGCCTGCTGCTGTCCATCGCGGGCCTGCTGACCTCGGCTTATCTGACGTACACGCACTTCGACGCGAACGCGCTGCTGTGCTCGGCCGACGCCGTCATCGACTGCGGGACCGTGACCACGAGCGAGCAGTCGGAGTTGCTGGGCATCCCCGTCGCGTTCCTCGGGCTGGCCTTCTTCGCGTTCCTGACCGTGATCTGCCTCCCGTTCGCGTGGCGGGTCGACGCGCTCAGATGGGTGCGTCTCGCGGCGGTCGGCGTCGGCGTGCTGATGGTGGTCTACCTGGTGGCGGCCGAGTTCCTCATCATCGGCAAGATCTGCCTGTGGTGCACCGTCGTGCACGTGATCACGCTCGCACTGGCCTGTCTGCTGGTCTCCGCGAGTCTGCGCACAAGTAACCTTTGAGGCACCGCTCCCAGACTGGTGGACGCCTCACCCCCGCGTCCCGCGCGCATTTTTCTTGAACTGAATCTGGAGGAGCAGTGCCTCAGCTCCGCTCTCGCACCACCACGCACGGTCGCAACGCAGCCGGAGCCCGCGCGCTCTGGCGCGCCACCGGCATGACGGACAGCGACTTCGGCAAGCCCATCATCGCGATCGCCAACTCCTACACGCAGTTCGTGCCGGGCCACGTGCACCTGCGCGATCTCGGGGACATCGTGGCCGAGGCCGTGCGCGAGGCGGGTGGCGTGGCACGCGAGTTCCACACCATCGCGGTCGACGACGGCATCGCCATGGGCCACAGCGGGATGCTCTACTCGCTGCCCAGCCGCGAGATCATCGCCGACTCCGTCGAGTACATGGTCAACGCGCACCAGGCCGACGCGATCGTCTGCATCTCGAACTGCGACAAGATCACGCCCGGCATGCTCAACGCGGCCATGCGCCTCAACATCCCCGTCGTGTTCGTGTCCGGTGGCCCGATGGAGGCCGGCAAGGCCGTCGTCGTCGAGGGTGTCGCCGTCGCGCCGACGGACCTGATCACCGCGATCTCCGCGTCGGCCTCCCCCGCGGTGAGCGAGGAAGGCCTCTCCGAGGTCGAGCGCTCCGCGTGCCCGACGTGCGGTTCCTGCTCCGGCATGTTCACCGCGAACTCCATGAACTGCCTCACCGAGGCCCTCGGGCTCTCCCTGCCGGGCAACGGTTCGACGCTGGCCACGCACGCCGCGCGCCGCGAGCTGTTCTCCGAGGCCGGTCGCGTGGTCGTGGAGCTGTGCAGGCGCTGGTACGGCGAGGACGACGAGTCGGCACTGCCGCGGTCGATCGCGAACCGCAAGGCGTTCGAGAACGCGATGGCGCTCGACATGGCCATGGGCGGCTCGACCAACACGGTGCTGCACATCCTCGCCGCCGCGCAGGAGGGCGAGATCGACTTCACGCTGCAGGACATCGACGACCTGTCCCGCCGCGTGCCGTGCCTGTCGAAGGTGTCGCCGAACTCCGACTACCACATGGAGGACGTGCACCGGGCCGGTGGAATCCCCGCGCTGCTGGGCGAGCTCTACCGCGCGGGCCTGCTCAACGACGACGTCACGTCGGTGCACACGCCGACGATGGCGGAGTGGCTCGGCAAGTGGGACATCCGCGCCGAGAACCCGTCCGCCGAGGCGATCGAGCTGTTCCACGCCGCCCCCGGCGGTGTGCGCACGACCGAGGCGTTCTCGACGTCGAACCGCTGGTCCTCTTTGGACACCGACGCGGCCGGTGGCTGCATCCGCGACGACGCGCACGCCTACACCCGTGACGGCGGCCTGAACGTGCTGCGCGGCAACCTGGCCGAGCGCGGCGCGATCATCAAGTCCGCGGGCATCGACGAGGAGCTGTGGCACTTCGAGGGCCCGGCGCGCGTCGTCGAGTCCCAGGAGCAGGCCGTCTCGGCGATCCTGAACAAGGAGATCCAGGCGGGCGAGGTGCTGGTCGTGCGCTACGAGGGCCCGTCCGGCGGCCCCGGCATGCAGGAGATGCTGCACCCGACGGCGTTCCTCAAGGGTTCGGGTCTCGGCAAGAAGTGCGCGCTGATCACGGACGGCCGGTTCTCCGGCGGTTCGTCGGGCCTGTCGATCGGCCACATCTCGCCGGAGGCGGCGGGCGGCGGCACGATCGGCCTGGTCGAGAACGGCGACCGGATCCTGATCGACGTCCACGAGCGCAAGCTCGAACTGCTGGTGGACGCCGACGTGCTGGCCGAGCGCCGCGCGAAGATGGAGGCGTCGGAACGGCCGTGGCAGCCGGTCGACCGGATCCGCCCGGTGACGGCGGCACTGCGGGCGTACGCGCGGATGGCGACGGACGCGTCCACGGGTGCCGTGCGCAACCCGGACCTCTAGAGAACTGCTGAAAGCGCCATAAAAGCGCCGAACACGAGCCAGCCCGTCAGCGGTCCGCTGACGGGCTGCTCCGTCTTCTTGACCATGACACCGGCGACGACGAGGCCCGCGAGCAGGCCCAGCGGCGGGAGCAGCGACTTCGCGGTGAGGCCGAACGGGAACGCCACGAGGTAGACGACCGGGATCCCGACCACCAGCAGGGCGAGCTGGAGCAGCGCTCCCGTCAGGTTCTTCCGCATCCGAGAGTTCTTACCGGAAGACGAAGTACGTCACCGCGGCGCCGCCGATGCCGATCACCAGCGCGATGAACCCGGCCACCAGCGGGTGGCGGAACCAGCTTCGGTTGTAGTCCAGCGCGGCCCGGCCGGGCCCGGCGAACAGCGCCGCGAACGCCATGCCCGCGAGCGCCAGCTCCAGCTCGACGCCGTTCGGGCCGAAGAAGCCACCCTTGTACTGCAGCGCGATGACGTTGGCCATCACCGCGAGCAGGCCCGCCGCCGCGAGCGGCGTGAAGAGGCCCAGCACGAGCAGACCGCCACCGACCAGCTCGGTGATGCCCGTGACCCAGGCGAGGACCACGGACTCGCGGTAGCCCATCTTCTCGAGCGACTGCGCGAAGCCGTTGATGCCGGGGCCGCCGAAGAGCCCGAAGACCTTCTGCAGGCCGTGCAGCACGAAGATGCCACCGAGCACCGCCCGCAGCCCGAGCAGCCCGATGTCCGGGCCGGCGGTCCAGCCGAACTTCTTGCGCTCGTCCTCGAACGGGTCGTCGTCGCGAGAGTCCACAGTGGACTTGTCCAGCGGCGTGTAGGCCGTCGTGTCGAACGACTTCGTGGTCGAGTCGTACGGCGACAGGACGTCCGACCCGGCTCTGGTCGTGCCGTCGTCGAAGTGGTGCACTCCCCCTCCGCTGCTCGAGTAGAACGAGTCGTCGGAGAAAGCGCTCGAACTCGCCGAGCCTTTGTCGTGAGTAGCCACGCCCGCACGCTAGGGGGCCTCGTGCGGGCGCGCGAGAGCCGAACGGCAGCCCAGTTTCACCCAGTTGGACTAATAGGTCCCGTGGACCAGATTGCGCGGTTCGTCCCCCGCCGCGAACCGGGCGATCTCAGCGGTGGCGATGGCGTACGCACGACGTCCGCTCCCGGTGCACGACCCGGCCACGTGCGGGGTCAGGAACAGGCCCGGCGCGGTCCACAGTGGATGATCGGCCGGCAGCGGTTCGGGATCGGTCACGTCGAGGGCCGCGCGCAGCCGTCCCGAGGTCAGTTCGGCGAGCAACGCGTCGGTGTCCACGACCGGGCCGCGCGCGCCGTTGACCAGGATCGCGCCGTCCTTCATCGCGGCCAGGAACTTGGCGTCGACGAGGTGCCGGGTCTCCTCCGTCATGGGCGTGAAGATCACCACGGCGTCGAACTCGGGCAGCAACGAAGGCAGCTCGTCCTGGCCGTGCACGCCTTCCCTGGCGGTGCGGCCCACGAGCGTGGCGGAGGCGTTGAACGGTTCCAGGCGCCTGCGCAGCTGCTCACCGAGGTCACCGGCGCCGACGATCAAGACCTTCTTGTCCTGCAACGTGTCCGTGCCGTGGTAATCCCAGCGGCCCTCGACGCGCGCCTTCTCGAAGACGAAGAAGTCCCGGTAGATCGCGATCAACGCACCGATGGCCCACTCCGCCGTGCTGCCGCCGTGCGCGCCACGGGCCGTGGACAGCATCACACCGTCGGGCACCTTGCCGACGAAGTTCTCGGCGCCGGCGCTGAGCAGCTGCACGAGCTTGAGGTTCGGCAGCTGCCCGAACACCTCACGCGGGTCGGTGCCCGAGAGGAACCTCGGGATCAGGACCTCGGCGTCGCGCCCCTCCGACGGCAACGGCTCCCCCGGCACGTAGCGGACCGGCCGGACACCGTCCACCTGGGACAGCGCTTGAACTCCGAGATCATCTGGCACGAGCACGGTGAGCGTCACCAGGTCAACGTACGTCAGAATGTTGGTCATGCGGGAGCGCGACGTCATTGCGTGGGACGGCACGAAGATCCGGACGTGGCAGGTCCCCGGCGAGGGGACACCGGTGCTGCTGTGCCCCGGCGTGGGGTCCGGCCCCGAGTCGTGGCCGTCGCTGACCGGCCGCGAGGGCCTGCTCAGCTGGTACATGCGCGGCACGATGGGCTCGGACCGGCCGGTCGACGAGCGCAACATCTCGCTGGACGACCACGTGTCGGACGCGATCGCCGCGCTGGACGACGCGGGGGTCGAGCGGTGCGTCGTCATGGGCTGGTCGATGGGCGTGACGATCGCGGCCGAACTGGCGCTGCGGCATCCGGAACGGGTGGCGGGCCTGCTGCTCGTCGCCGGTGCGCCCGGTGACTCGTTCGACGCCATGTTGCCGCTCGTCCCCAGGAACGTCCGCAGGGTCGTCGGGCTGACGGGCGCGAAGCTGTTGCAGCAGGCCGGTCCGGTGCTGGACAGGGTGCTGCACCACCTCCCGGTCACGGACGCGACGACGTTCCTGTTGCGGCACAGCGGCGTGATCAAGCCGTCGAGCGACCCGAAGGCCGTCACGCACGCGGTGAGCCGGTTCCTGCAGCACGACTGGCGCTGGTACTTCACGCTGGCCCTCGCCCTGGGCGCGACGCCGCGCCAGGACCTGAGCCCGATCGTGTGCCCGGTCACACTGCTCGCCGGGCGGGACGACGTGCTGGCGACGACGGAGAGCATGTCCGGGCCGGTCGGTTCGCTGCCCCAGGCGCGGCTGCGGGTGCTGCCGTGCAGCCACTACCTGCCGCTCGAGGCACCCGAGGTGGTCAGCGACGAGCTCGACCTCCTGCTCGACCGGGTCCACGCGGTCGACTTCGCCACGTCGGGGAGAAGTTGACTTCGGGTTCACGGTCGCGCGCCTAACCTGGGGTCGTGGTTCGTTCCGTTGCGTTGCTGACCGCCGCCTGCCTGCTGGCAGGGGGCTGCGCGAGCTTTCCCGACGAGCCGGCGCCGACGCAGTGGAGCGTGCAACCACAGCTGACCCCGCAGGCGGGGCCGAAGCCGGAGCTGCCGGGTGAGTACCGCCCGACGCCGGGCGACCCGGGCCGCAACCCGGCGCCGCAGAGCGTGCCGCCGCCGCAGGGCTGCAAGGACTACCACCCGGCCGTCGTGGCCACGTGCCTCAACCCCGTCACGGGCGTCGCCCCGATCGGCGCGGACGCGAAGGGCGGGGTCGCGGCGTACGCGACCGAGCGGGGCGGGCGTCTGCTCAAGGTCACCAAGGACGTCGACCCGGTCGTGGTCGCCCAGATCGAGGCCGACGCGTCGACCGACGGCGGCCTGACGGGCCTGACGCTGTCGGCGACGTTCGCGGAGGACCAGCTCGCGTACGTCTACGTCACGACGGCGACGGACAACCGGGTGCTGCGCATCGCGCCCGGTGACACGCCCAAGCCGATCCTCACCGGCATCCCGAAGGGCCCGTCGGGCAACCGCGGTGTGCTGGCGAGCGACCGCAAGGGCGCGATCCTCGTCGCGACCGGTGACGCCGGGAACCCCGCGCTGGCGGCCGACCCGAACTCGCTGGCGGGCAAGGTGCTGCGCATCGACGGTTCCGGCCAGCCCGCCCAGGGCAACCCGACGGCCGGCAGCGCGGTCGTCTCGTCCGGGCTGCGGCTGCCCGGCGGCCTGTGCGTCTCCGCGGACAGCTCGAAGGTCTGGGTGACGGACTGGGCCGCGACCGCCGACGTGGTCTACCGCGTCCAGCCGGGCAAGCTCGGCGAGGCCGCGTGGAGCTGGCCGGACAGGCCCGGCGTGATGGGCTGCTCGTCGTACTCGGACCTGCTGAGCGTGGCCACGTCCAAGACGCCCGGCATGCAGGAGCTGTCGATGAACGCCGCCGGCGCCTTCACCGGCAAGCCCCAGCTCACGATGCAGCAGGACGGCTTCGGCCTGCTCGGGCCGGTGGAGATGCTCAACGAGTCGGCGTCGCTGGTCGGCACCGTCAACAAGGCCGGTGGTCAGCCCATGTCGTCGGACGACAGGGTCGCCATCGTCATCCGTCAGGACGCGGGCGGCACTAAGGACTGAGGGCGAACCGCTCTCCTCCGTCGCGCCACCAGCGCGCGTAGACCTCGCTCTCCTCCACCAGCTTCAGATAACCCGTGGCGACCTGCTCGCACAGGTCGTCGACCTCCTCGGCGACCGGTGCGTCCGTGCGCCAGGCCAGCACGACCTCGCGCACCAGCGGGTTCCCCGTGACCGGCAGGCGCGCGACGCCGGGCGGGGTGCCGCCGACCGGGTAGAGCGGGCAGACCGCGCCGGAATCCCTGATCAACGTGAGTGCGACGTGCGCCTCGCTGCTGAAGTGCGCGATCCGCTGTTCGAAGCCGCTCGCCGCGCACTCGCGGGCGAAGTGGGCGTTCATGCCGCTGTCGTCGGGCTCGGGCATGACCCACTTGTCGTCCGCCAGGGCTTCCAGCGCGATCTCGGGCTGCCGTGCGTGCGGGTGCTGCTCGGGCACCCCGACGAACAGCGGTTCGCGGGTGAGCAGGCGATGGCCGACGTTCGGCGGAAGGGTCAGCGGAGTTCCGGGGAATCGCCGCAGGACGGCGATGTCGAGTTCGCCGGTCGTGAGCAACGCGGTGAGCGTGCCCGTCTCCTTGATGGTGCGACTCGTGACGTTGTCTTTCAACGCAGCCGCGAGTAGTCCGAAGTGATGAGCCGGAATTCCCGCGAGCCTGGTAGGAGCGCTGGCGCATTGCGCGTTACGGCGCGTTACGCGTTCCAGCGTGACGAGCTGGGTGAGCATCGACCGCGCTTCCTGCACGAAGTCCTGACCGGTCGGCGTGAGCTTGACGCCGTCGGCCGAGCGCAGGAACAACGTGCCGCCCAGGTGGTCCTCGATGCGTTTGAGCTGCGTCGTCACCGCTGGCTGGGTCAGGTGGAGCCGGGCGGCGGCCTTGCGCATGCTCCCGCAGTCGGCGATCGCCACGACCAGTTCGAGATGCCGCACTTCCAGACGCATGAGCCCGATGTTATCGCTCAATGTAATAGGGCCGACACCCTTCGTCATCGATATGTTCGACTGCGTGATGGAATTGGCCGAGCGCCCAGCACGCACTGACGCGGTGCTGTTTTCGGATCGCGCTGTGAAGACGTTTCTGGAGGCCGCGTCCGCCGAATACTCGTTCATCACCGAGGACGAGCCGAGACCGTGTTTCGCGGTGCTGCTCGGCCGGTCCGCAGGCACCGAGGCCGTGGTGTCCGAGGTGGCGTTCGGCCGCAACGCGCGCCTGACGGACCCCTCGGCACGGGAGGAGTTCGCGGCGACGATCGTGCCCCGGTTCGGCACGGCGTACGAGAACCCGGTGCGCGCGTGGTGGTTCAACCCCGCCGACCTGCTGACGATCACGCGGGCGGCGGACGCGCGGGACCTGGACGTGCTCGGCTCGATCCACCTGCACCCGGACTGGCACCGGCTGGGCCCTGAGTGCGAGCGGGACCGGCCGTTGAGCGACAGCCCGACACCGATGGACGAGCACATGTTCCGCAACAGCGGATGGCCCGTGAACGTCGTCTGTTACCTCGAACGCCGCCATGGCGGCCTCTACTACTCGCTTGCCGCATGGGACGCGTCGTGCCTGCGCCTGCCGTTGAGGATGAACCACTCATGACCGAACAGATCTACGCGCTGTGGCACCGCATGGAGCAGGGCTGGGCGGCCGGGGACAGCACCGCGTTCGCGTCCGTCTTCGCCGAGGACGTCGACTTCGTGACCGTGCGCGGTGAGGAGCTGTTCGGACGCCGCGCGGTGGCGCTGGGCCACGGGCAGCTCTTCGCCGGGCCGTACCGCGACACGAAGCTGACCGCGGAGATCAGCCTGATCAGGCCGCTGACCTCGGAGATCTCGGTCGTGCACGTCACGTCCTCCATCGCACCGGCGGGCATCACCACCCACGCGCAGGCCGTCGTCGTGCGGCGTTCCGGCGGTTGGGAGATCGCCGCGTTCCACAACATGATCCCGAAGGGACAGTCATGAGCAGGCCCAGGTTGCGGCACATCGCGTTCGTCGTGCGGGACGCCGAGGAGATGGCCGACTTCTACACGTCGAGGTTCGGCATGTCGTTGTTCCACACCGATCCCGACGGCAGCCACTTCGTCACCGACGGGTACATGAACCTGGCGTTGATCCAGCAACGGCTGGACGGGGACGTGCCGGCCGGGTTCAACCACTTCGGGTTCCAGGTCGAGGACGTGGCCCCGTTCCTGGAAACCCTGGAGCCGCGGCCCGCGTTGAGGGGCGGCGACCGGCCGTTCGCCGAGTACCGGGCGATCGATCCCGAGGGCAACTGGTTCGACCTGTCCGCGCACGGCTTCCTGCCGCCAGGGGTCTGAGGTTTCGGGCGTCGTGCCCCTGGGCAACCTAGGTGTGGGGTATGTGCAAGAGGGGCGGGGACGGCTGTCGGGGCCTCCCCGCCCCTAGCCATGTCTACCGCGTCCCGCTCCAGTAGATCGCCTGCGCGACCTGCGCGTACAGGCCCTTCGGGTGGTTGCGGAACATCGGCTCGGTGCCGAACAACACGACCTTCGCGCCGTTCGCCGCCGTGCCCGACACGACCGCCGCCTGACCCGCTGCCGCGTCCTGACCGCCCGTGCCGTTGTCACGTGCGTGCCAGTGGCCCGCGGCGATCACCGTGCTGCCGTAGCGCTGTTCGACCGTCACGCCCGTGCCGAGATTCGTGAACCACTGCGGGGCGTAGACGAACGAGTGGGGCAGCGCGCCGGTACCGACCGGGCCGGTGCCGTTGACGACGTTCACCACGCCGTTGGCGTCCTCCCAGCCGGCTGTGGGCGTGGCCTGCAGGAGCTTGGCGTCGGTGTTGAACCTGCTGCCCGTCGCACCGCGCGTGACCACACCGCCACGCTTGAGGAACTCGTCGAGCGCGGCCTTCGCGGTGGCGTTGAGCTGCGCGTAGTTCAGGCCCGCGCCCACGTACAGCGCGTCGATCCGCGACCAGTCGAAGCCCGCGTTCAGCACGGCCGTGGAGATCGTGCGGACGTCGAACCCGGACTCGCGCAGCACCTGCAGTTCGTCGGCGGACACCGCGGCCGCGATCGTCTTGCGCTGCAACGCCTGGCCGCCCGGCTCGGCGGTGGTGAAGCGCACGCCGTAGCGCTCGGCGACCTCCTTCGCGGCGGCCCTTTCCTTCGCGGGCACGACGATCGTGCCGTCGTCCTGCCGGCGCAGTTCGAGGCCGCGGCCGAGCAGGTCGTTGACCGCGCTGACGTCCTTCTGGTCGGTCAGCCTCAGCGCGAGATCCGCGCCGGGTGCGGCGTCGACTTCCCCGGTCGGCGCGGCGGCCACGACGGGCTTGCCGTCGAAACGGAACTGGCCGTCCTTGTGGATGTCGACCGACGCGCCCCAGAGCAGGCGATGGCTCCAGCCGGAGATGTCGTACATGACCGGCGCCTTGTCGGAGATGTCGCTGCCCTGCTCGAGCATCACGTTCGCGAGGCCGCGCTTGGGCTGGTGCATGTCCACGACGTACGACCCGGCCGGATAACGCCTGCCGCCCAGCGTGAACGGCTTCTCGGCGCGTTCGACCCGGACGTCGTGCCGGACGAGCTGGTCGACCAGTCGTGCCGCGGCGGGCGCGGACCGTTCGTTCGTGATCACGTAGGCGCGCGGGAACTCCGTGCTGAAGCGGTCCTCCGGGCCGAAGCCGGGCACGAAGCCGTCCGGGATCTGCCGCTGCTTCTCACCGGCGGCGCCGCGGCGGAACATCTCCGTCTGGTTCGCGATGAGGCTGCGCCGGTTGTCGTCCACGTAGTCGAGCGTGGTCTTGATGGTGGCTTCGACGACATCGGTGTTGATCTTCGAACGCCGCTGCAGCTCCGCGGCCGGCAGTGCGTCGTAATCGGACCGGTTGACCCGTATCGGGATCTCGATCGTGTACGAGACGGCACCGTGGTACATCGAGTACTGCGCGGTGTAGATCGGCGCCCAGCCGTCCCACTCGCCGACGGGGTAGTCGCGGAAGGGGATCTCCGGCTTCGCCGTCTCGGGATGTCCGAGTGCCTGCACGGCCTTCTCCATCTGCAGGCCGCCCGCGTACCCGTGCTTGATGTACAGGTCGAAGTCGTAGTTCTGGCCGTGCGGCGGCGTGGTCGGCTCGATCAGCGTGTTGGCCACGTAACCGTGCTCGTCCAGCATCATCAACGGCTGGGTGCGCTCCACGATGTCCTGCATGACCCGGTTCTCGGGCTGCGAGTTCGTGACGAAGTCGCGGTTGAGGTCGAAGCCCGCGTTGTTCGCGCGCGTGCCGGCGACGCGCCCGTCCGGGTTCGCCGTGAGGTTGAAGTAGACCCTGCTGCGCTGCAACAGTTTCTTGGTCTCCGCGTCGTTGCTCGTGGCAAGGTGCTCGATGACCCGCAACGCGCCGTCGGTGCCCTCCCACTCGTCGCCGTGGATGTTGTTGTTGATCCAGATCGGTGCCTTGTAGAGCCCCGCCGGGACAGTGCGCCCCTCCTCGATGGTGGCGCGGAACCGTTCCTGGATCCTGGTCTCCGCCGCGCTCTCCGGCGCGGTCAGCGTGACCAGGTACAGGTCGCGGCCGAGCCCTGACTGGCCGACGACCTCGACGGAGATCCTGTCGCTCCTCCGCTGCAACGCGTTCAGCTTCGGCGCGAGCGAGTGGTACGGCGCGAGGCCGAGCTTGATGGACTTGTCGGCCGCGTTCTCCGGGTACGTCCGCAACGTCGTCCGGCGCGGATAACCCTGGTGCCTGTCGGCCTGGTTCTCCCCCTGGGCCAGCACCCCCTGCTGGAGGAAAGCGCTGTCCAACGTCGCGACTTCGTTGCGCTCGGGCCCGTTGCCAGGCTCTCGGTCTGGACTCGACGGTTGCGCCGTTCCGTTGACGGGCGCCGCCATCACCGCGGCGGCCGCCAGGAGTACGGCGAGCAGAGTTCTGCGCATACGACCGTTTCTCGCACAACGGCCCGCGTATCGACTAGAGCCGATAGGCGGGCCGTTGCATCCCCTCGGTCAAGACCTGTGCCGTCGAGGGTGGCACAGACCGCCGCCGTTCAGCGAGAAAAGTTCACCAACCGCCCGTCCCAAATGGGGCACAAGTCACCGCTGACCAGCGCGTTCAATTCACTGAACGACGTACAACCACTCGAACGGCCTAAGCACTCAGCCCGAACCGAGACAGAGGAAGGGCCGCCGGAACGGATCCTTGGCCATCGCCTCGGCCAGCGCCACCGCGGGCGCCGCCCCCGCCACCAACGCGCGGTGGTAGTCGGCCATCGCCGCCGCACTGGTCTCGTCCCCGACCTTGCTGGCGGCGGCGACCACGGTCCGCGTGCCGCCGGCGAGCATGGCGCCGGCGAACCCCAACGCCTCGTCGCCGGGCCTGATCCGGTTCAACGCCAGCGAACAGGCGGCCAGCACGACGTGCCCAGGCGGTGTTCGCAGGCGTCCGAGTTCGTGCGCGAACAACGGGCCGTCGACCAACTCGAGCCGCGAGAACAACGCGTTCTCGTTCTCGTGCTCGCCATGAGCCGCGATGTGCACAAGATCCGCGCCGTCCAGGTGTGCGAGCACCTCTGCCGCGGTCGCGTCCTCCCCCGACAGCACCACCGCCTTGTCGTGGTGCGCCGCCAGCCGGTCCAGCTCCCCGTTCCCGAACTGCAGGCTGGGCCCCCGCACCAGCAACACCCTGTCGGTCTCGGGTTTGTCGGACTGCGCCGCCGCCAGCCAGGCCGTGGCACTGGGCGCTGTGACGACGGGCCTGCCGTGCAGACTCGGGATCACGCCCCACGGCACCGCGTAGAGCGTGCCGGTCGGCACCACGACCAGCTCGCGCTCGCCGATGAGATGGATCAACGGCTTGATCAGCATCGCGTCGAGCACGTCGGCCTGCTTGCGCGCCGAGGCTCCGATCACCTGCACCAACGGCTGCGGCAGGTAGTCGGGCGCCAGTGCGTTGAGGTCGAAGTGCAGCTTCTGGGCGCTCTCCAGCGCCTCCTTGGCGTCGCCCAGCCGAACCTTCCGGACCTGCCCGCCCGCGATGACGACGGCGAGCATTCCGCCACCGGACACCACGAAGCTCACCATGGCCCGCTCACCGAGCTCCGCGATCACCTCGCCGAGACCGGCCATCGGCCGCGGCCGGCCCCACCGCTGGGCGTTCCAGCCGAGCCGGTTCGCCTCCCGCTGTGCCCTGGCCAGCCTGGCGCGCAACTCACCGGTCGGCCTGCCGTCGAGGCCGGCGCGCATCAGATCGCGTCCGAGCCCGCGCACCTCCACGATCCGTTCGGCCAGCTCGGGATTCTCGACGTGCTCCAGCGGCTCGTAGCGGTAGGCCTGCGCGCGCGTCCGTTCCAGCCAGACGAACAACCGCCGAGCGTCGTTGCTCTCCCGCACCAGCCGGATCGCCAGCTCACCGAGCTCACGGCTGTGCACGGCGGTCGCGGACACCAACTCCAGCCCGCCGAGCTGGTCGCGCACCTGCCCCAGCTCTTCGAGGCCCTTGCGTGCGTGCAGCAGCGCGGCGCGACGGTTCCCCTTCGCCAGCGCGAGCTCGGCCAGCACCAGCCGCCGTTGCATGCGGTGGTCGATCGGCGTGACCGCGCGCGGGCTGGGCAGCTGGCGCAGCAGTTCCTCCGCGTCGCCGGTCCTGCGCCGACGCACCTCGAGACGCGCCGCGAGCAACTTCGCGAGGCGGGCCTCATCGACCAGATGGTTTGACGCGAGTTCGTCGGAAAGCGTCAACGCCTTCTGCACCAAGGAGTTCGTCACGCGCTTCGTCTGCATCGCGTGTGCCCAGAGCTCGATCAGGGCGGCCATCATCCACCACGTGCTGCCGCGCTTCACGAGCTTGCGCAAGGATGCCTTCGCCATCTTTCGCGCGAGGTCGAACTGGTCGTCCAGCAACGCGGCCGACGCGCGGAACATCTCGACCTCGGCGATGTCCTGCCCGACCTTCTCCTTGCGCATCACCGGCAACGCCTCGTCGAGCGCCCGCCCGGCCTCGTCGGACAGCCCGATCATGAGCATGGCTTCCGCCTGGTCCAGCTGAACGCCGCTGAGCAGGGACGCCTGCTCCTGCAGCCGGAGGACGCGGCCGGCTTCCTCGTAGCACCTCAACGCCTCGCCGAGGTCACCACTCTGCTTGTAGGTGTTGGCCAGGGCGTGCTGCGTGTACGGATAAAGATCATCGAGCTGGTGCTCTCGAGAGAGGGCACTTGCTCGTTCGAGGTCGGCAATGGCGACATCCCGACGTCGAATGGCGCCGTTGGCGAAGGCGCGTGCAATTCGTGCCGAGGCCAACTGACGAATGAGGTTTGATTCGAGACGATCAGTGGCCGAGGCCATCTCGTTCTCGATGAAGGTGATGATCGGACCGAACCACTGGACGGACTGCTCCGGCTGCCCGAGACGCAGAATGATGTTGCCCTGACTGTGGTCGATGCACCCGTTCAGCAGAGCTCGCAGCTTCACGTCGGCGAGGGTGTCGGCCTCACGACGGGCAGCGTCGAACGTGTCGAGCGCGACGGCCATGCCGCTGGTCTCGCCAAGGCTTCTGCCGAGGGTGTACAGAATGCGCACCCGCAGATCTGTCCGTTCCGGACTGTCAGGGGCGCGATCGGTGTGCGTGAGTGCACGGTTGAGCAGCCGGATGGCCGCAGGAGCACGGTAGTTCTCCTGCTCGGCCCATCCGCTCTTGTACAACTCGCGCGCTCTCTCCAGGGCACGAGCGGGCATGTGATCATCACACCACATGCCCCCAAATGGCGCTGTCCGCCAACCAGGCGCAGCCAGGTCGACGGACAACGCAGAGGGTGACTAGCTGGACACTTCCAGCTTTGCCAGGTTGTCGGGGTGGTTGTCGCAGCCGAGTTCGTGCTCGACGTCGCCACCCGAGTCGGCGCCACCCGCGAACATCATCGGACCGGGCGGACGGCCACAGCACTGCGGCGTGACCGGCGGCTTGGGCGTGGTCGCCGGCGGCGGCGCAGGAACCGGGGCCGGAGCCGGAGTCGGCGTGACCGGCGTGCCCTCGAGCACGGACTCGGCTTCCTGAACGACCTCGGCGGCAGCCGCGTCGAAGTTCTCGCGCTGAACAGTCATGAGGTTCCCCCCTCGTTTGGACTATTACTTCTCATCCCCCCAGATGAGTTGCACGGAGAGAGTGACACACACGGCTATACACACACGTCTCATTTAGCTAACAGCCACTCAGTCGGCCTAAGATCACAATCGACCACCTGCACGAACAGGTGACCCTTTGTGATTTTTATGGCCACTGTGTATCTACGAGCGGTGTGCGCACACGGTCGCCTGGGGTGGCAGACGCAGCCAGGCGGTGGACTCGGCGTCCCACCCGGTCAGCACCGCCGTGCCGTGCGGTGTGGCGATCGGGACGTGTTGCGCGGTGAGGAGACCGGTGACGGTCAGGTGCACGGCGTCGAAGTCCTCGGCCACTCGCGTCCAGTGCACCTGCGCGTGCGGGCTCGTCTGGCGCGGGTACCGGTTGACCAGGCGCTCGTAGTCGGCGGGTGATCCGATCGTGCACAGCCTGACGTCGGCCGGGTCGAAGGCGAGTGCGTGCAGTGGCCGGTCGTGGCCGAACTCCGCCCACTCGCCCCACTGCCACATGCTCGTGCCGTCTGGCAGGAAGGACGAGGTCCACAGCGCTCCGGCCGGTTTGTCGTCCTGGGTGGGCTGATCGATCAGCGTGACCGCGGAAGGCACCGCGTTCCGGGCGAACCTCGCCTGGGGTGATCGCGGCGCGGACAGCGGGCCGTTGGACACCCGTCTCAACACAGCGGCGGCGATGGAGTCGAGTTCGGGAGCGCGCCGCGCGGCGAACGGGCGGCCGGAGTGCCGTTGGGACGCGGCGAAGACGGTGTGCCGGTAGAGGACTTCGTCGGCCAACTGGTCGAGGAGGATCTCGTCGCCGAAGAACTCGCGCAGGAGCAGGCACAGCGCGAGGAGCACGGGGCTGCTGACCCCGTCGAAGACGTGATCGGCCATGAACGTCGCCCCGTTCGCACAGACCGTGCGGGAGCTGGACGCCGAACGAGGCGTCCAGCTCCTGACGGGTCAGCTGCAGCGTGCGAGCACGATCTCGCGCACGCGGGCGGCGTCGGCCTGGCCCTTGGTGGCCTTCATGACCGCGCCGACGATGGCACCGGCCGCCTGGACCTTGCCGTCGCGGATCTTCTGCGCGACGTCGGGCTGGGCCGCGAGGGCCTCGTCGACCGCCTTCTCGAGGGCCGAGTCGTCCGAGACGACCTTGAGGCCGCGCTTCTCGATGACGTCTTCCGGGGAGCCTTCGCCCTCCAGGACGCCGTTGACGACCTCGCGGGCGAGCTTGTTCGTCAGCGTGCCCGCGTTCACCAGCTCGATCACCTTCGCGACCTGAGCCGGGGTGATGGCGAGGTCGGTGACCTCGATGCCCTTCGAGTTGGCCTGCTGCGCGAGGTACGACACCCACCAGGAGCGGGCCTCGTCCGGCTTCGCGCCCGCCTCTACCGTCGCGATGATGACGTCCAGCGCGTTGGCGTTGACCAGGTCGCGGAGGACCTCGTCGGTGAGGTTCCAGTCCTTCTGGATGCGCGCGCGGCGCTCCCAGGGGAGCTCGGGCAGGGTGAGGCGCAGTTCCTCGACCCACTCGCGCGACGGCGCGATCGGGACCAGGTCGGGCTCCGGGAAGTAGCGGTAGTCCTCCGCCGTCTCCTTCTTGCGGCCCGGCGACGTCGAACCCGACGACTCGTCGAAGTGACGGGTCTCCTGGGTGACCTCGCCGCCGGACTCGAGCACGGCGGCCTGGCGCGTCATCTCGAAGCGGACGGCGCGTTCGACGCTGCGCAGCGAGTTGACGTTCTTGGTCTCGGTGCGGGTGCCCAGGGCGCCGGTGGTCTTCGGGCTGAGCGACACGTTCGCGTCGCAGCGCAGCGAGCCCTGGTCCATGCGGACGTCGGACACGTCGAGCGCCTTGAGCAGGTCCCTCAGCGCCGTGACGTACGCACGCGCGACCTCGGGAGCACGCTCGCGAGTGCCCGGGATCATCTTCGTGACGATCTCGATCAGCGGCACGCCGGCGCGGTTGTAGTCGAGCAGCGAGTGCTCGGCGCCGTGGATGCGACCGGTGGCGCCGCCGACGTGCAGCGACTTGCCCGTGTCCTCCTCCATGTGCGCGCGCTCGATCTCAACGCGGATGACCTCGCCGTCGTCGAGCGTCACGTCGAGCCAGCCGTTGAACGCGATCGGCTCGTCGTACTGCGACGTCTGGAAGTTCTTCGGCATGTCCGGGTAGAAGTAGTTCTTCCGCGCGAACCGGCACCACTCGGCGATCTCGCAGTTCAGCGCGAGGCCGATGCGCATCGCCGACTCGACGGCCTTGCCGTTCACCACCGGCAGCGAACCCGGGAGACCCAGGCACGTGGGGCAGGTGTTCGTGTTCGGCTCGCCGCCGAAGGCGTTGGCGCAGCCGCAGAACATCTTCGTGTTGGTGTGCAGCTCGACGTGCACTTCCAGGCCCAGGACGGGGTCGTACTTCTCGATGACCTCGTCGTAGTCCATCAGCTCAACCAGGGAGGTCATGCCAGGTCGTCCTTCCGCAGGGCACGGGCGGCCAGAGCCGCACCGGTGATCGCCACGGTGATGCTCGCGATCGCGTTCGCCAGGGCCAGCTTGTCCTTGTTCGCACGGGCGGCCTTGAAGCCGGAGAACGCGCCCACGGCTCCTGCCACCGCACCGGCGAGACCGAGCAGACCCCTTGCCTTCTTGATGTTCACAGCGACGGACCTCCGAACGCGCCACGGGCGGCTTCGTAGGCGGCGGCCACCCGGTACATGCGGTGGTCCTGCAGCGCCGGGGCCATGATCTGCAGTCCGACCGGCATTCCGTCCTCATCGGACAGACCGCTCGGGACGCTCATGGCGGGGGTGCCCGCGAGGTTCGCGGGAATGGTGCAGAGGTCGGCCTTGTACATGGCCATCGGGTCGTTCGCGCGCTCGCCGATCTTGAACGCCGTGGTCGGCGTGGTCGGGGAGATGAGCACGTCGAAGTTCTCGAACGCCTTCGCGAAGTCCTGCGTGATGAGCGTGCGGACCTTCTGGGCCGAGCCGTAGTACGCGTCGTAGTAACCGGACGACAGCGCGTACGTGCCGATCATGATGCGGCGCTTGACCTCCGGGCCGAAACCGGCCTCGCGGGTCAGCGACATGACCTCCTCGGTGCTGCGCGTGCCGTCGTCGCCGACGCGCAGGCCGTAGCGCATGGCGTCGAACCGGGCGAGGTTCGACGAGCACTCGCTCGGCGCGATGAGGTAGTACGCCGGGAGCGCGTAGTCGAAGCTCGGGCACGACACGTCCGCGATCTCCGCGCCGAGCTCCTTGAGCTGCGACACGGCGGCCTCGAAGCTGCGCGCCACGCCCTGCTGGTAGCCCTCACCGCTGAACTGGGTGACGACACCGATGCGCAGGCCGGACAGGTCGCCGTTCAGACCCTCGCGGGCGGCGGCGACGACCGGCGGCACGGGAGCGTTGATGGACGTGGAGTCCATGTGGTCGTAGCCCGCGATGACCTCGTGCAGCAGCGCGGCGTCGAGCACCGTGCGCGCGCACGGACCGGCCTGGTCCAGCGACGACGAGAACGCCACGAGGCCGTAGCGGGAAACGCCGCCGTAGGTGGGCTTCACGCCGACGGTGCCGGTGACGGCGCCGGGCTGGCGGATCGAGCCACCGGTGTCGGTGCCGATCGCGAGCGGCGCCTGCAGGGCGGCCAGGGCGGCGGACGAGCCACCGCCGGAGCCGCCGGGGATCCGGTCGAGGTCCCACGGGTTGTGCGTGGGGCCGTACGCCGAGTTCTCGGTCGACGAACCCATGGCGAACTCGTCCATGTTCGTCTTGCCGAGGATGACGACGCCGGCTTCCTTGAGCTTGCGCGTCACCGTGGCGTCGTAGGGCGGGATCCAGCCTTCGAGGATCTTCGAACCGACCGTGGTCGGCACGCACTCGGTCGCCATGACGTCCTTGAGCGCCAACGGCACACCGGCGAGCGGCGAGACCTGCTCACCCGCCTTGACGGCCTCGTCGACGCGGCGGGCCTGCGCGAGCGCGCCCTCGGTGTCGACGTGCAGGAAGGCGTGGACCTTCCCGTCGGTCTCGGTGATGCGGTCCAGGTGGGCCTGCGTGACCTCGACGGACGAGACCTCACCGCTGTGGATCTTCGCGGCGAGCTCCGCCGCGGTGGCGTGGATCAGGTCGTTGGTCATGCTTCCTCACCCAGGATGCGGGGCACGCGGAACCGGCCGTCCTCGGCCTCAGGAGCGCCGGAGAGCGCCTGCTGCTGACCGAGGCTCGGACGGACCACGTCCTCGCGGAAGACGTTGGTCAGCGGAACGGCGTGCGACGTCGGCGGGATGTCGGCCGTGGCGATGTCGCCAACGGAAGCCACCGACTGGAGGATCACGTCGAGCTGGCCTGCGAACAAGTCGAGCTCGTCCTCGGACACAGCCAGCCTGGCGAGCTTCGCCAGGTGCGCGACCTCGTCGCGGGAGATGCTGGGCACTCCTGTCAACCCCCGTAGGGTCGGGATTACGAATCGGGAACCCCGTGAGTCTATGGGCTGGTCAGGCGCGCCTTCGAACGGGTTACCGCCTCTATGGTTGACCGGCACGTCAACTTAACCGGTTCGCAACGCGGACAGCAGGTCATGCGTTGACGATGCGTCTGCGAGAATCACCGACCGGCAACGGCGCGAGACGCGGGGTCTCTCGCACGAGCTATGGAGGCGTTCACCTTGTCGTTCCTGATCCGGGTCCAGCTCCCGGACCGTCCCGGCACCCTCGGCGCGGTCGCAACGGCATTGGGCGAGATCGGGGCGGACATACTCAGCGTGGACGTGGTGGAACGCGGTTCCGGCCTCGCCATCGACGACCTCGTGGTGGAACTCCCCTCCGGCCGCCTGCCGGACACGTTGATCACCGCCGCCGAGTCCATCGAGGGCGTCGAGGTCGACGCGGTCCGCCCGTACGCGGGCATCCTCGACACCCACCGCGAGCTGGAACTGGTCGAGGAGATCGCCGAGGAACCCCGCAAGGGCCTGGAGATCTTCACCGAGGGCGTCCCGAAGATCATCCGCGCCGGCTGGGCCGTCGTCGTCGGCCCGGAGGGCACCGGCATCAACCGCCTGACCGCCTCCTCGGCCGCCCCGGAGACCCGCATGGCGGACGTGCCGTGGTTCCCGCTGGAGCGCGCGACCGTGCTCGACGGCGAGGAGGAGTGGGTGCCGGAGACCTGGCGCGAGCTGGGCACCGAACTCGCCGCGACGCCACTGGGCAAGCCGGACCGCGTCCTCGTCGTCGGCCGTCCCGGCGGCCCGATGTTCCGCGCGGCCGAGGTGGCCCGCCTGGCGCACCTGGCGGGCATCGTCGCGGTGGTGCTCCCCGACTAGCTCGGGGCGCGCGTCCGCTGCCGTCTGCGGGCCAGCGCTATCAGTTCCGCGTTGTTCTTGGCCTGGCGGCCGTCCGGCATCCGGAGGGTGTCCCCCAGGCCCATGCGGACGTGGTGCTCGAGGAGCGCGGCGTAGTCGAGGACGGCCCAGGCGTCGGCGTCGCGGCCGTGCAGCAGGACCGGCAACCCCAGCGGTTCCACCTGGGCCAGCAGGCTTTCCGCCGTCTCGCGCGTCGCCGTGACGGTGATCCGGCTGACGCCCTCCGGCAGGTCGCCGAGGTCTCCCAGGGTCGTCACGACCAGCTCGACCCTGACGTTGACCTGGTGCAACGCCCGGGCGAGGTCCCGCCAGCCGGGCTGGTCCACGTGCACGCTCGCGATGTCGGGCCGACCGGCCGCGAGCGGTCCCCAGCTGCCGATCAGCCTGGTGCGGCCGCCGGGCACGTCGGTGGACACGCTGATCTCGATGCCCGGCACCGCGGCGCGAACCGTCGCGATCGTCGTGGCCACCTCGGGCCCGACGAGCGTGGGCGCGCCGATGACGTCTCTCGGGTGGATGTGCACCGACGTGACGCCGAGCGCGGCGACGTCAGCCGCGTCCTCCGCGAGGCGTTCGGGGGACAACGGCAGGGCCGGGTGCTCCGCGGCTGTGCGGGAGCCGTTCAGACAGGCTTGCAGCACACCTCATACGGTCCCACACAATCCTCCTCCCGGCGTTGCTCCAAGGGCTAGCGTGAAGTCATGCGACTGGCTCTGGTGGTGGCTCAGGCGAACGGGATGGCGATCGGTGATCTGGCGCTCGGGGTGGGCGGGGTGCTCGCGGTGGCGGCGGTGATCGTGGTGGCGCTCAAGCGGAAGCGCTGACTCGCCCTGCGGGATTCGCGGACTGACTCCAGAATCTGCCGTGATCGCCCCACTTCTGCTGGAGGTATGAAGATCATGGCCATCACCGTGAACCTCGACTCGCTCCTCGACAAGGCGTATGAGGACAAGCCGCTCACCGAGATCCTGGACGCCCCGGTCGACGCGCTGCAGGGCGTGAGCGCCGGTGACGCGGAGAAGCTGAAGGCCGCGTTCAACATCAAGACCGTGCGGGACCTGGGCACCAACAAGTACTTCCGCGCGGCCGTGACGTTGCTCGACCTGGAGACGACGGCTCGTTAGAGCACGATGCGGTGGTGGACGAACTGCGTCTTCTCCGCGACCGCCTCGATCAGCGCGCGGCCGACGCCCTGGCCGCGCGCCTTGGGGGCCGGTGCGGACGCATAGGGCGTGGATGCTTTTGTCCTCTTGGAACGCTTCCCGCTTCTCGTCGCAGGTTTCCGCCGGCAGCGTGTGAAAGCTCGTGCCACCTGCCTCGGCCGGCGGGCTGGAGCGGGCCGACCGCGATCATGTTGATCCTTTCTGTGGTCACCCGGTTGGATGACCCCCGTGTCGACGACCCTCACCACCGAGCTGCTGTTGCACCGCGCGGGTACCAAGTCGTACTGGCGCGGTCTGACCTACCGCGAGGCCGTGCTGTCCCTTCGGGTGCACAGCAGGCACGTGGCGGCGCGGGTGCGGGGCGGTGACGAGGACGCCTACGTGGTGGAGCTGTCGTGGTCGGGGACGCATCTGGTGGGGGCGTGCAGCTGTCCGCACGGGTCCGAGGGGTTCTTCTGCAAGCACTGCGTGGCCGTCGGGCTGGTGCTGCTCGACCGGGGTGAGACGGTGCCGCCGCCGGACGCCGAGGACGTCGAGCTGAAGGACGTGCTGAGAGCGTTGCCCGCCGAGGTGTTGCGGGACCTGCTGTACGAGCAGGCCGCCGGTGATTCCAAGCTGCGGGCGCGGATCGTCTCAGCACTCTGACGGGCGCTGCGTCTCCGGCAGCAGAGCGCAGTGCTTGTAGTGGCCTAGTGCGACGTCGGCGAGCACCCAGCCGTCGGCCGTGCGGGTGAAGGTGAGCAGGTGGGGCAGGCCGTAGCCGGTGTGCGAAGCCGAGCCCGGCTCGGCGAAGTACAGCTCGGCGTGCTCGTCGACGCGTGCCACGACGGTCCGGCCGGTCTGGTCGGCGTGGAACCGCACGGCGCGGGTCTCGACCACCGCCGCCCGGTAGTGGGTGCGGGCCGATGCCCTGGCCGCGGCGAGCTTCGCCTCGTGCACGGCCAGTTTCGGGGCCAGCGCCTCGGTGACCGGCACTCCGAAGCCCGGTGTCTGCGGGCCGGTGGTGACCTTGTGCGCCCTGTTCTGCAGGTAGTGCCGCGCGATGCCGAGGATCTCGTCCTGGTCGGCGCCGGCCAGCGCCACCGGGGTGGCCGAGGCGCCCAGCGGCGCCGCGGTCACGAGCAGGACAGCGGTTGCTCTCACGCGCGAACCCCCGTTCGCCGGCTGCTACCCGATGGACGTCCGGCCGCCGGTCCGGTTGCTCAGAGCGGCAGCACGTACGCGTAGGCGACCAGGTTCACCCCCGGCAGCGGTGACCAGTCGCGCTCCGGCAGCCGGGTGAACCCCAGCCGCTCGTACAACCGGTGTGCCGCCAGCATCTTCTCCGACGACGACAGCACGACGTCGCTCGCGCCGGCGGCACGCGCCTTGTCGATCACCGCGCGCACCAGGGCCTCGCCGACGCCGCGGCCCCGTGCCGCCGCCGACACCGCCAGCATGCGGAACTCCAGCTCACCCGGCTTCGAGATCTCCGCGTAGGGCGTGCCGGGGCGCACCACCGTCACGGAGCCCAGGACCGTGCCAGGCTCGGCCTGCGCGACGAGCAGTTCGGCGTCGCGGAAGCGGGACGTGGCGTCGGCGAGCAGGGTCGCGTAGTCGTCGTGGTCGCCCACGATGCCGTCCGCGCGGTACGCCTCGACCGTCACGGCGCCGACCGCGGGCAGGTCGGCCTCCGTCGCCGGGCGGATGATCAGGTCAGCCATCTGCGCCTTCCTCCACTGTGCCGGCCTCGTCGACCGGGAGGGCCACCTCCCTCGCCGCGTCCGGGCCCTGCTCCAGCAGGACGCGGAACCCCGCCTCGTCGAGAACGGGGACCTTCAGCGAGACGGCCTTGTCGTACTTGGATCCTGGCGAGTCGCCGACCACCACGAAAGCGGTTTTCTTCGAGACGGACCCCGCCGCCTTGCCGCCACGGGCGAGGATCGACTCCTTCGCCGAGTCGCGCGAGTACTCCGTCAGTGAGCCGGTGACCACGATGGACAGACCTTCGAGGTTGCGCACGATGGACTCGTCGCGTTCGTCCTCCATCCGCACGCCCGCGGCCCGCCAGCGCTCCACGACCCCCTGGCGCCACTCCGTCTCTCGCCACTCGACGACGGCCGTCGCGATCGTCTGGCCGACGCCCTCGGCACCGGCGAGCGCCTCCTCGGGAGCCTCGATGATCGCGTCCATGGAGCCGAACTGCTGCGCCAGCGCGCGGGCCGCCGTCGGGCCGACGTGGCGGATCGACAGCGCGACCAGTACCCTCCACAGAGGACGCTCCTTCGCCGCCGCCAGGTTGTCGATCAGCTTCAGCGCGTTCGCCGACAGCTCGCCCTTCATCGTCGTGAAGCGCTCGACCTGCCGCAACGCCTCGGCGTCGAGGTCGAACAGGTCGGCCTCGTTCGTGTAGATCGTGGACTCGGTGATCGCGGCCGCCGCCTCGTAACCGAGCACCTCGATGTCGAGCGCGGCACGGGAAGCCAGGTACGCCAGGCGTTCGCGCAGCTGGCCGGGGCACGTCTCCGCGTTGGGGCAGCGGATGTCGACGTCGCCCTCCTTCATCGGGCGCAGCACGGAGTTGCACTCGGGGCAGCGGGTCGGCATCTCGAACTCGCGCGCGTCGGCGGGGCGCGCGGCCAGCACCGGGCCGAGCACCTCGGGGATCACGTCGCCCGCCTTGCGGATGACGATGCGGTCGCCGATCAGCACGCCCTTGCGCTTGACCTCCGACCCGTTGTGCAGCGTCGCCCGCGCGACCGTCGAGCCCGCCACCTTCACCGGCTCCATCAGCGCGAACGGCGTCACCCGGCCGGTGCGGCCCACCTGGACCTGGATGTCGAGCAGCGTGGTGGTGGCCTCCTCCGGCGGGTACTTGTACGCGATGGCCCACCTCGGCGCCCGCGACGTCGTGCCCAGGCGCCGCTGCAACGACACCTCGTCGACCTTGATCACCAGGCCGTCGATCTCGTGGACCGCGTCGTGCCGGTGCTCGCCCCAGTACTCGACTTTCCTGCGCACGTCCGCCGGGTCGGTGAGCACCTCGGTGTGCGGCGACGCCGGCAGGCCCCACGCCTTCAGCGCCTCGTACGCGAGCGACTGGCTGGCGGCGTCGAAGCCCCGGGTCTTGCCGATGCCGTGGCAGATCATCCGCAGCTTGCGCGACGCGGTGACCTTCGGGTCCTTCTGCCGCAACGACCCCGCCGCCGTGTTGCGCGGGTTCGCGAACGGCGGTTTGCCCTGCTCGACCAGCGAGGCGTTCAGGGCCAGGAAGTCGTCCACCGCGAAGAAGACCTCGCCGCGCACCTCGACCAGGTCCGGCACCGGGTACTCGGCGGACCCCTTCAGCACCACCGGGACGTCCGCGATCGTGCGGACGTTCAGCGTCACGTCCTCGCCCGTGCGGCCGTCGCCACGGGTCAACGCCCGCGTCAGCCGGCCCTTCTCGTAGAGCAGGTTGATCGCGAGGCCGTCGATCTTCAGCTCGCACAGGAAGTGCGTGCCGGAGCCGATCTCCTTCTGGACGCGCTCGAACCAGGCCGTCAGCTCGTCCTGGGCGAAGACGTTGTCCAGGCTGAGCATGCGCTCCAGGTGGTCGACCGCCTTGAACTCGGTCGAGAAGGTGCCGCCGACGAGCTGCGTCGGCGACTCCGGCGTCGCGAGGCCGGGGTGCTCGGCCTCCATCGCCTCGAGCCGCTTGAGCAACGCGTCGAACTCACCATCGGTGACGATCGGATCGTCCAGCACGTAGTAGCGGAACTGGTGCGAGCGCACCTCTTCCGCGAGCACGGCATGCCGCTCGCGCACCTCTGCGGGGACGTCTTCAAGGCTCTCGCTGGTCACGTCCCACAGCTTAGTGACCAGGTCCGACACTTTTCAGAGGTCCGAAACCCCGGCGAGTTCACGCACGAGGGAACGCAGCTCCAGCAGGCTGATCGTGCCCTGCGGCTCCAGTTCCGCGGTCTCCACGCGCCGCAGCCGCTCCCCCGCCAGCCGCTCGCCGAGAGTGACGTCGAGGGGCAGGAACGTCATCGTCTGCCGGTGCTGGTCGCTCAGGTCCGCGAGCGCCGGGTGGTAGACCGCGACGTCCACGACGTCACCGTCCACCTGGGCCACGACGCGGTAGTCGCCGAGCCGCACCTTCACCTGACCGAGGTTGACGACCACCTCGGTCGGGTCCGGCACCGGCGGCACCGAGTCGTGGAACTCCCACACCATGTCCGACGGCGGCGCCGCGTCGATCCACGCGTCGGTGTACGGGCGCAGCCGCGGGTCCTCCTGGCCCGTGACCACCAGCGCGTACATGGCCAGGTGGCCCTGTTCGAGCGAGAACCTCAGGTCCGGGTGCAACCCGCTCACCAGGGCCTGCAGCTCGTCCTCGACCCGGTGCGGTTCGCCGTCGCCGAGCGCCGCGCTGACCGCCGGTACCAGCTCGAACCACCGTTCCCAGAACAGCTGCGCCGCTTCCTCGGCGTTCGGCAGGTGGGTCGGGGCGACGTCTTCGGCCTTGCTGCGGCGGAACCACTTCATGATCTCAAGAGTAGAGCTTTCGTCCCTCTGCCAGCATTTCAACGAACTGGGCGATGCGCTTCCGCCTCGTCTCCGGCCTCTTCGCGTCGTGGATGCGCAACAGCACGGCGTACCGGTTCTGACTGTTCAGCGTCTTGAAGAACTCGGCGGCCTTCGGGTTGGCCCGCAACGCCTCGGTCAGGTCGTCCGGCACCTCGATGGTCGCCGGGCCCGCGTAGGCCGCGTCCCAACGCCCGTCCGCCTTGGCCTTCTCGATCTCGGCGAGACCCGCCGGCAGCATCTTGCCCGCCGCGATCAGTTCCTCGACTTTGCCGCAGTTGCGCTTGGACCACTTGCTGCGCGGCCTTCGCGGCGTCCAGCGCTGCGAGTAATAGGTCTCGTCAACGGACCGTGTGAGCCCATCGATCCACCCATGGCACAACGCAACATCCAGCGCCTCGGCGTAGGTGATGGTCTTGATCCCTGAGCCCTTCTTGGCGTACTTGAGCCACAGCTCGGTCTCGTTCGCGCCGTTCTCGTGCAACCACGCGTCGAACTGCGCGGGTTCCTCGAAGACGATCAACGCACCCTCCTCAGGCAGAGCGTCATCTCCTCATAGGGAACACCGAGTTCGGCCTCTTCGGGGCAACTTCCGCTCGCCACCCCGACGACCTGCACGTTCACCCGCGGCGCCGCGCAGTCGAACTTGGACACGACGGACCGCTGCAGGTCGTCGGTGTCGAACTCGAAGCAGTCGCCCTCGGCCGCGTTGGGCAGCAGGCACAGCGCGGCGTTGTGCCTGGTGTCGCGCAACACCTTGTAGTCACCGCGCGGGCACTTGCCGCTCGTGTCGTCCAGGACGGTGCCGACCTTCAACGCGGCTCTCGCGCCCTTGCAGTCGACGACGGTCAGGCCCAGGTCGTTCTCGCCCGGCCCGTCGAACCTGACGCAACTGCCCTTCTCCGCCTTGGAGTAGTCGGTGAGGAACACCGGCATCGTCGACGCGGGTTCGTCTTCTTCACTGAACCCCCACCACACGGCAAGATAGGCAACCACGGCAAGTACGCACACCATCACGGTCTGTCTCACGACCACGCCGCGGAGTATGGCCGCAGAAACTGACTGGCGCGCGGCGACGGGTTTGACCACAGTGCGGGGTCATGCTGATCCGCCGGGAGACACCCGCAGACATCTCCTCCATCCGTGACGTGACCAACCTTGCCTTCAAGGACGGCCCGGAAGCTCCGCTGATCGACTGGCTGCGCGCCGACGAGGGCTGGATCCCGGAGTTGTCGCTGGTGGAGGACGGCGTGCTAGGCCACGTCGTCTGCACGCGCGGGTACGTCGGCGACGTGCCGGCCCTCGGACTCGGGCCGATCGCCGTGCACCCGTCGCACCAGCGGGCCGGTATCGGGTCGGCGTTGATGCACGCCGTGCTCGGCGCGGCGGAGGCTCGGGGCGAGCGCGGGGTCATCCTGCTGGGTGACCCCGGGTACTACGCGCGGTTCGGGTTCCGGCTCGCCTCGGAGTTCGGGATCACGCCGCCGGATCCCGCGTGGGCACCGCACTTCCAGGCCAGGCTGTTCGGGGACGTGCCCGCGGGTGCGTTCCGGTACGCGGAGCCGTTCAACCGGCTTTGAGCACCTTGCCTTCGGCCGTGCGCGCGTAGACCGTGCCGTCTGGTTGCGCGGACACGGTGTCGATGAAGCGAGTCTCGGTGAGCGGCTCCCAGGTGGTGGTGAGGCGGTGCGGGCGGCCGTTGATCAGGGTGTGGAGGCTGACCGTTCCGTCTGGACGGAGCACGGCTTCCGGGGAGGCTTCGAGGCCTGTGGCGATCTCGCGCCAGGTGTTGGGGGCGCTTGCCATGAGTTTGGTGCCGGAGCGGACGTAGAGGGTTGTGGAGCCGTCCGGGTGGGTGATCGCGGACGGCTTGCCGGTGGCGAAGCCGGCGGGGGTCAGCGGAATCGATCCCGACTGGCGGGCCCCCTGGGGGGATCCGCCCCCCATCCCAATCATCCCAAGCGGGTCTGACAGTTTCGCGACACTACCGTCCGTCAAGATCGCGTACAGCTCGACCGTCCCATCAGGACGCGCCGCCGCCTCCGGGTCACCCGCCACGCCCGACCCGACCATCCGCCAGGCGCCATCCGCGAGCACTCGAACCTCCCCACGAGCCGTCCGCGCGTACACGAACCGCCCCGCCACCGAAGGCCGTCCCACGAAGTCACCGGACGTGCTGAGCCGCGTCCCATCAGCCCACACATCCCCGTCCAGCACCACGTGCACGACCCCGCCGACCACCTCGGGACCGCCCTGCCAGGCCTGCCGCAGCATCGTCCCGGCCCTGGGCTCGGCCTGGTCGTACCGCTCCGGGCAGCACGACCGCTGCACCGCGTCGGCGAGCAGTCCTGCGGTCAGCTCCGGCCGGTCCACCCGCACCGCGTACTCGAAAAACCGCCGCGCCGCATAGGACACGTCCATGATCTGCTCGGGCGTCCCCCACCCCATCGACGGCCGCTGCTGGAACACGCCCAACGAGTCGCGGTCGCCGCATGGCAGGTTGTTCATGTGCGACTCGACCCAGCCAGCCTCGAAACCGGCGAGCATCACCTTGTCGCTCACGCGCAGAGAAAGACCAACGGCGTGCACGGCGCGGATGACGTCCGCGTCGTGCACGCCGGGAACTCGGCACTTCACGTCCAACGGCAACGCATGTGCCGTACCGGACATGAGCAGAACGAAAACCAGCGCGAGCCTGAGCACAAGTCCGAATTGGACACCTGGGCTCGCGCCGGCGCCACTCAGGAGTGGGCGATCAACGAGAAGCCGAGCACGCCCGTCGCCGTGAAGTCGATGGCCGGCTCCGAGCTCGGCCACGAGCGCAGGTCGTCGGCGAACACGGACTTCACGGAGTTGAACTCCAGCGTGTACGGCTTGGTGCAGCTGACGGAACCCGGCGGCATCTCACCGAGGTCGCCGAAGAGCGAAGCGTCGTTCGGACCGTTGATCACGGCGCCGACCAGCACCTTCGAGCCACCGTTGACGGAACCGGAGAGGTTCGCGGCCTGGTGGTGCGGGCACTCGGGGAACTTCGTGCCGACGCCGACGATCAGCGAGGTGCCCCACGCGTTGGTGCCGAGGGCGAAGCCGCGCTGCTGCGTGCCGAAGGTCGAGTACTCCTTCGAGCCGGTGAGCTTCTGGTAGAGCGCCGCGGTGGTGATGTAGCCGAACGTCCGCGAGCCGACGTCCCAGGTCTCGACGTTGGCGGCGGTGCGGAACGGCGAGGTGAGAGCCGCGTCCGCGCCCTTCTTCAGCTGGCGCTGGATGTCGCCCACGATCTGCTTCTCGGTCACCTCGGCGCCGGGAACGCCCTTCTTCAGCAACGGGGCGAGGTCGGCGTGACCCAGGGCGGAGATGTTGTAGACGTTGAGCGTGTCCGGGTCCTGCGTCGCCAGGAACTCCTTGGCCCAGTGCGAGGCCGCGCGGGCGAACTGGCCGTAACGCTTGTCGTGCAACGCCTTGGCGGCCAGCGCGAGCTGCGTCGCGCCGAACTCCATGTCGTCGGTCCACGACTCTTCGGGGTAGTACGCGTGCGGGAACGCCGTCACGAGCTCGCCGACGTTCTCGGTCTTGGCCAGCGCGAAGAGCTGCGCGGCCTTGTCCAGGTACGAACGGGCGACGCGCGGGTTGCGGTGCGCCTCGATCTGGGCCGCCAGCGCGAACGAGCCGGCCACGCGGCCGACGAGGTTCGGGCTGATCTTCTCGCCGGCGACGTTCGCCCGGAAAACGGGACGGTGCTTGATGAAGTACTCGCTGTCGCCCGGTTGCACGTTCAGCTTGTCGTCGGCTTCCGGCAGGCGCCACACGTCGTGGTCGCCGACGAAACCGAACTCCTCGGAGCCGGTGCCGATGCCGACCTGCGCGTAGAGCGTGCCGGTCTTCTCGTCCCACGCCTTGTCGAGCCACTTGAGGCCGAACTTGGCCTCGTCGTAGAGGGCGTCGTTGTGCTTGTTGCGCAACGCCAGCAGCATCGACGCGGTCGAGTACGACGAGGCGTGCGTGAACTTCACGAAGTCACCGGCGTCGAACCAGCCGCCTTCGAGGTCGACCTTCGCACCGGTGGGCTTCAGCGGAGCCGCGATCTGGTCGCCGCCCTCGCCCGCGAACACCGGCGCCTCGTAGACGAGCGCCTCGCGGTCGGTGAGGTGCGCGGGCTTGCGGTTCAGCCTGCCCGGGATGACGTCGGCACCGTCGCGCTGCGCCTGGAAGAACTCGACGGTGTTGTGCGCGACGGGCGCGAACAGCTTCTTCAGCGAGTCGACCCGGAACGCCGGAGAGGTCGTCGAGCCGACCTTGATCCGGTACGTCCCGGCCTTCTTCAACGCGGAGAAGTCGATCGGGTGCACGGCGGGGAACGTGTCGCTCCACGACCCCGTCGAGGCACCCGTCTTCCCGGTCAGCACGGTCCGGCCGCGGCTGTCCACCACGGAGAACCTGGTGTCGGCGGCGCCACCGAGCACGTAGGCGTGCTTCTGCTCGGAGGTGCCGAACCCGACCTGGTCCAGCCGGATCTGACCGGTGGGGGCGGCCTGTGCAGGCGCCACGACCACACCTGTGAGCACTGCGGCCACGAGGGCCGCGAGTCTGATGCGCATGAGGGGAACTCCCGGTCCAGGCCTCGGCGTTCGGCCTTCGGTTAAGAAAGTTTCCTAATAGTTCGCAGCAGACTAGCCCCACAAACCGGACATCACCAGCCCTCGGGCGGTTCCGAAAAAGCGGACGAGAGATCACGGGTCAGCGACAGCGCGCGCTTGACCCAAGTGGACGTCGCACCCGCTAGACCGCACGTCGGAGTGGGCAGCGCCCTCTCGGCGAGGATCGACCGCGGGAAGCCGAGACGGTCGACCAGGGTGAACGCCCGCTGCCCGATCTCCTTCAGCGACACCGGCACGCCGGGGTCGAGGCTCGGCACCAGACCGAGCGCGAGCGTCGTGCCCGCCTCCCAGGTCTCGCCGATCTCGTCGAGCGCCTCTGCACCCTTGATCAACGTCGCGTCGAACGCGATCGCCGTCGCGCCCGCCTCACGCAGCAACGTCAAGGGCGGGTGCGGCGCGCAGCAGTGCACCATCACCTCGTGGTCCTTCAACGCCTCGATGACGGTCGCAAGAACCCCACGGGCGTCCGGACCCGGAACGGCGGGCACGGTGCCGAGCTTGGACGGCGTCGGCAGCAGGCCCTGCAGAACGGCGGGCAGGCCCGGTTCGTCGATCTGCACGACGACCTTCGCCTTCGTGCGCTTGGCGACCTCGGCCGCGTGCAGACGGAGCCCCTCGGCAAGGGACTCGGAGAACTCCTTCACGGCGCCGCGGTCCGTGAGCACCCGATGGCCGCGCATCAGTTCGATGTTCGACATGAGCGTCCACGGCCCGACGGCCTGCACCTTGACCGTTTCCGGATGGGCACCTGCGCGTTCCAACGCCTCGTCGAACGCGTCCAGATCACCACGCAGCAGATCGACGGCACGGCGGTGGTCACGGCCGGGGCGCGGGTTCACGCGATAACCGGAGGTGATGACCTCGATGGCGAGGTCGACGAGCAGGCCGGCGGTCCGGCCGACCATGTCCGCGCCTACTCCCCGGCCAGGCAGCTCCGGGACGTGCGGCAGCTCCGGCAGCTCTCCGACGACGACCCTCGCCGCCTCGTCGATGTCGGTTCCGGGCAGCGATCCGATTCCAGTTGCTCCACGCACCCGCCGAATTGTTCCACTGTCCGGCAGACAGAAGAGGTCTAGACCCATTGACGCTATGGTCTAGGCCACTTAACGTGATTGAGCAGGCGCTGAACGTACGGGCGCCTCCCTGCACGTGGTGCAGGACCGCGACGCGCCCCGTGGTCCTGCACCACTCCCTTCCTCCCCTGCCGGAAGGACCACACCCGATGGCCCGCTTTGCCGTCTTCGCCGCCGGGGCCGCCACCGCACTGGTGGCCGGACTCGTCGCGATCGCTCCCACCGCCTCGGCCGCAGGCGAGTCCGCCGCGTTCAGCCAGGACTCCTCCTGGGGCTCCGGCTACCAGGGCAAGTTCACGATCAGCGCGGGCTCCACCGCCCTGACCGGCTGGAAGCTGGAGTTCGACCTCGCCGGCGCCTCACTCGGCTCGTACTGGGACGCCACGGCGACCAGCAGCGGCAACCACCACACGTTCACCAACCGCGAGTACAACGGCAACGTCGGCGCGGGCGCGTCGACCAGCTTCGGCTTCCTGGTGAGCGGCTCGGCGTTGCCCACGAACTGCAAGCTCAACGGCGTTCCGTGTGGCGGCGGCGGTGGCACCACCACGACGACCACGACTACAACGACCACGACTGGCGGCCCGACCACCACCACGGGGTCTGATGTGCCGCCGACGCCCGGTAGCGCGCGCGTCGCCCCGTACGTCGACATCACGATGCCCTCGCCGTCACTGATGGACGTGGCCAACGCCACCGGCCAGAAGCACTTCACGCTCGCGTTCGCACTGGGTTCGTCGGCCGGCTGCGACCCGGCGTGGGGCGGCACGGTCCCGTTGAACGACAGCCGCATCGTGAACGACACGAAGGCGCTGAAGGCCGCGGGCGGCAGCGTCATCGTCGCGACCGGCGGCGCCATGGGCCCGTACCTCGAACACGTCTGCTCGACCGCGGACGCCCTGTACAACGCCTACGTGAAGGTGCTCGACGCCGTCGGCTCGAACAGCATCGACGTGGACGTGGAAGCCACGATCCCGCAGGCCGTCGTCAACACGGCGCTGAAGCGGCTGCAGGACAACCGCGGCACCACCGTCAGCTACACGATGCGCATCCAGGGCCAGGACTACGGCATGGACCCGTACTCGGTGGACGTGCTGAAGGACGCGGCCGCGAAGGGCGTCACCGTCCTCGTGAACCCGATGCTGATGAACTTCGGCTACACGGGCAACTGGGGCGACGCGATGGTCAACGCCGCGAACGCCACCCTCGGGCAGATGCGCGCCATCTGGCCGTCGAAGTCCGACGCGCAGTTGAAGGCACTGCTGGGCCTCACGCCGATGATCGGGCGCAACGACACGGGCCCGACGACCACCCAGGACGACGCGCGCAAGGTCCTCGACTACGCGAAGGCCAACCACGTCGGGCGCGTCGCGTTCTGGTCGGCCGGCCGCGACAAGGGCTGCCCCGGCGGCGGGGTATCGCCCACGTGCAGTGGAATCTCCCAGGCCAATTGGGAGTTCACGAACCTGTTCAAGACCTACACGGGCTGATTCACCCCTGCAGGGCGAAGGCCGTTGTGGGAACTTCCGTCCCCACAACGGCCTTCATTACATCCGAAGCAGTTAGCAGGAGCTGCAGCAGCCGCAGCCCGGACCCGTGCACCCTCCACAGCAAGAACAACCAGCCATGATGACCACCTCCGATGTTGAACGATCATGCATCCGGACAGTAAGGCGCCTCGAACGCTGCGTGACACCACCGCCAGGGTGATTACGCTGCCACGAATGAATGGTCCTGCTGAGATGTTGGCCGCGGACAAGGCCTCGACCGGCCTCGGCATAGCGCCGATCGAGCTGCGCGACGGTTACGCGTTGCTGCGGATGACGGTCGCGGAGAACATGATCAACGGCCACGGCATCGCGCACGGCGGCTATGTCTTCCTGCTGGCCGACACCGCGTTCGCCTGCGCCTGCAACAGGGCCGGGTCCGTCACCGTCGCCGCCACGGCCGAGATCGACTTCATCAAGCCCGTGCACGAGGGTGACGAGCTGGTGGCGGAGGCGGTGGAACGGACCCGGTTCGGCCGCAGCGGGATCTACGACATCACGGTCAGGCGTGAGACCGAGGTCGTGGCTGAGTTCCGCGGTCGTTCACGGACGCTGCGGGAGCAGACGCCGCGCTCCTAAGGCCGACGAACTGCAGCACCGCGAAGCCGAGCACCGCGAGTCCCTGGGCCAGCACGAGCGCGACGCCCATGTCGGTGAGCGGGAACCACTTCAGTGCCGCGGTGAGAAAGCTGTCGAGTGCCCAGACCGCGTTGCCGATGATGACCAGCAGCACGATTCGGCGGTCCGGGACGGCGCGGGTTCCCAGAACGAACACGCCCAAGCCGTAAACGACGCAGAAGGAGCCGAGCCCGATCTGCCAGCCCGCCGGCATTCCGACCTCCGGGCGAATCAGGAGGGTCAGGAGACCGAGAGCGAACGAAGCCACACCGTCGAGTTTCAGAGCGAATTTCAGCATGGCCCGACCGTGGCCCGTCCAACGCTGCCAACACCACGTCAAGCGCTGCCAACTCCTGCCATCAGGTCCGCCGCGACCAGGCGTGCGGCGGCATTTTGCCAGTTGTGCAGCGTCCGCTCCGGCACCTGCGTCACGAACCACTGCAGCGCGCGGCGGTCTTCCGCGTCGAGGTCCTCACGCTTGGTCCGCACCGAATACGGCCGGATTCCCTTGACGTAGTAGAAGTAGACGGCGTTGTAATAACGCCATTCGTCACTCGTGCCGAAATCGCCTTCTACCGGCTTGAGCCGTTGAATGCTCGCGAGCAACATGCTCTTCAACTGCGCGGCCCGGTCCAACGGCGGTCCGTCGTCGGTCAAAGCCATCAGCGGACTCGCGACGAGCTTTCCGAGATCGCCGTAATGGCTCAAGGCTTTGCGGGTGAGCCTGGCGAACTCCGCCTCGTCCTCGGTCACCAGCGGCCGGCGCTTGGGCAACGCTTCGGCGGCGTCGCGCAGTTCGGCGCGTTCGGCCGCGACGGACGGCACGGCGAGACGGTCGACAACGGACGCCAGCGGGTTTGCGAGCACTTGGACGGCGATCGCGGCGGCGACGGTCGTGTACGCGAGCAGGTCCGGTCCGCCGAAGAAGACGACCTGCGAGCCGAACAGCACTGCGGTGAACGCCGCGATGACGAGCGAGCGCAGCATGTCCGCGCGGATCGCCTCACCCTCCTCGACCGCGTCGGTGACGGCGACCAGCACGCCGAACACCACCACGTCGATCCCGAGTGAGGGCAACGTGATCGCGTCCGGCAGCAGACCGAGCAGGAACGCACCCGCCGAGAGCCCGAACATCACCCCAACGAGTGAAAAGTAAGCACGTTTTCTTATGGCTAGGGCCGTGGCGGCAGCCAGCGGAAGCAATACGACCCACGGCACGAAGAAGGACGCGGCGAAGAACGGCAGCAGTGCGAGCAGCCACCACCTGATCAACTCGGGGCGGGCGAGCAGCAACACCGCTCCCGTCCAGGCGAGCGCCGGTACCCCGATGACCACGGGATGTGGCACGACGACGGCCACCGAGTAGCCGATCATCCCGGTGCCCGCCCACCACAGCAGCGGCTTGCGGGGGTCGCGGGCGAGCAGGTACAGACCCAGCCACCAGGCGAGGCCGGAGACCAGCAGCGATAGGCCGAACACGGGTCAAAGCTAGCCCTACCTGCAAAACTGATGTGCATGCCGGTAGAGCTGACGCTCCGCAAAGCGGCCGACGAGTTGCAGCGAGGCGACCTCGCCAGCGTGCTTCGCGCACGTCAGCGCGTCGCCGGGCTGGTGGGCACCTTCCCGGACCGGCTCGACCTGCGTGAACGTCTCGCCGAGGTCTACCGCGTGCTCGGCCAGCCGGCCCAGGCGGGTCGCTGGACCTACCTCTCCGAAGAACGCGACCCCGGCGAGCTCGAGGCCTTCGAACGCGCCTACCGCCGCGCGGACGCCCGTCTGGTCGCGCTCTCCTGGCAGGGCCGCGTCGACGACGCACCCACCGAGACCGCCCGCACGCGCCTCGCATCGCTCTACCAGGAGGCGCGGGGCGAGCTGCAGCGCGACCTGGACGGCACGCCGAACGAGGAGACGTCCTGGGGCGCCTGCCTGATCGTCATGGCCGGCGGCACGTTCGTCCTGGTGTGTTTCATCCTGGGCATCGTGACTCTCGTGCAGTTCTTGTGGAAGCTGGTCTCATGAGAACGCTGTCGCAGTACGTCCGCCGCACCCCGATCATGCGCGTCACGGCAGACGGGCGCCCGCTCGTGTTCAAGCTGGAACACCTGCAGCTCACCGGCTCGTTCAAGCTCCGCGGCGCGGTCAACACGCTGCTGTCGCTGAACGTCTCCGAGGTCGTCACCGCGTCCGGCGGCAACCACGGCATCGCCGTCGCCCAGGCCGCCCAGCTGCTCGGCGCGCACGCCACGGTGTTCGTCCCGGTGACCGCGCCCGAGACCAAGACGCGGCGCATCGAAGCGTTGGGCGCCAAGCTGATCCGCCACGGCGCCACCTACGCCGAAGCCGCCGCGGCCGCCCGCGAGCTCGACCTGCCCTACATCGAGGCGTACAACGACGCCACGGTGATCGAGGGCCAGTCCACGGTCACGCGGGAGATCGTCGAGGACGCCCCGGACGTCGACACGATCTTCGTCGCGGTCGGCGGCGGCGGACTCGTCGCGGGCGCCGCGCTGGCGTCCGGCGGCCGCCACATCGTCGCCGTGGAACCCGAGAACTGCCGCGCCATGCACAACGCGCTGGCCGCCGGTGAGCCCGTCGACTCGGTCGTGGACTCGATCGCCGCCGACGCGCTCGGCGCCACGCGCGCGGGCTCGTTGGCGCTGGAAATCCTGCGGCAGCACAACGTTTCCTCGGCCCTGGTCACCGACGAGGAGATCCTCGCGGCGCGGGACCGGTTGTGGGAGGAGTTCCGGCTCGCGGTCGAACCGGCGGGCGCGGCGGCGTTCGCGTCGTTCCTCAGGGGCGAGGTGTCGAGTGAGCTGCCCTGCGTGCTCCTGTGCGGAGCGAACTCGGAGTGGCGTCCCAGCTAGAGCTCGGGGTGGCGTCCTAGCTAGAGCCCGGCGGTGGCGTCCCAGCTAGCCCGGCGGTGGCGTCCCAGCTAGCCCGGCGATCGAAGGGCCGTGCCACGACTCGACGACGACGTCGCCACCACTGGTACGTCGATGCGAGTGCTGAGCCTTCCGGTCCGGCCCCCGCGCTTCCTTGCCTTGCGGAACGAAGGAATCGTGATTTCGGTTCCCGCGCTATCCACAGGCTACGCGAGTTCCCGAAACCGCAGGTCAGAAAGCCGTCGCCCTGTGGACAACTCGCGATCTTGAAGCTAGCTCGTCGCGTCGATGGTCGCGCTGGCCAGGACGATGTCGCCCGCCGCGTCCTCGCGGTAGATCGCCACGGCCTGGCCGGGGGCCACGCCCTTCAACGGCTCGCGCAACTGCACCCGCAGCACGCCGTCGACCAGTTCGGCGACGGCGGGCGCGGTGCCCCCGTGCGCGCGCACCTGGGCAACGCACTCCACGGGTCCGTTGAGCTCGACGTGTGCGACCGGCGCCGACGCGGAAATTTCTGTCACGGCGAGCTTTTCGACCGCGCCGACCCGCACGTTGCCCGACACCGGCTCCAGCGCCAGCACGTACCGCGGGCGGCCGTCGGCGGCGGGGCCGTCGATGCCGAGGCCCTTGCGCTGGCCCACGGTGAACTCGTGGACGCCCGCGTGCCGGCCGAGCACCGCGCCGGTCGCGTCGTCGATCAGCAGGCCCGGCTTGGTCTCCATGCGGCCCGCGAGGAACTTCTGCGTGTCGCCGTCCGGGATGAAGCAGATGTCGTGGCTGTCCGGCTTCTTCGCGACCGACAGCCCGCGCGACGCCGCCTCGACGCGTACGTCGTCCTTCGTCGTGTCCCCCAACGGGAACATGGCGTGTGAGAGCTGCTCGGCCGTCAGCGACGCCAGCACGTACGACTGGTCCTTGCCCAGGTCGGCGGAGCGGCGCAGCTCGGGACGGCCGTCGATGAGCTCCAGCCGCGCGTAGTGGCCGGTGCAGACGGCGTCGAAGCCCAGTGCGATCGCCTTGTCCAGCAACGCCTCGAACTTGATCCGCTCGTTGCAGCGCAGGCACGGGTTCGGCGTGCGGCCCGCCGCGTACTCCGCGACGAAGTCCTCGACGACCTCTTCGGTGAAGCGCTCGGCGAAGTCCCAGACGTAGAACGGGATGCCCATCAGGTCGGCCGCGCGACGGGCGTCGTGCGCGTCCTCGATCGTGCAGCAGCCGCGTGCGCCCGTGCGCAGGGTGCCGGGCTTCGCCGACAACGCCAGGTGCACGCCCGTCACGTCGTGCCCCGCTTCGACGGCTCGTGCCGCCGCCACCGCGGAATCGACACCGCCGCTCATCGCCGCGAGGACCTTCACTGCTTGACCACCTTCCGGGAACGCCTCATGCCTGCCAGGCCCGCCGTGCGAGCCCTCTCCACCACCGGTCCGATGACCGACACCAGCTTCTCGACGTCCGCGTGCGTCGACGTGTGCCCGAGGGAGAACCTCAGCGATCCGCGCGCCAACGCCGGTTCGACACCCATCGCCAGCAGGACGTGCGATGGTTGCGCGACACCGGCCGTGCACGCGGAGCCCGTCGAGCACTCGACACCGCGTGCGTCGAGCAGCATCAGCAGGCTGTCGCCCTCGCAGCCGGGGAACGTCAGGTGCGCGTTGCCGGGGAGGCGGTCGACCGGGTCGCCGTTCACGATCACGTCCGGCACCACCGCGCGCACTGACGCGATCAGCTCGTCCCGCAACGCCGCGATCTCCACGGCCCGGGAAGCCTGTTCCTCCACCGAGATCCGCACCGCGCGGGCCAGGCCGACGATCGACGGCACGTCCAGCGTGCCGGACCGCACGTCGCGTTCCTGACCGCCGCCGTGCATCAACGGCGTGCACTTCACGTCACGCGCGAGCAGCAGCACACCGACGCCATACGGACCGCCGACCTTGTGGCCGGTCAGGGTCAGCGCGGAGGCACCGGACGCGGCGAAGCCGACCGGGACCGCGCCGACGGCCTGCACCGCGTCGGTGTGGAACGGCACGCCGCGTGCGGCGCACACGGCAGCGATCTCGTGCACGGGGTTGATGGTGCCGACCTCGTTGTTCGCCCACATCGTGGTGACGAGAGCAACGTCGTCGTCCAGCGCCTCGGCGACCGACTCCGGTGACACGCGCCCGTGGTGGTCGGTGGGCAGCCAGGTGACCTCGGCGCCCTGCTGCTCCAGCCACTCGACGGCGTCCAGCACGGCGTGGTGCTCGACGGCCGAGGCCAGCACGCGGCGCCTGCCGCTCGCCCAGTAGATGCCCTTGACCGCCAGGTTGTCGCTCTCGGTGCCGCCGCCGGTGAACAGCACCTCGGACGGCCGGGCGCCCAGGGCGTCGGCGATGTTCTCGCGGGCCTCCTCGACCGCCCGCCGCGCCCGCCTGCCGGAGGTGTGCAGCGACGAGGCGTTGCCCGTGGTGGACAACGCCTCGGTCATGGCCGCGACCGCCTGGGGGTGCATGGGGGTCGTGGCCGCGTGGTCGAGATAAGCCATCAGGACTCAAGGGTAGCCCGCATGCGGGGCCCCGTCAGAATCGCTCCCACCACCGCCAACGCCGCCATCGACAGGTTGAGCACCACCACGCCCGCGGTCGGCGCCGTCGCCACGACGAGCACACCGCCGAGTCCGATCATGGTCGCGGAGAAGAGCATGTCCGAGATCTGCAGCGCGGCGGAGTTGAAACCCCGGTCGGCCTCGGGTGATGCGGCCATCATCAGCACGCCGACGCTGGACGTCGCCATGCCCATGCCCGCGCCCGCCACGGCCCAGAGCACCGGCGTGAGGAAGGCCGGGCCCCACGTGGGTGCGATGAGCGTCACGGCCGCGACACCGGTCGCGACGAACAGGAAGCCGGTGCGGACGAGGGTGTGGCGCTCGATCTCGGGGTGCCGCGACGCCCACATCGACGCGCCGGCCCAGCCGAGCGCGCTCAGCGTGAGCGGGATGCCCGCCTCGAGCGGCGAGTAGCCGTGCACGACGCTCAACGTCAGCGGGATGAAGCCCTCGACGGCGAAGAACGTGCCCGCGAGCAGGCCACGCGCCAGGATCGTGACGGGAAGGCCGCGACGGGCGATGAGCGTTCCCTTGGGCAGCAGGATCCGCAGAGCGGGCGCCAGCAGCAGCACCGCCACCACGATCAGCCACCACGTGCGGTGCTGCAGGCCCCAGCTCAGGCCCACCACGCCCAGACCCACGGCCACGGCGGAGAGCGGCAGGTACTTCCTCACGGGCGGGGTCTCGGCGTGCGGGGGGAGCTTCTTGAGCACCGGCACGAGCAGCACGATGCCGAGCAGCACCAGCGGGATGATCCCGAGGAACACCCACCGCCAGCTCAGGTGCTCGGTCGCCCAGCCCGCGACCGCCGGCCCCACCAGCGACGGGATCACCCAGGCCGCGGACAGCGCGCCGAACACGGCGGGCCGGCTGTCCTCGGGGTAGGCGACCGCGATCAGCACGTACACGGCGACGATCAGGAAGCCCACGCCGAAGCCCTGCAGCACCCGGCCGGCGAGCAGCACCGCCATGTTCTCGGCGATGCCCGCGACCACGAGCCCGGCGAGGAACAGCACCACGCCGATCAGGATCGCGGGCTTGGGGCCCCTGCGGTCCGAGAGGCGTCCGGAGAAGACCGTGGCCATGACGCTCGCCGCGAGGTTCGCGAGGAACGGCCACGCGTACAGCGCCTCGCCCTTCAGCTCGCGGACCATGGTGGGCATCGCCGTGCCGACGCCCATCGCCTCGAAGGCGAAGAGCGTGACCAGCAGGAGGATGCCTGTGGTGGGCCAGCGGCGTTCAGGCGACCAGAGGCGTGATGGTGCGGGCTCGGTGAGTGTCACCTGTAGATGGTGCAATCTCCAGTTCGGTCGAGGTCAAGCGGTTTGATTGCTCTTCGGCAAGTTTCGCCAGTTCGCGTCGTGTCCCGGCGCGTCCGGGAGCGATCTCGTCCAGCACGTGGACCTCGACGACCAGATCGCGGGCCTTCAGCACCCGGCGGATCGAGTCGACCAGCGTGTCGCCGCCGATGAACGCGGGCTGAGTCGTCAGGTGGCCGCCGATCCGGTAGCGCAGCACGATCGGCCGCACCGGCACGCCGGCGTCGAGCGCTGCCTGGAACAGCGCCGGCTTGTAGTGCCCGGACGCGAGCCCGCACCACGTCGTGCCCTCGGCGTGGATGCCGACCGCGCTGCCGTTGCGCAACGTCGTGGCCAGCTCGTTCACGGTCTTCGGCAGTTCGCGGAGCTTCTCGCGGTCGAGGTAGACGGTGCCCGCCGCGGTGATGATCGGGCCGAGCACCGGCCAGCTCTTGATGTCCTTCTTGGCCACGAGCTTGATCGGCTGCACCGAGTCGATCGCGAGCTCGTCGAGCCACGACACGTGGTTGCTCGCGACGAGCACCCCGCGCTTCGGCACCTCCTGGAACCGCCTGGCCCCGTGGACCTCCAGCCGGACGCCGAACGCCCGCAGCACGGCGTGGAACCACAGCCGCACAACGCTTTCGCGCTGTTTGCTCGGCAGGAGCAGCGCCAGTGCGATCCACGCACCGCACAGGATCGCCGTGACGGCCGTGAAGGCCCGCCAGGCCTGCCTGAACCGGCCCGCCTGCCGTGGTGAGCTGCCGACACACCCGTCCCCGCACGGCGACGCGGGCATCCACGCGTGGCTCATGGTGTCTCCCCCAGGAAGAACTTCAGGTACCGCTGGTCCATGTGGTCCATGCCGAGCAGGATGAAGAGGTCGGCGACGCCGAAGTCCGCGTCGAGCGCGGGCCGTCCGCAGATCTTGGCGCCGAGCCGCAGATAGCCCTTGAGCAGAGGCGGCAGCACCGTCTTGTCCGGCCGCGCGATCGCGTCGACGTCCCACGGGTTGTGCGGCGTGACCCGGTACTGCTCGGGCGCGTAGTGCTTGGCGTGCACGGTGTCCCACACGCCGGCCGCGAGACCGCCCCCGTCGTGCAACGGGATCGACGCGCACCCGACGAGCCACTTGTGGCCGCTCAGCAGCATGTACCGCGCGATACCGGCCCACACGAGGCTGACGACGGCACCGTTGCGGTGGTCGGGGTGCACGCACGAACGCCCGGTCTCGACCGTCGAGCCGCGGATTTCGTCGAGATTGGTGAGGTCGAACTCGCCGTCGCTGTAAAGCCTTCCGGCCTCCCTGGCGCGTTCCGGCGGCAGCATCCGGTAGCCGCCGACGATCTCGCCCGTGCGGTCGTCGCGCACCACGAGGTGGTCGCAGTGCTGGTCGAACTCGTCGACGTCGTGGCCGGGAACGGTCGTGTGCAGCGTTGCGCCCATCTCACCGGCGAAGACGTCGTAGCGCAGTCTCTGGGCGGCCGTGACTTCTTCGCTGTCGCGGGCCACGAGGAGGGAATAGCGGGGTGCGTCCCCGTCCTGGTGGACAGGGGTGCTGACAAGCAGTTCCGGCTGCGTCATGCGGTCCAGGGTGAGGCTGGGTCGGCGAATCGCAGCAGGTCAGATCGATGACGCCTCAGTGGCAGGTGGGTTAACCGCCGGAGATGGGGAAGGCCCCTCCGGGGTCCGGAGGGGCCTTCCTGTGCTGCTTATTCCCAGCCGAATCGCTGAGGCAGAACACCCATTTGCCAGAGCCGATCAAGCCTGCGGAACATCCTCGTCAAGCTGAGGTCGAACTCTTTCCAGTCGTCAGGTTCAGCCTTCTGCCACCGGTCGTAAATGGTCAGCCCACGGGGGTAGGCGCCAGTTGACCCCGCAAAGCGCCCGCAAGAGGCGCACCACGTGTACTTCACCAGGGACGGATGCCCGGCCCGCACTGACTTCCGCACGTACGACCGCACCGAGGTTCGACCGCACCCCGGACATTCGCGCTCGCTCTGGTCATGCAGGAAGCCGGGCCCCTGCGTGATGACCGCCAGTTCGTCACTGGTGAAGTTCTGATGGCGCGTCACCTACCTCGACCTCCTCGACTTCCTGTTGAACTCGTTCAGCATCTTCTGCCCATACGCCTCGGGATCCCGCTCTCCGCCGCTGTTGCCGCGAATCTCGAAGAACCGGTGGTGGCTGATCTCGTGGAAGATCGTCGCAACCGCGGTGTCCATGTCCCGCAGCCCCATGTTCGAGATCTCGATGAGCGGACGCTTGCGCGGTCCCAGGTTAGGCCTGCCTCCACCATCGTGCGGACTGTTGCCGTATGCGCCGTTGCCACCGTCATCGATCGTAGGAACGTGGACGATGTCGTAGCCAGCAACGCTCATGCCCGCTCGTCCCAGCGCCATCTTCACCTTCTTGACGCTGACACCAGGCGTCTCGCCGCAGCCCGACGGCGCATCCTTGTCCTCGTTGTGGACGAGGAGTGGCGCAGCCTCCCGGGAACTCGCGACGAAGTACGTGTGCAGCCCGTCGACCGTGAAGTTGTGGACCTTCTGGACCCCACTCCACGACCGGGTCCCGGTGACCTCCGCAGACCGGTTGTCCGCAGTCAGGAACCGGTACGAGGGCTGGAGGTCGACGGCGTTGACCCACCGCTTCTCCGACTCCACCCAGAACGGGTGCTCGTCGGTCGCCGAGATCTTGCCCCCGGACGAGTCGGTCAGCTCGACCATCGTCCGCTCGGACACCTTCGACCGGACCTCGGTCACCTCCCGCGCACCGGTCACGCCGGTGATCGGGTCTCGGGCCAGCACGAAGTCACCGACGCGGACGTCCTCGATCTTCTTGCGCGAGCCGTCCGCCATCAACACCAACGTGCCGGGCACGAAGCTGTTGGTGACGCCCAGGCGGGCCGAAAGATCACAAGCGGCACCCGCCGCACCATCGGCCAGGTCATCGGCCGAAGAGCCGCCCGCGCGGCCAGGACGGGCGAAGTCGTCCACCTTCGCGCCGGCACCCTGCGCCACCTCGGACCCCATGCGAGCCGCCGCAGGAGCGTCCTTGATGACGTCGTCGGTGTTCTTCAGCACCATCGTGCGGAAGAAGTCCAGGACGGCGCCGCCGTCCACCACGTTGTCCAGCGCGTGGCTGACGATGTTCGCCGGCGAGAACGGCGAGGTCACCACCAGGTCCTTGGCCGAGAGCATCGGCTTGCGCAGGGCCGCGAACGTCGACGGCGGGATGCGCTTGGCCGCCTGTTCGGCCGCCATCTTCGCGAAGGCGTGGCCTGGCATCGAGCGGATGATGTCGCCCGCGGAACGGGCTACCGCGCGAGCAGCCCCCGCGCCGTATTTGGCTGCTCCCTTGACCACTCGGGTCACTGTTTGCTTGACGAGCTTGCCGCCGACCTTGACCCACTTGATCTCGGTGATGAGCTTGCCCGCCGAGCGCATCAGGTCGCCCGCCGACTTCGCGAGCCTGGAGGCGCCGCCACCCAGGTTGTCGGCCGCCCTGCCGATCTTGGTGGCCTTGACGGCCTTCACGCCCGCCTTGATGCCCTTGGCGGCGAGGTTCACGACCTTGCCTGCGGGGATGAAGTTCAGCGCGGCCATGGCGCACCCGCCCCAGCTGGGGTTGGTGAGGCAGCCCTTGATGTCGTTGTAGCCGGAGACTTCCTTGACCAGTTCGAGGCCGTCGGTCTTGGCCCAGTTCCAGGCAGCCTTGGCGCCGTTGCCGATGGCGTTGCCGACCTGCTTGGCCTTGTCGCCGAGCCAGCCCCAGAAGTGACCGTCCGGGTCGTCGTAGTTCATCGGCGAACCGCCGGCGTAGGTGTAGCGGTTCATCAGGATCGACGGCGACGACGGCAGGCTGATCGAGTCGCGGCTGGTGAACGAACCCGACGACGGGTTGTACCAGCGGGCGCCCATGTTGACCTCGCCGGACTCGGGGTCCGTCCAGTCGCCCTGGAAGCCCACCTTCAGGCCGGTGCCGGCGATGCGCTTGCCGAACGGGTCGTAGGCGACCGAGTCCTCGATGGCCGCGCCACCCGGCTTCAGCGTGCCGACCACGTCTCCGTGGCGGTCGCTGACCGTCAGCTTCTTCTGATCGCCGGTGCCGACGGCCAGCAGTGAGCCGTCGACGCTGCGGCTGAAGACCGACTCGCCGTCCGACACCGGGTCGATCCCGAAGCCGGAGTAGCGGAACGTGCCGCCGTTGCGGCCGATCATGCGGCCCATGCCGTCGTAGGTGAACGACGTGCCGCCGCGTTGCACGGCCTGGTCGAACGCGTCCCAGCCGTACGTTTCCGTCAGGCCGGACGAGGTGCGCGTCTCGAGAGTGCCGCGCGGCGAGTACGTGTAGGTGTAGTCGCCGTCGGACTCCAGGCGGTTGCGTGCGTCGAAGGTCGAGACCTTGTCGCCCGCGCGCACCCGGTTGCCGGACTTGTCCCACTCGTACGCGGTCTCCACGCCACCGGACGTCCACGAGGTCATGCGACCGGCGTGGTCGTAGCCGTAGGTGTTGGACGACGCGCCCGCGGTGCCCGTGGTGACCTTCGACGTCAGCTGGTCGTTCAGGTCGTAGCCGTAGCTGATGGACCCGATCGACGCGCCCGACGACGTCTCGATCTTGTCGGTCACCTGACGGCCCAGCGCGTCGTAGTCGTACTTCCGGACGGCGTCCGGTCCGTACGTCACGCGTTCGAGGTCGCCGGCCGCGTTGTAGCTGAAGGCCTGCAACGCGTTCGTCACGCCGTCCTGGACGGTGGACAGGCGCCCCTTCAGGTACGTGAACGTGTTGGTGCCCGCCGCGTCGGTCGCGGTGGTCATCCGGCCCGCGGCGTCGTAGCCGAACGACGAGTCACCGGACGGGCCGGTCGCGGTCAGCAGCTGGCCGCGGTCGTTGTAGGCGTAGACGTTCTTGGTGTTGCGGGCGTTGACGCCGACGAGCAGACCGCGCTCGTCGTAGTCGCGGGTGCGGGTCTGGGTCGCCTGGGGCGCACCCGAACCCGACTCCGTGCGGAGCCGGCCGAGCGCGTCATAGGTGCGCTCCCGCGTGACACCGCCCGGTGCCTGCACCTTGGTGGCGAGGCCGCGACGGTCGTACGAGGTGGTCCAGGTGCGGTCCGGCTCACCGGGGTGCGCCGCCGTCGAAGGCTCGACGACCTTCTCCGGCAGGCCCAGCGTGTTGTACGTCGCGATGGTCGCGTTGCCGCGGCCGTCCGTCGTGCGCGTGCGCTGGTCCGCGATGTTGTAACCGAACGTCGTGGTGATCGAGTCGGTCGCGGAGACCGGCTCCACCTGCTTCACCAGGCGGTCGGCCGCGTCGAACGTGAACTTCGTGGAACGGCCGAGCGCGTCGACCTCCTCGACCACGTTGCCGACGGCGTCGTGCTTGAGCTGCTCGCCGCGGATGAACGAGCCGTCCGGCGCCAGGTTCAGCGTGCCGGTGAGCCAGCCGACCTGGTTGTAGACGCGGTCGGTGATGCGCCCGACGCCGTCGACCGTGCGGACCTCGCGGCCCGCGCCGTCGTACCCGAACTCGGTCTTCGAGCCGTCCGGGTCGATCGTGCGGACGCGCTGGCCGAGCTTGTCGTAGACCTGCTCGGTGACGTCGCCGACCGGGTTGGTCGACTTGAGGAGCCTGCCCGCGTCGTCGTACTGGAACGTGGAGGTGAAGACCGCGGCGCGCGGCTTGCGCTCCAGCTGCGTCGCGGAGATCGGGCGCTTCAGGTCGTCGTACACCTGCTTGGTGATCGCACCCGACGGGTCCGTCGCGGTCAGCAGCTCACCGGTGCGGGTGTGGACGTACGACGTCTTGGGCCCGGCCTCGCCCGGCGCGGTGGGCGAAGGGAGGACCTTCTCCACGAGCTGGCCGAGCTGGTTGTAGCGGAACCGGGTGATCGCGCCACCGGCGTCGATGACCGCGCTGACCTTGCCGTCGGGCTCGTACTCCGTGCGCACCTCCGGCACGATCGCCTCGGTCGCGCCCGGCGGCGTGTAGCCCGGCGACTTCTTCGCCACCTCGCGGCCGATACGGTCGAACGTCGTCTGGGAGACGTCGCCCTTCGCGTCGCGGTGGTGCGTCAGCTGCCCGAAGGCGTTGTAACCGCTGGTGATCCGGGCACGGGCCGCGCGGGCCGCGCCGCCGTTCTCCTCGACCTGGACCTGCGGGCCGGCGAGCTCGACCAGCTGGCCGGTCTCGTCATAGGTGTAGGAGTTCGTGTACTCGGCCTGGCGGGCCGGGTCCGCGATGCCACGCGGGTCGATCTCGGTCTTGATCCGGTCGTGGGCGTCGTAGGTCCGGACGGTGGTGATCCGCTCGGATCCCTTGTGGACGATCTCCTTGGTCTGCCGGCCGGAGGCGTCGTACTCGAAGTCGACGACCTCGGTGACCGAGGGGCCGACGTACGAGTAGTTCGAGGCGTTGCCGGTCTTCTCGACCCTGGTGACGTTGCCCGCCGCGTCGTAGGTCAGCGTGCTGGTGCGGGCCAGACCGCCGGGGTCCTGCACGGTCTTGCGGGTGCGGCCGGCGGCGTCGACCTCGTACTCGGTGACGGTGCCGCCCGCGACGGCCTGCCTGATCAGGTGGCCGGCCTGGTCGTAGGTGTTGTCCTGCACCGTGATGTCGCGGCGGTTGCCCTCGGCGTCACGGCCTGCGCCCACCGCGACGATCGCGCGCAGAGAGTTGTCCCGGTAGTACGCGTACCTGGTGGTGCGGCCCATCGCGTCGACATCGGCGTAGAGCCTGCCGGCGAGGTCATAGAGGTAGCTGTGGACGAGCAACGAGTCCTTGCCCGGCCTGGTGTTCGTGGCCGGGTCGGTCTCGTCGTTCTGGTCCTCGTTCGGCCTCGTCGGGTCGATCGGGTCACCGGTGTAGCCACGCAGCCAGACCTCGGCGATCTTGTTGCGCGCGGTGTAGGTGAAGTCGGTGCGGACACCACCCGGCGTCACGGTCCACATCTTGTTGCCGAAGTGGTCGTAGCCGTGGCTGGTCTTGCGGCCCTCGGCGTCGACCTCCTCCGACAGGCGGCCGCGGTCGTCATAGCCGAACGTCGCCACGCGCGGCGCGTCACCACCGGTCAGGTCGACGGCTTCGAGCCTCGTGCGGTTGCCGTCGGCGTCGTAGGTGGTCCGCGTCTCCTTGGTGTGCGTGACGCCGGTGACCCGGTTGGTGATCGCGGGGTCGGTCGTCGCGACGACCCGGGACAGGTCGTCGTAGGTGTACTTCGTCGTGACCGCGACGCCACCGGGCGGGGTCTCGGTCTCCTCGGTCTTGCGGCCCAGCCCGTCGTACTTGTACGAGGTGACGAGGCCGGTCGGGGACTTCGCCCAGGCGAGGTCACCGTTGCGGAAGTAGCCGTAGTTCGTCTGGCCGGTGCCCGTCTGGTCGGTGCTCATCACGAGACCGGCCGGGACGTTGCCGTTGTCGGCCGCCAGGTCCGAGGTCTGCGTCGAGTACCGGTGGCTGACGACCTGGCCGCCCGCGGCGGTGCTCGTCAGCAGGTTGCCCGCGGGGTCGTACTCGGACCTGTCCAGGTACCGGTCGTCGGCCGGGCCGGACGAGCGCGCGTCCCGTTCGCCGATCACCTTGTCGTTGCGGGGATCGGTGAAGTCGCCCGGGTTGAGGAAGTGCTCGACGTAGCTCGTGTGGCAGTCCGTGCCGTGACGACGGCAGTTCGTCGTCTGCTTCACGTTGCCGCGCTCGTCGTTCACCATCTTGACCTGGTTGCCCAGCTCGTCGGTGATGGTGCTCTGGAACCCGGACACGTCGTAGTCGTAGGTCCGCACGCCACGGGTCTTGCCGCTCGAGTCGACGATCTGCGGCGGCGTGGTGCCTCCCTTGCCGACGCAGAAGACGGGTGCGCCGTCCTCCACCCCGGACGCGGGCTGGCAGTTCGGGTTCGACGTCGGCGTGGCGGCCTGCGGCAGCCGGTCCTCGGGCCGGGTGCTCATGCCGATCGGCGAGACGTAGCGGAGGATCCGGCTGCGCTTGGCGTCGTAGTCGTAGCTGTGCAGGCGCTCGCCGGGGTCGGTGACGTTGATCGTGCGGATGAGGTTGTCCGCGGAGCCGGTCATGACCGGCGGGTCGATCTTCCACCTGCCACCGTCGGCGTCGGCGACCTCGCGCACCCGGTCGTTGCCGTGGTCGTAGGCGATCGTGCTCGCCGTCCGTCCACTCGGGAGCGTGATCCTGGTGAGGTGCGGCGCCTGCGCCTTCTCAGCGATGTGGGCCTTCACCGCGGGCAGGCCGAGCGAGTGCTCGTAGACCGCGAGCTCGTCGATCTCACCGGTGAAGTGGCGGCGCTTGCCGGCGCCGTAGCCCGGCCAGGCACCCTCGACGGGCGCGTAGGCCGCGCCGAGCTGGGAGAAGCTCAGGTTGGCGTGGTCGATGTCGCCGTCGAGGTCGCCGCCCTGCTGCACGCCGTCGACGTACAGCTGCTGCTTGGAGACCGCGCCGGTCAGCACCACGTGGTGCCAGTTGCCGTCGTTGACCGCGCCGCCGGAGGTGAGCGGGGCGACCCGGCCGTTCCAGAACTGGCCGCGCAGCTTGCCGTCCTCGCCGACGTACAGCATCGGCACGCCGTTGGCGGAATCCTCGCCGATCGGCTTGTTCTGGTAGCCGAGCAACGGGCCGTTGCCGGTGGTGCGGAACCAGAACTCCACCGCGACGTCACGGCTCAGGCGCACGGCGTCGCGCGGGAGCTCCACGACGGACGACGTGCCGTTGAAACCGGCGGCCGGGTTCTGGTTGCCGTCGAGCGGGCTGACCTTGCCGAGCTGGACGTCCTTGAACTTCGCCGCGTCCTGGCCGAGGTTCGTGAGGACCTCGCTGCGCGCGCTGTCTCCGGTGCCCTCGCCGAGCCGCCAGTAGTGCTTGGGCCGCGAGTCGAGCACGACGCTGCGGTAGTGCGAGCCCTGCTCGTAGTTGTAGGTGGTGCACTCGTTCTTCGGGTTGCAGACCGAGGTGAGCTTGTGCGGGTCCGTGGCGTCGTAAGTGTATTTCCACTCCAGGACCTTGGTTTCGGTCTCCTGGATGAACGCGCGCTTGACGTGCTTGTTCGTGCCCCATTCCAGGCGCATCTGGCGGGCGCGGCCGGACGGGTCGGCGAGGGTGCTGGTGATGCGGGTGGGGCCGACGTCGGGCAGACCGTAGGTGAGCTTCACGCCGCGGCGCTGCGCGTCGTGGATCTCGATCAGCCGGCCGTCGAGCTTGCGGAACTTGTACTGGTTGGCGGCCTTGTCGATCAGCACGTACGTCTCGGTGCCGTCGATCGTCTCCAGGAAGAACGTGGAGAACCGGCCGGGCGGCGGCGCGTAGGTGCGGTCGAGCGTGCCGTCGGTGTTGCGGTTCGCGCCGAACCGCACGGTCTGGCCGTCCGGGTAGGTGACGACGACGTTGCCGGAACCGTCGTTGTCCTCGGTGACGCGCATGTCGAGCCGCGACACCCAGCCGGACCCGAACGCGAGGTCGCGGCGCGGGTCGAGGCTGTTGTAGGTGCGGGCCAGCGTGAGGTCCGGGCCGACGGTCGCGAGGGAGGCGTCGATCGCGGCCGAGGTGTAGTTGCCGTTGACCGGGTTGAAGTCGCGGTCACCGCCGCTGTAGGGCGCGGCGCCGATCTGCGAGGTGACCTCGGGCTGCGGCACGTTCGTCAGCAACGCGCTCCACCCCAGCGCCTCGCTCTCGGAGTTGCCGTCGAACGCGAAAGCACGCCACACGTACGTCTTGCTCCAGCGCAGCTTGCCCTTGGAGATAGTCCACATGGGACGGTCGACACGACCGGACTCGAAGCACGAGCCCCCGATCGGCTTGTTCTCCTTGTCCGCCTCGCAGACCTCGAAGCGGTACTTCAGCGTGGAGCCGCCGGGCGCGTCGACGTCGGTGGCGTTGACCCAGAGCTGCTGGTCGAGCGAAGGCGCGGAGTGGCCGTTCGGCGGGTACTGGCCGGTGACGATCGGCGGCACGTCGAACACCTGCAGGCCGAGGCGCGCCGGCGCCACCTGCTCGTCGGTGAAGACCTTGACGCCCTTGTGCACCATGGTGAACTCGAGGCTGTACTGACCGGGCTCGACCCGGCCGATCTTCGCGTCGAGCGTCACGGACTGGCCGCGCGCCACGTCGTGCGGCAGCTGCGCGGACTCGGTCTCGGCCTGGTAGCCGCCGCGGGCGTCGAAGCGCCGGTAGGCGAGGAAGTACTCGCCGGGCTTCCAGGTGTTCTTGCCCAGGTTGGTGACCTTGACCTTGATCACGCCGTCCTGGTTGCGGGTGACCGGAGGGGTCGGGACGCCGTTCTCGATGTGGTAGGTCGCGTTGTACGGCGAGTGCGTGACGTAGAGGGTCGGCGGGACCGCGCTGTTGTGGCCCGCGATCTTCTTCCAGCCGAACGGGTCGGTCTCCGACGCGCGCAGGCTCAGGCCGAAGTTGGCCTGGCTGTGGTTGACCCACCGCTGCACGAGGTCGCGGCCGCCGTCACCGAGGTTGATCGCGTGCCCGGTGGCGGGGCAGGCCGACGAGTTGGCGCCGCGCGGGATGTAGCCCTGCGCGAACGAGTCCGACTTCACGGCGTTGCCGTCGACCGCGGGACCGGGGTAGCTGTACTGGTTGCGCGGGTCCCAGTCCTGCGTGACCGCGTGCACCTGCATCGGGAACGGCCGGCACGACCAGGAGTAGTAGTTGAGCAGGAACAGCTGCGCGCCGAAGATCCGGTGGTCGCGCAGGTCGTTCTCGATGCCGGGGAACTTCAGGTACGTGGTGGCGTTGATGCCGCCGGACGCGTGCCCGACCTTGAGCTCCAGGCCGTCGGACGTGCGGCCGCTCGAGCCCCCGGTCCGCTGCACGTACATGCTGGTGGCGGCCTTGCGCTCCAGCACGCTCGGGTCGACCGTGACGGGGAACTTCCTCGCCGGGTCCTTCAGCCACGCCTGGTCGAGGTCGACCTTCAGGGTGGCGCCGTCGACGATCTCGTAGCGCACGCCGTAGGAGGTGGCGGGCTCACCGGAGTTCTCGTCGACCAGGCTGTCGGTCATGAAGCCCGCGGGGATGACCGCCCGTTCGGTGCCCTTCGCGTCGGTCAGCACGACCGCGTTGTCGACGACCTTCGCGCTGAGTCCCTTGAGCTGCAACGGGAAGTACCACGTCATCGGCGCGTTGGCGCTGTGCAGGACGAGGTCTTCCTTGAAGCCGCCGGGGGTGGCGTTGACGCGCAGGTCGGACTCGGGGCGCGCGCCGGGGTAGGTGACCGTGCTGCCGGAGGCCTGGCCGGCGACGGGCGCCGCGTCCCGCAGGCGGTAGCTCAGCGAGTGGTCGCGGTCGAGCTCGAGGGTGATGAGCTGCGCCGCGTCCGCACGGCCGGCCAGCTTCGTGGTCACGGAGTCGGCGGTGTTGCGCCAGCCGGACCCGTCCTGCCGGAGGTTCGTGTCGACGCGCTGCCACCTGCCGTCGGCGTCGCGGTAGTTCACGCGGTTCTGCGAGTACGCGGTGGTCTCGGTGCCGTCGGCGTTGCGGTACGTGGTCTTGTGCTCGTCGCGCCGGTCGGACAGCTCCTGGCTCGTCTTCTGGTCGAAGCCCTTGAGCTGCGGTGATGGGGAGTCCAGCACCTTGGTCTCGCTGGTGCGCTGGTACTGCGGGCCCATCGTCACGATCGGCGGGTACTTCGCCTGCTCGGACCGGGCCTCCGCCGTGTTGGCCACGTCGTCGTCCACGACGTGGTCGCGGTGCTTCAGGCGGGCCGCGGCCTTGCCGGCGGTCGTCCAGTCCTGGTCAGGAGTGCCCGCCAGCGCCTCTTCGAACTGACGTTGCTCGTTGCGCTGGGCGAACCAGCCCTCCAGCACCGCGCTCGACGACGGGCCGACGATGCCGCCGACCAGAGTCAAGATCAGAATCAGGACGGCGAATCTTTTGTTGCGCGCGAAATGAGGGCGCGCGAAAGCGCCCGAAAACCTGGACACGTGGACCTTCCCCCAGCGGACGGACCGAACCGACACAGACGTACTGCCGTGTAATCGGACAGTAAAGCCGGGGAACCTCTCAGCGCAAGCTCAGGTTTCGAACGGACCAGCGTTACACATTGACCGGTGTGCCTGCTCACACCATCTCGATTCGTGCCTCTTGACACGGGTGGTCATACTTCGATCCGCAGGGCATCTGGGGGCGAGATGTCGATCTTGCCAGCAGCGCACAACCTTGTAGATCCATCTCGAACATGACCTGACAGAGGGGTGTCATGGCGATCAGTCATGCGCGCAGAACCACGTCGACGCTGCTCAGCGCCGCGTTGGCGGCGTCTGCGCTGACGCTCGTGCAGTCGGCTCCTGCCGCTGTCGCGGCGGAGACCATTCAGTGCAAGAGCTCGTCGACTATTTACACAGGATTGCCGGACAAATGGTTCCGCGCCTATCCGCACTCCGAGCCGGAAACGGGTGCCGCGCAGTGGGACCCGACCGTCATCGGACCCCAGGTGATTGACGCGACAATGGTCGCCGGGCCGGACGGCATCATCTACACGGTGCACGACGGGAAGCTGGAGAAGCGGCGCTGGAACGGCGCTTCCTTCGACAACAACAGCCCCGAGGTGATTCAGGTCCCCTGGGCCGGGTGGAACAACACGCCCGCCCGCTACCGCATCTCGGTCGACGCGAAGGGCGATTTCTACAAGGTCGACGACGCCGGCACGCTCACGTGGGCTCGCTACAACGCGTCGACGCTGACCTGGTCCGAGCGGGTCCTCGACACCGGGTGGGGCAAGTACGACCAGGTCTTCACCTCGGGTGAGGGTGTGATCTGGGCGCGCAATCCGGATGAGATGAACGGCCGGTTGTACCGCTACGTCTACCACGCCGATTCGCAGCGCTGGCTGCAATACGGCAAAGCGGACGGAGCGGGCTGGAACATTTACCACCGCCTCATCGGCGTCGGTGCCGACGTGATCTACGGATTCACGAAGGACGGCGTCGGTTTCGGCGGCAACGACCCGGCCAGCAAGCCCAACCAGGTCATCTGGTACCGCTACGCCGCGGAGACGAACACCTGGCAGGGCGGCAACTACATGGGCTGGGGCTGGAACCCGGCCTGGAAGATCATCGGCGCGCCTGACTCGTGCAAGTGGGTCGGCGGCACCGTGCCCCAGCGTCCCGGCCTGACCGAGGGTGACAACCGCGCCACCAGCCTCGTGCAGACCTCCGACGGCCGCGTGCACCACCTGTGGGTGGACGGCCAGGGCGGTCTCGTCCACGCCCGGCAGCGCGACCTGGTCGACCCGACCGCGGCCGACCTGAGCACCGTTCCCCAGTCGCAGAACCTCACCGGTGGCGCCTCGCTCGCCGCGCAGGAGGACGGCCGCCTGCTCGGCCTCGGCGCCGGCACCAACTCGTCGATCCTGAGCTCGCTCGAGCCCACCAAGGACGCGAACTTCCCCGTGGGCAAGGACTTCGGTGGCTTCACCGCCTCCTCGCCGACCGTGGTGAAGGGCAAGGACAACCTGCTCTCGGCGTTCATCGTCGACGGCAACGGTGACGTCTGGACCCGCGGTCAGAACGCGGCCAACGCCGAACTACGCCCGTGGGTGAAGGGTCAGGTCTCGTTCCCCGGCACGACGCCGGGCCCGACGCCGAAGTTCGCGGCCCGCGCTGTGACCGCCGTCGCCGACAACGGCGCGATCGTGGTGATCGCGTCCGACGTGAACGGCCAGCCGTGGGTGGCCAACTACTACGGCAACGGCAACTTCATCGGCGGTTGGGCCGCCCTCGGCCAGCCGCAGGGCACCACCCTGGCCTCCGCTGCCTCGGCCGCGCTGACTCGTGACGGCACGATCCAGCTCGCCGCCCGCGGCACCGACGGCAAGATCTACACCAAGCGCCAGGCCACCGACGGCACCTGGACCGGCGCATGGGTCAAGATCCACGACCGCACGTTCCTCGGCCAGCCCGCGATCCTGACCTCCACCGGCGGCACGACGTTCGTGGCCGCGCGCGCCACGGACAACTACGTCTACGAGACGGGCACCACCACGCCGGGCGGTGCGATCTTCCGCACCTGGAACCTGGTGCGCGGCAGCGACTTCCCCGAGCCGTCCGCCACCGACCCCGGTGTCGTCGCGATGTCCAACGGCAATTGGGTCCTGAGCTACCGCAACGAGTTCGGCGAGGTCCTCATCGCGTACGCGACGACCTCGGGTTCGTCGATCGCGGCCCGCACGGCGTCCGCGGACGCACCGGCGACCAAGACGCCGATGTTCACCGTCAAGAAGACCAAGCGGTAGAAGGGACTTCGTCATGATCCGCAAGCTCGTCACGCTCTTCGCCGCCTGCGCCGCGACCGTCGTGCTGGCCCAGCCGGCCTCCGCGATCGTCAACCCGGTGGAGATCAGCTTCAAGAACGTCCACTCCGGCCTGTGCATGGACGTTCTCGGCTTCAACCAGGCCGACTCCGCCCCTGTCGTCCAGTGGGACTGCAACGGCGCGGACAACCAGAAGTTCACGCTGGAGAAGAGGGGCGACAACGAGCACGCCCTGAAGATCAAGTTCAACGGCAAGTGCCTCGACCAGCCGAGCAACCTCGCCGACAACATCCAGGTCACGGTCTTCCCGTGCCACTACAACGCGAACCAGCTCTGGTTCATCGAGCGGCTCCCGAACGTCCCCGACCAGTTCACGCTGCGCAACAAGCACACGAACAAGTGCCTGGAGAACGGCATCCAGACGGTCAAGCAGAAGCCGATCTTCCAGTTCCAGTGCCACCAGGACACGAACCAGCGCTGGATCTGAGTCCCATCACGAGAAAGCCCCTCCCCGGAGCGTCTGGCGGGGAGGGGCTTCGTGCACCGTGAGGTCGCTCAGCACCACTTCGGCTTGTTGTACTCGGCGATGCCCTTGAGCCGGTTGTACTCGAAGGACCGCGTCTCGCCGAACGGGATGCTCTTGCAGTCCGGGTCGAAGCCGCGCGAGACGTCGATGCTCGCCTTGCGCTTCGTCGCGTGGCAGTTCAGCAGCGTGACGATGCCGCTGCCGCCGAAGTTCGCGTCCTTCTCGCCCATGAAGTAGAGCTTCTGCTGCCGTCCGGTGCACGGGCGGTCGGCGCTGGCCGGCGCGGCGGCGAGAGTCATGAAACCGGCGGCCATCGTCAGGCCGAGCACCACGGACGCCACTCGCTTGATCTGTCGCATGCGAACTCCTCGCTAGGTCGAATGTGGACAGACTTCGCGAAAGCCCTGACAAATCACTGACGACCCTTAGCATCCCGAAATGGACAACCACGTCGGACGTGCGCAACGCGAAACGGCCGCCCCACCGAGGTGGGACGGCCGTCCGGTCGTGAGCGGAAGTGCTCAACCCTTGCGCTTCTTGACGTCCTCGGTCAGCTGCGGCGCGACGTTGAACAGGTCGCCCACGACACCGAAGTCGGCGATCTCGAAGATCGGGGCCTCGGGGTCCTTGTTGACCGCGACGATCGTCTTCGAGGTCTGCATGCCCGCACGGTGCTGAATGGCACCGGAGATGCCCAGCGCCACGTACAGCTGCGGCGAGACCGTCTTGCCGGTCTGGCCCACCTGGAACTGGTGCGGGTAGTAGCCGGAGTCGACGGCGGCGCGCGAGGCACCGACGGCGGCACCGAGCGAGTCGGCGAGCTCCTCGACGACGGAGAACTTCTCGGCCGAGCCGACGCCGCGGCCACCGGAGACGACGACCGAGGCCTCGGTCAGCTCCGGGCGGTCGCCGCCGACGACGGACTCACGCGAGGTGATGCGGGCGGACTTGGCGGCGTCCACGGAGATGGAGACCGACTCGTCCAGCGTGGCGTCCGCCGCGGACTCCTCGGCCTCGACGCCGCCGGGGCGGACGGTGATGACCGGGATGCCCTTGCTGACCTTCGCCTTGACGACGAACGCGCCACCGAAGATGGACTGCACGCCGGTGCCGTCGGCCTCGACGTCCACGACGTCGACCAGCCAGCCGGAGTCGATGCGCACGGCGAGACGGCCAGCGACCTCCTTGCCCTCGATCGTCGCGGAGACGAGCACCGCGGACGCGTTCGGGGCGAGCGCGGCCAGCGCGTCGACCTTCGGGGTCGTGAGGAAGCCGGCGGCGTCGTCGGACTCGACCGCGTAGACCTTCGCGGCGCCGTACTTGCCGAGCGACTCGCGGATCTTCGACGCGGTGCCGGGTGCGCCCACGACCACGGCGGCCGGGGTGCCCAGACGGCGCGCGGCCGTCAGCAGCTCGTAGCTGACCTTCTTGACCTCGCCGTCGACGTGGTCGACCAGTACCAGGACTTCAGACATGTTCTCCCCTCCCTCAGATGAGCTTCTGGCCGACGAGGAACTCGGCGATCTTGGACCCGCCGTCGCCACCGTCCTCGACGCGCTGACCCGCGCTGCGCGGCGGCTTCGGGGAAGCCTCCTGCACCTGGGTGTACGCGCCGGACAGGCCGACCTCGGACGCGTCGATGCCCAGGTCCGCCACGGTGAGCGTGGAGACGGGCTTCTTCTTCGCGGCCATGATGCCCTTGAAGGACGGGTAACGCGGCTCGTTGATCTTCTCGGTCACCGAGACCACGGCCGGGAGCGAGGCCTCGAGGAACGCGACGCCCTCGTCGGTCTCGCGCTCGCCCTTGATCGTGGAGCCCTCGACCGTGACCTTGCGCAGCTGGGTGACCTGCGGCAGGCCGAGCAGCTCGGCGATGATGGCCGGAACCGCACCCGCGCGACCGTCGGTGGCCTCGTTGCCCGCGACGACCAGGTCGACGTTCTCGACCGTGCCGATCGCCTTCGCGAGGACCTTCGCCGTCGCCAGCGAGTCCGAGCCGTGCAGCGCCTCGTCACTGACGTGGATCGCCTTGTCCGCACCCATCGACAACGCCTTGCGGATGGCGTCGGTGGCGCGGTCGGGACCCATCGCGATCACGGTCACCTCGCCGCCGTGGGCTTCCTTCAGCTGAAGGGCCTCTTCGACGGCGCGCTCGTTGATCTCGTCGAGCACGGCATCCGCGGATTCGCGGTCAAGGGTGTGGTCGGCGTCGGTGAGCTTGCGCTCGGACCAGGTGTCAGGCACCTGCTTGACCAGGACAACAATGTTCATAGGTCCTCTTCGACCTCCTGCGGACGGGCGGCGACGCTTGCGCGGAGGACTCTAGAACTGCGCCGCCGGGAGTTCACGACCCTGCCATCACCCGGATGTTACCCGCCAGTAGCACCCCTGCAAACAGGAGCAAGCACCCCGCTAGCGTGACAGTTATCACCCGTTAACGCCACCATTTGAGACCTACCCCATTCGAGGGACTAGGCTGCGCCGACATGTACCGGCGAGTAGCGATCGTGACAGACTCCACCGCTTGTCTCCCGGCGCAGCTGACTGATCAACTCGGCATCGAGGTGGTGCAGATCCAGGTCCGGATCGGCGACCACACCGAGGACGAGTCCCGCATCCCGGTGCCCGACCTGGTCTCGGCCATGCGCTCGAACGTGCCCGTCGCGACGATCCCGCCCGACGTGGGCGCGTTCGTGCGGACGTACAACGAGATGGCGGCACAGGGCGTGCGCACGATCGTCTCCATCCACGTGTCGAGCCGCCAGTCGGCGACCGTGGAGGCGGCCCGTGAAGCAGCCGCGCAGGTCCGCGTGCCCGTGCACGTCATCGACACGCACACCTGCGGGATGAGCATCGGCTACGCCGTCCAGGCCGCCGGCAAGCTGGCCGAGGCGGGCGGCAGCGTGGAGAAGGTGCTCGCGACCGCGCAGCGCCGCTTCGACAGGTCGACCGAGCTGATCTACGTCGACACCCTCGAGTACCTGCGCCGCGGCGGCCGCATCGGCGCCGCCGCCGCACTGGTCGGCGGGGTGCTGTCGATGAAGCCGCTGCTGACCATGGCCGACGGCCAGATCACGCCGCTGGACAAGGTGATCGGCGCCGACCGCGCGCTCAACCGGATGATCGACATCGCGATCAAGCGCGCGGGCACCGACACCGTGGACGTCGCCGTCGAGCACTTCGACGCCGAGGAGAAGGCCTCGCGACTGCTGCGCACGTTGCGGCGCAAGGTTCCGAACGTCCGCCAGTTCATGTTGACGCAGGTCAGCTCGGCCATCGGCGCCCACGTGGGCCCGGGTGCGTTGGGGATCACCGTTTCACCGGTGTGAATCCGGGAACTCCAGGTGCGGTTTCGTCCGTTGAAACGGGCGTAACGGACACCTGGAGGACCAATGGCCGGCTTCATGGACAAGATCACCAGGTTCCTGCGCAGCCCGCAGGGCCACAAGCTGCAGATGAAGGCAAGGCAGATGGCGCAGGACCCGCGCAAGCGCGCGCAGGCCGAACAGCTTCTGCGCAAGTTCAAGGGCAAGAAGCACTAGCTCCTGCTGAACAAGGCGTTGAGGTCGCCGTACGCGATGCCGCCCTCAACGCTGTCGTACGTGCCTTTGGCCAGCATCTCCTCCGCTGCCCGCCTGGCGACGGCGTAGGCGGCCTCGGCCACCGCAGAGCCGAGGCTGACCCGCGCCACGCCCGCCTTCGCGAACTCGGCGACGGCGGGCGCGCCGGGCCCCACGAGGACGTTCAGCGGCGCGTCGATGTTCTTCGCCAGCTCCGCGGCAGTCTCCAGGTCGGTCACTCCGGGCACGAAGATGCCGCTCGCACCGGCCTCGATGAACTGCGCAGCGCGCGTGAGCGTGCGCTCCAGCCGGGTCTCCGGGTCGCCGACACCACGCAGGAACGTGTCGATGCGCGCGTTGACGTACAACTCCGGCGCGGCCTCGTGCGCCGCCACATACCGCTCGACCTGCTCCGCGACGTCCCGCTGACCGGCCCCGAGCCCGTCCTCGATGTTGACGCCGGACGCCCCCGCCTCCGCGACCGCACGCACCGTCTCGGCCACCTCGTTCGCCGTGGCGCCGAACCCGGTCTCGATGTCCGCGCTCACCGGGATGCCCACGGCGTTCACGATCCTGGCGACGAGGTCGACGGCCCGATCCCGCGCGATGTGGTCGCCGTCCGCGGCACCGAGACTCCACGCCACACCGGCGCTCGTCGTGGCGACTGCTTTGGCGCCGGCGGCCTCGACGACCAGTGCCGAGGCGACGTCCCAGGCGTTGGGGAGGGCCAGCGGGCCGGGGCGGTGGAGGGCGTGGAAGAGCCGGGTGCGATCCGTGGCGGAAGTCATGATCGATTGATATCAGCCGGTGCCGCCGGTGTTCCGGCGGTTTTCGGACAGGAACCGATGAGTTTCCGACATGACCCGAGTTCGGTCAGTTGCTGCCCGCCTTGCGGCGCACCTCTTCGAACGTCCGCAGGTAGCGCTGGCGGAAGTCCTCGCGTTCCACCCACGTCGTGTGTTCCACGGGCTGGGGGGAGGCGGGCGGCGGGAGCTCGGGAGTGTCGGTGCTCGCCGCTACTGTTGGTTCGGGGGCTTCGGGTTCCCCCAAGGGGGGATCGAGGTCCCCATCCCAATCGTATCCAGCAGCACCGACAGTGCTGGGTTCCGAAGCTGCTTCGGGTTCTGGGGCGGGCTCGGGCTCGAAGAGCCGCTCGGGCTTCGCGACAGACCTGCGCTCCGCGGCTGGCGCGGGCTGCGCGGCCGCGTCGGGCTCCGCGACAGGCGCGGGCTGCACGACGACCTTGAGGTCCGCAACCGGCTCGGGCTCCGCAACCGGCTCGGGCATCGCGACAGACCTGCACTCCGCGACAGACGCGGGCTGCGCAACGACGTTGGGCTCCGCGACAGGCGCAGGCTGCGCAACGACGTTGGGCTCCGCGACACGCGCGGGCTGCGCGACGACCTTGAGTTCCGCAACCACCTTCGGCTGCGCGACCGGCTCCGCCAGCACCGCCAGCGCCGGCTCCAGCTGCGGCAGCCCCACCACCGGGTTGCGGTGGATCGGTCTCGTGTCGTAGTCGTCGTTCACCGGCTCGACCGCCGCGGGCTTCGACACCCACGTCCGCTCGTCCGGCGCCGCCGCTGCCGACTCGGAGGCGTCGCCTGACGCGGCGTCCTCTCGGCGCCGCACCAGCACGTACATCAGGGCCGCCCCCAACGTGAAGGACAGCACGCACAGCCCGAAGACGATCCCGACTGCCCCTGCCATGGCGAAGGCTCCTAGTTGACGAGGACGTCGATCTGAGGTCCGAAGTCCGAGGGCGGGCCCCAGGTGGGGTCCACGATCACGCGGGTGGCGACGACCCTGTCCACGCCCTGCTCGGCGAGGTACTGGCGGAGCAGGCCCGCTCGTTCCATCGCGAGGACGTCGCAGCGGTGTGACGCCGTCTCGCCGTTCCACGCGTGCGCGATCAGCGTCACCGAGCCGGTGGCGTTGCGCAGCACGCTCGCGAGGGACCGGCGCACGTCCTCGCCGCGGCCCACCAGGGAGGCGGTGCCCGGCGCGAACGTGATGCCCTTGACGGAGTGCGACGTGAACAGCTCTCGCACCGCCTGCTGGGCGACGGTCGCGGACAGCAGCATCGGGGCGGCCGGTTCCATTCGCAGTGGTGCCACGAAGTCGGAGACCGGGACCGGGCCCGCGAGCACGGCCGGTGCGGCGGGCGACGACGACAGCGCCGTCTCCAGTTCCTTGCCGTAGACGGAGAAACCGAACGCTGTCACCGAGGCCGGGACCATCAGTGCGCCCACTAGCAGCGGGACCCAGCGCTTCACGACGCGGCCACCTGCTGTTCCGGGATGAGCACCGGCGTCACGCGTTCGGCGGCCACGGACAGCGCGGCGCGGGCGGCGGACAGTTGCGAGTGGACGACGCGCTTGAGCTCGTGCAGTTCGTCGGTGCGGTCGGCGACCTCGGCCAGGCGGCGTTGGGCTTCGCGGCACGCCATCTTCACGACGAACTCCGAGCGCGCTCTCGCCAGCGCCTCCTGCTCCTGCAGGTGTTGCGCGGCCTCGTTGCGGCGCCGGGTCATCGTGAGCTCGAAGAACTGCTGGGCCTTCTCGCGCTTGCGTTCGGAGTCGGCCTCGATCGAGTTGCACTGCAGCGCGGTCTCCCGCAGCAGCATGTCCGCGTCGGCCTGGGCCTGTTCGACGGCCTCGGCGCACTCGCGCTCCACCTCGTCGGCGCGCTGGCGGTGCTGCGCTTCGAGGTCGGTGCAGCGGCGTTCCATCTCGAGCTCACGTCGTTCCATCGCGGCGGCGCGGGTGGCGCAGTCCTGACGGGACGCGTAGAGCTCGGACTCGGCCTCCGCGCGCATGGCGGCGGACTCGCGTTCGGCCTCGGCGCGCAGCGCGGCCATCTCGGCGTCGGTGCGCTCGCGGAGGTCGGTGCACTCGCGCTCGGCCTGCAGGTGCATCTCCGCCGTCTCGTCCTCGGCGAGGCGGAGCATGCGGTGCATCCGTTCCGTGGCGCTCGCGTGCGAACCCGAGGTGGTCTCCAGGCGCTCGATCCTGGCGCGCGCCTCCTCCAGGTCCTGGCGCGTCATTTCCAGCAGCTTGCGCAAATCGGCCGCCTGCGCCAGTGCCTCGGCCCGGTCGAGACTCGTGAAGCGCAGCTGCTCCTCGAGATTCTCGATGTGCTCGATGACCTGACGTCGATGAAAACCTCGGTACACAACGTCGAAACCGGCGTGCAGCGGAACTAGTTCCTGCTCTTTTGCACCCATGGTCACCTACTCACTCAACCGGGCTGAAGATTGTGCGAGCTTACCCACGGCCGGTGAGGCCAACCAGCGTCGAAAGTGGACGGACAGCCATGATGTAACACTTGGAATATTGGCTGTTTCCTGCACAAACACGGCGTCCCTAGATCAACACCAAACAACGTCCAGTCACCCGATTGTGTCAACTGGGGCGCCATTCCGCGTGTTCACTCCGTGCGTTCGCCGTGCACGGAAAGCGACCGCCCAGACCTAGATCACACGAATTGCCTTCCATCGGTCGTGGCTACTTCGATCACCCTTCGTTAACCTTCTCGTTCGTGTCCTCACGAGTAGCCGTCGTCACCGACTCGACCGCGTCACTCCCGGCCCGTCTGGCGGACCGGTTCAACATCATCACGGTCCCGATGCAGCTCAAGATCGGGTCGGAGCTGATCGACGAGGCGTACGTGCCGACCGACAGGCTGCTGCAGGCGATGGAGGCGCAGATCCCCATCACGACGCAGCCGCCGGCACCGGACGCGTTCTTCTGGGCCTACCAGGACGCGTGGGCCAAGGGCGCGGAGACGATCATCTCGGTGCACGTGACGCCGAAGCTCTCCCCCGCGACGGACGCGGCGAAGGTGGCCGCCGCGAAGTCGCGCGTGCCGGTGTTCATCGTGGACTCGCACTCGTCGGGCATGACGCTCGGCTTCGCTGCGCTCGCGGCCGCGCGGATAGTGCAGAGCGGCGGCAACGTGCAGAACGCGCGCGGTGTCGCCGAGCAGCGCGGCCGCGACGCCAACGTGCTCATCTACGTCGACACCCTGCACTACCTGCGCCAGGCCGGGCGGGTCAGCGCGGCGGCGAAGCTCTTCGGCGACGCGCTCTCGGTGAAGCCGCTGCTCACGGTCGTGGACGGCGAGGTGGAACCGTTCGACAAGGTCGTCGGCCGCGACCGGGCGCTGGCGAAGCTCGTGGACAAGGCCGTGGCACTCGCCTACGGCCGCAACGTGGACCTCGCGGTCGAGCACTTCGCGGCCGAGAAGGACGGCCACGAGCTGCTCCAGATGCTGCAGAAGCGGATCCCGCACGCCCGCGACGTCGTCCTGACGCAGGTCAGCGCGGCGATCGGCGCGAACGTGGGACCGGGCGCGCTCGCCGTCACCGTCTCGCCGTTCTGAGCCGCACCAGCCCTGGTCAGAGGTCCGCGACCTCCTCCGCGAGGAGCAGGCCCGGATGGAACCCCATCGGCGTGAAGTGCCCGGCGAGCTCGAGCGACAGCACGCCCTGCAGACGCGTCCAGAACGACAGCGCGCGGTGCACCGTGGGCGACGACGCAGGCAGCGTGCTCGCCCACCCGCGGTCCATGCCCAGGAAGAGGTCGAACGGGCTCTGCGGCGCGTCCTCCTCCGAACGGCAGACCTCCAGCAGCACCGCGAGGATCTCGTTCGAGATCGCGGTGATGTCGTCGGGCGCGTGGTAGCCGGGCACGGGCGTGCCGTAGATGAGCAGGTAGCGCTGCGGGTCGCTCAGCGCCCACTCCCTGATGACCGCAGCGAGTGCCACGACCGTGGTGCCGGCCTCGTGCGCGGCGCGGACCGTGTCGGCGAGGCTGCGGTAGGCGTCCCGGATGAGCGCGGTGATCAGCTCGTCGCGCCCGGCGAAGTACCGGTAGAGCGCGGGCCCGCTCATGCCCATCTCCTTGGCGATGGCGTTGAGTGACAACGCTGTCACCCCCGCCGAGGCGATCTGCTCCCACGCGTGCCGCTTGATCTCGTCGCGTACCTGGGCCCGGTAACGCTCGCGCGGCTTCTGCACCGACTCTGCCGTCATGGTTAGACCCTCTCACATTCGTTATTGACACTCACGTCGGCTTCAGCTTAGCTTCTGCATGTCACAACTGTTAGACCCTCTAACTTCAGCAAGTCTAACTAACGAACGAAGGAGCGTGTCATGACCACGACAACCCCCGGGACGACCAGCCCGAACTCCCCCCGCCCGTCGAAGTCCGTCCTGGTGGCGGCCTGGGCCGCGCCCGTGATGGTGATCGGCAAGTTCGGCCTGCTGTCCGGCATCCCGATCGCCGTCGTGCTCGTCGCGAGCCTGCGCAAGGGCCGGTCCAAGGCGCTGCGCTGGTGGTCGGGAGCGCTGACGCTGGCCTACGCGACGCCGTTGACGATGTGGCTCGCCGGGCCGAGCCAGGCGCCGAGCCTGTCCAAGTACATGGACACCACGACGACCGCGGCCCTCGCCGCCGCCGGGGTCGCCACCGCCATCGCGCACCAGGTAGTTCGCAGGCGGTCTACTCACAAGTAACCTGGCGGGCGTGACCCTCCCCCTGACCGGCGAACGCACGGTGCCCGGTATCGCGGAAGAGAACTACTGGTTCCGGCGCCACGAGGCGGCATATCTGCACCTCATCGGCCACTGCGCGGACTCCGTCGTGCTGGAGGCGGGCTGCGGCGAGGGCTACGGCGCGCAGCTGATCCGCACGGTGGCGCGCCGGGTGATCGCCCTCGACTACGACGAGCTGACCTCCCGGCACGTGTCGCGCGCGTACCCGCAGCTCGACGTGCTGCGCGGCAACCTCGCCACCCTGCCGCTGCGCGACGGCAGCGTCGACGTCGTGGCGAACCTGCAGGTCATCGAGCACCTGTGGGACCAGGAGGGATTCCTCGCGGAGTGCCTGCGGGTGTTGCGTCCCGGTGGGAAGCTCATCGTCACGACGCCGAACAGGATCACCTTCTCGCCCGGCCAGGACACGCCGCTGAACCCGTTCCACACCAGGGAACTCGCACCGTCCGAACTGGACGAGATGCTGCGCGGCGCAGGTTTTCGCGTTGACGAACTGACGGGACTGCGTCACGGACGGAGGCTTGACACGCTCCTGAACGGACAGATCATCAACGCACAGGTCGAAGTCGCCCTGTCCGGTGCGCCGTGGCCGGCCGAGCTCAAGGAGGCTGTGGAGTCGGTGACGGTGGAGGACTTCGACATCACCGGAGACGACATGGACGGCTGCCTCGACCTCGTGGCCGTGGCGGTGCGCCCGTGACCCAGCGCGGCACGACGGGGGCGTCCGAGGGCACGTTCTGCCTGGTCCTGCACAGCCACCTGCCCTGGCTCGCGCACCACGGCGCGTGGCCGGTCGGCGAGGAGTGGCTCTACCAGGCGTGGGCGCACTCCTACCTGCCCATCGTGGACATGCTGCGCCGGTTCGCCGACGAGGGCCGTCAGGACGTCCTGACGCTCGGCGTCACCCCGGTCCTGGCCGCGCAGCTGGACGACCCGTACTGCCTGCGCGGCATGCACGACTGGCTCGGCAACTGGCACCTGCGCTCACACTTCGCCGGGGAACGGCTGCCGGAGCTGTCCGCCTACGAGCACCGGGCGTCCTCGTGGGCGCTCGACCGGTTCGAAAGCCAGTGGCGGCACGGGTTCTCGCCGGTCCTGCGGTCCCTTGTGGACTCCTCGACGATCGAGCTGCTCGGCGGCCCCGCCACGCACCCGTTCCAGCCGTTGCTGGACCCCCGGGTCCGGGCTTTCGCGCTGCGGACCGGCCTGGACGACACCGCGCTGCGCGTCGGCCGTGCGCCGGAGGGGATCTGGGCGCCGGAGTGCGGTTACTCGCCCGGCATGGAGGCGGGCTACGCGGCGGCGGGCGTCCGGAGGTTCATGGTCGACGGGCCCGCGCTGCACGGCGACACGTCGTCCGCGCACCCCGTCGGGTCGTCGGACGTGCTGGCGTTCGGGCGTGATCTCGAGGTCTCGTACCGCGTCTGGTCGCCGAAGGTCGGCTATCCGGGCGATGCCGCGTACCGGGATTTTCACACCTACGATCACCCGACGGGCCTCAAGCCGTCGCGCGTGACGGGCAAGAACGTGGCGCCGGAGGACAAGCGGCCCTACGACCCGTTGCTGGCGCGTGAGGCTCTCGACCGGCACGTGGCCGATTTCGTGGAGACGGTCGTGCGGCGGTTGCGTGCGATCGACGGCGGGCTGGTCGTGGCGGCCTACGACACCGAGCTGTACGGCCACTGGTGGCACGAAGGTCCGTTGTGGCTGGAGGCCGTGCTGCGCGCGTTGCCGGAGGCGGGCGTGCGCGTGACGACGCTGCGGGGCGCGGTCGAGGCCGGGCACGTGGGTGCGCCGGTCGAGCTGCCGGCGTCGTCGTGGGGCAGCGGCAAGGACTGGCGCGTGTGGGACGGCGCGCAGGTGTCGGACATCGTCTCGCTGAACGAGTCGGTGCAGAAAGAGCTGCTGGGACTGGACTTCTCCGCGCGGGCGAGGAACCCGGTGCTGGACCAGGCGGTGCGCGAGGCGCTGCTGGCGTTGTCGAGCGACTGGGCCTTCATGGTCACCAAGGACTCGGCCGCCGACTACGCCCGGTACCGCGCGAAGATTCACAGCGATCGGTTCAGCGAGCTCGCGGCGTTGGCGCGAAGCGGTCGTGGACAGGCGAGGGCGGCGGAGCTCCGCGCGGCGGACGGCCCGTTCGGGCATCTGGACGCGCGAGGAATGGGGTAACGGGATGCGCGTGCTGATGTTGTCGTGGGAGTACCCGCCGGTGGTCGTCGGCGGGCTGGGCAGGCACGTCCACGCGCTCGCGACACAGCTGGCCGCGCAGGGGCACGACGTCGTCGTGCTGTGCCGGCAGCCCTCCGGCACCGACGCGGTCACGCACCCCACCACCGACCTGGTGAGCGAGGGCGTGCGGCTGGTCCGCGTGGCCGAGGACCCCGCGCACTTCGTGTTCGAGAAGGACCTCCTGGCCTGGACGCTCGCGATGGGCCACGCGATGACACGCGCCGGGCTGGCGCTGGGGTCGTGGCGTCCGGACGTCATCCACGCGCACGACTGGCTCGTCGCGCACCCGGCCGTCGCGCTGGCCGAGGCGTTCCGCGTGCCGCTGGTCGCCACGATCCACGCGACCGAGGCCGGTCGTCACTCCGGCTGGCTCTCGCACCCGCTGAACCAGCAGGTGCACTCGGTGGAGTGGTGGCTGGCGAACCGCGCCGACTCGCTGATCACCTGCTCGTCGGCGATGCGCGGCGAGGCCGGGCATCTGTTCGAAGTGGACACCGCCGACGTCTCCGTGCTGCACAACGGCATCGAGCCGAACGGCTGGAAGGTGCGCGCGAAGGACGTCGGCGCGGCTCGGCGCACGTACTCGCCGCACGGTGATCCGCTGCTGCTCTTCTTCGGCCGGATCGAGTGGGAGAAGGGCATCCAGGACCTGATCGCCGCACTCCCCCGGATCCGCCGCTTCCACCGCGGCACGCGCGTCGTCGTGGCCGGAGGCGGTTCGCAGACCGAGTGGCTGCAGGACCAGGCGCGCAAACACCGCGTGCTGCGGGCCGTCGAGTTCGTCGGCCACCTGCCCGACCGGTCCCTGGCGGCGTTGCTCACCGCGGCCGACGCCGTCGTGCTCCCGTCGCGCTACGAACCTTTCGGCATCGTGGCCCTGGAGGCCGCGGCCGCCGGAACGCCCCTGGTCGCGTCGACCGCGGGCGGGCTCGGCGAGGTCGTGCTGGACGGTGTCACCGGACTGTCGTTCGCCCCCGGCGACGTGGACGGACTAGCCCGCGCCGTGCGGGACGTGCTGTCGGACCCGACCTCGGCCGCCACCCGTGCGCGCGCCGCCAAGGCACGTCTGGTCACCGACTTCAACTGGGCCACGATCGCCGCCGGCACCGCGGCCGTCTACGCGGCGGCTGTCGTGCGCGAGCCACGGGTCCTGGGCCGCCCCAAGATCGCGACGGGAAATCTGTTCACCTAGGTCCGCTACAGTCGCCGGTCCCGTTAACAACTGGTGACCGAGGACTTAATGACATACCAACGCTTCGTGGCTCTCGGAGACAGCTGCACCGAGGGCCTGGACGACCTGCTCCCCGACGGCCGGTACCGCGGCTGGGCGGACCGGGTCGCGTCCGCACTGGACGCGCCGGGCTTCCGCTACGCCAACCTCGGCGTGCGCGGCCGCCGCCTCGACCAGATGCTGGTGGAACAGGTCCCGTCCGCTCGGGCGCTGGAACCCGACCTCGTCGTGCTCTTCGGCGGCGGCAACGACGTGATGTCCAACGCGACGCTGGAGCAGATCGCCTCACGCGCAGACGCGATGGTGCGCGCCGTGACGTCGTTCGCGCCGACCGTCGCCGTCTTCACGTTGAGCGACATCTCGCACCGCATGCCGTTCGGCCGGCGCATGCGTCCCCGCATCGACACGTTGAACACGGCGATGCGCATTGCTTCGGAGCGTTACGGCGCGGTGCTGGTCGACGTGGAGGCCGACGAGTGCGTGCACGACTCGCGCTACTTCGGCCCCGACCGCCTGCACCTGTCGTCGTTGGGGCACAGGCGGTTGGCCGGACACGTGCTGTCGCGGCTGGGCATCCCGTTCGATCCCGCCTGGCTGATGCCGTTGGAGGGCGCGGCCGCTCGGGCTTCTGTTGTCGACCACTGGCGGTGGTTGCGGGATCAGGTGTTGCCGGTGGCGTACACGCGGACGCGGAACAAGCTCATCGGTCGGCAGCCGGGTGACGGGTTCGTGCCCAAGCGCCCGCAGCTCGCGCCGCTGACCTGGCCGCAGCGCGTAGCTCGCTGACTTCCTTCGCGTACGCGTGCGGGTTGCCCTTGATGTTCAACGGGAACCTGGCGGACTGGAGCAGCTCGTGTTCGAGCAGCTCCGGTTCCTGCCGGGCAACGCACGCGACGCGTCCGTGTTCCGCGAGCCATTCGCTCACCGCGGATTCCTGGTCGCCGAACGTCAGCCGCGACCCCACCTGCCGCAACGGCAGGCTGAGGTGGCAGCCGAGGGTGAGGCGCAGCGTGGATCCGGACGCGTTGCCACGGAAGTGGTTGCGCAGCCTGGATCTCAACGTCCGCTTGGCCGTCGCGATGCCGACGTACAGCGCGAAACCGTGCTCGGTCTCCCAGCAGCCGTCCGTCGGCACCCGCGGTGGCGCCACGTCGAAGAACCACACGTAGACGCCGGGCTCCTTCGGCGCCTCCGTCCGGTCGGCAGCGCTGTAGACGCGGTCGTAGGAGATCACGGCTGGCTCTCCACCGACCTGTCCAGCGCCTCTTTGGCCTTGCGGGCCATGTCCGCGATGTCCGCCCGCCGCTGCGCATCGGCCTCGTAGTCGGCACGCCGGTCCCGCACCACCCGGGCCGGCATCCCGACCGCGATCTTGAAGTCCGGGATGTCCCCGCGCACGATGGCATGCGCGCCGAGCACGCACCCACGCCCGACGCGAGTCCCGCGCAGCACCGTCACCTTGGCGCCGAGCCAGCAGTCCGGCCCGATCCGCACCGGCGACTTCACGATGCCCTGGTCCTTGATGGGCAGCGTGATGTCCTCGACCTTGTGGTCGAAGTCGCAGATGTACACCCAGTCGGCGACCAGCGACGACGCGCCGATCTCGATGTCGAGGTAGCAGTTGACCGTGTTGTCCTTGCCGAACACGACCTTGTCGCCGATGCGCAGCGAACCCTCGTGGCAGCGGATGGCGTTGCCGTCGCCGATGTGCACCCAGCGGCCGATCTCGAGGCGGCCGAAGCCGGGGCGGGCCATCACCTCGACCCGCTTGCCGAAGAACACCATGCCGCGCAGCACGACGTGCGGGTTGAGCAGGCGGAACTTCAGCAGCCGCCAATACCGCACGAGGTACCAGGGGGTGTAGGCGCGGTGGCGGAGCACCCAGCGCAGGGAGGCCGTCGTGAGGAACCGCGCCTGCATCGGGTCACGGCGCGACCTGCGCCAGCGCGTCCAGACCGGTGCGCCCCACATGGAAGTCATGGACGAAGACTTTAACTTCAGGCGGCCGGCACGCCCGAGTCCCGGCGTGCGTTGGGCGGTGCGGGACGTTGCCGAGGTCGGCGCTGAGGCACCCTAGGGGCATGGCGACTCCTCTCATCATCGACACCGACCCCGGCGTCGACGACGCGTTCGCGATCGCGCTCGCTGCCCGCAGTCCCGAGGTCGAGCTCGTGGGGCTGACCACGGTGTTCGGCAACGTCGGGCTCGAGCTCACGACGGCCAACGCGTTGCGGCTGCTCGCTCACCTCGGGCGCACCGACGTGCCGGTGGTCAAGGGGTCGCAGGGGCCCGGTGGCGCCGCGGACGTGCACGGCGCGGACGGGCTCGGCGGGCAGGCGCTCTCGTTGCCGGAGAACCCCGAGGGGATCAAAAGCGAGGACCCGATCCGGTTCTTCGCGGACAACCTCACGCCGGACACCGTCGTCGCGGCGATCGGGCCGCTCACCAACATCGCCGACGCGCTGGACGCCGGCATCGAGTTCCCCCGGCTGATCGTCATGGGTGGCGGGCTCGGCATCGGCAACATGACGGTCCGGGCCGAGTTCAACTTCTGGGCCGACGCCAAGGCCGCGCGCACGGTGATCCGCAAGGGCAACCCGATCATCGTGCCGCTCAACCTGACGCAGCGGTGCATCGCGGACACCGAGTTCCTCGCGAACGTCGACCCGGTGCTCAGCAACCTCACCGGCACCTATCGGGAGTACCTCGCGCGGCACTCCGAGCAGAACATGTCCGGGCGTGAGGAGGGCATCCTCGTCCACGACGCCGTCGCGGTGGCCGAGGCGATCGTTCCCGGCTCGCTCGACCTCAGGACGCACGGCCTCGACATCGACGACGAGGGTGCGCTCGTCGAGGGAAAGCACCAGGTAGAGGTCGCGGAAGACTGCGATTGGCCCGCGCTGAGGGCCTTCATGGAGCAGCGCTTGTCCGTTTGACGACAACTTCGTGTCGCTCTCTGGGGTTGCGCGGGCACGGTAAGTAGGGTCCGCGACCATGCAGCGAAGAGTCCTCACGACAGCTGCGGTGGCGGCGGCCATGACGTTCGGAGTAGTGGTCCCTGCCTCCGCTCAGCCCCAGATCCAGGTGGTGCCCGATCCGGCGGCCCACGTGAACCCGTTCATCGGCACGACCAACCTCGGGAACACCTTTCCCGGCGCGGTCGTGCCGTTCGGCATGTTCTCCTTCAGCCCGGAGGCCAGTCGCGGCAACACCCTGCGCGCCGCGGCTCCCGGCGGTTACCGGTACGACGCCACGAAGATCCGCGGCTTCAGCCTCACCCACATGTCGGGCACGGGCTGCGCGGGCGGCAGCGGTGACATCCCGATCTTCCCGCACGTCGGGACCGTCACGACCAGCCCGACGACGGACGCGACCGACGCCGTCTACGCCAGCGACTTCGCGCACGCGGACGAGGTGGCCAAGCCCGGCCGCTACGACGTGACGCTCAAGTCCGGCGCCAAGGCCGAGCTGTCCGCCACCGAACGCACCGGTGCGGCGCGGTTCAGCTTCCCCGCCGACAAGCCGGCGACGGTGCTGATCAACACCTCCAAGTCGCAGGTCGGCAGCAGTGACGCGCAGACCGTGGTCGACAAGGACAAGCGGACCATCACCGGCTCCGTGACCAGCGGGAACTTCTGCGGCTACATCAACCAGGCCGGCCGCCGCAGCTACTACACGCTGCACTTCGTGGCGGAGTTCGACCAGGACTTCACTGACGTCGGCACGTACCAGGACAACGTTGTCACGCCCGGAAGCACGTCCTCGAAGGGCGGCACGACCTACGGGACGAACGGCTGGCCGGTGCTCGGCAAGGGTTCCGGCGCCTACCTCGGGTTCGCGCCCGGCAGCCAGGTCGGTGTGAAGGTCGGCATCTCCTACGTCAGCCTGGAGAACGCCAAGCAGAACCTCGCGGCCGAGAACAAGGGCCAGTCCATCGAGGACATGAGGGACAACGCGTACATCGCGTGGCAGAAGCAGCTCAAGCGCATCGAGGTCGGCGGCGGCTCCGATGACGAGCGGACCAAGTTCTACACCGCGCTGTACCACTCGCTGTTGCACCCCAACCTGTACAGCGACGTCAACGGCGAGTACGCCGGGTTCGACGGCAAGACCCACAAGATCGACAAACGCCGGCAGAAGGCCCAGTACGGCACGTTCTCCGGCTGGGACATCTACCGCTCGCAGCTGCAGCTGCTCACCATGCTCGAACCGCAGATCGGCTCGGACATCGCGCAGTCGCTGCTCAACCAGGCCGAGCAGAACAACGGCGTGTGGGACCGCTGGACGCACAACGGCGGCGGCACCCACGTCATGAACGGTGACCCGGCGCCGATCGCGCTCGCGGCGATCTCAGCGTTCGGCGGCGACAAGTACGACCTCAAGTCGTCCCTGAAGTCCTTGGTCAAGGCCGCGACCGTGCCCACGGCGCTGGACCTGAGCAAGGAAGGCTGGGCCGTCATGTCGGTCGGGCAGCGGCCGTCGCTCGACAAGTACCTGCGGCACAAGTACATGCCGGCCGTGTCGAACGCCTGGGGTGGCGCGGCGGAGACGCTGGAGATCTCCGCCGCCGACTTCGCGATCAGCCAGCTCGCCGAACGCGCCGGCGAGAAGAAGACCGCGAAGACGTTCGCCGAACGCGCGCAGTGGTGGCAGAACAACTTCGACCCGGTCGCCGACAGCACCGGCGGCTACATCCGCAACCGCAACGCCGACGGCACGTGGGTCAAGGACTTCACGCCCGACACCGGCAACGGGTTCGTCGAGGGCAGCAGCGCCCAGTACACGTGGATGGTCACGCACAACGTCGCCGGGCTCGTCGACTCGCTGGGCGGCCGTGAGCGCGCCAACAAGCGGCTGGACGACTTCTTCCACAACGCCGACGGCACCTGGGCGTTGACGGGACGCGGTGGCGCGAAGTCCGAACTGGACAACGAGCCGTCGGTGAACGTGCCGTGGCTCTACAACTACACCGGCCAGCCCGCCAAGGCGCAGGAGACGCTGCGCGAGACCGTCAACACGCTGTGGAAGAACGCTCCCGGCGGCATCCCCGGCAACGACGACCTCGGCGCCATGTCGTCGTGGTTCGTGTTCACCAGCATGGGCATCTACCCGCAGGTGCCGTCGCGCGCCGAGCTGGTGCTGAGCAGCCCGCTGTTCACGTCGGTGAAGATCAACCGCGGTGGCGGCAAGGACATCACGATCAACGCTCCGCAGGCGAACACCGCCACGAAGTACGTGCAGTCGTTGAAGGTCAACGGCAGGGCGACCTCCAAGACCTGGCTGCCCGAGTCGTTCGTGGAACGCGGCGGCAAGCTCGACTTCGTGCTGGGCAAGGCCCCTTCCGCCTGGGGCACGGGCGCGAACGACGCCCCGCCGTCGTTCCGCGACGGCGAGAAGCCGATCAAGCACGACCAGCCGTACTTCCTGACGGTCGAACCGCGCCAGCTCGTGGTGGAACCCGGCAGGTCGGTCACGGCGAAGGTCAACTCGGTCAAGCTGTACGACGGTGACCCGAAGGCGACCTACACGATCACCGGACCGGAGGCGCTGACCTTCACGCCCACCACCGGTGCCGTGCCTTCGGAGTTCACGGTCACGGCCAAGCCCGATACGCCACAAGGCTTCTACGACATCACCGTGACGGTGAACGTCGAGGGAGCGTCGAAACCGGTCGTGCTGCCGCAGATCGTGAAGGTCGCGCCGGCGGGCAGCCTGCTCGCCGCCGTGAACAACGTCGGTGCCTCGGCCGACGCCACCGGCGAGGGCGACTTCGACGGCGGCGGCTACAGCTACTCGCGGGAAGCGCTGGCCACGGCCGGTCTCCCGCCGGGCGGCACGGCCACCGTCGACGGCCTCACGTTCACCTGGCCGTCGTCGCCTCCCGGCCGGCCCGACAACGCGACCGCAGCCAAGCAAACCCTTGCCCTGTCCGGGACCAAGCTCTCCTTCATCGGCTCCGCGGCCAACGGGGCACGGACGAGGGCGGCCACGGTGACGTTCACGGACGGCACCACGGCGTTGGTGGACATCGGTTTCAGCGACTGGACGCTGGGCGGCGGCGGGGCGGCACCGAGCTTCGGCAACGTGGTCGTCGCGAACACGCCGTACCGCAACCAGTCGGGCGGCGGCAACGAGAAGGTCGCCACGCACATCTTCGCGACGAAGACGTACGTGGCTCCGGAGGGCAAGACGCTGGCGAGCGTCGTGCTCCCGGACGACGTCAACATGCACGTCTTCGCCGTGGCACTCGGGTAGTTCTCGTCCGGGGCGGCTCCGTTCTGCCAACGGAGCCGCTCCCGCGCGGGGATGATCCGGGAGTGACCGACATCGAGCAGCGGCTCATCACTGCGGCCCGCAACGGCGAGTGGCTGATGTGCGACGAGCCCGACACCGTGGTGCGCGCCGGGCTGATCAGGGAGCTGCTGCTCGGCCGTCACGGGGAACTGGACCCGCGCGGGGTGCGGCTGGGCGGCGCAAGGATCGACGGCCACCTGAACCTCGTCCGCGTCAAGGCCGCGGCAGGCCTCACCTTCAGCGACTGCGTGTTCGGCGAACCGATCGAGGCGCGCTCCGCGAGCTTGCCGCACCTGGCCTTCCACGGCGGTCGCGGCGCCGGGATCATGGCGGACGGTCTCCAGGTCGACGGCAGCCTGTTCCTCCGCAGGGGCACCCGGTTCTCGGGAGACGAGGCACGAGGCACGATCCGGCTGCTCGGTGCCCAGGTCGCGGGCGACCTCGACCTCGAAGGCGCGCACATCACGAACACCGCGGGCCCTGCGTTCAACGCGGCCGGCATCACGGTCGGCGGTCAGGTCCTGCTGCGGGACGGCATCCGGATCACCGGGAGCGGCGACGACGGAGCGCTCAACCTCGTCGGTGCCCATCTGGCCTCGAACTTCGACATGACGAAGACCGAGATCGGCAACGCCACCGGCCCGGCCCTGCTCATGGCCAACGCCGCAGTCGGCGGTTTCCTGTCCCTCGCGGACGGCAACCGCCTGTCCGGACACGGCTCCAACGGCACCCTGTGCCTCTCCAGCGCCCACATCTCCGGTCATGCCGAACTGACCGACACGAAGATCACCAACGCCGCCGGGAGCGCCCTGTTCGCCCACGGGGTCGAGGTCGGCGGAAACCTGTTGCTGCGCAAAGGGCTCTCCATCACCGGGCACGGCGAGAACGGCGCGCTCGAACTGTTCAACGCCACCATCGGGAACGTCCTCGAAACCGACGGCGCGGAGATCACGAACACCGCCGGTCCCGCGTTCAGCGCGAACCGCGCTCGCATCGGCGGCGCCCTGGCCCTGCTCGGCACGACCCGGCTCTCGTCCCGGGAGAAGGGCCCCGCGCTGAGCCTGACCGGAGCGCACGTCGCCGACAGGTTCGGCGGCGCGGACACGGTCGAGCTGAAGGTGCCGGAGCCGAACTCCTTGCTGGACCTGCGGAACATGGTGGTCGGCGTGGCGGTGAGGTTGCCGTCGGCGGTGTGCCCCGACCTCGGGCGCGGCACCACCTGCGGGCACAAAGCACTCGTGCGTCTGGACAACTTCACGTACGGGCACCTAGCGACGGGGTGGGACTGGGAGCGGTGGCTGCACGTGATCCGCTGCCACACCCCCGCGTACCACGCGTCCGCCTACCAACGGCTGGCCGCGGTCGAGCGTGCCGCCGGCCACGACGGCACCGTGCGCCGGATCCTCATGGCACAGCAGACCGATCTGCGGCGACGGAGTCCGCAGTCGTTGGGCGGCCCGATGACGCGGTGGTTCCACCGGATGTGGGGCGCGCTGGCCGGCTACGGCTACCGGGCGCGACGGACGGCGGCGGCGTTGCTGCTGGTCCTGGTCGCCGCCGGGGCGATCGGCTGGTGGGCCGGGCAGGTCCCGACCCGGCCCGGCCACTTGGCGGCCGAACGGGTCGCGACCGGGGCTCCCTGTTCCACGGTGGAGCTGGTCGGGCTCGGGCTCGATCGCGGGCTGCCGCTGGCCATGACCGGGATGCGGGCCCGCTGCGACCTGGACACGGCCTCGCGCAAGGGACAGGCGTTCACCGCGGCGATCTGGCTGGTGCAGCTCGCGGTGTGGGGGCTCGCGACGCTGGCGCTCGCCGGGTACACGAACCTGGTGCGCAAGCCGGGCTGAAGTCGCGACCCATAGGGTTGTGAGGTGTTCACGGTTTCCGAACGCGACCAGTTGCGCCGCGACCTCGTCAACGCCGCCGACGTCGACCCCCGCGTGGTCGGGGCCGCGCTGACCGGGTCGGCCGCGGTGGGCAGGGAAGATCGCTGGTCCGACATCGACTTCGCGTTGTCGGTCGAGCGGGACGTCGACGCGGTGGTGGTCGACTGGACGGCGTTGATGTACGCGTGCGGGGCGGTCGGGCATCTCGACGTGCGGCACGGGACGACGCTGTTCCGGGTGTTCTTGATGCGGTCGACGTTGCAGGTGGACATCGCGTTCTGGCCGTCGGAGGAGTTCGGGGCGACCGGGCCGACGTTCAAGCTGCTGTTCGGAGAGGTCAACGAGCTGCCGCAGTCGCAGCAGCCCGACCGCGAGCACCTCGTCGGGCTTGCCTGGCTGTACGCCTTGCACGCGCGGTCGTCCCTCGCGCGGGGGCGTGGCTGGCAGGCCATCCACATGATCAACGGGATGCGCGACCACGTGATGTCGTTGTGGTGCCTGCGCGAGGGCGTGAACGCGGTGCAGGGGCGGGGTCTGGACGACCTGCGGGACGCCGGGGCGTTCGCCGGGACGCTCGTGTCGTCGACGCATCCCGACGAGCTGGCGCGGGCGTTCCACGTGCTGACCGAGTTGCTGCTCGGGGAGATCAGTGAGCCTGAGCTGCGTGAGGCCGTGCGGGCGCTGTCTCCCGGAGCAGCAGCGCGGCCGTGATCAGGACGAGCACGGCTGCCGAGCCGTGCACGGCCAGGGCGTAGCCCACTGTGCCGCCGTGCGTCATCACGGCGATGCAGTCGCCGATCGGGATGATCGAGTCGGCCAGGACCACCCAGCCCAGGGCTCGGCGCTGGCCCATGAGCAGCAGGATCAGGGCAGTCAAGGCGTACGCGATGTCTCGCACGCCCTTCACCACGTAGTAGCCGGTCGGGTCGGCGATGCCGAAGCCCGCCGCCGCGCCGTCGCCGTTGAGCAGGTAGCTCAGGCCGAAGTAGAAGCCCGCCAGCACGACGAGCCACCCCATGATCGTGGTCAAACGCATTGCATCCTCCGGAAGGATCTAGCACTGCTAGCGACTAGAGCGACGCTAACACTACGAGCGCTCGAATGTCTAGCAGTGCTAGATTCTTTGGCGTGACCATCCAGAACCGGCGTGAGCGCGAGCGGGCCGAACGCCATCAGCTGATCATCGACGCCGCTCGGGAGCTGGCCGAGGCGGAGGGCTGGGACGCGGTCACCACGCGCAGGCTCGCCGAGAAGGTCGAGTACAGCCAGCCGGTGCTCTACAGCCACTTCAAGGGCAAGGACGCGATCGTGCGCGCGGTCGCGGTCCAGGGCAGCGGCGAACTGGCGCGGCTGCTGCGGAAAGCCCGCCCCTCGCGTGGGGAGTCACGGCTGAGGGCGGCAGCGGAGGCGTATCTCAAGTTCGCGAGAGAGAGGCCTGCGCTCTACGACGCGATGTTCGTGCAGCAGGTCGACCTGCCGTGGGGCACGAGCGAGGTGCCGCAGGAACTGCTCGACGCGTTCGGGGAGCTGGTCGCCGCGGTCGAACCCGTCCACGGCGAACGGGACCTGGACGCGCTGACCGAGGTGTTCTGGAGCTCGCTGCACGGCATCGCGACGCTCGTGCAGGGCGGAAGGCTGCGGCCGGAACTCGACGACCTGCGCCTCGACCTGCTGCTAGGTGCGCTCAGCCTCACACAGGACGAAGACCGGCCTTGAGCCGATCCGCGTCAGCACGACCGTCGCCGAGCCGGGGCCGGAGAGCTTCAGGCGTTTGCGCATCGTGTTCGGGTCGACGTCCAGGCCGCGCACCAGGATCTCCAGCCGGCCGATCGAGCGCGTCTTCAGCAACGACTTGAGCGACTTCTCCGTGTAATGCCCATGTTCGAGCACGCGGAACGCCCGGATTCCCGCAGGAGGTTCCGAACCGCTCAGGTACGCGATGCGCTCGTCGAGCTGCCACAACCCGTGCCGCGCCGCGTAGTGGCGCACCAGGCCGGCCCGCACGACCGCGCCGTCCGGGTCGATGAGCCACTCGCCGGGAGCAGCCACCGGGCAGTCGTCGGGTTCGGCGTCCGTCAGGGTCCACGACGACGACCCGTGCAAGACAGAGGCCCGGCGCGAAACCCCTGGTGTGGCAAGGCCTCGCGTCCACAGGCAGGCTTCGCGGACGGCACCGTCCAGCGACACGACCTCGATCTCGGCGGCCCACGGCGCGACGGCGAAGTCGATGCCGGGCGCGCACTTCACCGCGAGGTCGACGCCCGCGTAGACCTCGGACAGCTCGTCCAGCGGCGGCACGAAGTCCGACGGGTTCCACTTGCGGCGGCCGGACGAGTCACGGCGGGCCGGGTCGGCGGTCACGGCGGAAGCACGCGACACGGGTCGCAAGGCGTCGGCCTGGACGACCAGCCCACCCGGAACGTTGGTGCGCGCCATGGCGAGGCGCACCGGGTCGAGGTCGGAGCCGAGGCAGACGGAGGCCACCTCGCTCAACGCGAAGAGGTCAGCACCGACCGAACACGTGACGTCGTGGACCGATCGGCCGACGAACCGCAGGGCGCGATGCCGGGCCACCGCGGACGCCGTGGCCTGCTGCAGCGCGTCGTCGGTGAAGAGCCAGGACGCGGCGGAGTCCAGTTTGGACACCGCGCGACGCCGCAGCAGCACGGTTTCCACGACCGGGGCGAACGACGGGCCGAGGGACTTGCGAGCCGTCTCGACGTCGCGCAACCGGGAGGCGTCCGAGAAGGGCAACGCGTCCACCTCGGCGAGCGCGGCGGTTCCGGCGGCAGAGCGCAGGAACGCCACGTCGGCCGTGGTGAACGCGTAGCCCACTTACGCAGACTTCTTGCCGGTGATCGCCACGTTGTAGAACACCTCGCGCGGCAGCACCTTCGAGAGCACGTTCTGGTCGACCCACGAGAGGTTCTGCCAGGTGCGGTAGGCGAACATCGCCCACCCGAAGCCCAGCTTCTCGCGCGGTACGGCTGCTTCGAACGTGCGCACCGGCCAGCCGAACAGAGCCGCGGACAGCTCGTCCGTCACCGCGCGAACGCCGACGGCACCGGCGCGACGAGCGGTGGCCTCCAACTGGTCCGGGTCGAACGTGTGCAGGTCGACGACGGCCTCGAGAGCGGCCGCGCGGGAGGACTCGTCGAGCTCCTCCTGCGGACGGCGCCACTCGCCCAGCACCGGCACGGCCTTGGTGAGGTTGGTGGTGAGCCACCACGTCGCCTGGCCGAGCTTGCGGGCGTAGAAGTTGCCGATGTTCGTCGGGTCGCCCGCGAACACGAACTTGCCGCCGGGCTTCAGCACCCGCAGCACCTCGCGCATCGCCGACTCGACGTCCGGGATGTGGTGCAGCACCGCGTGACCGACGACGAGGTCGAACGTGTTGTCGTCGTACGGGATCCGCTCGGCGTCGGCGACGCGGCCGTCGACGTCCAGGCCGAGGTGCTCGGCGTTGCGCAGCGCGACCTCGACCATGCCGGGAGACAGGTCGGTGACCGAGCCCTTCTCGATCACCCCGCCCTGCATCAGGTTCAGCAGGAAGAAGCCGGTGCCGCAGCCCAGTTCCAGCGCGTGCTCGTACGGTCCGACGTCACCGGCGGCGGCGCGGAAGCGGTCCGTCGCGTAGGTGATGCAGCGCTCGTCGTAGGAGATTGACCACTTCTCGTCGTACGTGCCCGCTTCCCAGTCGTGGTAGAGCACCTGCGCGAGCTTGGTGTCCTTGTAGGCCGCCTCGACCTCTTCCGCGGTCGCGTGCGGGTTCGGTGCCGGATCAGTTGCCACTGAACTTCGCCTTTCCGGGACCGTTCGCGATGAACGACTCCACGCCGTTCTTCTTGTCCTCCGTCGCGAACAGGGCCGCGAAGAGGTGGCTTTCGAGCTTGAGACCCGACTCCAGGTCGGTGTCGAGGCCACCGTCGACGGCCGCCTTCGTCGCCGCCAGGGCGAGCACCGGGCCGTTCACGAACTGCTTGGCCCACCGCACGGCCGCGGCGTACACGTCGTCCGGCGCCACGACCTCGTCCACCATGCCGAGCTCGAGCGCCTCCTGGGCACCGACGAACCGGCCGGTGTAGAGCAGGTCCTTGGTCTTCGACGGACCGATCAGCCGGGCGAGGCGCTGCGTGCCGCCACCGCCGGGGATCAGGCCGAGCAGGATCTCGGGCTGGCCGACCTTCGCGTTGTCACCGGCGATGCGGCGGTCGCAGCCGAGCGCGACCTCGAACCCGCCACCGAGCGCGTAGCCCGTGATGGCGGCGACGGTCGGCTTCGGCACCGAGGCCAGCGCGCCAAGGGCGTCCGACAGGCCCTTGGCCCGCAGCGTCATCTCGGCGTGGGAGATCTGCGCGAACTCCTTGACGTCCGCGCCGGCCGCGAAGACCTTCTCGCCGCCGTAGACGATGACCGCGTAGACGTCCGAACGCTCCGAGGCCTCCTTCGCGGCGGCCTGGAGCTCGGTCTGCACCTGCCGGTTCAGGGCGTTCATCGGCGGCCGCTCCAGGCGGATCGTCCCGATCCCGTCCTCGACTTCCAGCCTCACGAACTCAGCCACTGTGCCTCCGTATCTTTGGCCGCTGCTCCGCAGGCGGCGGCGAGTTCGCCGGGAAGTCGGTCATCCGGCCCCCGCTTCGGCCCGAATCGCCTCCGGCGGTTGACCCGAAGAGGCGACCGGACGACCGACGCGAACTCGCGGTTCAGTCCGGCTGCCCTCACGTTACCTAGCAGTAGCTTGTCAGACCTTGCGGCGGGCGAAGAAGCGGTCTCCCGCTTTCTGCAGCTCCAGGTCCTGACCGAACGTCTTCGAGAGGTTCTCCTCGGTGAGGGTGTCGTCGAGGAGCCCCTGCGCCACGATCGAACCCTCGCGCAGCAGCAGCGCGTGCGTGAAACCGGGCGGGATCTCCTCGACGTGGTGCGTGACCAGCACCATCGCGGGCGCGTCCGGGTCGAGCGCCAGCTCGGAGAGCTTCGCGACCAGGTCCTCGCGGCCGCCCAGGTCGAGGCCCGCGGCGGGCTCGTCGAGCAGCAGCATCTCGGGGTCGGTCATCAACGCGCGGGCGATCAGCGTGCGCTTGCGCTCGCCCTCGCTCAGCGTGCCGTAGAGGCGGTCGGCCAGGTGGTCCATGCCGAGGGTGGCCAGCAGCTCGCGGGCGCGGTCCGTGTCCTGCTTGCCGTACTCCTCGCGCCAGCGGCCGAGCACCGCGTAGCCGGCGGAGACGACCAGGTCGACGACCGTCTCGTCGGGCGGGATGCGGCCGCCGAGCGCCGCGGAGCAGAGGCCGATCCGGGGCTTGAGCTCCTGGACGTCCGTTTTGCCCAGGCGTTCACCCAGGAGGTGGACCTTGCCCTTGGTCGGGTGCAGGTCGGCGCTGGAGAGCCGTAGCAGGGTGGTCTTGCCGGCACCGTTCGGGCCCAGCACCACCCAGCGCTCATCCAGTTCCACGCTCCAGTCGATGTTTCCGACCAGCGTGTTCTTGCCGCGGCGGACCGACACGCCCGCCATGTGCACGACCAGATCTGTCACGTCGACGTCCGCCACGCCCCCATTCTTCCGAACGGCCTCCCACCGACCACTCATCGGGGTGTCCCTCACGCCGGGTGACAGCGCTGCGCCGCCTGTGTGAACTCTCAAGTTCTCTGTCGGTGTCAGATGCCAAGATCGGAGGCATGGCTACTCGACCCGAGTCCGAGGTGCTGGCAGGCCGACCGTTCCCGCTGGGGGCGCACGCCGAGGCAGGCGGCGTCCGCTTCGCGGTGACGTCCCACGTCGCCGACGCGGTCGAGGTCTGCCTCGTCGACGACGACGGCACCGAGAAACGGGTCGAGCTGACCGAACGGACGTTCGGCGTCTGGCACGGCCTCGTGCCCGGCGTCACACCCGGCCAGCGCTACGGGTTCCGGGTCCACGGCCCGTACGACGCGGGCCGCGGGCTGCGCTGCAACCCGGCGAAGCTGCTGGTCGACCCGTACGCGCGGCAGATCGAGGGCGGTATCACGAACCTGGAGGCCTCGCTCGGGTACGTCGGCGACCCGATGCACGGCCCGCCGTCCGCGATCGACTCGCTCGGCAGCGTCCCGCTCTCCGTCGTCAGCTCACCGGGCGGCGCGGACACGGGGGTGAAGCCCGACGTGCCGTTCGAAGAGGCGGTCATCTACGAGATGCACGTCAAGGGCTTCACGAAGCGCCACCCGGAGATCCCGGAGAAGCTGCGCGGCACGTACCTGGGCCTCGCGCACCCGGCGGCGATCGAGCACCTCACCCGGCTCGGCGTCACGAGCGTCGAACTGCTCCCGGTGCAGGCGTTCCAGGACGAGCCCTCGCTGCTGAGCCGGGGCTCGAGCAACTACTGGGGCTACTCGCCGCTGGGCTACTGCGCGCCGCACGCCGCGTACGCGAGCGAGCCGGGCAACGAGATCCAGGAGTTCCGCACGATGGTCGCGGCGCTGCACGCGGCGAACATCGAGGTGCTGATCGACGTCGTCTACAACCACACCTGCGAGGGCGGGCCCGGCGGGCCGACGATCTGCTTCCGCGGCTACGACGCGCCGGGGTACTACCTGCACGCCGGTGGTGGCAGCACGGTCGACATCACGGGCTGCGGCAACACGCTCGACGCCGGGTCGCCGCAGGTCGTGCGCCTGGTCACCGACTCGCTGCGGTACTGGGCGGACGAGATGGGCGTCGACGGGTTCCGGTTCGACCTCGCCTCGACCATGGGCAGGCCGGGCGGCGGGTTCTTCGACCGCGACAGCGCGCTGCTCACGGCCATCACGACGGACCCGGTGCTGTGCAGGGCCAAGCTGATCGCCGAGCCGTGGGACGCGACGGGCGACGGGTACCGGGTCGGCGACTTCGGCATGCAGTGGGCCGAGTGGAACGGCCGTTATCGCGACACGGTCAGGGACTTCTGGCGCGGCCACACGTCCGTGCGCGACCTCGCGTACCGGCTCTCGGGGTCGAGCGACCTGTACGCGGACGACCTGCGGCGGCCGTGGCAGTCGATCAACTTCATCACCGCGCACGACGGCTTCACGCTGCGGGACATGGTGTCGTACAACGACAAGCACAACGAGGAGAACGGCGAGGAGAACCGCGACGGCACGAACGACAACCGGTCGTGGAACCACGGCGTCGAGGGTGAGACGTCCGATCCGGAGATCCTCGCGCTGCGGGCGAAGCAGGCGCGGAACCTGCTCTCGACGCTGCTGCTGTCGACCGGCACGCCGATGATGACGGCGGGCGACGAGATGTGGCGCACCCAGGGTGGCAACAACAACCCGTACTGCCTCGACAACGAGGTGTCGTGGGTCGACTGGACGACCAGCGACGCGGGCGAGGCGTTGCTGGGGTTCACGCAGCGGCTGATCGACCTGCGCGCGTCGTCGCCCGCGTTGCGGCAGCCCGAGTTCTTCGAGGGCCGCGCGACGCCCAGCGGCAACACGGACCTGGTGTGGTTCCGGCCGGACGGGCAGGAGATGGCCGAGACGGACTGGTTCGACGAGGGCCGCCGCACGCTCGGCATGTTCATCGACGGCTCGAACTGCCTCTCGCGCACACGGGAGGGTGAGCTCGTGTCCGACGACTCGTGGCTGATGCTGATGCACGCGGGAGCCGAGGCCATCGACGTGACGCTGCCGCACGAGCGCTACGGGCCGTCGTACGAGCCGTTCCTCGACACGACGACGGCCGACGGCTCCCCCGCGAACCCGGGCTCTCTCGCGCCGCGCGCGAAGCTCAGCGTTCCCGCGCGCTCGTTGTTGCTGCTCCGCATCCCGCGCTGAACTCCTTGCGGTTGCTTGACTCTGTGTCCGAGGTTCTTCCGGCAAATGGACGCTCTAGCCACACTCTGAGTGCGTCTGGCACCATCACGCTCGTGGTCGTCTACTGCTGGACGGACCGCACGATCGACCTCGTACTCGTGGCGTCGTGCGGGTGTAGCTCGACGCGACGCACGCGCTGACACAAGCGCCCGGCGTCGCGTCTAGATCGCTACCCGTACCGACGCGGCCCTTGGAGCGAGTGCGTGACTTCGACATATGCACAGCAAGATCAATTCGACCTCCACCCGGTGCTGGACAGCCAGCTGCTGCGTGACGTGATCCACCCGTCGCGCGACCTGTGGACGCCGCGCGAGCTGCGCGACCTCACCTCGTTCGTGGCGAGCGAGCTGACCACGGGGCTGCTCCAGATCCTCGACTACTCGCCCGAACGCCGCTGGTGGGCGCGGCTGGGGCTGACCGAGGGCGTCGAGCTGTGGCTGCTGTCGTGGCTGCCGGGCCAGGGCACCGAGCCGCACGACCACGGCGGTTCAGCCGGGTCCTTCACGGTGCTGACCGGCAGGCTGCGGGAGGACTACCGCTACCCCGCCGGGCCGATCCGGTCCGCGGTGCGCGACACCGGGGACGCGCTGGGCTTCGGGTCCGGACGCGCGCACCAGGTGCTGAACCCGTTCGAGGCGCCGGCCGCCACCGTGCACGCCTACTCGCCGCCGCTCGTGCCGACCCGCGAGTACGCGTCGCTGCACGACATCCCCGACTCGATCCCGCCACTGCCCGCGCAACGCCTGCCGCTGGCCGAACTGCGCCGGCGAGCCGACCTGGAGGGCCCGTGAGCAAGCTCGACACCATCCTCGAAGAGGCGCGTTCCCATCTCGATCGGCTGGAACCGCACGAGGTGCTCGGCTTGGAGGACGTGCTCGTCGTGGACATCCGGCCTGCCCACAACCGGCTGGCCGAGGGCGAGATCGAGAACTCCGTCGTGGTCGAGCGGATCGTGCTGGAGTGGCGGCTCGACCCGGCAGGCGACTGGCGGCTGCCGGGCTTCACCGCCGACACGACCGTGGTCGTGGTGTGCAACGAGGGCTACTCGTCGTCGCTCGCGGCCAGGGACCTGCAGCGGGTCGGGCTGCCCCGCGCGACGGACCTCGTCGGCGGGTTCCGCGGCTGGCGCGCCGCCGGACTGCCGATCCGCGAGGGCGGCACACAGCCCGTGGTGTGAGCCCGGGGAACCGCCGTCCCACCGGTAACGTCTGGTGATCGTGACAGTTGTGCGCTGGGTCGTGACGGCACTCGTGGTGGCCGGCACGATCGCCTGGACCCTCCCCGAGCCCCACCTCGGCCTCGCCGGAGCGCTGGTGGGCCTGGTCGTGGAACTGACCGCGGCGCAGGCGGGTCTGGCGCTCGGCGCCGTCCTCTTCGGACTCCGGATCACCCACGTGATCATCGGCGTCGGCAGTGAGCTCAAGTCGTGGACGTGGACGCACCAGCGGCTCGTGCTGCGCTCCATCCCGGTGCTCGCGACGGTCGGGGTCACCGGCCTGAAGCCCGGCGTGCGCCGTCGGGAGGTCCTGACCGGGGCGTTCGCGATCGTCTTCTGCGCGGCGGTCGCGGCCCTGACGTGGCTCGCCACCGGTTCGTCGTTCGGCAGGGGCATGGCGCTCGCCGCCACCGCCTGCCTCCTGTGGCAGCTCGTGCCGGTCCAGAAGGCCGGCCACACCAGCCTGGGCTGGTTCGTGTTCAGCCTGCCGAGGATGACCGGGCGGCCGCTCGCCGAACTGGAGGCGCGGCCCCGCGTGCTCGCCGGCATGGACGCCTACCGGCGCGGTGACCTCGACGAGGCCGAGCGGATCCACGCCGTGCTGGCCGAGGAGCACCCCGACCTGCTCACCGTCGTCGGGCTGAAGGTCGTGACGTCGTGTGCGCGCGAGCGGTACCTCGAGGCGCTTCAGGTGGTGATCGGGCTGACCGGACGCGACGACCTGAGCACGCGCGACCTGGCGTTCGTCATGGCCACGACCGCCGGGGTGGCTGTGCTGGCGGTCGAGGCGGGCCAGTTCCCGGCGGAGGTCGGGCTGGAGACCGCGCGCAGCATGTTCGACAACGCCTACCAAGCCGGATATCCCAAGCCCAGGGCGTACGGGACGCTGGCGATCATGGCGTTGATCGAGGGCGACACCACGAACGCCAGGCAGCTCGCGGGCTACTCCGCCGAGTCGAGCGAGAACGCGCAGGGCCGCGCGGACGACCTGATCACGATCGCGCGGGCGTGGATGGTGGACGGCGACAACGCGAAGGCCCGCGAGCTCGCGGCCGAGGCGCACGAGCTCGCGGGCTGGAGTCCGCGGGTGGCGGCGACCCGCGCCCGTCTGGAGATCGGCTGACTGGCATCAGCTCGGGAACCGGGTGAATCGTCGCGCGCGATTCAAAAGACATTTCCCGGACGCGCGAAAGGGGCCCGTCACCGAGACCGGTGACGGGCCCTTTCACACCCCGCGAACGGATCAGCTCTGCTGGACCGGCACCGGCAGGCCGGGCAGTGCGGGCAGGCCGCCGGGAGGCGCCGGCAGGCCGCACTTGCTCAACAGGTCCTGCACGGTCTTGAGCAACGCCTTCAGCATTTCGGTGATCTTGGCGACGTCCGGTGGCGCGGCGCCGAGGACGGTGCCGCCCAGGCCAGCGATGCCCGAGATCAGGTTCAGCACGACCGGCAGGCACTGGTCGGCCGGACCCGCGTACTCGGCGGCCTTCGCCGGTATCGGTACGCCTGGCGCGCTCACCGGGGGTGTCGGGAGGCATCCGGCGTTCTGCAGCGCTGTCACGATGCCGAGGAGGTCACCGATCAACGGTGTCAGAGCGCCCGTGTTGGGCACGGGCAGGAGGCTGCCGATGGCCTGCTTGAGCTTTCCGGCGAGGTCCGTGACGAGACCCGCGCAGGCGGCCGGGAGCTCTGGCGCGGCGGGCGACGCAGTGGCAGCCGGAATGGTCGAGGCGGTGAACAGAGCTGCAACGAGCGAGAGTGCGGTAATCGTTTTCTTCACGGCTACCTTCTTCCTCATGCGCAATTCAGCGGAGCCACACCGGAATACCGAAAGGATTCCCGGGCGGTTCATTCCATGCCGAAGAGCGTAAGCCTGCACAGGCCCCTCTACCAGCGGAGATCACGAATTCACCCACTCGAAAAAGGGGTCATTCGTTTGAGCGAAAGGGAAGTGGGGGTACATGCCTGCGGCATGTCACGAGCAGTGAACAGGCAAGCAGGAAGACGAACACATCAGGGCATCCAGCTCGTCGTTTGCAGACGAACCGGATGCCCTGCGTGGATCTGGTGAAGCGATCAACCAGCCAGAACGACCCTGCCGAGTTCCGCGGGCGTCGCCAGCAGGCCGTGACGCGGCAGCACGCGCACGGTGTAGCCGAGCGCTCCGGCGTGCGGCAACGGCACCTCGGCCTCGTAGTTGCCGTTGCCCGCGTAGTTCATGGGCGACGACACGATGTCCTTGAGCTCGTCGGAGTCGTGCGACACCTTGCCCAGCACGACCTGGACGTCCACTTCGGACGGCTCCAGCCCGGCCAGCTCGACCCGCGCCCGCACGATGACCGGCGCACCGAGCACCGGCACCGAGGAACCGCTGATCACCAGGTCGCTGTCGAGCACCCGCACCCGAGTCCACGAGGCGCGCAGCCGGTGCCGGTACGAGGAGAGCTCCTTGGCACCCCGGTAGCCCTCACCGACGACGTTCTGCGCGGACGCGGCGGCCGGCGCGTAGTACGTCTCGACGTACTCGCGGACCATGCGCGAGGCCTGCACGACCGGGCCGAGCGAGGCCAGCGTGTGCCGGACCATGGACATCCAGCGGGTCGGCACGCCGTCCTCGCCGCGGTCGTAGAACAGCGGCGCGACCTGCGAACCGAGCAGGTCGTACAGCGCGTTCGCCTCCAGGTCGTCGCGGCGGACCGGGTCGTTGACGCCGTCGGCGGTCGGGATGGCCCAGCCGTTGGAGCCGTCGTACAGCTCGTCCCACCAACCGTCGCGGATGGACAGGTTGAGGCCGCCGTTCAACGCCGCCTTCATGCCGGACGTGCCGCACGCTTCGAGGGGGCGCATCGGGTTGTTCAGCCACACGTCGCAGCCCCAGTACAGGTACCGGGCCATGGACATGTCGTAGTCCGGCAGGAACACGATCCGGTGCCGCACGCCCGCCTCGTCGGCGTAGCGCACGATCTGCTGGATCAACGCCTTGCCGCCGTCATCCGCCGGGTGCGACTTGCCCGCCACGACGAGCTGCACGGGCCGTTCGGGGTGCAGCAGCAGCGAACGCAGCCGCTCCGGGTCGCGCAGCATCAGTGTGAGGCGCTTGTACGTCGGCACGCGCCGTGCGAAGCCCACGGTCAGCACGCTGGGGTCGAAGACCGAGTCGGTCCAGCCCAGCTCCAGCGCCGACGCGCCGCGCTGCAGCCACGACTCGCGCACCCGGCGGCGCACCTCGTCGACCAGCCGGCCGCGCAGGGTGCTCCTGATCTCCCACAGGCCGGTGTCGGTGACCGGCTCGAACGCGCCGATGCCCAGGCCGTTGCCGGTGTGGCTGTCCGCTTCGGACGCTCCGAGCAGCTTGCTCATCTCGGTCGCGGCCCACGTCGGCCCGTGCACGCCGTTGGTGACCGAGCCGATCGGCACCTCGGTGGCGTCGAAGCCCGGCCAGAGGCCGCGGAACATGTCCCGGCTGACCTCACCGTGCAGTTTGGACACACCGTTCGCGCGCTGGGCGAGCCGCAGGCCCATGTGGGCCATGTTGAACATGCCGGGGTTGTCCTCGGCCCCGAGCGCGAGGATGCGCTGGGTGTTCACGCCCGGCACCAGGTTCTCGGCGCCGAAGTAGTGCTGGACCAGGTCGACCGGGAAGCGGTCGATGCCGGCGGGCACGGGCGTGTGCGTCGTGAAGACCGCACCGGCGCGCGAGGCCGTGAGCGCCTGGTCGAAGTCGAGACCGTCGTTGGTGATGTACTCGCGGATCCGCTCGAGGCCGAGGAACCCGGCGTGGCCCTCGTTGGTGTGGAACACCTCGGGCTGCGCGTGGCCGGTGAGCTCGCAGAACGTCCGCACGGCGCGCACGCCGCCGATGCCCGCGAGGATCTCCTGGCGGATGCGGTGGTTCTGGTCGCCGCCGTAGAGCCTGTCGGTGACGCCGCGCAGGTCCTCGTCGTTCTGCTCCACGTCCGAGTCGAGCAGCAGCAACGGGATGCGCCCGACCTGCGCCTTCCAGATCTTCGCGCGGAGCGTCCGGTCGCCCGGCATCGCCACGTGCACGAGCAGCGGCAGCCCGGACGGCTCGGTCAGCAGCTCCAGCGGCAACCCGCGCGGGTCGAGCGTCGGGTAGTGCTCGATCTGCCAGCCGTCGAGCGACAGCGACTGCCGGAAGTACCCGGACCGGTAGAGCAGACCGACCGCGATCAGCGGAACGCCCAGGTCAGAGGCCGCCTTGAGGTGGTCGCCCGCGAGGATGCCGAGACCACCCGAGTAGTTCGGCAGCGCCTCGTGCACGCCGAACTCCATCGAGAAGTACGCGACGCTCGTGGGCAACGGCGTGTCGGGCGCCCCGTGCTCACGCCGCTGGGTGATCTCGTCCTGCCGGCGCTGGTACCAGCGCGGACCTCGGACGTACCGCTCCAGGTCGGTCGCGAGCGCGTGGAGCTTGAGCAGGAACTGCTCGTCTCTCGCGAGGTGTTCCAGCTTGCTCGCGTCGACGACGGAGAGCAGGCGCAACGGGTCGCCACCGACCTCGGACCAGACGCGGGGGTCGATCGAGGCGAAGAGGTCCTGCGTGGGCGGGTGCCACGTCCAGCGCAGGTTGGTGGCGAGCGTGCTCAGCGCGGACAGGGGCTCCGGCAGGCTGGCTCGGACGGTGAACCGGCGAAGTGCTCGCATGACGAGCGAACTTACCTGCCACCCCTGAGTGCCTGACAACGTTCCCGGTCACACCTGCAACGACTTGCAGAACCGGTCAAGACGGGGAAGCGCCGTGAGCAGCCACGATGTACTGCTCGGGCCCTTCGTCCATTCTGCACTGAACGTCCCGCCCGTCCGGTTCGCGGTCAGTTCCTCTCCTCGCCGGTGATCAGCAGCCGGTCGCCCTTGCCCGAGATCGTGAGGACGTGCTCCGCGACCTTGGCGGAGTTCGACTCTTTCTCGGTCAGTTCCAGCGCCGTCGTGACCGTGAACGTGCCGTCGTCGTCGGCCTGGGTCAGCGGGCCTTCCTTGACCACGACCTTCGAGTACCTGCCCCAGAACTCCTTCTCCCCCGCCTCGCTGGGGGCCTGGTTCTGGTCCCAGTCGGCGCGGGCACCGGGGACGTTGCCCGGCAGCTTCGCGTAGTGCTGCTTCACGAACTGGGTGACCTGGGCCGGGGTGAACTTGGTGGCCGGCGGCTTCGTGGTCGTCGTCGGGTTCGGCTTGGACGACGGCGTCTGCTTCTCGGTCGTCTTCGTGGGGGCGTTGGTCGTCGGCTGTTCGTAGGTGGGGTCCTGGGTCTGCGAGGTGGCCTTCGGCGTGGTCGAGTTGGAGCCGGCCGTCCTGTCCCCGTCGCCACCGCCGCCCATCGTGGCGATCGCGTAGATGAGGCCGCTGACCAGGAGCACGCCGAGGATCGCGGCCGCGACCACGAGGCCCCGGTTCTTCTTCGGTTCCGGTTCGGGCTCGTAGTTGTCGTAGTCGTCGTCGTAGGTCGCGGGCAACGGCGCCGGCGGGCGGGTGCGGGGGGCCTGCTGGGCCGGCATCGGGCGCGGGGTCTGCGTGCCAGGGCCCGCCGCCCCCATCACGGCGGTGCCGGCCGGCGGCGTCATCGGGCGCGGCGGGATCACGCGGGTGACCGGGACCGGGGCTCCGGACGCGATCGCCTTCAGCTCCTCGGCGGCCTGCGCGGCGGTCGGGCGCTGCGACGGCTCGTTCGCCAGCAGCCTCGTCAGCAGGCCGGTGAGCGGGCCCGAGCGCATCGGCGGGCGGGTCTCGCCGCGGGCGACCTTGTAGAGCAGGCCCAGGTCGTTCGTGCTCTTGCCGAACGGCGGCTCGCCCTCGGTCATCGCGTAGATCGTCGCGCCGAGCGAGAACACGTCCGAGGGTGGCGCGGGCTCGGCACCGCGGGCCAGCTCCGGCGCCAGGTACGCGGGCGTGCCGGCGAGCATCCCGGTCTTCGTCACGGCCACGTCGCCCAAAGCGCGCGAGATGCCGAAGTCGGTGATCTTCACCGTGCCGTCACGTCCAATGAGGACGTTGCCGGGCTTGATGTCGCGGTGCACGATCCCGGCGCCGTGGGCGGCGGCCAGCGCGGCGGCGGCCAGCGACCCGATCCGGGCGGCCTCCACCGGCGCCATCGTGCCGCGCTCGGACAGGATCGACGAGAGGTTGCGGGACGGCAAATACTCCATGACGAGACAGGGCTTGCCGTCGTCCTCGACCACGACGTCGTAGACCGCGATCGCGTTCGGGTGCTGCAGGCGCGCGGCGATGCGGCCTTCACGCATGGCGCGCTGCACGGCCTCGTGGAACTCGTTCGACTCGACATCGTTGAGAAGCAGCTGCTTGACCGCAACGTCACGGTGCAGGAACTCGTCGCGTGCACGCCACACGACACCCATGGCACCGGCGCCGAGCTGATCGAGCAGGACGTAGCGACCGCCAAGCTTGTTCACGCGCGCACGGTACCCGTAGCGCGTGCGTAACACGGTGAGTTGTACGCGAAGTGTCCAATCAGAAGGACGCCACATGCCGGGATCGTGGCCGAGAGACCCTGTGTGTGGACCACAATCTTCGCCGTGTTTCCCGACGCTCAGCAGGGCACCTCGCGGCGTGGGCCCCCCGCCCCCATATGCCCG
>NZ_BMNC01000002.1:432139-1066654 GCF_014646255.1 Lentzea pudingi
CCGATATGGGGGCGGGGGGCCCACGCCGCGATGCACCCGTCTGACCGCCGGGAAACGCCACGAAGGTTTGTGGTCCACACACTGGACACGATCAGCGCCCGAGGTGTGCGATCGACGGTGTCGGGGTACGGACTTGGATGGGGTAACCCGATGTCAGGCGGCTTGATCGAGCAAGGCAGGATTTGACGCATCAACGCGAAGCGACACGGCGAAGGGCGCTGCCGATGAGCGGACGGCTCGGTATCGACGACGTGACCCCGGTGGTGTCGGCTGGCAGATATCCAGCCAAAGCCGTTGTGGGAGAACACATTCCGGTCCAGGCGACGGTGTGGCGCGAGGGGCACGACAAACTCGCGGCGACAGTGAGCTGGCGTGGACCGAACGACCGAGTCGCTCGCCAGACCCGCATGCACGAGGTCGGAGTCGGCCTCGACCGGTGGGGCGCGACGGTGGTTCCGGACCTCGAGGGCGCCTGGACCTTCAGGATCGATGCGTGGAGTGACCCCTGGGGCACCTGGAACCACGCCGTTGAGGTGAAGATCGCGGCGGGGCAGGGTCCCGTTGATCTCGCAAATGACCTTGAAATCGGTGCCTCGCTACTCGATCGAGTGGCAAGGCGACCCGATAGGCGACAAGAGCGAGCACTTCTCACGTCCGCCGCGGAGGCACTGCGCGACACGGACCGGCCGCTGGCCGAACGCGTCGCGCCGGCGCTGGCCGCCGACGTGCAGAAGGTGATGTTCGAGCACCCTGTGCGCGAGCTGATCACCAAGGGCAGGACGCACAAGATCTGGTGCGACCGGAAGAAGGCCGCGTTCGGCTCCTGGTACGAGTTCTTCCCGCGCAGCACCGGCGGGATCGACGAGACCGGGCAGGCGGTGCACGGCACGTTCGCCACGGCGACCAAGGAGCTCGACCGGGTCGCGGCGATGGGCTTCGACGTCGTCTACTTCCCGCCGATCCACCCCATCGGCCGGGTCAACCGCAAGGGCCCCAACAACACGCTTGTCGCGTCGCCCGAGGACACGGGATCACCGTGGGCCATCGGCGCGGACGAGGGCGGGCACGACGCGATCCACCCGCAGCTCGGCACGATCGAGGACTTCGACGCGCTCGTCGCGCGTGCGAAGGACCTCGGCCTGGAAGTCGCGCTCGACTTCGCGCTGCAGTGCGCGCCTGACCACCCGTGGGTGCTCAAGCACCCGGAGTGGTTCACGACGCAGCCCGACGGCACGATCGCGTACGCCGAGAACCCGCCCAAGAAGTACCAGGACATCTACCCGATCAACTTCGACCTCGACCCGCAGGGCCTCTACCACGAGGTGCTGCGCGTGGTGCTCTTCTGGGCCGAGCACGGGGTGCGGATCTTCCGGGTCGACAACCCCCACACCAAGCCGCCGGACTTCTGGCAGTGGCTGATCTGGAAGGTGAAGGAGGTCTACCCGGACACGCTGTTCCTGGCGGAGGCCTTCACCCGGCCGGCTCGGCTCTACGGCCTGGCGAAGCTCGGCTTCACCCAGTCCTACACGTACTTCACATGGCGGACGGGCAAGCAGGAGCTGATCGAGTTCGGCGAGGACGTCCGCGACCACTGGGACGAGGCGCGGCCGAACCTCTTCGTGAACACGCCGGACATCCTGCACGAGTCGCTGCAGCACGGCGGTCCCGGCATGTTCGGGCTCCGCGCGGCACTCGCGGCCACGCTCTCCCCCACGTGGGGTGTGTACAGCGGCTACGAGCTGTTCGAGCACGAGGCTGTGAAGCCCGGCAGCGAGGAGTACCTGAACTCCGAGAAGTACCAGTTGCGGCCACGCGACTACGCCCGTGCACTGGCGGACGGGCGCAGTCTCGAACCGTGGCTGCGCAAGCTGAACCACATCCGCAAGGCGCATCCGGCGCTCCAGCAGATGCGCACGCTGAAGTTCCAGAGCATCGAGAACGACGCGTTGGTCGCCTTCTCGAAGCGTGATCCGGAGTCCGGCGACACGGTCGTGGTCGTCGTCAGCCTCGACCCGAACAACGCGCAGGAGGGGACGCTGTACCTCGACCTGCCCGAACTCGGGTTCGACTGGCACGAGCGCGTGATCGCGCACGACGAGGTCACCGGCGAGACGTGGGACTGGGGACAGGCCAACTACGTCCGTCTCGAACCATGGCGTGCCACGGCACACGTCGTGGGCCTCCAGCGCCGCTTCAGCTGATCAACCGCTCAACCCCCGACGAGGTGGGAACCATGGACGACTCCCGTCCCGACGCTGTGCTCGGGCTGGACGGTGTTCCGCACACCGGTGAAGCCATCGACGACGACGGCATGCTGGTCGAGCCGCGGGCCGAGGACTTCAGGTCCGCGAAGCAGGCGAAGCCGAACCCGGACTGGTACAAGGGCGCCGTCTTCTACGAGGTGCTGGTCCGCGCCTTCAGCGACTCCAACGGCGACGGCACGGGCGACCTCAGAGGGCTCGCCTCGCGCCTCGACTACCTGGAGTGGCTGGGCGTCGACTGCCTCTGGCTGCCACCGTTCTACGCCTCACCGCTGCGCGACGGCGGGTACGACATCAGCGACTTCCGCGCGGTGCTGCCGGAGTTCGGCACCGTCGAGGACTTCGTGTACCTGCTGGAGGAGGCGCACCGGCGCGGGATCCGGGTGATCACGGACCTCGTGCTCAACCACACCTCCGACGCGCACCCGTGGTTCCAGCAGTCGCGGCAGGACCCGACCGGCCCGTACGGCGACTACTACGTGTGGAGCGACGACGACTCGCGCTACAGCGACGCGCGGATCATCTTCGTGGACACGGAGTCGTCGAACTGGACCTACGACCCGGTGCGCGGGCAGTTCTTCTGGCACCGCTTCTTCAGCCACCAGCCGGACCTCAACTACGAGAACCCGGACGTGCAGGAGGCGATGCTCGACACCCTGCGCTTCTGGCTCGACCTCGGCATCGACGGGTTCCGCCTCGACGCCGTGCCCTACCTCTTCGAGGAGGAGGGCACGATCTGCGAGAACCTGCCGCGCACGCACGAGTTCCTGAAGAAGTGCCGCAAGGTCGTCGACGACGAGTTCCCCGGACGGGTGCTGCTGGCCGAGGCGAACCAGTGGCCGTCGGACGTCGTGGAGTACTTCGGTGACCAGGCCGTGGGCGGCGACGAGTGCCACATGGCGTTCCACTTCCCGTTGATGCCGCGCATCTTCATGGCGGTGCGGCGGGAGTCGCGGTTCCCGATCTCGGAGATCCTCGCGCAGACCCCGGCGATCCCGGAGAACGCCCAGTGGGGCATCTTCCTGCGCAACCACGACGAGCTCACCCTCGAGATGGTCAGCGACGAAGAGCGCGACTACATGTACGCCGAGTACGCCAAGGACCCGCGGATGAAGGCGAACATCGGCATCCGCCGGCGGCTCGCACCGCTGCTGGAGAACGACCGCAACCAGCACGAGCTGTTCACCGCGCTGCTGCTCTCCCTGCCCGGCTCGCCCGTGCTGTACTACGGCGACGAGATCGGCATGGGCGACAACATCTGGCTGCAGGACCGCGACGCCGTCCGCACACCGATGCAGTGGACCCCGGACCGCAACGCGGGCTTCTCGAGCTGCGACCCCGGCCGGATCTACCTCCCGGTGATCATGGACCCCGTCTACGGCTACCAGGGCCTCAACGTGGAGGCGCAGCTCAACAGCTCGACGTCGTTGCTGAACTGGACGCGGCACATGATCGAGGTGCGCAAGCAGCACCACGCGTTCGCCGAGGGCGACTTCACCGAGCTCGGCGGCTCGAACCCGAGCGTGCTCGCCTACAAGCGCCAGTGGAAGCGGCCGGACGGGCGCGAGGACATCGTGCTCTGCGTGAACAACCTCTCACGCTTCCCGCAACCCGTCGAGCTGGACCTCTCCGAGCACCGCGACCACGCGCCGATGGAACTCACCGGAGGTGTCAAATTCCCCGCGATCGGGGAACTCCCGTACCTGCTGACCCTTCCTGGTCACGGTTTCTACTGGTTCCAGCTGGTAGAGGCGGGCGACGACGGCGAAATGAGGTGAACGCGTGACGGATCCCCACGAGCTTGTCGACAAGCTGGTCGCCTCACTGCCCGATCTGCTCCCGGCCGCACGGTGGTTCGGCGGCAAGGACAAGCCCATCACGGCCGTCCGTCCACTGAGGACGACGGTGGTGGACGGAGACCTCGTGCACGTGGTGTTCCAGGTCGAACAGCCCGGCCGCACCGAGAGCTACCAGGGCGCGCTGAGCCTGAGCACCGGTGAGTGGGACGTGCTGCTCGACCCCGAGCACAACGGCGTCCTGCTCGACCGGATCGCGTCCGGGCACGAGGTCGACGGCATCACCTTCGCGCACGAACCGGGCACGGAACTGCGCTCGGGCCTGCGCGGGCGGCCGATCGGCGTCGAGCAGTCCAACACGTCGCTGATCTACGGCCAGCAGTACATCCTGAAGATCTTCCGCAAGCTCGCGGCCGGCGAGAACCGCGACCTGACGATGCACCGCGCGTTGCGCTCGGTCGGCTGCGAGCACATCGCGCTGCCGCTGGGCTCGATCTCCACGGTGCTGGACGGCCAGCAGGTCACCCTCGCGATGCTGCAGGAGTTCCTGCCGGACGCGGTCGAGGGCTGGGACATGGCCAAGACCTCGGTGCGCGACCTGATGGCCGAGGCCGACCTGCACGCGTTCGAGGTCGGCGGCGACTTCGCCGGCGAGGCGCAACGCCTGGGCCACGCGGTCGCGAAGGTGCACGCCGACCTGGCCGAGGCGCTGGGCACGCGGATCGCCGACGAGGACGCGATCTCGAAGGCCATCGAGGGCATGCAGCGGCGACTGGGCGTCGTGCTGGAGTCCGTGCCGGAACTGGGCCGCTACGAGGTCCCGTTGCGCGCCGCGTTCGAGGAGGCACGCCACCACATCGGCGCGATCCCGATCCAGCACATCCACGGCGACCTGCACCTCGGTCAGGTGCTGCGGACCGTGCACGGCTGGCTGCTGATCGACTTCGAGGGCGAGCCGGCGGCGAAGGTCGAGGACCGGCTCGCGCTGCGGTCGCCGCTGCGCGACGTGGCGGGGATGCTGAGGTCGTTCGACTACGCGGCACGGCAGCTGCTCGTCGGCCAGCCCGACGACGACCAGCTCGCCTACCGCGCGATGGAGTGGACGAAGCGCAACCGGGCCGCGTTCTGCGACGGGTACGCCGAGGTGGCGGGCGACCCGCGCGACCACGCGCACCTGCTGCGCGCTTTCGAGCTGGACAAGGCGGTCTACGAGGTCGCTTACGAGCACGCCAACAGGCCGGAGTGGTTGACGGTTCCGCTGTCGTCGATCGCCCGGATGACTTCTGGAGGGAACTGAGCGTGAAGGCCGACCTGGACCGACTCCTGTCAGGTGCGCACCACGACCCGCACTCGGTGCTGGGTGTGCACTCCGTCGGCGACCAGGTGATCGCGCGGGCCCTGCGGCCAGGCGCGACGTCGGTCGCGGTGGCGTGGGGCGACAAGCAGGTCGAACTGCCCCGCATCGCCGACGCCCTGTTCGAGGGCGAGCTGCCCGAGGTCCCCGGCGACTACCGGCTGCTGGTGAAGTACGACGGCGGTCCGGCGATCGAGGTCGACGACCCGTACCGGTGGCTCCCGACCGTGGGCGAGCTGGACCTGCACCTGATCGGCGAGGGCCGGCACGAACGGCTCTGGGACGTCCTCGGCGCACACGTCCGCTGCTACGAAACGGCTTCCGGTGACGTCACCGGTGTCTCGTTCGCGGTGTGGGCGCCGAACGCCCGCGGCGTGCGCGTGACGGGCGACTTCGACGGCTGGGACGGGCGCGCGAACCCGTTGCGCTCCATGGGTTCCAGCGGCGTGTGGGAAGTGTTCCTGCCGAACGTCGTGGTGGGGTCGCGGTACAAGTTCCGCATCCTCGGCCAGGACGGGATCTGGCACGAGAAGGCCGACCCGATGGCGTTCGCCACGGAGGTCCCGCCGCAGACGGCCTCGGTCGTCACGCGGTCGGAGTACGAGTGGCAGGACGCGGAGTGGGAGGCCCGGCGCGAGGCCACGAACTGGGCGAACGCGCCGATGTCGACCTACGAGGTGCACCTCGGTTCGTGGAAGCCCGGCCTGAGCTACCGGGAGCTCGCCGTCGAGCTCGCGGACTACTGCGAGGACATGGGCTTCACGCACATCGAGATGCTGCCGGTGGCCGAGCACCCGTTCGGTGGTTCGTGGGGCTACCAGGTCACCTCGTACTACGCGCCGACCTCGCGGTTCGGCACGCCGGACGACTTCCGGTTCTTCGTCGACACGCTGCACCAGCGCGGCATCGGCGTGCTGGTCGACTGGGTGCCCGCGCACTTCCCGAAGGACGCCTGGGCGCTCGCGAAGTTCGACGGCACGCCGCTGTACGAGCACGCCGACCCGCGCCGCGGTGAGCAGCTCGACTGGGGCACGTACGTCTTCGACTTCGGGCGCAACGAGGTCCGGAACTTCCTGGTGGCGAACGCGCTGTACTGGATCGAGGAGTTCCACCTCGACGGCCTGCGCGTGGACGCCGTCGCGTCGATGCTCTACCTCGACTACTCGCGGCCGGCGGACCAGTGGCTGCCCAACGAGTTCGGTGGCCGGGAGAACCTCGACGCGGTGCGGTTCCTGCAGGAGCTGAACGCGACGGTCTACAAGCGGCACCCCGGTGTGGTCATGATCGCCGAGGAGTCGACGGCGTGGCCGGGCGTCACGCGGCCGACGCACCTGGGCGGGCTCGGGTTCGGCTTCAAGTGGAACATGGGCTGGATGCACGACACGCTGCACTACCTGTCGCGTGAGCCGATCCACCGGGCGTTCCACCACAACGAGATGACGTTCTCGCTGGTGTACGCGTGGAGCGAGAACTTCGTGCTGCCGCTCTCGCACGACGAGGTGGTGCACGGCAAGGGCTCGCTGTGGCAGCGGATGCCGGGCGACGACTGGAACAAGGCCGCCGGCGTGCGGTCGCTGCTCGCGTTCATGTGGGCGCATCCGGGCAAGCAGCTGCTGTTCATGGGCGGCGAGTTCGGTCAGCGGCAGGAGTGGTCGGAGTCGCGGTCGCTCGACTGGCACCTGGTCGAGCAGGAGCCGTTGCACCAGGGCATCCAGTCGCTGATGCGCGACCTGAACTCGGTGTACAAGACGGCGGCGGCGTTGTTCTCGCACGACGTGACGCCGGAGGGGTTCCAGTGGATCGACGCGAACGACTCGGGCGGCAACGTCCTGTCGTTCCTGCGGATCGGTGAGGACGACTCGACGCTCGCCTGCGTGGCGAACTTCTCCGGGTCGCCGCACCACGACTACCGGGTCGGTCTGCCGTCCGCCGGACGCTGGAAGGAGCTCGTGAACACCGACGCCGCGCACTACGGCGGTTCGGGCGTGGGCAACCTCGGTGGCGTCGAGGCCGAGGCCAAGCCGTGGCACGGGCGGCCGTACTCAGCGATCCTGCAGCTGCCGCCCTCGGGCGTGCTGTGGCTGGTCCCCGACCCGGTGACCGAGATCGAGACCCTCTGACCTGTCGGGCAGTGCCCCGTTCCAGTACAGGGCGCCGGTCACCGTCACGGGACCGGCGCCCTCGCACGTGCGGACCACCTGTTCCTCCAGGTCGAACGGCTCTCCGCAGCCGGTGATCCTCAGGCCGGTCAACGGTTCGCTGCCGGTGTTGGTGATCGTGACGGTGCCCGGGTCGCGCCTGACCTCGTAGGCGGACACCCGGAGGAACACGCAGCTCCAGCGGATCTCCGTGCTCGTGGTGGCGAAGAACCGGACGGTGGCGGCGTCACGCGGTGCGACCATGCCGTAACTGTTCTGGCGCTTCGGTTCTCTGGTGACCGGCCGCAGCGCGTAGGTCCGTCCGGTCTGCACGCCAGCGCGGTCGAAGAACCGCAGGCCGGTCGCCGTCGCAGGCCCCGGCCTGCGGCTACCCGCCCAGACGGACAGGTCGTAGACGCCTCCCGGGACCACGTCCAGCGCCCAGTCGGCGGTGCCGGGCCCGGTGATCATGCCCACGCGCGGTTCCGGGGCGATGCCACCGGTGCAACCGGGCATGGTCGGATCGGCCCCGGTCGGAGGGCCCAACAGCAGCAACGCGGCGCAGAACCATTCCCGCACGAAGGGAAATGTAAGTCGATCGGGCGACTCCAGCCCGGTGAACCTGATCAGGCCGCCGCACGTTGCCCCTTGTATGCGCCTGACTTGGACGACAAGGACGCCCCCAGAGCCGGCCGGCAGGCACAATGGTTCCATGCGGCACAAGAGCATCGCGCTGATGGTCGTCACCGCCCTGCTCGCCGCAGGGTGCACCGCCCAGGTCCCGGGGCGTCCTCGCGCCGCCAAGGTGGTGAAGAAGGAAGCGTCCACCACCACCATCCAGGTGCGCGGCACGGACAACGGGCCGATCGACAAGCTCGCCGCCACCGCGCTGACGGACATCGACGAGTTCTGGAAGGACTCCTTCCAGTCGACGTTCAACAAGTCCTGGAAGCCGCTGGCCGGTGGTTACTTCTCGGTCGACACGGCCGACGCCGCCGCGAAGCCGCCGCCGTGCACGCAGAAGGCGTCGGACGTGGAGGGCAACGCGTTCTACTGCCCGGCCGCCGACGCGATCGCCTGGGACCGGGCGTCCCTGCTGCCGGTGCTGCAGGACCGCTTCGGCGAGGCGGCCGTGGTCGTCGTCCTCGCGCACGAGGTCGGCCACGCCGTGCAGAACCGCATGGGCATCACGCCCGAGGCGGAGCGCCGCGAGCCGGAGAAGTACCCGACGATCCTCACCGAGGCCCAGGCCGACTGCTTCGCCGGTGCGTTCATCCGCAACGTGGCGGACGGCAAGTCGCAGCGCCTCGACATCAACGCGGACGCCCTGGACAAGGCGCTGGGCGCGCTGATCACGTTCCGCGACCCGGTCGGCACCTCCCCGGAGGACGAGCAGGCGCACGGCAGCGCGTTCGACCGCGTGGCGGCGTTCCAGGACGGCTACGAGCAGGGCACGAAGTTCTGCGCGCAGATGTCGGTGCAGAACCGCCAGTTCACGCAGCGCGCGTTCACCAGCGTCAAGGACCGCGCGAACGGCGGCAACCTGCCGTTCGACGACATGCTCGAAGCCGTCACGCCCGACCTCGACGGCTTCTTCAAGAACCTCGCGACGACCGCCGGCAAGACCTGGCCCTCGCCGCGCGCCGAGGCGTCCCAGACCGAACCGGACTGCTCCGGTGACCAGGGCCCCGTCGCGTACTGCCCGGCGGACAAGACGATCAAGATCGACACGAAGGACGAGCTGCCCGCCCTGCACAAGGACGAGGGCGACTACGCGACGGGCACGCTGATCGCCACCAGGTACGCGATGGCCGAACTGGCCGTGCTGGGCAAGCCGATCGAGGGCGAGGACGCCTCCGCGGCGGCGTTGTGCCTGGCCGGGGCGTACACGGGCGCGGTGTTCCAGCGGCAGGACGGGTTCGGGCTGTCCCCAGGCGACTTCGACGAGGCCGTGACGGTGTTGCTGAAGTACGACTACGCGGCGCGGGACGCGAAGGGGCAGAACCCGGTGGATCCGGGGTTCGAGCGGGTGGCCCGGTTCCGCGAGGGCGTGTTCGAGGGCGCGAAGAAGTGCGGCGTCTGACGCTGTAGCGGACGAGCGGAAGCCCGCACCGGCTCGAGGCCAGGTGCGGGCTTCAGCGCCTTGCGACCGGAGCCTGGTCGGATACCACGGAGATCCGCGCGCCCGGGATCTTCAGCGTTCCGCCGATCAGGTCCGTGTTGCGCACCGTGACCTCGGTGAAGGTCGCGAACGGCACGTTCAGCGGCGGTGGGTGTGCCGCCGTGTAGTCCACCGGGATCTTGATCCCGAGGATGTCCAGGTTGCCCTTGAGCTGGACCGTGAACAGTTCGATGCGCCCTGGTGACACCGTGGACGTGCTGCCCGGCCGTGCCGCGGTGATCAGCCTGACGCCCGGTGAGATCTCACCGGACTGCACCAGGTCCTTGATCTTCATGTCGTTCGCCGTGAACTTCAGGACCTTGACGACCTGCCCCTTGACCAGTGCGTCGACGACCCCGACGAAGTCGAGTCCACCGAGTTCGAGCCGGGACGCCGTCAGGGTCCACTCCCGCCCTCCCACCGCCACCGGGGCAGGGGCCGGTGGCGGAGGCGCGGGTGTCGAGGTCGGTTGCGTGCCGGTCGGTTCGGCCGGCACGGAGGACGACGACGACACCGGCGGTGGGGTGGCACTGGTGCTCGACACGGGCGGCGGCTCCGACGTGGTGCTGGTCGGGGCCGGTGAGCTGCTGCTGGGACCGGACGACGGCGGTGGCTCGGTGCTCGACGGCGGTTGCAGCGCCAGCACCGCGACCATCGCCACGGCGGTCAGCGGCTGTGTTCGCATCATGTGGGGTGAACCCTCTGGGTCGTCTCCGGCTCTGGTTCCGCGTTCTCCTCCCGTGCCTTCTTCGACCCCTTCGCCTCCTTCGGCGTCTTGGGCTCGGTCGTCCACGCCAGGGCGAGTGCGCCGCCGAGCAGGCTCAGGACGGTGCCGACCACGAAGCCACCGAGGTTGGTCACGACGATCGCGACCAGCGACAGCAGCACCGTGACGATGCCCGCCGCCAGCCGGAACTTGGGCTGCAGCCACAACGCGGCCGCGCAGATCCACAACAGCACGCTGATGAGCAGCGCCGACACGCCGCCGAGCGTCTGGATGGAGATCATCATGTCGCCGAACTTCAGATTGGCGAACGGCGGGAACACGATGACGAGCCCGCCCAGGGCGACGAAGAGACCGGCCCAGAAGGGCCGGTCACGTCGCCACGCGGTGAAGCCGCGCCAGAACCTCAGAAGCACTCTTGCTTCCCCTGGCGAATGGTCAGGTTCATGCCCTTGAACCTGATGGTCTGGGCCGTGGTGGCCCAGGCGGTCTGCTTCAGCGAGGTGATGTTCGCCGTGTCAGCCTGCAGACCGAACGAACCCGGAAGGCCCCGCAGGTTCTCCGGCCCCTTCGTCACCTTGTTCGCGTCGATGCCGATCTCGGGGTTGCCGAGGACCAGGTCACCGGTGAGGTCCGTGAGGTTGACGACCAGGTTGTCGGCGGACATGCCGCCCACGCCGTCCGCGGTGATGCGCATCGTCACGTCACCGACGATCGGCATGCCGGGGACGTAGACCGACTGGCAGAACTTGTCGAGCCTCGCCGTCTTGAACCCGCTGACCGCGACGACGTGCACCTTGCCCGCACCCGCGTCGACACCGCCGAACTGGACGAATCCCTGGCCCGTCAAGTTGTCGGCGGACACCTTGAAGTTGGTGCCGGACACCGCGAACGAGGCGGCCAGCGCTCCCTGGGACATGCCGAAGAGGAGGACACCGGCGCCGACAGCACCGAAGCCGACCACACCGACGAACCGTGCCCAGCGCGTTCTACCCATACCGCCGAACTCCTTCCACACTGAAGGCCTGCGGGACGGACTGTGCGCCCCGGAACATCGGCAGGACAACGAAAACGAGCCCGTGCAGTCTTGAAATCACCCCTGAGGGTGAGACATTTTCACGTTTGGCCGCAGGTACTTGCCGAACGACCTCGAAACGCGCTTAGTAGGGTCTGACCTCATGGGATTCGGACGAATCGCCGTCGCGCTGGCCGTGACCGCAGCCTTGACCGCGTGCGCCACCGTGGTCGAGGGCGAACCGAAGGGCGAGCGCCCCGACCCCACCAAGGTCGCGGGCCTGGAGATCTCCAACGGCCCGTCCGGCCCCAGGAAGGGCGTGCCCGACGCGGACCTGAGCGTCGAGAACGGCGACGGCGGCGAGATGGACCGCCTGGCCATCAACACCCTCGCCGACGTGCAGGAGTTCTGGAAGGCGGAGTTCCCCGCCTCGTTCGCGGGCAGGACGTTCGAGCCGGTGAAGCGCTTCATCTCCTACGACTCGAACGGCAAGGGCGTCGAGGTCTGCAAGCTCGACACCACCGGCATCGCGAACGCGTTCTACTGCGCCCTCGACGACAGCATCACGTGGGACCGGGGCGAGCTCCTCCCGATGCTGAAGGACTCGTTCGGCCCGATGGCCGTGGTCACCGTCCTGGCCCACGAGATGGGCCACGCCGTCCAGTACAAGCTCGGCCCCGCCTCCAACATCGGCGCGAACACCCCGTCGATCGTCAAGGAACAGCAGGCCGACTGCTACACCGGCGTCTTCATGCGCTGGGTGGCCGGGAACAAGTCGAAGCACTTCGAACTCTCCACCGGCGAGGGCCTCAACCAGGTCCTGCAGACGATGTTCTTCATCCGCGACAGCGCCGGCACCTCGTTCGAGAAGCAGGGCGCCCACGGCAGCGCGTTCGACCGCGTCTCGGCCTTCCAGTTCGGTTTCACCCGGGGCGCGGCCCGCTGCGCCGAGATCAACGAGGCCGAGATCGCGAAGCGCATCACCGAACGCCCCTTCGACCTCACCGACACCGACCAGGGCCAGGGCCGCGGCAACGCCAAGATCGACGAGGACAAGTACCAGCGGGCCCTCGAGGAGTCCCTCCGCGACGCCTACAAGTCGAGCGGCGCGGCCTTCCCCGCCTTCGACAGGTCGGGCATCAAGCCCTGCACCGACGCCCAGACGACGTCACCGGCCTCCTACTGCCCGGCCCTGAACCAGATCCACCTGGACCTCCCGAACCTGGTGAAGATCGGCACACCCCCGAAGAAGGGCAGCAAGGGCGGCATCGGCGACTTCGCGGCGTTCGCCGTCATCGCCTCCCGCTTCTCCCTCTCCATCCAGCACGCCACGGGCTTCAAGCTCGACGACGACGCGGCGGGCCAGCGCACCGCCTGCCTCACGGGAGCCTGGGCGGGCCTCACGAACCGCCCCAACGCCGCAGCGGGCCTGCGCCTGTCCCCGGGAGACCTGGACGAGGCCGTCGCAGAACTCCTGGTGGACGACAGCCTCATCGCCGCGGACGTCAACGGCAAGGCGGTCCCCTCGGGCTTCGCCCGCGTGGAGGCGTTCGGCGACGGCTTCTTCCGAGGCCTCTCGTTCTGCGTCAAGAAGTACTCGGTTTGATCCTCCATCGACCAGCATCGATAATCAGCAGGTGCTCACCGATGAAGCCGCGACCTACGCCTCGTGGTTCTCGACCCTGTCCGACCCGACGAGGGTCCGCCTGCTCCACCACGTGGCCTCGGCCGCGGGCCCGGTCACCGTGGGAGAACTGACCACCCTGCTGGGAGTGAGCCAGTCCACCTGCTCGCACCACGTCCGCAAACTGGCCGAGGTCGGCTTCCTCCACGTCCAGCGAGAGGGCACGACCACCCTCGTCACGGTCAACCCGGCCTGCTGCACGGGCCTCCCCCACGCAGCGGACGCGGTGATGGGCGCCCTCTCGAGCGGCACGGTGAGCCCGGTCCCCGGCGTCACGATCCGCCCGATGACCGCACAGGACTGGCCAGAGGTCCGCCGCATCTACGGCGAAGGCATAGCCTCGGGCAACGCCACCTTCGAAACCGAGGTCCCGTCCCGCCGAACCCTGGAGTCCAAGTGGCTACCGGACCACCGCTGGATCGCCACGGTGGACGGCACGACCGCAGGCTGGGCGGCAGCCACCCCGGTCTCGGCACGCGAGTGCTACGCGGGCGTGGTGGAGACCTCGATCTACGTGGCCGACGCCTCGCAGGGCAAGGGCGTGGGCAAAACCCTGCTGCACCACCAGGTCTCCGCCGCGGACGCCGACGACCTGTGGACCCTGCAGGCCGTGATCTTCCCGGAGAACCGGGCGAGCATCGCCCTGCACCACAAGGCGGGCTTCCGCACGGTGGGCCTACGAGAACGAATCGCCCAGCACCACGGCGAGTGGCGCGACACCGTCCTCTTGGAACGCCGCCGCGCCGGCTGATCGCGTGGTCACCAGGGATCGTCCTTGAGCCAACTCTCCGGCGGACCTTCCTCGGCACTGCTGTCCCCGGCCCGCCGCACAGGCGAGCCGCCACGCACGGGCAGTGCCAGCGCCACCTCTCCGACCTCGGGCGCGGGCAGCAGGAACGGCGGCAGGGACCGGATCACACCCTCGTTCTGCAGCCGCACGTACACCTCACGCACCTGGTTGCGCGCGTCGGCGGTGGCCTGACGCACGACACCGGTGATCGCGTGCGCCAGGTCGTCGTGCTTCGCCTGCTTGGTGAGCGGCGACAACTCGAGCCGCAACAGCAGACCGGAGTGGTCGACGGTGGCGGCCACGTCCCCGTGCTCGCTCCGCGCGGTGCCACGAACCGCAGCAACCTGCTTCTCGGCCCACTCCTTGGCCTGAGACCGACGATCGACCGCCGTGGCACCTTCCTCGGACTGGGCGCGCAGCCGAGCCGCGCGCGCCTCCGCGTCCTCCGTCACAGCCCCGGCCGACCGGAACCGCTGTCCGATTCCTTCGGCTCCTCCACCAGGTCGTCATGACTGATCCCGCCCGGAGGCTTGCGACCGTCCTGGTGGAAGTCGTCGGGGTTGAAGCTGTCGTCCGTCACCAGACGCGGCCGCGGCGGGTTGACCTCGGGCATCCCGGCACCCTCCATGGTCGCGGCCACCGCCTGGAAGCCAGCACGAACCCTCTCCATCTGGCGACGAGCGGTCTCGAGGATGTCCTTGCCCTTCCCCGGCAACTTGCCGACAACTTCCTCCACACTGCCCGCCTCGAGAAAAGTCGCGTTGACCCCAGCCGCCCCGGTCTGCAACGCGTCACCAACCGCCAGGGTGGCGAGGAACGCCGCACCGGCACCAGCGGTAGCGGCCGCAACCCCGATCGACGCCGCCGCAGACGCCAGCGAAATCATGATCTTGGCTTCCCGAACCTCACCGGCCTCGACCCCCTTCTGCCCGGCCTCGACCAGCGCCAGCACGTCGACGCGAAAGCTCGTGATGGCCTTCTCGTAGGCCTGCATCGCGTACTTCGAGGCCCGCACAAGATCCCGCTTGCGAGCCAGCGCCCCCTCAATGCTCGGCTGCCCACGCAGGTACGAACGAAAGCCGTCAGCGGCGTCACCCTCCCAGTTCTCCAAGTAGAGGTCCATGTCGTTGAGGACCCCTTCGCAGAAGTCCTGATCGATGTCGTCCGCAGCCTTGTCCAGCAACGAGATCTCCTCGTGCACCCCCGCAAGCGCCACGTCGACGTCGATGAACCGCCCGAACTCGGCGAAGAGGGCCTGAACGTCCTCCTTGGCCGTGGGAAAACTCGCGTTCTCCTCCAGGTGGTCGGGAAAGAACCAGTCGTCCTGCTCGTCGAACTTCTTGCAGAAGTAGTCGGCGTGCTGCCGCATGTCACCGGCCCAGCTCACGACAGGAACCCCCCGAACATCCGCTGCTGGTCTGAGTCCACAGCGATGTAGCGCTCGGCAACCTCGATCAGCGCCTCCTGCGCCAACCCGAGGTTCTCCTCGTTCTTGCCGAACACCCCAAGCAACATCGAACGCGCACCGCGCCACTCCCCGAGCGCGTCGTAAACCTCCGCGCCCCCCGCAAACGCCCGCCCGTCGAGATGCTCGGTCTCGGCCAGCTTGGTCCTGGCGGTGTGCGTGTGGTCGATGAGCTTGCCCATGTCGACTTTGGCCGTGTGCTTCAAGCCCTCCGGCTCAGCGTGAAACCCCGCGCCCATCTCTCCCCCTGGCGGTCTCAAATGGATTCAGGGCGCCAGGTTATGTCAGCCGTTCGGGGGAAGATCACGCGGCGTACGTGTCAGCAAAGTGTCAGCAAACGCTGTCAAACTGGACAGTTCCGACACGCTAAACAGCTGCTGACGTGGGCAAACGCGATGCCGCAGGCGAGGAGTCCTTCAATCTTGCGATGCCGCAGGCGAGCCGTCTTTAGCAAGCGCACTGGGCGGTGGGGTCCCATCACGAGTCGCGCCATAGCACTTGCTGCATGCCTGAAGGGGTGTCAACTCGACACGCTTTTCGTCGAGTTGACACCCCTTCAGGCATGTGGCCCGCTCTTGGCTCGGCTCGTGATGGGACCCCACCGCCGACGCCACCAACAAATCAACCGGCAGCCGCCCAACGCAACAGGCGTGCCATCTACCCGCGAGCGGCGTGGACCCCCTGATCAGATTGCCGGGGGTCTGGGGGCAGAGCCCCCAGGGAAAGCACGCAACCGCAAGCTCGCCAACCCAACCGGGGAACGCAACAGAGGGAACGCGACAACCGACCGCGTCAGTACAACGCCGAAGCCAGCTTCCGCCGAGCCGCAGCCACCCGAGGATCATCCGCCGGGAACAACTCGAACAACCCCACCAAATGCTGCCGAACCCGATCCCGATCCTCCCCAAAAATCCGCCGAACAGTCTCAACCAACCGAGAAAACGCCTCGTCAACCATCTGCCCAGCAACCTGAGCATCAGCAGCGGCCAACTGAGCCTCAACGTCCTCAGGCGCCGCATCGGCTTTGGCGATCACCGCAGGATCAACAGCCTCAGCCCGCTCAGCAAACCGAGCCTGAGCCAACCCTTCCTTGGCCAGCTCATTCCCAGGCTCAACAGCCAAAATCTCCGAGTAAAACCCTTGAGCGGCAACATAATCCCCACGCTCAAAGGCTTCCTCAGCAGCAACGATCCGAGGATCCTCAACGACTTCCTCAACCTCGACAGGCACCCCAGCCCGAGCCTCCCCAGCCCGAATCCCAGGCAACCGCTCCCGCAACGCATCCAACAACCGAGCAATCCACTGCGACAACTCAGCGTCATCAATGGGCCCGGCAAACGCATCAATGGGCTGACCAGCGGCAACGGCCACAGTGGTCGGAACGGACTGAACCCCGAACGCCTGCCCGATCCGAGGCGCGCTCTCCAAATCAACGCGGGCCAGAATCCAAGCCCCGCCAGAAGCAGAAGCAAAACGAGTCAACGAAGCAGCCAGCTGCTGCGACTCAGGACTGTAGGAAGCCCCGAGCAGCACCACGACGGGCACCTGCAGGGACTGTTCGACCACAGCCTGGAAGGAGGCCTCGGTGACGTCCACGATCCACGGCACCGACCCGTTGTCAGGCGCGGCGGAACCAGAAGCAGGCGAGGCAGCGGCGGTGCGGGCCGCGTCGGCTCGGGCCTTCAAAGCGCCCAGATCGACGGCGCCCGAGAGCGCGGCGGACAGTGCGGCGGTCTTGCGAGGATCAGGCCTTGTCACGTGTTCCATCCTGGCACGGCTAGTTCCCGGACCGGGTCCAGGGCCATCGGGTTGACGCGCATCGCCTCGTTGGCCGAGGCGATGCGTAGAGCTAGCGGTGTCATCAGGTCGATGAACCGCGACGTACCTACCGCACCCAGCGCCTTCCACGGGTCCAGGGCGGCCGCGTCGGTCGCCCTTTCCACCGCCGGAAGATCGCCGGGCAGATCGGCGACGGCTTCCCACTCCTCGACTGTCCAACCACGTGCGGTTCGCATGTATGCCGGATCGAGGGAATGTTCACGCGCGTAGAGCGCAAGCGCTTGGCAAGGCCCGATGCCCGCGGCCACCAGGGCGGCCACGTGACCGTCCCCGCGCGCCTCGCGCAGGATCGTGCAGGCGTGCCACAGCGCCAGATGGGGCTCGATGGGCCACGGCAACGACCGGTTCGCGGCCGCCAGCGGACGGCCGGCGACGGGAGCCGCCAGCGCCGCCCTGCGGGCCAGTGACGCGGCCTCGGCGATCTGGGACGTGTCCACCGAGCCCAGCAGGCGTCGCAACGCGCCGTCCGCGCCTGCCAGCCGAACGCGCAGGTACTCGGCCGGCGAGGCGACCGCCCACGCGTCCGGCAGCGCACGGCGGACCATGCGCGGCGCGAAGTTGTAGAAGACCGCCGTCGCCAGCTCCGGCGACGCGGCGCCCAGCGGTGCGGCGCGCATGCCGAAGTAGCCCATCCAGCCGCCCTTGCAGCCCAGCGCGTCCGTCGCCGCGCGGGATTCGGGCGTGAAGTACGTGACGTCGTGGTAGGGCTCGAACCTCAACCACAGCTGCCTCGCGTCCACGCCCGACACGCTAACCCAGTCGGCGCCGGTGCACGGGCCCGCTCACCGTCCCGGCGTAGGGGGTTCGGCCATCCGAGGAGACGAGCGAGGACTCCACGCCACGAATCCCTTCCGGACCGCCGAATCCCGCCCCCGAACGGGTCCCGATCACGGCGTGTCGGAGAGGTGCTCCTCGATCCGTGCGACCTTGGCCGCCAGTTGACCGGAGTAGCCGGGCCGGATGTCCGCCTTGAGCACGAGCGACACGCGCGACGCACTGGCCTGCACGGCTTCCGTCGCACGCTTGACCACGTCCATCACCTCGTCCCACTCGCCTTCCACCAAGGTGAACATCGCGTTCGTCTCATTGGGCAGGCCGGACTCCCGCACGACGCGGATCGCCTCGGCCACCGCCTTCGCGACACTCCCGGATTCGTCCGAACCGGACGGGGCAACACTGAACGCGACGAGCACGTGCACCTCCTGGTGATCCACGGGTTGTACTGACTGGTAGCTTCCGTGCTCATGACACCGCTGCCGTTCGATCCGATCGCCCGCGCGGCCGAACTGTGGGACGACCGGGTGGGTTCCGCGACCTCGATGGCCGCGGTCACCAGCGTCATGCGTGTCCAGCAAATCATCCAGTCCGCCGTGGACGCAGCCCTCAAACCGCACGGGCTCACGTTCGCGCGCTACGAGGCGTTGGTGTTGCTCTACTTCTCCCGCAAGGGCGCGCTGCCGATGCGCGTGATGGGCGAGCGCCTGCAGCTGCACCCGACGAGCGTCACCAACATCGTCGACCGGCTGGAGAGCGACGGTCTCGTCCGCCGCACGCCGCACCCGACCGACCGCCGCACCACGCTGGTCGAGATCACCGACGCCGGCCTGCAGCGCCGTGAGAGCGCGACCGCGGCCGTCGTCGACGTCAACCTCGGCCTCAAGGGCCTCACCGACCGCCAGACCGAGCAGCTCACCGACCTGCTCGCGAAGGTGCGCCGGGCCAGCGGCGACTTCGAGGACTGAGAAAACCGTTTGGGCGATCAGGCCGTCCTGTGGCCTGATGAGCCCATGATCTGGGATCGACCGGACCGTTCGGCAGTCGCGCTCGTGAGCACCCCGAGCGGGTTCACCGGACGCACAGGGGTGTTCGGAGTCGAGACACCGAACTGGAACCACGTCGAGCCGGTCAACACCGCCCTGCGCGACCTCATCGGCGTGGAGACGAGCGTGCTGCGCCTGCTCTCGGTCGAGGGCGGCCGGGTGCCGTTCGGTGGTGTCGTCACCTATCACGTCGAAGCGCACGACGAGCCAGACCACGGCCTGCTCGACCCCGCCGACGCCCCCGAACCCGACGCCGAGCACCGGCTGCCCTGGGCGCGCCTGGGCGGCCCTGCCGAACTGGTCGCATGGGCGGACATGGTGATCACCCGCACCGGCCCGGCTGCCCAGGTGCGGAGTTGGAACCTGTCGAGCGTGCACCGCCTGCCCACGGCGAACGGGCAGGTGTGGCTCAAGGCCGTGCCGCCGTTCTTCGCCGACGAGGGCTCGGTGATCAAGATGGTCGCCGCGCACGACCCGACGCTCGTGCCCGAGGTGCTGGCGAGCGCACCGAACCGCGTGCTGCTCAGCCAGGCCGAGGGCGCCAACTGCTGGCCGGTGACCGCCGAGCAGATCGAGAACGTCGTGCCCCGCTGGGTCGCCGTCCAGCACGCGCTGGCGGGTGAGGCGCAACTGCGGCCGTCCGCCGTGCCGATGCCGGACTTCGGTCTGCCCGACACGCTCACGCACGGCGACTTCCACCCCGGCAACTGGCGCAGCAGCGGGGTGGTCATCGACTGGTCCGACGCGGTCTGGGGGCACCCGGCGCTCGACGCGTGCCGGCTCATGGAGTACGCCGACCCCGGCCTGCACGACCTGATCCGCCGGGTGTGGAGCGACGCCTGGCTCTCGCACCGCCCGGACAGCAAGCCCCTCGCAGCGCTGGAGATCGCACCTCGCGCGTCCCGGCTGCACAACGCGGTGAAGTACCAGGAGTTCCTCGACAACATCGAGGAGTCCGAGCGGATCTACCACCGCGGCGACCCCGAGATCGAGCTCCGCGAGGCTCTGCGCCTGGTCACCCCGTGAGCGAACGGTCGATCATCGCCCTGGTCAGCGCGCCGAGCGGCTTCGCGGGCCGGACGAGAGCGATCGGCGTCGAGTCGCGCTGGTGGGCCGACACCGAACCCGTGAACGAGGCGCTCGAACGACTGCTGGGCGTGCGGACGACCGTGCTCAGGCTGATCTCCGTCGAAGGCGGCGAACGGTCCGGCGGCGGCCTGGTCACCTACCACGTCGAGGCGCACGGCGAACCCGACCGGACCCACCTGCACCCGGCGGAGGAACCCTCCCCGGACGCTGAGCACAGGCTGCCGTGGGCACGGCCGGGCGGCCCGGACGAGCTTCTCGCCTGGGCCGACGCGCATGTCGACCGCACCGGCCCGCCGGTCCAGGTGAAGTCGTGGAACCTGTCGAGCGTGCACCGGCTGCCCACCGCGAACGGCTCCGCGTGGCTCAAGGCCGTGCCACCGTTCTTCGCGGACGAGGGCGAGGTGATCGAGATGGTCGCCGCGCACGACCCGTCACTCGTGCCGGCGGTGCTGGCGAGCGCACCGAAGCGCGTCCTGCTCGCGCAGGCCCAGGGCGAGGACTGCTGGGACCCGAAGCCCGAGCACGTCGAGGACATCGTGCCGCGCTGGGTCGCGGTGCAGCACGCGCTGGCGGGCGAGCCACGCGTGCGGCGGTGCGTGGTGCCGATGCCGTCGTTCGGACTGCCGGACACGTTGGTGCACGGCGACTTCCACCCCGGCAACTGGTTCAGCAGCGGTGTGGTCATCGACTGGTCCGACGTCGTGTGGGGTCACCCCGCACTCGACGCGGGCCGGCTCATCGAGTTCTGCCGGCCGGAACTGGGCGACCTGATCCGCCACGTGTGGAGCGAGGCGTGGCTGCGGCACCGGCCGGACAGCCGCCCGCTCGACGCCCTCGACGCCGCCCGCCGGGCCTCACACCTGCTGCTCGCGGTGCAGTACCAGCAGTTCCTGGACAACATCGAGGAGTCCGAGCGGATCTACCACCGCGGCGACCCCGGGAGGCAGCTCAGAGCTGCTCGGCGGCAGGCTCCCTGAGGCGGCCGGTCTTCGAGGCCCAGCGCTCGAAGAGCACCGTGCCGAACGGCGGGATGCTCGACAGCAGGCCCAGCACCAGCGTGCGGGCGTCCCACTTGAGCGGTTCCTTCGTCATCAGCGTGACGAGGATGAAGGCGACGAAGACGAGGCCGTGGATCGGGCCGAAGATCTTCACGCCGATCTCGTTCTGCACGACGACGTACTTGAAGAACATCCCGAGCAGCAGGCCCGCCCAGGAGATGGCCTCGGCCAGGGCGAGGATGCGGAACCGTCCGACCACGCTGGAGAACGTCATGGCTCCCCATCATGAACCGTGACGGGGAGCACACGACCACCGGGCCTGTCAGGGTATGTCCTATTCCTCCCACTTGAAGACGCGGGAGGCGATGAACCCGACCACGAGCGAGAAGCCGACCAGGATGGCCGACGGCACCACCAGCGCTTCGATCCCCTTGCCCCGCACCAGCACGTCGAGCATGCCGTCGTTCATGTGCCGCAACGGGAAGATCTTCGAGACGGCCTGCAGCCACGCCGGCGCCTGGTCGACGGGGAAGAACGTGCCGGACAGGAACGCCATCGGCAGCACGACGATGTTCGCGGCCGCCGAGGCCGCCTCCTCGGTCTTGGCAAAGGCGCCGACCAGCATGCCGAGCGCGAAGAACGCGATGGTTCCCAGCAGCAGCAACGGGATCGCGAGCCACCACGACCCGGAGAGCCGCAGCCCGAACAGGGGCAGCGACGCGATGACGATGAAGGTCGCGCCCTGCACCAGGGCGACGCCCGTGCTGACCAGGATCCGCGACGACAGCACGGACGTCGTCGAGATCGGGGCCAGCCGGATGCGCCGCAGCACCTGCTTGCGGCGCCACGACACGAGGGTGAGCGCCGAACCGAACACCGCCGACACCGCGACACCCCACGACAAGATGCCCGGCGTGAGGTACTGGATCGGTTTGAGCGACGCGTCCTCGACCTTCTCCGCGGCGAACGTGAAGGTCGGCGGCTGACCGGTCGCGGCGAGGTTCGCCTTGTCCACGAACCCGTTGACGATCCCGAGCACCGTCGCGGACTTGACCTGGTCGCTCTGTGCGAAGCGCACGTCCAGCCGCTGCCCGCGGATGATCAGCGCGGCAGGCAGGTCGCCGTCCTTGACCTTCTGCACGGCGGAGTTCTCGTCGTTGTAGGGCTCGAGCTCCAGCGCCCCGCTGTCGCGCAACGCGGACACGATCGGGCCGTCCCCGACCACCGCGATCCTCGTCTTGTCCGCGCCGGCGTCGCGCAGGATCAGGCCGAAGATCACCAGGAACATCAACGGGAACAGGAAGGTGAAGAACAGCGTCACCTTGTCCCGGACGAAGCCCTTGAGCATCGCCACCGAGAGCGTCTTGAACGCGGTCATGCGCGGTACTCCCGCCCGGTCAGGTTGAGGAAGACGTCTTCGAGGGTGGCCGTGCGGACCTGCAAGCCGTCGAGCGCGCCGCGTTCGGCCAGCGCCGACAGCACGGGAGCAGGCCGCCGCGTGGAGAGCGTCAGCGACACCTCGTCCTCGTGGGCCTCGTCGACGCCGTCGAGCGCGGAAGCGTCCACAACGGACAGGACGCCCTTCTGCAGCGTCACGTGGGTCGGTGCGTCGAGACCGCGCACCAGCACCGCGGGCGGGTCGAGCGCGAGGATCCGGCCGGTGTCCATGATCGCCACGCGGTCGCAGAGGATCTCGGCTTCATCGAGGTAGTGGGTGGTGTAGACGATGGTCTTGCCGCGTTCCTTGATGGCGCGCAGCACGTCCCAGAGGTTGCGGCGGGCCTGCGGGTCGAGCGCCGCGGTCGGTTCGTCGAGGAACACGATGTCCGGGTCGTGCACCAGGGCGCACGCGATCGAGAGTCGTTGGCGCTGACCGCCGGAGAGCTTGTTCTCCTGCTCGTTCGCCTTGTCCGCGAGGCCGACCAGTTCCAGCATGTCCGCGGCCGTGCCGGCGCTCACGCCGTAGAGCGCGCCGAAGGTCTGCAGCTGCTCCTTCGCCGTCAGCTTCTCGAAGAACGACGACGCCTGCAGCTGAACACCGATGCGCGGCAACAACTTCACGTTGCGTGGCCACGGGCTCTCACCGAGCAACCGCACCTCGCCGCTGTCGGGCTCGCGCAGTCCCTCGACGATCTCCAGCGTGGTCGTCTTCCCGGCGCCGTTGGGCCCCAGGATGCCGAAGAACTCGCCCTCGGCCACGGTGAACGAGACCCCGTCCACCGCTTTCAGCTCGCCGTAGCTCTTGCGGACGTCCCGCACCACGACCGCCGACCGTTCCTCCGTCATGGGCGAGACGGTAGGTCAGCACTTCGAGCTTCGAGCCGCGAAACGACCAAAGTAGCCGCGAAGTCGAGACGAACGAGGTCAGCCGCCCGCCACCAGCAACGGGCAAGAGGTGTAGACGTCGTTCAACCTCCGCAGCGCGGCGGCGAACTGCTCGAAGCGAGCGCGGGGCACCGCCGTGCGCACCTCGCTGAGCACCTGCCACAGGTACCGGTGCTCGGCGGTCTCCACGACCGGCGGCGGCACCTCGCCCGGGACGTCGACCGCGAACGCGAGTGCCACCGACGCCGCGCGGAGGCATGCGGTCGCGAGCGTCACGCAGTCCTCGACGAGCGGGCAGTCGTCCTGCGCGCGCACGACACCGCTGACGGCGAACCGGGCGGCCTGCATCAGTGCGAAGTAGAGGCGCTGGCCCGCCCGCACGCGTTCGAACGGGAGGGTCTCGGTGCCGCAGCCCGGCGTCACCACGGTCATGCCGACCTGGGGGCGGCGCAGCACGTGGTCGAAGAGCGCGGTCGGGGCCCAGAGCAGGGTGCGCCAGGAGTCCTCGGGGATCGAGGTGCCCATCCTGGCCGCGTTCTCGAGCACGTCGAGGTAGGCGATGAGGACGCCGGAGAGGAACACACCGCCGCGGTCGCCGCCGACCCGCTCGACGCCGAAGCGTTCGTCGAGGGCGCCGTCCTGGACCCGGAAGCCGGGCGTCCACTCGATGACGCCGCTGCTCGCGAGCACCACGCGCGCGAGGCGCTGGTGCACGGGCGACGCCGAGAGCACCGTGTCGTCCAGGCCCATCTGGACGAGCGTGGACGCGGCGTGCTGCAGCGACTCGCGACGTTGCGGCACCAGGTCGGGGTGCAGCAGGCGGAACGGTTCCACGTCACCCCTCCCCTTCGTCGTCCTGCCCACGATGAACGGCGGGGGGCCAGAAGTCATCCGGATGAACCGCAGCGTTACGTCTCAGTTGGACGTCTCAGTGCGACTGGGCCCAGGCCGCGAGCTGCGCGCGGGTCGAGAGGTCCAGCGCGGTCTTCACGTTGTGCACGTGGGACTCCACGGTGCGGTGCGAGATGCCGAGCTTGCCCGCGACCTGCGCGTTCGTCAGGCCCTGCGCCACCAGTTCGACGACCATGCGCTGCCGGTCGCTGAGCACCGGGTGCCGCACGATCTCCTTGTCCAGCGCGGTTTCCAGGGCGTGCCGCGCGTCCATCGCCCGGCCCGCGCCGAGCGCTCGCTGAAATGCCGCCGACGACAGGGATTGCCGGGCGAGGTCCAGCGCGGCGGTCATCTTCCGCCGCCACCACGGCTCCCACGGGACGACCCAGGTCGTGCGCATCTGCTGGCAGGCGGCCAGAAGCCGCACGCCGAGCTCGTGCCGTCCGGACGCCATCGCGACCAGGCCACGGCCCTCGACCGACTCCAGCGCGGCCCGCGGGTTGTCCGCCGTCAGGCGTGCGCTCTCGGCGAAGCGGGCCCCGGCCGTCACCAGGTCCCCGCGCTCCAACGCGATGCAGCCCGCCGTGTGCACCGCGACGGCCACGACGTCCTGCCGTGCATGGACTCTGAGCACCGGCAACGCGTCCTCGACCAACACGGCGGCGGCGTCGACGTCACCCTGGACGAGCAACCGCCAGCCGAGGTTCTGGCTGGACACAGCGACACTCACGTCGTTGCCGTTGCGTACGCCGTACTCGATCGACCGACGCAACGACGCTGCCGCGTTCGGCTCATCGCCGAGACCGTCGTAAGCGCCCGCCAACGTCCGGAACAGGCGGCACATGATCAGGTCCTGACCGCCGGTCTCCGCTGTCTCGACGGCTTCGAGGGCGTGCCGCACCGCCTCGTCGTGCCGTTCCTCGTGGCTCGCCAGCAAAGACGCGTACTCCAGCGCGAGGATCCGGTAACGGGCGTCGGCGGGCGACTGGTGCAGCACCCGCATCAGCACCGCGCCGGCCTGGGCGAAGTAGCCGCGGTCGAAGCAGACCCTGAGCAGCATCGTGGCGAGCATCAGGCGACGGTCGTCCCGCGGCGCCACCAGATGAGCGAACGCGTACGCCACGTTGTCGTACTCCTCGTGCAGCGCTCGCACCTGCTCCGGCGTGAGGATCGACGACGAGACGCCGGGTTCGCCCTTCTCGCACAGCCAGGAAAGGATCCGTTCGGCCGTCACCTCGTGCTCGCCGTGCTCCTCCAGCTGTTCCGCGGCGTAGAGGCGAACGGATTCGAGCATCCGGAACCGGCCGTCGTTCTCCCGTGCCACCAACGACTTCGCCTGCAACGCCGTGAGCAGCCCGATCACCGCACCGCCGTGCACGACCTCGGCGATCTCCAGCCCGAACCCGCCAGGCAGCAACGCAAGCCGCCGGAACAGCTCCCGCTCGTCGGCGGTCAGCAGGTCGTGGCTCCACGCGATGGCGCCCCGCAGGCCGTTGAGCAGGTCGAGCCGGTGGTCGAGGCTGGCCGCGAGCTCCGGCAGCGCGACGGAGAGCCTCGCGGCCAGTTCCACCGCGAGCGGCACCCCGTCGAGCCGCGCGCAGATCGCCTCGATCACGTCCGGGTCGCCGCTCGTGCCGGCGCGTTCGACGAACAACCTCGCCGCGTCGGCCTCCAGTCCGTGCACCGGGTAGACGACCTCGCCCATCGACCGCAGCGCTTCCCGGCTGGTCGCGAGGACCTGCACGTGCGGGCAGCGCGACAGCAGCGCGTCCACCACCTCGCAGCTCTCCTCGACGAGGTGCTCGCAGTTGTCGACGAGCAACAGGACCCGCCGGTTGCCCAGTTCCTGCAGCAACGTCGTCCGCAGCGCGACGCCCGCTTGCTGGTACACCCCAACAGCTTCCGCGAACGCCTCCACCACCTGCCCCGGCCGGCTCAGCCTGCCCAGCTCGACGGTGCGGACCTCGGCCCGTCTGGCGCGCCGGGCCAGCTCGACCGCGAGCCGGGTCTTCCCGACCCCGGCCGACCCGACGAGCGTGAGCATCCTGTGCTTGCGCAGCAACGGAAGCAGCTCCGCCAGCTCGCTCTCCCTGCCGACGAACACGTCGCCGTACGAGGGCAGCTCGGCGACCACAGTGGACGTGCCGGCGGAACGACGGCGGTAGGCGCGCTGACGGCACGCGTTCGAGCAGTAGCGCGCTCGCGACGGCAGGGGCGCGAACCCCGTGCCACAGCTCGCGCAGACGCCCATCACATCAGCGTACGACCGTTCTCGCATCTCAATTGGGAAGTGTGCGGAGGTCGACCTCGAGCCTGGTCCCCGAGAACAGCTCCGCGAGCTCGATCCGGTCCTTCGACCTCGAGAGCCAGCCGCTCCGGATCCGCTGCACCACCTGCGTCTTCGTGACGTCGGCCGCCTCGGCCTCGATCACGACGTCCTCGCCGTTCTCCAGGTGGATCACGGCCCTCTTGAACCTGGGTGCGTGCGGCACGAACTCACCGGTGCCGGGCACGGCCGGGTACATCCCGAGCGCGCTGAACACGTACCAGGCCGACATCGTGCCGAGGTCGTCGTTGCCGGTGACGCCCGCCGGTCCGTTGACGAACAACGTCTGCGCGGCCCGCACGACCACCGACGTCTTCTCCGGCTTGCCGATCAGCGCGTACATCCACGGCGCGTGCAGGTCGGGTTCGTTGTTCGGGTTGTACCTGAACTGGTTGTAGTAGTCGTAGGGCCCGACGACCCACTTCTCCCGGACCGTCCGCTTGGGGTCGACGAGCAGGTCGGCGTACGCGAAGAAGTCGTCCAGCCTCGCCTCGGCCGCCGCCCTGCCACCGAGTGCCGTGATCAACCCGGTGATGTCGTGCTGGCAGAGCCACTGGTACTGCCACGCCGTGCCCTCGTGGAACCCCTCGGGGCCCTGCGGCGTGTACGGCGTGAGCCACGCGCCGTTCTGCAACTTGGGCCGCGGGAAGCCGGTGAAGCCCCGGTCCGTGACGTTGTTGTCCCAGAGGCCGCGGTGGTGGAGGCCTCGGGCGCGCAGCCGATCCGCGTCCTCCCGGTGACCGAGCGCCTCGGCCATGATCGCGAGCGTGGCGTCGGCCAGCGCGTACTCCAGGGTCGCCGACGCGCCGTGGTGCGGGTCGGTGTCCTGCCCCTTCTTCGGGAAGCGCTTGTCGTACTGGACGAAGCCCCTGGCGAGGTAGTTCGGGTTGCCGGAGCGGCCCTGGAACCTGCTCGCGGCCGGTGGGACGCCGTCGGCGTTCTGCAGCAACGCCTGGTACGCCTGCTCCTCGAACCCGGCGAGGTGGCCGAAGCGCCACAGGTCGACGAGGAACGGGGTGACCGGGTCGCCGGTCATGCAGTTCGTCTCCTGGTTCGCGTACGCCCACCGCGGCAGCCAGCCGCCCTGCTCGTGGATCGCCAGGATGCTGCGTGCGATGTCCTTGCTCCGCTGCGTGCGGATCAGCGCGAGGAGCTGGTTGTGCGCGCGGTAGGTGTCCCACAGCGAGTAGTACTCGTAGTAGGTCCAGCCGTCGGCCTGGTGGATCTGGCCGTCGAAGCCGCGGTACCGGCCGTCCGCGTCACTGCCGGTCAGCGGTTGCAGCAGCACGTGGTAGAGCGCGGTGTAGAAGACCGCGCGCTCGTCCCAGTCCTCCGTGTCGATCTCGATGCAGCCCAGCTCCGCGCGCCACGCCTCCTGGGCCTCGTTGCGGAGGTCGTCGAAGGTCTTGCCGGCGGTCTCGGCCCCGAGGTTGTTCGCGGCACCCCATTCGTCCACTTGGGACAGTGCGGTCGTGGCCGTGACCGGGCCGGGTTCGAACGTCACCCAGGCGCCCCTGAGCCCGGCGCCGCCCGCGGACTCCCGCTGGCCCGGCCTGGGTCCCGCCGGGCCCCAGGTGCCGAACTGCGTGAACGGGCGGTCGAACCTCGTCGTGAAGTAGGTGACGTACGGCCGGCCACCGCAGAACGCCTGCGTCTCCACGGTTCCGGCGATCGTGCGGTCGTCCACGACCCGGACGGAGCTGGCGCTGACCGGCTCCTTGTCGTTGGCCTGGCCGACGTTGACGAGCAGCGTGCCCTCGACACCGCTGGGGAACGTGTAGCGCTCGACGCCGGCACGCGTGGTCGCGGTGCACTCGACGGTGATGTCGCGGTCCAGCTTGACCTTGTAGTAGCCGGGTTTGCCGATCTCGCCGTCGTGCGTGTACGCGGTGGCGTACCGCTTGTGGTCGAAGCTCTGCGGCAACCCGGTCACCGGCAGGATCGGGACGAGGCCGCCCTGCTCCCAGCAGCCCGCGCCGGACAGGAAGAAGTGCCCGAAGCCGCGGATCCGCTGGTCGTCGTAGCGGTAGCCCGCGTAGTGGGAGCCGACCGGGCTGGAGTGCGCCTTGCCGAACGGCATGGAGGCGCCGGGGAACGTGTTACCCTCGTCCTTCGTGCCGATGAAGGTGTTGACCGACTCGATGGGATCCAGTGCTTCCACGACAATCACCCTAGATGTGATTCCGGGCCCCGGCGGGACGGCCGCGTGGTCCGGTCGGGTGGTGAGGGACCGGACCGGGGTGGTACCGCCGCCGCATGCACACCCCGGCCCGGGGGCCTTCTCGCCGGACCTCGCCGCCCTCGGTGGCCGGCGGCGCTGTCCGTCACCAGATCATCGCTGAGCGCACACGGGCAAGGTCAAGACCATGACGATCACTTGTCCGATTCCGGACATCAGCCATCGTGATGGCAGCGCTGAACCGGTGAGGAAACGGTTGACAAGGCCGTAAAGCCGGGGTGAGATACGGCCACTATGACAACGTTGTCCCCCAGCGGGCCCGTAGCCGGTCAGCGCAAGGTACGTCGCGCGACGATGAACGACGTCGCGCGGCTCGCGGGCGTGAGCATCAAGACCGTCTCGCGCGTGGTCAACGACGAGCCGGGCGTGCACCCGTCCACCGCCGAGCGCGTGCTCGCGGCCATCGACCAGCTCGGGTTCCGGCGGAACCTGAGTGCCCGCAACCTGCGCCGGGGCTCGTCCACCGGCACGATCGGGCTGGTGCTGGAGGACGTCGGCAACCCGTTCTACTCCGGCGTGACCCGGGCTGTCGAGGAAATCGCCCGTCTGCGCGGCAGACAGGTGATCTCGGGGTCGTCCGACGAGGACCCCGGGCGGGAACGCGAGCTGGCGCTGGAGTTCTGCTCGCGCAGGGTGGACGGGCTGCTGATCGTGCCCGCCGGCCTGCAGCACAGCTACCTGGTGCCGGAGATGCGCGCCGGGACGCCCGTGGTGTTCCTGGACCGGCCCGCGGGTGACGTCGTGGCCGACACGGTGCTGGTGGACAACATCGGCGGCACCGTCGAGGCGGTCACACACCTCGCCGCGCACGGACACCGCCGCATCGCGTTCCTCGGTGACGCGCCGGACATCTTCACCGCCAACGAGCGCCTCCGCGGTTACCGCGAGGGCTGCGTGCGGGCCGGCATCGGGTACCACGAGGAGCTCGTGGCGATGGGGCCGCACGACGAGAGCAGCGTCGCGACCACGTTGCAACGGCTGCACACCATGCGTGAGCCCGCCACTGCTGTCGTGGCCGGCAACAACCGCATCACCGTGTACGTCCTCCGCGCGCTCGCGGGCGTCGCGGAACGGCCCGCCCTGGTGGGCTTCGACGACTTCGAACTCGCCGACCTGTTGTCGCCGCCGGTGACCGTGATCGCGCACGACGCGAGCGCGCTCGGCAAGGCGGCCACCGATTTGTTGTTCGCCCGCTTGGACGGCGACAACTCACCACCGCGCCGCGTCGTGCTGCCGGTGCGCTTGGTGCCACGAGGATCCGGGGAGGTCCACGCGTGAGTTCTGGTGTGCTCCACCAGCCAGTCAACCTGCCTGCCAACCAGCCGAAGCAGTTCTACCGCGGCGGTGAGGCGATCGCCGCGCTGCGCGGCGGTACGAGCGGCGACTTCGGCCCCGAGGACTGGGTGGCCTCCACGACGACGCTCTACGGCCGCAGCGACGCCGGGTTGACAACGTTGCCGAACGGCGTGCTCCTGCGTGACGCGGTGCAGGCGGACCCGACGGGGTGGCTCGGCGCGGACCACGCGGCGAAGTTCGGTGGCGACACGGCGTTGCTCGTCAAGCTGCTCGACGCGGGCCAGCGCCTGCCGGTGCACTGCCACCCGTCGAACGCCTTCGCGTCCTCGCACCTGAACTGCCGCCACGGCAAGACGGAAGCGTGGATCGTCGTCGGCACGACCGGCCCGGACCCGACCGTCTACATCGGATTCCGCGACGACGTGCCGGCCGAGACCGTCGCCGAGTGGGTCGCCACGCAGAACACCAGGGCGATGCTCGACGCGCTGAACCCCGTGTGCGTCCGGGCCGGTGACACGGTGTTCGTGCCCGCCGGTGTGCCGCACGCGATCGGCGAGGGCGTGTTCATCGTCGAACTGCAGCAGCCCACGGACTTCTCGGTGACGCTGGAGTGGCAGGGCTTCCTCGCCAACGGCGACATCGGCCACCTCGGCCTCGGCTACGACGTCGCGCTCGACTGCGTCGACCGGCAGGGCTGGAGCGGCAAGCTCGAGGAGCTGGTGCGCCAGACGTCCGCGAAGTGGGCGCCGTCGGTCGATCTCCTCGGCCGCGACGCGGACCCGTTCTTCCAGGCCGACCGCCTGCACGTGGAGGGCTCCTTCGCGCTGGAGCCGTCGTTCGCCGTGCTGGTCGTGCTGGAGGGTTCCGGCCAGCTCGGCGAGCTGGAGGTGCACAAGGGCAGCACCCTCGTCGTGCCGCACGCGGCCGGCGAGCTGGCGCTGTCCGGTGACCTGGTGGCGATCCGCTGCCGTCCGCCCGTTCTATCCGCTGTGTCGTCGATGGAGGATGTGACCGCGTGAGCCAGCCCCTGCTGGAGGCTCGTGATCTCACGAAGAGCTACGGCACCGTGGAAGCTCTCCGCGGTGCCTCCTTCACCGCCTACCCCGGTGAGGTCGTGTCGCTGATCGGCGACAACGGCGCGGGCAAGTCCACCCTGGTGAAGTGCCTGTCCGGGGTGGAGCAGCCGACCGGCGGCACGCTGACGTTCGACGGCGCGCCGCTGGTGCTGAACTCCCCCAACGACGCCCGCGACCTCGGCATCGAGACGGTGTTCCAGGACCTCGCGATCGCGCCGGACCTCGACCCGGCCGCGAACATGTTCCTGGGCAGGGAGATCCTCAAGCCCGGCGTCCTCGGGTTCTTCGGCGTGCTGGACAAGAAGGCGATGCGTCGGCAGGCCTCCGAGCACTTCACCCGGTTCGGCGCGACGCTGCAGAGCATCGACGTGCCGATCGCGGCGTTGTCCGGCGGCCAGCGCCAGTCCGTCGCCGTCGCACGGTCGGTGGCGTGGGCGTCGAAGCTCGTGTTCATGGACGAGCCGACAGCCGCACTCGGTGTGGTGCAACGGGAACGTGTGCTGGACGTGATCAGGCGCGTGCGCGACGAAGGCGTCGCCGTGGTGCTGATCTCGCACAACATGCCCGAGGTGCTCACGGTCTCCGACCGCGTCGAGGTGCTCCGCCTCGGCCGCCGGGTGGCCCGTTTCAAGGCTTCCGACACCAGCGTGGAAGAACTCGTCGGCGCGATGACCGGAGCGCTGACCCAGGAGGACGCAGCCTGATGACCACCGAGAAGACAACGTTGTCATCTCTCCCGGACGAGCAGCACACGTCGCTGCTCAAACGGCTGACCGGCGCGAACACGCTCTGGATCGGCCTGGTGCTGCTGGTCCTGGTCGCCACGTTCGGCGCGATCCGGCCGGACGCGATCTTCCAGGTGACCACGCTGCAGTTCCTGCTCGCGGAGACCGCGGTGCTGCTGGTGCTGTCGGTCGGCATGACGTTCGTGATCATCACGTCCGGCATCGACCTGTCCGTCGGCTCGGTGCTGGTGTTCGCGAGCGTGTCGTCCGCGATGGCGATGAACGCGGTGTCCGGCGGTGACGCGACGAAGGCCGGTTGGGGCGTCATCGGGTTCGGGCTGCTCGTCGCCGTCGTCAGCGGCGCGGCGTGGGGCCTGCTCAACGGTCTGCTGATCTCATGGGCGAAGATCCCTCCGCTGATCGTGACGCTGGGGTCGTTCGGCGCGGCGCAGGGCGCGGCCCTGTTGCTGAACAACGGTTCCAACGTCTCCGGCATCCCGGACAAGCTGAACCGCACGTTCGGTTCCGGTACGTACCTCGGCATCCCGAACATCGTGATCGTGGCGGCGGTCGTCACCGCTCTGGGCGCGCTTCTGCTGAGCACCACGCGTTTCGGTCGCTACACCTACGCGGTCGGGTCGAACGAGGAAGCGGCCAGGCGCGTCGGCATCTCGATGCGCGGCCACCTGACGAAGGTGTACCTGCTCGCCGGCACGCTGGCGGGTCTCGCGGGGTTCATGGGCAACGCGTTCTTCCGCGTCGCGGTCGTCACGGGCCACGAGACGGACAACCTGAACGCGATCGCCGCCGTCGTCCTGGGTGGGACGAGCATCTTCGGTGGCATGGGCTCGGTGCTGGGCACCGTCTTCGGCGTGTTCATCCCGGCGGTGCTGGAGAAGGGCCTCGTGATCATCGGGGTCAAGGAGTTCTGGCAGCCGATCGCCGTCGCGATCGTGCTGGTGGCCGCCGTGTGGCTGGACCAGACGCGGCGGCGGGCGCGCAACCAACGTTAGGGAGAGGTGCTGGACCAATGAAGATCCGCTCCGCAGTGGCTGTGTCAGCCGCTTTCCTGCTGGCCGCGTGTGGCGGCGGTGGCCAGATCGGTGACTCGAACTCTGGCGGCTCCGCCGCGAACAAGAAGCTGGTGCTGATCCCCGGCATCACCGCGGAACCGTTCTACATCTCGATGCAGTGCGGTTTCGAGGAGGCTGCGAAGGCCGCGGGGTACGAGTTCGACACCCAGGCCCCCGCGAAGTTCGACGCGGCGCAGCAGACCCCGATCGTCACCGGCATCCTCGCGTCGAAGCCGGCCGCGGTCCTCATCGCTCCGACCGACGACAAGGCCATGGCCGGCCCCATGAAGCAGCTCAAGGACGCCGGCATCAAGGTCGTCGAGGTCGACACCAAGCTGCAGGACACCTCGATCGGCGTCTCGTCGATCTCGTCCGACAACGAGCAGGGCGGCAAGCTCGCCGCCGAGACGCTGAACAAGCTCACCGCCGGCAAGTCCGGCTCGGTCCTGGTGCTCAACACCAAGGCCGGCACCTCCACCACGGATGCCCGCGCCAAGGGCTTCGAGGACGCCATCAAGGCCTACCCGAACCTCAAGTACATCGGGCAGCAGTACACCGACAACGAGCCCGCCACCGCGGCCTCGAAGGTGACCGCGACCCTGGCCGCGAACCCCGACCTGATCGGCGTGTTCGCGACGAACCTCAACTCCGGCGAGGGCGCGGCGACCGGCCTGCGCAACGCGGGCAAGACCGGCGCGGTCAACCTGGTCGGCTTCGACGCCTCGCCGAAGCAGGTGGAGGACCTGCAGGCGGGCATCGTGCAGGCCCTGATCGCGCAGGACCCCGCCACGATCGGCAAGCAGGGCGTCGAACAGGCACTGGCCGCGATCGACGGCAAGGAGAACAAGCGGAACATCGAGACCGAGCTCGTCGCCATCACGAAGGACGACGCGGCGGCCAACTCGAAGTACTTCTACAAGAAGTCCTGCTGACCCGGATCGGACGCACCAGGGCCTTCCCTGGTGCGTCCGATGACGTACGTCATCAGGGTTTGCCCGCAACGGCGTAAGACGAGAGTCGTACCCGTTCGCCTCCGAAAGGCCGATGCTGCCACCCCCTGGGAACCGATGAGCTGTAGGCACATTGGAGGGGGCTCGAATGCTACGAAGGAAAATCGCGGCATCACTCGCCGTCGTCACGACCACATCGCTGCTCGTCGCACCACAGGCGCTGGCAGCACCGCCACAGCAGATCCAGTGGCAGAAGTGCTTCGACACTCCGCCGCCCGGTTTCCCGGCAGGCTCCGAACGACTGGAGTGCGGCAGCTTCACCGCGCCGATGGACTGGAACAACCCGCGCAACGGCAAGACCATCACCATCGCGGTCAGCCGCCTGACGCCGAAGAGCGGCACGGCGAAGTCCACGGTCTTCACCAACCCCGGCGGCCCAGGCGGTCCCGGACGCACGATCCCGCTGCTCTACCTCGACCGGCCGAAGCTCAGCGAGAACGCCGAGATCATCGGCATCGACGTGCGCGGCACCGGCGCGAGCAGCAACGTCACGTGCGGCAGCTTCAACACCGAAGACCAGGTCGATCCGCGTGACCGCAGCAAGGCCAACCTGGACCTGCTCTACGGCGGCATGGAGCTGCTCGCGAAGTTCTGCCAGACCAAGTCCGGTGAGTTCGGCAGGTACGTCTCCACCGAGCAGACGGTGAAGGACCTCGACCTGCTGCGCCAGGTGCTCGGCAAGAAGAAGGTCAGCTGGCTCGGCTACTCGGGCGGCAGCTGGATGGGCGCCTACTACGCCACGTACTTCCCCAAGACGCTCGACCGGATCGTGCTCGACTCCAACGTCGACTGGACGTCGCCGTGGCAGCCGATCTTCGACGACTGGGGCATGGCCTTCGAGCGCCGGTTCCGCGTCGACTTCCTGCCGTGGGTGGCGAAGTACGACAACGTCTACCACCTGGGCAAGACCGGCGAGGAGGTGCGCCAGTCCTACGAACGCACCCGCGCCAAGCTGAACGAGCAGCCCGTCACGCGGCCGGAAGGCGTGTACAACGGCGTGACGCTCGATTTCCTGCTGCGCGGCACGCTCTACAGCAAGGACAGCTTCGCCGACGGCGCGCGGACGTTCGCCGAACTGGCCGGTGCGGTGCCCGCGCGGATGAACGCGCTGGCGAACTACCCGGACGCCCAGACCGGCACCGCCTACTCGATCCTCTGCAACGACACCCCGTTCCACGGCGGCAGGAAGTTCCTGGAACGCGACGGTGCGCGGGACGGGGCCAAGTGGCCACTCGTCGGCTACACGCAGATCGCCGGCCCGTGCGCGTTCTGGGACCGGCCGAACGTGAACCTCAAGCAGCCGAACGGGATCGGCGTCGCTCCGACGTTGATGGTGCAGTCGGTGCGCGACCCCGCGACGCCGATCGAGCAGGCGCAGCGGGCTCACCGGAACTTCAAGGGTTCCGTGCTGCTCACCGTCGAGGACGAGGGCGACCACGGCATCTACGGATTCGGGAACCCGTGCGTGAACGACGTCGTCGAGCGCTACCTCGTCGACGGCGTCACTCCCGCGAAGGACCTGTCCTGCCCCGGCGTTCCGCTGCCCGCTCCCGGCGAGAACAGCGGCACCTCGCTCACGGACGCACGCAGGCTCGCCACCCACCTCGGCAAGTAGAAGGGGGAAACACATGTACCGCAAGAGAATCGCGGCGACGCTCACCGCCGTCACCGCCACCTCGCTGCTGGTCGCCCCACCGGCCCAGGCGGCCGGCCTGGCCGACCAGAAGATCGCGTGGGAGCAGTGCACCGACGAGCCCGGCTTCGAACGGCTGCAGTGCGGCAGCTTCACCGCGCCGATGGACTGGCACAACCCGCGCAACGGCAAGACCATCACGATCGCGGTCAGCCGCACGGTTCCGAAGTCCGGCAAGGCGAAGTCCGCGGTCTTCACCAACCCCGGCGGGCCGGGCGGTGAAGGACGCACGATGCCGATGGTCTTCCTCGATCGCCCGAAGCTCAGCGAGAACGCCGAGGTCTACGGCATCGACGTGCGCGGCACGGGCGCCAGCGACAACGTCACGTGCGGCGGCTACCAACACCGGTTCACCGTCGACTGGCGTGACCGCAGCAGGGCGAACCTCGACCTGGTCTACGGCGGCATGGAGCTGCAGGCGAAGTTCTGCCAGACCAAGTCCGGCGAGCTCGGCCGGTACATCACCACCGAGCAGACCGTGCGCGACCTCGACCTGCTGCGCCAGGTCATCGGCAGGAAGAAGGTCAGCTGGGTCGGGTACTCCGGCGGCAGCTGGATGGGCGCCCACTACGCCACGTACTTCCCCAAGACGCTCGACAAGGTCGTGCTCGACTCCAACACCGAGTTCACCGAGTCGTGGCAGGAGGTCTTCGACAACCTCCCGCCCGGCGCCGAGCTCCGGTTCCGCGCGGACTTCCTGCCGTGGGTGGCGAAGTACGACGCCGTGTTCCACCTCGGCAAGACCGCGGAGGAGGTGCGCCAGACCTACGAGTCCACGCGTGCCAGGCTCGCCGAGCAGCCCTTCACGCTGCCCGACGGCACCGTCGTCACGTCCGTCCTGCTGGACGCCCTGATCTTCACGGGCCTCTACAGCAAGGACTCGTTCGAGCCGACGGCACAGCTGCTCGGCATGATCGCCCACCCCGGTGTGCAGGCGCTGGCCGCACCGAAGCAGTACCCGGACCGCGTGATGGGCACGCAGATGGCGATCGTCTGCAACGACACCCCGTTCCGCGGCGACCGGAAGTCGTTGGAGCGCGAGGGGAACCGGAGCGTCAGGAAGAACCCGCTCGTCGGCGGTTTCCAGGTCACCGGGCCGTGCGCGTGGTGGGACCGGCCGGACGTGAACCTCAAGCGCCCCAACGGCAAGGGCGTCGACTCGGCGCTGATGGTGCAGTCGGTGCGCGACCCCGCGACACCTCTCGCGGGCGCCCAGCGGGCGCACGCCAAGTTCGCGAACTCGCGCCTGCTGACGGTGCGCGACGAGGGTGACCACGGCATCTACGGGTTCGGCAACGGCTGCGTCAACGACGTGGTCGAGCGCTACCTCGTCGACGGCGTGGTGCCGGCGAAGGACCTGAGCTGTCCCGGGATCCCGTTGCCGGAACCGGGTCAGAGCACGGGCAACCCGCTCGCCAAGGCACGCGAACTGGCGGTCCGGCTCGGCTGGTGACGCTCGGAGCCGCGGCGGTCGCGCGTCGGCCGCCGCGGTTCACTGACCGTGGTACTCGGGCGGCGTCCACGAGGTGAGCAGGTGGTCGAGCAGCTTGCCGACCACCGGCTTGCCGGTGCGGGACTGCCGGCCGACCGGCACCCACTCGCGGTTCTCGTCGTAGCGCTCGTAGAAGCGGAGACGCAGGTGCCCGAACGCGTCCACGCCGGAGTGCTCCCGGAGCAGGAGGTACGGGTCGTCCAGGCGGGGGTGCTCGCGGTCCACGACGGCGAAGTGGCGGAACTCGGCGTCTCCGAACACCCGCCGCGCCAGGACCTCCTCGATCCGATCGGACTCCTCCTCGGTGATGCGGACGAGCCGTCCCGCGGTTCTGCTCGTGCTCCAGGAGAGATCGGGCAGGCACGACAACCACACCCGGTTGCCGTACAACTGCTCGTGAACCAGGTCCACCGGATCGTCGAACGGGTGTCCGCCGTCCTCGACGGCGAAGCGGAGGTACACGTCGCCGTAGCCCTCGATGGCGTTCATCGTCCGCTCGGCGTTGCGCGGGTTCCACTTCTCGTCGTCCAGTGACGGCGGCGGGCCGACCCGCGCGATCACCTCGTCCGCCTCGGAGATCCGCGTGTTCGAAAACCACTCGCGGTACCTCGGGTCGGCGCGGACCCAGCCGCGGACCGGGTCGAAGGTCTCCTCCCGGCCACCGCCGACCCGCACGACCGCCAGCGGGTCGGCGACCGGGTACGGGGTGTTCTCGGTCAGAACGACGTGGAATCCCATGCAGTCCCCCAGACTGGTCGAGACCCCACACCTGTCAGTTCGGCGGCGAAACCTCCAGAACCGCCTGCGCGAAGGTGGTGTACCAGGGGCTTTCGGTGAACTTCGGACCGGTCTCCTCGCCGAGGTAGAGGTCGATGTGCCTCTCCCCGCCGAGCCCCGGCGTGAACTCGTCGGTGATCTCCCACGCCGAGGAAGCGAGCTTCCGGCACACGGCGGCGTCGACGTTGCCGCCCTCGGGGGTCTGTCCACACGAGACGAGCTTGATCCGCGAGCCCGTCCTCACCCCGTCGGCGGCGGCCGAGACGAAGGGCCGCAACGGCTTGCCGAACGAGTCACGCGGTTCGGTGTCGAGCCAGTAGCCCTTGTCGTGGGACCAGTTGAGGTACCGGCCGTCCGCCGTGCGGCCGGTACCCTCGTCCTTCACGGCCCTCGCGAACGACTGGGGGAACGTGCCGAGCAGGTCGTTCCCGTTCTCGCAGTCGATGACCGGACATCCCCGCACGGGAGCCGTAGGTCCACTGTGGAACTGCTCGACGGCGGTGTAGTAGACGGTGACCTGCCAGCCCTCGTCGGTCGGCGGAGGCTGCGGCGCACCGGGAGCCGAACACGCGGCCAGCACGACCAGCGGCACGGCCCACGCCCAGCGCACAACGACCTCCTGGCCGGCCGGGAGATCCCGCGGAGATCTCCCGGCCTCGTTCGGGATCAGCCAGCCATCAGGGTGCCGACGGACACGAACTGGTAGCCCGCGCCCTTCAGCCCCGCGACGGTCTGCTGCAGGTACCCGGTACCGAGGTACGGGTGGTAGAAGAAGCTCGCGACACCATCATCGACCACCTTGAGCTGGTTCGCCGTCTTGACCAGGTCGGCCGGCAGGCGGGCGGGGTGGTTGTTGAACGGCTCGGGCTCGACGTTGCCCACCGCCTCCGGCGCCACGACGGAGCCGTAGACGTCGCGGACCAGGTACGGGAAGTACTGGCCGTAGATCTTGTCGTACTGCGGCGTGCCCGTGCCGCACGCGCCACCGGGGCAGTACCCGCCGAAGTACAGGCCGCGGTCGTAGCGCTTGCCGAAGTTCTGCTGGATGACCTGGTAGTCCACCGCGGACGCGGCGTAGTGCGGCGGCTCGAAGATGGCGGGCTTCGCGAAACCGGCCAGCGCGAACGCGGTCGTCGCCGAGTTGATGCGGCCCTGCATCCACGCCGCCGAGTCGCCGGGGACCGGTCCGTCGTAGATCACGCTGTCGTTCTCGTCGACGTGGGCCGTGTAGAACTCGAAGTCGTTGCCGCTGCGGCCGTCGTACGGGTTGACCGCCTTGCCGAACTGGTGCGTGTAGCCGTGCATCAGGATCGTGCCGCCGCGCTGGGTCATGTACCGCAACGCGCTCACGACCTGCGGCCTCTGCGCCAGGTTCGCCGCCTCCGGCACGCCGTTGTTGTCGGCGCCCAGCGGGTTCTCGTAGCGCGGGTAGACCGCGATGGTGAACGGCACGTTCTGCGACTTGAGGTAGTCGGCGACCGCGCGCAGCTCGTTCGGGTCGGCGTCGGGGCCGACGTCCTCGATGCGCACCAGCGCGCGCTTGCGGTCGGCCATCGTCGGGTTCGAGACCTTGCTGATCAGGTCCGCCGCGGCCAGGTAGCGGTCGCCGTGGTCGACGTAGCTGAACGGGATCTCGCCTATGTAGGTCAGGTTCCTGGCCTTGGTGGCCCAGTTGATCGGGCCGGCGGCCGAGCCGGTCGCGATCGCCGGTGCCGACGCGATCGCCGGGTTCGTGATCGAGGTGATCATCAGGCCGGACGGGGCCGCGAGCGGGTTGCGGCCGAGGTCGGTGTTCTCGTACCGGACCGTGTTCGCGGTGCCGAAGTCGTACTGGACCCAGTTCCAGCCGTAGGTGGTGGCGAAGCTGGGCGCGCGGGCGGTGAGCTGCCAGATGTTGCTCGCCATCCACAGCACCGGCTTGCTGCCCGCCAGCACGTCGTCGAGGAACGCCACCGGGATCGGCTCGTCGTAGGTCGAGCCGATGTAGATCACGCCGGTGTAGCCGGACATCTCACCGGCCACATAGGACCCGACGGGGTGCATGACGTACGGGCTGCCGTGCGAGACGAGGTTGCCCGTCTGCACCGCGTACGCCTCGCCGAGCCAGCTCCAGGCACCGGTGCTGTCGTAGAGCACCAACGTCTTCTGCGTCGACCTGGCTCCCGGCGCGCCGCCACCGTTCGTGCCGGTCGCCGCCGCCTTGGCCAGGGTGCCCACCACGGACGACACCGCAGTGGGTTGCGTCGTGCGCTTGGCGATGCGCGTGCTGGTCGTCGCGGGCTTGGTCTGCGGCTTCGGCGGCGCCGGCAGCGCGTTCTCGACGAGCTCGCCGACCGGGTCGAGGTTCAGCGAGATGGGCGCCGCCTGAGCGGGCGCCGGAATCATCGCGACCGCGAGCGCCACTCCCGCCGCGGCCTGGAAGAGTCGGCTTCTCATGCGACATCCACCTCTCCGGACATGCGCACGGTCGCGCTGCCCGCGTACGGAGCGAACTCAACGGGTCGTTGCTGTTGCAGGCCCAGCAGCCAGGCCAGTGCCTGTTCGGTGCGCACGGACGCGAGCCCGTCGCCGAACGGGTTGCCGTCGGCGGTCATCGCCTCGCGCGCGGCGGGGTTGTCGAGCAGCTGGACGGTCAGCGCGGTGATGCGCGCCCGGTCGGTGCCGACGAGGACGGCGCAGCCCGACTCGACGGCCTCCATGCGCTCGGTCACGTCGCGCAGCACCAGCGCCGGGACGCCGAACGACGGCGCCTCCTCCTGGATGCCGCCCGAGTCGGACAGCACCAGCGTGCACTGGGCGAGCAGCCGGGCGATCTGCGCGTACGGCAGCGGGTCGGTGATCGTGACGCGGGCGACGCCGCCGAGCACGTCCAGCACCTGCCGGCGCACCGCGGGGTTCGGGTGGGCGGGGAGCACGACCTCGACGTCGGGCCGGGCCGCCACGACGTCCGCGACGGCGTGCAGCACGTCGTCGAGCGGCTCACCCCACGACTCGCGGCGGTGCGCGGTGACGAGCACGAGCCGCGACTGTCCGCTGTGGACCCTGTTCTCGATCTCCTGCAGCCTGCTGTCGCCGTAGGGCGCGCGGCGGGCGGCGACGTCGAGCACGGCGTCCACCACGGTGTTGCCGATCGTCAGGACGTTGTTGCCCTGCAACGACTCCGCGGCGAGGTGCGCGGCCGAGCCGGCGGTCGGCGTGAGGTGCAGCGACGCGAGCTGGCCGACCACCTTGCGGTTCCCCTCCTCGGGGAACGGCGAGGTCAGGTCGTGCGAGCGCAGGCCGGCTTCGAGGTGCACGACGGGGATCTGCTGCCAGAACGCGGCGAGCGCGCCCGCAAGCGTCGTCGTCGTGTCGCCCTGCACGAGCACCGCGGCCGGCGAGCGTTCGGTGAAGAGCCGGTCGAGCTCCTCGATCAGCTGGCTGGTCAGCTCGGCCTGGCCGCCCGTGACCCGGTTCAGCTCGAGCCTGACGTCGGCCGCGAAGCCGAACGACTCGAGCGCCTGGTCGACCATCTCGGGGTGCTGACCGGAGTTCACGAGCACGGGCCGAATACGACCGCAAGCGAACACAGCGGCGGCCACCGGTGCCATCTTCACTGCTTCCGGGCGCGTTCCCGCGACCAGGAAAACCTCGGGAACCTCGTCCCGGCAGAACTGCCGAGGGCCGGGCACCAGGGCACTTAGTCCCATCTTCTACCTCTTTGAACTGTCCAGGCACGCGCGGCGAACGTGCGCCATCAGCGCGGTGTGTGAACACCGCAGACAATCAATTGGTACCCCGCCTCGCGAAGGTACCGCCATATCGGTGATCAACATTGTGGACCCGTGTAACGAAGGTCCATTCGTCCCCGATATGGCCGGTTGACGCTCTGCCGCGTCAGCCCTTAGTCTCGCCTCGAACACCAGCTCCCGGGCCTGCTGTCTGGTATTTCGCACTGGCCCAGCGCTTCGTTACCGGGAGCAGCGATGACTCAACTTCACAAGAGCTTCCCTGTTGTTGCCCCTGCAACCGCTTTTGTAGACAGGTTTGTGTCATGACAGACACGACACAATTCGCGACGTTCATGCTCGTTCTTCTGGTGTTTTGGCCCAGTTACAACCTGGCGCTCGCGGTGTTCGTCTGGTGGCGCCCGAAACCGGGCGGACCGGAGGTTCCCTCGCGGCATCCGCTGGAGTACTGGATCATCATTCCGGCATTGAACGAGGAACGTGTCGTGGCCAACACGGTGCGCTCCGCACTCGCATTGGACGATGCGCGCACTCCGGTTCAAGTCGTCGTCGTGGACGACGGTTCCGACGACCGCACTCCGCACGTGCTCGCCGAGATCGACGACGACCGGCTGCACGTCCTCAGACGCACCCCGCCGGAAGCCCGCAAGGGCAAGGGCGAGGCGCTGAACCACGCCTTCGCCTACATCCGCGACATCGCCGAGGAGGCCGGTACGGTCCACCGCACGATCGTCGGCGTGATCGACGGTGACGGCCGCGGTGAGCCCGGCATGCTGTCCGAGATCTCCGCGTACTTCGCCCGGCGAGGCGTCGGTGCCGTGCAGTGCCGGGTCCGGATCCACAACCGCACCAACCTGCTGGCGTTCCTGCAGGACCTGGAGTTCAGCTGTGTGGTCGACGCCTCGCAGTCGCTGCGGGACGTCCTCGGCACGGTCGGACTCGGTGGCAACGGCCAGTTCGTGCGTCTCAGCACGTTGATGGGCCTGGGCGAGGCCCCGTGGTCGGCGTGCCTGGTCGAGGACCTGGAACTGGGCCTGCGCGTGCACCTGACCGGACAGCGGATCCGGTACGCCACGCACGCGACGATCACCCAGCAGGGCCTCGTGGACGTGCGACGGCTGCTGCGCCAGCGCACCCGCTGGGGCCAGGGCAACCTGCAGTGCCTTGGTTACGTGCCGAAGCTCGTCCGCGCCAAGCACGTGAGTTCCTTCGCACTGCTGGAGTTCCTGCAGTACCTGCTCACGCCGTGGCTGGTCGCGCCGATGACGTTGCTCATCACCGCGTTGGTGGGCTTCGGCTTCTACGCCCAGTTCGCCGGGCACGAGATCGCCGGGTTCACCGTGGACGGCTCGAACGCCTTGCTGGCGCTGGGGATCTGGCTGGTGGCGCTGCTGCTGCCCGGCCTGATCTGGGGCCTGGTGCACCGGCTCAGGCACGGCGACGAACCGTTGTGGAGATGCCTGCTGGTCAGCCTGGCCTATCCGCTCTTCATGGTCCTGGGGTCGGTCTCGACGCTGCGCGCCCTGTACCGGCACTTCGCCGGGCGCAACACGTGGGCGAAGACGGAACGCCTGGCGGAGAAGGAAGTTCCGGTGGTGACGGCCAAGCCCGTGCCGAAGATCGCTTAGCCGTCAGAGGTTCTAGAACGTGCCGGGGTGCGCGCGTCTGCGCCGGGCCGCGTAGACGCCCGCCTCGGTGCGGCGGTCGAAGCCGAGCTTGTGCAGCAACGACGACACGTAGTTCTTCACGGTCTTCTCCGCCAGGAACAGGCGGTTGGCGATCTGCCGGTTCGTCATGCCCTCGGCGATGAGGTCGAGGATGCGGCGCTCCTGGGGACTGAGCGCGGCATAGCGCGGATCCTCCTCGGGGCCGCCGCGAAGCCGTTGCAGGACGGTGGCCGTGACGCCGGCGTGCAGCAGCGATCCACCCGAGGCGAGGGTGCGGACGGCGGCCACGAGGTCGTTGCCGGTCACCTCTTTCAGCATGTACCCGGACGCGCCGGCCATGATCGCTCCGAACAGCGCCTCGTCGTCCGAGTAGGACGTGAGCATCAGGCACGCGGGCGGCGGCTGCACGATGCTCCTGATCTCCCGGCACACCGTGACGCCGTCGCCGTCGGGCAACCGCACGTCGATGATCGCCACGTCGGGTTTGAGCCGCGGTGCCTGCGCGACCGCGGCCGTGGCGCTGTCCGCCTGGCCGACGACCTCGACGTCCTCCGCCTGCGCCAGCAACTGCACGAGTCCGCGTCGCACGATCTCGTGGTCGTCCACCAACAGCACCGCTATCGCCATCTCGCCTCCTGCAGGACCAGCGGAACGAACCAGGTGATGCTCACCCCCGCGCCGGGGATCGAGTCGACCGCGCAGTCGCCGTGGTGGCGCCGCGCCCGAGCCGCCATGTTCGCGAGTCCTCCGGCGTGATGCGGCACGTCACTGGAATCGTCAGCCAACGGCAAGCCCCTGCCGTCGTCCTTGACCATGAGTTCAAGACTCGTCACGGTGCGATCCACGCTCACGGAGACAGCGACGTGCTTCGCCCGTGCGTGGCGCACGACGTTCGTGAGCGCCTCTCTCAGAGTCGCGAGGAGATCGGGCCGGACCTGGTCCGGCACCACGGTGTCCAACGGGCCTTCGAGCGACACGTCCGGCTCGAACCCCAGCAGCCGTGCGGAGTCGTGCACCGCGTTGAGCAGCTGTCCGCGCAGGCTCGCACCCCCGGGAGGTGGTCCCTGCAGGGAGAAGATGGTGCGGCGGATCTCGCGGATCGTATGGTCGACCTCCTCGACGAACCCGCTGATCCGCTCGACGACCTGGGGCCTGACGCTCATCCCCGTCAGCCCCTGGAGGCCGAGGCCGAGGCCGAACAGCCGCTGGATGACCAGGTCGTGCAGGTCCCGCGCGATGCGGTCGCGGTCCTCCAGCACCGCGAGCCGCTCGGTGTCGCCCCTGGCCCGCGTGAACTCCAGCACCAGCGCGGCCTGCGCGGCGAAGGCCTCGATGAGGTCGGGGTCGTCGAAGCTGGGTTCGCCCGGCGGCCGCGCGACGACGAGGACGCCGATCGTCCGTTCGCCCACCGTGAGCGGCACGACGGCGCACGGCCCCGGCACCGCCTCCAGCCCGCCCTCCTCGTGGCACTCCCCCATGCCGGACTCGAAGACCCGGTGGGTGGCGGTGCCTTCTCTCGGCACCCGCATGCCCTCGGCGTCGTAGCTGCCGCCGTCGGTCACCTCGATGACGAGGTCGCCGTTGTGGTCGGGGAGGACGACCGCGGCGAAGTCGGCGTTGGCCGTGAGGCGCGCGGTCCTCGCCACCAGGTAGAGCGCGTCCCTGCCGTTCGTGCCCAGCAGGAGATCGGTGGTCACGTCGGCGGCGGCCCTGAGCCACGCCTCGCGCTTGCGCGTCCGCTCGTAGCGGTCGAGGTGGCCCACAGCGCTTCCCGCTGCCGTCGCCAGCGCGGTGAGGACGTCGCGGTCCTGGGCGGTGAACTCCGGTTTCCCGGTGAGGAAGAGGTTGCCGAAGGTCTCGTCGTGGACCTTGATCGGGGCGCCGAGGAAGTCGGCCACGCCGATCGAGCGCGGGTCGCCCGAGGTGATCTGCACCTGGCCGCCGTGGGTCGCGGTGAACTCGGTCAGCTCTTTGTGGCCGTGGATCACGGCCAGCGCGCCGTAGGAGGCTCCGATCAGGTCGCAGGCCGACTCGACGACGTGGCGCAGGAGATCGGGGAGGGTGTCGTCCTCGGCGAAGGACAGCACAACGTCCAGCACACGCTGCTCCGTGCTCACGTTGCCGCCCACGGCTTCACCCCTTGGGGGATAGAAGTGACACCGCACGAACGACTGAGGGTAACTCTCCTGCGAAGTCAAGGGGGAGACCATCACTGCAAACAGTGAACTATGGGACTACCGAGAGTAGAGGTGCGTCTTGTTTGGCAGACGCGGCGGCTCAGTGCAGGCCGACCGTGAAGCCCTCGTCGACGACACCGCGGTAGATCTGCGGGGCGAACGTGCGCAGCCCGTGGTCGAGCGGCGCGATGAACCCGGCCGAGTCACCGAGCGGCAACCGGTAGCCGTTCCGCACCCGGTGGAACTCCCACAGGGGTTCCATCGTCGGGTGCGCGGGCCGGAACCGCTGCGGGTCGCGCGGGTGCAGGTCCACGCGCACGAGCGTGCGGCGCACCAGGGCGTCCGCGAGCTGGACGGCGCGTTCCTGGGTCCGGGAGATCGAGATCGCGCCGAGCTCCTGCCAGGCCACGGCCCACGGCATGCCCTGCGGGTCGTCGAGGCGGATGCCCTGCTGCTCGATGACCAGCTTGCGGGGGCGCGAGATCGTCTTCCACTTCACCACGGCCATCACGCCGATGCCGGTGAAGGCGACGCCGATGACGGCCGCGATGCTGCCGCCCACCGGCTCGCCGTCCACGAACGCGCTGACGGCGCCCACCAGGGCGAGGACGCCCAGGACGCCGGCGACCGAGCCGCCGACCAGGACCTTGCGGGTGTCGCTCTTGCCGAGGTCGACGACGACGGGCGGAGGCCCTCCCCAGGCGGTCATGGCCGCAGGTTACCGCTGATCAACACCTCTGCGGCGGCGAACGGGTCGAGCTCACCCTCGACGACGCGCTTCGCCAGCTGGTCGACCGGGCCGAACCGGGTGCGGACGCGTTCGACGGCGATCGCCTCGATCTCCGCACCCGCGCGGCGGAGGCGGCGTTCCCGGAGTTCGCCGTGCTCGGCCATCCACGACTGGTGTTCGGTGATCGCCTCGACCACGCGGTCGAGACCCTCCATGCGAGCGGCCACCGTCTTCACGACGGGCGGGCGCCACAGCGGGCCCTCGCGGTCGCGGCGGCCCAGGGAGATCATGTACTTGAGGTCGCGCGCGGTCTGGTCGGCACCGTCGCGGTCGGCCTTGTTGACCACGAAGACGTCCGCGATCTCCAGGATGCCCGCCTTCGCGGCCTGGATGCCGTCGCCCATGCCCGGCGCCAGCAGCACGATGGTGGTGTCGGCCAGCGCGACGATCTCGACCTCGGACTGACCCACGCCGACCGTCTCCACGAGGACCACGTCGAAACCGGCGGCGTCGAGCACGCGCAACGCCTGCGGGGTGGCCCAGGACAGGCCGCCGAGGTGCCCGCGCGTGGCCATCGAGCGGATGAAGACACCGGGGTCCGTGGCGTGGTCGCCCATGCGCACCCGGTCGCCCAGCAGCGCACCGCCGGAGAACGGGCTGGACGGGTCGACGGCGATCACCGCGACCCGCTTGCCCTGGGCGCGGAAGGCGCGCACGAGGGCGTTCGTGGAGGTCGACTTCCCCACGCCGGGAGCGCCCGTCAGGCCGATGACCTGGGCGTTGCCGGTGTGCGGGGCGAGGGCCGCCGCCACCTCCGGGAGGGCCGAGCTCGCCTGTTCCACCAGGGAGATCAGCCTGGCGACCGCGCGCGGCTCGCCGTCACGCGCGCGGTCGACCAGTCCTGCTACGTCAACAGCTGTGCCCACGGGCGCAGACTAGGCCTTGGCGGGCACGCGGATGATCAGAGCGTCGCCCTGACCACCACCACCGCACAGTGCCGCCGCACCCACGCCGCCGCCACGCCGCTGCAGCTCGAGAGCGAGGTGCAGGGCGATGCGGGCGCCGGACATGCCGATCGGGTGGCCCAGCGCGATGGCGCCGCCGTTGACGTTGACCTTGTCCTCGGAGATCCCGAGCTGACGGGAGGACACGATGCCGACCGCCGCGAACGCCTCGTTGATCTCGATCAGGTCGAGGTCGGCGGGGTCGATGCCCTCCTTGGCGCAGGCGGCCTTGATGGCGTTGGACGGCTGCTCGTGCAGCGAGGCGTCCGGGCCCGCGACGACGCCGTGGGCGCCGATCTCCGCGATCCACTCGAGGCCCAGTTCCTCGGCCTTCGCCTTGCTCATCACGACCACGGCCGCCGCGCCGTCGGAGATCTGCGACGCCGAGCCCGCGGTGATGGTGCCGTCCGCGGCGAACGCCGGGCGCAGCTTGCCGAGCGAGTCGGCCGTCGTGTCGGCGCGGACGCCCTCGTCCGTGGCGAACAGGACCGGGTCGCCCTTGCGCTGCGGGATCGACACCGGCGCGATCTCGGCGTCGAACACACCGTTCCCGGCGGCCTTCGCGGCGAGCTGGTGCGAGCGCGCGGAGAACGCGTCCTGCTCCTCGCGCGTGACTCCGTAGCGGCCGTTGTACTTCTCAGTCGAGACGCCCATCGCGACCTGGTCGAACGCGCAGAACAGGCCATCGTGCGCCATGTGGTCGACCATCGTCACGTCGCCGTACTTGAACCCGCCGCGCGACTTCGGCAGCAGGTGCGGCGCCTGCGTCATCGACTCCTGGCCACCGGCCACGACGACGTCGAACTCGCCGGCGCGGATCAGCTGGTCGGCCAGCGCGATCGCGTCGATGCCGGACAGGCACACCTTGTTGATGGTCAGCGCGGGCACGCTCATCGGGATGCCCGCGGCCACCGCGGCCTGGCGGGCGGGGATCTGGCCCGCGCCGGCGGTGAGCACCTGACCCATGATCACGTACTGCACCTGCTCGGGGGCGACGCCCGCGCGTTCCAGTGCCGCCTTGATCGCGACGCCACCCAGCTGGGCGCCCGAGAAGTCCTTGAGCGATCCCAGCAGTCGGCCCATCGGGGTACGCGCCCCGGCGACGATCACGGAACCGGACACAACTGCCTCCATTGGAAGAGCGAACGGTCGTTAACTAGGCACCATACCTGGGGCTACCGGGCGGTAATCGTGTGAGACCTCGCACAGGAGCACCTGCACCGATCACGTGGATACCCTCACCGACCATGAACGCAGACATCGCTCGATTCGTGACCGCGGTCGACCACGTGGGCATCGCGGTGCCCGATCTCGACGTGGCCATCGCGTTCTACCGCGACAACTTCGGCCTCGAGGTGGCGCACGAAGAGGTGAACGAGGAGCAGGGCGTGCGCGAGGCCATGCTGCACGCGCCCGGCGACTCCGGCGGCACCGCGATCCAGCTGCTGGCGCCGTTGAACGAGGACTCGACGATCGCCAAGTTCATCGGCCGCTCCGGCCCCGGCCTGCAGCAGCTCGCCTACCGGGTGTCCGATGTGGACGTCGCGGCGGACGCGTTGCGGGCGAAGGGCCTGCGACTGCTCTACGACGCGGCGCGGCGCGGTACGTCCAACAGCCGGGTCAACTTCGTGCACCCGAAGGACGCCGGTGGTGTGCTCATCGAGCTGGTCGAGCCCGCAGCCGGGTCAGCGCACTAGCCCGTCCGACACTTCGGAGTGGAATCCCTCACAAGCGGGATTCTGAATCGGTTACTACTGAGTAACCTCCGGCAACCTGCGACTATCCCTCACTAGGGAAGGAATGCCGCCGTGCAGAAGATCCTTGACGCGATCCTGGCCGACGAGCTGGATGCGATCGGTTCGTTGGACGTTCCGGAGAGCTATCGGGGCGTGACCGTGCACGCGGACGAGGCCGACATGTTCTCGGGCCTCGAGACGCGGGACAAGGACCCGCGCAAGTCGCTGCACGTCGACGAGGTCGCCACGCCGGAGCTCGGTCCGGGCGAGGCCCTGGTCGCCGTCATGGCGTCCGCGATCAACTACAACACCGTGTGGACCTCGATCTTCGAGCCGGTGTCCACGTTCGGCTTCCTGCGCAAGCTGGGCGGCCGCCACGACCTGCCGTACCACGTCGTGGGATCGGACCTGGCCGGCGTCGTCGTGCGCACCGGGCCCGGCGTCACCGCGTGGAAGCCGGGCGACCGCGTCGTGGCGCACTGCCTGGACGTGCCGCTGGAGGCGCCGGACGGCCACAACGACACGATGCTCGACCCCCAGCAGCGCATCTGGGGCTTCGAGACGAACTTCGGTGGCCTCGCGGACCTCGCGCTGGTGAAGTCGAACCAGCTGATGCCGATGCCGAAGCACCTCACGTGGGAGGAGGCGGCGTCGCCGGGCCTGGTGAACTCCACCGCGTACCGGCAGCTCGTGTCGACCAACGGCGCGAACATGAAGCAGGGCGACACCGTGCTGATCTGGGGCGCGTCGGGCGGCCTCGGTTCGTACGCCACGCAGTTCGCGTTGAACGGCGGCGCGACGCCCGTGTGCGTCGTCTCCTCGCCGGAGAAGGCGGAGATCGTTCGTTCCATGGGCGCCGAACTGATCATCGATCGTTCGGCCGAGGGCTACAAGTTCTGGAAGAACGAGCACGAGCAGGACCCGCGCGAGTGGAAGCGGTTCGGCGCGAAGATCCGCGAGCTGACCGGCGGCGAGGACCCGGACATCGTGTTCGAGCACCCCGGCCGGGAGACGTTCGGCGCGTCGGTGTTCGTCGCGCGCAAGGGCGGCAAGATCGTGACGTGCGCGTCGACCTCCGGGTACATGCACCAGTACGACAACCGCTACCTCTGGATGAACCTCAAGCACATCCTCTCCTCGCACTTCGCGAACTACCGCGAGGCGTGGGAGGCGAACCGCTTGATCGCCAAGGGAAAGATCCACCCGACTCTGTCCAAGGTGTACTCAATGGACGAAACGGGCCAGGCCGCGCACGACGTGCACCGCAACGCGCACCAGGGCAAGGTCGGCGTGCTCTGCCTTGCGCCGGAAGAAGGTCTTGGTGTGCTGGATCACGAACTGCGCGCGAAGCACCTCACAGGTATCAATCGATTCCGGGGTGTGTGACCTTCCGGGGCCACTCGAACGGGTAGCGTGAGGGGCATGGGCCTCGCCGACGACCGTGACCTCGTCCCACTGGGATCCGGCTTCGACATCGTCAAGCGCGGTTACGACCGCGCTCAGGTCGAGGATCATCTCGAACGCCTCGACTCGGACCTGCGGCTGCTCGCCGCGGACCGCGATGCCGCCGTGTCCCAGACGTCCGACCTGGCGCGCCAGCTGGAAGCAGCACGCTCGGAGATCTCCGAGATGCGCAACCAGGTGGAACGCCTGTCGCTGCCGCCGACGACGCTGGAGGGGCTTTCCGAGCGCCTCCAGCGCATGCTGCGGCTGGCCCAGGACGAGGCCAACGAGATCAAGGCCCGTGCCGAAGCGGAGGGCGGGCACATCCGCGCCAAGGCGGAAGCCGACGCGGGTGTGCTGCGCCAGCGCTACGAAACGCTGATCGCCGAACTGGACGAGCGCCGCGCCGCCATGGAGGCCGAGCACAAGGGCGTCCTCCAGACCGCGCGCACCGAGGCCGAGAAGATCGTCTCCGAGGCCGAGTCCGCCGCCCGCAAGATCGCCGACGAGTCCGAACAGCGCCGCGTGACCGTCGAAGAGGACTTCGAGATCGCGATGGCCGCCCGCCGCTCCGAGGCGATGGCAACGTTGGCGGCACAGGAGGCCGCCTCCAAGGGCGAGGCCGACCGCCGCATGCGCGAGGCCGCCGAGGAAGCCGCACGAGTCCGCGCCGCAGTCGCCGCCGAGCAGGCCGCGTCCAAGGCCGACGCCGAACGCCGAGTCCGCGAGGCCACCGAAGAGGCGAACCGCCGCCGCCACGACTCGGTCACCGAGGCCACCGCCCGCATCCAGGAAGCGACCGACGAGTCGAACCGCCGCGTGCGCGAGGCCACCGAGGAGGCCAACCGCCGCACCACCGCCGCCACCCAGCGCGTCGAACAGCTCCGCAACCTCCGCAACCGCCTCTCGCACCAGCTCCACAACGTGCGGACGGCACTGCAGGAGGTCGTGCCGCTGCTCGACCCGGTGGAGGAGGAGAAGCGGGCCGCTGCCCCGGCTCCGGGCCCGTCTGCTCCGGCACAGGGTCCGAGCGCGCCGGCACAGGGTCCGAGTGCACCGGCGCAGGGTCCGAGTGCACCGGCGCAGGGTCCGAGTGCACCGGCGCAGGGTCCAAGTGCTTCGGCGCCAACCGCACCGGCACAGCCCGCCAAGGCTCCGGCAGCTCCGGCACCTGCACAGCCCGCATCTGCACAGCCCTCACAGGCACAGCCCGCACAGGCACAGCAGGCCGCTCCCGCCGCGCCGAACAAGCCGGCACCTCAGGCGCCCCAGGCCCAGAAACCGCAGCTCGACGGCCCGACCGCCCAGCTCGCGCGCCCGCAGACGGCCAAGAAGTCCTGACGCCGCAAGCTCACGCAGGGGTCCCCCGCCCAGGGGGACCCCTGATTTCAATTATCCCAGCCGACACCGACAATTTCGCGTCCGTGCAGGTCAGGCCGTGACCTCGTAGATCGCCGGCATCGGCATCGCGCGGCACGACTCCCAGTCCGCGTGCTGTCCTGCCGCGATCAGCGCACGCGACACGAACGTCCCGTGCGACCCGACGAGCACGGTCGCGTCCGGGAACTCCACCCCCATGCGCGCCAACGCTTTCCCGGCCCGCACGGTCACCTCGTCGAGGCTCTCCCCCGTCCCGTGCACCGACTCGGGACGTGCCCAGCTCCGGGTGTAGAGGTCCTCCCAGTCCGCGCTCGGCAACAGCCCCGACTCCCACTCCCGCAGCTCGGGCCACGTCGTGACCTCCAAGCCCAGCTCACGAGCCGCAGGCGTGACGGTCTGCACCGCGCGCGTCTGCGGGCTCGACAGCACCGCCGCCGGCGCGTACGCGACAAGACGCTCACTCAACGCCTCCGCCGCTGCCAGGCCGACTGCCGTCAACGGCCGCCGGTCGTCGTCGGGCACGCCGAAGCGCGGCGGCACAGACTGCGCGTGGCGCACCAATACGATTCGTGTGGTCACAACACACCATCTTGGGGGAACAGGATGTTCGTGAAACCGCTGGGCACCGACGGTGCCGAGCTCAGGCCGCTGGACCCGTGGCAGGCCGGGGAGTTCTTCGCGCACATGGAGCGCGGCCGGGAGTTCATCGGGCAGCACATCGGGTTCGCCGACCGGGCGAAGGACCTGGAGAGCGCGCGGGAACTGTTGCAGGACTACGCGGACAAGGCGGCGGCCGACACCGGGCGGATCTTCGGGATCTGGCTGGACGACAAGCTGGTCGGCGGTGTGCTGATCCGGGTGATGGACGTCCCGCAGGGCCGCGCCGAGATCGGCGTCTGGCTGGAGCCGGCCGCGACCGGCAAGGGGCTGATCACGCGGGCGGCGAGGCTCCTGGTCGACTGGCTGATTCGCGAGCGCGGCGTGCATCGGGTTGAGTGGCTGGTGTCGTCGGCGAACGCGCCCAGCATCGCGGTCGCGCGGCGGCTCGGCATGAGCAAGGACGGGGTGCTGCGCTCGTACTTCCTGTTCCGCGGGGTTCGTCAGGACCTCGAGGTCTGGTCGTTGCTGGCGCCGGAGTGGGAGAGCTGATGGACGACCTGGTGCTGCTGCACGCCTTTCCGCTCGACGCGCGGATGTGGGACGTGCCGGGCGCGCTGACGCCGTCGTTGCGCGGCCACGGCGAGCCCGATCTCGACACCGTCGCGGCCTCCGTGCTCGGCGTGCTCGACGAGCGGAAGCTGGACAGCGTCGTGCTCGGCGGCTGCTCGATGGGCGGCTACGTGGCGATGGCGTTGCTCAGGCGTGCGCCGGAGCGCGTCAAGGGCCTGGTCTTTGTCGACACCAAGCACACCGCGGACGCGCCGGAAGCGGCCGCGAACCGGCACGCGATGGCGGACCGCGTCGAACGCGAGGGCGTCGGCGACTGGCTGGCGGACGCGATGCTGCCGAACCTGCTCGGCCCGGGTACCTCGGACACGGCGCGGGCGCTGGTGCGCACCATGATCCTCGAGCAGCGGGCCGAGGACGTGGCGTGGTGGCAGCGCGCGATGGCGAAGCGGCCCGACTCGACGGACGTGCTGGAGTCGGTGAACGTCCCGTCGCTGGTGCTGGTGGGCGAGCACGACAAGCTCACGCCGCCCGACGTGGCCGCGAAGCTCGCGGTGACGTTGATGCACTCCACCAGCGAGCGCATCGAGGACGCGGGCCACCTGCCGCCTGTCGAACGGCCGGACGAGTTCCGCTTCCGGCTCGAACGGTGGCGGGAGCAGGTGGGGATCTAGGGACTACCAGCGGCGCGCGGTCGGGCCACGCCGGCCGCGCGAGTCCCAGCACGCCTGGTGCCAGTGGCGCCGTTCCTCCACCGAGCCCGTCTCCTGCGCGGGCCACGCCACGACGTGGGCGACGCCGGGCCGGATCTCGTGGTCGCAGCCCGGGCAGCGGTAGGTCTTCTGCGCCTGCGCGCCCGAGATGGCGCGGACCAGCCAGTCGCCGTCCGGGCCCGACTCCGTGCGCGCCCAACCCACACCCCCGCCGAGGGGACGTGGGTCTTCTGGCTTGGGGCTGTTACGACGTGGCACGGCCACACGGTAACCGCTCGTAGAATCGGGGCGTGCCGACCTACGAGTTCCGTTGCCGAACCTGCGACGACACCTTCGACGTGCAGCGCCCGATGAGCGAGTCGTCCTCGCCCGCGAGCTGTCCGCAGGGCCATCCCGACACGGTGAAGCTGCTGTCCATGGCCGGGATCGGCGGCACGCAGCAGGCCGCACCCGGTGGCGGCGGAGGGTGCTGCGGCGGAGGGTGCTGCGGTTAGGACGCCTCGCGGTCGATCATGACCTCGGCGACCTTGCGGCCCTGGTCGCAGACGCCGCCGAACTTGCCGGTCGAGTCGATGACGATGATCCCGAGCCCACCACCGTTGTAGGGCAGGGTGAGCACGCACGACGGCTCGACCTCCTGCTCGCCGGTGCGGTCGAGGTACGAGACCTTGTGGCCCTTCACGTCCCACTCGCCGGTGGTGCGCTCGATCTTGATCTGCCGGCTGTCCCGGAACCGCAGGGAGACACCGACTTCGACGTCGTCGATCTTCGTCATCCAGCGGCACGACTCCTCGAACGTCGAGTCGTAGTTGATCTGCGTGGGCGGCGTCTCGGCCTTGGCGCCGGGGTAGGGCAGGTCCGTCCACTTGAGCTTGGCGCAGTTGGGCGTGATCTCGCCGTCGACCGGCGCGGTCTCCGGGTCCTCGGACTCGCTGGGCTCGGTGCTCGGGTCCGTGCTCGGGTCGGTGGACCCTTCCTGGTCGAACGGCGAGGACGCGTCGAGGGGCGCCTGCGCGACCGGGCTGCCCTCGACGGTCACACGCGCACAGCCGGACGCGAGCACGAGGACAGCCAACAGGAGCACCAGTCGCCGCATGGCACCACCATGCCAGACGGGACATGGTGCCCCTGTGAGCGGCTCACGAGTAGTCGCGGAACCCCTTGCCCGTCTTGCGGCCGAGACGACCGGCCGTGACCAGGTGTTCCAGCAACGGTGCCGGCGCGAAGCCGGGCTCGCGGAACTCGTTGTAGAGCGTCCGCTCGATCGCCAGCGACACGTCCAGCCCCACGACGTCGAGCAGCGCGAACGGTCCCATCGGCAGTCCGCAGCCGACCTTCATGGCGTTGTCGATGTCGTCGGCCTCGGCGTAGTGCGCCTCCAGCATCTTCACCGCGTCGTTCAGGTACGGGAAGAGCAGCGCGTTGACGATGAAGCCGGCCACGTCACCGCAGTGCACCGGGTGCTTGCCGAGGTCGAGGCAGATCTTGCGGGCCGTCGCGACCACGTCGGCACCCGTGGAGATCGTCTCGACGACCTCCACCAGCTTCATGACCTGCGCGGGGTTGAAGAAGTGCAGCCCCACGACGTCCGCCGGCCTGCCGGTGGCCGCCGCGACCTCGATGACCGGCAACGACGACGTGGTCGTCGCGAGCACGGCGCCGGGCTTGCACACCTCGTCGAGCGCCGCGAAGACCTCCTTCTTGATCCCGATCTCCTCGGCCACCGCCTCGACGACCAGGTCGCAGTCCGCGAGCTCCACGAACTCGACGGCGGGCGAGATGCGGGCGAGCGTCGCGTCGCGGTCCTGCTCCGACAGCCTGCCCTTGCTGACCGCGCGCTCCAGCGACTTGCGCACCGCACCGATCGCCTTCTCGGCCTTGTCGAGGCTGCGCGCCCGCAGCACGACGTCGTACCCGCGCTTGGCGAACACCTCGACGATGCCCGTGGCCATCGTGCCCGTGCCGATGACACCGACCCGCTGGACCTCCCGGGTCTGCACCGAGCTGTCCACTTCGGACGGTGTGTGCACGTCCTCGACGACGACCGGCGAGTCGGGCCCGTCGTAGGTGTAGAAACCGCGCCCGGACTTCCTGCCGAGCAGCCCGGCCGTGATCATCTGCTTCAGCAACGGGGCCGGCGAGTGCAGCCGGTTTCGCGACTGGTGGTACATCGTGTCGAGGATCTCGTACGCGGTGTCGAGACCGATGAGGTCCAACAGCGCCAACGGCCCCATCGGGTAACCACACCCGTACCGCATGGCCGCGTCGAGGTCCTCGCGCGTCGCGTACTTGGACTCCAGCATCTTCACGGCGTGGTTGAGGTACGGGAAGAGGAGGGCGTTCGCGATGAAACCCGCCCTGTCCCCGATCACGACCGGCGACTTGCCCAGCCGCTCGGTGAACGCGACCACGTCGGTGATCACGTCCGGCTCCGTGACGACCGTGCGCACGACCTCGACCAGCTTGAGGACCTGCGTGGGGTTGAAGAAGTGCAGCCCCACGACCTTGCCGGGCCGCTTCGTGACGACACCGATCTCGGTGATCGACAGCGACGACGTGTTGGACGCGATGATCGCCTCGGGCTTCAGGACCCCGTCGAGCTCCTTGAAGATCCGAGCCTTCAACTCGACGTTCTCCGGCACCGCCTCGATGACGAGATCGCAGTCCGCAAGACTCCCGAGGTCGAGACTCGTCGTGATCCGCGCTTCGAGCGCGACCTTCTCGTCCGCGGTCAGCTTCTCGCGCTTCACGGCCCGCTGCGTCGAGTGCTCGAGGTGCCCGAGGCCGCGCTCGACGCCGGCCGCGTCGACCTCCACCACCTTCACCACGAGCCCGGTGCGCGCGAGTACCTCGACGATGCCCGCGCCCATGGTTCCGAAGCCGACGACTCCGACGGTGTTGATTTCGCGCGCCACTGCAGACCTCCCATGCGGGGTAAAGCGTGGGCTACTAAGGAGTAACTTGCGGGCGACTATGCCACTCCCGGCGGCGGGCGGCGTCGTGAGCTTCGCCATCGGGATCGAAACAGTTATCGGTCTAGCGGACGGGCGGGGGCGGCCTTTTGCCTGATGAACCCGTGTGGGGGAACGGGGAGTTGCGCCGATCGAGGTGGAGGACGGCTCGGGTGGGGCTGGCGGGAAGGTGGGAGCCGGCGGAGAGACGGGAGCCGGCGGAGAGGGTGGCGCGCGAGGTGAGCAGCGCCGGGACGGATGGGCGGCAGGGTTGTCGCGGGCACGGCTGGCGCGGGCACGGCTGGCGCGAGCACAGCTGGCGCGAGCACAGCTGACGCGAGCACGGCTAGACGGCAGAGCTGGCGCGAGAACGGCCAGCTGGGACCGCGATGCACGGGGCGGCTTGTGGTAGCTCCCGCCTCCCAGCCAACCCACAGCTCCGCCAACCGAAGTCACCGCCTCGCGGCAAGCCGACCCTCGCAAGCCGACCCGCGGCAAGCCGACCTGTGGCAAGCGGACCTGTGGCAAGCGGACCCGCGGCAAGCCGACCTGTGGCAAGCGGACCCGCGGCAGAACCGCCTGCGGCTCAGCCGCCCTGCGGGTGAGCCGCCCCGCCCCTCCAGCACCTCCCGTGCCTCCGGCCCGGCCGCCATCGCGGTCCGCGGTGACCGGGCCGCGGCGACCGGGCCGGGCGCCGCTCAAAGCCGCGGTCCGCGGTGGTCGTCAGTCGTCGAACCCCCTCTCCGCCAGCTCCTCGATGCGGCGCACCGCCTCCGCCGCGTCCTTGCCCGTCGCCACCACGGTGATCGACCTGCCGCCGGGTGCGCTCAGGCCCATCAGGGCCAGCACGCTGGCCGCGTTCGCCTCCTCGTCGCCGTAGCGGACGACCACGTCGGCGTCGAGTTCGGCGACGGTGCGGGCCAGCAGGGCTGCCGGGCGGGCGTGGAGGCCGACCTCGTTGGTCAGCGGCACTTCCGCCGACACCGCGTCCGGCACCAGGTGCAGGGCCGGGCGGGCGTCTGCGGCTACCGGGGTCTCGCCGGAGGCGCCTTCGGCCGCGGCCGCCACGTCGGCCAGGGGGGCGCCTCCCTGGGCCGTCACGGCTGCGGCCACCGCGCCTTCGACCAGTGGGGCGTCCACCACGGTGTAGCGGGTCGGGTCGTCTGCTGATTCCACGGCCATTTCCGCCGTCATCTTGGCGCTGCCCAGGTCGTAGAGCACCACCACGCCCGCGCCCGCGTCGGCGTCCGCCAGGGCTTCGACGACCGCGCCGTAGTCGGTGCCCAGGCCGCCCTCCTCGGTGCCGCCCACGGGGAGCACCGCGACGTCCGGTGCCATCTGCGCGGCCAGTTCCGCCACGCCGTTGGCCAGCATGTCGCTGTGCGAGACGACCACCAGGCCCACGCGGGTGGTGTCCGCGGCGGCCGTCATGCCTTGGCCGCCGCGTCTGCGAGGGCGCGCAACAAAAGCGCCGTCGACCTTGCTCCCGGGTCCATGTGGCCCGCGCTGCGGTCGCCCAGGTACGAGGCCCTGCCCTTGCGGGCCACCATCGGCACGGTCGAGGTGGCTCCCTCGGCTGCCGCGTCGGCCGCCGCGGAGAGGGCGGCGGCGGCCGTGCCCTCGGCGCACGCCGCTGCCGTCACGGCCGGGGTGAGGGCGTCGACCATCGTCTTGTCGCCCACCACGGCCTTGCCGCGCGCCACCACGCCGTCCAGCGCGGCCCGCAGAGCGCGTGCCACCGCGTCGCCGTCCAGCTCCGCCAAATCACCCACCGCGGACGAGGCACGCAGGAAAGCCGTGCCGTACAACGGGCCCGCCGCGCCGCCAACCGTGGAGATCAGGGTGGTGGCGACGAGTTTCAGCACTTTGGCCGGTGTGTCCGGCGGCTCGGTGTCCAAACGGGACAGCACCGCGGTGAAGCCCCGCCTCATGTTCTCGCCGTGGTCGGCGTCGCCGATCGCCTGGTCCAGGCGCACCAGTTCGTCCCGGTGTTCCTGGACGACGACCGCGGCGGCTCGGATGGCCGCGATGACGTCCGCTGCCGTGCACCCCACCTCAGACTCCCCACCGCAGTGCGGCCGTGTGGACCGGCGCGTCCCACAGCTCGACCATCTCGTCGTCGAGGCGGAGCAGCGTGAGGCTCATGCCCTGCATCTCCAGGCTCGTGATGTACGGACCGACCAACCTGCGTTCCACCGTGATCCCCCGATCCGCCAGCAACTGCTCCGCGATGCCGTGCGCCAAGTACAGCTCGAGCAGAGGTGTGCCGCCCATACCGTTGGTGAACAGCAGCACCCGATCGCCGGACGAGAAGGGCAGGTCCTCCAGGATCGGCTCCAGCAGCGCCGACACCATCTCGGACGCGGACCCGGTCTTCACCTTCCGCCGGCCCGGCTCGCCGTGGATGCCGATGCCGATCTCCATCTCGTCGTCGGCCAGCTCGAACGACGGCGAGCCCACGTGCGGCACCGTGCACGCGGTCAGCGCGAGCCCCATCGACCGCACCGAGGAGATGACCCGTAAGGCGAGCGCCTCGCAGGCAGCCAGGTCGTCGCCGCGCTCGGCCGCCGCGCCCACGATCTTCTCCAGCAGCACCGTGCCGCCGACGCCGCGACGCCCGGCCGTGTACGACGAGTCCTGCACCGCCACGTCGTCGTCGATCACGACCGATCTGACCTCCGACTCCGCGAGCTCCGCGGCCATCTCGAAGTTCAGCACGTCGCCCGTGTAGTTCTTCACGACCAGCAACGCCCCCGCGCCACCGTCGGTCCGCGCGATCGCGTCGACCACCTGGTCCGACGTCGGCGACGTGAACACCGGCCCCGGACAGGCCGCGGAGAGCATGCCGCGCCCGACGAACCCCCCGTGCAGCGGTTCGTGCCCCGAGCCCCCGCCGGAGATGATCGCGACCTTGCCCCGCACCGGTGCGTCCGCGCGCACGACGACCGCTGGGTCGTGGTGCACGGTCAGCAGATCGGAATGGGCGGCCTGCATCCCCCGCAGCGCTTCCCGCACCACGGTTTCCGGATCGTTGATGATCTTCTTCATCGTTGCGCCCTTCCGATCGGCGGTGACCGTGTTCCTTCTTACTCCGGGGGTCTGACACTCGGAACCGTCAAAGGACCCGGCTACCGTTAGCCTGCCCTTACAAACGCAGGTCAACATCACGTTCCGTAGTGGAGGAACAACGTCGTGCCCAAGAGAGCAGCGCTGCTCGTAGCAGTCGCCCTGACCCTGACCGCCTGCTCCAGCACGCCGGACAAGCCGACCGTCGCCCAAGGTGGCGAGGACTTCGGCAAGGCGTACGAGCTGAGCAACGGGTTCGGCACGACGCAGAAGCCCGGCGAGTTCCCCCGCACGATCAAGCACGCGATGGGTGAGACCAAGCTCGAGAAGAAACCCGAACGGGTGGTCGTGCTCGACACGGGCGAACTCGACAACGTCGTGGCGCTCGGCATCAAGCCCGTCGGCATCGCCTACACCGACGGCTCCCCGACCATGCCGACCTACATCGGCGACAAGGGCGGCACGCCGGAGAACGTCGGCACGACCAACAACCTCAACCTCGAGGCGATCACGAAGCTGGACCCGGACCTCATCCTGGGCTCGCAGCTGCGCGCGGAGGCCCTCTACCCGAAGCTCGCCGCGATCGCCCCGACGGTGTTCAGCGTGCGCCCCGGCTACGTGTGGAAGGAGAACTTCCTCCTCAACGCGGCCGCGCTCGACCGCCAGGCCGACGCCGCGAAGATGCTCGAGGACTACACGAACAAGGCCACCGAGACCGGCAACGCCATCGAGAAGAAGCTCGGCGTGCGCCCGACGGTCACGGCGCTGCGCTTCATGCCGGGCCGCATCCGTCTCTACGCCAAGAAGTCGTTCATCGGCACGATCCTGATCGACGCCAAGATCGGTCAGCCCACGTCGTCCCAGGTGGACGACCTGGCCGCCGAGGTCAGCGCGGAGCAGATCGGCAAGGCCGATGGCGACTTCATCCTGTACTCCACCTACGGCGACCCGGCCAAGACCGCGCAGGCGTCCGTCCTCGGCGGTCCGTTGTGGACCGGCCTGAACGCCGTCAAGGCGGGCAAGGCCAAGCCGGTCCTCGACGAGACCTACTTCCTCGGTCTCGGCGTGCTCGCCGCGAACGTGGTCCTCGACGACATGAAGACCCAGCTCGGCGCTTGAACGACCTCAGCGGATGCTCTTCAGCGACCGAAGAGCATCCGCGCGAGGCGCAGCATCTGCTTGCCCGCCATGGACGACCTGTCGAACGTCGCCATGTTGATCAGCGACGTGAACTTCAGCTTCGTCACGGCCTTGGCGTAGGCGAACTCGCGCAGCCCGTCCTCACCGTGGATGCGCCCGAATCCGGAGTCCCCGACCCCGCCGAACGGCAGCCCGGGGATCGCCGCGTAGGTCAGCACGGAGTTGACCGACACCATCCCCACCCGCAGCTCGGCCGCCAGCTCCTCACCGCGCGATTTCGAGAACACGGCGGCACCCAGCCCGTACTTCGACTGGTTCGCGAGCCGCACGCCCTCCAGCGCGTTCGGCACCCGGTTGATCACCACGGTCGGCCCGAAGGTCTCCTCCGTGACCGCCAGCGAGTCCTCCGGCACATCAGCCAGCACCACCGGCTCGACGTACGGCGGCCTGATCGAGTCCGGCCCGCCCACCAGCGCCTTGCCACCGCGGTCCAGCGCGTCCTGCACGTGCTCGCGGATGATCTCCACCTGCGACGGCATCGTGATCGGCCCGAGGTTCGCGTTCGGCTCGCCACCCGGCTTGAGCTTGTTCGCCCGCTTCACCACGATCTCGGTGAACTCGTCGGCGACGTCCTCGGCCACGTAGATCCGCTCGACGCCCGCGCACGTCTGGCCGGCGTTCGACACCGCGCCCCAGATCGCGGCCTCGGCGGCGGCGGTCAGGTCGGCGTCCGAGTCGACGATCAGCGCGTCCTTGCCGCCGCACTCGACCAGCACCGGCGTCAGCGACGCGGCAGCCGCGGCCATGACCTTCTTGCCGGTCCGCGTGGAACCGGTGAACGCGATCTTGTCGACGCCCGAGGCGACCAGCGCCGCACCCGTCTCGCCGAAGCCCGTGACCACCTGGAACACCGGGTACTCCGGCACCGCCTCGGTGAACGTCGACGCGAGGAACGTGCCTACGCCGGGCGTGAACTCCGAGGGCTTGAACACCACGGCGTTGCCCGCGGACAGCGCGTACGAGATCGACCCCATCGGCGTGTGCGCGGGGTAGTTCCACGGCCCGATGACGCCGATGACGCCCAACGGCCGGTACTCCAGCGTCGCGCTGTGGTTGAACATCAGCATGCCCGAGGACACCCGGCGCTTGCCCAGCACACGACCGGCCTGCCGCGAGGCCCAGTGCAGGTGGTCCATCACCAGCGCGACCTCGACGCGGGAGTCGTCCGCGGGCTTGCCCGTCTCCGAGCTGATCAGCGCGATGAACTCGTCCGAGCGCTGCGACAGGATCCTGCGCCAGGCGTCGAGCTTGGTCCTGCGGCCCTCGAACCCGAGACCCGCCCACCACGCGGCGGCCTCGCGCGCCGAGGACACCGCGTCCTCGACCTCGGCGGCCGTGTGGATCGGGTGGTGCGCGACGACCTCACCCGTGCGCGGGTCCAGTGATGCGAACCGCCGCTGCTCGCCATCGGCCGACAGCGCGCTGTCCGAAGCGGTCTGCGTCATGGGGGCCCTCCAGGTACTCGCCAGTAACCTCGACACTAACGCGTACTCGGGGAACTTTCAGCCCCCGCCTGGTCCCGCGCGGTACGTCAGGCCTGGGGCAGCAGGGGAAGAACCGCCTTGGCGAACGCCTGCGCCGCCTGGCAGCGATCCAGCTCCTTCTCCTTCGAGGCCGCGACCACGAACTCCACGATCTCACCCGCGTCGCTCTGGTCCTTCGTCCGGACCAGCACCAGCTCGCACGTCGGGAACGCGCCGTCCCTGAACGCCTGGTAGCCCTTCAGGCCGCCGCCGAGATCGGTCTCGACGGACCTGCTGTCGAACTTGCCGTCCTTCGGGATGCGCGCCGTCTTGAACTCGATCTGCATCTGCGCGTTCTGCCCCGTCCACGAGCACTGGTGCAGCCCGTACGGCAACGCACGCGGCGAGGCACCGAGCACAGGCGCGAGCGTCGACCGCTCGACGATCGCGCACGGGTCGACCTCGACCGGCGAGCCCTTCGGCGGGCTGTACTTCTGCGGGTTGCCCCTGAGCTTGCGCACGGCGCCTTCCAGCACCTTGCGACCAGGCTCGCACGCCTCGCCGCCGCCGGTGCCGGTGTTCGTCTGCATCCGCACGGCCTGTGGGGGGTTCTCCTGCGTCACGGCCGAGATGAAGCACGAGTTGTTCAGCTTCTGCTCAGCGCTCTTGAGGCCCGCGACCTGCTTGGTCGCGTTCTTCAGCTCCGTCGACGTCAGCGAGTAGCCGATGTCGATGGTGACGCTGAGCGTCTTGCCGGCCTTGTCCTTCATGTAGTTCGCGCAGCGCGTGTAGGAGCTGCTCGAGTACCTCGACGGCGTGCCGACCGTCTGCAGCACGTCCTTCTCGATCAGCGCGCACGGGTTGATCAGCCGCAGCCGGTCCGCCGCGAACGCCGGGTCGACGGGCTTGCCCGCCTGCGCCGACGGCTTGGTCGACGGATCGGTCGTGGTCGCGTCCGCACCTGCCTGCACGGTGCGGCGCGGCGAGTTGGTCTTGGCGAGACCCGGCCCGGTCGCACAGCCGGCCATCAGCAACGCGGCGGCGGCGACCACAGCGGTGGCACGAAAACGAGGCACGACGTGCACGGTAGCGACCTTTGCGGGCGTTCGTGGGCGGTACCCCGAGTTACCCCGTGGCACATGTCACCCTGCGCTACGGGAACGATTCAGAAGATCAACGCGCTGTAGAAGGTGAAGACCCCGACAGAAGGAGAGACGTGCGAAACCGAATCCGTCGCGCATTCAACTGGCTCGACGCGTGGACCATCGAGGCCTTCAACCCTGTTTACCCTGGTCGTCCCCAGTCATAGCTCCTTGAGCGGCTCTTTGTCCGTGTCCGCGAACTGAGGCCGCAGCGTCGCCCACGCGGCGAACACCGCCGCCAGCACCACCATGGCGATGCCGGCCCACAGGTTGATGTTGACCCCTTCGGCCTTCTTCAGGTCCTCGTCGGTCGTGAAACCGAACCCGATGACGACCAGTACGACGCCGTACACGCCGAAGAGGAAAGCGATGATCAGTCGCAGGTCGAACAACCTCATGGCAGCCTCCCTCAGGCGAAGATGAAGTAGAGAACGGTCGTCAGGGCCAGCACTCCGCCGCCGAGCAGTGCGGGCGAGCGGTACCAGCCCGCGTCGTCACCGGTGGTGGAGTGCGCCCTGTCCTCCTTGGGCGTCAGGCTGTAGACCAGCCCGCCGAGCTCGCTGTCCGGCTTCGGCCGCGTGACGAGGCTGACCGCGAAGCTCACGACGATGTCGACCACGAACGCGAGACCCGCGCCGAGGAAGCTCGCGCCCTGGCCAGGAAGCTCCAGCAGCTCGATGCCGAACGACGGCTCCGAGATCGCGTAGATGAAGATCGCCGTGAACGTACCGGCGAGCAGACCGACCCAGCCGGCGGTCGGCGTCATCCGCTTCCAGAACATGCCGAGGATGAACGTCGCGAAGAGCGGCGCGTTGAAGAACGAGAACAGCGCCTGGATGTAGTCCATGATGTTGGACCCGCCGAGCGACGCCGCGATGAACGCCGTGCCGATCGCGAGGACGCACGCACCGACCGTGGCCAACCGCCCGACGCGCAGGTAGTACTCGTCCGGACGGTCCTTCTTGATGTAGTCCTGCCACAGGTCGTACGTGAAGACGGTGTTGAACGAGCTGACGTTCGCCGCCACACCGGCCATGAAGCTCGCCAGCAGACCCGTGATCGCGATGCCGAGGATGCCGTTGGGCAGCAGGTCGCGCATCAGCAGCGGCAGCACGTCGTTGTAGGCCACGCCGCTGCTCGTGTCACCGGCCTTGAGCTGCGCCATCTCCGGCACGATCAACGCAGCGATGATGCCGGGGATGATGATGATCGCCGGGATCAACGCCTTCGGGTACGCGCCGATGATCGGCGTGCGCTTGGCCGCGGACATCGACTTCGCGCTCATCGCGCGCTGCACCTCGGCGAAGTTCGTCGTCCAGTAACCGAACGAAAGCACGAAGCCGAGACCGAACACCAGACCGATGACACTCCACACCGGGTGCTCGATGCCGGTGAGTTCGGTCGCGGGCCAGGCGGACAGCTGTTCCTTGTCGGTGACCTTCTCGACGATGCCCTGCCAGCCGCCGACCTTGATCAGGCCGACGATCGTCAACGGCGCCAGCGCGGCCACGATGACGAAGAACTGCAGCACCTCGTTGTAGATGGCGGCACTCAGACCGCCGAGGGTCGTGTACGCGAGAACCACCAGTGCCGCGACGCAGATGGACACCGGCAGCGGCCACCCGAGCAGCGCGTCGATGATCACCGCGAGCGCGAACAGGTTGATGCCCGCGATCAGGATCTGCGCGACGGCGAAGCTGATCGCGTTGACCAGGTGAGCCGGCTTGCCGAACCGCCGGCGCATGAACTCGGGAACGCTGCGCACTTTCGAGCCGTAGTAGAACGGCATCATCACCAGACCGAGGAACACCATCGCGGGGATGGCGCCGATCCAGTAGTAGTGCACGGTCGCCATGCCGTACTGCGCGCCGTTCGCCGTCATGCCCATCAGCTCGAGCGCGCCGAGGTTCGCCGAGATGAACGCGAGTCCGGTGACCCACGCCGGCAGCGACCTGCCGGACAGCAGGAAGTCGAGGCTGGAGGAGACGGATCGTCTCGCCATCACGCCGATGCCGAGAACCACCACGAAGTAGATCAACAGCAACGCGTAGTCGATCGGTCCCGCGTCCAGCCGCAGGTCCGCCTCAGCCAAGATCGACACCGTCCACCTCCCAAGACTTCGAACAAAGTCGAACATCATCGACCAGGAGAGGACAGTACTCCAGGTGAGCGCAGTCCTACCCCGTGTGGATGATCACCAAACCACGGCGTTCGAAGGGGCGCTCGCCGAAGCCGGGGAGCGGGGGAATTCGGGTGCGCGGGAGTGTCTTCGAAGCCAAGACTGACAAACGTGGAAGGCAAGAAGTGCTCACAATGCGGCAGCACCCCGGCACGGACCAGGGAAGGCCACACGCACTACCCGCTGTGCGACGACTGCGCGCAGCGGCAGACGAGGTGGTCCTGCCCCGGCTGCGGCCGTGACATGTACAGCAGCCTGATCGCCTCGACCGGAGACCCGTGCTTCGGGTGCGAGTCGCAGCTGATGTTCGCGGCGCAATGCCCGCAGACCCGCGACGAGATCGACACCGCCGTTGCGACTCTGCCGAACATCAGGACGATCAAGCGGATCCGCGACCTGACCGGGTGCGGTCTCCGGGTGGCGATTGGAATCCACGCCGACCGCCACCGGGCCAGGCGGGACGCGGCCGAATGAGCGAGCCCGGCACCTCGCGGTGCCGGGCTCCTGGGTCCTCGTGGTCAGAACAGCCGAAACTCGTCCGGCTCGATCCCGCGCAACGCGTCGTAGTCCAGCACCACGCACCGGATCCCGCGGTCCTCCGCCAGCACCCGTGCCTGCGGCTTGATCTGCTGCGCCGCGAACACACCGGCGACCGGCGCGATCAGCGGGTCGCGGTTGAGCAGCTCCAGGTACCTGGTCAGCTGCTCCACGCCGTCGATCTCACCGCGCCGCTTGATCTCCACGGCGACCGACGCCCCGGCGGAGTCCCGGCACATCAGGTCGACCGGGCCGATCGGGGTCGGGAACTCGCGGCGCACCAGGGTCCAGCCGTCGCCCAGGGTCGTGACGTGCTGGGCGAGCAGCTTCTGCAGGTCGGCCTCGACGCCGTCCTTCTGCAGGCCGGGCTCCGGGCCGAGCTCGTGCTTGGAGTCGTGCATGACCTCGTCGAGGGTGATGATCAGCTTCTCCCCCGACTTGTTCTGCACCGTCCAGATGTCCGGATCTTCGATGAGCCAGCAGGGCGGGCTCATCCAGTTCAACGGCTTGAACGCGCGGTCGTCCGAGTGGATCGACACCGAACCGTCGGCCTTGATCAGCAGCAGGCGCTGAGCCATCGGCAGATGGGCGGTGAGTCGTCCGACGTAGTCGACCTGGCAGCGAGCGATGACGAGACGCACCGCGACAGGCTACGGGGTGCGTCCGGGATCCGGTCGTTAGGTACGGTCCGTGGCGTGGAAAGCCTCGGCACCCGTCAGGTGTACGCAAACCCGTGGATGACCGTTCGCGAGGACGAGATCCAGCGCGCGGACGGATCCAGCGGCATCTACGGCGTGGTCGACAAACCCGACTTCGCGCTGATCATCCCGCTCGACGGCGAGCGCCTGCGGCTCGTCGAACAGTTCCGCTACCCGATCGGCCTGCGCCGCTGGGAGTTCCCGCAGGGCACCGCGCCCGACCGCGCCGACTCCGACCCGTTGCAGCTCGCCGCCCGCGAACTGCGCGAGGAGACCGGACTGCGGGCCGGCCGGATGATCGAGCTCGGCCTGCTCGACGTCGCGCCCGGCATGTCGTCGCAGCGCGGCCGGGTGTTCCTCGCGACCGGCCTCACCGAGGGCTTCCACGAGCGGGAGCACGAGGAGCAGGACATGCGCTCGCGGTGGTTCCCGCGCGCGGAGTTCGAGTCGATGATCGCGAAGGGCGAGATCACCGACGCCCAGTCGATCGCCGCGTACACGTTCCTGCTGCTGCACGAACACTCTCAGCCCTGAAAAGCCGCCCGGTAGCTCTGCGGTGAGGTGCCGGCGATCCGCTTGAACCGGTCGCGGAACGCCGTCGCCGACCCGAACCCGACGCGGCTCGCGATCAGCTCGACGGGGTCCTTCGTCGTTTCGAGCAGGTGCTGGGCCTGCCTGACGCGCGCCCGGTGCAGCCACTGCAACGGCGTCGTGCCGGTCTGCTCGCGGAACCGCCGGTTCAACGTCCGCGTGCTCATGCCCGCCTGCCTGGCCAGGTCGTCCAGCGTCAGCTCCTGCGACACATGAGCGTCCATCCACAGCAGCAGGGGTTCGAGCTCCGCTCCCTGAGGCGCCACCGGCGGCGTGACGATGAACTGCGCCTGCCCGCCCTCCCGTTCCAGCGGCATCACGGCGAATCGCGCCGCGTCGGCCGCCACCGCGGACCCGTGGTCGCGCCGGATCATGTGCAGGCACAGGTCGAGCCCCGCCGCGGCACCGGCGGAAGTCAGGAACTGGCCGTTGTCGACGTACAGCACGTCCGGGTCGACTTCCAGGGCCGGGAACCGCGCCGCCAGCTCCTCCGCGCCCAGCCAGTGCGTGGTCACCCGGAGCCCGTCCAGCAACCCGGTCTCGGCGAACACGAAGGCGCCCGTGCAGATCGACGCGATCCGGGCGCCCCGGGCCGCGGCCTGCCGCAACGCCTCGACCAACGGCCGGGGCACCACCATCGCGGGGTCGTGCCCCGGCAGGACGATCGTGTCCACTTCGGACAGCAACTCCAAGCCGTGCGGGACCTTGATCTCGAAGCAGCCCGCGTCGACCGTCCTCTTCGGACCGCAGACGCGCACGCGGTACCGGCCGACCCAGTTGAACGCGTCGACCGGTGTCGCGAAGTCGAACGGGACCACGCTGTCCATCGCCACCACTGCCACCTCGTGCACGTCCACCACCGTAGCTGGCGAGAATCCGTTGGAACATGGCATTCCAGCCAGTTCTCGACGGGATCCGGCCCTCCTACGGTTTTGATCACCGACGTGAGGGAGCAGGCGCTGTGAAAGCTCAAGTGGTGTTGTTCGACGGCTTCGACCCGTTGGACGTGATCGGCCCGTACGAGACGCTGACCGCGGGCGGGATCCAGACCGAACTGGTGGCGGTCGAAGGACCGCACGAGGTCCCGGCCGGCCTGAACCTGTTGTCCCTCAGGGCAACCGCCGCGTTCGACCCCGGCACGGACCTCGTCGTCGTGCCCGGCGCGGCAGCGCTCCAGGACGAGGAGGTGTTCGCGCTGCTCAGCGCGGGTGCCGCCACTGTCGGCCCCGCACTCAGAGAGACCAGCGCGCTCATCGCCACCGTGTGCGGAGGCTCGTTGCTGCTGGGCATCGCCGGCCTGATCAAGGGCCGCAACGCCACCACAAACCACCTCGGCCTGCACGCGCTGGAGTCCATGGGCGTGAACCCGGTCCGCGCCCGCATCGTCGACGACGGCGACCTGGTCAGCGCCGCCGGCGTCACGTCGGGCGTCGACCTCGGTCTCTACCTGCTCGAACGCGAGATCGGCGCCCAGCAGGCCCTGCAGGTCGAGACGCTGTTCGCGCACGAACGCCGCGGCACGGTGTGGAGCGCGGCGTGAGCAAGTTCTTCCTCTCGCTGCACGTCCTGGCCGCGATCATCGCGATCGGTCCGGTCACGGTCGCCGCCAGCATGTTCCCGAAGGCCGTCACCACGGCCGGCAACCCCGAGCTGCTGCACCGGATCTGCCGCGTCTACGCGCTCATCGGCATCTCGGTGCCGGTCTTCGGGTTCGCGACGGCGGGCGTGATGGGCGTGACCGGCCACCCCTGGGTGATCGTGTCGATCGCGCTCACCACCGCCGCCGCGTTCGTGCTGGCCCTCAAGATCCTTCCCGGTCAGGAGAGGGCGTTGAAGACCAAGGACGTCAAGCGGCTGGCCATGTACACGGGCGTCTTCAACCTGCTGTGGGCGACGGTGACCGTGCTCATGATCCTCCGGCCGGGCTCGACGACCGGCGCCTAGCGCTGGTTCACCGGCCGCACGACGATCTCGTTGACGTCGACCTCCGAGGGCTGCGAGATCGCGTACGCGATGGCGTCACCGATGGCGGACGCCGGCAACGCGATCTTGCGGAAGTCCTCCATCAGCTCCGCCGCGAAGTCCTCGGTGATGGTGTCCGCCAGCTCGGACTCCGTGACGCCGGGCGAGATCACGGTGACCCGCACGTCGTCGCGCTCCTGCCGCAACCCCTCGGAGATCGCCCACACGGCGTACTTCGTCGCGCAGTACACGGCGGCGGTCGGCATGACCATGTGCGCGCCGATCGAGGCGACGTTCACGACGTGCCCGCCACCGGAGAACCGGGGCAGCACGGCGGCGATGCCGTACAGCACACCCTTGATGTTGACGTCCACCATGCGGTCCCACTCGTCGACCTTCAACGAGTCCATGAGGGACAGGGGCATCACACCGGCGTTGTTCACCAGCACGTCGACCCGGCCGTACCGTTCCACGGCCGCATCCACAAAGGACTGGAACGACTCCCGCGACGTCACGTCGAGCGGCGCGTAGCCGGCACCGATCTCGGATGCCAACGCCGCCAGCCGGTCCTCACGCCGTGCCCCGAGGAACACCTGATGTCCTGCCGCGGCCAGAACGCGGGCCGTGGCCTCGCCGATGCCGCTGGAAGCTCCACTGATCAAAACGACTTTGCTCATGGCCACAACACTCGCCGGACCGAACGGCCTCTACCAGGACACCTTCTCCCTAGGAGTGCCACACCCAGGCAGGTTCCGGCCACTCGGAATATCCTCGGAACCATGCTCGGCGAGTTCCTGAAAGCACACCGCGCCCGCGTCAACCCCCAGGACGCGGGCCTGCCGAGCCATACCCAGCGCAAGGTCAAGGGCCTGCGGCGGGAGGAGGTCGCGGTGCTCGCCGGGGTCAGCGCGGACTACTACGCCCGCCTCGAACAGGGCCGCGAGACCCACCCGTCGGCACAGGTCCTCGACGCCCTGAGCAGGGCCCTGCACCTCGACACCGACGCCCGCGCGCACCTGCACCGGCTGGCCGGAGTCGTCGCCGACGAGGGCCACACGACCGACAAGGTCAGCCCCGAGCTGCGCCGTCTCATGAGCGGCATGCACGACATGCCGGCGTTCGTGATGAACGGGTTCTTGGACATGCTGGCCTCGAACGCACTGGCCGAAGCCCTCTACGAGCCGTTCACGCCCGCCGACAACGCGGCCAGGATGACGTTCCTCGACCCGGTGGCCGCGAGCTTCTACCCGCGCTGGAACTGGGTCGCGCAGAGCACCGTCGCGCACCTGCGGCAGACCGCCGACCCGAAGTCCCAGCGCCTCAGGCAGATGGTCGCGGAACTGAGCCAGAACCCCGTCTTCGAAGAACTCTGGGAACACCACGAGGTGCGCGGGAAGACCCAGGACGCCAAGGAGTTCGTGCATCCCGCGGTCGGCCCGCTCGAGCTGACCTACCACTCGTTCGACGTCCGCGAGGCACCCGGCCAGTACCTCGTGGTCTACCAGGCGGAGCCGGGCCCGAACGCCGACGCGCTGCGGCTCCTCGCGACTAGCCGGGCCACACGGGCGGCCGCTTCTCCAGGAACGACGCCCGTCCCTCTTTGGCTGACGGGGACTGCGAGGTCTCGGCCATGACGGACAGCGCGATCTCGTACCCGTCGGCCTCGGGCCGGTCGAGCTGCGCGTAGACCGTCCGCTTGCCGATGGCCTTCGACGTACGACTCCCCCGCGTGGCACGGGCCAGCAGATCGTCGACCTCGGCGTCCAGCTGATCCAGAGGCACGGCCCGGTTGATCAGCCCCCACTCCACCGCGGTGGCCGCGTCGATCACGTCACCGGTCAGCACCAGCTCCATCAACCGCTTGCGCCCGATCGACCGCGCCACCGGCACCGCGGGCGTGTGGCAGAACCACCCGGCCTTGCCACCGGGCAACGAGAACCCAGCCGTGTCCGCCGCCACCGCGAGATCACACGACGCCACCAGTTGACACCCGGCAGCAGTAGCCAGCCCCTGCACGCGTGCGATCACCACCTGCGGTGCGGACTGGATGGTCTTCATCAGCACGGTGCACAGCTCCAGCAGCAGCCGCACGCCTTCCTCGTCACGGGCGTGCACGTCCGCGAAGTCGTGCCCGGCGGAGAACACCGGCCCGTCGGCGGCCAGCACGATCCCGGCCGCGTCCGACGTGCGCACCTCGCGGAACGCGTCCAGCAGCTCCGTGAGGTGCTCGGCGGACAGCGCGTTGCGCTTGGCCGCGCGGTTCATCGTGATCCGGACGACGGACCCGTCCCGCGAAACGTCAACCATTCCGCGACAGTAAGGCCCTACGGAAGCGAACGCACCTCCCGGATCACGGTGACGATCTCGTCCATGATCTCGGTCAGCTCGTAGTCCTTGGGCGTGAACACCCGCGCCACACCACGCTCGCGCAGCTTCGCGGCGTCGTCCGGCGGGATGATGCCGCCGACGATCACCGGGATGTCCCCGGCACCGGCCGCGCGCAGCCCGTCGACCACGGCGGGCACCACCTCGAGGTGCGAGCCGGACAGGATCGAGAGGCCCACGACGTGCACGTCCTCCTGCACGGCCGCGGCCACGATCTGCGACGGCGTGAGGCGGATGCCCTGGTAGACGACCTCGAAGCCGACGTCGCGGGCACGCACGGCGACCTGCTCGGCACCGTTGGAGTGGCCGTCGAGGCCCGGCTTGCCGACGAGCATGCGCAGGCGCTCGCCCAGCTCCTCACCGGTCGAGCGCACGCGGTCGCGGACGCGCGCGATCTCCGAGCCCGCCTCGCCCGATGCGGAGGCGCCGGAAACGCCTGTGGGGGCACGGTATTCGCCGAACGTCTCACGCAATGCCTGCGACCATTCACCAGTCGTCACGCCGGCGCGCGCACAGGCCAGCGTCACCTCAACAAGGTTCTGGTCAGTCTTCGCAGCTTCGCGCAGTGCGTCCAGAGAGGCTTCGACAGCAGCGTTGTCACGCGAAGCGCGCCATTGCTGGATGGCTTCCACGGCGTGCAGTTCGACGATCGGGTCGATGGTCTCGATCGCGTTCGCGCCCTCGGCCTGCAGCGGCGACGGCTCGGTCGTGTCGAACTTGTTGACACCCACGACGATGTCCTCGCCCGCCTCGACGCGGCGGCGGCGATCCGCCAGTGAGGACACCAGGTTCGACTTCATGTAGCCGGACTCGACGGCCGCGACGGCACCGCCCATCGCCTGCACGCGGTCGATCTCCTCGCGGGCACCGGCGAGGATCTCGTTCACCTTCGCCTCGATGACCGGTGAGCCGTCGAAGATGTCGGCGTACTCCAGCAGGTCCGTCTCGTACGCGAGGACCTGCTGCATGCGCAACGCCCACTGCTGGTCCCACGGACGCGGCAGGCCGAGTGCCTCGTTCCACGCGGGGAGCTGGATGGCGCGCGCACGGGCGTTGCGGGACAACGAGACCGCGAGCATCTCCAGCACGATGCGCTGGACGTTGTTCTCCGGCTGGGCCTCCGTGAGCCCGAGCGAGTTGACCTGCACGCCGTAGCGGAACCGGCGGTGCTTCGGGTTCTCGACGCCGTAGCGCTCCAACGTGATCTCGTCCCACAGCTGGGAGAACGCACGCATCTTGCACATCTCCTCGATGAACCGCACACCGGCGTTCACGAAGAAGGAGATGCGGGCGACGACCTCGCCGAACTTCTCCTGCGGCACCTGACCGGAGTCGCGCACCGAGTCGAGGACGGCGATCGCCGTGCACATCGCGTACGCGACCTCCTGCGCCGGCGTCGCGCCGACCTCCTGGAGGTGGTAGCTGCAGATGTTGATCGGGTTCCACTTCGGCACGTTCGTCACGGTCCACGCGACCATGTCGGTGATCAGCCTCAGCGACGGTCCCGGCGGGAACACGTACGTGCCGCGGGACAGGTACTCCTTGATGATGTCGTTCTGCGTGGTGCCGGCCAGCGCCGACGGGTCCGCGCCCTGCTCCTCGGCCACGGTGACGTACATGGCGAGCAGCCACATGGCCGTCGCGTTGATCGTCATCGACGTGTTGGCCTCGGCGAGCGGGATCTGGTCGAAGAGCTGCCGCATGTCGCCGATGTGGCTGATGGGCACGCCGACCTTGCCGACCTCGCCCTTCGCGAGCTCGTCGTCGGGGTCGTAACCGGTCTGCGTCGGCAGGTCGAACGCCACCGACAGGCCCGTCTGGCCCTTGGAGAGGTTCCGGCGGTAGAGCGCGTTGGACGCCGCTGCCGAAGAGTGACCCGCGTACGTCCGCATCACCCAGGGGCGGTCGCGTTCGCGGTCAGCTGGGTACGGCACAGCAACCTCCCACATCGTCGTTCACCGGAGCGTACTGGCCGGTAACAGTTGCTGCGCGTGCGCTTGCTCACTGAATCGAGACCAGAAAGAGCATGATGAGGAGGTGACGGGCTTCTACCAGACAGGCATCGTGTTCGCGGTGCTCGGCCTGCTGGCCTTGGTGCTGCGGTACTTCGCGGGCAACGACAAGAGAGCCGTGCCGGACCTGGACGGCACGGACTTCGGGTTGCTCAGCGAGGTCGCGGTCGTGCCCACGGAAGAGGCCGCGAACGTCCTCGTGCAGAAGCTGAAGCGCAACGGCGTGCGAGCCACGCGCTCACGGCACTCGCCTTACCAGGTGATGGTGTTCCCGGCGGACGTCCCGAACGCGCGGCTCGTGCTCAGGACGTGAGTTCGCGTCGGTCGTCCGGTCGTCTCTTTCCGTCAACCGCCGGAGGCGATTCGGCGGAAAGCGACGGCCGGATGACCGACTTCTCGGCGAACCTCACCGCGCGAGCAGGCGAGCGCAATCAGACGCTGACGCGCTCCACGTCGGCGCCGAGCTTGCGGAGGTTCTCCACGAACCCGGGGTACCCGCGCTCGATGTGAAAGATCTCGTAGACCTCGGTGGCCCCGTCAGCGCACAGACCAGCGAGAACGAGTCCCGCACCAGCCCGGATGTCCGACGCCCACACCGGCGCGCTCGACAGCTTCTCGATGCCGCGGATCACGGCGTGGTGGCCGTCCGTGCGCGCGTCGGCCCCGAGCCGGATCATCTCGTCGATGAACCGGAACCGGGACTCGAACAGGTTCTCGGTGATCATCGAGGTGCCCTCGGAGACCGTGGACAGCGCGATCGCGAACGGCTGGTTGTCCGTGGCGAAGCCGGGGTATGGCAGCGTCACGAAGTCGACGGCCTTGGGCCGCCCCTCCATGACCACGCGGAACCCCTCGTCCTCACCCTCGTAGACGGTGACCTCGGCGCCCGCCATGCGCAGCTTCTCGAGCACCAGGTCGAGGTGGTGCGGGTTCACGCCGCGCACCCGCACGTCGCCGCGCGTCATGGCGGCGGCGAAACCCCAGGTGGCGCCGACGATCCGGTCACCGATGACGCGGTGTTCGGTCGGCTTGAGCTCCGTGACGCCGTGCACGGTCAGCGTGGACGTGCCGGCGCCCTCGACGTTCGCGCCCATCTGGTTGAGCATCAGGCAGAGGTCGACGATCTCGGGCTCGCGCGCGGCGTTGTCGATGACCGTCGTGCCGTTGGCCAGCACCGCCGCCATCAGGATGTTCTCGGTCGCGCCCATGCTCGGGAAGTCGAGCCAGATCTGCGTGCCGTGCAGCCCCTCGGCCTCGGCGACGATGCACCCGTGCTCGATCCACGTGGTCGCGCCGAGCTTCTCGAGCCCGCTCTGGTGCATGTCGAGCGGCCGCGAACCGATCGCGTCACCACCCGGCAACGCCACGACGGCACGCTTGCAGCGCCCGACGAGCGGCCCGAGGACGCAGATGGAGGCCCGCAGCTTGCCCATCGCCTCGGAGTCGGCCCGGTGGCTCAGCTCGGCGGGCGTGGTGATCCTCGCCACGTCACCGTCGAGCTCGACCTCACACCCGAGGCTGCGCAACGCGTCCGCCATCAGCGGCACGTCGAGGATGTCCGGGCAGTTGGTGATGGTCGTGGTGCCCTCGGCCAGCAGGGCGGCGGCCATCAGTTTGAGCACGCTGTTCTTGGCGCCGACGACATCGACCTCGCCGACCAGCCTTGCGCCACCGTGTACCCGGAAATGCTCGCTCACGCGGCAATCCTACGTACGCCCATAGAGTGCCGGACATGGCGGTACATCTCACCAAGATCTACACGCGGGTCGGCGACGACGGCACGACCGGCCTGGGCGACTTCTCGCGCGTCCCGAAGACCTCACCACGCATCGAGGCGTACGCGGACGTGGACGAGACGAACGCGTCCCTCGGCGTCGCTTTGGCCCTGGGCGACCTGGCCCCGGACGTCTTCGACGTGGTGCGCAGGGTCCAGAACGACCTGTTCGACGTCGGAGCGGACCTCTGCACGCCGATCGTGCCGGACCCCAAGTACCCGCCGTTGCGCGTGACCCAGGCCTACGTGGACCGCCTGGAGGGCTACTGCGACACGTTCAACGAACGCCTGGGCAAGCTCGACTCGTTCATCCTGAACGGGGGCACGCCCGGCGCCGCTCTGCTGCACCAGGCGCGCACGATCGCCCGGCGCGCGGAACGGCGGACGTGGTCGCTGATCGAGGACGACGCCGAGCACACGAACGTGCTCACGGCCAAGTACCTGAACAGGCTGTCCGACCTGCTGTTCATCCTGGCCCGGGTGGCGAACCCCGACGGTGACGTGCTCTGGCAGCCGGGCGAGAACGCCTGAGAACGACGAAGGGCGCGTCCCCCTCGGGGAACGCGCCCTTCACGTCAGTGATCAGGAAGCCCAGGGTATGGCCCGCCCGGGAGGCGAGGACTCGAGCCAGGACAGGAACCCGGTCAACGCGTCCGGCCCCATGGCGATCTCGACCTCACCGGAAGCGGATCGGCACCGGAGCACCGTCGCCCCCACCGGCATGGCGTAGGCCTCCGGCCCGGTGGGCTCCCGCCGGGCGTCGATCTCGAGCCCGTCCCGGGAGATCAGCTCGTTCGGCCCGGACCCGAGCGACAACACCCGGAACCACGCGAACGAGTCACCCTGGTAGTGGCCCACGCCCAGGTGCCAGCCACGCCCGCGGTCGTCGAAGACGCTCCGCAACGCGACGTGCACCCCACCCTCGCGCAGCAACCGGATCCGGCGCCAGGCGAAGTACGTGATGACGATCGCCACCCCAAGAAGGATCAGGCCGGCAATTTCGGTGATCCCCACGGCTGCGGCCTCGTGCCCGGTCTCAGGCCGACTGTTCCACGGCCCGCACGCGCGCTGCCGCACGTGCACGCTCTGCGTCGTCCGCGTCCTGCAGCGCCGTGCGCGCCGCGTCCACGTCGATCTCGCCCGCGAGCTCGGCGTCCTCGGCGAGAATCGATACGCCGGTGCCGGTCACGGAGAGGAAACCACCGTGCACGGCGGCGGTGACAAGGCCACCGTCCGTCGTGCGCACGCGCACCACGCCACCCTCGACCAGCTGGCCGAGCACGGGCTCGTGACCGGGCAGGATGCCGATCTCGCCCTCGGTGGTCTGCGCCGAAACAGAGGTGGCCTTACCGGACCACAAACGGCGTTCAACGGCGACCAGTTCAACGGTCATCTCGGCCACGCGTATCTCCCTCGTCGTCTGGAGTCGATCTGAGTCTAAACGGTCGCCTGACAACCTTGCCGCCCCGCCCGGTGTCAGTACCTCCGACGACCGCCGAAGGGGGGACATGCAGGACTTCGAGGACTTCGTGGCGTTGCGTTCGCAGGCATTGCTGCGCACGGCATATCTGCTGTGCGGCGGCGACAAAGGCGCCGCTGAGGACATTCTGCAGGACGTCCTCATGAGCATGTACGGCAAGTGGCGCCGGATCAGGTCCTCACCGGAGGCGTACGCCCGCGCCGGACTGGCGAACGCGGCCGCGAACCGGTGGCGACGGCGCTCGCGCAAACCGGAGGCACCGCTGGAACTGGGGGCGGTACCTACGGCGCGCGGGCACGAACAGCAGGTCGTGGACGCGGACAGCGTGGTGCGCGCGTTGGCGCAACTGCCGAAGAAGATGCGCGCCGTTCTGGTGCTGCGGTTCTTCGACGACCTCAGCGAGGCCGAGACGGCACGGGCGCTCGGCTGCGGCATCGGCACGGTCAAGAGCCAGACCTCGCGCGGTCTCGCCCGCATGCGGGAACTGATGGGTGAGCAGGTGCTGACGTGGAACTGAAGCAGGCCATGGAGGCCGCGACGGCGGAACTGGACGTGCGGCCCGGGTTCGTGGGCGACGTGATGGCGGGGGGACGACGGATGCACACGCGCAGGCTGGTGGTGGTGACCGCGGTGGTGGCGCTGCTCGCGGGCGTGACGACGGGGGTGGTGCTGACCCGGACGCCGGAGGAGCCGGCGGACCCGCGGCTGACGGCGGCGGCGACCGGTCCGCTCGCCGGCGACGCCCAGTTCATCGCGACCGTGCAGCACCTGTGGGGCGAGGGGCAGCGGGACAGGCCGTGGACGCGGGACGAGCCCGTGACCGAGGTCTCGTCGAAGCCCAACGTGTTCTGGACCGGGCAGACGCCGACCGGCCCCGCCGCCCTGGTCGCACAGCAGGTGCAGGTGCGCACCTCCGAGCACCCGGCGACGCTCGTCGGCCTCGTCGCCGACGGCACGGTGGTGGACCGCGAGGTCGTGCTCTCGGAGTCCAGGGACCGCGAGGCCGGGCTCTACCGCTTCGGTCCCGTCGGCGACCAGTACGTGGTGCTGACTCTCGGCAGGACCGTGTCGTGGTCGCAGAGCCCGAAGCGCGGCACCGACAACCGCCTGACCCGCACGTGGGCCTCCGCGCCCCACGACGAGGACGGCGTGGTCTTCACCGTCGCCCCGGTGGACGAACGGCCCGTGTTCGTGCGCGGCGACTCCGTTCCCCAGCCCGGCGACTTCACCCAGCACGCGATCGTCAGCGGTGACCTCCAGCCGGACCGCCCGTTCGTGCCTCATCCCGGGCTCGGCTGGAACGGGAACTTCTGCGCCACCGACTTCCCCGAGCGGAAGAGGTCGTGGCAGGGCATCAAACTGCAGACGGCACAGCAGGATCTGCAGAAGCGCGCGGTGCTCGACTACGTCGTCAGCTGGGAGGCGATCCCCCACTGGAGCGTCTGCGCGTGGCTGCCCGACGGCCGTTACGCCCTGATGTTCGAGGCGTACGGCGAGCTGTACGGCGCGCTCTACCAGCCGGACGGCACGTTCAGCGCCCCCGTGGTCGGCGGCAGGGCCACCAAGGGTGACCCGGCGGTGCTGCCGCTGCCGGACGGCCAGGGCACGATCGTCGCCGACGTCGGCGCCACCGTCGGCCCCCAGGAGCGCGCCCACGCCTGGCTGGCCCCTGCGGGCACCAGGGAGGTCACCGTGCGCCAGAAGGGCGTGCCCAGGGTGATCCAGCTGCCCTAGCCGCACCTGGTGGTGTGACACGCCGACGTTCTGGGCCACTAGCCGTGCCAGGAGCGCCAGAGCGTCGCGTAGGTGCCGTCTCTGGCAACCAGGTCGTCGTGGGAACCCAACTCGACGACCCGCCCCGCGTCGACGACCGCGATCCGGTCGGCGTCGCGTGCGGTCTGCAAACGGTGCGCGATCGCGATCACCGTGCGGTTCTCCCGCACGGCCGCGATCGCGCGCTCCGCGTGTCTGGCCGTGGCCGGGTCGAGCGACGACGTGGCCTCGTCCAGCACCAGCGTGTGCGGATCGGCGACCTCGACGCGCGCCAGCGCCAGCTGCTGCGCCTGCGCGGGATCCAGTTCCAGCCCGCCCGCGCCGAGTTGTGTGTCCAGGCCTTCGGGCAGGGCCTCGAACCACCGCGCGTCCACGGTGCGCAGCGCTTCGAGCAGCCGTGCGTCCGGAGCGTCCGGCGCCGCCATCGCGAGGTTCTCCCGGACGGTGCCGATGAACACGTGGTGTTCCTGCGTCACCAGCACGATCCGCTGCTCCCCCGCCGCCGTCAGGTCCGCGACGGGCACTCCGCCGACCAGCACGGAGCCCTCCCCCGGCCGGTCGACACCCGCGATCAGCCGGCCCAGCGTCGACTTGCCCGCGCCGGAGACACCGACGATCGCCAGCCGTTCCCCTTGCTGCACCACGAGATCGACCCCGTGCAGCACCTCGTGACCGTCCACGTAGGAGTACCGGACGCCGCTCACCTCGATGCGGTCGCCATCCGGTTCGCCGACGACGGGCGGCGGTTCGACGTGGGTCCCGATGCCCTCGATCCGCGCGAACGACGCACCGCCGCGCTGCAGGAACTCGACCCAGAACAGGATGCGGTCCATCGGCTCGACCAGGCGCCACACCCAGAGCACGGCCGTGACGACGACCTCGATCCGCACACCGTCGGCCACGTAGAAGAAGCCACCGGCGAGCAGCACCAGCACGGCCGGCAGCACGTTCACGAAGGTGGTCACCGGGAACAGCACGTTCCTGAGCGCGAGCGTGCGCAGCCGCGCCCGGTACGACCGCGCGATGGTGCCGTCCGCCGCCGCCACCATCCGGGCCCTCAGGCCGTACGTCTCGATCGTCCGGCTGCCCTCGCCGACCGCCGCGGACACCTCCGCCACGTCGCCGTTGGCCTCGCTCTCCGCGAGGTACGCCTCGCGCGCACGAGCCAGGTACCAGCGCACCACCCACACCACGAACGGCATGCCGACCAGCGAGACGAGGCCGAGCACGGGGTCGAGCCAGAACACCGCGACGAACACGACCAGGAGGTGCACGGCCCCCGCGAGCACCTCGGGCACGCCGTCGCGCAACGCCAGGCCGACCGTGCCGACGTCGCTCGTCACGCGGGTGAGCAGATCGCCGGTGCTCAGCCTGTCGACCACGCGCGCGGGCAACGCCAGCGTGCGCGCCACCGCCTCCTCGCGCAACGAGGCCAGGAACCGTTCGCCGAGCCGAGCCGTCAGCAAGGCGCTGTACCGCACCAGCAAGAGGTGCACCACGGCCGCACCGAGCACCCCGAGCGCGAGCTTGTCCACAGTGGACAGCGTCAGCGACCCGGCCTGCGCCCCGCCGACGATCTTGCCGAGCAGGTAGGGCCCGACGAGCGCCGACAACGCCGAGAGCGCCGTGAGCACGAGCACCACGGCCAGCGCGGGCCGTTCTCCCCGCAGCAGCCGTCCGGCCGCCTGCCGGACCTCACGACGGCCGGCGATCGGCAGCCCCGTCATCGGGTCTGCTCCAGGTGCACGACCTGATCTGCCTGCCCCGCCCACAACGGTGACGCCGACACAACGACGGTGGTCCGTCCCGACCGTCTCTCCTTCACCCGCTTCGCCACCGCGGCCTCGGTCACCGCGTCGAGCGCCGACGTCGGCTCCACGAGCACCAGCAGGTCTGGTTCGCTCAGCAACGCCCGCACGAGCCGCAGACGCTGCCGCTGACCGCCGGACACGTTGCGCCCCTGCGCCTCCAGGTGCGAGTCGAGCCCGTCCGGCATGGCCTCCACGACGTCCACCGCGGCCGCCGCGTACAACGCCGCGTCCAGCTCGGCGTCACCGTGCACGCCGACCGACACCGCCTCGCGCACCGGCCCCGCGAACAGGTAGTCGTCGTTGTCCGCCACCACCCCGGGCAACCGGTCGACGGCCTCCCTGGCCAGCGTCGCGTTCGCCGAGACCACCACGGTCAACGCCCCGGTCTTCACGTCGAGCGGCCCAGCACCGTCGTCCTTCTCGTCCGGCTGCAACCGGAGCACGTCGACGACCCTCCGTGCCGACACGAGCGCCCGCGGAATCGCGTCCGCCCCTTCCATGAAGAAGGCGACCGGCACCGTCAGCGTGGTGACGTAGAGGTAGACCGCGACCGTCTCCTCGATCGAGATGGCGCCGGTCACGACCATCCGCGCGACGATCCACGTGACCACGGCAAGGAACAACGCGGGCAGCCCCCACGTCAGCGCCTGCACCCAGCTCAGCCAGGCCGACACCCGGTAACCGTCCCGGAGGACCTCCCGCGACATGGCCCGGAACCGCGTCTCGAACGCAGGCTTCCCACCGATCCCGGACAACACCCGCAGGCCACCCACGATGTCCCCGGCCCGCGAGCTCAACTCACCCTGCCGCTGCCGGTAGTCGGCCTCGACAGCGTGCAACCGCCGCAACACCGGCCCGGTCACCACCGCGAGCACCGGCACCCCGAGCAACACCACGGCAGCGATCAACGGCGAGATCCGCACCAGCAACACCGCCGTGGCCACGTACGCGACCACCGCCCCGACCCCGGGCCCGGTACTGGTCAACGCGTGCGCGATCCGCGCCGTGTCCCCGTTCTGCAGGTACGTCAACTCCCCTGTGGACAGCTTCCGCCGCACCACCCCGCCCAACCGGGTGACGTGCCGAACGACGACCTGCGCCGTGCGCAACGAGGCGTCGGTCCGCACCAACGTCATCGTGCGGTGCCGCGCGATGAAGACCAGCGCCATCCCGACAGCCACCGCGAGCAGAGCACCGCACCACCCCACCAACGCACCCCGGTCGCCACCCCGCAGCCCGTCCTCGACGGCCCGCGAGATGAGGTACGGCGGCAGGATCAGCAGGCACATCGACAGCGACCCCCACCACGCCCCCGCGAGCACCCGCCGGCGCTGCACGAGCACGAGCCACCACAGGTACCGCCAAGGCGAACGAACGTCAGGCGTCCCAGGGTCGTCGTAAGGAACGTGTAGGGCCATACGAAGACCTTGCCATCACCCAGCCGACCCCACGACCGATTTCGCCTTCAGCCCAATCGCACCAACGGCCGTAGCACCCAACGCAGCTACGAACGCAAACGCATAGAAGCCCCACGGATGCGCCATCCCAGCCGTGAGCAACGCACCGCCAAGCAACGGCCCACTAATGGCGCCCAACCGCCCCACCCCAGCGGCCCACCCGATGCCAGTAGCCCGGTTCTCCTCGTAAACCCGACCCGCATAGGCATAAACGAGCACCTGGGCACTGAACACGAAGCACCCAGCCAAGAACACCGCGACGTAAACCCCAACCCCAGGCAACCGGATGCTCAACAGAGCCAAGAACACCACAGCGCCACCAAACCACCCGATGGCAGCAGGCCGAATCCCAACCCGGTCAGCAACAGCACCGGCAACCAACAGCCCAACCACAGCACCGATGTTGAGCGTCAACAACAAGGCCAACGCAGCCCCGAGCTCGTACCCGGCACTACGCATGATCTGCGGCAACCACGTGTTCAACCCGTACACGAGCAACAGCCCCATGAACGAGGCAACCCAGAACGCCACAGTGGCCCGCCGAAGCCCAGGCCGGAACAACGACCCGACAGCCTCCAACGCAGGAGCCCGCCGCACAGCAGTCTCAGGCAAGTGCTTGACCATCAAGGGAATCAACACCAACGCAGGCAACGCCCCCACCACGAACAACGACCGCCACCCCAACTGAGGGATAAGCAAGATCCCGAGCAACGCCGTGATGACGGCACCAACGTGGTACCCGGTCATGATGAGCGTGGTGGCCCGCCCACCCTGCTGAGGCCGAGCCTCGTTGACCAACGCGATGGCAGTGGGCAAACACCCACCAAGCCCAAGCCCGGCAAGAAACCGCAGCACCCCAAAAGTCACCGCGTCCGGCGCGAACGCACAGGCCAACGTGAACACGGAAAACCCGGCAACGGCAACAATCATCACCTTGCGCCGCCCCACAACGTCAGTGATGGTCCCGATCACCAACGCACCGAGCATCATCCCGACCAACCCAGCCGTGGACACAACACTGGCCGACCCGGTGGTGAGCAACTTCTCCTGCAACAACACAGGAATCACCGTGCCGAGCACCACGAGATCAAAGCCGTCCAACAGGACAGCGGTCCAACAGAGCGGCAACGCCCACTTGTTCACAAGCACTCCCTCGCCCCCGACAGCCTTGGCTTGAGCTGCGTGAATGGTGCGACGAGAGCCATAAGAAGGGGAGCCCGGTTTCCGCTGAACGGAAACCCGAAGGCAGAAACGCTCACAAAACAAGCAACCGCCAACCAGGCAACCTCGACGAGGCCCCGGGGCGCCATCAACCGCACTCGCCAACGCACGCCAACCTCGACACAAGCCGGGCGCGCGGTGCCAACCGGAAGCCGCAACCGCAGGCCAGCCACCTACGAGTCCTGGCGTGGCGATGCGTAGCGAGCCGTGTGAACCTCGTGCACCTTGGTTCCGGTGGGCGCCTCACATGGCGATTGGGGCTTTACCTTGAGGGGGCGGGATGCCACCCTCACGGGCACGGCCGGGCGCTTCTCAGCCCGGCCTTTTTCCGGCCGTCACGCATCCCGCCAGAGGCTCAAGGTCAAGCCCCAATCGCAGCCCCTTGATCCGTCATGACCCGCGCGAGCACCCTCGCAAGGCAACCGTGCCCCAGGAACGCGACCAACCCCGCTGGAACCGCCACCAACAAACGCAACAGCACCAACAAAACCCAAAGGGCCGCCCCTCCACAAAGGAGGAACGGCCCCAAGAGAAACTCAAAAATCAGTTACCAGCAAGCTTCTTGGCGTTGGCCTCGACGTCGTCCAACCCACCACAAGAGAAGAACGCCTGCTCCGGGAAGTGGTCGAACTCGCCCTTGCAGACCCGGTCGAACGCCTCGACCGTCTCCTTGATCGGAACGAACGACCCCTTCTGCCCGGTGAACTTCTCCGCGACGAAGAAGTTCTGGCCGAGGAAGCGCTCGAGACGACGCGCGCGACCGACGAGGACCTTGTCCTCCTCGGACAGCTCGTCCATACCGAGGATGGCGATGATGTCCTGCAGCTCCTTGTACTTCTGCAGGATCCTCTTCACCTCCTGGGCGACCCGGTAGTGCTCCTCGCCGACGATCGACGGCTCGAGGATTCGAGACGACGACGACAGCGGGTCGACGGCCGGGTAGATGCCCTTCTGGGAGATCGGACGGGAAAGCTCCGTCGTCGCGTCCAGGTGGGCGAAGGTGGTCGCCGGGGCGGGGTCGGTGTAGTCGTCAGCGGGCACGTAGATGGCCTGCAGCGACGTGATCGACTTACCGCGCGTCGAGGTGATGCGCTCCTGGAGCTCACCCATCTCGTCGGCCAGCGTCGGCTGGTAACCCACGGCGGAAGGCATGCGGCCCAGCAGGGTCGACACCTCGGAACCGGCCTGGGTGAAGCGGAAGATGTTGTCGATGAAGAGCAGCACGTCCTGGTTCTGCACGTCGCGGAAGTACTCCGCCATCGTGAGAGCGGACAGCGCGACGCGCATGCGCGTGCCGGGCGGCTCGTCCATCTGACCGAAGACGAGAGCGGTGTCCGGGAGAACACCCATCTCTTCCATCTCGAGGTGGAGGTCGGTGCCCTCACGGGTGCGCTCGCCGACGCCGGCGAACACGGAGGTACCGGAGAACTCACGGGCAATACGCGTGATCATCTCCTGGATGAGCACGGTCTTGCCGACACCCGCGCCGCCGAACAGGCCGATCTTGCCGCCCTTGACGTACGGGGTGAGCAGGTCGATGACCTTGACGCCGGTCTCGAGGATTTCGGTCTTGCCCTCGAGCTGGTCGAACGACGGAGCCTTGCGGTGGATGCCCCACTGCTCGCCGTCGCGGCCGAGGCCGGGCTCGTCGAGGCAGTCACCGAGGGCGTTGAACACGTGGCCCTTGACGACGTCGCCGACCGGCACCGAGATGGCCTTGCCGGTGTCGGACACGGGCGCGCCGCGGACCAGACCGTCGGTCGGCTGCATCGAGATGGTGCGGACGAGGTTGTCGCCGAGGTGCTGCGCGACCTCGAGGGTCAGCGTCTTGGCGACGGCCTCGAAAGTGATCTCCACTTTCAGGGCGTTGAACAGCTCGGGCACGGCGTCGCGCGGGAACTCCACGTCGACGACCGCACCGATCACCCGGACCACACGGCCGGTGCGGGTGGTGGTGGCAGTAGCACTCATGTCACTCATCACTTCCTGCGCCACCGGTAAGCGCGGCAGCGCCACCGACGATCTCGCTGATCTCCTGGGTGATCTGGGCCTGACGGGCCGAGTTCGCCGCCCGGCTGAGGTTCCGGACCAGCTCCGTCGCGTTGTCCGTCGCGGCCTTCATGGCCGTACGACGGGCAGCCGACTCCGAAGCCGCCGCCTCCAGCATGGCGGAGAACAGGCGAGTCTTGACGTACTTGGGCAGCATCGCGCCCAGCAGCGTCTCCGCGCTCGGCTCGAAGTCGTACACCGCGCGCGGACCCTTGGGGGTCTCGCCGGTGTACTCGACGTCCATCGGCGCGATCCGCCTGGCGGCCGGCGTCTGGACCAGCATGGACTTGAACTCGGTGTACACGACGTGGATCTCGTCCACGCCCTGCGCGCCGTTCTCCGTGCCCTCCAGGAACGCCTCCACCATCGCGTCGCCGGCTTCGACCGCGTTCACGTAGTGCGGGGTCTGCGAGAACCCGCTCCACGCTCCCGTGACCTCGCGGCGGCGGAACTGGTAGTAGCCCTGGCCCTTGCGGCCGGCCACGAACAGCACCGGCTCCTTGCCCTCGGACCGGAGCAGCTGCAGCAGCTGCTCGGCGGCCTTGAGCACGTTGGCGTTGTAACCGCCGCACATGCCCTTGTCGCTCGTGATCACCAGCACCGCGGCGCGCTTCGGGTTCGCGCGCTCCGTCAGCAGCGGGTGGTCGAGGTTCGCCGAGGCCTCGGCCAACGCGGAGAGCACGTTAGTGATCTCTTCCGCGTACGGCCTGGAGGCCGCGACCCTGGTCTGCGCCTTCGCGAGGCGAGACGTCGCGATGAGCTCGTAGGCCTTCGTGATCTTCTTGGTCGAGTTGACCGTTCGGATCCGTTGGCGGAGCTCCCGAATCTGTGCGCCCATGGCTCAGATCACTTCTTGGTCGGCTCGGGCTTGTTGACCTTCACCGATTCCTGGCCGACCTTGTCGGCGTCGAGCGCCTTCTCGGGGGCCTCGTTGACGATGGTCGAGCCGTCCGAAGCGGTGAACTGCTTCTTGAACTCGGTCACGGCGTCGACCACGCGACGCTGGGCGTCGTCACCGAACTGCTTGGTCTCGACGATCGAGCCCAGCAGGTCGGAGTGGTTGCGGCGCAGCGAGTCCTTGAAGTCGGCCACGAAGCGGCGAATGTCGGCGACGGGGACGTCGTCCAGGTGGCCCTTGGTCGCGGCGAAGATCTCGACGACCTGCTCCTCGACGGGGACCGGGGAGTACTGGCCCTGCTTGAGCAGCTCGACCAGACGGGCACCGCGGTCCAGCTGGGCGCGCGACGCGGCGTCGAGGTCGGACGCGAACGCGGAGAAGGCCTCCAGCTCGCGGAACTGCGACAGGTCGAGGCGCAGCGAGCCCGCGACCGACTTCATCGCCTTGATCTGCGCGGCACCACCGACGCGGGAGACCGAGATACCCACGTTGACGGCCGGGCGGACACCGGCGTTGAACAGGTCGGACTCGAGGAAGCACTGACCGTCGGTGATCGAGATGACGTTGGTCGGGATGTACGCCGACACGTCGTTCGCCTTGGTCTCGATGATCGGGAGACCCGTCATCGAGCCGCCGCCCATCTCGTCCGACAGCTTCGCGCAACGCTCGAGGAGACGCGAGTGCAAGTAGAAGACGTCGCCGGGGTAGGCCTCGCGGCCCGGCGGGCGGCGCAGCAGCAGCGAGATGGCGCGGTACGCCTCGGCCTGCTTGGTCAGGTCGTCGAAGATGATCAGGACGTGCTTGCCCTGGTACATCCAGTGCTGGCCGATGGAGGAACCGGTGTACGGCGCCAGCCACTTGAAGCCCGCGGAGTCAGAAGCGGGGGCGGCGACGATCGTCGTGTACTCGAGCGCGCCCGCCTCCTCCAGCGCGGTCTTGACGCCCGCGATGGTGGAGCCCTTCTGGCCGATGGCGACGTAGACGCAGCGGACCTGCTGCTTGGGGTCGCCCGACTCCCAGGCCTTCTTCTGGTTGATGATCGTGTCGATGCAGACCGCGGTCTTGCCGGTCTTGCGGTCACCGATGATCAGCTGACGCTGACCGCGGCCGATCGGGGTCATCGCGTCGATGGCCTTGATGCCGGTCTGCATCGGCTCGGACACCGGCTGGCGCTGCAGCACGGATGCGGCCTGCAGCTCCAGGGCGCGGTTGTCGTCGGCGACGATGTCACCGAGGCCGTCGATCGGCTGACCCAGCGGGTTGACGACGCGACCGAGGAAGCCGTCGCCGACCGGCACGGAGAGGACCTTGCCCGTCCGGCGGACCTCCTGGCCCTCTTCGATCTTGTCGTAGTCACCGAGGATGACCGCACCGATGTTGCGGACCTCGAGGTTCAGGGCGACACCGAGGACGCCGCCGGGGAACTCGAGCAGCTCGTTGGTCATCGTGCCCGGAAGGCCTTCGACGATGGCGATGCCGTCGTAGGTCTCGGAGACGGTACCGACCTCTTCCCGGCTGACCTCCGGGGAGTAGCTCGAGACGTACTTCTCGATCGCACTGCGGATCTCGTCCGACGAGATCGTCAGCTCCGCCATGTCGTTCCTGCTCTCACTTCTTCGTTCTTGGGAAAGGGATCGGGGGCTAGCTGGCGAGATTGCGGCGCAGTGCCGCCAACCGGCCGGCGATGCTTCCGTCGATGATCTCGTCGCCGATCTTGATCGTGAGACCGCCGGCCAGGGCCGGGTCGACCTCGACGTGCAGCGCGATCGGGCGCGAGTAGATCGTGGTCAGCGTCGCGGTCAAGCGGTCGATCTGCTCGGCGGTCAGCTCCACCGCGGACTTCACGTGCGCGACGGAACGCTGACGGCGCTTGGCCGCCAGGTCGGCGAGCTCGGAGAGACCGTCCGCGACGCGCACCCCGCGGGGGTGGCGGACCAGCTGGTCCACGAGCGTCCTAGTGACCGGGCTGACCTTCCCCTGGATCAGGGAGCCGACCAGCGCGACCTTGCCGGCGACGTCGCCGGCGGGGTCCGCCAGCACCAGCTCGAGCTCGTTCGAACCGGCCACGATGCGGCCGAGGCGGAACAGCTCGTCCTCGGTCGAGTCGAGCTGGCCGTCACGCTCGGCGCGCACCAGCAGCGTGGTGCGGGCGAGCGACTCGACACCGTCGACGAGCTCGCGCGGGCTGGACCAGCGCGCGGTCACGACGGCGACTAGGATCTGCAGGGTCGCGTCGCTCACCTTGCCCGCGAACAGGCCGCGAGCCAGGTGCTCACGACCGGCCGCCTCGGACGAGGCGTCGGCGAGCGCGCCGCGCAGCGAGCGCTGCCCGATCAGCAGGCCGAGCACGGAGAAGAGCTCCTCGCCGAGCTTGGCGAGGTCGTCCGTCGACGTGGTGGCGTCCGCCAGCTCCAGCAGCCGCAGTTCCGCGGCTGCCAGAGCTTCACGACTTGCGGCATGCAACGTCATCGGCAGCCTCTACTTGCTCGCGGGCGCCGCGACGGCGTCCAGCTCGTTGAGGAAGCGGTCGACGGTGCCGCGGCGGCGGGACTCGTCCTCGAGGGACTCGCCCACGACCTTGCTCGCCAGCTCGACCGCGGTGCGGCCGAGGTCGGCGCGCAGCTCCGCGACGATCTGTGCGCGCTGGGCGTCCAGCTGGTGCTGGCCCTGCGCGACGATGCGCGCGGACTCGGCCTGCGCCTGCTCACGCAGCTCCTCGACGATCTGCAGGCCCTCGGCCCGGGCGTCGTCGCGGATGCGCGCGGCCTCGGCGCGAGCCTCGGACAGCTGCTCCTTGTACTGCTCGAGAGCACGCTGAGCCTCGGCCTGGGCCTGCTCCGCCTTCTCGATGCCACCCTCGATCTTGGCCGTCCGCTCCTCGTACAACGCCTCGAAGCGCGGTGAGACGAACTTCTTGACGACGAAGAGGAGGAGCAGGAACGCGACGAGACCGAGGATGATCTCCGAGGTGTGCGGAAGGACCGGGTTGACCGGACCCTCCGCTGCCAGGATGAGGGTGTCCATCACGCGGGTTCTCCTAACGCGTTGAAGGGTTAGGTCAGGCCGCGGTCGCGATGAAGTACACGACGAAGCCGATCAGCGCGAGGACCTCGACGATGGCGAAGGTGGTCCACGCGAGGCTGAGCAGCACGCCGCGGGCCTCGGGCTGGCGGGCGGTGCCGCTGATGACCGAGGAGAAGATCAGGCCGACACCGATGCCGGGGCCGATCGCGGCGAGGCCGTAACCGATGGCCGCAAGACCCGGGTTGATGTTTCCGTCGAAGGCCTGGGCGATCTGGAGAGCGCTCACTGTTGCTGTTCCCTTTCCAACTCGGCCCGCGAGTGTTCGCGGATCGGAGGCTTTGTGGTGCGGTTACTCAGTGCTCTTCTGCCAGCGCCATGCCGATGTAGCTGGCAGACAGCAGCGCGAAGATGTAGGCCTGCAGGCACATGATCAGTGCCTCCAGGAAGGTCAGCGCGATGGCGAAGGCGAAGGACACCGGCGCCACGATGACGGTGATCCCGCCATTGAGCAGCAGGAACTCACCGGCCAGGGTGAAGACCAGCAGCAGGAGGTGACCCGCGAACATTGCGGCGAAAACTCGGATCGCCAGCGTGAGCGGGTTCAGGATGAACTTCTGGAAGAACTCGATCGGAATCAGCAGCGGGAGCACGAACCACGGCGCGCCCGGCGGAACCGTCTGGTGCTTCAAGTAGCCCACGAAACCGTGCCGCTTGAACCCGACGAAGTGGTACACCGGGTAAACGACGAACAGCGAAACGGCGAGCGGGAAGCCGATGTGCGACATCGTGGGGAACTGCACGATCGGGATCAGCCCGAACAGGTTGTTCACCAGGACGAAGCAGAAGATGGTGAGGATCAGCGGGATGAAGGGCTTGAAGTCCTTCCCGCCGATCTGCTCCCGGGCGATGTTGTTGCGCCCGAAGTCGTAAAGCGACTCGGCGGCGAACTGGAACTTCCCGGGAACGACCTTGAGGTTGCGGGTCGCCACAATGAAGAAGACGGCGATGATCACGATGGACAGCACCAGCAGGACCATCGGCTTCGTGACCGAGCCGAAGATCGGCGGGAGGAAGAAGTCCTTCACGCCGGGAGCGACGAACTCGCCCCCCGAAGCCAGCAACTTGGTCACTGTGTTCCTTCCGGTTCTCCCGGCCGGCGTTCACTCCGCCGGGGGAATCGTCACGATCTGGACTTAACGTACCTTACGGTTCGCAAGCGACTACCAGAGGCACCCCTGCTATCGGGTGTCCCTGGTCACGCGGACCATAGCAGCAGGTCTAGGCGCCTTCGGAGGCGGGGACCACCATCTGACTACGGCTCCGCTTGGAGGCTCTGGCCTCCAGGTACGACGTCACGAGCACCGTCGCCACCAGGGTGATTCCGAGCGCCTTGGGTTCGAGCCACGACTGGTTGCGCAGCAAGATCACCGCGAGTAGCAGCACGAGCAGCTTGCCCATGAATCCACCCAGTGCGGCGACCATCACGAACATCGGGTCGAGACTCGCCGTCTTGCGCATCAACAACAGCGTCGCAAGGCTCGAAAGGATGGCGATCGCACCACCGATCAACGACCCGTAGAGACCAGCGGTCCCCCAGATCACAGTTGACACGACCACACCGAGAACAAACGTGCCGAGTGCGGCCCACGCGGCCGCCCGGAACATTTCCCCGGCGAGCCGCTGGACGACCAGCTCATGCGTGACGGCCTTGTCCGCGTCGCTCATGTCCCGAAGTGTAGGAACCCGCATTCCAGCACCTGCGGGCAGCCCCTCATCACCGGTTGAGCGGCCCCAAACAAGATGCCGTGTCAATTTCCCGGCCGCACAGGATCTGTTCGTGGAACTCCGTCAACCGCGCCGTCCGGGCCGCACACCCAACTCGTCCGCGAACATCCGGTGAACAACTCGGTAGATCTCCAGGGCTTCCGCCGCGCACGCCGTTCGGGCACCAGTTCACGGTGCGCGCCCGGCCCGATGTCCAGCTCGATCTTGAACCCGATCTGACCTGTTGCGTCAGGACTTGCTGCGGGCGTCCCTGAGCCGGGGGATCACCGAGACCACGAACGTCACGATCAACCCGATGACGAAGCACGTGGCCACGATGATCGGGTCGAAGAGCGTGAGAGCGACCGCGCCGAACGCCAGCACACCGGCCCACAAGTAGATGAGCAGGACGGCACGGCGCTGCGAGTGCCCGATCTCCAGCAACCGGTGGTGCAGGTGCATCTTGTCCGGGGAGAACGGGCTCTCGCCGCGGCGCGTGCGGCGGATGATGGCCATCAGCAGGTCGAGCAGCGGCACGAACAGCACCGCGGCGACCACGATCAGCGGCGAGAGCAGACCGAGCAGGTCGGCCGCGCTGCCGGTGGACTGGTTGATCTTGCCGGACGCGCTGGTGGTGGCGGCGGCGAGCATGAGGCCGATGAGCATGGAGCCCGAGTCGCCCATGAAGATGCGCGCGGGGTTGAAGTTGTGCGGCAGGAAGCCCAGGCACGCGCCCGCGAGCACAGCGGCGATCAGGGCCGGCGGGTAGGCCTCGACGGCTCCCTGGCGTTCGACGAGCAGGCCGATCGAGAACGCGGCCGTGGCGGCTGCGGCGATGAGACCGATGCCGGCGGCGAGGCCGTCGAGGCCGTCGACGAAGTTCATCGCGTTGATCATGGTGACCGCGAGCAGCACGGTCAGGAGCGCGCCCTGGTTCTGGTCGAGCGAGATGGTCGCGCCGCCGTCCCACGGCACCCACGCGATCATCCACTGCAGACCGAACAGCACGAGGATGCCCGCCGCCGTGACCTGACCGGCGAGCTTGGTGAGCGAGTCGAGCTCGAACCTGTCGTCGATCGCGCCCACGAGCACGATGACGCCGCCCGCGACGATGACGCCCCACGGGTCGTTGGAGAAGTCGAACGCCGCCCGCAGCACCGGCAACTGGTGCGCCACGAACATGCCGGCCAGCACGCCGCCGTAGATGGCGACACCACCCATGCGCGGCATCGGCTGCACGTGCACGTCTCGTTGCCGCGGGTAGGCGACCGCCCCGAGCCGGAACGCCATCGCGCGCACCAGACCCACGAGCAAGAACGTCACGACGGCAGCGATCAACGCGACGAGCAGGTACTCGCGCACGGGAAGGACGAACGAGGATGCGGGCCCCACGGGCCTACCAATCAATCGGGGGTGTTCGGGGTGCTCACCACGGTACTCGCGGCGACCATGATCAATTCTGGCAGCCGCCGGCTACCGCGCGACCTCGACCTCGATGCCGAGCACCTCGTTGACGTCTTCCTTGGTGACCGCGCCCTCGCGCAGGATCAGCGCGTCGGGCCCGGTGAGGTCGACGATGGTGGACGCGACGTTCTCGCCGCTGAGCCCACCGTCGAGGTACACGGGCACGGCATCCCCGAGCTGGTCACGAGCCTCCTGCGCACTGGACGCGGGCGCGTGCCCGGTCTTGTTCGCGCTGGACACGGCCATCGGCCCAACGTCCCGGAGGAGTTCCAGCGCGACGGGGTGCAACGGCATCCGCAACATCACCGTGCCGCGCGTCTGCCCCAGATCCCACGCAAGGCTGGGCGCGTGCGGCAGCACGATGCTCAACCCACCGGGCCAGAACGCCTCGATGAGCGCCCGAGCCTGCCGGGGAACGCTGAGAACCAGCCCGTCGATGGTGGTCCAGGACCCGACCAGAACGGGCACGGGCATGTCGGGCCCGCGCCCCTTGGCATCGAGAAGACTCCGGACGGCTTCGGCGTCGAACGCGTCGCAGCCGATCCCGTAGACGGTGTCGGTGGGCAGGACGACGAGGCGTCCGCTCCGCACCGCACCGGCGGCGGCGGCAAGTCCGGCCGCGCGGTTGTCCGGTTCGCTGCAGTCGTAGACCGTGCTCACCTCGCTGAGCCTAGCCAGCCTCCCCGGCCGGGTGACGCAAGGCCTGCCTTGTCACGACCGCAGACCCGTGTCCTCGTTCTCACTTGGAGCACCTGAACGCCCTCCGACCAGGCAAGGTTTCAGCTCAAACGGGTTGAGTAGTTCAACGCATCCCCCAAACGGACGCGCAACTGTAAGGTCATGGGCCGACCACAGAGCGCAATGGGGGAGGTCGAGCTTCTGTGTCCGAGGAAGTGGTGACGAGCGGCAAGACCGGCAGCTTCGCCGAGAGGGCGTCCGGGGGCACTTGGGACGGCATCTTCAGCGGCGGCCTGACCGCCATCATGGACGCCGGCAAAGCGGTGGCTGTAGCTGTGGAGACCCAGCAGCTGTCCGTCGACCCGCAACTGGTCGACGCGATGATCAAAAAGTTGAACGCGATGAAGGACGCGATCGACGACGTCCAGCAGAGAGCTGCGGACCTCAGCGTCGACGCCAAGCTCGGAGGGGGCTACGCCGAGCAGATCAGCCAGAACAACAGGACCTTCGGCCGAGCCGCGCAACAGACGCTCAAGGACATGGCCAAGGCGATCGACGACCTGAAGGTCCAGATCGAGAAGAGCCGCGCCTCCTACGCAGCAGCCGATCAAGGCTCTGCCGACTCGCTCAAGAAACTCGACGGGAAATGATGAAGCGCATCCTCATCGCCGCGATCGGCCTGGTCGCCCTCAGCGCTGGGTGTACCGGCAAGACGGTCGGCGGCGATCCAGCTCCCACAAGTGGTGGCGCCACGCCCACCACCAATTCCACCTCCGCGTCGGGGCTGGAGGCGGTCAAACCGTGTGATCTCCTCACCGAAACCGAGGTCTCCGGACTGGGACTGACCTACCCCGGCACGGCGTCACAGGTCGGAACCTCAGACGGGTGCGCCTGGAACATCAGCGGCAACGGAGGTCTGCGGGCCGGCATCCGCAGCAAGTCGGGACTCAAGGACCTGAACCTCGACGGCGACAAGGTCACCCAGCTCAAGATCGGCAAGTACGACGCGACCAAGGTCGAGGCACAAGACGGCGCCAAGAACATCTGCACCTTCGCGATCGGTGTGAGTGAGTCGTCTTCGGTGGTGGTGATCGGAAACCTCACGGCAACCTCGGAGGACACCGCTGCCGCCTGCGAGCGGTCCTCCAAGGCCGCCGAACTGATCGCACCGAAACTGCCGTAACGCCACCAGAGGGGGGATCTCATGGCGCCCGTCAAACCCGCCGTTCCGCATCCGAGCGCGAACTATCCAGGCCAGCAGCATGAAGAAATGAAGAAGCTGGTCACCGAGAAGTACGACCCGAACGCGGCGAACCAGGTGATCGACGCCTGGGGCGAGCTCGGCGGCCGCTTCAAGGAGCTGGCGACCGACTTCAGCATTCTGGTCAACGGCTCGCAGTCGGCGTGGACCGGCAGGGCGGCCGAGGGGGTACGGGCCGCCCTCGGCAAGGTGGGGACGTTCGCCGGATCAACGGGTGACGGCTTCGTGCGCACCTCGGATGCCATTGCGCAGCAACGAGATGCGGCCGTCCAGGCGAATCACAGCATGCCCGAGCCGGTCAAGTTCAGCCCCATGGACACGTTGAAGAAGTTCGCGGTCCCCGCGGTCATCTTCCCGCCGGCCATGGTCGGCGCCCCCTTCGAGATGATGGCGCAGCACAGCGCGCAACAAGAGGCCAAGGCCGAAGCCGTCCAGGTCATGCAGACGCGTGACAGCACGATGATGGCCGCCGCGATGTCCATGCCCACCATGGAGTCCCCGCCACAGGTCACGCAGGACCAGGGCGTCACGCAGACGAGCAGCAGCACGAGTTCGCAAAGCCTGAGCAACGGCAACGCCAACCAGCGCTTCAGCAACAACAACTCGGGCATGCCGTCGATGCCTTCGAGCTCCAGCAACGGCACCACCAATGCCGCGTGGACCGCGCCTCAGGTCAAGGACCCGTCTTTGCAGTCCGGCGTCAACAACCAGAACAACCCCGGCGGCCAGAACCGGCCGCCGTTCACGCCGCCCGGGATGTTGCCGCCCGGCATGCGTCCACCCGGTGGCGGGCAGGGGCGGCCTCCCGGTGGCGGACCGGGCATGCGTCCCGGCGGACCTGGAGGCGGCCTCGGAGGCGGCGGTGCCGGTGGCGGCCGCGGCACGGGTCCCGGCGGCATGGCCGGCGTGGGCGGTTCGGGTCGTGGCATGGGCAGCTTCGGGCCCGCCACCCCCGGTGGCAGCGCGGGTGTCGCGGGCGGTCCTGGTGGCGCCGCGGGTGCTGCCGGCGCCGGTGCCGCGGGTCGTGGTGCGGCGGGTGCCGGTGGCATGGGTGCCGGGGGTGGCGCCGGTGCCGGCCAGGGTGGCGAGGAGGACAAGGAGCACAAGTCGAACTACCTGCTGCCCACAGACGAGTTCTTCGACGACGATCGCATGGTCGCGCCGCCGGTGATCGGCGGATGAGGCAGATCGCGCAGCTCTCCCTGCCCGCCTTCGAGGTCCTCTGGGAGGACCTGCGGGCGGGGAGCGTCCCGTACCCCTTCGAGATCAGTCAGCACGGCGAGACGCTCGACGAGCGCGCTCGGATCAAGACTGCCGTGCACGCCGACCTCGAACGCCGCAACCTCGCTCGGCGCGGACGGCCGGAGCCGGACCTCGAGGACGCGCTGAACCTGTTGGCGCGTCCCGATCTCCGCGTCGTCGCGCTGTGCATCCCGGACTTGGGCCAGCAGAAACTGGTGCGCGCCAGCGTGGTGGCCCGTGGCGGTTACGCGGTGCTGGTGACGCAGGAGGACGCCGGCATGACGCTGAACCTGCTGCAGCCCAACGAGATCGCCACCAGCCTGGCGAACGCCATGCCCTCGGGCAGACCCGGGCCGGGCAAGCTCGTCACGGTGCCAGCCGAGGCCTTCGAAAGCCGGCCGCAGCACCAGGAAGGCTTCCGGCAGGCGGTCCGCACGATGGAGAACGACGACGTCCGCGTCGCCAAGCAGATGCTGACCGGCCCCGCCATCGGCAACGGCCACTTCCTCGTGCAGATGGGCCAGGGCCGCACCAGGCGGGACTTCCCGCCGGTCACCTGGATCGACACGCGGCAGGGCCGGTACTCCAACGTCGAGACCCGCAAGGGCTGGTTCACGATCAGCCCCACCGACAACGTCGGGCTGGCACGCCACCTAGGGCAGGTCCTCGCGATGACGAGCGAACGATGAACCCCGAGAAGATGATCGCGGACCTGGAGTCCCGAGCACAGCAGCTCCAGCAACGCTCCCAGCAGATGCAGGAGCAGATCCAGCAGGCCAGCAGCACCGTCACCTCCCCCAACGAGGCGGTGACCGTCCAGGTCGCACCGAACGGCGCGCTGCAGCACATCGAGTTCTCGCCCGCCGCGATGCGTCTGACGCACGTGCAACTGGGTCAGCTCGTGATGCAGACCGTGCAGAAGGCGCAGATCCAGTCCGCCGAGCAGGTGGCGTCCATCGTGGAGCCCGAGTTCGGCGGCACCGAGGCGATGGACTTCCTGCGCAGCTTCATCCCGCAGCCGGAGGAAGGGGAGCCGCCGCCACCGCCCGCTGAAGAGGGTCAGGTGATGCGTGAGGTGTCGTGGCACGAACCCGCGCAGAAGCCGCAGCCGAGACCGCAGCGCCCGGCGGAGGACGACGAGGACGGCTTCGGGAGTGTGCTCCGGTGAGCGGCTTCGAGGTCAATCCCGGTGAGCTGCACTCGTTCGCCAAAGACCAGTTCAGCCGCCAGCAGGCTCTGGAAGCGGCTGCGGACAAGGCTTCCAGCGTGAACCTCGGCGGCGACACCTTCGGCGTTCTCCTGCAGTTCTTCGCCTTCGAAGCCGAAGACTCGGCGGCCAAGACGGTCGAGGCGATCCGCAAGCTCGCTGGTGGCGTGGGTGATGCCGCGGAGACCACCAAGACGACAGCAACGTTCTACGAGCTGAACGAGGACGCCAACCGCCACCGGTTCGGAGGTTCCCGATGACCTTCACGTCGTTGAAGGGCGGCCAGGACTGGGACGACCCGGACAACTTCGCCGGCGCGGGAGTCTTCGAGTCCTTGGCGCAGACGGTCGACTCGATGGGGAGGCTCGGCGAAGGCGACGCGGCCGAACTGGGACTCAACGCGGCCGCGCTCGGCCTCGACGCGCTCGGCGTGTTCATGGATCCGGTCGGAGCGCTGGCGACGGCGGGGATCGGCTGGCTCATCGAGCACCTCAGCTTCCTGCGTGAGCCGCTGGACTGGCTCGCGGGCAACGGCGACAAGATCAAGGCCGCGGTGGGCACGTGGAACCAGGTGTCGCTCGCGATCGCTCAGATCGCGGACGAGCAGACCAGGGCCGTGCAGAACCAGGTCGGGTCGTGGCAGGAGGCGGCGGCCGAACGCTTCCGGTCGAGCCAGAACCGGCTGGCCGACGAGATGACGGCGGTCAGCAGGTCCTGCGCGGCGGTCGGCGAACAGGTCGCCACGGCGGGCACCATCACGGCCGCGGTGCGCGGCATGCTCCGCGACCTGATCGCGATGTTCATCTACGAGGTCATCCGGAACGCGATCATCGCGCTCGCGTCCTCCTACGTGTCGCTGGGCAGCTCGATCGCCGCGTTCTCGGCGTGGGCCGTCGGACGTGGCGCGGTGGTGCTCGGCAAGATCACTCAGCAGATCGCGAAGCTGGTGAAGGTGATCACCAGGATCGCCGGCAGGCTCAAGGACCTCTTCTCGAAACTGGGCGACGTGCTGGCGCGGTTGGCCCGATTCGGCAAGGGCGGAGGCGCTGCAGACGTGCCGAACGCCCCTACCCCCAAGGCGGACGCGTTGAGCGACGCGGGCAAGCGGCTGGAGGATTGGGGCCGGACGCGTCCTGCGGCCGGCGAGGCGCTCGACGAACTCAAGCAAGCCGGGCGCGAGTTCAAGGACGGCTACGGGAACGCCGGCAACACCTGGAAGAACAAGTATGAAGAGCCGTACAGCCAGAACGTTCCTTCCAAGCCGTGGCAGCAGGAGGCGGTCGACGCCTACACGCCGTTCAAGCCGATCACCAAGGCCGACGGTTCCGTCACCCCTCACTCGGTGCCGAACGTCATGGACGGCGGCTACCAGATCAAGCTGGGCGCGGACGTCCTTCGCGAAACCTCCAAGCAGGACGAACTGCAGTCCCAAGGTGTCCCGGAGGACCAGAAGAAAGCGTTCGAACGACAGCAGGGATACCTGGACCTGTGACCTCCTCAACCGACGAGCCGCGCCGCAACGGACGAACGGGCTGGGCCGTACTCCTGATCGCCGCACTCGCTTCTGCCATCGCAGCACCAGTTTTCGCGATCAAGGGTGACCTGACATCACTTCTGGCCATCGCCATCGCGTTGGTGAGTGGTGGCACTGCCTGGTTCGCGACGGCACGGCTGCGGCCGTGGAGCCGTACTTCCGCGTGGGCGTTGCTTGTGGTCGTTGCAATCGCGTTCGTGTCATCGATGGGAATGAAGTCCTTGTGGCTCTCGGTGTACGGAGAGTCCCTGAACGGTTGTGTGGTGACCAAGGAGTCGTCCCACACCCCTCGTCGATCGCCGACCTACTTCTGGAACGACCTGAAATGCGGCTCTCAGCAGATCACCTACTACCCCAGCTCCGGCCACTCGACGAAGCCCGTCGGCGAGAAAGTCGATCTCGTCGTCGACCGCACCGCTCTCGGGGGCTACGCAGAGCCGGACAAGGTCAAGCCCCTGTTCAGCGCGCTGGTGGGTGTCGCTGGGGTGGCCGGTGCCGTGTTCGCGGGCCTCGTGCTGTGGTGGCCTGCGCGGAAACCCTCGAAACGCCCGCAAAAGCCCCAAGTCGATCGAGGCTTCCTGTAGATGGGGACGGGCAACGGCTGGACGGCCACGCGGTGAGTCTGTTCGTCATGGACGTCGCGGGGTTCGTCGCCAACGGCGCGGGTTCACGTCGGACCTCGAAGCCCTCGTCTGCGTGGCGATTTCGTCTGACCTGCCGGGTGCCGTTCGGCAGGCGCACACGCGGTCACGCGCGAGGCGGCGGTTCCTCGAGCGCGTGACCGCGTGCCCTCCCCACGGCGAACATAGGGCCGTTCGGCCTCAACGTGACTAAAGGTCGCGTTATTGGCCAGGATTTGTCCACTTCACCCGACGAACACGCCGCAGAGGCAACGGCTCGGTGAGCACGCCCAGGAAGAGCGTGATTTGTCCTCGTTCGGCGCATTGACAATTGGCAATTCCGCTACCTCCGCCCCATTCCGATCAGGAACGACTATCGTGCCATCAGCAGAACCGAATTGAGTGTTGTTCGTGAGCTCACCATATCCCTGACCAGCGCAAACACAGAGTGCTCGATTCAATGACAGAAAGTAGACAGGACAATGTCAACTCCCGCGCCGGCGAAGGGAAAGGATTCTCCCCAGTTGCGCGACGACACGACCCGCTTCCTCTGCGGAGCCGCTCACCGCGACGAGGAGTTCGCGGATTCCGCCATTCGCGAGTACCTCGTGGAGGCCACCCGGTCGATTCCGCGCTCGCCCGGCGTCAACTCCGGCGCGGTGTTGCGGGAGGCGGTGGCGGCGCGGACGCGGCGCAAGGTTCGCGACGCGGTGTTGCTGGTGCTGGCGGTGGTAGCGCTGTTCGCCGCGAGCGGGACGCTGCTCGTCGGGTGGCTGGTGGTGGCCTCGATCGCGGCGCTCGGCGCCGGGGCTCGGATGGCGTTCACGCGGCCGCGGCGGGTCACGCCGCGCGGGCCGGCCGTGCTCGGCTCGATCGCCGGCGCGATCGCGCTCTTCTTCGTGCTGTACAAGTTCATCGAAGAGCTCGGCTCCAGCAGCAACTACTCCTCCGGCTACTGCAGGCCCAGGTACGAGGACTGCGTGGAGGAGAGCAGCGGCGCCGGGGTCGCGTTTTTGATCATCGCGGTCGTGCTGGTCTTCGCGGTGCTGCTCGCCGACCGGATCGTGACCTGGTTGCTGGTGACGAAGAGCTTCCGGCGCGCCGGGTTCCGCACCAGCCGGGGCGAGCGGGAGCTGTGGCGCAACGAATGGGCGGTTCGGGGGCTTGGGCACTCGAGCTACGCCGAAGCGCTCGCGCTCTACCCGGTCGAGGACAACGACGAGCCTGACGACGCGGACGAGGCGCAGGTGATCGTCTACCACGGTTATCGCCCGTTCGTCGGTTCCGGCACGATGTTCGAACCGTGGTCCATGGCGCTGCCCCTCAAGCCCGCCGAGGAGAAGGCCGGCGCGTCACTGCCCGGGTTCGCGCTTCCCGAGCTCTACGACCGCATCACGAGCGAGCTGGTCAAGACAGGTCGTTCGCCGTCGCTCTCGCCGGGGCACCGGCTGCGCCACCTGAAGACCGGCGACCGCGTCGTCATCTCCTCGGTCGAGCTGATCGACCACATCGACGACGCCGAAGCACGGATCGTGTTGCCCGACAAGGACCACTCGCCCGAGTCCGCGGTCGCCAGGTCCGTTGTGGACGGTCTGATCGCCCGGCCGATGGAGTGGATGCGCTACTTCCGCTCGTTCCAGGTCGAGACGTGGGACCGCGACGTCGTCGTCTCGGCGTACCTGACGTTCGGGCTCGACGACGAGATGCTCTACGTCGAGTGGACGCCGTGCATCCTGCACCCGATCCACTCCGAGCACCGGACGATCGACGTGCTGCCGGAGCAGTCGCTGCGCCCGTTCGTCGACGCGATCGTCGACCTGCTGAAGTTCCCCGCCTCCATCCCGAAGCGGTTCGCGACGGCGGTCGGCTGGATGACCCCGATCCAGCAGGCGGAAGGAACGTACGTCGCGGAACGCTACGGCGCCAGCAACAGCCTCCGCGAACTCGCGAGCAGGAGCCAGGTCGACAACTACTTCCAGCTCACCGACGTCGAGCGCTACGTCAAGGTGCTGGAGTCACGGCTGCTGCGCACGCTCGGCGAGTTCCTGGAGAGCAAGGGCATCTCGGTCACCGAGTTCATGGAACAGGCCATGCAGGTGACGAGCAACAACGTGCACATCACCGGCCCGGTGATCTCCAGCAACATCGGCACGTCCGGCAAGGCACGCACCGGCAAGGCGAGCGTCGGCGGGGGAAGCTCATGAACGAGCGCGACTTCGAGATCCGTGGACCGGTCATCGGCAGCAACGTCGGCACCAGCGGGCGCGCCAGGACCGGGGACGTCCACATCGGACACATCAAGGACGTGAGCACCGTGCTGCGGCTGCTCGACGAGTTGCGCGAGGACCTGAACGAGGCCCAGGCGCCCACGTCCACGATCGAGGCGGTGGACGACCTCCGTGCCGAGGCCCGCAAACCGCAGCCCAGCAAGGACGTCACGGACCACCTGATGGACAAGCTGTCGGACCGGGGCCTCGGCGAGCAGGTGAAGGACCTGTCGAAGGCCTTCGACGCGCTGTTCTAGAACCTCAGCCGACCTTGCGGGCGGTCGCGAACCGCGGCCGCCCCGCCAGGTCGAGATGATCGACGGCGTCCGTGAGCGACCGGCGCGCGGCCAGCAGCGCCGGCACGGACTCCCCCTGCGTGTCGTCGTGCTCGATGCCGACGGACCCGCCGGGCTTCAGCCACCGCGCCGCCGCCCACACGACGTGCCGGATCACGTCCAGCCCGTCCTCGCCGGAGAACACCGCGTGGTGCGGATCGTGCACGCCGACCTCGGGCTGCACCGGAGTTCCCTCTGGCACGTAAGGCGGATTGCACACCACGAGATCCACCAGACCGTCCAGATCGGACAGCAGCGACGAGTCAGTGGCGTCACCGGAGTGCAGCCGGATCGGCGTGTCCCCGGCAGCTACCCGCGCGTCGGCGTTGCGGCGCGTCCAGGACAGCGCCTGCGGATCGATCTCCACCGCGTGCACCACCGCGTCGGGACGGGCGGCCGCGATGGACAACGCCAGCGCGCCCGTTCCCGTGCAGAGGTCGACGACGACCGGCGAGGAGACCCCCGCCAGCGCCTTCAGGCCCCACTCCATCAGCAGCTCGGTCTCGGGCCGCGGCACGAACACCCCGGGCCCGACCTCGACGGAGATGGTGCCCATCGGCGCCCAGCCGAGGATGTGCTGCAACGGGATCCGCGACGCGCGGACGCGGACGAGCTTGTGCAGCTGGTCGATCACCGACGGATCGACCAGCGGGATGAGCGGCAGCCGCCCGCGCTCGACCCCGAGCACGTGGGCGGCCAGGTACTCCGCGTCGACGCGCGGACTGTCCACCCCCGCCTCGGCGAGGATCTTGGCCGCCTCGGAGACGGCGAGGCGGAGCGGCTGCCGGTTCATCATCGAAGTGCGGTCGTCTCAGAAGTTGATCATGTGCCCGGCCAGGCCGTGCACCGCTTCCTTGACCGCCTCGGACAGCGTCGGGTGCGCGTGGACGTTGCGCGCGACCTCGTGGACGGTGAGGTCCCACTGCTGCGCCAGCGTGAGCTCGGGCAGCAGCTCGGTCGCCTCGGGGCCGATGATGTGGCCGCCGAGCAGCTCGCCGTGCTTGCCGTCGCTGATCAGCTTCACGAAGCCACCGGGCTCCGCGAGGCCGTGCGCCTTGCCGTTCGCCGTGAACGGGAACTTCGAGACCTGGACGTCGAAGCCCTTCTCGCGCGCCTGCTTCTCGGTGTAGCCGAAGGAGGCGATCTGCGGCTGGCAGAACGTCGCCCGCGGGATCATCACGTAGTCGAGCTCCATCGTCTCGGCGTCCGCGATGGTTTCCGAGGCGATGATGCCCATGGACTCGGCGGTGTGCGCGAGCATCAGCTTCGCGGTGACGTCGCCGATCGCGAAGATGTGCGGCACGTTGGTGCGGCCGCGGCCGTCGATGTCGATGGCACCGCGGTCGGTCAGCTTCACGCCGGTGTTCTCGAGGCCGTAGCCCTCGACGCGCGGCACGAAACCGATGGCCTGCATGACCTTGTCGGCCTCGAGGACTTCCTCGGCACCGTTCTTCGACACGGTGACGCGGACCTTCGGGCCGGACTCGTCGATCGACTCGACGCGGGTGCCGAGGCGGACGTCGACGCCCAGCTTCTTGTAGCGCTTGAAGAGCTCGGCGGAGACCTCTTCGTCCTCGAGCGGCACCATGCGGTCGAGGAACTCGACGATGGTGACCTTCACGCCGTAGTTGTGCATGACGTAGGCGAACTCGACGCCGATCGCACCCGCACCGGCGATGATGATCGACTCGGGCAGGTCCTCGGTCATGATCTGCTCTTCGTAGGTCACGACGCGGTCGGACTTCTGCGTGTTCGGCAGCATCCGGGTCGTGGCGCCCACGGCGATGATCGCGTGGCCGAAGGTGATCGTCTCGTCCCCGACCGTCAGCGTGTGGTCGTCGGTGAAGTTGGCCCACCCGTTGTACTCGGTGATGCCGTTCTTCTTCATCAGGAAGTGCACGCCCTTGACGCGCCCGTCCGCGACCTTGCGGCTGCGCTGCCACGCCGCGCTGTAGTCGAAGCTGACGGTGCCCTCGACCTTGATGCCGAACGTCTTCTGCTCGTGCGTGAAGAGGTGCGCCAGCTCAGCGTTGCGCAGGAGAGCCTTCGACGGGATGCAGCCCACGTTCAGGCAGACACCGCCCCAGTACTTCTCCTCCACGATGGCGGTCTTCAGCCCGAGCTGAGCCGCACGGATCGCGGCGACGTACCCGCCCGGACCCGCACCCACGACGACGACATCAAAGTGTGCGCTCATAGGACCACCCTAGGTCCCGAGCTGCTCCCGCAAGAACTCAACCGTCCGTTTCCAGGCATCCGCGCGGGCGTGTGCGGTGGCCTGCGGCGAACCGCCACCCGAGAAGGTGACACCGGGTCCCGGATAGGTCACGTCGGTGGCCGGCCGGTGCGGCGGGCCCGCGATCAGGTGTCCTGCCTCGGGATACACGACGTGCTCGTGCGGGAACGGGTGCTCGTGGTTCTTCAACCGCCGCATCGCGACGTCGCTCAGCTCGGTGCTGGGCCATCCGTCGTCCTGTCCGGACGAGATGAGCAACACACCGCCGACGATCCGTTCGACGACGATCTCGGTGTCTTCCGGGATGCCGTCCTCGGTGCTGAACGCGAGCCTCAACGGCACCGGTTCGCCGTTGACGATCCTGGACCGCAGCTCGTCGCCGATCTCGTAGGGCAGGTACGGCAGCGGCTCGCCCTTGAGCGTCCACGACGCGGCCTCGTACGAGAGCTTCTGCAGCAGGTTGCCGCCGGGGCCGATGGCCTGCGTGACGACACCGCTGCCGACCACGCTGACGATGGCACTGACCTGTGGGAACGTGGCGCCGATGAGGAGTGCCAGCTCACCGCCGCGCGACCCGCCCACGACGCCGATCTCGCCTGCGTGGCCGGAGAGGAAGTCGATGGCCGTGCCGAAGTACTCCAGCGGCACGTCGACGAGGTTCTCGGGCAGGCCCTCCAGGCCGAAGTAGCCGAGGGCCAGCGTGACGAAGCCGTGTGCGGCCAGCAGCGCCGCGTCGGTCTCGTGGATGCCGCCCTCGGACCCTCCGAGCACGATCACGCCCGGTAGCTCGCCTCCGTCGTCCTCAGGGGCGAAGAGGGTGCCCACCAGACCGTTCTCACGGACTTCGAGCCGTACGACGCCTTCGGGGACGCTCTGTCGTTCGAGGACGCGGTCGCCGACGCCTGCTACGGAGAGCACCGTGGGTCCGGCCTTGCCGCCCGTGCGTTCCAACGACCAGAAGAGGCCCATCGGGTCTACGCCGCGATAGCTTCCATCAAGCGGTGCGTGCCTGGTCAGGTCGACGACGCCACGGTCGTCCGCCTCGAACTCGGCGTGCGAGGAACGATCACCCGTGGACAGCTGCACGGTGATCGGCTGGCCGGGTTTCAGCCCGACGACGAGCACGTCGACCGGGTGGTCGAGGGGCGCTGACTGCGGATTCACCAGGATCTCGGCCACAACGCGCCCCTCCCACGTCGGATTACCCGCCTGCGAGCCGTTCTGCCCGGTCTGCGGCGGCCAGTGCGTCGACCACCGCGTCCAGGTCACCGTCGAGGACCTGGTCCAGGTTATGCGCTTTGTACCCAACCCGGTGATCGGAGATGCGCGATTCCGGGAAGTTGTAGGTCCGGACCCGCTCGCTGCGGTCGACGGTGCGGATCTGCGTGCGCCGCGCGTCCGACTGCTCCTGCGCCTTCTGCTCCTCGGCGAGGGCGATCAGGCGGCTCTGCAGCACCTGCATGGCGCGGGCCTTGTTCTGGAGCTGGCTGCGCTCGTTCTGGCAGGACGTGACGATGCCGGTCGGCAGGTGCGTGATGCGGACCGCGGAGTCGGTGGTGTTGACCGACTGGCCGCCCTTGCCCGAGCTGCGGTAGACGTCGATGCGGAGGTCCTTCTCGTCGATCTCGACCGCGGCGGTCTCCTCGGTCTCCGGGAAGACGAGGACGCCGGCGGCGGACGTGTGGATGCGCCCCTGCGACTCGGTGACGGGCACGCGCTGCACGCGGTGCACGCCGCCCTCCCACTTCAGCCGGCTCCACACCCCGTCCGGGACCGCGCTCTTGGTCTTGATGGAGACCGTCACGTCCTTGAACCCGCCGAGGTCGGAGTCGGTGCCGTCGAGCATCTCGACCTTCCAGCCCTGACGCTCGGCATACCGCGTATACATACGCAGTAGGTCCCCCGCGAACAGCGCGGACTCCTCGCCGCCCTCACCGGACTTGATCTCCAGCAGTACGTCGTCGCCGTCGTGCGGGTCGCGCGGCAGCAGCAGTTCGGTGAGCTTCTCCTCGAGCTTGGGGAGCTGCTCCTCGATCTGGTCGACCTCCTCCTGGAACGACCGGTCCTCGGCCGCGAGCTCCCTGGCCGCCTCCAGGTCGTTCCTGACCTGCTCGATCTCCCTGGCCGTCTTCACGATCGGGCCGAGCGCGGCGTACCGCTTGCCGAGCTTGCGCGCCCCCACCTGGTCAGCGTGCACGGAGGGGTCGGCGAGCTTCTTCTCCAGCTCGTCGTACTCGGCGAGCAAACTGGCCAGCGACTGCGACACGTCTCCTGCTTTCGGTTCTGGATTCCCTGGAAACGGCGACGGCGCCCTCCCCGGCCTCGTGAGGCCGGGTCAGGCGCCGTGAAAGCAGCTACTTGTTGCGCTTGCCGTAACGCGCCTCGAAGCGCGCCACGCGACCGCCGGTGTCCAGGATGCGCTGCTTGCCCGTGTAGAACGGGTGGCAGTTGGAGCACATCTCGACGCGAACCTCGGACGCCGAGGTGGTGCTGCGCGTGGTGAACGCGTTGCCGCAGCTACAGGTCACTTCGGTGACGGTGTACTCGGGGTGGATGCCAGTCTTCAAGATCTTGTCCCTTTCAAGGATGGCCGCCGGGTCCCAGTTGGTGAACGGGTGAACCGGAGCCGGACTCGACCATTTAGTTTGCCAGACCGTTCAACACGTGCAAAAACGCGGTTGTTCCCAGGGGCCTGCCGTGGGTTAGGTCACAGCCGCTCGACCGCCCTGGTAAGCCGTTCGGCGCAAGGTGTGGCCGTTCGGCCGGATGTGGGTGCGTGTTGTTGGTAGGTCTCCATCAGACTATGTCGCGTGTTCTGCACCTCGGAGCGACCCATGGACCAGCGCGCGTGGCTGGTCCTGCCGTTCGCGTTCGCCGCTGCGGTGTTTGGGCTGATGGGGACCGCTGGGCTGCTCACCGCCGCCTGGAGCACCGTGCCGTTGTCGCCCGTTGTCTCTGGGGCTGGGGTGGCTGTGGCTGCTGCTGTTTCCGGTGGGGTTCGGTGGCGGCGGGTTTGGCTTCGGTCGTTGCGGTGGGTGTGGCTCGGGGCGGTGTTGGCGCTCGGGGTTGTGGTCGGGGCGGTGGAGGTTCCCGCTTTGGCCGCGACCGTGGTGGGGGTGCCGGTGCTGCTGGGGCTGGTCTTTCAGCTGCTCGTGCAGAGTGATGAGAGTCGGCAGACGGCTGGGTGTCGCTGACGGCTGGGTGTCGGCGGGTGCGGTTGGCACTGTTGGCCTGGTCGCGGCATTCGAGTGATGAGCGCGAAAAAGCCCCCGCTGACCTGCAGCGGGGGCAATTTCACGTGAAACTTACGCGGGGCGTCAGTCCTGCTCGGCGCCTGGCGTCGTCTTCGCCACCTGCATCAGGAACTCGATGTTGGTGCGGGACTTGCGCAGCCGGTCCAGCAGGAGGTCGATGGCCTGCTGGCCGTCGAGGGCGTGGAGCACTCGGCGGAGCTTGTGCGTGACGGCCATCTCGTCCGGCGAGAGCAGGAGCTCTTCCTTGCGGGTGCCGGAGCTGTCGACGTCGACTGCCGGGAAGGTGCGCTTGTCGGCGATCTTCCGGTCGAGCTTGAGCTCGGCGTTGCCGGTGCCCTTGAACTCTTCGAAGATCACCGAGTCGCCTGCGGAGCCGGTCTCCACCAGGGCCGTTGCGATGACGGTGAGCGAGCCGCCGCCCTCGATGTTGCGAGCAGCACCGAGGAAGCGCTTCGGCGGGTAGAGGGCCGTCGAGTCGACACCACCGGACAGGATTCGGCCGGAGGCCGGGGCTGCCAGGTTGTAGGCGCGGCCCAGGCGGGTGATCGAGTCGAGCAGGACGACGACGTCGTGGCCCATCTCGACCAGGCGCTTCGCCCGCTCGATCGCGAGCTCGGAGATGGTCGTGTGGTCCGACGGCGGGCGGTCGAAGGTCGAGGCGATGACCTCGCCCTTCACCGAGCGCTGCATGTCGGTGACCTCTTCCGGACGCTCGTCCACCAGGACGACCATCAGGTGGCACTCGGGGTTGTTCGTCGTGATCGCGTTCGCGATCGACTGGAGCACCGAGGTCTTGCCGGCCTTCGGAGGCGACACGACGAGGGCGCGCTGGCCCTTGCCGATCGGCATCACCAGGTCGATGACGCGGGTGGTGAGGATGTGCGGCTCGGTCTCCAGGCGCAGACGCTCGTTCGGGTAGAGCGGCGTCAGCTTGGTGAAGTCCGGGCGGTTGCGCGCCTCTTCCGGGTCCAGGCCGTTGATCTTGTCGACGCGGACCAGCGGGTTGAACTTCTGGCGCTGCTGCTCACCGTCGCGCGGCTGGCGGACGGCGCCGGTGAGGGCGTCGCCACGGCGCAGGCCGTACTTGCGGACCAGCGAGAGCGAGACGTAGACGTCGTTCGAGCCGGCGAGGTAGCCGGAGGTGCGGACGAACGCGTAGTTCTCCAGCACGTCCAGGATGCCCGCGACCGGGAGCAGGACGTCGTCGTCTCGCACCTCGGTCTCGCGGTCGCCACGGCCACCGCGGTCACCCTGCTCGTCGCCACGGCCACCGCGCCTGCGGCGGTCGCGGAAGCGGCCACGACGGCCGTCACCGTCGTCGTCGGACGGGCCGCCACCCTGGCGGTCTCCGCCGCGGTCGCCGCGGTCGGAACGCTCGCCGCGGTCGCGGTTGCGGTCACGGCCGCCGCGCTCGTTGCGGTCGCCACGGTCCTGACGCTCGCCACGGTCAGAGCGCTCACCACGGTCGGAACGCTCGTTGCGCTCGCCACGGTCCTGACGCTCGCCGCGGTCGGCACGCTCAGCGCGCTCACCACGGTCGGAGCGCTCGGCACGCTCGGGGCGTTCGCCCCGCTCAGGGCGCTCGGCACGCTGCTGCTGCTCCTGCTGCGGCTGGCCGTCGCCCTCGGCGTTGCCGCCGCCACGGCCGGAACGGCGGCGACGGTTTCCACGGCGCCCCCCGTCCTCGGACGAGCGGGAGTCGTCGGACGCGGCGGACTCGGCGGCGGCGGGCTTCTCCGCTACCTCGAGCTGCTGCTGAACAGGCTTTTCAACGGCCTTTTCGGCCTTGGCAGCGGCCGGCTTCTCAGCAGGGGCCTCGGCCTTCGCGGCACCTTTCTCGGCCACCCTGGCATCGGCCTTCGCGGGCTTCTCGGCCTTCGCTGGGGCTCCGGAGCCCTGCTTCTCCTTGATGGCCGCGATCAGGTCGCCCTTGCGCAGGCCTGCGGTTCCGGTGATGCCCATTTGGCCGGCGAGCTCGCGCAGTTCAGCGAGCACCATGCCGGACAGACCCGCGCGGCGGCGCGGCGTCGTGCCGTTCGATGGGGTGGACAGAGCGTTCTCCTCGGCTCCAGAACCAGCGGCAGCTGCGACTTCGCTGCTCAGCAAATCGGTGTTGGTCACACAAGTCCTTCCTGACCAGGCCCCGCCTCCTACGCGGCCCAGCGGACCCGCCTTCCCACTTCAGCGGGGAACGGCGGTCAAGTCCGATGAAGACGGAAGCACGACGGCTTCCCTCGAGCACGGGACTTTTCTCAGATCACGGCGATCGGGTGCCTCTTTGCGTCCGCCCCGCCCGCACGGCACAGAGCCGGAACACAAAAGGATTGCGACCCGGAACGAGTGTCCGGGTGCGACACCGGCGCCCGTGCGCGCAGTGACTGATCGCCCCCGAGGGTAGACGCAGGTCCCCCGGCATGCAACAACCGGGGTCGGGCGTGTCAGTCCAATGGACGAACGCGCACGCCAGCGCTGTCGACGTCGAGTCTGCGCACGTCGAAGCCGTGCGTGTCGACCTCGGCCGGAAGATCACCGAAGGCGATCACGGTGGGTCCCGCTCCGCTCACGCAGGCGGGAACTCCGAGCTTGCGAAGATCGTTGATCACCCGAACGGTTTCCGGCCATGCGGGCTCTCGGTAGTTCTGATGGAGTCGATCCTCAGTCGCGGCAAGGAGAACCGTCGGGTCGACGGTCAGCGCGTGCACGGCGAGGGCGGCCCGTCCGGCGGCGTGCGCGGCGTCGGAGTGCGGCACTTCGGCCGGAAGCAGGCCGCGCGTCGTCTTGGTGGACGACTCCTGCGACGGGATGAGAACGACCGGGCGCACGCGTGCGTCGGCGTCCATCCGCACGGCGCGGTACTGCTCTCCTTCGGACCACGCAACGACAACGCCGCCGAACAGGGAAGCGGCGGCGTTGTCCGCGTGCCCTTCGAACTCGGCGGCGATTTGCAACGCCTCCGTGTCCAACTCGCGACCCATCAGGGTGAATCCGGCTACGACGCCCGCCACGATCGCGGCGGCCGACGAGCCCAGTCCCCGTGCGTGCGGGATGGTGTTCCGGCACCTCAGGGCCAGGCCACCGGTGTAGCCGGTGGCGCGGACGGCCCGCACGACGAGATGGGTCTCGTCGAGCGGGACATCGCCTGATCCGGCACCGTCGACCGTGATCGAGAGGCCCTCGACCCCCTCGCCGCCGGCCACCTCCACGTCGTCGTACATGCCGAGCGCCATGCCCAGCGCGTCGAACCCCGAACCGAGGTTCGCGGTCGACGCGGGGACGGAGACGAGGAACTTCACGCCAGCTCCAGGGCGTGCGCGACGGCGCCGGGGTCGACCGGGACCGGCTCGACCTCGGTGACGCCGAGCAGCGCCGTGTCCGGGTCCTTCAGACCGTGACCAGTGACGGTGCACACAACCGTGGACCCGCGCGGCAGCCTGCCGTCCTCGGCGGTCATCAGCAGACCGGCGATGGACGCGGCCGACGCCGGCTCGACGAAGATGCCCTCGGACGACGCCAGCAGGCGGTACGCGGCGAGGATCTGCTCGTCGGTGACGGCGTCGATCAGGCCGCCGGACTCGTCACGGGCCTTGACCGCACCCGTCCACGACGCCGGCGAACCGATCCGGATCGCGGTCGCGATGGTCTCCGGGTTCGCGACCGGCTGACCGCTGACCAGCGGCGCGGCGCCCGCGGCCTGGAACCCGAACATCTTCGGCAGGCCCTGGTCGTACGACGTGTAGCCCTTCCAGTACGCGGTGATGTTGCCCGCGTTGCCGACCGGCAGGCAGTGCACGTCCGGCGCCTGGCCGAGCACGTCGCAGACCTCCCACGCGGCGGTCTGCTGGCCGACGAGGCGCACCGGGTTGACCGAGTTCACCAGCGTGACCGGGTACTCGGCGGCGGTCTTGGACGCGAGCTCCAGGCAGTCGTCGAAGTTGCCGTCGATCTGCAGGATCTTCGCGCCGTGCATGACGGCCTGCGCCAGCTTGCCCATCGCGATCTTGCCGCTGGGCACCAGCACGGCCGCCGTCAGGCCCGCCTTGGCCGCGTAGGCCGCCGCGGACGCGGACGTGTTGCCGGTGGAGGCGCAGATGACCGCCTTCAGGCCGGAGGCGAGCGCGTAGGTCATGGCCACGGTCATACCGCGGTCCTTGAACGAGCCCGTGGGGTTCGCGCCCTCGACCTTGACCCACACGTCCGAACCGGTCGCCGCGGAGAGGCGACGAGCGTGCACCAGCGGCGTGCCGCCCTCGTGCAGCGTCACGACCTCGGCGCCCTCGGGGATCTCGATGCGGTCCCGGTAGGCGTTGATGAGCCCGGGCCAGCCCGCTCTGACAGCACTCATTCTTCGCCCTCCACCCTCATGACGCTGACGACGTCCCGCACCACGGGGAGGCCACCGATTTTGTCCACAGTGGACCGCAGCGCGGCGTCGGTCGCCGCGTGCGTGACGATCACCAGGCTGGCGTCCTCGATCCGGCCCTCCTGGCGCACCGCGGCGATGCTCACGTCGTGCTCGGCGAACACGGCGGCGACCTGCGAGAGGACACCGGGCTTGTCCGCCACGTCGAGGCTGATGTGGTAGCGGGTGGGCGTGTTCCCCATGGGCTGCGCGGTCAGCGCGGCGTAGGCCGACTCGCGCGGGCCGTGCCCGCTCGCGACCATGTTGCGCGCCACGGCGACCAGGTCGCCGACGACCGCGCTCGCCGTGGGGGCGCCACCGGCACCCTGCCCGTAGAACATCATCTCCCCCGCCGCGTCGGCCTCGACGAACACCGCGTTGAACGCGCCGTTGACCGAAGCCAGCGGATGCGTCCTGGGGATCATGGCCGGGTGCACTCGAACGGCGACTGACTCCTGACCGGACGGGCTCACCACGCGTTCGCAGATCGCGAGCAGCTTCACCGTGCGGCCGAGCCCCTTGGCCGCCGCGATGTCCGCGGCGGACACCGAACGGATGCCCTCGCGGTACACGTCCGACGCCGTCACCCGCGTGTGGAACGCAAGGGACGCAAGGATCGCGGCCTTCGAAGCGGCGTCGAACCCGTCGACGTCCGCGGTCGGGTCGGCCTCGGCGTAACCGAGGCGCGAGGCCTCCTCGAGCGTCTCGCCGTAGCCCGCGCCCGTGGCGTCCATCGCGGACAGGATGAAGTTCGTCGTGCCGTTGACGATGCCCATGACGCGCGTGATCCGGTCTCCCGCAAGGGATTCCCGCAACGGGCGCAGCAACGGGATCGCGCCGGCGACGGCGGCCTCGAAGTAGAGGTCCGCCCCGGACGCGTCGGCCGCCTCGAACAGGTCCGGCCCGTGCTCGGCCAGCAGCGCCTTGTTCGCCGTCACAACGGACTTGCCGCCCCGCAACGCCTCCAGCAGCAGACCGCGCGTGGGGTCGATCCCGCCGATCACCTCGACGACGACGTCCACGTCGTCCGACTTCACGAGCGCCTCGGCGTCCGTGGTGAGCAGGTGCTCCGGCACCTCGCGGTGCTTGTTCGGCCTGCGCACGGCGATGCCCACGAGCTCGACCGGCGCGCCGATGCGCTGCGTGAGGTCCTCGGCCTGGTCCGTCAGCAGCCGGACTACCTCCGTGCCCACCGTGCCGCACCCCAGCAACGCGACGCGAATAGGTTTCACGTGGCCCGGCTCCTTCGATGACACAGCCCTATACCTCCAGACGGAACAGATCGTCCTCGGTCTCGCGACGCAGCAACAGCCGCGCCTCTCCATCGGTCACCGCGGCGAGCGCGGGCCGTGGAAGTCGGTTGTACCCGCTCGCCATCGAGTAGCAGTAGGCCCCTGTGGCCGCGATCGCAACCAGGTCACCCGGTGCCAGGTCGTCGGGCAGCCAGCAGTCGCGGACCACGATGTCGCCGGACTCGCAGTGCTTGCCCACGACACGACACAGCACGGCCCTCGACTCGGGCTCGGACGCCCGTGAGACCAGCTTGCAGTCGTAGACCGCGTCGTACAGGGCGGTGCGGATGTTGTCGCTCATGCCGCCGTCGACGCTGACGTACCGGCGCCGCGCGCCACCGTCGAGCTCGATGTCCTTGATCGTGCCGACCTCGTACACGGTGACCGTGCCGGGGCCGACGATCGCGCGGCCGGGCTCGACCGCGATGCGAGGCATCGGCAGGCCGTTGTGCTCGCACTCCTTCTGCACGATGTTGTGCAGCTGCCGCGCGAGCTCGGCGGGCGGGGGCGGGTCGTCGTCCGGCGTGTACGCGATGCCGAGACCGCCGCCGAGGTCGACGACGTCGAGCGACGGGATGTCGCCGTGCTCCTTGCGGATCTCGGCGAGCAGGCCGATCACGCGACGCGCGGCGACCTCGAAGCCGGACGCGTCGAAGATCTGCGAGCCGATGTGGCTGTGCAGGCCGACGAGTTCGAGGCCACCGGCCTTGAGCACGCGGCGGACGGCCTCGGCCGCGTCGCCGGAGGACAGCGAGAAGCCGAACTTCTGGTCCTCGTGCGCGGTCGCGATGAACTCGTGGGTGTGCGCCTCGACGCCGACCGTCACGCGGATCAGCACCGGCTGCACCACACCGCGGTCGCGCGCGATCTGGTCGAGGCGCGCGATCTCGTGGTACGAGTCGACGACGATCCCGCCGACGCCCGCCTCGACGGCCGCGACCAGTTCGGGAACGCTCTTGTTGTTGCCGTGCAACGCGATGCGCTCGGCCGGGAACTCGGCCCGCAGCGCGATCGCGAGCTCGCCGCCGCTGCAGACGTCGATGGAGAGGCCTTCCTCGGCCACCCACTTCGCGACCTGCACGCTCAGGAACGCCTTGGACGCGTAGTGCACGAGCGTCGGGTCGCCGAACGCCTCGGCGTGCTCGCGGCAACGCGCGCGGAAGTCCTGTTCGTCCATGACGAACAGCGGGGTGCCGTACTGCTCGGCGAGCGCGCGCACGTCCACGCCCGCGAGCTCCAGGACGCCCGCGTCGTTGCGTTTGGCGTTGCGGGGCCACACGGTGGGGTGCAGGTGGTCGAGCTGGTCGGTGGAGGAGGGACGGTCGCCGGCGGTGTTGCCGGGTGCCGTGACGTCGGCGTGCCGAGGTCCGGCGGGGTGTGCTCGCATTACATTCGCTCCGGTGCGGTGACGCCGAGCAGGCCGAGGCCGGCTCCGAAAACATGCCTGGTGGCGGCGCAGAGCGTCAGCCTCGCCTGGTGCGACGGGGTGGTCTCCTCGTCGCCCTGGGGAAGGACGCGCACGCCGTTCCTGCGGTCGTAGAAGCGGTGGAACGATCCGGCGAGCTCCTCGAGGTAGCGCGCCACCCGGTGGGGTTCGCGCAGCTCGGCCGCGGTGGCCACCACCTTGGGGAACTCCCCGATCGTGCGGATCAGGTCGCCTTCGCGCTCGTGCACCAGCAGCGAGAGGTCTTCTCCCTGGGTGACGCCGAGGTCGGCGGCGTTGCGCAACACGCCGGAGATGCGGGCGTGCGCGTACTGGACGTAGTAGACCGGGTTGTCGTTGCTGTGCTTGCGCAGCAGGTCGAGGTCGATGTCGAGGCTGGAGTCGACGCTCGACCGGATCATGGCGTAGCGGGCCGCGTCCACGCCGACCGCGTCGACCAGGTCCTCCATCGTGATGACGGTGCCCGCGCGTTTGCTCATCCGGACGGGCTGGCCGTCGCTGACGAGGTTCACGAGCTGGCCGATCAGCACCTCGACGCTGTCCGGGTCGTCGCCCAGGGCGGCCGCCGCGGCCTTGAGGCGCGCGATGTAGCCGTGGTGGTCCGCGCCGAGCATGTAGATGCACAGGTCGAAGCCGCGGCCGCGTTTGTCGACGAGGTACGCGATGTCGCCCGCGATGTACGCCGGGTTGCCGTCGCTCTTGATGACGACGCGGTCCTTGTCGTCACCGAAGTCCGTGGACCGCAGCCACCAGGCGCCGTCCTTCTCGTAGAGCGAGCCGTTCGCCTTGAGCTTCGCGACCGCCTCCTCGACGCGGCCGCTCTGGTGCAGCGAGTCCTCGTGGAAGTAGACGTCGAAGTCGGTGCCGAACTCGTGCAGGCTGCGCTTGATCTCCTCGAACATGAGCCCGACGCCGACCTGGCGCACCGTCTCGGGGTCGCCCAGGGCGCCCGGTTCGCGGCGCAGGACCTCGGCGGCGATGTCGCTCACGTACGTGCCCGCGTAGCCGTCCTCGGGGGCGGGCTCGCCCTTCGCCGCGGCGATCAGCGACCGGACGAACCTGTCGATCTGGGCGCCGGCGTCGTTGAAGTAGTACTCGCGGGTCACCTCGGCGCCGCGAGCCCGCAGCACCTCGCCCAGCGCGCCCCCGACCGCGGCCCAGCGCGCACCACCGAGGTGGATCGGGCCGGTCGGGTTCGCCGAGACGAACTCCAGGTTGATGCGCTTGCCCGCGAGCTCGGCCCCGGTGCCGTAGCCGGGCTCCAGGGCGGCACGAACGATCGCTCCCTGGGCCTCGGTGGCGATCGTGAGGTTCAGGAAGCCCGGACCGGCCACGTCGGCCTTCGCGATGGCGTCCTGGGTCAGCAGGGCCTCCGCGAGCCACGTCGCGAACTCACGGGGCGCGACGCCGGCCTTCTTGGCGAGCTGCAGGGCCACGTTGGTCGCGTAGTCCCCGTGTTCGGGGTTCCTGGGTCGCTCGACCGTCACCTGTCCGGGGGTGGCGGTGGTGTCCAGACCGCGGTCGGCCAGCAACCGGGCAACCGTGGTCCGGACGAGATCGGCGAGCGCTTCAGGTGTCACGCCAGAAGAGTTTAGAGAAGCGTTGTCGCAGGTCTCGACCGGGTTACCGGGTCTCGGAGGGTGAGACGGCAAGTGTTAACGCACACGTGGTATCGCACTGCGCTGACGGTGATCAGACACGATGTCCCTACACTGGCGCCGGTTGACCAGGACGACATCTGAGGCGGACATGACCAGCGGCAAGAAGACGAAGGCCACACGCAACAGCGTGGCCGCAGCCCGTTCCTCGGTGGTGGCGAGCAAGCCGAAGCCGTGGGGCACGATTCTCGCGGTGATCGCTGTGCTGGCCCTCGCGGGCGGTGTTTTCGGATATGCGTACATGCAGATCCACGAGAACAACGTCAAAGAGGCCGCCCTGGCCAAGTGGAAGCCCTCGGACACGAACAAGGACCCGTCGACCGCGCTCGCGGGCATCGTGACCAAGGAGTACAAGGGCTCCCGCCACGTGGAGCCGACCCAGCGCGTCGCGTACGACCAGACTCCTGCCTTCGGTGGCCCGCACGACGCCCAGTGGGCCGACTGCACCGGCGTCGTCTACGACAAGGCCGTCCGCACGGAGAACATGGTCCACGGCCTGGAGCACGGCGCCGTCTGGATCGCGTACAACCCCGACCAGGTCAAGGACGACGCGCTCACCAAGCTGAAGGCCAAGGTCGAGGGCATCCCGTACATGATGCTGTCGCCGTTCCCCGGCCTCGACAAGCCGATCTCGCTGCAGTCCTGGGGCCACCAGCTGAAGCTCGAGAAGGCCGACGACGAGCGCGTCGACCAGTTCATCTCCTCGCTGCTGCGCAACCCGAACACCTACCCCGAGGTCGGCGCGTCGTGCGAGAACACGGCGTTCCTGTCGAACCCGGCCCCGTTCGTGGCCGAGAAGCCGGGCGCCGACGCCGTGCCGATGGACGGCGGCAAGGACGACTCCGTCACCGAGGGCCAGCCGCAGCAGAACCCCAGCACGCCGCCGTCGGGCTCAGCCTCGACGCCCCCGTCGAGCTGATGACGTCTGACGAGACCGTGTCCGAGCGCCCCTCCGGGGTCGCTCGGACCCTCGTGATCACCGCCGCCGTCCTGGCCGTCCTCCTGCTGGGCGCGGCGGTGGGCCTGCTCGTCAAGCTCCCCGGCTCCACCTCCGGGGCCGCGGCCCCGGCCTCCGGCTCCGTGGACGTGGGCTTCTGCCAGGACATGTCCATGCACCACCTGCAGGGCATCCAGATGGCGAACATCGCCAGGGACCGCTCGACCAGCCCGGAGATCCGCCAGCTCGCCTTCGACATCTCCTCCACCCAGCTCGAACAGGTGGGGCGGATGAAGGGCTGGCTGATGATGTGGAACGAGCACGAGCAGAACATCTCCGGCGTCTACATGAAGTGGATGGACGCCGCGGGAGTGCACGGCCACGGCGCCACGACTCCCGAGGCCGGCAAGCCGATCATGCCCGGCATGGCCACGACCGACGAGCTGACCAAGCTGCGCACGATGCCGGCCGGAGACGGGTTCGACGTGTACTGGCTGCAGCTGATGCTGCGCCACCACATGGGCGGCGCCCCGATGGCCGAGTACGCCTCGACAGCCGCCGGTCAGACGTTCGTGCGGACACTGTCCGACAACATGCTGAAGTCGCAGTCCGCCGAGACCGAGCTGATGAAGGACTACCTGGCGAAGCGCGGAGCCGCACCGCTGCCGTAGCCATAGCCGTTGAGTCGCTTGCGAAGGGCCGTTCCCAGACGGGGGCGGCCTTTCGCTTGTTCAGGGCACCAACTGCACGCCAACGCAAGCCAACCTCGACGCAAGCCCGGCGCGCGGTGTCAACCGGTCAACCAGCAATGCACGCATCCCGCCAGAGGCTCAAGGTCAAGCCTCAATCGCTAGCCCTTGATCCGTCATGACCCGCGTGCCCACCCTCGCAAGGCAACCGTGCCCCAGGTACGCGACCAACCCCGCTGGAACCGGCACCAGCCACCAAAAGCCGACCCGCTCAGCCGTCTGGACAACCTCCTACCCCTGAGTAACGTAGGTCACACCTACCGGGAGGTAACCATGACCGTCGACGAGCGCGCGGCCAGGAAGGTCGCCGAACAAGCACGGGAAACCCGCTGGCAGCGACCGAGCTTCGGCAAGGAGCTCTTCCTCGGTCACTTCCGCATCGACCTGATCCACCCCCACCCGAGCGGCACGGCCGAAGACCGCGCCCGCGGCGAAGCCTTCCTCGAGAAGCTCCGCGAGTTCACCGAGTCGCACATCGACAACACCGTGATCGAACGCGACGCCCAGATCCCCGACGATGTCCTGAAGGGCCTCAAGGACCTCGGCGCGTTCGGCATGAAGATCAAGCCCGAGTACGGCGGCATCGGCCTGACCCAGGTCTACTACAACAAGGCCCTGATGCTGGTCGGCTCCGCGAACCCCGCCATCGGCGCGATGTTGTCGGCCCACCAGTCCATCGGCGTCCCGCAGCCGATCGCGATGTTCGGCAGCCCGGAGCAGAAGCAGGAGTTCCTGCCGAGATGCGCCAAAGGCGAGATCACGGCGTTCCTCCTGACCGAACCGGACGTCGGCTCCGACCCCGCCCGCCTCGGCACGATCGCCACCCCGGACGGCGACGACTACGTGCTCGACGGCGTCAAGCTGTGGACCACCAACGGTGTCGTGGCCGACCTGCTGGTCGTCATGGCCCAGGTCCCGGGCAAGGGCATCACGGCGTTCGTCGTCGAAGCGGACGCCGAGGGCATCACGGTCGAGAACCGCAACGCGTTCATGGGCCTGCGGGGCCTGGAGAACGGCGTGACGAGGTTCCACAACGTCCGGGTGCCGAAGAAGAACGTCATCGGCAAGGAGGGCGCCGGCCTCAAGATCGCACTGGCCACCCTGAACACCGGCCGCCTGAGCCTTCCCGCCCTCTGCGCCGGGAGTGCGAAGTGGTGCCTCAAGATCGCGCGCGAGTGGTCCGGCGAACGCATCCAGTGGGGCCTTCCGGTCGGCAAGCACGAGGCCGTCGCGGGCAAGATCGCCTACATCGCGGCCACGGCCTACGCGCTGGAAGCCGTGCTGGACCTCAGTTCCGAGCTGGCTGACGCGGGCAAGCACGACATCCGCATCGAGGCGGCCCTCGCGAAGCTCTACGCGAGCGAGAAGGCCTGGCTGGTGGCGGACGAGCTGGTGCAGATCCGCGGCGGGCGGGGGTACGAGACCGCGGCGAGCCAGGCGGCGCGCGGCGAACGCGGCATCGCGGCCGAGCAGGTCCTCAGGGACCTCCGCATCAACCGCATCTTCGAGGGCTCGACCGAGATCATGCACCTGCTGATCGCCCGCGAGGCCGTCGACGCGCACCTGTCCGTCGCCGGCGACATCATCGACCCGGACGCCGACCGCAACGCGAAGGTGAAGGCCGCGGCGAAGGCCGGTGGGTTCTACGCCAAATGGCTGCCCACGCTCGTCGTCGGCAAGGGCCTGACCCCGGTGGGCTACACGGAGTTCGGACCGCTCGCGAAGCACCTGCGGTTCGTCGAACGGTCCGCGCGCAAGCTGGCGCGGCAGACGTTCTACGCCATGTCGCGGTGGCAGGGGAAGATGGAGCGCAAGCAGCGGTTCCTGAGCCGGATCGTGGACATCGGGGCCGAACTGTTCGCGATCAGCGCCGCGTGCGTGCGGGCCGCACAGGACAAGAACCCCAACGCGCAGGCGCTCGCGGACGCGTTCGCCAAGCAGGCGCGGATCCGCGTGGACGAGCTGTTCGAGAAGCTGTGGACGAACACCGACGACAGCGACCAGGTGCTGGCCGAGCAGGTCCTCGACGGCGCCTACACGTGGCTGGAGGACGGCGTGGTCGACACGTCCGCTCCCGGCAACTGGATCGCGGATGCCACGCACCACGCTTCAACGGCGGACAACGTCCACCGGCCGACACCCCGCTGACGCCCCGTTGCTGCACTGGGCAGGCTGATGGTGGTGCGGGCGCGGCACCTGCCCAGTGCACGGCCGGTAGGGGGCTACGTCCCCCGCATCCCCCTACCGACTCCCTTGCAACGGAAGGACACAACCCTCCAGGTGGAGGTGCCGGTAACGCTAAGCCACAAAACGCCGTTAACAGTTGCGACAATTGAGTGAATTACCAGGTGAGGGGTACTCAACTACTCTCAGAGAGTAACTTCACAGACCAATTGACGAGCAGCTTCGAGACCCATCGCGAGGGCCCCGGAGAGCACTGCAAAAAATCCCGCCGACGTCGCGGCCTCGAACTGTCCACTGCGGACGTCCGAAGCGGACTCCCAGCCCGGCAGCCGCGGCGCGTGCCGCACCACCCGCGAGCGCTGATCGATCACCCCGGAGGCTGCCGACCACCTTCACCACGACGTCCGTGAGAGCGATCCCAGCATCCGCCACGGCACGGGCGACCAGCTCGGTCACCGTGCGTACCAGAGCGGCGGCCAACCGGCTGCGCTCGTCCAGCGGGCCACGACGGACCGCCCAGATGGCGCAGCCGGTCGAACACAGCGCGTTGGTTGAGCACGCACACGCCCGCCGGTGTACCCACCTCTGGCGGCTTGCGGTTGCTCACCAGCCGCTTCTGGATCTTGATCCACCGGCTCCGCCCGCAACTGTTGAAGAGACAGGTTGCACGACAATTCCCGTCCGCTCCCTTGACAACGATGTCACGTGCAGAAACGCTCCCTCCCAAATGGGGCAGGCGGCGGAAGGGTTGCAATGAGGCACCTGCGCAAGAGACGAACCACAACCCTGTTGAGCGTTGCGATTACTGCGACACTGGTCAGCGGCGTCACCAACGGCTATGCGGCCGCCGCACCAGAGGAGCCAGGAGTGGGTTTTTCGTCGTCCTTTGAGGACGGTCAGCCACAACCGTCGTGGTCCAACACCGTCGAGACCGACGCGTCGGGCAACCCGAAGTCGGCGGGCGTGATCGGCTCGGACGGCTCGGGCATCCCCGGCAACGTGTCCGACAAGGTCGTCGAGGTCAAGGCCAACGGTGAGCACGCGGACTCGGGCGAGGTGAAGGAGAACCTCGTCGACGGCAGCGTCAACACCAAGTGGCTCGTCTTCGCGACCACCGGCTGGGCGACCTTCAAGTTCGACCAGGCCCGCGAGATCAAGAAGTACGCGCTCTCCTCGGCCAACGACTCCCCCGAGCGCGACCCGAAGAACTGGACGCTGCAGGGTTCGGCGAACGGCACCGACTGGACGGTGCTCGACACCCGCACCGGCGAGACGTTCGCCGAGCGCTTCCAGACCAAGACCTACGAGATCGCGGCGCCGCAGTCGTTCCAGCACTACAAGCTCGACGTGACGCTGAACAACGGCTCCACGAACATCGTGCAGCTCGCCGAGGTCCAGCTCTCCGACGGCTCCACGAACCCGCCGGCGCCGAACATGCGCAGTGTCGTCGGCAACGGCCCCACGGGCGGCTACACGGCCAAGTCGCGGGCCGGCTGGACGGGCGTCAAGGCGTTCCGCACCCAGGGCCGGCACACGACCGAGGGCCGCGCCTACAGCTACAACAAGGTCTTCGACGTCGACGTGCCCGTCAACGCCAAGACCGAGCTGTCGTACATGATCTTCCCGGAGTTCATCACCGACAACCTGGACTACCCGAGCACGTACTCGGCGGTGGACCTCGCGTTCTCCGACGGCACGTACCTGAGCGACCTCAAGGCCGTCGACCAGCACGGCGCCGGGATGTCGCCGCAGGGCCAGGGCGCGGGCAAGTTCCTGTACGCCAACCAGTGGAACAAGGTGGCGTCCACGATCGGCACGGTCGCGGCCGGCAAGACGATCAAGCGGATCCTGGTCGCCTACGACGGCCCGAAGGGCCCGACGGACCTCGGCGCCTGGTACGACGACATCCGCATCGGCGACGTCGTCACCAAGCAGTACGCCAAGCCGTCGGACTACGTGCTGACCACGCGTGGCACGAACTCGAACGGCTCGTTCTCGCGGGGCAACAACTTCCCGGCGACCGCGGTGCCGCACGGCTTCAACTTCTGGACCCCGATGACCAACGCGGGTTCGCAGAGCTGGCTGTACGAGTATGCGCAGCGCAACAACGCGCAGAACCTGCCGACGCTGCAGGCGTTCACGACGTCCCACGAGCCCAGCCCGTGGATGGGTGACCGCCAGACGTTCCAGGTCATGCCGTCGAACATCGCGCCGACCCAGGACCGCGCGCTGCGTGCGCTGCCGTTCCGGCACGACAACGAGGTCGCGAAAGCGCACTACTACGGCGTGACGTTCGAGAACGGCATGAAGACCGAGATCGCGCCGACGGACCACGCCGCGGTCTTCCGGTTCACGTTCAACGACGAGGGTCAGAAGAACCTCGTGTTCGACAACGTGAACAACCTCGGTGGTGTCACCCTCGACGCGGCCAACGGCGTCGTCACGGGCTACTCGGACGTCAAGAGCGGCCTCTCCACCGGCGCGACCCGCCTGTTCGTCTACGGCAAGGTCGACAAGGCGGTCACGGCGAGCGGCCGGCTGACCGGCGCGGGCCGGGACAACGTGGGCGGCTACTTCTCGTTCGGCGAGAAGACGGTCGAGCTGCGGATCGCCACCTCGCTGATCTCCGTCGACCAGGCCCGCTCGAACCTGGAGCAGGAGGTCAGCGGCTCGGACACGTTCGAGTCGGTGCGCGACCGCGCGCAGGCGGCGTGGGACAAGATCCTCGGCATCATCACGGTCGAGGGCGCGTCCGAGGACCAGCTGATCACGATGTACTCCAACATGTACCGGCTCTACCTCTACCCGAACTCGGGCTTCGAGAAGGTCGGCGACAAGATCCAGTACGCGTCCCCGGTGTCGCCGCCGGTCGGGGAGAGCACTCCCACCAGGACCGGCGCGAAGATCGTGGACGGCAAGGTCTACGTCAACAACGGGTTCTGGGACACCTACCGCACGACCTGGCCCGCCTACTCGTTGTTCACGCCGTCCAAGGCGGGCGAGATGGCCGAGGGCTTCGTCCAGCAGTACAAGGACGGCGGCTGGATCTCGCGCTGGTCCTCCCCCGGTTACGCGGACCTGATGACGGGCACGAGTTCCGACGTGGCGTTCGCGGACGCCTACCTCAAGGGCGTGTCGAACTTCGACATCAAGGCGGCCTACGACGCCGCGGTGAAGAACGCGTCCGTCGTGCCGCCGAGCAACAACGTCGGCCGCAAGGGCATGGACCGGTCGATCTTCCTCGGCTGGACCGGCAACGACCAGCTGCACGAGGCGTGGTCGTGGGCGATCGAGGGCTACCTCAACGACTTCGGCATCGCGTCGATGGCGAAGGTGCTGCACGAGAAGACGGGCGAGAAGCGGTACGCGGAGGAGTACGAGTACTTCCTCAACCGCGCCCAGAACTACGTGCTGACGTTCGACAAGCGGATCGACTTCTTCCAGGGACGCAACGTCGACGGCTCGTGGCGCGTCGAGGACCCGGCGAAGTACAACCCGCAGGACTGGCGCTACGACTACACCGAGACGAACGGCTGGAACATGGCGTTCACGGTGCCGCACGACGGACAGGGTCTCGCGAACCTGTACGGCGGACGGGACAAGCTGGCGCAGAAGCTCGACTCGTTCTTCACCCTCCCGGAGACCGCGAAGTTCCCCGGCGGCTACGGCGGCGTGATCCACGAGATGATCGAGGCGCGGGACGTGCGGATGGGCCAGTATGGCCACTCCAACCAGCCGTCGCACCACATCGCCTACATGTACAACTACGCGGGCAAGCCCGCGAAGACGGCGGAGAAGACGCGGGAGATCCTGTCGCGCCTGTACGTCGGCTCGCAGGAGGGCCAGGGCTACGCGGGCGACGAGGACAACGGCGAGATGTCGGCCTGGTACCTCTTCTCGTCGCTGGGCTTCTACCCGTTGCAGATGGGCAAGCCGGCCTACGCGATCGGATCGCCGCTGTTCACCAAGGCGACCGTGAAGCTGGAGAACGGCAAGAAGCTCGTCATCAACGCGCCCAAGAACAACGCGAAGAACATCTACGTGCAGGGCGTGAAGGTCAACGGCAAGGCGTGGAACAAGACGTCGCTGCCGCACGACGTGCTCGCGGCCGGTGCCACGATCGACTTCGACATGGGCCCGAAGCCGTCCGCCTGGGGCACCGGCGCTGGGGATGTCCCGGACTCGATCACCACGGGTGACGCGGTCCCGACGCCGTTGCGCGACGTCGCCTCCGGTGTGTCCACCGCTGCTCTGGTAGACAACAACTCCTCGACCTCCGCGGTGGTCCGCTCGTTCGACTTCAAGGCCGCGGACGTGAAGGAGAAGGCGGAGTTCTACACGTTGACCAACGCCAAGACGGGCACGTCACCGTCGGCGTGGGAGCTGAAGGGCTCCTACGACGGCAAGACATGGTCGACGGTCGACAAGCGTTCCGCCGAGAACTTCCAGTGGCAGCAGTACACGCGCTCGTTCAAGATCGCCTCGCCGGGCCGGTACAACTTCTACCGGCTGGAGTTCTCCGGCGACGTGACGCTGGCCGAGTTCGAGCTGATGTCGAAGCCGCTGCCGGCCGCCACCACCACGGTGACGGGCACGGTCAACGGTCCGCTGCAGGTCAAGGGCGTGACCTATGTGGACGGAGCCACGATCAACGGCCCGGTGACGGTCGCGCGCGGCGCGACGCTGTACGTCTTCGGCGGCGAGATCAAGGGCCCGCTGTCCGCGGCGGACGCGGCATCGGTGGTGCTGGTCGGCGCCCGCGTCAACGGCCCGGTGACGGTACACGGCTCCGCCACCGAGGTCGCCCTGGAGAACAGCACGGTCGGTGGCCCTGTGTCACTGACGTCGAACAAGACCAGGTCAGTCGTGGCGGCCACCGCGGTCGGCGGGCCGTTGTCCTGCACGGGCAACAACCCGGCGCCGTCGAACAACGGCTTCGCGAACGACGTGAAAGGTCCGAAGGCAGGACAGTGCGCTGGGCTGTAACGCCTAACTGATCCTTGTGCTCACCGGAAAGGCCGCGTTCCGTCACGGAGCGCGGCCTTTCCCGTTCACCTGAAAGGATCTATCCCCATCAGACATACTCCGATGAGATCGTGGCTATTCACGCTTGGTGTCTGGGGAGGCTGTTGTGGTGCCGTTCGAACGAGGCCGTGTGCGGGTCGTCGTGCCACAACCCCGTGAGCCGCTCGTTCCGTCACGAACGGGAACGCAGTCCACTAAGGACGCGATCCGCGACCTGCCCCGCTCACCAGCTGAGCTCCCGGCACCGCTGCGCTGACGAGCCGCCCTCGACCTGCAACGTGGCGTGCTCGATGTGGTACTTGGTGGCCAGCAACGCCTGCGCCTCCTTGAGCACGACCGCGTGATCGGCGTCCTCAGCCGTCGCGAGGTGCGCCGAACACACCTCCATGCCGCTGGTGAGCGTCCACACGTGCAGGTCGTGCGCCTCGGTGACCCCGGGAATCCCGGTGAGAGCGCTCTGCATCTCCGTCACGTCGAGCCGCTCCGGCGCGTGCTGGAACAGGATGTGCAGCGCGTTCTTGGCGAGGCTGTACGTCCGCGGCAACACCCAGACACCGATCAGCACACCCATGATCGGATCCGCGTACTTCCAGCCGGTAGTGATCGTGACGATCGCCGAGATGAGCACACCCACCGACCCGATCAAGTCGGCCAGCACCTCAAGGTAGGCGCCCTTGACGTTGATGCTGTCCTTCGCACCCTCCTTGAGGACGCTGAAGGACACGAGGTTCGCCGCAAGCCCGGCCGCAGCGGCGACGAGAACGGGCCACCCAGGCACACTGGGCGGATCCTGGAAGCGCCCGACGGCCTCCCAGATCACGTACCCGGCCACCCCGAAGAGGAGCACGGCGTTGGCCAGCGCGGCCAGCACCTCGGCCCGGTAGAAGCCGAACGTGCGGTTCTTCCCGGCCCTAGCCCGCTGCGCGACCATGATCGCGGCCAAGGCCATGCCCACCCCGAGCACGTCGGTCAGCATGTGCGCGGCATCGGAGATCAGGGCGAGCGAGGACGTCGCGAACCCGACAACGAACTCCACCACCATGAAGACCGCACCGATGCCGAACGCGATCCACAGCTTGCCGACGTGCTGCCCGCTCGCGCTCGCCGATCCGTGCCCATGCCCGTGACCCATGCTTCGGAACATATAGCGACATGCGCATGAGTGCAATCCGGGGTATTCCTCGTCACGGCATCGGGTGATGGAGGCCACGCTCCGTACGAATCGGGGGTAGGTGCGAAACGCGGTGGCGTGGGTGCGCTAGGATCTTCCACGTAGCTACGGCCCCCGTAGCTCAGGGGATAGAGCACCGCCCTCCGGAGGCGGGAGCGCAGGTTCGAATCCTGCCGGGGGCACCACGCAGACCTGCTCACTACGAGCAGAGCGTTGCTTCGGAAGGGCCGCAACCGCCTCGGTTGCGGCCCTTCCTGCTGCTAGGACCGTGTCTCCGGTCAGGGTGATGCGACACACCGCAGTCCTCGTTTCGTAGTCGTAGTGGATCTCTAGCCGAAGCGCCTCGAACAGCGGTCGCGACACCTCGTCGGGCAGGAGGTCGAGGTCGACCCCGGCAATGGGCAGGTAGTCGAGCAGCTCGGGATTCACGGCCTCACGAACCTGGACCTCGATGGCTTCCAGCTGCTCCTCCAGCCGGGTTCGTTCGGCCTGGAGTTCGACGCGCCGGTTGTTCACGTCCCGCACGAACTCGTCGGTCACGTCAGCGGCGACCTCCAGGGTGCGAAGCAGGTTGGTCGACCTGCTTCGGTTCTCACGGAGCGCTCGCTCGATCGCCGCGATCCGGTCCGCGCGTTCCTTCGTGGCGGCCTGCTCCTGGTCGGCTCGGCCCGCGGCGAACAGGCTGCGGCGGTACGGGCCGAAGACTTCGTGCGCCAAGAACTTGTTGACGCCGATCAGCAGCTCGTCCTCACGTACGCGAAACATCGGCGGGTGCCCGTCTGGCCGGTACGCCTTTTTGGGCTGGCAGCCGTAGTAGACGGTCCCGGCGTGGTTGGCGTTGCCGAACAGCCGCCGGTGGCAGTGCACGCAGGACGTGTAGCTGCGCAGGCGGTAGACCCGCTTCGACTCCGGAGCGGGGTTCAAACCGGGCTTCGTTCGCGACCGTTCACGCCGAGCTGACACCTGCTGCGCCTGAACGAACGTCTCCAGGCTGATGAGCGCCTCGTGCGTGGGCTCGACCGACCAGACCCATTCGGAGACCGGGTTGACCTTGTTCTTGCCCGCACCCTTACGCGCCCGGCGGTTCCAGACCATGTGTCCCGTGTACTTCGGGTTCGTCAGGATGTCCCGCACGCTGGAGTACGTCCAGAACCCGACCGCCCGGTCCGGCTCGACCGGAGTCGGCGGCGGGTTGAGCGCGAGGTCCTCGTTGAGCCGATCCGCGATGGCCTGGTAGCCCAGCCGCTCGGTGGTGCGCCACTGGAACTGCCGCTGGACGCAAGGCCCCTCGATGGGGTGCATCAGCAGCCGGGTCTTCTTGATGCCCTTGGCTCGCTTGGCCGGGACCGGGTGCGGCACGGGATCGGCCCGGAAGCCGTAGCAAGCCTTGCCGACGTTGTAGCCCTGCTGGGTGTGGGTCTCGAAACCGTCCCAGCTCTTTTCGAGCATCTCCAGCACGTACCACTCGGTGACGCCCTGCTTGACGCGCCGAGTCAGCACTTGCGTAGCGGTCTTCGCCCGGCGACCGACGTCACCGAGCTGGAACGGTTCGTCCGCCGCGATCAGCCGCACACCGAGCTGCTCAAGGCGACGCTCGATCTCGTTGGAGATGTACGCCCGCCGGCCGACCCGCCCGATCTCCTCGCAGATGACGACGTCGAACCGGCGGTCCGGCCGAGCCGCTTCCTCAAGGAGGTCGTGGATGCCACCATCGCGCGGCACCGGGATCTCGAACATCTCGTGCGCACGACTTTGGCCGCGCGCGGCGAGGTCCTTCCGGCCCGACTCGATGTCGTAGAAGTGCGCGACTATGACCGCGTTGTCCGGCAGCGCGCGGTGGCACCCGTTGAGCTGCCGCGGGATGGAGAGTGTCGGGTCCTGCTGGTCGTACGTGGACGTTCGAGCAGCGAACGCAACCCGGATGAGCCCGTTGTCGGCACGGACCGCAGGGCCCGACAACGGGTGCTCGCGATCTACTCGTCGCGGCCCCGCCCACTCTTGGATCGCTGCTGGGCTACCCACGCAGCCACCTCCCGCAGAACTCGTACCTGCTCGCGGCGAAGCGCTGGAACCTCACGCTCGTCCGCCAGCCGGATCTCGAACTCGAACCTGACCGGCGAGGCGCTGTTCGGGACCTCTCGCGACGGCTTAGCCATCACGATGCCCGGTCGTCAACCTCAAAACTGAAGGTATCACCTTCATATTCAAGCCATCACCTCGACTTGGCAGCTTTCGCCTAGAGGGAGTACCTGCTGGGCGGCAACACACCCCACCGCGCCCGCGGCTCAACGTCCGCGATCGGAGAAACTGCCGTGAACACGACGGCGCTCACGCGGGCGCGAACGGCTCGCAACGAAGGGCGTGAGGGAGTGCAGATCCGCTGGCAGCTCCGGCAGGTCATGGCTACGCGCGAGATCTGGAAGGGCGCGGACCTGATTCGCCTGTTGCAGGAGCGCGCCGGCTTTGAGATCTCCTCCGCGTCGATGTCCGCTCTGCTCAACCACCAGCCGAGCCAAGTGAAGTGGGAGACGCTGCAAGCCCTGTGCACCGCCTTGAGGTGTACGCCGAACGAACTGTTCGGCGTGGACGCTCCGGTGCCCACGAGTAAGTGACCTGACCGCACCACCGCCGCAGGCGTGTTGGTCGGTGGCAGGTAGACGCGCCGGTGCTTTCATGACCGGATGACGGTCGCTTCCTTCGTGATCTCGTGTCTCGCAGCGCTCTTCGCCTTGGGTGCGGTGTGGTACGCCCGCGGACAGAAGATGGCCGCGGAGAAGTCCGCCTTGGAAGCGAAGCGCTCCGCAGACTCGGCCGCCGAGATGGCCAGGATCGAGCAGGAACGGCGAGCAGACGAAGTGGCCGACGCCGAGAAGCTTCGAGTCCGGTTCAGCCTCGTCCACCACAACAACGCCGCGTACGTGCTGAGCAACGACGGAACCGACAGCGCCTACGGAGTACATGTCGACGGCCAACGTCTGGTGGCACGTGGCGAGACCGAGTTCGAAGTCTTCCCGGCCGGGGATGCGCGCAAGTACATCCTGTCCAAGGCCATGGGAAGGCCCGACCACATCATCGTCACCTGGCACACCCGGCCGGACCGAACTGACGCGGCGAATTCAGCGAAGTTCTACATCTAGCCGCGACAGACAACCTCGGCCTGTCCACAGACTTGTCCACAATCGGTGGCGCGACGGTGGACAAGTCTTCACCGCAGGACCGCGTGGTCACGCCGCTCGCCTCCAGCCGCGAGCGTCGATATCGCAGACCGCCTCGACAGCGAGCTCGGCGTCGTTCGAGAGCTGGAAGACGAACACCTCGTCATGGGCCACGAGCGACACCCGCGAGTTGGCAGACCTTCGACGTTCAGCAAGAGATGCTCGAGTGCGCAGGCGCTCACCGCGCAGGTCCGCGGTGAGCGCGACACACCTGTCGATCAGCGCCAGCCCAGCCGCCGTGCCGACCGCGTCGAGCTGGCTGGCCAGGTCCACGAGGGCGCCGTCCGAGCACCGCTTCGGTCGCGCGACGACAACGACGTACCCACCTTGGCGCACGAGCGGTTCGCAGCAACGCAATGCCGTGGCGAGCTCGGCCAGAGCAGACTCGTCCGGGTCGTGGTCCGAGCCGGACAGGCGCCTCGACGGGGTCCGGAGCGCGGTCAGAACCAGTCCGACCTGACCGATCAGACCGGCGGCCCGGACGGTCGCGAGAACCGTCGGACGGGCGTCGAGAACGGATCCGTCACGCCAGGCCCCCATGGACTTGGCTGCGGTGACGTTGGCTCGCGCGAGTGGCCACCATCGATTGCTGCTGGTGAGTCCGACTGCGTGGCGCCCTGCGCGGAGCGCCTCGGTCAGCACGGTGCCGGCGCCGCAGTTCGGATCCAGCACAAGGTCACCGGGGCGGGTGTACGTCGCGATCGTGTGAGCAGCGACTGCAGGTGGCACTCGTTCGGTGTCGGTCTCTGTACCGGGCACGCAGGCTGCCGCACGCACCTGCGTGAGCGCGTCATGCTGCCCGGTCGGCCAGACCGACAGCGGAACCACAAGGCGGTCAGGCATCGGCACTCACCTCGCCGTCGGCGACCGACTGGCGGGCGAACACGAAGAGGTCCTCGTGTACCCGTACATGCCGAATAGGTGTCGTGGGTGGCCTTGTCGAAGTACGTGCACTGACATTGCCGAACGGCGGCATCACCACGAGCGCGCCATCACGAACGGGCGAGCGCAGCAGGGCGATTCGGTCGCGGTAGAGCAGCCCCGCAGAGTCAGCGGCTCGCACCAACGAGCTGGCCGGGTCGGCGAGTCGATGGCTCGCCCTGTCGCCGTGGGTGAGCACGGCGAGGACGCCGGAGGGGCTGAGCACACAACTCCAATCGGTAGGCCGAAACCAGCTGAGCGTGCGCGGGTCTGCTGCCGCGACGACGAGGTCGTACCGGTCCGGACCGAGGCCCCGCCGAGACCCATCCACGCCGGACTCGGCGGGCGTCGGCAGTCCGGCGAGTCCATCAGAGGTCGGACTGTCGACGGACGCTCCCAGTCCGTGTCCGGACTCTGCGCTGAGTCGCTCGTCCTCTTCGGAACGCGCGACGACCGTCTGCGTCTGAACGCCGCGACCGAGTCGGACGACGGTCCAAGCGGCCTCGCGCAGTCCCGCGTACGCACCGGACCGACACGGCTCCGCAGGTTCGAGCAGAAGAACCCGTTGGCCGGGTCGGGTGTACGTGGTGACGGCCTTCACGACGGCGGTCAGCAGCCAGCCGGCGAGCAGGCCGGTGCCTTCGCCGAAGTCGTCTTGGGCGCATGGCCAGACGGTGCTCGGGCGTCCCTGCACCGGGCTGCGACGCGCAAGCCGCGTTCGCGATGTTCGACGCCCCCGGAACCGTGTGGTCGAGGGGCGCTGGTCACCGGGCTTCTCTGAGTCACCTTCAGCGGAACCGTTGCTGCATGCCGGGGTCATCGCGTTTCTCCTCAGCCGGATATCGCCGTAACTGCTGACACCTCTTAACTCCGAATTTCACGCGATTTTTGGACAAGCGCTTCCGTCGCCGCCGACGCGCTCCAGCACCACTGGACCAGCACTTAGTTCCTACTAAATCGCAGCTCAGACGCCCGACTCAGCTGCGGACGAGCGCGCCACCGCCGCACCAGAACACTGGACATAGCAGTCCATTAGTAAGCGGCCGAGAATTTCTAGTCGCCACCTAGTAGCAGGTCGATATTTCCTTGGTATCGCCTGAGGCTTCCTGGCGTCGTTGCTTTCGCTTCGACACCACAGGAGACCTGAAATGGCTACGAACTCACTGGACATCGCGAGGGACGCGTTCAACTGGCTGGTCACCGGACCGCACCCGGTCTCGCTGAACGGCAAGCCCTTCGCGGGGCTTCCGAACCGGGACATCTCGTTGGACGAGTGCGGGACCGGCTGCTGGCGCGGCGCTGTTCGCAGGCGACGCGGGACGCGGTGTGGGCGCACCTGGTGCTGCGTTCCCGAACCGAAGGAGCGACGTGGACCGTCGCGGCCGTGGGGGTCGCGCTGCCCGCGTTGACCTCGGTCGCGGCCACGCTCTCGGACCGGTTCGCCGGCGATCCGGCCGACGTCCACGCCGAGGTACTGCGTGGCTTCCTCGCCGCATTGTCGACCGTCGATCTGCGTCCACCGCGGATCATTCTGCGGCTGCGCTGGGCCGCCTGCCGGTCGGGGTACCACGCGCTGTCCGAGGCGTTGTCGAGTCCGACTCCGATCGCGCCGGGTTTCCGATCGACGCCTCCGCACGCACCTTGGGGACACCCCGATCTGGTGCTCGCCCGCGCGGTCGCGGACGGAGTCCTGACCCAGACCGAGGCCGCGCTGATCGGTGCGACTCGACTGGAGAACGTGTCCGTCGCGGATTGGGCAGCGGCGCACGAACTCAGCGAGTGGGCGGTCTACAAGACCCGCAAGCGTGCCGAACTCCGGCTGGTCGACTACCTGCGCGAGGCCATTGCCGAGGCCGATCCGACCGACACGTTGACGGACCAGGTGGCCGCCGCAGTCGCTCTCTCGCAGCCGACCTCTGCACCCTCAGTGGCCACCAGTGAGTCCGACTCGAAGCGGCCAGTTCATGGTCACGTGTCCAAATCGGACGCGAATTCCGGAGTTCAGGGCTGCGGGACACACCCGCACGCAGCCCAGCCTTCGGAGGGGTCCCAATGCGCCTGAACGCTCACGGTCCAAAGTCGACAACGCAGCAGCGGGGCCATTCCCGTTCGACGAACTGGTCGCGCGTCGCACTGGCTGCTGGAGCCGTTGCCCTCGTGCTTCTGACGTTCGTGTCGGCGGCGCACGCGGACACGACGATCGTCGCCCTGGCCAAGTCGGTCGACGAGGTCCTCACCAACATCCGCAACTGGATCATGGGCATCCTCGCTCTGCTGGCGACGGTGTTCCTGTCGATCGGCGGTGCCCGCTGGATCATGGGTGGCAACGACCCCGGCGAGGTCGAGAAGGCCAAGTCCGCTTTCAGGTCGGCCGGTTGGGGCTACGGGCTGGCGGCGCTCGCGCCGTTGGTCGTCGAGATCCTCAAAGGGATCGTGGGTGCCTGACGATGGCCGTCAGCATCCTGCCCCGGACGATGGGACGCCGACCGCCGCGGTGGCGCACGGGCGTGGCCGTGCTGAGCATCGTCGTCGGCCTGCTGTGCGCTTTCTCCACAGCTGCCTCCGCGCAGCCCGTCACCCCGACGCCCACCGCGCCGACGCCACCTCCAACCACATCAACGTCACCGTCCGCGCCGACCACCACGCCGCCGAGCGTCAGCCCGCAGCTGCCTCCGGTCGAACGTGCGGAGTGCGGCATCACCGACCTGTCGGCGTGTGTGAACGAGGGCTTCTCGTCGTTCCTCAACCTGTTGGTCGGCGAGTCGCTGAACTGGCTGTTGCAGATGCTCGGCACCACCTTGCTGTCGACGCCGACGCTCGACCAGTTGCCCCGCATCGGGGAGATATGGGAGCAGTCCCGGTTGTTCGTCGTCGCGGCCTACTCCCTGCTGGTGCTGCTCGCCGGAATCCTGGTGATGGGCCACCAGAGTCTCCAGACCCGATACACGATCCGGGAGATCGCGCCCCGCGTGGTCGTGGGCTTCCTCGCCGCCAACCTCAGCCTGCTGCTGGGCGACCAGGCCATCCGGTTCGCCAACGCCGCGTCGTCGGCCGTCCTCGGCGACGGCCTCGATCCGCAAACGTCCGGCAAGGCGGTCTCGGAGTTGTTCGTGGCGTTGGTGAGCCGGTCGGTCATCGACGGCGGGTTGTTCGCCGGGCTGTTGTCGCTCGCACTCACCATCCTGCTGATCGGGTTGCTGATCGGCTACGTCGTGCGGGTCGCGCTCACCGCGCTCCTGCTAGCAGGAGCACCGTTCGCGCTCATGTGTCACGGCCTCCCGCAGTTGGAAGGTGTCGCGCACTGGTTCTGGCGGTCCGGTGCCGGCGTGCTCGGCATCCAGGTTGGACAGAGCCTCGCTCTGATCGTGGCGCTCAAGGTGTTCCTGGAACCCGGCGGCTTCACCTTCTTCGGCGCGCCGACGTCGGACGGCATCATCAACCTGATCGTCCTCATCGCGCTGATCTAAATCCTGGTGAAGATCCCGGGCTGGGTGATGAAACAGGTCGGCGTCGGTGGCGGGCGTCGCTCGTTCCTGGGCGGGCTGGCCTACGCGTTCGCGTTCGGCAAAGCCATGGCGTTGGTCGGTGGTGGACGAGCCGCGGCAGCTGGCGCCCGTGCCACTGCACGGCCGAGCAGCGGTGCTGGCCGTCCTGTCGCTGCGGATCCTCCGTGGCCGACCCAATCTCCATTCGCTTCCACGCCGCAGATGGTCGCCAGGCGCCTCAAGGAGTCGTACGACGCCGAGCGCTTGCGGGCCGCACGTCGCCCGCGCGTTCCGTCCCAGGAGCCGAAGTTCCTGCAACCGCAACCCCAGCAGACGGTCCACGACCCCGCAGTCGTGCCGGCCACTCTCGAGTCAGCAACGCCAGAGTTCAGCTCCGCCGCAACACCGGACGCTCCAGTCGCTCCACCACGGCGAGGACCCAAGCCCGGCAGCTCACCGCAGTTCCAGGTCGCAGGCGGCCCTCGACGCCGCACCACTGCGCCGAAGGTGGCCCGGCCGGTCCGTGCGGCCTCGATGCCGCCCCAGTTGCAGTTCCGTTCGGCAACTCCGCCGGCACCGGCTGCGCCGACTCACCCGACAAGCTGATCAGGCTCGCCGCGAACATAAGCAGCGAAGTGCGCAATCCGGCGGACTTTGCACTCCTACCCACCAAATTTGCCGAAGCCGGCGTCCGACTCGTGCACATCGACGCTTTTCCAGCGAGCAAAATCGACGGCGCCTCCTTCAAGATGGAAGGCACGCCGGTAATCGGCATCTCAGGGCGCGGCCAGCGTCTCGACAAGGTACTATTCACAATTCTTCACGAGTGCGCTCACGTCGCCCTCGGCCATACCGAACATGGGCCGATCATCGACATAGACAGCCCACACGGCAAAGAGCGGGAAGATCAGGCAAACGAGACCGCAGCAAACTGGGCACTCAATACTCCCCTGCCGCCATTGCCTGATCGAATCACTCAATCTTGGCTGACACACGTCGCTCAACAGGCCAGCGTGCACCCAGTCGTCGTCGTGGGCCGACTCCAACACGACCGCAAGCTGAGCTGGCGTAGCGCCCTGGTCAAGGACGCACCGAACGTCACCGAATTTTTGCAAGCCTGGTAACCAGCCCCAGGACCTTACCTTGACGCAAATCCAGACTCCCCACGGTCAACCCGACTTGAAACGAGCCGGACCGACCAACGGGAATGTGACCACCTACACAACCAGGAACTCCTACACGCCAGCGCTTCCCACCAACTGCAGCCTGCGTGTCCCAACGCACTTCATCACCAAGTGACCTTCGCACCACCGCACGACTCGGTGTGCGTTCTAGCCGACCATGGCCCGCAAGTACTCCTGGGTTTGCTGGTCAACCGAGTAGACACAAACTCCACGTATTCCCCTGGTGAGAAGCACCCTGTAGGTATTACGGATCAGCCGGGTGAAGTCGCTCTCCGCAGCCCTATTCACAACGGGGTCGTGTGAGTACTTGCGACGCGCGACCCAGCGGTCGCCCCGCCAAACGAAGTCGTTCCCGAAGATCACGCCGACCCAGTCGTAGTCGACGCCCTGGGTGATGTAGACGCCGCCAACTTGGCCAAAACCGCGTTCGTCGGTCGCCCAGGAATCGCTCTGCGGTACGCCAGGAACCGGCTTTCCCGGTTTGGCGTGCCACGGGCGCGACCATTCGCCGATCTGCACGTCTGGCAGAAGCATCGTGGTGCCGTTCTCGGTGATTGGATCGCTCCATGTCCAGCAGTAGCCAGCCGTAATGCGCGCGATACCGCCTTCCTTCTCTTGGCGGGACCGCAGCCATGACTCCAACTCTTGAGGAGAGTTCGCGCTGTGGACGACCGCGTCGCAGTCCGACCGGGTTGCCATCTCCGACCAGGGAGTTGACCGGACCGGGCTGTTGAGGCGCAGAAGCCCATCAACCCAGGCATCGAGCACCTGCGAGCGAAAATGGCCACGCAGGTGGATCGCCACGACATCTCGCCCAAGCCGTTGCGCCGCAGCAGTGATGGACGCAAGCGATCCAGTTTCACCGGGGTGCACTATCTGATTCTCGTCCAGGAAGAAGACCGGCACCCTGGCCGCTGTGATTAGTTCCTCCATCTGTGACCGCGGTGTCCAGGCACCGCGAGCGCCGTGCTGGCTGACGCTCGACTCCCGAACACGATGGGCTTCGTCGCAGAGAAGCACGTCGAGCGATGCTGGCTCGGTGTCGGTGAAGTTGTTGATGTACTTGAACATCGCCCTTGCCTGCGGATTGTCAAAGCCGATGTGTGTACGCAAGCTGCTCGTGAACGAGCGTGAGCCCGTAGCGTGATACACCCTCTGGCCACGCCGAGCCAGCTCCGCGTACAGGCTCATCGCGATCGTGCTCTTGCCGGATCCAGGCCCGCCGAGAACGACGACCACCGTCTTCCTGTGCGAGAGGGCCGCCTGCTCAACTGCGTTGGTCACGAGCGTGAACGCGACCTGCTGCTCGTCCATCAGCACGATCCGCTCGCGACCCTGGATCTCCTCAGCCGCCGCCTTCAGAAACGCCTTCGGGGGTGTGCGCCGCAAGTCCAGTAGCAGATCCGCCGCCATCTGAGTCTCGGCCAACGGCGCTGCGTCGAACACAGTCCGCAGTTGTTCAGCAAGCCGCGCTCCCGTGTCCACTGTGTACAGAGGAGCGTCTCCGTCCTCGTTCAGTCCCGCGATAGCAGTCTCATGCGCGTTGTAGAGATACGCGAGGCAGTGCACTGATTCAGGCTTCAGACCTGGCCCGCCGTGGACGAGATAGTCGCGATAGCGGCGTACCTGTTCGACAGGGTGGAGTGTCGGGAGCGCACTGTCATCGGCAAGCACCAGGTCATCGAACAGCGCCCGGGCATTCGCCCACGCCTTCAACTCCACCAGCACGTAGATCGCCTCAGCCGTGCATGGGTCTGTACCGCACAGTACGACGTCAACCAATGCTGAACTGTTCGGGAGCCGGTAGCCGAGCAGCACATCGAGGTGGCCGAAGCCGACGCCGACCAGTTGTGTGAGCAGTGCACGCACACCCTTGCCGTCGATGTCCGCGCTCACGCTTGGACTATTCGCCTCCAGATCGTTGAGCAGGAGCGCCGCTCTGCCGCGCGCCTTTGCTGCTGAGGCAGGCACGTCGGTCTCGTCGGGCGGTGTCACTTTCTCCTGGGCTGTCTTGTGCAGAAGAGCCACGAGGTCCGACGCGAGATCGGTGTGCTGGCTGGTCGCCAGTGCCCTCAAGTCATCCTTCGCGTTGGCGTTCAGCTCGTTGACACGAGGGACCAGGATCTTCCATCCAATGCCTGTGCTGACCAGAGTCCATGTGGACACGAGCTGCCAGTACGCACGTTTGGTCGCGTTGTCGGCTAGAACGAGCAAGACCGGCATTGGGTAACGCAGCCAGTAGTCGACGTTGTCCCGCTTTGAGGGCCGGTAGTACCAGCCTTCGGGCGCGGACTCTTTGAACACACTCGGGCCAGACTTCACCTGCGCACCGAGCAGCAGGCCGGCGGCCTTGCCATCATCGACGATCTCGATCTGCCCGTCGATGCCCACGTCGAGCTGCCGTTGGTCGCGAAGCACCCAGCCGAGCTCGTGATGGACAAGAAAGCTGACCAATGCCTCACCCGCAGCACCGGCCAGCTGATTGCTCGACACCCACACTCCAGACAGTGTGCCCTGTGGGTCTGACAATTCTGCGCAACTTCCCGGAGATCGAGGCCGGCGGGATGTCCAGCCCCAGCAACGGGGAGCTGACCAACCCATGAGCTACCGCGTACGCGGCGACTCCGCGCCGATACTCGACACCGCCGTCACCGGAAGAACCTGCCACGCTTCCCGCGCCGGCACGAGGCTGGCTGACCATCTGCAGAGCCTACGACGTCATTGGATCACCAGCCGTGACCCCGGCTCGTGTCGTGCTCCACGATCAAGCGGTCTGGACTCCAAGCGGCATACACAACGATTGATTTAGAGATGACGGGCCGCCCTCCCGCAATTCGCGCCAAATCGACCCCAATCAACCAGGGAAACCGAATTGCACAAGCCCGACTTGTTCGATTCTTTCCCGGTATCGTTTCACATCGGCCTGATGTTCTTTCCGGCAGCCATCAAGCCCTTCTATTGCATGCGGAAGTTTCGCTATGCGACGCAAGTCTGGATCATAATGCGGATCCAGGCCGTCATGGCAAGTGCCACAGAGGGTTACGAGGTTTTCCTCGGATGTGGGTCCACCCATTTGCCAGGGAATAATGTGATGAACCTCAAGCTCAACGTCGGTGTAATTCATCGGGCTGCGTCCGCAGATTCTGCATTTACGCCCATCTCGCTTCATCACCCTGACTCGAAGTTTCCGACTAGGCGCCCGACGCATGACTTCCTCGTCCGTTAGGTTGGAAGTCCCAATAAAACTACGCCCAACGTGTACCTGCCCACCGTCCTTCAGACACTCACTCGGGCCGACTACGTCCGACAAGTGCTCATCCGCCAAGGATTTGGCAACCAATGCATTGCCACCCAGAAGAAGGAAGTAGTAAAGATGCTCGAACGTGTGCACGACAACCCAGCGGCGATCGACTCTATCCCATAGCTCTGACATTTTCTGGGGCGAAACGAGGCTCGCTTCTCGGATCTCCCACCCCGCCCGGCGCGTCGACCAGCCCACCCAATGCGCTTGACTTCCCCAGTACATTTTTCCGCTATGATCCACACCGAGAGATAGCGCGTAGTATTCACCCTCTGGATCGTAGGAACTCATCTCACGCAGGAAGGCGATGAGGCTTTCCTCCGACTCAGGCTCTGACTCTGACTCGTGCATGACTCACTTCCCACAGTGGATCGCCCGCGCCCCATAGGTACGCCGGGCTAGCTCGGTGCGGAACGAGAGTTCCGTAGGCCGCACCGACATCTCCAGGTGATCACGGCGGCCAAGCCCGGCGGATCTGCCAGGTGCTCGGTCTTGAACAGTTCGTCGGTCCGCGGGTCTACTCCTCGTTCTGCGGCTTGGACGGGTCGAACGTCCTGAATCCGCCAGGCGGAACGGATCCTCCTTCCAAAGCCATGTTCTCCATGTGGTTGCGGATGTACATCTCCGTGTAGAACATCCGGTCGAAGAGTGACTGGCGTCGACCGTTCAGCTTGAAGTCGGCCCACGCAAGGATCTCCGGCGCGATAACAACACCTGTGCAATCCACTGTTACCTCACCTGGCCTCAGCGTCCGGCTGACAGTAAGGCGGGCGATGAGCGACTCTTGCTCAATATGGCTGTACGGCTCGACGGTCTTGTCGAACTCGGCGGTGACACCGGTCGGTAGGTAGATGCGGACTCGGTGCTCGTCGACGCGGCCAAGTCCAACATGCAGCTCGCGGTGACGATCTTTGCGGGCAAGTTCGTTGACCCACCACGTCAGATTGCTTTCAGGGCCCCACGGAGACTGGTAGGGCTGCGCCTTCTCCAAGGCTGTGAGGACGTGCGCGGGCAGCATCGTGAGACGGTTGGCCTGGCCACGGAAGTCTTCTGGAGTCGAGCAGATCGGGAACTGGATGCGCCCAGCGTGAGGCGGTGGGTTCTGGCCCGTGGTTGCGGCAGCCAGAGCGTAGATAGCGTTATCGAGTGACGCCCTCAAAGCGGCGAGCCACTCGGAGAAGATCAGGGCCAGCTCGTGTGGCGCCGGCTCGCGCATGACGGCAAAGATCTCCATCGTGTGGGAGCTGACTCTGCGAACATCAACGTCCCACGGGTGCACCGAGATGTAGTTCGCCCAACATTGAGCGAACTCGTCACGCTTACCGCCGACGCGATCCATTCGCGCGAACGCGCGGTCAAAGAGTTCTTGCACGGTTGCTATGTCAACCTCTCAAGCAGTTCCCGCAGCCTCTTCGCTCCTCGGTCGGAGACACCCTGTGAGAGCACATAAGACGCAGCTTGCTCCGGTGCCAGACGGCCAGATCGCACATGGGCCTCAAGATGAGCAAGGGCGTTCTTCTTCTCGTGCGGCCCTGTCCAGCCGTTGTTGCCGTCGAAGAACACCGTGCGGTCAAGGTCGGCCTTGACGTCGTCCGGCATGCCGCTCGTGGTCGTGCTTCCGTCAAGCAGATTGATGGCGTCTGCCCCCGCAGCCCACTCGGTCAAGGAGAAACTATCGGTCTCCACAACTGCAAGCGAATAGCCTCGTGCAAGATCGAGTGCGAGCTTCAACGCCCGCTCGTATGGGACATACGCCAGCACTGGGCCGTGGCCGAACCGCTGCTTGCCTTGCGGCGTGGCCTGCCCACCGCGGCTAGCGATGTCCTCCAAGCTCGGGATGCCGACGCCGTTCTGGAGGGTGTTGGTCACTAGAAGCGGAACAGCTCCTTCGACCTTGCTTCGCTCCCAGATCCAGGCAGCAGCAAGATCCGCGGCCTCGTCCCATGGGCGCTTGGGGTCGTCGTCAGGTACCCAAGCCGCCGCCTGCAAGTAAGTCGAGGGGTGTAGTTCAACCACTAGGACCACCTTTCTCGCACATGAGCAATCCGGAACTCGCTGGCCCTGCTCCAGCGCCAAACACTCGATCGTCCTACCGCGATTGTGCACCGCAACACCGACAATTTCGCGCATTATTGGCCAGCGCTGCGCCGCGATGGCCAAGCCATCGGCGTGATCGACTCGCCCCTCTGGCCAGCACAGCCAGTACGTTCGTCGGAAGCTCGCCAACCTCCAAGGCTACTTCTGTGATCACGCCTTGCCGTACTCAGCTGCGACGACCGAGTCAGCGACGTTGAGTGCCAGCGTGACCGCACTTGCGAACATCAACAACCGCCGCGCTGACCGGAAAACTTCGAGCGAGGCCCCGGCCAGCGTGAGGTGCCGAATACCGAGCAGAAGGCCGAGGATCGAGAGGTCCACCTCAGGAGCGACGAGCGGCGCCACCCACCGGGCCCTCGTCTCCGGCAACATTTCGATCTTCTGCGACCTGCGCGCCCTGGCCCATCCCACTACGACGACACCATGACCAATCTCAGAGATCAGGGGAGCATTCCGTGGACCAAGACGGGTGCGGCATCCGTCCCTGCCTCTCCGTGTAGCTCGGTCCACGAATCGCGTTCGACTGACAGCATCGGATGAGTGAAGGCAGGGAGGTTTCGAGTGAGAGATCGGAGATCGACGCTCGTGCGGTCCCGGGAATAACGGACCCAACTGGAGGCGTCGGCCAGATACTGGGTGTCGTCCGCTCCCAGTTCTGGTGTGATGTCGATCGGCACGAGGGCCCACACAAATGGCGGAAAGACGATCTCTGCAAACGGGAAGTGAACAAGACGTCGGCCCAGCACTCTCATCATGGACACGCCGCTGGTGAGCAGGCCGCGACGGTCAACAGCAGGCGTGGTGAGACCCACCTTCAAGGCAACTTTGCCGGGCCAGCGGATGTACTCGGCCTGGTCCACGAGGTCGTCGGCAAGTTCTGGGAAGAGGACCCGCAACCGAGGATGTATGCCGAACATCCCGTAGAGGACGCACTTGGCGACCAACTGGGGAGCGAAGAATACCGCTGGTGGTTCGCTGCGGATGATCTGTATTCGCTTGGCGAACGGCGACGTCATCCGCGTTACTTGCCTGGCGAAATCGGCGTATGCCTCGTCGTACAAGCCTCCCGCCAGACTGTTGCAGTTGCCGCAAAGGCCGCGTACCCACATGCCGCCGCCCGACCACCTGCCCTGCCGGCGGACGCCATCCTGATCGATGACGTCCGGAGCTCTCTTCACAGCGCTGGTGTTGCCGGACGCCTGCGGGGGCACATGGGCCTTGGTCGGCATCCGGAACTGGCCGCACAGTCCGCAAGCCCGGCTTTCTCGCGAAGCGAGCATGGTCCCTACCTGGGTCAACGCCGATGACACCGGTGCCTCCATCCCGCTGAAATCGCCCAGCCTGTCCGGTTGAATCCCTGTCGCAAGCTAACGCGCCAACGCGGGTCTGCGACAGCAATTTAGATCGATCGACTGACCCCGCTCAATGCGGTCCTCTTCCGCCCTAGTGTTGTGTGCAATATGGCGGACGCGAGGTCGCCTGCTTCGATGCTCCTATCGCCACGTTGCCCCTACGAGCCGGCTCAGGACCACTGGGGTTACCGATTTTGTGACGCAGTTCAGGTGAACGCTGCCCGTGCCCAAGCAGGCCGACTGCTGGTATCGGATCCCGATCCTGTTTACCGCTGCCGCAATGGCCTGGACGAATGGAAACCTGCGTGGTTAGGGTCAAGAAGGCGATGCGTTTGCCGGGACGTGCGGTGCTGCGCGGTTTGGTCCAGGAGGTTGTTCTCCGTCGCCGTCGCCACCGGGAGCACTGCCACCGCACTGGTGGTATCTGGCGCGCCTGCGGTGCTTACGGCGGTGAGCTCGGTCGCTGCCGGTATCGCCGTCAACAAGGCCAGCGAGCCGATCCCGAACGGTCTGTCCGACCCAAGAAACAGCGCCTATCGCTACCTGCATCGGATCAGCACGGCTCAGGCCTGACCTCGCTCGGGCTGTGCCTTGGCCTGCCTTGCCTCAAAGGCACTCGCTTGAGAACTCGATCAAGCTGTTGTGCTGCAGACGAAGAGCGCGGTCGGCCGCTAGGCGAGTAGCTCTACCTCAAGCCATGCGGCGAACATGCTCAAGATCCTTCGCAACGGCGGTCGAAAGTGCTCCAGCCACAGCGCAGACTCTGTATTGCGAGGCTGAACCATCCGGCTAGGTTTCCAAGCCCCTGCCCGTTGGCTGTACCAGCCGAGAGTCCCGAGTTCTTGTCCGGCGGGTCAACGAAGCTCGTCCTCATCGCCAAGCTCCACATCAGGACGTGTGCGTCTGAAGAGAGAATGTTCCACGACTGCCTCAAGCCCGCTTGACGGAACACATCGCCCGGAAAGATCACTGGTGCCGCCGCTTCGATGAACGTCGCACCTTGCAACTCTGCTTTCGACGTCCGGACGTCCCACACGGCATCTTCACGAGACTTCACCCAATCAATCTGTTCGCGCAATCGCTTCTGCTTCTCGGCAGACAGCTGAAGCTGCGGAGCTTGCCGGAGGGTGAGTTCGTGATACTTCCGTAGTTGAACGTAGGTCTCAGTGATCACTGTGAGGCCTCGTTCGCGCCGGATCATTGCATCGTCGGGAGCTAGGACCCAGACGGCCTGGGTCGCTCCGACGATGGCGGCACGCACAGCGCTGTACTGGCTCATGTTGTAGTAGTTGCCGCACTCCAGCCCGTCGCGGACCAAGCGCAGATGTTCACCAGCAGAGGCCAGGCTCGTGCGTACGGTTTCGCTGATCAGGTGGTGAGCGAACACCGCGTCGTCCTGGGCGAGATCGCTGCCAGGCTCGGGACGCTCGACTTGCTGTACTCGTTGCCGCCATAGGTCGAGGTCGGTGGAGGCGTCCTCGAAAACCCTGAGCATTTCCTTCACGAGTGCTGTTTTACAGGATCTGCGATTGGTTGGTGCCTGCTAGACGGTGCTCCGCCTAAACCCGATCAGCGCGACGGTCGAAACTTCGAGTCGCGTCGTCAGTGGCCTTGGACGTCGGACGCATCTGAGAGGTCCCACGCCTTCTCGTCGGCGGGGTCCGGTTCCGGCAGTTCACCCGCGGCGAAGACGACAGGCGCCGGCACACCGCGTGGCGAGGCCTGCGCATGGACCGAGGTCCCGCCGAGGTGATCGCGCCACAGCTGAGCTAGCTGATCAGCATGTGCGTACACGGCGTAACGGCGAGCCGTCGGATGACGCTATGCGAGAAGTGCACGAGGGTGAGATCACGGAGGGGCCGCCGGAGTTCGGAACCTCTTCCGGCGACCATGGGAAGTCAGAGGGGGTGGATGATGCCTGAAAATTTACATGGCTCTAGAGGGCCGATCAGTACCTCTGTGGAGTCTGTGCCTGCGGTCGTAGATCTCCGCGCCAGGCTCGAATCGGCAGGTCAGAACCTACAGACGTTCGAAGACGTGATGCTGAACGTGATCGAGCTGTGCGGGTTGCCAACCGACGCCGTGGTTGTAGCGATCCGCGAGCGGCAAGTCCTCCTGAGTAATATGCCCTTCGCTCTCGAAGGGTTGGACGAAACCCAGCGGGCCCGTGCCGCCTACATCGCAAGAATGATGCTGGCCGCCTCGGTCGGCCTGTTCGACGCGGCGCTGAACTACCTGTGGAATGAGACGATCAACGAGCTCCGGACTCGGATCGCCTCCTTCGACGTCGCCTACTTCTTCGAGATCGCCGAGCAAGACCCGGCCCGCCGGAAAGACCTGCGGACCCCGGACGATCTCGAGAAGATCGACGATCAGAAGCTGATGCAGGCAGCCAACCGCATCCAGCTGATCAGCGATGTCGGCTTCAGGCAGCTCGATCACATCCGCTACATGCGCAATAACGCCAGCGCCGCGCACCCCAACCAGGTAACCCTGACCGGCCTGAAGCTAGCGGAGTGGTTGGAGACCTGCATCCGCGAGGTCATTACCCTCCCGCACACCAACGTCGTCGCCGACATCGGCCGCCTTCTGCACAACGTCAAGGCACAGCGCCTGCCGGCTGACGAGCTGGACAAGGCGGCCGCGTTCTTCGACGGGCTTCCCGATGCCCAGGCGGACAACCTCGCTGCCGGACTGTTCGGCATCTACACGCCCCCGGACGCCACCCCAGACGTCCTCGACAACGTCCGCCAGCTCTGGCCCAAGCTCTGGCCCAACGCTAGTGAGACCGCCCGGAACGAATGTGGCGTCAAACTGGCACGGTTCCGCGCTAACGCCGACAACGACCGCGCCGAGCGGGCACGAGAGCTACTCGATCTCGTCGATGGGGCCGCGTACCTGCCAGAAACCGAGCGAACCGCCGAACTCGCCAAGGCGCTCCGGGAACTGCACGACACGCACGAAGCCATGAACAACTTCTACAACGAGCCGGCCGTGGCCAATCGGCTCGCGGAGCTCGTCGGCCGGTACGGCAGCGTGCCCACCCAGCTCGTCGAGTCATACGTGAACGTGATCGTGTACGTGTTCCTTACCAACGGTCACGGCGAAGCCCATTTCGCCGACCCTATCTACAAGGATCTGATCGGCCTGTTCGACACCGAGCAAGCCAGTCTGGCACTGCGGACTTTCGCGCATGACTTGATCTCTAGCCGACTCCAATTCGACCTGCCTCGCAAGAAGTGGATCGAGTTGCTTGACCTCATCGTCCCGAAGCTCACTGGCCGCCGAGACCGGGCCCTGTTGGAGTCCGTTCTCAGGTTCACTGGCACACCTGATCAACTCGTGAAGGACAGCGACATCAGGCGCCAACTTGCCCAGTGGAGCACCCGCAACATCCAAGGTGCCAGGGCTAAGTAGGACCAGGCCCTCGATCAGCACCGACCAACCGCCGCCGGATGTTCACCGCTGTCGAGGGCTCCAAGGTCGTCTGGCCCGACGAGCAGCGGGAACAAACTCCACGGCTACGAGAAGCTCGCAACCGCAACGGGAATCAGCACTCCTGTTCTCGTGTGGCTGCCCACCGAACGCCGCGAATCCAACGCCCGCGGCGCGCTCTCCGACAGGCTGGCGCAGCTCGACGACCCGCTGCTCGTACCCGCCGCCACCAGTGCCGCAGACAGCCACACCCCGGCCGGGACCAGCTGGCTGCCGATCTCCGGCTCCACCATGCGACGGTCAGGCCGACAGCGGCTCGCCGAACTCGCGCAGCTCTGGCCGCAGGCCATCCTGCCGACCTCAGCCCAGCCTGGAGGCCAGCTCCGGACGACGAGTCCCCGCTCTCGCACCGCCGGAACCACTACCGCCGCCTCCACCAATCAGCACCTTCAGAGGTGGCCTATGAAGATCGAAGCCAGGCCCGGTTCGTGTGAGTCGGCCGCGAGCGGAGTAACGCTCGCGGCCGTCTGGCGACGTGCACGGCATGGCTGACACGTCACTGCCGAATCTCGACACGCTGCTGGAGACCGCCATGGAGGGTGAGGAGATCCAAGCGCACTTCCGCCAGCTGTGCTCCGGCACCGGCACCGATGTGGCCACACTGCGCCGCGAGCTCCAGCGAGACCTGCCGGAGGCCGAGATCTGGCTGAGCGTGAAGCCAGCGCGGCAGACGTTCGTGAAGCTGACCAGCGAGTTGAGCGCGCTCGAAACCCGGCTCGTCCAAGAGCAGTTCCCCGAGTACGAACAGATGCGCAAAGACGCGACCGGCCTCGAACAGGTGATTGCCGAGCTTCACGCCAAACGCATGGCCGCAGAGCGAAAGCAGGAGCTCGCGGTGAGCGCCGCAGCGATCGAGCGCGATGCGAGGCGAATGCGGGAACTGGAACTCCGGGACCAGGAAGTCACAGCCAAGAAGAGAAGAGCGTCGGCGAAGTGGCTGCGGCCTGTCCGCGACAAGGTCGTTCTCGACACACCGGCCTCGAAACTCGACAAGAACTTGAAGGAACTCGCACAGGCGCTCTCCACCCTTCAGCACAACTACCATCAGCTGAAGTCCCGTCAGAGCAGCACCCGACGTGACATCGACAGGTTCCTGGATCTGTCCGGCGAGTACCGACAGCTCCTGGTGAACCTGTCGGCCGCACGTGAGACGCTCAGCACGAGCCTCGTGGAAGACGGTTTGCTGCCACTGCACCTCAGACCACAGCTCTCCAAGCGCCTCGAAGCTCAGTCCCGGGCCTTCCACGGGATGCTGCTGCGGGTCCCGACCGCGCCTGGGCTGGCGCATCTTTCGGACAAGCAGTTCGACGTGACCACACGATCAGGCGACGCGCTGACCGGACTGATGGAGAGCCTCCAGGGTGGCAGCATCGGCCTGTCCGGTCCCCGAGGTGCCGGAAAGACGACCCTGCTGCGCATGATGGCCGAGCCGGGGCGCGTGTTCCGGCAGCAGCGGGCAGTGGTGTCGCAGGTGATCCCGGCGCCGGTGGAGTACGAGGCCAAGGAGTTCGTGCTGCACCTGTTTCAGCGGGTGTGCACGAACGTGCTCGACGCCGCTTCGCCGGCCGTCGCACCGGAGCCGGAACAGGTTCGGCGGGACACCAGCGAATTCCACCACGTGCTGATCGCCAGAACGGCGACAGCGCTGCTGGTCATGGGCTTGGCGGGCTGGATCGCGAGCGTGCTGCTAAACAGGCCACCGAACGCCGCAAACCTGGCGCTGGCAACGGTTCTGGGCGCTCTCCTCACGCTGACGCCCACCCGCTTCCTGCGCTGGCGTCGCCGATCGGACACCATTGTCGCGGCGCTCTACCTCGGGATTACACTCGTGTGGTGGAGTGCTGCTTCACTGAGCTTGCCATCGTCCGGCGCGAACCCCTTGTGGTTGAGCGCTAGTTACTTGGTGACCCTGCTAGGCCTCACGCTTTTGATGTTCATGCTCCGGAGAGGACGCCCGATCAGGTTCGGCGTCCTGATGACCATCACATTGGTAGGCACTGCGGCTCTTCAGATGGCCGCGACACATTCCGGCGTTCAAAAGACCCTCGTCGTGGTGGCAGCAGGTGTGCTCACGTGGATCTACGTCAATGCCGCGTTCCCACAGCACCAGGGCTGGTACTGGTACAGCTCAGTGCGCGGTGTGTTGCTGGCGGGGGGCGTGCTCTCGTTGGTCTTCGCAGTGCAACTCGGGCAGTCTCCGGCAGGTTTCGCCTGGCTCGTGTGGGGTTCTGGGCTCGCGATGCTGGCGACGCTGTTGGAGACCTATCGCTTGGGGGGACCTCTCTACGTAGCGGCGCTGATGCTCGCCGTGGTTCCGCTGGGTTTCGGCGGCATCGGCACGAACTGGCCGTTCGCGATCGCCGGCCTGGTCTCGCTGTTCATCGGGTTCGCCGCGAAACTGTACGAGGCTTCCCCTCTCGCACTGCCGCGGACCGCAAACCGGTTCGCCTCTCTGGCCACATCGGATGTGGTCCGGCACCTGACAGGCCACAGCCGGGTAGTGCTGCTACTGGCCGGCACGGTCCTCATCACCGCGGCCGGTGTCCAGACCAGGCTGGGAGTGTTCGCGGTGGTGTCCGCGCTCGTCGTGCTCATCATGAGCCACCTGCGGGGCGGGACGAACGACTTCTCCGAGCAGAAGGAAGAGCCGGTCGCGGACTTCACCCCGTCGCCTCACGAGAACTGGGCCGATGGCCTGGCGGCTGAGGCCAAGCAGCACATCGAGGAGATCCGGTTCCAGCAGACCATCTCGGCGACGTGGCAGCGGGCGCTCAAACTCTCCGGCGGCAGCGGGTTCTCCGTGGGACTCGACAGCACTTCCGGCGGCAGCAGAGCCAGGCAGACCATCGCCCGCACCTACCCGGAGATCGTCGAAGCTCTCCGGGCGTTCCTCACCAAGGTCTGCGCCCACGGCCCCGCGGTCATCGCCATCGACGAGATCGACAAGCTCTCCCCCGAAGCAGCGGGGAAGTTCCTCAACGACATCAAGGCCATCTTCGGCGTACCGGGCTGCTTTTACCTCGTCTCGCTGTCCGAGGACGCGATGGCCAGTTTCGAACGCCGGGGCATGCCGATCCGCGACGTGTTCGAGAGTTCCTTCGACGACGTCGTGCACGTCGACCACCTCACGTTCGAGGAGTCGAGAACGATGCTCACCGCACGCGTCGCGGGCCTGCCGCTGGCGCTATTGGGTGTCTGCTACGTCGTGGCGGGAGGCATCCCACGGGAGGTCATCCGGATTGCGAGGCGGGTGTTTTCGGTGGTGGAGCAGAACAAGGAGCAACGAATCGACGAGATCGCGAAGCTCCTGACCAACGTCGAACTCGCAGAGCGGACGCGCGGCACCGAGATGTCCGTGACCGGCCTGGACACCGAGACCGCGAGCGCCGTGCTGAAGGTGCTCGACACCTGTCGCCGCCCGCTCATCCCTCGGACGGGTGCGCCCGTGCAGTGCCCGCTGCCGCCGACCCACTCGCTGCTCCGCACGCTGACAGCTCTGATCACGTACAACTTCCTGTTGTCCACCTTGGTCGACTTCCTCACCACCGCCGGTGAAGACCACATCAGAACAGCATCAGGGGAACCAGGACGCCGGCACTTTGAGCGACTCGCACGCGCTCGGCGACTCATCTCGGTCGAAAGTTCCCTCGCCTGGGCCGAGATCGCGAAATTCCGGTACAGCTGGAAACTCCCGATGATCGACTACCCGATCCGATTCGCCGCGAACACCGATGTGACGACGAGCGATGACTCCAGTTGAGCAGATGGCCGGAGGACGGGCGCGGCAGTCACGGTGCGAGAACAGGTTCACGGGTGCGGCCAGCAGCGGTTCTGGTGGTCCTCGTCCTGCTCAGCTCCTCGCATGCCCGCACGAATTGAACGTCGATCACACCTCCACCGTGTTCCGCCGTGAAGCGTGCATCTTCGAAGACGACGTGGGCTGCGGTCTGGTCGAGACGCTGCCTGTCGGTACGCGTGGTGTAGCCACCACCGAAACGGCCTATCGGCACTAGAGCCTGAGGCCGAGCGCCGCCAGCCGTTCACGAGCGAGGCCCCGCTGAGCGCGAGGTGTCGAATGCTCAGCAGGAGCCCAAGGATCGAGAGGTCCACCGCGGGCGCGACGAGCGGCGCCACCCAGACCGGCACGCCCAGCCGAAGGCCCAGACTCAGCACGTTGCCGAACCCGAACAGGAAGGTCAGCCCCACGACTGAGGCCATGATCACCATGACCACACGGACGACTAGGTCTCCTGCGCCGCGTTCCACCTAGGCGCTCATCGCCCACCTCGCGGCTCATCCACTACGAAGCTCGTCTCAAGCACCAACTTGCCGGTCAGGCGCTTAGGCGAAGCAGTGAGCAGGTCTGCGTGGTGCCTTGCCGGGGGCACCACAAGGATGGGAACAAGATCATCGGCCGTAGCCGGTGAATCTTGTTCCCATTTTTCTTGTTTGCGCTGTTCGCGACGCTGCCGGGCGTCGTCGAGCGAGATGACTGCCGCTTCATGGGCGGCGCGACTGGCGGCGACGATGGTGGGGCCGCTCAGCGTGACCCGACAGTGATGTGTCGCTGTCGGTGTTGAAGCGAGTTCCAGCCGGAAAGCTTCGAACAGCTCACTCCGACGGCTGGAGCCCGAACTGACACTCGACCACTAGGCAGCCGCTATAAAAACGCTGGTCAGTCCTGTTCCCATCCTTGGGTACTCCCGCCCAACGTCCGGCCCTGCGCACAACGATCTCGCGCAGGTTGGCGCCCTGCCCAAAGTCGGGCCAGGACGGCGGCACATACCGAGATCACTAGCCGGCAGCCGGAAATGCCGCCGCCACTGGCCTCCAAACAAGGACCTACTGGCCCTCATCGAGGCGATGAAGGCGCCTGCGACGACAGCGAGCTAGTCGAAGACCCGCGCTTCGCCTACGAGTTCAAGCTCGACGCCGTGCATGGCAGCAAGCCAGCTACGGCGACTGGACCAAGCTCTCGGCCCCGCCAACGCCGAGGCAGCCGACCGGCAGACAAGGTTCACCGAGGATGCGCAGGTGCCTGGGGTCACCAGGTCGGTGATCATCTACTCGGCCCGGCTGTGCCGCGCGCCCGGCCCGCCACGACCCGCACGTCCACCCGGCTCCTAGATCACCTGCGTGTTCAGCCCCGATCGCGCGGTGCCAGCCCCAGCACCGATACCACCAGCCGCCTGCGATCAGCATCACCACTCTGTCAGCCGCTGGTCTGCCGCAACGTAGCGCTCACGCCGGCAACCACACCGCCCTGACGATCGAGGCACAGCGCCAGGACGATGAGCTTGTCGCAGAGCTGACCCAGCGGCGTGACGCCGTCACCGGCTTACTCGCCCGCCACGCCCCGGAGCTGGCGCCATGACCCGCCAGCCGCCGACCGAGGACCGCATCGCCGCGCCATCGCTTAGTTAGGGAACCGGCCGTACGCCCAGCGTGCTCGGGGCCGCCTGCCGGCTCGGGCTGGCCAGCACCATCTTCCGCTGGTTACGGTCTGGTCGACGGGCTCACCCAGCAACGGCTCCCCAACACCGCGACCGCCACCGGTTACGCCGAGGTCCAGCAAGACGACTTCAAGGCTGTGCGCCGAGAACCGCGTACCGTGGGACCAGCTCGAACTCACCCTGGCGATCGTCCAGCGGCCGGCCGAGGACACCCAGCGCCTCACCGCCGCACTCGAGCAGGCCCACCCGGTGCTGCTGGCGTCTTCACCGACCTGATGTCACTGTGCACGCCACGGGCGCTGTTAGTTCACGCGGCTCGGCAACCGCGACGGGTTACCGCACCGAGCGGCAACCCGGCCGGCCGCCTCGGTGGGAATTCCACCCGCTGAGCTGCCACTTAAAGGCGCTGAACGCTGGGCAGAACAGATAACGAACAGAATCCGTCTTCTCTCCAACGATTCCTATTCACTGAGGGGCTTGTTGGAGGTGATGATCCACAAAACGTTCTGGTCATCGCAGCGCCATTGCGTCCACCTACCTGCCAGAATTCCTGAGAAGCCTGCAGCTTCGCACAGCATCATGTTGTCGAAACGGCGATAGCGTGTCCAACCGCCCTCGGCGCGGGCACCAACGTCATGAGCGGCAGCTGTAACGAATTCGGTTGCTGCCTGGGCGGTTGTCGGGGCGGTGACCAAGAGCGCGGAGGTGGCGGCGACGGTGATGGCGATGATCGCGGACAGCAAGCGGTTCATGGCGTCTCCTTCTGGTAGTTGTCGTTCACAGTTCGCCCCACCACCAGGTGATAGCGGGGATGGGCAGTGCTTCCGCCGTGATGTCGTTCGGATCGGATGCCCATACGGCTTCGGCACGGGGTAGGGGAACGGTCGGTGGCGAGCCGTCCGCAGCGGTGTAGCGGGGAACGTTCAACGCCCAGTCGATGTTGCCGCGGATGGCATGTCCCAGACACGCGAGGTATTCGCGCAGAGCAGGGCTACACGGTCGGCTAAGGACGTTGGCGCGCAACTGCAGGAACCGAGCCATGACCCGGTCTCGAAGCGTGTGGGCCTGCTCGACTGCAGCGCTCTCACCGACTCCGTGCTGGTGCATCAGGACGTTGACGATGTTCTGCTCTGTATGATTCTCCCGGCTTTCCTTGGCGTGGGAGTGCAGATCGTTGTCCCAGGAGGCGATCAGGATCGTCATCTCCGTCAGGGCGCGGATCGGTGGTGAGTCCATCTCCGCGCCGGGGACCTCGTTGCCGTTGGCGATCTCCAGCAGGGCCAGCGTGGGTTCTCCTCCTGCGGAGTTGCTGCGCATGATGGTGTACTCGTCGAGGCCGGGCATCCGGCCCTGAGCGCGGTTGGCGGTTTGCCAGGCGACCGCGTACAGCCACGACCGGTGTGCGTGCACGAACCTTTGAGCTTGTACTGGTGTGGCGCATTCGCGCATGCTCCGGGCGATGTCCTGGAGCGCCGTGACGAGCGGGTCGTCGACCACCGGGTGCCACGGCGACTCCAGGGCGCGTTGGGTTTCGCCCGCCATGCGCAGGAACTCGTGGGGCCTGTCGCTGAGCTCGCCGGAGTCACAGCGCAGGTCGTCGAAGATGAAGCCCCAGTAGACCCATCTCACGGCGACCTGCAGACCGTCGGGGTTGGCACGTGGGGCGAAGCGCGAGAAGAACTCGGCGCTGTTGGTGCCGATGAGTCGTTTGCGTTGCTTGTCGTTCGCCCACAGTCCTACGCGGTCCATCCAGGCTATGGCGTCACGCTCCGCTTCGGCGGCGTGCGGATGGACGGCCGATGGTTGTGGGCAGTAGAAGGGCCGGTGCTCGACGGAGTGGTCGAGGGAGGTCATGCTGGGTCTCCTTCAAGGGCTGCGGTATCGATCATCCGCATTACCTTTTCGGTGAGGGCCTCCACGAACCGGTGGCCGAGAACGGTGTTGACCACTCGCCCCGCCGGAAGATGGAGCACAGGACCATCGACGGACGTGGCCGGCTCGCCGTGCAAGTCAGTACGTCTACACAGGACGGCGAGCACCTGGTGGGACATGGACGCTGTGATCCGTTTCGAAGGCGATCGGGGCGTGCGGCGGGGCGAACCCCGTTGCGGCGGAGGGGCTACCTCGACCGCACCGAGTCCGAGATGAACGCCGGATCGGCGACGTTCCGGGCAGGACGTCGCCGGCGCGAGCAGTGGACGGGGCCGTGTCGGTCATGCAGCGCTCCTCGCCGAATGGTGAGCGACGGATAACGTCGACGATTTCCAGCATTTCGACTGCCGGATACGAACGAACCTTCCTCAACCAAGAGATCGATTCAAGGGAGGTTCGTCGTTTCATGCCAAAGAGGGTTGGTCGTACACACGATGGAGGTGTGATTTCCCCGTATGACGGGGAAGTCGGTTGCGGATAGTCCAGATCGGACACATGTGGGTGTGCACCGCGGTGCGAGCGACACCGGCACCCGAGCTTGAACCAGGCAGGACACCGGAAAGGGTGATCTCGCGGTCTCTTCCCGGCTCCGGCTCGCCATTCGCCGACATCCGGTGTTAATTTCGCAAAGCCGGCACGGTAGAGCGATTCCCTTCCGGCTCCCTTCGACGTCATCCGCGCTCGACTCCACGGGCCCACGCTCCAGCACACACGGAGAAAAGATGACCAGTGATCTCCTTGCCCTGTCGACGCTTTCCGCGGAGGCGATGGGCGAACCGAGCGTCGGTCGAGCACGTGCACGAGTGAACTCAGCCCTGGCAGTTTTCCTGGACGGCAAACGCGACTCCGCCCCGGACGCGTGCCTGCCGCCTCTGGTAGCGGTGCTGCGCGACTTCATAAAGGGCGGCAAGCGCATCCGGCCGTTGTTGTGCCACTGCGGTTGGCTGGCCGGCGGGGGCGATCTCGAAGCCGAACAACCCGTTGTCCTGGGCGCGGCGCTGGAGTTGTTCCACACCTTCGCCTTGGTGCACGACGACATCATGGACACGTCCGACCTGCGGCGAGGCAGACCGACGGTGCACCGGGCACGCACGGCCGGCTTCCGCGGCCCTGGCGGTCAGCGGGCAGCCGAGCGGTTCGGAACCAGTACCGCGATGCTGCTCGGGGACCTTTCCCTGGTGTGGTCTGATGAACTGCGGTCGGTCCTCGACGCCGAAAACAGCCGCAAGAGGGCCGTGCGCGAGCTCGTCGACACCATGCACGTCGAGCTGATCGCCGGGGAGTATCTGGACCTGCTCGGCGCAGCCGAGGCCGGCGTCGATCCCGTGCAGCGGGCATGGCGGGTGATTCGGTGGAAAACCGCCCGCTACACGGTGGAGTTGCCGTTGCGCATGGGCGCGGTGCTGGCGGGCGCCGACGCACGCGTCCTCGCCGCGTGCGGCGCCTATGGACGCCCGGTCGGGGAAGCGTTCCAGCTGCGAGACGACCTGCTGGGCGTGTTCGGTGATCCGAGGGCGACGGGGAAACCGGACCGGGACGACCTGCGTGAGGGCAAACAGACCGTGCTGATGGTTCTCGCGTGGAGACAAGCCACCAGTGCGCAACGCGAGATCATCACCGCCCTGCACGGCAAACCGGACTTGGACCAGCCGGAGTCGGACCGGCTGCGGGAGGTCGTTCGGGACACAGGTGCTGTTGCCCGCGTCGAGGAGCTGATCGCAAGCCGCACGCAGCGAGCTCTGTCCGTTCTGGAATCGGCGCCTATCACCCCGCAGGCCAAGCCGGGGCTGGCCGCGCTCGCCCTGTCCGCCGCCTCTCGTACCCGTTGAGCCGACTCGAAAGGAGCGCGGTGTCCTCACAGGACTTCGCTTTGCAAGCCGTGGACCTGCACAAGGCGTTCGGCTCCCATCAGGTGCTGCGCGGTGTCGAGTTCTCCCTGCGACCAGGAGAGATCATGGGGATCATCGGTGAGAACGGCGCGGGCAAGACGACGCTGCTGCGTGTGTTATCCGGTGAGCTGAAAGCCGACCGCGGCAGCGTGGTGCACAAGGGTCGCCTCGGTTACTGCCCGCAGCGCATCGTCGTGAACAACGAGCTGACCGTGGAGCAACATCTGCGCTACTTCCAGAGCGCGTACCAGCTCGCCACCCTCACCCGCGCCCACGAACTGGTGGAGCGTCTGGATCTGTCCCGTTATCTCCACCGCAAGGCCGGCGTGCTCAGCGGCGGCACCAAGCAGAAGCTCAACCTCGTCCTCGCGCTCATGCACGATCCCGGCGTGGTCCTCATGGACGAGCCCTACCAGGGTTTCGACTGGGACAACTACCTGTCGTTCTGGGCCATCACCCGAGAACTGTGCGATAGAGGCCAGTCCGTGCTGGTCATCTCCCACATCGCTCACGACGTCAAGCAGTTTGATCGACTGCACAGGCTGCGGGAGGGGCAGGTCCTCGTTGAGAAGCCCACCGCGCGTCACGCCACCGCCAGCAGGAAGGCGGCACTGTGAAGGCGGCCACCGCTGTTCTGGCAGATCTGCGTGCGGCGAAGCGCTCCCTGGACGGACGCACCACGTGGTGGGCCAAACTGCTCAAAGCCATCGGCTTCGAGATCACCCAGCACGCCCGCAACCACCTCGCACTCGGGCTGGTGGTGTGCTTCATCCCGGTCTGGATCGGCGTGGTCCACACCGTCATCCCCAACAACACCGTCGAGTTCCACTCCCGCGTGCTCGGCCACGCGATGCACGTCAACGCCAACGAACTGGCCATGATCTCGGCGGTGATCAACGCGGTCACCCTGATCATCGGCTTCATGCAGTTCGCGTCCGTGCGGCGTTCCAGCGATTTCGACCAACGGCTGGTGCTCGCGGGACACCCCCGTCTGAGCATGCTGACAGCCAAGTTCGTCGCCCTCGTCCTCGTCTCCGTGCCGACCGCTGTCTACGCAACGATCGTCATGGAACTGTTCTGGGAGCCACGCCAGCCCGTACTCGTGGGGTTCAGCCTGTTCATCAGCGCGTTGACCTACGGCGGCCTGGGCATGGTGCTGGGCCTGGCACTGTCGAGCGAGTTGGCGGGCATGTTCGTCATCATCATGGTCAGCCTGATCGACGTCATGGTGCAGAACCCCATCATCAACCCCTCCGCCGACCTCGGTCCGGTGCGGCTGCTGCCCACCTACGGATCGATGCAGGCCGCAGCCGTCGCCGGGTTCACCGACGACGGTGCGATCGGCCACGCGCTGCTCGGCTTGTTGTGGCTCCTGGTGTTCGGCCTCGTGAGCGTGACCGTGTTCCACTGGCGTACCAAGGATCACGCCGGCCACATCACCTCGCCCGCCACGCAGACCGCGTCGGTCATCGTGACGTCCCGCTCCGACGGGACCTTGGCGATCGAATCGACGGCAGGCCCGATCCTGCTGTGCTCGCAACTGCCCAGCTGTCCGGTTTCCTGCGACAACACGGTTCCGCAGCCCCGCGTTCGCAAGACCCGCGCGGCGCGTGTGACGGCGTCCGACGTGTCCTGACCATCCCACTTTTCACGGCGCCCTGACCGCCGCCCGCCGAGCGCACGGCGGTGCTTGTCGGGATCACGGACGGCTCAACCACTTCATCGCGGGCATCGAGTCGTGCCCGACCCTCCACTCAGGAACGGTGATCGGATGTCAGCGGATCGGTTCAACGGGCAGCCGTGGGACGTGGTCGTCATCGGGGCAGGCCCGGCCGGGGCCACCGCCGCCAGAGTCGCGGCGGAAGCGGGATGCGATGTGCTGTTGCTCGAACGTGCCGCCATACCGCGGTACAAGACCTGTGGTGGCGGGTTGATCGGTTGCTCGCAGGCGTTTCTGCCCGCTGGGCTCGCGGTCACGATCCGCGACGAGATCGACGCCGTGACCTTCGGCTGGAACGGGCGTCGTGAACGCACCGTCGCCTCCACCGCAGGAGCGCGGTGCAAGATGGTGTTCCGCGAGGAGTTCGACGCCGCGCTCACCGAAGCGGCTGCCCGAGCCGGTGCCGTGGTGCGTGACCAGACCGCCGTGTCGGCGCTCGAGGACGCGGCCGGCGAGGTCGTCGTCCGCACCGGTCGCGGCGAACGGATACGGGCGCGTGCGGTCGTGGGCGCCGATGGCAGTGCCAGCAGGGTGGGGCGCCACGTCGGTGTCCGCTGCGAGCAGGTGGACCTGGCGCTGGAGGTCGAAGTCCCGGTCGACCAGCGCGACGCGGCGAAGTGGCGCGGCCGCATGTTGATGGAGTGGGGGCCGCTGCCCGGTTCGTTCGGGTGGGTCTTCCCCAAGGGGGACATCTGCACCGCCGGCGTGGTCGCCGCGCGCGGCAAGGGCGAGGCCACGAAGGCCTATCTGCGGGAGTTCCTGCGCCGCCAAGGCTTGGCGCACCTGACCCCGCTGCACGACACAGGTCATCTGACCAGGTGCCGCCGTCCTGATTCACCGCTGGCGCGCGGCCGCACGCTCGTCGCCGGCGACGCCGCGGGGCTGTGCGACCCGTGGTCCAGGGAAGGAATCTCCTTCGCATTGCGCTCGGGCACTTGGGCGGGAATGGCCGCCGCCGGGATCGCACGAGCGGAGCGCCGTGCGGACGCCGAGAAGGCGCTGATCGCCTACACCGATGCGGTGCGCTCCACCCTGGAAGTCGAGATGCTCGCCTCCCGCCAGGTCATGAACGTCTTCACCAAGCTCCCCGGGGTGGTCCACACCGCACTGACCGCTGTCCCTCCGGTGTGGCGAAGGGTCGATTCGTACCTCGGCGGTGACACCACGATCCCGGCGCTGCTCGGTACACCCGTCGCACGCTCGGCCCTCAGGGTGGCCGGGCTCTTCCTCTGACCGCTCCCTTCCAGGACGCCGTTTCTGACAGTTCCACCCGAGAACCCAGAAGGAGCCACCATGCTCGAGGACGACACGCGCTCGGACCGGCAGACGCCGGTGGCGATCATCGGAACGGCGTGCCGGACACCCGGCGGGGTCACGTCGGCGGAAGAGCTGTGGCAGCTGTTGCTGGACCGGCGCGATGCCGTGACCGGTTCCGACCCTGGAAGGCGGTGGTCGGACGACGAACGCGTCGTCCCCGCCGATCTCCTGAGCGCGGGAGCTCTGGGCGGTGGCTCTTTCCTCGACGGCGTCGACCTGTTCGACCCCGGATTCTTCGGCGTGCCGGTCCGCGAGGCGGCCACCGTCGACCCTCAGCACCGGCTGCTGATGGAGGCCACCTGGGAAGCGCTGGAGGACGCCGGTGTGCCGCCGCGTTCGCTGGCGGGATCCCGCACGGGCATGTTCATCGGCATCTCCGGCGCCGACTACGCCAAGCGGTTCACGATGGCGGACTTCAACGTCTACCACGGCATCTCGGCGGTTCCCTCGGGCGCGCCGGGCCGGATCTCCTACATCCTCGATGTCAACGGGCCGTCCCTGGCCGTGGACGGAGCCTGTGCCTCGTCCCTGATCGCCGTGCACCTGGCATGCCGCTCCCTGCACAGCGGGGAGTCCGATCTCGCCCTGGCGGGCGGCGTGACCGTGCAGCTCGAATGGGGAGGCTTCGTCGGTTTCGCCCGCGCGGGCGCCCTGTCCTCGCGTGGCCGGTGCGCGGCCTTCGACGCGAGCGCGGACGGCTTCGTGCGCGGTGAGGGCTGTGGGATGGTGGCGTTGAAGCGACTGGCCGACGCACAGCGCGACGGTGACCGCGTGCTCGCCGTGATCGCGGGATCGGCGATCAACCACGCCGGACGGGTGCAGGGCATCACCCAACCGTCCCGCGGCACCCAGCACACGGTCATCAAGGCGGCGATGCGCTCCGCCGGCGTCACCCCGGACGACGTCGGCTACGTGGAGGCGCACGGCACCGGCACCCCGGTCGGCGACCCGATCGAGTTCGCCGCGCTCAACGACGCCTACGGCACCTCCGACAAGCCCTGCGCCCTGGGTTCGCTGAAGACGAACATCGGCCACCCGGAAAGCGCGGCCGGGGTGCTCGGGCTCATCAAGGCCGCGCTGGCGGTGCAACGGGGCACCATCCCGGCGAACCTCCACTTCAGCCGCTGGAACCCCGCCATCGACGCGGACGGCACCCGCTTCGTCGTGCCCACCGCCACCACCGCCTGGGACAGCGCCGGCCGTCCACGCCGTGCCGGGGTGTCGGCGTTCGGCGTCACCGGCACGAACGCGCACGTCATCGTCGAACAGGCGCCGTCCGCGCCGGTGCCGTCCCCGCGTCCGCGAGACCGGATGGTGGTCCACGCCCTCTCGGCCGCCTCACCGGCAGGGCTGGCGGCCACGGCTCGGCGCCTGGCCGACCACGTGGAGGCCGGGCACGACTCCCCCGCCGACGTCGCCCACACCCTGGCCGCACACCGCAGCCACCTGTCCACTCGCGCCTGCGTGGTGGCAACCGGCCACGACGAGCTCGTGGACGCCCTGCGCGCGGTGGCCGACCGGCAGGACCACCCCGGTGTCCTCACCGGACCGACGACCGATCCCGGTATGCCGGTGTGGGTTTTCTCCGGCCACGGTTCGCAGTGGCCGGGCATGGCCCGCGACCTGCTGGACACCGATCCGGCCTTCACCGCCACGATCGACCGGCTCGATGCCGTCGCCGCGGCCGCGGGCGTACCCGTGCGGCGACTGCTGGCGTCCGGCGAACCCCTGGAACGGATGGACGTGGTCCAGCCGGTGATCTTCGCCGTGCAGACCGCGCTGGCGGAGATGTGGCGCGCCCGTGGCCTGCGCCCGGCCGCCGTGGTGGGCCACTCGATGGGCGAAGCCGCCGCCGCGGTGGCGGCAGGCATGCTGACTCCCGAGGAGGGCATGCGCATCACGATCGCGCGCTCGTCGCTGCTCCAACGCGTCGCGGGCGGTTGCATGGCGGTGGTCTCGCTGCCCGTCGACCGCGTCGAGGCCGACATCGCCGGCACCCCCGGCGTGTCCGTCGCGGTGGTGACCGCCCCCGCGTCCACCGTCATCGCGGGCGACGGCCCCGCTGTAGCAGAGCTGATGCGCCGCTGGCAGGGCAGCGGCGTGTTCTGCAAGCAGGTCGCCGTCGTGGTGGCCGCCCACTCCCCCCAGGTCGAACCGATCCTGACCGAGATCGCCGAGCGGACGTCGTGGTTGTCAGGAACACCTGCTGTCGTCCCGTTCTACTCCACGGCAGGCGATCCGCGTCAACCCGTGGTCTTCGACAGCGCGTACTGGGCGCGGAACCTGCGTGCGCCGGTGCGCTTCGATCTCGCTTGCAAGGCGCTGGTCGAGGACGGGCACCGGGCGTTCCTGGAGGTGTCGCCGCATCCACTGCTGACCCAAGCGGTGGAGGAGAACGCGGCGGCGCTCGGAGCACCCGTGGTCGCGGTGGGCTCGCTCGACCGGGACCGGGGCGGGCACGAGTCGATGCTCCGGGCCGCCGCCGCACTGCACGTGGCCGGCGTGCCGGTCGACCTCGTCGCCGTCAACGGCGGCGGCACGCGGACCACCCTGCCGCCCACCGCTTTCGACCGCTCGCGGCACTGGCAGGAACCCGTGCGCGGTTCACGCGGCACGGCGTCGCACATGTGGCTGGGCGAACGCTCGGCCGTAGCCGATCCCGACGCCGAGGACGGCACGCGTCACGTGTGGAACGCCGACCTCGGCACGGATCGCGTCGAGTGGCTGGCACAGCACACCTTGCGGGGCACCCCGTTGGTGCCCGGCGCCGCACACGTCGAACTCGTCCTGACCGCGGCCACCGACCTGCTGGGCTGCGGCACGGACGAGATCCGGCTGACCGACGTGCGGTTCGAGCGAGCGCTGCCGCTGGCCGCCTCCGTGCCCCTGCAGGTCGCGGCCATCAGGACCGGGCACCGCGTGGACGTCGAGGTCGTCCAGCACACCGGTGGCGGGTGGGACCGCATCGCCGCGGCGACGGCCACGCGGGACGAAGGAGTGGCCGACCTCCGCCCCGCGTTGTCGGTTCCCGATGCCCCTGCGGCCCCCGACGACCTCTACACGGCGTTCCACCGGATCGGACTGGACACCGGCCCTGCCTTCCACTCGATCACCTCCACCACCGACAGCGGGGTGGTCCGCCTGCAGGTGCCCACCGACGCGGAGATCCGCACCGGCGCCCCGCGCGTCCACCCCGTGCTGTTCGACGGGTGTGTGCTGGCGGTGGCCGCCTGTCTGGTCCGCGGTGATCACTCCGACGAGGGCGACGGGCCCTGGATGCCCACGCGCATCGGCGAGGTCGTGCTGCCCGCCCGTCCCGACCGCATCACGTGGGTCCAGGCTGAAGTCCGGCGTGACGGCAGCACCGCGACAGGCCGTGCCGACCTCTACGACGAGGCCGGAGAGTGGGTCGGTGCGATCGAGAACGTCGACTTCGTCCGCCACACCCGAGCAGCAGCCGACAGCGCGCGGCTCAACGCAAGGCTGTTCGAACTTTCCTGGCATCAGATCCCCTTGCCGGAAGAGCGGCCAGCGGCCTCGACCGGCTCGTGGGCGGTGATCGGAGAACCAGGTGACGACGTCGCCGACCGGATCGCCACGGCGCTGACGGCGGCGGGGCTGCACGCCACCACCCACCGCGACGTGTCCTCGATCTCCGATACCGGAGCCGCCGCGGTCGTGTGGTGCGCCACGGGTGAGCTCGACGACTTGGAGCGGGTGACGAAGGTGACCGACCTAGTCCGCGGGCACGAGTCGCGACCCCGGCTGTGGCTGGTCAGCCGCAACGCACGACCGGTGCTCGACGACGACCCGGTCGACCCCGGCGTGTGCGCGCTGCGCGGACTGCTGCGCGTGGCCTCCGTGGAACAACCCGAGTCGGAGGTGAGCTGGATCGACGGCAACCTCGGCACGACGGAGGACCTGGCCGACGTCGTGGCCGAACTGGTGGCCGGGACTGCCGAAACCGAGATCGCCTGGCGGGCCGGGCAACGGTATGTGGCCAGGATGGCGCGTGCGCCGCTGGCCGGGCAGCCACCACTGTCCAGTCGTCAGGTCGACGTGGTCGCGGGCGAGGACGAGTTCGTCCTGCGCCCGCACCCCGACGGCGGCCTGGATCTGCTGAGCCTGGTCGCCACCGGTGAGCCGCTGCCCACGCCGGGGCCCGGACAGGTGCTGCTACGACCGCAGGCGTGCACCGTGCACTTCCGCGAAGTGCTGATCGCGCTGGGCATCTACCCGACCGACGAGGGCACCTCGCCTGCGCTGGGCTCGGACGCCGCCGGGGTGGTGCTGGCGGTCGGAGACGGTGTCGAGGACCTCGCACCCGGTGACCTGGTCACCACCGTGATCACGGACAGCAGCGGTTCGATGGCCTCATACTGCCTGGCCAACAGCGAGTTGACCGCGCGCGTCCCCGAAGGCTTCGACCCCGTCGACATCGTCCCGTCGGTGCTGACTTACATCACCGCGTGGCACTCACTGCACGACCTCGCGCGACTGCGGGAAGGCGAGACCGTGCTGGTGCACTCCGCCGCCGGCGGTACCGGGCTCGCCGCGATCCAGGTCTCCCGACGACTGGGCGCCACGGTCATCGCCACCGCCGGCACCGAGTGCAAGCGCCGTTACCTGCGCGAGCACGGCGTGGAGCACGTGTTCGACTCACGAACCCTGGACTTCGCCGAGCAGGTGCTGGAGGCCACCGGCGGGCGCGGTGCCGACGTCGTCCTCAACTCGCTGACCGGGCCCGCCATGCGCGCGTCGCTCGACCTGCTCGCCCCGGCCGGGCGCTTCGTCGAGATCGGCAAGCGCGACCTGTACGACGGCGCACGCGTGGACCTCGGCACGTTCCGGCACGGCAACACCTACACCGCCTTGGACCTCGTGCTCACCGCGAACGAGCAGCCGGCCGTGTTCCGAACGGCGATGCTGCGGGTACTCGACGAAATCGCGGCCGGCACACTGCCCCTGCTGCCCAGCTCGGTCATCCCTCTGTCCGAGGCGGCGCAGGCGTTCAAGCGGCTGGCTTCCGGCGATCTCATCGGCCGCGTCACCCTCACCTTCCCCCCTGCTGGACAACGACTTCGCGTGCACGCACCCAGTCCTGGACGCGTAGTGCGCGATGGGGCCGCCTACATCGTCACCGGCGGCACACGGGGCCTGGGCCTGGAGGCGGCCCGGTGGCTCGCGGAAGCAGGCGCCGGACGCGTCGTCCTCGGCGGACGCGGCGAGCTCTCACCCGATGCCACCGCTGTGCTCGACGCGGTCACGGCCACCGGGTGCGAGGTGGAGGTCGTGCGCGGCGACGTGACCGACCCGGACACGGCCCGGCGCCTGATCGCAGCGGCAGGGCCGGACCTGCGTGGCGTGCTGCACACCGCCGTGGTGCTCGACGACGCCCCGCTCGACGCCATGACCGAGGACAAGCTGTTCCGCACGTGGCACCCCAAGGTCACCGGCCTGGTGAACCTGCACCGCGCGGCCGAAGGCATCGCGCTGGACTGGCTCGTGATCTTCTCGTCCATGTCGGCGCTACTGGGCAACGCAGGACAGGCCAACTACGCGATCGCGGGCTCGTGGGTGGACGCCTTCGCCCGATGGCGGCACGACCGAGGACTGCCGACCCTGTCGGTGAACTGGGGAGCCTGGGGTGAGGCGGGCCGGGCAACGGACTTCGCCGCGCGCGGCTTCGACACCCTCTCCACCGCCGACGGCTTCGCGGCGCTGACCGCACTGCTGCGGCACCAACGGGTCAACACCGGTGTGTTCGACTACCAGCCCGAGCTCCTTTTCCGCGCCTTCCCGCACGCGGTGGACAACCCGCTACTGGCCGACCTGCACACCAGCGACACCTCCGACCGCGAACTGAAGGCGACTATCGACCTGCGCACCGTGCAACCCGGTCCGGCACGGGCCGGCATGGCGCAGGACGCACTGGTGCACATCCTCGCCGCGCTGCTCGGCACCCAGCCCTCCGCCGTCGCGGCACACGCGAAGTTCACCGACCTCGGCCTGGACTCCCTGCTCGCCGTCGCCTTCACCCGCAGGCTCCGCAACGACCTCGACGTCGCACTCAGCCCCGCCGAGGTGTGGGCGCACCCATCACCCGCAGAACTGGCAAGCCACATCGACTCCTCGTTGGAAGCGCTCGCCGGCAACGCGTAAGGCGAGCGGTTCCTGGGGATCAGCACCGGCACGGTGGTCAGCTCTTCCTGCTATGGCCCCGAAGCTGACTATTCCAGCAGAGCCTGGTGTGGGCGGCGGCGAGACCGAGGACGCGGCTCCTTGGGCAGTCGGCGTTCGTAGGCGTCGTCGGCCACGACCGGTTTGGCAGCGCTTCCACTGATCGGCCGGTGTCCACACTGGACACCGGCCGATCGAGACCGAACTCTCAGGACAGCCGGGCTCGCACAGACGATCTCGCCCGGATCACCGACATTTTGTGGGACGACCTGCAGAATATGCACCTGGGAGGCTCGCCCGAGAACGCGAACAGCCGTTACTGGCCTCCCAGCAGCACTCTGCCCGGCACGAGCGTCCTCTGGCGTCATCCGCATCAACACCGATGACGAGGAAGTTCTCCAACCGGTCGGCACCACTCGCATCGCCAAGGCCAAGGACAGCGAACCTGTCGAGAACGAGACAGCCCGAACCCTTTACGAAGTCACCACGGACTTCAGCACTCCGGTCTGGATCCTCTGCAACGCCCCGTGCGTTCGACGGCGACAGCGCGGGCCGACTGGGATCGAAGGACATACGATGGGACGCGAAGCTCTCCGTCTCCTCCGCGTCTTCGCGGGGGGCCTTCCGGACAGCCCGACCGCGCGGTGTGGGAGTCGACGAGCTTCTCCAGCGGCGCTTCAGGCGCCTGAGGGCTCAGGACGAATGATGCTGGGAGTGGTTGTTATGCGACGCCACGAACGGCGTCAGCCGCTCAACCTGAGCGGATCTGTGCGTTGCCGGCATTGGTCCATCTCGCCTCTGTGCGACTGATCGAGGAATCACTGAGATAACCCAGTATTCCCGCTGTTCGGTAGCGCGACGAGGGCTCTACGGAGTCGCGGCGTTCATCTATCTGCTCTACGGGCTGCCGATGGGTCGAGTCACCGACGGGACGAGCTGAAGTCCGCCGAGCTGGCGCGCCGACGCCCGAACGCACGTTCGTCGGTGCGCCAGCAACCCGAGACGGCTGGCATCGCCACGGCCGAGCCCTCCAAACCAAGGCCCGTCAAGTGAAGGGCCGTTGCCGGTCTGGCTGCGCGTCGAGGCACTTGACGGCTTCTTCCAGTTCACGGAGTTCGCCACGCAGAATTTGGACTGAGCGCGTCGACCGCGTTGCGGCGAACCTCCGCCAAGACCTGGCCGGTGTCGTCCTCTCATCCGGCCCTGCGGTCTACGACGACTCATCAGCGCACACACCGTCCGCGAGACGGTTGTTGTCGCTCTGCGCGATGATGTGGCCGACCAACAGGAGCGGTGGACGGCGGCGTACGCCGCAGAGCCTGAGTGGCCCCCGCAAGACCTCTCCGGTAAGGGGCTCCCGCAACTCCCCGCCTTTCTAGGTTGAATGGCAGGCAGTCCCGCGCGGTCGCTCGACTTGGGAGGGACCGTCCGAGGTGGGGACGGGTCCGAGCGACCCGTCCCCAGGCCGCTACTCGGGCGCGGATAGCCCGAACGATGACTCGACCAAAAGGCTGCCGACATAAAACCGCTGGTCATCCCCGTTCCCATCCTTTGGTGCTTCCGCCGGGTGCACCGAAGTCGAAGGCGATCTGTGTTCGCGGAAAGCGCGAACCGGGTCGCCTTCGGGCGTTTTCTGGGGGCCGAGCCCCCAGACCCCAGCCGAGGCAAGCCCCCGGACCCCCGCAGTTGGCTGGGAGCGTCCGCGTGTAGCCCTGCCGGGGGCACCAGCACCATCCGCACAAGCGCCGGTCAGGCTCTGATCAGGCGCTAGTTGCTTTTCGGCGGTCTTTCCTCGATGGCAGACAGCTGGTCCTCCAGCCGGCTCCGTCGCAGGTCGAGCCGACGGCGCGCATCCCGTACCACCACTGAGTGCACTTGGGCGTGTAAAGCAGCACACCGCGCACCGCTGCCAACAGACTGGGGTACGTGGACACCAGGAAGCGAGTCGATCCCGTCCGGCGCGGTCGCACCATCCTGGGGGCGTCGCTGCTGCTCACAGCCGTCGCCGCGGGAGCAAGGGCCGCCGCCGGGTTCAGCTACGCGCCCGAACTGGAGTCCGCGATCCGCGCGAAGAACGGCCTCGACCTCACGATCGCGCTGCACACCGGGCTGACGTACGCGTGGCTGGTGTTCGCCGTCGGCACCGCGATCGCCTCGCTTCCGTTGCTGGTCAACGGCTCGGGGCGGACGTTCGCGGCCGGTGTCTGCTACGCGCTCGGCATGCCGTTGCTGTTGTTCAGCATCGGGGTGATCGCGCCCGTCGGCACGGTCCAGACGCTCACGTGGCTGGCGTGCGGGACGGTGCTTCTGCTGGCGTGCTTCGTGATGCTCACTTCAGGGCCGGCGCAGCAGGCTCCGGACCGGCGCAGGCCGGCCCGGAGTCGTCACCGCTAGCCGGTCACCGTGCAGGTCGCGGTCGCGGACCTGCCCGGGTTGCTCTCCGACACCGCCTTCAGCGTCACCTTCGACATGACCTGTCCGGTGCCGCGCAGAGCGTGCACCGGCACGTCGACCCGGCCGCCGAACTTGGCTGTGGCCAGCGCGTTCGGCACCGAGACGGTCCAGCCGTTCGACGCCGTCGCCGTCACGCGGTAGACGTCGCCGTCGAGGTACTGGTCGACGGGCTCCGGGTGCTGGCCGCCGGGAGGTGCCGTGCGGCCGGTGTTGGTCAGCGGGAACCGGCACGTCGCCACACCGTCCGCACCCGCACGGGCCGCGGTCGGGGTGACCCGCACGCCGCGCTGCTGCGGTCCGGCGCCGTCGAGCGAGCGGATCGCCACCGTGTAGGACAGCACGCCTCGGGAGTCGCGTTGCAGGTCCAGCACGTAGAAGTGCAGGCGGTTGGCCGTGTCGACGAACTCGAACTCGCTACCCGAATTGGTGCCCGCGTGGAACAGCGCGTCGGACAGCTGGCGGTAGTCGCCGATCGTGATCGGGACCTCGGTGCCGTCGGGCAGGACGTAGTCGGTCATGCCGATGTCCTGCGGGTTCGCGTCGATCACCCACGTGAACGGTGCGGCGTCGACGTTCTTGGTCTTGGCCAGCATCACGCCGGAGTCCGGGGTGAACGAGTCGGCGCCCATCCGGTCCACGACCTCGAGCGTGTAGTTGTTGTAGCCGCCGCCGTCGCAGAACGGGTCGGTGGACACGTTGCAGGACGGGGACTTGTCGCCGGTGCCCAATGCGAGGTTGATGCCGGTCAGGCCGCTGGTGCCGGGGTTGACCTCGCGTGCGGTGATCTTCGCGATGACCGTGCCGGATCCGGCCAGGGCCTCGCGGGACAACCGCAGGACGTTCTTCTCGTCGACGATGCCGAGCTTGATCTTGTTGCGCAGGGTTTGTTGTGCTCCCAGTGATGCGCCGCCGGTCGCCGGAATCGTCCACCGCGAGTGCGGGCCGCCGGGGCCGTTGAACGAGCCGCGCGACAGCATGTCCCACGGGCCGCTGTAGTCACGGCGCGGCGGGCTGCCGTACGGGTTGTTGTAGTTGTCGCCGATGCCGAGGATGTGGCTCAGCTCGTGCGCGTAGACGCCCTGGCCGGAGCTCTCGGCCTGGGTCGACGAACCGCCGCCCGCGTTGGGCCAGATCGACGAGCCCGCCGCCCACGAGGTCCAGTCGACGTACCTGGTGCGCGACCAGTTCGGCAGCGCCGGGTCCGGCGGGCCGAAGTCGTCGGTCACGTCCTCCTTCGTCCGGAACTTCATCATCCCGAACTCCTGCCACGTACCGGACTCGTCCTGGCCCGCCGACAGGTAGTAGATGAAGTCGTAGCCCGCCGGCACTTCCGCGCCGACGTCGGCCACCCACGCCGCACGGCCGTCGGTGCGGATGTTGCGGTTGCAGGAGTCGCCTGCGGGACAACCGGTTCCGCCCTGGAACTCCATGGCGTACTCGTGGTCCTTGCCCGGCATCGTGTACGGGCCGAACGCCTTCAGCTCGACGCCGTAGCGCCCGCCGGAGGTCTCCATCCAGTACTCGTGCACGGTGTGGCCGCGGTTGAGGGTGTTCGGCTTGTTCAGGAAGTCCTGGTAGAACTGCCCGACCTGGGCGCGCGGCACGCCGGCGGCCTCCGCGCTCGGGTTGCCGAACACCGTGGAGTTCTTGGCCTGCGTGACGACGAACGGCTGGTTCGGGTAGTCCAGCAGGACCAGCGCGCCCTTGAAGTTGCGCACCGAACCCTTGACCGCCGGGTCGGCCCAGTTCGTGCCGGGGATCTTCTTGTAGTCCCGCTCCCACGTCATGTGGTCGGGGTTGACCCAGTTCTGCGGGTCGACCGGGCCCGGGAAACCGGCCTGGGCGAGCACGCGGGCGGAGTCCCTGGACTGCTGCCACGGCTGTTGCTGCGGCCAGTGGTCGTACTGCCAGTGGTTCGTGGGTTCTTCCGGGGCGGCGACCGAGTTGCCGGCGTTGAACATCGCGATCGAGAGGAGCGCGGTGATCAGCAGGGCAGGGCGCCGGTGTGTGCGCTTCATCCCACCACCGTGGTGCAGAGCCGCCCGTGCGAACCACCGTCGATCGTCTGTCAGTCAACGGAACTCGGGCAGATCGACGCGAACGGACGCACCTCGCGGTCCCGGCACGAACCGCACGCTGCCGCCGTGCCCGGCCACGACGTCCGCCACGATGGCCAGGCCCAGGCCGGATCCGGGCAGGCCACGGGCGTCGGGCGCGCGCCAGAACCGTTCGAACGCCGAGGTCCTGTGCTCGAACGGCACCCCGGGCCCCTCGTCGCTGACGGTCAGCCAGCCCGGCTGCGAGCGGACGGTGATCGTGGAGCTCGCAGGGGAGAACTTCACGGCGTTGTCGAGCAGGTTGAGCACGCTGCGTTCCAGCGCGCCGGCGTCACCGGCGATCACCCAGTCCGCGCGGTCGACGTCGAAGCGGTGGTCGTGGGCGCGGCTGCGGGCTCGGGTGACGGCGCGGTCGATCACCCCGGCCACGTCGACGGGCTCACGGGCGAGTTCCCGGTCGTCGCGGGCGAGCACGACGAGTTCGGTGACCAGGTCGCCGAACTCCTGGCTCTGCGCCTGCAGCCGGTCGAGGACATCGGCGCGCTGGGGCAACGGGCGGCCGGTGCGTTCGCTGCGCACCAGCAGGTCGATGTTCGTGCGCAGACTGGTCAACGGTGTGCGCAGCTCGTGTGCGGCGTCGTTGACGAGATCTCGTTGGCGGCGGCGGGATTCGGCGAGGGCGGCGGTCATCGACGTGAACGCGCGACCCAGCCTGCCCACCTCGTCCTGGCCGTCGACGGCGACCGGGGTCGTCAGGTCGCCGGTGCGCGCGATGTGCTCGGCGGTCTCGGTGAGGCGTTCCATCGGGGCCAGGGCGCGGCGGGTCAGCCACAGGCCCGTTCCGGCCACGAGCAGCGCGCCGAGGAACGACACGGCGACCAGGACCCCGCCGAGCGTGGTCAGCGTGCTGTCGATCTCCGCCTTGCTGCGGCTCAGGACCAGCACCTCGCCGGTGCCGATCGGTTGCAGGAGAACGCGTGCCCGGGCGCCGGACTCGGTCACGCCGTCGCGGAACGTCGGCGTGGCGACGAAGTCGGCGGAGGTGGTGGCGACGGGGTCGACACCGGGTGGCGCACAGGAGGTGCCGTTGGGGGTGAGGGTCTGGATGCCTTGCAGGACATGGCGGAGTCCCCCGGAGGGAGCGCCCTCGTCACACCGGATCTTGGCCATCGGCGGAGGCAGGCTCGCCAGCAACGACCTGTCGAGCTGCGAGCTCAGGTTGTGCTCGGTGGCGAGCCAGGTGACGACGCTGATCCCGGCGATCGCGACCGCCACGACGAACGCCGTGATGAGCGCGAGCCTGCTGCGCAACAGGACCGGACGGCTCATGGTGACTCGCGCAGGATGAAACCCATGCCCCGCACGGTGTGCAGCAGGCGGGGACGGCCGCCGGACTCGGTCTTGCGGCGCAGGTAGCCGATGTACACGTCGAGCAGGTTGGTGCCCTGGTCCTTGCCCCACACGGCGTGCTTGAGGTGCTGCTTGGTCAGCAGGCGGTCCGGGTCGCGCAGGAAGACCGTGAGCAGGTCGAACTCGGTCGGGGTCAGGTCGAGCCGTTCGCCGCCGCGCAGGACCTCGCGGGCCCGCGGGTCCATCCCGAGGTCGGCGAACTGGAGCAGCTGCGGCGCCGGGCGGTGCCGGTTCTGCTTCAGCAACGCCCGGACGCGGGCCAGGAGCTCCTCCAGTGCGAAGGGTTTGACCAGGTAGTCGTCGGCGCCGGCGTCCAGGCCGGTGACCCGGTCGCCCAGCGCGTCGCGGGCGGTGAGCATCAGCACGGGCAGGCGTTCCCCGGCCGCGCGCAGGCGGCGGCAGGCCTCGGAACCGTCCAGGTTCGGCATCATCAGGTCGAGGATGGCGAGGTCGGCGTGGCGCACGAGCGGGAGTGCCTCGGCGCCGTCCGTGGCCGTGGTGACCTCGTACCCCTCGAACTCGAGGCTGCGCCGCAGACTCTCCCGCACGTCCGGGTCGTCGTCCACCACGAGCAGTCTCATGGCAAGGACGGTAAGGCCGTTCGCTGTGAGCCACCTGTGCATCCGCGCTCTCACGATTCTCTCAGCGGAAGCCAAAGCTGTTCTCACGACGACGTCAGCAGGCTCGATTCCACAACGGTCACAGCTGTGTCCACTGTGGAATGGAGATGACCATGGCGGTGAGCACCGCTCAGGCGACGGCGACGGTCGACATCATGATCCCGGTCTACAACGAGGAACGCGCGCTGCCCGGCTGCGTCGAGGTGCTGCACGGGTTCCTGAGCGAACAGTTCCCGTTCGACTGGTCGATCGTGGTCGTCGACAACGCGAGCACGGACCGCACCCTGGAGGTCGCGGAGGAGCTGTCCGCGAAGTACGAACGGGTGCGCGTGCACCACCTCGACCGCAAGGGCCGCGGGCTGGCTCTGCGCGAGTCGTGGGGCGCCAGCGAGGCGGCGGTCGTCGTCTACATGGACGTCGACCTGTCGACGGGACTGGACGGCCTGCTGCCTCTGGTCGCGCCGCTGCTCAACGGGCACTCGGACCTCGCGATCGGCTCACGGCTCGCGCCGGGATCGCGCACCGTGCGCGGACCGCGGCGAGAGCTGGTGTCGCGGGCCTACAACGCGTTGATCAGGCTCACGCACGGCGCCCGGTTCAGCGACGCCCAGTGCGGGTTCAAGGCCGCGCGCACCGAGGTCGTCCGGCCGTTGCTCGGCCAGGCCCGCGACGAGGCGTGGTTCTTCGACACCGAACTGCTGCTCCTGGCTGAGCACAACGGATTGCGCGTGCACGAGGTGCCGGTCGACTGGGTCGAGGACGTCGACAGCCGGGTCGACGTGGTCGGCACCGCGCTCGACGACATCAGGGGCCTGGTCCGCGTCGCCCGCGCGAAGGCCAACGGCACCGCGCTCGTGAACGGGCTGCCGCGGCGGCCGTTGCCCCGCGCGATCCACCCGGACGCCGTGCTGAGCCGCAGCGAGGGCGGGCTCTCCTGGCAGGTGCTGTCGTTCGCGGTGATCGGCGTGATCTCCACGCTCGCGAACCTGGGTCTGTACGGCGCTTTCCGGCTGTGGTGGCCGGTGCTGGCGGCGAACCTGGCCGCGTTGGTGATCACGACGTTGTTCAACACGGAGGCCAACCGGCGCTTCACCTTCACGGCCCGCAACACCGCCCGCGGCCGAACGCATCTGCAGGGGCTGGTGGTGTTCGGGCTCTACTACGCGTTCACGTCGGCCGCGTTGCTCGTGCTGCACGCGGTCTCCGACTCCCCGTCGCGCACGCTCGAACTGATGGTGCTGCTCGGCTCCTCCGCGCTGGGGACGGTGGGACGCTTCTTCCTGTTGCGCAGCTGGGTGTTCCGCCGGACTGACGGCCGCGGCGACAGCGGCCGTCAGGCGTGACCGGTCAGGGCGCGAGTGCCCAGGCCTGTTGCGCGCTGGCCTTGCAGAAGGCGAGCCACCGGCTCTGCGTGGTGATCGCGCCGTCGGAACCGGCGCGGGCGAGGGCGGCGGAGGAGTTCTCCTGCGTCTGCGGGCCCCAGTCGCCGTCGATGCCGGTCGTGATGCCCCAGATGTACTGGCAGGCGGCCTGGACGAAGTACGTCTGGGTCGCCGAGCCGGTGGTGAAGCTGGAGTCGCCGCTGCCCGAGATCGCGTTGTCGATGTGGGCGTGGTTGTGGTGCTCCGCGTTGTCCAGGTAGGAAATGACGTGCCGGAAGTGGTAGTGCAGCGACGCCATCGTGCCCCAGTAACGAATCCGCGCGGTGCGCAGCGCGTCGCCGGTGGAGTTCTTCCACTGGTCGTAGCGGGCGTTGAAGGCGGTGAACGTCGCGCCCGTGTCGCGGTTCGTGATGAGCATGCGCGCGAGGTCGAACGCCCTGCCCTCACCGTGCATGCCAGACTTGTTCACGTACGCGCCGTACGAGTAGATCTTGTGCGGCGCGGTCCAGTGGTAGGGCGTCCAGTTGCGCCAGTGGACGTGCCACTGCTCCAGGCGGGAGTAGAAGCCCGCCTCGTAGCGGAACGACGTCGCGGCGCCGTTCACCTCGTAGAAGGTCGGCTGCGAGTTGATCTCGCTGTGGGTGACGAGGGTCGCCGCGGAGGCGTTCCCGGTGCCGAGCAGAACCGCCGCTGAGCCCGCCACACCTGCGGCGAGGATGCTCCGGCGCGACATCGATCCGTTCATGCCCGGCAGTCTTTCGCCGAGCATGAACGCGCTCCCTAGTCCTCAGGACAGTCTTCGACCTCGACCGGCACTTCCTCACCGGTCTGCCGCGCCTCTTCGAGCACGCGGCGCACCTGCTCCTCGCTCGCACCGAACATGAAGCACATGTCCGCGACGGTAGGTGTGCCGTGGCCGCCGGGGCTTCTCGATTCCTGCTCGCTCTTCCGGTTTGGCTGGATTTCGCGCCCAACACGGGTGAAACCGCGGGCGAAATTTGCAGGCGCACGGCTGTTCCCGGTCGTGCACGTGCTGGGATGCACCATGACTGATCGCGGCGACCGCATCGTGAGCGAGCTCGAAGAGGCCTTCTCCGGGCTGATGGCGGCCGACCCCGCCGCGTTCCGGCACAAGTTCCGCAAGATGGCGGCCGAGCCGTTCACGTTCTACCGGGGCAGCGCGTGCCTGTTCTACGCCGACATGGCCGACCTGCCCGACGAGTGGGCCGACGAGCGCACCGGCCGCATCTGGATCCAGGGCGACCTGCACGCGCAGAACTTCGGCACCTACATGGACTCCGAGGGCACGCTGGTGTTCGACGTGAACGACTTCGACGAGGCCTACCTCGGCTCGTTCACGTGGGACCTCCGCCGCTTCGCCGCGTCGATGGCCCTGCTCGGCTGGCGCAAGGCCCTGCCGGACAGCGTGATCGTCGAGCTGATCCGCACCTACGTGACCGCGTACGTCGCTCAGGTCCGCTCGTTCGCCGACCACCCGGACGACGAGCTGTTCAGCCTCCGCCTCGACAGCACCGAGGGCGCCCTGCGCCGCGTGTTGCAACGCGCCCGCCTCGCCACGCGAATCGGTCTGCTGGACGAGAAGACCGTGATCGTCGATTACGAACGCCGCTTCCGCCGCGACCGCGACGGCATCCACGAGCTGTCCGAGGACGTCCTCGAGTCCGTCGCCCGCGCCTTCGCGTCCTACCTGGACACCATCCCGACCGGCAAGCGGGCGTCGAGCCGCACCTATGCCGTGAAGGACGCGGTGGGCCGCAGCGGGTTCGGCATCGGCTCGGCCGGCCTGCACGCCTACAACATCCTGGTCGAGGGCCGCTCCCAGGCGCTGGAGAACGACGTCGTGCTGTCGATGAAGCAGGCCAACGTCGCCGCGCCCAGCCGCATCGTCCCGGACGCCCGGATCCGCGACTACTTCACCGACCACGGCCACCGCACCGCCGTCTCGCAGCGGGCGCTGCAGGCGCACGCCGACCCGTGGCTCGGCCACACCGAGATCGACGGCGTCGGGTACGTCGTGTCCGAGCTCTCCCCGTACGAGGCCGACCTCGACTGGTCCGACCTCACCGAGCCCGCCGACATGCTGCCCGTGCTCGGCTACCTGGCGCGTGCCACCGCGAAGATGCACTGCGTGGCCGACTCGGACTCGTCGCAGACCCTCGTGGACTTCCAGTGCGAGGAGGCGATCGCGGCGGTCATCGGTGACCGGGAGGCCGAGTTCGCCGACTCCATCGTCGAGTTCGCGCTCGACTACGCGGGGCAGACGCGGGAGGACCACCGGCTGTTCGTGGACGCGTTCCGGGACGGCCGGATCAAGGGTGTGGGTTCAACAGCCTGATCTGGATCTTGATTCCGCTCCGGGACGTGATTCAGACGACGATGCGCATATTCGTTAGATGGTTACTCTGATGAATATGCGCATCCTCTTCTCAAGTGTTCCTCAGCACGGTCACCTGCTACCCCTCTTCCCGCTCGCGCGGGCGTTCCGGGAGCGTGGCCACGAGGTCGCCGTCCTCACCGCCGCCGGCATGGCGCCGGTGATCGAGGCGCAGGGACTCGGGCACCTGCCCGCCGGACCGCTGCCGGACGTGTTGTTCGCCGAGGTCGCGCGGCGGACCGGGGCCGACCCGGCGGGTGCGCCCACGCCCGGCTCGGTGGCGGAGTTCTTCGCCGGAACGCGGATCGATCTCACGGCGGATGAGGCGCTGGCGGCCGCGAAGTCCTTCGAGCCGGACCTCGTCGTGGCCGAGCTGTGCGACTTCGTGGGGCCGTTGGTGGCCGCCGCGACGGACACGCCGGTCGCCACCCTGGCGTTCGGGCCGCCGCTCCCGCTGGTGTTCACTGACGCCATGGAAGCCCTGGCGCGCACCCGGCACGAGGCGCGTGACCTGCCGTGGGAGCCGCGCAAGTGGCTGCTCGACACGTGGCCCGCGTCGATGCGCGCGGACGAGTGGCAGCGGCCGGAGGGCTGGCTGCCGCTACGTCCCGAGGCGTTCCGGGAGCCTGGAGCGCAGTCCGCGGCGCTGCCGGTGTCGGCGCGGCCACGGGTGCTGGTGACGTTCGGGACCTTCTTCGGCGACCCCGCCAAGCTCAGCCCGTTGCTGCGCGCGCTGTCCGCGGTGGACGCTGACGTCGTCGTGACGCTCGGCCTGGTGTCGAAGCCCGAGGAGTTCGACGTCGACCACGAGCGGATCACGTTCGTCGGGTTCACGCCGATGGAAGACCTGCTCGACGGCGTGGACGTGGTGGTGACGCACGGCGGTGCGGGCACGACGTCGGCCGCGTTGATGAAGGGCGTGCCGCTCGTGGTGCTGCCGCAGGGTGCCGACCAGTTCTTCCAGGCCGAGAGGGTGGCCGCGGCCAGGGCCGGCGTGGCGCTCGCCCCGGACGCGCAGACTCCGCAGGCGCTGGCCGACGTGGTGCGCGCGGTCCTCGGCGATGTCACCATCCGGGAGAACGTCGCCACGATCGCGAAGGAGATCGCCGCCATGCCCGACGCCCACGAGGTGGCCGCGACACTGGAATCCCGCCTGTGACGAGGCAGTACCGCTCTCCGCGCCGCGCGCAGGACGCCGCCGACACCCGGCGGGACATCCTGCGCGCGGCCACGGAGTTGTTCTCCGCCAACGGTTATGCGCGCGTCACGGTGGCAGAGATCGCCAAACGCGCCGGGGTGGCACCGCAGACGGTGTACTCGAGCGCGGGCAGCAAGTCCGAGATCCTGCACAAGATCGTCAGCGAGTCGATCGCGCGCACCGACGCGGTCTCGGTCACGGAGGCGATCCGGCAGACCGAGGGCATCGCCGCCGCGATGACGGCGCTGGCCAAGGGCACCCGGATGGGCAACGAGAGCGAGCAGCAGGTCGTCGAGGTGCTGTTCGCGGCCATCCCCGCCCACGAGGACGGTGCCGCGCTCTGGGCGCACAGCACCGGCAGCTACCGGCTCGCGCTCCGGGACACCGCGCTTCACCTGCAGGACAAGGGATTGTTGAGGGTGGACGTCGAGCGGGCCACGGACGTGCTGTGGTTCTGCTTCGGGTTCGGCGCGTGGCGGACGCTCGTCAAAGAGTGCGGGTGGTCGTGGGACGACGCCGAGAAGTGGCTGGCCCAGCAGGCCATCACCACCTTCACCCACTGAGGCCCTAGTGGACGAGGCCGTGGTGGCGGTTCGTCCACGCGGCGACGGCCGGCAGCACGTCCGTGATCCACTCGCGGGCTGCGGCGGTGAGTTCGTAGCGGGCCGCGCGGCGGAGCACGAAACCGTTGTCCTGCAGCCGTTGCAGGGTGAGGATCACCTTCGGGCCGAGGAACGAGAGCAGGTCCTCCGCCGTCTTCGCCCCGTCGGACAGCGCGACGAGGACCTGCGGCAGCTGGTCGCTGCTCATCAGGTCCTGCAGCGCGAGCAGGTGGTGCAGGGCCGCGGAGTCCGCCTTGCGCTCGACGCTGAACGTGCTCGGGTCGTGCACCTGGACGCGGGCCCGGCCGGCTCGCTTGGCGCGTTGCAGGGCCGCGTCGGTGTCGCGGACCAGGTCGATCAGCGTGGCCTCGGGGGTGGGCACGTGCGCGGCCACGCCGATGGACGCCGTCTGGCCGTGCAGGGTGACGTGGTAGCCGTCGTTCGTGGTGATCTCGGTCTGCAGTGCGCGGATGTCGCGCAGGATGCGTTCGGCCACCATGGCCGCTTCTCCGACCGTGGTGCGGGGCAGCAGCACGAGGAACTCATCGCCACCGTGGCGGCACACGAGGTCCGTCGGGCGCGTGTGAGCGGTCAGCACTGCGGCGACGTCAGTCAGCACCACGTCGCCCGCGGGGTGGCCGTAGTCGTCGTTGATCTTCTTGAAGCGGTCGAGGTCGATCATGAGCAGCGCGACCTGCTCCCACCGGCGCTGGGCTCGGCGGTACGTCGCGGGCGCCTGGTCGTCCCAGCCCCACCGGCCGAGGAGGCCCGTCAGGCGGTCAGTTGCCCACGCGCCAACGGGTTGCGCGCACGAGCCACAGCGCGAAGGAGCGCTTTCGTCGTGCAGGCGCAGAGAACCGTGGTCCACCGGCAGCCCCATCCGCGCAGTCGCCATGAGTCCCCCCAGACTTCAGCTCTGACTGGCCGTATCTGCCTCTTTCAACTGAGGTGACGTCGTTCGGATCAATCGCGACACATCAGTGCAAGCGGCGGAGTGTGATCATAGGGCTACGGACTGGTGGATTCAACCCTTGTGATGCCATATGCTCGCTTGGTTCCACAACAGTGGAAAGATCCCCGGGCCCCTGGTCGCTCCAGCGGAGGTGTGGCGTGAGGCCGTTCGCCGAGGTCCTCAACGAGCTGTGCAACAACCCGCCCGACGGCCGGGGCAAGGTCACCAACGTAGCGCTCGCCGCCGCCGTGAAGTCGCGGGGCGGGGACATCGGGCACGGCTACATCTCGCAGCTGCGACTCGGCGTGAAGGACAACCCGACCTGCCAGGCGATCGTCGACCTCGCGGGTGCGCTCGGCGTTCATCCCGCGGTGTTCCTCGGCGGTCGCCGTGAGCTGCACACGGCTGAACAACCCGGTTGGCGCGCAACGGCTGTGAGCACGCTCTTCGAAGCAGTGCACCCGCCGGACCGCGGCCCCTGGTCACCGGAGGAGGTCGCGACCGCGATCAGCTCGTCCGGCCAGTTCGGCAGCATCTCCGCCAGCTACATCCGCGAACTCCTGAGCAACGCCAGCGACAACCCGCGGCTCAAGCACATCCTCGGCCTGGCCGACCACTTCGGCGCCGATCCGGCGTACTTCTTCGACGACGACCTCGCGGCGCGGGTCGACTCGGAGCTGACGGACTTCCTGGCCCTGCGCGAGCTCGGGGTCGTCGAGTTCGTCACCCGTCTGGCCGAACGCACGGGCGATCTGTCCCCGCAGGCCAGGGCTGCTGCGGTAGAAGGGTTCCGGCAGGCGCTCGAAGTCGGCGAGGGCTGGTCGTTCCCACTGAACAGTCGCCGTACGTCCGCGGACCACACTTGATGACGACGCCCGCGTGAGGATCTCGGCCTGGACCGCTGCAGACGACATCGAGAGGAGGCGACGGGTGAACCGCAGGAAACTGCGCAAGCTGGTCGACGAGGTCGCCCGGGACCTCGGCCTGCCGCCCGACGCCACGCACCAGGAAGCCAGCCGCAGGGTCTGCGAGCTGATGAGCGAACGACTGGGGCGTGCCGTCGACGTCCGCTTCGCCGCCATCACGAACGCGGTCTGCCTGAGCGGTGCGACCGCGTTGCTGGAGAACGGCACGTACCTCGTCATCTGTGCGGACTCCCCGTCCTGGTACCACCGCCTGCACGTGCTGCTGCACGAGTTCGCGCACGTGTTGCTCGAGCATCAGCCCGTCGCGCTCACACGGGACGAGGGCATGCGCCGGCTCGCACCGCACCTGCTGCCGCGGATGGCGAAGATCATCGCCGGGCGGACGACGCTGACCGAGGACGAGGAGCGCGAGGCCGAGAACCTCGCCGACCACCTGCTGGAAAGGCTGACGGAGCACCGGGTGTGGGCCGACACGGCCGCCACCGAGGAGCCCGCGCACGTGCGGCGGGTGGCCGAGTCGCTCGAAGGAAGATCTCGCTGGGTGCGTCGTGGCGATCTTTAACCTGATCTACCTCTCGTGCGGCATCGTCGGCCTGTTCCTCCTCGCGTACAAGATCCGCTCGCTGCGGTCGAGCTGGGGCAGTCCGCGTGTGGTGGCGTTGATCTCCACCGTGTTCTTCTCGGCGTTCGCCCTGCTCTGCGCCGCGCCCGCGAACATCGGCTGGATCAACCGGACGAGCGGCGTGCCGAACTTCGCCGCCCTGATCGTGTACAGCCTGGTGGTCTGCTTCGCCGGTTCGGCGTTCGCGCTGGTGCTGTACTGGCGGTACCCGGCGGCCCAGGCGTGGCAACGGGTCCGGCTGATCGTCGTCAGCTACAGCACGATCGTCGCCGCGATGATCGTGCTGTTCTTCAAGTCCGAGGTCGGCGAGGAACGCCAGGTCGACTTCGACACGTTCTACGCCACTCAGCCGACGATCGCGGTGTTCCTGTTCATCTACCTGGTCGCGACCATGGTCGGCTGCGGCGGTCAGGCCTACCACTGCTGGCAGGGCTCGCGGGACGAGGCGATCTCCGCACGGCCGTGGCTCCGTCTCGGGCTGCGCTGGTACTGCGCGGCGGCGTTGTTCCCCATGATGTTCGCGGTCATCAAGCTGTTCGTGCTGCTGATGGACTGGGCCGGTGAGCGCAGCTTCGACGTGCTGAGCACGACCGCTCCGCTGATGGCGTCGCTGTCGATGATCCCGCTGGTGATCGCGATGGCGCTGCCGGTCTTCGGGCCACGCCGCCCGTCGCCCGCGCTGTGGGTGCGGCGCTGGCGCACGTACTTCGCGCTGCGGCCGTTGCACCGCGCGCTGGTGCACGTGAACCCTGGCATCGTGCTCGTGGCGCCGGGCAAGTTCCTCAACCCGCACCACCGCGTGCGCCGGCAGATCATCGAGCTGAACGACTGGCGCTGGGCTTTGACGCCGTACTTCGACCTGACCGTCGGCGAGGCCGCGACGTCCCTCGCGCGCAAGGCCTCGCTGCCCACCGACGAACTGGCCGCCGTCGTGGAGGCCGCCCAGCTGCGTGCCGCGGGCTCGTCCGACGGCCGTTCGCGGGCACCCCAGCGCCGTCCCGCCTCCGTGATCGTGGACGGCACCGACCTCGCCGCCGAGCACGACCGGTGGGTCCGGATCTCGCGTGCGTACCAGCACTCGCCGATAGTCGACGCCGCCGTCGCCGACGCACGCGTGGAAGCAGCAAGGGGAATGGAATAGATGGCACCCACACACGCCGTGGTCCTGGGCGGTGGACTCGCGGGCATGCTCGCGGCGTCCGTCCTCGTCAAGCACGTCGACGAGGTCACCGTGGTGGAGCGCGACAAGCTGCCGGACGGCCCGTCGCCGCGGTCCGGCGTGCCCCAGGCCCGGCACGCGCACCTGCTGATGTCCGGTGGCGCACGGGCGATCGAGACGGTGCTGCCCGGCACGCTCGACGCGCTGGTCGCCGCCGGGGCACACCGGGTCGGGGTACCGAACGACCTGGTATCGCTGAGCGCCCAGGGGTGGGTGCCGCGGTTCCCCGAGATGCAGTTCATCGTCTCGTCCAGCCGCTCGCTGCTGGACTGGGTGGTGCGCGGCCAGGCGTTGCGGGACAACAAGATCTCGGTGCTGACCGGGACCGAGCCGGTCTCGTTGCTCGGCGACCGGAACGCGGTGACCGGGGTGCTGGTCGAGGACCGGATCTCTCGCGCGCAGGTCACGCTGGAGGCCGACCTGGTCGTGGACGCGACCGGGCGCGGCTCACGGCTGCCGGCCTGGCTGGTCGAGTTCGGGCTTCCCGAGGTGGCGTCCGAGAGCGTCGACTCCGGACTCGCCTACGCCACCAGGATCTTCCAGGCGCCTCCGACGGCGGCGTCCGGTTTCCCGATCGTCAACGTGCAGGCGAACCCGCGTGATCCGTTCCCCGGTTGCACGGCGACGCTGCTGCCCATCGAGGACGGCAAGTGGCTCGTCACGCTGTCCGGGACGCGCGGGGGCGAGCCGACGACCGACGAGTCGGAGTTCGTCGCGTTCGCCCGGTCGGTGCGCAACCCGGTCGTCGGCGAGCTGATCGCCTCGGCCGAGCCGCTGTCGCCGGTGTACGGCTCGCACAGCACCGCGAACCGGCGGATGTTCTTCGAGCGCTTGAAGTCGTGGCCTCGCGGGCTGCTGGCGCTGGGCGACTCGGTGGCCACGTACAACCCCGTCTACGGGCACGGGATGTCGATCGCGGCGCAGAGTGCCCTGGCGCTGGACGCCGGTCTTTCGGCTGGGCACTCCGCGCAGCAGATCCAGCGCGGCATCGGCAAGGTCGTCGACGGAGCGTGGGCGATGGCCACCAACCAGGACATCCTCTATCCGGGGGCGGTCGGGAAGCCGTTGCCGTTGGCCGGTCGGGTGTTGCAACGCTATGTGGACCGGTTGGTGCGCACGGCGACCACGGAGGCCGCGGTGACGCGGGCCTTTCTGGATGCGTTCACGTTGTCGGCGCCGATGGCGAACCTGCTCAGCCCCAAGATGATCTGGGCGACCCTGCGCGGGCCTCGGTCATCGTCGCCGGAGCCCACGTTGACGGCGGACGAACGGGATCGGGTCACGGGCTGACGTCGCTTGGGACTGATGACGTCCGCGGGGTGAGGTCCGCGCTCTGCACGTAGGCCATGGCCTCGACGAACACCGGGTCCGTCATCCTGGCGTCCAGTTCTGCTCCGGTGGGCTGCGCGACCCTCTGGTGAATCCACCAGAGGTTGCCGAACGGGTCGGCGAACCGGCTGACCCGATCACCCCAGAACAGCTCGGTGGGCTCGGTGATGATCCTGCTGCCCAGCTTCGTGGCCCGCTGGAGCACGGTCGCGTCGTCGGCGACGTAGAGGCGCAGGAACGCGGGTGTGGTCGGCCAGTTCGGCACGTCGAACAGCATCACGACCGAGTCGCCGATGCGGACCTCGGCGTGGCCGATCTCCGGTGCCTCGCCGACGCGTCCCAGTTCGGTGGCGTCGAACACCTCGGTGATGAAGTCGATCAGCTCGGCCGTCCGGCCTCGGCTGATCAGCCACGGCGTCACGGTGTGGTAGCCCTCGGGCACGACGTTCATTCGGTCTCCCCTTTGCTCGTCGGAGCGACCGTATGACCCATGTAGGACTAGATCGGTCCTAGTTCTGGGTTAGCTTTGCGGCATGAGTGATGCGGCTCGGTTGTTGCGCCTGCTGTCGTTGCTGCAGACACCGCGCGAGTGGCCCGGCAGCGAACTCGCGGCACGGCTGGAGGTCACGCCACGGACCGTGCGGCGCGACGTCGACCGGCTGCGCGACCTCGGCTATCCCGTCGAGGCCTCGATGGGGGCGCTCGGCGGCTACCGGCTCGTCGCGGGCACGGCGATGCCTCCGCTGCTGCTCGACGACGACGAGGCCGTCGCCATCGCGGTCGGCCTGCGCACCGCCGCCCGCCAACCGGTGGCGGGCATCGCCGAGGCGTCGCTGCGCGCTCTGGCGAAGCTGCAGCAGGTGCTGCCACCCCGGCTGGCCCGCCGGGTCGCGTCGCTCACGTCGGCCACCGCACCCGGCGCGGCCTCGTACGCCTCGCTGGTCGACCCCGGACAGCTGACCGTGATCGCCGGCGCGATTGGTTCTCGCGAGCGGGTGCGGTTCGGGTATGTGGCCAACGAGAACGTCGTGTCGAAACGGCACGTGGAGCCCATTCAGTTGGTAGCGCTCGGCCGGCGCTGGTACCTCCTCGCTTTCGACGTGGAACGGGACGACTGGCGGATCTTCCGGCTGGATCGGGTGTCGGACGCGCTGGCCACCGGGGCCCGCTTCGCGCCCCGCGTGCCGCCCGGCGGGGACGCCACGGAGTTCGTGACGCGGAAGATGTACGACTCGGCGCCGACCTTCCGGGCACGGGTGACGCTGCGGTTGCCGGTGGAGCTCGCACGGGCGCGGCTGGCGGACTTCGCCGGGGATCTGGTTGCGGTCGATGACGGGTCTTGTTCTTGGCACAGCGTTGAGGACACCGTGGATTACCTGGCGTTTCGGCTGACGTTGCTGGGGTGTGACTTCGTGGTGCACGGGCCTGGCGAGTTGGTGGAGCACCTGCGGGGGGTGGGTGAGCGGATCAGGCGAGCGGTCGGGTGAGCCACCGGCCAGTGGCGGGGGCGGACGACGGGTGGCACCGGGCGAGCGGCGGGCACGGGACCAGGCTGCTGGAGGCATCGGTGGCGGTGCGGTGGCCGGTAAGCGCGCGGCACCCGGCAGCCGACGGCGTCGGTGACGACGCGATGCTCAGCGAGCAGGCGGCACCGAGCACCGACGACGTCAGCGACAACGCGATGCCCAGTGAGCACTCAGCACCGGCTCGACCCGTCACCGAGATCCCGACCTCAAAGCGCGGGGACTCCCCGGCACGCCAGCCCAGCCAGTTCGCCCCGCCGGCTCACCCGCCCGGCGGCCCCGCTCTCACCCCCAGCACCGGCTGCCCTCCCACCACCCCCTCGTAGGACCGGTCCCAAGGCCAGCCCCCGGCCTCGTCGGCGTGCACGAGCTGCAGCGCCTCGATGCCCTCGCCGTACAGCCGTGCGGACACCAGCAGGTGGGCCCAGGGGCGGGCCACGCGGACGACCTCCAGCAGTGGGCCGCCGGGCACGGTGAAGCGGTGGCCGGGGGTGGGCAGGCCGCTGTGGACCAGGTGTTCGGCCATGTCGTCGAGCAGGCGGCCCGCTTCCAGGACTGCCATGCCCGTCACCACGAGTTCCGGGAGGCCTCGTGGGGTCAGGCCGACGGTGTAGGCCCAGGGCGGGTGGGCCCTGTCCCGTTCGATCGCCTGCACGGCCCAGCCTCGGATGTCGATGCAGCGGCGCAGGGTGGCCAGGTGTTCCTGCATGCGGTCGGCGGGGTGGTCGCAGTCCCAGCACATGGTGGTCTCCTCGGATCGGTGGTGGATCCAGTGTGCCGAGGAGCACCGACAAGATCGTTTGAGCAGTTCGTTGACAGAAAGTGGACAAACGATCTGTGGGCCGTCTGGATCGTTAATCTGCGACGCACGGAGGATCGTGCATGCGCCCACGAAGGCTTCTCATCGCGTCGGCCACGGCACTGCCCGCGGCCGCGGGCAGTGCCGTGGCCGACGCGAAACGCCTGTCCGCGCTGGAGGTTCGTCACGGCGAGCTCGCCGCGGACCGGCAGAACCGGCCAGGACCGGAAGTCGCCTGGCAGAACGGAGCGACCAGAGAACAGTCCACAAAGGACGGGCTCCGGAGCTGCGGGGACTGAATGCACTTCGAACCCGGCACCCCACTCGCGGACGCGGTCAAGGCCGCCAGGTCCGCCGCGCTGCGCGGCAACGTCCTGGGCGTCGACCTCGCCTACGGGAGGGCCGCGAAGATCAGTCCGGCCGTCGCCCACGACCACTGCGCGACCCTGCTCGAACTGGGCGCCATCGCCAGGGCCGCGCGCCGGTGCGACGAGTACCTGATGGCCGGCAACGACACCCCGCTGAGGATCCTGCGGGCCCAGATCCGCAGTGCCGCAACGGATCACACCACGGCCGAGCAGGACGTGCGCGAGCTGCGGAAGCTTACCCTCACCGAACTGGAACAGGCTCGGCTCGCCAGGGTCGCCGCGCTCGCCGCCGCCGACCGGTACGACTACCCCACCGCGGAAAGCGAGCTCGACGCCGCCGAACGCCACTTCCGCCGTGCTGGCCGGCCCGAGAACCTCGAGCACATCGGCAGGGACCGGCTCCTGCTGGACGTGCGCAGGGGCACTCGCGTCTCGCGGCTGCGCAACCGCACTCCCCGCACGCCGGCCGAGATCCTGCAGCACGCCGCCGCACTCCGCCGCGAGGTCCGGTACGAGGAAGCGCTGGCGTTGATGACGAGGTGCGTCACCAGCTACCAGATCGAACCCTCGCTGAGGTTCGCCGTGCTGTACGAGCTGACGGTGCTGCTCGTGATGACCCGGCAGGCGGGCACGGCGCGCAGGCTCTTCCCGCTGCTGGCCGCCACGGCCGGTCCGGAGGTGATCTCGCAGCTCCCGGACGCGACCAGGACGCTCCGGCCCGAACGCAGGCTCAGCCACGTGCGCCGCCTGATCGCCGAGGACGAGCTGATCAAGGCGGAAGGCATGCTGGGCGAGGGGAACTCGCCGCTGTGGCACCTGACCGCCGCCGAGCTCGCCTACGCGCAGGGCCGGCTCGAACAGGCCGCGGGGCACTTCGAGATCGCGAGCAGGGCGGGTCACACCGAACTCACCGCGCTGGCCCTGCGCAAGCTCGGCGACACGTTCGCAGACGCGGGCCACGAGGACCTCGCCGCCCGGCACTGGGCCGAGTCGCACCGCGTCGAGGAGAGCATCGCGGACCACCGGGACAGCCCCAGCGTCAAGCTGCGGATGCTGCGCACGGCCCCCGACGTGCGGGACGGCCGGGTGCGCGCGGCGGCCAGGCGAGCCCGGCGTGACGGCGGCAAAGCGCTGGCGGGGCTGGTGGTCGCCGTCGAGGCGGCCCGGAGAACGCCTCGCGACCTCCCGGGCTTCGCCGACCTCGCGGCGGCCAGGCGCTGGCTCGCCGGGACGACGAGGCACCTGCCGCGCGACCAGGTCGTGTGGATGACGCACGCGACACCGGACCAGCTCCACCACGTGATCATCGGCCGTGGGATCACGCACGTGACGACCTCGGTCCACATCGGTGACCTCACCGACACCATCCGCCGGTTGAGAGCGTGGAAACCCAAGTACGACAGGGCTGTTCTCGGCGCGTTGCTCACCGAGCTGGCCAGTCTGATCGGACTGGCGGACGTCGTCGCGGCCTTGCCGTCCAAGGCTCGCAGGATCGTCGTGGTGGCGGACGACGTGTTCGCGGACGTCCCGCTGGCAGGCCTGCCCGTGCCCGGCACGACCGTGTTCCTCGGCACGACCTACGCGCTCTCCACCCTGCCGGACCTGTCGACGTTGCGACCCCTGCAACGCAGCTCCCGCAAGCAGAGGGGCGACGAGGCGACGGTCTGCACGACAGCCTCCGAGCTGCGGCGAACTCTCGGCGAACGCCGCGTCCAACACATCCGCCTCGACGCCCAGAGCGCACACGACCGCATGAACCCCAAACGGTCGTGGCTGCAGTTCAGCGACGAGCAGGTGTCCGCGGAAGCGTTGGGAAAGATGGACTTCAGCGCGTGCGGCACGGTCGTGCTCGGCGCCTGCGAGACCGGCATCGTCCGCGCGGCCAGGACGGCGGGGGCGGGAGCGGTCCTCGCCGCCCGCTGGCAGGCCGACGGAGAGGCCGCGCGGAAGGTGCTCGACGCGTTCGGCCGCCACCTGGCCGCCCTCCCCCGGGATCGCGCTCTGCAACACGCGTTGCGAGAAGTCGCCGACCGGCACCCAGCTGACTGGGCGTGCTGGTCCCTGCACGGCGACGCGGGCCATCAGACCTCAGCGGGCCCGCTGCGCAGAAGACTGAGGAAGAACGGAGACCCCGTGCCGCTCGAGACCCGCCCCAAGGTGTTCCTGTCGTTCGCCGGAAAGGACCGCGCACACGCCGAGCAACTCCGTGCCGAGCTGGAGTCCCGCAACGTCAACGCGTACCTGGACGAGAACGAGAGCGCGCCCGGTGACAACGTCGCCACCGCCATCGACGAGGCCCTGGCCACCTCCGACTACTACGTCCTGCTGTGGTCGGCGAACACACCTCGGCGCGAGCTCGCCGCGGCGGAGTGGACGGCGGCGTTCAACTTCGAGATGACACGCCGGCGAGCCTTCCTGTTCATCGTGCGGCTGGACGAGGAACCGCTGCCGCCCCTTCTGGCCCCGCGCAAGCACATCGACTACGTGGACGCCGCTGACCGCTTGGTCGCGATCTGGCGCTCGGACCGCAAGTCGGAGCTTCCCGTGTTCCCGCAACCGGTCCCGCCGACGCCGGACGGCCCGACCGTCGCGATCTCGGTGCGCAGCCACGACCTCGGCACCACGCACGTGGTGATGACCCCGCTGCACCTCACCGGCACCTCGCTGTACCGGGCGGTGTTCGACGCGCTGCAGCTGCCGACCGAGCAGGTCACGTTCGACGGCACGATCGGCATGCGGTTCACCTACGAGCTGTACCAGCAGAACGAACCGATCCCCGCCGACGAGTCCACTGTGGAGCTTGCGTCGGACGTGGTGGACATCGCCGTGCGCGTCGAGTCGTACGGCGGGCGCTCACACCACACCAAGGAGCTCCACCAGGACGAGGAACTCGACGAGGGCTTGGACGTCGACCAACAACGCATGCTGCTGGTCGCCGCGTTCCGCCACCTGCTCCCCTAGGGCCTCCGAACGGGTGAATTCCCTCCTCTCTGTCAGCCTTGGCTGGTTTCAGCGCCTGTAACCGGTGAAGGTCGCTTTCGGGCGGTTAACGACACGAGCGGAAGCTGAAGGGAAGGCCGTTGAGCGCACCGGATCTGGGCTTCGCGGAGTTCTTCCGCAAGTGCCTGCCCGTGGTCACCAAGACGCTCACGGCTTTGAGCTGCGACAACCGCGTGGTCGAGGACATCGCGCAGGACGCGTTGCTGATCGCGCAGCACCGCTGGAGCGACATACACGCGTACGACAAACCCGAGGCGTGGGTGCTCAAGGTCGCGATACGGCTGATGCGACGGCGCCAGCAGCACGACCACGAAACACCGCTGGCCGAGGTGCCGGAGGTCGTGCAGCCGGTTTTCGAGACGGAGGCACTGCACGCCGCGGTGCGCGAACTCTCCCCCAGGCACCGCGAGACCGTGGCGTTGCACCACCTGCTCGGCTACTCGGTCAGCGAGATCGCCGGCGTGCTGATGGTCGGCGAGTCGACCGTGCGCACGCACCTCACCCGCGGCCGCGCCGAGCTGCGGCGGATCCTCGGAGGCAGTGATGAGTGAGCTGCTGGACCGGTTCGAGCTCGACGAGGCAGTCGAGCGCCAGTACCGCCTGGGCGAGGCCGCGGAACGGGCCGGGCGGCTGCGCGAGGCGGCCGTGCACTTCCGGGTCGCCGCCGACCAACGCCTCGGCGACGGTGCCGTGCGGCTGGCACGCGTGCTGTTCGTGCTCGGCGAGGAAGCCGAAGCGGTGCGGTGGTGCGAGGCCGCCGTGGCGGACGGGTTCCCCGAGGCCGAGGAGCTGATCAGGGAGAACTCCCAGGCACGTCAACGGTTCTTGGAGCACGCGGCCCGGATCATGGTGGGCGCGCCGACGTTCGACTGGGTGCCGTCCGGAGTGCCGTCCCGTCGTGTCTCCGCCGAGGTGATCGCGACGCGCACACGGGCGTTGCGCGCGCTGGACCAGCGGTACGGCGGAATCGCCTGCCACACCGCGGTTCTGGAGCACCTGGCCGAGGTCGAACCGATGATCGTCGTCGACGGTTCCACGTGGACCGCCGTCGCCGAGGTCTGCGAACTGGCCGGCTGGACGGCGTTCGACAGCGGCCTGCCCGGCACCGCGCTCCCGCACTTCGCCCACGCGCTGACGCTCGCGCGGCAGGCCGAGAACGAGTCGCTGATCGCGTCCGTCCTGACCCGCGCCGGTCGGATGTTCCTGCACCACAACGCACCTGACGACGCGCTGAAGGCGTTCCAGCTGGGGTTCGTGGCGGCGCACAACGCGTGGGCCGACCGATGCGCATTGGACGATCCCCCGCAGGCAATCGCAGCGTTGACTACAAAGATCGGCACATATGGCGAAGGCCGGGCACGCACTCTCGCGCTGACGGCGTTGGCCCGCAACCATCTCGCGCTGGGCGACGTCGCCGCGGCCACCGAGTTCGCCGAGAATGCCGTGGCGTCAGCGCGAAACCTCCGGTCGAGCCGCGCCGAGGACCAACTGCGCCGACTCTTCGGGGAGGCCCGCGCGGCAGGCGCATTCGTGCTGGCAGAGCAGGTTTCGGCTGGTTTCGCACGGTCGTGATGACGCTTTCACCCGATCCGGGCCGATACACGCGTGCGCGCATGCGAGTAGGTTCTGCGGCATGGCCGAGCCTTTCTCGTGGGTCCCCGCAGGAATCAACACGGACGTGCCCAGCGCGGCGCGCGTCTACGACTTCCTGCTGGGAGGTGGCCACAACTTCGCGTCGGACCGCATGGTCGGCGACAAGGTGCTGCAGATCCTGCGCGACGGCCGTGCGATCGCCGCGTCGAACCGTTCGTTCATGCGCCGTGCCGTCCTGCTGATGATGGAACAGGGCATCACGCAGTTCCTCGACCTCGGCTCGGGCATCCCCACGGTCGGCAACGTCCACGAGATCGTGCAGCAGGCGAACCCGGACGCACGGGTCGTGTACGTCGACTACGACGAGGTCGCCGTCTCACACAGCCAGCTCATCCTGGAGGGCAACGAGAACGCGGGCGTCGTGCAGGCGGACATGTGCCGCCCCGACGACGTCCTGTCCGACCCGGTCGTGAAGGACCTGATCGACTTCTCGAAGCCCGTCGGCCTGCTCATGGTCGCCGTGCTGCACTTCGTCTCGGACGAGAAGGGCCCGGCCGAGGTCGTCGCCCGTTATCGCGACGCCATGCCGCCCGGCAGCCTCCTCGCCCTCTCGCACCTCACCGCCGACTTCAAGCCGGACGAGATGGGCGCCGTCGTCGAGGCGATGAAGCACAGCCGCGACCCGATGTACTTCCGTTCGCTCGACCAGTTCGCCCCGATGTTCGCCGGGCTGGACGTGCTCCAGCCGGGCGTCGTCCCGGCGCCGAACTGGCACCCGGAACTCGGCCCGGCCGGAGAAGGTGGCCCGGAGGACGTCTACGTGGGGATCGGCCGCAAGGTCTAGCGGAACTTCCAGGCCTGGGCCGCGGAACCGTTGCAGCTCCACATGTTCAGGCGCGTGCCCGGAGTCGTCGACGCACCGGGGTTGTCCAGGCACAGCCCCGACTGCGGGTTCTGCACGGAACCGTCCGACCGCACGCGCCACTGCTGCGCGCCCGTGCCGTTGCACTGCCAGAGCTGGACCAACGTGCCGTTGGTGGTGCCGCCGTTGTCGACGTCGAGGCACTTGCCGGCGATGGCGATGGTGCCGTCGGCGACGACGCGCCACTTCTGCGCGTAGGTGTTGTTGCAGCCCCAGATCTGGACGGGGTTGCCGTTGGCGGTGCCGCCGTTGTTGTTGTCCAGGCAGAGGGTCGAGGCAGCCGCGAGTTCGACGGAACCGGCGCCGGACGGGTGGCGTTCGGCCGGGAGTGACGGCGTGTTGAGGTGGTAGAAGTCGACGGCCAGGTAGTTCGGGGTCTTGCGGGCTGCGGGCTCGCAGAAGCGCTGGGCCCTGTTCACGAACTTCGAGTTGTCCGTCGAGACGGTGCCCTGCATCGGGACGTCGCGGAAGTGGTTCATCACGAAGAGCGGGCGGAAGTTCGTCTCGGTGGCGGTGAGCGGCTTGTCGCCCCAGCGGGAGTAGCAGGACCAGTCGGAGGCGCCGGTGCCGGAACCCATCGACCAGTAGTTCTCCACGGTCCAGTCGCGCTGGTAGAGGACGCCGGAGTTCTCGCGGCCGTCGCGGCTGTGGTCGGTGAAGATGAGCAGGCGTTTGCCGGACGCCCTCATCTGGGACAGCGTCGGCCAGCCGTTCTCGCGGACGCCCTCGGCGCGGAAGAGCACGTCGTTGAGGCCCTGGACGCGGGCGAGCTCGTTGCGCAGGACGTCGGCGGAGACGTAGTCCTCCAGGAACACCGTGACGATCTCGGTGGGGCGTGACTTGAGGAAGTCGACGATGCGCTGGATGTCCACGTTCAGGGCCACCGGCCTGATGACGGCCGTGCAGCTGTTGTGGCACAGGATCGCGCCGTCGGGGGTCTGGTGGATGTCGAGCATGAAGCCGCGGACGCCGTCGTTGAGCTGCTGCACGATGCCGCGGGACTGGTTCGGGGCGATGTTGGCGAACATGAGCCGCCGTCGACGCCGTTCGCGTAGGCGTTGTGCGAGGTCAGGAACGTCATCTCGTCCAGCCGCGGGTCGGCGGGGGTCTGGACGCGGACCGGGGTGACCGGGGTGAGGAACCACGTGTCGTTACCGGTGCCGACGCGGACCTGGTCGGTGCCGGACGCGATCAGGTAGCGGTCGGCGCCGGGGTCCTTGAAGCGGTAGCGGTCCTGGTCGTCCAGCAGGCCGACCCACTGGGCCTCCGGACTGGAGCAGCTGACCATCTGGGCGGCGTCGCCGGAGCGGCCGAGGCACTGGCCGCCCTCGGACAGGATGCTGCCGTTCCAGGAGAACTGCTGGCGGTCCTCGTTGCCCTTGGGGCGGTGCTGCTGCACCGAGGAGCCGGAGACGGCCGCGTTCTGGCCGGTCACGGCACTTTGCAGGTAGTAGTTGCCGTTGGGGGCGGCGGCCGCGTCGACGGGGACGAGCAGCAGCGACAACAGCGCGAGCACAGGGATGATGCGCATGAGGTGAAGGCTCGACCATGAACGTGAACATGAAAAGACTTCACGTCGAAATCCGTCCAAACCGAGACATCTGTGGGCCGGGCCACAAAACCCGATGCAGCGGATCGAGCGGCGAGAGGGGTTTCCCGATCCGCAAACGACCACGGACAAGAAGGGGGCGGCGTGGGGTTCGACCAGTTCGTCACCGATCGGCTCGATCGGCTGTTGGGGTACGCGACCGCGATCACCTGCGACAAACACCTGGCGCAGGACATCGTGCAGAACGTGCTCATGCGCGCGCAGGGCAAGTGGGAACGCATCGGAGCGATGGATGCGCCCTACCTCTACGTGAAGCGCATGGTCACCAACGACTACCTGTCGTGGCGGCACCGCAAGGCCGCACGGGAGATCGCCGTGGAACGCGCTGAGCTCGCGAGGCACGCGCCGTCGATGGCCGATCCGGCCGACGCACACGCCGAACGCGAGGCCATGCGCGCACGGATCGCCGTGCTGCCACGCAAGCAACGTGCCGCATTGGTGCTGCGGTTCTACGAGGACTGCAGCGACGCGGAGATCGCACAGGTGCTCGGGTGCGCGGAATCGACCGTGCGCAGCCAACTCTCTCGCGCACTGCAGACGCTGCGCACTCACGAACTCGCCCGATCCGCCACCCTGGGGGTGCACTCATGAACGACCTGATCCGCCAGGCCATCGCCGCTGAGGCCGAGGAGCGCGTCGACTCCCGAACTGTGCTGGCGAACCTGCACAAGGCGAAGAACCGCAAGCCGATGGGCCTCATCTTCGGTGTCGCCACGCTGACGGTGGCGGCGGCAGCAGCGGCTGTCATCATCCCGACCACGCTCAAGAAGACCGAGACCGCGCCACTGGCGAACGCGCCCGCGCAAGAGGCGCAGAACGTGCTGCTCATCGGCACCGACGACGAACGCCTCACCGACGCGCTGCTGTTCGCGCGCTTCGAGGCGGACGGGTCGGCGACGATGATCTCGTTGCCCAGGGACGTCTACGCGGGCTCGAGCGGCGAGCGGTTCACCGGCCTGTTCCGGGAGGACCCGCGCAAGCTGACCGCGGCCGTGGAGAACCTGACCGGTGCAAAGGTCGACCACTACGCCGCGGTTCAGATGTCCGACTTCGGGCGGGTCGCCACGGCGGTCGGCGGCGTCGAGGTCTGCCTCGCCAACGCGGTGACGGATCCCCGCACCGGCGCCAGTTTCCCGGCCGGCAAGCAGGTGCTCTCCGGCGACCAGGTCCTGCCGTTCCTGCGCCAGCGGATGAACCTGCCCCACGGCGACCTGGACCGGGTCAAGCGCCAGCAGGCGTTCCTCGCCTCCTTCGCGAAGAAGATCACCAAGGACAACGCGATGGAACTCTTCCAGCAGGTCAGCAGGTCGGTCGAGTACGACGACGGGTGGGACCCGCTGTTGTTCTCGGCGCGGTTCCAGGGACCGGTGCAGGTGAGGACCTCGACCCTGCCGGTCGGTGAGGCGGTGGTGCGCAACGGCGTGCACGGGTTCGCGCCCGACCCCGCCCAGGCGAAGAAGTTCGTCGAGGAGCAGTTGAGCGGCAAGGGCACGGCCGAGACCGGCTGCGTGAACTGACGATCACTCCAATGGAGCATCAAGTCGCCCTTCTGCGCGGCCGATGACCTGCATGTGGCGCGCGAGAGGGCCGCTACGATCGATCAGTGCGCGAACCACTTGAACGTGACTCCGAGATAGCGCACATTCGCGAAGCCCTGGACGCAGCCACCCGTGGTGAGGGTCGCGTCGTCGTCATCGAGGGCCGTGCGGGCATCGGCAAGACCAGGCTCGTGCACGAGTGTCGTGAGCTGGCCAAGGAGCGCGGGTTCGGGCGGCTGCAAGCCGTCGGTGACGCCATGGAGAGCGCCATGGCGTGGGGCGTCGTCCGGCAGCTGGTCGAGCGGTCGATCTCGCGGTACTCCGGTGAGGTCCGGGAGAAGATCCTGGCCGGGCCGTCCGGAGCGGCGCTGAAAGCCCTGGACGACGCCGCGCTCGATCCCAGCCAGGCCGAGCTCGCACGCACGCTGCACTCGCTGTGGTGGGTCGCGGTGGACCTCTCCTCCACCCGCCCGCTGCTGATCACGGTGGACGACGCGCACTGGGCGGACCACTCGTCGCTGCAGTTCCTCGTCTACCTGTCCCGCCGGATCGCGGACCTGCCGATCGCGCTGGTCGTCGCGACCCGGCCGCCGATGGACAGCTTCGGGCCGCTCGCGCAGCTCAGCGTGTCCGCCGACCGGTTGCTGCCGCGCCCGCTCACCACGGACGCGCTCAGCGCGCTGGTCGGCGGGCACCCCGAGGTGATCACCGCCCTGCACGCGGCCAGCGGCGGGAACCCGTTCCTGTCCGGCGTCCTGGTCGACGAGCTCGCGGCGCTCGGGCTGCCGCTGGACGACGCCGCGACGGCCGTGAAGGTCGGCACGCTCGGCCCCAGCACGGTCTTCCGCGCCACGCTGGGAAGGCTGCCCGCGCAGGCCGTGTCGCTCGCGGGCGCGGTCGCCGTTCTCGGCACGCACGCCGATCCGTGGCAGGCGGCCGAACTGGCCGGGGTCACGGACCTGCCGGCCGCGGTCGAGGCGTTGACGGCGGCGAACGTGCTGGTCAGCGGTGAGCACCTGGAGTTCGTGCATCCCGTTGTGCGCGAGGCGGTGCTGGCCGGCCTCGGGGCGATCGCGCGGGCCTCGCTGCACGCGAAAGCCGCGAAGTCCTTGCAGGAACAGCACGCGCCGGCCGATCGGGTGGCCGCGCATCTCGTGCACGCTCCCAAGGGGACACTGCCGAACGCCGCGGAAGTGTTGCGGAAGGCCGCTTCGACGTTGCTCTCGGCCGGAGACCCGCGCACCGCGGCAGGGCACCTGGCGCGAGCGGTGGACGAGAAGCCCAACGACGCCGGACTGCGCGCGGAACTCGGCCGCGCGTTGCTGCGCCTCGGCGACGCCGTCAACGCGCAACGGCACCTGAAGGCTGCGGCGCAAGGACTTCCGGACGCGGAACTGGTGGCCGCGGCGGCCTCGGCGACGGCGGCGCTGGAGGGTCCGGCGGCGGCGATCGCGGAGCTGACCGAGGCCATCGAAGCCCGCCCGGACGGCGAGTCACGGCTGCACCTCGAGGCGCGGCTGGCGGTCTTCCGCTCGTTCCTGCCCGACCAGCGCCAGATCGCGTCCGCGCACCTCAGCGGCTACGCGGGACTCGCGGGCGGCACCCCGGACGAACGCACGTTGCTCGGCCTTCTCGCTCAGATGGGCCGCTACGAGGTGTGGCCGCACGATGAGGTCGCCACGACGGCGACGCGCGCGCTCGCGAACGGTGCGTACCTCGACGACGCGACGGGCAGCACGGACGCGATGGTCGCGTGGCTGGTGGCGTTGCTCGCGCTGATGGCCGCGGACGGCGTGGACACCGCGCGGCACGAGATCGAACGGGCCAGGCTGAAAGTCCGCCAGCACGGGTCGCCGATCGAGTTCGCGATGGTGGCGAACGCGTCGCTGTTCCTGAACTGGCGTTGCGGCAACATGCAGGCCGTCGATGCGGAGGCGGAGGGCGCGCTGGCCGCCGTCGCGCATGAGGACCCGGTGTCCGAGGTGATCAGCCTGCGCGCGACCTCGACGCACTTCGCGGTGTACGCGGCTCTCGAACGGGGTGACGTCGCGGCGGCGTCGGTGTTCGTCAACGCGTTCGACGGTGCACACGCCGATGCCCGGCTGACCATGCCGATGATCTGGCTGCACGAGGTGCGCGCGTTGATCGCACTGGCCGAGGGCGACGCACGGCGCGCGATGTCCGAGGCCTACCGCCAGCGCGACGCGATGCACGAGGTGCACGTCGATCCCCCGACGATCCCGTGGCGCGCGGTGGCGACCCGCGCGGCGTTGCTGCTCAACCAGCAGGAACTCGCGCTGGAACTGGCCGCGGAACAGCTGGAGGTGGCCCGCAGGTGGGGCGCGGCGACCGAGGTCGGCGCAGCGTTGCGGCTGCTCGCGCACGCCTCCCCCGACTCACGGCTGGAGCTCCTGACCGAGTCCGTGACCGTGCTGGAGGAGTCACCGTCACGTCTGGAGCTCGCCCGCTCGCTGGTCGACCTGGGTGAGACCCTGCGGGTGGCCCGACGGCGGACGGACGCCCGGGAGCCGTTGCACCGGGCCATCGACCTGGCCGGGAAGTGCGGTTCGGCGGTGCTGCAGACGCGTGCGGTCGAGGCGTTGGAAGCTCTCGGCGACCGGCCTCGACGGCAGATCGTGCTGGGAGCGGAGGCGCTGACGGCGTCCGAACGGCGCGTGGCCGACCTGGCGGCGGCGGGCCGGGCGAACAGGGAGATCGCGCAGGAGCTGTTCGTGACGCCCAAGACCGTCGAGAACCACCTCGGCCGGATCTACACGAAGCTCGGAATCGCAGGTCGCAGGGACCTCGCACGCGTCCTTGCCTAGTACAGAGCGACGTGGGGGTGCGCCTGATACACCCAACTTCCGCCCTTGAGGGTTGAGGGATCTCCCCTCATGCCCTTGGGGGTTCGCCTCGGCGAATCTTGTGTCACCGCAGGGGAACACAGGAACTCGAAGGGGAAACCGAAATGATCCGCAACGCTCTGATCGCCGCCGCCGCTCTCACCGCCGTCGTCGCCCCCGCCACCGCGATGGCGGACCCGATCATCGGCACGCCGCCGCCGTGCGTCGGCGCCTCCGACCTGGCCGGTGCGGACTTCAACGTCAAGAAGTGCGGCGTCAGCGACGTGGACCAGTTCCGCGCCGGCCTCGAGAACAACGGCAACGCGTACTGCGGTCCGGCCTCCCTCTACAACGTCCTGCACTACTGGGGTCATGAGAAGGACGCCCCGGTCGGCTGGCTGACCACCAAGGTCGGCAACCTCAACCCGAAGGACCCGGCCGACTACAGCGTCATCACCAACTCGATCGGTCGCATCGGCGTCGACGCGAAGTACGACGGCGGCACCAGCCTCGGCAACCTGCGCACCGCGTGGAACATCGCCACCAAGCCCGCCCGTGACGCCGGCTGGACGACCTCCACGGGTGGCGTGAGCACGCACGAGAACCCGGACTTCGCCGGCGAGCTCGCGAAGAAGCTCAACGAGGGCCCGCTGCAGCTCGTGTACGGCCGCTACAAGGCAGGCCCCACGACCGGTTCGTTGCAGCGCAGCGGTGGCCACATCGTCACCGTCGTGTCCGCGACCGGGTCGTTCAACGGCAGCACGGTCAAGCTGAAGCTGGCGGACCCGGGCCGCGCGCTCGACAGCGGTCAGGGCAACTACCTCTACACCCAGTCCTCCTACGAGTCGCTCGACGTCACCCTGACCAAGCGCTCCATCAAGGAGTACGTGCCGGTCAAGGACGACGAGAACACCCGCGAGGACGAGTCGCTCGAGCCGGGCACCTACCGCACCGTGACGCGCTGGGAGCTCACCGGCGACCGCTACGTCAGCGACACCACCCGTCAGATGGTCGAGGGCTTCAGCTGGTTCGACATGGCCAAGTAGTTCTCGAGCAAGACCGGGGCCGCACTCTTCAAGGGTGCGGCCCCTTCGCCATAGCCTGGTGCCATGCACAGCCGCGATCGGGAACGCACCCGCCGCCGGTTGCTGGACGCCGCGTTCGTCGAGTTCGCCGCCTACGGGATCGCCGGGGCGCGGATGGAACGCATCGCCCGCATCGCCCGGTGTTCCGCGGGCCTCGCCTACAACTACTACGGCGGCAAGGACGAGCTGTTCGACGCCGTGCAGTCGGAGGTGGTGGGCGCGGCCGTCGTGGAGTTCGACGCCCGCGACCTGCCGGGGTACGCGGGCCGGTTGTACGACCTGCAGCACCAGCACCCCGAGTTCGCGCGGCTCGCGACCTGGCAACGGCTGGAGCGGCGCGGGTCGGTCAGCCGGGTGGCGGACGTGGAGGCGATCCGGTCCGCTCAGGAGCTCGGGCTGGTGTCGTCGCGGTTCTCCGCCGAGCAGGTGTTGCAGCTGGTGCTGGCGGTGGCGTCGATGTGGTCGAACGGTGGCGGCTCGGACCACGTGGAGCGGCGGCGGACCGTCGAGGACGCGGTGCGGCGGCTGGTGGAGCCCTGAGCACTCCGTCTCATGTGGTTAACCTGGATCTATGCGTGTTCTCGTGGTCTCCGCTCCCCTCCTGGGTCACGTCTTCCCCCTGATGCCGCTGGCCCTGGCGTTGCGCGAGGCGGGCCACGAGGTCGTGGTCGCGACGGGCGGTGAGGCGCTGCGGGTCCGCGACTCCGGCCTGCGGGTCGAGGACGTCGTTCCGTCCCGCGTCCGCTTCGGACCGATCGCGTTGCGCATCATGCTCACGCATCCGTTGGTGGCCAAGCGGGAGATGCGCGGCAGCGGCAGGCTCGACTTCGTGTCACGGATGTTCGGCAAGGTCGGTGACGCGATGACGGCGCCGTTGCAGGCGTTCGCGCGCACGTGGCGGCCGGATGTCGTGGTGCACGAACCACTGGCCGCCGCCGGGTCTGCGCTGGGGGTGCCGTCGATCGTGCACGACGTGTCGTTGTTCGACGGGCTGGTGCTGACGGACGCGGTCGGTGCGCGGATGAAGGCCGAGGTGCGTTCTCCCGCAACGGTTCTGCGCACGGCGCCGCCGTCGCTCGCGGAGTTCCCCGGTGGGGAGCGGATGCGGTTCGTGCCCTACAGCGGTGACGGCGAGGTGCCGCAGTGGCTCGCGGAGCCGTCGGGCAGGCCTCGCATCCTGGTCAGCCGGAGCACCGCGCCCGGTCCTGGCGCCGGGCGGATGATGGCGGCCGTCGTCGCGGCGGCCGGGCAGGTGGACGCCGAGTTCGTGCTGGTCCGTCCCGAACGGACCGAGGGCCTGCCGGGCAACGTCCGGACGGTCGGGTGGGTGCCGATCCCGCGGGTGCTGCCGTTCTGCGACGGGATCGTGCACCACGGGGGCGCGGGGACGTTGCTCGGCGCGCTCGCGGCCGGGGTGCCGCAGCTGGTCGAGCCGGGGCCGGGCGACCGGACGGTGCACGCGACGGTGATCACCGGGCGCGGGGCCGGGCTGCGGGCGGGGCCGCGGGAGGTCACGGCGGAGCTGCTCACCCGGTTGATCGAGGACTCGAAGCTGCAGCGGGCCGCCGGCGAGGTGCGCGCCGAGATCGCGGCGATGCCCTCGCCCCACGAGGTGGCGGAACGGTGGGAAAGTCTCCCGGGACAATAGGAGAACACCTAATGTGACCGGGTGCGCATTCTCTTCTCGAGCCTAGGCTCACACGGACACGTTTACCCGATACTCCCGCTCGCGATCGCCGCGCGAGCGCAGGGACATGACGTTCTGTACGCCGTCGACTCAGGATTCCACCCGACCGTGGAAAAGCTGGGCTTCACCGTCGTGGACGCGGGCATCAGCATCTGGGCCGCGTTCCGCCAGGCCAACGAACTGCACGGCACGGGCGAGTTCCGGCGGGACATGCTGCGCCAGACCGCCGTCGACGCGTTCGGATCCGTGCTGCCCAGGGCCTTCGTGAACGATCTGGAGCCGGTGCTCGAGCGGGACAAGCCCGACCTGGTCGTCTTCGAGGTCATCAACGCGGGCGCCGGTCTCGCCGCGATGCGCGCCGGGATTCCGGCGGTCTGCCACGGATTCGGCAAGATGGACGAAACCCTCGTCCCGGAGGCGATGAGCGACCTCCTTCTGGAGTACGTCGCCGAACTCGGCATCACCCTGCCGGATGGGCAGCATTACGGACTCGGATCGACTTATCTCGACGTCTTCCCGCCGTCTTTGCAGGACCTGGACTTCCTTTCGGACGTCGATCGAATTCCGATGCGTCCGGTTCCGTTCGCCGAACCGGGTGAATTGCCCGAATGGGTCCTGAGGCACGAGAGGCCGCTCGTCTACCTGACGTTCGGCACCGCGTTCTCGAACCCGGACGTGCTGCGGACCGCGATCACCGGACTGTCCGGTGTGGACGCCGAGGTGCTGGTCGCGACCGGCCCGCAGGTCGACCCGTCCGTGCTGACCGACGTGCCGCGCAACGTGCACGTGCTGCCGTGGGTGCCCCAGGCGGATCTGCTCGCGCACGCAGATCTCGTCGCGCACCACGGCGGCGCCGGCACGACCGTCGCCGCCATGACGCACGGCCTGCCGCAGCTCGTGCTGCCGCAGGGCGCGGACCAGTTCCGCAACGCCGAGATCGTCGCGGGCACCGGGCTGGGCGGCCGGCTCGTCGGCGAGGACTTCACGGCGGACGCGGTGCAGGAGGTCGCGCGGAAGCTGTTGCGGGACAACGACGTTCAGGCCGCGAACGCCCGCATCGCCGCGGAGATCGCCGCCATGCCGTCGCCCGGCGAGGTCGTGCCGAGGCTGGCCGACCTCACCGGCTGACGACGCGCGGACCGGTGCCTACTCGCTGGGCACCGGTTTCAGCGCGGACAACGCCTCCTCGACGGAGTCGTACAGCGCGAGGACGTCGGCCACTCCCGTGACCTGCAACGGCCTCCTGACGGCGCGCTGCGGTGCCACGACGTGCAGTTTCTTGCCGTTCTCCTCGGCCAGTTCGTGGGCCGAGATCAGCGTGGAGATGCCGGTCGAGCCGAAGAAGCTCACCAGCGTGAGATCGGCGACCAGGACCGGGCCGCCGGAGGCGAAGCCGAGACGCACCGCGTCGAGCACCTCGTCGGCGGTGTCGACGTCGATCTCGCCCTCCACGGCGATGACCACGACTCCGGCGACGTCCGCGGCACGGACTGTGAGCAGCGGCGATTCCTTGAACAGTTCTTCGTTCACCAGCACTCCCCGGTGGCCGAAGGCGCACGAGACTCGGACTCCGAGCACCCTGCTGAACCCGGCTGTCGCCCCGACGTTACGGCCGTTGCTTCCCCATCACAACCTACCTGCCGCCCAGCCTCCGGACGGCGGCGACCAACTCGGTGTCGCGCACCCCCTTGGCCAGGTGGTCCGCGACCACGCCGGGGTCGTGTGGGTCAGCGTACGGCGTACCGGAAGTTCCGCGACCGTCCCGACACGAACGGTCGCAGCGCCGCGAACACCCCTTCGTGCTGCTCCTCGACGCCCAGGCTCGGTGAGATGAGTTTGACGAGGTGGGTGGCGTCGGTGGCGAGCGCGCCGCCGAGCGGGAGCACGCTGAGGAAGATCTCGGCGCTGGAGTTCTCGGCGATCTCCCTGGCGTGGTGCAGCGCTTCCAGCGGCAGGTCCTTCAGCAGGACGTTGTCGCCCTGGTAGGTGTGCGGGGGCAGTGGCCTGCCGGCGGCTTCGGCGAAGGGCTTGGCGCCGAACTCCTCTTTCACGGTCGGCGCGACGCGAAGATGGTCGATGTCGAACGGTTTCGTGCTCGCGAAGGTGATGCGCACGACGTCGCCGAGGGTGGTGAGCGCCGGTGTGACGTGGTCGGGCAGGTCCCAGCCGTGGAACGCCTCGAAGACGGCTTTGGCGTGCTGCGCCTCGAAGAACAGCTCGCCCGCGTGGACCTCGGTGACGGGCAGGAGCTCGAACTCCAGCGCGGTGACGACATCGCCGACCCTCTCCGTCCGGCGGACGCGGTCGCTCGCGAAGCCGAACTCCCTTGCCAGCACGCTGAACCCGCCACCGAGCGTGTAGCCGACGACGCCGACGTCACTCGCGTCGCCGCTGAGCGGGGCGAGGCCGTGCGGTGCCGCCTTCTCGATCACCTGCTGCCAGACCGCGCCCGCCTCGGCCCTCGCGGTGTTCGTCGCGGGGTCGACCCCGACCCGGTTCATGCGCCTGGTGGAGATGAGGACGCCGGTGGTCGCCGTGGTGAGGCCGTGGCCGGTGGTCTGGATCGCGTACTCGTGGCCGTGGGTCTCGGCGTGGCCGACGGCTTCCTCGACGTCCTGCGCGGTCTCCACGGCGAAGATCACCTGCGGCTCGTGGCGGAGTCCGGTCTGGAAACCGCTGCGTTTCTCGTCGTAACCGGCGTCTCCGGGGTAGAAGATGTGCATGTCTCCAGGGTCGTTGGCCTGCGGCTATATGTCCAAGAGCTGGTTGTACTGGCTTCTATAATCATTGGTTATGGAGCTTCGGCAGCTGGAGTACTTCGTCGCGGTCGCGGAGTCGGGCTCGTTCACGCGCGCGGCGGAACGGGTCCACGTCGCGCAGCCCGGGGTCAGCTCGCAGATCCGGCGGCTGGAGCGGGAACTCGGCCACGACCTGCTCGACCGGTCGGGCCGCACGGTCACGCTGACCGACGTGGGCGCGGCCGTGCTGCCGCTGGCACGGGCGGCGCTGGGGTCGGTCGAGTCGGCGCGGCGGACCGTGGAGGAGATGGCCGGGCTGGTGCGCGGTTCCGTGCGCGTCGGGATGGTCGTTTCTTGCGGCATCATGGACCTGCCCGAACTGCTGTCCTCGTTCCACACGTCGTTCCCCGCCGTCGAGATCACGTTGTCCGAGGCCAATTCCGATGTGCTGATCTCGTCCCTTGTGGACGGACTCCTGGACTTCGCCCTCGTCGGGTACGCGGGGGCTGAGCCCGAGGGGTTGTCCGTCCGGGTGCTGGCCGACGAACCGCTCGTGGCCGCCGTCGCCGCTTCGGATCCTTGGCACGGCAGGGAGTCCGTGTCGCTGGACGAACTGCTGGAGCGCGGGTTGATCAGCCTGCCGCCGGGCACGGGATTGCGCGGAGCGTTGGACGCGGCGTGTGGTGCACGACGGCCGCGGATCGCGTTCGAGGCGTCCGCGCCGCCGATGGTGATCACGCTGGCCCAGCGCGGACTCGGCCCGGCGATCCTGGCCGAGTCGATGGTCGGCGACCTGCACGCCGTGCGGATCACCGACCCGTCACCCCACAGCAGGCTCGCGTTCGCGTGGCGCGCGGAGGGTCCGCGCAGCCCGGCCGCGCGGGCGTTGATCGGCCTCGCGGAAAACCAGGTGACAGCGGTCTAGCGCGCCTGTCACGATCAACGCATGTTCCTGACGGCTGAGCACAACACGTACGCGGGTGTTCCTGCGTGCGCGCTCGCCGTTGCCTCGGCACAGCTGAACGGCGCCCGACTCTGACCCTTCTCCAGTCCATCCTTCAGGACCACTGGAGGAGGGTTGTAGCGGTCCGCGGTTCTGAAAAACCCAGCTGTGACACCTGAGGACACAGGGCGATGAAGCAAGAGTTCGTGCGTGCCAAGCCGCACCTCAACATCGGCACCATGGGGCACGTCGACCACGGCAAGACCACGCTGACCGCGGCCATCACCAAAGTCCTGTCCGAAAAGGACCCTTCGGGCACCACCTTCACGGCGTTCGACCGGATCGACCGGGCGCCCGAGGAGCTGGCCCGCGGCATCACGATCAACATCGCGCACGTCGAGTACGAGACGCCGACGCGTCACTACGCGCACGTCGACATGCCCGGCCACGCCGACTACGTGAAGAACATGATCACGGGGGCGGCGCAGCTGGACGGCGCGATCCTCGTGGTGTCCGCGGAGGATGGCTCGATGCCGCAGACGCGCGAACACGTGGTGCTCGCGCACCGCGTGGGTGTGCCGTACATCGTGGTGGCGTTGAACAAGGCCGACGCGGTGAGCGACCCGGAGCTGCTCGACCTGGTCGAGCTGGAGATCCGGGACCTGCTCTCCCAGTACGGCTTCGACGGCGACGCCACCCCGGTCGTGCGGGTCTCCGGCCTGCGCGCGCTCCAGGGCGACCCGGAGTGGGTCGAGTCCGTCGTGGCGCTGCTCGACGCCGTGGACGCGCACGTGCCGGTGCCGGAACGGGATCTGAGTGGCCCGTTCCTGATGCCGATCGAGAACGTCCTGACCATCACCGGCCGCGGCACGGTCGTGACCGGTGCGGTGGAACGGGGTGTGCTCGGCCTCGGCGACACCGTCGAGGTGCTCGGTCTCGGCTCGGCGGTGACCTCGGTCGCCACCGGCATCGAGACGTTCGGCAAGCCCATGCAGCAGGCCCAGGCGGGAGACAACGCCGCGATCCTGCTGCGGGGCGTGAAGCGCGGCGACGTCCGGCGCGGCCAGGTGCTGGCCCTGCCGGGCAGCGTCGCGCCGCACACCCGGTTCCGCGCGTCCGTGTACCTGCTCTCGCACGCCGAGGGCGGCAGGCACACGGGGATCGCGTCGAACTACCGCCCGCAGTTCCACTTCCGCACCGGCGACGTCGTCGGGGTGGTGGAGCTCGACAGGACGCTGGCCCTGCCAGGTGACACCGTCGAGGTCACGGTGGAGCTGGGGAAGGCGGTGGCGATGGACACCGGACTGGGCTTCGCGATCCGCGAGGGTGGCAAGACCGTGGGTGCCGGCACGGTCGGCGAGATCCTCGCTTAGGCGGCGGTGACGACCCGAGAAGGTGGTCGCGCTGCCTTGCGGAGCGCGGTGGGACGAACCGTTGTCCCACCGCGCTTTCGTCATTGCACGATCAGCAGCTCACGGATGTGGGCGTGTTCGGGAACGGGAAGTGAGCTGGCGACCGCGCCGGGGTGGAAGTGGGTGCCCTCGAACTCGGCGATGGCACGAGAAGTGGCCGCGGAGACGCGGTCCACCTGAGCGGGGCGCCTAGGCGGCACGGCCCTTTCGGTTCGTCATGCCACCGATCCTAGCCCGACCTGTCGCTCACCGAGTGCGGTGCGCCGACCGGTTTCGACTCGGGCGACCCGCGCTGGCGCAGGTAGACGCTCAGGATCGCCATGGTCGCGATCGCGAGGAACTCGGACTGCCAGTTCTGCAGCGAGCGGTTCCAGAAGTCGGCGCTGAAGAAGTAGTCGGCAAGGCCCATCTTCTCGGCCAGCGGGTCGGAGTTGTTGGCGTACCAGCCCGCGACCCACTGCATCGACCACGAGAACAGGAACAGCACCAGCATCGCCAGGCCGAGCGACTTCGAGTAGAACGCGGTGCGCCAGCCGCCGGCCTTCGCCCACTTCGGCGAGTCCGGCTTCACGTACGCGCCGACCTGTTGTTCCTCGTCGGTCTCTCGGCCCGCCTTGTCCGCAGGCTTCGACTCGGTCGAACCGCGTTGGATGAGCCAGACGGTGGCGGTGACGTACAGGAAGAACTGCAGGTACTCGGACTGCCAGTTCTCCACGACGTCGACCAGGAAGTCGGCGGAGAACAGGTACGACCCCAGGGTCAGCAACGGCTGCCCCAGCGCGGCCTGACGCTCGTTGTGGTCGGCGTGGCCCGCGAAGAACTGGCCGACCAGCGCGGCGAGGAAAAGACCGCCGAAAACGAGCGTCAGGCTGTGCTCGCGCAGGAATCTCCTCATAGGACCGGTTGCCCTGCGCACACCTGGGACTAAACATCGATCAGAGGCTTGACTTCCTTCGCCCAGAACTCGAAGAACTCCTGCTGCTGCGGGCCAATCTGCTGCACGTAGACCTCGTCGAACCCGGCCTCCGCGAACTCCCTGATCTTCGACGCGTACTTCTCGGGATCCGGGCCGCACGGGATCGCCTTCGCGATCATCTCCGGCGTCACGAGTTCCGAGGCCTGCTCGAAGTGCTTGGGTGACGGCAGCACCTGGGCCAGCTCGCCGGGCAGGGCGTCGTTGGGCCACAACCGGTGGGCGGTGGCGACCGCGTCCTCTTCGGACTGTCCGTAGCAGACCTTCAGGCCACTTTGCGCCGGACCGCGGCCACCCTCGGCGCGGTACTGCTTCACCAGGTCACCGGTCGGGCCGACGCTCACGTAGCCGTCGCCGCAACGGGCAGCGAGCCGGACCGCCTTCGGGCCGAACGCCGAGACGTAGATCGGCACCGGACGTTCGGGCACGGTGTAGATGCGGGCGTTCTCCACGGTGTAGTGCTTGCCGTGGTGCGTGACCTCGTCGCCCTGGTGCAGCGTGCGGATGAGGCCGATCGCCTCCTCCAGCATCTCGAGCCGCACGCCGGCGGACGGCCAGCGGTCGCCCAGCACGTGCTCGTTCAGGGCCTCGCCGCTGCCGACGCCGAGCACGAAACGGCCCTCGGTCTGCACGGCCGCGGTGGCGGCGGCCTGGGCGATGATCGCCGGGTGGATGCGGGCGATCGGGCACGTCACGGCCGTGGTGATCGGCAGCGTCACGGCCTCCGACAGCGCGCCGATCGTGCCCCAGACGAACGGCGACTCGCCCTGCTCGTCGTTCCACGGGTGGAAGTGGTCGGAGATCCACAACGCCTCGAAGCCGTGCTCTTGGGCGAGCCGGGCGTTCTGGACCAGCTCGCGCGGCCCGTGTTCTTCCGAGGAAAGGAAATAGCCCAGTTTCACGGCAGCAACTCCTGGATCTTGGTCTGCAGGCCGCGGCGCAGCACGTCCCACGCGTCGGGGTCGCCCCGCAACACGGCCTCGGTCATGTCCTTGATCTGCTCGAACGTCGCGTGCGGCGGGATCGGCGGCACGTTCGGGTCGCAGCGCACGTCGAGAACGGTCGAGCCGTCGAACGCGAGTGCGGTCTCCCACGCCGTGCCAAGCTGCGCCGGGTCGTTGACCTCGATGCCCTGCAGGCCGATCGACCGGGCGAAGGCGGCGTACGAGATGTCCGGCAGAGTCTGCGACTCCTCGAACTTCGGCGCCCCGCCCATCGCCCGCAGCTCCCACGTGACCTGGTTGAGGTCGTTGTTGTGGAACACGCAGACGACGCAACGGATGCCGTATCGCCGCAGCGTCAGCAACTCCGCCATGCCGTTCATCTGCATCGCGCCGTCGCCGACCAACGCGATCAACGGCCGGTCGGGCTGGGCGAACGCGGCACCCAGCGCGTACGGGACCGCGCAGCCCATCGTGGCCAGCGTGCCGGACAGCGTGGACCGGACGTTGCCGCGGATCTTGAGCAGTCGCGCGTACCAGTTCGTCGCGGAACCGGAGTCCGCGGTGATGATCGCGTTGTGCGGCAGGCGTTTGGAGAGTTCGGAGACGATCCGCATCGGGTTGACGGGGTCGGCCGGCACCTGTGACTGCCGTTCCATCACCTCCCACCAGCGCTCGACGTTCTCCTCGATCGTCGTGCGCCACGAGCGGTCGGTCTTCTCCTCCAGCAACGGGATCAGCGCGCGCAACGTCTCCCGCGCGTCGCCGACGAGGTTGACCTCGGTCGGGTAGCGCATGCCGATCGCCCGGCCGTCGACGTCGATCTGCACGCCGCGTGCTTTCCCGTACTGCGGCAGGAACTGCGAGTACGGGAAGTTCGACCCGACGATCAGCAACCGGTCGCAGTCGCGCATCATCTCGTACGACGGCCGGGTGCCGAGCAGCCCGATCGACCCGGTCACGTACGGCAGGTCGTCGGGCAGGACGTCCTTGCCCAGCAACGCCTTCGCGACACCGGCACCGAGCAGGTCGGCGACCGCGCGCACCTCCTCGGCGGCGTCGCGGGCACCCTGACCGATCAGGATGGCGACCTTCTCGCCGCTGTTGAGCACCTCGGCCGCACGCCGGACGTCGTCCAGGGCGGGCACCACCGACGACGAAGGACGCGACGGCGGGCTCGACGGGATGTACTTGAACTCGTGCTTGGGAGCGGCGTACTCCTGCTCCTGCACGTCGTTCGGGATGATCAGCACCGCCGGTGCGCGATCGGCCTGAGCCGTCCGCATCGCCCGGTCCAGCGCGTTCGGCAGCTGCTCTGGCACCGTCACGTCGACCAGGAACGAGGCGACGTCGCGGAACAACGAGTGCAGGTCGACTTCCTGCTGGTAGCTGCCGCCCATCGCGGTGCGGGCGGTCTGGCCGACGATCGCGACGACCGGCACGTGGTCGAGCTTCGCGTCGTACAGGCCGTTGAGCAGGTGGATCGCGCCGGGGCCGGACGTCGCCAGGCACACACCGACGTCGCCGCTGAACTTCGCGAAGCCGACAGCGGCGAACGCGGCCATCTCCTCGTGCCGGGTCTGGACGAACTTCGGGTCGTTGTCCGCCTTGCCGAACGCGGCCACGATCCCGTTGATGCCGTCACCCGGATACGCGAAGACCTGCCGCACGCCCCAGTCACGCAGGCGTTGGACGACGAAGTCCCCGACGGTCGTCGTCACGAGCTGCCCTCCATCACGTAGACCGTGTACGCGGACCGGATGATCGGCTGCGCGACGTTGCGCACCCGCACCCCGCCCGGCGTCAGCCCTTGCTCGGTGCCGAAGTGCGCGTGGCCGTGCACCGCGAGATCCGTGCCGGTCTTGTCGATGGCCTCGCCGAGCAGGTACGAGCCGAGGAACGGGTAGATCTCCAGCGGCTCACCGCGCAACGTGTCCGGCACCGGCGCGTAGTGCGTCAGCGCGACCTTGATGTCGGTGTCCAGTTCGGACAGCGCGCCCTCGAGCGTCTCGGCGATGTCGCAGGTGTGCTGGATGAACGCCTTCATCTCACGTTCGCCGAACGCACTCCCGCACTTGCCCGCGAAACCGCCGCCGAACCCCTTCACGCCCGCGACGCCGATCGAGCACCCGTTGACCCGATGGGTGAACGTCGTACCCTCCAGCACGTGGATGCCCTTGTCCTGCAACGTCTTGGTGACTTCGAGCGGCTTGTCGTCCTGGTGGTCGTGGTTGCCGAGCACGGCGACCACGGGCACCGGCAGGTCCGCGAACTCGTCCGCCACGACCTCGGCCTCGACGACCGTGCCGTGCCGCGTCAGGTCCCCGGCCAGCAGGAGGATGTCCGCGTGCTCGCCGACCTTTTCCAACGCCGGCCGCAGGTGCCCGCGCATGTCCTCGCCGAGGTGGATGTCCCCGACCGCAGCGACTCGGATCATCGCAGGTCCTCCTCACCCTCCGGCTCGCCCGCAGGTGTCACGCGCACGTCGTTGTAGATCGTCAGTTCTGGGGCGGCCTCGTGCAGGACCTTCTCCAGCGCGGCACGGCGGTCCGCGCAGGCCACGTCGCCGGAGAGCATCACGTGGTCACCGCGCACGGTGACCCGGACGCCGAGTTCCGCGGTGCGCGGATCCTCGGCCACCGCCCTACGCAGATTTGCCGCCAGGTACTGCTCGGAACTCATGGCCCCTCCCGATGATGTCCAGACGTTCGATGAGCATCAGGAACGCTTCGGCGTAAGGGGAGTCCTTGGTCTCCTCGCGCACCTGGTCCCAGTCGATCTGTTCTCGCAACGCCCGCGCGAACGGCAACAGCTCGCTGAAGTCGCAGCGGTGCCCGTCCAGCACGAGCAGCTTGCTGCTCAGCACGAACGTCGCCGGCATGACCGGCAGCATCACCGAACCGACGGGCATCTCCTCCGCCATCGCGAGGACCTCGTCGGTCACCGGCCGTTCGTTGGGCCGGAACAACAGGTCCACCAGCGAATCGCCGTCGTAGACCTTCAGCAGCCAGTCCTCCGGCGGCTCCGCGCCGCGCAGTCCTGCCTCCACCAGCACCCGCACGGCTTCCTCGACGTCCTGTTCCTTCACCAGGAGGTCGACGTCGTGCTCACTCACGGGCCCTCCGCGCGCATAACCGGCACAACCACCGGTCAGGGCGAACGGGATCTCCGCTCCACGTAAGACCTTGGCGACCTTGGTCAAAGTCAGCAGCAGCTCGGCCTGCACGTCGCTCATGCGCTCCCGGTTACCCGGCTGATCGCGACGTGAACCTCAGTCCGTGGCGAGCCGTGCGTGGGTTTCGGTGTCGTACCGGACGCCGTCGTAGAGCAACCGGGCCCGCTCCACTCCTTCCACGGCGAAACCCGCCCCGGTCGCGACACGACAGGAGGCGGGGTTGTCCACGCGATGGGCGAGTTCCAACCGGAACAGGCCGAGCTCGGAGAAGGCGAACTCGCTGACCGCGACGCAGGCCTTCGTGGCGAGCCCCTGTCCGCGTGCCTCCTCGCGCATCCAGTACGAGATCCACCCGGTGAGGTGACGGCGTTCCACGCTCGACACGGCGACGTTGCCCACGGGCACGCCCTCGTGCAGCACCGCGAACGAGTAGGCGGCGTCGTCGTCGCGCCGGGCCGTGAGCAGGGCGATCCAGTCCTCGGCGGCGGACAGCGAGTCGATCGGGGCGGTGAACTGGCGGGCCATCATCTCCTCGCCCGCCGCGGCGAGGATGACCGGGGCGTCGGCGGGCGTCCAGGGCCGCAGCAGGGTGTCCACCCGTCCACCTTCCGAATTCAGGCGTCCGGCTGCAACTCAGGGGGCACCCCACACGTCAGAAGAACAACGGGCAGAAGGAGAACAAGTGGTCATTTTCGGCTGGCGGACGACGATCGAGCAGCTGCGGATGCTGACGCTGGTGTGCGGGAACTGCCACCACCAGGCCGCGCACAACCTGTTCCGGCGCTACACGAAGCCGACCGTCTTCTTCATCCCGCTGTTCACCATCAGCAGCAAGTACGGGCTGCAGTGCACCTTCTGCGGCGTCTCCTACGACATCAGCAAGATGCACGCGCATCAGCTCGTCTGACAGGCCTCGCAACCGGGCGCGTGCTCGTCGGTGGTGACGCGCCCGCACTCCGGGCAGATCAGCTCGAGAAGGCAGGCCGGCTCAGCCTCAGGGACACGAGCGAGGTCCACACCCAGCCGATCGTCGCGACCACGTAGAGCAGCACCGTCCCACCGGGGTTGCCCAGGAACGCCATCGGCGCCACCAGGAGCACGCCCGTCAGGCCGCTCATCACTGCCAGCCATCCACCGAGCCTACGCGCGAACACGAAGCACGCCCCGATCCAGCCGATCATCGCGAGCCCGAACGCGGCCGCGTGCAGGGCGCCGTGCCAGGACAGCGACGCGGGCGGGCCGTCGGGTGCCCCAGCCGGGAACCCCATGGCCGGATCGGCGACGAACACCCCGCCGAGGATCATCCCCACGCCCATCAGGCCGATCAGCCTTGCTCCCCACTTCGAGTGCTCGGCCATGCCCGTCGCGGCGACCAGGAACAGCGCGCCGCTGACCACGAAGTTGGCGATCTGGATCCAGCCGAGCGAGCCGAGGCTGAGCATGCTGAACGGGTGTCGTGCGAGGTCGAAGCCCTCTCGGGTGAACGCCTGGGCGTACCCGACGACGAGGTAGAGCGGACCGGCGACGACGCCGCAGGCGATGCGGGACATGGGGTTCCTCCAGTTCGTGGTGTGGCCAGAACGGAACCACCGACAACTTTTTTTGTCAAGACTAGTCTCACTGTCTTGACGAGAGGAATTGTCGGTAGCAGGATGGGACCATCCACGAATCAGAAGGGGAGAGCAGATGGGCCACGAGTTCACGAGCACCGACGAGATCGAGGTGCCGGCCTCCGTCGAGGACGTCTGGACGGCCATCGCGACGGGACCAGGCATCGACTCGTGGTTCATGGGCCGCAACGAGGTCGCGAACGGCCAGGTCAAGATGGCCTTCGGCGGGTACGAGCCGACGAGCGAGGTCACCGCGTCCGATCCCCTGCGGCACTTCGCGTACAACAGCGGCAAGGCGCCCGACGGCAGGTTCATCGCCTACGAGTTCCTGGTCGAGGGCCGTGACCACAGCAGCACCGTGCTCCGCATGGTCACGAGCGGGTTCCTGCCCGGCGACGACTGGGCCGACGAGTTCGAGGCGATGACGCTGGGCGGCGCGCTGTTCCGGCGCACGCTGCTCGAATACCTGACGCACTTCCCCGGCCGCACGGCCCGTCCGCTCACAGTCTTCGGGCCGATGGTCAGCGATTGGGACGAGGCCTGGAAGAAGCTCGACGCGGCGATCGGCGAGAAGCTCCCGGACGCCGTCGAGTTCCACCGCAACGCCCACACGGTCGCGTTGCGCACCGAGCACGGCATCTACCGCTTCATGCGCGGGTTCTTCGGCCCGGTCATCGCGGCGCACAACATCTTCGAAGGCGACGAGTCCGAGCAGGACTGGCAGAACTTCCTCGACAGCACGCTGGGAGAGCAGAAATGACGCGCTTCACGACTTCCGCCGACGGCACCGAGGTCGCCTACTCGATCACCGGCTCCGGTCCCGCGCTGGTCATCGTGGACGGCGCGATGTGCCACCGGATGTTCGGCCCGGCGACGGAACTCGCGTCGGTGCTGGACAAGAACTTCACCGTCTACACCTACGACCGGCGCGGGCGTGGCGAGACCGGTGACGGCGCGACGCCGTGGTCGCTCGAGCGCGAGGTCGAGGACATCGACGCCGTGATCGGGGAGGCCGGCGGCAGCGCGTTCGTCTTCGGCGTGTCCTCGGGCGCGGTGCTGGCGATGGAGGCCGCGTCACGGCTGCCCGGCATCTCCCGGCTCGCGCTCTACGAGGCGCCGTTCGTCGTGGACGACACGTACAAGCCGCGCCCGGCCGACATCGTGGCGCAGATGGACGACATGCTCGCGCGTGGTGACCGCTCCGGCATGCTCTCGACGTTCATGAAGATGGTCGGCGTGCCGGGCATCGGGCTCGCGGTCATGAAGCTGACGCCGATGTGGAAGAAGCTGAAGCCGGTCGCGCACACGCTGAGGTGGGACCTGCGCATCCTCGGCGACGACGGCCGCGGGACACCTCTGCCGACGAACCGCTGGAACGTCAAGGTGCCGACGCTCGCGATGGACGGCGGCAAGAGCCCCGAGTACCTCCGCAACGCCATGAAGAACGTCGCGGAGGTGCTGGGAGCCGACCACAGGACGCTGCCCGGTCAGACGCACATGTACAAGTCGTCGGTCATGGCACCGGAACTGGTGGAGTTCTTCTCGCGCGCCCAGCGCACCGCGGGTCCCATCGCGTAACCGGCCACGACGAAGAGCCCGCCGACCAGCACCCACCCGATGGCGCCCCAGCCGAGCACGACGGTGGTGAGCAGGGCGGGGCCGACCATGCGCGCGACGGCCGTCCCGGTCGCGAAGAAGCCCTGGTACTGGCCCTGCCGGTCGGCGGGCGCGAGGGAGAAGCTGATCTCCCACGCCCCGGAGGCGAGCATCATCTCGCCGAGCACCTGCAACGCGGCGGCCGCGATGAGCAAGGCCGCCGCGGGCCAGGCACCGAAGCTGAACGCCGTAGTGGCGAACACCGCGCAGGACGCGAGCATGATCAGTCCGGCGTGCTTCACGAGCTTCGACGCCTGGTCCAGGCCGTCGGCACGACGGGCGATCCTGACCTGGAACAGCACGACGGCCGCGGTGTTGAGGACCAGCAACCCCGCCGCGAGCCACGTCGGCGCCTCGGTGCGCTGCACGATCCACAACGGGATGATCAGGCTCAGCAGCGGCATGTACAGCAGCATCACGGCGTTGATCAGCGTGATGAGCGCGTACGGGCGGTCCTTGAGGACGTCGAACTTGCCCTTCGCCCTGGTCATCAGGGTCTCGGGCAGAGTGCTGAGGATCGCCGCGGCGATGAGGAACGCGACGACGTCGAGCACGAACACGGCCATGTAGGCGGCCTCGGTGGCGAGGTGCAGCGCGAACCCGCCCGCGGCCGCACCGATCGCGATGCCCGCGTTGGCCGTCGACTGGATGCGCGCGCGAACCCGTGTGCGTTCCTCTGGCGTGGTGAGGCCGGCGAGCAGGGCCTGCCTGGACGCCTGCAGGCCGCTCTGGAAGCTCGCGTACAGGCACATGATCAGCACGAACGCGGCGAAGTCCCGCGTGACGAGCAGGATTCCGATGCTCGCGGCCGTGGCGAACGCCAGCACGACGGCGGTGGTGCGCGGGCCCAGGCGGTCGGCGACGTGGCCCAGAGCGACTCCGGCAACGGCCCCGACTCCCCAGGCGAGGGTCAGCGCGAGGCCGACCCGCGCCGCGCTCAGGCCCACGACCTGCGTGAAGTAGAGAGCCGAGACGACGAGGAAGCCGCCGTCGCCGATCGAGTTCGTCAGCTGCGCGTACGCGAGTCGCCTGGTCATGTTCCGACCGTAGGGCGGCGATTGGCCCTAGCTGTGGGACAAGGACTCCCGCTGTTTCTGGGCCAATTTGTTCCCTGCCCAGGACACCGCGAACGCCAGCGCGACGAAGACGATCGTGACGACCAGGCAGTTCAGGAACACCGCGCCGTAACCGTGGGTGCGCGGATCCATGAACGGGTACGGGTACCAGTTCACGATCGGGCCCCTGACCAGCGTGTACACCAGGTAGGCCAGCGGGAACGACAGCCAGAGCCACGCCCGCCTGGTCCGTTCCGCCGCCAGCAGCCACTCCGCGACCACGAGGATCGGGACGATGGTGTGCAACACCCAGTTCGCATAAGCAGGTGTCTGCACGTCGATGTCCCGCAGCAGCAGCCAGTACACGATGCCCGTGGTGCCCATGTAGAGCACGGCCGCGCCCCTGATCTGCGCCGACACCGGGTTGAACACGCCCAGCAACGCCACGACCGCCGCGAAGACGTTCGAGAGCACGGTGAAGAAGCTGAAGTGGTCGAACGGGCGGAACCTGTCCCCCAGCACGACCACCAGGTACATCTCCGCCGAAAGCACCAGCAGGAACACGGCCATCCGGAGCAGCTTGATCACTCGGGCATTAGAACCCGGTTTCGTCAGGGGTGCATCCGGGCGCCCTTGAAGATCTTGTCGACGGCGTTCTTCTGGCCGTGGACCGCGATGCCGACCAGGTCGAGGTCCTGCGTGTGCACCTTGCGGACGGCCGCGCGGTTGTCGTCGTCGTTGCCCGTCGCGAACAGGTCCGCGGTGAAGATGGTCATCGGCTGGCTGCGGTTCAGGGCCCGCTCGTGGGCCTTCTTCAGCAGGTCCGCGGAGCCTTGCAGGACGACCACGGGCTGGCCGAACATGGACAGGTAGTGCACGTCGTCAGCGTCGACGTAGGGCTCGCCGCGGAGCGTCTCGGGCAGCCCGCTGACGAGGAAGGCGGTGACGTTCAGGGCCTGCCAGCCGGCCAGGTCGTCCCGCAGCAGCACAGCGATCTTGGTGTCGAACATGGACACACGATCGCGGGCACTCCGGTCCGGCGTCTTGTACGTTCCTGACATGAGCGTCACCGCGTGGAGACCGGCGGTGGACGGCATCAAGGAGGCCTTCCACGCGTCGTTCACCACGCACGTCTACCCAACGCACACGCACGACGCGTGGACGTTGATGGTGCTCGACACCGGAGCCGTGCGGTACGAACTGGACCGTCACGAACACGGCGCGCTCGTCTCCGGCGTCACGCTGTTGCCGCCGCACGTGCCGCACGACGGCCGTTCAGCGTTGTCCACGGGCTTCCGCAAACGCGTGCTGTACCTGGACGACGCGGCGCTGCCGGCCGACCTGATCGGCAAGGCCGTCGACACCCCGATGCTGCCCGATCCGCTGCTGCGCCACCGGATCCACCAGCTGCACCTGGTGCTGGACGAACCGTTCGAGGCCGCCAGCCGGCTTTCGTTGATCACCGAACGCCTCCGGCACCACTTCGCCGGCACGGCACCCGTCGTGCACGCGGACCCGACGCTCGCCGACCGGTTGCGGCAGCTGCTGGACGCCTCGCTGCCGTCGGGGATCACGCTCGCGGAGGCCGCTGCGGAACTGCAGACCAGTCCTACGCACCTCGTGCGGGCGTTCAGCCGTCAGTTCGGACTGCCGCCGCACAAGTACCTGACGGGCCGCCGGGTGGACCTCGCGCGTGGTCACCTGGTCGACGGACGACCGGCCGCGGAGGTGGCGGTGCTGGCCGGGTTCCACGACCAGTCGCACCTCACGCGCCATTTTCGCCGTGTGCTGGGTACGAGTCCCGGCCGCTTCGTACGCTGACACCGTGCACGTCGGCATTCTCGGGCCCGTTGAGGCGCACTCCCCGGACGGCAAGATCGCGGTGGGTGGCCCACGGCCGCGCACCCTGCTGGCGCTGCTGGCGATCCGGGTGGGGGAGATCGTCCAGCTCGACCGCCTGGTCGACGAGCTCTACGGCTCCGAACCGCCGTCGGACGCCGCGAACGCCTTGCAGGGCCAGGTCTCGCGCCTGCGCCGGGCACTCGGGGACGCGACGCTGATCGAGTTCCACCCGGCCGGGTACCGCCTGGCGCTGCCCGCCTCCCAGGTCGACGCGCACCGGTTCGTCGTGCTCAGCGCGGAAGGCCGGCAGGCGTTGGAGCAGGGTGACCCGCAGGCGGCGGAATCCCTTCTGTCCGAGGCACTGCGGCTGTGGCGCGGCCCGGCGCTCGCCGACGTCGCCCTGCCGGACCACGCGACCCGCCTGGAACAGCAACGCTCCGCGGCCACCGGTTCGCTGGTCGCGGCACGGATCCGGCTCGGCAGGGCCGATGTCGCCGAGGTCCAGGACCTGGTGCGGCGGAATCCGTTGGACGAACGGCTGCGCGGGTACCTGATGCAGGCGCTCAACCAGCAGGGCCGGCAAGCCGAGGCGCTGCAGGCGTTCGAGGACGCACGCGCTCTGCTGGCCGACGAGCTGGGCACCGACCCGTCACCCGAACTGCGCGCCGTGCACCTGCAGGTCCTGCGCGGTCAGACCCACCGCGAACTACCGGCCCAGCTGACGAAGTTCGTGGGCAGGCAGGCGGAGCTCGCGCGGATCGCCTCGCTGTCCTCCCGGCTCATCACGCTCACCGGCCCTGGAGGCGCGGGCAAGACGAGGCTCGCGCTGCAGGCCGCGGGTCCCGGTGCGATCTTCGTGGACCTGGCGCCGGCCAAGGACGTGGCCGCGGCGACGCTGCAGGCGCTGGGGCTCAAGGAGACGGTGCTGGAGCCGGAGGAACGCCTGACGCTGGCGCTGCGCGAGCGCGACGCGTTGCTGATCCTGGACAACTGCGAGCACCTGGTCGTCCAGGCCGCCCGGCTGGCCCAGCACCTGCTCAGCACGTGCCCGTCGTTGCGGATCCTCGCCACGAGCCGGGAGGCGCTCGGCATCACCGGTGAGACGCTGTGCCCGGTGCCGCCGCTCGATCCCGAGCAGAGCGTGGCGCTGTTCGCCGACCGCGCCCGACTGGTGAACGCCGCGTTCGTGCGGGATCAGCACACGGTCGACATCTGCCGGGAGCTGGACGGCCTGCCGCTCGCGATCGAACTCGCGGCGGCACGCACCCGCACGTTGACGACCGAGGAGATCGCCGACCGCCTGAACGACCGCTTCCGGTTGCTCACCAAGGGAAACCGGGCCGCCGCGCCCCGCCACCAGACGCTGCGGGCGGTCGTGGAGTGGAGCTGGGACCTGCTGACCGAGGACGAACGCGACCTGGCGGCGTGCCTCGCGACGTTCAGCGGCGGGGCGACCCTGGAGGCCGTCGAGGAGGTCTGCCGGCACGACCTCGAGACGCTCGACGCGTTGGTGGACAAGTCCTTGGTGGAGGCCGTGGACGGGCGCTACCGGATGCTGGAGACCATCCGCGAGTTCTGCTCGCAGCACAAGCGCGTCGACGCCGCCCACGCCGCGTACTTCCACGACCTGGCTCGCCGTGCGGATCCCGAGCTGCGCCAACGTGATCAGGTGCGCTGGTTCGCCCGGCTGACCGCCGAGCACGCGAACCTGATGCAGGCCGTCGCCTGGACCACGTCGTTCGAACCGGACCGCGCGCTGCGGCTCGTCAGCGACCTCGCCTGGTACTGGTACGTGAAGGGCAACCGCGCGGAAGTCCGGGGCGTGGCACAGGAACTGCTCGCCCGCGTGTCCGAACAGTCCACAGAGGAGTACGCAGTCCTGCTCGCCCTCGCTGCCCCGGAACGCGTGCAGGACAAGCTCCTCGAACTGCGCGGCCCGATCAGGCAACCGTTCGTGCTCATCGCGTGGGCCATGCTCAGCGGCCCGCCCGACCCGTCCGCCCCGCGCACCTCGTTGCAGGACGAGGTGGAGAGCAGTGAGGACCCGTGGATCCAGGGCCTCATCGGGTTCAGCAACGCCTACACCGCCTGGGCCGCGAGCGGCGACCGCGAGCGAGCGATCGAGGAGTCCCGCGTGGCGTTGCGGCGGTTCCAGGACCTGGGCGAGCGCTGGGGTTCGGCCCAGGTCCTGGACGTGCTGGCCAACCTCACCGAGGACCCGGCAGAAGCCCTGGCGCTGACCGACGAGGCGCTCCGGGTCGTCGCGGAACTCGGTGCCAAGGAAGAACTCGCCGAACTCCGGGCTCGTCGCGCGGACCGGTTGCTCGACATCGACGAGGCCGCGGCGGAACGCGACTACCTCCAGGCCCTGGAACAGGCGACGGAGGCAGGCCTGTCGGCCACCCGAGCGCTCGCCAACACCGGCCTCGCGAAGATCGCCCAGCGCCGGGGTGATCCGGCGCGGGCGGAGCTCCTGCTGCGCGAGGCCCAGCGGGAGCTCGGGTTCGGGTGGATGCACGCGGCCGCCAAGCAGCAGGTCAACGAGGTGCTCGAGGAACTGCTCCGTACTCGGGGAGCTTGATCGCGGTGGCGGCCCTCATGTCCGTGCGCGCGACCATCGGCATCTTCGGCAGCAGGCCGAACATCCGGTCGCGCACCCACATGCCGAGCCTGGTGCCCGGCGCGAGGAACGGGCCGGGGTTGCCCTGGCAGCCGCGCGCGTAGGGGCCGATCAGGGCCTCGTACCGGGCGAAGGCGTCGCCGCCCGCCGCCATCTCCCCCGCCAGCACGTAGGCGGAGACGACCGCGAGGCCGGTTCCCATGCCGCCCAACGTGGACCCGTACCCGGCGTCGCCGATCAGCGTGACCCGTCCCGCGCTCACCGCGGGCATCCGGACCTGGCTGATCGAGTCGAAGTAGACGCCGGGCGCCACGATCTCCTCGGGCATCAGCTCGGGCGGTACGGAGGACTTGTACATCAGCCACCCCGGCGCCGTCAGCACTCCGGGCGAGCACGTCAGGTCGTGGTCGTCGCCGTCCACGTCCCAGATCGCGAAGTAGTAGCCCTGGAACTTCGGCCGGTACTCGGGGAAGACGAGCCGCCGCACGCCGGACCGCATCCCGTCCGCACCGACCACGAAGTCGAACCGCCGGGACTGACCGCGTGCGAACGTCACGTCGACGCCGGCACCGTCGTCGTGCAGCGACGTGATCCAGTCGCCGAACACGTACTCCACGTCGGCGGCGGTGTGCTCGTACAGCAGGCGTGAGAGGTCTCCGCGGAGGATCTCAACGTCCCCCGCGGTGAACGACGCGGGCAGCCGTGCCCGTTCACGTCCCGCGGTGTCGCGGAACACCATGTCGCGCGGAGACGTTCGCGCGGCCTGGACCGCGTCGAGCACGCCCATCCGCCTCAGCACGGACAGGTGCGCCTCGCCGCGGAAGTCGACGGCCTGGCCGCCGGCGCGCAACGAGGGCGCGCGTTCCACCACCACCGCGGAGATGCCGAAGCGCGTCAACCAGTGGGCCAGCGCGGGCCCGGCGATTCCCGCTCCCGAGATCAGTACGTCCATGCTCGGGAATGCAACGCCGGGCCGCTGACCGAACGCCTACGGTCCGCTGATGATCTTCAGCATCTGCTCGATCTGGCCCTGCCGGGTCTTGACCACCCGATCGGCATAGGCCGTGGTCTCCGGGTTCATGCCGTCCTTCTTCTCGTCGAGCGCCATCTCCACGCCCGCTCCCTGATGGCCTGTCATCAGGTTGAGGAAGAGCGCGTCGAACTCAGGCCCGCTCTTCTCCTTGGTCTCGTTGATGACCTTGTCGTCGAGCAGCGGCTGACCACCGTGGGCGGCGTGCAGGTTGGCGCCGTCGCCCTCCGGCTTGCCCCAGAGCTTCAGCCACGACTTGAGCATCGTGAGCTCCTCGCGCTGGGTCACGTCGATCGCGCCCGCGAGGTCCTTGGCCTCCTTGCCGGTCGCCTTCGCGAGCCCCACCTGCGACAGGCTGATGCCGAGTTGCAGGTGGTCCACCATCATCTGCACGAACGTCACGTCCGCGTCGTTGAACCTCGCGCTGGCTGCGGGAACGGGTGGTGCGGCGGAGGACGCGCCGTGCCCGTGGGCTCCTTGGCCCTCCGGCACGACCGCCTCTCCGCCGCACCCCGCCAGCGCCAGGACCGCGACAGCGATCACCAGGCGCTTCATCAGATCAGATCTTCTCCCAGAGCGCCGCCACGTTCGGCGGTTCCCAGCCGGTCAGCGAGGTGTGCGCCTGACGGCAGCGGTAGGACGAGCCGCCGTAGGTGACGGTCGAGCCGACCGCGTACGACGTGTTCGCCGCCCAGGTGCCACCGGCCGGCGGCTGCTGCGTGGTCGTCGTGGTCGTCGTGGTGGTGGTCGGCGGACGAGTGGTCGTCGTGGTGGTGGGAGGCGGGGTCGTGCCGCCACCACCGTTGATGTTGAGGTCGATGCACGAGTAGAACGCGTTCACCGTGTCGCCGATGTTCCAGACCGCGAACAGCTTCTGGCGGCCGGAGAACCCGCCGAGGTTGATGTTGTGCGTGGTCGGGTTGTTCGGCTGCTGGTTGTTGCCGGCGACGTAGCCGACGCGCGTGTTGCCGATGAAGTACTCGTAGTCACGCGTGGCGTGCCGGGCGGTGAAGGTCCAGGTCAGAGACAGGGTCTGACCGGTGTTGGTGACCTTCCAGGGCAGTGAGTCGTTGTCGAGCGGGGCAAAGGCGCCGTTGTCGCCGCTGCAGTTCTTCTTGCCCTTGACGCCTTCGGCGCTCTGGGGCTCGTACTTCGCCTGGCCGCACAGGCTCTCGGCGACGTCGCCACGGGCACACTGCGCGGATCGACTGGCAGGCGAGGACACGTAACCGTGCGCGCTGGCCGAACCGACCGGCGTGATGAGCACGATTGCTGGGACAGCGGCCAGGACGAGCGCCGCTTTGCGCATGTTCTTCATTTGGTCCGAACTCCTTGGATCGTTCCCAAACGGGATGGACCCGTAGGCAGGGGGCGGGAACCGGGAGCGCTCTAGATCGCTCTCCGATCCAGTTTCGGTCTGTGGTCTAGACCATAAACCGAGGTTCAGAAAGTGGTCAAGAGACCACCGAACATGGACGAAAAATGGCTCATGGCAACAAGTTCACGCAAGTGCACTGGCCCCGCGCTCCGCCATTCGGGTCACCGGAGGGGACCGATCAGCCCACTGATTAGGAGTCGTCACACACTGGGTATCCCCACCGCATGCGCGATTTCGACGAGCCCAGCAGGATGGCAGGCCCCGGTGTCGTCTCCGACGGACCCGCAGGCGCCGCAACGGTCCTCGTGATCGATCCAGCAGGAGAGGCGGTGCACAACGAGATCCCCGCGACCTGGCGGCCGCTGACGTCCGACGTGCGCATCGTGTGGCTGCGCGTCCCCGCCGCACCGGGTTGGAAGTCCACAGTGGACGAGCTGCTGTCCAGGCACCGCGACGACACCAGGACCGTGCTGGACGTGGTCGCGAGCGGCCCCATCGCCGCGGACGTCATCGAGCTCGTGGCGGCACATCCGAACCTCGTGCGCTCCGTGCTGCTGGTGGACCCCGAGGTCCCGGTGGAAGCCACGTTCGCCCAGGTCATCCACCACACCAACGACGTGGAGGCACCCCTCCCGCTGGGCCACCCGGACGTGGTCCAGGCCGTGGTCGCCGCACTCGGATCGCACCCAACCACTTAGGCTGCGGAACTTTCGCTGAACCGGACACTTCGACCACCCGTATCCCTCGGCAGGGAACCGAGAAACGGGAGAGACTTCATGCGAGCGCGTCTGCTCATCATCGTGCTAGGGCTGCTTGCGCTGACGGCCTGTTCGTCTGTTGGCGGCAGTGGCGGCTCGGGCGAACCGGCGGCCAACGAGGCGGACGCGACGTTCTCGTTGCGGATGATCCCCCACCACCGCCAGACGATCGAGATCGCCAAGGTCGCCATGGAGAAGTCCAAGGACGACTTCGTGGTCAACGTGGCCGACAAGATCGCCACCGCCGAAGCGGGCGAGATCGAGCAGATGGCCACCTACCTGCGCAGCTGGAACATCCAGGTGCCGGGCGACGACGCCAACGCCACGCACAAGATGGCGGGCATGATGACCGTCAAGGACGTCGAGGCCCTGAAGTCCGCCACCGGCAAGCAGTACGACGACCTGTTCCTCGCCACCCTCTCCCGCCACCTCCGCAGTGGTGTCGACATGGCCAAGGACGCCCAGGCCAAGGGCGAGCACATCGGCTCGAAGGCGTTGGCGGGCAAGATCATCGTGTCGCAGACCGAGGTCCTGGACCAGATCAGCGCCAAGCAGAAGTCCTGACGTCGCAGCGGGACCCGCTCGACCCACTCGACCCACTCGACCAGTACGCCACACACGTCCACGGCCGCCGCGGCAGTGGGCGTGTCGGCGTATGCGGGGGCGGCAGCGAGTGCGGCGGCGTGGTTGCGCGTTGCCCGGATCGCCCTCCCCCAGCACCGAAAACCAGTCGGCCCCAACCCGAGCCCCCAATACCCTCCCCGGCATGTACCCACAGGTGGAGCCCTACGCCCGAGGCATGCTCGACGTAGGCGACGGCCAGCAGATCCACTGGGAGGCCAGCGGCACCCCGACCGGCAAGCCCGCCTGCGTCTTCCACGGCGGCCCCGGCTCCGGCTCGAACCCGCGCTGGCGCGAGGACTTCGACCCAACCCACTGGAACCTGATCCTCTGGGACCAGCGAGGCTGCGGCCGTAGCACTCCATCTGCCACGGACCCGTTGACCAGCATGGAACACAACACCACCCAGCACCTGATCAACGACGCCGAGAAACTCCGCGAACATCTGGGCATCGACAAGTGGATGCTGGTAGGCGGCTCCTGGGGCTCCACCCTCATCCTCGCCTACGCCATCCAGCACCCCACCAGGGTCAGCGAGATCATCATCCCGGCGGTGACCGCGGGCCGCCCCGTCGAACTCGAGTGGATCACCCGAGGGCTCGGCATGTTCTTCCCCGACCACTTCGACGCGTTCCGCGACGGTGTCCCCGAACATGACCGCGACGGCAACCTGGCTGCGGCCTACAACAGGCTCCTCAACTCGCCGGACCCCGAGGTCAGGTACAAAGCCGCCTGGGACTGGAGCAAGTGGGACCTGTCCACGATCACCGGCGGTGACAACGACTTCACCGGCACCCGGTACGACAACCCGGAAGAGCGCTACCGGCTCGCGCGGACCGTGTCCCACTACTGGGGCAACGACTGCTTCCTGGAGCCCACCTACATCTTCGACAACCTTAACGCGCTTAGGGGAATCCCCGGCATCCTGATCCACGGGCGCAACGACTTCGGCGGACCCCTGTACACGGCCTGGGAGATCGCGAAGCGGTGGCCCGACGCCGAACTGGTCGTCCTGAACGACGCCGGGCACGTCATCATGGAGGGCAACAGCATGGACAAGGCCATCACCGCCGCCATCCACAGGTTCCGCTAGGGCGCGACGGGGCCGGACCGGTAGAGGTCCTCCCCTGCCCAGCGAATTCGGTCGCGGAAGCCGAAGCCCGGTGCGGGCACGAAGTTCGCGGCGTCGTCCACCGAGCCCGAGCCGGAGTACTTGGCCCGCAACGGGTACGGGAACACCGGACGGGTGCGCACGACGTTGCCGTCGGAGTCACGTCCGGAAGCGATGATCCGATCGGGCGCCCGGCCGCCTTCGACCCACGACACGAGTTCGCGGAACGGGTCGAAGTCGGTCAGGGTGTCGCCGCCGGCGCAGTGCCACATCGACGGCACCACGAAAAGCCTTGCCCAGGAGGGGTTCCTGCCGCCGGTCAGGCGCTGCCAGTAGTCGAGCGTGCCCTCGAACGGGATGCCCTGGTCGCCGGCGCCGTGCCAGATGATCAGCTTGCCTCCGGCCCGCTGGAACGCGCGCAGGTCCAGGGAGAGCGAGTTCGCCTTGACGGTCTCGGGCACCAGGCGGCGGAACTCCCGGACCGTGAACTCGAACGACTCGAGCGACGAGTGCGGCTCGCCGATCGGGTAGACGAGGTGCTTCAGACCGTTGTCCGCCAGCTCCGGGGCCACCCCCCGGCCGAGACCCGGCGACGGGTTGAGCCAGAACGTCCACGAGATCTCCGAGCCGTACGGCTGGCCGCCGGGGTAGAGGCGGACGCCGCGGTCGGACGGGCCCGCGTAGAGGTTGCGGACGCGGGCGATCTCGTCGTCGGTCAACTGGCCCGCGAGCGTGCCCGGATCGAACCTGCACAGGCGCGGGTCGTCGATCTGGCCGTCCACCAGGCCGTCGAGACCGTCGCACGCCGCCATCACCGCGCCGTGCAACAGGAAGAGCTTGTCGTTCGGGATGGTGTTGCGCGCGATCCACGCCTGGTAGCCGATCAGCGCGGTGTAGTAGGCACCCGGCGCGGCCGCGATGATGCCGTCGAAGTCGCGCGGGTAGCGCTGGGCGAGCAACAGCCCCTCGCGGCCACCGTTCGAGCACCCGCTGAAGTACGACTTCTTCGGCGCCTTGCCGTAGAACACCGAAATGATGTGCTTGGACACCTTCGACAACGCGTGCGGTGCGCGGAAGAAGTAGTCGTCACGGGCCTTCTGGTTCGAAGCGGCCCAGGTCGTGTCGAACGGGTTCTCGATCGACGACCGGTGCCCGTCGTCGGTCGCGGCGACCGCGGCGTCACCGAAAGCGGGGCCACAGCCGGACGGGAAGGCCGGATCGCCGATGATCCCGCAGAATCCGCCACAGCCGTACTGCAGATACCGGCCCTGGTAACCGCGAACAGGCAGCTTCAGCTGGAAGCCCACGTTCGGTTCGATCGTGCCGCGCACGTCGCAGAACTCCACCGCACCAGCGACAACAGTGGCCGACGTGACGTGGGTGCGGGCGTCCGGCACGTCGAACGAGCGCACCAGATCGGCGCACGAACGCACTGGACGGGTCCCGGTGGAGACGGCGGCTGGTGCGACACCTGCCGCGACCGTGCCCAGGACAACGAGTGGTACCAACAACTTGCGGAACATTTGAGCGTCCTTCCCCCTTAGTCGGACGTACAGGGGAAGTCTTCCAGCTAACTGACGTGCACGCGTGGCCGTCGGGTCGGATCCGATTCAGCCGAGCGGATGATCTCCCGTACGACCGGAGGGGTGTCGCCGCGGCCGAGGATCAGGTAGCGGAACAGGTGCCCCAGCGGGTTCCCCTCCGACCACTCGAAGTGCGCGTGCGGGATGACGCCGGTCGAGTCGCGCAAAGCCAGCAGGATCGCGGCGATCGCGTTCGGGGCGGCGGGGGCGGACGCGCGCAGGACGCGGTGGCCGTCCACCTCGACGCCGGACACGCACAGCACGTTGCTGAACGCCGACGGGTCGACGATGTCGATCTCCAGGAAGATCACGTCCGCGGAGCCCGGCACGGGGTTCATGCCGCGCTGCTCGGTCTCCTTCTCGTCGTACTCCTCCTTGTCACCGGCCTGGCGGCGGTTCGCGATCAACGTGATCTGCCCGTCGTGGGTGATCGTGTCGGTGACGAACCTCCGCGCGGTCTCGTCGAACTTGATCTTCTCGACGCGCAGCTCGGTGGTCCGGGAGACCCGTGACACCAGGGAGATCACCACGATGCCGATGATGAAGCCGATCGAGATGGTGATGCCGTCGGGCTTCTCGATGACGTTCTCCACCAGCGCGTACAGCAGCACCAGCGTCAGCACGGTGAACCCGATCCCGGCGCCGCGCTGCCTCTTGCGCCACGCGGACACCGTCACCGCGAACGATCCGGACACCATCATCGCCAGGATGCCGGTGGCGTAGGCGCCGGCCTGCGCGTTCACGTCGGCGTTGAAGATGATCGTGATGATGATGCAGATGACGGTGTAGACGATCACGACGGGACGAACGGCGCGGCCCCATTCCGGTGCCATGCCGTAGGAAGGCAGGTACCGCGGCACGATGTTGATGAGACCGGCCATCGCCGAGGCACCGGCGAACCACAGGATCAGGATGCTGCTGATGTCGTAGACCGTGCCGAACACCTCGCCGAGCAGTTCGTGCGCGAGGTACGCCAGCGCACGGCCGTTCGCGGGCCCGCCCGGCGCGAACTTCTCCTGCGGCACCAGCACGGTCGTGATGAACGACGTCGCGACCAGGTACACGGACATGATCAGCGCCGCGGTCGTCAGCAGCTTGCGGGTGTTGCGGATCCGGCTCTCGAGGCGCTGCTCCCGCGTCTCACCGGACGCCGCGACCAGCGGCATCATGCTCACGCCGGTCTCGAAGCCGGACAGACCGAGCACCAGCAGCGGGAACGCGAGGATCGCCGGTCCGACCACCCCGAAGAACCCGTCGCCGTGCGCACCGAGGGCGGAGATCCAGCGATCGAGCGCGTCCGGCGTCGCGAAGACGTCCACGAGCCCCACCACGGCCACGACGGCGTTCAGGGTGAGGAACACCGCCACCAACGGGATCGCGACGCTCACGGCCTCGCTGAAGCCCATCAGGAACACGCCGCCGAGGATCAGCAGCAGCACGATCGTCAGCCAGAGCTCTGCGCCGTGCAACGACTCCGGCACGTACGGGTTCTCCAGCGCGTGCACCGAGGCGTCCGCCGCGGACAGCGTGATCGTGATGATCCACGACGTCGCCACGAACCCCAGCAGCACCAGCACGAAGATCTTGCCGCGCCAGAACGGCAGCAGGTCCTCCAGCATCGCCACGGACCCCTGGCCGTTCGGGCTCTCCCGCGCCACCCGCCGGTACATCGGCAGCATGCCGAGCAGCGTCAGCGCCACGATGAGCAACGTCGCCAGCGGGGACAGCGCGCCGGCGGCCAGCGCGGCGATGCCGGGCAGGTACGACAGCGTGGAGAAGTAGTCGACGCCGGTGAGCGTCATGACCTTCCACCACGGGTGCGGCTTGGCGTGCGACTCGTGGCTCTCCGGGCCCGACGGCGCCACGCGGTCCGCGAGCAGCCACCTGCCGAGCGGGCCACCCGGCGGGGCCGGCCGTTCCGGACTCGGGACCTCGGCGGGGATGGCGAACTCCGTGCTCATGCGCGAAGCATGGCACGGTCAGTCGATCATGGACGGAAGTCCGCCGGGAAGCCGGCCTCCTGAATGGACAAACCGGACGGACGCAACGTCCCGATGCTGCCTTGTTCGTGCAGATCGAGGAAAAGGTCCACAACGTCCGGATCGAACTGCTGCCCGCGACCGGACCAGAGCTCGCGCCGCGCACGGTTCTCGTCCAAGGCGGTCTGATGTGGACGGTTCGACCTCATCGCCGCCCACGCCACGCACACGGACAGGATCCTCGCTTCCGCACGGATGTCCGCGCCGCGCAACCCGTCCGGGTAGCCGGCGCCGTCGTAGCGCTCGTGCTGCTGCCTGATCACGTGCGCCACGCCCGCGAACCCCGGCACCATCCGCGCGAGCCGGTAGCCGAAGTCGGGGTGCTGGCGCAGCAGCCGCCACTCCTCCTCCGACAGCGCGCCGGGCTTGGTCAGCACCACCTCGGGGATGATGACCTTGCCGATGTCGTGCAGGCGCCCGGCGAGCTGGGTGACCCGGATGGTGGGCGCGTCGAGCCCGAACTCGCCCGCCGCCACCCCGGCCCAGCGCGACACCGAGCGGCTGTGGTCGTAGCGGTGCAGCCAGCCGTCCACCCGGTCCGCGACCTGGCAGAGGAACTCCGCCATCGCGCCGTCGGTGTCCGGGTCGACCGCGGGCAGCGGCTCGGGACCGACCGCGATCCTGTTGCGGCCGGCCGCCTTCGCCGCGTACAGGGCGCGGTCCGCGATCACCACGATGTCGTCGGGGCCGTCGCCGTGCGTCGGGAAGCTCGCCGAGCCGACCGACACCGTGACGAACAGCGGGATGTCGTCGTTGCCCGCGTTGACCGGGATCGGCTTCTCCGCGACGCGTTCGCGCAGCCGGTTCGCGATCACGGACAGCCTGCCCGGCCCGGCGTCCGGCACGAGCAGCGCGAACTCCTCGCCGCCGTACCGGGCGAGCACCTCACCGGCCCGCGACGCCGCGCGCAGCCGGGCCGCGACCTCCATCAGCACGTCGTCACCGGCGGGGTGGCCGTAGTTGTCGTTGATCGACTTGAAGCGGTCGACGTCGATGATGAACACCGCGACCGACCCGTCGCCCCGCCGCGCCCGGGAGATCTCGAGCGGCAGCTGGGCCTCGAAGAACCTGCGGGTGTGCAGACCGGTGAGGCTGTCGGTGATCGCGAGCTTGCGCTGGTCCGCGACGAGCCCCGCGAGCCTGGCGATGATCAGCAACGACAGCAGCGCGCTGCCGGCGGCGATCACCAGGACGTCCTGCGACGACTGGCCGACGTCGTGCACCAGCATCAGGACCGGCGCGGCGAGGGCGGCCGAGCACAGCGCGATGATCCGGCCGCGGCTCAGGCCGACGTCCTTGACGTGCGCGCGGTCGACGAGCCGCGCCATCGTCGGGTGCAGCGCCGCGGCGCCGATGCAGAGGTTCGCCGACAGCCAGATGGCGTCGAGGAAGTTGCCCGCGTGGTAGCTGCCGTCGAGGCGCTGCAGCACGTAGATCGTGTCCGCCGTCAGGATGCCCAGCAGGTTGCACGTCAGCAGCACGAACGCGCGCGGCCGGGGACCTGCCCCGAAGATCAGCCGCAGCGCCACCACGAACAGCGCCAGGTCCATCATCGGGTAGCCGAGCGACGCGATCTTCACCAGGACCGGCGAGGTGAGGCGGGCCTGCGGGCCGATGACGTAGAGCCAGGACGCCATCCCCGCGACGACCGCGAGCACCGCGGCGTCGAGCAGGCTCGGCAGGTCGAGGCCCGGGGTGCGGCGGCGGATGAGCAGGATCACGCCCGCGACCATCAACGGGTAATGCCCGAGGTAGAAGATGTCCGCGTACGAGGGGTAAACCGTGTACTCGAAGATGTAGTGCGATGCGTAGAACGTCAGGTCGGCGATCGCGTAAACGACCTGGCTGAGTGCGAGGAACACCCACGGCCGCCTCCATTGGGGACGGTTGCGCTTCACACCCACGAATGTCGCGATCGCGGCCGAAGCGCTGATCGTGCAGTAGAGCACCACCCGTACCGTTTGCCCCGATGTCCCCGCAGGGCTCACCGGAATCAGGTAGTAGACGCCCAGCAGCAGGTGACCCGCCACCAGGTACGCCCACCACGCTGCTGGGTGGCCGGCACGGAAGATGGTCACACGAGACCCCTCGTTCTACGACATCGGTCGAGCCAGGTGATGATGCCCGACTCCGGATGATCGCGGCACCGTCGTTACTCCAATGAGGTGACCCACCATTACGGACGCTACCGCAAATCCCTGTTCTGTTTTCCACCAACTGCGACGGGTGGCGCCCCTCTGGATTTTCGCACGACTTTTCCCTGCTCGACGGTGATTCGTGCACCTTGTGCCACTGATATTTCCGACCTGATGGCCGGCGAACGGGTTGCATGAAGTTCGTGGTTGACCGTTGCTCGTGTGCAAGTTGCAGATGCGGTGAGCGCGGGGTGTCAGGAAGGCACGTCAGCGAGCGGTGCGCGATCGGTCAGCGAGGGCGGCCATGGTGGCGCCATGACGTGGTTGCGCAAGCCCTGGGTGGGCCCGTTGGCGTTCGTGGTGGTGGCGTTCGTGGCTTTCTCGTTGCCGCCGTACCTGACCGGTGATCGTCTGCAGTCGCGCGTGCAGTCGGACTGGGGACCGCACTACCCCCTGCTCGTCGTGCACGTCGTCTGCGCGTCGATCGCCATCATCACGTGCGTGGTGCAGATCTGGCCGTGGTTCCGTGGCCGCTTTCCCATGTGGCACCGCCGCATCGGCCGTGTCTACGTGCTGGCCGGCGTGCTGCCGTCCGGTCTCGCCGGCCTGGTCATCGGCTGGATGACTCCGTTCGGGCCGGTGGCGATGGTCAGCAACGTGTTGCTCGCGGTGCTGTGGCTGACGTTCACCTTGCTGGCGTGGCGCGCGGCCCGGCAGCGCAGGTTCGGCGACCACCGCAAGTGGATGATCCGCAGCTTCGTGCTGACGATCTCGATCATCACGAACCGGATCTGGGGCGCGATCGCGTTCGTGCTGCTGGCGGACAGCGTTCCGGAGGCCGAGCTGCCGAACACGATCGCGGGGATCGCGACGTGGACGGGGTGGACGATCCCGTTGCTGGCCTCGCAGTGGTGGCTGGAGCGCAAGCCCCGGCGCCGGGCACCCGCCGAGCGGCGGGAGGCCCTGACCCAGGTGGGCTGACAAGGGGTTATGAGGCGGCTACGGTCAGTCCGCATGAGGCTACTGCTCGCTGTCCTGATGATGGTCGTCCTCGCCCCGGTCGCATCCGCCGCACCGGCGACTCCCACCGCGCGGTGCGAGTTCATCCCGACGCCGGACAACCCGGCCGCCCGCCCGGTCCAGCCGCCCAGCGCCGTCGTGCCCGCCCGCGGCACCGTCAAGGTCACCATCGTGACGAACTACGGCGTGGTCGTCGCGAACCTCGACCGCGCGAACGCCCCGTGCGGCGTGGAGAACTTCGCCCACCTGGCGCGGAGCTGGTTCTACACGATGTCGCAGTGCTGGCGCCTGACCGACACCACGCGCCTGGGCGTGCTGCAGTGCGGCGACATCTACCGCGCCGAGGAGGGCGGGCCCGGCTACCGGTTCGCCGACGAGGTGACCGGCAAGGAGACCTACCCGCGCGGCACCATCGCCTACGGGAACCAGGGACCGGGCACGAACGGCAGCGAGTTCTTCATCGTGCACTCGTTCGCCAACATCAAGCCGCTCTACACCGTGATGGGACACGTCACCCACGGCATGGACACGCTGGACCGGATCGTGAAGGCCGGGATCGTGCCGCAGCCGGACGGCCTGCTCGACGGCGCACCGAAGAAACCGGTCAGGATCCTGCACGTGCTCGCCCACCAGTCCCGCTGAGGTGAGTCCCCGCACAGGCAGGACCTCGCGGCTCCTCGGCGAGCACCCGCTGTAGTTAGTGTGGGCCGGTGCGAAAGATCCTGGTCATCGGCATCGGCGCGGGCAACCCCGACCACCTGACGGTGCAGGCCGTCAAGGCGTTGCAGACGGTCGACGTGTACTTCGTGCTGGACAAGGGTTCCGTGAAGCAGGAGCTCGTCGACCTGCGCGCGTCGATCCTCACCGAGCACGTGACGCGCCCGTACCGCTGGGTCGAGGGCCGGGACCCGGAACGCGACCGCAACCCCGCCGACTACCAGGCGACGATCGACGCCTGGCGCCGCGACCGCGCCGACGTCGTCCTGGGGCTGTTCTCCGAACTGGGCGAGGACGAGGTCGGAGCGTTCCTGGTGTGGGGCGACCCGTCGCTCTACGACTCGACCCTAGCGATCCTCGACGACCTCCTGGCCCGCGGCGAGTCGTTCGAGGTCGAGGTCGTCCCGGGCGTGACGTCGGTGGCCGCCCTGACCGCGGGCCACCGGGTGGCGCTGAACCAGGTCGGCAAGCCGGTGCAGATCACGACCGGCCGCCGCCTGGCCGCCGGGTGGCCGTCCGATGTGGACGACGTGGCCGTGATGCTGGACGCGTCGTACTCGTTCGAGGGCGTGGACCCGGACACGTGGATCTACTGGGGCGCCTACCTCGGGATGCCGGACGAGATCCTGGTGTCGGGGCGGGTCGGGGACGTGGCGGCCCAGATCCGCGCGGTGCGCGGCGAGGCCCGTGAGCGCAAGGGCTGGATCATGGACACCTACCTGCTGCGCCGCCCCTGATCACTCCGCGATCAGCCGCTCGACCGAGCGGACGACGAGGTCCCTGTTCGCGTTCGGGGTGCTGAACGCGAGGATCGACATGTGCACGACCAGGTCCAGCAGGTCCGTGGCGTTGAACGCCGCGGTGATCCTGCCTTCCAGCTGGGCCTGGGCGACCGCCTCGACCTTGTGCCGGTACGCCTCGGCCTCTGATTCCGGAAGAGCGTCGAAGCCGTTCTCCAGCCGGTGGTACGCCGCGAGCCTGAGCAGCTTGGGCTCCTCGCGGTACGCATCGAACAACCGGCCCGCGTAGCCCGGCAGGTCTTCGGGCGTGATCGGCACGGACTGGACGACGCGGTCGATCTGGATCTTCAACAGCTCGCCGAACAAGCCCTCCTTGCTGTCGAAGTAGGCGTAGATCATCGCCTTGTTGCACCCGGCCTTCGCCGCGATGCGGTCGACGCGCGCACCGGCGATGCCGTACTCGGCGAACTCGTCGAGCGCGGCGTCCAGGAGCTTGGCCTTGGTCGCTTCCTTGTCCCTCACCACTCCCCCATCCTAACCAACCGGTTGGTAGTGGCAACCAACCAGTTGGTTGACAGCTTGGCGCAGCCGTGGTTGCCTAGCGCTAGCAACCAAACAGTTGGTTAACTCAGCCAACCGGGTAGTGGGGAGCGGGACATGAAGGTCGCACTGGTCACGGGAGCGTCGTCGGGCATCGGCGAGTCCACCGCGGTCGAGCTGCACAAAGCCGGTTTCACGGTCTACGCGGCCGCACGCCGGGTGCAGCGGATGGAAGGGCTGGCGAAGCAGGGCATCCGGGTGCTGGAGATGGACGTGACGCGGGACGAGTCGATGGTCGCGGGTGTCGAGAAGGTCATCGCGGAGGCCGGGCGGATCGACGTGCTCGTCAACAACGCCGGCTACGGGTCGTACGGGGCGGTCGAGGACGTGCCGCTGGACGAGGCGCGCTACCAGTTCGAGGTCAACGTGTTCGGGCTGGCTCGGCTGGTCCAGCTCGTGTCGCCGCACATGCGGGAGGCCGGGCGTGGGCGGATCGTCAACGTCTCGTCGATCGGCGGGCGGATCTACGAGCCGCTCGGGGCCTGGTACCACTCGACGAAGTTCGCGGTGGAGGGGTTGAGCGACTCGCTGCGGCTCGAGCTGAAGCCGTTCGGGATCGACGTCGTGGTGATCCAGCCCGGTGGGATCAAGACCGAGTGGGGCGGGATCGCGGTCGAGAACCTGAAGAAGACGTCCGGTGGCGGGGCTTACGCGGGGCAGGTCAAGCAGTTGGCCGGGTTCTTCTCACAGATGGAACGTGCGAGTGAGCCCAAGGTGATCGCGGACGTCATCGTGAAGGCGGCGCAGGCTCGCAGGCCTCGCACGAGGTACGCGGCGGGGTTCGGGGCGCGGCCGATCCTGTTCGCCCGCCGGGTGCTGTCCGACCGGGCGTTCGACGCCGTCTTCCTCGGGGCGATGCGCCGGTTCGCCTAACCCCTGTTCCTCCCCTTTGACCAGGTACCTTCGGTTCAGAACCACCGAGGGGAGTCGTGTGCACGAGGGGCTGTCGCCGGAGGCCGAGAAGCTCTACCTGGCGATGCTGCGGGGAGACGGCGGCGCGGGGTCCGGCGGGGCGCGCGAAGAGCTCGAACGGCTCGGGCTGATCCGGAACGACGACGTGCGGCCACCGCGTTCGGCGCTGGCCGCGATCGCGTCGGGGCACGAGGCAGCGGCCGTGCGGGCGCGGGAGACCGCGGAGGTCCTGGCCGCCGCCTATGCCGAGCGGGGTGCGAAAGAGGTCGACTTCGTCGAGGTCCTCAAGGACGCGGACGAGGTGATCAGCGCGTTCGAGGAGATGCAGAGCCAGGCCAAGGCGGAGATCCGGGCCCTCGATCCCGGGTCGTACCTGAGCCCGCAGCCGGAGGCGAGTCCCGCGCAGCCGCCGGCGTTGTTGCGCGGTGTCGCCTACCGGGTCGTGTACGAGTCGGCGTTGCTGCAGTCCGAGCTCGGGTTCGCGTCGGTGCAGGAGAGCATCGCGGTCGGCGAGCAGGCGCGGACGTTCCCCGGCGTGCCGCTCAAGCTCGTGATCGCCGACTCGGACCGCGCGTTGATCGCGGTGCCGACCGTGACGGGCGGGAACGTGGTCGCACTTCTCATTCACCCGTCCGTGCTACTGAGCGCGTTGATCGAGTTGTTCGAGGCTTTCTGGCGGATGGCGGTGTCGATCACGCCCGGCGGCCAGGAGGACACCCAGGAGGAGCCGACCACGGCGACCCGCAGGTTGATGGCGCTGCTCAGCGCCGGTCTGACGGACGAGTCGATCGCGCGCGAGCTCGGCGTCAGCGAACGCACGGTGCACCGCCGGGTGAGTCGGCTGCAGCAGCTGCTGGGGGCGCAGACGCGTTTTCAACTCGGCGTCCAGGCATCACGGCGTGGTTGGCTCTGATCACCCTCAGCAATTGAGACACTGATCTTCATCACTCTGTGAACACGATCGGTGACGGTTTCCAGACATGGCGACTTTCTGCCATCACCCAGGAGTGTTAAACGCAGTTTTATCCCTTCTCCTCTGTTGCAAGCGCGGTCTCACCCAGGCCGTGCGGGGGCAGGAAGGGATCCACAGTGAGGCAGTACTTTAGAGGCGGCATCGCCGCGGTCACAGGGGCGTTGATCGCGACGAGCATCGTGCTCACGCCGGCGGCCGGCGCGGCCGCCAAGCAGGACCCGGACACGGCCAAGCTCTCCGGCGCGCTCGCGACGCAGCAGGTCACCTGGGAGGAGTGCACCTTCCCCGGCGTCGCACCCGAGACCGTCGCCAAGTTCAAGACCGTCAAGGGTCTCGCCTGCGCGACCATCCAGGTCCCGCGCGACTGGCACAACCCGGCCGACGGCAACACGATCGGCATCCGCGTCTCCAAGACCGAGACCGCCTACAAGGGCACCGCCCGCCAGGGCATCGCGCTGGTCAACCCCGGTGGCCCCGGCGGCTCCGGCCTGCCGTGGGGCGCGGCGATGGCCCTGCGCGCCCCGGTCCTCGCCGGTCAGTACGACTTCATCGGCTTCGACCCGCGCGGTGTCGGCCTCTCCACGCCGCTCACCTGCAGCTACACCGTCCCGAACAGCACTGACGTCAACGTGCTGAACAAGGCGAAGGTCGACGGCTGCCTCGAGAACCCGCTGACCAAGTTCATCACCACCGAGCAGACCGCATACGACATGGACTTCATCCGCGTCGTGCTCGGCGAGAAGAAGATGAGCTACATCGGCTACTCCTACGGCACGTGGCTCGGCACGTGGTACGCCGCCACGTTCCCGAGCAAGGCCCACCGCTTCCTGCTCGACTCGGCCGTCGACGCCTCGCAGTCGACCCTCGAGAACACCTGGGACCTGCAGCCGCGCACCCGCGACCGCCAGTTCCAGGAGGCGCTGCTCCCGTACATGGCGCGCAACGACGCCGAGTACGCCCAGGGCACCGACCCGATGGAGATCCGCCGCAACTGGGAGAAGGCCGGCGGCACCCGTGAGTTCCTGGGTCAGCTGTTCGTCGCGTGGTTCGTGATCCCGGCCATGTACGACACCACCCAGTACCCGACCGCCGCCGCCGCGGTGTCCGCCGTGATCGGCACCCCGGCCACCGGCACCGACGCGGAGAAGGTCGAGCAGCTCGTCGCGAAGATGCTGACGACGCCGGGCCTCACCGCCGAGAACAAGGCGTTCATCGCGAAGGCCGAGGACAACGCCCTCGCCGCCATCGCCAAGAAGGAGCGCGTCGCGGTCAAGTCCACGACCGCCGCCGCCGAGGTCGAGACCTGGGACGCGACGTTCGAGGCCATCCGCTGCCAGGACGGTCAGTGGAACCAGAACCTGCACTACTGGAACTACTGGCTCGCCGACCTGACCGTGAACGCGCCGTTCATCGCGCCGTTCATGAGCACGCCGCTGTGCGCCTACTGGCCGACGAAGAACGCGATGCCGAAGCCGGACAAGAAGACCTTTCCGCGTCTGCTGGTCGCGCAGTCCGAGCTCGACGCCGCCACCGCCTACGAGGGTGGCCTCGCCACCGCCAAGGCGCTGCCGAACGCCAAGCTGATCAGCGTCGACAACGAGGGCTCGCACGGCCTGTTCCCGTACAACACGGACTGCGTCGACGACCCGATCACGTTCTACTTCCAGACCGGTGCGACCCCGCGCAAGCAGTTCACCGGCTGCCAGGCACTTCCGCTGCCGGGTGAGGACAAGACGTTCGACGTCGGCGGCAAGCTGACCAACGGCAAGGTGAAGATCAAGATGATCACGCCGGCCGTGAAGGAAGCCAACAAGATCGTGAAGGACCTGCTGAGCGGGTCCTCGACGGCGGCTGCCGACGAGTCGGGCATGCCGGCCAACCTGTAACACCCTTCCAGAGCTGCGGCCCTCGGCGCGCTGCGCCGGGGGCCGTTTCCATTGCGGCTACAGGTAATCCCGCCAGAACGGCACGGTGGCCCGCGATGCCCGACGGTCGGGCCGGGGCTTCTCGAACTCCTGGTCGAGGTAGTCGGTCAGGTCGGCGCCGTAGGTGATGATGTCCGTCCCCCACACGGACAGCACCGGATGCCCGGAAGAGCCGCGCCCCGCGGGCAGGAACCGGTGCCCGTAGACCGGAACCAGCCGGGGCGCCTCCGTCAGTTCCCATCGAGCGACCGCCATCGCCACTTCGAGCACTTCCGGCCGCTCACCCCAGGCCGAATTCCAGTGCTCGCCGCTCTCGACCTCGCCCAGCACCCGCCGTCAACCTGCTCGTACGGACTGTTCACCGGCAGTCCCGCCGCGAGAAACGCCCGATGGTCGTCGGCGAACCTGAAATCGTGTTCGCCCTCGATGCGGTCGAACTCAGCGCCGGTCAGGCCCGGCGCGATCTCGCAGCAGTCGAGCTCGGCCAAGCGGCGCGCAGCCGCTGCCCCAGATCCCCAGCACGCGTCACATCGCGACCGCAGCGGGATTCCTCAGCGCTGCCACCACTTCTTCCGCACCACGTCGATGATCACGCACGTGATGTTGTCCGGCCCGCCGTTGCCGTTCGCCAGCGCCACCAGCTGCCACGCCGCCTCCGTACCGTCCTCAGTGGACAGCAGGATCTCGTGCACGTCGTCGAGGTCGGTGTAGTCGGTCAGGCCGTCGCTGCAGAGCAGGTACCGGTCCTCCACCTTCGCCTGGTGCCACGTGAGGTCCGGGTCGTGCGAGTTGCCGGACTGCAGGGCGCGCAGGACGTACGCGCGGCGCGGGTGGACGAGGGCCTCCTCCGGTGTCATGCGGCCGGCGTCGACCAGCGCCTGGACCATGGTGTGGTCGTGGGAGATCTGGCGGAGTTCGCCTTCCCTGAGCACGTACGCGCGGGAGTCGCCGATGTGCGCCAGCTGGAAGGCGAGGCCCTCCCAGCGGATGGCCGTCAGCGTCGTGCCGGCTCCCTGGGGTGTTTCGGCGTCGAGTCTGCGGGCGATCTCGGCGACCGCCGGGCCCAGGTCGCCCTCCCACCCCGCGAGGACGTTCACCGCGAGCGCGCTGGCCACTTCACCGTGCTCGTGGCCGCCCATGCCGTCCGCCACCGCCTGCAGGTCCGGACGGACGTAGACCGAGTCCTCGTTGTGCTCGCGAACGAGCCCAGGATCGGTCGCCACGGCGATGCGCAGCTCGTGTGTCATGTCTCCAGTAGATCAGTTGTGAAGTGAGTTCACAAGCAATACGGTTGTGAACCATGGATGAGACGGTCAACGCCGGTGACATCGCTCGCCTCGCCGACGTGGGGCGGGCTGCGGTGTCGAACTGGCGGCGGCGGTTCGAGGACTTCCCGGCGCCGGTCGGCGGGACGGCCTCCAGTCCGTTGTACCTGTTGCGCGACGTCGAGTCGTGGCTGAAGCGCAACGGGAAGCCGTTCCGGGTCTCGCCGGCCGAGCGGTTGTGGACCCAGCTGCGGACCCACGACGACCTGAAGCTCGGTGAGGCGCTGGCCGCGGTCGAGGCCGACGCGGCGACGTTCGAGTTCCTGCACGAGCGGTACCTCGAAGCCCACTCGCGGCTGTTGAACCCCACTCCCCCCGAGGTCATCGAGGTCGTCCTGGCCACGACGGACGGCAACACGGTGATCGACCCGGCGTGCGGCACGGGGAGCCTGCTCAAGGCTTCGAGGGCGTGGAACAAGATCGGGCAGGAGGTCGACCCGGTGTCGGCGGTCATCGCGCGGCGCCGGATGCCCGCCGCGCAGATCTTCACCGGCGACTCGTTGCGGCACAACGGGGTCCAGGAGAAGGCCGACGCGGTGGTGTGCGACCCGCCGTGGCACGACCGGGCGTGGGGGCACGAGGAACTGCTCGGCGACGCCCGGTGGACCTACGGGCTTCCCCCGCGCGGTGAACCCGAACTGGCGTGGTTGCAGCACTGCCTGTCGCTTGCGAAGCCAGGCGGTCTCGTGGCGGTGCTGCTGCCGTCCACGGCCGCGTCGAGGAGGCCGGGCAAGCGGATCCGCGGCAACCTCCTGCGCGCCGGGGCGGTGCGCGCGGTGATGACCGTGCAACCGGGCCGCGACCTGTGGCTGCTGCGCAACCCGGTCGGCCGCGCACCCGAGCACATCGCGCTCCTGCAGGCCCCCGGACCGCTCGACCCGAACACGCGCGTCATCGACCTGCTGGACGACGACGTCGACCTCAGCCCGTCGCGCCACAGCGGTGCCGACGCGTCCGCCTACCTCGCGGCACAGCCGACGTTCGTCCTGCCCCCGTTGCCTGAGCTGCGGGAACAGGCCGCTCCCCCGATGACCACGATCGGCGAACTGATCCGCGCGGCACCGGGCGACCACGTCGTCACGTCCCCCACCGGCACGACGTATGAGATCGATCCGCGCAAGGTCGACCCCGACTTCCTCGAAGGCGTGCTGCGCGCCGCGATGGCCAGGAACCCGACCGGCTCGACCCGGCTCGACGTGCGCCGGACGCAGGTGCCGTCGTTGCCGCTGGCCGCACAACAGCGCTACGGCAGGGCGTTCGCACAGCTCAAGGCCCTGGAAGCGAGCCTCGAGGAGGCCTCGGGGCTGGTCCGCCTCGGCTACCAGGGACTCCTGAGCGGGCAGATCGAACCGGCGTGACGGCGGTTAGGCTTCCGAGGTGCTGATCGCCGACCGCTACGAGATCGACGACCTGCCGCTGGGGCGGGGCGGCATGGGTGCCGTGCACAAGGGGCGGGACCTGCGCCTGGATCGCCGTGTCGCGGTCAAGCTGCTGCGCCTGCCCGGCAGCGATGACGAGGTGGCGCAACGGTTCGCGCGCGAGGCGCGGATCGTCGCCAGGCTCGAGCACCCCGGAGTGCCCGTCCTGTACGACTACGGGACGTTCGAGCAGCGCCTCTTCCAGGTCATGCAGTTCGTCGACGGCGTCACGATCGACGAGCTGGTCGGCGAGTTCGGCCCGCTGCCGGAAGCGTGGGCCGCGAACATCGCCGCGCAGACGGCGGCGGTCCTGGCCGCGGCGCACGAGGAAGGCATCTGCCACCGGGACCTCAAGCCCACCAACCTGATGCTGTGCCCGGACGGCGCGGTGAAGGTGCTCGACTTCGGCCTCGCGCTGCTCAAGGAGAGCGACGTCGCGCCGTTCAGCCGGGCGGGCCAGATCCTCGGCACGCCCAGTTACATGGCCCCGGAACAGATCCAGCGCGGCACCGCCGAACCCCGCAGCGACCTGTACGCGCTGGGCTGCGTGCTGCACGAGATGCTGACGGGCGCACAACTCTTCACCGGCCCGACGGCCTACGCGGTGTTCGACAAGCACGTCAAGGAGGCGCCGCGACCGGTCCCGGGCGCGCTCGACCCGTTGGTGCAACGGTTGCTGGCCAAGGACCCCGGCGGACGCCCGGCGACGGCGCTGGAGGTTTTCGAGTCCCTCCAAGGAAGTGCGCAGGATCCACCGGCGCTGCCCGGTTTCGTGCGGGACGGCTCCACCGCGATGTACTCGAGCGTGCAGGTCAGGCCGGGATTCGGTTCACCTCGTGATCACCGGTCGCCCACAGGTGCTGCACCGCGTACGCCCGCCACGGCCGCCACGCCTCCGCACGCCTGACGAGCGCCGCCGGCGTCGACGGCAGGCCCAGGGCCTCTGCGGCCAGACGGATCCCGAGATCGGTCGGCAGGAACGCGTCGTCGTCGCCCAGAGCACGCATCAGGATCGACTCGACAGTCCAGGGCCCGAAACCCGGCAACGACATGAGCCCTTCGCGCGCGACGGCCCGGTCCGCTCCAGGTGACAGGTCCAAACCGGACTCCAGGGCGCCGAGCAACGCGGCCATCGTGCGACGCCGGGACTCCGGCATCGCCAACTCGCCCACGTCGAACGACAGCGGGAACAAGAACAGGTCGCCCACCGGCGTACCGTGAGCCGCCACGAGACGTGCGGCATGCGTGCGCGCGGCCTTCGTGGACACCTGCTGACCCAGCACGGCCCGAATGGCGAACTCAGCGCCGTCGACCGTGCGCGGCACACGGCGCCCAGGCGCAGCCGAAACCAACGGCGCCAAAAGGGGATCCGCGGACAACGCCGCGTCCACCACGGACGGATCGGCGTCGAGGTCGAGCAGAAACCGGCAAAGGTCTAGAGCACTGACCAAATCGCGAGCATCGGACAGTTCCAGCGTGCAGGAGATGTGATCTGTGAACGGCCGCAGAGACGCGATGCCGAAACCGCAAGGAAGTCGCAAGGTTCGCCGGTAGACACCGTCCCGCCACTCCTCCACTCCGGGCACGGCGGTGGCGATGAGGTGGCCGAACAGGTTGTCGGGACACAGCGGTGCTTGAAAGGGCAAGCGTTCCGAGAACGTGTTCAGCTCCATACCCGCCAGCATGCCGCCATTCCAACCGAGACGCTGGCGGGAAACCGACCATCATTCCGGACGGGGCCAACCGGGTGACCTGCTTCGCGGCGCGAAAATCCGTGGCTAGGCTGACCGTCGCGCCGTTGCGAAGATGTCAGTTCAGCAGGGAAGGGCGGCGTCGCGTGCGATGAGAGCGGCCTGGACGCGGTTGTCGCACCGGAGTTTCGTCAGCAGTCGGCTGACGTGGGCCTTGATAGCCCCTTCTGAGAGGTACATGAGCCGTGCGATCCGTGCATTCGCCATGCCCTGCGCCAAGTACACCAACACTTCCTGCTCACGTCGCGTGAGCAGGCTGATGCGGCTGCGCGCGGCGTCACGACGTTCTGAGTCGGCGCCGGTGAAGTGGTCGATCAACGCACGCGTCGCGGACGGCGAGAGGATCGCCTCTCCGGCGGCGACGGCACGCACGGCCTTCACGAGCGCGTCGGGATCGCCGCTCTTGAACAGGAACCCGGCCGCGCCCGCCCGCAGCGCGGGGAAGAGCAGCTCCTCGGTCTGCGGGGTGCACAGCATGATCACTTGCGTGCCCGGCACGTGCCTGCGCACCATCCGGACCGCCGCGAGCTCTTCCATGCCGGGCATGGACGCGTCCATCAGCAGGACCTGCGGCCGCTGGCGCCGCGCGAGTTCGAGCGCCCCGCTGCCGTCGCCGGCCTCGCCGACGACCACGACGTTGCCGGAACGTTCCAGCACACCGCGGACTCCCGTGCGGATCAGGACCTCGTCGTCGGCGATGCCGACGGTGATCGTGCGGGGCTTGTCCACCAGTTGCAGACCTGCGCTCGCCCACGAGGTGCTCGTCGTCAACGTCATGCGCACTCCCTGTCAGACCGGACCAGTCACCAGTTTGTTCCCGAACGAGGACTACCGGAAGGCAGGCATAACGAGCAGGTTGCGAACCGTCTCGCGCACACGGAGCCGTAACGGGTTGCACATCCAGGGTCACCACCCACCACCTGCGAGAACGCCGCACCGAGACAGGAACAGCCTGCCGTTACGGCTTGAGGAGAAGGACTCATGACAAGCAACGGGCGTTGCGCGCTGTGCGACGGCACGATGCCTCCCGCCACCTCCGAGCAACGCAGGTCCTACTGCTCCAACGCGTGCCGCCAACGGGCCTATCGCCGCCGGGTCACGGTGTCCGTCACAGCCCCTGCCACCAGGCAGAACGTGCGGGTGCTCTCGAACCTGCCCGCCGCGCGCGACACGTTCGTCGGGCGGCAGCAGGAGCTGTCGAAGATCGACCAGCTGCTGCGCCGGCATCGTCTCGTTACGCTCGTCGGCGGTGCGGGTGCGGGCAAGACGAGGCTCGCGCTGGAGGCCGCCGGTCGCTTGCGACGCGGGCGGACCGACCGGGTCCTGCTCGTCGCGCTGGGCGAGATCACCGCTTCCCGAGACGTCGTACCGGCCCTCGCCGATGCGCTCGGAGTGACTGCGGTGACCGACGAACCGTTGCGCGACACCGTGGTCGAGACGCTCGTGAACATGAAAGTGGTCGTGGTCCTCGACAACTGCGAGCACCTCCTCGACACGTGCGCCGAACTCACCGACACGCTCCTCAACCGCTGCCCCGGCATCCGGGTGCTCGCGACGTCACGCGAGGCCCTGTGGATCACCGGCGAGGTCAGCTTCCACGTCGAGGGATTGCCCGTGCCCTCAACGGATCGGGACCTGGTGACGACGGCGGCACCACGGTCCGAGGCCGTGAAGCTGTTCGTGGACAGGGCTCGCGAGCGCAAGCCCGACTTCCGGCTGACCCTCGACAACACCGCCGCCGTCGCGCTGCTGTGCGCACGGCTGGAGGGCATGCCGCTCGCCATCGAGCTCGCGGCGCGCTGGGTCCAGTTGCTGCCGGTCGCGGACATCTGTGACCGCATGGACGAACCGCTGGAACTGCTGACGCTGGGCTGCCGCAAGTCGCCGTCGCGGCAGAGTTCGTTGCGCGAGGCCATCGACTGGAGCTACCAGCTGCTGCAGCCCGACGAGCAGTTCGCGTTGCGGCGGCTGTCCGTCTTCGACGGCGGTTTCGACCTGACTGCGGCCAACGAGGTCTGCTCGTCGGAACGCTCGGCCGAGCCGGTGCTGGACGTGCTGTCGCGGCTGCAGGCGAAGTCGTTGCTGGCGGCCATCCCCGGCACGACCCGGTTCCGGCAGCTGGAGACGATCCGGCTGCACGCCAGGGAGAAGCTGCTCGCGGCCGGTGAGCTGGACGTCGCCTACGAGGCGCTGGCCCGCTGGTTCACAGACCTGTCGGACGTGCTGCTCACCGCGCCGCTGTCGATGTCCGCGGACGTGCAGCACAGGCTCGACAACCACGTCGACAGCCTGCTCGGCACGGTCGAGTGGGCGGCGGACCGAGGCGACGAACGCCTGCTGCTGCTCACTTCGGCACTGGCCGACTGCGCCGCTCGAAGTGGCCGGTTCGGGCAGGCGCGGGTGATGCTGCGGGACGCGCTGCGCCGGCCGTCCACCCGCGACGACTACCGCTGCGTGGCCCTGAACCACGCCGCCCGGTTCGCCGCCGAGCAGGGCGACCACGACGAGGCCCTGGAGCTGTCGAGCGAAGCGTCGCGGCTGGTCAGGAGCATCGGCCAGCCCGCGTTGGTGATGAGCAGCCGCAGCACGCTCGCGGCCGTTCAGCAGTCGTCCGGCGAGTGGGAGGCGTCGGACGTGAGCAACACCGAGTGCCTGCGCGTCGCGGAGTTGCTGGGCGAGCCTCTCGCCCGTGCGACGGCGTTGGTCGATCTGGCACGCACGGAGCTTTCACTGGGCAAGCACGAACGCGCCGAGAAGAACGTCATGTCCGCGTTGCCCATCTCACGCGCGTCAGGCGTCCCCGCGCGCATCGCCTCCGCACTGAACACACGCGGCGCCGTCGCGTTGGTCCAGGGCGACCTCGACGAGTCCACGCACGCCTTCCAGGAGGCGCTGCGCATGGACGGCCTCAACCCGTTGACGGCCCCCGACGCGTTGGAAGGCCTCGCCGTGGTCGCGTTGACGCGCGGACAGGCCGAGCGCGCGCTACGGCTGGAAGCGACCGGACGAGCCATGCGCCGGTCTGTCGGCGTGGTGCCGAACCCGTTCTGGGCGGAGAAGGTCGCTGGGGCCATGCGCACCGCACGGCTGATGCTCTCCGTCGCGCGCGCAGAGGCGGCCTCCACGCCGTTGACCGCTGCGGAGACCGAAGCGTTCATCCAGGACGAGCTGTGGCTCGACCGCACGGAGGCCGCGTTCGACTCGCTCGACGACCACGAACGGCGCGTGATCGCACTCCTCACGACGGGCCTGACGAACCAGCAGATCGCCAACCGCCTGAACGTCTCCGTGCGCACGGTGGCCTCGCGACTGCTGCGGCTGCGGGACAAGCTGGGCGTGCGGAGCCGCGAGGACATCGCCGCGTGGGGCGCGGAACGGGCTATCGGCTGAGGGCGTAGATGTCGACCCACAGCCGGCAGATCTCCTTGGCGGCGATCCGTGCGTCGGACGCCGTGCACGCCGCCAGCCGGAGCACCTCGGTGTCACGGGCCGTGGTGGCGTTGGGGATCGCGAGCACGGTCATGCCGGCCGCGCGCGCCGAGCGGATGCCCGAGGCCGAGTCCTCGATCACGAGGCAGTTCTCGGGCTCGAGCCCGAGCTTGCGCGCGGCGAGCAGGTACGGGTCGGGCGCGGGCTTGCCGTGCGCGACGTCGTCCCCGGTCACGATCGCCTCGACGTGCCGCCGCAACCCGGACGCCGACGCCGCGGCACGCACGTACCGTCGCGGCGACGCCGACACCAGCCCGACCGGCCCGAGTTCCGCCGCCAGGGCAACGAGTTCCGCCGCGCCGGGCATCATCCCGAAGGCGCCGCGCGAGATCGCGTCCACCATGCCGTCCACGCACTCGGACGACGCGCGCTCGGGCGTGAGGCCCTGGCACCGTTCAGCGAGATAGGCGCTCCGGGTCGACGTGCCCCGCATCGCGACCCAGTCGGCGGGCGTCCAGCGGTAGTCGTGGCGGGCGGCGACGGCACCGATCACCTGGTTCCACGTCCCGGCGCTGTCGACGAGGGTCTCGTCGAGGTCGAAGATGGTCGCCAGCAGCGTCACCGCGCCACCACGCTCTCCGGCACGAACGCCGCGATCTGCTCGATCGACACGAGCTTGAGCCCGTGTTCATCCGCGAACATCCTGAGCAACGGGAACTTCGCGACACCCCCGTCCTCGTCGCACACCTCGCTGATCACGGCGACCGGAGCCTCCCCCGCGAGCCGCATCAACTCAACTGCGGCCTCGGTGTGCCCACGCCGTTCGGCAAGACCGCCCGCCCTCGCGCGCAAGGGGAACACGTGCCCAGGCCGACGCACGTCCTGAGGCGTGCTCACGGGGTCGGCGAGCACACGGAGCGTGCGTGCGCGATCGGCGGCGGAGATGCCGGACCCGATGCCGTGCGTGCTGTCGACCGACACCGTGTACGCCGTGCCAGCGGGGTCTTCGTTGTCCTGGACCATCAGCGGCAGCCGCATCCGGTCGGCGACCTCCGCGCTCAGCGGCGCGCAGATCAGACCGCTCGTGTGCCGGACGTAGAACGCGAGCGCCTCCGGGGTCGCGTGCCCGGCGGCCATGACCAGGTCGCCCTCGTTCTCACGGTCTTCGTCGTCGACCACGATCACGGGCCGGCCGGCGCGCAGGTCGGCCAGCGCGGCGTGGATCGAGTCGAGGCCGGGTGTTCGTTTTGCCTGTTCAGGAACGCTGAAGGTCACTCGGCCATCGTCGGCGCGGGGTGGGTGGGGGTGCGCGGCGGACTAGGTGTTTTGACCCGAACGTGCGAACTTGCCAACGGTCTCAGGCCGCAGGCACGCGGACCACGATGAGGGGAGAGCGGACGGCGAAAATTGTCAGACCTGGCTGGGATAATTGAATCAGGGGACCCCTGGAGGGGGACCCCTGCGCGAGCGTGGCGAAGCAGCTGTCGCCCCGCATCCGGACCGATTCCTCAGGCGGCGAGCTTGGCGATCAGCGTTCGGGAGTCGTCCTCGTCGAAGGCCTTCCGGTCGAGGTTCTTGACGATGTCCTCGTAGTCCCTGATGGAGTCCTTGCGCTCGACGACGAGGATCGAGTTCTCCGCCTCAAGGAAGATCACAGGCTCGATCCGGTCGAACTTCAGGAGGTCGAAGCTGCCCGACATCCCTGCGTGCGCGCCGGCGGAGAAGGGCACGATCCGCAGGTGGATGTACGGACGCACAGACATCTGCAACAGGTGGTGCAGCTGCGCGCGCATCAGCTCTTCGCCGCCCACCTGCGTCCACAGCACCTGCTCATGGATGTAGAACGTGCAGTCGAGCCGCTGCCGGAGCACTTCCTGCATCCTGACGCGGCCGGCGACACGGTCCTCGATCTCGTCGGCAGGCAGGCTGACCGACTCGCGGCAGAGCGCCCGGAGGTAGTCGGGCAGCTGAAGCAGACCGGGGATCACCAGCGGCTGCCAGACCAGGAACTCCTTGGCCTTCCACAGATGCTCCAGGAAGGTCCGCATCCGGAAGGTCTGCTGGTCGGCGAAGTGCTGCCACCAGATCCTCACGTCGGTCTCGCGGAAGAGGCGCAGCAGGTGGTCACGCTCTTCTGGAGCGATTCGGCAGAAGCTGAGCAGGATCGCCAGGTCCACCTCTGAGCTGCCGCCTTTGCCGTGCAGCAAGTCCGACAGCTTGCCCGGGTCCCAGTCGATCTTTTCGCAGATGAGGCGCGCGGACATGCCCGTGGCGGACAGCGCGGCACGGACCGCGTCGCCGAACTCGCGCCCACGCGCCGTGGAGAAACGCTTTGGCATGGAACGAAGTTAGGGCCGACCGTCCTCTTTGTGCAGTCATCCGAGCCGAACTCAACCCGAAGGGCTGTCGTATCGGAACCCCTCCAATGGTTAACCAACTAGACCGGAACTGGACGACGCGACCTCACTAAACCGTTTTCGAACTGCTCCATTCGAGTGACGGCAGAGGTCTAGACCTTGACCTTCGAGTGGTCTGGACCACATCGTTCCGGTACCCCCTGCGACTGAGGAGACCGATGTCCAAGTTCCGATGGCATCTAGCTGCTCTCTTCGCGGCAGTCGCCGCGATGGTCCTCGGAATCGTCGTCGTGCCCGCTGCCAGCGGCGCCGGTGGCGTTTCCGCCACGTTCTCCAAGGGTTCGGACTGGGGAACGGGCTTCGAGGGCAAGTACACGATCAAGAACAACAGCACGGCGGCCCTGTCGTCGTGGACCGTCGAGTTCACCCTGCCGGCGAACCACAAGGTCACTTCGCTCTGGGACGGCTCGTACACCACGAGCGGCCAGACCGTCACGGTCAAGAACACCTGGAACGGCAGCATCGGTGTCGGCGGGTCGGTGAGCTTCGGCTTCAACGGCTCGTACTCCGGCACGTTCGGTGCGCCGACCAACTGCAAGCTCAACGGTGGCTCGTGTGACGCCGGCGGGACCAACCCGACGACGACCACCACGACGTCGACCACGACTACCACCACCACGACCACCACTACGACGACCACGACCGGTGGTCCGCAGCCCGGTGGCAAGATCAACCTCGGCTACTTCACCGAGTGGGGTACCTACCCCGCGCGGAACTACCTGCCGAAGAACATCGACACGTCCGGTACGGCTGCCAACATCACGCACATCAACTACTCGTTCGGCAACGTGGTCGGTGGCAAGTGCGTGATCGGTGAGTCGTTCCCGGCGATCGAGAAGTCCTACACGGCCGGCGAGTCGGTCGACGGTGTGGCGGACGTCTGGGACGCACCGGTGCGCGGTGCCTTCAACCAGCTGATGAAGCTGAAGAAGAAGTACCCGCACATCAAGATCCTGTACTCCTTCGGTGGCTGGACCTGGTCCGGCGGCTTCGGTGCCGCGGCGGCCTCCGACCCGGCGCGCAAGGCTTTCGCGGAGTCCTGCTACAACCTGCTCGAGGACCCGCGTTGGGCGAGCCTGTTCGACGGCATCGACATCGACTGGGAGTACCCGAACGCCTGTGGCCTGAGCTGCGACTCGAGCGGTTTCGACGCCTACCGGCTGCTGATGCAGGAGCTGCGCAACCGCTTCGGCCAGAACTACCTGGTCACCTCGGCGATCACGGCTGACGGCACCCCCGGCGGCAAGATCGACGCCGCTGACTACGCCGGTGCCGCGCAGTACCAGAACTGGTACAACGTCATGACGTACGACTACTTCGGTTCCTGGGCGGCGCAGGGCCCCACGGCTCCGCACTCCCCGCTGACGTCCTACAACGGCATCCCGACCGCCGGCTTCTACTCCGACGCGGCGATCCAGAAGCTGAAGAGCAAGGGCGTTCCGTCCAACAAGCTCCTGCTCGGCATCGGCTTCTACGGCCGCGGCTGGTCCGGCGTGACGCAGGACGCCCCTGGTGGCACGGCGACCGGCCCCGCGCCGGGCATCGAGCCGGGCAACCAGAACTACAACGTGCTCAAGACGCAGTGTCCGGCCACGGGCACGGTCGCGGGTACGGCCTACGCCAAGTGTGGTGACCAGTGGTGGAGCTACGACACCCCGTCCACCATCAACGGCAAGATGGGTTACGCGAAGAACCAGGGTCTCGGTGGCGCCTTCTTCTGGGAGATGTCCGGAGACACCTCGAACGGTGAGCTCGTCAAAGCGATGAAGAGCGGTCTCAACTAGTTCTTCTAAACGCCGGGAGGGGAGCTGGGTCAACCCAGCTCCCCTTTTGTTTGTCAGGAACGTCAGCAGAACACGTGGTCGAGCAGCTTGCGATAGCCATCGCCGGGGCTCGCGCCGTCGGCCGCCTCGGTGAGCGACAGTTCGAGGCGCTTGCCTTCCGGCGTGCCGACCATCATCGTCCCGTAGCCGTGGATCTGGCCGTCGTGGCCGTAGACCTTCGTACCGCAGGGCAACGACGCGACCGCGAGGCCCAGACCGTAGTCCGGGCTCACCGTTGTCGTCTTCGTGAGTTCCCTCTGCTGCAAGGGTTTGAGCAGCTTTCCGGCCAGCAGTGCCGTCAGGAACGTGTCCAGGTCGCGGGTCGTCGAGATCATCTCTCCCGCCGCCCAGCCCCACGACGGGTTGAGCCGCGTGACGTCCACGGGCTTGCCGGAGGCGTCGGGGAAGTAGCCGTGCGCGTGCGGGCCGGGCACCTCCACCGAGTTCCTGGGCAGCACGGTGTCCTTGAGCCGCAACGGCTTCAGGATCCGCTGCTCGACCGCCTGCTGGAACGGCCTGCCGGTGATCTCCTCGACCAGCAGACCCGCCACGACGTAGTTCGTGTTGGAGTAGTTCCAACTCGTGCCGGGCTCGAAGTCCAGTGGCTTGCTCGTGGAGATCGCGAGCAGCTCCTGGGGCTTCCACGTCCTGAAGCGGATCGACGGGAACCCTGCCGGGTCGAGCGGCATCGAGTCCGTGTAGTTGTGGAGGCCGCTGGTGTGCTGCAACAACTGCCGGACGGTGATGCGGCCGTCGACCAGGCCGGGCAGGTAGCGGACGACCGGCGCGTCCAGGCCGAGCTTCCCCTCCCCCGCGAGCTGCAGGACCACGGTCGACACCAACGGCTTGGTGACGCTGCCGATGCGGAAGGTTCCGTTGTGCGGCACGGGTTTGCGGGAACCCTGCTCGGCGACACCGGAGCGGACGGTGTCACGCCCGTTGATCCGCGCCTGGATGCCCAGTGCGCCACCGGATGCCGTGAGCTGGTCGATGATCTCCTGCACGGCACCCTGCCGGGCCGGTGCCGCCGAAGCGACACCGACCGTGGCGAGCAGGGTGGCCGCGGTGAGTGCGGCTACCAGTCTCATGATCAGCAGAAGACCTCGGTGAGGATCTTGTTGAAGGCATCGCCGGGGTCGCCCTCGGTGGGGCCGCTGGTGGCGTTCATCTCGAAGCGCTTCTTGCTGTCCGGCGTGCTCAGCAGCTGCGACGAGTATCCGGGGATGCCCCCGCCGTGACCCCACACCTTCGTGCCGCACGGCAGGGTCTCGACCTGCAGGCCGAGGCCGTACTGGGGGCTGACGGCCGTGGTCTTGCCGATCTCCTGCTGCTGCGCGGGCTTGAGCAGCTTGCCGCTCGACAACGCGGTGACGAACGTGTCGAGGTCGCGCGTCGTGGAGATCATCTCGCCGGCGGCCCAGGCGACCGACGGGTTCAGACGGGTGATCTCGGACGGCTTGCCCGCCACGGTCCAGTAGGCGCGGGCGTGCGGGCCGCTGATGGCGACCTTGTTGCCGGGCACCTCGGTGTCCTTGAGGCGCAACGGCTTCAGGATCCGCTGTTCGACGGCCTTCTCGTACGGCCTGCCGGTGAGCTTCTCGATCAGCAGGCCGGCGACGACGTAGTTGGTGTTGGAGTAGTTCCACTTCGTGCCGGGTTCGAAGTCGAGCGGCTTGGACGTGGAGAGCGCGAGCAGCTCCTGCGGCGACCAGTTCTTGTAGCGGATCTTCTCGAACTCGTCGGGGCTGAGCGGCAACGCGTCGGTGTAGTTGAAGAGTCCGCTCGTGTGCTGCAGGACCTGGCGGACGGTGATGCGGCTGTCGACCAGACCCGGCAGGTACCGGACGACCGGCGCGTCCAGGTCGACCTTTCCCTCACCCGCGAGCTGCAGCAGCACCGTCGACACGAACGTCTTGGTGATGCTGCCGACGCGGAACCTGCCGTTCTCCGGCACGGGCCTGGTGGTGTTCAGCTCGGCCGTGCCGGAGGTGGCGGTGAAGCGCTGCCGCCCGTCCGTGATCCTGGCCTGCACGCCCAGGGCGGCCCCGCTCTGCGTGACCTGGTCGAGAGCCTGCTGGATGACTTTGCGGTCGACGGACGACGTGTCCGCCGACGCGACTCCCACGGTGGTCAGGGCCAGCAGGCTCGTCGCGGTGACTGTGGCTACCAATCGAATCCCCATGCTCACACTCTGTCGAGGCTGGGCGTCACCGCGCATCCACCTTCAGTCGTACGGAGTCCCTAGGGGTTTTGCTGAGAGTCGTCAGCAGAAGATCTCGTTGATCAGCTTGAGGTAGGCCTGCGACGGGTCGCCCGTGCCGATGCCGGCGCTGACGCTGAACTCCACGCGGCGCTTCAGGTCGGGCGTCGAGTAGGCGTAGCTCACGTAGCCCGGCACACCGCCGGGGTGGCCGATGATCATCGTGCCGCACGGGGCCTTCTCCACGAAGACGCCGAGCCCGTAGTCGGTGCTCACCGCGGTCGTCCTGGTCAGTTCGGCCTGTTGGGCGGGCTCGAGCAGCTTGCCGGTGAGCAGTGCGGCGTAGAAGGTGTCGAGGTCCCTGGTGGTCGTGATGACGTCGCCGACGGCCCAGAACACGGACGGGTTCCAGCGCGTGGTGTCGACCGGCTGCCCGTTCACGATCCCGTACGAGTGGGCGTGCGGGCCGCGGATCTCCGGGTCGTCGCCTGGGAACGTGGTCTCGTTGAGGTGCAAAGGCTTCAACACTCGTTGCGAGGCGGCCTTCTCGTACTCCTCGCCCGTGACCTTCTCGATCAGCAGGCCGAGGATGACGTAGTTGGTGTTGTTGTACTCCCACGCGGTGCCGGGCTCGAACTGGAGCGGCTGGCTCGTGGAGATCGCGACCAGCTCCTCCGGCCGCCACTGCCTGAACCTGATCGGCTCGAAGCCCTGCGGGTCGAACGGGAGAGCGTTCGTGTAGTTGAAGAGCCCGCTGGTCATCTGGAGCAGCTGGCGGACGGTGATGCGCTGGTCGATCAGGCCCGGCAGGTAGCGCTCCACCGGGGCGTCCAGCTCGACCCTTCCCTCACCGGCGAGCTGCAGCACGACGGTCGAGGTGAAGGTCTTCGTGATGCTGCCCGCGCGGAACCGGCCGTTGAGCGGGACCGGGCGCGGGGAGTTCCTCTCGGCGGTGCCGGACCGCGCGGTGAAGCGGGTCCGGCCGTCCGTCACGCGGATCTGGGTGCCCTGGGCGACCCCGATCGCGACGATCTCGTCGATGCCCTCCTGGACGATCCGGCGGTCGACACCGGTGTTGTCGGCGACCGCGGTTCCGGTGAAGAGCAGGCTGAATGCGGCTGTGGTGGCGAGTAAGCGTGTCCCCATGCCCCCACAACGCCTCAGTAGGGGCGTTTTGCTGCCTTCATGGCCGAAACCAGCATGGGACGCACTTTCGGCCAATGCGCGTCTTCCTGGCACGAGAACGGCGGCAGGAAGCCACCGCACCTGCCCGAGTCCGTGCCGATCTCCCAGACGAAGCTCGGCACGCCCAGGTCGTCGTACACCCAGTCGTCGGTGGCGCCGGACGCGTTGTAGAGCACCTCGCCGGGCTGGCCGGCGGTGTACCCGGACAGCGCGGCCATGTCGTTCGCCATCTTGCGCAGGGCCGCGTCGTTGCCGGTCTTCTGCGTGCTCCAGCCCCACGGGAAGAGCACGTAGTCGCCGTAGCTGTGCATGGAGACCACGGCGCCGGTCGTGTCGGCTGAGGCGGCCGCGGTGTCGCCGGGCGCGCGGGTGTCGCGGTAGAGCTTGCGCCACAACGACTCCAGGGCCTGGACCTCCACCTCGGAGTCGGCGCGCGGGCCGCGGTAGGTCTCGCTGCACTTGCTCGTGGACGAGCCGACCTCGCCCCAGTGCGAGCCCGCGTTGCGGTTGAGGTCGACGCCGCGTGAGCCGGACGTGCAGGTGCCGTTGGCGTTCTTGCGTTGCAGCACGGGCGAGTCGCCGCCGGACTCGACGATCTCGACGCCGTCCGGGTTGGCGATCGGGACGACCCAGACCTCCACGTCGGCGAGCATCGCGGTGAGGTCGGACCCGACCAGGTCGTCGATGAAGCGCCACGCCATGTCGCCGGTGGTGATCTCACGGGCGTGCAGCTGACCCATCACGAACAGGCGGGGCTTCGGTGCGGTCGGCGTCAAAGCGCAGTCACCTGGGCCTTTCCGCGTGACGCAGAGGGCTTTCAGGTCGTAGCCGCCATTGCCCTGGGTCTTGCGCCAGGAGTCGCCGTAGTCGACGACGGTCGCGAGGCCGGGGTGCGCTTTCGCCACTTCGTCGAGGTGGGCGAGGTGCGCGGTGATGGTCCGGTAGCCGCCGTAGTAGGTCGCGTCACCGATAGAACGCGGCGCCCACGGTGCCGGGGGCATCGTCTTCTCGACCGTGGCCGGATACCCGTCGGTGCGGAGCTTCCCCGCGGTCTTCGGGTCGCCGACGACGAACAGGTCGTCGCCGTCACGCTGTTCCAGCACGTCGTAGCCGAGGCCCAGCAACCGTTGCGCGGACTCCCCCTTCGGAGCGGGCACGCGCAGCACGTATGTCGCTTGTGGACCCTCCGCAGGTGCGGGCGCGGGACTGAGGAGGAGGGCTAGACAGGCGAGCAGGGCGACGGCGGTCCGCATGATCAACGATGATGGTCCGTTCGGCCGATCAACGCCACTCGGTTCGACCGACCGGATGACTACCGTCCGGTTCTTGAGACGCCGAAAGGGTCCACTTGGCGCGTTGTGACGAAAATCAATAACATCCCGCCTGGCATCTCAGCAGTCGTCGTCCAGAAGCGGGAGCGCAAGCCATGGACCACCTTTACAACGACGGTGTCTCCGAGATCTCGTTCCCGTGGCGCGGCTCCCTGACAGACGACGACGAAGGGCTGGAGCCCGTCATCGTGCGCAGCATGGACTGACGAAACTCAGAGCGTCTGCGCGGTTCTCAGGCGGTGGGCCAGCGCCGTGTGGCGGCGGCCCGCCCCGACCGTGCGCACGGCCTGGCCGATGGCGCGTTTGCTGCCCACGAGCACCACGAGTTTCTTCGCTCGCGTGACGGCGGTGTAGAGCAGGTTTCGTTGCAGCATCATCCACGCGCTGGTCGTGATCGGGATGACCACGCACGGGTACTCGCTGCCCTGGGAGCGGTGGATGGTCATGGCGTAGGCGTGGCTGAGTTCGTCCAGCTCGGAGAACTCGTAGTCGACTTCCTCGTCCTCGTCGGTGCGGATCGTCAGCTTCTGCTCGACGGTGTCGAGGCCGATCACCACGCCGAGGGTGCCGTTGAAGACGCCGTTCTTGCCCTTGTCGTAGTTGTTGCGGATCTGGGTGACCTTGTCGCCGAGCTTGAACACCCTGCCGCCGAAGCGCTTCTCGGGCAGGTTGTCCCTGGACGGCGTCAGCGCCTCCTGCAGCACGGTGTTGAGCGCGCCGGCGCCGGCCGGGCCGCGGTGCATCGGGGCGAGGACCTGGATGTCCTTGCGCGGGTCGAGGCGGAACTTGCGCGGGATGCGGTTCGCGACGACGTCGACGGTCAGCGTGGCCGCGTCCTCGGCCTCGTCGGCGCTGAAGAGGAAGAAGTCGGGCATCCCCTGGACGATCGGGTAGTCGCCGCTGTTGATGCGGTGGGCGTTCGTGACGACGCCGGACTCCTGGGCCTGGCGGAAGATGTGGGTCAGGCGGACGTTCGGGATCGGGCTGCCCTGCGCCAGCACGTCCCTGAGCACCTCCCCCGCGCCGACGGACGGCAGCTGGTCGACGTCGCCGACGAGCAGCAGGTGGGCACCGGGCGGGACGGCCTTCACGAGTTTGTTGGCCAGCAACAGGTCCAGCATCGAGGCCTCGTCGACGACCACGAGGTCGGCGTCGAGCGGGTGGTCGCGGTCGTACGCCGCGTCGCCGCCGGGCTTGAGCTCCAGCAGGCGGTGGACGGTGCGGGCCTCGTGCCCGGTCAGCTCGGTGAGGCGCTTCGCGGCACGTCCGGTGGGGGCGGCCAGCACGATCTTGGCGCCCTTCGCCTGGGCCAGCCTGACGATCGAGCGGACCGTGAAGCTCTTGCCGCAGCCGGGGCCACCGGTCAGGACGGCTACCTTCTGCGTCAGAGCGAGTTTGACCGCCGCGGCCTGGTGTTCTTCGAGGTCGGTGCCGAGCCAGGCCAGAGCTTTGTCCCAGTTGACGGTCGCGAAGCTCGGCATGCGGTCGTGTTCGCTGTGCAGCAGGCGTTTGAGCTGCGCGGCCATCGAGATCTCCGCGCGGTGGAACGGGACCAGGTAGACGGCGATCTCGTCGTCCGGGAGCTCCTCGCGGACCACGCCCTCCTCCTCGACCAGCTCCGCGAGGCAGTCGATGACGAGGCCCGTGTCGACCTGGAGGATCTTGATGGCATCCGCGATGAGGGCCTGTTCCGGCAGGTAGCAGTTGCCGTCGGTGGTGGCCTCGGAGAGCGTGAACTGCAGGCCGGCCTTCACGCGTTGCGGGCTGTCGTGCGGGATGCCGACGGCCTTCGCGATCACGTCGGCGGTCTTGAAGCCGATCCCCCACACGTCACTGGCCAGGCGGTACGGCTCGTCCCTGACGACGTCGATGGACTTGTCCCCGTACTGCTTGTAGACGCGGACGGCGAGGCTCGTGGAGACGCCGACGCCCTGCAGGAAGACCATGACCTCCTTGATGGCCTTCTGCTCCTCCCACGCGTCCGCGATGAGCTTGGTGCGCTTCGGACCGAGCTTCGGGACTTCGATCAGGCGTTCCGGCTCGTTCTCGATGACGTCGAGTGCCGCGACCCCGAAGTGGGTGACGATCTTGTCCGCGAGCACCGGGCCGATGCCCTTGATCAGGCCGGAGCCGAGGTAGCGGCGGATGCCCTGGATCGTCGCGGGCAGGATCGTCGTGTAGTCGTCGACGTGGAACTGCTTGCCGTACTGCGGGTGCGAGCCCCACGTGCCGCGCATGCGGATCGACTCGCCCGGCTGCGCGCCGAGCAGAGCGCCGACGACCGTGACCAGGTCTCCTCGGCCGGTGTCGACCTTGGCGACGGTGTAGCCGTTGTCCTCGTTGGCGTACGTGATCCTCTCCAGGACCGCTTCGAGGACGTTCATGGCACGAACCTACCTCGCGGGTCTGCACACGATCTTCACAACTTGTCCCGGCGTCCTCCACGACATACCCATAAAGTCGCCGGCATGACAGGTCAGCGCAGGGTGCTCGTCGTGGAGGACGACATCACGATCGCCGAGTCCGTGGCCGCGCGGCTGCGGGCGGAGGGCTTCGAGGTGGCCGTGGCCCACGACGGGCCGTCCGGGGTGGCGTTCGCCGCCTCGTTCCTCCCTGACCTGGTGGTTCTGGACGTGATGCTGCCGGGGTTCGACGGGCTCGAGGTGTGCCGGCGGATCCAGGCGTCCCGGTCGGTGCCGGTGCTGATGCTGACCGCGCGGGGGGACGAGACCGATCTGCTGGTCGGGCTCGCCGTGGGGGCGGACGACTACCTGACGAAGCCGTTCTCGATGCGCGAGCTGGCGGCACGGGTGCACGTGCTGCTGCGGCGGGTGTCACGGGCGGTGGCGTCGCATTCGATGGAACTCGGCGACCTGCTGATCGACCTGGCCTCGCGCCGGGTGTCGCGGTCGGGCGTCGAGGCCCACCTGACGCCGACCGAGTACGACCTGCTGGTGTTCCTGGCCGAGCGGCCGTCGGCCGTGCAGGCGCGCGAGCGGCTGCTGGCGGAGGCGTGCGGGTGGCACGAGGGGGCGTCGTCGCGGACGGTCGACAGCCACGTGAAGGCGCTGCGGCGCAAGCTCGGGGCCGACCTGATCCGGACCGTGCACGGGGTGGGGTACGCGCTGGAGGTACCCGCCCGGAAGGTGTCGCCGTGAAGCGGCTGCTGGACCTTCTCGACCTGTTGCCGCGTCCGCTGGACTCGGTGCGGTCGATCAAGCTCAAGCTCGGCATCGTGATCGTGGTGTCCGGGTGTGTGTCGTTCGCCTACTTCCGCTACGTGACCGGATGGTTGCCGCCTCGGACGACTTTGATCGCGCTGGTGCTGGGACTGCTGACCTCGCAACTGCTCGCGCACGGCATGACCTCGCCGTTGCGGGAGATGACCTCGGCCGCCCGGTCGATGGCGTCCGGGGACTACTCGCGCTCGGTCCGGGCGACGTCCTCGGACGAGGTCGGACAGCTCGCCGAGGCGTTCACGGTGATGGCCGCCGACCTCGCGGCTGCCGACCAGCAGCGGCGTGAGCTGATCGCGAACGTGTCGCACGAGCTGCGGACGCCGATCTCGGCGTTGCAGGCCGTGCTGGAGAACGTGGTCGACGGGGTGGCCGTGGCTGACGCTGCCACCATGAAGACCGCGCTGGCGCAGACCGAACGGCTGGGACGGCTGGTCACCGAACTGCTGGACCTGTCGAAGATCGACGCCGGGGTGCTGTCGCTGAACCGGGAGACGTTGTCGGTGTCGTCCCTGGTCGCCGACGTGGTGGCGGAGGCGGCGGTGGCGGCACCCGCAGCCTCGTTCTCGATCGACGTCGCCGGCGATCTGACTGTTCTCGCTGATGGGGAGCGGTTGCACCAGGTGCTGGTGAACCTGGTGGACAACGCTGCCCGGCACGGACCCACCGGGGGGTTGGTGTCCGTGGCCGGGTACGCGTCGGCTTCGGCCGTGGTGCTGGAGGTCCGGGACGAGGGGCCGGGGATCGCTCCGGCCGACCGCTCGCGGATCTTCGAGAGGTTCACCCGAGGGGAGAGGGCGGGTGGTGGCGGGACCGGGCTCGGTCTCGCCATCGCCCGCTGGGTGGTGGACCTGCACGGCGGGACGATCGCCGTGGTGGACCCCGGGTCTTGCATCCGGGTGACTTTGCCTCGCTGAACTGGGCTTTTGGCCCTTCTTGCCTGACTCTTGTCCGCACCGCTTCGCCGGTGTGGCGGTGAAGCACGCCCTGTTCGGGGCTTGGGAGAGACATGACTGACGACAAGGCCGCTCGGCGGCCGAAGTACCGGAACCTGCGGAAGACCGGGTATCGGCCGGTGGCCGGGAAGCCGGAGGGGGCCGAGGGGGTGCCGGAGCCTGGGAAGGGCACGCCGGAGCCTGGCGAAGGCACGTCGCAGCCTGGGAAGGGCACGCCGGGGCCTGAGAAGGACGCCGAGGCAGGCTCTCGCAGGGGTACCCCCGAGCCGGGAACCCCTGCGACTCAACCTACTCAGGAGGTCCGACAAGATCAGTCGGCGAGTGAGAAGCCCGCGAAGAGGCCGGCGAAGGCAGCGGACGCTCCCAAGCCCGTGAAAGCCGCGGACACGCCCAAGCCCGCCAAGGAGCCGGCGAAGCCCGCAGGCGGACCCAAGCCCGTGAAGGAGCCCGAACCCGCCGCAGCCCCCGCTCCCCCCGCCAAGCCCGCCGAGGTCGTCGCCGCCACCCTCCCCCCGGCCTCCCCGTGGCAGGCCCCACCCCGCTACCCCGCCGCCGCGCCCGCCATGACCGCCCCCGGCGTCCCGTTCATGCCCTGGTGGCGCCCACCCACGACCGGCGCCCCCGGCAAGGCCATGATCGCGGGCCTCGCAGCGGGCCTCGGCGGAGCGTTCCTGGCCGTCCCGAACAACGGCGTCGGCTGGTTCCTCGCGGGGCTCGTGGGCGTCGGCGGTGTGCTGTTCTACGCGGGCAAGCCGACCGTCGAGCGGGCGCTGTGGCTGGCCGGTGCGCTGGCGTTCCTCGCGATGGGCTTCCTGCGGGCCGCGGAGTGGGTCTTCCCGTTGAGCCTGATGGCGTCGATGCTGTGCGGCTCGATCGCCATGGCCGGCGGCAAGACAGTGCGCGGGCTCGTGTTCGGGGCGTTGGGGGTCGGGCTCGGTGCGCTGCGGTCCATCCCGTGGGTGTCCAAGGGGTTCCGGCGGCGCGGGCCGATCGGGATCCGGCCGTTCGTCTCCGTCGGTGTGGCGCTGGTGTTGCTGCTGGTCTTCGGGTCGTTGCTGGCCGGGGCGGACAAGGGCTTCAACGACTTCCTCGAAGGCCTGATCCCCGACCTCGACGTCGACGACTACGTGCAGCAGGCGTTCTTCGGGGTCGTCGCGGCGCTGGGGGCGCTGGGGGCCTGTTATCTCGTGGCGGCGCCGCCGGAGATCGACGAGGACGCCGAGGTGAAGCCGGGGTCGTTGCGGCTCAAGGACTACGGGTTGCCCGTCGGCGTGCTCGTGGTGCTGTTCACCGGATTCGTGGGGACGCAGCTCGCGGTTCTGTTCGGTGGTGAGGCCTACGTGATGAAGACGGCGGGCGTGACGTTCGCCGAGTACGCGCGGTCCGGGTTCTGGCAGCTGCTGTGGGTCACCATCCTCACGCTCGGCGTGATCGCCGGAGTCGCGCGGTTCGCCGTGAAGAAGACGCAGCGGGATCAGTTGTGGCTGCGGGTTTTGCTGGGTTCGCTCGCTGTTCTCACACTTGTCATCGTCGCGAGTGCCTTGAGTCGCATGTGGTTCTACCAGCAGGCGTACGGGTGGACGGTGCTGCGGCTGCTCGTCGCGTCGTGCGAGGTGTGGCTGGCCGTGGTGTACGTGATGGTGATCGCGAGCGGGATCTCGTTGCGCGCCAACTGGTTGCCGAAGGCGATCGTCGCCACCGGTGCCGCGTTCTTCCTCGCAGTGGTGGCGTTGAACCCCGAACGGGTGGTCGCCGACTACAACGTGTCGCGGTTCGAGGCGACGCAGAAGATCGACACGTACTACCTGTCGCAGCTGTCCGAGGACGCGGTGCCCGCATTGGTCAGGTTGCCGCAGCATGAACGCTCGTGTGCCTTGCGGTGGATGAAGAATCGCACGCCGGAGAAGGACTGGCGGGAGTGGAACCTCGCGCGCCACAACGCGAAGAAGTCACTCGAAAGTGTTGCGGTGACTGAAGTCACCTGTGAGGGTGCATACTCGTTTGAGAGATAGTCCGTTGCGTGGCTGTAAAGTTGCACGGCTACCGGTTGCCGAGAGGGTGAGAAGTGACGCTGACGTGACGATTGCGGCTGAACCCGTTGTCCTTCGATCGATGTTCACTGCAGGCGAGGCGCCCACACCGCGCACCCTCCTGGACATCCTGCGCGCGAGTGCCGAGAAGCACCCGGACGCGCTGGCCGTCGACGACGGCACCACCGCGCTGACGTACCGCGCACTGATCACGGAAGTACTGGAACTCAAGGAAAAGCTCGCTGCCGAGGGCGTCGGGGTCGGCGACCGGGTCGGCATCCGCGTGCCCTCGGGCACCGTCGACCTCTACGTCTCGATCCTGGCGACCCTCGCGGCCGGCGCGGCCTACGTGCCGGTCGACTTCGAGGACCCGGACGAGCGTGCCGAGCTCGTTTTCGGTGAGGCGCAAGTGAGTGCCGTGCTCGGCGAGGGCCGTTCCCTCGTGCTGCACGGCACCACGCTCGGCGTCCCCGGCGAACCGGGTCTGGACAACGACGCGTGGATCATCTTCACGTCCGGTTCGACCGGTAAGCCCAAGGGCGTCGCGGTCACGCACCGCAGCGCCGCCGCGTTCGTGGACGCCGAGGCGAACCTGTTCCTGACCGACGAGCCGATCGGCCCGGAGGACCGGGTGCTGGCGGGGCTCTCCGTCGCGTTCGACGCCTCCTGCGAGGAGATGTGGCTCGCGTGGCGTTACGGCGCCTGCCTGGTGCCCGCGCCGCGCTCGCTGGTGCGCACGGGCATGGACCTGGGGCCGTGGCTGGTCGAGCAGGAGATCACCGTCGTCTCCACGGTGCCGACACTGGCCGCGCTGTGGCCCGTCGAGGCCCTGGACGACGTCCGGTTGCTCATCTTCGGCGGCGAGGCCTGCCCGCCCGAACTCGCTGAGCGGCTCGCCGTCCCCGGCCGCGAGGTCTGGAACACCTACGGCCCCACGGAGGCGACCGTCGTCGCCTGCGCCGCCCAGATGAGCGGCACGGGCCCCGTACGCATCGGCCTGCCGCTGGACGGCTGGGAACTCGTCGTGGTCGACCCCCAGGGCGAGGTCGTGCCCATGGGCGAGTCCGGCGAACTCGTGATCGGTGGCGTCGGCCTGGCCCGCTACCTGGACGAGGCCAAGGACGCCGAGAAGTACGCGCCGCTGCCCTCGATGGGCTGGGACCGCGCGTACCGCAGCGGTGACATGGTCCGCGCCGAGCCGGAGGGCCTCGTCTTCCTCGGCCGCGCGGACGAGCAGATCAAGCTCGGCGGCCGGCGAATCGAACTGGGAGAGGTCGACGCGGCCCTCGCGGCGCTGCCCGGTATCGCCGGTGCGGCCGCTGCCGTGCGCACGACGCGCGGCGGCAACCAGATCCTCGTCGGCTATGTCGTCACAGACGGCGAGTTCGACCAGGACACCGCCATCGAGCAGCTGCGCACCGCACTGCCGGCCGCGCTGGTGCCGTTGCTCGCGGTGGTCGAGACGCTGCCGACGCGCACGTCCGGCAAGGTCGACCGCGCCGCGCTGCCGTGGCCGCTCGAGTCGATGGACACCGCGGGAGTGGTGTTCTCGGGCGTCGAGGGCTGGCTCGCGGAGCAGTGGGCCGCGGTGCTCGGTTCCGGGCCTGCCTCCGAAGGCGCGAACTTCTTCGCGTCCGGCGGCAGCTCACTCGGTGCCGCGCAACTCGTCTCGATGATCCGCACGCGTTACCCGAGCACGTCGGTCCAGGACGTCTACCAGAACCCGACGCTCTACAAGCTGGCTCGCCGCCTGGAGTCGTACGGCGAGACGGCCGAGGTGCACGAGGTCGCGCCGACGCCGCGCTGGACCGGTGTCGTCCAGACGCTGCTGATGATCCCGCTGCTCACCGTCTCCGGCGCGCGCTGGGTCGTGGCGCTGACGGCGCTGTCGAACGTGCTGGGCTGGACGTCCGTGTCGTGGTGGTGGGTCGCCGCGGGGTTCGTGGCGTTCCTGAGCCCGGCCGGCCGCCTCGCGATCTCCGCCGGTGGTGCGCGGTTGCTGCTGCGCGGCCTGAAGCCCGGTGAGTACCCGCGCGGTGGTTCCGTCCACTTGCGACTGTGGACCGCCGAGATGCTGGCGCAGATGTCCCGCGCCACCGAGCTGTCCGGTTCCTGGGTCACGCACTACGCGCGGGCGCTGGGCGCGAAGATCGGCGAAGGCGTCGACCTGCACTCGCTGCCGCCCGTCACGGGCATGCTCAAGGTCGGGCGCGGCGCCGCCGTCGAGCCCGAGGTCGACCTGTCCGGCTGGTGGCTGGATGGCGACCGGCTGCGCATCGGCCGCGTCCGGATCGGCGCGGGTGCCACGGTCGGTGCGCGCAGCACGTTGTTCCCCGGCGCGAAGATCGGCAAGAAGGCCGAGGTGGCGCCCGGTTCGGGTGTCCGCGGCTCCGTGCCGACCGGCCAGCGCTGGGCGGGCGTCCCGGCGATCCGCGAGGGCAAGGCGGCGCGGTCGTTCCCGTCCCGCCGTCCGGAGCGGTCGCGCTTCTGGAACCTCATGTACGGCTTCTCGTCCGGCCTGCTGGGCGCGTTGCCGCTGCTCGCGGCGGCCCCGGCCCTGCTCTACGTGCTGCGCCGCCCGGTCACGCTGACGTCGGCGCTGTGGGACGTCCCGGTCGCCTCCGCGATCTGGTTCGGCTCGTACGCGCTGATCGTGCTGGTCGCGGTGCGGCTGCTGGGCATCGGCATGCGCGAGGGCCACTACCCCGTGCACAGCCGCGTCGCGTGGGCGGCGTGGACGACCGAGCGGTTGATGAACAACGCGCGCACGGCCCTGTTCCCGCTGTACGCGTCGCTGTTCACGCCGGTGTGGCTGCGGCTGCTCGGCATGAAGGTCGGCCGCCACGTCGAGGCGTCCACGGTGGTCGCGCTGCCGAAGATGACCAGGGTGGGCGACGGCGCGTTCCTGGCCGACGACACGATGGTCGCGACGTACGAGCTCGGCGGCGGCTGGCTGCGCATCGCCACCGCGCGAGTGGGCAAGCGGGCGTTCCTGGGCAACTCGGGCATGACCGCGCCCGGACGCACCGTGCCGAAGGGCGGGCTCGTCGGCGTGCTGTCGGCGGCGCCGAAGCGGGCCAAGGCCGGGTCGTCGTACCTGGGCATGCCGCCGATGAAGCTGCCGCGCGCCGCCGAGGTGTCGGACCAGTCGCGCACGTTCGACCCGCCCAAGCACCTCATGTGGGCGCGGGCGCTGGTCGAGCTGTGCCGGTTCGTCCCGGTGATGCTGAACGTCGCCCTCGTCGTGCTGGTGCTGTTCGCGCTGAAGGAGTTCGGGCTCTGGGCCTCCGGCCTCGTGCTGCTGGGCGCCGGTGTGCTCGCCTGTCTCGTGGCCGTCGTCGCCAAGTGGACGCTCGTGGGCCGGTTCAAGGTCCGCGAGTACCCGCTGTGGTCGGCGTTCGTGTGGCGCAACGAGCTGGCGGACACGTTCGTCGAGGTGCTCGCGGTGCCGTGGCTGATCGGGTTCTCCGGCGGCACGCCGATCATGAACCTGTGGCTGCGCTCGCTGGGCGCGTCCGTGGGCCGTGGCGTGTGGTGCGAGTCGTACTGGCTGCCCGAGGCCGACCTGGTGAAGCTGGGTGCCGGCGTTTCCGTCAACCGCGGCTGTGTCGTGCAGACGCACCTGTTCCACGACCGGATCCTGCGGATGGACCGCGTGGAACTGGGCGCCGGTTCCACTTTGGGCCCGCACGGCATCGTGCTGCCCGGTGCGTCCATCGGTGCTCACACCACGATCGGACCCGCCTCGCTCGTCATGCGCGGAGAGGATGTACCGTCGGGAACCCGTTGGCTGGGCAACCCGATCTCCGCGTGGACATGAGCTTCTCCGTACACCATTACGCGTTAGAGCTTGACTACAAGCCGCACTCCGCACGCCTTACCGGGCGTGCGGTGCTGCAGGCTTCCTGCAGCTCGCTGTCGTCGTTCTCGCTGTCCTTCGGTCCACTGCGGATCTCGAAGGTGCTGGTGAACGGCAGGCCCGCGCGCTACGGGCACGCCGGTGGCGTCCTGAACGTGCGTGCGGCCGTGCGAGGGGCTTTCACGGTCGACGTCCGGTACTCGGGCACGCCCAAGCCGATCTCGACGCCGGAATGGGGCGACCTCGGCTGGGACGAGCTCACCGACGGCTCGATCGTGGCCTCGCAGCCCATCGGGGCGCCGTCGTGGTTCCCGTGCCTCGACGAGCCGTGGTCGAAGGCCTCGTACCACCTGGAGGTGACGGCGCCGTCGCCGTACACCGTGGTGTGCAACGGGGTGCTGGTCGACGGCAAGGTCTCCGGCAGCACGACCCGGTGGACGTACTCGATGGCCGAACCGATGGCGACCTACCTCGCGACCGTCCAGATCGGACAGTACGTCGAGGCGCTGCCGGACGTGTGGGCACCCGCGCGGCTGCGTCGGCTGGTGGCGCACGACTTCGGCCGGCAGGACGCCATGATCGAGTTGTTCTCGTCGCTGTTCGGGCCCTACCCGTTCCCCCGGTACTCCGTCGTGGTGACCGACGACGCGCTCGACGTTCCCGTTGAGGCGCAAGGGTTGTCGACGTTCGGCGCCAACCACGTGGACGGGCGGCGCGGGTCGGAACGGCTGGTGGCGCACGAGTTGGCGCACCAGTGGTTCGGCAACTCGGTCGGCATCGCCGACTGGGAGCACATCTGGCTGAACGAGGGCTTCGCCTGCTACTCGGAATGGCTGTGGTCCGAGGCTTCCGGCGGCCGGTCCGCCGACGCCTGCGCGGCTGCGGCCAGGGATCTGTTGCGTCGCCAGCCGCAGAACCTCGTCATCGGACGCCCGCCGCGCGCGGACTGGTTCGACGACAGGGTCTACAAGCGAGGGGCGCTGACGTTGCACGCGTTGCGCCGCGAGATGGGCGACGACTCGTTCTTCGCGCTGCTGCGCGAGTGGTGCGCCCGCAACCGGCACGGATCGGTGACGACCGAGGACTTCCTCCTGCTCGCCGGGCACCGCGACCTGCTCGACCGCTGGCTGTTCAAGCCCGAACTACCTCGCTAGACCACTTCCACACCAGCGGCGGCCGGCCACCCTTGGGCAGCGCGGCCGCGTGTTCGCTGGTGCGCCCGAGTCCCGGCACGCGGTCCATCGTGCGGCCCAGGTTGGCCGGGTAGGGACGGTCGCCGGTCAGCGACTCGGTGACGTCGAGCGCCTGCGCCGTCGTGAACTCGGGTCCGAGCAGCCCCGCGGTGAACGGCACGTCGCGCCAGAGCTTGTCCGCGAGCAACGGCCGCGAGTCGGCGACGATCCGGTCGTGGTCGAAGGCCAGCGGGGGCACGGCGTCGAGCCTGGTCCAGACGGCCAGGTCGCCGGTCGCCCTGGTCACCGTGGCCCACAGCGCGATCGACAGCGTCGGCCCGCGCGGGTCACGCGACGGTTCGTCGAAGGTGGCGAGCTGGCCGGTCGCGGTCACCGACTCCTCGGTGAGGCCCAGCTTGCCCGTGACGGCCCTGGTGGTCGCGTCGCGCAGCCGTTCACCCCTGCCCAGCAGGACGCCGGGCAGTGCCAGCTCGCCCGCGAACGGCTCCTGTGCGCGCGGTGCGACCCCCACGAGCACCGCGCGTGCCTCCGGGTCAAACCGGAGCACGATCACGTCCACCGATACCAACGTCGACTCGATCACGTCGTGGATTGTCCCGCACCGCGTAGTCCGCCCTGGTCGGCCCCGCGCCGGTGACGAGCACGTCGACATCGAGCAGGGCCTCCAGGTACGCGACGGGGTCGGACAGGTCTTCCAGGGTCGAACCGGTGGCGACCTTCAGGCCGTGAGCGTCCAGATGCGTCACCGCAAGGCCGTCGACACCCCCACAGCAGTCGACGGAGTAGCGCAGCAGGTTCGCGTCCAGGTGCCCGGCCCGCAACGCGCCCTGGAACTCGCCGGTGCCGTTGTGCCGCTCCGGGAACCTGGCGAGCACGTCAGGGTCCTCGGTCGGCAGCGGGCCGGCGCCGTGACGCGTCTGGTAGGTCCTGGTCACGCCGATCACCCGGGCCGGACGCCCTTGCAGCAGCTCACGGGCGTTGCGCGGCACGACTGTGGACCAGGTGGTGTGCGGGTGGAAGCCGTAGGTCTCGTCGAGGAGAACGCCTTGCGCGCCTTCGAAGACGACCCGTCCGGCGTCGAGCAGCCCTTCGTGGCCCTGCGTGATCCGGACGGCGTCCGCGAACGCTCCGTAGAGGCCGACCAGGTCGTCCACGCTCGGACCCTCACCGATCAACGGCTCGTAGAACCGGCCGAGCGCGTCGAGCCGCTGCCTGAGCTGGTTGGGGTTCAGGCAGTCGCCGACGGTGGGAGCGGGGCCCGGTTCGCCGAGCACCCGCTGCCCCTCCACCACGTCCCCCTCGCGCGCCCCGGCGAGCAGCCCGTACCAGGCCGTCTCGCCGATCCCCTTCCCGCACGAGCCGTGCCGGTCGCCGCCCCTGGCCCTCTCCCTGGCCCGGTTCGCGGCGACGTGGAACGGCGTGGTGAGCAGCGCCTGGGCGTCGACCGACACCAGCGACAGCGGGTTCGCGACGCCGAGCGCCTCCAGCTCACGTGACTCGGTCGCCAGCGCGATCGGCTCGACGAGCACGAACCGCGACAGCCAGGTCGGCACGCCCGCGAGCGTGCCCGACCCGAACTGGCTGAAGGTGTGGTGCCGTCCGTCGGCGATCACGTTGTGCGCGGCCTGCGCTCCCCCGTTGAACCTGATGACGGTGGACACGCTCCCCTCCGCGCACAACGCGTCGACGACGGCCCCCTTGCCCTCGTCACCGAACCCCAGCCCGACGACGATCACGTGGTCGTTCATCAGCTCAGCGCCACGTCGTCAGGACCGTCGATGCCCAGCGGAGCCGCGACGACCGCGCGCTTGCCACTGCCGACCGCGACCAGCGCCTTGCCGACGGCCTTGCTCTCGGCGACCGACCCGATCTCGGCGAGGTCGACGAGGGCCTGGTCGAGGTCGACCACCTGCTCCTCCATGCCGATCGTGGCCGCGATGAGCTCGCACACCGCGCCGGGGTCGTCCAGCTTGAGGAAGTTCTGGCCGAGGATGGCCCGCCAGTGCTCACCGATGCTGTCGTCGTTGAAGTACGACGACTGGTTGGGGAGGATGAAGTAGACGTTCCACTTGCGGGCGAGTTCGCGGTACACCGACACGGGGTCGATGTCCTGCTTCACGTCGTCGCCGATGATCCGGCGGATGTGCCGGGCCTCGAGCCGCGGCTTGTTCAGCTCGTCGCCGATGATGAACAGATACCCCTTGCGGCCGCGCTTCTGCCACGCGTCGGTGACCACGTGCCGTGCCACGAAGTACGCGGCCAGCTCGTAGGACTCGCTCTTCTGCCCACCACCGTTGCCTTCGAGGAAGATGTCCCGCAACTGCTCGTCCATGCGGTTGTCCGACTCGAACTGCCCGACCTGCAACGGCACCCGGTCGCTGTCGGCGTCCCCGATGCCACCGAACATCAGCTGCGGGTCCGCGAGATATCCCTTGCGCTGCAACAACCCGTGCAGCTTGCCGAGCTTGCCCTGCATGATCCGCGGCACCGCGCCCATCGACCCGGTGACGTCGAAGAGCACCGCGATCGGTGTCGAGTCGGCGTGGTCGGGCGAGTCGCGGCACTCGCGGTACGCGACGTTCAGCGGGTCAAGGCTCGGCGCGGCCTTCCAGCTCGACGCGGGGTTCCCCTTGATCGACGCGGTGTAGCCGAAGTCAGCGATCCCCTTGGCCGCGCGGAAGGTCTTCGCCGCGGCGTACGCGTTGTCGTCCCACTTGCCGTGTCCCATGGTCATTCTCCTGTCTGGGGAAGTGCGAACGGGCGGAAAACCCTTGGCCCGTATAGTTCTTCGAGCAGGTCGTCGTACTCACCGAGCAGGTCGGCGGCGTCGGGCCTGCGCTGAGGTCGTTCCTGCTGACATCCTTTGGCGAAGGCGATCTGCCGGTTTTCGTTGGGGTTCAACGTGTCTGCCATCAGCGTGTGTGCCATGTGGACGTCCGTCGCGGCCGTGACCGGTTGCTGTGCTTGCACTTCCGGCGGATAGGCGATGGTCTTGCTGGTCGCGAGGAGCCTCTGGCCGGATTCGACGGCGAACGACCAGCCGACGAGCACGATGCCGTGTTGTTCCGGGTGCACCAGGACGTTCTCGGCGGTGACGGCCCCGTGCACCAGACCGATCTGGTGCGCGCCGGCCAGCGCCTTGAGCAGCCTGCGGTGCATCCACGCGTAGTCGCGCCCGTCCAGTCCATCCGGGTAGGCGTTCTGCACGTCCTTCAGCGTCACGAACCCGTCGAGCAGCGGGTCGAGCACCGTGAAGGCGCGCGAGTTCTTGGCCACGTCACCGGACGTGTCGAGCAGCCGTGGGTAGAACGCCCGCAGCCACGGGTTCCAATCGGTGAAGCGCTCCAGTGCCCGCAGCGCCTGCCACTCGCCGTGCAGCAACGGGTTGAGCGCCGGGTTGCGCACCACCTTGACCACGTACGGGCCGTCCGCCTCGTAGAGGTTGGCGATGCTGCCGACCGCGAACGGCTCGCCGATGCGGTAGGCGCCGGTCCTGGTTTGCAGCTCGACGGTCGTGCCGTTGGTCCACTCGTGGTGCAGGCGGGTGAGGTTCGCCGACGCCGTGTGAGCCCGCGTGTTGGCTGGTCCGACCACGTCGGGGTGCAGGACGGCGGCCAGTGCGCGGTAGCGGCGCCGCACCTCCTTGCGCTTGCCGGGGTCGGTGGTGCGAGGCCCGAACAGGGCCTCGGCCGACGCGGTGCGCTCGACCAGGTCCAGCGCCTCCGATGTGGTGAACATGGTTTGAGTCTTGCAAACTCAAACCCGCGATGCAACACCCTTTTGGTCGCTGTGACTCAAACCGCACTCGCCGCTGGCCGTGAGGTGGCTCATGGTGTTCACCCGATCGGAGGCCGGGTACCCCACCTCGATACCAAAAGGAGGGAACCGTGCTGTTCGTCGTCATGGGCTGCTCCGTGGCCTTCGCACTGCTCGTGGTGGAAGTGGTCCACAGGCTGGTCCGCCGCTTCACCCACAGCGGCAAGATGTACCGCCCTGGCCAGGCGTTCGGAGCGCTCCTGGCCGCCCAGATAAGCCTGAGCGTCTACCCGGTGGACGTGCCGGTTGTGTTGCACGTGCTGGGCATCGCGCTGATCCTGGCCGGCGCGTGGCTGCTGGCGGCGTTGATCAGCACTCTGGTGGACGTCTCGCTGTCGCGGGTCCGCACGGACGTCACCGACAACCGGCACGCGCGGCGGGTGCACACGCAGGTCACGTTGGTGCGGCGGCTGGTGTTGGTGGTCATCGGCGTGCTGGCAGTGGGGGCGATCCTCATGACGTTCCCCGGCGCGCGGGCTGTTGGGTCGACCGTGCTGGCGTCTGCCGCTGTCATCGGTGCGGTGGCGGCGTTCTCCGCGCAGTCGTTGCTGGGCAACCTGATCTCGGGGCTGCAGATCGCGTTCAGCGACGCGGTGCGGCTCGATGACGTTGTCGTCGTGGACGGTGAGTGGGGGCGGGTCGAGGACATCACGCTGACGTACGTGGTGCTGCACCTGTGGGACGACCGGCGGCTGGTGTTGCCCACGTCGTACTTCCTGAAGACGCCGTTCGAGAACTGGACGCGCACGCAGTCGGCGTTGCTGGGCACCGTGGAGCTCGATCTCGACTGGACTGTGCCGGTCGAGGCGATGCGGCAGGAGATGCGGTCCATGCTGGAGGGCAGCGACCTGTGGGACGGGCGGGTGTCCGTGTTGCAGGTGACGCAAGCTACGCAGGGGTTCGTGCGGGTGCGTGCGCTCGTGAGCGCCGCTGACGCCGGCAAGTTGTGGGACCTGCGCTGTCTCACCAGGGAGCACCTGGTCGACTGGGTGCACCGGCAGCACAACAGTGCGTTGCCTCAGATCAGGACGCGGGCGGTCACCGGGGTCAAGAAGGCGCAACCTGCCTCTGACCAGCACACGGACGCACGGGTGTTCGGTGAGAGTGCGGACGGCACACTGCGGGAGCAAGCGTTTGCGGGTCCTCGGCAGTAGAACGCCCGGAGAATCCGGTGCAACCGCCTGCGGGAGCCGTTCCGTCCTTCGATCATGAGAAGACCGCTCGCCGTCGCGTTTTGCGCGCTGGCTCTCGGCAGTTGTGGTACGAACGGGTCTCCAGCCGTGCCCTTGGCGGAGGTGCCGATCGTGTCCTCAGCAAAACCGGACAAGCTCCGGATCGAGCAGGCGAAGCGCGACGGCCACCTCACAGTGCCACTGATGATCTCCGTGCAGCAGGGACGCGACGAGGAGGTCGAGCAGGCACTGGAGAGGCTGGGCGCGACCGTCGAGTCGCGGGATCCCAGAATCGGTTACCTGCGGGCCGAGATGCCGGTCGACAAGGTGGAAGACGCGTATCTGATCGCCGGTGTGTCCAAGGTGGATGTGGACGAGCCGCTGAGCAACAGGTTGCCGGAACCGTAGAAAGCCCCAGGATCTCGTGGACCCTGGGGCTTTCTGCGTTCTTGCGAGCTGCTAGCTGACTGCCTGAACGATCACGGCGCCGCCACCGACGACGGTGTTGTCGGCCGTGCGCACCTCGAGCTCACCGCGCAGGACGCGGCCGGCACCGGGCTGGCCGAGCGGCGTGATGACGCCCGTCGCGTTCCACGACGCACCGGCGGCGCGGTCGGCGTTGCTGTCCGTGACGGACAGCGTGCCGAGAGCGGCCGAGGTGTAGACGTCGAAGTAGTCGTACTCCGTGGTGCCCGCGGGCACCGCGTAGCCGTCCACCACGACGAGCCAGTTGCCGGCCGCCGGATTGGTGATGGTCACCGACTCCTCGGAGTCCGCGTCCGCCGTCTGACCGGCGAGCACACAGCTGCCCGTCGTGCAGTTGTAGACGGACAGGTCGAGGTCAGCGCCCTGGTCGGCGGGGTTGCCGATCGTGGCGGTGAGCTTCGACGAGCCTGCACCGACCACGACCTGGTACTGCTGGGACGCCAGGTTCGCGATCGTCGGGCGGGCCGTCTTGGCACTGCCGACAGCGCCCGCCGCGAGCCGGCCGTTGAAGCTGGCCTGCGTGTTCGTGACGGTGTAGCTGCGCTCGATCGGCGTGCCGATCGTGCCGGACGCGATGACGTCCGGGTTCGGGCTGATCGTCGTGCCGAGCACGGACGCGGTCACCGAGTACGGCGCCGAGTCGGCGTCGGAGGTGCGGCGCGCCTCGATCACGATCTCCCAGACACCGGCCATCGGGCTGGCCACCGTGCGGCTGGTCGGCGTGCCACCGGCACAACCGGCACCCGCGTCGGGGTTGTAGCAGTTCGTCGAGCTGGTCACGTCGAGCGGCACACCCTGCGGGGTGAAGCGCAGGAAGCGGACCTGGCCCTTGCCGGCCTCGGCGCCGCCGGCGTTCATGTCGACCTTCAGCGCGGTCGTGCCCTTGGGCACGTTCACGAAGAGGCTGGTCGACTGGTTGCGCGCGATGGTGCCCGACTTGGTGACCGAGAACTTGTTGGCGGCGTTGAAGTTCTCCGCCGCGAACACGGTGTTCAGCGTCTGCACGTCGACACCGGGGGTCTCCGGGTTGTCGAGCTGCAGGACGGCGCTGTGCACGCCCGCGGTCTTCGCCTTGACCTTGACGGCGAACTGGACGGGCTTGTTCAGCGGCAGGTCGACCTTCTTCGGCGCCGTGAACGTGCCGTCGTTGCCCTTCCACGAGACCTTGTACGTCTCGTCGTCGTGGCCCGTGGTGCGCGTCAGCGTGTAGGTGCGGGTGTACTCCTGGCCCGCGGTCACGCCCTCACGGTCGTGGATGCCGACACCGACGTTCGGGGTGGCCAGCAGTCCACTGAGGACGGTGTTGACCGCGACGGACGTGGTGACCTGGTCCGGCACGGAGTGCTTGTCCAGCAGCTTCCACGCGGCGTTGGTGTTGAAGAGGCCCGCGCCCTGCTCGTAGGCACCGAGGGTGTTCACGTAGTTCGCGCTGCGCTGGATCGCGTAGCGCAGCTCGGCGCTGGTGGGCTTCTGGCCGTCGTGCGTGGCCTTGTACGCGCTCACGAGCAGCGCGGCGGCACCGGTCGCCTGCGGGGCGGCCATCGACGTGCCGTTGAACTGCGAGTAGCCGGGCGGGAGGGCGTAGGTGCCCGCCACCGGGCCGCCGGCCTGCCAGCGCGGCGTGGTGGAGATCGCCGAGCCGGGCGCGACGATGTTCGGCTTGAAGCCGCCGTCCTCACGCGGGCCGCGCGACGAGAAGCCGTGCAGGTTCTGCTTCTGCGCGGTCTTCGAGCCGTAGTTGGAGAGCCAGGTCTCCTTGGTGATGTACGAGCCGACGCTCACCGCGTCCGTGGCGACCGACGGGTCACCGACGGTGTTGGCGCCCGCGCCCGAGTTGCCCGCCGAGATGAAGATCTGGACGTTGTACTCGTTGATCGTGCGGTTGTAGAGCTCCGCACGGGCGTTGTTGCCGTCGTTGAGGGCCGGGAGGCCACCGATGGAGATGTTCACGACGTCGGCGCCGTTGCGCGCGGCGTAGAGGACACCGTCGATGAGACCGGAGCTCGTGCAGGACGGCGTGGAGAGGCAGGCCTTGATGCCGATCAGCTTCGCGCCAGGCGCGGCACCGGCCATCTTGCCGTCGAACATCTTGTGGGCGGCGGTGATGCCGGCGACGTGCGTGCCGTGCGCCGCACCAGAGATGCCCAGGTTGACGTACGGGGTGCCCGCGTTGTCGTAGATCGAGCGGTCGGTCTGCACGACGAACGAGATGCGCTCGACGACCGGGGTCGCGGGGTTGTCGGTACCGAAGTAACCGATGTCCTGCTTGACCTTGTAGTCGATCATGCGCTTGTTGTTGGTGAAGTCGCCGTCACCGTCGACGTCGACGAAGACTTCCTTCGTCGTGATGTCCTGGATGACACCGAAGGCGTCCGTGCGGTCGCCGTCGCGGTTGATGTCACCGCCGGTCTCGCTGTTCGCGAGGTTCAGGTCACCCGCGGTCTCGCTGAAGAGGCCGAACGAGTAGGGCCCACCGGTGGCCGGCGCCGTGTACTGCTTGCCGCCCTCGGTGAACTTGCCGACGCGGCCGGTCTTGGTCATGGTGACCCAGGTGCCGTCGCCGGAGTTCGTGGCGTTCGCGTTGTACCAGTCGATGATCTTGCGCTCACCGGTGCTGGTCGTCTGCAGGGCGGGCGTGTCCAGGTCGATGCCGGAGTCGATCACGGCGATCGTGGTGCCGCGGCCGTCCCACTTCGGGTTCGCGAGGGCGAACTGGGCCGCCTGCGTGTCCTGCGTCGGCATGTACGGGTTGACGCGCGGCGTCTTCGAGTCCGGCGCCTTCTGCGGAGCGGGCTGCTCCATGCCTTCGGGACGCGGGTTGTCGAGAGCGACGAGACCGTCGACGTCGACCGTGCTGACCGAGGCCAGCTTGGCAGCCTTCGCCGCGTTGTCACGCGGGATGGTCACCTTGATGTAGTCGACGTCCTTCTCGGTCTTCTGGACCGTGGCGCCGAGCGCCTCGAGCTCGTCGATCGCGGCGTCGGTCTTGCCGTTCTCGGCGGCGACCAGCAGGTCGACGGTCGGCTTGCCCTCGCGGGCGGCCTGGTCGACGAGCGCCTTGTCCTGCTTGTCCAGCTGCTTGTCAGCGGCCGGCTGCTGCTGCGGTGCGTTCTGCGCGATGGCAGGGGTGGCGGCGAAGCCGAACCCGGTAGTGCCCAACACCGCGGTCAGCAAGACCGTTCCGGTGCGGCGTCTCCAGTTCTTCACGGCGCATGTGCCCTTCGTGGGGTAAAGAGTGCTCCGAAGCACATCTCTTCGCCTCGCGATGGGCAATCGTCTTCCCGGAGTATTCTCGGGATCCACATTGGACTGTTCAGTCGCTTGAAAAGGCGCGCTTTTAGTGCTGCGCGTTTCTTTTCCGCAACGGAACGAGCAACCGCCCTCCAGTCAAGAGCTGATAGAGGGGAATGTCAAGCCTGCGTCAACGGTGAACGGTGTTGCCGTGTAACGGGTTCCGGTCATCGGACGATGGACCGATCGCCATTTCCGCCCATTAGCCCGCGCAATCTCGTTCGCAGCCGACCGACGATCCCCTGCCGGGTCGCGAGCGCTTTGGGCTGCGCTCCACATGCCGGGCAGTTCGCCCGGTGCACGGCCAGTGCCCGCTGGAGTTCCGTCACGTGCTTCGCGGTCCGTTCGGGCACGGAGTCCTTTTTGATCGAGAGCAGGCTCAGCTCGGTCAGCGTCCGCTTGCCGCTCCGGAGTCTGATCATCGGCGCGATGGTGTGGAAGAAGATCAGATTCCGCTTGCGCCGCGATTCGACCCTCTCGACGTCGCACCACTCGATGGTGCTCTGCCGGTCGAGCCCGTTCGACGTGATGCCCTCCGGGGTGAGCTTGGTGCCCAGGCTCGCCGTGCGCCACGCGACGGTCGCGCCCATGAGGAACCACAGGCCGCCGAAGACGTAGGCGTACCAGGGACCGCCCGTGGCCGCGAGCGGCCCGATCGCGGCCACGGCGACGCCGAGGCCGAACAGGACCCATCTCCACCTGGTGTGCATGTCTCCATCCTGTTTACCCGATCCTGTCCCTTGAACGCCGCCGGGCCGCGGACTGTTGAAGACCATTCGGCAGGTCTGGGAACCGGTCAGGCGCTACCTTGCGCCCATGGACCTGAAGCCGGTCGCCGACGAGCTCTACGGGCTGTCCCCGAAGGAGTTCACCGCGGCTCGCAACGCCGCGGCCAAGCAGACCGACGACAAGGACCTGGCCAAGGCCATCCAGGAGCTCCGCAGGCCGACGGTGGGCGCCTGGGCGGTCAACAAGCTCGTCCGGGACTCCCCGGAGGGCCTGGAGGAGGCCCTGGGGCTCTCCACGGCCCAGCTGACCATGCGCGAGCTGGGCCGCAAGCGCAAAGAGCTGATGGAGGCCCTGGTCTACCGCACCCTGGAGCTGACGGGCCCGCTCGCGGACGACGCCGTCACGCAGGTGCGCAACACCCTGACCGCGGCGATGGCCGACCCGGAGTCCGCCGAGCAGGTGCGCACCGGCCACCTCGTCAAGGGCCTGGAGTACTCGGGGTTCGGGTTCGCGCTGCCCACGCCGGAGCCGGCGCAGGACGGTGAGGACGCGCTCGCCCGCAAGCGCCGGGAGCGGCAGGAGAAGAAGCGCGCCGAGGCCCAGCAGGCGCTGGACGAGGCCGAGCAGGCCGTGGGCGAGGCGCAGGCCGACCAGCTGGCCGCGCAGCGGGCGTTCGACCGGGCCGCGGAACGGCTGGAGGACGCCAAGCGCGTCACGTCGGCGGCGGAGAAGGCCCGCAAGGCCGCCGAACGCAAGCTCAACGATCTCGGCTAGAGCGGTCCAACGGCCCCCACTCGGCGGAGTGCTGGGCTTCAACGAGGGACGAGCACTCCCGCAACGCGCCGTCGCCGACCCACGCCAGCGGTTCGCTGCAGTGGACCAGGGGTTCGTTGTCCGGGCCGCGGCCCACCTCGGTACCGCGCAGCACCCAGGCCCGGACGTCGGCGCCGCGCAGTTCGCGCAGGTGGCGGTAGTCGAAGAGGCGCCGGGCCACCCACAGTTCCGGCGAGCGGTCGCCCCACCACGGTTCGACCCTCAGCGGGCTCGCGGACAGGCCGGGCAGCTCCACGCCGGTCAGCGAGTCGCGCGAGGTCGAGGCGGCGTCGGCGTCCGGGCCCTTCGACCAGCGCACGTAGACGTCGTCGCCGATGTGGCCCGCCAGCTCGGCCAGGCTCGTGATCGTCGGCAGGCGGTGTGTCACGTCCGGGACGTACCCGGCCGAACCTGAAGGAAACCTGAAGGAATTGAGCCTGGTCACAGTGAAAGCCGACCGGAACACAGAGGTCCGGTTGTACGTTCAACAATGTGGTTGGCCGCTGGCGCTCGAGCTGCGCGCCGGGGCGATCCGACACCCCCAGGTCGGAAGTGCCCTTCCGCAGGTGCGCGTGCTCGCGCCGCGGTCAACCCGCCGTCGACCGGCACTCCGGTAAACCCCCCTCACCGGTAGTGGCGGTCGGCGGCACCCTCAGAGGTTGAACTGGTCGTGGCGCTCGTAGAACGCGACCAGTTCCTCCTCCGGCAGGCCCTTCACGGCCCCCACCTCCAGGAAGAAGTTCTCGCGGGCGATGCCGGGCGAGAACAGGATCAGCATCCGGACGGGCGCGTCGCTGTCGTTGCGGAACGCGTGCGGCCGGTCGGCGGGCACGTAGAGGAAGTCGCCCTCGCCGGCGCGCACCCACTCGTCGCCGTCCAGCAGCGTGATCTCGCCCTCCAGCACGTAGAACGACTCGGAGAACGTCTTGTGGAAGTGCGGCCGCGCACCCGGCTGACGGGCCTCCATCCGCCACTCGAACAGGCCGAACTCGCCGTTCGTCACGGAGCCGGGAGCGACGAAACGCGTGGTCCGGGTCGTGAAGCCCACCTCGGAAGCCGGTCGGAAGCTCATGCGGACACTCTCCCCAAAAAGTGAAATTGACTCAGGTCTCGTGCGTGACCAGCGGTCGATCTAGACTCGCCCGATGGCACATGACGCGGATGTCATCGTCGTCGGCGCGGGCCTCGCAGGTCTCGTCGCGACCGCAGAGCTCGCCGACGCGGGTCGCAAGGTCATCCTCCTCGACCAGGAGCCGGAAGCGTCGCTCGGCGGCCAGGCGTGGTGGTCGTTCGGCGGGTTGTTCATGGTGGACACCCCCGAGCAGCGACGGCTTCGGGTCAAGGACTCGCACGACCTGGCGTTGCAGGACTGGATGGGCTCGGCGGCGTTCGACCGGGACGAGGACCACTGGCCCCGGCTGTGGGCACAGGCCTATGTGGACTTCGCCTCCGGCGAGAAGCGCTCCTGGCTGCACAACATGGGGGTCCGCTGGTTCCCGTTCGTGCAGTGGGCGGAGCGCGGTGGCTACCTGGCGGACGGGCACGGCAACTCGGTGCCGCGCTTCCACGTCACGTGGGGCACCGGGCCGGGCATCGTCGCACCGTTCGAGCGCAGGGTGCGGGAGGGTGTCGCGAAGGGACTCGTGACGCTGAAGTTCCGCCACAAGGTCACGAGCGTCAACGTCACGAACGGCGTGTGCGACGGCGTGTCCGGCGACGTGCTGGAGCCGTCGTCGGTCGAAAGGGCCGAACCGAGCTCGCGGACCGCGGTGGGCGAGTTCTCGCTGAAGGCCCAGGCCGTGATCGTCACGTCCGGCGGCATCGGCGGCAACCACGACCTGGTGCGCAAGAACTGGCCGGAGCGGATGGGCAAGCCGCCGGAGTTCATGCTCGCCGGTGTGCCGGACTTCGTCGACGGCTCGATGCTGGAGATCACGCAGAAGGCCGGCGGCGCGATCATCAACTCCGACCGCATGTGGCACTACCCCGAGGGCATCGCGAACTACGCGCCCGTGTGGTCGCGGCACGGCATCCGCATCCTGCCCGGCCCGTCGCCGCTGTGGCTCGACGCCGACGGCAAGCGGCTGCCGATCCCGCTGTTCCCCGGGTTCGACGCGCTGGGTTCGTTGGAGCACATCACCAGGAACGGCCACGAGCACTCGTGGTTCGTGCTGAACAAGCGGATCATCGGCAAGGAGTTCGCGCTCTCGGGCTCCGAGCAGAACCCGGACCTGACGGGCAAGGACACGCGGGCCGTGCTCAAGCGCGCGCTGCCGGGTGCCGTCGCGCCGGTCGAGGCGTTCGCGCAGAAGTCCAAGGAGTTCATCCAGGCGGGCACGGTCGCGGACCTGGCCCGCGGGATGAACGCGCTGACCGGGGACAGCAGGATCGACGCGGCCGCGCTGGAGAAGGTGATCGTCGAGCGCGACCGCCAGGTGACCGCGGGGCTGAGCAAGGACATGCAGATCAACGCGATCCGCCAGACCCGGATCTTCCTGACGGACAAGCTGATCCGCGTCGTCGAGCCGCACCGGCTGCTCGACCCCAAGGCCGGTCCGCTGATCGCGGTCAGGCTCTCGGTGCTCACCCGCAAGACGCTGGGCGGCCTGCACACCGACCTGTCGTCGCGGGTGCTCGACACGTCCGGCGAGGTGCTGCCCGGCCTGTACGCCGCCGGCGAGGCAGCCGGGTTCGGTGGCGGTGGCGTGCACGGTTACCGGGCGCTGGAGGGCACGTTCCTCGGCGGCTGCCTGTTCTCCGGACGGGTCGCCGGACGGTCGGCAGCGGACGCGGTCAAGTAGTTCTCGCGTGGTGGACGCGGGTTGACGGTCCCCGAGCTTGCGGCTGTGCTGGAAGGCATGACGCAGATCGGTGTTCTGGTCGGCAACCCGCGGCCCGCCTCACGCACGCTGCAGGCGGCCCTGGCCCTGCGCGAGGCCCTCGCCGCGACGCTGGGCGTGCCCGTCGAAGGGCCCGTCGTCGAAGCGGCGGAGCTGGCACCCGCCGTGTTCACGGAACCGGACACGATCAAGGCCGCGCTGGCGACACTCGGGCAGGCCGAGGTCCTGGTCGTCGCGACGCCGACGTACAAGGCCGCGTACACCGGTCTGCTGAAGGCCGTGCTGGACCAGGCACCGCCGGGCTGGCTGCGCGGCAAGCTGGTCGTACCGCTGCAGATCGCGGCGGCCGACAAGCACGCGCTGGCCGTCGAGGTGCACCTGCGGCCGGTGCTGGCCGAATTGGGTGCCGTTGTGCCACAGGCCCTGTTCCTCAACGAGTCGGCGCTTCCCGCCGACGCCGCGGACTTCGACCTCGACGCGCTGAAGGTGCTGCGATGAAGGAACGACTGCGCGACGCGTTGAAGCACCACGCCCAGGCCGTCACGATCGTCACGGCCACCGGCCCCGAAGGTCCGGTCGGCACCACGATGTCGTCGTTCACCTCGGTCTCGTTCGAACCACCGCTCGTCGTCGTGTGGATCGGCGAGGGCGCCTCGGTGTGGCCGGTGCTGCGGACCGCTCCCCTGTTCGCCGTGCACCTGCTGGAGGCCGCGCAGACCGGGCTCGCGGACCTGTTCGCCACGAAGGGCGTCGACCGGTTCGGGCCCGAGACGCGGTGGCAGGAGGACGAGGACGGCGTGCCGTGGCTGCTCGACGCGCCGGTCCGGTTGCGGTGCAGGACCGCCCGGCGGATCGCGGTCGGCGACCACGTGGCGCTGGTCGGGGAGCCGTTGGACATCACGCACTCCGACATCGCGACGCCCCTGGTGCGGCACCAGGGGCGCTACACCTCAGTCGCCTAGGACCTTCAGGATCTCCCGCGCCAGCACGTCGTTCTGCCGGAACGCCGGTGCGTTCGTGTTCGGCCGCGCGAAGGCCGCGAACGCCTTTCCCGTCGTGTAGGGCCCGACAGCGAACCTGGCCGGGTCCTCGTCCCCGCGCTCGTTGATCAGGCGGCCCACCGGCGACACCCGCACCAGACCGGCGGCGTCCTCGGAGACGTCGCCGACCGCGCGCAACGACCTCAGCACCGGGTCCGCCGTGCGCGACAACGAGTGCGTGGGCAGGCGTGCCTCGATCAAACCGTTGGCGCGCACCACGTCCGGCGTCGTCGCGCTGCCCGCCACGAAGGCGTCCTCCTCCGCTTCCACCCACATGTCGGCGCCGAGGAACCGCACGATTCCCGCGCGCGACAACGCGAGCAGCTCCTCCAGCCGGTCCGGCGGCGGGCCCGAGGCCAGGTAGCTGAAATAGCCGTGCCACCAGCCGTCGAACGGCATGAGGCCAGCCAGTTGGCCGTAGACCGACAACAGGGCCAGGAACGCCCCCAGGTCGGCGCTGTGCCGGGGATCGGAGCGCCGGACGACGTCCGCCTCGACGTACGCGCGCAGGTGCTCCTGGAACTCCTCGGTGGACCCGAACGTCACGCCCGCCAACGGCCGGTCGAGCCGTTCGAAGTCGATGCGGTCCTCCGGGTCGGGCACGGCGAGCTCTTCCAGTTCACGCATCTCGTTGCTGTACCAAGGCAAAGCGGTGAACGACGCGGCGAACTCCACGAACGGCATCCGCACCAGGCCGGGATGCCCGGTGAAGAGTTCGTGGTAGTGACCCCACGCGATCTCCTTGGCCATCAACGGCCACACGTCGTCCCTGAAGTCGAGTTCACGCCCCTGCAAGGCGTCCGCGACGAAGAAGTGCGGCAACGACGGACGCGTTCCCTGCAGCCGGTAGCCGGTCTTCGAGTGGTACGGCACGCCACGCCGTGAGCCCACGTACAGCGTCGGCTCCAGACCCGATGGCACGTAGGAAAGTCCCTCGGCGCCCCGCACGTACCTGCCGCCGCGTCCCTCGGTCAGCAGCACCATCAGGTCGATGAACGCCAGCCCGAACCCGCGCAGCACCACGTCACCGGACACCGCGGAGAGGTCCGCGTCGGCCGAGTACAGCGGTGGCACGTAGGTGAGGCCGTGCTCCGACGCGTGCTCGGCGAGCTTGCGGTGCTCGGGTTCGAGGTCGGCGTCGAGATGCCCCAGCGCGAGCACCAGCACATCGCCCCGCAACGACTCCCCGTTGTCCAGCCACACCCAGTTGCCGACGACCTTCAGCGCCGTGGCCTGATGCACGGTCACAGAGATGTTCGGAGGCAGAGATTTCCTCACGTGGTCGAAGAACCACTCGAGGTACCGGCTCTGCACCTGCCGTGACGGGAACGCCGTCGGGTCGACGTCGGTCCACTCCGCCAGCGACGGGCCGGGGCTGATCGGACCGGCGCCGTCGAACGAGGAGTCCGTGAAGACCGTCACGTCCTCGGCCATGGAGTTCATGCGCAGCAACGGGGATTGGGCGTGCCGCCACACCCGGCCGGCGCCGGGTGGGAAGGGGTCGACCACGTGCACGGCCAGCGGTACCGCGGACGACTGGGCGGCGATGCGTTCGAGCAGGCCGGCGGCACGGGGGCCGCCACCGATCACGACGAGTGAGCGCATGCGCGTCTTTCCGTTGGAGGGCAACGAGAAACGAGCCGCGCCCCTCAACGCGATCACCACCACGGTACCCCGCGCGTGCAAGCAAATCCCGCTCTGTGGACGTCGTTGCGACATCCCCGGCCGAGGTGTGCACTCGAAGGCGCGCCTCCCTCAACGCGCCCCACTCCCACTACCAGTTCTGGGGATCGGTCATGCCAGTCGAGTTTCTCGGGATAGCCGCCACGAACGACGGATCAGAGACGACGCCGCGCTCGTCCAGCGGTGCGTTCGACAAGGACTACACGCTCAGGCTCGCCAGGGCGCACGAGGAGCACGGGTGGGACCGCGTGCTGTTCGCGTACGGGTCGGGCGCGCCGGAACCGTCCGCCGCGGCCGCCTACCTCGCGAGCAAGCTCGACAAGCTGCAGATCCTGCTCGCCCACCGCCCGAACGTGAGCTACCCGACGTTCGCCGCCAAGACGTTCGCGACGCTCGACCAGATCAGCGACGGCCGGTTGACCGTGCACTTCATCACCGGCGGCACGGACCACGAGCAGCAGCGCGAGGGCGACTACCTGTCCAAGGACCAGCGCTACGGCCGCACGCGCGAGTACATCCAGATCGTCAAGAAGTCCTGGACCAGCAGGTCCGCGTTCGACCACGACGGCGAGCACTACCACTTCGCGGACTTCGTGAGCGACGTGTTCCCCGTGCAGCAGCCACGCCCGAACGTGTCGTTCGGCGGCTCCTCCCCCGCGGCCTACGCGGCGGGCGGCGCGGAGGCCGACATCTTCTGCCTGTGGGGCGAGCCGCTGGCCGAGACCGCGCAGCAGATCGAGTCGGTGAAGCAGGCCGCGAGGGACGCCGGGCGCACGGACGTGCCGCGGATCCAGGTCGCGTTCCGGCCGATCATCGCGCCGACCGAGGAACTGGCCTGGGAGAAGGCGCACCGCACGGTCGGCCGGATCGAGGCGCGGAAGGCGAACGGGCCGTTGAGCCGCCGCCATTCGCTGACGAACCCGGAGAACACCGGTTCGCAACGACTCCTGGCGGTCGCGGAACGCGGTGAGCGATTCGATCGTGCTTTGTGGACGCCCACCGCCAGGGCGACCGGTGGCGCGGCCAACTCCAACGCGCTGGTCGGCACACCGGAGACCGTCGCGCAGGCGTTGCTGGACTACTACGACCTCGGCGTCGACATCCTGTCCGCGCGTGGCTACGACCTGCTCGACGACGCGATCGACTTCGGCCGGTACGTGATTCCGATCGTGCGCGAAGAGGTCGCCAAGCGCGACCGGGCCAACGCCGCATGACGACTCTCGAAGTGCGCCGCGTCCGGCAATCGGATCCGGAAGCGGCGCCATTGGTCGCCGAGCTCACGTACGAATACACATCTCGATACGGCCCGATGGGCGCGGAGGAGATGCAACGACCGGCGGACGTGTTCGAACCGCCGGAAGGTCAGTTCTTGTTGCTCATGGAATCCGGCATCGCGGTCGCCGGCGGTGCGTTCAAGCGGTACGACGCCGAAACCGCCGAGATGAAGAGGATTTGGACCCATTCGCACCACCGCAGGCGTGGATTGGCGCGCAGGGTTCTCGTGGAACTGGAGAACGAGGCCAGAACGTTTGGATACAACAGGATCTACCTCACCACCGGGCCGCGTCAGCCGGAAGCGAAAGGGCTGTACCTCGCGACCGGTTACACACCGTTGTTCGATGTGGAGACAGATCCCCTGACAATTGGCCCGCTGGCCTTCAGCAAGGTGATTCGTTAGTTCAAACGAGTGAATTCGTGGCCGATCAGTCGATTCCCGACCGGGTTTCGATGTTCGGTTGGACAGGTCCTGACTGATCAGTAAGCTTGCCGGTTGGACCCACTCCTGGTGGTGGTTACCGCGTCAGGCGATCAGCAGTTCACCCCGGTCCCCACGAATGGCCACCTGAAGCTGAATGGACATGGTCGACAGCCGAGAGCCCGCCGTTCGCTGGGCGGCGGCGATCTCCAGCACCCTCGTCGCGAACCTCACGCGCGAGAAGCTCGAGCAACTGCTCGGTGAGTACGTCGAGCAGTTGCTCAGCGGTGGTGTGCGCGAGGCGCGGCGGATCGGCCGGTCCATGGTCGAGCACAACTTCACCGCCTCGGCGACGCTGGAGCTGTCGCTCACGACCCTGAGCGAACACACCCCGACCACACCGGCCCAGCTGGCCGCGCTCGCCGCCGGGTACGCGGAGGGGCTGCGCGACCGCACGCTGAGCCAGCAGGAGCTGAGCCGCACGGCCGCGATCACCACGATGCGGCGGGCCGAGGCCGCGGTCAGGGCGAGCGAGGCGAAGTTCCGGGCGATCTTCGAGAGCTCGGCGTTCGGCATCATCGTGAGCGACCTCAAGGGCGACGTCATCGACGTCAACGAGGCGTTGCTCGCGATGCTCGACTACAAGCACGACGACGTCCGCACGATGAGCGGCCGCGACCTCGTGCACCCGGACGACCGGGCAGGGCTGCGGGAGCTGACGAAGCAGCTGATCGCGTCCGAGCACGACAACATCAGGGTCGAGAAGCGGATGGTCCGCAGCGACGGCGAGACGATCCAGACGCACATGGCGATCTCGGTGGTGCGCGAGGAGGACGGCACGCCGCCGTACCTCGTCACGATGATCGAGAACATGAGCGAGATGCGCGCGCTGCAGACCGAGCTCGTGCGGCAGAGCCTCAACGACGTGCAGACCGGCCTGCCGAACCGCGCGCAGTTCCTCGGCTGGCTGGAGGGCGCGGTCGGGTCGAAGGGGCCGGAGTCGCTCGTCCTCGTGCAGGTCGACATCGACGGGTTCCGCGGCATCAACGACGCGTTCGGCCACGAGACGGGCAACCGGGTGCTGATGCACGTCGCGACGCAGCTGCGGACGGTGTTCCCCGAGGAGGTCGCCAAGGTCGCGCGCATCGGCGAGGACGAGTTCGGCGTCCTGATCCGGGACCCGCGTGACACGCCCTCGGTGATCGGCCTGATCGACGAGTTCACCGCGCTCCTGGAGGAGCCGACCTGGATCGACGGCCACGGCGTCGGAGTGACGACCAGCGTCGGCATCGTCCCCCGCGCGGCCCGCGGCGGCGACGCGGCGGACCTGCTGCGCGCGGCGGACGTGACGGTCGCCTGGGCCAAGCGCGACGGCAAGGCGCAGTGGGCGTTGTACGACAGGGAACGCGACCAGCGCGACAGGGAGAGGTTCGCGCTCGCGGCGTCGATCCCCGGCGCGCTGGAGGAAGACCAGTTCCGCATCGACTACCTGCCGGTGCACTCGCTGGCCGACTCCTCGGTGCTCGCCCTCGAAGCCAAGATCGTCTGGGACCACCCCTCTCGCGGTGTCCTGTGCCCCGAGATGTTCCTGGGCCAGGCCGTCGGCAACGGCATGATCGTGCGGCTCGCGCGCTGGGCGCTCGAGGAAGCGTGCGCCCAGATGAGCTCGTGGCACGAGGCGCTCGGCTCCCGGACCCCCGAGCTGACGATCGACCTGCCCCTGCGGCTCTGCCAGGAGCCCGAGCTCGTCGCCGAGGTCGTCCGCGTGCTGGAACGAACGGGGCTGCCCGCGTCGTTGCTGCGCTTCGAACTGCACGAGCACGTGCCGACGTCGCTGAACGACGACCAGCTCGAAGAGCTCACGATCCTCACCGAGCACGGCGTCGGGCTGGTGGTCGACCAGGTGAGCGGCGGCAACGTGGGCGTCGGCCGGCTGCGCGTGCTGCCGTGGAGCGGCCTGAAGTTCAACAGCGCCGTCGCACACGCCTTCAGCGCCGACGCGCTGCGGATGGAGGAGACCGCCGCCGTAGCGCTGCTGCGGTGGGCGGTGATGCTGCGGCTGCCGCTGTACGCCGACGGTGTGCGGACCGCCGCCGAGGCGTCGCGGCTGGCGGAGCTGGGCGTGACGGGCGCGCAGGGCCCGCACTTCAGCCACGCCCTGTCGGCCGCCGAGGTCTCCGCACTGCTTCTCAGCTAGTTCTTATCAGGGTTTTCGAGGGTTTCGGCACAGCCGGCTCACATGATGGGGGTCCATCGTGGAGTCATGACCGAGCAGAGCTTCCCCGCGATGAGCGGGTCACTGGTGGAACCGCAGCCCGTCGTCGTCGCCCCGAAGTTCTGGCGCCGCACGGCCCCGATGCTCACGGCCGCGGCACTCGTCGCCGGCCTGTTCGGAGGCGTCACCGGAGCGGTGATCGCCTCGCCGGACGGCACACCTGCCTCCTCCACCGTCTCCGCGCAGACGATCTCCAACACGTCCACACAGGACTGGAGCAGCGTCGCCTCCACCGTGCTGCCCTCCGTGGTCCAGGTGAACGTCGGCAACGGCCTCGGCTCCGGCGTGATCCTCTCCGCCGACGGCAAGATCCTGACCAACAACCACGTCATCGCCGCGGCCGGCGGCCAGATCACGGTGAAGTTCAACGACGGCCGCGAACTCCCCGCCACCGTCGTCAACGCGGACCCCACCTCGGACCTCGCCGTGCTGCAGGTCTCCGGCGCGTCCGGCCTGACGCCGATCAAGTGGGCGGACTCGGACACGGTGAAGGTCGGCGACGCGGTGATGGCCATCGGCTCGCCGTCCGGGCTGCAGGGCACCGTGACGACCGGCATCGTCTCCGCGCTGGACCGCAAGGTGACCGTGCCCGGCGAGACCCGTCGCTCGTCCGCCGTGTCGTACCAGGCGATCCAGACCGACGCGTCGATCAACCCCGGCAACTCCGGTGGCGCGCTCGTGAACGCGGCCGGTGAGCTCGTCGGGATCAACTCGGCGATCTACTCGCCGGCGACGAGCAGCGGGGAGGCCGGGAGTGTGGGGATCGGGTTCGCGATCCCGGCCAACACGGCCAAGCAGATCGTGGGGCAGTTGAGCTGACAGCTCCCGGAACTCAGGGCCGCGGCACCGAGCCGCGGCCCTTCGTCATGTCAGGACAGCCAGTCCGGGCGCAACGGCATGTGCGACGTCGTCCCGTCCAGCTTCACCCCTAGGATCTGGTGCAGCTGGATGTTGTTGCGCTCGAACCCGAGCCGCGACGCCGCCAGGTACAGCCGCCACACCCGAGCGCGGGCAGCCCCGACCTCCTCGACGGCCTCGTCCCAGTGCTCCTCGAGGTTGCGGCCCCAGGCGGCGAGGGTCAGCGCGTAGTGCTCGCGGATGTTCTCCTCGTGCCGCACCTCGAACCCGGTGTCGTGCATCTGCGACACGAGGAGTCCCGGCCCGACCAGTTCGCCGTCCGGGAACACGTACCGGTTGATGAACGGGCCGGACAGCGCCCGCTGCTTGTTGTCCGGGCGGGTGATGCAGTGGTTCAGCAGGCGGCCGCCCGGCTTGAGCTTCCGGTAGAGCGACGCGAAGTACGCCGGTAGCTGGGCCTTGCCGATGTGTTCGGTCAGGCCGATGGACGACACCGCGTCGAAGCCGGTCTCGCGCACGTCGCGGTAGTCGAGGTGGCGCACCTCGGCGAGGTCGGACAGGCCTGCCTCGACGATCGCCTTCTGCGCCCACTCCGCCTGGTTGCGGGACAACGTCACGCCGATCGCGCGCACGCCGTACTCGCGGGCGGCGTGCATGACCATGCCGCCCCAGCCGCAGCCGACGTCCAGCAGCTTCATGCCCGAACGAAGGCCCAGCTTGCGGGCCACCAGGTCGTGCTTCTCGAACTGTGCCTCCTCCAAAGTGGACTCGAGGGAGGGATACACCGCGCACGTGTAGGCCATCGACGGGCCGAGGACCCACCGGTAGAACTGGTTCGAGACGTCGTAGTGGTGAGCGATGGCCTGCGAGTCGCGGGCCTTCGAGTGGCGCATGCCGTGCAGGCGGGTCTCCTGCGGCGGCGGTGCGACCTTGTGCGAGAACCGGATCCGTCCCAGGAACCGGAGCAGCTCGACCCGTTGCAGCACGGGCAGTTCGCGCAGCGAGAACTCGGAGAGCTGGGCGAGCCCGGCGTGCACGTCGCCGAGTATCTCCAGGTGACCGGTCACGTAGGCGCGGGCGAGGCCGAGCTCGCCCGGCGCGGAAGCGAGGTAGGACAAGGCTTCCGGTGTCCTGATGTCGATCGAGACCGGAGCTGAGTCAGGCCCGGCGGCACTGCCGTCGTAGGCCTTGAACCGAACGTCGTTGCCACCCGTGATGCTCTGGAAAATGGAGGCCAACCGCATTCATCGTCCCCTGACACACTTGGCGTACAGATCAGGCAGGCGGTTCGTCTGGTCGTACCGGGCCTTCACGGACCGGTAGTGCGAACCGTTGTAGTGCCGCCAGAACTCGTCCTCGGTGTAGTAGGAGTCCGAGTACAGCGACTTGTGGCCGCCCAGCCGCGCCACCTCGCGCTCGATCAGCCGGTTGCGGTCACCCATCTTCTCCCCCGGTCGTACCGGGACCTCCGACCAGAAACCGACGTTCACGTACAGCTCGTCCGCGTCCATCGGGTAGAGCGGCCAGCCCGTGTTGTCCCGCAGGCGGACCGGGCACAGCCACACCGGCGAGATGCCGATCTCGCGGTCGAAGAAGTCGAGGAAGTCGGCGAGTCCGCCGACCGGGATCTCGACGTCCTGGATCACCGGTTCCACGTCCGTGCGCGGCCGCAGCCGCCGGTGTTTGGCGACGAGCCTCCGGTACACGTCCGAACGCAGGTAGCGCTTCGGCCACATGCGACGGACGACCGGGTTCTGCGCGCCGAACGCCCGCGAGCACCAGAACCAGTCGGTGTCCCAGCGCCACAGGTAGTCGTGGATCGTGAGGTGGTCCGTGCGGCGCTTCTGGATGGACCGGTAGTAGATCTCGTTGCCGGTGTAGTCCGACGTGTAGGGCGCGATGTCGGCGTAATGGCCCAACGTCAGGTACATCTCGCCCCGGGAGAACACGGTGCCGTCGACGAAGTCCGCCGAGCCGTCCTCGCAGACCTCCTCGATGACGGCCGCGCACTCCTCGAACGAGCCGAACGGCACGTGCCTCAGCCGGACGTACTGGCGCACCGGCTCCAGCTCGATCTCCAGCCGCAGCGCGTAACCGAGCGTCCCGTAGGAGTTCGGGAACGCGCGGAACAGGTCGTCGTCCGGTTTGGCGACGACGACCTCGCCGTCGCCGGTGAGGATCTCCAGCTCCCGCACGGACTCGTGCGGCAGCCCGTTGCGGAAGGACGTGGACTCGATGCCGAGTCCCGCCACCGCACCGCCGATGGTGATGGTTTTGAGCTGCGGCACCACCAACGGCATGAGGCCGTGGGGAAGTGTCGCGGCGACTAGGTTCTCGTAGGTGGTCATGCCCTGCACCTGTGCGGTGCGTCCGACCGGGTCCACCGACAGGACCTGGTCGAACCTGCCGACGTCGAGTCCGCCGGCCTGGTCGGCGCGGAACCGGAAGAGGTTCGACGTCTTCTTCGCGAGCCGCACCGGCGCACCTTCGCGCATCGCGGCGTACTGCGCGCTCAGCGCAGCCACGGCCGAGCTGTGCCCATGGTCACTCACCAGAAGGACGTTATTCCTCGTCACCGCCGTTGTCGCGCCCAAAAGCCCGAATGGGCCAGCGATCTTTCCGCGCACCCTGTCCGAAGTTACTTGCGAGTAGTAACGTGCGGGGCATGGCAACGCACGAGGTGACCAACCAGGTCCCGCCGCTGAGCGGTCACGACGTCGCGGACGACCCCGCCCTGCTCAGCTGGGTCGACGACGCCGAACTTCACGCACTCGGGCGGCTCGCGGGCAGCCGCGAGTGGCAGGAGCACGGCAGGCTCGCAAACGCTTTCCCGCCCGTGCTGCACACGCACGACAGGTACGGCAACCGGATCGACGAGGTCGAGTTCCACCCTGCGTGGCACGAACTGATGAACGTCGCCGTTTCGCACGGTTTGCACGCCTATGTCGACGGTGGGCACTTGGAGCGCGCGGCCAGGTTCTACGTGTGGTCCCAGGTCGAGGCCGGCCACGGATGTCCGATTTCAATGACTTACGCGTCCGTGCCCGCCTTGCGCGTGGCGCCGGAACTGGCCGAAAGTTACGAACCCCTTCTCACCGCCCGGAACTACGACTTCGGCCTCGGGGCGCCGCTGTCCAAGCAGGGCCTGATCGCCGGCATGTCGATGACCGAGAAGCAGGGCGGGTCGGACGTCCGCGCGAACACCACGGTCGCCAGGGCCGTCCAGGACGGGTACGTGCTGACCGGGCACAAGTGGTTCACCTCGGCGCCGATGTCGGACGTGTTCCTGACGCTCGCGCAGGCACCCGGTGGCCTGACGTGCTTCCTCGTGCCGCGGGTGCTCCCAGACGGCACGCGCAACCGGTTCTTCCTGCAGCGCCTGAAGGACAAGCTGGGCAACAAGTCGAACGCGTCCGCCGAGATCGAGTACGACGAGGCGTTCGCCCACCGGGTCGGCGACGAGGGCCGCGGCGTGCGGACCATCATCGAGATGGTCAACATGACGAGGCTCGACTGCATCCTCGGCACCGCGGCGGGCATGCGGCTCGGGCTGCGGCAGGCCGCGCACCACGCCGCGCACCGCAAGGCGTTCGGCAGCTACCTGATCGACCAGCCCGCCATGCGCAACGTGCTGGCGGACCTCGCGATCGAGTCCGAGGCGGCGACCACGACCGCGATGTGGCTCGCCGAGCACCGGCCTCGGCTCGGCCTCGCGATCACCAAGTACTGGGTCTGCAAACGCGGTCCGGTGCACGCCGCCGAGGCGTTGGAGTGCCTGGGCGGCAACGGTTACATCGAGGACAGCGGGATGCCGCGGCTCTTCCGCGAGTCGCCGCTGATGTCGATCTGGGAGGGCTCCGGCAACGTCGCCGCGCTCGACGTCCTGCGCGCCATGAAGAAGGAACCCGAGTCGGTGCAGGAGTTCCTCGCCGCTGTCACCGGGGTCGACCAGCGCGTCGACAGGGCGTTGAACGAGCTCGGCACCGCGCTGTCCGATGTGGACGAGTCGCAGGCGCGGCGGGTCGTCGAGAAGATGGCGCTGATCCTGCAGGGTGCCCTGCTGGTGAAGCACGGGCACCCCGCCGTCGCGGACGCGTTCCTCGGCTCACGGCTCGGCGGCGACTGGGGAGTCGCGTTCGGCACGCTCCCCCGGTCGACCGACTTCGCCTCGATCATCGACCGGGCCGTGCCGAAGCTCTAGGCAGGGCAGCCGTTCGGTGACGGGGAAGGATCCGGTTCGTACATGTCTCCGGTCATGAACACGCACACCGGTTGCTGCTCGAAGTCGTGGACGTCCGTGATCTCGAGGATCATGAAGTTCCGCTTCTCCCCGACCCGGGACGCGCCGAAGTCCGTGCTTCCGGTGGCACCGCGGGACTTCAGCTCGCGGAACTCCGCACCGACGGCGGCGCGGTGCGGTTCCCGGCTCGGTTGGCTGCCGGGCCGCTTCTGGGCCGCTCGCACGGCGTCGAGGAAGAGCCCGGTCGCGTCGTAGGCGATGCCGAGGTGCTCGCCGGGCCACGGTTTGGCCGGCCTGTCCTCCTCCGGCAGCGCCTCGTTGCCCTGGATGTCCTCGACCAGATCGCGGTAACCGGCGCAGAACGTGTCCAGCGGTTGCCCGCCGGGCACCTTCGACTGGTCGGGTTCGCCCGCCGCGCAGGACTTCCCCGCGAGCACGATCAACCCCGCCATGCTCACGTACGACAGGCGCATGTTGGCCAGTGAGGGCTGCACGCGGCTGCCCTTCTGCGCGATGAACCGGATGGTGGCGTCGTCGGCGACGATGCGGGGCAACCGGTTCTTGTCGTTGCAGCCCCGGCCGATGGCCCGCAGGAACTCGCCGAAGTTCTCCTCACGGCCCGCGAAGAACACCATCTCGCTGGAACGGTCCTCTTCGCACTGCGACGGGAACTCCTGCGGGCTGTTCACCCACTCCATGGCCACGGGCGGGACCCCGTGCTTCGCCAGTTCCGTGCCCAGCTCGGTGACCAGGTTCGAGGTGTAGATGTCGCTCCCGGACGGCGGAGGGTGGTAGATGGTCACCTTCGTCGTGCCGAGGTGCTGTGCGTACCTGCGGACGAGGTCCGCCTGCCGGGCGTTGCCGGGGATCAGCTGGAAGTACGTCGCCGAACTGGCCGGGAGCGAGGCCTCGGTGAGCGTGGTGCCGATCGTCGGCACGCCCAGTGCGCCCAGTTCGGAGATGACGGTCCGGGTCTCCGCCACGCTGCGGTCGAGCCCGATCACGCCGATGATGCTCGTGTCCCGTTCCAGCAACGGCGTCAGCATGTCCCTGAGGACGTCGGGCGCGCGCTTCATCTCCGTGCCGGCGTTCGCGATCACGACGCGCAGCAACGGTTCCGAGGGCATCTTGATGTTCTGCTGACGCTGGTTGAGGAGCATGCCCTCCAGCTCCTCCGCTCGGGAGTGGTCGGCGTCGGGGTTGGAGCCCTGGCTGGTGAGGCTGGAGAAGTAGAGCAGCGTGACGAGCGGGCGCCTGGTGTCGGCGGCGTGCAGCCTCTCCGCCGCCTCGTTCTGCTGGAACACCTGCTGCTGCGTCCACTGCAACCGGAGGTTCGACCCGAAGATCTGACTGGTGTTGTCGCTGTAGCCGACGCACTCCTGGCCCTTGCCGGTGTCCATGAGCCTCGTCGACACCCCGGCCGACACCGCGGCGCCGACCAGCGAGCAGTTCGCCTTGACGTTGTCGCGCACCGCCGTGAACGCCGGCACCAGCAGCAGGAGCACCAGCACCGCGATGATCGCCTCCAGCCGCCGTGACTTCGCGAGCCACCGCACCGGCGGCGCCTTGAACGACAGCGCGCCCCTCGGCGGCTTCTCCGCGGTCTCGCGCGGGAGGGCGATCATGAGGTAGCGGGCGTCGTCGGCGAGCAGCTGCCGCTTGCGCGGCAGTTCCTCGCGCCACGTCGCCAGCGCCTCCTCCGCCTCGTCCGGCGCCACCGGGACGACGGTGCCGCCCTTCGACAGCTCGCGCGACAGCCTGTCCTCGTCGTCGCTGGCCGCGATCACCAGCAACGGGTCGAGTTCGCCGGTGTCGTTGCGCACCTTGTTGATCAGCTTGAGCAGTTCCCAGCCACCGTTGTCCCTCGTCACGCCGTCGAGCAGGACCGGGACGTACGCGGTGCGCCGCCAGCCCGCCCTGCGCAGCCGGAACCGGCCCGACTTCCGCCGGAAGGCGATCCTCAGGTCCTCCAGGAACGCGTGCACGAGCAGGAGCTGGATCTGCTCGGCGTTCTCCGACTCGTGCCGGCCCAGCGTGAGCCGCTCGGCGAACCCGAGGAAGTCGATGGAGTGGTTGGGCAGCGCGTAGTTCTGCCCGCGCATGAACCACTTCGACTCGCGCGCCAGCCCCGGCACGCGCTTGCCGAGCCAGCTGATGCCGACCTTGGCTCCGAACTGGGTGACGAGCCCCAGCACCAGCCGGGACAGGAAGCCCGGACTGAGCGTCTGGACCGTCTGGTTGACGTGCTCGGCGGCTCGGCCGGCCTGCTCGCCGTCATCGCTCACCCTGCCGGTCCACGAGCGCAGCAACTCGACGGCTCCCGCACGGTCGTCCCTGCCCGGCTGGTCCGGCAGCGGCGTGCGGGTCAGCCAGTCCACGAGCCGGTAGTGGTCGAACCTGGTCAGCCGTTCTGATCCGACGTGAACCCTGGCCAGCTGGACGCGGAGCTGGTCGAGCAACGGCAGCAGCGGTCCCGGTTCCCCGGGAGGCTCACTTCCGTCCGCTTCCGGAGGCACGGTGGAGGCCACGTCGACATAGGCGTGCGGAATTGCCGGAGAACCGGCGGCGAGCCTCGCCTCCAAGGCGCGCAGGAATGGTGTCGGGCTGCCTGCGCTTTCCAGGTAGAGCAGGGGAAGTGGCTGGTCACCGACCACTTCCTCGGTCTTGCTGCGGTAGAAGAAGCCCGGTCGTGCGCAGAGCCCGTGAATCACTTCGAGGAGCTCGCGCAATCCGGTGAAGTCCGGTTCGGTCCGGCTACCAGTCATCTGCACCCTCACACTCGCGCGGATGGCAGAAGACGGTAGCCGGATTCACCGTTACGAACCCGTGATTCGGGGTTTTTTACATAGATCGGGCTATGCACCCGATTCTGTGCGTACTGGAATTCAGAGGCCGAGCTCGCGGGCGATCAGCATCTTCTGCACCTCGGAGGTGCCCTCGCCGATCTCCAGGATCTTGGCGTCGCGGTAGAACCGGCCGACCGGGTACTCGTTCATGAAGCCGTAGCCGCCGAAGATCTGCGTGGCGTCGCGGGCGTTGTCCATCGCCGCCTCGGACGAGACCAGCTTCGCGATGGCCGCCTGCTTCTTGAACGGCTCGCCGCGCAGCATCCGGGACGCGGCCTCGTAGTAGGCCAGGCGTGCGGTGTGCACGCGGGCCTCCATCTCGGCGATCTTGAACTGGATCGCCTGGTACGTACCGATCTTCGCGCCGAACGTCTCGCGCTCGTGGGCGTAGCGGACCGACTCGTCCACGCAGCCCTGGGCGAGGCCGACCGACAGCGCGGCGATGGCGACGCGGCCCTCGTCCAGCGTGCGCAGGAACTGGGCGAACCCGCGGCCACGGGTGCCGAGGAGGTTCGCGGCGGGCACGCGGCAGTCCTGGAAGGACAGTTCGCGGGTGTCGGAGGCGTTCCAGCCGACCTTGGAGTACTTCTTCGACACCGTGAAGCCCGGGGTGCCGGACGGGACGATGATCGAGGAGATCTCCTTGCGGCCGTCGGGCAGCGTTCCCGTGACCGCGGCGACCGTCACCAGGCCGGTGATGTCCGTGCCGGAGTTCGTGATGAACGCCTTGGTGCCGTTGATGACCCACTCGTCACCGTCGAGGCGCGCGGTGGTGGCCAGGGCGCCCGCGTCGGTACCGGAGCCGGGCTCGGTGAGGCCGAACGCGCCGAGCTTCTGGCCCGACGTCAGGGAAGGCAGCCACTCGGCCTTCTGCTCGTCGGTGCCGAAGCGGTAGATGGGCATGGCGCCCAACGAGGTCGCCGCCTCCACCGTGATCGCGACGGACGAGTCGACGCGCGCGAGTTCCTCGAGCGTGAGGCACAGGGCGAAGTAGTCGCCGCCCATGCCGCCGTGCTCCTCGGGGAACGGCAGGCCGAGCAGGCCCATCTGCCCCATCTTCGCGACGATCTCGTACGGGAACTCGCAGCGCTCGTAGAAGTCGCCGATGACCGGGGCGACCTCGTCGCGCGCGAACTCCTCGACGGTCTTGCGCAGGTCCTCGTACTCGCTCGGGAGCCTGAAGTCCAACATTGCTGTCACTCCTCGTGAGAGACGACGAGGGCCAGTACCTGGTCGAGTGCGACCTGCTGGCCTGCTTGCACGTTCACTTCGGCGAGCACGCCGTCGGCCGGTGCGGTCACGGTGTGCTCCATCTTCATGGCCTCGACCACGAACAACGCTTGACCGGCGGTCACTTCCTCGCCCTGCCGGGCTCGGACCACCAGAACGGTTCCGGGCATCGGCGACTTCACCGGCCCACCGGAGGCCTGGGCGCCATCGGCCGCGCCGACCAGGAACTCCGCCTCGACCAACGCCCAGGAGGCGCCGTCGTGGCCCAGCCACAGGACGTCGCCGTCGCGGGCCATCGAGTAGCGGCGTGAGCCGACGAGCAGGTCGGCGCCTTCACGACGCGCACGTGCCCTGATCGGTTCTCCAGCACCCACGACGACTTCCTCGCCGCGCACGCGCACGTCGACGTCGTTGATCCGCCAGGTCGTCCAGGCGTGCTCGCCGACGCGCCAGCCACCCGGCTGATCCCACGGGTCGTCGCCGTGCGGTTGCAACGAGCGCTCCAGGCCGGCCGCCACGTACACGTCGTCCGGGATCTCGGCGGACGTCAGCGCGTCCAGCTTCCGCTCGACCAGACCGGTGTCCAGGGCACCCGCGCGGACGTCCTCGTCGCGCAGGAGTGCCCGCAGGAACGGGATGTTCGTCGTGACGCCGAGCAGCACCATCCTGCCGAGCGCGTGGTCCAGGCGCCGCAACGCCTCTTCACGCGTGCGACCGTGCGCGATGACCTTGGCGAGCATCGGGTCGTAGTCCGAACCGACGACGAGTCCCTCGTACAGCCCGGAGTCCACGCGGACGTCGGACGGCTCGCTCAACGCCAGCACGCGGCCACCGGTCGGCAGGAAGCCGCGCGCCGGGTCCTCGGCGTAGACCCGGGCCTCGACCGAGTGGCCGTTGAGCTCGACCTCCAGGTCGAGCACCTCGCCGGACGCGACGCGGAGCTGCCACTCGACGAGGTCGACGCCCGTGACCATCTCGGTCACCGGGTGCTCGACCTGCAGCCGGGTGTTCATCTCCATGAAGAAGTAGTCGCCCGAAGCACCGTCCACGATGAACTCGACGGTGCCCGCCCCGACATAGCCGACGGACTTCGCCGCGTCGACCGCGGCGGACCCCATGGCCTCGCGCATCTCGGGCGTGAGGAACGGTGACGGCGCTTCCTCGATGATCTTCTGGTGCCGCCGCTGGAGGCTGCACTCGCGCTCACCGAGGTGGATCACGTTGCCGTGCGCGTCACCGAGGACCTGGATCTCGATGTGGCGCGGGTTCGTGATGAACCGCTCGATCAGCAGCGTGTCGTCACCGAACGACCCGCGCGCCTCGCGCCTCGCCGACTCGATGGCCTCGCGCAGCGACGGTTCCTCGTGCACCAGCCGCATGCCCTTGCCGCCACCGCCCGCGGAAGGCTTGAGCAGCACCGGAAAACCGATCTCCAGAGCCGCTTCGACGATCTCGTCGTCGGACATGCCCGCGCGCGTGCGGCCCGGCACCACGGGTACGCCCGCCGCCGACACCGTCAGCTTCGCGCGGATCTTGTCGCCCATGGCGTCGATCGCCGACGCCGGCGGTCCGACGAACACGATCCCGGCCGCGTCACAGGCCGCGGCGAACGCCGTGTTCTCGGCGAGGAAGCCGTAACCGGGGTGGATCGCCTGTGCGCCAGTGGAAACAGCGGCCGCGACGATCTTCTCGATGGACAGGTAGCTCTCGCGGGCAGCCGCAGGGCCGATCCGCACGGCCTCGTCGGCCAGCTTGACGTGCAACGCCTCGGCGTCCGCGTCGGAGTACACGGCGACGGAACGGATCCCGAGCGACCGCAACGCGCGGATCACCCTGACCGCGATCTCCCCGCGGTTCGCCACCAGAACGCTGTCGAACATGATCACATCCGGAAGACGCCGTAGGAAACATCGTCGATGGGCGCGTTCGCCGCGCTGGACAACGCCAGCCCGAGCACCGTGCGCGTGTCACGCGGGTCGATGACCCCGTCGTCCCACAGCCGCGCGGTCGAGTAGTACGGGTTGCCCTGGTCCTCGTACTGCTGGCGGATCGGCGCCTTGAACGCCTCCTCGTCGTCCGACGACCACTCGTCACCGAGCTGGTCGCGGCGGACGGTCGCGAGCACGGACGCCGCCTGCTCCCCGCCCATCACGGAGATGCGGGCGTTGGGCCACATCCACAGGAAGCGCGGCGAGTACGCCCGGCCGCACATCGAGTAGTTGCCGGCGCCGAACGAGCCACCGATGATCACGGTGAACTTCGGGACGCGCGCGCAGGCCACCGCCGTCACCATCTTGGCGCCGTGCTTGGCGATGCCGCCCGCCTCGTACTCGCGGCCGACCATGAACCCGGTGATGTTCTGCAGGAAGACCAGCGGGATGGACCGCTTGTCGCACAGCTGGATGAAGTGCGCGCCCTTCACGGCGGACTCGCCGAACAGGATGCCGTTGTTCGCGACGATCCCGACCGGGTGGCCGTGGATGCGCGCGAAGCCGGTGACGAGCGTCTGCCCGTACTCCTTCTTGAACTCCTGGAACTTCGAGCCGTCGACGACCCGTGCGATCACCTCGCGCACGTCGTAGGGCGTCCGGGAATCCGTCGGCACCACGCCGTAAAGGTCGTCGGTGACGACCGGCGCCTCGGTCTTCGTGACGTCCCACGGCCGTTGCGCGCGCGGGCCGAGCGTCGAGATGATCGAGCGGACCATCCGCAACGCGTGCGCGTCGTTCTCCGCCAGGTGGTCGGTGACGCCGGACGTGCGCGAGTGCAGGTCGCCGCCGCCGAGGTCCTCGGCTGAGACGACCTCGCCGGTCGCGGCCTTCACCAGCGGCGGACCGCCGAGGAAGATCGTGCCCTGGTTCCGGACGATGATCGCCTCGTCGCTCATCGCCGGCACGTACGCGCCACCGGCGGTGCACGACCCCAGCACGGCGGCGATCTGCGGGATCCCGCGCGCCGACATCGTGGCCTGGTTGTAGAAGATCCGGCCGAAGTGCTCGCGGTCCGGGAACACGTCGTCCTGCTTCGGCAGGAACGCGCCGCCCGAGTCGACGAGGTAGACGCACGGAAGGTTGTTCTGCAGCGCCACTTCCTGCGCGCGCAGGTGCTTCTTGACCGTGATCGGGTAGTAGGTGCCGCCCTTGACCGTGGCGTCGTTCGCGACGATCACGCACTCACGGCCGGACACGCGCCCGACACCCGTGATGATGCCCGCGGCCGGTGCCTCGTCGCCGTACATGCCGTTGGCGGCCAACGGCGACAGCTCCAGGAATGGCGAACCGGGGTCGACCAGCGTGTCCACGCGCTCGCGCGGCAACAGCTTGCCGCGGTCGACGTGACGCTGACGTGCCTTCTCGGGACCGCCGAGAGCGGCGGTGGCGAGCTTGCCCCGCAGCTCGTCGACGAGCGCGGTGTGCTCCTTGGCGTAGCGGTCCGACGGCTCGGCTGCGCTGCGCAGGACAGGTGCGTCCATGCTCCCCAGACCTCAGGTTAGCGGGCGTTAACAAGGCCATGTTAACGCCCGCTCACCTAGCGGTCCACAGCAACGGCTCGAGAGTGACCCGATCGCAGGTCAAGCCGCACTTCAGGCACTCCCACGTTCCGGAATACCCTAGCTGATGGCCGACCGCAGAGCGGGCAGGTAGCCGCTCTGGTGCCCCGCCCTGTTCGGGTGGTACGACTCCTCGACCGGCCAGCTCAGGCTGTTGAGCCACCAGCTCGACGAGCAGATCTCGTGCCCGGTGAACGCCCCGCGCACGTCGACGTAGCGGAACCCGGCCGCGGCGGCCCGCGCACCGATGGTGGCGTGCAGTGCGTCGGAGCCGGAGTTGATCGCGGACCGCTTGGTGTCGCTCAGGCCGACGTTGCAGGAGCCCGGCACCTTGTACATGCGCGGGTAGCCGAGCACGACGACCCGCGCCGACGGGGACTTCGACTTGACCGTGCCGTAGACGTTGTCGAGCAACCCGGGAAGCGTGTTCGCGGCGTAGGTCTTCGCCTGGTTCACCCGGTTGACGCAGTCCTGGTCCGACCCGAAGGTGCAGGTGGTGATGACATCGGTGAAGCCGGCGTCGTTGCCGCCGACCTGCAGGGTGACCAGGTTCGTGGCCGTCGTGAGGGTGTTGGCCTGGGACAGGACGTCGCCTGTCCGCGCACCGGAACAGGCGACGGACTTGAACGACGCGGGCGCTGTCGCCGCGGCGTAGAGGGCCGGATACGCGAGCGGGCCGCGCTTGCAGCTGCCGCTGGCACCGTCATAGCTGCCGGTGCCGAGCCCGGAGGCGTAGGAGTCGCCGAGCGCGACGTAGTTGACGGGTGCCGCGCTGGCGGGGTTGGCGAGCGCGATGACCGCCGCGGCGGCGGTGACCGCTGAGGCTAGGAAGTGAGCAGGACGCATCGATGACTCCCGGAGGGGCCGCAGGGTTGATGCATTGCCGACCAATCGTTACCCACGGGTAAGGCTTGTGTGAAGTATTGGTCAATAGTCAACGTTCAGGGCTTGCACCTGCGTGAATTCCACCCATCGGAGGACGAGGTAAACGCCTGCTAACCTCCTTCCGTGGTCGAGAAACCCTCACGTCGGGACCAGATCCTCAACGCTGCGGCCGAACTCTTCGCACGCCACGGCTTCCACGGCGTGGGCATCGACGACATCGGCGCGGCCGTGGGCATCTCCGGCCCGGCCCTCTACCGGCACTTCCGCAGCAAGGACGCGATGCTCGGCGAGATGCTGACGTCGATCTCCGAGCGGCTCCTCGACGGCGGCCAGGCGCGGGTGGACGCCGCCTCGAACGCCGAGGAGGCGTTGCGCGAGCTGGTGGGCTGGCACGTCGACTTCGCGCTGGACGACCCGGCGCTCATCACCGTGCAGATGCGCAACCTGGCGAACCTCACCGACCCGGACCGCCGGCGTGTGCGGGCCTTGCAACGCCGCTACGTCGAGGTGTGGGTCGAGACGATCCGCCGCACCGTGCCGGACTTCGACGAGCCGACGGCAAGGGCCGCCGCGCACGCCGTGTTCGGGCTCATCAACTCAACGCCGCACAGCGCCCACCTCGACCGCGACCAGATGGCGGCGCTGCTGTCCCGCATGGCGCTCGCCTCGCTGACGCCCGCTGTGGTGGCGTCCTAGATCAACCCGCGCTGGTGCGCAGCGGACACCGCCGAGGCCCGGTCCGGCACCTCCAGCTTCGCGTAGACGTGCTGCAGGTGCGTCTTCACCGTCGCCTCGCTGATGTGCAACGCCGCCCCGATCTCGCGGTTCGTCCTCCCCTGCGCGACCAGGATCAGCACCTCCCGCTCCCGGCTGCTCAACGCGGAGACGGGAACCGGCGTGCGCACCTTCCGCACCAACAACGCGGCCACTGAAGGCGACAACACCGTTTCGTCGCGCGCTGCCGCCCGCACCGCGCGGAACAGCTCCTCGCGCGGCGCGTCCTTGAGCAAGTAGCCGATCGCGCCCGCTTCGATCGTCGGCAGCACGTCGGCGTCCGTGTCGTGCGTCGTCAGCACCAGGACGCGCGTCGACGGGGCGCGCGTCCGGATCTGCCGCACCAGTTCGGCCCCGGAAGGCGCGGGCAGCCGCAGGTCGGTGACGGCGACGTCCGGGCGCACGGCCGCGATCACGGTCAGCGCCTCGGTGCCGCTCGCCGCCTCGCCGACGACCTCGAAGTCGTCCTGCGTGCCGAGCATGCCGCGCAGGCCGTCCCGCACCACCGGGTGGTCGTCGACGACCACGACGCGGATCATCGGGCGTCCAGCGTGACGTTGACGGCGGTGCCGCTGCCGGGCGCGGACTCCACGGTCACGGTGCCTCCCAGCAGCGCCACCCGTTCCTCCATCGCCGTCAGGCCGAAGCCGCGCACCGACGGGTCGAAGCCCGCGCCGTCGTCGAGCACGTCCAGCACGACCACGTCCTCCATGTAGGACAGTGTGACGTCCACACGAGAGGCCCGAGCGTGCCTGCCCGCGTTCGCCAGGGCCTCCTGCGCCGCTCGCAGCACCGCGACCTCGGTCTCCGGGGACAACGGGCGCGCGTCGCCGGTCACGGTGCACGAAGCGGGCACGCCGTGTTCTTCGCGCCACGCCACCACCGCCCGTTCCACCGCCTCACCGAGCCCTGCGTCGCGCAACGGGCCCGGTCGCAGGGCCTCGATCGACCGCCGCACCTCGACCAGGCTGTCGCGCGCCAACCGGCGGGCGGTGGCGATGCGGCCTCGAACCGGTTCGGCCAGACCCAGTTCTTCCGCGACCTCCAGCTGCGTGACGATGCCGGTGAGGCCCTGGGCGACGGTGTCGTGCATCTCGCGCGCCACCCGCGCCCGTTCCTCCAGCACCTGCAGCCGCGCGTTCTCCGCCGACAGCACGGTGAGCCGCTCGTGCATCTCACGACGGCGGATCACCTCGCGTTCCATCACGCGGATGATCCACCCGATCAGGACCGCCATCGGGGTGGTGACGCCGAGGTTGACCATCAGCGTCGCGCCGACGTCCGTGCCCTGCGGCACCAGCCACAACCCGCTCACCACGACCACACCGGCATAGGCGAGCCAGCCGGGCAACGCCAGGAACGCGAGGCCGTAGCAAGCCGGCACGAAGATCGCGAACGCGCCGTCGTGCAGCAGCAACGCGACCGTCCCGGCGAGCATCCCGCCGAAGTACAGCAACATCAGGCCGGTCCGTCGCTCCCACCACGACGGGTGCGCCATCACGAACCACCAGTGCCACCCCGCCAGCAGAGCGACCACGACCAGCGGCACCGGGGTGACCGGCCGGGTCGCCAGGTAGACGCCCGTCGCCACGGCCAGCAGGCCGTACGGCGCGAGCGCCCACACCAGGTTCCACCGGCGTTCCTGCTCCACCATGGACGTCACGCCGGTGAGCTTCGCAGTTCCCGTGCCTTGCGGAGCAGGGTCTCGGCCGGTCCGCGCAAGTCCTTGCGCCGCAGCACGTCGGCCAGCAGCACCGACACGGCCCACGTCGCCAGCCCGAGCAGCGCGACCTCCGCCGACCCGAGCGTCCCGCCCAGTCCCAGCGTGTAGGGCTTGAGCAGCAGCACGAAGACGACGGACTGGAACAGGTAGCAGCTCAGCGACCGCTCCCCGCACGCCGTGATCGCCCGCACGACCGCGTTGGGCCGCTTGATCCGCGTCGCGATCAACCCGATCAGCGCGGCGTACCCGAGCCCGCCCGCGACACCGGTCACCGCGTGCAGGGCGCCGAGCTGCCACAACGCGGTGGTGTGCCAGAAGCCCGCGACCGCGAGGCCGCTGGGCAGTCCGCCGAGCACGGCCGCGGTGAGACCCCAGCCCGCGACGTGCCGCAGCAGCCGCCGGTGCCGTTCGGGCTCGGCCAGGACCTCGCGGCGGGCGGCCCAGACACCGACGAGAGCGGCGGCACCGACCCCGAAGAGCCCGAACGGGACCAGCAGCCATTCGAGCGGGTGCAACGCGAGGGCGGCCAGCGGGTCCGCGGTCTCGAACGACCAGAAGAACGACCGCTGCCCGTTCGGCGGCGACGCGTAGGCCTGGCCCTGGACCACGGCGGTCAGCACGAGCCAGACGCCCGCGACCACGAGCAACGTCCGGTCCCTCAGCCTGCTCATCGCGATCACCGCGAACCCGAGCAGGCCGTAGAGGCCGAGCACGTCACCGGGGAACAGCAGCACGGCGTGCACGAACCCGAAGACGATCAGCCAGACGTTGCGCGACCTGGCCCGTTCCGGCGCCATCCGCGCGACGCCGTACGCGAACAGGAACGCGAACATCGGGTACGCGCGGGCGTCGACGAACGTCACCACGCCGGCGCTGACCAGGCGATCCAGGAGGTCTGTCTCGACGACGTGCTGGCGCACCCCGTACGGGCGGCCGTAGAGGTAGACGGCCGAGTTCGCCAGCGCGATCAACGCGAGCATGCTGCCGCGGGCGATATCTGGTGTAAGCAGGCGCTTCATGCTTCCGAGCCTGTCCGCGCGCTCCGCCGGGCGGCATCGGTCGTGTCGTGGGCCCGCATCCACCGATCGACGGATAGCGCGCGGCTGACCTGGTGAACTGGCGGTCAGCCGAGACCTGTCCGTAACCTGGCCCGCAATGGGCGCGCGCAAACTCCTCCTCCGGCTCCCGGCCTGGTTCCGGTTCACGGTCATCACCCTCGCGGTGTTCGTGTGCGGTGTGATCGCCTCCAGACCGGCGACAGGGGACAACGCGATCCCGCCCAGCGCCGACGTGATCGCCGCGGCCAACGCCGTCGACGCGTTCGTGGCGCCGTCGGCGACGCACGACCCGTACGTCAACCTGCCGTCGGACTTCGCACGCGAGATGGGCCGCGATCCCAAGACCATCACGGCACCGGACGGGACGCTCCGGGTCGTTGACGCGGGCGGCGGTTGTTCCGGGCCCGCAGGCGACACGGAGTGGGACTTCAGTGCCGCGTGCCGTGCGCACGACCTGGGCTACGACCTGTTGCGCTACGCCGACCACAAGGGCGACCCGCTCGGACCGCAGGCGCGCAAGGCGTTGGACGACCGGCTCACGACGGACCTGCACGCGCAGTGCCGGCTGAACCCGCGCGGCGCCGAGCAGAGCTGCCACGCGGTCGCCGAGACCTACGCGCTGGGACTGAAGTTCAACTCGTGGCGGCAGCGGTGGGGAGCGCCCGGCCACGAACCCGTGGTGGCGTGGGCGTTCGGCAGCGCGATGGTCGTGTTCCTCCTGCTGGCGCGGCTGCACGGCAGGCGCCGCGAGGACCCGGTCGCGAACTCGCTGCCGCTGGTGCTGGCCCACGCCGAACAGGACAGGTACGCGACGTTCCTGCGCCTCTTCAGCCTCGCGCTGCTCGTGCTCGGCGAGACGGTCGCGATGCTCGCGCACCTGCGGGGGTTCGGCACGTCGTGGTTGTGGGCGTTGCAGGCGGTGCCGCTGTTCTTCTTCGCGGGCGGGCACGCGAACCTGCGCAGCTGGCAGGCGCACCAGGGCGGCTTCGGCTGCTGGGTGTCGAGCCGGACGTCGTGGCTGCTGCGGCCCGTGCTGGCGTTCGTGCTGCTCTGGGTGGTGCTGTTCGCGGCGCTGAACCTGATGGACGTCGAGGTCGACGCGTACAGCCGGTTGATCACGCATCCGTTGTGGTTCCTCGGGGTCTACCTGCTGGCGGTGGCCGCGACACCGGCCGCCGCGTGGCTGCACGAGCACTTCCGCCGCACCACGCCGTTCGTGCTGGTGCTGGTGACGCTGGGCGTCGAGATCGCGCGCACGTCGACGGACTGGAAGACCGGCGGCTACGTGAATCTGATCGTCGGCGCGTTGCTGATGCAGCAGATCGGCTTCTTCTACGCGGACGGCACGCTGACCTCGCTCTCGCGCAAGCTGCTGGCCGCGTTGGGTGCCATCACGTTGCCCGCGCTGGTGTTCTTCAGCGACTACCCGCGTTCGATGATGGTGCTCGGCGTGGCGCAGGTGTGCCTGGCGTTGCTGGCGCGCGGCCGCGTCACCGCGTGGCTCGACGGCCGGATCTGGCACGTCGTCACCTTCGTCCGCCGGTCCCCGATGACGGTGTACCTCGCGTACCTGGCCGGGGTCGGCGCGCTGGTCGGGTTGCTCGGGCTGACGCAGGCGCCGATCTGGCTGGTGCTCGGGCTGGTGCCGCTCATCCTGGTGTTCCACCGGTTCGAACGGCGTCTGATCAGGTCCACGAAGCTCGCGCACGAGTCGCACCGCACCCGGCTCGCGACGGCGATGGGCGTGTCGTTCGGGACGCTCGGCGTGCTCGGGTTCGTGGTCAGCGGGTTCCTCGGCGACGGCGTGCTGGTGCTGCTGCCGGTCGACCCGCTGCAGAACCTCATCCACCTGCTGCTCGGCTGGTACCTGATCCACACCGCCCGCAACGGCAGCTGCGACACCCGCCTGCCGTGGCTGCTCACGGCACTGGCGTGCGTACCGCCGATGCTGGCGCTGGATCCGACGCCGCCGGTGGTGGTGCTGCACGCCGCGGCGATCGGCCTTGCAGTGCTCGGAGCCATCCCCAGGTCACGGCCGCGCACACCGGCAACCACAGCAACCGCTGCCACACCCAGCCCGGATGATCTGGTGGCTGCTGGAGCCCCGGCAACGGCCCCCACGCGCTGAGCGCCAGCGTCACGGTGATCAGCGCGCTCTGGTGGGTCAGGAAGATCCCCAGCGCGCGCTTGTTCAGCCACGCCACCGGTTTCGCCGTACCGAGCCTCGTCAGCAGCGGTGCGATCGTGAGCACCAGGCCGATCTGCGCGAACGCCAGCGCGAGCGTCGCGTAGTTCGGCGGGTTGAGGTTCGACATGGCCTCACCCGGGATGCCCACGGCCGCCGTCGGGTAGCCGCCGAACGTCGTCAGCAGCGCGTATCCGAGCACGCCCGCGATGAGCAGCGGCGGACCGGGAACTCGTCGGCGTGCCAACGAGTGGCCGAGCTGCCAGGCCGCCCACCACACCGCGTACGGCACGACGAACACCAGCGCGACGGGGACGAGCACACCCCACGAGTACTCGTCCAGCTTGCGCACCAACGGTTTCATCGCGAGCAGCACCAGGTAGACGCCGAAGAACCACAACGGGGTCGTGACCAGGAACCCGATGTTCCAGGCGGTTCCCTGATCCACACCGCGCAGGACCAGTCCGAAAAGGACAGCCGCCCAGCAGCCGAGCATGAGCAGCGTGGGCACGGCGAGCTGCTTCAGCCTGGTGAGGAACGGCGTCTTCGAGTGCGCGGCCGCGTAGCCACCGACGAAGAAGAACAGGCCGAGCGTCTGCAACACCCACGAGACCGGCGTGAGGGAAGACAAATGCTTCAACGGACTATCGATGTACATGCCGGTGGGCGTGTCCACCAGCGCCGTCACCAGCCAATGGCCGAGCACGACCGTGACGACAGCCAACGCCCGCACGGCGTCGATGAAAGGATTTCTCACAGCTGGTCCCCCGATACGATTCGCACAAGAGCCTCGAGCGTCTCGCTGCCCGGCTCGTAGTAGGTGTCGTGCTTTCCGCCCTCGAACCGCAGCACCGTGGCCCCGAAGCCGTCGGAAGCCGGATCGGTGCCGTGCCCGAGGTCGAACAACCGCGCGTTGGGCACGAACCGCATCCAGTCCCCGCTGGACCGCAACGCCCACACACGGGCCGAAGTCCCCAGCCCGGCAACGGAGTCCGCCCGCACACCAGGACTTCCGGTGAACACGATGTCGTCCACGTCCAACTCGTGTGCCGCGAGCCCGACGACCACCGACCCGTAGCTGTGGCCGATGACGTGAACACGCGCGTCGGTCTGCAACGCCCGCACGAAGTCCACCAGCGCGGCAGCTCCCTGACGTGCCAGCGACCCGGTCATCGCGTCCACGCCGAGCCCTTGCGGCGTCCGGTACCCGAGCCACGCGATCACCGCGAGGTCGTCGCGACGGGCCTGTTCGTGGAGGTTGGACGCCATCCGCCCGACCGTGCGGTCGAACCGGTCGACGTCCACGTCGGACCCCGGCACGACGATCACCACGTCCCGCGCCGTCGCGAGGTCACCGACGACCGCGACCCGGCGGGCGACGTCGGTGCGCCACTGCGCGATCGACGGCGCGACCGACGGCAGGGCGATCAGCAGGAGGAACAGGAAGGCTCGGCGCATGTCCCCGAAGCTAGGAAGGTGACGCTCCCCGAATCGTCACCCCGGAGAGCCGTTACCCCGGTATCACGAGCCCGCTCTCGTAGGCCGCGATGACGGCCTGGGCGCGGTCGCGCAGGCCCAGCTTCGTGAGCACGCGGCTCACGTGCGTCTTGACGGTCTGCTCGGCCAGCACGAGGTGCGCGGCGATCTCCATGTTCGACAGGCCCTGCGCGACCAGCACGAGGATCTCGGTCTCCCGTTCGGTCAGGACACCCAGCTGGGCAGGCCGGACGCGCTCACTCCGCCTCGACCGCACGAAGTCCTCGATCAGCCGCTTGGTGATCGACGGCGCCAACAAGGCCTCTCCCGCGGCCACGACGCGCACGGCGTTGAGCAGCTCACGGGCGGGCGCGTGCTTGAGCAGGAACCCGCTCGCGCCGGCCTGCAACGCCTCGTAGACGTAGTCGTCCAGGTCGAACGTGGTCAGCACCAACACCTTCAGCTCGGCGGTGCCGTCCAGCAGGAGCCGGGTCGCGGTCAGACCGTCCATCTCGGGCATGCGGATGTCCATCAGCACCACGTCCGGTCTGACCGTACGCGCCAGCGCGACGCCCTGCACGCCGTTGCCCGCCGCGCCGACGACCTCGATGTCGTCCTGCGAGTCGAGCAACGCGGAGAAGCCCTCGCGCACCATCTCCTGGTCGTCCACCACGACCACCCTGATCACTTGTCCCCCAACGGAATTCTCGCCCTGACCAGGAACCCGCCGTCCTCGGTCGACTTCACCGTCAGCGTGCCACCGTGCACGGCGACGCGTTCCCGCATCCCCACCAGGCCCTGCCCGCTGCCGCCGCCGCGGGACGGCCCTCCGGCGGTGTTGCGCACCAGCACGTCCAGCCGGTCGCCGTCCTTGCGCACGTGGACGGACGCCTTGGAGCCGGGTGCGTGCCTGGTGGCGTTCGTGAGCGCCTCCTGCACGATCCGGTACGCGGTGAGGCCGACCGCCTCCGGCACATCGTCCACGTCGACCTCGGCCTCGTCCCCCGGCCTCGTGAGCTCGGGTATGCGGCTGATGCCGGGCTGCGGCTCGCGTTCCGGCGCGTCGCCCGTCGTCCTGAGCACGCCCAGCAGGCGTTGCATGTCGGTGATGGCCTCTCTGGCGGCCTCACCGACCTCCGCGAACTCCTTCTGCGCTTCCTCGTTGAGCCCTTTGAGGCGGTAGGGCGCGGTTTCGCAGCGCACGACCACCAACGACATGTGGTGCGCCACGACGTCGTGCATCTCGCGCGCGATGCGAGCCCGTTCCTCAAGGGCAGCCTTGGCGTCGCGCTCCTCCTCGAGCTCGCGTTCCGCCCTGCCGCGGGAACCGAGCAGGTAGACCACCGCGCTGACGATCGGCACGAACAACGCCATGTCCGCGGCCTGCGGTTCGGAGGCGATGACCAACGCCATGGTGATCACCGTGGCCGTGATGACGATCCCGCGCGAGTAGAACGCCGCGACCGCCACGAACAGCGGTGCGGCGGTCCAGTACTGCAGGGCCGCGGCACCGTCGCCCACCATCAAGACGCTGACGAAGTAGAACCCCGGCACCCCCAGCCGCCAGGCGTAGAGGGGCGACCAGATCAGCAGGACGTACGGCCCGAACGTGGTGAGGAAGATGACCACCCACCAGCCGTCCGAATCCTCCTGGCGCACGTAGGTGGCGCTGGCGACGACCGCCCAGACGAACGCGTAGACGATCAGCGCCCCGAAGACGGGCAGCCGAAGCCGGCCGAGCGCTCTGGCGAGGACTCGCGTGCGATCGGGACCGAGAAGGGTCCGGTACGACGTGCGGAACACCACCCGATGCTAGGTGGATCCGCGAATCAGCACATTGACCTGCGGAGTGACATACCCGGGTATGACTCTGATCAAGATGGGGTTCGTGGTGAGCGGGGTTGTCGGTGTCGGCCACTACGGTGTCGGTGAGATGGTCACAGTGATCCAGGCGTATCGGTTCGCCCTCGATCCGACCGCGGGGCAGTACTCGGCTCTGCGGTCGCATTGTGGTGCGCAGCGGTATGCGTTCAACTGGGGTGTGGCGCGGATCAGGGCGAACCTGGACCAGCGTGCCGCAGAGAAGACCTACGACATCTCCGGCGATCAGCTCACTCCTCCGGTGTCGTGGTCGGCCTACAGCCTGCGCAAGGACTGGAACCAGGCCAAGAACGAGGTCGCGCCGTGGTGGGCCAAGAACTCGAAAGAGGCCTATTCGTCCGGCCTGGCCAACCTCGCGGCCGCGCTGGGTAACTGGGCGGCCTCGACGAAGGGCGCGCGACACGGCCGCAGGCTCGGGTTCCCGAGGTTCAAGGGCCGCCGGTCCGGGTTGTCGTGCCGGTTCACCACAGGGGCGTTCGGCCTCGGCATCGATCGCCGGCACGTGACGCTGCCCCGTATCGGCGCGGTCCGCACCCACGAGTCCACCCGCAAGCTCGCCCGCCATGTCGAGCGTGACACGGCCCGGATCCGTTCCGCGACCGTGTCCTACCGGGCCGGGCGGTGGTTCGTGGCGTTCTCGGTGGAGATCACCCGAGCCGATCCGGCGCCCGCACTGCCCGATAGCGTGGTGGGGGTTGACCTGGGCGTGGCATCGCTGGCGGTGCTGTCCACCGGAGAGGTCATCGCCAACCCGCGACACCTGGAGGCGGCGCTGCGGAAACTGCGTCGCCTGCAACGCCAGGCCGCGCGCCGTACCGGCCCGGATCGGCGCACCCGGCGACCACCGTCGGCCCGGTGGCGAAAGACCTGGGCCCGCATCGCGGTACTGCACGCCGGGGTGGCGAACGCCCGCCGGGACGGGCTGCACAAGCTCACCACCCGACTGGTCCGCACCCACGGCGCGGTCGTGGTCGAGGACCTGAACGTGTCCGGCATGCTGCGCAACCGGCGACTGGCTCGCCACATCGCCGGGGTCGGCATGGCCGAGTTGCGCCGCCAGATCGAGTACAAGGCCGGATGGGCGGGCGTGCGCGTGCACGTCGCCGACCGGTGGTATCCCTCCTCCAAGACGTGTTCGGCCTGTGGTGTGGTGAAAGCCAAACTGCGCCTGTCCGACCGCGTGTACCGATGTGACGCGTGCGGTCTGGTCTGCGACCGAGATCTCAACGCCGCACGTAACCTCGCCGCGCTCGCGCGCCGCGAGACGTCCTCCCCGAGTTGCGGGGCGACGCGAAACGAGCCCGCTGGAAACCCAGGTAAGACCCGCGCCACGCGGGCAACGGGTACCGCCACGGGAAGACCCGCACCACCAGGTACGGGCCAACGCCGCCGCCGCAAGGCGACGACTGCCCGAATATGACGAACTCGACACTCGCTCACACTTGAGGTAACGGCATTGCGAATGCCTGACACCGCGCGGTAGGCAGTACCTGTGAAACCACCACAGGATCCAGATCGCTGGTCACGGCTCACCGCCGTGGCCGGTGAGGCCCTGGCCGCGGCCAGGGCCGGGGAAGACGCTGTGGCGGTAGACCTCGTGACCGGGTACCTCAGCGGGTCGCCCGAGGGCAACGAGGAGATCCGTGAACTGGTGCTCCTGCTGTTCGCGGAGTGCAGCAGCATGGTCAGCGCGCTCGGTTCCGGCGGCGCCACCCCGGTGAAGATGCAGGTCTTCGACGAGGAGGGCAACGAGGTCCAGATCGACGACGCGGACCCGCCCGTCCGCACGGCGATCCGCGCGTTGCTCGCGGAGGTGCACGGCGACCAGGACGCGGCCTCGGAGCAGATCGAGATCGCCCTGGCCAACGGGCAACCGCAGGAGCTTGCGACGGTGGTCCTGCAAGCCCTGCGGTGGACCCTGAAGCTGGCCATCGAGTGCGAGACGCGCGACCTGCCCGTCGCGCCGTGGATCACCGCGTCGCTGGACGACCAACCCTGATGTGCAGCAGAGCGTCCACACCGTCCATGAGGTGCTGGTCGAGCGGGAAGTAGGCCATCTTCAACATGGGGTCGGCGCCGGTGTCGGTGCGTGACGCACCCGCCGGTTTGTCGTTCGTGACGCCCCAGGTCGTGAACCGGCTCTGCAGCTGACCTTCGAGGGTGGCTTTGTCCGGTTCGCCCAGTCCGATGGAGTCGTTGCGGCCGAGCGTGCCGCCGATGACCGTGTACGTGTCGCCGAGGATCGGGGCCACGAGCGCGCCCGCGGAGAACCACTCGACCCGTTCGCCTGCCATCTCCATCGAGGAGTTGGTGCGCTGCAGGTGGGCGTTGTGCGCGAACACGAACGTCGGCCCCTTCGCGGCCTCGGCGCGCCGGATCTCCAGCAGGTTGCGGGCCATCACGCCGTCCCGCATCTGGCACAGGCGGTTGAGGCGCACGCCCAGCGGGTTCGGTTCGGCGGCCTCCCGGTGGTACCGCAGCAGGCTCAGCCCGGCAGTGAGGTGCGTTTCGGCGCGGTACCAGGCCTCGTCGGTGCTCCGGCGCTCGTGCAGCCTCTTCAGCAGGCCGACGCCGACCTCCCGCAGCCTGACGGCTTCCTCCGACTGCCCCGGCGACTGCTCGGAGTACAGGATCGCCTCGTCGCGGCCCCACTTCTCATCGTCGATCGTGAGGTCCACGTCCTCGCCCAGGTAGTCGCGGGCGTGTTCGAGGTACGGACGCGGACTCGGCGCGCTGGCCGTCTCGGTCTGGAAGTCGAAGCCGTAGAACGACAGGCGCTCTTCCGGCGCTTTGTCCGCGTTGTACTCGCGCATCCACTGCACGAGCTCGCGGTTGGCGGGCCAGTTCTCGCCGAACGTGTGGGAGAAGCCCTCCTTCATGACCGTGTCGAGGTCACCGGGGCCGCCGTGCACGTAGTCGTTGACGCCCAGCCCGCGGATCCGGCAGCTCTCCAGGGCGATCGAGCGGAAGCCCAGCCCTGCGAGCTGCTCGAACAGTTCGTTGCGGACCCAGCTGTGGGCGTGCTCGAGGTGCGTGGGCTCCCCGAACCCCAGCAGCTCGGTGAAGGGGCTGATGAACTCGCGAATGTCCTGGCTCATGTGGTTCAACCGTAACATTGAAAGCTCTGTTGAGACTTTCATGCATCCTTGGCTCTTGATGGCCGCTAAAGTCTCAACTGTGCGTCCAGCTGACCTCGCCCGCGAACACGGCTTGTCGACACAGGCGGTGCGCAACTACGAGGAGTCCGGGTTCCTCCCGCCCGCCGAGCGCACCCCGTCCGGCTACCGCGTCTACACCGAGGTCCACGCCGCCGCGCTGCGCACGTTCATCGCGCTGATCCCCGCCTTCGGCCACGCCACCGCCGGCCAGATCATGAACGCGGTTCACGACGACGAACTGGACGACGTCCTGACGCGGATCGACCGCGGCCACGAGCAACTGCTGCGCGACCGCTCGACCCTCGACTCGGTCAGCCGCGCCGTGCAGGACCTGACCGACGTCGAACCGGTGCTGGAACCACGCACGATCGGCGAACTCGCCCGGCGCCTCGACGTCACCCCGGCGACGCTGCGCGCGTGGGAGGAGGCAGGCATCCTCGTGCCGTCCAGGGAACCGACCGGTTACCGGGTGTTCCGGGCCGAGGACGTCCGCGACGCCGAACTGGCCCACCTGCTCCGGCGCGGCGGCTATCCGTTGGCGCGCATAGCTTTGGTCGTCGACCAGATCCGCACGGCGGGCGGCACCGACACGCTGGGTGCCGCCCTGGCCGACTGGCGCCGCCGCCTCACCGCACGGGGCCTCGCGATGCTGGCCGCCTCCGCACGTCTCAACGAGTACGTGACCGCACGGGCACCAGCTCCGTGACGAGCGCGCCGACCTGCTCGCTCTCGATCAGGAACGCGTCGTGCCCGTACGGCGACTCGATCACCCGCAGCCCGTCCGCCCCGGAAATGCCAGCAGCCAGCTCTTCCTGCTGCGCCAACGGGTACAACCGATCCGAGTCGACCCCGGCGACGATCGTGCGCGCGGTGACCCTCCCCAGCGCGGCCTTGATCCCACCCCGCCCACGCCCGACGTCGTGGGAGTTCATCGCCTCCGTCAACGTCACGTAGCTGGCCGCGTCGAACCGGCGGGTCAGCTTGGCCGCGTGGTGGTCCAGATAGGACTCGACCTCGAACCGCCCGTCCTCCTGCCGTTCCCTCCCGAACCGCGCCTGCAACTCCTGCTCGCTGCGGTAGCTGATGTGCGCGATCCGCCGCGCGATCCCCAACCCCTCACCAGGATCGGCCTTGATCGCGTGCACCTGCGCGGACGCCAGCGCAATCTGCTCGGCCGACGCCGCCGCAGCAGTCGCCAGCAACAACAGCCCATCAACCCGCTCGGGCTCGCCAACGGCCCACTCGACGGCCCGCATACCGCCCATCGATCCGCCGAGCACCGCGGCCCACCGCCCGATGCCCAGGTAGTCAGCGAGATGCACCTCGGCCGCGACCTGGTCACGAATGGTGAGGTCAGGAAAATCCGGGTACTGCCAGGGCCCGGTGCTGCCCTGGCAGCCACCGAGCACGTTCGGCGCGACCACGAAGAACCCGTCGAGCGGCTTCCCGCTCCCCACCAGGGAATCCCACCAGCCCGGCGTCGGGTGACCCGGCTCCACACCCCCGGCGACATGGCTGTCACCGGTCAGGGCGTGGAGCACGAGCACCGCGTTGGAGGCCTCGGCGTTCAAGGTCCCCCACGTCTCGTACGCGAGCTGGAAACCCGGCAGTTCCCCGAACGTCCCGGCGTGGCTGAACCACTTCCGCCGGCCGTTCGGATCGCCGAACCGCCAGCCGCCCACTACAACTCGGACTTCGCCGCGGTGAAGCCCGCCTCCAGGTCCGCCTTGAGGTCCTCCAGCCCTTCCAGCCCGACCGACAGCCGCACCAACCCCGGCGCGACACCCGCGACGAGCTGCTCCTCCGGCGTCAACTGGCTGTGCGTGGTGGACGCTGGATGCACGATCAACGACCGCACATCACCGATGTTCACCAGCTGGCTGAACAACGTCGTACCGTCCACAAAGGCCCGACCGGCCTCGACACCACCGCGCAGCTCAAAACTCACCACAGCGCCGGCACCCTTGGGCAGGTACTTCTGCGCGTTGGCGTGGAACGGCGACGACGCAAGTCCCGCGTAGTGGACCTTCTCGACCTCGTCCCGCCCTTCCAACCACTCAGCAAGCGCTTGCGCGTTCTGCACGTGCCGCTCGATGCGCAACGACAACGTCTCAATGCCCTGGATCACCAGAAAGCTGGTCAACGGCGCGATGGCCGCCCCCGTGTCCCGCAGCCCCTGCACCCGCAGCTTCGCCGCGAACGCCCCGTGCCCGAGCACCGGCCAGTACTGCAGCCCGTTGTAGCTGAGGTCGGGCTCGTGGAAGTCGGGGAACTTCTCGGCCCCGTACTCGAACTTCCCACCGTCCACCACCACACCGGCGATGGCAGTCCCGTGCCCACCGAGGTACTTGGTGGCGGAGTGCACCACGATGTCCGCGCCGTGCTCCAACGGCCGAAGCAGATAAGGCGTCGGCACGGTGTTGTCGACGATCAACGGCACCTGGTTCGCATGCGCGACACCAGCGACACCCTCGATGTCCAGCACGTGGGACCGAGGGTTGGCCAACGTCTCAGCGAAGAACAACTTCGTGTTGGGCCGCACAGCCGCCTGCCACGCGTCCAGGTCGTCCGGGTCGTCCACGAACGACACTTCGATCCCGAGCTTGGGCAACGTGAACTTGAACAGGTTGTACGTACCGCCGTACAGCGAGGCACTGGAAACCAGGTGGTCCCCGGACCGCGCCAGGTTGAGGATCGCCGCCGTCTCCGCAGCCGACCCGGACGCGAAGGCGACAGCCGCCACACCCCCTTCGAGGGCGGCAACCCGCTGCTCCAGCACGTCCTGCGTGGGGTTGTTGATGCGCGTGTAGATGTTCCCGGGCTCAGCCAGCGCAAAGAGATCAGCACCGTGCTGCGTGTCCCTGAAAACATACGAGGTGGTCTGGTAGATCGGCGTGGCGCGAGCCCCAGTGGCCGGGTCGGGCGCAGCGCCCGCGTGGATCTGAGCAGTCTCGAAGGACCAGGACATGGCTGTGCTCCAGCGTGGTTGACGTACCGGGAGTTGGCTGAGATCAACGGGAGCGACGACAGGCCATGCTGGTGACGCGCACGTAGTCGACGTGGCGTCGGCTAACCAGCAACATGGTCATGGTCGACGAATGTAAGGGTCCACACGGCTCACCGACACCCCGTCCACCAGGTGAGACCGCTTAGGCTGATCGCATGCGCACAGCGGTGGTCGGCTACGGACTAGGTGGGGCGGCCTTCCACGCCCCGTTCATCGAGGCAACGGAAGGCCTGACCCTCTCCGCAGTGGTCACCTCGAACCCGAGGCGCCAAGCAGAGGTGGCAGCCCGCTACCCGAACGCCCGCCTTCTGTCCTCACTGGACGAAGTCTGGACGGGCAACTTCGACCTGGTAGTGATCACCACCCCGAACCGCTTCCACGCAACCCACGCCCGCCAGGTCCTGGAACACGGCATCAACGTCGTAGTCGACAAGCCCTTCGCAGGCTCAGCAATGGAAGCAAGGGCACTAGCCTCAATCGCCTCCTCAAGAGGCCTCATGCTCGTCCCGTTCCACAACCGCAGATGGGACGGCGACTTCCTAACGGTCCGCAAACTCCTGAACGACAAATCCCTGGGCCAGGTCCACAAGTTCGAGTCCCGCTTCGAACGCTACCGCCCAGAGATCAAGTCGTCCTGGAAGGAGTCCGGCGACCCAGCAGACCTCGGCAGCATCCTCTTCGACCTGGGCACCCACCTCGTAGACCAGTCAGTGGCCCTCTTCGGCCGCCCGACAACAGTCCACGCAGAAATCACCACAGTCCGCCCAGGCGCCAAGGCAGACGACGACGTCTTCCTCTCCCTAACGCACGACCACGGCGTCCGCTCCCACCTCTGGATGAGCGCACTGGCAGCAGACCTGGGCCCGCGCTTCCGAGTACTGGGCCACGACGCCGCCTACGTCAAGTACGGCATGGACCCCCAGGAAGACCGCCTCAAAGCAGGCGAAACCCCAGCAACCCCAGGTTGGGGCGAAGAACCAGAAGAGGCATGGGGCACCCTGAACGGCACCCCACACCGCACAGAACCAGGCGCCTACCAGGACTTCTACACCCAGGTAGCAGCAGGCAAGACCCCAGTATCACCACAAGACGCGGTAACGGGCCTAGAGGTAATCGAAGCAGCAAAGCAGTCAGCCACAACAGGCGACGCAGTACGCCTCTAACGCGATGCCGCAGGCGAGCCGTCCTGCCCTTGTCTTTCGCCCTTAGCAAGCGCACTGGGCGGTGGGGTCCCATCACGAGTCGCGCCATAGCTCTTGCTGCATGCTCTTGGCTCGGCTCGTGATGGGACCCCACCGCCGACGCCACCACACAACTCAACCGGCAGCCGCCCAACGCAACAGGCGTGCCATCTACCTACGGCTGGCGTGGACCCCCTGATCAGATTGCCGGGGGTCTGGGGGCAGCGCCCCCAGGGGAACCACCAACCAGGAACCCGCCAACGCAACCGGGGAACGCTACGAACCCGGCGCCCGAACCAACGGCGGACTCAACACCCCAACCTCCCCACGCCGAAACAGCGCAGCCGGCCGCCCCCCATCCCGAGCCGTGCTCTCCCCAGTGGGAACCAAAAACCCCTCCACCCCAGTAACTTTCCGATGAAAGTTCCGAGGATCCAAAGCAACCCCCCAAACGATCTCGTAAACCCGCCGCAACTCGGCCACAGTGAACTCACCACCACAAAACGCAGTCGCCAAAGCCGTGTACTCCAACTTGGCCCGAGCCCTCTCCACCCCATCGCTCAAAATCCGAGCATGGTCGAAGGCCAACGTCGTGACTTCCTCAATCGGCACCCAGGACGCAGCAGCAGCATCACTCCCAGCGACCGGAACCGGCAAATCAGGCGCCAACGCCAAATAGGCAACAGACACAACCCGCATCCGAGGATCCCGCCCAGGTTCCCCATACGTCGACAACTGCTCAAGATGCAGCCCAGAAACCCCAGTCTCCTCACCAAGCTCCCGAACAGCCGCATCATCCACAGCCTCAGAAACCCGAACAAACCCCCCAGGCAACGCCCACTGCCCAAGAAACGGCTCCTCCCCCCGCCGAACCAACAGCACACACAGCTCATCCGCCCGAACGGTCAACACCACCAGATCGACCGTGACAGCGAAGGGAGGGAAATCACTTGGCTCGTACACCCCAGCAGTATAGGCTTATCGTCAACACGACGATAAGGAGCCAATGATGGCCGACATCACCAGGTACCCAGGCCTCCGCCACCTCAGGGGAGCCCCCACCGTCCACATCCGACACATCAACCGGGGCAAACTCATCCACGAGGGCGCGGGCCTGAGCTTCTGGTTCCGCCCCAGAACCGCAGTCCTGTCCGAAGTCCCCATGGACGACCGAGAACTCCCCATGCTCTTCCACGCCAGAACCCAGGACTACCAGGACGTGACGGTCCAACTGACCATCACCTACCGCTGCACCAGCCCAGAAACCGCAACCTCCAGGATCGACTTCTCGATCGACCCGGACACGGGAACCTGGCGCCAGGACCCCCTGAGCCAGATCGCGAACACCCTCACCGAGAGCACCCAGCAACACGCCCTCAAAACCCTCGGCACCACCACCCTCGAAACAGCCCTCAGAACCGGCGTCGAACGAGTCAAGCAAGCAGTGACCGAGAACCTGACCGCAGCCCACATCGGCCTGGAGATCATCGACGTCCGCGTGGTAGCCATCCGCCCAGACGCCGACCTGGAAAAGGCCCTCCAGACCACCATCAGGGAGAAAGTCCAACAGGAGGCCGACAAGGCCACCTACGAACGCCGAGCCATCGCGGTGGAACGAGAACGAGCCATCAGCGAGAACGAACTCCAGAACCAGATCGAACTGGCGAAGCGAGAAGAACTCCTGGTGGTCCAACGAGGCGCCAACGCCCTCAAGAAGGCAGAAGACCAAGCCAGGGCAAGCAGAATCGCCGACGAGGCCAAGGCCGACGGCATCCGCAAGCTGGCCGAGGCCGAAGCCGCAGGCGAGAAGGCAAGACTCGACGCCTACAAGGAGATCCCGCAACACACGATCTACGCCCTGGCGGCGAAGGAACTGGCGGGCAACCTCCCGGAGATCGGCAGCATCACCCTCACCCCGGACATCATCCAGCCGATCCTGAACCGGCTCGCGCGATGAGCCTCGCACCGCGAATCGTGCTGGTGCACCGACGCACCGAACTGACAGAGTTGCTGGCACGGCACGGGACGCGAGGTCAGGTCGAGTTCTTCCTCAAGTCCCGCAACAGGACTCTGGACGAGGTGGTGGAACGTGACGAACAGGCCAGGAGGGCGTTGGGAGACGTCGGCGCCGCGATCCCGCTGGACTGGCGCCGCGGCGTCGTCGAGCGGGAAGACCTGTCGCGGTTCCTGTTCGCGCCCGAGGACGTAGTCGTCATCGTCGGTCAGGACGGGTTGGTCGCCAACGTCGCCAAGTACCTCGACGGCCAGCCCGTGATCGGCATCAACCCGGACAGGGGTGTGCTCGCGCAGCACTCCCCGTCCGAAACAGCGGAACTCCTGCACAGCACCCACAACACCGAAGACCGCACCATGGTCGAGGCCAGGTCGGACGACGGCCAGACCCTGTACGCGCTCAACGAGATCTACGTCGGCCACCCGAGCCACCAGACCAGCCGCTACCGCATCGCGAACGAACGCCAGGCCTCGTCCGGCATCCTCGTCGGCAGCGGTACCGGCGCAACAGGATGGTGCAGTTCCGCCCACCGCGAACGAAGAAGTCCGCTCGCTCTCCCCCACCCGACCGAGCGCCGCCTCGTCTGGTTCGTCAGGGAGGCGTGGCCGTCACCGAGCACCAGCACCGAACACACCGAGGGTGAGATCACCGGCGCACCGCTCGACATCGACGTCGAGTCCGACGGCCTGGTCGCGTTCGGCGACGGCATCGAGAGCGACGCGCTACGGCTGGGCTGGGGCCAGCGGCTGAGCATCGGACTCGCCGCCCGCCGGCTCCGCCTCGTGCGCTGACCCGATCACCAGCAGGCACACCCCGGACAGCACCGCACCACAGATCAGGTACAGCGCGATGGCCCAGGTTCCGGTGCGCAGCAACGACTGCGCGACCAACGGCGCGAGCCCGCCACCCAGCACCGCCCCGAGCTGGAAGCTCAACGCCACCCCGCTGTACCGCACGCGAGTCCGGAAGAGCTCGGCGAAGTACGCCGCAGACGGCCCGAACAACGCCGCAGACCCGACGAACCCGAGCACCATCGCGAACGTGAACCAGCCGGAATCGGTCAGCCAGAACAAGGGAAACGCGAACGCGGCCTGGAAGATCGCCCCGCCGAACATCACCGGCAACCGCCCGATCCGATCCGACAACAAGGCGAACGCAGGCACCGCGACGACCTGCGCCGCCGACCCCACGACAGTCGCGATCAGCAGATCGTCCGCGGAGATCTTCAACGCCGTGCGCCCGTACCCGATCATGAACACGCTCAGCACGTAGATGAAGATCGTGAAGCCGAGGTTCACGCCGGCGCCCAGCAGCACCACGCGCCACCGGTCGCGCAGCACCTCGGCGATCGGCAGCCGCGCCTTCTCGGCCCGCGCGAACCGCGGCGACTCCGACACGCGCAACCGGATGTAGAGCCCGATCCCGACCAGCACGACCGAGAACAGGAACGGCACCCGCCAGCCCCAGCTCAGGAAGTCCGGCCCGGACGCGCGCGAGGACAGGTACATCGCGAGGTTCGCCAGCACGAGCCCGACCGGCGACCCGATGAACACCCAGCTGCCGTACCAGCCCCACCGCCCCGGCGGCGCGTGCTCGACGGCCATCAGCGACGCGCCACCCTGTTCGCCGCCCATGAAGAAGCCCTGCACGATCCGCAACAGCACCAGCAACAACGGCGCGAGAATCCCCACCTGGGCGTACGTCGGCAGCAAGCCGATCAACGCCGTCGACAGGCCGGTCGCGGACAACGTCACCACGAGCATCGGCCGGCGCCCGATCCGGTCGCCCAGGTGTCCGATCACCGCGCCGCCCAGCGGACGGGCGAAGAAGCCCGCACCGAACGTGGCGAACGCGAGCAGCACGCCGACGCGCGAGTCGAACTGCGGGAAGAAGATCTTGTCGAACACCAGCGCCGAGGCCGTGCCGTAGAGCAGGAAGTCGTACAGCTCGATCGTGTTGCCGACCGCGGAAGCGGCCGCTGCTTTGCGTACCCCCGTCATCGTTCCAGCCTGGTCGAGGGATTGACACTGCGCAATGGTCCGGTCACCCTTCGTCCTACGTTCCTACTCTTCAGTAACGAGGTAGCAATGACGCGCCGAGTGACTGTCGTTTCCCTGCTCACAGCCTTGATCGCGGCCCTGCTGGTACCGCACGCCAGCGCCGCCCCGCAGTACCGGAACTACGTCTCGCTCGGAGATTCGTTCGTGTCGGGACCGTTCATCCCCCTGCAGCGGCTCGACCCGCTGAGCTGCTTCAAGTCCACCCAGAACTACCCGTCCGTCCTCGCGGAGAGGCTCGGGATCGCCAACTTCACCGACATCTCCTGCGGTGGCGCGCAGACCAAGGACATGGCGGGGGTCCAGACCGGCATCCCCGGCCAGTCGGTGACCCAGTTCTCCGCCCTGAAGGCCGACACGGACCTCGTCACGGTGTCCATCGGAGGCAACGACATCGGCTTCTCCGACATCATCCTGACCTGCGCCGGCAAGAGCGTGCTCGACCCGCACGGCGCTCCGTGCAAGGCGAACTACGGCGACTCGCTGGCCCAGCGCGTCGACGCCACCGCCGGCAAGGTGGCCGCCGTGCTCGCGGGCATCAAGCAGCGCAGTCCGAAGGCCAAGATCGTCGTCGTGGGCTACCTGCGCATCCTGCCGTCGTCCGGTGGCTGCTGGCCGATCGTGCCGATCTCGCGGGGCGACGTGCCGTTCCTCGACGGCGTGCAGAAGCAGCTCAACGGAATGCTCGGCGCGCAGGCGAAAGCCGCCGGTGCCACGTTCGTGAACCCCTACGACATCAGTTCCGGTCGCGATACGTGTGCGGCGCCGTGGGACAAGTGGGTCGAGGGCATCATCCCGACGAGCCTCGCGTTCCCGGTTCACCCGAACGCCAAGGGAATGGCTGCGGTGGGTAAGCAGGTGGCCGCCGCTCTCGCCGGGACGGAGCTGACCGGCGTCTAGTTGCACGCACTTCCGGCGGTTTACACGATGAGGTGTTTACCGCTCAGTTGGTTGGAGTTCCGGGTCCTTGCCGCGCCAGAGTGTTGGCATGGCAAGGACCCGAATCTTGTTTGCCTGTCTCGCGCTCGCCGCCCCGCTCATCCCCGCGACGGCACACGCAGCGCCTTTGACAGCGCCCCTCCTCCCCGCATCCGGCCTGGTGCTGTCGGTGCAACCGGAGATGGGCACGCTCAGCACCACGCAGCTGAACTGCGAACCCGCAGGCGGACTGCACCGCAACGCCGAAATGGCGTGCGACCAGCTCCTGCCCGTCGAAGGTGACTTCCGCAGACTGGAAGAGACCGGCGCGATGTGCACGATGGAGCTGAACCCGACCAAGGCGACGCTGCGCGGCAAGTGGCGCAGCAAGAGGATCGACTTCCAGCAGGTGTTCTCGAACCCGTGCGTGCTGCGCGCGTACACCGGCAAGGTCTTCGACTTCTGACCCCCTGACCGCGTCACCGGTGTTCCAGCACACCGCCGTCGTGCTGGAACACCGGTGGCGTTCAGCCTTCCCCGGCGACCTTCAGCTTCCACCGCATAGGCTGCGGATCATGGGGGACTTCCTCGTCTACACGATCGGCTTCCCGATCACGTTCGTGCTGCTCGTCCTGGGCATGGCCCTGGCGGCGCGGCGCATCCTCGGCCTGCGCGTCGGCCTGATCCGCACCGCACTGATGTGCGCGCTCGCGATGTCGATCGCGACGACGATCTTCGGCGAGACGACCGCCGAACCGTCCGCCGCGCTGGCCACCGTGCAACTCGGACTGGCCCTGCTGGTCGTGATCGGCCTGCTGGCGTTCGCCGAGATCATCGTGCCGACCGGCTCGATCCCACCGCCGACCGAGTGGTGGGGCATGGCGCGCCGCCGGATCGCGCGGACCCGCCGGTACTCGCGGATCACCACGATCGCGGTCCGGCACGGTCTCGGCCCCTACCTGCGCGGCCGGGAACGGACCTCCACCGGCCTCTCGCGGTCGCTGCGGCTCGCGCTGCAGGACGCCGGCGTCACGTTCGTGAAGCTCGGCCAGGTGCTGTCCACGCGCGCCGACCTGCTTCCACAGGACTTCGTCGACGAGCTGAGCCTGTTGCAGGACAACGTTCCCGCCGCGAAGTGGGAGCAGGTGCGAGCCGTGCTCAACGCCGAGGTCGGCCTCGACGCGTTCCGGGAGGTCGACCCCGAACCCCTGGCGGCGGCGTCGATCGCCCAGGTGCACCGCGCCGTGCTGAAGTCCGGCGCCGAGGTCGTCGTCAAGGTGCAGCGCCCGGACGTCCGCGCCACCGCCGAGGGTGACCTCGACATCGTCACGCGGCTCGCCGAGAAACTGCAGCGCACCCGGTGGGGATCCGCACTGGGCGTCCGCGACCTGGCCGCCGGGTTCGCCGCCGCGTTGCGCGAGGAGCTCGACTTCAAGATCGAGGCCCGCAACATCACGACCGTCGCGGCGGCCTCGGACTCGTCGGTCGGGCTGCCCCACGTCCACCTCTCGACGTCCCGCGTGCTCGTCATGGACCGCCTCGACGGCGTGCCGTTGCGCGGCGCGGCGGAGGACGAGGGCCTGGCGCGCACCCTGCTGCGGTTCGTGCTGCGCCAGGTGATGCTCGACGGCGTCTTCCACGCCGACCCGCACCCCGGCAACGTGCTGCTGCTCGCCGACGGACGCCTCGGCCTGCTCGACTTCGGCTCGGTCGGGCGGATCGACTCCGCGCTGCGCTCGGCGTTGCAACGGCTGCTGCTGGCGATCGACCGCGGCGACCCGGCGGGCCTCACGGACGCGTTGCTGGAACTCACCTCACGCCCCGAGGACATCGACGAGCAACGCCTGGAGCGCGCGCTGGGGCAGTTCATGGCCCGGCACCTCGGCGCGGGCATGCGCCCGGACGTGGAGATGTTCGGCGACCTGTTCCTGATCGTGTCGCGGTTCGGCCTGAGCATCCCGCCGGAGATCGCGGCCGTGTTCCGGGCCTTGGCGACGCTGGAGGGCACGCTGGCGACGCTCGCGCCGGGCTTCAACATCGTCGTGGAGTCGCGGTCGTTCGCCGCCGAGCAGATCTCCGAACGGCTCACGCCCGAGTCGGTGCAGCGGACCATGGCCGAGGAGCTGCAGGCCGTGCTACCGATGCTGCGCCGGTTGCCGCGGCGGATCGACCGGATCACCGGGGCGATGGAGCAGGGCCGCCTGAGCATGTCGATGAGGCTGTTCGCGGACGAGCGCGACAGGTCGTTCGTCACGGGCCTGCTGCACCAGGTGATGCTGACCGCGCTGGGCGCGACCGCCGGCGTGATGGCGGTGCTGCTGCTCGGGTCGACCGGCGGGCCGCAGATCGCGGCGGACGTCGGGCTGCACCAAGTGCTCGGCTACAACCTGCTGATCATCGCGGTGCTGCTGGGCCTGCGCGTCGTCGTCACGGTGCTCAGACCGCGTTCCTGAACTACGTACCTAGAACTGTCTGCGGTAGACGGAGACGTCGTCGCGCCACACGCCGAACACGTCCGGCGCGGACTGGACGACCGTCATCTCGTTGAGGTGGCCGAGCACCCGCCAGGCGCGCGCAACCGCTTGCGGGCCCGCGTAGGCGATCGTGCAGAAGCGGCGCGGTTCCACGACCGTGCGCACGCGGTCGACGTGGCCGACGCTCATCGGCGTGTCCTGCCACAGGTCCAATGTGTACCCGGTGCGGATCGGGTCGCCGGACCCCAGCACGCCCTCGATGCTGACGACCAGTCTGTCGTGCTCGAGCCTCAGGTCGTAGTGCCCGCTGCGCGGCGGTGTGCCGCCGGTGTACGCGGAGCGTGCCGGGTCGAGCACCCAGTGCCCCAGAAAAGGCACGAGATCGTCACTCATGTGTGTCCCTTCGCGGAACCTGCGCCACTGGCGGATTGTCCGGCGGATCAACGTGGGCGACCATCACCCGATGAGTTATGAGACGGGCGTTCGGTGGAAGTGGATACCGGCCGTCGTGCTCGGCTTCGTCCTGCTGAGCTGGATCGTGTTCGAGGCACTGGACCTCATCGACTTCGACGGGGTCGTCACGTGGGTGCGTGGCATCGACCCGGTGTGGGCGGCGGCGGCGATCTTCGGCCTGCTCGTCGTGGACGTGCTGCTGCCCGTGCCGTCCACTCCGCTCATCGTGCTGGCCGGAACGGCACTCGGCCTGCCCTTCGGGCTGGCACTCGCGGTAGTCGGATCCCTGGGTTCCTCTGCCGCAGGGTACGCCCTGGGACGGTTCGCGGGCCCGTGGCTGGTGCGCCGGGTGGTGACCATCGAGGAACTGACCGAGATGCGGCGCTGGGGCCGTCAGTTCGGGCCCTGGTTCTTCGGCGTGGCGCGCGGCATCCCGATGATGGCCGAGACGGTGTCGGTGTCCGCCGGGGTGTCGCGGGTGTCGTTCCGGACCTTCATGTCGTTCACGCTCATCGGCACCCTGCCGATTTGCGCCGCCTACGTGTTCGCGGGGTCGCAGGCGGACACCGTCGAGCAGATCGTGATGATCAGCGCCGTCGGATTCCTGCTGACCGTCGGCCTCTTCTACCTGCTGCGCCGGCTCGTGAAGGCGGCACCTTAGGAAAAACCCTTTGCGCGGTGTGGTTGTATGAATGAGCGCCCGGTGCGCAGCGAAGGGTTACTTCTGGTGATTCTCAGGTTCGATTCCTGAGGCCGGTTCCGGCCGGTCTCGTCCACCTCGGTGGACACGTCACCCTCCGCGATTTGATCTCGGGCGTCCAAAAACTCCACATTCCGCCAGTAATTCGCTGGCGCGGTGTGGTTGCATAAAAATCGCACCCGGTGCGAAGTCGACGGATACTTCATCTGTAAAATGACCCCCGTCGGCGGTTTTGAACTCGGGAGCGCACAACTCCACACGTGTCCGGTGCGAAGCAGAGGGTTACTTCCACTCCTAATGGGCAGGTTGCGGGTTCGAATCCCGCCAGACGGGCAACCGGCTGTAGCTCAAACTGGCAGAGCAGCAACGTACCTTCCGCGACCTTGATCTCGGACACGTGTGGCGTTCGTGGGCTCCCTTTTCTTTTGTCTTGAGGGGGAAGAGCCGATGGCGAAGTTCAACATCTTCCGCGCACGTCCGGCGGGCACCAGCCCGGTCGCCACGGCGCAGGAAGCGACCGGCCGCACCTACGAGGGCGGCGACGGCTACGCGCGCGACACGAAGTCCGAGCTTTTCCTGCTCGCCGTGTCGAACATGGGCGGCGAGGACACCTTCTACGAGTCGGGTTCCGAGCGCGACAACCGTTTCGCACAGCTCGTGCACACGGCCGCCCTGACGGATCCCGAGTGGACCGCACGCCTGCTCGCGTGGCTGCGCAACGAGGCCAACATGCGCACGGCGTCGCTTGTGGGCGCGGCCGAGTTCGTCCACGCACGGCTCCTGTTCGAGTCTTCCGCAGGCGTCACCAACCGTGCCGTCGTGGACTCCGTGCTGCAGCGAGCCGACGAGCCGGGCGAGCTCCTCGCGTACTGGACGGGCAAGCACGGCCGGCGTGTGCCGAAGCCGATCAAGCGCGGCATCTCCGACGCCGTCGGGCGCCTCTACAACGAGCGCGCCGTCCTCAAGTGGGACAGCGACGCCCGCGGCTTCCGCATGGCCGACGTGCTGAACCTCGCCCACCCCTCGCCCGCCGCACCGTGGCAGGGCGCGCTGTTCCAGCACGTGCTGGACCGCCGCCGTTCCGCGGACGCGCCCGTGCCCGCTGACCTGCGCGTGGTCACGGCCCGGCGTGAGCTGATGGCGTGGCCGGTCGAGCAGCGCCGCGCGCTCTTCTCGCGTCCCGACGCGGCCGGCGTGCTGCGCGGCGCCGGGATGACGTGGGAGGCCGTGTCGGGGTGGCTGCAGGGCCCGCTGACGCGCGAGGTGTGGGAGGCGCTCGCGCCGTCGATGGGCTACATGGCTCAGTTGCGGAACCTCAGGAACTTCGACGAGGCCGGCATGTCCGACGAGGCGGCGGCCGCCGTGGCAACCCGTCTGGCCGACCCCGGCCAGGTGGCGCGCTCGCGCCAGTTCCCGTTCCGCTTCCTGTCCGCCTACGAGGCGGCGCCGAGCCTGCGCTGGGGCCACGCCCTGGACCAGGCGCTGCAGGCGTCGCTGTCGAACCTGCCCGCACTGCCGGGCCGTTCGCTGGTCCTCGTCGACACCTCGGCGTCGATGACGGGCGGCGCGATCTCGGCCCGGTCGAAGGTCACCCCGGCCAAGGCCGCGGCGGTCTTCGGCGTCGCACTCGGCGCGAAGGGCGAGCAGGTCGACGTGGTCGGCTTCGCGGACGGCACGTTCCGGCACGACGTCAAGCCGGGCGCGTCGGTGATCCGCGAGGTGGACCGGTTCCTGAAGCGGATCGGCGAGGTCGGGCACGGCACCGACATCGTCGGATCGCTGAAGCGCTCCTACCGGCGCCACGACCGCGTGTTCATCATCTCGGACATGCAGACGATGTCCGGGTACCACGGGCAGGGCGTCTCGAACGTCGTGCCGGCGCACGTGCCGATCTACGGGTTCAACCTGGGTGGGTACCGCAACGCCGCGTACGCCACCGGCAAGGCGAACCGGCACGAGTTCGGAGGCCTTTCGGACGCGACGTTCCGGATGGTCCCCTTGCTCGAAGCAGGCCGGAACGCCACCTGGCCGTTCTGACGGTGTGAGAGCTCCCCTGACGCGGAGAGCTCTCACACTTACTATCAGTTAGCGTTTTGACCAGCTATGATGCCGGTATGGAGTTCAACGTGTTCGCGAAGGCGTGCCCGTCACGTCCCACGCTGGAGCACGTCACGGGCAGGTGGGGCGGCCTGACGCTGGGCGTGCTCGTGGACGGTCCGCTGCGCTTCAACGAGCTGCGCCGCCGCGTCGACGGGGTCAGCGAGAAGATGCTCTCGCAGACGTTGCAGGCCCTCGAGCGCGACGGGCTCGTGCACCGGGAAGCCCAGAACACGAACCCGCCGCGCGTCGACTACAGCCTGACGCCGCTCGGGCGCGAGACGGCGGACAGGCTGCTCGCGCTCATCCACTTGCTGGAGGCGCGGATGCCCGAAGTGCTGGAAGCGCAGAAGGCGTACGACGCCCGCTGAGTCAGCACTCGATGACGTTCACGGCGAGCCCGCCGCGTGCCGTCTCCTTGTACTTCACCGACATGTCCTTGCCGGTGTCCCGCATGGTCTTGATGACCTTGTCGAGCGACACGAAGTGCGAGCCGTCGCCCCGCAAAGCCATGCGCACGGCCGTGATGGCCTTGATGGACGCGACGGCGTTGCGTTCGATGCACGGGATCTGCACCAGCCCGCCGATCGGGTCGCACGTCAGGCCGAGGTTGTGCTCCATGGCGATCTCGGCGGCGTTCTCGACCTGTTCGGGGGTGCCGCCGAGGACCTCGGCGAGACCGCCGGCGGCCATCGAGCAGGCCGAGCCGACCTCGCCCTGGCAGCCGACCTCGGCGCCGGAGATCGACGCGTTCTCCTTGAACAGCACGCCGATCGCGGCCGCCGTGAGCAGGAACCTGACCACGCCGTCGTCAGAAGCTCCCGGCACGAACTTCGTGTAGTAGTGCAGGACCGCGGGGACGATGCCCGCCGCGCCGTTGGTCGGCGCGGTGACGACACGGCCGCCAGCCGCGTTCTCCTCGTTGACGGCCAGCGCGAAGAGCGTCACCCAGTCCATGACCCGCAGCGGGTCGGTGACGAAGTGCTCACCCTGCAACGACTTGCGCATCTCGGCGGCGCGGCGGCGGACCTTGAGGCCGCCGGGCAGGACGCCCTGCTCGGTGCAGCCGCGTTCGACGCACTCCTGCATGACGTGCCAGATGTGCAGCAGCCCGGAGCGCACCTCTTCTTCTGTGCGCCACGACAGCTCGTTGGCCATCATGATCTCGCTGATCGACAGGCCGGTCTCGCGGCAGCGCGCGAGGAGTTGGTCGCCGGTCAGGAACGGGTGTGGCAACGGTGTCGAGTCGGGCTTGATCCGGTCGGTGCCCGACGCGTTCTCGTCGACGACGAAACCGCCGCCGATCGAGTAGTAGACGGCGTGCTCGACCGACTTGTCACCGCTGAACGCCTCGAAGCTCATCCCGTTGGGGTGCAACGGGAGTGACTTGCGGCGGTGCATGACGAGGTCGCGGTCGTGCACGAAGTCGATCTCGTGCGCGCCGCCGAGCTTCAGCCGGCCGCCGGAGACGATCTCCTCGACGCGGGCCGCCGCGACCGTGGGATCGACTTCTTCCGGGAGGTTTCCTTCAAGGCCCAGGAACACGGCCTTCGGGCTGCCGTGACCGTGTCCGGTGGCGCCGAGCGAGCCGAACAGCTCGACGTGCACACGGTCCACTGAGGACAGTTTCGGGCCGAGCTTGTGCACGAACATCGCGGCCGCGCGCATCGGGCCGACCGTGTGGGAGCTGGACGGTCCGATGCCGACGGAGAACAGGTCGAAAACGCTGATCGCCACTGATCAGTCCTTCGTGGTGGTGGGGCGGTCAGTCAGGCCCAGGATCAACTGGTCTGGGTGAGCTCGGCGTACTTCGCCGCCGTGAGGAGGTTCTCCGCCGAGTCCACACGGACCTTGAACAGCCAGCCGGCGCCGTACGGGTCGCTGTTCACGACCGCCGGGTCGTCCACGACAGCGCTGTTGACCTCGAGCACCTCACCGGTGACGGGCGAGAACAGGTCGCTGACGGACTTGGTGGACTCCAGTTCGCCGCAGACCTCGTTGGTGACGACCTTGGCACCGACCTCGGGCAGCTGGACGTACACGATGTCACCGAGGGCGTCGGCGGCGTACTCGGTGATTCCGCAGGTCAGCGGGTCCTGGGTGCCCGGCGTCCAGTCGACCCACTCGTGCTCGACGGTGTAGAGCAGGTTCTCGGGGAACTCCACGGCGCGACTCCTCTGGCAGTGACGGATCAGGAAACTTGCGCCCCCTCCGCCGTGCAGAGTTGCCTACCCCGGGTGGTCTTGCTGCCTGAGAGTGTGCGGGAGCTTGCCCCTTCGGCGCCCCGACCGGTTCGTCGAGGTCTCTCCCACGCGGGTTCTGGCGCTCGCGCGCCGCGGCCGGTGTTCAGTTGTCCGGGCCGAACGCTATGTGCGGTCCCCGCCGGGTGTCAACGCGGGACGGTCGAGCGGAACGCGAACGAGCCTCAGGTCGCTCTGTTCCAACTGAACAAACCAGGGGGTGCCGGATAGTGCCAGCTGCACAGTGACATGACCTTGCGACTGGCCCACATTATGAGATGTAGGCCACCGAACGGAGGAGTCATCGTGCGGATCGCAGTTCCCCGCGAGATCAAGAACCACGAGTACCGCGTCGCTCTCACCCCCGCCGGTGCGCACGAGCTGACCAGCCGCGGGCACGACATCTACGTCGAGCAGGGCGCCGGTCTCGGTTCCGCGATCACCGACGAGGAGTACCTCGCCGCGGGCGCCAAGATCCTCGCGACCGCCGACGACGTGTGGGCCGAGGGCGACCTGGTGCTCAAGGTGAAGGAGCCGATCGCCGAGGAGTACCCGCGTCTCCGCGCCGGCCAGACCCTCTTCACGTACCTGCACCTCGCCGCCGACAAGCCGCTGACCGAGGCGCTGCTCGCCTCCGGCACGACGGCCATCGCCTACGAGACCGTGCAGCTGCCGAACCGCTCGCTGCCGCTGCTCGCCCCGATGTCCGAGGTCGCGGGCCGCCTGGCCCCGCAGGTCGGCGCGTTCAGCCTGATGAAGCCCTCCGGCGGCCGCGGCGTGCTGCCCGGCGGCGTCCCCGGTGTCGCCCCGGCCCGCGTGGTCGTCATCGGTGGCGGTGTGGCGGGCGTCAACGCGGCCACCATCGCCGTCGGCATGGGCGCGGACGTGCAGATCCTCGACACCAACGTCGACCGCCTGCGCCAGATCGACGCCCAGTTCCAGGGCCGCCTGCGCACGCTGGCGTCGAACTCGTTCGCCATCGAGCAGGCCGTCCGCGAGGCCGACCTCGTCATCGGCGCCGTGCTCGTGCCCGGTGCCGCGGCCCCGAAGCTCGTGTCGAACGCGCTGGTCGCGGACATGAAGCCGGGTTCGGTGCTCGTCGACATCGCCATCGACCAGGGCGGCTGCTTCGAGGACTCCCGCGCCACCACTCACGCCGAGCCGACCTACGAGGTCCACAACTCGGTGTTCTACTGCGTCGCGAACATGCCGGGCGCCGTCCCGCGCACCTCGACCTACGCGCTGACCAACGTGACGCTGCCCTACGCCGTCGCGCTGGCCGACAAGGGCTGGGAGAAGGCGCTGAAGGACGACCGTTCGCTGGCCCTGGGTCTCAACGTCCACGCCGGCCTGCTGACCAACGGCCCGGTGGCCGACGCGACCGGCCTCGTGCACACGCCGCTGGAGACCGTCGTCTAAGACCAACCGAATGAATGAGGCCCCCGCACGCGTGAATCGCTGCGGGGGTTTCGCCTATCTGAGGGCGGCGACGCGCGCCTTGATGCCGTCGATCATGCAGTCCAGCCCGAACTCGAACTGCCCCCCGAGCGTCCAGATCTCCGGCACGTCCAGCATCTTCACGTAGTTCGGGTGCTTCTCCCGGTACAGGTCGGCGATCTTCGCCAGGTCCGGCGGCGGTGAGTCCATCCCGCCGCGGGCGAGGAAGTTCACCTCGGCGATCGAGTAGCCGACGGCGAAGCTGGAGATCGTCGAGATCGACTGCGCGGCCGCGCCCAGCGACAGGCCGGCACGCAACATGGGTTCGAACATCGCGTCGCTCATCGCCACGGCCTTCGGGCCGATGCTGTTGAACTCACCCTGGCCCCGGATCCACCACGGGTGCTTGTGCGCGAGATGACGCATCGAGTGCATCATCCCGCGCACCGCCGTCTCCCAGTCGTCGTCGGGGCCCGGCAGCGGGAACTCGCCGTAGACCTCGTCGAGGCAGAGCTCGATCAGCGCGTCCTTCGTCGGCACGTGCCAGTACAGCGACATGGGCGCCGCGCCCAGTTCCGCCGCGAGCTTGCGCATCGAGAGCTTCTGCAGGCCGTGCGCGTCCAGCATCTCCATCGCCTTGCGGACGATCGCCTCCCGGCTCAGGCCGAGGGGCTGCCCGCTGCTGGGCCTGGGCTTGCCGAACCACACGCTCTCCACATCAGCGATCCTAAGCACGCCGGAGCAACACGCTGGCCACAACACCTCCCAGGAACACCGCGATCGCGCCGATCACGAGGCTCACGCTCATGCCGTTCGAGAACGCCTCGCGCACGACCGCGATGTCCGCTCCGCTGTGCAGGGCCTCGGTCAGCGAACGCCCCGGAACGCCGTCCGGCAGCGAGGCCACGAACCGCGCCGACAGCAACGCGCCGAGCACAGCGATGCCGAACGAGGACCCCAATTCCGTCAGCGTGCCCGACAGCCCGGACGCGATGCCGGCGCGTTCCGGCGGGATCGAGCCCATCAGCGCGTTGACCGCGACCGGTTGGGACACACCGACACCCACGCCGATGAGGATCAGACCGGCGAGCGTCGGCGGGTAGGTCGTGCCGATCGACAGCAGCCCCACGCCGCCCGCGACGATCGTCATGCCGAGCAGCATCGCCCGGCCCGCGCCGAGCTTCATCACGAGCTGTCCCAACGTGTTGCTGGTGACGAGCAACGCGATCGCCATCGGCGCCACGCGCACGCCGGCCTCCAGCGGGCTGTAGCCGAGCACGCCCTGAAGGTGTTGCGTCAGCAGGAAGAGCGAGCCCGCCATGCCGAACGCCGCCAGCACGCCGGACGCCACCGCGCCGGTGAAGCGGCGGTTCCGAAAGAACCCGAGGTCGAGCATCGGGTCGGCGGTGTGCCGTTCCCACAACGCGAATCCGGTCAAGGCCACCAGGCCGACGGTGACCGGCACGCCGAACTCCGCCGAGCCGAACCCGTGCTCCGGCAGCTCGATCACCGCGTACACGATCGACACCATGCCGATGATCGACAGCACCGAACCGAGCACGTCCGGCTTGCGCACGGTCGGGTCCTTGGACTCCGGCACCAGCACCGCGACGGCCGCGATCGCGAGGACCGCCACCGGCACGTTGATCAGGAACACCGAACCCCACCAGAAGTGCTTGATCAGCGCGCCGCCGATCACCGGTCCGGCCGCGAAGCCGAGGCTCGTGACGGCGGCCCAGATGCCGATGGCTTTGGGGCGTTCCTCGTCGTCGAACAACTGCATGAGCACCGCGAGCGTGCCCGGCATCAGCACCGCGGCGCCGATGCCCATGAAGCCGCGGGCCGCGATCAACGCCTCGGACGAGCTCGCGTAGGCCGCGACCGCGCTGCCCGTGCCGAACAGCACCAGACCTGCCAGGAGTGCGCGCTTGCGGCCAAACCTGTCGCTCAGCGAACCCGTCGTGAGCAGCAGGCCCGCCAGTGCCAGCGAATAGGCGTTGATCATCCACTGGATGTCGGCGGTGCTCGCGTCCAAGCCCGTCGAGATGGACGGGATCGCCACGTTGAGCACGGTGTTGTCCAGCACCACGACCATCACGGACAGGCAGAGCACGCCGAGCACGGCCCAGCGTTGCGGGTGCGGGTGCACCACGGCCTTCTCGGTCGTCGAAGTCATCGTTCCTCCCCCTTACGGTGTACGAGTAACTTACAGCGTACGAGACCGGAGGACGCAAGCGGTTTTCGCTCAGGACAGAAAAGGCTTCAGAGAAATGAAAGGGCGGCCGCGCTCAACCAGCCTGGGGGTCACTGGGAGCGGGGCCGCCGTGTCCAAATATAGCGGGCCTTGACGCACCTCGCCCAGCACCCCCGCCGAAACGCGACCCAAAAGTTTCCCCGAGTGGACCACTGCCCCGCTCCGACCGTCCAGCAAACGAGTGAATTCCCGTGTTCGCGGTGCGGCGAGCAGGGGGTTCGGCCGATGAAGACGGAGTCGGGTGTCCCTCGAAGGGAGATTCCATGGCTGAACCACAGGGATGGATCCACTGCCACGACCCGTTCGGTCGCGACAGGTCGATGACCGTTCTGGTGGAGAACGACCGGGTCCTGCTGGTCACGCCACCGGGCGAGACCGCTGTGATGTCCGCCACCCAGACTCGCCGGCTGGGCTCTCTGCTCGACCAGGCTACGGCGAAGATGTGATGGACGAGACCCTGCGCGACGCGGTGCTGCAACGCCTGGCGCTGCTGGACAAGGTCGCCGAGCACGGAGAAGCCGAGGCACTGGTCCCGCTGGCCCGCGCGGAGATCCACCGCCTCGCGGACGGCTGGCGGCTGTTGCTGACGGTCCACCAGCCCGACGAGGACGGCCGGTGCAGGGCCTGTCCCGGCTGGCTGCGGCGCCGCCGGTGGCCGTGCCAGATCTGGAACATGGCGCACCAGCACCTGATCGGCGAGGGACTTCCCCACCGCGAGCGGCGGCGGCCGTTGCGCAACCCCTTCACTCGATCAGGTGTTATCGAGGTGCCGGAGGAGACACCGGCCGAGATGACCACCGAACTGCCGATCCCGGCCGACGGTCCACCGGTCGTGCACCGGGCGCCCGTCGTGTCCCGTCCCAAGCACGCCTTGCCGGAGTGACGTTTCAGGCAGGATGGGCCGCATGCATGACGGCAGCGGCCTCATCGCGGTCCAGAACCTGACCAAGCAGTTCGGTCCGGTCGCCGCGGTGCAGAACCTGAGCTTCACCGTGTCACCCGGCAGCGTGACGGGCTTCCTGGGCCCGAACGGCGCGGGCAAGACGACGACCCTGCGGATGCTGCTGGGTCTCGTGAAACCCACGGCCGGCACGGCGACGATCAACGGACGACCGTTCCACCAGCTCGGCCAGCCCGGCCGCGTGGTGGGCGCGGTGCTGGAGGCGCAGGGTTTCCACCCCGCGCGCTCCGCCCGCAACCACCTGCGCGTGTACGCGTCGGCCATCGGCGTGCCGGACGCGCAGGCCGACCAGGTCATCGGCCTGGTCGGCCTGAGCTCCGCCGCCGATCGCAAGGTGGGCGGGTTCTCGCTCGGCATGAAGCAGCGGCTGGCGCTGGCCACGGCGTTGCTCGGCGACCCCCAGGTGCTCGTGCTGGACGAACCGGCGAACGGGCTCGACCCCGAGGGCATCGCGTGGCTGCGGACGTTCCTGCAGTCGTACGCGCGCATGGGCCGCACGGTGCTGATCTCCAGCCACCTGCTGGCGGAGGTGGAGCAGACCGTCGACCAGGTCGTGATCATCTCGCGCGGTCAGACGATGTTCTACGGGCCGTTGGAGCAGTTGCGGCAGTCGCAGCAGAAGCGCGTTCTCGTGCAGCCGTCGGACCACAACGCGCTCGCGACCGCTCTTCGTGCCGCGGGTGTGCAGGCGATCGAGCAGCTGCCCGACGGCAGGCTCGCGGTGTCCGGTGTGGACTCCCGGCAGGTCGCCGACACCGCGTTGCAGGCGGGCGTGTCGATCTACGGCATCCAGGAGGAGCAGGTCGACCTCGAGCGGCTGTTCTTCCAGCTCACCAGTGGCCAGTACGCCGGGCACGCGCCGGCTCCGAATCCGTACCAGCAGCAACAAGGTGGTTGGGCCTGATGGGCAACCTCGTACAGGCGGAGCTCCGCAAGACCACGACGACCGGGTTGTGGTGGGGTCTGCTGATCCCGACCGCCGTGCTGGCGCTCGGCTGGGGGCTCGCGACCGGCCTGCTGGGACAGTTCTTCGTGGACTTCGCGGCGAGCGGTGACGTCGACGAGGTGTCGGACTTCCTCGGGGTCACGCCGGACCAGTGGAAGGTCTCGCTGTTCGGCATGGCCCGGGCGATCAACATCTCGACGATCTTCCCGATGATCTTCGGCGCGATGGCGATCTCGGGTGAGCTCAGCCGCCGGACGATCACCACGACGTTCCTGACCGCGCCGTCGCGCGTGCACGCGTTGCTGGCGAAGATGCTGGTCTACGTCCTGTGGGGCGCGATCTACGGCCTCGTGATCATGCTGTTCCTGGGCATCGGCGTGGTGGCGACCAGCGACTCGGGCCAGCTGCCGGACGCAGGTGGCTGGGTGATGCTGACGCTCGTCTGCGTGCTGTCGTCGATCCTGATGACGATGTTCGGCGTCGGCGTGGGCGCGCTGATCCCCAACGTCGCCGGGGCGATCGTGCTCCTGCTGCTGTACTTCCTGGTGATCGAGAACGTGCTGCACGGCGTGCTGGCGTACCTCGAGGTGCCGGCGGTGATCGGCTTCCTGCCGAACGGGTCGATCAACGGGCTCACCGGGTCGGTCTCGGTCGACCTGTTCCTGTCGTCGGCGGGTGTCGTGCCGACGGAGATCGAGGACGTGCTGCGGGCGATCGCGGGTGCGGCCGGGGCGCAGGACTGGTGGCTGTCGGGGATCGTGTTCCTCGGCTGGGCCGGTGTCGTGTTCGCGGGCGGATGGGCCGTCACGCAGTCCAAGGACATCACCTGACCTGCGATTTCTGACGTCACGATTTTGTGTCGGACCCCGAACGTACTGTGGGTCCCGTGACGAAGGGCTGGATCCGCCGACTGACCGCAGCGTGCTGGCAGCACCCCCGCCTGGTGGTGCTGTCGGTCCTCGCCGCGGTCGTCGGCGTGGGTCTGCAGGCGGCGGGGCCGTTGCTGCTCAAGACGGCGATCGACGACTCCACAGGTGGCCGCACCGATCGGCTGTGGCCGTTGATGGTGGCGTTGATCGTCCTAGAGGTGCTGACGTTCGGGTCGGCGTTCCTGCGCCGCTACCTGGGCGGGCGGCTGGCGCTGGGCGTGCAGCACGACCTGCGGCTCGGCGTGTTCTCGGCGGTGCAGCGGCTCGACGGCGCGAAGCAGGACGAGCTGCGGACCGGGCAGATCGTGTCGCGCTCGATCACCGACCTGCAGCTGGTGCAGTCGCTGCTGATGATGGCGCCGCTGGCCGTGGGCACGGTGGTGTTCGCCCTGGCCGCGCTGGCAGCGATGATCTACCTGTCGATCCCGCTGACGATCATCGCGGTGATCGTGCTGCCGCTGGTGGCGTGGCTGGCCGGGCGCACCCGGCTGACGCTGTTCCCGGCCACGTGGTCGGCGCAGCAGCGGGCCGCCGACCTGGCGCAGCACGTCGAGGAGACCGTCACCGGCGTCCGCGTCGTGAAGGGCTTCGGCCAGGAGGCGCGCGAGGTCGCCCGGCTGGAGAAGCACGCCGAGTTCCTGTTCGCGGAACGGATGCGGGCCGCCAGGCTGTCGTCGAAGCCGCTCGCGACGGTGACGGCGCTGCCGTTGCTCGGCCAGGTCGCGGTGCTGGGACTGGGCGGCTGGCTGGCGTTGCACGGCCAGGTCACGCTGGGCACGTTCCTGGCCTTCACGACGTACGTGGCGAACCTCGTCGGCCCCACCCGGTTGCTGTCGAGCCTGATGGTGTCCGCGCAGCTGGCCCGCGCCGGGGTGGAGCGCGTGTACGAGCTGATCGACTCGCAGCCCGACGTGACGGACGGCCCCGGCGAGGTGCCCGACGGCCCGCTCGGGATCTCGTTCTCGGACGTGTCCTTCGGCTATGCCCGCAGCGAACCGGTGCTGAAGGAGTTCTCGATCTCGGTCGAGCCGGGCGAGACGCTGGCGCTGGTGGGCACCGCGGGCTCGGGCAAGTCGACGGTGTCGTTGCTGCTGCCCCGGTTCTACGACGTGCACACCGGCTCGGTCCGGGTCGGTGGCGCGGACGTGCGCACGCTGAAGCTGGAGTCGTTGCGCGGCGCGGTGGGCGTGGTGTTCGAGGAGGCGTTCCTCTTCTCGGACACGGTGTTCTCGAACATCGCCTACGGCAGCCCCGACGCCTCCCGCGAGGAGGTCGAGCGCGCCGCGAAGGCCGCCGAGGCCCACGACTTCATCGAGGCCCTGCCGCTCGGCTACGACACGGTGGTCGGCGAGCGCGGCCTCACGCTGTCCGGTGGCCAGCGCCAGCGCGTCGCCCTGGCCCGCGCCCTGCTCTCGGATCCGCGCATCCTCGTGCTGGACGACGCGACGTCCGCGGTGGACAACGCGACGGAGGCGGCGATCCACGCGACGCTCGCCTCGGTGACGGCGAACCGCACCACGCTCCTGGTGGCCCACCGGCGTTCCACGCTCTCCCTGGCCGACCGCATCGCCGTCCTCGACGCCGGCCGCGTGGTCGACGTCGGCACGCACGCCGAGCTCACGGCCCGTTGCGCCCTCTACCGCGACCTGCTGGCGGGCCCCGGCGAGGCGATCGAGTCCGCCGCGCCGGTCAAGGCCGGTGAGCTGTGGCCGGCGCTGTCGCAACAGGACCTCGACGACCGCCTGATCGCCGAGGCGAGGACCTCGACCCCGGCCGCGTCCGGCAGGCGTGGCGGCGGCGGAGGGGGCGGAGGCGTCGGCGGTGGCATGGCGGCGCTGGCCGGCGGCCCACCCACTCCCGAGCTGCTGGCCCAGGTCCGTTCGCTGCCCCCGGCCACCGAGGTCCCGGTCCTGCACGGCGAGGACCCGCGCGCTCCCGACCCGGCCTTCCGCCTGGCCCGCCTGCTGAGGCCGGTCCGCTGGGCCCTGGGCGGCGTGGCGGCCGTGGTGGTGCTCGACGCGCTGGTCGGCATGGGCATGCCGTCGCTGGTGCGCCTGGGCATCGACGGCGGCGTGGTGGGCGGTGCCGAGTCGGCGCTGTGGCAGGCCGTGGTGCTGGGCGTCGGCCTGGTCGTGGTCGGCTGGCTGACGACGGCGGGCAGCACGGTCTTCGCCGCCCGCCTGGGCGAACGCCTGCTCTACCTGCTGCGCGTCCGCAGCTACGCCCACCTGCAACGCCTCGGCCTCGACTACTACGAGCGCGAGATGGCCGGCCGCATCATGACGAGGATGACGACGGACGTCGACGCCCTCTCGACGTTCCTGCAGACCGGCCTGGTCACCGCGGTGATCAGCCTGATCACGGTCGTGGGCATCACCGCGGCCCTGGTGGTCACCGACGCCTCGCTGGCCCTGATAGCCCTCTCGGTGCTCCCGCTCCTGGCCGCGGCGACGGTGCTCTTCCAACGCCTCTCCTCGACCGCCTACGCGGAGGCCCGCGAACGAGTGAGCGCCGTCAACGCCGACCTCCAGGAGAACGTCTCGGGCCTGCGCGTCTCCCAGGCCTACACGAGGGAACGCCGCTCCGCCGAGGCCTTCGCCGAACGCAGCGACGCCTACCGCCGCACCCGCCTGCGAGCCCAGCGCTACATCGCCACCTACTTCCCGTTCGTGGCAATGCTCTCCGGCGTGGCCCAAGCGGTGGTCCTGGCCGTAGGCGCCCACCGGGTGGCGACGGGCAGCCTCACCCCAGGCATCCTGCTCGCGTTCCTGCTCTACCTGGGCCTGTTCTTCAGCCCGATCCAGCAACTCTCGGGCGTCTTCGACGGCTACCAGCAGGCCAGGGTCGGCCTCCGCAGGATCGGCGACCTGCTCCGCACCCCCAGCACGGTCGAACCACCCGCAATTCCCGTACCGGTCCCACCCCGCCTGAAGGGCGAGGTCGAGCTCCGCAACGTCTCCTTCACCTACACAGGCGCGGACACCCCAGCCTTGGACAACGTCACGCTGCACGTGACCCCAGGCGAAACCGTGGCCCTGGTAGGCGAAACCGGCGCAGGCAAGTCAACGCTCGTCAAACTGATAGCCCGCTTCTACGACGCCACAGCAGGCACAGTCCTGGTGGACGGCAAGGACATCCGTACGTACGACCTGAGCGCCTACCGCCAACGCCTGGGCGTGGTCCCCCAAGAGGCCCACCTCTTCGGAGGCGACCTGGCCACCAACGTCGCCTACGGCCGCCCAGAAGCAACAGAACAAGAAATCCAACAGGCCACCGAAGCAGTAGGCGCCCTCCCGATGGTCGCCACCCTCCACAACGGCTTCCGCCAACCGGTGGGCGAACGAGGCAACCACCTCTCAGCGGGCCAACGCCAACTGGTGGCTCTGGCCAGAGCAGAACTGGTGAACCCAGACCTCCTACTCCTCGACGAGGCAACAGCAGCCCTGGACCCAGCCACAGAATCGGCAGTCCTAGCAGCCAGCGACCACCTGACAGGCGCCAGAACCACCTTCGTAGTGGCCCACCGCCTAGCCACAGCCGCAAGGGCAGACCGAATAGTCGTCCTGGCCAACGGCCGAATAGTCGAACAGGGCACCCACGCCGACCTCTTAACGGCCAACGGCACCTACGCCCGCCTCTGGCACCACGGCGACACCCCAGAAGCCGCCTGACCACACCCCGAACCCGCGCCCACAACGGCAAAGCCACGCCAACGGCGACGGCCATGGCGAGAGCGATGGCGGGGGCGGGGGTGATGGCGCGGGCGATGGCGGGGGTGATGGCGATGGCGGGGGTGATGGCGAGGGCGGGGCGATGGCGAGGGCGGGGCGGTGGCGGGGCGATGGCGCGGTCCGGGGGCGCGGTCCGGGAGCGCGGTCCGGGAGCGCAGTCCGGGAGCGCGGTCCGGGGCGCGGTCCGGGGGGCGGTCCGGGGGGCGGTCCGGGGGGCGGTCCGGGGCGATGGCGCGGTCGGAGGCGCGGTCGGGGGCGATGGCGAAGCCGAGGCGTACCTCCAAGCGGCCAGGGCAACGGCGAAGCCGAGCCACCCTTCCGCCAACGGCAATGGCGAAGCCGAGGCGTGTGAACCTCTTCGCACTTGGTCAGCGGTGGTGACGTGCCCAGCTCGGCGATTGGGGCTTGACCTTGAGGAGCTGGATGCGACCGTTGCAGGGATCGGCCGGGCTCTTAGTGCCCGGCCTTTTAAGGCCGATATGTGCATCCAGCTAGAGGCTCAAGGTCAAGCCCCAATCGCTATCGTCGCGCAGCGGCGATGACCGGCACCGGCCCGTCTTGACCTGCGCAACCACCCGCACAAGGCGACCACGCGCAAGCAAGGTGACCACCCCGCTGGAACGCGACGAAACCAACCCAACCCGCACCCGCCCGACCCCGCCGCCCGCCCCCGCCCAAAGGACCCCACCCCATGCGCCGCCCCTCAATCCTCTACGTCTCCAACCTCGCCTACCCAGCCAAAGGCCGCCGCTACTGCGACGAGGACATCCACCTGACCTCACATCTGAGAACCCACTTCGACATAGCCATCTGCCACCCAGAAGACGCCACCGCCCTGATGCACAACCACGACACGGTGGTGATCAGGAACAGCGGCCCGATCAAGGACTACGAACCCGCCTACCACGCCTTCCGCACCCAGGCGAAGGCCACAGCCCAACGCGTCTACAACCCGCTCACCGGCAAGGGCGACATGGCCGGCAAGCAGTACATGATCGACCTGACGAACGACGGCTACCCGGTCATCCCCACGATCGACACAGCGGACCACCTCGACCGCCTCCCCCAGACCACCGAGTACGTCGTGAAGCCCAAGTCCGGCGCCGACTCACACGGCCTGGAGTTCGTAGCCGAGTCCAGCCTCCAAGCCAACCTGGCCGACAAAGCAAGAACCAACGACCAGATCCTCATCCAGCCCAAGATCGATTTCCGGTACGAGGTCTCGTTCTACTTCGTCGACCACGACTTCCAGTACGCCCTGAACGCCCCGGACCCGACCCAGCGCTGGGAGCTGAGCCGCTACGAACCCACAGCCGAAGACCTGGAGTTCGCACAACGGTTCGTCGACTGGAACGACCTCGACCACGGCATCCAACGCGTCGACGCGTGCCGCACCGCGCAGGGTGACCTGCTGCTGGTCGAGTTGGAGGACCTGAACCCGTACCTGTCCCTCGACCGGACCACCGACGAGGCCAGGGCGAGGTTCACCAGGGCGATGGCGGCCTCGATCGAGCGTTCACTGGGCTGAACAAGATCAATGCGCAGGGCGGCCGTGTTGTACCTATCGTGAACTGATCAGTGCGCTCGGTGCGTATGCCCGTCCAACAGCCCGGTGAGCATTACCCGAAGGGAGGCGACGTAGTGAGACGCACATCAAGAATTGCTCAACTGCGGGTGACGGCAGGCCCTGTCCTGATCGATCCTGTGACCGAGCACTCCTTGCCTTGTGCCTCCAGTGTGTGAAGGCCCGGGCCAGGGGGACTAACCTGGCTACCGCATGAGTCAACACCAAGAGCGAGATGGATAGAGGCGAGCGACAGCCGTGTCCAGCAGCAGTCCTGCGTCACAGTTCGGGCCGAACGAATGGCTCGTCGAGGAGATGTACGAGCAGTTCCTCGCGGACCCGTCATCGGTAGACCCGGCATGGCACGACTTCTTTGCCGACTACAAGCGTGCGGGTGCCAACGGTAGCGCCGCCACGGCCAGCGCGGGTGGCTCCACGGCCACCACGACCGCGACCGTGACGCCGCCGACTGCCGACAACGGCAAGCCCGCGCCCGCGGCGGCACCCAAGCAGGCGGCGGCGCCGAAGCCCGCGGCCACGCTGCCGCAGACCGGCAAGCCCGCGCCGCAGCAGGCCGCGAAGGCCGCCCCGGTCAAGCCGAGTGCGCAGCCCGAGCAGAAGCAGTTGCGCGGTGCCTCCGCCGCGATCGCGAAGAACATGGAGCTGTCGCTCACCGTTCCGACCGCGACCAGCGTGCGCGCCGTGCCCGCGAAGCTGCTGGCCGACAACCGCATCGTCATCAACAACCACCTGAAGCGGACGCGCGGCGGGAAGGTCTCCTTCACGCACGTGATCGGCTACGCGGTCGTCCGGGCGCTGCAGGCGTTCCCGAACATGAACCGCCACTACGCCGAGGTCGACGGCAAGCCGTTCGTCGTCACGCCGGAGCACGTCAACTTCGGTCTGGCGATCGACCTGCCCGGCAAGGACGGCAGCCGCACGCTGGTCGTCGCGTCGGTCAAGGGCTGCGAGAACATGACGTTCACGCAGTTCTGGCAGGCCTACGAGGACCTGATCCGCAAGGCGCGCGGCGGCTCGCTGACGGCGGACGACTTCTCCGGCACCACGATCTCGCTGACCAACCCCGGCACGATCGGCACGAACCACTCGGTGCCGCGGCTGCAGGCCGGTCAGGGCGCGATCATCGGCGTCGGCGCCATGGAGTACCCCGCGCACTTCCAGGGCACCAGCGAGCAGGCGCTCACGGACATGGGCGTCAGCAAGATCATCACGCTGACCTCCACGTACGACCACCGCATCATCCAGGGCGCGGAGTCGGGCGAGTTCCTCAAGCGCGTCCACCAGTTGCTGCTGGGCGAGGACGGCTTCTACGACGACATCTTCGCGTCGCTGCGGCTGCCCTACGAGCCGATCCGCTGGGTCGCCGACATCCCCGAGGGCGCTGTCGACAAGACCGCCCGCGTCATCGAGCTGATCGACGCGTTCCGCACGCGCGGTCACCTGATGGCCGACACGGACCCGCTGAACTACCGCCAGCGCTCCCACGCCGACCTGGACGTGCTCAGCCACGGCCTGACGCTGTGGGACCTGGACCGCGAGTTCCCGGTCGGCGGCTTCGCCGGCAAGGAGCGGATGAAGCTCCGCGACATCCTGGGCGTGCTGCGCAACTCGTACTGCCGCACCGTCGGCGTCGAGTACATGCACATCCTCGAGCCCGAAGAGCGCCAGTGGATCCAGGAGCGCGTCGAGGTCCCGCACGAGAAGCCGCCGGCCACCGTGCAGAAGTACATCCTCAGCAAGCTGAACGCGGCTGAGGCCTTCGAGACGTTCCTGCAGACGAAGTACGTCGGCCAGAAGCGCTTCTCGCTCGAGGGCGGCGAGACCGTCATCCCGCTGCTCGACGCGGTGCTCGACAAGGCCGCCGAGCACGAGCTCGACGAGGTCGTCATCGGCATGCCGCACCGCGGCCGCCTCAACGTCCTCGCGAACATCGTCGGCAAGCCGATCTCGCAGATCTTCCGCGAGTTCGAGGGCAACCTCGACCCCGGTCAGGCGCACGGCTCCGGCGACGTGAAGTACCACCTCGGTGCCGAGGGCAAGTACTTCCGCATGTTCGGCGACGGCGAGACCAAGGTGTCGCTGACGGCGAACCCGTCGCACCTCGAAGCGGTCGACCCGGTGCTCGAGGGCATCGTGCGCGCCAAGCAGGACCTGCTCGACAAGGGCGGCGACTTCTTCCCGGTGCTGCCGGTCGCCATGCACGGTGACGCGGCGTTCGCCGGTCAGGGTGTCGTGGCCGAGACGCTGAACCTGGCGCTGGTCCGCGGTTACCGCACCGGCGGCACGGTGCACATCGTCGTGAACAACCAGGTCGGCTTCACCACCGCGCCGGAGAACTCGCGGTCCTCGAAGTACTCGACCGACGTCGCGAAGATGATCGGCTCGCCGGTCTTCCACGTGAACGGCGACGACCCCGAGGCCTGCTACTGGGTCGCGAAGCTGGCCGTCGAGTACCGCCAGGCGTTCGCCAAGGACGTCGTGATCGACATGGTCTGCTATCGCCGCCGCGGCCACAACGAGGGCGACGACCCCTCGATGACCCAGCCGGCGATGTACGACGTGATCGACCAGAAGCGCTCGGTGCGCAAGACCTACACCGAGTCCCTGATCGGCCGCGGCGACATCACGGTCGAAGAGGCCGAGAAGGCGCTGCAGGACTTCTCGAGCCAGCTGGAGCACGTCTTCAACGAGGTCCGCGAGCTCGAGAAGCACCCCGTGACGGTCAGCCCGTCCGTGGAGGCCGAGCAGCAGATCCCGGCGAAGCTGCCCACGGGCATCAGCCGCGAGACGCTGGAGCACATCGCGGACGCCCACGTGAACCTGCCGGAGGGCTTCACGCCGCACGCGCGCGTCAAGCCGGTGCTCGACCGCCGCGCCAAGATGGCGCGCGAGGGTGGCATCGACTGGGCGTTCGCCGAGCTGCTCGCCTTCGGCTCGCTCGCGATCGAGGGCCGCAACATCCGCCTGGCCGGCCAGGACTCGCGCCGCGGCACGTTCGTGCAGCGCCACGCGACCCTGATCGACCGCAAGACCGGCGCGGAGCACACGCCGCTGCAGCACCTGTCCGACGACCAGGGCAAGTTCATGGTCTACGACTCGGTGCTGTCGGAGTTCGCGGCCGTGGGCTTCGAGTACGGCTACTCGGTGGCGAACCCGCAGGCACTGGTGCTGTGGGAGGCGCAGTTCGGCGACTTCGTCAACGGCGCCCAGCCGATCATCGACGAGTTCATCTCGTCCGGTGAGGCCAAGTGGGGCCAGCGTTCCGACGTCGTGATCCTGCTGCCGCACGGCCACGAGGGTCAGGGCCCCGACCACACGTCGGGCCGCATCGAGCGCTGGCTGCAGCTGTGCGCCGAGGGCTCGATGACCGTCGCGGTGCCGTCGACCCCGGCGAACTACTTCCACCTGCTGCGTCGCCACGCCCTCGACGGCGTCGACCGGCCGCTGATCGTGTTCACGCCGAAGTCCATGCTGCGCCTCAAGGCCGCGGTGTCCGGGACCGACGAGTTCATCAACGACCGCTTCCACTCGGTCATGGACGACCCGACGATCAAGGACCCGAACGCGGTCACGAAGGTCCTGCTGTGCAGCGGCAAGATCTCCTACGAGCTGCACGCCGAGCGTGAGAAGCGTGGCGGTGGCGACGTGGCGATCGTGCGCGTCGAGCAGCTCTACCCGGTCCCGGCCCGCAAGCTGACCGAGACCCTGGAGCGCTACCCGAACGCGAAGGACGTCCGCTGGGTGCAGGAGGAGCCGGCGAACCAGGGTGCCTGGCCGTTCTACGGCCTGGCCCTGCCGGAGCTGCTGCCCGAGCACCTGGGCACCGTCCGCCGCGTGTCGCGCCGCCCGATGGCCGCCCCGTCGGCCGGTTCGAGCAAGGTGCACGAGGTCGAGCAGCGCGAGATCATCACCCGCGCGTTCGAGTAGGCCAGTACCGAACGAAACGAGCCGCCGGATTCCCTTGGGGTCCGGCGGCTCGTTTTCTGAGTCCTCACAGGAGTTTCGCCATGTACCACACCGATCGCGGCATCGAGGAGCTCGAGAAGCGGCGCGGCGAGGAGGAGGTCACGTTCGCGTGGCTCGCCGACAAGCTGCGGGAGTTCGTCGACGCCAACCCCGACTTCGAGACGCCCATCGAGCGCTTCGCCACGTTCCTGGCGCGCGACGACGACTTCGAGGACTAGTCGCCTCGAATAACGTGACATCCCGCGCATCTCGGGCGAATAGAGGTGCATGGGCAAGATCCTCGGCCTGCTCGGCATGGCCATCGCACCTCCGGCCGCCGCCTTCGCGTTCCTGCAGACCTGGGCGAAGGCACACCCGGTGCTGGCCCTGGTCGTGTTGGTCGCATACGAAGCGGTCGTCTTGGGGCTCGGCTTCGCGGGCAAGCTCGTCGGCGGTACCGCCGACGAGCTGAACAAGCGCTGGAAAGACGACCTCGCCAGGACGATCGACGAGGGCACCCGCCGCCGCTTCTCCGGTTTCGAACGCCGCTATCGCGAGTCCGTTCTGGGCAGTCTGAGGTTCATCGACCTCAAAGGCCTCGCCACGATGGGCTTCTACACACCGGAGCTGGACGAGGTCTTCGTCGACGTCAGCCTCGCGCACAGCGATCCGACGACGGTGCCTTCCGACGTGCTGGGCCACCGCCAGACCCAGCGCGAGCGGCGCGTCATCGGCGACTTGATCAACCAGCAGCAGCCCGTCGTGCTCGCCGTGATCGGCGCACCGGGCTGTGGCAAGACGACTTTGCTGCGACACACCGCACTCCTCGTGTGCCGGGAACGACGTCGTCGCCGACGCAAGATCCCAGCGCTGCTCTACCTGCGGGACCACGTGCAGGCGATCACGGAGGGCACCGCGCTTCCCGACGTGATCGATCGCGCCGCCCCGGTGGGCTGGTTCGAGCAGCAGTTGCGCGCGGGTTCGTGCGTGGTGCTCCTCGACGGTCTGGACGAGGTCGCCGACCAGCAGAACCGCCGCGCCGTCTCGGACTGGGTCGAACGCCAGATCATCCGCTACCCGCTGAACGACTTCGTGATCACGTCCCGTCCGCACGGCTACGAGACGGCTCCGGTGTCCGGCGCGGACATCGTGCAGGTCCGCGGCTTCACCGACGACCAGGTGACCAGGTTCGTCCGCAGCTGGTACTTCGCCTTCGAACAGCGCAGCACCGGCGAGAAGTCACCCGAGATCGCCCGCCGCGCCGAGGAGGAGGCGAACGACCTCCTCGAACGACTGCACCAGAACCCCTCGCTCTACGAGCTCACGGTGAACCCGTTGTTGCTCACCATGATCGCGAACGTGCACAAGTTCCGCGGTGCGCTGCCGGGCAGCCGCGTGGACCTCTACAGCGAGATCTGCCAGGTGCTGCTGTGGCGCAGGCAGGAGGCGAAGAAACTCGTCTCGGAACTGACCGGCGACCAGAAGATGACGCTGCTGAGCGGACTCGCCTACTCGATGATGAGCCGCCAACTGCGCGACATCAGCCGGGACGACCTGTCCGCCGAGTTCCGTTCCTCCCTGCGGCGCATGGCCAGGGGCATGGACGAACAGGACTTCATGGCGGACATGACCTCGTGCGGGCTTCTGCTCGAACGTGAGCGCGACATGTTCGCCTTCGCGCACCTGACTTTCCAGGAGTACCTGGCAGCTCACCACATCCGGGAAAAGCAGCTCGCGCCGCAACTGGCCGCCCGCGTCGACGACGCGTGGTGGCGCGAAACCACCCTGCTGTTCGTGGCACGCGCGAACGCTGACCCGATCGTGCGGGCATGCCTCGAATCCGGGACGGTTGCAGCGCTGTCGCTGGCATTGGACTGTTCCGAGGAAGGCAGCGAGCTGTCACCGGGATTGCGCGGGGACCTCGACGCGATGCTGCGAGCGGTGTCCGATTCCGGAGACGACACATCGTTCCGCAACCTCATGGTCCAAGTCGTGGTGTCCCGATACCTGCGCCGGCTGGTGCGCACCGGCGAAGGAACCCGGCTGTGCGCGGAGCCGGTGAGCAACCGCATCTACCAGCTCTTCCTGGACGTCCACCCGCATTGTTCCCCCGACGTGCCTCTCGGTGCCCCCGACGAACCGGTCAGGGGTGTCTGGGGTGACGACGCGCTCTCGTTCGTCGAGTGGGTCAACAGGCTGTCTCCTGGCGTGACCTTCCGGCTGCCTCGCCAGGAAGAACTCCGCTCATCGCCGACCTTCGCGAAATTGAGGCCGCTCTCCCCCTGGATCATCGACAGCAACTCCGGCCTGCCGTACCAGGAGATCCATTACCAGACCACCAGGGAGGAACTCCGCAGCGATCTGCAGGCCGATCTCGGCACAATGGTGCAGCTCGAGCTCGAAGAGCCGCCGAACGGATTCGTGAAGTTGCGGCACCACATCGTCGAGACGATCAACGCAGCCAGCGCTCGCGGAAGCAGCTTCAGAAAGCACTTTCCACGTTCGTTCCTGGATGCCGCATGTCCCAAAGGGGAAGTCGCGTACCTCACGTCACTCAACGGCTACATAACGGCAATGCAGGGCGTGCCGCTGAGCCGTCAGGGCCAGGCGATGCTGCCGGTGTTCGACGACCTGCTCGCCGCGATCCACTCCGAACCGAGCAGGCTCGACAATTCAATCGCCTCATGGCTGCGCATAGCCGCCATGTGCCTTGTGCTGGAAACAAGTGAGGATCGCCAGGAGGCGTTCCGGGGTCTCGCCGCCAACGTGTCAGTCTTGCAACGACGCGCCGACGGCAGACTCCCCGCGAACGAAACGATCATCCTGGCAACGGACTAGATCACCAGGCGTAAGCCTCCGGCGCCGGCTTCGACCCGTTCGGCCCCGGCGCCGGGAACAACTCGTCCAGCTTCCCCAGCACCTCCGCGTCGAGCTTCAACTCCGCCGCACGCAACGAGTTGTCGAGCTGCTCGATGGTGCGCGGCCCGATGATCGGCGCGGTCACACCCTCCTGGTGCAGCAGCCACGCGAGGCCGACGTTGGCCGGGTCCTCGCCGATCTCGGCGCACAGCTTCTCGTAGGCCTCGATCTGGTCGCGGCTCTTCTCCAGCGCGTCCGCGGAACGCCCGGAAGCGGACCGGGAGACCCCGCCTTCGCGCTGCTTGCGCAACACGCCGCCGAGCAGCCCGCCGTGCAACGGTGACCACGGGATCACGCCGAGGCCGTAGTGGCGGGCCGCCGGCAGGACCTCCAGCTCGGCCCAGCGGGTCATCAGGTTGTAGATCGACTGCTCGGACACCAGGCCGAGGAACCCGCGGGTGCGCGCGGCCTCGGCGGCCTGGGCGATGTGCCAGCCCGCGAAGTTGGACGAGCCGAAGTAGATGACCTTGCCCTGCTGGCGCAGGACCGAGAAGGCTTCCCATATCTCGTCCCACGGCGTGTCCCGGTCGACGTGGTGCATCTGGTACAGGTCGATGTAGTCGGTCTGCAGGCGCTTCAAAGACGCATCGCAAGCGCGGCGGATGTTCAGCGCCGACAGCTTGGTCTCGTTCGGCCAGTCACCCATGCTGCCGTAGAGCTTGGTGGCGACGACGGTCCGCTCGCGGCGGGTGCCGCCCTGGGCGAACCAGTTGCCGATGATGTTCTCGGTGACGCCCTCGCCCTTCTTCCAGCCGTAGACGTTGGCCGTGTCGAAGAAGTTCAGTCCGTGTTCGTGGGCGCGGTCCATGATGGCGTGGCTGTCGGCCTCTGAGGTCTCGGGACCGAAGTTCATCGTGCCGAGGCACAGGCGGGAGACGGACAGGCCGCTGCGACCGAGCTGGGTGTACTCCATGGCCTCCACCCTGCCTCGCGGCGCGGCATTGTGCCACGTGGAGCTGCTCCAGCTCGCCACAGAGTTGACAGTATTGAGGACCAAATTTTCTCACCTGTCATTTCACCCACTCGTGAAGTTACGTTTCATCGCGTTCAAGCCGCAAGGAGGAACCGATGAGAACCAAGACCTGCATTTCCGTCGCATTGTTGGCGACCGCCTTCTGCACTCCCACCGCCAATGCGGCGGAAAAGGATGTCATCGGTACCGGGGACGCTGTTGCGAACAGCTACATCGTCGTCCTGAAGGACGACGCCAAGGTGTCCCCGCAGACCATGCTGAGCAAGTACAAGGGCACGCTCAAGCACACCTACCGGGCCGCGCTCAACGGTTTCTCCGTGCACGACATGTCCGAGCAGCAGGCGAGGCGGCTGGCGGCCGACTCCAGGGTCTCCTACGTGCAGCGCAACCTCCGCACGAAGATCCAGCAGAACCAGTTCAACCCCGTCTGGGGTCTCGACCGCACGGATCAGCGCGCTCTTCCGCTGAACGGCCGCTACACCTATCCCGACCAAGCGGGAGCGGGGGTGCGTGCGTATGTGATCGACAGCGGAATTCGAACCACGCACGTCGATTTCCAGGGACGCGCTTCGCACGGGTTCGACGTCATCAACAACGACCCGATCGCGGATGACTGCAACGGGCACGGCACCCACGTCGCGAGCACGATCGCGGGCCGGACCTACGGCGTCGCCAAGCAGGCGCGGGTCATCGGTGTGAAGGCGATCGGCTGCGACGGGTTCTCGGTCGGTGACAGCATCATCGCCGGCATCGACTGGGTCACCGACAACGGTGTGCGCCCCGCCGTGGTCAACATGAGCGTCGGCGGCTTCGGCGAGGACCAGGGTCAGGCGGATGCGCTCCGGCGTTCGATCGCGGCCGGCTTCACCTACGTGGTGGCAGCGGGCAACGACGGCCGGGACGCCTGCCAGTACTCGCCCGCCGGCATCGAGGAAGCGATCACGGTCGGCGCCACCGACCGCAACGACAACCGCGCGCAGTTCACCTGGCCCGGGTCTTCGAACCACGGCCGCTGCGTCGACATCTGGGCGCCGGGCAGGGACGTCCAGGCCGCCTCGGCCAGGAACGACTTCATCACCGAGTTCCGGAGCGGCACGTCCATGGCCACACCGCACGTCGCCGGCGCCGCGGCGCTGCACCTGGGCGCGAACCCGAACGCGACGCACCAGCAGGTGCGCGACGCGCTCGTGAACAACGCGACCACCACCGCCAACCTGCGCGACCTGCGCGCCGGTTCGCCCAACAGGCTGCTGTACATCGGGAACTAGGGGAACAGGAACCCTCGATGGACAGCTGTGGGAGTAGCGAGCGAGGGCCGCTACTCCCACTCCCACTTGATGCCGTAGACGTGACCGGCCAGGGCTTCGCGCACGACGAGGTGCGTGGAGGCGGTGGTGCCGATCCACAGCTCTCCCGTCTCCACGTCCGGTTCTCCCGGCTCGGAGCGGGAGAAGCCGTAACACCGCGCGGGCACGGCGTCGGGGTGGAACTCGACCTCCAGCACGTAGTCGCGCACCGTGCGGACGAAACTGCGGTCCGCGTAGGAGCTGTCCGCGCCGGGGTCCGCGATGAACCGCAGGTCGAGAAGGGCGGTCTCGCCCGTGCGCAGCACCCGGTCGAGGATGATCTCCGCGACGAGCAGCTTGTGCTCCTCGTCCCTGCGCACCCGGCCCACGCGGCACGACTTCTCGGCGACGATCTCGCCGGGAGAGCGGTCGGTCTCGTCGCAGGTCTTCGCGACGAGGATCCGGTCGACGCCGTCCTCGAACGCCTCCATCACCGTGCTGGAGCGCATCTCGACCTCGCGCCGGTCCGGACCGATCACCACCAGGTCCCGCACGCTGACGTTCCGCCCGGGGTACGGCAGCAACCTGTCGACACGGGCGAGCTCACGGCCGAGATCGATCATGGCCGCCTGCCAGACACCCTCCAGCACCGCGGCGCGCTCGACCCACCGCCCCCGCGGCCGCTTGTCACCGAGGCTGCCGGTCAACGAGCCCGGAGCCACTCGCAGGATCTCCTCGAGGGCGGCGACGGCCTGCAACGACTCCGGGCGTTCCGGACGGCTGCGCCCGCGCCGCCAGTACGACAGCGTCGACAGGCTCACCTGCAGGCCGCGCAGCTCCAGGTGGTGCTGGATCCTCTCCAGACTCAGGCCGCTGGCCTCCACGGCCTTCGTCAACGCCTCGCCGAATTCCTGCACGGCCGAATGCTACGGCCCGTGATCGATTCCGGCTCGCCCAACCACGGCGAGTACCTGAAAACGGTATCGACACAGTTTTGACAGTATTGAGAACCGAAGTTTCGAACCTGTTATCCGAAGCACATGTCGCGTTAGTTTCTCCGTGTTCCCCAGTTCATTCCCTGCCAGGAGGAACTCATGGCTCTTCGGCGTCATGTCGCCATCGCCGCGGCATTGGGCATCGCCTCCACGGCGATGTGGACGCCCACCGCGATCGCCGAACAAGCAGTGCTCCCCGGTGCGGGCGCACAGGCGGTCGAGGGCAGCTACATCGTGGTGCTGAAGGACGGAGCGCGCACCCCTGCCAGCGCGTTGGCGTCCCGCTACCAGGGCAACGTCAGGCACACCTACAGCGCCGCGCTGAACGGGTTCTCGGTCACCGGAATGTCCGAACGTCAGGCGCGGCGCCTCGCGGCCGACCCGGACGTGCAATTCGTCGAGCGCAACACGTTCGCCACGATCCAGGCGACCCAGACGAATCCTGTCTGGGGTCTCGACCGGATCGACCAGGCGAACCTGCCGCTCAGCAAGTCCTACACCTACCCGAACACCGCGTCGAACGTGACCGCGTACGTTCTCGACACCGGAATCAGGAAAACGCATTCCGAATTCGAGGGCCGCGCGAGCGACGGTTACGACTTCATCGACAACGACTCGGTCGCACAGGACTGCCAGGGCCACGGCTCGCACGTCGCCGGCACGGTCGGCGGCAAGACCTACGGCGTCGCGAAGAAGGCCAAGCTCGTCGGCGTCCGCGTGCTCGACTGCAACGGCAGCGGCCCGTGGGACGGCATCATCCGCGGCATCGACTGGGTGACGGCCAACGGCAAGAAGCCCGCCGTCGTCAACATGAGCCTCGGTGGCAGCGGCACGAACAGCTCGCTGGAGAACGCCGTCAGGCGCTCGATCAGCGCGGGCTTCACCTACGTGCTGGCGGGCGGCAACAGCGGCCAGGACGCCTGCAACTTCACCCCGGCCCGCACGCCGGAGGCGATCACCGTCGGCGCCTCGGACCGCACCGACAAGCGGTCGATCTACTCAGCCGGCTCGTCGAACTACGGCAGGTGCCTCGACATCTGGGCGCCGGGTAGCGACATCGTGAGCGCCTCGCACAGCAGTGACACCGGCACGCGGTCCATGGGCGGCACGTCGATGGCCTCCCCGCACGTCGCCGGAGCGGCCGCGCTCTACCTGAGCGCGAACCCGTCCGCGACGCCGGCTCAGGTGCGCAACGCCCTGGTCGGAGCGGCCACGCCGAACAAGCTGACCGACATCAGGACGGGTTCTCCGAACCTGCTGCTGAAGGTCTAGGGACTTGCCGTCGCCGCTCCCCTGCGGCGGCGACGGCCATCCTGGGCGCCCTCGATGCCCACGGCCGAATGCGGCTCGGCCGAAGCATCATCACCACTGGGGGGCGCTTGCGGTGGGAGTGGGAGTAGCGGCTACTCCCACTCCCACCGCACTCCATAGATCCCGGGCTTCGAGTTCCGCACGTGGATGTGCGTCGACGCCGTCGTCCCGATCCACAGGTCGTTCAGAGCGGTCTCCGGCTCGTGCAACGACGGCCGGGCGAACTGGAAACAGCGTGCGGGCACCGCGTCCGGGTGGAAGTCGATCTGCAGCGTGTAGTCGTTCACCGGACGCAGGAACCGCCGGTCGCACACCTCGCTGTCGGCCCCCGGTCTCATCCGGACCACGTAGTCGACCAGAGCCGTCTCGCCCGCTCTGAGCATCCGGTCGAAGAGGATCTCCGCGACGAGGAACCCCGTCGAGTCCTCACTGCGCACCCTGCCGAGCCGGCACGGCGGCCCCGCCTCGATCGACGGCACGCCAAGGTCCGTGGCATCGGCGAGCTGGATCGCGAGGAACCTGTCGACGCCGTCCTCCAGCGCCTGGATCACGCCCGTGCAGCGGTTCGAGACCTCACGGCGGTCCGGCCCGACCACCTGCCGGTCCTGCACGCTCAGGTACGTCGTCGCCGTGGGCTGCAGCCGGTCGATGCGGGACATGACCTCGCCGAGATCGGTGGCCCGCGAGTCCCACATGTCCTCCAGGGACAGTGATTGGTCCACCCAGCGGCCCCGTGGCCGCTTGTCGCCCAGCCGGTCGGTCAGGAACCCCTCACCGAGCTCGAGCAGCTCCTCCAGGGCGGCGACGACCTTCAGCGACTCGGGGCGTTCCGGACGGCTGCGGCCGCGGCGCCAGTAGCTGAGCGTCGAGATGCTGACCTGCATGCCCCTGGCGGCCAGGTGGTGCTGGATGCGTTCGAGGCTGAGGCCGCTGTTGTCGACGGCTTTCGTCAGCGCCTCCGCGAAATCCACCACGAGCACACCGTACGGCCCCGCACCTTCCGCCAATAGGCCCACACGGCGGGTAATGAGACACGTGTCTCAATTGGTGCGTTGCCCCTGTCGCCACACCGAGTGGGTCAACGGAACCCCGGGCCGGTAGGCCAGATGCGTGGTCGAGGGTGCGTCCAACACGTGCAGATCAGCCCGCGCACCAGGCCTGATGACACCGACGTCGGTGCGCCGCAACGCCTGCGCGCCTCCCGCCGTCGCCGCCCAGACCGCTTCCTCGACGCTCATCCGCATCTGCAGGACCGCTGTCGTCACGCAGAACGCCATCGACGAGGTGTACGACGAACCGGGGTTGCAGTTGCTGGCGAGCGCGACCGTCGCACCGGCGTCGAGCAGTGCACGAGCGGGCGGCAGCGACTGGCGGGTCGAGAGGTCGCACGCCGGCAGCAGCGTGGCGACGGTGTCCGACGACGCGAGCGCGTCGATGTCAGAAGCGGAAAGGTACGTGCAGTGGTCCACCGACGCGGCGCCGAGCTCGACGGCCAGCCGCACGCCGGGGCCCTCACCGAGCTGGTTGCCGTGCACGCGCAGGCCCAGGCCCTTCGCCTTGGCCGCCTCCAGCACGGCCTTCGACTGGTCGTAGTCGAACGCGCCCTTCTCGCAGAACACGTCCGCCCAGCGCACGAACGGTGCGACGGCGTCGAGCATCTCGCCGCGGACCAGGTCGACGTAGCTGTCGGCGTCCTCACCCGGCGGCACCAGGTGGGCGCCGAGGAACGTGACCTCGTCGGCCTGTTCGGCTGCGATGCGCGCGGACCGCACCTCGTCGGCCACGTTCAGGCCGTAGCCGGTCTTGGTCTCGATGAACGTCGTGCCCTGCTTGAGAGCCTCGGCGATGTGCCTGCGCAGGACCGCGGCCAGTTCCTCGTCGGTCGCGGCACGGGTCGCGTCGACGGTCACGGCGATGCCGCCCGCGGTGTAGGGCTTGCCGGCCATGCGCGCGCCGAACTCGGCGGTGCGGTCGCCCGCGAACACCAGGTGGGTGTGGCTGTCGACCCAGCCGGGCAGCACCGCGCGGCCCTCGACGTCGACGCGCTCGTCGGCCGCGGGGGCGTTCGAGGCGTTGCCCACCCAGGCGATCTCCGCGCCGTCGACGACGAGCGCGTCACCGGCGGACTCGCTGTTCGTGGTCAGCTCACCGATGCCGGTGATCAGCACGCTCATGCCCACAGCTCCTCGATCGCGTCCGCCAGCAGCCTGCCGACGTCTCCCAGGGTCTCGTGCACGCCACCACTCGCGACCACCCGGCCGCCGACCACGACGGTGTCCACATCGGACGCCGTCGCGGACAGGAGGACCTGCTGCGGCAACGAACCCGCCGTGCGCGGCGTCGAGCAGCTGATCGCCACGAGGTCGCAGGGCAGGCCGGCCTCGATGCGCCCGCCGTCCCAGCCGATCGCCGAGTGGCGGGTCGCCGTGCCGAGCAGCTCGGCCGGCGAGAAACGGCCGCGCTGACCGGTGCGGAGACGTTCGCCGTGCTCCAGGGCTCGGGTTTCCAGCAGCGGGTCGATCACCGCGTGCTGGTCGCTGCCCAGCGACAACGGACTGCCCGCGTCGGCCAGTTCGCGGGCCGGACCGATGCCGTCGGCCAGGTCCGCCTCGGTCGTCGGGCAGAAGCACGCGCCGGTGCCGGACGACCCCAGCAGCGCGATGTCCTCGGCCGTCAGATGTGTGGCGTGCACGGCCGTCGTACGGGATGACAGCGCGCCCGCTTCATGCAGCAGGCCGGTCGGAGTCACTCCGTACGCGGCGAGGCAGGCCTCGTTCTCGGCGGGCTGCTCGGACAGGTGCACGTGCAGCGGGGCGTCCGGAAACGCCTGCGCCACCGTGGAAAGCTCGGCTCGCGGAACCGCGCGGACCGAGTGGATCGCTGCACCGACGTGCATCACGTCGTCGGACTTCAGTTCCCCCACCCGCGAAGCCCACGCCTCGGCCGTGCCGTCGGAGAAGCGCTGCTGCACCTCGTTGACGGGCTGGTCGATGCCGCCCGCGAGGTAACAGGTGTCGAGCAACGTCAGCCGGATGCCGGCATCGGACGCCGCCTCGCGCAGGGCGTACCCGAACTCGTTCGACCTGTCGTGGACGTAGTGGAACTCGCCCACGGCCGACACCCCGGCGAGCGCCATCTCGCCGTAGACCGCGCGGGCCAGCCGGTAGTACGACTGCGGGGTGAGGCGGGAGGCCAGCGCGTACATGCCCTCGCGCCACGTCCAGAACGTGCCGCCGCCGTCATGCGTCCGGCCCCGCAGCGCCCGGTGGAACGCGTGCGAGTGGGCGTTCGCGAAGCCCGGCACGACGATGCCGTGCAACCGGCGCACACCCAGTGGAATCGTGTCCACTGTGGACACCGAGGCGATCACGCCGTTCTCGACCCTGATCAGGACGCGCTCGGCGAGCCCGGTGGGCAACCAGGCCCGCTCGCACCAGAAGTTCATCGGGATTCCTCCGTGGACGCCCCGACCTTCAGGCCGGGAAGGAAAGGAAGTGGGACCCCTGCGGGGCAGGACAAGGACGGGGTTTCGCTCCCTTGCAAAGACCTCTCGATTGGACCGTTTGGCGGAGTGGCCGGTACAGTTGCCGCGCCCGGTCGGCGATAACCAAGTCGGCCGGGTCTACCGCCGGGCTGGTGGGATGTCAGGTCTGTGGAGCCTGTGTAAGACCGTGGGCGGTACACCGTCCCTGTGCTGGTAACCCCAGGCGGCAACGGGCTGTGAAGCAGAAACTCGACCCGCGAGGGAAGAATCTCCCTGATTCAGCTGGGAGAGAAGTCAAGAGCCGAGGTGTTCGATCGTGGCGGCTAGAGCCTTGACGCCACGATCGACGTCGGCCTGCTCCGCGAACTCCGCCGGCGCGTGGCTCACACCGGTGGGGTTGCGCACGAACAACATCGCGGTCGGCGCGTGCCCGGCGAGGATGCCCGCGTCGTGGCCCGCGCCGGTCGGCAGCGCCGGAACGCCGCCGAGCGCGCCCGCGATGTCGTCCCGCAACGCGGAGTCGAAGTACACCGTGTCGCCGTACGACTCCTCGGTGATCCGCAGCTCGCAGCCCTCCTCCTCGGCGGCCTGACGAGCCGCCTCGGAGATCTCCGCGACCATCGCACGGGTGCGTGCGTCGTCGCTGTCCCGCGCGTCCAGCCAGACGTCCACTGTGGACGCGATGACGTTGGTGCCACCGGGGTTGGGGACGAGCCTTCCCACGGTGGCACGTCCGCCACCCCTGGCCGCCTTCCTGGCGGCGAGGACGAGCTGCGATGCCGGGAGCATCGGGTCACGACGGTCTTCGATCAACGTCGCGCCGGCGTGGTTGCCCTCGCCGGAGAACGTGAAGCGCCACCGGCCGTGCGCGAGGATGCTCGAAGCAACACCCACCGGCACGGTCAGGCCGCGGCCCTGTTCGACGTGCAGCTCGACGAACTGCCCGATGCGCTTCAACGCCCGTTCGTCACGCCCGACCAGATCGGGGTCGTAGCCGGCGGCCTTCATGGCCTCGGCCAGGGTCACCCCGTCCGGGTCCTTGAGCCCCAACGCTTTCTTGGGCGAGATGGCGCCGGTGAGCAGCCTCGACCCGAGGCAGGCGACACCGAACCGGCCGCCCTCCTCCTCGGCGAAGACCGTGATCGCGAACGGCCGGCCGGGCGTGAACCCCTTGGTCTGCAGCACGTCAACGGCCTGCAGCGCCGACGTCACCCCGAGCGGCCCGTCGAACGCGCCGCCGCCGGGCACCGAGTCCAGGTGACTGCCGGTGACGAGCGCGTTGTCGCCGCGCTCGCCCCACCAAGCCCAGAGGTTGCCGTTCTGGTCGGTCTCCACGTTGAGACCGCGCCGGACCGCCTGCTCCACGAACCAGTGCCGCAGTTCGAGCTCGGGCTTGTCGTAACCGTGGCGCGAGTAACCGCCGCGCTTGCGGTCCTTGCCGACGTCCGCGATCTGGTCGAGCATCAGCCCTCCATCGGAATGCGCACACCCTTGTCGGCCGCGACCGACCTGGCCTCGTCGTACCCGGCGTCCACGTGCCGGATGACGCCCATGCCGGGGTCGTTCGTGAGCACGCGCTCGATCTTCTGCGCGGCCAGCTCGGTGCCGTCCGCGACCGTCACCTGACCGGCGTGGATCGAGCGGCCGATGCCGACCCCACCACCGTGGTGCAGGGACACCCACGTCGCACCTGAGGCCGTGTTGACCAGGGCGTTGAGCAACGGCCAGTCCGCGATCGCGTCGGAACCGTCGGCCATCGCCTCGGTCTCGCGGTACGGGGAGGCCACCGAGCCGCAGTCGAGGTGGTCGCGGCCGATGACGATCGGCGCGGACAGCTCGCCGGACGCGACCATCTCGTTGAACTTGAGGCCCGCGAGGTGCCGTTCGCCGTAGCCGAGCCAGCAGATGCGGGCGGGCAGGCCCTGGAACTCGACGCGCTCACCGGCCATCTTGATCCACCGGTGCAGCTGCTCGTTCTCCGGGAACAGCTCGAGGATCGCCTTGTCGGTCTTGGCGATGTCCTCCGGGTCGCCCGAGAGCGCGGCCCAGCGGAACGGGCCCTTGCCCTCGCAGAACAACGGGCGGATGTAGGCGGGCACGAAGCCGGGGAACGCGAACGCGCGCTCGTAGCCGCCGAGCTGCGCCTCACCGCGGATCGAGTTGCCGTAGTCGAAGACCTCGGCACCGCGGTCCATGAACCCGACCATGGCCTCGACGTGGTCGGCCATCGACTTGCGTGCGCGGTCGGTGAACTCGTCCGGCTTCGCGGCCGCGTAGTCCTGCCACTCGTCCAGCGGGACGCCGACGGGCAGGTACGCCAACGGGTCGTGCGCGGAGGTCTGGTCCGTGACGATGTCGACGGCGACCTCGCGGCGCAGCAATTCGGGCAGTATCTCCGCCGCGTTGCCCACGACACCGACGGACACGGCCTCACCGGCGGCCTTGGCGGCCAGCACGCGTTCGATGGCACTGTCCAGGTCAGCGGCGATCTCGTCGAGGTAGCGGGTCTCCAGGCGACGCTGGGCGCGGTGCGGGTCGACCTCGATGCACAGCGCGACACCCTCGTTCATCGTCACGGCGAGAGGCTGCGCACCGCCCATGCCACCGAGTCCGGCGGTGACCGTCAACGTGCCCCTGAGCGTGCCGTTGAAGCGCTTGGTGGCGACGGCGGCGAACGTCTCGAAGGTGCCCTGCAGGATGCCCTGGGTGCCGATGTAGATCCACGAACCGGCGGTCATCTGCCCGTACATCGTGAGGCCCTCGGCCTCCAGGCGGCGGAACTCGGGCCAGTTCGCCCAGTCCGGCACGAGGTTCGAGTTCGCGATGAGCACGCGCGGCGCCCACTCGTGCGTGCGCATCACACCGACAGGGCGGCCGGACTGCACGAGCAGCGTCTCGTCGGCCTCGAGGTTCCTCAGCTCGCGGGAGATCGCGTCGAACGACGGCCAGTCGCGCGCGGCCTTGCCCGTACCGCCGTAGACGACGAGGTCCTCGGGACGCTCGGCGACGTCGGGGTCGAGGTTGTTGTGGAACATCCGCAGGGCGGCCTCGGTCGACCAGTTCTTCGCGGTCAGTTCGGTGCCGCGGTCAGCGCGAACAGCCATTACAGGTCTCCACTTCGGATGAGGGCCTCGGCGGCGGCGATCTCGGGGGCGAGGTGGCGGTCGGGGCCGGGCCCCAGGACCGTCTCGCGCAGCTTCGCCACGGCGGCGGCCGTCGCGGGGGCGGGCTTGAGAGGCGCACGCAGGTCGAGCGCCCGTGCGGCGGTGAGCAGTTCGATGGCCAGCACGGTCGTGAGACCGTCCACGGCCTTGCGCAGCTTGCGAGCAGCAGACCAGCCCATCGACACGTGGTCCTCCTGCATGGCGGAGGACGGGATCGAGTCGACGGACGCCGGCACCGCGAGGCGCTTGAGCTCGGACACGATCGCCGCCTGGGTGTACTGGGCGATCATGTGACCGGAGTCGACGCCGGGGTCGTCGGCGAGGAACGGCGGCAGGCCGTGCGAGCGCGAGACGTCGAGCATGCGGTCGGTGCGGCGCTCGGCGATCGAGGCCACGTCCGCGAGCGGGATGGCCAGGAAGTCGAGCGCGTAGGCGACCGGGGCGCCGTGGAAGTTGCCGTTGGACTCGACCCGTCCGTCGGCCAGCACCACGGGGTTGTCGATCACGGACGCCAGCTCGCGGTCGGCCACCGTCGCCGCGTACGCCACGGTGTCGCGGGCCGCGCCGTGCACCTGCGGTGAGCAGCGCAGCGAGTACGCGTCCTGCACGCGGGTGCAGTCCGGGCCGCGGTGCGAGGCGACGATCTCGGAGTCCCGCAGGAACGCGAGCATCCGGGCCGCGGACAGGTTCTGGCCGGGGTGCGGGCGCAGCGCGTGCAGCTCCGGCTCGAAGACGCGGTCGGTGCCGAGCAGGGCCTCGACGCTCATCGCGGCCGTGAGGTCCGCGATGTCCAGCAGCCTGGTGAGGTCGGCGATCGCCAGCGACAGCATGCCGAGCATGCCGTCGGTGCCGTTGATCAGCGCGAGGCCTTCCTTCTCGGCCAGCCGCACCGGTTCGATACCGGCTTCGGCCAGCGCGTCGGCGGCGGGCACGAGCTCGTCGCGGGAGTTGCGGACCATGCCCTCGCCCATCAGCGCGAGCGCGCTGGCCGACAACGGCGCGAGGTCGCCGGAGCACCCCAGCGAGCCGTACTCGTGCACGATCGGCGTGATGCCGGCGTTCAGCATCCCGGCCATGGCGTCCACAGTGGACAGGCGGACGCCGGTGTGGCCGGTCGAGAGCGTGCGCAGGCGCAGCAGCATCAGCGCCCGCACGACCTCGCGTTCGACCTCGGGCCCGGAACCGGCGGCGTGCGAGCGGATCAGCGACCGCTGCAGCTGGGCACGGCGGTCCGGCGGGATGTGCCGGACGGCGAGCGCCCCGAACCCGGTCGAGACGCCGTAGGTGGGGCGTTCGGCCGTGGCGAGCTGTTCGATGTGGGCGCGGGCGGTGGTGACCGCCTCCCGGGCCGCCGCGGTGATCTCCACCGGGGCGCCGTCGCGGGCGACGGCATGAACGTCCTCGAGGGTCAGAGGCTTCGGACCCAGCTCCACCGGTTGTCGCATGGAGACATCACAGCGCCCCGGAGCCGAGTCAGCGACCCCGGAGCGCCCGATGGTGTCTGGGACTCCAGACAGGGGCTAGAGGCCCTTGCCGATCCAGCCGGTGTCGGGCTTGCCGACGAGCTCGACGTCGTTCACCAGCTCGACCAGCCGGTCGGAGTAGGCGCTCGAGGTCGCCCAGATCCAGCGTTCGCCGTCGGAGACCGCGACGGTGGCGCCCGAGCGCAGACCCTCTCTGCCGCGCACGGACACCGGTTCGGCCGCGGCCAGTTCCGGCTTCTGTGTCGCCACGTGCACGGTGGCCGAGCCCAGGTTCAGCGACGCGTCCCACCGGTCCGGCGCGACGCCCGACATCTGGTCGGCGTACTCGCCCTCGACCTTGAACGGCGCCCGGTGCGTCGCCTTGGCGTCGGCGCGCACCGACTCGGCCACGCGCAGGGCGACGGCCCGCACGTCGTCGACGCCGCGGACCGACACGTCCAGGGCGTCCTGCGCCTTCCAGACCACGGACGCGGCGCCGTCAGCGACCCGTGCCCACGCCTTCAGCCCGCGCACGGTGACCTCGTCCCAGCCGGCGGTCCCCGGCATCCCGCCGAGGGCGGTGAGGACGACGCTCGCCTTGCCGTCCGCGACGCTCCACACCCGCGTGACCGCGTTGTTCGTCGTGCGGGAGGTCTCGCCGAAGCCTTCCGGCAGCCAGTGCGGGGCGTACTTGAGCGAGACCTCCCCGCTGCCGACCGGCACGAGCGCGGCGGCGGCGTCGTTCGGCATCGGCGGGGCGTACCTGTCGCTCGCGATGAGCCCGCCGAAGACCAGGACCGCGACGGCGGCGACTCCGGCCGTGGCGATCAGGAAGATGTTGTTCCGCTGCCTCTTGCGCTTGCGCCGCAAGGCGTTGAGCGTCGGCCCCGGATGCGGAGTGCGTTCGGCCAGCCGGCCGAGAGCCTCCTTGATGAGCTGTTCGGTGTCGTTCACGACAGGCCCTCCCCTAGCCGCAACCCGACACCAGCGGGTTCCGGCGTGTGGTCCAGGCGGAGTGTGGCCAGCGCACGTGAGATGTGGCTGCGCACTGTTCCCTCGGCACAACCGAGCATCTGTGCGATCTCCGAGTCCTCGTAGTTCTCGTAGTAGCGGAGCACGACGGCGGCCCGCTGTTTGCGGGGGAGCTTCGCGATCCGCTGCAACATTGCTTCCCGCTCGTCGTAGTGGTGCGTCGTGTCGCCGACGGGCGGGGTGACGGACTCGAGAGTCGTGTTGCAGAGAGCAACGTCCTTCGCGGCCCTGCGTCTGCGCCACGAGAGGTACTCGTTGGTCACCATGCGCTTGACGTAGGCGTGAGGGAGGTCGACTGAACCGATGCGTTCCCACTTCTGCTGCGCACGCAGCAGCACTTCCTGGACCACGTCCTGGGCCAGGTGCGGGTCGCACGTGAGCACGGTGGCATAGCGCAGCAACGGGGTTACCTGTTCCGCCACGAAGTCATCGAAACTCGGTGTCAATCCCGACCCCCTTCAAAACCGTCACGCCCCTCCAACGCTCCCCGGACGTGTTCTGTTGAGTGTGCCCTGATGTAGTAACGGCGTGGGCTGCATCACGTGGGAAAATCACAGTTGTGGGCAGCAGCAGTGACGTTCCCGCGCTCCGGCGAGGGCTAGCGGTCCTCCGGCTGCTGGCGGGCAGACCGGGGCCCGTCTCCGCGGCATCGGTCGCGCGTGAGCTCAACCTGCCCAGGTCAACGACGTACCACCTGCTCTCGGAGCTGACCGAGGCCGGTTTCGCGACCCACTTCCCCGAGGAGAAGCGGTACGGCCTAGGCGTCGCGGCCTTCGAACTCGGCTCGGCCTACCTGCGCCACGACCCGCTGGAGCGCCTCGCTCGCCCGTTGCTGCGCAAGCTCGCCGATCGGATGGAGAAGGTCGCGCATCTGGGTGTTCTGCACGGGGCGGAGGCGCTGTACCTGGTACGGGAGCAGCCCCGGCAACCGCAGTCGATCGTGTCCGACGTCGGTGTCCGGCTGCCCGCCCACCTGACGGCCTCGGGCCGCGCGATGCTCGCTCACCTGCCTCCGGCGCAGGTCAGGGCGGTGCTGCCGTCCGTAGCGGCGTTCGTCGACCGGACGGGGCGCGGGCCGCACAACCTCCCGGCGCTGCGCCGGCTGCTGACGCTGGAACGCCGTCAGGGCTGGTCGGTCGAGGACGGGTTCGTCACGGCGGGGTTCGCCTCGGTGGCGGCGCCGGTGTTCGACCACGGCGAGCGGCCGATCGCGGCGATCACGCTGACGTTCCGGCACGTGTGCGACACGCCCTGCGGCCAGACATGGCCCGACCTGGCCAAAGAGGTGCGCAAGGCAGCCGAGGAGCTGACGGTCCGGATCGGCGGGCACGCGGCCTCGGGTTAGTGGCCATGTACATAGTAGCCATGTACCGTATCTGCCATGAGCAGTGCGGGACCGACGCCTGGGCACCTCGTGTGGCGTCTGGCGATGAAGTGGCGGACGGCCGTTGATCGCGCGTTGGACCCCCTCGGGCTGACGCACGCGCAGTACGTCGTGTTGTCGTCGTTGGCCGCCCTCGACCGGCCGTCGCAACGCGAACTGGCCGACCACACCGGTCTCGAACCGCTCTACGTCTCGAAGCTGGCGCGCTCGCTGGAGGCCTCGGGGTTCATCTCTCGCACCCGTGACGCCGTCGACACCCGGACCATGCGGCTCGCGCTGACCCCGCGCGGCGTCGAAGTCGTCGAGCCCGCCATCACGACGGTCCGCTCCCTGATGGACCGCCTGCTGACCCCGCTGGGAGACAGGACTGACGCGCTGTCCCGCGACCTGACCGCGCTGCTCGCCGTTCCCCTCGACTGAGGAGCACCTCGATGCCCGTCGTCCCCGTCCTCGATTCGACCATGCACCACGAGGCACACGGCACCGCGCCGTTCGTGTTCCTGCACGGCAATCCCGCCTCATCGCACATCTGGCGCAACATCCTGCCGGAGCTGGGCGGGCTCGCTCCGGACCTCATCGGCATGGGCAGATCAGGCAAGCCGGCCATCGACTACTCGTTCGACGACCACGCCCGCTACCTCGACGCGTGGTTCGACGCCCTGGACCTGGAGCGCGTGGTGCTGGTCGGCCACGACTGGGGAGGCGCGCTGGCGTTCGACTGGGCGGCCCGGCACCCGGACCGCGTCGCGGGCGTCGCCTTCTTCGAGACGATGCTGAAGCCCATGGACAGCGCCGACCTTCCGCCTGCCGCACGCGAACGGACACGCAGGTTCCGCACCCCCGGCGTCGCCGAGGAACTGGTGCTGGACCAGGACACCCTCGTGCGCCAGGCGTTCACCGGCGGTGTGCGCACGCCGGTCTCGGACGAGGACATGGCCGTGTACCTGGCCCCGTTCCCCGATCGGGAGAGCCGCCGCCCGTTGCTCGCGTGGGTGCGGCAGCTCCCGGTCGACGGCGACCCGCCGGCGCTGATCCCCCGTATGAAGGCCTACGGCGAGTGGCTGACTGCGTCGCCGGTTCCGAAGCTGTTGATGACCTTCGAGAACTCCCCGACGCTGGCCATCGGACCCGCGCTCACCGCGTGGTGCCGGGAGAACATCGCCGCGCTGGACGTCGTCGCGCTGGGCGAGGCCGGGCACCACGCGCAGGAGGACCGGCCGAAGGAGATCGCGGCCTGCGTCACGGCCTGGGCAGAACGCCACAACCTTGCTTAGATCGAAGGTATGGGGGCAAAAGACGAGTTCGATCCCGCACAGAAGTCCGAGCTGGAACTGGGCACGGCGACGGAGGAGCTCGACTTCGCCTCCGCCTCCGAAGTAGACCGGCGCGCCCTGTACGAGGTGGCGGCTGCCTGGACGGTCGAGGACTCACCCGGCAAGGAGCCGCCGCCCTACGAGGCTTTCGTCGCCATGTGGGAACTCCACGACGACATCGGTTTCGAGCCGCCGCGCTTCGTCGTCGCCCGGCGAGCCGGGAAGATCATCGGCTACGGCGAGGTGCGGATCTCCGAGACCGAGGCGAACGCGCACCTCGCCACCGCCAACGTGGTGGTGCTGCCGGACCACCGCCGTCGCGGCACAGGCACGGCGCTGCTCCGCGCCATGCTCCCGCTGACGAACGGCCGCACCGTCGTCGAGGCGTGGAGCGTCTTCAAGGACACCCCGGGCGAACGGTTCGCCACCGCCCAGGGGTTCCGCGTCGTCACCACCATGACGAGGCAACGGCTCACCATCGGAGACCCACCCGAGATCGGTGATCTTCCGGCCGGGTACGAGCTCGTCACGTGGAAGGGCGCGGCACCGGAGGAGTTCGTCGAGGCGTACGTCGAGGCGCTCAACGGCATCAGGGACGCGCCGCAGGGCGAGACGTCGCTCGACCTGACGCGCAACACGGTCGAGAGCATCAGGCGGGAGGAAGCCGCCACCGTCCCGGTCCGCTGGATCGTCCTGCTGCTGCACGAGGGCGAGGCCGCCGGCGTCACCGTCGTCGAGGTGAACCCGGCCGTGTCCACCGTGGCCGAGCAACTGCACACGGTCGTGCTGCCCGCACATCGCGGCCGGGGGTTCGGCAGGCTCATCAAGGCGCACATGCTGCACAACCTGGAAGGCGTCGAAACGATCAACACGCGCACCAGCAGCGACAACGAGCACATGCTGCGCGTGAACCACTCGCTGGGCTACGAGGACCGCTTCGTCTACATGGGCGTACAAGCGAAAACCGCCGACCTGCGGGCGTGAGGCCTGCGGGCCGGCGGTTCTCCGGGGTCGATCAGATGCCGGCGGAGGCCAGCCACTCCTTGGCGACCTTCTCCGGCTCCGGCTTGTCCGGCGCCGACAGCTTCTGGTTCAGGTCCAGCAGCGTCTTCGTGTCGAGCTTCTTCGAGATGGCGTTGAGGGTGTCGCGGACCTGCTGCGACGCCTTCTTCTCGTTGATCAGCGGCAGCACGTTCTGCGCCGCGAAGACGTTCTTCGGGTCCTCCAGCACGACGAACTCGTTGGCCTTGATGGCCGCGTCCGTCGTGAAGAGGTCGGCCGCCTGCACCGCGTTGTCCTTCAGACCGGCGACGGTCACCGGGCCGCCGACGTCGAGGACCTTGAACTCCTTGAACTCACAGGCGTACTTGGCCTTCAGGCCCGGCAGGCCGTCCGCGCGGTCCTGGAACTCCGGCGGCCCGCCGAAGACCAGGTCCTTGCAGTACGGCACGAGGTCGTCGATCGACTTCAGGCTGTACTGGGCCGCGATCTGCTTCGTGACGACGACCGCGTCCTTGTCCTCGGCGGACGACTTGTCGAGCACGATCAGGTTCTGCGGCAGCGCCTTCTTCAGCGCCTCGTACACCTCGTCGGAGCCGACCTGCGTCGCCGACTTGTCGATGTACTTGAGCAGCACGCCGCTGTACTCGGGGATCAGGTCGATCGAGCCGTCCTGCACACCCTTGTAGTACAGCTCGCGGTTGCCGATGTTCAGCTTCTTCGACACCTTGACGCCCTTGGCGGCCAACGCTTCCGCGTAGATCTCCGCGAGCAGGCGCGACTCGGGGAAGTTGCCGGAACCCACGACGATCGTGTCCGTCGGTGCAGGGTTGTCGGCGCCGCCCGTCAGCGGGTCACCACCGCACGCCGACAGGAGCATCACGGCTGCGACAGCCGTGGCGATGCGCTTCATCTGAACTCCTCCGAGGAGACCCCGTCATTCAAGGCGGGGAGGAAACGGACCCCTGTGGAGCAGGACAGGGGCAGTTGTGTCGTCATCAGCGGGACATTGCGTCCGCAGCCCACCCATGTGGGGCCACACAGCGACTTGATATTCTTAAAACTGTGAACGGGCAGGTGAAGCGGGCTTTCCGGTACCGCTTCTATCCGACCGACGCGCAAGAAGCAGAGTTGTCGCGCACGTTCGGATGCGTCCGCAAGGATTACAACCTGGCATTGCAGGCCCGTGCGGAGGCGTGGGCACAGCGCGGAGAACAGGTCAGGTACGCCGCCACTTCGGCGATGCTGACCGAGTGGAAACGCACAGAGGAACTGGCGTTCCTGGGAGAGGTGTCGTCGGTGCCGCTGCAGCAGGCGTTGCGGCATCTGCAGGCGGCATTCTGCAACTTCTGGGCGAAACGCGCACGGTATCCGCGGTTCAAGTCGCGCAAGAAGTCGCGTCCCAGCGCCGAGTACACGCGTTCGGCTTTCCGCTGGCGCGACGGGGTGCTGATCTTGGCGAAGATGTCGGAGCCGTTGGACATTCGTTGGTCGCGAACGCTGCCCGATGGGATGACACCCTCTACGGTGACCGTGTCGCGTGACGCGGCCGGGCGTTGGTTCGTATCCATGCTGTGCGAAGACCCCGGCGTCCTCCCATTGCCCGCCGGCGATTCGGCGGTGGGCATCGATCTCGGTCTCGACCATCTGCTGACTCTCTCGACCGGAGAGAAGATCGCCAATCCCCGGCACGAGCGCCGTGACCGGCACGCTCTCGCCAAAACACAGCGGGCCTTGTCCCGCAAACACATCGATAGCAAGAACCGGGCCAAAGCCCGAGTCAAGGTCGCCCGCGTGCATGCCCGGATCGCAGACCGGCGCACGGACCACCTGCACAAGATCACCACTCGGCTCGTGCGTGAGAACCAAACGCTCGTGATCGAGAACCTGACCGTGTCCACCATGGTCGGCAACCGCAGCCTCGCCCGCGCCATCAGCGACGCGGGCTGGCGAAAGTTCCGGCAGATGCTGGAGTACAAAGCCAGCTGGTACGGACGGGACGTGATCGTGATCGATCGCTGGTTCCCTTCCTCCAAACTGTGCTCCACCTGCGGTGCGCTCGCAGCGTCGATGCCATTGCACGTACGTACGTGGACCTGTGGCTGCGGCGCGACCCATGACCGGGACGTGAACGCGGCGCGCAACATTCTGGCCGCCGGACTGGCGGTGACAGTCTGTGGAGCCGGTGTAAGTCCTCAACGGAGCACTCCGGGCGGGCGGTCGGCGACGAAGCAGAAATCCCTGCGGCGCGAGCCGTAGGACTCCCCTCGTTCTCGAGGTGAGGAGGTCAACTCTTTCCTCCGCTTCCCACTGGACGCAGCCCTGGCGAGACCGTCAGCCGTTGCAGGCCGGCGAACCCCAGGTCGACGAGAACGGCGAGCAGTGCCACGAGCACCGCGCCGGCGAGCATCTGTCCGAAATCCTGCAGGGCGAGGCCGTCGAAGACGAACCTGCCGAGACCACCGGCGCCGGTGTAGGCGGCGATGGTGGCGGTCGCGACCACTTGCAGTGCGGCGCCGCGGAAACCGCCGTAGATCAACGGGAGCGCGTTCGGGATCTCCACCTGGAGCAGCACGCTCGACTCGCGCATGCCGACGCCCCTCGCGGCGTCGACCGTCACCGGGTCCACCGCGCGGATGCCGGCGTACGTGCCCGCCATGATCGGCGGGATCGCCAGCAGCACCAGCGCGACGTACACCGGGAAGTCACCCAGACCCGCCCACAGCACGACGAGGATCAGCACCGCCGTGGTCGGCAGCGCCCTCAGCGCGTTGGAGAGTCCGACGATCACGAACCCGCCCTTGCCGGTGTGCCCGACGAACGCGCCGAGCGGGATCGCGATGAGCGCGGCGATCACCAGGGTCAGCAGCGTGTAGCCGAGATGTTCCAGCAACCGCACCGGGATCCCGGTCGTGCCGGACCAGTGCGCGGGGTCGAAGAGCCAGCCACCCACTCAGCTCACCTCCCCACCCGTGCCCACGGCGTGAGCAGCCGTCCGATCAGCAACAGCAGGCCGTCCGCGAGCACCGCCAGCACGACCGTCCCGATCAGGCCCGCGAGGACCTTGTCGGTGTTGTCGGTCTGGTAGCCCTCGGTGAAGAGCTGGCCGTAGCCGCCGAGCCCGACGAGCGCGCCCACGCTCACCATGCTGATGTTCGACACGGTCGCGACCCGCAGGCCCGCGATCGTGACCGGCAGCGCCAGCGGGAAGTCGACGGTGAGGAAGCGCCGCAGTGGCCGGAAGCCCATCGCGTTCGCCGCGGCGACCACGTTGCCCGGCACCGCCGACAGCGCGTCCGCGACGGACCGGATCATCAGCGCCACCGTGTAGACGGTCAGCGGCACGATCACGTTGATCTCGTCGAGGATCTTCGTGCCGATCAGCACCGGCGTGATCACGATCAGCGCGATGGACGGGATCGTGAAGAGCACGTTGGCGAACGGGAAGAGGACCAGGCGCGCTTTCGGAGACCGGCTCGCCCACCACCCCAGCGGGATGGAGAGCGCGAAACCGGCCAGCACCGGCACGACGGAGAGCCGGAGGTGCACCGCGGTGACTTCCCAGAACCTTTCCCAGTTCTCGAAAATCCAGGTCACTTCGGGACCTCACCCGCCGCGCGGGCCTTCGCGAGCGCCTGGATCACGTCGTCCGCCTTGACCACGCCGGTGACGGCACCGGCGTCGTCGACCACCACGCCGAGCGCGGACGGCGAGCTGAGCGCCGCGTCGAGCGCGCCCCGCAGGCTGGAGCCGTCGTAGAGCGAGCCGCCGGAGACGAGGTCGCGTTCGCTGACCTCGACCTCACCGTCCACACCGGACAACCAGCCCCTGGGCCGGTTCTGCTCGTCGACGACGAGCGTCCAGTCGGTGATCGTGACGCGTTCACCGAGCTTGGCCGTGGCGACGGGGTGCACGGGCACCTCGGCGTGCAGGAACGTGAGGGTGCGGTAGCCGCGGTCCCGTCCGACGAACGAGGCCACGAAGTCGTTGGCGGGCGCGCTGAGCAGCTCCGTCGGCTTCGCGTACTGCGCGAGGTGCCCGCCGGTCTGGAACACCGCGACGCGCTCGCCGAGCTTGAGCGCCTCGTCGATGTCGTGCGTGACGAACACGATCGTCTTGTCGAGTTCCGCTTGCAGGCGAAGGAGTTCGTTCTGCAGGTCCTCGCGCACGACCGGGTCGACGGCGCTGAACGGCTCGTCCATGAGCAGCACGGGCGGGTCCGCCGCGAGCGCGCGGGCGACACCCACGCGTTGCTGCTGACCGCCGGAGAGCTGGGCCGGGTACCGCTTGCCGAAGTTCGCGTCGAGCCCGACGATCTCGAGCAGCTCCGCGGCCCTCGTGCGCGCCTTGCGCTTGTCCCAACCGGACAGGAGCGGCACGGTCGCGATGTTGTCCAGCACGGTCCGGTGCGGGAAGAGCCCTGCCTGCTGGATCACGTAGCCGATGCCGCGCCGCAGCGTGGGCGGGTCGACGGTGAGGACGTCCTTGCCGTCCACCAGGATCGTGCCCGACGTCGGGTCGATCATGCGGTTGACCATGCGCAGCGACGTCGTCTTGCCACAGCCGGAAGGACCGACGAACACCGTGATGGTGCCCGCCTCGACCGCGAGGTCGAGCTCGTCGACAGCGATGGTCCCGTCCTCGAACCGCTTGGTTACGGCCCGGAACTCGATCACCCTTCGGATCCCTCCGGTCGCGACGACCACCCCGATTGGGCCGCCCTGGATGTAGATCCCAAAGACCTTAACTCGTTCGGCGTACCCCGGCACAGCGTTCCACCATGTGACTGGCCGTATGGTTTAGCGCTTGTGACGATCGATCAGGTGCGGCAGTTGGTGGCGGAACGCGGCGTGCACGCCCGCAAGCTCCGCGAGGTGTTGTCCCTGCTCAGTGAGGACTGGCACCCGCTGGCAGAACTCGTGCGCCTGCCGGCCGTGCCGCGCCGCACCGTGCAGGACCTGCTCAAGGCGCTGGGCGACGACGCCGAATCTTCAGGCGATCGTTACCGCATCGCTCCCGGCCTGGTCGGCGCGTACCGCGCGGAGTTCGGCGTGTCCGGTGTCCGTGACCACACCGACGTGCTGCGGCAGATCCTCGTGGACATCGCGGACGTGCCGCCGCCGTTGTCCTCGTTGGACCACGTGCAGGCGACGGCGGAGACCGCTCTCAACCGCGTGGTGTGGCTGGACTCGGCGTACGACCTGGCGGGCAAGCGGTTGCTGTGCCTGGGTGACCACGATCTCACGTCGCTGGCCATCGCCGCCGTCAACCCGAACGTGTCGATCACGGTCGTGGACCTCGACGAGCGCCTGCTGGAGTTCATCGACTCACGCGCCCAGGCACGGGGGCTCGACATCCGGACGTTGCACTGCGACATGCGTTTCGGTCTGCCCCAGGCCGTCCTCGAGTCCGCGGACCTGGTCTTCAGCGACCCGCCCTACAGCGCCGAGGGCATGGGCCTGTTCGCCGGTCGCGCCATCGAGGCGTTGGAGGACATCGCGTCGGGCCGGCTGCTGCTCGCCTACGGCTTCTCCGACCGCACGCCCGCACTGGGTCTGAAGGTGCAGCAGGAACTGCAGAAGCTCGGGCTGGTGTTCGAGGCGATCCTGCCCGCGTTCCACCGCTTCGACGGCGCGCAGGCCATCGGGTCCGCCGCCGACCTCTACGTGTGCCGGCCGACGGGCCGTCGCGCGGTCGCCGGCGGCACGCGGATCTACACGCACGGCGCGCAGTCCGTGGAGTCGTCCGGACCGTCGCAGGAGGCTTTGTCCGCCCTGTCGGAACTGGCGCCGCGGCCGGAGTCCTCGCCGCCGCCCAAGCCCCGCGCGGCGGGCTGGGCCGAGCCCGTCGGGAAGGGCGCGGCCTCGCTGGCCGTCGATCTCTCGGCGGACCCCGGGCCGTGGCTGCTGCGGACCCTCCTCGCCTCGTCTCCCGCACGGCTGGCGTGCCTGGTGCCGAACAACCACCCGGCGGTGTCGTCCGAGGCCGGGCAGAAGGAACTGCAGGAACTGGTGGCGACCCGGTTCAAGCTGAAGTTCCTGCGCAACAACCCCGATGGCAAGACGACGATCGTCGTCGCCGACCAAGTGCTCGCCGGCACGTTGTCGCTCGGTGAGCGCACGGTCCGCGAGGTGCTGATGAAGGCGCACGGCAAGCTGCGCAACGTCTGGCGCGAGGCGCTGATCACCGCGGCGCAGGGCGTGCTGACCAAGCGGCAGGCCGCGGAGATCGTCGACGACGCCTCCGTGTCCCAGGAGGACCTGGAGCTGCGGCTGATCGACCTACCCAAGCACCGGATCGCGGCGCTGCTCCCCGAAATCTCAGCCAGCGCGGGGTATGTGGAGCGGCCCGAGAGCTAGCACCGCGCGGAACTCCTTGGGCGGCACCGGACGCGAGAACAACCAGCCCTGGTACGCGTCCACGCCGACACCGCGCAGGACGTGGAACTGGGTGGCGGTCTCCACGCCCTCCGCCACGCACTTGCGGCCCATCGCCCGCGCCATGTCGACGACGGCGCGGGCGACGGCGAAGTCCGAGGAGTCGTTGCCCACACCCGAGACGAAGCGCCGGTCCACCTTGATGATCTGGGCCGGCAGGTCCTTCAGGCGGGCGAGCGACGAGTAGCCGGTGCCGAAGTCGTCCACCGCGAACTGGACGCCGCGCTTCACCAGTTCGTCCATCGACTGGCGGACGCGGGACGGCAGGTCGACGAACGCCGTCTCGACCAGCTCCAGCACCACGCGTTCCCACGGGACGCCGGACTCCATGATCGCGGTCGACACGATGTCGACGAACTCCGGATCACCCGGCACCAGGCCGGCGAGGTTCACGGCGACGGACACCGGGCGGCCGTCGGGCGCGGGCCAGGTCGAGGCCTCCTTCAGCGCCGTCCGCAGCACCCAGCGGTCGAGTTCGCGCATCAGGTCGCCCTGCTCGGCGACCGGCAGGAACACGTCCGGCGGCAGCAGGCCGCGGTCGGGGTGCGGCCAGCGGACGAGCGCCTCGGCGGTCAGCACGGCGCCGTCGACGCCGACGACGGGCTGGTAGTGCAGCGCCAGGCCGTCGTTCTGCAGGGCCTCGCGCAGCTGGCCTTCGAGGTGCACCTGGCGGTCGGCGGACGCGATCAGCGCCGCCGAGGCCAGCGACACGCGTCCGGCACCGGCTCGCTTCGCCTCGAACATCGCGGCGTCCGCGAACCTCAGCAGGTCGGCACCGTTGGCGCGCGAGCCGTTCGGGACGGCGGCGCCGATCGACGCCGAGACCCGGACGAGCTGGCCGTGCACCGGGACCGCGGTCCTGAGCAACGAGGCGACGCGGGTGGCCAGGGCGTCGACGCCGCCCACCGAGTCGATGTCCTCGGAGATGATCACGTACTCGTCGCCGGACAGGCGGGCGGCGGTGCAGCCGTCGGGCAGGCCGCCCTCCAGCCGGCGCGCCAGGGCCACGAGCAGCTCGTCGCCCGCGTCGTGGCCTAGGGAGTCGTTGACGCGCTTGAAGTTGTCGATGTCGCAGAAGAGGACGGCGACCTTGGCGCGGTCCGGGCCCTCCAGCGCCTTGCCGAGGATCTCCTTCACCAGCGCGCGGTTCGGCAGGCCGGTCAGCTCGTCGTGGGTGGCCTGGTGGCGCAACGCCTCGGCGGCGCGGCGGCGTTCGGTGATGTCCAGGAACACGATCAGCCAGAAGCGGCGGCCGTCGTCCTGCACGGACAGCGCGATGTGCAGCTCGCAGTAGACCTTCTCGCCGTCCGGGCGGACCAGGATGCGCTGCGGGATCTTCTGCGTGCGCTCGGCGGCCCACTGCAGGCCCGGCGACGTGTCCTCGGGGTGGGTGAGCTGCTCGGCGGTCATGCCGCGCAGCTGCTCCAGTTCCATGCCGAGCAGGTCGCACAACGCGTCGTTCGCGTCGACCAGGCGCTCGCCCTCGTCGAACAGGCCGATGCCCACCGGTGTCACGGACACGAGGTCGGTGAAGCGCTGCGACGACCGCTTCATACGCGCTTCGGCGGCACGCTGCTCGGTGACGTCCTGGGCGGTGCCGACGGCGAGATGCCTGCCGTGCGGGCCGTGGACGATCATGCCGTGGCAGCGGAAGATCCGCGTCGAGCCGTCGTTGCGCACGACGCGGTGCTCGAACTGCGAGGCGATCTCGTCCACCACCAGCTGGCGGCACGTGTCGTCGACCCAGCCGCGGTCCTCGGGGTGCACCAGGTCGAGGTACGCCTGGTAGCTGCCGGGAAGCTCGGCGGGCAGGCCGAAGAGCTCGCGCAGCATGTCCGACCACACGACGTCGCCGGTCGCCGGGTTCCACTCCCACATGCCGAGCCGTGCGGCCTGCTGCGCGTCGGCGAGTCTTCGGCGGTCCTCGCGCATCTGGCGTTCCAGCGCACGCGCTTCCGTGACGTCCTGGATGGTGCCGTGGTAGCGCTCGATGCGGCCGGACGGCGCGACCTCCGCGCGGGCCCGGCACATGTAGACGCGCTCGCCGACCTCGCTGCGGACCTCGACCTCGACCGGTTCGCCGTCGCTCGCGTGCAGCAACGAGTGCCGGATCGCCTTGACGGCCTCGCGGTCCTCCGGGTGCACGCCGCTGAGCAGGTCGTCGTCCGGGTGCATGCCCAGCTCGGCGTACATCTCCATCAGCACTTCGCTGCGGTGCACGGCCCGCGTGCCCGTCTCGTACGCCCAGCTGCCGATGCGGGCGATGCGCTGGGCCTCGAGCAGCCGCGCCCGTTCCTGGGCGAGCTCGGTGGCCGCGCGCTTGGCCTCGGTGATGTCGCGGATGTAGCCGGTGATCTTGTCCAGGGCGCCGGCGTCGTCCAGCCTCGCCTCGGCGACACCGCGGATCCACCGCAGCTGGCCGTCCGGGCGGACGATCCGGTACTCGATGTCGATCGGGTCGCCGGTGATCTCGCGGCCGTGCCAGTACGTCTCGACCATGTGGAAGTCGTCCGGGTGCACGACGTCGAGGACGGCCTGCGCGCCCGGCACGACGGAGCCGCGGTCGAGGCCGAGGAGTTCGTAGTGGGTGTCCGACCAGACGGTCATGCCGGTGCCGGGGTCGAACTCCCAGGAGCCCAGGTTCGCGACCCGCTGCACCTTGCGCAGGCGGCGCTGCTCGTCGCGCAACGCGTCCGCGGCGGCGGCGAGGTCGGAGACGTCGATCAGCAGGACGGCCTGCAGGCCCGTGCCGGGAACGGCGTGCCGGGCGACGCGCACCGGCAGTTCGGTGCCGTCCGCGCGCAGCAGCCTGAGGTCCGCGGAGTTGCCGAGGAGCAGCTCACCGAGGGCGTGGCCGACCAGGTCGTCGGCTCCCTGCGCGTTGGCGAGGTCCACCGCGGCCGGGTTCGCCTGCATGACGACACCCTTGGCGTCAACGAGCAGCGACGGCGCGTCGGGCAGGGTCAGCCCGTCCAGCGTCATCGGAGGTTTCCCGTTCGCCGAAGCAGCCGTCCGTGCACGGCCGTTCACCACTGTCGCGCGTCCCACCCACTTGGGCACCGACCCACCCTCTCCCGCATTCACCGCCCGCGGCAATTCGGGTGGGCACGACAACGGCACCCGAACGGCGGCAAACACGAACCCTCTCCTCGGGTGAACACCCGAGGAGAGGGACGGTAGCGCTTCAGAGCGTCATCGCCCACCCCTGCACGGGTTAACGAAAAGCCACGTTCGTGGTTCCGGTCTCCGTGAAGATGCAAAAGAGTGGCGAATACAAGGGTGTGATCAGGCGACTCCGTCGGCCTTCGCCGCGACGGCCACAGCCGCTGCGACCTCGGGTCCGACGCGCGGGTCCAATGCCGAGGGCACAATTCGATCTGGACCCAAATCATCCTTCGCGACCGCGAGAATGGCATCCGCGGCGGCGAGTTTCATGCCTTCCGTGATCCGTCGCGCACCCGCGTCGAGAGCCCCGCGGAAAATGCCGGGGAACGCGAGCACGTTGTTGATCTGGTTCGGGAAGTCGCTGCGTCCGGTCGCCACGATCGCGGCGTGCCGGGCGGCGACCTCCGGGTGCACCTCGGGGTCCGGGTTCGACAGCGCGAAGACGATCGAGCCGGGCGCCATGCTCGCGATCAGGTCCTCGGAGACCTTGGAGGACGAGACGCCGATGAAGACGTCCGCGCCGCGCAGCGCCACGTCGATGCCGCCGGCGAGGTTCGTCCTGTTGGTGACCGCCGCGATCTCCTCCTTGACGGGGTTGAGACCGGCCCGGCCCGTGCGGACGATGCCGCGCGAGTCGAGCAGCGTGATGTCGCCGGCACCGGCGGCGAGGAGGATCTTGGCGATCGCGATGCCCGCGGCGCCCGCACCGGAGATGACCACCCGCTGGTCGGCGATGCTCTTGCCGAGGACCGTGTTCGCACCGTTGAGTGCCGCCAGCGACACGACGGCCGTGCCGTGCTGGTCGTCGTGCATGACCGGGCAGTCGAGCGCCTCGATCAGCTTCCGCTCCAGCTCGAAGCAGCGGGGCGCGGAGACGTCCTCGAGGTTGACCGCGCCGAACGACGGGCGCAGCCGGACGAGCGTCTCGACGATCTCGTCCACGTCCGTCGTGTTGAGCACGAGCGGGATGGAGTCAAGGCCGCCGAACGTCTTGAACAGCGCGGACTTGCCCTCCATGACGGGCAGCGACGCGCTCGGGCCGATGTCACCGAGACCGAGCACCGCGGTGCCGTCGCTGACGACGGCGACGAGGCGGTGCGCCCACGTGTACCTGGCGGCCAGCGAGGGGTCCTCGGCGATGGCCTTGCTCACTCGTGCGACACCAGGGGTGTACGCGATGGACAGCGCCTTCGGGTCAGCGAGCGAGGCGGTCGCGCCGACCTCGAGCTTCCCGCCCAGGTGCGCGTTGAAGATCTCCTCGTCCGTCAACTGCGTCGGATCGGAGTTCTCGGTACGGGCTTCGTTCACTGCTGTCACGGCGTCCCTCCTGCGGTGCGGGCGGCGTAGTGGCCCAGACGTGGGCTCATCACCAAACGGCGCACCGGCCCAGCGTTGTCACGCCGGGTGCACGGGGCCTGGAAACTCGGTCGATGCCCTCCGACGAGTTGCGTCGGAGAACCGCACGAGCGTTGCGGGTGCCGGAAGTGTGGCAGGGTCCCGCGTCGCTGTCTGCGGCGGGGATCACACTTTTTCCGCAGGTCAGAGGGCATGTAGCAAGACGTCCGTCCGGTTTTCTGCACCGACCGGTCAGTTTCCGCTGGCAGGAAGCACCCGATCGGTCAAGAAAAGTTGACGCCTTAGAGTGACGGCATGCAGGCGAGTTCGCTGAAAATTGAAGGCGCGTTCGAGTTCACCCCTCGGACATTTCCCGACGACCGCGGCGTGTTCGTCTCGCCGTACCAGGAGGCCGCCTTCACCGAGGCGGTCGGGCACCCGTTGCGGGTCGCCCAGACCAACCACAGCGTCTCCCGCGCGGGGGCGATCCGCGGCATCCACTACGCGGACGTGCCGCCGTCCCAGGCGAAGTACGTCTTCTGCCCGCGCGGCTCGTTCATCGACGTGATCGTGGACATCCGCGTCGGCTCCCCCACGTTCGGGCAGTGGGACGCCGTGCTGGTGAACTCCACGAAGTGCAACGCGGTCTACCTCGCGGAGGGCCTCGGCCACGCGATGATCGCGCTCGAAGACGACACGACCATGAACTACCTCTGCTCCACCGTCTACAACCCGACCGGCGAACACGGCCTCACTCCCCTCGACCCGGCACTCGACCTCCCGTGGCCGCGCGAGCTCGAGTTCCTGCTGTCGGAGAAGGACACCGCCGCCCCGACCCTCGCCGAGGCGTACGAGGCCGGCGTCCTGCCGCGTTACGAGGACTGCCTGGCCCTCTACGCGTCCCTCAAGGCCTGAGGGTCGGCCTCGGCCATAGTCGAGCTTTGACGACTCCGAGCACTTCCGCAGGTCCGAGGTGCTCGGAGTCCGTGCTCGCGAACGGGTTGTCTCCCACGACGTGCCACCCGCCGTCCACTTGATGAGAGACACGTTTGATCGAGAGCTGCTCCGGCCTGCTGGCCCATTTGACCAGCACGACGTCGTTGGGCTTGGGCTTCGCACCCCACCTGACCAGCACGATGTCGTCGTGGCGGAGGGCAGGCACCATCGACGGCCCCTGCACGAGCACGGTGGAAAGACGCGATCTCAACGATCACCCTTCGATCAGCCGGAGTAGGGTTCTCCCCGTCGGAGCATCCACTGTTTTTTCATTCTGGGAGGAACGATGCGACTCGTGTCGCGCATTCTCCGCCCGCGCGTCGAAGCCACCGCGCACTGCGACCTGCCGTGCGGTGTCTACGACCCCGCGCAGGCCCGCATCGAGGCCGAGTCGGTCAAGGCGGTCCAGGAGAAGTACCAGGCCAACGAGGACCCGGAGTTCCGGGAGCGCGCCATCCTGATCAAGGAGCAGCGCAGCGAGCTCGTCAAGCACCACCTGTGGGTGCTGTGGACGGACTACTTCAAGCCGCCGCACTTCGAGAAGTACCCCGAGCTGCACGACCTGTTCAACCGCGCCACCAAGGCCGCGGGCGCGGGCGGCACGAAGGCGTCCATGGACCCGGCCTCGGGTCAGGCACTCCTCGACCTGATCGCGCAGATCGACAAGATCTTCTGGGAGACCAAGCAGGGCTGAGCCCCATAGCCTTGTCGACGGCGCTGACCAGCGAAAACTTCTTCGCAGGTCAGCGTCGTTCTTCGTCCGCCCCCCGAGTCAGGCTGCTTCCAGGACGAAGAACAGGAAGCTCAGGAACGCCCCGGACGGGAACTCCGCCATCTCCTCGGGGAACAGTTCACGAGCCTCCGGCGCCGCAGGCGGCTCGCTGATGACGGCCGTGCGGAAGCCCGCCGCAGTGAAGGCGTCGGTCATCGCGTGCAGCGGCCGGTGCCAGTAGGTGAGCGTGGCCTTCTGGCCGTCGAAGTCGTAGTCGTCGGTCCACTTGGTGGTCTCGAAGTAGTTGGTCTTGCGCTCCAGGAACGGGAGCATGATGGGGTGGTTGACAGCCACGATCAGCCGGCCACCGGACTTCAGCACCCGCCGCAGCTCGGCCAGCGGCCCGGCCCAGTCCTCCAGGTAGTGCAGGACCAGGGCGGCAACGCAGTCGTCGAACGCGCCGTCGGGGTACGGCAGCGGCTGCGTGATGTCGGCTACCCGCAGGTCCGCGTCGTCGCCGAGGCGCTGCCGGGCCAGCTCCACCATTTTCGCGCTGCGGTCGAAGCCGGTCACGACGGCGCCCTTGTCGCGCAGCGCCTGGGACACGGGACCGGAGCCGCACGCGGCGTCCAGGATCCGCCGGCCGATCACATCGCCGGCCAGATTCACGATCGCGGGCCGGGTGTAGTAGGCGTTGATGAGGCTGGTCTCGTTCACGGCCGTGTACCCCTCGGCGAAGAGGTCGTAGTCGTTTTCGACGGCCACGTCGGCTGAACTCTGTGAATCGGCAGGCATGTTCCCATACTGCCGAGTGATCGATCAGGGTGCCAGGAGATCACCACGCGGCCGCTCAGCGGCGCCCGTGAGGGTCGGGGTGGCCGCAGGAGCGGCCACCCGCGAACCTCACACCGCTTCGGTGACCTTGCCGATCACCTCGAAGCCGGGGCTGGTGGGAGTGATCCCGTCGAACTCCAGACGGAGCTGCTCCTCACCCTCGGCCTCGCTGTCGGTCGCGGTCGGCACCTCGAGGTCGAACGAGGTCTCGCCCGCCGGGATGTACACGAACGGCCGCAGTCCCGTGGAGGACAAGGGACGGGACGGCAGCGGTTCCTGACCCGAGTGCCTGAGGAACCAGTCGGCGTCGACGTCCGTTGTGGACAGTTCGGTGCCGGAGGCGGGTGCCACCGGTGATCCGCCGGCACCGATTCCCGCGTCGGCGGTCTCGGACAGCGTCACCCTCCACTTCAGGGTGCCGCCCTCCGCGACGCTGCCGGCGACCGGGGTGACGGTCAGCGACGGCACCGGGTCGTCGTTGCGCACCAGCAGGCCGCCGGACGCGGCGCCCACGACCGCGTTCGAGATCGCCTGCACCATGACGGGATGGCGGACGTCGCCGCCCCACTTCGTGTTGCCGGTGAACGTCACCGGGACCTCGGCACGGTTCTCGCCGGACGCCAGGGTCACGAGCTTGGTGGCGGGCTTGTTGCCCGGCTCGTTGTAGAAGAGCCGGACCACGCGGGTGCCGTTGCCGGACGCGGTGACGACGATGTTGTGCGTCTGCTCGCCGGAGTCGCCCTCGGCCACCGCGGTCGTGGTGGCGTCGACGCGGGACAGGCGCGTGGGAACCACGGGAACGAGGCCCTTGTCCCAGCCGTGGGCGTCGATCAGCCACGCCTCACCGGACGCGGACTCCGGGACCAGTTCCAGCGAGGCGACACGGCCGACGCCGGACGGCAACAGCACGCGAACTTCCTGTGCCCACAACGAACTCGTCCGGTCGCTGCCGGGAAGACCCGCCACCGAGACGGACCCGAGCGCGTGCCTCAGTCCGTTGTGGTCGGTCACGGCGATGCCGAACTTCGACGCGGCCGAGTTCGGCGGAACGGCCAGGCGCAGCGCCAGGTCGCGCGAACCGTTGAGCGACACCGGTGCGGAAGGCGTGATCACACCGGCCTGCCCGGCGGCCGTCCACTTCAGCGCGACCGACAGGCGTTCGGGCTGGGCCACCGCGCCGCGGAAGCCGACGAAGTGCGGTGAACGCGTTGCGCTGCAGGCGACAGCCACGTCACGCGAGGTCTGCTGGCAGACGCGCGCACTGCCGGACGCACCCGTGGGACCGTCCGGTACGACGAACGGCCTGCGGTCACCGCCGATGGCGTGCGAGAGGACGCGGGCCGGGTCGGCGGACGGGACGCGGACGCCCGAACCGTCGAGCAGCGGCAGCACGGACTCGTCGCGCCCGAGGAAGAGCCGCGCGGACGCCGCGAGGTAGGTGGCGCCCATGGTCTGCTGCTGCTCGGCGGTCAGCCGCGTCGGAGCACCCGGCGTGCACAGCGGATCCGGCTGCTGGCCGGGCCAGAAGTCGTCGAACGCCGGCGCCTCCGCCTGGCCGGGGGTCCACTCGCTGTTGAAGTAGTTGTGGTTCGCGCCGATCATGTACAGCGCGCTGTGCAACGCCTCGCCACGGCTCAGGCCGCGGGTCTGGTCCACGAAGATCTGACCCTGCAGGTCGGAGACGTCACCGTCGCAACCGGGCAGGTACGTCACCGAGGGCACGTCCGGCGCCGGGTTGTGGCCGAAGATCGTGGGGCCGATCAGCACGTTCCCGCGGATGTTCCAGCGCACCGGGCCGCTGAACCCGGTGTCGCCGGGCGGCGGGGTGAGGCTGTCGGTGGCGGCGCGGTTCACGCCCTCACCACCGCGGGAATGGCCCATCAGCAACACCTTGGACAGGTCGGCGGCCGGCGCTGACTTCACCGCGGCGGGCGCGGAACCGCGGCCGGAGGCCCAGTCCGCCCACTTCGCCAGGTGGTGGCGCACCAGCGACGAACGACCCTGCGCGCCGGCATCGGCGGTCATCGCGTCCTGGGCGTTGACGCCGTTGGCGGAGATCGACACCGTCAGATATCCCTGTGACGCCAGCAACTGCTGCGCCTTCAGGTATCCCTTGTGGCTCGGCACGGCGGTCAAACCGCTGGGGCACGGCCAGTTCATCCTGATCTGGTTGGGATCGGACTTGCTGTAGCACGTGAAGTGCCTGCCGTGCAGGAGGAGCACGAGCGGCCGCTTGCCGGGCGCGCCCTTGGGCGCGACGACGACGGCCTCCATCTCGACCGGCGCCGCATACTCGGGCAGCTCGACCGGGTCGAGCGCGTACTCACCGGTGGTGGTGGCGTACGGCCCCGGCTTGCCCGGATCCACGTCGGCCTGCGGCCGCAACGCCGGCAACTCGGGCACGGACAGTCCGGCCGACGGTGGTTCCAGCACGTCGAGCCGCTTGCCGGCCGACCGCACCTGCAGCGCGGCCGGGTTCTCCAGCACGGCCTTCACGGTGAAGCTCCGCAGGTCCGCCGACTCCCGGGCTCGCCCCAGGAAACGGTCGCCCTCCCAGAACTCCACGCCCGCGTCGCGCAGCGGCACGGGTGCGGAGGTGGTCCACCGGATCTCGTCTCCTGAGACGGTCCAGCCAGGTGTGGGAGGTGGTTCCGGCGCGGCCGACGCGAGTGGCGCCGATAGTACCGCGGCCATCAGAACAGGTATCAGAAGCGCAATCGAACGTCGCATGTGCGGGTCCCCCTCAAAGGACGATCCACTCCGTTCTAGCGACGCCGCACAGCACACGGCACGTGATGAGGCCGGAATCCGCCAATTGAAACGACGATCAGCCGAGAGTATTGCGCCATTCAGCCCAAGCACGTGCGGAAAAGCGCGAGTTCAGAACCCTCTGGGGTCCGTGCCGCGCTCGTTCTGGCTCAGCTTGTTCCACGTCGAGGTCAGCTCCGCCCGGATGCGTGCGACACGAACCCCGAAGGCCTCGCGGATCTCCTGGGCGTCGACCTCGTCGGGTGCGCCGTGGTCGGGGTGCTCGGCGGTCATGGCGCGCTGGGTACCTCAGGGGAGGACTCCCCCAAACGTGCCCCCCGTCACTCCCTAGGATCGAACATGTGAGCACCCACCTCTACCTGCTGCGCCACGGCCAGACCGAGTGGTCCGAGAGCGGCAGGCACACGGGACGCACTGACATCGAGCTGACGCCCGAGGGCGAGCAGCAGGCACGCCGCGCGGGCGCCGTGCTCGCCCGGCTGAGAGGCACGGACCAGGCACCCGCACTCGTGCTGACCAGTCCGCGGCAGCGCGCCACCAGGACGGCCGCGCTGGCCGGGCTGGAGGTCGGCGCGACGACCGAGGACCTGGCCGAGTGGGACTACGGCGACTACGAGGGCATCACCACGCCGCAGATCCGCGAGCGCGTGCCCGGCTGGACGGTGTGGTCGCACCCGATGCCGAACGGCGAGTCGCACGCGGAGGTGCAGGAACGGGCGCGCAAGGTCCTCGGCGAGGTGCGCAAGATCCTGCCCGGCGGTGACGTCGTGCTCGTGGGTCACGGGCACTTCAGCCGCGTGCTGATCGCGGCGTGGCTCGGTCTCGCGCCCGACCAGGGCGTCCACTTCGGACTGGACCCGGCCGGCATCTGCCAGCTGGGCGACGAGCGGGGCGACCCGCAGGTGCGCAGGCTGAACGTGCCTGCCTGGGAGGTGTGATGATCCGGCGGGTGGAACCGCGTGACGTCGACGCGGTCGTGGCCTTGGTCCACGAACTGGCGCTGTACGAGAAGGCACCGGAGCAGTGCCACCTCACTCCGGAGCAGTTGCGCACCGCGTTGTTCGGCGAGAGCCCCGCGTTGTTCGGTCACGTGGCCGAAGTGGACGGTCAGGTCGTCGGGATCGCGTTGTGGTTCCTGAACTTCTCGACGTGGGACGGCGTGCACGGCATCTACCTCGAAGACCTCTACGTCACGCCGGACCAGCGCGGCAAGGGCCTCGGGAAGCAGTTGCTGGAAGCGCTTGCCCAGGAGTGCGTCGCGAAGGGCTACAGCCGTCTGCAGTGGTGGGTGCTCAACTGGAACGAACCGAGCATCGGGTTCTACAAGTCCTTGGGCGCCATACCGATGGACGAGTGGACGACGATGCGCGTCTCGGGCGAGGCCCTGGTCGAGCTCGGCACTGCACGCTGAAGGTTGACGGAAGGTCTCAAAAGGCTCACGAAACGGGAATTCCACTGAGGACCGGCCCGCGGTGCTGGCAGCGTCCCTGCTCGCCGATCCCCCGGCACCAGCAAGTGGAAAGAAGGAAAGACCGTGGGCACTGACCCGACCACCATCGACCCCGCCGCGACCGGCATCGGCGTCGTCGGCACCATCATCTACCTGGCCGTCCTGGTCTTCGCCATCGTCGCGATGTGGAAGGTGTTCGCGAAGGCCGGCCAGCCCGGCTGGGCCGCGATCATCCCGTTCTACAACATCTACGTGTGGCTCAAGATCGCCGGCCGTCCTGGCTGGTGGCTGGTCCTGATGCTGATCCCGTTCGTCAACATCATCATCGCGGTGATCGTGTCGATCGACATCGCGAAGTCCTTCGCCAAGGACACCGTCTTCGGCATCGTCGGCCTGTGGCTGTTCAGCATCGTCGGTTACGCGATCCTCGCGTTCGGTGGCGCGCAGTACCGCGGCCCGGCGGCCCTCGCCGGCCAGCAGCAGGGCGCATACCGGGGCTGAACGCCCTGAACCACGTCGAGGCCGGGTCAGAAGCCACCCCTGTGTGCTTCAGGCCCGGCCTTCGCCGTGCCTCAGACCATCCCCACGGCACCGTACGTCGACGCGTCGGCGATGGCGGAGGTACCGGGCACCTCGCCGTCGGCTCTCCAGTGGGCCGCGAGCACCAGTCCGGGCTCCATCAGCTTCAGGCCGCAGACGAACTCCTCCACGTCCTGCTTGGAACGCGGCACGAGCTCGAACCCCATGTCGTCGCCGAGGTCGACCAGCTGGCCGACGAACTCCGGCTCCACGTCCTTCGTGAGATGCGTCAACGCGAGGATGCTGCCCTCGGACAACGCGGCCCGATAGCGCGCGACGACGCCCGCGGGCTCGTCGGTGACATACGGCAGGACACCGACCATCAGCACGGCCGTCGGCTTGGTGAAGTCGATGAGACGACGCGTCTCCGGGTGCCGCAGCACGGCACCGACGTCGCAGATGTCGGACAGCACGATCGCGGCACTGAGGTTGTCGCGCAACATCGTGCGGGCATGGGCCACGGCCACCGCGTCGTTGTCGACGTAGACGACGTTGCACGACGGGTCGAGCGACTGGGCGACCTCGTGGACGTTGCCGGCGGTCGGGATGCCGCTGCCCAGGTCGAGGAACTGGCGGATGCCGTACTCCTCGACGCACAGGCGCACCACGCGCCGGGAGAAGGACCTGATCGTGCGCGCGATCTCGGCGACGGGGAACTTGCTGATGCTTTCCTCGGCCAACGCGCGGTCGACCGCGAAGTTGTGCGCTCCACCGAGGTAGTAGTCGAACAGCCGAGCCCCGTTCGGGCGCTCGGAATCGCCGGTCGTCGTCACCCGCTTCGGGCCGTCCTGCACTGCGCACCTCACCCTGCTCCCGAGCGGCGCGAACGCTGGGGGCACGGTAACCGGCTACTCCGTTCGTGTCCATCCACCATTAGTGAACACGCAGGGTGATGGCCCCCGGCCGGAGCCGAGGGCCATCGCAGGGTTACCGCTGGTCAATCAGGGTCGGTCAGACTCCCGTGTACTGGGTGATCCAGTTGCGGTAGGGACCGTGGTTGACGCTGGTGTAGTTGGAACGCGTGGAGCGGTCCGACGTCGAGGCGACGCCGACCTGGCGGCCGTTGGCGAACATCGGGCCACCGGAGTCACCGCCGGCCGCGATGCCGTCGACCCTGGACACCGAGATGGCGACGCCACCGCGGTAGTCACGGCCGTTGGTGCTCGTGACGCGCGTGTTCGCGACCTTCAGGTAGCGCGACTGGCAGTTGATCTCCGGCTGGTTGGTGCACGTGGCACCCCAGCCGTAGAGCTGCACGGTCTGGCCGGTCGAGACACTCGCGACGAGCGGGGCGAACGGGCCGGACATCGCCGGCGACACCCTGGCCAGCGCCAGGTCCGCCGACGGGTGCTTGATGATCTGGCTGGCGGTCACCATCTGGCCACCGGAGGACTGGTCCAGGCTGCCCGCGCGGAACGTGTACGTGGCGCTGCTCGCCACGCAGTGCTCAGCCGTGAGGATCCAGTTGGGCGCGATCTTCGTGGCGGAGCAGTTCTCGCGTCCGTTGGCGAACAGACGAGCCGCATACGGGAAGTTCTGGGCGTAGCTGCCTCCGATGATCATCGGCGACATGTCCGGGTTCTCCGGAGCGGCCGTGGCAGCGGGGGCGAGGGAGAGAGCCGCCAGGACGGCGCCCGCGATCGCAATGGTCAAACGCATGGTTGGTCACCTTCTGAGTGCAGGGAGTGGTTAAGCAACCACGCACAGCTTCACCCGGCCGTGTGACTGTGACCACCCTCCTTTAGTCGGCTTTGTCGACTTCCGATTCGTCGACGTAGCCCATCGCCCACTTGCGGCCGTCGTTCGTGAACAGGAACACGAGCACCACGACGCAGTAGATGCCACCGAGCGAGCCGATCAACGGTTGCTCCGACGCCCCGTACGCGTACCAGGCGCAGCCGAGCAGCAGCAGCTGCGTGACGATCACGGGCGTGCGGGCGCCGTGGTGACCGCGGAACAACATGACCGTCGCGACGAGCACGGCACCGAACCAGAGCACGAGCACGCCGGCCGCACCGAGGATGGGGCCGGCGGGGGTCGAGCCCCCGATCACCCGGATGACGAGGGCGACGGCCAGCGCGATCCCGCCCAGACCCTGCACGAAGGTGAGCGCCGAGGCGATGCGCACCGGGCGCGGGGGCGCCTGGGTCTGAGTGCTCACGGGAGACCTTTCCTCACGTTCTGTACTGGTCACGGATCGTATGCCACCCGGTTGGAGGGCTCTCCGAGCACGTCCGGCGCGGGAAGATCAAGGGGCCTTCAGCGAGCCGGCGGTCGTCCGGGGTGCACTCGTCTGTGGGGAGACGCGATGCTGACGGAAGGGAGATTTGCGCCACTTTCGTGAGGCTGGAGCCACCCTGAGGGAGGACATGCGCGCGGCTGATAGTCACGCATTGTCTTACTCTCAAGTAGTGCGCGCTCTTCTCGTGGTGAACCCGCAGGCGACTACAACGACGCCGGCGGGTCGTGACGTGTTGGCGCACGCACTGGCCAGCGACGTGAAGCTGGAGGTCATCGAGACCTCCTACCGCGGCCATGCGGCGGACGCCGCGCACCAGGCGGCGGCGGACGGGTTCGACCTGGTCATCGCCCACGGCGGCGACGGCACGGTCAACGAGGTGGTCAACGGCGTCCTGCGCGGCGGCCCCACCTCCACCACGCCGATGCTGGGCGTCGTACCGGGCGGGTCGGCCAACGTCTTCGCGGGCGCGCTCGGCATCCCGCGCGACCCCGTCGAGGCCACGCACGTCCTGCTGCAGGCCATCGAGCACGGCACCACGCGCCGGATCGGGCTCGGCCGGGTCTTCGCGGACGTCATCGAAGACGGCCGCTGGTTCACCTTCAACGCGGGCATGGGCCTCGACGCCGATGTCGTCGCCGGCGTGGAACACAAGCGCGCCAAGGGCCGCAACGCGAGTCCCGCCCTTTATCTGTCGGTCGCCCTCAAGGCTTACGCGCAACTCGTGCGCAAGCCGCAGCACTTCGTCGTCGAGGTGCCGGACGAGCCGCCGTTCGACGACGTCGGCATGGTGTTCGTGTCGAACACGGACCCGTGGACGTACTTCGGCGACCGGGCGATCCAGCTCAACCCCAGCACGTCGTTCGACGGCGGCCTCGGTCTGAGTGCTTTGCGGACTTTGCGGGTACCCACCGTCGGGCGCTACATCGCCCAGGTCCTGGCCACGGGCAATCCGAAGAGCGGAAATCTCGTTCGGCGTGATGACGTGGGTTATGTCAGAGTGAAGTGCGAGGAGCCCGCGAATCTCCAGGTCGACGGAGATTTCCTCGGAACGACCACCGCGGTGGAGTTCCGGGCGGTCCCGGACGCGTTGACTGTTGCTGTGTAAGGAACTTGACAGTCCGTGATCGGTTCGTGACCGTCTCGGTACCCACCCGCGATGTACTGCAGTCGAGTGACAGCAGAGCGTGAAACCCCAGGTGAACGCTGTCGATCTTTTGGGTGAGTTCACTCACCGGATCAGTGCTTACCCCTTGACATCTCTGCCGTTCGTGAAAGCATTCACAAGCACCCCAAAAACGACCGCTGACAACCGGCGTGCCCTTGTGCGCGCCTAGGCTGAGGAGTAGTTCCAATGGACTGGCGCCACCGCGCGATCTGCCGCGACGAGGACCCCGAGCTGTTCTTCCCCGTTGGGAACAGTGGTCCCGCGCTGCTTCAGATCGCCGAGGCGAAGACCGTCTGCCGCCGTTGCCCCGTCGTCTCCGACTGCCTCGCGTGGGCACTCGAGAGCGGCCAGGACGCCGGTGTCTGGGGCGGGATGAGCGAAGACGAGCGTCGCGCCCTCAAGCGCCGCAACGCCCGCACGCGCGCCCGCAGCAACGCCTGAGCAGGCTGTTCGCCGCAAAAGAGCTGACTGTGCTTGTTTGATCAGACATAGGAAGAAGCCCGACACCGTGCCAGGTGTCGGGCTTCTTCTCTTTGTTTGCACACCCTCCCGCATGACCACGTGAGACCGCTGAGGCTGATCGTCACGTGTGCACGGCGTTAGTTTAGCGCCGCCCTCTGAGCGGCACGCGCAGGACCGCCTCAGTACCGCCTCGGGGCCGTCGCCGCAAGCTCAAAGAGCCTCTCAATTCGGAATCGACGAGGGTCCGAACGATCTGCAGACCCAGACGATCCGTGCGTTCCAGGGAGAAACCCTGCGGAAGGCCCTTGCCGTCGTCGGTGATCGTCACGTCGAGCCACTTCGCGGACCGCTCGGAACGCACGACGACCTCCCCGCGCTGGCCAGGGGCGTACGCGTGCTCGAAGGCGTTCTGCACGAGCTCGGTCAGCACCATGACGAGCGGGGTGGCGATCTCGGCCGGCACGACGCCGAACCCGCCCTCGCGGCGCACGCTCACCTGCGTCTCGGTGACGGCCACGTCGCCCATCATCGGGATGACCTTGTCGATCACGTCGTCGAGGTCGACCCTCTCGTCGACGCTCATCGACAACGTCTCGTGAACCAGTGCGATGGAGGTCACACGGCGCACGGACTCGGCGAGCGCCTCCTTCGCCTCCGGGTTGCTCAGCCTGCGGCTTTGCAGCCTGAGCAGCGCCGCGACGGTCTGCAGGTTGTTCTTCACCCGGTGGTGGATCTCGCGGATCGTGGCGTCCTTCGACATCAACGCACGGTCACGACGACGGACCTCGGTCACGTCGCGGCACAGCACGATGGCGCCCGCGGCCTGCCCGCGTGGCCGAAGGGGCAAAGAACGGATCAACACCGCCGCACCGCGCCGCGACTCGGCCTCGATGCGCATCGAGGGCTGGCCGTCCAGCGCCTGCCTGATGCGCTGAGCGACCTCCGTGGCGTCGAACGGGTCGCTGATCAGGCTGCGGGTGAGCGGGGCGAGGTGCACGCCGACCAGGTCCGAGGCGTGCCCCATGCGGTGGTAGGCCGACAGCGCGTTCGGCGAGGCGAACACCACCGCGCCGGACGGGTCGAGCCTGATCAGACCGTCCCCGACGCGCGGACTGGTGTGCACGTCCGGTGAGGGTTCGGGCGCGGGGAACGTGCCGTCCGCGATCATCTGGCACAGGTCGGCCGCGCTGCCCAGGTACGAGATCTCCAACGGCGACGGCACGCGCGGCACCGCCAGGTTGGTGCTGCGGCTCAGCACCGCGATGACCTGCGTGCCCAGCCGCACCGGGATGGTCTCGCGCCGCACCGGCACGCCCAGGTGCCAGCGCGGGTCCTCCTCGCGGCAGATCCGCGACTCGTCCATGGCCCGGCGCAGCTGCGGGTGCTCGTCGGTGTGCACCTCGCTGCCGACGACGTCCTCGGGGTGGGCCGTCGGCGCCGTCGTGGGCCGGGCCTGGGCGACGCAGAGGAACATGTCGTCCTCCTGCGGCACCCACATGACGAAGTCCGCGAACGACAGGTCGGAGAGGAGTTGCCACTCCGCGACGACCAGCTGCAGGTGGTCGACGGCGGCGCCGGAGAGCTTGGTGTGCTCGGCCAGCAGGTCCGTGAGCGTGCTCAGAACTCCTCCATGAGAAACTGGTCGACGAAGCAGTTCTGATCCTAGGAGACTCCCATGTCGAAGCGTGCTCGCAAGCGCCGCGACCGCAAAAAGGGCGGCGCCAACCGAGGCAAGCGCCCCAACGCCTGAGTGCTGCGAAAGGCCCTGGTCACCACCACGGTGACCAGGGCCTTTTGTCTTGCGGAGGACTTCTCAGTCCTCGGTGCGGATCTCCACGATCGTCGCCCGGATGCGCGCCTTCAGGTCGGCGGGTGCGTAGTCCCCGCCACACTTGCGGGCGAGCAGCGCCTTGAGGTGCTCCTCCAGCCCGAACTGCTCCAGGCACGGATGGCACTCGTCGAGGTGCGTCTGCAGTGCCGCGCGCCTGCCCTGGTCGCATTCCTGGTCGAGGAACAGCCAGACCTCGGACAGCACCTCGGAGCAGTCGGTGTCATGGGGTTCGCCGCAGTTCATGACGCGTCTCCGTTGTTGCCTCGGAGGAAACCGCGCTCGCGGGCGACGTCCGCCAGCATGTCGCGGAGCTGGCGACGGCCCCGGTGCAACCGGGACATCACCGTGCCGATCGGGGTGCCCATGATGTCTGCGATCTCCTTGTACGCGAAGCCTTCGACATCGGCGAGGTAGACCGCGATCCGGAACTCCTCCGGCAACCGCTGCAATGCGTCCTTGACGTCGCTGTCGGGCAGGTTGTCGAGTGCCTCGACCTCGGCGCTGCGCAGCCCGGACGAGGTGTGGCTCTCCGCCTTGGCCAGCTGCCAGTCCGTGATCTCGTCGGTCGGCTGCTGGATCGGCTGGCGCTGCTTCTTGCGGTAGCCGTTGATGTAGGTGTTCGTCAGGATCCGGTACAGCCACGCCTTGAGGTTCGTGCCCTCCGAAAAGGACGCGAACGCCGAGTAGGCCTTGAGGAACGTCTCCTGCACCAGGTCCTCGGCGTCGGCCGGGTTGCGCGTCATGCGCAGGGCCGCCGAGTACAGCTGGTCGAGCATGGGCATCGCGTCGCGCTCGAAACGCGAAGCGCGCTCCGCCGTCGTCTCTGTCGTGCCGGTGGCGGGCACCGCGCTCCCTTCCCACTGGATCTGGGTCGGGACTGACTCTACGCGTGACCGCTCGAGCATGTTCGTTGCCACGTTCTGGGTAACAACGGGGGTGCTGGTACTAATTCCGCATGGCCGGACGTGGGACCCCCGCCACAGCGCTGCTGGACAAGCAGCGGGTGGCGCACACCTTGCACTCGTACGAGCACGATCCCCGCCACGAGTCCTACGGGCTGGAGGCGGCGGAGGCGCTCGGGCTGGTGCCGGGACGCGTGTTCAAGACGCTCGTCGCCGAGGTGGACGGCAAGCTCGCGGTCGGCGTCGTGCCGGTGACCGTGCAGCTCGACCTGAAAGGTCTCGCGGCGGCGCTGAAGGGCAAGAAGGCGAAGATGGCCGTCGTCGCCGACGCCGAGCGCGCCACTGGGTACGTCGCCGGGGGCATTTCCCCTCTGGGGCAGAAGAAGCGCCTTCCGGTCGTGGTCGACGAGTCGGCACTGCAGTTCGAGACGGTGTTCTGCAGCGCGGGCAGGCGCGGCCTCGAAGTCGAGATCACGCCTGCCGAACTGGTGCGGCTCACCGGTGCCGTGGTGGCGTCGATCAGCGCCTAGCTGACGGGGGCGCAGCAGAGCGGTTGTCACTCGCCCGTCTGGCCGTCGATCGCCTCGCGGATGAGGTCGGCGTGACCGTTGTGACGGGCGTACTCCTCGATCATGTGAGTGAGGATCCACCGCAGACTGGGGACGCGCCCGTCACGCCACGGCGCTCGCTTCGCCGGTTGGCTCAGGTCGCCGCGCCGGAGCGCCTCGATGAGGTCCTTCCTGGCGCCGTCGACAGCGCGCCGCCACAACTCGCGCAGCTGCTCCGGGGTGTCGTCGGCAGCCGAGCGCCAGTCCCAGTCGTTGTCGGCCTTCCAGTCGACGCTCGCCCACGGTTCCAGCGGCTCACGGTCGTGCAGGACAACGCGGAACCACTGCTCCTCCACGTAGGCAAGATGCTTGAGCATCCCGCCCAGGGTCATCGTGGACTTCGCGGCGGTTGCGTTGAGCTGCTCCGCGGTGAGGCCCTCGATCTTCCACATGAGAGTGGCGCGGTGGAACTCGAGGAAGCCCTTGAGGGTGGCGAGTTCGTCACCGCCCATCGGTGGTTCTGGCCTGCCTTGCTCATCGAAGACCGTCATACCCGAACGCTAGTCCAGCGGGCGCAGCACGCGGTCCATCCACTCTCCGACGTAGCGGCCGACGTCGCCGACGGACGCCTTCAGCGAGTGGTCGCCCTTGAGCAGCACGACCTCGCGGTGCAGGCCGCGGACGGGCTGGCCGAACGGGTCGTTCTCGCCCTGCACGACCAGCGTGGCGACCTCGACCCCGTCGAGCTCGGCCATCCGCGACTTCTCCGGCTTGCCCGGCGGGTGCACCGGGAACGCCAGGCACAGCACCGCGACGGCCTGGCCCTCGACCGACGTCCGGCAGGCCACCCGCGCGCCCGACGACCGGCCCCCGAACACCAGGGGCAGGCCGTCGAACCAGCGTTCGCCCAGGTCCTCGACCACCGCCAGCCAGGCCGTGTCGAGCTGGTTCGCCGGCGCCGGGGCACGCCGGCCCGCGACGCGGTAGGGCTGTTCGACCAACGCCACGTGCACGCCGACGGAGTTCGCGGCGTGGCACGCGGCGACGAGGTCCGGGGCCTCGACGCCGCCGCCGGCGCCGTGGCCCAGGAGCAGTGCGGCACGCGGTTCGTGGGCACAGTGCAGTGAGGCCCGTGCGGGGCCGTGCGGCGTGTCCACCACCAGCGTGGTCACGACAGCTCTGCGCGTTCGAGCAGGGAGGCGTTGTTGTTCTTCACGCTGTTCACATCGGTCGACACCGGGCGCAGCTCGAGCGCCTCCACGATCGACATGTCCGGGCTCAGCAACTCACTCGGGTCGAGCGACGTCGGGTCGAGCCACGCCGACCAGCGGTCCTGGGGCAGCAGCAACGGCATGCGGTTGTGCACCTCGGTCAACGCGCCCATGGATTCCGTGGTGAGCACTGCGCACGTGACGGTCGGAACGTCGTCCTTCCACCACACGGACCAGATGCCCGCCATCGCCAGGGACGTGTCCTCCCCGAGCGTCATGAAGTACGGCTGCTTGCGGCCCTCGGCCGGCTGCCACTCGTACCAGCCGGCGGCGGGGATGATGCAGCGCCGCTTGATCGCCGACTGCTTGTAGGCGGGCTTGCTCATGATGGTCTCGGCCCGCGCATTGATCATCTTCGCCGCGCCGGAGAGGTCCTTGGCCCAGTGCGGGACCAGGCCCCAGCGCATGACGCGGATGCTGCGCTCCAGCTCCTCGTCCTCCGGCTTGCGCTCGACCACGGCCATGACGTGCTTGGTGGGAGCGATGTTGTAGTCCGCCCCCGGTGCCTCGTCGCCGGTCCCGTCCACCGCGTCGAACTCGGCCGCCAGCAGCGCCGGGTCCTTGGTGGAGGCGTACCTACCACACAAATCCGATCACCTCCGAAGTCTCGATAATCCCACGTCCCGCACACCAGTGCGAACTGTCCGGGGACTGATGCGGGATCATCTGTGCATGACTCAGCACTGGTCAGCCCCCAGCGCGTCCGGCCCAGTCCACTCGACGGTGCCGGTGCCCGGCTCGAAGTCGATCACGAACCGCGTTCTGGTGCTCGCGGCGCTGGCCGATGGACCCTCCACGGTCCACGCCCCGCTGCGCAGCCGCGACACGGTGCTGATGACCGCCGCGCTCTCGTCGCTCGGCGTCGGCGTCACCGACCGCGAGGACGGCGGCTGGGACGTCCTGCCCGGTCTGCTGCGCGGCCCTGCCGACGTCGACTGCGGTCTCGCGGGCACGGTCATGCGCTTCCTGCCGCCCGCCGCCGCGCTGGCCGAGGGCGAGATCCGGTTCGACGGCGACCCGCAGGCGCGGACGCGGCCGATGAGCACCGTGCTGGGTGCGCTGCGGTCGCTGGGCGTCGAGGTCGACGGGGACGCGCTGCCGTTCACGTTGCACGGCACGGGGTCGGTGCCCGGTGGTGAGGTGACGATCGACGCGTCGGGCTCGTCGCAGTTCGTGTCCGGGCTGCTGCTGTCCGCCGCGCGGTTCGACAAGGGCGTGACGATCCGGCACGACGGCAAGCCCGTGCCCTCGTTGCCGCACATCGACATGACGGTCCAGACGCTGCGGTCCGTCGGCGTCGAGGTGGACACGGGCGTGCCGGACGTCTGGCGCGTCGAGCCCGGTGTGATCAAGGCCCGCACGTGGCACGTGGAGCCGGACCTGTCGAACGCGACGGTGTTCCTCGCGGCGGCCGCGGTGACCGGTGGCGAGGTGACGATCCCGCACTGGCCCTCCACCACGACGCAGCCCGGTGACGCGGTGCGCGGCCTCCTGGAGCGCATGGGTTGTGAGGTCGAGGTGTCGGAGCGCGGCCTGACCGTGCGCGGCCCGGCGAAGCTGTCCGGTGTGGACGTCGACCTGCGGGACGAGAGCGAGCTCACGCCGACGGTCGCGGCACTCGCGGCACTGGCCGAGGGCCGCACGACCATCCGCGGTGTCGCGCACATCCGCGGCCACGAGACCGACCGGATCGCGGCACTGGTCAACGAGATCAACGCGATCGGCGGCACCGCGACCGAGACCGAGGACGGCCTGGTCATCGACCCCGCTCCCCTGCGCGGCGGGCTGTGGAAGGCCTACGCCGACCACCGGATGGCCACGGCGGGCGCGATCATCGGGCTGGTGGTGCCGGGCATGTCCGTCGACGACATCGGGTCGACGACCAAGACGATCCCCGACTTCCCAGGCATGTGGGACGCCATGCTCACCGGGGGCGCGTAGAAGTGAGCAAGCAGGACTGGCACCGGCTCGACGAGTCCGACGTGCGCGTGCGCCCCGGCAAGGGCACGAGGCCGCGCAGCAAGAGACGCCCGGAACACGCCGACGCCGAGACGGCGATGGTCATCGGCGTCGACCGCGGCCGCTGGACGTGCGCGATGGAGTCCGGTGCCGTCGTCACCGCGATGCGTGCGCGCGAACTGGGCCGCACGCCCGTCGTGGTCGGCGACCAGGTCGGCATCGTCGGCGACACCTCCGGCCAGCCGGACACGCTGGCCCGCATCGTGCGCGTCGAGGAGCGGACCTCGGTGCTGCGCCGGACCGCGGACGACACCGACCCGTTCGAACGGGTCGTGGTCGCCAACGCCTCGCAGCTCATCATGGTCGTGGCGCTGGCAGACCCCCCGCCGCGCACCGGTTTCATCGACCGGTGCCTCGTCGCCGCGTACGCGGGCGGCCTGGAACCGGTGCTGTGCCTGACGAAGTCGGACCTGGCCTCGGCGGACTCGCTGCTCGCGCTCTACACCGAGCTCGCCGTGCCGGTGGTCGTGACGAGGTCCGACGAGGAGCCCGCCGAACTGCGCGCAAGGCTCGCGGACACGGTCTCGTGCCTCATCGGCCACTCCGGCGTCGGCAAGTCCACTTTGGTCAACAAGCTCGTACCGGACGCGAACCGCGCGGTGGGCGTGGTGTCGGGCGTCGGCAAGGGCCGGCACACCTCCACCCAGGCCGTCGCGCTGCGGCTGCCCGAGGGCGGCTGGGTCGTGGACACGCCGGGCATCCGCTCGTTCGGCCTCGCGCACATCACGCCGGACGACATCGTGAAGGCCTTCCCGGACTTCGCCGAGGCCGCCGAGGAGTGCCCGCCCGGCTGCGGCCACCTGGGCTCGCCGGAGGACCCCGGCTGCATGCTCGACGAACTCGTGCCGGACGCACCGGGGCGGTTGACGTCGTTGCGGCGGTTGCTCGCGTCCCGAGCCGGCTTGGACGACTACACGGATTGAGGTTGCGCAGGTGAGTCACACTTCCCGCGTGAACAGACTTCTGGGGGTCGCCGTGCTGTGCGCTGCGCTCACCTCGTGCACGGCGGAGATCCCCGGACCGCCGCCGAAGCCGGTGCCGACGACGTCACCGCGCATCGACAAGCCGCGGAACGTCTCGGCGTTCGACCCGTGCAAGGCGCTACCGACCGATGGCAGCCAGTGGTTCCTCAAACCGCCGACCGTTCCACCGGCGATCGAGAACCCCGGCGTCTGCGGCTACACCTTCGGCACCCTGAAGGTGCACGTCAGCATCGACGAGTTCGAGTACGACGAAGTCAAGAAGAGCAACCCGAACGGCCACCAGGGCGAGATCGACGGTCACACGACGTGGTTCGCGTGCGACACGGACGCGTCCACTCTGGACTGCGGCGTGTGGGCGGCGGTCGGCTACGCGCGAACGCTCACCATCACCACGCAGGACCCCAGAGCTGACGAGTCCTGGCTGCTGCGGATGCGGACCATGCTGGTGACGCACGTGCTCGACCGCCTGCCGAAATCATCATGAGTCACACTCTCCGCATGAACACACGCCTGGGGGCTGTGGCGCTGCTGATTGTGCTGACCGCGTGCTCGACGCCCGCACCGCCACCCGCACCCGCCACCCCGACACTGCGCGACCTCGCCACGGTCGACGCCTGCACGCTGCTCGTCGAGTCGGACTTCGCGAAGCCCTTCACGAAGGCACCCGAACCGCTCAACGAGCCGTTGAGCTGCCGTTGGTCGATCGAGGGCCAGCGGATCTGGATGAGCGTCGAGAACGAGTCGCTCGACCAGGCGAAGGTCCGCGTGGTCGAGGGCTCCGAGCTCACGGTCAAGGGGCACAAGGCGTGGTGGGGCGTGCAGCCCAACAGCTCCGCCGACGACCCGAGCAACATCGGTGTCACCGTGACCGAGCTGTCGGCGGACCGCGTGCTCGTGGTCACCGCCGAGAAGACCCCGCGCAACTACGACGTCGGGTCCCTCTCCCGCACCCGGTCCGAGACCGTGGTGCAAAGGTTGTTCACATGATGCGACTGCTTCCGGTGTTGCTCCTCGCCCTGACGGCCTGCGCGGCGTGCACGACGTCCGCGCCGAAGTTCGTGGACGCGGATCCGTGCTCGCTGCTGCGGTCCGGTGACGTGGGCGAGTTGAAAGGCACCCCGGCCAGGTCGGGCCAGGCGTGCGACTTCACGTTCGACTCGCTGACGGCGGAGTTGACGTTGCGGGAGGCGGCGTTCGCGGACGAGTCGCAGAAGCTGCTGGCCGACGGCGGCTACGGCGGTGCGATCGCCGGCGGTGAGGGCGAGAGCAACAACCGGCCGCTGACGACCAGGTGCACGGACTCCTCCGGCGTCGTGACGTGCGACGCCGTCCTGGAGGTGCGGGACCGGCAGCTCGTCGGAATCCAGGTGGTCCAGCGCAGCACCGATCGCAACGTGGTCGGACAGGTCATGCAGACCCTCGCGGCGAAGGCCTTCGAGAGGCTGCCGAAGTGAAGCGTTCGCTGCCATTGCTGCTTCTGCTGGCGGGCTGCTCCGCCGCCCCTGTCGCGGCACCGCCGAGCACGACCACGACGACCACGACTGAGACGACGGTCGTCACCACGTCCCCGCGCATCGACACGCCGCGCAGACTGCCGGCCGACCCGTGCCAGTTGCTGGTCGCGGCGGACTTCGACACCCCGCTGGCGGGCACACCGGCTCCGGATCCCGCCATTCCGCGGTCCTGCGTCTACCAGGAGGGCAACACCGGCACCGACTCGGACATGTTCGTGGTGGTGGCGTTCTTGGGCGCCTTCGAGAAGCCGGCGAACGCGTCGGGCGAGATGCTCATCAAGGGGCACTCGACGGCGATCTCGTTCGCCGTCCGGCCCGGCGTGATGCAGTCCATCTACACCGTCGCCGTCAACGCGACCGAGTCCTACATGGTCATCGTCGACCTGCCGAAGGCCAACTCGGCGCAGGTCTCGCAGATCGCACTGGGCAAGGCGCAGCAGGCCTTCGGGCGGCTTGTCACATCCTGACGCGCTGTCTCGTCCCCAGGTCATGAAGGTATTCGTGATCGGTGCGACGGGTGTTCTCGGACGAGAGGCGGTCCCCCAGCTGCGGGCGGCCGGGCACGAGGTCGGGGTGCTGGACCGGCACACGACCTCGTTGTTCGACGTGGATCAGCTCACGGCCGCGTTCACGGGCTACGACGCCGTGCTGAACCTCGCCACCCGCATCCCGTTGAGCGCCAAGGCCGTGCTGGCCAGCGCGTGGGCGGAGAACAACCGCCTGCGCACCGAGGGCAGCGCCGCCGTGGCCGAGGCCGCGACCAGGGCCGGGGTCGGGCGGGTCGTGCAGGAGGGCATCTCGTTCGTCTACGCCGACGGCGGTGACCGGGAGCTGGACGAGAGCGCGCCGCTGCGGCCCGTCGGGCACATCGCGAGCTCGGTCGCGGCGCAGCAGAACGTCCTGAAGCACCCCGGCGGCGTGTTCCTGCGCATCGGGATGCTGATCGGGGGTGACGCCCAGTCGCCGCCGGTGCTCGTGGGCGACGGCTGGATGTCGGTCGTGCACCCCGCCGACGCCGCCGCGGCAGTGATCGCCGTGCTCGACGCGCCGCCAGGGATCTACAACGTCGGCACGCCGGTGCTCAAGCGGGACACGGGAATCACGCGCCTGCCGAACTTCATGGGCAGGCTCGCCGCGTCGTTCGAGGTCTTCGGGCGTTCGCAGCGGGTGGTGAGCACGAAGCTCACCGAGACCACCGGCTGGAAGCCGCGTCACTGACCCATGTGCGGATACCGGTGATCCGTCGGCGGCACCAGCGTCTCCTTGATGGCGCGCGGGCTCGTCCACCGTTGCAGGTTGTAGATCGAGCCCGCCTTGTCGTTGGTGCCGGAACCGCGAGACCCGCCGAACGGCTGCTGCCCGACGACGGCACCGGTCGGCTTGTCGTTGACGTAGAAGTTGCCCGCCGCGAACCGCAGGGCGCGATGTGCCTGCTCGACGGCCGCCCGGTCGCGGGCGAACACGGCACCGGTCAGCGCGTACGGGGTGGAGGTGTCGATGGTCTCCATGATCTTCGGGTAGTCCGCGTCCTCGTAGACGTGCACGGCGAGGATCGGGCCGAAGTACTCGGTCGTGAAGATGTCGTGGCGCGGGTCGGTGCCCAGCAGCACCGTCGGGTCGACGAAGTAGCCCACCGAGTCGTCGCACGAACCGCCGGCGAGCACCTCGACCGAAGTGGACGCCGACGCCATCAACAGCGCTTCCTTGTGCTTGGCGAACGCGCGGTGGTCGATGACCGCGCCGCCGAACACCGACAGGTCCGTGACATCGCCGTAGGACAACGACTTCGTGACGTCGAGCAGGTGGTCGCGCACGCCGCCCTCCCACAACGACCGCGGGACGTACGACCGCGACGCCGCCGAGCACTTCTGGCCCTGGTACTCGAAAGCACCGCGAACGAGGCCCGTGACGAGCGCATGCGGGTCAGCGGAAGCGTGTGCCAGCACGAAGTCCTTGCCGCCGGTCTCGCCGACGACGCGCGGGTACGCGCGGTAGTGGTCGAGGTTGGCGGCCATGGTCTGCCACAGCGCCTTGAACGTGCGGGTGGAGCCGGTGAAGTGCAGGCCGGCGAAGAACCTGTCCCGCAACGCGACCTGGCCCAGCGCCTGGCCGTCACCGGTCACGAGGTTGATCACGCCCGGCGGCAGACCGGCCTCCTCCAACAACCGCATGGTGAAGTGCGCGGCCAGCTGCTGCGTCGGCGACGGCTTCCACAGCACCGTGTTGCCCATCAGCGCGGGCGCCAGCGGCAGGTTGCCCGCGATGGCCGTGAAGTTGAACGGCGTGATCGCCACGACGAACCCGTCGAGCGGCCGGTGGTCCATCCGGTTCCACACGCCCGGCGACGAGATCGGCTGCTCCTCGAGGATCCGGCGGCCGAAGTGGACGTTGTAGCGCAGGAAGTCGATCAGCTCGCACGCCGCGTCGATCTCGGCCTGCTGCACGGACTTCGACTGGCCGAGGATCGTGGCGGCGTTGAGGGTGTCTCGCCACGGCCCGGCGAGCAGGTCGGCGGCCCGCAGCAGCACGGCGGCGCGTTCGTCGAACGGCAGCTCCTGCCAGCCCGGTGCGGCGTGCTGGGCGGCGCGCATGGCGTCCGCGACGTCGGAGTTCGTGGCCTGCGCCGTCACACCGAGGACGTGCCTGTGGTCGTGGGGCTGGACGACGTCGATGCGATCGCCACCGCCCATGCGCTGCTCACCGCTGATGGTCATCGTCAGCTCGTGCGACGTGCCTTCGAGCTCGGCGATGCGTGCCTGCAGGCTGGCCCGTTCGGCGCTACCGGGTGCGTAGGTCCGCACGGGCTCGTTGACCGGTTCGGGTGCAGACGTGACTGCGTCCATTCCCCCATCGTGGCACGCGGTAGTAGGGTCCGTCGGGTGGCGCGGGTGACTGGCATCGGCGGGGTTTTCCTGCGTTCCCGGGATCCTGTGCGCCTGGCCGCCTGGTACCGCGACAACCTGGGCGTGCCGATGAGCGAGAAGGGCACCGTCACCTTCCACTGGCTCGACACGGCGACGAACGAGTTCCCCGGCACGACGACCATGGCGTTGTTCGCGCAGGACACGGAGTACATCGGCGAACCCCACCAGCGCACCATGCTGAACCTGCGCGTGGACGACCTGGTGTCGTTGATGGCCAAGCTGAAAGCGCGCGGTGTCGAGGTGCTGCCCGACACGGAGGACTCGGAGTTCGGCCTGTTCGGATGGTGTGTCGACCCCGAGGGCAACAGGATCGAGCTGTGGGAGCCCGCGGAGGGAATGTGATGCTGGAAGAAGCCGTGCGCGCGTTGCGCGAATGGCAGCACGACGACGAGCCGTTCCAACTCCACCCGGGAGATGTGGGCTGGTACTGGCGTTTCGGGGCCGAGGCGACGGCCGCGGCGGTCCGGACCTGGCGGACGGACGGGCGGATCGTCGCCGTGGGACTGCTCGACGGCGAGGACCTGCTGCGGTTCACGATCGCGCCGGACGCCCGTGGCGACGACGCCCTGGCGTTGCGGCTGGCCGACGACATCTGCGATCCCGAACGCGGTGTTCTTCCCGCCGGGACCGTCTACGTGGAATCCCCTCGGGGCACGCGGTTCCAGGAGTTGATGTTCGAACGCGGCTGGCAGTCGGACGTGCCGTGGACGCCGTTGCGCCGTGATCTCGCTGCGCCCGTGCCGGATTCGGGCGTGCGGGTCGAGGTGATCGGGCCTGATCGGGCCGACGTGCATGCGGGCGTGATCAGGGCGTCGTTCGAGAAGTCGACGTTCACCGGGGAACGCTGGCACGCGATGGCGTCCGGCTCACCACATGCCGACGCCCGTTGCCTGGTCGCGTTCGACGACGGGGAAGCCGCCGCGGCGATCACGGTGTGGTCGGCCGGTACCGGCAGGCCCGGGTTGGTCGAACCGATGGGCGTGCACCGCGACCACCGGGGCAAGGGTCTCGGCAAGGCGATCACGCTCGCCGGCGCGGCGGCGTTGCGCGAGCTCGGCTCGTCGAGCGCGCTCGTCTGCACGCCGAGCTCGAACGCCGGTGCGGTCGCCACCTATCGGGCAGCGGGGTTCGCCGCGCTGCCCGAGGTGCACGACCAGCGCCGGGGCTAGAGGAGCTCCAGCACGAACGGCAACTCCTGCGCCGCGTACCAGGCCAGTTCGTGGTCCTCGGCGCTGCCCAACGCGAACTCCGCGTCCGGGTCGCCGAGGTCCGCCGCGTCGATGACGTCCGCGGCCGCGCGCACGTCCTGCTCGGCCTCGGCCGTGTCGAGGTGCACGGCGGCGACGTCCTTGATGCTGAACGAGCCCCCGACCTTCACCACCGAGAAGTCGAGGTCCGGGCGCAGCGTCACGTCGTCCATGTCCACCGCGAGCACCGCCCGCCGCGGCTCCGCCTTCTCGTCGGCCGCCAGCAGCCGCAGGGAGGCGCGGGCGGCGTCGAGCATCGCCGCGTACTCCAGCTCTTCCGTGTCGCCCGCCGCGTAGGACTCGCGCAGCGCCGGCGTCAGCGCGAACGCCGTGCCGGTCACCGGGGCCAGTTCGCCGCTGTCGACGAACGCCCGCAGCATCGGCACCGTGGCCGGGATGTAGACCCTCATGCGCTCGCCGTCCCCATCAGTTCCTCCACCGACTCCTCGACCATGGTCGCGAGAACGTCCACATCGGACATGGCGTCGCGGTCGCCGTTCAAACCGAAGTACACACCACCGTCGTACGACGTCACCCCGATGGCCAGCGCCTGGTTCTTGGCGAGCGGCACGACCGGGAAAATCTCGGTCATTCTCGCGCCCGCCGCGTACAGCGGCACCTGCGGGCCGGGAACGTTGGTGACGATCACGTTGAACAGCCGGCGGCTGAACGAGCTCGCGGCCCGTGCGCCCAGCGCGTGCAGCGTCGGCGGGGCGAAGCCGGAGACCTTCACCAGCGCGTCGGCGGCGACGGACTGGCCGGACTCCTGGTGCGCGCGCATCGCGTGGCTCACGTGGTGCAGGCGGACGACCGGGTTCGGCTCGCCGACCGGGAGGTCGACCAGGTAGGCGCTGACGTTGTTGCCCGAGTCCGGGTCGGCTTCCCTGACCGAGAGGGGCGCCATCGCGCGGATCGTGGTGCTGCCGGTGACGTTCTCGCCGCGGCTGAGCAGCCAGTTGCGCAGGGCCCCGCTCAGCGCTGCCAGCACCACGTCGTTGACCGTGCCGCCGTGCTGCTTGCGGATGGCCCGCAGGTCGTCGAGCTGGGCACGCGCCACGGCGAACCGGCGTTGCGGCGAGGTGATGCGGACGTTCAGCGGGCTACCGGGCGCGGGCGTCGCGGCCGTGCGGACGGCGCTCGCGAGCACGCCGAACGCGTTGAAGACCTTCTCGACCGTGTTGACGGTGTCGAGGGCGGCGCTGCGAACGTTCTCCACGAGCTCACCGGGGCTGTGCACGATGTCGGTGACCGCGTCGGCCACGAGCTGCAGCGAGCTGGGCTCCGGCTGCGGCATCCAGAGGTTCTCGACGTTCGTCCGCGGCGTCGGCGAGACGTCCAGCATGACCTGGCCGATCTCCAGCGACGCGATGCCGTCGATCATGGCCTGGTGGGTCTTGGTGATGACCGCGGTCTGGTTCTGCTCGAGGCCCTCGACCAGGTAGATCTCCCACAGCGGGCGGGAGTGGTCGAGCGGGCGCGACATCAGGCGCGCGATGAGGTCGTGCAGCTGCGTCTCGTTGCCCGGCTTGGGGAGCGCTGACCTGCGCACGTGGTAGGTGACGTCGAAGTCCGGGTCGTCGACCCACACGGGCCGTGCGATGCGTCCGGGGACGTGCACGACCTTCTGCCGGTAGCGCGGCACGAGGCTGAGGCGTTGCTCGATGAGGTCGACGAGCTTGTCGTAGTCGAAGCCGGCCTTGGGCCGTCGGAACACCGCCACGCCGCCGACGTGCATCGGCGTCGTGGAGCCCTCCAGGTACAGGAACGAGGCGTCCAGCGCTGACAGTCGGTCCGGCATGCGGCCCAGCCTAGTGGGGTTCGCGGTCCATCAGCTTCTGAAGTGCGGCGCGTTCGCGCGGATCACGGTCGTGCCTGGCGAGACGGATGCGCGCGGCCTCCGGGATCGCGTTCTTCGCCTCGGGGTCGACGTTGGCCATGAACGAGCGGAGGAACCGCCAGCGCGTGAGCTTCATGACCGGCGCGAGGTGCGCGACGGCGAGCGAGACCCAGCTGAGCGCGACGTCCAGCCTGCGGTCGCCCTTGCCCGCGCTCGCCCAGTCGAGGACCACGGGCCCTTCCGGGCCGAGCACGACGTTGCCGGGGTGCAGGTCGAGGTGCAGCAGGTCGCCCTCACCGGACAGGAAGCCGGGCGCCGGGATGAGGTCGAGGCGGTGGTGCAGGTCCGCGAGCTCCTCGCCGAGGCTGCCCGCGAGCCACGGCTTGCGGCCGATCTCCTCGGACATCCGCGGGCCGGGCACGTACTGCATGACGAGCTCGTCCTCGGTGGCCTCGAACACGCGCGGCACGGGGATGCCGTGGCCACTCAGGTACAACATCATCTCGGCCTCGCACCGCAGGTCACGGCCGGTGCGCGTGCGTTTGACGAGCAGGCCGTCGGACCGGATGAAAACATCCGAGTCCTGCCCGCTCGCGAGATGTTGACGTTGCGCGACGCTGCGCATACCTGCCGTCATGTGACGATCATCATCGATATGATCCGAAACACAAGGGCCGAACGGCTCTAGTGCAGCTCTTCACCCGTTTGAGCCCCGTGTGCCTCCCTCTGGCACTCTCTTCCGGTGGAGATCTCGCCCAAGGACCGCTTCGTCACCGTCTACGGCCGCAAGCCTGTGCTGGAAGCACTGGACGACCCGGCGCTCACGGTCGACAAGGTGGTGCTCGCCGACACGGCCCGAGGCGCGGCCGCGCACGAGATCATCGACGCGGCCCGTTCGCGTGGCGTGGCCGTGCAGCGTGCGACCGCGCAACGCGTGAAGGTGCTGGCGGGCAACGGAAAGCAGGACCAGGGCGTGCTCGCCGACGTGGTCGCGCCCCGCATGAAGCCGCTCGCGCTGGCACTGGAAGAGGGCGGGCTGAAGTCCGTGCTGGTGCTCGACGGCATCACGACGCCCGCGAACGTCGGCATGATCCTGCGCACCGCGACCGCCGCGGGCATCGACGGCATCGTCGTCCCCCGCCGGGGCGTCGCCTCGATCGACCCGCTCGTGGTGAAGGCCTCCGCCGGAGTGGCTTTCCGCGCGCCCGTGCTGCGCTGCGGCACCTCGGCGGAGGCCTCGGCCTTGTTGCGCGCGTCCGGCTATTCGCTGTTCGCGCTCGATTCCCACGCCACCGACACGATTTATTCCGCCACTTTCCCGTCGCGCGTGGCATTCGTGCTGGGCAGCGAAACTTCCGGAATCACCGACGACGTGCGTCCGCACATCACGTCACGGCTGTCGATTCCGATGGCAGCAGGCGTGGAATCTCTCAACGTGGCATCAGCGGCAGCCGTGCTCTGCTTCGAACTGGTGCGCCGGGCCCAGTGATCAGATCCAGCGATCAGATCCGGTGATCAGATCCAGTCGACGTGGTACCCGTTGACCCGCGGGTACCCGAGCAGCGACGCGCACTCCGCCACCGACGCCTCACCCCTGACCCGGCCGATCGTCCCGTAGGAGTCCCAGACCCCGAGCCCGTTGGTGCAGTGCGCGACGGCCCGGAACCGCCCTGGCCGCCCCTCGTCGCAGAAGACCTCGACGGTCCGTCCGTCCCGCAGGTATTCGTCGAAACAACCGCGTTCCTGCGCCTGCGCGGGTGATGCAATTGCCGTGGCTGCAATGGCGACCGCAACACAAGCGACAATTCTTCGCATATTCTCCCCTATGCAATCGGCTACTGACCAAAACGACGCTAGTACTTGGCCGAAAAAGGGGCAATGACGCTCGGGGGTGAACCGTCAATCGCGGAGCGCGATCGCTAGCAGGATCTCCAACTCCTCGAGGGTGGACCGCGTCGACCGATGGTGGACACCGACCATCCCGGCCTCGGCAGCACCCCGGACGTTGACCGCGAGATCATCGACGAACACGCACTCCGCCGGCTCGACCCCCAGCTTGGTGGCCGTCAGCAGGTAGATGTCGACGTCCGGCTTGGCGAGCCCGACCTCCCCGGAGACGACCGCGACGTCCAGCAGCGAGGTGAGTGTTGTCGGCGGCTGCCACCACCCGTCCGCATTGGACAGCAGCGCCGTCTTGAGACCGTGCTGCTTCGCCTTGCGCAGCGCGGTGAGCAACGGCGGCTCGGCGGGGTTGTCCTCGCCAGGATCGGTGAGCACACCGCCGTAGTCGAGCACCAGGGCTTTCAGCATGGTGGGACCGTAACCCCACTTTCGGGTGTTCGATGTCCTGATCCGCCCGCTGGCGCGCCTGTTCGAGCATGCCCCCAGTTGTTCGCCGCCTGCCCGCCTACGAGCCACCCGTCGGTTCTTCGGGTTTCGTGATTCCGCGTCCCCGGCCCCGGCCTGTGTGGGTTCCGGTGCCGGAGCCTCCCTCGCCTGCGCTGGATGCCGCTCGGTTGATCGGGGTGGTGTTGGAGGTGCTGGACGGGCGGCGGGCCGTTCGGTTGTTGCGGGAGGTTGCCGTGCCTGGGGTGGCTGCTCGGTTGTCCGGGATGGTTCGGGCTTCGAGCACTCGGATGGTTCGGGCGCCCCGGGTTTGTCATCCGGCTCGGTTCGTGGCGGAGATATCGGTGACTGTTCGGCGGTCTGGGCGGGTTTTCGCTGTGGCTGCTCGGGCTGAGCATCGGGGTGGGAGGTGGTGGTTCACGTCGTTCACGGTGTTGCGGTGAGGTGCGGTGCGGGTTGCGTTGGTTTGTGCCGGTTCCAGCGGGGTGGTCGCCTGCCGCTGTCGGGTCGCCTTGCGTGGGTGGTTGCGCAGGTGAAGACGGGCCGGTGCCGGTCATCGCCGCTGCGCGACGATAGCGATTGGGGCTTGACCTTGAGCCTCTAGCTGGATGCACATATCGGCCTTAAAAGGCCGGGCTCGAAGTGCCCGGCCGATCCCTGCAACGGTCGCATCCAGCTCCTCAAGGTCAAGCCCCAATCGCCGAGCTGGGCACGTCACCACCGCCACCCGGTAGACCTAGGTTCACACGCCTCGGCTGCGCCATTGCGTTGAGAGGCAGGCTGCTGGCTCCGCCAGCCATCCCGCGATCCCAACCGACGCGCGATCCCAACCGACCCGCGATCCCAGCCATCCCGCGTTCCCGCCCGCCCTTCCGCCATCCGGCCATCCCGAGCCCCAAACGCCGCGTGAGCCGCGCTCCCGAAGGAACGCGGCCCACGCGGTGGTGGTGCGGTGAACGACTAGCGGTTCTTGTTGCGGTTGTTCTTCGCCGCCTGGCGGGCCGCCTCGCGGCGCTCCTTGCGGGTGCCGCCCTGCTGGCCTGCCGCGCCGTCCGGCTCGCCGTGTTCCTCGACGCCGCCGTCCTCGGCCGGGCCGCTGTAGCTCAGGTTCTGCTGGCCCGGGGCGCCGAGGCCCTTGCCGCGCAGGGCGGGCGGGATGGCGTTGCCGCTGGCCAGCTGGGCCATCGCCGGGCCGGAGGGGGCTTCGGGCTGGCGCTGGGCTTCGGCCTGTGCGGCTGCTGCCGCGCGGGCGCGGGCTCGTGCGCCGGTGCCTCCGCCGTTGCCCGAGACCTGCGGGAGGGCCTGCGGGGCCGCGCCCAGGGTCACCGGGACCTCGGGCTGGGCCGGGGGCTCCGGCTCCGCCGCTTCGACCTGGAGGTTGAAGAGGAAGCCGACGGTTTCCTCGCGCAGCGCGTCGAGCATCGCGTTGAACATCTCGAAGCCCTCGCGCTGGTACTCGATGAGGGGGTCGCGCTGCGCCATCGCGCGCAGGCCGATGCCCTCCTTCAAGTAGTCCATCTCGTAGAGGTGCTCGCGCCACTTGCGGTCCAGGACGGACAGCAGGACGCGGCGCTCCAGTTCGCGGATCGCGCCTGCGCCGACTCGGCTGTCGATGTCGGCCTCGCGGGCGCGGTAGGCGTCCATCGCGTCGTTCACGAGGAGGTCGCGCAAGTACTCGCGCGTGACGTCCTCGTCGGACTCGAGGATCTCCTTCGGGTCCAGCGAGACCGGGTAGAGCGTCTTGAGGGCGGTCCAGAGCTTCTCGAAGTCCCAGTCCTCGGCGTAGCCGTCGGCGGTGGCGCCGTTGACGTACTCCTCGACGACGCTCTCGATCATGTGCTCGACCTGCTCGCGGAGGTCTTCTCCCGCGAGCACGCGGTGGCGCTCGGCGTAGATCACCGTGCGCTGGCGGTTCATGACCTCGTCGTACTTGAGGACGTTCTTGCGGATCTCGAAGTTCTGCTGCTCGACCTGGGTCTGCGCGCTGCGGATGGCGCGGGTGACCATCTTGTGCTCGATCGGGACGTCGTCCGGCACGTTCAGGCGCGTCATGACCATCTCGACCATGGACGCGTTGAAGCGGCGCATCAGTTCGTCCTGCAGGGACAGGTAGAAGCGCGACTCACCGGGGTCGCCCTGACGGCCGGTGCGGCCGCGGAGCTGGTTGTCGATGCGGCGCGACTCGTGGCGCTCGGTGCCGAGCACGTAGAGGCCACCGGCCTCGCGGACCTCGTCGGCCTCCGCCTTGCCCAGGGTCGTCAGTTCCTCGACGACCTTCGCCCACTCGGCCTCGTACTCCTCCGGCGTGGTCACCGGGTCGAGGCCGCGGTCGCGCAGCTCGTGGTCGGCGATGATGTCCGGGTTGCCGCCCAGCACGATGTCGGTACCGCGGCCGGCCATGTTCGTCGCGACGGTGACGGCGCCCTTGCGGCCCGCCTTCGCGATGATCAGCGCCTCGCGGTCGTGGTGCTTCGCGTTCAGCACCTCGTGCGGGATTCCCCTGCGCACCAACAGCTTCGACAGGTACTCGGAGCGCTCGACGCTCGTCGTGCCGATCAGGACCGGCTGGCCCTTCTCGTGCTTCTCGGCGATGTCGTCGGCGACGGCGTCGAACTTCGCCTCCTCGCTCTTGTAGACGAGGTCGGGCTGGTCCTTGCGCTGCGGCGCGCGGTTCGTCGGGATCGGGACGACACCCAGCTTGTAGGTCTGGTGGAACTCGGCCGCCTCGGTCTCGGCGGTACCGGTCATGCCGCCGAGCTTCTCGTAGAGGCGGAAGTAGTTCTGCAGCGTGATCGTGGCGAGAGTCTGGTTCTCCGCCTTGATCTCCACGCCCTCCTTGGCCTCGATGGCCTGGTGCATGCCCTCGTTGTAACGGCGACCGGAGAGCACACGACCCGTGAACTCGTCGACGATCATGACTTCACCGTTGCGGAGGATGTAGTCCTTGTCGCGGTTGTAGAGCTCCTTCGCCTTGAGGGCGTTGTTCAGGTAGCCCACCAACGGCGTGTTGGCCGCCTCGTACAGGTTGTCGATGCCGAGCTGGTCCTCGATGAACTCCACACCGAGCTCGGTGACGGCGACCGTGCGCTTCTTCTCGTCGTACTGGTAGTGGAACGACTTCGACTTCTCCTCGATGACCTCGATGCGGTCCTTCTGGGAGAGCTGGGTGACGTCGATGCCGCGCATCCGCGGGACCAGGCGCGCGAACTCCGTGTACCAGCGGGCCGACTGCTCGGCCGGGCCGGAGATGATCAGCGGCGTGCGGGCCTCGTCGATGAGGATCGAGTCGACCTCGTCGACGATCGCGAAGTAGTGGCCGCGCTGCACGCACTCGTCGAGGCTCCACGCCATGTTGTCGCGCAGGTAGTCGAAGCCGAACTCGTTGTTCGTGCCGTAGGTGATGTCCGAGTTGTACGACGCGCGCCGCTGCTCCGGGGTCATCTCGGAGAGGATCGCGCCGACGGTCATGCCCAGGAAGCGGTGGACGCGGCCCATCCAGTCCGCGTCGCGCTTGGCCAGGTAGTCGTTCGTGGTGATGACGTGGACGCCCTTGCCGGCGATGGCGTTGAGGTAGACGGGCATGACCGAGGTCAGCGTCTTGCCCTCACCCGTGCGCATCTCGGAGATCTGACCGAGGTGCAGCGCCGCGCCACCCATCATCTGGACGTCGTAGGGGCGCTGGCCGAGGGTGCGCTTCGCGGCCTCACGGGCCACGGCGAACGCCTCCGGCAGCAGCTCGTCCAGCGACTCGCCCTCGGCGTGGCGCTTCTTGAACTCCTCGGTCTTGCCCCGCAACTCGGCGTCGGAGAGGTCCACCACCTCGTCTTCCAGGTGGTTGATGTGCTGTGCGATGTTGCGGAGGCGCTTGAGCATCTTGCCCTCGCCGGAGCGGAGCAGTCGGGACAGCACCATCTGGATAGACCTCATCACCTGTATCGCGGCGCGCCCACGTCGGACGCCTTTCCCCTGCCCATCGTAGGCAAGTCGCCAAGATGTGTGCACGGACACAGGCGGAATGGGACCCCTGACCTGGTATGTGCAGGTCAGGCGCGGTTTCTGCGATCTTCCCAGACCACCTGTCGCCGTTGCCCCCACCTCGGCTACTGGTGTGGAGAACGCATGAGGGCCGCGCAAAGGTTCCTGGTCCGGCGGATTTCACCTTCACGGTGAACGCCGTGGCGCCAGATGAGCCCGACCGGCGGTAGACGCCAGGACGCGCGCCGCCGCCCCGCACACGAGAGGTGCGAGGCGGCGGCGGTCGAAGGAACGAGGGTCGAGCGGGGTCAGGCCAGCCTGATCACGCCGTAGTCGAATCCCTTCCGGCGGTAGACGACACTCGGGCGTCCGCACTCGGTGTCGGCGAAGAGGTAGAAGTCGTGTCCGACCAGTTCCATCTCGTAGAGGGCCTGGTCGACGGTCATCGGTTTGGCGGCGTGCTCCTTCTCGCGTACGACGCGTCCGGGCAACTTCTCTTCGAGGCCGTCGTCCCAACGCTGCGTGGGCACTTCCGCCATGCCCTCGTAGTCGGCCTCGGGGGCGTCGAGCACCGCGGTCTTGGCGCGGCGCGACGTCATGCTTTCGCCTGCGGACGGGTCAGCCAGTCCGCTTGTCGCTTCGGCCACCGAGATCGGGGCCCGCGCCCCGTGGTGGACGCGCCTGCGGTCGTGCGACCGACGCAGACGGTTCTCGAGCTTCGCGACCGCAGCATCCAGCGCGGCGTAGAAGTCGCCCGCGCAGGCTTCGGAACGGACCACAGGTCCACGTCCCTTGCCGGTGATTTCGACCCGCTGGCAGTTCTTCGACTGGCGGCGGTTCGGCTCGTGGAAGAGTTCCACGTCGAAACGGATGACCTTGCGGTCGTAGCGCTCAAGCCGGGCCAGCTTTTCGGCGACGTGAACCCTGTAGTGATCGGGCACCTCGACGTTGCGGCCCTTAACGACGATGTCCATACACGACCTCCCTCGCTTTGCTGCGAGCTATGGCTGGACTGCATTTAAAACGCCGTGGCGATCTTGGATCGCAGATGTGTCGCAGAGGGTCGTCTCCCTCAGCTCTCACGGCGCCAGGATCATGGGCTGTTCGCCTCCTCCCCGCGGGCCGAGAACGCTGATAGCGGTGCACGTTAGCTTGGGATTCACCGTCGCGTAAGCCCCCTTGCCGGGGGAACGACGAGATTTTTCGGTGACTACACAGCGCGACGACTCCGCGTTGCCAGTCGTTTCCCGAGCGTGCGCCGAACCAAACGCGGCAACGCTTCGCTCACCCGAACGGCGCACACCGGCACCGGCACTCGACGGCAGTCTCGCTGCGTCGAACGGGTCCAGTCGCGGCCTCATACCCAGCCAACGGGCGACCCGCTCGTCATGTTCCCGAAACCGGGGGGAGATCGATTCCGAACCACTCGGCGGACGCCTGTCGCACTTCTTCCGACCGAGCCGAGCGGCGCGGATGCCCGATCACAGCCCTGTCACGCCCGGCTGAACGGGGGATTTAGCCCAATGACGGACAAGGCAGTCGATCACCGGCACAGCGGGACGTAGCGCCTATTCAATCAATAACCGCTGGTCAGCTCCATACGTGAATAGTCGTTAACTTCTCGGGCGTCTAGCGGACGTGCGAGCGGGCCACCCCGAGAGGTGATCGTCGGAGGGCTGACACCGTTGATCGACGGCCCCGCAAGCGGACGCCTCAGTTCTGAAACGTCCGCTCAACAGTCGTTGGGACAAACGGGTCGAAACGAGTTACAGGATCTTGGAAGATCGTCACAGAACTCGCGCCGAGCAGGGCATTTCTGCCGCAAGGGGACGCCCCGGAGATCGACAACGTCACCGGAACTTCACCCTTGTGGGCGGTGCCGAAAGACCCCGCCGGGCCCTTTCCGGACCCGTTCCCGGATCCGGCCCGAATTTTCTGTCGGACCTCGCCGCCATCCTGTTCCCATGACACCTCTCGACCTGCTCGTGCCGGCCATCTGCTCGGGCTGCGGCCGCTCCGGCACGGAGTGCTGCGCCCGATGCCTCGACGCGTTCGGCCCGCCCACCCGTCTCCAGGTCCCCGGCGTGGGGCCGCCTGTGTGGACGCTGGCCGCCTATCACGGCGCCGCGAGGGAGTTGGTGCTCGGCTTCAAGGAACGCGGCGCACGAGCCCTCGCAGCCTGGTTCGGCGCACTGGTCGCAGCAACGCTGGTGACGGTCGGCCCTCCACCTTGGACGCTCGTCCCCGCACCATCACGCCGCAGTGCCGCGCGGGACCGCGGCGGCGACCACATGCTGCGGATCGCCTGGGAGGCGGACATCGCCACCGTCGCGCCCGTGCTGGGACTGGCACCTGGTGTGGCCGATTCGGTGGGACTGGGCCCTGGGGCGCGAAGGCGGAACCTGGAGGGGCGGGTGCTGGTGCGTGGTCCGTCGCCGCCGGGGACCACCGTGCTGCTGGACGACGTGGTCACCACCGGGGCCACGGCGTCGGCTTGTGTGCGCGCTCTGCGGCAGGCCGGGGTGCGGACGAACGCGGTGCTGGTGCTGACGTCGGCACGGCCGCACCGGCCGGGGCAGTGAGGTGACACGGAGGCCGGGCCGGGAGGCGAGGCGGGCGGGAGGCGGGAGGTGAGGCGGGCGGGAGGCGGGAGGCAGTGAAGCCCGGCACGCACCAGCCGAGCCGCGCTTGCTTGCATCAGCCTTGCCGCGCCTGCTTGTCGGCTAGCCCGCGTCCCACCAGCCCGCGTCTGCCCCATCCGCCTTTGCCGCGTCGCGTCTGCCCAACCAGACCGCTCGGTCCCATCCGCGTCTGCCCAGCAAGCCCAACAGCCCCAAGCAGACCCGCTCGCCGACGTCAGCCCGGGTAGAACACCAGCGCGCCCGCCGGCACCCGGATCCCGCTCGACCGCCACACATCAGTGATGTCCGAAGCCGACCACAACCCGGAAGGGTCGACCACCTGCACCTGACGCGCCGCCGCGGCCGCCACCGAGCCCACGGGCACGGTGAGGTTCGACTGGCTGTAGCGGTCCATCTTGTAGCCGTCCGTGTAGACCCTGGTGACAGGCCACGAAGGCAGTGAGGAGGAAACCACCAGCACGTCCTGCGAGAGCCAGTCGATGGACTGCACGGACGCGCCCAGGGTCGACGGTTGCAGCTGCCGCGGGGAGCGCAGGGACACGTCCTGGTTGTTGCGCACCACCGAGGCGATGTAGAGCTTGCCGGCGATCACCAGGGCGGCACGGGTGCCGTCGCGTGAAAGGCGCAGTTCGCTGATCGAGCCGAACGGCAGCAGGTCGGTGATGTTCACGCCCTTGGCGGTCCAGCTGCCGTTGTCGGAGCGGGTCACCCTGGCCACCTGGGTGCCGTTGGCCGTCGTCCAGACCTCGGTGGCCGGTTCCTTCGGGCCGCTCGAGAGCAGCCAGGTCGGTCTGGTGAGCGTGGTGGCGTTCAGGTCCACCTCGGACAGGTCCGACTCCAGCTCCCCCACTCGCAGCCGCATCGAGCCGCCTGCGCGGGAGACCACGGCGAGTCTCGAGCCGTCGAGGGACTGGGCTGCCGAGACGACGCTGTAGGCGCCGGTGCCCGCGGGGCCCTTGACGGGGGTGCCGTCGGTCAGCGAGCGGACGGAGCCGTCCGCCACGATCATGCCCTGGAGGTTCGCATTCAGTGCCAGCAACGCCTCGCCCGCGGTCGCGGACACGTCGGACGGCCGGAAGTCGCGCTGGTCCGGCAGGATCTGCTGGCCGTCGACGAGCACTCGCAGGCGGGACGAGGTGACACCCGAGAGGGACTTCACGACCTGCGCGACGATCTGCTTGCGCTTCTCGGGGGTCAGGTCCTTGCCCACGTTGGTGAGGTTGACCTCGAGAGCGCCGTCGTCGGATTCGAGGGTGTCCGAGAACTTGTCGGTGTCCGGGCCCAGTGCGCTCACCAGGGTGTCGCGGACGGCGTCGCCGGGGCCCGCGATCAGCAGTTCGGTCACGCGCGTCGGGATCGAGGTCGCCGGCGGGATGACGACGTAGCGCGGGTCCGGCACCAGGACGGTGAACTCGGGGTTGTAGAAGTACAACGTCACGCGGCGGTACGTGGTGTTGAACAGGTTCTGCGGCATGTAGATGCCGGGAGGCGGTTCGGAGATCCGCCACTGGTTCTCGTTGTTGCGCTCGACCTTCACCGGCCTCTGGAAGTCGCCGAGCTGCGGGACGAACGCGTTGTCGCTGCCGAGCCTGCCGACGTACTTGCCTTGCAGCAGCACGGTCTGCGTCTTGTCCTGCGGTGCCTGCGAGGTCGGCACGGTCGAGAAGCCGGACTCGATGATCGTGGGGTTCTTGGTGTCCCACTTGCGGCTGGCGTCCTCCGTCATGAACGCGCGGGCGGCCGCGTAGTTGTTGTCCGGGTTCGAGGTCGCGTCGATGAAGTCGCGCACGAGCATGAACGGGTCGATGTTCTCGCGCGGTTCCGGTGCGGTGAGGGTGCTGGACGCCTTGTTGTCCTTCGACCCGATCGGTTTCGGCTGGGTGTTCGTCGGGATCGCGGCGCACCCGGCCAGGGTGACGAGCACGAGCACCAGCAACGCCAGCCGCTTCACCGCACCTCCTCCGAAACCTCGTCCAACTTCGACCTCGACACCGGCTCCGACACCGCGGGAGTCCCGTCGACGGGCTCCGCGGGCTGCCAGGTGATCTCCTCCGGCCGCAGCTCGATCTCGCCGGGTTCCTCCTCGACGATCGGCTCCTCGACCACGGCCACGGGTTCGAGCTCGATCGCGGGCGCCAGCGGCAACGGGCTCTCGCGCAGCTCCTCGCCGTGCCTGCGCGGCAACGTCAGGCGGAACACGGCACCGTGGCCGGGCTCGCCCCACGCCTCCAGCCAGCCGCCGTGCAACCGGGCGTCCTCCAGCGAGATGGAGAGACCGAGGCCGGTGCCGCCGGTGCGGCGGTTGCGCGACGGGTCGGCGCGCCAGAAGCGGCTGAACACCAGTTCGGCCTCGCCCTGGCGCAGCCCGACGCCGTGGTCCCGCACGGTGATCGCGACGGCGTCGTCGTTGCCGCGCATGGTGAGTTCGACCGGCTGGCCCTCGCCGTGGTCGATGGCGTTCGCGAGCAGGTTGCGCAGAATCCGTTCCACGCGGCGGGAATCGAGTTCGGCGACGAGCTCGGAGTCGGGCAGGTCCAGCACCACCGGGGAGTTCGCGCTCGTCGAGATCGCGCGCACCGAGTCGTGCGCCCGGCGGGCCAGCACGCGGATGTCGACCTGGTCCGCGGTCAACTCCTCGACACCGGCGTCCAGCCGCGAGATCTCCAGCAGGTCGCCCAGCAGCGACTCGAACCTGTCGAGCTCGTCCACCAGCAGCTCGGTGGACCGGGCGAGTCCGGCGGGGAACTGCTCACGCGAGGCGTGCAGGACGTCCGCGGCCATGCGCACCGTCGTCAACGGGGTGCGCAGCTCGTGCGAGACGTCGGAGGTGAACCGGCGTTGCAGCTGGCCGAACTCCTCCAGCTGCTTGAACTGCGCCTGGATCGACTCGGCCATCTCGTTGAACGACTCGGCCAGGCGCGCCACGTCGTCCTCGCCGACGACGTGCATGCGTTCGTGCAGGGTGCCGTCCGCGAACCGCTCCGCGACCTCGGCGGCCTGCCGCACCGGGCGCACCACCTGGCGCGTCACCAGGTTCGCGATGAGCGCCAGCAGGACCAGGAGCACGACGCCGCCGACGGCCAGGGTCGACTGCACGACCTCGGCCGTGCGCTGCTCGGCGGTCAGCGGGAAGATCAGGTACAGCTGCATCGAGCGCGCGGACGTGCTGATCGGCAGCCCCACGACGAACAACGTGGTCTGCGCGCCGTCGCGCTGCACGGTGTGGATCTGGGTGCCGGAACCGCCGTCCTCGACCATCTCGCGCAGGCCGCGCGGCACGTCGTCGAGCTTGCCGACGGACGGCACCCGCCCGACACCGGCCGAGCTCTGCCCGTCGGCCAGCACCGGCTCGAACGCGCCGGCGCCCGCCGTCGTGGCGTCCGTCCCGGTGCCACCGACGGCGAGCTTGTTGATCGCGCTGGTGAACCGCGTCTGCACGCTGTCCGGGCCGGGGTTCAGGCCGACCAGGTCGGACTGGATCAGGTTGCGCGAGGCCAGCGCCTGCCGCACCGCGGCCTCGTCCTTGGTGCTCAGCAGCTGGTTGGTGATCTGCATCTGCAGGACCATGCCCAGCACGAACACCACGGCCGACGAGAGCGCGAGCGTGGACACGACGACGCGCAGCTGCAGCGAACGACGCCAGAGGTCACCAAACGCGGCCCATCGCTTACGCGCTTCCTCCACGAGGAACTGCGCCTTCGCGATGGCCGGCCGTACGAACTTCATATGCCACCTGTCACGGAGGGCCGGCCTTGTACCCGACACCGCGGACAGTCAACACCACCTCGGGGTGTTCCGGGTCCCGTTCGACCTTGGAGCGCAGCCGCTGCACGTGGACGTTCACCAGGCGCGTGTCGGCGGCGTGGCGGTAACCCCACACCTGCTCGAGCAGCACCTCGCGGGTGAACACCTGGCGCGGCTTGCGGGCCAGCGCGACGAGGAGGTCGAACTCCAGCGGCGTGAGCTGGATCGGCCTGCCCTCGCGCAGCACCTCGTGGCCGGGAACGTCGATCGTCAGGTCGCCGATCTGCAGCACCTCGGACGGCTCGGCCTCGGTGCGCCGCAGGCGCGCCCGGATGCGAGCGACGAGCTCCTTGGGCTTGAACGGCTTGACGACGTAGTCGTCCGCGCCGGACTCGAGGCCCAGCACCACGTCGACCGTGTCGCTCTTCGCGGTGAGCATCACGATCGGCACGCCCGACTCGGACCTGATCGCCTTGCAGACGTCGATGCCGTTCATCCCCGGCAACATCAGGTCGAGCAGCACGAGGTCGGGCTTGAGCTCGCGCAACGCGGGCAGGGCACGGGCACCGTCGGCGACCACCGCGGTGTCGAAGCCCTCCCCGCGCAACACGATCGTCAGCATCTCCGCCAGGGCGGGGTCGTCATCGACGACGAGCACGCGTGCCTTCATACCCAACATCGTTGCACTGCCGGTCGCGCGTTCGCGCACCGCCCACGCTCCGTTGCTGCTGGTGGCGATGTGCGCTCGTTCGGTAACCGGCCGGAACTGTCGTTCCACGTACCCCACCCCGCCCCGTTTGACCTGCTCGTCGCGGGAGTATCCGCGCGAGGATCACCTTTCGTTACCGGCTGTTGTCAGGCCGTGCGAACGGCCGAGGCCAGCCAGATGCGCGCGTCACCTACTTTCCGCGGGTCGGTGATCGCCGGGACCGCCCGGTCGTGCCGCGCGGCCAGGTCGACCTGATGGGTCACGCGGGCGTCCCAGCCGTAGCCGGCGAGCCACTCGACCGGGTCCTCCACGTCGGACTGCCAGCGGGCGTCGAGCGCGTCGAACCGCTGGTGCACGGGCTTCATCTGCGGCAGCTCGCGGAAGGCGCGGTTGACGTGTTCGAGCGCGAGCGTGCTGCCGGCGGCGGACAGCGCGCTCACCCAGTAGAGGACCTGCTCGCCCGCGTCCGGCGGCAGGAACATGAAGAGGCCCTCCAGCAACCACGCCGTGGGCCTCTTCGGGTCGAAACCGGCGCGTATCAGCGCCGTCGGCCAGTCGTCGCGCAGATCGCTCGGGACGACGACGCGTTCACACGTGGGGTGCGCGTGCTGGTCGCGCAGGGCGTCTTCCTTGAACTCCAGCAACTCGGGTAAGTCGAGTTCGAAGAGCTTCGTGCCCGGCGGCCACCGGAGCCGGAACGCTCTTGTGTCGAGGCCCGCCGCCATGATCACGACCTGGGGTTGCGGCGTGGCGAGGAGCTCGTCGTCGAAGTAGCGGGTGCGCAGGACGAAGTGATCACCCGCGAGGGTGCGGACGCCGTTCAGATCGCTCGCGGAGCCGGCGGCCTCCACGAGTCCTGCGGCGAGCGGGTCGTCGAAGAGGCGGCGGAGATGGCCTTGCTCGTTGGCGCGGGCGGCAGCGATCAGCACCGCCGTACGGGCGACACCGACCGGGGGGCGCTGCAGGACACGCTTCAAATCGCGATCCCCTATTCACTCACAGTGACAAACCGGACACTCGATCGTGTCAATCGGTACGCACGTGAGCGACCACTCAAGGAGTGAAGAGCGGTTCCAGAAGCGAATGAAAGTTCACGTTTGACCGCCCGTCCACCACTTGCCACGGCGCGAGCCAGCCGATCTTCGCCAATCCGTCGTAAACCACACCGCATCTGGCCTGCAGCGAGCCATCGGATTCATAAATGTCCCGGGCACGGGACTCATCGCTCTGCTCCCGCCTGGCCGCCCGCTCCGCCGCGACCTCGACGGGCACGCGCAGCAGCAGGTGGAGATCGGGGACGGGCAGCCCGAAGCGTTCGACCTCCAGCTCGTGCACCCACCGCACGAACTCGCCGTGCTCGTCCTGGTGCAGCCGCGCGGCGCTGTACGCGGCACTCGACGCGACGTACCGGTCGAGCAGGACCACGTCGTGCTCTTCGAGGTCCTTGCGGATCTCGTCGGCCGCGCCGCGCCGGTCGAGCGCGTAGAGGACGGCCATCCCGTAGACCGAGTCGCTGAGGTCGCCGAGCCTGCCGTACAGGCCGTCGCGGACCAGGTCAGCGTGCACGCTGATGCCGTAGCGCGGGAACGCGTGACTGGCCACGGTCCTGCCCTGGGAGGCCAACGCCTCGGTCAGGCCGTTGGCGAGAGTGCGCTTGCCGGCCCCGTCCAGACCTTCGATCACTACGAGCTTTCCCACGCGAAAACCCTAACGGGAGCCCCGACGGGACCGGGTCCGGCCACTCACACGGCGGCAGGACGTCCCCCACACGGGCGAAATCCGATCTTTCGATCACCAGAACGAGTGACTACGGTGAACAGTCACACGGCGCGTGTGAAGGGTAGGTGCCGCGGTGGCCGCGGATTCCGGGCACGCCGGGTCGGTCGACGAACCGATCGGGCTCCCGACCGGGGGTCTGCCGACCCCTCTCGCCGAGACGCTGCGCTACGGGCCGTTCCACCGCGCATTGCGCGAGGCGATCGCCCACCGGGGCCTCTCGCTCGCACGGCTGCGCGCACATCTCGAGCAACTGGGTGTCCAAGTGGGCCAGTCGACGCTCTCGTACTGGCAACGAGGTCTGCGCCATCCCGAGGTGCCGCGCGCCATCAGCACGGTGCGCGCGCTGGAGACCGTGCTGCGCCTACCGCCGTCGTCCTTGTTGGACCTCATCGGCCCGCGCAACGCGAACAGCTACGCGCCCCGCCCGGTCGCGACGTGGCCGGAGCAGGCGCCGCTGCTCGCGACGTTCGACTCCGTACCAGAGGCCGCGCGGGGCAACGCCGACCTCGAAGTGCTCTCGGTGCACGACACCGTCCAGTTGGGCATGCACCGCGAGCAACGCTCCATCACCACACGTCTCGTCGTGCGCGCGACACGGCAGGGGCCGGACCGGTACCTGGCGACGCACCACGGCGACGACGGCTCGTTGATCGAGAACGCGATGGTGAGAGCCGGCGAAGGCTGCCGGCAGGGGCGGCTGCGCCGGGAAAGCGCTTCCCGCAACCTCGCCGTGGAGATGCTGTTCGACCGGCGGCTCGCGGCGGGCGAGGAGCACGTCTTCAGCTTCACGATCGTCGACGACACCGGCAACGCGACGCCCGGCCACCACCGGACGTTCCGCGACACCTGCGGCTCGTACCTCGTGCAGCTCTCGTTCCACCGGCGGGCGATGCCCGCGCGCTGCATGAAGCAGTTCCTGGCCTCGGCCGACGCGACGCCGGTCGACGTCGACGAGCTGGTGTGCGGCCTCGGCGGCGTCGTCAGCGCTTACTTCGGTGACGTCGGGCCAGGCATCGCGGGCATCGCCGTCGAGTGGAACTAAAGCTGGGCGAGGAAGGCGAGAGGGCTAAAGACCGGCGCTCCGAAGAGCATTCCGGTTCCGGAGTTAGAAGGAAGCCCTCTCATGGCCTCGCGATTCCCACGTTAGCAGCGAAGCGGGTCAGTCCGACAGCAGTTTCCCGAGTTCCGCCACGGTGGTCACGGATCCGCTCTCGTCCCGCGCCAGCGCGATGCGGATCGCCGGAGCATCCTTTGTGGACTCCTTGCGCGCGAACAGGTCCCGCACCCTCGTCACGGTGAAGTACTTGCGCCGCAACGCCGCTGCGGCGATCAGCTTGACGATGTCACGGTTCTCCTCGACGCGGTTGCCCCACGCCGAACCGCGCAGGTACAGGTGCAGCCAGGTGCCGAACCAGGTGTCACCCTCCCGTTCGAACATGATCGGGAGCGCGACCTTTCCCTTGCCGCGCATGGAAGAGCGCGCTCGGACCGTGCTCGGCTCGAACGGCTTGCCCATCTGGTCGAGGTCACGGCTCATGAACCCGAACATCGACTCGGCGACCTCGTCGAACCCCTCGCCCGAGTACACGTTCACCTGCGGTACCACGTACCTGGCGTTCACCGCGTCCCGGTGCACGTCGATGAACTCCGTCGCGCCGTCCGAGGCATCGGTCACGTCGCCTGAGTAAAAGGCGCCGTCCTGCTGGAGCCGCGTCCACGACACGTGCCCCTGAAACTGGAAGTTCTCGTCCAGCAGCACTGCGGACAGGTCGTAGTCGGTCCGCTTCACGTGCTGGCGCCAGTGCACGAAGAACCGCAGCACGTCGCCGTCGAACCAGAGCTTCGACCCGCGCGGCAGCACGCCGAAGCCTTCCTCGGTCCCGGAAACCGGCACCACCACGTCGAGCACCTCGTCGTCCACGACCAGCTCCGAGTACTCCGGCAGCCTGCGGACCAGCTCGTTCTCGACCACCTCGACGATCGCCGCGACCTGCGCGGGGTCGAGCGGCGCGCGTTCGTCGTCGGCGATCCACACCCTGCGGGCACGGGTCGCGAAGACGCGCGCGGTGTCCGGCGTCGTGCGGTTGGAGAGGTGCTCCAGCACCGAGATGAGGACGCGACTCGACACCTCGGGCACAGCCGTCTCGACGAGCGCGGCGAGGTTCGGCGCGCCGTTGCGCAGGAGCCTGTCGACCTGCCGCAACAACATGCCAGGAGCCTTCGACAGGATCTCGGCCGCACGCTCGACGTCGTTGTTCACGAACGCCATCTCGACCTGCCCGGCGAACGACCGCGCGACCTTCTCCCGGCGCGCCACCGCGAACACGTCCTGCGCCCGTTCGAACGGGTGCTCGTGCGGGTGCAACCGCTCACCGAGCCGCTTCCACGCCTCGCGGTGCTGACCGATGTCACCGAGCTTGCTCTCCGCGACCTCGTTCAACGCCCCCAGCAACGCCCGGCGCTCAGGCCGGCGGAACGACCGGAAGCGCGTCGGCTCCTCGAGCGTGACGTCTCCCCCGGACGCCTCCGCCGCGAGGCGCAGCACGTCGGTGACGGTGTCGATGTCCTTGAGCGGCCGTTGCGCGACGAGCCGCGCGGCGTTGAGGATCGCGCGGTTCTCCCGCACGGGCACGTCGAACGCGCCGTCGTCACCGAGCACGGCCAGCTCACCGAGCAACATCCTGTCGTTCTCCGCCAACGGGATCGGGCTCGTGGCGAGCTCCTCGAACAGCCGCTGAACCTCTTCTTCCAGCGTGCCACCGAGGTGCACGACCGTGACACGGTCCTTCAACGACGGGATCAGCTCGTCGTGCGCGCGCAGCATCTCCTCGTACGAGTGCTGGACGCGGCCGTACTTGGGCAGGTCGAGGAGATTGTTCGTGGGCTCGAGGCCCTGCTCCAACGCGTCCCGCACGCACTCCCACCAGAACGTGAGGGTGTCCGGCACGTTGTGCGGGAACTCCTTGAAGTACGGGTTGTGCTGCCCGCGCGCGCCGATCAGCTCCTTGACCGCCCGCACGACCTCCGCGGCGAACTCCTCGGCATCGGCGAGCGCGCCCACGTGTTCCAGCAGGTCACGGCCGGCCTTGAAGCCAGACCGGATGAGCGCGGCGTCCAACTGCCTCGCCACGGCGGCACCGTCGCCCGGCGCACCGTCCGAAGTGGGCACGCGCAGGGTCTTCTTGATGATGGTCGTCCGCACCACGCCAGTAAAACCCGCACGTCAACCGAGTTCCAGCAACACTTCGTCGTACTGCGCACGCCCGAACACGAACGGCCCGACCCCGGGGTACTCGCGCCCGCCGCGATGCGGCCGCCGGAACCCGCTCCAGACGATCGTGTCGCCGTCAGCGGTGATGTCCGCGACCAACGGCCCGCACGCCGCGATGCCGCAGTCGCAGCCGAGCACCAGCCGTGCCTTGCCGGGTTGGAACGGCTTGGCTTCGAGGTCTTCCTGGCGCACACCGCTGAAGGCTTCGAACCAGTCGGTGAGCGGGGTGCCGTCGACGAGCGGCACGAACACGTCCTCGTACACGCCCTCGTGGGGCACCCTGGCCATTCCGAGTTCCACCCGTTTGGGCACGATGTTGTTTTCCCTCCATCGCCTAACGTCAATTTTCATGAACGGCGATCCATCCACTCCGTACAGCCGTGACCTGGGCGACGAGCTGCGCCAGACTCGCGAGCAGTGGACAACCTTCCGCGCCAGGAAGATAGCCAAGATGCTCGGCTGGGATCCGGGGAAGGTCTCCAACATTGAGCACGGCAAGGTCCGCGCGAGCGAGATCGACATCGTCCAGTTCCTCGGTCGGTGCGGCCGCAGCCAGGAGTTCATCACCGACTTCCTGACGAGGTATCGGTCCGCGTTCGACCTCTACTTCGTGCAGGCGCCGGACAAGCTGCGCACGTTGTCGATGGCCGAGTCGAGCGCGGAAAGCCTCTTCACGTACAACCTGGCGCACCTGCCAGGCCTTTCGCAGTCCAAGGAGTACACGCAGGCCGTGTACGAGGACCGCGCTGTGCTCCCTCCGGACAAGATCGAGGCGGCTGTTCGATTCCGCTCCGAGCGGACAACGCTCTTGCGACGGCACGATCGGCCGCTATGCACCTTTTTCATCCACGAGAACGCCCTGAGGCTCAACGTAGGTGGCCCTGAGGTCATGGAGGACCAGCTGATGAGGCTGCTCTTCAACACGCATTCCATCAGGGTTGTTCGTGCGGCGAGCGGTGCGGCGGGTGTCTACCTGGCCGAATACGTGCTGTGGAACTTCGAGAAGCGCAGCACCGTGGCCTACGCGGAATCTGAGATCGCCCAGGTGTTCGTGCAGGACCCGTCCGGCGTCAAGGACTGCAAGAAGATCTTCGAGCGTCTGGACTCGATAGCGCTCAGCGAGGAGCAGTCACGCGCGATGGTCGCGGATCTCGCCAGTCGAGCCAGGGAAGACCACGGCAGGCAGTTGTCGCTCACGTGAGAGCTGCGGCGCGGGCGGTCGGCGGCGGTTTCATGATCGCCAGAAGTGTCGGTGCTACCTGCAAGAATTAAAGAAGGGGTCCCCTTGGCGGGGGACCCCTGCGTCAGCGTGGCGGGTCTTCATCCGCTGAGTTCGGTCGGCACCGGCAGCCCCAACGCCGCCAAGAACCGCCGCGTCTTCACCTCGACGAACACCTCACCGTCGTCGATCTCGTCGACGTCCTCCGACTCGTCCCACTCGAACGCCTCGGGGTCCTCGTCCTCGGCCAGGTAGGCGAGCAACTCGGCCTGCTTGGCCGGCACGTCGCCGCCGGAGTTGAGCAGCCCCCACCACGCGGCCAGGCCGGCTGCCTCGCGCAGGGTGTCCGTCGGGTCGGACGCGTTGGGGTTCTCGAAGTAGGTGCGCGGCGTCAGGCCCAGGTAGGCGACGCCGGAACCGGGGCCGGCCGGGGTGTAGACGACCGAGGTGATGTCGCTGTCGTGGATGTCGATCCACAGCGACGGCTCCGCGAGGGACGGCAGTTCGCCCTCGGACAGGGTCTTCCACGAGCCGTGCTCGAAGGCGTAGGTGCCGAAGAATCCCACCGTTGCCACCATTCCCTAACTGATCTCGACGCTGCTGATCGACGTGCCGTCCGGGAGGTCCTTGACCTTCGCCCACAGCTGACCGTGGACCGACCAGTAGACCTCTTCGTCGACCACCTCAAGATTCTCCACGTCACCCGCGCCGCCGAGGAACAGCGGCCTCTTGAAGCCGACGCACGTGCCTGCGGGCTCGCGTTCCGGGTGCAGGGTGCGCCAGAGGGTGAACAGGTCCTGGGCGAGGAAGGTGTCCGGGTCTTCGAGCGCGTACTCGTCGAGCAGGTCCGGGATGGTGCCGTCGAGGCTGTGCACGCTGCCGGCACCGGGGTCCAGCAGCATCACCATCGCCCCGCGGCGCAGGTCGAGCACGTACTGGCGGCCCGTCCAGTCCTGGGCGAACGGGCGGAACCGCGGTGCCCACTCCGGCCACATGAGGTTCGCCAGGCCCTGTGCGCGGCGGGCCTCGTCGTCGGTGAACACGCGGAGGATGCCGTCGCCGAACGAGAGGCCCGCGGCCGTCGTCACCAACTCGGCCAGGCCCGGCACCTGGCGCAACGGCTCGATGTTCGTCGGCGGCGACGCGACGCCCGCGTCCAGCGGGTACGCGGTGGTGAAACGTTCGAACACGTGTTGCTCCCCCGAAAAGGCGACGAGCCCTCGCCTGCAGCAGGCGAGGGCTCGTCGAAAGGCAAATCAGTAGCGGTAGTGCTCCGGCTTGTACGGGCCCTCGACGTCGACGTCGATGTACTCGGCCTGGTCCTTGGTGAGCTTGGTGAGCTCGCCGCCCAGCGCCTCCAGGTGGATGCGCGCGACCTTCTCGTCCAGCACCTTCGGCAGGCGGTAGACCTCGTTGTCGTACTCCTTGAACTTGGTGAACAGCTCGATCTGAGCGATCACCTGGTTCGAGAAGGAGTTCGACATGACGAACGACGGGTGGCCGGTGGCGTTGCCCAGGTTCATCAGGCGACCCTCGGACAGCACGATGATCGTGCGGCCGGTCGGGAAGACCCACTCGTCGACCTGCGGCTTGATGTTGTTCCTGCGGATGCCGGGGTAGCGCTGCAGACCGGCCATGTCGAGCTCGTTGTCGAAGTGGCCGACGTTGCCCAGGATCGCCTGGTGCTTCATCTGGGCCATGTGCTCGACGGTGACGACGTCCTTGTTGCCCGTCGTCGTGATGACGATGTCCGCGATCGAGATGACCGACTCGAGCTTCGCGACCTGGTAGCCGTCCATGGCGGCCTGCAGGGCGCAGATCGGGTCGATCTCGGTGACGATGACGCGGGCGCCCTGGGCGCGCAGCGACTCCGCGGAGCCCTTGCCGACGTCGCCGTAGCCGCAGACGACCGCGACCTTGCCGCCGATCAGGACGTCGGTGCCGCGGTTGAGGCCGTCGACCAGCGAGTGGCGGATGCCGTAGCGGTTGTCGAACTTCGACTTCGTCACGGCGTCGTTGACGTTGATGGCCGGGAAGAGCAGCTCACCGGCGGCAGCCAGCTGGTACAGGCGCATGACGCCCGTCGTGGTCTCCTCGGTGACGCCGCGGATGTCCTCGGCGATGTTCGTCCACTTCTTGGCGTCCTTCTCGAGCGACGCGCGGAGCGTGTCGAGAACGATCGCGTACTCCTCCGAGTCGTCCTCGGAGGTCGCCGGGACGACGCCCGCCGCCTCGTACTGGACGCCCTTGTGGACGAGCAGGGTGGCGTCGCCACCGTCGTCCAGGATCATGTTCGGGCCCTTGCCGTCCGGCCAGGTGAGCATCTGCTCGGCCGTCCACCAGTACTCCGGCAGGGTCTCGCCCTTCCACGCGAAGCAGGCGACGCCCTTGGGCTCCTCCTCCGTGCCGTGGGGGCCCACGACGACGGCAGCCGCCGCGTGGTCCTGCGTCGAGAAGATGTTGCAGGAGGCCCAGCGCACCTCGGCGCCCAGGTCAACCAGGGTCTCGATCAGGACGGCCGTCTGGATCGTCATGTGCAGCGAGCCGGAGATGCGAGCGCCCTTGAGCGGGTACGCCCCGGAGTACTCGCGGCGGAACGCCATGAGGCCGGGCATCTCGTGCTCGGCCAGACGGATCTCCTTGCGACCGAACTCGTGGAGCGACAGGTCGGCCACTGCGAAGTCGATGCCGTTGCGGGTCTGCAACCGGTCCGCGGTCATTACGAAGTCCTCCAGGGCACTTCAACGAGGGTGTCGTCCGACCATACCGCCCGCTGATGCACCACTATGTCCCCCACGTCAGGTGAGGGAGGTCTCGGGTGTTGATTACCGGCCCGGACACACGTGTCGTCGAACTGCGCGTGCACGGCGTTCAAGGAACAACGCCGCAGACGTTGGTCGACGCCGTTGCGGCCGTGGACGTTGCGGGAGACGGTCTCGGGCGCATCGTGCGACCGGCGGACAGACTCCGCAGGCCCGCGCCCGGACCAGTATTGCAGACCGACGGCCGGCCCATTCCCCGCGTGGTCGAGGGGTATCTGTGGGGCGGGATGACGTCCGGCGGTGTGGCCAAGGCCACCTGGGCGTTGCTCTTCCCCTTCAGCATCGCGAACGTCGCGCACTGGATGCTCCCGCCCGTTCCCGAGCGGAACCTGCCCGCCCACCTGCTCGGCATCGGCCTGCGGTCGTTGCTGCGGGTCTTCGCCCTGCTGCTGACGGCGTTGCTGATCGCGCAGATCTCCGTGGTGAGCCTGGACCTGCTCGCGGCGCAGTGCCTGCGTCCCGGTACCGCGTGTCTGACCAGCATTCCGGCCGACGTACGTGCCTTTCCCTGGTTCCGGACCTTCCTGGGGCTGCTGCCGATCCTGCTGGTGATCGCGGTGATGCGCCGGATCTCGCACGTCGAGTGGCGGATCGAGCGCAAGGAGATCGCCGAGGCGGAGGAGCAGGAGAAGCAGCCCGCCTCCGGACTGCCCGGCGCGCACGTCGCGACGGACCCGGACACGCCGGCGTTGCGGTCGCTGCACGTCGTGACGGCGCTGGCGGTGGCGGCGCTGATCGCACTCGGCGGGCCGTTGAAGCAGCTCACGGCCACCGGTGGGATGGGCGTCGCGATCACGGTCGCGTGGATCGTCTCGCTGGTGCTCATCGGGCTGTCCGTGCTCGGCGTACTGCTGCTGGACGACCCCACGGGCGGTGCGCCTCATCGCGGCGGACGGTGGTTGCGTGCGGCGTTAGGGCGCAAGCCGCGGCGGCTGCTCGTGGTGTTCTCGCTGCTTCTGGTGCTGACGACGCTCGGACTGCAGGAGCAAGTGCCGTTGCGGGTGCCCGGCGCGGACGTGACCGTGCAGGTCGTGGCGTTGCTGATGGCGTTCGTGCTGTTGCTGTTCGGGCTGATGCTGGCTCCGGCGGCGCTGATGGCCCGCAAGTCGTGGAGCTCGTTGCCACGCGAGTTGCGGCCGTGGGCTGGCGGCTGGTTCGCGGCTCCCGTGCTGGCGATCGGCGGGTTGCTCGGCGGCGGTTTCGGTGCCGGGGTGGCGTTGCCGGTGCGCAAGGCGCTGGGCTCCGACCTGCACCTGCCGATCGGCTACGACTACATCACCCTGCTGTGGGGCGTGGCGGGTGTGCTGGCGCTGCTCAGCACGCTCGCGGTCGCTTCGTTCACCAGTGCCGTGCGGTGGCGGGCGTTCCGCAAGGGCAAGGAGTGGGCGCGAGAGGCCTCGTTGCTGCACTCCGGCCGGATGCGCGACCTCCGCACCGCGACGCGGGCGTGGTGGTGGGCGCGCTGGGAACGCAACCACGGCCACCACATGATCATGATCGTGGCGTCCGTGCTGGTGCTCGGTGCCGTGCTGGCTTCGTTGATCCGGCTGCGGAACGTGCCGCTGGCGGAGTGGGCAGACCCGTTCTCGGCCTTCGGCGTGTTCGTGCTGGGCCTGCTCGCGGTGTCGTTGCTGCGTGCCGTGTACCTGGCCGCGCGCCAGCCGGAGTCGGGCCGGCGGCTCGGCATCATCGCGGACATCGCGCAGTTCTGGCCGCGCGAGGCGCACCCGATCGTGCCGCCCTGCTACGCGCTGAAGGTCGTGCCGGAGCTCGTCGCCCGCGTCGAGGACCACCTGCGCGACCCGGGAACCCGCGTAGTCCTCTGTGGACACTCGCAGGGCTCCCTGCTGGTCGCGGTGGCCGCGGCCCGGCTGCTGGAGGACCTGCCCGCACACGACCGCGAACGGATCGGCCTGGTGACGGCCGGTTCGCAGCTGCAGTGGGCCTACCCGCGGGCGTTCCCGGCCGTGGTGCCGCACGCGTCGCTGGCGAGGCTGGCCGGCGGCCTGGACGGACGCTGGCGCGCGCTGTGCCGGGGCACGGACCCGTTGGGTGGCGCGGTGATGACGTGGCGGCGGCAGGTGTTCGACGGCATGTTGCTCGGCGTCGGCTACCGGGAGGACGGCTCGGAGGGCGCGCTGGCACCTGCGTTGCGCGGGCCGACCGGGGCGTTGGTGCTGGGTGGCGACCACTGGCTGCCGGACCCGCAGCGGGGGCCGTTCCCGGGGCGGCGGTGGCGGTCCGGGGTGTCGGCGCACTCGGACTACACGTCGGACCCGGAGTGGGACCGGGCGGTGGCGATCGCGGCAGGGCTGGTGCGGGTGGACGCGCCGGAGTCGCCCTCGCTGCCGTTCGCGCGGAGGCCGGAAATGCGGTCGCGCGACGCTCTATGAGGCTCTTAGTCTGCACGTGTAGATGCACGTGTGCGAGTGCGTAGGAGCGTGTGATCGTGCTGACCGGTGACCTCGTCCGACTGCGCCCCGTGGAACCGGAGGACGCCGACGCGTTCCACCGCTGGCACAACGACGAGGAAGTGATGCGGTGGCTGCAGAGCTACTACCACTCGTCGCTGGCCTCGGACCGCAAGCGCTTCGCCGACCGGCAGGAGAACTCGTACGAGAAGGTCACCTTCTGCATCGAGACGCTGAAGGACGGCAAGCTGATCGGCGTTGTCGTGCTGCGCGATGCGGATCCGGTCAACGCGCGCGCCGAGGTCGACATCTACATCGGCGAGAAGGACCACTGGGGTGGCGGGTACGGCACTGACGCGCTGCGCACTGTCTGCCGGTACGGGTTCGACACGATGCGGCTGCACTCGATCGAGCTCGGTGTCGTGGAGGCGAACGAGCGGGCGATCAAGTCGTACAAGAAGGTCGGGTTCCAGGTCGACGGACGGTTCCGGCAGTCGTTCTTCCGCGACGGCGAGTGGCACGACGCGTTGCTGATGTGCGTGTTGAAGGACGAGCTCACCTGAGGGCCGGCGCGAGGTGGCCGATCGCCTCGCGCAGGTGGTCCTCGATCGACGTCGCCGAGACCACGGCCAGTCCGGACGGGCGCAGGTCCACCCAGCGCCGCACGGCGAGGCGGGCGGCCGCTGAGACGGCGGCCGCCAGCACCTCGGCGGCTTCCTCGGACTTGCCCGACCGTGCGGCGATCACGTCGGCGATCGGCGGTTCCATCTCCACGACCGAGTCGAGGTAGGCCGCGCGCAACGCCGGTGACGACGTGATCAGCGCGACGGCCTCGGTCGGTGGTTCGCGGTACTGCTCGGTGAACGCGGCGATGATCGAGTCGACGAGTGGTTCGCCGGAAGGCCTGGCGTGCAACGCTTCCGCGACCCGCAAGGCCCTGGAGGCCGTGATGCCGGCGACGATCGCGTGCTCGCGGCTGGCGAAGTAGTTGTTGTAGGTGCGCGGCGAGACGTTCGCCGCCTCGGCGATCTCGTCGACGCGCACCTCGTCCACGCCCTTCTCCAGGGCGAGCCTCAGCGCGGCGGCCGACAGGGCCGCTCGGGTCTCGGTCTTCTTGCGCTCGCGCAGTCCCACGGCGATCACTGTAGAGACCTGTTGCGACACGATCACTACCGATTGACTTTCGATAGATCATTACCGATACTCGATGCATGATTTCTGAACGTTGGGCGGTGACGGCGCTCCGGGTGTTCCTGGTGGCGCTGTTCGGGATCCTCGTGATGCTGGAGACGTTCTCGATCCCCGGCCAGTACGCGCACATGGCACAGCAGAACCCGGACGAGGCCCATCTGAGGTGGCCCTCGACGATCGTGTCGATCTTCTGGATCGTGTGCGTGCAGGTGGTGATCGTGGCCACCTGGAAACTGCTCACGCTGGTGCGCAAGGATCTGATCTTCACCGAAGGCGCGATCAAGTGGGTCAACGTGATGGTGTGGGCGATCGCCGCGGCCTGGGCCGTGCTCGTGGGCGTGTTCATCTGGATCGGCGTCAACGCCGACGACCCGGGCGTGATCGTGTTGTTCTTCCTGTTCACGTCGGCGGTCTCGGTGGTCGGCCTCGTGCTCGTGGTGATGCGGGCGCTGCTCAAGCGCGCGACGGAACTGCGGGCTGACATGGAATCGGTGATCTGATGGCCATCGTCGTGCGCATCGACGTCGAACTGGCCAAGCGCAAGATGAGCGTCGGCGAGTTCGCGGAGAAGGTCGGGCTGACCCCCGCCAACGTCGCGGTGCTGAAGAACGGGCGCGCGAAAGCCGTGCGCTTCAGCACTTTGGAGGCCATGTGCCGGGTGCTGGAGTGCCAGCCCGGCGACCTCCTCGAGTTCGTCGAGGACGACGAGTCAGCCTAGCCTTTTCGCCAGTCGGTCGGCGGCCTCGAGCCGCCCCGACCCGGCGAGCAGACCCACTGGCGCCAGCACGTAGTCGCGGTCGACGGTGATCTCGGCGGTCCGGAGCACCGGCCGCAGCACCGGGTCGGCGCGCAGGGCCTCGACGACCGGCGTGATGTCCGGTGTGTGCCGGAAGACCCCGCCCGACAACACCAGCAGGCCCGCGCCGTGGGGACCGAGCTGACCGTCGACCTGCCTGAGATGACGGCGCACGGCCAGGATCGCCGCGAACGACGCCAGCTGCACGTCTACGGCCGGGTCGTCCGCGAGCCAGTCGACGTTCTCGGCGCGGAACTGCGCCTCGGCGGTCAGGTCCTCGGTCGTGAGGCGTTCGGCCAGCGCTTCCTTGACGACTCCGGGCGCGGACCAGCGCATGCCCAGATCACCCTCGACGGTGCGGCGGTCCGGCGGCAGCGCGACCGTCCTCTCCAGACCCTCACTGTCCACAGTCGACACAGCGGAGTACACGTCCGTGGTCGCGCCACCGACGTCCACCACCAACACGGCGCCCTCGCGGTCCTGCTGGGCCAGCCGGGACACGCCCGCCAGCACCGCGTCCGGTGTCACGGCCCGCACGAGCTGCCGGAACCGCGGCCCGCGCGACAACCCCTTGCCGCCGATCACGTGCTGCAGGAACGCCTCGCGAATCGCCCTGCGCGCGGGTTCCGGGGCGAGCTGACCGACGTCCGGCAGCACGTTCGGGCAGGCCACCACGGTCCGCTTCGCCAGCAGCCCCAACGCTTCCGGCTGCGCCTCGACGTTGCCCGCCAGCACGATCGGCACGGCCACGCGGGCGAGCTTCGCGGCGTTGTGCAGCAGGACCTTCTGGTCACCGCCGTCCGTGCCGCCGACCAGCAGGACCAGGTCCGGACTGCTCGCCCTGAGTGCCTTCACGTCGACCGGGCCCGCGCTGACGTGCACGACCTTGGCGCCCGCGCTCAACGCCACCCGATAACCCGCCTCGGCGCTGACGACCCGTTCCTGGCCGACGACCGCGAGCCGGAGGCCCCCGCCGGCCGACGAGCACGCGAGGATCTCGCCGTCACCGACCTGAGACCGCAGCGCGTCGATGCCCCGCAGCACCTCCGGCGGCGTGGTCGGGTGCTGCCCGGTGTCGACCAGCTCGCCCTCGTCGGTGACGAGCGCGGCCTTGGTCCAAGTGGAACCGACGTCGAGGCAGAGGATCACGGGGTTAGCTAACCACCATGAAGCTCACGCCCAAGGTGATCCTCGAAGGCACGCGGCTGACCGGCAAGACGGACCTGGCGTTCGCGTTGAACGAGCACCCGCGTCTGGTCGGTCACCGCAGGTACCGGTACCACTCGCCGTTGATCTCGGGTGAGTGGAGCGGGTTCAGCAACGAACCGTGGGGACGCGGGCTGATCGACTTCGCGCCGGACGAGACCGCGCACGCGATGGAGACCTACGAGACGTGGGTGCGGATGTTCGAACTGCAGCGCTTCTACTCGTGGATCGTCGACCGGTTCCACCTGTCCACCCTGGCCTACCAGGCACGGCAGGGGCGTGAGTTCGACTTCGGCTGGCTGGAGGAACGGCTGAAGCCGCTCAACTTCGCGATCGTGTTGTGCACGCGGCCGGAGGACACGTTCGAGGCGGCACGGGAAGAACGGCTGAAGATCAGCGCGAACCCGAAGCAGTACGACTCGCTGGAACCGTTCGTCGAGGAGCAGCGCCAACTCCGTGAGCTCGCGGCGAAGTCGATCCTGCCCGTGCTGGAGCTGGACGTGACGCGGCAAGGCCCGGACGACGTCGCCGAGTGGCTCGACGAACGGGGTCTGCTGACGCTCTAGTCGTCCGCCTTCTCCTGCACGACCTTCATGAACGACCCCAGCTGCGCGAGCTGTTCCGGCGTGAACAGGTCGATCAGGTACTCGCGGACCGTGGTGACGTGACCGGGCGCGGTGGTGCGCAACAGGTCCTTGCCCGCGTCGGTCAGCACGGCGAGGATGCCGCGCTCGTCGGACTCGTGCGGCTCGCGCCGCACGAGTCCCGCCTTCTCCAGCTTGCCGATCTGGTAGGTCAGCGAGCTCTTCGACACCACGACCCTGCGGGCCAGCTCGGTCATGCGCATGCGGTTGTCCGGACGTTCGGACAGCACGATCAGCACGTTGTACTGCGCGTGCGAGAGACCCGCGTCGCGCTGCAACTGCTGTTCGATCTGCCTCTCGAGGAGGTGGTACGCCTGGACGAAATGGTTCCAGGCGCCCGACTCCTCCTCGGAGAGCCACCGCGCGTTTTCCATGGTGCGCAGATTAGTTGGTGCGAGCTAGATGCCGGGTTCTTCGCCTCGCTTGACCACCGGTTCGGGCTCGACCTTGCTCTGACCGGTCTTGCCCAGCACCGAGTTGCGGCGGCTGTAGACGAAGTAGACGACGACACCGAGCGCCATCCAGATGAGGAACCGGATCCACGTGAGCGCGGTCAGGTTCAGCATCAGCCACAGGCAGGCGAGGATCGCGAGGATCGGCACCAACGGCACGAGCGGCACGCGGAATCCACGTTCCAGGTCCGGTCGCGTCTTGCGCAGCACCAGCACGCCCGCGGACACGAGGATGAACGCGAACAGCGTGCCGACGTTCACCATCTCCTCGAGCTTGCCCGCCGGGAAGAAGCCCGCGGCGACCGCGACCAGCACACCGATGATGATCGTGATGCGGGTCGGCGTGCCGTGGCTGCCGGTCTTCGCGAGCTTGCGCGGCAGCAGGCCGTCGCGCGACATCGCGAAGAGCACGCGGCTCTGGCCGAGCATCAGCACCATGACGACGGTGGTGAGACCGGCGAGCGCGCCGATCGAGATCACCGTTGCCGCCCAGTCGACCCCGTTCTCCGCGAACGCACTGGCGAGCGTCGCGCGCGTGCCGTCCGGCTGGGTCGCGAGCTCCTTGTACGGGACCATGCCGGTGATCACCAGCGTGACGGCGACGTAGAGCACCGTGACGATGGCGAGCGAGCCGAGGATGCCGCGCGGCACCGCCTTCTGCGGGTTCTTGGTCTCCTCCGCCGTGGTCGCCACGACGTCGAAGCCGATGAACGCGAAGAACACGATGGACGCCGCGGCCAGCATGCCGAGCACTCCGTACGTGCTGCCCGAGTAACCGGTGATCAGCGAGAACAGCGACTGCTCGACGCCGGTGTGCGCGGCAGGGCCACCTTCGGCGGCCGGCGGGATGAACGGCGTGTAGTTCTCGGCCTTGATGTAGCTGATGCCGAGCACGATCACGAGCAGCACCACCGCGACCTTGATGGCCGTGATGACCGCGCTGACGCGGGACGAGAGCTTCGTGCCGATGACCAGCAGGACCGTGAGCACCGCGACCAGGAGCACCGCGCCCCAGTCGAACTTGATGCCGTCGCCGACCTCGGTCTTCACGTCGAGACCCATGAGCCCCAACGTGGTCTGCAGGTACGCGGACCAGCCCTTGGCGACCGCGGCCGAGCCGACCGCGAACTCCAGCACCAGGTCCCACCCGATGATCCACGCGGCGAACTCGCCGAACGTCGCGTAGGAGAAGGTGTACGCGCTACCCGCGACCGGCACCGTCGAGGCGAACTCGGCGTAGCACAACGCGGCCAGCGCGCACGCGATCGCCGCCAGCACGAAGGACAGCGAGACCGACGGCCCCGCGATGTTGCCCGCGGTGCTCGCGGTCAGCGTGAAGATGCCGGCACCGATGACGACCGCGACACCGAAGACCGTGAGGTCCCACGCCGTCAGGTCCTTGCGGAGCTTGGTGCCCGGCTCGTCCGTGTCCGAGATCGACTGCTCGATCGACTTCGTGCGCCACAACCCGTTTCCCGGCATGGTGCATTCCTCCCTGATGGAACCCGATTCGGCCCACCCTAGAGGTATCCACCAGGTGAGATGCCCATAGCTCTTGTCCGCAGGTTGTCCGGCGTTTTGTCCCGGGAACGACGAAGCCGCCCCGGGCGGTGACCCGGAGCGGCTTCGAGGGAACAGATCAGGAGCTGGCGACCGTCGAGCGGTCCAGGTCCGGCTCCAGGTAGATCAACCGGGCGTGCGGCACCTTGGCCCGCACCCGCTGCTCGGCGTCGTTGATGGCCTGGGCCACCTCGTCGAGCGGCAGGCGGGGCTCCAGCGCGATCTTCGCCGCCACGAGCATCTCGTCCGGGCCGATGTACTGGGTCTTGATGTGGATGACGCGCTGCACCTTGCCGGCGGCCAGCTCGTCGATGATCACGTCGAGGTCCTTGTCGGACGCGCCCTCACCGATCAGCAGCGACTTCATCTCGATGATCAGGATGATCGCGATGACGCCCAGCAGCACACCGATGGCGACCGTGCCGAGTGCGTCGAAGACCGGGTTGCCGGTGATCGTCGCGAGGCTGACACCGATCAGTGCCAGGATCAGACCGATCAGCGCGCCCGCGTCCTCCAGCAGCACGACCGGCAGTTCCGGCGTGCGGGAGTTGCGGATGAACTGCCACCAGGTGGCGTCGCCCTTGATCTTCTTCGACTCGACGATCGCGGTGTAGAAGCTGTAGCACTCCAGGCCGATCGCGACGACGAGGATGCCGACGGCGACGAGCGGGCTGGACAACTCCTCGGGGTGCTGCAGCTTGTGGATGCCCTCGTACAGCGCGAACACCGAGCCGAGGGTGAAGAGCATCAGCGCCACCACGAACGACCAGAAGTAGCGGTCGCGGCCGAAGCCGAACGGGTGCAGCTTGGTCGCCCTGCGCTGGGCCGTCTTCTGGCCGAGCAGCAGCAGCCCCTGGTTCGACGTGTCGGCGACCGAGTGCACCGACTCGGCCAGCATCGACGACGAGCCGGTGATCAAGAATCCGACGAACTTCGCCACCGCGATACCGGCGTTCGCCACCAAAGCCGCGACGATGGCCTTGGTTCCGCCCCCTGCTGACACGCTGTCTCCTTGCTGAGAACCGGTCCGGTTTGTCCGGTGGTGAACCTTAGTCCGTTCCCGCTGTCGCGCGGAAAAGTTCAGCGGATTCAACACCATCCGGCCGCACGAGCACGGCCGGGTCCGAGGCGGGCAGCCAGACCGACTGTCCACGGGTCAGTCCGAGCTCGTCGCCGCGGGCGTTCGTGAGTACCACGGCACCCTCGGTGCAAATCATGATCTGCGGACCTTCGTGGTCGATCCTCGTCTCGCCGGCCAGGTCCAACCTGGACAGTTCGAACTCCGGCGCCGGCGTGCGGTACACGCGGACACCGGGCTGGACCTCCTCGCCGAGCAGCACTTCCATGTCACCGCAGGTGAAGTCGAGCACCCGCAGCAGCTCGGGCACGTCGACGTGCTTCGGCGTGAGGCCGCAGCGCAGGACGTTGTCCGAGTTCGCCAGGATCTCGATGCCCGTTCCCCGCAGGTACGCGTGCAGGTTGCCGGCGGGCAGGTGGATGGCCTCGCCCGGCTGCAGCACGATGCGGTTGAGCAGCAACGCCGCGAGCACGCCCGCGTCGCCGGGGTAGGACTCCCCCAGCTCGAGGATCGTGCGGCACTCCATGTCGAACTCGCCGTGCTCCTTCACGTGCAGCACGCACGCGTCGAGGACCTGCGGGAGCAGCGACGACAGCGACGTCTGCGGCAGCGTGATCAACATCGTGAACAGCGCGCGCAGGCCCGACGAGTCCGGCTGCGCGACCAGCATCTCGGTGTACGGCGCCAACGCGGGCGCGTCCAGCGTGCGGAGCAACGAGACCGTGCGCTCGGGAGACCGGAAACCCGCGAGGGCGTGGAACTCGGTCAGGGCGCAGATCAGCTCCGGCTTGGCCGCCGGGTCCTTGTAGTTGCGCACCGGCGAGTCGAGCGGCACGAGCCGCCTCTCCTCGGCGGCGAAGCCCTCCGCCGCCTGCACGGCCGACGGGTGCGCCTGCAGGCTCAGCGCCTCGTCGGCGGCGAGCACCTTGATCAGGAACGGGAGCCTGCTGCCCCACCGCTCGGCCACGCGCGGGCCGAGCTGGCCGTGGGGGTCGGCCGTCAGCAGGTCGAGCAACGACCGCTCGGCACCGTCCGGGCCGACCACCCTGGACGGGTCGCCGGGGTGGGCGCCCATCCACAGCTCGGCCTCGGGATGGGGTGCGGGCACCTCCCTCCCGAGCAGCTCGGCGATGGCCGTGCGTGAACCCCACGCGTACGGCCTTACCGCGTTGTGCAGCAGGTCCACTTCTAAGTCAGCTCCCAAATCAGTACGGGTTGCCGCCGAGATTCCCGGCGGCGAGCCCGAGGTACAGCGCGGCCAGTTCGAAGCGGAGCGCGAGGAGTGCGGCGCTGACCGCGTCGCCTCCCGCCACCTCGACGGCCGGCTCCAGCACGTCGGCTCCCGGCAGGGCGTCCTCGGCGGCGTGCCTCACGGCTTCGGCCACCGGGCCCTGGCGCACGGCCAGCAACAGCACGCGCACGAGTCCACTGCCCGGCTCGTCGTCCGGGTCCGCGAAGAGATCCGCACCGGAGGTTCCCCGCACCGCGCGGCGGTGCAGCACCGATCGGGTCAGTGCCTGCGGATACCCGGCGACGTCGCAGGCGACACCGGCGAACGCCGCCAGCACGTTCGCGCCGTGCACGCCCACCGACGTGGCGACCTCGTCGAGGCCCCACAGCAGCGGCGTGCGGTCGGCGACGCGCAGCGCGAGCGACTTCGCCGGGTTCACGAACGACTCGTGCATCGGGTGGTCGCGCTCGGCCTCGCGGTCGAGCTCGTCCGCGATCAGGTCGACGTCGGCCTTCAGCAACCCCAGCGAGTGCAGCACCAGGAGCCACGCGGCGAGCGCGCGCGGGAAGCTGAAGCCCGGCGGTACGTCGACGCGGGGCGGCAGCAGCACGGCGCGCCCGGCGGCGGCCGCGGCGATCGGACCGGAGTCCGGCGCCGTCAGCAGCGTCCTGGCGCCCCTGCGGACGGCCCTGTCGATCGACTCGGCGAGCACCCGGTCACCGGGCTCCTCGGTGTGCGCAAGCACCACGTCGAGCGCGCCGACCCACGGCGGCACCTCGTCGGCCACCACGACCGGCACCGAGCAACTCGGCCCGAGCAACGCCGTGACGACGTTGGCGACCGCCTGCGAGTTGCCGGGCCGGGTGATCAGCACGACCGCGCGCGGGCGTTCGGAGAAGATCCGCTCCACCCCCGCCTCGGCCGCGGCCTCGGCGGTGGAACGGACCTGTGCCCCCGCCCGCGCGGCGGCACGCAGCCAGCCACCCGTGTCGGCGTCGGCGAGCCGGCTCGAGTCGTCGAGCAGCGTGTCGTCGAGCACCTACGTCACCCAGCCGACGGCGGCTCGACCGCCTCGTCCAGCAGCAGGACCGGAATGCCGTCGCGAACGGGGAACGAACGACCACACGCGGTGCACGTGAGGAAGTCCGCCTCCGGATCGGACGGCGTACCGACCTGCAGCGGCGCGTGCTCGGGGCACGGGCAGGCGAGGATCTCCAGCAACTGCTCTTCGAGCTTGACGGCCACGATGTTCTCCTCAGGCCCGCACGATCGCGAGGACCTCGTCGCTGAGCGCGGCGACGGCCTCGGGGGTGGCGGCTTCGACGTTCAGGCGCAGCAGCGGCTCGGTGTTCGAGGCACGCAGGTTGAACCACGACCCGTCCGCCAGCTGCACGGTGAGACCGTCCAGCTCGTCGACCGTGGCGCCGTCCTTGGAGCCGTACGCGTCCTTGATCGCGGCGATCCGGCCGGCCTGGTCCCGCACCGTCGAGTTGATCTCACCGGAGGCGGCGTAGCGGTTGTAGACCGAGGTCAGCGTGGACAGCGGGCCGTCCTGCTCACCGAGCGCGGCCAGCACGTGCAGCGCGGCCAGCATGCCGGTGTCGGCCTTCCAGAAGTCGCGGAAGTAGTAGTGCGCCGAGTGCTCGCCACCGAAGATGGCACCGGTCTTGGCCATCTCCTCCTTGATGAACGAGTGGCCGACGCGCGTGCGCACGGGCTTGCCGCCGTGCTCGCTGACGATCTCCGGCACGGCGTGCGAGGTGATCAGGTTGTGGATGATCGTGCCGCCGGGGTCCTTGGCGAGCTCGCGCACGGCCACCAGCGCGGTGATCGCGGACGGGCTGACCGGGTCGCCGTTCTCGTCCACGACGAAGCAGCGGTCCGCGTCGCCGTCGAACGCGACACCGGCGTCGGCGCCCTCGGCCTTGGTGCGGGCCTGGAGGTCGACGATGTTCTTGGGGTCGAGCGGGTTCGCCTCGTGGTTCGGGAAGCTGCCGTCGAGCTCGAAGTACATGGGGATGACCTCGATGGGCAGGCCCTCGAAGACCTGCGGCACCGTGTAGCCGCCCATGCCGTTGCCCGCGTCCACGACGATCTTCAGCGGGCGGATGCTCTTCAGGTCGACCAGCTCGTTGAGGTAGGCCGCGTAGTCGACGAGCATGTTGCGCTCCTCGAACGTGCCCGGCTCCACGCCCTCGGCGTCGGCGACCTGGTTCTCGGCGTCCTCGCGGATCTGGCCGAGACCGGTGTCCTGGCCGACCGGCGACGCGCCCGCGCGGCACAGCTTGATGCCGTTGTACTGCGCCGGGTTGTGGCTCGCGGTGAACATGGCACCCGGCAGGTCGAGCTTGCCGGACGCGAAGTAGAGCATGTCCGTGCTGGCCAGGCCGATGCTGATCACGTTCACGCCCTGCGCCTGGGCTCCCGCGGCGAACGCACGCGACAGCTCGGGCGACGAGTCGCGCATGTCGTGACCGATCACGATGGTCGGTCCACCGACCAGTCGCGCGAAAGCCGCGCCGAAGTCGCGGACCAGGCCGGCGTCCAGCTGTTCGCCGACCACCCCGCGGATGTCGTACGCCTTGACGATGCCGGACAGGTCACGCACGCCGCACACTCCCGAAACTCGCTCTTGACGGCCACTGTCCGGGCAGCCTACCGGCGAGAAGATTAGCGGTGCGTGTGGTCGTTCAGTCCTCGTGCGGATCAGGCAATACCCGCAGGTGGCCACGCCTGTGAGAGCCCGCAGGCACGTCGGGCAGCTTCGGGCTCACATCAGCCCGCCCAGCTTCCCTCACGGCCTCGGCCAACGCCGTCAGGTCGTCCACCGTCGGCTCGGGCGCCGCGAACTCACCCTGATGCCTCACGACCTCCCAGCCACGAGGCGCCGTGAGCCGCAACGCGTGCTCCTCACACAGGTCGTAACTGTGTGGTTCGGAGTACGTGGCAAGCGGCCCGACGACCGCGGTGGAGTCCGCATAGGCGTAGGTGAGCGTGGCGACAGCCGGGTTAGCACACCCGGTTCGCGAGCACCGTCTCACGCTCCGCACGATCGGGGACGATAGCGCGTCCACGGGAGGCTGTGTGTGAGGCACGCTGTGTTTAGTCGTCCGGGGGAACAACTAGGCTGCTGGGTTGTGGTGATGGCACGGGGTACACAGCGGCAGGATTCGCCGCGCCGACGCAACCGCGACCGGCACGGGCGAGGCCTGCGCGGTCCGCTCTACCCGGCCACCCTCCCCGCGGCCCGTTCCCGCGCCGAACGCTTCGACGCGCTGGTCATCGAGGCGCTGGAACCCATCGAGACCCGCTGGCGCACCGAGCTCACCCAGCTCGACGTGGCGGTCGACGACGTGCCGGAGGTCCAGGTCGAGGGCGAGGACGGCGTGGTGGAGGACGGCAACGTCCCCCTGGCCCGCCTGCTGCCCGCCGGCTCGGACAACCGTGCCCGGATCGTGCTCTACCGCCGCCCGCTCGAGGCGCGCGCGAAGGACGGCGCCGACCTGTCCGACCTGGTGCACGACGTCCTGGTCGAACAGATCGCGAACTACCTGGGGCTCGACCCGGACGTCGTCGACGAGGGCTGAGACCCCTCTCACACCCCGCGCCTGCGGGTGGGGATGGCGGTCAGCAGCGTGAACAGCGCCGCGGCCGCCTGCCCGAGCAGCAGGAAGTCCCGCAGCGTCGTGGACATCGACACCCGGACCTCCGCCCCTCCCGACGGCAGCGGCACCCCGACCAGGTGCCCCCAGGCCCGCACGACGGGCACCTGGGCGCCGTCCACGGTGACCTGCCAGCCGGGCTCGTCCTCGGCGGCCAGCACGAGCACCCGTCCCTCACCGCCGGGCGAGACCTTCACGGCCACGTCGGGCAGCGACACGTTCACCGGCGCCACCCCCTCGGCCGCGAGTTCCGACGGCGGTTCTCCACCCGTTCGGGCACGCCTGGCCAGATCGGGCGCCAGCAACACCCCGGTGTCGGCGGCCAGCCGCACCCGCAGCACGGGCCGTCCGTCCGTCGCCCGCGGTGCCTCGGACACCAGCTCCCCGGCGGCCGCCCGGATCTTCGCCGAAGCCTCGTCGGAGGGCAGCACCAGGAACGTGACCCCGGACGAGGCCGCCTGTCCCAGCGCCACCTTCACGGCCGGGGCGGCCCCGTCCAGCAGCGTCGAGTTCCACCGCCGCAACCGGGCGGGCGACGAGACGGTGGGCACCAGGTCGTCGTCGCCGAACGCGGGCATCCGGCCGGCGACCTGCCGGGCGGTCGGCCCGAGGATCAGCACCGAACGCCCGCTGCGCTCCAGCTCGGCGGTCAGCGACGTGGTCAACGCCACCCCGCCGTCGGCCTTCAGCGGCCCGGACCGCAGGTCCAGGAGCCCGGCGACGCCCACGCTGACCAGCGTCACCACGCCGACGACGTAGACGGCCCTGCGCACCCGAGCCTGTGCGGCGATGCCCGGCGGCACCCCGCGCTGACACCCGGCGAGCACCACGCAGATGAGACCCCAGCCCAGGATCACCAGCGGCGTCCCCGGCCAGGCCCCCACCGCGGCCACCGCCGCGAGGGCCCCGATGGCCAGCACGACCACCGTCAGGCCGGGCAGCATCGACGCGTTCGGGCGCAGGACGGCGGCGGCGAACGCGGCGGCCACGAAGACCGAGCACACGATCAGGTTCGGCGGTGGCGACTCGAACGCGGCACCAAGGCCGTTGAGAACCATCTCCGGGTGTTGCAGCAGGACGGCGGGCCACGGCAGAAGCAGGCCCATCGGCAGAAGCACGATCACGAACAGAGCCGCGATCCGGCGCGCACCGCCGGTCACCGCGATGAATCCGCCCAACGCGCCGACGATCGCCACGGCGTGCGTCAGTGGCGAGAAGGCTCCGAGGACCGCGACACCTATGGCGGTGCCGGAGGCCATGGGCAGCCAGGCGTGCGTGGAGGACGCGCGCAGGACCGCGTACACGCCGGCGAACACCACGGGCGTGACGATGTGCACGACGACGACGTCCAACCGGCCCTCGGCGACGGCGGTCGTGGCAACTGGCAGCAGGCCGTAGAAGGCCGCCGCCACCGCGCGCACGGAACGCCGTACGCGCAAGCCGCGTGACGCGATGTAGGCCGACAACGCGGCGAGAGGGATGTCACCGAGCAACAGCAGGGCGACGGCGAACGACGGTCCGCCGGGGATCAGTCCCAGAACGGCCAGGGCGGCGGGCGCCGGAGCCGCGGTGCCACCGAAGACCGGGTGCCACGAGGACAGGTAGGTCGACCAGACCTCCCCGGCCGAGCCGACCGGGAGCAGCCGGCCGCCCGCGAGGTCGAGTCCGAGCCTCGACCAGTTCGCGATCACCGCGACGACCGAGAGCCCCAGCAGCAACAGGACCGGTGGCGAGAGCAGGAGCGAGCGCAGCACCCGCGACTGGTCGACCTCGACGAACACCACGCCGGGCGCCGCTCGCGGACCCGGTGACGGACGAGGGCGCGGGGACGGGCGCAGGGCACCGGGCAGTGCGGCGTCGACGGACACGACGACGGGCGGGCGGCGCAGACCGGCGACGCGCGGACGTCCGCGTGAGGCACCGGCCGGCAGCGCGGCGGGGCCGACGAGCCGGGAGTCCATTTCGGACGGTTCGAGCCACGTCGAACCGGAATCGGTTGCGGGCAAACGACCCAGCGCGGCGTCGGCCTCGACCCGGCGGCGGATCAGGAAGGCCGTCCCGGCGCGGACCGCGTTGCGCAGCCGGGTGAGTCTGCTGGTGAAGAGCCCGCGCACCACGGCGGACCCGCGACGGGCACGACGTCCTTCGAGCAGCCGGCCGCGCGTCAGGAGGTAGCGGGCCGCACCGACCTCGGCGTGTGCGTCCGCGAAACGCCGTAGCAGCAGGAAGCCGAGGGCCCTCAGCAGCGACAGGAACAGCAGCCGCGGAAGTCCTGCGAGAAACGACAAAGTTGAACAATTGACCAAGAAAGTGCGCATGCCGTGCGCGCGGTCGACGCCACGAAATGACGGACCGGGCCGTGCCATCGCCGCGTCCAAACGGCGTGCGCCTTTAGTTGCGGCGCGGGCATGTCGCATGCGTGCGACGGGTACGCACAGGACCAAATGACCCGAGCGATTAGCGCGCCAGCCGAAGTCGACGTCGTCGCGCAGCAGTGGCATCGCTTCGTCGTAACCGCCGAGTGAGTGCCAAACCTCACGTTTGATCAACGAACCCGCGGACGAGACGGCGAGAACCTCGGTGCTCTGCTGAAACGATGCGGAATGTTCGGCGGACGACAGACCAGTCTGTCGATGTCCTGAAGAATCCGTCGAGAGACCTGCCTCGACGACCAGACGAGAATCCACCCAATCGAGGCACAGAGGACCGAGCACGGCGGCCGACGGGGACACTTCGGCCGCGGTCAGCAAAGACGCGAGGCAGTCCGGTTCGGGCGCGCTGTCGTCGTGCAGCAGCCACAGCCACCTGCCCGGGTCACCCCACCGTTCGACGGCGTGCTCGACGGCGATGCGCACGGCGGTGCCGAAGCCCGTGCCGCGCGGCGCTGTCAGCACACCGTCCAGCAGGTCTTCAGCCTCGGCCAGGACTTTTGCCGTCCCGTCCGTGGAGCCGGTGTCGACCGCGATCACGTGCCGGGGACGAATTCGCTGACGCCGCAAGGCAGACAGCGCCGTGCTGAGCCACTGGTCGCCGTCGTGGCAGACCAGGACGCACAGCACCGGCGCTGTCCTGAGCCTCGGGTGAGGACTTGTCACGCCCTCAAGTTAAGGCAGAAAGATCACGCTTCTGTCTGACTAGACGGCTCGCTTCTTCAGTTTGCGGCGCTCTCGTTCGCTGAGACCGCCCCAGATGCCGAAGCGTTCGTCGTGCTGGAGTGCGTACTCCAGGCACTCCGACCGCACCTCGCAGCCCAGGCAGATGCGCTTGGCCTCCCGCGTCGACCCTCCCTTTTCGGGGAAGAACGCCTCGGGATCCGTCTGGGCGCAGAGCGCGCGCTCCTGCCAGTCCTGCTCGTCGGCAGGGTCGAACAGGTACGATAGCTCGCCCTGTACGACCGGCTGCGTGACGTGATCTTCTTCGAGCTCTTCGAATTCCTGCATTTCGTCCGCCTCCTCGCCTTCCGCTCTCCCCGGTTGGCGGACGCCATACGCCGTTCCCACAACGACGAATGACACCGATGTGATTACACCTGCGTCACAGCGAGCGGTCAAGCGGAGTCCACACGTCGGGGGATATTCGCGCGGATGGCCGCAAAAACCTTGACTGACTGCACAGACGGTGATTCAGGTGCCACAACCCGTCCCCGAACGGCCCACCACGCCGGCCGACACGCCACACTGGAGGGGTGAAGCGATCAGCAGTGCGCCCCAGTCCACTGTTCCTCGGCCTGCTCGCGGCAACCGTCGCCGGAGCTGCTCTCACCCTGCTCGAAGGTGACCTCGCCATCAAGTCGGGCACCATCCTGTTCGTCCTCGCCGGGTGGGCCGTGACGCTGTGCCTGCACGAGTTCGGGCATGCCGCCGTCGCGTACAAGGGCGGCGATTTCTCCGTACGTGACAAGGGTTATCTGACCCTCGACATCCGTCGTTACACCGACCCGGTGCTCAGCATCGTGCTGCCGCTCGTGCTGCTGGTCATGGGCGGAATCCCACTTCCGGGTGGTGCTGTGTGGATCAACCACCACGCCCTGCGGTCCAAGAAGATCGAGTCGTTGGTCTCACTCGCGGGCCCGATCTCGAACCTCGTGATCGGCGTGCTGCTCGCCCTCGTCGTCGCGGTCTTCTCGCCGCCCGCCGCGCTCGCCGCCGCGATTTCGTACCTTGCTTTGTTGCAGGTGTTCGCGTTCGTGCTCAACATCCTGCCGATTCCCGGTCTGGACGGCTGGGGTGCCCTGGAACCGTTCCTGCCCTACGAGGCGCAGAAGTTCGGCGCGAAGGCCCGGCCGTGGGCGCCGCTGGTCCTGTTCGCCGTCCTGATCGGCTTCTCCGCCGTCAGCCAGCTGTTCTTCGAGGCGTCGACCTGGGTGTTCGAGCTCATCGGCGGCGACCCGTTCTCGGCGTTCGACGGCTCGCGGACGTTCTCGTTCTGGCGCTACCTGTAAGCGCGAACCGGCGCTGTGGAAGCATGGGCGGGCGTGAAGGTCGTAGCACTCGTCGGCGGGGTCGGCGGCGCGAGGTTCCTGCAAGGACTCAGAGCTCTCGGAGCGGACGTCACCGCGGTGGTGAACACCGGCGATGACATGTGGATGCACGGGCTGCGCATCACGCCCGACCTCGACACCTGCATGTACACGCTGGGCGGTGGCATCGACGTCGAACGCGGCTGGGGTCGCGAGGACGAGTCGTGGACCGTCAAGGAGGAGCTCGCGGCGTACGGGGCCGAACCGACGTGGTTCGGCCTGGGCGACCGGGACATCGCGACGCACCTCGTTCGCACCCGCATGCTGCGCGCCGGCTACCCGCTGTCCGCCGTGACGGAGGCGCTGTGCGACCGGTGGAAGCCGGGCGTGAAGCTGCTGCCGATGTCCGACGACCGGGTGGAGACCCACGTCGTCGTGGAGCTCGACGGTGAGACGAAGGCCATCCACTTCCAGGAGTGGTGGGTGAAGCACCGGGCCGGCGTGCCCGCGCAGTCGTTCGCGTTCGTCGGCGCCGAGACCGCCACCGCCGGGCCCGGCGTGCTGGACGCGATCGGCGAGGCGGACGCGGTGATCTTGGCCCCGTCCAACCCCGTGGTGAGCGTCGGCACGATCCTCAACGTGCCCGGCGTGCGCGACGCGCTGCGCAAGACCGAAGCGGGCGTCGTGGGCCTCTCCCCGATCATCGGCGGGAAACCGTTGCGGGGCATGGCCGACGCCTGTCTGGACGCGATCGGCGTGGAAACGTCGGCCGAGGCGGTCGGGCGGCTCTACGGCTCCCGCAAGTGCTCCGAGGACGGCATCCTCGACGCGTGGCTGGTGCACACCGGTGACCGCGCTGACGTGCCGGGTGTCGCAGTGCGCGCCGTTCCGCTGCTGATGTCCGATGTGGACACGACCGCGCAGATGGCCCGGGACGCGCTGGAACTGGCCGGGGTCGAAGTTGACTGATCACGCCGCGGCGGCGCTGGAACTGCTGCCGGTCGCCGGCCTGCCGGAATTTCGCCCCGGCGACGACCTGGCGGGCGCGATCGCCTCTGCCGCCCCCTGGCTGCGCGACGGCGACGTGCTGGTCGTCACGTCCAAGATCCTGTCCAAAGTAGAGGGACGGCTCGTGCGCGTGCCGGCCGATCCCCTCGAGCGGGACCGCATCCGCCGCGAGCACGTCGACGCGGAGTCCGTGCGGGTGCTGGCCCGCAAGATGCGCACGCTGATCACCGAGAACAAGCTCGGCATCGTGCAGGCCGCGTCCGGCGTCGACGCCTCGAACGTGGCGGGCGACGAGATCGCGCTGCTCCCGGTCGACCCGGACGGCTCCGCGGCCTCCCTGCGCTCCGCGCTGAAGGCCTCGCTCGGTGTCGAGGTCGCCGTGGTGGTCACCGACACGATGGGCCGCGCGTGGCGGATGGGCCAGACCGACGCCGCGATCGGCGCGTCCGGCATCCGCGTGCTGCACGACTACGCGGGCGCGGTGGACGAGCACGGCAACGAGCTCGCGGTGACGATGGTTGCGATCGCCGACGAGATCGCCGCGGCCGCCGACCTGGTGAAGGGCAAGCTCGGCGCGGTGCCGGTGGCGGTGCTGCGCGGGTTCGACGTGGTGGACGACGGTTCCACGGCGCGCGACCTGAACCGGCCGGTCGAGGAGGACCTCTTCAGCCTCGGCACGGAGGAGGCGCTGGCCCTGGGCCGCGCTCAGGCCGTGCTGATGCGCAGGTCCGTGCGGTTCTACTCGGACGAGCCGGTTGATCTCGCGGTGGTGCGACGGGCCGTCGGTGCGGCGTTGACCGCGCCCGCGCCGCACCACACGAAGCCGCTGCGGTTCGTGCTGGTGCGGGAGAAGCGTTCTGCGCTTTTGCAGGCCATGCGCGCGCAGTGGGAGACCGATCTGCGCGCGGACGGGTTCACTCCTGACCAGATCGCACGCCGGGTGCGCCGTGGTGACCTGCTGGTGGAGGCACCGGAGATCATCGTGCCGTTCCTCGTGCGCGACGGCGCGCACTCCTACCCCGACGCACGCCGCGCGGACGCCGAGAAGACGATGTTCACGGTCGCCGGCGGCGCCGCCGTGCAGGCCCTGCTGGTGGCGCTGGCCGCCGAGGGGCTCGGCTCGTGCTGGGTGTCGTCGACGATCTTCTGCGCCGACCTCGTGCGCTCCGTGCTGGGCGTGCCGGACGACTGGGAACCGCTGGGCGCCGTCGCGGTCGGGCACCCGGCCGAACCGCTGACGCCGCGCGAGCCGCTGGAAGGGCTGATCGAACTGTGACGCTGCACGCCGACGCCGTCTCGACGCTGAGCCGGTTCGCGGGCCAGGACGCCCTGCGCGAGGCCTACCTGGGCTTCCTGGCGGCCCGTGAAGACGCCTGCCAGCGCTCTTGCGAGCCCGGCCACCTCACGGCCTCCGCACTGGTCTTGGACGCCACGGCGGAGCACGCGTTGCTGACGCTGCACCCGCGCGTGGGCCGCTGGCTGCAACTGGGCGGCCACTGCGAGCCCGAGGACGTTTCTCTGGCCGCCGCCGCTCTGCGCGAGGCGACCGAGGAGTCCGGCATGCGCGGGCTGCGGATCGAGCCGACGCCGATCCACCTCGACGTGCACCCGATCACGTGCTCGCTCGGCAAGCCGACGCGGCACTTCGACGTGCGGTTCCTGGTGCGCGCCCCCGTCGGTGCGCAGCCGGTGCGGTCGGCGGAGTCGGTCGACCTGCAGTGGTGGCCGCTGGACTCGTTGCCGGACAACGTGGACGACCTGCACCCGCTGATCGAGAGCGCTCTCGCACGCCTGCGTTAGCGCTTGAGCGCCCGGTACCGCTTCGTCAGCGCGGTGATCCGCGCGGGATCAGCGCCGCCGTTCAGTTCGGCGAGCAGGTCGTCGGGACACAGTTCGTAGAGGTCGCCCCACCAGCGCCGCGACTTGGTGTTCCAGATCCGGTAGCCACCGGGAACGCCTTTCGCCACGTACCGCCGCTTCGCCAAGAACCTAGAACCTCCGGTAGTCGCGCGGCGAGAACCTCGGGGCTCGTCGCGGCCGTCGCATGCCCGCCGCCACCAGGTACATGACGGCACGGTGGCGTTGCGGCTGGTAGGGCGCCAGCAGTTCCATCATGGCGTCGTCGTCACCTGGTTTTCCGGTCAACGCCCAGGTGACGTTCTTGGCGACGTGGTAGTCGCCGACGCTCACCGCGTCCGGGTCGCCCCAGGCCCGTTGCGCGACCTCGGCCGACGTCCAGACGCCGACGCCGGGCACCTTCTCCAGCAGCTCGCGGCTGCGCGTCTCGGCGGCCTTCTCCAGCCGGTGCGCGACCTGCGCGACGTTGATCAGCGTCCTCCTGCGGGCCCCGTCGAGCCCGCACTGGTGCCACTCCCAGTCCTGCAGGCCCAGCAATCGTTGCGGCGTCGGGGGAACCTTGAGCGGCTTCGGTCCGGGAGCGCTCTCACCGAACCTGCGCCCGAGCTCGCGCCACGTCCGGAAGGCCTCCACGCCGGTGACCTTCTGCTCCAGGATCGAGGCGAACAGCAGGTCCCAGACGCGGTTCGTGGCGCCGAGCCGCAGCCCCGGCCGTTGCATGCGCGCCTCGGCGATGATCGGGTGGTGGGCGACGAACTCGTCCACCGTGTCGTCCGCGCCGAGGAGGGCGGGCAGACCGTCGAGCAGCCACGGCCCGCCCTCACCCCAGGCTTCCGCCAGCACCTCACCGTTCGTCCTGGTGATGTGCACCGTGCCGGGTCCGCACGGCGTGTTCGCCGCGAACCAGACGCCGCCCTCCGCGCTGAAGGACGGATCGCCGGGTCCGCGGCGCAGCCTGCCGAGCACCGCGCCCAGGTCGAGTGGGAACGGTGGAGTCCAAGCTCTGCTAGGCATCCGTCGAGAAGCGCACCCCGGCCTCGGGCAACACCACGCCCGGCCAGACCCGCGCTCCACCGATCAACTCACACCGCGCACCGATCACCGCGGAGTCACCTACTACGGCGTCCCTGAGGACAGCACCGGCCTGCACGAGCGCACCGGCACCCACGATCGAACGCTCGACCACGGCACCTTCACCGACAACGGCCCCGTCGAACAGGATCGCGCCATCGAGCACGGCTCCGTCCGCAACCGTGCAGTTCGCACCGACCGTGCTGCCACCTCGGAGCGTGGCACCCTCGTGCACCGCGGAGTTGTCGAGCACCAGGTAGTCACCGGGCTGTGCAACTGCCGCAGACGGCGCAACGCCGCGCACGAGGTCCGCGGACCCCTGCACGAACGCCTCGGGCTTGCCGAGGTCCAGCCAGTACGTGGCGTCCACGTGCCCCTGCAACCTCTTCCCGGCCTCGAGCAGCCCGGGGAACGTCTCCCGCTCGACCGACACCGGCCGTCCGGCGGGAATCGCGTCGATCACCTCGCGCCGGAACACGTAACAACCGGCGTTGATCTGGTCCGTGGGCGGGTTCTCGGTCTTCTCCAGGAACGCCTGGACGCGCCCCTCGTCGTCCGTGGGCACACACCCGAACGCACGTGGGTCCTCCACCTTCACCAGGTGCAGCGTCACGTCCGCCTCGTGCTTGCGGTGCGTCTCAACGATCCCCGTCAGGTCGACTCCCGACAGGATGTCGCCGTTGAAGACCATCACGTCCCCCTCACGCAGCTTGTCCGCCACGTTGCGAATCGCCCCGGCCGTGTCCAGCGGCACCTCCTCGACCACGTACTCGAGCTCCAGCCCGAGCCGTGATCCGTCCCCGAAGTACTCCTCGAACACCTCGGCCTTGTAACTCGTACCCAGCACCACGTGCGTGATGCCGGCCTCCTTGATCCGCGACAGCAGGTGCGTCAAAAATGGCACCCCCGCGGTAGGGAGCATGGGCTTGGGAGCGGACAGGGTCAGCGGGCGAAGACGGGTGCCCTTGCCCCCGACCAGCACCACAGCTTCGACGCCGTGCACCTTTTTCCTCCTCCGCGTTACAGCGAGCCGTTCGACGGAATACTCTGACACGAAGCAGATCGTCATATGGGATCTGGTCCCGGCAAGGAGCTAAATCCGACATGGACCCCCGCGACCGGGCCGACGCCATGCTCGCCCGCGCCCGCGCACGTGGGCGGAACATCGTGACGCCGGACAACATGACGTCCCCGATGGACTCCTCGGACACGCAACGCGTCCCTCGTTCGCTGGTCAACGCGGTGGACCCACGCCGAGACCCGGACTCGACCATGATCTTGCAGCCCGCCCAGATGGGCCACCACCAGCCCCCGCGCCCACCGCAACAGGCACCGCACCACCCCCCGCAGACGCAGCCGATGCCCCAGCAACAGCACCCGGCAGATGACGCGGAAATCACGCAGGTGGTCCGCCCGGGCCTGATCCCGACGGTCTCGAATCACCAGCAATCCCGCAACTCGCTGACGCAACGGCTGAGCGGCGACATGTGACCCCCGGCGCACCGCGCAGGCAGGCTGACGCAGGGGTCCCCCGTAGATTTCGGTCCCCCGCGACCCAAGATAGCGATGAGGTCTGACACTCCCGCGACGTCAAGGAACCGCCTGCTCGCACGCGATGCCGAAGGCGAGCCGTCAGAGCACGCAGCCACGGCAAGCCCCGCCCACACGCGATGCCGCAGGCGAGCCGTCCTTACCAAACACACTGGGTGGGGTGGCTTCGTCACGAGTCGTGCCATAGCTCTTGCTGCATCAGGGAAGGGGTGTCAACCCGACACGCTTTTCGTCGGGTTGACACCCCTTCCCTGATGTGGCCCGCTCTTGGCTCGACTCGTGACGAAGCCACCCCACCAACGCAACCAAACCAAGCAACGCGCCTCCGCCCAAAGCAACAGGCGTGCCATCTACCTACGCGGGGCGTGGACCCCGGCTTTGGATCAGATTGGCGGGGTCTGGGGCGGAGCCCCAGGGTCTTCAGCCAAGCAGCATCACCGAGAAGAACGAGTGAGAATCTTCACCCGCAACCCCAACCCAACCCTCAACGCCACCCGAAACGGCGCCCACAAAACCCCAGCATGCCGATCAGCCATGTACCGATAAGCACTCCGATGATGCTCCCGCAACATCCGATCCGAAGACCGAGCAGTCGAGTGCCCCCCGATGTGCACAACTTCAGCCTCAGGCACGTAAACGTTCAACCACCCAGCAGCACCAACACGTTCCCCGAGGTCAACATCCTCGAAGTACATGAAGTACCGCTCATCGAACCCGCCGACGGAGTCGAAAGCCTCACGCCGCATCAAAAAACAGGACCCGGACAACCACCCGGCAACCCGCTCGACAGGCGCCTTCTCCTGCCGATAGGCCCGAGTCCAGGGATTCGACTTCCACACAGCCCCGAACAACGCATGCCCGACCCCACGCCCAAACGACGGCAACAGCCGAGCAGACGGGTAGACCTCCCCGGAGGGCTCCCGGATCAACGGCCCAAACATCCCACCCCGAGGCCACCGCTCAGCAGCAGCGATCAACGCGTCCACACTCCCGGGCGCGAACTCGATGTCAGGGTTGGAAATCAACACCCACCCGACATCGGGCCCCAACGCCGCAACCCCACGATTGGCCCCACCGCCATAACCGAGATTCCCACCAGTGGGCAGAAAAGTGACGTGCGAACGGGAGCCGGCAACAGCCTCCGGCACCCCGTCGGTGGACCCGTTGTCGGCGAGGATCACCTGCACCGAACGGGAGGTGGCCTTGTCGAGGGTGTCCACAAAGGGAGCCAGCGTCTCGCCCGGCGAGTACGTGACCGTCACGACACCAAGTCCGTCGCCGTAGTTCACGCGCGACACAGTAGCGCCGCGCGAGTCGACACCAGCGCACCGCACCGGGTCAGCGCACAGGGGTCAGCGCATAGGGGTCAGCGCATAGGGGTCAGCGCCGGCGACGCACCACCATCGCCCGCTCGTACGCCAGCCGGTGGCGATCAGCGCTGACGGCCCAGGAGAAGTCCTTGGCCCGCTGCTGCCCGGAAGCCGCGAGCGAAGCCCGCCGCGCCGGATCGTCCAGCAGGTCCCCGATGGCGGCGGCGATGTCCCCGGCCCCGACGCCGCAGTACGCGACGGCCTCGCCCCCGACCTCCGGCAACGACAGCCGCCGGGTGGTGAGCACGCAGGCCCCGCAGGCCATGGCCTCCAGCACCGGAAGCCCGAACCCCTCGCCCAGCGACGGGTAGGCGACGAGCTCGGCCCCTCCCAGGAACCCGGCCAGCTGCTCGAACGGCAGGTACCCGGCCCGGATCACGCGGATCCGGTGCGGCACGGCGTCCAGGGCGCGCTCGACCTGGCTGTCCCAGCCCGGCTGGCCGGCCAGCACCAAGGCCGGTGGCGAAGCACGGCCCACCATCGCCTGGGCGAAGCCGCGGATCAGCGCGGGAACGTTCTTGCGCGGCTCCAGAGCCCCCAGGAACGCCACGTAGGGCTCGTCGCCCAGTTGCAACGTCCGGCGCACGGACAGGACCTCGTCCGGTGACGGCGGGTGGAAGCGTTCGGTGTCCACGCCGTGCTGGGCGATGTGCAGGACGCGGCGGTCTGCGGCGGCCACGCGGACCAGTTCGTCGGCTGTCGCCTGGGACGGCACGACGCACAGGTCCGCGCGTCTCAGAGACGCTCGGGTCCAGGCCCGGAAGAAGCGGGCCTTCACCGACGAGTGCAGCACCGGGTCGGTGAAGAACGTGGCGTCGTGCAGCGTCACGACCGAGGCGGCCTTGCCGGCCAGCGGGAGTGTGTAGTGCGGGGAGTGGACCACGTCCACGCCGAGGGTGCGGATCAGGCGCGGCAGCGTCGTCTGTTCCCAGGCCAGGCGGGCTGTTCGAGTGGCCACGGCGTCAGCGGCGCGGATCACGCGGGCATTGGGCGCGATCTTGGTGAACAGCTCCTCGTCACGCGGCTGGCACACGACGGAGAGAGTGGCGCCGTCCGCGTCCAGTGCCGCGACGAGCGAATCCACGTATCGGCCGACACCACCACGGTCTGCGGGGATCGCGGTGGCGTCGATCAGCACGCTGGGTTCGGCAGTGGGCACGATCAGCTAGCGTAATGTCAGTTGCGAAAGCGTTTAGCGGGAACGCACTAATCTGGTTGTCCAGTGTGAACGCGCCAGACACCCTGCGCCGTCTTTTCCCAGGTGAACTCACTCGCGCGGGTGATCCCGGCCTCGACCGTGTGATGAGGATCCGCCAGAACGGCCCGCAGACCTTCCGTCAACGAGGCCAGATCGCCACGCCGGACGACGGTTCCGGCGCCTCCCGCGACCTCCACCAGCGCCGGGTCGTCGGAGTGCACGACGGGCACCCCCGCCGCCATCGCCTCCAGCACCGGCAGCCCGAAACCCTCCGCCAGGCTGGGCGCGGCGAGCACGGTGGCACCGGCCAGCACGGAGGCGAGCCGCGCGTCCGAGACCCTGCCGAGCAACGTCACGTGCGGTGCGCTCAGGTCGACGCCGCCCCAGCCCTGCGGGCCGACGACGACCAACGGCACCCGAAGCCGTTCAGTGGCGCGCACGAGCAGTTCGAAACCCTTGCGCGGCTCCACGGTGCCGACCGCGAGCACGTACGTGGACGGCAGGTCGTCCGCCCGCGGACCGGCCAGCCGCGTCACGCCGTTGGGCACGACGTGGACCGGAACGGACACCCGCACGCGCTCCGCCAACTGAGACGCGACAGCGGAAGTCGGCACCACCAGAGCGCGCGCCTCACGTGCGGCACGCTCGATCACCTTGCGGTGCCAGGCCACTCCTCGCGGCGTCAGCGTCTCCGGGTGCGTCCACGGCACGACGTCGTGCACGGTGACGACGGCGCCCGGCAACGGCGCGAGCGGCGTCGGGGCGTGCACGTGCGGGCCGAGCTTCGGTGGCAGGCCGCGCTCCCACAGCGCCACCAGCACCCGGCGCGGCACCCTGATCACGCGATCGGCGCGCGAGGTCGCCGCAGAGGTCACGGACCAGCCGTCGGGGGCGCTCTTCCCCAACGCCTCGAGCAGCTCCGCCGTGTACCGGCCGGTCCCGCCGGGGACCGGGGCGTTGAGTTGCTCGGTCAGCACTACCAGCTCGGGCACGTCGCGTACCGTCTCACGCCGTGTCGGCAGTCAGCACCGTGGTGGTCGTGACGTGGCGAGGCCGTGACCACATCACGGCGTGCCTGGACGCCCTCAAGGCCCAGAAGAGTCCACATAGGACGATCATCGTCGACAACGCGTCCGACGACGGCACAGCCGAGCTGATCAGCGGGCACGAGGTCGTGCGGCTGCCGAGGAACCGCGGCTACGCGGGCGGGCTCGCCGCCGTTCTCGGCATGGTCGACACCCCGTACGTCGCGTGGCTCAACGACGACGCGGCGCCGGACCCGTCGTGGCTCGCCGAGCTGGAGAGCGCTCTCGACGGCGACCCCGGCGCGGCCGCCGCCACCTCGTCGATCCTGCTCACGGACGGCTCGACGCAGTCGGTCGGCGTGGCGCTGACGGCGGACGGCCACGGCAAGGACGTCGTGCTCGCCGGACGCGAGGTGTTCGGGTTCTGCGGCGGCGCGGCACTGCTCAGGACCGAGGAGCTCAAAGCCGTGGGCGGCGTCCCGGCGAGCTTCTTCTGCTACTACGAGGACACCGACACGGCCTGGCGGCTGCGGCTGGCCGGCCACCGGGTGATCTCCGTCGGACCGGCCAAGGTGCGCCACAGGCACGGCGCCAGCACCCGTCCCGGCTCGACGCTCTTCCACCGCTGGAACGAACGCAACCGCCTGCTGATGCTGCTGCGCTGCGCCCCCGCCTCCACGGCGTTCACGCAGCTCGCCCGGTTCGGGGCGATCACGGCGCTGCTGCCGTTGCGCGGGAACGTCCCGGACGCCGCCAACTTCCGGTTCGGACTGCGCGCGAAGGTCCTGGGCGAGGTGCTGCTCAGGCTCCCCGCGACCCTCGTCCAGCGGCTCAGAGTGAAAACCGCGGTTTCGCGCAGGACCGTCTGGCAGGACTGGGCCGGCCGGTGAAAGCACCCTGGCTGTTGATCCTCGGCGGCCTGGCCGCCCTCGCGCTCGGCGTCGGCGTGAGCATCACGCTGACCTACGGGCTGGTGTTCGTCGGACTGCTCGGCGGCCTCGCGTACGCACTGGGCGTCAGCGGCCTCTCCCAGCGCAAGTGGGTCGCGCTGCCCGCGTTCGCCCTAGGGCTCCTGGCGCCGTTCGTGCTGATCTTCGGCCTGCACAGCGTGCTCCTGCAACGCGGCGGGCAGGTCGAGCACTGCACGGTCACCTCGAAAGAAGAGCACCCGTTCACCAAGTACCCCGGCGTCGACTACGTGCTGGCCTGCCCCAGCGGCGAGGTCGAGCTGGACCGCGACTGGAACGACCGGCTGAAGACCGGCCAGGCCGACGTCCTGACAGGTCCGCCGCTGCTGCCGGACTGGGCGGACAGCACCCGATGGAACCTCCTCCTGGTCACAAGCGTCCCCGGAGCGATGACACTCCTCGTTCCGGTCGCCTGGCTGCTCAGGAAGCAGCCGTGACGCGGCCAGCACCACTCATCGTGATCGGGCTCGCCGCCGTCGCCGCCGCGGTCGTGCTGGGTGCCGTGGTGCCCGAGCAGTACGAGCTCGCGGTCCTCGTGCCGGCCTGCCTGCTGTCGCTCGCGTTCGCGTGGGGCGTCGGCAAGCTCGGGCCGGCGTGGCTCGTGCTGCCCGCGTTCATGGTCGTGATCCCCGGCACGGCGGTGCTGGTCGGCGACGGCCACCGCGCGCTGATGGACATCCTCGGCACGCCCCAGACGTGCGTGATCACCAGCGTCGAGGACGTGCCGGGGCCGGACAACCCGATGTTCGCGCATCACGTCACCTGCCCCGACGGCGCACAGCTGCGGATCGTCGTGCGAGGTGAGCAGGACAAGAAGGTGCGACCCGGACCGGCGACCGTCCTGCGGCACCCGCTGATGCGGCCGCTGCTCGCCGACCGCAACGACTGGTCGGGCGAGTGGGTCTTCGGCGTGCCCGTCGCCGTCGTGTTGCTCCTGATCTGTGCAACCACACTGCGGGCGCGCAGAGTGATGAGGCAGGCTTAGCGCGTGGATCGAGCCTCGCTGCCCGTCGTGTCCGTCGTCGTCGTCAACTACCGCGGCGCGGAGGACACCGTGACCTGCGTGCGCGGGCTGGCCGAGGTCGACTACCCGGCAGAGCTGCTCCAGGTGATCGTCGTCGACAACGAGGCGCACGACACCGCACGGCTGAAGGCGGAGCTGCCCGGCGTCGAGATCATCACCTCCGAGAAGAACCTCGGTTTCGCGGGCGGCTGCAACCTCGGTGTCGAGCACGCCACGGGCGGGGTGCTCGCGTTCCTCAACAACGACGCGCGGGCCGACCGGAACTGGATCAAGGCCGCGATCAGGGTCTTCCACACCGAACCCGCGGTCGCCTCGGTCGCGAGCAAGGTCCTCGACTGGGACGGCGAGAAGATCGACTTCGTCGACGGCGGGCTGACCTGGTTCGGCATGGGCTACAAGCGGCACGCGGGGCAGGCCGACGACGGCAGCCACGACGGCCCGAAGGACGTGCTGTTCGGCACCGGCAGCGCGATGTTCGTGCGCACCGAGGTCTACAAGCAGCTCGGCGGGTTCGACGAACGGTTCTTCATGTTCTACGAGGACGTCGACCTGGGCTGGCGGCTGAACCTGCGCGGCTGGCGGGTCCGCTACGAACCGGCGTCGCTCACGTTCCACCGCCACCACGCGTCGATGAGCTCGATCGACCACAGCCGCGAGCTGTACCTGCTGGAGCGCAACGCGCTCATGTCGCTGTACAAGAACTTCTCCGACGAGACGCTCGCGAAGGTGCTGCCGGCCGCGCTCGCGTTGTGCGTCCGCAGGGCCACCGCGCGCGGGGAGATCGACCCCACCCAGCTGGAGATCACCCGCCGCCCGGCCGACCCCGCCCAGGACCGCGAGCCCGTCGGGATGTCCCGCCAGGCGCTCGCCGGGTTCCTCGCGATCGACCAGTTCGTCGAGGCGATGCCGTCGCTGGCCGAGTCGCGCAAGAAGGAACAGGCCGCGCGCCGGATGTCGGACGTCGACCTGGTTCCGTTGATGCGCAAGGCCTTGGAGCCCGCGTATCCCCTGCCTCGCTACCTCGCCGCGCACGACATCCTCGTGGACGTGCTCGGCATCGACGACGTGTTCGGCAAGCCGCGCAAGATCCTGGTGATCACCGGTGACGCGATCTCCGACCGGATGGCCGGTCCCGCGATCCGCGCCTGGCACATGGCGGACGTGCTGTCCGGCGAGCACCAGGTCCGCCTGGTCACGACGAACCCGCTGTGCGCGCCGCCCGACGCCCCGTTCGGCGTCGAGCGCGCCCGGCCGAAGGAGCTGCCGCCGCACGTCGCGTGGGCGGACGTGGTCGTGCTGCAGGGCCACGCGCTGGAGATGGTCGGCGAGCTGAAGAAGCAGTCGTCGACCAAGATCGTGGTCTGCGACATGTACGACCCGATGCACCTGGAACTGCTGGAACAGGGCAAGGACAAGGCGGACGACAAGCGCGCCCTCGACCTCGCCGCCGTCACCAAGGTGCTGAACACGCAGCTCGAACGCGGCGACTTCTTCCTGTGCGCCTCGGAACGGCAGCGGCACTTCTGGCTGGGCCACCTGGCCGCGCTGGGCCGGCTCACGCCGACGTTGTACGACAACGACCCGACGACGGCATCACTGCTCGGGATCGTCCCCTTCGGACTGTCGGGCAAGCCGCCGCAGCGCACCGGCCCGGCGATCAAGGGTGTCGTGCCGGGCGTCACGGACGCCGACAAGGTCGTGATCTGGGCCGGTGGCGTCTACAGCTGGTTCGACCCGCTGTCGCTGATCGAGGCGATGGGCCACCTGAGCAAGCGGCAGCCGTCCGCGAAGCTGTACTTCCTCGGCATGAAGCACCCGAACCCCGAGGTCCCGGACATGGACATCGCCGGCCAGACGCGGGCGCTGTCCGCACAGTTGGGGCTGACCGGCGAGACCGTGTTCTTCAACGACGGGTGGGTGCCCTACACCGAGCGGCAGAACTGGCTGCTCGACGCGAACTGCGGTGTCACCACGCACTACGAGCACGTGGAGACCACGTTCGCGTTCCGCACGCGGGTGCTCGACTACCTGTGGGCGGGTCTGCCGATCGTCACCACGTCCGGCGACTCGTTCGCGGACCTGGTGCTGCGGGAGGGTTTGGGCGTCGTCGTGCCACCGGAGGACCCGGAGGCGCTGGCCGACGCGTTGGAGAAGGTGCTCTACGACGAGGAGTTCGCGGCCGCGTGCCGTGAGCGCATCGCCGTCGTACGCGAACGGTTCACCTGGGAGACGGCACTCGCGCCGCTGGCCGAGTTCTGCCGCAACCCCAGGCCCGCCGCGGACCGTCTGCCCGGCTCGGCCCCCATGGTGCGCACACCGGGGCTGACGACGGCGGACAAGGTGAAGCGGGACCTGCTGCTGGTGCGCGAGTACCTGGACGCGGGTGGCCCGACCGAGTTGGCCAAGCGGGCGTCGGGGCGCCTGCGCAAGATCGCGCGTGGTGGCAGGTAAATGGCGAGATCCCCGAAACCCCTGAAGGTGCTGCTCGACGGCACCCCCCTGCTCGGACATCGCACCGGCATCGGCCGCTACACAGCGGCGCTGGCCGAGGAGCTGGCGTCGATGGCGGACGACGTCGACGTGCGGGCGGTGGCGTTCACGTTGCGCGGCTGGCGCGCATTGCGGACGGTGCTGCCGCACGACGTGACGGCGCGCGGACTGCCCGTCGCGGCACGGGCGTTGCGCCAGATGTGGCTGAGCGCCCCGTTCCCGCCGGTGGAGATGCTGGCCGGGTTCACCGACGTCATGCACGCCACGAACTTCGTGCTGCCGCCGACCATTCGGGCCGGGAAGGTCGTCACGATCCACGACCTGGCGTTCCTGGACTCACCGGGCGACCTGCCGCCGTCCGACCGCAGGCTGCCGGAGCTCGTCCGGCTGTCGGCCCAGCGCGCGGACGTGATCTGCACGCCGACCGCGGCCGTGGCTTCCGTTGTGGCGGACCGGTTCTCCGTGCCGCTGGAGAAGATCAAGGTGACGCCGCTGGGCGTCGACCCGGCGTGGTTCGCGTCGAGGCCGCCGTCGGCCACGTTGCGCGGACGCCTCGGGCTGGGCTCGGAGTACCTGCTGTTCGTGGGCGCCGACGGGCCGCGCAAGGGCCTGGAGTACCTGGTCAAGGCGCACGCTTCCGATCCGTCGCTGCCGCCGCTCGTGATCGTCGGGCCCGGCCGGTCCGGTGTGGACGGCCGGGTGCTGCGGACCGGGTACCTGCCGGACGTGCACCTGCGGTCCGTCGTGGCGGGCGCCACGGCGCTGGTGCTGCCGTCGCGTGACGAGGGTTTCGGGCTTCCGGTGCTGGAGGCGTTGGCCTGCAACGTACCGGTGGTGTGCTCGGACGTGCCCGCGTTGCGCGAGGTCGCCGGCGGGCACGCGTTGCACGTGCCGGTCGGGGACGTCGAGGCGCTCGCGGACGGGCTGGCCCGGGCCGTGGCCGCGCCGACCACGCCCGAGGCGCAGAGCGAACGGCGGGCGTACGCGTCCGGGTTCACCTGGCGGCGGTGCGCGGAGAAGACGGTCGAGGCCTACCGGCTCAGCAGGGCCTGAGGATCTTCGTCGCGGGGCGTCAGAAAACCTGACGCCCCAACGACCTCACCGAGAGTGCGGCCTCGGCGAACGCTTGTCGAGCTGGCTCATCGACACCTGCCGCGAGCCCGTGACAACGGCGACGCACTTCAGGAAGCGCTGCCGATCGGAATCCTCTGTCGCGGGACGCTGAGGCGTGCGCCCGGAATCGAACATGCCGAAAAGGGTGCCGCACTTGGAACTGGCGTGCCAGACCGGTCACTCCAATGGCGCAGCACCGGTACGGGGAGCTACCACCCCTGCCGCGAACGCCGCCGAAAGGGCGCTGCGCCACTGCGGCAAAGGACGTAGTCCCGCCTTTGCCCACGACGCGCCTGACAGCACCGAGTAGGCGGGCCGCGGGGCCGGGCGCGGGAAGTCCGCCGTCGTGCACGGTCGCACACGTGCCGGATCTGCGCCGAGTTCCTCGAAAATGGCCTGTGCGAAGCGGAACCACGTGGTCTCGCCACCGCCGGTCGCGTGCAGCAGCCGCGTTTCCGGCAGCACCGAGACCAGTTCCAGCAACCCCGCGGCGAGGTCGTGCGACCACGTCGGCGCACCGGCCTGGTCGTCCACAACGGACAGCGTCGGCCGCGAGGATTCCAGTGCCGCCATGGTCTTCACGAAGTTCGAGCCGTTCACGCCGTACACCCACGAGGTGCGCACGACGTAACCGCCCGCCTCCAGCACGCGGCGTTCGCCTTCGAGCTTCGTGCGGCCGTAGGCGGACTTCGGACCGACCGGGTCCGTCGTCTCGTACGGCCGGTCCGCGTCGCCCGAGAACACGTAGTCCGTGGAGACCTGGATCATCGGGATGCCGACCGACGCACAGGCCTCGGCCAGCCGGCCGGGACCGACGGCGTTGACCGCGAACGCGCGTTCCTCGTCGGTCTCGGCCGCGTCGACGGCGGTGTACGCGGCGCAGTTGATCACCGCGGCGGCGCCGGCCAGGTCAGCGGCCGTCACCTTCGTCACGTCCAGCTCGGCGGAGGACGCCGCGCGCACGTCGGTGGACAGGGCGGCGAGGTCGTGGCCGAGCTGGCCACGACCTCCGGGAACGAGGATCAACTCTCTCAGCCCTTCGCCAGCGCGGCGCGTTCCTTGAGCGGCTCCCACCAGGCGCGGTTCTCCCGGTACCACTCGACGGTGTCGGCGAGACCGACGGCGAAGTCGACCTGCGGCGCGTAGCCCAGTTCGGAGGCGATCTTGGAGATGTCGACCGAGTAGCGGCGGTCGTGGCCCTTGCGGTCCTGCACCGGCTCGACGGCCGACCAGTCGCGGCCCGTCGCCTCCAGCAGCTTCTCGGTGAGCTCGCGGTTGGTGAGCTCGGTGCCGCCGCCGATGTTGTAGATCTCACCCGGCCGGCCGCCCTCGGCGACGAGCTGGATGCCGCGGCAGTGGTCGGCCACGTGCAGCCAGTCGCGCACGTTCAGGCCGTCGCCGTAGAGAGGCACGTTGCCGCCGTCGATCAAATTGGTGACGAAGAGCGGAATCACCTTTTCAGGGAACTGGTACGGCCCGTAATTGTTCGAGCACCGTGTGATGCTCACGGGCAGTCCGTGGGTGCGGTGGAACGCGCGCGCGAGCAGATCCGAGGAGGCCTTGGAGGCCGAGTACGGCGAGTTCGGTTCGAGGATGTGCGTCTCGGTCCAGGAGCCGTCCTCGATCGAGCCGTAGACCTCGTCCGTCGAGACGTGGACGAACTTGCCCACGCCCGCGTTCAGGGCGCCCTGGAGCAGCGTCTGCGTGCCCAGGACGTTCGTGAGCACGAAGTCCGCGGAGCCGGTGATGGACCGGTCCACGTGCGACTCGGCCGCGAAGTGGACGACCACGTCGATGCCGCGCATCTGCTCGGCGACCACCGCGGCGTCGCAGATGTCGCCCTGGACGAACTCGAACTTGCCCGCGACCGGCGCGAGGTTGGTCTCGCTGCCCGCGTAGGTGAGCTTGTCGAGCACCACCACTTCGGCACCGGCGAACGCCGGGTAGGACCCGCTCACCAACTCCCGCACGTAGTGCGAGCCGATGAAACCGGCCCCACCTGTCACCAGTACACGCATGCCATTTCCTCCCGTGGTGTGCTTCGGCAGCAGTCTGTCAGCTACATAATCGCTGCAACCCACAGCAACGTCACGTCGTGTGACTTATAAACGACTAAACTCGGCGTGGTGGGGGAGGAAACGGCTGTGGAAGGCAGGACTCTGCCGGTCGGGGTGGTGCACACCCGGCCGTCCGCGGCATTCCGGGCTTTCCTGGTGACCGGGAAGATCTTCGTGGCCCTCGTCTCGACCGCTGTGCTCCTCATCACGTCGTACGGCTGGAACAGGCTGCGCACGGCGAACGACGGGATCGTCAAGACCGAGGTCATCTCGGAGGAGCTCACCCAGCAGGGGCCCAAGCCGCTCGACGGCGCGATCGACATCCTGCTGGTCGGCATGGACAGCCGCACGGACGCGCAGGGCAACCCGCTGTCGGAGGAAGTCCTGGCCATGCTCAACGGCGGCGTCGCCGACGGCGAGCAGAACACCGACACGATGATCCTCGTGCACATCCCGGTCGACGGCACGCGCGCGGTCGCGATCTCGTTCCCCCGCGACTCCTACGTCGAGATGGCGGACGGGTTCGGCAAGCACAAGCTCAACTCGGCGTTCGCCCGCCAGCGCAACACCGTCGACCAGGAGCTGCGCGCACAGGGCGTGACGGACGAGGCACGCATCCGCACCGAGTCGATGGCGGCCGGTCGCAAGACGCTGATCAAGACGATCGAGAGCATGTCCGGCGGCGCGGTGCGCGTCGACCGCTACGCCGAGGTCAACCTCGCCAGCTTCTACGAGGTGACGAAGGCCATCGGCGGCGTCGAGGTGTGCCTCAGGGAACCGACGCAGGACCGCGACTCCGGCGCGAACTTCAAGGCGGGCCAGCAGACCATCGAGGGCGCGGCCGCGTTGTCGTTCGTGCGGCAGCGCCAGAACCTCCCCGGCGGCGACCTCGACCGCATCGTGCGCCAGCAGGTGTTCATCGGCGCGCTGGCGAAGAAGGTCCTGTCGACCGGCACCCTGACGGACACGAGCAAGCTCAACGGGCTCGTCGAGGCCGTGCAGAAGTCGGTGATCCTCAGCTCCGGCTGGGACATCACGACGTTCGCCGAGCAGATGCAGGGGCTCGTCGGCGGCAACTTCGAGTTCAAGACCATCCCGGTGGGCGACCCGACGGACACCTACAGCGACGGCAACGTGCTGCCGGTGAACCCGGCGCAGGTCCGCAAGTTCCTCACCAGCCTCGCCTCGGACAAGGGCACGTCGAGCGCTCCCCCGACGACGAGCACCACCCTGCCCGCGCCGCCGAACTCCTCGATCACCGTGCAGGTGTTCAACGCGGCGGGCGTCCAGGGCCTTGCGTCGGACGTGATGAACACGTTGACGGCCAAGGGTTTCCAGCGCGGTTCGGTGGCGTCCGCGGCGCAGAACAGCGACACCACGGTCGTGCGGTACGCGACCGGCGAGGAGGGCTCCGCACGCAAGGTCGCCGCGGAACTCGGCCCCAACATCGGGGTCGAGGAGGACGCGTCCGTCCGAAAGGGACAGATCCAGGTCTTCGTGGGCGGCGACTACCAGGCGCGGGACGACACGGAAGACGTTGATCCACAGGGCGCCCCCGGCACGTCCACGGCCGCGAGCTCGAGCAGCACCCCGCCGATCACGGCGGGCGGGCTGGTCTGCGTGAACTGAAACCTCCGGCGTAACGCGCTTGCGATAGTTACGCTGAGCACGCATTTCCAGCCACTCGGAGGGATCGACCGTTGAGCACTGCCGCACGCGCCAAAAAAACCGCACGGGTTGTAGGCCGTGTGGTGGTCGCGCTGGTGGCCGTGACGACGCTGGTGTTCTCCGGCTACTTCTGGACCGCGCTGCGGCTGGTGAAGCAGAACACGAACACCACGCAGATCCTCCAGGTGCTGGAGGACATCCCGAACTCGCCGCCGGTCGAGGACGGCGCGATCGACATCCTGCTGGTGGGCAGCGACAGCCGCACGGACGCGCAGGGCAGGCCGCTCCCCGCCGACGTGCTGCGCAAGCTGCGCACCGAGGGCACGGACACCGTGAACACGGACACGATCATCGTGATGCGCGTCCCTCGCAACGGCGGCAAGGCGAGCGCGATCTCGATCCCGCGCGACACGTACGTCCCAATCGCCGGCTACCGCGAGGACAAGATCAACTCGGCGTACGGCGCGGTGAAGTACATCACCGCCGAACGACTGCAGGCCGAGGGCGTGAGCGACCAGGCCGAACGCGAGCGCAAGTCGGACGAGGCAGGGCGCAAGGCGCTGGTGCAGGCGGTGCAGGACCTGACGGGGATGCGCGTCGACCACTACGCGGAGATCAACCTCTACGGGTTCTACCTGCTCACCGAGGTGATCGGCGGCGTGCAGGTGTGCCTGAAGGCGGGCACGTCGGACCCGAACTCCGGCGCGAACTTCCGCGCGGGCCCGCAGACGATCTCGGGCGGCGACGCGTTGTCGTTCGTGCGGCAGCGGAACATGCCCGGCGGTGACCTGGGTCGCATCACGCGGCAGCAGGTGTTCATGTCACAGGCGATGAAGCAACTGCTGTCCGCCGGCACGTTCACCGATCCGGGCAAGATGAGCGGCCTGCTCGACGCGGTGTCGAAGTCCGTTGTCGTGGACCAGAAACTCGACCTCGCGACGCTGGCGGCACAGGCCCAGGGCCTCGCGTCGGGCAACGTGGAGTTCGCCACGATCCCGGTGACGAGCATCGACGCCCGCAACGACCGCGGGCAGAGCATCGTGACGGTCGACCGCGAGGCGGTGAAGGCGTGGGTGGCCCAGCTGATCGGCGAGACCCCGAAGCCCGAGCCGTCGTCGACCACCCCGGGTGCCCCGTCGCGGTTCGGTCCTGAAAAGCTGCTCTCGCTCGACGGCGCGCACGCTGTCGCAGCGCAACAAGATGTGCCCTGCGTCGACTAGGAGTACCGCGTGAGCGTGACCGAGATCCTCTTCACGCCGTTGCTGAAGGCTGATCCGGGTCGTCCGCTGATCACGCACTACGACGACGCGGCGGTGACGCGGATCGAGCTCTCGCGCGCGACGGTGAAGAACTGGGCCGCGAAGACGGCGAACTGGCTGCGCGACGAGCACGACGTCGAGCCGGGTGACGCGGTGGCGGTGCTGCTGCCCGCGCACTGGCAGACCGTCGGCCTGCTGCTCGGCGCCTGGTGGTGCGGTGCCCGCGTGGTCGGCGCGGACTTCTCCGGCGCGAAGGTGGCCGTGGTGCCGCCCGGCGGTACGGCGGACGCGGACGTCGTGGCCGTGGCGTCGTTGCACCCCATGGGTTTGGGCTCGGGTGCCCCGGTCGACTACGCCGACGACGTGCGCGTGCACGGCGACGACTTCATGCCGTGGGAACCGGTCGCGGGCTCGACGCTCGCGCTGGGTTCGTCCACTGTGGATGAAGTGGTCGCTCAGGCGCGGGAACTGGGCGCCGGCCTCGGTGCCGAACCACGCGTGCTGTCCACTCTGGAGTGGAACTCCGATTCCGCTGTGCTGGAGGGCTTCCTGTCCGTGCTCGCGGCCGGTGGCTCACTCGTGCAGGTGAGCAATCCCGACGCGGGCCTGCAGGCCGCGCGCCGGGACAGCGAGAAGGTCACGCAGCAGCTGGGTTGAGCACCTTGTTGTTCTTGAACAGCACGCGGTCCAGCGCGTAGGCGCCACCGTTGAAGCCGAGCGCGAGGGCGGCGGCACCGAGCACGATCACCAGTTCGGCACCACCCTCGCCGAGCAGGCCGTTCGGCAGGTGGACGAGCAGCCACGCGCCGAGCATGTCGACCGCGAGCAGGATGCCGACGACGGGCAGCGCCACCCCGGCGATCAGGGCGAGGCCACCGGCGAGCTCGACGGACGCGGCGAACCACGCGGACAGCGTCGGCAGCGGCACACCCATCTTCTCGAACGATCCGGCGGTGCCGGTCATGCCGAACTCGGTGAACTTCTGCCAGCCGTGCGCGATGAACACGATGCCGACGGCGATGCGCCCGATGAGTGCGGCGATGTCCTTGACCATGATGCTTGCTCCCCGATCCTGTCGTTCAGCTGTAGGTCGTTCAACCTCGAACCAAACTAGTGCAGGTTTGAACGACCTCATGATTTCGACAGGAAGCCAACAGCGAGTCCTTAGGTTCGCAGGTCGCGCGCGTGCCGGATCAGGGAAGATGCAGCCGTGGGGTACAGGTACTACGCGCTGATCGGCATCGCCGATACCTTGGAAGACCCGCACGCCGTGGTGCGCGTGGGAGGCCGGTCCACGGAGAGCTTCAAGATCGACCTCCGGTGGTCCCACACCGACCTGATGGAATGCATCAGGACGGGCCGGGACGACTACGAGGTCGTGGAGATCAGCGACGAGGACGCCACGCGCTTCGAAGTGACTCAGGCCCGCCGGACCGCTGAGGCCCGCGAACGCGACGGTTGGTGAGACGTGACAGCCAAGAAGTACAGGTACTACGCGCTGACTGGCTACCAGTACACGCTCGAGAACCCGTTCACCGTCGTGCGCGTGGGGGGAGAGTTCCCCGAGGGGTTCACCACCGCCCTCGAATGGGACCGGACCGATCTGCTGGACCGCATCAGGACGGGCCGCGACGGCTACGAGGTCGTGGAAGTCGGCGAAGAGGACGCCAAGCGCTTCGAGACGACCCAGGCCCGCCGGGTCGCGGAAGCCCGCGAGCGCGACGGCGGCGGTGCTTGATGGCTGGGAAGTACAGGTACTACGCGTTGATCGGCGGTCTCGACACGCTGGAGAACCCGTACACCGTCGTAAGGGTGGACGGCGACGTCGAGGAGAGCTTCAAGCCCACTCTTGAGTGGTCCCGCACCGAACTGATGAGACGCATCCGGTGGGAACGGGCCGACTACGAGGTCGTCAAGATCAGCGAAGAGGACGCCAAGCGCTTCGAGAAGATCCAGGCCCGCCGGACCGAGGAAATCCGCGAGCGCGACGGTGGCTGATCTGGTCGCTTGGCCCGGCTCCGTCACTTCCTGAGCTGCAGACCGGCACCGTTCGCGTTCCTCAGGATCATGGTGTCGCGGTCGATCTCGAAGGTGACCTCACCCAGGGCGAGCGTGTCGTGGATGGCGCCGTCCATCTTCATCTTGTCCTCGTCGCACATCATCGCGGTCGTGACGAGGCTGTCGCCGAAGGTGATGGTCTGACCGTCCACTTCGTACTTGCCGGCGCCGCTGACCTCCGTCGAACCGCTGTTGCAGCCGCCCTGCACGTGGATGAAGCCGTCCTTGAAGGAGATCGTGCCCGTCACGCCCTCGGGCACCGACGACACGACGTCCTTCGTGATGAAGCCTTCTACGGTCCAGGTGACGCCTTCCAGTGACGCCTGGGGTTCCGCCGCCAGCACGACCTCCGCGTTCGCGCCCGTGAGCACGAGGGTCGTGTCGTCGAGCCGCCAGGACGGCTTCTCGTCGAGCAGCCCGGACAACCACTCGTCCTGCCGGTGCAGCCCGGGATCGGGGCAGGCCATCTCGGTGGTGCTGAGGCCGGTGACCGCGAGCTTGCCGCCGCCCAGTGCCACCGGGCCCTGCAGCTGGTTGCAGCCGGCGGTCGCGATGAGCCTGCCGTCCGCGGTGAACCGCAGCTCGATTCTCGTGCCTTCGACGAGCGTGCGCGGCTTGCCCTGCTCGGTGACCGACGTGGACGTGAACACCTTGCCCTGCATGCCGTTCCCTCCTGCCGAACCGCATCCGGCGACCAGCAGGACCACAGCGAGAAGGCGGTAGCCCACGTGGTCCTACTTCCCGAGCTTCAGGCCCGCGCCGGAGGCGTTGGTCAGGCTCAGCGTGGTGCGGTCGATCTCGTAGGTGGCCTCGCTGTTCTCGAACGTCGCGCGGACGGCGTTCTCCACCTCGTCCGCCGGGCCGCACGACTTCAGCGTGGTCGGCCCCAGCTTGTGCTTGATCTTCTGGCCGTCGAGCTCGAACGGCTGCTCGGCGCCGTTCATGTTGCAGCCGGTGTCGATGAGGATGTTGCCGTCCTTGAAGGAGATCGTGGCCTTGACCCCCGCTGGCACGGACGAGACGGCGTCGTTCGTGACGATGCCGTTGACGGTCCAGGTGCCCTCCAGGGTGGCGGGCTGTTCCGTCGCGAGCACGATCTCCGAGTTCGAACCGGTGACCACGAGGTTCGTGCCGTCGAGCTTCCAGGACGGGGTCGCGCCGAGCAGCTTCGACAGCCACTCGTCCTGTTGGTGCAGCTCGGGTTTGGGGCACCCCATCGCGGTCATGGCGAGATCGGCGACGGAGAGCTTGCCGTCGTCGAGCTTCACCGGGCTCTGCATCTGGTTGCAGCCGGCGGTCGCGATGAGCCTGTCGTCGTCGGTGAACCTGAGCTCCACCCTCGTGCCCTCGACCATGGTGCGCGGCTTGCCCTGCTCGGTGACCGAGGACGAGACGTACACCTTGCCGCGCAGGTCGGCGCCCTGACCCGCGGACGGGCCGCCGCAGGCCGTGACGGTGGCCAGCAGCAGGACGGCGACGGCGATTCGGTTGCTCATGTGCGTAGGACGGAACGGCGGGGCGTTGTGGTTGCCCGAAGGCCGGGAGCGGGGTCTCCGCTCCCGGCCGACGGAGGATTCGACGTCACGGCGACAGCGACTCGGCGAAGTCGTAGAGACTCTTGATGTCGTTGTCGAAGTACGGCCCGTCCATCTGACTCGCGTCCGCGTGCCGATGGCTGACCACGCTGTTGATGTAGCCCAGCCCGTTCTGGTCGTTGTAGTCCTGCAACCACGGACCGCCGGACGAGCCGCCGGTCATGTTGCACCAGGCCCGCACCTGCTGGCCGTGGCCGTTCCAGGTCGTGCCCTGGCAGAAGTACTGCAGCTCACCGGTGAACGGCGCACCCGCAGGGTAGCCGAGGATCGTGACGAACACCGAGTAGCCCCAGTTCCAGCGCAACCCGTTGCCACCCACGACGTTCGCGATCGAGCTGCCGCCGAGGGTGTTCATGACGACGATGCCCATGTCCTCGTCGCTGTTGCTGGAGTTGATCCAGGCAGTGCGAGTCGTGAGCGTGTACGCGCTCCACGTGCCGAACGGCCGGACGCCGTCGCGGTAGCGGGGAACGAACACCCAGTTGGACATCCACTGGCCGCCGGCACCGCCGTGCACGCAGTGCCCCGCCGTCTGGACCAGCTTCCTCTTGGTGCTGCTCACGGTCGCGCCCGAACAGACGTAGTTCAGGCCGTTGGCCGGGTTGGTGAAGAACACCTTCCCGACCGTCTGCGACTCGTTGAGCATCGTCCCGATGCCCTGCGCCTGCTCCGTCTGGACCTTCACCGAGGGTGCGACGCCCTCGATGCTGCCCGCACGACCCGAGGGCCGGCGTGGGGACGAGGCCTGGACGGTGGCCGGAGCCTGCGCCGGGATCGCGGCGGCCATGCGCTCCGGAGTCCAGTACGCCTCGGCCGCGGCGGCCGACTGGATCTTGTTGTCGGAGGTTCTGGCCAGGCTGCTCGCGCTGCCGTTCGGTGCCGCCTGCGCGGTCGGCACCATCACGGAAGCAGCGAGCACAAAACCGATCACTAAAGAAACAGTTCTTTTCGCTTCCATTCGAAATACCTCACTAAACGAGGTTCACTTGCGGCTTTTCGAACGTAGCGAGGCCTCTGACCTGCTGTCCAGCTGTAACTACAAGTTGCTCTGTTCGGCCCCGCTTCCATTCCATGCCCTTTAGAAAAAGGTCCGTCCGGGCCATTTCTCCAGTTAATGTGCCGGATCTGAAAGCGCTATCCAGCGAGTCGATCTCGAAGTTGGGGGTTGACATGCAGGGTCGCCGGGGCTCTACTTAACCCAGAGGTTAGATAACCAAGTGGTTAGGTACGAGATGGACCAGCTGAGCGCCACCTTCGCCGCACTGGCGGACCCGACCCGCCGGGCGATCCTGGCGCGGCTCACCGAGGGCCCGGCAACGGTGAAGGAGCTCTCCGAGCCGTTCGACATCAGCGGCCCGGCGATCTCCAAACACCTCCGCGTGCTGGAGAAGGCAGGCCTGATCACCCGCGGCAGGGAGGCCCAGTGGCGGCCCTGCCAACTCGACGCGACACCTCTTCGGGAGGTCACCGTGTGGGCGGAGAACTACCGCCGCTTCTGGGATGCGAGCTACGCACGCCTGGACGCGCTCTTGACCGAGATGAAGGAGAAGGACTGATGAACGACACCAAGTTCGGCACCACCGTCACCCTGCCGTCCGACAACGAGATCGCGATGTCGCGCACGTTCGACGCGCCCGCTTCGTTGGTGTGGAAGGCTTTCACGACGCCCGAGCTGCTGCGGCGCTGGCTGCTCGGCCCCGACGGCTGGGAGATGCCGATCTGCGAGGTCGACCTGCGCGTGGGCGGCAAGTGGCGATACGGCTGGGCCCTGCCGGACGGTTCTTCGTCGTTCGAGATGCACGGCGAGTACACCGAGGTCACGCCCCACTCGCGGATCGTGAACACGGAGATCTTCGAGGACAACCCGCCGGCGGTGACCACCGTGTCGTTCGTCGAGGAGAGCGGGCAGACGGTCATGACCACGACGATGACGTTGGTGTCGCAGGAAGCTCGGGACGCGGTGCTGGCGACCGGCATGTCGGACGGGGCCGGGCGTTCGTACGAACGGCTCGGCGAGGTCCTCGCCACGCTCTGATCCAGTCCACAGTGGCCGGTCTCGCTGGGTAATCACCTTTCGCGGCAACGATTCCCCCGGTCGGGGTTCGCCGCGCGGGTTACGTTCGAACGCATGGGACGTATCCTCGTGGCTCTGACCTTCGTGCTCGGCTTCGCCGTGCTCTCCGCTCCCGCCGCTCAGGCCTCTGCCACCCGCTGGGAAATCGCACCTTGCGCGTCCGGCACGAAAGCCCTGTGGCTACCGCGCGTGACGGGCTTCGGCACCGACATCTCGTGCACGACAGAGGAAGCCCGTTCCGCGGCGGTGAAGTCGGCCGTGGACAGCGGCAGCCCGACGCGGGTGATGAACGTGACCATCGCGTCCGCGCAGCAACTCGCCGACAAGTCGCTCAAGCCGGACTCGCCGTGCGTGCTGGGCGCGAAGGGAGCGGTGGGCGAGGCGATCGGCACGTGCGTGGCGGCTTAGCCGGAAGGGTGTGGGCCCGGCTGCATGAACTGGCCGGGGCGATGCCGGGCCGGTCCGCTCGATGAATGCTGATGGGCCCGGAGGACGTGTGCCTCCGGGCCCATCAGCGGATCCTGTCTCAGCCGTTCAGGACCGCACGCGACATCACGACGCGCTGCACCTGGTTCGTGCCCTCGTAGATCTGCGTGATCTTCGCGTCGCGCATCATCCGCTCGACCGGGAAGTCACGGGTGTACCCGGCCCCACCGAACAACTGCACCGCGTCCGTCGTGACCTCCATGGCCACGTCGGAGGCGAAGCACTTGGCGGCGGCCGTGATGAAGCCGATGTTCGGCTCGCCCCGCTCCGCCTTGGCGGCGGCGACGTAGACCATGTGGCGGGCCGCCTCGATCTTCATCGCCATGTCGGCGAGCATGAACTGGACGCCCTGGAAGTCCGAAATGGACTTGCCGAACTGCTTGCGGTCCTTGACGTACTCGACCGCTGCCTCGAGGGCGCCCTGGGCGATGCCGACGGCCTGGGCGCCGATGGTCGGGCGGGTGTGGTCCAGGGTCCGCAGTGCGGTCTTCAGGCCCGTGCCCGGCTCGCCGATGATGCGGGACTCGGGGATGGTGCAGTTCTCGAAGTAGATCTCGCGGGTCGGTGAGCCCTTGATGCCGAGCTTGCGCTCCTTCGGGCCCACCGAGAAGCCCGGGTCGTCCTTGTGCACGACGAACGCCGAGATGCCGGCCGACTTCTTCGCGGCGTTGGGGTCCGTCACGGCCATGACGGTGTACCAGGTGGACTCTCCGGCGTTGGTGATCCAGCACTTGGTGCCGTTGAGCACCCAGTCCGAGCCGTCTCGCACGGCCCTGGTGCGCATCGACGCCGTGTCGGAGCCTGCCTCGCGCTCCGACAGGGCGTAGGACGCCATGGCCTCGCCCGAGGCGATGGACGGCATGACTAGCTGCTTCAGCTCGTCGGAGGCCGAGAGCAGGATCGGCATCGTGCCGAGCTTGTTCACCGCGGGGATCAGGGAGGACGACGCGCAGACGCGGGCGATCTCCTCGATGACGATGCAGGTGGCCACGGAGTCCGCGCCCTGGCCGTCGAAGGACTCGGGGACGTGGACGGCCGCGAAGCCCGCCTTGACCAGGGCGTTGTGGGCCTCTACCGGGAAGCGCTCGTTCTCGTCGACCTCGGCCGCGTACGGCTTGATCTCCTTCTCGGCGAGCGAGCGGACGGCCTCTCGCAGCGCCTCGTGCTCCTCGGCGAGCTGATAGGTGCCGAAGCTCGGGTTCACCTTGTTACCTCCCAGTAGCGAGTACTCGGCACGATGTTAGCGCCCGTTCACGTCGGGCGCCGCTGTGCTGTTGAGCACTCAGAGGGACTTCTGCAGCGCCGCGTCCTTGTCTAGTACGAGCTGCTCGAGTTCTGCCTGGAAGCGGGCCATGCGCTCCTGCAGTGCCGGATCGCCCGAAGCCAGCATCCGGACGGCGAGGAGGCCCGCGTTGCGTGCGCCTCCGACCGAGACGGTGGCCACCGGAACGCCTGCGGGCATCTGCACGATCGAGAGCAGCGAGTCCATGCCGTCGAGGTACTTCAGCGGCACGGGGACGCCGATCACCGGGAGCACGGTGGCCGAGGCGACCATGCCGGGCAGGTGGGCGGCGCCGCCGGCACCCGCGATGATCACGCGCAGGCCGCGCGAGACCGCGGAGCCCGCGTAGTCGAGCATGCGCTGCGGGGTGCGGTGGGCGGAGACGACGCTCACCTCGAACTCCACGTCGAACTCGGCGAGGGCCTCGGTGGCCGCCTTCATCACCGGCCAGTCCGAGTCGCTGCCCATGATCACGCCAACCTGAGTCACTCCGCGCTCCCGTGAATGTCGAATCCGTCTGACCAGATGCCCGTGGACAGCCAGTCCGCGGCGAGACGCGCGCGCTGGCGGACCTCGGTCATGTCGTTGCCGAGGAACGTCACGTGCCCGACCTTGCGGCCCGGCCGTTCCTCCTTGCCGTACAGGTGCACGTGCGCGTCCGGGAACCGGGCGAACAGGTGGTGCACGCGCTCGTCGGGACCCATCGCGGGCGTGTCGGAGGCGCCCAGGACGTTCGCCATCACCACGGCCGGCGCCATCAGGTCGGTGCGGCCCAGCGGGTAGTCGAGGACGGCGCGCAGGTGCTGCTCGAACTGCGACGTGCGCGCGCCCTCGATCGACCAGTGGCCGGAGTTGTGGGGGCGCATCGCGAGCTCGTTCACGACCACGCCGTTCGCCGTCTCGAACAGCTCCACGGCCAGCACGCCCACGACGCCCAGCGCGTCGGCGACCTTCAGCGCCAGCTCCTGGGCCTCGGCGCCGTCCAGAGCGGGAGCGGGCGCCAGCACCTCGACGCAGATGCCGTCGGACTGCACGGTCTCGACCACCGGCCACGCCGCACCCTGCCCGAACGGCGAGCGCGCCACGACGGCCGCCAGCTCACGGCGCATCGGCACGCACTGCTCGACCATCAACGGCGTCCCGGACTCCAGCAGCTCGGGGACGACCCGCTCGGCGCTCTGCGGGGTGTTCAGCATCCACACGCCGCGGCCGTCGTAACCGCCGCGGATCGCCTTCAGCACGCACGGCCAGCCGTTCTCCGCGCCGAAGCGGAGCACGTCGCGCACCTCGTGCACCTCGGCGAACGGCGGCACCGGCAGGCCCAGCTCCGCCAGCTTCACGCGCATCTTCAGCTTGTCCTGCGCGTACTGCAGCGCGTCCGGGCCGGGGTGCACCTTCACGCCCCCGGCGACCAGCGCGCGGAGGTGCTCCTGGGGCACGTGCTCGTGGTCGAACGTGACCACCTCGCAGCCCTTCGCGAACGCGCGCAACGCGTCGAGGTCGGTGTGCGTGCCGAGCACCACGTCCCGCGCGACGAGCGCGGCGGGGTCGTTCTCGGAGACTGCGAGCACGCGCAGCGACTGCCCGAGCGGGATCGCGGCCTGGTGCGTCATGCGGGCGAGCTGCCCGCCGCCGATCATTCCGACGACGGGGAGACGGGTACGAGAGTCCACGGTTCAGGCATTCTACCTGCGGCTTCGCCCACAGTCGAAGCGGTCCGGCCGAACGGCCCCACCCCCAGGGGAGCCGTCCAGCCGGACGTCGGTTCGGGCCGCGCTAGCCCTCGGTGCGGGTGGCGGCGGTCTCCGGCTCGGTCTGGTCTCCGGAACCGGGTTCGCCCTCGCCGCCGGACTCGACCGCGACCTCGGACTCAGGTTCGGACCTGGGTTCCGGCTCGGCCGCGGCCTCCGGCTCGGAACTCGGCTCGGCTTCCGCAGTGACCACCGAGTCCTCGGGCACCAGCGGGCCGATACGGCGGTGCGAGCGCGACGGCTTCCACCCGCCGCCGTTGCGCAGCAGCCGGAAGATCACCGCGAACAACGCCGCCGCGATCAGCGCGCACAGGACGAACTCGATGATCTGGAACAGCAGGAGCCGCTCGATCGGCTGGTAGTCGATGTACGTGCCGATGGCGGCCTTCGAGTTGCGCATGCAGGTGTTCTCGTTGATCGCCTGCACGCACCTGTCCGGCACGGCCACCGGTTCGAAGTCGGGTCCGGCGAACCCCCTGGCGACCTCGAGCCCCCGATCCGGCACCTGAGGCGTGTCCTCCCAACGGGCGATCACACGGTCCGACGGCAGGTAGTTGTCGCGCACCATCACGGCCAGAAAGACGCGCACGGCCGTGAAGACCACCAACGTCGCTGCCATCGCCGTCACGACGTGCCGGCTCAGCAGACCGATGAGCACACCGATCGAGAGACCTAATACGGCGTAGCCGACCTGCACGAGAGAGTTGGCCTCGAAACCGCCCCACGACCTCGTCGCGCCGACAAAACCGTCGCCGTTCCCGACGAGCGCGCCCAGCAGCACGGCCAGGCCGCCGAACACGATCAGCTTGCCGCGCAACCACTGCACGGGCGTGACGTCCTGACCCCAGGCCACGAAGTAGGTGCGTTCCTCGAGCTCGCGGGCGAGCAGTGGAGCGCCCCAGAACGAGCCGACCACGGCGCCGAACGCCAGCTGGACCATCAGCGCGTAGAAGCCGGCGATCGGCATCGAGTTGTTCAGCGCGCGGTCACCCGCCTCGGTGGTGAGCAGGCCGTACACCGCGGCCATCGCGACGGCTACGACGGCGACGAGGGACCAGCGGTGCTGACGCCAGGTCAGCCAGATGAGCGACTCCAGCTTCACTGCCCACGCTCCAGGTGCGCCACGACGAGCTCCTCCAGCGTCACGTACCGCGCGGTCCACGGTTCGTCGATCCGCGTGCCACCCGAACGCACCAGGTACGACGACTGCGACCGGCCGTGCTTCGCCAGCACCACAGGCCCTTCCACGGGTGATTTCGACGCGTGCGGGCCGGTGTAGAGGACGTGCTCCTCCAGCAACGCGTCCGTTTCGCCGTCCACCAGCAACCGGCCGTTCGACATCAGCAGCAACCGGTCGGCGACGCCGCCGATCTCCGCCACGACGTGCGTGGAGAAGATCAGCGTCATGCCGTTGTCGTTGACCTCGGTCAGCAACTCCCGGACGACCTTGCGGCGCGCCAGGGGATCCAGTTCGGCCAGCGGCTCGTCCAGCAACAGGACGTCCGGGCGCGACCCCAGTGCCAGCGCGAGCACCACGTGCGTGCGCTGACCACCGGAGAGGTCCTCGATCTGGAGCTTGCGCGGGATCCGGTACCGGTCGAGCCACTGCTCGGCGCGGTCGTTGTCCCAGACCTCGTTCATGCGGCGGCCGAACTGCAGCACGTTCGCGACCTTGAACGACTTGTACATCGGCTTGTGCTGGGCCACGTACGCCACCCGGCCCGCGATCGAGGTGTGACCCGACTCCGGTTCCAGGTGCCCCGCCAGCACGTTGAGCAGCGTCGTCTTGCCGGATCCGTTGGACCCCACGATCGCCGTGACACTGCCCGGCGGCAGCTCGAAGGAGACGTTCCGCAACGACCACTTCGACACATCGGCCGCAACCACGCTCATTGCGCTCCCCCACTCAGCACCTCGCGCACCAGCGCGTAGATGTCCTCGTCCTCCAACCCGGCGGAGCGTGCCTCCGCGACCCATGCGGCGAACGTCACGCGCAACGGGTCCAGGTCCTCGGGGGCGGCGGACCCCAGGGAAGCCTTGACGAAGGTGCCGGAGCCCACGCGGGCTTCGACGAGGCCGGCGAGCTCGAGCTCGCGGTAGGCCTTGAGCACGGTGTTCGCGTTCACGCCGCTCGTGGCGACGACGTCGCGGACCGTCGGCAGCCGATCGCCCGGCTGCAACCAGCCGAGCCTCATGGCCTCCCTGACCTGCTGACCCAGCTGCAGGTACGCGGGAAAACCACTGCCGCGGTCAACGTGGAACTCGACCACGCACGCTCCCCAGATTGTTCTAGTTGACTAGGACAATAGAACACTTCTGAGGGTGTTGGGAAGCAACTCCCGGTGGGGACAGGGGGAGCCTCCGGGCGCGGGACAGGGGGGTCAGCGCCCGAGCGAGGTGAGGAGCGCACGCGCCTCGGCGTGCGTGTCCGGCAGCTGCTCGACCCAGACCTTGGCCGGTCCGACCGGCCGGACGTGCGGGTCGTCGGCGAGCCGGTCGGCCGCCAGGACCCGGAGGTTCGAGACTCTTCGGGCAAGGCATTCGTCACGGCGAACCAGCACCGCGGCCACGCACGGGCCGAGGGTCGCCAACGTCTCGCCGCCGTCGAAAACGGTGCGCAGCGCGTCGCTCGCGAGCGTCATCGCGACGACACGGGACCAGCCCGAGGCGCGGTGCACGTCGAGCCGCAGCAGGACGAGGGCGTAGTCGAGGGACGCGACCGGGGTCTCCCGGTACACCTCGCCCAGCCGTGTCCGCAGGTAGGCGGCAGTCGCCAGCCCGGTCAGAGGGTCCTCGGCCGCGCACTCTCCGGCCTGCTTCGTCACCACGTCCGCCCACCCCAGCGCTGTCATGCGCACCATCTGGGAAGGGAGCGCGTCGACGTCCGGCGACACGACGTGCGACGGGTCGGTCAGCACGGCGTGCAGCGCGGCGAGGTCCATGAGCGTCTCGCTCAGGCCCGCCCCGGCCTCGGCCCGAGCGCGGCCCAGCCGGACCAGCGCGTCGCCGGGGTCGGCGTCGTCCAGCATCGCCGCGCACACCTCGTCGACCTCGGCGAGCGGCCAGTCTGCGGGGAAAGCCCAGCCGGCAGCCATGGTGGCGGTCCGCCACCTCGACTTCAGCAGGCGTTCCGCTTGTGCGACACCCACCCGGTCTCCCTTCAGTTCGCCCGATTCCAGGTGGGAGACGCGTCCGTCGCCGATTCGTGACGCAACCCGCGCGGGGGATTCAGATGACTGGGCCAGGCGCCGTAAGTCACACTGAGCGCCGCGTGGGAGGGGAACAAAGACTGTGGCGATCGTTCCTGCAGACGTCCAGGGACCGAGCGACGCGGAACTCATCGAGTCCGTGCGCGGCGGGACCATCGACGCCTACGGCCAGTTGTACGAACGCCACGTCTCGGCGGCCTACAACCTCGCCCGCCAGTTGGCGCGCTCCCAGGCGGAAGCCGACGACCTCGTCTCCGAGGCGTTCGCGAAGGTGCTGGACACGCTCCGTGCCGGCCGCGGCCCCGATGCCGCGTTCCGCGCGTACCTGCTGACGGCGCTGCGCCACACCGCGTACGACAAGACCCGCCGCGACAAGAAGGTCGACCTCACCGAGGACATGACCGACGTCGCACCGGCCGTGCAGTTCAGCGACACCGCCGTGGCCGGGCTGGAGCGCTCGCTCGCCGCCCGCGCGTTCGCCGCCCTGCCCGAGCGCTGGCAGATGGTGCTCTGGCACACCGAGATCGAGGGCCAGTCGCCCGCCGAGGTCGCCCCGCTGCTCGGGCTGACGGCCAACGGCGTGTCCGCGCTCGCCTACCGCGCCCGGGAGGGCCTCAAGCAGCAGTACCTGCAGATGCACCTGGCCGACACGGAGGCCGAGCGCTGCAAGGCGACCGTCGACCGGCTCGGCGCCTGGACCCGCGCGGGCCTGTCCAAGCGCGAGGCGACCCAGGTCGAGGCGCACCTCGACGAGTGCGGCCGGTGCCGGGCGCTGGCCGCGGAACTCGCGGACGTCAACGGCGCGCTGCGGATCTTCGTCGCGCCGCTGGTGCTGGGCCTCGGTGCCACGACGTACCTGGTGGCCGCCGGGACGACGACCGCCGTCGTCGGTGCCGGCGCGGCCGCGGGTGGCGCGGGTGCCGTCGGTGCCGCCATCCCCCGCCAGCTCGTCACGGTCGGTGGTTCCGCTGCCGCCGTGGCCGCGGCCGTGGTGATCGCGCTGGCCGCGGCGAGCGGCGAGCAGCAGGCGCCGGTCGTCCAGGCCGTCGATCCTCCGCCGGCGCAGACGCAGGTCCAGCCGCCACGGCCCGTGCCGCCGGTTCCGCCCGCTCCGACCCCCAGCACGCAACCGCCGCCCACGACGACGACCACGACGGAGCCGCCGCCCTCGGTGACCCCGCCCGCACCGCCGGCGCCCCCCGCACCGTCCGAGCCGCCCGCTCCGGAACCGCCCGCGCCCGCACCGCCGTCGCTCACGCCGACCACCCCCAGCGGGTACTCGCTGACACCGGGCGAGGAACCCAAGGACTTCCCGATCACCGTCCGCAACACCGGCGGCACCGCGGCACCTCCCGCGAGCATGGTGCTGAACCTGCCGCCGGGCGTCGTGTCGACCGGCGGCCCGGCGGGCCTGCGCGGCGCTCGGCTGCTGCAGCCGGACGGCTCGGCCGACCAGACCGTGAACTGCCCCGCCGGCACCGGCACGATCGTCTGCGCGACGCCGCAGGGCATCGCGCCGGGCGGGCAGGCGACGTTCCACTTCCTTTTGCGCGCGACCGACACGGCCGTGCCCGGCACGATCACCGGCGTCATCAGCGCGGGCACGTCGGTCTCGGTCGACATCAGCGTCGAGGTCAACGTGCCTCCGGTGAACGACGACATCGACCTCGCCGTGAAGACGTACGGGAAGTGGTGGCAAGGGACGCGTGCGGACGTCGAGGTGCGCAACAAGGGCCCGCGCGCGGGCACGCTGAAGCTCGACATCACGGCCGAGAAACTGGTGATCGTCAAGCTGGACCGCCAGTGCCGGCAGGTCGACGCGAGGACGATCCGCTGCGTCGCCGACCTCGACAAGGGCGGCAAGTTCCGGATGTCGTTCTGGGCGTTCGGGCGCCACGGCGGGGACGTCACCGTGGCGGCCGTGCTCGGCAACGCGACGAAGTCCGTGACCGTGCCGGTGAAGGGCTGGCCGGAGCACCCGCCTGGCGAGGAACCGCCGAACCCGCCGACGACCACCACGACGGCGCCGACCACGACCACCCAGCCCACTCAGCCCACGAAGCCGACGGACCCCACACAGCCCACACGGCCGACCGACCCGACGAAGCCGACCGGTCCCACCGAGCCGGCCGGACCGACGGAGCCGACCAGGCCGACCGAGCCCTCGACGCCGGAGAACCCTCCGTCGCAGACCCCGCCGCCGTCGACGCCGTCAGTTCCCCCGTCGACCACGCCGCCGGGGCCGGAGGAGCCGTGCGAACCGCCGCCGGGACTCATTCCGGGCCTGCTGGGACCGATCCTCGGGTGGCCGGACTGCGCACCGCCGCGAAGTTGATCAAAAGTTGATCTTTGGTCGTCACCGAACGTGCAGGTCATGCACCTCTGTGTCGCGTTTCGCAACACCCGGAGACGGGACCGTGATCCAGATCCGTAAGCTGGCGAGGTGCTGCCAGTCGTTCGCCGTGCCATGAGCCGGATGCCGGAACCAGTCCAGTTCCTGCTGCACAAGCACCGCGAGGTGATCAGGTTCGCCCTGGTCGGCGGCACGACGTTCCTCATCGACAACGGCGTCTGGTACGCGTTGAAGCTCACCGTGCTGACCGACAAGGTCGTCACGGCGAAGGTCATCGGCGTGCTGGTGGCGATCATCGCCTCGTACGTGCTGTCCCGCGAGTGGTCGTTCCACACCCGCGGCGGCCGCGAACGCCACCACGAGGCCGCACTGTTCTTCCTGGTCAGCGGCCTGGGCGTGGGCATCAACATCCTGCCGCTGTGGCTGTCGCGGCACCTGTTCGGCCTGCAGGCCCCGTTCGTCTCCGTGCTGACCGAGGAGGTCGCGGACTTCGTCTCGGGCTCGATCATCGGCATGCTGCTCGCCACCGGCTTCAAGTTCTGGGCGATGCGGCGCTGGGTCTTCCCCGACGCGGGCGCTCGGCCAGACCGGCACGTTCACCCGATCTCCGTAGACTCGTCTCGTGTCTCTAGCCGAAACAGTGGTCTCACGGTTTCCGGAGCCGATCCGGTCGATCGCGCTGAAGCATCGTGAACTGGTCAAGTTCGCCCTGGTCGGGGGCACCTGCTTCGTGATCGACACGGTCTTGTTCTTCGGGATCAAGACCGTGGTCCTGCCGAACAACCCGGTGACGGCGAAGATCATCGCCACGCTGGTCGCGACGATCGTGTCGTACCTGCTGAACCGGGAGTGGTCGTTCCGCACGCGCGGTGGCCACGAGCGTCACCACGAGGCGCTGCTCTTCTTCATGGTCAACGGCATCGGCATCGTGCTGAACTCGGCGCCGCTCTACATCGCGCGCTACGCGTTCCACCTGCAGGAGCCGCACGTGTCGCGGCTCACCGAGGAGATCTCGGACTTCCTGAGCGCGCAGATCGTCGGCACGCTCATCGCGATGACCTTCCGCTGGTACGGCTACAAGAAGTGGGTCTTCCCCGAGGAGAACGCCCGCAAGGGCCGCTCGATCGAGGACGAGAAGGAACTCGGCCACTCCTAGCCCGTGTGAACTAGCGCGGTGTGGTCGGCGCCTTCCAGGGGATGCCCACCACGTCCTGCGCCTTCGGCTTCGGCAGGAAGACGGCGAACGTCGCCGGCCGTGCCGTGGACAGCTCCAGCCGGCCGCCGTCCGCGTCGATCAGCGCCCGAGCGAGCGCCAGCCCCACACCGGTCGAGCCGCCACCCGACACACCTCGTTCGAAGATGTGCGCCGCCAGCTCGTCCGGCACGCCCGCACCGCCGTCGCTGACCTCGACGACGACAGTGCCCTCCTCGCTGCGTGCGGAGACCACGACGGATCCCTCGCCGTGGCGCAGGGCGTTGTCCAGCAACACCCCGATGGCCTCGCGCAGGCGAGCCGGGGTGGCGCGGGCCAGCAGGCCCTCCGGAACACGGACGCGCAACGCCCTGCCCTGGCTCCTGACCTGCTCACGCCACTCGTCGGCGATCACCGTGAGCGCGGGCCGCAGTTCCAGCGGTTCCGCGTCCACGGCTCGGGCCGCGCGGGCGGCGGCGAGCAGTTCGTCCAGCACGGCGGCCAGGCGTTCGGCCTGCTCCAGGGCCGCGCGGGCCTCGGCTGCCGTGTCGGGCTCCGGGTGCTCCGCCAGTGCCTCCAGCCGCAGTTGGAGGGCTGTGAGGCGGCTGCGGAGCTGGTGGGAGACGTCGCCGACGAGTTCGCGTTCACGCTGGACCAGGCGGGCGAGGGCCGTGGCGGAGGTGTCGAGGGCCTCGGAGACCGCGTCGAGCTCCTGGATGTTGTAGCGCTTCTCGTCCGCGCGGAAGTCGCCCGCGCCGAGGCGGGACGCACGGGCGGCCACGTGGACCAGCGGCCGGGCAAGCGTTTGCGCCGTGACCAGGGCGACGATCGTGCCGGTGCCGACGGAGATCGCCAGCAGGAGCAGCACGAGGCCCGCGACCTGGGCCTGCTGGGTGTGCATCGGTCCGGACGGGATCTCCAGCCGGACCGTGCCGTCCTGGGCGATCAGCAGTTCGACGGTCACCGGGTTCTCGCCGGGGTCGGGTCCCGTGACCTTGGTCGCCCCCTCCGACACCACCGTCAGGCGGCCGTCGGCCGGGATGGCGACCCTGACCTTCTCGATGTCGACGGGCTGCTGCTTGGCGAGCTGGTCGTCGATCGTCGTCGCGATCTGCTGGGCCTGGGCGGTGAGGCTGCCCCGGGCGGTGTCCTCGACGAGCTGCAGCGCGGTGTAGCCGAGCGGGAGGCCGAGCACGATGCCCGTGACGGCGACGGCGAGCAGGATCGCCCGCAGGATCCGGCGGCGCACTAGTCGGCGTTGAAGCGGAACCCGCGGCCGCGCACGGTCGCGATGCGCTTCTCGGCGGAGTTCGGGGTGCCGTCGCTGAGCTTCCGGCGCAGCCACGACATGTGCATGTCGAGCGTCTTGCTGCCCTTCAGGTCCGGGTCGTTCCAGACCTCGGACAGGATCTCGTCGCGGCTCACGACCTGACCCGCGCGCTGGATCAGCACCTTGAGCAGCTCGAACTCCTTGTTCGCGAGCTGGATCTCGCCGCCGTCGACCGTCACGCGGCGGGCGGCCAGGTCGACGCGCACACCGTTGACCTCCAGCGTCCCCGGCGCGCGGCGGCGCAGCAGGGCCCGGATGCGGGCCATCAGCTCGGCCAGGCGGAACGGCTTCGCGACGTAGTCGTCCGCTCCCGCGTCGAGCCCGACGACGAAGTCGACCTCGTCGGCGCGCGCGGTGAGCATCAGCACGGGCACGCCCCTGCCGCTCTGGCGCAGCCGCCGGCACACCTCCAGCCCGTCCATGCCCGGCAGGCCGAGGTCCAGCACCAGGAGGTCGATGCCCCCGGTGATGGCGGCTTCGAAGGCACTGGGCCCGTCACCGACGACCTGCACCGAATAACCCTCCCGCGTCAACGCGCGGGAGAGCGGTTCGGCGATGGCCGGGTCGTCCTCGGCCAGCAACACCACGCTCACGGGCCCCAGCGTATTCGTGGAACGATCGCCGCGTGTCACGCCACGATGCTGATCTCGAACTCGCCCTCCGCCTCGCCGACGCCGCCGACGCGATCACCGCGACCCGTTTCCGCGCCCACGACCTCGCCGTCGAGCGCAAGCCGGACCGCACGCCCGTCACCGATGCCGACATCGCGGTCGAGGACGCGGTCCGCGCCGTGCTGGCCGCCGAACGCCCGGACGACGTCGTCATGGGCGAAGAACGCGGTGGCACGCTCGACGCGGCCCGCGTCTGGGTGCTCGACCCGATCGACGGCACGAAGAACTTCCTGCGCGGCGTACCCGTCTGGGCGACGCTGATCGCCCTGGTCGAGGACGGCGTGCCGGTCGTCGGCGTCGTGTCCTCGCCCGCGCTGAGCCGCCGCTGGTGGGCGGCCGCCGGTGGTGGCGCGTTCGCGTCGGACGCCTCCGGTGAGCGCGCGATCTCCGTGTCCGGCGTGCGTTCCCTGGAGGACGCCTACGTCTCGACGACGGACATCAAGTCGTGGGTCAAGTACCACTCTCGCGAGGCGTACCTGCGCTTGGTGGACGCGACCTGGGAAAGCCGGGCGTTCGGCGACTTCTACCAGCACTGCCTGGTCGCCGAGGGCGCCATCGACCTGGCGCCCGAGTGCGTGGCGAACCCGTGGGACATCGCCCCGTTCCAGGTGCTGGTGACCGAGGCGGGTGGCCGTTTCACCTCGCTCGACGGCGAGGAGCGCTACGACGGCGGCAGCGTGCTGACGTCGAACGGCCACCTGCACGAGGCCGCGCTCAAGCTGTTGGCACGGTAAGACTTCCGCGCGCGACCTGGGCCCAGGCCAGCCGGCCGAAGAGGTAGTGGCACGCCACGCTCTCGTCGTCGAACCGGGCCCAGTCGTAGCGGTTGCCCTGCTCCTGCCAGAACACCTCGTGCCCGGTCTCGTCGCTGAGCAGGCACCAGCGCCCCTCGGCCTCCTCACCGAGGCTGACGACGTCGTCGGCCACGCCGATCCTGGTCAGCCACTCGGGCAGCTGTTCGACGTTCATGCGGTGATCTCCGTGAGGTAGCCGAGCGCGACGAGGTCCGCGACGGGGTAGGTGGCGCGGTACCGGCTGCCGCCACCGGGCTGGCCGAACCAGGGCGCGCTGATCGTGCGGTGCACGGGCAGGTCCTTCTCGACGCGGTACCGCCGGTAGCCCTCGTCCGCGGCCTGGGGAGGCAGCGAGCGCTGGGCGAACGGCGTGCCCGCGGCGCTCAGGACACGGCCTTCCGGGGTGCCGAACCGGTCGAGCTCGGTGCCCGCCTCCACGATCTCGGGCTGGCTGTCCTCGTAACCGCCCTCGCGTTCGACCGGCCAGCGCGGGGTGCCGTCCTCGTGCTGGAACAGGCTCTCCCAGTCGCGTTCGTGCATGCCCGCGAGCGGGTCGTGGCCTTCGAGCAGCCCTTGCACGATCGGGTGATCCTTGCCGAGGCCGTCGTGCCGCGGGGACGGCTGCGTGGACGCCGTGTCGACCCGCTGCGGGTGGTCGTCCGGACCGAACCGGGCAACGGCCTGCTCCTCCTCCCGCGGAGGCGGCGGAAGCTGACGGGCGGGCTTCGGGGCGAGCCGCGGCGCCTTGCCCGCGCTCAGGAAGATGGCCATGAACCAACTGCCCGCCGCGGCCGCCGTGTAGGTGTGGCCGATGATCTCGCCGGCGAGAACCTGGTCCTCCCGGCTCTCGAGGCGGTCGCTGAGCGCGTGCGACACCGGCTGACCGCCGGTGGCCGGCGGGCTCGACGTGGCGGTGTCGCCGAGATCGACGTCGGCACCGGGCGCGGCCGGCGTAGCGATCGTGTCGCCGACCTTCTGCGCACCAGCCGCGTCGGGCTCGGGCTCGCCGAACTCCCAGGCCTGCGCCTGCGCGTCCTTGGCCGCCTGTTCCTTGGCCAGCGCGTCCTTCGCCGTCACCTGGGCCTGCGGACTCTGGCCGTGCGCGGCGGTCTGCGTGCCGGACGAGGCCTGCCCCGGCCCCTGCACCTGGTTCGGCTGAACACCGGCCTGACCACCGAACTGGGTCGGCTGGCCAGCGACCGGCACGGCACCAGGAGCACCGGCCTTGGCCGCGGCGGCCTGCGCACCCGGCTTGGCGTCGCCGGACTTGACCTCGCCTGCCTTGACCTCACCGGCCCGCACCTCAGCGGCCTTGGCGTCCACCGCCTTGGCTGCCTGCTGCGCGGCCTGCCCCTGCTGTCCGGGAGCCTGCGCACCGCTCTGCTGCTGCTGGTGTCCCACGACGCCACCGACCTGGGAGGCAGCCGCCGGAGCAGCACCACCGACAGGTCCGGCCGCCGGAGCAGCAGCAGCCACCGGACTGCCCATCGCCGGCGCCGCCGGAGCGGGCTGGGCGGCAGGAGCAGCGGGGGCCTGAGGCGCGGAGGACCCCTGACCGGGAACTTCACCGCCACGGATCAGCGGCTGGTCGAGCACAGCGGCGCCGGACGTCTGCGTCGTACCTTCGGCGATGGGGCCGAGGTTGCCCGCGACGCTCGGGATGACGTCGGCCACCGGCTGCACGACGGCCTGAACCGGGTTGGCCACGAGACCAGGCACCGGCCCCGGCCCATTGCCTTCACCACGCCCAGAACCTTCACCACGTCCGTCACCACGACCATGCCCCGGACCGTCGCCATCGCCCCGCCCGTCGACCACGGGCCCGACGGTGTCACGGCCACCGGGCACCGCGTCGACCACCGGCTGCACGACAGCGGCAGCCGGCGCGGTGACGGGCGCAGCGGCGTCGAGAACAGGTGCGGCAACGTCAGCCACCGCACCGACAACAGGCGCAACGGGTGCGGTCACAGCACCAACGACAGGCGCGACCGGAGCCGTCACAGCACCGACAACGGGCGCCACGGTTTCAGTCACGGGAGCGACCACCGCAGCCACGGGCTCGACGACGGGGGCGACCACGCCCGCCACCGGCGCCACCACGCCACCGACGATGTCCGTGACGGGCGACAGCAACCCGCCGCTGCCGGTGCCGGGCCCGTGGGCGCCGGGAGCGGTGTTGACGGGATTCGTGCCCTGGCTCATGTCGATGCCGCTGTCCAACCGAATGGCCGAGGTCAGCGTGCTCTGCAGGTTCGCGACGTTGGCCGCGGCCCCCTTGGTGAGCGTGTCGAGCCCGAGCAACGCGGCGGGGTTGCCGGCGTTGGCCGAGGCCGCGGCGGCATCGTTGTTCTTGGCCAGCGCCACCAACTCGCGCACGATCTCGACCTTCGCGGCACCCACCTGCTTGGCGGCGTGGTCGAGCCGGTCGGCAGCGGCATGGCACCCGCGGGCAGCACGGTGGAAGTCGCCGTCCGGCGCCACGACCTTGGCCCAACGCCCGCGCGCGGCGTCACCGGTCCCACCGGACATGCCGTCCAGCGCACGGTGGGCAGCACCATCGGACGTGGTGCCCAAGCTCTTGATCTTGTCGCCCGCCTCGCGCCACGCGGTGGCGCTGGACCGCATGGCGTCCTCGTCGGCCTTGGGCCACGAGACACCGGCCTTGGCCGCGATGGCGGTGAGTTCGGCGGGAAGCTCGATGCCCATGTCAGCCGTCCAACCTTCGCATCGCGGACGAGTTGCTCTCCTCGACGTGCCGGTACGTAGAAGCCGTGGCGGCGAGCTTGTCGCTCACGTCCCCCAACGTCGAAGCAAGCCCCAGCACAGCACCGGTGGCGTCCCCAGAAGGCTTCTCGTGCGAAGCGGCAAAACTCCGCCCGACAGCGTCGTCCCCCCAACAGGCACCGAACGAGGCGAGCGCCCGATCGAGCGACCCCGCGATCTCGCCGGCCTGCCCCGCAAACCCCTTGAGCTCACGCGCCCCGGCATCGAGCCGCTCGAGGTCGGCCGAGTACCCGCTCATCGAACCCTCCTGTCGATCAGCTCGGAGTCGAGCCAACTCTCCCGCTGCTCGTTGTCCTCGTCGTCATCCACACGCCGACGACCAACCTGCCGCCCCAGATCCACGGTCTCGGTGCCGTCACCGACCGCATACTCGTCAGGCCGCAGATCAGCAGTCCCAGCGACCAACGACGCAGGATCCGTCGCAACGGGCAAAACAGCACTCAACGTCTGATAGGTGTCCTCGGCAGCCCCAGCAGCAGCCGCCGCCACGGTCCGCACGATCAACTCGGCCAGCTGCTCGGGCCGATGCCTGCGATAGGCCAACTCGGAAAGCTCGAGCCCCACCAGCGCACCCCCGGCCCCCACGGTCGCCGAGACCGTCCCGTCAGGACTAGCGGCCTGCCCGGACACAGCAGCAAGCTCACGCTGAACAGCAGCAAGCTGCTCACGGCTGCGCCGGTAGTCGGCGAGCATCTCCTCGACCTGCGCACGGTGGTCGTCCACCGAGTCCCCCTCACACGCATAGCCCTGGGCTCGGGCTCTAGGACGCCGTCGCCCGTAGATCGGTTCCCAGCGGATTCAGTTACTAGGATCAACGGATGATCGCCTTCGAGGATCTGCCCGCAGGCCGCATCATCCCGCTCGGCGAGCTCACCGTCGACAGGGACGACATGCTGGACTTCGCGAAGAAGTTCGACCCGCAACCGTTCCACCTGGACGAGCAAGCGGGCAAGAACTCGATTTTCGGCGGTTTGTCCGCCTCGGGTTGGTACACCGCCTCACTCTGGATGCGCCGCTGGGTGGACGAGGTACTCGCAGACTCCACCTCGCAAGGCTCCCCGGGAGGCCGGGAACTCTCGTGGCTAGCGCCCGTCTACCCAGGCGACACCCTCACCTTCGAGGCAAAGGTGCTCACCGCCCGCCTCTCAAAGAAGCGCCCAGAGCTGGGCCTGGTGGAGTTCGAGGGCACAGCAAGCCGAGGCGACGAGCTCGTCTACAGGTTCGTAGCGACGGGGATGTTCACGTCCCGCAACGCCTGACCACGCGATGCCGCAGGCGAGCCGTCCTTAGTCTCGCGATGCCGCAGGCGAGCCGTCTTTACCAAACACACTGGGTGGGGTGGCTTCGTCACGAGTCGTGCCATAGCTCTTGCTGCATGCCTGAAGGGGTGTCAACTCGACACGCTTTTCATCGAGTTGACACCCCTTCAGGCATGTGGCCCGCTCTTGGCTCGACTCGTGACGAAGCCACCCCACCGACGCAACCAACCTAAGCAACCGGCAGCCGCCGAAAGCAACAGGCGTGCCATCTACCCGCGTGGGGCGTGGACCCCGGCTTTGGATCAGATTGGCGGGGTCTGGGGCGGAGCCCCAGGTTCTTCAGCCAAGCTCACTTCCCCAACGCCCGAACCACCCGAGAAGGACTGGGCCGCCCCAACCGCTCAGCCATCCACACCGAGGTCTCGACCAACTTGTCGAGATCAACCCCGGTCTCAACCCCAAGCCCGTCCAACATCCACACCAAATCCTCGGTGGCAAGGTTCCCAGTAGCCGACTCGGCATACGGACACCCACCCAACCCACCAGCCGACGAATCCACAGTCGTAACCCCACAACGCAACGCGGCCAACGTATTGGACAACGCCTGCCCATAGGTGTCATGAAAGTGCACAGCCAACCGGGAAACATCCCCAAACCCACCAAGCAACGCCTCAACCTGCCCAGGAGTAGCGACCCCGATGGTGTCCCCCAGCGACAGCTGCGAACACCCCATCTCCAACAGCCGCTCCCCAACCCCCACAACTTGGGCTCGGGAAACAGCCCCCTCCCAAGGGTCGCCAAAGCACATCGACACGTACCCGCGAACATCCATCCCAGCAGCCAACGCCCGAGCAACAGTCGGCTCGAACATCTCGAACTGAGATTCCAACGTCCGGTTCAAGTTGCGCGAAGCAAACGTCTCAGTGGCAGACGCAAAAATCGCGATGTGCTGAACCCCAGCTTCCAGAGCCCGATCCAGCCCACGCTCGTTGGGAACCAACACGGGATAGGTCACGCCAGGACGCTGCACCAACCCGTCCAACAACTCAGCAGCATCAGCCAACTGCGGCACCCACTTGGGATGCACGAACGACGTGGCCTCCAAAACAGACAACCCAGCCGAAGCCAACCGATCCAAAAACTCCAACTTCACCGCAACAGGCACCACAACGGACTCGTTCTGCAGCCCATCCCGAGCCCCGACCTCCCAAATCGTCACCCGCGAGGGCAACTCCCGGGACGACGGCACAACATCGGGCAGCCCGACCTCACGCGCGCCCATCAAGCACCCCAGGGTGGAAGTCGTCACCAGGATTGTCGTTGACCTCGCGGTACAACATCGTGTGCACCTTCTCCACGGACGGGATGTCGTCGAACTCGAGCGGCTCGTCCGAGGCCGACTCGATGATCAGGGTGCCGCAGCCGAGCAGGCGGTCGATGAAACTGTGCTCGAAGCGGACGCTGTTCACACGAGCCAAAGGGATGTCGAGGCCTGTGCGCTTGAACACTCCCTCGCGGTACATCACACGGTCCGACGTGATGATGAAGTGCGTGGTCCGCCAGCGCAGCAACGGCACGACCGTCAGCCACAGGACCAGCACCACGCCGATCACGGCCAGGGCGGTCAACGCGATCGAACCCCACGACTGGTCACCGACGAGCCCGGCCAGATAGGTGCCGAGCGCGACCACCACCAGCAGCCAGAACACCGGGAAGATCAGCATCTTCCAGTGGGGGTGCTTGTGGATCACGACGTGCTCGCCGGAGCTCAGCAGGTCGTCGGGGTAGGCCATGCGCCAACCCTAACTACGCCGGGCGCAAATGCACCACGTCACCAGCGGACACGCCGTGGTCCACCCCATCGGTGCCGCGCACGACCAACGTGCCGTCGGCTTCGATGCGCTGGGCCACGCCGACCACCTCGGCGCCACCCGAAAGCTCGACGCGCACGTGCTGCCCGATGGTCGACGAGTGCTCCTCGTACTCCTCCAGCACGCCGGACTCGACGGCGTCGCCCTCGTTCTTGCGCCACACGCCTTCCAGCCCGGCCAGCTCGACCAGGAGCCGGAACGCGAGCTCGCCGCGGTCCAGTTCCGCGGCGCCCAGGTCCTCCAGCGACGTCGGCGCGAGGCCACCCGGCGCGGGCTCGACGTCGGACGGCAGCTTCGCCACGTTCAGGCCCATGCCGACCACGACCGCGCCGTCGGCGGTGATCTCGGACAGGATCCCCGCGCCCTTGCCGGGCCCGGAACCGAGCAGCAGGTCGTTCGGCCACTTCAACGTCGCCTCGACACCAGCAGATTGGGCGACGCGGACCAAAGCCAGCCCGGCGATCAGGTTCAGCCACGGCAGCCGCGCGGCGGGCACACCGGCCGGGCGGAACAGCACGCTGACGTAGAGGCCGCCTTCGGGCGACGACCAGCTGCGGCCGCGTCGGCCCTGCCCCGCGCTCTGTTCGAGCGCGATCAGCACGGTGCGGTCGGCGGCGCCAGAGGCAGCCAGGTCCGCATTGGTGGACGCCGTGGTCTCCACGACGTCGAGAGCGGCGTACGGGCCGTTGGGTGCGACGAGCCGTGAGCGCAGCTCTTCGGCGTCGAGTGCGGTGGTCATCGCGCCAGGCTATTGGAACGGAAGAGAGTACGTGTGATCGAACACGACCAACAGGTTGCCGTGACCTGGACAACTGCACGGAGCAGTTCAGCAATGGTCTCGTTAGGCTGCCAGCCCATGAGCAGTGCGACCGAGCCGATCGGGCACGTCCCCACCGGCGCTTCAGGCGCCCCGGACGTCCACACCACCGCGGGCAAGCTCGTTGACCTCTACCGGCGCAACGACGAGGCGGTTCACGCCGGCTCGGCACGCGCGGTCGAGAAGCAGCACGCGAAGGGCAAGAAGACAGCCCGCGAGCGCATCGACCTCCTGCTCGACCCCGGGTCGTTCGTCGAGCTGGACGAACTCGCCCGGCACCGCTCCACGAACTTCGGCCAGGAGAAGAACCGTCCGTACGGCGACGGCGTCGTCACGGGCTACGGCACCGTCGACGGCCGTCCGGTGTGCGTGTTCTCCCAGGACGTCACGGTCTTCGGCGGGTCGCTCGGCGAGGTCTACGGCGAGAAGATCGTCAAGATCATGGACCTGGCCATCAAGACCGGCCGGCCGATCGTCGGCATCAACGAGGGCGGCGGCGCGCGCATCCAGGAGGGTGTCGTCTCGCTCGGCCTCTACGGCGAGATCTTCTCCCGCAACGTCAAGGCCTCCGGCGTGATCCCGCAGATCTCGCTGATCATGGGCTCGAACGCGGGCGGGCACGTCTACTCCCCCGCGCTCACCGACTTCGTGGTGATGGTCGACGAGACCTCGCACATGTTCATCACCGGCCCCGACGTCATCAAGACCGTCACCGGCGAGGACGTGACGATGGAGGAGCTGGGCGGCGGTCGCACGCACAACACCAAGTCCGGCAACGCGCACTACCTCGGCAGCGACGAGGAGGACGCGATCGCCTACGTCAAGGAGCTCCTGAGCTACCTGCCGTCGAACAACCTGAGCGACTCGCCCACGTTCGAGGGCACGCTGGCGGAGGGGTCGATCTCCGACTCGATCACGGACGAGGACCGCGAGCTCGACACGCTCATCCCGGACTCGGCGAACCAGCCGTACGACATGCACGAGGTCATCAACCGCGTGCTCGACGACGGCGACTTCCTGGAAGTGCAGCCGTTGTTCGCGCCGAACATCCTCGTGGGCTTCGGCCGCGTGGACGGCCACAGCGTCGGTGTCGTCGCGAACCAGCCCACGCAGTTCGCCGGCTGCCTCGACATCAACGCCTCCGAGAAGGCCGCACGGTTCGTACGCACCTGCGACGCGTTCAACATCCCGGTCCTGACGTTCGTCGACGTGCCCGGCTTCCTGCCCGGCACCGACCAGGAGTGGAACGGCATCATCCGCCGCGGCGCCAAGCTGATCTACGCCTACGCCGAGGCCACCGTCCCGCTGGTCACCGTCATCACGCGCAAGGCGTACGGCGGCGCGTACGACGTCATGGGCTCCAAGCACCTCGGCGCCGACATCAACCTCGCGTGGCCGACCGCGCAGATCGCCGTCATGGGCGCGTCGGGCGCGGCGAACATCGTGCACCGCAAGACGCTCGCCGCCGCCGGTCAGAACGGCGAGGACGTCGACGCCCTGCGCGCGAAGCTCCAGCAGGAGTACGAGGACACGCTGTGCAACCCGTACGTGGCCGCTGAGCGCGGGTACGTCGACTCGGTGATCCCGCCGGCGTACACCCGCGGTTACGTGGCGCGGGCGTTGTCGATGCTGCGGGACAAGCGCGAGACGCTGCCGCCCAAGAAGCACGGGAACATCCCGCTGTGACCGCGCCGGAGGAGAAGCCGCTGCTCAAGGTCGTCAAGGGCACGCCGGACGACTACCAGCTGGCTGCGCTGACGGCGGTCATCGCCGGCCTGGCGTCGACTCAGCCCGCCGAGGAAAAGCCTGAGCGGCGCCCCGAATGGGCGAATCCCGCACGGCGGGTCAGGCGCTCGTTGCAGCACGGACCGGGCGCCTGGCGGGCTTCCGGTTTCCCCGGTTAGCAGTCCACCCGACGACTGGTGACGTTCAGGCCGACGGCGAGCTCTCGACAGCGGGTCTCGCCGTCGACCTGCATCTTCAGCGTCCAGAACACGCTGCCGTACGCCGAGGTCCTGCGCAGCACCTCGACGCCCGCGTGGTCGAGCGGCGAGCCGGAGCGCACCGCGGGCACGACCGACGAGAGCAACGCGTGCTCCGCGCGATCGGCGGTGTCGGCGAACGGCCAAATGGGCACTCCATAGCCGATCGGGTCGCTCGCGAGCACACTTCCAACGCCGAGTGATCCGATGAGCCCGCCGAGCACGACGAGCAGTGCCGCGATCCGTCTGCGCTTGCCTTCGCGATCGGAGCCGCGTTCGGTGAGGACAAGCACCCAGCGCTTCACTCTTCCGAGAGTGCCGACCGAAGAGGTGATCGCGCATCAGCAGTACTACTCAATCGGACCGTGCGAACTGGCGGACCGTGTACGCGCTGTGCGTCGGCTTCTTCATGACGCTGCTGGACACGACCATCGTCAACGTCGCGCTGCCGTCGATGATCACCGATCTGAACGCCTCGCTGAACGACGTGATCTGGGTGGTCAGCGCCTACCTGCTCGCATTCGCGGTGCCGTTGCTGCTGACGGGGCGGCTGGGTGACCGGTACGGGCCGAAGCGGCTCTACGGGATCGGGCTCGTGCTCTTCCTCGGGGCCTCGCTGGCCTGCGGGCTCGCCACCAGCTCGGACGCGCTGATCGCGGCCCGCGTCTTCCAGGGCCTGGGCGCCGCGGCCATGACCCCGCAGACGATGGCGTTCATCACGCACCTGTTCCCGGCGGCCAAGCGCGGTGCGGCCCTCGGCATGTGGGGGTCGGTGGCCGGGCTCGCGACGGTCTCCGGGCCGTTGCTCGGCGGGGTGCTGGTCACGCACCTGGGCTGGGAGTGGATCTTCTTCGTGAACCTCCCGATCGGTGTGCTCGCGCTGGTGCTGCTGTTCCTGTGGGTGCCTGACCTGCGGCCGAACCGGGCGCCGAGGTTCGACGTGCTCGGGGTCGTGCTGTGCTGCCTCGGGCTCGGGCTCGCGGTGTTCGGCATCCAGAACGGCGAGCACTACCAGTGGGGCCGGGTGGCCGGACCGATCACCGTCGCCGAGATCATCGCGTCCGGCGTGTTGTTCCTCGTGGCGTTCGTGTTCTGGCAGGCGTCCGCGCGCAACCCCGAGCCGCTGATGCCGTTGCGGATCTTCCGCAACCGCAACTTCTCGCTCGGCAACGTCGCGAACATCGCCATCGGCATCACGGTGACCGGCGTGTTCGTGCCGCTGGCGCTGTTCCTGCAGACCGTGCCGAAGCTGTCGCCGCTGATGACGGGCCTGGTCACGGCGCCGGCGTCGCTGATGTCCGGCGTCGTGGCGGTGTTCGCGGGACGGCTGTCGAACCGGGCGGACGCGAAGTACCTGCCGATCACCGGGTTCGCGCTGATGGCGGTGGGCATCGTCGCGATGACGTTCCTGCTCGGCGACGGGTCGCAGTGGGTGCTGCTGCCGTCGATGGTGGCCCTGGGCATCGGCATGGGCCTCGTGTTCTCGCCGCTGACGAACATCTCCACGCGCACGCTCGACCGGTCGCTGCTGGGCGCGGGGTCCGGGATCTACAACACCTCGCGGCAGTTCGGGAACGTGCTGGGCAGCGCCGCGACGGCGGCCGTGCTGCAGGTCGTGCTCGCGGCCACGGGCGACTTCACCACGGCCGTGCGGGCAGCGTTCTACCTGCTGCTCGCGGTGCTGGTGGTCGGCATCGCGGCCGCGTTCGCCTTTCGGCAGATCGCCCCGCCGGGCGTGGCAGACTCGCCCCGTGCGTCTGATCCTGGCCTCCCAGTCACCCGCCCGTCTTAGCGTCCTGCGGTCCGCGGGCATCGAGCCCGTCGTCCGGGTCTCCGGCGTCGACGAGGACGCGCTGATCGCCTCGCTCGAGGACCCGACGCCCGAGGAGACCGTCGTCGCGCTGTCCGCGGCCAAGGCCGAGGCGATCGAGCACGACGACGAGTGCGTGGTCGTCGGCTGCGACTCGATGCTGCTCTTCGAGGGCGAGCTCGTGGGCAAGCCCGGCACGCCCGAGGTCGCGCGCGACCGGTGGCGGCGGGTGGCCGGCCAGAGCGGCGTGCTGATCACCGGGCACACCGTGCTGCGGGTCTCCGGCGGCGCCGTCACCGACCGCGCCTCGGGAGCCGAGTCGACCACCGTGCGGTTCGGCACGCCGTCGGACGAGGAGCTGGAGGCCTACATCGCGACGGGCGAACCGTTGCACGTCGCCGGTGGCTTCACGATCGACGGGCTCGGCGGCTGGTTCATCGACGGCATCGAGGGCGACCACACGTCGGTGATCGGCATCAGCCTGCCCCTCACCCGAAGGCTCCTCGGCCAGCTGGGTGTTTCCGTGTCCACACTCTGGTAGACGCTGGTCACAGTTCACCCGATCGAGGAAGACTTGCCCCCGACGCCGGCGTTGGGGGCTAGCGGTGAACGAATTCTTGACGCGTCGCAGGCACATCGACCTGGCACGCAGGACGAGCACGGGTTGTCGGAGCTAACGCCTCCGCCACCCCTCACTCCGCTCATCCCTGCCCAGGAGATGTTCCCGTGTCGTTCGTCCGGACATATCGCAAGCCCAAGGTCTTCGGATTCACCGTTCTCGGCGCGCTCGTCCTCGGCGCGCTGGCCGGCTGGCTCGGCAAGGGCACGTGGCTCGCGCCCATCCTCGCCAAGATCGGCTCCACCTTCACCGCGCTGCTGCAGCTGACCGTCATCCCGCTGGTGTTCACGGCGATCGTCGTCGGCATCGCGTCGCTGCGGAACCTCGGCGGCGGCCGCACCGCCGCCCGCCTCGGCGGCAAGACGTTCCTGTGGTTCGCCATCACGTCGTTCATCGCGGTGCTGATCGGCATCGCGGTCGCCACGATCCTCAAGCCTGGCAACGGGTTGCAGATCGAACCCGCCGCCGGCGCGGTCGACAAGCTCGCCAAGCGCGCGTCCGGTTCGTGGCAGGCGCTGCTCGACAACCTGGTGCCCACCAACATCTTCAGCGCGTTCACCGAGGGCGACGTGCTGCAGGTCGTGTTCATCGCCGTGCTGGTCGGTTTCGCCGCCTACGCGCTCGGCGACAAGGCCGCGCCGTTCACGAACCTGGTCCGCTCGTTCTTCGAGATCGTCCAGAGGGTCGTCGGCTGGATCATCCTGCTGGCCCCGATCGGCATCTTCGGCCTGATCGGCAACGCCGTCGCGTCCTACGGCAACTCGTTCGTGAAGCCGCTGTTCTCGTTGATCCTCGCCGTGTACCTCGGCACCGCGCTCGTGCTGTTCGTCGTCTACCCGGTGCTGCTGAAGTTCGTCGGCAAGACCTCGCCGGTCGAGTTCTTCCGCAAGGCGGGTACGGCACTGCAGTTCGCGTTCGTGTCGCGCTCGTCCGGCGCCACGCTCCCGTTGTCCCGCAAGGCCGCCACCGACCTCGGCGTGCCGACCGAGTACGCGAACTTCGCCGTGCCGCTGGGCACGACGACCAAGATGGACGGGTGCGCCGCGGTCTACCCGGCCGTCGCGACGATCTTCATCGCGAACCTCTTCGGCATCCAGCTCTCGGTGTGGCAGTACGTCGGCATCGTGCTCGTCGCCGTGTTCGGCGCGCTCGCCACGGCCGGCACGACCGGCTGGTACACGATGCTCACGCTGACCCTGAGCGTCATCGGCCTGCCGCCGGCCGTGATCGCGACCGGTGTGGCCGTGGTCTACGCGATCGACCCGATCCTCGACATGATGCGCACCGCGACCAACGTGGCCGGCCAGATCACCGTGCCGGTGCTGGTCGCCCGCAGCGAGAACCTGATCGAGGAGCCCGCCGCCCCCGCTGAGAAGGACCTCGTGAACGCCTAGTCAGCACACGGGCGGAGCTGGGACAACTTCGGCGCCGGTGCGGGCCAGCCAGGGAGCTGGTCCCGCGCCGGCGCCGCCGCCGTGCAGCCGAGGTCCGGCCCGAACACCGAGAACACCTGCACGAACGCGTTGTTGCACTGGCCGTCGCACGCGAGCTGGACGGCGACGACCTCCGCGGTGCCGTCCTCGTTGACGTCGTGCAGCCCGAGGAACCCGCCGGTCGACAGGTAGGCCTGGGCACGCGACCACGTGCCGTCCTTGCGGATCAGCACCTCGCCGACCAGGTCGGTGCCGCGCGCGCCGTGCACCAGGCACACGCTGACCGCCGCCTCCGTGCACTGCAGCGACTTGTCGGTGACCGTCGCACCGGACTCGGCGATGGTCATCTCGAAGATGAACGGGCCCGACTCGCCGGTCACCCTGATCCGCCCGCCGCCCGTTCCGGAGAGCAGCTCCACGAGGTCCCTGCCGACCGACTTGCCGATGACGACCTGGCAGACGGTGGTACCGCAGCGCATTCCGGTGTCGGTCCCGGATTGACCTGAATCGGTGTTGTCCGGCCTCTGGAAATAGGCGAACACCAGCCCCGCGATGACGACCACGGCGGCGATGACGGCAGTCACCTGCACGGACCTGATTCCAGCCACATCGCAGATTGTGCTCGATGGGCTCACGATGGATGTGAAGTGAGCCGTCTCTCCCTCTCGGAGTTCATCAATCTCCGTAGACTGCGGCACCAGCCAGAGCCGTAATTCAATCGGTCCAGCAGGAGGTACGACGCCGTGTCGCTGCGCAAGGTGCTCATCGCGAACCGCGGTGAGATCGCCGTCCGGGTCATCCGAGCCTGCCGTGACGCCGGTCTGACGAGCGTCGCCGTCTACGCCGATCCCGACCGCGACGCGCCGTTCGTGCGCCTCGCCGACGAGGCGTTCGCGCTGGGCGGCAACACCCCCGGTGAGAGCTACCTGTCGTTCGAGAAGGTGCTGGCGGCCGCGGCGCAGTCCGGCGCCGACTCCGTGCACCCCGGTTACGGCTTCCTGTCCGAGAACGCCGAGTTCGCGCAGGCGGTGATCGACGCCGGTCTGGTGTGGATCGGCCCGACCCCGCAGGCGATCCGCGACCTCGGCGACAAGGTGACGGCGCGGCACATCGCGATGCGCGCGGGCGCGCCGCTGGTGCCCGGCACCAAGGACCCGGTCAACGGGCCGGACGAGATCATCGCGTTCGCCTCCGAGCACGGGCTGCCGGTCGCGATCAAGGCCGCGTTCGGCGGTGGCGGCCGTGGCCTGAAGGTCGCCCGGACGATGGAAGAGATCCCCGAACTGTTCGACTCCGCGGTCCGCGAGGCCGTCACGGCGTTCGGCCGCGGCGAGTGCTTCGTCGAGCGCTACCTGGACAAGCCGCGCCACGTCGAGGCGCAGGTCCTCGCCGACACCCACGGCAACGTGATCGTCGTCGGCACGCGTGACTGCTCCCTGCAGCGCCGCCACCAGAAGCTGGTCGAGGAGGCTCCCGCGCCATTCCTGACCGACGAGCAGCGCGCCACGATCCACTCGTCCGCGAAGGCGATCTGCCTCGAGGCGGGCTACCACGGCGCCGGCACCGTCGAGTACCTCGTCGGTCTCGACGGGTCGATCTCGTTCCTCGAGGTCAACACGCGCCTGCAGGTCGAACACCCGGTGTCGGAGGAGACGACGGGCCTCGACCTGGTGCGCGAGCAGTTCCGCATCGCCGCGGGCGAGAAGCTGCGGTACACCGAGGACCCGGCGCCGCGCGCGCATTCGATCGAGTTCCGGATCAACGGCGAGGACGCCGGTCGCGGCTTCCTGCCCGCGCCCGGCACCGTCACGACGTTCATCGCGCCGTCCGGCCCCGGCGTGCGCGTCGACGCCGGCGTGGAGAGCGGTTCGGTGATCGGCGGGCAGTTCGACTCGTTGCTGGCCAAGCTGATCGTCACCGGCGAGACCCGCGAGGAGGCCCTGGGCCGTGCCCGCCGGGCGCTCGACGAGATGGTCGTCGAGGGCATGGCGACGGTGCTGCCGTTCCACCGGGTGATCGTGCGGGACGCGGCGTTCACGGCCGAGAAGCCCGAGGGCTTCACCGTGCACACGCGGTGGATCGAGACGGAGTTCGACAACCAGATCGCGCCGTTCGCAGGCTCGGGCGAGGCCGCGGAGGACGAGACGCCGCGGCAGACCGTGGTGGTCGAGGTCGGTGGGCGCCGCCTGGAGGTGTCGCTGCCGGGTGACCTCGCCGTTGGTTCGCGGCCCGCGGCGGCTGCTGCGAAGAAGCCGAAGGCCAAGCGTGGCGGCGGTGGTGGTGCGGCCGTGTCCGGTGACGCGGTGGCGGCGCCGATGCAGGGCACGATCGTGAAGGTGGCCGTCGAGGACGGGCAGACCGTCGAGGCCGGCGAGCTGATCGTGGTGCTGGAGGCCATGAAGATGGAGAACCCGGTGACGGCGCACAAGGCCGGCACGGTGACGGGTCTCGCGGCGGCTCCCGGCGACCCGATCACGCAGGGCACTGTGATCTGCGAGCTGAAGGACTGACCTGTCGGGTCGCTCACCTACGATTGAAGTCGTGAGCGACCCGAGCAGGGACATCCGCATCGGTGACACCGAGCGTCAGCAGGCGTTGCAGGTCCTCGGCGAGCACATGAGCGCGGGCCGCATCGACATCACCGAGTACGGCGACCGGTCCGCGAAGATCACCACCGCGAAGACCCGCGGCGAGCTGATGGCGTTGTTCTACGACCTGCCGGACCCGCGGCCCCAGTTCGTGGCGCCCGTGCCGATGTTCAATGAGCCCGCCCGGCCGCCCGCGCGCCGCTGGGAGGGCGCGGTCATCCCCGTGGTGGGCATCGCGACGGTGATCCTGTTCTTCGCGCTGGTGAAGAACCCGCTGATCTTCCTGCTGGTGCCCGCCGTGGCGATCCTGTGGGGCACGTGGAACGGACGCCGGCGCTGAAACCCCTGCTGCTGCTGGACCTCGACGGCGTGCTGCGGTCGTACCCACCGACCCCGCCGCGGATCGCCGACGTCGCCTTCGAGCCCTCGCTGCTGCGCCGCGCCGTCACCGGGCAGATCACCGACGAGCAGTGGCGTGCCGAGATCGCCCTGCGGATCCCTCCAGCCGAGGTCGACGCGTGGGCCGTCCTCGGTTCCGTGATGACCGAGGCGCTGGCGTTGGTCCGCATGGCACGACGGCAGTGCTTCGTGGCGTTGCTGTCCAACGCGACCACGCGCCTCGAAGCGGACCTGGAGCTGCTGGGCCTCGGCGACGAGTTCGACGCGGTCTTCAGCTCCGCCCGGCTCGGTCTCGCGAAGCCCGATCCCGCGATCTACCGGCGAGTGCTCGACGAGCTCGGGTACGAGACCGGGGTCTTCTGCGACGACACCGCGGAGAACGCGGACGCGGCGAGCGCGGCAGGACTGGACGGCGTGCACGTGCCAAACACGGCGGCGTTGCGGACGGCGCTGGCGGTGCGGGAGCTGATCCCGCCGACCGTCCTGCTGATCCTGCCGGACCGCGACGAGGCCGAGGAACTGGCGGCGGAGCTGCTGGAGTCCGGCTGGGGCCCGTGCCACGTGCACCGGGACATGCTGGCGGGCGAGGACGACGCCGAGGACGTGGACTGGGTGGTCGAGCTGACCACCGCGCCGGACGGCCTCCCCGCGTCCGCGCACCGCCCCGAGCTCGACGAGCTGGCCGAGCAGCACGACGGCTTCACCGGAGACAGCTAGCGGCGTGACCCGGAACGTCGGCTGGGTGATTCACGCTCAGCAGGGCACCTCGCGGCGCCGCCCCCACGCCCCCGTACAACCAGTACGAGGACGTGGGGGCGACACCACGATGCACCCGTCTGACCGCGAATCCGCCCGGCAACGTTCCGGGCCACGCCGCTAGCCTCCTGGCCGTGGAGCCAGTTGAGATCAACGCGGGCGAGTACTACCTGCGCGCCTTCCGCAGCGACGACCGCATCGACGACGTGCCGGCGTTGGCCGAGACCTTCGCCGACCCGGAGACCAGGCGGTACATGCCCCGGCTGACCGGGGAGGACGCGCCGTCCGCCGAGACGCTCGTCCTGCTGCTGACCGACGGCTGGGAGAAGGACTACCGCTGGTCGTGGGCGGTCTGCGAGGCGGTCACCGCCGAGGTGATGGCTGGGATCGTCATCCACGACGTCGACCACCACCTGAAGTCGGCCGAGGTGATGTGCTGGAGCCAGCCCGCACACCGCGGCAAGGGCGTGCTCCCCAAGGCGCTGAACTCCGTGCTCGGCTGGGTCTACGGCGCGATGGAGATCCACCGGGTCACCTACCGGCACGCGGTCTCGAACCAGGCGTCACAGCGCGTCGCGGAGAAGTGCGGATTCACCCTGGAGGGTCGACTTCGCGAGGAGGCGATCGTCGATGATCAGCGCGAAGACCAGTTGCTGTGGTCACGGCTGGCCTCGGACCCCTTCCCCGAGCAGCTACGGTGACCGGCCATGCGGACCACGGGGCTCCTGATCCTCGCGACGGCGATGGCGCTGGCCGGGTGCACGGCCGCGCCCAAGCAGAGCGCGCTGACCACCCCGCCGCCCCCGCCGCCGCAGGTCACCACGACACCCACCCCGCTCGACTTCCCGCAACGGCCGCGCGCCGTCCCGCTCGACAAGGTTGACCCGTGCGCGGTGCTGACGCAGGACCAGCGCCTCTCGCTCAGCCTCGACAACCCGCCGAGCGCGTACGTCGAGCCGAGCTTCGGTGGCGCGCGGGCCTGCACGATCCGCAGCACGACCAGCGGGAACGTCGCCAGGATCGCGCTCGTGCTGGTCTCCGGGGCGGACGTCTGGCTCTCCGAGAACGCCCAGGTGGAGTACGCGGTGAGCTCGATCGAGGGATTCGCGGCGATCACTGTCCGCACACCTGACCTGAGCGACGTCTGCAACGTGGAGGTGGACGTGGCGGACGGCCAGTTCCTCGACGTGATGTTCCGCGACGGCGGCAATTCCACTGCGGTACAACAAGATCATCTTTGTCTCGGTGCCCAGCGTGTGGCAGAGGCGGCGATGGCCAGTTTGCTCCAGAAGCGCTGACCCACACGGGCGGATGTCACTGTTCGCACTCCACAGCGTTACCTTCGGTGGCTAGAGTGACGAAGCGCTTGTAGGCACAACCGCCGGAGGTTTCACGATGCCGCCAGGGGGACGCAGCGGGGCAGACACCTCGCCACCCGGCCAGCACCAGTTGAACGTGGAGCCGGAGGCCATCCCCGCGTTGCGCAACACGTTCTCCGCCGCCCTGATCAAGCTGGACAAGCAGATCGAGATGGCGGTCACGGAGTTCCGCGTGCGCCCGTGGGCCGGTGACCCGGTCAGCGCGGAGGCCGCCGAGAAGTTCAACGACCGTTCGATCGCGGACGGTGACTCGGCGCTGCAGGCGCTGCTGAACTACCAGCGCCAGCTCAAGACCGCGATGGACAACCTCAACCAGATCGAGCGCCAGTACAACGTGGTCGAGGGCGACAACACCGGCACGATGAACAAGAGCGGGTGCTGACCATGGCCGACCACCGCTGGCAGGGCTACAGCCACAAAGAGCTCTACGAACGCATCCACTCGGGTCCTGGCGCCTCCGCGTCCTTCGCGTCGATGGAACGCTGGCAGGGCGTCTCAGCCGCGCTGACCGAGATCAACGACGACCTGCACAAGGGCATCTCCAACTCGGGCGCGAAGTGGCAGGGCAAGGCCGCCGACCTGGCGCAGGCCGGCCTGAACCCGATCGCCGCCTGGGCGGACGGCGCACGCACCGGCGCGGACGTCATGCGCTACTCGGCCGAGCTGCAGGCCGGTTACGTCTCGAAGGCCCGCGCGGACATGCCCGCGCCGGTCAAGGTGACCGCCGAGCAGCCGGGCGCGCTCGTCACCGGCCTCACGCACCTCTTCGGCGGGCAGACCGACCACGAGAAGCAGGAGGCGGCCCAGGACGCGGCCGAGCGCCGAGCCCGTGAGGTCATGTCCACCTACGCGTCGTCCACGACGGCGAACACCTCGACGCTGGGCCAGTTCTCCCAGCCGCCGCAGCTGCAGATCAGCGGCACCGGCGTCGCGCACGGCGGTGGCGCGCAGATCGGCACGGCCGCGGTCTGGGGCGTCGGCCCGCGCGGCACCGGTGGCAGCGTGACGCGGGGCCGCACCTCGTCCGGCACGCGTGGCGCCGCTGCCGCCCCGCCCCCACGTGGCGGCTCGTCCGCGCCGGGTTCCACCACCAGCACCTCGAACGCCGGTACGTCGACTGCTCCCGGCAAGGGCTCGCACACGTCGATCACGCCCGGCGTCAACGGCCCCGGCGGCGCGGGCACGGGCACCGCGGGCGTCGGCCTGCCGGGTCAGCGCACGGGTGGCCGTTCGGGCAGCTCCGGCTCCGAGCCGAAGCAGATGGAGGACGGCGCGACCGCGGCCTCCAGCGCCGCCGCCATGGGCACGGTGATGAACCAGGGCCACGCCGCCGGTGCCTCGGGCGCGGCGGGGTCGGCCATGGGTTCGATGGGCACGGCCGGTGCCGCGAACAACGGCGACCAGGTCCACCGCAGGGCCGTGCCGATGCCGCCGTCGTTCGACCCGTTCGGCGGCATGGGCGGGCGCAAGGGCGAGGAAGAGGAGGACTTGGAGCACAAGGCCGCCGACTACCTGCGCGAACGCGACGACATCTACGGCGTGGGCAGCTACACGCTGCCCGTCATCGGGGAGAGCACGACCGACTGATGACTCTGTTCGGCTTGGACGTCGGGACGAGCGACACGCGCGACCCGATGGTCATCTCCACGCTGGAGTTCGACGTTCTCTGGGACCACCTGGGCCTGGAGACGATGCCCCTCGTCCTGAAGGTGCCCTCACCGGGCAAGACGACCGAGGAACGCCGGGCCATCGAGGACCGCGTCTGGCTCCAGCTGGGCGCGCGCGGTCTCGGTGGCCCCCGCTCCCTGGACCCGACCCTCGAGGACCTGCTGCACGTGCTCAACCGCCCGCAGCAGGAGATCGACGCGCGCATGTGGCTCGACGACCGCAGCCTCCGCGTGCTGGCCGCGGGCAAGGGCCAGGCCGGTGTCCTGGCGATCCTCGACGGCAGCCAGCTCGTCCTGCGCCCGGCGGAGGCCGACGGACTCCCCCGCGAGGCCCTCACGGCCCTGCCCGCCGCACCGGCGGGCGAGGGCCACTCGATCACCCTGCCCTCGGCCGACCTGGACGCGGCGGCGGCCTCAGCGAGCACTCCGGAAGACCTGGAAGAGGCGCTGCGCAGCCGGCTGCGCGCCGACGACGCGCACACCCTGGCCGAGATGATCCGCGACGCCTCGAACCGGGGTCAGTTCGGCGCGGCGGCCCGCGACAAGTGGGGCAAGCGCGTCCGGCCGGACCGGGTGGTCGCCTTCTACGACACGCCCAAGGGCCGCTACCTGCAGATGCGCCGGGCGGCCGACGGGCAGCCGCCGTGGTCGACCATCACGCCGGTCGACTACCGCCGCATGCACCACCACCTGGTGGAACTGCTCGCAGAGGCCACGGGCTCCTGACGGCGTCGGGGCTGGGCGCGACCCCAGCCCTGCGCGCGTCAGCCCTCGGACGCCAGCCCGCCGGGCCCGATCCCCGAACAGGGCCGGGTGCGCAGGTCGTTCACGTAGTCGGCAGGCGCCCCGGCGGCCTCGGCGGCGTCCGCGACGACCCCGATGTACCGGGCGGACGGCAGCCCGCCCTCGTAGGCGTCGAGCACGTAGAGCCAGGCCACCACAGACCCCTCCAGGGTCTGCACCCTCAGCCGGATCTTCTTGTACAGCCCGAGCGCGCCCTCCCACCGGTCCAGCCGCGATTCATCACGGGGGGACATGTCGTAGAGCACGCAGAACGTCTGCTGGTCTGGCTCCTCGACGATGGTCGCGAGGGCCCCCTCCCAGCCGAGGTCCTCGCCACCGAACGTCATGCGCCAACCGACGAGCCAGCCGGTCCCCGCGAGCGGGGAGTACGGGGCTCGCTCCATCATCTGGTTCGGATCCATGTTCGACCCGTACGCGGCATAGAGCGGCACGTCCGACAGCGTAGCGACACGGCGATCAGCTTTCGGTACTGACGACACGGTCGATTCGGTCAACGCGTACGGTTGAGCCGCCCAACAAGCCCGTGGAAGGGAACTGATCGTGACCCGCATCGTCATCATCGGCGGCGGACCCGCAGGTTACGAAGCAGCTCTGGTCGCGGCGCAGCACGGCGCCGACGTGACCGTGGTCGAGAACGACGGGGCTGGTGGCGCATGCGTGTTGTACGACTGCGTTCCGTCCAAGACGTTCATCGCTTCGGCGGGGGCCCGCAGCGCCTTCCGCAACGCCGGTGAGCTGGGCATTCAGACTCACAACGAGCTCGCCACGGTGGATCTGCCGGTCGTGCACGGCCGGGTGAAGGGACTGGCGCTCGCGCAGTCCGCCGACGTCCGGGCACGTCTCCAGCGCGAGGGCGTGCGGCTCATCAACGGCCGCGCGAAGTTCGTCGACGACTCGCGCGGGCTCGCCCAGCACCAGGTCGTCGCGCACGCCGTGGACGGGTCCGAAGAGGTCCTCAACGCCGATGTGGTGCTCATCGCAACCGGTGCGACCCCGCGCGTGTTGCAGGGCGCGGAGCCCGACGGCAAGCGGGTCCTCACCTGGCGGCAGATCTACGACCTCCCCGAACTGCCCGAGCACCTCGCGGTGATCGGTTCCGGCGTCACCGGTGTCGAGTTCGCCAGCGCCTACACCGAGATGGGCGTGAAGGTGACGATGGTCTCCAGCCGGGACCGGGTGCTCCCCCACGAGGACGCCGACGCGGCCGCGGTGCTCGAGGACGTGTTCGCCGAGCGCGGCACGGCCGTCGTCAAGCACGCCCGCGCGGACAAGGTCGAGAACACCGGCGACGGCGTGCTGATCCACCTGGAAGACGGTCGCACGATCGAGGCGTCGCACGCCCTGATGACCGTCGGCTCGGTGCCGAACACGACCGACATCGGCCTCGACAAGATCGGTATCGAGCTCGGGCGTGGCGGGTACATCCCCGTCGACCGGGTCAGCCGGACGAACGTCAGCGGCGTCTACGCGGCGGGCGACTGCACCGGCGTGCTGCTGCTCGCGTCCGTCGCCGCCATGCAGGGCCGCATCGCGATGTGGCACGCGCTGGGCGAGGGCGTCAGCCCGATCAAGCTCAAGACCGTCGCCGCGAACGTCTTCACGAACCCGGAGATCGCGAGCGTCGGCATCAGCCAGCAGGCGATCGACTCGGGCGAGGTGCCCGCGCGCACGATCATGCTGCCGCTCGCCACGAACCCCCGCTCCAAGATGGAGGGGCTGCGCCGCGGCTTCGTGAAGCTGTTCTGCCGCCCGGCGACCGGTGTCGTCATCGGTGGTGTGGTCGTCGCGCCGAACGCGAGCGAGCTCATCCTGCCGATCGCGCTGGCCGTGCAGAACCAACTCACCGTCGAGCACCTCGCGACGACGTTCTCGGTGTACCCGTCGCTCTCGGGCTCCATCACCGAGGCCGGCCGCCAGCTCATGCGGCACGACGATCTCGATTAGGCAACGCCGGACCCGCACGGCAACCATGCCCCGGACACCAGCGTGTCCGGGGCATGGTTCTGCGCACGGTCCTCCCTGCGCTTACGGCGCCGGCGTCCCTCAGCGGTCGCGCCTCGCGGCCTGAGCCGACGCGGCCCACCGGGCCGACGCCGGTCACGCCGACGTCCACTTCGGACGGTGCGGCAGCGGAGAAGGCCACCCGCAGCCACCGGGACAACACCATCGTCTACGCGACATCGACCTGAGGAGTGCCATCATGAGGAGGCCCCGGAGATCCCTTGCCGTGCTGCTGGTCGTGGGCACGGCGTTCGCGTCCACCCCGGCAGCGGGCGCACAGGAGGTGCGGTTCTCCCTCCCCGACCCCATGCCGCCGGTCATCGGCTCGTTCCTCGACAAGGACGAGTACGCGCCGGGCGAGCGGATCGAGATCTTCCTGGTCGACACCCACCGGTGCGGTTACACGGCGACCTCCCCGGGCTTCACCGCGCCCGCCGAGCTCGCGCTGGTCCGGCCCGGCTACTCCCTCAGGGGAGCGACGACCGCCGTCGCCAGGCCAGGCACCTATCGGGCGGAGATCCCGTGCGGCATGACGGGACCTGTGGTCGACACGTTCACCATCGCCCCACAACCGGGAAACCCGGTGCCCAAGCCGAAGCCTCCGATCGTCAAGCCGAAGGGTGCGCCGGACACAGGCGGTGGCGGCACCGCGCCGTAACGCTGATCACGGTTCGGAACTGTCTTGATTGGACGCGCAACTAACCCACGAGATGTGCGTCAATGGGTTCGTGGGGACTCGTGTCTTGATCGCGGTGCTGTGCGTGGCGCTGGCCACCTCCGCCTGTTCGCAGGGACCAGCACCGGCACCGACGGCGGCGACGAGCGACAGCGCTCCACCGCCGGTGGTGTCACCGCTCGGCAAGTCGGACCCGATGGAACTGCGGATCGAGCGGATCGGCGTGCGCTCGTCGCTGGTCGCGCTCGGCCTCGACCAGCAGGGTGCCGTCCAGATGCCGCCCGCGAACGAGGGCATGCAGGCCGGTTGGTACCAGACGCAACCGCAGCAGTGGATCATCGTCGGCCGGATCGAGAGCAACAACGCCAGAGGCGTCTTCTTCCGGCTGAACGACCTGGTCGAGGGCGACGTGCTCGAAGTGTCCAAGAAGGACGGTTCACTCGCCCGCTTCACCGTGGGGCGCACGGAGAGGATCATCCGCGACGACTTCTTCGCGGAGGCCGTCGCACGGGACAAGGACGAGCAGGGACTGCGGCTGATCACGTGCGGCACTCGCGACAACGTGATCGTGCACGCCGCTGCTTCGTCCTGATTGCGGCGGAGCCCAACCAGGACGAAGCAGCGGCCGGATTCGGCGTTCTCGGTACCCGTCGCTCTCTCGCTCCATCACCGAGGCCGGCCGCCAGCTCGTGCGGCACGACGATCTCGATTGAATAACCCCGATCTCCCCCGGCAACCGAGGCGCCCACAAGGGCGTCTTCGGTGTGCAGGTACCACTCGGGGGAGAAAAACAAATGAAGCGCGTTTTCGCGGCCGCGGTCGCACTGGGGATTGCGTTCGCTTTTGCACAGTCGTCGAGCGCGCAGACGGAGCCGGTCGGCTCCGACCTGTTCGTCGTTCCACAAAGGACGGTCACGCCCGGCGGCGTGGCCGTGGTCCTCAAGTCCCAGCTGTCGACGTGCACCGGCGCGGTGACGTCGCCGGGCTTCGTCGCACCGGTCGAGTTCACCTACCAGAACGCTGACGGCTCCTGGATCGGCGTCGGGGAGGCGGTCAACGCGTCCGGCTCCTACACCGCCAAGGCGACTTGCGCGGGCGAGGTCGTCGAGCGCACGTTCACCGTGGGAGCGACGAGATGAAGCGTCTCCTCGCCGGCGTACTGCTGCTGATCCTGGCGCTGACGGGTTGCGCTTCACCTCAGGAAGCCGAACCTCCATCAGCACCAACGCGGTCAGCACCGTCCACTTCGGAGTCTCGCGAGCTGCCGCCGTCGGAGCCGACCGAGATCCGCATTCCGAAGATCGACGCGGTGTCGTCGCTGGTACCGCTGGGGCTCAACGCCGACGAGACCGTCGAGGTACCGCCGGTCGAACAGCCGATGCAGGCCGGTTGGTACCGGCACGCGAGGACGCCGGGTGAAGCAGGACCGGCCGTCGTCCTCGGCCACGTCGACGGCAACAAGCAGCCGGGGATCTTCTTCCGGCTCAAGGAACTCGTCGCGGGGGACGAGATCCTAGTGTCCAGGAAAGATGGCACCACAGCCAAGTTCCGTGTGCACAAGACGGAACAGATCGCCAAGGACAGCTTCCCCGCGGAAGCCGTCTACGGGGACACCGACGTACCCGAGCTGCGCGTGATCACCTGCGGGGGCGGTTACGACCAGGCTGCGCGCAGTTACCGGGACAACGTCATCGTTTACGCAACGCTCGTCTGAACATCAGAAACCATGGGGGAGAAAGAAAAATGAAGATCACCAAGGCTGTCGTCGGACTCGCCGCTGTCGCCGCCGCACTCGCGTTCGCGCCGTTCGCGAGCGCCGGGACGAACGAGGGCTTCGTGCTGGACAAGGCGGAGTACCAGCCCGGTGAGGCGATCAAGCTCGCCTACGACGCGACCGCCAACTGCGAGGGCAGGGCGAGCTCGAACGGCTTCGTCAACCGGTACTCGTCCGAGTTCGAACTCGATGCACCGAACGTCCTGCGCGCCACGGCCAGTGCCGTTCAGGTGGCCGGCAGGTACACCGCCGAGATGATCTGTGGCGGGCAGCCGATCAGCAGGACCTTCGAGGTCGTGCACGCCCAGGGCTCCGACCTCTTCTTCCTCGGCAGCGGCGAGGTCGAGGCGGGCGGCGACGTCAGCGTGATGAAGACCAAGCAGTCGATCTGCGGCGATGTCGCGACCTCGCCGGGCTTCACCGCGCCCATCGAGCTGAAGTACGAGTCGCAGAACCTGCGGATCGGGAACGGCAAGGCCGTCGACGTGCCCGGCGTGTACGAGGTGCAGATGATCTGCAAGGGACAGCCGGTGCTCCAGCAGCTCGTGGTCAAGGCGAAGGCGGCGAAGGCACCGAAGCCGGTACCGGCCCCGATCACCGAGAAGCCCAAGGCCAAGGCCAAGGCTCCGATCATCAAGCCGAAGGGTGCCCCGCAGACCGGTGGCGGCGGCACCGCGTAATCGCGCAGCTCCAGCCTGACGTGATGAGGGGAGCTTTCCCGAACCTGAGGGAAAGCTCCCCTCGGCCACGTCAGTCCTCGACCCAGTCGAAGGTCTTCGACACCGCCTTCTTCCAGTTGGCGTACTCGGACGCGCGGCGGGACTCGTCCATCTGCGGCTCCCACTGCTTGTCCTGCGCCCAGTTCTCGCGGATGTCGTCCTCGGTCTCCCAGAACCCGACCGCGAGACCGGCCGCGTAGGCCGCGCCCAGTGCCGTGGTCTCCGCGACGACCGGCCGGATGACCGGCACGCCGAGGATGTCCGCCTGGAACTGCATCAGCAGCTCGTTCACGACCATGCCGCCGTCGACCTTCAACGCGGTCAGGTCGACGCCCGAGTCGGCGTTCATCGCGTCGAGCACCTCGCGGGTCTGGAAGGCCGTCGCCTCCAGCACGGCCCGCGCGAGGTGGCCCTTGTTGACGAACCGCGTGAGGCCCACGATCGCGCCGCGGGCGTCGGAACGCCAGTACGGGGCGAAGAGGCCCGAGAACGCGGGCACGAAGTACGCGCCGCCGTTGTCCTCCACGGAACGGGCGTGCTCCTCGATCTCGGCCGCGGAGCCGATCATGCCGAGGTTGTCGCGCAGCCACTGCACCAGCGAACCGGTGACGGCGATCGAGCCCTCCAGGGCGTAGACCTGGGGAGCCTCACCGATCTTGTAGCAGACGGTGGTGAGCAACCCGTTCTCGCTCATCACCTTCTCGGTGCCGGTGTTGAGCAGCATGAAGTTGCCGGTGCCGTAGGTGTTCTTGGCCTCGCCGGGCGAGAGGCAGGCCTGGCCGAACGTCGCCGCCTGCTGGTCGCCCAGGATGCCCGCGATCGGCACCCCCGCCAGCGCGCCGCGTTCGCGCACCTGGCCGTAGACCTCCGACGAGGAACGGATCTCCGGCAGCATCGACATGGGAATCCCCATGTCCGAAGCGATCGACGAGTCCCACTGCAGCGTGTCGAGGTCCATCAGCATGGTGCGAGAGGCGTTCGTCGGGTCGGTGACGTGCACACCGCCGTCCACCCCGCCCGTCATGTTCCACAGCACCCACGTGTCCATGTTGCCGAACAGCAGGTCGCCGGCCTCGGCCTTCTCCCGCGCGCCCTCGACGTTGTCGAGGATCCAGCGGACCTTGGGCCCGGAGAAGTAGGTCGCGAGCGGCAGGCCGACCTTGGCGCGGTACCGCTCCTGGCCGCCACCCAGCGCGCCGAGCTCCTGCACGATCTTGTCGGTGCGGGTGTCCTGCCACACGATGGCGTTGTAAACGGGTTCGCCGGTGTTCCTGTCCCACACCAGCGCGGTCTCGCGCTGGTTGGTGATGCCGACCGCGGCGATGTCCGAAGTGGACAGATCGGCCTTCGCGAGCGCGCCCGCGGCGACCTGGCGGGTGTTCTGCCAGACCTCCTTCGGGTCGTGCTCGACCCACCCGGCCTTCGGGAAGATCTGCTCGTGCTCCTTCTGGTCGACCGAGACCACCCGCCCGGAGTGGTCGAAGATCATGCACCGGGTCGACGTGGTGCCCTGGTCGATCGCGGCCACGTACTGCGTCATTGCGGGAAGTCCTTTCAGACCGGGAGAACCAGGAAGAGCAACGCGGCGAGCGCGCCACCCACGAGCGGGCCGACGACGGGGACCCACGAGTAGCCCCAGTTGGCATTGCCCTTGTTGTGGATCGGCATCATGAACGCGTAGGCGATGCGCGGTCCGAGGTCACGTGCCGGGTTGATGGCGTACCCGGTCGGGCCGCCGAGCGACGTGCCGATCACCAGCACGACGAACGCGACACCCGCGTAACCCAGCGCCGAGTTGCCGAACTGCGGCACCCCGTCGGCCGTCTCCTTCGCGCCAGGGGACAGCAGGATCCACGCGACGAGCACGAACGTGCCGATGATCTCGGAGACGAGGTTCCACGGCTTGTTCGGCACGGTCGGCCCGGTGGAGAAGATGCCGAGCGTGTTCTGCGGTTCGTCGTGCGTGTCGAACTGCAGCTTGTAGGTCGCCCAGCAGAGCATCGCGCCGAGAACGGCGCCGACCATCTGCCCGAGGACGTAGAAGGGAACGTCGCCCCACGGGGTCTTGTCCGCGATGGCGAGGCCGAGGGTGACGGCGGGGTTGAGGTGCGCCCCGCTGGGGTTGGCGATGCTGGCGCCGGCGAAGACCGCGAAGGCCCAGCCGATGTTGACGAACAGGAAGCCCGTGCTGTTGCCGAGCGTGTTCTTGAGCACCTGGTTCGCGACGACACCGGTGCCCAGGAGGATGAGGACCGCTGTCCCCAGCGTCTCCCAGACGAAGATCGAGCCTGCACTCATCGTCGACCTCCACTCGTTTGCGGCCAGACAGGACGCGCAAACCCGAGGTCAGGGCCGCGCCGCCCGCCTTCAACGTGCTCGGACGCTATTACCGCGCTGATCAGTTGTCTACGCCGAGCACCTGCTGTCGGGCCGTTTTCGGGCCATTGGGTTCTGGATCGCGCGCCCATCGGCGAAGGCGCGTTGCTGCAGGTAACGTGATCCGCAGTCGTCACAGGGAGGCGTCCGTCGTGGCCACGCGCAAGAACCCAGATGCAGCACCTCGAACCCATGCCGAACCTCCGGTCACCGGCAGACTCGGCCCCGCCGAGCGCGAGGAGTCGTGGCAGCGGCTGGGCTCGGAGACGTTCGACGTCGTGGTGGTCGGCGGTGGTGTGGTCGGCGTCGGTGCGGCGCTCGACGCTGCCACCCGAGGCCTGCGGGTCGCCCTCGTCGAAGCCCGCGACCTGGCGTCCGGCACGTCGAGCCGGTCCTCCAAGCTCTTCCACGGCGGCCTGCGCTACCTGGAGCAGTTGGAGTTCGGTCTGGTCCGCGAGGCACTGCGCGAACGCGAGCTGATGCTCACGCGCATCGCCCCGCACCTGGTGAAACCGGTGGCGCTGCTCTACCCGCTGTCGAACAGGGTCTGGGAGCGCCCGTACACGGCCGCCGGTCTGTTCCTCTACGACACGATGGGCGGCGCCCGGTCCGTGCCGGGGCAGAAGCACCTCACCCGAGCGGGTGCTCAGCGGCTCGTGCCGGCGTTGAAGCGCGACGCGTTGATCGGTGGCATCCGCTACTACGACGCCCAGGCGGACGACGCCCGGCACACGATGATGGTCGGCCGCACCGCCGCCCACTACGGCGCCGTGGTGCGCACGTCGACGCAGGTGATCGGGTTCCTGCGCGAGGCCGACCGGGTGTCCGGCGTGCGGGTGCGCGACGTCGAGGACGGCCGTGAGGTCGACGTGCGGGCGCACGCGGTGATCAACGCGACCGGCGTCTGGACGGACGAGCTGCAACGGCTGAGCGGCTCGCGCGGGCGGTTCCGGGTGCGGGCGTCCAAGGGCGTGCACATCGTCGTTCCACGCGACCGGATCGTCGCCGAGGCCGGGATGATCCTGCGCACCGAGAAGTCCGTGCTGTTCGTCATCCCGTGGCGCAACCACTGGATCGTCGGCACCACCGACACGGACTGGAACCTCGACCTGGCGCACCCCGCGGCCACCAAGCACGACATCGACTACATCCTCGAACACGTGAACTCGGTGCTCGCGACGCCGTTGACGCACGACGACATCGAGGGCGTCTACGCGGGCCTGCGGCCGTTGCTGGCGGGCGAGTCCGACTCGACGTCGAAGCTCTCGCGTGAACACGCGGTGGCTCGTGTGGCCCCCGGCCTGGTCGCGATCGCGGGCGGCAAGTACACGACGTACCGGGTGATGGGTGCGGACGCCGTGGACGCGGCGCACGTCGACCTGCCCGGCCGGATCCAGCCGTCGATCACGGACAAGGTGCCGCTGGTCGGCGCCGACGGCTACCACGCGCTGGTCAACCAGGCCGACCAACTGGCGGCCAAGCACGGCCTGCACCCGTACCGCGTCCGGCACCTGCTGGACCGCTACGGCTCGCTGGTGCACGAGGTGCTGTCGCTGGCGGCGGACAACCCGGAGCTGCTCAAGCCCATCCCAGCTTCACCGGACTACCTGCAGGTCGAGGCGGTGTACGCGGTCTCGCACGAGGGCGCGATGCACCTGGAGGACGTGCTGACCCGGCGCACCCGCATCTCCATCGAGTACGCCCACCGCGGCGTCGACTCGGCGGAGGCGGTGGCCCGGCTCGTCGCGCCGATCCTCGGGTGGGACGAGGACACGATCAAGCGCGAGGTAGAGGTCTACAACGCGCGCGTCGAGGCCGAGCGCGCGTCCCAGACCCAGCCGGACGACCAGGCGGCGGACGCGGTCCGCGCTGCCGCACCGGAAGCACGTGCGCAGTTGACGGAACCCGTGAGCTGACTTCGGGCACTATCGGCCCCATGACTGGGGTCGATCGTCGAACGTTCCTGATCGCGACGGCCGCCGCGGCCGGTGCCACGAGTGTCTCGGGCACCGCTTCGGCGGCCGTTCCTCTCTTCGAGCACGGTGTCGCGTCCGGCGACCCGTTGCCCGACGGCGTCCTGCTGTGGACGCGTGTCGTGACGTCGTCGCCGGTGGAGTGGGAGGCCCCGCGCGACGAGTCCTTCGCACGCATCGCGCGCCGCGGCCGCACCACCACCGGGGCGCACCGCGACCACACCGTGAAGGTCGAGGTGCACGGGCTGAGGCCGGGAACCCGCTACTGGTACCGGTTCCGGGTCGACGGCGTCCTGTCGCCCGTCGGTCGCACGAAGACGGCGCCCACCGACTGCTCGCGCGTGCAGTTCGGCGTGGTCTCCTGCGCCAACTGGATGGCGGGCCACTTCGTCCCGTACGGCTACCTGGCGGACCGCGACAAGCTCGACGCCGTGATCCACCTCGGCGACTACATCTACCCGCACTACGACCCGAAGGTCCGCGACGCGGTGCCGCCGCACGAGATCGTGACGCTGCAGGACTACCGGACCCGGCACGCGATGTACAAGACCGACCAGCACCTGCAACGGCTGCACGCCACGCACCCCATGATCGCGACGTGGGACGACAACGAGTCGGCCGACAACTCGTCCGCGCTGGGAGCCATCGGCCACGACCCCGCGACCGAGGGCCCGTGGGCGGTCCGGCTGGCCGCGGCCACGCAGGCCTACTTCGAGTGGATGCCGATCAGGGAGGGCCTGATCTTCCGGCGGCTGCGGTACGGCGCGCTGGCCGACCTGACGATGCTGGACCTGCGGTCGCACCGGACGCCGGACACGATCATGGGCCGGCTGCAGCGCGACTGGCTGGCGCGGGGCATCTGCGACGGCACGGCCCGGTGGCGACTCGTCGGCACGTCGGTGATGTTCAGCCCGCTCGCGATCCCGCCGAACCCGACGTTCCCGTCGGTCAACACCGACCAGTGGGACGGCTTCCCCGCCGACCGCGAGTTCGTCCTGCGGGCCCTGGAACGGGCGGGGCAGAAGAACGCGGTGTTCCTCACCGGCGACATCCACTCGTCGTGGGCGGTGGACGTGCCGGACGCCGCGAAGACGAAGTCCGTGGCCACCGAGTACATCACCACGTCGGTCACGTCCGACAACTTCGACGAGTTCCAGAACGTGCCGCCACGCACCGGTTCGCTGCAGCTGGAGGCCGGGATCATGGCGTACAACCCGCACGTGAGGTTCGTCGAGTTGGACTCGCACGGCGTCTCGGTGCTCGACGTGACGGCGGAGGAGGTGCGGATGGACTGGTTCTACACGTCGAACCGAACCGACCCGAACGCCACCATCACCAAGGCCCACTCGTGGCGCACCCGCCACGACACCGCCAAAACGGAGAAGGTGCTGCTGTAGGCCTCCGGACAGCCCACGACCCGGACAGCCCACGACCCGGACAGCGCTGTGGCGCGTGCGAATCCGCACGCGCCACAGCACTCCGCTCTGACCGAGAGGGTTCCGCTCTAAGCCAGAGCAGCCAACGCCGTGTGCACCATGACGCGGACGCCGACGAGGAGCGCGCGCTCGTCGAGGTCGAACGTCGGCTGGTGCAGATCGCGCTGCTTCTCCTGGCCGTCCCACACGCCGAGGCGCGCGAACGAACCAGGCACGTGTTCCAGGTACCAGCCGAAGTCCTCACCACCGGAGGACTGCTCGGTGCCCGCGAGCGCGTCGTCACCCAGTGCGGCCTCGATGCCGGCGCGCAGGATCTGGGTGGACTCGCGCTCGTTGACCACCGGCGGCACGCCGCGGCGGTGGTGCAGGTCGAAACCGACGCCGGTCGGGGCCAGCAGACCCGTCACCAGGTCCTTGACCAGCGGCTCCAGCTCGGCCCAGATGTCGCGGTCGCCGGTGCGCAGCGTGCCGCGCACCAGACCGTCCTGCGGCACGGCGTTCGGGGCCTCGCCCGCGTGCACCGCGCCCCACACCAGGACGGTGCCGGAGCGGGGGTCGACGCGGCGCGACAGCATCGTCGGCAGGCCGGTGATGAGCGTGCCGAGGGCGTGCACCAGGTCCGCGGTGAGGTGCGGGCGCGAGGTGTGGCCGCCCGGTGAGGAGAGGCGCACTTCCAACAGGTCGGAGGCCGACGTGATGGCGCCGATCCGCGTGCCGATGCGGCCGACCTGCAGACGCGGGTCGCAGTGCAGGCCGAAGATCCGCTCCACGCCGTCGAGCCCGCCCGCGGCGAGCACGTCGAGCGCACCGCCCGGCATGACCTCCTCGGCCGGCTGGAACACCAGGCGGATGCGGCCGGGCAACTCCGTCGCCGACGCGAGGGCCATCGCGGTGCCGAGCAGGACCGTGGTGTGGGCGTCGTGACCGCACGCGTGCGACACACCGTCCACAGTGGACCCGAACGGGAGGCCGGTGTTCTCGTGCAGCGGCAGGGCGTCCATGTCCGCGCGGAGGGCCACGCAGCGGGAGCCGTGGCCGATGTCGCAGATCAGGCCCGTGCCGCCGGGGAGGATGCGCGGCTTGAGGCCGACCTCGCGCAGCAGCTTCGCGACGAGCTCGGTGGTGTTGTACTCGCGCCGGGAGAGCTCGGGGTTGGCGTGGATGTGGCGGCGCCAGGCGACCACGTCGGCGGCGTGCGCCTTCAGCCAGTCGTCGAGCCACGCGGGGCCGCGGCCTTCTCCGAGATCATCCACACCAGACATGCTCACCCCGGTGGGGCCGACAAGCATCTCAGGGGACGTCTTCACAGTTGAGGAGCCCGAAGGCCGGGAGTCCAGAACCGTCATGCCGCACCTCCGCGGGCCAGCAGCCGTGCGCGCTGCTGGGAATCGGTGGCTGTCGCGATCGTCGTCCAGGCCATGGCAAGTGCTCCGTCGAGGAGCGCACGGTCGGCCGACGCCGAGGCACAGGCGGTCGCGAACTCTAGTTGGTGGTTCACCGCGTCTCCGCAGTCGATGGCGATTGTCGGGTGGATTGCGGGCAACACTCTGGTGACGTTGCCCATGTCGGTGCTCCCGATCTTCTCCCGCTGTTCCTGCTCGGGCGAGAGCGGTCGTCTGCCCAGCTCAGTGGCCGCACGCCGGTAGGCGTCAGCGAGCCACGGATCGGGAGTCAACTCGGCGTAGATCGGCGAGACCTGCACCACCTCATGGGTGCAGCCGGTCGCGAGCGCACCGGCTGAGAAGCAGTCCCGAATTCGGTTCTCCAGGCGCTGCAACGATTCCAGGTTTTCCGCCCTCACGTCGAACATCGCCGATGCGCGGGCGGGTATTACGTTCGGCACGGTACCGCCGTTGGTGACGATGCCGCTCACCATCTGACCGGGCTCGAAGTGCTGCCGCAGCAGACTGATCGACATCTGGGCGATCGTGACCGCGTCCGCGGCGTTGACGCCCAGGTGCGGGGCAGCGGCCGCGTGAGACGGCTTGCCCTTGTAGTGCACCTTGAGATCGGTGATGGCGAGCGATTTGGCGGCACAGGACTCGTACGGCGCCGGGTGCACCATCATCGAGAGCGAGACGTCGTCGAACACGCCTCGTTCCAGCATGAGCACCTTGCCGCCGCCGACCTCCTCGGCCGGGGTCCCGATCACCTTCACGGTGACACCCAGCTGGTCAGCGACGTCACGCAGAGCGAGAGCCGCACCGACCGAAGCCGCGGCGATGACGTTGTGCCCGCACGCGTGCCCGACCTCGGGCAGCGCGTCGTACTCGGCGCACAGACCCAGGACGAGCTCACCGTCGCCGAACGTCGCGACGAACGCGGTGTCGAGGTCAGCCACACCGCGGTCGACCTCGAACCCCTCCTTGACCAGCAAAGAGGCGATCTTCTCGACGCTGCGGTGCTCCTCGAAGGCCAGCTCGGGTTCGGCGTGGATCGAGTGCGACAGGTCCAGCAGCGCGTCCGAGTACCGCTCGACGGTCGAGCGTGTGCTGATCTTCAAGTCGGTACCCATTGGCCACCATCCTGCATCACCCCTTGACGGACGCGGTGCGCTGATGATGATCAACCGGACGGCCGGTCGCAGCGCTGCGCCGAGCGGCGAGCGAGTTTCGGTCTGACCGATCAACGATGACGCAAACGGTCGGGAGACACGCTTAACTTTGGCTATCACGTCCCAGCATGCGAGACGAGCGGTCCCAGTCCAACGGTCAGCGGACTAGCCCTTCTTGGCCGCCCGCTCCTTGCGCCACTTCGCCCACCGCTTCTTGTTGCGGAGGTAGACCAGGGCGAACAGCACCACGGCGATGCCGCCCATCCACAGCTTGCGCTTGGTCTCCTCACGAGCTTCAGGCGACGGCTCCTGCGGCGCGTTCACGTCGGGAGCCGGGTTCACGGTCGTCTGCTGCGCGACCGGCACAGGCGCGTTCGCCGCCTCCTGCGCGGACGCCACACCGGCGATCCCGAGAACGCTCATCAGCGAGAACACGCAGGCCAGCAGCAACCTAGACATGGCCTGAACTGTACCTCGAATACCACGATCGAAGGTCACCCAAACTAGTTAAGTGCCTACCGTGAGTCCGATTGGAACGCCTGCAGAATCTGCTCTGCCGCAAGGGTGGCGGTGAGCTCTCCGAGGCGGACCTTCTCCTCCAGGGAGGGGGCGAGCGAGCGGACGGCGCCGCTCTCGCGCACCTGCCGCCACAGTTCGTCGTGGACCATCATCCAGGTCCAGTCGATCTGCTGACGGCGGCGGCGATCGTCCAGCTCCCCGGCGTCGGTGAGGGTCCGGCGGTGTTCCAGCACGCGGGACCACAGCTCGTCGAGCCCGGTTCCGGTGAGGCCCGAGCACGTGAGCACCGGCGGGTGCCACAGCGCGTCCGGCGGGCGCAGCAGCTTGAGGGCGCCGGCCAGTTCGCGTGCGGCCTTGCGGGCGTCCATCTCGTGCTCGCCGTCGGCCTTGTTGACCGCGATGACGTCCGCGAGCTCCAGGATGCCCTTCTTGATGCCCTGCAGCTGGTCGCCGGTGCGCGCGAGGGTCAGGAACAGCGAGCAGTCCGTCATGTTCGCGACGGCCACCTCGGACTGCCCGACGCCGACGGTCTCGACCAGCACCACGTCGAAGCCCGCGGCCTCGACCAGCACGATCGTCTCGCGGGTCGCCTGCGCGACCCCGCCGAGCGTCCCCGACGTCGGAGAGGGCCGGATGAACGCGTTCTGGTTCACCGACAGCCGTTGCATCCGCGTCTTGTCGCCGAGAATGCTGCCGCCGGTGCGCGTCGAGGACGGGTCGACGGCGAGCACCGCGACCCGGTGGCCCTGCTCGGTCAGCGTGGTGCCGAGGGCGTCGATGAAGGTCGACTTGCCCACGCCGGGCACCCCGGTGATGCCGACGCGGATCGCGGCGCCCGACTTCGGCAGCAGTTCGACCAGCAGCTCCTGGGCCTTGGCCCGGTGCTCGGCGCGTGTCGACTCGACGAGCGTGATGGCCCTGGCCAGCACGCCGCGATCGCCGCCGAGGACGCCTTTCGCGTACTCGGCGACGTCGATGGTCCTAGCCATGGTGTCCGAGCAGGTCCGCGAGCTTCACCAGCAGGTCCTTGGCCGCGTCCGCGATCACGGTGCCGGGCGGGAAGATCGCCGACGCACCCGCCGCGTACAGCTCGTCGAAGTCCTGCGGCGGGATGACGCCACCGACGACGATCATGATGTCCTCGCGGCCGAGCTTCGTGAGTTCTTCTTTGAGTGCGGGGACGAGCGTGAGGTGGCCGGCGGCGAGCGAGGACACGCCGACGATGTGCACGTCGGCCTCGACGGCCTGGCGCGCGACCTCGTCCGGCGTCTGGAACAGCGGGCCGACGTCGACGTCGAAGCCGAGGTCGGCGAACGCGGTGGCGATGACCTTCTGGCCGCGGTCGTGGCCGTCCTGGCCCATCTTCGCGACGAGGATGCGGGGCCGGCGTCCTTCCTCTTCGGCGAAGGCCTCGACGACCTCGCGGCAGGCGTCCACGTTGGACACTGAGCCGACCTCCTGCCGGTAGACGCCTGTGATGGTGCGGATCTGGGCGCTGTGCCGACCCCAGACCTTGCCGAGCGACTCGGAGATCTCGCCGACGGTGGCCTTGGCGCGGGCGGCGTTGATCGCCAGCTCCAGCAGGTTGCCCTCGCCGCTCGTCGCCGCGTTCGTCAGGGCGTCGAGCGCACCGTCCACTGCGGACTGATCGCGTTCTTCCTTGAGTCTGCGCAGCTTTTCCAGCTGCTGGGCGCGGACTCCGGCGTTGTCGACCTTGAGGACGTCGATCTGCTCGTCATTGGTGACGAGGTACTTGTTGACGCCGATGACGGGCTGACGTCCGGAGTCGATGCGCGCTTGGGTTCTCGCGGCGGCTTCTTCGATGCGCAGCTTCGGGATGCCCTCGTCGATGGCGCGGGCCATGCCGCCGGCCGCCTCGACCTCGGTGATGTGCTCCCAGGCCTTGGCCGCGAGTTCCGCAGTGAGGCGTTCGACGTAGGCGCTGCCACCCCACGGGTCGATGACGCGCGTGGTGCCGGATTCCTGCTGCAGCAGCAGCTGCGTGTTGCGGGCGATGCGCGCGGAGAAGTCGGTGGGCAGAGCGAGGGCTTCGTCGAGTGCGTTGGTGTGCAACGACTGCGTGTGCCCCTGCGTCGCCGCCATCGCTTCGACGCACGTGCGCGCGACGTTGTTGAACACGTCTTGGGCGGTGAGGGACCAGCCGGACGTCTGGCAGTGCGTGCGCAGGCTCAGGGACTTCTGCGACTTCGGCTCGAAGCCGTTGACCAGCTTGGCCCAGAGCAGCCGCGCCGCCCGCATCTTCGCGATCTCCATGAAGTAGTTCATGCCGATCGCCCAGAAGAAGCTCAGCCGCGGCGCGAACTTGTCGACGTCCAGCCCGGCCTCCTTGCCGGCGCGGATGTACTCGACACCGTCCGCGAGCGTGTACGCCAGCTCCAGGTCGGCCGTCGCCCCTGCCTCCTGCATGTGGTAACCGGAGATGGAGATGGAGTTGTACTTGGGCATGTGCTGGCTCGTGTAGCTGAAGATGTCGGAGATGATCCGCATCGACTGCTTCGGCGGGTAGATGTAGGTGTTGCGGACCATGAACTCCTTGAGGATGTCGTTCTGGATCGTCCCCATGAGCTGCTCCGGCTTCACCCCCTGCTCCTCCGCCGCGACCACGAAGAGCGCGAGGATCGGCAGCACCGCGCCGTTCATCGTCATCGACACCGACATCTTGTCGAGCGGGATACCGTCGAACAGCGTGCGCATGTCGTAGATGGAGTCGATCGCCACGCCGGCCATGCCGACGTCACCTGCTACCCGCGGGTGGTCCGAGTCGTAGCCGCGGTGGGTGGCGAGGTCGAACGCCACTGAGAGCCCCTTCTGGCCCGCCGCGAGGTTGCGGCGGTAGAAGGCGTTCGACTCCTCGGCGGTGGAGAAGCCCGCGTACTGGCGGACGGTCCACGGCTGGTTGACGTACATCGTCGGGTACGGGCCGCGCAGGAACGGCGCGACGCCGGGGTAGGTCTGCAGGAAGTCGAGGCCGTCGGTGTCCTGCGGCCCGTAGACCGGCTTGACCGCGATGCCCTCCGGCGTCTCCCACGGGGGCAGGTCGGTCTCGTACTTCGCCTGCGGGGTGGGGCCGAGGTCGATGTCCGCGAAGTTGGGGATCATCGCTCCACTCCCAGAAACGCGTAGGTGTTGGTCAGGATTTCCAGCGCAGGGCAGCCCGTGAAGACGAAGCCGTCGACTTCCGCGTCGGTCTTCTTGCCCGCGAGGAGTACCCGCTCGGCACCGGCCTGACGCAGCGCCTCGACGGTGGCGACGGCCTGGTCGGCGTAGCTGGTGTCGCTGCCGCAGAGGACCGCGACCCTCGCGCCGGACTCCGTGAACTTCTCGGCCACCTCGTCGGCGGTTTTGGTCGGGCCGGCGTTGGGGGTGGCGAAGCCGCCGGCGTTGAAGAGGTTGGCGGCGAAGGTGGCGCGGGCGGTGTGGGCGGCGACCGGGCCGAGGGTGGCGAGGAAGACCTGGGGACGTTCGGGCTGGGCGTCGGCGAGGTCGCGCAGCTCCTCGAAGGCCTGTGCATAACGCACCCGCGGCAGCCCGAAACTGTCAGACCTGCCTGAGAAACTTGGGATGGGGGGTGGATCCCTCCAGGGGGCCTGCGAGTCGGAATCGATTCCGGGGGCGGGCTCGGCACTGGCTGCGGGCACGGCACCAGCTAGCCGCTCGGCACTGGCCGCAGGCACGGCACCAGCCACCGGCCCGGCAACGGGCGCAGGCTCGGCAAGAAGCGCAGGCTCAGCGCTGGCCGCCGGCTCGGCGAGAGACGCGGACCCGGCATCGGCCACCGGCTCGACAACAGGCACGGGTCCGGCACCACCCGGCCCGGCAACGGGCACAGGCTCGCGCACCACCGGCTTCTCCCCGAGGTTCGGGAACTCGCTCACCCCCGTGATCGGGTCGCTCCGATCCGCCAGCCGAGCCGACCGCGCCGCCCACGTGGCAGCGATCCGCGACGCCACCAGCGCCCCAGCCGCAGCAATCCCCCCGGCCCGCTCGATCTCCTGGAACCAAGCCCAGGCCGCCCGAGCCAGCGAGTCCGTCAGCTGCTCCACGTACCAGGACCCGGCGGCAGGATCGATCACCTCACCGAGGTGCGACTCCTCCAGCAACAGGTTCTGCGTGTTGCGCGCGATCCGCCGCGCGAACTCGTCCGGCAAGCCAAGAGCAGCGTCGAAAGGCTGCACGGTCACCGAATCCGCCCCGCCGAGACCGGCGGCCAAAGTCGCGATCGTCGTGCGCAGCATGTTCACCCACGGGTCGCGGCGGGTCATCATCGCCGACGACGTCACGGCGTGCTGCACCTGAACCGCGTCGACCCCGGACACCTCGGCCACCCGCGCCCACAACCGGCGAGCGGCGCGCAGCTTCGCGATCGTCATGAACTGGTCGGCCGTCGCGGCGTAGCGGAACTCCAGCTGCGCGAAAGCCGAACCGACCGGCAGGCCAGCCTCGGTCAAGGCGCGCAGGTACGACACCGCCAGCGCGAGAGAGGCGCCCAGTTCCTCGGAGTCGGAGCCGCCGGCGTCGTGAAACGGCAGCGCGTCCACCATTACGGTCCGAAGCCCCGGAAAAGCTGAGTGGGCCTGCTTGATGACGTCCAGCGCGTCACCGAAAGGTGTGAGAGCCAGGTTGCCGCGCACTTCGGATGCCAGCACCGGCGCCTGGTCGTAGATCCGCAGCATCGCGCGCGCCGCGTCCACCGAGCCGTCCAGCACGATCGGTGCGAGGTCGAGGTAGACGCCTTCCAGCAACCGTTCGAGTGACGCGGCCGGCACGGCGAGCCAGAGGGAGGTGACGCCGCCTTCCAGGTCGTTCATCAGGGCGACCGGATCGGGAACGGCGTGGCGCTGCCGGACGTCCCAGCCCTGCTTCACCGGGGCGAGCGCGTACGGCTCGAGGGCGTCGTCGAGGGTGTAGAGCGGCTGGAGCTCGATGCCGTCGTACGTCTTCGTGACCAGCGAGTCGAAGCTCGCGCCGGTCTTGCGGAGGACGGCGTCGACCAGCTCACGCCACTGTTCCCTCGACGCCGAGGGGAACTCGTTCGGGCGGAATTCGGCGGTCAATGCCAACTCCATCATGCGTTGCAGTGTTACCGACCGGTACCGACACGGCTATGTGAGGTTCACCGCCGTTAACGATGCAGTCGGGGTCCGACGGGGAGAGTGTCCCCGACCGCGGCCGGCGGGACCAAAGAAGTGCACCCCGATCTGTCAGGAAGAATGGGAACGTGGAGAACGTTGGCCAGGATCGCTTGATCGCGGCTCGGTACCGGCTGCTGCACCTGCTGGGTCAGGGCTCGATGGGCACGGTCTGGGCCGCCCACGACGAGGTGCTCCGCCGCCAGGTCGCGGTCAAGGGGATCCTCCGGCCGCCCGGCATGCCCGACGCCGAGGCCGAGCAGTTGCGCGAACGGACGATGCGCGAGGCACGTGCCGTCGCCGCGCTCTCCCACCCGAACCTCGTGACGCTCTACGACGTCGTGCAGCACGAAGGCGACCCGTACGTCGTGATGGAGATCGTGCCGTCACGCAGCCTCGGCGAGGTGCTGCAGGAACAGGGCTGCCTCACCGAGAAGCAGGGCGCTGCGGTGCTGGACGCGATCGCGGCGGCGCTGGCCTCGGCGCACCGGGCCGGCATCACGCACCGCGACGTGAAGCCCGGCAACGTGCTCATCGCGGACGACGGCCGCGTCAAGCTCACCGACTTCGGCATCGCGCGCAACGTCGCCGAGGCCACCATGACCGCGCGCGGCATCACGCTCGGCACGCCCGCCTACATCGCGCCCGAGGTGGCGCAGGGCGGGGACGTGTCGGCGGCCGCGGACAGGTGGTCGCTGGGCGCGACGATGTGGGCCGCGATGGCCGGCGAACCGCCGTACGTGGGCAAGAACGTCATGCAAACGATCAACGCGGTGATCAACGGCGACGTCCCGGTGCCCGCGGGCGCCGGTCGGCTGGCACCGGTGATCAGCGGTTTGATGCGCAAGGACCCGACCGAACGGCTGTCGCTCGTCGACGTGCGCAAGCAGGTCTACCCGCTGCTGCCGGAGCCGGGCACGGACGCGTTCGAGATCCGCGAGTCGGTGCAGGTGCCGATCGTCGTGCGCCCCAAGCCGAAGATCGAACCGGACGCGCCGCTGGCCGACGACCCGGGCCCGCTGCCGTTCCTCGTGACGAGGCCGACCGCTCCCCCTGCCCGCCGAGGCCGGGTGGCCACGGCGTTCGTGCTGGTCGCGGCCGCACTGCTGTTCATCGCGGGCTCGGGCGGAGGGTTCGCGCTGACCAGGTACGCCGCGGGAGCGTCCCTGCTGCCGCCGACCGAGCAGACGCTGCCCACCCTGCCGACCCTGCCCACCTCGGCGACGCTCGAGCCCCGCACCGCGTCGGCCGTGCTGGCGAACGGCGAGCAGGGCGGCAAGTTCACGCTGCACGTCGAGAAGAGCTGGTCCACCTACGCCGAGCAGCGCGCGGGCGACCAGCGGTTGCCGGCCTCGGCGATGGTGCACTTCGTGTCCGGGAGCGGCGCGTACGAGGTGACGGTGCAGCGGTTCCCCGAGTACTACCCGAAGCGCGACATCAAGCTGTACACCGCGGGGGTGCAGGGGCGCTGGCCCGGCAGGTTCTTCGGCGGCGAGATGGTGCCGACGCCGGACCTGGCGGGGCCGCGCAAGGAGGCCAGCGTCCAGTTCATCTACAAGACGGTCGAGGGCGACGAACCCACGGCGCTGCGCCGGTCGCACTTCTCCCGCGTGCTGCCCTACGGCAACGACCTGTGGGTGGTGGAGGTCGTGGTGCCGACCGAGCAGGAGGACGAGGCGAGAGCCCGCCTCTTCGATGCGATCGCCTCCACCTTCGCCCCGGTGTAAGCCGTGTCCCGAGGGTCCGTCAGCGATAGCCGCGCCCGAGAGGGTTTCGGACGTGACTCTCATCGGACAGACCCTCAGGACACGGCTTAAGCTCTCGCGGTGACTCCAGAAGAGCTGGCCGGCAAGGCCGCGGAAGAGATCCAGAGCCGCACCGGCAACGAGAAGCACGACATCGCCATCGTGCTGGGCTCCGGCTGGCGACCCGCCGCCGACGTGATCGGCGAACCGGTCACCGAGATTCCGGTGGGCGAGCTGACGGGCTTCGAGGCGCCGACCGCGCTCGGCCACGGCGGCACCATCCGTTCCGTCGAGGTCGGTGGCAAGAAGGTCCTCGTCGTCCTCGGCCGCACCCACGGCTACGAGGGCAAGGGCGTCCAGAAGGTCGTGCACGCCGTGCGCACCGTGGCTGCCGCGGGCGTGTCGAGCGTCGTGCTGACGAACGCGGCCGGTGGGCTGCGGCAGGGCATGTCCGTCGGGCAGCCGGTGCTGATCTCCGACCACCTCAACCTGACCGCGGTGTCGCCGCTGGTCGGCGCGCGGTTCGTGGACCTCACGGACCTGTACTCGCCGCGGCTGCGCAAGGTCGCGCAGGAGATCGACTCCTCGCTGGAGGAGGGCGTGTACGCGGGGCTGCCGGGGCCGCACTTCGAGACGCCCGCCGAGATCCGGATGCTGCGCACGATGGGCGCGGACCTGGTCGGCATGTCGACGGTGCACGAGGCGATCGCCGCGCGGGCCGAGGGCGTCGAGGTGTTCGGGTTGTCGCTGGTCACGAACCTCGCGGCGGGCATCACCGGTGAGCCGCTGAACCACCAGGAGGTGCTGGAGGCCGGTGCCGCCGCCGCTCAGCGCATGGGCACGCTGCTGCGCGAGCTGGTGGACAGGGCATGAGCCTGACGCCGGCCCTGCGCGACGCGACGTTCCGGTGGATCGCCGACGACCCGTCCGACGCGACGCGCACCGAACTGCAGGGCGTGCTGGCGCGGGCGATGGGCGGCGACGCCGGCGCGTTGGAGGACCTCGAAGACCGCATGGCCGGTCCGCTGACGTTCGGCACTGCCGGGCTGCGCGGGCCGGTGCGGGCGGGCACGAACGGCATGAACGTCGCCACGGTGGTCCGCACGACCGCCGGGGTGGCGGCGTGGCTCGGGTCCCCCGGGCTGGTGTTCGTCGGGCGCGACGCGCGGCACGGCTCGGAGGAGTTCGCCACCGCGGCGGCCGAGGTGATGGCGGCCGCGGGGTTCGACGTGCGGGTGCTGCCGGGGCCGTTGCCGACGCCGGTGCTTGCCTACCTCGTGCGCGCACATGGTGCGGTGGCGGGGATCCAGATCACCGCGTCGCACAACCCGCCCGCCGACAACGGGTACAAGCTCTACCTGACCGGTGGATCGCAGATCGTGCCGCCTTCGGACGGTGAGATCGAGAAGGCGATCGAGGCGGTGCCGGCCGCGGTGTCGGTGCCCCGGAACTTCACCTACACCACGGTGTCCGACGCCGAGGTGGACGCGTACCTGGATCAGGTGGCGTCGCTGCCGCGCGGGAACTCGCGGGAGCTGAAGATCGCGCTGACGCCGATGCACGGCGTGGGCGGCGCGTTCGCCGTGGAAGCGTTGCGGCGCGCGGGTTTCACCGACGTGCACGTGGTGCGGTCGCAGGCGGTGCCGGATCCGGACTTCCCGACCGTGGTGTTCCCGAACCCGGAGGAGCCCGGCGCGTCCGACGAGCTGCTCGCCCTTGCGGCGTCGGTGGACGCGGACCTGGCCATCGCGCTGGACCCGGACGCGGACCGGTGCGCGCTGGGCGTTCGCGACGGCGACACGTGGCGGATGCTGCGCGGCGACGAGACGGGCGTGCTGCTCGGCTCGCTCGTGCTGTCGACTACGGAGTCCACGGATCCGTTGGTGGCAACGACGATCGTGTCGTCGTCGCTGCTGAAGTCGATCGCGGCCGCGCACGGTGCCCGGTACGCGGAGACCCTCACGGGCTTCAAGTGGCTGGCACGCGCGGGCGAGGGCTTGGTGTTCGCCTACGAGGAAGCGCTCGGCAACTGCGTCGACCCGGAGCACGTCGCCGACAAGGACGGCATCTCGGCCGCCGTCGTCGCCGCTGACCTGGCCGCCGGGCTGAAGGCGTCCGGGCGCACGTTGCTGGACGCGCTGGACCAGCTCGCGGCGGACCACGGCCTGCACCTGACGGACCAGGTCTCCTTGCGGTACACCGATCTGAGTCTGATCGGCGCCACGATGGCCCGCCTGCGCGCGAACCCGCCGGCGGACTTCGCGTCCGAGGACCTGCTGCCCGGCGCGGACGTGCTGCGCTGGACGGCCGGCGGGATGCGCGTGATCGTGCGCCCGTCCGGCACCGAACCGAAGCTCAAGGCGTACCTCGAGGTCGTCGAGCCGGTCACGGACGGACTGGAGTCCGCCCGTGCGTCAGGCCGGGCCCGGCTGGCTGAACTGCGTGAACGGGTGACCGCGCTCGTCAGCTAGCGACAGCGATCGCGAGGCACAGCGCGGCCAGGACAAAACCCCCGCCGGCCACGAAGTAGGCCCTTCTGGTCGGCGGGGACACCGCGTTGCGGCGCCCCTCGGTGACCGCCGCGACGGCGATCCGCCCGAAGATGTACGCGATCGCGCAGAGCCCCACACCGAGTCCGAACAACATCGTGTTGACGTCCCACGGGCTGTGGTCGAACCCCGGCCACACGGACGCGAACAGAGGTCCGATCCCGATCATCCCGATCGCGACGGCAAGGCCGAAACCCCAGGTGATGCGGCGCTGACGAGGACTGGTGTGCATTAGGGCGGTGGTCTTCATGGTCCCTCCTGTGTACACCTTTCAGGACGCGCTTCCGGCAGCAGGGTTCCGTTTGCTCATCAACAAGAAAGCCTGCGGCCCGCCTTCGTCCACACCCTTCTGACGTTGCAACCGTGCCACTTCGTTGAACCCGGCCTCGGTCGCGTTGGTCACGAGTTCGTCGATGTCGTGCCAGTGGACGTGGAGGTCCACGTCGTGGCCGTACGCGTAGGTCAGGCGTTTCTGCTGGTCACCCAGTTTGAAGGCGTGCAACAGGTGTCCGCCAGGCCTGAGGACCCGGAAGAACTCCTGCCACGGCACGTCTCGGGCGGGCATGTGGACCGTGGAGTACCAGACGACGGCGCCGCCGAGGCTGTCGTCCTCCAGGTCCAGGTTCGTCATGTCGCCCTGGGTGAACGTGAGGTGCGGGTACAGCTTTCTCGCCTGGTCGAGCATGCCGTCGGAGAGGTCGACGCCTGAGGCGTCGAGGCCCAGTTCGTGGAGGTGCTGGGTGATGCGGCCGGTTCCGCAGCCGATGTCCGCCACCGGGCCCTCCGTGAGCTCGGCGAACGCGCGCATGATCGCGGCGTCGAGCGGGCGGCCGTCGTGCGCGTCCGGGATGAGGCGGGCGTAGTCAGCGGCGACGAGGTCGTAGGAGGCGCGGGTCACGGACGTTATGTTGCTCGGCGTGTCCAGGTTGTTGATCGTCCACCACACGCCGTCGCCCGCTCTCCAGGCGATGTTCGAGGCCGTGCTCGCCGGCGCCTCCACTCCCGAGATCGAGGGCGTCGAACTCGTCCGCCGTGCCGCGTTGTCCACAACCGCTGTGGATGTCCTGGAGGCCGACGGCTACCTGCTGGGCACGCCCGCGAACCTCGGCTACATGAGCGGCGCGTTGAAGCACTTCTTCGACACCGTCTACTACCCGTGTCTCGATTCCACGCGTGGCCGGCCGTTCGGGCTTTACGTGCACGGCAACAACGACACGACCGGGGCGGTGCGCAGCGTGGAGACCGCCACGACCGGGTTGGGCTGGGAGAAGGCGGCGCAGCACGTGGTCGTCACGGGTGAGCCGGCCAAGACCGATCTCCAGGCGTGCTGGGAGCTCGGGGCCACCGTTGCGGCCCAGTTGTCCACATGAATCCCAGGGTTGTCCACAGCCTGTTGTCCCCAACCTGTGGACAACTCTGGGGATAGATTCGAACGTATGTTCTAACGCCCGATCGAGCTCATGTCGGGGTACCGGTCACCGGCCACGGCCGACGCGGGCACGGCCGCCTCGATCGCGGCGAGGTCGTCGTCGGACAGCTCCAGCGAGGCCGCCGCGACATTCTCCTCCAGGTACTTGATCCGCTTGGTGCCCGGGATCGGCACGACGTCGGACCCGCGGTGCTGCACCCACGCCAGGGCCAGCTGGCCAGCGGTGACCCCGCGGGCCTCGGCCAGCGCGCGGAGCTCGGCGACCATCTTCAGGTTCGCGTCGAGGTTGTCCCCCGAGAACCGCGGGTTCACGGCCCGGAAGTCGCCCTTGCCGAAGTCGGCGGAGGACGCGAACCGGCCGGTCAGGACGCCGCGGCCGAGCGGTGAGTACGGCACGAGGCCGATGCCCAGCTCACGGGCGGTCGGCACGATCTCGGCCTCGATGTCCCGCGACCACAGCGACCACTCGCTCTGCAGCGCCGTGATCGGGTGCACGGCGTGCGCGCGGCGCAGGGTCTCCGCGCCTGCCTCGGACAGGCCCAGGTGGCGCACCTTGCCCTCGGTCACCAGCTCGGCCATCGCGCCGACGGTCTCCTCGATGGGCGTGTCCGCCGGCACCCGGTGCAGGTAGTACAGGTCGATCACGTCGGTGCCGAGCCTCTTCAGAGAGCCCTCGACCGAGGCGCGCACGTACTCGCGGTCACCGCGGATCGAACGGCCTCCGCCGTCGCGCACGATGCCGAACTTCGTGGCCAGCACGACGTCGGAACGGCGGTCGGCGATCGCGCGGCCGACCAGTTCCTCGTTCACGTGCGGCCCGTACATGTCGGCCGTGTCGAGCAGCGTGACGCCGAGCTCGAGGGCCCGGTGGATCACCGCGACCGACTCCGCCTCGTCGCCGGCGCCGTAGAACTCCGACATTCCCATGCAGCCGAGGCCCTGCGGCCCGACCTGCAACGATCCCAATGAACGGCTCACGCCGTCGCCTCCAAGTCGCGCTCGACCACCGCGTAGTGGTCGATCTTGTAGTCGAGCACCTCGAGGGACGTCTGCAGCTCCGCGATGCGGGCGCGGACGTCGTTGCGGTGCTCGACGAGGATCTGCTTGCGGCGGCCTGCCGTCAGGTCGCCGCGGTGTCGCAGCTGCGCGAACTCGCGCATCATGCGGATCGGCATGCCGGTCGTGCGCAGGCGCGTCACGAAGGCCAGCCAGCCGAGGTCTGCTTCCGAGTAGCTGCGACGGCCGCCCGAGTCCCGCGCGGGCGGGTCGACGAGCCCGATTCGTTCGTAGTAGCGCAGGGTGTCGATGGACAACCCACTGCGCTGCGCGGCTTGGGCTATCGAGTAACTCACGGACTCGACGCTAAGACCTGGAGTGCACTCTAGGTCAAGCGGAATCCTTCGAGATTCCCCACGCTTCGAGATGACCGGCCATCTCCGCCACGTCGATCTTGTCGCGGCCGAGCGCGCGCACGAGGTCCAGCGCGTCGTCCTCGGCGGCGTCGATCCAGTAGCCGTTGATGTCGCACATCGTGACGGCCGCGACCCAGGCGAGCCGCCAGTTGCCCTCGACGAGAGGGCGGGTGCGGACGATGGAATCGAGCAGAGCGGAGGACTTCAGCCACAGCGTGTCGTAGGCCTCCACGCCGAGCACGGTCGCACGGGGACGATAAGCCGCCGTGTCCAGCAGGCCGATGTCCCGGACGAGGAGATCGCCACCGGTCACGGCCGTGGCCAGCACCAAGAGGTCCCCGGCGTCGAGGTAGGAGATCACGGCACCCAGTTGATCACAGAGGTCTGACAGTTTCAGGAAGAACCGAGCCTATCCAAAAGACCTCGGTACTTGGGCAGAACCCGGCCAAGTACCTCGCCGAGCTTCTCCTCCTGCTGCATGCGCTGGTAACGGTCCGCGATCGCCAGCCGCACGACCTCCTGCTTCGAGCGACCCTCGGACTGCGCCAGCTCAGCGAGCCGCAGGTTCTCCTCCTCGGTCAACCGCAAGGTCATCGCCATGCCGCGACGGTATCAACCTGATACCACTGCGGCCAGCGGCCGTTAGGATTGCGTGGTGCCCAGGCCCAAGACCCACGACGACGCTCTGCGACGGCGTCTGCTCGAACGAGCGGGCGAACTGCTGAGCACCGAGGGCCCGGCCGCGGTCAGCCTGCGCAAGATCGCCACCGACGTCAACACGTCGACCACGGCGGTCTATTCCCTCTTCGGCGGAAAACCGGCGCTGCTCGAAGCGCTCTACGACGAGGCGTTCACGCAGTTCGGCACGAGCCTCGCGGCGGTGCCCGTCACGGACGACCCTGCGGAGGACCTGCTGCGGATCGGGCTCGCGTACCGGCGCAGCGCGCTGGAGGACCCGCAGTTCTACTCGGTGCTCTACTCGAAGGTCGTCGAACCGACGAAGGAGATGAGCCGCGCGGCGGGCAGGACGTTCGCGCCGGTGATCAACGCGGTGCGGCGCGCGGTGGAGCAGGGGGTCTACCTCGCCGAGGACCCCGAGCAGATCGCGATGTCGATGTGGGGCGTCGCGCACGGCCTGGTGAGCCTGGAGCTCAACGGGAACCTGCCGCCCGGCGTCGACGCGGCCGCCACGTACGAACTGGCGTTGCGCGCGCACGGCAGGGGCTGGCGGACGGAGCCCGGGAAAACCCTGTGAGCACCACGGAATCCGGGGAGGCGGCCGCCGCGAAACCTCCCCGGACCCGCTGAACTGTCCGGTTAGGACAGTCCGTCTCGGTGGTGCGGCCTCACTTGAGGGCTCCGTCGAGCGCCTTGATCAGTTCGCCGTTGGCGGTGTCGCCGTCGAGCGACCAGATCATCGCGCCGCCGAGCCTGCGGTCGTTGATGTAGCGGGCCTTCCGCTTCATCTCGGTCGCGTCGTCGTAGGTCCACCAGGTCTTGCCGTCGTAGATCCACGCGAAGCCGGCGCGCTCGTCGCGGTAGATCTTGTACGTGTTGCCGGGCTCGGAGAGCTTCGCCTTGATGCGGTGGAAGTCCTCGTAACCGGCCTCGTACTTGGCGGGCGCCGGCACACCGGTGCCGAACAGGCCGTTGCGCGTGCCGGGGGCGACGCCGTCCCAGCCGCGGCCGTAGAACGGGACGCCGAGCACGGCCTTGGACCGCGGGGCACCGCGCGAGAGCCACGCGTTGACCGTCACCTCGGTGCTGAACTCGAACTCCGACGGGTCGCCCTTGGGCACCCGCAGCGCGGACTGCTGGTTCGCCGCGGCGTCCCAGGCACCGTGGTAGTCGTAGCCCTGCAGCGTGCCGAAGGTGAGGTAGCAGAACACCTTCGAGACCTCGAAGCCCGCGTCGACCTGCTTGGGGTCGGCCGGCAGGAACGCGGTCAGGTCGCGGTTCCAGCCCATCTGCCTGCGGTACTCCGCCAGCAGCTTGGTGAAGTTCTGCTTGTCCTCGGGGCGCACGACGTTCGGCGGCACCATGTTGCCGTTGCTGCCGGGCCATTCCCAGTCGAGGTCGATGCCGTCGAAGACGCCCTTCGCGGCGCCCTCGGGCAGACCGGGCAGGTTGCCCTTGATCCACATGTCGGTGCACGACTTGACGTGCGCGGCACGCGACTCGGGCGTCAGCGCGGCGTTGGAGAAGTAGCGCGAGCCCGTCCAGCCGCCCAGCGAGATGTTGATCCTCAGCTTGGGGTACTTGGCCTTGAGCTGCTTGAGCTGGTTCAGGTTGCCCGCGAGCACCTGGCCGGCCTCGTCGGCCTTGCCGCTCACGGACTGCTCCGCGGTGTGCGGCATCTGCCAGTCCGCCCACGGGTCGGCGCTGACGCACTTGCCGGCCTCGTCGAGGAAACCGAAGGCGTAGTTGAGGTGCGTGAGCCGCGCGGCGGCCCCGCTGTCCACGAGGTTCTTGACGCGGAAGTTCCGGTCGTACACGCCCCACTGGATGAAGTACCCGACGGTGCGGGTCTTCGAGTAACCGTGGTGCCCATTGGTCTCGACGTCGGCGTTCGCGGGCGCAACGGCCAGCGACGCGGACAGGGCGCCGGCCGCGAGAGCGGCGACACCCCATCTCCGTCTGGACATGAGTCTCCTTGATCGTTCGCGGCAGCGGCGATGTGGTCCACAGCACGATAGGCCTGAGGTCTAGACCACTGCTACGTCCGATCGGAGGTATGTCCTAAACCGCCCCGTACAGACGGTCACCGGCGTCGCCCAGCCCGGGCACGATGAAGCCGGAGTCGTTCAACCGCTCGTCGACCGAGGCCGTGACGAGACGGCACGGGAGCTTCGAGTCCTCGAGGTGGTTGATCCCCTCGGGCGCCGCGAGCGCGCAGATCGCCGTCACGTCGGTCGCGCCGCGCTGGGTCAGCAGGCGGATCGTGTACTCCATCGACCCGCCGGTGGCGAGCATCGGGTCGAGCACGAACACCGGCCGTCCGGCGAGGTTCTCCGGCAGCGACTCCATGTACGGCGTCGGCTGCAGCGTCTCCTCGTCGCGCGCCAGGCCGACGAACCCCATCTGGGCGTCCGGGATCAGCTTGTGCGCCTGGTCCGCCATGCCCAGCCCGGCCCGCAGCACGGGGACGAGCAACGGCGGGTTTGCGAGCTTGTAGCCGGTGGTACGAGCTACCGGGGTGTGCGTGCGGTCTTCCTTCAGCGGCGCCTCGCGCGTCGCTTCGTAGACCAGCATCACGGTCAGTTCCTGCAGCGCGGCACGGAATGCGGCATTGTCCGTGCGCGCGTCACGCATCGTTGTGAGTCTCGCCTTGGCGAGTGGATGATCGACGACCAGGACGTCCATGCTCGACACCGTAACCCGCTGGGAGGAGCAAAGGGTGTTCGAAGAGATCTACCGCGAGGCACGTCAGCGCATCGTCGGCCTGACCATGGGCCTGAGCGCCGACGAGCTCGCACGAACCGTGCCCGCCTGTCCTGAGTGGACCGTGCACCAGGTGGTCGCGCACCTGTCCGGCGAGGCGTCCGATCTGGTCAGCGGCCGCATGGAGGGCGCACCGTCGGACGAGTGGACGGCGCGGCACGTCGCCGAGCGCGTGGACGTGCCCGTGGAGGACCTGCTGGAGCAGTGGAACGCCTTCGGCGACAAGCTCGCCGAGATGCCACGCCTCCCGTTCCAGCTGGCACTGGACGCCATCACGCACGAGACCGACCTGCGTGCGGCGCTCGGCCGGGAACGCCTGCCGGACACCGTGTGGCAGCCGACGCTGGTGTGGATGGCGCCGCGCAGGCTGACCGGCGTGACGGTGAAGACCGAGTTCGGCGACCTGGGCGACGGCCCGATCACCGTGGAGGTCGAGGGCTACGAACTGTGGCGCGCGTTCTTCGGCCGGCGGTCGCGCCGTCAGATGGAATCGTGGAACTGGTCCGACCCCGCGCCGATCGAGAAGATCCCGTTCTTCCCGGCGCGAGAGACCGACCTCGTGGAGTAAACACCGTTAACCGAACAGGTGTAGGGTCGGCCGGGTGACCGACCACGTGCGCATCGGAGTCCTCGGCGCGGCCATGATCGCGCCGACCGCTGTCATCCGCCCGGCCCGTTCCTCGACGGTCGCCGAGGTGGTCGCGGTCGCCGCCCGGTCAGCCGACCGGGCTCAGGCCTTCGCCGACAAACACGGCATCGCGCGCGTGCACGGTTCGTACGAGGACCTGCTGGCCGATCCGGCGGTCGACGCCGTGTACAACCCGCTGCCCAACGGTCTGCACGGCAAGTGGACGCTGGCCGCACTGGAAGCCGGCAAGCACGTGCTGTGCGAGAAGCCGTTCACCGCGAACGCCGCCGAAGCGTCCGAAGTAGCTGCGGCGGCCAGCGCGTCCGGACTGGTGGTGATGGAGGCGTTCCACTACCGCTACCACCCGCTGGCCGTACGCGTCGCCGAGATCATGAGCTCCGGCGTGCTCGGCCCGTTGCGGCACGTCGAGGCCACCGTCGCGTTCCCGTTGCCGCGGTTCTCCGACATCCGGTACGACTACTCGCTCGCGGGTGGCGCGATGATGGACGCCGGCTGTTACGCCGTGCACATGGCACGGTTGCTGGGCGGCGAGGAGCCTCAGGTGAAGTCGGCCAAAGCGTTGCTGCGCGGGCCTTCCATCGACCGTGCAATGCGTGCGTCGCTGCGCTTTCCCTCCGGCCACACGGGTTCCGTGCACGCGTCGCTGTGGTCGTCGACAGTGTTGAAGCTGTCGATGAAGGCGATCGGCGAGAACGGCACGCTCAGCGTCCTCAACCCGCTCGGCCCGCAGATCCTTCACCGGTTGTCGTTGCGGCTCAAGGACAAGAAGTCGGTGGAGACCTTCGGGAAGCGCCCGACCTACGCCTACCAGCTCGACGCGTTCACCGACGCCGTGCTGCACGGCAAGCCGTTCCCGACCACGGCGGACGACGCGGTGCGGAACATGACGGTGATCGACTCGATCTACCGGGCCGCCGGCCTGCCGCTGCGCCGGCCGACCCCCTGACCCAGGTCACGAACCGGTTCCGATGACCACCTGATCAGGGGGCCGCACAACCCGATCCGGGAGTACAGAACCGTCGCCGCGGCTCCGAAAAGTCTCATGACCAGTTGAGACGCGGAGGTGCGCACGGTGACGACCGAACAGAAGCCCGTCCAGCAGTGGTGTGAATCCCCCCTGGTCATCATGGGTGTCTCGGGATCACTCGCCGTGTTGCTCGGCGTGCTGCCGCTGACGTGGGGCCACAGCCCGGCCCTCGCGGCGGCGCTCGCGGCACTCCTGGTGGTGATCTTCGCGATCACCGTCAAGTTCGCACCGAACCGCAAGTGAGAGCTTTAGACTCGATCGGGTGAGCGACGAGCTGGTACCCGCCGACCAGAGTCACATGCGCGCCTCGGACGCGGACCGGGAACGGATCGCGCAGGTGCTGCACCAGGCGACCGCCGAAGGCCGCCTCGACATCCACGAACTGGACGAGCGGCTGGTGGCGGTCTACGCCGCGAAGACGTACGGCGAACTCGTCCCGATCACCGCGGACCTGGTCCTGAGCGGCCTGCCGCACACCCCCGCCGTGCCGCAGTACCAACCGGCGGTGAGCAACCGCGTCGGCGGCGAGCCGGGCAGCGCGGTGTCGGTGGCCTTCTGGTCGGGCGTCAACCGCAAGGGCGGCTGGGTCGTCCCGCGCATGCACAACGCCGTCGCGATCATGGGCGGCATCGAGATCGACCTGACCCACGCGAACTTCGCCGAGCGCGAGGTGACGATCAGCTGCTTCGCGTTCTGGGGCGGCGTGGAGATCCGGGTGCCCGACGACATCAACGTCAAGGTGGACGGGTTCGGGTTCATGGGCGCCTTCGAAGAACAGCTCGCGAGCCGCCGGCACGTCCCGGGCGCGCCGACCGTGCGGATCACCGGGCTCGCGATCATGGGCGCCGTCGAGGTGAAGGGGCCCAAGAAAAAGAAGAAGGGCATCCTGCGCGAGCTGCTCGAGTGATGCAGTTCGCCGACCTCGTCGAGCTCGCGGGGTTCGCCGGGGTGTCCGTGTGGCTGAAGATGGACGGGGAACGCGCGACCCACCGGTGGACCGTGCTCCTCTCCTGTCCGGACGCGGACTTCCGGTACCGGCGCGACGTCAACCGCTTCGACCAGGTGGTCAGGATCGTGCGGGACGAGCTGTCGGCGCTGCCGGGCGAGTGGTCGTGGCTGGACGACGAGATCGAGGACCTCGACGAGTTCGCCGAGCACTACGAGCAGCTCGGCCGCGAGGGCGCGATCATCGTTGTCGACAGCACTGGCGAACAGACCCTCAGACCGGCCTCACCTGCCCTCTGAGCTGCGCGAACTTCGTCACTTAGGACGGGCGTCCCATTCCGCCTAGACTCCCAGCCATGGCTGCTCCAACGACACTGCCGTCGGCCCTGGCTGACGCCACGCGCGACGAATCGTCGCTGCGGCGTTTCCTGCACGGGCTCCCCGGCGTCGACCAGGTCGGCGTCGAGCAACGAGCCGCGGGCCTCGGCACGCGGAGCATCAAGAAGGCCTCCAAGCTGCACGCCATCGACCTGGCGATCAGCATGGTCGACCTCACCACGCTCGAAGGCGCCGACACCCACGGCAAGGTGCGCTCGCTCGCCGCGAAGGCCCGCAGGCCCGACCCCGACCGACCGGACGTGCCGCAGGTCGCGGCGGTCTGCGTCTACCCGGACATGGTGAAGACGGCGGCCGACGACCTGGTGGGCACCGGGATCAACGTCGCCAGCGTCGCGACCGCGTTCCCCAGTGGCCGCAGCACGATGGACATCAAGCTGGCCGACACCCGGTTCGCCGTCGAGCAGGGGGCGTCCGAGGTCGACATGGTGATCGACCGCGGTGCGTTCCTGAGTGGCCGCTACGGACAGGTGTTCGAGGAGATCGTCAAGATCAAGGAGGCGTGCGGGGACGCGCACCTCAAGGTCATCCTCGAGACCGGCGAGCTCGTGACGTACGACAACGTGCGCCGCGCGTCGTGGCTCGCGCTGCTCGCTGGTGGTGACTTCATCAAGACGTCGACCGGCAAGGTGCAGCCCGCCGCGACGCTCCCGGTGACGCACGTGATGCTGCAGGCCGTGCGGGACTGGAAGGACCAGACGGGTGAGCTGCGCGGGGTCAAGCCCGCCGGTGGCATCCGCACGACCAAGGACGCGATCAAGTACCTGGTGGCCGTGCACGAGGTGGCCGGGCGTGAGTGGCTCGATCCGCACCTGTTCCGGTTCGGCGCGTCGACGTTGCTCAACGACCTGCTCATGCAGCGTCGGACCCAGTTGGACGGCCACTACAGCGGCCCGGACTACGTGACGGTGGACTGAAGACATGTGGGAATACGCCCCCGCGCCCGAGTCGCGGGACATCGCGAACCTCAAGCCGAACTACAAGATGTTCGTCGACGGCGAGTTCGTCGAGGGCACCGGTGAGCCGCTCAAGACGATCAACCCGGCCACCGAGGAGGTGCTCGCCGAGGTCTCGACGGCGTCGGAGTCCGATGTGGACACCGCCGTCAAGGCCGCGCGCAAGGCCTACGACCGTGTGTGGTCGAAGATGCCCGGATCCGAGCGGGCCAAGTACATCTACCGGATCGCGCGGCAGATCCAGGAACGCGGCCGTGAGCTCGCGGTGCTGGAGTCGCTCGACAACGGCAAGCCGATCAAGGAGTCGCGCGACACCGACGTCCCGACGGCGGCCTCGCACTTCTTCTACCACGCGGGCTGGGCGGACAAGCTCGGCTACGCGGGCTACGGGCCGGACCCGAGGCCGCTGGGCGTTGCGGGACAGGTGATCCCGTGGAACTTCCCGCTGCTGATGGCCGCGTGGAAGATCGCGCCGGCGCTGGCGTGCGGCAACACCGTCGTGCTCAAGCCCGCCGAGACCACCCCGCTGACGGCGCTGGTGCTGGCGGACATCATCCAGCAGTGCGACCTGCCGCCGGGCGTCGTGAACATCATCCCGGGCGCCGGTGACGTCGGCGCCGCGCTGGTCGGGCACGCGGACGTCAACAAGGTCGCCTTCACCGGCTCGACCGACGTCGGCAAGGTCATCCAGGGCCAGCTCGCGGGCACGAACAAGAAGCTCACGCTGGAACTGGGCGGCAAGGCCGCGAACATCGTGTTCGACGACGCGCCGCTCGACCAGGCCGTCGAGGGCATCGTCAACGGCATCTTCTTCAACCAGGGCCACGTCTGCTGCGCCGGATCCCGCCTGCTGGTGCAGGAGTCCATCGCCGACGAGCTGCTCGAGAAGCTGCACGCACGGGTGTCCACGCTGCGCGTCGGCGACCCGCTGGACAAGAACACCGACGTCGGCGCGATCAACTCCCGCGAGCAGCTCACCAAGATCCAGGAGCTGACCGCGTCGGGCGAGGCCGAGGGCGCCACCCGCTGGACGTCGTCGTGCCCGTTGCCGGACAAGGGTTTCTTCTTCGCCCCGACCGTGTTCTCCGGGGTGTCGCAGGCGATGCGCATCGCCCGTGAGGAGATCTTCGGCCCGGTGCTGTCGGTCCTCACGTTCCGCACGCCGGAGGAGGCCGTGGCCAAGGCGAACAACACGCCGTACGGCCTGTCCGCCGGCATCTGGACCGAGAAGGGCTCGCGCATCCTCTGGATGGCACAACGGATGCGCGCCGGCGTCGTCTGGTCCAACACGTTCAACCGCTTCGACCCGACGGCCCCGTTCGGCGGGTACCAGGAGTCGGGCTTCGGCCGTGAGGGCGGCCGCACCGGTCTGGAGGCCTACCTCGATGTCTGATCGCATCACGGTCGCGAAGACCTACAAGCTCTACATCGGCGGCAAGTTCCCGCGCTCCGAGTCGGGCCGCAGCTATCCCGTCGCCGACACCAAGGGCGCGTTCCTCGCGAACGCCGCCCAGGGTTCCCGCAAGGACGCCCGCGACGCGGTCACCGCCGCCCGCAAGGCTTTCGGTGGCTGGTCGGGCACGACGGCCTACAACCGCGGCCAGGTCCTGTACCGGGTGGCCGAGGTGCTGGAAGGCCGCCGCGAGCAGTTCATCACCGAGGTCGCCGGCTCCGAGGGCGTCGCGCTCAAGAAGGCGCAGTCCCTGGTGGACACCGCGATCGACCGCTGGGTCTGGTACGCGGGCTGGACCGACAAGATCGCGGCCGTGCTGGGTTCCTCGAACCCGGTGGCGGGCCCGTACTTCTCGTTCTCCACCCCGGAACCGACGGGCGTGGTCGCCGTGCTGGCGCCGCAGCAGTCGTCGCTGCTGGGCCTGATCTCGGTGATCGCACCGGTGATCGCGTCCGGCAACACCTGCGTGGTCATCACCTCGCAGGACCGCCCGCTGCCCGCGATCACGCTGTCGGAGGTGCTGGCCACGAGCGACGTCCCCGGCGGCGTCGTCAACATCATCACCGGCCGCACGGCGGAGATCGCGCCGTGGCTCGCCTCGCACGGTGACGTGAACGCGCTGGACCTCACCGGTGCGCCGGAGTCGATCCGCGCGGACCTGGAGCGGTCGGCGGCGGGCACCGTGAAGCGCGTGCTGCGCAATAAGGCCGGCGAGGACTTCACGGCGACGCCGGACATGTCCCGCCTGCGCGCGTACCTGGAGACGAAGACGGTCTGGCACCCGATGGGTGTGTGAGGCCCTAGTCGGCGGCGTAGGCCTTGCCCTGCGCCGCCAGCTCCTCCCCCAGGATCCTGATGGCCTTCGGGCCGACACCGTGGATTTTCAGCAGTTCCTTCGCGGACACCGCGGTCAACGAGTCGAACGTCGTGTAGCCGTGCGCGGCCAGCTCACGGGCCGCGACCTTGCCGATGGTGCGCGGGAACTCCGTCACGAGTTCACCAGCCCGGCCCGCCACGCCCACGACGCGATCCCGACGCGGTTCTTCACGTTCAGCTTCGTCTGCACGGAAGCCAAATGCGTCTTCACCGTCGAGAGCGACAGGAACAGCGACGACGCGATCTCCTGGTTGGAGAGCCCGCGCGCCACCTCCCGCACCACGTCCTGCTCCCTCGCCGTCAGCAGCGACAGGTCAGGCCGCTGAGCCGGTCGAGCGAAGTGCTCCAGCATCCGCACCGTCACCTGCGGCGAGATCAGCGCGTTCCCCGCCGCGGCGGCCCGGACGGCCTCGACGAGCAGGGCCGGACCGGCGTCCTTCGTCAGGAACCCGGACGCGCCGTTCTCCAGCGCCGTGTGCACGTACTCGTCCAGGTCGAACGTCGTCACCACGACCACCTTCGTCGTGGGCGACAGCTTCTTGGTGACCTCGAGCCCGTCGAGCCCCGGCATGCGGATGTCCAGCAACGCCACGTCGGGGTTGTGCTCGCGAGCGGCGGTGACGGCCGAGATCCCGTCGGGGACGTCCGCGACGACCGTGATGTCCGGTTGCTTCTCCAGGATCATCCGGAAACCGACGCGCACCATCTCCTGGTCGTCGGCGATGAGAACCGAGATCACTTGGTCCCTTCCAGGGGTAGCTCGGCGAGCACCTGCCAGCCGTTCTCTCGCGGACCCGCAGAGAACAGGCCGCCCAGCAGGTCGACCCTCTCACGCATGCCCACGAGACCGTAGCCACCCTGGTTCAGCTCGTGCAGCTGACCGTCGTCGGCCACGATCACGCGCAACGCCCCTGCGGACGTCCGGGAGATCTCCACGTCGATCATGGTGGGGCGGACGGCGTGTTTGTGCACGTTGGTGAGCGACTCCTGGACCAGGCGCAACACCGAACGACCGAGCTCGGGGGCCACGACGTCGGGCAGGTCGATGCGCAGGCGGGTCTCGAAACCGAGCTCACGGGTGCGTTCGACGGCCGCGATGACGTCGGCGGCGAGGTCGGTGGTGGCGGCCTCGTTCTCGCCCTGGCGCAGCGTGCCGACGAGCCGGCGCATCGCACCGAGGGCTTCCGTGCCCGAACGGACGATGCCGGGCAGCAACCGGTGGGCGGCGCGCGGGTCGTCGTCGGAGACCTCCAGCGCCGCCTGGGCCTGCACGAGCATGCCCGTCACGTGGTGGGCGACGACGTCGTGCAGTTCGCGGGCCAGGGCGATGCGCTCTTCCTTCTGCGCGTCGGTGACGGCGGCGGCGATCAGGCGGCCGCTCTCGGTGTCGCGGGCGCGGAAGTAGAGGCCGGTGCCGACCGCCGTGAAACCCAGGACCAGCGATCCGAGCATCTCGTTGTAGTTGCTGCCCGAGAGCCAGTTGTCGCGGACGATCGCGGCGAAGAAGCTCACGGCCATCAGCGAGCCGACGGACCACGTGGCGGCGCGGCGGGGTTCCTCGCGGACGACGACGGCCGTGATGACCAGGCACGCGGCGGTCTCGGCGATGGTCAGCGGGCTGAGGATCGTCGGCACGTTCACCTGGAAGTACGCGATGACGAACGACGCGAGGAAGATCGACACCACCGCCACGGGGATGGTGAAGGCCCGCGACTTGAACGAGGTCACGGCCGCGATGCAGACCGGCACCGTCAGCAGCCACACCAGCGCTCCGGCCCTGCCGGGCTCGCCCATGATCAGAAGCTCGCCCACCATCAGCAAGGCGAGAACGGCGGCGATCGGCCATTGGCCCCGATGACTGTCCACGGGGGACAACGGTAGGACCACCAGACCTCTCCGGCCTCGGTCATCCGGCTGATCCGGTGTGTCGTCAAGGCTGAGGTTTTCCAGCCCGGCGCACGGCACCTTGAGGAACATGAATTCGGTTCTGGCCGCTCGTGGCCTGGTCAAGACCTACGGCGACGTGCACGCGCTCGCCGGGGTGGACATCGACATCAAGGCCGGGGACGTGCTGGCGGTCGTCGGTCCGTCCGGCTCCGGCAAGACGACGCTGCTGCACGTGCTGTCCGGCATCCTGCGCTCCGACGGCGGCGACGTGTTCCTCGACGGGCGCGCGATCGGCGAGCTGAACGAGACCGGGCGCAGCGCGTTGCGGCGCACGGCGTTCGGGTTCGTGTTCCAGTCGGGGATGCTCGTGGCCGAGCTGACCGCCGAGGAGAACGCGGCACTGCCGATGCTGCTGGCCGGCGGCTCGCGGGAGGAGGCGCTCGGCGCGGCCAAGCTGTGGCTCGCTCGGCTCGGCCTGCAGGGCCTGGAGAAGCGGCTGCCGAGCCAGCTCTCCGGCGGGCAGGCGCAACGGGTCGCGATCGCGCGGGCGCTGGCCCACCGGCCGCGGGTGATCTTCGCCGACGAACCGACCGGCGCCCTCGACACCCGCACCGGCCAGGAGATGATGACCGCCCTGTTGCAGGCGGCGGAGGAGACGGGCGCGGCTGTCGTCATCGTCACGCACGACAAGGCGATCGCGGACCGGGCGTTGCGCGTCGTCGAGATCCAGGACGGGAAGATCGCCGCGGGGGTGTCCGCGTGAGGATCGCTCTCGCGGTGCTGCGCAGGGACCGCCGCAGCCAGATCGCGACCGTGCTGGTCGCACTCGGCGTGATGATCGCCGTGTCGCTGGTCCTGTGGCTGCTCGCCGCACCGAACGGCCTGCAGGCGCGTGCCGACCGCACGGCGTGGCGCGACGGGATCGGACAGACGGACAACGGCGCCATCTCCGTTGCCGCGAACCGGGATCCCTACGACGGCAAGCTCGTCGAACGCTTCGACGTCGCCCGCGTCGACCAGGGCACCGTCCCGGTCGCGGCTGGCATCGCCCGGTTCCCGGAACCGGGCGAGGTGCTGCTGTCCCCCGCGCTAGCCGAGCTGGTCCGCGCCACGCCGCCGGAGAAGCTCGGCAACCGGTTCCCCGGCACGATGATCGCGGAACTGGGCCCGGAGGCGCTCGAGTTCCCCGGCGAGCTCGTGGCGATCGTCGGCCACGAGAAGGTCGCGAACGGATATCCCGCAGCCGATCTGCGGGGCGGCGCCGGCTCGTACCGCGACGACTACCACGGCATGCTCTACCTGCTCACGCGCGTCGGGCTCGTGGTGCTGGTGGTGCCGTGCCTGGTGCTGGTCGCCTCGGCGGCCCGGCTGACCGCGGCGAAACGGGAACGGCGCCTCGCCGCGCTCCGGCTCGCCGGCGCCAGTCCCCGGCAGGTCGTGGTCATGACCGCCGTCGAGACCGCGATCGGCGCGGTCGTCGGCAGCGTGCTGGGCGTGGTGCTGGCGCAGCCGTTCAGCCACATCACCGCGAAGGTCCCGTGGGAGGGCGGCACCTGGTTCCCCGGCGACTTCGTGCCGGAACCGGCGGTCGTGGCGGCGGTGGCCGTGCTCGCGCCGTTGCTGGTCATCGGGGCCGCGGTCCTGGGGCTGCGGCGCGTCGTGAACCAGCCCCTCGCGGCGGAGGCGAAGCGGACGGTCCGGTCGTGGCGGCTGCTGACCATCGCCGGCGCACTCGGCCTGTTCTTCCTCGGCATCCTGTACGCGCAGGAGGCCAGCGGCGACAGCCAGTTCACCGTCGTGCTCCTCGGTCTCGGCGCGGTGGCGCTCGCGCTGGTGCTGGCGGGACCCGTGCTGACCGCGTGGGTCGGCAGGTTCTTCGTCGGCAGGTGGCGCAGGCCGTCGACGTTGCTCGCCGGGCGCAGGCTCGCCGGTGACCCGGTGGCGGCGTTCCGCGGTTCGGCGGGCGTGGTGATCGCCGTGTTCACCGGCTCGATGGCGCTCACGATGCTGCCGGGACTGGAGAGCCAGGTCCCGTACCGCGACTCGACGTGGCTGGAGAACGCGATCGTGGCGGAGCAGGTGACGCACGACGTCACGCCGGTGCGCCTCGCGACCTCGGCGCCGATCGTCACGATGCTCGACGGCACGATCAGAAGCGGCGACTACGGCACGTACGTCATCGTCGGCGACTGCGCTGACGTGGCGAAGGTGCTGGCCGGGCTGCGCTGCCAGGACGGGCCCGCCGTCTACTCGTCAGGACCGTTGCAGGGCAAGGAGTTCAAGTCGATCGGCAGGAAGGACGAGCTGACCGCGCAGCTGCCGGCGCGGTACGAGACGCGGCCCTTCCAGGGCAGCGGCCAGGTGAGCGCGGTCATCGACCGCGCCCTGCTGCCGTCGGTCGCGGGCGAGGTGTCGATGGTCGGTGTGCCGACGACACCGGAGAACCGCGACGCCGTGCACACCGCGCTGGTCGGCACGCTGCCGGGCGTGCGGCTGGTGGACGGCGAGCAGCGGGGCATCCACGGCGACACGCTGATGGCGGACCTGCAGCGGGCCACGATCATCGGCCTCTCGATCGCGGCGGTGCTCGGCGGGATCGGCGCGGCGGTGGCCGCGGCCGGGTCGGTGATCGACCGCAGGCGCACTTTCGGCGCGTTGATCGCGGCCGGCACGCCGATTCGTGTGCTGGGTCACGCATTGCGCCGCGAAGTAATGCTTCCGGTGTTCGCCGTCACAATCGCAGCGTGCGGCGCGGGAATTGTCGTGGGTCTCGGATTGCTCACTCTGGCGCGCGGACTGGTGGGTCACGGCGAAATGCCGATCACGCCGTGGGTCATCGCACCGGTGGGCGTCGGCGTCGTGGTCGCGCTGGTAGCAGCCCTGGCGTGCGGTCCGGTACTACGCGGCATCAGCCCGAGGGATTACGCGGCTGAGTAACACTCGGCCGGAAGTACGAGAGTGGAACTGGCCCTCAGCGCGATGTGCGCGGAGGGCCGTTTCCATACCTTTGATTCATGACGAATGCACAGCTCGCGAGCATCCAATGGGGCGTTTTCCTCTCGGTCGTCTTCCTGCTCCCGCAGCTGTTCTTCCGCCAGCTGACCTTCCGCGGTGCCACCATCACCGTCTACGCGAGCATGCTGTTCTCGGCGACGTTCCTGCCCATGCAGACCGTGGCGCCACGCCAGTCCGTGCAGCTGGTCCCGTTCCAGTGGATCGCCGACACGTTCCGCGACGGGCAGATCGCGTTCGACCAGATGACGCTGAACGTGCTGCTGTTCGTGCCGCTCGGCGCGATGCTGATGTTCTGGGGCAGGCGCACGATCGGCCAGACCGCCCTGATCGGCTACGGCGTCTCGTTGCTGATCGAGGGCTCGCAGCTGATGTGGGCCAACCGGATCTTCGACGTCGACGACCTGATCACCAACACCACCGGCACCACGCTGGGCTGGCTCGGCGCGCTGGCCGCCGTGAAGGTCTACACCCGCGTGACGGCCGCTGCGGCGCCGCAGCGCGAGCTCGTCAGCGCGCGCTGACCTGCGGATTCCAGAAACCTGCAAGAAGACCACACGATCGACCGCACATCCTGGCTCGGCACTGCACATCGTTCCTGAGGGGGAACCACATGCGAGCCAATCGGATGATCGCCGGACTCGTCGCCGTCCTGGCGCTGCTCGGGCTGAGCCTGGTCACCGCCGGATCCGCGTCCGCCGCTACCGGCAGCTGGAAGGCGTACGGCAACACGAACCCCATCACGTCCAGCCCGCACACGTGGAAGTGCGACGCCAGCAAGGTCATCTCCACCAACGTGCTGGCCCAGGTCTGCGTGATCCGGTCCGAGAACGGCAAGCTCGTGCAGGGGGCGGTGATCGTCCGCAACAACACCAACGCCCTCTTCTCCACCTCGGCGTCGGTGACGGTGTGGAACAAGCAGCCCGTCGTGCTGGGCGAGTGGGACTGCGCCTCGTCCGGCGTCGCCACGAAGAGCTGGTCGGTGTGCTTCGGCCAGAGCTTCCCGTTCAACCCGAAGGCGGACGCGACCGGCTACGCCAAGGGCGTGTACCTCGGCGACACCCCGGACGTCTGACCCCACGTTCACCCGGCGGCGTGAGGTGACGCGCGCCGCCGGGCCCTCGCCCTGACCATGGCGGCCATGAAGTTCGTGGAGGCGTTCAGCATCCTGGTCGCCGTGGTCGGGCCGCCGAAGATCCTCCTGGCGTTCCTGATGGACACCGAGGGCGCCGACTCGCGGACGCGGTGGCGGGTGGCGCTCACCTCCACCGCGATCGCGCTGGGCGTCGGCCTGTTCGTCGTCGTGGCCGGGCGGGTGCTGCTCTCGCTCTTCCACATCAGCGAGGGCGCGCTGTACCTCGCGAGCGGCGTGATCCTGTTCGTGCACGCGCTGGACCTCGTGCTGGGCCGCAAGACGGACCCGTTGCACGACGAGACCCGCGGCACCCACGAGCTCGCGACCGCCTACTACGCGAACCCGGTGGCGCTGGCCTACCTGTTCCTGCTCTCGGACACGAAGTCGGTCGAGACGACGTTCGTGCTGGCCGGCGGGTTCGCGGCGGTGATCGCGCTCGACCTCGCCGCCATCGCGGTGCTCGGCATCCTGCTGCGCTGGGTCAAGATGACCTACGCGTGGGTGCTCGTGCGGGTGCTCGGCGTGCTGCTCGCGGCGTTGGGCGTGGACCAGATCGTCGAAGGTCTGATCACGCTCGGGATCCTCGAACGGGTCTAGTTCGTGCGCCAGCCGAGTTCGCCTGCGGTGTTGACCTCCGGGAAGCAGTGCCCGACGCCGCTGCGCGTCTCCAGGGCCGTCGCGACCTGGTCGAACATCTCCGCGATCGACGTCCACTCCGGCTTGACCATCTCGTTGCGCTCCTGGTCCCACTCGACCACGCAGCCGCGCAGCACGCCGGGGCGCAGGTCCACGGCGAGCACGTCACCGGTGCCGTCGAACGCGATCGGGAGCCACTCGGGGTGGAACCCGCTCGTCGGCGCACCCGCCTCCGAGGAGTCCACGGGCTTGCTCACGTGGGTCTCCCTGAGCACGAACGCGCGGTCGGCGCCCAGCGGCGTGTAGAAGGGTGGCAGGATCTCGGCGAAGAGACCCTCCTCGGTGCCGCCGTAGACGCTCCACCACAGCTGGAGATCGATCGGAACCCGAAGATCCGGCAGCGCGTCATACCTCGGACGCAACACGGCACGGGTGGCCGGAGCGTGCTCCGCCAGCCATGCCAGGATCCGGTTCCAGTGCTCGATCACACCCACCGCCCCATGATCTTGGCGGAACGTCGGGCGAGGTACCGCCCATCGGGGCAGGATCAACGCGAACACGTCACTACTGGGGGAAGAGCGTTCAGATGGCGGAACAAGGCCTCAAGGTCGACTTCGACGCCTTGACCGGATACGCGTCGGCCGTGAGCGGTCTCGCGAGCGAGGTCGGCACCGTCGGCACCGGCACGTTGAACGGCACCACGAGCCTGCCGGGCGACTGCTTCGGCAAGATCGGCAACGAGGTGGGGCTCAACGCCGCGTTCCAGGCGGCCGCGCAGGCGCAAATCGACGCCCTCAAGGCCGCGTCCACGGGCCTCGCGGGTCTCGGCACCGCGGTCTCGAAGGCGCGCGAGTCCTACATCGCGCAGGAAGAGGCGCACAAGGCGTCGCTCACCAAGGCGGCGCAGGTATGAGCGTCGAGGGACTGCTGAGCCAGTTCATCGCGCCCATGAAGGAGAACCTCGCGAAGCTCGACGGCGACACCGGCGGCGCGACGCGGGCGGGGGACGCGTTCGGCCGCGCGCAGACCGCGATGACCGACCTCGGCACGCGGCACGCCTCGGCCTCGACCGCCGTGCTGAACTCGTGGACCGGCGACAAGGCCAACGCCTTCACTGCCCGTGTCTCCACCTTCGCCTCGGCCACGAACCTGTTGTCCTCCAACGCTTCCGCGCTCAAGACCGCCGCCTCGACCGGCGTGACCGCGGTGACCGGCGGCCGCACCGCGATCCAGGGCCTCATCGACGAGTTCACGTCGAAGGCGACCCCGAAGCTCTCCGCCGCGCTCGCCCTGTCCCTGGTGGCCGGGCCCGGCGTGGTGCTGGCGGCCGTCGCGGACCTCGCCGGCATGGCCTCCGGCTACCAGGCCAAGACCGCGGCCGAGCTGCAGAAGGTGCGCGACCAGCTCACGCAGCTCGTCGGCCAGCTCAACGGACTGCAGAAGCCCGACGCCGGCGCGCTCGGGAAGCTCGGCGACCCGCTGGGCGGTGACGAGGGCACCACCTCGACCTCGGGCGCCACCGACACCAAGAAGCCGCAGGAGTCCGGTCCCGCCTCGAACTCCGGCAGCTCGGGTTCGGGCGGTGGCGGCGGCTCCGGCGGCGGCGGTGGCGGCGGTTCGGGCGGCGGAGGTGGCGGTGGAGGTGGCGGCGGCTCCGGCCCGCGCCTGCCCGTCGCGATCCCGCCGCAGCCTGGTGAGGGTGTCGGCGTGAACCTGCCGGACGGCAGCAGCGCCGAGGCACCGAACGAGACCGCGGCCAAGGCTGTGCGCAACGCGTTGTCGGCGCTCGGCACCCCGTACGTGTGGGGCGGCGCGAACCCGCCCTCGGGCACCGACTGCTCGGGCCTCACGCAGTGGGCGTACGGCGGCGCGGGCTTCGACATCCCGCGCCCGGCCTCGTCGCAGGCGATGGGCGCCTCGGTGCCGGCGGACCAGCTGCTGCCCGGCGACCTGGTGGTGTGGGACGGGCACGTGGCGATGGTCATCGGCAACGGCCAGATGGTCGAGGCAGGCGACCCGGTGCAGGTGCAGCCGATCCGCACGACCAACAGCGGGATGTCGTTCTACGGCTTCTACCGGCCCACCGGCTGACTTCACACCGAGGAACACGGCATGCGGCACACTGTCCCCGGCAGGGGGTGATCGAAGTGGACGACGACGTCCAGCGCGCCGCGCGGAAGGTGCGCGATGTCGAGCAGGCCGTGTCGGAGCACGTCACGCGCAGTGGTCCCATCACGGGACGAGCGTCCTCTCCGGACGGCGCGGTGACGGTGGTCGCGACCCCCGGCGGTCCTCCGCGGGAGATCGCGGTGAGCGCGGCCGCGCTGCGGATGGGCCCGCACGGGCTGGCCGCCGAGATCATGCGCGTCGCCGAGAAGGCCCAGCGCTCCGCGAACACCCGCCTGCACCAGACGTTGGAACGCGTGGTCGACCCGCGCGAGCTCACCGCGCTGGGCGTCGAACGCGGTCAGGACGAGGACGACTTCGGGTGGCGGCGGTGAACGAGGAACGCCTGCAGGCCACCGAGCAGCTCCAGCGCGAGCTCGGCGCCCTCACCGCCACGGTCGAGCACCCGAACAGCATGTGCACGGTCACGGCCTCGCCGAAGGGCGAGATCAAGGCCCTGCACCTGCACCCCGCGCTGCTGAACCAGGGTGCGCGGGCCGTCGGCCAGGTCGTCACGGAGACGGTCAGGCTCGCCACGAACGCGGCCGTGCAGGTCAGCTTCAACAAGATGGCGCTGGCGCTCGGTGACGGGATGGCGATCGACGTCGAGTCCATCGCCGGCGACTCACCCTTCCGGTCGACCTGGAACCCCGTCGTGCCACCCGAAGCGCCTGCTGAGCAGGCACCGCCGGAGCGCCGGCAGAGGGCTCCGCGCGCCGAGGACGCGGACGACGACGCCTTCTTCGACAACCCCTCGTGGCTCCGGTGATCAGCACCGTTAGGCTCTTCGACGGCATCAGGCAGGCATGACCGGGAGGTCAGGATGGCGCAGGACATCGTCCCCATCGAGCTGGGGCTGACGCAGGGTGACGTCGTCACGCTGTGGGCACCCCGCTGGCGCGAGAAGGGCGAGGAGTGGGAGGCGTTCCTCGGTGACGAGGAGGACCTGTTCGTCTTCCCCGACGCCGCGCACCTCGCCGCGTTCGTGCGCACCGCCGAGGAGCACGACCTGACTGACCACCCCGCGTGGCCGGTCGTGCCGTCGCTGGGCGTGGCGGACCTCTCGCCGGACGACAACCACCAGTTCGACCTCGTCGGCGTGCCCGAGCTCGTCGCGGAGGACCCGGACACGTGGACGATCGGTGAGCTCGCCGACGTCGTCGCGATCGTGCGCGCCCTCGCGGACGTCTGCGACCTGGAGAAGGTCCACGAGGTGCTCGACAGCGCCGAGGGCTTCTCGCTGCTGCCGCAGGGCACGCTGCCGTTCAGCGGCCGTGACGGCGGCAAGCTGTGGGGCGAGCTGTCCGAGGTCGTCTCCGAGAAGTGGGACGAGGTCCTCGACGCGATCGACAGCGTGGTGAACACGCCGGAGGTCCCCGAGAAGGAGCTCGCGGTCGCCCAGGAGGAACTCGCCGCGCTGGAGGCCGCCACGGCCGCCGCCGCCGTCGACTCCCCCGACGAGTCCGACGACGAGGACAAGGCCGAGCCCACGGGCTTCTGGGCCGAGGTCGGCGTCGACCCGATCAAGATCATCACGTCGGCCGGCGAGTTCTACACGCTGCGCTGCTACCTCGGCGACGACCCGGTGTTCCTGGGCCGCCGCGGCAAGATCGAGGTCTTCGGCTCGCCGCGCGCGTTGAGCCGTTTCGTCGCCGAGAACGACGAGCACGACCTGGCCGAGGTCGAGACCTGGAACGACATCAAGGTCAAGGCCACCGCGGGCGAGCTCGACGTCGAGGTCGAGGACGACAACGTCTACGTGCTCACCGGCATCGCCGAGGACATGGAGGAGGGCCCCGACTCCCTCGACCCGCAGCAGCTCGACCTCGCCGTCGAACTGTTCGAGGACGCGGCCGAGTGGGCAGAGGACGAGTCCGTGAAGAACGCGCTCGCCTCGTCCGAGTCGCTGGGCTGGCTCGTGTCGTTCGTCGTGTCGCCGGACCCGACGCGTCTCGCGCCGTCCGCCCCGTACGACGCCGAGGTGGCCGCGTTCCGCACGCTGCAGGCCTCGTTCGAGGACCGGCTCAACACCAACTGATCTTCTGGCACGCCGAAGGGGCCGTTCGCATCGCGCGAGCGGCCCCTTCGCGTTGCGCCGGAACACTTGACTCATCTGTATGATACAGGTTTATGACAGGTTCCCGGTCTCAACGGCTGGCGGCCGACCTACGCGGGCGCATCACGCTCGGCGACTACGGCCCGGCCGGTTCGATCGAGAGCGAGGCCGAACTCGGCCGCCGCTACGAGGTCAGCCGCGTGACCGTGCGCCGCGCGTTGGAACAGCTCCGCGACGAGGGGCTGCTGGCGTCGCGCAAGGGCGCCGGTTGGTACGTGGTGTCGTTCGCGCAGCCACTGGCGCTCGGCACGTTCCAGCACGCGCAGTCGGCGGTCGCCGAAGCAGGTGTCTCGCTCGTGCGGACCGTTCTCGAGTACGGGTACCAGGCAGCTTCTGCCGGTGTCGCGTCCACGCTGGGTTCCGGCGAGATGCTGCGCGTGCGTTCGTTGCGACGCACGGGAGACACGCCACTGGACGTCGTCACGGAGTGGGTGCCGCTGGCGCTGGCCGCACCGGTCAGCCGTGCCGACGCCGAGGAGCCCGGCACTTGGGAGACGTTGCGGCGCAACGGAAACCAGATCGCCGTCGTCCGGCAGAGCATCGCGGCCGTCGCCGCCGGTGACCTCGGAACGCTGCTCGGCGTCACCGCCGCCACCCCCGTGCTGCTCGTGCGCCGCGTCGCGCTGGACACCGCTGAGCAGCCGATCGCCCTGTCCGAGCACCACTACCTGGGCCACCGGTTCCAGCTGGAGGTCGAGTTCCGCGGCTGGCCCGGCGCGGAACCTCCCGGCGTCGCCGCGATTCCCTCGGAGGACTGACCATGCGCGTGCTCATCACCGGCGCGGCCGGGTTCATCGGCTCGCACTTCACCCGCTACTGGCTGCGCGAACACCCGGCGGACGAGGTGATCGCGCTCGACGCGCTCACCTACCGCGGCACCCTCGCGAACGTGCCCGCCGACGCGAAGTTCGTGCACGCGGACATCGCCGAAGCCGACGTCGAGGGCGTCGACGTCGTCGTGAACTTCGCGGCCGAGTCGCACAACTCGTTGGCAGTGCTGGACCCTGCCCGTTTCTTCCGCACCAACGTGCTGAGCACGCAGTCCTTGCTGGAGGCGTGCCACCGCGCGGGCGTGAGGCGTTTCCACCACGTCTCGACGTGCGAGGTCTACGGCGATCTGTCCCTGGACGCCACCGAGGCTTTCCACGAGGAGTCGCCCTACCGGCCGCGCACGCCCTACAACGCGTCGAAGGCCGGCTCGGACCACGCCGTGCGTTCGTACTTCGAGACGTTCGACCTGCCGGTGACGATCACCAACTGCGCCAACAACTACGGCCCGAACCAGTTCCCCGAGAACGTGCTGCCGCTGTTCACGACCCGCGCGCTGAACGGCGAACAGCTGCCCGTCTACGCGTCGAGCGACAACCGCCGCGAGTGGATCCACGTGCTGGACCACTGCCGCGCGATCGACGCCGTGCTGCAGGAGGGTGTCCTCGGCCGGACCTACCACGTGGGCACGGGCGTCGAGGCGAGCGTCGACCAGATCGCCGACCTGGTGCTGGACGAACTGGGGCTGCCGCAGTCGCGGAAGTCGATCGTCGCCGACCGCCCCGGCCACGACCGCCGCTACCTGCTGGACTCCACGCGGATCGGCCGCGAACTGGGGTGGCGCCCGGAGATCGGCTTCGAGGCCGGTGTCCGGGACACCATCCGCTGGTACGCGGCCAACCGCGCGTGGTGGGAACCGCTGCTGCAGCTCAGCGCGATCGACGAGAGCGCATGGGCTACGACGAGGTGAGCGCCGCGTAACCCGGCTTGACCAGCTCGTTGATGATCGCCAGCCGCTCGTCGAACCCGAGGAACGCCGACTTCATGGCGTTGATCGTGAACCACTGCAGGTCCGCCCAGCCGTAGCCGAACGTCTCGGCCAGCGCGGCGAACTCGCTGGAGAGCGTGCAGTCGCTCATCAGGCGGTTGTCGGTGTTGACGGTGACGCGGAACCGCAGCTTCGCGAGCAGGCCGATCGGGTGGTCGGCGAGCGTCGGCGCGGCACCGGTCTGCAGGTTCGACGTCGGGCACATCTCCAGCGGGATGCGGCGGTCGCGGACGTACGCGGCCAGCCGTCCCAGCTGGACGGTGCCGTCGCCGGAGACCTTGATGTCGTCGACGATCCGCACACCGTGACCGAGGCGTTCGGCACCGCAGTGCTGGATCGCCTCCCAGATGGACGGCAGCCCGAACGCCTCACCGGCGTGGATGGTGAAGTGCGTGTTCTGCTGGCGCAGGTACTCGAACGTGTCGAGCCCCCTGGTGGGAGGGAACCCGGCCTCGGGCCCCGCGATGTCGAACCCGACGACACCGAGGTCGCGATACCGGACAGCCAACTCGGCGATGCGCAGCCAGCCCTCGTTCTGCCGCATGGCGCACAACAGGGTGCCGACGCGGATCTTGCGACCGGTCGCCGCGACGCGCTGCTCGCCGATCCGGAAACCCTCCTGGACGGCCTCGACGACCTGCTCCAGCGAGAGACCCTTCTCGGTGTTCAGCTCGGGCGCGTACCGGATCTCGGCGTAGACGACACCGTCCGCGGCCAGGTCCTCCACGGCCTCGGCGGCGACGCGAACGAGCGACGGCTCGTCCTGCATGACACCGCACGTGTGGGCGAAACCTTCGAGGTAGCGCACCAGGGAGCCGGAGTTGGCGTTGTCTCGAAACCAACCCCCGAGGACGCCCGCGTCTGTGGTGGGCAGGCCCTGGTAGCCGGTGGCATCGGCGAGTTCGATCACCGTCTGCGGGCGGAGGCCACCGTCGAGGTGGTCGTGCAGCAGCACCTTCGGCGCGCTGCGGATGGACTCCAAGGTAAGCGGCGTGGACATTGCTACACGTTACTCCAAGCGGCGGGTCCGACCGAGGGGCCGCGCGGTGCCAACCGAGAGCCGCAAACGCATGGCACCACGGACGAAGCCAGGCCCGGGCCACCGCCCGCACTCGCCAACGCAAGGCGACCCCCGACCAGGCCCGGCGCGCGCCACCACCCGCACTCGCCAACGCAGCCGACCTCGACGCAAGCCCGGCGCGCGGTGCCAACCGGTCAGCCAGCAATGCAAGCCAGCCATCTACGAGTCCTGGCGTGGCGATGCGTAGCGAGCCGTGTGAACCTCGTGCACCTTGGTTCCGGTGGGCGCCTCACATGGCGATTGGGGCTTTACCTTGAGGGGGCGGGATGCCACCCTCACGGGCACGGCCGGGCGCTTTTCAGCCCGGCCTTTTTCCGGCCGTCACGCATCCCGCCAGAGGCTCAAGGTCAAGCCCCAATCGCCAGCCCTTGATCCGTCATGACCCGCGCAAGCACCCTCGCAAGGCAACCGTGCCCCAGGTACGCGACCAACCCCGCTGGAACGCGACCACCCGCCCGCAACAGCACCCGCATGCACCAGCACCCGCCTGCAAGCCCCCCGGCATGGCGCGGCATCCGCCAACCCTCCACCACCGGGTGGAACGCGACGACACGCCGCCCCACCACCACCCAAAACGATCTTGCAACCGATATGATCATTTGCTGGATCAACGTCGTTGCAGATCCGTGATCAGCAACTTTCTGCAACCAACGCGAGGCTTGAGTCACCCCAAGGTAGGAACATCATCGGTGACTACTGCGCGCTTCCAGGCAGGCACTTGGCGTTCAGAGTAGTCGGGTAACCTGATCGGGTTAGTTGCCCGTCCGTACCCGGCCATTCTCTGGCGGGGGTGGTACAGCGACGTCCCGTGACGCGGATAGGCTCCCGTGGTCTCCCCCTCCCCTGGACGAAGGCACTCAGCCGTGACAGAGAACAACAACTCCACGATGTCCTTCGATCGGATGCGCAACATGCTCACGCGCGCCGCGGAGATCCGTGAGAGCGAGCAGCAGCAGATCTTCGACGCGCTGGACGAGATCCACGCCCGGATGTCGCCTCTGGAGTCGCTGGGTTCGGTTCGCAAGCGCCTGTCGGAGCTGCCGGACCGCACCGAGGTCAGCGTTCTCGCTGAGCGCCTGGACGAGGCCCTCGCCAAGCTGGAGGCCCAGGACACCGCCGTCGCCGACATCGGTCGTGCGGTCGACGCCCTGGTGGACAAGCTCGCCAAGCCCTTCGCCCAGCTGGACGGCCGTCTCGACGGTGTCGCCGGGCGCTTCGAGGGGGTCGCGGGCCGCATGGACGGCCTGGAGGACAAGCTCTCCAGCATCCACAAGCGCATCGACGACCTCGACGGCCACCTGGACAAGCAGGACGGCAAGGTCGACGCGATCCCCGCCGCCGTCACCAACCCGCTGCGCGAGCGCGTCGAGGCCCTCGAAGCCGCGCTGCGCGGCCGTCTCGACGAGGTCGACGAGGGCGTGCACGAGCACCTCGACGGCACCCGCGAGGCGCTGCAGAAGATCCTCGCCGAGTCGTTCTCGAGCGTCCACGGCCGCGCCGACGAGCAGCGTGACGCCCTCGCCGCCGCCCGCGCCGAGCTGACGTCCGCCGTCGCCGAGAGCCGCGCCGCGCTGACGTCCGCCGTGGCCGACAGCCGCACCGAGGTCGTGACCGCGGTGACCGAGCGCCACAACCAGCTGGCCGCCGCCCTCGGCGAGACCCGCTCCGAGCTGTCCGGCGCCGTGGCGGAGACCCGCGGCGAACTGGCCGGCGTCGTGGCGGAGACCCGCGACTCCCTCGCCGGTTCGCTCAACGAGACCCGTGAGTCGCTCGTCGGTTCGCTCAACGAGACCCGCGAATCGCTCGCCGGCTCCCTCAACGAGACCCGCGACTCCCTCGCCGGTTCGCTCGCCGAGACCCGCACCGAGCTCGCGACCGCCGTCGCCGACACGCAGAACGTCGTCAACGGCAAGCTCGACGAGGCCCGCACCGCCCTGTACGCGGCGATCGAGCAGTCCCGCGACCAGGTCGACGCCGCCGACCGCCTCGAGTCCCTGGCCCGCCGCCTGGAGCTCGTCACCTCGCAGCTCGACAACATGACCAACCGCCTGGACAAGGTCGAGGACGGCTTCGCCGCCCGCATCTCCGAGCTCGGCGGCACGGTCGACGCGAGCCTCACCAAGGTCGCCGAGACCGTCGGCGCCCGCCCGGACACCGACTCGCTGCAGTCCCTGGTCCGCAAGTCGAACCAGGAGTCGGAACTGCGCATCGGGGGCCAGCTGGACGAGGCCATGGCCACCTTCGCCGAGCTCATCCTCGGCGGCGGCTCGCCCACGCCTCCCCCGCCGCCCACCGCCCTGCCGCGCCCGCAGCGCCGCACCCGCAAGAACGGCGGCCCGAAGCCGGCGAACGGCGGCAAGGACGTGGACGACGACGACCTGGCGGCCGAGGGCGCCTGATCGCCTCGCTCGTCCCATCACCGTGAACGGCCCCGGAGCTGCTGCTCCGGGGCCGTTTCGCGTGCCACGTCTCATTTCGCTGTGCAGAGGTCGAACTCGCCGGCGTTGAACCCGGCGGGCGCGACAGACGTGACCATGACGAGAGCGCTCACACGATCGTGGTTATGCTCGCCGGCATCTGGGGGCGTCCAGGAGGGATAGTCCGTGCAGCAACAGCGAGTTGTCGCCAACCGCTACTCACTGCTCGCCGAGCTCGGCCGCGGTGCGATGGGCGTCGTGTGGCGCGCGCAGGACCAGGTGCTCGGCCGGGCCGTCGCGCTCAAGGAGCTGCACCCGCCGCAGGGCATCGCCGCCGAGGAACGCAACGTGCTCGAGGAGCGCATGCTCCGCGAGGCGCGGACCGCGGGCCGTCTCAACCACCCCGCTGTGGTCACGGTCTACGACATCGTCCGCGAGAACGACCGCACCTACCTCGCGATGGAGCTGGTCGACGCGCTCGACCTCGCCTCCATCGTGCAGCGGCACGGGCCGCGGGACTCCACCTGGATGGCGAACGTCGCGTTGCAGGTGCTGGGCGCGCTGGAGACCGCGCACCAGGCCGGCATCGTGCACCGGGACGTCAAGCCCAGCAACATCATGGTGCGGCCGGACGGCGCGGTGAAGCTCACCGACTTCGGCATCGCGCAGGCCATGGACGACCCGCGCCTCACGCACAACGGTGGCATCGTCGGCTCGCCCGCGTACATGTCGCCGGACCGCCTGCACGGGTTCGAGGCCTCGCCGGCGTCCGACCTGTGGGCGCTCGGTGTCACGATGGCGCACGCCGTCGAAGGTGTCAGCCCGTTCGAACGCACGTCCACCGCGTCGACGTTGCACGCGGTCATGAACGAGCCGCCCGTGCTGCGGCGGGCCTCGCCCGGTCTGGCCGAGGTGATCCGCGGTTTCCTGACCGTCGATCCCGCCCGCCGGCTGACGGCACCGCAGGCGCGGCACATGCTGACCGCGATCAGCCAGGGCGCCACGCAGGTTTCCCTGCCGCACAACAACAACGGCGGCAAGAAGAAGGGCACCGCGCTCAAGGTCGGCGCCGTGGTCGTGGGCATCGCCCTGCTCGCCGGTGCCGCGTTCGCCGGATACCAGGTCCTCAAGCCCAAAGAGACGACCAACGCCGGACCGAACACCAGCACCAACCAGACGCAGGAGAACTCCACCGAGTGGACCGACCCCACGGCGTTGCCCGTGGGTGCTCCGCTGCCGTCACGGCGCATCGCCACGTTCGGACGCGGTGGTGACGTGCCGGAGTGGAACCTCTCGGGCACGCAGTGCGCCAAGGACTTCCTCACGCAGGGCTCGCCGGTGCGGCAGGACGTGCCGTGCAACGGTCCGCACGGCATCCAGCTCTTCTCGGCCGCGACCCCGTTGTGGGACAAGCCGAAGGACATCGCCTACCCCGGCACGCAGTGGCTGGCCGACTTCGCCAAGAACTACTGCACCGAGCAGTTCAAGGTCATCGAGCCGAAGATCAAGGAGCCGATCGGCTTCACCGGGCTCGTGCCGACGCAGAAGGAGTGGGAGGCGTACAACGACGCCGCCGCGCCGGGCCGCCAGGAGGTCCTGTGCGTGCTGTGGAAGCAGGACAGGTCGCCCCTGGCGGGCTCGCTCGTGAACTAGCCGCGGATGGTGTCGATCACCAGCGGCGAACGCTCCGGCGCGGCGTCCGAAACGCTGTAGGCGCCTTCCAGCGCCTGCAGCGCACCGGCCACCGCGTCCGGGGTGTCGGTGTAGAGCTCCAGCAACGGCTGCCCGGCCTCGACGACGTCGCCGGGCTTGGCCAGGCAGAGCACGCCGGCACCGAACTGCACCGGGTCCTCCTTGCGGGCCCGGCCGGCACCGAGTCGCCACGCCGCCACCCCGACGCCGTAAGCGTCCAAAGTGGACAGCACGCCAGAAGTAGGGGCCTCCACCACGTGCTTGTGCGACGCCACCGGAAGCGAAGCATCCGGATCGCCGCCCTGGGCCCGGATCATCCGCGCCCAGACCTCGAAAGCCTCACCGGAAGCCAGCACGGCGGCCGGATCAGCCGAGATCCCGGCCAGCGACAACATCTCGGACGCCAGGGCCACCGTCAGCTCGACCACGTCGGCAGGACCGCCGCCGCGCAACACGTCCACGGACTCCGCCACCTCGACCGCGTTGCCGACCGCACGTCCCAGCGGCACGGACATGTCGGTCAGCAGGGCCGAGATGCGCACGCCGTGCTCAACACCGATGGCCACCAGCGCCTCGGCGAGCGCACGGGCAGACGGAAGATCCTTCATGAACGCGCCGGAGCCGACCTTCACGTCGAGCACCAGTGACTCGGCGCCCTCGGCGATCTTCTTCGACATGATCGACGACGCGATCAGCGGGATCGCCTCGACGGTGCCGGTGACGTCCCGCAACGCGTAGAGCTTGCGGTCGGCCGGAGCAAGTCCTTCGGTGGCAGCACACACCACAGCGCCCACCGAAGACAACTGAGACAGAATTTCCGAAGTGGACAGTGCGGCCCGCCACCCCGGGATCGACTCCAGTTTGTCCAGGGTGCCGCCGGTGTGGCCGAGACCGCGACCGGAAAGCTGCGGCACGGCAGCACCACAGGCGGCGACGAGAGGCGCCAACGGCAGCGTGATCTTGTCGCCGACACCGCCCGTCGAGTGCTTGTCGACCGTCGGGCGGTCCACGTGCAACGACAACCGCTCGCCGGACGAGATCATCGCCTGCGTCCAGCGCGCGGTCTCCGCAGCGGTCATGCCGTTGAAGAAGATCGCCATCGCCAGCGCGGACATCTGCTCGTCCGCGACGGCGCCGCGCGTGTAGGCGTCGACGACCCAGTCGATCTGCGCGTCCGACAACGCCGCACCGTCGCGCTTGGCGCGGATGACGTCCACCGCGGAAAAGCTCATGGCAGGTCCTCCGGTCCGAACGCGTCCGGCAGCACCGACGACATCGGCAACACACCGGAAGGCGTGTCCACCAGGCAGTCGCGACCGCCCAGTTCGTAGAGCACCTGACGGCACCGGCCGCACGGCATCAGCAGTTCGCCGGCACCGGAACGGCAGGCGACCGCGACGAACCGGCCGCCACCCGTCAAGCGCAGCTGCCCGGCCATCGTGCACTCGGCGCACAGACCCACGCCGTACGAGGCGTTCTCGACGTTGCACCCCGTCACGATGCGGCCGTCGTCGCACAACGCCGCGGATCCGACCTGCAGCCCGGAGTACGGGCAGTGGGCGAACGACGCCGCCTCCACCGCCCGTGCCCGGAGCAGGTCCCAATCAATCGACGCTGTCCAGTCGACCTCAGCCACGGCGGTAGACCACACCGTCGGCGGCCGGCATCCGCAGGCGTTGCGAGGCAACGGCGAGCACGGCCAACGTCACCATGTGCGGCGCGTACGACACGAACTCGCTGGGGATCTCGTCGAGGCTGATGTACAGCAGGTACATCAGCACGGCCACGAAGATCGCCGCCGCCGCGGAGAACCACTTGCGGCGGATGAGCTGCCACACCACGATCACGCCGAGCAGCAGCACCACGCCGTAGACCAGCGCCAGCACCGTCTCGCCGCCCGAACGCAGCTGCAGGCCGTCGGCGTACCCGAACAGCGCCGCACCACCCAGCAGCCCGCCGGGCCGCCAGTTGCCGAAGATCATCGCGGCGAGGCCGATGTACCCGCGTCCGCCGGTCTGGCCCTCCAGGTAGGACAGCTGACCGGGGTTGAGCACCAGCGCGGCACCACCCAGGCCGGCGAGACCACCGGAGACGATCACGGCGACGTACTTGTGGAAGTACACCTTCACGCCCAGCGAGTCCGCGGCGTGCGGGTTCTCGCCGACCGAGCGCAGGCGCAGGCCGAAGCGGGTGCGCCAGAGCAGGTAGTACGACAGCGGCAGCAGCAGGATCGCCAGCATCGTCAGCGGCGAGACACCGGTGACGAGACCGCGCAGGATGCCCGCGACGTCCGAGATGAACAGGCGCTGACCGGCTTCGAGCTCACCGAGCCAGTCCGCGAGGCCACCCGCCGAGTACGTGTCGAACGGCTGCACCGGCGGCGACTGGCGCGGGTTGTTCGAGAGCGGGAAGAACACCAGCGTCGACAGGTACTTCGTCAGGCCGGCGCCGAGCAGGTTGATCGCCACACCGGAAACGATGTGGTTGACGCCGAACGTGACCGTCGCGATCGCGTGCAGCAGACCGCCGAGCGATCCGAACACGACGGCCGCGACGACGGCGGCCCACGGACCCCACTGGTAGCCGGCCCACGCCGCGCCCCAGGTGCCCATGATCATCATGCCTTCGAGGCCGATGTTGACCACGCCGGCGCGTTCCGCCCACAGGCCGCCGAGACCGGCGAGCAGGATCGGCAGGCCGAGCCGGACCGCGGTCTGGGTCGTGCCGGACGACGTGAGCTGCGGGAACCCGGTCTGCATCGAGGTGATCGACAGCAACGCGATCGCGCCCGCGACACCGAGCATGGCCACGGCCCAGCCGGGGACCCTGCGCTTGCGAGGCGCCGCCGGGATGTGCGGCTTCTCCTCCATCGTGCTGATCACGCCGCACCTCCGACAGTTCCGAGCTCACGGCCGACGCGACGCTGTTCCGAGGCGAGCTCGAAGCGCCGCACCACCTCGTAGGCGACGACGACCGACAGGACGATCGAGCCCTGCATGATGGTGACGATCTCCCGGGGCACACCGACGTTGTCGAGCGCGAGACCCGACTTGTCGAGGAACGCCCAGAGCAGCGCGCCGAACGCGATGCCACCGGGGTGGTTGCGGCCGAGCAGCGCGATCGCGATGCCCGAGAAGCCGATGCCCGCGGTGAAGTTCAGGCTGAACGTGTGGTCGCGGCCGAGCAGTTCCGGCAGCGAGATCAGGCCCGCGATGGCGCCCGAGAGCAGCATCGAGACCAGGACCATCTTCTTGGCGTTGACGCCACCGGCCGACGCGGCGGTGGACGACTCGCCGGACGCGCGCAGCTCGAAGCCGAACCGGGTCTTGTTCATCATCACCCAGTAGCCGATGCCCAGGGCGACGGCGACGAAGATGAAGCCGAACATCGTGCCGCCGCCACCGAACGAGATGCCGGGCATCCAGCCGCTCTCCGGGATCTCGGCGGTGCGGATGTTGTTGCCCCGCAGCTCACCGAAGACGTCGCGGCGGATCAGGTAGGCGGACAGGCCGATCGCCAGGCCGTTCATCATGATCGTCGAGATGACCTCGTTGACGCCTCGGGTCACCTTGAGGATCGCGGGGATCGCGGCCCAGGCGGCACCGGCGAGCGCGGCCACGATGATGATCACCAGCGTGTGGATGCCGGTGGGCAGCACGATCGAGCCGCCGACCACGGCCGCCACGACGGCGGCGACGCGGTACTGGCCCTCGACACCGATGTTGAACAGGTTCATCTGGAACCCGATCGCCACCGCGAGCGCCGCGATGTAGTAGATGCCCGTCGAGTTGACGATGTCGATGAAGGTCGTGCCCTTGCCGACCTGCGTCACCATCGCGCCGAACGCGCTGAGCGGGTTCGCGCCGGAGATGACGAGCGCCACGCCGCACAACAGCAACGAGAAGACGATCGCCAACGCGGGCGGCAGGAGTTTGCCGCGCAGGTGTCCCATCAGTGCTCGCCTTCCTCAACCACCGAGGTCTCCTGGACCGCGGCGCTCGTGCTGCCCGCACCGGTCATCGCGCTGCCGAGGTCCTCGGGCGTGACGGTGTTCGGGTCGGCGTCGGCCACCAGGCGGCCGCGCAGCATGACCTTGATCGTGTCCGACAGGCCGATCAGCTCGTCCAGGTCGGCCGAGATCAGCAGCACGGCGAGACCGGCGGCACGGGCGCGCTTGATCTCGTCCCAGATCAACGCCTGCGCGCCGACGTCCACACCGCGGGTCGGGTGCGACGCGATCAGCAGCACCGGGTCGCCGGACAGTTCGCGGCCGACGACGAGCTTCTGCTGGTTGCCGCCCGAGAGCGCGGCCGCGGGCACGTCGATGCCGGGCGTGCGGACGTCGAAGTCCGCGACGATCCGCTCGGTGTCCTTCTTCGCGCCGTCGGTGTCGAGCCAGACGCCCCTGGCCGTCGGCTTGCGGGTCTGGTAGCCGAGGATCCGGTTGTACCAGAGGGGTTGCGTGAGCAGCAGGCCGTGGCGGTGGCGGTCCTCCGGCACGTAGCCGATGCCCGCCTCGCGCCGGGCCAGCGTCCCGAGCTTGGTGACGTCCCTGTCCTGCAACGTGATCGTGCCGCTGCCGGCCTTGCGCATGCCCATGATCGTCTCGACGAGCTCGGTCTGGCCGTTGCCCTCGACGCCCGCGATGCCGACGACCTCGCCGGACCGCACGACCATGTCGACGTCGTCGAGGATCGGGCGCGAGCCGTCGGGCGTCATGAGCTTGAGGCCCTTGACGTCCAGCACGACCGTGTCGGTGACGGTGGACTCGCGGGTCTCCGGGCTGGGGAGCTCGCTGCCGACCATCATCTCGGCGAGCTGCCGGGAGCTGACGGTCTTCGGGTCGGCGCTGCCCACGGTCGTGCCGCGGCGGATGACCGTGACGGAGTCCGCGATCGCGCGGACCTCGTCGAGCTTGTGCGAGATGAACAGGAACGTGTAGCCCTGCTCCTGCATGCCGCGGACGGTGTCGAAGAGCTCGTTGACCTCCTGCGGCACGAGCACGGCGGTGGGCTCGTCCAGGATGATCACCTTGGCGCCGCGGTAGAGCACCTTGAGGATCTCGACGCGCTGGCGGTCAGCGACTCCGAGCTGCTCGACGAGCACGCCGGGGTCGACGTTCAGCCCGGTCTTGCCGGAGAGCTCGATGATGCGCGCGCGGGCCTTCTTGCCGATGCCGTGCATCGCCTCGGCGCCCAGGACGACGTTCTCCTGGACGGTGAGGTTGTCGGCGAGCATGAAGTGCTGGTGCACCATGCCGATACCGGCCTTGATGGCGTCCGACGGCGTGCGGAACCGCACCTGCTCGCCGTTCACCTCGATGGTGCCCTCGTCCGGCGGCTGCATGCCGTAGAGGATCTTCATCAGGGTGGACTTGCCCGCGCCGTTCTCACCGCACAGGGCGTGGACCTCGCCACGGCGGACGGTCAGGTGGACGTCGCTGTTGGCGACCACACCGGGGAATCGCTTGGTGATGCCTGTGAGCACCACCGCGGGGTGTTCGTCCGTCCCAACGGACGTGGAACTGCTCATCGTCGAGTGCTCCTCCTACCACGCACCGGGCCCTGTGAGGGCGTTACCTCACAGGGCCCGGTGTGCGTGCGGCTTTCGGACTACGGCTTGTCCGCGACCTTGATCTTGCCCTCGATGATCTGGGCCTTGTAGCCCTCGAGGATGCCCTGCAGCTTCGCGTCGATCTTGCCACCCGACGTGGAGTAGCCGACACCGTTGACCTTCAGGTCGAAGACCTTCGGCAGGGACGCGATGTCGTTCTTCGCGACGGCCTTGACGAAGTCGTAGACCGCGACGTCGACACGCTTGAGCATGGACGACACGATGACGTCCTTGGTGTCGGCGACGGTCGCCTGGTTGTACTGGTCGGAGTCGACGCCGATGGCGAGCACGCCACCCTGCTTGGCGGCGGAGAAGATGCCCTTGCCGGACGCGCCCGCGGCCTGGTAGATGACGTCGGCGCCCTTGTCGATCTGGCCCTTCGCGGCTTCCTGGCCCTTCGGGGCGTCCTGGAAGCCCGTGAAGTCACCGGCCGGGGTGATGTACTTCTTCTCGACCTGGATCTTCGGCGCGGCGGCCTTGGCACCCTGGAAGTAGCCGGCCTCGAACTTCTGGATCAGCGGGATCTCGACACCGCCGACGAAGCCCACGTGGCACTTCTTGCTCTGGTACGCGGCGATGACGCCGGCCAGGAAGGAGCCCTCCTGCTCGGCGAACAGCAGCGGCGTGACGTTCGCGGCACCCTCGACGGCCGAGTCGACCAGGCCGAACTTGACGTTCGGGAACTCCGCGGCGACGAGCTTCATCGACTCGGCGTAGGCGAAGCCGACACCGATGATCGGGCTGAAGCCCTCGGACGCCAGCTGGCGCAGACGGGTCTGCTTGGCGGACTCGTCCTCGTTCGGGGCGGCGGACAGCTCGCGCGTGTTCTCCTTCTTCACGCCCATGTCCGCGATGGCCTTGTCCAGACCGGCGGCGGCGGAGTCGTTGAACGACGCGTCGCCACGGCCACCGATGTCGTAGGCCAGGCCGATCTTCAGCGCGCTCGCGTCCACCTTGTCACCGTTGGCGGCGCTGGTGTTCGAGGTGGCGGGCGCGGTCGGGGCCTCAGCGAACTCGCAGGCGGCACCGGTACCGGTCCCCGCGTTGTTGCTGCCGCCACCCGAGTCCTTCGCGCAGGCGGCCATAGTCATCACGCTGGTCAACGCGATCGCGGCAACCGCGACACCACGCATACGACGACGCACGGCTCGTCTCCTCCCTGAGGTTCATCCCCAACGACGTTGTTGGGTCCTAGACGCGGCACCGTACCTCTTAGTAACCAACCCCGTTGCCGCCAGCACCTACAAAGACCCCTATCGGTTACGCATTCGACGCTTTGGCCGTACGAGTGGTGATCACTCGTGTTCAGCGCGTGTCGAAAAGTCCCCTTCGGCCACTTCTCCGTCTCCATCTTCGTCCAAACGGCCCAGTTCCGCCTTTCGTTGAACCCGGAGCGGTCCGCCGTCGTGTTCCAGGTGGCAAGTGCCCTTGCCGAGAACGACGGCCCGGACCTTGGCGGAGGTCCGGGCCGTCGGCCGTTTTTGTGGCGCAGACCGCATTTCGGTATCGATAAAGACCGCTTGGCCGATCGACAGCGTGTCTCATCGATCACAGAGCGGGTGCGCCTGCTGGGAGTGTTCCAACGTGCGGGACTAGGATTTTCCGGTCATGGTCGGACGAGCAGTCACTTCTTCGCCGACCACACCACCACTGACGTTGGAGGCCGCGGCGCATGACCAGCGCAGGCGCACCCGAGCGGTCGGGCACCACCCGAGGGGGTGGGACGCTCTACCGCGGTGATCTGGGCATGTGGTCCTGGGTCGCCCACCGGATCACCGGTGTCCTCACGTTCTTCTTCCTCTTCACCCACGTGCTCGACACCGCCCTCGTCCGGGTGTCCCCGAACGCCTACGACGCGGTGATCGAGACCTACAAGAACCCGATCGTCAACCTCTTCGAGGTCGGTCTGGTCGGCGCGGTGCTCTACCACGCGCTCAACGGCATCCGGGTCATGCTCGTGGACTTCTGGGAGAAGGGCGCCAAGTACCAGCGCGCCATGCTGTGGACCGTGCTCGGCGTGTGGATCGCCGTGATGATCCCCGGCGCCTACTTCATGCTGGTGCGCACGATCTCCGAGCTGGTTGGGGGCCACTGATCATGTCGCTCGCACTCGACAAGCCCCGCTCGCCGCGCCGCCCCTCGGCCCGCCGCAGCAACGGCGAGCTCTACAGCTGGCTGTTCATGCGCCTGTCCGGGCTGCTGCTCGTGATCCTGGTGCTGGGCCACCTGTTCATCATGAACATCCTCGACGGCGGCATCCACCGCATCAACTTCGGCTTCGTGGCCGGCCGGTGGGCATCGCCGTTCTGGCAGTTCTGGGACCTCGCGATGCTCTGGCTCGCGCAGATCCACGGTGGCAACGGCGTCCGGACGATCATCAACGACTACGCCCGCAAGGACGCCACCCGGTTCTGGTTGAAGATGCTGCTCTACGTGTCGATGGTCCTGATCATCTCGCTCGGCACGTTCGTGATCTTCACCTTCGACCCGAACATCTCGAACTGACCCGCGCGGGGAGCCCACCACAATGCAGTTCCACAAGTACGACGTGATCATCATCGGCGCTGGTGGTGCCGGAATGCGCGCGGCGATCGAGTCCGGCCAGCGCGCCCGCACCGCGGTGCTCACCAAGCTCTACCCCACGCGTTCCCACACCGGCGCGGCCCAGGGCGGCATGTGCGCCGCCCTCGCCAACGTCGAGGAGGACAACTGGGAGTGGCACACCTTCGACACGATCAAGGGCGGCGACTACCTGGTCGACCAGGACGCCGCCGAGATCATGGCGAAGGAGGCGATCGACGCCGTTCTCGACCTCGAGAAGATGGGCCTGCCGTTCAACCGCACGCCCGAGGGCAAGATCGACCAGCGCCGGTTCGGCGGCCACACGCGCAACCACGGTGAAGCCGCCGTGCGCCGCGCCTGCTACGCCGCGGACCGCACCGGCCACATGATCCTGCAGACGCTCTACCAGAACTGCGTCAAGCACGGCATCGAGTTCTTCAACGAGTTCTACGTGCTCGACATCTGCCTGACCGAGACGGAGAACGGCCCGGTCTGCACCGGCGCCGTCGCCTACGAGCTCGCGACCGGCGAGATCCACGTCTTCCAGGCCAAGTCCGTCGTGTTCGCGACCGGTGGTTTCGGCAAGGTCTTCAAGACCACGTCGAACGCCCACACGCTGACCGGTGACGGCATGGGCATCGTCTTCCGCAAGGGCCTGCCCCTGGAGGACATGGAGTTCTACCAGTTCCACCCGACCGGCCTCGCCGGTCTCGGCATCCTGCTGACCGAGGGCGCGCGAGGCGAGGGCGCGATCCTGCGCAACGCCTCGGGTGAGCGGTTCATGGAGCGCTACGCCCCGACCATCAAGGACCTGGCGCCGCGCGACATCGTCGCCCGGTCCATGGCGTTGGAGGTCCTCGAAGGCCGCGGTGCCGGCCCGAACAAGGACTACGTGCTGCTGGACTGCACGCACCTCGGTGCCGAGGTCCTCGAGACGAAGCTGCCCGACATCACCGAGTTCGCGCGGACCTACCTCGCGGTCGACCCGGTCGTCGAGCCCGTCCCGGTGTACCCCACCGCGCACTACGCGATGGGTGGCATCCCGACGAACATCCACGGCGAAGTGCTGCGGGACAACGACAACATCGTCCCGGGCCTCTACGCCGCCGGCGAGTGCGCCTGCGTCTCCGTGCACGGCGCGAACCGCCTCGGCACGAACTCGCTGCTGGACATCAACGTCTTCGGCCGCCGCGCCGGCATCGCCGCCGCGGAGTACGCCCTGTCGCGTGAGTCGCACGTCGAACTGCCGGAGAACCCGGCCGCTTCCGTCGAGGCGCAGGTCGCGCTGGCCCTGTCGGAGCACGGCCAGGAGCGCGTCGCGGACATCCGCACCGAGCTGCAGGCCACCATGGACGCCAACGCGTCCGTGTACCGCACCGAGGACACGCTGAAGACGGCACTGCACGACGTGCAGGCGCTGAAGGAGCGTTACGCCCACATCTCCGTGCAGGACAAGGGCAAGCGCTTCAACACGGACCTGCTCGAGGCCGTCGAGCTCGGCTTCCTGCTGGAGCTGGCCGAGGTGCTCGTCCACGGCGCGCTGCAGCGCAAGGAGTCCCGCGGCGGCCACGCCCGCGAGGACTACCCGAACCGCGACGACACGAACTTCATGCGCCACAGCATGTTCTACAAGCAGGGCGAGGGTCTGACCGCGGACATCCGCATGGACTTCAAGCCCGTGACCTTTACCCGGTACAAGCCGATGGAGCGCAAGTACTGATGACCGCCACCGCTGAAACTGTTTCCGGCTCGCGCGGCTCGCAGCCCCCGGTTCCGGACGGCGCTGTCACGGTCACCGTGAAGATCCGCCGGTTCAACCCGGAGATCGACGACGAGCCGCGCTGGGACTCGTTCGACATCCCGGCGCTGCCGTCGGACCGCGTGCTGAACCTGCTGCACCACATCAAGTGGTACGTGGACGGGACGCTCACGTTCCGTCGCTCTTGTGCGCATGGCATCTGCGGCTCTGACGCCATGCGGATCAACGGCGTGAACCGTCTCGCCTGCAAGGTCCTGTTGAAGGATTTGTTGGAGAAGGGCGACAAGCGCACCACGATCACCATCGAGCCCATCAAGGGTTTGCCGGTGAACAAGGACCTGCTCGTCGACATGGAGCCGTTCTTCGAGGCGTTCCGTGCGGTCAAGCCGTACCTCGTGACGTATGGGAACGAGCCGACGCGTGAGCGCATCCAGTCTGTTGCGGATCGTGAGCGGTTCGATGACACGACGAAGTGCATTCTTTGTGCCTGCTGCACTACGTCTTGCCCGGTTTACTGGACCGAGGGGTCTTACTTCGGGCCTGCGGCGATCGTCAACGCGCACCGGTTCATCTTCGACTCCCGTGATGAGGGGGCTGAGGAGCGGTTGGACATCTTGAACGACATCGATGGTGTGTGGCGCTGCCGGACCACGTTCAACTGCACTGATGCTTGTCCTCGTGGGATTCAGGTGACCAAGGCTATTCAGGAAGTCAAGCGGGCGTTGTTGTTCAAGCGCGTTTGATGGGTGGTTGCTTGGCTGATTGAGGCGCCGCGTTCCCGTTGGGGGCGCGGCGCTTTTGTGTTTCGGGTGCTGTTGCGTGCGGATTGTCGCGTTCCAGCGGGGTGGTCGCCTTGCTGTGGTGGCGAGTCACGTTGCATGCGTGGGCGCGCAGGTCATGACGAATCAAGGGCTGGCGATTGGGGCTTGACCTTGAGCCTCTGGCGGGATGCGTGACGGCCGGAAAAAGGCCGGGCTGAGAAGCGCCCGGCCGTGCCCGTGAGGGTGGCATCCCGCCCCCTCAAGGTAAAGCCCCAATCGCCCTTCACTGGGCCCACCGGAACCCATCGAGGACAGGTTCACACGGCTCGCTTCGCATCGCCACTGCTTGGCGTGACCCAGTGCTCAAGGCTCACACGGCTCGCTTCGCATCGCCACTGCGTGGTGTCACCCGGTGCTCAAGGCTCAGACGGCTCGCTTCGTATCGACACAGCCAGACCAACCCTTCTCTCCGATGAGCGATGCTCTCTCAGACCACCTCCACGATGTGCACCGGTGGCCGTGGCCTTGCCGCTGCTGCCTTGTGTGCCGCCTTCAGTTCTCGCGCCACCGCCTCCGGGTGGTCGCGCAGGCGGGTCGGAAGCGTTTGCACCACGAGGATTCCCGCCGCCGCGTAACGACTGTTGCGGGCGAGGGTGCGTTCGTAGTCGCGCGGGCCGTAGTGGAAGGCCTTCGAGTCGATCTCCCACGCCAGCCCTACGTCGTCGTACCAGGCGTCCGGTCTGGCGATGACCAGGCCGTCGGCGCCCGCGATCGTGGTGTTCCAATGCGGGGTGGTCAGGCGGATCTTGCGGGAGAGGCGGCGGGCGTCTCGTTCGGCCACTGATTCTGCGCGGCCCAGTTCGCGCAGCACTGTGCGGACAAGCTTGGTGCCGAAGCGGTTCGTGCGGGCCTCTGAGGCCAGTGCGGCGGGCGTGCAGCGGCCTCGTTGGATGGCGGCGGCTATCAGGGCCGTCGCCTCGTCCACGGAGCGCAGGAAGCGGCACGCGTCCACCACGGCTCTGGCCGCGGACACCACGGGGAAGCCGTTCAGGTCGGAGGCGGCGGGTACCGGGGAGGCTCGTTCGAGGATCAGGGTGCCGGTGCCGCGCATCGAGCCCGGCACCAGGACGTGGATGTCGGTGCCTCGGGCAGGTAGGCCGTGCAGGCGGCAGGCCCAGGCACCGGTGACCACGGCTCCTGGGCCTGCGCGCAGGAGGGCCGCGGTCAGCTGTTGGTCCGGGGTGGGCGGGCCGTTGTGCAGCAGCACGACGCCTGGGTGCATGCGCTGCCACGGCCCGCCCGGGGCGCATCTTCGCCACGGATTGGTGACACCCAGTGACTTCAGGGTGCCGGCACTGATGACGCCGAGATCGCTGCGTTCGCGCAGGTGTTCGATTCGCACGTCATCAGTGTGACGAAGAGCACCGACAGTTCCTGGCGGTCAGCGCCTGGGCTGACGCCTGGCGCGGTCGAGCAGCATCAGGATCGAGCCGCCGACGAGCATCAGCACGCCGAGCAGCAGTGTCCACACCGGCGAGGTGCCGGTGTTGGCCAGGCGGTTGTCCTGGTGCACCGGGGGCGTGGCCGAGGTGGTGGTCGCCGGTGGCGTCGTGAGCCGCGGCTTCGTGGTGGTGGTCGTCACCGGTGGCGTGGTGGTGCCGGACGTCGTCGTCGAGGTCGGCGGCGTCGTGGTGGACGACGACGAGGTCGTGGTCGACGACGTCGGCGTGGTCGTGGTGGTCGACGTCGTGTCCGTCGTGGTCGACGTCGTGTCCGTCGGGGTGGACGTCGTGGTGGTCGTGGACTCAGTGGTGGTGGTCACCGGAGTCGTCGTTGTCGTGGACTCGGTCGTGGTGGTGGTCACCGGCGGCGTCGTCGTCGTGGTCGAGGTCGTCGTGCACGGAGTCGTGGTGGTCGTCGTCGGGGTGGTCGTGGTCGACGACGGAGGCTCTTCGCCTCGCGGCGACGGCGCGCGCCATCCCGGACGTTCTTTCGGGCACCACGCAGCGGCGCACACCTGGCCATCCCCGGAGGCCGAGGCCTCCGGGGCGGCACCGTGCAGTGAGACGACCGTCAACACTGCCCCGGCGGCGAGCACACCGATATAGGCGATACGTGACATGCCACGGATGGTTGCGCGCGGGTACAGCACGTCGGGGGAAAAGCAGGCTCACGTCACCCGCGCGTGATCACTACATCGCCCGATCAGGTCCAGAAGACGGCGACACCGACGTTCAGCACGACCAGCGACGCGGCCGTCGGCAGCAGCCAGGACGGTGCCTTCGGCTTGCCGACGTTGATCGCCACGACGGCGGCGATGGCGACGACGACCAGCAGCTTGACGCCGATCTTGACGTGGTCGTACTTCACCGCGTCGACCAGCGGGTCGATGGCGACCAGTGCCACACCGGTCAGCAGTTGCAGAGCCGCACCGTGCAGCCAGCCCTTGTTGACGGGCGCGTCCTTGCCGGCCTTCGCCTGCAACATGATCATCGCGACCAGCATGCCCATGCCGAGCAGGTGCAGGAACACCAGCAGCAGCCGTACGAAATCCACAGCGTTTCCTTATCGACGTCGAGTGGCGAGGAATCCCCGCACGCCCAGCACGCCGATGACCGTGCCGAACACGAGCGAGGCGATCACGAGCACCAGGTGCACGGTGAAGAAGGCCGTGGGTCCGTCGCTGAACGAACGCGGGTCCTTCCAGATGTTCCTGAGGAACGTGGGCCAGATCACCCACGACCACACACCGAAAGCCACCAGGAAGAGTGACATCGGGCGCGAGAGCTTCACGTTCACCAGTATCAGACGTGGCGCGTGCAGGCGGCGAAACGGGGGTGGATAGCCTGAACGTGTGCCCTTCCCAAAACGGCTCATCGTCGCCCTGGTCCTAGCAACGGCCACCGCCGCGTTCGCCGCACCGACGAGCACCGCACAGCAGGCCGCCGGCTCGGCGCAGTGCGCTAACCGCGAGACCCCGCCGCCACCGGTGGACACGTCCGAGCAGCCGGCGCCCGGTCAGAAGGCCCCGACGCCGCTCGAGGTGCCGGAGAAGCCCATCGGCGGCGACCGGCTGGGCGAGTGCGGCCTGATCCTGCCGCCGAACTCGGCGCAGCCGCCCAGCGGCATCACCGCGGCCTCGTGGTTGCTCGCGGACATGGACAGCGGCGCCGTCCTCGCCGCGTACGACCCGCACGGCCGTCAGCGCCCCGCGAGCATCATGAAGGTGCTCCTCGCGATGGTCGTCGCCAAGGAACTGCGGGGCGACCTCGTCGTCACCGCCAGCGCCGAGGACACGCAGCAGGAGTGCACCTGCGTCGGCCTCAAGGACGGCGGCCAGTACACGGTCCGCCAGCTGATGCACGGCCTGCTGCTCACCTCCGGCAACGACGTGGCGCACACCCTGGCCCGTCAGCTCGGCGGCGTGCCGAACGCCCTGCGCAAGATGAACGCCATGGCCAAGGAGCTCGGCGCCCTCGACACCCGCGCCGTGACCCCGTCGGGCCTCGACGGCCCCGGCACCAGCACGTCGGCCTACGACGTCGGCCTGATCTTCCGCGGCGCGATGAAGTACGACGAGTTCGCGCAGGCCATCAAGCTGCAGCAGTCGCAGTTCCCCGGCCGCAACGGCGGCACGATCATGCTTCAGAACGACAACCGCATGCTCACGAACTACCAGGGCTCGCTCGGCGGCAAAACCGGCTTCACCGACGACTCGCAGCACACCTACGTGGGCGCGGCCGAACGCAACGGCCGCCGCCTCGTCGTGGTGCTGCTGCGCGGTCAGCAGACGCCCACGCGCATCGACAGCCAGGCCGGCAAGCTCCTCGACTACGGCTTCGCCATGGGCCCCGGCGGTGTCGGCAAGCTCGTCGACGGCGCGCCGCAGCCGAAGCAGAACGTCGTCCCCACCCAGAGCTCCAACAGCAACTCCCCGGACGTGGCGGCCGACGCGGAGACGGGCCGCCCGACGCCCACCGCGTTCGGCACCGTCGGCCTCCCGATCACGGCGGTCGCGGTTCTCGGCCTGCTGGCCGGCCTCGTGCTGGTCGTCCGCAACAAGCGGGCCAAGGCGGCCAGGGCACGCCGTCAGGCCTCGCAGCAGGCGGCTCAGAGCTTCTGAGGCACCAACGACGACGGCCCCAGCGCACGCGCGCTGGGGCCGTTCTTCGTTCTGTGGGCTACTTGCGGCGCCACCGAAGTCCGAGGACCGCACCGAGCACCGCGCCGGCGCCGACCATCAGCGACGGCGAGGGACCCTGCCGCACCGACACCACGGGCTGGATCACCGCGGGCGGCGGCGCCTTCACCACCTCGGGCTCGCGGTTCTCCCTGGCCGTGGCCGTCCAGGCCGTGATGAACAGGATGAACTGCGCCACGAGGTTCGCGAACACCAGCACACCGATCACCGACCCGAACGCGGCCGAGGTCGGTGACTTCGTCGTGAACGACAGGAAGATCGTGGCGGCCTGCTTGAGCACCTCGAAGCCGATCGCACCCGCCAGCGCGCCGCGCAGCGCGCTCTTCCACCCCACGGGCTTGCGCGGCAGTCGCGCGAGCACCCACAGGAAGACCATCCAGTTCGCCAGCAGCGACAGCAGGATCGTGCCGATGCGCAACAGGACGTGCGCCCAGCCCGCCTCGGCCAGGCCCATCCACTCCAGCACCTGCTCGGCGAAGCCGGTGCCGAGCGCCGTGATGCCGAACGACAGCACGATCGCGAGCCCCAGGCCGAGCAACGACAGCAGGTCGCGCCACAGCGTGCCGAGGAACGGCAGATCCCCCTTCGCCTGACCCCACTGCGCGGTCAGGGCGTCGCGGAGGTTGCTCATCCAGCCGAGGCCGGAGTAGGCGGCACCGAGCAGGCCGATGATGCCGACGGTGCCCTTGGACTCGAGCGCGGTGTCCACGGCCTCGTTGATCTGGGTGCGCAGCTGCTGGTCGGGCACCGCCTCGGCGATGCTGCTCCGCAGCGAGGCCAGCAGGTCCGGCTGCGACTGCAGCACGAAACCGGCGACCGCGAACCCGATCATCAGGATGGGCACGAGCGAGAGCACGCTGAAGTACGTGACCGCAGCGGCGTGCTGGGTTCCGTACCTCTGGTCGAACCGCTCGTACGCACGGAAGATGTGGTCGAGCCACGCGTACTTCTGCCGCCACTTGTCCACGCGCAGAACGCTAGTGCACTTGCACTACTCGGGCAGAACAAAGCCGATCTTGTCGTACGTACGGCGCAACGTGCCGGCGGCGACCTCGCGGGCGCGCTCGGCGCCGGAGGCCAGGATCTTGTCCAGCGACGCCACGTCGTCGAGGTACATGCGGACGCGTTCCTGCACCGGCGTGACCCACTCGGTGAAGACCTCGCCGAGGTCCTTCTTCAGGTCGCCGTAGCCCTTGCCGTCGTAGTCGGCGACCAGCGACTCGACCGTGCGGCCCGTCAGCGCCGAGTAGATCGTCAGCAGGTTCGAGACGCCCGGCTTGTTCTCGACGTCGAAGACGACCTCGCGGCCCGTGTCGGTGACCGCGGACCGGATCTTCTTCGCCGAGCGCTTCGGGTCCTCCAGCAGCTCGACGACGCCACCGGGCACCGACTTGCTCATCTTCGCGGTCGGTTCCTGCAGGTCGAAGATCTTGGCCGTGTCCTTGACGATGTACGCCTCCGGCAGGCGGAACGTCTTGCCGTAGCGCGAGTTGAAGCGCGTCGCCAGGTCGCGGGTCAGCTCCAGGTGCTGGCGCTGGTCCTCACCGACCGGCACGTAGTGCGCCTGGTACAGCAGGATGTCCGCGGCCTGCAGGATCGGGTACGTGAACAGGCCGACGCCGACGGACTGCTCCTGGCGTGCGGACTTGTCCTTGAACTGCGTCATCCGCGACGCCTCGCCGAAGCCGGTCATGCACTGCATGATCCAGCCGAGCTGGGCGTGCTCGGGGACGTGCGACTGCACGAACAGGGTCGCCCGATCCGGGTCGATCCCCAGCGCGAGCAGCTGCGCGGCCGAGACGCGCGTGTTCTGGCGCAGTTCCTTCGGGTTCTGCTCCACGGTGATCGCGTGCAGGTCGACGACGCAGTAGAACGCGTCGTGCGCCTCCTGCAGGGCCACCCACTGCCGCACCGCACCCAGGTAGTTGCCGAGGTGGAACGACCCGGCCGTCGGCTGGATGCCGGACAGGACGCGGGGGCGCTTTACGGGCTCTGCAGGCGCGTTCTCCGTGGACACGGACGAAATCTTCTCAGACCGGGGTGGATCAGTTGTGCGTGGTGTCCTGCGGGACCAGGTCGATGCGCTGGTTCGCAGCGATCACCGGGGCCGGCTTGCGCCGCTTCACCAGGCCGTACACCATGCCGCCGACGCCCGCGGTGACCGCGATCAGGCCGACGGGACCAGCAGCGGTGCCGGTCATGCTGCTTTCGACCGCAGCGCTCAGAACCAGACTCATGCCGTGCACTTGCCGAGCCTCCCCAAGGCACAGACCCACCCCGGAACGGGTGAACCTTGCTGACTGATTGGCCGCCAAGCTACCGATGGCCGGTAGCGTTCATGCGCCGAATCAGACTATCGGTCACGGATGATCGGATCGCACTCGCCCATATGTCGTAGTCCGCTGACGCGCGTTACGCCCTGCTAGTGATGCCAGGGTTTCAAGCTCACTCACAGTGCGCGCCGATCCGTGCTCGGACCCGGCCATGCGGCTGATGGTCTCCTCCATCAACGTGCCGCCGATGTCGTTCGCACCGCCGTTGAGGATCTCCGCGGTGCCCTCGTCGCCGAGCTTCACCCACGAGCACTGGATGTTGTCCACACGTCCGTGCAGCGCCAACCGTGCGAACGCGTGCACGGCGCGGTTGTCGCGGCGGCTGGGACCCGGACGGGCCACTCCCGCCAGGTAGATCGGGGCGTTGCGGTGCACGAACGGCAGCGCGACGAACTCGGTCAGCCCGCCGGTCCGGTCCTGCAGGTCCGCGAGCACCCGGAAGTGCGTGAGCCAGTGGCCGGGGTGGTCCACGTGGCCGTACATCATCGTCGACGACGAACGAATGCCCAGCTCATGGGCCGTGCCGACGACGTCGAGCCAGGTCGCGGTCGGCAGCTTGCCCTTGGTCAGCACCCAGCGGACGTCGTCGTCGAGGATCTCGGCTGCCGTGCCGGGGATCGTGTCGAGGCCGGCTTCCTTCAGTTCCGTGAGCCACTCGCGGACGCTCACGCCCGCCTTCGCCGCGGCGGAGACGATCTCCATCGGGCTGAACGCGTGGACGTGCATGCCGGGCACGCGCTTCTTGATCGCGCGCACGACGTCGGCGTAGTAGGTCACCGGCAGCTTGGGGTCGATGCCACCCTGCATGCAGACCTCGGTGGCGCCGTCGTCCCACGCCTCCTGCGCGCGGTCGGCGACGTCCTCGGTCGACAGCCGGAACGCGTCCGCGTCGCGCTCGCGCTGGGCGAACGCGCAGAAGCGGCACCCGACGTAGCAGACGTTCGAGAAGTTGATGTTCCGGTTGACGACGTACGTGACGTCGTCGCCCACCACCTCACGCCGCAGGTCGTCGGCGAGGCGGACCATCTCCTCCAGCGCCTCGCCGTCGGCCGTCAGCAACGCCATCGCGGCGTCGGTGTCGCCGAGCAACGCGCCGGGGTCGTTCGCCGCGATCTTCAGTCCACGTTGGACGTCTTCGGAAAGCCGTTGCGGGGCAACGGGGATCTTCAGCTCGTCCCAGTCGCCGTAGACCTCGTCGAAGTCGCCGCGGCGGTCGCTCGTGCGGCCCTCGGTGTCGATCGCGGTGTTGAGGTCGGCACGGCCGAACGTGTCGAGCCCGCCGTCGGGCTCCTGCCACTCGCGGCCGACCACGGCGGCGTCCGGGTTCGCGAGGCCGTTCTCCAGCGCCAGCGCGGAAACGTGCGCGGTGAGCCGGGTGTCGATCCACTGCCCCGCGGCCGCGCGGACGTAGCGCGGGTAGACGTTCAGCCGTTCCTGCAAGGAGAAACCGGCTTCTCCGGTGATCTCGACGAGCTGGTCGACCTGCGGCCACGGCTTCTCGGGGTTCACGTGGTCGGGCGTGATCGGCGAGACGCCGCCCCAGTCGTCGACGCCCGCGCGCAGCATGAGGCCGAACTCGCCGCCGACGAGGTTCGGCGGTGCCTGCACGCTCACGGTCGACGGCATCACAAGGCGCGCAACGGCGATCGTCGCCGCGAGCTCGGTCAGGTCGGCGTCGGGCATGCCGCGCATCGCCGTGTCCGGCTTGGCGCGGAAGTTCTGGATGATGACTTCCTGGATGTGCCCGTACTGCTTCGCGACTTGACGCATCGCGAGCAGCGACTCGGCTCGCTCGGTGATCGTCTCCCCGATGCCGATGAGGATTCCGGTGGTGAACGGGACGTTCACGCGGCCGGCGTCGGTCAGGACTCGCAGGCGGACTGCGGGATCCTTGTCGGGGCTGCCGTAGTGCGGGCCGCCCTTCTCGCTCCACAGCCGCTCGGCCGTGGTCTCGAGCATCATGCCCATGCTGGACGCGACGGGCCGCAGCCGCGTCAGCTCCTCCCAGCTCAGCACGCCGGGGTTGAGGTGGGGCAGCAGCCCGGTCTCCTCCAGCACCGCGATGGCGCTGGCCCGCACGTAGTCCAAAGTGGACTCGTAACCGCGCGCCTCCAGCCACTCCTTCGCGGCGGGCCAGCGTTCCTCCGGCCGGTCGCCGAGCGTGAAGAGCGCTTCCTTGCACCCCTGCGCGGCGCCGGCGCGGGCGATCTCCAGCACCTCGTCGCGTTCGAGGAACGCGGCGGGAAGCTTGTGCGGCACGGTCGCGAACGTGCAGTAGTGGCACCGATCCCGGCACAACCTCGTCAGCGGGATGAACACCGACCGGCTGTACGTGACGATCCCGGCACGCCCCTCGGCGAGCAGGTGCGCGTCCCTCACCTTGCCCGCCGCTGTCAGCAACGAGTCCAGGTCGTCCTCGCGCGCGTGCAGCAACACGGAGGCCTCGGTCGCGTCGAGCACGGCACCGTCGGCGGCCCTGCGCAGCGCACGCCGCATGGCCGCCGCACTCGGACGGGACTGCGGTGGGGTTAGCGAGATGTCCACTGCCACGTCAACGACCTTAGGCCGCTGAAATTCCTGATCACCCCGCACCGGCTGTGGGACATCCCACTCAGCGGACGGCCACGAGCAGCTCCGTGTTCCGGTCGAGCGGTGTGCCGAGGGGGTTCGTCCGCGAGTGGATGTCGTTGTAGGTGAACTCCCGGCACAGGCTGGCGAGTGCCGTGTCGCTGCGGTCGTCGTAGTCGACCTGGTAGGGCGCATCCGCTTCGAGCAACGTCGTGAACAGCGACAACGTGCCGTCACCGTTGTCCGCCACCTCGATCACGCGGGCGTGCTGCGGGTAGTCGACGTGCGCGGCGGTGTTGATCTCCCAGAAGCTCCGTGCGGGTGTGTCGTGCCGGTGCGGGGTGATGACGTTGCGGTGTGTGTGGCCGTTGACCCACGCCAGCACGTTCGGGAAGCGGTGCAGGAGGTTGAGCAACGCGTCGCCGTTCAACCGAGGGTCGAACGGGCGGCGCTTGTCCGGCAGGACATTGCCCATCGTCGAGCTCGTGTGGTGGCTGAAGAGCACGAACAGCTCGTCGGTGACGTTCTGCCGTTGCGGCAGGCCGAGCCAGTCGTAGTAGAGCGAACTGTTGCGCTTGAGGGTCTTCTCGATCCAGTTGAGCTGATGCAGCCCTATCGAGCCCGTGGAGAACCCCGCGAGGTTCGTGGTGTCCATGCTGATGCCGGTGACACCGGGCGCCATCCGGAACGTGTAGAAGACGTCCACGCCATCCGCGTTGGCGTCCGTGTAACCGTGCCCGCCCGACGGCAGATGCTTGCGCACGTACTCACCGGTGTTGAACAGCCTTCGCCTCGGGTCAGGAGTCACGGTCCGGACGACGCCGCTGTTGCTCGCGAGAATGGCGAGGGTCTCAGGGATCGCCGTGGGATCGTTGAACGCCCGCGCGACCTTCGCGTTCTGCACGGGGTCACCGAACCCGACGATCTTCTTGCGGCCGGTGTACCAGCTGTCGAGCAGCCCGTCCGGCAGCGCGCCGACCACGCTGTCGTCGTGGTTGCCGATCGTCGAGTACCAGGGGATGTTCAGACCAGGGCTGGTGAACTCGCGGACCGCCGCGTCGAGCAGTCCGTCGAGTTGGGGGAAGCCCTTCGCCTTGTAGTCGTCGCTGCCGCTCAGGTCCGGCTGCCAGAACGTGCTGATGCCCGCGTTCTGCACGCCCTCGTACCTGCTGTCGCCGGTGTTCGGGGTGATGCGACCGCCGTTGAGGACCGCGAGGTACCAGTCGAGCTCGACGTTCTCGTGGTTGTCGGTGTTGTCACCGGTCGTCATGAGGAAGTCGAAGGGCCTGCCGGTCAGCGGACCGTTCTTGATCGCGTTGACCCGGCGGACGAGGCTCGTCGAACCCTGCGCCGTGAGCGCCTCCTGCGGCCGGTGCGCGCTGGACCCCATGATCGGGTGCAGGTACTCGAACCGGAGCGGGCTCTGCGCGTCACAGATGTGCATGTCGCTGAACTGCACGAAGCTGGCCAAGGCTTTTCGCCTGGCCTCCCTGTTCGGCTTGGCCGCGATCAGGTCGCCGCGCACGACCGTCGGCCAGCCGGGACCTGCCTGGAGCCGGCGATAACCGCTGGTCCCGATCGGTGCGGCCGTGACGTCGAGTGTGGTGCCCGCGGTCGACGCAAACGCTTGGCGGTCGAGCAGCGGCACGCCTGCCGCGCCCACACCCATCGCCAGGAGGAAAGACCGCCGGTTGAACCCTGCCATAACCGCCCCCGATTCATCGATGGTGAATCGTGTTCATGTTCAGGGAGCGGCTGGGTTGAATCGAGCCGTCAGGTGGGTGACAAGAGCGATAAAGGCTGGTCGGGCTGAGCCAGTCGGGTCACTCGGCGAGGACCTCGTAGCCGGGCTCACCGCTCCGGCATCAGTCGCCGTAGACCACGGTGACCGGCGCGTGGTCCGACCAGCGCTCCGCATACGTCGCCGCACGCTCCACCACCGCGGTCCGCGCCCGAGCCGCCAGCCCGTCCGTCGCGACCTGGTAGTCGATCCTCCACCCGGAGTCGTTGTCGAACGCCTTCCCGCGGTACGACCACCACGAGTACGGCCCAACGACATCGGGGTGCAAAGAGCGCATCACGTCGTTGTACCCGGACGCGAACACGGACGTCATCCACTCCCGCTCGTACGGCAGGAAGCCGGACTCCTTCTGGTTCGTCTTCCAGTTCTTCAGGTCCGCCTGCTGGTGCGCGATGTTCCAGTCACCACACACGAGCACCTCACGGCCCGAGACAGCCGCCTTCTCCCGCAACGACACCAGGTACGGCAGGAAGGCCGACATGAAGCGGTCCTTCTCGTCCTGCTTCTCGGTGCCGACGTCGCCGGACGGCAGGTACAGCGACGCCACGACGACGCCCGGCAGTTCGATCTCCACGTAACGGCCGCTCGCCTCGAACTCCGAGACGCCGAAGCCCACACGGACCGAGGTCGGTTCAACGCGCGAGAGAACGCCCACGCCCGCACGGCCCTTCAACGAGGAAGGCGCGTACACGCCGTGCCAACCGGCGGGCGAGTGGACCTCCTCAGAAAGCTCGGAGGGTTCCGCGCGGACTTCCTGCAGGCACACCACGTCCGCCGAGGAAGTGGCGAGCCACTCCAGGTAGCCCTTCTTCGCGGCGGCGCGCAGACCGTTGACGTTGACCGTGGAGACCGTGAGCACGACCGAGGAGCCTACTGGGAGGCGAGGCCCCAGGGCTTCGGGTACTCGGCGTTGCAGCCCGCGCAGCGTGCGGTCAGGTCGAGGTAGCCCACGAGGGTCGCCATCTCGTCGCGGGGCAGGGCGAGCTGGCGTTCGCCGTAGACCTCGGTGTAGAGGCCCTGCCACTCGGGGTCGCAGGAGCACTGCACGACGCTCTTGCCCCTGCCCCACCGGAACATGTTCCGCAACATGCCCGCGAGTTTACTTGCAGGTCGAGTCGCTGGTCAGCGCGACGAACGACTGGCTTACCCAGCGGCGGTCGCTCAGCATCCGGTAGCCGTTCTCGACGCGGTCCTGGGCTTCGGACACCGCGTCGCGCGGCATCGTCGAGACGATCGGCTGCATGTCGCCCGGGCCGGAGCGGACGTTGAGGATGTCCGCCGTCACCGTGATCTTGCAGATCTCCGACCCCTTCTCACTGCCCATCGGCTTGCCGCCGTTCGCCGCGTACATCACGCCGGCGACCCCGAGCACACCGATGACGATCATTCCCCGAACCGGCACACCGAACATCTCGTACCCTCCGCACACCACAAGCCCTGGAACAGCAGATATAGCGGCTGAAAGGCCTGTGTGGACGGCTCGGCGCGGTTACCACCCGCAAGAGGAACCGACCGGGTGACGCGCAACGGGAAAGGCCACCCCGGTGTGACCGGGGTGGCCTTCAGAAGCGGGCGTGGATCAGAAGGACGCCATCTTCTTCTTGAGGTTCTCGTCGAGCGCGGCGAGGAAGTCCTCGGTCGTCAGCCACGCCTGGTCCTTGCTGATCAGCAGGGCCAGGTCCTTGGTCATCTGACCGGACTCGACGGTCTCGATCACGACCTCCTCGAGCGCCTCGGCGAAGCGGATCACCTCGGGGGTGCCGTCCAGCTTGCCGCGGTGCATGAGGCCACGGGTCCACGCGTAGATCGACGCGATGGGGTTCGTGGAGGTCGGCTTGCCGGCCTGGTGCTGGCGGAAGTGACGCGTCACGGTGCCGTGCGCGGCCTCGGCCTCGACCGTCTTGCCGTCCGGCGTCATCAGGACCGACGTCATGAGGCCGAGCGAGCCGAAGCCCTGCGCGACCGTGTCGGACTGGACGTCACCGTCGTAGTTCTTGCACGCCCAGACGTAGCCGCCCTCCCACTTCATGGCCGCTGCGACCATGTCGTCGATGAGGCGGTGCTCGTAGGTCAGGCCCTTGGCGTCGAACTCCGCCTTGAACTCGGCGTCGAACACGGCCTGGAAGATGTCCTTGAAGGCACCGTCGTAGGCCTTGAGGATCGTGTTCTTCGTCGACATGTAGACGGGGTAGCCCCGCTGCAGGCCGTAGGAGAACGAGGCGCGGGCGAAGTCCTCGATGGACTTGTTGTAGTTGTACATGCCCATCGCCACACCGCCCTCCGCTGGGAACTCGGTGACGACGTGCTCGATCGGGTCCGAGCCGTCCTCCGGCTGGAACGTGATCGTGAGCTTGCCGGCGCCGGGCACCTTGAAGTTGGTGGCCTTGTACTGGTCACCGTGGGCGTGACGGCCGATGATGATCGGCTTCGTCCAGCCCGGGACCAGCCGCGGGACGTTGGAGATGATGATCGGCTCGCGGAAGACGACACCGCCGAGGATGTTGCGGATCGTGCCGTTCGGCGAGACCCACATCTTCTTGAGGCCGAACTCCTCGACGCGCGCCTCGTCCGGCGTGATCGTGGCGCACTTGACGCCGACGCCGTGCTTCTTGATGGCGTTGGCGGCGTCGACGGTGACCTGGTCGTCGGTGGCGTCCCGGTGCTCGATGCCCAGGTCGTAGTACTCCAGAGTGACGTCCAGGTACGGGTGGATCAGCTTGTCCTTGATGAACTGCCAGATGATCCGGGTCATCTCGTCGCCGTCAAGCTCGACGACGGTGCCCTGAACCTTGATCTTGCCCATAACTCCGGGCGCTCCTCTCGCGACGATGCAAGCAAGACAAGCGTACTGGTAGAACGCCCACTCGTGCCTGCGACCCTGGTTACACCGATTCAGGCGCACCATAGCCCCCGCGCCTGCGCCCAGCAGCGGACGCGGTGCCTCCTTCATGGCTACCACGCGCGGTGCAACAGAACCGCTCCGACAGGCGTGTTGAGAAGCACGCCGGTTCGAACGTGCGAGCGATAAGGTCTCCCTGTCGGGTGATCATCAGAAGGGGCGTAAGTGTCAACTGGGCCAACACATGCGATGAGCGGGCTGCTCGCCTGGAGCGCTGTCACCGCACTCGCGTCGACTCACCCGATCGGCCAGCTCTCGCCGCAGAGCTGGGCCGTGGGAGCGGTTCTCGCCACCGGGGCAGCACTCCTGCCCGACCTCGACCACCCCGGTTCGACCATCTCGCGCACGTTCGGAGCACTGAGCAGCGGGCTGTCCGCGGGCATCAACGCGTTGAGCAGCTTCGTCTACCGGACCACCCGGCTGAAGAGAGATTCCAAGCGGGACGGCGGACATCGCGGTCTCACGCACACGCTCGTCTTCGCGATCTTCTCCGCCGTCTTCACCGCCGCGGTCATCCAGAACAGCCAGAAGTGGGCGCTGCCCGTGCTGATGTTCGTGTTCGCCGGTCTCGCGGTGCGCGGCATCATGAACGACTGGTGCCCCAAGCAGGACGCGTTGCTGATCACCGTGGTGTCGGCGGGCATCACCTGGGCGATGATCGCGTGGACCTCGCAGACGGACGCTTCCGCGGCGGCGTGCGGGATCGCGGTCGGCATCGGGTGCTTCGCGCACTACGTCGGCGACGCGATCACCGAGCAGGGCTGCCCGATCCTGTGGCCGATCCCGATCTTCGGCAAGACCTGGTACCCGGTCGCGCCGCCGAAGATCATGCGGATGAAGACCGGTGGCGTGGTGGAGATGGCCATCGTCGGGCCGGTCGTGACGATCCTGTCGATCTGGCTGGGACTCGCGGCGTTGCAGGGCACCGGCGCACTGCCGTTCCTGGACTGGGTGGACCTGCTTCCCGTCTAGTTCATCCGCAGTCCACCTGCGCCACACCCGATCGGCCTAGCCTCCACGGACCCCGACCCGTCTCGTGGAGGTCAAGCCATGTCCGAAGTAGCTCGCAGACGCTTCCTGCAGGGAGCGGGCGTGCTCGGTGTGGCGGGTGCGCTGGGGAGCGGAACGGCGTCGGCAACGTCCCGCTACCAGTGGCTTTCCGGTGATCACCACGCGCACACGCAGTACTCGTACGACGGCATGTACACCGTCGAGCAGCAGATCCGCGGCGCGTTGCGGCACGGCACGGACTGGCTCGCGGTCACCGACCACGGCCACGCCTCGCACGAGGCGCACTCGGTCGAGGCGACGGCGGCCGATCTCCGCCGAGCCGCCCGGAAGTTCCCGCAACTGCTGCTGTGGCACGGGATGGAGTGGAACGTCCCCGGCGCCGAGCACGCGACGTTGTTCTTCGAGGACTGCCACGACGAGGCCGGCGTGCTGCGCGACTTCGAGCGGCAGTTCGACTGGCGGCTCAACGGCGCCGAGGCCTCGAACCCGGCGAACGAGCGCAAGGCGCTCGACGCGATCCGGTTCCTGCAGACCAAAATCCGCAACGGCACCATGAAGTCCGCGCTGGTGTTCGTGAACCACCCGATGCGCAACGGCCGGGTGGCGCCCCACGAGCTCCGGGCCATGCACGACCTGGCACCCGACATCGTTGTCGGCATGGAAGGCGCACCGGGAGCGCAGGGCGACGGCGACCCGTTGCGCGGTCCGGGCGGCCATCGCGGCGGCTACGCGAACAGCCCCGGCTCGAACTCGTACACGCCCTACCCGCCAGAGGCCTACCGGACCTACGGCGGCTTCGACTGGATGACGGCGAAGGTCGGCGGGGTCTGGGACTCGTTGCTCGCCGAGGGCCTCGGCTGGTGGATCACGTCGAACTCCGACTCGCACTTCAACTCGCGCGACACGATCGTCCGCGTGCCGGAGCCGGGCAACCAGTTCGATCTCACGGGCAAGCACCTCGACGCGGTCGAGGGCGCCGTGCCGCAGGTGGCGCCGCCCTACGTCGACTTCTTCCCCTGTGAATTCTCACGGACCGTCGTCGGCGCGACCCGTCGGACGCGCGGAGCCGTGATGGAGGGCCTTCGCGCAGGCCGGGTGTGGGTGTCGCACGGAGGCCTGGTCGACGACCTGCGTTTCGACGTTTGCGCAACCGGCGGAACGCAGACGATGGGCGGGCGGCTGCGGGTCCGCCGCGGCTCGGACGTGACGGTGCTGGTCAAGGCACGTCTCGCAACTCGCCCCAACAGCGCGGGATTCGTGCCACGATTGCGCCGTTTGGACCTCATCAAGGGCGCGGTAACCGGACGATCATCATCTGAAACGTTGGCCACGCCACATGTGAAGGTCGAGCGATCCTACGAGCCGCGCTGGCACCATGCGGTCTTCACGCACACGTTCCGCAACGTCCGGGAGCCTTTCTACCTCCGGTTGCGCGGAACCGACGGCAACCGCGGCGCGTTCGAGCCGCAGGCGGACGCACCGGGAGCCGCGAACCCGTGGGAGGACCTGTGGTGCTACACCAACCCGATCTTCGTGGAGGTCAGGTGACCAGCACCTTCGTCGGCGTCGACGCCGGCTATGAAAACCGCTGGGAAGCGGAGAAGATCGCGTTGGAGCTGCACGACACCGTGCTGACCACGGCCCGAACGGTCGCGGTGCACGAGGTCGACAGCCACTTCGCGATGTCCTTCCTCCTGCCGGTTCCCCCGTCCGACGCAGTGGTGAACTCACTGGTCGCGCAGGGTTTCGGCGTCGCTGTACGTGGTGCGTCCTCAGGACGACTGGTAGGCCCGGAGGCGCTTCGAGTAGGCGCCTCCACTGCTGCCGAGGCCCACCAGTACCGCCGCGAGGGGCGCGCTCTGCGGTACCAAGGCCAACGGTCGTTGCGCGGCCGTCACGGCGTGTCGGACATCATCGCGTTCACGGCCATAGAGGCCGTTTTCCCGCGCGGCACCCATACGGTCGACACGCGCGGAAACCTGATGCCGTTCTTCCGCGACGGCAAGTTGGTGCTGGTCATCGACTAGGTTCGCGGATGTGCGTGACATCGCTGTCTTCAGTGGTTCTGCCCATCCCTCACTCGCCGCCGAGATCTGTGGCCACCTCGGTGTCGATCTCTCGCCCAGCCGGCTGACGCGGTTCGCCAACGACTGCCTGGAAGTGCAGTTGCAGGCGAACTGCCGTGAGCGGGACGTGTTCCTGATCCAGCCGCTGGTGCCGCCCGTCCAGGAGCACCTGGTCGAACTCCTGCTGATGCTGGACGCTGCCCGTGGCGCCTCCGCCGCGCGCACGACCGTCGTCCTGCCGCACTACGCGTACGCGCGTTCGGACAAGAAGGACGCACCCCGGATCTCGATCGGCGGCCGCCTGGTCGCCGACCTGATGGTGGCCGCGGGCGCGTCCCGGGTGCTGGCGATGACGTTGCACTCGCCGCAGGTGCACGGGTTCTTCTCGGTGCCCGTCGACCACCTGCACGCCCTGCGCGAACTGGCCGCGCACTTCTCCCGGTACGACCTGTCGAACACCGTCGTGGTGTCGCCGGACCTGGGCAACGCCAAGGAGGCCGCGCACTTCGCGCGGATCCTCGGGCTGCCGGTCGCGGCCGGCGCCAAGCAGCGGTTCGCCGACGACAAGGTGCAGATCTCGACCGTCATCGGCGACGTGGGCGGGCGGGACGTGATCGTGCTGGACGACGAGATCGCCAAGGGCTCGACCGTGATCGAACTGCTGGACAAGCTGCGCGAGCGCGGGGCCGGGTCGATCCGGGTCGCCTGCACGCACGGGCTGTTCTCCGCCGGGGCGCTGGACCGGCTGCAGGCGTTCGACGACGTGCTGGAGATCGTCGCCACGAACACCGTGCCGATCCCGGACGACAAGGTGGTGCCGAAGCTGGAGGTGCTGTCGATCGCGCCGGCGATGGCCGAGGCGATGCGGCGGATCAACGTCGGCGAGTCGGTGTCGACGCTGTTCGAGGCCCCGTAGTCACTGGTCAGAGGTGGCGTTCGTACCTGGTGTGCTGGTCGTGCCGCTGAGGATCGATGCGAACGCCTCCCGCGAGCTCGCTCAGGTGCTCCGTCAGGAACGACCCGACCTTGCGGTGCCGGCCGTCGCGGATCGACTCGTCCAGCGTGACCCCGTAGGCGAACCCGTCTGGGGACACCATCAGGTACGCGTCGACCTTGTCCGAGTTCGCCAGCATCTCCAGCGGACCCGAGTAGGTCTCGCGAGCCCTCACGAACGCGTCCGCGAACTCCGGGAACGCTAGCTCGTGCACGGCCCGGTTCGTCCACCCCAGCTCGATCGCGCTGAACTGCAACAGCTTCCAGCTGCGCACGCACGGATGGCCTTCCAGCAGGGTCCCGATCCGGTGCACGTCACGCGCGTTCACCGCGCTCACCACCGTGCGCACCGAGACCTGGATGCCCTCCTGGTCACACCTCGACAGCGCGTTCACCACCCGGTCGAAGTTGCCGCGCCGGCCTCGCATCCTGTCGTGCCCCTCCGCGACCGCCGAGTCGAGGGAGAGACCGATGTGGTCGCACTTCCGGTAGGCGGACCAGAGCAGCTCGGACGTGTGATGGCCGTTCGTGTGCACGATCGGCACCAGGCCGATGTTCTCGGCGCAGGAAACCAGAAGAGGCAGGTCCACCCGCAGGCTCGGGTCACCGCCGGCGAAGACGACGGCGCCCGCGCCACCGGTCCTGATGGCGCGCAGCAGCCGCACCGCCTCATCGGTGAGCAGCGGCTCCCCGGTGGTGCGGTAGCAGAAACCGCAGCGCAGGTTGCAGTCCGACCAGCACTCCCAATGGACCTTCCTCACCCCGGCACCCGCCAGGGAGTCGACGCAAAGCTCTCGAACCCGGTCTCCGCACCCTCCGCAAAACCGCGTCTGCATCACACGCCCCCTCAGCGCGGGATCAGGTCTTCGGGCGCGAGTCGGGATCCCCGAACACGACCTCGGATCCGACCTCCCAGTCGGAGGCGGAGCCGTGCAGGCGCGTCCAGCACCCGCCGAGATGAGGCACCGCGATGTTCGGCAGCCCCTTGGCCTTCCGCAGCGACCGGATGACGCCACCGTGCGTCACGACCAGGACCGGGCCCTCTCCCAGTTCGGTGAACTTCGCCAGCACGTCGAGAGCCCGCAGCGTCACCGCGGTGTCGGTCTCACCGTTGGGCGGGCCTTCGACGGCTCCTGCCTCCCAGGCGGCCAGGTGACCAGGCCACCTGGCCTCGACCTCGGTGGGCGCCAGACCCTTCCAGTCGCCCATGTCGCGTTCTCCGAGGGCGCTGTCGCTCACCACGTCGTGAAGCCCGACCGCCTTCGCGAAGATCTCCGCCGTCTGCCTGGCCCTGAGCAGTCCCGAACAGACGACCAGCCGAGGGTGCGCACCCGAGGAACGGAGCCTCAGCGCCGCGACCTCGGCTTCCGCTCTTCCCTGCGGCGAGATCGGCTCATCGGAATCGCCGTGCCAGCGAGCCCTGCTGTTCGACAGTGTCTCCGCGTGCCGAATCAGAATGAAGGACTGCAAAGTAGTCCTGCTTCCCAGCCTGGCCTCGGCTTTTACTGAACCCGCCATTTCCGCACCGTCCTATACGCTTTGGGCGCTTCTTCCACGATGAAGGGAGCACCGATACCGCCACCGAAACCGATGAGAATTTCTGCCCAGTTGTCGACGTCAACCGGGATGAATGCGGCCGCGATGACCGCGATGGTCAACCACAGCTTCCACCACCTCTTCAGGAAGCGCCACACGATAGCGCCCCGCCGAGGACTGATCGAGCGATCCCACGCGTCGTCGAACACGCGTTGGAAGAGCCGCACGAGATTGGGCACCAGCCCCTGCGGTGACCCGAACTCGACCATCACTCCTTCAAGGCTTCGCTGGCTGTAAGGATCGTAGATGTCATAACGAACCACACCACCGTCGACCGAAACGCAGGTGGCCAGTTCCATGTCCTCCTGCGAGCTGCTGAGCCGCACCTCGACCGTGTCACGATCGTCGAACTGCTCGACCCACTGCCGAATTCGAGTGGCAGAGATGGAACGCATGGTCTCACCGCGCCACTTGGCGACCAACGATGGCACCGCGAGAAGAATTCTCACTCGAACACCGGCATCGGCGCGCTCGCGGAGTATTCGCACCGTCTCGTCATAGGGTGGCGTCGCCAGCATCGGGAGACAGATCTCCTGTTGCGCGGAACGCAGCAGATCCATGAAGGTGTGATAGACGACTTCGTCCTTCATCGCACCCAGGACCCGCACATGCGGTTCGAGATTCGCGCGCATCGCGAGCAGCTGGTCGGGAATGCCCGGGTCGCCCAGCTCCGTCGCTATGAGCTCCCGGAGCTTCGGCACCTGGTGCGTCAACGTCGTCCCGTACGAACCCGTCTGCTGAATCCAGCCTCTCGTCAGCAGCTCCTGTATCGCCCGCCGGGCGTCCGCGGCCGACTCCAGCCCGGAATACTGCCGGACAATCTCCACCAGCTCGGCTTCCGGCCGCGCATGCGCACGGGTCGCCATGACCACGGCGAGCACGGACGCCGATCGGGACATGCCTTTGCGCTGGAGGTCCTGGGCCAGTTTGACTTCGCTTCTGTCCAACGCAGCTGCCACACTGGACCTCCGGTGCCAACCTCATGCCGAGCTTACCGATCCTCTAGAGATCTGTATGTCTTCCAGGTGGTCGAACGTTACTTCCGCCTTCCCATTCAGAGCATTGAACAGAGGGCAGCGAAGCACGTACCGTACAGGAGCAACACCATCGGGTTTGCCCAGTTCACAGCTTCGTTCCAGCAAAAACCGCACGTCCGCACGCGACCTCGAAACAAGAAGGTTCACCCGATTGGGTTTAAGCAACGCACACGACGACAATCAGGCGAACTGATCATTCATTGACAAAAGCATGAAACTGGCCATCACATCGGACACCTGATTCGCAGCGGGCTGGAAGATTTTCGCCGCACACGATCATGATCTCGACGCAACACCGCTGACGGAGACGAGCACGGCACCTCCCTGCCAGAGACCGGCACAGATTGAGCTCAAGATTCTCAGTGGAGACCAGATGATCGGATCTACCCACGTCATTTCGGCACTGCGACCCCTGGCCGTCGCGAGAGCCGCCGAGAACACGAACGCCGCCTGGACGGAACTCTCGAGGCTGTCCGTGGAGCAGCTCGTGCAGGAACTGCTGTCCGACCCGTCGGAGGCCGTGCTCCGGGAAATGGCCGCGCACTCGTACTTCCACGACAACGGGTTCGCGAAGCTGAGAATCCCGCTCCCCGCGGGCTGTCCCGGCCAGTTCCGCATCCACCTCTGGGATCCCGCGGCCGCCCCGCCCGCGCTTCCCCAGGACGCCCACAACCACCGCTGGCCCTTCATCTCCAGGATCGTGGCCGGCACGGTCACGCAGACGACGTACGTCGCCGAGGGCGATCCCTCAGGCGACCACTTCCGCTACCTCCAGCTCCCCATCGCGGCCGCCCCCGGCTACCGGTTCAGCCCGCGAGGCACCTGCACGCTGCACGAGGACGCTGTCGAGCAGGTCGCCTCGGGAACGGGCTACTACCTCCCACCGCACACGGTCCACCGCGTCAACTCGACCGGCGGGCAGTTCACCGCGACCGCGATGCTGACCCTGAGACCGATCAGGGAGTCGACCGACCTGTACAGCCTCAACCCGGCGAAGGGGAAGGCACTGCCACCCGACCCACCGCGGTTCTCGACGGACGTCCTCCGCCGCCTGCTGGCCCGGCTGCGCGAGAACCTCGACTAGGCCGGCCGCCGAGTAGTCACTTGAGGTGCGCGAGTGCCGTGATCAGCCGGTCCCCGACGTCGGCCGGTCCGGGCATCTTGCGCACCACGGCCCGCTGGTGCGCGAGGCCGTGCAACCCCAGCCACAACGCCACCGCGTCGCCGTAGAGGTCGTCGCTGGCGTGCGCGATCCCCTCGTCGACGCACACGCCGAGCACCTCGACCAGCAGCGTGAACGCCTCCACGCCCAGTGAGTCGAGGTCGGCGTCGGTGATCGAGGTGTCCTCGACCGACGGCGTCCAGAGGCCGCCGAACATGATCCGGTAGCGCTGCGGGTGCGCCTGGGCGAAGTCCAGATATCCGTTGCACACCGCGAAAAGCCTCGCTCGCGCGCCACCGGCCGCGTTGTCGTCGGCCTCGCGCAGGGTGGCGGTGAGCGCGTCCATCTCCCGCTGCACCACGGCCAGCATGATCGACGGCTGGTCCGCGAAGTGCGGGTAGATCGACGGCGCCGCGATCCCCGCCTTCCGCGCGACCGAGCGCAGCGTGACCGCGCGTTCGTCGCCGCCTTCGTCCAGGAGCGCGAGCGCCGCCGCGATGATCTCGTCCCGCAGTTTCCCGCCCTCGCCCCGGCGGTTGCGCCTGCGCGGTTCCGTGTTCGTCACGGCCGTAACCATACACCTGAAAGTTTATGGGTGTTAGGCCTTGCGCTCTCAGACTTACGGGCGTTAGCTTATGTCCGTAAGCACAACTGGCAGACACACCGAGGAGCCCCGCGATGAACGCCACGACCGCCACCACCCGCGCCACCGAGATCGTCCTGCCGGGTGTCGTCGAGCCCGACGGCCTGCACGTCCAGGTCCGCGACCTGCCGGCGCCGGCCGAGGGCCAGGTCGTCCTGCGCATGGAGGCGACCGGCGTCTCGTTCGCCGAGCAGCAGATGCGCCTGGGCAAGTACTACGACCAGCCCGCGTTCCCCTTCGTGCCCGGTTACGACGTCGTCGGCACGGTGGTCGGGATCGGCCCCGGCGTGGACCGCGACCTGCGCGGACACCGGTTCGCCGTGGTCACCAAGATCGGCGGGTGGGCCAGCCACCTGATCGTCGAGGCGGCCGACCTGGTGCCCGTGCCGGACGGCGTGGACTCCGCCGCCGCCGAGACCGTCGCCGTCAACGGCGTCACGGCGTGGCAGATGATGTACCGGACCGCGAAGGTCGAGCGCGGCGACACGATCGTCGTGCTCGGCGCGAACGGCGGCGTCGGCTCGACGCTGGTCCAGCTCGCCCGCCACGCCGGCATCAAGGTCATCGGCACGGCGTCGGAACGTCACCACGACGCGGTGCGCGAACTCGGCGCCATCCCCGTCGACTACCGCGACCCGAACATGTACGACCGCATCCGCGAGCTGGCGCCCGAAGGCGTGGACGCCGTGTTCGACCACGTCGGCGGCCCCGGCGTGCACGAGTCCTGGAAGCTGGTCCGCCGCGGCGGCGCGCTGGTCAACTACGGCTCGGCCGCGACGAAGGACGAGCAGGGCAACGCGATGCTGCCGGTGCTCAAGAACTTCGGCCAGCTCGCGCTGTGGAACCTGCTGCCCAACGGCAAGCGCGCGGGCTTCTACAACTTCTGGGCCGGCAAGCGTTTCCGCACGGCCGCGTTCCGCGCGCGTCTGGCCGAGGACCTCACGCAGGTGTTGAGGCTGGTCGAGGCCGGTGCGCTCAAGCCGCAGATCGCCGCACGCATCCCGTTGTCCGAGGCGGGTGCCGCGCTGGCGCTGGCCGAGTCGCGCACGGTGCTGGGCAAGGTCGTCATCGTCCCGGAGCCGTGAGCAGGCCGGGCTGCCGCCAGGCGATCGTGGCGGCGGCGACCGCCCTGGTCGACTCCGACCACGCCGTGACGCTGCGAGCGGTGTCCCGCGCGGCGGACGTGCCCACTTCTGCGATCTACCAGCACTTCCCCGATCCGACAGCGATCTTGCTGGCCGTGTGCCACGAGGCGTTCGACGAGCTCGAAGCCGCCGTTCTCGGCGCACCCGACGCCTACTCCGCAGGCCTCGCCTACCTCGACTTCGCCGTCCTGCACCCCCGCCGCTACCGCGTGATGTTCGGTGCGGCCGATCTCTCCTCGCAGGCGCTGCGGCTGTTCACCCGGGTCCTTCCGGATCCCGGCCGCGCGCTGACGTTCTGGCTGGGTCTGCACGGCCTCGCCGACCAGCGCGCCTCGATCCGCCGCTCGCCCCAGTTCACCGTCATCGCACCGCGCCTGATCACCTCACTCGTCTCCCAGGAGTCCTCATCATGAACGCCACCGCTGTCCGCGCCACCACCGTCGCGTCCACCGAGGTCGACAACCGCGCCGCCTACCTGGGCTTCGCGTTCGCCTACGTCTTCGGCCACGGCGCCGCGCTGCTGTCCAGGTCCGGCACGGTGGTGATGCCGGCCTGGCTGCCGATCGCGCTGCTCGCGTTCGGACTCATCGCCGGCACGGTCTTCGCCATGTCCGCGTCGCTGCGTGCCCAGAAAACCGCATCGGAGGCCCGGCGACGAGCCGAGAAGCTGGTCGGGACGGCCTGGATCACCGGGTTCGCCGCCCTCGCGTTGGCGGTCACGGGCCTGAGCACGGTGTTCGACAAGCCGGAGCTGCAGACCGTGCTGTGGCCCGCCGGCTCGACCATCGTCGTCGGCCTGATCTACATCGCCGAGGGCGCGATCCGCGGCAACGCCCTGCACTACAACCTGGGCACCTGGCTGATGCTGGTCGCCGCCGCGACGCTGTTCGTGCCGGGCGCCGGGTTCTTCGGCGTGCTGGCCGTGCTGGGCGGCGGCGCCTACCTCGTGGCGGCGTTCCTGGAGCGCCGACGCCTTGCCGCGTAAGGCGTCTACAGCTGCACTCGCACCGTGACACGACCCTTGTCGTCACGGTGCGATGTCGCGTGTCCGGTCCGTTCAGCGCCATCGAGTTCGAGGGTGAGCGGGCCGCCCTCGCCGTTGAAGTTGCGCCACCACGTCTTCGCGTCCGGCATCATCACGCGGATCTCGACGACGTCACCTTTGCGTTGGTAGCCAACGGGTGTGCTGAACGTGCGACCCGACTTGCGGCCCGTGTACGTCACGACGGTGAGCCCCTTGCGCACGAGCTTGCCGACGAGCGGCGCGTTGCGCAGTCCGACGATCCACCTGTTGACCGTGCGCACAGCAGGTCCCTGAACTCTCATGCTTTTCACCGTAGCCTGGTAAGTGGAGACCCCCGTCCGCTTGGCGCGAAGTGAGAAGAAGTGACTGCCGAACCGTCTCAGATGCGAGCCGACGCGAAAGAGAACCGCGCACGGGTGCTGACCGTCGCACGGGAACTGTTCGCCGAGCGCGGCCTCGAGGTGCCGATGGCCGCGATCGCGCGCCGGGCCGGCGTGGGCGTCGCGACGCTGTACCGGCGCTTCCCCACCAAGGAATCGCTGGTGGCCGAGGCCTTCACCGAGCAGTTCGCCGTGTGCCAGGCCTTCATCGACGAGGCGCTGAAGGACCCCGACCCGTGGCGCGGGTTCTGCACGGTGATCGAGAAGGTGTGCCGGCTCCAGGCGTGCGACCGCGGGTTCACCGCCGCGTTCACGGCGTCGTTCCCCGACCTGCACACCGAGGTGCGCGACCGGACCTGGCAGGACTTCGGCGCGTTGGTGCGGCGGGCGAAGGACAGCGGGCAGCTGCGGGCCGACTTCTCGCCGCACGACCTGACGCTGGTGCTCATCGCCAACGGCGGCCTGTCCAGCCTGCCCGTGGAGATCGCGACGGCCGCCTCCCAGCGCCTGGTCGCGTACCTGCTGGAGTCGTTCCGGGCGGGCACGGACGTGCTGCCGCCGCCCGTGCCGGTCAGCCTCGACCTCGTGCTCGGTTAGCCGGGATGCGCGCCGACGGTGTCGCGGATCATCGCGCCCAGGTCGGCCGATCCCATCCGCGCGCAGTGGGCGCAGCAGAAGAACTTGCCCTCCACCTCCACGCCGTGCCCGATCACGCGGCAGTCGCAGTGCTCGCAGCGCGGCGCGAGCCGTTGGATCGCGCACTCGAAGCTGTCGAACGTGTGCACACCACCGCCGACGGTGCGCACCTCGAAGGCCATCCAGTACTCGTTGCCACAGACGTCACAGGTCGCCATGCGCGGAAGACTGCGGCAGGTCAGTCGGGTCGGCAACTCGAAGCGTCGAGTTGCGCGACCAGCGCCTTCGGGGCGATCACCCGATAGGCGTCCTCGACGAGGTCGGCGACGACGTCCCAGTCGAGGGGCGCGTCCAGGTACACGCCGAGCCAGCCGCGGTGGCCGACGTAGGGCGGGCGGAAGTACCGCTCCGGCGCCTGGGCGACGAGCGTCTGCTGCACGCCGGGGCCGGCCGCGCACCAGAACGCGCTGCGGTCGTCGTGGTGGTGGTCGGCGAGCGTCACGAAGGTCTTCTTGCCGCGCACGAACCAGGTCGGTTCGCCGTGGCTCAGTCGTTCGGTCACCTCTGGCAGTGCCAGGCAGAGGCTGCGCAGGTGTTCGAGTGCGTCCACCCGGACATCCTGCGCCTTGCGGGCCGTTTTATCAGCCGATGCCTGCGTGCAGCCGGTTCTGCGACGTTACGTCCTCTGTGGACGGTACGGCGAACAAGACAGTGCTGGAACTCGGTTTCTACCGCACTGGACGTGCGGATGTTCTCCACGTGGTGGTTGCCGCCGTTGGGAAGGAGGGAGTGCGGGAGTGTGCTGAGCGGGACCGGCCGGATTCGAACCGGCGTTCTCCCTCCCCTGGAGGAGGGCGCGTCAACCACTGCGCTACAGGCCCCATCGCCACCGCACCACTCACACTAGTCGGCGAACTCCGGGCCGTATGCCCTGCGAAAGTGTTGGACCCAATAAGGTTCACGGACCAACCCCGAACTGGACGGTGTCGTGCCAGGGATCGACTACTACGAGTTGCTCGGTGTCGACCGGGGCGCCAGCGCCTCGGAGATCAAGTCGGCCTACCGCTCTCTCGCCAAGGTCATGCACCCCGACGCGGGTGGGACGTCTGGCGGCTTCCGCCTGCTCCAGGAGGCCTACGAGACGCTGAAGGACCCGGTCCGGCGCCGCGACTACGACCGCCCCGCCCCGGCGGCACCGGCGTTCGTGCGACCGCCGACACGGCCGCGACCTCGTAGAACAGGCCACACGGGCCGCCTGCGCGACTTCGGCGACGACCCGAACTACATGGCGCCGCGCCCCCGCGTCGACCTCGGTTCGATGGAGTGGTGGCACCGCATCGACCTCGGCGCGCGCGTCCGCTACGTCCCCGCGACAGGCCTCGGCCACGCCCCCGCGGCCGCCGCGATCGGCGGGTGGTTCGTCCTCCTCGTCCCGTTGACGATGACGCTCTCACCACTGCTGCTCGCCATCTGGCTACCGCTCGTGGCAGCCGCCGGTTACGGCGCGTTCCGACTGGTGCGCCGCTACCTGACGGTCGCGAGGGCCGAACGGGCGTTCGCGGGCGAGTACGACGGGAACACGATTTTCGGCCGTCCGGGTGAAAACAGACGCGAACGGCTGACCGCCGGATTGCTCACGGAGTACATGACCCAACTACCGGGCGTGCGCATCTTCCACGGCCTCGCCTGGCCGGGCTCGGTCTTCACCGACGTCGACCACGCCCTGCTCTGCGGCCGCCGCCTGGTCCTCATCGAGTCGAAGTCGTGGCTGCCCGGCCACTACTACTGCGACGAGGACGGCGAACTCTGGCGCAACGGCCACCCGTTCCGCGGCGGCGGCTCCCAACTGGTCGAGAGCGTCGAACGCTTCGCAGAACTCCTGCCGTGGCTCGAGATCCGCGGCGCCCTGCTCGTCTACCCGAGCCGCGCCGGCGAGGTCACGTGCGACGACGACCTCGACTTCGAGGTACCGCCGATGACCCCCGAACAGTTCGTCAGCGAGATCGGCGACTGGCTCGCCGACGACCCGGCCACCGTCGACCGCGAGGCGTTGCGCCTTCTCGTGCGCCAGGTCGTCTCGGAAGTCCGCGTGGCCGGGGCCTGACTCGTTCATCCTCCACGAGTGACCGGTCTTGTTCCGCAACGAGGCCACCGGCAAGCGCCTCGGCACCGATCTCTGCAGCGCCGGACTCCTGCCGTAGGACTGCCTCAGCAACGCACCATGACGTACCTCTCGCCATGGCCCGTACTGCGCCTCGCGCAGCACCCCGACGCGGACGCACTCTTCGCGTCGGACATGTTCGCCTTGGATACGTGCCTTGTGATGACCATCATGGCCGTCCGCAGAGCTAGCCCTCTCGTCCACTACCCAGCTAGCCCATTCGGGTGGTCCTTCCCTCAATGCGCAACAAGGGCGACCTTGACGCCGACGTCAGTGACATCTCCCGAAAGGAATGGTCATATGGCGCCCATCTGCGGCTTTTGGTCGTACGCACATGCCGACGACACAGCCGAGAACGGTCGAATCGCACAGCTTGCCAGAGACGTCGTTGCACAATATGAAATGATCACCGGCGACTCCATCGACCTATTCCTCGATCGGGACAACCTAGAGTGGGGAGACGAATGGAAGCAAAAGATCGACTCCACCCTCTCCTCGGTCGCGTTCTTTATTGCAATCCTGACTCCTCGATACTTTCAAAGCAAAGAGTGCAGAAGGGAGCTCGACTTCTTCGCCAGGCGAGCAACAGATCTCGGCGTCAAAGATCTCGTACTACCGATTCTTTACGTGGACATTGCCGCCTTTCGAGAGGACACGCCAGTCGACCCATACATCAGTATGGCGAGATCATTTCAATGGGAAGACTGGACCGATCTGCGATTCGCCGCAGCGGACTCGCCAGAATACAGAAGGACGGTCGCAAACCTGGCGGCAAGACTCGCTGACGCTAACAGCGCCGCAGAAGCGACGACCCCGACCGTCAGCCCGAATGATACAGACACAGATGATGACGACGCACCTGGCTTTGTCGATCTAGTGGCGATGGCCGAAGAGGCACTGCCGCGATGGACTGCCAACCTCACTTCCATCGGGGATAATATAACCCTAGTTTCCGAAGCAATGAACAAGGCAAAAGAAAAAATCGAAGAAGGAAACCAGCAAGGCCGTGGAATGGCCGCGCGAATCGCTGTTTTCCAGGAGCTCGCAGAGGACATTGAATCCCCCACCGGCGATCTCGAGGTCCTTGGCGGACAATTCAGCAAGTTTCTTCAGGACGTCGACCGGGGCGTCAGTGCACTTCTCGAAAAGATCCCAGAAGAACTTAAATCAAACGACGTCACCGCCAGCGAGGTAGCGAGCTTCCTGCAATCAATGAAGTACCTAGCAGACAACAGCGAAGAAGGACTGGGCATGCTGGAGGTAATGGTTCAGAATATCGAGCCGGCAGAGAAGAATTCACGCAGCCTACGTCGGCCGCTACGAAACCTTCGCAAGGCACTCACACTAATTGCTGACGGCCGCGAGGTAATGCGAATGTGGCTGAAGAAGATCGAAACGATCAAGAACGACTTCCCCGCCGTCGCAGCACTCATGGAAGACCCTGCTCCGCACGGCTGAGCCGCCAGCCACGCTGCATGTCAGGATTGCCGCCATGACCCGCACGGTGTGCCTCGCGCAGAACCCCGACGCGGACGCACTCCTCGCGTCGGACATGTTCGCCCTGCTCACAGGGATGTTGCTAGACCAACAGATCCCCATGGAGAAGGCGTTCTCCGGCCCGAAGGTGCTCGCCGACCGCATGGGCGGCCTGGACGTGCACCGCATCGCCGACGCCGACCCTGAGGCCTTCGCCGCGATCATGGCCACGCCGCCTGCCGTGCACCGGTTCCCCGGCAGCATGGCCAAGCGGGTGCAGGCGATGGCGCGGTTCGTCGTCGAGAACTACGACGGGGACGTCACGCGGATCTGGGCGGACGGGGACGGGGCCGCGGTGTTCAAGCGGCTCAAGGCACTGCCGGGGTTCGGGGACCAGAAGGCCAAGATCTTCCTTGCACTTCTGGGCAAGCAGTTCGGCGTCCGGCCCGAGGGGTGGCGGGCGGCGGCTGGGCACTACGGGGACGAAGGAAGCCGACGTAGCGTCGCTGACGTGCGGGACCAGGTGTCGTTGCTGGAGGTCCGCGACTTCAAGAAGGCCGCGAAGGCCGCCGCCAAGGAGTAGCACGACTGTTCGTCGTCTGGTGCACTGGACGTCCGCCGCCAGCCTGCACGAGGTGTGACCTCGCCTCGTGAGAGAAGGGGCGTCTGCGTTGCGCATCAAGGTGATCGGCGTGTTCACGGTTCTCGTGCTTGGTCTGGCGGGTTCGCCCGCGGAGGCTGCCTCGTCGTGGCCGGGTGACTCCGCCACGAAGTACGCGGACGGGACGAACGTCTTCGGCAAGAACCTCAGCGGGTTGTCGTTCGAGAGCCCGAACGTCGTGTGGGCGGTGAAGAACGGGCCCTCGACGCTGTACCGGCTCGTGCCCAGCGGGAGCACGTGGAAGGTCGACCAGAAGCGGGCGCTCGAGTTCGCGGACGGGTCGGGTGATCCTGATGCCGAAGGGGTCGTGAGCACGCCGGACGGGCTCTTCGTCGTTGTCGAGCGCGACAACGACGACGGTGACGTGAGCAGGCCGATGATCCTCAGGTACGGCAGCGGCAGCAACGCGGTCGGCGAGTGGGAACTCGGCGGCATGCCCGCGGTCGACCCCAACGACGGGCCCGAGGCGATCTCCTGGGTGCCTGACTCATACCTCACGCGGAACGGCTTCAAGGACGACAGCGGCAAGACCTACGACCCCGCTGCCTACCCCGGTCACGGCACCGGGCTGTTCTTCGTCGGGCTGGAGGCGACCGGTGAGGTGTACGTGTACGCCTTGCAGGGCTCGAACGCGAAGCTGCTCAGCAAGTTCGCGAGCGGGCAGAGCCAGGTGATGGAACTGGAGTTCGACGGCGCCAAGCTGTGGAGCACCTGCGACAACCACTGCGGCGGCCGCACGACGACGCTGGCCATCAGCAGTGGGAAGTTCAGGGCCACGGCAACGTACAACCGGCCGTCGTCGTTGCCGAACGTGAACCTCGAAGGCTTTGCGATCTCGCCGACGTGCGTCAACGGCAAGAAGGCCGTGTTGTGGGCGGACGACGACAACACGAGCAGTCACGCGCTGAGGAGCGGCACACTGAACTGCTCGGCCTAGGCCGGGGATTGTCGGGGTGCGGAACTAAGCTGCGCCGCGTGACCGCACCCCACATTCCCGGCCTGACCGAACTGAGACCGTTGGGCGCGGGCGGGTTCGCCACCGTCTACACCGCCCACCAGCCCCAACTCGGCCGGGACGTCGCCGTCAAGATCGACAACCGGGTGCTCGCCGACGAACGCGACCGGCGGCGGTTCCTGCGCGAGGCGCAGGCGGCGGCCAAGCTGTCGGGTCATCCGCACATCATCGGGATCCACGACGCGGACATCACCGTCAGCGGCACGCCGTACATCGTCATGGAGCTGTGCACGGGCGGGTCGCTCGCCGACCAGCTCGACCGGCAGGGGTCGTTGCACCCCGACCAGGTGCGGGACCTCGGCATCAAGCTCGCGGACGCACTGGCCGCGGCACATCAGGCAGGCGTGCTGCACCGGGACATCAAGCCAGGCAACATCCTCGTCGACCGCTACGGGACGCCGAAGCTCGCCGACTTCGGGCTCGCGGCGCTGCTCGACGCGCAGGGCGGCAGCACGGTCACGCGTGACGCCCTGAGCCCCAGCTACGCGCCGCCCGAGGCGTTCGCGATGGCCGAGCCGACACCGCAGGCCGACGTCTACTCGCTCGCCGCGACGCTCTACACGTTGCTCGCGGGCAAGCCGCCGCGGCCGGTGCCGTGGCCGATCACGTCGTTCGACCAGCTCGGCGAGATCCTGCGCCGGCCCGTCATGGCGGTGCCGGGGGTGCCGGCCGCGATGCACGAGGCGCTGGCGCGGGCGCTGCACCCGGACGCGAACCTGCGCACGCCCAGCGCGGCGCAGCTGCGGGACGAGCTGGTCGACCCGATGCGCATGCCGACCGTGCCCGTCCCTCCCCCGCCCAGGCGCAAGGTGTGGCCGTTGGTCGCGGCCGCGGCCGGAGTGGTGGCGCTCGTGGTGGGCCTGGTCGTGTGGAACTCGTTCGGGGAGAAGCAGCAGACGACCGCTCAGGGGCCTGGCGCGGCGACGACGCAGCCGGTCGGCGCCGAGGAGGCGCCGCCGTTCCTGAAGAAGTGCGACGACAAGTTCTGCATCGACAAGTCGACCTGCTTCCGCGGGATCAACAACTTCGGTGGCAAGCCGTCCACGGCGCGGAAGGTGGGCAGCTGCGCGGACGAGCACTTCTGGGAGGCGTTCGGAGGTGGCTGGCTCTCCGGGGAGATCCCGGCGGTCTCGTCGGACGAACTGCTGAGCTCCGCCGAGGTGAAGGGCGTCTGCACGCCTGAGTTGATGAAGGCGAACACCCGGCCGTCCGTCGACACCACCGGCTGGGACATGACCGCCGTCGGGTACGCGGACGGCAGTCGCAACTACTTCCTGTGCTTCGGCTCCGAACCCGGTGCGGGCGAAGTGGTGACCAGCGCGTTCGGTAGCTGACCAGGATCCCTCCACCACACGTCCTGGGGGGACCATGCTCGGCGGGCGGCAACTGGGAGGCGATTCCCGGACTGGCCGGGTGTCCCGGCGGCTTCGGCGACACCACGGCCCACCCCGGTGAGGGCCCGGTGCCCTTCACCTGGCAGCTCCCCGGTCCCGACCGCGAGTCCAAGGTCTCCCTCGACTGAAATCCACTTGCGACGGTCACTAACGTAGATCGACGTGCGTGTTCACGCCGATTTGATCATTGCTGGATTCCGAAGGTACTCGACCTACCGACAAGCGATGCTGGCCGGAATGACCACGAACGTGGTCTTCGGCCTGCTGCGGGTCGCCGTCCTCGTCGCCGCGCTCAAGGCGGCGAACGGCGAGATCGCGGACTACGACATCGCTGCCGCCAACACGTACGTCTGGATCGGGCAGGGGCTGCTCGGGTTCGTCCTGTTGTGGGGAACCAACGAGCTCGCCGAGCGCGTGCGATCCGGTGACGTAGTAGTAGATCTCTATCGGCCGTGGAACCTGCAGGGCGCCCTTCTCGCGGAAGACGTCGGCAGGGGCGGTTACGCGTTCCTGACCCGGCTCGCCCCGCCGATGGCGTTCGGCATGCTGCTGTTCCCGTTCCAGTTCCCCGCCACCGCGGCGCAGTGGCCGTTGTTCCTGGTCAGTGGGCTCCTCGCGCTCGTGATCAGCTTCGGCTTCCGGTTCCTGATCGACATCAGCTCGTTCTGGCTGATCGACAACCGGGGGCTGTACGGGTTCTGGAACATCTCGTCCGGCCTGCTGTGCGGGCTGACGGTACCCATCGCGTTCTTCCCCGGGTGGGCGCGCGAGGTGCTGTGGCTGACGCCGTTCCCGGCGGTGCTGCAGGCGCCGATCGACGTGTTCCTCGGGCACGGCGACCCGGTGGAACTCCTGCTGCTGCAGGCTTTCTGGGCCGTGGTCGTCCTCGCGATCGGCCACTTCACGCTGCAACGCGCCGTGCGGAAGGTGGTGCTGCAGGGTGGCTGAGTTCATCTACCCGAAGCTCATCGGCGCGCGTCTGAGGAGCCAGCTGTCGTACCGCGCGTCGTTCGCGATGGACTTCGTGACGCAGGTGCTGGCCCAGGGGTACGAGCTGATCGTCATCCTGATCCTCTTCACCCAGATCAACGCGCTCGGCGGCTTCTCGAAGAACGAGGTGCTGCTGATGTACGCGTTCGCGGGGGCCGCGTTCGGCGTCGCCGACCTGTTCGCCGGGCAGCTCGACAACCTGCCGACCTACATCCGCACGGGCAGCTTCGACGTGCTGCTGATGCGGCCGCTCGGCACGTTGCCGCAGATCATGTGCTCCGACATCCGGCTGCGGAGGATCGGGCGGATCACCGGCGCCCTGGCGGTGATGATCTACGCGCTGACGCACGTGGAGATCGCCTGGACGCCGGCGAAGGTCGTGCTGACGATCGTGACGCCGCTGGCCGGCGCGGTCATCTACAGCGCGGTCTGGGTGGTGGCGTGCTCGATCTGCTTCTGGATCGTCGAGGGACGCGAGTTCGCCAACGCGGTCACCTACGGCAGCAACGCCTTCACGTCGTACCCGATCAACGTCTACTCGCGGCCGTTGCGCTGGCTGATGGCGTTCATCGTGCCGGGTGCGTTCGTCGCGTACTACCCGAGCCTCGCGCTGCTCGGGAAGCAGGATCCGCTCGGCCTGCCTGGCTGGGTCGGCTGGACATCACCGCTCGTCGCGGCGCTGGCGGCGGTCGTCGCCGGGTTCGTGTGGCGGTTCGCGGTCAGGCACTACCGGGGAACGGGATCATGATCGAGGTCAGGGAGCTCCGCAGGGAGTTCAAGGTCGCCACGTCCAAAGGCTTGCGGCGCAACTACAAGACCGTCACGGCGGTCGACGGCGTCACGTTCGGCGTGCAGGCCGGTGAGGCCGTCGGGTACGTCGGGCCGAACGGCGCCGGCAAGTCCACGACGATCAAGATGCTGACCGGGATCCTGGTGCCGACCAGCGGCGACATCAAGGTGAACGGCGTCGACCCGTCGAAGCAGCGGCGCGATCTCGCGAAACGCATCGGCGTCGTGTTCGGCCAGCGCAGCCAGCTCTGGTGGGACCTGCCGCTCAAGGACAGCTTCGACCTCCTCAGGTCCATCTACCGCGTGTCGGCGGAGGACTACCGGCGGCGGCTCGACGAGTGCGTCGAACTCCTTGGCCTGCAGGAGCTTCTGATCACCCCGGTGCGGCAGCTCTCGCTGGGGCAACGGATGCGGGGCGAGATCACCGCCGCTCTCCTGCACGCGCCGGAACTGCTGGTGCTGGACGAGCCGACGATCGGCCTGGACCTGGAGTCGAAGGAACGCCTCAGGGAGTTCCTCGCGGACATCAACACCCGCCGCGGCACCACCCTCCTGCTCACCACGCACGACCTGGACGACATCGAACGGCTCTGCCCGCGGCTGATGGTGATCGACCACGGCCGGGTGCTCGCCGACGGCCCGCTGGAGGAGCTGCGCGCCGAGGTCACCCCGGACCGCGAGCTCGTCATCGACCTCAGGGAACCCGGCCCCGCACCGGACGTCCCAGGAGTGACGGCGGTGCGCAGCGAGGCCAGCGGGTTGCGCCACCACCTCACGTTCAGGAGGGCGGAGACGACGGCGGCTCAGTTGATCACTCGGGTGGTGCAGCAGGTCGAGGTGCACGACCTCGCCGTGGTGGAGCCGGAAATCGACGACGTCATCCGAAAGCTCTACCAACGCCAACCCGGTCTGAACATCGATCGGTAGAGTCATGAGTAACTGAAACGGACACTTCGGGCACAAGGAGAGCGAATGCGCCTAGTTGGACCGCTTGCCGCGGCTGTCATCGCGCTGGGCAGCTTGACGGCATGCGACACGATCCAGGGCGTCAGCGACACCGCGGACAAGGTGAAGCTGTGCGCCGACGCGATCTCGCTCGTGGGTTTCTCGCCGGACATGAGCGACCCGCAGAAGGCCCTGGAGGACACCCAGGCCAAGGCGAAGGAGCTCGAGACCCTCGCGAACTCCGCGCCGGACGAGCAGGTCAAGAAGGCTCTCGAAGAGGCCGCGAACGGCATGCAGAACGTCAACTCCGCGGCGGACTGGGTGACCCAGAAGGCCGACCTCGTCGCGAAGGTCTCCGCGGCCTGCGGTGGATGAGCACTAGAGCCCTGTTGCGCACCTCCGGTGGCGGCCTAGGCTTTGACGCGTCAATCGTGCCAAGGCCTCACGCCGCACACCGGAGGTGTTGCAGCACCATGCAAGCAACAGTGGGTGACAGGCTCCACGTCCACAGCCGCTCCATCGGACTCGAGGAGCGCCTGGGCGAGATCCTCGAAGTGCGCGGGAACGACGGGCATCCGCCGTACCTCGTCCGCTTCAACGACGGCCACGAAGGTCTGGTGTTCCCCGGACCCGACTGCGTCGTCGAGTCGCGCGGAAGCGTCTAACCCAGCACGGTCGCGATCAGCTCCTCGGCCAGCTGAGGAGTCGCTGCCGCCACGCCTGACCACCGGTGGGTCAGGTCGGGTTCGAACGTGAACGGCCGCCCGTGCAGGTCGAGCAGCACACCGCCCGCGGCCGGGACGGTGACCAGCGCCGTAGCGAGGTCCATGATCCGGTGCGTGTCGCTGCCTGGATCGATGAAGGCGTCGACCGTGCCCTCCGCGACCAGCATGGTCTCCAGGCAGGTCGTGCACAGCACACGAATGCGGTCGGCCTTGTTCGCGATGCGCAGCCACGCGTCCTGAGTGCCTGTCTTGGGGCGCATCAGACACACGGATGCGCCCTTCAACGTCGTGCGCCCGGTGGTGCGGAACGACGTCGGCACTCCTGCGTGCGCATGCCACGCACGGCCCGTGTCGAACCACGTCGTCAAGGCTTCTTTTGCCGTGCCGTCTTCGACGAGCGCACCGGCGAAGCACGAGAGAGGGACGCCGAACGCGGCGTTCGCGGACCCGTCGACCGGGTCGATGACGAGGGTGATCGAGGAGCCGTTGTCGACGAACCCGGCTTCTTCGGAGAGGAGGTTCACGCGACTGCGGTGGATCGACTCCAGGATCGCGTCCTCGACGATGCGGTCGACGCGCATCGTCGGTGTTCCGTCGGCGCCGTCCGCCACTTCTTCGCGGAGTTCGAGGCGCGTGTGCAGAGATCGGGCACGCCCGTACGCCGCCGACGCCGCGCGGGCGGCGTCGGCGAGCGCGGGGTGCACGTCATCGGAGAGCTGTGGCGCGGGGACGTCCCAGGGAATCAGCACGTCCCCAACACTGCCACGGGAAACTCAGATCAGTGCCCAGCTCAGATCAGGCCGAGGCCCTTGACCGCGTCGCGCTCCTCGACCAGCTCGGCGACCGAGGCGTCGATGCGGCCGCGCGAGAACTCGTCGATCTCCAGGCCCTGGATGATCTCGTACGAGCCACCCGAGGTGCGGACGGGGAACGAGGAGATGATGCCCTCGGGCACGCCGTACGAACCGTCCGATGGGATGGCCATCGAGGTCCACTCGGTGCCGTTGACCCAGTCGTAGATGTGGTCGATGGCGGCGTTCGCGGCCGAGGCGGCCGAGGACGCGCCACGGGCCTCGATGATCGCCGCACCGCGCTTCGCGACGGTCGGGATGAAGTCGTTCTCGAGCCACGCCTGGTCGTTCACGGCCTCGGCGGCGGTCTTGTCGCCGACCTTGGCGTGGAACAGGTCCGGGTACTGGGTGGCCGAGTGGTTGCCCCAGATCGTCATGTTCTGGATGTCCGTGACCGCGACGCCCAGCTTCTTGGCGAGCTGCGACAGGGCGCGGTTGTGGTCCAGGCGCGTCATCGCGGTGAAGCGCTCGCGCGGGACGTCCGGCGCGTGCTGCTGGGCGATGAGGGCGTTGGTGTTGGCCGGGTTGCCGACCACGAGGACCTTCACGTCGTCAGCGGCACCGGCGTTGATCGCCTCGCCCTGCGGCTTGAAGATGCCACCGTTGGCCTCGAGCAGGTCGCCGCGCTCCATGCCCTTGGTGCGGGGGCGGGCGCCGACGAGCAGGGCCACGTTCACGCCGTCGAACGCGGTCTTCGCGTCGTCGGTGATCGTGATGCCCTTGAGCAGCGGGAAGGCGCAGTCGTCGAGCTCCATCGCGGTGCCCTCGGCGGCCTTGAGCGCGGGGGTGATCTCCAGCAGCCGCAGGTTGACCGGGGTGTCCGGGCCGAGCAGGTGGCCGGAAGCGATGCGGAAGAGAAGTGCGTAGCCGATCTGGCCGGCTGCACCGGTGACAGTGACGTTCACGGGCGTGCGGGTCATGAGCCTTCCCGAATGACGATCGTCCTCGTTGACGTCGGGCAGGTCGCCCGGCGTCCCGCACGTTACCAACACGTGGCCGATGGCAGAGTGTGAGAGTGGACAACCCCTCTGGAGAGATCGCGCCCGAGATCGGTGCCGACTACGCCGACGCCAACCTGCCGGGTCAGCACTGGGAGAAGCGGTCTTTCACCGACTGCGACTTCACCGAGGCCGATCTCCGCGAACTCGAGACGACGGGTTGCACGTTCACCCGCTGCGACTTCACCCGGACGGACCTCGGTGAGTCGAAGCACCGGGCGACGGCGTTCCGGCAGTGCACCTTCGACCGCACGGTCCTGACCCGGTCGAGCTTCGACTCGTGCAGCCTGATGGGCTCGAACTTCGTCGACTGCGTGCTGCGGCCCGTCACCTTCACCGAGGTGGACTTCACCCTGGCGTCGTTCGTGAAGGCACCGCTGCACGACCTGAAGCTCGCCGGTCAGCGGTTCCGCGAGACGAACCTCAGCGAGGCCGACCTGCGCAACACCGACCTGAGCGGGGCGGACCTGATGGGCGCGCGGCTGCTCGACGCGAAGCTCGGAGGCGCGGACCTGCGCGGGGCGAAGGTGGACGCGAACGGGCTCCGGCAAGCCAAGCTCGCCGGAGCCCTGATCGACGTCGAGCAGGCGATCGCCTTCGCGGCCGCCTACGGACTAGTTGTCAGCTGATCCCGTGATCTCCACCAGGACGCCGTCGGCCACCATCTCGTCGACGGACTTCGGCAGCAGGTAGGCGGTGCCGCCGCCCGGCTGCTCGAACCACGGCACGGCCACGCCGGTCAGCACCTCGAGCGGGCGGCGCAACCGGTACACGCGGTACGGGCGGTTGATCCACGACGGCACGAGGCTGCGTTCCGGGAACGGCGTCCCCGCCACGTAGACGAGGTTGCCGGTCTGGTCGCCGTAGCGGTCGACCTCCGTGCCCGCCGGCAGCTCGAACATCTGCTTGTGGCGGAACAACGTCAGCGGCGGCTCGCCCGCGAGCGGCGAGATCGGGAACTTCCTCTTCGACGGTTCCTCCTGCGCCACGGCGGCGGCGACCGGCGAGGGGGCCGGGGCCTGCTGCGGTGCGGGTGGCGGAACCGGCTGCACCTGGGTCGGTGCGGCTGCCGGTGACGGCATCGGCGGGGCCTGCTGCACCTGCGTCGGCGCCTGCTGTGGCTGCGGCTGCGGTTGCTGCGGAGGCATCGGCGGACGCTGCGGCGGCGGCACGGGACGGCGTGGCTCCTCGCGGAAGCCGTTCGTCATCGGGCGCTGCGGCGGCTGGGGTGCCCTCGGCGGGACCGTGCGGAAGTTGCCCAGCACCAGCCTGCCGATGAGGTACGCCGACGCGTCCTCGACCTTGTCGAACCGCACCGGGTTCTTCGGGCCGTGGTCGAACCAGCTGACCTCCCAGCTGTCGCCGTCGAGGCGCAGCGTCCAGGTGCGGTCGGCGGGTTCGCCGCCGATCCGGAACACGCCGTGCGGCACGTTGAGGTCGTCCAGCGCGCGGCGGGTGCCCGCCAGCTCGCGGTCCTCCTCCGGCGTGACCTGCCTCGGCGGCCTGACCGGCTCCGGCTCCGGCTCCGGCTCGGGCTCGGGTTCCGGCTCCGGTTCGGGCTCGTTGAACAGCGCCGCGTCGAACTGGGTCGTCTCCTCGGACCGCGTCGGCGCGGGAGCCGCGAGAACGGGCAGGGGCTCGGGTTCCGGCTCCTGCTCCGGTTCGAAGTGCGAGTCGAGCTGCGCCTCGAACGACGTCGTGGACTCGATCTCCTCCTCGGGGGCGAGATCGGGCTCGTCCCCGGTCACCTCGACGACCGGGTGCTCCTCGGTGACCTCGGCCGGGCTCTCCAGCGGTTCGTCGAGGACCGGGCTCCACGCCATCGTGTCCTGCATGGCGTCGCGCGGACGTTCCTCGGTCTCGGCGTCGAGGTGGTCGGTGAGCTCGGCGTCGTGGTGGTGCGTGAGGAGCTCGGGCTCGTCCGGGCCTGCGGTGGGGATCTCGGGTTCCTCGGGAACGTGCACGTCCTCGTGTTCGTCCTCGGCGGCCGTTTCGTTCGAGTTCTCGGCGACGAACTCCTCGACCGGCTCGGGAAGGACCTCGCGGACGGGTTGGCGGACGATCTCCGGTGCGCTCTCCCGGACCGGCGCGGGCGGCCGGACGGGCTCCGGCGGCCGGACCGGTTCCGGCGCCTCGGGCTCCGCGAGATCGCTCGGGTGCGGGGCGAAGAGGTCCATGCCCGCGCCGTACGTGTCGCGCAGGGTCCGGTCGTCGACCGTGCCGGGCACGCCGTCGGAGTCGAAGACCACCCGGTACGGAGGACCGTCGCCGCCCAGCGGGGGCACGGCCACCGCGAGCGTCTCGCCCAGGTCGTCGCGGGCCGGCAGCGGTTCCGGCGCGAACTGCGGCTGCTCGGCCGTGACCTCGGCCGCGCGCGGCTCGGGGTACATCGGCTCGAAGTCGTACTCCTCCTGCTCGTCCTCGGCCTCGAACTTCGTGGCCTCGAACTTGGGCGCGGCGTCGAACTGGGGTGCCGGGTCGAACTTCGGGGCGGCGACGAACTGCGTCGCGTCCGCGGCGGGTCCGGGCTCCGGCTCCGGTTCGGGCTCGACCGGCACCGGCACGACGGTGCCGGGAGGCGCGGCGGGAGCACCCAGGTTCGCCGCGGCGGCGAGCCTCGACTCCTCGCTCACCTCCGGCAGGCCGAACCCGGCGGCACGCGCCCGTTCGACCAGCTCCGGCTCGGGCGGGACGCCGTACTTGCGCAGGTAGTACGAGACCCCGGCGGGCCAGATCCACACACCGTCCGTCTGGAACCCGGACGGCACGACCGGGGGCGCGTCCGGGTGCAGCACGTCGTTGTCGAAGCCACGTCCGGCCACGGCGACCGGTGCGTTCGACAGGTACGTGAGCAGCGGCGCGACCTCGGGCTCCGGCACCGGCGGGCGGTTGACCGACGGACGACCGTTCGGTCCGGCGCCGTCGAAGACGCGGACCGTGCGGAACACCGGCGTCGGCGGGTTCAGCCTGCGGCGCAGCCAGTCGGGGACGTTCTCCTCGATGCGCGGGAAGAACCGCATCTCGTCGACGTAGGCCTGCTGCGGCGGCGGGGTCTGCCAGCTCGGCTCCGCGCGGTCGAAGTCGAGGTTGTAGCTGGAGGGGTGATCGAGCTGGTACTTGGCGTTGGTCCAGCTGCCACGGCCCTCGCGGTGCATGCCGGCCCGCAGCCGCGCGAACAGCGAGGCCACCTCCTGGGGCACGGCCCACGCGCGCTTGGATCCGTCCTGCAGCCGGAGCTCGGCCTCCAGTTCGAAGTACCGGCCGGTGGCGCGGTACTGCGCGATCACACTGCGCCAGTCCTCTGGTGCGGCCCGCATCAGAGTCAGGCCGATCTGCTTAACCAGAGCGTCCTGCTCGGTAGGGTTCAACGGCTTCGGCTCGGACACGCCAACATCTTCCCCCGCAACTCGCCGGATCGCACACGTCCCCCGCCACTGCGCCGAACGGTGGAGACCCGACCATAACGCGGTGGACGTGCAAGGTTAAAGCTGATCAAGAACACTTCTGGTCCGTCTGGAGGCGATGTGGCGCGGTCCGCGCAGGTGACCGGCGGTCTGCTGGCGGCAGCGGGCGGAGTGGCCATCGCGGTCCAGGCGCGCGTCAACGGATCGCTCGCCCAGGAGCTCGGCAACGGCCTGCTCGCGGCGTTGATCTCCTTCGCCGGCGGGTGGTTCGTGCTGCTCGCGGTGGTCCTGACGCGACAGTCCGGACGGGACGGCCTGCTGCGGCTGCGGGACGCGCTGAGGCACCGCCGCATCCGCTGGTGGGAGTGCGGCGGCGGCATCAGCGGCGCGGTGCTCGTGGGCTCGCAAGGGCTCGCGGTCGCGACCATCGGTGTGGCGGTCTTCACGGTCGCGGTCGTGATCGGACAGGTCGTGAGCAGCATGGTCATGGACAACCTCGGGGTCGGTCCCGGTGAGTCGAAGCCGATCACGAAGACACGTGTCGCCGGAGCGGCCGTCGGCGTTATCGCCGTCGCGATCGCGGTGTCGGACCGGTTCACGTCGCCGGGCGGGTTGTGGCTCGCGGTGCTGCCGCTGGTCGCGGGCCTGCTGATGGGCTGGCAGCAGGCGGTGAACGGGCTGGTGCGCGAGGCCGCGGCCAACTCGGTGGCGACGATCCTGGTGAACTTCAGCGTGGGCACGGCGGCGTTGCTGCTGGTCAACGCCGTGACGTGGAGCGGAGTGCCCGGCGCGTTCCCGTCCGGCTGGTGGCTGTACCTCGGCGGGCTGCTGGGCATCGTCGGCGTGGGTGGCGCGATCACGTCGGTGCGGTTCATCGGCGTGCTGATGGTCGGGCTGTGCGGTGTTTCCGGGCAGCTCATCGGGGCTGTGATGCTCGACGTGGTGAGTGGGCACCTGGCCTTGCCGACGGCGATCGGCGTGGCGCTGACGCTGGTGTCGGTGGGCGTCGCCGCGCTGCCCAGTGGGAGGATGAAGGTGTGACTGCGACGCTGCTCAACGGCAACGAAACCCGGAACGCGCTGTTCGAGGACCTGAAAGCGCGGGTCGCCGCGCTGCCCGGTTCCGTGGGCCTGGCCACCGTGCTGGTCGGCGACGACCCCGGCTCGCACTCGTACGTCAAGGGCAAGCACAGGGCGTGCGAGAAGGTCGGCATCTCCTCGATCCGGCGCGACCTGCCCGAGTCGACCACGCAGGAGGAGCTCGAGGCCGTCATCGACGAGCTGAACGCGAACCCCGAGGTCACCGCGTACATCGTCCAGCTGCCGCTGCCGAAGCACCTGAACGCGAACGCGATCCTGGAGCGCATCGACCCGGCCAAGGACGGCGACGGCCTGCACCCGGTCAACCTCGGCAAGCTGGTGCTCGGCGAGGAGGCCCCGCTGCCCGCCACACCGCGCGGCATCGTGGAGCTGCTGCGCCGCTACGAGGTGCCGATCGCGGGCGCGAACGTCGCCGTCGTCGGCCGTGGCGTCACCGTCGGCCGCCCGATCGGCCTGCTGCTGACGCGTCGTTCCGAGAACGCCACCGTGACGCTGTGCCACACCGGCACCAAGGACCTGGCGGCGGAGGTGCGCCGCGCGGACATCGTGATCGCCGGAGCCGGCAGCCCCGGTCTGATCACCGCGGACATGGTCAAGCCCGGCGCAGCCGTCGTCGACGTCGGCATCACCCGCACCGAGGCCGGCCTCGTCGGCGACGTTGCCCCCGAGGTCCGCGAGGTCGCCGGCTGGCTCGCCCCGATCCCCGGTGGCTCCGGACCGATGACCGTCGCGATGCTGCTGACCAACACCGTCGAAGCCGCCGAGCGCGCCCATGCAGCGGTCTGACGCCGAGGCGCTCATGCCGGAACAGCGCTGGCGCTCGGGCCCCGCGAAGCACCTGCCGTTCGCGCTGGTGCTGGGCATCGGCGCGCTCGGGCTGGTGCGGACCTTCCAGTACCACTGGCGGCAGGGCGCCGTGCTGCTCGGCGTGGCACTGCTGGTCGCGGCCGTGCTGCGGATCCTCGTGACCGACGAGCAGGCCGGTCTGATCAAGATCCGCGGCCGCGGCATGGACGCGTTCCTGTACTCGACGCTGGGCATCGTGGTGATCGCCGTCGCACTGACGATCACCGGCGGTCCACTCAGCCGATAGCGCGGTTCACCATGACCTCGACGAGCTCGTCGAGGTCCATGGACGCGACCACGTCCGGCAGCGTCAGCCGTTCGTAGATCAGCCCCGTCATCGCGAAGTAGAGCGAGACGACGGTCATCCGGTCGCCGGGCAGCTTCGAGTCCTCGTTGAACGCGACGTTGGCCTCGATGTTGCCGGCGATCGTCCTCGTGAGCGCCTGGCGGATCTCCGGCCTCCTCGTGGCCTCCAGCCGCAGCTCCATCATCGCGAGGTAGCAGGCCTTGTCGGCGTCCGCCCGCTTGATGATGTCGTGCATGAACTTGACCGTGAGCCGCCGGTCGCGCGGGAGCGACAACGACTCCGCCACCGACTCGTCCGACGGCATGAGCCGGTCGTGCACGCGCGTCATGACCTCCGACATCAGCTCGTCGCGGTTCGCGAAGTAGTTCGACGCCGTGCCCGCCGGTGTCGCGGCTTTCGCGTCGATCGCGCGGTAGGTCAGCCCCCGTGCGCCCTCTTGCGCCAGGACGTCGATCGCCGCGTCCAGCAGAGCAGTTCGCCGTGCTTCGTTCCGGACCACGATGCCTCCTTGACAACCACTACAGGCATAGTACTACAGTTGTCGTGGTTAGACGCGAGTTCGCGTCGGTCGTCCGGTTTCCTCTTCGGGTCAACCGCCGCAGGCGATTCGGGCCGGAGCGGAGGCCGGACGACCGACTTCCCGGCGAGCTCGCCGCCGCCTGCGGAGCAGCGGCAATCAGACACTGAGGGGATGATCGTTTTGCGAAAGCTCGTCTACTACGTGGCAGTGACTCTCGACGGCTTCATCGCCGCCGAGGACGGCACCTTCGACGGCTTCATCTTCGAAGGCGACCACATGGCCGGCATCAACGCGCACTACCCGGAGACCCTGCCGACGCAGCTCCGCGAGCCGTTCGGCCTGACGGACGCACCGAACCAGCACTTCGACACGGTTCTGATGGGCCGCCACACCTACCAGGTGCCCGGCGGCCTGGCCTCGCCGTACGCGCACCTGCGCCAGTTCGTCGTGTCGACCCAGGTGACCGACACCCCGTCCGACGTCGAGGTGATCCGCTCCGACGTGGCCGGGCGGGTGCGCGCGCTGAAGGCGGAGGACGGCCTCGACATCTGGCTGTGCGGCGGCGGCAAGCTGGCCGCCGAACTGCTGCCCGAGATCGACAAGATGCTGCTGAAGATCCACCCCGTGGTGTTCGGGCGCGGCATCCCGTTGTTCGACGGGAAAGCCGACATCAGGAAGTTCCAGCGCACCGATGCGCAGCTGTTCGAGAGCGGAGTTTCGTTCATGACTTACGAACGCAGTTGAGAAATTGATTGACGGCGAGCAGTGTTCGCCGTAATACTTGTGCCACACACCAAGCCGAAGGGGATCGCGATGAGCAGCCAGGAGATGCGGGGCGAGAGCTTTAGCAGCTTCGTCGCGTGCGTGCGCTCATCACGACGTCCCAGCTCCTCGCGACCGTTTTCGCAGGTGAGCTCCTTGTAGTGGCACGAGCACCAAGGCCACTCAGGGAGCCGCCCATCGGGAAACCGATGGGCGGCTCTCTTTCTTTGTCGTGCATTTAATTCTTGCCCTTGTAGCTCAATGGAGAGAGTGCGGCGCTACGAACGCCGAGATTCAGGTTCGACTCCTGGCAGGGGTACTTCCGGGTGCGAGGGAGACGGCAACCCACCTCATTTGGGATGAGGACACACCGCGTTCGACTCGCGGGCATCCGACGGAAAGGCGCCCTTCGGGGCGCGCAAGGCTCTTTAGCTCAACTGGCAGAGCACCGGGGTGAAGATCCGGTGGTCGGGGTTCGACTCCCCGGGGAGCCGCGCAGGACGAGGGAGGGCTGGCCGAGTGGTAAGGCACCGGATTGCTAATCCGTGGTCCAGCGATGTCTGGCGCGCGTTCGATCCGCGCGCCCTCCGTGTCCTGAAAGGAGGATTGGCCGAGCCCGGTAAGGCAGCTGTCTCGAAAACAGTGGTCAGCGCGCGAGCGCTGCGCAGGTTCGAATCCTGCATCCTCCGCTCCATCCGAGTTCGTGTCCTCTGAAGTGCTGATGGCAGCACGCCCGACTGTTACGCGGGAGGACCAGGTTCGAATCCTGGCAGGGGAACCGAGGCCGGTGCCGCTCTGGCGACACCGGCCGTTCCGGCTCAGCCGGGGTCGCCGCGCAGACGCGCGGCCAGGCGTTCGATCTCCTCGTCCAGCTCGCTTTCACGCTGGGCACGGGCTTGGCGATCGGCGACGTCGAGGCGTTCCATCCGCCCTTGCCGTTCCCGCTCGATCCGCTCCAGCTTCACGTCCATGATCGCGGAGTCCCGCCGCTCGAACAGGTTGACGTGGCCGCCGTGCAACCGCTTGTCCGCCTCGATCTGGCGGGCGATCAGCCTGTCGTACGTCGTCGAGCCGTTCATCCACTTGGCCAGCACCGGCAGGCAGTCGAAGAGCACCAGCAACAACCGCAGAGCCCAGTGCCCGAGGGTCACCGGCAGGCTCTCCTCGGAGAGCTCGCCCAGGGCCTCGAACTCCTCGAGGATGCCGGTCTTCATGCGGTTCGCCTTGCGCTCCTCGACCTTCTTCTCGATCGCCTCGGTGACCTCGGAGCTGTAAGACGCCTCGGCGGACTGCAGCTTGGCCTTGAGGCCGACGATCTGGGTGTCGAGACCCCCGAGGTCGACCTGCCGCTGGTCGAGCCGCGTGTCCTTGCGGTACTGGTCAGCACTGTTGCGGTTGCGCGTGCACTCCGGGCCCTCTCCCGGGACACCCGTCGTCAGCGCGCCCGCGACGCCCTTGCACTCGGCCTGCGCGATGGTCTCGAGTTCGTTCCACCTCCGCAGGTACTCGTCGACCTCCTTCTTGAGCTCGTCGCGCTTCACGACGAGACCGTCGTACTCACCGCGCAGGGCGCCCAGGGAGCTCGTCAGGTTCAGGTGGAAGTCGGCGCACTCGGGGGTGTCCACCACCGCGCCGTTCGACGGGTTGCACGCTTTCCAAGCGCCGGCGTAGCGCGCGATCTCGTCGGCGCGGCTGTCCTCGACCTGCTTCTCGATCGCCGGGTGGAAGACCCAGACCACCAGGGGTTCGGCGATGGTGAGCCCGAGCAGCACCGAGATCACCAGCCGGGGCACGAAGACGATGAACCGCGTGCCGGTCGCGCCGTGCATGCTGGCGATCAGCCAGCTGTCCAGGTTGATGATCATGAGCGCCCAGAACATCGCCACCGGTGCCACGGCGAGCACTCGCCACCACGCGTCGCCACCCAGCAGCTGGCTCAGCACCACCAGGATGGACAACCCGCTGAGCGCACCCGTGGTCAGCACGATCACGCCCATCTTGGTGTAGCGCGGGCGTTCCTCCGGCGCCCAGTCGAGCACGTCCTCCTTGATCCCGATGACAGAACGGAGTCTGCGGCCGAACCCCAGGTCGGGGAACGCGGGCCGGTACGGGCTGACCGGGATCTCGGTGAGGTCCTTCGGCAGGGCGTCAGTCGGCATGTTCTTCCCTCAGCTCGTCGGCCACGCTCCGCTCGTCCTCGATCTCCTTCGGCTTGTCGTCCGCGACGACCTCCGGCTCGATCGCGGGAGGGGTCATGTCGAGCACGTCCGCCAGGATCTTCTCGACCGGGAGGTTCTGGGTGTCCAGGAACCCGCGTGCGGCAAGGGTCTGCACGAGCTGGACGTTCGCGTCGAACCGGCGTCGCTCGTCCTCGCGGTCGGCGGTGTCGCGACGCAACCGCTCGGCGCGCGCCGCGTCCCGGTCGTACCGGTCCGACTCCAGCTGGAGCCGCTGGTAGTCCTGATCCCGTTCCAGCTTCAGCAGCTCGTACTCGCGGTCACGAGCCTCCCGGCCGTCCGCCAGCGCGCTCTCCCGGTCAGCTTCGACCCGCAGTTCGCTGACGAGCTCGCGCTGGTCCAGCTTTCCGGTCGCCACCGCGTACAGCAGCGCATTGCGGGTGTCCCCGTTGACGAGCGCCAGATCGCGTTCGAACTGGTCGCGCTCGAACTCCCGGCGCGCGGCCGCCTGCCTCAGTTCGTGCTGGTCGTCCGCCGTCTCGATCAGGTGCACATGACTGCGGTCGACGGTCTCGAGGTCGTGCCGGTGGCGTTGGTCACCCACCTGCACGGTCCGCTCGTGGCCGCGCTGATCGAGCTCGACGTCGTTGCGGTACCGCCTGCGGACCTCGTCCAGCGTCTGATCGTCGCGTTCGGACTCGTAGACGAGCCGGTGGGCCTGGGCCTGTTGCTTCAACGCCAGCGCGTGCTCGCGTTCCTTGTCCCGCACGGTCTTCTCGAACTCGACCAGCTCCTGCGGCGTCAGCACCTCGACGCCGGCGAGCCTGATCATCATGCCCGGCACGCTGATCGGCCGGACCTCGAAGTACGCGCGGACCTGCGCCGAGACATCCCGGATGACCTCGTTGATGTCCGAGTACTTCCGCGCCAGCCCGAGCTCGAACAGGCGCTGATGGCTGGTCAGGTAGCTGTGCAGCACAGTGGCGGCGTTGACGCCGTCCCGCACCACGACAACGGGGTCGATCACCGTGCAGGTGAACGTGACGTGCACGGTGAAGGCGCTCGCCTCGCCGCTCTGGATGCTGACGGCGACCAGCACCGGGGCATCGCGGCTCATGTCCACGAGGCTGACGTGGGACGCCCGGACGACCTGTTCGTCACGCGGGCCGAGTCTGCCGAAGTCCGGCAGGTACTCACCGTCGACGCGGAACACGAGCGTCTCGTGCGCCGCGGCCTTCGGCAGTTCGTCCGGCTCGCGGAACTTCCTGCCCATCCCGAGTGGCCCTCGCTTCGGAGAGGGAGCCAGCGGCCGGTGCGTCACGATGGGATAAGGACGAGTCATGATGTCGGCCCCTCGGTCTTCCTTCTGTTCTGCAACGTCTCGAGCAACACGTCGATCAGCGCGTCCTGATCGCTGCGCTTGTTCCGGTGGCGCACGACGTCCAGGGACTCGCGCAACGGCACCAACTCCTCGACCGGCACGGCATCGGCCAACGCCTCGCCGAGACTCCTCGCCTCGTCCGGTCTGAGGAGGTCGAGGGATCTGAGCAACGCGCGCACCGCGTCACGGCGATGCGGCCGGCTGAGCAACACCGCGGCCCAGACACGAGCGACCAGGTCGAGCCGGTCCGGCCGGTTTCGGATGAAGTGGTGGATCGCCAGCTGGTACCGCGGTCCGCCGCGGACGGTGAGCACCGCCAGGATCGCCCTGGTCACCAGCTCACGCTTGTGCAGCGGAGGTGGTCTGACCTCGAAGTCGTCGAGCACGCGGACGAGCAGGCCCAGCACGATCGCACCGTGGCGAGGTTCGTGGACGAGCGTCGCGAACAGCATCGCGAACGCCTGCACGTACGCCTCCACGTCGGAGTCCGGGCTCCGTTCCAGCAGCTTCCAGGACATGCGCACCGCTTCGTAAGGAAACCTCGCCGCCAGCTCTCCGCTGAGCGCGATCGCGGCGGTGAGCCGCTGCGATCGCGAACTGAAGATCGTCCAGCCCCGGACGATGCGCAAAGCCACCGGCGCCGTGTCCTCGTCGAAGCACATCAGCCACAGCACGATCGCCGCCGTGTCACGGCCTTCCTCGCCCAGCTCACCGCGCGACCACGGGTCGAGGTAGGACTCCTCGACCTCTACCGCATCCGTCTTGGCCAGCAACGCCAGGCCGCTGGCGACCTCGAAGTCGGCCCCGCCCTCGACGATGTCGTGGATCCAGACCTTGACCGCGTCCCAGAACGGGGTCGGCATCCTCTTGTTGAGCTCGGCGAGCACGCAGACCCGGCAACCGGAGTCCTTGAACGTCAGGACCCGGATCGCGGTCTGCTCGCGAATCAGTTTCTCGGTCTTCATCAAGCTGTCTTTCCCGAGCCGCCGCGCACGGGACTGGTCGAGCACGGGTTCGGTGCCACCCTCGACAGGTTCCTGCTCCGGCAACGGAAGCAGCACCTCCAGCTGGGCCTCCAGCGCCGCCAGACGCGACTCGAACTCGCGCTCGGTCACCCCGGTCCCGAACGCCAGCGTGGCGATCTCCAAGATCTCCTTGCGGGTACGGGTCTGCTCGAACCACTCGCGTGCACTCTGCGCAGCCGCGATGTCCAGGTGCCGCAACGCTTCCTGCACCGGCTCGCCCGACCTGACCCGTGCCGTCACATCAGCCAGGTCGTCCATGGGGCAGTCGTCGGGAAGGACCGTCATGAGTTCGTTCACGACGTCCGCGTCGTTGTCGAGGTGCGCACGAAGGACCGTCTCGACGCTCACGCGCTCCCAGAAGACGTTCTTCACCGCACCCGAGACATCGGCCACGGAAGCGGTGCGAGTGATCACGAGAAACGCACCCGCCTCTCGCACGGCCTCTCGGACAGCGGTCCAGGCGAAGTCCGTGTCCGCTTCCTTCGCGGTGTCGACCTGGTCGATCACGATGTAGCCGTGACGAGGTTCGTACGTCCGCGTGGCGAGCTCTTGGGGTGTGATGACGGGCGAGAGCGCGACCAGGGGTCCGTCGGTGCGAGCACGGAGCATCGACAACGCGGCCGCCCGCTTGCCGGAGCCCCGCAGGCCGCTGATGGCCACGACGTGGTCCTTCGACAGCGCCGACTCCGCGTTCGCCTGGCACAGAGGTGCCACGTAATGCTCGAGCTCCCGGCGGACTTCCTGCGGATCGAGCTTGCCCATGTCGGGGCCGAGGCGCCTGCTCCGCCCACCGGACTCCATCGAACCGAACGTGCCGTTCGGCGCGTGCACGATGTCGTTGAACACGTTCAGCGCGCCGACTTTTACGGTGCCCGCAGGCCGTTCGTTCTCCTCGGGCGGTCCGTCGTCGACCGGATCTCCCTCGTTCTCAGCCGCGGCGGTCACGCACCACTCCGAACACTCCGTGAGGTGCGTACACCCGCTCCTCGAATTTGTTGAACACCTCGGCGTGAATCGCCGGACCGTCCGAAGTGGACTTGCCGGTCGGCGCGGGCGCGGAGGGCAGGGGTTGCGCCGCGACGGCCGGCAGACGCACCCAGCCACGTTCCGAGAAGGTCTTGACCTTCACCTCGGCCGCCTGGAACTCACCGGCGTCGAGACCGCGTTCGCCGTGCACGACCACTTCACGGTAGAAGCGGTCGGAGATGATCACGCCGAGCCGCGCCTCCGGCGATCCCGACATGGCTTCGCGCAACGCGGGCGCGTCTCGCAACCGCGCCGCTCGCACCACCGCGTCTCCCTGGACGTGCGGTGGGTTCAGGACGACCTCGCCGAAGTCGACCGCCATCCGCAGCCTGAGCTGGTACTGCTCGCCGGCGACACGGTTCACGTCTGCCAGCGCGATGGCGATCTCGCGCAGGACGAAGTCAGCGAGGATCCAGGACCGGGACACCTCGGCGCTGATCACCATCGTCGCGCTGTCCCCGTCCACCCGCCTGAAGGCGGAGACCAGCGGTTGTCCCGCTGCCTTGGCCGCGGAGAAAGCCAGGTCGAGCACGGTGTTGTGGGCGGAGTCGAGATGGGACTGACGACGTCTTTCACCGGACGAGCCGACCACGTCCGAGCTGATCACCGTCTGGGAAAGGGCAAGCGAGGTCACGGGACTCCTCAGGTGCTGCGGTGGTGTGGTGGTCACCCTGAGACGCACTCCGGCGAGCCACCACATCCTGTGATGGTTTTCGAGCAGATCGCGCGATTCAGGCAAATGGCACAAGGGACTTGCACGCGGCCGTACCGGGTGGTGACGAGGTTCCGGTCGCACAGACGCCGCAACGACCGGTGCGTGGCCACGAGCGACGCCGTGGCGAGGTGAGCGAGTTCGCACTGGCGCAGCGGAACCTCGACCTGCGTCCGCGAGGAGTCCTCGACGAAGACCACGATCATGTCCGCCAACGCCTGCAGCACACGGATGTCGACGCACTCCGACGTCATGGCCGCGGCGTGGTTCTCCGCAGCGCGGAGACGGAGCGAGACCTGCCTGGTGACTTCACGCGCGGCCTTGGGGTGGTCGTCGAGGTATTCGAGGAATCGGCTGCGGGCGATCTTCACGCCCGACACCCGTCCCTGTGCGAGCACAGACGCCGACCGCACTCCGTCGTCCACACATGCGATCTCGCCCAGCAACTCGCCAGGGCCGCGCACGGCGAGCAACCGCGTACCGCCGGAGTGGTCGTTGCTCATGACCTTGACGACGCCCGAGCGGACGACGATGACGCAGTCACCCTCCTCTCCCTGCCGCATGAGGTGGTCACCCGGCTGATATTCGACCGCTCGCCCTCTTCCGAGCAGTTCGGTCAGCTCCCGCGCGGACAAACGGGTGGCGAAGTTTCCTCCGTCACGCATGACTCCCCTTTCCGCACGCGCTCAGCGCATGCGAAATTCCAAGCGGATAAGAAACCCACGATCTGTGCACGCAAAAGCCTGCCCAATAGCAGGAGCTCACGCGATGTCGTTCAGCACGGTTCTTCTGCGTCAAATGGCACACTCGACGCCATCGCGCTCAACGCTCCCGGCGCAATGACCACCAATTTGCGCCGTCGAGTGATCACGACGCCACGCTCGCGAAGTGTCCGCAACCCTCGTGCGACAGCCTCACGGGATGCGCCGATCGCCCCGGCCACCTCCTGCTGAGACAGTTGCACGGAGATCTCCACGCCATCCGGCGCCGCGACACCGTGCTGACCCGCGAGCCTCAGCAGGAACGCGGCAAGGCGCTCCGTGGCGCTGTGCGCCGCCTGCTCCAGCCGCCTGTTGTCGGCCCTTCTCAGACGGTCCGCGACGTGCACGACCAGCGCGATCGCGAGGGCGGGCCGCTCGTGCAGCGCCCCGACGAACCGTTCCGCCGCGAGCAGGACGGCCTTGGTCTCGCCGAGCGTCCACACGTTCGCGGAACGTGCTCTGCCGTCCAGAACGGCGACTTCACCGAGCACGTCGCCACTGCCCCGAATCGCGAGGACGGCCTCATATCCCGTCGAGGACGTCATTGTGATCTTGACCCAGCCGTCGACGACCAGAAGCACGTGGCCGGCAGGGTCCCCGTGCCGGAACAACGCCTCGTTCGCCCCGTAAGTACGCGCGGAACCCAAGTCCGTGAGCCATTCCCAATCGCCCTGACCTATACGGCCTCGGAACGATCCCGGCGTCGGCTCACTGGCGCCCTGCACTCATCCCCCCGGATGTCGGTCGAAGCAACGCGAGACACCTTGCTTCATTCCGATGGCAGATTTCTAGCTACTGCGGCGTACGGCGTTCATTCGTCGCCGAACGGTTACGAACTTCAGCTCCACTTCAGGAACGAAGTCCAGCACCAACCAGATCCGGCCGGTACTCCGAACATCCCATGATCATCTGATCGGCAACGGGTCACATGGCACAGAGTCGCTGGGTCACGTGACGCGGTGGGATCCGCACCCGCGCACCATGCTGGGACGAGCGCCGCTCCGCATGAAGAGCGGTCGCTCATCCCCTTCCCGAGGAGCGTGCCCGTGGTCGTTCTGTGCAAGGTTTCCAAGGTGATCCAGGTAGTCCTGCTCTCGCTCGTCATCGGCTTGGTGATGGGTTTCTTCCTCTCCCGGACAGCGGAGACCGAGCCGCGCCCACACGCCCCGCTCAGCGGAAGTCCCGTGACTTCGACGGGATCCGCAGGTCCAGGTGCTGCAACCGGTCCGCCAGCAGGCTGATCACGCCCTCGGCGGACTCGACCGTGCCCCGCACGAGCATCGCGCCGCTGCCCCGCGCCACCCGCCGGTACCGCGCCCACAACCCCGGCGAGCACACGACGTTCACCATCCCCGTCTCGTCCTCGATGTTGAGGAACGTGACCCCGCCCGCCGTCGCCGGCCGTTGCCGGTGGGTCACCGCGCCGCCGATCAGCACGCGGGTGCCCGGTTCGACGGACGCCAGCGCGTCCACCGGCAGTGCGCCCATCGAGTCCAAGGTGGATCGGACGAACTGGGTCGGGAAGCTGTCCGGGGACAGGCCCGTGGCCCAGACGTCCGCGACCGCCAGCTCGACGTCGTCCATGCCGGGCAACGCGGGCGCGTCGACGCCGACCACGGTGCCGGGCAGGCGGTCGGACCGGATCGCCGCCACCGCGCCGGCGGCCCAGAGCGCCTCGCGGCGTTCCAGGCCGAAGCAGGAGAAGGCGCCCGCGGTGGCGAGGGCCTCGACCTGGGCCGCGGTGAGCTGCACGCGGGTGCCGAAGTCCTCCATGTCGCGGAACGGCTGGGCGGCAACGATCCGGTCAGCGTCCGCCTCGCCGATGCCGCGGACGGCCGACAGGCCGATGCGGACGGCCTGCGCGCCCTCGAACGGTTCCAGCCCTGCCCAGGGCAGCGACCGGTTCACGCACGGGCCGTGCACCGTCACGCCGTGGCGGCGGGCGTCGATCACCAGCGACTGCGGTGAGTAGAAGCCCATCGGCTGGGCCCTGAGCAGGGCCGCGCAGAACGCCGCCGGGTGGTAGAGCTTGAACCACGCGCTCACGAACACCAGGTGCGCGAACGACAGGGCGTGCGACTCCGGGAAGCCGAAGTTGGCGAACGCCAGCAGCTTCGCGTAGATGCGGCCGGCGAGGTCCTCGGTGATGCCCCGTTCCGCGCAGCCCTCGTAGAAGCGGTCGCGCAGGCGTTCCATGCGGGCGGTCGACCGCTTGGCGCCCATCGCGCGGCGCAGTTCGTCGGCCTCGGCGGCGGTGAAGCCGCCCACGTCGACCGCGATCTGCATGAGCTGTTCCTGGAACAACGGCACGCCGTACGTCTTCTTCAGCGAGTTCTCCAGCAACGGGTGGTCGTAGTCCCACTCCTCCTGCTTGTTGCGGCGCCGGATGTACGGGTGCACCGAGCCGCCCTGGATCGGGCCCGGCCTGATCAGCGCGACCTCGACGACCAGGTCGTAGAACTCGCGCGGTTTCAGGCGCGGCAACGTCGCCATCTGCGCGCGGCTCTCCACCTGGAAGACCCCGACCGAGTCGGCTTTCTGCAGCATCTCGTAGACGCGCTGGTCCCCCAGGTCGATGCGGCCCATGTCGACGTCGACGCCCTCGTGGTCGCGGACGAGGTCGATGGCGTAGTGCAGCGCGGAGAGCATGCCGAGGCCGAGCAGGTCGAACTTCACCAGGCCGATGGACGCGCAGTCGTCCTTGTCCCACTGCAGGACCGTGCGCTTGTCCATGCGCGCCTTCTCGACCGGGCACACCTCGCTGACGGCGCGGTCGCAGATCACCATGCCGCCGGAGTGGATGCCGAGGTGGCGCGGGAAGTTCTCCAGCTGCGCGGACAGCTCCAGCACGTCACGCGGGATGTCGCAGTCGTCGGTGGTGGTGCCGAGCGGGCCCCACCTGTCTATCTGCTTGCTCCACGCGTCCTGCTGGCCCGGCGAGTGCCCGAGCGCCCTGGCCATGTCGCGCACCGCGGAACGGGCGCGGTAGGTGATCACGTTCGCGACCTGCGCCGCGTGCCTCCGGCCGTACTTCGCGTAGACGTGCTGGATGACCTCCTCGCGCCGGTCGGACTCGATGTCGACGTCGATGTCGGGAGGGCCGTCGCGGGCGGGGGCGAGGAACCGTTCGAAGAGCAGGTCGAACCGGACCGCGTCGACGTTGGTGATGCCGAGCGCGAAGCACACCGCGGAGTTCGCGGCACTTCCCCTGCCCTGGCAGAGGATGTCGTTGCGCTTGCAGAAGTCCACGATGTCGTGCACGACGAGGAAGTAGCCGGGGAAGCCGAGCTGTTCGATGATCTTCAGTTCGTGCTCGATCTGCCGGAACGCCTTCTCGTCACCGTCGGGGTACCTGCGTCGCGCGCCGATGTAGGTGAGTTCGCGCAGCCAGGTGATCTCGGTGTGGCCGCGCGGCACGTCGAACGGCGGCAGCTTCGGCGCGACCAGCCGCAGGTCGAACGCCAGCTGCATGCCGAGCAACGCGGCGTTGTGCACGGCGCCGGGGAAACGCCGGAACCGGTGGAACATCTCCTCGCCGCTGCGCAGGAACGCGGCGGGTGACGGCGGCAGCCACCCGGCCATGTCGTCGAGGCTGCTCCGTGCGCGCACGGCGGCCATCGCGGCGGCGAGCCTGCCACGGCTCGGGGTCGCGTAGTGCGCCGCATTCGTTGCCACGACAGGGAGTTGCAGCTTCTGCGCCATCGCGTTGAGGATGTCGTTGCGCCTGCTGTCCTCCGGCAGGCCGTGGTCGGTCAGCTCGACGTGGACACGTCCCTTGCCGAACAGGTCGGTGAGCCTGACGATCTCCTCGTAGGCCGCCTCCGGGCCCTCCCTGACGAGCGCCCGGCGGACGGTTCCCTTGCGGCAGCCCGTGAGCACGACGACGTCGCCCTTGGTGTCGGCGACGATCCGGTCGATGTCGTAGACGGGTTTGCCCTTCTCGGCACCCTCCTCCAGATGTCCGGTGGTCAGCGTGCGGCACAGCGCGTGATAGCCGTCCTGCTGGCGTGCCAGGAGAAGCAGGTGGTCACCCTCGGGATCCGGTTCGCCGTTCGCGGGCCTGCTCAGCCCGATGCTCAGCTCGGCGCCGAACACCGTGTGCATGCCCAGTTCCTTGGCCGCCTCCGCGAACCGCACGACGCCGTACATGCCGTCGTGGTCGGTGATCGCGATGGCGTCGAGCTTGAGCCGTTGCGCCTCCTCGACCAGTTCCTCGGGGTGGCTCGCGCCGTCGAGCCAGCTGAAGTTGGAGTGGCAGTGCAGCTCCGCGTACGGGACGCGCTTGCGGGTGGCCGCCATCTCGTCCGCGCGCAGCCGGAAACCCGGCGGGGCGGCGTACCGGTCACGACGCCTGCTCCACGCCGGGCTGTCGCCGCCGTCGGGTTTCTGCTCGGACGGCTTGCCGGACAGGGCCCGCTCCAGGTCCCGCCAGCGCACCGGCGGGTTATTCCAGCCCATCGATCTCCTTGCGTGGCAACGGAATCAGAGTCTCCAGCAGATCCCAGTAGTCGTCCTGCATCAGTCGTACACCCCTTCCAGAAACCACCTCTGGTCCCTGCGGATCAGCAGGAACGCCTGGTCGTTCGTCTGCACCTGGATGCGCGCGGCCCGGTGCGGATCCGGCGCCCACCACCGTTCGTCGACCGGCCACGGCCCGGCCCAGGCGGTGACTTCGCGCGTTTTCCCTTTGACGGTCAGCTCTTTCGGCCTCGCGGTGAGTTCGAGCCTGCCGGTCACGCCGACCTCGCCGCCCGCCTCGTCCGTCAGCTCCGCGGGGTCGTCGGCGAGCGTCGCGGGCGCCCTGGTGAGCCGGCCTGGCCACGGGTGGTCCGGGTTCCGCGACGGGACCCGCTCGTCACCCCACGGCACGAGCCTGACCTGCTCCTTCGGCCCCCTGCCGCCGTCGATGACCCCCGTGAGCACGCCGTCCGGGCCGAGCAACCCCTGCACGTGCAGCAACGCCCGCACCGCGCGTTCGTCGTCGTGGCCCCACAACCCGAGCTGGAGCGCGGTGCCGTCGACGACCTCGACCGGTTCGAGGGTGAGCGTGCGGATGCCGGACGTGAGGCGTTCGCGGGTGAGCCAGCCGTCGAGCTGCCAGCGCACCCGGTCCGCGATTCCCCGCGGTGTCAACGGTTCCGCGGCCCGCCAGACCCGGTGCAGCTCCTCACCGTTCTCGGTGCGCGCGTGGATGCCGAGCCGGGTGCACGCGAGGCTGCGGGCCGTGAGGTTCTCGTGCAGCCGTTCCGAGAGGATCTTCGCGGCGAACGCGGCCGAGTCGATCCGCTCGACCGGTTCGTCGAAGGTCTCGGTGACCGCCAGCTCCGGCGCGGGCCTGCGCTTGTCGAGCGGACGCTCCGGCAAGCCGCGCGCCAGCCGGTGCTGCCGCGTCGCCGGCCCGCCGAACCGGGACGCCACCGCGTTCTCCGGCACGTCCGCGAACGCGCCGAGCGTCTTCAGCCCGAGTCTCCTGAGCAGGTCGACCAGCTCGGGCGCGTCGAGTTCGTGCACTCCCAGCGGCCGGAGGAACTCCGCGGTCCGGTCCGGCGGCACGATCACGTTGCGGTGCGCGGCTTTCGTGGCCGCGAACAGGCTGCCGGCCACCCCCACCTGGGCTTCGGTCCCGGTGCGGGTGGCGATGTGGTCGACGATCCGTTCGGCCGCCCGCTCCGCGGACTGGAAGTAGCCGACCGGCCCCTGCGCCGGCACCGCGACCAGCCCTGGCTGCACGACCTCGATGCCGGGCGCGAGCTCCTCGACGGCCTCCGCCACCGGCTCGAAGAACCGGGCGTCGCGCTGCGGGTCGTGCTCGAAGGTGATCAGCTCGGGGCACATCGCCTCGGCCGCGCGCCTGCGCATCGCCCGGCGGATGCCCTCACCCCGCGCCACGGCCGAGGTGGACACGACCTCGTTGCCGTCGACCACCGCCACCGGTACGTGCGGGGCGGTGCCGGTGGCGGTGCAGGCGGCGATGACGGGCCAGTCGGGGCACCAGACCGCGAGCAGCCGGGTGTCCTTCACGTGGCGGAACCCTTGTGCGCGAGCTTGACCAGGCGTTCGATTGCTTCCGCCCGCCTGGTGGCCAGTTCGTCGGACCGCTCCGGACCGGCATCAGCCGGCTCGTCGGAACGGGCCGGTCCACCGGCCACCAGCGGGAGCTCGATCTCTTCCTCGCCGAACGTCAGCAGCACCTGCTTGGCGCGCCCGGCCGAACCGCGGCCGCCGCTGCGCACGCTGATCTGCTGACGCCGCAACGTTTCCGCGCCGTCGTCCAGGGCGTTCCAGCCCACGGACTCCGCCGTCAGCTCCACGTCGGCCGAGGGCCACGAGCCGAAGGCGATGAGCACGGCTTTGCGCTGGCGGGCACGCGCCGTCAGGCGACGCGCGAGGGAAGGGGGAAGTGGGCAGGCAACGGCGACCAGGTCGACGCCGTCCAGCAGGGCCGCGATCACCGGGCCGGGATCGGAACCGGGGCGCGGCACGAGCGCCAGCCGTTGCACGGCGACACCCAACTCGGCAGCGGCCAGCACCCCGAGCTGCGGCAGGCCGACCACGGCGGCCCAACAGCCGTCCGCGGTCGCCCCTGCCAGCAGGGCGAGCAGCAACGATGTCGATCCGCCCACCGACACCGTGCTGCCACGCCGCAAGCCGCCCCACGGGAGCAGGCCCGCCAGTTCCCCGCGAACCGGCAGGACCCGCCCCGTGGCGTGGTCGGTGGTGGTGCTGGTCAGCTCGCTGGCCGGGTTCACCCCGAGCGCGGCCAACGACGCCGTTGCCGACCTGGACACTCCACCCACCTCCCTTCACGGACCGTGCGCACCCCTGTGCACGGCCGCCGAGGGAAGTTCGGCGACTTGCTTATTCGAACTCTTGTTCGAACGAACGGGGTGATCGTAGCGCGTGGACACACCCCTGTGTCAACGCCGGATCGTCACCCTTTTGGTGGACACGGCCACACGGGTGCGGGAGGTCCTCTAACGTGGCCCGATCACCGTGGGGGAACTGGGGAAACCATGAATCGGCCACTGCTGGTCGGCGGCATCGCGGCGGGCTTGCTCGTGTTCGGCGGTGTCGTCGCCGCGCTCACGGTCAGCCACGTCCACGACACGAATGGCGGCAGTGGCGAGCAGCCCGCGGTGTGCGGCAACGTCTCCGCGGCCGCTCTCGCCCGAGCCCGCACGCCGACTCCGAACACGAGCGGCTCGTACGAGACGAAGCTGCTGAACGGCGTCCGCACGAACTGCTCCTGGATCCGGACCGAGGGTCCGGGCCTGCGCAACACCGACGTCAGCGTCCTCCCCGGTCGAGAGGCCGACTTCGACGAGTTCGTCAGAGGGCATCTGAGCAACGCCCCGGACCTGCCGCGGCAGCGGCCGCTCGAAGGACTGGGCGACGAAGCCGCGGTCCTGCAGGCGGAGCGGGGGTCGTCGGGCGAGCACTTCACCGAGATCTCGGTCGTCGTGCGCAAGGACAACAGGCTCGTCGTGGTCCGCCACATCGCCCGGGAGCCCGGCGGCAAACCCGACGTCGCGGAGCTCGAAGCCGCCGCGAAGGGCATCGCGGAGGAGTTCGTCGGCAAGCTCTAGCAAAAAGGGCCGCTCCCCCGACGGAAGCGGCCCCTTTCCTTGCAACGAGCGTCAGTGGGCGAAGTGACGCGTACCCGTCAGGTACAGCGTGATGCCCGCCTGCTCGGCCTTGGCGATGACCTCGGGGTCGCGCACCGAACCGCCGGGCTGCACGACCGCGCGCACGCCGGCCTCCAGCAGCACCTCCAGGCCGTCCGGGAACGGGAAGAACGCGTCGGAGGCACCGACCGCGCCCTTGGCCCGCTCACCGGCGCGCTTCACCGCGAGGACCGACGAGTCGACCCGGTTGACCTGGCCCATGCCGACGCCGACGGTCGCGCCGTCGTTCGCCAGCAGGATCGCGTTCGACTTCACCGCGCGGATGGCGCGCCACGCGAACTCGAGGTCCGCCAGCGTCTTCTCGTCCGCGGGCTCGCCGCACGCCAGCGTCCAGTTCTTCGGCGAGTCGCCGTCGGCGTCGATGGCGTCGCGCTGCTGCAGCAGCAGGCCGCCGGACACCGGACGCAGCTCGGCGCCACCGCGGGCGGGCGGCTCGGCGACGAGGAGACGCACGTTCTTCTTGCGCTGCAACACCTCGACCGCACCGTCCTCGTAGGACGGAGCGATGACGACCTCGGTGAAGATCTCCGAGACGAACTCGGCCATCTCCACGGTGACCTCGCGGTTCGACGCGATGACGCCGCCGAACGCGCTGAGCGGGTCGCACTCGTGCGCCTTGCGGTGCGCGTCCGCGACGCTGATCTCGGACACCGCGATGCCGCACGGGTTGGCGTGCTTGATGATCGCGACGCAGGGCAGCTCGTGGTCCCACGCGGCACGCCACGCGGCGTCACCGTCGAGGTAGTTGTTGTACGACATCTCCTTGCCGTGCAACTGCTTCGCCGACGCCAGGCCGGTGCGGCCGTCGCCCTGCGTGTAGATCGCGGCGTTCTGGTGCGGGTTCTCGCCGTAGCGCAGCACGTTCGACCGGTTCCAGGTCGCGCCGACCCAGCCGGGGAAGCCGCTGCCCTCGTCGTCCGGCGCCAGCACGTTGCCCATCCACGAGGCCACGGCCACGTCGTAGGAAGCGGTGTGGCGGAACGCGTCCGCGGCCAGGCGCTGGCGGTCGGTCATGGTGAAGCCGCCCTCGCGGACGTTCTCCAGCACCCAGTCGTAGCGGGCCGGGTCGACGACGACGGCGACGTTGGCGTGGTTCTTCGCCGACGCGCGGACCATCGCGGGGCCGCCGATGTCGATCTGCTCGACGCAGTCGTCGGGGGAGGCGCCCGACGCGACGGTCTGCGTGAACGGGTACAGGTTCACGACCAGCAGGTCGAACGGCGCGATGTCCATCTCGCGCAGCTGCTGGACGTGCGAGTCCTTGCGCAGGTCGGCCAGCAGACCGGCGTGCACGCGCGGGTGCAGCGTCTTCACGCGGCCGTCGAGGCACTCGGGGAACCCGGTGACCTGCTCGACCTTCGTCACGGGAACGCCCGCGTCGGCCAGCACCTTGGCGGTGCCGCCGGTGGACACGATCTCGACTCCGGCCGCGTGCAGGCCGGTGGCCAGTTCCAGCAGGCCGGCCTTGTCGGAGACCCCGATCAGGGCCCGGCGGACCGGTCGCCTCTCGGCAGGAGTGCTCACGGAATGCTCACCTTTCGTCCGTTCACGGTGCAGCCCTCGCGGGCGAGCCGGCCGACTGTCTCGACGAGCAGCCGGCGTTCGACGACCTTGATGCGTTCGTGCAGGGTGTCCTCGGTGTCGCCGGGTTCGACGACCACGGCCTCCTGCGCGAGGATCGGCCCCGTGTCGACGCCCGCGTCGACCAGGTGCACCGTCGATCCGGTGACGTGCACGCCGTAGGCCAGGGCGTCGCGCACGGCGTGCGCGCCGGCGAAGGACGGCAGCAGCGCGGGGTGGGTGTTGATCATCCGGCCGCCGAAGCGGGCGAGGAACCGCTCACCGATGATCTTCATGAAGCCGGCGGACACGACCAGGTCGGGCTCGTACGACGCGACCGCCTCGGTCAGCGCCTCGTCCCAGGCCGCGCGGTCGGCGTGGTCGCGCAGCTTGACGGCGAAATGGGGGACCCCCGCGCGTTCGGCGCGCTTGAGGCCCTCGATGTTCTCGCGGTCCGCGCCGACCGCGACGACCTCGATCGGGAGGTCGGCGTCCAGCAGGGCCTGCATGAGGGTTCCGGAACCGGAGACGAGTACGACGACGCGCGCCGGTGTGGGAAGCCGAAGTTCGGTGCTCAGCGTCTACTCCTGGTCGTTGCAGCAGCTCAGGAGCAGCCTATGACGTCACCGTCCCGGCTTGCCGTCCAGGTCCTCCTCGGCCTCCATGCCGAGCATCTCGTCGAACTCCGCGTCGAGGTCCTCTTCTTCCTCGAGGTCCTCCTCGTCCTCGGGTTCGGCGTCGTCTTCCTCTTCGTCCTCAACGTCTTCGAACTCTTCGTCCTCGGACTCGTACTCGTCCTCGTCGTAGTAGTCGTCGTCCTCGAGGTCCTCGTCGACCTCGAACTCGTCGGAGTCCACGACCTCGAGCTGCTCGAACTGCTCGGTGAGCTCGTCGTCCTCGAACACCACGTCCGGGTCCTCGGTGGCGTCCTCGTCGACGTCCGGCTCGGCGAACTCGGCGGCACCCGCCGCCACCGCGACCTTCCCGCGGTCGCCGGCGAGCCAGGCCACCAGCGCGCCCGGCACCAGCACCCACAGCGCCACGGCCAGCGCGAGCAGGCCGGCGGGGATCGTCACGGGGTCGAACGCGCCGCCCGCGAGCCGTCCACCGGCCGTCGCGGCGAGCACGAGACTGCCCACGCCCGCCGTGATCGCGGCCACCAGGACCGCACGGAACCGCGAGGTCGGCCGGTCGGACACCTTGCGGCAGGTCCAGCCGACGACCAGACCGATCACCAGACCGCCGGCCAGCACGGCGGGGCTCCACCCGAACTCGCTCTCCGGCATGGCCGCCAGCAGCGGCACCGGGGGCACCTGGCCGCCGACGAAGTTCAACGGCGTCACCTCGACGCCGCCCATCGAGAACCCGGCGCCCACGACGTACGAGAAGCCCGCGATGATCGCGTTCGGCAGGTAAGCGAGGCACAGCAGGAGCACGCCGAGGCCGACGCCGAACGACGCACCGGCGCCCGCGAAGAGCTCACTGGTGCGTGGCCACGAGGCAGCGAGACCGGCCGCCACCGCCAGCGCGCCAACACTGACCAGCGCGAACAACGCCATGAACCCGGCGCGCAGGCCGTGCAGCGCCACCGGGTCGAGTTTGTCGAACACCACCTCGTACAGGCCGCAACGGCGTGCGACACCGATCGTGGCCGCGAGACCAGAGACCGCCGCACAGCCGAAGAACGCCACGGCCGGTGTGGCACGCACGACCCCGTCGCCCATCACCAGTGCGATCGCGCCGCCGACGATGGCGTGCGACCCGGCGATGCTGAGCACGACCCCGCGGGCCTGCAGCGGTTCGTAGAGGCCGAGGCGGTCGGCGGTGCCCGCGGCGGTGCGGCTGACCAGCAGCATCAGCAACGCGGTCGGCAGCAGCGGCAGCACGCCGAGCTGGCCCGAGTCGAAGCGCAACGGCACGTGGTGTGCCGCCAGCCAGGCGGGCGCGGCGGCGCTGAGCACGCCGGAGGTCGAGAAGTCCGCGTACGTGGCCGTCGCAGAGACCAGCGCGAGGACCGCGGCGACCGCGGCGTATCCGACGACCACCGAGCCGACCGCGGCGGCGACGAGCACCCGCGTGCGTTCGGACCGCGAGAACTCCGGTGGGCGCACGGTGTTGACCTCGCGGGTCACATCGCGTTGCAGCACGGGCACTTCTCCACTGTGTCAGGCCGGCTGGGCCATTCGAGGCAGGCACGCCGGGTCATACGACAGGGGTGGTGCCGGCGAACCGGCACCACCCCTGAGGTCGAACGGTGTGCGGACCCTACTGCTGCGGTCCGCCGAAACCGCCGGGCGGCGTGCCCGGCGAGCCGAACTGGCCCGGCTGCGGCATGAAGCTGGTCTGCTGCGGCGGCTGACCCGGCTGCGCGGGCTGCTGCGGCTGCTGACCGAACTGCTGCTGCTGGCCGAACTGCTGCGGCGCCTGCTGCTGGGGCGCGCCGTGCTGCTGCGGGGCCTGCTGGCCCTGCTGCGGGAACGCACCGGACTGCGGGTTCCAGCCGCCCGGCTGGCCCTGACCGGGGTGGCCCGCGTACGGGTTCGCCGGCTTCGGCTCGAACTTCACGATGCCCTCGGCGAGCAGGAACGCGAGCACGATCGCGGCCGTCTCGAGCAACGCGACGATGAGCAGCACGATGTCGAGGCCCTGCACGGACGCCGACTTGATGACGCCCTGCAGCTGCAGCAGCGTCTGCACGCCCGCCAGGACCGCCGCGACCGGGATGAAGCCCTTCGGGGTGCTCGGGAGCACCGAAAGGCCGGCGAGCAGGCCCGCGGCGAGCAGGTAGACCACGTTGCCGCTGCTGACGTCGTCCGCGAACGCGACGAGGTACGCCACCAGGCCGAGACCCGCCGCGACCAGCGGGAGGATCAGGGCCAGGTTGATGCTGTTGGCGCCGGGGGCCCCGTGGGCCGGCGGCGGTGCCTGGTGCTGTGCCGGACCCGGCGGCTGCTGTTGGGGTGCGCCGTAAGGCACGGACATGTCGAGGTCTCCTCCTCAAACCAGGGTGCGTCGATTGACGCTAGCAGTGCTCTGCCACCCGCCACTAAGACGTCGGACTGATCACGCCGGTTCCGCCGTACGAGCGAGGACCGGACTCCGAAAGTACTCGGAATCCGGTCCTCGCGTTGCTCTACGTGCCCGAAACGTCAGACTTTCAGAGCGCCTTCATGATCTCGCGCATCAGGTCGGCGGTCTCGGACGGCGTCTTGCCGACCTTGACGCCGGCGGCCTCGAGGGCCTCCTTCTTCGCCTGCGCGGTGCCCGCCGAGCCGGAGACGATGGCGCCGGCGTGGCCCATGGTCTTGCCCTCGGGAGCGGTGAAGCCCGCGACGTAGCCGACGACCGGCTTGGTCACGTTCTCCTTGATGTACGCGGCCGCACGCTCTTCGGCGTCGCCACCGATCTCACCGATCATCACGATCGCGACGGTCTCCTCGTCGGCCTCGAAGGCCTCCAGGGCGTCGATGTGCGTGGTGCCGATGATCGGGTCGCCACCGATGCCGATCGCGGTGGAGAAACCGAAGTCCCGCAGCTCGTGCATCATCTGGTAGGTCAGCGTGCCCGACTTCGACACCAGGCCGATCTTGCCGGCGCCCGCGATGTTCGCGGGGATGATGCCGGCGTTCGACTTGCCGGGGCTGATGATGCCGGGGCAGTTCGGGCCGATGATGCGGGTCTTGTGGCCCGTCGCGACGGCGTGCGCCCAGAAGTAGGCGGTGTCGTGCACCGGGATGCCCTCGGTGATGACGACGGCCAGCTCGATCTCGGCGTCGATCGCCTCGACCACGGCGGCCTTCGAGAAGGCCGGCGGGACGAAGATCACGGTCACGTTCGCGCCGGTGGCCTCCATGGCCTCCTTGACGGTGCCGAAGACCGGGAGGACGGTGCCGTCGAAGTCGACCTTCTCGCCCGCCTTGCGCGGGTTCACGCCACCGACGATGTTCGTGCCGGACGCGAGCATGCGCTTGGTGTGCTTGGTGCCTTCGGCACCGGTCATGCCCTGGACGATGACCTTGCTGTTCTCGTTGAGGAAGATAGCCATCTGACTCAGACCCCCGCAGCCGCGAGCTCGGCGGCCTTGGCGGCCGCGTTGTCCATCGTGTCGACAACGGTCACCAGCGGGTGGTTGGCCTCGGCGAGGATCGCGCGGCCCTCCTCCACGTTGTTGCCGTCCAGGCGGACGACGAGCGGCTTGGTGGCCGAGTCGCCGAGGATCTCCAGCGCCTTCACGATGCCGTTGGCGACGGCGTCGCACGCGGTGATGCCACCGAAGACGTTGACGAAGACCGAGCGGACGGCCTCGTCGCCGAGGATGACGTCCAGGCCGTTGGCCATGACCTCGGCGGACGCGCCGCCACCGATGTCGAGGAAGTTCGCGGGCTTCACGCCGTACTGCTCACCGGCGTACGCCACGACGTCCAGAGTGGACATCACGAGACCGGCGCCGTTGCCGATGATGCCGACCTCGCCGTCGAGCTTGACGTAGTTGAGGCCCTTCTCCTTGGCCTTCGCCTCGAGGGGGTTCTCGGCCGCCTTGTCGACCAGCTCGGCGTGGGCCGGGTGGCGGAAGTCGGCGTTCTCGTCGAGCGTCACCTTGCCGTCGAGCGCGACGATCTTGCCCTGCGGGTCGCGGACCAGCGGGTTGACCTCGACCAGCGTGGCGTCCTCGGAGACGAAGGTCTCCCAGAGCTTCACGATGGTGTCGACGACCTGGTCCTTGACCTCGGCCGGGAAGTTCGCGGCGTCGGCGATCTCGGTGGCCTTGGCCACGTCGACACCCTTGATGGCGTCGATGTGGATCTTCGCGAGGGCCTCGGGCTTGGTCGCGGCGACCTCTTCGATGTCCATGCCGCCCTCGACGCTCGCCATGGCGAGGAAGGTGCGGTTGGCGCGGTCGAGGAGGAAGGAGAAGTAGTACTCCTCCGCGATGTCGGAGGCGGGCGTCACCAGAACGCGGTGAACGATGTGCCCCTTGATGTCGAGGCCGAGGATGGCGGTCGCCTTCTCCTCGGTCTCCTCCGGGGTGGAAGCGAGCTTCACACCACCGGCCTTGCCGCGGCCGCCGGTCTTGACCTGGGCCTTGACGACGACGGCCTGGCCGAACTTCGCGGCGATGGCCTTGGCGTCGGCGGGGTTGGTGGCCACATCGCCCGGCAGTACCGGGACGCCGTGGGCGGCGAAGAGGTCCTTCGCCTGGTATTCGTACAGGTCCACTCGGGTCTCCTGCGACGTCGGTGTCGGAACACAACACCGCGCCTGGGTGGTCCTCAAGGGGCCAAGCGAACCCACTTGACGCGGCTGGGCCCAGACACTATCGACCTGCGGGTACCGCTCGCACGTCACCACCGGTGAGGTCGGTCTCAACGGCGGTGAGGTCGATCACGCGTACGCGCGCGACGCGGGGGAAAGCGCGTGCTCGTCACGTTTCAGCGGGTCGAACGAGCACCCATCAGGCCGGCCGCGAGCAGCAGTGCCGCGAGCGACGCGAGCGCGAGCCACGTGCCGGGAGCGGCCACCGCGCCCTCGACCCGGCTGCCCGTGAGCGGCAGTTCGAGGGCCCGGACCCCGAGCAGCAACGCCAGACCCGCGAGCGTCGCGGCACCGCGAGCGGGCCTCGACCTGAACACCAGCACGAGGCTGATGATCAGCAGCGTGAGGCAGACCAGGAGCGCCCAGGAGACCGCGGGGTCGTTGTCCGGGACCACCGTCGGCGCCGTGTACCTGGTCCCGCGCATGGTCGGCAGCACGAACGCGCCCACCGCGAAGAGCCCGGCGAGCAGGATCGCGCCCAGCTCGGCGACCGGCACCTGTTCCTTCCCGACCTCGCCCGCGTTCTCCCGTTCGGTCGCGCCCGCGAGTCCCGTGCAGGCGAGCGCCAGCAGAGCGAGCGGGGCCTCGACGACCATCAGCCAGAAACCGGCACCCGGTTGAGCTACGCCCAGCTGGCTCGCCGCGATCACCACCTGCGTCATGCCCGCCGCGGCGAGCTGCATGGCCAGGAAGCCGCCCACCAGTGCCGGACGCACCACCGGCGCGGCCGACGGCACGAACAAGAGGAGTCCGAGGACGCCGAACGCGAGTCCGGCCGCCCAGAGCAGGTTCACGGACGCCAGGTCGGGTGCCGCGCCTCCGGTGGAGAGGACGAGCTGCGGCAGGAGCGCGCCGACCAGCATCGCGAGGGCCGCGAGCACCGCGAGGACGCCCGCAGCCACGTGCATGCGGCTCAGGGAGGGCAACGCCAGGTCGCGCGTCTCGTCGCGCTTGCCGCTGAGCAGCCGCGCCGTGCGGCCCAGGAGCGGCATGCCGGGCAGGAGGAGAGCGCACACGAGCGCGGCGACCGAGCCACCGGTGATGCCGAGGTCCGGCGCGACGGTGCCGGCCGCCAGAGGGGGCACCACGACGGCGAGGAGGGCCAGCGAGACACCGAACGTTCCGCCCGTACGGGTGTCCGGGTCGGGCGAGCTCGACGCGAGCGCGGTCGCGAGCGGCACGGCCACCGCGATCAGCAGGCCACCGACGAGGCCGAGCACCGGCAGGTCCCACGGCGCCCGGTCGAGCTGGAAGGGGTCCGTCGACACGAACGGCTTGCCCAGCAGGCCGACCGCGGCGATCAGGGAGATGAGCACGGGGAACGCCACCAGGCCCGGGGGCTCCGACTCGTCCGCGGGCAGGCCGGCGCGGCCGGACGCGAGCGCTCCGCCCGCGATCACCAGCAGGTGCCCCACGACCAGCAACCACACGCCTGCCGTGGGCGTGACCGCGAAGAGGGTCGCCGGCCGGAACAGTTCGGGGCGCGGCACGTCCATCGGCTCGAAGGCGATCAGCAGGTCGCTGAGCAGCCGGCCGACCGCGAACACGCCGACCGCGGCGAGCAGCCCCGCCGCGACGAACGGGCGGCCGCGCATCAGCAGCACCCCCGCGACGACCGGCGGCAACAGCGCCAGCAGGGCGAGCAGCGGCCACGACGTGAAGGCGGGTTCCGCGCCGCTGACCACGCCGAGCAGCGGGCCGAGGGCCAGCAGGACGGAGCCTGCCGCGGCGAGGGCCCACGACGTGCGCAGCCTGGCGGCGGCGGGGGTCTGGTTCTCGAGCTCGGTGCGAGTCATCGCGGGCGAACCTAGCAATAGGGGTGTGTGGTCGCGCGTGCCTATCAAGACGAATGTCGTTCGCATGTGGAAAACGTCCGCCGGGTACTGCTAGCCGGTGACTTCATCACTTAACGTCGCTCACATGGGCGACACCGGCCGGTCGTGGATCACGCGTCTGACTGACGCGGCTCTCGACCGTGCGGGCTGGGGAGTCCACACCGCCCGTGACGTCGCGGAGGAAGTGAAGGTCGCGCTGCGGGCGATGGTCACCCCGGGCGGGATGCGCGGGGTCGCGATGGAAGCGGCCTGGCTGACGGCCCACGCGGTGCTCTACCCGTGGGGCGCGATCACCGAGCAGCTGCGGCCGGAAGGCCAGTACCGGCACTACCGCACCGACGGCCTGCCCCCTCGTCAGCGAGGGTTGATGGTTTCCGCGATGGACGCGGCGGGCACCCCGATCGTGTTGGTGCATGGCATCGGGGACAACCGTTCCGCCTTCGCGGTGCTGTCGGGGGCGCTGCGGAGGCGGGGCTTCGGGGTAGTGCACGCCATCAACTACAGCGTGCTGACCGCGCTGACCGGCGACGTCCGCCGCTCGGCCGCACTGCTCGGCGCGCACATCGAGCGGATCTGTGAACAGACCGGATCCGAACAGGTGCACGTCGTCGGCCATTCGCTCGGCGGGCTCATTGCCAGGTACTACGTACAACGGCTGCACGGCGACTCACGCGTTCGCTCACTCGTTACGTTGGGGACGCCCCACAGCGGCACTCTCGCCGCGTACCTGCTGCCGACCCCGCTCACCCGGCAGCTGCGGCCCGGCTCCGAGTTGCTCACGGAGCTCGCCGAGCCCTGCCGTCCGTGCCGCACGCGCTTCGTCGTGGTCTGGTCGGAGATGGACCAGATCATCGTGCCGCAGCGCAACGCCCGGCTGGAGCACTCGTCGTTGGTCGTCGAAGAGCACCAGATACGTGATTCAGGTCACCTTTCTTTGCCGGTTGACACGAGGACCCTTCACGTAGTTGTGACGGCCATCACCCGATCGGATGACTTGTCAACTCACCCCATCGCCGCTGGCGGAGAGGCGTGTCGGCCGTCCGGAATCACCGACGGTCACAGTTGACAGTTGAAACTCGCTGGTCGCCGCCCATTGGAAGGACATAACAAACTGGGGTTTGCCCTCCCAGGCTCCCCGCCGTTACTGTCCCCGGGTCCGTTGTCACGGTCTGATCACAGAAGGACACCGAGTCAGAACCCCGAATCCTGACTCACCGGGAATCCCCCGCCCGGCGGTCCACACGATCAGGCTCCCCGAAGGCGGAAGGGCAAGCTTTGAGTCACCACCGCTCCCCCGGCGGCCATGAACGCAGTGCTGCGCTTGAAGAGGCAGTCGACCGCGCCAACACGCGCACGGTCAGCTCTCACCGGCTCCCCCCGCCACCGTCGGCGCTTCGCGGACGCATCGTCGTCGCCGCCGTCGCAGTAGGCGCGTTCGCTGCGGCAGGCGCAGGCCAGATCGGCCAGGCCGCCGCGGACGACAGCAAGGACGTCCAGCTCGCGAACCACGCCGATGGTGCGGCGACGTTCGACGGCATGGGCGGTGACACCGCCTCCGCCCCGCAGATCCTCGCGGTCTCCAAGACCACGTCAGAGGGCTCCGCCGAGGCCGCCAAGCTCCTGCGCAGCCAGCAGCTCACCACCGAGCGCGAGGTCGCAGAGGCCGAGAAGAAGCGCCCGAAGTTCTTCCGCCCCGCCGCCGGCGAGTTCACCTCCGGCTACGGCGGCCGCTGGGGCACCATGCACCTCGGCATCGACATCGCCGGCCCCATCGGCACCCCGATCGTCTCCGCCGCCGACGGCGTGATCATCGAGGCCGGGCCCGCGTCCGGCTTCGGGCTCTGGGTCCGCGTGCAGCACGCAGACGGGACCATCACCGTGTACGGCCACATGGACACCATCGGTGTGCGTGAAGGCCAGCAGGTCAAGGCCGGGCAGCAGATCGCCCGCATGGGCAACCGCGGGTTCTCGACCGGACCTCACCTGCACTTCGAGGTGTGGAACCCGGACGGGCAGAAGATCAACCCGTTGACGTGGTTGAACGCTCGCGGTGTGACCGTCTGATCTGGGCTCCTGGCGCCGGTTCTGGGCTGTTCTGACCCTGGTTACCCCGGTTCGGGGGTCGTTGAACTAAGGCTCAGTAGCTTTCTGGCGGTTTTTTGGTGCTGATCCACCTCTGGGGGTGGGGGCGGGTGTTCGGGGCGCTTCTCGGGGCCTTTGTGGGCCAGGAGGCTCTAGCGTCGCTCTAGTGGTGGTCTGGTTGGTGCACCAGCCGGTGACGATCAGCCGTTGGCGATCGGCCAGCGAAGATCAGCCGGTGAAGATCAAGGACGAGCGAAGTACGTTGCCGCTACGCGCCAGACTGAGCACATGTGTCTGCGCCAGCGTGGGCCGCATGCCTTGCAGGTCCCGCTCTCCGTTGGTTCGTGGTGGTCGAGCAGGGTGCGCCACGACTCGACCAGGGTGTGGGTCTCTGGGGATTCCAGCTGGCTGAGGGATGCGAACACGCGTTCGTGCAGGGCGCCGGCCAGTACGTGATCCAATGTGAGCTCTCCCGCTGGGGTTGTGGCCTCATGCGGTTGATGATGCTCTGGGGGTCTGACAATTTTTGGGCGCTTGCGGGTTGAGCTGCGCCGATCTTGCTGAGTTGCCGCTGCACACCCCGCCTGCCTGGCGGTGGAGCGGGCTTCAGGCCACAAGAGACGGACCTGAGAAGCCTTCGAAGTCCTGAGAAGACAGTGCGGCCGGACCGCTCTCCCGTTCGGTCCGGCCGCACTTCGCCGCGAAGATAGGCCCCCGCCGTCCCTTCGCTCCCCTTTGTCTGCAGGCTGCTCGTTGTGCCTTGGATCGCCCCGAACGTTCCCCGGCTGTGCTGCTTGCGACACCCACATAGACGCATCTGTTGGCTTGCCGTTGCGCTGGTTTTCGGGGTTTTTGGGGATTTTCTTGGGTGGGTGGGTTGGTGCTGGTCAGGGGGGTGGGGGTGGTCCGGTTTGGGTGGGGGTGGGGTTGTTGGGGTTGGGCCGGATGGTGGGTCGGTGATGTTCCGTAAATCCCCTGTTGGGACCGTCGGCCCGTAGGTGGTGGCCTTGCTTGCTCACGGTCCGGCTGATTCCTGGGGCTCCGCCCCAGACCCCGCCAATCTGATCCAAAGCCGGGGTCCACGCCCCACGCAGGTAGATGGCACGCCTGTTGCTTTCGGCGGCTGCCGGTTGCTTGGTTTGGTTGCGTTGGTGGGGTGGCTTCGTCACGAGCCGAGCCAAGAGCGGGCCACATGCCTGAAGGGGTGTCAACTCGACGAAAAGCGTGTCGAGTTGACACCCCTTCAGGCATGCAGCAAGAGCTATGGCACGACTCGTGACGA
>NZ_BMNC01000003.1 GCF_014646255.1 Lentzea pudingi
ACGAACCACTCCCGGACGATTGGAACTGGATTTCCAGTCCAACTTCCGGGAGGCAGTTCATTCTCCCGCCCCTCGGCGACCAGCCGCAACGTCTCCCGCTCGCGCGCGGTCAGCGACGCGGGCGGGGGGCCGGGCAGCAGCGAGGACACGAGCCGCGGTGACACCCAGCCGCCGAACCGGTGCACGTCGTGCACGGCCCGCACGATGTCGTCGGGAGGGTCGTCGGCGAGGACGAGCCCGGTGACCCCCAGCCGCACCAGGGCCTCCACGGCGTCGAACGACGGTAGCACCGCGACGGTCCGCGGGCCGGCGGCGCGGGAGGCGTCGGTGACGATCACGTCGGCGGGAGTGCCTGGACCAGCCCACGGCACGGTGGTGAGGCGGGACGAGATCCTGTCGGCCAGCAACGTGCTGCGCAGCGACAGCGAGACATGGATGGTTCGCACATCCCGGAACAGTCGGCGAAGGGCCGTATTTCTGCGTGTCGGGTGCGTATAACGCGAGGTCGTTGTTACCGTTCGCCGATCATGGGGGAGGGTGCGTGCGGTTCCGGGTGCTCGGTCCGATCGTCGTGTCGGGCGGCGAGGAGACCCCGTTGCGTTCGGCCAAACAGCGGACCCTGCTCGCGATGCTGGTGCGGCACGCGAACACCCCCGTCTCCGCGCAACGGCTGATCGAGGTGCTCTGGGAGGTCCCGCCCGCCTCCGCGCAGGAGAACGTCCGGCTGTACGTCTACCGGCTCAAACGCGCGCTCGGCCTCGGCGACCGGATCACCCGTGAGCCCGGCGGGTACCAGCTCGCCATCGAACCCGGCGAGCTCGACGCGGACCGGTTCGACCAGGTGGCGGCGGACGGCGAACAAGCGCTCGCGGACGGCGACCCGGCGAAGGCGGCCGACCTGCTCACCGAGGCGCTCGGCCTGTGGCGCGGCCCTGCCTACCCGGACCTGCCCGGTCAGTTCGCCGCGCGGCTCGACGAGACGAGGCTGCGTGCCGCGGAAGCACGCGCGGCAGCCGAACTCGCACTGGGCCGGCACGCCGAGGTGATCGGCGGGCTGGCCGAGCTGGCCGAGGCGAACCCGTACCGGGAACCGTTGCACGCCAAACTGATGACCGCCCTCTATGGCGCGTCACGGCAGGCCGAGGCGCTGGAGGTGTTCCGCCGGGCGCGCGAACGGCTCGTCGACGACCTCGGCATCGAGCCCGGCGCCGAACTGCGCGGCCTGCACGAGACGATGCTGCACGGCGCGCCGCTGCACGAACCCGCTCCGCCGAAGGTCGCCCGCGCGGACTGCCCGTACCGCGGCCTGATGGCGTACCAGCCGGAGGACCACCCGTGGTTCTTCGGGCGCGACCACCTGGTCGACCTGGTGACACGCCGGATCGACCGCCACCCGGTCGTCGGGGTGTTCGGCGCGTCCGGCAGCGGCAAGTCCTCGTTGCTGCGGGCCGGTGTCGTCGGCGGGCTCGGCCCGGCCTGGCGGCCGATCGTGATCACGCCGACCGCACACCCCCTGGAAGCGCTCACGAACGCGCTGGCGTCCTTCACCGGCAAGCATCCCGACCTCGGTGCGGACCCGGCGGCGTTCGACGTCGAGGTGCGCAACGCGCTCGCGAACGGCCCGGACGACGTCCGCGTGCTGCTCGTGGTCGACCAGCTGGAAGAACTGTTCACCCTGTGCGGCAACGAAAGTGAACGCTCACAATTCCTCGGCGTGCTGCTGGACGCGGCCCAGGGACCGCACCGCCGCACACGGGTCGTGCTCGGCGTCCGGGCGGACTTCCTCGCCCACGTCACGCAGCACCCCGGCCTGGTGCGGGCGCTGGCGGACGAGGCGACGGTCCTGGTCGGGCCGCCGTCGAGCGCCGACCTGCGGGACATCGTGCTGCGCCCGGCGGCGATGAGCGGGCTGTCCGTCGCCGCCGACCTGCTCGCGACCGTGCTGGCCGACGTGGAGGCCGAACCGGGCGCGCTGCCGTTGCTGTCGCACGCGCTCGTCGAGACGTGGCAACGATCCGGCTCCGAACTGACGCTGGCCGCGTACCGGGCCGGTGGCGGGGTGCGCGGGGCGATCGCGCAGACCGCCGAGCGCGCCCACGGAGACCTCGAGAGCGCGGAACAGCAGGCCGTGCGACGGATTCTGGTGCGGCTCACCGCGTTCGGCGACGGCACCGAGGACACCCGTCGGCCGATCCGCCGCGGTGAGCTCGACGGCATCGCGGACGCCCCGGTGATCGACGGTGTGCTGGGCCGCCTGGTCGCCGAGCGGTTGATCGTGGTGGACGAGGACACCGTGGAGATCGCTCACGAAGCACTGATCCGTGCGTGGCCCCGGTTGCAGCGCTGGCTTTCCGACGACCGCTCGACGTTGCTGGTCCACCGCAGGCTGACCGCGGCCGCCCGGACGTGGAGCGACCTCGACCGGGACGAGGGCGCGCTCTACCGGGGTGCGCAGCTGGTCGCCGCGTCGGCCTGGGCCCAGGACCACCCCGGCGAGCTGAACGCGGCGGAGGAGGCGTTCCTCGGGGCGAGCCGTGCGCGCGAGGAGGCCGAGCAGGTGACGGTGAAGCGACGCAACCGCCTGCTCACCAAGCTCGTCTCGATCATGGGCGTGCTGCTCCTGCTGGCCGCGGGCGGTGGCGGTGCCGCGTGGTGGCAGTCGCGGGAAGCCCAGTTGCGGCAACGGATCGAGCAGGCGCACCAGACCGCGCTCTCCGCCAGGGGTCTCGTCGACACGGCGCCCGACCTCGCCGGGCCGCTCGCCCTGCAGGCGTACCGGCTGCACGCGGACGACGACACCCGAGGCGCGTTGCTGAGCGCCGCTTCCGCACCACGCCGGCGCGTCGAGCTGAACGCCGACGGCCCGCCCGTGCTGGACGTCAACGTGTCGCATGGGGGTGACGTGATAGCGACGGCCGACCGGGACGGCCACGTCACGTTGTGGGACCTGCGGACCCGGTCCAGGAAGCTCTTGCTGGCCGACCACAACACGTTCACCGACGGCGGCTACGCGAGGCAGGCCGAGTTCAGCGCGGACGACAGGTTCCTCGCCTCGAACGCGTCGCTCCCGGCGCTGGGCGGGAGCCGTGGTGACGTCGTGGTCTGGGACCTGGCGAGCGGGAAAGCCGTGTTCTCCCACCAGTTCGACCTCATCACCGCCGGGCTCGCGTTCCACCCGGCCGGGACGTCGTTCGCCGTCGGGATCGCCGGGGGCGCGGTCGAGGTGTGGGACGTCGCCAGCCGGACCAGCCGAACCCTCAAGGGGCACAAAGCAGAAGTCAACGCGTTGGCGTTCAGCCCGGACGGCGCGCTGCTGGTCACCGCGAACGGCAAGGAACACCCGGTGGTGTGGGACGTCGCCACCGGTTCGAGGATCGGGGAGATCCCCTCGCTGGAGGTCAACAACGTCGTCTTCGACGGCGCGAACATCGGTACCGCGACGTTGCGCGACGGCGTGAAGTTCTGGGACGTGCGGGGGAATTTGCTGTCCGAGCTGCCGAAGCAGGGCGCGTACGCGTGGGAGGCGTCCGGGGTGGTGGGCGGCCGGATGGCGGTGGCCGACGAGGACGGGCTCATCACCGTCTGGGACGTCCGGACCGGCCGGCCGATCACGACGTACCGCGATCGCGGCCGCACCGAGTCGAGGGCGATCGCGCTGGGACGGGACGGCACGCTGTTGGTGTCCGGCGGCTTCGGCCGGATCGTGGCGGTGCGCGAGGACGCCGTGCCGCCGTTCACCGGGCATTCCGACGGCATCAACGACATCGACGTCTCCCACGGCACGGTCGCGTCCGCCGGTGACGACGGAACCGTGCGGCTGTGGGACCTCGACGGCACCGCGCTGGCCACTTTGGACGGTCACCCGGACCGGGTGGAGTCGGTGTCGTTCAGCCCCGACGGCTCCCGGCTGGCCGCGCTCACCCGCGACCACACCATCTCACTCTGGGACGTCGCCCGTCGTGAGCGCTTGTCGTCGTTGTCCTACAGCGGATTGGGGGCGTCGACCGGCATCGCGTTCCAGCCGGACGGGCGCGGGATCGTCACGGCGTCGCTCGGCCGGTTCCGGTGGAGCCTGCCGGACTTGGAACACGGCGCGTTCTCCGGCGGCCCGTACATCGCGAGCGCGGTGGAGTTCACGCCGGACGGGAGGTTGCTGATCTCCACGGACCCGGCGGGCGGCGCGATGCTGTGGGACATGGACGGCGACCGGCTGGAACGGCGCGTGAGCACCGGGCAGGGCGACGTGCGGGACGTCGCGGTCAGCCCGGACGGCACACGCTTCGCGACGGCGGGCGCCAACCGGACGGTGAAGGTCTGGGACGTGGCCACGGGTGCCGAGCTGATGACGCTGACCGGTCACTCCGCACCGGTGGTGGCGCTGGCGTTCAGCCCGTCCGGCGCCACGCTGGCGTCCGGGGGAGAGGACGACGCGGTCGTGGTGTGGGACCTCGGCACCCGGTCGGGCACCACGCTGACCGGGCACGCCGGGCCGGTGCAGGCCGTGGCGTTCACGCGCGAGGACGAGCTGGTGTCCGGGGCGAACGACTCGCGGATCATCCGCTGGTCGCTGTCCACCGCGGCCGCCGAGACCCGGATCTGCGCCTACGGCTACCCGCGTTCGGAGGTCTGCGGGACCACGAGGCCCGACTCGTAGGCGATCACCACGAGCTGGGCGCGGTCGCGGGCGTGCAGCTTCGTCATCGCGCGGTTGACGTGGGTCTTCGCGGTGAACGGGCTGATCACCATGGTGGCGGCGATCTCGTCGTTCGACAGGCCGCGCGCGACCAAGGTGACGGCCTCGCGCTCGCGGTTCGTGAGGTGCTCGAGGCTCTGGTCGGGGTGCGGCGGCTGGCTCACGTACCGGTCGATCAGCCTGCGGGTGATCGACGGGGCGAGGAGGGCGTCGCCGCGCGCCGCGACCCGGACGGCGTGCAGGAAGTCCTCCGGCTGGACGTCCTTGACGAGGAACCCGGCCGCGCCCGCCTTCAGCGCGTGGAAGACGTACTCGTCCAGGCCGTAGTTGGTGAGGATCACGACCTGCGTGTTCGTGAGGGACGGGTCGGCGGCGATGCGCTTGGTGGCCTCGATGCCGTCCATCTCCGGCATCTGGACGTCGATCAGGGCGATGTCCGGGAGGTGTGTGCGGGCCTGGTCAACGCCCTGCGCGCCCGTCGCGGCCTCGGCGACGACCTCGATGTCGTCCTCGGCCTCCAGCAACGCGCGGAAACCGCTGCGGATAAGCGGCTGGTCGTCGACCAGCAGGACGCGGATCATGGCTGTGCCACGGGGAGTTCGGCCCGCACGCGGAAGCCGCCTTCGGTCCGTGGAGCTGCCTGGAGGTGACCGCCGAGCGCGGTGACGCGTTCGCGCATGCCGAGCAGCCCGACGCCGGGTTCCGCGTTCTCCGGTGCCGCCTTGCCGTCGTCGTCGACCTTGATGACCACGGCGTCCGGCCGGTAGTCGATGTGAACGTGCGCGGTCGCGGCGGCGGCGTGGCGGGCGATGTTCGTGAGCGACTCCTGCACGATCCGGTACGCCGTGCGTTCCACGGCCGCCGGGACGTCGTCGTGGCGGCCCTCGATCGTCAGCTCGGCGTCCAGGCCGGTGGACCGGGCGCGCTCCACCAAGTCGGGAACGTCCTTGATGCCGTGCGGTGGGTTCTTGTCGTCGTCGCGCAACGCTTCGAGCGTGGCGCGGAGTTCTCTGGCCGCTTCCCGTCCGGCGTCGCGGATCACCACGAGCGACTCGGGCACGTCCTCGCCGCGTTTCCGGGCGAGGTGGACGGCGACCTCGGCCTGCAGCTTGATCACCGAGATCTGGTGGGTGAGCGAGTCGTGCAGCTCGCGGGCGATGTGCAGGCGTTCCTCGCCGGCACGTCGGCGCGCCGTTTCCTCCTTGGTGCGTTCGGCTTCGTCGGCTCTGCGCTCGGCCTGCCTGAGCGCTTCACCGGCGGCCGCGGCGGCGATCAGCCACGCGATCTGCAGGACGTCACGGGTCTGGTCGAACGCCTCGTAGGTGGTGAGGTCACGCGGGGAGAGGAGCGCCGCGAGGGGGAGGGTGGCGAGCATCAGAACGGAACTGGTGAGCGTGAACAAGCGGTGGCCTGCCCGCATGGCTGCGTAGACCGCGAACAGGAACGCGATCACCGGCACGTCCGCGCCGGTCGCCTGGTAGCCGAGCGCCAGGACCCCGGTCGCCACGAGCACGGTCCGTGGTGCCGTCCGGCGTGCCGCCAGCACCAGCCCGCTCGCGGCCAGCAGCGCGTAACCGGGCGCGGTGGCCGGGTGCCCGGCCACGACCAGGCTCGCCGCGACTCCCGTGGCGATCACCCAGTCCAGCCAGCGCCTGTTCATGCGTGCACCCTAATCCTCCGTTCGCGCTGGTAGATCGTTCGCCGGGACGATTGTTGGAGTACTGCGCCCGCAGTACTCGGATGTCTACGGCGGCATGACGACTTGGGGGCGTGCTGAGGGGTTCGCTGTGCCCATGTTGCTTTCCGCTGCTTATGACATGACCACCGGCCGCACGTTGTCACTGATCGGCGTTGTCGTTGGCGCGCTTGGGTTGTTAGCGCTCACTCGCCGGCGCGGCCTGTGGGCTGTGGTGCTGGGCGGGATCGGCGCGGTGATCGGCCTGGTGGTCGTGCTGATGGCCGAGGGCGGACCTGGCACCGGCTACGGCATCGTCGGTGGCTACGCGTCGCTGGTCGTGGGCGTGGCCGCCCTGGTGTTCGGCGGTCTCGCTATGCGAAGAGCCGCTCGGGCTGCTGCACCGCGCGCCTCGTGATCAGTCCCGCCGCACCCCGCACCACCGCGAACTCGCCGAGCGGCGAGCCCAGCAGCCGGGTGTGCCGTTCGCCGCCCGCGAGCACCCTGCCGTCCATTTCGGACTGCACCGACTCCCGGAGATGGTCGTACAGCACGGCATAACTGCCGCCGAGCACGACCGTGGGCACGTCGAAGAGGTTCATCAGCGTCGCGATCCCGACCCCGAGCGCCTCCCCGGCCTTCCGCACGGCGCCGAGAGCCTTGGCGTCACCGGCTTCGAGCGCCTTGCGCAACGAGTCGAGCCGCCGCCGGCCGGCCTCGCGCAGGATCACGTCGAGTCCCGCGTACCGCTCGACACAACCGCGACTGCCACAGGTGCACCGGATGCCGTTGCGCTCGATGACGACGTGCCCGAGCTCGCCCGCGAACCCGCTGACCCCGCGGTAGATCTCGCCACCCAGCACCACGCCGGCACCGATGCCGACGTCGGCGGTGACGTGGACGAAGTCCTCGCCCGCGAGGTGGCGCGGCCACAGGTGGGCGAGGGCGGCGAGGTTGGCCTCGTTGTCGACCTGCACGTCGAGCCCGGTCCGCTCGCCCAGTCCCTCGGCCAGCCGCGCGCCGACGAGCCGGAGCAGGTTGGGCGTCCGGATGACGGCGCCGTCGTGCACGACGCCGGGGATCGCGAGCCCGGCGCCGAGCAGCCTGCGGTTCATGCCGGCGGTGACCTCGCGGATCAGCCCGGCGACCTCGTCGAGCACCTCGTCCGCCGACGCCTTGCGCATGTCGGCGGGCACGAGCCGCCGTTCCAGCGTCGCGCCGTCGAGCCCGAGGGTCTCGACGGCGAGGTGGCTGACGTTGATCTCCGCGCCCACCGCCACCGGCCCGTCCGGGTGGAAGCGCAACGGCTTGGACGGCCTGCCCATGCCGGCCAGCGTGGCGGGTTCCTCGACGAGGATCCCGCCCGCCAGCAACGGTTCGGTGAGGTTCGAGAGGGTCGCCTTGGTGAGGCCGGTGCGGGCCGCGAGGTCGGCCCGGGAGCCGGGCCGGTCGACCAGGGCGAGCAGGACAGTGCGCAGGTTGCCCAGGCGGACCTGGCGCAGGTGGTCGACGGTGGTCATCGACTCAAGTATCGCTGCGCCGCGTCTCCGTACCGCGCCCGGACCTCCGGCACCGCGTCCGCTTCGAAACGCGTGCTCTCGGCCAGCGTCCACTCCGGCGGGGTGGCGCCGCCCGACAGCGTCCAGGCCGCCTGCCGTGCCGCGCCGTCGGCCACGTACTCGCCAGGCGCGGGCACCGTCACGGGCACACCGAACACCGTCGGCGCGATCTCGCGCACGGCCGGAGAGACAGCCGCTCCTCCGACGAGCCGCACACCGCTGACGTCCGCACCCTGCTCGGCCAGCGCGTCGAGGCCGACGGCGAGTCCGCACAGCATGCCTTCCACCGCCGCACGCGCGATGTTCGCGGGAGTGGCGTTGGAGAGCGTCAGCCCGTGCAACGCACCCGTCGCGTCGGGCAGGTTCGGCGTCCGTTCGCCTTCGAGGTAAGGCACCATCACGACACCTTCCGCGCCCGCGGGTGCGGAGAGGGCCAGTTCGCTCAGCCGGGTCAGGTCGACGCCGAGCATGCGCGCCGTCGCGTCCAGGACGCGGGCGGCGTTCAGCGTGCAGGCCAGCGGGAGGTAACGGCCCGTGGCGTCGGCGAACCCGGCCACGATGCCCGACGGGTCCTCCGCGCGGACGTCGGCGGTGGCCGTGACCACGCCGGACGTGCCGAGCGAGACCACGACGTCCGCGCCGCCGCCCACGCCGAGCATGGCCGCCGCGTTGTCACCCGCGCCTGCGGCGAGACGGACCGTCTCGTCTCGTCGGCCCCCCTCGCCCAGGCGGAACAGTTCATCGCGCAGGTCGGAGGCGCCCAATCCGAGACGAGACGTCTCGTCTCGCGAACCGGCGGCGAGGACCGTGTACTCGGCCGGGCCGAGCACGCGCGGCAGCACCACGTCGGACCGGCCCAGCGCGAGCGAGAGCAGGTCAGGCACGTAGGCGTTGGAAGCCGAGTCGAAGTAGCCCGTGCCGGACGCGTCCGAACGGTCGGTGACCAGGTCGTCCAGCGAGCCGGTGCCGCGCAACCGCCACGTCAGCCAGTCGTGCGGCAGGCAGACGGCGGCGGTGCGCTTGGCGTTGGCCGGTTCGTGCTGGGCGAGCCAGCGCAGCTTCGTGATCGTGAACGACGCGACCGGCACGAGGCCGATCCGTGCCGCCCACGACGCAGCTCCCAACTCGTCGGTCAGCGAGGCCGCGGCCGCCGCGGAACGGGTGTCGTTCCACAGCAATGCCTCGCGCACGACCTTGCCGTCCTCGTCGAGGCAGACCATGCCGTGCTGCTGGCCCGCGACGCTCACCGCCGACACGCCGGACAGGCCGCCGGCATCGGCCAGAGCGGACCGCAGTGCCGACCACCAGTGCGACGGGTGCACCTCGGTGCCGTCCGGGTGGGCCGCACGGCCCTCCCGGACGAGCCTGCCGGTCTCCGCGTCGCGAACCACGACCTTGCACGACTGCGTCGAGGAGTCGATGCCGGCGACGAGCGTCATGTCAGCGCGCTCCCGTGAGGTGCTCGAGGGCGAGCTGGTTGAGCCGCACGAAGCCGTAGCCGCGCTCGCCCGCCTGGTCGGGGTCGAAACCGGTGTCCTTGATCAGGTCATCGTAGGACTCGCCGGCGTTCAGCGTGGGCTGCGAGAGCTCCGCGACACCCGCGGTGGCCAGCGCCTCCTGCACCTCCGGGTCCGCGCGGAAGGCCGCCGCACGGTCGCGAAGCAGCAGGTAGGTGGCCATGTTCGCCTTCGCGGAGTCCCAGACGCCCGTGAAGTCCTCGGTGCGCGACGGCTTGTAGTCGAAGTGCCGCGGGCCCTCGTAACCGGCCGTCTCCAGCAGGTCGACCAGCGCGAACGCGTTCATCAGGTCGCCGTGGCCGAAGACCAGGTCCTGGTCGTACTTGATGCTGCGCTGCCCGTTGAGGTCGATGTGGAACAGCTTGTCGTGCCACAACGCCTGCGCGATGCCGTGCACGAAGTTCAGCCCGGCCATCTGCTCGTGCCCGACCTCGGGGTTGAGGCCGACCAGCTCGGGCTTGTCCAGGGACGTGATGAACGCGAGCGCGTGCCCGACGGTCGGCAGCAGGATGTCGCCGCGCGGCTCGTTCGGCTTCGGCTCAAGGGCGAACCGGATGTCGTAGCCGCGGTCGGTGACGAACTGCGTCAGCAGGTTCATCGCCTCGCGGTACCGGTCGAGCGCCGCTCGCACGTCCTTGGCCACGTCGTACTCGGAGCCCTCACGCCCGCCCCACAGCACGAACGTCTTGGCACCGAGCTCCGCCGCCAGCTCGACGTTGCGCAGCACCTTCTGCAGCGCGAACCGCCGCACGCCGCGGTCGTTGCTGGTGAAGCCGCCGTCCTTGAACACGGGGTGGCTGAACAGGTTCGTCGTCACCATCGGGATGACGAGGCCGGTTTCGGCGAGCGCGCCCTGCAGTCGGCTGATCTGCTGGTCGCGGTGCGTGGCCTCGAAGCCGAACAGGTCGTCGTCGTGGAAGGTCAGGCCGTACGCGCCGAGCTCGGCGAGCCGGTGCACCGCCTCGACCACGTCCAGTTCGGGGCGCGTGGCCTCGCCGAACGGGTCGCGACCCTGCCAGCCCACGGTCCACAGACCGAAGGAGAACTTGTCCGCCGGAGTGGGCGTGCTCATCATCCACCTCATTCGTTCAATGCTTGAACTTAGTCTGGACAGTACGACGCCACGGCGTTGATCGCAATCGGTCAGTGCTGTGCGGCGACTGCCTCGACCGCGGGGGCCAGCGCGGCGGCGATCGCGCGGTAGCCGGCGGCGGACGGGTGGAAGCGGTCGGTGGCGAAGAGCGACGGGTCGGCGGCGAACCGCGAGGTGACCGCCTGCTCGACGTGGGCGACCACGCCGCCCGCGCGGATGACGGCCTGCTGCTGCACCTGGGCGTAGTTCCGGCTCACGGCCGACACGACGTCACGCAGTGCGGGCGGCACGTGGGCCACGACGCTCAGGTCGGGCGCGGTGCTGACGACGACGCCGGCACCGGCTTGCCGCAGCTCGGCGACCGCGTCGTGGAGTTGCCGCGCGCCGACCTCGGCCGGCACGAACCTGGTGAGGTCGTTGGCGCCGATCACGACCACGGCGATGTCGACCCCGGTCGCCACCGCCGTGCGGACCTGCCTGCCCAGGTCGGCCGAACGCGCGCCGGGGAAGGCCTGCACACTCAGGTCGACGTGGTGTCCCGACGAACGGAGGTGAGCAGCGAGGAGTGGGCCGAGGGTGTCCTCACGGCGTGTGCTGCCCACTCCGGCGGCGATCGAGTCGCCGAGCAAACACAGGCGCATGATCGGTCAACGAACGAAGTGGCGGCCGTGTTCCGTGAAAACCGGTGTCGCGCCAGGGCTGATGTGTCTACACTCCACGATCATCATCACCGAGACGAGAGGGGACCGGCCGTGCGTACCGCCGCTGTTGTCCTCCCGTCCCGTTTCGACGTGATCCTCGTGTCCTCGCACCCCGGTCGCCTGCTGCGCGCCGGGCGCCGGAGTGTCTGACGAACCCCTGAGCGGAGTTCGCCGGGTCATCGCGCTGACCCCGTAAACCTGTGACACCAAAGGCAAATCAGTCATGCGTGCCATCACGTTGAACGCTGTCCGCAACCTCGGCATCCTCGCCCACGTCGACGCCGGCAAGACCACCCTCACCGAACGCGTCCTGTTCGCCACCGGCAGCACCTACAAGCGCGGCGAGGTCCACGACGGCACCACCGTCACGGACTTCGACCCGCAGGAGCGCGACCGCGGCATCACGATCTTCGCCGCGGCCGTGACCTGCACGTGGGACGGGCACCGGATCAACCTCATCGACACGCCGGGCCACGTCGACTTCGCCGACGAGGTCGAACGGTCCCTGCGCGTGCTGGACGGGGCCGTCGCGGTGTTCGACGGTGTCGCCGGTGTGGAGCCGCAGAGCGAATCGGTGTGGCGGCAGGCTGATCGGCACGGCGTGGCGCGGATCGCGTTCGTCAACAAGCTCGACCGGGCGGGCGCGGACCTCGACCTCGTCGTGGAGTCGATCCGCACGCGCCTGCACACCGTCCCGCTCGTCGTGCAGCTGCCGATCGGCGTGGAGGACGGGTTCCGCGGTGTCGTCGACCTGGTGCGCATGCGTGCGCTGGTCTGGGACGACGGCATGACCGAGGGACCTGTACCGGAAACGCTGACGGCGGAGGCGCAACGGCGGCGCCGCCTCCTGGAGGAGGCGGTGGCGGAGCTGCACCCCGAAGCCTTGGAGGAGTTCTTCGAAGGAGGTCTTTCCGAACAGACGCTGAGGAACGCGCTCAGGGAACTGACCCAGCGCGGTCAGGCGACCGTCGTGCTGTGCGGCTCGGCGTACCGCAACCGCGGCATCGAACCGTTGCTGGACGCGGTGATCACGTACCTGCCGTCCCCTGTGGACGTTCCTCCGGTGCGGGGTCTCGACGGCCAGGAACGGGAACCGGACCCGGACGCGCCGTTCTCGGCGTTGGTGTTCAAGGTGAACGCCACCGCCACCGGACGGCTGGCGTACGTGCGCGTCTACTCGGGCACCCTCCACAAGGGAGAGACGGTCCAGGTGGGCGGCCGCGCCGAACGCATCGGGCGGATCCTGCGCGTCCAGGCCGACCGGCACACGCCGGTCGACCAGGCCGTCGCGGGCGACATCGTGGCGCTGGTGGGGCTGAAGTCGGCACACACGGGCACGACCCTGTGCGCGCCAACGGCTCCACTGCTGCTGGAACCCGCGGTGTCGGCCGATCCGGTCGTGTCCGTGGCCGTGGAGACGCGGAGCAGCGCGGACAACGCCCGGCTGACCGAGGCACTGGCGCACCTGGTCGACGAGGACCCGTCCCTGCGGTTCGGAACGGACCACGAGACCGGTCAGACGGTGCTGTCCGGCCAGGGCGAACTGCACCTGGAGGTCTCGGTGGAGAAGGCACGCACGCTGCACCGCATCGAGCTCACCATGGGACGGCCGCGCGTCTCGTACCGCGAGAGCGTGCACACCGGCGTCACGGGATTCGTGTACCGGCATGTCAAGCAGGACGGAGGTCAGGGACAGTTCGCTCACGTCGTGATCGACACCGAGCCGCTGGAGAGCGGTTTCGAGTTCCGCTCGGCCGTCACCGGCGGGCGCGTGCCGCAGGAGTTCGTCCGCGCGGTCGAGCAGGGCTGCCGGGACGCGCTGGCCGAGGGACCCCTCGGCCACCCGGTGGTCGGGCTGCGGGTGACGCTCACCGACGGGTCAACGCACGTCAAGGACTCCTCGGAGATGGCGTTCCGCACGGCGGGGCGGCTCGGGCTGCGTGAGGCGCTGAGGGCCGGCGCCATGACGCTGCTCGAACCGATCGCCGAGGTCACGGTGACCGTGCCGGAGGAGTACCTCGGTGGTGTGCTCGGTGATCTGGCGTCCCGCCGGGGCAGGATCCTCGGTTCGGAGGCCAGGACCGGCGCGACGGTGGTGACGGCGAGCGTGCCGCTGGCGGAGATGTTCGGCTACGTGACCCGGTTGCGCAGCCGGACGCAGGGCCGCGGCTCGTTCACCAGCACGCCCACCGGCTACGCGCCCGCGTGAACGTTGGGTGGGTCGACCGCTTTTCGTCGACTCACCCAACGTCCACTTTCAGTTCGTGTGATGTGACAGTGATGCAGGCCCGCTCTCGGTCAGAGCGGGCCTGTGCCATGCTCGGCCGGGTGTCGACCTTGAACGTCATGTCCCTCAACCTGCGGTACGCCTCCGCCGTCGAGCCGAACTCCTGGCCGGCGAGACGCCCGGTGATGGCCCAGCTCCTGCTCCAGGAGCTGCCCGCCCTGCTCGGCACGCAGGAAGGCCTGTACGGGCAGATCAGCGACATCGCGCACGACCTGCCCGACCACTACGACTGGATCGGACTCGGCCGGCTGGGCGGCAGCCACGACGAGTTCATGGCCGTCTTCTTCGACACCCACCGCCTCGAACCGCTGGAGTTCGACCACGAGTGGCTCTCCGACACGCCGAAGGTCGTGGGTTCCCGGTCGTGGGGCAACAACGTGGTCCGGATGGTCACGTGGGTCCGGTTCGCGGACCGCCTGACGGGCAAGCAGTTCGTGGCCGTCAACACGCACTTCGACCACGAGTCGGCGAACGCCCGCCTGCGCGGCGCCGAGGTCGTCCGCGACCGCCTCCAGGCGCAGACCCTGCCGGTCGTCCTCACCGGCGACTTCAACGACGTCCCCGGCTCCCCGGCCCACACGACGCTGACGGCGGGGCTGGCCGACACGTGGCTCACGGGCCCGCGGACCACGCCGGCGTACGGGACGTTCCACGGCTTCGGCCCGCTCGTCCCGGACGGCCCGCGCATCGACTGGATCCTCACGCGGGGTGCCACCGTCGAAGCCGCCGCGATCAACACCTTCCAGCGGAACGGCCAGTTCCCGACCGACCACCTCCCTGTCCAGGCGTCGATCAGTTTCTAGGCGCCCACTCCGGCGGCAGCTCGTGCGAGCAGGTCGGCGCGCCGGCCGCCCGTGCCCGCCGCATGTCCAGGTACGGCCCGGCGATCCGGTCACGCGGCAACGGGGCCAGCGCGGTGATCGCGTCGCCCGCGGCGAGCACTTGGCGCCGCATGCGGTCGTGGTCGACGGCCGCCGCGCCGAACGACGGTGCCCAGAGCGTCCACGGCCCGGAGATCATCGCCATCGTCGGGACCAGGTGCGAGTGGAAGTGCGTGCCGATGCCGCCGAACGAGCACTGCGGCGGCATCCGGCCCGGCACCGGCAGGTCACTGCCGGGCAGCACGAAGGTGCGGTCCACCGAACGCCCGGCCAGTGCCGCCGACGCGCTCTCCGCCAGCGCCGGACTGCCCGCGAACCACCCGGACGGTTCGGCCAGTCCCGTGGGGTGCAGAGAACCATCACTGGGCAGGAACTCGCGTGTTCCGAGGTGTTCGAGCACGAACGCGAAGGCGATGGTTCCCGAGTCGTACTCGGCGTCCAGCGCGCGGGCGCGGAACTCGCTGCCCTCCGCCGGGCGGTGCAGGTGGCCTGTCGCGAAGACGAACTCGATCGTGCGCGGCCGGCAGCGCGGCGGCAGGCGGGCGAAGTGCTCGGCCAGCGCCAGCAACGCGACGGTGCCGTTCTCCTGCACCCAGCCCACGCCGTCGGTGTTGGTGTCGAGGACGATCCGTTCGCTGCTCAGCCCCGGCAGCGTGGCGATCAGCGAACGCGTGACGGCCGGGACGCGCGCGGCCAGCACGCCGATCGTCGTCCGCGGGCCCGGGACGAGCTTCGCGGCCGCGTCGGAGCCGACGAACACGCCCGGAACGCGGTAGTGGGTGCCGAGGTGCGGGTCCCAGTAGCCCTTGACCTGCTCGTGGGGGAACGGGAAGGCGACGACGACCCCGGCGGCGCCCGCCCTGCCCGCGTCGACCATGTCGGCGTTCAGCAGCGGTTCGGCGAGGTAACCGCGGTCCAGCGCGGGGAAGTCGCGCAGGACGACCTTGCCGCGGGCGTTCGCGGCGGTGATCGGCGTGCCGGCGGGCAGCCGGACCAGTTCGCCGGAACGCAGGCCCGGAGCGGAGTAGGGGATCGCGCCCGCGACCGGGACGGAGCCGCCCGAGAGCAGGAGACCGGGACCCGGTTGCCAGCGCGTGATCGCGAAGGGCTCGGACCGCACGGAGACACCCGGCAGCCGTTCGGCGCGGCGTTCCAGCCAGGAGATCAGGCGGTCGTGGTCCGGGCTGCCGGTGGCGCGGACGCCGAACCCGGCGACGGTGGCGTTGAGGGCGCGCAGACGGGCGGCGGAGGCGAACGTCCGGTCGTCGACGGTGGGGGAGCAGTCCGTCGAGGCGGTGGCCGGGGTGGTGAGTTGGAGGGCGAGAACCGTTACGACACCTATGAATGCGACGCATCTGGCGGGCTGCACGAGCCTCACTGTGAACCCGGCGAGGGGTCCTCACAATCCGCTGTCCAGGTAGCCGGCTGAGACCGCTGTCAACCGTGAAGGGAAATGGTTTATACCAATTTCCGCTACGGTCCGCCAGATGCGCTTGAAATCGACGTTCGGCCGCGTCGCGGTGATCGCGTGCGCGGTGCTGTTCACGCTCAGTTCGACGGCGGTCGCCCACGCCTCGCGGGGCCGCGAGTGCGCCACCCCGTCCATCGACCGGTACCAGCAGTGGATCGCCAGCGGTGAGGGTGCCACGGAACCCGCGACCGGCAGCATCCTCGTGCCCCAGGGTCGGCACGGGCACACGGCGAAGATCAAGTTTCTCGCCGACGACTGGGCTGTCATGGTCCTGTGGCTGGGCAACAGGTTCGAGGCCCAGGCGGACCTGTCCGACTCGCGCGGCTTCTGGATGACCTACCGCGCCACCAACGACCTCTACGTCCAGCTGCGGCCGGCGGAGTTCTGGAGCGGCGGCGACAAGTGGGTCACGAAGATCCCGTCCACCGGCGGCAGGCTGGTGAAGCGGTTCTTCAGCTTCAAGACAAAGAACTGGACATACCTGCCCGCGCTCGGCAAGCCGGCCTACCCCCTCGCCGACGCGCTCGACGACGCCCGTGGCCTGGTGTTCGTCGGCAACACGAAGAACGACCTGGAGTTCCGGGGCCTCGAGATCGACGGTTACCGGCCACCCTGCGTTCACTGAGAAACGGTTACTGTCCCGGGACGTGAGAGCGCTCCCGGTCTTCCTGGTCACTGTCCTCACCGCCGCGCTGGCGACTCCCGCGAGTGCGGCGGTGAGAGACGACACCCGGTACGTCGACCCGCTGATCGGCTCGGCGGGCGGCGGCAACACCTATCCGGGCGCGGTGCGGCCGTTCGGGATGATCTCGTGGAGCCCGACGTCGACCCGCGGCGACCAGACGAACACGGGCGCCGCCAACGGTTACGCCTACGACGCGACGAGGGTGCGCGGCTTCAGCCTCACGCACGTCAACGGCGCGGGCTGCCATCCCGGTGCCGCGGGCGACATCCCGATCATGCCGCACGTCGGGGACATCACCTCGTCGCCGACCGCCGACACCAAGGACCAGGTCTTCGCGAGCGACTTCTCCCACGCCGACGAGAAGGCCGAGGCCGGCCGCTACCGGGTGGGCCTGAAGTCCGGTGCCACGGCCGACCTCTCCGTGACGACCCGCGCGGGCCTCGGCGAGTTCACCTTCCCCGTCAACGGTTCGCTGCTGTTCCGCACGTCGAACTCGCTCAACGGCAGCGAGGACGCGGACATCACGATCGACCCGGCGACGAACAGCGTGTCGGGTTCGGTGCTCACCGGCGCGTTCTGCGGGCGACGGGCGAACGGCGGCACGAACAACCAGAAGACCTACTACCGCCTGCACTTCACGGCGTCGTTCGACCGCCCGATCTCGGCGTTCGGCACGTGGGTGAACAGTGAACTGAGGCCCGGCAGCACCACCGCGAGCGGCGGCGAGGGCTACCTGACCGGAAGTGCCCGCGCGGGCAAGGGATCAGGCGGGTATGTGTCCTTCCAGGACAGTGCGGTGCGGATGCGCGTCGGCATCTCCTACACCAGCCTCGACGCGGCCAAGCGCAACCTCGCGACGGAGATCCCGAAGCGCGCCACGGTGGACGACGTCGCGAAGGAGGCCCGCAGGGCCTGGGCGAAGCAGTTGCGCGCGGTCGAGGTCGACGGCGGCACGGCCGACGAGCGCACGATCTTCTACACCGCGCTCTACCACACCTTCCTGCAGCCCAACGTGACCAGCGACGTCGGCCAGGCGACCCGTTACGGCAACTTCTCCGGCTGGGACCAGTACCGCGCCCACACCCAGCTCCTCGCCCTGCTGGCACCGGACGTCGCGAGCGGCTACGCCCAGTCGTTGCTGGAGATCTCGCGACGCAACGGCGGTGTCTGGGACCGCTGGGTCCACATCACCGGCCCGACGCACGTGATGACCGGCGACCCGTCCGCCCCGGCCATCGCCGGCATGTACGCCATGGGCGCGAAGAAGTTCGACGTGCGGGCGGCCTACGACTCACTGCTGCGCCAGGCCACCGTCCCGCACCCGGACGGCCTGTCCGACAAGGGCTGCCCCGGCCAGTGCGAGGGCCAGCGCCCGAACCTCGCCGAGTACATGCGCCTCGGCTACGCCCCGCACGACACCTGCCACTGCTGGGGCGGCGCCGCCGAGACGCTCGAGGACTCGGTCGCCGACCAGGCGCTGGCAGACCTGGGCCGCAAGCTCGGCCGGCCGAACGCGGAGATGGAGAAGCGCGCGGGCTGGTGGCGCAACACCTTCAACCCCGCCACCGGGTACCAGCAGGCGCGCAAGGCCGACGGCAGCTGGGTCACGCCGTTCAACCCGGCCTCCGACCAGGGCTTCGCACAGGGCAGCAGCGCCACCTACACGTGGATGGTGCCGCACGACGTGCGAGGTCTCGCCGAGGTGATGGGCGGTCCCGAGGCCGCCGCGGCCAGGCTCGACGGGTTCTTCAAGCGCGCGGACGGCTCGTGGGCCACGGGCGGCGACGCGCTGCGGTACGACCCGACGAACGAGCCGGGCATCCACACGCCGTGGATGTACAACGAGCTCGGCCAGCCGCGCAAGACCCAGGAGACCGTGCGCGCGATGGCACGGCTGGTCTACAAGACCGGCCCGTCAGGCCTGCCCGGCAACGACGACCTCGGCACGATGTCCGCCTGGTACGTCTTCGCGGCCCTGGGCCTCTACCCGCGCACGCCGAGCAGCGCCGAACTGCACCTGTCCAGCCCGATGTTCCCGAAGGCGCGGATCACCGAGAAGAACATCACGGTCCTCGCGACCGGCACCCCGGGCATCCACGTCCAGGAGACCCGGTGGAACGGCCGCAAGGTCGACCAGCCGTGGTTGCCCGAGGCGTTCGTCCAGCGCGGAGGAGTGCTCGTCTCACGCCTTGAAGGGTGAACACCCAGCGCGAGCCGGCCAGTGCGTCCCCGTCCGTGTTTGCGGCCGTCCCACGAGGGAAAGACCACGGACACGACCATCGGGAGGCGATCGTGAAGGCTGTCGTGTGGCACGGCAAGGGCGACATCAGGCTCGACGAGGTGCCCGACCCGCGCGTGGAGGAACCCACCGACGCGGTCGTCCGCATCACCCGCAGCGCCATCTGCGGCACCGACCTGCACATGGTCCGCGGCACGATGCCGGGCATGGTCGAGGGGACGATCCTCGGGCACGAGGCGGTCGGCGTCGTCGAAGAGGTCGGCGCGGGTGTGCGGGGCTTCACGCCGGGCGACCGGGTGGTCGTCACCTCGACCATCGGCTGCGGCACCTGCTCCTACTGCCGCGCCGGGTACTTCGCCCAGTGCGACAACGCCAACCCGAACGGCGCGGCGGCCGGCACGTGCTTCTTCGGCGGTCCCGAGGCCACCGGCCCGATCAACGGGCTGCAGGCCGAGCGCGCCCGGATCCCGCACGCGATGACCACGCTGGTGCGGGTCCCGGACGAGGTCAGCGACGACCAGGCCATCCTCGTGTCCGACATCTTCCCGACCGCGTGGTTCGGCGCGCGGCTCGCCGAGGTCGGTGACGGCGACACGGTTCTCGTGCTGGGCGCGGGCGTGGTCGGGCAGCTGGCCATCGCGTCGGCCAAGAGGCAGGGCGCCGGACGGGTGATCGTCGTGGACGGCGTCGAGTCGAGGCTCGACATCGCGCGGGCGCAGAACGCGGAGACCGTCGACTTCAACGCCGAGGACCCGGTCGAGGTCGTGCGCGACCTGACCGGCGGGATCGGGCCGGACCGCGTGATCGAGGCGGTCGGCGTCGACGCCGAACAGCCGGGGAAGCGGACCTCCGAGCAGTGGAAGCCCGGCGACGGACCGCGGCAGGCGCTGGACTGGGCCGTCGAACTGGTCGCGAAGGCCGGCACCGTCGGGATCATCGGCGTCTACCCGCCGGGGTTCGACGAGTTCCCGATCGGCACCGCGATGAACAAGAACCTGACGCTGCGGATGGGCAACTGCAACCACCGCCGCTACGTGCCGCGCCTGCTCGACCTCGTGCTGACCGGATCGGTAGACCCGCTGCAGTTCATCACCCAGCGCGAGAAGCCCACGGCCGCGATCGACGCCTACAAGTCGTTCGACCTGCGTGAAGACGGATGGCTGAAGACGGTTCTCGACGTCACCTGAACGGGTATCCGGCGGCACCAGGCCGACACGCGGAGGAACCCATGCCAGGACGCAGGATCGTCGTCACCGGAGCGAGTGGCAACGTGGGCACGGCACTTCTGCGCAGGCTCGCCGAGGAACCGGACGTCGAGGTGCACGGCATCTCACGGCGCCCGCCCACCGACGCGCCGCCCTACCGCGGGGTGACCTGGACGCCCGTCGAGCTCGGCAGGGCCGGCGCCGAGGAGCTGCTGCGGACCGTGTTCGAGGGCGCCGACGCGGTCGTGCACCTCGCGTGGAACATCCAGCCCGCCCGGGACGAACGGCAGCTGTACCGGACGAACGTGGCGGGCTCGGCCCAGGTCTTCGGCGCGGCGGTGAAAGCCGGTGTGCCGCACCTGGTCCACATGTCGTCCGTCGGCGCGTACTCGCCCGGCAGCAAGGACCGCCGCGTCGACGAGTCGTGGCCCGTCGACGGTGTGACGTCGTCGTTCTACAGCAGGCACAAGGCCGCCGTGGAGCACATGCTCAACAAGTTCGAGTCCGACCTGCTCATCTCCCGGCCCCGGCCAGGCCTGATCCTGCAGTCCGACGCCGGATCCGAGATCCACGACTACTTCCTCGGCAAGCTCGTGCCGAAAGCCCTGTTCCGGCACCGGATCCCGATCCTGCCGCTCCCTCGCGACCTCGTGCTGCAGTTCGTGCACGCCGACGACGTCGCGGACGGGCTGGTCCGGATCCTGGACCAGCGCCCGCACGGCGGGGTGAACCTCGTGGCCGATCCCGTCATCACCCCCCGCGCGCTGGCGGAGGTGCTCGGCGGCCGGCACGTCGCCGTGCCGGCGAAACCGCTGCGGACGCTGGCGAGCCTGACCTGGGGACTGCGCCTGCAGCCCACCCCGCCCGGATGGGTCGACCTGGCCCTCAAGTCGCCGCTGCTGGACGCCTCACGCGCCAGGAAGGAACTTGGCTGGGAACCGCGCTACGACGCGCAGGAGGCCCTTCAGGCGCTCGTGCGAGGAATCGGAGAGGGAAAAGAGGTTCCGGGCAGTCCCGTTCTGGGTAGCTGATCCCACATGACAGGTGAGGACGAATTAGAAGAGCTCGACGCGGACGCGCTGCACGACAGCGAGCTGTTGCCCACGAGACGTCCTCACCCGGTGATCGTGGCGGCCAGCCTCACCGCACGAGCCGGGCTGCTGTGGCTGCCGGTGGCCGGCGCGCTCGCCCTGTGCGGCAAGAAGAAGGCCGCGAAGCGCGCGTTCACCGCGGCCGTGGTCGCGATGCCGTTGGGGCACCTCGTGAGTCAGTTCGTGCACCGTCGCAGACCCTCGGCCGCGAACATGCCCGCGCGGCAGGCCTTGCCCGAGCACCCGGACTCGTCGTCGTTCCCGTCCAAGCACGCCGTGACGGCCGCCGCGTTCGGCACCGCCGCCGCGCTGACCGACGGCGAGACGGCGTTCTTCGTGATGCCACTGGTGTTGCTCGTCGCCTACAGCCGCCTCAGGACCCGCGTGCACTGGCCCACGGACGTCCTGGGCGGCTTGACGATCGGCGCGCTCGTGGCGCTGGCTCAGGCCGGGATCGGCCGTTCCGCGAGGGCCAGGGCGACGGCGTGGAGGTTGGCGGCCATGGTGCGGCCGGTCTTCTCCGACCACTCGTGACCCTCGTCGGTGTCGGCGTAACTCGGTCCCGGGCCGGGGCCGCGGTTCCAGTACGTCCAGGCCTGGCCGGGGATCGTGTACCCGATGTCGCCGAGGCCACCGCAGATCTCGCTGATCACGTGGTGCGCGCCGTCCTCGTTGCCGGTCACCACCACGCCCGCGACCCGGTTGTAGGCCACCGGCCGGTCCTGGTCGTCGGTCTCGGAGATCATCGCGTCCATCCGTTCCAGCGCCCGTTGCGCGAGCGAGGACGGACGGCCGACCCACGTCGGCGTGGCGAACACCAGGATCTCGGCGTCGAGCAGCAACCGGTGGATGTTCGGCCACTCGTCACCGCCGCCGAGGTCGGTCTCGACACCGGGCGGGATCTCGTGGTCCGCCAACCGGAACGAGGTCACCTCGACGTCCTTCTTCGTCAGCTCGTCGATCACCACCTGGGCCAGCAGGTCGGTGTTGGACTGGTCGGGCGACTTCTTCAGGGTGCAGTTCAGCACCACGGCTCGCATCAGGTCTGCCTCCACTTCTCGTCGGTCACCAGCTGGCTCGCCTGCGGGCCCATCAGCGACATCCCGCCGTCCACGACGAACGACGCCCCCGTCACGTAGCTCGCGGCCGGCGTCGCGAGGAACGCCACCACCGCGGCGACCTCGTGGGCGCTTCCCGGTCTGCCGAGCGGCACGCCCGGACGCGCCTGCGTGTGCGGGTCGACGTCCTCCTGCCCGGTCATCGGCGTCGAGATCTCGCCGGGCGCCACGGAGTTGACCGTGATGCCGTGCTCGGACAGCTCGAGGGCGAGCACCTCGGTGAGCGCGCCCAGCCCGGCCTTCGCGGCGCAGTACGGCGCGGCGCCGACGCGGGGCAGGTGTTCGTGGACGGACGTGATGTTGATGATCCGTCCGCCGCGACCGGCCGCGATCATGTGCCGGGCCGCGCGCTGACAGCACAGGAACGCGCCGTCGAGGTCGACCGAGAGCACCGAGCGCCAGGTGTCGAACGGCATGTCCAGCGCCTTCTGGCTGCTCCCGGTGCCGGCGCAGTTCACCAGGACGTCGACGCCGCCCAGTTCCGCCGCCAGTTCGTCGATCACGTCGGCCGCGTCCGGCAGTGCGGTGAGGTCGAGCTGCCGCACGGCGCAACGAGCACCGGCCTCGCGGACCTCGTCAGCCGTCCGGGCAGCTCCGTCGGCGTCCTGGTGGTAGGTGATGCCCACGTCGACGCCGCCGCCCGCGAGCGCGACGGCCACGGCCTTGCCGATGCCGGAGTCCGCGCCGGTCACGATGGAGGTGAGGGGTGCGTTCATGAGACGCGAGTACCCGTCGGGGTCGCGGGCATGCGGATGCCGAAGTGGTTCAGCGTTCCCGGCAGCGGTTCGCCGAGCACGGGGAACGAGAGGTGCTCGCTCAGCGTGTCGAGCATCGTCGCGGCGACGGTGAGCACCAAATCGCGGCCGGGGCACACGCCGGGCCCGGCGCTGAACGGCACGATCGCCGGGTCGCGCGGGCCGTCCCACAGTTCCGGCGCGTACCGGTCGGCGAACGGCAGCCGGTCCGGGTCGCGGTGGAAGTACGGCGTGAACACCACGAACTCGGTGTTCGCCGGCAGCCACGTGCCGTGCCAGCGCGTCGGCTTCGTGCTCTCGCGCAGGATCACGGGCGTCGTAGGCCACAACCGCGCCGACTCGAGGATGCCGTTCATGCCACGCGCACCGATGGCCAGTGCTCGCAGCGTGACGATGCCGGCCGCGTCGAACGCGAACAGCCAGTGAGGGATCTGGCCGGACAGGTCACCCGGTTGTGCGGCCAAACTGCCCTTTTCGTGACGCGAGAGGTGTTCGTCGAGCCGTTTCTGGAACCGTGCGCGCAGGTCGTGCCGCCTCGGGTGGAGGAAGGCCCAGTTGGCGTTCTGGCGCAGCGCCTTCAGGTCGTCGGTGAGCTGGTCGTCGCCGCGCGCGCCGTCTCCGAGGACGATCCTGCGCGCGATCCGCCACCACGTCTGGTTGAACGACTCCCAGGTCAGCTCGCCGGTGCTCATGACGTGCCGGGTGAGCAGGTCGGCCTCGTCGCGCACGACGGCCTCGGCGGGCACGTTCTCCGGCCGCAACGCCCGCTCGTTCAGCTCGCGCAGCCGGTCGCGCTCGGGCCCTTCGGAGATCAGCACGCCGTGCGGCTGGAAGTGCCTCAACGCGGCCTTCTTCTCCTTCGTGGCCAGCGCGAACGGCTCCGGCGACTCGGCGAGCAGCCTCCCGACGTCCTCCGGGTCGACCAGCACCGCGACGCTGCGGCCGGTGATGCGCAGCCGCACCGGTTCGGGACCGTAGCGGTCGCGCAGCCTCCGCATCGTGTCGATGGCTCTGGTGTCGGCCTGGACCTTCTCGGCGGCCGCCAGCACGCCCGGCCGCCGGACGATGACGCCCTTGGCGAGCGTGGGCAGCAGCACCGTCGCGAGCACGCGGGCGGTGTCCAGTCGGGAAGAGATCGCCATGCACCCGGCTACCCGGTCATCCAGGTGTGAACCACCCCGACCGGGGGTAATCGCGGGTCAGCACCGAGTCAGGAGGTCGTGATGCCCGCGGGATCGAACGCGAAACGGGAACGCCAGTACGAGCACATCAAGGACTCAGCGCAGGACCGTGGCGCCTCGCCCAAGCGCGCCAAGGAGATCGCGGCCAGGACGGTGAACAAGAACCGCGCCCAGGCCGGCGAGTCCAAGACGGCGAGCAAGTCGTCCACTCAGGACATGTCACCGCAGAAGCGCGGTGGCCAGCGCTCGGGCACGAACCGTCCCAAGGGCCTCACGAAGGAACAGCTCTACAACGAGGCCAAGAAGAAGAACGTCAAGGGCCGTTCCACCATGACCAAGAAGGAACTCGCCACTGCGCTCGGACGCTGACGTGCAGGACGTGGACAAGGCGTCGGCGCTGACGATCCTCACCATGGAGCACAACACGCTGCAGATGATCCGCACGGCGACGATCACCGACGCGACCGGACGGGCGGGCCACCTGCTCACGACGATCTCCGCGTCCATGATCGCACTCGGGTTCGTCGCCCAGGTGGTACCGCTGACGGTGCTGCTCACGCTGGTGCTGGTCATCTTCTCGGCCCTGTTCCTGATCGGTCTCGCCACGCTGTTCCGCGCCGTGGAGCTGACGATCGAGGACGTGCAGGCGGGCCTGGGCATCAACCGCATCAGGGCCGTCTACGCCGAGCTCGAACCGTCCACCAGGCACGTCTTCGTGCGCCAGCTGCACGACGACACGCTCGGCGTCGAGGTGGACGCCGGTCAGACCGGCTGGCGCAAGGCCAGACGCCCACGGCTGATCGGCACCACGCTCGGCGTGGCCGGCTTCGTGAACCTCGTCAACTCGCTCGTCGGCGGCGTGACCGCCGGTGCGGCGGCAGGCCTGCTGGGCGTGTCCCTGGCGGGGTCGATCGTCCTCAGCACAGTCGTCGCGATCGCCGTGTTCAGTGCTTTCGGCGTCGTGCTCGGCCGAATCGGACGGCGCGGCGTCGCGCCCATCACCACGCGCTATCCGAGGAACAACCCGAACTGAAGGAGAACCACCATGCAGTACGACGTCGTCGACCTGATCATGCAGGACCACCGCGAGGTGGAGCGCCTGTTCGACGAGCTGAAGAACCACCCGGAGAAACGGCCTCTGCTCACCCCGGTCCTCTGCGGCCTGCTCGTCGCCCACAGCCGCGCGGAGGAGTCCGAGGTCTACCCGGCCGCCAAGGACGCGGGCGGGGACGACGAGGTCGAGCACAGCCAGGAGGAGCACGCCGAGGCGGAGCAGCTGCTCGTCAAGCTCCTCGACGCCGAGTACGACTCGCCGCAGTTCGACAAGGCACTGCAGGACGTCGTCGACTCCATCACCCACCACGTGGAGGAAGAGGAGAAGACGGTGCTCCCGGGCATGCGCAAGCGGCTCAGCGCGGAACGCCGGTACGAGCTCGGCGAGGCGTTCGCGCGCAGCCGGGCCGACCACCTCGGTGAGATGCCCGGTCAGGCCACGCGCGAGGAACTGCTGACGCAGGCCAAGAACCTCGGCGTGGACGGCGCGTCGAGCATGACCAAGGAGCAGTTGCGCAAGGAGCTCGCGAAGGCAGCCTCCAGCTAAGCCTCGTCCGTCCGCACGGTCTGGATGTGCACGGTCCGCGCGCCGGTGTGCGCGTCCCGGCCGTGCCAGCAGCGGTAGTTGTCCAGGACCAGGAGCTCGCCCTCGTTCAGCCTGAGTCTCGGCAACGTCCGTTGCGCCCGTTCGACCTCCTCGTCGAAGCGGGCGAGCATCCCGTTGACGCGTTCGGTGCCGGGGTCGCGGTGCAGGGCCGTGACCCCGTCCGTGCGGCGGGTGATGCGCCTGCCGGTGCGCGTGAACTCGATGTGGCGGCCTACCCGCGGTGTCGCGGGTAGGCCGCGCGTCTGTGCCCAGCGCCCGTAGAGGTCGACGTCCGTTCCTCTCAGGAACTCCTTCAGCTCCGCGTCCAGCGAGTCGGTGAACTCGTGCGCGTCGAGCACGAAGGACTGACCTCCGTACGGGGCCTGGGAAGCGAGCAGCACCAGCACGTGGTCCTCGTCGGGATGCCTGCGCCGCACCTGCTTCCCGGCGATGTCGACCACCACGTCGAAGCTGTCCGCGTGCAGGCCGACGATCCCGCCGTCGACGGACCGCCTGGTGCGGTACGGGTACAGCTCGCGCAACGCCGTGCCGAACAGCAGGGCCGAGGCCACCGGCAGCGAGTTCGGGTCGTTCGGCAACCCGGTCAGGATCACCGCGCCCTTCTCCGCCAACGTCGTGCGCGCGGCGGGATCGAGGACCTGCAGGCGGGGCACGATCATCGGCGCGGCCCGAAGTCGCGGGACGACGGCACCAGCGCGGCCAGTGCCGGCGCGGCGAAGCAGGCCACCGCGCAGACGGCCAGCACGGCGGGGGCGCCGAACGACGAGATCGCCGGGGCGATGAGCGCGAGCCCGACCGGTGCGAGACCGTAGGACATCAGGAAGTCCAAAGAGGACACCCGTGCGAGCTTCGAAGGCTCGACCTCGCGCTGGGTCGCGGTGAACCACGGCACGTTGAACAGCTCGATGCCCAGGCCCGCGACGACGTACGCGGCGATCACGACGAACGGGTGCACCGGCAGCAGCAGGCTCAGTGGCGCGAACCCGTAAAGGGCCAGGCCGAACAGCGCGGTCCACCCGGCGTGACGGGGCCGCCAGCGGGCGATGAGCAGCGCACCGGCCAGCGCGCCCAGCGTGTAGGCGGTCAGCGCGCCCGCCAGCACGGCCTCGGTGTCGTAGCGGTCGCGGCTGACCAGGGGGAGCACCACGCCGGTCGCCGAGTAGCCGGTGGCGATCACCGCCGTCAGCGCGCCGAGCCCGGCCAGGAACCACGGATGCCGGCGTGCCTCGCGCACGCCCTGCCAGAAGTCCGCCACGAAGCCCGCACCGCTGCCGGGTGAGGTGATTCCGGTCCCGGCCGGCGGCACGAGGGCCGCGACCAGCCACAACGCGCCGATGCCGAGCAGCAGCACCTGCGTGTTCGCCACCAGGGCCAGCAACGCGGTGAGGCCCGGTGCGACCAGGGTCGTGACCCGCACGGACAGGGTCATCGCGGCGTTGGCCTGCTGGCGCTGGTCGGTCGCCACCACCTCCGCGGTCAGCGCCTGGAACGCCGGGCGGCACGCGCCCTGGCCCGCTCCCATGGCCGCCGCCGCGACCGCCGCGACCACCAGCGAGTCGCCCACGAAGGCAGCGAGCACGGGCGCGGCGAGCGCCGACACGAGACCCGACCACAGGACGACCCGCCGGCGGGCGTAGCGGTCGGCCAGCACGCCGCTGACCGGGACGGCGGCGAGGAAGCCCGCGGTGCGGGCGGCGAGCAGGACACCCAGTTCCACGGCGGTGATCGACCGCGAGAGCACGGCCAGGCCCAGCACGAACGGCAGCGCCCAGGTAGCGATGCCTGACGCCGTGGTCGCGGTCCAGAGACGGAGAAATGTGCTGCTGCGCAACACCGATGGGCTGCGCATTGTGTCGTGGGCCACGCGATCGACCTTCCGGCAGGGTTGCATTGAAAATGATTGTCGTTACAGTAGCGCAAGCTGTTCGAGTGAACTTCTGGAGGATCCGATGTCACACCCCGCCCGTCTCGGACTGGCGTTGGTCGCGGTGTTCGCCGCGGGCTGCGCCGCACCGGGAGGCACCCAGGCGCCGACGGCCCAGTCGGTCGTGGTGGACAGCTGCGGCAAGCAGCTCACGTTCACCGCCGCGCCGCAACGGGTGGTGACGCTGGACCAGAACTCCACGGAAACGTTGCTGGCGCTGGGACTGCAGGACCGGATGGCCGGCACCGCGAACGTCAAGACCAAGGTCGCGCCCAGGTTCGCCGAGGCCTACGCCAAGATCCCGGTGCTCTCCCCGAAGGTCCTCACCTCGGAGCCGTTGCGCGCCGCCAACCCCGACGTCGTCGTGGCGTCGTTCAAGGAGCTCTTCACCCCCGACCGCGCCGGAACGCGGGACGAGCTGGAGACGCTGGGCGTGCCGACGTTCGTGAGCGCGGTGAACTGCCCGGACGGCACGACCGCGCCGTTCGACCGGCTGTTCCGCGACTACGAGAACTTCGGCAAGATCTTCGGCATCACCGAGAAGGCGAACCAGCTCGCCGCAGAGCAGCGCGCCGCCGTCGCCGAGGTCCAGGCCGTCAAACGGGATCCCGTCAAGGTCGTGTGGGTCTACTCGGTGTTCAAGGGTGTCCCGTACGTCGCCGGCCGCGACGGCATGCCCAGCCAGATGAGCAAGATCGCCGGTGCGGTCAACGTGTTCGACGACCTGAACCAGGAGTGGCCGGAGGCGTCCTGGGAGGAGATCGCCCGACGCGATCCCGACGTCGTCGTGATCGGTGACCTGTCCGAGCGCGGCAACCCCGGTGACAAGGCCAGCGAGAAGCTCGCGATGATGCGCGAGCACCCGGCCGTGTCACAGCTCAAGGCGGTGCGGGACAACAAGGTGATCGAGCTGCCGGGCATCGAGATGGACCCGTCGGTGCGCACGGTCGACGCGCTGAAGGCACTCGGCGCGGGTCTCGACAAGATCGCCGGCCGTGGCTGACGCCGCTGTTCTGGACCCTGTCGTCGTTCCTTCTTCGAAAACGTTGCGGCGCAGGAAGAACACGCTCGTCATCGTGCTGAGCCTGATCGTCCTCGTCGCGTCGATGGTGCTCGCCGTGCGGATCGGGGTGGGCGCGGGCTGGGCGGAGATCGGCCGGGCGGCGGGATCGCGCCTCGGACTGCCCGTCGTGCCGTTGCCGCGCCTGCTGGACTCGCTGATCTGGGACCTGAGGCTGCCGCGGGTGTTGCTCGCGGCGCTCGTCGGGGCCGCGCTGGCGGTGTGCGGTGCGGTGCTGCAGAGCGTCACGCGGAACTCGCTGGCCGATCCGTATCTGCTCGGGGTGTCTTCAGGTGCCTCGACGGGCGCGGTGGTCGTGGTGGTGCTGGGGTTCGCGGGCTCGCAGCTCGGGGTGACCGGCGGGGCGCTGGTCGGCGCGCTGGTGGCGTTCGGTCTGCTGATGCTGTTGTTGCGGCGCACCGGGCTCGACTCCTCGCGGATCGTGCTGACCGGTGTGGTCGTGGGGCAGCTGTTCGCGGCGCTCACGTCGTTGATCCTGCTGTCGTCCGGTGACGCGGACAGCATCCGTGCCGTCACCAACTGGCTGCTGGGGTCGCTCGCGTCCGCCCGGTGGACGTCGGTCGCGGTGTGCGCGGCCGTGCTGGGGGTCGGCCTTCTGCTGGTGTGGCTGTGTTCGGCCGCGCTGGACGGGTTCGCGTTCGGCACCGACACCGCGTCCTCGCTGGGCGTGGACGTCCGGGCGACTCGCATCGTGCTGCTGGTGACGACCTCCGTGCTGACCGCGGTGGCCGTGGCCGCCGTGGGGGCGGTCGGGTTCGTCGGGCTGATCGTGCCGCACGGCGTCCGGTTCCTCGTAGGGCCGTTGCACCGCAAGCTGTTGCCGTTGTCGGCCGTGGTCGGGGCGGTGTTCCTGGTCTGGACGGACGCGCTCACCCGCGTGGTGTTCTCGCCGCTGGAGGTGCCGGTGGGCGTGTTCACGGCGCTGCTCGGCGTGCCGCTCTTCCTCCTGGTGCTGCGCAAGCGGGGTGAGCTGTGAGGATCGATGTCGAGAACCTGAGCTGGGGTGTGCCCGGCAAGACGATCGTGCGGGACGTGACGCTCACGGTCTCGCCGGGGGAGACCGTCGGGCTGATCGGGCCCAACGGGTCCGGCAAGTCGTCCCTGCTGCGGTGTGTGGCGGGTCTGCGCACGCCGACGGCGGGGTTGGTGCGGTACGACGGCGTGGAGATCGCGTCGTGGCCCGCGCGGGAGCGGGCGCGCAAGATCGCGTTCGTCGAGCAGACGGCCGACACCGACAGCGATCTGCGGGTGTCCGAGGTCGCGATGCTCGGCCGCACCGCGCACCGGTCGCGGTGGCGCGGCCCGGACGCCACCGACCACGCGATCGTGGAGGAGGCCCTGGAACGGCTGGACCTGGTGGGACTGGCCGACCGCCCGTGGAAGCAGCTGTCCGGCGGTGAACGGCAGCGGACCCATCTGGCACGGGCGCTGGCGCAACGCACGTCCGGGCTGCTGCTGGACGAACCGACGAACCACCTGGACGTGCGTCACCAGCTCGAACTCATGGAACTGGCCGCACGCACGCCTCAGACAGTTGTCGTCGCACTGCACGACCTCGCGCTGGCCGCTCGCTACTGCGACCGGCTGGTGCTGATGCACGGGGGCACGGTCGTCGCGGACGGCGCCGCCGCCGACGTGCTGACCGCGCCGTTGCTGCGCGAGGTGTTCGACGTGGAAGCCGAGATCGGCCGCGACGACCTGGGCCACCTGGCCGTCGGGTACCGCGCGCCGGTTCAGCGAGAAGGGGGATTTCGTGTCCACAGTGGATGATCTGGTGGCCGAGGTGCTGGCAGGTAGGCACGGCCCGGATCCGGCAGGGATCGCCGCCACCAGCGTGTTCTGGGTGCACCACGGCACCCGGCTGGCGGGTGGCGACACCACCTACCGCAACCAGTACGTGCTGGCGCGGGTCGGGACGGCGTTCGGCGCGTGCGCGTTCGCGGAGGGCGACGCCGACCCGGCGGTGTGCGCGAACTACTCCGGCGCTCCCGTCGCCCGCCTGCTCACCGAGGCACCGGCGCCGGTGCGGGTGGCCGCGCTCGACGCCTACCTCGGCAGCGTCCGTCCACATCGGACCTCCGACGCCGAGCGGGTCGTGCTGCCCGTGGGCACGCCGGAGGAACGGGCGCGGGCCCGTGACGCGGCCGTGGCCGGTCTGCTCGACGTGCCGGCGGGCGCCAAGGTGGCGTTGATCGGCGTGGTGAACCCGTTGGTGGCGGCCATTCGTGAGCGCGGCGCCGAGTGCCTGCCGTGCGACCTCTCGTTGAAGACGACGCAGTGGGGCGACCCCGTCACCCCGGACATGCGCGATGTCCTCGGGGTGGCGGACGCCGTCGTCGCCACGGGCATGACGATCGGCAACGGGACGTTCGACGAGATCCTGCGCAGCTGCCGTTCGCGCGAGATCCCGCTGATCGTCTACGCGCAGACCGCGAGCGCCGTGGCCCGGCACTTCCTCGGCGAGGGCGTGACGGCCCTGTCCGCGGAACCGTTCCCGTTCTCGCAGTTCAGCGCCGACGAGACCGCCCTGTACCGCTACCGGGCCCGGACATGAGAGAAGACGTGGACAACCACATCGCTGACGCCCTCAGCCGCCCGGCCCTCGTACGCCTCGACTCCCGCACCCTCTGCCTGCGCTTCGAGACGATGAAGGTCGCCTCGGCCCTCGAAGCCGTCCGCTACCTGCTCGAACGCGGCACGATCGCGCACGGCGACACGTTGGTCGACAGCTCCAGCGGCATCTACGCGCACGCCCTGGCGCTGGCCTGTCACCGCCACGGCCTGCACTGCCACATCGTCGCGTCGACGACCGTCGACCAGACGTTGCGCACGCAACTGGAGATCCTGGGCGCCACAGTGGAGCCCATGCCGCCCTCGCCGAGCCTGAAGCTGGACCAGAGCCGCCGGGTGGCGCGGGTGCGCGAGATCCTGCGCGACCACCCGAGGCACCACTGGATGCGGCAGTACCACGACGACGTCCACTACCGCGGCTACCGCCCGATCGCCGACCTGATCCGCGCCCACGCCGACTGCTCGCGGCTCTCCGTGGTCGGCGGCGTGGGCACCGGTGCGTCGACGGGAGCGCTGACGACGTTCCTGCGCGAGACCGACCCCGACGTGGAACTGGTGGGCGTGCAACCGTTCGACAGCGTCACGTTCGGCAGTGAGCACGTGCACGACCCCGAGATCATCATCGCGGGCATCGGCAGCTCTATCCCGTTCGGCAACGTGGACCACACGCTCTACGACACCGTGCACTGGTTCGGCTTCGACGCGGCTCTCTCGGGCAGTGTCGCCCTGCTGCGCGAACACGCCATCTTCGCCGGGCTGTCGGCGGGGGCGGCCTACCTGGCCGCGCGGTGGGAGCAGCGGCTCGACCCCGACCGGCACGTCGTCGTGCTGGCCCCGGACACCGGCCACCGTTACGTCGACGCGGCCTACTCCCGGCACGCCGAGGCACCGAAGCCGGAAGAGCTGCGGCCGCGGCAGATCAGCTCGTTGAGCGACATGGACCTGCCTTGGTCGCGGATGCGCTGGAACCGGGCGGAGGCGCCGCCCAACGCGGTCAGCCGGCCGATCCCGGTCGCTTCCTGAAGGACAGCATCGCCAGAGCGGCGACCGCGCGCTGACGAAGGCTCCTCTGCGACAGGGGGCCTTCGCTCAGCGCGCGGGCGAGGTCCGGGTCGGAGACGCGGAAGCGCCCCTCGATGTCGACGAGCCGCTGGTGTTCCTCTCGACTGAGCATGGTGCGCTCCAGAACAGGTCCGGCAGTGGCACGTGACGTGTACCCGAGCCTCTCGCGGCCAAACCGTCAGATCGGCTTCGGCTGCGGCGGAAGTGGGTCCGGGTCGGGACCGGGCGGGCGCAGCGGATCGGGGTCCGGGCCGGGTGGCTGGGGCTGGTCGGGGCCGGTCGGACGTGGCTGGTCCGGTCCCGGGGTGGTCGGCACGGGCTCCGCGGGCGGTACTGGTTGGCTCATGCAGGCGGGATACCCGCCGGTCAAACCTCAGGCCGTGCTCGTGTCGCGGGGCCACCCGGACGCGCGGTCCCCGGTGGGTCAGCGCTCGGTGCCCAGCACGGGCTTCACGTCGACGATCGGCGTGCCGTCGACGGCCTCCAGGTGCGCCACCCGCACCGCGAGGTCCTCGACCGCGGTGATCCGGACGTGGTGCAGCCCGATGGGGTTCGGCCGGTCCGGCGACCGCGTGGAGAACACACCGGTCTCCGGCCGGGAGGGGTCGCTGCGGGGATGCGCGGCCAGCACCGACCTGTCGGCGCGGTCGAGCCAGGTGAGGACCAGCACCTCCTGGCCCGCTTCCAGTTCCCGCATGGCCCGCGCGTACTCGGGCGCGAACACGAGCAACGCTTCCGGTGCTCCCTCGTCCGCCTGCCTGGGCGCGGCGGAGCGGTCGGTGAGGGGCGATTCGACGTGGCCGATCGGCTGCAGCTTCATCAAGTCCCGCAGTAGGTCCGGTAGGTGGCACTGAAGTCCTGCGGCGCAGGGGCCGCGAAGTATTCCAGGCCGGGCCGTTCGCCGAACGGGGAGGTAACCGCTTTCAGCAACCGGTCGAACGGACCCATGTCACCGGCTGCTCCGGCTGCCAGCGCCTCCTCGACGAGGTGGTTGCGCGGAACGTAGACGGGATTCGCCCCGTCCATCAGTGCGGCGTCCGGCTCCAGTTCCCGCCAGCGCGCGAGCCACGCGTCGATGGCCGCCAGGTCCAGGAACAGGGAACGGGCGGGTTCCGCGTCACCCCTGGCCGCCTTGCCGAGCAGGTGGAAGAACGACGTGAAGTCGACGTGGTTCTCGTGCATCAAGACCAGCAGATCCTGGAGCAGGGGCTGCACGTCGCCGGTCAGCCCGAGCTTCGCCGCCATGCCTCCGGTCCAGGCCTCCTCGAAGTGCGCGTCGAACGTACGCAGCGTCGTGACAGCGAGCGAGACGGCCTCGTCCTCGTCGTCGGCGAAGAGCGGCAGCAACGCCTCCGCGAGCCGGGCGAGGTTCCACTCGGCGATGATCGGCTGGTTGCCGTACGCGTACCGGCCGCCCTCGTCGATCGAGCTGTACTTCGTCCTCGGGTCGTAGGCCTCCATGAACGCGCACGGGCCGTAGTCGATGGTTTCGCCGGAGATCGTCATGTTGTCCGTGTTCATCACACCGTGGATGAAGCCGACGAGCATCCACCGCGCCACGAGGGCCGCCTGGGCCGCGACCACCTGCGCGAACAGCTCCAGGTAGGTGCTGCCGGGGTAGTGGCGGGCGATCGCGTGGTCCGCGAGACGCCGCAGCAGCTCGAGGTCGCCGGTGTTGCGGGCGTACTGGAAGCTCCCGACGCGCAGGTGCGACGCCGCGACCCTGGCCAGGACGGCGCCGGCCAGCGGTTCCTCGCGCTGCACGACGTGGCCGGTCGAGACGACGGCGAGCGCCCTGGTCGTCGGGATGCCGAGGGCGTGCATGGCCTCGCTGAGGACGTACTCGCGCAGCATCGGGCCGACCGCCGCCAGCCCGTCGCCACCGCGGGCGAACGGGGTGCGCCCCGACCCCTTCAGGTGCAGGTCGCGCAGCCGGCCGTCCGCGCCGGTCAGCTCACCGAGGAGCAACGCGCGACCGTCACCCAGCCGGGGGGAGTAGCCGCCGAACTGGTGACCGGCGTAGGCCTGCGCGACTCCGGGGGCCAGGTTGCCGGTCAGAAGGGGCAGGCCTTCCGTGCGCAGCCGTTCCGGGTCGAGTCCCAATTCGGCCGCGAGCTGCTCGTTGAAAGCGAGGAGTTCCGGTTCGGCGACCGGGACGGCTTTCCACGACACCGCCATCTCGGGGACGGCGGTGGCGAAATCGCTGCTCAGGCTGATGTTCACGCCTTCAACGTTACCCGCTGCGTCTCAGGACGCCTGTGATCGCGGTCTCAACTCGAACTTCTTCGAACCGTTCGGGGTGTGCATGCGTGTCAGTGGCGAACAGGTCGTTGAGTCCACTCAGGAATGAGAAGAAACCAATGCGTCGCAAACAAGTTGGGTTCGCTGCTGCCCTTTTCGCGGTCGGTGTCGTCGCGCTGACGGCCTGCGGTCAGGGGGCCGCGCAGTCCGGTTCCCCTGCCCCCGCACAGGAACAGGTGCGGACCACGGCCGAGGCCGAGACGGACGCACAGTCCGGAGTGGACTTCCTGCGGGGTACCGCGAACTCCAACAAGGCGGACCAGAACACCGGTGATCGTGCGCCGGAGAGCGCGCCGGTCGAGGTGAGGCAGAAGTGGGTGGAGCTGCGCGCCGGCAACGCCGGTGGCCTCGAACCCGCTGTGGTGAACGGAAAAGGGCTCTCGGTCTACTGGTTCAGCGACGACCCGGTGAACGGCGGGGTGTCGAACTGCAACGGTGAGTGCGCCAAGACCTGGCCTGCGATCACCGTCACCAAGGGCACCAGGCTCTTCTTCCCCGGCATCCGCAGGGAGAACATCGGTTTCATCAAGCGCCAGGACGGCCAGTTCCAGGTGACGATCGGTGGTCGCCCGGCCTACCTCTTCACCAAGGACAAGAAGGCCGGCGACATCCTCGGCCAGAACGTCGGCGGCAAGTGGTTCGTGATGAACCCCGAGGGCAAGCGCGCGGTGCCCAAGGCCGAGGCCCAGCCGGCTCCCGGTGCCAAGCCCGCCAGTTCCGTCACGTTCTTCAGCGGCAAGAACCAGAAGGACTTCGGCGACAGCTTCGCGGTCGGCGTGAAGGTCGAGGCCCAGTGCGCCGACCTCCGCGGTGGCTTCCAGTCGCTGTCCCCGGACGGCGCCGTGAAGATCTGGTCCGAACCGGGCTGCAAGGGCAAGTCCGCCGTCGTGAGCGGTCCGGTCGACGACACGTCCGCCGCCCCGATCGGCTTCCCGGACGGCGTGAAGTCCTACATCCGCGCCTGAACCTGATCGGGTGAATGAGAAGGCCGCCAGAGCACCCCAGCTCAGGCGGCCTCTTCCTCTCGCTAGGCTCCCTGCATGCGCTACTCCGCCATTGCGCTGGCTTTCCTCCTGGTCGGGTGCGGCACCGGGACGTCGTCGCTGCCCACGATCACCCCGGCCGCGCCCTCGGTCACCGGCTCACCGCTGCCGGACCTGCAGCCCCGGCTCGACGCGATCGGCGTCCTGCTCGTGGACTGCGCCGCGCGCCTGCGAGGAGAACCGGTCGCCCCGGCCGACAACTGCACCCACGTCATGCCCGACGTGACAGGCGTGATCGGCGAGGTCGAGAAGCAGTCGGCCAAGCTGCCGCCCGCAGGTCGGGCCGCGCTCGCCGAGGTGCGTCGCCAGCTCGCCGAGATCGGGTCGTGCGAGCCGTGGTTCGCGGCCGGTGGCGCGAGCGCGGACGCGCAGCTCGACGCCAAGTGCAAGAAGGCGTGGGACGCGTTGTTCAGCGGGTACAGCGCGGTGCGCAACTCCGCCTAGAGTCTCCGCATGCTCGAGATCGTGGTGGAGACGGAGAACTGGGAGCGGCACGTGCGCGTGTCCGCCGAGGAACTGGCCGGGCTCGTCCGGCGCATCGGTGGCGAGGGCGACCGGTTCCTGGTGATCCAGCGGGTGCCCGACCTGCCCGGTGTCTTCGCCCAGGTCTGGCACGAGAACGGCGGTGACTACTCGGTGGAGCACCGGGAGGGCACCGCGGACCGGCACTTCGAGACCACAGCGGGCCTCGACGCCACCATCGCGGCGCTCACCGGCTGGGCTCGCCAGGACGCTGGATGGGACAGCGGCCTCGCGTGGTCGTCGCTGAGCACCCCACCCCAGCCCGCCGTGCCGCCGCTCGACCTCCCGGACGCCGACCGCGAGCAGCTGGAGGACCGCGTCCGCAAGGCGCTGGCCGGTGGGTACTCCTCCCGCGTCCAGCTCACGGAGCTCGCCGAGGAGTACCTGGTCACCGAGGACAGCCGGCCCGTGTCCCGGGAGCAGGCCGCGGCGCTGGTCGACCGGCTGTGGCTGGAGCGGGTCGCGGAGCAGGCCACGTGGCAGGGCGAGACCGACCCCGAACGGCTGACGCGCGCGTTCACCGCGCTGGAGCAGGCGGGCATCACGGCGCGCGAGAACTTCACCTGCTGCCGCACCTGCGGCCAGGACGAGATCGGTGGCGAGAGCGCGCCCGGCGCGCGCGGATTCGTCTACTTCCACAGCCAGTGCACCGATTCCGCCGCGGCGGGCCACGGGCTGACGCTGCTCTACGGCGGGTTCGACGGTTCGGCCGAGACCACCACTGCGGTCGGGGACGAGGTCGTGGCCGCTCTCGCGGCGGCAGGCCTGAGCACGGCGTGGAACCGCGACCCGGGCCGGTCCATCACGGTCACTCCGCTGGACTGGCGCCGCCGACTGGTGGGATGACGGCGGCGAAGCGGGCCGTCAGCTCGGCCGAGATCTCGTAGTGGCGCACCAGGAACGTGCGCTCGTCGAGCTTCTTGCGCCGCAGCCAGCCCGTCACCTCGGCGTTGCACTTGCTCGCGTTGCACGGTCCGCACGCCGGCACGACGTTGCCGAGCGTGTACCGGCCGCCGCGCGAGAGGGCCTGCACGCAGTCCTTCTGCAGCGAACCCGCGGGCGCGGTGCAGTAAGCGCACCCGCCCCACGACGTCTTGAGGGCGTTCCATTGCACGTCGGTGAGGTCGTTGACGACGCGAGCCATGCGCTTCTTGCGCTTGCGCGCGGCGCGAACCTGCTTGCTACCCCCGGTCGGCACGGTGGGTGAGCGTACGCGTCGCTATGGTCAGCAGGTCGGAGGCGGGGCCCCGGGGTGTCCGGCCGGACGGCCACACCGCCCGCAGCGCGCGGTGCAGGTCCACGTCGCCGACCTCGACCCGGACGAGCGTGCGCGCGGCGACGTCCGCGGCCACGGTGTGCAGGCTGAGCACCGCCGGGCCGATGCCGCCGATCGCGGCCGCCTTGATCGCGGTGGTCGACGACATCTCCAGCAACGGGACCGCGGACTCGGTGATGCCCGCGACGCCCAGCGCGTGCTCCCAGGCCTGCCGCGTGCCCGACCCCGGCTCCCTGCTGACCATCGGCGTCGCGGCGGCCTTCGCGGCGGTGACCTTCCGGCGCCGGGCCCAGGGGTGGGCGGGCGCGACGACGAGCACCAGTTCGTCGTGCGCGACGACCCGGCTCGCCAGGCCCGCCGGCACGTCGGTGCTCTCGACGAACCCCAGGTCGGCCTTCTCCGCGAGCACCTGCTCGGCGACGTGCACCGAGTTGCCCGCCGACAGCACGGTCGCGGTGTCCGGGCTGACGGACCGCAGCGCGATCAGCCACGCGGGCAGCAGGTACTCCGCCACCGTGAGGCTCGCGGCGACCCTGAGGTGGCTCTGCCGGTCGGCGCGCAGGCTCGTGATGCCGGCGTCGAGGTCGGCCGCGCGGGCCAGCACCTGCGCCGCCCACCCGGCCACGAGCTGGCCCGCCGTGGTGAGCCGGGCGCCGCGGTGGGTGCGTTCGAGCAACGTCACGCCGACGCGCGCTTCGAGGGTCCTGAGCCGTTCGCTGGCGCTGGGCTGGGACATGCCGTGCGCCTTGGCCGCCCGGCCGATGCTGCCCAGCTCGGCGACGCTCAGCAGGAGGTCGAAGCCGGCCAGGTCGGTGACCCGTGGCGGGAGAGGCATAGGGACAGCCTATGTCCACATCGGTGATCGGTGCCTACCGCGGCCGGTGCGCCGGGAGGATCGTCATGTCGTGACCGCTCTCGCACCTCGACCACACCGTGCCCCAGAGGTGCGACGAGCGGCGCCTTTCGGCCCGAACCTCTTCGCCTCGGTGATGGGAACGGGGATCGTCGCCACGGCTGGTGCCTCGATGCCCGGCCTGCACACCGCCGCCACGTACGTCTGGGGGCTCGACGCCGCGTTGTTGGTCCTCCTCGTGGCCGGCGCGGTGCGGCGGTGGACGTGGAGGACGGTCCGCGCCCAGCTCGCCGACCCCGTGATGGCCCAGTTCTGGGGCGCGCCACCGATGGCGCTGATGACCGTCGGCACCGGAGCGTTGCTGCTCGGGAAGGACTGGATCGGGCTGCCCGCCGCACTCGCCGTCGACTGGACTCTGTGGACGGCGGGGACGCTGCTCGGGCTGGCGACCTCGGTGCTGGTGCCACTGCGGATGATCGGCAGCGGCGAGCGCGCGTTCGCCGGGTGGCTGATGCCCGTGGTGCCGCCGATGGTGTCGGCCGCCTCCGGGGCGTTGCTGGCGCAGCACCTGCCGGAAGGGTCGTCGCGGCAGGCGATGGTGCTGGGCTGCTACGCGTTGTTCGGCGTCAGTCTGTTCGCGACGATGGTGATCGTCCCGCAGATCTGGCAACGGCTGGTGCAGCACGGTCTCGGCGCGGCCTCGACCGTGCCGACGCTGTGGATCGTGCTCGGGCCGCTCGGCCAGTCGATCACCGCCGCGAACCTGCTCTCCGGCGTGCCCGTGCTGCCGGGCCAGGCCGCGTTCGGCGTGTTGTACGGGACGATCACGTGGGGTTCGCCCTGCTGTGGGTGGCGCTCGCGGCCGCCGTCACCGTGCGGACCGCCCGGCGCGGACTGCCGTTCGCGTTGACGTGGTGGAGTTTCGTGTTCCCGCTCGGCACCCTGGTGACGGGGACGAGCGCGCTCGCGGTGCGGGTGCCGTCCGCGCTGTTCTCCGGTGTCGCCGTCGTGCTGTACGGCGCGCTGGTGGCCGCGTGGGTCACCGTGGCGGCCCGGACGCTCGTGCACCGGTAGACTGCGCCAAGTGGGGGACTACAGCACTGATCCGAACGCCCGCTACGTCGTCGTTCTCGTTGAGGGACAACGCCTGCCGCTCGCGGTCGTGCGGGTGACCGGCGCGGTCGAGGAAGCCTTCACGCACGACCTGCGCTGGGAGCCGTCGGAGCTGCTGGCCCGCGTTCCGTCCGAACCGGACTGGGAGGCCCGCGACACGGACGCCGTGCGGGCCAACGGGTTCCTCGTCGAGATGATCACGACGATCCGCGCGCGGACGCACGAGTCCGAGCTGACCGACTACCAGTACTACGCGTCGTTCAAGGATGCTCTCGGCGTGCTCGACCTGGCCGGTGCGGACCGGCTGGTCCGCCGGCCGGGCGGCAGCGTCGAGGAGGAGTACGCCGGTCACGAGACCTGGGAGCCCAGCGACAAGCTCCACCGCATCGACTCAGGGCTGGACGCGCACGAGGTGTACGTCGCGCTCAGCCTCATCGAGGCGGCGCAGGCGAAGAAGCTGATCGACGCGCAGTGGGACCGGGGGTGCTCCCACCACGTCGTCCTCGTGGACGACCGGCCCGTCGCCGTTGTCACGCGGGTCGTGGACGATCCCGAGTCCGAGCTCGCGTTCACCGGCGAACCGGAGCCGCAGTCGTCGAGGCTGCTCGCCCAGGCCGCCCGCGAACCGCGCATGACCGCCGCTCAGACCTCCATGACGACCGCCGTCGAGACGATGGCTCGCCTCACCCTGCGCTGGCGGGCCGCGGCGCGGGCGGGGGAGACCGCCGGGTACGCGGTGTTCCGCCGGCTGACCGACGTCCTCGACCTCGACTCGGCGTGTGACGTCGTGCCGGCGTCCGAGCACCGGTTCTCCACCCCGCTCAACGCCGCGGAGCACGCGGACCTCACCGCGCGGCTGCGCGTGCGCCACGCCCGTCGCGTCGCGGAGCCTGTCGACGGGCACTTCCACTTCGCCGTCTTCTCCGGTCTGCGCGACGTCGTGGACCTGGAGAAGGCGCACTCGCTCCTCCGCGTCGACGCCTCCCAGCGCTGGGAGGCGCTCCAGCACGACGGGCAGTGGCTGGGCACGGAGAAGCCGCAGCAGCTGCACACCCTGCCGCTCACCGGGTCCGAGCTGGGCCGCGTCTCGCGCAGGCTCAAGCAGGCGGGGGAGCAGCTGACCCGCTGAGCTTCCGGAAGCGGGCGTGCAGCCGGCGCAACGCCTGCTGTTCCGCCTCCAGGGCGGGAAGCTCCGCGAACCGCTTGGCGCGGGCCAGGCAGTGCTTCAGGAAGTCCAGCGCGTCGAGCAGGTCGGGGATCACCCACGGCTGGGATTCGCGGACGCAGCCCTGCAGGAGCGTGATCGTGGCGCGGACCGCTGTCTTCGCGTCGCGCCAGCGGTGCAGGGCGGCGCAGGCGGTGGTCAAACCCCACATCGCGGTGGCGCACTTGGCGGCGTAGGTGCGCGGGAACTGGGGGACCAGCGCGTACAGCACGCGGGTCGCGGTGCGGTAGCCCTCCAGCGCGTTGTGGATTGGTGGCGCCCGCCGGGCATCGCCGTGAAGTGACCACCTGCCGGCCCGCTGTGGTGCCCGGCCGCTGCGGTGCCCCAGCGGCTGTCTGCCGGCGGTGCCGCCTGCTCACCGCGTCGCCCAGCATCCGGCCGCCGTGCCGCTTTACGCCGTGCAGCCCAGCCGCCGGGAAGCCTCACAACCTCGTGCCCGACGGCCCACCCCCGCCACCTACGTACCCACGCGATCTACGTAACGACCACCGACGCGAACGCCCCCACCCGACCCCCAACCTAGGAGCGTGACAACACGAACTGCGCCAACGCGTACGGCCCGGGCGGTGGTCCTGGCCTCCGCCACTCTCACGATCATGGCCGCGGCCATCATCGCCCCGAGCCTGCCCGCGATGGGCGAGGTGTACGGCGAGGGGGTGATGGTCAGGCTGGCCCTGACCATCACCTCGCTGGCCATCGCGGTGAGCGCTCCGCTGGCGGGCCTCGCCGCCGACCGGACGGGCCGCAAGCCGTTGCTCACCGGCGGTCTCGTCCTCTACGCGGTGGCGGGGACGGCGGGCTACTTCGTCACCAGCCTGCCGGTCCTGCTCGTCACCAGAACCCTGCTGGGTCTCGCGGTGGGCGCGGTCATGACCGCGGTCAGCGCCCTGATCACCGACTGGTTCGAGGGCCCCGAACGCGGCAGGTTCCTCGGCTTCCAGCAGGCCGCGGCGAGTCTCGGCGGGGTCGTCTTCCTGCCACTGGCCGGTGTCCTGGCCGCCACGGACTGGCGCCTGCCGTTCTGGCTCTACAGCGTCGCCGCGTTGATCGCCCTGGCCGCGGCGACGGGTCTGACCGCGGAGCAACGCACCCGGCAGCAGCCGACGGCACCCACGGCGTTCCCCAGGAAGGCCGTCGGGATCTACCTGATGGCCTTGGTCGCGACCCTCGTGTTCTACATGGCCCCCACGCAGCTCCCGTTCCTGCTGCGTGACCTGGACGCGAGCCCCACCACGATCGGGTTCGTGATCGCGGGCAGCACCCTGACGAGTGTCGTGGGCGCCCTGGTGTTCCCGAAGCTGAGGACCACGAGGATCACCGCCATCAGCGTCGCGTTGCTGGGCGTCGGCTGGTTGGTCATCGCCTCGGCCAGCGGGGTGGTGCTCGTGACCGCGGGCCTGTTGATCGGGGGGTTCGGTGTGGGGCTCGTGGTGCCGAACCTCAACACGCAGCTCGCGAACAGCGCCGAACCTGGCCAGCGGGGCCGCGTCCTGAGCGGGCTGGTCGCCGGCATCTTCCTCGGCCAGTTCCTGTCACCGCTGGTCGTCGCACCACTCATCGACACGACGAGCATCGCCGGCGCGTTCGGCTGGACCGGTGCCGTCACCACCATCGCAGGGGCGGCTCTCGCCCTGGGGAACAAGGAGAAGAACTGATGATCTACCACGGCAACCGCTTCACCCTGCGGGAGGACGCCTCGCCCGAGCAGGTCGAGGAGGCGCTGGAGAGCCTGCGCAACCAGGGCCGCGTGATCCCGTCCGTGAGGTCCTTCGTGGTCGGCCGCGACTTCGGCGGCGAGTACGAGTGGGGCGCCACGTTCGTCATCGAGGACCTGGACGGGTACTGGGAGTACCTGATCCACCCCGCGCACCGCAACACCGACCGCGTCGGCCTGCCGCTCGTCGACAAGTTCGTCTCGTTCGACATCACCGACGACGAGGACCCCGAGATGGGCGCGAAGATCTCGGCCCTGCACCAGAAGCGGTACGACAGCGACCCCGAGCTCACGCGGCTCGTGTCCGACCTCGGTGAGTACACGGGCAGTGCTGCCCCCGGCCAGCACGGGGACAAGTGATGAACGACCTCCTGCAGTCCTGGATCGACCTCTGGAACGGCGACCTCGCCCAGGCGGAGCGCGTCGTCCGCGAGGACTTCGTCTGGCACGTCGCCCCGCTGACCGGTGGCCCGTCGCAGGACCACACCGGACGGGACGCGCTGGTCGAGTGGGTGCGCGGCTCCCACGAGGCCATGCCCGGCCTGAGGTTCACCGTCGAGGTGGGGCCGATCTCGCAGGACCCGTTCCACGTGGTCCGCTGGCTCGCCGAGGCCGGCGAGATCTCCTTCCACGGCACGGACGTCCTGCGCGTCGAGGACGGCCGGATCGCCGAGTACTGGCTCAACGCGGACGGTCTCTGGGCGGCTCAGCAACTCGGGATCATGCCGAGGACGAGCTGAACAGATCGGCCAGCTGACGGCGTGAGTTGATGCCCACCTTGCGGAAGATGTTCCGCAGGTGGGCATCGACCGTGCGAGGGCTCAGGAAGAGCCGCGCGGCGACCTCCTTGGACGTCGCCCCGGTCGCCACCAGCCGCGCGATGTGCGTCTCCTGCATCGTCAGCTCGTCGGTGGCCTGCGCGGAACGGCCGCGCGCGACCTCGCCGGTGGCCTGCAGCTCCACTGCCGCACGAGCCGCGAAGGCCTCCATTCCCATGCCGGACAACAGCTCGTGGGCGGTCCGCAGCTGTACACGAGCATCGACTCGGCGCCCGGCGCGGCGCAACCACTCGCCGTACAGCAGGTGCGCGCGAGCGAGATGGGGCCGCGCCGCGCTCGACTCCAGCTGCCGCACGGCGAACAGGTACGACTCCTCCGAACCCGTGACGAGAGCCTCCGAACAGGCCGCCACACCGGAAGCCCACGAGGTCTCGCAGGGCGAAGTGCGGGAAACCAGGTCCTCCAACGCCTTCGCGGCAGCGTCCATCTCGCCGCACCGCACCGCCGCCTCGACCAGTTCGGGCAACGCCATCCCGGCGAGGTAGAGATCGCCGGGCGCGACGGCCTCCCGGGCAGCGGCCAGTGCCGCCGGATAGTCGCCAAGACCGTTGTGCAGCACGGCCGATGCCCAGTGCGTGTTCGCGACCAGCAGCCCTTCTCGCCGCGAAGCCTCCCGCAGCGAGTGCTCGATCTCCGCCAGCACCGCCTGCTCCTGTCCGCGGAACGCCGCCAGGTGCAGCCGCTGATAACGCAGCGGCGGCATTCCCACGGCATCGGCGACGGCCTCCTCCTCGGCGATCGCGGACACCGCCTTGCCGAAGTCGCCGGTGATCACCGCCCCGGTGGCCAGTTGCGCGAGCCCGAGCCGCAGCACGAACGGCGACCCGGCCTGCTGCCCGGTCCTCACCAGCCACCCGGTCACCAGCGAGTGCACTTCGGTGTCCCACAGCTCACCCGCGAGAATCGTGGCCAGCGCGGGATGCCGGGTCCACGCGTCGCCGGAAAACACCTGACGCAGCAACGGAACGGCGGTCCGGTGTCCCTCGTCCGCGAGGAGCACCAACGCCTCCAACGCATCCGAGCCACGCTCGAGCCCACGAGCCTCGCGCACCACGGCGTCCATCACGCCACTGGGCCGCCCGAACGCGAGCGCGATCTCGAACGCGTCCAGCACGCAGTCGCGAGCAGCGGCACCGGTCATCCGCCGAGCCGCGTTCAGCACGAACGACGGCCCGTTGTTGGACTTGTTGCGGACAAAGGCAATGCGTCCCCGCAACAGATCCGCCCGCGGGTCGTCGGCGGAGAACGTCGTCAGCAGCTCGGCCGCCACGTCGACCGCGCCCGCGTCCAACTTGGCCTGGGCGGCGGCCAGGGTGCGCCCGGCTCGAAGCTCGGGAGACAACGACAACGCCGCCGCCCGCTCCAGAAACGCCGCTGCGGCAGCGACTCCACCCCGGGAGCGCGCACGGTCGGCGGACAGCTCCAGCTCGGCCGCCAGCGAGTCGTCCGGCCCGGTCCCGGCCTGCGCGCGGTGCCACACCCGCCGGTCCGGATCGGCCGACGGATCGGTCACGGCGGCCAGCGCGAGGTGGACGGCCTGCCGTTGAGCAGGAGAAGCCGCGAGGTAGACGGCCGACCGCGCGAGCGGATGGCAGAACCGCACCCGCGTCGAGATGCTGACCAGCCCGGACGCCTCGGCCTCCACCCCGGCGGACGCCACGTCGATGCCGAGTTCGGCCGCCGCGGCCCACAGCAGCTGCGGCTCCCCGGTCGGATCGGCCCCGGCCACCGTCAGCAGCAACCGGGCGTCAGCGGGCAACCGGCCGGCGCGGTCCTGGAAGCTGCGCTCGATCCGGCTCGGCACCGACGCCACGTCCGGCAGCGCGAAACCACCCGCCCTGGGCAGTTCCAGCAACGCCAACGGGTTCCCGCGCGCCTCGGCGAGCAGCCGCTCCCGCACCTTGTCGTCCACCACCGCGGACGCCAGCAACGCACGGGCCTCGGCGTCCGGCAGCCCTCGCAGTTCCAGCCCGGGCAGCTCGTCCAGCCGCGAGCGCGCCCACGGCCGTCGCGCGGCGAACACGAGCACCACCGGTTCGGAGGCGAGCCGCCGCCCGAGGAACGCGAAGACCTGCGCGGACGCCTCGTCGAGCCACTGGGCGTCGTCCAGCAGGCACAGCACCGGGTCCCCGCCGCCGAGCAGCTCCAGCGTGGCCATGCCGATGCGCAGCACGTCCGGCTTCCCGCTCGCCAGTCCGAACGCGACCTCGAGCGCCTCCCGGTGCTGACCGGTCAGCGAGTCCATCAGGGGAGCGCACAGCTGGTGCAGTGCCGCGAACGGCAGCTCCGTCTCGAACTCCGACCCGGACGCCTCCAGCACGCGGAACCCGGCGGCCGACTCCCGCACGCGGGCGAGCAGCGCGCTCTTGCCCATGCCCGCCTCGCCGCGCAGGACCAGGGCACCACCACGCCCGTCCAGAGCGGCGGTGAGCATCCCGGCGAGACAACGGATCTCGTCGTCACGTCCGAGGAGCGACGGTGATGTGAGCGCGTCCATGACATGCACGCTATGCGAGACCCGAACGGCGCCGTCACCCGTTCGGCCCACAACCTGAGGCGGATGCGTAGTCACCCGAAGGCGGATGCGTCCGCGATGACCGGATCTCTAGCCTGGCGAGCACATGATCACGAGGGGGAACTTGTGATGAAACGCTTTGCGGCGGCCACCGGTGTGGCCGTACTGGCGAGTGCGATCTTCACGGGGGCGCCGGCCACGGCGGCACCCGGAGCGACGATCCTGGCGGACACCAACAGGAACGGCACGGCCGACTGGGCGGACCAGGCCGGCAAGGGGAGGTGGACTCCGAACCGGGGCGCGATCTTCCTGCCCAACCTGGACGACGACGCCCGGCGCTGCAAGGTCACCGAGGAGGACCTGAAGAACAGCGCGGTCGAGGTCGACGAGCGGCTCGCGGCCTGCAACGACGCCCAGGACGACGTCCTGAACGGCCCGCAGGACGCCCAGGACTTCGCGCCGCTGCGCACGATGCCGCGCAACACCGGCCAGGACGGCACGGTGTCGCTGGCGGCGGGGGAGGGCAGGTACGCCCGCCTCTGGGTGGAGCGCGCCGGCACGTGGATCTCGCTCGGCGAGAGCGGCACGCTCACCGCCGCCGAGCTTCGCAAGGGCGCCAGGCTGGGCCTGGAGGGCCGCGACGTCATCCGCGACAAGGCCGTCTGGAACGGCACCGTCACGGTGACGCTCGAAACCCGCGGTGGCAGGGACTCGGTACAGCTGCGCGTGGCACCGCTGATCCTGCAGAACGACCTGAAGGCGCCGAGCAAAGTCGTGACCTCGAAGCCCGCGCTTCCCGAACTGGGCGCGGGCTACGACGAGTTCGTCACCGGCCTACGCTCCGCGATGAAGGCGGCGAACCTGACCGAGGACGCGCTGCGGGCGATCCCCGAGGTCGACCGGTGGTTCCAGGACATCTTCGAACCCACCACGGCCAGCATGCCGGGCCCGAACGGGAAGCCGCACGTCGTGCGCGTGCTCCTGCGCAGCGCCAACTACTTCCCCGGCATGGAGTGGGAGGGGCAGTACTACCCGCCGTCCCTGCGCGCCGCCGGACGGGTCGCGTTCAGCGCGCTGCGCGGTCCGGACGTCGGGGTGGTGCAGCAGTTCACCACCCAGCGCGGCCCGGCCGTCGACGACAGCCTGAACTCCACGGGCAACTACGAGAGCCTGCCGCCCCACCGGGGTCACCCGCTCGGCAGGCCGCTCTACGGCAGCACGGCCGAGCGCATGCCCGACCCGACGTTCACCACGCTGATCGGCTCGCAGTACGCGGAGCCGGTCGTCATCGACACGTCGTGGCTCGCGGTCGGGCACTCCGACGAGACGGTGCACGTGATCCCGGCGCGCAACCCCCGCGGCTGGACGCTGATGGTCGCCGACCCGAGGCTCGCACTCGACGTGCTGCGCCAGGCCACAAAGGACGGTCACGGCTCGGCTCCGCTGTTCGAGGGCACCAGCGAGAAGATCAAGCCGACCGTCGACCAGGTGCTCGCGAACCCGGAGTTCCTGGAGCAGAACGAGACCGCGGCACGCAACATCGACACCCAGCTCGCGGTTCTGACCAGGGAGATCGGCCTGGCCGACCGCGAACTCGTGCGGGTCCCCGTGCTGTTCGACCAGTTCACCTGGCAACAGCTCGACGCGGCCGCGCTCAGCGCGTCCGGCCGGATCACCCACGCCCAGGTGGAGGACCTGCGCGACCGGATGCGAGCCGGTCAGGCCCCCAGCACCGTGTACGTCGCGCTCACCGCAGGCATTCCCAACGGCATCTCACTGGGCGGCGGCGTGTTCGGCGCACCCGACCCGCACGGCCCGAGGGTCGACGGAATCGACCTGTTCAAGCAGAAGACCGAGCAGGCGCTGAAGAACACGCCCGTCAAGCTGAAGTGGGTCGAGGACTGGGACTTCCTGCACAAGGGAGCCGGCGAGGTGCACTGCGGCACCAACGCGTTCCGCGAGCCGACGAGGGCCGACTGGTGGCGCGCCTGACCATGATCACGGCGCTGAGGTTTCCAATCGGCCGAACACATGGCTCTACAGGGGGTTCTCACATCATGAAGCAGCGAAGGCTGAGTCTCGCACTGGCAGGTGCCGCCAGCGTGGTCTTCCTCGTCGGCACGTCGACGGCCGCACCACCGCAGCCCGTCGCGGTGCAGGAAGGCCCGACGTACGTCTACCGCGTCCCGGCACCGTTGGGGGAGAAGGCGCAGGACCTGCTCGCCCGCGGGTTCGACGTGCTGGAGCAGCGCGACGGCGACGACCTGTTCGTGCTCGGCTCGAAGACCACGCACACCAGGCTCGCCGAGGCCGGGTTCACCGGCCAGGTCGAGTCGGTGATGGCGCCACCGTCCGCCGAGCTGAAGACGCGCGGTTACGGCATCACCGAGACGTACTACGGCGGCTACCGCACGATCAGGGCGCACTACGCCCACCTCGACCAGGTGGCGCTCAGGCACGCGCGCCTCGCGACGGTCGTCGACTACGGCGACTCGTGGCGCAAGACGCAGGGCGCCGGCGGCCACGACCTCAAGGCCATCTGCATCACCAGGAAGGGCCCCGGCGATTGCCGGCTGACGCCGACGGCCAAGAAGCCGCGGATGTTCGTGTCGGCGCAGATCCACGCCCGCGAGATCACGACCGGTGACATGGCGTGGCGCTGGATCGACCACCTCACGCAGGGCTACGGCAAGGACGCCGAGGTCACGTCGCTGCTCGACTCGACAGAGGTCTGGGTCGTGCCGATCGCGAACCCGGACGGTGTGCGGATCGTCCAGTCCGGTGGCGACTCGCCGAAGCTGCAGCGCAAGAACGGCAACTACACCAACGGTCCCCGCGAGTGCCCGACGACCGAGGACCCGAACGCGCAGATCGGCGTCGACGTCAACCGGAACTTCGACGCGCAGTGGGGCGACAACGGCACGTCGGCCGACCCGTGCCACCAGGTCTACCGCGGTCCGAAGGCCGACTCCGAGGTGGAGACCAGGGCGCTGGAGAAGCTCTTCCGCGGCCTCTTCCCGGACACGCGCGGCCCCGGCCTGACCGACCCGGCCGACCCGAAGACGCGCGGCATGGTCATCACCATGCACTCCGCGCTCAACGTCGTGCTGCTGCCGTGGGGCTACACCACCACGCCGTCGCCGGACGACGGGCCGCTGCGGGCGATGGCCAGGGACATGGCCGGGCTCGCGGGCGCCGACTGGCGGTATGGCCAGCCCGGCGAGCTGCTCTACACCGCGGGCGGCTCGATCGACGACTGGGTCTACGGCGAACTCGGCGTGCCCCACTACACCTGGGAGATCGGCAACTGGCAGGGCGACTGCGCGGGCTTCCTGCCCGCCTACTCCTGCCAGGACGGGCACTGGGCGAAGGTCAGGCCGATGCTGACGTACGCGACGAAGAAGGCCGCGAACCCCTACGGCGGCTGATCGTGGTTTGCCTGGAGGGAGACGGGGTAGCCGGAGGCGCGTCAAGCAGCCGGCGTACCCCGTGCCCCCGACTGTCCCAAGGTGGCGACCACATGCGCTTCAGCCCACTGCACCAGGCCATCCGCGACGCACTCGCCCTGCTCCGCGTCACGGCGGGGGCGGATCTCGCCGACCGGGCGGAGCAGGCACGCAGGCGGCTGGCCGAGGCCGTCACGGCTGTGCCCGACGCGCCCCCGCGGGCGCTGACGCACATCGCGGAGGCGGACGAGCACCTCGAGTACGGCGAGCTGGCGGAGGCACGCAGGTCGCTGACAGCGGCCCGGCGTCTCGTGCCCGGCCACCTGTCGGTGGTGCCGGCCAGGGCGTGAGGCTCAGTCCGGCGGCTCGCTCGGGTCCTCGGCGGGCTCCTGCGGCACCTCGGGCTCCTCGACGTCGAGATCGTCGAGGCTGGGCGTGCCGGGGGAGTGCGGCGCTTCGGGGTTGATCGGATCGGTCATGCCGCCTGGTTACCCGTGCGGCACGACCTCATGCGTGACGGTTCTGAGGAAGGGCCGGTGCCCGCAGTCTTCGGGCACCGGCCCTTCGCTCACCTACGCGGGCACGGTCCACCGCTGGTTCGCCCCGCCCGTGCAGGACCAGATCTGCAGCTTGGCGCCGTCGGCCGTGTTGTTGCCTATGACGTCGAGGCACTTGTTGCTGCCGACGTTCACCAACGTGCCGCCGGACGCCGTCCAGCGCTGGTTCGGACCGCCGAAGCAGTCCCAGAGCTGCACCGCCGTGCCGTCCGCCGTGCCGTTGCCCGTCACGTCGAGGCACTTGCCGAGGCCGCGCACCGTGCCGTCGGTGCCGAGGGTCCACGTCTGGTTCGGGCCGCCGAAGCAGGACCACAACTGCGGCAGGTTCCCGTTCGTGGTCGACCCGTTCGTGACGTCGAGGCACTTGCCGCCCAGGCCCGTGATGGCGCCGGTGCGGCCGGGCTGACCGGGGTCGAGCGTGCCGGGCCAGGTGAACGTCGCCATCGCGCCGGCAGGCAGGGTGTAGCCGAACGTCTGGCCGCTGTAGGAGACGCGGAAGTTCTGCTGGCCGCCCGTGTTCAGCGCGACGAGCACGATCCGGCCGTCCGGGTTGCGGAAGGCGACGTTCTGGACGCCGCCGTCGCCGAAGCCGGTCGAGTCGATGCGGACCGCGCCAGGCTGCACGAACTTCGACAGGTGCCCGAGGACGTAGTACTCGGCGTTGTACGTGACGTCGTTGCCGTTGGTCCTGACCACGCCCGTGCAGTTGGTGCAGCTGCCGATGACCGGGCCGTTGTTCTGGTCCAGGGCCATGTTCCAGATCGCCACCGACCGCGCGTGGTTGCGCGTGGCGCCGATCGCGAGGTTCATGCCCTGCCAGCGCAACGTGTCGCGGAACGTCGACGCGTCGTCGCTCGACCTCGTGCCGGAGCACTCCGTGAAGAACACGTCCTTGCCGGGCTGGTTGTTCTTCACGATGGACTGACGGCTCGGGTCACCGCCGTAGCAGTGCCACGCGGATCCGATCACGTTGGCGCCCGTGCCGTTGTTGACGGTCTGCGCGTAGTCGACGTTGTCCCAGTTGTGGTCGTACCCCAGCAGACGGGCTTGCTCGCCGGCCGCGCGCAGCTTCGGCACCAGGGTGTTGATGACGTTGACCTGCTGCTGGGGCGACATGTACATGCCGGGGTAGCCCGGCGGTTCGAAGAGCGGCTCGTTCTGCACGCTCATGTAGTCGATCGGGATGCCCGCGGCCCGGTACGCCTGGGCGAACTTGACCAGGTAGTCGGCGTAGACGCCGATGCGGCTGTCGTTGAGCGAGCCCCGGATGAGGTTGTTGTTGTTCTTCATCCACGCCGGGGCGCTCCACGGCGTCGCCATCACGGCGAGCTGCGGGTTGAGCTGCTTGGCCTGCTGCAGGAGCGGCAGGATGTAGGCGTTGTCGTGCGCGACGGAGAACCGCGACAGCGACGGGTCCGCAGCGCCGTCGTTGTAGGTGTAGAAGCTCCGCGAGAAGTCCGTCGCGCCGATCGGCTGCCGGATGAAGCTCATGCCGATGCCGGTGGTCTTGTCGAACAGGTTGTTCATGATCTCGTTGCGACGCGGGGAGTTGAAGATGTTCCACGCCGCCGCGTCGGTGAACGACGCGCCGAAGCCGACCATGGACTGGTAGGTGGAGTTGGGGTTCACGGTGATCGTCGACCCGGTGCCACCCGAGCCGAACGTCACGTCACCCTGCTGGCGCAGGAGGTGGGAGCGATCCGCGGTGGTCAGCCAGACGCTCGCGTTGGTCGCGGCGGTGGCGACGGGAGAGACCAGTGTGCTTCCCGCCGTCACCACGGCGGCCGCGATGGCGATGCCACGCAGGCGTTTTGTCATCATTGACATAAGCGCTCCTTGCAGGGGTTTGGGCGCCCGATAACAGATGTTCAGTTGTAGAGCCGGAAGTCGGCGATGCTCCACCAGTTGCTCGCGGCCCCGGTGGACGTGATGCGGACGTGGCGCGCGCTCGTGCGGCGGACGTCGATGTTCGTCAGCTGCCCGATGCCCTGGCCGGACGCGATCGCACGCCAGGTGGTGCCGTCGTCGCTGACCGACAGCTCCCAGTGGCGCGCGTAGTCGCCCAGGTTGCCGCCGGAGTCCACGGCGACGCGGCGGAAGTCCTTGCGGCGCCCCAGATCGACCTGCAGGAGCTGGCCGGGAGCCTGGGAGGCGTTGTTGGACCAACGGGTCGACGCGTCGTCGTCGATCGCGAGCGCGCCGTCGGGGGAGGCGGTGGCACCGGCGAGCGAGACGGCGTCGAACCTGCTCTTGTGCCGGCCGGTCCACGTGAACGTCGCGAGCGCGCCGCCGGGCAGGGTGTACTCGAACGTGCGGTCGCCGGCGTTGACCGCGAACGAGCGCGGGTCGTCGTGCTGGTTGTGCACCACCAGAGCCGTGGAGCCGTCCGGGTTGCGGAACGCGGCGTCCATGATCTGGCCGTTCCAGCCGGTGGTGCCGAACGACGTGCTGGCGATCCGGCGCGCGCCGGGCTTCACGAACTTCGAGAGGTGGCCGATCGTGTAGTACTCGGCGTCGGTGACGACCGACCCGTCCGGCTGCACGGTGACGAGACCGGTGCACGTGCCGCAACCGCCGTTGTGCGGCCCGCCGGTGCTGTCGAGCGCGATGTTCCAGTTCACCGCGCTGCGCGCCCAGTTGCGGGTGGTGCCGAGCACGACGTTGCGGGCGTGCCAGCGCAGGGTGTCGCTGAAGACCTTGGCGGGCGGGTCGGTGGCGCTCTTGGAGCCCGAGCACTCGGTGAACCAGATCCCCTTGTCCGGGAACGTGTCGCGGAGCTCGGTCTGCGCGCCCGGGTCGCCGTAGTAGCAGTGGTACGCGGTGCCGGCGAGCCACTTCGCGGCCTTGCTGTTCAGGATCTGGTACGGGTAGTCGGCCTCGGCCGAACCGTCGTTGGGGTGCGTGGCCCAGTTGTGGTCGTAACCCAGGATCTTCGTGCGCGGGCTGGCGAGCTCGAGCTTCGGGCCGAGTGCCTCGATCACCTTGATCTGCGCGGCGACGGGCATGTCCGTGCCGGGGTAGGCGTCAGGAGTGCGGTTCTGCGGTTCGTTCTGCACGGACAGGAAGTCGATCGGCACACCGGCCCTCGCGTACGCCTGCACGAACTTCACGAGGTACCGCGCGTAGGCGTCGTAGATCCTCGGGTCGTCCTTGAGCTTGCCGCCGACCAGCGAGTCGTTGTCCTTCATCCACGCCGGCGGGCTCCACGGCGTGCCCATGACCTTCAGCCGCGGGTTGAGGCGTTTCGCCTCGCGCAGCAACGGAAGGATCTTCGCCTCGTCGTGCCGGACGCTGAAGTGCCTGAGCGCGAAGTCGGTCTGCCCGGCCGGCACGTCGTCGTAGGTGTAGTGCTGGGCGGCCGCCGTGAAGTCGGACGAACCGACGGGCTGGCGCAGGAAGCTGACGCCGATGCCCTGGACGGGGTCGAACAGCTTGCGCATGGTCTCGGCGCGGACGGCGGGCGCGAGGCCCGCGAGCAGTTCGGCCGACGAGTCCGTGATGGACGCGCCGAACCCGTCGACCTCCTGGTAGCGGCGGCCGGGGTCGACCACGATCGTCGGGTGCGCCGACTCGCTCGTGCCGAACGCGACGCGCGGGCGTTCGTGCATCAGCTCCGCGCGGTCCGGCGTGGTGACCCACACCCGCACCTGCGGTGAGCTGGAAGCTTCTGCGGCCGGCACGGCGGTCAGCCCGAGCACCAGCGCCACGATCGCGGTTCGTCTCATGTAACACCCGTTCATCACTGTGAAACAGCAGCTTTCAGGATGAAACACCCGGTCGTGCCGACGGTCAATGGTCTGGAGGATTTCCGGTACATTGACCAGGTGGAACGCAAGATCGAACACGTGAAACAGCGCGCGAGCGTCCGGGACATCGCGGCGGAGACCGGCGTGTCGATCGCGACCGTGTCGCGCGTGCTGAACGATCACGCCAGTGTGGCGCCGCGAACCCGTGACCTGGTGCTCCAGGCCGTCGAACGGCGCCGGCAGGAGACGCCGGCGAAGGTCAGGACCGTGTACGTCCGGTGCCCGTACGTCCTCACCGACTACTTCGGCCTGATCGTCTCCTCGATCGCGGAGACGCTGAAGCTGCGCGGCTTGCGCATGCTGCTGGACGCGGGGGAGTCAGGTCAGCACAGCGCCGCCCTGCGCGGCCTGACGGACCAGGCCGACGTCGACGGCGCGATCCTCATCCTGCCGCCGGAGGAGGGCGGCGAGCTGGTGGCGTTGTCCCGCGCGGGATACCCGTTCGTCGTGGTCGACCCGCGCGTCCTTCCGTTGCCCGACATCGCCTCCGTCTCCGCCGCGCACTTCGCGGGAGCCCGTGCCGTGGCCGACCACCTCATCGAACTGGGGCACCGCGACATCGCGGTGATCGCCGGGCCGGAGGAGTGGCTCGCCGGTGACGCCCGCCTGGCCGGCCACCGCGCGTCCCTCGCCCAGGCGGGGGTGCTGCTGACGCCGGACCGCCTGCGCCACGTCGAACCCACTGTCGCGCACGGAGCGCGAGCGGCGGTGGAGTTGCTTGCGCTGGAGCCCAAGCCTTCCGCGATCGTCTGCTTCAACGACAAGGTGGCCGTGGGCACGTTGCAGGCGGCGCGTGAACGGGGCCTGCGCGTGCCGGAGGACCTGTCGGTGGCCGGGTTCGACGACATCGACCTGGCGGAGGCGACGAACCCGCGGCTGACGACGGTGCGGCAACCGTTGCAGGAGATGGGGAGCATCGCGGTCACGCAGCTGATGCGGGTGCTGGACGGGCACCGGCCGGAGGCGCTGCACATCGAGCTGGCGACGACGTTGGTGGTCAGGGACTCGACGGCGAGGCTAGAACAGCGCTGACCGCGAATGCACGACCCCCCACATGCGGCGCTCGGCGTGAGTGAGCACGTACAACTGCCTGCTTCGCTGCCGGGCGGCTTCGACGCAGGGGTTGCCGCACCGATGAGTCACCACGACACGTTCCCGGCCCACTTCCATGGACAGCGTCATCTCGTAGAAGTCGTCGTCGCACGCTTTGATCTCGACCACGAGAGCCGAAGTCCCGGACCCGGTGTGGAACAACGTCTGAGCGTTCTTCGCCTCGAGGGAGGGACGCCACGCCGCGCACAGGATCAAGACGGTCAACGGGAACAGTTCCCACAGCAGGACCCCCTGCCACGACGTGCCCGGGAAGAAGAGCAGGGCGGGGAGTGCCAGAGCCGAGAGGATCGAGCCCAGGACGAGGATCTCCCTGCCCATCAAGGGAAGCCTCTTGGCCAGGTGGACTTCGGTGAGGCTCGTGGTCATTCGCTGATCGTAGAACGGCCGCTACGCTCCGTGTGCGGGTTTCAGTGAACGACCGCCCACGTGCGCACGACGGGATCGACGAGAACCTCGAGGTGCTGCTCACCCTCGTAGCGATCACAGCGGTGGTGCACCTGGAACCCGCCACCCGACGGGATCCACAGCGTCAGCTCGTGGCTGACGGTCTCACCGTCGTCGTGCCTGGTGCTGTCGAGCACCTCGGCGACCACCGCGGTCGCCCTGGCGCGCAACGCGGCGGTCTCCTTGGCGGACTCACCCGCCGTCGCCCAGAGCGCCAGCATGAGGACCACGACGACGAGCATGGCCAGTTCCCACAGCAGGATCGCCCACCACGGCTCGTCCGAGAAGGCGAGCACGGCCATGCCGCCGGCCACCGCGGTGATCGTGAACCCGGCGAACACGCGCTGCGCGAGGGCCGAACGCGGGCTCGTCAGGCTGACTTCGGAGGGGTTCGGGGCCACCGGCTGATCCTAGAACGCCGGTGCCCCCGAACCCGGCCGTTCACGGGCGGAGCGTCACCGACTGCCCCTTGTGCAGCTTGACCTTCTTCTTCCACCGGCCGAAGCGCACCTCGGTCTCCGTGCCGCCGACGCTGCGGACGGTCGCGCTGGTGACCTTGCCGTCCCTCCACGCGAGGTCGACGGTGAAGCCACCGCGGGCACCGATCCCGGTGACCGAGCCGGTCTTCCACGCCGAGGGCAGCGCCGGCAGCAGTTCGATCACGCCGGGGCGGGCGTACAGCAGCATCTCCAGCATCGCGGCCGGAGCACCCAGGTTGGCGTCGATCTGGAAGATCGCCCGGTCGCCGAAGCTGTACATGTCGAACAAGTTCGGCGCCGTGCCGTTCGCGTGGTCGATCGACGGCCGGATGACCTTCAGGAACAGCTCGTACGACCGGTCGGCGTCCTTCAGGCGTGCCCAGCAGGCCGCCCGCCACGCGAGGCCCCAGCCGAAGCTCTCCATGCCGCGGGTGATCAGGTGCTGCCGCACGCCCTCGACCACCGCGGCGGGGGAGTCGTCGCGGTTGACGCGGTCACCGGGGAAGAAGCCGACGAGCGGCGACAGGTGCCGGTGGGTGGTCTCGCCGAGGTCGTCGGGCGACATCCACTCCTGCAGCATGCCGGTCTTCGGGCTGACGACCGGCAGGTACAGCTTCTCCCGCAGCGCCGACATCCTGCGGCCGTAGGACTGGTCGCGGCGCAGCACGTCCGTCGCGATCCGGTACTTGCCGAAGAGGTAGTGCACCAGCTCCTGGTTGTAGGTGTTGCCGCGGGTGTCCTGCGGGCCGTGCTCCGGCGACCAGTCGTGGTCGTCCACCAGGCCCTGCGGGGTCTCGACGAGCCGGGCCTCCCAGAACTCGCAGGCGCCCTTGAGCAACGGGTAGATCTTGGCCAGGTAGTCGCGGTCGAGCGTGTACTCGTAGTGCTCGAACAACGACATGCACAGCCACGCGTTGCCGCCGGGGTGCCACCACCAGCCGCTGCCGCCGTAGATGTTGGTGGAGAAGGCGACCGCCCACCCGGCCACCCGATTGTTGGTGTTGCGGAACCGGTTGCGCTCGTCCTGGTAGACCGACTGCGTGGTGTTCGTCCACGCCGGGAGCTGCGCCAGGCAGTAGTTCGCGAGCGCCTCGAACGTGTCCGAGAGCGCGGCCCGGTCCGCGAGCCAGTAGCTCATCTGGATGTTGATGTCGGTGTGGTAGTCGCTGTACCAGTCCGGGTTGTTGTTCGACAGCCACAGGCCCTGCAGGTTGATCGGCAGGTTGTCGCGCGAGCCCGTGATGGCGAGGTAGCGGCCGAACTGGAGGTAGCTCGCCTCCAGCTCCGGGTCGGGCGTTGTGCTCGAAGCCCTTGCCCGCAAACGGGTCCACGTGTCCATCGCGCGCTGGGCGTCGGTGGAACGGCCGAGGTCGACCTTCTGCCGGTCGTACTTCTTGCGGTAGTCCGCGACGTGCGTGCGCAGCAGGGCGTCGGCCTTGGCTCGCACCCCGGCCTTCCGCAACGCGATCTTCGCCGGTTCTACCAGCGGGTCCATGAACCCGGCCGAGGCGTCCGGGACGTAGTTCGTACCGCCGGAGAACACGATCACGAGATCCGAACAGCCGGTGAACCCGAGGTTCGCACCGTCCACAGTGACCGTTCCGTCAGGACTGAACGCCGTGACGACGCCGCTGTACGCCAGCTTGTTCGGCAACGAGCCGGTGAAGACGGCCGCGGTGTGCGGCGCGTCGCCGACGGTCGGCTCACCGTGTGCGCCGGTGAGGGTGATCGTGCCGGACTGGTCCGGGCCGGTGAGCCGGACGATCACCACGTCGTCGGGGTGGCTCGAGAAGACCTCGCGCCGGTACTGCTTGCCGCCGTGGGTGTACCTCGTGGTGACGAGGCCGTTGCTCAGGTCGAGCGCGCGGCGGTAGTTCGTCGCACCCGCGTGGCCCGGGACGTCGACGTAGAGCTTGGCCAGCATCGAGAACGTGCCGAAGTGCGTCGGGTCGTACGGCAGCTGGCCGTCGCCTTCGAGCGCGTCGTTGAGCTCGCCGGTCCAGAGCGTGACGTCGGTCAGGTACAGGAAGTCCTTCTCGACGCCACCGCCGACGAGCGCGCCGAGGCGGCCGTTGCCGATGGGCAGCCCCTGCTCGATGATCTTCGCCTCGTCGGCGGGAGCGGGGTACCAGAGGGTGGTCGGGTCGGCGGCGAGCGGGTTGCCGGCCGGCCGCTGGGGTTCGGCGTGGGCGGAGAACGTCGGAAGGACCATGGCTCCCAGTCCTAACGCTCCGGAGGCCTTCAGGAAAGTGCGGCGTGAGGTCATCGGTGTGCTCCGGGGAGGTGTGCGGTGGCCGTCGGCGAGGGGTGGCGAGCGCTCGGCGGCGGGTGCGCGGTGGGCGTCGGCGAGGGGTGGCGAGCGCTCGGCGGCGGGTGTGCGGTGGGCCTGTTCATGAGGTGCTCCTGGAAGCCGGCGGGTCAGGGGGCCGTCAGGCCGGCCACGTGCACGGCGTCGTCCGGCCCGCGCACGGCGACCCACGTCGAGCCGTTCGCACCGGCCACCCCGCCGACCGCGCCGGTCAGCGCGTTGCTGACGAACTGGTCGCGCCTGGTCCACCAGGTGCCCGCGCCGCCGACGAGGTCCTGCTGCCACAGCGTGTAGTCGCTGCCGCGCACGAAGACGTTGACCCGGTCACCGTTGGCCACGGCCGTCGGGCTGCCGCTGATCACGCCTCCGAGCGAGGTCCACGCGGACCAGCCGTTCGCGGTGCGCCTGCGGTACCAGGCGGAGTCGTCCTGCAGCCGGACCGTGACGAACGTGCCGGACGCCACCGTCGCGGCGGAGGGCCTGCCGTAGATCTGCTGGTTGCCGGGCGAACCGGCCGACGTCCAGGTGCTGGTGTTCTTGTCGCGCGTCCACACGCGGCCGTCGGCGCCGCGGCCGAACAGGCTCCAGCTGTCCGGTCCGGTGAACGCCACCGACACGGAGTCGGTCAGCGAGCCGCCGAGCGAGGTCCAGCCGCCCCACCTGCCGTTCGCGAAAATCCGGTGGTACGCCACGTTGTCGGTGCCGCGGACGAACAGGTCGATGCGGCCGTCCGGGCTCGCGAACGCGGACGGCTGACCGAGGACCTGGCCGCCCCGCGGCCCGCCGAGCACGACCCAGCCGCGCCACTCGCCGTCGACCATCGAACGCTGAGTGAGGCGTCCTGACCTGTCCCGGGCGAAGGTGGCCAGGTTCCTGTCGTCCCAGCGGATCAGCGCGGGGCTGGCCGAGGTCTCGCCGCCGAGGTCGGTGCCGGGGACCGCGGTCTCGCCGCGCAGCTTGAGGAACGCGGTGCCGTGCGCGGGAACCGTGACGGTGTACGTGCCGGTCGCGGTGCCGCGGTCGGCGCGGGCGCGCAGGTCGCGGACGGCGACGCTGCCCTGGAGTCCGGTATCGGCGAGGTCGACCGTGAACTCGGCCGGCCGGTCGTTGCGGTTGAGGACCGCGACGGCCCGTTCACCCCTGCCGGACAACACCTTGCTGTAGACGTCGACGTTGTTCGAGCCCGCGACCCGGACGCCCTGGATGGCCAGCGGGTCCTGGTCGACCGCGATGATCTCGGGGTTCTTCAGCGTCTCGATCATCGACGGCGGCAGCGTGCGCGGGTCCGACCCGATGATCAGCGGTGAGGCCATCACCGACCACATGACGAGCTGCGAGGTCGACTCCTCCTCGTCGAGCTCGTACGTGCCCCGCTCGGTCTTGCGCATCGGGATCAGGTAGTCCGGGTCGTTGTAGTGCCTAGGTCCCTGCGCGCCGGGCCGGTAGAGGTTGCGGTCCATGTTGCGCAGCACGTCGCGCCAGATGCCCTCGTACGGCGTTCCGAACGCGACGTCCGTGCTGGTGCGCCACGAGTCGCCGACGCGCGGCCCGTACGTGTAGGCCACGTAGGCGGTCTGGTCCCAGCGGTGCGGCACGCTCCACTCGTCGGTGACCGGGTTGCAGAGGTTGAGGATCATCTTGCGCCCGGCCTTCCGCACCGCGGCGGAGAACTGCGTGAAGGCGACGGCCGGGTCCATGTTCTGCGCGATGCCGCACAGGAAGTCGACTTTGACGGCGTCGAACTTCCACCCGGCGAACTGCCTCGCGTCCGCCTCGTAGTACCCACCACCGCTGCCGGCGGCGCAGTTCTTGCCGTCCCACGCGCCCGCGTCGGTGTAGATGCCCGCCTTCAGCCCCTTGGCGTGCAACGTGTCCACCAGCTCGGTGAACCCGGACGGGAACCGCGCCGGGTCGGGCACGAGCGAGCCCTTGCCGTCCCGCGGCGGGCTCGCGTTCCACCCGCCGTCGATCCACACGATGTCGTACCCGGCCTTCGCCAGGCCGCTGCTCACGAGGTGGTCGGCGACCCCGAGCACCTTCTCCTCCGACGCCGCGCCCCCGGCGAAGTAGGAGTTCCACCCCATGTACGGGGTGCGTGCGAGGCCGGAGTCGTAGTAGGTGGGCGCGCCCTGGTCGACGCCCGCGTGTTCTACCGGTGCGGACGGTCCGGCGGTGGCGACCGCCGTGGGCGCTGACAGCGTTAAGGCGATGGTGGCCACGGACAGCAGGGTTCTCGGCATACCCGTACCTCTCGTCGTCGAGTGGCCGAAGCATGTTCTGCCACTCGATCTCCCTGCGCCCGCTCGTACCGTACATTGCTCCGACCTATGACAGCGAGACATCTTGAGCGCGCAAACCTACACATCTGTCCGCAGGTGTGAAAATGCTGGTGAAACCAGTGATGCCCACACTCGGCGATCGAGTGCGGGCATCCGGTGGTCCGAGGTGTGGGGTCAGGGCACCACGAGCACAGGCCACCGCCCCGTGCGGATCAGCCGCGTCGCCACCGACCCGGCGAACCGGTGCCCCGCCTGCTGCGACGCCCCGACGACCACCATGTCGGCCTGGCACTGGTCCGCCGAGTCGCGCAGCACCGTGAACGGGTCACCGAACGCCTTCAGGAACGTCACCGGCACGTCGAGCTCCTCGGCGGACGACCGCACCTGCTGCGCCAACTCGGCGTACAGGCAGGCCGTCGCCTCGTGCTCGAACACCGACGCGACGGCCGGGCTCAGCGCCGCCAGAGAGGAGTGGCACGCCACGAAGGTGACGACCAGCCGGGCTCCCTGGCGGCGGGCCAGGCCGAAGGCGGAGGCCGCCGCGCGCATCGCGGTGTCGGTGCCGTCGATGCCCACCATGATGGTTCTCGACGACGGCAGGGGGGCAGGGCCGTAGGAGTCCACTGTGGATTCGAAGGCGTTGTTGAGGCCGGCGCTCATGGTTCCCCCTCGGAGTTCAGCGAGCGACCGCTGAGTCTGCTTCCTTCTTCTCGAGATCGATCGTCGTGCGCAACGTGATCGGCTTGAGCAGCAGTGCCGCGACGATGCCGACGAGGCCGACGGCGGCGGAGATCAGGAAGATGTGCGCCGTCGCGTCGCCGTAGACGGTGTGCACGATCGTCTGGACCTCGGGCGGGAGCGCGGCGAGGTTCAACGCGCTGGTGCTGCCGGTCGACTGGCCCGCCGGCACGTGCAGCGCGGCGGAGAGGTCGGCGGTGACGCGGTTGGCGAGCACGGCGCCGAGCACCGAGACGCCGATCGTGCCGCCCAGCGAGCGGAAGAACGTCACGGACGCCGACGCGGCGCCGAGTTCGCTCAGCGGCACGCTGTTCTGCACGGCCAGCACCAGGTTCTGCATCGTCATGCCGACGCCGACGCCCACGACGGCCATCGCGATGCCGACGATCCACAGCGCGGTGGCGTGGTCCACGAAGCCCAGGCCCAGGAAGCCGAGCACCAGGATGATCGTGCCCGAGACGATGTACGGCTTGATCTTGCCGGTCTTGCTGATCATGCGGCCGGAGATCGTGGACGACAGCAGCACGCCCGCCATCAGCGGGATGGTCAGCAGGCCCGCCTCGGTCGGGCTGTAGCCGCGGCCGATCTGGAAGTACTGGCCGAGGAACACCGCGCCGCCGAACATGGCCATGCCCACGGACAGCGAGGCGATGATCGCGAGCGCCGGGGTGCGCTGGACGACGATGTGCAGCGGCACGACGGGTTCCTTGACGCGCAGTTCGACCGCGATCGCCGCGCCCAGCAACACGAGGCCGGCGCCGGCCATGGCCGCGCTCTGCCACGAGATCCAGTCGAACGAGTTGCCCACGAACGAGACCCAGATCAGCAGCACGCTCACGCCCGCGGCGATCAGCGTCGCGCCCAGGTAGTCGATCTTCACGTTCTCGCGGCGCACGGTCTCGAGCTTCAACGTCGCCTGCAGCACCACGAACGCCAGCGCGGCGATCGGCACGGCGACCCAGAAGCACCAGCGCCAGCCGAGCCACGACACGTCCACGATGAGGCCGCCGAGCAGCGGGCCGCCGACCGTCGCCACGGCCATGACCGCGCCGAGGTAGCCGTTGTAGCGGCCGCGTTCGCGCGGCGGGATGATCGCGGCGATCACGACCTGGACCAGCGCCTGCAGGCCGCCGACGCCGATGCCCTGGAACGCGCGGGCCGCGATGAGCTGGCCGGTGTCCTGGGCGAACCCGCTGAGCAGCGAGCCGACCACGAAGATCACGATCGCGGCCTGGACCAGCGTCTTCTTGTTGAACAGGTCGGCGAGCCTGCCCCAGATCGGGGTCGTGGCCGTCGCCGTGAGCAGGGTGGCCGTGACCACCCACGTGTACTGGGTCTGCGTGCCGTTCAGCGAGCCGATGATCCGCGGCAGCGCGGTGGACACCACCGTGGAGCTGACCATGGCCACGAACAGCGCGAGCAGCAGTCCGGACAGCGACTCCAGCACCTGCCGGTGCCCCATCGCCCGAGTCTCGATCAACACAACCGCCCCTTCGTCGCCTTAATTCTTGCGCGTTGTGCAAATTTGCGCAATGAGCAACATACTCCGGTTAGGCTGGACGCATGGAGACCCTCCCCACACTGCGCGAGCACAAGAAGGCCGCGACCCGGCGGTCGCTGGCCGGGGCGGCGTTGCGGCTGGCGGTGGAGCGCGGCCTGGACGGGGTGACGGTCGAGGACATCGCGGACGCGGCCGGGGTGTCCCGCCGGACGTTCTCCAACTACTTCACCAGCAAGGAGGACGCGGTCCTCGACGCCGACCGCGAGCGCCTCAGGGCACTGGTCTCCCTGGTCGAGGCCAGGCCCGAGGCCGAGGACGCCTGGCAGGCCCTGCGCGCGTCCACGGCCGAGCTGTACCGCGTCCGGCCCCTCCCGGACGTCGAGTGGATGGCCCAGCTGCGGCTGCTGCGCCGTCATCCGTCACTGCTCGCACGACAGGCAGGTGACCAGGTCGCGCTCGAACGCGACCTGACCGCCGTGCTGGTCCGGCGCGAACCGGACGAGGAGGCCGCCCGGCTGATGGCCGCGACGTTCCTCACCACGATCCGCATCGGCATCGCGCTGTGGCTGGAGGGGGCGGGCGAGCAGGAGCTGCCCGGCCTCGTGGACCGCCTGCTCGGGCGGGTGCGGGTTCAGGGCACGTAGAGGTTCAGGGCACGTAGACCTGGCCGGTCTGCCGTCCCTCGATCGACCGGACGTAGGCCTGCGCCACGTCGGCCAGCGGCACCGGCCTCATGCCGGGGAAGTAGTCGCCGTAGACGTCGAGCGCCTCGGTGAAGACCGTCGGGCTGACGGCGTTGATCCGCTGCGGGGCGATCTCGATCGCGGCGGCGCGCACGAACGCCTCCACCGCGCCGTTGGCCAGTGCCGCGGCCGCGCCGGTGACGATCGGTTCCCGCGCCAGCACGCCCGTGATCAGCGTGAACGACTCGGTCACGTGCGCGAGCCCCTCACGCACGAGCGCCACCTGGGACAGCACCTTCCCGGTCACCCCGGCCTGGTAGTCCGCGATGGTCAGCTCACCGAACGGCTTGAACGGCACGTGACCGGCGGCCGACGCGACGGCGTCCACCCGGCCCGCGGTCCGGTAGAGCTCGGCCACCTGGGCCGGGTCGGTCACGTCGAACTGGAGGTCGCCCCCGGTGCGCGAGACGGTCACGACGTCGTGCTTGCGTTCGGTGAGCACCTCGTGCACCGCGGTACCCAGCAGGCCGGTGGCTCCAACGAGCAGAATCCTCATGCCCTCGACGCTAGGAGCGCTGCGGGAAGGAGTGAAATGCCGTTCGTGCAGCACTTATGATCGGTGGTTATGAATGTCGAGCTGCGCCACCTGCGGGCACTCGCCGCGATCGGCGACCACCGGTCGATCACCGCGGCCGCCCAGTCGCTGCACGTCACGCAGCCCGCGCTCTCGCGCACGCTCGACCAGCTCGAACGACGCCTCGGGGTGCGGCTGGTCGAACGCACGACCCGGCACGTCGCCCTGACCGATCCCGGCCACCGGCTGTGGGAGCACAGCCACCGCATCCTCACCTCGCTGGACACGGCACTGGCCGAGGCCGCCCGCCCGCAGCCCGTCCGGCTCACCTTCGCCTGGGCCGCGCTCGGCCGGTTCACCATCCCGTTCCTGCGCGAGTGGCGGGCGGAGCACCCGGACGTCCTGGTCCGCATCCGCCAGGCCGACGACCCCGAGGCGGCGCTGCGGCGCGGCGAGGCGGACGTGGCGGTCCTGCGCACGCCCCCGGCCGGTGGCGACCTCGGCCACGCCGCGCTCATCGAGGAACCCCGGATCGCCGCCGTCGCGGACGACCACCCGCTCGCGTCCCGCGCCGCCCTCACGCTCGACGACCTCGTGGGCGAGTGCGTCGCCGTGTGCGAGACGGCCGCGACGACGAGCGCCGACCTCTGGCCCGCCGGAGCCCGCCCGCGCACGGTGGACGTGCCCGGCGTGGTCGAGTGGCTGACGTCGATCGCGACCGGCACGACCGTCGGCGTCACGGCGGCCGGCACGAGCCACCACCACCCGCACCCCGGCGTGACCTACCTGCCGATCACCGACGCCGGCCCGATCACCGTGCACCTGGCGTGGCCGGAGGCGACGGCGCACCCGTCGACCGAGGCGTTCGTGGCGCTGGCGCGGCGCCATCTGGGCGCCACAACCTGAGCTGCAACATCGCCGCGAACCGCGCGTCCGGATCGCCGAGGTCGATCTCCCCGACCTCCGAGAGCCGCCGCAGCCGGTACCGGAACGTGTTGGGGTGCACGAACACCGCGGCCGAGGCGGCAGCGACGTCACCGAAGGCGTCGAGCCACGCCCCGAGCGTCTCGACCAGGCACGCGCTGTGCTTGCGGTCGTACGCGATCAGCCGCGCGACCGGCCCGGTCAGCGTGTCCCCGCGCTCGGCGATCAGGTCCGACAGCTCCAGCAGCAACCCCTCACCGTGCACGTCGGACACCCGAGCGACCGGCCGGGACGCGCGTCCGGCCCGCAACACCCGCAGCACCAGGTCGGCACCGGCGCGCGACCGCGACAGCGTCAGGCCGTCGGACACCTCGCCGACGCCCACCAGCACGGGGTTGCCGACGCGGTTGCGGAAGTCCGTGGCGATCCGCAACGCCCGGTCGTCCGACTCCGCGGGCAGGATCGCGTAGGCGACGTCGCCGATCAACGCGGCGGCGGCACGGGGGTGCACGGCCGTGAGGTGCATGGCGAGCGCGTCGGCGATCTGCTGGCGTTCGGCCAGCAGCCGGGCGTGCGCTGCAGGGTCGTCGCCGTGCGAGTGGGCGAGCGCCAGCGCCAGCACCACGCACGCCTGGTCGGCCAGACCCAGCCGCCGCACCGCCTCCGCCGCGCCCGCGCCTCCCTCGATCGCGGTCGAGACGAGGTCCGCGCGCAGCCGCCGTTCGACGTCGGCGCCCGCCCGCTGCCGCATCATGTGCAACGCCACGAGCTTGGCCGCGTCCCCGAACGCGGTGGAGCTGTCGGGGGACAGCGGCGCGCGGACGGCGGCCCAGATCGAGCCGAGGAACTCGTCGCCCGCCCGCACCGCCACGGCGAGACGCGGCAAGCAAACCGACCCGTCGTCAGCGGGCAGCCCCTCGATGTAGACGGGCTGGTCGCTGCGGTAGAGCCGCTGGAACACCCCGCGCGCCTCCAGCATCTGCGTGTAGCGCGCGGGCACCTTCCTGCCGAGGATCGTCTCGACGCGCGACGGATCGGCCTCGTCCTGCCGCCCCGAGAACGCGAGCACGCGCGAACTGCGGTCCTCGATCGTCACCGGGGCGCTGATCAGCGACGCCACCGCGTTGGCCAGCGCGAACAGGTCCCCGGCCGGCACTCCGCCGAGGGTCTCGGACGGGTCGACCTCACCTTCGGCCAGCAGCGACCGCAGCATCGCGGCGAGCTGCGTCCACGACGCCCCCGGCGCCAGGCCGAGCAGGGCCACACCGGAGCTGTCGACCGCTGCGGAGACCTCCTCGGTGAGGACGATCGGCCCGCGCACGACCAGCGCGGCCGCCCCCTCCTTGCCCAGCAGGTGCAGCAACGGGGCGGGCTCGCGCACGCCGACGCCCAGCACCAGCGCCCCCACGGGCAACGCCTGGTCGTCGTCCGGGTCGTGGATCACCACACCGCCGATGTCGGCGGCACGACCCGGATCACCACGCACGAGGTCGATCAGCGTGGTGCCCAGGTCGTCCAGCACGCGGGTGAGGCCTGTTCGCGGACTCATACCTCCACCTTGCCAACCGTCTACAGGGGAATCCACTCCGTCTTCACCGTCACCGCGTCCAGCGCGTCCGGCAACGGCGTGACACCCAGCCCCGGCCCCGTCGGCACGGTCAGGTGCCCGTCCTCCAGCACGAACGGCTCGGTGACGTCCATCCGGTAGTAGCGGTCGGACGCCGAGGTGTCGCCGGGCAGCGTGCAGCCGGGCAACGCCGCCAGCGCCACGTTCGCTGCCCGCCCGATGCCGGTCTCGAGCATCCCGCCGCACCACACCGCGATCCCGTGCGCCGCGCAGACGTCGTGGATGCGCCGCGCCTCCAGGTAACCACCGACGCGACCGGGTTTGATGTTGACGATCTGGCAGGCGCCGAGCTTGATCGCGTCGGCCGCCGACGACGCCGAGGTGATCGACTCGTCGAGGCAGATCGGTGTCCGCACGACCTTCGCGAGCTCGGCGTGCGCGAGCAGCTCCTCCTCGTCCAGCGGCTGTTCGATCAGCAGCAGGTCGAACGGGTCGAGCTTCGCGAGGTGCCGGGCGTCGCCGAGGGTGTAGGCGGTGTTCGCGTCGACCTGCAGCAGGACATCCGCGAACCGTTCGCGCACCGCTCGCACGGGGGCGAGGTCCCAGCCCGGTTCGATCTTGAGCTTGATCCGCTGGTAGCCCTCGTCGACGTACCCGGTGACGGCGTCCAGCAGCTCCGGGATCGAGTTCATGATCCCGACCGACACCCCGCACGGCACGCGGTCGCGGACGGCGCCCAGCTCACGGCCGAACGACACCCCTCGCGCGCGCAGTTCGGCGTCCAGCACCGCCATCTCCAGCGCCGCCTTGGCCATCCGGTGACCGCGGAACCGCGCCACGCGCGGTGCGACCGAGATGCCGTCGATCGGCCCGGTAAGCGCGGGGACCAGGAACCGCCGCAGCACGTCCGCGCAGCCCTCCAGGTACTCGGAGGAGTACACGGGGTCGGCCATCGCGACGCACTCGCCCCAGCCCTCGCCCTCGTCCGTGACCGCGCGCAGGACCAGCAACTGCCGCACGGTCTGCGTGCCGAACGAGGTGCGGAACGGCGACTTCAGCGGCATCTCGACCCAGCGGAGCTCCACCCCGTCCAGCTTCACGAACCGCTCCTCTCCACGACGTACCAGCCCGACCTGTCAAACCCGGTGATGGCGGCGCCGTCGGCGAGCAATCCGCCGAGCACCTCCCGCACGGCGTAGCGCCACTCCTGCGCGGCGGCCGGGTTCGTGGCCCGCAGCGTCTCGATGTCGGCGGGCACGGCGACCAGAACCGTGCTGCCTGAACACACTCCGGGCACGGGCAGGCCGTCCTCGGAGATGCCGAGGCCGACCACGCCCGTCGCGCTGGCGGTTCGCGGCTGCCCGGAGCACGCGGACGCGACCTCGGGGGAGGCGATCCGCCAGCTGATGAGCAGCCGGTCGGTCTCGCCGCCGCCGTTGATGTCGTCGTCCATGTGGCCGTAGAAGTCCGGCAGGTACTCGGTCGCGTCCGCCCCGAGCTTGCCCAGGTTGAAGTAGGCGTTGCGGCGCACCAGCGGGTCGAACGTCCAGGTGACCTCGGTCATCCCGCGTTCGAGCGCCCACGTCCGCTGGTCGAGCTTGAGCGCGTACCCGACGTTGCGGCCGCGCATACCGGCCGCCACCCCGGCGATGTGGCTGTGCAACGCGCCCGCGGCGGGCGGCGAGCAGAACCCGATGCAGGCACCCACCAGCGCGTCACCGTCGAACGCACCCGCGACGTAGCTGCCCGCCTTGGTCATCGCCCGCAGCAGCTCGGCGGTGACCGGGGGAGTGCTGTCCGATCGCCAGATCGACTCGTACAGCCGTTGCGTGGCAAGGAGTTCCGCGTAGTCCGTGAGCTGACGGACCACCACGTCGTGTTTCACCAACGTCATGTCAGCTCCCTCACCAGCGCCGCGAGCAGCTCGGTGCGCGGGACCAGTTCCGACACCAGCACGTGCTCGTGCTCAGCATGCGCCCCGCCCCCGACGGCACCAAGCCCGTCGAGCGTCGGCACGCCCACCCCGGCCGTGAAGTTGCCGTCGGACGCGCCGCCGACCGCGGCCTGGGTGATCCCCGGCAGCAGCCCGGACGCCAGTTCGAACAACGCTCCGGAGGCGGTGAGCTCCAGGGGCGGGCGGTTCGGGCCGCCGGCCACCTCGACCTTCGCACCGTCGAGCACGGGCTTCAGCGCGTTCATGTCCTCGTCGACCCGGGCCTGCTCCTCGAGGGTCCGCACGCGCACGTCCACCATGAACTTCCCTTGCGCGGGAACGGTGTTCGTGGTCGTACCGGACGACAGCACGGTCGGCACCACGGTGGTGCCGAGTTCGGCGTCGGCCAGCTGGGAGACAGCCAGGACCTGGTGCGCCGCCTCGATCGTGGCGTTCACCCCGCGCTCGGGCTCCAGCCCGGCGTGCGAGGCACGGCCGTGCAGCGTCACCTCGTACATCGACGTGCCCTTGCGCTCGGTCTTCAGCGCGCCACCGTCCGCCGAGGCCTCGCAGACCAGCACGGCCGCGTGCTCGACGGCCTCGGCCTCGATCAGCCCGCGCGACGACGGCGAGCCGATCTCCTCGTCACCGGTGATCAGCACCGTGACGCCGTCGGGAGAACCCAGCGCTGCGACGGCGTGGAAGATCATCACGACGCCGGTCTTCATGTCGAAGCAGCCGGGCCCGCGCAGCACGCCGTCCCGCACGCTGAACGGGATCCGCTGAAGCGTGCCGATCGGCCACACCGTGTCGTGGTGGCCGAGCAGCAACACCTTGCGCGGTCCCGATCCCAGCCGCCAGCGCAGGTGCGTGCGGCCGTCGAGCACGATCCGTTCCGGTTCGGCACCGAGCAGCGCGGCACCCACCTCGGCGGTGACCTCCGCGCTGCGGGCGACCGCCGCCAGGTCGGTGGACGGGGACTCGCAGGACACGAGCCGTTCGATGTCGTTGAGCAGGTTCATCAGGACACCTTCGGCGTGGCGCGGACACCCATGTGCACGTACTGCTCGCCGGTCGGCAGCGCGTAGAACACGAGCGACGACCAGCTCTTCGAGTCCGGCCACAGGTAGAGGAAACGCCCGTCGCCCGCCGGGACGAGATCGACCACGGGAGGCTTGGGGAACGAGGAGGCCAGCGGACCGGTGGCCGTCACGTCGAGCCGCAGCCCGTTCTCACCCTCGAGGACGTCGAGGATCATCGAGGCCCGCTCGTACCGGCCGGCGTACGAGGAGGTGTCCACAGCGGGCGGTTGCGGGGCGGGCTTGCGCGGCATGGGCATGTCGACGCCGGCCAGTTCCGCGAAGATTTCCTTGTACAGCTCCAGGTACACCTCACGGGCCGTGTCGCCGTTGGTCAGCAACGTGACCGCGAGGTCGTGCCCCGGCAGGATGCGCAGGAACGCGGACTGCCCGATGGTGTTGCCGTCGTGGCCGATCAGCCGTTGCCCGTCCCAGCCGAACCGGATCCAGCCGACGCCCCAGGAGTCGCCCAGCGCCTCCGGATCCGGCACGTCGGTCTGCTTCTCGGTCATCGCGGCGGCAGAGGCCTCCGACAGCACCCGCGTGCCGTCCTCGGCCAGCCCGCCGCTGAGGTGCATCCGCGCGAACTTCAGCACGTCCGCGGTGCTGGCGAAGATCGTCCCGGCCGGGCCGAGCGAGCGCGGCAACATCCACACCGGCACGGTTTCGAGCTTCTCGTCCCTGGTGACGTGGCCGACGGCGGCGCGGTGCAGCAGCGCCTCCTCCGGCAACGTGCCCGCGCGGGTGAGGCCCAGCGGTTCGTAGAGCCGCTCCCGCATCGCCACGTCCCACGTCTTGCCGGTGAGCTTCTCGATCACCCGGCCGGCGAGGACGAAACCGGCGTTGCTGTAGGAGAAGGTCGCGCCGAGCGGGTGGTTCTGCGCCGCGCCGGCGAGCAGTTCCGTGTAGCGCTCCAGGCAGTCGTCACCGCGGCCGGTGTCGGTGAAGTTGTCGCCGTCGATGCCGCTGGTGTGGGTGAGGAGGTGCCGCATGGTCACCTTCTGCTCGACCACCGGGTCGGAGAGCTTCAGCTCCGGCAGCACGTCGGCGATCGGCGCGTCGAGGTCGATGAGCCCCTCGTCGACCAGTTGCATGACGACCGTCGTCGTCCACACCTTGCCCATCGAGCCGATCTGGAAGATCGTGTCGTCGGTGACCTCCACCCCGGTCGACAGGTTCAGCACGCCGTGGTGCGCGAGGGCTGTCTCGCCCTGGTAGAGGATGCCGAGCGCCGCGCCGGGCAGATCGTGCTTCTTCGCGAGCGCGGAAAGCTTGCGCTGCCAGTGCTTCTGGTCCAGGGGCCTGCGGTTCTCCGCGTGCTCGCGCACCCAGTCGACGACCCGGCGGTTGAAGTCCTCGCGGTGCGAGGGCTTGCCGTCGAGGATGAAGAGGTGCGACTCGCCGGGGTAGAGCACCAGCTTCGCCGGCACGCCGTTCTGGCGCAGCGCGGTGAACCACTGCTCCGCCTGGCCCACGGGGCACCGGTCGTCCGAGGCGCCCTGGTAGACCAGCGTCGGCGTGCGGACGTCACCGACGCGCGTCAGCGGGGACAGCTCCGCGAGGTGGTCGCCGGCGCCGCCCAGCTCCAGCGCGGTCAGGTAGTGGCCGCCGTCGGACGTGCCCGCCATGCTCGTCAGGTCGCTGACCACACCACCCGCGACGGCGGCGGCGAACCTGGGGTCGCGGCTCGTCAGGTAGCAGGTCATGTAGCCGCCGTAGCTGTAGCCGGTCACGGCGAGCTTGGCCGGGTCGGCGAGGCCTTCGGCCACCAGCTGGTCGATCGGCTCCAGGAAGTCCTTCGCGTCGGCCTTGCCCCACGCGCCGAGCGCGGCCCGGTAGAAGTCCTGGCCGTAGCCGTCGCTGCCGCGCGGGTTGAGCAGCAGCACCGCCCAGCCCTGCTGAGCCAGCACCTGGTGGTAGAGGTGGACCGGGTCGGCCGTGCCGTTCCACGCGTTGTGCGGGCCGCCGTGGACGTCCAGCAGCAGCGGCGACGGGCCGGTGCGTTCCGGGTTGCGGACCAGCCAGCCGTGCACGACGGTGCCGTCCGAGATCGTGAACTCGCGCTCCTCGCGGACGAACGGCTCGATCTCGGTGTGTCCGGTGTGGACGGTGATCGAGCCGTCGGTCAGGTCGACGGTGGCGATCTCGCCGTACGAGGTGGGGGAGCAGAGGACGACGGCTGCGGTGTCACCGGCGACCGAAAGCCCTGCCACCAGACGGGACTCCCCGCCGAGGACCAGGCGCGGCTCGCTCCCTTCCAGGTCGACGGAGTAGAGCTGGGTGCAGCCGCGGTCGCGGGCGCAGAACAGCACCTCACCGCCGCGCTGGACCGGCAGCCCGCCGGGGTATCCGGCCATGCCGGGCATGACGTTGCGGTCGAGCGGCGCGGACAGGCTGCGCACCTCGCCGTCGAGCGTCAGGAGCAGCAGGTCGAGGTGCCCGGCGTCGGCGGACGTGCGCCCGATGACGAGCAACCCGGCCTCGGTCCACGTGACCGTCGCGGCCTGGCCCTCGGCGAGGCCGACGACCTGTGGTTCCTCCGACCCGTCGGCTTCGACGACGTGCACCGGCGCGCGGAACGTCAGGTCGGCGTCCTCGTCGCGCGCCGCGGTGAAGGCGATCTTCGTGCCGTCCGGTGACCACGACGGGCTGTTCGCGTGCCAGTCGCCGCTGGTCAGCTGCCGGACCTCGCGGGTCTCCAGGTCGAGGACGTGCACGTGGGAGCGGAGGCTGCGCAGGTAGCCCGCGCCGTCGGCCTTGTGGTCGAGACGGCTCGTGACGATCGGCGCGGAGGCGTCGGCGATGTCGACGGGCGCCGTGAACGCGAGCTTCGTGCCGTCCTCGCTCCACACCGGCGCCCCGGCACCGAGCGGGAGGTCCGTGAGCCGCTCCGGTTCGCCGTCCAGCAGCCACAGCTGGGCCGGGCCGTCCTGGGCGCGCAGGAACGCGAGCTTCCCGTCCGGTGCGAAGGCGGGTGAGGTGTCGGACTTCCCCCTGGTGAGCTGCTTCGCGGTGCCATTCACTACCCGCCACAGCGCGCGCTCGTCGCGGTCGTTCTCGCGATCGGTGGTGCGCAGGACGTAGACGATCCCGGATCCGTCGGGTGAGATGGCGGGCTGTTCCGGCAGCGCGTGGCCGTACAGGTCCTCGATGGTGGTCACGTTGCGGATCCCCTCAGCTCGGAACGAAACAGGTCCAGCACGTTCTGGCCCAGGACGCGGACGACGTCGCCCTCGGGCCAACCCCTCTTCTGCAGTGCCTCGGTCACCAGCGGCAGGCCCGAGGGCCCTTCCAACCCTGGCAGGAACCGGTCGGTCGGGACGCCCTCGATCACCTGCGCCTCGCAGCACGGCGGGGTGACGTCCTCCAGGACCTCCTTGACGAAGTCCGGGCCGAGACCGACGTGGCGCACGCCCATGACGCCCGCGACGTGCTCGATGTGGTCGACCAGGCGGTCGATCGTGAAGTCGGACTCGTGCAGGAACGGCGCGAAGAAGTTCACGCACACCACGCCGCCGTTGTCCGCGATGCCCTTCAGCTGGGCGTCGGTCAGGTTGCGGTGGTGGTCGCGCAACGCCCGTGCCGACGAGTGCGTCGCCATCACCGGACGGGTCGAGAGCTCCAGCACGTGCTCGACGCCCGCCGCGCCCAGGTGGCTGACGTCGAAGATCATGCCGAGACGTTCCATCTCGGCGTGCGCGGCGACGCCCGCCCTGGTCAGCCTGCTGCCGGTGCCGTCCTCGCCGCTGCCGTCGGCCAGCGCGGTGCGGCCGAAGTGGGCGAGCGACGCGATCCGGACGCCCAGCCGGTACAGGGTCTCCAGCAGTTCGACGTCCTCGCCGACGCCCGGTGCGCTCTCCAGCGCGAGCACGAACGCGATCTGGTCGTTCGCCAGGGCGGCGTCGATGTCGGCGGCGTCGTGGCAGAGCCGGGTCTCGGGGCTCGCCGCGGCGATGCGGTGGGCGGCCTCGATCATCCGCAGGGTCTGCCTGAGCGCGCCTTCCGGCCGGAACACGTCGTCGACGAACACCGGCAGCACCTGCAGGTTCACCCCGCCGGCGTGCAACTGCGGCAGCCACCGCTCGCGGAAGTGCGGCACCCACCGCTCGACGGGCCGGTGCGCGATCGCGTCCAGCAGGTCGTTGTGCGTGTCCGCGACGACGCTGCGCCCGTGCAGATCGTCGATCATGAAGCCTCCAGCCTCGTGTGACGCCTCGGCGCGGCCGCGAGCAGCTCGCGCGTGTACTCGTGCCGTGGATCCCCGAGCACCTGTTCCGCGGGCCCCTCCTCCACGATCCTGCCTTCTTTCATGACCGCGATGCGGTCGCTCACGTACCGCACGACGGCGAGGTTGTGCGAGATGAACAGCATCGAGAGGCCGAGCTGTCGTTGCAGGTCACGCACCAGGTTCAGCACCGCGCCCTGCACGGACACGTCGAGCGCGGACGTGATCTCGTCGGCGATGACGACCCTCGGCTGCCCGGCCAGTGCCCTGGCGAGCGCGACCCGCTGCCGTTGCCCGCCGGAGAGCCTCGCCGGCAGGGAGGTCGCCCGGCCGGGGTCGAGGTTCACCAGTTCGAGCAGCCGTGCGACCTCGGCCTTCTTGTCCTTGCGCCTCGGCATGGCCTCGGCGATCGAGTTCCCGATGGTCATCCGCGGGTCGAGCGACGAGTACGGGTCCTGGAACACCATCTGGACCCTGCCGTCGGTCGTGACGTGGCCGCTGGTGGGCTTGCGCAGGCCGACGGCGGTGGCGGCGAGCGTCGACTTGCCCGACCCCGACTCGCCGACGAGGCCCACGACCTGCCCCGACGGCACGGTGAGGCTGACGTCGTCGACCGCCGTGTGGTGGCCGAAGCGGACCGTGACGTTCGTGAAGCCGAGTGCGCTCATCGGACACCTGCCAGTTCGCTCTCGGACTTCCAGCACGCGACCTGGTGGCCAGGCTGGAAGCTCCTGAGTTCGGGTTCTTCTTCCCAGCACTGGTCGGTGGCGAGGGGGCAGCGCGGTGCGAACGGGCAGCCCTTGCCGATCTCACCGGGTTCCGGCGGCCGGCCGGGGATGACCGCGAGCGGCGCGTTCCGGTCCGTGTCGAGATCGGGCACGGCTTTGAGGAGTGCCGTCGTGTACGGGTGCCGCGCGGCCGTGAACAGCTCGTCGGTCGGCAGTTCCTCGACGATCCGGCCCGCGTACATCACGAGGACCCGGTCACAGGTCTGCGCGACGACGGTGATGTCGTGGCTGATCAGCAACACCGCGGCACTGCGGTCCTTCCTGATGCGCGCCAGCAGCTTCAGCACCTCCTTCTGCACGGTGACGTCGAGCGCGGTGGTGGGTTCGTCGGCGATCACCAGCTGCGGTTCGCCCATCAGCCCCATCGCGATCATCGCCCGCTGCCGCATGCCCCCGGAGAACTCGTGCGGGTACTGCTTCGCACGGCGTTCCGGATCCGGGATCCGCACGGCCTTCAGCCGGTCGACCGCCTTGTTGAACGCGGCCTTGCGCGTGAACCCCTGGTGCACCTCGGACACCTCGGCGAGCTGCCGCCCGATCCGCTTGGTCGGGTTGAACGACGTCATCGGGTCCTGGAACACCATCGCCAGCCGCGTGCCCAGCTCGCGGTCGGGAGTCTTCTCGAGCGGCTTTCCGTTGAACTGCAACGTGTCCGCGGTGACCGTGCCGGGATGCTCGACGAGCCGGGACACGGCCAGCGCGGTGAGGCTCTTGCCGGAGCCGGACTCGCCGACCACGCCGATCATCTCTCCGTTGTGGACGGTGAACGACACCCCGCGCACCGGCGTGATGCCACCGGGGAACGTGACGTGCAGGTTCCGCACGGTCAGCAGCCCGTCCTCGGGCTCCTGCCCGCCGGCCCGCGGTCGCGGGGCCACCGCACCTCGCGGCTGGTCGCGGTGACCGGCCGCGGCGGCCTCGCCGAACAGGTTGAACGCGAGTCCCGCGACCACCACGGCGATCGCCGGCCCCAGCGCGGGCGCGGGGGAGATGTAGATGCGGTTGAGGCCCTCGCCGAGCAGCCGCCCCCAGTCGTAGGAGGGCGCCTGCACCCCGATCCCCAGGAACGACAGCCCGGCGAACGCGGTCAGCGCCGACCCGGCCGCGAGGGTCGCGTTGATGACGAGCGGCTCGGCGATGTTGGGCAGGACGTGCCGCGTCAGCAGCCGGAACCGCCCCACCCCGCACACCTTCGCCGCCGCGATGAAGTCCCGCCCGCTCACCGAGGCCGTCAGCGTCTGGGTGAGGCGCGCGAACGACGGCGCGATCGCGAACGCGATGGCCAGCACCGCCCCGATCGTGCCGGTGCCGAAGATGACGGCGAAGAACAGGGCCAGCAACAGCCCTGGGAAGGCGACGGCGATGTTGACCGCGGACGTGACGATCCTCGCCGCCCACCTCGGCAGCACCGAGGGGATCGAACCGAGCACCAGCCCCGTCGTCACGCCGATGACGGTCGCCAGCAGCGCGAGGCCGATGGTGAGGCGGGTCGCCACCAGGACCCGGTAGAAGATGTCGCGGCCGAGCTGGTCGGTGCCGAGCAGGTGGCCGGCGGACGGGCCCTGCTGGAGGGCGTCGGTGTCGATGGCGGCGGCCCGGTCACCCCAGAGGATCGGGGCGAAGATCGCGAGGGCGACGAGGACGGTGAGGAGTACGGCGGACGAGGCGCCGACGGGGGAGCGGAGGACGGTCAGGCGGCGCACGCGGCCTCCCCGGAGACGAGGTTCGTGCCGGGGGAGCGTGGGATGGCCGGGTGGCGCGCGAGACCTCCACGGGTGTCCACAGAGGACCGCGGGTGCAGAGCTGGGCGCATCACGCCTTCCCTGGAGCCGGGCCGCGTGCCCAGCGGGCGCTGAACCGGGCGCATCACGCCTCCCTGATCGTCGAACGCGGATCGAGCAACGCCAGCACCACGTCCACCACCAGGTTCACCAGCAGCACCCCGGCCCCGTACACCAGCACGATGCCCTGCACCGCCGGGTAGTCCTTCTGCTGGATCGAACCGACGATGGTCGACCCGAGCCCTGGCCACGCGAACACGTTCTCCACCAGCACGGTCCCCGCGACGAGGGCGGCGAGCATCATGCCGCCCAGCGTCAGCGTCGCCGTGACGGCGTTGGGCAGCGCGTGCCGCACGTACACCAGCCGGGCCGGCAGGCGCTTGGCCCTGGCGGTGCGCACGTAGTCGTTGCCCAGCACGGAGAGCAGCTCCACCCGCACGATCCGGGCGAGCACCGCGGCCGGGCCGATCGCGAGGGCGAGCACCGGCAGCACCCACGAGCCGGACGCGTCGTTGCCCGCGACGGGGAACAGCCCGAGCTGCACCGCGAAGAGGCTCACGAGCCCCACCGCGAGCAGGAACTCCGGGATCGCCGCCAGCACCACGCTGGACGAGGTGAACGCCAGCTCGCCGCCACGCCGGCGGCCGCCCTTGGTCAGCACCGCCATCCCGACGCCCACCGGCACCGCCACGGCGACCACGACCAGGAACGCGAGCACCGCCAGGTGCACGGTGGCGGGCAGGCGGTCGCCGATCAGCGACGCCACGGGGGTGCCGCTGATCAGCGACGTGCCGAACTCGCCGCGGAACAGGCCGCTCAGGTAGTGCCAGTACTGCACGGGCAACGGGTCGTCGAGGCCCAGCGCGGCGCGGCGGGCCGCGACGAGGTCCGGTGGCGCGGCGAGGCCCAGGGACTCGCGGACCGGGTCGCCCGGGATCAGGTGGATCATCAGGAAGGCCGCGGTCACGAGCACCCACAGCGAGGTCAGGAAGCGGAGTGCCCGCCGCCGGGCGAACGGGGCCCAGCCCGTCATGAGGCCAGCATCCGGATCGAGGTCGGGTCGAGGCTGTCGCTGATCGTGAACTTCGCGCCCTTCACGAACGTCGGCACGACGGCGTCGTAGTACGGCACGAAGCTGGCGTCGCGGACCAGGGCCGCCTCCGCCCTGTTCCAGTGCTCGCAGCCCTCCGCGCCGGCCAGGGACGCGGCCTGCTTCGACGACGCGGTGAACTCGGCGTTGTCGATGTGGCCGAAGTTCACGCCCTGCGGCGGCACCGGTCCCGAGGCGAACGGGACGAACTGGCTCGGCAGCGACAACGTCAGCGGCACCATCGACGCGTCCCACGCGCCGGTGCCGAACAACGTCTGGTTGATGCCGGCGGCGTCGACCGGTGCGATCTCCACGCGCACACCGATTCCCTGCCACGCCTGCTGCACCAGTTCGGCGGTCGCCGTCAGCGTCGGGCCCAGGACGGTCGGCTGGAGCAGCTTCACCGTCAACTGCTTGCCGTCCTTGGCCCGCGTGCCGTCCGACCCGGCACGCCAGCCCGCCGAGTCCAGCGCGCCCGTGGCGGCCGCCTTGTCGAACGGGGGCAGGTTCGGACCCACGTTGTCACCGGTGCAGGGCCGGGGTTCCACCGTCACGAGGCTCTTGGACGGCCTGCCCTTGCCGTTGGTCAGCACCTTGCCGACCTGCGCGAGGTCGAGCGCCTGGACGAGCGCGCGCCGCACCGCGGGATCCTTGCCGGGGTGCCCGTCGGCCTGGTTGAACGACAGCGTGCCGAGCGGGGTGGCGTTGTCGACGTGGTCGAGCTTCTGGGCCAGCAGGCGTTCCTGGTCGGGGCCCGCCACGGTCGCGGCGGTGAGCTGACCGGACAGGAAGAGGTTCACGGCCGTCGTCTCGTTGGCGATCACCCGCACGACGACCTTGTCCGGGAGACCCTGCTGGTCCTTCTGCCAGTCGCCGGGTCCCCACGCGAAGTCCTTGCGCCGCTCCAGGGTGTAGTGGTCGTTGGGCACGATCTCGGAGATCTTGAACATGCCCGTGCCCTGCTCGCCCTTCGCCAGCAGCGAGCGGTCGCTCAAACCCTTGGCGCACACGATCGGCAGCGTGCCGGCGTTGGTCAGCAGGAACGCGTCCGAAGCGCCGCTGGTGACGGTGACGGTGCGGGTCGCCTCGTCCGCCTTCGCCGTCGTGCCGGGGGCGACCTGGAGTCCGGCGAGCGGCGACTTGTTCGCCGGGTCGCCGACGAAGTTGATGTTCGCGGCGACGTCCGCGGCGGTCAGCGGCGCCCCGTCCGCACACGTGACGCCCTGGCGCAGCGTGAAGGTGGCCGTCGTGACGGTCGCCTCCCACTTCTCGGCGAGCCCGGCGACGATGTCACCGTTCGACGTGCGCTCGATCAGCCTGCCGTAGAGGAACCGCCCGACCTGCCGTGCCGCTGACAGCACCGTCAGCGCGGGGTCGAGCGTCCCCGGATCGGCGCCGATGGACATCGTGAACGTTTTGCCCTCGGCCAGGTCCTGGCTGCCGGACTGGGCCGACGTTCCGCATCCGGCCAGGACCACGGCCGCGAGCACTGCCACCGCACGCTTCATGACGTCCTCCGGATCTCGTCGACGGCGAGGCGTCCTGCCCGGCCGATCACCGCGTCGGCGGCGGGGTCGCGCAGGTCGAGCGACTGCGAGCGGGTGAACACCGCGACGGCGTAGCCGCGGCCGTCCGGGTAGGTGACGACGCCGGCCTCGTTGCGGACGCCCGGCAACGTGCCGGTCTTGGCGGCGACCCGGACGTCGGCGGGGAAGCCCGAGCTGAGCCGGTGCGGCCAGATCTGCTGGGCCATGATCGACCGGACCCGTTCGCACGCCTCGGGTGCGGCCGCGCGGTCGGTCCAGATGGCGTCGAGCAGGGAAGTGATCTCCCTCGGTGTCAAGGAAGTGGTGCGTTCGGGGTCCACAATGGACAGCTTCGGGACCAGGACCGGGTCGGTCATCGCCTCCTCGACGTCCTCGGTGCCGAGGTCCGCGACCACCGAGGCGAACAGGTCCTCGCAGCAGCCGAGGATCCTGGTGCGCGGCAGCCCGGCCACGACCGCGTCGACGGCGGCCTGCCCGACGCGGTGGAAGACGACATCCGTCGCGGCGTTGTCGCTCATGGTCATCATGAACAGCGCCAGGTCGCGCCAGCTCATCTCGACGTCGTCGGCACACCCCGCGGTGCCGATCCCGCCGATGCGGTAGCGGGACGTGACGCGCGTCCGTTCGGTCTCGTCGAGCCGTCCCGCCGCCACCTCGGCCGCGTAGGCCACGGCGACCGGGATCTTGAACACCGACGCCAGCACCACCGGCTCGTCCGCGCCCAGTCCGGACTCACGACCGTCCGCCCCGATCTCGCGGGCGTGGACGAACCCCTCCACGCCCGCCTCGGCGAAGGCCTCCGCGATCACCGGTCCACCCTGCGGTCCGCACGGCCGGTGTGCAGGAACAGCGCCCGTCCGGTGCCGTCGTCACCGACGAACGCGTGCGGCATGTGGATGCCCATGACCGGTTCGGCGGCGACGAGCGTGTCGTCGCGCCACGGCACCAGCTCGGTCTTGCCGGCGGACTCCGGGCTCAGCTCGGCCATGATCCCCTTCGGGATGACCTCCATCCAGATCCGGCCGTCCCCGTCCTGGGTGACCACGCGCTCGCCGACCGCCGAGACGTACACGCCGGTGAACCGCTCCCCGTCGACCTTCGGCGGTTCGGTGGCGGGCTCGGGCATCGCGGGCAGTTCGACGCCGGCGAGCTCGCGCAGCACGTGCCGGAAGATCGCCTGGTACAGGTCGACGGTCTTGCCGCCGTTGGTCAGCAACGCCACCGCGACGCCGTGCTCGGGAACCAGCCGCAGGAAGGCGTTCTGCCCGATCGTGCCGCCGTCGTGCCCGATGACCGTCGCCTGCGGGTAGTGGAACAGCTCCCAGCCCAGCCCCCACGCGTCCCCCATCAACGCCAGGTCGGGCACCTGCACCTGGACCTGCCGCATGGCCGTGACGCTGGCGGGCGACAGGATGCCGGCACCGTCGTTCATGTGCATCCGCGCGAACTTCAGCAGTTCGCGCGGGCTCATGGCGAGCATCGAGCCGGCCGGTGCGTTCGAGCGCACCAGGGCCCAGACCGGCGCCACCTGCGGCCCGGTTTCCTCGTCGTGCGTGAGGTGCCCGGCTGCGGCGCGGTGCAGGATCGCTTCGTAGGCGTCCGCGGCGGCGTGGGTCAGGCCGAGCGGTGCGAACAGGTGCTCGCGCAGGCAGTCGTCGTACGACTTGCCCCGCATGACCTCGACGATCCGGCCGAGCACGCAGTAGCCCGCGTTGTTGTAGCTGAACATCTCGCCGGGCGCGAAGAGCTGGGGCGTGTCGTGCAGCGTGGCGACGTACTTCTCCACGCAGTCGTCGCCGCGGCCGGTGTCGGTGAAGAGGTCGCCCTCGAAGCCGGACGTGTGGTTCATCAACTGCCGCACCGTGATCCGCGCGGCGGCGTCCTCGTCGGCGATGGCGAACTCGGGCAGGTAGTCCCGCACGGGCGCGTCGAGGTCCAGCAGGTCCTCGTCGACGAGCTGCATCGCGAGCGTCGTCGTCCAGACCTTGGTGATCGACCCGATCTGGAACAGCGAGTCGGTCGTCGTCTCGACGCCGGTGTTCTTGTTGAGCACCCCGGCCGCGGCCTCCGCCACGTCGTCGCCGACGGAGACGGCCACCGCCGCGCCCGGCACCCCGTGCTCGGCCAGCAGCCTCGGGAGGTTCTCCCGCAGCCAGTCGTTGATCTCGTTGAGCTTCGACATGCGCGCGCCCCATCCAGGTCGACGTGACTCCGGTCACCGGCAACGCTAGGTTCGGCGCCCCGGCGGACACCTCGTCGCAGCCGACGAATCTGGCCTCCGCGATCTGTCCCCGCCGACGAACCGCGCGGGAGGTGGAGCCTGCTCCACCTCGGTCCGGGCAGCCTGCGTGATCGATCGCCGCGGGGTCGCGGAACTAACTTCTTGGTCAGAAGTCGTTGCGAGCCAAGGAGAACGTGATGAGGGCAGACGCGCTGTCGCTGCAGGCGGTGCGGAAGGTGTACGGCTCGGGTGGTGGCGCCGTCACCGCGCTGGACGAGGTCACCGTCGCCATCCGGCGGGGCACGTTCACCGCCGTGATGGGGCCGTCGGGCTCGGGCAAGAGCACCTTCCTGCACTGCGCGTCGGGCATGGACCGGCCGACGTCCGGGCGCGTGCTGCTCGGCGACACCGACCTCGGCGGGTTGAAGGAGGCCGCGCTGACGCAGGTGCGGCGCGACCGGATCGGCTTCGTCTTCCAGGCCTACAACCTGCTGCCGTCGCTGACCGTCGAGCAGAACATCACGCTGCCGCTGCGCCTCGCGGGCCGTGCGGCGGACCGGGGCTGGCTGCGCGAGATCGTCGGCCGCGTCGGCCTCGACGGGCGCCTCGACCGGCTCCCGGCCGAGCTGTCCGGCGGCCAGCAGCAGCGCGTCGCGATCGCCCGCGCCCTGGTCGCCCGGCCCGAGGTCGTGCTGGCCGACGAACCGACCGGCGCGCTGGACTCCCGTACGGCACACCAGGTGCTGAGCCTGCTGCGGTCCATTGTGGACGACATGGGGCAGACGGTCCTGATGGTCACGCACGACCCGGTCGCCGCCTCGGCCGCGCACAGCGTGCTGTTCCTGGCGGACGGACGGCTCGCGGGTGAGCTGGTCTCGCCGACGCCGGAGAAGGTCGCCGAGCGCATGACGCACCTGGGGGAGTGGTAGGCCGTGCTGACTCTCGCCTGGCAGACCGTCAAGGCCCGCACCAGCGGGTTCATCGGGGCCTTCGTCGCCATCCTGTGCGGCACCGCGCTCGTCGCGGCCTGCGGGATCCTGATGGAGTCCGGGTTCCGCGGCGGCGTCCCGACCCAGCGCTACGCGGCCGCCGACGTGGTCGTCACGGCCGACCGGACCGTGCGGCCACCCGGTGGCGACGTGATGGCGTTCGAGCACGCCGCCGAACAGCCTTCCCTTCCCGCCGCGCTGGTCGCGAAGATCGCGGCCGTGCCGGGGGCGCGCGCCGTTCCCGAGCAGACCTTCCCGGCCGTGGTGGTCGGGAAGGACGGGCAGCCCCTCGCCGGCAAGCCGTCCTTCGGCCACAACTGGGACTCCGCCGTGCTGGCGCCGTTCACGTTGAAGGAGGGGAACCAGCCGAAGCAGGGCGAGGTGGTCCTGGACTCGGGTCTCGCGGCCGAGGCGGGGGCCGGCGTCGGTGCCGACGTGCAGGTGATGACCCGCTCGGCTCCCGTGACCTACCGCGTGTCCGGCGTCGCCGAGGCGGCCGGGGAAGCACGCCAGGCCTCCCTCTTCTTCAGCGAGGCCACGGCGACCGAACTCGCCGGGAACCCCGACCGCGTGAGTGCGATCGGCGTGCTGGGTGCCCCGGCGCAGCGGATCGAGGACGCCCTCGCCGGCGACAACGTCACCGTGTCTGAAGGCGCCGACCGCAGCGCCGCCGAGTTCGACGACGTCAGCCAGACCAAGTCGATCCTCGCGATCCTGGCCGGCTCGTTCGGCGGGTACGCGGTCCTGGTCGCGATCTTCGTCGTGGCCAGCACCCTCGCTTTGACCGTCGAGCAACGCCGACGTGAGTTCGCCCTGCTCCGGGCCGTGGGCGCGACGCCGCGGCAGATCCGCAGGCTGATCGGCGTCGAGACGACGGTCGTCTCGGTGATCGCCGGGGTGCTCGGCAGCCTGCTCGGCATCGGGGTCAGCCAGGGACTGCGCGCCGCGTTCGCGAGTATCGGCGTGGTGCCGGCCGACTTCGCCCTCTCGATCAGCCCGATTCCGCTGGTCGCGGCCCTGTTGATCGGTGTGGGCGCGGCGCGGCTCGCGGCCTGGAGCGCGTCGCGCAGGCCGTCGTCGATCAACCCCGTCGAGGCGCTGGGCGAGGCCGCGGTGCAGAAGCGGGACGTCGGCAAGGTCCGGCTGGCCATCGGCTGGGGCCTCTTCGTGCTCGGGCTGGGTGCGACGGTGGTGCCGATGTTCCTCGGCGGGCAGCTCGGCGCGGCGATGTCGGTGATGGCGGCGCTGGTGCTGATCATCGGCCTGACGCTCACCGGTCCGCGGCTGATCGGGGCGGCGGTCCGGGTGATCGCGCCGGCGCTGGCGAAGTCCGGCGTGAGCGGATATCTGGCCTCAGCGAACGTGCTGAAGAACTCGCGCAGGCTCGCGGCAGCGGTGACGCCGTTGATGCTGGCCATCGGGTTCGCGGTGGTGAACTTCTACAGCCAGACCACCCTCACGGCCGCCGTGCAGCAGCAGACCGAGCGGTCCATCACCGCCGACCACGTGATCACCGGCGTCATGGGCGTGCCCGCCGAGGTGGTCGGGCAGATCGGCGGCGGCACGGCCACGTCGCTGGTGCGCACCCAGGTGATCACCGCGAGCAAGACCGGCGACACCGTCGAGGTGCAGAGCCGCCCGGCCAACGGTCTCGACCCCACCGCGAGCGGCCTGGTCGACCTCGGCGTCGTCTCCGGCACCATCGACGACCTCAGGCCCGGCACGGTCGCGTTGAGCGACGCGCACGCCTCCTGGGAGGACAAGAAGATCGGCGACACGGTCGAGTTCTGGTTCGCCGACGGTCAGCAGGCGAAGCTGAAGGTAGTCGCGACCTACACCCACGACCTCGCGTTCGGCGACTACGTGCTCTCCGCCGCCGACGCCCGCGCCCACACCAGGGCCGGCATGGACAGCGCGGTGCTCGTGAAGTCGGCTGACACCACCGCGCTCAACGCACTGACCAGCCGTTATCCGGGCCTGCAGGTGACCGAGCGGGTCGCGGCGCAGGACCGCAGCGCCGAGCGGACCCAGTTCCTGCTCAACCTCGTCGCGGTCGGCGTCATCCTCGGGTACGTCGCGATCTCGGTGTCGAACACGCTGGTGATGTCCACGGCCGCCCGCCGCCGCGAGTTCGCCCTGCTGCGCCTCGTCGGCACCGGACGCCGGCAGATCGTCCGGATGATGCGGACCGAGGCGCTGCTCACGGTCGGACTGGCCGCGGTGCTGGGGTCGCTGGTGGCGGCGGTGCCGCTGGGCATGCTCGCGATCGGTCTCACCGGGAGCCCTCTGCCCGACGGCCCGATCCAGGTCTACCTGGGCGCACTCGCCGGGGCCGCGCTGCTCGGCGTCGTGTCGATCGCGGTGTCCACCAGGTTGTCGTTGCGCGCCAAACCCATCGACGCCATCGGCACCCGCGAGTGAACACGCGAAAAGGCCACCCGAGACCGGGTGGCCTTGTCGCGTGCGGGGGGTCAGCCCACGGGCGGGGCCATGTCGAACCAGTTGAAGCCCTCCACCAGCACCGTGGTGGTCGACGTCGAGCCCGCCGTGGTGAGCTGCCAGCGGGTCACGGTCCGGTAGGTGCCCGGCGTGAGGCTCTCGTCGGTGTCGGTGTCCGGGTTGTCGGTCACCGGGATGTACTCGTAGACGGACCTCTTCGTCAGCGTCGCGTTGACCGTCGCGGTCGAGGACTGGGTCTTCAGGTAGTCACCCACGCCGTGGTCGGCCGCCTTGGCCGGGTCGGTGTAGCGGACCTGCACGGTGTTGCCACCGAACGACCCCTCGACCGCCGTCAGCGTGACGAGGTGTCCGCCACCGCGCTGCAGGCTGTTCTGCGGGCCGGCCGAGTAGCGGCCGTAGAGCACCTGCAACGGGCCTCGGGCCAGCTTCTTCGCCATGTCGCCGCCGAAGTCCGCGTTGCCGTGCGGGCTGATGCCCTCGGTGGCGGTGCTCCACCCGGCGTCACGGGCGGGCTTGGTGGCGATGGTCCACGCGGTCCGCAGGTTGCTGAGCTTCGTGCCCTTGCTCGTGTACTTCGCGTCGACCCCGATCCGCCCGATCGAGTTGGTGATCACGCCGAAGTCGGCGGGGTCGTTCGGGTCGAGGTTCTTGACCTTCGTGGTCAGCCACCCGACCGGCGCGTTGCGGTCGTGCGCCCAGTGGTGCAGCACGTTGTACAGCGACGACGGCCCGCAGTAGGAGCCACCGTTGTTCTCCAGACCGGCGCGGTACTGGTCGACGTCGCTGACGCCGCACTGCTTCACCGAGAAGTCGGCACCCGCGAGGTCGGCGACCTTCACGCACGGCACCGGCTGGCCGATGATCGGGTCCGCAGCGGCCACGGCCGGCAGGGCGATGGTCGAGAGGGTGGCGGCGGCGATGATGGCCTGGCGGATCATGGTCTCTACCTTCCGTTCGCGGAATGCGTTGGTAGGCAAAGACTGTTCGATCGCGAGCACGAAGGCATGAGGGATGACCCCTCAACCCCAACGGGAAAAAGTTGGGTGTATCAGGCCATCCCCCACGCGCCTCCGCTAAAGAACCTGCTGGATCGGGCTGGGCTGCGTGCCGAGGTGCATCGGCATCGAATGCAGGCCGTAGACGATCGAGAGCTTGCGGAACGACAGGTCGCCCGGCGCGACCGCGAGGCGCATCTCCGGGAACCGCTTGACCAGGGCGGGGTAGGCGATCCGCAGCTCCATCTTCGCGAGCTCGGCGCCGATGCAGCGGTGCGCGCCGTAGCCGAACGCGAGGTGCTGGCCCGCCGCCCGCTCCGGCACGATCACGTCCGGGCTCGGGTACGCGCTCGGGTCGCGGTTCGCCTGGGACAGCGAGCACGCCACGATGTCGCCCGCCTTGATCTTCGTCCCGGCGACCTCGATGTCGTGCCGCGCGATCCGCAGGAACGCCACCGACACGACGCTGAGGTGCCGCAGCAGCTCGTCGACCAGCCCGTTCACGGCCTTCTCGTCACCGAGCGCCTGCTCGCGCAGGCCGGGGTCGCGCAGCATGGCGAGCGCGCCGAGCGAGATCATGCTCGCCGTCGTCTCGAACCCGCCGGTCAGCAGTCCGTCGGCGAGGCCCGCCAGCTCGTCGTCGCCCAGGTCGTCGCCGTGCTTGCGGACGAGCTCACCGAGCAGCCCGTCGGTCGGGTTGCGCCGCTGGGCCTGCACGAGCTCGCGGAAGTAGACGATCGACTCGGACACGGCCGACAACGACGTCGTGGCCGCACCGCCCAGGTCGAACCGCGAGACGCTGCGCCGCTGGAACTCCTCGCGCTCACTCGCGGGCACACCCAGCAGCTCGCAGATCGTGAGCGCGGGGACCGTCATCGCGAAGTGCTCGACGAGGTCGACGGGACCGTCCTTCATGGACATCAGGTCGAGCTGGTCCGCCACGATCTGCTCGATCCGCGGCACCAGCCGGGAGAGCCGCCGCATGGTGAACTCCGGCGTCAGCACCTTGCGCAGCCGCGTGTGCTCCGGCGGGTCGCTGAACCCGAGCCCGCCCGGTGCCTCGTCGGAGAACAGCCCCAGCTCGCGCAGGTGGCCGAAGTCGTTGCTGAACGCCTCGGAGTCCACCAGCACCTGCTTGGACGCCTCGTACCCCGTCACCAGCCACACCGTGACCGGGAGCGGCAGCCGTGTCACCGGCCCGTGGGCCTGCATCCGCGCCAGCTCCGGCACCGGGTCCAAGCCGTTGCGCCGCAGCGGGGCGAGCACGCGCGAGGGGACGAACCAGGACGACTCGAGGTCGAACCCGGTCTTGCTGAGGTGCGCGAGGAACCGCTTCCCCATCCACTCGGTCACGCGCGACCGGACGTCGGTCGCTGACTGCAGAACTTCCCACATGACGCGGCTGCCCTTCGGCGGAAAAAGGGTTACGAGCTGATGATGTCCATCGGAACGGACAATAACGACGCTGCCGCCCGCACGCGTCATCCCTGGGCCTAACGCGCCGTCATACTTTGGTCCAGATGTCGATCAGAACCGGTGCGGGCGGTGCGGAGGGCGTTCGAAACGGTACGGAGCGTCAACCTTCGCGCTGTGTCCGTGCGCCTGGACGTGTCCGGCACGGACGAACGCGCTGGGAGCGATCCTCCCAAATAGATCGAACTCCTGTCCGGCGGGTCCGGTGACAGGTCCGGATCCCGGGTCGTCCCCGCACATTCGGCCCTCCGGCCGGCGGACGGCGTTGTTCCCCGGAGAAACGGGTCTGTGACGTCGAGCACGAGCTCGCCGATCAACCCCCGCGCGCGGTCGCCACCCGCTCTGGCAGTGTCTGCGCCGTGACGAGCGCTGAGGACTTCGACCGCTGGTACGCCGATCGGGCCGCGTCGCCGCTGGCCGACGACCTGGTGCGGCGGACGCTCGGCCTCCCGCCGGACCTCGACTCGACCAGCCTGCTCGGCGGGACCGGCCTCGACGAGGTCGTGGCGGCGTTGCGCCTGGGCCAGGGCCGCGTGCTGCTGGACCTGGCCTGCGGCCGTGGTGGCTACGGCCTGGAGATCGCGCGCCGCACCGGGTGCCGGTTGGTCGGGGTGGACTTCTCCGCCGTGGCCGTCGAGCAGGCCAGGCGGAGCAGCGGCGGCGGTGACTTCCGCGTCGGCACGCTCACCGCCACCGGCCTGAGCAGCTCCTCTGTGGACGCTGTGCTCGTCGTCGACGCGATGCAGTTCGCCGAGTCCAAGCCGGACGCGCTGCGGGAGTGCCTGCGCGTCCTGCGGCCCGGCGGCCGGCTGGCCATCACCTGCTGGCAGCCGGCCGACCCGCAGGACGAACGGGTCTGGCGCCGCATCCGCGAGCTCGACCTCGCCCGCCAGCTCCCCGACGCCGGGTTCACCGACGTCGAGGTGACCGACCGTCCCGCCTGGCGCGAGCAGGAGAAGCGGATGTGGGAGGAGGCCCTCGCCACCGACGCGCCCGACGACCCCGCGATGGTCTCGATGCAGCAGGAGGCGCGGAGCGTCCTGGCCGGCTTCGACCGGAAGCGCCGCGTCCTCGCCACCGCGACCAGACCGCGCTGATCAGTGGCAGTGGCCCTGCCTGCCCAGGGTCTCGACGGCCCCCGCCCCCGGCCGGGTCCACTGCGGCACGGGCCTGCTGTCCTCGCCCCAGCTCGACTCGCCGTCCGCGTTCGTCCGCCAGAACCAGCCCGCCGGCCGTGCCTCCGGCCAGCCTTCGGGGTGCCGCTCCCACGCCTCACCGCGCCCGCGCACGGTCATGTCGAGCAAGTTCAGCGACCCGTTGACGCGCTCACAGCCGCGCCCGGTCGTGGAGTAGGTGAGGAACGTGCGGTCGCCGTCCCGCAGGTAACTGGTCAGGTACCCCATCTCGCCGCCGGCGGGACCGTCCGCCCCGCGCACCGAGTACCAGGGCTGCGTGTAGCCCATGAACTCGACGAACGGCGCCACCTCGTCCCACTCGCCGGTGGTCAGCATCGCGAACGACACCCCGCGCGCGTTGAGGTAGGCGGCGTTGTCGAAGTGCCACGGCACGTGCGTGCAGCCCTCGCACTGCCCCTGGTGCGGCGCGCCGTCCCACCACATGTGCTTGTAGACGACGAGCTCGTCGCGGCCTTGGAAGAGGTCGACGAACGGCACGGGCCCGCCGGCGCCGACGACCTCGACCTTCCCGTCGAACTCGACCATCGGCAGCTTCCGGCGTTCGGCCGCGATCGCGTCGCCCTCGCGGGTGTGGGCCTTCTCGCGGACCAGCAGCGCGTCCCGGGCCTGCTGCCAGGTGGCGAGGTCGGTGACGGGCGGGCGTCCGGTCATGATCATTCCTCCGTGGTGTGCGGTCGTCCTTCCACACCTACGTCGAAGCTAGGTCCGCCGTTTCGACATCTCACGCCGGGCGGCACCGGTGTCGAGCCAGAGTTCTTTCGGACGGGCCGGCAGCGGGTCGTGGCGGAAGTAGGGCTCCCACTGGCCGCCGGTCCGCGGCAGAGGCGCCGGAGCGTCGTTCGCGAGCCACCGCCACAGCTCGGCCGAGATCGGCACGACCGTCCCGGGCGCGGGCCACGGCTCGCCGGTCTGGGGGTGGCGGGGCACCAGCAGGAGATCGGTTTGGGCGGGCCGGCCCGGTCCGGCCAGCGCGAGAGTTCTCGAGGGCGCGCGCCGGCTCGGTCCGGCCGGCGCCAGGGTTCTGGAGGAGGCGTGCCGGCTCGGTCCGGCCGGCGCCAGGGTTCTGGAGGGGGCGTTTGGCGGTGTCCGCGCGTCGAGGTGGCTCGGGAGGGGGTTGGCCACGTGCGCGTCGAGGTGGCTCCGGAACAGGTCGGCGACCGGCCCGGCCGCGGCCACCACACGCGCGTCCCCAGCCGCGAGCAGCACGCGGGCGAGAGCGACCCCGGCAGCGATCCCCACACGCCGGGGCCACCACAGCTCGCTGTCGGTCAGCGGCGCGCTGTCCCAGTCGTCCGCCTCCCAGGCCCGCACCGGCTCCGGCTCACCGGCAGCCCGCACGGCACCGGGCACGAACCGCACCACCTGCCAGCGCGAACAGTCGTCCACGCGCGTCGCGACCGGCTGCCCGCACGCACACGCGAGGTTCGGGTCGAGTCCGTCCACCCCGCAGCACCAGCCCTCGGGGTGTTCGTCCACCCAGGACAGGCCACGCACGTCACCGGGACCGACGAGAGGGTCCCCCTGTGCGGCGTAAGTGCCCGGTGGCAGGAGCGACGGCGTGAACTCGGTGCTGTTCGCCCACTCGTAGTGCTCGTGGTCGGGCCGGTCGACCTGCCTCAACGGAACGGTCAGCGCCGCACCGCACGCCACGCACTCGAACACCACCACGGCACCATCATCCGGAGCCCGTCCACCGACTTAACCCGTCTCCCGAGTCAGCCCGACCTCCGCACCCCGCCACCTCCGCCGCAGCCACCGGTCGTGGCTCGCGACCACGATCGCACCCGGACCCGGCCCCAGCGCGTCCTCCAGTTCGTCGCACAGCGTGGGCGACAGGTGGTTGGTCGGCTCGTCGAGCAGCAGCAGGTGCGGCGGGTCCGCCACCATCATCGCCAGGGCGAGTCGGCGTTGCTGGCCGACCGACAACGTGCCGACCGCCTTGCCCAGGTCCCACTTGTGCAGCAACCCCAACGACTCCAGCGGCACCTGCGCGACCCGTTCGGCACCGAGCGCCCGGCCGTAGGTGCCTCGGGCGGTGAGGCGCGGGTTGGCGAACGACGTGTCCTGGTCGAGCAGTCCCGCCTTCAGACCGGGCTGCCGTCGCACGCCCTCGACGTCCAGCAGCCCGGCCAGTACGAGCAGCAACGTCGACTTGCCCGCGCCGTTCGGGCCGGTCACGAGCAGCCGGTCGCCGTCGCGCACGTCCAGGAGATCGAGCGCGAGCCGTCCGGGCACCCGGACCTCCCGCAGCGACACCAGGTCCTCGGCCTGCACCGCCACGACGTCGGGCTCGAACCGCAGCGGGCGCGGGGGAGCGGGCACGGCGTGGCGTTCCAGCTCCTCGAGGCGCCGCGTGGCGTTGCGGATGCGGCGGGAGATCTGGCTCTGCACGCGGTTCGCGCGCACGCCGTAGCCCATCTTGTCGCTGTCGCGCATCGCCCGGTTCGGCGCGACGCGGCCCGCGATCAGGCCGAGCGAGTCGCGCACCTCCGTCAGCTCCTCCTGCTCCTCGGCGTACCGGCGTTCCCAGCGGTCGCGGTCGGCGCGTTTCTGCCGCAGGTACTCGCTGTACGTGCCGCCGAACCGCACCGGCCCGTCCACAGCCGGGTCGAGGTCGACGAGGTCGGTGCACACCGCGTCGAGGAACGCCCTGTCGTGGCTCGCCAGCACCACGACGCCGGGCAGCGACCGCAGCTGCTCCTCCAGGAACGCGGCCGCGTCGTCGTCGAGGTGGTTCGTCGGCTCGTCCAGCAGCAACGCGGCCGGCCGGCGGATCACCAGCGCGGCCAGGTCGAGGCGGCGCCGCTCACCGCCGGACAACGACCCGAGCGTGCGGCCGAGCGCCACGTCACCGAGCCCGAGTCCACCGAGGACGATCCCGGCGCGGTGGTCCGCGTCCCAGGCCTCGTGCTGCTGCGCGAGCTCCAGGCGTTCCGAGTACTCCTCCAGGTACGCCGGATCGGCGACCAGCGCGCCCAGCCGGTCCAGCTCGGCCAGGTCTGCCCGTGCCTCGGCCAGTGCGTCGTCGAGGACGTCGGCGACGGTCGCCGAGTCCGGGAACGGCATCTCCTGGTGCAGGAACCCGAGGTCGTGCGGCCGCGTGACGACACCGCCGTCGGGCTGGTCGACACCCGCGAGCAGGCGCAGCAGCGTCGACTTGCCCGCGCCGTTCTCGCCGATCAGCCCGACGCGGCGGCCGGGTGCCGCGGTCAGAGACACCCCGTCGAGCACCCGCCGGCCGCCGAACCCGCGCACCAGCTCGGTGGCGACCAGTGCCTCAGCCATGCGAGGCCTCCAGCAGCCTGCCGCCGTCGAGGCGCAGCCGGCGGTCGATCCTCACCTCGCTCAGGAACCGCTCGTCGTGGCTGACGACGACGAACGCGCCCCGGTACGCGTTGAGCGCGCTCTCCAGCTGCCCGGCGCTGACCAGGTCGAGGTTGTTCGTCGGTTCGTCGAGCAGCAGCAGCTGCGGCGCGGGCTCGGCGAACAGGACGCACGCCAGCGTCGCCCGCAGCCGTTCGCCACCGGACAGCACCCCGACCGGCAGGTGCGCGCGGGCACCTCGGAACAGGAAGCGCGCCAGCAGGTTCATCCGCTCGGCCGGGGGCATCGCCGGGGCGAACGCCTCCAGGTTCTCCGCGACCGTGCGGGAGTCGTCGAGCAGGTCCAGCCGTTGCGATAGGTAGGCGACGCGACCGTCGGCCCGTTTCACGTCACCGCTGTCCGGCGTCAGCGAACCGTGGACGACCCGCAGCAACGTCGACTTGCCGACGCCGTTCGGTGCGGCCAGCGCGATCCGCTCCGGACCCCGGATCGCGAGCGAGAGGTCGTCGAACAGGTCCCGCACCCGGATGTCCGAGCCGAGGAACAACGTGCGTCCGGCCGGCACCGCGGTCTGCGGCAGCTCCAGGCTGATCTTCTGCTCGTCCTTCAGCGCCCGCTCGGCCTGGTCGAGCTTCGAGCGGGCCGCGCCGAGCCGGGCCGCGTGCGTGCCGTCGGCCTTGGCCGCCGACACCTCCGCGTTGCGCTTCATGTTGCCCGCGAAGATCCTTGGCAGGCCCGCGTTCGAGAGGTTCCGCTGCGCGTTGGACGCCCGGCGCGCGGCACGTTCGCGGGCCTGCTGCATCTCCCGCTTCTCGCGCTTGACCTCCTGCTCGGCACTGCGGACGTTCTTCTCCGCCACCTCGCGCTCGGCCGCCACGGCCTCCTCGTACTCGGAGAAGTTCCCGCCGTAGAAGCGGACCTCGCCGCCGTCGAGCTCCGCGATCCGGTCCATCCGGTCGAGCAACGCCCGGTCGTGGCTCACCACGAGCAGGCACCCGCGCCAGTCGTCGAGCACGTCGTAGAGCCGGTGCCGGGCGTCGAGGTCGAGGTTGTTGGTCGGCTCGTCGAGCAGCAGCACGTCCGGCTGCTTCAGCAACTGGGCCGCGAGCCCGAGCGAGATGACCTGCCCGCCGCTCAGCGTGCCGAGCACCCGGTCGAGCGCGAGGTCGCCGAGCCCGAGCCGGTCGAGCTGCGCGCGCGTGCGTTGCTCCAGTTCCCAGTCGGTGCCGATGGTGGTGAAGTGCTCCTCGCCGACGTCACCGGACTCGACGGCGGCGATGGCGCGCAGCACGTCCGCGACACCGAGCACCTCGGCCACGGTCAGCCCGGCGGTGAGCGGCAGGTCCTGCGGGAGGTAGCCGAGGACACCCTCGACGGACACGGAGCCCTCGGATGGCGCCAGAGTTCCCGCCACGAGTTTGAGCAGCGTCGACTTCCCGGCACCGTTCGGGGCGACGAGACCGGTGCGCCCGCCGGGCACCGAGACGGACAGGCCGTCGAACACGGGGGTGTCGTCCGGCCACGAGAAGGACAGGGACGACACGACGATGAATGCGTCGGACATGGGTGTGAGACCTCGGGAATGTGCCGCGCGCGGAACGACCACGCGCGTGGAGAAAAGGGGACGACGAAACGGCCATCAGCTGTCGATGGCCTGGCACATCCAGGGCTCACCCTGAGATGTCGTCTTCACCCACCAGCACGTCGAGCTCCTCAAGGAGGCGGTTGATCTCGCCGTCCACAGTAGCAGCGCCCCGGGAACCGCGCAGATAGGGTTTCGGCATGACCGTTCTCGACTTGCTGCGTGAGCGCAGGCAGCACCAAAGCGTTCCAGGACAACGGGAGGACGACGCCCGCCTGGTCCTGCTGGTCGAAGGCGGCAGCTCGCGCGGTGTCTACTCCAGCGGCATGACGGTCGCGATCGAACGCCTCGGCCTGCTCCCGCTCTTCGACGCCGTCTACGGCAGCTCGGCGGGCTCGCTGAACGCCGCCTGGCTGCTGTGCGGCCGCGCAGACCGGAGCAAGCACGCGTGGTGGGACCCGGCCGTCATGCGCACGACGATCAACCCGCGCCGCGCGTTCAGCCGCCGCCCGGTCGTGGACACCCGGCACCTCGTCCACACGATCTACACCGAGGTCCACCCGATGGGGTTCCAGGAGATCCTCGACAACCCCGTCGAGTTCCACCCGATGGCCACCGACGGCCTCACCGGCGAGCCGGTGGACTTGCACTCCCACGTCCGCGACCAGCTGAGCCTGCAGACCGCGCTGCGGGCCTCGACCGCGATGCCGTTCCTCGCCGGCGACCCGGTGGTGATCGACGGCCGCCCGTACGTCGACGCCGGCCTGAGCGAGACGATCCCCGTCGGCACGGCGATCGCGCAGGGCGCCACGCACGTCGTGGCCCTGCGCACGCGGCGCGAGGACGAGTTCCTGGGGACACCGCCGTCGCGGGGTGAACGCTTCGTGCTGTCGCGCTGGTTCGCCCGGCACGCGCCGGGAGTCGTGGCGAACTGGCTGGGCCGCGAGGAGATCCGGGCGCAGGACGAGGAACTGCTCGCCACGCACCCGGCGTGCCTGCAGATCAGGCCGCCGCTCGGGAGCGCGGTGATCGGGCGGACGGAGCGGCGGCCGCAGGTCATGCAGGGCGCGCTGGACGTGGGGGTGGCGGCCGCGATGCGCGATTTGGCGGCGGTCGAGGTGAGCCGCTGACCGCTCAGGTGTAGGCGGGCGGGCTGCGCCGCTGATCGCCTGGGTGTGGGCGGGCCTTCCGCGAGTCACTCGCTGACCGCCGAGGTATGGGCAGGCCGGCTGCGAGTCAGGCCGCTGACCGCCTGGGTGTGGGCGGGCTGTCCGGCGAGTCACGCGCTGACCGCCCAGGTGTGGGCAGGCGGGCCGCGAACGATGCCGCTGACCTCCCCTGTGCGGGCCATCCAGCCCGAGCCACGCCGCTGACCGCTCGCGTGCGGGCGGCCCGTCCGCGCGTCACGCGCTGATCGCCCAGGTGCGGGCAGGCGGGCCGCCAACCACGCCGCTGACCACCCTTGTGCGGGCCAGTCGGACCGAGTCACGCGCTGACCGCTCACGTGCGTGCAAACCGGCGCGAGGCACGCCGCTGACCTCTCACATGCGGGCAGGCCGGCCGCGAGCCACGCCGCTGACCCGCCCTTGTGCGGGCCCGCCGCCCCCTCTACGGTATCGCAACAACCTGTTGCGAATTGGAGGGCTGCCGGTGGCGGGGCGACCGCGGGATCCCGAGCTCGAACAGCGGTTGCTGGCGACCGCGTGGTCGCTGCTGACCTCGAACGGCTACGACGCGCTGGCGTTGACGCAGGTCGCGGCCCAGGCGGGGGCCCACAGGACCGATGTCTACCGGCGCTGGCGCAGCAAGGTGCGGCTGGTGGCGGACGTGCTCGACGCGTACCTGCCGCCCGTGCCGGACCCGGACACCGGCACGCTGCTCGGCGACCTCAGGGCGTTCGCGGAGGACCTGGCCGGCGCCTGGAACGAGCCGTGGAACGACGGCCTGGTCGGCTTCCTCGCGGACCTGCGCGGGGACGGTGAGGCCGAGCGGACGTTCCGCGCGCTGGTCTCGCGCCGGTCGCAGCCGCTGGTCGACGCGATCGCGCGGGCGGTGCGGCGGGGGGAGATCGCCGAGGTGCCGGAGCTGCCGTTCGTCGGCAACCTGCTCGAAGGCCCGCTGATGCACCGGCGGATGTTCGGTGGCGCGCCGCTGACGTCCGACGAGCTCGACGTGGTCACGTGGTCGGTGCACCGCCTGCTGACCGGGGCCGCGGTGAAGCCATGAGCCTGCACGAACTCACGGCGGCGCAGCAGCTGCAAGCATTGCGCGCCAAGGAGATCAGCTCCCGCGAACTGACCGAGCACTACCTGAACCGCACCGAGCGGCACGCGGACCTCGGCGCGTTCGTGACGCTCAACGAGAACGCGACGAAAGAGGCCGCGCGCGCGGACGAGCGGCTCGCGCAGGGGGATCAGGCCGCGCTGCTCGGACTGCCGCTGGGCATCAAGGACCTCGCCGCGACGGCGGGAATCCGCACGACGTTCGGGTCAGCGGCACTGGCGAGGACCGTGCCGTCGCAGGACTCCTGGACGGTCGGGTTGCTGCGGCAGGCGGGCGCGGTCGTGCTGGGCAAGACGAACACGTCGGAGTTCGGCGCCACCTGCTACACCGAGAACGACGTCACGCCACGCCCGGCCGTGACCCCTTACGCCCCAACGCGTTACTCGAGCGGGTCGAGCGGTGGCGCGGCGACAGCGGTCGCAGCAGGTCTGTTGCCCGTGGCGCACGCCAGCGACGGCGCGGGCTCGATCCGCACGCCCGCCGCCACCTGCCACCTCGTCGGGATGAAGCCGAGCCGCGGGCTGGTGAGTCCGGCGCCCGCCAGCTCGTTCCTCGTCGCGAGCACCGAGGGACCGATCGCGCGCACGGTCGAGGACGCGGCACTCCTGCTGGACGTGATGGCGTCACCCGCGCCCGGCGACCTGTACGGGTGGCGCCACGAGGGTGGCTTCTCCTCGGTGCTCCGGCGCAAACTAAAGATCGCCCTGTGGACCGACACCGGCACCGACGAGGACACGGACCCGCAGGCGGAACTGGCCGTGCGGCGCACCGCGGAGGTGCTGATCGGACTCGGCCACGTGGTGCGGGAGATCCCGCTGCCCGCGCGCTGGGACGAGCCCGTGAGCCGCGCGGTCCTGGTCTGGTTCGCCTACCAGGTGGCCGCCGTCGCCCGGCTGGTCGTGCCGCCGGAGCGCACCCACCTGCTGCGGCCGTACTCCCGGCACCTCCTCGACGTCAACGAGACGTTGTCCGCCAACGACATCGTCTCCGCGCAGACCCTGCTCGCCCGCTACGCCAGCACGTTCCTGGCCGCGGTCGACGGCTACGACGTCGTGCTCACGCCCACGACGAACGGCCCGCCGGTGCCGATCGGCCACTACACCGGCGACGAGGCGGACCTGATGCTGAAGTGGTCCTGCCACACGCCGTGGGCGAACCTCGCCGGTGTGCCCGCGATCTCGCTCCCGTCGCATGTGGACGACAACGGACTGCCGCACGGCGTGCACCTGGTCGGCCGCAACCGGCAGGACGCCGAACTGCTCGCTCTCGCCGCACAACTGGAAAGCGCGGCGCTGTGGGACGAGCTCCACCCTCCGAGCTGGCACCGGTGAAAGACCTCGCGATGCAGGAGAAGAGCGTCACCCTGCCGGACGGGCGGGTGATCCGCGCGGTCACGGCGGGGGAGGGCCCCGGGCCGCTGGTCGTCTTCGAGGCAGGGATGAGCGCGCCCGGTTCGTCCTGGATCCACACCCAACGCGAGGTGAGCGCGCGGTACCGCACGCTGTCCTACGACCGCGCGGGCTACGGCGGCAGCGACGTCGACCCGCACGACCGCACGCTCGACCGGATCGCGGACGACCTGACGGCGTTGCTCGACGCTCTCGGCGAGACCGCGCCGGTGCTGCTCGTCGGGCACAGCTGGGGCGGGCCGATCATCCGCGTCTTCGCCGATCGGTACCCGGAACGCGTGGCCGGCATGGTGTTCGTGGACGCGACGCTCGCCGAGATCATGTCGACGCGCAACGCGAAGGTCGCGGCCCGGTTCTTCGGCTTCATGGCGCTGCTGGCACGGGTGGGCGGCAAGGGGCTGATCAAGCGGCAGACGTTCCGCAACGGCGTCTCGGCGGAGATCTCCGCGGCCGACGTGGAGGCCATGACGCGCGACTACGCCACCGCGCGGGCCATGAAAGCGGGCAGCAGGGAAGCCGCGCAGATCTCGTCCGCGCTGCCCGTGCTGCGCCGCGTGCAGGAGAAAGGCACCCCGGACGTGCCGGTGGTCTGCCTGCAGGCGGGGCTGGTCGAGAAGGGGATGGCGAAGTGGCGCCCGCTGTTCAACCAGTACGCGGCCGACCTGATGGACGCCGCACCGCAGGGGAAGATGATCGTCGTCGAGGGTGCGGGGCACCTCATCCCCCAGGAAACACCGGCGGTGGTGCGGGACACCGTCTTCTCGGTGGCCGAGCAGCTACCTTGAGCGCGTGGACTTCGACGAGTACCGGAAGTACGACGCCACCGGGCTGGCCCGGCTCGTCGCGGACAAGCAGGTGTCCGCGGCTGAACTCCTCGCGGTGGCGAGGGAACGCGCCGCCGAGGTGAACCCGCGGCTCAACGCGATCGTCCGGGACGTGCCCGCCGAACCGTCGGACGACCTCACCGGGCCGTTCGCCGGCGTGCCGTTCCTGATCAAGGACCTCGGCCAGGACCACGCGGGCCTGCCGACCTCGAACGGCTCGAACTCGCTGAAGGCGTTGAAGGTCGCCTCCCACTCGACGGTCGTGCGGCGCTGGATCGACGCCGGCCTGGTGATCTTCGGCAAGACGAACCTGCCGGAGTTCGGCGCGAAGGCGATCAGCGAGTCGGTCGCGTGGGGTCCCGCGCGCAACCCGTGGGACCTGACCCGGACTCCCGGCGGGTCGTCGGGCGGGTCGGCCGCCGCGGTCGCCGCCGGGATCGTGCCCTGCGCGGGTGCCAACGACGGTGGTGGCTCGACCCGCATCCCGGCCGCGTGCTGCGGGCTCGTCGGGCTGAAGCCGGGACGTGGCCTCATGCCGTTCGGGCCGGAGACCGCCGAGATGATGCACGGCGCGGCGGTGCAGGGCGTCGTCTCTCGCACGGTCCGCGACACGGCCGCGATGCTCGACGTCATCTGCGGCGGTGAGCCGGCCGGGCCGTACTCTCCCGCGCTGCCCCCGGAGCCGTTCGCCTCGTACGTCGGCCAGGAGCCCGGCAAGCTGCGGATCGGCGTGCGGGTGCCGTCGGCGATCAACCCGAACCCGCACCCCGAGGCGGTCGCGGCCGTCGCGTCCGCCGTCCGCGTGCTCACCGACCTCGGTCACCACGTCGAGGAACTGCCGCAGGCGCCGTTCGACGACGCGGTGCTGGCCAAGGACTTCCTGCTGACGTGGTTCGTGAACCTCGCGTGGAAGGTCGCCGACGCCAAGCGCCTGACCGGGGCGCCGGACGTCGCGTTCGAACGCGACACGCTGCTCATGGCCGCGCTGGGACGGGCCACGAGCAGCGTCGACTACGTGGACGCGGTGCAACGGCGGCACGAGCACACCCGCCGCCTCAGCACGTTCTTCGAGTCCTACGACCTGCTGCTGACGCCGACGCTCGCGACCCCGCCGCCGAAGGTCGGCCAGTTCGACCTGCCGGTGTCGTTGCAACGCGCTACCGACGTGCTGCTCAAGACCGGCACCGCCCGGTTCCTCAAGCACACCAAGATCGTCGACGACATGATCTCCGACAACCTCGGCTGGGTGCCGTACACGCAGCTCGCGAACATCACCGGCAGGCCCGCGCTCTCGCTGCCGCTGCACTGGACGGCGGACGGGCTGCCGCTCGGCGTCCAGTTCGTCGCGCCGCTCGCGGGGGAGGCGCTGCTGATCAAGCTCGCGGCGCAGCTGGAGGAAGCGCTGCCGTGGGACGACCGGTTCCCGGTCATGAGCTGAGGAAGCGCAGCAGTTCGGCGGTGACGAACCCCGGGTTCTCCTCGACGAGCCAGTGTCCCGCGTTCGGGACGTCGAGCGTGCGCACGATGTTCGTCATCCGCGGCGCCGCCGTGCCCTTGATCGCCTCGGCCTGACCCTCCGCGGCCATGACCAGGGTCGGTGCCTGGACGGGCTGCGCGGCCTCGGTGTCGCGGACGTCCTGGTCGAGGGCGCGGTAGAGCTCGAAGCCGTTCTTCAGGGTGGTGCCGTAGGTGCGCGCGTACTCGTCGATCTCCTTGTCGTCGAACGGGGACGTGGTCGACGTGCCGCCGAAAGCGCTGCCCTGGTAGGAGACCTGCGGGTAGAAGAGCTTCAGGTAGTCGCGGACGTCGTTCTGGACGACGGTCTCGGGGACCTGCGGCTGTGAGTGGAACGCGATGTGCCAGCTCAGGCCGCGGTAGGTGCGTGCGTCGATCGCGGGGCCCGGCAGCGGCAGGTCGAGGTAGCCCAGCCGGGCGGTGTCCTCGGGGAACTGGCTGGCGTACTGGAACGCGACGGCCGCGCCGAGGTCGTGGCCGACGACAGAAGGGTCTTCCAGGCCGAGCTCGCTGGTCAGCGCGTGGACGTACCGGGCGAGCGTGGCCTTGTCGTAGCTCTTCGGCGTGCCGGTGCTGTCGCCGAGTCCGGGCAGGTCGAGGGCGTAGACGGTGTGGCGTTCGGCGAGGGCGGGCATGATCGGCCACCAGCCGTACCAGGTCTGCGGCCAGCCGTGGATCAGCACCACGGGGCTGCCGGTGCCGCCCTTCACGTAGTGCATCCGCAGGCCGTCGACGTCAGCGAACTCGTGCCGGAAGGTCTGCTGGAACACCGGGTCGTCCTCGGTGACGGTGGAGTGGGACGGGGTTTCCGCGGTGGAGCAGGCGGTGATCACGAGCAGTAGGGCGAGTACAAGGCGTTTCATGTCGTCAGCGTGCAATGCGGTTGCTGTTTGTGGCACGAAAACTTGCCAGTGTGGCAAGCTCGGCCTCGTGAACACCGAAGACGTTCTCGACGGGGTGGGCGCGCGGCTGCGGACGATGCGCCGGCACCGCGGCATCACCCTCGCCGACCTCGCGACGACCACCGGGATCTCCGAGAGCACCCTGTCCCGGCTGGAGAGCGGGCAGCGCCGGGCCACGCTGGAACTGCTGCTGCCGTTGTCGCGCGTCTACGACGTGCCGCTGGACGACCTCGTCGGCGCCCCGCGGACCGGCGACCCGCGCATCCACCTCAAGCCGATCCACAAGTACGGCATGACGTTCGTGCCGTTGTCGCGGCGGCCGGGCGGGGTGCAGTCGTTCAAGATGCTCATCCCCGCCGTGCCCGAGCCGCTGGAGCCCGCGTTGAAGACGCACGACGGGTTCGAGTGGCTCTACGTCCTGAATGGACGGTTGCGGCTCGTGCTGGACGACCTCGACCTGACGTTGCCGCCCGGTGAGGCCGCCGAGTTCGACACCGCGAAACCGCACTGGCTGGGCAGCGCGGACGGCGGCGCGGTCGAGCTGCTGATCCTGTTCGACCCCCAGGGGGTGCGCACGCACGTCCACGCCGACCGGATCACCTCCGGTTGAGGCGCGCCGTCCCGATGACGCCGGCGAGCGTCACGATCGCGACGACCACCCCGTACCCGATCGCCGTGGTCACCGCGCCGGCGACACCGATGAACAGCCCCGCGACGATCGCCGCGCTGCCCATCGCGAGATAACCGACGAAGAAGATCGCGGTGAACAACCCGGCGCGTTCGTGCGGCGCGACCTCGGGCACGAGCCCGCGGGTCGTCCCGGCGAACGAGGCGCCGATCCCGCCGCCCCCGACGACCGCGGCCGCCCAGAGCAACGGCAGTGAGGTGGCGCCGATGCTGCCGATGAAGAGGACGGCGCCCAGGACCATCGCGACCATGCCACCGAGCCGGAGGTGTGGCGCCTTCAGGCCACTGCTGAACGCGGAGGCCACAGTGGACGCTCCGAGCGCGACGAAAGCCAGCAGTGAACCGACGATCGGACTCTTCACGGCGAACACCGCGACGAGCAACGCGGGCACGAGCCCCATGAACGCCGTCATCGTCATGAACCCGCCGACGATGCCGGGAACCGAGGTCCAGTAGAGCCTGCGCACCTGCGCCGGCAGTGAAATGCGGGGGTTCAGCGACGCCACCGCACCGGGCTTGCGCGTCGCGGTCTCCGGCGTGAAGACGGCGAACAGCGTCCCGGCTGCCATGACGATCGCGAGCACCAGCCACACCTCGAACGCCGCGTCGGTCGCGAACTCGGCCAGCAGCCCCGCGAAGAGCGCGCCGATCGCCAGCCCGCCCAGCGGCGCCATGCTCGTCATCTGCGCGCCGAGCTTCTTGAACTTCTCGGGTGCAAGCTCCACAACGGCGGCGCTGAGCGCACTGGACGCCGCGCCAGTGGCGACACCCTGCACGACCCGTGCCGCGATGACCCAGCCGATGCTCGGCGCGAACAGGAACATCACCATCGCGACGAGGTCGACGGCCAGCGCCGCGATCATCAGCGGCCGCCGTCCCACGTAGTCCGACAGCGACCCGATCACCAGGATCGCGATGAGCAACGAGAACGCGTAGATGCCGAACGCGAGGGTCAGCACCCACGGCGCGAACCCCCATTGGTGCTGGTAGATCGGCAGCAACGGCGTCGGCGCGCCGGCCGCCACGAGGATCACGACCATCGCGGCCGAGATGCCCGCGAAGCCGACGCCGCGTGACAGCAACGGCCTGCGCGCGGCCGTGTCGGTGCGTTCGAGCAGTGCGGTCATCGCCTGTCCTTCGGAGTCCGGGAGCGGTGTGGGACGACGGTAAACCTGCTCACTTCGTTTTTGCAAGTGAGCTTTGAGTCACGCAGCTGGCTAGCTTTAGACAAGCTTGCTATGGTTTGGGCATGAAGCGACGTGACTTCGGCCAGTACTGCGGCCTCGCCCGCGCACTGGAGCTGGTGGGCGAACGGTGGGCGTTGCTGATCGTCCGCAACCTCGTCGTCCGGCCGCGCCGCTACACGGAGCTGCAGACGGGCCTGGCAGGCATCCCGACGAACGTCCTGGCCACCCGCCTGAAAGAGCTGGAGCAGTCGGGCATCGTCGAACGCCAGGTGGCCCCCGCACCCGCGCGCGGCGTCGTCTACGCCCTGACCCCGGTGGGCCAGTCGCTGGAACCGGCCCTGCTGTCGCTGGCCCGCTGGGGCGCGACGCAGCTGGGCGAACCGCAGGAAGGCGACGTCGTCACACCGGAGGGCATGGTGCTGAACCTGCGCGCCGTCTTCCAGTCCGGTGAAGCGGCCGGCCTGACCGCGTCGTGGGAGATCCACGTCCGCGACACTGTGGTGCACGCCGTGCTCGACGACGGCTCGTTGCTCACGGGCCTCGGCCCCGCCCCGGCCGGGCCCGACCTGACCATCACCGTGTCTCTGGGCGACGACGTGCTGTCGTCCTACCGCGCGATCGTCGGGTCGATGCGGGACGGCGAGGTCGAGCTGAACGGCGACCGGAAGCTGCTCGGCACGTTCCTGCGGGTGTTCACCGTTCCACGCTTGGGCTGAGCTGGGCGATTCCCCGCGCCACGCCCAGCTCGACCAGGTCCTGGGGCCGCAACCGCAGTTCGTCGGCCGTCTGCCGCGCCCGTGCCGGTTCCCGCTTGAGGATCGCGGCCGCCAGCTCCGGTGAGATCACCGCGAGGTAGCTGTCCGGCGTCACCCACATCCGGTCCGGCGCGGCGAACGCGAGCGCGCCACCGGACCCGCCCTCACCGATCAACAGCGTCGTCACCGGCACGCTCACCTCGGCGACCGCGGTGAACATGTCGGCGATCGCCGCTCCCACCCCGGCCTTCTCGGCGGCCGCGTCGTTGGCCGCGCCCGGTGTGTCGACGAGCGTCAGCACCGGGATCCCCAGCCGGTTCGCCAGGCGCACGAGCCGCGCCGCCGTCCGGAACCCGGCCGGTCTCGTCGCCGTGCCGCACTGTGCCGCGTAGGCGACGGTGCGGCCGCCCCGAAGCCCGAAGCCGCACAGCACACCGGGATCGACCCCGCCGGCGCGGTCGCCGTTGATCGGCTCGTGCCAGTCGAAGTAGGCCTGGAGGTACTGCTTCGCGCGCGGCCGCCCCAGCGCGCGAGCGTTCACCACCGCGTCCCAGCCCGTCGCCGGCGTCGTCACCTGTCCCAGTGCCCCCGGCACCTCAGCGGTGTCACCGGGCGATGTGAGCAGCCGCAGCCAGCGTTCCAGCCTGCCGCGCAGCTCGCCGGACGGCAGCAGCTGGTCGACCAGCCCGGCCGCGAACTGCTGCGTCACCGAGTACCCCGGCGGCCGCACCCGCGACCCGGCGAACCCGACCTGGGCGCCGCGCAACCCGAGCACGACGTCGGCACCCGCGCCGAGGGTGGCCCAGCCGCCGCCGGTGGTGGGATCGCGCAGCACGGAGACGTGCGGCAGCCCGGCGGCGCGGGTCAGCGTGATCTGCCGCGCGATCCGGGGCAGCTGCATCAACGCGGGGGTGCCCTCCTGCATGCGGCTGCCGCCCGTCGCGACCAGGGACACGACCGGCAGCCGGTGCTCACGGGCGTGGGTGAAGGCCTGCTCGATGCGCGCGCCGGTGCGGGTGCCGAGCGAGCCGCCGAGGAAACCGAACTCGAACGCGACCAGCACGGCCCGCACACCGCCGATCTCCGCGACGCCGCAGACGACGGACTCCTGTTCGCCCGTCAGCTCGGCCGCGCGGGAGAGCTGGTCGTCGTAGCCGGTCCAGCCGAGCGGCCCGCCGGCCGCCGGAGCGGCGCCGGGCAGCACACCATCCACTTCGGACAGCACCGACTCGTCCGGCAACTCGGCGAACGACGACGCCACCCTCCCGATCAGGTCGCGGGCCGCCTCACGTCCGCAGGGCACGTTTCATCACCTTGCCCATGTCGTTGCGCGGCAACGACTCCACGAACCGCACCACCCGAGGCCGCTTGTGCGGCGTGAGCAGGCGGGCGACGTGGTCCGCCAGTTCAGCGGGGGAGGGCTGGGCGTCGGAGGGCACCACCCACGCGACGATCCGCTCGCCCAGGTCGTCGTCGGGCTCGCCGGTCACCGCGACCTCCTTCACCCCGGGGTGCTCCAGCAGGGCGTTCTCGATCTCGCCCGCGCCGATCTTGTAGCCGCCGCTCTTGATGATGTCCGTGGCCTTGCGCCCGACGATGCGGTAGTAGCCGTCGTCGTCGCGGGTGCCGACGTCGCCGGTGCGGAACCAGCCGTCCGCGAACGCCTCCGCGGTGGCGTCGGGCCGGTTCAGGTACTCGGTGAACAGGTTCGGCCCGCGCACCTGGATCTCGCCGATCGCGCCCGCGTCTCCGAGCGTCAGACCGCCGTCGTCGACCAGCCGCACCTCGACACCCGGCAGCGGCAGGCCGACCGCGCCCGGCCTGCGGTCGCCGTCCGCGCGGACGCTGGTGTTCATGAGCGTCTCGGTCATGCCGTACCGCTCGACCACGCGCTGGCCGGTCGCGGCGGCGATCCGCTCGTGGTCGCGCACCGGCAACGCCGCCGAGCCCGACACCAGCAACCGCGCCTTGCCCAGCGCGGCGGCGAGGGCGGGAGCGGAGCCGACCTCCTCGGCGATCCGGTGGTACATCGTCGGGACGCCGAACATCATCGTGCCGTCCCCGTTCAGCGCCTCCACCACGGCGTCGGTGGAGAACTTGCCCAGGTGGTGCAGGGAACCGCCGCGCCGCAACGGACCGAGCACGCCGAGGATCAGCCCGTGCACGTGGAACAACGGCAACGCGTGCACCAGCACGTCCTCGGAGGTCCATTCCCAGGCCTGCGCGACCGCGTCCAAAGTGGACGTGATCGCACGGCGCGGCAGCACGACGCCCTTCGGCGCCCCGGTGGTGCCGGAGGTGTAAACGATCAGCGCGGGAGCCTCGTCACCGGGTTCGGTGAACGGTTCGACATCCCCACCGTCGAGCGTGACGTCCCGCCGTGGCACGGAGTCCAGGCCCGCGGGCAGCACGACCCCAGGAGCGGCGAGGACGTTCGCGGGCGCGCTGTCGGCCACGATGTGCGCGAGCTCGCGTTCGCCGACCTTCGGGTTGAGCGGCACGGCGGGCACCCCGGCGAGCAGGGCGGCGACCACCGCGACGCAGGTCTCCAGCGAGGGCGTCGCCCACACGGCGACCCGGGGGAAGCCGGCCAGCTGCCGCGCCAGGGCTCCGGCGCAGGCAGCGAGTTCGGCGTGGGTGAGGGCGCGGTCGCCGAAGCGGAGGGCGACGCGGTCGGACTGCAAGGCGAACATCGACTCACCAGATTCCCGGGACGACGAGGGCGAGCCACACCAGCGGCGGCGCTGCCGCGACCATGATCCCGCCGTAGACCATCAGCTGCTTGAAGAACTTGTCGCGGTCGACGTCCTGCGCACCGGCCAGCACCAGGGCACCGTTGGTGGAGAACGGACTCACGTCGACCACGGTCGCCGACACCGCCAGCGCCGCGATCAGGCCGATCGCGCTGACCTCACCCTGCAACAGGAACGGCACGGCCAGCGGGATCAACGCGCCCATGATGCCGACCGACGAGGCGAACGCCGACACGATCGCACCGATGTAGCAGATCAGCAAGGCCGCGAGCAGGGGAGCGCCGACACCGGCCACCGAGTCGCCCGCCCACTTGATCGTGCCCATCGTCTGCAGCACGGCGACGTAGGTGAGGATGCCGCAGATCAGCAGCACGGTCGGCCAGGTGATCTGGTTGATCGCCTGCTTCGAGGTCTCCGGCCACACGACGCTGAGCAGCACGGCGACGGTGATGGCGGCGAGGCCGACGTCGAGGTCGAACACCAGCGCCGCCACGACGAGCGCCGCGAGGCCGATCAGGGTGGCGAGGCGGGGCGCGGTGAGGGTGACGCGCTCCTCGGGCTCGGTGCCGTCACCAGCACTTTCACCCGAGCCACCGCTGCCGCCGGCAGTGGTTCCGTTTCCGTCGCCCACCTTCACCAACGCGTCCGCGGCCAGCGGCTGCCGAGCGAGCCTCATCCCGCCCAGCGCCACGAACACCACCACGGCGATCAGCAGGTTCACCACGAGGCTGGCCAGGAACAGCACGACCTCGTTGCCCGGCAACCCTTCCTTGGCCACGATGCCGTTCACGATCGTGCCGTAGATGCTGATCGGCGAGAACCCGCCCGCCTGCGCGCCGTGCACGACCATCACGCCCATGAGCAGCGGGCTGATCTTGTACTTGGCCGCGAACCCCATCGCGATCGGTGCCACGATCGCGACCGCGGCCGGGCTCACCGCGCCGATCGCCGTCAGCACGCCGGTGATCGCGAACATCACCCACGGCATCAACGCGATCCGCCCGCCGACCAGCCGGATCGCCATGTGCACCAGCCAGTCCGTGGTGCCGTTGGCGCGGGCGATGGCGAACAGGAACGTCACCCCGACCAGCACGACGAACAGCGAGCCGGGGAAGCCCTTGAAGATGTCGTCGGCCTTCATATCCGCGACCAGCGTGCCGACCCCGAAGGCCGCGGCGAAGGCGAGCGCACCCATGTTGATCGACCTGGTCGTGGCGATGACGAACACCACGACCAGCACGAGTATCGAGATCAGTTCGGCGGACATGCGGGGCTCCCGTCGTTGGGGCTGTCCGGTGGCTCGGTGGCCAAGTGGATGAGCCACTTTCCGCCCGCAGTCCGGTCGCTGTCAAGAGGTGGCCTAGTGGCTGAGCCACTTGACCGGTTATCCTGGGCAGATGTCCGAGGCGCTGCGGCCGATGGTGAAGTCCCGCCTGTACGAGCAGGTGCTCGAACGGCTGCGCGCGCACGTCGCCGAGGCCGGTCTCCAGGCGGGGGACAGGCTGCCCGCCGAACGCGACCTCGCCGCGAGCCTCGGGGTCAGCCGCGCGTCGGTCAAGCAGGCGATCGTGGTGCTGGAGGTCCAGGGCCTGGTCGAGGCGCGGCACGGTGGCGGCACGTACCTGGTGCGCGACACCCTCGACGTCGAACCGGTCGAGCAGCTCGTCGAACGCCGCAAGCGCCTGCCCGAGGTGCTGGAGGCCCGCGAGGCACTCGAGACGAAGCTCGCCGAGCTCGCCGCCGAACGCCGCACGGACGCCGAGCTGGAGACGATCCGCGAGGCGCTGGACCACATGCGCGAGGAGATCGCCGGCGGCGACAACGGCGTGGAAGGGGATCGCCGCTTCCACGCCGCCGTCACCGCCGCCGCGCACAGCTCGCTGCTGGCCGACTTCATGAAGACCATCGCCGGTCAGATCACCGAGAGCCGCACCGAGTCGCTGCGCCAGCCGGGCCGTCCGTCCCGCTCACTGGCGCAGCACACGGCGATCTACGAGGCCATCGCCGCGGGCGACGCGAAGAAGGCCGCCGCGGCGATGCGCAAGCACGTCCGGACCGTCGCGAAGGTCCGGCTGCTCACCTGGGTGCCCGAAGACTGATCACCGGCCAGCCCGAGCCCTGCACCGTCCGGCTGGAGCCGTCCCGCTCGTGCACCACGACCGTCCACTTCCGCTTGGACGGCGAGGACGACTGCACGATCAGGACGTCACCGGCCTGCTTGATCCGCGTGCGCTTGCCCTTGTCCTCGTACAACGTGAACTCGCCCTTGGCGCCCGCCGTCACGTGCACGGTCAGCGCGTCCACCGGGTTCTTCGCGTCGTTGGAGACGTCGGCACTGCGCTCGACCAGCACGCCACCCGACCGCATGAACACCGGCATGGTGTCGAGGCCCGCGCTGACGGTCGCCCAGGTGTTGCCCTGGTACACCTGTCCGGTGAAGTAGTCCGTCCACTGGCCGGGCGGGAACCAGACCCGCGTCGAACCGACGTCACCGGGCGTGGTGATCGGCGCGACCAGCAGGTCGGGCCCGAGCAGGAACTGGCTGTCCACTGTGGAGTAGGCCTCCGGGCTGCCGGGGTACTCGAGCCACGCCGGCCGCTGGAGCGGCACACCCGTCCGCTGGGCCTGCTCCGCCAGCGAGTAGATGTACGGCACGAGCCGTTCCCGCAGGTTCAGGAACTTCGTCGCCGACGCCTGCGCGGCCGGTCCGTACTGCCACGGCAGCCGGTCGCCGTGGTTGCTGTGCAGCCGCGTGATCGGCTGGAACGCGCCCAGCTGCACCCACCGGGCGTACATGTCGTCCGGCATCTTGGTGGTGTAGCGGACCTGGCCGTTGTCGAGGTAGGTCTCCGAACCCCGCAGCCCGGTGGTGTCGTTGTGGCCGCCGATGTCGTGGCTGATGTTCGACATCCCGGTCGACACCCCCTCGGCGGAGGTGTACCCGATCGTCGCCTTCAGCGTGCCCCACGTCGACGAGGTGTCGCCGGTGAAGTGCAGGGTGGTGCGCTTCTCCGCCCACGGCCCGGTCGGCAACGGCCCGGAGCCGCTGTACCCGCCCGCCTGCAACGAGCCGAACCCGCGCGAGAACGCGAACGCGCCCATCTTCGAGTACTGCTCGTTGATCCACGAGTCCGCGGTCACGCCGCGCTTCGAGGAACCAGAGCCGTCGCAACACCAGTCGAGCCACCAGAAGTCGGTCGGCATCTTCTGGTGCAGCTCGACGTAGGCCCGCAGCTGGTCCGGGTCGGCCCAGTCGAACACGTAGCAGTTCGCGCAGGAACCCTTCGCCAGCTTGCCCTTCGCGGTGGCCTGGGCCTGCGCGAAGTCCGGGTCGTCGCCCTGGATGCTCGGGTGGATGTTCAACGTGCTGTGCAGGCCCTCGCCGTGCGCCCAGTCGAGGAAGCCCTGCGGGTCGGGGAACTTCTGCTGGTCCATCCGCCAGCCGTTCCACAGGTTGTGGCCCTTGAAGTCCGTGTCGACCACCAGGACGTCCAGGGGCACGCCGTGCTCCCGGAACTTCGGCAGGATCCGGTCGCGGTAGTCGGCCGCCGTCCGGTCGATGTACTCGGAGTACCAGACGCCGTAAGCCCAGCGCGGCAACAACTTCGGCCCGCCGGTCAGCGCGGTGAGATCACCGAGCGCGGCCTTGTAGTTGGTGCCGTAGCCGAACACGTACCCGTCCTGGTACGGCTGCGCGCCCCGGTCCACGCGCGGGTTCCCGTCGCGCAGAGCCGAAGGCGTGTCGTCCAGCAGGTACCAGCCGTCGCGGTACATCAGGCCCGGCGTGAGCTGCGGGTCGCCGTTGTTGCCGGTGTACCCGTCGAGCGAACGCCGGTAGCCGCCGAGCGCCAGGTGCTGCGTGGAGGTGTTGACCCCGACGGTGTCGAGGTTGACGTGGCACCCGGTGTCCGGGCACGTGACGGTGAGGTCGGAAGTGCCTGCCGGCAACGAGACCTGGGCCGTCGCCGTGGCCCAGGTGGCCCAGTTCGCCGTGACGGGCAGTGTGACCGGCTGCCCGTTGATCAGCACCGTCCGGGGTTCGTGCTTGCCGTCGCCGCCGACGCCGTTGGCGTAGCGCAGCACCACCGGGTACGTGCCCGTCGCCGGCACGCTGGTCACGCGCTGGCTCAGCCGCGTCCCGCCGACGAGTTCCGCGACGAACCCGGTGCCCGCGAACCCGGCGTGCTCGCCGGCGATCTTGGCAGCACCGCTCACGACGCCGTTCTCGGCCTCGCAGCTCGTGCCGAACCGGCAGTCGTCGACGGCCCGGACAGCGGGATAGGCCTGGTCCGGCGACAGCAAAGCGAGGCTGTCAACGTTGACGTTGCCCGAGTCGGCCGCACCGCGCGTGAGCGAGACGCGGTGTTCACCCGCTGCCAGGTCGACGTCCGTGGAGACCTGCTGCCAGGCGTTCCAGTCCGCCGTCGCGGGCAACGTGATCTGGCGGGGAGCCTGCCCGTCGACGGAGAGCCCGAGGGTGCGGTTCTCGTGCTTGCCGTCACCACCCCGCCCGTTCGCGTACCTCACGACCACCCGGTGCCTGCCCGCGCTCGCCGCGCGCACCGTCGCCGTGATCCCGTTGTTGGTGTACGAGAACCCGGCGACGAACCCCGCACCGGTGGCACCGGGGTGGTCGGCCGCCACGAGCAGGCCCTCGCGCAACTGGTCCTCGGCCTCGCAGAGCTGCCCGGTCGCACAGACCACCCGCCGCCACGGGGACGCGGTCGTGCCACCGGTCTTGATCTCGAGGTTGTCCGCGCGGAACGGCCCGGACCCCACGCGGTACCGCACGGTCATGGCCGACGTGGTGATCGTCAGCCAGCCGTCCCGCACCGCGGAGGTGTAGGCCGTGCGGGGGAAGGTGCGGTTTACAACGTTGTAAGTGGCCTGGTCCTCAAAGCGCCGGTCCCCGGCGAACTCGGAGCGGACCAGGGTGGGGGAGAGGATCTGGAACCTGGCCTGCCCGGAGACGACCGTGCCGTTCGGCTGGGCGGTCGCGGGGGCGGGGAGGGCCAGGCTCAGGAGGGCTAGCAGAGGGACGATCGTCGTGCGTTTCCGCATTCGTGCTCCTCGTCTGACGCCGTCGGCTTCCGAGGTGTTCAGGTAGCTGAACCTTCCTCACCTTGGCGTGACGTTGTGGAGCGATCAAGACGCCAATCAGCGCACCACGCGATACGTCACATGCGTGAACGCCGGGCCCGAGCGCGACGACAGCTGCTCCAGGACCAGCCCGGGAACGCCGTCGAACAGGCGCGTCCCAGCGCCCAGCGTGATCGGCACGATCCGCAGCCGCAGCTCGTCGACCAGGCCCGCGGCCAGGTACTGGTTGACGGTCGAAGCGCCGCCGTGGATGGAGATGTTGCCGTCCCCGGCTACGTCTCGAGCGCGCTCGAAAGCCGCCGTCACTCCCTCGGTCACGAAGTGGAACGTCGTGCTGCCCTCCATCGGCTGTGGTTCACGCGCGTGATGGGTGAGCACGAAGACCGGCCCGTGGTACGGCGGGTTGTCGCCCCACCAGCCGTTCCACGGGCGGTCCCACGAGCCGCGCACCGGGCCGAACATGTTGCGGCCCATGATGAACGCCTTCGTCTCGGCCAGCCGGTCCCGCTGCCACCTCTGCTCTTCGGCGTCCTCCATCCACGCGTGCAGGGTGCTGCCCCAGCCGTCGCCGCCGTCGTCCCCGAACGGGCGGTCCTCGGTCTGGCCGAGCCCCGCCGCGTAGCCGTCGAGGGAGATCGAGAGATCGCACGTCACCTTGGTCATGCCCTCAGCCTGACCTCGCTGATCCATGACGTCCAATGCCAAAAAGCCGGAATTCTCATTGATAACCTTGATGAATGCTCAGCCTGGTGCAGCTCGAGGTGCTGGCGGCGGTGGCCCGGTGCGGCTCGGTGACCGAGGCCGCGAAGCAGCTGCACTACTCCCAGCCGTCGGTGAGCCACCACCTGGCGAGGCTGGAGGCGGCCACGGGTGTGCGGCTCGTCCAGCGCGCCGGCCGGGGGATCCGCCTCACGCCGGAGGGGCGGCTGTTGGCCGGCCGGGCGGCGGAGATCGTGGGCCGGGTGGACGCGGCGGCCACCGAGCTCGCGGCCCAGGCCGGGTTGCGGGCGGGACGGGTCCGGGTGGCGGCCAACGCCTCCACCGCCGCCACGATCGTCCCGAGAGCGGCCAGGAGGCTCGCGGACAGCCACCCCGGGCTGGAGCTGAGCCTGGTCGAACGGCACCCCGTCGAGGCGTTGCGGATGCTGCGCCACGGGGAGGTCGAGATCGCGCTGGTGTTCCGCCGGGCCGGCTCCCCGCCCGAGGAGGGCTTCCGGTTCGTCCACCTCGGCGACGACCCGATCCACCTGATCAGCAGGCAGCCGGGCGACAGCCTCGCGCACCACCGGGAGTCGGCCTGGATCGGCGGGTGCGACGCCTGCCGGGAGGAGCTGGAGACCGTGTGCCGCAGCGAGGGGTTCGCGCCACGGATCGTCTCGCACAGCGACGACATGGTGGTCGTGCAGGCTCTCGTGGCGGCCGGTGCCGGCGTCGCGATCCTCGCCGGTCTCGGGTTGCAGGCACATCGGCGGCCGGACGTGGAAGCCGGTGAGATCGCCGGCTTCCACCGCGAGATCCACGCCGTGACGTACGGCGACCCGCCCGATCCTCCGGGCGTGGCCGCCGTGCTCACCGCGCTCGCTCAGTCGTTCAGCGCTTGAGCGTGAAGGTGAAGTCGCCGGAGACCTTGCCGGCCAACCGGATCGCCGACACGACCTTGCCCTCGGCGATCAGCCGTTCGACCTCGCCGCGGGTCAGGCCGAACCCGTCCGCGATCAGCCGGATCGGCCTGATCGGGATCCGCGCCTCGAACCGCACCGCCACGTCGGCCACCTCCAGGTCGAGGTGACCGGACCCGCCGGTGTCGAGCCGCCACGCGCCCTCCCAGTCGGGGGAGACGTGGTTGCGGCGCTGCAGAACGGTGTCCTGCAACAGTTCCGCGACGAGCGACAGGTCGTTGGCGTGCAGCCGGTCCAGCAGCGCGGGCCGGACCGTGCGGACGTGGGCCCGCTCGAAGATCGTGAGCTTGGCCGTGTCGCCGCACCCCGTGCAGAGCACGAGCAGCCAGGCGTCGAGGACCTTGTGGTTGGCGTTGACCCGGAACTTGCCGCTCGCCCGGAAGCGGTCGGCGGCGCACACGTGGCAACGGCGGTGGACGAGAGGAAGGCAGGTGGGCACGACGGCCCAGGTGTTGAGCACAGAGGTACACCGTTCGGTGAGAATTCCGCAGCAAAGGGAGCGCGCTGCTCGGAGAGCGGCGCGCAACGAAGACCAGCGCTTGGGGAGAACTCAAACGGTGTACAACGGCACGTCCCAGCCTCGACGACTCAGTCGGGCAGGAACGTAACGGCCTGGGGCGGCACGATTCCACCCAATTTCGGCAGGGTCGCGGGCCCGAGCGCGGTCTCCAGCCGCTCCCACCGCGTCACGAGGTCCGCGAGCATCAGCATCATCACGTCGGGGAAGGCGTACAGGAAGCTCTGGTAGCGGTAGTGGTCCAGGTAGAACACCACCACGTCGTCCGTCAGCGCGGTCGCCGAAGTGGTGCGGGCCTTGAAGAACAGGTCGTAGTGGCCGAGCAGCCCGCCGCGGCCGAGCACCGACCGCGCGTAGATCCCGCCGAAGTCGACCTCGACCCGACCCGAGGCGACCAGGAACACGCCGTGCGCCTCGTCGTCCTCCCGGAACAGCATGTCGCCCGCCGTGTAAGGGATCTCGTCGAACATCGACGCGAGCGTCTCCAGTTCGGCGTCCGCGAGCGCACCGAACAACCGCACGCCGTGGGGGTCGACGCTCTCGCGCAGGCACGCCACCCGGTCGGTCAGCTCGCGTTCGGTGATGTGGTTCATCCGCATCCGCACGAACCGCAGCATCCGGTCGGTGTTGCGCGACTGGGCGCGGGACTTCCCGGCGCTCGGCGGGGTGTAGAGGCCGGCCTGGCCGCTGACCCGCGCGGCCTCGCGGCGGCCGGACTCGTAGGCGCTGTGCACACAGCCCCAGTGGTACGGGTTCGTGCCCTCGCCGGCGAAGAACAGGCCGTCGCCCACCGGTTCGGCGAGCGTCGCGATGTCCTTGGACGACGAGCCGACGCCGATGCAGGTGTACGAGCCCAGCGCGTACGGGTCCGACGACCACGTGGTGCGCGAGACGCTTTCCGGCGCGGGCGCGTCTTCGCCGAAGAGGTCCTGGACGACCTCCGCCGCGTACGCCGAGACGGTGTCCGGGGACCAGGTCTCCATCTCACGGCCGAGTGAGGCGCCGAGCAGCATCACCAGGACCGGTTTGCCGTGCGACTTCCACATGCTGATCACGACGGTCGGGTAGCGATCGGTGTCGCGGCAGAGGTACCCGAACACGTACTGGTCGCGCGGCCAGAACGGCTCGGCGTAGTGCAGGGCGATCTTGTTGAGCGTGCCGAAGCCGAGCCGGGCGATCGCGGACCGCTTGGCCGCCGGTAGCGGCGGCACGAACTCGACCGCGCCCGCCTTCAGCACCCCGAGCGGCAGCGTGACGAGCACCTTGTCCGCCTCGAACACTCCCCGGTCCGTGGTGACACGGCCGGCCTCGACGCGCGAGACCACGTGGCCGAGCCGGATGTCGAGCCCTTCGGCCAGAGCGTCCACAACGGACTGGTAGCCCTGGTGCAACGTGCTGTCGCCGTAGCCGTAGACGAGGTAGCCGTCCTCCCAGTGCTTCAGGGAGAGCTTGTCCGGGTCCTCCGCCGCGTCCTCGCGCAGGATCACGTTCAGGTGGTACCGGACGGCCTGTTCGTCCTCCGGGGACAGTCCGCGTGCGGCGAGGACCTCCATCATCGCCTGACCCAGCGGGACGTCCGGGTGGTCTCCCTTGCGCGCCACGTCGGCGCGGTGTTCCAGTTCGTGCAGGACCTCGTCGGCCAGTTCCACCGTCCGGCTCTTGTAGCGGTGGTTCACCGCGCGCCGGTCCGCTCCGAACAGGTCGAGGCTGTCGAACCCGCCGGTGTAGGCGCTGTCCCCGCCCACGTAGCTGTACGGGATCCCCAGGTCCTCCACCAGTTCGGTGACGGGGTTGCCGTCCGTGCCGTGGATCCAGTGCGCGCCCAGGTCGACCCCGTGCTCGTCGGTCCAGATCCGGCCACCGGCGCGGTCCCTCGCCTCCAAGACGGTCACGGGGTGGCCGAGCTCGTGCAGCGCGCGTGCCGCCGCCAGGCCGGAGATCCCCGCTCCCACCACGAGGACGCTCGGTCTCGCGTCCTCACCACCACCACCACCACCAGATACCGAGGGCATCGCTCGATTGTCGGGCAACCATCCGTGCCCGAACATTCCCGGATCGTGTGCTCGCGCTGGGCCGTCCGGGTTGTCCGCGCGCGCCCCGGACACCGGCTCCGACCTCGTCACCAGCGCTGCGCTCCCCGAGGGAACCGGTACTACCAGGTAGTGACTTGATCTACAACCGCCGGTATAACTTGTTCTCATGCGCTCACAGTGAGGAAGATCACATGACCCACACAATGACGTGTGACAACGGTTTCGAGGGTCCTTCACGACGTTCGTTCATTGCTGGAACAGGTTCTATTCTTGGGGCTGTCGCCCTGGGAGGCGTCGCTCCGGTGGCACGGGCGGCGGCTTCGATCTCGGACGCGGCGGTCGTTCCCGCCCTGGTGATCGGCACCGGGTACGGCGGAAGCGTGGCGGCCCTGCGGCTCGCTCAGGCGGGCGTCGACGTCCACATGGTCGAGATGGGCATGGCGTGGGACACCCCCGGCGCGGACGGGAAGATCTTCGCCAACACCACGACGCCGGACCAGCGGTCGTTCTGGCTGCGGACCAAGACGAAACAGCCGCTGAGCAACTTCCTGGGTTTCCCGATCGACAAGGCGATCCCGCGCTACACCGGCATCCTCGACGCCGAGGACTTCGCCGGCATCACCGTCTACCAGGGACGCGGAGTCGGCGGCGGTTCTCTCGTCAACGGCGGCATGGCCGTGACGCCGAAACGGGAGAACTTCGGCGAGATCCTCCCGACGGTGAACGCCGACGAGATGTACAACACCTTCTACCCGCGTGCCAACGCGGAACTCGGCGTCAACATGATCAGGCCCGCCTGGTTCGACACGACCGAGGCCTACCAGTACGCGCGGGTCGGCCGGAAGCACGCCCAGCGGTCGAACTTCCCGTACGTCTTCGTGCCCACCGTGTACGACTGGAACTACATGGAGCAGGAGGCGGCGGGGACGGTACCGAAGTCGGCGTTGGTGGGGGAGATCCTCTACGGCAACAACTACGGCAAGAAGTCGTTGCAGAAGACCTATCTGAGCAAGGTCCGGGCGACCGGTCGCGTCACCATCTCACCGCTGCACCGGGTCGTCGACGTCCGGCCCGCGACGGGCGGCTACAAGGTCACCATCGAGCAGCTCAACACCAACGGTGACCCGATCGCCGTCAAGGAGGTCACCGCGGCGAAGGTGTTCTTCGCGGCGGGCAGCGTCGGCACGAGCAAGCTCCTGGTCAAGCTCAAGGCCACGGGCGCGCTGCCGAACCTGAACGGCGAGGTCGGCAAGGGCTGGGGCGACAACGGCAACGTGATGTGCGGTCGCGCCAACCACATGTGGGACCCGACCGGCAAGCTGCAGTCGTCGATCCCGACCCTGGGCATCGACAACTGGGCGGCGGGCGGCGCCTTCGCCGAGGTCGCTCCGCTGCCGACCGGGATCGAAACCTACGCGTCGTTCTACCTCTCGATCACGAAGACCCCGAACCGCGCCCAGTTCACCTGGAACGCCGCCGCGGGCAAGGTCGACCTGAGCTGGCAGACGGCGTGGAAGAACGTCTCGATCAACGCCGCGAAGACGATCTTCGACAAGATCAACTCGAAGGAGGGGACGATCTACCGGACCGACCTCTTCGGCGTCTACAAGATCTGGGGCGACCACCTCACGTACCACCCGCTCGGCGGCGCGATCCTCAACAGGGCCACCGACAACCACGGCCGCCTGCACGGCTATCCGGGCCTGTACGTCATGGACGGGTCGTTGATCCCCGGCAGCACCGTGGTGAACCCGTTCGTCACGATCACGGCGCTGGCCGAGAGGAACATCGAGAAGATCATCGCTACCGATCTCTGACAGTCCTTCCCGGACCGCTCAGATCTTCGGGAGCACGCACATCGCGTCGAGGCCGAACACCCGGTTCAGCCTGCCGAACACGAGCCAGGCCCCGATGCTCATCGTGAGCTCGACGATCTCGGTCTGGCTGTAGTGCGCGGTCATGCGGGACCAGAACTCGTCGTCGAGACCGTGGTGGTCCAGTGCGTACCGCTCGGCGTACTCCGCGGCCAGCCTCGCCCGGTCGTCGAAGGCGTCGGTGGTGCGCCACTGGGTCACCGCGTGGATGAAGTCGTCCTCGACCTTCTCGCCCTCGCGGTCGGTCCGCCACTCCAGGCAGAACATGCACCCGTTGATCTGCGCGATCCGCAGGCGTGCCGCCTCGAACTCGCGCAGCCCCAGCGTGGTGTGCTGGTAGACCGACAGCGAGAGGTTCGCGGCGGCCACGCCGATGCCCGGCACGAGCTCGCCCCACACGTACCCGATGGGGTCCTTGCCCTCGGGGATGTCGATGTTCATGGCCTGCCCCTTCCGAGCTTGCCGGCCGCGTGCCGCAGCGGGACGTCGAGCGCGTCGTAGAGTCCGGGCTCGGCCTGCGCGAGCCAGTCGATGGCGTTCACGATCCGGCCGACGGCGGTCGCGTTGCCTCCCGCGGACCGGTTCTCGCCCTCGTCGGCGGACTCGACCGAGACCTCGATGCGCGGCCGGCCCTCGATGATCACCTTGTGCGTGCCGTCGCCGGACGGGGGCATCGGCCAGTCCGTCGCGCACGAGGCGTGGATGCGCGTCACGTGCTCGATGACGATGAGCGGCTCCCCGCCGACGATGCCCTGCACCTCGAACCGGATCGCGCCCTGCGTGCCCTTCTCGAACTCGCCCATGGTCCGCGTCGTCACGGTCTCGTCGAGCGCACGCCGGTCGACGGTCTCGCGGATCTCGTCCAGCTCCACGCCGAACGCCCGTGCCATCAGCCGGATCTGCCCGCCCCACACCATGGTCGGCACCGTCGGCATCAGCATCGGCGCCTGGTAGTCGAGCGGCTGCCCGAACCCGATCAGCCACCGCACCGCGTCGGGCTGGTCGTAGGTGGAGTAGTCGAAGATCTCCTGGCAGCGCACCGCGTCGACGGTGTGGCCCAGTCCGCTGACCAGCAACGGCAGCACGTCGTTGCCCCAGCCCGGGTCGACGCCGGACACGAACAGCGATCCGCCGCCCTCCTTGATGGCGGATAGAACCGGTTCTCGAAGTTCCGGCGGCGCGCTCTTCGGGTCGTACAGCGCGTAGAGCGACGGCGTGACGACGATCGCGCCCGCGCGGATCGCCCTGGTGATGTCGGCCAGCGCGTCGTCCGGCCTGATGTCACCCGACGCGGCGTACACGACGGCGCGCGGGCTCGTGGCGAGCACCGCGTCGATGTCGTTGGTGGCCTCGACTCCGAGGTTCTGATCGATTCCGGCGAGATCGCCCGCGTCACGGCCGGCCTTCTCGGGGTTGTGGACGACCACGGCCGTCAGTTTCAGCGCCGGATGGGCATCGACGGCGCGAATGGCGGCCCGGCCGACGTTGCCGGTGCCCCACACCACTGTGGCGATCATGTGCTGCAGAGTACCTAGAACACGTTCTAGTTGTACAGCGCCCATCCGGCGAGAAAGCGGTCCTCGATCAGGCGTGGAGCTTCAACGCCGCGAGCTGGGCCGCAGGCCAGCCCGTGTTCCCGGTGAACGTCAGCCTGACGTACCGGACCTGCGTGCCGGGCAGCGTGGCCGTGGCGGAGTTCCCGGTCGCGGGGTCGAACACGTAGCCCGCAGACGGGACGAGCGGGCTGAACGACTGGCCGTCGGCACTGCCCTCGATCGTCACGGTCTGGGTGCGCCGTCCCCAGGCGGGATTCGGTGGGAGCGCGAGCACGGCCCGCTCCGGGGCGGCGGCGGTGCCGAGGTCGACCTGGATCCACTGCGGGAAGGCGTTGTTCGCGCTCTCCCAGTAGGAGTGCGGATCGGTGTCGACGGCGAACCCGCTGCCGTAGTGCTGGGTCTGCGAGCTCCGCGTCGTCGGGCGCCCGGCGGCCAGGTCGGCGTCCGGGGTGGGCGGTCCGCCGATCCACGGCTGGGTGGGCCGGACCGCGGTCAGCGCGATCTGCCCCTTGAGCATCCGGCCGCCGTCGCCGGTCAGCCTCATGTAGTAGTCGGCGGAGCAGCGCGTGCCGTCCTCGTCCAGCGCGAGGTAACCGGAGCCGGCGGGCACGTCCGCCAGCGTCTCGGCGGTCTTGCAGATCTGGTTGCCCTCGTTGAACTCGTCGAACATCGAGATGTAGATGCCCTGCGCGCCGAGGCGGACCATGTTGTAGAACTGCCGCCACATGAAGTCGCCGTGCAACCGTTGCCGCGAGCCGACGTCGCCCGGCAGCACGCACGGCTGGTAGTCGATCCCGCGAGCGTCGCACTCGGCCTGGTCCGGCGAGTTCACGTTGGTGTGGAAGCGATCCGTGTCCGCCGGGGTGCCGATCCGGCCGACCATCCACGGCGAGAGCATGTCGAAGCTGCGGTAGACGGCGCCGAACCCCTGCCGCGAGTCCTCGATCTCCAGGCGCCAGTGCGTCGGGACGCCGCCGATCACGTAACACCCGCGTGCCTTGAACCAGTCGACGACGTCCTGGCAGGCCGCCGGTGTGAAGGGCCGGCCGGGGTCGTTGAAGCCGAAGCCCCAGACGCAGACGACGGGCTTGCCGTTCTGCCGCGCGTAGGCGGGCGACGACGTGTACGCGGACATCTTGTCCAGCCAGTCGGTCTTGATCTCCGACTGCATGTTCCTCCAGTTCGTGACGTCGTACATGATGTAGAACTTGCGCCCGGTGGCCTCGGCCGCAGGCCGCACGTGCGCAGTCACCGCGTCCCGGATCGGGCCCTCGCCGCCGGTCGGGTTGAAGCGCTGCAACGCCGCCGTGTCGATGTTGTGTTCGCGCATCCACTGGAAGTGGACGTCGACGGTCTGGCGGTCGTAGTTGGAGAAGAGCGTCGCCGGCCGCCCGTCACCGAGGTCGGCGAACGCGGTTCGGTACGTACGCGCGTAGTCCCGGACGTCCGGCCACGCGACGATGGAGCTGGTCGGCGGCGCGGGCGGCTGACTCCAGTCGTTGTTCCAGTGCCACCAGCCGTTGATGGGGGAGCTGTCGTCACGGCAGGCGAACCAGCCCTGGTACCCGACGGTGATCTTGCCGACGACGTCGCCGGGAGGGCTGGCCGCGTGCGCCGGGGCGGGCAGGAGCCCCAGGGCGGGTGCGGCGAGAGCGGTGCTGAGCAGTGTTCGGCGTGACAGGGACATCGCGAACTCCTTTGTCGGCGACCCGACTCCAGAGTGCAAGATGTCTACAGGATCACGCAAGAAGTTGACGAACCGGTCTTTCAGCGGTTCGAGGGCGGGAACCGGCCGTCCGCGCTGCCGAGCGCGACGAGCTCGGTGTACTGCTCCTGCCACGACCTCTCGGTGGCGAGCAGGTCGGCGAGCCGCTGGACCCACGCCTCGTCGACGATGCGCGCGGCACCCGTGGCGAGGTGGCGAGCGGTCTCCTCACGTGCCATGAGCCATTCGGACAGCGTGGGCGCGAGCGCTGGTCCACCTTCGTCTTCGGGCATGGGCCGACCCTACGCGGCGCGCCTGCCTCCCGCCCCCGCCCGGTGGGCTACTGTGGGACGGGTTGGGGCACCAGTTGACGGCAACCAGCCGCCGCGGTCCTCGATCCCGTCCGGTCCGGTGTCTCCGGCCGGAGAACGGAGCACCGGCTTGCAGCCGGAATTCCAAGCGTCACCTCCTTCCTCTCCCCGGTTCGACAAGTCGCGTCACGCGGCCCAGGACTTCGCGCAGGCGAGGCTGGCAGCCGAGATCTCCGAGCTCCACCAGCAGCGCCAGGCCGCCAGGAGGGTCGCGGAACGCTCCCGCGACGCAGGCGACTGCCTCGACCTGTTGTCCATGCTCGGCCTGGCGAACCTGCCGGTGTCCACCGCTCTCGCCGCCGAAGGAGCCCGCAGGTGAATCGAGGAACCGTCAAGTGGTTCAACGGCAGCAAGGGCTTCGGCTTCATCGCCCCGCAGGGCGGTGGGCCTGACCTCTTCGTGCACCAGTCCGAGGTGCAGGGGTACGGCTTCCACGGCATACCCGACAACCAGCCCGTCGAGTTCGAGATCGGTGAAGGGCAGAAGGGGCCGCAGGCCCTGTCCGTGCGCCTCGTCTAGCTCCGTCACGCTGTCCACTGTGGAGTGATCGGTCGCCTGCCGCTCACTCCACGGCGCGTGGTTCAGCTAATCCGGCAGCAACGGCACGGAGATGCCCGGATCACGGCCGAGCAGCGCTGCCCGCGTCACCGACTTCGACCCGAAGCGGTCGCGCACGTGGTCGAGCGCGGCGTCCAGGGCGGCCGGTTTCCGCTCCTCGAACGGCAGCGGCAACTGCATCGGCGCGTCGTCCTGGAGGTTGGTGAGCGACACGCCCAGCAACGTGATGCCCCGGCTCTCGATCATCGGCATCGCACCGCCGAGCAGTTCTCGCGCCGCCGCCAGCAGCACCTCGGTCTCCGTGGTGGGATTCCTGAACGTGTGCGACCTGGTCGCGCGCGTGAAATCGGCGAACCTCAGACGCAGCACCACGGTCCGGCACGCGCGCTCGGCCGTGCGCAGCCGGCGTGAGATGCCGTCGATCAGCGACGCGAGGACGGCGTCCAGGTCGTCGCGGGTGCGTTCCCGGCGGCCCAGTGCGCGCTGCGAGCCGATCGAACGGCGTCGCCGTCCCGTGTGGACCGGACGCGGGTCGTGGTTGTGCGCCAGCGCGTGCAGGTGCCGGCCCGCGGCCCTGCCGATCATCGACACCAGGGCCATCTCGCCGAGCGCGGCGACCTCGCCGACCGTGCGCAGACCCAGGGCGTGCAGCTTGGCCGCCGTCACCTCGCCGACACCCCACAGCCGTTCGACGGGCAGCGGGTGCAGGAACGCGAGTTCGTGGTCCGCCGGAACGACGAGCAGCCCGTCCGGCTTCGCGACCCCGCTCGCGACCTTGGCCAGGAACTTCGTCCGCGCCACCCCGACCGTGATCGGCAGGCCGACCTGTGCCAGCACGTCCGCCCGCAGGCGTGCGGCGATCACCTCCGGCGGCCCCGCGATCCGGTGCAGGCCGCCGACGTCGAGGAACGCCTCGTCGATCGACAGGCCCTCGACCAGCGGCGTCGTGTCGCGGAACACCTCGAACACGGCCTTGCTCGCGGCGGAGTAGGCCGACATCCGCGGCGGCACCACGATCGCGTGCGGGCACAGCCGGCGTGCCGTCGCGCCGCCCATCGCCGTGCGCACGCCGAACGCCTTGGCCTCGTAACTCGCGGCCAGCACGACGCCGCCGCCCACGATCACCGGGCGGCCCCGCAGTTCGGGGGCGTCCCGTTGCTCGACCGACGCGTAGAACGCGTCCAGGTCGGCGTGCAGGATCGGGGTGCTCACGAACACATGTTCGCATCGCTCACCCGTTTAGAACAGTCACATGAGCGCACGCGCGATCGGCCAGGCGCCGGGGGAGGTGTTCGACAGGACGGTGGTGGTGGTGCCGGTGTGCGGGTCGTGAGTGGACTTGAACGACGCCCCGGCGTCGTACCCGGCGAGGATCACGGTGTCGCTGGTCTCGTGCAGCCAGAACCCGAGCCCGTAGCGCAACGACTCCTCGGGGACGTGGTGGCGCGGTCTCGTCACCACCTCGGCGTCGGGTCCGGCGAACAGCGCGCGCCAGAACTTCGACATGTCACCCGCGGTGGTGTGGATGCCGCCGTCACCGGTCGCGAGCACCGGCAGGTGGAAGACGTTGGAGCGGTCGAGGCCCTCCAGGTAGCCCACGGCCGCGTCGGCGGGCAGTTCGTCGGAACGCAGGAAGCCGGTCCTGCTCAGGCCCGCCGGGCCGAGCACCCTCGAGCGGACGAGGTCGTGGTAGCCCTCGCCACTGGCCCGTTCGGCGAGCAGTGCGAGCACCACGTAGCCGCCGTTGCAGTACCCGAACCGTTCGCCGGCCTTGAACTTCGTGGGAATCCCGTCCAGCAACGGCAGGAAGGCCTCGGTCGTGGTCAGCACGTGCACCGCGCCGATCACGTAGTCGTTCGCCTCCCAGTCGCCTTCCTCGTCGAGGTAGTCACCGATGCCGGACGTGTGCGTGAGCAGGTGCTCGACCGTCACGTCGTCGGCGATCAACGGCAGGTCGTCGCCGAGCAGCGAACGGGCGGTGGTGTCGAGCGCCAGTCTCCCCTCGCGGATCAGGGACAGCACGGTCAGCGCGGTGAACCCCTTGCCGCCGCTGGCGATGCCGAACCTCGTGTCCACGGTGTTGGGCACGCCGTACGCCCGGTTGGCGAGCCCGTAGGCCTTCGCGAACTCGATCTCCCCGGCGCGGTCGATCTGGACCACGCCGGAGAAACCGGTGTCCGCGGCGATCTTGTCCAAGTCTCCCAACGGCATCCGAGCAGGCTAGCCCTGTGGAACCGCTTCGCTGAAACGGTTTTTCCGCTGCAGTGCGAGAGGTAGCAGCACGACGACCGCGGCGAGCACGAAGCCGAGCCGGAACGAGCCCCCCGTCACGAGCAACGCCGCCACGACCTGGACCCCCAGCGCCGCACCGATCGCCCTGGCGATCCCGCACGCCGCCGAGGCCACGCCGGTGTCCTGCTCGCCGACTGAGGCGATCACGGTGGTGTAGGTGGCGGTGGACGCGGTCCCGACACCGAGCCCGAGCGTCACCAGCATCCCCGCCGCGATCTGCCACGGCTCGTCGTGCCACGCGGCCACGAACAACGTCCCGGCGGCGGTGAGCGCGAGCCCCGCCACCAGCACGGCGCGCGTCCCGAGACGCCGCACGAGCACCCCGGACAACGGGCCGACCACGACGGCGACCAGCACCGTGGGGAAGAGGTGCAGGCTGATCTCGCTGGCGGTGGCACCGAAGCCGGAAAGCAGTTGTGGCACCAGGAAGTACGACGCCGAGTAGCTCGCCCCGAGCGCTCCGGCCGTGATGCTCGCCGTCCACACCCCGCGCGTGCGCAGGATGCCGAGGTCGACCATCGGATGTGCGGCCCGCCGTTCGACCACCACCCACCCGGCACCGAACGCGAGCGCCACCACGAGCAGCACCGCCGCGGCGAGAAGACCCTGCGGCGCAAGGAAGACAGCCAGCATCAGCGTGGCGAGGGACAACGCCAGCAGCACTCCGCCCGGCCAGTCCAGCCGGGTGCGTCGGACGGTGAGAGGGTCAGGCAGCGCGGACGGCGCCACGATCGCCACGGCGGCGACGACCAGCGCGGGCAGCAGGAACATCCACTGGCGCGACAGCGCGTCCGCGAGCGGCCCGGCGATGAGCACGCCCAGACCGCTGCCGACGGTGAACAGGCCGGTGAGCACACCGACCGCCACCGGTGTCGAGTCGCGGAAGAGCTGCCGCGCCAGGACGAACGCCACCGGCAGCACACCACCACCGAGGCCCTGCAGGAACTGTCCCAGCAGGATCACCGGGAACGACGCCGCGAACGCCGACAGCACGGCCCCGGCGACGATGCACCAGGTCAGCACGAGCAGGGTCCGGCGCCCGCCGCGGTCGTCGGCGATCTTCGCGACGATCGGCATGGTGATCGCCGACGTGATGATCAGCGTGGTGGACAGCAGCCCGGCCTGGGCCGGGTCGAGGCCGAGCTCGCGTTGCAGCAGGGGCAGTGCGGGGAACGGGATGCTTTCGAGCGCGCCGATCGTGACGGCCAGGGCGGCCAGGACCGCCATCGCGGGCCGGGTGGAGCGGGGTGTGGTCACGGCTGGTCTCCCTCGTCCGGGGGCCAGTAAAGCTACAAGGTGTAGCTGAAATCCGACAGGGTTTTCCGCAACAATCTGTAGCGGAATCACCGAGCAACCAAACCGGCGGACGCCCCGTTTCGGGAAGTGTCGGGCTTGTCCCACCCCCTGAAAGGACCGAGCGGACTTGTCGCTCGCCACCGTCCAGCGCCCTGTCGAGGTGCCCCTGCCGCCAGAGCGGGCGCGTGCACCGCGGCGATGGCTGTTCGTGCTGGCCGCCGCCGTGCTGCTGGCCCAGATGGCGATCGCGATGATCACCACGGCGGTCGGGCAGACACCGACCGTCGACGAGCCGGTCTACATCGGCGCCACGGTCGTCTACCTGGAGCAGCGCAGCCTGCGCTACAACCCGGAACACCCGCCGCTGGGCAAGCTGATCATGGCGACCGGCCTCGCGTTCGCCGATGCGCGCCTCGACCCGGGCTTCCGGGGAGACCAGACCGAACTGGGCCGGCACCTGCTCTACGAGTCGGGCAACGACCCCGGCGCGTTGCTGCTCGCGGCCAGACTTCCGATGATCGTGCTCACGCTGCTGTTCGGGCTGGTCGTCCTCCTGTTCGCCGCGGACGTCACGAACCGGTCGGGCGGGCTCGTCGCGCTGGCCCTCTACGCGTTCTCGCCGGACGTCATCGCCCACGGATCATTGGCCACGCTGGACGTTCCGGCGGCCGGGTTCCTGCTCACGTCGGCCTGGCTGCTGTGGCGGGCACGCGCCGATCCCGCGCTCTACCTGCCCCTCGCCGGACTCGCGCTCGGCGCGGCGCTGGCGACGAAGACGAACACCCTGGCCGCGGTCCCGGTGCTGCTGTTCCTGGTCCTCTGGCAGGCACGGGTCAAGGCCGCGCTCGCCCTGGTGCTGATCGCGATCGCCGTGGTGTGGGCGTCGTACCTCGCGGTGGATCCGTTGCTGCGCTGGGAAACCCCGCCCGGCCTGCCGGGAGCACCGGTCTGGTTGCTGCCGTTCCCCGAGCCCTACCTCGACGGGCTGCGCGTCCAGCTGGGGTTCGAGCACCGCGTCTGGGGCGGCTACCTCTTCGGCACGCACTACGAGGGGTCGCACTGGTACTACCTGCCGGCGGCGTTGCTGGTGAAGACACCGGTGGGCGCCCTGCTGCTCTGGGCGGCCGGAGCCGTCGCGATGATCAGACGCCCGGCGGCCGCGTACGTCCTCGCCCCCGCCGCCGCACTGCTGCTGTTCGCGATGACCGGCAACCGCGACCTGGGCGTCCGGTACGCGATCTTCGTGCCGATGTTCCTCGCGGTGGCCGCCGCGATGGTCGCCCACCGGCGTTACGCGGCGATCGCGGTCGCGCTGGTCGCCGCCAGTTCACTGTGGACGTTCCCGTTCTACCTGCCGTACTCCAACGAGGTGTTCGGCGGCCCGTCCAAGACCCACCTGCACCTGCACGACTCGAACGCCGACTGGGGTCAGGACCTCGGCAGGCTCGCCGAACGGCTCAAGCGCTACCCCGGCGAACGGAAGTGGCTCGTCTACAAGGGCTCCGGGGTACCCGAGCACTACGGCATCCGCGCGGCCGACCCGCGCGAGGTCGCCTCGGACCAGGTGCACGGGCTGCTCGTCGTGTCCAACACGGCCATCGCGAAGGCCGACGACGCGCTGCGGGAACTGATCGACACGAGCGCGCCGATCGACATCGTCGGCCACTCCATCACGATCTTCCGCCGAGCATAGGTAGCGAAAGTTCCGTACCCCTACGGATGCGGACCCTGATTGTTCCGCACGTGTCCTGCTCCGACAGTGATCGCAGTGAACGGCCCCCGTCCCTGCCCTGAGGTGGTCCGTTCCGAGATCCGGAGAGGAACCAACGTGACGAGAACACCACGGTCCTGGGGCCTGCTGGCCCTGGTCGCGGCCACGGTGCTGGCGCCCGTCAGCATCGCGAACGCCGCACCGCCGAACGCCCCTGCGGCCAACTACCTGGGGGACACCGTCCCCGCCAACCTCGGTGACGCCTCGCCCATGTTCGTCGGCGGGCAGAACGCCACCGTGAGCGAGTTCCCCGGCATCGTCGCCGGCATCCGCGCCGGTGGCACCCGGCCGCAGGGCCAGACCTGCACCGGCACGGTCGTGGCGCCGCGCAAGATCCTGATCGCGGCGCACTGCGCGGACGCCCAGGGGGAGAAGAAGTTCGTCTACGGGCTCGACGACCTCAAGGACTACAACAACGGCAACGGCACCGGGTTCGCCGTGAACGTCGTCAGCTACAAGAAGCACCCGAAGTACGTCAACTTCGACCAGGGCTTCGACGTCGCCGTCGTGACCGTGGACCGCGACATCGCGCTCAAGGGCGGTGCCGCCTACCCGAAGTTCGCGACCTCCGCGGACGCGGGTGGCGCGGCGCCGGGCAAGACCGGCCTCGGCTTCGGCTACGGCAAGAAGGACTTCAACGACAACTCCGCCGACGTCACCCTCGACAAGGCGAGCCTGCCGGTCGTGAACGGTGACAGCGTCTGCCAGGGCGTCGGCGCGGGCTTCAAGTCGGCGACCATGATCTGCGCCGGGTACTCCGACGGCCGGATCTCGATCCTGCCCGGTGACAGCGGCGGCCCGCTGATCTTCGACGGCAAGATCTACGGCGTCGCGTCGTGGAGCCGGTCGGACTTCAAGTGGTACTCGATCTACGGCCGCCTCGACAACGAGATGGGCGACTGGGTCAAGACCGAGGTCGGCGAGCAGCCCCCGGTCGGTGACTTCGGGCTCACCGTCGCGCCGGGCAGCGGTTCGGTGGCGGCGGGCAAGACGATCTCCGCCGGCATCACCACCACGGCGGGCTCAGGTGGCGCGGAGAACGCCACGCTCTCGGCCTCTGGCCTGCCCAGCGGTGTGAAGGCGGTCTTCCAGCCGACGTCGGTCACCACCGGCGGCTCGGCCAAGGTCACGTTCGACGTCAGCGCCTCGGCACCGAACGGCACCTACGAGGTCTCGGTCACCGGCACGACGCCGAGCGGCAAGACGGCGTCCGGCAAGTACTCGCTGACCGTCACCGGTGGGGGCGACCCGCAGCCGGGCGACTTCACGCTGGGCGCCTCACCGAGCAGTGTCAAGGCGGCCAAGGGGAAGTACGCCTCCACGACGATCTCGTCGAACGGTGACGGCCAGACGATCACCCTGTCGGCGTCGGGTGTGCCGAGCGGCGTGAAGGCGACCTTCCAGCCGACGTCGATCAGCGCGGGCAGTTCGGCCAAGCTGACGCTGGACGTCTCCACCACCGCGACCGCCGGGACCTCCGGCATCACGGTCACCGGCACCGACGCGGGCGGCAAGACCGCCACCACCACGGTCTCGCTGACGGTGGAAGGCAGTGAGCCGCCGACCGGTGAGGTCACCGTGACCGCGACGCCGTCGTCTGCGACGGTGAAGCAGGGGATGCTCGGCCAGACCCTGGTGAAGGCCAGTGGCGGCACCGGGAACCTGGCGCTCACCGCGTCCGGTGTTCCGGCCGGCGCGCAGATGTCGTTCAACCCGGCCACGATCGGCCAGAACGGCAGCAGCAACGTCTGGATCTTCACCAACTTCTCCACCCCGCCCGGCACCTACCCGATCACGATCAAGGCCACCTCGGCCGACGGGAAGACCGGCACGACGACGTTCACGCTGACCGTCACCAGGTAGCAGACCCCGTTGGGGGAGCAGGGGAAGAGCCCCGGAGCCAGTCGGCTCCGGGGCTCTTCGCGTGGTGCGGGACCTCTAGACCGTCAGGGTCCAGGTGTCGATGTTGCCGGTGTCGTAGGTGTAGACGTCCTTGACCTGGAGCTTCCAGGTGCCGTTACGAGCTTCGGAAGACAGGTCGACGGTGTAGGTCTCGTGGACCCCCGCCGAGGACGAGGCGCCGCCCGACTTCTTCAGCACGTAGGACTTGCCGGACGGGCTGACGAGGTCGATCGCCAGGTCGCCGGTGTAGGTGTGGTTGATGTCGACCTTGACGGACGCCGAGGCCGTGGAGTTGCCGGCGCAGCCCGAGATCGTCACCGACGACGACACAGCGGTGTTCGTGTCCGGAATGGACACGTCGTCGCCGTTCGTGCCGGGACCGCACTGCGGCGGGTTGGGGTCGCCGCCGATGAAACCGCTGTACAGCAGCTTGTTCGGCGAACCGGAGCCCGGGTTGGTGACCTTGCCGTCGGTGGCGTTGTTCACCAGCGCGTCGCGCAGGGCCTGGGGGCTCGCGGACGGGTTGGCCGACAGGTACAGGGCCGCGACCCCCGCGACGTGCGGGGTGGCCATGGACGTGCCGGACATGTTGGTGCTGACGCCGTTCAGTCCGAGCGAGGTGATGTTGTCACCCGGCGCGAAGATGTCCGTGCAGTTGCCGTAGTTCGAGAACGAGGCACGGGCGTCGTTGGACGAGGTCGCGTTCACCGTGATCAGTGAGGCGATCTTGGCGGGGCCGGTGGAGCAGGCGTTCGTCGAGCTGTTGCCCGACGCGGCCGCCATCTGCACGCCGGAGGCGATCATGCCCGCGACGGCGTCGTTGCCGATGTCGGCGGTGTCGAAGGTCCACGAGGCGTTGACCACGGCCGGCTTCTGCGCGTTCGCCGTGATCCACTCGATGGCCTTGACACCGGCCGAGTCAGGGCCGCTGGTGCCACAACTGGCGCCGAGCATGCGGACCGAGACCAGCTTGGCCTTCTTGGCCACGCCCCAGGTCTTCGAGCCGACCGTGCCGGCCACGTGCGTGCCGTGGCCGGAGCAGTCCTGCCCGTTCTGGCCGTCCTCGATGAAGTCGGCGCCCACGGACGCGCGACCCTCGAAGTCGGCGATGTTCGTCTTCACGCCGGTGTCGGTGATGTAGACCGTCACGTTCGACGCGCCACTGCTGGGATAGGTGAACTTCTTGTCCAGCGGCAGGTTCGCCTGGTCGACGCGGTCAAGACCCCACGTCGGGTTGGTCTGCACGTCGAGCGCTCGCGCGGTGCCGTCCTGGTAGACGGCCTTGACGGCCGGGTCGGCCGCCAGCTTCCGCGCCGCGGCCTCGGTCAGGTTCTTGACCTGGAAACCGCGCATGGCGTGGGAGAACACGGCGTCGATGTTGCCGCCGTAGCGTTGCGTGAGTGCCTGGGACGACGCCTGGATGGCGGCGCCGGGCTTCAACGACACGATGAAACTGCCGCCGGCCGCGGGGTTCTTGGCCTTGACGAAGTCGGCCTCAGCGGCCTGTGCCGGGGTGACCAGCACAGCCGAGGCGAGGGCGAGTACGGCGAGCCCGCAGGTGGTGCGGTGCATGGGAAGTCCTTCCGGTGCTCGTCAGAACGTCAGGGTCCAGGTGTCGATGTTCCCGGCGTCGTAGGTCCAGACGTCGGTCACCTGCAACTTCCACGTGCCGTTGCGGTTCTCCGCGGAGGCGTCGACCGTGAAGGTCTCGTGCACACCGGCGGACGAGGTCGCGCCCTTGGCCTTCTTGAGGCTGTAGGTGGCGCCGGACGGACCGACCAGGTCGATGGCCAGGTCAGCGGTGTACGGGTGGTTGATGTCCACCTTCACCTTGGTGGCGGTCGAGGCCTTGCCCGTGCAGTCGGTCACGCTGACGGACGAGGACACGGCGGTGCCGGTGTCCGGAATGGACACGTCGTCGCCGTTGGTGGCCGCGGCACACGGCTCGGGGTCGGGGTCACCGCCGCCGATGAAGCTGATGTTGAGCAGCTTGTTCGGCGACCCTTGCAGGTCGGTGATCTTGCCGGTCGTGGCGTTGTTCACCAGCGCGTCGCGAACCTGGGCAGGGGTGGCGGACGGGTTCGCGGACACGTACAGCGCGGCGGCACCGACGACGTGCGGGGTGGCCATCGAGGTGCCGCCCATGGACGTCGTGCCGCCGCCGTTCTTGGTCGACGTGATGTTCGAGCCGGGCCCGAAGAGGTCGACGCAGGAGCCCCAGTTCGAGGCCTGCCCGCCGGTGTAGATCGAGCGCTTGTCGGCCGAGTCGCTGGCGGCCACCGTGATGCCCTCCGGCACGCGGGCGGGGGAGGTGTTGCAGGCGTTGCCGTTGTTGTTGCCGGCCGCCAGGCCGAACGTCACGCCCGCCGCGATCGCGCGCTTCACCGCGTTGTCCACAGTGGAGTCCGCGCCGCCGCCGAGGCTCATGTTCGCCACGGCCGGCTTCCTCGCGTTCTGCGCGACCCAGTCGATGCCCTTGATGATCTGCGAGTACTGGCCGTTGCCGGAGCAGTCGAGCACGCGGACCGCGACCAGGTTGACCTTCTTCGCCACGCCGTACGTCTTGGAGCCGACCGTGCCGGCGACGTGCGTGCCGTGGCCCTGGCAGTCCGACGCGTCGGCGTCGTTGTCGATGAAGTCGTAGCCGTCCTTGGCCCGGCCCTCGAACTCGGTGTGCTGCTTGTAGATCCCGGTGTCGAGGACGTACGCGGTCACGTTCGGCGCGGTGTTCGGGTAGGTGTACTTCGCGTCGACGGGCAGGTTCGCCTGGTCGATCCGGTCGAGCCCCCAGGTCGGGTTCGTCTGGGTGTCCGACATGCTCGCCCAGCCGTCCTGCTGCACGTAGGCCACGGCGGGGTCGGCGGCCAGGCGCTTCGCCGCCGCCTCGTCGAGCTTCACGGCGAAGCCGCGGACCGACGCGACGTAGGTGTTGCTGACCTTGCCGCCGTGCTTGCGGGCGAGGTCGAGCGCCTTCGCGTTGGTGGTGGGAGCGTCGCTCGCGCCGTCCTTGAACACGACGATGTAGCTGCCCGCGACGGGCCTGTCGGTCTTCTGGACCGACCCCGTCTGGCTCGAACCCGTCTGGGCGGCAACCGGGTTGCTCACCGCCGCCGCGACGGCCAGACCGATACCGGCCGCCGCGAGCACGCGTGTTGTGCGATCGAGTCGCATCTCTGGTTCTCCGTTCTCGGCCGCCTCGGCAGGGGTGGGCGACCACGTGCCGATCACCATCGGTCGGCCCGCAACGGCGAACAATCCGGATATCTCTACGTAGGGATACCCGTCTTTCACCTACGATCGGTGCGGATGAGCCGGACACCGAAGTCCAGGGCGCGGCGCTGCGACCCCAGCGGACTGATGCGCACCAGCTCGCCGGTGCTGGTGGGGCGAGGTGACCAGCTCGGCGCGCTGCGAGCCGCCGTGCCGAGCCACCCCGCGGTGATCATGATCGAGGGCGAGGCGGGCGTCGGGAAGTCACGCCTGGTGCGGGAGCTCCTCGACGCCGACCTGGGGCCCATCTCCGTCCTCATGGGCCACTGCCAGCCGGTGGGGGAGCCGTTCCCGTACGGCGCGGTGCTGGAGGCGTTGCGCGACTGCACGGATCGCTTGGCGCGCAACCACTCGCGGCTGAGCCCGGTGTCGGGTGCGCTCGGCGCGCTGCTGCCGGAGCTGGCCGGGTACCTGCCCGCGCCGCTGCCCTCGACCGGCGATCCGCGCGCCGACCGCCATCGGCTGTTCCGGGCTCTGCGCGAACTGCTGGGCGTGCTCGGACCAGTGCTGCTGGTCGTGGAGGACCTGCACTGGGCCGACGACGGATCCCGGCAGCTGCTGCGGTTCCTGATGGGCGATCCGCCGGCCAACCTGTCCATCGTGGTCACGTACCGGCGCGAGGACGTGCCGGGCGGCGTGCCGCTGGGCTCGGCGTACCGGCCGCCCACGGGCATCACCAGCGCGTTGCTCGAGCTCGAACCGCTCGACGTGGCCGAGGTGCGGGCGCTGACGTCCGGGATCCTCGACGGCGAACCGGTGTCGGCGGAGTTCGCGGCCAAGCTGCACGAACGCACGGCGGGCATCCCGTTCGTGGTCGAGGAGACCTTGCGGGCGTTGCGAAATCCCGCCGGCGCCGTGCACGCGGACGGCGCCACCGCCCGCCGGTTGCTCGACAACGTGGACGTCCCGGTGCTCTTGCGCGACGCCATCGCCGAACGCCTCGCCGCGTTGCCCGAGGCGGCGACGAGACTGGTCCAGGCCGCCGCCGTGCTGGGCGCGCCCGCGTCCGCCGAACTGCTCGGCGAGGTGGCCCAGATCAGCGAGAGCCGCGCGGCGTTGACGCATGCGCTGAGTGGGCATGTTCTGCACGAGGTCGACGCACGGCGGTACGGCTTCCGGCACGCGTTGGCCCAGCAGGCCGTCTACGACACTCTCAGTGGTCCCGACCGGCAGGAACTGCACCACCGCGCCGTCGAGGTGCTCGACCAGGTCGAACCGCGACCGCTCGTCCAGCTCGCCGAACACAGCGAACGGGCTGGGCGCACGTCCGCGTGGCTGCGCTACGGCGAGGCCGCCGCGGACCGGGCCGTCGAGAACGGCGACGCGGGCACCGCCACCGCCCTGCTGCAACGACTGCTGCTCGACGCGGCCGTGCCCGCCGCCGACGTGGACCGGCTCGCGATCAAGCTCGGCCAGATCGCCCACCAGGGCCTCGACCAGCTCGACCCGACCGAGGCGCTGGAACGCCTGCTGTCGGACCGGCGCCTGTCGACGTCCGCGCGCGGACAGGTCCGGCACTACCGGGGCGTGCTGCTGATCCGCCAGGCCGGCGGCATCGAGGAGGCCCGCTCCGAGCTCGAACGGGCCGTCGCCGACCTGACCGAACGCCCCGATCTGGCGGCACGTGGTGAGGCCGTGCTCGGCCTGTCCTACCTGGGCATGACCCCGATGAGCGAGGTCCAGCCCTGGCTCGACCGCATCAGCCGGGCTCGCGCGGCCGAGACCGACCTCGAGCAGAAGCTGGCGCTGTACGCCAACGAGGTCGGGTCGAAGATGCACACAGGCGACCCGTCGGTGCTGGCCGAGTGGGAGTGCCCGCCCGCGACGACGTCCGGTGAACTGCGCCAGCTCGCCCGCGCCCACTGCAACCTCGCCGACGCCCTGACCACGACCGGCCACTTCGGCCTGTGCGCCGACATGCTGCGCGACGGCCTGCGGTTTGCCGCCGAGTGCGGTGCCCCGTTCACCGCGAGCACCGCGCACGCGACGAGGGCCCGCCTCGACTGGCTGCGCGGTGACTGGGAGGGCCTGGCCGTGCGCGCGCAGACCCTGCTCGACGAGTACCGCGACCTGTTCCCGCTGGCCAGCGAGCTCTGCCTGGTCCTGGGCTCGCTGGCGACGGCGCGCGGCGAGTGGGCGGAGGCGACCGACCACCTCACCGAGACCGGCGCGTTCGCCCCCGAGGAGTCGATCATCCCGGTCGCCGTCGCGGGCTGCGCGGCCCTCGCCAGGACCATGCTCGAGCAGGACGAGATCACCCGTGCCTGCGTCGACGTCGACCGGGGTCTCGCGATCGTCCGGGCGAAGGGCGTGTGGGTGTGGGCGACCGAACTGGGCCCGGTCGCCGTGGCCACGTTCCTGGCGGCCGGGCGGGAGACCGACGCCGAGTCGTTGATCCTGGAGTTCGCCGCCGGGATCGAGGGCAGGGACGCGCCGATGGCGTTCGCCGCGCTGGCGTGGTGCCGCGGTCTGCTGGCCGAGGCGCGCGGCCGGCTCGACGCCGCCGTGTCGCTGTTCCGCGAAGCCGCTGACCGCTACACGGCACTGCCCGCGCCCTACTACGCCGCGCTGGTCGCCGAACGCGAGGCCGCCTGCCTGCTGCCGTCGGACCAGGAGAAGGCGGCCGAGATCCTGTCGGCCCTGGTGGACACGTTCGACGGCCTGGGCGCCACCCGGGACGCGGCCCGGTGCCGGCACCAGCTGCGCGGCATCGGCGGCGGCAAACCGTCGCGGCGCGGCCGGCGCGGGTACGGCGACGAGCTGTCACCCCGCGAGCAGGAGGTCGCCCGGCTTCTCGTCGCCGGGCACACCAACCGCAAGATCGCGGACGTGCTGTTCCTGTCGCCGCGGACCGTCGAGCAGCACGCGGCACGGGTGCTGCGCAAGCTCGGGGTGTCGTCGCGGGCCGAGTTGCAGGCCGAGGACCTCGCCTGACGTCAGTCCCGCCAGACGTCCGCGAGGTTCCGGTCGAACATGGTCGCGACCGACACCAGCGCGGCGTCCAGGTCGACGTTCTCCGGATCGACGAGCGCCTGCAGGTGGATGCCCAGGAGCGCGCCGTTCAGCGCCACCGCGGCGGTGCGTTCCTGCGCGGCGGCCCTGTCCGGGTCGACGCCGGCGGGACGCTTGAACCGCAGCAGTTCCTCGATGCCCTCGCGCCTGCGGCCGAAGAACTCCCGGTACTGGTCGTGCACCACGCCGCGGTCGCCGAGCGCCTCGACCAGGATCATGAACACCAGTGCCGAGTTGCCGGTCCGCAGCAGTTCGGCCGTCTCGGCGAACACCTCCGCGAGCGACGGCACGGCCTCGTACCGCTCGGCGGGCCAGATCCGGCCGACGGCCCGTTCGACGACAGCCATCACGAGGCCGTCCTTGTTTTTGAAGTGCCAGGGGATCGAGCCTCGGCTGATGCCCGACCTCCTCGCTATGTCCACAAAGGACGTGCGGTCGAACCCGCGTTCGGCGAAGAGCTCCTCGGCGGCGTCCAGGATGCGGCGGCGGCTCTCGTCGCCGATCTCGTCGATCCGGCGCGTCCCAGGCGAGGTCACGGCGATCATCGTACGACCCGCGCGATGTCGCCCGGCACGTGACGAGCCGTGCAGACCAGCACCAGTCCGGCGACGACGGAGGCCACCGGAGCCACCAGCGCCACCGCGGCCTGCACGCCCCAGAGCTTCTCGGCGACACCGCTCACCACCGCGCCACCGAGCCCGCCGACCGCCGCCGTGAAGACCCCGACCAGCCCGAACGCCGTAGCCCGGAACTCCGCCGGCGTCACCGAGGCCACGACCAGGCTCAGCGGGACGATGCCCGCGAACGTCATCGCCTGCACCACCGCCCCGATCACCACGTAGGTGGTGACGTCCGTCGTGTACGCCTGCGCCGCGAACCCGATGCCCAGCACGGAAAGCGCACCGGCCGCGAGGTGCAGGCAGGCCTGAGGACTGCGCCGGAACAACCGGTCGCTCGACACCCCGCCGAGCACCGCCCCGAGCAACCCGCCGGCCGCGCAGACCGACATGATCAGGCCGCGAGCCGCGGCGCCCTGCCCGAGCTGCTCCTCGAGGATCACGTTGAGGTAGATCGGCACGGTCGTCACGGACACGCCGAACGCACCGAGCGCCACCACCACCCCCACGAGCGTCGGGATCTTCCTCAAGTCCTTCAACGCACCCCGCGGCGTCGCCGTCGAGTGCGCGCGAGCCGGTTCGGGCAAACGCAACGCGGCAAGCCCGAGCAGCACCGCCGGCACGGCGAGGAACGCGAACGCCCAGCGCCACGGCTCATGCTCCTCGGGAATCACCGCCGCGAACGCCGCCGCGAGCAGGGGCCCGGCGACGATCCCGAGCGGCTGCCCGCCGCGGTGCAACCCGAGCACCCGCCCGCGCACCTCCGGCGGATAGGCGTCGACCAGCAACGACGACTGGATCGGCCCCTCGTTGGCCTTGCCGATGCCCGCGACCACGCGCACCGCGACGGCCTGCCAGAGGTTCTGCACCAGGCCGAGCACCCCGGCCGCCACGGCCCACACGAGCGTCGCGACGCCGGCGATCGACGTGCGGCGGCGCCGGTCGCCCAGCAGACCGAGCGGCAGCGCGGCGACGGCCACCATCAGCCCGGTCAACGCGCCGACCACACCGATGGCCGCCGTGCTGATGCCGAGCGACTCGCGGATCTCGGGCGCGAAGACCACGAACATCGCGCCGTCGACGCTGTCCAGCACCTGGAGGCCGGCCAGGACGCCGATGGTGGCTCGGCCGCCGGTGGAGAGGAGGTGCTTGAGCGATGTCGACGACTGCGGGGACGGGGGCGGTTCTGGCGGCGGGGCCGGGTGGGCGGCTGGTTCTGCGGGTGTGCGGTAGGCCGGTCTGGATGGCGGGGTCGGGTTGGCGTCTGGCCCTGCGGGTGCGTGGCGGCCTGATCCGGTTGGTGGGGGCGGGTGGGCGTCCGATCCCGCTGACGGGACCGTGGTTGCGGATCCTTCTGACCCTGGAGGCATGACGACCAGGCTACTGTGTCAGTCAACATAGAGATGTCATCCCAACACAGCGAGGTGCCCCCATGCAGGACTGGACGAATTCGACCGCCTTCATCACCGGCGGAGCGAGAGGCATCGGCCTGGGCATCGCGCGAGCCCTGGCGAAGCGCGGAGTGCGGCTCGCACTGGCCGACGTGGACGAACCCGCACTGGCACAAGCCGCCAAAGAACTGTCCGCACAGACCTACGTGCTGGACGTTCGCGACCGCGAGGAGTTCGCGAAGGTCGCCGACGAGGCCGAGCGGGCGCTGGGCCCGGTGGACCTGCTGTTCAACAACGCCGGCATCGTGCCGCACGCCGTGGTCACCGACCTGACCTACGACAAGTGGGACCTGGCTCTGGCGGTGAACCTGACCGGCGTGATCAACGGGATCCAGACGTTCCTGCCGCGCATGATCGAACGCAGAACGGGTTACGTCGTGAACACCGCGTCGGCGGCGGGTCTCGTGTCCGACCCGAACGTGCTGTACGCGACGGCCAAGTTCGCCGTCGTCGGGCTCTCGGAGTCGTTGCGCCTCAACGTGGCCGCGCACGGCATCGACGTCAGCGTGTTGTGTCCGGGGCCGGTCGACACCGACATCGTCGCGAACACCAGGGCGTCGAGTGCCGGCGTCGCGCTGCGGGACGAGTTCGTGCCCGCCGTCGAGGAGTTCCTCAGGAGCGGGCCGGGCATCGACGAGGTGGGGGAGATGGTGGTGGCGGGTATGGAGAAGCGGTCGCCGTGGATCTTCACCGGCTACGACGTGCGGCCACATCTGGAGCAGCGGATGAAGGCGCTGCTCGACGCGTTGTGATCAGGCCACGGCCTCGGTGCTGCCCGTGTCCACGTAGATCACGCCGTCCCGCACGACGACCGGGTACGTGCGCACGGCCTTCTTGGCCGGCAGGCACGTCGGCATGCCGGTGCGCAGGTCGAACAGCGCGGCGTGCAGCGGGCACTCGACGAAGCACCCCTCCAGCCAGCCCTCGGACAGGGACGCGTCCTGGTGGCTGCAGGTGTCGTCGATCGCGTAGAACTCGCCGTCCGTGTGGAAGACGGCGATGGCGGGTTCGCCCGGAATGCGCAAGGACTCGCCCTCGGGGAGCCGGTCCACGGCGCATGCGGTGATCATCAGAAACCCTCCGTTGCGTACTACGGAACTGGGTGTGCGATACGCAACTGCAGAATGGCTCAGGATCATGAACGTCGTCAAGACGGGTTGCGCCAATCGGATACTGTTGCGTGATGAGCAACAACCGCGACCCCGCGCTGGTGCAGTCGGTCGATCGGGCGGTGGCGGTGCTCGAGCTGCTCGCCCGCAACGGGGAGGCGGGGATCACGGAGATCGCCGCCGAGCTCGGTGTGCACAAGTCCTCCGCGTCCAGGCTCGTCTACACGCTCCAGGCCCGTGAGCTGGTCGAACAGGACGGCGAACGTGGTCCCTTCCGGATCGGCATCGGCATGCTCCGCTTCGCCGACGCGGTGACCGGGCAGCTCGACTACGTCCGGGTCGGCGGGCCGGTCTGCACCGAGCTCGCGGACCGGCTGGGCGAAACGGTCAACATCGCGGTCCTCGACGGCGACGTCGCGCTGAACGTGAGCCAGGCGCGCGGGAGTTCCGCGGTGGCGGCGCAGAACTGGGTCGGCCAGCGCACGCCGTTGCACGCGACGTCGAGCGGCAAGGTCCTGCTCGCCGCCGCGTCCGCCGACGAGCAGGACCGCCTGCTGTCGGGCGACCTGGAGTCCTGCGCCCCGCGCACGATCACCGATCCCGTGAAGCTGCGGGGCGCACTGCGGCGGACGGCCGAGGACGGGTTCGCCACCTGCATGGAGGAGCTGGAGGCCGGACTGCACGCCGTCGCGGTGCCCGTGTTCGGCTCGCAGGGGGACGTCGTGGCGGCGATCAGCGCCGCCGGCCCGGCCTACCGGCTCTCGCAGAAGCGCATGCCCGAGATCGTCGAGCAACTGCGCGTGGCGTCCCGCGACCTCTCGGTCCGAATGGGGCATTCCGTGCTGTGAAAGACCTTCACGAACGAAGAGCCCTCGGCCGCGGCCGGGGGCTCTTCCTCTTTTCGGGTGCCTCCGTCCGTGCGACAAGGGCTTGACAACGGCTCGTGTGGGTTTCACCGTAATGCGCTGTAGTTGCATAATGCGAATCTCGTTGCGTATTACGGAACTCGCTCGGAAGGGTTGGTCCGTTGTCGCTCTCCGTTCCCACCACCACAGTTCTGGACCAGGACCTCGACGAGCTCGCCCCCGACGTCGTCGCCGCCCTCCAGCCGGACTTCGACGAGGGTGACCTGGTCGCCCGCGTCGACGCCCTGGCAGCCAAGCACCCCCACCTCTGACAGGAGCATTCGACGTGGCACATGCGGTGAACGGTGTCGTGGCCAGGGGGCGTGGGGCGAAGGTCTCGGTCGAGACCGTCCTCGTGCCGGACCCCGGCCCCGGCGAGGCGCTGGTGGAGGTGCGGGCCTGCGGGGTCTGCCACACCGACCTGCACTACCGGGAGGGCGGGATCAACGACGAGTTCCCGTTCCTGCTCGGGCACGAGGCGGCGGGGGTCGTGGAGGCCGTCGGCGACGGCGTGACCGGACTCGAACCCGGTGACTTCGTGATCCTCAACTGGCGTGCGGTGTGCGGTTCGTGCCGCTCCTGCCTGCGCGGCCGTCCGCAGTACTGCTTCAACACCCACAACGCCGCGCAGCCCATGACGCTGGAGGACGGCACTCCGCTGTCGCCCGCGCTGGGCATCGGCGCGTTCGCCGAGAAGACCCTCGTCCACTCCGGACAGTGCACGAAGGTGAACCCCCAGGCCCCGGCGGAGGTCGCGGGCCTGCTCGGCTGCGGCGTGATGGCGGGCATCGGCGCCGCGATCAACACCGGCGGCGTCACCCGCGGCGACAGCGTGGCCGTGCTCGGCTGCGGCGGTGTCGGGGACGCGGCCATCGCGGGCGCCCGGCTCGCCGGCGCGCGCACGATCATCGCCGTCGACCTCGACGACACGAAACTGGAGTGGGCGCGGGGATTCGGCGCCACGCACACGATCAACGCCCGGGAGAAGGACGTCGTGGAGGCGATCCGCGAACTCACCGAGGGCAACGGCGCCGACGTCGTGATCGACGCGGTCGGCCGGCCCGAGACGTTCCAGCAGGCGTTCTACGCCCGCGACCACGCAGGTCTCGCGGTGCTGGTCGGCGTGCCGACACCGGACATGAAGCTCGAACTGCCCTTGATCGACGTGTTCTCGCGCGGGGGCGCGGTGAAGTCGTCCTGGTACGGCGACTGCCTGCCCAGTCGCGACTTCCCGATGCTCATCGACCTCCACCTGCAGGGCCGGCTCGACCTCGGCGCGTTCGTCTCGGAGACGATCGGGCTGGGCGACGTCGAGAAGGCGTTCGAGGACATGCACCACGGCCGGGTACTCCGTTCGGTGGTGGTCCTGTGACCCAGCCGAGAGTCGTGCTGATCGGCGCGGGCATCGTCGGGTGCGCGATCGCCGACGAACTGACCGCGCGGGGCTGGACCAACGTCACCGTGCTCGAACAGGGACCGCTGTTCGCCACCGGTGGCTCCAGCTCGCACGCACCGGGCCTGGTCTTCCAGACCACCGGCTGCAAGACGATGACGTCGTTCGCCAAGTACACCGTCGAGAAGTACACGGCGCTGACGATGGACGACATGTGGTGCTTCCAGCAGCTCGGCGGCCTAGAGGTCGCCACCACCCCGGAACGCTGGACGGACGTCAAACGCCGCCACGGCTGGGCCACGGCCTGGGGCGTCGAGAGCTTCCTGCGCGACCCCGAGGAGTGCGCGCGGCTGCACCCGCTGCTCGATCCCTCGAAGATCCTCGGCGGCTTCCACATCCCGAGCGACGGCATCGCGAAGCCGTTGCGCGCGGTCGAAGCCCAGGCACGCCGGGCGATGGAACGTGGCGCGAAGTTCTTGGCACACCACAAGGTCATCGGCATCGAACGCAACGGCCGCCGCGTGAAGGCCGTCGTCACCGAGCACGACACGTTCCCCGCCGACGTCGTGGTGTCGTGCGCCGGCATGTGGGGCCCGCGGATCGGCCGGATGGTCGACCTCGACATCCCCCTGGTCCCGATGGCCCACCAGTACGCGAAAACGGCACCCCTGCAGGCGTTGAAGGGCGTCAACACCGAGCTGTCCGAGATGTCGAAGCCGTTGCTGCGCCACCAGGACGCCGACCTGTACTTCCGCGAGCACGTTGACCGCATCGGCATCGGCGCGTACGGGCACCGGCCCATGCCCATCTCCGCCGACGACATCCTCGACTTCGACGTGGCGCCGACCATGCCGTCCGAGATCGGGTTCACCCCCGAGGACTTCGAGACCTCCTGGGACGCCGCCGTCGACCTGCTCCCGGTCCTCGGCGACTCGAAGGTCGAGGAGGGCGTCAACGGCCTGTTCTCCTTCACCCCCGACGGCAACCCGCTGCTCGGCGAACACCCGGACCTGCAGGGGTTCTGGGTCGCCGAGGCCGTGTGGATCACGCACTCCGCCGGTGTCGCGAAGGCGATGGCCGAGTGGCTCGTCGACGGGCAGCCGGACATCGACCTGCACGGCTGCGACCTCAACCGGTTCGAGGACGTCCAGCGCTCGCCCGGGTACGTGCACGAACGCAGCTGCCGGGCGTTCGTCGAGGTCTACGACGTCCTGCACCCGTTGCAGCCTGCGGAGAACCTGAGGCCGTTGCGCACCAGCCCGTTCTACGAGCGGCAGCAGGAACTCGGCGCGGTGTTCCTGGAGGCGTCGGGCTGGGAACGACCGCACTGGTACGAGGCCAACGCGACCCTGCCCGAGGTCGCGGAGATCCCGGAACGCAACGAGTGGGCGTCCCGGTTCTGGTCGCCGATCGCCGGCGCCGGAGCACTGGTGGCGCGCAAGCGGGTCGCGATGTTCGACATGACGGCGTTGAAGCGGCTGGAGGTCAGCGGCCCGGAGGCGTTGACGTTCCTGCAGACCATGACCACCAACCAGCTCGACCGCAAGCCGGGCGCGGTCGTGTACACGTTGCTGCTCGATGAGGACGGGGGAGTGCGCAGCGACCTGACCATCGCCCGGCTCGGCGAGAACCGGTTCCAGGTCGGCGCGAACGGCCCGCTCGACCTCGACTGGCTGCGCCGGCGCATGCCTCCCAACGGTGGCGTGCACATCACCGACATCACGCCCGGCACCTGCTGCATCGGCCTGTGGGGGCCGGAAGCACGAAACCTGTTGCAGCCGTTGACCCGCACGGACTTCTCGCACGAGGCCATGGGCTACTTCAAGGCCCAGGAGGCGTTCATCGGCGAGGTGCCGGTCACCGCGATGCGCCTGTCGTACGTCGGCGAGCTCGGCTGGGAGCTCTACACGACCGCGGACATGGGCCGGAAGCTGTGGGACACGCTGTGGGAGGCCGGGCAGCGGCACGGTGTCATCGCGGCCGGCCGCAGCGCGTTCACGAGCATGCGGCTGGAGAAGGGTTACCGCTCGTGGGGAACGGACGTGACCACCGAGCACGACCCGTTCGAGGCGGGGCTGGGCTTCGCGGTCCGGATGAACAAGGGCTACTTCCACGGCCGCCAGGCTCTGGAGGGCAAGTCCGAGGAGACCGTGGCCCGCAAGCTCACCTGCCTGGTCATCGACGACGACCACCAGGTCGTCATGGGATCGGAGCCGGTGCTGGCGGACGGAGTGGCGGTCGGGTACGTGACCAGTGCGGCTCGCGGCTACTCGATCGGCAAGAACATCGCCTACGCCTGGCTGCCCGCTGACGTCGCTCGAGAGGGAACGCAGGTCGAGATCGAGTACTTCGGTGAACGTGTCCCAGCGGTCGTGGCGGCGGAACCGCTGTTCGACCCCGAGATGAAGCGGATCCGCTCATGACCCAGACCCAGCTGCCGCCGAGCCTCATCCCGACGCTGCCCGGCCACACCTACACCGACCCGGCGATCTTCGAGCTGGAGCAGCGGAACATCTTCGAGGAGATGTGGTTCTGCGCGGTCAGGAGCGCCGACCTGCCCGACGCCGGCAACTTCCGCACCGTCCAGATCGGACGCGAGAGCGTGCTCGTGACCCGCGCCCGCGACGGCTCGCTGCGCGCGTTCCTCAACATCTGCCGGCACCGCGGCGCCAAGCTGTGCGTCGAGGAGACGGGCACGGTCAAGCGCAACTTCCAGTGCCCGTACCACGCCTGGACCTACGGCCTGGACGGCAAGCTGGTCGCCGCGCCGAACCTCACGTCGATGCCGGACGTCGACCGGGTCGAGTACGGCCTGAAGACCGTGCACCTGCGCGAGTGGCTCGGCTACGCGTGGATCTCGCTGGCCCGGGACCCGGCGTCGTTCGAGGAGACCGTCCAGCAGGACGTGCGCGAACGCCTCGGCAACCTCGACGCGATCGGCAACTACCAGGTCAGCGAGCTCGACCTGGGCCGCCGGATCACCTACGACGTCAAGGCCAACTGGAAGCTCATCATCGAGAACTTCATGGAGTGCTACCACTGCGCGACCATCCACCCGGAGCTCACGGAGGTCCTGCCGGAGTTCGCCGACGGTTACGCCGCGCAGTACTACGTCGGGCACGGGGCGGTGTTCGGCGAGGAGATCAAGGGCTTCACGATCGACGGCGGCGAGGGGTTCGAGAACCTGTCCGGAGTGGACTCCGAGCAGGACCGCCGCTACTACGCGATCACCGTGCGGCCGCAGGTGTTCATCAACCTCGTGCCCGACCACGTGATCATCCACCGGATGTACCCGATGACCGCCGACCGCACGATCGTCGAGTGCGACTGGCTCTACGCCAAGGACGTCGTCGCGAGCGGCAAGGACGTGTCGCGGTCCGTCGAGCTGTTCCACCGCGTGAACGAGCAGGACTTCGAGGCCTGCGAACGGTGCCAGCCCGCGATGTCGTCGCGCGCCTACCGCGATGGCGGGGTGCTGGTGCCGTCGGAGCACCACATCGGCGAGTTCCACGAGTGGGTGCAGATGAAGCTGACCAAGGGGAACGCATAGATCGCCAACTCGACGAAGAGGTGGTAGCTGTGTCAGTCAAACCCGAACAGACGTTCTTGCCCACCACGAGATCCCACACCGACCGGGTCGTGTTCACCGTCTCCGCCGTCGTCGCCGCCGCGTTCCTCGCGTGGGGAGCTTTCGGCACGGACAGCCTCGGCAGCGTCTCGAAGACCGTGCTCGGCTGGTTCATCCGCAACACCGGCTGGGCGTTCCTGACCGCGGCCACCGGGTTCGTGATCTTCGCGCTGTGGCTGGCTTTCAGCAAGTACGGCCGCATCCCGCTCGGCCAGGACGGGGAGCGGCCGGAGTTCCGGACGATCTCCTGGGTCGCGATGATGTTCAGCGCGGGCATGGGCATCGGCCTGATGTTCTACGGCGTCGCGGAACCGTTGGCGCACTACGTGAAGCCGCCGCCGGGGTCGGCCGAGGGCGGCACGGACGCGGCGATCGACGTCGCGATGGCCACGTCGTTGTTCCACTGGGCCATCCACCCGTGGTCGATCTACGCTGTCGTGGGGCTCGCCATCGCCTACGGCACGTTCCGGCGTGGCCGCAAGCAGCTCATCAGCGCCATGTTCGCCCCGCTGTTCGGCGACCACGTGTCGGAGAAGCCGCTGGGCCGGCTGATCGACGTGCTGGCGATCTTCGCGACGCTGTTCGGCTCGGCCGCGTCCCTGGGGCTGGGCGCGTTGCAGATCGGCAGCGGGTTGAAGGCCGGCGGGTTCGTCCGCGAGAACCCCGGTGTCGGCGTGCTCATCGGCATCATCGCGGTGCTGACCGTCGCGTTCGTGGCGTCGGCCGTCTCCGGCGTGGCCAAGGGGATCCAGTGGTTGTCGAACATCAACATGGTGCTCGCGACCGTGCTGGCGGTGTTCGTGTTCGTCGTCGGGCCGACGGTGCTGATCCTGAACCTGGTGCCCGCGGCCGTGGGCGACTACTTCCGGGACATGGGCGAGATGATCTCCCGCTCGGCCGGCACCGGCGGCAACGCCATGGAATCTTGGCTGTCCGGCTGGACAATCTTCTACTGGGCGTGGTGGATCTCGTGGACGCCGTTCGTCGGCATGTTCATCGCCAGGATCAGCCGCGGCCGCACGATCAAGCAGTTCGTCAAGGGCGTGATCCTCGTGCCGTCGGTCGTGAGCCTCGTCTGGTTCTCGATCATGGGAGGTACCGCGATCTCGGTGCAGCGCGACGGCACCGACCTCGCGGGCGCGGCGAACCCGGAGTCGCAGCTGTTCGGCGTCCTCGACCAGTTCCCGCTGGGCGCGGTCGCGGGTGTGGTCGTGATGGTGCTGGTGGCGATCTTCTTCGTCTCCGGTGCCGACGCGGCTTCGCTGGTGATGGGCACCCTGTCCCAACGTGGGGACGGCGAACCGCATCGGCGGCTGGTGGTGTTCTGGGGCGTGGCGACCGGCGGTGTGGCCGCCGTGATGCTGCTCGTCGGCGGAGGAGGCGCGACCGCGCTGACCGGGTTGCAGAACCTCACGATCATCGCCGCGGCACCGTTCGGGCTCGTCATGGTGGTGGCGTGCGTCGCGCTGGTGAAGGACCTGCGCAGCGACCCGCTCGTCCTAGATCAACGCCCGGATCGCCCGCTCGAAACCGACGACGTGCTGCGAGGCTAGCTCGCTCGCCTTCTTCGCGTCACCCTCGATGATCGCGGTGAGGAGGGGCACGTGTTCGTCGACGTGACCGGCCATCCCGGACAGCCGGGGCAGGAAGACGCACCAGATCCGGGTGGCCAGGTTGTCGTAGGAGACCAGGGTGTCCTCGAGGAACGGGTTGTGCACGCACCCGTAGATCGCGCGGTGGACGCCGACGTCGGCGCGCAGCAGTTCCGTGTTGTCGCCCGTCGGCGCCGCCGTGTCGAGCCGCGAGCGCAGTTCGGTCAAAGCAGCGCGGTCGGCGGGCGTGGCGCGGTCGGCCGCGGCTGCGGCCGCGAGGGGTTCCAGCGTCCGGCGCACCTCGGAGATGTGGGAGAGGTCGGAGATGTTCACGTCGGTGGCGAACGTGCCGCGGCGCGGGAAGGCGACGACGAGCCGTTCCTGCTCCAGGCGCTTGAGGGCCTCGCGGATCGGGGTGCGGCCGACGCCGAGCTCGGTGCGCAGCCGCTCCTCGTTGATGGGCTCACCGGGCTTGATCTCCAGCATGACCAGGCGATTTCGCAGGACCGCGTACGCCTGCTCGGTGAGTGAGGCGGAGGCGGGCTCGTCGTTGACCCGTGCGTTCATGTGACCTACCGTAACGCACAGACTGATATATCAGGAGTCGACCAGATGATTCGCTGGAGGCGTCGCACATGACCAGCCCGCCCGGAGCACATCTGCCCGAGCACCCGGACTTCCTCTGGGACAACCCGGAACCGAAGTCCTCCTACGACGTCGTGGTCGTCGGCGGCGGAGGGCACGGCATCGCGACCGCGTACTACCTCGCGAAGGTGCACGGCATCACGAACGTCGCGGTGCTGGAGAAGGGCTGGCTCGCGGGCGGCAACATGGCCCGCAACACCACGATCATCCGGTCGAACTACCTGTGGGACGAGAGCTCCGGCATCTACGAGCACTCGCTCAAGCTGTGGGAGGGCCTGGAGGACGACCTCGGCTACCCGATCCTGTTCGACCAGCGCGGTGTGCTGAACCTGGCGCACAGCCTGCAGGACGTGCGGGACAGCGTCCGCCGCGTCAACGCCAACCGGCTCAACGGCATCGACGCCGAGTGGGTGGATCCCGCCGGTGTCAAGGAGATCTGCCCGATCGTCAACACCTCGCCGGACGTGCGTCACCCGGTGCTGGGCGCGACCTACCAGCCGCGCGCGGGCATCGCGAAGCACGACTACGTGGCGTGGGGCTACGCGCGGGCGGCGCACGCCCTGGGCGTCGACCTGATCCAGAACTGCGAGGTCACCGGACTGGAGACGGTGCAGGGCCGGATCACCGCCGTCGAGACCTCGCGCGGGCGGATCGCCGCGGGGAAGGTCGCGTTGTGCGCGGCCGGCCACAGCTCGGTGCTCGCGAAGATGGTCGGCCTGCGGTTGCCGATCGCCTCACACCCGTTGCAGGCCTTGGTGTCCGAACTGCTCGAACCCGTCCACCCGACCGTCGTGATGTCGAACGCCGTGCACGTCTACGTCTCCCAGGCGCACAAGGGCGAACTGGTGATGGGCGCGGGCATCGACAGCTACAACGGTTACGGGCAAAGGGGTTCGTTCCACATCATCGAGCAGCAGATGGCGGCGGCGCTGGAGCTGTTCCCGGTCTTCGCGCGGGCGCACCTGCTGCGCACGTGGGCGGGCATCGTCGACGTCAGTCCGGACGCCTCGCCGATCGTGGGGCTAACGCCGGTCGGCGGCCTGTACCTGAACTGCGGCTGGGGGACCGGCGGCTTCAAGGCCACTCCCGGTGTCGGTGACTGCTTCGCGCACACCATCGCCCACGACAAGCCGCACCCGTTCAACGAGCCGTTCACCCTCGAGCGCTTCACCACGGGCGCCCTCGTCGACGAGCACGGCGCCGCCGCCGTGGCCCACTGAGAAACTACTGGGAGCCTGCGATGCAACTCATCCCGTGTCCGTGGTGCGGGCCGCGTGAGGAAGCCGAGTTCCACTACGGCGGCCAGGCCCACGTCGCGTACCCCGGGGACCCGTCGGCGTTGAGCGACGAGGAGTGGGCGCGGTACGTGTTCTTCCGCGAGAACCCGAGCGGCCCGTTCGCCGAGCGCTGGAGCCACAACGCCGGGTGCCGGCGCTGGTTCAACGCCGTCCGCGACACCCGCACCCACGACCTGCTGGCCGTCTACCGCGTGGGCGAGCCCATGCCCGAGGTGACCGCATGAGCTTCCGCACTGACACCGGTGGCGCGATCGACCGGAACACCCTGCTGCGTTTCACCTTCAACGGCGTCGAGCACACCGGGCACCCCGGCGACACGCTGGCGTCGGCGTTGCTGGCGAACGGCGTGCACGAGATCGGCAGCAGCGTAAAGCTCGGCCGGCCGCGCGGCGTCGTCGCGGCGGGCTCCGAGGACCCGACCTCGCTGGTGCAGGTCGAGGCGCCGTTCTCCGAGCCGATGCTGCTCGCCACGACCGTCGAGTTGTACGACGGCCTCGTGGCGCGCGGCCTGGCCGGTCAGGGAAAGCTGTCTTCTGAACCGGACCCGGCTCGCTACGACGCGAAGCACGAGCACTGCGACGTGCTGGTCGTCGGCGCCGGGCCCGCCGGGCTCGTGGCGGCCCTGACCGCGGCCCGCAGTGGCGCCCGTGTCGTGCTGGTGGACGAGCAGAACCAGGCCGGTGGCGCGCTGCTGGGCGTGGACGAGTACCTGGACGACCGGCCGTCCGCCGAGTGGGTCGCGGACATCGTGGCCGAGCTGAAGTCGACGCCCGATGTGCTGGTGCTGGAACGGACCACGGCGTTCGGCATGTACCAGGACGGGTTCGTGCTCGCGTTGCAGAAGCGGACCGACCACCTCGGGTTCGCGGCGCCCGCATCGGTTGCGCGGCAGCGGGTGTGGCGGATCAGGACGCGGCAGACCGTGCTCGCCACCGGTGCCCACGAACGCCCGGTGGTGTTCGCCGACAACGACCGGCCCGGAATCATGCTGGCCTCGTCCGCCCGCACGTTCCTGCACCATTACGGCGTGCTGCCCGGTTCGCGAGCGGTCGTGTTCACGACGAACGACTCGGCCTACTGCGCGGCGATCGACCTGGCCGAGTCCGGTGTGGACATCGCGGTGGTCGTGGACGCACGGCCGGAGGCTCCTGCCCGGCTCGCGGCGGAATGTGCGGCGCGGGGGATCGAGGTCCGCGCCGGGCAGCTCGTGACCGGCACCGAAGGACCTGGTCGGGTCACGGCGGTTCAGGTCGGAGACGACCGGATCGCGTGCGACGCGCTGCTCGTCTCGGGAGGCTGGAACCCGGTCGTCAGCCTGTTCAGCCAGGCCCGCGGCACCCTGCGCTACGACGCCGAGCTCGGCGCCTTCGTCCCGGGCCGGGAACTGGCCACCGTGCGCGTGGCCGGCTCGGCGACCGGTGAGCTCGACCTGACCGCGTGCACCCGCCAGGGCCGTGACGCCGGTGCCGGGGCTGCCGCCGCGGCCGGGTTCACGTCCGGTAGCCAGGTTCCGCTACCCGCCTCCGACTCCCGCTGCACCGCCCGCTCCGGCCTGGTCCTGTGGCGCGTCCCTGGCAACGACGACGCGAGCTTCGTGGACCTGCAAAGGGATTCGACGGTCGCGGACGTGCTGCGCGCGACGGGCGCTGGGCTGCGGTCGCTGGAGCACATCAAGCGCTACACGACCATCGGCACCGCGCACGACCAGGGCAAGACGTCCGGCATGATCGCCGCCGGCATCGTCGCCGAGGCGCTGGGCGTGGAACTGTCCGAACAGCGGCCCACGACGTTCCGCCCGCCGTTCACGTCGGTGTCGTTCGCCGCACTGGCCGGACGCGATCGCGGCGACCTGCACGACCCGGTGCGCGTCACGTCGATCCACCCGTGGCACGTCCAGCACGGCGCGTTGTTCGAGAACGTCGGCCAGTGGAAGAGGCCCTGGTACTACCCGCAGCCGGGTGAGGACCTGCACGCCGCTGTGCTGCGCGAGTGCCGGGCCACGCGCGAGAGCGTCGGCATGATGGACGGCTCGACGCTCGGCAAGATCGACGTGCAGGGCCGCGACGCCGGCGAGTTCCTGGACATGCTCTACACGAACATGATGAGCAACCTGAAGGTCGGCAAGATCCGCTACGGCGTGATGTGCGGCGTCGACGGGATGGTGATCGACGACGGCACCGTGATCAGGGTCGGCGAGGAGCGGTACATCGTCACCACGACCACCGGCAACGCGGCGAAGGTCCTCGACTGGATGGAGGAGTGGCTGCAGACGGAGTGGCCGCACCTCGACGTGCACTGCACCTCGGTCACCGAGCACTGGGCCACGATTCCGCTGGTGGGGCCGAAGTCCCGCGCCGTGCTCGCTGCGGTGGCGCCTTCTCTCGACGTCTCCAACGAGGCGTTCGAATTCATGACCTGGCACGACACCGAGGTCGCGGGTGTGCCGGCGCGGGTCTGCCGGATCAGCTTCTCCGGCGAGCTCGCGTACGAGATCAACGTGACCGCCTGGCACGGCCTCGCCGTGTGGGAGGCGTTGATGGCGGCGGGGGAGCGGTACGGGATCACGCCGTACGGCACCGAGACCATGCACGTGCTCCGCGCCGAGAAGGGCTACCCGATCATCGGGCAGGAGACCGACGCGACGGTCACGCCGCAGGACCTGGGCATGTCGTGGGCGGTGTCGAAGAAGAAGCCGGACTTCATCGGCAAGCGCTCGTTCGCCCGTGCCGAGAACAACCGCTCGGACCGCAAGCAGCTCGTGGGACTGCTGCCCGTCGATCCCGCGGTGCTGCTGCCGGAGGGGTCGCAGATCGTCGAGACCGACCGGCTGCCCGAACCGCCGGTCCGGATGCTCGGGCACGTCACGTCCAGCTACCCGAGCGCGGCGCTGGGCCGGACGTTCGCCCTGGCGTTGGTGCGCTCGGGTCACGAACGCATCGGCGAGACGCTCTACGTGCCCGTCGAGGACTCACTGGTGCCGGTCACCGTCACCGAATCCGTGCTGTACGACAAGGAAGGAGCCCGTCGTGACGGTTAGTCCCCTCGCCGCCTGGCGCGACCGGCTGGCGGCACTGGCCCCCGTGCTGGACGTCGCCGAGGTGCCGTTCCGCTCGCAGCTCACCGTCCGCGTGTCCGACCCGGACGCCATCGCGGCGATGGGTGCGACGCTCGGTGTGCTTTTTCCTTCCGCTGCTTGCACTTTCACGTCCGGCACCGGACGATTCGGGGACGTCGAGGTGCTCTGGCTCGGACCGGACGAGTTCCTCGTCACGGCCTCGCCCGGCCTGCGGGTCACGATCGAGGAGGTGTTGCGTGGCGCGCTCGGGACTGTCAGAGGGTCCGTCGTGGACACTTCGGCTCAACGCACGACCGTGGTTCTTCAAGGGGCGCAAGGCAGAGAAGTGCTGGCTCACGGATGTTCCGTGGACCTGCACCCGGCTGCGGCTCCCGTCGGCACTTGCGTGCAGACACTCCTCGCCAGGACCGGGATCGTCCTGCAGGTGACCGGCGAGGACACGCTCACGGTCCTGGTGCGCTCGTCGTTCGCCGAGTACTTCGCGGCCTGGCTCGCCGACGCCTGCACCGAGTACCTGGCGGTGCCGTGATGCCCCGGTTCACCCTGACCCTGCACTGCCCGGAGCGGGCGGGCATCGTGCACGCCGTCACGTCGTTCCTGGTCGACCACGGCTGCGACATCGTGCAGCACCAGCAGTTCGACGACGACGTGCGCGGCAAGCTGTTCCTGCGCACCGCGTTCTCCTGCGCCGACGCGACGGTCGACTCGCTCGCGGGCGAGTTCGCCGCCGTGGCCACGGAGTTCCAGATGGAGTTCGAGCTGCACGACGAACGGCCGCCGCGCCTGCTCGTGATGGTCTCGAACGCCGGCCACTGCCTGAACGACCTGCTCTTCCGCTGGCGCGCGGGCAGCCTCGGCGGGGAGATCGCCGCCGTCGTGTCGAACCACGAGGACCTGCGGCCGATGGCGGAGGCGGCGGGACTCGACTTCGTGCACGTCCCGAACACCGCCGCCACCAAGGACCTGGCCGAGCAACGCCTGATCGAGCTCGTCGAGGAGTACCAGGCCGACCTGGTCGTGCTGGCGCGGTACATGCAGGTGCTGTCGAACGCCCTGTGCGCGAAGCTCGCCGGCCGCGTGATCAACATCCACCACTCGTTCCTGCCGGGCTTCAAGGGCGCCAAGTCCTACCACCAGGCCTACGACCGGGGCGTGAAGTACGTGGGGGCGACGGCCCACTACGTCACGCCGGACCTCGACGAGGGGCCGATCATCGAGCAGGAGGTGCTGCGCGTCGACCACTCCTACGACCCGCGTGCGTTGACCGCCGCCGGCCGGGACGCCGAGGCCTTGGCGCTGTCGCGGGCCGTTCGGTGGCACTGCGAGCACCGCGTGTTGCTCAACGGCAACGGGACGGTGGTCTTCCGCTAGGGCTTGCGCATGATGAGCTGGGCCTGCAGGAACCGTTCGCCGTCGATCGGTTCCCGCACGAGCCTGCCCACCTCGGCGAACCCGGCCTTCCGCAGCAGCTCCGAGATCGTGGCAGGCGACCAGCGGTAGGCGAGCGTCACCTTGTGGTCGAACTCCTGCGGCTCCGGGTCGTCCCCGGCGTAGAACCCGAGCATCAGGTGGCCACCGGGCTTCAGCACGCGGAAGAACTCGGCGAACACGACCGGCAGCTCGGGTGGCGGCATGTGGATGACCGAGTAGAACGCCAGAACGCCGCCGAGAACTCCGTCTTCCAGCTCCAGCGCCGTCATCGACCCCAGCTCGAACCTCAGGTCCGGGTGCGCCTCGCGGGCGAGGGCGATCATCGAGGGGGAGAGGTCGAGCCCGAAGACGTCGAGCCCGAGTGAGCGCAGGTGTGCGGTGAGGTGGCCGGGGCCGCAGCCGAGGTCGGCGACCGGGCCGTTCGTCAGTTCGGCGAACGCGGAAAGCATCGCGCGTTCGAGCGGCCTGGTGTCGAGCATGTCACTGAAGAGCTCCGCGTAGAGGGGCGCGACGGAGTCGTAGGGGGTCACCTCGAAAACCCTACATTCTTTTGTTGTCAGCATGTTGCTGTTGCCAATGATCTGCTGTTGCACCGTCGACGCAAACCTGTTCTCGTGCTTATAGTTCCGCCGTGATTTCCGTGCTGCGCGATCCGGTCTACCGGAATCTGTTCGGCGCCCAGGTCGTGGCGCTGACCGGAACGGGACTGGCGACCGTCGCACTCGGCCTGCTGGCCCACGACCTCGCCGGACCGCGGGCGGGTGAGGTGCTCGGCACGGCGCTGGCGATCAAGATGATCGCGTACGTCACGGTGGCGCCGGTCGCCACGGCCCTGCTCGGCGCGTTGCCCCGTCGCGCGGTTCTCGTGGCGCTGGACCTCGTGCGGGTCGTGGTCGCGGCGATGCTGCCGTGGGTGGACGAGGTGTGGCAGGTCTACGTGCTCATCTTCCTGCTGCAGGCCGGATCCGCCGCGTTCACGCCGTTGTTCCAGGCGACCATCCCGGACGTCCTGCCCGGCGAACGCGAGTACACCCGCGCGATCACGTTGTCCCGCACCGCTTACGACCTGGAGAGTCTGCTCAGTCCCGCACTCGCCGCCGCCGCACTGGCCTTGGTGAGCTTCCACCAGCTCTTCGTCGGCACCGCGCTCGGGTTCGCGGGATCGGCCCTGCTGGTGCTGTCGGTGGTGTTGCCCCGCCCGACACCGTTGCCGCGCAGGGGAGGCTGGTACGGCGCCACCACCCGTGGCATCCGCATCTACCTCGCCACGCCACGGTTGCGCGGGCTGCTCGCGGTTCACCTCGCCGCGGCGGCCGCGGGGTCGATGGTGTTCGTGAACACCGTGGCGCACGTACGGAACGGGCTTGGCCGCGACGCGTCCGATGTCGCCATCGCCCTGGCCGCCAACGGGATGGGGTCGCTCGTCGCGGCGCTCACGCTCCCGGCGCTGCTCGACCGGTTCGCGGATCGCGTGGTGGTGCTGCGCGCTTCGATCATGCTCGTGGTCGTGCTCGCGGCCGGGACGGTGTTCGCCGGGCAGTGGCAGACTCTGCTGGTGTTGTGGGCGTTGATCGGTGCGGGGTGCTCGCTCGCCCTCACGCCCGGTGCGCGTCTTCTGCGTCGCTCGGCGGACCCAGGCGACCGTCCGGCGTTGTTCGCCGCGGACTTCGCGCTGTCCCACGCCTGCTGGCTCTTCTGCTACCCGCTCGCCGGATGGGTGGCGACGGCCGGGGGCGCCGCGACGGCCTTCCTCGTCCTCGGCGGCGTGACCGCCGTGGCCGCGGCGATCGCTGTGAGGTTCTGGCCCACGCGTGACCCGGAAGTCGTCGAACACGAACATCGTGACGCGGCGGGTGTTGTGTGGACGCATTCCCACGAGTTCCGCATCAACGACGACCACGTGCGCTGGCCGCGCTGACTGAACAGTTAAACAATGCGCCTTCTGGGCAGGCCGGAATACCGTTTCCCCACCCTGCCTTTGAAGGAGTTCCACTCATGCGAATGCGCAGCAAAATAGTCGCTGCCGCGTGCGGATCGGTCATGACGATCGGTGCGTTCACGGCCGTGCAAAGCGCGTCAGCGGACGTCAGCGTCCAGCAGCAGCAGGACGAGGCGCACCAGCGGTTCCAGAGCCTGTCCCAGGACCTGCGCGGCCAGCTCGCCGGGCACTGGTTCGACGCGTCGGCGGGCAAGCTCACCCTCGCGGTCCCGTCCGAGAACGCGGCACGGCAAGCCCGAGAACAGGGCGCCAACGCCGTCGTCGTGCAACGCAGCGCCGCCGACCTCGACAAGCTGCTCGCCGACGTCAAGGAGCTGATCGGCGACGGCGTGCCCGGCGTGTTCAGCTGGGGCGTCGACGTGCGCGACAACCAGGTCGACGTCACGGTCAACACCACGCGCAAGACCGAGGCCACCGAACGGTTCCTGGAGAAGGTGCGCGCGCTCGGCGACGGTGTCCACATCGCCGAGACCCGGTCGCAGCAACGGCAGCAGGCCGGCACCGTGCAGGCCGGCAGCCCGTGGTGGCCGGGGTCGGAGACGTACTGCTCGGTCGGGTTCGCCGCGACCGATGCCAACGGCGGCAAGCACTTCCTGACCGCCGGGCACTGCACGAACGACGCGAACCAGGCCGCGTACGGGCAGACCGGCCAGCAGAACCGGATCGGCACCTCGAACGTCGGCGGCAGCCGCAGCGTGAACGCCCGCGAGGGCGACATGGGCGTGGTCGCGGTGACCGAGTCCGGCTGGAACCTGTCCGCCGCGGTCAACACCTACGGCTCGCCCGCGATCACCGTCACCGGCTCGGCCGAGGCGATGGTCGGCGACCGCGTCTGCCACTCCGGCAACACCTCGAAGTGGCAGTGCGGCGAGGTGAAGTACACGAACAAGGCCGTGGACTACGGCGGCGGCCTGGTGATCGAGGGGCTCACCTGGACGACCGCGTGCTCCAAGGGCGGCGACTCCGGCGGCGCGTGGCTGCTCGGTGACAAGGCGGTCGGCCTGCACGACGGCGGCCCGTCGCAGTGCGTGCAGAACCCGACCAACGACGCCGACCTGTCGATCTTCCAGCCGGTGAACGAGGCCCTGCGCAAGTGGAACCTGACCCTGGTGACCGGTTCCGGTGACACCACCGCACCGAGCGCACCGGCCAACGCGCGCTCGACCGGCACCACCGCGTCCAGCGTCTCGCTGGCGTGGGACGCCTCGACCGACAACGTCGCCGTGACGGGCTACGACGTGTACAACGGCAGCACGCTCGCCACGACCGTCACCCGCACCACCGCGACCATCAGCGGTCTCAAGGCGGACAACGACTACACGTTCACCGTCAAGGCCAAGGACGCCGCCGGCAACACCTCCGCCGCCAGCGCCGCCGTCACCGCCCGCACCAGGCCGGGCGCGGCGGACGGGGAAGCCCCGACTGTCCCGGCCAACCTGCGCTCGACCGGCGTCACGGCGTCGAGCGTCTCGCTGGCGTGGGACGCCTCAACGGACAACGTGGGAGTCACGGGCTACCAGGTGCTCAACGGCAGCACCGTCGCCGCGACGGTCACGAGCACCGCCGCGACCGTGACCGGACTCAACGCCGACACCGCGTACACGTTCTCCGTCCGTGCGGTGGACGCGGCCGGAAACCAGTCGAAGCTGTCAGCCGAGGTCAACGCGCGTACGTCCGGCAACACGGGCGGCCGCACGTTCACGAACGACACGGACTACCCGATCCGTGACTACCAGGTGGCGATCAGCGCGGTGCGATCCACCGCCACCGGCTCCGCCAAGAACCCCATCACGGTCAAGGTGGACGCCACCCACACCTGTCTGGAAGACCTGAACGTCACGCTCGTCGCACCCAGCGGCCGCGCGTACCCGCTGATGCGCACGCCCGGAGGCGGCTACAGCTGCCACCCGTTCCCGGCGGACAGGACGTTCTCCGTGGTCCCTGGTGCAGGGGAGACCGCGAGCGGCACCTGGACGCTGCGCATCGGGGACAACGGTCCCGGTGACACGGGCGTCCTGAGCAGCTGGTCGCTCACGGTCTAGGAAGGGTGGACCTGGTGGGTGATCCCCGCTCACCAGGTCCACTCGAAACCGTAGGAACCCGGCCCGAACCTCAGCGCGACCCCCAGCACCGAGCCACCCTCGTCCACCTGGACGCCGAACGACTGCCGCGTCCCGTCCGCGTCCTGGACGACCCGGCGCACCGTCCGGGGCAGCGCGTCGAACACGACCTCCAGGACGTACTCGTGCACCGGCCGCCGGAACTTGCGGGAGTAGTTGGTGGCCAGCGGGCACGGCGCCTGGTTGACCAGCTCGTGCTCGGTGATCACGGTCTGCCCGCGGCGCAACGGCGTCCGGAACAGCAACTCCGCCACCAGCAACCCGTCCGCGGGCCGTGTCACCACCCGCCCGAGCCGGCAGTTGTGCAGCGGCGTGATCACCGGCAGCGCCCGGTCGTGCTCGTCGATGTGCAGGATCACGACCCAGCGGTCCGGCCCGTCCTCCTCGGCCCGCAACACCTGCCGCGACAGGAAGGACCGCTCGCCGCGATCGGATCCGACCGTCACGCGGTCGTGCTGGCTGATCCGGGTCAGCCGCGAGTCCCAGCGCGTGTCGACCCCGCCGACAACGTCGTCTATCACCGACGGCACCGGCCAGAACGCGCTGATGCTGCTCTGCAGGCGACCGCCGCGCAACGCGGGCGCGAGCAACGCGGACAGCGCACCGGCTTCGAGGTCCAGCACCTCTTCGAGATGCGCGACGGCCGTGAGCGACGCACGGCGTTCCGGCCGGCTGCGGCCCGTCTGCCAGTAGCTCAGCGTCGCGAGGCTGACCGACACCCCGCGGCGGGCGAGGTGCTCGCGGATCCGTTCCAGCGACAGGCCCCGTGCGGCCACGGCCGACCGGAGGCTCTCCGCGAAGCCGGGCAGCGGGAGCGACATCGATGTCTCCTTCCGGCCGGGGTCGCTCCGACGCTATCCCCCCGATGGCGCAACGAGAGCCGGGACTTAAAAGTGAAACCGGGCATCGGCGGATCACCGCACGTCAACCGTGACGACAACCATCCGAAAGGCCGGATGTCGGCGGGGGTTCCGGCAGCTACCGTCGCGTGACCCTGCAGCCCTGCGAAGGAGCCCGGAAGTGCGAAGAAGAAGATCCTTGCTCGCCACGGCGTTGGTGGCTGTCACGACGGCCGCGCTCGCTCTCCCTGCGAGCAGCGCGCCCGCCCTGGCAGCCGGGTGCTCCGGCACCAACGACACCGACGTGGCGATCGGCGACAACCAGACCGTCGAGTCGCCGCTCGTCATCTCCGACTGCCCGACGGCTCCGTCCGCCACCGCCACGGTGCCGGTGAAGATCGTCCACACCTACATCGGCGACCTCCAGGTGTCGCTCGTCGCCCCGGACGGTTCCGCCTACGTCCTGCACAACCGCTCCGGCGGCTCCGCGGACAACATCGACCAGACCTACACCGTCGACCTGTCCGGTGAGACGTCGAACGGCACGTGGAAGCTGCGGGTCAACGACAACGCGAACAACGACACCGGCCGGATCGACACCTGGTCGCTGAACCTCGGCGGCTCCACCCCGGCCAACGACTTCTCCGTCGCCGTGTCGCCCGCGTCCGGTTCGGTGGCGGCGGGTTCCTCCGCCTCGACGACCGTCCAGACCCAGACCACGGCGGGCCAGGCGCAGACGGTGCAGCTGACCGCCACCGGCCTGCCTTCCGGCGCGACGGCGTCGTTCAGCCCGTCCTCGGTCACCTCCGGGTCGAACTCCACGCTGTCGATCAGCACGACGGCGTCGATCTCCTCGGGCACCTACCCGATCACCGTCCGGGCCGCGGGCACGACGACCAAGACCGCGACCTACACGCTGACGGTCACCGGCGGCACCGGCCCGCAGATCCCGGACATCGACATCAACGCCGTCAAGGCGCACCTGACCGCGTTCGGCACGATCGCCTCGCAGAACGGCGGCAACCGGCGTTCGACCTCGGCCGGCTACCGCGCGTCGGTGACGTACGTGAAGGACAAGCTCACCGCGGCCGGCTACTCGGTCACCGAGCAGCCCTGCACCTCCGGCTGCACCACCGGCGCCGGTCCGAACGTCATCGCGGAGTGGCCCGGCGGCAACGCGAACAACGTCTACATGTTCGGCGCCCACCTCGACGGCGTGTCCGCGGGCCCCGGCATCAACGACAACGGCTCCGGCTCGTCCGCGCTGCTGGAGACCGCGCTCGTGCTCGCCCAGCGCAACCCGTCGATGCTGAACAAGGTCCGCTTCGCCTGGTGGACCGACGAGGAGCAGGGCCTCAACGGCTCGCGCTTCTACGTCTCGCAGCTCCCGTCCGCCGAGCGCACGAAGATCAAGACCTACCACAACTTCGACATGGTGGGCTCGACCAACGGCGGCTACTTCATCAACAACATCACCTCGGCGCAGTCCACGCACATGAAGGCGTACTGGGACTCCCTGGGCCTGCAGCCGGAGGAGAACACCGAGGGCCGCAACCGTTCCGACGACGCGTCCTTCACCAACGCGGGCATCCCGGCGTCCGGTTACGCGATGGGCGCGAGCGCCCGCAAGACCGCGGCGCAGGCGACGAAGTGGGGCGGTACCTCGGGTGCCGCGTTCGACCCCTGCTACCACGCCTCGTGCGACACCACCGCGAACATCAGCGACACGCACCTCAACCGCGCGGTCGACGGCATCGCCTACACCGTGTGGAAGTCGGCCGTCGGCACCGGCACGCCGGGCGCGGACTTCTCCGTCTCGGTGTCGCCCGCGTCCGGTTCGGTGGCGGCGGGCTCGTCCGTCTCGGCCACCGTCGGCACCGCGACGGTGAGCGGCGACCCGCAGACCGTCACGCTGTCCGCGTCCGGACTGCCTTCCGGCGCAACGGCTTCGTTCAGCCCGGCGTCCGTCCAAACGGGATCGAGCTCGACGCTCACCATCAGCACCACGGCGTCCGTCGCGCCGGGCACCTACCCGGTGACGATCACCGCGACCGGTTCGAGCACCCGCACGGCCGGCTACTCGCTGACGGTCACGGGCGGCGGTGGCGGCAGCTGCTCCGGCACGAACCCCAATGATGTCGCCATCCCGGACGCGGGCGCCGCGGTCGACAGCGACGTCGTGATCTCCGGCTGCTCCTCCACGCCGTCCGCCGCCTCGGTGGTGACGGTGCGGATCGTGCACCCGTACGTCGGTGACCTGACGGTGGCGCTGATCGCGCCGGACGGCTCGTCGTACACGCTGCACAACCGCTCGGGTGGTTCCGCGGACAACATCGACCGCACCTACACGGCCAACGTGTCGGGCGAGGGCGCCAACGGCACGTGGAAGCTCCGCGTCCGTGACCTCGCGGCGTCCGATGTCGGCACCATCGACACGTGGGGCATCAACCTGGCCCCGTAGCAGCGCTCGGTTCGCGAGGGCCCTGGTTCCGCCAGGGCCCTCGCGCGTGAGTGGACTCTTGGTTTACGGCGTGAATGGGCCTTCTGTGATGCCACTTGCCGGACGAGCATCAGCCCCGTGACCACTCACGACACCGCCGCCCGCACCATCGCCGAACTCGACGCCGGAGACATCGTCCAGGCGTTCGAGGTGATGCACGAACTCCGCCCGCACCTCACCGACGCCGACGAGTTCGCCGAGCGCGTGCGCGAGCAGCGGCGCGAGGGCTACCGCCTCGTGGTGGCCTTCGATGAGACGAGACGTCTCGTCTCGTTGGCCGGGTTCCGGCACCTCAACAGCCTCTACGCGGGCTCGCACCTGTACATCGACGACCTGAGCACCCTGCCGTCCGCGCGCGGCCAGGGCCACGCCGGCGCCCTCCTGCGGTGGGTCGACGAGGAGGCCCGCCGCCTGGGCTGCGCGGGCGTGCACCTCGACTCCGGCACGCCCCGGCACGACGCCCACCGGCTCTACCTGGCGTCGGGCTTCGTGATCCCCGCGTTCCACTTCGCCAAGAGCCTTTGAAACGGTGTCGCGCCCACGCCGTGCAGGGCGACGCTGCCCAGGACGCACACGACCGTGATCGTCAGGATCGTGTCGGCGGCGTCCCCCACCGGCAGCCGGTTGAACGCGAGCAGGCCGAACACGATCGTCGTCGTGCCGCGCGGGCCCAGCGCGCCGACCAGCAGGCGTTCGCGGCGGCGCAGCCGTGAGCCGGTGAGGGCGAGGAACACGGGCCCGAGCCGGACCACGGTGAGCACGGCCGCGCAGAAGAGCAAGACCTGCCACGAGACACCCAGGTAGAACGTCAGCACGGCGGCGATGCCCACCACGAACCACATGGTCATCGTCAGCAGCCCGGTGACGTCCTCCAGCAGGTGCAGGTCGCTGTTCAACGCGTCCGTGCGCGCCTCGGCCCGTCCGGTGCGGACCCGGCGGGCCTTGAGCAGCCGGTGCACGTACCGGAAGGCGATGCCGCAGACGAACGACGCGACGAAGCCGTTGCCGTCGATCGCGACCGTCGCGGTGTAGGTGAGCAGCGGCGCCAGCAGCACCGCGACGCGCGCGGACTGGTCGCTCACCCAGCCCGCCTGGTGCGCGAGGTCCATCAGCCAGCCGAGCAGGGCACCGATCACGACACCGGCCACCAGGGCCTTCACCGCGAACGGCAGCACCGTGGCCAGCGCCTCGAGCGGCGTGCGTTCCTGGGATTCGTCCCCGGCCAGGATCAGCGCGAACAGGAACAGCGGCGTCACGAGGCCGTCGTTGTAGCCGCTTTCGACGTTCAACGTGCCGCGCACCCGCACCGACAGCGCGCGGTCACGCACGACGCGTTCCGCCGGCGCGAAGTCGATCGGCACGGTCACGCACGCGATCAGCACCAGGACCGCCCACGGCAGGGTGGGGAACAGCAGCCACCCCAGCACGGCGGCCACCGCGATGCTCACCGGCATGGCGATGAGCAGCACCCTCGCCACGAGCCCGGGGTAGGCGCCCCACAACCGGCCCGCGCGGACCTCCGTCGCGTCGACGAACAGCAGCACCGCGAGGATGATCTCGGCCGCGTGCTGCACCGACTCGGTGTTGAGACCCTCCGCGATGCCGGCCGGCTCGGACAACCCGACCGCGACCCCGGCGAGCACCATCACCAGCGGCGCGCCGAGCAGCCAGCGGTCCAGCCGGTTCGCGGCGAGCGACCTCACGACCATGGCGAACGCGGCGGCGAGCAACAGCGAGTTCATCCGCTCATATTGGCCTCCGTGTCCTAAGAGGACATCCGCAGGCGACCCGACGATCGTCTGGACTCCGGCGATTCACCTAAACCGGAACGCGGCGCTGTACGTACACCCAGACATGAGCGGATCTCAGTCCGGTAACGAGAGGGCGCCACATGGGCAAACACCACGATGACAACCGCCGGGCCAAGGTGATCGCGGGCGCCATCGGGCTGGTCGCCGTGGCGATCACCGCCTCGACGTTCACGGCGAGCCAGGCGGCACCGGAGCAGCGCGCCGACCCCGCCCGGGCCACCGAGACGTTGCGCGAGAAGGCGTCCGTGCCGGGCACGGCGTGGGCCGTGAACCCGGCGACGAACGAGGTCCTCGTCACCGCCGACAGCACGGTGACCGGCGCCAAGTGGGACAACCTGGTGTCCACGGTGAACTCCATGGGCTCCGGTGTGAAGCTGCAACGCACCGCCGGCACGTTCCGGCTCTTCGCCGAGGGTGGTGACGCGATCTTCGCCGGCAACAACCGCTGCTCGCTCGGCTTCAACGTCGTGACGAACGACAACCGGCCCGCCATCCTCACCGCCGGCCACTGCACGGCGGCAGGCAGGCAGTTCTCCCTGACACCGGGCGGCAGGGCCGCCGCCACGGTCGCGCGCTCGACCTTCCCCGGCGCGGGCGACTTCGCCCTGCTCACCTACAACAACCGCGACACCGCCGCGCCCAGCGAGGTCGACACCGGCAACGGCCGCAAGGTGCGGATCCAGCGCGCGGCCGAGGCGCGGGTCGGCACGCAGGTCCAGCGCATGGGCAGCACGACCGGCCTGCGCGCCGGCCGGGTCACCGGCCTCAACGCCACCGTGAACTACCCGGAGGGCCGCGTCACCGGCCTCATCCAGACGACCGTCTGCGCCGAGGGCGGCGACAGCGGCGGGCCGATGTTCACGGCCAACGGCAACGCGATCGGTCTCACCTCGGGCGGAAGTGGCGACTGCCGCCAGGGTGGCGTCACGTTCTTCCAGCCCGTCACCAGGGCGCTCGCCGCGGTCGGCGCGCGCATCCCCTGACCCAGGCGGCGTCCCGCCTGCTCACGGGACGCGGCCTGATCCGGCGCCGCACGCGACGCGGTCCAGCAAGGTCCACCGCGCTGGAGGGTGTCGCGTGCGGTGTCGTTGTGCGCCAACGATGTCGCTCAGCGGCGCCAGACCGTGCCGCGGCGCTCGTACTCGAGGACGGTCTCGGTGCGCTGGGCCACCTCCGCGCCGACGAACCGTTCGACCAGCCACAGCGCCACCTCCAGGCCCGAGGTGATGCCGCCGCCGGTGACCAGGTCGCCGTCGTCGACGACGCGGGCGTTGACCACCGTGGCGCCCTGGGCGGCGAGGTCGGCCTTGGCGCCGGAGTGCGTGGTCGCGTTGCGGCCCCTGGTGATCCCCGCCGCGGACAGGATCATCGTGCCGGTGCAGATGCCGACCGGCAGTGCCTTCGACTCGGTCAGCCTGCGCAGGAACGCCCTGTCGCCGATCAGCTGGTGCACACCCGGTCCGGTCCGGTTGGCGTAACCACCTCCCGGCACCACCAGGACGTCCGCGTCGGCCGGCGACCAGGCGTTCGGCACCTTGACCTGCGTGCCGTACGTGCACGTCACGGTGCGCGGGCGGTCCGTCGAGACGAGCGTGCTGCGAAGGGCTCCGCTGATCTTGCCGGCCAGGCCGAGCACCTCGACGGGGGCGATGAAGTCCTGCTCCTCGACCCCGTCGAACATCAGCACCTGCACCCGCAACGGGCTCGCGGCGGTCGCGGTGGCGGTCGTGGTGAGTCCCAGTGAGAGCGCGGACGCGCGCAAGAAGGTTCGGCGTTCCATGGCTCACAGGTCGGTGGGGGAGCGCCTCCGGTTCCCTCGAAGGGATGAAGCCGGGAACTTCCCCGCGTCCCCGGCCGACCAGTGGACGGGTCACGCCGGACCGGTCATGCGTTCACCTGTCCGGCGTCACCGGGACACGGCCTGGGCGAAGGCGAACACGTGGTCCGGGTCGTACCTGGCGGCGACTTCCTTCAGCCGGGCGAGGTTGCCGCCGTAGTACGCCTGCGCCCACTGCGGCATCTGCGGGTCGATGTAGTTGACGTACCCGCCGTCGCCGACCAGCGCGCCGAGCCCGTCGCGGATCGCCGCCAGCCGGCCGCGCGCCTCCTGCGCGGCCTCTGGCGGTGTCTTGAGGTAGATCTGCACGTTCGCGAGTGCCGTGCGGTGCGGGAACGCGGTCGCGTCCGGAGCGACCGCGGCCACCGCGCCGCGCAGGCCGTCGAAGATCAGGTAGGTCTCGTCCGACTGGCCCGCCAGCAGTGCCACGGCCTTCGCGGGATCGGCGATCGGCTCACGCACGATGCGCGACGACGCCACGGCGGACTCGCGGGTGATCGGGCCGCCCGCGAAGTACTGGACGGCCTCGGCGTAGGTCTGCGGCTGGACGAACCGCTGCGCCGGGGCCGGCAACCGGTTGACCAGCGCGGCGAGCTCACCGACCGATCCGACGAAGCACCCGCCGATCTTGCAGCTCGGCTGGGGCCCGCCGCGCACCACCACGTTGGACCAGAGTTCGTCCGGCGCCTCGGCGATCCACCCCTGCCACGCGCCGAGCGCGTCCGCCGCGTCCGGGTACGACAGCGAGAACACCGTGACGTCCGGCGCGGGCACGGTGGAGAACACGAACTCGGTGACGATCCCGAAGTTGCCGCCGCCGCCGCCGCGCAACGCCCAGAACAGGTCCGGCTCCTGCTGCGCGGACGCGGTGACCAACTGGCCGGACGCCGTCACCACCGTAGCCGACACCAGGTGGTCGCACGTCAGCCCGTACTTGCGCGACAGCACGCCGATGCCGCCGCCCAGCGTCAGGCCCGCGACGCCGACGGACGGGCACGTGCCGGTCGGCAGGCAGCGGCCGGAGGCCAGCAGAGCCTTCGACACGTCCCCCAGAGCGGCACCGGACCCGATGCGCACCTGGTCACCCGGCAGGATCTCGACGCCGGCCAGCCCGCGCACGTCGACCTGCAGCCCACCGGCGGGCGACGAGTACCCGGCATAGCTGTGCCCGCCGCTGCGGGCCGCGATGGCCGCGCGCCCACGAACGGCCTGAACGCACGCCTGCACGTCCGCGGCCGAGGTCACCTTGGCGACGGCGGCGGGTTTCTGGCCGTCCCACACGGGGTTGAAGCCCTGGTAGGCGAACCCGTCGTCGCTCGCCAGCACGAGCCGGCCGGACAGCTCGGAGCGCAGAGCGGTCCAGTCGGGCGGTCCACTCGGAACGGACGAACTGGACGGTGGCGGAACCGGGGGAGTGGGAGAACCGGGGGAGGAGCAGGCCGCGAGCGCCGCACCGGCACCGGCAAGCCCCGCGACCTTCAGAAACCTGCGTCGATCCACCCGGCCCATGGTGGCACGCCGTGATCAGCTCCGCACTCCGTGCCACCACCTCAGGCGGACCGCGTGGCCAGCACGACCCGGCCGTGAGCGTTGCGGTGCCAGGCGTGCGCGACGTCGGCGAGCGGCACCACCTCGTGGTCGACGGTGAGCGCACCCGCTGCCGCGAACCGGGCGACCGCGGAGATGGCGTCGGCCCGTTGGTGCGAGGTCAGCTCGTTGTTCGTGTAACCGGTCAGCCGCAACGACCTGCTGCGCAACGTGGACGAGGTGATCGGGCTCGTCTCGCCCGCCGACCCGCCGAGGTTCACCCACCGGCCACCCGGACGCAACGCCTGGGCGGCCGCGGCGGCGGGAGGCCCGAACAACGGGTCGATCAGCAGGTCGGCGCCCTGGGCGGCCTGGGCGACGTCCTCCAGCGCCACCACGACGTCCGCCCCCGCCCGTGCCGCGCGTTCGCGTCCCTCCGCCGAACGCACGGCGGCCACCACCCGTCCGGCACCGGCGAGGCGCGCGAGCTGGATCGCGGACTGACCGACCGCGCCGCAGCCGAGCACGACCACGGACTCGCCCGGTGTGAGCGAGCTCAACGCCCTGTGCGCGGCCACGGCCGACAAGCCGAGCGCGGCCATCACGACCGGGTCGACGTCCGGCAGGAAAACGAGGTCCTCCGGCCGCGCCAACGCCTTCTCGGCCATGCTCCCGTCGCCGGGAGCCATCCCCGCGCTGGTCGGGAACCACACGGCACGTCCGTCAACGGTGCCGATCCCTTGCACACCAGGAACATAAGGCGTCGCGGGCACGCCGAAGTACGACGTGCCGCTGGCGCACAAGCGGTCCAACGGTGTGATGGGTGCGGCGAGGACGTCCACGACGACCTCGCCGGAAGGCTCGTCCCGGTCAACGAGCGACGGAGGCTGACCGGGACGAACGACTACTGCGGCGCGCACGGCTGCAAGACGAAGTCGTACACGGCCAGAACCCAAGGCACGGCGGAGCTGCCACCGTCCGGCGTCGGGCCGGGCGCGTGCTGCTCGAAGCTGACGACCAGCTCCTGCTTGGTGCCGAAGACGACGTCGCTGTCGAGGTACTCGGCGCCCTCCTCGAACAGGTGCGTGATCAGCGGCTCGAACCCCTCCGCGGTGAGCAGGAAGTGCACGTGCGCCGGCCGGAAGTGGCTGATCCCGGTCTGCCCGATCAACGCGCCGACCGGGCCGTCCATCGGGATCGAGTAGCCCTTGGGCGTGATCGTGCGGACGCAGTAGGTGCCGTCCGGTTCGGCGTGGTACTTCGCTCGCAACCGCGCCTCGTCCACGTCGAGCTGCGCCTCGTACGCGCCCTCGGCGTCGGCCTGCCAGACGTCCAGCACGGCCCCGGCCACCGGCGTCCCGTCCAGCGACCGCACGGTCCCGGTGAAGTAGAGCGGGGTTCCGTCGACGTCGTCGGACATGTCACCGCCGAACCCGAGCTCGGGGGAGCCGTCGATGTGGAACGGCCCGAGCACGGTCGCCGGAGTCGCACCCTCCTCGAACCGGTGGTTCATCTGCACGACCAGCATGCTCAGCCCGAGCACGTCCGAGGCGAGGATGAACTCCTCGCGCTTCTCGTCGCTGATCTGCCCGGTCGCGGTGAGCCACTGGACGGCCGCCATCCACTCGGCCTCCGTGAGCCGCACCTCGCGCGCGAAGTCGTGCAGGTGCCGGACCAGCGCGGTCATCAGCAGCGCGGTCCGCGGGTCCTTCGCGGTGGCCCAGCGCTGCTCCGCGAGCGCGGTGATGTTGTCCTCGGTGACGAGCTGCATTGCTCACTCCTCGACAGGTGCGACGGACCTGGTGTTCTCGTCGACGGAAAGGAAGATCTCGTTGGCGACGGGGTTGCGCAGCTCCTCGGCGAGCTGCCCGATCAGGCCGGCGGTGCGAGCGAGCAACGCGAAGCCCCGCAACAGCTCCAGCGGCAGGCCGAGGTCGGCGAGCACCGCGCCGCACGTCCCCGCGCCGTTGAGCGGCAACGTCTTGCCGAGCACCTGCGGGTGCACCCGTCCGATCGCGGCGAACAACGAGAGGTGCGGGCCGACCAGGCCTTCCTCCTCGGCGATCTCGTAGAGCCGGGCGGTGCGGGGATCACCGTTCTTGTGCACGTGGTGGCCGAGTCCGGGGATCCGCGCTTTACCTTGCGCTTGCACGGTTTCCAGCGCGAGCGCGTCCCAGTCCTGCGACGGGTTGTCGCGCACGACCGCGTTCAGGAACCGGCCGGCGTCCTCGGTGACCCCGAGGAACCGCGAACCGCCGCCCAGCAGCCCGGCGGCGAGCGCGCCCTGCACGGAGTCGGGCGCGGACAGGAACGTCAGGCGGCTGACGATCGCGGTCGGCGTGAACCCGTGGTCGGCCAGCGCGGCCAGCACCGCCTCGAACAACCGCGTCTCACCGGGACTCGGCCGCCGCTGGGTGGCGAGCCAGAACGCCAGCTCGCCGAACCCGACGGTGCCCATCACGTCACGCGCGAGGTCCTTGCCCAGCAACGTGATCGTGTCGGGCGTGGACGCGCCCAGTGCGGTTTCGTAGACCGGTCGTTCGACCGTCACGCCTGCTCCTCCTTAAGCCAGCTCCGCAGTTCCTCGCCGTGTTCGTCGAGCAGCGGCGGCGGCAGCCGGTAGACCGCCGGTGTCTCCGAGAAGCGGATCGGGTGCCGCGTCGTCGGCACGTCCCCGACCACCACGACCGGGTCGAGCCCGAACCGTTCGGCCATCGCGAACCCGCCGTCGATCGTGTTGATCGGCCCGCACGGCACCCCGGCCGCCACGAGCAGGTCGAACCACTCGACGGCGCCACGGGTCCGCAGCCGTTCGACCAGCACCGGCCGCAGCTCCTCGCGGTGGCGGGTGCGGTCGGCGTTGCGGGCGAACCTGGGGTCGTCCGGCACCTCGGACAGCCCCAGCACCTCGCACAACCGCCGGAACTGGCCGTCGTTGGCGGCCGCGACGATCAGGTCGTTGTCGGCGGTCGGCAGCGGCTCGTACGGGAACACGCTGGGGTGCGCGTTGCCCATCCGGAACGGCACGACACCGCCCGCGACGTACGCCGAGCTGTGGTTCACCAGCCCCGTCAACGCGGACGACAGCAGGTTCACCTCGACGAGCTGGCCCTGGCCCGTCGCGTCCCGGTGGCGCAACGCGGCGAGGATGCCGATCACGGCGTGGTTGCCCGCCATCACGTCGAACACCGAGATGCCCGCGCGGTACGGCGGCCCGTCCGGGTCACCGGTCAGGCTCATCAGCCCGGAGATCGCCTGCACCATCAGGTCGTAGCCGGGGACGTGCTTGCCTTCACCAGAGCCGAAACCCGTGATCGACGCGTAGACGACGCGCGGGTTGTCCGCACTGACGGACGCGTGGTCGAGACCGAACTTGGCGAGGCCGCCCGGCTTGAAGTTCTCGATCACCACGTCCGCGCGGCGGGCGAGCTCCCGTCCCAGTGCGGCGTCGTCCGGGTCGCGGAAGTCCAGGGCGATCGACCGCTTGCCCCGGTTGATCCCGAGGTAGTAGGTCGAGACGTCCTCGCGCACGGGCGGTGTCCACGTGCGGGTCTCGTCCCCGGCCGGACCTTCGACCTTGACGACTGAGGCGCCCATGTCGGCCAGCAGCATGGTCGCGTACGGGCCCGCCAGCACGCGCGAGAAGTCGGCGACGAGCAGGCCTTCGAGTGGACCACCCATCAGACTGACGTCCGGGTGTCGCCGCGGTACTCGGTGTAGATGTAGGGGTTGTCCAGCACCTTGGACTCCGGGATGTCCGGGTTCATGCCCTTGTGCCACGCTTCCTCGCCCAGCTGGGCGCGCAGGTGGTCGACGGTGTTCAGGACCTGGGAGCGGATCGAGCCGAGGTCGACGCCGACGAGCTTGTGGTCGCGCTTCACGATGCGGCCGTTCACGAGCACGGTGTCCACATCGGACCGTTGTGCCTGGAACGCCACGTGCCCGTAGGGGTTGAGGATCGGGAACATCGCGGGGGAGTTCTCGTTGCGCAGCAACACGATGTCGGCCTTCTTGCCCACTTCGAGGCTGCCGAGGTCCGCGGCGCGTCCCAACGCCCGCGCGCCACCCATCGTCGCCCACTCCACGACCTGCTCGGCCCGCAACGACGAGTGCGTGACGGTGTCGTTGTTGCCGTGCGCGGACATGTGTTCACGAGCCCTGTCCGCACCCAATGTCGAGCGCATCGCGGAGAACAGGTCGCCGCTCCACCAGACCGACGTGTCCATCGACAGCGACACCGGGATGCCGTGCTCGCGGATCGCCCAGGTGGGCGGGTAGCCCTGGCCCGCGCTCTGCTCGCTCTCGGTCGACACGGAGATCGACCCGCCGGTCGCCGCGATGCGGTGGTAGGAGTCGGCGGACAGGGTCGCCGCGTGCACGTAGATCGACTGCGGCGTCATGAACCCGTTGTCGTACATGAGCCTGATGCCGTCGTCGTTCGTCGCGCCCCACACGCCCGCGTGCGTCGTGACGGGGACGCCGAGCTCACGGGCGACCTCGAAGGCGGGCTTCTCGGGGAACGACGGGTCGCCGGTCACGTCGAACGCGAGCTGGAAGCCCAGCATGTCGTCGCCGGTCATGCGGCGGGAGACGAAGTCGCGGAACTCGGGCTTGGCCGTCCACGAGGCCGGGCTGTCCTGGATGTTGCCGTACGCCAGCACGAACCGGCCCGGCACCGCCCGCAGCGCGTCGACGGCGGCGTCCGCGTGGTCGGTGGTCTGCAGGCCGTGCGACCAGTCGACGGTCGTGGTGACACCCGCGTCGAGCGCCTCGGCAGCACCGAGCAGGTTGCCCGCGTGGATGTCTTCCGGCCGGAAGACCTTGCCCCACTCGAGGTAGTACCAGACGAAGTACTGCGTGAGCGTCCAGTCGGCGCCGTAGCCGCGCATCGCGGTCTGCCACATGTGCCGGTGCGTGTCGATCATGCCCGGCATGACGATGCCGTTCGCGGCGTCGATCTCCACGGTCCCTTCCGGCACCTCCAGCCGTGGCCCGATCGCGGCGATCCGGTCGCCGGTGACGAGGACGTCGTGGTCGACCAGGGGCTGACGGCCGTCCATGGTCAGGACGGTGCCGTTCCTGAGGACTGTGGAACTCATCGGGGAACTCCTTGACCGTCTAGCGGACAGGTGTCCGTTGAATCCTCAACCTTCGGCGCCCGCCGGTCAACCCCTCAGGACGCGACGACCTCGTGCGGCACCGTGCCGAGCCGCGCGAAGTCCGCGCTGATCTCGCCCGCGACCTGCAGCAGGAGGGGCAGGTGGTGGTCGACCATGTGCTCGACCGAGGTCTCGGACGCGTGGCAGTTGACGTTGATCCCGGCGACGACGGCGCCGTTCCCGTCCCGCAAGGGCGCCGCGACCGATCGGATGCCGAGCGCGAGCTGCTCGTCGGTCATCGCCCACCCGCGCGCCCGGACGTCCCGCAGCACCGCGTCGCGTTCGGCGGCGTCCGGCTGCCACCGCGACGTCAGCCCGGACCGCGTCGGCTGCGCGAGCACGGCCTCCAGCTCGGCCGGCGGCAAGGCGGCGAGCTGCACTTTCCCCAGCGAGGTCGGCAGTGCCGGGAACCGCGTGCCGATCTGCACCGACAGCGTGACGATCTTCGGCACGGCGACCCTGGCGACGTAGACGATGTCCGACCCGTCGAGCTGCGCGATCGACACCGACTCGTTCGTGCGGGCGCACAGCCGTTCCATGTGCGGGCGCGCGACGTCCCACAGACCCATCGACCGCACGTACGCGACGCCGAGGTCGAGCACCCTCGGCGTCAGCGCGAAACCGGTCGCGCCCTGCCGCGCGTACCCGAGCTCGACCAGTGTCAGCAGGATCCGGCGCGTGGTCGGCCGCGCGAGCCCGGTGGCCGCGGCGACCTCGCTGAGCGTCATCACCGGGCGCAGCGGCTGGAAGGCGCGGATCACCTCCAGGCCGCGGGCGAGCGCCTCGATGAAGTCGGGGCCGGTGTCAGGTCGAGCAGGCATAGACCCACGATAACGGACACCTGTCCGTTGTGCGCGGGCCTACGGCCTGGAGAGCAGCACCGCGCACGCGATCACCAGAGCGGTGAGCACGAGCAGTGTCACGCTGACGTCCACGAGGAAGCCGATCAGGCGCGCGGTGGCCATGACGATCAGTCCAAACTGGCTGGTTCCCTGCGGTTGGCACGGAGGCTGGTCAGGGTCACGACGCCCAGCGTCACCACGATGACCGCCAGCGAGAGCGGGGTCGGGATCGTCGGCACGGCCGGCCACACGCCGTGCGCCCAGTGCAGCACCAGCTTCACCCCGATGAACGCCAGGATGATCGCGAGACCGTGGTTGAGGTGCACGAGCTTGGCCAGGACGGACTGGAGCACGAAGTACAACGCGCGCAGACCGAGCAGTGCGAACGCGTTGGTCGTGAACACGAGGTACGGGTCCTCGGTGATGCCGTACACCGCGGGCACGGAGTCGATCGCGAACACGACGTCGGTCGCGAAGATCGCCACCACCACGATCGCGAGCGGGGTCAAAGCACGCCGCCCGTTCTCGCGGACGAGCATCTTCGTGCCGCGGTAGTCGTCGGTGACCGGCATCAGCCTGCGCAGCAGCCGCACCGACCGCATCTTCGAGGTGTCCTTCTCGGCGGGCTCGCCGGACAGGGCCGACTGCAGGATCTTGATCGCCGAGGCGAACAGGACGAGTCCGAACACCAGGAACGCCCAGGTGCCGGCCGACAGCATCGCCGCTCCGGCCGCGATGAAGATGCCGCGCAGCACTAGTGCGCCGACGATGCCGTAGAGCAGCACGCGCTGCTGGATCTCGGACGGCACGCTGAACGCCGCGAGCAGCAGCATGAAGACGAACAGGTTGTCCACCGAGAGGGACTTCTCGACCACGAACCCGGTGATGAACTCCAGCGACTGACCACTGCCGAACTCGAACCACAGCCAGAGGCCGAACACGAACGGCAGGGCGAGGTAGAAGACGGACCAGCCGGTCGCTTCCTTGATCGACACCTCGTGCGGGCGCCGCGTGACCAGGAAGTCGACGACCAGCAGACCGAGCAGCACCGCGATGCTGATGAACCACAGTGCGGGCGATGCCACGGATGCCACGGGCACAGGACCTCCTCGAACAGGATCGTTCGAGGTCTCCTTCACCCGCTGCGGGGTGGCCTCCCGGGGACACCTTGGGGATGTCCGTACTGACCGGGCAGGCGCTTGGGAAGTACTCCCCTCGCCGGTCAGCATAGGTAAAGAGATGGTAATGCTCAAGTAAGCTGTTTTGTGGCTTGCATCTCGAGCGGCTTGAGGTTCGATGGTAGGCGTCATGGACGACAACAGGCTTTACGCGATCGGTGAGGTCGCGCGCCGGACGGGGCTGAGCGTCAGCGCGATCCGGTTCTACTCCGACGAGGGCGTCGTGCCGCCCGTCGAGGTCACCGCGGGCGGGCACCGGCTCTACGACGTGCACGCCATCGCGCGGCTGGAGTTCGTCAGCACGCTGCGCGAACTGGACGCGGGCCTCGAGGACATCCGGCGGCTGCTCGCCGGTGGCCTGACCCTGACCGAACTGGCGACGGCACACCTGTCGCGTCTGGACGACCAGGTCCGCCGCATCCGGTCGAGGCAGGCCGTGCTGCGCACGATCGCCCGGCAGCACACCGAGGCCGAGCAGGTGGTCCTGCTGCACAAGCTCGCCGGGATGTCCGACGAGGACCGCGACCGCCTGATGGACGACTTCTGGAGCGAGATCAGCGAGGGCCTCCAGGTCAGCCCGGACTTCCTCGGCCTCATGCGCAACGGTCCGCTCGTGCTCCCGGACGAGCCGTCCGCGGAGCAGCTGGAAGCGTGGATCGAGCTCGCCGACCTCCTGCGGAACGCGGACTTCCGCCGCGAGGTGCGCGAGGCGTTGCGCGAGACCTTCTCCGGCCCCGGCGCCGCGATGATGACGTCGTCGAAGATGGTGGCGGCGTTCGAACGGGGAGGCGTGATCATGGGGCGCGCCCAGGAGGCGCAACGGGCCGGCACGCCCGCGGACTCACCGCTGGGACGTGAGATCGCGGATGCGTACACGGCGTACCTCGGGGAGATCGCCGAGACCCCGGACAGCCCCGCGTTCCGCGAGAAGCTGGCGGCCGACGTGCTCGACATCGAAAGGCTGCACCTGGAGTCGCTCGAGGAGTACAAGACGTCGACCGATCCTTACACCCGGTACCAGTCGCTGGTGGCGATCATCGACGGGTCGGCGCGGCAGGCCGCCGAGTTCATGCCGTTCGCCTGGCTGTCCGCGGCTTTGAAAGCATCCGTGTCCCCCTAGCGAGCTACACGCGAATGTCCACCGCAGGGGAACGTTCGCGAAGCGGGAAGTCCATAGCGTTCCGGTCATGCGATTTCTGAAGCAGTTGGTCGTCGTGGCGGTCGTGTCGTGGGCCGGTGGTACCGGTGTGCAGGCGCTGGGGTGGAACTGGCCGCTCACCCTGGTCGCCGGGTTCCTGGCGGCGGCGCTGGCACTGGCCGCGTACGCCTGGGTCGTGCGGAAGACCGAACACCGCGAGCCCGCCGAGGTCTCGCTGAAGTCCGCCCCGGCCGCGCTCGGGCGGGGTGTCCTCATCGGACTCGCGATGTTCGGCGCGGTGATCGCGAACATCGCGTTCCTCGGCGGGTACGAGGTGCGCGGCTGGGGTTCGCTGACCGGCACGCTCGCGATCTTCGGGTTCATGGTCGCGGTCGCGGTCACTGAGGAGCTGTTGTTCCGGGGCGTGCTGTTCCGGATCATCGAGGAGAAGATCGGCACGTGGCTCGCCCTGGTCCTGAGCGGACTGGTGTTCGGCTTCGCGCACCTCCCCAACCCCGGCGCCACGGTGTGGAGCTCGCTCGCCATCGCGATCGAGGCGGGGCTGATGCTCGGCGCCGCGTACGTGGCCACCCGCAACCTGTGGGTGCCGATCGGCGTGCACTTCGCGTGGAACTTCGCCCAGGGCGGCATCTTCAGCACCAGTGTCTCCGGCCAGGACGCGCCGCAGGGCCTGCTGGACGGCGTCACGTCCGGCCCGGCGATCCTCACCGGCGGCGACTTCGGGCCCGAGGCCAGCGCGTACTCGGTGCTGGCGGGAGTGGTGGTGACGGCGGCGTTCCTGTGGCTGGCACGGCGGCGCGGGAACATCATGCCCCGCCGTGGCCGCACCGCTCCGGCCGCTACGCTCGGCGCGTGATCAGCCTCCAGCGGTGGCGCACCTGGGACGTCCGCGTCCAGGACGCGCCACTCGCGCTGTTCCTCGTGCTGGGTTCGCTGGTGCCCGCGTTGCACGACAAGGGGACCCAGCTCGGCGGGCTGCCGAACCGGCCGTTCGACTGGCTCGCGATCGCGGTCATCGCACTGGAGTGCGGGCCGCTGGTCGTGCGTCGCAAGTGGCCCCTGATCTGCCTCGCGCTCGTGTCGGTCGCGTTCGCCGTGGACCAGTTGCGCGGCTACCACACCGTCGCCGGCACGGCCCTGCCGATCGCGTTGATCAGCGCCGGCCTGCACCTCTCGCACCATCGCCGCGGCACCTTGATCGCGCTCTCCGCCGGGTACATCGGGCTCGCCATCGCGCTGGACCTGCACGGGGCGACCGAGGGTGTCACCGGGTTCGTCACGTTCTACCTGGCGCTGGCCGCCGCGTGGGCGGTCGGCGCGTGGCTGCGGCTCTCCCGCAGTGCCGAGGCCGAACGCCGGGTGCACGTCGCCGCGGCCACCCGTGTCGCGGAACGGACGTTGATCGCCCGCGAACTGCACGACGTGGTGACCCACCACGTGACGGCGATGGTCGTGCAGGCCGAGGCCGCCCGGTACCTGACGGCGGCCCCGGAGCGGCTGGACCAGACGTTGCAGGCGATCACCGACACCGGCCGGCGGTCGCTGACCGACCTGCGGCACCTGCTCGACCTGCTGAACCCGGACCACAGCACGGAATCGCCCGGCGACCTGCGCACGCTGGTCGAGCAGACCCGTCTCGCCGGGCAGCCCGTGGAGTTCGCCGAGGAAGGCGAGGCGACGAGGGACGCGGGCAGCGCCGAGGCCGTCGCGTACCGGGTCGTGCAGGAGGCGTTGACGAACGCGTTGAAGTACGCGCACGGCAACCCGACGAGCGTGCACGTTCGTTACGGCGAAAGGGAAATCACCGTGGAGGTCGGTACGGAGGGCGCGAGGTCGTCCACGCCGGTAGGGGGCAGCGGGCGCGGCCTGGCAGGACTGCGCGAACGCGTCGACGTGCTGGGCGGCGAGTTCTCGGCGGGCCAGCGGGACGGCGGTTTCGTGGTCCGCGCGCGCATCCCCGCGGGGAACCCGGCGTGACCGCACCGGTTCGCGTGCTGGTGTGCGACGACCAGGCGCTCATCCGCACCGGGTTCGCCACGATCATCGACGCCCAGCCGGACCTCGAGGTCGTGGGGGAGTGCGGCGACGGGCGCGCGGCGGTCGACCTGGCCGGGCGGCTGAACCCGGACGTCGTCGTGATGGACGTGCGGATGCCGGTCCTCGACGGCATCGGGGCCACCCGGCTGCTGGCGGGCGCCGGTGTCCCCGATCCCGTCAAGGTGCTCGTGGTGACGACGTTCAACCTCGACGAGTACGTCTACGAGGCGCTGCGGGCCGGTGCGAGCGGGTTTCTGCTGAAGGACGCGCCCCCCGCCCAGTTGCTGCACGGCATCCGGACCGTCGCGAGCGGTGCCGCGCTGCTCGCGCCGGAGGTGACGCGCCAGCTCGTCGGCCGGTTCGCGGCACGCGTCCGGCCCGCGGGGGAGGTCGCGGAGACGCAGCTGGCGCCGCGGGAGCTGGAAGTGTTGCGGCTCATCGCGGAGGGCCTGTCGAACAGCGAGATCGCGGCGGCCCTGGTGATCAGCCAGGAGACGGTGAAGACGTACGTGTCGCGCATCCTGACCAAGCTCGACCTGCGGGACCGGGTGCAGGCCGTCGTCTACGCGTACCGCCGCGGCCTCGTGACGTGATCGGCGCCGGCCGCCGCGCTCCCGTCGCGCTGCACAGCCGACGCCGTCACACCACTAGCGCCGACCGCCGCGAGCGCTGTAGGCCGCGATCCCGCTCACGAACAGCACCCCTGCCGTCCAGAGCGTCGCGGTGTCGTCCGGGGCGCCGAGCGGCCACGTGACGACCCGGCCGAGCGTCGACCCGGCGGGCGGCATGATCGCCGCCACCGCCCACCACAGCACCGGTGCGGCCGCGGCGAGCCGGGCCCCGGCCACCGTCGCCGCGAGTCCGGCCAGCCCGATCATGCCTGCCGTGTCGCGCACGACGAACGCGGCGTCGAACGGTTCGTAGCCGAGTCTCTGCACCAGCAGCACGCTCGTGGCGGCCACTGCCGCCGCGAGCAGGAGGTGCCCGAGGCGCCACGACGGCCAGGGGACGGCGGTCGACCTGTCGAGCTCCGGGTCCTGGCCCGCGAGGCCGGTGGTGGTCACCAGCACGGCGGCCAGCGTGGTCAGCGACGCGCTGAGCGGCGTCCAGGGTGAGTGCAGCGCCGACCAGGCGATCAGCACCACGACCGGCAGGACCACCAGTGCCGCGGGGACTCCGCGTGACCGCGCGTAGAGCGCGAGCGGCCTCATCGGCCCGCCTTCAGCACGTCGAGCACGCGTTCGGAGTCCTGGCACGTCAGCAACATCTGCCGGACCCGGGTGACCCGGTCCAGCTGTTCGTCCGGGGACTGGCCGCGGAACCGCTGCCACGCCTCGTCGATCTCGGCGCGCATCCGGCTGCTGGACCACATGAGGGAGTCGGACGGCAGCTCGGCCAGTTCGCCGTTGAAGTAGCCGGCGGTCACGTAGCGGACGACGGCTCCGTAGGTGTCGAACGTGTTCGGCGGCGAGCAGGTCGGAACGCCCGCCCCGGCGAGCATCTCGAGCCGCACCTGGTCTTCGGTCATCGTCAGCACGCGGGGACGGCCCTGCGAAGGCAGGTAGACGATCCGCTGATCCCGTTGGGGCACGGTGAGATGGGCCATCGCCGACGTGTCCTCGCGGACCTCGGTGGGCGCGCCGGGCAGCACCGCGAGCTTCGCCAGTGCCTTGCGCCCGGCCGCGGCGACGGTGGGCAGGCCGGCCGCGTGCACCTGGCTCACGCAGACCTCGTCGTCGCAGACGAGCTTGCCCGCGATCGAGTCCGTCACCAGCACGTCGGAGTACTTGACGGGCATGATCGCGAGGGCGAGCGCGACGGCCAGTCCGGCCGGTACCAGCGCGGTGAGGCGTCCGAGGTGGGTTCGTGCGACGAGCAACAGGAACGCCGTCACGCCGAGACCGGTGAACCACACGACCTGGCCGAGGTCGACGGACGTCGAGGTCGTGACGAGGTCGGAGCTCGGCGGGTCGAGGACGGGCGTGAGCAGGGCCAGCCGGGAGATCTCGTCGCCGGGCTCACGCACCTCGAGCGCCCGGCCCGCCGTGGTCGCGAGCATGAACGTGGCCACCAGCGCCACCGGTGCGGTCAGCGGGTGGGGCAGGAGTCGGCCCACCGCGAGTCCCAAGAGGACACTCGACGCCAGGGCGAGCACCACGGTCACCATGAGCGGGACGAACCCGATCGACACGAACCCGCCGCCGAGCGCGACCTTGGCCACCAGTCCCGCGCACAGCAACGCGCCCGCGACCGCGACCGTGCCCGCCACCGCCGTGGCGAGTGTGCCGAGCCGGACCCAGCCGGGGCGGGAGGTGGCGGCGAACAGTTCGGTCACTCCGGCACGGCTGTCGCGCATCCCTTGGAAGACGGCCAGTCCGACGACGAGCGCCCACACGTAGGCCAGGGGCAGGCGGAGCAGGAGCACCGCCGACGTCGAGTTGCCCGCCCACCACGTGCTCCCGGACGTGATCAGCAGCAGCATCCCCGTGCCGGAGACCAGCACGAGCAGCCCGGCCCAGAGCGCGGTGGAGCGCCGCAGTTCGACGCGCAACCCGGTCACCAGGCACCCCCGGCGGACTTCGCGCTGATCAGCGCCGAGTAGCCGCGTTCGATGGGGCTGTCACCGACGTGCGTCGTCGTGCCGGCCGTCGCGAGATCGGCCGGAGTTCCCTGGAACACCACGGATCCCTCGTTCATGAGCACCACGTCCGTGCACGCGGCCGCGACGTCCTCGACCAGGTGGGTGGAGATCAGCACGCAGGCCCGCTGACCCAGTTCGGCGACCAGTTCGCGGAACCTGAGGCGCTGCGCGGGATCCAGGCCGACCGTCGGTTCGTCCAGCAGCAGCAGTTCGGGTTCGTTGACGATGGCCTGCGCGATGCCGGCCCTGCGGACCATGCCGCCGGACAACGACTTCATGCGGTCCTCGGCGCGGTCGGACAGCCCGACCCGTTCGAGTGCCTCTTTCACGGCGCCGGGGATCTGCTTCTTCGGCATCTCCTTCAGCCAGGCCAGGTACTCGACGAACTCCCGCACCTTGAACCGCTTGTAGTGGCCGAAGTGCTGCGGCAGGTAGCCGAGCTTCTGCCGGACGGGCCTCAACTTCCCGTTCGCCGGCGTGCCGAGCAGCGATAGCGTTCCCGCGGTGGGGGACTGCACCGTCGCCAGCGTGCGGATCAGCGTCGTCTTGCCCGCGCCGTTCGGTCCGAGCAGCCCGTGCACACCCCGGCCGAGCCGGAGGCTGAGCCTGTCGACCGCGTTGCGCCTGCCCAGGCGCACCACCAGGCCGTCCGCTTCGATCGCCTGCATCCTGTTCTCCCTCAAGTGTTCCCGCTCTCGACGGGCAAGACGGCGGCGAGGCTCACGAGGTTCTCGTTGTGACGACGGTCACCAGGATCCGGGTCGGTTGGGGATGCCGAGCAGCGCGCTGTAGCCGCGTTCGAGGGGACTGGCGCCCGCGTGTTGTTCCGTGCCTCGGGCCGCCAGCTGGTCCGGCGTGCCCTGGAAGACGAGTTTCCCCTGGGACAGCAGGACAACGTCCGTGCACGCAGCGGCGACGTCCTCCACCAGGTGCGTCGAGACGACCACGCACGCGTCCGTGCCGAGCTCGGTCAGCAACTCGCGGAACCTCAGGCGCTGGGCGGGATCGAGACCCGCGGTGGGTTCGTCGAGCAGGAGGATCTCGGGATCGTTCACGATCGCCTGCGCGATGCCGACGCGCCTGATCATCCCGCCGGACAACGTCTTCATCCTGTCGTCGGCCCTGTCCGCGAGCCCGACCCGCTCGATCGCGCGCTGCACGGCCGCCGGGATGTCGCGCATCTCCTTGAGCCACGCGACGTACGCGACGAACTCCCGCACGGTGAACCGCCGGTAGTGCCCGAACTCCTGCGGCAGGTACCCGACCTGCCGGCGCAGGTGCCGCAACTCCATGCCGCCCAACAGGGTCAGCTCACCGCTCCGGGGCCTGAGCACGGTGGCGAGCGTGCGGATCAGCGTCGTCTTGCCGGCGCCGTTGGGCCCCAGCAACCCGTGCACACCACGCCCCAACGTGAGCGTGACCCCGTCGACGGCCGTCCGCCGCCCGGCCTTGATCCGCAGCTCGCGTGCCTCGATCTCCCACGCGTAGGTGGTGGGCGCGGTCATCGGTTCCCCTCCAGACGCGTGAACGCCATCCTGCGCGTTCCCAGTACGACCAGCCCGGCACCCAGCAGCGCGGCCCACACCGGCGCCGCTTCAGGGCCGAGCGCAAGGGCAGTGCGGCTGTACGCGATCGTCGGCGCCACGATCGCCACGGCCCACACCGACACAAGCCCGATCGCGGCACGCGTGACGCCAACCCACGTGCCGAGCGCGAGCGTGCCCACCGTGAACGCCAGACACGGCAACAACCACCGCGCGAACCCGACGTCGGTGAGCAGGCTCGCGGCAGCCAGTCCTGGCACGACCACGGCCAGCACCGCCGCGGTCCGCCGGAACACCAACGGCAACCCCGCACGAGGCGTGGCGGCGGTCAGCTCGTACGCGGAGTCCAGCGCCCGCCCCCAGGACGCGGCGACACCGAGGACCGGCAGGACCGGCGCGATCAGCAGCACCAGCGACACCCGGTCACCGACCGCGAACCCGACCCGGTCCAGAGCCACGGCCGCCGCGGTGACGAGCAGGATCATCGCGAGCCACGGTCCCGCCGCAGGCGACACCCAGCCGTACGCACGCCGCCACGGCTTCGTCCGTGGCATCTGCGGGGTGTGGTCGAGGAGGGGCGAGAGACCGGCCCAGACCGCCTCGGCGACCGGGTCGGGAGCCAGCCGGGCGCGGCATGCGGCGCAGGTCTCGAGGTGCGACTCGACGGCCCAGAGCTCGTCTGCGGGGATGACGGCACCCTCGGAGTAGCGCCGCAGCAGCGAGTCGCCGGGGTGGTGGGTCATGTCCGCGCCTCCTTGGTCACCGTGCTCATGCCAGCGCCTCCCTCATCGCGATCCGCGCCCGCCGGGCACGGGTCTTGACGGTCCCCTCCGGCACCCCGAGCAGCACCGACGTCTCCCGCACCGACAACCCGTCGAGCACCATCGCCTGCAACACCTGCCGCAACTCCGGCGCCAACCGTCGCAACGCGTCCCCCACCTCGTCCCCGACCACCCCGCCGAGCACCTCCTCGTCGGCACCGGCGGCCACCGGGGGCGCCGCGGCCGAGGGAGGCGCCGCGTGGTGGGCACGGCGGCGGAACGCGTCGATCAGCCGCCGCGCCGCGATGGTCCACAACCAGCCGACCGCGCTACCCCCTTTCGCGGCTCCCGCGAACGCGTCGGCCGCCCGCCACACCGCGAGGTAGGTCTCCTGGAGCACCTCGGCGACGATCTGCTCATCCGCGCACCGCCTGCGCAGCCGCACTGCGAGCCACGGTGACGTGCGGCGGTACAACTCCTCGAACGCACGGCGATCGCCCCGTGCGACTCGGCGCACGAGCTGTTCCTCGTCGAGGTCGGCCGGCTCACCCCGGATGGCTCTCACACTCCGCAAGACGTCGGGATCGCGCGCCAGGTTCTCGCACGGGTGTGGCGTGCGCCACTTCGCGCCGGGTAACGGCCGCTCACCGTTCGCGATGCAGGCGGTATGCCGATGACGGACCTCTCGACGCTGCCCTTCCCGGAGTGGAAGACGCCCGACCAGTGCGCGGTCGACATCAACCCCTCGTGGTGGCGGGACGAGATCGGCCGGCGTGGCCTGCCCGGCACGCCGCCGTCCGCGCGGCACCTCACCAGGGACGACGTCCGGGCATCGGAGAACGGCGTCTTCACCCCGCTGTGGTGGAGCCTCGCCTGGGGAGCGGGCCCCCGCCTGCGGTTGAACGCGCGGAGGCTTGACAGCATCGCCGACGACGTGCCGCGCTGCGAGGAACTGCTGACCGAGGCCGCAGACCTGTCCAGGCGCGACCCGTTCACCGCGTACTCGCTGCTCAGGCCCGGTCGCCACAACGCGATCCGGTACCTGGGCCCGTCGTTCTTCACCAAGTTCCTGTACTTCGCCGGCAGGGGAGCGCCAGGTCATCCGTGCCTGATCCTCGACCGCCGGGTGGCGACCGCGTTGCGTGACCGGTGCGAGTGGACCTCCCTGCATCGCACGGGTCCCTGGCCGGCGGAGACGTACGAGCGCTACTGCGGACTGCTGACGAGATGGAGCCAGGAGTCCGGACGTGCGCCCGACGAGATCGAGTTCATGTTGTTCTATGGCTTCAGTGCTGACCAAAACTAGTCCGCCGCAGGCAACCCCACCGCCAGCGTCAACTCCAAAACCCGCTGCGGAGACCCCAGATCCGGAAACAGGTCCCGAAGCTGCCCCATCCGGTACCGAACGGTCTGCGGATGCACGAACAACGTGGCAGCGACCTCCTCACGCCGCCCGTGATGCAACAACCACGCCCGCAACGTCTCCTCGAGCTTGCGAGCGGTGGTGGCGGGCAGGGCCAGCAACGGAGCGAGCGCGCGCGCACGCAGGTCGGCGTACGCGTCGGGGTCCGCGCTCAGGACCAGGGCAGCGAGGTGGTCCTCGGTGTCGCGGATGTCGGGGGAGAGGGAGCGCGCGCGTTCGGCACGTGCGTAGGAGGCGGACGCACGCATCCATGGACGTGCGGGGCCTACGACGGCGTTACGGCCGATGAGCTGCCGCAAGAGGTGGGCGCGGTCTGCCTCGGGCACGAGCAGCACGCCCGTGGAGTCCGGTAGGTCGTCCAGCACCAGGGTGCCGGGGTCGAGCAGGCGGTAGGCCGGGCGGGCCTGGAACGCGGGGAGCAGGACCACGGTGAGCGTGGCCGGCGGCTGCCAGGCGGCTCGCTGGGCGTCGGCCAGGAGCACCTCGGTGCTCGCGCCGGCCAGCAGGTCTCGGGCCAGTTGTTCGAGGTGGCGCTCGTGGGCGAGGCCTCGTGCGGCCAGTTCGTCGGCGTGGCCCGCGGCGGAGGCGGCGGAGAGCTCGTCGATGTAGGCGAAGGTCAGTTCGGCGAATTTCGCGACCTCTGCGGCGGGCAAACCCGCTGGTACGGCGCCTGCTGCCAGGCCTCGCCACGCCACGCGGGCGCCCACGCGGTAGGCGCTCAGGAGGGCGTCCATCGAGCGGCCGTCGCGCACCTCGCCTCGGCCGAGTTCGTAGGCCGCGTCACTCGCATCGCCGCCACCTGCTGTGCCGCTGGCCAAATCCAAGTAGTGTCCGAGCGCCGTGCGAACGGCGCGGCGGATCGTGCCACCCATGCGGCCGGAAAGTGCGTTCGCGTAAGAAGGCACCTCGGTGATGATGGCGCGGACGACCTCGTCGGCCGTCGGCCTCAGAACCGCCCGCAACGCGGTCACGGTCTTCTCATCGAGAGCCAATTCGGTGGCTCTCCTCATTGCGTGCGTCACGATTTGTTCCCTGCGAACAATCCAGCGGTTCAGATTCACGTCCTACGGACAGGACTTTACGCCCTGGGGCGCATCAAGCTGGAGTCATGACGAGTGCCGCCCTACGCAGCAGGGCGTGGAAACTGCTTGAGCTGGTCACGACGCCACTGCTGCCGTCCGACTACCTCGATTTGGTCAGCCCCCTCAGAGCGGGCGCTGACCTGCGCGGCCGCATCGAGGCCGTGCACCACGAGACAGCCGATGCCGCGACCATCGTGATCAGGCCCGGCAAGGGCTGGCGCGGTCACGTCGCCGGCCAGTACGTCCGGGTCGGGATCGACGTCGACGGCGTGCGCCTGTGGCGTGCGTACTCGGTGACGTCGCCGACGAGCCGTGCCGACGGCCGCATCACCATCACCGTGAAGGCCATTCCCGACGGCAAGGTGAGCAACCACCTGGTCCGCAGGGCGAAGCCCGGCACGATCATCCACCTCGACCAGGCCACCGGTGAGTTCGTGCTGCCCGCCGCCACGCCCGCCAAGGTGCTCTACCTGACGGCCGGCAGCGGCATCACGCCCGCGATGGGCATGCTGCGCGACACGAGGTTCGCCGACGTCGTGATGGTGCACTCCGCACCGCGCCAGGAAGACGTGATCTTCCGCAAGGACCTGCACGACCTCGTCGCGGACAAGGCCCTCACGCTCAAGGAACTGCACACCGACGCCGACGGCATGCTCGACGTCGCGAAGCTCCACGAGCTCGTGCCCGACTGGGCCGAGCGCGAGACCTGGGCCTGTGGCCCGGCCGGTCTGCTGGACGCGGCCGAGGCGCACTGGGCCGAGCACGGCATCGCCGAGAAGCTCCACACCGAACGGTTCCGCCCCAGCGTCGTCGTCGCGGGCGAGGGTGGTGAGGTCACGTTCGGCAAGACCGGCAAGACCGTCGCGGCGGACGGTGCCACGCCGTTGCTGAACGTCGGCGAGGAAGCGGGCGTGCTGATGCCGTCCGGCTGCCGCATGGGCATCTGCTTCGGCTGCGTCACGCCGCTGAAGGCGGGCGCCGTGCGAGACCTGCGCACCGGCGAGATCACCGAGGCCTCGGACAGCCCCACCGCCCACGTGCTCGTGCAGACCTGCGTGTCCGCCGCCGCGGGCCCCTGCGAACTCGAACGCTGACCGGCGCCCACCACTGACGTTTCTTCCCCCGTGAAGTGGCAACCCCCCAGCCACTGTTCCCCGGAAAGCAGGCTCCATGACCGCCATCGATCCCACCGCCCACCTCACCGCCGAGCAGATCGAGGAGCTCGGCCGCGAGCTCGACGCGATCCGCGACGAGATCATCGCGAGCCGTGGTGAGAAGGACGCCGCCTACATCCGCAAGGTCATCTCGGTGCAGCGCAAGCTGGAGCTGACCAGTCGCGGCATCCTGCTGTTCTCGCTCTTCCCGCCGGCGTGGATCATCGGCACCGCCGGTCTGTCCGTCGCGAAGATCATGGACAACATGGAGATCGGGCACAACATCCTGCACGGCCAGTGGGACTGGATGCGCGACCCGAAGATCCACTCCACCACCTGGGAGTGGGACCACGTCTCGCCCGCCGAGCAGTGGAAGCACTCGCACAACGAGCTGCACCACACGTACACCAACGTGATCGGCAAGGACAACGACCTCGGCTACGGCATCATGCGCGTGGACGAGGACCAGAAGTGGCACCCGATGCACCTGGGCCAGCCGCTGTGGAACTTCATCAACGCGTGCTTCTTCGAGTACGGCATCGCCGCGTACGACCTGGAGCTCGGCAAGAATCTGCACAAGCGCCGCCGCAACCGCCCCGAGTTCCGTGCGCGCGCCGCGGCCGTGGGCCGCAAGATCCGCAAGCAGGTGCTCAAGGACTACGTGATCCACCCGCTGCTGTCGGGCCCGTCGTTCCTCACCACGCTCGCCGCGACGTTCACGGCGAACCTGGTCCGCAACCTCTGGTCGCACTCGGTGATCATGTGCGGCCACTTCCCCGAGGGCGTCCAGGTCTTCGAGCGCCGGTCGATCAAGGGCGAGACCCGCGGCCAGTGGTACCTGCGCCAGATGATGGGCTCCGCGAACATCAGCGGCAGCAAGGCCATGCACTTCATGACCGGCAACCTGTCGCACCAGATCGAGCACCACCTGTTCCCGGACCTGCCGAGCAACCGGTACGCCGAGGTCGCGGTGAAGGTGAAGGCGCTGTTCGAGAAGTACGAGCTCGAGTACGTGACCGGCCCGCTGCCCAAGCAGGTCTTCTCGGCGTGGCGCAAGGTGATCCGCCTGTCGCTGCCGAACAAGAAGCCCAAGGTCAAGGCCTCGGACCGGGACAAGGAACTGGTCGCCGCCTGAGACAGGCAATGGTTTAGATCTTTCGGCCGTACCGGTGACACCACCGGGTTCGGTGAGATTCCTTCGTAGGGCCCGAGTTGTACCCCTGCTGCTCGATCGGGCCCTCCGACGGAGGAACCTATGCGAAGGGTCTACCTCGTCACGGCCACCCTGCTCATGGCCGCGACGATCCACACGCCTGCCTCGAACGCGGCTCCGGCCGCTGCGGCGGCGATCACCGAGACCGTCTACGTCGAGTCCACAACAGACAGTGACTCGGACGGCAAGCTCGACCGCATCGCCGCCGACGTCATGCGGCCGGACACCGCCGGACGGGTGCCGATCGTCATGGAGGCAAGCCCCTACTACGGGCTGGGCGCGGCGGCCGCGACGGCGACGAACGTGCCGCGCGGCTTCGGCCGCTGGTACGACGAGTACTTCGTGCCGCGCGGGTACGCCGTGGTCGAGATGGAGATGCAAGGCACCTCCCGCTCGACCGGCTGCCCGACGACGGGCGGTCCCGAGGACACCGCGAGCGTCCGCGCGGTCGTGGACTGGCTCAACGGCCGTGCGAAGGCGTTCTACGCGGACGGCCGCGCTGCGGTCGCGAGCTGGAGCACCGGCAACGTCGGCATGCTCGGCGTCTCCTACAACGGCACGCTGCCCAACGCGGCGGCCGCGGCGAACATCCCCGGCGTGAAGACGATCGTGCCGATCGCGGCGATCTCCAGCTGGTACGAGTACGCCCGTGACCAGGGCATCGGCTACAAGGGCTGGGAGTCCAACTACCCGACCTTCCTCGCCAACTACGTCGTGAGCTCGGCGCAGAAGGCGAAGTGCAAGCCGGTGTTCGACAAGCTGTCCGCGGACGACGGTGACGAGTCCTGGGACTACACGTCGTTCTGGAAGGCCCGCGACTACCGGCCCGGCGCGAAGAACACGACCGCGTCGGTGTTCGTCGTGCACGGCCAGGCGGACTGGAACGTCAAGCCGTCGCAGTTCGGCCGCTGGTGGAAGGCACTGGCGGACAACGACGTGCCGCGCAAGATCTGGCTGCACCGCGGCGGGCACCTCGACCCGATCTCGTTCCGGCAGGCCGAGTGGCAGCGCGTGATGGGGCTGTGGATGGACCACTGGCTCAAGGGCGCCGACAACGGGATCATGGACGAGCCCATGGCCGACGTGCAGAAGCCGGACGGCGGCTGGGAGCAGGCGGCGACGTGGCCGCGGCCGAACACCCAGGACACGACGCTGTACTTCGGCCCGGCGGCCGGGGGCATGTCCGGTTCGCTGACCAACGCGCCGACTCCGAGCGGCACGCAGACGGTGGGCGCGAACGCGAACATCAGCGAAGCGTCCATGATGGCCAACCCGGAGACGGCGAACGCGAACCGGCTGGCCTACGTGACGGCACCGCTGACCAAGGACGCGCGGCTGTCCGGCGAGGTCAGCCTGACGGTCCGGATCGCCTCGAACCGGGCGTCGACGCCGCTCACCGCGTTGCTGGTGGACTACGGCCCGAGCACGCAGGCGGTGCTGTCCGAACGCAGCCCGCTGCAGCTGTCCACGGAGGTCTGCGGCCGCAACGACCTGCGCGACAAGACCGGCTGCGCGCGCCCGCCGGACGTGTCGATCCAGGCGGTCACCGCGACGATGCTGACCAAGGGTGCCGTCGACGCCAAGAACCGGTTGTCGCTGGAGTCCGCGACCCCGTTGCCCACCAACGGGACCACCGCGGACGTGACGTGGAAGCTGCACGCGAGGGACGCGCTGATCCCGGCGGGGCACCGGATCGGCATCGTGCTCGTCACCAACCACAACGCCTACCTCGCCACGGACACCGCGGCGGGCGGTACCTCGCTGAAGGTCTCGCTGGGCGTCAGCAAGGTGGTGCTGCCGATCGTCGGCGGCGCGCTGAACAAGTAGCGCTGAACAAGTAGCGCTGAAACATCTGGCGCTGAACAAGTGACGAGGGCGGGGCCTGCGGACTTCACGGTGCGCAGGCCCCGGCCTGACTAGCCTGGCGCGATGCTTCTGGCCGCCATCCCCAGTCCGACCCAGGGCGTCTGGCACCTCGGTCCGGTGCCGATCCGCGCGTACGCCTTCTGCATCATCGCCGGCGTTCTCGTCGCCGCGTGGCTCACCGAACGCCGCTACGTCCAGCGCGGCGGCAGGCCCGGTGTCATCAACCAGATCGCGACCTGGGGCGTGCCGTTCGGCATCGTCGGCGCCCGGCTCTACCACGTGGCCACGTCCTGGCAGCCGTACTTCGGCCCCGGCGGCAGCCCGATCAAGGCCCTCTACATCTGGGAGGGCGGCATGGGCGTGTGGGGCGCGATCGCGTTCGGCGCGCTCGGAGCGTGGATCGGCGCGAGGCGGGCCGGGGTGGCGCTGCCCCCGCTCGCGGATGCCGCCGCGCCGGGAATCCTGCTGGCGCAAGGGATCGGGCGCCTGGGCAACTGGTTCAACAACGAGGTCTACGGCGGTCCGACCGACCTGCCGTGGGCGCTCACGATCCACGAGTGGGACCTGGACGCCGGGCGTGCGGTGATCGGTGCGGACGGGCAGCCGGTGGTGCTGGGGACGTTCCACCCGGCGTTCCTCTACGAACTGCTCTGGACCTTCGCCGCGGCGGCCGTGGTGATCTGGGCGGATCGCCGGTTCCGGCTCGGGCACGGCCGGGCGTTCGGGCTGTACGTGGTGCTCTACACGCTGGGCAGGCTGTGGATCGAGGCGCTGCGCATCGACGAGGCGAACACGGTCCTGGTTCTGCGCCTCAACATCTGGACGTCGGTGCTCGTGGGGCTGGCCGCCGCCGCGCTGACCCTCTGGTCGGCGCGACGGCACCCGGGCCGGGAGGACCTCAGCTCAGCTTCGGCGCCGAGTTGTACGCCTCCGCCAGCAGGCGCGGCGTCCGGACGGACCGCTGAGGATCGATCGTGACCGTCCGGCTCTCACCCGGCAGCAACCAGAAGTAGTTGTCGCTGTAGAGGGTCGGCAGCACGCGGTCGGTCCCGTTGCGCTCGCGCAGGGACAGCCGGACCATCGCGGCCACCGTCCTGCCGGTGTTGCGGACGATCGCGGTGTAGCCGTTCTTGTTGGCGGTCAACGTGGTGGTGAGCTGCGTGTACGCCAACTGGTTGAGAGCGTGCATCGACGCCTCGGTCTGGTAACGCCAGTAGGTGTTCTCGGACAGTTGCTTGCCCTGGGCGTCGGTCAGCGTGAGGCGCAGCAGGTGGAACGCGGGCAGCGCCGCGTCGAACGGCACCGTGAACAGGCTGCTGGCCGAGGTCGCGGCCACGTCGAGCTGCTGCTCCTGCGCCCGCCCGATCGCCTTGCCGTCCAAGGTGTACAGCTGTGCCTTGACCGTCACGCCGGTGAGCGCGGTCGCCGTGTGGTTGACCGCCGTGATCTGCCAGGTGGTCAGGTTCGCCTGCACGTGCCGTTGCTCGCAGCCCTTGCGGGAGCCGTAGTAGCTGCCGTTGACGTCCATGTCGTAGTCGTAGGTCTGCCACACCGTGCTGTGCCACGCCGGGTGCGACATCCACAGCAGCACGCCGGTCGCGTCGTTCCACAGCCTGGCGTTCCACGCCTCGAAGATCGCGCGCATGCTCTCGTAGTTGACGAACTGCGCCTTGCGGCAGAACTCCTCCATGCTGCTCGACGGCGCGAGGCGGGCGTCGATCGCGGCCTGGTAGCCCTTGGGCTGCTGGTTGCTGTTCTCCGACCAGTCGTGCATGTACCAGGCGTCACCGATCGGCCAGCCGGAGTTGCCCTGCCCCACGAGGTTCCGCATGCTCTCGACCACGGACACGGTCGGCAGGCCGATCTCGCTCCAGAACCCGAACTTCCCGCCGGTGGCCTCACCGGTGCCGTACGTGCGCGGATCCACCCAGCGGTACGTGCCGTCGCCGGTGATCACGCCGCCGGCCGAGTTCGGCTGGTACATCAGGTCGGTGTTGGTGTGCACGATCTCCCGCAGCACCTTGTCCACCGCGTACGGCGGGCTGCCCTCGTTGCAGCCGAACCACACCACGCAGCAGGCGTGCGAGCGGTAGCGCAGCACGGTGTCCTTGGCCTGCGCGAAGAACTGCTCGTGGTTCGCGGGGTCGGCGGACCAGCCGAGCCAGAACTCGTTCCACAGCAGGATGCCGTACTTGTCGCACGCCTCGAACAGCTCCTCGCGGTACGACGAGCCGACCCAGTTGCGGATCACCGTGAAGTTCATGTCCTTGTGCAGTGCGACGGCGGCGTCCGCGCGCGAACCGGGCATGCGGCGCAGCAGCTCGTCCCAGCCCCAGCTGCCGCCTCGGGCGAAGATCTTGACGCCGTTGACATGGATGATCAGCGGTTTGGGCGAGTTGTCCTTCGACGCGACGTCGGTCCAGGTCTGGCCGTCCTGGGAGACCTGGATCGTGAACGTGGCCGCGTAGGCAGTCTCCCAGCGCAGGACCACCCGGTCGAACGCGGTCGCCGCGCCGAGATCGACCTGGACGTACTCGTTGTCGTTGTAGTTCGAGGTCCACCGGGACTTCGGGTCGCCGTCGGTCACGGCGCCGGGCGAGGTCCAGTCGGCGGCCGACGACGCGGTGGCGGTCTTTCCCCGCGCCAGGTCCACGTCCGGGGACCTGCTGTCCACCACGGACATCGTGAACACCGAGAAGCCCCAGCTGGTGGCGCGCCTGCCGCCCTGCATCCGGACGTAACGGGCCTGCTGGGGGCCGACGTCGACGGTCTGGTCCGCGGCGCCGTCGACGATCGTGATCGGCAGGTCGTACTCGTAGGTCACCTGCCGGATGCCGAACTTGAGCTTCTTGCGGTCGCTGACCGCGTTGCCGGCGGTGGCCGTCAGCGTCAGCTCGTGCAGGGTCGGGTCGCCGTACCCGTTGGGCCACCACAGCTTCGGGTTCCTGATGCGCATCTGCGGGTGCGTGGAGGGCTTGAACACCGCGCTGGCCTCGGAGTTCGCGGGCACGGTGACGGTGCTGCTGACCTTGACGCCGTCGAACTCGGCCGTGACGGTGGCGGTCTTCGCGCTCGACTCGACGTTGCGGACCGGCACGGTGAACGTGACCTCGGCGGTCGTGGCGTCCGGCAGCACGGTGTCGATGCGTGGATCACCGACGACCACGGCACCGGTCGAGCGCAACCGGACGTGGTTCCAGATGCCCGAGGCGCGGTCGCGGACGGCGGGCATCCAGTCCCAGCCCGACACCGCGAGGTAGGTGGGGGAGTTCTTGAACATCGTGCTGTTCGCACCGACCCACGCCTCACCGCGCGGCCCCTTGTCGCCGGGGCTGCCGGGGAACGGCATCGGCGCGATCCTGACCGCGAGGTTCTGGTCACCGCTCTGGCGCAACGCCGAGGTGACGTCCAGCGCGGCGCGGCCGAACGGGTTGCTGATGGAGCCGATCCTGGCTCCGTTGAGCCAGAACTCGGCGTCGTGGTTGATGCCGTCGAACTCCAGCCACACGTGCCGGCCCGCGCCCGTGTCGAGCCCGCGCGGCAGCCCGAACGTGCGCCGGTACCACCACACGTGCCGCGACAACGCCTCCGGGATCTCGAGGTTGTTCATCCCGTGCACCGGGTCGGGCAGGTGCCCCTGCTCGACCAGCGACGCGAGCACCGTGCCGGGCACGGTCGCGGGCACCCAGCCACGGGTGTCGACGTCCGGGCCGGACAGCGCGGCACCGTCCTCGGCGGGCGCGAAGTCCTGCATCGTCAGCACCCAGCCCGACTCGAGCGGCACGGAACCGTCCGGGGCGACGGTCAGCGCGGGGTTCTCGTGGTTCCGCACCGGCCAGTTCGTCCAGCCCTTCACCGCGGGCCGGTTGTCCCGGCTGGTGCCGTAGACCTGGAGCCCGTTGAGCCCCAACGGGTTCGACGTCGACCGGCGCGAGGCGGAGAACCGGACCCAGCGCGCCTTCACGGCGGGCGCGAACGGCACGGTGACCACACCGCCGGCACCGGCCTCGGTGGCGTGGACCGTCCGCCAGACCTTGCCGTCGTCGGACACGTCGAGGTCGAAGACCGTCGCGTAGCTGGACTGGATCTCGGTGCCGATGGTGTCGGCGCGAGACCCGTTGGCGTCGAACGGCTGATCACCCGGCTTGGCCTCGAACGTCAGGACGATCGAACTGACCTCGCACCGGCCCTGCAGGTCCACGATCAGCCACTGCCCGTCGCCCTGCGCGGCCCGCCACCCGGACCCCCGCACGCCGACCTGCGCGAGACCGTCCACGGCGAACTTCGCCGGGGTCGCCGCGTAGTCCGTGGAGGACACCGAGACCGGGCGGAACAGGGCCAGGTCGACGGCCTTCTTCTGGGCCGCGGCCTGCTCCGGCGCGGCCGACGCGGACCCCGGCAGCACGGAGCCCAGGCCGAAGCCGGCGAGCAGTCCGCCTCCCATGGCCAGCGCCTGTCTGCGCGAGACGGCACTGCCGAAGTCCTGCGCCATTGCGAGCTCCGATCCCTGTGCTGACAACGTTGCCAGGAAGCTTTGATCTCGTTGGCGTGCTGGTCAACGAGACAAGCGAGACAGGAATTCACGGCGCCGACATCGATGTCATCGCCTCGGAATCGAGTCATGCGGGTTGGCCAGGGAGAACGGTGCTGGGGTCGGGTCTTCCCGGTTTCGCACGGGTAAAAGACCGGTACAACGGGTGGGCGGTCTGCCGGCTAGCGGGCCCGCTGCCGTGTCCCGACGCCGAGTTCGACGTCGTCTTCGCGTCGCTGGTGCCGCACCACCTGCAGGACTGGGGCCCGGTGCTGGCCGAGGCGCCGCGCACCGGCGGGCGGTTGATCGCGTCGGTCAACCATCCCACCGCCAAGTACTGCATCGAGCGCCTGCAGGGGTGCCGGCCCGACTACTTCGAGACCAGGGCGCAGGCCGCGGAGTGGCCGGTGGGGACCAGGTCGTCGAGGTGACGTTCCGGAACCGGCCGCCGCACGCGATGACCGACGCGTTCACCGCGGCCGGGTTCCGGACCTCCCGGATCAGCGAGCCGCCGCCGGTCCCGCAGGCCCGCGACCTGTTCCCCGACGAGCACCACCTGCTCGCCACGGCCCCGAGCTTCCTGTTCTTCGTCCTTCAGGCGGAGTGAGTGATCACCGCGGTCACGGTGATGTCGACGTACCTGCCGATCAGGAACCCCGGCGCGCGGATGCCCAGCGTCCTGCGGTCGAGCCGGGCGGTCGCGGTCATCACCACCTGACCGTCCTCCGAGGACAGTGCGACGGTGCCGTCGAGCACCGTCTCGGTGCCGCGGGCGGCGAGCGTGCCGGTGACCTGCCAGCCGTCGCCGGTGGTCCGCGCGGACGTCGCGGTGAACGTCATCGACGGGTGCCGGTCGAGGTCGAGCAGGCCGGGTTTGCGCAGGTCCTGGTCGCGCTTGGTGTTGCCCGTGTCGATGGCGCCCAGGTCGAGCGTTCCGTGCGCGGCCAGCAGCGTGCCGTCCGTGCCGATCTCGACGGTGCCCGCGGTGACGGGGACGGTGCCGTGGGTCTTGCGGCCCAGGTTGCCGACCTCGAACGACGCGGTGCTGCGGGTGACGTCGGCCTGCCACACGCCAAGAGCCAGTGCTCGGGTGGCGGTCATGACCGCACCCCGTCGTACTCGAAGACCTGGAGCACGGGGTAGATCTCGACGCGGTCCGCGCCTCGCAGCAGGGCCGGGTCCTCGCCGGGCAGGAGCCGGGTGCTCATGATCGCCTTCTGCGTGTCGATCAGCACCTGCTCGGACTCGGCGATCGTCAGCACGACCTCCGAGCCGTCCTCGCGGCGCAGCACGTAGGTCCTGATGTTGCCCGGCACCGCCGTGGCCGCGGGTGCGATGCGCTCCCTGGCCGCGAAGTCCGCGGCGGCCAGCTGTTCGGGGCCGCGGGGGCCGTCGAAGTAGGTGAGCTGCGCGTACATGGTCGCCTCCTTGGTTGGTGCACCGAGTCTCTGCTCGCGCGGGGCGATGCGGATCCGTGCCAGTACGGAGTCCGGTGCTGAACCTCCACCGGTCGGCGATACTCCCGGTGTGGAGGAGCTCCCGATCTTCGGCCGCGACCGCGAACTGGCCTCGCTGCGGGCGGGTCTCGTCGGCGCCGGTCCGGGCGGTTCATCCTGATCAACGTCGTCGTGCCGGTGATCTCGACCTCGACGTCCATGTGACCTCCGTGATCAGCAGTGGCGTTCGGTTCGCCGCTGTCCTTTACTGACACGATGCCAATCGTCTCTCCCGGTTTCACCGGGCGACGCCAGTCACCGGACGTCGAACTGCCGCCCGGTCAGTACCTGGCAGAGGACTTCCCGGTCCTCACGGCGGGGCCGACACCGCGCGTGACGACCGACCGGTGGCAGTTCACGATCAACACCGAGGCCGGCCTGCGCTACGACTGGTCGTGGCAGCAGCTGATCGAAATGCCCGCGGAGAAGATCACCACGGACATCCACTGCGTCACCAAGTGGTCCAAGCTCGGCACCCGCTGGAAGGGCGTCTCGCTGGACGTGCTGCTGGAGGACGTCGAGACGGCCGCGGACTTCGCGCTCGTGCAGTCCTACGGCGGCTACACCACGAACCTGCCGCTCGAAGACCTGATCGACGGCCAGGCGTGGATCGCGTACCGGTACGACGGCGAGGAGCTGACGCCCGAGCACGGCGGACCGGCGCGCCTGCTGGTGCCGCACCTGTACTTCTGGAAGTCGGCGAAGTGGGTCCGCGGGATCCAGTTGCTGCTCGAGGACGAACCCGGCTTCTGGGAAAGCGCGGGCTACCACGACTACGGAGACCCATGGCGCGAGCAGCGGTACCAGGGCGACTGACCTGGCGGGTGGCCGAACTGGCCTCAACGGACGACATCACGAAGAGCGCGCGCGGCCTGGTGTTCGACGTGCCCGGCTGGCCCGGTCACCTGCCGGGCCAGCACGTCGATGTGCGGCTGACCGCCGAGGACGGCTACTCGGTGCAGCGCAGCTACTCGATCTCCTCCGCACCGGACGGGGAGCGGTTCGAGCTGAGCGTGCAACGCGTCGAGGACGGTGAGGTGTCGCCGTACCTGTGCGATGTGCTCTCACCGGGCGACCAGATCGAGCTGCGCGGACCGGTCGGCGGCTGGTTCGTGTGGCGGGCGGCGGACCAGGCGCCGGTCACGCTCGTGGCGGGAGGGTCGGGCATCGCGCCGTTGATGGCGATGATCCGCACGCGGGCGGCGGAGGGCAGCCGCGTCCCGTTCCGGCTGATCTACTCGGTGCGCACTCCCGACGACGTCTACTACGCCGACGAGCTGCGGCGGCGTGCGCGTGAGGACAGCGGGCTCGACGTCCACATCGTGTACACGCGCCAGGCCCCGGAAGGCGCGCCCGAACCGAAGCGCCTGGGGCTCGCGACGCTCAACACCCACGCCTGGCCGGCCGACTTCACGCCGAACGTCTTCGTGTGCGGGCCGACCGGGTTCGTCGAGACGGTGTCCGACATCTTCGTGGCGCTCGGCCACGACCCCCGCCGCGTCCGCACGGAACGCTTCGGCTGACAGGAGAGCACCGATGACCCACGTGGACGGCAACGCGCTGGCAGGCGACCTGCGGGAGATCTTCGCGGTCGACCTGACGGTGGCGACGGGACAGTGCTCGGGCTGCGGTTACAAGGGTTCTGTCGCGAGCCTGCGCGTCTACCAGAACGCTCCGGGGATCGTGGCGCGCTGCCCGCACTGCGAGGAGGTCGTGCTGCGGCTGGTCCGCGGCCGTGACCGCGCGTGGCTCGACCTGCGCGGCACGGTGAGCCTGGAGATCCCACTGCCTTGAGGAGAACGATGGACCTGGCCTGCCAGGCGGTGCTGTTCGACATGGACGGCGTGCTGACCGACTCGACGGTGTCCGCCGAACACGCGTGGACGCGATGGGCGCACGAGTACGGCGTCGACCCCGAGGACGTCCTGCGCGGACTGCACGGCCGTCGCGCCACGGACACCGTTCGCCTGTACGTGCCCGATTCGGCGCACGCCGAGGCGCTGGCGCGGATCAACGAGATCGAGGTAGCCGACGCCGGTTCGACCTCCCCGATCCCCGGCGCCCGAGAACTGGTGGACTCGTTGCCGGACAACTGGGCGCTGGTCACGTCCGCTCCGCCCGAGCTGCTGACGGTCCGGCTTGCCGCGGTGGGCATCCCGCTGCCGTCGGTGGTCATCAACGGCGACGACGTGACGCGCGGCAAGCCCGATCCCGAGGGCTACCTGAAGGCGGCCGGCAAGCTCGGACTGCCGATCGGGGAGTGCGTGATCTTCGAGGACAGCGGCAACGGGATCGCCGCGGGTCTCGCCGCCGGACCCGCCGCCGTGGTCGGCGTCGGCGAGGGCGCGCTGGACACACCCGCGCCCGTGGTCGTGAGGGATCTGCGTTCGGTCCGATGGATCGGCGGCGGTCTCCAGGTGAGCGAGAACCTCAGGCACTAGCCCCAGGCCTGGAACGTCTCCAGACCTGGGGCCGTTTCCCCGAAACTTGTCCGGTTTGACATGCCCGATACCTCCGAACGGCCGTAGCCGCGATGTTGAATCGTGTGCGTTGATGTGTGGGAGCGCTCTTACAACGTTGTAAAAACGAAGGGGATCTTCGCCGATGAAGAAAGCCGCCCCCGTACTCGTCGCTCTGCTGCTGGCGCTGGGCATAGCGCCCGGCGTGCCGTCCGCAGCTGCCGCCGAGCCCGTGCACGGCCTGAAGGGCGAGTACTTCACCATGTCGGCACCGGGCGCGCGGGACTTCGCGAACCTGGCCGGCACCGTGCTCGACGCCGACGTGAACCAAGGGGACCTGACCGGTGTGTTCGGGTTCCTGGCCGGCCGCACCGAACACACGACCGCCCGCTGGACCGGGCAGATCGCGGTGCCGCAGACCGGCGACTACACCTTCCACGCCATCGGGGACAACGGCTTCCGGCTGCTGATCGACGACAAGTCCGTGATCGACCACTGGGTGCCGGACTGGGACCGCGAGCAGACCAGTGCGCCGGTGACGCTCACCGCCGGACGCCAGTACGCCTTCAAGCTGGAGATGTTCCAGGACGTGGGCGGCGCCAACATGTTCCTGCGCTGGTCCAGCGCGAACACGCCCAAGCAGCTCGTGCCGGAGTCCGCGTTCACGCCGCCCGCCGACTTCAAGGTCGTGCCGCGCACCGCCGAGGTCTCCAGGGACGGGCGCACGCTCACCGCCGACTTCGGTGGCCGCGTCACGGGCACCAACGACCTGAAGGACCACCTGCGCGTCGAGGTCGACGCCACTCCGTTCCCGATCTCGCTCATCACCACGAACCGCAACCGGGCGACGATCCGGCTGGGCGAGCGGGTGCTGAAGGGCCAGCGGGTCCGGATCTACTACGACGGCGCGGGCGCGCTCGCGGTCGACGGTCAGAAGGTCGGGAAGACCGCGCGCACGACCGGCAACGTCTCCACGGAACGGCTCCGCACGCCGTGGGGCGAGAACTTCGACGCGCGCAACCCGCTGCCGGAGTACCCGAGGCCGCAGTTGGAACGCGACAAGTGGCTGAACCTCAACGGGCCGTGGGAGTTCGCCGCGGCCAAGGCCGGCGAGCAGCCCGCGTTCGGCAAGAAGCTGCGCGAGAAGGTCATCGTCCCGTACCCGATCGAGTCGCAGCTCTCCGGTCTCGAACGGCACGAGGACCACATGTTCTACCGCAGGACCGTGTCCGTGCCGCACGACTGGCGCATCGGCAACGGCCAGCGGTTGAAGCTCAACTTCGGCGCGGTCGACTACGAGGCCAAGGTCTGGGTGAACGGCAAGCTCGTCGCCGAGCACACCGGTGGTTACACGGCGTTCAGCGCGGACATCACCGACGTGCTCAAGCGCGGTGAGCAGGAGATCGTCGTCGGCGTCACCGACACCACCGGCCCGAACCAGCCCAAGGGCAAGCAGTCGCCCAACCCCAGCGGCATCTTCTACACGGCGTCGTCGGGCATCTGGCAGACTGTGTGGCTGGAGCCGGTGGCCGATAAGGGCATCGACGAGATCAAGACGACCCCCGACCTCACCACGAGTTCGCTCAAGGTCAACGTCAAGTCCGCCGGCACCGCCACCGTCACCGCCGTCGCGCGCGACGCCAGGGGCAAGCAGGTCGGCACGGTCACCGGTCCCGCGAACTCGAACCTGACGCTGCCGGTGCCGGACGCGCACCTGTGGACGCCGGACGACCCGTACCTCTACAAGCTCGACATCATGCTCGGCAAGGACAAGGTCAAGAGCTACTTCGGCATGCGCTCCACCGGCATCGCGAACGTCGGCGGCACGCCCAAGCTGACGCTCAACGGCCAGCCGATCTTCAACCTGATGCAGCTCGACCAGGGCTTCTACCCGGACGGCCTGAACACGGCGCCGAGCGACGAGGCCCTCGTGTTCGACCTGAAGGCGCAGAAGGACCTCGGCTTCAACTCGGTCCGCAAGCACATCAAGGCCGAACCCGCCCGCTGGTACTACCACGCCGACCGGCTCGGACTGCTGGTGTGGCAGGACTTCGTGGCCCTCGAGGACGGCAACAACCCGCTCTCGCAGGAGCGGTTCGTCAAGGAGGGCAAGGAGCTGATGCACCAGCTCCAGAACTACCCCTCCATCTACGCCTGGATCGTGTTCAACGAGGGCTGGGGCGAGTGGGACCGCACCGTCACCGGCCAGATCACCGACGAGGTCAAGGCGCTCGACCCGAGCCGCGTCGTCAGCGCCCACAGCGGCGTGAACTGCTGCGCCTCCAAGGGTGACAGCGGCAAGGGCGACGTCATCGACCACCACGACTACAACAACACCGACCCGGCCCGCCCGGACGGCAAGCGCGTCGTGATGGACGGCGAGCACGGCGGCTTCACGTTGCGCACGCCGGGTCACCAGTGGCCGGGTGCGCCGATCGCGATCTACAGCGGCGTGACCGACAAGGCGGCGCTGACGGCGAAGTACGTCGACAACACCCGCACGTTCTACCTCGGTCAGGCGCGGCAGGAGATGTCCGCGTCGGTCTACACGCAGGTCACCGACCTGGAAGGCGAGCTCAACGGGCTCTGGACCTACGACCGCAAGCGCATCAAGGTCGACCCCGGCCCCGTCCGGGAGATCAACCGGCGCGTCATCGAGGCCGGGGCGAACGCGGGCAAGCCGTACCCGTACGCGGGCAGCGGCGAGTGGAAGCTGAACGAGACCAAGGGATCCACGGCCAAGGACTCGACCGGCAAGAACCCGCTGACGCTCAGCCCGAGCGGCGCCACGTGGAAGGACGGCGCGCTGCAGTTCAAGAACGGCTCGGCGGACACCTACGGCCCGGTCGTCGACACGACCAAGGACTACACCGTGTCCGCGAAGGTGCGCCTCGACGAGGTGCCGGGCAACTACGCCTCCGCGGTGAGCCAGGACGGCAGGGAGCGGGAGAACCCCTTCTACCTGCAGTACGGCCAGGGTGCGTTCGCGTTCAGCACGCCGGGCGGCAACCGGGCCCGGTTCGAGACCACGCCGGAGATCGGCCGCTGGTACGAGCTCAAGGGTGAGCGCAAGGGCAACGAGATCCGGCTCTACGTGGACGGTGCGCTCGTCGCCACCGCCGCGGCGGGACCGGCGATCGTGAGCACCGGCGCGTTCACCGTGGGACGTGCGAAGTACAACGGCCAGAACGTCGATTTCTGGCCTGGTGCGATCAAGGACGTCCGCGTCACCTCCTGATCTCGGGAGAACGCTCTCCGGACGTGGTACAACCGTCGTATGAGCAAGGTTGCGCCCACGCTGGAGGACGTCGCGAAAGTCGCGGGAGTGTCCCGCGCGACGGTCTCGCGTGTCGTCAACGGCACGCGGAACGTCGATCCTGACATCCAGGAGACGGTGCGCAACGCGATCGAGCAGACCGGGTACACGCCCAACCGCGTGGCCCGGTCTCTCGTCACGCGCCGCACCGGCACCGTCGCGCTGGTGATCTCCGGCGCTGGCGGGGGGTCGGACGTCTTCACCGACCCGTTCTTCGGCCGCGTGACGGCGGGCGTGGTCGACTTCCTGCGCGGCCACAGCGTCCACCCGGTCCTCATGCTCGCCGACTCGGACCACGCGCGGACCGAGGTCGTCGAGTTCCTGAGACAGGGCAGCGCCGACGGCGCCCTGCTCGTCTCCACCCACCCCGCCGACCCGCTGCCCGCCCGCCTGCTCGACGCCGGCGTGCCCTCGGTGCTCTACGCGCGGCCCGGCAGCCCGATGCCGGTCAGCTACGTCGACATGGACCACCGCGCGGGCGGCCGGCTCGCCGCGGACCACCTGGTGGCGGCGGGCAGGTACAACATCACCGCCATCTCCGGCCCGATGGACGTCCTGGCGAGCCAGGACCGGCACGCAGGCTTCCGCGACGCCATGGCCCGCCACGGTTTCCCGTACGTACCGACGGTCGAGGGCGGCTTCACCGCCGAGAGCGGCGCGGCGGCGATGCACCAGCTCCTCTCCGAGTGCCCCGACCTCGACGCCGTGTTCGCCGCGAACGACCTGATGGCGCAGGCGGCCGTGGACGTGCTGCTGGAGCACGGGCTGCGCGTGCCCGACGCCGTCGCGGTGGTCGGGTTCGACGACAGCGCCCCGGCCCTCGCGTGCCGTCCGCAGCTCACGACGGTCCGGCAGCCCGTGGAGCGGATGGCCGCGCAGATGGCCGACCTGCTGCTCGCGGACCTCGAAAAACCGGGACAACGGCCGAGATCCGTCATCTTCGAACCGGAACTCGTCGTCAGGGCCTCCGCCTGATTGACCTGCCCGACACCTGCCGTTAACGTCCCCTGGGAGAGCGCTCTCACGCCCCTGTCCAAGGCTTCCGCCCTTCCCCGTCAGGCAGGATCATGGGATCGACCCTGTCCAGGGCCGCCGCGTTCGCCGCTGCCGCCTTGTGTTTGGTGACCACTGTCAGCGCCACATCTCAGGCCGGAGCCGCCGCGTGCGGCACCGGCAACGTCGCTCTCAACCGCCCCGCCACCACCTCGTCCACCGAGAACGGCGGCACACCCGCGTCGGCTGCCGTCGATGGCAACGCGGGGACCCGCTGGTCCTCGCAGTTCTCCGACCCGCAGTGGCTGCAGGTCGACCTCGGTTCCACCCAGCAGGTCTGCCGCGTGGCCCTGAGCTGGGAGGGCGCGTACGGCAAGGCTTTCCAGGTCCAGCTGTCCGACACGGCGGCCGCGAACTCCTGGCGTGACGTCTACTCGACCACCACGAGCACGGGTGGCAACCAGTCGCTCGACGTCAGCGGGTCTGGCCGCTACCTGCGCGTGCTCGGCACCCAGCGCGGCACCGGCTACGGCTACTCGTTGTGGGAGCTTGGTGTCTTCACCGGCACCCCGGACACGCCGGGTGTGACGCCGACTGATCCGCGCAATCCTGATTTCGGTCCGAACGTGTACGTCTACGGGCCGGGTTCGTCGCAGGCGGAGATGCAGTCGCGGCTGGACGCGATCTCGGCGCAGATGAAGACGAACCAGTTCGGTCCGCAGCGCCACGCGGTGCTGTTCAAGCCGGGCAGCTACAACGCCGACGTGAACCTGCGCTTCTACACCCAGATCGTCGGTCTCGGCCTCATGCCGGACGATGTGAACATCAACGGGCACATCCGAGTCGAGGCCGACTGGTTGCAGCAGGGCAGCGACCCGAACAACCTCGGCAACGCGACCCAGAACTTCTGGCGCGGCGCGGAGAACCTCTCGGTCACGTTGCCTCCCAACCAGATCGAGCGCTGGGCGGTCTCGCAGGCCACCGCGTACCGGCGGATGCACTTGCGCGGTCAGGCGCACCTGTGGAACGGCTACGACGGCTGGGCCAGCGGTGGTCTGATCGTGGACAGCAAGATCGATGGTGTGACCGTGTCCGGTTCGCAGCAGCAGTTCCTGACCCGCAACAGCAACCTCGCGGGCGGCTGGTCGGGTTCGGTGTGGAACATGGTGTTCGCCGGGACGCAGGGCGCGCCGCCGAACAACTTCCCGAACCCCTCACACACCACGGTCGACACCTCGCCGGTGACGCGGGAGAAGCCGTACCTGTACTTCGACAACTCCGGTGAGTACCGCGTCTTCCTGCCCGCGTTGCGCCAGAACTCGCGTGGCACGAGCTGGGAGAACGGCAACCCGGGCACGTCGGTGTCGCTCGCGGACTTCTTCATCGTCAAGCCAGGCACCCCGACCGCGACGATCAACGCGGCGTTGCAGCAGGGCAAGCACCTGCTGCTCACGCCCGGTATCCACCAGGTCGACGACACGATCCGTGTGACGAGGCCGAACACGGTCGTGCTCGGCTTGGGTCTCGCGACGCTGACGCCCACGACGGGCAAGGCCGCGCTGACGACGTCCGATGTGGACGGTGTGAAGCTGGCCGGGTTCCTGGTCGACGCGGGGGTGCAGAACTCCCCGGTGCTGCTGGAGATCGGCGACTCGAGCGCGAACTCGCACGCGGCCAACCCGACCTCGTTGCACGACGTGTACCTGCGTGTCGGCGGCTCCCAGGCGGGCAAGGCAACGGTCAGCATGCGTGTGAACAGCCGCAACACGATCATCGACCACACTTGGGTGTGGCGGGCGGACCACGGTGAGGGTGTGAGCTGGACGGCGAACCCGGGCCAGAACGGTGTGGTCGTCAACGGTGACAACGTCATCGCGTACGGGTTGTTCGTGGAGCACTACCAGCAGCACAACCTGGTCTGGAACGGCAACGGCGGCCGGGTCTACCTCTACCAGAACGAACTGCCGTACGACCCGCCGAACCAGGCCGCGTGGATGAACGGCTCGAAGCGGGGCTGGGCCGGCTACAAGGTCGCGGACGCCGTGACGACGCACGAGGCGTTCGGTGTCGGTGTCTACGCCTTCAACCAGGCGGATCCGAGCGTGGTCACCGACAACGGCTTCGAGGCGCCGAACCGGCCGGGAGTCCGGTTCACGCACCTCGTGGCGGTGTCGCTCGGCGGAGTGGGCACGATCGCCAACGTCATCAACGGCACGGGTGGTCAGGCGGACCTGGCGAACCAGGTCCGCTACGTCGTCAGCTACCCGTGACCGAGCTTGCCGAGCTGATCCCTGCGGGATGACTCGACGGACGCCGCGAACTCCTTGGTCGCGGCGTCCGTTCCGCCTTCCTGTTCACTGCGGGCGAGTTTCACGGTCTGGTCGAGGTGCTCGTGGAGCTTCTTCGCGAGTGAGGTGGGATCCGTCCGGATGGCCAGCAGGTCGGCCTCGGAGATCAGACCCGGCATCTGGTGGCCGGCGTGCAGGTTGGTGTCCGGCAGCCCGGCGCGGTCCCGCAACTGCCGCAAGTGGACCAGCTCGGCCGAGTGAGACGCTCTGAGCGCCGCGGCGAACTCGGCCAGCGCCGGTGGGGCGGAGTCGAGGGCGGGCAGCAGCTGTTCGTTCATCGGGATCATCAGCTGGACCCACGCCGTGTCCGTGGCGTTGAACGAGGACACCGGCGCCGGTGGGGGAGCGGGCGCGGCGCACCCCGCCAGCAGCAGCAACGCGGGAACACCCCAGGGCACGCGCCGCCCTGGGGTGCATGAGGCGAGGAACCTCACCGCGGCAACCGGTAGTCCGGTCCGAGCGCGGCACCTCGATTCGGCTTGTACAGGTCGAACCCGCGCGGGTCGCACTGCAGGCCGCCGTTGACGCAGTGGCGGACGAGCGCGGCCTGGGTGGGTGCGTCCCAGGCGTTCATGAAGTCGTAGTGCCAGGTGTACCCGCGACCGCTGGCGAGCCGCACGCGGGACATGTCGCCGGAGACCGGGAACGCCATCTTGAACTCGATCATCGGTACCCCCACGGGGTGCGACGGCGGGCAGACCAGCGTCGCGCGGTCCGGGTAGGCCATGTGCGACTTGTGGTCCGCCGAATCGAGGTCACGGCCGTTCCAGCAACTCGGTGCCTGGTAACGGACGTTGAGCTGCGTACCGGGCGGGCAGTACGCCGGGAAGTCCCAGTTGTGGAAGCTGTCGCCGCACTCCCAGCCCTCGACCGCGCCGGGTGCGGTGCGGAACTGCTCCTGCGTGGCCGTGGGACTGCCGACCACGAACCGGATGCCCGCCGGGAACGGCACGACGTCCTGGTACCGCAGGATGCCGGACTTGTAGTAGATCACCTGCGGGAAGTTCGGCGGCACGATCTGGTCGCCGTTGTAGACCGACGGGAACCAGTACGCGGACTTGTCGTCGGGCGTCCTGCAGTTGGTCTGACCTGCTTTCAGGGAGTCGTTGGTGCTGCCGGCCTTGGTGGAGCTGTTGCCGAGGAACGTGTGCATGTGCGACGCGCCCGGTAGTCCCGGGAAGACGATCGGGTCGTCCGGGAGGTGGGTCGTGACCGAGCAGTTCGCCTGGAACTCGTGGTGCGTGACCAGGTCGTCCGCCTGAGCCGACTGGGTCACGACCACGGCCGCCGCCAGGGCGGCCGCCATCGTCAACGCGCTGAGTTTTCGGGACACCTTTGTCCTCCTGCCGAGTGGGGTTCCGGCTTGGAGAGCGCTCTCCCAGCCAGGTTCCCGCCACCTCGGGCGAGGTGTCAAGACCGGTTCTTTGACAGGTTCGGCGGTCTGGTCGTACGGTGCGGCGGCAGGTTTGTGAGAGCGCTCTCCTCACGGATCCTCACCAGAACCGATCGTCGGCAGGCTGCCGACCACGGTGGCGCGGAAACGTGCAAATGTTCGACATCCGCACTTCTGGAGGTCGAACGATGAAGGTGCGCACGTGGGCGCCTGTGCTCGTCGCGTCGGTGTTCCTGGTCGCGCTCAACCTCCGGCCGGCACTGACCTCGGTCGGTCCGCTGCTGCCCCGGATCGGCGCGGAGGCCGGTCTGACCGAGGGGATGCAGGGACTGCTGGGCGCGCTGCCCCTGCTGGCGTTCGCGGCCATCTCGCCACTGATCCAGCACCCGGCCCGGCGGTTCGGGGCGGAGCGCTCGCTGATGGCGGCACTCGTGCTCCTCGCGCTCGGCACGGCGTTGCGCTCCGGCACGGGCGACGCCGGCCTGTGGATCGGCACGGCCGTCGCGGGCTGCGCGATCGCGATCGGCAACGTGCTGGTGCCGACGATCGTCAAACGGGACTACCGCGACCACGTGTCGCCGGCGACCGGCGTCTACTCCGCCTGCATCACCGTCGGGGCCTCGATCGCGTCCGCGGTGGCGGTGCCGCTCTCCCACGCCTGGGGCTGGCGGGGCGCACTGGCGTTCTGGGCGGTCCCGGCGCTGGTCGTCGCGGTGCTGTGGCTCCCGCGCGCCTGGAACGGCGGACCGGTCGCCGAGCCCGTGACGGCGAACTCGCGGCCCGCGGTGAGCGTGTGGCGGCAGCCGACCGCGTGGCTGGTGACGGCGTTCATGGGACTCCAGTCCACGACCTTCTACATCATGGTCACCTGGTTCCCGACGGTCGAGATCTCGGCGGGCGTGCCGGCCGAGCGGGCCGGTGTCCACCTCTTCGTCTACCAACTGGTCGGCGTCGCCTCGGGGCTTGCGATCCCGCATCTGCTCAAACACGACGACCAGGTGGTCGCCGCCGTCACCGCCAGCGTCCCGATGGTCGTCGGCGTGATCGGGCTGGTACTCCTGCCGGCGTGGAGCGTCGTGTGGGCGGTGATCGCGGGCCTCGGCACGGGCGCGTCGCTGGTCGTCGCCCTCACGCTGATCAGCCTGCGCGGCCACGGCCAGCACGGCACGACGCAACTGTCCGGAATGGCCCAGTCCCTCGGTTATCTGCTGGCCGCGGTGGGCCCGGTCCTGGCCGGACACCTCGCCGAGCGCACCGGCTCGTGGACGGCGTCGCTCGTGCTGGTCGGTGCGCTCGGTGTCGCGCAGGTCGCCGTCGCCTTCGCGGTGGGCCGTGTCCCCTCGTCGCCCCCAGGGGCAGATCAGGCGGAGTTCAGGGGGAACCCTGATGGCAGCGCGCCCGGTCACGGGCAGGCTGGAGTTCGTAAGGGGAATTCCGCAGTTCGAGGAGAGACATGAGCGAATCCAAGCCCGAGTCCGCCCGCACCGCCGTCGACTCGGTGGTCGATGCCGTTCGCGGACTGGTCAGCGAGGGCTTCAACCGTCGCGTGGTCGTGCGTGACAGCAAGGACGACGTGGTGCTGGAGGTGCCGGTGGCTCTCGGGGTGGTCGCGGCTTTCGCGGCCCCGGTGGTCACGACCATCGGTGCCGGTGTCGCACTGGTCGGCAAGTGCGGGATCAAGATCGAGAACCGCGAGCAGCCCACCAGCCAGCCCGCGACGACGACGGTCGAGTCCGAGCGGGTGTAGTCCGCAGTCGCCGCGGCGAGGACGTCCAGGGGGATCTGGCGTCCTCGCCGCGGTTTTCTCACGATCAGCTCGTGAGGTCCAGCCACATGATGCGCAGGCCGACGTCTCCCAGGTCGGGGTGGCGAAACGCGCCGGGAGCGGTGCCGAGGGTGACGAATCCCAGGTCCTCGTAGAGGCGGACGGCCGCCGTGTTCGTGTCGACGACGGCGTTGAACTGGACGGCCGCGAAGCCGCCGCGCCGCGCCCAGTCGACCAGGTCGGTCGTGAGGGCTCGCCCCACGCCGGCGCCCCGTGCCTGCTCGGCGACCATCAGCGTGCCGGAGGCGACATGGCTCCCCGGCCCCGGCCGGTTGGCGTACATGTTCGCGGTGCCGAGCACCCGGTCGCCGTCCGCGGCCACGACGACCCTCGCCGGTGCGGCCAGCAGCCACATCCGCTTGGCGTCTTGCTCGCTCATGCCGGGGTCGTAGGGAATCGTCCGCTGTTCGGTGACGACGTCGCGGATGATCGGCCAGATCTGCGGCCAGTCGTCGTCGCCCGCCTCGCGGATCGCGACGGCCGACTTGGTTCCAGGTGATTGCACAGCTTCATCCTGCAGAAGGCCCCGGCCCGTCACCATCCAATTTCGCCTCCCGGTGCCTACCATCCGAGCTGACGACTCCCGGGAGGACGGACCTTTGACGCGCCACACGTTCACCACCCCCGTCGAGCTCAACGGCAAGACCGCGACCGGCCTCCGCGTCCCGGCGGACGTCGTCGAGGCGTTGGGGCAGGGCAGGAAACCCAAGGTGCTGGTGACCATCGGAGCCCACACCTACCGCAGCACGGTCGCGGTCTACGGCGGTGACTTCATGCTGCCGTTGAGCGCCGCGAACCGGGAGGCCGCGGGCGTCGCGGCCGGGGACACCGTCGAGGTCGCGCTGGAACCGGACCTCGCCGAACGCACCGTCGAGGTGCCCGAAGACCTCGCCGCCGCGCTCGACGCGAACCCCGCGGCCCGAGCCGCGTTCACCGCGCTGTCCTACAGCAACCAGCGGCAGCGGACCGAGGCGGTGGCGGCGGCGAAACAGGCCGAGACCCGTGCGCGACGCATCGCGAAGATCGTCGCCGACCTGGCCTGACCTCAGGCGGCGGTGACGCAGCCCACTGCCTCCTGTGTGGACGTCCGCACGCAGATGACCGTGCCTCTCGAACCCCCCGACGGGTACACCACCGCGGAGGTGTTCACGTTTACCGGGCGACGGCCGCGAACACCTGGCACTGGCCCTCGGAGAGTGGCGGTCCGTGCTCGCCACCGGCGCCGCACCGCTCGTGCGGCCTCGCAGCGAGTGCCTCACCGGGGACGTCGCCGCCGCACCGGGTCACCTCGCCGAGGTGCGCAGGCTGGTCTTCGACCACCTGTCCGACGAGGACGTCGCCCGCCTGGGCGAGATCACCGCGAAGCGCCTGCCCGCGCTGACCTCCTGAGCGTCACAACGCCCCGATGGCCTCGCAGGCCTTGCGCACTCCCTCGCCGTAGGCCGGATCGGCCTTGCCGCAGTGGAGGACGTGCCGCTCGACGGTCTCCTTCCGCGCGCCCTTGATCGCCCGCGCGGTGTTGTCGAACAACGCCTGCTGCTGCTCGCCCGTCATGAGCCGGAAGAGATCGCCCGGCTGCTCGAAGTAGTTGTCGTCGTCCTCGCGGAAGTCGAACCGGTCGGCGGTGTCACCGGCGGACAGCGCCGGTTCGGCGTAGGCGGGTTGCTCGGCCCAGCGGCCGAAGTTGTTCGGCTGCACGCCGGGGACGCCGCCCTGGTTGCCGTCGACCCGCATGGCGCCGTCGCGGTGGTAGGTGTTCACCAGGCGCGCGCCGTTCGGGTGGTTGACCGGGATCTGGTGGTGGTTGACGCCGAGCCGGTACCGCGCGGCGTCGCCGTAGGAGAACAGCCGGCCCTGCAGCATCCGGTCCGGGCTCAGCGAGATGCCGGGGACGACGTTGGCCGGGGTGAAGGCGGCCTGCTCGACGTCGGCGAAGTAGTTGCCGGGGTTGCGGTCCAGACGCATCTCGCCCGCCTCGATCAGCGGGTAGTCCTTCTTGCTCCACACCTTCGTGAGGTCGAACGGGTGGAAGCGGTACCCGGCGGCGTCGGCCTCCGGCATCACCTGGACGTAGAGCTTCCAGGCCGGGAAGTCGCCGTTGTCGATGGACTCGTACAGGTCGCGCTGGTGCGACTCGCGGTCGCGGCCGATCAACTGGCCCGCCTGCTCGTCGGTCAGGTTCTCGATGCCCTGCCGCGTGCGGAAGTGGAACTTCACCCAGTGCCGCACGCCGTCGGCGTTGACCATGCTGTAGGTGTGCGACCCGAACCCGTGCATGTGCCGGTACGAGCGGGGGATGCCGCGGTCGCTCATCACGATCGTCACCTGGTGCAGCGCCTCGGGCAGGTTCGTCCAGAAGCCCCAGTTGTTCTCGGGGTCGCGCAGGTTCGTCCGCGGGTCGCGCTTCACGGCGCGGGCGAGGTCGGGGAACTTCAGCGGGTCGCGGAAGAAGAAGACCGGCGTGTTGTTGCCGACCACGTCCCAGTTGCCCTCGCTGGTGTAGAAGCGGGTCGCGAAGCCGCGGATGTCCCGTTCGGCGTCGGCGGCGCCGCGCTCGCCCGCCACCGTCGAGAACCGCACGAACATCTCGCACTCGTTGCCGATCTGGCTGAACAGCGCCGCTCTCGTGTACGCGGTGAGGTCGCCGGTGACGGTGAACCGGCCGAACGCGCCGGAGCCCTTCGCGTGCATCCGCCGCTCCGGGACCACCTCGCGGTCGAAGTGGGCGAGCTTCTCCAGCAGCCACAGGTCCTGCAGCAGGACCGGACCGCGCCGGCCCGCGGTGAGGCTGTTCTGGTTGTCGGCGACCGGCGCGCCGGCGGCCGTGGTCAGCGGGTCGGTGTTGTCTTCGAACGCCATCTGGTGAACTTCTCCGATCAGTGGTCGCCGGGGCCGCACGAGGGACACAGCCCCCAGTGCAGGACCTCGGACTCTTCGACGCGGAAACCGTGCGTCCGCGGGAACTCCAGGGGAGCGCGCTCGACGTCCGCCACCGCGCCGCAGCCGCGGCACACGACGTGGTCGTGGGCGTGGTCGCGCAGTTCGAACCGCGCCCGCTGGCCGGTCTCGAGCCGACGCACGAGCCGCGCGTCCGACAGCGCCGCCAGCACGTCGTAGAGCGCCTGCGTGGACACGGAACCGATGTCCTCCCGGACGATCCGGCCCAGCTGGTCGACGTCGGCGTGCGGGTGGTGTGCCAACGCGGTCAGCACGGCGATCCGTTGCTTGGTGACTCTCAGCGAGACGCTGCGCAGGGCGGCGACCGGGTCTTCTGCGGGCAAGTCGGTCTCCTCGGCGAGCGGCAAAGATAGTTAGGACTCCTAGCTAGACTGTGGCATGCTGGGCGCGCTCGGGGCAAGTAGTCCGGACCGGTTCAAGAAAACGAGGTCTTCCGTGCGCTCGGTGGTCATCCAGCACGTTCCGTTCGAAGGGCCGGGTCTGATCGCACCGGCGTTGTTCGCCGTGGGGAGCAAGGTGTCCGTGGTCCGCGCCGACCTCGGGGACGCGCTGCCCGCCGCCGCACAGCTCGACGTGCTCGTCGTGATGGGCGGCCCGATGGGGGCGTTCGACGACCTGAAGCATCCGCACCTGGTGGAGGAACGGGCGTTGATCGCGGAGTGCGTCCGGCTCGGCAAACCGGTTCTCGGCGTCTGCCTCGGCGCACAGCTGCTCGCCGCCGCGCTGGGCGCGTCCGTCCACCGCGGACCGGTGGCGGAGATCGGGGCCGGCGAGGTCGAGCTCACCTCCGCCGACGACCCGGTGTTGTCGCCGTCCGGGCCCCGGCTACCGGTCGTGCACTGGCACGAGGACACGTTCGACCTGCCCGACGGCGCGGAACTGCTCGCACGGTCGGATCTCTACGCGCACCAGGCTTTCCGGGCGGGCACGGCCTACGGCCTGCAGTTCCACGTCGAGATCGGTTCCGCGGAGCTGTGGGAGATCACGCCGTACCTGCCGGCGGGCCGCAAGATCTCCCTCGCCGAGGTCGACGCGGTGTCCGCGGTGGGGGAGCAGGTGCTCGCGCGGTGGGCCGCGTTCGCCGCTGCGGTGGTGGGGTCATGAGCGCGCGGGTGGTCGTCGTGTCGACCGGTGTGGTGCGGCAACTTCCCTGGCGAGGCCGGGAGGTGAGCACCGCGATCGCGAAGTCGCCGGTGTCAGGCCGGGTCGACGTCGGCTTCCTCGGCCTGGCCGGGGACGAGCAGGGGGACCAGGTGAACCACGGCGGGCCGGACAAGGCGGTCCTGCTCTACCCGAGTGAGCACTACGCGGCCTGGGCGGAGGAGATCGGACCGCTCGTCACCCCCGCGTTCGGGGAGAACCTGACCACGTCCGGGTTGCTGGAAAGCGACGCCGTGATCGGTGCTGTCCACGCCGTGGGTTCGGTGCTGTTGCAGGTGAGCCAGCCACGCAGGCCCTGCTTCAAGCTCGCCGCACGGCACGACGTCGGGGACATGGCCGTGCGAACCCAGCGCACGGGCCGCACTGGTCTCTACTGCCGGGTGCTGCGAGAGGGGCACGTCGGGGCGGGTGACGCGCTGGTGCTGGACAGCGAACCTTCGCACGGGATCACCGCGGCCGAGGTGCACCGCGTGCTCAACGTGGACCTGGACGACGTGGCCGCGGCCCGGCGGCTGCTGGCTCACGACGGCGTGCTGCCCGAGTCGTGGGTGAAGCTGCTGCACCGGCGCCTGGACGGACGTCTCGAAGACCAGGCCGCCCGCCTGCACGGCTGACCCGCCTCACTGTGGCGTGGCGCGCTGCTTCCGCTTCGACGCCGGCGCGTCCGCCGGTTCGTGTTCCGGGCAGTCGGTCCGCAGGCCCGCCAGCGGCAGCGGTATGCGCAACAGGTGGCAGTGGTGCGGCACGGCCGGATCGGGGTACTCGTCGCGGCCGAAGAAGCGGCACGTCGTGCACATGTGCGTCACGCTCACGACGCCCGCGCTGTGCAAGCCCCCGATCACCCGCAGCAGGGTGTGCAGCGTGATCGCCCTGTCGTGCTCGGAGATCCCCGCCAGGGCCGAGGTCAGCGGATCGTCCCAGGAGGACAGTCCACGTGCGACCTCCTCGCCGGTGGCGGTCAGCGTGAGTGAGCGCCGGCGGCCGTCCGTGCCGGGTGAGCGCGTCACGATCTCCTTGCGCTCCAACGCCGCCACGGCGTCGGACATCGTCGGCGTGGTGACGTCGAACTCCGCGGCGAGCGCCGCCACCTCGTGTCGGTTGCGCGGGTGCTGCGCGAGTGCGAGCACGGCCTGCTGCTGCAACGGGGAGAGCCCGTGCTCCCGTGCCGTGCGCTGCGCCAGTGACCGCATGCCGTGCCCGAGCCGCTCCAGCGCGTCGGCCAGCCGCCGGTCGAGCCCGGCCGTGCCGTCGGTGTCAGTCATGCGATCCGCCTCGCCCGTAGTGCTTTCCGCGTCGATGGTACGTGCCGTCCGCGTTGAGACCCGGATCACCGTGGAGCAAAGTAGGTAGGACTCCTACTTACTTTGTGGCAGAGTGTCGTTCAGCCGCTCTGGCAGCCGACTTCGTGAAGGAAGCGACATGACGTTCCCCGAACCCGTACCCGGTTACACCCACGACGACCCGGGTCTGCCTCCGTCGCCCGTCACCCCCGCCGAGCTGGAGGGGCTGCTCGCGAGCGTCCTCTTCGGCCTCGCGGACCAGGAGGCGCTGCGCCTCGCCGGTGACGTCCTCAGTGGACAGATCGAGCAGGTCCTGGACGTCTGGTACGGCTTCGTCGGGGCGCACCCGCACCTCGTGGCCTACTTCTCCACGCCCCAGGGCGAACCGATCGGCGACTACCTGGGGCGGGTGCGGGCCCGGTTCGGCCGCTGGATCATGGACACCTGCCGGCGGCCGTACGACGAGCGCTGGCTCGCCTACCAGCACGAGATCGCGTTGCGGCACACCGAGCCGAAGAAGAACCAGACCGACCACGCCGATTCGGTGCCGCACATCCCGTTGCGCCACATCATCGCGTTCATCTACCCGATCACCGCGACGATCCGGCCGTTCCTGGCCGCCGGCGGGCACGACGCCGAGCAGGTGGACGCGATGCACCAGGCGTGGTTCAAGGCGGTCACCCTCCAGGTCGCGCTGTGGTCGCAGCCCTATGCCGGCAAGGCGTGGTGACGACGTGAGCCTGCTCCTGTCCCCGTCGAGCGGACTCCTGGCGCCCGCGATGCCCTGGGAGACGACCGAGTGGTTCAACAGCGACCCGCTGAACCTGGCCCAGCTGCACGGCCGCGTCGTGGTGCTCGAGGCGTTCCAGATGCTGTGCCCCAGCTGCGTGAGCCACGCGCTGCCGCAGGCCGTCCGGCTGTCCAGGGCGTTCGGTGACGAGCTCGCCGTCGTCGGCCTGCACACCGTGTTCGAACACCACCAGGCGATGACCCCGACCAGCCTCAAGGCGTTCCTGCACGAGTACCGCATCCCCTTCCCGGTCGGCGTCGACGCGCTCCGCAGCGCGCACCCCGCACCGGTCACGTTCAGCCGCTACCGCATGCAGGGCACGCCCACCACGGTCCTCATCGACCGCGACGGCATGCTGCGCGGCCAGAAACTCGGCCCGGTCGACGACATGTCGCTGGCCTCGGCCGTCACGCGGCTGCTCGACGGCGCCGTCCCGCCCGCCGTCTGCGCCGTCGACGGCACCTGCACCTGACACCCATCACCCCGAGAAGGAGAAACACCATGTCCCGCATCGAACTCACCAACCCCGACCAGATCACCGACGAGCGCGCCGAGACCCTGGCCCAGATCAAGGGCGCGTTCGGCGTGGTGCCCAACATGTTCAAGGCCGTCGCGCACTCGCCCGCCGCCCTGCGCAGCATGTGGGCGCAGTTCGGCGCGCTGGGCGGCGGCACGCTCGGCGCCAAGATCGGCGAGATGGTCGCTGTGGCCGTCGCCGACCAGAACCGTTGTGACTACTGCCTTTCCGCGCACACCATGCTCGGCAGGAAGGCCGGTGCCAGCGCCGAGGAGATGGCGAACGCGCAGGGCGGCAAGTCCGACGACCCGCGCACCGCGGCCGTGCTGGCGCTGGCCACCGCACTGGTCCAGAAGCGCGGGCAGATCGACGACGCCGACGTCCAGGCCGCGCGGGACGCCGGTCTGAGCCAGGAGGAGATCGTCGAGACGGTGGCGCACGTGGCCCTCAACGTGTTCACCAACTACATCAACGTGGCCCTCGACGTCCCCGTCGACTTCACGCGCGTGCCGCTCCGCAAGTGAGTGACCCGCCTCGGGGCACCGGGCGATCCCGGTGCCCCGAGGCGTCAGCCGTTCTTCGCCGACGCCACCTCGACGACCGTGACGCGGACCCCGGCCGCCCGGATCGCCGCCACCGCGACGGGATCGGCGGACATGTCCGTGACGACCTCGTGGACGTCGTGGATGTCGGCGATGCGGGCGAGCGTGGCCTTGCCGAGCTTGCTGCCGTCGGCCATCACGACGACCCGCGCGGCACGGCTGAGCATCGCGTGGTTGGTGCGCGCCTCGTTCTCGTCGTGCGTGGTGATGCCCGCGACCGCGTCGATGCCGTCGACGCCGATGAACGCCGTGCCGATGCTGATCGACGCCAGCACGTGCTCCGCCCACGGACCCACCAGCTCGTAGGAACGGGGTCTGGCCACACCGCCGACGACCACGAGCTTGTGCCGGGGGTGCAACGCCATCTCCATCGCGATGTTCAACGCGTTCGTGACCACGGTCAGGTCGGCGCGGCCCGGCAGTTGCTTCGCGAGCTCGCTCGTCGTCGACCCTCCGGTCAGCGCGATGACGTGCGACCCCGACGGCAGCATGCGGACCGCCTGACGCACGATCGCCCGCTTCGCGTCACGGGAGCGGCCGCCGCGGTACCGCACCGGCACCTCGTTCACGCCACCCTGCGGCTTCGCCCCGCCGTGCGTCCTCGTCAGCAGCCGTTGCTCTTCGAGCTGCGCCAGATCACGCCGCAACGTCGCGGATGAGACGCCCAGGCGCGCGCAGAGGTCACCGACCTGCAGGGAACCGCTTTCTCGGAGCACTTGCAGTATTTCGGACATGCGTTCCGCGCGCGTCGTCCGCCTTTTCCGCTCGGCCATGGCGCGGAGCCTACGACAACTCTTCCGGGTGAGCGATCGTACGCGCTCTGCTCACTCCAGCGGACCCCTGAACTGGGCCGACGCGGCGAAACGCTCATTCGGATTGCTCATTTGGGCGGCGAACCTTGCTGCTCCCGCAGCCCCGGACGTACGAATGCACCGCTCAACGGCATTCGAAGAAATCGTCCGAATGCGGCGGGGAAGCGTCCTGGGTAATCGGAAGGCGACACCATGGGTGAACGTGGGCTCGGCACCAGCTGGACCGCGGCGGAGATCCGTCAGCAACCGTCCGTCTGGCCACGGGTGGCCGAAGCGGTGGAGCAGGCCCGGGTGGAGGTCGACGGCCTGGTCGGCGCGGCGCTGGCCGACGCGAGGACACGGGTCGTCCTGACCGGCGCGGGCACGTCGGCGTTCATCGGCGAGGTCGTGGCCCCGGCCGTGGCGCGGCACCTGGGCAGGCCGGTGGAGGCGATCGCCACCACGGAGGTCGTCGCCGACCCGCAGGGCGCGGTCGTGGACGACCGGCCCGTGCTGCTGGTGTCCTTCGCGAGGAGCGGCAACAGTCCCGAATCCCTTGCCGCGGCGGAACTCCTGCACCGGCTCGCACCCGGTCTGCGGCACCTCGTGATCACGTGCGACCCGCAGGGACAGCTGGCTCGGCGGTGGTCCGGCGCGGAGGACGCTGTCGTGCTCGCGCTTCCGGACGAGACGAACGACCGCGGCTTCGCGATGACGTCGTCGTTCACCGGGATGGCCTTGGCCGCGTTGCTCGCCTTCGGGGTGGACGTCGACGTGGAAGCGTTGGCACGGCAGGGATCCGCGGTGCTCGACGAGGCAGCGGAACGGGCGTCGGCGATCGCCGGGGCCAAGCCGGCCCGCCTGGTGTACCTGGGTTCGGGACCGTTGCGGGGGCTGGCGCGGGAGGCCGCGCTCAAGTGCCTGGAACTCACCCGCGGTGAGGTGGTCGGGCTCGCCGAGTCGTCGCTGGGGTTCCGGCACGGCCCGAAGTCGGTGCTCGACGACCGCACGATCGCGATCGTCTTCCTCTCCCCGGACCCGTACTCGCGTTCGTACGACGTCGACATCGCACGGGAGCTCGTGCAGTCGCTCGGCGCCGATCGCGTGGTCGTGGTGGGAGAGGCGGACTCCGCCGAGTGCGGTGGCGCGCAGGTGTGGCCGGTCGGCGGTGGGTTCTCCTCGCCGTCCGTGTGGGCGCTGGTCGCTGTGATCACCGCCCAGGCCACGGCGCTCGCGTGCTCGCTCGCGCTGGACCTGACGCCGGACAACCCGTTCCCGGGCGGCGAGGTCAACCGCGTGGTGCAGGGCGTGGTCATCCACGAGTTCCCCGAGGAGGTGAGCTGAGATGTTCCTCGGCGTCGACGGCGGAGGAACCAAGACCGCGTTCTGCCTGATCGACCTCCACGGCCGCGTGCTCGCGGAGGCCCGCACCGCGAGCGTGTACTACCTCAACGACGGCTTCGAGATCGTCGAACCCCTGCTGCGCCAGGGAATCGCCGAGGTCTGCGGCATCGCGGGCATCGGGGTGCAGGACATCACCTACGCGTTCTTCGGCCTGCCCGCCTACGGCGAGATCAGCGGGGACGTCCCGCTCCTCGACGCGTTGCCCGCGAAAATCCTCGGCGGCGACCACTACCGCTGCGGCAACGACATGATCTGCGGCTGGGCCGGTTCGCTCGGCGCGGTCGACGGCATCAACGTCGTCGCGGGCACCGGTTCCATCGCCTACGGCGAGCGACTCGGCCGGCAGTGGCGCGGCGGTGGCTGGGGTGAGCTGTTCGGCGACGAGGGGTCCGGCTACTGGGTCGCGATCAACGGCCTCAACGCGTTCAGCCGCATGGTCGACGGACGGCTGCCGGTCGGGCCGCTCGTCGGTGAGATGCGCACGGCTCTGGGCCTGACCGCGGACTTCGACGCCATCGACGTCGTGATGATGCGCTGGAACGGGGACCGGGGCCGGATCGCGAGCCTGAGCAAGATCGTGGTCGCGGCGGCCGACGCCGGTGACGCGACCGCCGGCGAGATCCTGCGTCAGGCGGGCCAGGAACTCGCGCTGCTCGTCAACATCGGCCGCGAGGCACTGGAGTTTCCCGCCTCCCAGCAGGTCCCGGTGTCGTACTCCGGCGGAATGTTCGGCTCGGCGCACGTGCTGACGTCGTTCCGCGAGTCGCTCGGCCACGACTTCGACCTGCGCGAACCCCTGCTGGAACCGCACATCGGCGCCGCTCTGCACGCGGCACGCCTGCACGGGCACCCGTTGCGGGCCGAGGACATCTCTCCCGCCACGCTCTCCCTCTGAGGAGCCGAAAATGGCCACATCAGGCTCGTTCTTCCGTGCGAACAGCTGGGTTCCCTACGCGGGACTGCTGGTGTTGTTCTGGGGTGTGTGGGGCGCTTTCTCCGCGCTGCCCACGAAGCTCTACGCCTACCCCGACCCGATGGTGTACGTCGTGTGGTCGTTGACGATGCTCATCCCCGCGTGGGTCTCGTTGCGCGGCAAGAAGTTCGACCGGAGCCGCACGGCCGCCGGGTACGGGCTGCTGATCGGGCTCACGGGTGCCGGCGGACAGCTGCTGCTGTTCAAGGCGCTCACGATCGGGCCCGCGTACGTGATCTTCCCGATCGTCGCGCTGTCGCCCGCGATCACCGTGCTGATGGCGTTCGGCCTGCTGCGCGAACGGCTCGGGGCCCTGTCCTGGACCGGCGTGGTGCTCGCACTCGTCGCCGTGGTGCTGTTCTCGGTGTCCACCGGGGACTCGGCCGACGGCGGCTGGCTCTACCTGCTGCTCGCGGTCCTGGTCTGCGTGGCGTGGGGTGTGCAGGCGTTCTTCATGCGCAAGGCGGCGGTCGCCGGGGTGGACGACGCGACGACGTTCGGCTGGATGACCATCAGCGGCCTGGTGCTGATCCCGGTGGCGTTGCTGATGATGGGCGGGCTGCCGCTGGACTTCCCGTGGCAGGCACCGGCGCTCACCGCGGGCACCCAGCTGCTCAACGCCGTCGGCGCGCTGTTCCTCGTCATGGCCATGAGCCGCGGCAAGGCCTCGATCGTCGCACCGGTCACGAACGCGCTGGCTCCCGTCCTGACCATCGTGCTGTCGCTGCTGGTGTTCGGCGCCCAGCCCAGCGCGTTCCAGGTCGCGGGCATCGTACTGGCCCTCGCCGGTTCCACGCTGATGGTCTACCGCGCGGAGAAGAGCAGCGAGGCGGTTCCCGCTGGGACGACGACGTGACGGGCCGGATCGTCACCGTCACGCTCAACCCCGCCATCGACGTGACCTACCGCGTGCAGGCGCTGCGGGTGGGGGAGACCGTCCGCGTGCCGGAGGTGCGGTCGAGGGCGGGCGGGAAGGGCGTGAACGTCGCGGCCGTGGTCAACGCACTGGGCGAGGACAGCCTTGTGCTGGCATTGACCACGACTGCGGAGCTGGACGAGTTCCGCAAAGGCCTGCAGGAACTGGGAATCGCACATCGGCTCGTGCCCGCGCTCGCTTGCGTGCGCCGGACAATCGCGGTGGTGGCCGACGACGGCAGCACGACGATGTTGCAGGAGAACGGCTTTCCGGCTCGCGCGGAGGCTGCCGTGGAGATTCTCGCGGCATTGCAGGAAGAGCTCGAAGCAGGCGCAGGTGCCGTCGTGATCTCGGGCAGCGTGCCGGCGTCGATGGACCCGGAGGTGCCCGCGCGGCTCGCCCGGCTGTGCGCCGAGCACGGCGTGCCGGTCATCGCGGACGTGTCCGGTGCGGCACTGCGCGCGGCCGCGTCCAGCGGGGCGGTGCTGATGCCGAACGAGGACGAGCTCGCGGAGCTCGCCGCCAGCCCCGAGGACCTGGTGGCCGGGGGAGCGGCGGCCGTGGTCGCCACCGCCGGCCCGGACGGCGCGACCGCGGTGACCCCCAGGGGCACGTGGCACGCCCGCCCGGCACAGGTGGTCACCGGCAACCCGACCGGTGCGGGGGACGCGGCCGCCGCCGCGCTCGCACTGCACCTGGCCCGTGCGGGACAGGAGGTCGACTGGCCCGCCGCACTGGCCGACGTGGTGGCGACCTCCGCGGCGGCCGTGCTGCGACCTGTGGCCGGCGAGATCGACCGCGAGGCGAGGGCCCGCTGGATTCCCCTGACGACCGTGAAGGAGACGCGATGACCGCGGAATGGACCACGTTGCTCGGCGGGCTGCGAACCGAGCACCGTGCGGTGGGCGCGTTCAACGCGATCATGATCGAGCACGCGGAGGCGATCGTCGCCGGTGCTGAACTGAGCGGGCTCCCGGTGATCCTGCAGATCTCGCAGAACGCCGTGCGCTACCACGGCACGCTCGCCCCGTTCGCCCGCGCGTGCCTCCAACTCGCCTCCGACGCGACCGTGCCCGTGCTCGTCCACCTCGACCACGTCGAGGACGAGGACCTCATCCACGAGGGGCTCGGCCTGGGCATCACCTCGGTCATGTTCGACGCCTCCAAACTCGACTACGCCGACAACGTGGCGAGGACCCGCGCGGTCGTGGAACGCTGCCACACCAACGGATGTCTCGTCGAGGCCGAACTGGGTGAGGTCGGCGGCAAGGACGGCGCCCACGCGCCCGGCGTGCGCACCGACCCCGGCGAGGCGGCGGCGTTCGTCGCGGCGACCGGCGTCGACTCGCTCGCCGTGGCCGTCGGGTCGTCCCACGCCATGACGGACCGCAGCGCGGTGCTCGACGAGGACCTGATCGCCGCGCTGGCGGCGGCGGTTCCGGTGCCGTTGGTGCTGCACGGTTCGTCCGGGGTGAACGACGACGGACTGCGGGGAGCGGTCGCCGCCGGCATCGTCAAGGTCAACATCGGGACGCGGCTGAACCAGGTGCTGACCGAGGCGGTCCGCGCGGTGCTCGGGGAACGCGAACAGCTCACCGATCCGCGTCGTTACCTGGCACCCGGCCGGGACGCGGTCCGCGACGAGGTCTCCAGGCTGCTCACTGTGCTGGCGAAGTGAGCCGTGCGCGCCGAGGCGCGCACGGCTACACCTCAGGCCGTTGCGGGAACGTGTGATTCTTGCGCCGTGCGACCGAGTTCCGCCGTGGGGCGTTGAACGTCTCACGGCCTGTCGCGATCGCTGCGGCACTCAGCGCACACACCGCTGCGGTGAAGATCGCGACGCCGATCCAGTCGTCACGACCGGAGCCGATCGCCGCTACGACGCTGGGGGCGAGACCTGCGATGGCGAAACCGATCTGCGTGCCGATCGCCATCCCGGACAGCCTCACCTCGGTGCTGAACATCTCGCCGTACAACGAGGGCCAGATGCCGTTGATGGCGGAGTACGCGACTCCGAACAGCACGATGCCGAGCGCGAACACCAGCCCGTACGAGCCGATGGAGATCGACCACAGGTAGGGGAAGATCAAGATCGCGCACGCCCCGCAGCCGGCCAGGAACACGGGTTTGCGGCCGACTCGGTCGGAAAGGCTTGCGAGCAAAGGGATCGCGGCCAGCGCGACGACGTTGGCGAGGACGCCGACCCACAGCATGGGTGTGCGTGCCAGTCCGATCGTGTTCACCGCGTAACTCAGGGCGTAGACGGTGAAGATCGTGCTGACCGAGGCGATGGTGGCCGCGACGACGACGCGCAGCACGTCGGCCCAGTGCGTGCGGAACAACACGGCGACGGGCAGCTTGGCCACCTTGGTGCGCTTGAACTCCGCGGTCTCGTCGATCTTGCTGCGGATGACGAGCCCGACCACCACGACGACCGCGCTGCACCAGAACGGCACGCGCCAGCCCCACGTCAGGAGGTCCTGCTCGGGGAGCGCGGCCACGGGCAGGAAGATCGCCGTGGCGAGGATCTGCCCGGCCTGCGTGCCGCTGAGCGTGAAGCTGGTGAAGTACGCCCGGCGGTGCTCTGGCGCGTGCTCCAGCGACATCGAGTTCGCGCCGGCCTGTTCACCCGACGCCGAAAGTCCCTGCAGCAGACGGAGAACGACGAGCAGGATCGGCGCCAGCACACCGGCGGTGGCATAGGTCGGCAGGCAGCCGACGGCGAAGGTCGCCACGCCCATGAGCAGCAGCGTGAACACGAGGACCTTCTTGCGGCCGAAGCGGTCCCCGACGTGGCCGAGGACGAACGCGCCGAGGGGCCTCGCGAGGTAACCGACGCCGAACGTGGCGAGGGCGAGCAGGGTGCCCGTGGCCGGCGAGGTGGCGGGGAAGAAGACCTTGTTGAACACCAGCGCGGCGGCGGTGCCGTAGATGAAGAAGTCGTAGTACTCGAGGGCGCTGCCGATCCAGGCTGCCAGCGCAGTCTTGCGGGCCATCGATGTGGTCACGGCGTACTCCCATGTACGACCTAGTTAGTTAATACAAGGTCGGATACGCCACCCCCGTGTGTCAAGGGTCAGATTTCAGCTGGTCAGGTAGTCGACCAGCATGTCACCGAGCATGCGTCGGTGGTGCTCGCGCCGGGACGGGTCGAGCATGTCCCGCCCGAAGATCGCGGCGAACGTGTGCCGGTTCGCGAGCCGGAAGACGCAGAACGCGCTGATCACCATGTGCACGTCGAGCGGGTCGACGTCGTCGCGGAAGCGGCCTTCCGCGCGGCCGCGTTCGAGGATCTGCGTCAGGCCGTCGAGTGCCGGGTTCGCGAGGCCCGCCAGCACCTCCGAGCGCGCGATGTGCTCGGCGCGGTGGATGTTCTCGATGCTGACGAGCCGGATGAAGTCGGGGTGCGCCTCGTGGTGGTCGAAGGTCAGCTCCGCGAGCCGGCGGATGGCGTCCTCGGGTGCGAGGTGCTCGACGTCGAGCTCGGCCTCGAGAGCTCGGATGGCAAGGTAGGCGCGCTCCAGGACCGCGATGTAGAGCTGTTCCTTGCCGCCGAAGTAGTAGTAGATCATCCGTTTCGTCGTGCTGGTGCGCTCGGCGATCTCGTCGACGCGCGCGCCCGTGTAGCCCTTGTCGGCGAACTCCCGGGTGGCAACGTCCAGGATGTCGGCGCGCGTGCGGTCCTTGTCCCGCTGGCGCTCGGCATCGGATGACGACGGTGCGGCCACCGGGCCCCCTTCGGTTCTGCGGATGACCAGCCAATTCTAGGGCCTTCCCGGCGGCGGGCCCGGTGCGCTACCGTGAACTCACTAGTTCGTACATTACGGGGAGGGCCGGGTGACCCACTACCTGATCGGGCTTGTCGGCTCTGGCATCGGCCCGTCGCTGAGCCCGGCGCTGCACGAACGCGAGGCCGGCGAACTCGGGCTGGCCTACACCTACCGCCTGCTCGACCTCGACATGCTCCGGCAACCGGTCGCCGAGGTGCTCGCCGCGGCTCGGGCCGAAGGGTTCCACGGCCTCAACATCACCCATCCGGGCAAGCAGGCGGTCCTCCCGCACCTGGACGAACTGGTCCCCGAGGCGGAAGCACTGGGCGCCGTCAACACCGTGGTCTTCCGGAGCGGCAGGGCGATCGGCCACAACACCGACGCCACCGGTTTCGCGCGCAGCCTCCGCCGGGGCCTCCCGGACGCGCGCATGAACGACGTGGTCCTGCTCGGCGCGGGCGGGGCGGGTGCCGCGGTGGGACACGCGCTGCTGTCGCTCGGCACCGGCCGCCTGGGCGTGCACGACGTCGATCCTGGACGCGCCGAACGACTGGTGGAGGCGCTGGAACGCCGGTTCGGCGCCGGCCGGGCCGTCACCTGCGGTCCCGAGGCCGTGCGGACCGCCGACGGACTCGTCCACGCGACGCCCACCGGCATGGCGGCACATCCCGGGCTGCCGATCGACGAGTCGTTGCTGCGCAAGGAACTCTGGGTCGCGGACATCGTCTACCGGCCGCTGGAGACCGCGCTGCTGGCGGTGGCTCGTGCGAAGGGCTGCCGGGTGCTGCACGGCGGCGGGATGGTCGTGCTGCAGGCCGCCGAGTCGCTGCGGCTGTTCACCGGCGCCGAACCGGACGCCGACCGCATGCTCGCGCACTTCGAGGAGCTGGAGGGAGAACCCGCGCATGCGTCCTGACCCGCGTACCGCCATCGCCACCGTGTGCCTGTCCGGCACGCTCGACGACAAGCTCGCCGCGGCCGCCAAGGCCGGTTTCGACGGTGTCGAGCTGTTCGAGAACGACCTGCTCGCGTCCCGCCGCGGCCCGGCGGAGATCCGGCGGCATTGCGCCGGCCTGGGCCTGACCATCGACCTGTACCAGCCCTTCCGCGACTTCGAGGCCGTGCCGCCGGACGTGCTCGCCGCCAACCTGCGCCGCGCCGAGCACAAGTTCGACGTGATGGCCGAGCTCGGTGTGGACACCGTGCTGGTGTGCTCGTCTGTGTCGCCGGACGCCATCGACGACGACGATCTCGCGGCGGAACAACTGCACCTGCTTGCCACCCGTGCCGGTGAACGCGGCCTGCGCATCGCCTACGAGGCGCTGGCGTGGGGCAGGTACGTCAACGGCTACGAGCACGCGTGGCGGATCGTGCGCCGCGCCGCCCACCCGGCGCTGGGCGTGTGCCTCGACAGCTTCCACATCCTGTCCAAAGGGGACGATCCGCGGGCGATCCGCGCCATCCCCGGCGAGAAGATCTTCTTCCTGCAGCTGGCCGACGCGCCGACGTTGCCGATGGACGTCCTGCAGTGGAGCCGTCATCACCGGCTCTTCCCGGGCCAGGGCGACTTCGACCTGAGGACGTTCACCGGCAACGTGCTCGACGCCGGCTACCGCGGCCCGCTCTCGCTCGAGGTGTTCAACGACGTCTTCCGCCAGTCCGACCCCTACCGTGCCGCGGTCGACGCGATGCGGTCGCTGATCAGCTTGCAGGACTCGCTGGGCCTGCTGGACGTTCCGGCCGCACCCGACCTGAGCGGCTACGCCTTCGCCGAGGTCGTGGGGGAGTCGGACCTCGCCGCGCTGGGCTTCACCCGAGCAGGCGTGCACCGTTCGAAACCGGTGGAGCTGTGGACCCAGGGCGACGCACGTGTGCTGGTGAACGCTCGGGGAGAACCCGGCGCGATCGGCGCTCTCGGCCTCTCGGTGGAGGACCCGGCAGCGGCGGCCCAGCGCGCGAAGGTACTGCTCGCACCGCCGTTGGAGCGGACGGCCGGGCCGGACGAGGCACCGCTGACCGCGATTGCCGCGCCCGACGGGACGCAGATCTTCCTGTGCGCGGACGACGACTGGACCGGCGACTTCCTGCCAACGGGGGAGTCCGCGCCGGGTGCGGGGATCACCGGGATCGACCACGTCGCGCTCACCCAGCCGTTCGACAACTTCGACGAGGCCACGCTGTTCTACCGTTCGGTGCTGGGTCTCGAGCCCGGTGTCACCGCGGAGTTCGCGGCCCCGTTCGGCCTGGTGCGCGGCCGAGGTGTCAGCGGCGGCGGGGTGCGGCTCACCCTGGACGCCGCGCTGGTGCGCCGTGGCGGGTGGGCGCCCGCGGTCGAGGCGCCACAACACATCGCGTTCACCTGTGCCGACGCGGTCGCGTGCGCCCAGGCACTGCGCGAGTCGGGAGCCCACCTGCTCGGCATCCCGGACAACTACTACGACGACCTCGCGGCACGCACGGGCATGGCCACCGATCGTCTCGACGCGTTGCGGGAGCACTCGGTGCTGTACGACCGCGACGAACGCGGTGAGTACCTGCACTTCTACACCGAGTTGGTGGGCGCGAGGGTGTTCTTCGAGGTGGTGCAACGGATCGGCGGCTACAGCGGGTTCGGTGTGGTCAACGCACCCGTGCGCATGGCGGCCCATCACGATGCGCGGAGAGCCGCCGGCACGGGCTGAGGCGAGTCACCCGCCGAACGCCGTGTCGACCGCCTTCGTCAGCTCACCCACGGTCTCGACCAGCGGTGCCACCGGCTTCACCATGCCGTTGAGCCGCTCGAGGACCCGCGCGATCACACCGCGAACGGGTTCGGGCGACTCCAGTTCGTCCTGCAGTTCCGCGGCGGCTTCGTCGACCGAGTCGGGGAGCTCCGCGCGATGGCGTTCCAGCAACGTCATCAGCTGGGTCATCAGGTCGCCGGTCGACGGCGCGGCGGTGAACTGGAGGCCGTGGCTGATGGCGCGGGCGTGCTGGCCGACCGCCTGGTTGCCGACGTTGCTCACCCCGCCGGACTGCTGGATGCCGTAGTTCGGGGAGTTGTCCGGCATGGGGAATCCTTCTGTCACGTCGGTTTGCCCGCGGCGGGCTCGGGAGTGGGGAAGTGCGTCGTGGCGGTGGCCTCGCTGCCGATGGCCTGGTTGCCCACGTTGCTGATGCCGCCCGTCTGGATGACGCCCTGGTTGAGGATCGTCATCTGGCGGTGGCGGAACTCGGTGGTGTCCACGCCGCGTTCGTCGAGGAAGTCGAGCAGAGCGGCCAGCACGTGCCGTTCGATCAGCTTGAGGTGTTTCGCGGCGTCGGTCTTCTGGAAGTAGTTGTGGTAGTTGGCGTCCGTGGCCTCCTCGCGGACGCTGAACCGGGCGCCGTAGCTGTAGCCGAGGTCCTGCTGGGCGATCGCGCGTTCCACGGTTCGGTGCCGTTGCCAGCGCCAGTGGAAGGTCAGGTCGCGCACCACCCGGAACGGGGCACGTGGCACGGCGCTGGACAGGCCGCTCGCCGCCCGGGCGAGCATGCGGCCGATCGCGCCCGCGGTGAGCACCGGGCTGATCCGGTCGACGTCGTGGTACTGCTGCCACAGCGGACCCAGCACGGTCCGGTCGCACTGCAGGTAGAGAAGCCTGCCGTCGGTGGAGAAGTGCAGGAACGTGCTGGCGACGACCTCGCTGCCCCACGACGGGACCTGCGCGCAGAGGTAGTGCCTCGCCGAGCCGTGGGGACGTGCGGCGAGCCGGGCGAGGTCCTCGCTGGGCAGTTGTGGCAACGGCGGCTGGTCGCGTTCCGGCAGGAGGGCCGGGTGCATGGTGAGGGCGTTGCCGCTGACGAACGCGCGTTCGGTGAGCACCAGGCCGGGCAGTTCGTCGGGCTCCACACCGATGCCCGCCAAGCGGTCCCGCACGTGCGCGACCAGTTCGACGGCGTCCAGCGGCACCACGCTCTCGGTGCTGCCCTCGGAGCCGGGGCGCAGGGACGGCAGGGCGAACGACCACGTCGACACGAGCGGGCCGTGGCCGATGAACGGGGCGAAGCCGTCGTAGACCGTGACGTTGCCGCGTTCGGTCTCGTCGATCGCGGCCAGCCGGTCGGCGAGCCAGGCTTGGCTCGCCGGCAGTGAGGGTGCGGATTCCGGGCGGAACGCGGCACGGGTGAGCTCGCTCAGCAGAGTCTGGCGGGTATGCCACTCGCTCCAGACGACCAGCGCGTACATGCCGAGGACGGTCAGCAGGGCGAGCCAGGGCAGGCCGACCAGCCAGTCGTCGACCGGGGGCTCCGGGCGTGGCCGGGACCGCGTCGCCGCCGGGGTGGTGCCGAGCGCGGACACGATCGACACGGTCACCAGCAGCAGGACCGCCAGCACGCCGAGCGCCGTGACGACGTCGCGCAGCCTGCGGGACTCGGCCGCGCGCTTGGCCATGGCACTGGCGATCGGGAGGACCAGCAGCAGGGCCAAGACCGTCCACAGTGGAGAGAGCACGAGGGCCAGCGCCGTCGCCGCGAGCAGGCCCCAGTCGCGCACCCGGCGCTGGCGGACGCCGGCCAGCGCGTGCAGCAGCACCGGGCGCAGCGAGAACCCGACCGACGGGGCCACCGCGTGCAGGTCGTCGGTGACCAGGGCCTTGGTCATCCGCTCGGCGAAGGCCTCGTCGGTCCTGGCCGCGACGCACAGGTACCGGGTCGTGTCGTCAGGGGAGAAAGCGGTCGGCCGGCTCATCGTTTCCCCTTCACCACAACGACTTCGGTGCGTTGGCAGGACGCTCGCGGCGCACCGGTCTCCTGCGCTGCGCGGCCACGACGGCGCCGAGCACCGACCCGAACAGCACGCCGAACAAGGCCGACGAGCCGAGCTGGGTCAGGAAGAACTCCTCGGAGTCGCCGACGTAGGAGGCAGTCGTGCGCGCGTCGAACAACGCGACCGTGACCAGCGCGGAGAGCAGGCCGGCGGACACGGCGCTGAGCGTCGTCAGCCCGACAGTGGTGACGAACAGACCGGCGCCGCCCGCCGTCTCGGCGACCCAGCGCCGCACCCTCGACAGCCCCATGACGGCCAGCAGCACGAACAGCGCCGTTCGCAGGTTCGCGAACCAGAACAGGAACGGCCCTGCCCGGTCGACGTCCACGTGCCAGACCGGGTACGCCACCACCACGCCGACCAAGCGGAAGATCGAGTCGGCACCGACCGTCACGCGGGCGATCTCCAGGTTCAGCCAGGGGTTGCCGACCAGCAGCACGAAGCCCGCCAGCACGGTGACGCCAGGCGCGAACATGCGCCGTGAATGAGGTTCCCCCTGCCCGGTCACACCAGCAAACCTAGAACTCCCGGCCGTTTCCCGGCGACGGCCGATCGGCGTAGGAGTGACGGGTTCCGGATCAGTTTGCCGCGATCCGGCACGGGTAGCCGATCGCGACCGAAGAGGATTCCACGCGACGGGAGCCGTGATGGCCACGACAGCGGTGCCGGACCGGGTGGTGGTGACGGGAGGCGCGGGTTTTCTCGGTTCGCACGTCTGCGACGCGTTGCTGCGGGAGGGCAAGCGGGTGGTGTGCGTGGACTCGTTCCGCACCGGCTCGCTGCGCAACGTGCCCGACGGCGTCTCGGTGGTCACCGCCGACGTGACCCGCCCGCTCGACCTGCTCGGGCCGGTCGACCTGATCCTGCACCTCGCGTGCCCGGCGTCGCCCGCCGACTACCTGCGCACGCCGGTGGACACGTTGCGCACCGGCGGTTTCGGCACCTACCACGCGCTGGACCTGGCCCGCCGCAAGGGATGCCGGATCGTCGTCGCGTCGACCAGCGAGGTGTACGGGGACCCGGAGGAACACCCGCAGCGGGAGTCCTACTGGGGCCACGTGAACCCGATCGGGCCGCGCAGCGTCTACGACGAGGCCAAGCGGTTCGGGGAGGCGCTGACCGTGGCGTTCCGGGGCGAGCACGGGGTCGACGCGGGCATCGTGCGGATCTTCAACACCTACGGGCCGCGGATGCGCGCGCACGACGGCCGGATGATCCCGACGTTCCTGCGGCAGGCGCTGGCCGGGGAGCCGTTGACCGTGCACGGCGACGGGCTGCAGACCCGGTCACTGTGCCATGTGGACGATCTCGTGCGCGGCCTGCTCGCGATGGCGCGCAGCGACCACCCCGGGCCGATCAACCTCGGCAACCCCGACGAGGTCACCGTCCTCGACGTCGCCCACCGCAGCATCGAGGTGACGGGCAGTTCGTCGTGCGTGCGGCACGTCGAGTCGATGGTGGACGATCCCCGCCGCAGGCGGCCGGACATCGCCTTGGCACAGGAGGTCCTAGGCTGGGAACCGCGGATCTCACTGGAGGACGGACTTCGTTCGTTTGCCGGGAAGTTCGCCGGGTAGCCGCAGGTCATGCGAGTTCTCGGGATCAACGCGATCTTCCACGACCCGGCGGCGGCGCTGGTGATCGACGGAGTCGTCGTCGCCGCGGCGGAGGAGGAACGCTTCTCCCGCCGCAAACACGGCAAGCGACCGGTGCCGTTCTCCGCGTGGGAACAGCCGGAGTTGGCCGCGCGCTGGTGCCTGGACCAGGCCGGGCTCACCGCGGCGGACCTCGACGCCGTCGCGTACTCGTACGACCCCACTTTGGTCGACGCCGAGTACGCGCCGTGGGAGGAACTCCGGACGACCTACGCGCGCCAGGCCCCGCAGTTCCTCGCGACCTCGTTGCCCGGCCTCGATCCCGAGATCGTGCGGTTCGTACCGCACCACGTCGCGCACGCCGCGTCCGCCGGGCTCGCGGCACCGTTCGGCGGGAACTGCGCCGTGCTCGTGGCCGACGGCCGCGGCGAGTGCGGCTCGCACCTCGCCGGCCGGTACGTCGGCCACACGCTGACGACCCTGGCGTCCCAGCGGCTTCCGCACTCGCTCGGCCTGATGTACGAGGAACTGACCGAGCACCTCGGCTTCCTGCGTTCCAGCGACGAGTACAAGGTGATGGCCCTCGCCTCGCACGCCAAGCCGACGCACCTCGACCTGATGCGCGAGCACTTCGTCGTGCACGAGGGCGGCTTCCAGATCCGCCCGGTTGACTGGAACACCCTCGCCAAGCGGCGGTCGGAGGACGAAGACCTGACGCGCGAACACGCCGAGCTCGCCGCCAGCGTCCAGATGCGCCTGGAAGAGGTGCTGCTGGAGCTCGTGCGGTGGCTGCACACCCACACCGGCGAGACCAGGCTCGCCATGGCCGGTGGCGTGGCGCTGAACTGCGTCGCGAACACCAGGATCTTCGCGGAGGGCCCGTTCGAGCAGGTCTGGATCCAGCCCGCCGCCGGCGACTCCGGCACGGCACTGGGCGCGGCCATGGCGGTCAGCACGGACGAGGTCGCGCCGATGCCCGGCGCCGACCTGGGCCGGGGCTTCTCCGACGAGGAGATCGAGTCGGCTCTGCGCACCGCCGCGGTGCCGTACAAGAGGTCGTCGGACGTCGCGCTGGAGGTCGCCGAGGCCTTGGCCGCCGACAAGATCGTGGCGTGGTTCCAGGGCCGCAGCGAGTACGGTCCCCGCGCGCTCGGCCGCCGGTCGTTGTTCGCGAACCCCTGCTTCGCCGAGAACCTGACCCGCTTGAACGACGTGAAGGGCCGTGAGCAGTTCCGGCCGGTCGCGCCCATGGTGCTGGCCTCACGCGCGAGCGAGGTGTTCACGCGCGGGCCGATCCCCAGTCCGTACATGCTGTTCGTGCACGACGTTCGTCCGGAGTGGACGGAACGGATCCCCGCCGTGGTGCACGTGGACGGCACCGCGCGGGCGCAGACCGTCTCCGGCGACCCGTTGCTCGAACGGATGCTGCACGAGTTCGAGGCGCGCAGCGGCGTTCCGGTCGTGGTGAACACCAGCCTCAACACCGCCGGCCGGCCGATGGTCGACACCCCGCGCGACGCGCTGGAGTGCTTCGGGTCCTCGCCGATCGACCTGCTCGCCATCGGCCCGTTCTTGGTGCGCCGATGAGCTACTCCGTCGTGATCCCCACGGTGGGCCGGCCGAACCTCGACGTCCTGCTGGAGTCGCTGGCCGAGGGCACCGGCCCCGACCCGTGCGAGATCATCGTGGTGGACGACCGCGAGACGGGCCTCGGCCCGGCGGCGGCGCGCAACACGGGGTGGCGGGAGGCGTGCGGCGACTGGGTGGCGTTCCTCGACGACGACGTGGTGCTCGCCTGGGACTGGAAGGCCCGGCTGAGCGCCGACCTCGACGGCCTCCCCGACGACGTCGGCGCGAGCCAGGCCCGGATCGTCGTGCCCCTGCCCGCCGACCGAGAACCGACCGACGCCGAACGAGGCACGGCAGGCCTCGCCACCGCGGACTGGATCACCGCGGACATGGCCTACCGGCGGGCGGCGCTGGCCAGGGCCGGTGGCTTCGACGAACGGTTCCCGCGCGCCTACCGCGAGGACGCCGAACTGGCGTTGCGCGTGCAGGACCTCGGGTACCGGATCGTGCGGGGATCCCGGGTGACGACACATCCGGTGAAGCCCGCGACGTTCCTGACCAGTGTGCGCGACCAGCGCGGCAACGCCGACGACGCTCTGATGCGCCGGCTGGCGGGGGCGCGGTGGCGCTCGCGCATCGGCGGGAAGCGAGGACGGCTGCGGTCGCACGCGGTGACCACCGCCGCCGGGCTGCTGTCCGTCCTTTGTGGAGTCTCCGGACGGCGGGGACCGGCTGCGGCTCTCGCCTTGGTGTGGGTGGGCCGCACCGCGTGGTTCGCCGCCGAGCGGATCGCGCCCGGACCCAGGACGTGGGGCGAGATCGCACGGATGGCCGTGACCAGCGCCCTGATCCCGCCGGTCGCGTGCTGGCACCGGGTACTGGGCGAGATCCGGCACCGGCGGGCACGTCCGTGAGGATCCTGGTGCTCAGGGCGCTCGGACTGGGCGACCTGCTGACGGCGGTACCCGCGCTCAGGGGCCTGCGGACGGCCTTCCCGCGGTCGGAGATCACCCTGGCCGCGCCGGAGTGGTTGGCGGACGTCGTCGCGCGGATCGACGCCGTGGACCGGTTCCTGCCGACCCCGGAACTCGCCCCGATCGACTTCCAGCGGCCCGACCTCGCCGTCAACCTGCACGGCCCCGGGCCGCAGAGCGTCGAGAGGCTGCTGGCCACCGAGCCGCGCAAGCTGATCACCTACACGCGTCAGGGATACTCGGACGAGCGGGTGATCGCGACCGAGTGGCCCGCCGAACGGCACGAGGTGCTGCGGTGGTGCGATCTGTTGCAGGGCAGGGGGATCCGGTGCGATCCCGACGACTTCCGGCTGACCCCCGCCGGACCGCGCACGGAGCGGGTCGTGGTCCATCCCGGCGCGAGCACCGGCGCGCGGAGGTGGCCGGCCGAGAGGTACGCGGCCGTGGTGCGGGCGTTGGGCCCCCGGGCCGTCGTCACGGCCGGCCCGGGGGAGCACGACCTCGCCCGGCAGGTCGGACCCGCGGTGGTGAGCGGCACCCTCGCCGAGCTCCTGGACCTCGTCGCCACCGCCAGGCTGGTGATCTGCGGCGACACGGGGGTGGCGCACGTCGCCACCGCTTACCGGACGCCGTCGGTCCTGCTGTTCGGTCCCGTGCCGCCACGGCTCTGGGGGCCGCGGCGAGGCCCGCACCAGGTGCTGTGGCACGGCGAGACCGGGGACACGTTCGCGGACGAGCCGGATCCCGGCCTGCTCCGCATCACGGTCGGCGAAGTCCTGGACGCGGCAGGAGGTGCGTTGTGCGAATCGGTGTCATCGGCGCGGGATACGTCGGTCTGACGACCGCCGCGTGCTTCGCGCACCTGGGCCACGAGGTGGTCTGCGCGGACGTCGACGAGGCGAAGGTCGGGGCGCTGAACGCGGGCGAGGTCGGCCTGCACGAACCGGGCCTGGGCGACCTCGTCGCGCAGGGACTGGACAGCGGCCGGCTGCGGTTCGTCCACGGCGGCGCACTGTCCGATGTGGACTTCACGTTCGTCTGCGTGCAGACGCCGGCCGGACCGGACGGCTCGGCGGACCTGTCCGCGGTCGAGGAGGTGCTGGGCAGGGCGGAGTTCCCGGTGGTGCTGAAGTCGACGGTGCCGGTCGGGACCGCCGCGCGGCATCCCGGTGTCGTGTCGAACCCGGAGTTCCTGCGCGAGGGCCACGCCGTCGAGGACTTCCTGCGGCCGCAACGGATCGTGGTCGGCGCCCAGGACGAACGGCAGGCCCGTGAGGTGGCCGAGTTGTACGCGGGGACCCGCGCGCCGGTGGTGCTCACCGACAACACGAGCGCCGAACTGGTGAAGTACGCGAGCAACGGCTTCCTGGCCCTGAAGTTGTCCTACGTCAACACCCTCGCCGAACTGTGCGAGCAGCTCGACGCCGACATCGACGGCGTCACCGAGGGCATGCGGCTCGACGACCGGATCGGGGCGTCGTGCCTGGCCCCCGGGCCGGGCTGGGGCGGCTCGTGCCTGCCCAAGGACACCTTGGCGCTGCTCGCGACGGCCCGGACGGTGGGCGTCGACTTCGCGACCCTCGAAGCGGCGATCACCACGAACCGGCACCAGTCGCGACGCGTCGTGGACCGGATCCGCGCGGAGGCCGGACCGCTGGCGGGCGCCAGGATCGGGGTGCTCGGCCTGACGTTCAAGGCAGGCACCAACGACCTGCGCGACTCGCCGGCGCTCGTCGTCGCGGCCGTGCTCGCGCAGGAGGGCGCCGAGATCACCGCCTACGACCCGTGCGTCACCGAGAACCAGCCCGGTGTCGCGGTGGTGGACAGCGCGGCCGAGGCGGCGGCCGATGCGGACGTCCTCGTGGTGCTGACCGAGTGGCCGGAGTTCGCCGAGCTGGACTGGCCCGACCTGGCGGAGCGGGTGCGGTGCCCGCTGCTTTTCGACACGCGCAACGTCGTGCCGCGGGACAAGGTCGAGGACGCGGGGTTCCGGCTGATCAGGACCGGCCGGTAGGAACGCCGAGGTGGACCACCTTGGTCGTGGTCATCTCGTCGAGCAGTTCCGGTCCGTAGCCGAACCCCGTGCCGGAGGCGCCACGGGGCTGGGCTGCGCCGCCGGGTGCCCCGCCGAACACGGCGTTGACCTTCACGGTGCCCACCGGCAGCGCCCGCCACGCGACCTGGGCGTGTTCCATCGACGCGGTCAGCACCGTCGCGGCCAGGCCGTACTCACCGGAGCAGGCCGCGGCCAGGCCTTCGTCGAACGACGACACGAGCTGCACGGGCGCGATCGGGCCGAAGGTCTCCTCGCGCATGATCCGCATGTCCGCGGAACAGTCCGCCAGCACCGTCGCCGGGTAGTAGGCCCCCGGTCCGGACGGGACGACGCCACCCGTCAGCGCACGTGCTCCGAAGCTGACCGCGTCGGCCACCTGCTCGTGCACGAAGTCACGATGACGGGTGTCGACCAACGGCTGCGGATCACCGTTCCACTCGAGTGCCTTGGCGCACAACGCGTCGAGGAAGACCGGCGCGATCGCCTCGTGCACGTAGATCCGCTCGACCGACGTGCACAGCTGACCGGCATTGGTGAACGCCCCCAGCGCCGCCTGCTCCGCCGCCCACACGGGATCCACGTCGTCGTCGACCAGCAACGGGTCGTTGCCCCCGTTCTCCAGCAACAGCTTCGCCGAGGAAGCGCGGGCGATCGACCGCCCGGTCGCGGTGCTGCCGACGTGCGCCACGAGGTCGACCCCGGGCGAACCCACCAGCGCGGCACCGATCTCACCGTCACCGACCAGCGTCTGCAGCACGCCAGCGGGGAAGCTCGGCGCCAGCACGTCCGCGAGCAGCAAACCGGTGTGCGGGCAGCGTTCGCTCGGCTTGTGCACCACGACGTTCCCGGTGACCAGGGCGGCGCCCAGCAGCCCGCAGGCCACGGCGACCGGGTCGTTCCACGGCGTCAGCGCCACCACCACACCGCGCGGTTCGGGCACCATGAAGTCGACCGCCGATCCGAGCAGCGACCGTCCACGATGGACTGGACCCAGCTCGGCGTACTGGTCCAGCGTCGACGCTCCCGCGAGCACTCCTTCCCGCGCGGAGGACAACGGTCGTCCCGTCTCCTGCTCCAGGATCGCCGCGAGGTCGTCCGCCCGTGCGCGCACGGACGCGGCCGCCTCCCGGACTGCCGCGCCACGCTCGGCAGCGGGTGCGGCGGCCCATCCCGGCCAGGCGGATCGCGCGGTCGTCAGCGCCGCCGAGACCTCCGGTGTCGTGCTGGCGGGAAGCCGTCCGACGAGCTGGGAGTCGCGCGGGCTGCGGACGTCGATGGCGGTCATGGCGGTCGGGTACCCGTGAGCGCCGCCGGAAACATCGACGCGAGGTCACGCTCGGTGACCGACAGCGGGTGCTGTAGGCGCGGACAGCCCCGCCAGGTGCCCGTGAACCGCTTCGCCGAGTAGCGTTTCAAGCGGTTTTTCTCGGCTAACTCTCCTCTATGGACGAGCCTTTCGACGCGGTCCTCTTCGACCGCGACGGCACGCTGATCCGGGACGTTCCCTACAACGGCGACCCGGCGCGCGTGACCCTGATGCCCGGTGCTCGCGGGGTCCTGCGAGATCTCCGGGCCCGGGGCGTGCGCACCGGCGTGGTGAGCAACCAGTCCGGCATCGGCCGGGGGCTGCTGACCGCCGCGCAGGTCGGCGCGGTCAACGCACGGGTCGAGGAGCTGCTCGGCAGGTTCGGCACCTGGCAGATCTGCCCGCACCACCCCGCCGACGGCTGCGCGTGCCGCAAGCCCGCTCCCGGGCTGGTTCTCGCCGCCTGCGAGGCCTTGGACGTGCGGCCGGCACGAGCGGTCGTCGTGGGGGACATCGGCGCGGACGTGCTGGCCGCCGAAGCGGCCGGTGCGTGGTCCGTACTGGTACCCACCGCCGTGACCAGGCAGGACGAGGTCGAGCGTGCGCCGCGCACCGCACCGACCCTGCGCGCCGCGATTGAGATGATCTTGTGAGGACGCTGGTCGCCCGTCTGGACAGCGACGGTGACGTGCTGCTGGCCGGACCGGCGGTGCGCGCGGCGGCGACAGCGGGGGACGTCGTCCTCCTGTGCGGCCCGAACGGTGTCCGGGCCGCGGAACTGCTCCCCGGTGTCACGCGGATCATCGAGTGGGAGTGTCCGTGGATCGCCTTCCCCGCCCCCGACGTCCGGCCGTTCGACGTCGAGGCGGTCATCGCGCTGGTGCACGGCGTCCGCGCCGACGTGGCGCTGGTCCTGACCTCGTTCCACCAGAGCCCGTTGCCGCTGGCCCTGATGCTGCGGCTCGCGGGCGTTCCGAAGATCGTCGCGCGGTCGGACGACTACCCCGGTTCGCTGCTGGACGTACGTCTGACCGGCGATCCGGACGTTCCGGAAGCGTTGCGGGCGCTGGAGGTCGCGCGGGCCGCGGGGTTCGAGCTGCCGGACGGTGACGACGGCGGCCTGGCCGTCGTCGCTCCGCCCAGAACAGGACAAGGCCATCCGTACGTGGTGGTGCACCCCGGTGCGTCGGCGCCCGCCCGCACCTGGTCGCCCGACCGGTGGGCGAAGGCCGTGGTCGCGCTGACCGCGGCCGGGCACCGCGTGGTCGTCACGGGAGGCCCGGCCGAGGCCGAGCTGACCGCTCACGTCGCGGGCGCGTGCGGATCCGATCTCGGCGGGCGCACCAGCCTGAGGGAACTGGCCGGGGTGCTGGCCGGTGCGGACGCCGTCGTCGTCGGCAACACCGGCCCCGCCCACCTCGCGGCCGCGGTCGGCACCCCGGTCGTCTCGCTGTTCGCCCCCGTCGTCCCGGCGGCCAGGTGGGCACCGCACGGGCGGCACGTGCTGCTCGGTGACCAGAACGCGCCTTGCCGCGGTACGAGAGCACGCGAATGCCCGGTGTCCGGACACCCGTGCCTCGACCTGGTGGACCCGGCCGAAGTCGTGGCGGCGGTGGAGGAGGTGACGGCGTGAAGATCCTGATTTGGCACGTGCACGGATCGTGGACGCACTCGTTCGTCCAGGGGCGGCACGACTACCTGATTCCCGGGCCACCGCACGGCATCGGCCTCGCCGGACGCCCGTGGCGCGCCACCGAGGTCGATCCGTCCGAAGTGGACGCTGACATCGCGGTCGTGCAACGGACCGAGGAGCTCTCCTGGGTGCCGGCCGGTGTCCCGGTGGTCTACCTCGAGCACAACACGCCGAGCAGGCCCTCGCAGGAGCACCCGCTCGCCGACTGGGACGGGACGATCGTCCACGTCACGCACTTCAACGACCTGATGTGGGACTGCGGCAAGACGAGAACGGTCGTGGTCGAGCACGGCGTGGTCGACCCGGGACCGCTCTACAGCGGAGAGCTCCCCCGAGCGGCGGCGGTCATCAACGAACCCGTCCGCCGCGGCCGGATCGTGGGCACCGACCTGCTGCCGAGGTTCGACCCCATCGACGTGTTCGGCATGGGCACCGAGCAGATCGGCGGCAGAGGAGACCACGGACTCGAAGCGCTGCATCGGGAACTCGCTCGCCGCCGCGTCTACGTGCACACCGCGCGCTGGACGTCGCTCGGGTTGTCGTTGCTGGAGGCGATGCACCTCGGCATGCCGGTCGTCGCCCTGGCCAGCACGGAGGCGGTCCGAGCCGTGCCCCCGGACGTGGGCACGGCGTCGGCGGACGTGGGGGAGCTGGTCCGTGCGGCGCGGAAGCTGATCGCCGACCCGGATCTCGCCAGGGAGAAAGGACTCCGGGCCCGCGAGTTCGCGCTGGCCCACTACGGGCTCGACGCGTTCCTGCGCCACTGGGACGTGCTGCTGGAGGAGGTGATCGGATGAGGATCGCGATGGTGTCGGAGCACGCCAGCCCGCTCGCGGCTTTGGGAGATGCCGACGCGGGAGGGCAGAACGTGCACGTGGCCGCGCTGGCCGCCGGTCTGGTGCGCCGGGGCCACGAGGTCACGGTCTACACCCGGCGGGACGGCCGGACGCTGCCCCGCCGAGTCGGCGCCCCCGACGGCTACGAGGTGGTGCACGTGCCGGCCGGGCCCGCCAAGCGGATGGACAAGGACGACCTGCTGCCGCACATGACCTCCTTCTCCCGCTTCCTGGTGAACGACTGGCAGGACCGGCGGCCGGACGTCGTGCACAGCCACTTCTGGATGTCCGGGCTGGCGTCGGTGCTGGCCGCGCGGCACAGCCACATCCCGGTCGTGCACACCTACCACGCCCTCGGCACGGTCAAGCGCCGTCACCAGGGCGCGCGGGACACGAGCCCGCCCGACCGGATCGCGGTGGAGAGGTTGATCGGCAGCGACGCGGACGTCGTGCTGGCGACGTGCGACGACGAGGTCGAGGAACTGCTCGTGATGGGGGTGCGGCGGCAGAAGATCACGGTCGTCCCGTGCGGGGTCGACACGAAGTTGTTCGCCGTGGACGGCCCCGTGCGCGGGCGCACCGCGCCCCACCGGATCGTGTCGGTCGGCAGGCTGGTGCCGCGCAAGGGTTTCGCGGACCTGGTCGGTGCGCTGCCGCTCGTTCCCGACGCCGAGCTGGTGATCGTGGGAGGGCCGCGCGACCTGCGGTCCGACCCGGAGGCGCGACGGCTGCGCGCGTGCGCGGAGGCGGTCGGCGTGGCGGACCGCGTGCACCTGGCCGGGCAGGTCGCGCGGTCGAACATGCCCGCTCTGCTGCGGTCCGCGGATGTCGTGGCGTGCGTGCCTTGGTACGAACCGTTCGGCATCGTTCCGTTGGAGGCCATGGCCTGCGGTGTGCCCGTGGTCGCGTCCGCGGTCGGCGGTCTGACCGACACGGTGGTGCACGGCGTGACGGGTGTGCTCGTACCGCCCAGGGATCGGCGGAGCCTCGGTCGCGCACTGCGCACGCTGCTCGCTGATCCGTATCGCGGGCTGACCTACGGCATCGCGGGCAAGGACCGCGTGGACGCCCGGTACACGTGGGAGGCCATCGCCGCCCGCACAGAACTCGTCTACCAACGAGCGCGCGCGAGCGAGGAACTGGCGGTGGCACCATGACGGTCGAGAGCCATCTGGACGGACTCACGGGCACGCTGGCGGGCCTCCGCGCCCAGGCGCCGCGCATCCACCACTGGGGCGTTCTGCTCGCGCGAGTGCTCGGAGCCGGTGGGAGGGTGCTCGCGGCGGGCAACGGCGGGTCGGCGGCGGAGGCTCAACACCTCACCGCGGAACTGGTCGGCCGCTACCGGCACGACCGCGCGCCGTTCTCCGCGCTGGCGTTGTGCGCCGAGACCTCCAGCATCACCGCGATAGCCAACGACTACGGCTACGACCAGGTGTTCGCCCGTCAGGTCTCCGCCCACGCACGGCCGGGTGACCTCGTGATCCTGTTGTCCACCAGCGGAAGCAGCCCGAACCTGCTGGAGGCCGCGCACGCCGCGCGACGGGCCGAGGCGACCGTGTGGGCACTGACTGGTGCGTTGCCGAACCCCCTGGCGTCACTCGCCGACGACACGCTCGCCCTGCCCGGCAACGCGTGTCACGTGCAGGAGGCACAACTGGTGGTGGTCCATGCGTTGTGCGAGGCGTTCGAGGCCGCGCTGCCCGCGTCCGTGCGGAGGGTGTCGTGAAGCTGGTCGTCGTAGGCGATTCCTTGCTCGACGTCGACGTCGAGGGCACCGTCGAGCGGCTCTGTCCCGACGCTCCCGCACCGGTGCTGGACGTCGCGGCCGAACATGCTCGGCCCGGTGGAGCGGCACTGGCGGCGACGATGGCCGCACGGGACGGCCTGGACGTGACGCTGGTCAGCGCGCTGTCGTGCGACGAGGCGGGGGAGCGGTTGCGGTCCCTGGTCGAGGTGCCGGGACTCTACGGCCGCACGGAGTCGATCCCTGTGAAGACCCGGTTGCGGTGCGGCGGAACGTCTCTGGCCCGGATGGACCGGGGCGGTGCCGGCGTCCCGGAGATCACGGACGACATGCTGGACCTGGTGCTCTCCGCCGACTTCGTGCTGGCGTCCGACTACGGCCGTGGGTTCCTGCGTGACGAACGGCTGCGGTCGGCGCTCACCCGCGTCCCGGTCGTCTGGGACCCCCACCCGCGCGGTCCGGCCCCCGTGCCGGGCGTGCGGCTGGCGACGCCGAACCTGTCCGAGGCCACGACGTTCAGCGGCACGGCCGATCCGGAGGGGGCGGCGCGTGAGTTGCTGTCCCGCTGGCGGGCACGGGCGGTCGTCGTGACGATGGGAGGCGCCGGCGCGTTGATCTTTTCCGGAGGGACACCGGTCGCGGTACCGGCGCCGATGGTCCCGGTGGCCGATCCGTGCGGTGCCGGCGACCGGTTCGCGGTCACGGCCGCCGCCCGGCTGGGCAGCGGTGCGGCACCGGACGAGGCGGTGGCCGCCGCAGTGGCGTCGGCGGCCGGATTCCTCGCCTCAGGAGGGGTTTCCGGCATGTCCGCCCCGCGTCCGTCCACTGTGGAGTCCGTGCGCAGCCGTGGCGGGACCGTGGTCGCCACCGGCGGGTGCTTCGACGTCCTGCACAGCGGACACGTGCGGATGCTCGCGGCAGCGCGCGCGTTGGGCGACTGCCTGGTGGTGTGCCTCAACTCCGACCTGTCCGTGCGGCGGTTGAAGGGCGAGAGCAGGCCGGTCAACCGCGAGGCCGACCGCGTCGAGGTGTTGCGCGCGCTGGAGTCCGTGGACGACGTGGTCGTGTTCGGCGAGGACACCCCGGAGCGCGTGCTGGGCCGGTTGCGCCCGGACGTCTGGGTGAAGGGTGGGGACTACACCGCGGACCAGCTGCCGGAGGCCGCCGTCGTGCGGCGCTGGGGCGGGCGCAGCGTCGTGGTGCCGTACCACCGCGGCCGTTCGACGACCGAGATCCTGACGAGGAGGACGTGATGCAGGGCAACGTGCTGGTGACCGGAGGCGCGGGAGGGCTCGGCGCGGCCGTGGTCGAGGCGGTGCGCGACGCCGGGGGAACGCCGCTGGTGCTGGACAAGTCGGCGCCGGCCGAGGCGGACTTCGAGCTGGCGGACCTGGCGGACGGACGCGCGGCCGAAGCCGCCGTGCGCGCACTCGCCGAACGGCACGGTGGTTTCAGCGCCGTGGTGACGGCGGCGGGCATCGACCGGTGCGGCTCGCTGGAGGAGGTGCCGGCGGAGGAGTGGGAACGGGTCGTCCAGGTCAACCTGTTCGGCACCGCGGCCGTGATCAGGGCGGCGTTGCCGCACCTGGGCGAAGGCCGGGTGGTGACGATCGCGTCCACGCTCGGGCTGCGCGCCGTCGGCGACGCGACCGCTTACTGCGCCTCGAAGTTCGGTGTCGTCGGGTTCACCCGAGCACTCGCCGCCGAGACCGCGGGACGGGTCGGCGTCACGCTGGTGGTCCCGGGCGGGATGCGCACGAACTTCTTCGACGACCGGACCGAGCAGTACCGGCCGAAGGACCTGTCGAAGCTGAACCCGCCGGACCGCGTCGCCGCGGCGATCGTCTTCGCGCTGCAACAGCCGAAGGACTGCGAGATCAGGGAACTCGTCGTCGCCCACGCCGAGGAACCGTCCTGGCCATAGGCGTGTCCCGCAAGTCCATTCGATGAGAGTCACGGTCGTCGGCCGCGGCTGTCGCGGACGAGACTTGCGGGACACGCCCTGGTCAGCCGGCGCGTGCGACGGTCGCCGCCGCCGGCGCCCAGGCCGCGAGCCGGTCCCGCAGAACGCGGTAGACGTCCGGCGCGAGGCCCATGCCGATGTGGGTGCTGTCCACCTCGACGCACTCGGCGGACGGGTCCTGGCTCAACCGCCACGGCACGACCTCGTCGGACGTCGAGAACATCGACACCGCAGGGAGAGCGGGCTGCAGCGGTACGGCCAGGGCCCGGACGCTGTCGTCGTGGCAGACGCCGTTGAAGCACTCGTGGTTCATCAGGCCGGGCACTCCGACCGCGGCCAGCCGGGCGAGCGTCCTGGCCGCGAGCATGACGTGCGGGTTCGCGGCCAGCGGGTCGACGACGGGGCTGCCCAGCATGATCAGGCCGCGGACCAGGTCGGGCCTGCGCACGGCGGCAAGTCGCGCGAGGCCGCCGCCACGGCTGTGCCCGATGAGCACAACGGGACCACCGGTGGCGTCCGCGTGCTCCTCGAGCCGCCGCTCGATCCGGTCCACCAACTCGGTGGTGCACCCGAGGTTGAACCCGATGCGGGCGCCCGCCGGCCGGTAGCCGCGGTGGCCCAGCCACGTGCTGACGAAGCTCAGCGAGACGTCGGCCGCACCGAACCCCGGTACGAGCAGCACTCCCAGTCCGCCGCCCTCCTCGGGATCCGCCTCGCGCCACACCGGGTCCGCGATCAGCTGGAACCCCAGCTTCGCCGTCACCGCGTGTTCGCGGGCGACGGAGCGCAACGATCGCAACGGGTTCATCCACGTGCCTCCCTCGCCTGATCAAGTTGTCCGAGGATTGCCGCGGGGGAGCAGGCCAAACGCGACCGAGGCGACGTTTGGCGACAAGAACCCCACTTCAGGTTTTGCCGGGCGGCGGGAGGGTATGCACGCCTATGGCCAAAACTCGATGCCACGCCGAGCGCGCCGAGGTGACGCTGCGCTCCAAGACGATGCTCCTGGAGTTCACGGGCGAGTGCGACGCGGACTCGATCCGGTTGACCGCCGAGCTTCCCGACGCGGGCGGTCCCGAGGACGGCGGCACCATCGTGCTGGAGCAGGACGGCGCCACCGTGACGCAGCCGGACGGCGAGGTGCGGTTGACCGCGCACGAGCCGATCCGCTGGGACGCGGGGCCGATCGACGCCGACTTCGCCCTGGTGGAGAGTCCCGAAGCGACGGTGCTCACGGTCCGCGGGCTCGTGGTGGAGGTCGACTCCTCAGACGACTGAGTCGCGCGGGCTGGTCCTGCGCGCACCCGGCAGCAGCGGCCGCATCAGGTCACGGATGTGCGGGGACGGTTCCATGCCGAGTTCGGCGCGCAACAGGGCCTGGTAGCTCTGGAACTGACGCACCGCCTGGGCGGGATTGCCGTCGGCCAGGTGCAGTTCCACTAGCGTGCGATGTGCGCTCTCCCTCAACGGGTCGGTCTGGACGGCTGCCAGGGCGGCCTGGTGCGCGTGGTGGTGGTCGCCGCGGGATCGGAACTTCTCGCTCAGCACCTCCAGCGCGCGCAACCGCGCCTGACCCCACCAGTCGCGCTCGGCCTGCACCCACGGCTGGGTCCAGCCCGGCAGCAGATCGGCCTTGAGCAGAGCGACGGCGTCGGGGTTCGCACCCGGTTCGGCGGCGAACGCGCAGGCGCGGCGGAAGTCGATCTCCACCTCCCGGTCGAGCACCAGCGCGTCCTCGACCGACACGACCAGCGGCGTCAGCTCGCTCAACCGCCACAACGACGAGCGCAGGCAGGCGGCCGCGCGCCGGGCGGTGGCCTCCGGCCAGAGCAGTGCCGCCGCGACCGCCCGTGGCACCGGTCCCTCGCGCAACGCGAGAAGCGCCAGAAGTCGTTGCGCGCCGGGCACCACGTGGACACGTGTGCGGCCGAAACCCAGCCGGAAGCCGTCCAGCAGTTCGATGTGCAGCCGTTGGTCCGGCGCTCGGGTCGGTCCAGTCATCTCGCGGGCCCTCCTCTCCCCGTCAGGAGTCGCCGGGTGCCCGGTCGTTGCCGACTCACACACCCACGCGAAAAAATTGCGCCTTCTCGACCAGCGGCGGTGACGCGGCGGTGTCGGGGGCGTGGTGTCACCGAGCTGTCCGAGTCACAGCGGCTGCCTAGCTTCGCCGTGGAGTCACACCACCCCACGGGAGGCGAGATGTTCCTGCACACCAGCAGGTTGCAGTTCGAGGCGAAGCCCGACCGGCCGGACGCGCACTACGCCCGCAAGCTCCAGGAGCTGATCGGCGGCGCGTACGGCGAGATGAGCGTGACCATGCAGTACCTGTTCCAGGGCTGGAACTGCCGGATGGAGGGCAAGTACAAGGACCTGATCATGGACGTGGCCACCGAGGAGATCGGCCACGTCGAGATGCTCGCGGTGATGGTCGCGCGGCTGCTGGAGAACGCGCCCGCGGAGGCGACCGACGAGGTGGCGGCGAAGGACCCCGTCATCGCGGCGGTGCTCGGCGGCATGGACCCGCAGCAGGCCATCGTCAGCGGCGGCGGGCCCACGTTGTCGGACAGCAACGGCGTGCCGTGGAACGGCCGGTACATCGTCGCGAGCGGCAACCTGATGGCCGACTTCCGCGCGAACGTCGCGGCCGAGGCACAGGGCAGGCTGCAGACGGCGCGGCTGTACAACATGACCGACGACACCGGCGTGCGCGACATGCTGAAGTTCAACCTCGCCCGCGACACGGCCCACCAGAACATGTGGCTCGCCGCGATCGAGGAGCTCCAGGAGGACGGCCTTGAAGGTCCGATCTCCCCGAGCGCGCTGTTCGACGAGGAGCACGCCGAGCACGCGGGCACGATCTGGCACAACTCCGACGGTGCGCTGGGAGCCGAGGGCGGCTGGGCGTCCGGCACCGCACCCGATGGCGTGCACGAGTTCTCCTACGTGATGAACCCGGAGCCGTTGGGCGGCCACGCGTCCGCGCCCAAGCCCGATCCGCTGCTCTACGCCACGAGCCCGGCGAACCTCGGGCTGATCGAGAAGGCCATCCGCAAGCTCACCTGAGGAGGGTCTCGACGATGGTCGGCATCACGATGCCCGCTCGCCTCAGGTCCGCCGCGGTCGTCATGGGACCCGCGTTCGTCGTCGCGGTCGCGTACGTCGACCCCGGCAACTTCGCGACCAACATGGCGGGCGGGGCGACGCACGGGTTCCTGTTGTTGTGGGTGATCGTCAGCGCGAGCCTGCTGGCGATGTTCGTCCAGTACCAGTCGGCGAAGCTCGGCATCGTGACCGGCCGGAACCTGCCAGAGCTCTGCCGCGAGCACTACCCGCGGCCGGTGACGAAGCTGCTGTGGGTGCAGGCGGAGCTGGTGGCCATGGCCACCGACCTGGCGGAGTTCGTCGGTGCGGCGGTGGCGCTGAACCTGTTGTTCGGCGTGCCGCTGCTGCCGGCGGCGCTGATCACGGCGGTGGTGTCGTTCGGCATCCTCGCCCTGGCGCCGCTGCGCCGGCGGCGGTTCGAGTCGGTCATCATCGGCCTGCTCGCGATCGTGCTCGGCGGTTTCCTGTACCAGACGCTGCACCTCGGCCCGCTGACCGGCGCGGCGGCCGGTCTGGTGCCGGGGTTCGCGGGAATCGACAGCGTGCTGCTCGCGACCGGCATGCTCGGTGCCACGGTCATGCCGCACGTGATCTACCTGCACTCGGCGCTGACCCAGCGCCACCACACCACCTCGCCGGACGCGCGGCGCGGTGCGTTGCGGGCCAGCCGCACCGACATCGTGGTGGCTCTGGGCATCGCCGGTGCGGTGAACGTGAGCATGCTCGTGGTGGCGGCCGGTGCGTTCCACCAGGCCGGCGCGCCGCGGGAGTCGTTGGAGGACATGCACTCCGGGCTCGGTCAGCTGCTCGGCCCCGGTGCGGCACTGGCGTTCGCGCTGGCGTTGCTGGCCTCCGGGCTCGCCGCGTCGAGCGTGGGCACCTACTCCGGCCAGGTGATCATGGAGGGCTTCCTGCGCAGGCGGATCCCGTTGTGGCTGCGCCGGGCGGTGACGATGGCACCGGCGCTGGCGGTGTTGTCGTTCGGCGTCGATCCGACGAAAGCGCTGGTGCTGAGCCAGGTCGTGCTGTCGTTCGGCATCCCGTTCGCACTGGTTCCCCTGGTGCTGCTGGCCCGGCGTGCCGACGTCATGGGTGCCGCGGTGAACCGCAAGAGTGTCACCACGGCCGGTGCAGCGGCGGCTTTCGTGATCTCCGGGCTCAACCTCTTCCTGCTCGTGAGGACGGTGACGGGATGAAGCACGTGGACGGTGCGGCACTGGTGCTGGGGCTGGGCATAGGTGGGTTCGTCGACGGCATCGTGATCCACCAGCTGCTCGGCTGGCACCACATGTTGTCCGGCTGGTACCCGCTGGACGACGTGCACCTGATGATGCTCGGCGACGGGCTGTTCCACCTGCTGTGCCTGCTGCTGGTGCTCGTGGGGATCGGGATGCTCAACCGGCGGCCACCGATGCCGAACGCCGTGCTGGCGGGCGGGATCCTCACGGGGTGGGGCGTCTTCAACCTCGTCGAGGGAATCGTCGACCACCAGATCCTCGGTCTGCACCACGTCCGGCACGGGCCTGACCAGCTCGCCTACGACATCGCGTTCCTCGTCGTGGGAGCACTTCTCGTCGCCGCCGGGATTTTCACGAGCCGATCTCGTTTGCGGCGGGCTCCCGAGGGTAGCTCGTAAGCCAGGACACGACGATGAGCTGAGGAGTCAGCCGTGACCGAGAATCAGATGGGCGGAGTGCGCACGGCGGCCCGGGACGAGGGCTCCGAGGTCGCGCAGCACGCCAAGGAGGCCGCCGGACAGGTGGGAAGCACCGTCCGGGACCAGGCATCGCACGTGACCCAGGAGACCGCGGCCCAGGCCCGTCACGTCGTTCGCGACGTGCGAGACCGTGTTGCGGCAGAAGCAGAAGAACAGGCATCACGCGTCTCGAAGCAGCTCGGCCGCATCGCGGACGAGCTGGGTGAGATGGCCGGCAACGCGCCGGGTGACTCGATGTCCGCCGGTGCGATCCAGAGCGCCGCGGACACGAGCAGGCAGGCCGCGAGGTTCCTCGACGAACGAGGTGCTCAGGGCCTGCTCGACTCGGCACGGGACTACGCCCGGCGCAAGCCCGGCACGTTCCTGCTGGGAGCCGTCGTGGCCGGGTTCCTGGTCGGACGGGTGGCCAAGAGTGCGACCGGGGGCGGCGACGACAGCCCGCGGCAGCAGCCGCAGAACCAGGGCGGTGTGGTGCCCGTAGCAGCGGAAACCCCTGCGACGGCGACGGAGTACGGCGCGCCGCTGACGCCGGGCGCGCCACCCGTGGCGCCTGCCTTCCCGCCGGCGCCCGCGGTCCCCCCGGCACCCGCGATCCCGCCGGCGGGGGTGCCGCATGTCGGTCCCTGAGATGCCACCACCGTCGCGAGTGGACGGTTCGGGGGAGTCGCTGGGCGATCTCGTCAGTGAGCTCACCAGCGACCTGTCGAAGTTGATGCGGCAGGAGCTGGAACTCGCCAAGGCCGAGCTGCGCCAGGAGGCCACCAAGGCGGGCAAGGCCACCGGAATGCTCGCGGCAGCGGGGTTCGCCGGCTACATGACCACGGTGCTGATCAGCCTCGCGCTGGTGTTCGCACTCGGTGCGGTCATGCCGCTCGGGTGGGCCGCGCTGATCGTCGCGGCGCTCTGGGGCATCGCCGGCGGAATCCTCTACTCCACCGGGCGCGCCAAGCTCCGCACCGTCAACCCGAAACCCGAACGCACCGTCGAAACGCTGAAGGAGGACGCGGAATGGGCGAAACACCCGACCAGATAAGGCGTGAGATCGAGGTGACGCGCGCGGAGCTGCGGGCCGACGCCAACCGGATCGTCGACCACACCAGTCCGAAGAGCATCGCCCAGCGGCAGGTCCGCGGCGTGAAGCAGGGACTCGTGTCGATGAAGGAGCGAGTGATGGGCACGGCATCGGACGCCGCGTCGACGGTGCGAGAGCAAGGACACGACACCAAGAACGCCGTCGCCGAACGGGCGGACCAGGCCGTGCAGGCGGTGCAGGACGCACCGCGCCAGGTGGCCCGGCAGACGCAGGGAAGTCCGCTGGCCGCAGGCCTCATCGCGTTCGGCAGCGGTCTGCTGCTCGCGGCGGTGCTGCCCCGCACCGACGCCGAGAAGCAGGCGGTGCAACAGCTCTCCGAGAGCTTCAGCGACGTGGTGGAACCCGCGAAGGAAGCGCTGACGGAGTCGGCACGGCACCTGCAGGAGGACGTGAAGTCCTCGGTCAGCGACGCCGCGAGCGAGGTGAAGCAGGTCGCCACGGACGCCGCGCAGACCACCGCGGGCGAGGCGAAGGACGCGGCGCGGGACGTCGGCGGACACGCTCGTGAGTCCGGGCAGCGGGTGTCCGGTCAGGCGACGGGCGGCTGAGATGACGGCAGGGGTGGGCCGCTGGTTGTCGCGGCTCGCCCCCTGGGGGAATGATGGCCGGTGCGGCTACGCGGGATTCGTTCCAGCGTCGCCGCTCCGGCCGTTGGGCTCAGTGCGGTTGTGTGGAGTCGCCGTTCCGGTTGTTGGGCTCGGACTGTTGTGGGGACGCGGGTTCGCCCTTCGTCGCCGCTCCGGCCGTTGGGCTCAGTGCGGTCGTGCGGGATTCGTCGCTCGGTCGCCGTTGGGCTCGGACTGTTGTGGGGACGCGGGTTCGCCCTTCGTCGCCGTTCCGGTCGTCGGGTTCGAGTCGTGTGGTTGCGCGCGATCGTTGCCCGGTCACCGCTCCGATCGTTGGGCTCGGATCGTCGCGCGATTCGTCCCTACGTCGCCGATCCGGCCATCGGGACCGGTGTGGTTGCGCGGGATTCGCTCCTCCAACGCCATTCGGGCCGGTGCGGCGACGCGGGACCCCTCCCCGCATCACCGCCCGGCCCCCGAGCTCACACCGTTGCGGCTACGCCGGATCCATCCCGCCGTCGCCACCCCGGCCGTCGGGCTCGGACTCGTCGCGACCCCGGTGCGGTCCACCGGGGTTCTCGTCGGCGAGGGTGGGGCGCGTGTGCTCACCGCCGATGTCCGCGTCCTCCAGTTCGCTCTCGGCGGTCACGCGGTCGGGTTCCGGCTTGGTCATCGCCACTCCTCCTGCCAGTCGTGGTGGGTGTCGAACGCGCCGGCCAGCAGCCGCAGCACGCTCTCGTCGTCCGTCTGCTCGACCTCGGTCCGCAGCAGGGCGGCCTTCTCCGGGAACGGCACCAGTTCCCGCTCCTCGGCAGCCTGGATGGGGCCGGGCAGCAGGAGGAGTCCCGTGCCGTCGTCCGAACGCATGATGCGCAACCTGCCGCGGCCCTCGGCCTCGTCGAGCAACGGCAGCTTCTCGTCGGCCAGACGTCGTTCGTCCTCGTCGAGCCGGTCGAGGACGAACCTCCGCAGTTCATCGGTCTTCATGGCACGGGGGTATCCGGTTCGCCGCCGGGTACGCCTCGTCGTCCTCCGGAAGGGAAAACCCTCATGCGCAGCCGAGTCAGGGCAGCGGGTCACGCCGTCCACCCGATCCTCATCGTGTTCCCGCTGGGCCTGCTGACCACGGCGGTGGGCTTCGACGTGCTGCACCTGGTGACCGAGCGGGTGAGCTTCGCGTTCACCGCCGCCCACCTCATCGCCGCCGGCCTGCTGATGGGCGTGGTCACCGCGGCGACCGGCTGGCTCGACTGGTGGCTCGTCGTCCCGCGGGGCACGCGCGCCCGGCGCATCGGTCTGGTGCACGGGCTCGTGAACGGGGCCGTGCTCGTGGTGTTCGCGGTGAGCTGGGCGCTGCGCCTGGCCGTGCCGGACTGGATCCCCGGGTGGCCCGCGGTGATCGCGGGCTGGGTCGGTCTGCTCGCGGGCGGGCTCGGCGGCTGGCTGGGTGGTGAGCTGGTCGAACGGCTCGGCGTCAGCGTCGAGGAGGGGGCCCACCCCGACGCGCCGAGCTCACTGAGCGGTGCGCCCGTCTCGGGACGGTGAGCCGAGCCGCTTGCCGTAGCGCCGGGTCAGCCGGACGACCGCCGTCGACACGGGGGCGACCGCCACGTCGAGCAGCCGGCTGACCGGTGCGAACGAACCGAGCCGCGCGATCTCCCACCAGCGCGGCACGGCCACGGTACGAGACCTCCTGGAAATCAAGCACTTCTCGACCGCGCGGGCGACGTGCTCGGGATCGGAGCCGGCGGACAGGCGCCGCCGTGCCGACCGTTCGGTGGGCCTGCCGTCGAGGTCGCGCGTGAGCCACTCCGTGCGGATCGGCCCGGGACAGACGGCGTGCACCTTGACCCCGCGCGGCACCTCGCGCCGCAACCCGAGCGCCAGGCCCAGCACGCCCGCTTTCGTGGCGGAGTACAACGACAACGGCGGCACCGGAGCCCACGCGCCGATCGACGACATCATCACCACGTGTCCGCCGCGGGCACCGAACAGCGGCAGCACCAGCCGGGTCAGCTCCGCCACGGCGGTGAAGTTCACGTCCACGAGGCTCGTCACCTGATCACCGTCGAGGTCGGCGAGCTTCGCGACGCGCCCCTGACCGGCGTTGTTCACCAGCGCGTCGATGCGGCCGAAGTGTTCGACGACGGCACGCACGAGCAGCGCGCGGTCGGCCGGATCGGTGACGTCGCACCGCATTCCCCACGCCTCGGGCATCTCCGCCAGTGCGGCGTCGAGCCGCTCCTGGTCACGTCCGCAGATCGCGACCCGCGCGCCGCCGCGCACCAGACGCCGGGCGGTGACGCGGCCGATGCCGGCCGAACCTCCGGTGACGAGAACGACGGTGCCTTCCAGTGATCGCATGCTCACCTCGCGCGCAGAAGCGTGATGTACAGGGTCAGTCCCGGACCGAACGCCATGGCCACCACCGGGTCACCCGGCTGTGGCGCACTGGTCCGGAGCAGGTGGTCGAGCACCATCAGCACCGTGGCCGACGAGCAGTTGCCGTGCTCGCGCAGCACGTGCCGCGACGGTTCGAGCGCTCCGGGCCGCAGCCCGAGCTCGACGGTGTCGAGGACGCACGGCCAGCGGAGCGGATCGCGGGCGAACTTCACCGCGTTGCTCGCGGTGGCGGTCGTGGACGTCGTTCTCCTGATCATCACCGGGGGAGTGGAGCTCTGAGTACGCCCGGCTACCCGTGCCGCTACCGCGCAAACGGGGTCAGCGGCCTGGTTCCGGCAGCTTCCCGGTCATCGTGAGCTGCTCGGCGATGTCGCGCAGCTTGACGTTGGTGTGCTGGCTGGCGCGGGTGAGCACGGCGAACGCCTGGTCGGCGCTGAGCCTGTGGCGCTCCATCAGGATTCCCTTGGCCTGACCGATCAGGTCACGGGTGTGCACGGCCGCCGCGAGCTGCTCGCGCTCCTGGACGGAGGCCAGCGCGATCGCCGCGTGCCCCGCGAACAGGCTGCCGACGTGCTGCGACTCCTCGTCGAACGCCGCGGTCTCGTGCGAGTAGAGGTTGAGGGCGCCCAGGTCCTCGTCCTGCACGTAGAGCTGGAACGACAACATGCTGCCGACGTCCAGCTCCGCCACTCGCCGCCCGAACGCCCGCCATCGTTCGTCGTTGACGACGTCGGGCACGGAGACGATCAGCTGGTCGAACAGGGCGGTCAGGCAGGGGCCCTCACCGGTGTCGAACTGCGCCTGGTCCACGTCGCAGGCCAGTTGACCGGTCGCGGCGACGGTGCTGATCTCCTTCCTGCCGACCACGGTCATGATGCCGGCGTGCACGGCTCCCGGGATGGTCCCGACGGCCGCGTGCACGATCGCGTCCATGGTCTCCTGCTCGCCCCGCTGCCGCTGGAGGGCGCGCGCGATGCCGGTCAGGTGTCCGGCCAGGTCCTTCTCTCCGTCGGCGGACTCTGCGCTGTTGTCGGGCATGAGAAGAGGGGTACCCCGAAACAGGCTCCGCCAGTCGTGGACGACAACACGATTGAACGCGCCCGGACGTGAGTGCAGTTCGGGTTCCATGACGGCGGAGTGAACTCTTCCCAGATCACGAGGGCGCGGTTGTACCTCGCAGCGAATGGGCATAGCGTGGGGAGGGATTTCGCAAACATCGATCATTTCAGGCGAGGTAGTACTACGGGTTTTCCGGGTGGGGCAGCGGCTCGCGTCGGCGCTTTTCGCGGTGGGCCGATCGGAGCGTCACGATGAATCATCATTTCGACGAGCCACCGGACGTGCTGAACACCCGGATCGTCACACTCGGCGAGGTCGTGGTGGTCGAGCTGGCCGGCGAGCTCGACATGCTGACCTTCGAGGAACCGCTCGCCAGGGTGCTCGAGGTCCTGGACCAGGCCCCGTCCGGACTCGCGATCGACCTCCGCGCGGTGAGCTTCTTCGGCTCCTCCGGCATCAACCTGTTGCTGACCGTGCAGGAACGGGCCGGGCGGGACGGCATCCCCCTCGGAGTCGTCGCGGACCAGCCCGCCGTGCTGCGACCGCTGGCGATGACCATGGTCGACCGGCAGCTCGCGATGTTCACTGACCGGAGCGACGCGCTCCTCGCACTCCACGCGCTGCCCGCTGTCAAGCGGTTCGGCGGTAGCCGGTAGTCAGACCGTGCCGGGGCAGGGGACGAGCGCCCAGACGGACTTCCCGAGGGCCCGCCGCACGACGCCCCACCGCTGCGCGAGCTCGTCGACGAGGATCAGGCCGCGGCCTCGTCCCGAATCGGCTGACCACGGCCGCAGTACCGGGCGTTTCGACGAGGAGTCGTCGACCTCGATCCCGACGACGTGCGGCCTGGCCCACTCGTACAGGTGGAGTTGTGCCGGGAAGCGACCGTGGTCGTAGACGTTCGACACCAGTTCGGTGATCACCAGTACCACGTCGAGGGCATCGTCGTCGTGCAGAGTGGACAGGGCCGAAAGCGCCCACCGGCGAATTGCGGTGATGTCGGCGACACCGCCGTCGAGTTCCAGGACCCGCGAGGTGTCCGGAGGCTTTTCGCCGTTCGTCAAAATGCCGCACCCTTCGTCGCGGTTAACCTACCCCGCGACATTCGGGCGAAACGTCGGCGAATTCCGTTCAGCCCGCCGCTCTGCCGCCCCCGCTCACGCGCAGGGCGCGCTCGACGTCCGGACACAGCTCGAACACCTGGTCCAGCCCGGACACCGTGAGCGGGCGCACCACCTTCCGGTGCGCCGCCACGATCCGCAACGGGGTCCGCGCGGCTCGGGCGGCGCGGTGGTGCTCCAGCAGCTCGTCGAGGCCGCTGGACCCGAGGAAGGTGACCCCGGACAGGTCCACGACCACCGGGAACGGCGGCGTCGCGATCGCCAGCGCGACCCGCAGCTCCTGCCGGAGCACGGCCACCGTGTCCTGGTCGATCTCGCCGGTGACCCGCACGACGACGGAGAGCGCGTGGACCTCACGCTGCACCTGCAGCTGGAGGTGGGAGGTTTCGATCACAGCGGAGACTCCTCGTCCCTCGCCATCCGACATGGGATGTAAGGACGCAGCTGCACGCTGAACTGCTCACCTCGAACTGTAGCCGACGAAACGAAGACCGCAACCGCTCCGGCGCGGCGGGCCCGCGTTCAACGCCTCCGATACCGCGCCAGGGCCGCGCCGCCGGGGAACGTCCGGGTCTCCACCAGGGTCAGCTCCACGAAGCCGGCCAGCTCGGTGAAGAACGGCGTGCCGCCGCCCACCAGGACCGGGTGGGTGACGACCTCGTACTCGTCGACGAGCCCGGCACGCACGGCCGTCCCGGCCAGCGTCGCACCACCGACCCTCATCGGCCCGCCGTCCTCCGCCCTGAGCCGGGCGATCTCGGCGATCGCGTCGCCCGTGACCACGCGGGTGTTCCAGCCGGCCTCGAACGCCGTGGAGGAGAACACCACCTTCGGCGTGTCCCGCCAGTTCCGCGCGAACGCGACCTCGGCCGCGGTGGCGCCCGGCCGCTGGTCACCCGTCGGCCAGTGGGAGCTCATCGTCTCCCACAGCATGCGCCCGTACAGGAACACCTCGACAGCCTGCTCCTGTTCGAGCCACCACTGGAACAGCTCGTCGCTCGACGCGCCCCAGTCGATGCCGCCGCCGGGCGCGGCGATGTAGCCGTCCAGGCTCAGGTTCATGCCGTAGATGAGTTTTCGCATGGAGCCATCCTCCAGTCAGCCGGTCTTGGACGTGTGGACCGGCGCGACGCGGAGAACTCATCGGTGGCTCAGTCGTTCTGCTGCTCCATGACCAGGATCGCTCCGGCGGGTTCACCGAGGTTGTCGCGCAACGAGCTGCACACCACGCGGATGACCACCTCACGTCCGCGCCGGTTCACCGCGGCCATCTTGACCTCGTCGATGAACGCGGGGTCGGCCAGCGCCGACCGCACGATCGGCCGGAGGTCGGCCACCGGGAGCCCGATGTCGAGGTTGAGCAGGTGCTCGCCCTCCGCCTCGTCGCGGCGCACGCCCCACAGTTCCTCGGCGCCGCGGTTCCAGGCGAGCACCCGCATCTGCAGGTCTAGCACGACGACGCCGGCGCGCAGCGAGGTGAGGATGGACTCGAGGAACTCGTTGACCTGGTCGAGTTCGGCGGTGCGTTCGCGCAGGGTGTCGTTGATGGTCTGGAGCTCGTCGTTGGTCGACTGGAGCTCCTCGTTCATCGTCTCCAGTTCCTCGTTCGTGGACTGGAGCTCCTCGTTGGTGGTCTCCAGCTCCTCCACTGTGGACTGGAGCTCCTCGTTCGTGGTCTCCAGTTCCTCGTTGGTGGACTGGAGTTCCTCGTAGGCCGATTCGAGCTGGCGGTTGGCGAACTCGAGGTCCTCCAGCAGCCTGCGCGCGGACGTCACGTCGTGGAACACCACGGACACGCCCAGAACCGCGTTGTCGGTGCCGACGAGCGGGTTGACGTGGATCTCGAACCACAGCGACTCGCCCGGCGCGCGCATCCACTCGACGTCCTTGACGCGCAACGACTTGCGCTCCAGCCGGGCCTGCTCGACGTAGCCGCGCAGCTCGATCGGGCGGTAGGAGATGTCGAGGTCGCGCAACGGCCGGCCGGCGTCCTTGGCCGTGAGGCCGAACGTGGTCTGCGCCTGCTGGTTGGCGAGCGCCACCACGTCGTCGGCGGTCACGACGACCTGGGCGACCGGACTCGCCGAGAACGCGTGCTCCCGCAGCTCGTCGATGCCCGCGACGTCCACCCTGCGATCGTGCGCGATCGGGTAGGACGCGAAGCTGCCGGCATGGCCGGATCCGTTGGGCGCCTTGCGGAAGATGCGCCGCTTGAGGTCGATGGGGTCGAAGATGCGGCTGTGGCTCAGCAGCATCTCGGCCTTGCCCAGGAACAGCACGCCCTTCGGCACGAGGGCGAAGTGGAACCGGCCCAGGATCTTGGACTGGGTCTCCTGGTTGAAGTACATCAGCGTGTTGCGGCACACGAGCAGGTCGATTCGTGAGATCGGCGCGTCCTGCACGAGGTCGTTGCGGCCGAAGATGATCGAGCGGCGCAGGTCCTTGCGGAAGCTGTATCGCCCGTTCTGCGGCTCGAAGTACTTGGCGGTGAGCTCCGGCGGCACGTCCCGCAGGTCGCGTTCGCCGTAGCCGGCGAGCCGGGCCTGGGTCAGCGCCTCGTTGTCCACGTCGGTGGCGTAGATCTTCACCTGCTGCCGGAACCGGTCGGTGCCGAGCGCCTCGGCGAGCGCGATCGCGAGGCTGTAGGCCTCCTCACCGGACGCGCAGCCGGCGCTCCACACCCGGATCGGGTCGTCCGGCCCGCGTTCGGCAAGGATCGCCGGGATCACTTCCTCACGCAGGTACGTCCACGTCTCGGTATCGCGGAAGAAGCCGGTGACGTTGATCAGGATGGTGTTGAACAACGCGTTGAACTCGTCGGCGTTGACCTGCAGCTGGTCGATGTAGTCGGCGTAGTTCTCCATGCCGACCTGACTCATCCGGTGACGTACGCGCCGTTGCAGACTCGTGCGCTTGTAACCGGTGAAGTCGAAGCCGCGTGACTCCTTGAGGTAGAGGAGGACTTCCTCGAAGGCCTGGTCGGGCGCCGGGCGACGGTCGTTCACGTGCGCAAACCTACCTTCTCGGCTCGAGCCCCAGCACGGCCCACACGATCTTGCCCCCGCCGGAGGACGGGGTGGTGCCCCAGGCGACGCACATCCTGTCGATCAGTTCCATTCCCCGGTGCCCCGGCACACCCGGCCGGGCGGCGGTCCGGACCGGGACAGCGAGACTGTCGTCGCGGACGGCGAGGGACAGCCCGGAGGGCCGGAGCTCGATGCGCAGAGCGGACTCGGACCCGGCGTGCCGGACCGCGTTCTCGACGAGCTCGGTGACCACGACGAGCGCGTCGTCGACGAGCGCGGGCAGCTGCCAGTCCTGGCAGGCGTCGCGCACCTCCTCGCGCGCCAGCAACGCCGCCACGAGTGACTTCGGCAGGTTCAGCCGCCGGTACCGGCGCGGTGGTGGTTCCGCGGCGCGGCCGAGTGCCGCCGCCAGGTCGGCCGAGGTGGCCACGTGCCGGGACACGCCGCTGCGTTTGAGGTCGTGTCGGTGCATGTCGGTCTCGGCGACGAGCACCACCGGGATGTCCGGCCACTGCGAGATCCTCATCCAGACCGTGGTGAACACGGCGAGCATGGCCCGGCTGGCGGCCTCGAAGTCCGGGCCGAGGCGCACCACGAGCGCGACCGGCGTCCCCGCCGCCTGCTTGAGCAGCCCGTCGCGCAGAGACGCGTACGACGCGAGGTCCAACCGGCCCACGAGCGTCGCCACGACCACGCCGTCCAGCTCGGTCGTCTCCACGCTGATGCCGGTCACGCCTCAGCCTCCTCACGCAGCACGGGCTTGAGCAGGTGCTCTCGCAGCACCGAGGCCGCCGCCAGCGCCTCTTGCTCCTGGCTGTCGTACCTCTCGGCGACGAGCTCCCGGCCGCCCCGACGGGAGTGCGACGCCATCCGCCGTGCGAGCGAGGTCTTCTCCTCCAGCGTGCGCAACGCCATCCACAACGCGCGTTCCAGCCCGCCGTCGTACGCGTCGAGCAGGGCTTCCGGTGTCCAGCCGTGACCGACGAGGCAACGGTACTGCCCACCCCCGGCCGGCAGTTCGACGAGGGACCCCGAGCAGTCCGGGCACGTGAGGTTCGTGGCCCTGCCGAGCCGGGGAACGTCGCCGAAGCCGGCTCCCGCGTCGTCGCGTGACACCTCGACCTCCATCCGCAGCACCTCCGAGACCGGGCCTGCCCCGTCGAGCACGTCCTCGCCGACGCACCGCCCGACCAGCGCGCCCATCTCGGCCACCGGGACGACGTGGTCGACGGGGACGTGCCTCAGCACGTTGTCCGGCATGCCGGAGTAGAGCGCGTCTTCCGGCGACTGCACCAGCGCCAGGCCGCCTCTCGTCTTGATCGCGGCCATCCCGGCGGTGCCGTCGTCGAGCGTCCCGGACAGGACCACGCCGATCACGGCGGGTCCCGCCACCAGCGCGGCGGACCGGAACAGCACGTTGACCGCCGGCCGGTGCCCGTTCTCCGCCGGCCCCCGGGAAAGCCGCAGCACACCGTCCTGCACCACGGTGTGGAAGCTCGGCGGGGCCACGTGGACCCGGCCGTGCTCGAGTGGCATGCCGTCGTGCACCGCGACGACCGGGAGCTCGCCGCTGCGCGCCAGGATGGCCGCCAGCGCCGACGAACCGCCCGCGGGCATGTGCAGCACGACCACCACCGCGGCGGACAGGTCCGCGGGTAGCCCGGCGACGAACGCCCGCAACGCCTCCACTCCACCGGCGGAGGCGCCGACGACCACCAGATCCCTGTGCACGCGCGGCTCCTCACTCCTGTGATTCCGTCACGGTTACCCCAGGAGGGTGACATCACACGCGGACGTCCCGTCCAGATCCGCGCTCGCGGGCGCAGGTCGACTGCTCGGCACGAAAGCGTTACGGTACAAGCATCTGGCTTCGCGCCGTGGTCCGGGTTCAGCAGGCAGCCCGGTTCGTCCCGCCTTGCCGCACAGGGAGAACCTCGTATGCCTGAAACTCGCTTCACACCGGACGGCATCGCGTTCGCGAGCGTCGAGGAGTCCGGTGTCGTCGTGACCGGCGACGCCGGCGCCGGCTGATGACCGGCCCGCGGGGCGAGCAACGGCTGCGGTGCCACGTCGAGGAGCGCGGCAGGTGCGCGGTGATCCGCCCGGAAGGCGTTCTCGGGTACACGACCTATCCGCTCCTGCGCGACTTCATGCTCAAGTGCGCCATCGAGCAGCCCCACGCGTTGATAGTCGACCTCAGCGGCACGACGATCGCCGCGAGCACCGTGCTGAGCGTGTTCACCACGGTGTGGTTGCGCATCAGCGACTGGCCCGCCATCCCGGTGCTCGTCGCGACGGGGCCCGCCCACGCGGGACTCCTGCGCCGGTCGCCCATCCGCCGCTACGTGAGCGTGTTCGAGGGCGTGGACGAGGCGATCGAGAACGTCGACGAGCCGGCACCGCGCCGGCGCGCGTACCGGGTGCTGCCGCACGACCCGCGCAGCCCTGGCGCCGCCCGCGAGTTCGTGCGCCAGACGTGTGCGCAGTGGGAACTCTCCGGTGTCCTGATGCAGGACGCGGTGCAGATCGCGTCGGAACTCGTGCAGAACACGATGGAGCACACCGGGTCCGAGGCACGGCTGCGGCTCGAACTGCGGCGTGCGCGGCTGACCGTCGCGGTGGGCGACGACGACCCGGCTCCGGTGGTGCTCGCCGATCCGGGAAGTGACCGCGCCAACACCGGCCGGGGTGTGCACATCATCGCGCAGCTCGCGCGGACCTGGGGGTGCTTCGCGGACGAGGCCGACCGCCGCAAGACCGTGTGGGCGGTCGTCGGAACCCGCTGAGCGCGGTCAGGTGGTCGGCCGTTCCGCCGTGGCGCCGCGGACCCGGCGCAGGGCCAGCTGGGCTTCGACGCGGGCGATCAGTTCCTTGGCGGCGAACGGTTTGACGAGGTAGTCGTGTGCGCCGGCGGCGAGTCCCCCCATCGTCTGCGGGGTGGTGCCGAGCGCCGTCAGCAGGATGATCGGCGTGGCGCGCAGCGCGGGGTCGCCGCGCACGTGTTCGATCAGCCGCAGGCCGTCGAGGTGGGGGAGCACGACGTCGCTGATGATGAGATCGACCTGGTGGCCGGAAAGCCGTTCGAGCGCCTGTTCGCCGTCGCCGGCGGTGTGGACGTCGTAGCGCTCCTGCAGCAGGTGCCGCAGGTAGTTGCGCATGTCCGGGTTGTCGTCGACCACCAGCACGCTGGTCCGGTGCCCCGGTTCGCTCCCGTGAGCGTCCACGGAGGACACGTCGCCGACCAGCCAGGACTCGGCCTCCTCGGAGAAAGCCTGCCGCAGACGGGAGTTCGTGCCGGCGTGCACGCCGGCAGGACGTTCGCGCACGCGGTGCGACTGGTTGAACGGGATCCACACGGTGAACGTGCTGCCGGAGCCGGGAACGCTGCGCACCCGGATGCTGCCGTGGTGCCACGACACGAGCTGGCGGATCAGCGCCAGCCCGATGCCGGACCCCTCCCTGCTGCGCGCCTTCGCGCCTTCAACGCGGTGGAACCGGGTGAACAGGTGCGGGATCTCGGCGGCCTCGATGCCCGTCCCGGTGTCGGTCACCGCGAGCTCGACGTGGCTGCGTTGCGGCCGCAGCACGACGGTGATCGATCCGGTGAAGGTGTGCTTGAGCGCGTTGGACAGCAGGTTGAGCAGGACGGTCTGCCACGTGTTCGGGTCGAGCCGCACCGGCCGGCCGAGCGGCGGGCAGTCGACCACCAGCTCGAGCCCCGCCCGTTCGACCGCCGGGCGGAACACCTCGGTCAGCTCCACCGTCAGCGCGGCCAGGTCGTCGACGTCCTCCAGGGACGGCGCCGCCCGGCCCTCCTCCAGCTCCGAGTACGCGAGCAGGGTGTTGACCAGCCGCAGGAGGCGGAGCGCGTTGCGGTGGGCGATCCGCGCGGTGTCGAGGTGCTCTGGCGGCAGGGTGGTGAGCTGCTCCTCCAGCGGCAGCAGCAGGAGCGTGAGCGGAGTGCGGAACTCGTGGCTGATGTTGGCGAAGAACGTGGTCTTGGCGCGGTTGAGCTCGGCCAGCGCGGACATCTGCCGCTGTTGCTCGCGATGGATCCGGGCCGCCGTCAGGGTGGCCGTCACGCGCTCGGCGACGAGGTCGAAGAACTGCCGGTAGCCGTCGTCGAGCGGGGCGTGGGAGTTGACGCCGAGCACGAGCACGGCCGCGGGCACGTCGTCGAGGATCGGGCTGACGGGCAGGACGAGCGCGGTGTGCGGGGGTTCCGCCCACGTGCCGGAGACCAGGTTCGGGAACCGGGTGTCCAGGTCCTCCACCACCTGCGGAGCCGACTCGCGCATGCACGCGTGCAGCGGCCAGGCCGACGCCCGGTCCCTGGTCACGATCTGCTCCAGCGCGGGGCTGTCCGCGGCGAGGCCGGTGGAGGCGGCGAGCGTTGCCCGGGCCCCGCGTCCCTCGACCAGGTAGATCAGGGCGAACGGGACGTCCTGCGAGTTGGCCGAGAGCGCGCGCATCAGCCACTGGCAGACCTCGTCGTCGGACGTGGTGGAGCCGGCCTGCCCCGACGTGGCGGCGAGCCGGTGCAGCGTGTCCAGGCGACGGGCGTTGCGGACCTGGTCCGTCGTCTCGACGAGCGTGGCGAGCACGCCGGCGATCCGGCCGTCGTCGCGGATGGGGCTGTAGGCGACGGTGGCGAACACCTCCTCCCGGAAGCCCTCCCGGTTCACCACGAAGGACTGGTCGACCAGGCGCACGGCCGTCCCGGTGTCGAGGACCTGGCGCAGTGCGGGACCGAACGTCGTGGCCGCGTCCGGCCAGACCTGGAACACCGATCGCCCCAACGCCTCGGGGTGCCGTTCGCTGATGAGGTCGCGGTAGGAGTCGTTGTACAGCTGCAAGAGGTCCGGGCCCCACATCAGGTCCATCGGAACCGGGTTGGTCAGCACCATCGCCAGGGTGTCGCGCAGCACGACCGGCCACCGGTCGACCGGGCCGAGCGCGGTGATGCCCCAGTCGACGGTGCTCATCAGCCGCCCGAGCCGCCCGCCCGCGGCGAACATCGCCTCGCTCGCCCGCACCGCGGGGGTGGGCACCGGGCGGCCGGACCCGACGACCCGGTCCAGCAGGTCGGGCAGTTCGCCCAGCGGCAGCACCAGGTCCGCCGCACCCGCGGCGATCACCGCGGACGGCATGCCGAACGCGGTCGCCGTGGACTCGTCCTGCACGATCACCGTGCCGCCGGCCCGCCGCACCGCCAGTGCGCCGGTGGTGCCGTCGCTGCCCATCCCGGTCAGCACCAGCGCCAGCACCTGCGCGCCCAGCGAGTCCGCGGCGGAGACGAAGAGCTCGTCCACCTGCCGCATGGAGGACCTGCCGGGCCGGGGCCGCACGGTCAGCGTGCCGTCCGGCTCCAGCCGCACCTGCGTGCGTCCCGGGCACAGGTACACGTGCCCGGCCTCGAGCACCTGGCCGTCCTCGGCCCACACGACCGGGTGCCGCGACACCCGGCCGAGCATCGTGTGCAGGTGGCTCACGCCGGGGCCGAGGTGCTGGGCGATCACGACGGGGGCGGGCAGGTCGGTGCGCAGGCCGCCGAGCAGCACCTGCAGGGCCTCGGCGCCGCCGAGCGAGGCGCCGATCAGCACTGCCTGGTAGCGAGCGGCGTCGGGTTCCACGTCGTCAGTGTTTCAGGCCGCGTGCTCCCGGGCACCTGAACGAGGTTGGGGACCGAGACATCGCTCGCGGTCGCCGCGCGGGCCGGAAGAGGACCGATGAAGATCGCGATGGTGTCGACGCGGGACGTGCCGGTCTGGGAGAACGACCACGTCGCGGGTCTGGCAGGGGCCCTGAGAGCGTTGCGGCACAACGTCACCGTGCACCTCCGGCAGGCCTCGGAGCCCGAGGAGACGGAGTCGTCGCTCGGCGGGTTCGTCGATTCGCTGCGGGACAAGTGGTCCCAGGACCGGCCGGACCTCGTGCACGCGCACTCGTGGAAGGCGGGGCTCGCGGCCGTGCTCGCCGCGCAACGGCTCGGCCTGCCGGTCGTGCAGACGTTCCACGGCCTCGGTCCGGACCGCGACCAGGTGAACGTCGAACGCCTGATCGGCAGGGAGGCGGCGTTGATCGTGGCGAGTGGCGAGCAGGAGGTGCTCGACCTCGCCGCCGCCGGCATTCCGCGGCCGCGGACCGTCGTGGTGCCGCGCGGCGTGGACACCGTCCTGTTCCAGCCCCGGGGTGAGATCGCTCGACGCCGCTTCCCCCGCCGGGTCGTCGCCATGGCGGACTCGTCGCCGGACAGCGGTGTCGCCGACCTCGTCGCCGCGCTGCCGTGGCTGGACGACGTCGAACTGGTGATCACCGAGGCGCGGGCGCCTCGTGAGGCGGAACGGGTGAAGGCCTGGGCGCGCAGGTTCGGAGTCGGGGACCGCACTCGGGTGCTGGGCCCGAACGCCAGGCGGAACCTGCCCGCGTTGCTGCGGTCCGCCGACGTCGCGGCGTTCGTGCCCCGGCGCGCGCTGTGGGACGACGCGGCGTTGAAGGTGATGGCATGCGGTGTGCCGGTCGTGGCGACCGCGGTCAGAGGCCTGCCGGACGCCGTGGTCGACGGGGTGACCGGGGTGCTCGTCCCGTCACAGGATCCGAAGCAGCTGGTCAGGAAACTCCGGAAGGTGCTGAAGTACGACGTGTTCCGGCACTCCTGCAGCATCGCCGCCACGGACCGGATCCAGGCTCGGCACACGTGGACCGTCGTGGGCGAGTGCGTCGAGCGCCTGTACGCGGGGCTGCTGGAGCGTCGCGCGGGAGACGCGGTGGGGTGAGTGCCGGGAACGTGGTCAAGGCGTCGTGGTGCAGTGCAGCACGGCCCACACGGTCTTGCCGGTCGCGAGTTCGGTCACGCCCCACTGCTTGCTCAGCTGGTTGACGAGCATCAGGCCGCGCCCGCGTGCCGCGTCGGCCGAGAACCGCCGCAACTGGGGCGGGGAGGTGGAGCCGTCCTGGACCGCGATCCGCACCAGGTGGGCGTGCGGTGACCAGCGCAGCTCGACCCGCGCCGGGAACGCCGCGTGGTCGTGGACGTTCGAGACGAGTTCGGTGAGGACCAGCAGCACGTCGCCGAGATCGTCCTCGTCCACTCCGGGCAGGGACGAGCGCGCCCAGCGCCGCACGGCGGCGATGTCCGCCACGTCGCGGTCCAGGCCCAGCACGTGCGTCCGATCGGGAGGGTCGTCGCCGATGGCCAAGCGAATGTCCTCCTGTCGGTGTCTGCGCGCGAGTTACCCCGAGTCGAACGGGTTGAAACTCCGCGTTCGCCGGATGTTTATCGGTGATCTTTCCGGGGCACCCGCCCCAGAACGACTAGAGGGCGGTGCGATGTACGGCGATGATCTCGTACGGCCTTGGTGGGAGGCGCTCGGTGCCGGGGGCCGATTGTTCGACATCCACACCCACGTGGGGGCGAACGACCCCAGCGGTTTCTCGGCTACGGTCGGCGAGTTGCGGGCGGCGCTGGCCTCAGTGGACGCCGACGCCGCCGTGTTCCCGCTCGCGGAGCCCGATGGCTACCGCGCCGCCAACCAGGCGGTGATCGACGCGGCGAGCGAGCCGGGAAGCCGGCTGGTCGCCTTCGCGCGGGTGGCGCCGGGCGACGATCCGGCGGGCGAGGCGCGCCGGTGCGTCGAGGCCGGTGCGGCGGGCATCAAGCTCCACCCCGCCAGTGACGAGTTCGAACTCGACGACGAGCAGCTCACCGAGGTGTTCGGCCTCGCCCACGAACTGCACCTGCCGGTGGTGGTGCACGCCGGACCCGAGATCGACCCGTTCGGTGCGACCCTGCCCGCCGTGCTCGGCCGGTTCCCCGGCGCGCGGTTCATCCTCGCGCACGCGGGCCTCACCGACCTGGCCTGGCTGTCCGGGCAACCGATCGAGAACCTGTTCTTCGACACGTCGTGGTGGAGCCCGACCGACATCGTCACGCTCTTCGGGACGATGCCGCCCGGTCAGGTGCTGTTCGGCAGCGACGTGCCCTACTCCACCCCGCTCTGGGGAGCGCACGCCGCCGCCAGGTGCGCCCTGTACCTCGGTCTCGACGACGAGCAGGTCGCGAGCGTCCTCGGCGGCCAGGCGCGACGGCTGGTCGACCGCGCCGAACCCGCCGACCTGGGCCCGGCTCCCGGCCGGGTGCCGCCGCTGGACCCTTTGCTGGAACGCGTGTACGTCTACCTCGCGGCCGGTGTGGAGGCGACCAAGCGCGGCGAGTCGCCGGGTCAGATGCTGGACGTCGCGAAGCACAGCTGTGGCGTCCGGCCGGACCACCCGCACCGCGACGTCTTCGACTCCGTCCTGGAGCTGCTCGACCTCTTCGAGAAGCACGCCCCGCACATGGAGACCGGCAACGAGTACGCGCCCGGCTGGGACCTGATCGCCGCGGCCGCGCTGATCGCCCGCACGCCCGGACCGCCGCTTCCCGACCGCTAGGGCCGCCGCTCGTCCACTGCGGACGTTGTCCGTCCACAGTGGATTCTCTGGTCCTCGGCGATCGCCGGCGGCATCCGAGGTCGCCGGGCGGTAGGGTCGTGACACGTTCGGCCAGGACGGGAGTGGGGATGGGTGTGGCTGGGAGTCCGTCGATCCGTCTGCGTGCTCTCGACCTGGTGACGGACCGCACCCTCACGGAGTTCGACCTGGACAAGCTCCTGGACGCGCTGCTGGGCGGTGTGCGCGAGCTGCTCGCGGTCGACACGGCGACGGTCCTGCTCGTGGACCGCGGCGGTGGCCACCTCGTCGCAAGGGCGACCTCGGGCCTGGAGGAGGAGGTCTACCAGGGCGCACGCGTGCCGCTGGGCAGGGGCTTCGCGGGCCGCGTGGCCGCGCAGCGGGAACCGGTGCAGATCGGCCGCGTCGACGAGTCCACGGTGGTGAACCCGCTGCTGTGGAAGCACGGGCTGCACTCGCTCCTCGGCGTGCCGATGATCGCCGAGGGGGAGTTGACCGGGGTCGTGCACGTCGGCAGCACCGTCTCGCGCCGGTTCACCGACGAGGAGGTCGAAGCGCTGCGGCTGGTAGCCGACCGCCTGGCGGTCGCGGTCTACGTGGACCGCACCCGCACCGAACGCGCGGCGGCGGCGCTGTTGCAGGAGAGCCTGCTGCCCGGCCGGTTGCCGGCGACCGAGGGCTGGGAGTTCGCGACCCGGTACGTCGCGGGGGCGGGCAGCGGTGTCGGCGGCGACTGGTACGACGTGTTCGAACTGCCCGGCGACCGCATCGGGGTGGTGATCGGCGACGTCGTCGGCAGCGGGCTCACGGCCGCCGTGATCATGGGCCGGTTGCGGAGCGCGTTGCGCGCCTACGCCCTGGAGTACCCCGATCCCGCGGTGGTGCTCGGCAAGCTCGACCGCAAGGCCAGCCACTTCGAGCACGACACGATGGCGACGGTCGCCTACGCGGTGATCGACACGGCGACGCACACCATGAGCCTCTCCCTGGCGGGGCACCTGCGGCCGGTCTTCGCAGCGGTCGGGGAACAGGCCCGGTTCGTCGCGGCCCCCGTCGACCCGCCCATCGGTTTCGACCTGCGCGGCACCGGCCGGCGCGCCACCACCTTCGAGGTGCCGGCGGGCGCGTTGGTCGTCTTCTACACCGACGGACTGGTGGAACGCCGGGACCAGGACCTCGACATGGGGCTGGAACGGCTCCGCGAGGCCGTCGCGCCCACGAGCCCCGAGGCGGCGTGCATCCGGGTGATGGCGACGATGGTCGGCGATCAGCAGGCGACCGACGACATCGCGGTGATGGCGATGCGCCACCGCCCGTGACGCTCGTCAGCCGTCGGTGAGCCTGCTGTCCTCCAGTTCCCGCAGCAGCGGCAACGGGACCGTGGAGTACTCCGGGAAGCGGTGGTACGGCTTGACCATCGGCTGGAAGCGCGCCGGCAGCCCGCCCGATCGGGCCAGTGCCGCCAGTGCCGTGCCGATGCGCTGACCGGGTACCGCGAACGCCAGGTCGTATCCGTCCACTTCGGACACCTTCGGCAGCCACTCGGCGAGGAACGCCTCCGCCTGGGGGAGGTGGTGGGCGAGTGCGTCGGCGAAGACCGAGCACAGTGCGAGAGTGGCGGCGTCCTCGCCGTGCAGGCGCCGCACGGTCAGGGTGATCGACTCCTCCGTGCCGTTCGGTCGCCGCGCGGCGAACACCTCGCCGAGTGCGGTCCAGGCGTCCACCTCGGCCAGGGCGGCGAGTGCGGACTGCCTGTCGTCCCGGGCGAGCAGGCCGTTCTCCAGCACGAACCACAGCAGGCCCCGTGACGTGCGCCGGCTCAGCTCACCGGTCGAGGTGCCGAGCAACCGGTGCGCCGCGGCAACCGTTCCGGGGACGTCGATCCACAGGTGGTCGACGTCCGAGCCCGTGATCGTCTCCGGGGAGGCGCGCAGGGCGGTTTCCAGGGTCGTGCGCTGGGCGTCCGTCAGCTCCTCCGGTGCGAGCGGGCGGTAGACCCGGTCGCTGGGACGGAACTGCCGCGCCATCCGTTCGAGCAGGCGGGTGTGCAGGTTCGGAAGGCTGTTGTTCGGTGCGGTGAGCAGTCCGTCGTCGTCCGTGCCGAAGGTCCACGCCGAGGCGGCCAGTTCGGCGAGGTCTCCCGTCCACACGTCGTGCACCGGGTACTCGCCCTGCGCGAGGTGGTGGAGCAGCGCCAGCGAGTGGTCGTCGGCGAATCCGGAGTAGACGACGCACGCCGCGGCCGCGCCTCGCACGTACAGCGACGGGCTGTGTGTCATCAGATCCCGTGCTGCGGCAACGTGTTCCACTCTCGCGTCCGTGCTTCTGGCACTGCCCGACGTGACGACGTTGTCGCGTGCCGCGAGGAAGCCGTGGGCCAGGCACAGACCGGCGGTCGCGTCCGGGGTGAGGGCGGGCAGCTCCTCCGGTTCCCGGCCCAGCAGCACCAGCAACCGCAACGCCTCGTCGTCACCGGTGCGGGCCCACATCGCCTCGACGTCGGGGGCGAACTCCGCGACGGCTCCCGCGTACTCGCTCGTGGCCTTGCCCACGTCGTCGGGCCGGGCCACGAAGTGCGTCTCGCCGGCCGCGATCCTCGCCAGGAACAGCAACGCGAGCGTGTTGTCCTGCCGCACCAACTCGGCCAGGAACGGGATCGCGGCCTCGGACGCCGTGTAGACCGAACCCTGGTGCGTGGTGGCCGAGTAGAGGCCGTACACACCGAAGTTCCGGTCGCCCCCGTCGTCGCTGGTGAGCGCCTCGATGAACCACGGCGTCTCGGCGGCGGTGCCGTACGCGTCTTCGAGGGCCGCCCAGTCCACGTCGTGCAGTCCGGCGGGCGGCGAGGTGGTGCCGCGCAACGGCGGCCGCTCGACGTCGTCCCCGTCCGGGTGCTCGTCGAACTCCGGCGGCTCGAAGGCGGGCAGGTCGTCAGCGTCGAACACCCGGAAAGCCTGCCACAGGCCCGGTTCCGGCTGGAACCGGGCCTGCGGGGTGTCCCTGTCCGCGGAACGCCCCGATCGGGTTCACGGGGCGGGGTCAGCGAAGGCCGGATCGCGGTGTGGGCGCCAGCCGGATCGTGGACTCCGACCTGCCCACCATGGCCGACACGGTGTCGGCGACGGTTCCGCACCGGGGATGACCGTGGACGGCCTCCAGGACGCGTTCGCGGTCGGCGTCGTCCTCGAAGCGCCGGATCCAGACGAAGGCGTCCTCGCCGGGCACGGTGAACGAACCGACCACGGTCATGCCCCCTTCCTGGTGCAGCGGGATGACGGTCTCGTCCATGTAGAGCGCCAGCTCGGGGCCGAGGCCGGCCCGTGCGTGTTCGGTGCGGATCTCGTAGAACATCGAGTTTCCTCCTCGGCGGTCAGGACGTGCGTGCGGCGGCGAGCGCGTAGACGGCCGGGGACCCTTCCCACGGGCAGGTGCGCTGCACGGCCCAGCGGGTGATCAGCCAGCGTCCGCCGGTCCGGCTCAGCCCGAGCCGCCAGTACCCCCGCATCGTGCAGTGGTCGACGACGCCGGGATCCGCGAGGACGTGGTGGTAGGCGACCACGTGCACGCGGCACTCGGCCTCGTCGCCCGACACGCGCAGCTCCAGGTTCGAGGTGGCGTGGTGGGTGCTGTCGAAGCCGTCGAGGGTGGTGCTCGCCAACGCGGTCAGGTCGGCGGCCGTCATCGTCGCCGGTGGCCTGCCGAAGTGGTGGGTCGACAGGTCCAGCAGCACCTCGTCGGCGAACAACCGCCGCAGGGCGGTCCAGTCCTGGTCGTCCTGGGCGTGGGCGAGGCCGGTGACGACGTCGGTGATCGCCGCTCGGTCGGTCAGTTCTTCGAGTGTGCTCACGTGTGCGCCTCCTCGCGGTCGATCAGCGGCAGCACCAGCCGGCTCGGGTGCGCGGGTCCGTGGTGGACCCGGTTGACCGCGACCACCGGGTCGTCGGTGGCGATGGTCCCGCCGGTGTTGGTGTTGCGGTCGTAGCGGGGGAAGTTGCTGCTGGAGACCTCGAGCCGGATGCGGTGCCCCGGCAGGAAGACGTTCGAGGTGACTCCCATGTCGACGGTCAGCTCGCACGCGGTGCCGGGCTCCAGGAACGCCGGTTCGGTGAGCGAGTCGCGGTAGCGGGCGCGCTGGATGCCCTCGCACAGCAGGATCGCCCTGCCGTCGGGGTGGACGTCGACGAGCTTGCCGGTGAAGTCGGTGTCCGGGGCGGAGGAGGAGGCGTGCAGCACGAGGGTGACGTGTCCGGTCACCTCGACCGGGGCGTCGAGGACGGCGGTGGTGAAGCACAACACGTCGTCCCGCGTCTCGACCGCCGCCTGATCGGCCGGGCCGGGGTAGCCGGTCAGCACGGTGCCGCCGAGAGTCGGCACCGGGCGGCGCGGGTCGTAGAGGAAGGTGTCCGCGGCCTCCGCCGGTGCGGTGTCGCGCGTGAGGACCCCGTCGCCCGCGACCGTGTTGGCGCGGCCGTCTCCGCCGAGGAACAGGTCGGTGTAGCGGGTGTCCGGCAAGGGCCAGTCTTCCTCGTCACGCCACCGGTCGATGCCCATGACGAAGATCCGGACGCGGTGGGGGTCGCCGGGCACGTCGGTCTGGTCGCGCGCCTGGTGGTTGCCGGGCACGTCGGTCCGGCCGCGCGCCTGGTGGTCGCCGGGCACGTCGGTCTGGTCGCGCGCCTGGTGGTCGCCGGGCACCTCGGTCCGGCCGCGCACCCAGTGGTCGAAGAAGCGCAGGTGCTCGCCGGTGACGTCGGTGGCCTTGATGCTGCCCGCGAGTCCGAAGGACCGGTCCGGGAACGTGCCCAGGTCCATGCCGTCCGGATGGGCCCACGGCCCGATGACGAGCCGCTGACCGTCCCTCGCAGCCGCGCTGCCGCCGTGGTCGCGCATCGCCCGGTACGACCGCACGGTCTCGCCGATGAACACGTCGTACCAGCCACCGATCTGGAGCGCCGGAACCGCGATGGCGGCGCGGCGGTCGAGGGCGGCGACCTCCTGCCAGAACGCGTCGCGTTCGGGATGGCCGAGCACCTCACCGAACCACGGCAAGGAGCGCGTCACGGCGTCCCGCGCGGCGAACGGATCGTCCAAACCGGACAGCAACGCCGCCACCTCGGCCGGGTCACCCTCGCCGTCGTCGAGGTCCCGCCGCAGGTTCCGCAGAGCCGACAGAGTGCTCCACGTGACCACGGTGTCCTGGGACAGCGCCCCACCGGGCGAGTACCACGGTGCGCGGTACAGGTCGGCGGAGCTCATCACGGGCGCGATCGCCCGCAGTGCACGCGGTGCGTCCACGGCCGCGAGCCACTGCGTGAAGCCCATGTACGACCCGCCCCACATGCCGATTCCGCCGTCACACCAAGGCTGTTCGCTCAGCCACGCCAGGGTGTCCGTGCCGTCCCGAGCCTCGTGGGTACCCGGTACGAACGTCCCGGGCGATCGAGAGGTACCGCGCACGTCCTGCGCCACGACCGCGTAACCGGCCTCCACGAAGGCGAACACGTCCGGCAGCTTCGGGTTGCCGAACGTCCCGGCGTCGTCCTTGCCGTACGGGGTGCGGAGCAGCAGCACGGGGAACGGCCCGGGGCCCTCCGGTCGCCACACGTTGGTGGCCAACGTGATGCCGTCCCGCATGGGCACGGCCACGTCGACGTCCACGACGAAACTCATGCCCGCACCTGGTCCCGCTGCGGCGTGAGCATCCAGTGGCTGAACGCGGCGTAGTTCCGGGCGAACTCCCTCGGCGTGGGGGAGTGCTCGACCGCCGCGGACAGTTCCGCGACGCGCACGTACCGCGGGATCCGGTCTGCCTGATACGTCTGCAGCGCGGCGGGCACGTCGCTCGCAGGACCGAGCAGGTGGCCGAGCAGGGCGGCGTCCTCGATGCCCAGCGTGGCACCGGCGGTGATGTGCGGCGACATCGCGTGCGCCGCGTCCCCGGCCAGTGCGACGCGGGCGGAGACCCAGTGCGGCAACGGGGGTACGAGCATGATCTGGTTGTGCAGGATGAGCTCCTCCGGTGTCGCCGCGATCAGCCGCGCGAGCACTCCGTCCGCGTCTTCCTCCAGGTGGCGGGCGCGTTCCAGCGCCTGCTCCCCGCGCGTGCCGGTCAGCGGTGGTGACTTGAACTGGTTCACCAGCCAGTACACGCTGCCGTCGTGGGTGCGCACATAACCGCCGCGGCACCCGTTGGTGCCCAGGATCAGGCGGTTGCCGCGCACCTCGAGGCCGTCGGCCGGGATGACCGCGCGCCACACCTGGTGGCCGGCGTGTTCCTGTGCCGGGGTGCCCGGTACGAGTTGTGCGCGCACCGCCGAGTACGCCCCGTCCGCCCCGACGAGCAGGTCGGCTTGCTCGCTGCTGCCGTCGGTCAACCGGACGGTGACGCTGTCCGCGTGTTCCACGTACGCGCCGAAGCCGGTGTCGAGGCGGATGTTCTCGCGACCCGCGGCGTCGGCGAGCAGGTCGAGCAGTTCGGCGCGGTGGACCAGGAGGTATTGGTGGTCCTCGACGCCGAACTCGGGACTCCGGAGCAACGTCCCGGCTGGGTCGTGAAAGTACATCTCGCTGGGTTTGCCGATGGCGCGCACCTGGTCGCCGATGCCGAGTTCGTCGAACACCGCCAGCGCGTTCGCCCAGAGTCCCAGCCCGGCTCCGGCCGCGCGGATCTCCGGTGCCTGCTCGCAGATCACCACGTCGAGCCCCGCTCGGCGCAGGGCGAGGCCTGTCGTCAGGCCCACGATTCCAGCACCGACCACCACAGCCCGGGTCACAGTCATGTCCTTGTCCTCCAACGATTTCTTCTCCATCTCGACAGTAGGAGCGAGCACCGATTAACTCCAGTGCAACTCTGGTACTGGAGCGTTGCGGATGTGATAATCCGCAGGTGGACTACATCGATCTGAACCTGATCGAGGCGCTGGACGCGCTGCTCGCGGAGAACAGCGTCACCAAGGCCGCCGCCCGGTTGCACACCTCGGCCCCCGCCATGAGCCGGGCGCTGGCCAGGTTGCGGCGGGCGTTCGACGACCCGTTGCTCGTGCGGGCAGGGCGTGATCTCGTGCCCACCCCGCGAGCTCTGGAACTGCGGGGCGAGGTGCACGCGATCGCGTCGCGGGCGCGGGCGTTGTTCGCGCCGTCCACGACGGCCGATCCGCGGACCGCCGTGCGCGTGTTCGACCTGCAGGTCACCGACATGCTGTCCACGACGTTCATCCCCTCGCTCATCGACGACCTGAGGGAGCAGGCGCCCGGCATCTCGCTGCGCCTGCGGCCGGAGACCCTGGAGGACGTCCCCGCGCTGCGGGAAGGCCTCGTAGACCTGGAGATCGGCAACATCCGCACCGGCGACTCGGAGATCCACTCGGAGGCGCTCGTCACCGAGACGCTGATCGGCGCTGTGCGGCGGGCACACCCGCTGGCCAAGGCGAAGACCGTTACACCGCAACGGTTCGCCGACGCCGATCACATCGTCGTGTCACGGCGTGGCCGGGCCGAGGGCCCGATCGACGAGCAGCTGGCGGAGCTGGGCCTGAGCAGGCGGGTGGCGGCGGTGGTGCCCACGTTCGCGAGCGCGCTCTTCATCGCCTCCGAGACCGACGTCGTCTGCGTCGCCCCGGCCAGGCTGGCACGGCGGATGCTGGACTCGCTGGGGCTGCGCACGTTCCCGATCCCGGTGGCACTGCCGTCCGTGACGGCCGGCATGGCGTGGCACCCGCGCAACCACCACGACCGCACGCACCAACTCCTGCGGGAGCGCGCCCGTCACATCATGGCCGAGGCTGCTCGGTGACCGCGTTCCGGCGGTGGCGCAGGCGCCGCACGACCTCGATGAATCCCGTGACGACGAGCGCGAGCCCGACGCCGACGGCGATCGCGAGCAGGGTGTTCTCCTGGAACAGGACGCCGCCGAGGTAGCCGGTGAGCGCGGTGTAGGCGCTCCAGGACGCGGTGGCGAACGCGACGAACAGCGCGTACTTGCGCAGGGGGAAGCCGACGAGCCCGGTGGACAGGGTGGCCAGGTACCGCCCGACCGGGATGAACCGCGTCGTCACCAGGATGAAGCCGCCGCGGGCGTCGAGCTCGCGGGCGAACCAGTCGTGCGCCGCGCGGCGTTTGCTGCCGGGCGGCAGCCGCTCGAGCAGACGCCTGTCGAACAACCGGCCTGCCGTGTACGGGACCATGTCGCCGAGGAACGCGCCGAGCGTGGTGGCGGCGATGACGAGCACGATGTCGGTCTGCCCGCTCGCGGCGTAGACGCCCGCGACGATCACGACGGGCTCGCTCGGGATCAGGGGCAGGAACGAGTCCAGGAAGGACACCGCCGCCAGCACGGCGTAGAGCCAGGGTGAGGAGATGAGCGATTCGGCGAGCCGCAGCCAGTCGATCACGAGGAGTCCTTTCGGAAGTGGTGGTGCGGCCCGACGACGATCTGCGGTGACGCGGCCCGCGACACGCAGGCGAGAACGGAGTCGTGCTCCGCCTCGCCGTCGAGCACCGCGAGACGGCAGGTGCCGCAGACTCCGGCCTCGCAGGACGACTCGACGGGGACACCGCCGCGGCGCAGGGCGTCGAGCAGCGAGAGATGAGCGGGAACCTCGACCCGGAGGCCGGTGGGAGCCCAGACGGCCGTGAACGGCGAGAAGCCGCCGGATTCGGTCGTGAACTGCTCCGTGTGGATCCGGCTTGCGCGCCAATGAGCGGTGAGCGTGCGGACGGTGTGCATGAGCGGAGCGGGGCCACAGCAGTAGACCCGGACGTCGTCGTCCGGATCGGCCAGGTGAGGCCACAGGTCGAGCAGACCACCGTCGCTGTGATGCACTGAGCCTGGGAACTCCTGCAGGAATGGGGTCTCTTCGGCCGACTGCGTCAGGTACAGCAGCCGCACACCGGTGTGGCCCTGGACGCGCAACCGGTGCACCATCGCCCGGATCGGCGTGATGCCGATGCCGCCCGCGATGAACAGGTACTTCGGCGACGGCAGCAGGGGAAACCTGTTGGCCGGCTTCGACACCAGCAGTTCGGTGCCCACCTGCACCTCGTCGTGCATGCTTGCGGAACCACCCCGGCCGTCGCTCTGGCGCCGCACGCACACGACGTACTCCCGCGTGCCCGGATCGACGAGGCTGTAGGCGCGCTTGTGCCCGGCGGGCGTGCTGATCACGACGTGCGCGCCGGGTTCGTGGTCCGGTAGCGCGGCTCCCCAGGGGTCTCTCAGCACGAAACGGCGGACCGTCGGCGTGAGGTCGGTCGTCTCGCTGACCCGCAGGCGCAGCTCAGACAACGACCTCACCGCCCGTCCGCACGACTCCGGCGGTCAGGACCTCCAGGTAGATCCCCATGAACTGGTGCCCGTAGGTCCGCTGGAGCAGGCTCACCACCGGCAGGTCGCGCCTGCCCGTTCCGGGACCGACCTCGGTCGCGGCACAACGCCTGGTCTGCCGCACGGCCCGGACGCGCACGCCGTCGAGGCCGAACTCCTCACCGATCAGGTCCACTTCGGACCACGCGGGCAGGCCGTCCACGAGAACGTTGGCGCGAAACCGTTTTGGATCGACCGTGGCACCCGTCCGCGACTCCAGGTCGCGGACCGACGACAGGTTGATCATCGAGATCCAGTTCATCGGCCGGTCGCCGGCGGCGGTCGCGTCGGTGAAGCGCCGGCCCGGTTCCCGCGCGAGCACCGGCACCATCCCCGCCGGCAGGTCCAGCAGGCGGGCGAAGAACCGCATCGCCTCGCCGACGCCCTCGTCCGTACCCAGATCGGCTTTCAGCACCTCGTGTCCGGCCACTCTCGCGACGAGGACTTCCGTCCCGGCGTCGAAACGAGCGTCCACACCGGAGAGTCGATGATCCGAGACGAGGGCGAAGAACTCCTGTTTCGGCAGTCCCTCCCGCGTCCCGGCGTGGTACCGGCCGTCCGGCCGGGCCAGTGCGAACACCCGGTCGTGGGGAATCCCTTCACCCGGCCGGAGTGCCACCTGGGCCAGTGGCTGTGCGCTGAGCCCCTTCACGGGATGGACGAACAGTTCCCGCACCCTGCCCCCGCTCGTCACCACGGAGGCAGGGTCTTGCGCGTGAATGTGTGGTGGTACAAGGGAATCTCGCTTTACTGTCGCCGTTCGGAATTGGCGATCGCCGTGAGCTCCCTTTCGAACCTAGGCAGGGTTCGGCGTGACGACAAGTGCGTTCTCGGCAAGGGACAGTTCACCCTCGCGCAATCGGGTCACGGACACACGTTCGAGGTGCTGTTGTTCAACGTGAGGTTGCGGAACGTCGTGTTGGTGCCACAAGGGTTCTCGCGCACCCCCGAGTTGGTGACCGTCAGGTTCTGCACGGTGATGTCGCGGTTGTTCGGGAACTCCGAGCGCGCCGCCAGCCGGATCTCACCACCACCGTTCACCGTGCCGCTCTGCGTCGCGAGTGTGACGTTGGTGCAGTTCTCGATCAGCACCGCGTTGTTTCCGGTGTTCGCGAGGTCGAGGCGGTCGATGGTCAGTCCGCCGCTCTCCGACACGCAGAAGACACCCCGGCCGCCGCCACGAGCCCGCACCGTGCCGACTCGGACGTTCGTGGGATAGCTGCTGCCGATGCGCCCGTTGCGGTTGGCGGTGCGGAAGGCCGCGTACCCGGTGCCCGCGCCCGCGTTCTCCGCGTCCACCGTGCCGACGGTGGCGTTGATCGTGTCGTTGAGCAGCAGCCCGGACTCGCCGACGTTGCGGGCGGTCACGGTGCCGACCGTGAGGCCGTCCACGCCGTAGGTCTCGACGGCGTGACTGCTCGCGCCGGACACGAACGCGTTGTCGATCCGGATGTTCCGGCTGCGCACGCTGGTGTTGCCGCGGTTGTCGATGCGCACGCCCAGACCACCGGACAGCCGCATGTCGATCTGACCGAGCACGGCGTTGTCGACGTTGCGCAGGAAGATGCCGTACAGCGGGCGGCCGGTGACGCTGAGGTAGCGCACCTCGACGTCACGGGTGCCCCGGGAGTAGATCGGGGCCTGGTCGCCGGAACCGGTGCCGGTGACGTCGATCGTGCCGCAGACGTCGATGCCGGTGTAGCTGGGCAACGAGATCCGGGACCCCGCGCTCACCGTCCCGCTGCCGCGCACCAGGACCCACTGCTTGGACGTGCGGCCCGCGGTGAGGCTGTCCAGGGCGGCCTGGACGGCGGACCGCATGTCGGTGCCCGTGTAGACGGTCCGGCTGCCGTTGCGCGAGGTCCACGTGCTGCCGTTCAGCACCGCCTCGGCGTTGAACGTCCGGTCACCGCACGCCAAGATCTGCGGCGCCGCAGTCGCGGGTGCGAGACCGCCGAGCACGGCCGCTGCCGTCACGGCCGCGCTGACGCGCCACCTGGTTGGGAACATGCGAGATCTCCTCTTCGGTGTGTGCGGCGGCGGGCCGTCTCACCTGAGGTGGTTCGACAGCGGGATGCGCTGGTCTCGCAGGGCCTTGGCCACGACCCCGGCGATCTGCCCGGCACCGGAGGCCTCGAAGTGCGTGTGGTCGTCGCAGAAGAAGGCGCCGACCGGGCCCTTGGTGTAGTCACCGTCGTTGGGGCAGAGCTTGAGCGTGTTGTAGAGCGTGTAGCTCAGCTTGTGCAGGTCGATGACGGTCACGCCGGCGGCCCGGGCCGCGTCGAAGGTTTCGGTCAGGAAGCCGCGGGTGGCGACGGCCGTGCTGCCGCTGCACCTGATCGCGGAGACCGGCGTCAGGAAGATCGGCGTGACGCCTCGGTCCTTGGCCGATCTCGCCATCAGCGCGAGGAGTTCCTTGTACCGGGCGCTGCCGACGTGGCGCGGGCAGTCGCGGCTGCCGTCGTTGATGCCGAACTGGACCATCAGGTAGTCGCCGGCCTTCATCCCGGCGGCGGGGTCCAGCATGGCCTGCCAGCGCTGGTGGAACGTCCTCGGGCTGACCACGCACTCGCCCGCCGTGTCCTTGGTGTTCTGCACGTTTCCCTCGTACAGCCACGTCTGGATGCTCCGCCCGGCCACCGCGCTGTTCACCACGGTGACGTCACCGGTGAAGAGCCGACCGAACCGGTTGCCCCAGCCCACCGGGCAGCTCGTCCTCGGATCCGCCATCGTCGAGTCGCCGGCGAGCCAGACCTTGACCGTCGCGGCCTGGGTCGTCGCTGTGCCGGCAGGGGCGCACGCGGGTTCCTCGGCCGAAGCAGGACTGGCGGCGGTGAGCAGCGGTAGTACGACGAGCGCGGCCAGGGCCATGAAGTGCTTCTTCACAGGGCTCTCCAGACAGGCAGGGGTGTTCTCAGGGCCAGACGATCGCGCTCGGCGGGACCGGCGCGGTGAGGTGGCGGAACGAGCCGGGCGGCAGGACGCGCTGGTCACGTAGTGCGGTGGCGACGAGCCGGGCCACCTCGATCGCCCCGGCGGCCTGGAAGTGCGTGTTGTCCTCGACCCCGTCGGGGTAGTGGGGATGCGACCCGGCCGGCAGGTGCAGGAAGTACTTCTTCGTCCCCTCGACGCCCGCGCGGTTCCAGAGCGCCGTGCTGGACGCGGTCAGGTCGATCAGTGGAACACCCTTGGCCGCCGCCAGTTCGCGCATCGCGGCCGGGTACGCGCCGTGGGAGGGAGCGGCGGCACCCGTGCTGGTGAAGCGGCGCCGTTCGACGGACGTGACCAGCACCGGCTTCGCTCCCTTGGCACGGCTCCTGTCGACGTACTGGGAGAGGTATGCCTTGTAGGTGGTCGACGGCTCGGTGTAGCGGGCCGGGTCTTCCTTCTTCTGGTCGTTGTGCCCGAACGAGATGAGCAGGTAGTCACCGCGTTTGATCTTGGACAGGATGCGGTCGAGCCGTCCGAGGTCGACGAAGCTCTTCGAGCTGGCACCTGACAGCGCCTCGTTCGCCGTGACGACGCCGCCGGTGAGGAACACCGGCAGCGCCTGCCCCCACCCGGCCCGGGGCGCCAGCGCCGAGGTGTAGGTGGAGGCGGTGGAGTCTCCCGTGACGTGCACGGTGACAGCGGGCGCCGCCGCGACAGGTCCCGCTGTGGCCAGCAGCGACAGGGCCGCGGCGAGCACGACGGGGGTGCGCTTGAGGAGCATGGACTTCCCTTCGATGGGCGTCACTCGCCCGACGGTGCGGGGAGCTGGGCGCCGAGCGGGACCGGGGTGCCGAAGTTCGGGGTGCCGTCGGCGTTCCAGGTGAACTTCTGCGCGCGGGTGGACCGTTCCATGCCGCAACCGGCCGAGGCGCTGGTGTTTCCGTGGTAGACGATCCAGTCCTCGGTGCCGTCGGGAGATTTGAAGAACCCGTTGTGCGCGGGACCGAACACCCCGTGCTCGTCGTTGCGCTGGAACACCGGGTTGGGCGACTTCGTCCAGTGCGCGCGGTTGAGCGGGTCGGACCCGGTGAGGGTGAGCAGGCCGAGCTTGTAGTCGGGACCCCAGCAGGCGCTGGCCGAGTACACGATCATGGTGCGGCCGTTGCGGTACAACGGTTCCGCGCCCTCGTTGACCGGCGCGGTCTGCCGTTCCCACGCGAGGGTGGGCTGCGAGATCGTGCGCCGCGCGCCGCTGGTCGTGTACGGGTTGGACAGCGGGGTGATCGTCAGGCTCTGGGTGCCGTCCATCGCGCTGCCCATCAGGTACAGCTTCCCGTTGTGCTGCAGGATGCTCGGGTCCAGCTCCCAGGTGGTCCCCAGGTCCGCCTTGAACGTGTACGGGCCCATCGGGTCGGAGCCCGCGCTCTCCAGCACGTGCAGGCGCTGGGTGGGGTTGTAGTCCTGCACGTTCTGCCCGGCGACGTAGTACAGGTACCAGCGGCCGTTCAGCAGGTGGAACTCCGGTGCCCACATGTTGCAGCACCCGTTGGGCCGTCCCGACAGGTTGAACACCACGGTGTCCGCCGCGCTCGACAGGCCCGCCAGCGTGCGGGACCGGCGCATGGTGATCGTCGAGTTCCACGTCGTGGTGGCGAGGTAGTAGTAGCCGTTGTGGAACTGCAGCCACGGATCGGGACCGCTGCGCTTGACCGGGTTGGTGAAGTTGCCCGAGGCGCCGATCTTCACCAGCTGCCACTGCTGGTTCGCGGCGCCGGTGTCGGGCCACTGGATCACCTGCGCGCCGTTGGCGGAGGAGAAGTCGAGGAGGTCGACGGCCTTGCCGCTCGCCCGGTTGACCAGCCGGACGTGCCCGTCCGGCGAGTCGGCCAGCCGGAACTGCTGACCGGTGCGGCCGGCGTCCGTCGTCTGCACGAGTCCGGCCCGGTCCGCGGTCGACGGGAACTCCAGGACCTTACCGCTGTGCCGGGACTTCACCCGGTAGAAGCCGCCGCCGGAGTCGACGAACTGCCACTGCTGCCAGGCGCCGTCGTTGCGCGCGTACTGCGAGATGCGGGCACCCTCCGCGGTGGACAGGTCGTAGACGTCCAAGGCCTTGCCACTGTTGCGGTTCACCAACGCGTACGACGCGCTGGTGTCCACGACGGCGGCGAACGCCACCGCCGGCACGGTCACGCCGCTCAGCAGGACGACCGCGGCAGCCAGCTTGCCGATCGAGTTCATGGTCTTCTCCTCACCACAGGAACGGCCAGCCCGCCGAGTCGTGGGCCAGCAGGTTGATGCCCAGCCGCGACGCGCCGGTGTCGGTGTAGTAGTGGTAGACGAGGACGTCGTCGAGCACGTCCTGATGGCCGGGCCCGTGCACGCTGCCTTGCCCGGCGAGGATCTCCGTGCCACCACCGGACGTCAGGGCGGTGCCGTTGCGGTCGACGTATGGGCCGGTGACGCTCGTAGAACGGCCCACCATGACGCGGTACGTGCTGGACGCGCCCCTGCAGCAGTAGTCGAACGAGACGTAGAGGTAGTAGTAGGCACCGTGTTTGACGATGTTCGGTGCCTCGATCGGACCGCCGTTCCTGCCCGCGAGGGAGCGGAGGGTCGAGTCCGACCGCAAGCCGGTCGACGGGTTGAGCGCGATCATCTTGATGCCGGACCAGAACGAGCCGAAACTCAGCCACCAGCGGCCCTGGTCGTCCACGACGAGATCGGGGTCGATGGCGTTGAAGTCGTCCGACGTCCGCGACTCGACGACGAGCCCGCGGTGGGTCCACGTCCCGGAGTTGCCGCTGGGACTGGTGGCGAGGAAGATCGCCGACCGGTTCGAGCCGAACGTCGAGGCCGAGTAGTACAGCCAGTAACGGCCGTCGCGATAGGACAGGTCCGGTGCCCAGAGGTTGCTGCTGCCGCCGGTGTAGGGCGTGGTCCACGACGCGCCGCCGGGGAACGCCGAACCCGCGTTGCGGAAGGCGATCCGGTCGGTGGAGGTCTTGAGCGCGATGCCGTTGCCGGTGTGCGCCACGAGGTAGCTGCCGTCGGTGCGTCTGACGGCACTCGGGTCGTGCACGCTCACGTCACCGGTCACGCGGCCCGGCAGGGGATAGGCCTCCGCGGGTGGTGCCGTGACGACGATCAGGGCGGCTGCCAAGACCAGCGCGATGCTCCTCATGCTGTCACTCCAATACGAACGTCGCGTCCGCCCGTCCCTGTGCGTCGGTGACCGCTTGCAGGGCGAGCAGGCCGTTGCTGGTGCGGAGGTGGAGACCGGGGAAGTTGACCGACTCGAACGACACCGCCGAGCTCGCCGCGAGTCCCGCGCGCTGGGTGAAGCTGGCGTCGTTGCGGAACAACGCGGTGCCGTCGTTGCGCTCGACCCACACCTCGTTGTTGCGGTGCCGCAGGTAGTAGCCCGGGAAGTTGGTCGACTCGAGCGACACCCCGGAGCCCGCGAGCCCCGTGACGAGCTTGAACTGCGAGTCGGCCAGCGGAGACACGTTCGCCTCCATCCGCGCGCGGTACTCCCAGTGCCGCACGAAGCGGTCGGCGGCGGCGTAGGACCGGAGCCTCACGGGCGTCGCGCCGTCGGGGACCGGGATGCCGAAGTCCGGTGTGCCATCGGCCCGGTAGTAGACCTTCTGCACGCGCGTGCGGCGGTTCGGGTCGTTGAGGGGATCACCGCTGATGTCGCGGTAGTTGCGGTCGTGGTAGACCATGACGTCGCTGGTGCCGTCCTCGGACACCGTGAACGAGTTGTGGCCGGGCCCGTACTGGCCGGTGGCGGCGTTGGTGGCGAAGACCGGGCTGGCGCTCTTGGTCCACGACGCCGGGTTGAGCAGGTCCGCGGACGCCGGCGCGGTCAGCAGGCCGAGGCAGTAGTTCGCGTCGGTGGCGCTGGCCGAGTACGTCAGGAACACCTTTCCGTTGCGCTGCAACACCGCGGGCCCTTCCGCCACCTTGAACCCGCGTGTCTCCCAGGCGAGCGTCGGCACCACCAGCCGGGTCACCGTGCCGGTGATCGTCCACGGGTTCGCGCCCATGCGCGCCAGGTAGACGTTCGAGTTCGTGGAGATGCCCGGTTCCTGCTGTGCCCAGGTCAGGTAACGCACCCCGTTGTGCACGAACGTCGACGCGTCCAGGGAGAAGGTGTCCCAGGGGGTCGTGATGCGGCCGCGTTCGGTCCACGACCCGGTCACGGGGTTGGCGCTCGAGCTCTCCAGCACGTACATCCGGATGCGCCAGATGTCGTCGGTGCGGCCCGCGGCGAAGTAGACGTACCACCGGCCGTTGATGAAGTGGATCTCCGGCGCCCAGATGTGGGCGCCCATCTCGCCGCTGGTGTGCTTGCGCCAGATCACCGTCTCCGGCGCCGTGGCCAGGCCCTGGATCGTGGTCGCGCGGCGCAGGACGATCCGGTCGTACTCCGGCACGGTCGCGGTGAAGTAGTAGAAGCCGTCGGTGTGCTTGAAGATGTGCGGATCGGCACGCCGTTCCGCGATCGGGTTGGTGTATCGGACCGCGGGTGTCGCACCGGCCTGCGGCACGGGCATCCCGGCCACGCAGGTCACGGCGGCGAGCACCAGCACGGCGAGGCGGAGGAGAACCGTCTTCATCGACTGTCCTTTCAGGCCAGTGGCGCGGTGACGGTGAAGGACGCGTCACCCACGAACGCCGAGTCCGAGGTGCGCCAGTCGACGCGCAGTTCGTTGTTCTGGTGGCGCAGGTACCGGCCGGGGTGGGAGTACGACTCGAACGACGTGCTGCCGCCGCCCGCGAGACCGGCCCGGCCGCAGAACGTGGCGTCACGGGCGAAAGCCGCGTCGCCGGTGCCCGTGTCCAGCCGGACGCGGAAGCCGTAGTGCCGCAGGTAGCGGTCCGGGAAGTTCACCGAGCGCAACGAATAGCAGTTCGCGTTCGCCAGACCCGCTACCACGGTGAACGTCGCGTCCTGGCGCGTGGTGAGCGAGCTGGACGAGCTCACCGGTTCGACGTAGCCGAGGTTGTCGCGGTGGCGGGCGTACCGGTCGGGGAAGTTGACCGACCGCAGCGACCTGGCCCCCGTCGCCACCGCCGTGCCGTCGCCGGAGTCCTCCCGCAGCACGGTGAAGTGCCGTGCGGTGCCCGACAGCGCGGTGAGTTCGGTCTTGGCGCCGAAACCGCTGAGGTTCGAGCTGTCGGCGTAGAAGTACCGCCGCTGGCCGTACTGGTCGAAGTAGATCCGCCAGTGGCCGTCGGGCAGCCGCACGAGCGCGGGTCCCTCGAGCCCGGAACCCCAGCCCGCCCAGTTGCCCGTGCCGACGAACGTCCACGGCCCGTTCGGCGACGTGGCGGTCGCGTGCTCGATGTACTTCGTGGTCTCGTTCTTGAGGAAGTTGTGGTAGGTGCCACCGACCTTGACCAGGAAGCTGTCGATGTAGTTGGCCGGGATGCCGAGCGCCACCGGGCTGCTCCACGCCGACAGGTCCGAGTTCGTCGCGGTGATCCGGTACGGGCGGAACTGCCCCGCCGTTCCCGCCGTGGACGCGGAGAAGATCACGTGCACGCTGCCGTCGGAGTCCTTGAACCACTCCGGCGCCCAGGTGCTGCCGGTGGCGCCGTTGAGTCCTACCCGGACGGTGCGCAGGAACGTCCAGCTCACGTAGTCCGCGCTGCGGGCGAAGCCGATGGTGTCGCCCGTCCAGTTCGTGGTGTGGACGATGTAGTAGTAGCCGTCGGTGTGCCGGATGACGCTGGGATCGCGGATCAGGCCCGACGGCGGCGTGTAGGCGTTGGCCCGGACCTGGGTGAAGCCGGTCGCGTTCGCCGAGTCGTAGACGTACATGTTCGACTCGCTGCTGTTCGTGAACGCGGTCATCACGTAGTGGGGCACGGGACCGGCGGCCGCCGCTGGTGGACCGGCGGCGACGACACCCGCCCCGATGGCGAACGCGGCCGTGACTGCTGTCAGCACGCGCCTTCGTGCTGGACGGGCGGCACGCGGCAGGGAGAAACGCATGGACCGGCTCCTTGCACCATTGAGAGGCTCCGGGTAGTTAGCGTTAACACTATGTGGCCAGCGGTGTAGTCCTGGCAATAGTGCTTCAGACCATCAAGATCGAGTTAGCGATAACAAGCAGGCTGGTCCTGCTCTGACCACAGTCGAACGTCGTTCGACGTGGGATTCGACGATGCGTGTCGAACGTCGTTCAGGGGAAGCGCACACCGACGTCGGCGCCGCTGGCGGGTCGCAGGAAGCTGGACGACCGGATGGACCCGTCCGCGTCGCGAGGGCCTGTGACGGCGCCCGGATCCGTGCTCTGCAGCGGCCAGGAACCGCCGGTGTTCCACGAGTTGCCGCTGCCGGTGGAGCCGGAGCCGAGCGACACGGCGGTGCCGTTGGCCACCGACAGGTTCTTCGTCAGCGTGCTGGAGGAGCGGCTGAAGTCGAACCCGGTGCCGGGGTTGTCCCACGCCGTGCTGCGGTCGACCGTGTGCCGGCCGGGGTTGTTGTTGTCGACGAAGCCGCCTGCGGCGTTGTCCCACGCCGCGCTGTTGCGCACGGTGTGGCCGGCCGCCACCGCGTTGCCGCCGAGCTTGAAGCCGTTGCCGTCGCCGGTGAAGTCCGGGAGGTTCCAGCGGTTGAATCCGTTGCCCCACGCCACGCTGTTCTCCACCAGGATCGGCGAGGAGAACATCCAGAAGTCCAGGCCGTCGTCGGAGTTGTTCCACAGCCGGGCGCCCCGCACCACGTTGCCGGTGCCGGAGCCCTCCTTGATCGCCAGGCCGTCCGCGCTCTCGCCGTTCTTGCGCGGGTCGCGGTTGCCGGAGCTGTCGAGGTCCAGGATCTGGTTGTTGCTCGACGCGAGCACGATGTGCAGGCCGGACTCGTAGTTGTCCCGCGTGGTGATCCGGTCGAAGACCGTGTTGTTCACGTCGAGGCCGAAGATGCCGTACGGACCGTGGATGATCTCGAGGCCGATGAGCCGCCACCAGTCGCCCTCGATGTGGATCGCCCCGCGCTCGGATCTCGGGATCGACGAGCCGACCGGGCCGGGCGTGTGCGGCATGTTCTCGCCGTCGATCACCACGCGCTCGGAGTTGTGCGCGCGCAGCGTGATCGGCGCGCTCCGCGTGCCGTTCTCGAGGATCTGGATGTTCGTCGCCGGGGCGTAGGTGCCGCCGCGAACGTGGATGGTGCCGCCCGCCGAGACGAGGTCGACCGCCTTCTGGATGGTCTTCAACGGTGCGGCGATCGTGCCGGCGTTGCTGTCGTTGCCGGTGGTCGCCACGTACAGCGCGGAGGCCGCCGCGACAGCCGGCAGCGGTACGAGCACGGCACTGGCGGACAGGGCCGCCGCGGCGACGAGAGAACTCAGCTTCATCTTCTGCTCCCGGGCAGGGGCCCGCAGACCGGGCCAGCGCGGCTGACGCACTGACCCGGCCTGGGATGGGTGGCGACGGTGGTCAGAACGCGACGGTCTTGCCGCCGAGGGTGACGACGAGCCTGCCGTCGGAAGCGAACGACCAGCCGAGGGCTCCGCTGTAGCCGGAGCACCGGGAACCGTTGGTACCCGACCAGAACTGGTTGGTGGAGTCGGCGTTGCCGACGACCTTGTCGTTGCTCCCGCTGCTGCTGCGGCAGGACGTGTTGGTGCGGAACACCGAACTGCCCGCGTCGAACGAGAAGTTGCGCTCGTCGTTGTCGATGCTCAGGTTGCTCGACACGCTCATGGAGCCGGGGTTGCGGTTGTAGGTGAAGCCGTGCTTGCCGTTGTCGTGGGCGATGGTGCGGGTGATCGTGTGGTTGACGCCGATGTCCTCGCCGCCGAGCTTGAACCCGTTGCGGTCGCCGTTGCCGGCCTGGCCGCCGTTGCTCAGGGTGCCGTTCTTGTACGCCAGCGAGTCCTCGATGGTGACGGCGCCGATCGGCCCGGTGTCCGACTTCGTGTAGAGGTCCCAGCCGTCGTCGATGTTGTTGTGCGCCACGGAGTAGCGGAACACGTTGCCGGGCCCGGACGTGAGCTTGGCGGCGAACCCGTCGGCGTCCTCCCCGTCGGAGTCGGCGTTGTCGTGCGACTCCGCGCTGAGGATCAGGTTGTTCGACGGCCACTGGTCTTTTGGCGTCGTGGACAGCATCCGCGAGAGCTGCAGGCCGGTGTCGCGGTTGAACCGGGTGATCGTGCGCTCGAAGATGTTGTTGCTGCCGCCGACGAAGATGCCGTTGTCCCCGGCGCGTTCGACGACGACGCCCTGCACGTGCCAGTACGAGCCGTTCACGGCCAGACCCCGGTTGGCAGGGTCCTCGGCCTGCGCCGAGAAGTTCAGCACGGGCTTCTCGCCCTGGTAGGCCACGAGCTTCTTGCGGGCGCCGGACGTTCCGTTGTTGGTGGGCGGGATCGTCACCGTCTGCGAGAAGCTGTAGGTGCCGCCGCGCAGGAAGATCGTGCCGCCCGCGGCGACGCGGGGGAGTGCGGCCGTCAGCGTGGTCGGGTCGGAGATCGTGCCGGCCGCGCTGTCCTGGCCGGTCGGCGACACGTACAGCGCGTTGGCGGGTGGCGTGCTCGTCGTGGTGGTCGTCGTCGGGCCGGTGGTGGTCGTGGTGGTGGTCGTCGTCGTCGTGCTGGTCGGTCCGCCGGCCGGTGCGAGCCTCCACTGCTTGGTGGCGGCGTTGTCGCAGGAGTTGGTCTGCACCAACGCCCCTGGGGTCGTGGCGTTGTCCTTGACGTTCATGCACTTGCCGCCGTTGGCGTTGACCAGGCGCTGGTTGTCGCCGTTCGGCGTCAGCGCCCAGACCTGGCTCGTCGCACCGGTGCACGCCTCGAGCTGGATCGGCTTGCCCGCGCTGGTCGACGCGTCGCGCACGCCGACGCACAGGCCACCCGCCGTGATCCGGACGCCGCCGCTGACGTCGGTCAGCACCCACTGCTGCCCGGCGCAGGCCTGTTGCCGCAGCTGCGTGCCGCTCGACGGGCTCGTGCCCGCGTCGAGGCACAGGCCGCTGCCCGCGTTCTCGAGCTCGTAGGTGCCCGCGGCGTTCGCGGTCGCGGCGAGGCCGGGCCACAGGGCGAGCGTGGTGACGAGGGCGACGACGGCACCGCCTGACGCCAGTCCGGCCCGGACGCGGCGTTGGCGCGCCCGGTGCGCGGACTGTTCCGAAATGCCCATGGGGACTCCACTTCTCTACGCTGGAGAAAGGGTTTTACTTCGGATGCGTGGCGGGGTTCGCTTCGGATGCTAAGAGCATTCTTCGGACGGGGTCAACGTCGAAGTAATTCGGCTTCCGGTCGATGTTCGAGGTCGAATTCATCGAAGGTCCAGGTCGGCGCCTGTCGAACGGATTCGCGATCGGGTCGGAAAAATTTCGGGCGGTCACACTCGTGAACATTTTCGGTTCACCACCGTGAATCAAAGCGAAAGGCCCTGCCGCAGACTCGGGGGTCTGCGACAGGGCCGGTTGTTTCCGAGGATCAGGCGACGCGGCAGGAGACGCTGGGCCAGTTCCAGTTACCGCCGTGCTGGACGGTGAAGCCGAACGTGTTGCCGTTGCCGTTGGGGCGTGCGGTCATCACGTTCGCGGAGTCCCAGCTCGCGCTGGTGTTCCAGGTGGCGATGATCCGCTGCGGCGAGCTGACGGTGACCGTGACGATCCAGTTGTCCGTACCGGTCACCGTGACGTTGCCGTTGAAGCGGTCGTTCCACTTCTCGCCCTCGGAGTACGTCGCCGTGCAGCCCCCGCCGCCGGGGTTGGACGTCGTCGTCGTGGTGCTGGTCGGCGGGGTCGTGCCGCCCGTGCCGTTGTTCAGGGCGTTGAGGACCGAGGTGTAGGCGGCCTTCTTGTTGCCGCTGCCGTCGAACAGCAGCGGGGTGCCGGACGCGCGCCACGAGTCGGTGTCGCGGATGCCCCACACCGTGATGCCGGTGCAGCGCGCGACCGCGAGACAGGCCTGCGTGACGCCCTGGTACTGCTGGGCCTGCGAGCTGCCGGAGCCCTCGATGTCCAGCTCGGTGATCTGCACGTCGACGCCCAGCGCGGCGAAGTTCTGCAGCGTCGTGTGGTAGTTCGACGGCACCGGGTTGCCGCTGTTGAAGTGGGCCTGGAAGCCGACGCAGTCGATCGGGACGCCGCGGGACCTGAAGTCCTGCACCATCCGGTAGACGCCCTGGGTCTTGGCGTGCGACCAGTTGTCGGTGTTGTAGTCGTTGTAGCAGAGCTTCGCGCCGGGGTCGGCGGCACGGGCCGCGCGGAAGGCGGCCTCGATCCAGTCGTTGCCGGTGCGCTGGAGGTTGGAGTCACGACGGCCGCCGCTGCTGCCGTCGGCGAACGCCTCGTTGACGACGTCCCAGGCGTAGATCTTGCCGCGGTAGTAGGTCGCGACCTGCGTCACGTGGTTGAGCATCGCGTTGCGCAGAGCCGTGCCGGACATGTTCTGCATCCAGCCCGGCTGCTGCGAGTGCCACGCCAACGCGTGTCCACGTACCCGCTTACCTTGATTGCGGGCCTGGTTCACGATCCGGTCCGCGTTGCCGTAGCTGAACTGGTTCTGGTTCGGCTCGGTCGCGTCCATCTTCATCTCGTTCTCGGCCGTGACCATGTCGAACTCGCGGTTCAGGATCCCCACGTAGGTCGAGTCGCCGAGCTTGTTCGCGGCCACCGCGGTACCGAAGTACCGGCCGCTCTGCTGGGCCGCCGCACCGAGGGTGGAGGCGGCGCCACTGGCGGGTGCCGCCGCGAGAACCGCGGCGCCCGCAGCGGCGAGGACGAGGCTGGACACGAGTGAGATCCGTGCGACTGACTTCGGTGTCAGTGTCATGTTCGGCGCTTTCTGGTAAACCCGCGAGAGCACGGGTGGAAATGGAATCGCTCGACAGTCCAGTGGTGTGGATTGCGCCAAATCCACGCCGTTCGACTGGGAACACGAAGCAGTACAGCCGACTCGGCACGTCCGATCAACCCTCGTTCCACTGGAGCTCCCGCACCGGTGTTCACCGGGCTGAACCGGATGATCAGATGCCCGGCCCGTCGAACATCCGTCGAATGCACAGGTCGGCGGCATGATCGACAATGTGTCGCCGGGGGTGTGAATGAGGTGCGCGAGGTCTAATTTGTGAAAGTTTCGAAAATCGACGCACTGACGGGCTTGGGACGGCCGCTGGGCCGACCGGGTGTAGTTCGTCACGCTGCGAACGGCGTGAATTCCGTCGAGGAGTCGGGGCATCTCGACGAGTCGGGACGCCTCGGCGTCACCGTGACCGAAGCGTCCACGGCCCGTGGGGGCGTCCCCTGATAATTCGTATTACAACCTTGTTTCGTCGCAGGTTCGCCTCTACGGTCCGAAAACGCGGAGTCCCTCCAACGCGAAGGAGCGTCCCTCATGGCACCGAACCGCCGTCAGCTGCTGATCGGCACCGCGAGCGCGGCCCTGCTGGGAGCGAGCGCAGGGGGAACCGCCGCCGCCGCGCCCGCCGGGTTCCCGGACTACCGGTACCGCAGGCTCGCGCTGGTGAAGAGCAAGCTCCGCTACAACCCCACCAACGAACTCATCTTCCCGACCATCCGCGGCACGAAGAACCGGATCTCCGGCGCCCTGGCCGCGTACTACCTCTACTACGCGCCGCACGACGCCCCCGGCGGCATCTGCCTGGCGTACGCGAACTCGCTGGAGGAGGAGTTCACCGAGTACGCCGGAAACCCGATCATCACGAGGAACTGGCCCGGCGAGTACAGCGTGTCGCACGTGTCCTCGCCGCACGCCATGTGGAACGACGACGCCAAGCGCATGTATCTGTATTTCCACGGCGAGAACACCGTGACCCGGCTCGCCAGCTCCGCCGACGGCATCCACTTCTCCTACGAGAAGGAGGTCCTGTCCACCCGCCTGCTCCCCGCCGGCACGACCGAGACCTCCTACGCCAGGGTGTTCCGGCACGACCTGCCGTCCCGGGGCGCCCGGTACGTCATGGTGTTCATGCTCAACAACACCACCAACCGGCGCGACATCGGCTGGGGCTGGTCGGCCAACGCCCGCGACTGGACGTTCGCGCAGACCCCGCTGGTCCGGCACCAGGACGTGGGCGCGGTCAACGTCGGCGGACCGCACCTGTTGTTCCGCAACAACAGCGTGTACGTGGTCTACAACACCGACATCGGCAGCGGTGGCAACATCCTCATCACCGAGGTCGGTCTCGACTTCGGCAAGCGCAACCACCTCGGCGTCTTCCACGACTCGCTGGCGGGTTCGCCGGACAACGGCCGGGCCGCCGCGCCGTCGTTCGGCACGTACCAGGGCCGGGAGTACATGATCTACGAGGCCGGGGACCGGTTGTCGGGCAACATCGCCATCGCGCGGGCGGTCTGACGGCGCGGGCGGTCTGACAGCTCGGGCGGATTGGGGTCTGGGGGCCGACGGTCTGGCCTGGTGGCGCTGACCTGGGGCGGGTCCGGACGCGGGTGGTGGCGGGCGCTGCCGGCAGGGGCCTGGAGGCCTCCGCCGCCCGCAGCGGTGACCACCCGTCCGCGGCGGCAACCACCGCACTCGGAGACACACCGGCCCGGCCTGCTGGACCCCGCCGCCCTTCGCGCCCCGCGCCGGCCCGGCCTACTGGATCCCGCCGCCCTTCTCGCCCCGCGCCGACCGGCCGAGCGCCTTCTCGGCAAGGCCCGCCTCCATGCGCCGCAACGTCGTGATCATGCCGTCGACCTCGTCCTCGTCGGACACGACGCCGTCGAGCAGGTCGCTCCAGATGCCGTGCAGCCGCTGGAGGTTCGCCTGCGCGCGGGCGGTGGGGTAGAGGCGGACGCGGCGGGCGTCCTCCTGGTCGGCCTCGCGGTGGACGAGGCCCTTGCTCTCGAGGCCTCGCAGCGCGCGGCTGAAGTTGCTGGAGATCTGCTGCGTGGCGTCGGCGGCGGCGCGGGCGGACGTGCCGGGGTTGCGGTCGATGTACCGCATCACGGCGATGTCCAGCGCTGACCACCGGTCCTCGCTCAGGCCCTCCTTGGCGGCGTGGATCTGGCGGCCGACCGCGGCGATCAGGTCGGCGAGCTCGAACAACCGGGCCTTTTGGTCTTCGTCCACGTGACCATGGTACTTTTCCTGTCGATTGATAGCTATCAGTTGATAGGAGATGTGGTGAACGCGCCGTCCCGCAGCACGATCCCCGTGCCGCTCCTGCTCGTGCTCGCCCTGCTGGCGAGCGTCGCCCCGTTCGGCATCGACCTCTACCTGCCCGCGTTCCCGCGCATGGCCGCCGAACTCGCGACGAGCGACACGGCCATCCAGCTCACGCTCACGATGTTCCTGCTCGGCCTCGCCGCGGGGCAGCTGGTCTTCGGGCCGCTCTCGGACCGGTGGGGCAGGCGCGGGCCGTTGCTGGCGGGCTCGGCGGTGTTCGTGGCGGCCAGCGTGCTCGCCGCCGTCGCGCCCACGATCGGGGTCCTGCTCGGCGCCCGTCTCGTCCAGGGGCTGACCGCGGCGGCCGGCATGGTCATCGGCCGCGCGGTCATCGCGGACCTCGCCACCGGACGCGCCGCCGCGCGTGCGTTCAGCCTCATGATGATCGTCAGCGGGGTGGCGCCCGTGGTGGCGCCGCTGCTGGGCAGCCTGATGGTCGACGGGATCGGGTGGCGGGGAGTGCTGCTCGTCCTCGCCGGTCTGGCGGTCGCGATGCTCGCCGGCTCGGCGGTGGGCGTGCGGGAGACCCATCCGCGCGAACGGCGCGGTACCGCGCAGGCAGGCGGGTTCCGGGCACTGGGCCGGCGCGCCTACCTCGCCGCCACGGCCACGTTCGTCTTCTCGTTCGCCGTGCTGATGGCCTACATCTCGGCATCGCCGTTCCTGTACCAGGTCGTCATCGGGATGGGGCCGGTCAGCTACGGCGTGCTGTTCGCGCTCAACGCACTGGGGCTGATCGCGAGCAGTGCGGCCGCGTCCCGGTTGCTGCGCCACAGCCACCCGCGCCGGGTCCTCACCATCGGCACGAGCTGGCTGCTCGGCGCCGCCGTGGTGCTGCTGGTCCTCGCGCTCCTGCCGATCAGCGCAGCCTGGCTGATGGTGCCGATCTTCTTCGCGGTGGCGTCGCTCGGCTTCGTCCTCGGCCCGGCCACGGCCCTCGCGCTCGACGCGGTGCCGGGGGCTGCCGGCACGGGATCGGCTGTGCTGGGCGCCGCGCAGTTCGGGCTCGGCGCGGCCGTGTCCCCGCTGGTGAGCGTCGGCAGCGCCCATTCCGCGTTGCCGATGGCGATCCTCATCGCCGTACTCGCCGCCATCGCGGTCTGCGCCTCCCGGTTGCTCGCCTCACGGGACGTCCCCGAACCCGTCGAAGCGCTCGCCGTCTGACAGAAGCTTCAGTTCTGGTCGCGGAGGTTCTGCGCCAGCGTCCAGAAGACCTCGAAGTCGGGGATGTCACCGATCGCGTAGTTCCCCGGCTTGCGCCTCGTCGCGGTGAGCACGACGTCACCCGCCTTGGTCGACAGGTCCTCGATCTCGTCCCACGCCACGAGACCGCCGGGCGTGACGATCCCGGATCCCGACAGGGCGAGCGGGCCGAAGGGGACGGTCCGGCCCTCGTCCGGCTGCTCGACGCCCCGGAAGACGACCAGCTCGTCGTCCCGCAGCACGAGCTTGTAGGCGTAGACGATGAGGACGTGCTGGTAGTTGACGTAGTTGTCGGTGGAGATCTGGTGGACGGCCTCGATCTCGTCCCAGGTGATCGCGCGGGCGCGATCTTGTTGAGGCCCAATGGAACCACGCGCCACGGGCGCCGCGTGGCGGCTCTGGATGATCTAGTGGCGGGGGAGTGCTCGGACAGCCGGCCGGTCTACTGTCGCGGTGTGTCGAGCACGCCGGTCAGGTTGTTGCGGTTGCTGTCGTTGCTGTCCACGCGGCCGGCCTGGACGAACCGCGAGCTGGCCGGACGCATGGGCGTCGACGACCGCACGGTGCGGCGCGACGTGGCCCGGCTGCGGGACCTCGGGTACGGGATCGAGTCCGATCCGGGGCCGTGGGGCGGATACCGCCTCGGTCAGGGCGCCGCGGTCCCGCCGTTGAGCCTGGACGACGACGAGGCCCTGGCGGTGGCGGTCTCGTTGCGGGAGGCGGCCCAGCGCGGCGTGCTGGGCAGCGACCAGGCCGCGCTGTCGGCGTTGGGCAAGCTCCAGCGGATGCTGCCGCGCCGGGTGGCCGACCGGCTCAGCGCGTTCGCCGAGTCCGTCGTGCACACCGCGCAGGGGCCGGGTGATCCGGTGTCGTTCGAGGTGCTGCTGAAGCTCGCCGACGCCTGCCGCCACGGACACCGCCTGCGGCTGGAGTACCGCGACAGCGCCGGCCGGCTCACCGAACGCGCCGTTGATCCCCATCGGCTCGTGCGGACCCGCCACCGCTGGTACCTGGTCGCGCTGGACGTTGAACGCGGTCAGTGGCGCACGTTCCGGGCGGACCGCGCCGTGGACGTGCGGCCCACCGGGCAGCCGGTGCGGATCGAGAGTCCGCCGGACGCCGCACGGCTGGTCGCCGACATGCTGACCAGCGACTACCCGTTCTACGCGACCGCGGTGCTGCCGGTGCCGATCGAGGAAGCTCAATGCCTCGTGCCGCCGGGGTCGGGCACGCACGAGAGCGTCGGCCCGGACGGCACGAGGGTGACCCTCGGTGGCAGTTCCCTGGACGAGCTCGCGACTCGGCTGATCGCGTTGGCTGTGCCGCTGTCCGCGGTCGAGCCTTCAGAACTGCGCGCGGTGCTGCGTGGGCGCCTCCAGTCGCAGCTGGATGCGCTCCATGACCAGGACAGGTTCTGACCGGGTCGTTTTCTAGGGTGGGAGCATGCCCACCGCCGAAGAACTCCTCGGACGTTCCGCCGTCACCAGCCTCGTGCGGGCGATCCAGGTCGCCGCTCCGGACGCCGACCTCAGGGCGTTGCGGGCGGCGCCGAGGCAGATCGCCCCGTTGTCGCTGCGGGAACGCGCCGATCTGCTGCGGGACGCCCTGCTGGCGGACCTGCCCGGTGGCTACGCCGCACTCGCCAGCACCGTCCGCTCCGCCCAGGAACGCTCGCCGGAGTTCACCGGCTGGCTGATCTGGCCGGTCACCAGCGCGCTCGCCACCCAGGCCGTCCGGGAGGACACCGCCGCGTTCGACGACGCGATGGCGTTGCTCGCCGGCCTCACCGGGCGGCTCACCGCCGAGTTCGCGATCAGGACGCTGCTGCGGCACGACCTCGACCGCGCCCTCGGCATCATCGGCGACTGGACCGGGTCCGCCGACGAGCACGTGCGCAGACTGGCCTCCGAGGGCACCCGTCCCTACCTCCCCTGGGCGGTGCGGGTGCCGGAGGTCCTGACCCGCCCCGGGGTCACACTGTCCATTCTGGACGCTCTCCACCGCGACGAGAGCGACTACGTTCGCCGGTCGGTCGCCAACCACCTCAACGACCTCAGCCGCGACCACCCGGACCTCGTCGTGGACACGGCGCGGCGCTGGCTGGAGAACGGTGACGCGGACACCGGACGCCTTGTCCGCCACGGGTTGCGCACCCTCGTGAAGCGCGGTGACCGCGGCGCGCTCGCACTGCTGGGGTTCGCGCCCGCGACGGTGGAGGTCGACGGGCCGCACCTGGAGCAGGACGTCGTCCCGTTCGGCGGCAGCGTCCGGTTCACCGCCTCGATCCACAACGCCGGCGACACCGAGGCGGCGCTCGCGATCGACTACGTCGTGCACCACCGCAAGGCCAACGGCGGCCAGACCGGCAAGACGTTCAAGCTCACCACCCGGACATTGGCTCCGGGCGAACGGATGCAGGTGACGCGGGAGCACTCGTTCCGGCCGATCACGACGCGCCGCTACCACCCAGGCGGGCACGCGATCTCGTTGCAGGTCAACGGAGTGGAGACGGACCGCAGGGAGTTCGAGCTAGACGGGCCAGTGGTGTAGAGCAGTGTCGGCGATCTCCTGGAGGTCGGTGCGGCTGACGCCGCTCGCGGCCTGGACGGCGATCCCGAAAGCGACCGTCATGACGAACAGGGCGAGCCTGCGCGCGTCGGTCCCCGGCGGCAGGTCGCCCTCGTCGACGGCACGCCGAAACCGCGTTTCGAGGAGCTGGCGGCCGTTGGTGCGCCACTCGGCCAGGATCTCGCGCGCCGGTTCGCCGGCGTCTCCCGCCGCCAGCGACCCCTGCACACCCAGGCACCCGGCCGGACCTCCCGGCTGGGTCGTGGTGTGCACCGAGCCCGTGAGGAACGCCGTCGCCACCTCGCGCGCCGTCGGCTTCTCGACCGCGCGCAACGCGTAGGACGCCGGCCCCTCGTCGTAGCGTGCCAGGGCTTTGCGGAAGAGCTGTTCCTTGTTGCCGAACGCCGCGTACATGCTCGTCTTGGTGATGCCCATGGCGCCGGTGAGATCGGCGAGGCTCGCGCCCTCGTAGCCCTGCCTCCAGAACACCAGCATGGCCGCGTGCAACGCCTCGTCCGCGTCGAAGCCCCTGGGCCTGCCGATCACCGTCACCCCCTCAGCCTACCCCTTCGGTACCGATCGGTCCGGAAGTGCTACTGTCGACTTACGTACCGATCGGTACCGAATATCTGGAGGGCTCATGCCTCAGTTCGAGGGCAAGACGGTGGTCGTGACCGGCGGGAGCAGCGGCATCGGCCTCGCCGCCGCCCGGCGGTTCGCGGGCGAGGGCGCGCACGTGTTCATCACCGGCAGGCGTCAGGGCGAGCTGGACGCGGCGGTGGAGCTGATCGGTGACGCCACGGCAGTGCGGGGGGACGTGGCCGACCCGGCGGACCTCGACCGGCTCTACGACGCGGTCCGCGCCAGGGGCAGGGGAGTGGACGCGCTGTTCGCCAACGCGGGCATCGGCGGGTTCGCGGCGCTCGAGGACACGACCGAGGAGCACTTCGACCTGATCTTCGGCGTCAACGTGCGCGGCACGCTGTTCAGCGTCCAGAAGGCGCTGCCGCTGCTCAACGACGGCGCCGCGGTGATCGTGAACTGCTCGGTCCGCGCCGACGACGGCGTCGCGGAGTTCGGCACCTACGCGGCGACCAAGGCCGCGCTGCGCTCGTACGTCCGCACCTGGGCCAACGAGCTCAAGGGCCGGGGCGTCCGCGTCAACGCGATCTCACCGGGCACGATCGACACGCCCGCCCTCGCCGGCCTGTCCGAGGAGGCCAGGGAGGGCTTCGCGGCGGGGGTGCCGATCGGCAGGATCGGGACGGCGGACGAGGTGGCGGACGCGGTCGCGTTCCTCGCCTCGGACCAGAGCAGCTTCATCGTCGGCGCCAACCTCTACGTCGACGGCGGCGAGAACCAGTTGTAGCCACGTAGGGTCGGGGCCGTGGATCGCATCGCGGGATCGTTGTACGGACTGGCTTTCGGGGACGCGCTCGCCAAGCCGACGGAGTTCCTGACCGTCGCGGAGATCGAGCGCGAGTTCGGTGCCGGGCCGGACGACCTGACAGGCGATCCCGCGCTGGTCACCGACGACACGCAGATGGCGCTCGCGGTGGCGTGGGCGCTGCGTGACGTCGACCAGTACACCGCCGAAGCACTCGAACCGCGCCTGCGGGAGCGGTTCGTCGCGTGGGCGCACAGCCCGGAGAACAACCGTGCGCCGGGGATGACGTGCCTGCGCGCGTGCGGCGGGCTGGCGGAGGGCGCCCCGTGGGTGGAGGCGACCATCACCGGCTCCAAGGGATGCGGCGCGAACATGCGCGTGACCCCGGTCGGTCTGGTGCCCGGCCTCGACCTCGACGTGCTCGCCGGGGTGTCGCAGTTGCAGGCCGCGATGACCCACGGCCATCCCACGGCGCTTGCCGCGTCCGAGCTCACGGCCTACGCGACGCGCGTGCTGGTCGACGGCGCCGACCTGGCCGACGTGCCCGCCGCCCTGCTGGCCCGCTGCGCCGAGCGGCGTTCGGTCTACCTGGAGGAGTGGCTGGGATCCCTGTGGCAGATGCCGGGGGCGACCACTCCCGCCGACTTCATCGCCCGCGGCTGGGACGAGTGCGCCGAGATCCTCGAACGGCTGGTGGCCGCTCTGGCGAGGCCCGACGACGGCGAGGACGCGTGCCTCGCCACCGGCGAGGGCTGGATCGCCGAGGAGGCGCTGGCGACCGGGCTGTACTGCGCGATCCGGCACGCCGACGACCCGGTGGCCTGCCTGGTGCGGGCGGCGCGGACCAGTGGCGACTCGGACTCGATCGCCGCGTTGGCCGGGGCGTTCGTGGGTGCCGCGCACGGTCTGGACGCCTGGCCGGCGGACTGGGTCGAACGCATCGAGTACGCGGACCAGCTGGCCGCGCTCACCGCCTAGGTTCGGCTGTCGAGCCACTTGCCCCAAGTGTGTCGCTTGACCCGGACTTCGGGACGGTCGGCGAGATCGAGGAGGAACCGGGCTCGAAGCCGGACGAGAGGATCGTCCGCGCCGGTGAGAATCGTCAGCCGGTCGCGGAAGTCCGTGTCGGCGACGTGGTGCACCAGGGACGCGTACATCCAGTCCTTGCAACGGTAGGAGCGGTGGATCGCGTCGATCAGCAGATCGGCCGCCTCCTGCCGCACCTCCGCCACCGTTCCGTTCCGCCTCAGGTGCTCGAGCACCCCTTCCTTCATCGACCACGGTGACCACGGGTGGGAACCCCGCGAACGCCACTCGTCGGGGAACAGCCCCTCCCACCGCAGGTACAGCGCCATGAACGGCCAGCGCTCCACGCTCACGGCGGTGTTCCGGAAGTCCAGGTCCCACGCGGTCGCGACGTACCAGAAGATCGTCCGCTCCTCGTCGGGTTCGTAGCGCGACACGCCGGTTCCCGTCTCCACCAGCGCCCGGTGCCGTGCCAGAGCCCGGCCGCGGACGACGTCGTCACGAGCGGTCAGGTCGAACATCCACGCGTCGCGGCGGCCGATCTTCATCGGCGGAGCATCGCACGGCTCGTCCGCGAGGTTCGAAGCATTTCTGTCAGCTGTCACCCACGGATGCCTGCTAAAGCGTTATAGACAGCGATTCACGTTGCGTCTAGGTTAAGCGCTCATCACCCCGATCTTCTCCCGTCAAAGCCGGGGGTTGTTTCGGGCTCGTCAACTAAAACGCTTAAGTTCGGAGGCGAAGTGGCTGCGACTCGCGCAACGGTGGCCGGGACGGTTCTCGTGCTGGCTCTCTCCGCCTGCGGCGGCGGTGGCGGGGCGGACGGCGAGGCGGTCGTCGCCGTTCCCGCCGACCCGGCGAAGGTCACCGGGACCATCACGGTCCTGACCAACCGGACCGACCAGGTGCAGGACGGCACGACCCAGAAGTACGCCGACGAGTTCAAGAAGACCTATCCCGGTGTCACGGTGGAGTTCCAGGGCCTCACCGACTACGAGGGCGAGGTCCGGATCCGGATGAGCGGCGAGGACTACGGCGACGTGGTGCTCATCCCCGGTTCGGTCGACTCCAACCAGTACCCGCAGTTCTTCGCTCCGCTGGGAACCACCGAGGAGTTGCAGCCCAAGTACGACTTCACCGACAAGGCCACTGTGGACGGCAAGGTCTACGGGCTCGCGAACATCGGCACCGCCAACGGGTTCGTCTACAACAGGGCCGTCTGGCAGAAAGCCGGTGTCACCGAGTGGCCGAGGACGCCCGCGGAGTTCCTCACCGCGCTCAGGGCGATCAAGGACAAGACCGGGTCCACGCCGTACTACACGAACTACAAGGACGGCTGGCCGCTGACGAACTGGGGCAGCGGCCTCGGCTCGCCGAGCTGTGACGTCGCGGCCAACGACAAGCTGGCCGAGACGAAGGAACCGTGGGCGCCGGGCACGGACCTGAACGTCGTGGACACGCTGCTGCACGACATCGTCCACACCGGACTCTCCGAGGCCGACCCGAACACCACCAACTGGGAGAACTCCAAGAACCTCCTCGGCACCGGCGAGGTCGCGACCATGTGGCTCGGGTCGTGGGCGGTGGTCCAGATGCGGGAGGCCGCGCGCAAGGCCGGGCGCGACCCGCAGGACATCGGGTTCATGCCGTTCCCCGCACAGGTCGGCGGGAAGTTCTGCTCGGTGGTGCGGCCCGACTACCTGTTCGCGATCAACAAGCACAGCAAGGCGAAGGAAGCCGCGCGGGCGTGGATCGACTGGTACATCTCGAAGTCCGGCGACGCGCAGAAGTCGCTGTCGATCTCCGCGCTCAAGGGTGCGCCGCTGCCGGAGAGCCTCAAGCCGTTCGAGGAGGAGAAGGTCGAGCTCGTGCGGCTCGGCTGGGCGAAGAACAACCTGGTCAGTCAGATCGACAAGGCGTCCGAGGTGGGGCTGAGCGCCAAGGACTACCCGCAGCGCATCGTCGACGTCGCCAGGGGAGCGGCACCGGGTGATCTCGCGGGCGTGTTCGCCGACCTCAACAAGAGGTGGGCGGAAGCGCAGGCCGAGATCGGCTGAGCGCCCCCATGACGCAACGCGCCCACGTGCCGTGGCTCTACCTGCTCGTCCCGCTCGCGTTCCTGGTGGCGTTCACCTACGTGCCGGTCGTGAGCATGGTGGTGCACAGCTTCACGGACTGGGACGGCCTCAGCCGCGACCGGGAGTTCGTCGGCGCCGAGAACTACGTCGACCTCTTCACCCGGCCGCAGCTGTTCCAGGTGTTCGCGGTCAGCCTCTTCTACCTCGCGGGCGCGTTGCTGCAGACGGGGCTGGCGCTGTACTTCGCGACCGTCCTGAGCTTCGGCACGCGGCTGCGGGGCCTGTTCAAGGGCATCTTCTTCTTCCCCTACCTCATCAACGGCGTCGCGATCGGGTTCGTGTTCCTCTACTTCTTCCAGCCCGGCGGCACGCTGGACACCACGCTCGCGGTGTTCGGCGTGCAGCCCCGGTTGTGGCTGGGCGATCCCGACCTCGTCAACACCTCGCTCGCCGGGGTCTCCGTCTGGCGCTACGCCGGGCTGAACCTCGTGCTGTTCCTCGGCGCCATCCAGTCGATCCCGCCGCACCTGTACGAAGCGGCCACTTTGGACGGAGCGAACCGGTGGCAGCAGTTCCGCCACATCATCGTGCCCAGCATCAAACCGATCATCAGCCTGTGCGTGATCCTCGCGGTGTCCGGCGCGCTGTCGGTGTTCGAGATCCCGTTCATCATGACCGGGGGAGCGAACAACAGCGAGACGTTCGTGATCCAGACGATCAAGCTGGCGTTCACCTTCAACAAGGTCGGCCTGGCGTCGGCGGCCGCGGTGGTCCTGCTCGTCATCGTGCTGCTGGTGACGTGGTTGCAGCGGACGCTCGTCCCCGAGGAGAGGGTCGAGCAGTCATGACCGCACGCCACGCGCTCGCCGCATTCCTCAAGTACCTCAGCCTGGTGCTCGCCAGCGTCGCGGTGGTGCTGCCGTTGCTGGCCGTGCTGCTCACCTCGTTGCGCACCAGCGAGGAGGCCACCGCCGGCCGCAACCCGCTGGCCGCGCCGGCCGACTGGTTCAACCTCGGCAACTTCGCCATCGCCTTCACCGACGGGCAGATGGCGCGGGCGCTGTGGAACACGACGTTCATCCTCGTCTTCGCGCTGATCGGCACCGTGCTCATCGGCTCGATGACCGCCTACGCCGTCGACCGGTTCCACTTCAGGGCCAAGAAGCTCGTCATGGCCCTGTTCCTCGTCGCGACGCTGGTGCCCAGTGTGACCACGCAGGTCGCGACCTACGAGGTGATCAGCGCGCTGGGCGTCAACGGCACCCGGTGGGCGCCGATCCTGCTCTACACCGGCACGGACATCGTGGCCGTGTACATCTTCCTGCAGTTCATGCGTTCCATCCCGGTCGCGCTCGACGAGGCGGCGCGGATCGACGGCGCCGGCTCCCTCACGATCTACTGGCGGATCGTCCTGCCGCTGCTGCGGCCCGCGATCGTCACCGTCGTGATCGTCAAGGGCGTCGCGATCTACAACGACTTCTACATCCCGTTCCTGTACATGCCCTCGGAGAAGCTCGGCACCATCTCGACCGCGCTGTTCCGGTTCAAGGGCCCGTACGGCGCCCACTGGGAGGTCATCTCGGCGGGCACGGTCCTCGTCATCCTCCCGACCCTGGTCGTGTTCCTCGTGTTGCAGCGCTTCATCTACGGCGGGCTCACCGCGGGCGCGGTCAAATAACCACTTCAGGAGAAGCAGAACATGGTGACCAGAACCGAACTCCACGACGGCTGGGTCCTCCGCTCCGAGAGCCCGAGCAAGATCGGCGAGAGGGAAGTGCCCGCCACGGTGCCGGGCTCCGTGCACACCGACCTGCTCGCGGCCGGGCTCATCCCCGATCCGTACCTCGACGAGAACGAGGCGAAGCTCGCGTGGATCGGCCGGACCGACTGGCGCTACGAGACGACCTTCCACTACAGCGCGGCCGGTGACACCCGGGTCGAGCTGGTGTGCGACGGCCTGGACACGGTCGCCAGGATCGAGCTGAACGGCCACGAGATCGCCTCCACGGCCAACATGCACCGCGGTTACCGCTTCGACGTCCGGGCGGCCCTGCGCGACGGCGAGAACACGCTCTCGGTGACGTTCACGAGCGCGCTGGCCCACGCCGAGGAACAGGAACGGCTGCTCGGCGCGCGACCGCACGTCAACGCCCACCCGTACAACATGATCCGCAAGATGGCCTGCAACTTCGGCTGGGACTGGGGCCCGGTCCTCGTCACCGCCGGGATCTGGCGGCCGATCGCGATCGAGGAGTGGCAGGCGGCGCGGATCGCGGCCGTCCGCCCCCTCACGAGCATGGACGGCCGTGCGGAGGTGCACGTCGACGTCGAACGGACCGGCGACGAACCGCTGACGGTCGTCGCGCGCATCGGCGAGCACGAGGTCCGGTCCGACCTCCTGCCCGGTGCCGGCGGAACGGTGCTGCGGATGGAACTCGGCGACGTCGACCTGTGGTGGCCACGCGGCTATGGCGCGCAGACATTGCACCCCATGGAGGTCTCACTGTCCACAGGGGACACCTGGCGGGGCGAGGTCGGGTTCCGCACGGTCGAGCTGCTCACGAACGCCGACGACGACGGCACCGAGTTCACGTTCCGGATCAACGGGGAGCGCGTCTTCGTCAAGGGCGTCAACTGGATCCCGGACGACTGCTTCCCGCACCGCGTCGGTGCGGAACGGCTGCGGGAGCGGTTCGGCCAGGCCCTCGACGCGGGCGTCAACCTCCTGCGCGTCTGGGGCGGCGGCATCTACGAGTCCGACGACTTCTACGCGCTCGCCGACGAGCTGGGACTGCTGGTGTGGCAGGACTTCCTGTTCGCCTGCGCGGCCTACCCCGAGGAGGAACCGCTGCGCGGCGAGGTCGTCGCGGAGGCCCGGGACGCCGTCAACCGGCTGGCCGCGCACCCGAGCCTCATCGCCTGGAACGGCGGCAACGAGAACGTCTGGGGCTACCACGACTGGGGCTGGCAGGAGCAGCTCGGCGAGCGGACCTGGGGCGTCGGCTACTACACCGACGTCCTCCCGAAGATCGTCGCCGAGCTGGACCCGGGCCGTCCGTACCTGCCGAGCAGCCCGTACTCGGTCTCGGAGGACCTGCACCCGAACGACCCGGCGCACGGCTGCACGCACATCTGGGACGTCTGGAACGACCGCGACTACACGGCCTACCTCGAGTACGAACCGCGGTTCGTGGCGGAGTTCGGGTTCTGCGGACCGCCCGCCGCGGCGACGGTGAAGAAGGCGATACGCGACACCCCACCCGCGCCGTACGGGCGCCGCATGACCGCCCACATCAAGGCCGACGACGGCAACCGCAAGATCGCGCGCAGGCTCGCCGAGCACTTCCAGGACGTGCGGGGCTTCGACGACTGGCACTGGGCCGCGCAACTCAACCAGGCCCACGCCGTCAGCACCGGGATCGGGCACTTCCGGTCGCTGACCCCGAAGTGCTCCGGCACGATCCTGTGGCAGCTCAACGACTGCTGGCCGGTGACCTCGTGGGCGGTCGTCGACGGCTACGGCCGCCTCAAGCCCGCCTGGTACGCGTTGCGCGCGAGCTACGCCGACCGGTTGCTGACGATCAGGCCGGACGCCGTCGTCGCGGTGAACGACACCGCGCGGGAGTGGGCGGGCGAACTGCGGGTGCGGCGGGTGCGGCTCGACGGTGCGGAGGTGGCGGACGTGGTGCTGCCGCTCGTGGTGGCTCCGCGTTCGGCCACGACCGTCCCGGTGGACCCGGCCGGTGGCCTCGTCGTGGCGTCCGTGGGCGAGGTCAGGGCGTTCGCGTTCCCGGACGGGGAAGCCTTGCCGGAAGCCGCTTTCGACGCGACGGCGGAGGCTGTCGACGGCGGCTACCGCGTCACCGTGACCGCCCGGTCGGTGCTGAAGGACCTGACACTGCTGGCCGACAAGGTGGCGGCGGACGGCGTCGTCGACCGCGGGCTGATCTCGTTGCTGCCGGGGGAGTCGGCTGTGTTCGCCGTGCGCACGGCGGCGCGGTTCGCGCCGGAGTTGTTGCTGGCGGCTGACGTCCTGCGGTCAGCGAACCAACTGGTCTAGCGTTGCGGAGGTGCTGTGCTCGACCGCGGGACGAGCCTCGGCGCCGGCACCTCCACACCGCGCTGCTCGACGGCGCCGTTCTTCGCGACCACGTCGAGCAGCAACTGCGCGACGCGGGCACCGTAGGCGGCGACGTCCCGGGCGAGCGCGGTGATCGCCGGCCGGATCACCTGGCACAGCTGCGAGTCGTCCCACGCGACGATCGACAGGTCCGTGGGCACCGAGAGCCGCATCTCGTCGGCGACCGACATCCCCGCGACGGCCATGATGCTGTTGTCGTAGAGGATCGCCGTCGGACGCTCGGGCGAGGTCAGCAGCCTGCGCGTGGCCTGCGCGCCCTCGAGTCCCGTGTAGTCGGTGTGCACGACCTCGATCGACTCGATCCCGTACCGGGTGCTCGCCTCGCGGAACGCCTCGTCGCGGCGCCGGGTGTGCAGCAGGTCTGGCAGGCCCGCGACCCGGCCGATCCGGCGGTGACCGAGCGCGGCCAGGTAACCGACGGTCTCGGCGGCGGCCGCGGCGTCGTCCGCCCAGACGTGCGGCAGCGTGCCCACGTCGGCGGGACCGCCCACCACGACGGCGGGCAGTCCGAGCTGCTCCAGCAGGCCGACGCGGGGGTCGTCGCCGCGCAGGTCGACCACGATGATCCCGTCGACCCGGTGCTCGCCCCACCACGACCGGTAGACCTTGAGCTCGGCGTCGACGCTCGCGACGACCTGCATCATCAGCGCGTAGCCCGGCGTCGCCAGCACCGACTCGATGCCGCTGACCAGCTCCATGAAGAACGGTTCCACGCCCAGGGTGGCGGCGGGCCGGGGGATCGCCATGCCGATCACGTTCGTGGTGCCGCCGGACAGCACGCGGGCCGCGCTGTTGCGGTGCCACCCGATCTCGTCGGCGGCCTCGAGGACACGCTGCCGGGTCCGGTCGGAGACACCGGGCCGCCCGTTGAGGGCGAACGACGCGGCGCTGATCGACACCCCGGCTCGTTGCGCGACGTCGGAGATCGTCGGCCGCTTCATCCGGACCTCCTCGTCGGCTGCGGAGATCAAAACATAGCAGCGCAACAACTGAAGCGTTTCATCAGCACGCCACGAGGGCGGTTCCTGGGAGCGCTCCCGGTTAGACTGGCACGGTCCAGCAGTGCGTGCGCAGGTGAGGCGGTTCCTCCGGGTGAGCCAGAACGACTCGACCGCCGGCGAGCGCAGGACCACCATCAGGGACGTCGCCGCGCGCGCCGGGGTGTCCCCGGCGGCCGTGTCGATCGCCCTGCACGACCGGCCCGGTGTGTCCGCCGCGACCAAGGAGCGCATCCTCACGGCCGCACGCGAGCTGGGCTGGCGGCCCAACCTCGCGGCCTCGTCGCTGTCCGGGCGGCGCCTGCACACGGTCGGGCTCGTGATCGCGCGGCCGGCCCGCCTGCTGGGGCTCGAACCGTTCTACATGGAGTTCATCTCGGGCATCGAGAGCGTGCTGGTGCGGCGGTCGTGCTCGTTGCTGCTGCGGCTGGCGGACGGCACCGAGGAGATCGAAGTCCACCGCGAGTGGTGGCAGGGCGGGCGGGTCAACGGCAGCCTCCTCGTCGACCTGCACGTGGACGACCCGCGCATCCCTGCGCTGGCGGACCTGGGGCTGCCCGCGGTCGTGGTGGGTCATCCGAGCCTGGCAGGCCCCTTCACGTCGGTGTGGACCGAGGACGCCGAGGCGATCACGGAGGCCGTGCGCTACCTCGCCGCACTGGGACATCGCCGCATCGCACGGGTGAGCGGGCCGCCGGAACTGGGGCACAGCGCGATCCGGACGGCCGCGTTCACCGCCGCGGCGCGGGACCTCGGGCTGGACGCCCGCACGGTCGTGGCGGACTTCTCGGCGGACCAGGGCAGCCGGGCCTGCCGCACGCTGCTGCTCTCGCCGCAACGCCCAACCGCCATCGTGTTCGACAACGACGTCATGGCCGTCGCGGCGCTGGGAGTCGCCGCGGAGTTCGGCCTGTCGGTGCCCGCCGACCTGTCCCTGCTGGCCTGGGACGACTCGCAGCTGTGCCAGCTCACCAGGCCGACGCTCTCGGCCATGCGCCACGACGTCTTCTCGTTCGGCGCGCAGGCCGCGGAGACGTTGTTCGACGTGATGGCCGGCCGGGCTCCGGCACAACGCCTGGCGCACGCCCCGAGGCTGGTCCCGCGGGCGTCGACCGCGCCGCCGCGCGACTGAACCGTTCCGGAACTAAAACGCTCTATGGACAGACTCATCGGATTGCGCTTATCTTCAGGCGGTAATGCAGATTAAGCGTTTTAGTTCATCGGCTTGCCGCCGCAGCCGTTCGCGTAGTCCCGCTCAGCGAGGAGCGGGTTCCACGAGGAGGAGCGAGTGCGACACCATCGGTTCGGCGCGGCACTGACCGCGGTCCTGACCTTCCTCGGCGTCCTGGTCGCGGTGGCACCGCAGGCGCAGGCGTTCCCGAGGTCGTCACGGCAGCAAGTGATCAACTACCTGAGCTCCATCACCGGCCGGAACGTCGTCTCCGGCCAGCACAACAAGGAACCGGCGAGCAACCCCGGCCAGTACACGCAGCAGGTCAAGGACATCACCGGCCAGTACCCCGGCCTGTGGGGCGGCGACCTGATGTTCCGGCCGGAGGACGTGGCGAACCGGCAGCGCGTCGTCGACCAGGCCAGGACCGAGTGGGCCAACGGCTCCCTGGTCACGTTGACCTGGCACGTGTGCACGCCGACCGGCGGCAGCACCTGCCAGTTCGACGGCGGCGTCAAGACGCAGATCAGCCAGAGTCAATTCACCGAGATGGTCACCAACGGCACAGGACTCAACAACGCGTGGAAGCGCCGCCTCGACGAGGTGGTGCCGTACCTGCGACAGCTCAAGGACGCGGGCGTGCCGGTGTTGTTCCGCCCGTTGCACGAGATGAACGAGGCCTGGAACTGGTGGGGCAACCGGCCGGGCCCGGAAGGCAGCGCGAAGCTCTACCGCATCACCCGCGACCACCTGGTGTCCAAGGGCCTCGACAACCTGATCTGGGTGTGGAACGTCCAGGACAACCCCGCGGGGAACTGGGCCTCGTACTACCCCGGCGCGCAGTACGTGGACGTCGTGTCGCTGGACGTCTGGTACAAGGGCCTGCCTGCTTCCGGTGACTACCAGCAGATCCAGGCCATCGCGAACGGCAAGCCCATCGCGCTCGCCGAGACCGGCAAGGTGCCGAACGCCGCGTTCCTCGGCAGCCAGACCCGCTGGAGCTACTTCATGGTGTGGTCGGAACACCTGCGCGGCAACAACACCCCGGCGGAGGTCCAGGCCGGCTACTTCCACCCGCGCACGCTGAACCAGGGCGAGTTCACCATCGCCCCCTAGCCGTCCACTTCGGACGGAGGATCCAGCGGCGCGGGTGGCGGCGGTGTCGCGGCGGGGTCAGAAGGCGTCCTCGGTGAAGTCGCTCGGCATGTCGTCGTCGCCGCCGTGCGACCGCCTGGTGCGCTGCTGACCCGCCGCGACGATCTCGTCGAGGTCCTGCCCCTCCTTGATCGCCGTGTACGCGCGCTTCAGCGACGGCATGCTGGTCTGCATCGCCCGTTGCACCTCGGGATCGTTCACGGCCCTGCCGGACGCGATGTCCCGCCAGGAGAGTTCGCCCGAGTCGACCTTGCGCTGCAAGTCTTTCAACGCGTTCGGGGCGTCCTTCGACCGGGCGAACTTCTCGATCTCGGCGATGTCCGCGGGGGACAGGTCGGCGCCGCGGGTCTGCGCCCTGGACGCTTCGAGCGCGACCTTCTCCAGCCGTGCGCCCTTGGCGTCGAGATCCTGTTGCCACGTCTGCAACTGCTGGCGGGCGCTCTCGTACGGGAACGTCATTGCGCACCGCCCGAGCCCGAGGTGCTGGGCTCGGCCCAGCGTTCTTCCTTCTGGGCGTCCCTGTACTTGCTGTGCCCCTTGTAGCCGCTCTTCACCGCGCCCCACGCGCCACTGCCCACGGCGGACACGCCGTCACCGAGCTTCTCCGTGCCGTCCTGCCACGTGTCGACCACGTCGAAGAAGTCGTTGACGTCCCGCACGTCCGGGATCCTGGCCAGCGCGGTGCCCATCAGCCGGATGCCGGCGATCATGCCCTGGACGCCCTCGATGAGGGTCTGCATGGACTGGATGAGCTTGCGCACCTGGTCGACGATGTTGACCACGTCGTAGACCATCCACACGGCACGGCCCCAGCCGACGAGCGGGATCCACGCCGTCATCGCGGCCTTCATCAGCTTGTCGCAGATCTTGTCGAGCAGGGTCAGCGCGAGCTTCGCGGCCGATCGGCAGGAGGCCGCCATGTTCTTGAACCGGTCGCCGATGAACTTCGCGACCTGCGAGTCCCACTCGATCGCCGTGGTCCACGTGCGGCGCACGCGGTTCTCGAAGCTCTGCGCGGCGCCGCCGTCCCAGTGCGGCGAGAGCTCCTCGATGCCGTTGTTCACGTTGTGCCGCACGTTGTCGAGCGACTTGGCGATCCGGTCCCACGCGGCGGCGTTCGCGTCGATCTTCTCGAAGTCGCCCGCCAGCGGCATGACCAGGTCGCGCACCAGGTCGTCGCCGGTGACCTGCTGGTAGATCCAGTTGACGCCCTGGATCTTCCAGCCGGCGGCCTCGATCAGCTCCTTGATTGTCTGCCGGCCGGGCCGGTTGTCGGGCGCCGCGCGCAGCGCGACATTCGGATCCTCGATGTCCTGGTAGCCGTTGCAGACCCCGCCGGTCATTCGCCCACCCCCAGGAACCGCCCCAGCCACGAGGGGGCCTCCGTCTTCCCGCCCGCGGTGTCGATCAGGCAGACACCGACCTGGTCCGCCTTCTCGTAGGCGACGGCCGCCTTGACCAACGACTCGGCGTCCTGGGTCATCTTCTTGTTCGCGGCCTCGAGCGTCTCGCCGTAGAGCTGCGCGACCCCGGTCACGACGGGGTCGAGCAGCGACAGCAGCCCGGTGAACCCGGCCGTGTCCCCACCCTTGTCGATCGCGTGCTCCCGGATCGTCAGGAAGTGCTCGGCCTGACGTTCGAGGAGTCCGCTGTACCCACGCAGCTCGTCCGGCTCGACGTGGAACCTCTCTCCCATCCGGCCGACTTTAATGTGCGGCTCCTTCGTATTCCGGGCTATAAAAACACGAATCGCGGCGGTCCGCGCACCGCGGGATCGTCCCGGTTACGATGACCACCGGCGAGTTCCACGCCCAACCTCCTGACCGGGTGCCCACGCAACCCGGCTGACGCGGAGGCAAACGGGACCTGTGTGCCTGGGAACGCCGTCTTCGTCACGCCTGACCAAGGCTGTCGTGGCATCGGGGCGCGTGGGGTTCGGGTGTCCGTTGCGATGGCCGGGGAGTTCGGTGATGACGTCACGCAAGCAGTTCAAGGCTCAGGTCCGCGCCCGCATGGCCAAGACCGGTGAGCGCTACACGACCGCCCTCGCGCACCTGAGCGGTGCGTCGCCGGACGGCGGCTGGGTGTTGCGCGGAGGCACGGACCCCGATGCGGCGGGCCTGGACGCCATGCTCGCCGCCCGCGGCATCTCCGGCCTGAACGAGGCGTTGCTGTTCGGCATCGGCGGCGGCATCGGCGCGGGCTACATCCTGTGGGAGTTCAAGCACGACAACGGCCGGCACGTCACGATCGGGTTCTCCAACTCGTGGCAGTACGTCACCCGCCGCACCGAGAAGGTCCTCACGCGACTGGGCGTCGCACACGAGTGGCACCGGTCCGCGCCCAAGGCCGCGCAGGCGTGGCTGACCGGCCGGCTCGACGCCGGTGACGCCGTGATGGTGTGGCCCGACCGGTACCAGATCGGCTACTGGGACCTGCCGGAGGCGCTCGACGGTCACGGCGGGCATCCGGTCGTGGTGTGCGGCACGACCGGCGACCGGGTGTACGTGGACGACCGGAACCTGGCGCCGCTGACCGTCGCCCGTGCGGACCTGGACCGGGCCGTCGCACGGGTCGGCACGTGGAAGAACCAGGCGGTCGTGGTCACCGACTCCGGCCGCGAGCCCGACGTCGAGGCCGCCGTGCGCGAGGGCCTGCGGGACGTCGTCGAGCACCTGTCGCAGAAGTCGGACTCGTTCTCGCTGCCGGCGTGGCGCAAGTGGTCCCGGATGATGACCGACACCAAGGCGGCCAAGGCGTGGCCCAAGGTGTTCGCCGACGGGCAGGGGCTCGACCACGCGTTCCAGAGCGTCCGGGAGGGCGTGGACGGCCGGTACGGGGTCACGGGCGGGAACCTGCGGCCGTTGTTCGCGGACTTCCTCGACCAGGCGGGCCATTCCGGGCTGGCGCCGCGGTGGCGGGAGATCGGCGAGATGTGGAACGGGTTGGGGGAGTTGACGGACTTCCCGGCCATGGGTGCGCGGCTCGCTGAGCTGTACGAGGCGGAGACCGACGCGATCGCCAAGCTGAAGGCCGCTGTGGGCTGATCGTCGGCGGGGCCGCGGGACGAGCGTCCCGCGGCCTGTCCGGCGGGGGTCAGGCGACGTGGCGCCGGCTCACCGGCCGCAGCCGGACGCGACGGGCGCGGGGCTTCTCCTCGGAGCGCGAGGACTCCGAGGAGTCCCCGGTGCCGGCGGTGTCGCTGTCCGATGACGTGGTGCGGCCGCCGGGGCCTCGGTCGCGGAAGTGCGTGATCGCCAGCAGCGCGAGTGCCGCGAGCAGCAGCGAGTGGGACAGCACGCGGCCCGCGGTGGCGGTGCCGTCGACCAGGTCGCTGGCCGAGTAGGGGATCAGCACGGCGACGAACGCCGCGGTGACGGGCAGCATGCCCGCGGTCGCGGCGGGGCGCAGCGCGGTCCAGAGCAGGCCGAGGCCGACCGCGAGGTTCCAGGCGGTGCTCTCGTTGAACAGGTGGCTGCTGTCGAGACCGGAGGCGTGGCCGCCGTGCACGGACGACCCGGTGCCCAGCACCTGGGCGAGCCCGAGCGTCAGCTGGGCGACCGCGACACCGCCGAGCACCGTGCGGACGAGCCAGCCGCGCGGCGCGGGCGGGGTGATCGGGGGAGCGGCGTCGAGGATCGCGGCCGCGAGGTCGGGCACGGGGGTCGCCGCCCGCACGCGCAGGGTGCGGTTCAGGGACGTGGCGGTGTCCTGCCACTCCCGGCAGTCCGCGCACGTCTCCAGGTGCGCGTCCACCTCGGCGGCGGGCACGCCCTCGTCCTCCCCGTCGAGTCGCGCGGAGAGGGCTTCGCGGCAGGTGCTGCAGTCCACGTACACATTGTCGGTCATGCGGCCCGGTTGGTTCCCGGCGATCTGCGAGCGGTGCGGAAGGAGCCTGTTCGCCCTGGTCAGCCGTCGCGCCCGGGCACTCGTACCACCGATCGGTCCGAATGGCCGGTCAGCTGCCGGACGTTCGCCCGTTAGGCTTCGGCCTCGTGGACTTCGCCGATGACGAGGTGACCCGATGGGCTTTGCAGGCCCGGGACGGTGACCGGGACGCCCTGGAACGGTTCGTGCGGGCGACCCAGCGCGACGTGTGGCGTTTCGTCGCTCACCTCGAGGACGTGGGCGTGGCGGACGACCTCACGCAGGAGACCTTCCTGCGCGCGCTGCCGAGCCTGCGCAACTTCGAGGCGAGGTCCTCGGCGACGACGTGGCTCCTCTCGATCGCCCGGCGGGTCGTGGTCGACCAGGTGCGGATGGCGCGGTCGAGGCCGCGGGTGTCCCCGGACGTCGACTGGGTGCAGGCGGCGGACCGCGAGCGCGGCGCCTCGTCCGGCTTCACCGGCGTGGTCGAGCTCAACCTGCTGCTCGACGAACTGGCGGCCGACCGGCGCGAGGCCCTGGTGCTCACGCAGGTGCTCGGCCTGGGCTACGCCGAGGCGGCCGAGGTCGTCGGCTGCCCGATCGGGACGATCCGCTCGCGGGTGGCGCGGGCGCGGGAGGACCTGGTCAGGGCCACCGGACGCGACGCCAGCGAGACGGGCTGAGGCTCGCGTGCGGCGCACGGTGACCATGCCTGACGTCACCTGAGCCGCGAGCACGGGAGGCTGGACACCGGTCCCGCAGCGTCCCGAAGTGCGGGCGGTGGCCAGGCCTGACGTCACCTGAGCCGGGAGCACGGGAGGCCGGACACCGGCCCCGCAGCCTCCCGAAGTGGTGGGCGGTGACCGTGCCTGACGTCACCTGAGCCGCGAGCACGGGAGGCCGCACACCGGCCCCGCAGGCCCCGAAGTGCGGGCGGTGGCCATGCCTGACGTCACCTGAGCCGCGAGCACGGGAGGCCGCACACCGGCCCCGCAGGCCCCGAAGTGGCGGGCGGTGACCAGGCCTGACAGCACCTGAGTCGCATGCCGCTCAGGGGTGCCGCGTTCGGCGTCCGGGGACCTCGCAGGCCGTTCGGCCGGACAACCGGTCCGCGAGTCGGCGGGCGTTCCCCGACTTCGCGCTGACAGTTCCGCCTCCCCAACCCTGCTCACCGCGGCCTCTCCTTCCGCGCCAGGCTTCCGGGAGAGTCGCGGCCTGCTGACACCGACTATGGTCTCTGCCATACTCCCGAACCGGGAGGTGCGATGAGCGACAGCAGGCGGGGCACCAAGCAGCGGATGCTGGACAGCGCGGTGCTGTTGCTGCGCGAACGCGGCGCGGCCGGCGTCACGGTGGACGCGGTGCTGGCCCACAGCGGTGCGCCGCGCGGGTCCGTCTACCACCACTTCCCCGGCGGCCGGAACGAGATGGTGCTCGGCGCGGTCCGCCAGGCCGGCGACTACATCGACGCGATGGTCAGCGAGGCGGCGGCGGAGGGTGACGTCCGGCTGTTGCTGGAGCGTCTCGTCGCCTTCTGGAAGCGGTCGCTGACCAAGACCGGCTTCCGGGCGGGCTGTCCCGCCGCCGCGATGGCCATGGACAGCCGCGACACCGTCCCCGACGCCGTCGACGTCGTGCGGGAGATCTTCGCCCGCTGGCAGGGCAGCATCGCAGAAGCGTTGTCCCGCAACGGTTTTGAGGTGGCCCGCGCGCAGCGGCTGGCGACGTTGGTCGTGTCCTCGGTCGAAGGGGCGATCATCCTCTGCCGCGCACACCGCGACCTGGGCCCGCTCGACGACGTGCTCACCGAGATCGCGCCCCTGCTCCAACCACACCACTAGGAGCCCGGCCCATGTGGAAACCCAGCGCCTGCATCCTCTGCGAGTGCAACTGCGGCATCGAGATCCTCGTCGGCGAGGACGGCCGGTCGTTCGACAAGATCCGCGGCGACAAGCTCCACCCCGCCTCCGCCGGCTACACGTGCAACAAGGCGCTGCGTCTCGGCCTGCACCAGAACGGCGACACCGGCCGGATCACGCGTCCGTTGCGCCGCAGGGCCGACGGCACGTTCGAGGAGATCGACTGGGACACCGCGATCGGGGAGATCGCGGCCCGCCTCGGCGAGGTCCGCGACACCTTCGGCGGCGAGACGATCTTCTACTACGGTGGCGGCGGCCAGGGCAACCACCTCGGTGGCGCGTACTCGCCCGCCACGCTCGCCGCCTTCGGTGCCCGGTACCGCTCGTCCGCGCTCGCGCAGGAGAAGACCGGCGAGTTCTGGGTGAACGCCCGCATGCTCGGCAACATCACCCGCGCCGACTTCGAGCACTGCGAGGTCGCGCTGTTCGTCGGCAAGAACCCCTACCAGTCGCACGGTTTCCCGCGAGCCCGTTCGGTGCTCAAGGAGATCGCGAAGGACCCCGCCCGGTCGATGATCGTGATCGACCCCGTGCGGACCGAGACCGCGGAGCTCTCCGACTTCCACCTCCAGGTCCGGCCCGGCACCGACCTCTACCTGCTGACCGCGCTGGCCGCGGTGCTCGTGCAGGAGGACCTGGTCGCCGCGGACTGGCTCGCCGAGCACGCGGACGGCCTCGACGCCGTCACCGCCGTCCTGCGGCAGGTGCCGGTGGGGGAGTACTGCGCGGTCGCCGACGTCGAGGAGACGCTGGTGCGGGCGGTTGCTGCCCGGATCGCCGCCGCGGGGTCCGCGGCCGTGTTCGAGGACCTCGGGGTCCAGATGAACCGCGACTCCACGCTGGTGAGCTACGTCGAGAAGCTCGTCTGGCTGCTCACCGGCAACTTCGGCAAGCGCGGCACCCAGTACGTGCCGTCGAGCCTCGTGCCGATCGGCCGCGACCGCGGGCACGCCGGTGACGCGGGGCCGCGCAGCCCGGTCGCGGGCGCACGGATCATCAGCGGTCTCGTGCCGTCCAACGTGATCGCCGAGGAGATCCTCACCGACCACCCGGCCCGCTACCGCGCGATGCTGGTCGAGAGCGCCAACCCCGCCCACTCGCTGGCCGACTCGGCGAAGATGCGTGAGGCCCTCGCCGCGCTGGAGCTCGTGGTCGTGATCGACGTGGCGATGACCGAGACCGCGCGCCTGGCCGACTACGTGCTGCCCGCGCCGACGCAGTTCGAGAAGTTCGAGGCCACGTTCTTCAACTTCGACTTCCCGCGCAACATCTTCCACCTGCGGCACCCGGTCGTGCCCGCGCCGCAGGGCGTGCTGCCCGAACCGGAGATCCACGCCCGGCTGGTCGAGGCGTCCGGCGCACTGTCCGAAGAGGACTACGCACCGCTGCGCGCGGCCGCGGCGGCCGGACGCGCGCAGTTCGCCCAGGCGTTCCTCGGCGCGCTCGCGGACCCGGTGAAGCGGCGGCTCGCGTCCGTCCTGCTGTACCGCACGCTCGGCCCGACGCTGCCGCACGACGCCTCAGCGGCCGCCGTGCTGTGGATGGCCGCGCACGAGTGCGCCCGCAAGAACCCGGCCGGTGTCGAGAAAGCGGGCTACGGGTCCGGGCTCGAAGCGGGCGAGCGGCTCTTCGCCGCGATCGTCGACGGCGAGCACGGCGTGCACATCACCGACGACGACTACGCCGAGTCCTGGCGGCGACTGCCCGGCGACCGCATCCACCTCGACGTGCCGGAGCTGCTCGCCGCGGTGGCCGCATTGGGTGAAAGGCCTGTCCCGCAACAGGATCCGGACTGGCCGTTCGTGCTGTCGGCGGGTGAGCGGCGCGCGTTCACCGCCAACACCATCATGCGCGACCCGACCTGGCGGCGGCGCGACGCCGACGGCCGCCTCCGCATGAGCACCGCCGACGCGATGCGGCTGGGCGTCACGACGGGCGACCGGGTCCGGCTCACCACCCGGCGTGGCAGCGCGGAGGTGTCCGTGGACGCCACGGACACCATGCGCTCCGGTCACATCTCGCTGCCCAACGGCTTCGGGCTCACCGTCCAGGAGCGCACGGGCGTCGCTCCCAACGAGCTGACCGCGGCCGAAGACCGTGACGAGTGGGCCGGTACGCCGTGGCACAAGCACGTTCCGGCCCGGCTCGAACCGGTCACCGCACCCTGAGCGACGCCAGCGGCACGTGGTGCTGACCGGCGTGGACGTCGCGGTCCCGCAGTCCTCCCTGCGGGACCGGACGGGGGAACGAGATCTTGACGACGTTCAGCGAGGGGATCCGGAAGATCTGGACGTCCTCGGCACGCACGTCGTACAGGGACGCGACGACGGCCTCGTCGACGGTCTCGGCCGCGAGCGCGTACCCGGCCTCGTCGCGCATGAAGAGCTCCATCGTCACCCAGAACGGTCCGGCGTTCTTGGAACGGACCTCCAGCGCGAGATCGCCGAACGTGGGCTGCTCAGTCATGGGAGTGGGCCTTCCGGTGCTCGGTGCGGAACATCTCGGTGGGAGTGAGGGTGTCGACGACGTGGTGGAGCACGAACTCGTAGACCGGTCCCCGTTCGGTCTCCGCGGGGGAGGTCGCGAACGCGAGGCTGGGCAGGTAGGCCATGTCCGGGGTCGGCAGGTGCAGCATCAACGGGTTGGCGACCTTGGCGACGGCGGTCGCGAGCTCCTGGGTCCGCGCGCGCACCAGGAGCATCACGCCGATCTCGCGCGGTGGCCGCGTCGCCGGGTCCAACGAGCCCAGCACGGCGTCGTGGCCGTAGCGGCGCAGGTCGAACGCGTAGTCGTCGCTGTCGAGCCCGAGGGTCTGCGCGACGCGGCCCGTGAAGACCTTGACGAACAGGTCGGTCCACTCCTCGATGTTCGCGAGGATGTGCTCGTCCCGGATGGCCGTGAACGACATCGTCTCGTAGCCGGTGATCCGGGCGCCCTCGAGCTTGATCGTGTGATGGTCCGCCGGGCGGAACCGCGAACCCTCGACGCGGACACGCCGTTCGTCCAGGGCCGTGTAGGTCGCCTCCGTGACGTCCAGTTCGCCGGCCGGTTCGCGCATGCGGAACGGGTTCACCGTCTCGTAGAGCATGTGCGCGGCAACGGAGATCGGCGTGCAGGCGGCGTCCGGGTCGAGCGGTTCGATGGTGAAGCCGGTGCGGTCGATGGTGGCGAGGACACCGCCCGCACGGGGGTTCGTCGTGCACTGGCCACCGCACTCGACGATCTTCGCCGCGTGCCACACGGGCCCCGCCGGCATGCCCTTCAGCAACGGGAAGGCGGCGGCGAGGGCGGTGTCGGTAGCGCGGCCCGCGAGCACCACGTCGGCACCGGCGCGCAACGCTTCCTCGATCGGTTCGTGGCCCATCATCCCGACGACGTGCGTGCAACTGTCCACAGTGGCCTCGTCCAGGGCTGCCGCCGGGGGCAACGGGTGCACCGCGCGGTCGCGCAGCCGTGCCTTGACGAAGTCGGCGCGCTGCTCGCTGAAGATCGTCGCCACGGACAGGTCGAGCTCCTCCTCGCACAGGATGTCGTCGACGATCCCGGCGACCCAGGCGACACCCGAGTCGGTGCCGCTGGTGCCGCAGGACCCGACGATGAGAGGGATGCGGGCCTGCGCGCTGGCACGCAGGAGGATCCGCAGGTCGCGAGCGACGGCTGCGGCGGTCGTCTTGGCGGTGCCCGAACCGAGGTAGTGCGGGCCCGAGTCGGTCGATCCGCCGTCCACGGCGATGACGTCGGCGCCGAGCTCCAGCCCTCGGTCCACTGAGGACTGGGTGAAGCCGGCGCCGAGCATGCCCGTGGGCGTCAGGACGCGGACGGCTCCGTCGGGAGCGTTCATGTGCGAGTTCCTTCCGGTTGTCACAGGGAGACCGCGTGGCGGCGGCTCAGGACGGCGACGCGCAGGATCACGGCGATGGCGAGCGCGCTGAGCAGGGCGATGTCGAGGAGCATGTAGCGCCACCCGGTGATGTCGACCATCGCGCCGACGATCCCCGGCCCGATGAACCCGCCCGTCGCCCAGCTCACCGTGTAGAGGCCCGTGTACACGCCGATCACGCGGGCGGACGGGGCCAGGTTCCACAGGACGACGGCGGCGTTGATCAGGAACCCGGACGCGCCGGCGGCCGCGACGCAGAAGGCGGCGACGGTCGCGGCGGGGGTCGGCACGAGGGTGCCGAAGGCGAGCGAGACACCGAAGACGACCATCCCGATCGTCATCGTCCGGACGCGCCCGATCCGTTCGGCGAGCAGGGCGGCGGGGTAGGCGGCCACGAGGAACGCGACGCCGCTGGGGAACGTGAGCGAGCCCGCCGCGCCACGGGACAGGCCCAGGGTCTCCATGCCGTACGGGGTGAACAGCGACCGCGAGGAGAACCAGGCCGAGGCGAACAGCAGGACCGCGGTGACGAGGAGGAGCCGGCTGCGGTTCGGATCGCGGAGGATGTCCTTGAGCAGGTCGCGCAGCCGCACGGACGTCTCGTCGCGGGCGTCCTCGGTGAGCGCGAGCTGGTAGGCCCGCGAGGTGCTGTCCCGCACCCGCGAGACGAGCACCGCCGTGCACACCAGCATGAGCAGCGCGGGAACGGTGAACGCGAGCTTCGGGTGGTCGTCCACCAGCAGTGCGCTGATGAGCGCGGACACGATGACGGTCAGGCCCGAGGCGATCTTCACCGCCGCGTTCGCCCTGCCCCGGCGTTCCGGCTCGATGAAGTCGGGCAGCAACGCCTGCGCGATCGGCTTGAAGCTGTTGCCCACCAACGAGTACACGAAGATCACCGCGATCAGTGCGGGCAGTGCCGTCGCCAGCGGGATCAGGACGAACAGCAGCGCGGCGAGCGGCATGCCCACCGCCAGGTAGGGAATCCGGCGGCCCCACCGCGTGCGGGTGTTGTCCGACCGGTTGGCGATCCACGGCTGCACGAAGATGCCGAGCAGGTTGTCCATGCCCATGAGCAGGCCGACGACCGCGGTGCTGGCGATGTGCTCCCGCAGCAGCGGCGGCACCTGGGCGTCGTAGAAGTCCCAGGTCGCCTCCTGCGCGAACACGGCCAGCGCGACGAAGAACGTGATGCGCCTGGCGAGCCGCCGGTCGACCGGCGCGGCGAGTGACGACATCGGGAAGCCTCCGTTGGCTCGGGAACGTCGCGGCGTCACCAAGCTAGGATGCTATAGCAAAATTAGCAAGCAATAGCTTAGGCGCTTGCCGTAGTATCGGCGCTCGTGATGGCGGAGAAAGATCCTCAGTCCGGCACGCTGGCCGGCCGGGCCTACCGCTCGGTCCACGACGCCATCGCGGCGGGTGAGCTGGCCCCCGGCGAGAAGGTCACCGAACGCGGCCTCGCCGAGAGGCTGTCGATGAGCCCCACCCCGGTCCGCGAGGCCATCCGCCGGCTGGAGCAGGACGGGCTGATCAGGAGGACCGGCCCGCGCACGGTCGTCGTCGCGGACATCGGCGCCTCCGCCGTCGAGGACCTGGCCGAGGTCGAGATCGCGTTGCGGGGCCTCATCGCCCGCTTCGCCGCCCGGCACGCCGGCCCCGCGCAACTCGACGAGCTCGACGGGATCCTGGACGAGGCGGACGACCTGCTGATCGTCATCAAGCAGCGCGCCGCCGACGGCCGTCCGGCCGACAAGCACCTGAACGCCCTGCTGGACACCATGCGGCGCTTCAACGACGCGGTGGCGTCCTGCGCGGGCAACGCCATCCTGGTCCGGCTGCTCGAACAGACCAGGGTGTTCTCCCAGGCCGAGCGCCGGGCCCGCATGCTGGAGCGGGCGGCCGCGAACCACCAGTTCGGCCTCGACCGCTACGCGAGCCACCGCGCCCTGGTCCGCGCCCTGCGCGCGGGCGACTCGGCCGCCGCGGAGCAGATCGCGATGGACGACGTCCGCGGCGGCCTGGACGACCTGCGCGGCGAGCCCGTCAGGGTGCCGACCGGGAAATGAGCACGCCCTTCGCGTGGAGGCGCTGCTCCGTTCAGGAGATCGGTGTTGCCCGGCGTAACGACCCGATCGCTCACGGAGACATCAGCCTTGGTGTCCGCACGAGGTGAGGGTGTGCCGATGAAGATCGACCTGTTCAACGAGATCCAGAACCCCGGCCCTGCCCCCGAGCAGTTCCGCTTCCGCCAGGCCCTCGACCAGGCCCGTCTCGCCGACGAGCTCGGCTACGGCTGCTGGTGGCAGGTCGAGCACCACGGCGCGGGCGAGTTCAGCCTGTCCTCCGCCCCCGAGCTGATGCTCGCCGCCCTGTCCCAGCAGACCTCCCGCATGCGGCTCGGCCACGCCGCCGTGCTCGCACCCGGCCGCTTCAACCACCCGATCCGCGTCGCCGAACGCGCCGCCACCCTCGACCACCTCAGCGGCGGGCGCGTCGAGCTCGGCCTCACGCGCTCGACCATCCCCGAGTGGAACCTCTTCGGCGTCGAGCCCGCCGACGCGCGTGCCCAGACGGCCGAGGCGTTCGAGATGGTGCCGAAGATGTGGACCACCGACCACTTCTCCCACAGCGGCGCGCACTACGACATCTCCGACGTCTCCATCGTCCCCAAGCCCCTGCAGACGCCGCACCCGCCGCTGTGGCAGGCCGCCGCGTCCCCGACGTCGTTCGAGGAGGCCGGTCGTCGCGGTGTCGGCGTGCTAGGCACCACGATCTGGGAGTCCATCGACCGGGTCGCCCGGATGATCGACCTCTACCGCGCGGCCGCCTCCGAGTGCACCGAGCCGGTCGGCTCGTTCGTCAACGACCAGGTCGCCTACTTCACCTTCGTGCACTGCGCCGAGACCGACGAGCAGGCCATGCGCAACGGGGCGGCGGCCGCCGCGGCCTGGTACACGGTGACGGCGTTGCGCTTCTTCAACGCCGCCGCCGAGTTCGCCGCGACCATGCAACGCCACCAGGACCTCCTCGCGGGCGGCGACCGCAGCCTCACGGCTGAGTTCCTGCGCGCCGAGGTGGACGCCGCCCCCACCGACGCGCAGCTCGTGATCGGCCGGATCATCCAGGGCGAGGACGTGCCGGAGGACGAGCTGTTCGAGGTGCTGTCGGCGCAGCAGTCGCTGATCGTCGGCAGCCCGGACACGTGCCGCAAGAAGCTGCGCGAGTACGCGGACCTCGGGATCGACCGGCTGATGTGCCTGCAGCAGATCGGGCCGATCGGGCACGACGAGGTGATGACGAGCATCAGGCTGATCGGGGAGCTGATCCCGGAGTTCGACCGGTCCTGACCCGCGTCAGCCCTTGGCCCGCAGCACCGACTGCTCGCCGCGTTCCAGAGCGGCGACGTGGTCGGCGACGTTGAAGGCGTCGCTCAACGTGCCGCCGCTGTCGAGGAGGCCGATCACCCGGTGTTCGGCCTCCTTGACGGCCAGTGCGGCGTCGAGGAGCGACTCGATCCGCGCCGGGGCCACGACGACGAGGCCCTCGTCGTCGGCGAGGACCAGGTCGCCGGGGTTGACCGTGACACCGCCGCAGGTCACCGGGACCTGGAGCTCACCGAGCTGCACAGAGGTGCCGGCGCGCGGCGTGACGAACCGGCTGTAGACCGGCAGCGCGCACGTCGAGACGTAGGACATGTCGCGGTAGCCGCCGTCCACGACGATGCCGCCCAGCTTCCGGACCAGCGCCGCCCGCGCGAACATCTCGCCACCGAGTGCGGTCTCGCGTGCGCCGCCGTCCACGACGATCACCGCGCCGGGCTCGGCCGTCTCGACCCCGCGCAGCACGGCCAGGAAGTCCTCGCGGCAGCGGACCGTGAACGCCGGACCACAGATCCGGGTCGCCGCGGACCGGGCGCGGATCGCGCTGTGCACGACCCGCGTGGTCCGGTCCGCGTCGCAGAGGGCGGTCGTGTCGACGGCGAGAAACCGTTCCAGCAGTTCGTCGTTCACTGGCATGAGGCGCGATCCCTTGTCTCGGCGGTGGAACTCCCTCCATCCCACCCCGGCCGGATCGGCCCGTCTACGGTGATGCCGTGGCTGACACCCGACAACGCCTGATCGACGGCGCGATCGAGACGATCCGCGCGCACGGTCTGACCGGCACCACGGCACGGAGCATCGCGGCCACCGCCGGGGTCAACCAGGCGCTGGTCTTCTACCACTTCGGCACCGTCCACGACCTGCTGCAGGCCGCGTGCCTCGCCGCCACCCGGGCCAGGGTGCAGCCGTTCGCCGACCAGCTCGGCAAGATCACCGACCTGCGGCAGCTCCTCGCCCTCGGCCGCACCCTGCACACCGCGGAACGCGCCGAGGGCAACGTGATGGTGCTCGCCCAGCTGCTGGCGGGCGCCCAGACCGATCCCAAGCTCGCCGAGGCCACCGCGGCCTCGCTGCAGCTGTGGATCACCCCGATCGAGGACGCCCTGACGAGGTTGCTGGCCGGCTCTCCGGTGGCCGAGCTGATCGACACGGCGGGTCTCGCGCGTGCGGTGAGCGCGGGTTTCATCGGCCTGGAGCTGTACGAGGGCGTCGACCCCGAGGGGGCCCAGGCGGCGCTGGACGCGCTCGACCGGCTGGCCGTGCTCATCGAGGTGGTGGACGACCTCGGGCCGGTCGCGGTCCGCGCACTGCGCGCCAAGCTCCGGAAGACCGCCAAGAACCGTATTTGAGCAACTGCTCAAATGCAGCTACCCTCCTGTTTGAGCAGTTGCTCAAACAGGAGGTGGCCTCATGGCGCGACGGCGAGCGCTCTACGTGGAGACGCTGATCCAGGCCGATCTCGACGACCTGTGGCGGCACACGCAGGAACCGCACCCGCACCAGCGGTGGGACCTCCGGTTCACCCGGATCGACTACCTGCCGAAGGCGGATCCGGACGCGCCGCAGCACTTCCGGTACGCGGTTCGCGTCCTGCCCGGGCTGGAGGTCGACGGGACCGGCGTCAGCGTCGGCGAGCGCACGAAGCACGACGGCTCGCGGACCTCGGCGCTGCGGTTCAGCTCGGCGCACCCGTTGTCCCTGATCCGCAGCGGCGCGGGCTACTGGCGGTACGTGCCGACCAGTGAAGGCGTCCGGTTCCTCACCGGCTACGACTACCAGCCCGGCTGGGGCCGGCTGGGCGCGCTGGCCGACCGCCCGTTCCGGCTGCTGATGGGGTGGGGGACGGCCTGGTCGTTCGACCGGCTCCGGCTGTGGCTCGAACGCGGCGTGGCGCCCGAGGTGTCGTTCCGGTCGGCGGTGCTGGACGCGGGCACGCGGGTCGCCGTCTGCGCCGTCGCCTGGTGGTCCGCGCCGGTCGTGCTCGCCGCGGCACTCACCCTCGCCGCTCTGCTCGCCCCGCCGCTGCCGTCCACCCCGGCCGCCCGCCGGTGCCGCCGGAACCCGCCGGACCGGCGTTCGTCGACGGCGCCCTCCACCCTGTCCACTTTGGAGCACCCATGACGTCGATCTTCCAGCGCGCGCTCGGCCGTGACTTCGACCGCCTGCACCCGCAGCTGCAACGGCGGTTCGGCGTCTCCGACGAGGGCGGTGTCGCCTGCGTCGGCACGGGCACGATGGACCGGGTCTGGCACGGCCGCGGTTTCACCCGGCCGTTCCTCTGGCTCGGGGCGAAGCGCCACATCCTGCTGCCGGGCCACGGCGGCGACATCCCGTTCACCATCGAGAACTACCCCTACCGCGACTCGCTCGGGCGGGAGACGGTGACCTTCGTCCGCACCTTCACCTTCGACCGGCCGCAGCGCTGGGACGCCACGATGATCTACAGCCCCGAGCGCGGCTGCGTCGTCGACTACCTGGGCACGCACCAGCACGTCGCCGTCGACCTGCACCTGTCCGTGGACGAGCGCGGCGGGCTGCTGATCCGCAGCGGGGAGCAGCGCTTCCACGAGGGCCCGGTCCACTTCCGCATCCCGATGCTCGTCACCGGCACCGCGGAGGTCCGCGAGTCCTACGACGACGAACTGGGCCGGTTCCGCATCAACGTCGAGGTGACCAACCACCGGTTCGGGCCGCTCTTCGGATATCACGGCACCTTCGCGTGCTCCTACCCCGAGAGCGAGGCCGTGCCGGACGCGGTCAGGCCGGTGCGGGAGCAGGCGAGGGTGTGACGACGGGTGCGCCGGTCCTGGCCACGACGTCCTCGACGGTGCTGCCGGGTGCGAGCTCGACCAGGCGGAAGACGCCGTCCTCGACGTCGAGCACGGCCAGGTCGGTGATCACGCGCGAGACGACGCCGCGGCCCGTGAGCGGCAGGGTGCAGGCGTCGACGAGCTTGGCGTCGCCGTTGCGGGCGTTGTGCTCCATCAGGACGATGACGCGCCGGGCGCCGCTGACGAGATCCATCGCGCCGCCCATGCCCTTGACCATCGCGCCGGGCACCATCCAGTTCGCGAGGTCGCCGCGCGCGGAGACCTGCATGCCGCCGAGGACCGCGGTGTCGATGTGCCCGCCGCGGATCATCGCGAAGCTGGTGGGGGAGTCGAAGAACGACGCTCCCGGCAGCACGCTGACGGTCTGCTTGCCCGCGTTGATCAGGTCGGGGTCGACCTCGTCGTCGTAGGGGAACGGGCCGACGCCGAGGATGCCGTTCTCCGCGTGCAACGTGACGGTGGAGTCGGCGGGCAGGTGGTCGGGGATGAGCGTGGGCAGGCCGATGCCGAGGTTGACGTACTCGCCGTCGCGCAGTTCGAGCGCGGCGCGGGCGGCCATCTGGTCGCGGTTCCAGGCCATGTCAGTTCGCCTCCTGGCGGGCGCGGGTGGTGCGCTTCTCGATGTCCTTGCGGGCGGCCTGCTCGGGGGTGAGCCCGACGACGCTCTGCACGAAGACGCCGGGCAGGTGCACGTGGTCGGGCTCGATCTCGCCGACCTCGACGACGCGTTCGGCCTCGACGACGGTGAACCGGCCGGCCATCGCGGCGGCCGGGTTGAAGTTGCGGGCGGCGGCGTGGAAGACGCAGTTGCCCGCGCGGTCGGCGATCGCGGCCCGGATGAGCGCGACGTCGGTGACGATCGACTCCTCCAGCACCATCTCCTTGCCGTGGAAGGTGCGCACCTCCTTGGGCGGTGAGGACAGAGCGACGGTGCCGTCCGCGTTGTACCGCCACGGGAGGCCGCCCTCGGACACGAGCGTGCCGACGCCGGTCGGGGTGTAGAAGGCGCCCACGCCGGAACCCCCGGCGCGCAGCCGTTCCGCGAGTGTCCCTTGTGGAGTGAGCTCCACGGTCAGCTCGCCCGCCAGGTACTGCCGGGCGAACTCCTTGTTCTCGCCGACGTAGGACGCGACGACGCGGCTGATGCGGCGCTGTTCGAGCAGCAGGCCGAGACCGGCGCCGTCCACGCCGCAATTGTTGGACACGATCGTGAGGTCGTCCGCGCCCTGCTCCAGCAACGCCTCGATCAGGAACCACGGGATGCCCGCGAGCCCGAACCCGCCGACCGCGACGCTCGATCCCGGACGGATGCCCGCCACGGCCTCGGCCGGTCCGCCGACCACCTTGTCCAGGCTCATGAGTGGCTCTCCTTCGTGAGGTGGTCGACGAGCGCCGCGTTCACGACGTCAGGCTGTTCGGCGTTGGCGAGGTGGGCGGCGCCGGGCACGACGAGGAGCCGGCCGTCGCGGACGGACGTGGCGATGTGCTCCAGGTGCGGCGGTGGCGTGGCCGGGTCGTCGGCGCCCGCGATCGCGAGGGTCGGCGCGGTGATCCGGTGCAGGTCGGCGCGCTGGTCCATGGACGCGATCGCCTCGCAGCAGCCCGCGTACCCCTCGGGCGGGGTGGCGGCCACCATCGCCTCCCAGCTCGCGCGGTCCTGGTAGGCCGGGGTGAACCAGCGCTGGACCACGGCCTCGGCGACCGCGCCGGTGCCCTGCGCGCGGACGAGGGCCGCGCGGTCAGTCCAGCTGGAGGCCGGTCCGAGGTGGGCGCTGGTGCACAGCACGGCGAGCCGGTCGACGCGTTCGGGGCTGCGGGCGGCGACGCGCAACGCCGTCATGCCGCCGAGCGACAGGCCGACCAGGTGCGCCGTCTCCACGCCCAGGCGGTTGAGCAGCACGACGAGATCGCCGGCCAGCGCGTCGATCGTGTGCGCGCCGGGCAGGACGGGGGAGCGCCCGTGGCCGCGGGTGTCGTACCGGACGACGCGGAAGTGCTCTTCGAGCGCGGAGGCGTTGGCGTCCCACATCTCCAGCGTCGAGCCCAGCGAGTTGGACAGCACCACGACCGGCCCGTCCGGCCTGCCCGTGACGACGTGGTGGACCTCGGCGACGCTCATCAGCGCACCGCCTCGAAGACCGCCGCGAGGCCCTGGCCGCCGCCGATGCACATGGTCTCCAGGCCGTAGCGGCTGCCGCGGCGGCGCATCTCGTGCGCGAGGGTGGTCAGGATCCGCGCTCCGGTCGCGCCCACCGGGTGCCCGAGCGAGATGCCGGAACCGTTGGGGTTGAGCCGTTCGTCCGCCGGGTCGATCTTCCACTCACTCAGGCAGGCGAGCACCTGGGCGGCGAACGCCTCGTTGAGCTCGATGACGTCCATGTCGTCGAGGGTGAGCCCGGCCCGGCCGAGCGCGGCGGCCGAGGCGGGGACGGGGCCGATGCCCATCACCTCCGGCCCGACTCCCGCCACGGCCCACGACCTGAGCGCGAGCACCGGCCGCAGCCCGCGCTTCTCCGCCTCGGCGCGCGTCGTGACGACGCACAGCGCCGCGCCGTCGTTCTGGCCGCTGGCGTTGCCCGCGGTGACCGTGGACTCGGCGTCGAGCTTCAGCCGCACCGGCTTCAGCCCGGCCAGGTCTTCGAGCGTCGTGTCCGGACGGGGGTGTTCGTCGCGGTCGACCACGACGTCGGGCTTGCGGCCGCCGGGAACGGTGACCGGCACGAGCTCGTCGGCGAACTTGCCGGCCTGGTCGGCGGCGCCCCAGCGCCGCTGCGACCGGACGGCCAACTCGTCCTGGTCGGCGCGCGAGATGCCGTACTCACGGCGCAGGTTCTCGGCCGTCTCCAGCATGCCGCCGGGCACCGGGTGGAACCGGCCGCCCGCGGTCTCCCTGGCCCGGTCGAGGCGGTCGGCGAGCTGCACGCCGCCGCTGCGCACACCCGTGCGCAGCCCCAGCGCGTAGTGCTCGACCTGCGACATCGACTCCGCGCCACCCGCGATCACGACACTCGCCGCGCCGGTCGCCACCTGCCCCGCCGCGTACAGCACGGCCTGCAGCCCCGACCCGCAGCGCCGGTCGATCTGGAGGCCCGGAACCCCGGTGCCGAGGCCCGCGTCGAGCGCCGCGACCCGGCCGATCGCCGGCGACTCGCCGTTGGGGTAGCTCTGCCCGAGCACGACGTCGTCGACATCGCCCTCCCGCAGCCCCGTGCGGCGCACCAGTTCCGTGAGCACGGCGGTGGCGAGGTCGGCGGCGCTCAGCGAGGCGAGCGCCCCGCTGAACCGTCCGACCGGGGTCCGGAGGGGTTCGCAGATCACGACGTCGGTCATGCCCTCGACGCTAGGACGGATCGGTCATATATGGAAATACTCATTTCACGACCACTGAGACTCTGCGAGTATCAATAGGTGGAACTCCGTCATCTGCGCTACTTCGTCGCGGTCGCCGAGGAACGGCACTTCGGGCGTGCCGCCGAACGTCTGCACATGGCGCAACCGCCGCTCTCCCAGCAGATCCAGCAGCTGGAGGCCGAGCTCGGCGTGACGTTGCTGCGGCGCACGACCCGCAAGGTGGAGCTCACCGGCGCGGGAACGGTCTACCTGGACCGCGCGCGAGCCGTGCTGGCCGCCGTGGACGACGCAGGGGAGGAGGCGAGGCGCGTGGCGCAGGGACTGCAGGGCCGCCTGGTCGTGGGCTGCGTCGGCTCGGCCACCTACAGCCTGCTGCCCGCGTTCGCCCGGGCCCTGCGCGACGAGCTGCCGGCCGTCGACTTCGTGTTCCGGGGCGAGATGCTGGCACCCGACCAGCTCGAGTCGCTGCTCGCCCGCCGCATCGACCTCGCGCTGCTGCGTCCACCGGTCGAGCACCCGGCGGTGCGGGTGCGGACGGTGCGCCACGACAAGTTCATCGTGGCGCTGCCCGAGGACCACCGGCTCGCCCGCCGCCGCCGGTTGAAGATCGAGGACCTGCGTGACGAAGACTTGATCGTGCACGCCGCACGCGGCCGCTCGGTCATGCACGGCATCGTCACGGACCTGTGCCGCTCGGCCGGGTTCGAACCTCGCATCCGCCACGAGGTCGAGGAGACCTCGACGCTCGTCACGTTCGTCGCGTCCGGACTCGGGGTGGCCGTGGTCCCGCGACCCGTGGCGGAACTCGGCGTGCCGGGCACGACCTACCGGCCGTTGGCGGGGGACCGGAGCATCGACCTCATGGCCGCCGTGCGCGCCGACGACGACTCGCCGGTGCTCGCCAGAGCGCTCGGGCTGCTGGAGCGGTGGCGGGAAAGGCGTAGACAGGTGTCCTCTGTGGACGTCAGCAGGCCCTGACGACGACCGCGTGCGCCTTGCTGCCGAGATCGAGGATCGTCACGTTCTTGTTCCCGGCGGGGACGCGGACCTGGTAGCTGCCGGGGTTGACCGGGTAGCCGAAGTAGCTGCCGGCCGGGGCGGCCGAGGTGCCCGCGATCATGTAGCCGCCGCGGTAGATCTCGGTCTTGGCGGCCTTGCCGCAGTTGTTGGAGATGTAGATCTTGCCCTTGGTCGCGGCGGTGGCGGAACCCGCGCCGAGAACCGAGATGAACAGACCTGCGGTGGCCAGACCGGTGAGAACGCGCCGGGTGGTCGTCATGGTGCTCCTACGGTGTCGAGGGCTTCGGCCGCAAGATATCGGCGCCCGAGCCCGCGCACAGTGGGTCGAACGACCGACAGTCACGGTCCGGCGGCCTCCACCGGCAGCACGACCTGGAACCGCGTGTCGCCCGGCACCGACTCCACCCGGATGGCGCCGTGGTGCTTGTTGACCACGATCCGCCACGAGATCTCCAGCCCGAGCCCGGTGCCCTCGCCGACCGGCTTGGTCGTGAAGAACGGTTCGAAGATCCGGCCCCGCACCTCGGCCGGGATGCCGGGCCCGGTGTCGCCGATCTCCACGACGAGGTGCCTGTCCTGCGCGAAGGTCCGCACGGTCAGCGTGCCCGCACCGGCCATCGCGCTCAGGGCGTTGTCGATCATGTTCGTCCACACCTGGTTGAGCTCGCCGGCGTACGCGGGGATGGCGGGCAGCGCCCGGTCGTAGTCCCTGACCACGGTCACGTCCGCGAGCTTCCCGCCGAACATGACCAGCGTGGAGTCGAGCAGCTCGTGCACGTCGACCACCTGGTGCGGCGCGCGGTCCATCTGGGAGTACTGCTTGGCCGCACCGACCAAAGTGGACACCCTGGTGGTCGCGTCCTCGATCTCGTTCATCAGCATCTCGGTCTCGACCGTGTACCTGAGCCAGTGCACGGCGGATCCCGTGACGGCCGCCGGGCACGGCACGAGTGCCGTCTCCAGCCACTCGACGTCGAGGCCGGCCGCGACCAGGACGGGCGCGACGTCCCAGCCGCCGCCGATGCCGTGCTCGTCGAGCCAGTCGGCGACCTCGTCCTCGGCGTCGCTCGCCTGCAGCGGGCTGAGCTTCGGTGCCTTGGCGACCCGTTCGACCGCCTTCTCCTGCAGCTTCACCAGCGAGGGCAGGACCTCCGGGTCGATCGCCCCCTGGGCGAGCAGGGCGAGCTTGTGCCGCATCCCCGCGACCCGTTCCCGCAGCGCCGCGGTCGCCCGCACCGCCGCCGCGGCCGGGTTGTTCAGCTCGTGGGTGAGGCCCGCGGACAGGGCGCCGAGCGCGGTCAGCCGTTCGTGCTGGCCCACCGTCGCCTGGGTGTTCCGCATGCCCCAGAACAGGCCCTCCAGCAGGTGCATCGCCATCGGGAACCACGCGCGGACCATCGGCCCGAACTCGTCGGCGTCGAACTGCAGCATCGACGTGGCGGTGATCGACTCGACGGTCATCTGGTAGGTCGGCTGGTCGAGCTCCAGGTACGCCTGGGTGGCGCCGAAGTACGAGCCGCGCAGGTCGCTGCGGCTCACCTCGACGCGCTGGCCACCGATGTTGCGGCACAGGGCGACCGTGCCCCCGAGCAGCACGAAGAAGCACGTCGCGGGCTCGCCCTCGGTGAGCACGGGCGTGCCCGCCTCGCGGGTCTCGACGTGACCGTGCCCGGCCAGCCAGTGGAGCTGGTTCGCGTCGAGCTTCTCGAACAGGAACAGCTCGCGCAGCGCGTCCGGGGTGAGCCTCTCCATCAGGACCTCTCCAAGTAGCGGTGGACCAGGGTGACGGCCATGGCGCCCTCACCGACCGCGGACGCGACCCGCTTCACCGAGTCCGCCCGGACGTCGCCCGCGACGAACACGCCCGGCAGGTTCGTCTCCAGGTGGTACGGCGCCCGTTCGAGGTCCCAGCCGGGAGGTGAGCCGCCGAGGTCGGGCCCGGCGAGCAGGAACCCGCGGTCGTCCCGTTCCAGCGTGCCGTCCAGCCAGTCCGTGCGCGGGGCGGCGCCGATGAACGCGAACAACCAGCTCGCCGGCACGGTCGTCGTCTCGCCGGTCTTGTTGTGCAGCAACGTCAGCGTCTCCAGGTGGTCCTCGCCGGAGCCGCCGCGGATCTCGGTGTGCGTGCGCACCTCCACGTTCGGGATCGCCGCGAGCTGGTCGATCAGGTACCGCGACATCGACTGCTCCAGCGAGTCGCCCCGCACCAGGACCACCACCCTGCGCGCGTGCCCGGCGAAGTAGACGGCCGCCTGGCCCGCCGAGTTCGCGCCCCCGACCAGGTAGACGTCCTGACCGGCGCAGTTCGGTCCCTCGGTGGTCGAGGCGCCGTAGTACACGCCCCGCCCGGTCAGCTCGCCGAGTCCTGGCGCGTCGAGCAACCGGTACGACACACCGGTGGCGAGGATGACGGTGTGGGCGGAGAGCTCGGTGCCGTCACCGAACCGCACGACGCGCGCGGCACCCCGGCGTTCGAGGGAGACGACGTCGCGCGTGGTGAGCAGCTCGACGCCGAACTTGACCGCCTGCCTGCGCGCTCGTTCGGTCAGCTGCCCGCCGGACACGCCGTCGGGGAAGCCGAGGTAGTTCTCGATGCGACTGCTGGTGCCGGCCTGGCCACCGGTCGCGATCCGTTCCACCAGGACGGTCCGCAGTCCCTCAGACCCGCCGTACACCGCGGCGCCGAGCCCCGCCGGTCCGCCGCCCACGACGATCAGGTCGTAGAACTCGGACGACGGCTGCGTGCTCAGGCCGACTTCAGCGGCCAGTTCCGCGTCCGAGGGGTCGACCATGGCCTTGCCCTGTGCCGTGACCACGACGGGCAGCGTCGTCCCGTCCTGGTGCGCGGCGGTGAGCAGGCAGCGCGCCTCCGGCTCATCGAGCGCGTGCCAGCGGAACGGGACGTTGTTGCGTGCCAGGAAGTCCCGCACCTCGTACGAGCGGGGCGACCACCGGTGTCCGACCACCCGCACCCGCTGCGGTGGCTGCCGGTCGCTCACGGCCCACGCGCGCAGCTGCTCGTCGAGCACCGGGTAGAGGTTCTGCTCCGGCGGGTCCCACGGCTTGAGCAGGTAGTGGTCGAGGTCCACGACGTTGATCGCCTGGATCGCGGCATCGGTGTCGGCGTACGCCGTGAGCAGCACCCGGCGCGCCTGCGGGAACACGTCCATCGCCTGCTCGAGGAACTCGATGCCGCTCATCTGCGGCATCCGGTAGTCGGCCAGCAACGCCGCCACCTCCTCGCCGCGCAGCTTGATCTCGTGCAGGGCCTCCAGCGCCTGGGGCCCGGACTCCGCCCGCACGATCCGGTACTGCTCGCCGTACTTCCGGCGCAGGTCGCGCGCCACCGCCCGCGACACGGCGGGGTCGTCGTCGACCGTGAGGATCGAAGGCCGCGAGACGCGACCGGCAGTCGTCATGAGCCCAGTCAAACACCAGAACTCGCCGATGGCCGCGAGCGAGGTACCTTCGTGCTGTGGCAACTACTACTTGTGAACACGTCGCCGAACTGGGGCCGGAGCCCGCACCGTCCACGGTGGAGGGGTGCGAGGACTGCCTGGCCGCCGGTGGCCGGTGGGTGCACCTGCGCCTGTGCCTCGGCTGCGGCAAGGTCGCGTGCTGCGACTCCTCGCCCGCCAAGCACGCCTCGAAGCACTTCGTCGACGAGGGGCACCCGGTCATCCGCTCGTTCGAGCCGGGGGAGACCTGGCGCTGGTGCTTCGAGGACAACACGATCGTCTGACGTCAGGCTGTACCGGCCGCCAGCAGCTCGCGGTAGCGGGCGACGTGGTGCTCGTCCGGGGTCGGCGACACCGCCGGCTCCGGCAGGTCGTCGGGGTCGTCGGCGCTGATCGGCACGCCCTGGGCCCGGCACCGCGCGACCACCTCGGCATAACCGTCGTCCGACCACTGGCCGTACTCGTCGCTCAGCGCCTCGCTGAGGCTGGTGCCGCGCAGGAGCTGGTACTGGCCCTCGTTGTCGAGGCTGACGACGGGCGCCGCGGTGAGCGGGAGGTCGTCCGGCCCGCGCCAGTACCCGAACGCCCGGCCCTCGTCCCCGTCCTCGGCCACCCACGTGATCAGCGCGGCCGTCTCCTCGATCGCGCGCACGTTGGCGACGATGTCCGGATTCGCGAGGTCCGCCGCGGTGAGGTAGCCGGTGTCGAGCGCCTCCGGCCGTTCGTCGTGGGCGAGCAGGCGCAGGCTCTCCGACCAGGGGTTCGGTTTGCCCGCGTCCTGCAGGCGGCGCCAGACTGCGAGGTCTTCGGGAACCATCGACGGGCCTCTCGTAGACGTGATCACCGTGCAGGAGTCTCGCACGGGAACGCGCTCCTGTCGGACACCGCGCGGCGCCACCGCCGGCCTACTCCGGGCGGCCGAGGTCGCACTGCTGGGCGGTCTCCTGCAGGGCCCGCAACGCCGCCCGGCATGCGGGACGGTTCGTGCTCCCGTTGCGCCACAACGCGAACACTCGCCGCCGTGGTGCCGGCAGCAGCGGCACGAACCGCACGCCCTCCAGTGCGGGGCCGCGACCGAGCCGGGGGATGATCGCGGCGCCGAGCCCCGCCGCCACGAGCGCGAGCTGGGTGGAGTGCTCCGACGCGGTGTGCCTGATCGGGCGGTCGATCCCGTTGCGGCGCAGGGTGTTCCGCAGCCAGCCGTGGCACATCTCGTCGCTGGGCCAGCCCACCCAGTCCTCGTCGCGCAGCTCGTCCAGGGTGACCGCGGGCCGGTCGGCGAACGGGTGCGGGGCCGGCAGCGCCACATCGAGGACGTCCTCCAGGAGCGGGGCGCACGAGATCCCTTCGGGCACCGCGAGTGGTTCCTCCGGCCAGTCCTGCACCACGGCGATGTCGACGTCGGCGTGGCGCAGCTGGGTGATCGACTCGACGGGCTCCAGTTCCACGAGCCGCGCCGCCAGGGACGGGTACCGGTGCCGCAGTGAGTGCAGCACCGGCGGCAGCAGACCGCGGGCGGCCGTGGCGAACGCGGCCACCGAGAGCGTTCCCGTCACGGCGCCGCGGTGGTCGGCGAGGTCGGTCTCGACGAGCTCGACCTGCCGCAGCAGCCTGCCCGCGTGCTCGGCGAGCAGGTCGCCGACGTCGGTGAGGCGGATGCCGCGCCCCTGCCTTTCCAGCAGGCGCTGCCCGACCTCGCGTTCCAGTCTGGACAGTTGCTGCGACACCGCGGAGGTGGTCACGTGCAGTGCCTCGGCGGCGCCGCGAACCGATCCCGTCGTCGACACCGCGTGGAGCGTGCGCAGGCGTTCCAGGTTCAACACATCAGCGATGCTACGCAATCAGGCCAAGAATGTTTCGATTGTCTTAGCGACGCGGGGTCGGCAGGCTGGACGAACCGTCACCTTCGCAAGGAGAACCCGTGCACTCCCACCTCGTCCTCGGCGGCGACCTCCCCGTCCACCGCCTGGGTTTCGGCGCCATGCGGATGCCCGCCGACGACCCCGCCGCGGCGCACGCGCTGGCCCGTCGCGCGGTCGAGCTCGGCGTCACCTTCCTCGACACCGCCGACTCCTACGACCTCGGCCGCAACGAGGAGCTGCTGGCCGAGGCCCTCCACCCGTACCCCGACGGGGTCGTGGTGGCCACCAAGGCGGGCCAGTGCCACCCCGGCGACGAGTGGATCCCGCTCGGCCGGCCGGAGTACCTGCGCCAGCAGGCCGAGCTCAGCCTGCGGCGGCTGCGGGTCGAGCGCATCGACCTGTTCCAGCTGCACCGGGTCGACCCCGCGGTCCCGCTGGCGGACCAGATCGGCGCGTTGCGCCGGCTGCAGGACGAGGGGAAGGTCCGGCACGTCGGACTGTCCGAGGTCTCCGTCGCCCAGATCGTCGAAGCCGGGCGGATCACCCCGGTCGTGAGCGTGCAGAACCGGTACAACCTCGCCGACCGGCGCTCGGAGGACGTGCTGGAGCACTGCGAGCGGCACGGCATCGCCTTCCTGCCCTGGCTGCCGATCGCGCCGAGCGTGCGGCCGGACTCGCCGGTGGGCGAGGTGGCCCGCCGGCTCGGCGTCACCTCGGCGCAGGTCGCGCTGGCGTGGTTGCTGCGCCGGTCGGAGGTCGTGCTCCCGATCCCCGGCACATCCTCCCCGCGGCACCTGGAGGAGAACGTCGGCGCGATCGACATCGAGCTGTCCGACGAGGACTTCGCGCTCCTCGACCGGCTGTCACCCGAACTTCGTCCAGTGTCCTTCTGAGACCACCTCGATGGACCCGCCGACGACCTGGATGGCCGTCTGCTCGTCGATCGCGTACGCGGGGCCACCGATCTCGGCGGCCCACTTCTCCGCGTCGGCCAAGGTGTTCGTGGGGAAGAAGTCGAGGTGCGGGAAGATCGAGAAGTCGACTACGCCGAGGGTGCGGTCGTCCGGCGCGGCCGGCCACTCGACGAAGTACGAACCGATCCGGGGCGTCAGCACCATGCTCCCGGCGCTCACCCCCACCCACACCTTGCCGGGCAGGGAGGGCAGCAGGTCGGCCAGCCCGGACTCCCGCATCCAGTGGCTCAGGTAAGTAGCGTCCCCGCCGTCCACCAGGAGCACGTCCGCCTCCTGCACCCAGGGAACCCACCGTTGCGCGCCGATGCTCGGCAGGGCGGTGAGTTCGAGCATCCCGAGGGAGGCCCAGCCCAGGCCGGTGAACTGCCGCCACCGGCCCTCGCCGGTGGCGAGTCCTCGCACCGACGCCGGGGCGCTAGGCGAACTGCCCCACAGAGCGGTCGGGACGCAGAGGGCGTGGCACTCGGAGATCGGTTTGCCGAGAAGCCGCACGAGCGCCGAGTGGATGCTCGGGTTCGTGACGCCACCTGAGGTGAGCAAGAGCTTCAAGGGTGCCTCCTGGATCGCGGAACGTGGTCGTGCCTTCAGACCAGGGACCCGGCCGGAACTCATCGCGGCTCAGCCGGGCACTTCGTCCAGGTACGCCTTCGCCTGCAACGTGAACAGCTCGGCGTACCCGGCCTTGGCCGCCATCAGCTCCTCGTGCGTCCCGTACTCGGCGACCTTCCCGTGCTCCAGCAGCAAGATCCGCTCCGCCTGCCGCACGGTTGAGAACCGGTGCGAGATGTACAGCGTCGTCCGGCCCTCCGACAGCTCCCGCAGGCGTGAGAACAGGTCGTGCTCGGCCTGTGCGTCGAGCGCCGACGTCGGCTCGTCGAGCACCAGGATCGGTGCCTCCCGCTGGAACGCCCTGGCCAGCGCGATCTTCTGCCACTCACCGCCGGACAGGCTGACGCCCTGGTCGAACCAGCGGCCGAGCGGGCTGTCGTACCCGCGGGGGAGCCGCTCGATCCGCTCGTCCGCGCCGGCGCGGCGGGCCGAGTTCTCGATGTGCGGCCGGTCCTCCAGTCGCGCCAGGTCGCCGAGTCCGATGTTCTCCGCGGCGGTGCCCTGGTACGTCACGTAGTCCTGGAACATCGCGCTCATCCGCTTGCGCAGCTCGTCGGGGTCGTACTCGCGGATGTCGACGCCGTCGAGCAGGATGGCGCCACCGGTCGGGTCGTAGAGGCGGCACAGCAGCTTGAACAACGTCGACTTGCCCGCGCCGTTGCGTCCCACCACCGCCACCGTCTCGCCGGGGCGGATCTCGAAGGTGACGTGGTCCAGCGCGGGCTCCTGCGCGCCGGGGTAGCTGAAGGTCACCGCGTCGAACCTGATGTGACCCTCCACCGTGGACGGCATCGGCCGGGGAGAGGCCGGCTTGGTGATCTCCGGCTCGGTGTCCAGGAACTTGTACAGCGTGTCGAGGTACAGGTTGTTCTCGTACATCCCCGACAGCGCGGTGAAGAGCCCCGACACCGACGTCTGCACGGACGCCGCCGCGGCCGTGTACAGCGCCAGGTCTCCGAGCGTGAGCCGCCCGCCGACCGCCTCCAGCGCGATGTACAGCGTGATCGCCGAGCCCGCGAGCGTGCTGAGCAGCCCCCACGACGTCGAGCTGATGTTGCGGTTGATCGTCAGCTTCCGCTGCCGCTCGTAGGAGACGCTGCCGAGCCGGCGGAACCGGTCGACGAAGTACGGGCCGAGCCCGAACAGCTTCGTCTCCTTGGCGTAGGTGTCCGTCGTGACCAACGACGACAGGTAGTCCATCCGGCGCTTGATCGGCGACATCACGAAGGTCAGCCAGAACGCGCGCGAGCCGTACTTCGACTGCGAGATGAACGCCGGGATCGGCGCCAGCAGCGCGACCAGGGCCAGCAGCGGGCTGATCGAGACGAGCAGCGCGATCATGCTGCCGAACGTGATGAGCGTCCGCAGCAGCCCGAGCGCCGAGTTCATCATCGACAACGGCCGCGTCGGCGCTTCCTGCGCTGCCTGGCGCAGCATGTCGTAGGACGCCGAGCCCTCGAAGTACGCGAGGTGCAGTTCGCTGGCGTGCGCCATCACCCGGTGGCGGATGGTCAGCGTCATGCGTTCCTGCAGCAGCGACTGCGCGATGGACGTCAGCGCACTGCTGACCGCCGTCGCGCCGAGCACGCCGAACTGCAACAACGCGATCTTCACGATGTCGTCCGTGGTGCCGGTGTGCTGGATCGCCGCGACGACGGAGTCCAGCAACAGCTTCGCGATGTAGGCGGTCGCGGTCGGCAGGAGTCCGGACAGGAGCGTGATCAAGGTCAGCAGGACGGTCAGCACCGGGCTGGCCTGCCACGTGAGCCGCGCGACCTTCGGCAAGCCGCGGACGGTGCCCGCGACGGACGTCCTCGCGCGCTTCAGCCGGGAGCGCAGGTCCTTCGGTTCGTCGTCCGGCGCCGGTTCGGGGATGTCGACCGGCCCGGTGAGCCCGCTGTCCGGCACCGTCGTGGGGCGCCGCCGCCGTCCACGCCGGCCCAGCGCGAACTCCAGGCCGCCACCTCCGCCCGGCATCATCCAGCCTCCACGGCGCCGTGCAGGAAGAAGTCGACCACCTGGCGCGTGGTGGGCGCGTCGACGTCCGAGGCCAGTCGCCGGCCGCCGAACAGCAGGGTCAGGAAGAGGGACGCGAGCTGCTCGGGCGGCAGCCGCAGCCGGTCCTCCCCGGGCGTGAACAGCTCGACCATCGCCCCGCGGATGGCGGCCATCGACTCACGGCGCCCGCCCCTGCCGCGCTGTCCGGGCTCGCGGTGCTTGACCCGGCCGGACGCGTGCAGGGCGCCCATCAGCGCGCCCATCCGCTCGAGGTGCGCGCCGAGTGCTTCGGCGGCCTCGACGAGCCGATCCTCCAGGGGCTGGTCGACGGGGATCTCGGCGATCGCGTCGAGCACGTGGTCGGGCCGCAGCGCCTCGGCGGTGCAGGCGTCGAACAGCTCGTCCTTGTCCTTGAACGCACGGAAGATGGTGCCTTCGCCGATGCCGGCGGCGCGGGCGATCTGGCTGCTCGTCACGTTCGCGCCGTGCTCGATCAGGAGCGGCAGCACGGCGTGCACGATCATCGCGCGCCGGTCCTCGGCGCTCATGCTCGGCGCTCGTCGCCGGGCTTCGGATGCTGGTGTCATGCCTCCAGTGTGCGGAGTGAGCGCTCACTCCGTCAAATGGGTTCGGTGTCGTGTGCCCCACGAGCGAGTCCTTCACGGCTCGTGACGTCGATGGTCCGATCGGCGGCACGCACTCCTGACCGCTGCGGCACGCGAGGAGACCGTGGGATGGTGAAGCGGTGGACACGACTGAATTCCTGGGGGCCGTGGCACATCCAGGCGGCTTTCTCATGCAACGACCGGAGCTGACCGTAGGCGTCGTGCGCGCGCTGTCCCGGCTCTCGGGGTTGGAGATCGAGTTGCTGGCCCGCCGCCCGCTGGACCGCCGCAGCGCGACCGAACGGCAGCAGGACATCCGTGCAGGGCTCGCGGGCCCGCCGGTCGCGCCCCGCAGGTTGCTGCCGGCGTGGGACGAGGGCATGGACCTGCGCGTCGGCTGGCTCGATGACGACGGCCGGGCGCACTGGGAGTTCGCCACCTCCTACTCGTCGAACGGCGGCGACCACTTCCTCAGCTCGTCCGGTCCCAGCTACCGCGCCGCGTTCCGGTTCCCGCCGGCGTTCGGCCGGATGTCACTCGTGCTCGCGTGGCCGGAGATCGGGTTCCCGGAAGTGGTCCTCACCCTGCCGTTGCCCGACCGCGACACCGTCGAGCAGGCCACCACCTCGATCTGGCAGGCGCCACTGGACGTCCGGCCCCTGCCGGAAGGCCTCACCCACCGCGCCGACCCGAGCTACGACGCGGTCGACCTCGAGACGGGCACGAGCGTCGCGGCGCCACGGGTGCTGCACCGCGACGATCACGCGGCCGTCGTGCTCACGCGACTGGCCGCCACGGACTCGCTGCTGTCCATGGAACTGCTCTGCGTCGCCAAGGGCGATCCCGCCGACAGGATCAACGCCGTGGCCTTCGACCTTTCGAGACGTGCCGAACCTGTTGTGGACGACCCGGCCCAGGCGCGGGCGGCAGGTCCTGGCGCCTCAGTGGCGATCATCCGGGGACACGAGGCCGTCTGGGTCCGGTCGGGCGACCGGGGGGCCTCCGGCGGCGACCAGGCTTTCTCGTCCATCCAGGAGTTCACGTTGAAGCGCCCGGACCACGACGTGCTCGACCTCGTGATCGCCTGGCCCCTCGCCGGACTCCACGACGTGCGGGTGCAGGTTCCCCTCGGCTCGGCCTGACGAGGCCGCTCAGCCGACCTGGTCCAGGTAGGAGATGACCGCAGAGGCGTTGGGGCCGAAGCGCTCCCACTTCTGCCGCAGCCGCAGGCGACCCTCCACTGTGTACTCTGGGTTGCCGCTGTCCGGCTGGGTGTGATCTCGTGCGAAACCTGTCCCGCGAGCGCCTCCCTGTCGTAGACTCCCCAAAAGATCACCCTGGGGGGCGGTTCACATGTTCGACTCTGATTGGGGTCTCCGCGACTTCTACGCGGGCGACGAGGACCCGAACGTCACGTACACCATCATCCTCGTTGCGGGACAAGCACTTCCGCTCGCCGTCGTGCGCCTGACCGGTGGCGTCGAAGAAGCCTTCACCCACGAGCTGCGCTGGGAGCCGTCGACCCTGCTGAGCCGGGTTCCCAGCGAGCCGACGTGGACCGCGAAACCCGCGAACGTCGGCTACGCCAACGGTTTCCTCGTCGAGATGGTCCAGGTGGTCCGCGCCCGGACACATCTCTCGGAGTTCGCGGACTACAAGTACTTCGCCTACTTCCGCCAGACGGTGGACGTCCTCGACCTCCGCAAAGCGCACGCGCTCATCCGGCGCCCCGAGTACTACGGCGACCAGGAGTACATGGGACACAACACGTGGGAGGACACCGACCGTCCCCACGACGTCGACCGCGGCGAGGACATGCAGGGCGACTACGTCGCGATCAGCGCGCAGGAGGCGGCGGAGTTCAGGCAGCGGCTCGACGCGTGGTGGGCGAACGAGGCCCTGCGCCACTACGTGATCACGGTGAACGGCAACCCGGCCGCCGTGGCCGCGAGGTCCCGCAGCGCCAGTGCCTCGGTGCAGGAGATGGTCTTCGACGACGACAAGGGCGAGTTCGCGCCGGGCGAGCTCGTGAGCAGGGCCCAGCAGGACCCGATCGCGGCGGCCGAGGAGGTGCCGTACGACTACGCGGTCAGGGTCATGGCCGCACTCGTCTGCTTCCGCAGGGACCAGGACCGCGCCAAGCTGACCGGCGGCTACGCCACGTTCCAGCGCCAGGTCGACGTGCTCGACCTCGACTCGGCGATCGGGATCTCCCGCGAGCCGGTCCCCGAGAGCGAGGGCGTCAGCCTGCCGTTGACCGACTTCGAGGCCTACCGCCTCTTCCTGCGGCTCAGTCTGCGCCTCGCCCGCCGCGAGGCCCGGCCCGTCGACGGCCACTACTACTTCGCCGTGCTGGACTCGCTGCGCGACGCCGCGGACGCGGGCCGGGCCGTCTCGCTGATCCGCTGCCCCGCGGACTCCGCACCGCGGTGGGAGCTGTTCCTGCGCGCCGGTGAATGGCTGCCGACCAGCGGGCCGCTGAGCCTCGTCACGAAGCCGATCGGCGCGGCCGACCTGCACGCGATCGCGGCACGGCTGTCCGGTGAGACCCGCTACTTCCAGATCGTCAACGGGGAACCGGGCTTCATGAGGTTCATCCGCTGGTCGCCGGCCGGCGAGGCGACGCGTGAGCACCCGGACGCGCCGTGGCAGCCGTGTGACGTGCTCGGCCGATGGCGGCGGGAACCGGCGTGGACGATCACGGAGCCGGGGTGGCTGCGGGCGAGGGAGACCGGCTCCGGCTGAGCCGAGCTGCTCGGTACCCGAACGGCGGCTGTACGGTGACTGGTTTTCGGCAGATAGTGCACATTTTGTTGGGCTGTACAGCCGAGCTACGTCGAATCCATGGGGGCATCGGGCCGTGGCAGGTTCGCACCGTTCCAGTGCGACGGCAACGGGGCTGGTCGACGGGTCGGTGAGCCGCGCGACCCGTGCTTCGGTGCGCACGGTTCGATCGCTCACCAACGTGTTCGCCTGGCTCGGTGCCGCCGCACTGGCCGGCAACCTCGTCTTCGCCGGTGACGGGATCGTCCGCTTCCCGCTGGCCGCGGTGGTCGTGCTCGTGGTGGGGACGTGGTTGTGGTGGCCGCGTCACGACGGCTGGGCGGTCGCGGTCGCCGAAGGCGTGGTCACGGCGGGCGCGGTGGTGGTCCTCCCGAACGCCCAGCCGGTGCTCGCGTTCCTGTTCGGCACGACGACGCGGCGCGCGTTGCACGGCGGTCCGGGGCGGTATCCGGTGAGGTCGCTCGTCAGCCTGGGCGGTTACGTGGGAGGGCTGTGCGTGTCGTTGTCGCGGCTCGACCGGGTCGATCCGGGCGTGGTGATGGCCGGGGTGATGCCGTTGCTGGGCCTGGTGATCGGGACGTTCGCGCTGCACGAGACGGTGCGTGCGGTCCGCGCGCAGCAGCCGCCCGCAGGACGGTGGGGGCGGTGCTGCAGGCGAGTCCGGTCGGGCTGGCCGTCCTCGACGAGCGGGGAACTCCGCTGCTGCACAACCTCCGTGCCCGGGAGATGTTCGGCTGGGACGACGACGTCGAGGCGAGCACGGTGCTGTGCCCGCACGGCGTCGGCATCATCCAGTGCCGCGAGGGGTGCGCGGGGCGCGCGGTCGAGGTGGAGCCGCGCGACGGGGTGGTGCTGTCCGTGCACACCGGTCCGGTCGAACAGGACGCCGGGCCTGATCACGTGGTGGTCGCCGCCGTGGACGTGAGCGGGCGCCGGGAGTGGGAGGAGGCGTTGCGCGACCGGGCGGAGCGCGACGCGTTGACCGGCCTGGCCAGCCGGGCGCACTTCCTGCACCTCGTGCGGGACGCGATGGCCCTCGAACCCGTCGTCGGGCTGCTGGTCGTGGACCTGGACAGGTTCAAGGACGTCAACGACGCCGACGGCCACGAGGTGGGCGACCGGTACATCGAGGCCGCGGCCGGCCGCGTGAGATCCGCACTACCGCCCAAGGCCGTCGCGGGACGGCTCGGTGGTGACGAGTTCGCGGTGCTCGCGCCCGGCTTCGACGTCCGGGACACCGTGCGGCTCGCGAAGTCCGTGCTGTCGAGCCTGAACGGTGCCGCGCAGCCGTTCGCGGCGAGCGTCGGTGCCGCGGTCTCGCAGACCGGCGCGGGCGTGGCCGACCTGCTCAGGGACGCGGACACCGCGATGTACGTCGCGAAGCGGGACGGCGGGAACCGGGTGCGGATGTTCCGCCAGGAGATGGGGGAGCAGGCGCTCGCCCGGCAACGCGACAGGACGGACCTGCGCGCCGCGATCGAGGGTGGCGAGCTGGTCGTCCACTACCAGCCGATCGTCGACCTGGCGACGAGCGCGGTGGCCGGCGCCGAGGCACTGGTCCGCTGGCAGCGTCCCGGTGTGGGGCTGCTCGGTCCCGACGCGTTCATCGGCCTGGCCGAGGAGACCGGCCTCATCGTGCCGCTCGGAGAGAAGGTGCTCCAGGCCGCGAGCGAGCAGGCCGTGCGCTGGCACGCGGAGGGCCGGTGCCTGGGGGTGACGGTGAACGTCTCCACGCGCGAACTGGCGACCCCCGGCTTCCTGCCGCGGCTGGAACGGGTGATCACCACCGCGGGGCTGGCGCCGAGCCGGTTGACCATCGAGGTGACCGAGAGCGTGTGGGCGGACGAGCCGGCGATGCGGACCCTGGTGTCCGTGCGGGACGCGGGGATCCGCGTGGCGCTGGACGACTTCGGCACCGGCTACTCGTCGCTGAGCTACCTGCAGCGCTACCCGTTCGACGTCGTGAAGATCGACCGCTCGTTCACCGGCGCCCTCGGCCGCAACGGGCGCACCGAGGGCGTGATCCGGTGCATCATCGCGCTGGCAGACGTGCTGGGCGCGAAGACCGTCGCCGAGGGGATCGAGACACCGGAGCAGGCCGACTGGCTCCGCGACGCCGGCTGTTCCTACGCGCAGGGCTACCTCTTCGGCAGGCCGGCGGACGCGGCGAGCTGGCACGCGCACTCGTCGGCGGCGTCCCCGGGCTGGTGACCTCCGCTCCACGGCCACACGCCACCGACCCCGACGGATTCGAGTCGAACGGCGGTCGAATCGCGGAAGTCGTCGCGCCGCAGCAACTCCCTGCCCCACGGTGCGATCCATGAGAATCGCGGCGACCGGACTCGTGCTCGTGCTCATGAGCGGCCTCCCGAGTCCCGCGCGGGCCGCCGTGTGGGAGGACGTGATCGGGCCGGGTTCCTTCGGCGGCCACGGCGCGCTGGAGTCGGAGTGGAACTACCGGTACCCGTGAGGTTCCGACCACAACGGCACCGCCCGCATGTACGCGAGCGCCACGACCACAACCACGTGTCGTTGTCGGGCGGCGTGCTCATGGTGAAGGCCACGCGGATCTCGTGGAACGAGGCAACAGCAGCGCCGACCCGCACCTGCCCATCCGCTACCACTCCGGCGCGACGGCAGGTGGATCGCGAAGCACACGGGGAGGAACTTCGCGGGCAAACCGCTGTTGCTGATCCTCAACCTGCAGATGGAGGGCTCGTCGGGCAGCCCGGGGCCGACCGCGGAGACGGTCTACCGCGCTCGCAACGTCTACATCGGACGGACGCGGGCGTAGCGGAGCGGACACCGGCGCCACCCGGTGCGGGCGGGAGTCCGCCCGCACCGGGTGCTCAGCTCACGAGCAGGCGTAGTACCGCGTCAGGCTGCTCTGCGGGAACCACTCGTTGACCGCGCAGTGGTAGACCCTGCCGGTGCTCTCCTCGTGGATGGCGACGTACTCGGAGTACCAGGCGTCGGACTCCCGGCCGCCCTTGCCGAGGCTGATGTAGCCGATGGTGCCGAAGGACGGGTGCCGGTGCGGTCCGGACGTCCACGTCTCGCCGCGGCGGAAGTCCCGGTCGAACTGCATCGGGTCGGACTTGCCCTCGGTGCCGAACATCGTCACCCGGACCGGGTCCTCGGTGTCCGCGTTCGTCAGGTTGCCGGTGCGGAAGGTGAGGTAGTAGGTGCTGATGCCATCGGCGGCGGAGGCGGGGACGACCGCCGTGAGCGAGCCGAGAACGGCCAGTGCCGCGGAGAGCAGCACAGTGCGGATCTTCATCTTCTCTCTTCCTGTCGACGCGTGTCGTGACGCCGATACCGTGCCGGGGCCCGGTGGTCGCGTGGCGGTCGTTCGGCGGCCGAGCTCAGGACACCGCCGCGCGGACGGACTCGGCGACCATCGCCATGGTGGTGCGGGCACGGACGGGGGCCTCGGTCAGGAAGTAGTGGTCGGTGCCGGGGGTTTCGTCGTGGAGCACCGGTACACCGGCCTCGCGCAGGCGTGCGGTGTAGCGCCGGCCGTCGTGGCGGAGCACGTCGCGCTCGGCGGTCAGCACCACGGCGGGCGGGAGGCCGGACAGATCTGGTGCGAGCAAAGGGGAAGCCCACGGCTCCAGGCGGCCGGCGGCGTCGGGGAAGTAGGTGCGGCGCACCAGCCCGCGCAGTTCCGGCGTGATCATCCCCGGCTCGTCGGCGGGCTCGTGGCCGAAGTCGAGCACGGGAATCCCGAGCACCTGCAACGCGGGCAGCCAGCGTCCGCCGTCACGGGCCTGCAGGCTCACCGACGCCGCCAGGTTGCCTCCGGAGGAGAACCCGCCGACCGAGATCCGGTCGCCGTCGAGGTGCAGGTCGCCTCCGCCTGCCGCGGCCCACGCCGCGACGTCGTGGCATTGGTGGTGGGCGACGGGATAGGTGACGTACGGCGCGGCGCGGAAGTCGACGTTGAGCACGAGGACCTCGGCCGTCGCGGCGAGGTAGCGGCACCACCAGTCGTCCATGAACGGGTAGCGCATCAGGAACGCGCGCCGTGGAAGTGGACGTGCGCGGCGCCGGGCACCGGCTCGGAGTGCGGGCGGTAGACGTGCACGCGGACGCGTCCGTGCCGGGTGGGCACCCGGACGGCCCTGGGCCGGGGCAGGTCCGAGCCCGCGAAGCGGAGCACCTCGCCGTAGCGCACGGTCCAGCGTGCGGTGGCGTGCATCGTGGCCGCGGTGATCCGGTCGCTGAGGTTCACACCGGTTCGTTCGTCGTCCGAGGGGTCGACGGATCGAACCGCCTAAGCTGGCGATCATGACGAAACACCGGTGGGCCGCCGCGGACCTTCCCGACATGACCGGCCGCACCGTCGTGGTGACCGGTGCGGCGAGCGGGGTGGGGCGTGGCACGGCGACCGCCTTCGCCGCGGCAGGGGCGCGCACGGTGCTCGCGGTGCGCGACGTCGCCGCCGGCGAGCGGGCGGCGGCTGTGATGCGGGGTACCACCGAGGTCCGGGAGCTGGACCTCGCGAACCTCGCGTCGGTGCGCGCGTTCGCCGAGGGCTGGCAGGGCGGGATCGACGCCCTGGTCAACAACGCCGGGGTGGCGATGACCCCGTTCGGTCGCACGGCCGACGGGTTCGAGCTGCAGTTCGGCACCAACCACCTCGGCCACTTCGCGCTGACCAACCTGCTGCTGCCCTCGATCACCGACCGCGTGGTGACCGTGGCCTCCGGTGCGCACAAGGCGGGCGTGCTCGATCTCGACGACCTCGACCTCGCCCGCACCGGCTACACCGCGGTGAAGGGGTACGGCCGCTCGAAGCTCGCGAACCTGCTGTTCACGCTGGAGCTGGAACGGCGCTGCCGCGAGGCCGGGTCGTCCGTGCGGGCGCTGTCCGCGCACCCCGGCTACACGGCGTCCAACTTGGGCACCAAGGGCCGCAACCGGCACCTCGTCAAGATCGTCCACGTGGCAGGGCGGTACCTCGCGCAGACCGAGGAGCAGGGCGCGCTGCCGTCGTTGTACGCGGCGACCCAGGACCTGCCGGGCGCGAGCTACGTCGGCCCGGACGGGCGGTTCGAGCTGCACGGGCACCCCGCGCTGGTCGGCCGGTCGGCGGCGGCCAGCGACCCGGTCATGGCGCGGCGGCTGTGGGAGACGTCGGAACGGCTCACCGGAGTGACCTTCCCGCTGTGAAGTGCGTTCTGGTTAATTGCTGATTTACCATTCGGCAATTGCGAGATGCATTTCCGGCGGTTTCCTCTGCATATACTGCGGCTGCAGTATTCAGCTACCTGCGTCAGTAGGACGATCTTTGTGTCCTGAGCGGTGAATCTGTGTGCAACACAGACGAACCCCTTGGGAGAGAACGATGATCGAGGTGGTGGACCTCAGCAAGCGGTACGGGCCGAAGACCGCGGTGGACGGGCTTTCCTTCACCGTCCAACCCGGAATCGTCACCGGATTCCTCGGTCCGAACGGCGCGGGCAAGACGACCACGATGCGAATGCTCGTCGGTCTCGCCGCACCCTCTTCGGGCATCACCAGGGTCAACGGCAAGCCCTACCGCGAGCACCGCGCCCCGTTGCGGGAGATCGGGGTGCTGCTCGACGCCCGCGCGGTGCACCCCGGCCGCTCGGCTCGTGATCACCTGCTGGCCATCGGTGCCACGCACGGCATCTCCGCCAGGCGGGTCGACGAGGTGCTGGAGGTCGTGGGCCTCACCGAGGTGGCGAGGCGTCGGGCCGGCGGCTTCTCGCTCGGCATGGGGCAGCGGCTGGGCATCGCGGTCGCGCTGCTGGGCGACCCGCGCACGGTCGTGCTGGACGAGCCGGTCAACGGCCTCGACCCGGACGGGATCCGGTGGATCCGGCACCTGCTCAAGGACCTCGCCGCGCAGGGCCGGACGGTGTTCGTCTCCTCGCACCTGATGAGCGAGATGGCTTTGACCGCCGACCACCTGGTCGTGGTGGGACGCGGGAGGCTCGTCGCGGACGTGCCGATGGCGGAGCTGATCACCTCGGTCGAGCGCGGTGTGCACGTCCGCTCGCCCCGCACCAGCGAGCTCGTCGAGGTGCTGAGCGGGAACGGTGTGCGGATCAGTTCGGTCACCAGCGACGTGCTCGACGTGATCGGCCTGTCCGTCGAGGACATCGCGGCACGGGCGCTGCGGGCCGGAATCCCGTTGTTCGAGCTGACCCCGCAGCAGGCGTCGCTCGAGGAGGCCTACGCGGACCTGACCCGGGACGTCGTCGAGTACCGGGGCGCCTCGCTCGGGGAGGTGGCCTGATGACCACCTTCGGAGGTGTGGTGCGCGGCGAGTGGGTGAAGCTGCGCTCGGTGCGGTCCAGCGGCTTCGCGGTGCTGGGCGCGGCGCTGACGATGATCGTGGCGGGGCTGGTCTTCGCCGCCACGATCGGCACCGACTCCGACGGTGCCGACGGGGTGACCGACCCGGCCGGCATCACCTTGAGTGGCGCGATTTTCGCGCAGCTCCTGACGGGTGTGCTGGGCGTGCTGCTGATGTCCGGCGAGTACGCCACCGGCATGATCAAGCCGACGCTGACGGCCGTGCCCTCACGGTTGCCGGTGCTCGCGGGCAAAGTCGCCGTGCTCGTCGGCACCGTGTTCCCGGCCGTGCTGGCGAGCGCTTTCGTCGTCTTCTTCGCCGGCCAGGTCGTCATGGGCAACGCCGGCCTGCCCACCGCGAGGATCGGTGACGCCGGTGTGCTCGGCGCGGTGGTGGGGTCGGCCGTCACGATGACCGGTGTCGCGGTCCTCGGTCTCGCGCTCGGGGCACTCCTGCGCACCACCGCGGGCGCGGTGTCCACGTTGGTCTTCCTCGTCTTCCTCGCACCAGGACTCGGCGGTCTTCTCCTGCCGGCCTCGTGGCGGGACAACGCGGTGAAGTTCCTGCCTTCCTCGGCGGCGGAGGCGTTCACCCAGGTCGCCCCGGCTCCCGGGCTGCTCGGCGCGCCGGCCGGTGCCGCGGTGTTCTCGGCCTGGGTCGTCGTTCCCCTGCTCGCCGCCGCGGTGCTGTTGCGCCGCCGCGACGTGTAAGCGATGGAGAAAATCCTTTCGTGGACGCGAAAGCATCCCCGCGTTGTGGACGCGGTGAGCGCGGCGGTGATCTACGTCGTGATCTTCGGCCTGAGCGCGGCGGACGGCGCGGAGTCCGCACTGGACATCCGCATTCCTCCGCTGCCCGGCCTGCTGGCGGTGGTCACGGCCAGCCTGGCGGTGCGCCGCAAGCGGCCACTGTGGACATTGGGGGTCACGGCTTTCGGAGTGGCGACCGCGACGGCCCTGGGAGCGGACCTGGAACCGTTCCTGGTTCCGCTGGCCGTGGCGACCTTCACCGTGCACACCGATCGGTGGACGAAGCGCCGAGCGTCAGCGGCCGGTGTTCTGCTGGCGGTATCGGCCGTCGCGATCGTGACCAGCTCGCCCGGTTCGGCGTGGGAGGACCTCGGTCGCTTCACCCTGATCGGCATGGCCGCGGCGGCGGGCGAGGCGGTGCGCACCAGGCGCGCGTTCATCGCCGCGATCGAGGAACGGGCGGTGCGGGCGGAGCGGTCCCGCGAGGAGGAGGCGCGGCGCCGGGTGGCGGAGGAGCGGTTGCACATTGCTCGCGAGCTGCACGACGTGGTGGCGCACCACATCTCCGTGATCAACGTGCAGGCCGCCGTGGCCGAACACCTGATCACCTCCCAGCCGGACGCCGCCGCCGAGGCGCTGCACCACGTCCGCCGGTCGAGCCGCTCCGTCCTGGACGAACTGCGCGACCTGCTCGGCGTGCTGCGCGGGGCCGGTGAGCCGGACGGACCGGCCGAACCCGCCCCCGGCATGGACCTGCTGGGGCCGCTGGTCGAGACGTTCCGGCACTCCGGTCTGGAACTGCGCTGGACCTCGGCAGGGGAGCCGCGACCGCTGCCCGCGACCGTCGACCTGGTCGCCTACCGGGTGATCCAGGAGGCGCTGACCAACGTCCACCGCCACGGGAACGGCACCGCGCACCTGTCCGTGACCTACACGCCCGCCGACCTGGTGCTGCAGGTCGTGAACCCCCGTGGCCGCAACGCTTCCGCGGACGGCTCGGGCCTCGGGTTGATCGGCATCCGGGAACGAGCCGGCGCCGTCGGGGGCACGGCCCGCACCGGGCCCGGACCCGGCGACACCTTCCACGTCCACGTCACCCTGCCCCTCGGGAAGAACCCATGACCATCCGCGTCCTGCTCGCCGACGACCAGCCGCTCATCCGGGCCGGGTTCCGCGTGCTCATCGACTCCGCCCCGGACCTCGAGGTCGTGGGTGAGGCGGCCGACGGGCTGGAAGTGCTCGCCCAGCTGCGCACGAGCCGCGCCGACGTCGTGGTCATGGACATCCGGATGCCCCGTCTGGACGGACTGGAGACCACCCGCCGCATCACCGCCGACGAGAACTTCGACGGCGTGAAGGTCCTGGTGGTGACCACGTTCGAGATCGACGACCACGTGGCCCAGGCGATCGAGGCGGGAGCCGGTGGTTTCCTCGGCAAGGGCGTCGACGCCTCCGAACTGCAGGCCGCGATCCGCACCGTGGCACAAGGCGACGCACTGCTGTCACCGAAGGCGACCAAGGCGTTGATCGGCCGGTTCCTGGCCCAGCGCCCCAGCGAGCCGGTGCACCCCGAACGCCTGGACGCCCTGACCCAGCGCGAACGCGAGGTCGTGGCGCTGGCGGCCGGCGGCATGTCCAACGACGAGATCGCGCACGAGCTCGTGGTCTCGCCGCTCACCGTCAAGACGCACGTCAACCGGGCGATGATGAAGCTCCAGGCACGTGACCGGGCCCAGTTGGTCGTGGTGGCACACCAGACCGGCCTGGTCCGCGCCTGACGTCCGCTCGGTCCATCACCCCTTCCACCGCACGGACAAGGACGACCATGAGCACTCTCACGACAGCACGCACCGCCTCGCCCGCGCCGGTGAACCGGGTCCGCTGGCCCATCCCGGCCCGGCTGCGCAAGACGATCCTGGTGACCCACGTCGTGGCGGCGGGAGCCTGGATCGGTGTCGACGTCGCCGCCACCGTTCTCGTGGCGATCGGATGGGCGAGGTCGGGCGACGACCGGACCGTCGTCTACCAGGCGCTCGCGGACTTCTCCGTCGTCCCGCTCCTGCTCGCCGCTCTCGTGGCGGGAGTGGTCTGCCTGGTCACCGGCGTGCTGCTCGGCATCGCGACGAAGTGGGGAATCGTCCGCTACCGGTGGGTCGCCGTGAAATTGGTGCTCAACGTCGTGGCGTGCGCGCTGCTGCTGGCGTTCCTCGGCCCGATCCGCGAGCTGTCCTCGGGCGAGCAGCCGTTGCAGGACATGTGGTTCGTCGCGTTCCTGGCCATAAGCGCGTTGGTGTTCCTGAGCTTCGCGATGGTGCTGTCGGTCTTCAAGCCGTGGGGACGCGTCCGCAGGTAGTTGACAGCGTTAGCTAACACCATTAGCTTTTAGCTAATCGCATTAGCTTTTGGAGGACGGACGGCATGACCGAGCACCTGACCATCGCCGGGAACACCATCGCCTACGACGTGACCGGGCAGGGCCCGCTCGTCGTGCTGGCCCACGGCATCGGCGACAGCCGCCACTCCTACCGGTTCCTCGCCCCAGCGCTGGCCGCGCGGGGCTACCGGGTGGCGAACGTCGACATCCGCGGCTGCGGTGACTCCAGCACCGGCTGGGACGGCTACAGCCGCACCGACATCGCGGGTGACCTGGTCGCCGTCGCCCGCCACCTCGGCGGCCCCGCCGTGGTCATCGGCCAGTCCATCAGCGGCGGTGCCGCGACCATCGCCGCCGCCACCGCGCCCGACGTGATCGCGGGCGTCGTCGAGCTCGCGCCGTTCACCCGCGCGCAGTCCTTCGACCTGGGCGGGCTGATGCGCGTGCGGCGGTACCGCGCCGGCTACACCCAGCTCGCGAAGGTCCTGGTCGCGGGAAGCCTGACGGGCTGGAAGAAGTACCTCGACATCGCGATGCCGGCGAAGCCCGCGGACTGGCAGGCCGAACTCGCGCGCATCGAGGCCAAGCTGAGCGAGCCCGGCCGGATGAAGGTCCTGCAGGCCATGTGCAAGACCAGTCCCGCCGACGCCGGCGCCCAGCTGGCCAACGTCACCTGCCCGGTCCTCGTCGTCGTCGGCACCGCCGATCCCGACTGGGCCGACCCGCGCGCGGAGGGCGAGAAGGTCGTCGCCGACCTGCCCCGGGGGCTCGGTGAGCTGGCGGTCATCGAGGGTGCCGGGCACTACCCGCACGCCCAGACGCCCGACGAGGTCCTCGCACTCGCCTTGCCGTTCCTGGCCAAGACCCTGGCGCGCGCCTGAAGGGCGCCCGCCCACACCCGCAGAAAGGCTTTTGGTGAAGCAGTCGAACGTGAACGTCGGTGGGCAGCACATCGCCTACGTCGAGAGTCCGGGCCGAGCGGATGCCCGCACGGTGGTGTTCGTCCACGGGAACTCCTCCTCGGCACGAACCTGGCTCCCCTTGCTGCAGCAGGACTTCGGCACCCGGTTCCGCTGTCTCGCCCTGGACCTGCCGGGTCACGGCCGGTCCGAGCCGGCCCGCGACGACGCCGGCTACTCCTTGCCGGGTTACGCGGCGGTGCTCACCGGCTTCGCCCAGGAGATCGGTGTGACCGGCGCCGTCTTCGTCGGCTGGAGCCTGGGCGGACAGATCGTGATGGAGGCCGCGCCTGGCCTGCCGGACGCGGGCGGCTTCGTCGTCTTCGGCGCGCCCCCGGTCGCGACGCCCGCGGACATGGCCGAGGCGTTCCTGCCCAACCCCGCGATGGGCGCGCTCTTCACCGACCAGGTCAGCGAGGACGAGGCGAGGCTGGCCGCGGCGAGCTTCACCGCGCCGGACTCCTCATTGGACCTCGCCGAGTTCGTCGCCGACATTCTGGCCACCGATGGCAGGGCACGGGCCGGGCTCGGCGCCAGCGCCGGTGCCGGCCGGTTCGCCGACGAGCTCGCGATCGTCTCGGCACTCCGCCGGCCGATGGCCGTCCTGCACGGCGCCGAGGAACAGCTGGTCAGTCTCGACTACCTGCGCGAACTCGACTTTCCCGCGTTGTGGCGCGGTGAGGTCCAGGTGATCCCAGGCGCGGGCCACGCTCCGCACCAGGAGACACCGGAAGCGTTCGCCGCGCTGCTGAACGAGTTCATGACTGACGTGGGCGCCTGAGATGATCGAGCCGCACGTCGACACTCCCAGCGAATGGTGTTCCTGATGCTGACCTCCCTCAACGAGAACGCTCGTGCCTAGGGCGGGCCTCGCTCCGGCCACCGTCGTCGCGGCCGGTGCGGAACTCGCCGACGAGGTCGGCTTCGAAGCGCTGACGATGGGCCTGCTCGCCGAACGGCTCGACGTGCGACCGCCGTCGCTCTACCGGCACGTCGAGTCCCTGGACGCACTCCGTCGCGGCATCGCCCTGCAGGCCAAGCGCGAACTGGGTGGCGTCGCGGCCAGGGCGGCCGTCGGCAAGGCGGGCGCGGACGCGATCCACGCGTTCGCCGACGCGTACCGCCGCTGGGTCCTGGACCACCCCGGCCGCTACGTGGCGTCAGTTCGTGCACCGGCACCCGGTGACGAGGAGGACCGCCAGGTCAGCGACGACTCGTTGCGCGCTCTCTTCGACATCCTCGCGGGCTTGGGGCTGCACGACGACGACGCGGTCGACGCCGCCCGTGCGCTGCGGTCGGCGCTGCACGGCTTCACGAGCCTGGAGAGCGCCGGCGGTTTCGGACTGCCCCGTGACGTCGACCGCAGCTACCGCGTGCTCGTCGAGTCCGTGATCTCGGGCTTGCTGCGGAATCGGTCGAACGCCGCGACCTGACGCAGGCGACGTGCAGGCCGCGTCCAGCGGAGGTACGACTTCTGCGGTGCGGCGCCGTGTGCGCTCAGGATCGCGGCCAGGTCCGGGTCCTCGGCCGTGAGCCGGTGCTCGATCCGCCGGAGTTCTCTGGTGGACACGGGGAACTCCCGCTGTCGGCGGGACCGCCGGCGCGGGCAAGGCATCCGCGCCGGCGGTGATCACCGGACTGGTCCTCGTGACCGCTGGTCAGCTGACGGCGGGTCCCGAGTCGCTCGACCCCGACAGCTCCTTGATGAACTGGTGGCACTGCCGGGCCCTCGCCGAGTCCTCCTCCATGACGCGGCGGAAGAAGTCGGCGATGTCCTGACGGCCGGCGTTGTCGGCGTCGCGGACGTACTGGCCGTAGTCGTGGCCTGCCTTGAGTGCGTGGTACTGCACGGAGATCAGGTCGTAGGTGACGTCGTCGAAACCGGTCTCACCCGTGGCCATCGCTTACCTCCCTTGGTGTGTCGGTAGCGAGGTCATACCCAGGTGAACCCCGTCGAACCGAAGTCGCGGAAGTTGGTGTGCGTCCGGTTGTTCCGCTTCGGCCCGGGTATCCACGGCCTTCGTGCTGCAGGGAGGCCGAACACGATGAACACAGCAGGAAAAGCTCTTCTGGCCGCGGGTGTGGCGACCGCCGTCACCGTGGTCAGGCGACGACGACGCGCGCCGGACGACCAGCCGGACGGGCGGTGGCTCGTCGTGACGGTGAACCGCGCGCCGGCGGACGTGCAGGCATCACTGCCGGAGGACCTGACGCGGTGGAAGGACGAGGTCGAGCTCCGGATCACGCCCGCGTCGGGGGACAAGGGCACCGAGCTCAGGGCGAAACCCGTCGGCGGGACGTCGGCGCACGACGTCAGGCTCGCGTTGCGCCGGGCCAAGTCGGTGCTGGAGGCCGGTGAGGTGGTCCGGCCCGACACCGCGCCCACCCATCCGGGACCGATGGGCAAGGTGCTGCAACTGGTGACGAGCAGGGCGGCAGGAGGAGGCAGGCTGTGAAGGCGTTGTGCTGGGAGGGGATCAACGACGTCCGCGTGCAGGACGTTCCCGATCCGCAGTTGCTGAACGACCAGGACATGATCCTCAAGGTCGGGTTGAGCACGGTGTGCGGTTCGGACCTGCACCTGCTCACCGGCCACATCCCGTTCATGCAGGCGGGCGACGTGATCGGCCACGAGTTCATGGGCGAGGTCGTCGAGGTCGGCCCCGGTGTCACCAAGCACCGGCCGGGTGACCGGGTGGTGGTGTGCTCGTTCATCGCCTGCGGCCGGTGCTGGTACTGCCGCAACGAGCTGTACTCGTTGTGCGACAACACGAACACCAACCCGGGGATCACCCAGCACCTGTGGGGCTCCGACCCCGGTGGCGTCTTCGGCTACTCGCACGCCATGGGCGGCTTCCGCGGCAGCCACGCCGAGTACGTGCGCGTGCCGTTCGCCGACCACACCGCGATCGCGATCCCCGAGGCCGTGGACGACATGAGCGCCCTGTTCACGTCCGACTCGGCGGCGACCGGGTGGATGGGCGCCGACCTCGGTGGCGTCAAGCAGGGCGACGTCGTGGCGGTGTGGGGCGCGGGCGCCGTGGGGCAGATGGCGGCACGGGCGGCCCAGCTGCTCGGCGCCGAACGCGTCCTGATCATCGACCGCTTCGAGTACCGCCTGGCGCAGGCGCGGTCGGTGTTCGGGGTGGAGACGATCAACTACGCCGAGACGTCCGTGGGCGACACCCTGCTGGAGGCCACCGGCGGCCGTGGTCCGGACGTGTGCATCGAGGCGGTCGGCTGCGAGGCGCACTCGACGGGTCCGCAGTACGTGTACGACCAGGTGAAGAGCAAGCTGAAGCTCGAGATGGACCGCCCGATCGCCGTGCGCGAGGCGATCTACAACTGCCGCAAGGGCGGGTCGGTGTTCGTCCTCGGCGTCTTCACCGGGCTGGTCGACAAGTTCCCGCTGGGAGCGTTGATGAACAAGGGCCTGACCGTCCGCGGCGCGCAGCAGCACGGGCAGCGCTACATCCCGATGCTGCTGGACCGCATCGCGTCCGGCGAGCTCGTCACCGATCACCTGGCGACGCACGTGATGCCGCTCAGCGAGGGCGCGCGCGGGTACGAGCTGTTCAAGAAGAAGGAGGACGACTGCGTCCGCTCGGTGTTCCGCCTCTGACACCTTCCCGGAGGAACGACATGACCGGCTCGCTGTACTTCGTGGGCAACGCCACCACCGTGCTCCGGCTGGGGCCGTTCACGGTGCTGACCGATCCCAACTTCCTCCACAGAGGACAGTGGACGCACATCGGCCAGGGCGTCGTGTCGCGCCGCCTCACCGATCCCGCGACCGGGATCGGTGCCCTGCCGGAACTGGACGGCGTGGTGCTGTCACACCTGCACGGCGACCACTTCGACCGGGTGGCGAGCCGCGAGCTCGCCCGCGACCTGCCCGTCTTCACCACTCCGCACGCGGCGAAACGCCTGTCCCGGCGCGGTTTCCGGGAAACCGCGCCGTTGCGGACCTGGGAGACCGCCACGCTGTCGAAGGGGGCGTCGACGCTGACGATGACGTCACTGCCGGGCAGGCACGCGCTCGGGCCGCTGGCCCGCGTGCTGCCTCCGGTGATGGGCACCATGCTGGAGTACCGGCAGGTGGGCGCGCGCCCGTTCCGGATCTACCTCAGCGGCGACACCCTCGTGCACCCGGCGTTGCGCGAGATCCGCGAGCGCTTCGACGGCATCGACCTCGCGGTCGTGCACCTAGGCGGCACCAAGGTGCTCGGCCTGCTGCTCACCATGGACGGCCGGCAGGGCGCCGACCTGGTCGAGCTGCTCGGCCCGGAGACGACCGTGCCCGTGCACTACGAGGAGTACGGCGTCATGAAGTCACCGCTGTCCGACTTCACCGGCGAGATCGCGCGTCGGGAGGCCGGACTCGTCGTCCAGGTCGTGGCACGCGGGGAGACCTTCGGCCTGCCGATCTGACGCACTCCGTCAGATCGGCAGGCTCCTCGCCCGCTCAGCTGATCCCGTGGTGCTGCAACCACAGTTCCAGCACGCCGAGGTGCCACAGCTCGTTCCCGCCCGCCTTGGTGGACCGGCCGTTGGGGTCGGCGAGCAGTTCGTCGACGTAGCCTCGGCGGAGGACTCCTCGCTGGCGTGCGGCGGGGGAGTTCATGGTGGCGCGCAACAGGTCGAGGACTTCCCCGTCGAGCCGCGTGAGGGCCGGGACGGGGAAGTACCCCTTCTTCCGGTCGACGACCTCGAGCGGCAGCAGGTCGCGGCCGATGTCCTTGAGCAGGCCCTTGCCGTTCTGGCCGGACTTGAGCTCCGGCGGGCACGCGGCGACGAGCTCCACGAGGTCCTGGTCGAGGAACGGCACGCGGGCCTCGACCCCCCACGCCATCGCCATGTTGTCGACCCGCTTGACCGGGTCGTCCGGCATCAGGAGGTGGGTGTCCGTGCGCAGGACGGCGTCGAGCGCGGTGTCCGCACCGGGAACGGCGAGGTGGTCCGCGGCCAGTTCGCCGCTGACGTCCCGGCCCGCGAGCCAGTGCGGTTCGAGGACGTCCGCGAGCTCGTCGTGCTCCAGGTCGTGGAACGCGTCGCGCAGGACCTCGGCGGCCGCACCGCGTGCCGCGTCCGCTGCCGGTTGGTGGTAGCGGTAGCCGGCGAACACCTCGTCGGCGCCCTGGCCGCACTGCACGACCTTGACGTGCTTCGAGACCTCGCGGCACACGAGGTGGAACGCGGTGACGTCGTGGCTGCCCATCGGCTCGCTCATCGCCCCCACGGTGTCCTCGACCGCCTTGGCGATCTCCTCGTCACCGATGCGGATCTGGTGGTGGTCGGTGCCGAACTTCCGCGCGATCACGTCGGAGTAGACGAACTCGTCGCCCTCGACGTCGCCGCGGCTCGTGAAGCCGATGCTGAAGGTGCTGGGCCGCTGGTCCTGCTCGGCGAGCAGCGCGACCAGCAGGCTCGAGTCGAGTCCGCCGGACAGCAGGACGCCGACCTCCACGTCGGACACCGTGCGGCGGCGCACCGCGACCCGCAGTGCCTCGCGCACCGCCTGCCGCCAGTCCAGCGCCGTCCAGTCCGCGTGCTCGGGACGCCGCGTGTACGACGGCTGCCAGTAGACGCGGTCACGCGGCTCCTGCCCGCGGTCGAACACGCGGATCGTCGCGGGAGGCAGCTTGCGCACCCCGCGCAGGACAGTGCGCGGGGCCGGCACGATGGAGTGCCAGGTCAGGTAGTGGTGCAGGCCGACGCGGTCGAGTTCGGTGTCGACGCCGCCGCCCGCCAGCAGCGCCGGCAGGGTGGACGCGAACCGCGTCCGGCCCCGCACGTCCGCGACGTAGAGGGGCTTGATGCCGAGCCGGTCGCGGACCAGCAGCACGCGGTCGCGCCGCCGGTCGAACAGGGCGATCGCGAACATGCCGACGAGGTGCTCGACGAACCGCTCGCCCCAGTGGTCGTAGGCCTTGAGGATCACCTCGGTGTCGCTCGTCGAGGTGAACCGGTAGCGGCCGGACAGCTCCTCGCGCAGCTGCTCATAGTTGTAGACGCACCCGTTGAACGCCACCGCGAGCCCGAGCTCGTCGTCGACCATGGGCTGCGCGCCGGCGTCGGACAGGTCGATGATCGACAGCCTTCGGTGCCCGAGCGCGACCCGGCCCTCCGACCAGTGGCCGTCGCCGTCCGGTCCGCGCGACCACATGGTCCGCGTCATGCGCTCCACGGCGCCGCGGTCCGGACGGCCGGACTGGTCGGTGACGATCTCACCGGCGATTCCGCACATGGGCGTCTCCTCGGGCGTTCGGCTGACAGGGTGCGGAACGGGTACCCCGAACGCTGATGATCATGTGCCGCTGTGCTCCGGCTCGCGTGTGAGCACGGCCACGACGGCCATTTGACGTGGGCTGGCAAGGTGGGACCCATGGACCTGTCGGCCGCCGAACTCGACCGGGCGACCATCCCGCTGCTCGCGCGCCGGATGGCGGACGGCGAGTTCACGTCGGCCGCCCTGACCGGCGCGTACCTTCGTCGCATCACCGAGGTGGACCCGGTGCTGCGCGCCGTGCTCGCCGTCGACCCGACCGCGCTGTCGCAAGCCGAGGAGAGCGACCGCAGACGAGCACGCGGCGAGTCACGCGGGCTCATGGACGGCATTCCGTTGCTGCTCAAGGACAACATCGACACCAGCGGGCTGGCGACCACCGCCGGCTCACGGGCGCTGAGCGTGCCGCCTCGCGCCGACGCCGAGATCGTGACACGGCTGCGCGCGGCGGGCGCCGTGGTGCTGGGCAAGACGAACATGACGGAGTGGGGCAACTTCCGCTCCCCGTGGGCCACGTCGGGCTGGTCGGCGGTGGGCGGGCAGACAGTCAACCCGCACGTGCTGGACCGCACGCCGTGCGGCTCGTCGTCCGGCTCGGCCGTCGCGGTGGCGGCGTCGCTGGCGCAGGTCGCGGTCGGCACCGAGACCAGCGGGTCGATCGTGTCCCCGGCGGGCCACACCGGCGTCGTGGGGTTCAAGCCGTCGCCGGGCAGGACCAGCAACGCGGGCATCGTGCCGATCACCGCGCTCAGGGACACGGCCGGCCCGCTGGCACGGCACGTCGTGGACGCGGCGATCCTCCAGGCGGCCATGGAAGGCGCCGCCTGCTCGTTCACCCCTGGCACGCTGCGGCACGCGAGAGTCGGCGTGTGGCGCAGGGCCGGGTTCGACGCTGATGCCGAACGGGTGGTGGCGTCCGCGGTGGAGCTCCTGCGCGACCACGGCGCCGACCTGGTCGAGGTCGAGCTGCCCTACCAGGACGTGATCCACGCGGCCGACCGGCCGGCCATGGTCGCCGAGTTCCGGCACGACCTGGAGGAGTACCTGCGCGCGAGGCCGGGCGCGCCGCGCACGATGCGCGAGCTGATCGAGTTCAACGAGAGCGATCCGGTCGAGCTGGGCAAGTTCGGCCAGGAGCTGTTCCACGACGCCGAGAAGACCCGGCCGCTGACCGATCCGGCCTACCTCCACCAGCGGCGCACCGCGACCGAGGCGGCCCGCCGATCCCTCGACGAGGTGATCACCACCCACCGCCTGGACGTGGTCATGGCGCCGACGAACCGGCCCGCGTGGCGGGCTCGGGGCAGCGACCCGGCCGGCCCGCGCACGGCCCTGCCCGCGGCGGTCGCGGGGTACCCGAACATCAGCGTGCCGGCCGGGTTCGCGGGCCCGTTGCCGATCGGCGTGTCCTTCACCGGCGGGCCTGGGGCGGACGATGCGCTGCTGGGCTTCGCGGCGGCTTTCGAGAGCGTGTCGCAAGCTCGCCGGACGCCCTCCTACCTGCCCGAGATCCCGTGAAAGGAGGCCCGGTGAACATCCCAGAAGAGCGGATCGCCCTGGTCGGAGCGGGCCGGATGGGCCTTCCGATCAGTGCGAACCTCGCCGCCGCAGGGTTCGACGTGGTGGTGACCGACGTCCGGCACGAGCTGGCCGAAGCGGTGACGTCCGGCGGCGCTCGCTGGGAACCGTCGGCGAGTGCGGCCGCCGCAGACGCGCAGGTGCTGATCACGGTGCTTCCGGGCATCCCGGAGGTCAGTTCGCTGATGGGCGGGCCGGAGTCGTTGTTGCGCGAGTTGCCCAGCGGGGCCGTGTGGCTCGACCTGACGAGCAGCTCGCCCCTGGCGATGCGCCCGATCCAGGAGGACGCCCGCTCCCGCGGTGTCGCGTTCCTGGAAGCGCCCATGGGAGGCGGCCCGGACGCGGCGGCCGCAGGCACCCTCCGGCTCTTCGCAGGCGGGGACGCCGGCACGTTCCGCCGTCTGCTGCCGCTGCTGGAGGTGATCGCCGACCGCGTGGACCTGGTGGGCGGGCCCGGCTCGGGGTACACCGCGAAGCTGCTGGTGAACCTGCTGTGGTTCGGGCAGGCCGTCGCGACGGCCGAGGCGATGCTGCTCGGTCAGGCGGCCGGTCTGGACGTCGAGGCGTTGCGCGGGTTGCTGGCGGACAGCGCCGCGGGCAGCGAGTTCCTGCGGCACGACCTGGCGCACGTGTTCTCCGGCGACTACCTGCCGCTGTTCGGGCTGGACCGCTGCGTCGAGGAACTGGAGGCCGTCACCGAGCTCTTCCGCGACCGGGGCGTCCCGTCGGAACTGTCCCAGGTGGTCACGCGGGTCCACCAGCGGGCCGCCGCCCGGTTCGGGCCGGTGGACGGGGAACTGCTGGCGATCGCGCACCTCGAGGAGCTCGCCGGCTCGCTGTTGCGCCCGCGTTCTGAAACCCCCTGATTGGATCGTTTCTGAGTCGAATCGAGGGGTACTGCTGGAGCGGCCGTGACCACCACATCACCAGCAGGAGGCGCCCGTCATGAGCACGATCACCAAGTCCGTCGACGTCGAGGCCGACGTGACCAGCGTCTACAACCAGTGGACGCAGTTCGCCGAGTTCCCGCAGTTCATGGAGGGCGTCGACCGGATCGAGCAGATCGACGACACCCACACCCGCTGGACGGTCAGCATCGCCGGGGTGACGCGGGGGTTCGACGCCACGATCACCGAGCAGCACCCGGACCAGCGGGTCGCCTGGCGCTCCGACACGGGCCCGGAGCACGCCGGGGTGGTGACCGTGCACCGCCTCGACGCCGAGCACACGCGGGTCACGGTGCAGATGGACATCGACCCGGAGGGCTTCGTCGAGAACGTCGCCGACAAGCTCGGCATCCTCGACCGCCGGGTGCAGGGCGACCTCGACAGGTTCAAGGCGTTCGTCGAGAAGCGCGGGGGCACCGAGACCGGTGCCTGGCGCGGTGACGTCGACCGTCCCGCTTAGTCCTGACCACGCGCTGTCATGCCGGGCTCGTCGGCGCCGGTTAGCGTGAGTTCGTGCCCATGACGTCGGTCTCCCTGTCAGCGGTTCGCAGTCGGACCAAGGTCGTCTCGGGCACCGCCTGGGTCTGCGGCCTCGTCGTCGTGGTCGCTCAGATCATCTACTCGATGACCGAGCCGGACGCACGGCTGCCGATGACGCTGTTGTCCGTGGCCGCCTTCGCGGTGGCATCGGTGTGCGACGCGGCCGTCCGCTTCGGCAGGGCGGCCGCCGTCGCGCTCGTGGTGGTCGCCGGGGGAGGCGGGCTGCTCGCCGAGACGGTCGGTGTCCACACCGGATTCCCGTTCGGGCAGTACGACTACACGGGCACACTGGGGCCGGCGCTGTGGACGGTGCCGCTGGTGGTTCCGCTGGCCTGGGTGATGATGTCCTGGCCCGCGTTGCTCGTCGGCCGTGCTCTCGCGCGGCGGTGGCGGGGAAGTGCACCGGCCTGGCTCGTCGTGGGCATCGGTGCCTGGGCTCTGGTCAGCTGGGACCTCTTCCTGGACCCGCAGATGGTGGACGCCGGTCACTGGGCGTGGGCTCATCCCGAACCGGCGCTGCCCGGAATCCACGATGTGCCGCTGACGAACTTCGCCGGGTGGATCCTCGTCGCCACGCTGATGGTGGCGGCGCTGCACCGGCTGGTGGGCAGCGCGGGTCGTGAGCTGGATCTGCGCGTGGGACCTGCTCCGGTGCTCTACCTGTGGACCTTCGGGTCGTCGGTGTGGGCGCACGCCGCGTTCTTCGGGCGTCCGTCCGGTGCGCTCGTCGGCGGTCTGCTGATGGGGCTCGTCGCAGTGCCGTTCGCGGTCGAGGTCTGGAAGGCGCATCGGTGACGCCTTGGCTCTCGGCCGCCGTGCGCGGTGCCGCCGCCGGTTCGGCCGTCTCGCTGCTGCACGTGCTGGTCAACGCGCGGCTGATGAGGGTCCCGCCGGCGCACCCGCCGGAGTGCGGCGAGGAGGTGTCGGTGCTGGTCCCCGCGCGGGACGAGGCGCACCGCATCGCGCCGACCATCCGGTCCCTGCTCGACCAGGAGGGCGTGCCCGGGATGGAGGTCGTCGTGCTCGACGACGGGTCGACCGACGGCACCGCCGACGAGGTCCTCTCGGTCGCGGCGGGGGACGTCCGGCTCCGCGTCGTCACCGGGGAACCGCCACCGCCGGACCTGCCCGGCAAGCCGCATGCGTGCGCACAGCTGGCGGCGATGGCGCGGGGCCGGGTGCTCGTCTTCGTCGACGCCGACGTGGTGCTCGCACCGCACGCGGTGGCCGCCGCGATCGCCCTGCTGCGTGACAACCGGCTCGACGCCGTGTCGCCCTTCCCCCGGCAGCTCGCGGACGACCCGGCGACCCGTCTCGTCCAGCCGCTGCTGCAGTGGTCGTGGCTCACCTTCCTGCCGCTGCGCCTCGCCGAACGCTCGCCGCGCCCCTCGCTGTCCGCCGCCAACGGTCAGTTCCTCGTCGTGGACACCGAGGCCTACCACCGCTGCGGAGGCTTCGCCGGGGTGGCCACGGCGGTGCTCGACGACCTCGCGCTGATGCGGGCGATCAAGCGAGGTGGTGGTCGCGGCATCGTCGCCGACGGCAGCTCGGTGGCGGTCTGCCGGATGTACGACGGGTGGTCGGAACTGCGCGAGGGCTACGCGAAGTCCCTGTGGTCCGCGACCGGCAGTCCCGTGTCGGCAGTGGCGTTGTCGGGCGTGCTGGCCTGGCTGTACGTGCTGCCCGCGGTGGCGGCGCTGGCGGGCTCGCGGGCGGGAGCGGCCGGTTACCTCGCCGGCGTCCTCGGCCGTGCGGTGGCCGCGCGGCGCACGGGCGGCCGGGTGTGGCCGGACGCGCTGGCCCACCCGATCTCGGTGGGAGTGCTGGTGTCCCTGGTCGCGCGGTCGTGGTGGTCGCGGTGGCGGGGAGACCTGCGGTGGAAGGGACGATCGTTGCGGGGGAGCACCTGACGTGGCACGAGTGGCAGTCGTCGGCGCGGGCATGGGCGGCCTGGCCGTCACCGCGCGCCTGGCCCGCGCCGGGCACACCGTGACCGTGTACGAGCAGGCCCCGGAGCACGGCGGCAAGCTCGGAGTCCTGCGGCGGGAGGGGTTCACGTTCGACACCGGACCGTCGTTGCTGACGCTGCCGCAGGTCTACCGCGACCTCTTCGCCGAGACCGGCGCGCCGCTCGACGACGTCGTGGACGTCGTCCCGGTCGAACCCGTGTGCCGGTACCGCTTTCCCGACGGTTCCACGCTCGACCTGCCGCACGCCGAACGCGACGTCGACGCCGCCATCGCCGGGGCACTGGGACCGAAGGCCGCACGTGACTGGCGTGCCGTCATGAACGACGCGGAACGGTTGTGGGACCTCGTCGGCGAACCGGTCTTGCAGAACCCGCTGGGCGGCGTGCGTGATCTCGTGCGTCGTTCCGCGAGCGTCCGGGACCTGATGGCGATCGCGCCGTGGCGCACGCTGCGCGGGCTCGGGGAACGCCGTCTGGAAGACCCGCGCCTGCGCATGCTGCTCGACCGCTACGCCACCTACAGCGGCTCGGATCCCCGCCGCACACCGGCGTTGATGACGGTGGTGCCGTTCATCGAGCAGCGGTTCGGCGGCTGGTACGTGCTCGGAGGACTCCGCAGGCTCGGCGAGGCCCTGTTCGAGCGGTGCGTCCTGCTGGGAGCGAGCTTCCGGTTCGACACGAAGGTCGAGACGATCGAGACGCGGGCCGGCGGCGTGTCCGGACTCGTGCTGCGGGACGGCGAACGGGTGGACGCGGACGTCGTCGTGTCGGACGCCGACGCGGCGCAGCTCTACGGCGCGCTGCTGCCCGATCGCCGGGCCAGGCGGGCACGCAGGGCGTTGCGCAAGGTCGAGCCGTCGCTGTCCGGGTTCGTCCTGCTGCTGGCGTTGCGGGGGAGGACACCGGACGCGGCACACCACCGGGTGCTGTTCCCGGCGGACTACGACGCCGAGTTCGACTCGATCTTCGGCAAGGACCCGCGACCGGTGCCCGACCCCACGGTCTACGTCTGCCACCCCGCCGACCCGTCGATGGCGCCGGACGGCGCGGAAGCCTGGTTCGTGCTGGTGAACGCCCCGAGGCAGGGGCAGGTGGACTGGACCGCTCCCGGGCTCGCCGACCGGTACGCCGACCGGGTCCTGGAGGTGATGGCGAACCGGGGCCTCGACGTGCGGGACCGCCTGCTGTGGCGGGAGATCCGCACGCCGGCGGACTGGGAGCGCGACACCGGGTCCGTCGGGGGCGCGATCTACGGCACCTCGTCCAACGGTCCGCGCGCCGCACTCCTGCGGCCCGCCAACCGGTCACCCGTCCCCGGACTGTTCCTGGTCGGGGGATCGGCTCATCCCGGCGGGGGACTGCCGCTGGTGGGGATGTCGGCCGCGATCGTCTCGCGCCTGGTTGGACCGGCCTGAGCCACGTCAGGCAACGCGCGACTGGCCTGAGCGGCTTCTGGCAGCACGCGTCCGGCCCGATCCGCGTCCGGCAGCGCGCGACCGGCCTGAGCCGCCTCCGGCAACGCGCGTCCGCCCAGTTCCCGCCCGATCCCCGCGGCGAGCTGGCCGAGTCCCACCACCGCGCACCCCGCCCACACGAGCGCGCAGACCGCGGCCCAGCTCCACCCGGTCCCCGGCGTGCCGTCCGGCGCCAGCCCCGCGCCGGCACAGGCCACGGCGACGACGATCATCCTGGTCGGACGTTCCGCCACGGTGATCGCCCCGGCCGACGTCATGCCGACGCTCTGCGCTTTGGCCCTGGCGTATTCGTGCAGCAGCAGCGCCACGCCGAGACCGGCACACCACCACGCGGGAGCGTGCAGCGCGAACAGCACCAGCACGAGACAGAGGTCCGAGAGCCGGTCGGCGACGGCGTCGATCACGGCACCGACCGGTCGCGCACGGCCGGTGCGCAGGGCGACCGCGCCGTCCAGCCCGTCGAGCACCCCACCGGCGAGGACCAGGACCAGCGCGAGCAACGGCCACCGTCCGCCCGCGAAGGCCACGGCCGCGGCTCCGCCGACGGCCACCACTCCCGCGAGGGACAGCAGGTCGGGGTGCACGCGGTCGAACGGCCGCGCGATCGCGTGGATGAACCGCAGCCACCCGACGACCAACCGGCTGCCGGAGACGTCCTCACCGTGCAGGCGCGACCAGCCGGCAACGGGGTCCACCTCGTGACCGGTCACGTCACCACCGTAAACGGAGGGGTGGCGGCACGCAGGTTCGGGTATGTGGTGATCATGGGAGTGCTCCGCGCCGTGACGGCGGACGTCCGCGGTTCGTTGCGCGGCCGGGACCTGGTGCTGTGGGCGGCAGGGCTGACGTTCTACGCGGGACTCGGCCTGGTGCCGATGCTGCTGCTCGCGCTGCGCGGGGCGGCCCTGCTGTTCGGACCGGCGTTCGTGCTCGACAGCGCCCGGATCCTCGGCGGGTCGATGCCGAGCGCCCACGATCCCACCGAGGCGCTCGTCACTCTGGCCGAGGCTGCGGTGAACGCGTCCTGGCCGGTGCTCGCCGCCGCGCTGATCCCCGCGACCCTGTACGGCGAGGGGTTGCGGCGCGGACTCGGGCAGGTGGCCCACCGGCCGGTGTCGAAGTGGACTGGGCAGGCCGGCCGGGTCGGGTTCCTGCCCGTGCTGGTGGTGGCGCCGCTGCTGCTCGCGCTGCCGCTGCGGTTCACCGCGGACGTGGCGCCGCTCTACGAGGCCGGTGGCTGGTCGGTCGTGTGGGGAGTCGTGCTGTCGTTCCACCTCGACCTGGTGCCCGTGTGCGTGGCCGTCGCCCTCGTGTTCGCGTTCGCCGGTCCGGTCACGTTGTCGGTCAGGTCCGCGGTGCTGTCGGGGGTCGCGGTCGGCGCCGTGCTCACGGGCTTCCTGCACGGCTTCCTGTTGTTCCTGGCCATTCCGCTGGACTGGTCCATCCCCTTCGGAGGGCTGCCGGCGGTGGGCACCGTCGCCGCGCTCGGGTTGTGGCTGTTCGCGCTGCACATCATCTTGCTGCTCGGCTACCGCACGACGCTGAGCGTGCGCGACGTCCTCGGCCGCTCCGACTCGTGACGAAGGCCCGTCGTTGTGCAGGCTCGCCGTGGCGGACCTACGGTCGGAACAGGAGGTCCGCGACATGCGCAGCCAGTTCGAGTACCTAGCCGTGATGGGCGGGTGTGTGCTCATCACGCTGCCCCTGGAATGGCTGGGGCGCGGGGTGTACCGGCGCGGATCCGAGCTGGCGCGGTCGATCGCACCGGTGCTGCTCGTCCTCGCCGCGTGGGACGTGGTGGCGATCATGCGGGGCCACTGGAACTTCCACCCCGAGGCGACCACGGGGGTCAGGATCGGTGTGCTGCCCATCGAGGAGATCGTGTTCTTCGTCGTCATCCCGGTGTGCGCGGTGCTGACCTACGAGGCGGTGCGCGGGCAGACGCGCGGCTGGCTGCGCGATGGTTGAGGAGTACCTGTTCGCCGCGGCCACGGCGGTGGTCGTCGTGGTGGCGCTGGAGCTTTTCGTGTTGCGCACCGGGTTGTTCAAACGCCGCGCGTACTGGATGACGATGGTGATCGTGCTCGGCTTCCAGGTGCTGGTGGACGGATGGCTGACCAGGCTGGACGCCCCGATCGTGCGGTACGCGGACTGGGCGATCAGCGGTGTGCGGGTGCCGTGGGACATCCCGGTCGAGGACTTCCTCTACGGGTTCGCGATGGTCACGGCGGTTCTGTTGTTGTGGGAACGGGAAAGGCTGGCACGTGGACAAGCTTGAGGTGCCGGGGAAGTTCGACCGCGCCGCACACGGGTACGACCTGCTCGTCGGTCTCAACCCCGGCTACCACCCGGCGTTGCGTCGATCCGCACGGGCGTTGGGGCTGCGGCACGGCATGCGGGTGCTCGACCTCGGCTGCGGCACGGGTGCGTCCACTGCGGCGCTCGTCCTGGCCGCGCCGGGGGTCGAGATCGTCGCCGTGGACGCGTCGGCGGGCATGCTCGACCGGGCCCGGCGCAAGCGCTGGCCGGACCGCGTGCGGTTCGTGCACAGCCGTGCCGAGGACGTGGACGAGGGCCGGTTCGACGCCGTGTTCGCGGCCTACCTCGTGCGCAACCTGCCGGAGCCGGATCCGTTGCTGCGCAGGCTGAAGGACATGTTGACGCCGGGCGGTCGCCTGGTGCTGCACGAGTACTCCGTGCGCGACTCCGCTGTCAGCACCGCGGTGTGGACGGCGTTGTGCGGCGTGATCGTTCCGGCCGGCTGGCTCGTCACCGGTGACCGCTCGCTCTACACGTACCTGTGGCGCAGCGTCGTGCGCTTCGACGGGGCCACCGCGTTGCGCGACCGGTTGCGCCGCAACGGGTTCGTCGGCGTGAGCAGCTCGCCGTCCCGCGGCCTCCAGCTCGGGGTCGTGCACACCTTCCTCGGCCACGCGCCGGAACAGGAGCAGCAGCGGTGAAGGATCGCAAGGCGGTGCGGATCGCCGCGCCGGCGGGACGCGCGCGGTTCGGTGCGGACGCCCCGCAGGTCGTCGTCGTGGGCGGCGGGATCGCCGGTCTGGCCGCGGCGACGCTGCTCGCCGAACGCGGCGCGCGGGTGGTGCTCTGCGAACGGGAGCAGTACCTCGGCGGACGCGTGGGCGGCTGGGCGACCCGGCTCTCCGACGGCAGCGAGGTCACGATGACCCGCGGCTTCCACGCGTTCTTCCGGCAGTACTACAACCTCCGGTCGTTGCTGCGGAGGGTCGATCCGGGCGGGCGCGCGCTGACCGGGATGCCGGACTACCCGTTGCAGCAGGCGTCCGGCCACCGCGACTCGTTCGCGGGACTGCCGACGACGGCGCCGTGGAACGCGCTCGCGTTCCTGCGCGCCAGCCCGACCTTCCGGTGGCGTGACCTCCCGCAGGTGGACGGTCGCGCGGCCATGCCGTTGTTCGACGTGTCCGTGCCGCGCGTCTACGAGACGCTCGACGGCATCGACGCGGCGTCCTACCTGGAACGCATCCGTTTCCCCCAAGCCGCGCACGCGCTGGCGTTCGAGGTGTTCTCGCGCAGCTTCTTCGCGCACCCCAGCGAGATGTCGGCCGCGGAGCTCGCGGTGATGTTCCACATCTACTTCCTCGGGTCCAACGAGGGCCTGCTGTTCGACGTGGCCGCGGACCCGTTCCCGCACGGTCTGTGGGGACCGCTGGGGCAGCACCTCGCCTCGCTCGGCGCGACGGTCTGCACGGGCACCGAGGTCGGCTCCGTGCGCGGTGGAACGCAGAAGCGCTTCTCGGTCGAGATCGGGGAAGGAGCGGTCGAGGCGGACGCGGTCGTGCTGGCCGCCGACGTCCGCGGCCTGCGGGCGCTCGTCGGTGCCTCACCGTCCCTCGCGGACGAGCAGTGGCGGGACCGCGTCGGTGAGCTGCGCAACGCGCCGCCGTTCCTGGTGTCGCGGTACTGGCTCGACCGGCCGGTGGACCCGGACCGGCCCGGGTTCCTGGGCACGAGCGGGCACGACCTGCTCGACAACATCAGCGTGCTCGACCACTACGAGCACGAGGCACGGGCGTGGGCCGCGCGCACGGGAGGCTCGGTCGTCGAACTGCACGCCTACGCGCTGCCGTCCGATGTGGACGAACACGACGCGCGGGCCCGGTTGTGGCACCAGCTCACGGAGGTCTACCCGGAGACCAAGCGGGCGGAGATCGTCGACGAACGGCACGAGCTGCGCGACGACTGCCCGCTGTTCCCGGCCGGCGGGTACGCGCGGCGGCCGGGAGTGCGGACACCGGACGAGTTCCTGGTGCTCGCCGGCGACCACGTGCGCGTCGACCTGCCCGTGGCGTTGATGGAACGCGCCGCCACCACGGGGTTCACCGCGGCCAACCGCCTGCTGCGGCAGTGGGGTGTGGCCGGGACCGAGCTGTGGACGGTGCCGACCGAGGGGCGCGTGCCGCTGCTGCGCGCCGCGGCCCGCCGTCTGAGCGGCCCGGACCGTCGAGCGTCCTGACCCGGGGCCTGTGTCGAGGTCTGATCCGCGACAGTCGGACCAGACCTCGACGCGGGCTCTTGCTCAGTCGGGGAAGCGGCCGCTCGCCCTCAGGGCGTAGCGGCGTTCCGCGTAGGCGAGGTCGTCGCGCCACAACCGGACCGCCGCCCGGCGCATGATCGGCCGCAGTGCTCCGGCCGCGCGGCGGGCCACCGCGAACCCGCTGCGGTCGGAGTGCGCGATCGTGGCCTCGACCACGGCGGTGCGGCCGGGACCGATCGGCGTCGCGTGGGTCTCGACGACGCTGCCGGCACCCTCGCCCCCGACGATGTGCATCGCGACGGTGCGCGGGTCCGGGCAGGTGAACGCGGCGACCACCGGCACACCGACCCGTCCGGCCAGCCGGAACGTGACCTCGACCAGGAAGACGTCGTCCTCCTCGGTCGGCGTCTCCAGCACCCTCAGATTGGCGAACGAGTAGGGGTGGAACCACGCGCCGTGCCACGGGTCGAGCCGGTTCGCGACGACGTCCTCGGGATCGCATCGGCCCGCGAGCGTGACCACGGCGTCGATCGAGCCCTCCGGCGGGCGTTGCGGCAGCACGGGCGCGTCCAGCGGCTCCTCACCGCCCGCCTTGTCGAGCCGCACCCAGACGAGCACACCGTCGTCGTGCGCCGGATAAGGCGTCCACGCGCCGAACCGCGTGCCGTCGAGCGCGAGTCCGTGCCAGCGGCAGATCAGCTTTCCCTCCGCCACAGCGCCGTCGCAGAGCGGTGCTCCGAGGTGCGGGCACGACCCGGAACCTGCCATCAACACGCCGTGAGGGCCACGCCAGAGGACGATCTCCTGCCCCGCGATGGTGCGGCCGGCCACCTTGCCGCGCACGACGTCCCCGCTCGCGCCCGCGACGAACCAGTTGCCGGACGGGCGTGCCTCCGCGCGCTTGAGCGCCGCCTCGATCAGCGCGGGCTTGGCGTCCTGCCACGTGGGCCGCTGGTCCCTCCACGGCGGGCTCGAGTACACCTTCAGCGGAATGCGGTCCCGCATGCTCCCCTCGTCAGGCCGCACGGGCGAGCACCGCCCTGGCGAGCGCGGGCAGGGCGACGGCGAGCCGCCTGCCGTTGGACACGACGACGCGGCGCGAGAACACGTCGTAGTCCGCCTCCTCGATCAGGTTCAGAATCCTGCCGTAGAGCCGGTACGCGGTCATCACGCACGGCCGTGAACGCGGTGCCAGCATCGCGATGCCCGGCAACGCGCGCGTGTACACGTCACGCGCCCGGCCGACCTGGTCGCGCAACGCGGCACGCACCTGCTTGTCCGTCTGGCCCGTCGCACGCGCGTGCAGGAGCCTCTCGCGGTCGACGCCGAACGAGGCGAGCTCGTCGGCGGGCAGGTACACCCGCCCGCGGTCGAGGTCCTCACCGACGTCCCGGATGAAGTTCGTGAGCTGGAAGGCGACACCCAGAGCCGCGGCGGCGGGTTCCGCCTCCTCGCGCGGCACGCTCGTGCCGAGCACCGGCAGAACCTGCAGTCCGATCACCGCGGCGGATCCGTGGACGTAACGTTCGAGGTCGGGGAACCCGGGGTAGTCGGTGACGGTGAGATCCATCCGCATCGACGCCATGAAGTCGTGAAAGTGCTGGGCCGGGATGCCGTAGCGCTGGACGGTGTCGAGCAGCGCGGTCAGCACCTGGTCGTCCGTGGTGCCGTGCTCCAGGGCCGCGCGCAGCCTCAGTTCGACGGCGGACAGCTCGGCGATCTTCTCGTCGAGTCCACTGTGGAGATCGTCGACGACGTCGTCCACCCAGCGGGCGAAGCCGTACAGGGCGTGCACCGCCGGGCGTTGTTCCGGGCTGAGCAGTCTCGTGGCCAAGAAGTACGTGCGGCCGTGCTGCGCGTTGAGCTCGCGGCAGCGCCTGTACGCGTCGCGCAGGGCCGGGGTGGTCACACCGGCGGCGTCCAGTTCGCGCTCTGCCGACATCAGCGGTCCTTTCGCGGAAGGGTTCTCCCCAACGCTAAGTCGGCGAGTTGCCCTCCGCACAACGGCGGCGCTCATCATGCAGACCCGGTGCGCCCGTGGTCAGCTCGGACAGCCGGACTTCCGCCGATTTCGAGGGGGCGACGATGTCGCTGTTGACCAGCGTGGACGCTCGCACGTCGCCTTTGGACGACTTCGGCGTGCTCCTGGACGACGCGCTGCGCGAGTTCCTCGGCTCGAGGCAGGGCGCCGACGGCGAGCTCGGTGACGAGCTGCGCAGGCTGACCTTGGCCGGGGGCAAGAGGATCAGGCCCACGTTCGCGTGGTGGGGCTGGCGTGCGGCAGGCGGTGCGCCACGCGCGGACGCCGTCGTGCGCGCTCTCGTCGCGTTGGAGCTGTTGCAGACCTGTGCACTCGTGCACGACGACGTGATGGACCGCTCATCCACGCGCAGAGGCAAGCCCTCGGTGCACGAGGCTCTCGCGGCACGGCACCGGCGTGAGCGCTGGGCGGGCAGTGCCCGCCACTACGGCGACTCGGCGGCGATCCTGGTCGGCGACCTGGCGCTGGCGTGGGCCGACGACGCCCTCGTGACGGCCGGTCTGCCCGCGGACGCGCTGCAACGCGCCTGGCGCCCGTGGCAGGACGTGCGCACCGAGATGATCACTGGTCAGCACCTCGACCTGCAGGCCGTCGCGCGGCGAGAGGAGTCCCTGGAGCACGCCGTGCGGGTCGCCGCGCTGAAGACCGCCGCGTACACCGTGGAGCGTCCGTTGCACCTCGGTGCCGCCCTCGCCGGAGCGGACGACGACGTCGTGAAGAGCCTGCGCGAGTACGGCCACTCCGTCGGCGTCGCCTTCCAGCTGCGGGACGACCTGATCGGCGTGTTCGGGGACTCGTCGGTGTGCGGGAAGCCGGTGGGCGAGGACCTGAGGGAAGGCAAACGGACACCGCTCATGGCCATCGCACTGTCGAGAGCACAGGGAAACCCCGGCGCGCAAAGGCTGCTGCGCCGCTGCCTCACCGCCAGCGCGGTGAGCGAACGGACCGTCGACGACGTGCGCGCGTTGCTGGTGGACCTCGGCGCGGTCGCCGCGGTCGAGGAGCACATCGAGGTGCTCGTGGCCACCGGCCTGGCGGCCCTGGAACGCGCGGACCTCGAGGAGCGGGCCTGCGACGAACTGGTCCGCCTCGCTCACCGCGCCGTGGCGAGGACGACCTGATGGCGCGCAGGGTACGGGGCCGGACCGACCGGGTCGTGGTGGTCGGAGCCGGGCTCTCGGGGTTGTCAGCGGCACTGCACCTGCGCGGTGCCGGCCACGAGGTGACGGTCCTCGAACGGCAGCCGCACCCTGGCGGCCTGGCGGGCAGGCTCGACGTCGCGGGCCACCACATCGACACCGGTCCGACCGTGCTCACCATGCCGGAGCTGCTCGACGAGGCGTTCGCGGCGGTGGGGGAGCGGCGTGAGGACCACCTGGAGCTCCTGCCGCTGCACCCGGCCTACCGCGCGTCGTTCGCCGACGGGACCGCCCTCGACGTGCACACCGACGGCGAGCGCATGGAGCAGGCAGTCCGCGACTTCGCGGGCGGTGAGGAAGCGCGCGGGTACCGCGACATGCGGGCGTGGCTGACGAGGCTCTACGAGGTCGAGCGGGACAGGTTCATCGGGGCGAGCTTCGACTCGCCGTTCGACCTGGTGGGCCCCGATCTGGTGGCGCTCACCCGGCTCGGCGGGTTCGGGTCGCTCGATCGCGCCGTGGGGAAGTTCTTGAAGGACGAACGGCTGCGCAGGGTGTTCACCTTCCAAGCGCTGTATGCCGGTGTGGCGCCGCGAGACGCGTTGGCCGCCTACGCCGTCATCGCCTACATGGACACTGTGGCGGGCGTGTGGTTCCCGCGCGGCGGTATGCGTGCCGTGCCACAAGCGATGGCCGATGCCGCGGCACGCGCCGGTGTGCAGTTCTCCTACGGCGTTGAGGTCGACGACCTCGAACGCACGGGGAGCCGGGTGACGGCCGTGCGTTCGACGGAAGCCCGCTTCCCTTGCGACGCGGTGGTTCTCGCGACCGGTCCCGGCCAGAGCACCCGGCTGCTGCGCGGGGAGCCGCGCAGGCTGAGGCCGCTGCGCTGGTCGCCCTCGGCCGTCGTCGTGCACCTGAGCGCCCGCAGGGTGGTGGACGACCTCGCCCACCACACGATCTCCTTCGGCGAGCAGTGGAACGGCACCTTCGACGAGATCATCCGGCGCGGCCGGCTGATGAGCGACCCGTCGTTGCTGCTGACCACCCCGACGCTGACCGACCCCGCACTCGCCCCGGCCGACCGCCACCTGCAGTACCTCCTCGCGCCCTGCCCGAACCTCGACGTGGCCCCGATCCGCTGGGACGTCGAGGCCAGGCGGTACGCGGAGGAGCTCGTCGCGGAGATGACGGCCCGCAAGCTCGTCGCCGACGCCGAACCGCTCGCCGTCGTGACCCCGGACGACTGGGCGCGGGAGGGCCAGGCCGCGGGCACCCCGTTCTCGGCCGCGCACACCTTCACCCAGACGGGTCCGTTCCGGCCGGGCAACCTGCCGTTCCGCGACGGCAACGTCGTGCTGGCGGGCAGCGGCACGACACCGGGTGTGGGCATCCCCCCGGTGCTGATCTCCGGGCGGCTGGCGGCCGAGCGGCTGCGGCGCTGACCCTGCTGTCAGCCCGACCTCCCCAGGCCTGATCCTGCGGTCAGGCCTGGGGCACCGCGATGGGCGGCAGAGCCCGCTCACTCGCGGCGACCTGGGTCATCCTGGCCGTCAGCGGCGCCAGTAGCCGTGACGTGAACGCCTTGTCGGCCACGTGCCGCAGCCGCAGGCCGAGCCGAGTCCGGGGATAGGCGAACGGCACCAGCCAGCCGGGGAAGTTCTGCACGTCGTCCACGAGGGGCCGCATCCACTCCTCGTAGGCGGTGAGCCCGGACCCGGACCCAGACAGCGAGGCGGCCAGCACGTACCCGCTGACGAGCGCCAGCGAGGCACCGCCCCCGCCCATCGGGGTGACGCACCACGCGGCGTCCCCAACCAGGCACACCCGCCCGCGGTGCCACGACGGCATCCGGATCTGGGTGAGCTGGTCGACGTAGACGTCGTCGGAGACGTCGAACCCGTCGAGGACGCGGCGGGCCTCCCAGCCCGCGTCGGCGAAGCGGTCCCGGAAGCGGCTCAGGGCACCAGCGCGGTCAACCACGGCGAAGTCACCGGTACAAGCCAGCATGGCCCGCGTCGTGCCGTGGTTGTCGGGGCGCAGGTGGATCTGCCGTCCCCCGGTGGTGGTGTACCAGCGCCACCGGCTGTCGTCGCTCGCCGTGCGCGGGATCGTGCCGAACGCCATCGCGATGCCGAGGTCGCGGCGGTCGACGTCGTCGAAGAGCAGGTCGCGGGTGGTGGAGCGGACGCCCTCGGCGACGACCAGCAGATCGGCGTGGAACGTCCGGCCGGTGGTGGTCACCGTGACCGCGTCGGGGCCGTCCTCGACACGAGAGATGGTGTCGCCGTAGAGGACCTCGACGCCTTCTGGCAGGTGCCGCAGGATCGTGCGGGCGAGGTCGCCGCGCAGGACCTCCAACTCGGCGGTCGCGCCGTCCGGGCCTGCCGAGGGCAGTTCCGCGCGCACGCGGCCCGACGAGTCGACGAACACCGTGCCGGTCTCGGTGGTGTTCTGCTCCTTGACCGCGTCGAACAGCCCCATCCTGGTCAGCACCTCGCGGGCGGTGCCGCGGACGTCGACGTTCTGCCCGCCGTCACGGAACGCCGGTGCGCGCTCCAGCACGGTCACCTCCCACCCGGTGCGCCGCAGCCAGAACGCGGCCGAGAGCCCGGCGATGCTCGCGCCGGAGATCACCGCGTGCCGTGTCGTCATGTGCAACTCCCTGCTTGGTAGCTTTGCTGCAAAGCTACTTCGGTGCGAAGGAGGGTGCATGACAGATGCGGATCCGCTGGTGGAGGCGTGGTCGGCGGCCCAGGTCGAGGTGATGCACGGCCTGCGGGACTGGGTCGTCGCGTTCGAGGCGCTCAACCAGCACCTCGCCACGTGGATGCGCCTGCCCGCCTCCGACGCCACCGCGCTGGGGCAGATCGTCTGGGCGGCCGAGGCGGGCACGCCGCTCTCGCCCGCGCAGCTGGCCCGGCAGATCGGCATGACGACCGGCGCCACCACGATCCTGCTCAACCGGCTGGAGTCCGCCGGTCACCTCGTCCGCAGCCGCGAGAGCGCCGACCGCCGCCGCGTCACGCTGCGACCCGTCCCGGCGTCGCGCGAGCACGCCCGCCGCTTCCTCGTCGCCGCCGGTGCCGAGATCGCCGACGTCCTCCGCACGACCTCGCCGGCCGAGCTCCGCACCGTCGCCGCCTTCCTGGGCAGGATCACCGGCGCCGCGGCCGACGCCGACCGGCGGCTCGGCGCGGGGGAGAAGTTGTGACGAGGTCGACGGTTGACGCTCGCCGGAGTGGGGCATCCGGCTGGCGTAGCACCGAAAGCAGTCGTTGAGGGAGGACCACATGGGCACCGACGACAAGATCGACGCCAAGGCCGACCAGCTCAAGGGCAAGGTCAAGGAGGGCGTCGGCTCCGCGACCGACGACGACGGCCTCGAGGCCGAAGGCAAGGGCGACCAGGCGAAGGGTCACCTGAAGGAAGGCGTCGAGAAGGTGAAGGACGCTTTCAAGAAGGACTGACCGACGCGTCTCCCGCGATGAGCGTGCATCTGCGGATGCACGCTCATCGCGTTTACGTGGGAGAATTCCAGCACGACCGCCCGTGACCCGCACGGGTCGTACAGAGAGCCGAGAACTTGCAGATCCAGCCCGTTGCCCAGACGTTGCCCGAACATGGGCTGTTCAGCCACCCGGACACCGAGTACACCAGTGTCAAGCCTGCGTTCTCGTCCGCTGAGGTGGCTCAGAACCGCGCGAACCTCTTCCACGAACCGGCTGCCGCGCCCGAGGTCTACTCGAACACCCCGTAGCCCGCGACGGCGTGCCTGCGCACCCCGTCCAGGTCGAGCTCCACGCCGATGCCGGGGGTGTCCGGCAGCGTGATGTAGCCGTCCTTGACGATCGAGCCGCTCCCGTCCGGTGCGTGGACGTAGCTGTCCCACACCGCGCGCTCCTCGAGGGCGTGCCACTCCTGGACGAAGAAGTTGGGGATCGCCCCGCACTGGTGCGACGTGGCCATCGTGCCCAGCGGCGTCGACACCAGGTGCGGTGCGAAGGGCACGTAGTGGAGCTCCGCGAGGTTGGCGATCTTCTTGGCCTCGGCGAGGCCGCCGCACTTCGGCACGTCCGGCTCGATCACGTCCACGGCGCCGCGTTCGAGCAGCTCGCGGAACCCCCACCGCAGGTACAGGTTCTCGCCGGCGCAGATCGGCGTGCGGGTCTGCTCCCGCACTCGCACGAGCGCGTCGACGTTCTCCGCCGGTAGCGGTTCCTCCAGCCACATCAGGCCGAACGGCTCGAGCTCCCACGAGATCCGGCACGCGCTGGGCACGTCGTAGCGGGCGTGCAGGTCGATGGCCAGGTCGACGTCCGGCCCGATCGCCTCCCGCACGGCCGCCACCCGCTCGACCATCGACCGCAGCTCGGCCGCGTTGACGGTGTGGTTGAACGCGTCGAACTTGGCCGGGTGGCTCAGGTCGTCGACGTCGAACTTGATCGCGGTGAACCCCTCCGCGACCATCCGCTGGGCCCGGTCCACGCACCCGCTGACCGAGCCGGCCGGGTCGTCGCCGTCGCCGCAGTCCGCGTAGAGGCGGATCCGGTCGCGGAACTTGCCGCCCAGCAACCGGTACACCGGCTGGCCCGCGGCCTTGCCCGCCAGGTCCCACAGCGCGAGCTCGATCCCGGACAGGGCGATCACGAACACCCCGCCCTGCGCCCCCGCGAAGACCTTGGCGCGCCGCAGTTTCTCCCAGCACCGCTCGACGTTGCGCGGGTCCTCGCCGATCAGGAGCGGCGTCAGGGAGTTGATCATTCCGACGACGGCACCCGCGCCGGCGTCGGGATTGGCCTCGCCGAACCCGCTGAGGCCCTCGTCGGTGTCGATCCGCACGAGCGTGGCCTCACCGTGGTAGGCGACCACCGCCGTTGTGACGTTCACGATTCGCATGGCTCTCCCGGGTCGGGTGGTGCATGAGAACGGACTGTCGCGAAACCCAACTTGTCCTATAAGCTGATGACATGCAAAGGGGACAAGAGTCTCTGGACGCTGTCAAGGTCCGGACCCTCCCGGTGCAGGTGGCGGCCCACCTGACCCGCCGCATCGTCAGCGGCGAGATCGAGGACGGCCGCGCACCGTCAGAGCTCGACATCTCCCAGGAGTTCGGCGTTTCCCGCGTCGTGGCGAGGGAGACGCTCAAGATCCTCGCCTCGCTGGACATCGTCGAGGTCGCGCAGGGCCGCCGTGTCGTCGTGCGTCCTCCCGCCGAGTGGGACTACCTGAGCCCGCTGCTCATCGAATGGCTGCCGACGGAGATCGTCGGCGACCTGCTGCAGGAGCTGCACCAGATGCGAGTGCTGCTCGAACCCGAACTCGCCGCGATGGCCGCGGCCGTCGTCACCGACGAGTCGCTCGACCGGCTCCAGGCCGGGATCGACCGCATGGCCGAGCTCGAGGCGGACCCCAACGCCTACCTCGAGGTCGACCACGAGTTCCACATGGAGATCTGCCGGGCGGCCGACAACCGCATCCTCGACCGGATCATGTACTCGGCCCGCTGGCTCGGCACGGCCAGCCGGCGCATCACCAACGAGGCACCGGCCGCACTGCGCAAGGCCACCGCCGACCACACGGAGATCTACGAGGCGATCGTCGCGCGCGATCCGGACCGTGCCCGCGCGGCGATGCGCAAACACCTCGCGAACAACTCCGCTCTCCTCGCGGAGAAGGAGAAGCAGACCAGGCGGGCTTCCCGCCGCCGCTAGCACACCGCACTTCGCTCCGCCGTCTTCGCCGCTCGACCCGGCAGCGCGGCGCACGCCTCGCTGTACCGCCGGCTGCAACGTCGCCCCGTCGGTACGCGTCCGCATGCCCGGACGCGAGAGGAGTGGTCATGGAAGAGAAAGCGGATTTAACCCGGCGTTCTTTTCTCGGGATGAGCGCGCTCGGCGTGCTCGGTCTCGCCGGATGCGGGGGAGGAGCCCCCACCGCGCCGCAGGTCGACGTCAAGGTGCCCCAGGCCCTGCTCGACCAGGCGGCCGGGCTTCGCGGCGGGTCGGTCGGGATGCTCTCGCAGAAGCTGTACTCCGAGGCCGCCAACAAGGCGCTGGACGCGTCGTTGCAGGTCTTCGCCCAGGCCACCGGCACGACGGTCCGGAACGACCTGGTCTCCGGGGACGCCGGCGACATGGTGGCCAAGATGGACGCCGAGGTGAAGGCGGGCACCAGCCGTGACTTCGCGTTCGTGAGCGACCGGCGGTTCGTCGGCCAGCTCCACAACCTCGGCGCCCTCACCGACGTCACCGATGTCGTCGAGGAGATGCGCAAGCTCTACGGGGAACCCGCGACGGAGGCCACCAACTACTGCGTGTTCGGCGGCCGCTGGTTCGCGATCCCGTACCACTTCATCGCGTCCGCGATGTACCTGCGCAAGGACTGGTACCAGGAGAAGGGGCTCGCGCTCAAACCCCACTACACGTGGGAGGAGTTGCGCGACAACGCTTTGGAGGTCTCGGACCCCGCGAAGAAGCGCTTCGGCTGGGGTCTCACGGTGAACCGCTCCGGCGACGCCAACGGGTTCATCGCGAACGTCGTCAACACCTACGGCGGTGCTATCGCGGACAACTCCGGCACCAAGGTGGTGTTCAACTCGCCGGAGACCGTCGCCGCCGTCACGTTCATCGGCGACATCTACACGAACCCGAAGTACACGCCGATGCTGCCGCCGGGGATCGGCAGCTGGACCGACTCGAGCAACAACGAGAACTGGCTGGCCCAGATCCTCGGGCTCACGCTCAACCAGTTCAGCGTCTACGCCGACTCGAAGACCAAGAACAACCCGGTCTACGCCAACACCCACCCGTTCAACGGCGCCACCGGACCGGCGCTCGACAAGCCGCTCGCGTTCGGCGAGTCCAACTCGTTCGTCGTGTTCAAGGGGGCGAAGAACCCCGATCTCGCCAAGCTGGTGGCGAAGTACATGGTCAGCGGGACCGCGCTGCTCGGTGTCGCGAAGGGAGCGCCGTGCCTGGTCAACCCCTCGTGGGACAAGGTGTGGGACTCCGACCCGTACTACACGACCGGTGACCCGGCCTTCCCCGCGCTGCGGGAGCAGACCCGCACACCGTTGCCGGTGACCACGAAGACCGGTTTCCAGTTCCCGCAGGCTCCCAGTCCCGGCGAGCAGGCCGCCACCGCCGCGTACCTGCTGACCGACATGATGCAGTCGGTCATCCAGGGCGCCAAGCCCGCTGACGCCGTCGCCGCGACGCACGCGCGGATCGTCCAGGTCTTCGAGCAGCAGGGCTACAAGCAGTGACCACCCTGCGCACACGTCCGGCGCCGGTTCGCCCGGGGCCGGGCCGGTCGTCCTCGCTCACGCCGTCGCAACGGCTGCTCGGGCGGGACTGGCGCCTCGCCGCGGTGTTCATCGGGCCGACCCTGGTCCTCGTCGCGGGCCTGATCCTGTTCCCGATCGCCGACTCGATCTTCACCAGCACCACCGAACGCCATGGCGCGGAGACGGTCTTCGTCGGCCTCGACAACTACACCGCTCTTGTGGACGACACCGTGTTCCACAAGGGAGTGCTCAACTCGTTCGTCTTCACCGCGTACGCCGAGATCTTCAAGGTGACCCTCGGCCTCATCGCGGCGTTGATGCTGCACCACATGCGCCGCGGCCGGGCGATCGTCGCCGGCGTGATCCTGCTGCCCTGGGTGGTGCCGACGGTCGTCACGGCCTTCACCTGGCGGTCGCTGTTCGACCCGATCTTCGGCAGCGTCAACGTCCTGCTCACCGACTCCGGCATCGGGCCCGCGCTGGCCGCGATCGGGTTGGTCGACAGGTGGCCCGCGGAGTGGCTGTCCGATCCCGCGCTCGCGATGCCGGCGGTCATCCTGGTCAACGTGTGGAAGGGCATCCCGTTCTTCACGGTGACGTTCCTCGCCGGGCTGAAGGCCATCGACGGCGGCCTGTACGAAGCGGCCATCGTGGACGGTGCCACGCCCTGGCAGCGGTTCCTGCACATCACCCTGCCGGGCCTGCGGCACATCATGATCGTGACGGTGTTGCTGTCGTCCATCTGGACGTTCAACAACTTCGACCTGATCTGGCTGATGACCCAGGGCGGACCGGGCGACGCCACGGCCCCGTACGTGATGGTGGCCTACTCGAAGGCGATCCAGCAGTTGCAACTGGGCGCGGGCGCCGCGGTCACGCTGGTGATGCTGCCGATCATCGCCGTGCTCGTCGTGATCCTCGTGCGGATGATGCGCCGCAACGACCTGCCGGGAGCGGGCGACCTGGGACGCAGGCGGTTGTCCCCGGCCCAGCGCAGGGCGTTGCCGTGGGTGGTCGTCGTGCTCTCGGTGCTGGTGCTGGTCTGGGCGTCGCCGCACATCGTGTGGAAGGCCGCGCTCGTGCTCGGCGTGTTCGTGGTGCTCGCCGCCGCCGTCGGACGGCTCGTCTCCGTGCTCGCCGCGCGGGGCAACCGGCTGGCGGCGCGCCTGGTCGGCGGCACCGGTTCGGGCATCGCGCTGGTGGGGCTGCTGGGTTTCGTGCTCGCGCCGCTCTACTGGATGACGGTCACGGCGTTCAAGTCCGACGACCAGATCGTCGCGCGCACGGACGACCTCTGGCCGACCCCGTGGACCACCGAGCAGTTCACCAACCTCTTCACGGGCAGGGCGTTCGGCACCTGGTACCTCAACACGATCCTGGTGTCGGTGGCGTCCACGGTGATCGCCCTGGTCTGCGCGGCCCTGGCCGGATATGCGTTGGCACGGTTGAAGTTCCGGGGTTCGGAGAGCTTCACGGTGACGATCCTGCTCACCTACGTGATGCCGGGCGCGCTGCTGTTCATCCCGCTGTACCAGATGATGAGCGGCATCGGGCTCAACGACTCGTTGTGGTCGCTCGTGCTCGCCTATCCCACGTTCACCCTGCCGTTCGCGACGTGGCTGCTCGTCGGCTACTTCAAGTCGATCCCGGCCGACCTGGAGGAGGCCGCGCTGGTCGACGGCTGCACGCGGTTCGGGGCGTTCATCAGGATCGTGTTGCCGCTGGCCAAACCGGGACTGCTCGCGGTCGCGCTGTTCACGCTCACCAACGCGTGGAACGAGTTCCTGTTCGCGTTCGTGTTCATCACCAAGGACGACTACAAGACGCTGCCCGTCGGCATGCAGTCGATGATCTTCGGTGACGTCGTGCCGCAGGGACAGCTGGCCGCGGCGTCGCTGCTGATCAGCATCCCGGTCGTGACCATGTACGCGTTCGGGCAGCGGTTCCTGACCGAGGGTCTCACCGCAGGGGCGGTGAAGGGGTGAGCACCACGGAGGAGCAGGCCTCGACCGGCTGTGGAGCTAACGATCCCGCTCGGCACGCCACTGCTCGTACTCGGGCCGGGCCTCGTCCGACAGCGGGTAGTACCGCCGCAGGTCACCGCCTTCGGCCAGCCGCATGCGGGAGAACTCCTCCCACTCCGCGTGTTCCTGGGCCACGGCCAGCACGGCGGGCGCGAGCTTGACCGGCACCACGACCGCCCCGTCGTCGTCGGCCACGACGATGTCGCCCGGCTCGACGAGCGTGCCACCGCACGCCACCGGCACGTTGACGGCGGCGGGCACGATGTCGGTCTGGGCGTGGAAGTTCGGTGTGGCGCCCCGGATCCACAGTCCGAGACCGAGTTCCTTGGCCTCGCCGACGTCGCGCAGGCACCCGTCGACCACCACACCGAGACCGCCGCGACCCTTGAAGTAGGTCAGCATCATCTCGCCGAACACGCCGCTGCCCATGTCGCCGCGCGCGTCGACGACGATCATGTCGCCGGGCTGGGCGTGGTACATGACGTGCCGGTGCAACTGCTTCTCCGGCTCCTCGTACTCGTCGGCCGGGTACAGGTCCTCCCGCTTCGGCAGGAACTGCAGCGTCAGCGCCGGTCCCGCCACCCGCACGCCGGGCGTCACCGAGACCGGCCCGCGGATGAAGGCGCTGCGGATGCCCATCCGGCTGAGCTCGGCACTGGCGGTCGCGCTGCCGATGGCCGCGAGGGCCGCACTCAGTTCGGCAGGCGGGCGAACGATGTCGTGCGTCTCGACCACGTCGGCAGCTCCCTCGGATCCGCGCTGAGCGCAACTGACGGAGAGGTTCAACCTCAGCTTAGCCGGGAAAGTCCTTGCTGTGACTCGTCATCCGCGGTGCCGGATCCCGGCGTACACGAACGTGCCCCCGGCGAAGGCGAGAGCGAGGCCCGCCCATCCCCGCTGGTTCGCCGCCATCACCGCGTCGTACTGCTCCTCGGTGAGCTCGCGGACGACGACACCGTCCTTCGACTCCTGGTACTTCCCGTTCCGCTCCTCGAAACTGCCCGCGTCGGTGCCCGTCAGCAGCGGGTAGGCGAAGAGGAAAGCCCCGCCGAGAATGGAGATCACCCCCACCGCGACCGCCCACGCGGGCAACGTCGGCTTCTCGAAGTTGAACCCGCCTCCGGTCAGCACCCCCGCCGAAGCCACCAGGGCGATGGAGATCACCGTCAGCACGACGTTCGCCGACCGCGGCAGCAACGCACTGCCGGTCAGGAACCCGGCGACGATGACGACGGCGTCGATGAAGATCACTACGAGCGAGGCCCTCTGCAACGGAACCAGTCTCATGCTTCAGACCCTAGGGCCACGGTTCTGTTCGCAGGGCCACAATCGCACATCAGCCGGACGACCCGTTCCTGGCGGCGGGCAGGCCCGCCGCCGTGGCGGCGATGAAGTGCCGCAGCGCCGGCTGGAACGGTGGGAACACCGCGGCGATCGCGGGTTCCCGCTCGTACAGCTCGGCCAGTGCCGCCGGCGGTCTGGTGATCGGGTGCAGCCTGCCGACGAACGCCCCGGCGGCGAAGACCACGGAGGCACCCTCGGCCGTGGTGAGTTCCGGGCACACGGCGGCGATCCGCTCGCCGACCCGCCCGTACATGTCGATCGCCCAGAGCTTGTACGTGCGCAGCACGTCGAGGGAGACGTTGTGCTCGAGCATCGTTTCCGCGTGGCTGATCAGGTCGCAGTACAGCGGCCGCTCCGCGAACGAGTCCGCGAGCGCGGTGGCCATCGGGCCGATGCCGGAAGCGCTTTCCAGCCGGGTGCTCACCGCGTCGGCCCACCCGGTGCCGTCGCGCGTGGTGAGCTGCAGGTAGATCTCCTCGCGGGTGCCGAAGTAGCGCAGCACGTTCGACTTCACCAGGCCGACGGCGGTCGCGATGTCGCCGAGGCTGACCCTGGCCACGCCGCGCTCCTGGGCGAGACCGCGGGCAGCGGCGAGGATCGTCTCCCGCCGCTGCTCCTTCTGCGCTGGTTGCCGCGCTCGGCGGAAGGACGCGTCCATGTGAGATGACACCCCACCCTAAAAGTACGGTGTTCCTTTAGCGTACGGGCACCTGCTCACCACACCGGAAGGCCCGATCCGTGACGCACCAGGCACGTTCCCTGTCCACGACCGTCGACGAGTTCGTCGACGCGTTCAACGACAACGACCTCGACCGCGTGATGGCGTACTTCGCGGAGGACGCCGAGTACGAGCCGGGCGACGGCACGAAGCACCACGGCAGGGACGCGATCCGGGCGGAGTTCGCGCCCCAGTTCACCGGCAGGTACGGCGCGATGCGGTTCGACGTGTACGACAAGCTCGTCGACGAACCCGGCCGGCGGGCGGCGATCCGCTGGGCGTGCCGGATCGACATCTCGAAGCCGCGCACCCGCAGCGTTCATCCTCTGCTGCGGATGCTCGGCTTCCTGAGGCACGGCCCGCGCATGGTCTGGCACGGGATGGACGTCTTCCACTTCGACGCCGAAGGCGCGATCACCGCCAAGTACTCGTACGCGAACTTCAAGACGCCGCCGATGAAACGCGACCAGGAGAAGGCGTGGAGGACGGACGCGGTCGCTCGCTAGCTGCCTATTCGGTGTCCGCGTGGATCGCCGTCAGGATCGGCGTCCGGGCCGCGGTCCTGGCCGGCCACAAGGACGCGAGCACCCCGATCACCACCGTCACGAGGACGAACGCGCCGAGCTGCCCCCACGGGATCACCACGGGAATCCCCTTCTGGCTGAGGACTCCCACGACACCGAGGCCGGTGCCGGCGAGCAGTCCGAGTCCGGCGCCGAGCACCGCGATGATCACCGACTCCAGCCGCAGGACCGACCCGACCAGCCTGCTGCTCAGACCGACCGCGCGCAGGAGGCCGATCTCGCGCACACGCTCCAAAGTGGACATCGTCATGGTGTTCACCACGCCCAGGGCGCCGATCAGCACCGAGACGCTGAGCAGTGCGTAGAGGATGTTCAGGAACGACTTCGCCGCATTGGTCGCGGCTTCGGCGGCCTCCTCCTTGGTCCGCACCGTCAGGACGGGGTTGTCGAGCGTCTTCTGGATTTGGGCGCGCAACTCGGCCGGATCCTTCCCCGGCGCGGCCTTCACCAGGATCGTGCGCGGTGAAGCCGCTGCCGGAGCGACCTCGGCCGAGATCAGCGCTGCCTGTCCGGCGGCCTCCGGTGCGTCGTAGGTGGCGACGACCGGCAGGGTCACCGGCTGGTCCTCCGCGCCGAACGCCTGGAGCACGCCGGTGACCGGGGAGCCGACCCTGAGGCCGTACCGGCCGGCCGTGGCCGTCGAGACGGCGATGCCCCGGTCGAGCTGGTCGAGCGAGCCCTCCTTGACCGTCAGCGGCAGGAAGTCCTCGACGCTCCCCGCGTTCACGGCGGTCAGGCTGAGGAACCTGCTCTCGCCGAGCTTGATCGACACCGGCGTGAGCGGGCTGACCGCCCCGACGCCGGGGACCTTCGCGACGTCGGCGACGGTGCTGGAACTGAGGTCGGAGAAGGGGATCGTGCCGATCTGGACATCGGCGTCGTCCCCGGTCCGGGTGTCCGCCGCGTCCTTCGAGGCCACTGACGAGATGCCCACGGTGACGGCGGCGCAGACCGACAGCCCGATCATCAGCGTGGTGGCGGTCGCGGCCGTGCGGCGCGGGTTGCGGCGGGCGTTCTCCACGGCCAGGGTGCCAGGCATTCCGCGCAGCCGGGTCAGCGGGCCGCGCAGCACCTTGGTCAGGCCCGTGCTCACCTGGGGGGTGAGCACGATCAGGCCGAGAACCAGCAGGGGAGCACCCAGGTAGATGAGGTCCTGGCTGCTGATCGCGGCCGCGGTGACCGCCGCCCCGGCGAGGAACATCGCCGCACCGATGATGTTCCTGCGGCGCAACGACTTCGTGGTCTGCGGAAGCCCGGTGCGCAGGGCGGCGATCGGCGGGACGGACGCGGCGCGCCGGGCCGGGACGTACGCGGCGACCGTCGTGACACCGACGCCGACACCCAGAGCGGCGGCCACCGCACCGAGGCTGAACGCCCGCAGAGGCACCTCCGGACCGTTGATCACGGAGAACGCGCTGTTGAGCACGGCGGCGACACCGATGCCGAGCCCGTAGCCGAGAACCGTTGCCACGAAACCGAGCACGGCGGCTTCGGCGAGCACGCTGCGGAGCACGTACCGCCGCGACGCGCCGACCGCGCGCAACAGGGCGTTCTCCCGGGAACGCGCTGTGGCGAGCATGGTGAAGGTGTTCGCCACCAGGAACACCGCGACGAACAACGCCACGCTCGCGAACAGCAGGAGGATCGAGGTGAGCTTGTCGTCGCTGCGGACGGTGTTGAGCGAGGCGCCCGTCGCGGCGTCGAAGGTCGGCGGCAGGGCGGCGCGGACGCTCGTGGCGATCGCGTCCTGGCTGACGCCGGGTGCGGCGATGAGATCGACCGCCGTGTACCCGCCGGGCACGGGGGAGAACCGCTCACTCGCCGTTTTGAGGTCGAACGCGACGAGCGAGCCTCCCGCGGCGAGCCGCGGATCGTCGGCGGCGAAGATTCCGGTGACCTCCACCAGGTGCACCACACCGTTCACGATCACCCGTGCCTGGTCGCCGGCCTGATAGCCCGTCTTAGTGGCGGTGAGCTCGTCGAGTGCGACCTGATTCTCGTTCTCCGGTGCCTGCCCGGCGCTCAACCGGTGACGGCCGGGATCGAAGCTGGTACCACCGGCGCGATCGGGCTGACCGGCGATCTCCCCGGTCTTGGTGACGAGGAACGCGTACCCGTCGGCGATCGGTCGCACCTGCGCGACGCCGGGAAGGGCGCGGAGCTGCGCGACCACGTCGTCGCCGAGCTTGGTGGAGATCAGGTCCGGCTCCACCTTGACCGCCACGTCGGCCTGCGCGCGGGCCTGGGCCCGGTCGAACGCGGTCGTGACCGCGTCGCCGTAGAGCAGCGACCCGACGACGAAGGCGACGCTGAGGACCACACCTGCCAGCGACAGCAGGAACCGCGCCTTGTGCGCGAGGACGGATCGGAACGCGTGACGCACCATCAGCGCACCGCCTGCGGCTCGAACCGGCGCATGCGCGCCAGCACCTGGTCCGCTGTCGGCTGCCGCATCTCGTCCACCAGCACGCCGTCGGCCAGGAAGAGCACGCGGTCCGCGTAGCCGGCGGCCAACGGGTCGTGCGTCACCATCAGCACGGTCTGCTGCCACTCCCGCGCACAGCGCTGGAACAGGCCGAGGATCTGCGCGCCGGAGCGCGAGTCCAGGTTGCCCGTGGGTTCGTCGGCGGCGATGATCTCGGGCCGGGTGATCAACGCCCGCGCGCAGGCGACCCGTTGCTGCTGGCCGCCCGAGAGCTGCGCGGGCCGGTGGCCGAGCCGGTTCTCCAGGCCCACTGCGGCGACGACCTGGTCCGCCCAGCTCTTCTCCGGTGTCCGGCCGGACAGCGACAGGGGCAGGACGATGTTCTCCCACGCGGTCAGCGTGGGCAGCAGGTTGAAGGACTGGAACACGAAGCCGATCTGCTCTCGACGCACGCGCGTGAGGTTCTCGTCGTCCAGCGATCCCAGGTCGGTGCCCGCGATCCGCGCCGTTCCCGAGGTGGGCTCGTCGAGTCCGGCGAGGCAGTGCAGGAACGTCGACTTGCCCGAACCGGACGGCCCCATGATCGCGGTGAACTCCCCGCGCCGGAACCCGGCCGTCACCCCGGCCAGCGCGGTGACGGCGGCGTCGCCGTCCCCGTAGACCTTGCCGAGCTGAACCGCCTCGGCCACCGTTTGCTCGTTCATGATCGCCATGCTCGCGCGGGCGGCGTGCCGGGCGGCTCAACCGAACTGACGAACGACTCCGGGGCCGCTCAACCAAAGGGATGAGGGCCGGACGCTGCCGACTGTCCTACCGTGACGGTCATGCTGGCGGAGATCAGAAGGTTGTCCTGGGCACAGCGCCTGGCCGCGGGACTCGGCCTGCTCACCGCCACCGGGGTGGTCGTGTTCGAGGGACTGAGCGCGGAGACGGTGGCGACCGGGGCAGGGCTGGTGGTCACCGGCCTCCTCTCACTGGCGGCGCTCGCGATGCCCTCCGTGCGGGTGTCGGTGGTCCGGCGGTGGCGGTCGTCTCGATCGTGTTCACCCTGCTGGTGCAGGCGTTGCCGGACGGTCTGGACAACACGTTCGGAATAGTGGAGCTGACCGCTCTCGCTTGGCTGAGCGCGCGGTCGATCATCGAGCTGCGGCCGAGCCGTGCGGTGCTGGTGGTCCCGCTCCTGTACGGCGCGGTCGTGTCGATGCTGACGCGGTGCTACACGCTCGAACGGCCGCAGCTCGACTACGTGGTGGGCTTCTTCGCCGTGGGGATGCTGTTCGTCGTCCTGCTCGGCATGTACCTGCGGCTGCACGACCAGCGCCGCGTCGACGCCGGAGAGCTCGCCAAGCAGGCGCAGCGGCTCGAGTACGCCCGTGACCTGCACGACTTCGTCGCCCACCACGTGACCGCGATGGTCGTGCAGGCGCAGGCCGTCCGGTTCATCTCGACGGCGGGGCAGCAGCCGGGGCCCGAGGACCTGGACAGGGCGCTGGCCGGGATCGAGAAGGCCGGCGAGCAGGCCCTCGTGTCGATGCGGGGCATGATCTCGGTGCTGCGCGACGACGAACCGGCCTCGACCCGCAGCACCTTGGGCGAGGCGGTCGCGGAGCCGGTCGGTCACTTCGCGGGCCCGCCGATCACGATCGACATCGACGACGACCTCGCCACGACGCACCTGGCCGCCACCGTGGTCGACGCCGTCCGCCACGTCGTGCAGGAGTCACTCACGAACGTCCTGCGGCACGCGCGGGGTGCCGAGGCGGTGGAGGTCCGGGCCCGGACCCTGCCCGGAGCGCGGCTGGAGGTCGTGGTCGCCGACGACTCTCCGTCCACAGCGGACGTTCCCGGCACCGGCTTCGGGCTGGTGGGCCTCACCGAACGCGTCGAGGCCGCCGGCGGCACCCTCACCGCGGGTCCGGCGGGCAGCGGCTGGCGCGTGACGGCGGTCCTGCCGCTCGCGCCGGCTCTGCCATGATGAGCGGTCATGAGCATCCGCGTGCTGATCGCCGACGACCAGGAGATGATGCGTTCGGCGTTCCGGATGATCCTCGACTCCCAGCCCGACATCGAGGTCTGCGCGTCCGTCGAGGACGGCCGGGCCGCGGTCGACGAGGCCCGGCGCCTGCGTCCCGACGTGTGCCTGCTGGACATCCGCATGCCGAAGCTCGACGGCCTGGAGGCGACCAGGATGCTCGCCGGGCCGGGGGTGCTGAACCCGCTCAACGTCCTGATCGCCACGACGTTCGACCTGGACGAGTACGTGTACCGCGCGCTGCGCAACGGGGCGTGCGGGTTCCTGCTGAAGGACATGTCCCCGGCGTTGCTCGTAGAGGCGGTGCGCGCGGCCTCGGCAGGCGCCACGCTGATCGCGCCGACGGTGACCACCCGGCTGTTGTCGCACTTCGCACTGGACCGCTCGGACAAGACCACTGTGGACGCCGCGCCGAGCGAGCCGCTGACCGACCGTGAGCTCGACGTCATCCGGCAGGTGGCGCAGGGCAGGACGAACGCCGAGGTCGCCGAGAACCTGTACGTGACCCAGGCCACGGTCAAGACCCACCTGGCGAACGTGCAGCGGAAGCTCGGCGTGCGCAATCGTGTGGAAATCGCCGCCTGGGCGTGGCGAACGGGGCTGTGCTCCTGAGCTGGTGACGTTTTTTGTCGGTGTCGTGTGGACACTGGAGGAGTGAGCACCTCGACACCCCTGCTGAACCCGACCCGGATCTACGTGGAGCCCGCCGCGGCGCTGCTGCCGCGGGGTCGCGAGGTGCTCGACAGATTTCCGGACGCGGACCGGGTCGAGGTCGACAGCCACTGGCGCATCCCCGAACTGCACGGCGACGAGGCCAACGCACGGCGATGGGTGCGGATCAAGAGCGAGGCGCTGGTCCTCGGGGTGAAGAAGTCCCTCAGCGCGCGACCCAACGGGCGCTCGGCGCACTTCATCGCCCCGTCCACAGCCAACGGGTGCGCGATGGCGTGCGCGTACTGCTACGTGCCGCGGCGCAAGGGCTACTCGAACCCGATCACGGTGTTCGCGAACATCGAGCAGATCACCGGCTACCTGGCCCGCCACGTCGGGAGACAGGGCCCGATGACCGAGCCGGACCAGATCGACGACCGGGCGTGGGTCTACGACATCGGGGAGAACTCGGACTGCTCGGTGGACGCGCTGGTCAGCGACAACGTGCGGGACCTGGTGCGCCTGTTCCGCGACCTGCCTACCGCGAAGGCGTCGTTCGCGACCAAGTACGTCAACCGCGACCTGCTGGACTGGGATCCTCAGCGTCGCACGCGCGTGCGGTTCTCCCTGATGCCTGAACGCACCGCGAAACTGCTGGACATCCGCACCACCCCCGTCGCCGAACGCCTCGCCGCCCTCGACGACTTCCGCGCCGCCGGCTACGAGGTGCACGTGAACCTCAGCCCGGTGGTCGTGCACGACGGCTGGCTCGACGACTGGCGGCACCTGCTCACCTCGCTCGGCGACGCGACCTCGTCCGCCACCCGCGACCAGCTGGCCGCCGAGGTCATCATGCTCACCCACAACCAACAGCTGCACGAGGTCAACCTGCGCTGGCACCCGAAGGCCGAGGACCTGCTGTGGCGGCCGGAGCTGCAGGAGGTCAAGCGCAGCGAGGGCGGCGGGATCAACGTCCGCTACCGGCGGGGGCTCAAGCGGGAGCTCCTCGACTCGTTCCTCGCGCTCGTCGGGGAACACGCCCCGTACCTGCGCGTCCGGTACGCCTTCTGACCGAGGCGGCCGAGACTCACCGGAGGCCGGGGTGGTCCTCGAGCTGCCGGCGGGAGGTCACCCCGAGCCTCTGGAAGATGGTGCGCAGGTGCGCGTCCACGGTCCGCTTGCTGATGAACAGCTGGGTGGCGACCTTCCGGGTGACTGCCCTGCCCGCTACCGACACCCGGCACGAAGAGGAGGTCCGGCGCCCGGATCCGCGCCGTGCGAGTCGACGGCGAGACCCCGGACGCCCGCACCGCCGCCTTGACCGCACTGCTGACCGCACTGCTGTCCGCGATCGGCGCGCGTCCCGTGCCGCGGCCGAAGCCGGCGTGGGTCGGGCGAGGTGGCCCGGCGGGCGAAGGAACTGCAGAAGGGCAACTGGGGCGCGGAGGCGGTGAGCGCCGCGGTCACCAGGACCGCGGCCGCGATCGCCGCCCCCACCGCCGCCGTCACGGTGGCCGTGGTGCTCCCGCCGTGACCTGATGCCGGGCCTCAGGCCTCGCGGCTGTCGTCGACCGCGATGACGCCCAGCACGTCGTCGAACGACTCGTACAGGCGCTCCGGCACGGAGTGCAGGGCGTGCACGGTGTCCTCGTCGGCGTTGTTGCGCGAGGCGTGGTCGACCAGCTGCCCCTTGTCCGCGGGGTAGCTGACGTCGGTCAGCACCGTGCGCAGCCGGTCGACCGTGGTCGTGTCGCTCATCGCTCTCCTCCAGCTCGGTTGTCCTGACGCAACCGGCTACCCGCCTCCGTCGGTGCCTAACACGCTCATCGGTGGGTGTCAGCGGAACCGTGACGGGGAAGGGAGGGGGAGGCTGATCTGACCACGGGGGAGTGAGATGCATCCGAGCGTTCGCAACGGCTTGGTGGCGATGGTCCTGATCAACGCGGCCGGACTGGCCACCCTGCTGCTCGAATGGCCCCTGGTCGTGCCGATCCTGCTGTTCCTCGGCGCGTGCCTGGCGGGTGCGTACGTGGTGAGGCAGTCACTGCGCCACCGCTGACGCAGAGCCGTCAGGCCGTCTCCTCGCGAACGTCCTGGCCGTGCTCCGCGAACGCCTTGAAGTCCTGCATGTGCTGCAACGACTGCTTGCGGAACGTGCCGGGCATCACCAGCCCGACCAGCCGCATCAGCAGGCCGCTGAACCGGTACTCGTTCTCGCTCTCCCAGAGCGTCGTCCCCGGGCCCGCTTCGGTCAGGCGTTCGCGCGCCGCGCTCCACATGCCCTTGCCGACGATCTCGCGTTCGAAGTGGACGACGCTTTCGCTGGGGATCCCGTGCAGGTCCGCTGGTTCCCGGCGGGTGATGGTCTCGGTCGCCTCGAACTCCTGCTGGCCCATCTTCAGCACCACGCGGGACTCGGTGCCGACCTGACCGTGCTCCCCGTTCAGCGGCTCGTGCAGCACCAGGCCCCGCAGCCACTTCGGCATCTGCTCCGGGTCGGCGAGCAGCTGGGCCACCCGTTCCCTCGGCTGGGCGATCTCCAACGAGACGGTGTACTTCATGGCGGAGCGCTCCGGTTCTCGAGTCGACGAACGCACGCTAACAGCGCTGCCGCACCGTGTCCGGGTCCTCAGTCGAACGGATTCGACGTGTCTTGACCGTGCGAAGACCTTGCACCACAGTGAAGGACGCGGCGGTTTCCGCCGTGGTGGCTTCTTCGTGGAGCCGTCGTTCTCGCTTTGAACGGGCGAGGTGGGCCGCTGGGCGCAAGCGGTCCACCGGACTTCGCCTGCCGGCGATTCCTCCCCCCACCTCACCGAAGAGGAGCACACCCATGGCCGAAACAGGCCATCACCCGCCCACCTCCGTCTCCCGCGCCCGCGGACGTCGCGTGGCCGGCATCACCGCTGCCGTCGCCGTCCTGCTCGGCGGCCTGTTCGCGGCTTTCAGCGCGGCACCCGTGTCGGCGGCGACCGTCGACACCACTGCCTGGTACGTCCTGGTCAACCGCAACAGCGGCAAGGCTTTGGACGTGTACAACCTCGCCACGAACGACGGCGCGCGCATCACCCAGTGGGCCCGCAACGACGGCAACCAGCAGCAGTGGCAGTTCGTCGATTCCGGCGGCGGCTACTACCGGCTGAAGTCGCGGCTGTCGGGCAAGGTCCTCGACGTCCACAACTTCTCCACCGCGGACGGCGGCAACATCGTCCAGTGGTCCGATTCCAACGGCAGCAACCAGCAGTTCCGGCTGGCGGACTCCGACGGCGGGCACGTGCGGCTGGTCAACCGCAACAGCGGCAAGGCCGTCGAGGTCCAGGGCGGCTCGACCGCGGACGGCGCCAACGTGGTGCAGTACAGCGACTGGGGCGGTGCCAACCAGCAGTGGCAGCTCGTCCGTCTCGGCGGCGGCACGAACCCGACCACCACGACGACCACGCCGGGTGGCTCGTGCCAGCTCCCGTCGACCTACCGCTGGTCCTCGACCGGCCCGCTGGCACAACCGAAGCAGGGTTGGGTGTCGCTCAAGGACTTCACCCACGTCATGCACAACGGCAGGCACATCGTCTACGCGACCACGCACGACACCGGGACGACCTGGGGTTCGATGAACTTCGGGGCCTTCACGAACTGGTCGGACATGGCGTCCGCGAGCCAGAACGGCATGAGCACCAGTGCGGTCGCCTCGACGCTGTTCTACTTCGCACCGAAGAACATCTGGGTGCTCACCTACCAGTGGGGATCGACCACCTTCAGCTACCGGACCTCGAACGACCCCACCAACGCGAACGGGTGGTCGTCGCCGCAGACCCTGTTCACCGGCCGAATCTCCGACTCCGACACGGGCGCGATCGACCAGACGATCATCGGTGACGGCACGAACATGTACCTGTTCTTCGCCGGTGACAACGGGAGGATCTACCGCGCGAGCATGCCGATCGGGAACTTCCCCGGCAGCTTCGGCTCGTCGTTCACGCAGATCATGAGCGACACCAAGGCGAACCTGTTCGAGGGCGTCGAGGTCTACAAGGTGCAGGGCCAGAACCAGTACCTGATGATCGTCGAGGCGATGGGGAACAACGGGCGCTACTTCCGCTCGTTCACCTCCAGCAGCCTCAACGGTTCCTGGACCCCGCAGGCCGCCACCGAGAGCAACCCGTTCGCCGGCAGGGCCAACAGCGGTGCCACCTGGACCAACGACATCAGCCACGGCGACCTGATCCGCTCCAACCCCGACCAGACCAAGACCATCGACCCCTGCAACCTCCAGCTGCTCTACCAGGGCCGCGATCCGAACTCGGGCGGTGACTACGGCCGCCTGCCGTACCGGCCGGGACTGCTGACGCTGCAACGCTGACCTGACCTGACCGGAGCGGCAGCCGACTCGTGGCTGCCGCTCCGGCCACGGCGTCAGGCGCCGGTGATCCCGAAGAAGTCCAGTGCCACGGCGGCCATTCCGGCAGAGGGCAGGGTGTGCCCCGCGCCCTGGATGCTGTAGACCTCGACCTTGTCCCCGTGCCGGCTGCGGTTCCAGCCGGGGCGCGGGGTGTCGGTGGACGTCGGCGTCTGGCTGAGGCCGAACACGTCGGTCCACTGCTCCATCGACTCCCGCAGCAGGGAGTACGGCACGAGCGTGTCGGCGGCGCCGTGCCACAGCTGCACCTTCGGCCGCGAGCCAGCGAACCACGGGTTCACCCGCCGGACGGCGTCACCCCACTGCCTCGGGTTGCGGTCCATGCTCCCGCCGGTGCACTTGCTGCGGCCCGGCGGGTAGTCGGCGGCGTTGGCGAAGCAGTCGAACGGCACGCCCATGAACGCCGCGCCCGCCTTGAAGACGTCCGGGTAGAGGGCGAGCATGTGGTTGGTCATCATGCCGCCCGAGGACGACCCGGTGACGAAGACACGGCTCAGGTCACCCTGGTAGCGCTGCTGGACGTAGGTGATCATCGAGACGATCGACACCGGGTCGCTGCCGCCGCCGCGCCTCTTCGCCGCGGCGGACCACGTGTCGAAGCACTTGCCGAACCCGGCCTCCTGCTGGGCGCTCGGGTAGATCACGACGAAGCCGCGCCGGTCGGCGAGCGAGGCGAACTCGCTGCCCGCGTAGAAGCCCGGACCGGACCCGCCGCACCCGTGCATCGCGACCACGACGGCGGGTTTGGCGGGCCGGACGTCCGGCACGTAGACGTGCATGCGCATGCGTCCTGGGTTGTCGCCGAAGCTCGTCACCTCGGTCAGCGACGCGGCGGACGCCGGTGGTGCGACCAGCGTGCAGGCGGCGAGCAGGACGCCGGCCAGCAGTGCTTTGACGGTGGTTCCACGTGCGGTCATCTTCGACCTCCGGTCAGGGTTCCGGATCTTCGAGAGGCCCGAAGGTAGTCAGATCCCTGACGGACGTCAATTATTTGACGAACATCGGGGTACTGCGTTCGACGAACAACACCGGCGCGCCCAGCACGCCTGATCTGCTCAAAGGTCGAGCAGCAGGCGCGTCGAACGCGACCGCGACACGCAGATCATCATCACGTCACCGCACTCCTGTTCCGCTGCCGTGAGAACCGAGTCGCGGTGGTCGGGGGTGCCGCCGAGCACGACCGTCTCGCAGGTGCCGCACGTGCCCTCCCGGCAGGACGACAGCACGGACACGCCGCAGTCCTCGACCACCTCGAGCACGGACCTGTCCGCCGGCACCCGCAGGACGGTTCCCGACTGAGCCAGCTCGACCTCGAACTCGTCCGAAGAGCCTTCAACCAGCAGAGTTTTCGGCGAGAACCGTTCCAAGTGGAGGGTTCCTGGGGGCCAGGCCGAGCAATGCTCCTCGACCGCGAGCAGCAAGGACTCCGGTCCGCAGCAGTACACCGCGGTCCCCGGCGACGGGTCACCCAGCAACGCCTGCAGGTCCAGTGGCCCGTGCTCGTCCTGAGGGCGGATCTCGACGCCGGCCTGGTGTTCGAGTTCTGCCAGGAAAGCCATGGAAGAACGCGTCCGGCCACCGTAGGCCAGCTGCCAGTCCTGCCCCGCCGCCTCGGCCTGCCTCACCATCGGCAGGATCGGGGTGATCCCGATGCCGCCCGCGATGAACAGGTAGCGCTTCGCCTCGACGAGCTCGAAGTGGTTGCGCGGCTCGCTCACCTCGACCAGCTGCCCCGTGGTGAGCACGTCGTGCACGTGCCGTGATCCGCCACGCCCCTCCAGTTCGCGCAGCACCGCCACCCGGTAGACCGAGTTGTCCGCCGGATCGCCGCACAACGAGTACTGGCGGACCACACCGTCGCCGACCACCAGGTCGACGTGCGCGCCGGGAGTCCACGCGGGCAACGGACCGTCGTCCGGATCCCTCAACGTGAGCAGCACGACGCCATCGGCGACCGGTTCCTTCTTGTCCAGCAGCAGTTTCACGGTGTGTGCCCTTCCGGGTGACCGAGCAGCCACTCCCACAGCTCGACCGGGTCCTCGAACTCGCGCTCGGCGGCGCAGTGGCACGTCGCGTGGAGCCGGTCGGTGCCGGGCACCCAGTGGATGCGGAACACCCGGCCGGTCGTCGTCACGACTTCTCGCACAGCCGGGCCAGCATCCGGCGGGCGGCGAGTCCTCCGGTGTCGATGTTGATGGACAGCTCCTGGTATCCCTCGGGTTCGGTCGCGATGACCTTCTCCAGGACGTTCAACGCCACGACGTCCTGCAGGACGACGGTGCGGTTGTTCTCCGCGAGGAACGCGGAGACCTCCTCGTCGCCGAGAGCGAAGTCCCTTGCCACGGCCCAGAAGTCGTGGGTCGTGGTCTCGGTCTCCGGCGTGATCGCGTAGACGACCTCGACGTGGAACGCGTCCGGGTCGGTCCCGTCGGCACGGGGCACCGAGCCGACCGGGCCGATGCGGCTGTGCAGCGTGTACAGGCACGGCGGCATGTACTCGATGTCCTGCCAGCGCGCGATCCTGCCCTGCAGGCCGGTCGACTTCGAGTAGAACGGCGGGCACTCCGCGTCGTCCATGTGGCGGGACACGGAGATGACACCGGCGTCCTCGTCCACCGCGGTGTCGATCGGCGTCGACGCGACCTCCGGCGTCCCGATGTACCCGCCGTGCAGGTAGGTCTCGTGCGAGAGGTCGAGCAGGTTGTCGACGAGCAGGCCGTACCTGGCGTCCAACGGTTCCATGCCGCAGACGGTCGTGTAGGCGGGGTCGACGAGCCACGGCGCGCGGGGGATCTGCGCGGCGTCGGCGTTCGCCGGATCACCGACGAACACCCAGACGAACGAGTCCTGCTCCACGACGGGATACGGCAGCAACCGTGCGGTGCGGGGGATCCGGGTCTGTCCGGGCACGGCCACGCACTTGCCGCCGGAGTCGTAGGTGAAGCCGTGGTAGCCGCAGACCACCTGGTCGTCGACGAGCCGCGAAGAGGGCTGGGACAGCGGGAACCGGCGGTGGACGCAGCGGTCGGGCATGGCCGTCACCGAGCCGTCGCGCGTGCGCCAGAACAGGATCGGCTCGCCGCAGACGGTACGGGTGAACAGGTCGTGCGCGATCTCGGAGCCGTAGGCGGCGACGTACCACTGGTCACGCGGGAACCAGGACATCGGCACTCCTTCTCGTGGTGGGAGCCACAGAGTGGCGGAGACCACCGCCGGAGCCGAAGCGCGGTTTCCGGAAAATGGAAGGCTCGCCGGGTCACGGCGTGAGAGCGCGAGAGATCGCCTGGGCGCAGGTGCGCACCAGGCCGGCGAGCCCGTGCGCGGTGGTGCTGCCGTGCCGCACGACCAGTGACACCGCCGCGACGACCTCGCCGTCACCGCGGCGGATCGGCGCGCCCACCGACAGCGCGTCCATCGTGACCTGGCGGTCGCTGACCGAGTAGCCGTTCGACCGGACCGCGGCGAGCATCCTGCGCAGCTGGACGGGATCGGTGACGGTTTTCGCGGTGTGGTGCTCGATCGGTCCGTTGAGGACGTCCTCCTGCACCTCGGTCGACGCGTGCGCGAGCAGGACCAGGCCGACACCGGTGGAGGTGAGGGCCCACCGGCCGCCGACGCGGGTGAGCACCGGCACCGACCCGAACCCGGCGATCCGCTCGACGAAGACGACCTCCGTGCCCTCCCTGACCGCGAGCTGCACGTTCTCCCTGGTGATCTGGCAGAGGTCCTCCAGGTACGGCAGCGCGGTCTCGCGCAACCCAGGTCCGCGCGGCGCGAGCGAGCCGAGCTCCCACAGCCGCAGTCCGACCTGATAGAGCCCGTCGTCGTCGCGTTCGACTGCGCCCCACGCGCACAGTTCCTGCACCAGCCGGTGGGCGGTCGACAGCGGCATGTCCGCGCGGCGGGCCAGGTCGCTCAGGGTCAGGGCGCGGTGCTCGGCGTCGAACGCGTCGAGCAACCGCAGCGCGCGGCTGATCACCGGGCCCGTCGGCCCGCTCGGCCGGCCGCGCCTCCGGTCGTTCACCACGACATCTTCCACTGTGGACCACCGTCCTGACCAGGGTGGACACGGTCCTGGTGAACTTCCCCGGCGGTGAGGGCGTATCCTTGGCAGGGCCACCGACCGAGGAGCACGGATGAACCCCGCCGCTCAGATCGCCTTCCGCGTCGCCGTCGCGTTCGTGGCGCTCGGACTGGGAGGAGCGTCGGTCGCCGCGCTCGTCGGCCTGGTCCTGTCCCACGTCGGGCCGTCCGGGAGCGCGAGTGTCTCGCTCTGCTCGAAGGACGCCGTCGCACCGGCCGGTGGGAGGGACTACCTGGCGCAGAACAACGTCTGGGGTGCCGAGACACCGCAGTGCGTGACGGTGGGGGACCAGTCGTTGCGGATCGAGAGCGCCGAGCACGACGTGCCGCCGCAGGGTGCGCCCGCCGCCACCCCGTCGCTGGTCAGGGGATGCCACTGGCGCGAGTGCACGGACGTCGGCGACCTGCCGGTCCAGGTGTCGGCGATGTCCCGCGTCACCAGCGACTGGGTCACCAGCCAGGTCGACGCCGGGGTTTTCAACGCCGCCTACGTCGTCTGGTTCCACAGCGGACCCGTCGCCGAGAGCACACCGGACGGCGCCGAGCTGGTGATCTGGCTCCGCAGCCGGGGCGGTGTGCGGCCCGGCGGGGTGTTGCTGGCCCGCGAGGTGGCGATCTCGGACGCGAAGTGGAACGTGTGGCTGGCACGCGACCAGGGCCGGGTGCGGGTCACCTACGAACGCGTCGGTGAGGTCACGTCCGTCAAGGGCCTGGACATCAGCGCGTTCACGCAGGACTCCGTCGGCCGGGGCCAGGTCTCGCCGGACTGGTACCTGATCGCGGTCGAGGCCGGGTTCAACCTGTGGCGTGGCGGCGCGGGCAACGCCATCGAGCAGTTCTCGGTCTCCGTGGAGGGGGAGAAACCCAGGAAGGCGATCGGAACCCCCGCTCCCGCAGCGTGTTTCGCCGCGCTGACCGTGGAGGACACCTGGGAGGGCGGGTTCCGCGCGGTGGTCGAGGTGATCAACGTGGGTGGCTCGCCGGTCGGGGGATGGGTCCTCGACTGGACGTTCCCGGACGGCCAGCGGGTGCAGGAGTCGGCCGCGGTGCGGGTGACCCAGTCCGGTTCGGCGGTCCGCGTCGTCGGCACGGCGCTCGAACCGGGCGGGTCCACCACCTTCGACCTCGTCGGCAGTGGAGTGCCGCCCGGCATCGTGTCGATCACCTGCAGCCCTGCCTGAGCGCGGGCTCAGTTGGCGACCAGTCGCCAGCGGTTGTCCGCCGTGCCGTTGTCCGCGTCCTGCACGACCTGCGCCCCCGCGGTGCCGGAGCCGCCGAGGACGCCGAGCAGCTTGCCGCTGTTGGCGTTGCGGACCTTGTACGTGCCGTCGCCATTGGCGATCAAGGTCCACCGGTGGTCGGCCGTGCCGTTGTCCGACCACTGCAGGACACGCGCGTTGTCCGCGGTGGACATGTTCTCGACGCCGAGGACCTTGCCGCTGTGAACGTTGCGGAGCCGCACGTCGGCACCGTCGGTGATCAGCTGCCAGTTGTGGTCGGCGGTGCCGCTGTCGTGCCACTGCACGGCCAGTCCACCGTCCGATGTGGACATGTCCCTGATGCCGAGCACCATGCCGGTGCCGGCGTTGACGAGCCGGTAGCTCGTGGCGGCACTGCCGGTGTTCCAGTAGACGGTGTAGTTGAAGCCGTGCGCGTCGTGGAACGGCCCGAGGTTCACCTGGGTCCCGTTCGCCCTGGCGGTGAACGCCAGTGACGACGAACTGGTGCGCGTGACGGAACCGGTGTCCAGAGAGGGCAACGCCGACAGGGTGGTGTTGCCGTAGTTGCCCGCCAGCACGGCCGGGCCGTAGGTGAGCGCGACAACGTCGGCGTTGTCGTTGGAGGGCTGGACGATGACGCTCATCGGCAGCCGGAGCGTCACCACGTCGCCGGAGGTCCACGTCCTGCTCAGGGACGCGTAGGTGCCGGGTGTCGTGGCCACGTTCTGCGCGACGCCGTTGACGCTGACGGTGGCGTTCGTGGTCCAGGCCGGGATGCGCAACCGCATGGTCCAGGACCCGCCCGCGTTGCCCGCCACGGTCAGCGTCGTCGTGTCGCTCGCCGGGTAGCTCGTCGTCTGGGTGACCGTGATGCCGCGGGCCGACCACGTCAGCACCGAGGGCGTGTAGAGGTTCACCGTCAAAGTGGTGCCGCTGTGGAAGTAGACGGAGTCGGCGAGCTTGGTGTTGGTCTCGATCCCGGTGCCCTGGCAGCACCAGAACGTGCCGTAGTCGGTGCTCCAGTGGCCGCCGCCCCACGCCGGTCCGGTGTTGCCGCGCCGATGTCCGGGGTTCAGCCCGGTGAAGTAGCAGAAGTGGCCGTGGGGGTCCGCCGGGTTCTGCTGGCCGATCAGGTGGTTGAGCAGGGCGCGCTCGTAGTAGTCGAAGTAGGCGGACCGGCCGGGGTCGGTCAGCCACAGTTCGCGGGTCAGCTTCAGCATGTTGTAGGTGTTGCACGCCTCGCACGTGTCGGTGTTGAGGTACGCGGCGATGGCGTTGGGCGCGCGGAAGTGTTCGGCCTGGCTGTTGCCGCCGATCACGTAGGTGTGCGCGCCGACGGTGATGTTCCAGGCGTTGAGGGCGATGTCGCGGTACCGCGTCGTCCCGGTCGCCTTGTACTCCCTGGCCGCGCCGATCCACTTGGGCACCTGGGTGTTGGCGTGCAGGCCGTTCAGCCGGTCCTGGCCCGCGGCGAGCGGGTCGAACACGGCGGCGTGGTCGAACCGCCGCGCCGCCGTCAGCCAGCGCGCGTCGCCCGTCTGCTGGTACAGGTCGGCGAGCACGGCGTTCATCCCGCCGAACTCGGTGCCCAGGACTCTCTGCATCGTGCTGTAGGACAACCGGGCCGTGCGCCAGTCCACCCACGCGGCGAACCGCAGCAGCACGTCCCGCGCCTGGGTGTTGCCGACGAGGCGCCAGACGTCCAGCAACCCGGCGAGCGTCTTGTGCAACGAGTAGTACGACACGGACTTCGGTGACCCGGCCTCCATCGCGTCGAGGTCCGACTCCGGAAACCCCGACAGGTAACCGGGGTTGAACCCGGCCGCCGCGTTGTTGGCCTGGCACTTCGCCAGTTCGGCCACCATGCGGTTCGCCTTGTCCCGGCACGTGCCGTCGCCCAGCACCGCCCACGCCTGTGCCCAGGCCGTGAGGAAGTGGCCTTGGCTGTGCGTGCGGAACGGGAAGTCCGGTGCCTCCCAGCCGCCCAGCGCGGCGGCGCCGTTGGTGGACAGCCGGTGGTTGGCGCGGAAGCTGTACAGCAGCCGCTCGACGTCGATGAACCGCAGGTAGGACAACGTCCGGTTCTGGTTGTCCAGCCACCGGCCCGCCGTCAGCCGCACCTCGGAGAGGTCGAAGGCGAACGCGGCCGCGCCGATGTCACCGCGGACGGGAGGTATCGCCGCCGCCTTCGCCGGGCCTGCCGCCTGTGCCGGGCCTGCCACCAGTGACGGCAGGGTGGTCGCGACGGCGGCCACGCCGGCGGCGTTGAGGAAGCCGCGTCGGTTCAACGATGGGGACATGGGCACTCCAGTTGCTCGGCGAACGGCACCGGTGACGAACAGCCTGCGAGCGAACTTAGCCACGACGTGACGCCGCGGTCAACGGCCCTTGTTAGCGCTAACGCAAATCGATCGAACATTCGATGATGGTGAACTTGCGACCCAGCAGCGAACTCTGGGCTAGAGGGTCGCGTGGAAGATCCATAGCTGTTAGCGTTCACAAGCGACGCACCCAGGATCTCGCTGCGTCCCTTTGTCGTGCGGCCGACCGGCCGGCAGTGGCCCGCTCGACCGCTCGTCCGACACCGAATGACTGATTGATCGGCGTGAGAGCGCGGCTACGGTAGTAAAACTTTCAACTACCGTGGGAGTGGTTCGTGGCACGCAGGTGCGTCATCGTGCTCGTGGCTCTGTTCATCACCGCGTGCGCCGGTCCGCCCTCTGATCCGCCGCCCGCCGTCCCCTCGTCGGCGTCCCGCGCGGCCGGTGAGCGCTCGGCGATGGCAGGCGCCCTGAAGGTGTCGGCGGTGGTGGACGGCCGCACCGTCCAGTTCTCGAACGGCGCGCGGTTCCGGATCTCGTTGCTCGCGGAGCCGGCCACCTGCTGGGCGGAGGACGCCCGTGCTTTCGCCGAGGCGACGCTGCTGAACACGCCCGTGCGGTTCTCCAGCGTCACACCCGGTGAGATCAACCTGGAACTCCCGGACGGCACGGACTACGCGTTGCTCACGGTCCGCGAGGGCGTGCTGCGCGCCGAGGGTGCCTCGGGTCCTTTCGTCGACGCCGAACTGTCGGCGGCGCTCGCGAAACGAGGGCTGTGGGGAGCCCCCTGCAACGGGGCGGGCGGTCCCGCTGCCGCGGGCGTCGGGGCTGATGACCGAAATTCGTCGCGTCCGGAAACAATGGCGAGGAAAGGCTAAATCTTTAGCCCGGTCCGGAAAAGCGGAGAAGTTTCGAAACTTTCCGGCGGCCTTTCGGGCTTGCTGTGACGCTGCTACGGTCGACAAAGGTCCACTGTCGACCAGAATCGTCGAACAGAATCGACAGTCCACCACTCTCACGGGTCGCACAGTGCTGCCACGCCGCCGCGCCGATCTCGATGACGAGGAGTGCCGCTCATGGTCAGAGTCGCTGTCCGCGGTTTCTGCATCGCGTTGGTCATGGCGTTGACTCCCGGTGTCGCCAGTGCCGACGTGGGTGTCGCCGCCACCTGTTCGAGCCAGACGGGCAACAACGGCGGTTACTACTACTCGTTCTGGACCGATGGTGGTGGCCGGGTCTGCATGGACTTCGGGGGAGGCGGCAACTACAGCACGTCGTGGAGCAACGTCGGCAACTTCGTCGGCGGCAAGGGCTGGAGCAACGGTTCACGGCGCACCGTCAACTACTCCGGCAGCTTCAACCCGTCGGGCAACGCTTATCTGACGCTCTACGGGTGGACGTCGAACCCGCTCGTCGAGTACTACATCGTCGACAACTGGGGAAACTACCGGCCCACCGGTACCTACAAGGGCACGGTCACCACCGACGGCGGTACTTACGACATCTATCAGACAATGCGCTACAACGCGCCGTCCGTCGAAGGCAACAACAAGACCTTCCCGCAGTTCTGGAGCGTCCGGCAGCAGAAGCGGACCGGTGGGTCGATCACCACCGGCAACCACTTCGACGCGTGGAGCCGCGCCGGCATGCGGCTCGGCAACTTCAGCTACTACATGATCATGGCGACCGAGGGGTACCGGAGCAGCGGCAACTCCAACATCACGGTGCGGTGATCACCGTCCCAAGTGGATGAACGGGGCCCACCTGCTCGGGCGGTAGGGGTCCTCGTCGCGCAGCCGCCGCACGACGGTGTGCAGCGCTCGCGCCACCTCGCCCGGATTCTGGGCGAGGTGGTCGTACATCGTGGCGGCGACGCGCACCGCCGTGTCGTCCCCGATCGCCCACAGGGTGCTGACGACCTGCCTGGCACCGGCGACCTGCATCGCGGCGGCGACGTGCGACGCCTCGTCAGGCAGGTCGCCGCCCATGGCCGTGTCACAGGCGGACAGCACGACGAGCTCGGCGTCGAGGTGGAGTCCCGCGATGTCGGCGATGCTCAGGACCGCGTCGGCGAGGTAAAGCCCGTTCTTCCCGCCGTGGCAGGCGAAGTGCGCACTCGAGTGCCGCGGCAGCGACTCCAGCACCTGGGCGCGGGTGGCCGCGGCCCCGGTCAGCTCCACCGCATCCGGGAAACGCGATCGCAGCAGCGCCACCTCGTCGGCCGCCGACGGCAGGGGACCCAGTCCGGGCACGTAGGCCGGGCGGTCGGCGAAGGCGACGACCAGCGGTGGCCGGTGCCCAGTCGCCGCTGCCCGCCGCGCGTGCAGCAGCGCGCGCAACGTCGGCGTCGTCGACGAGACGACGCGGTCGAGGACCGACTGGCCCGGATCGTCGTCCGGGTCGTGGAACCCGGCGGCGTGCAACGGCATCAGCGCGAGAGGACCGGTCGGGCACCACCACACGCGCTCGCCGGAGATCGTGGCGAGCACCGGCTCGGCCACCGCCTCCCACAGCCACTCCAGGGCGGCGAACACGACCTGTTCGCGGGATCCGGCGGAACCGCCGACGCCGACACCCGCCTTCGCCACCGCGTCCAGGTAGCTCTCGGCCATGGCCTCGGCGCGCTCCGGGGTCAGGCCGGGCAGCTCCACCACCCGGACACCGCCGTCGGCCACCACCAGTGCGTCGCACCGCAGCCTGCTCACGTTGACGAGCACCACCGGACCGTCCGCCGCCGCTTCGGCGAGGGCCGCGAACGGCGTCGGCCGGAGGAACCGCTCGAACCCGGGGCGGGCCCGGACGGCCTCGACGAGCGCGTCCCACTCGCGGGCCAGCACCCGCCTGCGTTCGGCCACGTCGGTCGCGCCCCGGCTGTCCGCCCAGCCCAGCGCATCGGTTTCGGCACGCAGTCCCGCCAGGCGGTCCGCGAGGTCGGGGTGGGCCCGCAGATCGGCACGGGCGTCGAGGGTCTGGCCCCAGAAGAGCGTTCGGCCGTGGTCGAGCAGTTCGACGGCCCGCCGGGGATCACCGGCCGCCACGAACGCCGCCGCCGCGTCGCGGGCGACGGCGGGCCAGCGGGTGAGCAGCCGGTCCCGGTCGGTTCTCGCCAGGCCGCGCCACAGGATCTGATGCAGGTGGTCGACCGCGTCGGCGTACACCCGGCTCGCGGCCTCCCATTCACCGTGGCCGGCGTGCAGCCTTGCCAGGGAGACGAACGCGTCCATCCGGTCGAGCGCGCGGCCCGTCGTACCCACGACCTGCTGGGCGAGTGCCTCCGCGGCGTCGGCGGTCCTGCCGAGGTCTTCCAGCACCTGCGCGAGCGCCAGCAACGCCTTCTGGTGGTCCGGGGCCTCCCGCGGTCGTGCGGCGATCACCGCGCGGAACTGCTCGGCGGCCTCGGCCAGGTCGTCGCGGCTGTTCGTGGCACGGCCGCGGTCGCGCAACGCCAGCCCCAGGTTGAGCTGGTCCGAGGGCACCGGTCGCACGGCCAGGGCCGCCCGCAGCGAGTCGATCGCCTCGTCGATGTGCCCGCGTTCCCCGGTGATCCAGAACCGGTAGCGGAGCCGGTTGCCGAGGTTGGCCCGGGCGTGGGCGCGCTCGGCGGGCGACGTGGCCGACCGTTCCGCCCTGCGGCCGACCTCGATCGCCTCGTCGAGGTCCGCGCGGCGCGAGGAGTGCTCGTAGCGGTACACCAGCGCACTGCCCAGGGTGCTGAGGTACCTGCCCTGCTCCGGCTCCAGCTCGACGACCCGGCGGGCGTACCCGATGGCCTCGTCTAGGTCGGCGCCCGAGCGGTCGCGCTGGAACCGGGTGAGCAGCGCCGCGCCGAGGTTCACCAGGTAGTCGAGCTTGCCGTGGCCGAGCGGCACGTCGCCGCCGAGCGAGGGGTGCCCGAGGCTCTCCCGCAACAGCTCGACCGAGTCGTCCAGGTCGGCGTCCTCTCCGCGCTCCTCGAACCGCCGCATCAGAGCCGGGCCGACCGCCCAGCCGGCCATCCAGCGGTCCGGTCCGGCCTCGGCCAGCAGGACCCGTCCTTCGGCGCAGATCCGGTCGAGCAGCTCCACGTCCCCTGTCTGCTCATACTCTCCCAGGAACGTCATCAGCCGGTTCCCGCGCGAGACGAACGACTCGGGGTTGTCCACGTACTCGAGGCCAGGTGGCAGCTGGAGGTCCAGAGGGCCGCGCAGCGCGACGACCTCGTCCAGCGCTTCCTCCGCGGCGGCACGGAGATCGGGGTCGGTGGTGCGTTCGGCCGCCATCCGGAGGTACTGCGCGGCCTCGTCGACGTCGGCGCCGGCCCGCGTCTCCTCGAAGCGGTGGCGGTACCCGATGCCGAGGTTGAACAGCATGCTCGCGAGGACCGGGTGCTCGGGCGGGCACAGGTCGACCACCTGGTGCAGGGTCTCCAGCATCGCGTCGAGGTCCTCGAGGGTGCCGGTGCGCTGGAACCGGTGACCGCGCACCTGGCTGAGGCTCGCGAGGAACGGGAAGTGGTTGCCGTCGCCCGGCGGCAGCAGCCGCAACGCGCGTTCGAGGTCCTCCTGGGCGGCGTCGAGCGGCGAGAGGTCACCGGTGATCTCGGTCCACGTGACGATGGCGTTACCCCGCAGGCCGTACAGCGAGCCGAGACCGTTGAGGTCGGGCGGCAGCGAGTCGAGGCACGCGTCCATCAGCTCGATCGCGTGGGCCACCAGTTGGGCGTCGTGCTTCCCGCTCAGCAGCACCAGCGACTTGGCGGCCTCGGCTGCCTCCGCGACCGGCCGCCAGTCGCCGGTCGCCCGGCCCAGCATCAGGGAGCGGACGGCGAAGTTCTTCAACGCGAACGGTTTCGACGTCTCCGGCGCCACGTCGGCCAGTTCCCAGTAGGCCTCTCTGCAGTCCTTGAGCCACTGCACGTCGTCGTTGCGCATGCCCAGCGCCTCGGCGAGCACGAGCAACGCCGCCGGGCGTTCCGCCGCGCCCGGCAGGCACAGCGAGAGGGCGTGACGGGCCTCGGCGACGGACTCGTCGAGCGCGCCCAGGTCACCGCTCTGCCGGTAGCGCTCCAGCCAGCCGCGGGCGTTGCGCAACGCGAACCCGACGTCCTGGTCGGGTTCGTACCGGTCGCGGGGTCGACGCCCGAACATGCCTGAATCCCCCAACTCCACGCTGTGACGTGGTTTACGCTCACCGTAACGGGAGAGAGGGACGTTTCGTTGGGCAACGAGCAGGACTTCCTCGCGCTCTGGTGCGCACAGCTGCCCGCACTGCGCGAACACGCCCGCGGCAACGGGGTTCTCGCGAGACTCGACCGGGACGTCGACCGCATCCGCGACGGCGCGTCGCCGGAGCGGGCGTTGCTCAAGTGGGTCTCGCCGGAGACGGCCGAGGCGTTGCGCGGCTGGGCGGACCGTCCGGCGTCGGGCATGGCCGGGCTCCCGGGAATGCTGGGGACACCAGGAGTCGGCGCCGGAAACTACACCTGTCCCCGTGACCGGTGCGGCCGCCGCGCGCACCGCGACGAACACGGCCACGTGCCCCGCTGCACCGCGTTCGACGAGACCATGCGCCCTTCATGACCGCCCTGCTGACCGAGGCGAGCAAACGGGTGGGCGCCCACTGGTTCACCGCGGTCCTGCTGCCGGGCCTGGTCCTCGTCGCCTGCGGCGCTACCGCGTTCACGCTCGGGCACGCCCACGCGCTGGACCTGACCCGCCTGACCGGCGAGGTCGGCAAGCTACTCAAAGCGCAGCAGGGTCAGCTGGTCATGACCGGCGCGCTGAGCATCGCCGCGGCGGGTGTGCTCGGGACCGCGGCAGCAGGCATCGGCAAGGCGGTGCAGCGCTGGTGGCTGCGTGAGCGCTTCCTCACCGGCGGCCTGCTCACCCGGTCGCGCTGGTCCCGCCGCACCCGCGCGTTGAAGGCCGCCGAACGCGCCGAGATCGTCCCCATCGCCGCGTACCTGCCGCAGCGCCCGACGTGGATCGGTGATCGCGTTCGGCTGGTCGAGACGCGGGTGCGGGCCGAGTACCACGTGAGCGCGGCGCTGGTGTGGCCCCGCGTGTGGCTCCTGCTCACCGAGGACGCCCGCCGCCCGATCAGCGACGCCCGCGCCCGGTACGCCGACGCCGTGACCCTCACCGGCTGGGGAACCTTCTACCTGCTGGCGGGTGTGCTGTGGTGGCCGGCGCTCGTGATCGGCGGCGCGGTCTGGCTCACCGCGTGGCGCCGGGCGCGCGACACGCTCACCGAGCACGCCGACCTGGTCGAGGCTGCCATCGACGTCCACCTGCACGCCCTGGGCGAGGCGCTCGGCGTCACCGAAGGCAAGGCGATCGACGACCGTTTGAGGAAGTCCGGTCCTTAGGGGGAGACGACCGTGTGGTTCTCACGTCGCAAGGAAACGCCGGTGCCCGCTGAACTGGCCCGCCGCATCAAGAGCGCGCTGGCGTTGTTCGACGCGGGCCAGTACCAGCACGCCGAACCCGAGTGGACGGCGCTCGTGCTCGACTGCAGGGAGCAACTGGGCCCGGACCACCCGGAGACGCTCAGGAACGTCGACCGCCTCGGCTCGGTGTACTTCCGGCTCAAGAAGCTCATGCAGTCGGAGGCGATGCACCGCGCGGCGCACGAGCAGGCGCTCACCACCTTCGGTGCCGACCACCCGGAGACGTTGTCCTTCGCGCACAACAGGGCCTGCGCGATGGTCGTCATGGGGGACCGGTCCGCGATCCCGTTGCTGGAGGACACGCTGGCACGCCAGCGGCGCAAGCTCGGCATGCGCCACGAGGCCACCATCACCACCGCCAAGACCCTGGGCGTCTTCCTCTTCATGAAAGGCGACGCGCAGGGCGCGCTCGACCTGCTCGAGGAAGCCCTCGCCGCGGCCATGCGCGCGTTCGGGAGGGACGACCCGCTGACCGCGGACATCGCCCACCAGCTGGACATCGTGCGGCGCAACTCCTACCGGCGCTGACCGAGGCCGCCAGTCGCGGCACTCGCGTCACTTGGCGGCCTTCTGCGCCTCCTGCACCGCCGTGCGCCAGGCCTCGTCCGGGCGCTTGCCCTGTTCGACCGACTGCAGCGCCGGGCCGAACACGTTCTCCTGGATCTGCCCGTCGGCGGGCCCCTTGTGCTGTGCTGCCTTCACCTTCTGCACCTGCGCGGCGAACAGCGCTCCCGCTTTGACGTTGTCGAAGTAGGTGTTGACGTGCTCCAGCAGCGCCCTGTTCTCCAGCGCGTCGATCTGGCTGGGGAACGTCCCCTTGGACTGGAACGCCCTGATCTGCTGTTCCGGAGCGGTCAGCCAGGCCGCGAGCGCCGCCGCCCGGGGCGCGTCGCGGCTCTGCTTCGGCACGGTCAGGTAGGAGCCGCCCCAGTTGCCGCCGCCGTTGGGGAACGCGTCGGTGACGGCCCACTTGCCGGCGTTCTCCGGCCCCGCCTGGGTCTCGATGACGCCGAGCATCCACGACGGGCACGTCTTGGTGGCGAACCTGCCGAGCTTGAAGCCGGTGTTCCACTCGTTGCTGAAGGCGGCCAGCTTCGCCGACTGCCCCCTCGCCACGGCGTTCGTGACGGCGGCCCAGTCGCTCCTGATGGCGGGGTTGGACTCGACGACGAGCGTGTCCGCCCTGTCGTAGAAGCCGACGTCGTGCTGGTTGTGCATCGCGTTGAAGATCTGCGCCGCGCTGTCGAACCAGGCGACGCCGGAGACCTTGCCGACGAACTTGTCACCCGCCGCGAAGTAGCTGTCCCACGTGGCGAAGAGCTGCCTGACCTCGTCCGGGTCGGAGGGCAGTCCCGCCTCGGCGAAGAGGTCCTTGCGGTAGCACATGGCCAGCGGGCCGATGTCCGTGCCGTAACCGATCAGCCTGCGGTCCTTGGTGGTCGCGGCCTCGGCCTTCCACTTCAGCCAGCGGTCCGGCGTCACGTCCCGCGGGCCGATCTCCGTCAGGTCGTGGAACTGGCCGGACCTGGCCATGACCTGGCTGAGGTAGCCCTCCTCGACCGCCTCGACGTCGGCGAGTCCCGACCCCGCTCCCAGCTTGGTGAAGAGGTTCTGGTGGTGCGGGGCGCCCTGGCCGGTCTTGCGCTGGGTGATCTTGATGTCGGGGTGGGCGGCCTCGTACTCCTTGAACAGCTCCTCGTAGCCGAACTCGTTGAACGTGGCGACGGTCAGCTCGATCCGGCCGTCGGAGGTCCGGCTCCCGGCTCCGCCCGCGCCGCAGGACGTGACGGCGACGGACATGACGGCGCAGATCGCCACGGTTCTCCAGCGGCTCGGGCGCACGGCGAAACTCCTCTGACGGCGGCGTCGGATGCTGGGAGCGCTCCCAGATTGAGGGAGTCTGATATCGCCGGGCAGAGGTGTCAAGCGGTTCGCGCTTATCGGCGAGTCTTCAGCTGTGCTCGCATCAAAAGCTTGCGCGGGAGGGGAAACGACTTGTTTGGATGCGTTCTGCGTACAGGCCGGACCTGTTTGGTGGTCGACCGACTGGTGCCAGTGCGGTGGCAAGAATCCTGGGAACGCTCCCAGGATTCTTGGTGGTGGTCACGCCGCCGCCGACGTGACCACCCGTTCGACCCTGCGGGCTAGCGCTCCACGACGATCGCGAGCGCCGGGCACAGCAGGGCGGCGTGCTCGGTGGCCGCCTCCAGTTCGGCGGGCGGGTCCTCCACCAGCAGGACCACCATGCCGTCCTCGTCGCGCTGGTCGAAGACGTCTGGTGCCGCGAGCACGCACTGTCCCGCGCCGACGCACGCGTCCACGTCTACACGGACCTTCATCGGTTGTCCTCCTCGTCCCAGGTGACCGGCAGTGCGCGCACGCCGTAGACCAGTGCGTCGTTCTTGAACTCGACGTCCTCGAACGGCACGGCGAGCCGCAGCGTCGGGATGCGCTGGTGCAGGCGGACGAACACCTCCTGCAGTTCGACCCGGGCCAGCTGCTGACCGAGGCACTGGTGGATGCCGTAGCCGAACGCCAGGTGCGCGGTCGCCCCGCGCCGGAGGTCGATGCGGTCCGGGTCGGGGAACACCGACTCGTCGCGGTTGCCCGCCGACAACGCGGCCACCAACCACTCGCCCGCCTTGATCGTCTCGTCGCCGACCGTCACGTCGCCGGTGGCCTGGCGCAGCACGCCGAACTGCACGATCGACAGGTAGCGGAGCATCTCGTCGACGGCGGTGCCCGCGAGCCCGGGGTCGGCCCGCAGCGCGGCCAGCTGATCGGGCTGGCGCAGCAGGGCGAGCGTGCTGAGGCCGATCATGTTGGCCGTGGTCTCGTGCCCGGCGATGAGCAGCGTGATGCCGAGGGTGACCAGTTCCTCGACGGACAGCTCCTGGCCGTTCTCCCCGGCGCGGACGATCAGCCTGCCCAGCAGGTCGTCGCCCGGTGCCGCCAGCTTGGTCAGCACGAGCTGCGTCATGAACCCGACGACCTCAAGGTTCGCCTGTTCCAGCGCGGCGGGGTCGCTGTTCGTGCCGATGAGCACCGCGGTCTGCTCCTGGAACCGGTCGCGGTCGCCATAGTCGACCCCGAGCAGTTCGCAGATCACCAGTGACGGGATCGGCAGCGCGAAGTGCTCGACCAGGTCGACCGGCCCGCCGTGCTCGAGCAGCGCGTCGAGGTGGTCGTCGACCAGGCCCTGGACGTAGGGGCGCAGGGCCTGGATCCGCTTGACGGTGAACTCCGGCGTCAGCAGGCGGCGCAGCCGGGCGTGGCCGGCGCCGTCCATGTTGAGCAGGCTGCCGGGTGCGACCGGCCGGTCGAGCAGGCCGCCCGGCACGACGTGCGTGGACGGGGCCGCGTGCGAGCTGAGGTTGGGATCGGCCAGCGCCGCACGCACGTCGGCGTACCGGCTGACGACGCGGGCGTTGACGCCGACCGGACACGCCAGCGACGGGGTGCCCTCCTGTTCGCGCAGGTCCGCGTACTCGGCGGGCGGATCGAACGGGCACTCGGGGTCGCGTGCGGTGGGGAAGGAGGCCAGGTCGGACCGCAGGTCGGTGGCGGTCTCAGTCATGGCGCGGCCCACCTTCGAAGGAAAATATGGCAGTCGCTGTCATATGGCTGAGGCTGCCAGATCGCATTGAATGCCGCAACTGGCGGGAGCGTCATGTGGCAGTGGCTGCCATGTGGCAGTGCTACCGTGCGGTCCGCGAACGACAGGGCCAGGAGGTGCGCGGATGGGTTTGCGTGAGGTGAAAATGGAGCGCACCCGGCGGTTCATCGCCGACACGGCGTTCGACCTGTTCGTCGCGCAGGGGTACGACGACACGACGATCGAGCAGATCGCCGCCGCGGCCGAGGTCGGGACCCGGACCGTGTACCGCTACTACTCGACCAAGGAAGCGCTGGTCGTCAGCTTCGTCGAGAACGGCCTCACCGCGGCGATGGACGCCTTCCTGGCCCAGCCCGACGCACTGCCGCTGGCCGAGGCGCTGCACGCGGTCGTCGACAGCGTCGAGCACACGATCGGCACGAACTCGGCGCGCCTGCTCGCCCTGTACGAGATCTTCGACAAGACCACGGGGTTGCGGGCCGGTCTCGCCGACCTGTGCTGGAGCTGGCGTCAGCGGCTGGCCCAGGAGATCCTCCGGCGCGAGGACGGGGCCGTGGACCCGCTCTTCGCCGCGCTGACCGCCGCGAGCACGATGAACGTGATCGAGGTGATCGTGCAGACGTGGACCGTGAACGGCGGTCGCGTGCAGATCGCCGACATCGGCCGCGAGACGCTGGAGCTGTTGCACACCAAAGCGATTCCCGTCCCGACTCCTGCCGGGTGATCCGGACTCCGCGACATCGGCCAGGACCGCCTCTGTAGTCTCGCACCGCCTGACGGAAGGACACGGGTGGACGAGTCGTCGAAGGTCGGTAGGCACGCTCGCGCGGTGCTGGCCGCGGCGGAGGCGTTTCGCGCCGAGGCCGCGGGAGTCCGCGCCGAACCGGATCGGCTGCGCGCGCTCGCCGTCGCGCGGTACCAGGCGGTGCTGGACTCGCTGGTGGCGGACCGGCTGCGCGCCATGCCGGTGGACAAACTCCGCGACACCAAGGCGAACCTGCGGCTGAGCACGCTGAAGGACGCCGGGTACCGGACCGTCGCGGACGTCGTCCACGCGCGCCCGGAACAGCTCGACGGCGTGCCCGGGATCGGCCGGCAGTCCGCCGAGCAGATCGTGCGGATCGCCCGTGCCGTGGCCGAGGCTGTCGCGCGCGAGACGACCGTCCGGCTGGACCCCGACCGCGCCGGCCGCGACCAGACCGACCTGCTGCAGCTGATGTCCAAGCTGCGCAGGGCGATTCAGCTCGTCGGCCCGCTGCGCGAGCCGCTCGCGGACGTGCTGGACAGGGTCGACGCCGACGTGCGTGCCGCGTCCCGCACCTGGAGCCGGGTGCGGATGTTCTTCTCGTTGCGGAAGAACCGGCAGGCCGCCCTCGACTCGCTCGGCCGGCTCGAGGCGCTGCTGGGCAGCCGCGACGCGGCGGCGTTGCGTGCGGTGGACACGCAGCTGCGCGTGCCGGACCTGGACCACCGCGCGCTGTGGCGCGACTACGAGCTCGACGCGGCCGCCTACAACACGCTCCTCGCCGACCTGGCCGGCGCGGAGGCGGTACCGGATCGCAGCGCCGCCAAGGGTTTCGTCCCCGCCGAGATCGAGCACGAGGTCGACGCGACCGCGCTGGACACCAGCCTGCTGAAGGTGTCGCTGCGTGGCTACCAGGTGTTCGGGGCGAAGTTCGCGCTGGCCCGCAAACGCGTGATCATCGGCGACGAGATGGGCCTGGGCAAGACGATCGAGGCCATCGCCGTGATGGCCAGCCTCGCCGCTGAAGGGCGGCGCGGGTTCCTGGTCGTGTGCCCGGCGAGCGTCGTCGTCAACTGGGTCAACGAGATCGCCCGGCACAGCGACCTGGTGCCGCACCGCATGCACGGCGCGGGCCGTGACGGCGCGGTCGGCGAGTGGCTGGCGCAGGGCGGTGTCGGCGTGACGACGTTCGGCACGTTGCCGAAACTGGTGCTGCCCAAGAAGTTCCGCCCGGCGCTGGTCGTGGTCGACGAGGCGCACTACGTGAAGAACCCGGACACGCAACGCTCCCAGGCGGTCGACGAGATCGTCCAACGCGCGGAGCGGGCGGTGCTGCTTACCGGCACGCCGATGGAGAACCGCGTCGAGGAGTTCCGCAACCTCGTCGGCTACCTCCAGCCGGGCGTCGCGGCTCGCACGGGCTCGATCGACGCCGTGGTGGGGGCGAAGGCCTTCCGTCGCGTCGTCGCGCCGGTGTACCTGCGGCGCAACCAGGAGGACGTGCTGGGGGAGCTGCCGGAGCTGCTCGAGGTGGAGGACTGGGTCGAGTTCGGTGACCAGGACCGGGGCGCGTACCTCGACGCGGTGCGCGAGGGGAACCTGATGGCCATGCGCCGCGCCGCCTACGCGCCGGCCACGCCCAGCGGCTCGGCGAAGCTGGAGCGGCTGCTGGAGATCATCGAGGAGTCGAGGGAGAACGGCTGGAAGGTCGTGGTGTTCTCGTACTTCCACGACGTGCTGGACGCGGTCGCGGAGCACGTGGAAGTGTTCGGTCCGCTGACCGGCGCGACGTCGGCGCAGGGCCGTCAAAACCTGGTGGACGAGTTCACGGCGTGCGAGGACCACGCGGTGCTGGTGGCCCAGATCGAGGCGGGCGGCGTGGGCCTCAACATCCAGGCCGCGTCCGTGGTGATCATCGCCGAGCCGCAGTGGAAACCGAGCACGGAGGACCAGGCGATCGCCCGGTGCCACCGGATGGGCCAGGTCCGCAAGGTCCACGTGCACCGGTTGCTGGTCAAGGACAGCGTGGACGCGCGCGTGCAGGAGGTCCGGGACCACAAGACCCTGCTGTTCGACCACTACGCGCGCGAGAGCGACACGAAGCACTCGCACGCGAGCGCACTGGACTCAGCTGTGTCGGTGGAGCAGCGCGTGGTGCGGGCCGAACAGCAGCGTCTCGGTCTCAGCTGATGCCCACGCGGTGCTGCCGGGGCTGATCGACACGCCGATGGTGGCTGTTCAGCATGGATTCTCGTCTCCACGATGATTTCAGTGTCGACCGAAACAAGGCGCCGCCGGGTTTTCGGTCGTACAGGCGGGCGTCTTCATGAGCAAGGATGACCCAGAGGCATGGATCGCCAGGCCGGTCGCTGGTGGCTGGGTCGGCTGCCCCTGGGTCGGCTGGGTCGGCTTGACGTCGTCGGCCGCCGGGTCCGTCCACACGGGAGCGAACAGGGGAGCTCATGGCTGACGATCGGCAGACCGAGATCCGCGGTGCCTTCGACGCCGCGGCGGCGGACTTCACCGCGCTGCGACGTCACCTGTGGGAGCCGATCGCCGCGGCGGCACTCGCGGTGGCCGACCCGAGGCCCGGCGAACGCGTCCTCGACGCCTGTTGCGGCACCGGTGCCTCGGCGATCCCGTCCGCGAGGCTGGTCGGGGCGGACGGGCAGGTCGACGCGGTCGACGTCTCCGGTCCGATGGTCGACGAGCTGCGCCGGCTCTCGGCAGACCTGCCCCAGCTGCGGGCGCACCAGGCGGACGTGACGACGTGGCCAGATGAGGGGTACGACTTGGTGCAGTCGGCCCTCGGCATCTTCTTCTTCCCCGACATGACGGCCGGGACCGACCACCTGATCAGCCGGGCGCGGCCTGGCGGGCGGGTGGTGTTCACGATCTGGCGCGGTGAGTCGATGGCCGCGGCCGGTCGTCATCTCGGCCTCGCGATCGCCGAGGTCACGAACACCCCGGTGCCGGCGCCCCGGCCGCCTCACCTGATCGACCGGGTCAATCAGGCGGACCCGTACGCGGTGTGGCTGACCGAGCGCGGTCTCGCTGACGTCGAGGTGACCGTGCACGAGAGGGCGCTGACGATGACGCCGGAGGTGGCGTGGCTGGTCATCGTCGGCTCCGGCTTCCGGGGAGCGCTCGCGAAGGTGCCCGCGGAGCTGGTGGACACCGTGCGGGAGACCTATCTGGCGTCGTTGCGGGACGGGGGCGTGACGGAGCTCGACGCCACCACGCTGATCGGCGCCGGGCGCCGCCTCACGTGACGTGCGCCTCGCGGGCTGGAGGCGAGTTGCTCACGACCTCCGGGCCCGTCCGAGCCATTCGAGGATCGCCTGGTTCAGTTCGTCCGGCTTCTCCTGCTGGATCCAGTGGCCGGCATCCAGGCTGGTCACCTCGACGCCGGGCACGAACTCGGCCAGGTTCGCGGACCTCGCGATCACGTCCCGGTCGCCGTAGACCATGAGCGCGGGCTGGTGGACGACGGGATCCACGTCCGCCAGCAGGTGCCAGTTGCGGTCGAGGTTCCGGTACCAGTTCAGGCTTCCCGTGAACCCCGACGTTTCGAACGCGGACACGAAAACGGCCAGTTCGTCTTCGCTCATCACCGGATCGCCCAGTGGCGTTTCCGCGTGGGCGAGTTCGATGAACGCCATGCCCGGCTGCGGCTCACGAGGAGGTTCGTTCTTCCGGAACAGGTTGCGCAGGAACCGGGAGGTGTTCGCGTCGAACACCGCGTCCGCCACGCCGGGCTGCCGGTTGAAGTGGACGAGGTGGGAGTCGCCGCCGAGCAGGTCCTCCAGGAACTCGACCCAGGGCTTCTCGCCGCGTTCGAGGTAGGGCAGGCTCAGGTTGATCACCCTGTTGACGCGGTCCGGGTGCAGCAGGGCCAGTCCCCAGACGACGTTCGCGCCCCAGTCGTGGCCGATGAAGGTGGCGTCCTCGTAGCCGTGGTGGTCGAGAAGGGCGACGAGATCACCCGTCAGGTGCGCGATGTCGTAGTCCGTGACCGCGGCCGGGCGCGACGAGTTCCCGTAACCGCGCTGGTTCGGGACGATGACGTGGTACCCCGCCGCGGCGAGAGCGGACATCTGGAGGCGCCAGGAGAACGCGTGCTCCGGCCAGCCGTGGCAGAGCACGACGGCTCCGCCCGCGTTCTCCCGGCCTGCTTCGAACACTTCGAGCTCCACGCCGTTGACTCGGACGAGTGTGGGCTCGGGGAAGTCGGCCGGGAGAATCTTCAGTGAGGTCATGACGCCATCCTGCGACCGAAACCGGTCAACCCATGACCGGTTTCCGTGACAGCCTTACCGGCGTGGGAACCGACCGGCTGGTGGCCGTCCTCCTGATGCTGCAACGGCGCGAACAGGTGACCGCGGCGGAGGTCGCCAAGGAGTTGGAGGTCTCCGAGCGCACCGCCCGCCGGGACCTCGACGCCCTGGCGATGGCCGGGGTGCCCGTCTACTCGACGCAGGGCCGGGGCGGCGGCTGGCGTCTCGTGGGCGGCGCCCGCACCGACCTGTCCGGTTTGACCGCGGGCGAGGCCCGCGCCCTGTTCCTGGTCGCCGGCCAGGCCTCGGCCGCGACGCCCGCCGTGAAAGCTGCGCTGCGCAAGCTCGTCCAGGCCCTGCCGGAACCCTTCCGCGTGCAGGCCGAGGCTGCGGCGTCGTCGTTGGTCGTCGACCCGCAACGCTGGGGGACGAGCAGGGTCGAGCGCCGGTCACCCCGCTTCCTCGACGAACTGCAGGACGCGGTGATCCGCGGCGTCCAGGTGCGGTTCGGTTACGTCGACGGCAAAGGCGCCGAGACCGTGCGAACCGTCCACCCGCTGGGCGTCGTCGCGAAGGGCCCGTGGTGGTACCTCGTCGCCACCACCGACGCCGGCCGGCGGACCTTCCGCATCGACCGCGTGTCGTTCGCCGACCCGACCGGCGAGCCCGTGCGCCGGCCAGAGGACTTCGACCTCGCCGAGAGCTGGCGCGAGATCGCGGACGAGGTCGACCGCAGGCGAACGCCCCTCGAGGTCCAGGCGGTGTGCGTGCCCCACGCGATGAGCCGTCTGCGCATGGTGATCGGCGACCGACTTCAGGTGGGAGCGTCCACACCGGACGGTCGTGTCGAGGTCGTGATCCGGGGGTACAACGAGTACGCGCTCGCGGGCGAGTTGGCCGGGCTGGTGGAGTGGCTGGAGGTGACTGGTCCGCCGGGGGTGCGGGACCAGTTGGCCTCGATCGGCGGTGCGCTCGTCGAGCGGTACGGCTGAGAGCGCGACGGTATTGGCGTTGACGCCGTGGACGCCGTGTGAATAGCGTCGTCCCAACAACTTCCTCACCGGCGGCGCCACGTCACGGCGTTCTGGATGATCGACAACCCCGGGGTGCGCGGCCCCCGCCACGCCGATCTGCGTCACCTGCTCAACGAGTGGGACCCGATCGGCGTCGCCGACGTCGTCGACGACGAGTACGACTGCCTGCTCGCCCCGCTCTGGGAGCGGCTCACCCGCGGTGCCACTCGCGCATCGCTGTCGGAGTACCTGTGGACCGAGGTCGAGGACCACTTCGGGCTCGACCCGGAACGGTGCGGCAGCGACGCCTTCGCCGAACGGTTGCTCGCGCTGGCAGCCACCTGGGCAAGTCCGGACTCATGAGCACGACGATCAGTCCCGCCGCTCGCGCGCCAGCAGCTTGCGCTGGGTCCGGCGGCCCTGCGCCACCATGAACGGGAGCGCGCGCAGCCCGAAGCGCGGGAACGTGTCGGCGAGCCGGGCCAGTGCCCCGCGCCACCTCGGGACGATGGTGACCGGTCTGGGCCTGTCGAGCACGGCGGCGACGGCGGCGGCGATGTCGGCGGGCTGCAGCAGCGTGCCGGAGAACGACAGCGCGGCAGCCGGGTCGTCGAGCTTGTCGTGGAGCATCGGCGTCCAGATGCCGTCCGGGCAGACGCACGAGATGTCGATGTCCCGGATGCCCGCCTGGCGGAGGTCGGCGAGGGTGCTGAGGCTGAAGCCGAGGGCCGCGTGCTTGGAGGCGGCGTACACCGCTTCGCCCACGACGGCCGTGATGCCCGCGAGGGACACGACGTTCACGACGTGACCGCCGCCGTGACCGCGCATGGCCTCGATCGCGGCGACGGTCCCGTTGATGGTGCCGAGGGTGTTGACCTCGATCATCAGTCTGCGGGTGGCGGCGTCCTGCTCCCACGCGGGCCCGGTCACCAGCACCCCGGCGTTGTTGACCCAGACGTCGAGCCTGCCCGCGCGGGCGACGATGTCGTCGCGTGCCGCTGCCACCGCCGCGTCGTCGCGCACGTCCAGCACGCGTGCGATCGCGCCGATCTCGGTGGCCGTCGCGGTGGCGGTGGCCTCGTCGACGTCGGTGACCAGCACCGTGTGGCCGCGTTCGACCAGCATCCGCGCGACCAGTTTGCCCACGCCGCGCCCGGCCCCGGTCACGACCGCGCCCGCTTTCGCCGTCATCGGAGCAGTATCGCGCCCGCCGCCGACGGCAGAACAGCGTGCAGCGGCAATCACAGCAGCGCCTCCGTCAAGATGACGACGAAATTTGATTGAACCATTTACATTCTTGACGAACACATTTGTTGCTGACAACACTGGCCTGGTGGCGGCGCGCAGTCGCTCTGCCAGGTGAAAAGCCGAAGCTGTGACCTTCTGGGGGTCGACGCGGGCCTGCCTGGTCCATACCATTTCCGACCTTCGTCGAGGCAGGATCGCCGTTGCACACTTCAGCCACACCGCTCACGCGTCCTGGGATCGTCCGCCGCCTGTGGTGGCGTTCCGGTCAGGGTCCGAGGCTCGCCGTCGCGGGCCTGAGCGTCATCACCACGGTCGCCGCCACGGGAGCGGTCACGTTCGGCGGTGACGCGTTCCCGGTCGCGCGGGGGAGCTCCGGGCTCGAACAATCCGCACGGGGAGGCGACTCCGTCGAGGCGACCGTCCGCGAGGTGTCCGAAGTGGACTCCTTCGAGGGAGTGGAACCGGACACCGGTCTTCCCTTCCGCGCCCGTGTCGCGGGGGTGCGCCGGGACACGGACTGCTGGCTCGCCGAGTCCCGCGCCGCCGCCCGGGAGTTGTTGCTGGGCAAGGAGGTGCGGCTCCTCGTGCGGAGGGACGGCACCTCCGGAGGGGACCAGGTCGTGGTGGACGTGGTGCTGCCGGACGGACGGGACTACGCGCGGACGGTCGTGCGGGACGGCGCGGCGCCGGCGGACCCGTCCAGCCGCGAGGAGCTCGCGCCGGTCGAGGCCGCCGCGCGTCAGGACCGTCGCGGCCGGTGGGCGGCCGGGTGCGAGGTCGTCGAGACGCCGGTGTCCAGCGCGCCGTCCTCGACCGCGCCGAGCACGTCCACCACGACGACCACGGTTCCGGTCACGACGACCGAGGCCAGCCCTCAGCCGTCGTCGTCACCGCCCTCACCGACGTCGTCCTCGCAGGCCGACGGCCCGCGGCCAGCCGCCCTGGCGGGCACGCGGTGCGACCGGGAGGGAGAGCGCGGCACGACCATCGCCGGCCGGGAGCTGGTCTGCACCCGCAACGACAAGGGCGAGCTGAGGTGGCGGCGTGCGAAGTGAGAGCCCCGCGGCGCCCCGCCTCGCGGACGGCGGGGTGCCTCGCGGCCTGACCAAGGCCGGTTGGGTGCGCACCACGGGCTGGCTCCAGGTCGGGGACCGGCCGGTGAGCTCCGTGTACGTCGCCGCGACCGTCGGGCTCCTGTGGGCACCGATCGTGGCGGTCGCGGTGGTGCCCGCGTTTCCCGTGGCGGCCGGGATCCTGGTGGTCACGGCGCCGGTGGTGTCCGGCGCGGTGTGGTGGGTCGTCACCGCCTGGCTGAGGCCGTCCTCCTCCGCGCGCAACATCGGGCAGAAGTCCGCGGACGACCTCGCGCCGGGAGACGTTGTCCGGCTGCACGGGTCGATCGGGCCGGTCGGCCAGGTGGCCGAGGTGACGCGAGACGAGGACGTTCAGGTGGTCTTTCACGGCGGAGGACACCTCTCGTGGGCCTCCTGCCACGTCGTGCACATGGCGGAACTGCTCAGCTGAAGTCCAGTGGAGCAGGCTCTACCTCCAGAACGGGCGCAGGTGGTATCGGAAACGACGTGTCGTCGCGGCTAGCTTCGAACCATGACGAACGAAACGAACTCCGCCCAGTCCCAGTCATCTCGCCGCGCGGCCCTCTGGTCGGCTCTGGTCGTCAGCGCGGTGGCCAACGCCAGCACCTCGGTGGCCGGTCTGAGCCCTTTCATCAGCATCGCCTTCGGTGCGCTCACCTTCCTGTTCGCAGTGGCCCTGTTCGTGGGCCGGCGCCAGAAGAATTGAGGCCAGGCGAGGGCTTCACCGCGGTCAGGCAGACACGCCGTCGAGGTGGAAGGTCTGCACCTGGCCCGCGGCGAACGGGACCCGGAGCAGGTTCCCGGTGAGCCGGACGTCGGTGCGCTGGACGTAGCGGTCGCTGCCGCTGGTCGTCGACGTGGACCAGCGGGTGATCAGGCCGGTCGGCAGGGTGCCGAACCGGGAGAGGTCGTAGGTGATCGTCTGCGCCGACGTGGCGGTGTTGACCCCCACGACGACGAGCCGGCGCGACGACGGGTCGTACGCGGCGGCGGTGTTCCCGGCGGAGGCCGAGACGATGCGCATGCCCGGCCGGATGTGCCGGGTGAACTGCGCGAGCACGTACAGCTTGTTCTGCACGGAGCCGGCCCGCAGCGTGTCCGGGTTGTAGTCGATCAACGCCCAGGCCGGCGTCGGATCCATCACCTGCCAGTAGCACCACGCCGTCGGGTGCAGCCAGCGCCAGTCCAGGCACAGGTTGCTCGCCAGGGAGAGCCCCGTGCCGTCCTTGTCGCCGTACTCGGAGTTCCACAGGACCTTGCCCGCCGACCGGGCGTCGCCGTGCACGAGGTCACGCCGTCCGCCCGAACCCTGGTAGCCGTGGACGTTGATCTGGTTCACGACGGACTTCGTGGTGGCGTCGAAAGAGGTCCACGTGCTGTGCGCCGCGTCGTAGCTGGTCTCGTCCGACGCGGCGATGCGCATGCCGGACAGGCCCCGGTTGTTCATCTCCTGGCGCAAGTACTGCAGGACGGGGCGCTGGGTGGCCGGGTCGAAGTGGCAGCCCTCCTGCCTCCCCGTCGCGGACCAGTAGTTCGACGCCGGCTCGTTGAACGGGGAGATCGTGCGGAACGTGACACCCCAGTGGTCGCGGAAGTGCCTGGCCACCTCCGCCAGTTGCACGCCGTGGTTGCGCTGGTTCCACGACTGCAGGTTGTCGTTCGCGGCGTTGGCGGCACCGGAGGGGTTGTGGTTGAGGCACATCCACCACGCCGGGGAGTTGGAGAACAGCTCCGTCATCGCACCGCGCGCCGCGGCCTTGACCACCGCCGCACGCTGCTTGGCGTCGGCGGCCCAGTTCCACGCCGGCGAGGCGGGATCGGTGTCGCGCCAGTCCTGCCAGTAGGTCTCGATCTGCTTGAAGCGCGGGATGTTCGGCGAGGTGACCATGGTCTCGCCGTTGACGGAGTTCCAGCTGCACGCGCCGAGGTTGTACCGCGCGATGTTCATCCCCAGGCCGGGCAGCGACTGTCCGTTGTAGACGACGTTCTTGGTGGTGAACCACAGGTCCGCGAAGTCGTCGCGGTCGCCGAACACGTTGGCCCACCAGGCGAGCGAGGTTCCCCAGCCTTCCCAGGTGCCGTGGTCGGTGCCGGGGTCGACGGTGACGGTCTCGTCCGCCTGAGCGCTTGCCGCGCCCATCGCGGTGGCGACGGCGGCGGCCGCTCCGGCCAGCATCGTCCTGCGGGTGACCATGAGGACCTCCAGACTCGGTTGTGCGGTACCGGCTAGCGGAGGCCGCTCATGATGGCGTCGACGATTCCCTGTGGCGTGACCGCGTGACTTCGTCGGCCGAACAGCCGACGGATACGCCGAACTTGGCTTGCCACCCACGCGGGCACGGCACGGCGGCGATGACGAGAACCTTCACCGGCGCGTCCCCTCGGGTAGCGGTGTTCTTCCTCGGTCGGGAGGGGAGGGGCACGCGCGACCAGTCGACGTCGGACGCCAGGTAGAAGCCCGGGTAGGACGGCTGGTTGTAGGCGGTCTGCTGGCGGGCCACCTCGACGCGGTACTGGCGGTCGTGCATCAGCGTGTACATCTTGCGGTTCGTGGGCTCCGTGCTGGTGTAGAACCGCAGGGCCGAGCTGTCCTGGGTGCGGACCACGAGCTCCTCGCGCCAGTCGCCGAAGACGTCGGCCACGAGCGACGGCGTGCCTTTGGTGCCGTTGTTGGTCCGGGTCCCGGTGGCGGTGAGCAGCGTGCCGCGCCTCCAGTCGTCGATGGTCGGCGTCACGTCCTGGGCGCCGTTCACGATCTGGGTGGTCATGTCGCCGGCCCAGCGGATGCTCGTGTTCGTTCCGGGGGAACGGGTGTCGAGCTGCCGTCCGTCCGCGCTCCGGATGCCGGCCGAGTCCGAACCGCCCGGCATCGACGCCCACGTCTCCAGACCGGGTACGTCGGGACGCACGTCGCCGACCATGCCGCGGCCGGTGTCCATGCCGGAGTACGCGCCGTAGACAACCTCGCCGGTCCGCGCGTCGCGCAGCGTGTAGCCGTACGGGGCGGAGCGCGCTCCCTCGTGCACCATGTAGGTCTCGAGGCCGGGACGGTTCGGGTCGATGTCGGTGACGTGCAGGGCGTCACCGTGACCGACCCGGACCGCCGCTCCCGGATCCGCGCTCCCGGGTGGCAGCACGCCGGTGGAGCTGTACAGCAGCGAGCCGTCGTGGTCGAGCGTCGCGCCGCCGTAGACGATCTCCTGCCTGCCGTCACCGTCCACGTCGGCGACGCTGAGCGAGTGCGCGCCCTGAGTCGTCATCTTGGCGTGGCTCGGGTTCGTGCCGTCACGGCCGTGCGGGCTGTCGCGGAACGGGTTCGTCATCGGCACCCAGCCGCTGTCGGCGAGCCAGCGCTTCGTGAGTCGCCGACCGTTCCAGTCGTACGCGGCGACCGCGGACCGGGTGTAGTAGCCGCGAGCGAAGATCGCGGACGGGCGTTTGCCGTCCAGGTGGGCAACTCCGGCCAGGAAGCGATCGACGCGGTTGCCCGGTTCGATCCGGCTCATCGCGTAGTCGCCCCACATCAGCCCGTCGTCGCCGCGACCCGGTTCGTAGCGCACCGTCTGGAGCTCGCGGCCGGTGGCGCCGTCGAACACCGTCAGGTACTCCGGTCCGCTCACGACGAAGCCGGCGAACTGACGCAGCTTGTTGTTGGCGCTGCGGCTCGGCGCGTAGACGTCCATGAAGTGGTCGGCCAGGGCAGCGGCGTCCTGTTGGGACAGCGGGTACGCGTACCGCGGCTCGATTCCCAGCGCCTGCTCGATGGTCGCGGGCCAGCGACCCGCGACGACCTCGGGATGCGCGTGCCAGGAGCGGAACATCCCGATGAGGTGATCGCGGTAGCCGTCGGGGCTCAGGCGGTGGTCGTCGGAATGCGAGTACCCCGCCCGCACGTCCTCGCGCGGCATCGTGACGTACCGGCTCCGGCCGTCGCGGCCGACGACCTTCGTGCCCGGCGCGGTCTTCGTCATCAGCTCCGCGCGCCCGTCCCCGTCGAAGTCGTGCACGAGGAACTGGGTGTAGTGCGCGCCCGCGCGGATGTTCACGCCGAGGTCGACGCGGTGCAGCAACGTCCCGTCGAACCGGTAGGTGTCGAGGTAGACCGGCCCGGTGTAGCCGACCTGCGAGACGTCCTTGGAGTTGCTGGGATCCCACTTCACGACGTACTCGTACTGCCCGTCGCCGTCCACGTCGCCCACGCTCACGTCGTTGGCCGAGTAGGTGTAGCTCTCGCCCGCGGGCGTCACGCCGTCCGCCGGCTTGCGCAACGGCAGATCGTGGTAGTGGTTCGTCCACGCCGTCACGGCCTTGCTACGCCCGAGCGTGACACCGTGGACGACCGGCGCGACCTGGTACCGCGCACCGGCGGTGGGGGACGGGTCGAGGTAGGTGGTGCTGTCCGTGACGGTCGCCAGGCGCTTTCCGTCGCGGTAGACCACGAAGTCCGGTCCGCGCAGACCGGTGGTGCCCGCGCCGGTGGCCTCCCGGCCGAGCAGGCGCCAGCTCAGGTGCACACCACCGGCCGTGGTGGACGCGACGAGCCCGCGGTCGAGGTGCTCGAGCGGTGCGGGGGAGGGCTGCCACGCCTGTGCGGTGGCAGGCAGCGGGCCGGTCAGGAGGGCGGCGGTCACCACCGCGAGCAGGACACCTCGTCGCATCACCACGCTGGTTACCATGAACCGTTCCCACCCGGCGCGCAAGTGTCAGATTTGTTGATGTACAAGGAGGAAAGCGTTTTCCCAGGGTGTTGGCGCAGTGACGGTCGAATCGACGCGGCGTTCGACGAGATTCGACATCTCGCAGGCGATCCGTTCGACTCGATCGAGGCGTCCGCGAAGGACTCCGTCGCGAGGGCCGTGATCGGGATCTGTGATCATGAGGCGCATGGATCTTCACGAGCAATTCCGGCGTTCCGCACTCGAACTGGGCGTCCCGGACGACGAGGTCGCGAGGTTCGGCCAGTTCCTCCGCTTCGCCATCTGGACGGGCAGCGAGCCCCACGGCTCCCCGGTCGGCCGCCGCGGTGGGCGGCCACTCCACGGGGACGCGGAACGGCTGTTAGCCGGAGCGGGGACGTTGCCGTTCGTGGCGTCGTTCGACTGCGCGGCGCTGCCGGGGATCGACGACCTCGCGCTGCCGAAGGACGGCTCGCTGCTCTTCTTCCTCGACCACGAGGAGGCGGTGGAGGCCGACTCCGCCGAGGACGCGCAGAGGTTCGCGCGAGTGGTGCACGTGCCGGCCGACTCGGGTGCCGTGTCCGTCGACGGGGGCCATGACCTCTTCGCCCGAGTCCGGCCGGAACTGCCCCACTGGCTCGGCATGGACGAGCAGGCCCTGTCCGGCTACCAGCAGCACCAGGCGCGGGATCTACCGCACCGGCACGAGCTCGTCGCCCTGGTCGGCAGCCTCTGGCCGAAGGGTCAGCAGGCCGAGATCCGCATCGGCGGCTACTCCGGGCACACCGGGGGCCTCTCCGGCAAGAACGTCCACGCGACCCCGGAGGCCGGGATGGCCTGGGAGAACATCAAGGACCGGAAGGCCGGCACGACGCCGGACGAGATGATGTTCGCCATGGAGGAGGAACTCGACCGCGTGATGCGGGAGTGGGTGCCGCTCGCCCAGTTCAGGGCGGACGAACTCCACGTCGGACGCTTCCTGGTCCGCCACGACGACCTCGCCGCCCTCCGGCTGGACGAGGTCCTCACCGTCACGGAGTTCCTCGAATAGCCACCACCGAACAGCACAGAGCCCGGCTGGATGATCCATCCGGCCGGGCTCTGGTGCAGTCCGCGCGCATGCCGTCGGTGGTCCGACGGCGGCAGGGGACTAGGCGGGAACGATGTTCTCCGCCTGCGGGCCCTTCTGGCCCTGCGTGATGTCGAAGGAGACCTTCTGGCCCTCCTGGAGCTCACGGAAGCCCTGCGCGACGATGTTCGAGTAGTGGGCGAAGACGTCGGCGCCGCCACCGTCCTGCTCGATGAAGCCGAATCCCTTTTCGGCGTTGAACCACTTGACGGTTCCGGTGGCCATGGTGCACTCCAAGCATGAATGTGGCGCCCGCACTGTGCGGGAGCCGGGGTGATCTGCCCTGGTCGGAGACGGTGAACAGCAAAATGCCCGTGACTGTGGTCACGGGCGACCGTACGTCCAAACCATTCCAGATGCCATCAGGTTACACCCTCCGCGTCGATCGCGCAGGAGGGGATGTCGATCAGGGGCCGATGAGTGTCGATCCCCTGCGGCGTGACGCCTGTGCCGGGCTCTGACAGAAGCGGACAGGAACCTCCGCGATCCGGTGTGTGGGAGCGCTTTCATGGTTCGCTGCCCTTGCGGCTCCGGTCGGGTCCGGGTGCCGGGAAAGGTGCACCGGATGAGCTCCCGGCGGGCGGTCGGTCGTGTCCTCGTGGCCCTGATGACGATGTGCGGCGTGGTCACCGGTGCCGCACCCGCGACAGCGGCCACCACACCCTCGCTCACCTTCACCAACCCGCGAAGTCAGGCGCTGTACGGCTCCGCCTACACGGCCGCGCTGGACAATCTGCTGCGCGTCAACACGGTGGGCTACGACGAACGCCACAACAGGAGCGGTCTGCTGGACCCGGCCGTCGGCATCGTCCGCGCGGGCGGCGGCTACGAGCAGCCGTGGACGCGGGACGCGTCGATCAACAGCTGGAACGCGGCCAGTCTGTTGTCCCCGGCACTGGCGAGGAACACGCTGTGGGCCGTCGTCGACAAGGACACCGCCGGCGCCCTGCGGGTGCAGCAGGACGACCAGCAGTGGGACCAGGTCATCTGGCTCACCGCCGCGTGGCACCACTACCTCGTCACCGGCGACCGGGAGTTCCTCGGCGACGCCTACCGCACCGCCAGGAACACCCTGACGATCAGGGAGAACGCGACCACGGCCGGCTTCAACCCCGCCTACGGCCTGTTCACCGGCGCGTCCTTCTTCAACGACGGCATCGCCGGCTACCCCGCGCCTCCCGCCGACGCGACCGAGTCGGTCAGCACCGGCAGCATGCCGTGGCCGGGCATCGCGAGCGGGATGTACCTGAGCACCAACGAGGTCTACTACGCCGCCTACGTCAACGCCGCCAACATGGCCGAGCGCCTGGGACAACCGCAGGAGGCCGCCGGCCACCGGGCGAAGGCCGCCGCGCTGAAGACCGCGATCAACCGGTACTTCTGGAACCCGGCGACCGGCCTGTACAACTACCAGCTGCTCGCCGACGGCACGCCCGGCGCCCACCAGGAAGGCACCGGGCTCGCGTTCGCGATCCTCTTCGGCATCGCGGACCCCGCTCAGGCGCGGTCGATCCTCCAGAACGCCCGCGGGATGACCTGGGGCATGCCCGACACGTTCCCGCACTGGGACCGCTACTCCGAGGCGCAGCCCGGCCGGCACAACGCGATCGTGTGGCCGCTCGTGCAGGGCCTGTGGGCCAAGGCGGCGGCGCGGCAGGGCGACCAGAACCGCTTGGCCGCGGAGACGGCGCGCCTCGCGAAGCTCGCGAACAACAACAGCGGCTTCTGGGAGATCTACAACGGCACCACCGGCGTCGTCGACGGCGGTTTCCAGCGACTGGGCGACACGGTGAAGTTCCACTGGGGTTCCGAACCCGACCAGACCTGGTCGGCCACGGCGTTCCTCGACATGGTCCACACCGGACTCTTCGGGCTCGGGTACACCGACCGGGGGCTGACGTTCGCGCCGAACCTGCCGGCGGGCTGGGGCGACGTCACCCTGCGCGACGTGCGCTACCGCGGCGCCGACCTGACGATCGCGCTGCGCGGGGCGGGCAGCACGGTCCGCTCGGTCACCGTCGACGGCCGCCCGTCCCGCGCCGAGATCCCCGCGACGCTCACAGGCGCGCACACCGTCGAGATCACGATGACGGGAGCGACCGGCGGCGACCGGGACGGCGACGGCGTGACCGACGCGCGGGACCGCTGCGCAGACACCGCGGGCACGGTCTCCGGCTGCCCCGCCCCCGGCCGCCTGGAGGCCGAGGACGCGCGCAACACCGGCGGCGTGAAGACCAACGTGAACCACACCGGCTACTCCGGCCGGGCGTTCGTCGACGGACTCTGGGCGCAGGGCGCCGCGTCGTCGTTCACACTGCACCGCGCGTCGGCGGCACCAGGCTCGGGCGCGCTCACCCTGCGGTACGCGAACGCCCACGACGACGCGCGCACGATGACGTTGTCGGTGGACGGGCGTGCCGTGCGCCAGGTCAGCTTCCCGAAGGTCTCCGACAGCTGGGACGCCTGGGGCACGGTGACCTTCGACGACGTCCCGCTGAGCGGCCGCGACCCGGTGGTCACGCTGTCCTACGGCGCGGGTGACACCGGGGCGGTCAACCTCGACTGGCTCGGCTACGGCGGACCGTGACCGGTCTCAGTAGCTGAACGTGGTCGCGGGCTCGTCGCCGATCCACTTCCACATCGGGATCGTGCCGTTGATCTCCGCGCCCGGAATCAGCGCGTCGGCGTCGAGCTGCTTCGCGTTGAAGCAGAGCGGGCAGACGAAGTACCGGCCGCCCGCCGCCTCGTAGCGCTGGAGCAGGTCCGCGAGCGGCGGGCAGCCCTCGCACGCGGTGCCCTTGGCGGTGCCGATCAGCGAGAGGCGCACCGCCTCCTTGGACAGGAACATCAGCGTCTCCCGCCCGGTCTCGGCGGCGCCGATCGCCACGAGGAACGCGACGGTCACCTTCTCGGCGTCCTCGAGACCGGTGCAGAGGCTGATGACGGCTTTGTTCGGCATGATCTGCTCCTTATTCGTCGGGAACAGGACGTTAGGAGCGGGCCGGGGCCGTGTCGTCGGGCGTTCTCCCTACAGATCGAGCGGGTCGAGCAGGCCGTTGCGCAGCGCGAACAACGTCGCGGTCGCGCGGGACGACGCCCCGGTCTTCGTGTAGATCCGCTCGATGTGCGAGCCCGCCGTCTTGCGCGAGATCCTCAGCCTTTCCGCGACCTCGCCGGTCCGCGCGCCGCGGGAGATGAGGACCAGCACCTCGACCTCGCGCGGCGTGAGCCCGGCCGGACCCGTCACGCGCCGCCTGCTGCCGTTGCCCGCGGCGGCGAGGACGGCCTCGGCCGCGTCGCCGTCGAGCGCGCCGCCCCTGATCGCGTCCCGGACCAGGTCGACGGCCTGCTTGGTGCTCAGCGCCGCCCGGTGCGCCCTCGGCTCGAGCATCGCCCGGTAGGCGCACGCCGCGGCCAGGAGCCGCCCTGTCATCGGCACGGACGCCCCGGACAGGCCGCGGTGGTACCCACTGCCGTCCATGCGCTCGTGGGCCGTCGCCGCGATGGCACCCAGCCTGGCGAGCGCCGCAGGCCGGGCCAGGACGCGCTCGGTGTAGTACGAGCTGAGCCGCACGCGCTCCCGGTCGGTGGCCGACAGCGGTCCGGCCTGGTCCAGGACCGTCACCGGTACGCCGTGCAGCCCGATGTCGTGCAACAACCCCGCACGCCGCGTGGCGACGACGTCACCGGCCGGGAGCCCCATCGACCCGGCCGCCGCGGCGGCGAGCTCCGCGACACCGCGGGAGTGCCCGGCCCGCGAGGCGCAACGCAGGTCGGTGAAGTCGGCGAACGCCTCCAGCGCCGCGTCCAGCTCACCCCCGGTCAGCGGACGGCGCAGCCGCGGGTCCGCCGAGAGCGGGTCGATCCCGGTGCCGGCCTCGGCCAGCACCTCGGGCGCGTGCGCGAGGAACGCGTCCACCACGCCGGGCGCGAACTGGCGGCCACGCCGTGCGCGGGCGACCTCGAGCGCGTCCTCGATCCCGCCGGTCCGATACCGGACCTCGACGACGTCGGCCAAGTGCAGCAGGCGCACGGCCGGCGCGATGTCGTCGCCACCCACCCCGTTCGGCACACCGCGCCCGTCCCAGCGGGTGAAGAACTGCCGCAGCGCCGTCACCACGTCCTGCCCGAGCCCGAGCCGCTCCGCCAGCGTCGAGGTCGTGACGCAGTGGGACTGCATGCCCCGCACGACGTTCTGGCCGCCGGTCCGCACCAGCGTCGTCGCCACCCGCAACCGGTGCCACATCGGCCCGCCACGCCCGGCACGCCGCAGGAAGAAGCCCATCCCGGCCAGCCCGGCGAGGTCGGCCGTGTAGCTGTCCGCGCGGAACGCGATGTCGTCCCCGAACGACGCGGCCACCTCGGGGGAGTCGGCGACGCAGCCGACCCAGGCCAGCATCGAGACGTGGAACAGGGAGCGCCGCTGCTCCTCAGGCACGTCCACGTGCTGCGCGAGCCGTTCCGCGATCCGCCACGACCGGAGCACGTGCTCCATCGGCTGACCCAGCCCGAGGTCGGTGGCCAGCGAGAACGCGGCCAGCAGTTCGGCCAGGTCGATCCCCGCGTCTCGGTCGGCAGGCTCCACCCGCGAAGCGTAGCCCCGCGCCGTGGCCCGGCTCGGGTCTCGCGTGGGTGGCGGGCTGACTCCGCGATTTCTGGGGACGGTGATGGGCCGGCACGGGGTGCGGGGGCTTGGTGGTCTCGGGAGGTGATCGGCCGACGCGTGTGCGGCGCTTCAGGGCCGCAGGGCGGTCATTCCGCCGAATTCACGAATATTTGTCCCCGATCGACCCCGGCGAGGCCGGGCCGGTGACCTCGGCGGACGTGGAGACCTCACCTTGTGTAGCGGCTCGCTCACCAGCAGAGATGTGACCATGAACACTCGCCTGTGACGTTCCCGTGTTCATTTCGTAATGTGGCGGCCCGTGTGAGCATGCCCTGTCCCCAACGCAAGGTGTTCCCGAATGCCGGGCCGACATAGAACCGAGCAGACAGCCAGTCGAAAGCTGCCCATCGCGGTGGCCGCCACCCTGACCGTGGGCCTGGTCGCGACCTTCTGGGTCGTCCGAACCACCGACCAGCAGGTCGATCCCACCGGAGCGGCCGCCCAACTGGTCGCCCCGTCGACCTCCGCCAGCCAGGACCCGTCGTCCGCCGCGCCGTCGTCGTCGGCCAGCACGCCGCCGTCCTCGCAGCCTCCGGTGACCACGACGGTCCCCACGACCACTCCACCGCCACCGCCACCTCCGCCGCCACCACCGCCGCCGCCGCCGCCCTGTCCGACCACTTTGGACGGAGTGAAGCCGCACGTGGCACAGGTGGGTCACCACATCGCGGGCAAGTTCGGCGTCGACGACATCGGCGGCGCGGCCGGCCGTGGCGGCTCCGGCGACCACCCCACCGGTCTGGCGCTGGACTTCATGGTCGACACCGCCACCGGCAACCCCCTGGCCGACTACGTGCTGGCCAACCGCAAGGCGTTCGGGGTCACCTACGTGATCTGGCGCCAGCGCTACAACGACGGCAGCGGCTGGTCGGTGATGGAGGACCGGGGTAGTCCCACGGCCAACCACATGGACCACGTGCACGTATCGTTCCAGGCGAACGCGACCGTCAAGGTCTCCTGCTGACCCGCTCGCTCCTCATGCGTTTCGCCGGGAGTCAGGCAGCGCTGATCGCGGTCTGACGGCGGGCCATCCAGCCCATGAGCCGGACCATCTTGCGGCGCAGCAGGAGCTTGCCGAGGACGGCGAGCGGCCGGCCGTTGGTGATGACCGACGGGGAGCGGACCGGCGGTCGAGCGTGTCGAGGGCGATCTTCACGACCTGCGTGGGGGTCGCCCTTTTCGTGCCATAGTCGGCGGACTGGCTGCCGGCGACGTCGTAGAACTCGGTGCTGGTGGCGCCGGGGCACACCGCGAGGACGCGCAGGCGGGTGCCGCGGGTCTCCTCCCACAGTGATTCGGTGAAGCTGAGGACGAAGGCCTTGGTGGCGCCGTAGACGCTGAGGTACGGCGTCGGCTGGAAGCCCAGCAGGCTCGCGACGTTGACCAGGATGCCGGAGTCGGTGCGGCTCAGCGGGTCGATGTAGGCGCGGCTGAGGTCGACCAGCGCGCTGACGTTGAGCGCGATCATGCTCTGCAGGCGGTCGGGGTCCTCTTCGGTGAAGCAGGCTCGCTGGCAGGACCTGTTCGCCCCGCTGATCGAGCCACGACTGCCCGCTTCCGGCCACCGCACACTGCAGGCCCGCGCGATCGCGGCCGCGGCGATCGTGTGCCTGCACGCGGCCAACGAGGAGTGGGTGCGCCTGGGCGGACAGGCCGACATGCTCGACCTCTACGACACCGCCGTGCAGGCGATCCGCCGGTGAAGCGGGTCCGCGGCTCACACCAGAGCCACCGCGGCGGCGACGACGGCAGGGGCGGCGCTGGGGCGTCCGTGCCCGCGGTGACCATGAGCACAACCCGGTTGAAACCAGCCGATCTGGGCATACCTCGCCCGTGAAAGCCTGGCCTGGAACCTCCTACCCCCTCGGCGCCACCTACGACGGCGTCGGCACCAACTTCGCGTTGTTCTCGGAGGTCGCCGACCGCGTCGAGCTGTGCCTGTTCGACGACGACGGCCACGAGACGCGTGTCCAGCTCTCCGAGGTGAACGGTTTCGTCCACCACGGGTACCTGCACGGCGTCGGGCCGGGACAGCGGTACGGCTACCGCGTGCACGGGCCGTACGACCCCGCGCGCGGCCTGCGGTGCAACCCGAACAAGCTGCTGATCGACCCGTACGCGAAGGCGATCAGCGACGGGCTCGAGTGGGACGAGTCGCTGTTCGGCTACCGGTTCGGGTCGCCGGAGGAGCGCAACGACGACGACTCCGCGCCGTACATCCCGAAGTCGGTGGTGGTCAGCCCGTTCTTCGACTGGGCGGACGACAGGCTGCCCAAGACGCCGTACCACCAGAGCGTCATCTACGAGGCGCACGTCCGCGGGCTCACCATCGCCCACCCGGAGATCCCGGAGCGGCTGCGGGGCACCTACGCGGGTCTCGCGCACCCGGCGATGATCGACCACCTCACCGGGCTCGGGATCACGGCGGTCGAACTGATGCCGGTGCACCAGTTCGTCAGCGACCACACCCTGCAGGAGAAGGGGCTCTCCAACTACTGGGGCTACAACACGATCGGCTTCTTCGCCCCGCACGACGCCTACGCCTCGCTGGCCGGTTCCGGCAACCAGGTGCAGGAGTTCAAGGGCATGGTCAAGGCCCTGCACGCCGCAGGGATCGAGGTCATCCTCGACGTGGTCTACAACCACACGGCGGAGGGCAACCACCTCGGGCCGACGTTGTCGATGCGCGGTATCGACAACGAGTCGTACTACCGGCTCGAGGACGAGAACCCGCAGTACTACACGGACTACACGGGTACGGGCAACTCGTTGAACGTGCGGTCGCCGCACACGTTGCAGCTGATCATGGACTCGTTGCGGTACTGGGTCACCGAGATGCACGTGGACGGTTTCCGGTTCGACCTGGCGGCGACGCTGGCGCGGGAGTTCTACGACGTGGACCGGCTGGCGACGTTCTTCGAGGTCGTGCAGCAGGACCCGGTGGTGTCGCAGGTCAAGCTGATCGCGGAGCCGTGGGACGTCGGTCCCGGTGGCTACCAGGTCGGCAACTTCCCTCCACTGTGGACGGAGTGGAACGGCAAGTACCGCGACACCGTGCGCGACTTCTGGCGCGGCGAGCCGGCGACGCTCGGCGAGTTCGCCTCCCGCTTCACCGGCAGCAGCGACCTCTACCAGAACGACGGGCGCCGCCCGTACGCGTCGATCAACTTCGTGACGGCGCACGACGGCTTCACGCTCAACGACCTGGTGTCGTACAACGAGAAGCACAACGAGGCCAACGGCGAGGACAACCAGGACGGCGAGAGCCACAACCGGTCCTGGAACTGCGGTGCGGAAGGGCCGACGGACGATCCCGGGGTCCTGGAGCTGCGGGCACGGCAGCGGCGCAACCTGATCGCCACCCTGTTGCTGTCGCAGGGAGTGCCGATGATCCTGCACGGCGACGAGTTCGGCCGCACCCAGCACGGCAACAACAACGTGTACTGCCAGGACAGCGACATCGCGTGGGTCGACTGGTCGCTGCTGGGCGAGAACGCCGAGCTGGTCGAGTTCACCTCGGGGCTCACGGCGCTGCGCAAGGCGCACCCGGTGTTCCGGCGCAAGCGGTTCTTCGTCGGGCGGCCGATCCGCAAGGCCGACGAGCTGCGCGACATCGCGTGGTTCACGCCGTCGGGCGACGAGATGACCGACGAGAACTGGGAGGACGACTTCGGCAGGTCGATCGTCATCTTCCTCAACGGCGACGGCATCCCCGACCTCGACGAGCGCGGCCAGCGGGTGTCCGACGACTCGTTCCTGATCGCGTTCAACGCCCACCACGAGGACATCGAGGTGACGCTGCCCGATGCGACCTACGGTGCGGAGTGGGTGGTCGTGGCCGACACCGCGACCGGCGAGGTCGGGGAGGCGGAGAAGCCGATCACCGCGTGCGGCCAGCTGCTCCTGGCGGCGCGGTCTCTGGTCGTGCTGCGCCGCGTGAACTGACGCCGGGACCACCGGTCGGTCGTCGGCGCGTGGCCGCTCACCGAGGAGCGCCTCGGCCAGTACCTGCGCGTCGTTTGCGGCGGTGTTCGCGGGGAAGTCAGGCACATGGACCACGACCTGCCGCTCGCCGACGAGCTCGCGGCCGTGTCCGCGCGGATGTCGGGCCTGCTGCTGTCCCGGGAGACGGTCCACACGGCGTTGAGCCTGGTGACGTCGCTGGCGGGGGAAGCACTGCCCGGCGCCGCGGGCGCGGGTGTGACGCTGCTCGACGAGCACGGCCGAAGGGTGACCGCGGCGGCCACCGACCCGCTCGTGCTGGGGCTGGACGAGCTCCAGTACGAGCTGGGCGAGGGCCCGTGCCTGAGCGCGTGGGAACAGCGGCGGGTGCTGCGCGTCGACGACTTCGCCGGGGAACCGCGCTGGCCGCGCTGGGCGGGGGCCGCGCTCGGATCGGGGATGCGGGCGGCGTTGAGCGCGCCGCTGGTGGCCGGGGGCGACGCGCTCGGTGCGATCAAGGTGTACGGCCGCAAGCCCTCCACGTTCGGGGAACGCGACGAGTACCTGCTCACGATGTTCGCCGCGCAGGCGGCGATCCTGGTCGCCAACGTGCGCTCGTTCGAGAACGCGCGCAGGCTCAGCGACGCGCTCGCCGAGCAGTTGCGCGGCCGGGACGTGATCAGCATGGCCAAGGGGATCCTCATGGCGCGTGAGCACGTCGACGAGGGAACCGCGTTCGCCTTGCTCGCGCGTGACTCCCTGGACGAGAACAAGAGGCTGCGCGACCTGGCCGCGGTGCTGGTGCGGTCGACCGCCCGCCGGGATCGTTGACCGCCATGTCCTACGACCAGCAGTCGGCGGGGCAGGACGAGCAGCTCCGGGCGTTCTCGCTCGCCCTCGCCCGCTCCGGCCTGACCGCGCAGGACCTGTGGACGCGGTACTTCGCCCTGGGCGGGAACAGCGGCCTGATCGAGGTCGAGGCCTACCTGCACGGACTGATGCCGCTACCACCGTCGCAGCGCGACGTCCTGGCGCACGCGATCAACGAGCGACTCGACGAGCTCACCTGGCCGCACCGCGTCCCCTACACGTTCCGCCCGCCCGCGAGCAGTCCGCGCACCGGCTCCCTGGCGGCACTGGTCAGGTTGCTCGACGGCATGCACCAGGCGCCCCCGGAACGCCTGCCGCTCGTCGCGGCGACCGCGGGCAGGGCGCTGGGCCTGGAGATCACGATCTACCTCGTCGACTACGAGCAGGGCGTGCTGCACCCGTTGAGCGATCGGCCGGACCAGGGCCTCGTGCCGCTCGGGGTGGACTCCACGCTGCCCGGCAGGGCGTTCCGGATGATCGAGACGGTGTTCTCCGGCGCCGACGGACGGCCTCGGCTGTGGGTGCCGCTGCTCGACGGCGTCGAACGGCTCGGCGTGCTCGGCGTGACCCTGCCGGAGGGAACGGACCCGCACGACGCCGGCCTGCGCGAGCGGTGCCGGTGGCTGTCCGCCCTCATCGGTCACCTCGTCACCATCACCACCCACTACGGCGACGGCCTGGACGTCCTGCGCCTGAACAGGCCGAGGACCCCGGCCGCCGACCTGATCTGGCAGCTGCTGCCACCGCTCACCGCCGCGACGGACTGCTTCGCCATCGCCGGGGTCCTGGAACCCTGCTACGAGGTCGGCGGTGACGCCTTCGACTACGCCCTGTCGGAGACCACGGCGTTCCTGGCGATCTTCGACGCCGTCGGGCACACGATGCGCAGCGGGTTTGTGGCCGCTGCGGCACTGGCCGCCTGCCGCAGCAGCCGCCGCGCGGGGCACGGCCTGTACGAGCAGGCCAGGGCCATGGACGAGACGATCGCGGGCGAGTTCCCGCGCGGCGCGTTCGCCACCGGCGTCCTGGCCGAGCTGGACCTGCTCAGCGGTCGCCTGCGCTACGTCAACGCCGGCCATCCGCCGCCTCTGCTGATGCGGTCGGGCAAGGTCGTCAAGCAGCTGACGGGCGGTCGCAGGCTGCCGTTCGGGCTGGGCACCGGTGAGCTGACCATCGCCGAGGAGCCGCTGCAGTCCGACGACTGGCTCTTCCTGCACACCGACGGCGTCACGGAGGCGCGCGACGCCAACGGGGAGTTCTTCGGCGAGACGCGGCTGACGGACTTCCTCGAGCGGGAGGCCGCGGCCGCGCACCCGCCGCCGGAGACCACGCGCCGATTGGCCAAGGCCGTGCTGGCACACCAGAACGGCGTCCTGCAGGACGACGCGACCGTTCTGCTGGCCCGGTGGATCAAGCGCGGCGAACTGGCCCCGTGAGAAGACACGGGCGGCCGCGCACCGCCGGTACGGTGTGAAGCTGCGTCGCAGCCGTTGGTGCGCATGCCCGACGGCCCAGGCGCGACCGTGACCCCTGCGCGACGAGCCACCAGGATGAAGAGGCTGCCAGGTGCTTGTGCCGTCGTCGTCACAAGGGAAACCATGTGCTCATGGCGTCTGAGAAGCGGGCGTGGGAGTTGGCGGAACGCATCCGGCTGCTGGAGTCGCGCCGAGCCGAGTTGCGCACGCACGCCGGCAGGGCGTCGACCGCCTGCCAGGTGGAGACCGCGGCGGCCGCGCTGGCCCTGGCCCGGCGCCACGCCGCGGAAGCACGGGAGAGGCTGCGCCGGAGCTTCGCCAACGCCGCCACCGCCCACGAACGAGCCGCGGAGGCGCACACGCGGGCGGCGGCGCTGGGTGGCCGCGGCGCCGCGGGACACCTCGCCGCAGCCCGCCGGCACCGGGCCGACGCGCAGGAGGACCGCACGCGGGCCGCCGAGATGTGACGCCACCGCTGGTTTCACCGCCTCGCGGTGGGCAACTCCGCCGCAATGGCCGCCCTGCGCGCCCCATTGCCGTCAAGACCCAGGAGTGGTCGTGCGAGTGATTCCGTCCGGTCGGGTGGACGTCAGGTCGATGCTGCACGGGTTGCGCGAGAAGGGGTTCAACTACTCGCCGGACGAGGTCAAGCGGCCCGCGTGGACGTTCGACGTGCATCGGCACGAACTGGGAACCGAAGCCGTGGGACCGCCGGAGGAGAACGGGCTGTGGCACCGCGCGCGAACCCTGGTGGCGAACTACGAGTTCACCCCGCCGGAGATCATCCGCGGCTTCTACGAGGCCGGTACCGAGCTGATGGGACGCGACATCCTCTTGCAGGCCCGGTTGCCCGGTCTCCGGTTCCTGATGGGGGTGCGCGTGACGCAGGTGCTCGACGAGTCCTCCGCCGGCCGCACCCCGGTGGGGCTGGAGCTACGAGACGCTGGAAGGCCACCTCGAACGCGGCAGGGTCGACTACGAACTGGTCAAGACCCACGACACCGGTGCCGTGGAGTTCTTCGCCCGCAGCTACTCCCAGCTGCACCCGCTCGCGCCGTGGTGGATGAAGCGGGGATGGCGCTGGTTCGGCCGCCGCACGCAGCTGCGCTTCTACCGCCGTGCCGGGCAACGGTTGCGGCTGCTCACCGGCGACGCCCACGGTCCGGTGGTGGTCGTGCCCAGCGCCACCGAGCACGCCGGCCGCTGGAGCCTCTCGCTGCCGGATCCGCTGCGGTGAGGTTGGCGGCTCGATCGCCGGATAGCCGAGCGCGAGGCCGGCCACCGAGGAGACGAGCTGTCGTGAGAGTTGTGATCACCGGAGCGTCGGGCAACGTCGGGACCGGCGTGCTGCGGGCATTGGCCGCGGACACCGAAGACCACGAGGTGCTGGGCATCTGCCGCCGCCCACCGCCCTCGGTGTGGCGCGTGAATGACAGCGCACCGCCAGCGCGGCCGCGCTGGCGGTGATCACCGGTGAGCTCTACACCCGGCGCCCGCGAGCCCCGGCGCCGCGGCCGAGGGCGAGCCCGAGGCCCACCATGCCGACACCGAGCAGCAGGTGCAGCCAGTTGTCGGCGGTGTTGAGGGGCACGAAGTTGGCGGCGCTGTCGTGGTCGATCAACAGGCCGTACAGCCACAACAACAGGTAGACGACGCCGCCACCGATGAGGTACCAGTAGGCGCCGTGTGCCGTGCGGGACATCAGGAACCCGGCGACACCGAACCCCAGGTGCACGATGTTGTGCAGGATCGACACCATGAACACGCCGAGCAGCATGGCCTGCGACTCGTGGCCGGCGAACATCATGGTGTCGTAGTTGGTCGTGACGCCCGGGATGAATCCGGCGACGCCGACTAGCGCGAACACGATGCTGACGGCCAGCGCGGCCTTCTGCACGGGCGTCCGCACCTCGACTCCGGTTCGGGACATGACCACTCCAAAGGAGAGCAGGAAATCTCTTCGGTCGAGCCCGGCTACCCGCGTTCTGCCCGCACAAACGGAGCCGGGCCCGCCCAGGGCGGCGGTCTCTCGACCAGGCCGCTCCTGCCACGTTCGCCGGGGCTGATCCGGGGTAGCCGACCGGCATGAGCACGGAACGCCAGGACTCCGAGCAGGCCTACGACGACGAGAGCCGCACCTCGCTGGAGGAGGCGGGCGCGGACGACGCGGACACCGTTCCCGGCCGGAGCGGGTCCGGCTCCGTGCACCCCGAACCGAACCCGACGGGCAACGTCGGCATCTCCGACTACTCGGCCGCCGACGACCCGGACCAGGGCTGAGCAGGTGCTCCAGCCCGGACGGTGACGTCGAACGCGTCCTGGCCGGCCGTCACCTCGGGTCGAGGCGGCGGATCCGGCCGTTGAGGTAGCGCTGCTCGGGCTGGCTCGCCGTGAGCCCGGCCGCCTGCCGGTAGCTCTCGAGCGCGCCCGGCAGGTCGCCGCTCATCTCCAGCAGGTGCGCCCGCACGGCGTGAGTGCGGTGGTGACGCCGCATCGCAGGGTCGTCGAGCAACGGGCCGATGAGGGCCAGGCCGTGCTCGGGACCGAACGCCATCCCGAGCGCGACCGCCTGGTTCAGCGTCACGACGGGGCTCGGCGCCACCCGCGCGAGCATGGCGTAGAGCAGGGTGATCTGCCGCCAGTCGGTTTCCTCCCCGCTCCCGGCCTCCGCGTGGACGGCGGCGATCGCGGCCTGCAGCTGGAACCTGCCGACGTGCCCTCGTGGCAGCACCCTTTCGAGGATGCGCACGCCTTCCGCGATCCGCCGGTGGTCCCACCGGGACCGGTCCTGCTCGGCCAGCGGCACGAGGTCGCCGTTCTCGGTCCGGGCGGCCGCGCGGGCGTGCGTCAGCAGCATCAACGCCAGTGCGCCGGCGACCTCGTCGTGGTCGGGGACGACCGCGTGCAGCTGCCGGGTGAGCCGGATGGCCTCCTCCGCCAGCGGGGAGTCGACCAGCGCGTCGCCGGTGGATCGGGTGTGTCCCTCGGTGAACATGAGGTGGCAGACGTCGAGCACGGCGGCGATGCGCGCGGGCAGGTCGGCCGGGGCCGGGAGCCCGAACACCGCACCCGCCGTCCGCAACGTGGACCGCGCCCTGGTGAGGCGTTGCGTCATCGTGCGCTCCGGCACCAGGTACGCGGCGGCGATCTGCGCGGTGCTCAGTCCGCCGACGGCGTGCAACGTCAGCGCGACCTGCGAGGACCGGCTCAGACTCGGGTGACAGCACAGCAACGACAGCCGCAGCGTGTCGTCGCCTTCGTCACGAGGTGCCTGGTCGGCGGCCGGGGAGAGGAGGGCGTCGACGGGAAGTGCGGCGCTGAGCGCGTTCTCCCGCCCCGTCCGCGCGCCGTCGGCCCGCACCCGGTCGATCAGCCGCCGGGACGCGACCCGGATGAGCCAGCCCCGGGGGTTCTCGGGCACGCCGTCGTGATCCCACTGCCGCGCCGCCGCCTCGGCCGCCTCCTGCGCCGCGTCCTCGCAGTCGCCCAGGTCGCCGTACCGGTGCAGCAGGGCGGCGAGGACGTGCGGGGACTCGCGCCGCCACACGTCCTCCACCACCCGTGCGCTCACTGGTCGGAACCGCCCGGCCACATCGCGGGCCGCAGCTCGACGGTCTCGCCCGGCCCCGCGAACCGTGCCGCGATCTCCTCCGCGCGCGCCTGGCTCTCGACGTCGATGAGGAAGAACCCGGCCAGGTGCTCCTTGGCCTCCGAGTACGGGCCGTCGGTGACCAGCGGCTTCCCGTCGCTCCAGCGGTAGAGCCGCGACGACTCGGGCGCTCCGAGCGCCTCGCCCCCGAGCAGCTCGCCCTTCTCCCGCAGCTCCCCGAGCATCGTCTCGAAGTCGGCGTTGAGCCGCTCCAGCTGCTCCTTCGACATGACCTGGTACTCGGGCAGGTAGTCGGAGGTCGGGTGGCCCCACGGCTGCGGGTTGGAGTGGATCATGAGCACGTACTTCACCATCGGCCCCTTGGTCTTCGTCGTGGACGCGGCCGGTCGGCCACATCCTCGCGTGGGACGTCGGAGCCGGCCGTGCCGTGTCTACATCCCGTCAGAGAGAATTCAGCCGTGGGCGCGCAACCGGAGACTGTTCGCCACGACCAGCACCGAGGACAACGACATCGCGGCACCGGCGATGAGCGGGTTGAGCAGACCGAGAGCGGCCAACGGAATCGCGGCGGCGTTGTAGGCGAACGCCCACACCAGGTTGCCGCGGATCGTCGCGAGGGTCCGGTGGGACAACGTGATCGCGTCGGCGACCACGCCGAGGTCGTCGCGCACGAGCACGATGTCGGCGGCGTGCGCGGCGATCTCGCTGCCCCGTGCCATCGCCATCCCGAGGTCCGCCGCGGCGAGTGCGGGACCGTCGTTGATGCCGTCACCGACCATCGCGACCCGGTGCCCCTCGCGGCGCAGCCGTTCGATCGTCGCGACCTTGTCCGCGGGCCGCACTCCGGCGATCACGTCGGTGATCCCGATGTCGTCGGCGACCGCGCGGGCGGCCTGCTCGTGGTCGCCGGTGAGCAGCACGGTGCGCAGGCCGAGCGCGTGCAGGCGTTCGACGGCGGAACGAGCGGAGGGCCGGACCGCGTCCTGCAGGGTGATTCCGCCGATCACCACGCCGTCGCGGGCGACGAACACCCCTGTCGCGGACCCGAGTGCCGCTGACCAACCCTGTGCCCCGGCTGGAAGCGTGATCTCCAGCCGGGTCATCAGATCGCGGGAGCCGACGTGCACGAGCCCGTCCTCCACCTGCCCCCGTGCGCCTGCGCCGACCAGTGCCTCGAACTCCGTCACGGCGGGGCGAGCCTCCGTCGCCGCCGCGATCGCCACGCCGATCGGGTGCTCGGACGCCGCCTCGACCGCCGCCGCCCACCGCAGCACGTCGTGCTCGGTGTGCGGGGAGAATGAGGTGGTGCCGGTGACCTGCATGAGGCCGGTCGTGACCGTGCCGGTCTTGTCGAGCACCACGGTGTCGATCGCGCGACTCGCTTCCAGGGCGTCCGGCCCCTTCACCAGCACGCCGAGCTGCGCGGCCCGTGCCACGCCCACCATCAACGCGGTCGGGGTGGCCAGCCCGAGGGCGCACGGGCACGCGATGATCAGCACGGCCACCGCGGACGTGAACGCCTCGCGCGTGGTGTGCCCGGTGAGCAACCACCCGGCGAGCGTGAGCGCCGAGAGCACCAGCACGACCGGCACGAACACCGAGCACACCCGGTCGACCAGCCGTTGCACGCGGGCCTTGCGTTCCGCGGCCTGCTGGGCCAGTGCGCGCATCTGGGCGAGCTGGGTGTTGGCGCCCACCGCCGTGGCCCGCACGACCAGGCGGCCGGAACGGTTGATCGTGCCGCCGGTGACCGGGTCGCCGGGGCCGACCTCGACCGGGACCGGTTCGCCGGTCATGGAGGAGGCGTCGACCGCGGAGAAGCCGTCGGTCACCACCCCGTCGGCCGGCAGCGCCTCGCCCGGCTTCACCACGAGCAGGTCACCGGTGACGACCCGGGCGGCCGGTACCGCGGTCTCGACGCCGTCCCGCAGCACCCGCGCGTCCTTGGCCGCCATGCCCGCGAGCGCTTCGAGCAACCCGGCGGCGCTGCGCCGTGACCGGACCTCGAAGTAGCGCCCGGCGAGCAGGAACGTGGTCACGCCCGCGGCCACGTCGAGGTACACCGCGTCCGCGCCGCCGTCGGTGACGCCGAAGCCGAGCCAGTAGCCGCCACCGGACGACCCGGCGACGAGCGACCACACCGCCCAGCCGAACGAGGAGAGCACTCCCAGCGACACCAGGGTGTCCATGCTGGACGCTCCGTGCCGCAGGTTGCGCAGCGCCGCGCGGTGGAACGGCCACGCCGAGTACGCCACGACCGGCAACGCCAGCAGCACGCACAACAGCTCCCAGCCGGGGAACCGCAGCGCCGGCACGAGCGCGAGAGTGATCGACAGGTTGCCCAGCGGGATCGCCAGCACGGCGGCGACCACGAGCCTGCGGCGCAGCCCCGTCACGACGTCGGCGGCGTTCGACCCGTCCTGTCCGGCGGGAGTCGCGTCGTAGCCGGCGTTGCGCACGACCCGCACGGCGTCGTCGGCGCGCATGCCGTCGGGCAGGTGCACGATCGCGCGTTCGGTGGCGTAGTTGACCGTGGCGCGCACGCCGTCGACCTTGTTCAGCTTGCGCTCGATGCGGGTCGCGCACGCGGCGCAGGTCATGCCCGACACCGAGAGCTCGACGGACAGGTCCGTCGTGGTGGTCATGGTGAGTTCAGTTCCTTCGTCCGGAGAGTTCGGCGAGCATGGCGTTGTAGGCGGCCAGCCGGTCGTCGTGGCCGTGGTCGGCGGCACGGTCGAACCGCACGGCCTCCCGCCGGTCCGCCCGTGCCCACTGGTGCAGCAGGGCGATCACGACGACGAGCATCGGGATCTCCCCGGTGGCCCAGGCGATGCCACCGCCGAGGCGTTGGTCGGTGAGCAGGTCGGGCATCCAGGTCAGGCCGAGGGTGCGGTAGAAGTCCTCGGCGATCACGGCCTGCTTGTTCATCAGGATCACGCCGAAGAACGCGTGGAACGGCATGACCGAGAACAGAAGGCCCAGCCGTGCCAGGTGCGGCAGCGCGCGGGGCGCCCGGTCGACACCGATGACGAGCCAGAAGAACACGTACCCGCTGACCAGGAAGTGGATGTTCATGAGCTGGTGCGCCCAGTGGAACCGCATCATCTCGCCGAACAGGTCCGAGAAGTACAGGACGTAGAACGAGCCGACGAAGACGATCGCCGCGACCGCCGGATGGGCGGCGACGCGGGCCGCACGGCAGTGCACGAGCGCGGTGACCCACTGGCGCGGTCCGGGCGGCGAAGCCCGCAGTGCCAGCGTGATCGGCCCGCCGAGCACCAGCAACACCGGCGCCAGCATGTTCAACGCCATGTGCGCCACCATGTGCGTGCTGAACATGCCCGCCGCGTACCGGCCCAGGCCGGACGAGGTCATCACGAGCACCACCGCGCACCCGGCGGTCCAGGCTGCCGTCCGCCCGACCGGCCAGCCGTCTCCTCGTCGCCGCAGAGTCCGCACGCCGGCCAGGTAGACGGCCGCGGCGAGGACCGCGCCGAGACCGAGCACGAGGTCGAGCCGCCAGCCGAGGACGAGCTCCGCCGCGGAGGGGCCGTCCGGGAGTTCGTAGCCGAGCACGGTCTCCTGCGGTGAGGCCCGCGACAACGCCCACGCGGGCGGCACCAGGTGGGTGAGACCGGTCGAGGCGGCCAGCGCCAGGCCCAGTCCGGCCAGTTCGACGCCGAGCGGCCGACGGGTGCCCCACCGCGCCCGCAGGAGCGGGACGACCGCGACCACGGCCAGCTTGATGAGCAGCAGCACCACGTATCCGCCGGTCAGCGCCGCCGGTCCGACCAGTACCGCAGCCACCACACCGCCGCTGAGCACGAGCACGACCGCACAGGCCGTCGTGAGCCGGTGGTAGCGCCTGATGACCTCGTCCGGGGACGTGTCGCCGGGGGAGTGGCGCAGGTAGCCGCGCAACGCGACGAGCGCGCCGACCCACACGGCGGCGGCCGGAACGTGCCACACCACGGCGTTGGTCGCCACGTCGTGCCAGGCCCCGTTGGCGACGTGCCCGGCGATGACCGGGGCCAGTACACCGACCAACGCCGGTACGAGCCACAGCACGGACGTGACCCAGGTCAGCGTCATCCGCGTGCCGGCCGCGACGAGCCCCGCCGCCACGGTCGTGATCAGCCAGGCCTTCGGTTCCTCCGTGGCCGCCACGAGGCTCGGCAGGTGGCTCAGCGCGACGCTCACGGGCTGCCCGGTGGCGTCGGAGACCGACAGCACCACGGCGAACGCCGCCGCGGCGACCCACACGGCCGCCGCGGTCGCCGCGATGCGGACGGCGGCGTAGGCGTGCGCGGTCAGCTTCGTGCGACGGGCCGGCACCACGAAGACACCGAACACCAGCGCGCCCAGCGTGACCGTGGCGGCGGCGTTGGCGAGCGTGCGCACCAGCCCGAACGCCAGCGAGGTGAGTCTGCCCGGATCACTGTCGCCCAGCGCGGCGTGCACGTCGCCTGCCCAGAACACGACAACGGCAACGCACACAACGGAAACGACCGACGCGACAACAGCGGCCCTGCTCACCCTCACACAGAGAGCAGTCGTGCAATCGGGTCCCGTGGTTCCCGGCGAACCCGGCCTGATCCGCTCGTGTGACGGACGCGACTGTGTCCGAAGTGGACCGGAGAGCTGCTCGCGGGCAGCGGAGTGGGAGGCGACGAGTCCCCCGACGCGCCACCTCCCACCCTCCCAAGCCGCCGGCACAGGAGCTACACCGGCACTGAAGTAGTCGATCACAAGGGCGCGCCGGTTCCCGAACGTCCACTTGCCACTGACGGGAGTCAGGCGGCGCGCCGCCTGCTGACCGGACGCAGCCGCGCGCGACGCTGGGCCTGAGGCAGTTCGGCGCGTTCCGGTGTGGCCGGGGCGTCGCCCGCAGTGTCGTCGGAGTCGCCGCGTGCGAGCGGTGTGCGGCCGCTGGGGCCGCTGTCGGCGAAGTGCACGAGCGCCAGCAGACCCAGGCCGACGACGAGGAGCGCGTGGCTGAACACGCGGCCCGCGGTCGCGGTGCCGCTGAGCAGGTCGCTGGCGGAGTAGGGGATGAGCACGGCCACGAACGCGCCGACGACGGGCAGCATCCCGGACGTGGCCGCCGGGCGGAGCGCGGTCCAGAGCAGACCGAGTCCGACGGCGAGGTTCCAGGCCGTGCTCTCGTTGAACAGGTGGGCGCTGTCGACGCCGGTCGTGTGGCTGCCGTGCGCCGACGCGCCTCTGGTGCCGACGACCTGGGCCATGCCCAGGGTGAGCTGCGCGACCGCCAAGCCACCGAGGAGGGCCCTGGGTGTCCAGCCCCGCGGTGCGGACGGGGGTGCGGCGGCGAGGATCGCGGCGGTCAGGTCGGGAACCGGGGTGGCCGGTCTGACGCGCAGGGTGCGGGTGAGCGACGCCGCGTTGTCGTGCCAGGCCCGGCACGACGTGCAGGTTTCCCGGTGCGCGTCGACCTCGCCGGCGGGTGCGCCTCCGGGTTCGCCGTCGAGTCGCGCGGACAGAGCCTCGCGGCAGGTGCAGCAGTCCACACAGGGGTTGTCGGCCCAGAGGTGTCGATAGTTCCCGGCGAACTCCGGGTTGCGCTCCCCGACCGTGTCGACCTCGAGGCGTGACGACGACGCGGTGGCGGCGAGCGCGCTGGCCGCCACCGCCGGTGATCGTGACGCGGTGGAGCGGTTCGTCCGCGCGACGCAGCGCGACGTCTGGCGCCTGGGCGCGCACCTCGCCGACGTCGGTGTCGCGGACGACCTGACGCAGGACGTCTACCTCCGTGCGTTGCGCAGCTTGCCCGGTTTCGAGGGCAGGTCCTCGGCGCGAACGTGGCTGCTGTCCATCGCGCGCCGCACCGTGGTCGACCACATCCGGGCGGCGGTCGTGCGGCCGTCGATCGCGTGGTCCGCCGACCACCAGCTGGCCTCGGAGACCGGCCAGGCCACCGAGCACGCGCGGTCCGCCGGGTTCGAGGACGTCGTCGAGCTCAACGTCCTGCTCGCAGGCCTCGCCCCCGAACGCCGGGAGGCCCTGCTGCTCACCCAGGTGCTGGGACTGTCCTACGCCGAGGCGGCGGAGGTCTGCGGCTGCCCGGTCGGCACCATGCGGTCCAGGGTGGCGCGAGCGCGAGAAGACCTGACCAACGGCCGTGACCACGAGGACGTCGACGTCGTCTGAGGCACCGGATGCTCGGCGGTGACGTGGGCTGAACCCGTTCGGTGCCGCGTCCGTAATCCCTCTTGTGAGGATGCTGCGCTGCGACGACGCGGACATCACCGCTCTGGCGCTGCGTGCCGGAGCGGGGGAGCGCACCGCCGCGGAGGACTTCGTGCGCGCCACCCAGGCCGACGTGTGGCGGTTCGTCGCGCACCTGGCCGCCGACGTGCGCCTTGCCGACGACCTCACGCAGGAGACCTACCTGCGGGCCCTGGCGTCGTTGTCGCGCTTCGAAGCACGGTCTCCCGCCCGCACGTGGCTGCTCACCATCGCTCGCCGGGTGGTCGCCGACCACATCCGGTCGGTGCGGATCAGGCCTCGGCTGCACCGCAGCGCGGAGGTGCCGGAGCAGGTGGAGCCCGGCTTCGCGGACCGCGTCGTGCTCGACGACGTGATCGGCACGCTCGACCCGGAACGGCGGACGGCGTTCGTGCTCACCCAGCAGCTCGGTCTGTCCTATGTGGATGCCGCCGAGGTGTGCGGGTGTCCTGTCGGCACGATCCGGTCCCGCCTGGCCAGGGCACGTGAGGACCTGGTCGCCCTGCTGGCCGACGACCGCTCCGGACGGCGGATCTCCTGACGGAGCGGGATCTCCTCACGTCGTCACCACTGAAGTGGTGGGCGCACAGAGAACACTGGTCGTGCTGGACCGGGGAACCGCGTCGGACCGCCGGATCGTCCAGAACGCGCTGGACCGCGTGCGCATGCGGTGGGCCGGTGACCGCGTCTTCGTCACGTCCCGCATCCGCTGACCGGCAGGCCGCACTTCGTGACGGCGTCCCGCGTGGCGGAGGTGATCGGACACCCCCGACACGCCGAGACGCGCGACCTCTGAACTTCAGTTCTCCGCGGCCGCCGGTGTGCGTTCCTGCTTGCGGGACCGCACGATGCCGATGATCCCGTCCAGGACCAGGAACGCCACGAGGCTGATGCCGAGCAACGGCATGGCGATGCCGACCGCGATCAGCACGAGCGGCGCGGGGATGACGAACCACAGCGGCAGCTGCTGCCACCCTCCGCGCTTCGGCGCCGTGCCGAACGACGCCTTGCGGTCGGCCCGGGTGGGGCGGCGCTGCCACCACATCCGGTAACCGAAGAAGATCAGCGTCAGGATCGTCGCGGCCAGCAGGAGGAGCGCGATCTGGTTCGCCAGGCCGAACAACAGGCCCATGTGCGCCAGGATGCCCAAAGTGGACAGTTTGGCGAGGAACGGCCGGTCGTCGAAGTTCGCGCGGGCCGTCACGGTGCCGGTGGCGGGGTCGACGGCGGCCTTGTCCTGGCGGACCGGCCAGAGCTGGTCGGTCTGCCCCACCGACCAGGCGGACCCCGGTGTGGCGGCGGGGGAGAGCTCGACGGGTCCGTCGAGGCCCGCTCCACGTCCGGCGGCGAGCACCTTGTCGAAGGTCTCGGCGTCGACGGGCTCACCGGTGCCGGCGGTGCCGCCGTGGTCGGAGTGCCCGCCTGGCGTGGTCGCGGCAGGCGTGGAACCGGGCAGCGCGGTGTCCAGGGCGGGCGCTTTGGCGTTGAGGGCGGTCAGCACGGCGCTGAAGTTCTCGCCGGCGTAGTTCGACCAGGTCAGGCCGGTCGCGGAGAGGAACAGCGCGCCGACCAGCGCCCAGACGCCGAGGCTCGCGTGCCAGGAGCGGCTCCTGCGCACGCCCTTGGCGCCCTTCTCCGGCACGAGCAGCGCACGGACCCGGCGCTTGGCGGTGCGGCGGCGGGCCAGCCAGAGCACGAGACCGACCAGCGACAGCACCCACAGCCAGCTCGCCGCGAGCTCCGAGTAGAGGTTGCCGACCGCGCCGAGCTGGAGGTCGCGGTGAAACTGGTCGAGCCACGTGACGGCCGGGGTCGAGCCCGCCCATGTGGTCAGCTCGCCCTTCACCTCGGCGGTGTACGGGTTCACGTAGACGGTCTTGCTGTACTCCTCCGCCAGCCCGGGAGCCGCGAACACGACACGGGTCGTGGCCTCGGGGTCGTCGAAGAGCTGCACGGCCGTCACGGTGCCCTCGGGCAGCGCCGCCTGGGCAGCCGCCACCTGCTCGGAGACGGGACGCGCGGTGCCCGCGGGTTCGACCCACAGCTTGTCGCCGTAGAGGACGTCGTCGATCTGGGGCGCGAACGCGTAGAGCATGCCGGTCACGGCCGCCACGACCAGGAACGGTCCGATGAGGACGCCTGCGTAGAAGTGCAGCCTGCGCAGCAGCGGTACGACCGAGATCTGGCTGGTGCGGGGTGTCTCGTCTGTTCGTTCGAGCTCGAGCGGGGGAGCGGACATCGGGGACACCTCTGTGGTGGGGACGGAATGCGGGGGCTGGAGCAGTAGTCGTCCGCGAAGCCCGTTCAGTTCCCGCGTGTTCCGACCATGACTCAGCGCGGTCGGACGATCACGAATCTCGCCCCGCGGTGTTGGTCTGGTCGGGCGAACGGCGCGGCAACCCGGCCCGCCGCGCCTCACCGGCGTGCTATCCCAGTCGGGTGGGGGAAGTCGGGTTCCGGCTGCTCGGACCTGTGGGGGCCTGGAGTGGGGAACAGGCCGTCCAGCTCGGGCACGGCCGAAGACGGTGTGTGCTGGCCGCGTTGCTGGTCGACGCGAACCAGGTGGTGTCGGCGGAGCAACTGCTCGAACGGGCGTGGGGAGACGGCGTGCCGCGGCAGGGGCGCGACACGTTGTACACGTACCTTTCCCGGTTGCGGCAGGTGTTTCGCGGCCTGGACGTGGCGATCACGCGCCGGTCCGGTGGCTACGTGCTCGCGGTGGACCCGCAGGCCGTGGACCTGCACCGGTTCCACGGCCTGCTGGCACAGGGGCGGGCTGAGAGCGGTCTCGCGGAACGCCTCGCGCTGTTCGACGAGGCGGTGGCGCTGTGGCGCGGCGAGGCGTTCGCCGGGGTGAGCACGCCGTGGCTCGACGACGTGCGCGAGAACCTCGCGAAGGAACGGTTCGGCGTCGAGCTGGACCGGGTCGACCTGCGGCTGGCCACGGGCCGCCACGGTGAGCTGGTGACCGAGCTGGCCGCGGCGGTGCGGGAGCACCCCTTGGACGAGCGGCTGACCAGGCAGTTCATGCTGGCGCTGTACCGGTCGGGGCGGCAGGCGGACGCGCTCGCGGCCTACCAGGGGCTGCGCGACCGGCTGGCCGACGCGCTCGGTGTCGACCCGTTGCCCGAGGTGCAACGACTGCACACCGCGTTGCTGCGGCAGACGCGCGAGGTGGCGCCGCCGGTGGAGGTCCCGCCACCGGTGCAGGTGCCAGGCGTTGTCCCGCACTTCGTCGGCCGCGCGGAGGCGTTGCGGGAACTCGGCCGTCCGGTGTCGGTGATCGTGGGCACCGCGGGCGTGGGGAAGTCCGCGCTCGCGGCGCAGTGGGCGTACCTGCACCGCCGCGACTTCCCGGACGGACAGCTGTACGTGGACCTGCGCGGCTGCGACGCCGCCGAGCCGTTGTCCGCATCCGAGGCGCTGAAAGGGTTTCTGCGCGCGCTGGGGGTGGAGCGGATCCCGCCGGGGGAGGACGAGCGGGCCGCGCTGTACCGCTCGACGCTGGCCGGGTCGCGGATGGTGGTGGTGCTGGACAACGCGCGGTCGGCCGAGCAGGTGCGGCCGTTGCTGCCGGACCGGCACGGCGGTGTCGTGCTGGTGACGAGCCAGGACGATCTGGCCGGGCTGGTGGTCCGCACCGGAGCGCATCGGATCACGTTGGGACGCTTCACCGAACCGGAGGCGTTGGAGCTGCTGCGGCAGGTGCTCGGCGCGGACCGGGTCGACGCGGAGTTCCCGGCGGCGGTCGAGCTGGCCCGGCGGTGCGCGGGACTGCCGCTCGCGTTGCGCGTCGTCGCGCGGCGGTCGTCCGGGCCAGCGGATCTGTTGGCGGGGCTGAACGATCTGGGTGACCTTGCCGCGTTGGACGTGCCCGGTGACCCGGCCTCGTCGGTGCGGACCGTGTTCTCGTGGTCCTACCGGGCGTTGCCGCTGCCTGCCGCGCGGCTGTTCCGCCTGCTGGGGTGGCATCCCGGAGCCGAGCACAGCGCCGCGGCCGCCGCCGCGCTGGCCGGAGCGGACCTGCCCGCCGCGCGGCGGTTGCTGGACGTGCTCAGAGCCGCGCACCTGATCGAGCAGACCGCGCCGGACCGGTTCGTGATGCACGACCTGCTGCGGCTGTACGCACGGCAGCTCGGCGCGGATCCACAGGCGTTGGGGCGCTTGGCCGATTGGTACCTGCAGACCGCCTGCGCCGCCGCCGAGCTGGTGAACCCGGCGATGCTGCGCCTGCCACGGCCCGAGGTGCGCACGGCGCTCACCGATCGCGCCGAGGCACTGCGGTGGCTGGAGACCGAGCGCCACAACCTGGTCGCGCTCGTCCGCACCGCCGGTGGCCCGGTGGCGTGGCGGCTGGCGGACGCGCTCCGGGGCTACTTCTGGTTGCGCAAGCACCACGACGACTGGCTCGACACCGCGTACGAGGGACTACGGGCGTCCGTTGTGGACGGTGACCTTCGCGCGCAGGCCGCGATGCATCACGGCATCGCCACCGCGCGGCTCAGCCTGAGCCACCACCTGCTCGCGGAGAAGCACTTCGAACTCGCCAGGACGCTCAGCGAACAGGTCGGCTGGGACGAGGCGCAGGCGGCCGCGCTGGGCAACCTCGGCGTCGTCCACCGCCACCGCGGCCGGCTGCGCGCCGCCGCCGGGTGCCACGCGCGGGCGCTGGCCGTGGCCAGGTCGGTCGGCGAGGAGGTCGGGGAGGCCGAGGTGCTGGGCGACCTCGGCACCGTCTTCTACGAGATGGGCCACCTCCGCCTCGCCGAACGGTACTGCCGGCGCGCACTTGCCGTTCACCGCGCGCACGCCTCACGGATCGGTGAGTTCACAGGTCTCAGCCTGCTCGGCAGGATCTGCTTCGAACTGGGCGCGATCTCCCGTTCCGTCGCGTTCTTCACCACCGCACTTCGGCTGGACCTCGGGGCGCGCGGCCTGGAGGCGACGACGCTCGCCCACCTCGCACTGGCCGAGTGCGCACAGGGCGAACACGACCGGGCCGCCGAGCACGCGGAGGAGGCCCTCGTGCTGGCCCGCGACACCGGCACTCGCGGCGCCGAGCTCGCCGCCCACAACGCGCTCGGTCTCGTCGACCGCAGGTGGAGCCGCTGTGCCCAGGCCGCCGAACGCCACCGCCACGCACTCGACCTCGCCCGTGCCGACGGTCACCGGCGCGGGGAGGTGGAGTCCCTGATCGAACTGAGCGTCGCGGTGGAGGCACTCGGCTCCCCCGACCCCGCCCCGGCCTCGCTGGCCGTCTCACTGGCGGCGGAGTCCGGCTACCGGGTGCTCCATGGCCGCGCTCTCACGGCCCTGGCTCGCGCCTGGTCCGCGTGCGGTGCCGTCGACGCGGCGGTGGCCAGGTGCAAGGAGGCCATGGGAATCCACCTCGGCACCGGCCACCGCCTCGGTCACGACGCCACCGCGACCCTGCTGGCCGAGCTCACCCGCAGCTGATCACGTGCGGCGTCGTGGCCGGCGTCAGCACGGCTGCAGGCTGCCCCGCGTCGCGCCGCTGGGGTTGAGGTCCAGCAACGAGTCGCTGACCCAGCCCTGCACACCGGTCGTGGTGTTCCGCAGGTACGTCCACGTGGTGTACGTGATGCCGTTCCTGGTGACCGAGTCACCCACGGCGTAGCAGTGGTAGTCCACGTTGTGGGTGAGCTGGCCCTGACCGTCGGACGTGCACGAGGTGTGCGGGCCGCGGCGGATGTTGACGTTGCTGCCGTCGAAGAGCCGGCCGGTCCGCGAGTCCTTGTTGGAGTGCGCGTGGCCGGTGCACGCCAGGATGCCGACACCGGACTGGTTGGTGTCCGCGGCGCCCGTGGCGATGGGCAGCGGCTTCTCGTCCGCGGCACTCGCCGTGCCTGCCAACGCGAGTGACGTCGAGGCTGCGAACAGCACGGCCGCGACTACTGAAGTGATCTTCACTTTCGTCCCCCCTCAGGGTCGAATTCGCTTGCGCCGCCCCAGTCTGCGTCGTCGACCTTGCCCAAAACCTTGCGCAAAACCTTGAGCGCTCGCCACGACGGCCCGCGGTCAAGCGCGTCCTCGCGCCGTAGGCTGGATTCGTGACCACAAGTTCCGGCGCCCACACGATGAAGATCGGCGAACTGGCACGGCTGACCGGCGTCAGCGCGCGTTCGCTGCGGTACTACGAGCAGCAGGGGCTGCTGCACAGCACGCGGTCGGCCGGCGGGCAACGTCACTACGCGGCCACCGAGGTCGCGCGGGTCGAGATCATCCGGCGGTTGCTCGACGCCGCGTTGAGCAGCAAGGTGATCGCCCGGCTGCTTCCCTGCGTCGACAGTGACGACACCGAGGTCGCGGAGGACGCTTTCGCCACCATGCTCGGGGAACGCGATCGGCTGACCGCCGACATCGGCCGGCTCGTCGAGGCGAGGTCCGTCCTCGACGAGCTGATCGACATCAACACGCGGTACCGGCAGCAGGCCGGCGCCGCCTGAGCGCGGGTCAGAGGCTCAGGTCGAGGACGAGCTTGCCGGGGGCGTGACCTGATTCGACGAGAGCCAGTGCCTCGTCGGCCCGTGCGAGCGGGTAGGTCCGCGTGATGTGCGGATCCAGGCGACCGGTGGTCATCAGCTCGGCCACGCGTTCGAGGTTCGCCCGGTCGACGCGGCGGAGCACCATCTCGCCGCCCAGTTCGGTCACGGCCGGGTCCCCGACGGAGATGACCGCGCCCTGCTTCGCCGCCAGCGTGGCGACAGTGCGCAGGGACTCTCCGCCCACGTTGTCGACCACCGCCGCGAAGCCGTCTGGTGCGAGCGCTCGGAGCCGGCGGGCCAGATCGCCTTCGGTGTAGTCGACGAAGGTCGCGCCGGTCGCCGTCACGAGGTCCCGCTTGGCCGGGCCGGCGGTGCCGGTGACGACCAGTCCCCGGTCTCGCGCGAGCTGGGCCAGTGCGCTGCCCACGCCGCCGCCGATGCCGTTGACCAGCAGCGACGCGCCGGAGGGCAGGTCGAGTTGGTCGAGCACGTCCAGCGCGGTCGTGCCGGCGACGGGGATGGTCGCCGCCCAGGTCTCCGGCAGCGCGTCCGGGATGCGCGCCGTGGACTCGCCGAGCAGCAGCGTGGTCTCCGCGTACGTGCCCGCACCGGTCAGCGCGAACCCGGTGACCCGGTCGCCGACGCTCAGCCCGGTCACCTCGTCGCCGACCGACAGCACCGTGCCGGCCGCCTCCATCCCGAGGACCTGGGGGAAGGGCAGGTGGCCGTTCAGGGCGGTGCCGTGGCCGGACCGCAGCTTGTGGTCGAGCGGGTTGACCCCGGCCGCCGCGACTCGGACGAGGACCTCCGTGGGGCCGGGCGCCGGGTCCGGCCGCTCGAAGAACTCCTGCACGTCGGCGCCGCCGAATTCCTTGTACCCCAACGCTTTGCCCATGGTGTCCTGCTCCTTCGCCGTCTGTTCGGGACAACTCGAAGCTATTCGTTGACACAGGTGTCAACTTCCACCCGATGTGACCCAGGCAACGCGGAGGATATTTAGGAACGGCCGTTCTTGACTGATCGTTCCTGAAAACGCTAGGGTCGTGACATGGGACGACGACGGTCTTTCGACGAGGACGAGGTCGTGGAGGCGGCCGCGAAGCTGTTCGCCCGCCGCACCTACGACGGTGTCTCGATCGACGACCTGGTGAAGTGGGTCGGCGTGCACCGCAACAGCCTCTACGGCGTGTTCGGCAGCAAACGCGGCTTGTACCTGGCGGCGTTGCGCCGGCACGTCGACCGGGAAGTGCGACCGCGCCTGGCTCTAGCGGCGCGGCCGGATGCCGTCCTGACGTGGGACCTGCTGCTGCTCGCCGCCGTGGATCGCGCGCCGGAGGACTCGGAGGTGGCCGGGCTGGTGTCGTCGGTCTTCGCCGAGCTGGACGCGGCCACGGGTGATCCGGGAGTCACGGAGGCGCTGCTGGGCCGGTGGCTGCGCGGACGGCCTTCCGTCGACGTCCCGACCGAGGACGACGCGCTGGAAACGGCGCCTGGTGAGGAGATCTGACATGGCAGTGGTGAGTGTGCAGGGCCAGGACCTGGTCGTGGAGATGGAGGGCCTGGACAAGCTGTGGGCCTTGAAGAGCAGGTTGACCATTCCTCTGGCGAACGTGCGCGGAGCCACCGTGGATCCGGGGATCCTGGGAGAGCCGAAGGGGGTCCGGGCGCCGGGCACGCACCTGCCGAAGGTGATCACCGCGGGCACGTTCCACCACGAGGGCGAGAAGGTCTTCTGGGCGGTACGGGACGCGCAGAAGGCCGTCGTCGTGGAGCTGGCCGACGAGACCTACACCCGGCTGGTGGTCGAGGTGGACGACCCGCGCGCCGTGGTGGCCATGGTCGAGAAGGCGACGAGGCGGTGATCGTCCAGTGGTGACGAACGCTCAGCGGAGCTGGTCGTCGGTGTAGTACCCGGACTCGACGAGGACCTTGTGGTAGTTGGACTTGTCGACGCCGACGGGGTTCAGCAGGAAGGCCGGGACGATCTTGACGCCGTTCTCGTAGTCGTTGAGGTTGTTGAGCTGCGGCGGTGTCCGGCCCTTCAGCACGGCCTCGGCCATCGACGCCGTGGCCCTCGCCAGTTCGCGGGTGTCCTTGTAGATCGTCGAGTACTGCTCGCCCGCGATGATGGACCTCACGGAGTCGAGTTCGGCGTCCTGACCCGTCACGATCGGGAAGGCGGGCCCGTAGCCGTTGTTCTTCAGCGCGGTGAGGATTCCGAGGGAAATGCCGTCGTAGGGCGAAAGCACGCCGTTCACCTTGTTGCGGCGGTACGCCGTCGTGAGGATCTCCTCCATGCGCTTGCGGGCGGTCTCGCCGTCCCACCGCAGGGTCGTCACGGCCTGGAACTCCGTCTGACCGCTGCGCACCACCAGCTTCTTCTGCTCGATGTAGGGCTTGAGCACGGACATGGCGCCGTTGAAGAAGAACACCGAGTTGTTGTCGTCCGCCGATCCCGCGAACAGCTCGACGTTGAACGGACCGGGCGCGGGACCCGGACCGCCGTCGGCGTTGCGCAGCTCCAGTCCGGTCAGCAGTGACTCGGCCTGGTAGACGCCCACCCGGAAGTTCTCGAACGTCGCGTAGTAGTCGACGTTCGGGCTGCCGCGCAGGAGCCGGTCGTAGGCGATCACCGGGATCCCGGCCTCCGCGGCCATCGCCAGCGGCTGGGTGAGGGCGGAGCCGTCCACCGAGGCGATGATCAGGAGCTTCGCGCCGGCGGCGATCTGGGCCAGGACCTGCTTGACCTGGTTCGGCACGTCGTTCTCGGCGTACCGCAGGTCGACCCGGTGCCCGCGAGACTCGAGGTCGCGCTTGATGTTCTCGCCGTCGCTGGTCCAGCGCTGCGACTTCGTCGTCGGCATGGTGACGCCCACGAGCGCGCTCTCGAGCGGCTTGCCCTGCTGCCCCGCGGCGGGCGCACCGCACGCGGTCGCCAGCAGCACGATCACAGGCAGCACGAACTTCGACGATCGCATCCCGGCTCCTCGCGCGGACCAACATCATTGACGGTCGCCGCGGTGACGAGGCAGGCCGAAGGCACACTCAGCGTGTGACCTGCGCCACAAGCGGATGTGCACGTTAACAACTGGCGGTGGAGGGATCAAGCGGGAGTCGTGCGGGGCATCGAGAACACGAATGGCCCGGGAGGACAGGGCCCTCGTTCGACGGCTGGTCAGGAGGTTCTGCGGCCCCACGAGTCGTAGCTCGCGGTCACCGTGCCCACGACCGAACCGTCCGGCCCGCGTGCCGTCACCTTCGTCAGCTCGCCGGTGTTCGCGTCGTACTCGTACTCCTTCGTCGAAACCGCCGAACCGGCCACTGCGGTCTCGGTCCACGCGACCCGGCCGTCCGGGAGGCGGATCGTGGTCTCCGCACGGGTCACCGAGCCAGAGGTCTCCACGACGGTCGTGGGCTCGAGCCGGTAGTCGTACGCCGTCGTCGTGGTCGTCGGCAGTGCCGGGCCCACAGCCGGGTAGGTCTTGCACACCAGGCCCGCCCACTGCGGTTTCGCGCCGCACTCGGGGTGTGCGGCGCTGGCGGCGACCGTGTAGCGAACCGTCCTCTTGGTACCGGCGACGACGTCACCCGGCGACGGCGCGCCGTTCAGGTCCACGCCGGTGCTCACGGACACGGGAGTGCCCAGAGCCCAGCCGTCCCCGTCACCGGCGACGACCGGGGCGTAGGACTTGACCGTGCGGGTGTTGACCGTGTGGCCCCGGTCGTCGGTGTACGGCAGGGCGGCGTGCTCCCAGTCGCCGGCCGCGATGCCCGAGGGGGTCGTGGCGGTCACCGGGTGGTCAGGACCGAAGACGGCGAACCCCTTCTGCGGCGCCGAAACCTGGTTCCACCTCGCGACGGACCCGCCGGACGGGTCGGGCAGTCCTGGACCGGTGACCGGCACGTCGTAGACGAACGACGCCAGTGTCGCCGTGCCGCCCTCGGGCCGGTCGCGCCGCACGGACGCGAGCTTGACCTGAGGTGCCGTGACGTAGCCGAACTGGAACGGCGCCTTTCCGGCCGGCTTCACCGACGTGAGCCGGTTCGCCGAGTCGTAGCCGTAGGTGGTGCCGAGGTTGTTGCGCTGATCGGTCGCGGTCGCGAGCCGGCCCGCGCTGTCGTAGGTGTAGGCCATGACCTTGATCGAGTCCATGCCCGCCCCACCGGGCTTGTCCGGGCGGTAGATGTCGAGCCACGCCGCGACGAGCCGCCCGGTGGCGGAACCCGTTGTGCCGTAGTCGAAGCGCACTGAACGGCAGCCCACCGCGTTGGTGTACCGGCCCTGCCCGTCGACACAGGTGACGCCGGGCGCGGAGGGAGCGACGATCCTCGTCACCCGCCCGTTCGCCGGGTCGTAGCTGTAGGTCGTCCTGCTCGCGCTGCCCGCCTCGGAGATGGAGCCGGGCCGGAACTTTCCCGCCGTGGCAAAGGTCGGCGCCGACGACGTGGTGAACGTCGTGATAGTGCCTTCGTCGTCGGTGTGGGCGATGGTCGTCGCCGCGCCGGTGCCCGCCACGGTCAGCTTGCCCGCGTCGAGCGACGTCTCCTCGTCGGCCGCCACCCAGGTGCCCGCGCCGAGGTTCGCGCCCGTGCGCCGGATGCCGGTGGGGGAGGAGTAGACCAGCGCGGAGCCCTCGCCGTCGATCAACGCGATCGTTCCGTCGAGCCGGGTGTTGTCGACGACCCGCATACCCGCGACACCCGCCTCCGCGCCGTCGAACCGCGCGGTCCAGCCGGGGCCGAACACGCCGTTGACGGCATCGGTGGCGCCGGCGAACGTGGAGTGAGAACGGGACACCGTCAGGTCACCCGCATAGCCGGGCGCGGAGATGTCCGTGGCTTCCGTGTGGAACTCGCCCGTCCACAGCGCCACCTGCCCCGGTCCCGCCTCGGCGGTCGGGAACCCGTCGCCGAACGCGTGCGGCACCCGCAGCACCGTGGTCCTGGACTGCGACCACGTGCACCGGGTCGACGCCGAGTACGTCAGGCACACCTGGACGTCCATCAACGCCGGAACGCGCGCGTCCAGCGGGGTCGCCTGGATGCCCGCGGTGTTCGGATCGGCGTCGAGCAGGCCGTCCCGGGTCTCGGCGGCCGCGTCCCAGGTGCCCGACACCGTCACGCCCGCGGCGCCGTTGTCCGTCACCGTCAGCGGCGCGCTGGCCGCCGTGTTCCAGCCGGTGGTCTCGCTGGTGCCGCCATAACCGGCCAAACGCCAGCGCACCGTCGCGGTCGGCGGCGCGGAGCCGCCGTGGGGCGGACCGGAGGCGGAGATCCGCACGGCGCCCGTCGTGGTCGTGTGCGGGGACGCGGCGGGACTGGTCAGCGTGCTGCCGCCGTACCCGAACCCGTGGTCCGCCGCTGCCGACAGCGTGCCCGCCGGCGTCTCGGCCTGAGCCCGGATCGTGTGCAGGCCCTGCGAGTTCGGCACAGTGATGGTCGCCTTGGCGACGTTCGGGTCGGCGGAGGGCACGATTTTGAGCTGACCAGGGGCGCCGCCGGTGAAGTTCGTCGCCTGCGGCCGCCCGTCCACGGTGACCCTGACGTAGCCGGGGGCGCTGAACCCGTTGCCCGGTGCGGTGATCGTGCACGTGACGTTCTCCGACGGCGGGGTGTCGTGCCACGAACCGTTGGCGTACGGGCAGGTGATGGTCGGCGCGGCCGGAGTCGCGGCCCCGACGCGGAACAGCGACCACGCGGACCAGGCCGAGTGCAGGACGCCGTCGCTGGTCCTCGCCCTGACGACGATCGCGGTGTCGTCCGGCAGGTCCGCGGTGGGCCGGCACCCCGCCTGCGTGCCCGGTGCGGAGGCCGCGCTCGTGCAGGTCGCCTTCAGCGTCGCGGCGGTACCGGCGGTGGAGGTGTGGAACTCGAAGTGGTGGCGGACGGTGCCGCCGCCGGAGCCGGTGCCCTTCGCGGACACCCGGTTGCGCCGGTTCGCCGTGTGGAGGTGGGTCGAGCCACCGGGCGCGGCGTACGCGGCGGCGTCGACGATCGTCGGGGCGGACAGGACGCCGGGTCTGGTGTCGGCCCGCAGGTCCTGAGGTGCCGCCGGCGCGGGCCGAGGGAACACCACCTCGACCGATGTCGTCGACAGCGCTAGGAGTGCGGCGAGGACGATTCCTTTGCGCAGCGCGGATGGGCGTGCGGTCACAAGGCCCCCCTTGTTGATCGGACAGCACCCGCAACTCTGGCGACGCGCGTCCGATCAGCCCAGCGACAAGCTCTACAGATCGCCTACACAGTTGGCTCCGGTACTTCAGCAAGCAGTGCGGCGACGCGCAGTTTCCCCTTGTGGTCACCGATCCTGGCCATCAACGCCGCTGCCTGTGCCAGTGCTTCGCGCGCGGCCTCCGGCTGCCCCGCGCGCAGCAGGGTCTCGCCCAGGTCGGTCAACGTGTTCGCCTCGCCCGGCGCGTCCGCGATCCGCCGCCACTGCGCGGCACTGCGGGTCAGCGTCCCGACCGCTTCCTCGAGGTGTCCTTCCGCGCGCTGGGCGAGGCCCAGCACCACGAGTGCGTAGGCCAGGCCGTGGGCGTCGTCCAGCGGTTCCAGCACCGCGAGCGCCTCGGCGAGGTGCCGGCGCCGGGCCTCGTGGTCGCCCGCCTGCCCGTGCAACTCGGCCAGGTTCACGAGGGTGAGGCCGTGCGTCCAGCCGCGGTCGCCCAGGTCCTCGTGCCGGGCGAGGGCGCGTTCGCCGAACTCGATGGCCTCCTCGACGGCACCGCCGAGCCTGAACACGTAGCAGGCGTTGTTCAACGCCCTGGCCGTCGCGTGGTCGTCGCCCTGCTCCTCGAACAACGCGACGCCCGCACGGATGTGCTGCTGCGCCGCGTGGTGGTCGCCGGCGCCGCGTTGGGCGAGCTCGGCCCGGGCCACCGCCAGGTCGCTGTGCAGGTAGGCGCGCACCAGGTCGCTGACGGGGTGGCTGAGCGCCTTCTCGCACACCAGCTGCCAGTCCCGCCAGAGCCCGCGGGTCCGGTAGAACTCGAACAGCCCCACGGCCAGCAGGGGGACCGGGCCGCTCTCCGCCTGGGCCACCGCCGCGACGACGTGCGCGCGTTCGGCTTCGAGCCACGTCCACGGGTCGGGCAGGTCGGGTGCGTCGTCGACGTCCGCCGCCAACTTCAGCCGTGGTGAGCCGCGGTTGGCCAGCGCGAGCCCACGCCACGCCACCGCGTTGTAGAGCTGCAGCACCCGGACCAGTGCGGCCTCCCGCCCCGGCCCGGCCATGCCCGCCCCGTACACCCGCAGGAGGTCGTGCAACCGGTACCGGCCCGGCGACGGCGCTTCCAGCAGACAGGCCGCGGTCAGCCGTTCCAGCACCCGCTCCGCCTCGGCCTCGCCCATGTCCAGCAACCGAGCCGCCACCAGGACCGGCAGGTCCGGCAGGTCCGGCCACGCCAGCACCGGGTACGCCGCCGAGGCCGCCCGATCGACCGGATCGTCGCTGCCCGCCAGCCCGTCGATGGAGTGCGCGAAGCACACCCGCACGCCGTCCAGTTCGTCCAGCCGCCGCCCGGCATCGGCCAGCCGCGCCGCCAGCGCCCCCGCGGACCACCCCGGCCGTGCCGCGAGCCGCGCCCCCGCCAGCCGCACCGCGAGCGGCAGCCACCCGCACCGCCGCACGACCTCGGCCGCCGCACCGGGTTCCGCCACGACCCGCTCCGCACCTGCGGTGAGCGCCAGCAACGTGATCGCGTCCTCCTCCGGGAGCACGTCCAGCCGCACCTGCCGGGCCTGCGCCACGAGCACCGACTGACGGCTCGTCACGATCGCCGCGGTGCCCGCCGTCCCCGGCAGCAGCGGAGCGACCTGCTCCTCGCCGGCCGCGTTGTCGAGCACAAGCAGCATCCGCCGCCCCGCCAGCTCGGTCCGCAACCGCGCCGCCGCCTCGTCCACGGTCGCCGGCAACGCCGTGCCCGCCAGCCCGAGCGCCCTCAGGAACACCCCGAGCGCCTCCAGCGGTGCCACGGGTGCCCGATCGCTGTGCCCGCGCAGGTCGAGGTACAGCTGCCCGTCCGGGAAGTCGCCGGCCACCAGGTGCCCGACGTGCACGGCCAGCGACGTCTTCCCGACCCCGCCCATTCCGGTGACGGCCACCACCGAGGCGGTCCCCGGTGACCGCAGAGCCTCCGCCACGACGGACGTCTGACCCGAGCGGCCGGTGAAGTGCGCGACGTCGGCGGGCAGCTGGCGGGGAACCACCACGTCCGTGCACACCCGCGGCTTGCCCTTGCGGGACGCGGCCTGGACGAACGCCTGCCGCTGCGCGCCCGACAGGCCGAACACCCCCGCCAGCCGGTCCACCGTGACCGCCTGCGGGTACCGGCGGTCGCCGCGTTCCAGCGCGCCCACCGCCTGCTCGCTGAGCTGCGCCTTCTCCGCCAGCGCCTGCTGGGTCAGGCCCAGCGCGATCCGGTACCCGCGCAACTGCTCGGCGAACGTTCCACCCATGTCAGCACTTCCCCCTGGGGCGTCGCGGTCCACCGATGATCGCATCACCACCTCGGTGGGAGTCGGCGAATCGCACCGGTTCTGGCCGAAGGTCCCACCACGGGAGGCACGGTGGCACCATGAGTCCTGGAATCGGCGGCGCGACGGCCCGGGGGAGGTGCGCGTGACGACAGGTTCACGCCGCGTCGCGGGCGTGACCTCCGGAGAACCTGCCGTCCGCCTGTCGGCTCCGCTGCGGGAACGACGCTTCGCGCTGTACCTCGCGGGCCAGCTGCTCTCCCAGATCGGCGACGGCATCTACCTCGTCACGCTGCCGTTCGTGATGCTGAACCAGGGCGGCGGCCCGGCGAACCTCGGCGTGGTGCTGGCCTGCTACGGCACGGCCAGGCTGGCCTTCCTCCCGGTCGGCGGAGCGCTCGCCGACCGCCTGGGCGCCCGGCGGGTGATGCTTGCCGCGGACGCGCTCCGTGCTCTCGTCGTGCTCGGTTTCGTCGTGCTCGTCCTCAACGGGCACATCCCGCTGTGGGCCATGATCACGGTCGCGGTCCCGTTCGGCGTCCTCGGCGGGATCTTCATGCCGGCCTCGTTCGCAGTGCTACCGCAGATCGTGCGTCCCGAGTCGCTCGCCGCGGGCAACTCCCTGATCCAGATCGTGCAGAGCACGTCGAGGATCACCGGGCCCGCGCTGGGTGGGATGCTCGTCGGGTCGTTCAGGAGCGGTGTGGGGCTGCTGATCGACGCGATCACCTTCCTGGTGTCCAGCCTGACCCTGTTGGCGATCCGGCCGTCCGGGCCCGCGGTCGAGACGGAGACGCGGCACGCCGACGACAGTGGTGCGGACAGCGACCGGCTGCGGACCTGGCGGTCGGTGCTGCGGTACGCCGCCGGCTCTCCGCTGATCAGGATGACCCTGCTGACCACGCTCGTGTTCAACCTCGCCGCGGTCGGCCTGATCGAGGTCGCACTGCCGGTCTTCGCCCAGGACTCGCTGGGCCGGGGAGCCCCCGGTTTCGGGGTCGTGATGGCCGGCCTCGGTGCCGGCTCGGTCGCCGGCGCACTGCTGGGCCCGGCACTGCTCCGCCTGCGCCGTCGTGGGCTGATCGCGCTCTGCCTGGGCGTCGCTGAAGGACTCGCGCTGGCCAGTGTCCCGGCAGGCTCCTCGCTGGTGATGGCGACCGCGGCGATGTTCACCGCCGCGTCCCTGCAAGCCATGGTGAACGTCTTCTACATGACGATGCTCCAGCGGACAGTGCCTGCGCGAGCGCTGGGCAGGGTCATGAGCCTGCTGGCCACCTGCGCCGGCCTCGCCTACCCCGCGTCCGCACTGCTCGCCGGGACCGTGCTGGGCACGGGCGACCCGGAGGTCGTGATCATCGTTGCCGGACTGGGCGTGTCCGCGGCTTTCGCCGTGGGATTTCTCAGCAGGCGGTACCGGAACCTCTGATCCGGGACCGCGCCGGCCGGGCCCACGCGGCAATATTCGATCGCCGCCACCCGACTCCCTGCGGGAGCATGAGGAAGCCGAGCTCGGGGGAGGGGGCGTACAACCGTGCCGGAACCAGAAAAGCCCGTCCGCAAGAACGCGGTGACGCTCGCCCTGCGCCTGTACGGAAAAGAGTTGCGGCGCCACGGATTCCTCTCCGCGGGCGCACTCGTGTCGCCCGCGCTGGGCGTCACGTGCCAGCTCTACCTCGCGCCGTTGGCGATCGGCGGACTCGTCGGGAAACTCGCGGGTGGTGGCGGCACGAACCTCAGCACCGTCCTGCCGTACGTGCTGGCCTTCGGCGGCTTCATGCTGCTCTCGGAACTGTTGTGGCGCATCGGTCTGCATTGCCTCAACCGCGTGGACGGCCGCGGGATCGAGAGCCTGTCCGCACTCGCGATGGACGAGCTGCTGGCCAAGGACGCGGCGTTCTTCCACGACAACTTCGCCGGGTCGCTGACCAAACGGGTGCTGAGCTTCGCGTTCCGCTTCGAGGACTTCGTGGACACGCTGGCGTTCAAGATCTTCGCCAACCTCATCCCGCTGGGGTTCGCCTGCGTCGTGCTGTGGAGCTACAACCCGGTGCTCGTCGCGGTGCTGGTCGGCCTGATCCTGGTCACGGGATTCGTGGTGGCGCCGCTCATCCGCCGCCGCCAGCGGCTGGTCGACGAGCGCGAGGCCGCCATCGCCCAGGTGTCCGGCCACGTCTCGGACACGCTCACGAACATGGAGACGGTGCGGGCGTTCGCCGCCGAGCCGCGGGAGGGCGCGGAACACCGGACCCGTGCCGCCAGGCAGCGAACGCTGGCACTGCGGTCGTGGGACTACAGCAACCTGCGCATCGACACCGTGATCGCGCCGCTGTCCGTGCTCGCCAACGTGCTCGGCCTCGTGGTCGCGATCGGGGTCAGCGACGGGCTCGGTGTGGAGGCGATCGTGGTGACGTTCGCCTACTTCGGGAACGCGACGCGGATCATGTTCGAGTTCAACCAGATCTACCGGCAGGTGGAGAGTTCGCTCACCGAGGCGGCCCAGTTCACCGAACTGCTGCTCGACCCGCCGACCGTGCTCGACCTGCCGGACCCGGAACCGTTGCGCGTGAAGGACTCCCGGGTCCGGTTCGAGAACGTCGTGTTCACGCACGGCGGGAGCGAGCCGCTGTTCGACGGGCTCGACCTGGACATCCCCGCGGGCACGCGGATAGGGCTCGTCGGCCGCTCCGGCGGTGGCAAGACCACGCTCACCCGGCTGCTCCTGCGGCTGATGGACGTCGACCGGGGCCGCATCCTCGTCGGCGGCCAGGACATCGCCCGCCTGAGCCAGGCCGACCTGCGCGGCCTGATCGGGTACGTGCCGCAGGACCCCGCCATGTTCCACCGGACGCTGCGCGAGAACATCGCGTTCGCACGGCCGGGCGCGACCGACGCCGAGATCCACCGCGCCGCACGTGCCGCGCACGTGACGGAGTTCGTGGACGCGCTGCCCGACGGGTTCGACACGATGGTCGGCGAACGCGGCATCAAGCTGTCCGGCGGACAGCGGCAGCGGGTCGCGCTGGCCCGCGCCATCCTGCGGGACGCGCCGATCCTGCTGCTGGACGAGGCGACCAGCGCGCTGGACTCGGAGAGCGAGGTGCTGGTCCAGGAGGCGCTGTGGCGGCTCATGGAGGGCCGCACCGCGATCGTCGTGGCACACCGGCTGAGCACGGTCGTGCAGATGGACCGGCTGATCGTGCTCGACCGCGGCCGGATCGTCGAACAGGGCACCCACGCGGAACTGCTCGACGCCGACGGGATGTACGCGAAGCTGTGGCACCACCAGTCCGGCGGCTTCCTCGACGAGACCGTCGGCACTCGCTGACCTGTGCTCGCGGACCGGGAAGGGAGTGCTTCCGGCGGCGCGACCGGGCGGGTACGTCCACTTCGGACTGTTCACCCCGCCGGCCGCTGCCGCGGTGGGGCTATCAGCCGGGGGTGTTGCGCGGGTCGCGGCTTCGCGGGTACGTGTTGCGCTCGCCGATGGTGCCGTCGAGGTTGCGGATGATGTGCTCGACGCCGCGGTCGATGGCCATCTCGCGCCCCCTGGCGGTCGCCTCTTCCTTGGTGTCGTGGGTGCTCGAGGCCTGCGCGCCGCCCTCGACCTTGTTCTTCCAGGTCCCGTTCTCGTGGTAGGTCTCGACGTCACCCTGCATCAGTGCCTCCTTGGTTGGTCGGATCGGTGGGGGGATGCCCAGAAGACGGTTCTCCGACACACCGGACATCCGGTGCGCGCGTTGGCCGCAAGACCACCCGTTCCAGTGATCACGCTCGGCGACCGCTGATCAATAGGATCCGTTGACCGTTGTGGCGTTACGAGATCTGGATGCGTGAACAAGTGGCACTTCTCGCCAAGTCCTCCCGAGCCATCAGCGTTGTCGTGGCCGCGCTCGTACCCGCTGCCGTTCCCGCCGCGACCGCGCTCGCGGACCCGGTGGCCGCCGTGGTGTGCACGACGTCGTCGGACTGGTCGTACTCACCCGGCGTCGTGCTCGTGCCGAGGCCGCTGCGCACCACGGTGCGGGACGACTACACGTCCTGCGCCGGCGTGGGCCAGGCCGTCACCGCGAGCGGGAGCAGCGAGTTCACCGTCGACCGCGACGCCGGCTGCCTCGAACCGCTGGCCGCGGTCCCGGAGAGCCGCGTCATCACCTGGGCGGACGGGACGACCAGCACGTTCTCCTACACCGTGACCGTCACGTCCGCGCCCGGCGCCGACGTGATCACCAAGATCGGCACGATCACGGACGGCGTGTTCGCCGGGCGGTCAGCTCAGGCCGTGCAGGCCGCGCCCGCGGTCGACCTGGTGCGGTGCCTGACGGACGACGGGATCACCAGGCAGTCGGCGCTCGGCACGTTCACCGTTCTCTGACCACGTGGTGCTGACCATCAGCGGTGTGCCCCTCGGTGACGGTGTGAAGCTCTTGCGGCAGAACGCGCCTGAGCTGACGTGGCACGACAGGTCGCCGTTCCTCGGCGCGGTGGCCGCCGCGGTGATCCCATGGCTGCGCATCGCCCATCGCGACCACCGCCGCGAGACGGATCTTGAGTTGCCCGAGGAACCCGTTGCGCCGCAAGGGTTCGCGGTGAGCTTCGCCCCCGAGGACGGGAACGGTGCCCACGCCTGGGCGGCAGCAGAAGGCCTGCGGTTGCTCGCCGCCGATCCGGCCGCCGTGGCCCGCGCGGCCGACAAGATCACGTCGCTGGCCCTGTTCGCCCAGGCCGGTGCGAGGACGCCCCGCACGTGGGTCGTCGACGGCGAACTTCCCGCTGCCGCAACGGTTCCGCTCGTGGTGCAACGCCGGGCGAACAACCTCACCGGCAAGGGCACGCGCCTGGTCACCACGCCGCGGCAGCTCGACGACGTGCTGTGCGAGTGGAGCGGGGAGACGCTGCGGGTCTCGGCTCACGTCGACGGGATCGCGGTGACGGTGAGCGGGTGCGTGACGCGGAGCGGCACCGTGGTGTCCGCGCTGTCGCACCAATTGGTGGGAATCCCCGCTCTCACGCCGTACTGGGGCGCGCACTGCGGCAACCAGCTGATCGCCGACGACGTCCTCCCGCCCGGTGCCGCGCACCGCTGCCGCGAGGTGTGCGCGCGAGTGGGTGACCGGCTGAACGAACTGGGGTTCCTCGGCGCGTTCGGCCTCGACCTGCTCGTCACACCCGAGGCGGAGGTGCTGGCGATCGAGATCAACCCCAGGTTCCAGACGGTGGTGTCGCTGGTGCAGGCCCAGGAACGCGCCGCGGGGCTGCTTCCCACGCTCGGCACGCACGCCCTCGCCACCCTGGTGCCGTCGCTGCCGGTCGAGGCGGTGCGGACGCCGCACCTGGAGCTGAGCCAGCTGGTCGTCACCGCGGACCGGACCGGGGTGCTGGGCAGGGGAGTCGAGACGGGTGTGCACCGGCTGGAGGCAGGCCGGCTCCGGCACACGGGCCAGGGCGATCTCGTCGCGCTGCGTCCCGGCGAGGCGCTGTTGTGGGCGCACGCCCGTCCCGGAGACGCCGTCCGCCCCGGCGAGGAACTGGCGTTGCTGCAGCTTCCCGCGCCGGCTGCCTCCGTGGCACCCGCACCCGAGCTCACCGCCGAGGCGCGGGAATGGGTCCGTGCCGTGCGCCGCGCGGTGGTGGTCGGCGATGTCTGACGGGGCCGGATGGCTCGAGCTGCCACCGGAACGCATGCGCGAGCTCGGGCACCGGGTGGTGGACCTCGTCGTCGACCACCTCACCGGCCTGCGCGCCCAGCCGGTCAGGACGGGCGCGGCGCCGGACGACCTGCGGCACGTGCTGGACGAACCGCCGCCGGAGCAGCCGGCCGATCCGGGCCTGCTCGTCGAGTTCTTGACCAACGAGGTCCTGCCGCGCTCGCTGCGGCTGGGCCATCCCGGTTGCCTCGCGTTCATCCCCAGTGCCAGCAACTTCCTGGGAGTGCTGGGCGACCTGCTCGCCTCCGGTTTCAACACCTCGCCCGGAGCGTGGCCGGTGGGCGCGGGACCCGCCGCCGTCGAACTGGTGACCGCGCGCTGGCTCGCTGACCTGCTCGGGCTGCCGGAGGGCGCGGGCGGCGTGTTCACGCCGGGTGGCACGCTGGCCAACCTGACGGCGATCGCCGCCGCGCGCGACGACCGCCTCGGCGAGGACGCGTCCGGTGGTGTCCTCTACTGCTCGGACCAGACCCATCCCGCCGTGCTGCGGGCGTGCCGCGTTCTCGGGCTGGGGCGGGACCAGGTGCGGGTGCTGCCCGTCCTGGACGCCGCGCGGGTGCTGGCGGCGGTCCACGCCGACCGTGCCGCGGGACTGCGGCCGTTCCTGGTGCTGGCGAACGCGGGAACGACCTCGGCCGGCGCGATCGACCCGTTGCCCGAACTCGCCGCGCTGAGCCGTGCGGAGGGGTTGTGGCTGCACGTCGACGGCGCCCACGGTGCCGCCGCGGCCCTGACCGAACGCGGCCGGACCGCCCTGCGCGGCCTGGGCGAGGCCGACTCGGTGGTGATCGACCCCCACAAGTGGCTGTTCCAGCCCTACGAGATCGGGTGCGTGCTGGTGCGCGACCCCGAGGTGCTGCGCAGGGCCTTCACGATCGACCGGTTCCGCGCCGGGGCGGACTACCTCACCGCCTCCCGGCCCGCCGCCGCCGAGACGAACCTCTCCGACCACGGCGTCCAGTTCACGACCGCGGCCCGCGCCCTGAAACTGTGGTTGTCGCTCAAGGGTTTCGGCGTGGCGGCCTTCCGCGCGGCCATCGACCACGGCCTGGACCAGGCCGAGCACGTCGCCGCCCGCGTCGCCGCCAGCCACGAGCTCGACCTGGTGGCGGGACCGAGCCTCGGCATCGTCTGCCTGCGCTACCGCCACGGCCCGGACGAGGTCCAGACGGCGATCTGCCGCACCATCAACGACAGCGGCGGCACGTTCATCGCGACGACCACTGTGGACGGTGTGCTTGCGTTGCGGCTGTGCACGATCAACCCGCGCACCACCCGGGCCGACCTCGACGGCGTGCTCACCGCGATCGTGGCCGCCGGCCGGACCGCGAACTCGACGAGGCTGACGCCGCGCTGAGCTCCGCGACCGACAACCTGCGAGGCTGACGGCTCACGCCTCCAGCAGGTGCACGTTGCCGTCCTCGGCTGGGCGCTGCCACCGGAACACACCGGCACCCTGGGCGTAGGAGAGGTGTCCGCCGAGCGCGCCGCCGACGCCCATCGCCGACAACCCCAGCAGGCTCAGCAGCTTCCCCGTGGTGTGGGCGTCGCGCCGCCGTGCGGCGTAGGAGGCGGCGAAGCACGCCAGCGCGGACGTGTTGGCGATCGCGTGCACCACGCCCACGCGCTGCTGCCTCCGGTTCAGCCGGTCGTAGTCCGCGAGTCCCAGCAGGACGGTGGGCGGTGCCGCCGCGAGCCCGATGCCGGTGAGCCGCCGCGCCGCGTCCTCGTTGCCCGCCCGGACGTCCAGCACCGACGCGCACACCCAGGCCCCGATCGGCACGGTGACCATCAGGGGGTGCAGCGGGTGGCCGAGCCACGATCCGCGCAGCACCTCGCGCACCCGCGACCGCGACACCAGCCGCCGCGCGACGGCGGCCACCGCGACCGCCGGCCGGTCGGCGGCCCGGAGGTTCTCCACAGCCCGCAACGCCTCATGAAGGTTCATGGTCGCGGATACCCGCCGGCACACCGCCCACTCCCGCTGCCGTGAACACAGGTGTCCGCGCGCAGCCGACGTTCGCACCGCCGGTCATCACACCGGCGTGAGCACTCCGCTCTCCCGCAGGGCGATCAGCGAGAGCGTCTTGTAGCCGACGTCGTCGAACAGCACCATCACCCGGTCGGCCTCGTGGTGCACGACCGTGCCGCGGCCCCACTGCTCGTGGCGCACCGGGGAGTTCGGCGGGTATTCGCTGGTCCCCGAGTCGACGTCGGACACGCCCTCGTCGCAGTTGTCGCAGTGGCCGCAGGGCTGGTCGAGCTCCTGACCGAAGTAGCCGATCAGGAACCGCCGGCGGCAGTCGCGCGTGTCGGCGTACCCGTGCATGACCTCCAGCCGCGAGCGGTCCCGGTTCTCCTGCCGCTCCGCCTCCCCGGCCACCGCCGCGACGGCCTTCGCCGGTGGGGGAGCGCCCTCCTCGTACCGCACGTGGTCGTGACCGGTGCGCACGACCTCCACGCTCTCCAGCAGGTTCACCACGGCGGTGACCTTCCGGCGGGAGTGGCCGAGCCGCCGCGCCAGCTCCGTGATCGCGATGCCGGCCCGCCGGCGGCGCACGGCGGTGGCGACCTCGCGCACGCACTCGCGGTCGAGCGTCCTCACGGTCAGGAACCGCTGCAGGCCCTGGTCTTCCGGCCGGTGGAAGAGCACCACGTCCGCAGGCTCGCCGTCGCGGCCCGCACGGCCGATCTCCTGGTAGTACGCGTCCAGGGAACCGGGCGTCGCGGCGTGCGCGACGAACCGCACGTCCGGCTTGTCGATGCCCATGCCGAACGCGGAGGTGGCCGCGACCACGCGCACGTCGCCCCGCATGAAGCCGTCCTGCACCCGCCTGCGGTCAGCGGCCTTCATGCCGGCGTGGAAGGCCTCGGCGGCGACGCCTCGCGCGGCCAGGTCTTCGGCGTACCGCTCGGCGTCCTTGCGGGTGGGCACGTACAGCAGGCCGGGCCCGGTGCGGTCCGCCACCCAGTCGGTGACCGTCCGCCGGCGTTGGTCGTCGTCGGTGCAGAACCGCACGGCGAGGTGCAGGTTGGGCCGGTCGAACCCGGCGACGATCACCGCCGCGTCGCGCAGGCCGAGGTGCTCGACGACGTCGGCGCGGACCGGGCCGCTCGCCGTGGCGGTGAGCGCGAGCACGGGCGGGTGGCCCAGCCGCTCGATCACGTGCCGCAGCCGCAGGTAGTCGGGCCGGAAGTCGTGTCCCCAGGCCGACACGCAGTGGGCCTCGTCGACGACGAACAACGACGGCCTCGCGCCCTTCAGCCGCTGGAGCGTGCCGGCGTCGGCGAGTTGTTCGGGGGACAGGAAGAGGTACTTCGTCCTGCCCTCGGTGAACCCCTGCCAGGCCTGCTCGGTGGCCTCCGCGGGCTGACCGGAGTTGACCGCCGCCGCCGGTGGCGCGCCGGCCGCCCGCAGCGAGGCGACCTGGTCCCGCTGCAGGGCGATCAGCGGCGACACGACCACGGCCGGGCCGTCGAGCAGGATCGCCGGGACCTGGTAGATGGCCGACTTCCCGGCGCCGGTCGGCATCACGACCAGCGCGTCCCCGCCGTCGAGGAGGTGCCGCATGGCGCGCTTCTGCTCGGGGCGCAGCGCGGTCCAGCCGAAGACCTCTTCCGCCGTTCTGAGGAGCTGCTCGTCAGCGGACATGGCGCAGGCACATTCGGGTTGTCTCCGCTCGGTTCGTCATCCGGTGCGGAGGAATTAGCCCGGCAGCGTCCGGTCAAACATCGGGCAACGTCACGTTTGCGGTCCGCCGGCGCGTGCGCGAGATCGCCGGCACCGGGCAAGCCGTCGGGCCGGGCGGCGATCTCACCCACGTCTGAAGTGCGGCTCACTCCCCGCCGGTGATGTCGGCGAGGCTGCCGTCGGCGAGGTGCTCGCCGACCGAGCGCGGCAACAGGTAGCCGCGACCCCCGCCGGGCTGGCCGTGCCACGGCACCGTCGTCCCGGCCAGCACGCGCAGGTCTCGGGTCACCCGGTAGCGGCGTGACCCCTCGGCCTCCCGCTCGGCGCGCAACGACATCTCCTGGAATGCGGTGTTCGGGGTGAACACCAGGTTGCCGCCGGGGCCGCCGTGCCGGAGGACCTCCCGCCCCGCCATCAGCGTCGCCATCCGCTTGTGCGTCAGCAGGGTCAGCGGCGGCTCGCCGGGCAGCGGCTGGATCGGCCAGTCGTTGAGGGCGGCGACGGTGTTGGTGTCGGCACCGCCCGCGCGCAGGCGGGCGGGCAGGATCGTCAGCGTGCCGAGCAGGTACGCCCCGGCCTCGAACAGCGTGGGGAAGCTGCGCGCGGCGAAGCTCCGCCCGCGTTCGTACTGCGAGACCTGCCACTCGTCCCCGGCGCGCTCCAGGCACCAGCTCTCGTCCACGGGCCCGTCGAGGCTGTACGCCCTCGGGTTGATCCCGGCCTCCGACAGCGCCAGGGCGATCTGCGCCAACTGCTTGCGGTCGCCCTCGGACAACTCTGCCGGCGCCGGTGCGGCGGGCGCCTCGCCGGTGAGCGCGGTGTGCGCCAGTGCCGCCGTCGCGGTGTCGACCGGCGGCGGGGTGAAGTTCGCCGACCGGATGTGGCCGACCAGTTCGGCCTCCGGCGGCACGCCGTGCTTGGCCAGGTAGTGCGGGATCGACGCGGGCCACAGCCAGGTGCCGTCGGTGTGGAAGCCCGCGGGGACGTCCGGCGCGCTGTCGGGCACGAACAGGTCGGTGTCGTGGCCTCGACCGCCCAGCACGAGGTGGGCCTCGTTGAGGTACCGCAGCACCCCCGCGACCTCGTCGGCGGGGACCGGCGGGCGGTTGACCACGGGACGGCCGTTCGGCTCGCGGCGGTCGAACACCCGAGCCTCGCGGAACCGCGCACGGGCGTTGAGCACCTGCTCGACGTCCGGCACGATCTCCCGCATCCACGCCGGCACGAACTCCGGTGAGCGGGGGAAGCGCCGCAGGTCGTCGAGCACCGCGGGCGCCGGTGGCCTGGTGTTCCAGCCGGGGTCGTCGACGGTGTAGCTCGTGGAGGTGCGCACCGGGAACTCGATGATCATCTGCGTGCCCGACCACGGGCCCTTGCCGGGCGGGATCGTCCTGGCCCGCATCGCGGCGAACTCCTCGGCCGCCGCCGCGGGAGGGTTCCACGGCCGCAGCTGCCCGTCCAGGCCCAGCACGAAGCCGGGCATCTCCACGTACGACCCCGCGGCGCGGTAGCCGACCCGGAGCTGGGTCCAGTCGGTGGGCGCGTGCATCAGCAGCAGGTCGGCGACGCCCCGCTCCAGGTCCCGCATCGAGCCGACGCCCGCGGGCTCCGTGTTCGGCGGGAGGTCGGGCATGCCGAGCCTGCGGCGCACCCAGTTCGGGACCTTGTCCTCCGGCCTGGGGAAACGCTCCAGGTCCTTGCGCAACACCTCGTCGGGCACCGGTGGGTCCCAGACCGGGTCGTTCTGGAAGTTGTAGTACATGTGGTACTCGCTGGGCGGGCTCATCATGAACCGCGCGGAGAAGAACGCGCCCCGCCCGGGCAGGTACATGAGCTCGCGCAGCGCCACGAACGCATCCGCGGCCTCGGCCGGGGGATCCACCTCCGCCGACGTCCCGTCGTTCAGCAACACCACCAGGCCGTAGTCCTGCGCGCTGGACGCCAGGGTCGCGACCAGGTCGAGCCGGAGCCACCCGTCCGGCGCGGCCTCCAGGAGAGCGATCCCGATCTGCTGGACCAGCTCCTCGTACCGACGTCCCCGCTCGGCGTCGGTCATCGCGGGGTCCGCGTCAGACATTGTCAAATCTCCTGAGTTTGATTTGCGGCCTTCCGTCAGGGCCGACCATCACGAAGCGGGAGTGCACCTGATGCGGGACCGGTCCACCGTCGGCTTGGAAATCGTGCCAGGCGATCGTACTGCCGGCCTTTTGTTCCCTGGACGCCTGCATGTCCGCGCCGTACCAGGTCTGGCGGTTGTCCGTCGTGCCCTTGCCCTGGTTCTGGGTGGTGAGCTGTGGGAACTGGCCGACGGCGTCCGGTGTGGGCTGCGTTACCTGGTTCGGCTTGATGTGGCCGCCGTCGTACAGGGGGCCGCCCACCTTGCCGACGATCTCCTGCGACCACTCGCTGCGGGTTGACCGCCTGCTGGGGCCGTAGGTGCGCTCGTCGGTCGCCTCCCCCGGATGGCCGTGGTCGTTGGTCTGGATCACGTAGTTGCCGTCGAGGACGTAACGGCAGTTCGGGTGGAAGTTGTTGAGGTCGGGGTTGGCGTTGTCCCGCACGCCACCGGGGCTCGAGGTCGCCTCGACCGCGATCACCCGGCCGAAGCCGCTGGCGTCCGCCGGTCCTGTGTAGAACGTGCCGCGGCCGGGGACCTCGAACATGGTGTCGGGCGGCAGGTTCGTGCGGTCGCTGAAGGCCTCCCGGTGCGCGAGCGGCCCGAGCGGGTCGCCCGGCTGCGCGCCGGCGGCCGGCACCTGCACCGGGGCGTTCGGGTTGACGCAGTAGGGCGCTTCCCATTCCTGGTAGCGGGGCGGGAACCCCTGGCTGTCGGTCGTGTACTGGTGCGTGGCCCCGTCGACGTCCACGCGGTAGGTGGTGTTCGGCGCCGGGTGCCGCACGTCGGGGTTGTTGCCGTCGCGGGTGTTGGGCGACTGGAGGTCGGCGTGCGTGATCACGCCGCGGCTGTCGGTGTAGTAGGTGCCGCGTCCGTCCACTCGGTACGCGGTGTTGGGGGTGAGGCCGGGCCTGCCGATCAGCGGTTCGTTCGTGCCGAGCGGCCGCACCGGATTCCCCTGCGAGGCCGGGTCCGCCGCACCCCGGTCGTCCACCGGGATGGGGATCGGGTCGTCCCGGTTGCCCACCCTCGGCGGGAGGAAGCTCGACTGGATGAGCCCGCGCGACGGGTCCGCCGGGATGCGCGGAGACGCCTGCGGGGTGACGGTGTCCGAAGTGGAGTCGACGGGCAGCCCGCCCGACCCGGTCGGGGTCATGTCCCCGGTGGGGGAGAAGGCGTTCCAGCCACCGTCCGGTGGGATCCTCGGGTACGTGCGTCCGTTCGCGTCGACGTAGTCGGGGCTGGACGAGTACGGCGTGGTGTTGCTCGCGCCGGACCAGGCCCGCTCCGTGGGCGCGATGACCGTGGCCCCCGTGCCGCGCGCCAGGTCGGCGCCGAGGCCGTCCGGATGCCTGCCGGCCTCGCACCCGACGAGCACGATCGGGTCCGTGCCGTTCCAGCCGAGACCCCTCGCGAGCGCGCCCAGTTCGGCACCGTTCAGCCGCTGCCCGCCGACGTAGGCGCTCCGGCCGTCGCTGTGCACGTCGAGCACGAAGTGACCGGGGATCGGCGCGACCGCGTTCGCGGCGTTCCTGGTGCGCACGTCCGTCGGGTCGAAGAGCGCCCCGCCCGCCGGGGTGGCGAACCCGCTGGACTCGGCCAGAGGCCGCAGCGCTTCGGGAACGGCGTCCAGGTTCGGCATCCGGTCGCTGTCCGCGGGGTTGCTGTCTGCGGGGTTGCCGTCTCCCGGGGCGCTGTCCGCGGGATCGGTGTCTCCGGGCGTGCCGGGGTCGCTCGGACCGTCCGCCGGGCTGTGCGCGAGGGCGTCGGGTGTGGGCGTGCCGTGGGTGTCGCCGAAGTCCGCGGGCAGGATCGGGTTGCCCGGCGGCGCGACGTGCACCTCCCGGATCGCACCACTGGCGAGCAACTGCTCGACGCTCGCGGTTTCGGGCAGCGTGAACTGGCGTCCGCCACCCGGCTGTCCCAGCGCGGGCGCCACGTCGGCGAGCTCGCCGCGCAACCCGTCCGGGTCCGCCACGACGTAGATGTGGTACCCGGACTCGGCGTTGTCGGGGAAGATCGCCCGGTCGCGGTAGTGGTAGGGCGCCCCGTCGGGACCCATCGGCGACAGGAACCGGCCGGTCTCCCCGCCGAACCGGTCGAGCACGGTCCCCGGCGGCAACGTGACGTCACGCTGCGACCCCGGAACCGCGCCACCGTGCGGCGGCCACTGGTTGGTCCGGTAGGTCCCGTCCGGCCGGTGGTGCTGGTTGAAGTCGTCCCGATCGCTGTGCGACCCCCACGGGGCGTGGTCGCCGATGAGGTCACGGGTGCGCTGGTCGTAGCTGCCCATGCCGTTGGAGCGGTCCCCGCCCATGGGCACGTACTCGCCCATGGCGGCGAAGGGGTGCTCGCCTTGACGCGTCCCCAGGTAGGTGAGCGGTACGCCGTTCTCGTCGACCCGTGGTCCGGGCGTGGGAGCGGGACCGTCGGCGCCGTCGGGGCTGGGCCCGTCACCGTCCGCGTCGGGCGCGGGCCCGTCCCCGGCCTCGCCGGACAGGTCCGGTGCGGACCGGTCGACGTCGCCGAGGCCGGGCGGTGCTGTGTCCCCGCTGGACGGCTGGTCGGGTCGGGTCGCGGGGTCCCGTGGGGGTTCGCTGGTACCCGGTTCGGTTGGGCGGGTTGCTGGTGCGGGGTCGGTGGGTGCACCCGTGTCTGGACGGGTTGGGGTGGCGGCGTCTGGACGGGTGGGCGGCGCGGTGTCCGGGCGAGCGGGCGGCGCGGTGTCCGGGCGGCTGGGAGCCGCGGTGTCTGGACGAGTCGGAGCGACGGCGTCCGGGCGGGCGGGAGGTGCGGGCCGAGAGGCGCCGTCCGTCCGTTCGGGGGAGCGGCCGGTGTCCGGTCGGCCCGCGGTGTCGTGCCTTGCGGGCATGTCGGGTCGGGTGGAGCCAGGCGGGGTCCAGGCCGGTCGCTGACCCTCCGGTGCCCTCGTGGTGTCGGGCCCGAACTGGTTCGGACGTGGTTCGGGGCGGTGCCCGCCCGCGTCGGGGTGCGGGGACTGGCGAGCCGGGCCACCCTGCTGTGGCGTCCCAGGTGTCGAAGGCGTCCCGCTGAACGCACTCGGACCGCCGAAGGCATTGGGCCCGCCGAACGTGCCCGGTGCGCCGCCGCGTTGATCGGGGACTCCGGTGGACGGCATCCCGCCGTCGGGACGTCCCGTGTGCCACAACGCCTGCGGCGGGGTCTCCGCTCGGCTGCTGGAGGTCGCACCCGCGTCGTGGCGCGGCGGACCACCCGCTGTGGCAGAGGGCCCACCCACCCCGAAACCGCTACCCGTGGGCGGCCCGCCCTGAGGGCCGTTCCCGCCCTGAGGGCCGTTCCCGCTCGGTGCCGGCATGCCACCGAAACCGCCGCTACCAGGCCCGCCGGCCGGGGCAGGCCCCGTCGGGGCGCCCTGCCCGCTCGTGCCGAAGTTCCCCGGTCCGCCGGGGTTGCCGGGTCCGCCGGAGTTCGACGGTCCGCCCGAGTTGCCGGGGCCGCCGTGGTTGCCCGGCCCCGCGAAGTTGGCCGGTCCACCAGAGGTGCCGGGCCCGCCTGGGTTGCCGGGGCCGCCGAAGTTGGCCGGTCCGCCGGGATTGCCTGGCCCGCTGGGGTTGCCGGAGCTGCCGAAGTTGGATGGCCCGCCGGGGTTGCCAGAGCCGCCAGGGTTGCCAGAGCCGCCGGGGTTGCCGGGTCCACCGAAGTTGGATGGTCCACCAGCGTTGCCTGGCCCGCCGGGATTACCAGGGCCGCCGGGGTTGCCGGGTCCGCCGAAGTTGGCAGGTCCACCGGGGTTGCCTGGCCCGCCGGGATTACCAGGGCCGCCGGGGTTGCCGGGTCCGCCGAAGTTGGACGGTCCACCGGAGTTGCCAGAGCCGCCGGGGTTGCTGGGTCCGCCGTAGTTGCCTGGTGCACCGGGGCTTCCGGACGCACCGGTGCCGCTCGGCCCACCTGGAGCACCGGGTGTGCCCGGCCCGCCGTGTCCGGGGAAGCTCCCCTGGCCGCCTGCCCCAGAGGAACCGTAGCCGCCTGACGCGCCGGCGCCGTGAGATCCGGGTGCGCTCGACGAGCCTGGGTTACCGGGTGCGCCTGATGCGCTGGAAGCGTGGCTTCCGTAGCCGCCCGCGCCGGGACCACCTGACGAGGAGTGGCTTCCCGGACCACCGGGACTGCCGGGTCCCTGTGCGCCGCCGGGCGCCGGGCCGCCGAAGCCGCCCGGACTCGTCGGCGTGAAGCCGGCCGGCCGCGAAGTGCCTGCCGACGGGCTGCCACCTGCCGGGTTCCCGCTCGGCGCACCGCCGGCCGGAGCGCCGCCCATGGGCGCCCCACCCCCTCCGAACGGCGCGGGTCCGCCGGAGGCAGGGGAGCCGGACTGGGGTTGTGACGCCGGCGCGTGCGGAGCCGGCGGAGCGGGCGGAGCTGCGGCCGCGGCACTGGTCTCGGAGTGCGAGCCGGTGCTGCCCGGAGTGTTCGAGGGGCCTGCGGGCGGGCCCGAAGGTCCGCCGGACGGCCCGCCCGACGGTCCGTCAGAGGGTCCGCCGGAAGGCCCGGCGGGAGGCCCGCCAGAGGGGCCACCGGAAGGACCACCGGACGGTCCGGCGGGAGGCGCGCCGGGCGGACCTCCAGGCGGTGGCGGGGCACCCGGCCCGTCGCCGGCGTTCGGCGCCGTCGGAGTGTCGTAGTGCGAGGTCGCCCCACCGATGCCGCCCGAGACACCGCCGGAGACACCACTGCGCGCGAGGTCGCCCAAGGTGATGTCCTCGCCGGTGACCGCGGCGTTCGCCACGGTGGAGGCGACGCCCTCGACGCCACCGCGGACGGCGCCCTCGACGACGCTGCTGCCGAGGCCACCGGGGCCCTGGGCGGCGTTGCCGGCCGCGCCGGCCGCTCCCCTGGTCGGGATGAAGTCCATGCCGCCACCGATCGCGCCGGAGATGGCTCCGGAGAGCGCGGCGCTGCCGGTCTTGCTCCAGTCCCAGCTCTTGCGATCGCCCTTGGCCATCTGGATGCCCTGGATCGCCGCGTCGATGGCGACCTCGGTGAGCATCTCGCGCAGGATCGCGGTGATCAGCTTGCGGAAGATCATCTGCACGGTGATGCGGGTGGCCGCCTGGGCGATCGGGATGCCCGCCGTGGACGCGCCGAACGTGCCGAAGGCCGCCGCGATCAGAGCCGCGATCTCGATCGCGAGCATGATCAGCGCGGCGATGATGGCGTACTTGGCGTACTCCACCTCCAGCGCGGTGTTGTCGCACGAGCCGGCGAGGCCGTCGCACGACTCCTTCAGCTTCACCAGGTAGGCGTCCGCGCCCTCGACGAACTTCTTCCAGTACTCCTGGAAGGCGTCGGCGGCCTGGCCCTCCATGGCGCCGAACGACTTCGTGGCGGCGTTCCCGGCCTGCGTGATGACCTCGTCGATGTCGGCGGACGCGGCCCGCCAGGCATCGCCGAGTGCTCTCAGCTTGTCCTCATCGCCTTCGGGCCAGCTCTCGCCGACGACGATGGGGAACAGCCAGGTGATCTCCGATGGAATGGTGATCGACATGATCCCCGTTCAACCCCCTACAGCGCGCCGAGGCCACCGCTGCTGTTCTGGTCGGTGCTCTGATGCGTGTTGGCGGTCTCGTTCAACGCGGTCTTGATCGCCTGGATCGCCTCGGCCAGCTGGCCGAACGCCTTGAGCGTGCCCTCCGCGGCGGGCACGTAGTCCTTGGAGAACTGCTGGCCCGACTCGTCGCCACCCCAGCAGGCACCCTGCGCGGACAGGGCGCTGGAGAGCGTGGTGCCCGCGTCGGCGAGCATCTCCGCGGCCACTCCGAACGAGCCCGCGCCCGAACGGACCTCGTCGACCTCGATCCGGAAGCTGCCGGTCATCGCTGACCCGGACCTTTGAGCACGCTGCCGAAGCCTTCGTCGTCGTCGGGATCGTCGACCCGCGGTGGCCTGCCCCGCTGCGGCGGTGCCTCGGCGGTGGGCGGAGGCGGGGGCCGCAACAGGTCGGCGAACGAGGGCGCGCCCTCGACCAGTTCGGACAGGTCGGTCTGACCCTGCAGCGGCGCGAGGACGCCCTCGACCTGCTCGCGGGCCGACCGGGCCGCGGTCTGCGCGGTCTCGATCACCGAGCGGGCCAGCTTCTCCGGCGTCGACCGCTGGAACGCGGCGGGAGCGAACCGGAGGTCCGTCAGCACCCCGGCCGGGTTCACCTGGACCTGCACCAGTCCGTCCGGCGACGTGGCCGCCCCGGTCACGGCGGCCGCACGGGCCTGCGCGCCGGCGAACTCGCTCGTGCGGCGGCGCAGGTCAGCCATCAAGTTGTCGACGTTCTCCCGCATGGCGGCGTTGCGCGCTTCAAGCTCAGCCCTACGCGCTGCAGCGTCACTCATGTGTCCCCTCCCCTGATCGACCGAAGGACACACGCACGCATCCCGAAAGTTCAGACACCAAACTTAGCGAGTCGGTTCCGTTCGTTTGAGTGGTTTCGCGATGATGACCTGAAGTCGGCTTCGGGGGAGTGCCGGGTTATCCCGGCGCGGGGCCCGCGTCCTGCACGCACCGGGAGACCTGGACGCGGTTGGTGACCTCGAGCTTCGCGAAGACGTTCCCGACGTGCGTCTTGACGGTGGCCAGGCCGAGGTGCAGCGATTCGGCGATCTCGGCGTTGGTCAGCCCTTCGCCGACCGCGACGGCGACCTCGCGTTCGCGGTCCGTCAGCCGGGCGATCAACGCGCGGGCGGCGCGTCGCCGGGAGTCGTCGCCCTGTCCGGTGACCGCGGCGATGAGGCGGCTGGTGACGCTCGGCGAGAGCATCGGTTCGCCGAGCGCCACGCGGCGCACCGCGGCGACGATGTCGGCGGGCCTGGTGTCCTTCACCAGGAATCCTGCCGCGCCCTCGCGCAGTGCCGTGACGACCAGCTCGTCGGTGTCGAACGTGGTGAGGACGATGACCCGGGCCGGCGATCCCCGGTCGCGGAGCTGCCGCAGTGCGGCCAGGCCGTCCATCCGGGGCATCCGGACGTCCATCAGGACGACGTCCGGTCGTTCGCGCACGACCACGTCGACCGCGTCCCGCCCGTCGGCTGCCTCGCCGACGACGGTCACGTCCTCGGCGCCACCCAGGATCATCAGCAGGCCCGCTCGCACCAGCGGGTCGTCGTCGACCACGACGAGTCGCACCGCGGTCAGCTCTGCCACGGCAGTCTCGCGGTCACCACGAACGACCCGTCGGGCCGTGGCCCGTGGGTGACGGTTCCGCCGGCGAGTGCGGCACGCTCGGAAAGGCCCAGCAGCCCCACTCCCGGCGAAGGCGACGGCGCCGCGCTCACCCGGTCGCCCAGCGGGTTGCGGATCTCCACTTCGAGCACACCTCCGGCGGCGCCGCTGAGTCGCACGACGACGGGCTCGCCAGGCGCGTGCCTCCTGGCGTTGGTCAGAGCTTCCTGGACGATCCGGAAAGCCGTGCGCGACAGGGTTTCCGGGAACTGCCGCCCGACCAGCCCGCCGTTGTCGAGCCGGACCGCCGAACCGGCCTCCCGCGCGTCGGCGAGCAGCGCGGGCAACTGCGCGAGTGTCGGTTGTGGAGGTTCGGCCGAGTCTTCCGCTGCTCCGTCCGCCCGCAGGACACCCAGCACCTCCCGCAGTTCGGCCAGCGCCAGCCGGGCGTTCTCCTGGATGGTGTGCGCCGCCGCGGCCGTCTGCCGGCGGTCCAGGTCCTCGCGGTAGGTCAGCGCCCCGGCGTGCAGCGCCACCATGGAGATGCGGTGCGCCAGCACGTCGTGCATCTCCCGGGCGATCCGGTTCCGCTCCGCGTCGCGGGCGACCCGCGCCGTCAGCGCCTGCTCCCGTTCCGCGGTGAGGGCGCGCTCGCTCAGCGAGCCGACCAGTTCGCGGCGGGCGGCTACGTAGTACCCCGCGACCACGGCCGCGGCGAAGAAGGCACCGCTGAGCACGACGCCGCCCACCGACTCGAAGACACCGCCCTCGGCGAACAGGAAACGAGGCCGGTACAGCGACTCGGACACGACCGCGCCCGTGAGGAACACCGTCGCGGCGACCGCGACCGGCACCCGTTGCCGCCGTGCCGCCATCGACGCGACGGCGAGCGCGGCCGGGCCCGTGCTCGCCACCGACACAGCGCAGGCCGCACTCGTCAGGCATGCCACGAGCAGGGGATGCCGCCGCCGCAACGGGAGGAGCGCGAGCACCACCGCGCCGCAGAGCAAGTCGAGGACCAGCACCGCGCCCACGACGTCCTGCTGCGGCTGGGTCAGCGGCCCGGACAGCACCACCGCGGTCTGGGCGCACCACGCCGCCGCGCCGACGGCTGCCGCGAGCAGGTAGCGCCAGACACGGGACCACGGACGCGGCAGCAGTTCCGGCATGGCCGAAGCGTAAAGGCGCGGGGTGCGCCGCAGATCCGTCGGAAGGCTCGATCGCCTCCACCCCGGGGTGGAGACGGCCGAGCCTCCGTGGGGAGTCGCCGGAGGCTCCGGCGCGACAGCGTTGGTGTCGTCATCACCGCTACCGGCGTCGCGCCACGAGGAGAAACCATGACCAAGCCCCAGACGCTCGCGAGAACAGCCGGCCTGCTGTACCTGGCACTCGTCGTCCTCGGCACCTGGGCGGAACTGGTCGTGCGCGCCAGAGTGCACACGCCCGGCGATCCCACCGCCACCGCGGCTAACGTCGTGACCCACGAAACGCTCTTCCGGTGGGGTCTCGCGGCGGACGTGCTGATGGCGGTCGTCTTCGTCCTGCTCGGCCTCGCCCTGCAACGCCTGCTGCACCACGTGGACGAGCGTGCGGCGACGGCGCTCCTGGTCTTCGTGTCGGTCGGCGCGGGCTCCATCCTGCTCAACCTCGCGTTCCACGCCGGGGCGTTGCGAGTCGCCACCGATCCCGCGGGCGACGACGGCCTCGCGTTGCTGCTCCTCGAGCTGCACGGGTACGGCTACACCCTCGGTGGCGTGTTCTTCGGCCTGTGGCTGGTGCCCATGGGTTACCTGGCCCTGCGCTCCGGCCTCTTCCCGAAGCCGCTGGGCGTGCTGCTCGTCGTGGGTGGTGTCGCGTGGATCGCCGATCCGCTGATCGCGTTCGCCCTGCCCGGCCTGCCCGGTCTCGTCCGCGACGTGGTGTCGCTTCCCACGTGGCTGGCCGAGTTCGGCCTGATGCTCTACCTGCTGGTCCGGGGCGTCCGATCCCCGGCGCCGGTGGCTTGACCGGATCCGTCGCGCGCCGGCCTCACCACGGGAGGCCGCGGTGCACCGGTGCGTCCTCGTCGAGGCTGACGAGGACGTGGTGCAGGTGCTCGCTGGCCGCGTCGAGCACTGCTTCGTCGACCGCGTCCAGCGCGCGGGCCAGGGCCTCGGTGACGGCCGCTCCGGTGTCCCGTGCGGTGGCCGCTCCCCGTTCGGTGAGGCGCACGATGCTGCTCCTCGCGTCGGCGGCGTTGGCCTCGCGGGTGATGTGCCCGTCGGCTTCGAGTCTGCGGAGGATGTTGCTCAGGCCCCCGGTCGTCAGCAGCAGCTGCGACGAGAGTTCCTGCGGGCGCACGTCGCCGCCGGCGGCCAGGGCACCCAGGACGTCGAGTTCGCCGCGGGAGAGCCCGTGCTGCTTGAGCACGTCGACGACGTGGCGCTCCAGCAAGGTCTGCAGCCGCACGGCGTGCTGGCCGAGAGACAGCGAGGACAGCTCGCGAGGTGTGGGCACGGACGGAGCCTACCCGAACGCTTTCGTGATAGCTTTCGCAAAAGGTAAATCGGGGAGGGTTCATGACGACGGCGATCGAGAACGTCCGGGTGTTCGGCGGTGGGGCGGTGAGCGGGCCGCGGCGGGTGGTGTTCGGCGAGACGGTGCTCGGTGACGGCGATGCGGCCGGCGAGGTCGTCGACGGGACGGGCAGGGTGCTGCTGCCAGGACTGGTCGACGCCCACGTCCACGTCGTGCGCGGCCGGGCCGACCTGGAGGACCTCGCCCGCTCAGGAGTGACGACGGCGCTGGACATGGCCGCGTGGCCGGTCGGGTTCGTCGACGACCTGCGGCGGCGGAAGGGCGTGGCGCAGCTCCTGAGCGCCACGATCCCGGCGGCCGCGCCGGGCGGGCACCACGCGAGGCTGCCGGGCTTTCCGCCGGAGGGGATCGTCACGAGTCCGGACGAGGCGCGGGCGTTCGTGCGGCGACGTGTCGCCGACGGAGCCGACTACGTCAAGGTCGTCACCGAGGCCGCTCCGCCGGAAGGCATGGACCAGGAGACCGTGAACGCACTCGTCGAGGCGGCGCACGAACACGATCTGCTCGTCGTCGCGCACGCGGTGACGACCGGTGCGTTCCGTGTCGCCGTGGAGGCCGGTGTGGACGTCAGCACGCATGCACCGTTGGACGCCGTGCTCGACGACGACACCATCGCCCGGATGCGTGAGGCCGGGATGGTGTCGGTGCCGACGCTCACGATGATGGAGGGCACGGCGAAGGTGTTCGCGGCGGCCGGGTTCCGCTACGAGCACGCACGGGACACGGTGACCGCGTTCCGCGACGCCGGGATCCGGGTGCTGGCCGGCACGGACGCCAACTCCGCGCCGGGTGCGCCGTTCGCCCCGGAGCACGGCGAGTCCCTGCACCACGAGCTCGAACTCCTGGTCGCCGCCGGGATGACCCCGGCAGAAGCCCTGACGGCGGCGACGTCGCTACCCGCGCGGATCTTCCGCCTTCACGACCGCGGCGCGATCGAGGAAGGCAGGCGCGCGGACTTGCTCCTCGTCGACGGTGATCCCTCGGAGGACATCACGGCCACCCGGAACATCGCCGGCGTCTGGATCGCGGGGGAGCGCGTCCGCTGAGGCGCCGGCGCGGCACCTGACCGAGGGGCGCCTGCCCAGGAGGAATCCGCGCCGCGCGATCAGCTGTCCGCCGCCTCCCGCCCGAGGAGCTGTCCCGCGAGCTCGATGCAGCGCAGCCGAGCGGGGGAGAAGTCGTACGGCATCTTGGTGAACGCCTCGTAGGCGCTCATCTGCCTTTCGGGCTCCTCGTCGTCGTCGGCTCGCTCGAAGAGTGCTGCCTCGGCCGCCTCCAGACCGGCAGCCGCGATGGCGTGCTCTATCTCTTTGAGGTGGGCGTACCGCTGTGCGGCCAGCTCCTCGACGCGCGGGTCGTCGGGCTCGACCCCGTCGTCGAGGGAGGCCTCGGCCGCGTCGAGGCGGTCCTCCTCGGCCCGCAACTCGGGGTGCGTGGCGAGCACGATGAACGTGCTGGCCTGGACCGCGGCGGCGAGCGGACCGAAGATCCGTTCCGTGACCATCAGAGCGTCCACGTCGGAGGGTCGCACCGCGCCAGGGGGCAGGTGGCCGAGCCGGTCCGTCACGAGGTCCGACAACAGGCCCAGAGGACTGCCCACCGCTCGCAAGCGCTGGACCGCCGCCCGCTGCCGTTTGACGTCGGCCTCCTGGGCGGCCAGGGTCTCCTCCAGGCGGCGCAGGTTCTCGTCGATGTCCTGGGTGCCGTCGAACGTGGCCCGCACGTCGTCGAGCCCGATGCCCGCCTCGGCCATCCTGCGGATCCACAGCAGGCGGATCATGTCGTCGTAGCCGTAGCGGCGGCGGCCGTCCGTGCCTCGTCCGGGCTCCTGCAGCAGACCGATCTGGTGGTAGTGGCGGATGGCGCGCGGTGTCGTTCCGGCGAAGGCGGCGGCGTCACCGATCTTGACCTGGCGGGGCGGCGTGAAGGAGAGGTGCATCGAGGACGGTGCCTTTCGAGCTGCGGTGCCATGGAGGACAGGACAGCACATGCCGCTACGTCAGGTGCAACCTCGGCTGCCACCGGGCGACCGGCCTGGGCAGGCTAGGTTTGCCCGCGTGAGTCTCCTCGACGACGTGGCCGAACGCGACGGCTGGCGGTGCTGGGTGTGCGACGAGCCGGTGGATCCCGGCATGTCGGTGAACGACCCGCGCGGCCCCAGCGTGGACAGCCGGACCGCGGACCGGAAGGCGAAGATCGCCGAACGCCTGGCCCACCGCGGCTGTAACACCCGCAAGGGCGCCGTCAAGGTCGTCATCGCCTGGCCGGACCGCCTGCACGTGGCCGAACCCGCGCCCCTGATCACCGTCGCCGGCCGGCTGGAACGCAAGGGCGGCCGCGAACTCGTGGCCCGCTGCCCGACGCGGCAGGACGCCCAGGAGGCGGCGGAATGGCTGGAGGACCGCTTCTCCCGCCTGGTGCCGGGCCTGCCGGTGACCGCGGGGGTCGAGGCCGGCGGCGGTCAGTTCCTCGTCGTCCTGTCCACCGGCCGCCGCTGACCGGAGCCACCCGCGTCGGCCACTGGGCTGACACGTGCGCCGTCGACGACCCGCTACGTGCGGGACAGGCCGGGTCCGAAGTGGACTGTGGACGTGCTCAGCCTCGCAGACCGTTCGACGCGTCCTCGTCACTTGACGCGATACCGGCCGTCGCACGTGACTGCTCGTCCAGGTCACCGGTCTCGGTCGCGATGGCCAGCGCCTCCCGGTGCGCGGCGGGCGCGCCCGGACGACCGGCCGCGCGCAGGGCCTCGGCCAGGCCGTTCAGCGAGTTCGCCTCGCCGTAGCGGTGCCCGGTCTCCCGGAAGATCTCCAGCGCCTCCTCGTGCAGCCCGATCGCCTCTTCGGCGCGGCCCAGGTGGACGTGGACCTGGCCCAGGGTCGACAGCGCCGCGGCCTCGCCGTAGCGGTGACCGAGGTCGCGGAAGTGGGCGAGTGCCTGGTGCAGGTGCGCCGCGGCGGCGGTGTGGCGGCCGAGGTGGGTGTAGGCGTCGGCCAGGTTGGTCAGCGCGGTCGCCTCGCCTGCTCGGTCACCGAGTGCGCGGAACAGCTCCCTGCCCGCGTTCAGGGCTTCGGCGGCGCCCGCGTGGTCGCCCGTCTGGCCCTGCACGGTGCCGAGGTTGGTCAGCACCGAGGCCGTGCCGTGCCGGTCGCCGAGTTCCCGGTAGCGGCCGAGCGCCTGCTGGAGGTAGCCGATGGACGCGTCGACGTCGCCGAGGCGGTCCTCGACGATGCCGAGGTGTGACAGCGCGCGGGCTTCACCGGCGCGGTCGGAGTGGTCGCGGTGCAGGCGCAGCGACTGGCGCAGGCGTGCGGCCGCCGGGCTGTAGCGGCCGAGCAGGCGGTGCGCGGCGCCCAGGTTCGTCAGAGCCCGTGCCTCACCCTCGTGGTCGCCGACCAGACGTGCGGCGCGCAAACCGTTGGTGTGCATGACGAGTGCTTCGCGGTGGTGCCCGGCTTCGAAGTACCGGTACAGCACCTCGGCCAGGCGCATCGCCTGCCCGGGGCGGTCGTGACCGGTGGCGAACGCGCACAGGTCGGTCAGGTTGGGCCGTTCCGCGTCGAGCCACGCGCGCATCCGGGCGGGGTCGGCCGCCGGCGTGGTCACGGCCACGCGGCCGGTGGGGTAGACGACGTCCATCGCCTCGATCGCGGACGTCAGGTAGTGGTCCAGCAGCCGGTCGAACGAGGCGGTTCGCTCAGGGTCGTCCTGCGCCAGGTCGACGGCGTAGGCGCGGAGCAGGTCGTGCATGCCGTGCCGCCCGGCCGGGCCGCGGTCGACCAGGTGCGCCCGGACGAGCACGTCCAGCAGCCGGCCCGCGGTGTCCGGGTCGCGGTCCGTGAGCGCGGCGGCGCAGGCCACGTCGAAGTCGCGGCCGGGATGCACGCCCAGCAACCGGAACAGCCGCGCGGCCTCGTCCGGGAGGTGCTTGCAGGACCACGAGAGCACCTCGCGCACCGCCGCCCGGCCGTCACCGCCGCCGTCGAGCAGCCGCAGCCGCCGCTGCCGGTCGCCGAGCTCCCCGACCAGCTCCGCCAGCGCGGTCTCCGGCCGGCTGACCACGAGCTCCGCGGCCACCCGCAACGGCAACGGCAGGAACGCGCACTGCTCGGCCAACGCCGCCATCGCGGACTCGGAACCCGGCCGGTCGCCGATCAGCTCGCGCAGCAACACGATCGCGTCACCCCGCCGCAACGGCCGCAGGTCGAGCCGCCGCGCGCCGTGCACCGAGACCAGGCTCGCCAGGCTGTCCCGGCTCGTCACCACGACCACGCACGACGGTGAACCGGGCAACAGCGGCCGCACCTGCTCCACCGCCGCCGCGTTGTCCAGCACGATCAACAGCCGCCGGTCGGCCACCTCGGTCCGGTACCGGGCCGCACGTCCGTCCAGGCCGGCCGGAATCGCGGACCCGGCGACCCCCAGCGCCTGCAGGAACCCGCCCAGCACGTCCGCGGCGGCGAGCGGCTTCCCGGCCTCGTACCCGCGCAGGTCCACGTACAGCTGGCCGCCCGGGAACCGGGCGCGCAACCGGTGTCCCCAATGGACGGCCAGTGCCGTCTTGCCGACACCCGCCGTTCCGCAGACCGCGATCACCGCCGTCGCGGCGGGGTCGCGTCCGGCGAGCAGTCCGTCGAGTACGGCCAGTTCCGAAGCACGGCCCAGGAAACCGGGTGTGCCGGCAGGCAGCTGGGCCGGCACCGGACCGGCCTGACGAGACACAGCAGGCACTGGTTCGCCGAGCAACTCCGCATGAGCACCGACGAGTTCCGCTCCGGGGCCGATCGCGAGTTCGTCCCGCAGCACCCGCCGAGTGGTGTCGTAGGTGGCGAACGCGTCCGCCCGGCTGCCCGCCGCGGCGTAGGCGCGCACCAGAAGTGCCTGCACCGCCTCGTCCAACGGGTGGCCGGCCGCGTGCTCCACCAGCAGTGGCAGGAGGTCCGCTGCCCGGCCCAGCCCGATCATCGTCTCGGCGTGGGTGAGCAGGGCGTTGCGCCGTTCGCTCAGCAGCGCGACGACTTTGGCGTGCCCGGCCAGTCCGGGGTGGTCGGCGAACGGCCGTCCCTGCCACAATCCGAGCGCGGTGCCGAGCAGACCGGCGGCCTCCTCCGCGACGGTCGTCCGTCCGGCGGCGGACACGAGGGCGCGGAACCGGTCCACGTCGACCTCGTCGTCCGGGATGCGCAACGCGTAACCGTCACCGACGAACGGGATGCTGGTGCTGCGCGCATATCTGTGCCGCCCGGGGTCGAACAACCGGCGCAGGTGCTTGACGTGCGTCTGGATCACGTTGGCCGCACTGGGCGGCGGGTTCTCGCCCCACAGCGCGTCCACCAGGTCCGCCCGCCGCACGACCCGCCCGCCGGCCAGGGCGAGCAGGCCGAGCACCGCGCGTCTGCCCGCCGGCCCCAGCTCGATCTCCCGGCCGTCGTGCCAGGCCCGCACCGGGCCGAGAACCTGGACGCGCAACGACACCCCCGAACGCCGATGCCATGCTGGCACAGGCGGTTCGGCCGCGGCAACGACCGGATCCCGTTGGCAGGCGGTCGCATTCGGGCCCGACCCGGGATCTGCGAGTCCGCGTTCCAGAGCCGCCTGCCCGTTTCGTGATCGCCGGGTGATCACGAAACGGGCAGAGGAACGTGCTACCGCCGCACACCCGGAACGGTGGGAGACAGCCATTTCCGGAGATGGCCAGGAAGGCCGGTGCCGTCGAGGTCAGGAGATCCGGTCGAAGCGGCCGATGGGGTACACCCAGCCGCGGGTGAACTGGAGGCCCAGCTGGTGGTGGTACTGCTGGCACGCGCTGGGCTGGGGCAGATCGGGGCAGAAGACCACGTCGATGGCCGAGTAGGTGTACACGTTGTTCGGGGTGGCCGGGTTGTCGACCGGCGTGACCACGTTCCTCGCGGACCACGTCACCGAGGCCAGCCGTGGATCTTGCGCGCCGGGGTACAGCACGTCGGACTCGGGGTCGTACACGTAGATGTGGTCGCTGAAGATGCACACGTTCGCCCCGAAGTAGAACTCGTACATCTTCGTTCCCTGGCTGGTCTCGTAGACGGGCTCCACGACCTCCTCCCGATAGCAGGGAGTGCCCGGGGGAAACACGCGGGGCGGGCTGATCGGCCACGCGTTGGTCTTGACGTCCGCCGCGCTGTACGACGACGTCTTGTTCAGGCCCGGCTTGGAGGCCGGCACGGACGCCGACGCTCCCGGAGCCGCGATCACGATCACGGCCATGAGCGCCAGGGCTGATGTGAACAGGTGTTTGAAGCGTGCTGACACTGGAACACCCCTCTGGTTGAAATGACGAACGGGTGCGTTCTTCTGCTGCGGTGCGGGATGTGTCAGCTGGTGCTCCAGCCGTGGACCACCAGGCTCACCCGGCGGACTGGACGCAGATTGGACGGAGACTGAACTCGGCGGCACGTCAGCGGTTCCGGCCGCCGGAGCAGGGCGTACGCCCTGAGCCGCTGCCTATACGGTGTGGGCATGAGCCAGCCGATTCCGTTCGCCGACACCAACTTCAAGCTCGCCGTCGTCCAGGAGCTGATGTATGGCCAGGAGCTCCTGCCGAGGTTCGACCTGCGCGAGTACGCCGCCGAGCAGGGCTTCACCTACGACGGCGGGAGCGTGGAGGCGGTGCCCGAGGCCCTGGCCTACTTCGAGGCGCTCGAGGTCCCCGCCGAGCTCGCGGAGAGGATCACCCGGATCGAGATGGACGGCGGCAACGAGATCTACCTCGAGATCGCGCCGAACTGGGACGGCGAGGACGGGCTGTTCGACGTCGCCGAGTTCGCCGACGTGCGGCACTTTCCCCACCTGAAGTCGATGACGCTGTTCTACACGGGCGACGAGGAGGCTCTGGAGGCCCTCCGTGCCCGCGGCATCGAGGCGGACTGGCTCTGAGTTCCGAGAAGGGGCTCCAGGACACGGCACCGCCTAGCCTTGCCAGGGTGTGGCACACCCTGCCGCAGGAGCCACCGCCGGCTTAGCGTCGAGATCATGAACGACCAACAGGTGATCGAGGACCTGCACACGCGGTGGGTGTTCGGCTGGGACCGCCGCGAGGGCGACGAGCCGTTCGGCTTCGCGCGCACCTTCGGCGAGTTCTACGACTTCAGCTCGCCGGAGGTCCGCCTCTACGACGACTTCGACCCCGAACGCCGGGTGTCGACGACGGCCACCGGTTACGGCGCGATCTGGGAGCCCGTCTTCCGCGGCGTCGTGTCCGCGTGGCACGTCGTCGACGACGGCCCGCACGTCATCGCCGCGGACGGCCTCGCGGCGTCCACCCTGCGGTTCCTGGCCAGGATCGTCGCACCCGGCGGTGTCACGGACATCCGGACCACGACCTCGCTGGTCTGGCACCGCACGGCGGCCGGGTGGCGCATCGTGCGCGAGCACAACTCCACCGAGGTTTTGCAGCCGGGGGAGCTCGACGGCCGCTTCGACGGCGCCTGAAGCATCACCGCGGCCGACGCGTGAAGCGGCACCTCACCTGATCCGGTGAACGATTTGATCTTGGCGCCCGCAGTGCCTCACTCTGCCGCAATCCGTCGACATGTGTGAGCGAGAGGTGCCATGGAGCACGAGGCTAACTGGTTCAAAGGTGCTGTCTTCTACGAGGTTCTGGTCCGCGCCTTCTGCGACTCCAACGGTGACGGCACCGGTGATCTGCGCGGCCTGGCGTCCAAACTGGACTACCTGCGGTGGCTCGGTGTCGACTGCCTCTGGCTGCCGCCGTTCTACGCCTCGCCGTTGCGCGACGGCGGGTACGACATCAGCGACTTCCGCGCGGTGCTGCCGGAGTTCGGCACCGTCGAGGACTTCCAGCACCTGCTGGAGGAGGCGCACCGGCGCGGGATCCGCGTGATCACCGACCTGGTGCTCAACCACACGAGTGACGCGCACCCGTGGTTCCAGCAGTCGCGGCTGGACCCGACGGGCCCGTACGGCGACTTCTACGTGTGGAGCGACGACGATTCCGCGTACTCCGACGCGCGGATCATCTTCGTGGACACGGAGTCGTCGAACTGGACCTACGACCCGGTGCGCGGGCAGTTCTTCTGGCACCGCTTCTTCAGCCACCAGCCGGACCTCAACTACGACAACCCCGCCGTCCAGGACGCGATGCTGGACGTGCTGAGGTTCTGGCTCGAGGTGGGCATCGACGGGTTCCGGCTCGACGCCGTGCCGTACCTGTTCGAGCGCGAGGGCACCAACTGCGAGAACCTGCCGGAGACGCACGACTTCCTCCGCAAGTGCCGCAAGGTCGTCGACGACGAGTTCCCCGGGCGGGTGCTGCTCGCGGAGGCGAACCAGTGGCCGTCGGACGTCGTGGAGTACTTCGGTGACCAGGCCGTGGGCGGCGACGAGTGCCACATGGCGTTCCACTTCCCGTTGATGCCGCGCATCTTCATGGCGGTGCGGCGGGAGTCGCGGTTCCCGATCTCGGAGATCCTCGCGCAGACCCCGGCGATCCCGGAGAACGCCCAGTGGGGAATCTTCCTGCGCAACCACGACGAGCTCACCCTCGAGATGGTCAGCGACGAAGAGCGCGACTACATGTACGCCGAGTACGCCAAGGACCCGCGGATGAAGGCGAACATCGGCATCCGCCGCCGCCTCGCCCCGCTGCTGGAGAACGACCGCAACCAGCACGAGCTGTTCACCGCGCTGCTGCTCTCACTGCCCGGCTCGCCCGTTCTGTACTACGGCGACGAGATCGGCATGGGCGACAACATCTGGCTGCAGGACCGCGACGCCGTCCGCACACCGATGCAGTGGACCCCGGACCGCAACGCGGGCTTCTCGAGCTGCGACCCCGGCCGGATCTACCTCCCGGTGATCATGGACCCCGTCTACGGCTACCAGGGCCTCAACGTCGAGGCGCAGGTCCGCAGCCAGTCGTCGCTGCTCAACTGGACCCGGCGCATGATCGAGGTGCGCAAGCAGCACCGCGCGTTCGGCCACGGCGACTTCACCGAGCTCGGCGGCTCGAACCCGACCGTGCTCGCGTACCTGCGCACGCTCGGCACCGACGTGGTGCTGTGTGTGAACAACCTGTCCCGGTTCCCGCAACCCGTCGAGCTCGACCTGGCGGAGCACGCCGGCGCCGTGCCGCTCGAACTCACCGGCGGCGTGCGGTTCCCCGCCGTCGGCGAGCTGCCGTACCAGCTGATGCTGCCCGGTCACGGCTTCTACTGGTTCCAGCTGAACTCCGACGTGGAAGGCGGCGACGAGAAGTGACGACGAGCGAGGCCGTGGCGGTTCTGCCCGAGGAGCTGGACCGCTGGCTCGAGAGCCAGCCGTGGTTCCGCGCCCGAGGACCGGTGACCTGCGAACGGGCGACCGTCCTGCACCACGGCGATCCCGCGCTGGTCCACCTGGTGCTGGCGTGCAAGGGGCGCCGGTACCAGCTGCTGGTGGGCGTGCGGGACGCACTGCCGGAACGGCTGGAGCACGCCCGGATCGGCGCCGCCGGCGAACGCGTGGCGTACGAGGCGGTGTACGACCCGGAGCTCACCGCCGTGCTGCTCGGCCACTTCGAGGACTTGGCGGAGGTCGCGGGCCTGCGGTTCCGCGGCGCGGTGCCCCCGAGGTACGCGGCCGCGCCGGTCGGACGCCCGTTCCCCGGCCCGCAGCGCAACTGCTCGATCGTCTACGGCCAGCGGCACGTGCTGAAGTTCTTCCGCGAGCTGACCCCGGGCGACAACCCGGAACTGGTGCTGCACGACGCACTGCACTCGGTCGGCGACCCGCACATCGCGGCGCCCCAGGGCTCCCTGGAGTCCGAACTGGACGGAGTCCGCACGACGTTCGCGGTGCTGCACGAGTTCGTGCCGCTGGGCGCGCTGGGCTGGCCGATGGCGACCGCCAGCGTGCGGGACTTCCTCGCGAACCCGAGCGACGACCCGCAGAGCGCGGGCGGCGACTTCGCCGCCGAGGCGCACCGGCTGGGTCGTGCGGTGGCGAAGGTGCACGCGGACCTGCGCGAGACGCTGGGCGAGCAGGTCGCCGGTCCGGGTGACGAGGTCGAGTTCGTGGCGGCCCTGCACACCCGCCTGGACGCCGCGCTGGACGAGGTGCCGTCGCTGGCGGAGTTCGAGGCGGGCATCCGTGCCCGGTTCGACGCGGTCCTCGCGACCGGCGAACCGATTCGCCTGCAACGGGTGCACGGCGACCTGCACCTGGGCCAGGTGCTCCGCTCGCCGCACACGTGGGTGCTCGTCGACTTCGAGGGCGAACCGCACGGCACCGCCGCCGAACGCTCCCGCCCGCGCCCGGCGGAGCACGACGTGGCGACCGCACTGAGGTCGTTGCACTACGCGGCGGCCCAGTTGCTGGTGGGCGCCGACGACGTGGCGATGCGTCCCAAGGCCGCCCGGTGGCTGGAGCACAACCGCGACGCCTTCCGCGCCGGGTACGCGGACGTGTCGCCCGATCGCACGCTCGGTGGTGCGCTGCTGACCGCGGTCGAGCTGGACCGGGCGGTGCTGGAGGTGCGGCACGAGCACCGGTTCCGTCCTGAGTGGATGGTCATCCCGCTGTCCGCGATCGCGGAGACCGTGACGGGCGCACCGGCCTGGCCGGTGTGACGGGCCCGGCGCGGGCCGACAGGCCCGCGCCGGACCTCAGAGCGCTCGAACCTCGGCGAGCCGCTTCTTCGAGTAGTCGTCGTCCCAGCAGACAGCGGCCTCCCACGCGGCCGACGCCTGCGCGGCGACGTCGAACGCGCCGTCGTCGAGACAGGCGGCGTTGCCGGGCAGGACGAGGTCGAGGTCGGGGACGTCGACGTGCGCCTCGTCCCAGTCGATCAGCCCGATGTGGTTCGCGGTCACGCGCACGTTGCCGGGGTTGGGATCGCCGTGCACGACGCAGGTCGCACGTCCGGCGAGCCGTGCCCACGCCGCCCGGCACCGCGCGACGCCCTCGGCGGGCATCGCCTCCAGGTCGATCTTCGTCCCGGTCGTTGCCCGCAGCAGGTCGGTCGACGACCGCCAGCCGGGCCGCTGCGGCCATCCTCGGGTGAGCCGGTGCAGTTCGCGGAGCGTGCGGGCCACCCGGCGCCAGTCGGCCCGCGTCTCGGGCGGTCCGCCTTCGAGGTGGGTCATGACCACCAGGCCGTCGTGGAAGAGCCTGCCGTCCGAGGTGGGGATCGGCACCGGCACGGTCAGGCCCTCGCGGTCGAGGTACTGCAGGAGCCCGGTCTCCCAGGCGAGATCGGCGTCGCTCCTGGTGCCGAGACGGCCGACTGCGAGGCGCCCGCCGATGCGCAGGCTCCACACGTCGTTGGCCACACCGCCGGAGAGCGGCTCGACGCGCACCACGTCGTGACCCCACTGCCCGAGCGACTCCCACCCCATCGCGTCACGAACCCCCGTCTGAACGCTGCCACCGCTCCGTCTTGCGCGACTCCAGCAACGCCATCTCGGCGTCCACGTCCTCCATCCTCCCGCGCAGCCGGATCCGCGCGGTCTTCGCGTCGATGATCTCCGCGACCCCCTTGATCGCGTCCAGCACCGGCTCGCGGTTCGACTCGTCGGCGATCTGGGCGGCTCGCCCGAGCTTGACCGTCGCCTCGTCCGTGCGGCCGTCGCGCAGCGCGCCGATGCCCTCCTGCATCACCTGGTCCAGCTCGACCTGGCCGGTGTAGTGCGCGACCATCGGGGCGATCTTGGTGGACTGCACCGGGTCATCGGTCCACATCGCCTCCACCAGACCGCGGCCGATCTCGCGCCCTCCGGCGACGACGTGCACGCGGGCGGCGAGCACCTCGTCGTCGAGGACGTTGCCCGCGGGGAGCTCGACGGACAGGTGGAAGTCCCTCGTCTCCGCGCCCCACGAACCGGCCGGGTAGTCACCGACCAGGGCGGAGACCTCGGTGCGGCGGTCCGTCAGGTCGAGGGTGTTCGGGTACACCTGCTTGAGGAAGCGGACCCGGCTGCCCCGCGGGGTCCACACCCGCAGCGCCACGTTGCCGACCGCGGTGCTCATGAAGTCCTCGGCCATCGCGCGGAACACGTCGGGGAGCGCGCGTTCGTCCGGCAGGCCGTTCGCGTCGCCGTGCAGCGCGTCCGCGACCGCGCGCAGCGGTTCGGCCGCCCAGTGCCTGCCGACGCCGAGGCTGTGGCAGACGAACCGGTCGCGGCACCGGCGCAGCGCCGCCGCGAGCTCCTCCTCCGTCTGGTGCTCGTTGTGCCCGTCGGTGAGGAGGATGCCGTGCTTGATCTCCGCCGGCTGCCCGGCCAGCAGCTCGTTCGCGAGGTCCAGCCAGGTGCCGATCGCGGTGCCGCCGTTGGGGTCGAGCCGCCCGACCGCCTTCGCGGCCTCCTTCCTGGTCTGCGGTGACGCGATCACCATCGTCCTGTCCGCGGGGTAGGCCATCCGCGCGGAGTTGGTGCCCGCCACGACCGCGAACGCCACACCGTCGTTGAGCATCTTGATCGCGGTCGCGGTCGCCCGGCGCGCCTGCACCATCTTGTCGCCGCTCATCGAGCTCGAGCAGTCGATCATGATGACCTGGGCGGCGGTGGGCGCCGGTCCCCGGCGTTCGCCCGCCGTGCTGACGGAGATCACCGCGTCGATGGAGCGCTGCCCCTCGGGGAGGTACCTGTTGTGGTCGACCCTGAGCGTGAAGTCCGGCGACTCGCTCACCTGAGCACCTCGTCTCTCGTCAGAACAACGTCCTGGGACGGACCCTGTTGGCCTCGCGGACCAGCTCGATCCGGCGGCTCGCGGCGTCGGTGACGCTCGCCAGGTCGCGATACGCCTGCTCCAGGCCGAAGCGCAGCTCCCGTTCCTCCAGCGGACGGCCGAGCACCTCGCCCGTGTGGCCGGTCTCGGCGCTGGCGGTCACCCAGTCCAGTGCGGCCTCCAGCACCCGCACCGACAGGTCCGCCTGCTGCTCGATGCCCATCCGCAGGCGTTCCAGCCGGGCGGACGCGTCGAGCAGGTGCGGCTTCGCGGCGTCGGGGGAGAGGCGGGCGTGGATCGCGGCCACCTGGGCGGGCACGTGCTGGCTGGACGACTCCGGCACGCCGTCGAGCGCCTCCACCGCCGCGGCCAGGTCGCCCTGCCTGCGCAGCACCCGTGCCAGTCCGAACGCGGCGCTGACGTAACGGGTGTCGGTGCGCCACACCAACCGGTACAGCTCGCCCGCGCGCTCGTCGTCACCGAAGGCCTCGGCCGCCGCCGCGAGCGCCAGCTTCGGGCTGAGCTCTCCCGGCACCGCGTCGAAGACGGCGTCGAACTCCGCCACCGCGTCGCGGGGCTGCCCCGCCGCCATCGCGAGGATCCCGCGGTACCAGGCGAGCCTCCAGTCGCCCGGTGCCGCCTCCGCGAGCTCGGCGAGGTCCGCGCGTGCCTGCTCCAGCTGACCGTGGGCGATCCGCACGGCGACGAGCTGCAGCTTGACCTCGTCGCTCTCCACCGGGATCGCCTCCAGCGCGGTGATCAGGTCGTCCGGGGTGGACGCGGTGATCGACGCCAGGTGTGCGGCGGCGGGATCCCTGGGATCGACCAGCGGTGAGGGCAACGCGTCCGGCGTCCGCGTCCAGTCGATCTCGTCGTCCTCAGTGGACTCGGTGCCGAAGGTCCTGCGCTCGATGGAGAACCGCGTCGACACCGGTTGCCGTGCCGTGCCGTCCTGCGCGGCGAGGACCTCGTGCAGCACGCCCTCCAGCTGCCCGTACATCTCCTCGGCCGACGAGAACCGCTTGCCCGGATCGATGTGCGTGGCGCGCCGCAGCAGGCGGTAGTACGCCTCGTGGGCGGTGAACAACGGCGTCACGGTGCGAGAGGGCAGGGCGTACCAGTTCTCCTCCCTGGTGAACCCGTGGAACTCGATGCTCAGCACCGCGAGGGTGCGGCCGACGGTGTACAGGTCGGACTGGACCGACGGGCCCTTCTCCCGCAGTTCCGGCGCGGCGAACCCCGGGGTGGCGAGCAGCGTGTCGCCGGGGTCGTCCGCCCGCACCGCCGCTCCGAGGTCGATGAGCTTGACCTCACCGCCCGCGTAGAGGGCGTTGTCCGGCTTGAAGTCGCAGTACAGCAAGCCCAGCGAGTGCAGGTGACCGAGAGCCTGCACCACGTCCATGGCGTAGGCGAGCACGTGGGTGAGCGGCAGCGGCGCGCGCTGGCCGCGGTGGTCGCGGTGCTCGAGGAACAGCTCCTGCAACGACGGGCCGTCGACGTACTCCATCACGATGTAGCCGTCGAGCCTGCCGCTGCGGGCGTCGCGGTGCGTCACGAAGTCGTTGATCTTGACGACGTTCGGGTGTTTGACCTTCAGCAGGTGCCGGCGTTCGTTGATGGCCTGGTCGAGAGCGGAGGGGTCATCGGTGTCGATCAGTCCTTTGAGGACGACCCAGTGCACGGTGTCGGCGTCGCTCAGGTGCGTGTCCCTGGCGAGGTAGACCCAGCCCTGACCGCCGTAGGCGAGGCAGCGGACGATCTCGTAGCGGTCCGCGACCTGCTCGCCCTTCGTGAGACCGGGGGTGAAGGAGAAGCGCGCGCCGTCCTTCGGGCACTCACCCTCGGTGGGACCCGGTTCACCGGCGGCGCCGCGGCCGACGGGCTCGTTGCACCGACGGCAGTGCCGCCTGGTCTCGGGCACCACGACGACGGCGGAGGTCTCGGTGGCCGGGTCGCGCGGGGGCAACGACGGCAGCACGACCCCGGAACGCCGCCACGGCACGGAGGTCGGGCGGGAGGGGGCGGTCTGACCCGGTGCCGTGCTCGGCACGGATGCCGGTACCGATGCCGGCGCCGCGGTGGGCACCACCGGAGCAGGAGGCGGGCTCGCGCTCTTCGCCTTGTGCCCGCAGTCGTCGCAGAAGCCCCACTCGTCGATCGTTCCCTTGCAGCCCGGCCGGGCGCATGCGTTCACCGCTGGTTCTCCGTTCGCTTCCGCTCTCTGCGGCGCACGACCGCCTGGACCGAGGCCTCGACCGCGTGCACCGCGGCCGGGAGGTCGCACGGCTTGACCCACAGCAGGTTCCAGGCCACGTCGTACTTCCTGCGGAGGTCGATCTCCTCGGCGAAACCCTCCTTGGCCGCGACCAGCCGGTAGAGGTCCAGCCGCTGACGCAGCTCGTGCCGGGTCGCCAACGGCTCCTCGGCGCGCAGGCGCTGCCGTTCCGCCGCGGCACCCGCGTCGGTCACGTCCGCGTCGAGCGCGCCGAGCACGGCCTCCTCCGGTCTCCGCCCGCCCATCGCCATGGCCTGCAGTGCTTTCAGGCGTTGCCGCAGCCCCGGCGCGGCGGGGACGAACGGCGGCAGGCCGGAGTCCTTGATCCGGTCGATCGTCAGGTCGCAGGCCGCCGTCGTGCGTGCTTCGACCTCGTCGAGCTCCGCCAGACGGGCCTCGACGTCCTGCAGCGCCCGATGGATCTTGTGCGCCGCGTTCGGAGCGAGCGCGAGCCACGCGGCGTTGTTGCTGTGGTTGCAGCTGGGCTCCGGATGCCCCTGCCCCCGCAGACTCGCCAGCACCTCGCGGAACAACGCGTCGAGCGTCAGCAGCATCGTCGGCTCCGCCGGTACGCCCTCGTCCAGCACGCGCAGCAGTTCGCCGGTGAACAGCGTGTTCCGCATGCCTGCCGGGGCGAGCGCCTTGCCGTACGCGGCGGCGAGCACGTACGCCCCTTTGACCCCCACGTGCTCGATCACGCTCGACGAGGCGGACATGGTGTCCGGCAGTTCCCTGGCCGCGTAACAGCAGTCGAGGATCAGCACCCGCGTCCGCGCCCGGCTGCGGTGCAGGTAGTGACGCAGGTCCTCGCACCGCAACGCCGACGTGCGCAACGAGTCCGGCATGGTGTCCCGCATCGTCAGGCACAGCTCGTTCTTCTTGTCCCACGTCATCTCGCCGTGCCCGGCGTAGTAGACGAGCAGGACGTCCTCGGCCTCGGCCGCGGCGCGGGTGATCTGGCTGCCCACACCGATCTGGTCGGGAGGGTCGTGCAGCACCACGCAGTTCTCCGGCGGGAGTCCCGCGCCGTGCGGCGAGGTCAGCATCCTCGCGAGGTCGTCCAGGTTGTTCTCGACGCCGGGCAGCGCCGGGAACGCGGGATCGGTGTAGGAGCTCGTCCCGATCAGCACCGCACGGGACGCGGCGGGGTCCGGCAGGACCGGCTGGTGTTCGCTCACGTCGTGCCGCCTTCGTGCTCCTCCAGCACCTCCCGCAGCATCGCCTCCACCGTGGCCTGGTTCCCCTTGGCCTGCTTGACGTCCACCTCGGTGCTGCGGCCGTCCGGGCCGGTGACCTTGATCTTGATGTGGGACCGGCGGCTGACGAGCCAGGTGGCGAGCGACCCGGCGAGCGCGGTGACGGCACCGCCGTTGCCGACCGAGACGCTGAGCACGTCGGTGAGCCAGCCCATCTCCTGCGGACTCCGCTCGGGCTTGCCGAGCGAGACGCCGCGCAGGTCGGGCCGGTTGAGCAGCCACCCGTGCAGCGACTCCAGCTCGGCGAACGCGTCGGGGCTGTCGTGGATCTCGATCGCGGCACTCATGCCTACTCCTCGTCGATGTAGTGGGCCGGGGGTGGCTCCGGAACCGGGCCGGGTTCGTCCGGGTCCCGCAGCCACTTCTCGTACAACCGCTTCCACGTGCCGTCGGCGCGCATCCGTTCGAGCACGCCGTTGACGAACCGGACGAGTTCCTCGTCGCTCTCACGCATGGCCAGCCCGTGGTGCTCCTCGGAGAACCGCTCGCCGACGATGACCGTGGCGGGGTCCAGGTCCTTCAGCCCGAGCAGCACGCTGTCCGTGGTGGAGCTCGCCTCCACCTGGCCGCGCTGCATCAGCACCAGGCAGTCGGGGAACTCCCGCACGCCGACCGGTACCACCCCGAGCGCGGGCTCCATGAGCTTGCCCATCGACGTGGTGCCGTTCGGAGCGCAGACCCGCTTGCCCCTCAGGTCTTCGATGGACCTCACACCCGAGGTCTTCGGCACCAGGACCCGCTGGCCGGAGATGAAGTAGTCCGAGCTGAACATGACCTTCTTGGTGAACCGCCGCTCGCAGGTGATCGTGATCGAGTCCGCGAGCAGGTCGACGTCCTCGGCCGCCAGCTTGGGGAAGTTGTTCGAGAAGTTGACCTCCACGAGGGTCACGGCGTTCTCGTCGCCGAACAGCTGCTTCGCGATCTCCTTCACGACGTCGACGTCGAACCCCTCCAGCAGGCCGGTCCGCGGGTTCAGCGAACTGGACCTGTTGAGGTTCTGGTCGACCCCCGCGACCAGCCGGCCGCGCCGCACGATCTCCGCGAGCGTGCTGCCCGGCGGCGCCTGTGCTGGGGCGATGCCGGCCGGTTTGAGGCTGCTGCGCTCCGGGACGAACTCGGGGCCCGTGCCCGGCGGGCACTGCGTCGGTGCCAGCGCACCTCTGGTGTCGTCCATGCCGGGAGGCCGCAACGGCTCCAGCGTCGTGCGCGCCGGTACCGTCACCGCCTGGCCGCAGGAGGTGAGGAGGCACAGAGCCGCCGCCACGGCGACGAGTTTCCTGGTTCTCATCGGTACTCCCGGATCCGGGGCGCCATGCCGAGGCCCGCGGCCGCCGCGGCGACCAGCATCGACGTCACGAGCACGAAGTCCGCGCCGCGCAACGAGTTCACCGCGCCGGCCGCGCCGTTCTGGAAGGTCTCCTCGGAGCGCCGGAGCGCCTCCGCCAGCTTCTCGTCCAGCTGGGTCGCGAGCTTGGCGGTGCCGCTCCAGTCCGCCGTCGCAGGGGTGGACCGGTTCCGCTCGTGCAGCTCCTGCCAGTCGCGCCAGTGCGAGATGGCGGCTTCCACGGTCCGTTTCTCCTCCGACTGCTCGTCGAACCGCTCGGCTGCCCCGGCGAGCGATCCCAGGCTGTCCTTGCCCGCGTTGAGCTTGTCGCGTGCGGCGCGGAACTCCTGTTCGTAAGGGTCGGCGTTGCTGCGTTCGACGCGTGCCAGGGCCTCGGTGCTGCGCGCGGTGAGCGCGTTGATGCGGGCCTCGGCGAGCGCCTCCGTCCGGGACTTGCCGCGCAGGCTCGTGTCGACCTCGTTCGCCGCGGCGAACGAGGTGGTGACGAGCCAGCCGATCGACAGCAGCACAGCGGCGGTCGCCACCAGCAGCCCGCGGTTCAGCGTGCGGCGCGTGGTCTCCCGCAGGTACAGCTGGACCGCCACGAGCGCGGCCAGTGCGAGCAGGCACGAGGTGATCGCGAGCCAGGCGACCGAGCTCGCGTCGCGCTGGGCCTGGGTGAGTTTTCCGAGTTCCTCGCGGTACAGCGCGAGCGAGTCGGGCAGCAGGACCTCGCGCACGAGTGCCGAGGCCTGCCTCAGATAGGCCGCGCCGAGCGCGAAACCACGTTTGTTCTCGGTGTGCGCCGTGTCGACCAGCCCGGCGTAGTTCGTGAGCTGTGCGGTCAGGCGGGCGACCGTCTCCGTGGTCGCGGTGGGTGCGTTGGCCGCCGCGGTGCTCAGCGCGACCGCGGCCTTCTGCACGTGGTCGAGGTACCCGGCGCGTTCGGACGGGCCGGCCTTGTCTCCCACCAGGAACGCGCTGTTCGCGGCCGCGTCCGCCTCGGACAGCGACTGGTACACGTCCAATGCCGCGCGCGCCAGGGGAATGCCGCGCTGGGTCACCTCGGTCAGGGCGGCCCGGCGCTGCGCGATGTCGACCGCGCCCACCAGCCCGGCGAGCAGGCAGAGCGCCACGAGCACCGCCGCCATCGCGCTCAGGCGGCCGGGTGGCGTTCCCGTCGCCCAGCGCATCCGGTCCCGCAGGAGGTGGATGCGGGGGTTCCCGCCACGCGGCACTCCGTCGTGCACCGAGGAAATCACCGTGTCACCCTCATTCCGGCCGGTACTGGAGCGCCGGCGGTTCGGCCGGTCCGAGCTGGTCCGCGAGCCACGTCCGCTGCAGCTGCCGCCAGGTGCCGTCGGCGACCACCCGTTCCAGCACGGCGTTGACGAACCGCACCAGGTCCAGCCGGTGCTGCGCGATCGCGATGCCGGTGGGGTCGGACCGCAGCTGGGGTCCGACGATGCGGGTGGTCGGGTCCTGCGCGGCGAGCCCGGCCAGGATGATGTCGCCGGTCGACACCGCGTCGACCTGACCCTGTTGCAGGAGCAGCAGGCAGTCGGCGGTGTTGGCGGCGGCGACCGGGATGGGCTTGGCCGGGTGCTCCGCGATGGGACGCAGGTTCGTGCTCGTCCGCGAGGCGCACACCTTCCGGCCGCCGAGCCGGCCTAGGTCGTCGATGCCCGAGTCGTGGTGGACGAGCAGTCGTTGCTGGGAGGAGTAGTACTCGGCGGAGAACGCGACCTCTTGCCACCGCTCGCAGGTCATCGTCATGCTGGAGAGCACGAGGTCGACGCGGTCGGTGCGCAGGGCCGGGATGCGGTCCGCCGCGTCGGTCACGCGGTACTGGACGTGGTCCGCGGCCTTCGCCCGGTCGCCGCCGAAGATGGCGTGCGCGATCTCCTCCGCGAGCGCCGCCTCGAACCCCCGCACCTGCCCGGTGCCGGGGTCGCGGAAGCTCAGCAGGTAGGCGTTGCCCACGCCGACGACGATCTTGCCCTTCTCCCTGATCCTCAGCATGGCCGAGCCCGCGGGCAGCTGCTCCGGCGCCGGCAGCGGTCCCTGCGGCCGGTAGCTCTGCTCGGCGCGGCAGTCGGTCCTCCGCTCCACCGGGATCTCCGGCGGCACCTGCATCTGGGTCGGCACCGGCGCGGGAACCGACAGCGGGAGCGTCGGCGTGACCGCCATCTCCGGGGTCGCGCAGGCCGTGAGGAGCAGCGCGGTGGCCAGCAGCAGTCGCCTCATCGGTACTCCCGCAGCCTTGGCAGGTAACCGAACCCGACTCCCAGCGCGGCGAGCACCATGAGCACCGCGACGCCGAGGTCGCCAAACGCCAGCGCGTTCCGCGCGTGCGCCGACTCCGATTCGAACCGCTCGTTCGCGATCTGGATCGCCTTGCCCAGCTCGTCGTCGACCGTCCTCGACGGGCTCGCCGTGCCGCCTTGTTGCCCGGCGTTCGTCGCGAGCTTCACGGCCAGGTCGAACTCGCCGCCGTCGTCCTTCTCCCGCAACGCTTTGTGGCCCGCGAGCCAGTTCGACCACTGCTCACCGGCCCGCCGCACCGCGTCGCGCGTCCCAGGCGTGGTGGCCGCCCGTTCCGCGTCGGCGAGCAACCTGCCGCTCAGCCTCGCCGCGGCGAGGTCGAAGTCGGCCTCGTGCACCGTCCCGTTCCCCCGTGCGACGAGGATCAGCGACTCCGCGCACCGTGCTTTCAGCGCCTCGGCCCGGACTTCGGAGAACACCGCGACCTGTGCCGTGCCCTCGGTCCTGCCCGCGTGGGCGTGCGCCGCCGCGACGACGGACGCGGTGACCAGCCACGCCACCGCCGCCACCGCGCACACCGTGGCCACCAACAGTCCCGCGTTGAAGATCCGGCGGGTGGTGCGCGCGAGGTGGACCTGCGCGGCGAGGAGCGCCAGCAACACGAGCACCGCCGCACCGATCACGACCGGGTCCACCGAGGAGGCCTCCTGCTGCGCCTGCCGCAGCCGGGCGTTCTCCTGCCCCAGCAGCCTTTCCGCGGCGGGCAGCATCACCGTCTGCGCGACGGTGGAGGCCTCCCGGAGGTAGGCGACCCCCTGGGGCAACCCCTGGCGGTTGAGCGTCCTGGCCGTCTCGATCAGCCCGGTGTACACCGGCAGGTGGGTGTTCAACGTGGTCAGGTCGGCCTCGGTGCCCTCGGCGAGCGAGGCGGTGCCCAGTGCGGCGGACGCCTCGGCGATGTTGGTCCGGTACCGGTCACGCAGCTCGGCCGGTTCGACGTCACCGACGAGATACGCACCAGCCACGGTGGCGTCGGCGTCCGAAAGCGACTGGTAGACGTCCATCGCCGCACCGGTCAGCGGGCCGCCGCGGTCGATCACCCGGTCCAGCGCGGCCCGCCGCTGCTGCACGTCGAACGCTCCGGCGACGCCCGCGCCGAGGCACAACGCCACCAGCACGACGAGAATGACCACGAGCTGCCCCGGCGGGCTGGAATATGCCTGGCGGCGCGGAATTCCAGTGAGGAAGCGGGCCCTGGTCGCCTGCCTGTCACGTGCCGGCACAACCACCAACGCCCCCTTGTGAAAGATCGCCCAACGCGGAACATCGATCAACGGCGAAGAATAGTTACGCGTCAAACGAAGTTTCCGGGAATCGGTCGAGTTCACTCGCTTGCCTCGGCAGATCGCGACGCCGGAACCGCAGCGCGGGGAAGTCGGCGACGAAATCCATTCGCAGCTGATGGATTCGCCGACCTCGGCGCGGGACAGAAACTCGATCGTTCGTGCCATTGGCAAACGGCCTGACGACACTGCCCGGCACGTGCGTTGTGAGTTCAAGGTGACAGCGGCGAACCAGGCCGGGCAGAGCGGGTTCTCCGGCACGGTGTCCGCGAAGCCGGTGGGAGCACCACCGATCCCGCCGACGATCAGGGCGGGCGCCGAGCCGGGAACCATCTGGCTCTCCTGGGCCTGTTCGCTCGAGTCGCAGCCGGCGGCGCTGTGGATCGAGGAGAACAGGGGGACCGGGTGGACCAGGCGCCCCTACCCGATCTGGCACTCGATCGGCCTGTGCGACCAGTCGTACCGGATCGACACGGCCTGGTACTCGCCGGGGCAGCACCTGCAGTTCCGCGTGGTCGCCGAACGGGCGGGCGCCAGCAGTGTGTCCAATGTGGCCGGTGCGAACGTCAAGGCGACCAGGGCGCAGTTCTACCTGAGTCTGACGGAGCCCAACGCCGCGTCGCAGCAAAGGTTCTTCGCGGCCAAGAACAACCCGGGTCCGTACGCCGACTACAGCTTCGAGGGTGTCGTCGCACCAGTCGGACTGCTACGCACTGGCCAACTCCTACTTCTTGGGGGTCCGGCTGGGCGGCGGTAGTCACTGGTGATCGGGGTGGGGGTCCGTGCCGTGCGGACCCCACCTCTCCCGCGACGTCAGGCGGTCCGCGGCCGGCGGAGAACGCGGCGAAGGTGATTGAGAGCCGTGGTCGCCGCCGTGAACGCCACGGCCGCTTTCGCGACGACCGGGAGGAGTCCGTACAGGACCGTCGCGGCCAGGAACGTGCCCCGCGGCAGGAGGTCGTGGATCGGCATGAGCGTGTAGGTGGCCGCGCTCGCGATCACCAGGCCGGTGAGCAGGCCACGCGCCCCCGTGCGGCGCAGGACCAGGACGACGGCGACGACGAGCGCGACGGCCATGCCGATCTGGAGCGACTGCGCGTCGAGGTGCATCGAGTAGGGCTGCCTGCTGCCGGCGGGCACCGACACCGCGAAGGTGGCCACCGCGAAGACCACCGACACCGGGGTGACGAGCGCGGCGAGACGTCCGGCGTTCCGCAGTTCGCCCCGGTCGGGCCGGAGGGAAGGCGCGACCAGCACGAGCAGGGCACCGACCGCCACGGTCAGGTGGGCGCTCGCGTAGGGCGTGGACGCCGCGGTGAGGCCCGCCGCGACCGCGAAGACCCTGACTGACCGGGTGTGGCCGAGCAGTACCGACACCACGACACCCAGCCAGAACGACGTGATGATCGCGAGCGCCAGGTGGTCCAGCACAGAGCCGATTTCCACGGACTCGGTCAGGCCCGTGCCGTCGAGGGCGGTCAGGGCCCAGAGCGCGACGAGGTAGCCGGTCACCAGGGCCGCGACCGGGACCGTGGCCGCGGCGGTCGCGCCTCGGATGCCGTCGCCCGCCTCGCGCGCGTGGGCTCGGACGGCGCCGCCGAGCAGGCTGGCCCGTTCCCGTGCCGTGGGCCGGGTCTGGCCTGGCTCCGCCATCTCGCACAGGGTGCCCAGCATCTCCTGCTCGCGTTCGGCGCGGTAGCCGGCGGGGTACCAGCGGAGCAGTCTTCGGTAGGCGTGTTCCAGGCGGGACGCGGGGTCGCTGAGGGTCACGAACGGGCTCCTTCGGGGCTCTGAGGTGGGGTTCTGGGGTGGGTCAGGCCAGGCCGGTGGCGGGATTGGTGCCGAAGCCGAGTCCGCGGTCGGCGCGGGCGCGCAGTGCCGCCGCGGCGGTGTCGGCGTTGGCGCGCAGTCGTGCGGTCTCGCCCGCGAGGACCTCGGCGCCGGTGTCGGTGAGCCGGTAGTAGCGGCGCAGGCGGCCGTCGACGACCTCTTCGCGGTCGAGCTCGATCCAGCCGTCGTCCTTGAGCCGGTCGAGCGCGCCGTACAACGTGCCCGCCTGCAGGCGGACGCGGTCGCCCGAGAGCGCCGCGACGGCTTGGACGATGCCGTAGCCGTGCAGCGGTTGGGTCGTCAGCGAGGTGAGGATGAAGAAGGTGGGTTCACGCAGCGGCATCGGCACGCCGTGAAGTTACAGTGCCCGACATATATCGTCAACCGACCTATGGCAAAGCCCGGCGTTGTGCATTCCACACTGAGTAGCCGATCGCTGACCTTGCGTTGACCAGGTGCTCGAGCGCTGCTGGATCAGCCGCCTTTCAGTGGGGACGTTGAAAGGTCGACGACCACCGGCTGACACAATGGACGAATGGCTCTGGGTTACCTCCTCGCCGGCCTGGCGACCCTGGCGTCAGGCAGCGGTTCGATCCTGGAGTCCGTAGGTGTCCGCCGCGCGGGCGCGTACGGCGGACGTTCTCTCGATCTCATCGCTCTGCGACGCCAGTGGCTCTACTTCCTCGGTCTCGGTGTGAACCTGCTGGGATTCGCCTGCGCCTCCGCGGCACTGCACCGGCTGCCGTTGTTCCTCGTGCAGTCGATGCTCGCGTTCAGCGTCGGCGTGACCGCCATGATCAGCGCCTTCATGGGCGCGCGCCTGCGTGCACCGGGATGGGGCGCGCTGCTCGTCGGCGCGATCGGCCTGGTCCTGCTGGGCGTGTCCGCGGAGCCGGGCCGCGCGCAGGCCCTCCCACCGCAGTGGCGCTGGGTCCTCGTGGGCGTGGCGGTTCCGGTGGCCGCGATCGCCGTCTACGCCAGGCGCCACGGCCAGGTCCGGGCGACGGTGGCACTGGCGTTCGGCTCCGGTGTCGCCTACAGCGTCGTCGGCATCTCGGCACGAACGCTCCACCTCCCGGACGCTCTGTGGCGACTCGTCCTGGAACCCGCGGCCTGGGCGATCGTCCTCAACGGAGTCACCGCGGCGGTGCTGTTCGCGATGGCGCTGCAAAGGGGCGGCCCGACCGGGGTCACCGCGGTCATGTTCACCACCAACACGGCGCTCTCGTCGTTCGTCGGACTCGTCTACCTCGGCGATCACGTCCGCGACGGGTACGTGACCGCCGCGGTCATCGGGTTCGTGCTGGCGATCGCCGGAGCGATCGCCGTCGCCCATTACTCGGCGAATCCCCGGCAGAAAGAGCGCACCCCTGCCGTGACCGTCACGCGGGCGTGAGGCGTCAACGCCCTTGAACCGTTGAGGGCGGTGCGACGCAGATCGCGTTGTTGCTCGTTGGGGAGTTTCCCGGCTGGCGCGACCGTCACGTGGACGCAGGACACTCAGGGGATGAGGCTGTATCTGCCGTCGCCATGGCGCTCGAAGTAGGCGGTGTACTCGCCGGGATTGCCGCGACGGTGTTTCGGCAGGAACACGCCGTAGGTGCGATCAGCCCAGCCGGGACACGCACGACGCACGTCGTTCGGGCGGAACCTTCTCGGCAGATCACCGCGACTGATGGCATCGCGGATGTCGTTCACGAACCGGCTCATCAGCTCACTCCCGACCTCGTGGTTCATCGGCCATCCTGCGCTCGTCCACCACGCTTGCGCACTGGGCTGGACGGGTGAAGGGAGCTAGCCGACAAGCTGCATGCTGAGAGCGGACACCAAGCAGGTGCCCGCTCTCAGCATGAACGCGACTTCGCTACGCAGGAGACACGTTGACGGGTGGGCCGTGGTGCCAAGTGGACGTGGAGGCCCGTCCAGCACGGCTACCGCTTGATCGAGTCGGGCTCACGTGCGGGCGTGAGGTTCCGCGGAACCGGCCACCGGCGCGGCTCCACCGTGACCGTCACGCGGGCCTGACCTCCAACCGCGCCAACGGGTCCTGCCCGCTCTCGAAGTACGAGACCAGCTCCGGGTCCAGGCCCTGCACCTCACGCGGCATGCCTCCGGTGCGGAGCGACTCGGTGGCCCGCACCCCGGCCGCGACGGCCATCCGCGCGGCGACGGGTGAGGTGTCGGTGACGCCTCCTTCGCGCGCGAACCGCAGGAACTCGTCCACGAGGAGCGGATCGGCGCCACCGTGCCCGTCGTCCTCGGCGTCCGGCACGGGGTACTCGGCGTCGGCTCGCTCGCGGTAGGCGGAACGGCGGGAGTTCCAGACCTTCACCACCGCGCCGGGTCCGTCGCCGAAGTTCTCCAGGCGGCCGGCGTCACCGATGACGGTGTAGTTGCGCCAGTAGTCGGGGGTGAAGTGGCACTGCTGGTAGGCGGCCAGCACTCCGTTGTCCAGGCGCAGGTTCACCACTGACACGTCCTCGACGTCGATGTCGGGGTTCAGTCCGCGCTGGGTGTGCGGCGGCCAGTTGCCGTCCTCGTTGTGCCAGTCGGCGTGCTTGGGCTCGCCAGGGGCGCGGCGGTGCGGGTTGTCGCCGTAGACCATCAGGTCTCCGAACGCCTGCACCTGCCGGGTGTAGCCGTTCGCGAGCCAGTGCAGGACATCGAGGTCGTGGCTGGCCTTCTGCAGCAGCAGGCCGTTGGTGTAACGGCGTTCGGCGTGCCAGTCCTTGAAGTAGAAGTCGCCGCCGGATCCGACGAAGTGCCGCACCCACACCGATTTGACCTGTCCGATCTCACCTCGCGTGATGATGTCGCGCATCAGGCGGACCACCGGCATGTGCCGCATGTTGTGCCCGACGTAGAGGCGGCTGCCGGTCTCGTAGGCGGTGCGCAGCAGTTCGTCGCACCGCTCGATCGAGATGTCGAGGGGCTTCTCGACGAAGACGGGCTTGCCCGCTTTGAGGGCCAGGCAGGCGAGATCGGCGTGGGTGTGGTCGGGGGTGAGCACGACGACCGCGTTCACGTGCGGGGACTCGATGACCTCCCGGTGGTCAGCGGTGATCAGCGCTCCGGGGAAGGCTTTGTCGGCTTCCGCCCGCGCGGCCGCGTCGTGCTCGGCGAGTGCGATGACCCGGCTGCCCGCGCCGGGGCGGTGGGCGGTGCGGGCGATCGAGCCGCGAAGCCCGAAGCCGAGGACGCCGAGACGGAGGTCGCGGTGGGTGGTGACGGTCATGGAGAAGCCTTCCGCGCGGCGCTGGTGGTGGAGTGGGAAAGGCGGCCCGAGGCGCAGGCACCCCGGGCCGCCCGTGGTCAGCTCACGGTGATCCTGTCGATGTCCGGTGCCCAGCCGGACGGGTTCGAGATGGTGACGGTGTTCCCCTGCCCGGCGCGCAGGGTCACCGTCACGGTGGTGGTCCGCGGGGTGACCCAGTCCGGGGTGGACGGGAAGCTGACGGTCTGCGCGGCCGAACCGTTGGCCTGGATCCTGGCGGAACGGGACTCCTGGCTGGCGTAGTGCAGCGTCACGGTGCGCGTACCGCCGGTGCCCCCGTCGACGTTGTTGAACCTGAGGGTGCCGGCGTTGCCGATGTAGCCGACCTTGGTGCCGCCCGAACATCCGCCGCACGCACCGGTGACGGCGCCTCCCGCCAGGGTGTTGCCCGAGGCCTCGGCCTCGTAGCTCCTCGCGGACTGGCCGGCGCCGACGGTCATCCCGCCGAGGTCGAGCCACCCGTCGGCGTTCTGGCCCGCGTTGGCGAAGCGCAGCTTCTTGGCGTTGGCGTTGATCGTCTCCAGCGGGTTCTTGGCCTTCAGGACGAGCCGGTAGTTGCCGGTGTTCAGGCCGTTCAGGTCGACCGGGGCGTCGAAGTACCTCGCGTACCCGAAGTCCCGGTACGTGGGGTCGGCGCCGACCTGCCAGTCGGGGAAGGCGCGGATGCGGGTCGGCATGACCTGCCGCAGGTCCCAGGAGGTGTCCCACGTCCTGACCACGTTGCCGGCTGCGTCCTTCAGCCCGAGGCTCATGGTCCAGGGGTAGTAGAACGGGGCCACGCCGGTGTTGTCGATCTGCACGCCCACCTTGGTGGTGCCCTGCGCGGTGTTGTGGAAGTAGGCGTTGCGGACGGTGAGGTTGTAGCCCATCAACCGGACGGCCGCGGCCACGTTGGGATCGGCAGGGGAGTACTCCAGACTGCGCTCGTTGATCTTCCACGTGGTGTGCTCGAGCTCGATGCACGCCTTCATGTTGTCGACGGGTCCGGAGCCGCCAGGCCAGCTGGCGAACGCGACCGGCTGGATCTCGGGCCGGACCTCACCGCCCATCGAGGCCGTGATCCACCGGTTCTCCACGCCGTTCTCCAGGGCCTTCTGCAACTGGGCCCAGGGTGCGCCGCCCATCGAGACCGGCAGCGTCACGCCCTGACCGCCTTCGCGGTAGCAGAAGGAGTCGTCGTGGTAACCGATGCGCGGCAGGGAACTCGACGCACCACCCGCGTTGTCCGCGTAGCGCAGCTCGAGCCTGGTGCGGGTGAACGCGCGGTTGTAGGTGTTGAGGATGTCGGCCGCGTTCGCGTTGGTGGGCATGTAGTTGGGATAGGTGTCGCTCGACGTGTCGGTGTCGTAGGGCCAGGTGTGCCACTCACCCCACAGACCGATCAGTCCCAAGTGGATGTAACCGAGCCGCGGGTCGCCGTCGTAGCGCGCGCCGAACGCGGTGATGAAGTTCTTGAGCCCCGTCATCAGGAACGGGTTGTCGTAGTCCGGGCTCGTGACGTCCCAGTAGGCGTTGTGCCTCATGGCGACCTGCCCGTTGAAGCACGCGGGGATCGCGTTGCCGGGGTGGGTGCCCGTGCCGCCGCCGGGATACTCCATGTACAGGCGGATCGCCGCGTGGTTGCCGGCCGCCGCGATGGTGTTGAGCGCGTTGTCCACGATGCTCCAGTTGTAGCTGGAGCAGTTGTTCGGGTCCGTCATGACCTCGGACAGGCCGAAGTAGGCCCAGGTCAGCGAGAGCGGGTAGCCGGCGTTCGGGTCGGTGCCCGGTTGCAGGAAGCGGGCGAACCCCTTGAGCGGGTTGTCCAGCGGTGCGTCGGCGGTGGCGAGGGCGTGGGCGGGCAGGCTCGGATCCGGGGCGGGGCCCGGCGCCGGGCGGTCAGGGACGCCCTGCGCGGACACGTCCGCGGCGTGGGTGAGGCCGGGCATCGCGGAGGGCAGGAACGCGACAGCCGCGGCACACAGAGCGGCCACCAACCTCCTGCGTTTGGATGTGGCTGTGGACATGGAGCGACCTCCAGGGGGACGAGGAGAGCTGCAGGGTCCAAATAGTTCCGCTTGAGGATTGACAAAGTTTCACTATTCCTCATCAATATGTAGCAACAGCGCCCCACTGGCAAGAGGTGAGGTGCGAGGGCCCTGATGCGGAGGCGTGTTCATGGTCGCCAGCAAGACCGCGACACCACGGCACCGTGATGATCGCGAAGTGTTCCTCGGCGCGGGCGCGCCTGCCGCGAGACCACGGCGACGTGACGACCGCAAAGTGGCGTGGCTGTTCCTGGCGCCGGTGTTGGTGGGCTTCGCGTTGTTCTACGCCTATCCGACCGTGCTGGGCGTCTACTACTCGCTCACCGACTACGGCCTGTTGGCCCCGCCGAACCTCGTGGGCGCGGAGAACTACCGCGACCTCGTGAACGACGACAAGTTCTGGAACGCGCTCAAGGTCACCGGCTACTACGTGGTGCTGAACATCGTCTCGCAGACCGTGCTCGCACTCGCCCTGGCCACGGTGATGCACCGGCTGACCCAGTCGGTGGCGGTGCGCGCGATGCTGCTGGTGCCCTGGCTGGTTCCCAACGTCACCGTGGGTCTGCTGTGGATGTGGATGCTCGACGCCAACATCGGCTTCGTCAACCACGTCCTGCGCGCCGTGGGACTGGGCACCACCGGCTTCCTCACGTCGCCGACGTGGGCGATGCCCACCATCGCGGGCATCAACACCTGGGCCTACACCGGCTACACGGCTCTGCTGCTGTACGCGGGCATGCTGCAGATCCCCCGGTACCTGTACGAGAGCGCCTCTTTGGACGGTGCCGGCGAGTGGCGGATGTTCACCCGGATCACCCTGCCGCTGCTGCGCCCGGTGCTGGCCCTGGTGCTGGTGGTCTCCCTGATCGGCTCGTTCCAGATCTTCGACACCGTGGCGGTGACCATCAGGAACACCCCGGGCGGCGTCACCAGGGTCATCTATTACTACATCTACGAGCAGGCGTTCACGAACTTCCGCATGGGCTACGCCTCTGCCATCGCCGTGGTGCTCGCCTTGCTGCTCGGGCTGCTGACCGTCGTGCAGATGCGGCTCCTGCGTGCTTCCCGCTCGGATCTGGCATGAGGAGAGCGCCTGTGACACCGACTCGCACCCAGGTCTCGCCGGGCCGGATCGCGCCGGCTCGAAGCCCGCTGGCTCGAATGTCGCAGGGCCGGATCCCGTTGGGCCGGATCGCTGCCTGGGTCCTGCTGGCCCTGGCCGCCGTGGCGACGATCTTCCCGTTCTACTGGATGGTGCGCACCGCGCTCACCCCCGCGGCCGACCTGTACTCGGACGGCGTCGGCCTGCTGCCGGACAACCCCACGATGATCAACTTCCTCCGGGTGCTCGGGCTGACGAGCGTGGCGGAGTCGCGGGAGGCCGGCGGTTCCGGTGCCAAGGTGGACTTCCTGCGCTACCTGCTCAACTCGTTCGTCTACTGCGGACTGATCACGGTCGTGCAGACGCTGTGCTGCGCGATGGCCGGCTACGCCTTCGCCCGGCTCCGCTTTCCCGGCAGGGACCTGGTCTTCGGCCTGCTGGTCGCCGCGCTCATGGTGCCGCCGATCTTCACCCTGCTGCCCAACTTCGTGCTCGTGAAGAACCTCGGCTGGCTGAACACCTTCGCGGGCATGGTCGCCCCGACCGTGCTCATGACCCCGTTCGCGGTGTTCTTCCTGCGCCAGTTCTTCCTGTCGATCCCTCGTGAGATCGAGGAAGCGGCCACATTGGACGGTGTGGGCGGCTGGGGCATGTTCTGGCGCGTCGTGCTGCCGATGAGCCGCGGCCCGTTGCTCACCATCGGGCTGACCACCGCGGTGTGGGCCTGGAAGGACTACCTGTGGCCGTTGCTGACCGGCCGTGACGAGGAGACCAGGGTGCTGACCGTCGCGCTCGGCATCTTCCTGCAGCAGTCGCCCAACACCCAGCCCGACTGGACCGGGCTGATGGCCGGTTCGACCCTGACCGTGCTGCCCGTGCTCGTACTGCTGATCTTCCTCGGCCGCCGCCTGGTCGAGTCCCTGAACTTCACCGGCATCAAGTGAGCCGGACCGACCCGAGAGGCAGACCCACCATGCGATCCACACGACGGCGCGCCGGCGCCCTCCTGCTCAGCCTCGCCCTCACCGTTCCCCTCGCCGCGTGCGGGAGCGGCGGGGACAGCGCCGGGGGAGCGACGACGCTGGACTACTGGCTGTGGGACGACCGGCAGCTGCCCGCCTACCAGGAGTGCGCCGACGCGTTCCACGCCGCGAACCCGGACATCACCGTCAAGATCTCGCAGACGGCCTGGAACCAGTACTGGCAGAACCTCACCACCCAGCTCGCTTCGGGTGAGGCCCCCGACGTGTGGACCAACCAGAGCACCTACTACCCGCAGTTCGCCACCCAGAACCAGCTCCTGGACGTGGAACCGTTCGTGCAGCGCGACAAGGTCGACCTGACCGCCTACCAGCAGGGCCTGAGCGACGTGTGGGTCAAGGACGGCAAGCGCTACGGACTGCCGAAGGACTGGGACACGATGGCGCTGGTGGTCAACACCGAAGCGCTCGGCAAGCAGGGCGTCGACCCCGCGCAGCTGGACGACCTCACCTGGAACCCGGCCGACGGCGGCACTTTCGAGCAGGTGATCGCCAAGGCCACAGTGGACTCCAACGGCCGCAACGGTCTCGACCCCGCGTTCGACAAGAACAACGTCCAGGTCTACGGGTTCCTCCCCGAGTGGGCCGACGGCGGCAACGGGCAGAACGGCTGGGGAATCCTCGCCGCCGCCAACGGGTTCAGCTACCTCGACAAGAACCCCTGGGGCACCCAGTACAGGTACGACGACCCCAAGCTGGCCGAGACCATCACCTGGTTCAAGCGCCTCATCGACAAGGGGTACGCGCCCCGTCTCGACAAGCAGTCCAGCGTCGCCAACTCGGAGTTGCTCCTCGCGGGCAAGGGCGCGATCTCCTTCACCGGCTCGTGGACCATCCTCACCTTCACCGACGCCAAGGTGAAGCAGAAGTTCGCCTTCAAGCCCCTGCCTGCCGGACCGTCGGGCCGCAAGAGCCCGATCAACGGCCTGTCCGACGCCATCTGGGCCGGCAGCAAGCATCCGGAGCAGGCCTGGAAGTGGGTCAAGTTCCTGGGGTCGTCCGACTGCCAGGACCGGGTCGCCCAGCGTGCCGTGGTGTTCCCCGCCATCACCAGTGCCAGCGCGAAGGCGGATGCCGCACACCAGGCCCAGGGCCGTGACGTGCGGGCGTTCACCGGCGCCGCCGAGAACACCTTCCTGCTGCCCATCACCGAACACGGCACCGAGCTCAACCTGATGGTCCAGGACGCCATCCAGTCCGTCGTCCTCGGCGACGCCCAGGCCGGCGAGGGGCTGAAGGACCTGAACAACAAGGTCAACGCCCTCTTCAAGTAGCCGTTCGCCCCATCTCACGCGAGGACACCATGGCCCAATTCCTGACCGTCGGCGGCCGCACGTTCGGGGCCGAGCTCGAGGGCAGCGCCATTCCGCGTCTCGTCAACGGAGGACTGCTGCTGCCACCCGGCCGGGTCGCGCTCCTGCACGGACTCGGCGATGCGCCCTTCTACCGGCACGGACACAACTCCTGGAGTCCCTGCGGGTGGCGCCGTCTCTCCGACGTCCCCCTGCGCATCGCCAGCGCGGAGCGGCGCCTCACGGCGGACGACACCACGTGGGACGACCCCAACCGCCACCACTCGTCGGCGGTGGCGGCCCTGGAAGGACCTGACGGCCGGGTCCTGCTCCTCGGAGCCCTGGGTCTGGGCGTGCCCCGGCTCGCCGCCGACCGCGACACCCTCGTCGGCTGGTACGAGTCCGGCGGGGCCCCGTGGCTGCTCGCGTACGGCGAGGAGGACGAGGTCTTCGCCGCCTACGCGGAGCAGCTCGGCGCACGCCTCGGGCACAGCACCAAACGGGCCGGCAACGTGTGGTGCAGCTGGTACGCCTACTACGAGAACATCACCGAGGACCAGCTCGCCAAGGACATCACCGCACTGCGGGGCCTGCCGTTCGCCGTGGCCCAGATCGACGACGGCTGGGAGGAGCAGATCGGCGACTGGCACGCCAACGGCAAGTTCCCCGCCGGGATGCGGGCACTGGCCGACCGCATCACGGACGCGGGGCTGCGCCCCGGTCTGTGGCTCGCCCCGTTCATCGTCCACCCCGGCTCCCAGACCGCGCGCAGGCGACCGGAACTCCTGCTGCGCGACGCAGCCGGAGCGCCGGTCGTCGCGGGCCACAACTGGGGGACCGGCTACTGGGCGCTCGACCTCACCCTGCGCGCGACGCAGGAACACCTGCGGGAGACCATCCACCGCGTCACCCACGAGTGGGGGTTCACCTACCTCAAGCTCGACTTCCTCCAGGCCGGCACCACGCCGGGCTCCCGCTCCGCCGACGTGGACCGCGAGGAGGCGTACCAGACCGGCCTGCGCGCCATCCGTGAAGCGGCAGGCGACCAGACCTATCTGCTGGGCAGTGGCGCGCCGCTGCTGCCCTCGCTCGGCCTGGTCGACGGGTTGCGCAGCGGCCCCGACGTCGCCCCGATGTGGGACCACTACGCCACGCAGGATCCCTCAGACGCGTTGGCGCGCAACGCCGTCGTCAACACCCTGCACCGCCTGTGGCACGCGCCCCTGCTCGAAGTCGACCCGGACGTCGTGTACTTCCGCAGCCGCCTCAACCTGCTCACCGACCGGCAGCAGAGCTGGCTGCGCGACCTGGCCGACGTCTGCGGCTTCCGCGCGATCTCGGACCCGCCCGGCTGGCTGCGCCCCGACGAACTGGAGGCGATGACCCGCTACCTCGAGCACCGGCCGGACATCCGCAGGCTGGGCCGCTACCGGTTCTCGCTCGACGGCCGCGAGGCCGACTTCAGCCCGGCGGTCGACCCGGACGCGGAGCAGGTGTATCCGATCGCCTGAGCCCGGCGCGGAACCGGACTTAGTAAACTGCGTAGCATTATTCTGTGGTGGTACGCGCTTTCCAGAGGGGCACAGCATGGCGATGAGCGGAACAGACCTCTCCCGGATGCGGGAGATGAACCAACTGTCCGTCCTGTGGGCCCTGCGCGGCACCGCGCCGTCGACCGTCACCGAACTCGCGGGCCGGACGGGCCTGTCCCGCCCCGCGGCGGACGTCCTCGTGCAGCAACTGGTGGCCGACGGCTGGGCCGAGGTGGAGGAACCGGGGGCGAGCAGCACGGTGGGGCGGCCCGCCCGGCGCTACCGCTTCCGCGCCAACGCCGGACATGTGCTCGGCATCGACGTCGGCGTGCACAAGATCCTCGTCATGCTCTGCGACCTGGAGGGGAACCTGGTCCAGTCCCTCCGCTGCCCGGCCGACCCGCACGCCGGTCCCGACGAGCGGCTCGCGGCGGTGGACGAGACCATCGACGAGGTGCTGCGCGAAGCCGGCATGGCGGTCACCGACGTCTGGGCGATCACCATGGGGGTGACCGGCCCGGTCGACGGGAACGGGCGCAGCATCATCTCCACCCACCTGCCGGGATGGCGCGACACCGATCCCGTCGCCCACCTGCGGACGCGGTTCACCTGCCCCATCCGGGTGGAGAACGACTGCAAGCTCGCCGCGGTCGCCGAACGCTGGAAGGGCGTCGCCCAGGACGCCGACGACATCGTGTACCTGCTCGCCGGCCTGCGCACCGGCGCGGGCCTCATCATCGACGGCACCCTCCGCCGCGGTCACGGCGGCGTGGCGGGGGAGATAGGAGCGCTCAAGGCCGTTCGGTGGCTCAACGCACCCGCGCACCTCGCGGCCCACCCGGAGGTGCCCTCGGGCGCCAAACCCGGCGAAGCCGCAGCCTGGGTGTTCCAGGCCGCACGCGAGGGCGACAGCGCGGCGAAGACCGCCGTCCAGCGCTACATCCGCGACCTCGCCGTCGGCGTCGCCGCGCTCGTGCTCACCCTCGACCCGCAGATCGTCGTCTACGGCGGCGGGTTCTCCCGTTCCGCCGACCTGGTCCTCGACCCGTTGCGCCGCGAACTCGCCAAGCACTGCCTGCGCGTGCCGGAACTGCGTGCTTCGACCCTCCGCGACGAGGGCGTCGCACTGGGGGCGCTGCGACTCGCTCTGGACCAGGTGGACAACACGCTGCTCAGCAGCCAGCTCGCCGCACCTGTCGCACCCCAGTTCTCCTGACGCGCCGCAGTAGCGGGCCCGCTCTGGGCCAGGGCGGACCAGCGCCGAGCGCGAGACCGAGCCGAGGAGCAGGGGCCGCGGCGGTCTGGCGCGTGCAGGTTCTCCTCAGCTGTCGCTGCGGCGGATCACTCGTTCGGACGGCCGTGGTGGTCGAGTGCGTCCAGGCCGTCCTGCCAACGCTGCCGCCGCTGGCTCGCCGTCTGTTCCCACCACGGGGTGCCGCGCTCGCCGAGAGCGACCTTCGCGAGCTGGACCCGTCCACGGGCGTCGCGCTCCGCCTCGGCGTCTTGAGCGCGCAGGGCCGCGCCGACGTCCCGGCGAGCGGTCATCAGCAGGCTGCGCAGCCGTGCCGCGGGCTCGGTCGGAATCTCGGGGTCGGTGGCCCGCCACCGCCGTCCGTTGATGATCACGAAGTGCCCGTCTGGCGTGTGCTCCGGCTCGGCCATCACATCAGGATCGCACCGGCCGGGTCGTCTCACGAACGCTGCCGCGCCGGCCCGCGCGGGTGATGATGGGGCAATGGCGGAGGGTGACAGCGTGGCGCGGATCGCGGCACGGCTCGACACCGCCACCGCTGGTGCGCTGATCAGCCGCAGCGACGTCCGGCACCCCCGCTTCGCCACCGTCGACCTGGCTGGACAGCGCGTCGTCGAGTGGCGTGCGCGGGGCAAGCACCTCCTGGCCCGCACCGATGCCGGCCTGACGGTGCACTCCCACCTCAGGATGACCGGTTCGTGGTCCGTGCTGCGTCCGGGCAAGCGACTGCCCGCACGGGTCATGGCCGACCTGCGGATCGCGTTGCACCTGCACGACGGCCGCACGATCGCCGGGGTCGCGCTTCCGGTGCTGACCGTGCTGAGGACCTCCGACGAGCAGGCGGTGGTGGGACACCTCGGCCCTGACCTGCTCGGCACGGACACCGGAGGCGTCGACAGCATCGCCGTCGCGACGACGCGGGTCGCGGCCGCCGGCGACGAGGTGATCGTCGCGGCACTGCTCGACCAGCGCCGGGTGGCGGGACTGGGCAACATGTGGGCGCAGGAACTGCTCTTCCTGCACCGCGTCAGCCCTTGGCGGGCCGCCGGGTCCGTCGACGGCATCGAGGTGTTGCTCACCGACGCCCGGCAGCGGTTGCGGCACGCGGTCCGCGCGAACCCGGCGCAGAACACGACCGGTGTGCCCCGGCCCCGGCACTGGGTGTACGGGAGGGCGCGACGTCCGTGTCTGCGCTGTGGCACGCCGATCGCGTTCCGTCCGGCCGAACGCACGTCCCACGGTCGCGAAACCTGGTGGTGCCCCGCCTGCCAGGCATGAGTCGCCTCCGACGACCCCGCTGGCTCGAAGTCCGCCCCGTGGCCCGCGGGTAGGGTGTGGTCGATGGTGCAGGTCTTCATTCAGCCCTCCTACGGCACGCCCGAGGCCCGCAGGAGTTGGACGCACACCTTGGCGCGGGCGGTGCCGTTCCGGGACGCCGGCCTGGGCTCGGCGGACTCGGCGAGGCTGGACGCCCTGCACCTGAGCGGCCGGGCGCGGTTCTGGGGTGCCACGGCGAAGCACGACAGGCGGATGGACAGCGTGACCGCCGGTGACGTCGTTCTCCTCACCGGTCGCAAGCACGTGCTGGCAGTCGGCGAGGTCGGGCACGCGTTCCGGGACCCGGCGTTCGCACGCCACCTGTGGCGACCTGATCCCGCGAAATGCCTGTGGAGCAACGTCTACAGCCTCCGCAAGTACTGGCCCGTGCGGATTCCGTACGAGGAGATCTGGGCGTTGCCGGGGTTCAACGCGGGCGACAACTTCATGGGCCTGCGCTTCCTGGCACCCGAGAAGGCCGCCGTCGTACTGGCGCACATCGCACCGGACCTGAGGGTTCCGCCGTCGGGCGACGACGAGACGTGTGACGTTGTGGTCTGACGAGGCAGCGACGGACTCCCCAGGACCGCCTCCAGGTGTCGACGTCGTTGATCCGCCATGACCACCCGGTCACGAGCCCAGCAGGCCGCGGGCGGCGAGGTTGCGCATCAGCGCGGTGATGCCGAACGTCCAGTCCGCCGCGTCCTCCGCCGTGTTCACGACGTTGGTCAGCGCGCCCAACCGTGGCGACGAGATGCGCACGACGTCCCCGGCCTTGTGGGTGAACCCCTCGCCGGGCTGGTCCCGGTCCTCGGTCGGAGCGAACATCGTGCCGGTGAACAACGCGAAGCCGTCGGGGTAGCGGTGGTGAGCGCCGATGGCGTGGGACACGAGGTCCTCGAGCTCTCGGCTGATCTCGGAGACCGGGTTCGCGCCGTGCAGCTCGAAGCCGTCGGGGCCGGTGATGTCCAAGGCGATCTCGGTGGCTTTGGCGTCCGCCAGGGTGAACCCGTCGTCGAACAGCCGGAGGAACGGCCCGATGGCACAGGATGCGTTGTTGTCCTTCGCCTCGGTGAGCAGAAGTGCGCTGCGGCCCTCGAAGTCGCGCAGGTTGACGTCGTTTCCGAGGGTCGCGCCGACGGGGTTCCCGCGCGAGTCCACCACCAGGACGAGCTCGGGTTCCGGGTTGTTCCAGGCCGAGCGGGCGAGAACGCCTATCTCGGCCCCCAGTCCCACCGCCGAGAGCACCGGGGCCTTGGTGAAGATCTCGGGGTCCGGCCCGATGCCGACCTCCAGGTACTGCGACCACAGGCCTTCGGCCTGGAGAACCCTCTTCACCTCCGCGGCCTGCGCGGATCCCGGCCTCAGGTGGGAGATGTGCCCCTGGACGATCGCGCCGACCTTCGCGCGCACCTCCTCGGCCCGCGTGGGATCCCCGTCGGCGCGCTCTTCGATGACCCGTTCGAGCATGCTGCGGACGAAGGTCACGCCGGCGGCCTTGAGCACCTGCAGGTCGACCGGCGCCAGGAACCGGGGGACGGTGCCGGCGGGGTTCGCCGTGGCGGCCAGCACGTCCGCGAGGGGCCACGACGTGCCGCCTGGATGATCCCGGACGATCCCGGGTGCGTCCGGTCGCTCCAGCAGTGACGAGACGGTCGGTGTCACGGCCGTCAGGTCGACGACCTCGTCGCCGCGGATCGCGACGACCGAAGGTCCGTCCGCGGACGGATCGAAGACCCTCGCCACGAGTGTGGCTTCGGCCGAGTCCTGGGGGAGAACGGTGGCGGCGTCGAGTGAGATCCCCATCGATGACCTTCCTGCTCTCATCACGGACCAGTTTCGAGGCGCCGCCACCGCCGGGAAGCCGCCCGGCGTGGAGGACGCGCTCCTCCACGCTATCGGCACGGCCTGCCGGGCCTCAGCCGCTGACGGAGGCCGAGAAGTTGTCGACTGCCAGGCCGACGCCGCCGTTCCACGGCTCGAAACCGGCCTGGATGCTCGTCAGGTACCACGAGTTCGTGATCGCGCCGCGGTTGCGCACGTCGTTGATGAAGTCGAGCACGTTGAACGACCACGAGTTGATCGGTGAAGGGGCGAGGTAGGAGATGACGTTGTTGGACCCGTTGCTGCCGCGCCACACCTGCCAGGTGCGCCCGCCGACGGTGGTCGTGCCGACCACGCTGCCGATGGGCTGGATCGAGCCCTGGCGGTTGAACCAGATCATGATCTCCATCTGGTTCACGCCGTTGGTCTTCGGCGTGGGGTCGAGCCAGATGTCGTACGAGGCGTTGTAGGTGCCGCCCGCGTAACGGTAGTTGATCGACGACGTGGCACTGCGGATCCGGCTGACCTGCATCGGCAGGGTCGAGCCGGGGGAGCAGTTGGTGTAGTGGCAGCCGAGGAACACCGACGGGTACGAGACGGGCGCCCCGTTGGTCGGTGCCGAGCCCTCCTGCCTCGTGATCTGGAAACCGGACGACGTGGCGTTGATGCACTGTTGCGCCGAGGTGCCCCACCGGTTGTTCTGGACCACGTAACGGCCCTGGATGGTGGTCGACCCGTACTGGTCGCAGATGGTCACGTCGGCGTGGGCCGGACCCGCGGTCGCGACGAACGTGCTCGCCACGAGCGCGCCGACGGCAGCGGCGGCACGAATGGTCTTTCGCATGACGACTCCTGGGGACAGGGTTCTGGGAGCGCTCCCAAAGTAGCGAGTTCCGGCCAGGAGGGCAGGTTGCCGGCGGCGGGATCGTCGAACACGCGTCGAATCGGCACGACCTCCATCGACGCGCTGACGTCGGCATCGTCAGTTCGAACGCTTCGTCACCCCGTGCATGGTTGTGATCTCGGAGAGTGACGGATAGCCTGGAAATTGGGAGCGCTCCCAGGTCGACCGTCGAAGCTCGATCATCGGAGAACGGAGGCTCAACCATGCGTTCACGCGGCACTTCCTCCGGAGCCACCACCAGACGCCGGAGCGTCATCGCCGTCATCGTCGCCCTGCTGGCCTGCACTTTCGTCTGGGCCCCGCCGGCCTCGGCACACGGCACCATCGTCGGCCCCGCCACCCGCGCCTACCAGTGCTGGAAGACGTGGGGCAGCCAGCACACGAATCCCGCCATGCAGCAGCAGGACCCCATGTGCTGGCAGGCTTTCCAGGCCAACGCCGACACCATGTGGAACTGGATGAGCGCGCTGCGGGACGGGCTGCGCGGGAACTTCCAGGGAGCCACCCCTGACGGGCAGCTCTGCAGCAACGCCCTCTCGCGCAACAACTCCCTGAACGTCCCCGGCCGGTGGAAGACCACCAGCGTCGGCAGCAGCTTCTCGATGCAGCTGCACGACCAGGCCAGTCACGGCGCCGACTACTTCCGGGTCTACATCAGCAAGAACGGGTACGACCCGACCACCCAGAGACTCGGGTGGGGCAACCTGGACTTCATCACGCAGACCGGCAGGTTCGCCCCTGCCAAGGACATCACGTTCAACGTCCAGACCTCCGGCGCCTACCGCGGACACCACGTCGTGTTCACGATCTGGCAGGCGTCGCACCTGGACCAGGCGTACATGTGGTGCAGTGACGTGAACTTCGGTTAGCAACCCCTTCCTGCCAACCGTATTTCGCCGGTGTCCGGCGCCGGTGATCCCGGCGCCGGACACGCTCGAGCAACCGTGCCCGAGCCCGCGTTCTTGACCAACGGTGGCGTGCGCGGCACTGTGCTGATCGGGGCCGGATGTGCAGTGACCAGGGGGTGGGTGTGGCGCAGCCGAAGGCTTTGGTGGTCCGCGGTGGGTGGGAAGGCCACGAGCCGGTGAGAGCCACCGAGTTGTTCATCCCCTTCTTGCGGGACAACGGCTACGCCGTGCGGGTCGAGGAGTCGACCGAGGTGTACGCGGACGCTGCCGAGATGGCGCGCGCCGACCTCGTCGTGCAGTGCGTGTCGATGTCGGAGATCACCGAGGGGCAACTGGCCGGGCTGCGCGCGGCGGTCGAGGAAAGTACCGGTTTCACCGGCTGGCACGGAGGCATCGCGGACTCGTTCCGCGCGTCTGCGGACTACCTGCACCTGGTCGGCGGCCAGTTCGTCACGCACCCCGGCAAGGAGCCGTGCGAGCGCCAGGGTGTGCAGGAGGACAACTACCTGCCGCACACGGTGAACATCACCGCGCTCGGCCGGGAGCATCCGATCACGGCGGGCGTCGAAGACTTCGAACTGGTCACCGAGCAGTACTGGGTGCTGCACGACGATCTGGTCGACGTGCTGGCCACCACGACCCACCCGGCCCGGCCGTGGCAGCCGTGGCACCGGCCGGTCACCTGTCCGGCGGTCTGGACCCGCAGGTGGGGCGCGGGGAGGATCGTGGTGACGACGCCGGGGCACAGCCTGGACGTGCTGGAGCATCCCAGCGTCCGAGCCGTCATCACGAGGGGGATGTCGTGGGCGACCAGCACCGCGTCGGCGTCGTAGGTCTCGGGGTCATCTCCGGCGCCTACCTCGACACGCTTCGTGGCCACCCCGCGGTGCACGTCACCGCGGTCGCCGATCTCGATTCCACCCGCTCGGCCGCGATCGCGGCGGAGCTCCGGGACACCGAGGCGGTCAGCGTCGAGCGCCTGTTCGGCGGTGCGGACGTCGACACGGTGCTCAACCTCACCGTCCCCGCGGCCCACGCCGAGATCACCCTCCGCGCGATCGACGCGGGCAAGAACGTCTTCGTCGAGAAGCCGCTCGCCGTCACGTTCCCGGACGGCCGGGCGATCGTCGACCGTGCCGCCGCGGCCGGCGTCCGGCTCGGGTGCGCACCGGACACCGTTCTCGGCACCGGTACGCAGACCGCGCGGGCGGCGATCGACAACGGGCTCATCGGACGCCCGATCTCCGCATCGGCCGTGATGGTCACGCCGGGGCACGAACGCTGGCACCCCAACCCCGACTTCTACTACACCGCGGGTGGCGGTCCGTTGCTGGACATGGGGCCGTACTACATCACCGCGCTGATCCACCTGCTCGGCCCGGTGCGCACGGTGCTCGGCGCGGCCAGTCGCCTGCGCGCCGAGCGCGTCATCGGATCCGGCGCACGGAGGGGCCAGCGAGTCCCGGTCGAGGTCGACACGCACGTCACCGGCGTGCTCGAACACGCCAACGGTGCGTTCTCGACCATCACGACCAGTTTCGACGGGGTGGCCACCACCGCCGCACCGATCGAGGTGCACGGCGAGACCGGCACACTCGCGGTCCCGGACCCGAACCACTTCGACGGCGAGACCCGTCTCTTCCCGCTCGGTGGCACCGGATGGCGAACCCTTCCCCGCAGCGCTGGGTACACGGGCGCAGGAAGGGGAATCGGCCTCCTCGACCTCATCGCAGCCGACACACCGCGCGCCGGCGGCGAGCTCGCGCTGCACGTGCTCGAGACGATGACCGCCGTGCTCCGGGCGGCTGACGAGGGGCAGCGGATCGAGCTGACGACCACGGCGGAGCGGCCGTCGCCGGTGCCCCTGATCTCCGTGGACGAGTGGCGGCGGCGCAGGACACCGGCGGAGGAGACCGAGGTATGCCGCGATGCGTGAGTCAGCACAGAGCCGGGTGTGGCAGCGGGCCCGCGCGGCGGTCGCCGTCGCGCGTCCCACGAGCCGTCCTTCCTGGTGACGGTCACCTTGTCGCCGGTGATCAGCGTGACCGTCCTGGGCGCCTCCGCCGGCGCCGGAGCGGGTTGGTGCGCGGCTGCCGGTGAGACGGCCACCCCGGTGGCCACCACGGCGAAGACCGCCGCATGGATGAGACCGCGTTTGTGCACAGATCGCCCCTTGTGACGTCGGCTGGTGTTTCCCCTCGTCTCCATGACTCGTTGAGTGGATCAACCTGTTTGTTCGGGAAGCCGGTAAACGGATCGCCGCCGGCGTGAGTCATCAAGGGTGATGGCTGACTACGACGACTTCGCCCGAGCGCAACTGCCGCGGTTGCTGCGGTACGCGACGATGCTCACCGGCGAGCGGGAGCAGGCGGCTGATCTGGTGCAGGACGTGCTGGTCAAGATGTACCGGCACTGGCCCCGGATCAGCGGCACGGATCACCCCGACCGGTACGTGCTGCGGATGGTGACCAACGGCTACCTGTCCTGGCGACATAGCTGGTCTGCGCGTGTGATCGCGTCGGGGGACCTCCCCGACGAGGCACGCGCGGACGATTTCGCGTCGGACCACGCCGCGCGCGAGGACATGTGGCAGCGCCTGGCGCGGCTGCCCAAGCGCCAGCGGGCCGTGGTGGTGCTGCGGTACTACGAGCAGCTGCCCGACTTCGAGATCGCCGGGCTGCTCGGCTGCGCCCAGGCCACCGTCCGCGCACACGCCCACAAGGCATTGGCCTCACTGCGAAACGGCTTGGCCATCGAGCAGATGGCGGAGGCCAGGGAGACGCGATGAACCTAGAGAACCTGATCAAGGACACCTTCACGGCGCGCGAACACGGCGCGCCCGACAGCGACGCGGTGCTCGCCGCGGCGCGCCGGCGCATCGACAGCAGGCGCTCCGGGCTGAGCCGGCCGCTGGCGGTCGCCGCCGGGGCGACCGTGCTGACCCTCGGCGCGGTCACCGCCGTGGTGCTGAACCGGCCGGATGCCGCAGAGCAGCCCCAGACGATCGCCACCGCCGCCAACGGACCCCAGGACAGCCAGGCCCCCGCCACCCCGGCGCCGGCGGGTCTGCAGATGCCCTACTCACTCGGCTGGCTCCCGCCGGGCTCGGTGGCCTACCGGGCGCAGCGGATCAACATCGGGGCCGGCGCGGCCAGTCCGGACGTGCCCCTGTACGGCGGCGAGTACATGCTGACCGTCACGGCGGACGGCCAGGTGCTGGAGGTCGACGTCCAGCAGTTCCGGATGGTGACCGTGGACGAGGCGATGTTCAAGTCGGGTCCCGGCAAGTCCGTGACGATCAAGGGGCAGCGCGGGGTCGAGAGCTCGGTGTCCGCCGGGCCAGGCGGGTACGAGCTGTACGTGGCGCACCCCGACGGCGGCTCGATGTACGTGCACGTGTCCGCCGAGCACGGCAGCACCGCGCCCGCGCAGCAACTCGTCGACACCGGCCGCCGGATCGCGGAGAACATCCAGTTCCCCGGCACGACGACCGTCACCCCGGCGTTCGGCCTGCGGGACCTGCCCGGCGGGATGCGGATCTGCGCCTTCAACGTCCAGCAGGGCCTGGACCGCTCCCCGGCCGCGCCGAAGACCAGCACGAGCTACTCGCTGGGCACGTGCGCCGTCCTGCCGACGGTCCACGTCAGCAGCGCTGTCGTCGGCGAACCCGCCGGCACACCGGGACAACCCGTGCAGGGCCGCGAGACGCGTCATGTCGACGAGAACGGCTACCAGCGGTTGTGGGTCCTCGACGCGATCGGGGGAGCCCCGGTCGTCGTCGCGGGCCGGGTGCCCGAGGCCGCCCTGTACGACATCGCCAACCGGCTCGTGCTGCCGAGCTGACCGGGCAGGGAGGACGCGTGTGTGGAGGGCCGGTGCTGTCGTCTGGCGGGGGTTCAGACGACAGCACCGGCCCGGCCACTTTGGTCGCTGAGGAATCGCGGCAAGTGCGAAGATCAGGTCGTTGAGATTCGTTGACCAGCGTGGGCGGGAATGGTGCGGCGCACCATCAAGCGATCATGGCGCGGCGGGTGTTATGCGCTCCAGCATGTCCTCGAGGTGGTCTTTTGATGCGGCGTGCGCGTAATAGCCGTGATAGAGGTCGGTCAGAACTCGCGCGACCCCGTCGGGGGTGAGCATCGAATCATCGCGGATTCCGCGCCACAGCAGGGTCATCGGCACCAGCCCGCCGGGATTCGCCAGGTCGGGCATGAAGTAGTCGTTCAACGACGGCACCGGCAATGCGCCCCACCGCGCGTAGAAGGCCATTCGTCGCGCCAGCAGAGGATCACGTCCTGCTGTGCGGAGCGGGTCCTCCACCTCGAGCACGACCCCGTGCGCCGACCGTTCCTCCTGGAGGTCGGTCCCGATCGAGGAGAGCAGCGCGGCACCTGTCCCGGTGCCGCGCGCTGACGGCGACACGGCGAGGTATTCGAGGTAAGCGGCCTCGGACGTCGGCAGGAGCAGGGCCGTGGCGAACCCGATCAGGTTCCCCTCGGGCGAGTGGGCCGTCCACAGCCACGTGCTGTTGCGCTGGGACACCGTGTCGTGCGCACTGCGTTCCTCGGGAGGGAACGCTTCCTCCCATATCGACACGATTCGTCGGCAATCGACCTGTGGCACGCTTGGCCAGTCGCGTCGGCGTATCGACGGCGGGGTGGATTCGCGACCACGGTTGTTCATGTTGTGCCAGGACTCCTCGTGGGTAGGTGCGCCACACTCTAACCACCTGCCAGATGTCGGGCCACACGATCGGGAAGCAGGCAGTGGACTATTCTCGGTTGAAGCGAATTTCGCGGCGATCTGCGAATTTGCGCATCCCGATGGCCGTGATCGTTCCCGAGAACCCGCGAAGTCTGTAACGTTCCGTCGCGCCATCGCGAAGTGGGAAGGTGCCGTTGCCGGACCGCCCGCTGTATCAGGTGCGGATGAATGCATTGGTCGAGCACGGCAAAGTCGTCACACGTGACGCGCGGTGCTGCCGAATGAGTGGAATCTCAGCGACGAGGTGTGCGGAGTGGGCGTCACCAGCAGCGACAACGAGGTGACCGGCACCGTCACGGGTTCGGTCGTCCAGGCGAACTCGGTGGTGGGCGGAGTGCACTTCCACCAGGTCGACCGCTCCTGGGTGACGCCGCAGCAGTTGCCCGGCGCGTTCCCGTACTTCGTGGGGCGCGCGCCGGAGCTCTCCCGGTTGACCGCGGTGCTCGACGACGGCGCGTCGGAGGTGACGACGCTGGTCATCTCCGCGGTCAGCGGGACGGCGGGCGTGGGCAAGACGACCCTGGCCGTCCACTGGGCGCACCAGGCGGTCGCGCGGTTCCCGGACGGCCAGTTGTACGTGAACCTGCGGGGGTTCGACCCGACCGGTGTGCCCGTGCACCCGGCCGAGGCGATCCGCGGGTTCCTCGACGCCTTCCAGATCGCCCCCGACCGGATCCCCACCGGCTTCGACGCCCAGGTCGCCCTGTACCGGAGCCTGCTGGCGGGACGGCGGGTGCTGGTGGTGCTCGACAACGCGCACAGTTCGGAACAGGTGCGTCCGCTGTTGCCCGGCAACCCGACCTGCGTGGTGCTCGTCACGAGCCGGGACCAGCTCACCAGCCTGATCGCCAGGGAAGGCGCGCGGCCGATGACCCTCAAGGTCCTGTCCGACGAGGAGGCGGTCGAACTCCTGACTCGGCGCCTCGACGCGCGACGGGTCGACTCCGAACGGGGCGCCGTTCAGGAGCTCATCAAGCTCTGCGCCCGCCTGCCGCTCGCCCTGGGGCTGGTGACGGCGCACGCGGCCACGCATCCGGACCTGCCGCTGACGACCCTGGCCGAGGAGTTGCGGGACGAGCGGTTGCGGCTCGACGTCCTCGACGCCGGCGACCGCCACAGCGGTGCCCGCGCGGTCTTCTCCTGGTCCTACCGCGCCCTCACCTCCAGCGCCGCCAGGTTGTTCCGCCTGCTCGGCGTTCATCCGGGCCCCACCATCAGCCCGCCCGCGGCGGCCGCCCTGGCGGGTGTTCCCCTGGCCGAGGTACGAGCGACCCTGGCCGAACTGACCCGTGCCCACCTGCTGGAGCAGCCCAGCCCCGGCCGCTACCAGTTCCACGACCTGCTGCGCAGCTACGCCGCCGAACTGGCCGCGGCCGAGGAGACGGGCGCACGGCGCGAAGCCGCGGTCCGCCGAGTGCTCGACTTCTTCCTGCAGACCTGTTCCGCCGCTGATCGCCGGATCGCCCCTCAGCGGGAGCGCATCGACCTGCGGCAGCCGGCTCCGGACGTAGCGCCACTCGACATCGCCGACGAGGAACAGGCACTGGCCTGGTTCGTCGCCGAACACGCCACGTTGCCGGTCCTCATCGACCAGGCGATCCGGCACGGACTCGACGTCCACGCCTGGCAGCTGGCCTGGACACTCGCGACCTACTTCGAACGCCAGGGGCACTGGCAGGACTGGGTGACGACCCAGCAGGCCGCCTTGTCCGCGGCGACGCGCCTGAACGACCGTGCCGCCCAGGCCCGGGCGCACCGCTTTCTCAGCCGCGCTGCCATCCGTCTGGGACGCTACGAGGAGGCGGCCTCACACCTCCAGCACGCCCTGGACCTCTACCAGGACATGGGGAAACCGCTCGGCCAGGCGCGCACGCACATCGCTTTCAGCTGGGTGCGCGAGTTGCAGGAGCGCTACACCGAGGCGGTCGACCACGCCGCCCGAGCCCTGGACCTGTTCCGCACGGCGGGGAACCGGGCAGGACAGGCCCGCGCCCTCGACCAGCTCGGCTGGGAGCAGGCCCTGCTCGGCGACCACGCGCGAGGCCGCGTCAACTGCGAGGCGGCCCTGGCGCTGTTCCGGGACCTGGAGCACCGGCCGGGCCTGGCCGACACCCTCGACAGCCTCGGCTACATCCACCACCACCTCGACGACCACGCTAAAGCCCTCCGCCACTACGAGCAGTCCATAGCTCTGTCCGGCCAGTTGGGTGACTGCTACACCGAAGCCACCACCTGGGCGCGCATGGGCGACACGTACCTCGTCATGGGCGACCGCTCCGCCGCTGAGAAGGTGTGGCGCCAGGCGCTCACGCTGCTCGACCGGCTCTCCCACCCGGACGCCCAGGACGTGCGGGCGAAGCTCGCCGAGCTGGAGGGTCAGTCGTCGAGGCCGGGCAAGCGGTAGCCGGTGTGGTCGTCCCACTCGATCTCGTAGTCGTCGAGGGTGAAGGTCCAGTCCGCGTCCGGCACCGCCCGGCGCAACGCGGTGACCGCGGCCAGCCAGTGCACCAGCGACGGGACCGCCCGCTCATCCGCGGCGGGCAGCTTGGTCGACCCGTCGAGCACCGTTCCCTGCTCCAGCCGGTCGTAGAGGTACAGCCCCTCTTCTTCCCGGGAGAACGGCGCGCCCGCGTTGGAGCTGTCGGCGGCCTGGCCGACCGCCGCGAGCTCGGCGCCGGTCAGCGGGGTCGCGCGGCGAGCCGTGTAGTAGAGGGAGACGCCCATGCGGGCCACCCTAGCTGGCACCGGTGTGCGGGCAGACCGTCCGCTGAACGGCCACGGCCGTGGAACCCCGGGCCGCGTCGTTCTCCACCGTGCCCCCCGCACGCCATCCGTTGCGATGTCAGGGGGTGGTGATGGTCAGCGCCAGGTCCGAGTCGACGACCGTGACGAGGACGTGCTGCCCGCCGCGCAACTCGCCCGCGAGCAGTGCGCGGGACAGTCGCCGGTCGAGCTCCTTGGTGATCGTGCGGCGCAGCGGCCGCGCGCCGTACTCGGGCATGTAGCCGCGGGCCGCGAGCCAGTCGACGGCCTGGTCGTCGACCTCGAGCGTGACGTCCTGCTCGCGCAGCCGATGGCGGGTGGGGCCGAGCAGCAGCGTGGTGATCTGCCGCAGCTGGGCGGGGTCGAGGCCGCGGAACAGGATGATCTCGTCGACGCGGTTGAGGAACTCCGGGCGGAAGTACCGGCGCACCGCGGACATCAGCGATCCGCGCAGCTGTTCCACGTCGACGCCCGAGGTGCCCGCGGCCAGCAGCTGGTCGGCGCCGATGTTGCTGGTCATGATGATCACGGTGTTGGCGAAGTCGGCGGTGCGTCCCTGGGAGTCGGTGAGCCTGCCCGCGTCGAGCACCTGCAGCAGGGTGTTGAAGACGTCGGAGTGCGCCTTCTCGATCTCGTCCAGCAGCAGCACCGAGTACGGCACCCGCCGGACCGCGCCGGTGAGCTGTCCGGCGTCCTCGTAGCCGACGTAGCCAGGGGGCGCGCCGATCAGTCGGGACACCGTGTGCTGCTGGCCGAACTCGCTCATGTCGAACCGGATCAGCCGGTCCTGCGAGCCGAAGAGCGTCTCCGCCAACGCCCGCGCCACCTCGGTCTTGCCCACCCCGGTCGGGCCGAGGAACAGGAACGAGCCGATGGGCCGGTTCGGGTGCTTGAGGCCGGCACGGCCCTGGCGGACCGCGTCGGCCACCGCTTCCACCGCCTCGTCCTGCCCGATGATCCGCTGGTGCAGGTGCTCCTCGAGGTGCAGCAACCGGTGTCGTTCGGCCTCGGTGAGCTGGGCGACCGGGATGCCCGTGCTGCGTGACACGATCTCGGCGACATCGTTCGGCCCGACCTCGGGCGCGTCGGCCAGCGCGGCGCGGGCAGCTTCCAGCTCGGCGATCGCGCGGCGCAGGTCGTCGTCGAGGAACGGCAGGTCTTCGGCCTGAGCGGTGTCCCGTTCCCGTTTCAGCCGGGCCACCCGCTGTTCGAGCTCCGCCGGATCCGGGGGCATCGGGGTCTTCTCCCGCAACCTGACGCGCGCGCCCGCGCGGTCCACCAGGTCGACCGCCTTGTCCGGCAGGAACCGGTCGGTCACGTAGCGGGCCGACAGCTCGACGGCCGACACGATCGCCTCGTCGGTGATCCGCACCCCGTGATGGGCTTCGTAGCGGGGGCGCAGGCCGCGGAGGATGTCGATCGTCTCGCCGGGAGACGGTTCGGCGACGAAGACGGGCTGGAACCGCCGTTCGAACGCGGCGTCCTTCGCGATGTGGCGACGGTAGTCCTCGGCCGTGGTCGCCCCGATCACCTGGAGCCGCCCGGTCGTGAGCACGGGTTTCAGGATGTTCGCGGCGTCCATCGGCGAGGCTTCGGCACTGCCGGCGCCGACGACGGTGTGCAGCTCGTCGATGAACAGGACCACCATGCGGTTCGAGGCGGCCACCTCCTCGATCACGCCCTCGAGCCGTTCCTCGAACTCGCCCCGGTACTTCGCCCCGGCCACCATGCCCGCCAGGTCCAGGGAGACCAGCCGCCTGCCGCTGAGCGTGGCGGGCACGTCGCCACTGGCGATCCGTGCCGCGATGCCCTCGACGATCGCGGTCTTGCCCACGCCCGGATCACCGATCAGGACGGGGTTGTTCTTGGTGCGCCGCGACAACACCTCGAGCACCTCGTCGACGACGTCCTCCCGCCCGATCACCGGGTCGAGCAGGCCGTCGCGCGCCGCGGCGGTGAGATCGCGGCCGTAGTGGTCGGTCCGCCTCGTCGCGGACGAGGGCTGGCCGAGCCCTCCGAACAGCTTCCCGACGAGGTCCTCCCACGAGTGGGACCCGAAGCCGAACACCCAGTCGTCACCACTCACTGCCTGCCACCTTCACCCGTTGGAGGGACTTCCGCCTCCGATCCTCCACTGTGCGCGTCGTCCGCACAGACCGGACACCACCCGGATCCGCGATGCACGTGGCGACGCGATCATCATCGGTTCGCGTCAGTCCGGTCGCACCCTTGTTTCCAGTGGGATTTCGAGTTACCGGCACAAGCCCGAAATCCGGCATCGGACGTCCATCATCGCGCCCGCTCGGGATGCGCCTGTGACCATGCCGGAGCCGCACCCAGAGCGTGTCGCACTTCCGGTCGCCCGCCGGCGCACCGCAGGAACGCGTCATGCCGTTCCTGGCCCGAGTCGAGGCGCGATGCACCAGTTCGGTCACCCCATCGCGGAACCCGGTGCGGAGGTTCACCGATTCTGACTGATCAACGCCCGTAACACTCTTAAACATTGAAGATCAGGTGCCACTCGAAAGTGTGATGCAGAGTTTCTGCGTTCACGCTAACGCGTGATTTCTGATTTGGATCTCCGTGGCCGTTTGGATACGGTCCCGTCGGACTTGCGGCGGCGAGATTTGCCGCAGCGAACACTCCGGGAAAAATACGAACTAGGAGATTTCTGTGCTGAAGAAGGCAGGAGCGGCCGTCGCTATCGCGGGCGCTTTCCTCGGTATCGGTTCCACCGCGCTGGCCGACGCCCCCGAGCTGGACATCACGGACCAGACCGGCGTGGCCCAGCTGAACGACTCCGAGGTTCTCAGCGATCTCAACGCCTGCTTCGTGGACGTCAACGTCATCGCGGTGCCGGTTCTGTCGGGCAACGACAGCGGCCTGTGCGTCAACCCCGACGACAAGTGACATGAGCCGGCGGCCGCCGTGGTGGCCGCCGGATTCGGACGGGGGAGCGGGGTTTCCGTCCAGCGCTTGCTCCGCTCCTCCCTCCGTTGCACGTGCAGATCGACGACTGGTTCACGAGGAGAGATCGCCACGATGAAGAAGGTTTTCGCCGCCACCGCCGCTGTCGGCGCGGGTTTCCTGATGATGGGCACGCCTGCTTTCGCCACCCAGGGCGGTGCGATGGACGACGTGAAGGAACTGGCCCCGCAGTACGACCACACCCACCAGGTCGGTGCGGTCAACATGGAGGACTCCGAGCTGCTCAGTGACCTCAACGTGTGCCACGTCGACGTCAACGTCATCGCGGTGCCGGTCCTGTCCGACAACGACAGCGGTCTGTGCGCGAACCCCGACATCGACGTCGAGGTCGAGCACTCGTCCGAGCACGACTCGGACCGCTGAACCCCGGTTCGCCAGGTGAAGCCGTGACGCACCGGGTTGCTACCGGCTGAAGCTTCGGGGGCCGGTACGCCCGCAGCCGCGGTACGTGGTGATGACGGTCCACGCGCACGCTGGCCCGTGTACGGCCGTGAGGCGCCCAGCTGGAACCACCCGGCCGGGCGCTTTGGGCGTTCCGCGGAAGCGTCGCTGTCACAGCAGCTGAACGCCTACGACACACGTGTCGTCGTCCGTGTCGGAATCGGACTGCGCGAGCAGGTGGTCGAGAAGGTCGTCGAGGTTGGTCCGGGGTTCCCGCGCGACCTCGCAGAGGCGTTCCAGACACTCGTCCAGCGCCAGGTCTTTGCGCTCGACCAAGCCGTCGGTGTAGAGCAGCAGGGTGTCGCGCGGTTCCAGCACCACCTCGTCCTCCACATAGGACGCTTCAGCGATCGCGCCGAGCATCACGCCGGGCAGCATCGGGAGCAGTTCGCCACGTCCGTTCCTGATCAGCACCGGCGGTGGATGACCGGCGCGGGCCCAGCGCAGAACGCGGGTGTGCGGGTCGTACAGGCCGCAGACGGCGGTGGCGAGGATGCTGTCGGCGAGGTGGTGGGCGACGAGGTTGAGCCAGGTGAGCAGTTGTGCGGGGCCGGCGCCGGTGGCGGCGAGCCCGCGCAGTGCGTTGCGCAGCACCACCATGCCGGTCGCGCCCTTGATGCCGTGGCCGGTGATGTCGCCGACCGACACGAGGATCTGCTTGGTGGGCAGGACGACGGCGTCGTACCAGTCGCCGCCGACCAGTTCCTCCTGCGCGGCGGGCCGGTACCGCACCGCCACGCGCAGTCCGAACGCGTCGATCGTGGGGTGTGTCGGCGGCATGATCACTTGCTGGAGCTGCAGCGTCAGCTTGTTGCGCTCGGCGGCCTCCTGGGTGGTGATCGCGAGCTGGTCCTGGGTCGCGGACAGCGCGACCTCGGTCCAGTGCTGCGCGGACACGTCCTGGTAGGCCCCGCGAACGGCGAGCAACGCGCCCCGCGAGTCGAGCACCGGTTCCGCGATGACGCGGACGTGCCGGGTGACGCCGTCGGAGCGCTGCAGCCGGAAAGCCGCCGACGCGTGCCGGTGCTCGCGCAGAACGGTGTGCACGAACCCGCTGAGCGCGGGTACGTCGTCCGGGTGCGCGTACCGGGTGATCTCCGACAGCGGCACGGGTCCGGAGCTGATGTCGCGTCCGTGGAGTGCGTAGAGCTGGCTGTTCCAGATGATCGTGCCGTTGTCCTGGTCCTCTTCGAAGCCGCCGACGCGGCCGAGGCGCTGCGCGTGCTGCAGCAGGTTCGCGAGTCGTGCCGTCTCGTCCCGCACTCGCCACACGATCAGGACCAGCGCCCCGTGCCGGGTGATGCTCACCCCCGCTGTCACGGTCAGTGGGACGTCGTCGACGACCGCCGGGAGGCTCATCTGCTCCGCGCGGAAGGGTTCGCCGGTGGCGTGCACGTGCTCGATCTTGTCGAACAGGCCACCCTCGGCAGCGGCGAGTGGATAGAACTCCAGCAGCGACTGCCCCGCGACGGCGGTCGGCGGCCGGCCCGCGATGTCGGCGAACTGGCTGTTGACGTGGTGCACCCGGAAGTCCGCGGTCGTGCCGTCGGGAGAAACTTCCGGGCCGAGCACCAGCGCGGGGTCGAGCAGGCCGTCCGCCAGGCCGACCAGTTCGGACGGTGCCGGGCTGGAGAAACCTGCGGGCACCGCGTCGTCGAGGGCGGCGGCGCACAGCTCTGCCAGTGCCTCCACCTGTTCGCGCACGCCGAGCGGCTGCGGTGAGAGCGTCGAGTGCCAGCAGATCTCCAGCACACCGGCGATCCGGCCGCCGGTCCCGGCGGGAACGGCAACGCGGCCGGGCAGATCGCACCCGACCGAGGGCAGCCCCGACTCGCCGAGGTCGGCGATCCACACCGCTTCCCGTTCGAGCACCGCCCGGCGGGCAGGTGTGGACACGCCCGGCGGTACGTAGCGCCAGCGACCGGCCTCACCGGCCGCGAACCCGGCGTGCCCGGCGAGCGTGAGCGAGGAGTCGGCGCCCACCAGCCAGATCGCCACGGCGCCGGCGCCCAGCGGTGCGAGCGCGTGGGTGAGCAGCGACCCGGCCACCGACTGCGCGTCGCCGGCCTGCAGGACACCACTTTCCGCTGTGCGCAACCGAATCGCCGCCGCGAGGCCTGGTTCCTCCGCCGGCGTGGGAACAGCGGTGAGCTCGTCGCCCGAGACCTCGTTGATGATCTCCACGGCGAGCTCGAGCTGTGTGGTGCCCGCGCTATTCGCGAGCAACGCGAGCTGCCGGGCTGCTTGCGCGGGGCCGCAGCGCAGCCGTTCGACGAGGATTCCCTTGGCGACCTCCAGCAATGCCCTGCCGTCCGCGGCCGCTCGTGCCGCGTCGATCTCCGTGCGCAGGCGGCTGACGGTGCCCGCGAGACGGCCGACGTCCACCTCGTCCCGGGTCACCGGGCCCGCATCCACCGGTGGGCGCAGGCGGCGTTGAGGTGCAACGCGATCCGCTCCCGCAGTTCGTCCAAACTGGACAGGAGCTTGAGCGGCCGTGTGTGGTGCGCCGGCACGGGCACCATGCGGGTGGCGGTGTCTGTCTGGTCCGTCATTGCGCTCTGAGCGACACCCGCCACCTCGGCCTGGCCGCCCGGGCTGCCGACCTCGCAGACGCCGCGGGTGACTTCGGAGGTGAACGGCGAAAGCTGGTCCACCGTGCCGTTGCAGACCGTGCCGATCTCGCCGGGCAGGCGGATGCCGAGGTCGCCGTCGCGCACCGCCGTGAGCCCGGCGAGCAGCTGGCGCAGGTCCGCGGCTCTTCGTGCGGTGTCCTGACCGGCGGAGCCGTCTGCCGGTGTGGTCGTGCTCATTCCAGCGTCCTCCACTGCACGGCTGAACCACGTGGAGGTGTACGCCTGTCTGCTCAAGCTCACCTCGGCGAACCGCAACGACATTACTGGAGTGGTGCCCCCCATCCGCCTCAGCGCTCCGGGCGCGGCGACCCGTGCCGCCGGGGAAGAACGATGTCGGACGAACGGGCCGGGCGCGCGGACGACACCCGCGCGTCGGCGTCGCCGCGAACGGTGTCGGAGCTGATCAGGTGGCACGATGAGCGACGTGGACGTGAGCAGCAGGCACAACGTGACCGTCATCGGCCGCACCGACGGTCCGACCGTGTTGCTCGCGCACGGCTACGGCTGCGACCAGAACCTGTGGAGGCTGGTCGCCCCGGTGCTGGCGAAGACGTTCCGGGTGGTGCTGTTCGACCACGTCGGTGCGGGTGGGTCGGATCTGTCGGCCTGGTCGGCCGACCGGTACGCGACGTTGGACGCGTACGCCGAGGACGTGCTGGAGATCTGCGCCGAGCTCGGCCTGCGGGACGTCGTGCTGGTCGGGCACTCGGTGTCGGCGATGATCGCGGTGCTGGCGGTGAACCGCGAACCGGCGCTGTTCGCGAAGCTCGTCCTGCTCACGCCGTCGCCCTGTTATCTCGACGACGGTGACTACCGGGGCGGGTTCAGCCGGGCTGACATCGACGAGCTGCTGGAGTCCCTCGACTCGAACTACCTGGGGTGGTCGGCGACGATGGCGCCGGTGATCATGGGCAATCCGGACCGTCCCGAGCTCGGAGCGGAGCTGACGAACAGCTTCTGCCGCACCGACCCGGCCATCGCGCAGGTGTTCGCGAGGGCGACGTTCCTGTCGGACAACCGCGCGGACCTGCCGAAGGTCGGGGTGCCGACCTTGGTGATCCAGACCGCGCAGGACGCGATCGCGTCGCAGGAGGTCGGCCGGTTCGTCCACGCGCAGATCGCCGGGAGCGAACTGGTGACGCTGGACGCCATCGGGCACTGCCCGCAGCTCAGCGCTCCTGAAGTGACGGCAGAGGCGATCAGCGCTTTCGCGGGTGCGCGGTGATCCGTGCGGCCGGTGAGACCGAGAACGCCGCCGACGACGATGACCCCGGCGGCGTGGCTCCGACGTTCTCCGCGTTGCTGGAGGACAGCGCCGAAGATCTTTACGAGCACGCGCCGTGCGGCTACCTCTCCACGTTGATGGACGGCACGATCGCCAAGATCAACACGACGTTGCTCGGCTGGCTCGGCTTCGAGCGTGCCGAGCTCATCGGGCGCCGGCGGTTCAGCGACCTGCTCACCGTGGGCGGCCGTATCTACTACGAGACCCACATAGGTCCGATGCTGGCGTTGCAGGGTGAAGCTGGCGGTCTCGCGCTGGAGTTGAGAACCGCTGCGGGCACGCAGTTGCCGGTGCTGGTGACGTCGACGGTGAAGCGGGGGAGCGACGGCGACGCGCAGTTGATCCGCATCACGATCTTCGACGCTCGTGACCGGCTCGCGTACGAACGGGAGCTGCTGCGCGCCCGGCGACAGGCCGACGAGGAACGGGATCGCGTGCGCAAACTCGCGTCGACCCTGCAGCAAACCCTGCTGCCCCCGGTGCTGATGACGGTGCCGGGACTGCAGACGGCGGCCCACTACCACCCGGCCTCGGTGGACGAGGTCGGCGGCGACTTCTACGACCTCTTCCCCCTCACCGGTGGCACCTGGGGATTCTTCCTCGGCGACGTGTCCGGCAAGGGCGCCGAGGCGGCCGTGGTGACCTCCCTGATCCGCTACACGCTGCGCGCCGCCGCCGTGTTCGAACCCGAACCGATCAGCGTGCTGAACAACCTCAACACGGTGCTGCACGAACGGTTCCTCGCCGGCGACGCCCGGTTCTGCACCGTGATCTACGGTTCGCTCGTTCCCGTGCCGGACGGCTGCGAGATCACCCTGGCCAGTGGCGGGCACCCGCCGGCGGTGGTCGTGCGAGCCGACGGCACCGCTCGCTTCCTGCACACCCCACGCGGCATGCTCGTCGGCGGGGTGCCCAACGCGTCCTTCACCGCGGTCACGACACGCCTGGGGCCCGGTGACACCCTCCTCCTCTACAGCGACGGCCTCACCGAAGCACGCACGACCGGCAGCTCGGACCGCTACAGCGAGGAAGACCTGCTCGCCTTCCTCGCGACGGCGAACGCGACCGGCGCGGCCGAGGTCATCCGCGTCCTGACCGACCTGCTGCGCGGCTTCGGCGACGGGGTCGAGGACGACACCGCCCTGCTCGCGCTCAGCGTCCCCGGCAGCGACTCATGAGCGGTGTCTTCGCCGTCACCACGAGAACCGTCCCCACCGGGACGGTCCTCGCCTTCGCCGGCGAGCTCGACTCCGGCACCGCGCCCGCCGCGCACGGTGCGATGACGAAGCTGTCGCTGAACGCCGGCGACCAGTTGGTCGTGGACCTGGCCGGACTGGAGTTCTGCGACTCCAGCGGCATCACCGTCCTGGTCTCGGCCCACAACCTCGCCCGCGGGGCGGGGGCAGGGTTCGCCCTGGCCGCGGTGTCACGCCAGCTGGGCAGAACGCTGGACATCCTCGGCCTCACCGGTCTGTTCGCCACCTACCCGACAGCAGACGACGCGTCCGCGGCCTGGAGCCCGGCCGGCTCGCGGGAAGACGGTGTCGTGTGATGGCCGGACGAGCGCGCGCCGCGGTCCGGGCTGGGCACCGATCGGTCCGGTTCATCACGCTGGAGGCACCGCAACCGTGACCACCACTGGCGAGACGTTCTGGTCGGTGGTCATGGACCTGCCGATCGACCGGAACACGTCGGTGCCGGTGGTGCGGTCGCGCGTGCACGAGGCTCTGCGCGAACTGGACGAGGACCACTGCTACGACGTCCTGCTGGTGGTGACCGAGCTCGTGTCGAACGTCCTGGACCACACGGCCGGCGACGGCCGGTTGCGCATCCTCCTCAACCGGATCGGGTGCCAGGTCGTGGTGGAAGTGGACGACTGTTCGGCGCAGCAGCCGGTCTACGGGCGGTCCAGACTCGGCGGCAACCGAGGACGGGGCATGGTGATGATCGACAACATCACGCACGCGTGGGGGGCCAGGCCTCTCGCCCAGGGCGGCAAGACCGTGTACGCGCTGGTCTGGTCCGCCGAGGGGGAGACGCGCCCTGCGTAGCGACTGCCCTGCTCACAGCCGGCTCAACCGGTGCGGCGCCCCCTCGAAGTAGATCCGCCTCCTCCCGGCGTCGACGTGGCCGTCCCACCCGGCCGGGAGCTGCTGCAGGTAGGCGACGGCCGCGGCGGTGAGGACCACCTCGCCGCCGCGGCGGCCGCGACTGATGCCGGCCGGCTCGTCCATTCCGCACAGGTAGCCGGCGTAGACCGGGTCGAGCCTGGCTCCGTAGCGCCGGGGATCGTCCGCCGCCTCGCGCGCGGCCAGCCGCGACCGTTCCGGCCCGCTGGTCACGGCGTCCTCACCGCGACCTCGACGGGCCGGTCGCCGAACTCGGCGATCGCCCGCCGGAGCCGGTCCGCGCCGGCGGCCGCGCCGGGAACCACCGTGCTGACCGGGAGATCGGTGAGCACGGTGCCCCGTACCGCCTCGTCGCCGGCGACGTGCCCCGGCGCGAGCCGGACACCGACCTCCACGAGGCCCGGTGCCGCATCGGCCAGGTCGAGCCGTGCCACGGCGAGCCACGGCACGTGGGTCCGGCGCAGCCTCACCCCCGTGGCGTCGACCTGCAGCAGCGTCCATCGGGCGGCGTGCTGGTTCACGACGGCCAGGAGCGAGCCGACCAGGGCGAACACGAGCAGTCCGCGCGGCAGCGACGGCACTTCCAGCGCCCGGGCGACGAGGACGACGACGGCGCCGCCCACGAGCACCGCGGCGATCTTCCCCGCCAGCCACGCGGTCGAGTTCGGCCGGTCGACGCGGTACCGCACCTTCCGCCGGATCCGCCGGGCCGTGAGCGACGCGGTCACCAGCAGCGCGAGGCCACCGGCCGTCGCCAGCGCCGGGCCGGTCGCGAACTCCTCGACCAGGTACCCACCGGCGACCAGCACCGTGATCGCGCCGGCGGCGGCCAGGACCTCCACCAGCCGCACCGACCGGAGCCTGCGTTCCCGCTCCTGCATCGCGGGAGTGGCCGTTGACATCTCGTTCCCCTTCCTGGGACACCACGTTCGCGGTCATCACAGGGCAGGACGTCGTGCCGGGGCCAGGCCACCGACCGGCCATCGGTGGCCGGTCCTCCGACCAGGCGGAACGCGGCTGTGCGGAGCCCAGGCCCCTGCCGGGAGGAGGGCCCGCGCTTGCTACCGGGCGCGAACGGTCTCACGGTCCGGGCTGGTCGCCGACGGCGCGGTGCGGGGCCAGGTCCAGGCGTACCGCACGATGAAGGCGAGGAGGACCAACTCCAGCACGATGCCGAGGCCGTAGAAGAACAGCCAGGACTCGCCCACCGCGTTGAACACCGTCACGGGGACGTAGAGCGAGGCCACGACGAGGTTCGTGACGCGGCTCGCCCGGGCGGGCAGCGTCATCGACAGCACGACCATGAGGATCGGGACGGACATGAGGGTCAGCGACGCGGTCGAGAAGGTCTGGGAGAGGTCGAACTCGAAGACCTTGCCGTCGAGGATCTCCTGGATGACGCCGGGCGTGAAGAAGTTGAGGATGTCCACGTAGACGTAGAGGAACATCAGGCTCGTCCACGTCGCGGCGAGCTTGGTTCTCACCGGGACCCGCTGGTCCTCCAGCGCGGCGGCGGTGGGTTGACGCGTTCTCATCATGGGCTCCGTTGTGGTGAGGATCGGTGAGACCACGATCGCTGAGCCCGGCGGCGGGCGCCCCGGCCCCGAGGCCGGTCCCGCCTGGCCGATGGCACGGTCCGCCAACTGTTCTTTCGGCTGGTACGCCGAGGCACGCCGATCCCTAGGCTGGTGCCGTGGTCACTGTCCGGCGTTCCCTCTGGCGTGAGCCGAGGCCTGCTGATGCCCCACCCGTCGGTCGTCTCGACTGGCTGCTGGTGGGTGTGTTCGCGGCCGCCGCCCTGGTCGAGGGCATCGTTCTGCCGGGCGTGGCCTGGCAACCGCTCGTCACGGTGCTCGCCCTGGCGCTGGCGCCCGCGCTGCTCTGGCGGCGGAGGAGCCCCCTGGTGGCCGTTCTGACCGGGTGGGGCGTCACCGGGCTGCTCTCGGTCCTCCAGTTGACCGCGCACACCGGGGAACTCGGCCTCCACTCGATGACTGCCGTGCTGATCCTGCTCTACTCCCTGGTGCGGTGGGGCTCGGGACGGGAGATGGTCTTGGGGACGGCGTTCGTGGCAGTCGTCGTCGCGCTGGGGATGTACGCCTCCGCCGCGGGCTTGACCGACGTTTTCGGCGGGACCGTTCTCTTGCTGTTGTTCGTCGCACTCGCGGCGGTGTTCCGCTATCGCGCGGACCTCTGGCGGCGTCAGCAGCGCGAGATCCGCAACGAGGAGCGGGTGGCGCTGGCGCGCGAGCTGCACGACACAGTGGCCCACCACGTCTCGGCCATCGCGGTGCAGGCGCAGGCCGGTGGTGTGGTCGCCGGCATCCAGCCCGAGAAGGCCGCCGAGTTCCTGGCCGTGATCGAGGCTGAGGCGTCGCGAACCCTGGCGGAGATGAGATCCGTGGTGCGGGTGCTGCGTGAGGAGGAGGCCGTCGCGTACACGCCGCAGCTTGGTGTGGCGGACCTGCCTGCTCTGGCCCGCGCCGACGCGACGCCCACCGTCGAGGTCTCGCTGGACGGTGCGCTGACCAGGCTGGCGCGACCCGTGGACATCGCGCTCTACCGGCTCGCGCAGGAGTCGCTGACCAACGCCGTACGGCACGCCCGGAGCGTGACCCGCGTCGGGATCGACGTCCGCAGGGAAGGTGGCGCTGTCAGGCTGCGTGTCAGCGACGACGGGCAGACCGGGCCGGGGCCGGTCCCGGAGCCCGGGTTCGGGCTGCTGGGCATGGCCGAACGCGCCCAGCTCCTCGGCGGATCGCTCTCCGCGGGGCCGGGACCGGAGGGCGGCTGGGTGGTCGAGGCCGTGCTGCCGGTGGAGGCGGTGGCGTGAGCATCCGTGTCGTCGTGGCCGACGACCAGGACCTGGTCCGGACCGGGCTGGTGATGATCCTCGGCGCGCAGCCCGACATCGAGGTCGTGGGGGAGGCGGCGGACGGGCTCGCAGCGCTCGACCTGGCGACCCGGCTGCGTCCCGACGTCCTCCTCGTCGACATCCGGATGCCCGGCCTCGACGGCGTCGAGGTGACGCGGCGCCTGGCAGGGCCGGACGTGACGGACCCGATGGCGGTCGTCGTGATCACCACCTTCGACCTCGACGAGTACGTCCTCGGCGCCCTGCGCGCGGGCGCCCGCGGCTTCCTGCTCAAAGACGCCGGTCCGGCGCTCCTCGTGCAGGCGATCCACGCGGCGGCCAACGGGGACGCGCTGATCGCCCCGAACGTCACCAGCCGGCTCCTGGCGATCTTCGCCGGCCAGGCGCCGGTGGTGCCGGTCCAGCCCGTCGACCCGCTCACCGAGCGCGAGGAGGAGGTGCTCGCGCTGGTGGCACGGGGCCGGACCAACGCCGAGATCGCCGCCGAGCTCTTCGTCGGCCTGAGCACGGTCAAGTACCACGTCGCATCGTTGATGACCAAGCTCGGCGCACGCAACCGCGTCGAGATCGCGATGTGGGCGTACGACACCAGACGCGTGAGAGCCAGTTAGCTCTCCGCGACAACGTCACCGGCCTCGAGACCGACTGGCTGTTCGAATGCTTTGGCGTCTTCGTACCGAACCTCGACGGCCCTGGTCACCACATTCGGTGACCAGGGCCGTCGAAGTTCGGTCTGTCGTTACCGCACGGTGGTGCGCTTGCGACCGGCGACGGCCTCGGCGACGCCGATGAGCAGCACGGACGCGATCACGGCGATGATGAAGCCCAGCACGTTGAGCTCGAAGATGTCTCCGGTGCCGAGCAGGTTGGCGATCGTGCCGCCGATGACGGAGCCGACCAGCCCCAGCAGCAGCGTCGCCACGATGCCGAGGTTCTGCTTGCCGGGCTTGATCAGTCGGGCGAGCGCGCCGATGATCAGTCCGGCGACGATGAACCCGATCACGTCAGCCTCCTGGTAGTTGATTGCCTTGCTTCACCCAGGTACCCAGCCGGACTCTCGATCAACCGTCGCGCACGCCTGGCGGCTGCTCAGTTCCGCGGCGCCGTGTCGAGGACCGCGAGGGCGTTGCGGATGCCTTGTTCGGGGACGTCGTCGGCGAGCCGCTGGCCCGCGAGGGCGCGGGAGAGCTGCAGCGTCCCGAGAATCTTCCATTCCCACACCGAGTTCGTCGACGAGGCACTGAAATTCCTCAGCGAGTCATGACTGGCTGCTTCCCCGTGACTTCAAGGCGGGCCCGGCGAACGGACAGCCAGGACGTCATGTAGGTCCTGCGTCCACGCCGACCAGGTGCTCCACGAGATGCGTGAGAGCGTCGGGATCGTCCACGATCTCCGGAACCGCCGACGGGGTGGCTCTGCGGAGCTGGACCCAGCCGACGTAGGCGGCGTACGCGACCACCGCTCGGTGCCGTGCCCGCGTGGGCGGCAAGCCGAGTTCGGCGTATCCGTCGGCGAGGAAGGCCACGCGGCGCTGGGTGACGCGGTGCAGGACCGGCGCCACCACCGGGTCGTCGGCGTGCGCCACGAGCGCGGGCTCCAGCCCGCTGGTCGGATCCTCGGTGATCGCGATGCGGAAGAGCGTGCGCATGCGCTCCCGCGGGTCCGCGATCTCGGTGACCCGTTCGATGACCGCGTGCGTTCCCTGCTGTTCCCACCACTCGAGCGCCTCGCGCAACAGCGCGTTCCGGTCGGTGAAGTGCCAGTAGAAGCTGCCGCGGGTCATGCCGAGCCGTTGGGCAAGCGGCTCGACGGCGACAGCGCCGACCCCGCCCTCGGCCAGTGCGGTGAGCGCCGCGGTGAGCCAGTCCTGCTTGGAAAGTCGGGGCTTCGCCACCTTCCGTACAGTACTGTACGGAAAACCATACAGGACTGTATGGAACGTTGTGGAGGTCTCGATGACCGTGTTGGCCCTGTTCACCGCTGCGGTGCTGATGCTTGTTGGCGCGTTGCACGTCGTGTGGATGTTCTCGCCGTGGCCGCTGCGCACCCGTGAGGAGTTCGCCCGCCGAGTGGTCGACGTGCCGGTCGAGAAGCTGCCGGCGCCCGGACTGACGGCAGTCGTGGCGTTGCTGCTCGGCGTGGCCGGCTACCTCGTGGTGGCCCGCGCCGGGCTGGTCACCACCCTCGGGCCGGGATGGCTCCCGTTGCTGGGCACGGGCGGTGTCGCGGCGGTGCTCGCGCTGCGCGGCGTGGGCGGGTTGGTGATGTCGTCCCGCAGGAGCACGGACTTCGCGCGACTCGATCGCCGGTACTACTCGCCGCTGTGCCTGGTCCTCGCCGTTTCCTGCGCCGCCGTGGCGGTGCTCGGCCAGGGCTCGCCGTGACCGTTCGAGGGCCGGCGGCCGAGGACGACGTGGCCAGGTTGACGTGCTCCTGCGGAGCGCTGGAACTCCGCACCCGCTGCTGAGCTGCGGCGATCAGCTCCGTGTGGTTCAACCTTATGGCCAATTGGTATGTACCACTGGTGTGGTCCCCGTCGTACGGTCTGCCCGCAATCACCCTGCATGCAAGGAGCGGACATGAACCGCAAGCTCATCGCCGCCGCCACGGCGGCGGTCACGGCGGCCGGGTTGACCATCGCGGTGGCGCTGACGACCAGCGCCACCGCGGCCGACACGGCAGATCCCGCCGTGCTGGCCGCGATGGCCCGGGACCTCGGCATCTCCTCGGACCAGGCGCGTGAACGCCTCGACGCCGAGAAGGTCGCCGGCCAGACCGACGCCGCCCTGAAATCGCGTCTCGGCCCGGCGTACGCCGGGTCCTGGCTGGACAGCACAGGTCGCACCCTCACGGTCGCGGTCACCGACCCGGCACTGGCGAGCGCGGTGCGCTCACGTGGCGCCGCCGCCACCACGGCGAAGCACAGCGCGTCCGCTCTGGACAGCGCGAAGACGAAGCTGGACGCGAAGGCCACCACCGCGCCCGACGCGGTCCCCGGCTGGTACGTCGACGTGCGCTCCAACAAGATCGTCGTCCTCGCCCGCGCCGGCGGCGAGGACCAGGCCAGGGCGTGGGCGGCGGAGTCGGGCCTGCGCGGCGACATCGTCGCCTTCGAGGCCAGCACCGAGGACCCCAAGCCGCTGATCGACGTCATCGGCGGCAACGCCTACGGCGTGCCCGGCGGCGGCCGCTGCTCCATCGGCTTCGCGGTCGAGGGCGGCTTCGTCACCGCGGGCCACTGCGGAGCCACCGGCGGCCGCACCTCCAACCCCGGCGGCACCATCCAGGGCAGCAGCTTCCCCGGCAACGACTACGCCTGGGTCCGCACCGACGCGGGCAACACCCCGCGCGCCCTGGTCAACCGCTACCCGGGCACCGTCCCGGTCGCGGGCTCCCAGGAGGCCCCGGTCGGCTCCTCGGTCTGCCGCTCCGGCTCCACCACCGGCTGGCGCTGCGGCACCATCCAGCAGAAGAACGCCTCCGTCACCTACCCCGAGGGCACCATCACCGGCCTGACCCGCACCAACGCCTGCGCCGAGCCCGGCGACTCCGGCGGCTCGTGGCTGACCGGCGACCAGGCCCAGGGCGTCACCTCCGGCGGGTCCGGCAACTGCCAGACCGGCGGCACCATCTACTTCCAGCCGTTGACCGAGATCCTGCAGGTCTACAACCTGCGCCTGGTGACCTCCGCCGGTCCGACCACGACCACCCCGCCGACCAGCACGACCACGACCACGACCACGCCCCCCGGCGGTGGCGGCTCGTGGGCCCCGTACACCAACTACGCCAACGGCGCCCAGGTCACCTACGGCGGCGCGACCTACCGCGTCATCCAGCCGCACACGTCCGTCCCCGGATGGGAGCCGCCGAACACCCCTGCCCTCTGGCAGCGGCTCTGACGGCCACGCCCTCCCACCGTTCCCGGCGGCCCTCGCCGCCGGGGACGGCAGGTGTGCGAACAGGGCACGGAGGCGGCCAGCGGGCGCCGGTGTCCGCTTCACCCCGCCCATCGCGTCGATCACGCCTCGGCGGGCTCAGCCCTGACCGCGGTTCTCCACGAACCAGGCCGCGGTCTGGTGCAGTTTGAGATTGGCCGACTGCGAGGCCTCCACCAATATCCGGAAGGCCTCGGCGGCGTCGATGTCGTGGCGCTCCATGAGGATGCCCTTGGCGGTGGAGATGATGTCGCGGTTGTCGATGGCGAGGCTGAGCTGCGCTTCCCGTTGAGCGCCGATCAGCGCGATCGCGGCGTGGGTGGCGAACAGCGTGCCGTCGTCTTCGGTGCGTTGGTCGAAGGCATCGACGCGACTTGAGTAGAAGTTGAGTGCGCCCAGTGTCCTGTCGCTCACGAAGAGCCGGTAGGACAGCAGGGAGTGGATGCCGTTCCTGGCCGCGGCAGGGCCGAACGAGGGCCACCGCCTCTCCCGGCCGACGTTGCCGACCCGGTAGGTCTGGTGCTCGGCGATGGCGTCCACGCAGGGGCCTTCGCGGAGGTCGTACTGCAGCTTGTCGATGGCCCTGACGATCTCGCCGGTCGGTGCGACCGTGTGGATCCTGCCTCGTTCGACCAGAGCGATCCCGGCGTACTCGGCACCGGCGACGTAGTCGAGCGCGACTTTGACGATCGCGCTGACCGTCGTCTCGACGTCCGGCTCCGCCTGCAGCGTACGCGCGACGCCGCTCAGTGTTCCCGCCAGCTTTCTCAGGGTGCCGTCGTCAGCCGGGCTCATGATGCCTCCACACCAGGATTCGAAGTGTCCAGCACCTGTACCCGGATTGATCATCGGGTTAAACCTGGTGCCGAACGGCACGTGCCCGTAGCCAAGCCCGTCGTGCTGCGAAGTGGCCGATTCTCACTGACCATGACTAGAGGTCAGCTGGAGGAGGTGTCCAGGTGGGAAGCGCGGCAACAGCGGCAGAACCGCTGGGCGTCATCCGGCCCATGCTCGCCACCCCGGGCAACCCGCCCGACAGCGACGGCTGGGCCGTCGAGTTCAAATGGGACGGCTACCGGGGTCTCGCACACTGCCAGGGCCGTGACGTGCGGGTGTTCAGCCGCAACGACCTCGACTTCCTGGTCCGCTTCCCCGAGCTGGGCGTCCTGCCGGAGTTGCTGCACCACCGCACGGCCGTGCTCGACGGCGAGATCGTCGCGCTGGACGAGGAGGGACGCCCGAACTTCGGCCTGCTGCAGCAACGTGACAAGTTCGCCCCCGGAGTGCGGGAGCTGCGGCGCACCCGGCCGTCCATCGCCTACTTCGTGTTCGACCTGCTGCACCTGGACGGGCGATCACTGCTGAACACGCCCTACGACGTCCGGCGCGCCATGCTCAGCGAGCTCGCATTGCCCGGCAACCACGCGGTGCAGGTGCCACCGTCCTTCCCGGACACCGAGCCGGACGACGTCCTGCACGTGGCGAGCCAGTACGGGTTCGAGGGCATCGTCTCCAAGCGGACGAAGTCGACCTACGAGCCCGGCCGCCGGTCGCCCTCCTGGATCAAGACCCCCTTCCGCTACACCCAGGAGGTCGTCATCGGCGGCTGGCGGGCAGGCCAGGGCAACCGCGCGGGCCGGATCGGATCGCTCCTGCTCGGCGCCCACGACGAGCAGGGACGCCTGGTCTACGTGGGCCACGTCGGCACGGGTTTCAGCCGTGAGGTGCTCGCCGACCTGCAACGGGACCTGGAGCGACGGGCACGCCCGACCAGCGCGTTCGACGTCGAGGTACCGCGCGAGCACGCCCGTGACGCCCGCTGGGTCGACCTGGGGCTGGTGGGCGAGGTCGAGTTCCGGCAATGGACCTCGGACGGCCGCCTGCGCCACCCGGCCTGGCGCGGACTGCGTCCGGACCGGGATCCGTCCAGCGTCGTGCTGCCGCCCCGGCGGTGACAGCGTTGCAGGTCAGAGCAAGGGCAGTGCGTCGAACGAGTGGCCGTGCCAAAGGCGGCGCGACTCTGTTTCGGGGTAAGCGGTGACAAGGGGATCGACGTCGAAGACACGGGTGAGCCGCTGGTGGCTGTCGTAGCGCGGCCAGCCGGGATCGCCCGCTGCCGCGAAGGTGGTCCAGGCCGTGCGGAACTGCCTCGACAGCAGTTCCGCGGCCGGTGGCGGTTCGGAGCCGAGAAGCATCTGTGCCATGGGTGAGTGGAGGTTGCCGAACACCAGCGGTACGTCGAGGCCGTGGCACGCGCCCAGAAAACCGCCGTGGGCAGGAGCGGTCCAGGTGAGCTCGTACATGTGCGCCTGGCCGCCTCCCGCGAGCTGTGCCTCGGCGAGGTGGAGCGAGGGCATGCGGAACAGCCAGTCGGACTGGACGAGTTCGTACAGCTGGGCCGCGGTGGCGTCCGGGTAGGCGCCGCGGTAGGCCCGCGCACCGTCAGGTCCGGGGCCGAAGACCCGCAGTGCCCGCGCCGCCCGCGCTTCGTCGACCTGGCCGAGTTCGTGGGCGATGAACAGGCGGAACTCGTCCCGGTTGTGCCCGGTGACCAGGTGCACCTCGCGGCCTGAGCCGCCGGCGAGGGCCTGCCAGGGAGTGGACGGCAGGACGTCGCCGTCCACGACGGGGGAGAAGGGAGTCGGCGTCAGGGCGACCTGACCCCAGCGGTCCGCGTACTCGCTGAGCCTGGCGGCGACCGCCGCGCCGGCTGCGGCCAGCGCACTCGGGTCCACCCCGGACAGATCGGCCACGCTCGGGCCCAGGCGCAGTTCGGCCGAGATGGCGGCGGCGACGTCCTTCGCGAGTGCGTCGGAGAAGTACGTGCCGGGCACGCTCTGCGCGATGGCCCGGTGGAAGAGTCCGGCCGCACGTGGCATCGCCATCAACGCGGCGATGCTGCCCGCGCCTGCCGACTCACCGAAGACGGTGACCTGGTCCGGGTCACCGCCGAACGCGGTGATGTTGTCCCGCACCCACTCCAGTGCGGCGACCTGGTCGAGCAGCCCGCGGTTGGCCGGAGCACCGTCGATCGACGCGAACCCCTCCACACCGACCCGGTGGTTGAAGGTCACGACGACGAGGTCGCCGTCGCGGGCGAGGTGGCTCGCGTCGTAGCCGGGCGTGTCCGCCGAACCGACGCGGTACGCGCCGCCGTAGATCCACACCATCACCGGCCGGCGGGCGGCGGGGCCGGGGTCCGGAGTCCAGACGTTGACCGTGAGCCAGTCGTCGCCGGCGGCGACACCGGAAGGCGAGACGGCCCCCGGCATGCCAGGGTCCTGCGGCGGTGGGGGACCGAAGGAGAACGCCTCGCGCACTCCGTCCCAGCGATGTGCGGGCCGGGGCGCGGCGAACCTCGCGTCGCCCGCCCGGCGGCTCGGCGAACGGAATTCCGCGGAACACCGCCAGGCCGGACTCCCCGCGTCCCACGACCCGGCCGGAGATCGTCTCGACCACCGGGTCAGCGGTGTCCGCCGGTCCACGGGACTCCACCACCGTCATCGCATGCTCCTGGTCCTGCTCGGTGCGGCCGGCCCCGACGCGGGGAGACCGTCGCCGGACCCCTGCCGGATCTCGGCCATTGAACTCGGCGCACCCACGCCCCGCACAAGCAAGGGTTTCCGCTGAGCGGAAGCTCGATGCTCGACCCGCTTCGTCATGGCCATTGCTTTCCGCGCCTGAGCCGCCGAACCCGAGCACGGAACCGTCGCGGTTTCCTCCGGTCCTCATCGACCGGGACGCGCACGGCCATCAGTTCGTCGACGACATCCGCGACCTTCCTGCCGTCTCCCGGGTCGATGGCACCGGCGATCAGGATCTGGGAGGCTTTTCCCAGCAGGCAGCGCTGGTTGGCGTGATCGATCACCTTGCCGCCGGCGGCTCCGATGTGGCGCAGGCTGAGCCCCTGTGCCATGCCGGTCAACATCATCGTCAACTCGTTGAGCGAGATTCCTGGACGCAACGAGACACCGCGCGCCTCGAGGATCTCCGCGTAGAGGTCGCGCCAGTAGCCGAAGGAGTGTTCGTACACACCGTCGAGCGCTTCCCTGATCTGCTTGTGGAAGTCGGTCAGGGCAGTCACCAGGTACTGGAACCGCGCCGAGGTCTCGTCGGCGTAGACGATCTTCATGTCGTGGTAGGCGACCTTGTCCACCGCGGCACTGAACGCCGCCGTCTCGCGCAGCTCGGCACGTGCCGCTTCGTCGAGCATGCCGTCGGTCAGCGAATACCGCTCCCGCAGCACGTACCGGACCAGGTCGCCCATGTAGAGGGCGAGAGTGGGCCACCGGTCCTTCATGGTGCCGACCGAGGGCCTGGTGCCGGCCTTCTTCCAGTCGGGCGGCGTTCCGAACAGTGCGTGAGCGACGTGTTCGTCACGAAGCGCTTCCTGGAAGATCAGCTCCGCCTCGCGGGCGATGTTCTTCTGCGTCAGCGTGTCCAGAGGACGGTGAAGGTGCTCCTCGCCCGCGAAACCCAGGAGTTCCTGCTCGGCCAGACGCCGGCCGCCCTCGAGGCAGGCCCGCACGACCGGGCTGTTGGCCAGCCGCCGGCCGGTGGGCAGCAACCTGCCGCTCTTCGTGCGCACATTGGTCGCCACGTCGTCCAACGGACCGTCATACATGGTGACCGAGTATCCCCGGCAGTGGCCCGCAACGATTCCTCCGCTTGAGAGGAACCACGCGAACTACCCACGTCAGACCGTTTCCAGTTGCCTGTGATCACCGACCCGCAGAGAGGTGACAACGATGAGCAGGCACTCCCGCGAACCTCGCCGGCAGCCGCAGCGTCGACGGTCGCAGCAGGCCGTCCTCGCCCTTCAGGCCGGGCTCGTCCTGCTGCAGCTCGGCCTCGTCCTGCTCGAGAGCTTGGACGCGATCACCAGGTTGCTGGGCCACCTGTTCTGAGAGCTGGCTGCCGACCTTGCCCGACCGGCTCCTCGGCCGGATCTTGGTGCTTTCGAGTAGTACCAACGGCTCGGCCGTTGCGCGGGTGCCGGAAGCGGCGATCTACCTCGGGACGCGCAAGCGTCAGTCACGAGGAGGGGAGCCCGCGCGATGAGGTTCAAGACGGGGTTCGGTCCGGCCGCAACGGTTCTGTGGGACACCGACTGGGTGCCGGAACGCAAGTCGAAGGAGATGCAAGAACTGCCCAGCGGTTCGTGCGTGCGCTTGCTGCTCGACATGTCCAAGAAGAGGGACGACCTGAAGGTCCTCGAGGACCTGGACCTGTTGCTCGACTCGGCGCTGCGGCAGCTCGGCACATGGGCACGGCGGGACTTGCACTCCCTGCGGGCGAATCTGCCGGCTTTGCAGGCGCAGCAGCACCTCCCGGCGGTGGAGGACGCAATGAGAGCAGCGGTGCGCCCTTCGGACACAGGTGGTGTTCCGCCGCAGAAGAAGACACCTGCCGGGAAAACCAAGGTGATCGTCTTCAACTACAAGACCGGGCAGCAGAACGTGCGGAAGACCACCGAGTTCGACCACGCTCGGTTCTTCGCCGACCAGGCACGCGCGCTCAAGCTGGGAGTGCGGGTCCTCACCACCGAGGGTGGGCAGCGCGACCTGCGGAAAGACGACGTGTTCAAGGGCCTTGACCCGCACTGGACCATCGTCGACCAGGTGGCCTCCGAGTGGGCCGAGGACAGCGTCGAGTACCTGCAGTCCGGAGAGGTGGCGGTGCTGGAGGAGTTCAACGCCACCGCGTTGCGGGCGGGGCTGGTGGCCGGGCGCCGGGCGCGATGGGCGGCCTTGCTGGACGCCACCTACGCGAACGAGGTCCTCGGTCCGGTCAAGTCGAAGGAGTGGGTGCCGGAAGGGCTGCTGGTCGTCGCGGGCCAGACCCGCGAGATGGTCGAGACCGCGCTCGAGCGGCAGCATCGCAGGGCAAGACACCTCCGGTTCTACGCCGAGGGCGGCAATCTGATCGTCGGTGAGAACGCGGCAGGGGAGACGATCGCACTGGTCGGGCGGGACTCGATCGCCGCGACCGCCGGCGAGTACCTGTTCGCCGACGACAACCCGGTGCTGGCGTTGATCGCCGAAGACCTGGGTGTCGCGGTGCAGCAGGTGATCCCCGTCGAGCAGCCGGGGAAGTTCCACCTGGACATGGGTTTGCTGTTCGTCGGCAAGGGCGTCGTGCTGCTCAACGACAGCCGGGCTCAGCTCGCGGAGGCGGAGACCAGGCTCGCGACCTACCAGGACGAGGCCAGCCGGCGGCACGCGGCTAAGCTGCGTCTCCAGTGCGGCCTGGAGGCGCTGGCGGCCCGCGACCTCGCCGCCGGGGGGTTGACGGTGCACCGGCACAAGCTGGAAAGCGGTTCCGTCTACAACTTCTTCAACGGCGAGTTCGTCGCGGACGAGGGTGATCAGGTCCATTACCTGACCAATGGCACGGGCACCGCGGCGGTTCTGAACGCCTTCGTCCGTTTGCTGGTCGAGGAACTGAAGGTCGCGGTGGCCGTGCACACCAGCCCGGTCGGCGCTGCCGAGCACAGCCTGGAAAGTCAGGGCGGCGTCGGCTGCCGGATCAAGGGCGCACCCGGTCCACACTGATTCCGCGGGTCGCGGTCCGGACCCGTCAGGGACGCAGAAGGATCTTGCCCCTCCGGCCGGGAGCCGCGTTGCCGCGCGCGGCGCCGGCGATCTCCTCCAGCGAGTAGACGTGCTCGACCGGCAGGGTGAGCGCGCCCGAGGCGATGCCCGTGACCAGCTCGCCCAGCAGAGAGGCGCGCTTGCCGGCCGCCATCGCCGGGAAGACCTTGCTGCCCCAGAAACCGGTGACGGTCACCTGCTTGAAGATCACGTCACCCGAGCTGATCTCGAGGGTGGGGGAGGCCATCGCGCCGAACACGACGAGCCGGCCGCCCTCGGCGAGCAGCGAGACGACGTCGCCCGCGGCCGCACCGCCGACCGAGTCGACACCGGCCCTGACCGGGGCGTCGCCGACGATCTCGCGGACCCGGTCGCGCCAGCCGTCGTCGTCCGTGGCGACGACGTCGCCGATGCCCTGCTCGCGCAGCTCGGCCACGCCGTCGGCACGGCGCACGAGGCCGAGGACGTGGACGCCGCGGGCCGCCGCCAGCTGGGCGACGAGCCTGCCGACGGCTCCGTTGGCGGCGTTCTGGACCAACCAGTCACCCTCGGCGAGCTCCAGCGAGTCGAGCAGCGCGATGGCGCTGAAGGGCATCGACACCAGCTGGCTCGCTGCCTCGTCACCGATGGCGTCGGGAACCGGGATGAGCGTCTGGGCGGGCGCGACCACGAACTCGGCCCAGGCGCCGAAGGTGCCACCGGAGGCGACGCGCTGGCCCACCTCGAGGCCGTCCACGCCCTCGCCGAGCGACTCGACGACCCCGACGAACTCGGTGCCGGAGCGTGCGGGCATCTCGGGCTTGAAACCGTAGGTGCCGCGCACGGTCCACAGGTCGTGGTTGTGGACGGGGGAGAGCAACACCCGCACCAGGACCTCTCCGGGACCGGGCCGCGGAGCGGGCACCTCCCGCACCTCGAGGACCTCGGCGGGGTCACCGAACTTCTGCTGGACCAGTGCGCGCATGACATGCCTTTCCGAGTGGTCAGGGGACGTGTGACCACAACGCGGCAGCGGGCTGCGCCATGCCCCTGCTGACGTCGATGAGCGTGAGGTCACAGCCCGCCAGGCGTGCGTGCCCGTCTGGTCCCTCGCACCACTGCGCTCCGAGGTCATCCACCCCGCTCTCACGCCGTGTATCGGCGATGTATCGGCCGTGTATGCGATCCCCGGACGCTGTGTGAGCAGTGCAGACATGCGAGAAGGGGATCTCATGCGGTTCACCAAAGTCACGGTCGCTGCCATCGGCCTGCTCGGCGCGGCCCTGATCGGCACAGCCGCTCCGGCCGGTGCGGCCGGCGGGGAAGTGTTCAGCCCGAACGTCGAGATCGCGCAGCCGTGGCTCGACGACACGGCCACCGCGTCCGCCGTCGAAGGCGACGTCGCCATCCAGCAGACGGCGGCCGGCGCCATCAAGTGGATGTCCGACCGCCGCGGCAGCACGGCGTACGAGGGCTACTGCGAGCGCGCCGTCCGCCTGGCGTGGGACCGCTCGACGCACCACGCGTCGGCGATCGCCCACTGGCGGTCCTCGGACGGCGCCCGCCGCACCACCGGCACGCCGCCCAGGGGCGCGTTCGTCTTCTGGAACACCAGCCAGTACGGCCACGTCGGCATCGCGGACGGCAACGGCGGCTTCTGGTCGACCAGCGTCGGCGGCAAGATCGGCCACGGCAGTTCGACCGGCTACTTCCGCAACTACCTCGGCTGGAAGCCCGGCAACAGCAACTGATCCAGTGATCCCGCCGCGCGTGCGAGTGCTCGCCGCGCGGCGGGTTCGCCTTCCCGGTTCCCGGTGCGGCGGTAGGTTTCCAGCACCTGCAGCAGGAGGGTGTGCGCCTCCTGCGGGTGGCCGTTCGAGATCAACGCCTCGGCCAGCTCGACCTGGGCGAACGCCGTGCACCGCTCGTCGGTGAGGTCCGCCAGGATCGTGACGGCCCGGCGTGCGCTCGCCAGCTCCTGCTCGTGCTCGCCCGTGCTGCGGTAGAGCGCGGAAAGCCTTACCAGCACTAGAGCTTCGCGGTGTGCGTCACCGAGGTCCGCGGCGAGCCGCCGGGCGTTCGTGAGCCATTTCCGCGCCTCCTCGGGCCTGCCGAGCGAGCCGTGGACCGAGCCGATCGACGCCCGCACGTGTGCGACGGAATGCAGATCACCCGCGAGCTCCAGCAGCCGCAGACCTTCGGTGTAGAACTCCATCGAGCGCTCGTACTCCGCCCGCAGCCGGTACACCACGCCGATGCCCGCGAGGGAGATGCCCTGACCGCGGTCGTCGCGAAGCGAGCGATAGAGCTCTTGTGCCGCAAGCAGTCCCAGCTCGGCCTCCGTGAACTCACTGCGGTAGATGTGCGCCTGCGAGATGCCGCGCAGCAACGCCGCCTCGCCCGCCTTGTTGCCGGCCGCGCGGACGCTCCGCAACGCCCGCGCGTGGGTGCGTGCCCAGTCCTCGTAGTGGCTGTGCAGGTCGAAGAACGGCACGCAGGCCGCCGCGAGCTGCCACGCCACCTCGTCGAGGCCCGCGTCCGCCGCGATGTCGACCGCGCCGCACAGCGTGCGCCGTTCTGCCTCGAACCACGCGACGGGCTCGGCGAGCAGGTGTTCCGGTGCCGCGACCGGGGCGACGTCGGCGATGGTGGTGCCGAACGTGACGGGCAACCGCCGTGCGGCCGTGACCGCGAGCCACAGCCACGCGTGCAGCGTCCGTTCGAGCGCGGCCCCACGGTCCGGCAGTGAGTGGTTCAGAGCGTGGCACCGCAACAGGTCGTGCAGCCGGTAGCGCGGCTGGCCGATGTCGTCCGCGCCGAAGGTCTCGAGCAGATGAGCGTCGACCAGCCCATCCACGAGGTGCTCCGTGCCCGGTTCGCCGAGCAGTGTCTCGACCACCCAGCTCGGGAAGTCGTGCGGGCCGAGCAACGCCAGCCGCACGAACGCCTGGAACTCGTGCGGGGGCAGCTGCCGGATGCTCAGGTCGAAGCTCGCCCGCACGGCCAGCTCACCTGAGGTGAGCTCGCGCAACCGCGTCGACTCGTCGACGAGCCGCTCGCGCAGCACCTGCATCGACCATCTGGCACGCCCGGCCAGCCGCGCTCCTGCCACCCGGATCGCCAGTGGCAGGTGCCCGCACGCCGCCGCGATCGCCGCCGCTTCGCCGGGCTGGGCACACACCCGGTCCTCGCCCGCGATGGCGGCGAGCAGCTCCGCCGCCTCCTCCGGGGAGAACGGTGACAGCTCCACCTGCAGCGCGCCGGGCAGCTCCGGTAGCCTGCGCCGGCTGGTCACCAGGACCGCGCAGCCCGCGTCGGCCGGGAGCAGGGGCACGAGCTGGCTCACCGAGGAGGCGTCGTCGAGCACCACCAGCACCCGTCGACCGGCGAGCTTCGAGCGGAACAGCGCGGCTCGCGCGGCGACCTGCGCGGGCAGTCCGGCGCCCGTGATCCCCAGGGCGTGCAGGAGTTCCGTGAGCACCTCACCCGGTTCGCGCGGGTGGCCGGACGTGCCGCCGAGGTCGACGTAGAGCTGTCCGTCCGGGAAGTGGTCACCGACCTGGTGCGCCACCCGGATCGCGAGCGTCGACTTGCCGACCCCGGGAGGCCCGGTCACCGCGGCCGGTGCTGGGCCCTGCCGCAGCGCCGACGTCAGCACCGCGATCTCGCCCGCGCGGCCGCAGAAATCGGACACCACCGGCGGTAGCTGACGGAGAGGAGCTGCTGCCGGTTCGTCGCGCAGCACCGCGAGCTGGGCCTCCCGCAACGCGGCTCCGGGCTCCAGTCCGAGCTCGTCGGTGAGCCGCGCGCGCATGTCCGCGTAGACCTGCAACGCCTCAGCACGCCGGTTGTCCTGATGCAGGGCGAGCACGAGCTGTCCGCACACGCTCTCGCGGTAGGGGTGCTCCACCAGCAACGCCCGGAGCTCCGGGATCGCTTCGGCGTACTCACCCGAGGCCACCCGCAACCCGAGCCGTTGCTCGGTCGCCGCGAGCCGGGCCTCGTCGAGCCGGGCGAGGGCGGGCGTCCACGCGTCGTGGTCCGGCAGATCCTCGAGCGGACGGCCGCGCCACAGGGACTCCGCCCGCCTCAACAATCCGAGCGCCGCACCGGGGCGTCGGCGGGCTTCCGCGACGAGCTCGTCGAACATCAGCGCGTCGAGCTCGTCAGCCCCGAGCTCGAGCACGTAACCGGTGCCGTGGGTGCGCAGGCGCTCGTCGAGCAACTGCCGCAGCCGCCAGACGTAGGTCCGGACGTTCTGCACCACCGACCGCGGCCGAGTCGCGGGCCACAGGGCCTCGACCAGCTGGTCGAGTGAGACATCGGCGTTCGCGTGCAGCGCGAGGTGCGCGAGCAGGGCCCGTTGCTTGACGCCCCCGAGATTCTCCCTGCGGCCGTCCCGCCAGACCTCCAGAGGGCCCAGCACCCGCACGCTCAACCGGCTGATGGCTCCCCCGCTCCCCAGGACCTGCTCGGGTGTTCGTCCATCGGACGACGCCGGCGCCCGCCGCGTTCCCGCCGGACACCACGATTCCGAGGTGTACGGCGTAGACCTGTGCGGAGCCGGATACGGCGAGGTGCAGCAAGACCTGTTCAGGTCGTCGAAGGGGCTTCGAAGCTCGGAACCAGGCGAGCGGGTGGAGAACGGCGCTGGCGTCCACGGCCGTCACCCCTGGCCGGCACACCCGACCAGGGGTTCGGCCGATGATCCATGCGGCGTTGTGCCGCCTTGGTCAGCTCCGAGGCTCGTCCTCGATCACGCCGACCTGGTCCAGGTCGTCTGGAGCGGGCATGTGGCGGATGCTCTCACTGCCCTTGTGGTCGTGGGCGCGGGAGTACTGGGAATCCAGCACCCGTCCCAACTTGTGCGCCGCCCCGGCGTACGCGTCGTCCACGGTCGTCGCGTGGTGGGTGACCGCGACCGGCTGTTTGCCTCCCGGCCGCGCCTCGATGACGCACTTCTTGTCCTCCGGTTTGCCGCCCCCGTCCTCGCTGAGGTGCACTTCCACGCGGGTCAACCAGCCGCTGAACCGGGACAGGCTGTTCTCCAGGTCGGTGGTCACATAGGTGGCCAGTCGTTCGCCACCGTGGATGTTGTGGTCGGTGTTGACCTGGATCTGCATGAGCACCCTCCGGAACGGGACAGAAATGGTGCTGATCGATACCACGTGAGCGGCCGGTTCAAACCCGGCGGCGTTCGGCGCGTGGGGTACCTGGACTCCGCATCAGGGTGCTGAGCTGCGGTGAGAGTGCGGCAAGCCGTCGCCCAGGCCCTGCCCGGCATACGCTCTCGAGTTCGCTGCTCGCGGTCCCGCTGGGGAGTTCCGCGGCCGTCAGCGTCCAACCGCCTCCCGCGCCGGCGCCCGATCTGCTCAGATGGGGCGCATGAGCACCTGGGGGAAGACGATCGTGCTCGCGGTCGCGCTGGTCGCCACACTCGTGGCGCCGGCGCACGCGAGCAACCAGATCAGCGTGTCCGCGACGGAGGTGACGCTGGCGCCGGGCCAGAACACGGCGTCGGTCGGCGTCAGCTGGCGCACCGACGGCAACCAGACGGTCCAGGTCTGGATCCGCGAGACCGGCAAGGCCGCCAAGCTGTGGCGGCACGAGGTGAACGGCAGCGCGACCTGGCCGCACCTCTACAACGGCACCACGACGACGTTCGAGCTGCGCGGCGGCCCGAACTTCGGCACCGTGCTGGGCACCACGAGCAGCACGGCACGAGCGCCCGGCCGGCTGGGCGCCGACCGCACGCACCTCGCGCTCGCGCCCGGCACCACCGGCACGATCGACCTGTCGTGGGCCACGGCGCTGAGCGACGCCCAGGTGTGGGTGTCGCACGGCGGAAACCCGCAGAAGCTGTACGCGCAGGGTCCGTCCGGGACGGGCCGGATCACCTGGATCAGCCGTGGCACCACCGTGTTCACGCTGTGGTCCGGCACCGCGCAGGAACACCTGCTCGACACTCTCGTCGTCACCGCGGACTCCGGCGCGTCGGCCTCATTCGACCGGCCCGTGGTCGTCGACCCGGACGGCACCGGCAGCGCGACCGTGCGCTGGACCGGAGGCGAGGCGCGGCTCGTCAACGACGACGGCACCGAGACGCCGCTCAGCGGCGGATCGGCCGCGATCAGCACGCGCGGCGCGGACCGCAAGGTCGTGCGGGTCTACGAAGGCGGCTCGGTGGTGACGCACGCGAGCGTCACGATCCTGCGGGACGCGCGTGGCTGGGCGGGCTTCAACTACCTGCCGGAGCACGAGAAGCGGTACCAGGAGTACCTCGACGACGCGGTGTGGCCGCAGGTGCGCGACCAGGTCGCGCACGACTTCGACGTGATGGCGTCCGCCGGCGGCACCGTCGCGAGGGTCGTGCTGTGGCCGGAGAAGAGCACGAACGCGGCAGCGCAGGCCCGCAACCTCGCCGACCTGGCCGAGATCGCGAAGCAGCGCGGCATCCGGCTCGTGGTCGCGTTCGCCAACAGCCGGCTGACCAACGCGGATTGGCCGAGTGGCCGCTCGAAGTGGGCCGAGTTCGCCGTCACCAGCGCGAACTGGATGAACACCTACGTCAACGCCCTCGAGCCCGGCGGCGCGGTGCTGTACTACGACCTGCAGAACGAGACGACCGGCGTGCGGGGCAAGCAGCCGAACCTCCAGAGCGCCTACGTGGCCATGGTTTACGACCGCACGGCGGTGCCGAGGGGCAAGCGCGGAGTGTCCGTGATGCACGCGTCGACCGACGGCGCGGACCTCGCGGACGCTCTCGTGGGCAAGCCGATGGACTTCGTCGACGTCCACGGCTACGGCAACCTGGACGTGCTGGACGGGGCGGTGCGCGGGCTGCGGGAGAAGTTCCCGGCCGGCACGGTGCTCGTGGGTGAGATCGGGAAGAGCGCGCCGGGCGAGCAGCAAGAGCGCGAACAAGCCGACTACACCGGGCGGTCGCTGCGGACGACGGATGGCCTCCAGGTGCCGATCACGATGGCCTGGGAGCTCTACGACGACCCGCGTACGCCACCGCACCCGAACAGCATCGCCTTCGGCTACCTCACGAAGGACCGCGCCAAGCCGGGATTCGGCGTGCTGTGCTCGCGCTGGAGCCTGGTGGCCGACTGCGGCACCCTCCGCGAGGCCACCTCAGCGCAGCCGGCGACGCTGGAAGTGCACGCGACGGTCGCGGTGCGGCCGGGAACCCTTGTGCCCAACGCGATCCTGCGTGGTGACGGCACCGCGAGGCTCGTGCTCACCGAGCTCGACGAGGCGGGCCGTGAGGTGGCCTCCACGCTGACCGAGCCGGTGACGATCGGCTCGGCGGGCCTGAACTACCTGCGGCACCAGCAATCCGACGTGCGGCTGCGTGACGGGACCCGGTCCGTGCGGATCACCGTGCGGGCGGAGGGCTCGACGCGACTGCAGGTGGACGCGCTGACCGCGGCCGTCAGGTGACCGGCACCCACCTCTCGATCACGGTGTGCTGGCGGTAGAACCCGACGAGCGGCCGGGAGGAGTTCCAGGGCCCCACCGCCCCGAGCTCCTCCATGGCCGTCCGGCCCGCCCGTACAGCTCGGGCGGGCTCACGGGTGATCGCATCAGCCGTGGCAGCGCTTTCCCGTCAGCTCGCCTCGTGTCAGAGGGCCGGACGTCCACCATCGGGTGTCGGTGCACAGCGCTGCGGGGCATTTGGGCGAGCGGGAACCGCTGATCGGTGCGAGCCTGGCACCGGCACACGGCGGTCAGGGGAGGGTGGTCGAGCATGGCCGGCGGTACACGATGACGCGTACGCACAGCGACGGCATTTCAGACCTGAGCATCGACACCATCGACCACGACGGCGTTGTGGTCATGGCGGTCACCGGCGACATCGACATCACCAACGCGGGCCAGTTGCGGGCCGCGATCGAGGACGGGTTGAACAGCTGTCCGGTGGGGATCGTGGTCTACCTGGCGGTGGGTTTCCTCGCCTCGTCGGGACTGTCGATCCTGGGTGAGGCCAACCAGCGTGCGCGGCAGGCCGGGACAGGGTTCGCCGTCGTGGCGACGGTCCGCTCAGCGCGGCGTTCACTGCTGACCGCGGGCATGGATCGCGTACTGCTGTTGCACGAGACGGTTCCACACGCGGTGGAGGCACTGCGCACGGCAGCAGCACACCGCGAAGCGTGACCTCAGGTTCGCTGGAACCGAAATCGAAGAAAAATCGGCGTTCTCGACCGGGACGTCGTGTCCGAATACCTCCGAGGCCATTCTGCCGCTGGAGATCGCTCGGCGAGCGAAAATTCCGATGCACGATCGAGGCTGGTCGCGGCTGCCGTGCTCGCTGTCGCAGTGCTGGCCGGGCGCTGAACTGGAGAGATGCCGAGCGCTCGGCCCTTGACGCCGCACGACTGCCGCCCGAGTTTTTGTGGCAAATGCTGGATCGTGATTTTGTGACATGAGAACTGTTTTCTGCTGATCGGGCGGAAATGGTGTAGTGTCGATTTTGTCGAGAGCATCTCGCACGCGGGCAATCAAGCTCACGTCGCACTCGGCGAAACCTGAACCGGTCCGCTTCGGGCCGGAGACGGGAGTCCCGGCATGACGTCGGCTCCTCACCTTTCCATCGCCCCTCCGGCCGTCACGGCCAACGAGCAGCCTCGGTGTCCGCTGCGATTGCGGTTGCGGCCGAAGGCGCTCACCACGGGGTATGTCGACGGTGCCTGGTGGCCGCGTTCCCGGGACCTCGCCGCCGAACTGCCCGCGCTGCTCGCGGTGCTGGCAGTTCGGCTGGGCGAGATCCCGCGGGTGAGCTACAACCTGATCGAGTGGGACACCGCGCCGCGTCAGATCGCCGCGGACGGCCTCCGGGTGCGGCTGAGCGGGTTCTGGTCCAGGCCCGCGCACACCGTGGACGTCATCGCGGGGGACCGGCGCCGTCTGACGCTGCTCCTCGTCCCGCCGGACACCGAACCTTCCGCCGCCCACCACGCCATGACCTGTGCCGCCGAGCGGGACAACATCGACACCGTCGAGGTTCTGCTCCGCGGCACCACAACGGGTATGTCCACTGCGGACCCAGTGGCCGCTGGCGGCAGCCGCGTACCCGAACAGACGTTTCGAGGAGATCTATGACCACGACGCTCCACACATCCGCGTATGAGCGCAGGCTCAAGATGGTGCAGGACGTGCTGACCGACCGGACCGACCTCGTGGGCGAGGCCGCACGGGATCTCGCGGTGCGTGTGCTGAGCGCACTGGACCACATACCCGAGCGAGTTCGGTGAATTCGCGCCATTACGGCACTGGCGCGGCACAGCTGACGTGGGGCACCCGACTGCTCCGCGTCGGTTGTGCGTTCACGTATCGAGCTGAGGTGCCCACGCCCGCGGTCTTCCTCGTGCGACCGCTGTGGAACACGGACATCCGGATGAGCCAGGAGAACCTGGACGTGAAGCCGGACGTGCCGATGCGGCACCACCTCGATCCGTACGGCAACCGCAACACCCGTGTCGTGCTTCCCGCTGGTCTGTCCACAGTGCACTACAGCGCGTGGGTGGACGTGCCGGACAGGACGGAGGACGTGGACGACACCGTGCCGGAGACGCTGCCCGACGGACTTCCCGACGACGTGCTGCTGTACACGTTGCCCAGCAGGTACTGCGTGTCCGACGTGCTGGGCGACGAGGCGTGGTCGCGGTTCGGTGCGCATCCACCCGGCTACGGCCGGGTGCGGGAGATCTGCCGGCACGTCCACGAGTCGCTGAACTTCGGTTACGGCACCTCCACCGCGTTGTCCACCGCGGCCGACGTCAACGCGGCCGGTTTCGGCGTGTGCCGCGACTTCACGCACCTGGCGATCTCGTTCTGCCGCGCGCTCAACATTCCCGCCCGGTACGTCTTCGGCTACCTGCCGGACCTGGACGTGCCGCCCGGTGACACGGCGATGGACTTCGCGGCGTGGATGGAGGTCTGGCTGGGCGACCGCTGGTGGACCTTCGACCCGCGCAACAACGAGCCCCGCAAGGGACGCGTCGTCATCGGCCGGGGTCGCGATGCGGCTGACGTCGCCATGGTGACCACGTTCGGTGGTCCGAGGCTGGAGTCGATGGTCGTGCAGGCGGAAGAGGACCTGGCCCCGTCCTGGCGCTGAGCGGGAGGTGCCCTCCGCGGAGTAGGATGAGAACCACCGAGGGCACGTCGTGCGACAGCGTTCGAGCTGGAGCCGCCTTGGGCGCATCAGGAAGCCCGGCCGTGTTCGGCTGGAGGCGGGAGCGCCGAGATGAACTCGGATCAGCTCTGCACCACTGCACCATCACCCACCGCGTCATCGTCCACCGCGTCTTTCCCCGCGTCACGAGGGAAACGACTGACCGACGGACCTCACTTCGCCGGGAGCTGGCGGCCATTGTCGCCCGACCCGGCCGTCATCGAACCGTCGCCCGGTTCTCCGATCAGGCGCAAGCGCTGACGGTCTCGTTCTCCCCCTTCCAGCACCGACCATCGGAGCTTCCGCATGCCCGAGTCACGAACCGCCGCCCCCGACGACAATGCGAGCTGCACGGTGTGTCCTCACCTGTGGAACGAGCACGACTCGCTCGGCGCGCGCTACTGCACCGCGACGACCGCGTCCGCGCTCACGCGAGGATGCATCTGCCCATGACCGTGATGACGAACGTGTTGACCACCAGCCGTTTGACGCTGCGCGATTGGCGTGCCGAGGACGCAGCGGCCGCGCTCGAGGTCTACGGCCGTGCCGAGGTCACTCGCTGGCTCAGTCCGGAGATGGACCAGGTCCCGGACGCAGCGGCGATGAGGTTGTTGCTGCAGCAGTGGATCGCTGAAAGCGCACGCGTTCCGGCTCCGGCCGGGCGATGGGCGGTCGAGCGCAACGCCGACGGTCAGCTGGTCGGCGGCGCGCACCTGCTCCCGCTGCCGCCCGGACGGGAGGACCTGGAGGTCGGCTGGCAGCTGAGGCCCGACGTGTGGGGCCAGGGCTACGCCGCCGAGGCCACCCACGCCCTCGCCGGGTGGGCGTTCGGCCATGACGTGTACGAGGTCTTCGCCGTCGTCCGCACAGGCGACACGCGCGCCTCGTCCGCCGTGCGGAAGAACGGGATGCACTGGGTCGGTGAGACCGGGAAGTACTTCGGCCTCGACCTGCAGGTGTTCCGGCTTCGCGTGGCGGACCTCGACGTGGACGCGGTTTCGTCAGCCGGACCACCCGGCCGCGACTGATGGCTTCAGGTCCTCGGCGTGTTCAGCGGTTCGGCGACGGGAAGCGGCCACCGAGCGCCATGAGCTCGGTGAACTGGCCCTGCCGCGACCGTTCGGCCGCGAGCAGGTCCGCGAGTCGTCTCCTCGTGTCTGATCACCGTGCCGCGCCGCGCAACGGCGCTCCCGCGTCGTGCAGGTGGCGCAGGACCTCGGCGTAGGACCTGATCATGGTGGTCTTGCTGTACGGAATGCCTTGCCGGAGGCAGAAGTCCTCGACGACGGGTTGCGCGCGGCGCAGGTTGGGGCGGGGCATGTGCGGGTACAGGTGGTGCTCGATCTGGTGGTTGAGCCCGCCGAGCAGCGCGTCGACCCATCGGCCGCCGGTGACGTTGCGAGAGGTGAGCACCTGCTTGTGCAGGTGGTCCAGGCGCTGTCCCTGGGCGATGATCGGCATGCCCTTGTGGTTGGGAGCGAACGAGCAGCCCAGGTAGACACCCATCAGCCCTTGGTGCACGGCGATGAACACGATGGCCTTCAGCGGAGAGAGAACCACGAACACAGCCACCAGGTATGCCGCGAGCGGCACGATCTGGAACGCGGCCTCGCGCCACGGGTTGCGCAGTTCCCTGCGGCACAGGGCGACCAGGCCGGAGATCCGCAGCACGGCCGCTTCAGCGGTCAGCAGCGGGAAGAACAGGAACGCCTGGTGCTTGGTGATCCAGCTGTACAGGCCGCGTTTCTGGGTCGCCTGGGCGCGGCTGAACGCGAGGGCGTGGATCTCGATGTCGGGATCGTGGTCCTCGTGGTTGGGGTTGGCGTGGTGCCGGTTGTGCTTCGCGACCCACCACTGGTAGCTGATGCCTGTGAGGCTGCCGTGCAGGTGCCCGACGACGTCGTTGTTGCGATGGCTGCGGAAGATCTGCCGGTGCCCGGCGTCGTGCCCGATGAACGCCAGCTGGGTCGAGACCACGGCGAGGGCCACGGCCGTGAGCACCTGCCACCAGGAGTCGCCCAGCAGCGCGAACGCCACGGCGATCGTGCCGAGCAGCAGCGCGTTGGCGGTCATCCGCAGCAGGTAGTAGCCGCGCCGCCGCTCCAGCAGGCCGGCGGCCTTGAGTTCCTTGGTGAGGCGGGCGAAATCGCTGCCGCGAGGGCGGTCGGCCGTGTCTGCCACGGCGACGTGCGTTGAGGTCATGTGCCTGCTCCGGGTAATCGGCTGCGAGGAGCCGTCGAGGGATTCACTTGTCGGCTTCGGTGTCCAGGCCGGGTTCGTCCGGGCCGGACTCTTCGGGTTGGCTGGTGTGCACGTCCGCGGGCGACACGTGTTCGTCGGCCTCGCTGCGCAGGGAGCGGATGGCGGAGTTGAGCACCGCCAGCAGCGGAACGGCGAGCAGAGCGCCCGCGATGCCCGCGACGAGCAGGCCTGCCGCGATGGCCAGCACCACCGCCAGCGGGTGCAGCTTCACCGCGCGGCCGAGCAGGAACGGTTGCAGGATGTGGCTTTCCAGCTGGTTCACGGCGATGACGATGATCAGGACGATCACCGCGGTCAGGGGACCGTTCGCGACGAGCGCGATGACCACGGCCACCGCACCGGCCACAACCGCGCCGAAGATCGGGACGAACGCGCAGATGAACACCAGAGCCGCCAGCGGAACCGCCAAGGGCACGCGCAGCACGGCCAGTCCGATGCCGATGCCGATCGCGTCCACCACCGCGACCGCACCGGTGGCGCGGACGTAGCTGACCAGTGCGGCGAGGCTGCGCCGGCCCGCCACGTCGACCCGCCTGCGCGGCCCGCCGGGCACGACGCGGATGAGGAACTGCCAGATCCTGGGACCGTCGTAGAGGAGGAACGCGAGAGCGAACAGCACCAGAAGCATCTCGGTGAAGATCTCGCCGACGGTCGCCGCGGTGGTGATGGCGCCCGTCGTGATGCCGGACTGGTTGTCCTGCACCGTCTTCATGATCCGGTCGACGAAGTCCCGCAGCTGCGTCTCACTCAGCTGCAGCGGGCCGTTGACCAGCCAGCCGGACACCGCGTCGATGCTGCGGGCCAGCTGCGCGGACAGGTCCGGCAGCCCGTTGACGAACGTCACCACGACGAACGTCAGCATCCCGCCGAGCAGCAGCAGCCCGCCGACCAGCACCAGCGCGGTCGCGAGACCCCTGGGAACCCGCCGCGCCATCAGGAAATCGACGGCCGGCGCGAGCAAGGCCGCCAGCAGCAGCGCGATCGCGAGCGGCACGACGAGCGCCGCCAGCCTGCTGAAGATGACACCGATGACGTACAGCGCCGCGACCACGACGAGAAAGCGCCAGCTCAACGCCGCACTGACCCGCAGGACGCCGGGAATCGGGTCCCGCCTGGCCGGCACGTCACCGCGATCGGTGCTCACCACGTCCGCACCTCCAGTGCCGATCTCCGACGCCGGGGTCTGGGATCATCGATGAGTTCGGCAGGCGTTCGCCTGCCTCTGCCGGAGTGCCCTGCCACGGCGGTCGCAAACCAGCTGGGCGGTTCGGCGTTCGAAGGCCGAGGCTCGTCTTGCAGGAGGTTGCTCGTGGCGGTCTGGCGGGACCGACCCGCAAGCCTCGATCAACGCACTCGCTCGGGGATGTGGTCCACGCCGCTCGGCGCGGCGCCGAGCTCCTCGGTGAAGGCGCCGAGGCCCTGCCAGTTCAGTCCTTCGACGGCAGCGGCCGTCAGCACGGGGTCCAGTTCGCGGAAGATCGACTCCTCGGGATCGCTATCTTGACGGCCAGGCCGTTGCCGGAGCGGAACCACGAGGGCGGGAAGTCACCGCCCATCCACAATGGACGCCGAGTCGACCGCAGGCGAGAAGATGCGAAGTCACCCCGCCGAGTGGTCTGCCTGGAAAGCTGCTCGTGAATCAACGTTGAGCTTGCGCATCGCCCGAGCCACATGGTGTTCGACTGTCCTGGGGGACAGGAACAGCTCATCCGCGATCTGCCGGTTCGTGCGGCCCGCGGCGACGAGATCGACGACCTCCCGTTCGCGGGGCGACAGTTCCTCGCCGTACCCCTTGCGGCCGCGAGGGCGGGCTGGGCGGAAGCGCCGTGAGCTTCGGCGGCACCGCTCGGCGTCGCGAGCGCAGCCGAGTTCGGTGTAGATGTCCGACGCGATGGTGAGGTTGGACAACGCGGCTGCGTGGTCGTCGAGGGTGATGGCGACGGATGCGGCTGCTTCGTGGATGGTTGCCGCGGTGTGTGGCTGGGGGAGTCCGGCATAGGTGGCGGCGGCTTCCAGGTAGCCGTCCAGCGCTGTCGCGGGATCCTTGGCCACCAACGCTGTGACGAGCATGGTGGCTGCTGCCGCCAAGGGCGCGTCGGTGCCGCTGACGTTCGAGCTGTACTGCTCGGCCAGGCGAACGGCATCGGTGCTGCGGCCCGCCCGCTGGAACGCGCGCACCGCGTGCGGTACCAGGTCGGCTGCCCAGACCCAGTTGTCCTTGGCGTTGACGCGGATCAGCGCACGGTCCGCGCCCACCGCGGCCGCCGCGACGTCGTTGCGGGCCAGTGCCAGCGCCACCCGTGCCGCGGACACCGCGAGTTGCAGGGGCGGGGTCTCGGGTGCTGCTGCCTGGGCGCTGTCGAGGTACCACCCGGCGGCGTCCCGGTCTCCCCGGGCCAAGGTCGTCGACGCCAGCGCCAGCAAGGCGTCCATCGCGAGGGACGGCATCTCGCCGGCTTGCTCGACCAGTTGCGCGGCATCGGTTTGCAGCGTGGCCCACGATCCGGTCACGGCGTCGACACGCAGCCTGGTGCCGTTGCGCAGGGTGCACAGGTATGGCACGTCGTCGTCGGACATGAGCGTGTCGCTGACCTGGAGCAGTTCGCGTGCCTGCGCGTAGTGGCCGATCCACGCCAACGAGTCGCCGATGTTGTTGAACGCGCGGGCGAGCTGGCGGCGTACTCGTGGTGAGCGCGATGCGCGGGGAAGCGTGGAGAGCAGCGGCTGCAACGACGGGTCGCCGACACCGGCCAGCAGCGCCAGGTGGTTGGCCCTCACGATCATCGACAGCTCGTCGTCGCGCGGTGCGGCGGCGGCGAGCCCGGTGGCCTTGTCCAGCCAGCCGAACTGGTGCGAGACGGGACGCCAGCCGAACGTCGGCAGCGTCAGGGCGGCGGCGCCGCGTGCGGCCAGCGCGGGGCGGTCGGTCAGGTCGAGAACGGCCATCTCGAGTTCGCCCTGGCCCTCCTCGATGCGGCCCGTCTGGTTCATCAGCAGGCGTCCGAGGTTGATCCGCACCTCGCCCCGCGCGGTGCCGGTGAGCAGACCTCCGCGCAGCAGCGACTGCAGTCGTTCCACCGTGCTGACCCGCGCGATGCCCGTGACCGCCACCCGGCTCAGCCGCACCGCGAGAGTGCGGGCGGATCGCGCGGGCAGGGTCTCGTCGGCGAGTGCCGTCTCGAGCACCTGAAGGGCGAGCGCGGTGTCGCCGATCTCGGTCGCGTGGTCGGCTGCGGCGACTGTGCGGCTGACCCAGTTCGGCAGGTCGCCGGCCTGGCGGTAGTGGTGTGCCAGGCGGACGAGCACCCGGTCGGGATGAGCGGCCAGCAGTTCGGCGGCGCGCGCGTGCAGTTTGCGCCGTTGCGGGCTGGGGATCGACACGTCCACGGCCTGCCTCGCCAGCGGGTGCCGCAACGCGTAGCGGCCGGTGCCGACCTCGAACAGGACGGCGCCCGCCAGTGCGTCCGTCACGGCTCGTGCGACCCGGTTGGGAGGCAGCGCCGACACCGTGACCAGGTCGTCCTCGGTCGCAGGGGCGTCGAGCACGGCGGCGGCGTGCACGACCGCGGCCACTGCCGGCCCCAGGCGGCGCAGTCGCTCGGCCATCGTGTCGCGCAGCAACACCGGGATGTCGACCAGGTCGAGCGTGCGCGACTGCGGCCCCGCGCCGATCTCCCGGAACTCGCGGAGCACTTCCTCGACCACGAACGGGATGCCCGCGGTGCGGTGGTGCAGGGCGGCGGCGAAGTCGCTGCCTACGGCACGGGTGCCCAGGAGCCCGGCCGCGAGCACCCCGACGTCGACCGGTCCGAGCGGACGCAGCCTGAGCAACGCCGTCTGGTCACCGGAGAGCAGTCGGTGCGCCGGCTCGAGCACCGACCACGCTCCGGCACCGTGCACGTCACGGCGGCAGGTCGCGACCAAGGCCAGGTTCCCGGTCGGCGGCGTCATCAGGAACCGGAGCAGGTCCTGCGTCCCCTCGTCCGCCCAGTGCAGGTCGTCGATCACCAGCACCAACGGGCCGTAGGCGGCCAGGAGCTCGCGCACGGCGCGGAAGATCTTGTGCCGCTCGGTCGCGGCGTCACCCCGGGGAGGCTGGGGCGGCAGCAACGGCGCGAGCTCCGGCAGCAACGGTCGCAGCGCGCCCACGATCGGTGAAAGGGACCCGGCCACGCGTGCCAGCAGAGGCGAGGTGTCGCGCAGCAAGTCCACGAGGGGTCCGTAGGGGAACGGTTCGCGCATCGGCTGGCAGCATCCGAGCAGGATCGTCCGCCCGACGAGTTCGGGACGGCGCACCAGCTCGCGGACGAGCCGGGTCTTGCCGACCCCGGCCTCGCCCTCGACCAGCGCGAGAGCGGGCGGGCGCATCGCCACCCGTGCCAGCTCGGCCAGCTCCGCGGCGCGGCCGACGAAGACCGAACGAGGTGGCCGTGCCGCGGACAGGGGGACCGTCATGCACAGCGATGGTACTGGCCGGTAACCCTTGCGCCAGATGTCGCAATGATTGGGTATCCCCGATGAATTCCGGCTCCGATGTGCCGGGGTCCGCGGTGGCCCCAGGGTGGGCACGAGCGGCGGCACCCTGCCCATGCCGCTCGGACGAGGAGCCATGCAGATGAAACAGCACACGAAGTGCACCCTGCTCGCGGCGGTGGTCGTCGCGCTGGGGACCGTCGTGCCGCAGGCGGTGGCGGCACCTCAGGAGAAGGCGGTCGTGCCGGCCGCCGAACCCTGGGCGGCGGGCTGGTACAGCGTCCGCCTGCACGACGCGGCGGGCGCGAGCGCCGCCTCGGTCGGGTCCGCGGCGCGGTCCCTGGCGGAGCAGTACGGCGGCACGATCCGTTCCACGTGGTCGAAGTCCATCCAGGGCTTCTCGGTGAAGGGCTTGTCCGAGCAGGCGGCGAGGCGCCTGGCCGCGAACCCGGCGGTGAAGTCGGTGCACCAGACCGGCACCGCCCGTGGCTCCGAGGTCCAGAGCAACGCGCAGTGGAACCTCGACCGGGTGGACCAGGCGAACCTGCCGCTGGACACCAAGTACGAGTACAACGCCACCGGTGAGGGCGTGACCGTCTACAACGTCGACAGCGGCACCCGCGTCTCGCACTCGGAGTTCGAGGGCAGGGCGTCGAACGGCTACGACTTCTTCGACAACGACCCGATTCCCCAGGACTGCCACGGCCACGGCACGCACACCGCGAGCACGTCGGTCGGCAAGACCTACGGCGTGGCGAAGAAGGCGAAGCTGGTCGCGCTGCGCGTGTTCGACTGCGGCAACGCGGGCCCGGACGACCTGCTGATCGACGCGGTCGAGTGGATCGACGCCAACGGCCGCAAGCCCGCCGTGGTCAACATGAGCCTCGGCCAGTACGTGGCGGGCATCGGGGACGAGCAGATCAGGGCCTCCATCCAGAAGGGGTTCGTCTACGTCTTCGCTGCCGGCAACAACAACGGCGCGGATGCCTGCGGCTACAGCCCGGCCCGTGTCACGGAGGGCCTCACCGTGGCCTCCACCGAGCGCAACGACTCCCGTTCGGGCTTCTCGAACACCGGAAGCTGCGTCGACCTGTTCGCACCCGGCGGCAACAACACCGGTGCGAGTTACGGCAGCGACACCGCGACCCGGTCCGACCAGGGCACGTCCTTCTCGGCGCCGCTGGTCAGCGGGGCCGCCGCGCTGTACCTGCAGGGCCACCCGAACGCGACGCAGGCCGAGGTGAACAAGGCGATCGTCGACTCGGCCACGCCGGGCAAAGTCACGAACGCGGGCACCGGTTCGCCGAACAAGCTGCTGTACACCAAGGGACTGACCGGGGGCCCTGGCCCGGAGTGCGCCAAGAAGTCCAACGAGACCGACGTCGCCGTTCCGGACGCCGGTGGTGCGGTCAGCAGCACGATCGCCGTCTCGGGCTGTGAGGGCAACGGCTCGTCGTTCGCTCAGGTCGAGGTGGCGATCTCGCACGCCTACCGCGGTGACCTGGTGGTGTCGCTGGTGGCGCCGGACGGCACCTCGTACCGGCTCAAGGAGTCGAGCGCGTCCGACCACGCCGACGACGTGCGCCAGACGTTCACCGCCAACCTCTCGTCCGAGGTGCGGAACGGCGACTGGAAGCTGAGCGTGCAGGACGTCTACCGCTACGACGCCGGGACGCTGGAGGGTTGGAGCCTCAGTCTCTGATCTCGCAAAACGCTTGGGCCGCCTGGTGACTTGCACCAGGCGGCCCAAGATTGCGGCCGATCAGTTCGATGCGGCCTTGGAGTTGCGCGAGACCGAGGACCACGCCTTGTCGTCGCCGAGCAGGAAGTCCTTGCCGAAGAAGACGCTCCCGGCCTTGCCGTCCTCTGCCACGATGAAGTTCGCGCCCGCCAGCATCGCGGTGATCGCCAGCACGACCGGGATGGTGCACTTCCTGATCACGTTCTCTCCAGGGGGAAATCGAGAGGAGCCGGGCACGGGTGCCCGGCTCCTCGACGTGCGTGCGGGACGGGTCAGCTGACGGTGAGGACGAAGTCCGCGCTGCCGGACTTGCCGCCGCCACTGGCGGTGATCTTGATCCGGTAGGTGCCCGGAGGCGTCGAGAACGACGTCGTGACGTGGGCCATCGCCTTCCCGCCGGGGTTGACCGTCGACGGCAGGAACGTAACGCCGACACCGGCCGGCTGCCCGGAGGCGCTCAACGTGACGGCGCCCGTCGCTCCCGTGACCGAGATCGACGGGAAGGTCGCGCCGCCCTTCGAGACGCTCGCGGACGACGGCGACAGAGCGACCGTCAGCCCGCCGGGCTGAGGTCCGCCGTCGCCGACGGTCAGCGTGAGGGTGGTGTCCCTGCTGACCGAGCCGGACGTGCCCGTGACCTTCACCGAGTAGTTGCCCACCGGCGTGCTCGACGACGTGGTGATCGTCAGCTTCGCCGCGCCACCGGACGTGATCGACGCCGGCTGGAACACCGCCTGCGCGCCGGACGGCAGACCGCTGGCGCTCAGCGAGACGTCAGCGGGAGAACCGACCACCTGGCTGGTGACGGTGGTCGACACGTGCGCGCCGGGGCTGACCTTGACCGAGGCCGGCGAGAGGCCGAGAGCGAAGTCGGCACCGGGGTTGCCGGCACCGATCGTCAGCGTCAGAGTGGCCTGTTTGGACACTCCGGACGCGGCCCGCCCGGTCACGGTGATCTGGTGCGTGCCGTCCGGAGTGCCGGAGGCCACGGCCAACGACAACTTCGAGCCCTCACCGGATTTCACCGAGGACGGCTGGAACGACGCCTGCACACCGGAAGGAAGCCCGGAGGCCGACAGGGCGACGTCCTCGACGGCGGATCCCGCGATGGTCTTCACCGCGACCGATCCCGCGCCACCCGCCGTGACGCGCACCGACGACGGGTCGACGCCGACGCCGAACTCGGCGGGCTGGGTGTCCCCGACCTGCTGCCTGACCCAGTCGCCCATGTCGTTGTCGAGCCGGGAGAAGACGCCGTACCAGCGGAAGTCCGACCGGCTCCACGAGGCGAGCCCGACGATCTTGTCCTTGACCACGAACGGGCCGCCGCTGTCACCCTGCAGGATCGTGGTGCGGCCGTCGGGATAGCCGGCGCAGATCATCGTGGCGAGCTTGTACCCCGCGGCCACGCCCTGGCACTGGGTGACGCCGTCGACGATCGGGAAGTCCTGCTTGTCGAGCGACACGTCGGCCGGACTGTCGTTGTGGGTCTTCTTGCCGTAGCCGTAGCTGCGGCCGGTGTCCCCGACCTTCCAGATGCCCGCGTCGGCGGAGGTGGCGTACTTCGCCCACTTCTCCGGCGCGAGCGGGATGTCCTCGTTCGTGGTGATCACCGCGACGTCGTAGCCCTGGTCCCAGTTGATGAACTTCGGGTGCTTGACGTACGACTTGGTGGTCAGCGTCGTACCCGTGCCCACCACGAGGTCGTCCAGGCCGTACAGCGACGTCTTGGTGCCCGCCAGGTCGTGGCAGTGCGCCGCAGTGAGGATGTGCCGGCGGCCGATGACCGCGCCCGTGCAGGACTGGCCCTTGGGCCTGCTGCCCTCGGAACGGAGGTTGGCGACGACCGCCGGGAATTCCGCCACGGTGGCGTTCTGGCCCTGGTAGATCTGCCCGGACGCGCCGTCGAACGTGGAGACCGAGCTGTCGCCGTAGGAGTTGCCGTTGTCGTGCGGGGCGGCGCTGGCGGTCGTGACCGCCGTGCCGAGTGCGAGTGTGGCCGCGATCAACGCGATCCGCTTGTGTCTCAACATCTGCTGTCCTTCCACAGTGGATCGTCAGAGGGTGATCGACCAGGACTTGAGCGAACCGGTGTCGTACCGGTAGGCGTCGGTCAGCCGCAGCTTCCAGTTGCCGTTCTTCGCTTCGCTCGACGCGTCGACGGTGTACGTGGCGCGCACGCCCGACTCGCCGATGCCGCCGGGCTTCTTCAGCGAGTAGACGGAACCGTCGGGCGCGACCAGGTCGATCGCGAGGTCGGCGGAGTAGCTGTGGTCGACCTCGACCTTCACCGCGGTGGTGGCCGAGGCGTTGCCGGTGCAGTCGCTGACGCTGATCGGCGACTCGACCGCGGAACCGGCGTCCGGAACGGGCAGTTCGGTGGTGCTGCCGGGAGCCGTGCACTCACCGGGCTGAGTACCGCCTCCGAGCCCCGTGACGTTGAGCAGCTTGTTCGGTGAACCGTTGCCGGGATTGGTGATCTTGCCGCTCAGCGCGGCACCGACGATCGCGGCCGACACCTGGGCAGGACTGCCGCCCGGCTTCGCCGTCAGGTGGATCGCCGCCGCACCCGCTACGTGCGGCGTGGCCATCGACGTGCCGCTCATCGTCTGCGAGCCACCGTTCTTGCTGGTGGAGACGATGTAGTTGCCCGGAGCGAACACGTCGACGCAGGACCCGTAGTTCGACAGGTTGCCGTTGGGGAACGTCGCTCGGCGGTCCTGGTCGTCGGAGGCCGCGACCGTGATCGCCCCGGCCACGCGGGCGGGGCTCGTGCCGCACGCGTCCTGCCCGAAGTTGCCCGCCGCGAGCGTCACGGTGATGCCCTTGGCGAGGATGCGCTTGACCGCGTCGTCGACCGACGTGGTGGAGCTGCCACCCAGGCTCGCGGTGGCGACGGAGTTCGCGCCCGCGTTCTGCGCGACCCAGTCGAAACCGCCGATGATCGCCGACCAGGCGCCGCTGTTGTCGCAGCCGAGCACGCGGACCGAGACCAGCTTGACCTTCTTGGCGACGCCGTAGCTCGTGCCGCCGACGGTGCCGGCGACGTGCGTGCCGTGTCCGTGGCAGTCGGAGGCGTCGTTGTCGTTGTCGATGAAGTCACGGCCGGAGGTCAGCCGCCCGCTGAAGTCGGAGTGGTTGCTGATCCCGCTGTCGACGACGTAGACGGTCGCGCCGCCACCGTCGTTGGGGTAGGCGTACTTCTTGTCGAGAGGCAGGGACTGCTGGTCGAGCCGGTCGAGGCCCCACGACGGTGGGTTGGCCTGCTCGCCGAACCCACGGGCGATGCCGTCCTGCTCGACGTAGGCGACGGCCGGATCGGCGGCCAGGCGCCGCGCCTGCTGCTCGGACATCGTCGCCGAGAAGCCGCTGATCGCCGTCGTGTACGTCAGCTTCCGCTTCGCGCCGTACTTCGAGGCGAGGTCACCCGCCTTCGCGTCGACCTGCTTGTCGTCCTTGAGAACGACGATGTAGTTGTCCTTCACCGCGCCAGGAGCGTCGGCGCCCCGCACAGGAGCCTCCGGCGGCGCCGCCGACGCCGGTGGCAACGCGGCCACGAGCGCGGCCGTCGTGAGCACGCCCATCACCGCCAGACGAACTGGTTTGCTCGAACCCATCGATGTGCTCCGTTCACCACCACCGCTGACGCGGCGAGGCGGCCGCGGGCAGGGGAGTGGAACTAGCGGCCGCCTGTGGGCACCTTGTCCGCCACCGGGGCGTGAACCATCCGTGCTGAATTGGGTAGTGGCCCCCAACTTTTGCGCGCGGGCCGAAGTCCTCTCTTGATCGCCTAGCGTCGGATCCATGACAGCGGCGGGTTTTGTGGGACGACGGCACGAACTGGCCGAGGGCGTGCGCGTGCTCCTGACACCGCCCGCGGTCCTGTGCGTCACCGGGCCCGCAGGGATCGGCAAGAGCAGGCTCGTGGCGGAAATCCTGGACGACCGGCAGGTGCGCATGCGCACCCTGCTGCGTGGCGGTTGCCTGCCCTCAGCAGAGTTCCCGTGTGGGCCCGTGTTCGACGCGCTGCGCACGTCCACTCCGAAACGCACGGTGGCGAGCCCGGTGACGGGGGCGCTTGCGGCCTACCTGCCGGAGATCGCCGCACACCTGCCGGCCGCGCTGCCCCCGTTGCCCGATCCGGCTGCCGAGCGGCACCGCCTGTTCCGGGCCGTGCGCGATCTGCTGGCGGCGTTGACTCCGGCTGTGCTGGTGGTGGACGACGTCCACTGGGCGGATGAGGACACCCGCACGTTGCTGCGATACCTGGCGATCAATCCCGTCGAGCAGTTGTCCGTCGTCGTCACCGGCCAGGCGGAACTGCCACGCCAGCACGTGATCACACTGTCTGCTTTGGACAGTGCCTCCGTCGTGGAACTGGCCACGACGCTGGTGCCCGGTCTGCCCGAACGCGTCCTCGCCGAGCTGCCCGCCTACACCGGCGGTCGCCCAGACCTGGTCGTAGACGCGGTGATGAGCCTGGTGCGCACGGGCGAGGCCGCGTTGGACCGAGTTCCGCTGCCGGACGCGATACGACTGGACACCGCCTCACGCCAGGAGAAACTGACCGCAGCGGCCCGTGCGCTTGTCGAGGCCGCCGCGGTCGTGGGTTCACCGATGCCGCTGGAAGTCCTGGCGCCGGTAGCCGGGACCACGGTGGCCGCGGCGGTGGACGCGGCTGCCGAAGCCGTCCGGAGCGGTGTGCTCGCGGAACCCGAACCCGGCCGGTTCAGCGTGGAACCCGGCGTGATCAGGCGATGTGTGCGTGGGGGACTCTCTGGTCCCGCGGCGAGGCGAATTCACCTCCGCGTGCTGCGTGCCGTCCCGTCCATGCCGCCGGAGCGACGCGCGGAACACGCCCGCGCCGCGGGACGGTTCTCGGACTGGGTCGCGTGCGCGGAAGCCGCCGCGACGACCGATGCCCTCGGTGAGGTCCTCTGTGAACCTGCGCTGCCGCCCGATCTGCGGGATCGCGCGGCCGTCCAATACGCGAGGGTGGCTCGGCGATCACCCGCTCCGGACAGCGTGACGAGGCTGGAACGCCTGGTCCGTGACCGTCGTCTGAGCACAGCCGCACGCGGAGAAGCGCGCCTGGCACTCGGCGCGTTGCTCGTCGAGCGTTCGGGACGGGTGGAGGCAGGCAGGGCGGAACTGGCCCTCGCGGTCGCGGACCTGGGACAGCGGGCGGCACGTGCGATGACGATCCTCGCCGATCCGACGCTCGGCACCAGGCCGGTGGCGGAGCACCAGGCGTGGGCGGCGCGCGTGATCACCGACGACGAGCCCGCGCTGCTCGCGGCCGCGATCGCGACCCTGGTGCACACGGCAGATCACGACGTGCCGGACCTGCTGCGCCGCTCACCCGACGGCCCGCACGACCAACAGGACCTCGCTGACGCACACTTGACTGTGGCGCGCGCCCTCACCTGGACCGGCCACCTGGGCTCCGCACGCGCCCACCTCCAGACGGCCCGCAGGTTGTCGTGCGAGGGGACGGGAGCCGGCCTCGCCGTACTGCTCGACTGGCGCACGGGGCGGTGGACAGACCTGGCTGACCGGGCAGGAGAACATCTGGCCACACTGCCAGATGCCGCCGAAGCAGCACTGGTACGAGCGTCGCTGGCGGTCGCGACCGGTGACCGGCCGGCGGCGCTGCACTGGCTCGCCCGCACCGGCCTGGACGATCCGGAGGAAGCGATCAGCCCCGTGGTGCTCGCCGCCGGCGCGAGCCTGATCCGCATGTCCCTGGACCGCGACGACATCACCACCGCCGCCGTCACCGCCGACCGCGCGTGGGACCTGTTCCAACGCAAGGACAACTGGGCATGGGCGGCCGACGTCGTCCCGGCCGTAGTGCGGACGTGGATCCACACGGGTGACCGCGCGCAAGCCCGCGACCTGGCCTACGAACTCGCCGCCGCCGCAGCCCGCCTCGACGCACCCGCACTGCTGTCAGCCAGCCACGCGGCGATCGGCGAAGTGGCAGCGTCAGAAGGAGATGAAGAACGCGCGCTGCTCCACTTCGGCCGAGCACGCCACCACGCGGCCAGAACCGCAATGCCCTACCTCGCCACCACCCACGCCGAAAGCGCCGTCCGAACCCGCCTTCGCATGGGCGACACCTCCGCCACCGAGACCCTGATCGACGTGATCGCGCACTACGACCGCCTCGGCGCCACCCGCGACGCCAACCGCTGCCGCCTCCTGCTGCGCGACCACGGTTCAGCCACCCACACCCGCCGCTGGCACAGAGCAGGACCGCGAACCTTGTCACCACGCGAACGAGACGTGGCGGAACTGCTCTCCCGCGACCGCTCCAACCAGGAGATCGCCGACATGCTGCTGCTCTCCCGTCGGACGATCGAGCACCACGTGGGAAGTGTTCTGCGGAAGCTGGGTGTGAAGTCGCGCCGTGACGTCGCCCGTGCGATGGCGTGAGTCCAGCAATCCTGAACCCGGTGATCCGGAAGTTCGACGGTGCAGTTCGAGCACGAACCTGGCGGCCTGGCGGCAGCGTCCGAGACAGTCGACGCGATTCTTTCTTGCGGACGACCCTGGCGCGGGCCAGATCAAGCGTTCCACTGTAGACAGGACAGTCTCGGAGAAAGCGCAGAATCGCGTCGGTTCGGCGTTGGTGGCAAGTCAGCCGAGCACGACCCGGCGGCTCGCGGCGGCCTCGACGACCGCGGGACGGGTGCGGCCCGACGCCGGGATCGCCCGGTCGCGCAGCTGCCTGATCTCCTCGACCTTCTCCGGCGCGGACCGCAGCAGCGGGACGACGTTGCGGAAGCAGCTCAGGTAGTAGTCCCTGCCGACGTTCTGGTCGCCGACGCGGATGGCCTCGTGGCAGATCTCGGTCACGGCCGACTGGATGTCGGAGCCCGCGAAGCCGTCGCTGATGTGGACGAGCTCGTCCACGAGGTCCGGCTCGACCGGGGTGCGCAGGTACTTGCGCAGGTAGATCGCGATGATCTCGCGGCGTTCGTCGGGTTCGGGCAGGTCCACGAAGAACATGTCGTCGAAGCGCCCGCTGCGCAGCAGTTCCTGGGGCAGCGAGCGGACGTCGTTCGCGGTGGCCACGACGAAGACGCGTGCGCGTGACTCCTGCAGCCAGTAGAGGAACTGGCCCACCAGGCGCGTGGTGACGCCGGTGGAGTCGGTGCCGGAGCCGGCGAGGCCCTTCTCGATCTCGTCTATCCACAGCACGCACGGGGCGACCGTGTCCGCGGTGGCCAGTGCCTCGCGCAGGCGCTTCTCCGACTGGCCGACGTACGCGCCCAGCACGGAGCCCATGTCCAGGCGGTACAGGGGGAGTTGCCAGTCGGAGGCTATCGTCTTGGCGGACAGGGACTTGCCGCAGCCCGGTACGCCCACGAGCAGCACGCCCCGAGGGGCGCGGATGCCTCGGTCACGCAGGTCCATGGTGAGCAGGTCGCGTTTGCGGTCGAGCCACTGCCGCAGGCCGTTGAGGCCTCCCACCTCGTACTCGCCGGGGCGCAGTTCGACGCGTTCGATGCCGGAGAGCTCGCTGAAGATGGAGTCCTTGGCACGGCTCAGCTGGACGAGGTCCGCCTTGGTGATCTCCTTCTTCACCACGAACGTGGCGAGGATGTTCAGCGCCTCGGTCTTGGTCACGCCGGCGAGGATGGACGCCGCCTGCTCGTAGTCCGCCGGGTTCCACTCGATGCGGATGTCGGTGGCGTACGGGCGGAGGAACTCCCTGATCGCCTGGTGCATCTCGTCGAAGTCCGGCAGGTCGAGGCGCACGGACATGCCCATGCGCTGCAACGTGCTCCAGACCGGGTCGGAGGTGATGATGACGATGCAGCCGCCGTGCTCCTCGGCGAGTGCGGCCAGGTCGGCGAACCGGCGGGCGACGTCGTTGTCGTCGGAGAGGTGCTGCACGTCCGTGAAGACGATGGTGAGGTTGGACCTCGACTGGAACCACTCGCCGGCGAGGTCGAGCGCGCCCAGCAACGACTTGTCCTCACTGATGGTGGCTCTGGTCCGCAGGTCGCGCAGACCCTGGCTCAGCGTGTGCACCAGAACGTCGAGCTGCTTCTCGCGGGCCAGCTCGCCGAGCGCGTCCAGCACGCGGGCGCGTTCGACGGTCCGGATGGAGACGAACGGGATCCGGGCGAGCAGGTACGACTCGACGCGGGCCTTGGTCTCCGCTCCGTTGGGCATGTGGTTCTCCGATGGTCAGATGATCACTCGCCGGCCGGGACTCTGCCTGCCGGGCGACGGGGGAGGGGGCGGTGCGGTCGTCAGGCGGTTCTCGCGCACCACGGCCTGCAACGCGATCGGGGCGTGCCGGACCGAGTCGTCGAGGCTTTGCTGCGAGGACCGCACGGTGTCGTTCAGAGCGCTGGTCAGCTCGTCGCGCAACGCCGGTGGCATGGCGGGGGAAACGCAGAACCTGCGCAACGGCGCGAGCCGGGCGCGCGCGCTCGCCAGGGTCGCGGCCAGCGCGTGCACCGGATCACCGCTCAACGCGCCGAGGTCGCGTTGAAACGTCTCCGCCCAGCGGCGTTGCCGTCGCGCGAACGCCTCGGCGACGTGCCGCAGCACCCGTTCCTGCACGTGTGGTCCCATCTGCTCGCCGATCGGCGCGAGGTGGTCGGACGGCAGATCGGTGCCCTCGCCGAAGGCGTCGAGCCACGCGCGCCAGTCCGCGTAGGGCCCGGGAACATGCCGCATCGGGCTACCGCCTGCGGTGACGGTCGAGGAACTCCGCGGGAGGCAGGAGGTCCCACTCGGGCAGTTGCACCGCGATGTCCTGTTCGGCGACGCCGTGCCGCGCGACCCGAGGCTGGTTCGGGTGCTGCTGGTCCTGGCTGTGTGCTGGGCCGGGCATGGTCAGGCTCCTCGTGGCTGGTCGGGTGCGATGGCGACGAAGGCGGTGGCGGTGAGCCCTTCCGCGAAGGTCCGCAGCGAGTCCGCCTTCGCGATCTCCTGCTGCCACTCGCCGCGCAGGTCGACCAGCTCGGCGATGGCCCCGCGCAGCCGCACCACGGCGGCGACGCGTCGCTGGTCGCCCTTGCGGCGGATCTCCGCGCGGCGGGCGGGCAGCGCCCGGACGTCGAACGCTGCCCAGACGCCCAGCGCGGCGGCCACGAACAGCAGGAACAACGCGAACCCGCTGGCGCCACCGACCGCCGAGAGCAACGCCACCAGCAGCGCCAGACCGCCGCAGACCGCGGCCGCCTGCGCGGCACCGCTCATCCGCACCTCGCTGACGGCCTTCGCCGTCTCCCGGTCGATGTGCTCGGACAGCGATCCGACCAGCCGCTGCTCGTCGGTGTCGCCGTCGACCCAGCCGGTCCAGCCCTCGGCGCGCAGCTCGACCCGGGACGGCATCGCGGCGATGTTGGCGGCTTCGAGCCTGCCCGCGCCCTGTACCAGCCAGTCGCGGGCCAGCGCGAGGGTGAACCGCTGGGTGCCGGCGGAGGCTCCCGCGCGATCGCCGTGCAGGGCGGCGTTGCTGAGCAACGTGAGGAAGTCGACCGTCTGCTCGTGCAACGGGTCTTCGGCGGTCATCTTCTTCCTGGCCAGGTCGTGGTCGCCCTGCGCGTCCACGATGGCCTGCAGTTCCGCTTCCCGCTTGCGGAAGGGGGCTTCCTCCGCGTCGAAGTCGCGCACCAGGTTGTCGAGGATGCCGTCCACGCGTTCGTGGAGGTCCCGGCTCTGCGGGACGGGTCCCTCGAACGTGGTGCGCAGCATCTCCTCCGCCGCACCGTGCACGGTCGCGCCCTCGAGCAAGTCCTTGAGCTGCGGCCAGGTGGGGCTGAGCACGGGCAGCAGCTCGTAGCGGGCGTCGGCGGGGCGACGCATCGTGTCGATCATCTTCGCCCAGCGTTCGACCTGTCTGTCCACAGTGTCCTGGTCCTGGCCCAGTCGTCCGTACCACTCGGACATCTGCTCCAGCAGCATCGGTTTCGCCTCGCGCCCGAACGCGCCGGTCGACACGGCGTCCAGGACGACGACGAACTCCCGGGACAGCTTCGCCGGGTCCTGCCGCGCCGCGTACTGCCGCACCCAGGCGGCGGTGGCCCGGTCGCGCTGCTGCCGGCGCAGCACGAGTGCGAAGAACAGCGACGCCTTGTCGTTGTCCCTGCGCAGCGCCTCACCGATCGCCTTGGCCGCGAGCTCCGGTTCGTCCCTGATCCAGGAGGCCACCGCGATCAGCGCGGGCGCGAGCCAGTAGCCCGGCGTGCGCAGCATCAGCTCCTCGGACAGGTCGCGGATGGCGCCGTGCGAGACGATGCCCGCGTCGAGCGCCTGCAACGTGCCGGTGGCGAGCTCGCGCACCTCGGCGAACTTCCCGAACTTGTCGTTCAGCTCGCCGCGCACCTCGAGGATCTGCACCTGCGCGAGCTGAAGGTTCTGCCGCAGCTCGTCGCGCCGGACGTACTCGACGAACTGCGACTTGAGGTCCAGGAGCTCCCGCTGGGTGCTGTCCTGGTTGCGTTGCATCGCCGACATGTCGTTGTGCAGGACGACCTGTTGGTTGCCGAGCGTCTCCTGGTTGCGCGACACCTGCCGCACCGCGTTCACCAGGCCGGAGATGTCGGTCGTGGATACGTTCGTCATGTTCACCGGGCACTCTCCAGCAGAACGGTCGAGCCGTCGGGGCGGACGCACATCAGGCGGTCCGGGTAGACCTCGATGGCGAGGTAACGTTCGGACTCGGCGAGGGAACGCGCCCGGTCCATGCCGTGCGGCAACGGCTCCCCGGCGCGGTAGTGCGAGATGATCGAGCCGTCCAACGCCAGTGTGTGCACTTCGTACGGTGCGCCGAGGTAGCAGCGCGAGACGATGCCGAGCGGGGTCGTGCAGAACTTCTCGGCGAACTCCCGGTGCACGGCGCCGACGAGTTCGTCGACGTCGGCGGTGGCGAGCTTGCCGGAACCGTCGAGCGCCCGCAGTGCCTTCAGATACCGCGCTGACCGGCGCCCGTCGAGCACCTTCGTCCGCGCCGGGGAGGTCGACCCCGTCGTCCGTCCGGTCCAGGTCACGTCGTTCGACCTGTTGTTCATCAGTGGCCTCGGCACGCCACCAGCTCCCTCATGTCCATCGAGGACGTCACGCGTTCGATGCCGGTCTCATCGAACGCAGCGGAAAAACCATTACGCCGTGCGAGATCTCCGTCGAACAGTCACTCGACCGGAGCAACCGCTCATCTCGAGAACACCAGCAACCACGCCACCGCGAACGCCGCCCAGGCCCACAGCACGACGGTCAGCACCTCGGCGCCGCGCACGATCCGTTGGGGCAGCGGCAACCTGGGGTGCCACGCCTGCCCGCCGTCCGTGACCAGCTCCCGGACCAGCACCGATCCCGACTTGTCCGCCCGGCCGTACACCTCGACGCCGGTGCCTTCCAGGGGCAGGCCCTGTGCTGTCGAACCTCTGACGCGGCAAGCGTGTTCCTTGCCGGTCACGTCCGTGACCCAGAGCGGATGCACGTCGACCCCGCCGGGCTCGGGCGCACAGCGGCGCAGCGCGTACGTCGCCGCCGTGACCACAACGGTGACTAGAACTGCTTTGGCCAGAAGGGACATCCCGCCGACCGCGGCGCTGACCACAACCTCGGCGACGGTCAGCGCGGCGCATCCCCACGCCGCGACGGCGAAGCTGGTTCTTCTCACGAAAGGTTCCTGACGGACGGCGCCGATCCGGGTGATGGTGCCGACCGCCACGCGGCCCGGCACGTGCTGATCCGTCAGATCTCCTGCTGCGGGACGGTCGTCGGTCATCGTGCTCTCCTCGTCATGCGAGAAACATCGCACGATGCGGTGGCGATTGTTTCTCTTGGAAGTGGTCTCGGGAAGGACGGACCGGCATGGAAGACGCCGCGAACACCGATGTGACAAGGGAGAACGCGGGTCAGTCGCGAGCTCCGCTGTGGGGCCCGGCCCCGGTGCGGGGCACGCCGCCGCCACCGGTGCCGCCGCCTGCTCCGGTCTACGAGGACCCGCCCACGTGGGGCGCGACCGAGTACGCCGCACCACCTGCGGCGAAGAAGTCCATTGAGGGCAAGGCGGTCATCGCGGCCGTGGTCGTGTCCTTCGTGGCCGTCACCGCCGTCGTGGTCGTCAGTTTCATGCGTGGTGACGAGGAATCCCCGAGTGGACAGGATGTGGGCGCCGCACCAGTCCCGGTGACATCGAATAGGTTCGCGCCCGTCAGCACCACACCGCCGCCGGCGAGGTACACGACCACTCGACCGTCCACGTCGATGTCCAGTTCCGTGTCCACTCCCGCCGGATACCGCGCGGTGACCGGTCCGAACGGAGTCTTCGTCTCGATCCCGCAGACCTGGACGGTCGCGCCGGGCAGCCAGCCGACCAACCACCAGGCGGAGGATCCGGCCACGCCGGGTGCCGTCATCCGCTACGGCGCCAGCGGCTCCGAGGCCCGGCCGCTCTACGACGCGGTCGCCGCGAACGAGGCCGGCGTGAAGACCGGCTATCAGCAGATCAAGCTTGCCACCGTGCCCTCCGGCGTGGAAGTGGTGGAGTGGGAGTTCCTGTACACGGCGGAGGGCGTGCAACGGCACGCGTTCGCGCGCTACTGGCGGCGGGCCGGCCTGGACTACATCGTGTACGGCGCCTCGAACGCCGCCGACTGGACCCAGATGCGCCAGGTCGTCGACGTCATGGTGCGCACGGCGGGTCCCGCCGCCTGACCGGCCGATGTGGACGGTGCTCATCGGCCCAGCGGCGTGAACCCGGCCCAGCACTCGACCTGCTCCTCGCTGAACTCCGCCGCCGGCGGCATCGCCCTGAGCGTGTCGGGCATGTCGTCCGGCAGCACGCGACCGGGGTCGAGCATCCACAACTGGGCCTGGCGCAACGCTTCCGCCGCCGGCAACCCGTCGTCGAGGTGGCGGTAGAACATGTACATCAGATGCGCGGTGGCACGCCCGGACGGCACCCACCACAACGAACCGATGACGGTGCGCGCGCCGATCGCGAGGAACGTGGTCGCGAGGCTGAGCGCCTCGTCGTAGTCGACCCCGGACACGTTCGTCGTGCAGCAGGCAAGATTGACCAGCCCGAGCGACAGCAGGTCGACCGGGCTGATCTCCAGCAGGGCGCTGGCGGGCAGCGGCCCCGAGGCCAGGTTCACCTGGGACCGCAACGGTTCCCGCATGTCCGCTACCGCGTGGCTGGCGAGGTGCTCGACACCTTCCTGTTGGAGCACGGTCCACATCGCGGCGCGAGCAGGTCGAGCCCGCAGACCCGAGATCGTGCACGGTCTCCGGGGGCGTCGCGCCGCCGCAACAGCTTGGCCAGGTTGAGCGTCGCGGTCCGGCTTTCGTGCGCGTGCCGAATGGGCGCGGTGCCGAGGATGGTCGGTAGCCCTCCGACAGAAGCGTGGGGGCCAACCACGACCACCTGTCCACCGGTTGCTGTCGCTCGACGTGCCGCTCGAACCAGTGCAGCGCTTCGAGGAAGTGGTCCGGGTCCTCGGTCTCCTCGGCCCGCCGGTACAAGGCGAAGCCGTACGTGTCCCACTCGTCGGGGAACTCCTCCGCGCAGGCGGCGTAGTGGCGGATGGCGCGCTCGTTCGCCGCGCTGTCGTCAGAGGCGTGCCCCGTCTCGATGAGGTGCACGGCCAAGCGGTGCAGCCCGGGATCGTCTTCGCCGGGCAGCTGGACGACTTCCTCGACGGCCGCGATCGCGAGCTCGTACGGCACGCGCTCTGGGGCACGCCAGTGCTGTCGCATGCTCAGCTCGGCGAACTCGACGAAGTGGTCGACGCGGAGCAGGAATTCCCGGGGTAGCTGGAAAATCGTTTCCGCGAAGAGCCTCACGCTCTTGTGCAGGTCGGCGTCGTCGTCGGATTCTGTTGCGCTACAACGCAAACCCAGCGCGGCTGTCAGAGTTGACCGCTCAAGTCCTGAAGGTTGAAAGTCAGGGACCTCACAAGCGTGGAAAGGAGCGGTGAATCGAATGTTGAATTCCATGAACGATGGGCTGCGCAGTAGTCAGGTCCACGAGTTCCTGAGCCTCGCAGCAGGGCCGTTCTGTGCACAAGAAAGTGATGCGTGGGCCGCATCGCGTGCGACGCGGCCCACGGCTTCAGTTCGGCAGTTCGGACTGCCGCGGCTGGCCGGCGCCGCTGCCGACACGTCCGGAGATCTCGGTGGGGCGCGGGCCGTTGCCGTTGTCGACGACGACGCTCGTGACGAGCCTGCCGTTGAAGAACACGGTGGCGGCGCCGTCCTCGTCGAACAGCGAGAGCCTGGCGACGGTGCCGTTGGCCATGGCGCCCTCGATCTCGGCGATCACCTTGGCGACGTCGGCGGGTGCGATCTGCCAGGACATGCCGTCGAGGGTGACGCGGTGGTTCGTGCTGTCGGTCATGGTGGTGTCCTTATGTGGTGGGTGAAAGGGTTTGCCAACCGACTTCTGACGGACCGCTGACGTTGCAGCGGAAGGAGAAGTCCTCGGCGCGGACGTCGAACGACTGCCGCTGGCGAGGCCGCGCCGGTGTGAGCAGCGAGTTGCGGTAGACAGCCCTGGCCCCGCCCAGGGCGTGGTCGAGTGCGCGGTGGACGGAGTCGACGGACACCTCTTCGCGCTTCGGCAGCAGGGCGAAGAGATCGGGGTGCCGGCCGTTCTCCCGTGAGATCCACACAGCGATGTCGAGGTGGCCGTGTGCGTCGCCGCGGAACAGATCGGAGTCGTTCAGTGCCAGCCGTTCACCGTCGCTGACGTCGCTGAAGCGTTCGGTGTGCGCGGTGTACCGCGGCCGGCCTTGGGCGTCCTCCGTGAGCACCAGGGCGTCGAGGCGGATGTCCGAGCCCCGTGCGGCGCGGTTGTGGTGCACGACCAGGTCCGACAGTTGAAGCGCGACCTCCTCTCGGCCTGCACGAGGTCTGGCGGGCGGCCGGTCGTCCACCTCGAACACCGCGTGCTCGCCGGGCGGCGCGGGCCGCGGGTCGAGATCGAAGGTGATGGTGCGCACGGCGAACTTCACCGCCTTGCCGCGCACCGGCGTGGTCTCCCTGCCGTCCTTGGCGCCGATCATGCTCAGGTGGCGTTCGAGCCGGGAGACGGTCCGCTCCCTGTTCTTGGGGATGCCGGGTTGTTCGAGGAGCCTCGTGTCGGTGGGCTCGCTGGTCACGAGGACGACGATCGCCTCGTCGCGCGGTCTGGTGGCCGGTACGGACTCCGGCCACCAGACCTCCATGCCGGGCAGCGCTTTCGTGTGGTCATCGGTGCCGAACACGTACGAGACGCCGCGATCGAGCCGCAGCCCGCTCGGACTCGAAGGGTAGAGCGACGCGACCTGACCCGACACGCCTACGTTCAGCAACGACACGTACACCGTGGACTCGCCGCGGTTGCGCACCTCGACGGACACTGACTGTCCGGAGTGGACTGTCCCGCCGGAGAGCGGGAGATCGGTGGTGGTGCCGTCGCTCACCCGGCAGAACCGGATCTCGACCGGATCGCCGAGGGCCAGTCCGACGGGTTCGGTGAGTGACCTCAGCGCCCGGGCTCTGGCGAAGCGGGTCAGGTCCGCCACGACGCTCGAGACCGAGGTTCGCGGTTCGTGCAACGGACCGGCCGCGTCGTGGATCGTGTACCCGCTCTCGTCCGCCACCAGCCGCACGTGCGCCGCGTTCCCCGTGGCCGAGCAGAGAACTGGGGCCTTGTCGATCGCCTCGGTGAGTTCCGGGTGGTCGGTGTGCACGAGCAAGGGCGGCAGGGCCGTGTGGATCAGGTGGGCGCGTGCCCCCAGCGGCACAGGTACGCCGAGCACGCCGTAGGCGGCCTGTGCGTCGACGCGGTCAGCGCGCACCTCGCCGATCTTGCGGGTCTCGTCCGGTTCTGGCGAGTCGTCCGGCATGATGACGAACCGATCTCCCGGTCGCGCGCCGAGGAGAGCGGCTCCCGCGATGCGAACCCCGCCGCGAACCTCGGTGATCGGCAGTGCGCCCAGGGGGTCGATCTCGCGTGTGCCGAACAGGATCCGGTGCGCGGGCCCTTCAATCTCCGGACGCTGTCCCGCCCACATCTGGTTGACGCGGTGCCGCAGCCTGTCCGTGAGCGTCGCCCACGACGCGGTCAGGCCGCTGTCGTGCAGTTCGTCGAGCGTGCGGGTCAGCGCGTCGGTCAGGAACCCCATCGGCACGCCGTCGACGTTGACGCCCTCGCACGCGCTCTCCTCGGGCGCGCACGCGACGATCCGGACGGCGTAAGGGTTTCCCCGCGGGTGCCGGAGGTCGGCCGCCAGCCCTTCCCGGCGCAGGGTCTCGACGTGCGAGCGGATGACGTGGTCGGGAACGGGACGAGGGTAGGAGCGCACCAGGCCGGGCGCGCGGGACATGTGCCCGGAGTGGCAGCAGTCGAGCACCACCGTGACGTTGTCCGTGCGTTCGGTCAACCTCGCCAGCAGCACGGACAGTTCGAGTGCCGTGATGCCGCGGAAGTCGTCCTCGGTCGTCTCCTCGAAGTCCGTGGGGACGATGAACTGGAGCGTGCCGGGGCCCGGCGTGCCGTGGCCGAGACCGGGGTCGTGCGCGTAGCCACCGTGCCCGCTGTAGTAGACGACCAGGGCGTCGCCGTCGCGGGCCTTGCCGATGAACCGCTCGTACTCGTCGAGAATTCCCGCCCTGCTCGCGTTCTCCCCTTCGCAACGGGTGGACGTGAAGTCCCACCTGGCCAACGCCGCCGCCATGGATCTGAGGTCGTTGCCGACACCGTTGAGGCCGACTTGCGAGCCGATGAGCAGTGCTTTGCGCCCCATGAGGTCCTCCAGAGAAGTGCGCGGGTCAGTCGAGAAGCCCGGCATCGCGAACTGCGCGCAACGCCTGCGTCTTGTTGTCGACGCCGAGCTTTCGGTACACATTGGACAGATGGGTGCCGACGGTTTCCTTGGTGACGTGCAGGCGGGAACCCATCTGCCGGTTCGTCAGTCCGCTGTCCAGCAGCCGCACGATCTCGAGTTCGCGAGGAGTGAGCCCGAACGGGTTGCGGGACGACTGGGTCTCGCGGGGCACCAGGTGGTGTGCGCGGCGGATCGACCTGATCGTGTCCGCGAGCGGCCCGGCACCCAGGCGTTCGGCGATCGCGGCGGCCTCGATGCCGGCGGCCACCGCGCGATCACGCTCACCCGCCCGTGCCGCCGCGTCTGCGCACCGGGCGAGCGCGTAGGCCATCGGATAGGGCCGGCCCAGCTCCCGCCACGCCTCGGTGATCGAGTGCCAGGTGGCCGCCGTGTCGGTACCCGCGGCCCTCTCGGCCTCGGCAACGCACAAGGCCGCCAGCACTGCCACCTCGGCGTCGTCCTCCACCACACCGGTTCGGGGGAGCAGGTCGGCGGCATCGAGCGAGGCGTCGGCGGCAACCCTGAGGCCGAACGCGCAGAGCTGCAGCCGGAGCAGGTACTCCTCGGTGCCGGCCACGGCCTCGATGCCGTGTCGCACGGTCGCGAGTGCCGCTGCGGGATCACCCCGGAGTGCCGCCAGTTCGGCCAGGCACCGGTAGAGCGGGCTGAGGAACTTCGGTTGTGCGCTGGGGTGGTTGCGCACGCTCTCCAGCAGCCGCTCGGCCTCGTCCACCCTGCCGGTGGCGAGGTCCATCTCCGCCTTGGTGAGGCGCTGGAAGGTGGTCTCCCGCTTGGGGTAGTACCGCAGCACCTCGGCGATGAGGCGGCCGGCCTCGTCCCACTCGCCTACGAGGAACAACATCGCGCAGGCGTTGTTGGCGAGCAGCCCCGCCTGGCGGGAGCCCATCAGGCCGAGTTGCCTGCTGCGCTCCAGTGCTTGCCGGAACACCTCGACGGCTTCGGCGTCCTGCCCGGCGCGTTCCAGGCAGACGCCGAGGTTCCCGGCGGCGCGCAGCAGGTCTTCGAGGTGGTCCGTCTCCTCGGCGATCCGGTACGCGTCGCGCAGGGCGGCGATCCCCATCGCGTGGTCTCCGCGCAGAGTGAGGGCGAGGCCGGAGCTGTTCTTCGCCCTGCCGACCTCGGCGCGGGCACCGACCTGCTCCGCCTCCTCCTGCGCCTTGTCCGCCAGATCGAGCGCATCGGTGTACTTGCCGCGCTTGGCCTCCACGGTCGCGAGAGCCGAACGCACCCGTGAACGGAGCGCGCTCGGCGGCTGGCCCTCCAGCAGTTCGTGCGCACGGCGGTAAGACCGCACGCTCTCGGCGTCGAACCCGGCTTCCCACCGATAGCTGCCCAGCCGCTCGTGCAGTTCGCCGAGCAGTTGCGGGTCCACCGCGGAAGCGGTCGCGACGGCCACAGCCTCATCGGCCCAGTCGACTGCCTGCTTCAAGTGGCCGGCCCACCGGGCGGAGTCGGCGGCGACCTTGAGCACCTGCACGTGACCGAACCCGGCGGGGGCCCCGTCGGGGTGCCGTGTCCACAGGTCGAGCGCGCGCCGGTACTGGACCTCCGCGTCCTGGAACGCCCGCACGCGGGCGGCCAGGTCACCGGCGCCGATGGCGGCCCGCAGCGCTTCTGGCACGCGATCTGCGGCCGACCAGTGGTAGGCGAGCTCGGGGAGGACGTGCGGGTCACGGTCCACCTCTTCGGCCAACACCTCGGCGAGTGCGGCGTGCAGCCGCTTGCGTTCCCGCGCGCGCACCGTGCCGTAGGCGGTCTCGCGCAGCAGCGCGTGTCGGAACCGGTAGGAGTCGCCGACCACCTCGGTCAGCACCTGCCTGTCGACGCACTCGGTGAGCGCCGCGTCTAGGGCCGACTCCGCGACCCCGGCGACCTGGACCAGCAGGGTGTCGCCGACCTGGCGGCCGGCGACCGCGGCCACGCGCACCACGCTCGTGGCGTCCGGGCCCAGCTGGGCGAGCTGTGCGTGCATCAGGTCGGTGAGAGACTCCGGGACGTGCAGGTCCGGCCGGGCCGGATCGTCGGCGGCCACCAGTTGCTCGGTGAAGTACGGATTGCCCTCGGACAGTTCGAAGTACCGGTCTGCCCGCTCCGGGCTCACCTCGCCGTCCGTCAACTCGGCCACGAACGCCCGCAGTTCGCCCTTCGTGAAGGGTGCCAGCGCCACGCGGTGCGTGTGCCGGGTGAAGTCGGGCTGGGCGAGCCGGACGCGCAGCGGGTGGCCGAGCCGCAGGCCGGAGCGGTAGCCGCAGACCAGCATCATCCGCTGATCGGATGCCGTGAGCGCGAGGTAGGCGATGAGGTCGAGCGTCGCGGTGTCGGCCCAGTGCACGTCCTCGAACACCACGACGAGAGGTGCCAGCGTGCCGATGTGGTCGAACATCCGCGACACCGCGAGGAAGACGTGATGCTGCGCTCCCAGCCCGGAGGCGACCTGGACCGGGCCCTCCCCGACACCGGCGATCAACGAGGCCAGCTCGTCCCAAACCGGCCCGCACAGCCGTCGCGTCTCCTGCTCGCCGTGCTGGCGCACCAGTAACCGCAGCGCCTGCACCAGTGGTCCGTACGGGACCGCGCCGCCCTGCAGTTCGAGGCAGCCTCCCGCGAGCACCACGGCACCGGTGGCGCGCGCCCGGTCCGCGAACTCGGCGATGAGCCGGGTCTTGCCGACACCGGCCTCCCCGTTGACCATCACGACCACGGGCGTGCCAGCGACGGCGTCGTCGAGCAGCCGGGTGAGCCGCGCGACTTCCTCGTCGCGGCCGATCAGCCTGGTCATCGGATCGGCAGGGCGGCGGCCTTGAGCGCCTCCGCCCACGGGTAGCCGGGGGACAGGCGTTCGACGGCCCTGGCCGCGTCCGCGATGGCCCAGGCCGCGCGGCACACGCATCGCAGCGCGTGCAGGTTCGCCTGCTCGTCGGGATCGGTCACGGAGGCGAGCACCACGTCCAGCCGGCCCGCGAAACCGGCGGCAACCCGGTCCAGCACGCCCCCGAAGGGGTTGCCGGCGTCGAGGAACGCCCCGAGGGAGCGCAGCACGACCGGCGCGGAGTCGTGGTCGGCAGGCACCGTGCGCGCTGCCACGAGCAGGGCGTCCGCACCCGCCTGCAGGTCCGCGTCGTCGGTGGGGTCGAGTCGATGGCGCAGCAGCAACGTGACGGCCAGCACGAACTGGTCGACGGCGGCTTCCTCGGGGACGATGTCGGTCGGGTGCTGGTCCACGATCGTGCTCGCCATGGCCACCGCGTCGTCGATCGCGGCGATGTCGGGCGCGGCGGCGGACGGCTGCAGCAACGCGGTGACCGCTTCCCACAGCGGCACGCCGGCGTCGAGGGAAAGCCTGTCCCGCAACGGCTTGTGCAGGTCCGGCGCCGTTTCGCCGACCGGCTCGTGCTCCAGCACCACGGGCTCGGGTGTGGCCTCGTAGACGCCGCCTTGTTCGGTCATGACCATCACCGGCCGGTCTTCCGCGGACGACCTCAGCAGCCGGTTCGAGCTGTCCAGGCTGACGGTGAAGACGTCCGGGATACGGAAGGCCCCGTAGCCCGGTCTGGCCTGGGTGGTGACCCGCTCCTGAAGGCGCTGGAACCTCCCCAGGAACGTGCTGATGTCCGAGAGGTTGAACTCTCCGGCGGAGGCGCCGTACAGGACCGCGAGGACCTCGGTGAACTCCAGCATCAGCTCGGCGACGTTGCGGAGGTCAGGCGCGATCGTCCGGTCGTCCAGGACGGTCCTGAAGCACTCGGTGGCGAGGTCGATGTCCGAGACCGCGACCGGTTGCGGGTTCGGCGTGGCCACCCGGAGCATCCGCTCGTTCATGATCCTCGCCATGTGGCCGGGCTTCGCGATCCTGCGCACGTGCTGGGCGCCGAGCAGCACTCGGGCGAGCGGGACGTGGGCCTGCGGCAGGTTGCCCGAGTCGACCGCGGTGCGGAAGCAGTCGATAGCCGCGGTGTCGTCCCTGTCGTCGTCGGAGAGGTACGCGCTGCGGCCGCTCAATGCGAAACCGAGCAGGAACGAGGTACTGGCCCGCAACGGGTCGTCCTCCTCCTGGAGCTCGATCGCCTCCTCGAACGCGGCGATCGAGTCGTTCAGGTCTCCCAACGAGTTCGGTGACTGCATGCCGTTGAAGCTGAAGCGCTGCAACAACATCTGGCCGAGTCGGCACAGCGGTGCCATGCGTGCCACGCCGGTCAGGCCGGCGAGCTCGGCGCGCAGTTCGTCGATGACGGGGTCTACCGAGGTCATGTGGTCTCCCTCTGGCCTTCGTGGTGGGACATCAGTGGCCTGCGTGCGTGAATCCCGCCCACGCGACGACCGCGGTGCGGTCGGCGGCCAGCGAGACCAGGTCCGCGGGCATGCGGGCGGGCACGACCGGGTCGGGGCTGAGCATCCACAGCTGCGCCGCGCGCAACGCCTCGCGCGATGGCAGGCCTTCCGTGAGCAGGTGGTGGTGGAACAGGAACATCAGCGCGGACGTCTCCGCGTCCGGAATCGCCCAGTGCGTCGACAGCACGGTGCGCGCACCGGCGGCCAGGAAGGCGGTGCCGAGGCTGTACGCCTCGTCGTAGCCGTGGATCGACCTGCCGGTGTGGCAGGCGCCCATGACGACGAGCCCGATCCTGCGCTCCGGCACGGCTTCGAGGATCCGGATGATCTCGTCGGCGTCGAGTTGACCCGGCCCCGGCCCGTCCGGGTCGTCCGGGGCGAGCTGGAGCTCCGCACGCCCTCCGTCCTCGGTCGGCGCGAACAGTCCGTGGCAGGCCAGGTGCAACGTGGTTCCCGCGTACGGTGCGGCGTCGGCGAGCCACTCGCGGATCTCGGTAGTGGTGCCCCGGCCGGACGGGCTCTGCGAGCCGTCCGCCCGTCTTCCCAGGTATCGCGCACCGGGGTAGAAGACGCGGCGGACCGCCTGGGCCTCGGCTCGCGCGGAGGCCAGCGACGGCGCGTCGCTGCGGGTGTCCGGATCACCGACCACCAGCCCCGTCGAGGTCGGCCCGATCGGGGAGCGCTTGGCGTTCTCGCAGAACAACCTGGCCGAGACCGCCTGGGAGAACGACGCCAGTTCGATCGCGTACCGGCCGTCCTGTCGCCGTGCGGCCTGCCAGGGGATGCGCGCGAGGTCGCCCATCGGCACCAGCACGACGGCCGGTGTGGAGCCTGGCGGGAACTCGGCGAAGTACGACTCCAGCATCGGCCCGATCGCCGACCGCCATGCCCAGTCGCACAGGGAGTCGACCTGTTCCGCGAAGCTCGCGCGCGTGCCGCCGACCGGCTTGACGTTCCTGGCCCGGTCGGTCAGTGCGGCGAGGTACTGGTCGACCTCGGTCCCCTTGCCCACGTGGAGGTTGGGCAGCATGAGGTACGCCGGTGGCCCGGCCTTGGGAGCGATGACCATGTAGCCGGGCCCCGGGTGCTTGCCAGGAACCAGGTAGACCAGCGCGTCGGCATCGGACGAGGCCAGCGCCGACCTGATCTCCCCGAGCGAGGGCGGGTCGAGCAAGGTCGACGCCATGCTGCCGTCGGCCAGCAACGTGGTCATGACCTGCTTGCGAAGGCCCTGGGAGTCGCGGCCTTCGGACACCCAGCGCTCCGCGAGATCGGGGTGACCGGCCGCGGTGAGCCGCGCGGGCAGCGCGCGGAGCTCGGCCTCGGCGAACAGCAGCAGGCCTCGGCCGGTGTCGAGGGCACGCAGGGCATCGCTCACGCTGCCTGCGGACAGACAGCGCATCGCCGTGTCCATCGCGGCCCCCACCGCGTCCCTGATCGCCCACTTGGCCTCGGCCGGGTCGCTCTCGAGCAGCACTCGCCACACGTAGGCGCGCTGCGCGGCCAGTGAGAACGGACCGGCACCGGCGAAGTCGCCCTGCCTGTGCCGGATCGCCGCGAGCATCTCGTGCGTCAGCGACCACTGCGGGTGGCTGGCGTCCCGCATCCGTGCCAGTGCCTTGTGCAGCACCTCTTCCGCCTCGTCCAGACCCGCGACCGAGCCGATCAGCTCGGACCGCCGCAGCAGGCCCGCCGCGAGCCCGGTCAACGCGAACAGGCCGAGGTCATCGCCCTGGTCGAACGTGATCGCCTCGCGGATGTGGTCGAGAGCCTCGTTGACGCGCCCGACGTCGGTCTCTTCGCCGCGCTGGAAGAGGGTCACCGCGGCGAACACCCGCGCGCGCAGCTGGGCGTTGGGAGAAGGGCCGGCATTCTTGAGGAAGTCGCCGGCAGACCGTTCGTCCTGCTCGGCCTGGGCCGGTTCGAACACGCCGAGCACTTCCTCCAAGCTTCGCTGGGCGTCGTCCAGGTTCATCTGGGAGCGGAACTCCGGAAGCAAGGTGTCGACCAGCCCCCGCAGCTCGCGGAACGCGCTCGCGGCCATGTTCACGTCGCTCTTCTTGGCCGCGTCGAGCAACCGCCCCATCGCGTCGGAGTACTTGTGCATGGTCGGGGCGATCGGGTGGTCGCCGATCTGCGCGAACATGTCGTCGAAGACCCTCGTCATCTCGGAGCTGCTGGCGTTCGAGCCGTCGGTGGCCATGGTGACGGCGGCCTGGGCAGCCTCGACGAGCATGGTGGTCACCTTGGCGCCCTTGGCCGCCTCCGCGTGCCCGGCGAGTTCGTGCCGGGCCGCCGCGAGGTCGACGTACTCGCCGCTCGCCACGAGGTGGGCGAGGTGCTGGGCGCGAACGGACCCGACGACGTGCGCCCAGCCGATCATCGACGCCGGTACCCGGCCGACGAGCCGCAGCAGGTCGTCCAGGTGCGGGATCAGCGTGATCTGGGCCGGACCGCCGCCCCGGGTCACCGTCGTGAGCATGGTGACGGCGAGCCTGCTGCGATCCGGGTTCTCCTCCGGCAGCCGCGCGACATCGGCGGTGAACGCGGTCAACTCTCCCGCGCTCACCGACGTGTGCGTCGCGCCGCGCGTCACCGCGTCGCACCGCGCGACGATCTCGGCGATGCCGTTCTCCTCGGCCATCCGATGGTCTCCTCGTCACTCACTGCCGCGGGTCTTCAACGAGATCTGACGGACGGGCACATCACTCCTCACCGAGGGCTGTGGCGGCGAGCAGGTCGAGCACCGCCCGATCGGTCAGCCTGCGAGCCACGAGTTCCGGCGACCACGTGGGCGAGGGGGGCGTGTGGTCGATCTCCTCGCCGGCCAGGCCGCGCGTGAACACCTCGACGACCACGTCGGCGGCGGCCCTGCTCGGGTGCTCGCCCCGTGCCACGCGGGCACCGATGTCCCGCACCGCCGCGCTCGCCAGTTCCCGCAGCGGCTCGGCAGCGGCGTGAGCGACCTCCGGGCCCTCCGAGGACGTCCTGGGCAACGGAACCGACGTGTGCTCCTTGTGCCCCAAAGGTCGTTCGACGTAGTCGGCGTACCACCGCGGCTTGGTGCGCATCGCCGCCAACACCGTCTGGACGTCGCGGACGATCTCGCGACGAGCCGACTCGTAGTCGCCGCCACCGGTGGTCGCGCGCTGCTCGGCCCACCACTCCACCGGCCAGATCGTGAGGCCGGCGGTGGCGTCGTTGCCCACGAACTCCAGCAGGTCCACGGCCAGCGCGGTGAGCCGCAGCTCCTCCCCGAGAGCGGCGGCGAGCCAACGAGGAACCCGCGGCCGCTGCAGCGCTCCTCGTTCGCCGCGCCTGCGCCGGTATCCGTTGATCGTGGCGATCTGGAGCCGCCCGCGCACCCACCCTTCAAGGTTGTGCACAGGAATCGTGGCGTGCCGGAAGACGTCGTCGAGCACGGCATCCATGTCGTCGTGGAACCGGTCGAGGCAGGTCGCCTCCAGACGCAACACCGAGCGGGCGCAACCCCTGTGCCCGCGCCTGAGTTCCAGTCTCCTGGTCAGGTGTGTGAACACGACCGGCTGGGTGATCTCGTACAGCGCGGTCCTCAGCCGACGGCGTTCCTGGACGGATGCCTCAGCAGCCACTTTCGCCAGCTCGCCCTGAACCGCGAGCAGGCGCACAGCATCGATTTCCTCGGTCATGGTCGCATCTCCCGAACAACGCCTGGATGAATTCGGCGTCGCCGAGAAAAGCTGTCACGACGCCATGGGTGGAATCCGTGAGATCACTTCATCCGATATGGGCGACGTTAGGGATGTCGTTCTCTTCTGCGCTATCAACCGCCGTACAAATAGCGAATTTCAGCTAGTTCGAACCTGCTTTCAAAGGTTTTTCTCAACCGGTGCGTCGTTCGTCTCAACCGGTGCTTCCAGTTCTGTCTTCACCGCCCGAGCCGACTTTCGCCTTGCCTCACTCCTGGTCTCGTCCGGACCTGCGCGCCGGACGCCAGGTGACGTCCTCGGGGGGCAGGCCCAGGTCGCGCAGGTCTCGCACGAGTCCGGGCAACGCACCGCGACGTGGCACTCCGATGAGCCACACGCCGCCGTCTTCCGACGGGCCGACCTGAAGTTGTGGTGACTCCGGCTCGTGGTCGACGTAGTTCGCGTAGCGACGCCTGGCCAGTTCGGTGCGCAGCACCATGCGCTGGTTCGCCGAGCCACGCCAGATCAACGAAGTCGGCGAGGCCACGTCGAACCGGCCCGTCACCAGCACGTCGGCCAGGTCGGCGGCACCGCGCTGGACCTCGTCCAGTTCGCTCTCGTCGTAGCCGGTGTAGAGCATCACGTCCTTGTCCTGGCCCGTCTCCCTGCGCACCGCACGGAGGAAGTCACGCAGGGCGGTGGGCTGCTGCAGGGGTTCGCCGCCGCTGATGGTGAGTCCGTCCGCGCCGGCGCGCACCGCGTCCAGCCAAAGCCGGACGAGGTCGTCCACCTCCACTTCAACGCCGCTACTCGGGTCCCACGTGTTCAGGGACATGCATCCTTTGCAGGCCAGGGAACAGCCCTGCACCCACAGTCCGAGTCGCCTGCCCGGTCCCAGGGCGGTGACGGGGAAGTGGGTGCGGCTCAACCGCAACGTGCTCACTGCACGGCCTCCGCCATCGGAGGTGGCACCTCGCCCGGCACCGGTTCGGGACGAGGTTGCGGCTCTGCCTCGGTCCGCAGGCCGCGGCGGTGCTGGACGGCCTCGGTGAAGCTCGGATCGCCGACCGTCTGGGTGAGCGCCGCGAAGTACGCCTCCTCGGCCGCGGCGTAGGCGGACCTGATCGCCCGCACGAACGGTTCCGGACCCATCTCGCCCTCCTCGCCACCGGCCGCGTGCTCCGGGCACAGCCGCGCGATCACCAGGCGGCGTTCAGCCTCGGCGTGCTCGCGCCGTTCGCGGTGCAACGCGTACGACTCCTGGAACGGGTGGCGGCGCGACAACCCCAGCAGGTACGACGTCGCGCCCGCCACGAGCAGCCCGCCGACGAACATCAGCACCACCGTGACCGGCGTGACGTGCAGGGGCGCCAGCTTCTCGCGCTGCAGGCTCAGCACCGCGCCGCACATCCACCCCAGCACGCACACCACGGCGACCCAGAACGCCATCGTGATCACCACGCCGGCGGTGAGCCGACGTTCGCTGCCCGTCGCCTGCCGCGAGCGGGCCACGAACGCCGACACGTGCGGCGTGGCCACCAGGAACACGGCCATCGACCCGCACAACGCCCAGATCGGGCCAGGAGCCAGCCGGTCCTCGAGGAAGTGCCCGAACACCAGGTGGTGCACCGGTGTCTGCGCCACGACCAGCAGAAGCAGCACCAGCAGACGCCACACGAGCCGGACGGGCACCGTTTCCCCCTCCCACACCGGATCGCCGCCCTCGGGGACGTCCTGTGCCGCGTCCACCGCGGCGTCGGCCTCGAGCGTGCCGGCCATCGGCTCGCGGGTACGGGCCGCGGTCACCGCGAGGGAGTTCATCGCGGCGCGCGCGGAGTCCATGAAGCTCCCGGCCTCGTCGCTCTGCTCACGCAGGTGCGCGGTGCGGGCATTCGCCTCGACGTGCCGCTCCAGCGCGGACTGCACGGCGCAGTCGCGCAGGTGCCGCAGACTCAGCACGTAGCTGGGGTCGAACGCCGCCGAACGTGGTGCATCGGGTGCGCCGAACGACCAGCCGTCCAGCACGTGCTTGCGCGCGTCGGCGACTCCCTGCGCCTGCGCCTCCGCGACCAGCACGGCCGCCGGGATGCGCGGGTCGACCTTCGATTCGGGCAGCGGCGTCTCGCCGACCGCCAGCCGCAGCCGCCGCGTCCGGGCACGGCTGCCAAGGGGAGTGCTCACTGCTGTGGTCCCATCGCTAGTCAGTGGTCGTAGAGCGTGACCGTGCCCTCGGCGTGCGCGCCGAACCGGACGACGTCGGCGGAGTGCAGCGCCGTGCGGACAGCCGGCTGGAGTTCGGTGCCGTTCACGAAGGTGCCGTTGGGCGTGTTGACGGGGGTGATCCACGCCATGCCGTCGGCGCCCACCCCGACGAGTGCGTGGCGGCGGGAGACGTTGGGGTAGGCGCGGAACACCTGTCCGTGCTCGCCCCGACGACCCAGTTCCGCCTGCTCACCGCGTTCGACCTCGACCTCGCCGTCGCGGAACCGCAAGTAGAGCTCAGGAGGGGTGAGCGACCGTCGGCAGTCGTCGTTGAGGCAGTCGGCGTTGGCCTCGTTGGGCGACTCGGTGTCGCAGTGCCAGCAGACCTTCTTGGACCACGGTTGACGCGTCGGAGCCGTGCCGGAGGACGTGGTGCCGGAGGAAGTGGCGCCGGAGGAAGTGGCGCCGGAGGTGGGCTCCGCCTCCGGCACCGTGGGCGCGGCGACCACGGGTTCCAATGGACACAGGTGCTCGGTGCAGAAGGACTCCTCGTCGGAGAAGACCTCGTTCGAGTCCTGCGGACAGCGCATGCTCATCGCGCGCCCCTCTCAACGTTCGTCCAGAGCGTTGCCCCCGCGCTGCCCTCGCCGGCCTGCAGTCCGGTGATCGAGATCCGATCACCCGGCTGAGCGTCGTCGTCGAACATCCGTCGCGCCAACGGGTTGATGAGAGCGCTCTCCAGCTGGTTGCCGATGCCGCGACCACCGTTGAACGGGTCCGCGGTGCACATGCCCTCCAGCTGCTGGCGTGCCGCGGGGGACAGGACGACCTCGATGCCCAGGTCGGTGGAGACCTTGCGCATCACGTTCGCCAGCTGGCCGTCGAAGATCCCGCGGGCGGTCGCCGCGTTGATGAAGTCGAACACCACGATGTTGTCGCCGAGCCGGTTGAGCAGCTCCGGCCTGCCGAGGGTGGTGGTGAAGTGGTCGCGGATCGCGTCCTTGACCTTCTGCTCCAGCTCGTCGTAACCCATGGTCGGGTTCACGAGCAGCTCGCGTTTCCGGGTGTCGGGATCGGTGCGGATGATGCCCAGGTTGGAGGTGAAGATGAGCACGCACTCGGTGAAGTACGTCGTCACGCCCTGGCCGTCGGTGAGCCGGCCGTCCTCCAGGATCTGCAGGAACTTGTCCAGCACCAACGGGTGCGCCTTCTCGATCTCGTCGAACAGCACGACCTGGAACGGTCTGGTGCGCACCGCGCCGGTCAGCTCACCACCCGCCTCGAACCCGACGTAGCCGGGCGGGGCGCCGGTGAGCCGGTCGGCGGCGTGCTCGGCGGAGAACTCGCTCATGTCGAACCGGAGGTAGGCCTGGGCGTCGCCGAAGAGCAGTTCGGCGACCTGCTTGGCCAGTTCGGTCTTGCCGACACCGGTGGGGCCGGCGAAGAACAGCACACCGCGTGGACGTGAGTCGGAGGTGTTGGCCTGAGCTCCGGACAACCCCAGCGCGGCACGCTTGAGGATGTCGAGCGTCTTCGCGACAGCCCGGTCCTGACCCTTCACCCTGTCGGAGATGACCCTCTCGCCCTTGATGATCTGCGTGCGCACGCTGCTGTGGCGCCAGGGGTTGTCGTCGACACCGAGTTTGTAGATCCGCACCGCGTCGGCCACGCGGTCGGCGCCCAAGTCGCGGTCCCGCGCCAGCAGCGTGATCCGCCGCATCGCCTGCAGCGTCATGCCCTCCGTGCGGCTGGCGAACACCTCGACCGGATCGGTCTTGGCGGCTGAGACGTCCTGGATGGACGGCGGAAAGATGGGCATGAGCAGTCTGGCCCGTTCCAGCCGGTGCTCCAGCGTCGGAAGGGCGACCGCGACCGACCTGATCGACTCCACCCCGGCGGTGAACCAGGCGGGCAGGTCGCGTTCGCCGTCCACGAGCCACAGCACCGGATTGTGCAGCGGAGCCTGTCGCGTGCCGGGGAACGTGTGCGCCTTGGCCGCCGACGCGAGCTTCTGGCACAGCAGGAAGAAATCCCGCTCCTCCTCGCTGAGCTGACCTGGTGCGCGCAACAGCCGGGCGGCGTGGTCGACGACCACGGCCACCCGTGCGGCCGGGCGCGCGACCGGCGCGACGGCGGGCGCCGACCGGGCGGCGGAACCGCCCGCCTCGACCGGCGGTTGCTCGGGCACGCCGACCGCCTTGGCCAAGTGCACCCGCAACCTCTCCGGGGACGGGCGCCGGCCGACGACGTTCGGGCCGAGGACGCGTTCGACCGCCTGCAGCACGGCCGGGTCGTTGGGCGGGTACACGCCGATGCCGTCGATCTGGTCGTAGGTGATCAGCGCCTCGAACCCGCTGGGCCGCAACGCGCTCCACAACGCCTTGTGCAGCGGCATGATCTCGCCGCCGACGAGGAATTCGTCGCGCAGGTTGCCGTGCAGCACGTACTGCGAGTGGACCGACAGGGTGCCGACGATCTCGTTGACGAAGGTGGGGTGGTCCGGCAGCAGGCTTCCGGCCGGCTGGGGGAGTACCGCGGTGCTGGCGTTCGTCACTTCAGCTTCCTCGCCTTCTCGTCCGGCCTGCTGATCTCGTCGCCCCGGCCGTCGTCGTGCCTGGACTCCTGGGCGACCGGCATGTCGCGGTTCATCCGCACGGTGACGTTCGTACCCGTGGACGAGACGTGCGCGCCCACCTGTTCGAGGTCGTCGGCGAACTCGGCGCAGCGTTCCCGATCGCGTGCCCTCGCCGCGTCACCCGTCGCGCCCTCCGGCCGATGGAGTCTGCTGTGGACAGTCCGCTTCTCGTCAACCCAAACAGTTCCGTTGTGCTGTCCGCCCCACTCGGCCTTGGCCACCTTCAGTCCGACGGCGTTGCGCGCGTCGAAGGTGCCGACCACCTCGTAGCCCTGTTCCTCCAGGCAGTGCTGGGTCGCCCGCAGCGCGAGCACCTGGTCGGCCTTGTCCTCCAGCCACGCCATGGCCTGCACCGCTTCGGCACGGGTCTGCGGGGTGAGGTCCTCGTCGCCGGACACGACCCTCCGCAACGCCTCCGCGGCGTCGCCGACCGAGATCGGAGGAGTGATCCTCGCCTCGGCGAGTGCGTCCGGCAGTGGTCCCGTCTCCATGGTCTGCAACCAGGTCGCGGCGAGCCTGCGCCGGGCGATCTTCGGGTTGATGTCCTCGGTGACACGCCTTCGCAGTTCCTCGCAGTAGACGTCGCCGTCGGCTTCGGACCGCGCGACCTTCGCCGCCAGCGTGAGCACGGCCGTGCGGTCGTCGTCGCCCGCGTCTGGGTCGAGCAGGCCGAGGACGCGGTGCACCTCGTCCGGAGAGACTGCCGGCGCGGCGACAGCGGGCCTGGGAGCGGCGACCGCGGCGTAACGGGACCGCAGCACCTCTTCGTACGCGTCCAGCGTGCCGTCGACAGCTGCGGCCACCGCGGGGTTCGGTGCGGAGAACAACCCCAGCCGCGGGCGGGGAAGCCGGCGGTCCAGGGCGGCCTGCGCCTGCGCGAGCGCGTCCTGCGCCTGCGCGGCCAGCCTGCCGAGCTCGGCCGGGTTCTTGCTCGCCGTCAACCGCAGCGGCTGCGGCACCGTCATCGGTATGCCGGCCGCGACGACGCGCTCGTGCAGCAGCCGTATGCGCGCGTTGATCGCGACGACGTCGGCGGCCGCGGCCTGCCACCGCAGCGTGTCCTCGGCCCGCGCCTCGATGGAGGCGATCTCCGCCTCGGTCCGCTCACCGGCATCGGCGATCGCGCGGACACCGCCCTCGATCGCCGCGTTGGCGCCTCGGACCACCAGCACCGCCGCGCCCGCGACGACCACGGCGCCGACGAGAACGACCGCACCCGCGGCCACCGCCGGCAGCACGACGGGCGCGAGCATGATTCCACCACCACTCATCCTGACCTCCTCGCCGGATACTTGACGGACGACCTCAGCTCGTCGCGATGATCGCCAGTTCCTCGCGGTCCTGTTCGCGCCACGCGAGGTGTCGCTGGACCGTCCACATCACCATCAGAGCCACCACGACGAACGGGACGAACACCGGCTGGAAGATCGTCAGCGCGGCGAGAGCGGCCAACGTCACCAGCACCACCGGTACCGCGATCCGCCTGGTCAGCAGGCGTCGCGCTATCCGTCCGAACACGACACGACTCGCGCCGAGGAACGAGTAGGCCGGGTGGTAGCGCTGTCCCGCGTCCCACGCCAGCAACGACTCCGCGACGAGCGACACCGCGAGCGCGACCACGGACGCCAGGTAGGTGTCGAGGATTTGGTCCTCGCTCGCGTACCCGACGACCTCGCTGAGCGTCACGAGCGCGTACAGGGCCACCGCCAGCACCACCACGGCTACCGCGGCGTACCCGAGCGCCATCGGCCGGTTCAACCGGCGCAGCGTCTCGCGTTGCCAAGCGGTCCGGCGCAGCCACGCGTCGTGGGCACGTCGCCCGCGTTCCTCGGACTCGAGCCGATCAGTTTCGCGGTTCGCGTACGGGATCAACGCGAGCGCTATCCACCAGTAGTCCTCTTGTCGCACCAAGTCCGCGAACCACGGCAACTGCAGGGCCCGGTCCTCACGGCTGAGCCTGTGCCGCAGCTCGGATCGCGTGTCCTCGGTGGCGCAGGCCGCGAGGAGCGAAAGCACGATCCCCAGCGAGGCGCGTTGCCGCAACAACCGTTGGAACTCGGCGCGCGCGTCCTCGTCACGAAGACCGCGGGCCAGCTCGCGCAGCCTGCCTTCCTCGCCGTGCCAACGAGATCTCACCTCTGCCAGGCCGTCGCCGCCCTTGGCGGTCGCGAACATCGGCAGGAGGTCGGCCCGCCACAGATCGGTGACGACGGCCGCGGCGGCGCCCTCGTCCTGGTCGAAGGCCTCCTGGGCGAGCAACGGCAGTGACGCGCGGCTCACGTCGCGGTCCCGATAGGCCGGTGGGTGTTCCGGATCCATGCGGCGCAACAGGTGCAGCAACCTGGTGTCGTTCGAACGGCGCCCGCGCGGCTCGCGCACCAGGTCGCCCTGGTCGGGGAACTGCTTGAGCCATTCGGCCAGTTCTCGCCTGCGGGGACCGCCGCCGTCGCCGAACAACCGTTCACGCGCGACGTTCCAGTGCCTCGTCATCGACACGGCCAGCAGGTCGCGCGCGTGGTAGTCGGCGCCGAGGAACTCGTACGGCTGCGAGGCCTCCTGGCTGCTCGGAGTCGGTACGGGAGCCGCTACGACTCCGGGTGACTCCCCGCGCAGCCACGCGTCGACCTCTTCGGCTCCCCAGCGGTGCCGCCGGTCGGGTGTGAGCAGTCCCCGGCACAACATCGCGATGCGCTCGTCCGGCACCCGATCCGCGTCCAGCACCCGGACCGCCAGTTCCGACATGACGATGTCGCGGTGCACGCCGGCCCAGAGCGCCTCGCCTCTCGCGAGTTCCAGGACGGTGATCCCGAGCGACCACCAGTCGAACGCGGGGCCGATCGCGCCACCGCCGAGGTACTCGGGCGGGGTGTAGGGCAAGGTGCCGACGGTGTCGCGTTCCTCTCGCCGGTAGATCACCGGACCGGGAACGTGCACGCTGATGCCGAAGTCGGCGATGGCGACCTCCAGCGGCTCAACCGATCGCACCAACACGTTGGCGGGCTTGAGGTCACGGTGCACGATCTTGTTCTCGTGCAACGCCTTCAGTCCTGTGCTGAGCTGCCGCACGAGTTCGGTCAGCACATCGGCGCCGGCACTGGACGGATCCCTGTTCCGCCACGCGAGCACCGTGCCGCCGGTGATGTGCTCCATGACCTCGAACGGCCGGTTCTCCGCGAGACCGACCTCGTGCACCAGCACGACGTTCGCCGGCCGGTTCCTCGTCAGGTACCAGGCCACGTGCGTGTCGAGGCCGGGCGGGCGGTGGTGGACCTTGAGCACCCTGTCCGCTCCGGACGCGCGCTCCTTCACCAGGAAGACCTCACCTTGCGCGCCGTTGCCGGTCAGCTCGCGCACGACCTCGAAGCGGTCCAGCAGTTCCGCCGGCAGCAGACGACCGGCGGGCATCGGCTCGCGCCCGGGGTCGGTCAGCGTTCGCGGTTCAGATCCAGGCCGGACGCGCCCTTCGTCGAGTTCGGTCTGCGCCTCGGCGAGTTGCCCGGCCGCGCCGACGGGTGCGTCGCGGCCGGGGTCTCGCACGGTCGGTGCGTCCTGCTCTGGCGTGGTCATCGCGCGGAGCAGCTCAGTTCGACGACGACCGAACGGTTCTGCGCGGCAGGGCCGGGCAGCAGCACCCCACCGGGACCGAGGTCGGTGACGTGGTGCGGGCCAGTGGCACCGTCACCCCGGGTCGTGATGCGGTCCGGGGCGATACCGAGTCGTGTCAGCAGTTCCTTCACCTTCTCGGCCCGACGCTTGGAGAGGTCCTTCAACCCGGCTTCCGGCCCGACGGTGGCGGTGTTACCGATGAGGGTGAACTTCTCGTTGCCGTTGGCCACGGGCGTCGCGAGGTCTCGGACAGTGCGTTCGGCCGCGGCGGGATCACGGAGTTCCGCCTGGTCGGGCACGAACCCGACGGCACCGCTGTCGCTCAGCACGGTGGTGCCGCACTCCTTGAACGGAGGCGGTGGCTCCGGCAGCTTCACCTGGGCCACCGGCACGGTGGTCTCGAACGCGTCCCGTCGTGAGGCGACCTGCACGTCGCCCGCGCACGAGGCACCGGAGGCGGTGACCACCGCGCGCCACAGGTCGACGACCTTGCCGCGCAGGTTCTCGTCGAGCGCGGCCTGTGGTTCGGCGGTGCCGCCGAGACCGACCAGCAGCACCGACTTCCCGGACAGCTGGGGCAGCAGGTTGCCGCTCTTGAGGTAGGCGGCCACGTCGGCGGGCACGACGTTGAACATGCGGTTGTCCAGGTAGGACAGTGCTCCGGCGGTGGAGAGCCCCGAGTCGATCAGTACGACGGTGCCGCCGGACGGGGTGACCCTGCCCGCCTCGGCGAGCGCACCGAGCACGTCGGCCTCGGCCTTCTTCGGCTCCAGGTTCGTGACGACCGAGGAGACCTTCTCCACGGCCTCGTTGACCGCCTTCTCCTTGCGCGCCTCGTTCGCGGCGTCGATCTTCACGTCGGCGCTCAACGCGACGGTCGGCTGCCCGTCGACCCGGACGACCTGGAGCAGTCCGCCCCTGGTCGCGGTCGCCTTGACGAGCGCCTTCACCTCGCCCGGCAGGCTGGGGCGCTGGCTGCCCATGCGCGCGCCGACGACGAGGGTCAGCGGCTCGCCGGAGGCCGCGGGGCACCCACCGGCCGGAACCGCGTCCTCCCCTCCGGACGAGCCGGCGGGGTCGTTCTGGGAGCAGGCGGTCAGCGCCGCGGCCGTGATGACCGTGAGCAGTCCGGCTATGACCTGACTTGTGCGGTTGTTCGACATGTCCTACTCGGCTTCCTCGTCGGGCTTCCAGGTCGGTGGTGGCTGCGGGTTCTCGCCCTCGGGCGGAACGGCGCCCGGCCTGCGGAACCGCAGGGTCGGGCTCGTTCCCGGATCGGACGGCTCGGGTCTCCCTGCCGGGAGGCGGGATCGGTTCTCACGCGGAGGGGGGACCGCCCGCGGGTGTTCGGCTGACAACGGGCCGGTGCCCGTCTCGAGCAACTTGAGCTGGATCTCGCGCCGCAACCGTTCGGCGGCGGCGTTGCAGCGGACCTCGAGGGCGAGCCACGCCTGAGCGTGCTCGTCACGCGCCTTGTCGACGGCGACGGCGAGCTTGGTGACGCCTTGGAGCCTGGCCTCCAACCGGCTGTGCTTGGCCGCCGCCTTGGTGCGGCGGGACAAGGCGCGCGCGTACTGCTTGGCCTCCGGCTGGTACCGGAGGAAACCGGCTCCACCCGACACCACGCCCGTCGCGACGTAGAGAGCCAGGAAGAGCAGTGCGGCGAGGTGCTGCTCGTGCAGCGCGGCGTCGGACACGCCGGTCTGCTCCACGCCGTCGACCACGAACGCGGTACCGATGTCGAGGCTCGTGTACTCCCAGCGGAACGCGAACGCCGCGGCTCCCAGCACGACCCAGCCGGCCAGACTGAGCAGGGAGACCGTTCGTGCGCCCACCGCGTGCCGGGTGCCAACGGCCTTCTTGGCCTGCTGTCCGGCGGTGTGGGACATCGCCACGCAGACGACGGTGAAGCCGGCGACGACGATCCAGAGCATCTCCTCGGATTCGTCGATCGCGGGCAGCAGCACCTGGTGGAACGTCACCAGGTCGACGCCCATGGCGGCGAGCAGCACGAAGTAGTACAGGCCGGTGCTCCACGGGGAGTGCCCGGCGATCAGCGACGGGTCGCCGTGGATGGTGGTGCGGCGGCGCAGCGGCCCGAACTTCTGACCGCTCACGGGTGTCGTCGTCATGAGCTCCTGCCTCGGCGCTTGTTTCGTGGTTCCGGGTCGTAGAAGGGGGAATCGGGATCGCTGAGCCGTTCCAGCGCGTGCGACACCGCGCCCTCGAGGTCGTCCAGCACGTTCTCCTGGTCGTCGTGGTGGACCTGGTAGAAGCCCTTGGACTCGCTGACGCGGACGGCGAGAAGATCGAGTTCGGCCGTCACGATGTCGTGGCGCGCCTTGACGTTCGCGAGCCAGTCGGCGATGTGCGTGTCGACGTACGCGGCCAGCACGGGCTCGGCGGCCGTGGCGTTCGTCTGGCTGACCTCGGCGGCCAGTTCGAGCGCCTTCTCGCGGACCTCCGACAGGTCGAGCTTCGGAGACGACTGCCCGCGCAGTTGTGGAAGGCGTCTGCGTATCTGCCTGAGCGACAGGGAGGCTCGCAGGAACGGGAGTGACTTCACGGGGACTCCTGGATCTCGTCGGCGGGGTGCGTGATCGGCTGCTTGCGGCCGGTGCGCCGCACCGGTGGTGTCACCTGCCTGGCGAGGCGGTGCAGCTCGAACGGGCCACGTCCGAGGTCGGCGGGGTCACCGACCGGCTCCTCCAGCACCCACGACGGCAGGAGCTGGGCGGTGTAGTGCAGCCACGCCGCGATGTACACGCCTTCGGGGTGGATGTGGACGTTGTGCTCCCAGTACGCCTGCACCCTGGTCGCGTAGTGCTCGCTCAGGGCGCGGGCGTCGGCCTGCGCCACCGCGAACTCGTTCCTGATCCGCTCCTCGACCACCGCGGTCCGGCTGCTGATGTCGTCGCGGGCCTGCAACTGGGCGTTCTGCCGCGCGATCGCCTGGGCGATGCGGTGGTCGCGGCGCCGGTCGGATCGGCTGCGCGCCTTGTGGCCGTTGCCCTGGATCAACTCGTCGTAGCTGCGTGGACGGAGTTCTTCCTCTGTGAGCGCGGCATGAGCCTCGACGACGAGCTGTGCCGTCCGGACGAGTGCCTCCCCGGCGAGCGCCCAATCCTTGCGCAGCTTCGCGAGCGCTGCCCTGTCGTCGTCGACCTGCCTCTCGAACCTCTGGTGCACGACCGTGATCTCGTGCAGCGCCTTGCTCAGCAGGACGTCCGGGTACGGCGCGGAGATCGCCTCACCCGTCTCGGCGAGCGTCTGCACCGCCACCAGGGACGGAACGCAGTCGCGCCCGTCGCGCCGTCCCCGGCCGCGGTCCTTGACCTTGCGCAGCGGCCCGTACCGCGGCGCGCTCACGGCTGCTCCAGAGGCGACAGGACCGTGACGACCTGCCGGTGCGAGTCGAGCGCGGCGCGGTGCCGCAGCGCGAGCTTGGCCAGAGCGTTGACCTGCGCCCGCTGGTCCGCCACGTCGGCCTGTCCCGGCACACCCTCTTCTGGCACCGGGAGGTCGAGGTGGACGATCGTGTCGAGCGCGGCCAGGACGTGCCCGGCCGCGGCGAGGTCGGCCGCGTTGCGCAGACCAGCCGTGGCCCTGTCGAACGCTGCCCGCAGTCGTGCGCCGCAGTCCTCGTCCTCCTGATCGCCGAGTCGTTCCGCCTCACCGATCACCAGGCGCGCGCGGGCGATCCGGCGGTCGGTCGTGCGGCGCAACAGGGAACAGAGCACCGCCAGTTCAGGGTGGCTCGCGACTCTCGGCGCCTGACCCTGCGGGTTCCAGATGCTGTCGTCCGGAGTCTTCCGCCTGCGTGCCAACGTGTGCGGGGCGGTGGCCGCATCGGCGGCCACCAGCATCGCGGTGTCCGCGGTGGCGGACACCATCCGTTCCGCGTCGCCGTGGCGCTCGCCGCGGTCGAGGAGGACGGCTCCCTCCTCCTGGCGAAGCAGGACGGACACGACCTCACGCGTCAGGCGGGTCAGCCTGCCGGGGTGTTCCGGCCGCTGTGCGCACATGCGGGTCACCGCGTTCCGCACCAGCGCGGAGTGCGCACGCCTGCGGCGGATGCCCAGCACCCACGCCAGCGCGGTGGCCACCAGTGCGATCACGAGCGCTGCCACCAGCGCCCACAACACGTTGTTCCAGTCCACGTTGTCTCCATGACGGATTACCGGCCTCGGCCGATCTGGTGAGCTCGTTCCCGTCCATTTCGGACCCGGCGTGCCTCAGCCTCCGTGGTGCGCGATTGCCGCCCACTCGTCTATGGCGGACCGCTCGAGCAGTTCTCGCTGCACCTCGCGCAGAGCGGCACCGGGAGTGCTGCCGTCCGCCGACGCCAGCAGGTGGTGGACGCGCCGCACCAGGTCACCGGAGGTCGGCCATCGGGCCGCGAGGACGTGCCGCGCTCCACCGGCCAGGAAGCGCGCCGGCAACGTTTTGGCGTCGTCGTGGACGTCCCCGCGCAGCACGTGGTCCGGGAGTGTCACCAGCCCCACGTCTGCTGGTGGCGGCACCAGGTCACCGCCGTGCAAGGTGAGCGCGGACCTGCCGGGATCGTCGAGTTCGGACGTCGCGCGGCAGCCCAGATGCAGGACGTCGAGGCCGTGCGCCATGGCGGCGAGCACTTCCTCCGGCGTACCCGCGCCGTCAGGCGACTGCCGCCACGGTCGTGGTGGACCACCATGACCGCCGAGGAACACACCGCCACAACGGCTTTCGTCGCGCATGCTCTCGGCCGTCACGGCGGCTGCGGCGGCGTCCCTGCCTGGATTGCCGACGAACACGGCCCGAGGGGGAACGGCCGTGCCGCCGACGTGAGTGGACAGCACGGCAGCGGCGGGAACCAGCGTGATCTCGTTGTCCTGCAGCAGGAACCGGCGCCGGCCGTCCACGTCCCGGTGTGCCGCCTCCCAGGGCACGCGACCCAGTTCGCCCACTGGCACCAGTGCGAGCCGTGCGTCCTGCCAGGGTTCGAACACCGGACCGGCGACCTCCCAAGCCCATGCGCACAGCGCGGTGACCTCGTCCCGCCACACCTGCCGGCGCGGTGCCGTTCTGGCGTCCGCCTGGAAGGTCTCGAGAGCCCTGCGGAAACGGGAGATCCGTTCGACGCGCAGCAGAGGAAGCGGGGTCACGCGGACCGGTCTGTCCGCAGGCACGACCACACCCACGCCAACGTGGAGATCGTTGCGCGGCAGGAGGTAGATGAGCGCGTCGGTGCCGGTGGCGCGAAGAGCGGACTGCACCTCGGCGGTTCCGAACCCGCGCGGAACGATGTCCAACGCCATCGCTCTCCTGGTTTCCAGCACCCGCACGAGGCCGTCGTCGTCCTCGTCGGCGAGGCACCACACGGTCACCTGCTCGCCGTTCGAGTGGGCCGCGGTCAGGCCGAGTTCGCGGCTTCGCTCGCGGTCACCGGGAAGGCCCCGCGAGCGCAGCCGGCGGGCGAGCCCGAGTGCCGCCTCCGGGTGCCCGGAGCGCGACCACTCGGCTTCCGCCGAGGCCATCTCCTCGTCGCGAGCTTCGGGCTGCGTCGGCAGCAGCTTCACCATCGTGGCCCTGGCGACGCCGGAGGCGATCCCCACGAGGAGCTCCTGCGGAGATCCCTTCGGAGAGTCGGCAGCGAACTGCTCGACGACCTGCTGGAGCGCGAGCGCCCGGTCCACGTCTCCCGCCATCACCGCGGACCGCAGTTCAGCCGCCTTGCCGAACAGGGAGTCGAAGTCGGAGACGGGGTTCAGAACCTCCGCGGGGACCTCCGGCGCGGTGCTGCGCGGCGTACCGAAACCCATGGACAGCAGGCGCACGGAGTGCTGCAGCCGATCCCGTTCCGCGCCGGGGGCGAGCGCGTCGACCCGCCACGCCAGTGCGATGTAGTCACTCGTCAGCGCACGGAAGTCCTGGCCGGCTCGGAGACGCTCCGACAACGCGCGGGTCAGCGCGATCATTTCCGCTCCGACCGCGTCGGCCTCGGAGTCGGGTCTGGTCGTGCGGAACAAGTCGTAGAAGGGCGTCATCAGGGCGAGTTCCAGCGGATCGGCGGACCCGCCCGCCACGTACGCTCGGTTGATCGAGCTCAGATAGGCGACGAGACCGGCGAGCGCGTTGTTCTCCGCGTCCGGCATGTTCTTCCGCACCGTGTCGGCGAGGTCGCACAGGTCCCGCAACTCCACGCCCAGGTCGTCGTCCGGCCGCGTCAGCTCGGCCATCCACCGAGTGCGCAGGAGCAGCAGCCTGATCGTCAGCTGCGCGCGGAGCCGCTGGTCGATGTCCGGCGGTGCGTCCAGCACCGCGCGTTCTGCGTCGGCCAGCCAGTCGCGCACGTCGTAGCGGGCCAGCACGGTGTGGACACCGAACTGCTCGGCCGCGGCCTCCGCCGCCTCGAAGCGGGTGATCCTCAGCTGAACGGTTCCGTCGTGCTCCTCGCCTGCCACGGCCAGAGCGGCACCGGCCCAGTCGAGCACCGGCCAGAGGTGCTCCGCGCCGACCAGGCGGGTGAGGGAGGCGTGCGCGTCGGCGAGCATGCTCAGCACCCAGGCCGAGCGGCCTGCCGCGGTGTCGGCGACCTCGGTCAGCGCCCGCACTCCGGCCAGAAGCCCGTCGGCGTCGTCCCGGTCGTTCGCGCGCAGGCACTTCAGGACGCCGTGATTGGTCGCGTGATCCGGGTCGAGCTCCTCGACGGCCAGCACGGCGTCGTACTCGCGGAGGGCCTCGTCGGCGTCGTCGGTCGTGTCGCGTTCCAGGTACCGGACGCACAGCAGGCCCGCCAGCAGTGTTCTGGCCTGGTGGACACCCGGCATCTCCGCCACAAGATCGCGCAGCGCGCTCGCCGCGGTGATCGCGGCGTCGAGCAGGGGCAACTCACCGGTGAGCCGGTGGCGCTCCTCTTGTACGAGTGCGAGCGCTTCCCAGGCCTCCGGACGACTCGTGTCTCCTTCGGGCAGTTCGGCGAGGACGGCTGTGAGGCCGGTCGCCGCGTGCTCCAGATGGCCGAGGTCGAGCGTGTGCGGGTAGGCCCAGCGGTGTGCCAGCGCCAGTTCTCGCTGGAAGGACAGCAGTTCTTCGCGGTCGTGCACGACGGCGGCGTGACCGGCGAGGGCATCGAGGAGCCGGCCTGCCTCCTCGGCGGTGAAGTCGCCGGTGGCGAGCCGGACCTTGGTCAGTTCGGCGGTGTCGACCGCGGCCCACTCGGCGAGGTCCGCGGGTGCGCTCGCGTCCGCGGCCACGAGCGCGAGGTTCGAGAGCGCCGAGGCGAGCAGTTCCTCGGATCCGGTGTGCTCAGCGAGGTAGGTGAGGGCGCCCGCGGAGCGGAACCGCCACAGGTGAGCGCAGGGGTGGCCGGGCAGGTGGCGCAGCGCGAAATCGATCAGGTCGACGCCGCGCTGAACCTCGTGGGGTTCCGCTGCCTCCTCGGCGTCGTCGAGCAGGTCGAGCAGTGCTAGCCCTGTCGACCCGGCATCCACCGGGTCCACGGCGTTCTCGTCGGCCCGCAACGACTCCGCGAGCCGTGCGGCGTTCAGCCGAAGGTCGTCGGGCGGTGGCTCGGGCATCGGTTCAGACATGGGCGATGACCTCCCGAACCTCGGCCAGTGCCCCGTCGAACCGCAGTTGGTCCGCGAGCAGTGAGGCGGCCTGGTGCCGGGGGACGAGCCCGCGGTCGGCGAGCTGGACCACGGCGGTGCGGAGGGCCTGGGGCTGCGCACCGGACGGCGCCGAGGCGACGGCCGTGGCGATCACGTCCACGACGACCGCGTCGGAGCTGTGAGCGTTCTCGTGGTCACCGGAGGTCCAGGCGCTGTCGTCCTCCAGCGGCTGCGTGTGCGCGTCCGGGCGCCGGCCGAGCGGTCGGTCGATGTAGGCGTCGTACCAGGACACGTACTCCGGGGAGGTGCGGGTGCCGACGTTGACGCGGTGCCCGCCGCTGCACACCGACTTGACCGTGCGCAGGATCGCGGGCAGGCGCTCGAGGTAGTAGGGGATGGGCTGGTCGAACTCCTTGGCACAGCGTTCGGCCAGCCTGCGTAACAGGTAGGCCTGCCCGGGTAAGGGCGACGAGTAGCCGGCCTCGTCCGCCAGGTGACCCAGCACCGCACGGTGCTCCTCGTCGGGTAGCGCGCGGCCGAACCTGTTGTGTCGCACGGTTTTCGGTTTCACCTGCGCGCCCTGGTGGGCTCGGTAGCCGCGGAACACGTCGACCACCCGCTTGCGCACGTGGGACCGCACCGCCCCGATGAGGTTGGTGCGGTCGGCACCGTGTTCCGTCAGGAAATCGCAGACGATCTGCAACACGTCCACCACCAGGTCACGACATACGCACTCGCCGGTCAACTCGAACAGGGCGGACCGCTGGGCACGCCCGACGCGGAGTCCGGGCATCGCGAGCGTCATGTCGCACCGGCTGACGAGGTGGCTGCGGTGCAGGTCGGTTCGGGGCTTGTGCAGCTCGGCCAGTGTGACCTGAACGACTTCGGCCGAAAGGAGGAACGTCTGCGGCGGCAAAATCATGAGAGTTTCCTACACTAACAGAAGTTTCTATGTGAACACGGGTTGCTGAACCGTGACGAACGTGCGGCCTACGCGATCCCCACCGGCGGGTGTGCGAGTGTTTCGGTGCCGTGGAATAGGAGTGAGTGATGGCGTTGCTGCCCGCTGTCGTACCTGGGCTGATCGAGAAGAGGGCCGAGCTGGTGCCCGCCCGGTTCGCCAGGAAGGTCGCTGCGCTGTTCGGCGTGCCCTCCGAGTCGAACCCCTTCCGCCCCATGACGTGGGTCTGCGACTTCACCACCATCACGGTGTCCGAAATCGCCCGTGGTGCTCCGCTGCCGACGAGGGCTGCCGCGGCTGAGCTGCGCGGGCAACCGCACGAGGGCGAATGGCTCGAACATGGCCGAGCCGTGCTCGCCGTCGGTGGCAAGACGTTGCCGAACGAGATCGTGGCCGCGACGGTCAACCGCTTCGGTCCCGACACCAAGGCCGCGGTGGTGCTCAGCGCGACGAACGTGCTCCTCGCCCCCGTGACCACGGCGATCGCCGCCGGGCTGCCGTTGCTGCGTGGCGCGGACGGCGGCGAACTCCCCACGGTGCAGTGGATCGCGGCCTGGGCGGCTACTGCGGTCGAGGTCTACCGTTCGCAGCCGGCCCTGGTCCTCGCGGCCGTCAAGGCACGCTCGATCCAGCGCGAGTCGCTCACCGCTCCGGTGTTCCCGTGGGCGGACCGGCTGGCGGGCAATGCCAAGGCCCGTTGCGAGATGGGCGCGGTGGCACCGCCACCGCCCGACCCGGTGACGAGACCGGCAGACCTCGACTTCATCGACCGCATCGCGGTCAAACGGCTTGACGCGGCCGGAGGGCTGCCGATCGACGAATCCGACGCGGTGCCATTCGGCGGCGGGCCGAGCATCGGTGAACGGATGGCGGCACTGCTGGTGCGGTTGCTCGCGGACATGGGGTCGCCGGACAGCGTCGGCCACGTGTGGGTCAGCGAACGTCAGCCCGGTCAGGCGGTCGCCGAGGCCATGCTGCCCTCGTCCGGACTGGTTCGTGAGCTCGTCGAAGCCTGGGCTCACGGACCTGGCGAACTGCCGCATTCCGACGAGTTCACCGACGCGCTCGGCGACGCGATGGCGCAGCCCGTGCGGCTGCCCGCACCGCGCGAAGTGGCCGCGCTCCCGGTGCTCGCGCGCCGTGTGGTGGTGCTCGCAGCCATGGGCGTCGTGCGTCAGATGGGATTGCTGGCGCCGTCGAGGTGGGTGTGCGGGCCCGAGTTCGCTGCTTTGCTCGATGACGTCGAGGAACTGCTCGGCACCCTGCCCTCCGGCGATCCGATCGTGCCGGAGACGCGCCTGCGCGTCGCGGTGCAGCGGGCAAGCGTCCAACGGCACGACGGCCACGCCGGTCACGAGACCGTGACCGCGCTGCTCCGCGCCGCCGACGACTGCCTGGTCTCCGCCGTCCTGGACCGCGGCATGCTCGCGGACGTGCTGGTGGTCGTGTGCGTCGAGCTCTTCCAGTTGCGCGAGATGGCCGGGGACCAGGCCGTGCTGACCGAGGCGGTGCACCGCTACTGGCGCGCGTTCGCCGACGCCGTCGAGGTGGACGTCTTCAACCCGGACGTGGATCGCACCGGCCTGAGCTTCCAGCTGCACAACTACGCGGCCTTCCTCGGCGGCAACCGGGACAGCGAAGCGGATCTGCGTGCGGCGCTGCACCTGTTCGCCAAGGCGGTGATCCCGGGCAGGTCCCGGTTGTACAACCGGGACAGGGACATCCGCCCGATCGCCCGCAGCTGGTACCTCGCCGCCGAGACGGCCGCCGCGCTGGCCGAGGTCCTGCTGGCCGCGGGTGCCGAGGACGAGGCATTGCAGTGGATCGCGCAGGCGTTTGAGTGGGTGGGCAACGTCTTGGCCGACCGCCGGTTCGCACAGGGCAAGCTGCACCCGAGGCTGGACGACTGCCTGTTCGCACTGAGGGCGGCGCCGGTCCTGCTGCTCGCGGTCGAGCACGACGTCCCCACCGACAGCGCGGCGGCTCTGCGTCGCGCTGACGAGCTCGTGCAGCTCATCGAGCTGTGGTTGAAGGAGAACACCGACGGGCAGGTCGAGAGGTCCCGCTACCACGTGAAAGTCGTGGGACTGCGCAACCGCGTCACCGCAGCCAGGGCGCGTGCCTGAGCGCTGACGATCGTCTGAGTCGCCTTCCGGGCCGCCATGTCCGGGTGGAGGTGATTGACGATGTCCGGAGGCGGCAACGGAGATGACAGCAAGCGGTGACGAGTCGGTGCAAAGGTGAGACGCACCATTTGAAGCGGGCGCGGGCGGCGATGTCGCCTGCCCGTGCCTGCTCGTCGTCGACAGCGGCGGAGTCACGCATTACACATAGCAACTGCACCCGTATGCCGTTACGTATGGAATACTGTCCCTATATGACCAACCATTGTTGAACTGCGGTGATAGTGCAAACAAATGCGCTAGTCCGGTGTAGCGCGCCTCGCACGTAACGTTGTCAACGACGATTCGGATGATAGGGTTGACCCGGAGTCTGGGAATCTGCAATGGTCGGACGAGCGGTTCTTCGGTTGCGAGTTGATTTACGTTTTTTACTCTTTGTTCTTAGATTGGACGACTTATCGCTACGACCGGCCACCATGCCTGGGGTCGTTCGCTACGAGCTGCTCGTGCCCGTCCAGACGTTCGATCAACTTCCATTTCCGAGGGGAGACTTGAGTTCCCGCGCGCAGCAAGCTTGCGCGGTTTGCGTGTTCTCACTACAACCACCGACGGCCACACCGAGCGCGGGACCACGTTCCACAACGACCCGATTACCCGCTCACAGAGTCAGGTTGTAGGGCCGTTCGTCGTCGGCGAGTACTCGGCGGCTTGATCAACGAGCACGACCCTGCGGCGACCTGAGGATCAGGTCAGACCATCAAGCCTCGTTTGGCACCCCACAGGTCCCCGCTCCGCGCAGCAGGATCTATCGCGCGGTGATCACGTCGAATGTTCCTCACACGTTGTGCTTGGCAGCCGCCAGCTGCAGATATTCGAACCCGCAGGAAAAGGGACAGCTCGATTCGAAGGCGGACGGAGAAGGGGCCATCGGCGGCACGGCTGACTCTGTCTGAGCGCTCATAGGCGAACATCGGTGGGGTGCTTCTGCTGGCAGTACGAGACCGGACTCAGGTCGGCAACGGCAGGTCCACCCCTCCCATCCTGCTCAGCACTTCGCCCAGGTCGGCGTCGATGGTGAACACGGCTCCGTTCGAGGCCGAGGCCGGGGTCAGCGAGACCTCGCGACCGGTCACCAGGACGACGACCTCCTCGTTGGAGGCGACGAGCGAGTCGCGCACCGCTCGCCGAAGTCCGGCGTAGGAGGCCGCACCCGCCGGCTCGGAGTCGACACCGCACCCGGCCAGGATCCGGCCTGCGGCCCGCAGTTCGTCCTCGCTCACCGCGACGAAGGCGCCTCCGGTCCGCCGGACCTCGTCGACCGTCCACCCGCCGATCGACGGGACGGGCACCGCTATGCCGTCGGCCGCGGTGCCGGCGGGGTCTTCGGGCGCGGGCGGTTCGTTGCGCCACGCGCGCACCAGCGGTTGGCATGCGGTGGCCTGAACGCCGATGACGCGCGGAACACGAGGCACGGCGCCGCAGGCCCGGAGTTCGTTGAATCCCTTGGCGAATCCCACGAGAGTCGGTCCGTCCCCGACCGGGAGGATGACGACGTCCGGCGCGCGGCGACCAAGCTGTTCCCACACCTCGAAGGCGACAGTTTTCTTGCCTTCGAGGGTCAACGGGTTGACGCCGGTGTTGCGGTCGAGCCAGCCGAGCTCCGCCGACGCTTGCCGGGACAGTTCGAACGCGGCCCGGTAGCCCTGGCGCACGCGGAAGACGACGGCGCCACAGCGGCGCATCAACTCCACCTTCGACGGCATGCAATCGTCGGGCACGAAGATCACGGCACGCACGCCGCACGCTGCGGCGCCGATCGCGGTCGCGATCGCGGCGTTGCCCGTCGACGACGTCGTGATCACGGACGCACCCGACCGCAGGCCTGACTCCAGGACCAGCGCGGTCGCCCTGTCCTTGTTGGACGCGCTAGGCCCGTGGGTCTCGTCCTTCACCCACAGGCGTTCGATCCCCGCCTGGTCGGCGAGTTCCGGCGAGCACAACAGCGGACTGCCCCCGACCGCGAGCGGGTAGCGGACGGACCCGGTCCCGATCGGCAGCAGGTCGCGGTAGCGCCACATGTCGAGTGGACCACCGGGCGCCGGCAGCAGGTCCGGCCCGTAGTCGTACGTCAGAAGGTCGTCTCCGTGATCGTTCCTGGCCACGGTCGCTCTTCCCACGGTCGTCATCCTCCGAACTCGATCGTGCCGTCGTGCCTGCCGCTGTTCACGAGCCGGCGATAGGTGAAGAAAGCGATGACCGTCCATGCCGTGCCGACCGCGACCTCCAGGCTGAGCAGGGCGAGAACCCTGGGAAGCGGTGCGCCGTGCAGGTGCTCGCGCACCGCGTGCAGACCGTGGGTCAGAGGAAGGACGTTCGACATGTACTGGACAGGCACCGGCCAGAACGTCACGGGAACCTGCACGCCGGTAAGCACCATGAGGCCGATGCTGCCCAGTCGGCCGACGAGGTTGCGGGCCTTCATGACGCGCAGCGCCAGACCGGCGAGCGTGAGGCCGAAGAAGTAGACGCTCACGGAGATCACGGCGATCATCGGGACCGCCGTCAGCGCCGCGCCCAACGGCAGCGAAACCCCGAGCACCGGCGCCAGCAGCAACAACGAGACAGTGCTGCACGCCAGCCCGTCGACGAGCCATTGCACGCTGCGGCCAGCGAAGACCACGAACGGCGTGCTCGGGCAGCTCACCAGGAGAGGCAACGTGCCCGCCAGGCGTTCCCAGGCGGTGGTCGCGCACACCATCATCACGATGTCGGCGACGATGAACACGGAGTTGCCGACCACCAGGTACTCGACCTGCTCGGGACTGCCCAGCAGCTTGCCGATCAGAGCGAACAGCGTTACCTGGCAGAGGATGCGCGCCAGCCAGGCGAACGTCCAGGACTTCCAGGTGTAGGTCGCCCGCATGTCCGCCATGGCGCTGGTGAAGGCGTACCGCAGGACACGGGCGTTGTTGCGGAGCACAGTCATCAGGCGTATCCCGCCGATCCAGTCTGGCGCACTCGACGCAGAATCTTCTTCGTGAGCAGGTGGCCGATCGCGAACGCCACCGCGCCGAGGACGAGGATCATGGTCAGCCGGAACAGGACGTCCCGGGGTGGCGTGGGTGCGAGGCAGTCCCGGAGAAGATCGGACGCCCACGACAGGAACACGATCTTCGACACGGGTTGGAGCCAACCGGGCAGCAATGCGATCGGCACGACCGTGCCGCCGAGGACGTAGAACGGGTACGACAGCGAGTTCTGGAAGATGCGTGCCGAGCGGGCCAGTACGAAGAGCCCCGCCATGATCGACGCTGTCCCGACCATGGCGAAGGCGGTGCACAGCAAGGTGAGCAGCAACAGGCCGAGATGGGGCACCGCGATCAGGTAGCCGAACACGAGCCAGGCCACCACGATGCTCTCGGCGAGCCCGAAGAAGCTCAGCACGGTCACGATCGAGATGCGGCCCAGCACGAGCACCTGGTACTGCACGGGCGCAGCGAGAACACCTTCCAGCGTGCCCTGCGTGCGTTCGGACTCGATCAACTCGCCGGACACGAACAGCGCCGTCGCCCAGACGGTCATCAACGTCGAGCCCAGCACCGCGTACGGGGCGAGGTCGGCCCGTCCCGCGTTCTTCATGATCGCGAGGAAGGCGATGGCCAGCAACGGGATCGTCACCACCGCCATGAGGTAGTCGGGCGACCGGCGCAGCACCTGGAGCTGGAACCGCACGGATGCCCAGAACAGTGCGATCATCGGACGCCCAGCCCCCGATCGCCGATCGCCTGCAGGTAGACCTCCTCCAACGTCGGCCTCGTGGTGGCGAGACTCGTGACACCGGCCTCCACCAGGAGTCTGAGGGCCTCGCCGGTCGCGCCGGCCTCCTCGACCTCCACGACGATCTGATCTCCCCGTGACTCGACGGCCGCGACACCGGGGAGGTCGCGCAACCGTGCCGCGAGTTCGGGTGAGACCCCCTCCGCCCGCACGCGCTCGAAACGGGACAGCCAGCTGCCGATGGTCTTGGGGTCCTCGGTCGCGATCAGCCGGCCGCCGTCCATGAGCGAGACGCGGTCGCACAACTCCTCGGCCTCGGCCATGTCGTGGGTGGTGAGCAGGATCGAGTGCCCTTCTCCCCGCAGTTCCACGACCAAGGCGCGGAAGTCCCTGGCGGCCACAGGATCCATGCCCACGGTCGGCTCGTCGAGGATGAGGACCCGCGGTGTGCCGACCAGGCCCCGGGCGAGGTGGAGGCGCTGCTTCATCCCGCGGGAGAACGTCTCAACGGGCTCGTCGGCGCGCTCCTGCAGACCGAGGCGTTCGAGCAGTTCCTCCACGCGCTTGCGGCCGACCTTCGTGGGCTGGCGGTAGAGCGCGGACCAGTACAGGAGGTTCTGCCGCGCGGTCAGCCGGGTGTAGAGACCCCGCTCTCCGCCGAAGACGATGCCGACGGCGCGCCGGACCTCGTCGGTCTGCTCGACGACGTCGAACCCGTCCACCCTGGCGGTGCCGGACGTCGGCAGCAGCACGGTGCTGAGGATCTTGCACAGGGTTGTCTTGCCCGCGCCGTTGGGACCGAGGAGTCCGTGCACCTCGCCGGTCTCCACAACGAGGTTCAGGTCGTCCAGCGCGGTCCGCGGCTCCTTCTTCCGGCGGGTGTAGGTCCGTCGGAGGTGCCGCACCTCGACGGCGGTCACGCAGGGTCCCCGATGCCCGCGATCTCCAGCTGCCTGCGGGTGTTGAAGAACCGCTCCCGCAGCGAGGACCGCCAGGTGTGCACCGGGCCCTTGTGGTCTCGCACCTCGTCGATGTCGGACGCGTCCGGTGCCAGCGCGTCGAGCACGTCCTGGGGGACCCTGCCGGGGAACATGACGTCGAGGTGGTGGAGCGCGAAACACAGCTCCCGTGCCATGTTGACTTCTCGCGCGCGCTTGACGACGGCCGTCAGGTCGATCGGCAGCGCCGGGTTGCTCAACATTCCCAGCAGGTCGATCAGCTTGTACAGCAACAGGTCCTTCGTCGTGTCGACCTCGCTGATGTGAGTGGCCTCGCGCTCGTAGTGGACGCTGACGAACGCGAACATGTCGTCCTGGTGGAGCGTCCACAGCGGGGAACCGTCGAGACCCTCGATCTCGATGCGGCGCGACAGCAACTCGTCGACGATGTCGTCTGTGTTGTTGTTGGTCAGCAAGTCCACCGAGAAGTGCACGTCCGCTGTGTGCGAGCCGGCGATGAGCGCGTCCGGTATGACCTTGATGTAGGGAAACGTCTCGTGCGCGTGCACGGAATGCAGCAGGATCTCGCTGCGCTTGGCCGGGATGATCGTCTCGTTCGGCACGTCCCACCAGCCCTGCTGGTAACCGAACTCCTTCATGATCTTGGCGACACCGGCCAGGTCGCTGCGGTGGAACAGGATGTCGTTGTCACCGAACAGCCGCATGCCGGGGTCGCGGTAGCCCATCCTGGCCACCGCCGCACCCTTGAGCACCGCGCAACGGATGCCGTCGCGGTCGAACGCGCGCATCAGCCGGGTGGTGTGAGTCAGCTGGTCGATGCCGTACATGGTCTGCGCCTTGTGGGTCAGCTCGAGGCTGCGCAGGACGTACTCCGGCCGGAACGACTTCATGCCCTCGAACCCGAGGTCCAGGACGTTGCGCCACGCGACGCCCGCAGTGCGGTGCAGCGTGAGGATGCCCAGGACCTGGTTCCAGTCGAGGTGACTACCGACCAGCTCGCGCACCCGGTTGCGCCCGCCATCGTCGAGCGAGGGCGTGGACAACAGCAGTGCCAGCTCGATCTCTGGAGACCACGACGGTTCAGTCATGATGATCCTCAACTCCTAGTCGCTTCCATTTGCGCGCGCAGGCTTGCGGGACGCATGTCGGTCCACCGAGCGCGGATCTCTTCGAGGCAGGACGACCTGGCCGCCGGCCCGCTGACCGCGGTCCACCCGTCGGGCACCGGTATGACCGCGGGCCACAGCGAGTGCTGGAACTCGTTGTTGACCAGCACGACGAACTCCCCGTCCGGGTCGTCGAACAATTCAGACACGCCCAGTCCTCCCCAGCTCTCCAGAGATCACCGCTGCCATCGATGCCAGCGGTTCCGGCCGCAACATCTCGTGGTGCGCGGCCTCGACGACGTGCACGCGCACGGTTCCTGTGACGAAGGGCTGCCAGGCGCCGGGTTTCAGCTCGGCGGCGTCGCGATGCCCGGCGGCGCCGAAGAACAGCACGTCACCGTCGAACAGCGGCGGCTTGTGCTCCTGTGCGAGTCCCGTGTTGTGCGCCAGCACCTCGGCCAGCTCGGCCGCGCGTTCGTCATCCACTTCGGACAGCGCGGTGCCGTCGAGGTGCCGGCTCCGCACCATCGCCAGGTCCGGCGTGCTCGGCCTCCCCGGAGAACGTGTCGCCCTGCCCGCGTACGGATAGCCGTCGATCACGGCGAGGAGCTCGACCTCGTGACCCGCTTCGCGCAGCATCGACGCGACGGTGTGGGCGACGTTGCCGCCGAAGGACCACCCCACCAACCGGTAGGGCCCTTCCGGCTGCGCGACCAGGATCTGTTCCAGGTAGTCCCGCGCCATGTGCGCCAGAGACGGCGCGAGCAGTGTCACATCGGACGCCGCCCTTGCCTGCAGACCGTAGATCGGCAGGCCTCGCAGGTGCTTCGCGAACCCGGCGTAACACCAGCTCAGCCCGATTCCAGGATGGAAGAAGAACACGGGTGACCCGTCGCCGCTCTCCCTGATCGGCAGCAGGACGTCGTGGGTCGCCGTCAGCTGTCCGCCGTCGATCAGGGCGGCCAGTCGTGCGACGGTCGGCGCCTGGAAGACGTGGCCGATGGACAGGGAGACCGCGAGAGCGGACTTGATCTCACCGACCAGCCGTGCGGCGAGCAGCGAGTGGCCACCGATGTCGAAGAAGTCGTCGTCCACCCCGACGTGCTCGAGCCCGACGGCTTCCGCGAACAGTCCACACAGTCGCTCCTCCACCGGGTTCGCCGGGCCGCGGCTGGACGACGAGGGACGGCGCTGAGGTGCGGGGAGCGCCTTGCGGTCCAGCTTTCCGTTGCGGGAGAGCGGGAGTGCCTCCAGGAAGACGACGTCGTCCGGCACCATGTGTTCCGGAAGCCGGGTCCGGGCCGCCCCCTTGAGCTCTGCCGTGAGCGCACGGGTGCCGGCCGCACGAGGGCGTGCCACACCGGTCGCCGCCGGGCGAGGCTCGTTGACGGCGAAGATGTTGACCAGCCCGCTGTCGGCCAGCGGGTCGGCGGCTTCGACGTGCACGACGAAACCCTTGCCGGCCAGCAACTCCGTGATGGTGTCGACCCGGTCGCCCTGGTCGTGCACCTCCGCGACGACCTGCCGGATGATCGGCCAGTGTTCGTCCCGTACGCCGCGCAGCACTTCGAGCTCGCTCTTCTCGGCGTCCACCTTCAGCAGGTCGATCCGCTCGACCTGGTGCTCGGCGATGACGTCCGACACGGCCCGCAGTGAGCAGACGAGCTCTCGCCGGTCCCGGAGGCGTTCGGTCACCAGGTCGCCGACCAGCGCGGTGACGTCCTCCTCCGCGTCCCGCAAGGCGTAGGCGTCGACGACCGCGCGTTCCTCGGACTCCGATCCGAACCGGCCCGACAGCATGGACAGCTGCGGGTAGTAGGTGAACGTCGCCTCACCGGCCGTCTGACCGACACCGCATTCGAACAGGTGCGCCCGCACGCCGTTCACCGCCGTGTTGAGCCGCAGCTCGCGGGCGAGGTCCGGGATCGGCTCGAACGCGTAGATCGTCGCGTCCGGCGCGTGGTGCGCGACGAAGAGGGAGAAGAGACCGACGTGGGCGCCGATGTCGAACACGACCGCATCGTCTGGCAACGTGATCCCGTACCTGAGGTATTCGCGGCGTTCGAAGATCTCCTGGTGCAGGAACTCGATCTCCGCGTTGTTGCGCCCCAGCACGACCATGCCGTTGGGCAGCTCGCGCGACGGCAGGCCGTCGAGCTCGCCCGTCCTGGACAGGGCCAGCAGGTCGCGGACCGCGCCGGCGTTCACGGCGTCGGGAACCACGTAGGCGACGAGCCTGTTGTCTCGCGGCACGACCACCGCGTGTTCCACGGCCTCATGCGCGCTCAGCACCGCGCTGATTTCCTCCGGCTCGACGCGCATGCCCCGGATCTTCACCTGGTCGTCGGTGCGGCCGAGGTACTCCAACGCGCCACCGGACGTCCACCGGGCGACATCGCCGGTCCGGTACATGCGGGAACCGGGCGGCCCGAAGGGATCGGCGACGAACCGTTCGGCGGTCAGGTCTGGCTTGCCGACATAGCCCCGCGCCACCTGCACCCCCGAGAGGTAGAGCTCGCCCTGGACACCTATCGGCACGGGGCGCAGCAACGGGTCGAGAACGTGTGTGCGGGTGTTCCACACCGGCGCGCCGATGGGGATCGACGCGCGGTCCGAACCTGGCTCGCAGTCCCAGCTCGTCACGTCGACGGCCGCCTCGGTCGGTCCGTACAGGTTGTGCAGGGGGACCGGGAGGATCTCGTGGAACCGATCGGCCAGCGCCGCGGGCAGAGCCTCACCGCTGCAGATGACGCGACGCAACCCGGTGCACCCCGCAGCGCCCCGGCCGGACAGGAAGGCCTGCAGCATGGACGGTACGAAGTGGACGGTCGTCACGCCCTCGGTGCGGATCAGGGTTGCCAGGTAGTCCGGGTCGCGATGCCCGTCCGGTCGGGCGACCACGAGCGCGGCACCTGTGATCAGCGGCCAGAAGAACTCCCACACGGACACGTCGAAGCCGAAGGGGGTCTTCTGCAGCACCCGGTCGTCCGACGCCAGGCCGAACTTCGCCTGCATCCACTCGAGCCGGTTGACGATCGCCTCGTGGGAGACGAGCACACCCTTGGGACGTCCGGTCGAGCCGGACGTGTAGATCAAGTAGGCTGGGTGCTGGGGTGACAACGGTTCTCGTCGCGGATTCCCCGTGCTCGCGGCCAGTGCGGCGACCACGTGCTCGTCGTCGATCACCACCAGCGGTGCGTCGCGAGGCACGTCGCCAGCCGTGTCACGCCTGGCCACGACAGCGATCGGAGTCGATTCCTCCAGCAGCATCGCGACTCGGTCCACCGGCTGGCCGGTCTCGATCGGCAGGTACGCCGCTCCCGCCTTCAGCACGGCCACCAACGTCACGACGAGGTCGACGGAGCGCGGCAGTGCGACGCCCACGAACCGCTCCGGCCCTGCTCCGCGATCGACCAGGAGCGAGGCGAGACGATTCGCGCGCGAGTCCAGTTCGGCGAAGGAGAGCCGCTCGTCCTCGAACAGGACGGCGTCGGCGTCCGGTGTGCGCGCGACCTGCCGTTCGATCAGCTCGACGAGAGTCGACGGTGGCACGTCGACCGCCGTGTCGTTCCACGCTTGTAGCAACTGTGCGTCCGCGGCGTGCCCCATGTCCGCGTGGTGCACCGGCAGGTCCGCGTGGCGAGCCAGCGCACCCAGCAGGCCAACCAGCAGCCCGGAGATCCTTTCGGCGGTCGCCTGGTCGAAGAGGCTGGTGTCGTACTCGAGCACCCCGCGCAGGCCCAGGGGAGCGCCGTCGCGGTCCGTCCTCTCGCTGAAGCTGAAGTTCAGGTCGAACTTCGCGGTGCGCACGTGCGCCTGCATCGGCTCCGCGGTGAGTCCGTCGACCACGAACGCGGTGTCCGAGCTCGCCTGGAACGCGAGCACCACCTGGAAGAGCGGGTGCCTGGTCAGCATGCGTGGCGGGGAGACGATCTCGACGACGCGTTCGAAGGCGAGGTCCTGGTGGTGGTAGGCGGCGAGGTTGGTCCGCCGGACCTCGGAGATCACTTCGCCGAACGTCGGCGTGCCGCTCAGGTCGTAGCGCAGCACCTGGGCGTTCACGAAGAACCCGATCAGATCGGTCAGCGCCTCGTCGGACCGGCCGGCCACCACACCGCCGAGGGGGATGTCCGTTCCACCACCGAGCTTGGAGAGCAGGACCGCGAGACCGGCCTGCAACACCATGCAGAGGCTCGCCTGCCGGCGCACGGCGAGGTCGCGCAGCACGCCGTGCAGTTCGGGGTCGATGTCGACGGGGACGCGGTCACCGTCGCTCGTGACATCGGTACCCCGGCGGCGGTCGACCGGCAGCGCGAGCTCGACCGGGAGGCCGGCGAGCTGGTCGCTCCAGTACCTCGCCTGAGCGGCGCTCTCCGCGTGCTCTCCGAGGACGTCCCTCTCCCACAGGCTGAAGTCGGCGTACTGCACGGGCAACGGGCTCCAGGCAGGCTTCCGGCCGGCAGTCCTGGCCTGGTACGCCGTGGCCAGATCGCGGTGGAACGGGCCGATCGACCAGCCGTCACCCGCGATGTGGTGGATCAGCACCAGCAGCACGTGATCGTCGGGGCTCAGGCGGAACAGCCGGGCCTGCACTGGCACGTCGGACCTGAGGTCGAACGAGTGCCTCGCCGCCACATCGAGTGCCTGCTGCAGAACGGCCTCGGTGACGTCGACGACGCCCCAGAGACGTTCGGAGTCCACTTCGGACAGTGGTAGGACCACCTGGTGCGGTGTGCCGTTCTCGGCCGGGAACACCGTGCGGAGCGACTCGTGGCGGTCGACGACGTCGAGCAGCGCCGCTCGCAGCGCCTCCGCGTCGAGCCATCCGCGGAGACGCTGCGCCACAGGGATGTTGTAGGTGGGGTTCGGTCCTTGGGCCTGGTGGATGAACCACAGCCGCTGCTGTGCCGATGACAGCGGGACCCGCGGCGGCCTCGGCCTCACCGTCACCGCTGGACGCGCCATTGCCGCGTGGTCGAGTACGGCGGCGAGCCTTGCCGGCGTGGTGTTCTCGAAGATGTCACGCACTGACAGGCCGGCGTCGAACAGGACGCGCACCCGGTTCACCAGTCTGGCGGCGAGCAGCGAGTGCCCGCCCAGCGCGAAGAAGTCGTCGTCGACGCCGACGGCCTCTTCGCCGAGGAGCTCAGCGAAGAGCGTGCACAGCAGCTCTTCGCGCACGGAGCGAGGTGCTCGACCGGCGGTGCGGCCACGCCTGCTGGGTTCCGGAAGCGCGCGACGGTCCACCTTGCCGTTCGGGGTGACCGGCACCTGGTCCAGCAAGACGAACGCCGACGGGACGAGATGGCCCGGCAGGACCTCGCCGAGCGAGTCGCGCAGCGACTTCTCGCTCAGACCGTGTGCCGACTCGGGTACGACGTAGGCGACGAGGACCTTGTCGCTGTCGCCGTGCGCCACCACAACCGCCTGGCGGATGCCGGGGAGGGAAGCCAGCGCGTGTTCGACCTCGCCGGTCTCCACGCGGTAGCCGCGGATCTTCACCTGACCGTCGGCCCGCCCGAGGAACTCCAGCACGCCGTCGGAGCGCCAACGAGCCAGGTCACCGCTGCGGTACATCCGGGCGCCCGGCGGGCCGGCCGGATCCGCGACGAACCGCGTGGCAGTGAGGTCGGGACGGCCGAGGTAGCCCCGCCCGACCCCGGTGCCCGCGATGAACAGCTCACCGGCCACACCCTCCGGGACGGGCCGCAGGTTGTTGTTCAGGACGTGGCACCTGGTGTTGTCGAGCGGCGTGCCGATCGGGATCGCGCCCGCGGCTGGATCGATCTCCCGCACGCGGTGGGTGGTGGCGAAGGTGGTGGTCTCGGTCGGGCCGTAGCCGTTGACGACCACGAGATGCCGGTGGCGCCGCAGAACCTCGGCGACGGCGTCGGGCGGGACGACGTCGCCGCCGGTCCACACCTCCCGCAGACCGGCGAACGCGCCGGGACGCTCGTCGGCGAAGACGCGGAACAGGCCCGCGGTCAGCCAGGCGCACGTCACAGACTCCTGACGCACCAGGCGTTCGAACTCCGCGGCGTCGAGCCGCCCCGGCGCGGCGAGCACGACACACCCGCCGGACAACAGCGGGACCCAGATCTCGAACGTCGCTGCATCGAACGTGTGCGGCGAGTGGTGCAACACGCGTCGGGTGGCTTCGGTCCACCCGCGGTCCAGTGCCAGTTCGGCCACCTGCCGGTGGCTGACGGCCACACCCTTGGGCTCGCCGGTCGAGCCCGACGTGTACATCACATAGGCGAGCTGGTCGGGGTGCACGTTCTGCCGGGGGGCGTGCACGGGGAACCCCTCCCCGCCGAACCCCATGAGGACGACGTCGTCGAACTCGCGCGAGGTCTCGTCGGACAGCGCCAGGCGTGCCCCGGCCTCGCGCAGGAGAGCCTGGGTCCGGACGGCCGGATCATCGGTCGCCAGCGGCAGATAGGCGGCGCCGGTCTTCAGAATCGCGACGAACGCCGTCAGCACGTCCGATCCGCGTTCCGCCAACACCCCGATCACGTCCTCGGCGCCGGCGCCGGCCGCTATGAGAGCGTGGGCCAGCCGGTTCGCCCTCTCGTCCAACTGCGCGTAAGTGAAGCGTTCTCCTCGTGTGACAACGGCGATCGCGTCGGGCGTCCGCTCGACCTGCGCCTCGAAGAGCGCGGCGACCGTCTCCCCGGCCACGGCCCGGCGGGAGGAGTGCCACCTCGCCTCGGTGCGCGCGAGCTCGTCCGCAGAGATCAGGTCGAGCTGGGAGATGGGCACGTCCGGCTGCAGGAGGCCCTGCTCCACGAGCGTGACGAACCGTTCGGTGAGCCGGACGGCGGTGGCGCGGTGGAACAGGCCGGACCGGAACGTGAGCGTGCCGTGCAGCTGGTGCCGCCTCACGTGGGTGCTCAGCTCCAGGTCGAACCGGGTGGCCGCGGCGGTCCACGGCACGCGGCTGATACCGCCCTCGGTGAGGGCCGAGGTTTCACCGTGGTGCACGAACACCACGTCGAAGATCGCGTTGCTCCCCGGTTCCCTGTCCGGCTGGACGGCGGCGACGACCTGGTCGAACGGCGCCTGCTGATGAACGTGCGCCGCGGTCACCTTGAGGTGCGCGAGCTTGAGCAGGTCCCGCAAGCACGTCTCCGGGCCGATGCGGGTGCGCAACACGACGGTGTTCACGAAGAACCCGACGACGTCGGCGAACCGGGCGTCATCGCGGCCGGACAGCACCGATCCGGTCGTGACGTCCTGCTGTCCGGAGTGGAGGGACAGCAGCGCCTGGAACACCGCGGCCACGGCGCTGGAGAACGTGCAGCGGTTGCGCAGGGCGAGCGCGCTCAAAGTCGCGGTGAGCTCAGCCGACAACGCGAAGTCGACGTGGCCGCCCGCGAATCCGGCGTCGGCGGACCTCGGCCGGTCCAGCGGCAGACGCAGCGGCTCGAACCCGTCGAGCTCACGCCGCCAATGGTCAACGTGCGCCTCGACGGCCGCGCCGTCCACGGAACGCTGCCACGCGACGAAGTCCGCGTAGGTCGACTCCAGCGGTACCAGTGGCTCCGCGTTGTACAGGGCGATGAGGTCCCTGATCAGAATCCTGATCGATCGGCCGTCGATGACGATGTGGTGGACGACCAGGCACAGCACGGCCGAGCCGTCGCCGCACTCGACCACCAGCGCGCGCACAGGCGGAGCCGCCGCGAGGTCGAACGGCTCGGCGGCCAACTGTTCCCCGTGCGGGCGCCAACCCTCCTCGGCGTCCTCGGCGACCCGGCGTTCCACCGGCACGCGGAAGCCCGGCACCGGGCGCGTGACCGGCGCGCCCGCCTCGTCCTCGACGAACACGCCGGCCAGCGCGGAATGGCGTTCGACGAGCGCTGCGAGCGCCCGGTCGAGCACCTCGAAGTCGATGCCGTCGCGGAAGCGCAATGCGATGGGCACGTTGTAAGCGGCGCTGTCGCGATCGAGCTGTTGCACCAGCCAGAGGCGCTCCTGGCCGGACGACAACGGTGTTGAACTGTTCTTCATGATCCCCCCGGTGGTTCTGCCGCGGTCAGCGGTCGATCAACGACGCGAGCACGGCCCAGAGCGCCCCCGGCGTCTCGAACGTCGTCGCCGCCAGCAGTTCGTCCGGGAAGACCACGTCGAACTCGTCCTCCAGCGCAACGAGCAGGTTGATCGTCCCGATCGAGTCCAGACCGCGGTCGGCCAGCACGAGTTCGGGGGACACACCGTCGTCGCCCAGCATCGGCAGGTGCTTGCGCACTACCGCTTCGAACTGGTCGGGCCACTGCGTGGGCAAGTGAGAACCACCTTTCGAGCCACTGTGGACGTCCGTTGTGGACTTCATGCGAGCCGTACGCCGCGGTCGACCAGGGAGAGACTGCCGTTTGCCTTGAGCAGCCGGTCGTTCGCGTAGTTGAGGCTCGCCGATCTGAGGTCGCGGAAGTGCCGCTCGAGCGGGATGGGGGAGGTGCGCAGGTAGCCGGTGGACAGTCCGCACAACTGGACCAGCCGGTCGACCGCACGGAACGTGTGCTCGGCCGCCGCCACCTTGAGCGTGTTGAGGTGGATCTGCGTGCTCGGGACGTCGACGGTGCGCCCATCGGTCCGGCACTCGGTGATCTCGTCGCACACGGTGCGGAGGTAGGCGCTGACCAGTTCGAGGTCCATCCGCACACGGGCGAGGCGTTCGCTCACCAGGTCCGAGCTGAGATCGATGCTGCCCGGACGCTTGCGCGAACGCAGCAGGCCGATCACGTCGGCCGTGGCGGACCGCGCCGCTCCGAGCCAGCACGCGGACCAGGCGAGGTGGGCGAGCGGAATGGCGCTCTCGACAGCGACCGTCCGGTAGCCGCCGCGCGGCCCGATGACGCCGTCCGGCCGGATCGTTCCGGTGATGCGCATGCCCTCGCTGTGCGTACCGCGCATGCCGAGCGGGTTCCACTCGCCGGAGGTCTCGAGTTCGAGCTGGTCACGGGCGGCGTAGACGAGGGTCACCTTGTTGGCGGTCGTGTCCTCCCCGTCGCGCATGGTGATCAGGAAGCCGTCCGCGTACCGGCCACCGGTCACGATCGGCGCCAGACGTTCGAACGCGATGCCCTCGCCGCCGGAACGCAGCGACGCGTCCGCCGTCATCAGGTGACCGCCGGATCCTGCCTCGGTCGTCACCGACGCGAGGTAGACCTCGCCCGCGGCGATTCGGGGCAACAGGTCCTTGGCCAGTCCCGGGACGGCGAACCGCACCACGGCGTCGACCTGCTGGCAGTACATTGCCCAGATCATCGCCGTGGAAAGGCAGGCGGAAGCGAGCACTCCGGCCACGTCCACCAGGTCGTGGAGGTCTCCGCCCAAACCTCCGTGTTCTTCGGGAACGAGCAGTCCCATGAGCCCGCATTCGCGCAACGCGCGCAAACCGGCCTCGGGGAAGGTCGCGTCACCGTCGACCTGTGCCGCATTTTCCCTGAGCAGGGGCAATATCTTCTCGGCCACGTTCACGTGAGGTGACGAAGGCAAGTCTTTCGCGCTCCAGAAGTCTTCTTTCCGCGCTGCACGGGGAAAGTGAATGGGTTTTTTGACATGCCGAGCAGCGAGTCCGTGGTGGACTCGCTCTGCTTGGCGCTCGTGAGTTGCGCGCTCAGTCAACCGTGAACGTCGTCCACGGGCATGTGTAGGCGCGTTATCTGCGCAGCGGTCCGCAAAGCATGGCACCCCCCAGTGGCCATAACCTGTGTGACAAGCGTGTATTCGGTGCGAGCCGACCTGTTCGGGCGGCTGGCCGGAACGTGGTTGCCGACTATGCCAAGCGTACCTGACCCTCACAACCGGACGTGATCCAAATTACCATCGATGCGTCTTGTTCTTGAAACGATTCTGTTGTGTTAACAGGGAATTTTGTGCAGCCAAACTCGCCAGTTCAACTGTGTCGCACCGGTTGCTGGGCGGCAAACGGTCGGTTATGTTGCGTCAGCCGAGATACGCGGCCGAGCTCCTGGGGAAGTGCCAGCTCGGATTCTTCGCGGCACGGCACGGTTGGGGGAATTGGGAAGTTCGGCAACGGTTCGCGGGGCGGCTGCTCCGTTCGAGCCGTCTTTGGGGGAGAACTCGTGGTTCACATCTGGGAGAACGCTCCGGTGTCCGTGGCAGCGCGTTCGCCGATCACCGCCTGATGGCCTTGGCGAACAGCCCGACTGGAAAGAAGGGACTGCCCGTGCCCGTGCTCTCGGCTCCGCACGAGCTGATCGACTCGGACCTGTACGTCGACCTCGCGCCGCTGTTCGGTCGTGGCCTCCTGCTGAAGTGCGAGGGCCTGAACTTCGGCGGTTCGGTGAAGATGCGCGCCGCGGCCGCGATGGTGGCGGCCGCCGAGAAGGGCGGACTGCTCGGCCCGGACTCGGCGCTGATCGAGTCGTCGTCGGGAAACCTCGGTGTCGCGCTGAGCGTCATCGCGGCGAGCAAAGGACTTCGGTTCACCTGCGTCACCGATCGCCGCTGCAACCAGACGACGCTCTCCATCATGCGCAGCCTGGGCGCGGACGTGGTCGTCGTCGATGATCCGGCACGCGACGGAGGTCTCCTCGCCGCACGGCTCGAGCGGGTGCGCGAACTCTGCGCGCGGGACCACCGCTACGTGTGGCTCAACCAGTACACCAACCCAGCGAACTGGCAGGCGCACTACGCGGTGACCGCCGCCGGCATCGCGAACCGCTTTCCGGACCTGGACGTGCTGTTCGTGGGAACCGGAACCGGGGGAACGGTCATGGGATGCGCCAAGTACTTCAGAGCCGAGGGAGGCACGACGAGGGTGATCGCCGTCGACGCGGAGGGCTCGGTGAGCTTCGGTCACCCGGCGGCCGCTCGGCTGGTGCCGGGGCTCGGTGCCAGTGTGAGGCCCCCGATGCTGGAACCCGAGTTCGTCGCCGACGTCGTACTGGTGTCCGAAGTGGACACCGTGCGGACGTGCCGGACCCTGTCGTCGCGCGGCCTGCTCCTCGGCGGTTCCACCGGGACCGTCGTGGCGGGAGCACTGGCCTGGTTGCGGGACAAAGATCCTGGTGGCTCGCTGTCGGCCGTCGCGATCTCCGCCGACATGGGCGAACGCTATCTGGACACGATCTACGACGACGCATGGGTGCTGCGGCACTTCGGCCCCGAGGGACTCTTGCCGATGGACCCGGCTTTCGCGCCTCCGATGTGCGCCCGCTGACGCACACGAGACCAGGAGACAAACACATGAACGCACTCACCGGTGCGGCATCGTTCGCCGTCATCTCCGGCGCCGCCGCGCGGAGCGTCCTCGAAGCGGACCGGACCCGCGTGATCGAGCTCGTCGACACGGCCTACCGCCTGCACGGAGACGGTCACGCGATCAACCCGCCGTCCTACTTCCTGCGCTTCCCGGACATGCCGAACGCCCGGATCATCGCGCTGCCCGCCGCGTTGCGGGGCGACGAACCAGCCGCGGGCCTGAAGTGGATCTCCAGCTTCCCCGACAACCTCGGCAAGGGCCTGCCGCGAGCCTCCGCCGTCCTGGTGCTCAACGACGGTGAGACCGGGGTGCCCACGGCCTGTCTCGAGAGCTCGGTGATCAGCGCCTCCCGCACGGCGGCCTCCGCCGCGCTGGCCGCGGTGAAGCTCGCTGGCTCCCGCGCCGAACGGGGCCGCGTCGGGTACGTCGGCACAGGGCCCATCGCCCGTCACATCCACTCGTACCTCCTCGCCGCGGGCTGGCCCGTGGACGAGATCCACGTGCACGACCTGAACGCCGCGCGCGCCGCCGATTTCGGTGAGTGGGCGGCGGCATCCGGCGGACCGGCGGTGACGGTGCACGAGAGAAGCGAGGACCTGATTCCGTCCTGCGACGTCGTCGTCTTCGCGACCACCGCGGCGAAACCGCACGTGACCGACCCTGGCCTGTTCGCGCACCACCCGCTCGTGCTGCACGTCTCGCTGCGCGATCTGTCGCCGGAGGTGCTGCTCGACGCCGTGAACGTCGTCGACGACGTCGACCACTGCCTGCGAGCGGAAACGTCCCCGCACCTGACGGAGCAACGGACTGGCAGCCGGGACTTCGTGAACGCGACGTTGCACGACGTGCTCACCGGTGCGTTCACCGCGCCGTCAGACCGGACCGTCGTCTTCTCGCCGTTCGGGCTCGGCGTGCTCGACCTCGTGCTCGCGCGTTTCGTCCACGCCGAAAGCCTTGCCAAGGGCAGCGCGGTGCTGATCGAGAACTTCCACGAGGGGATCGAATGACCATCGACACCGACTCGCTCGGCATCACGACGGAGCTCCCACCGCTGGCGATCTCCCCGGACGAGGTGCGGCGAGCCGCCGAGTTCGCGGCGACGGGCGACGAGTGCGCGCTGGACCTCGGTGCGACCGTGGTCGGACAGGTGGCCCGCCGGGCCGCCGAGACGCCGGATCTCGTCGCGTTCCTCAGCGGGTCCGAGCAGACCACGTACGCCGATCTCGTGCGGCGGATCGCCTCCGCGCGACGGCGTCTGGTCGCGAGCGGGTGCGCTCCGGGCGAGGTCGTCGCGGTTCAGGGCTTTCGCAGTGTGGACACCGCTGTCGTGTTCCTCGCGCTCGAGACCATCGGCGCGGTCTACCTCCCGCTCGATCCGAGCTGGCCCTCGGCACGTCTCGAAGCAGTCCTCACAGAGTCGAGGGTCGTCCGCGTGGTCGATTACCTCCGTCTGCCACAGGGTGCGCGGGCGCAGGACGAGCTGGCCGGCGCCGTCGCCCGGCTCGGCGTGCCGGTCGTCCGGATCGAACCGGACGCCTGTCCCGCACTGCCGCTGCCGGACGCGATCGCGGAGGTCGGCCGGGACCGGTGTGACGATGACGGAGAACCCCGTTACGTCTACTGCACCTCTGGCACGACCGGTGTCCCGAAAGCGGCTCTCGTCGAGCACCGCGGCATGATCAACCACCTCTGGGCGAAGATCACCGATCTCGGCATGACGGCCGACGACGTCCTGGCGTTCACCTCGCCGCTGGTGTTCGACATCGCCATCTGCCAGATGCTGATCCCGCTGGTGCTCGGCGGCCGCGCCGTGGTGGTCGACGATGCCACCGCCGCCTTCCCACGTCGCCTGCTGGCGGACCTGCGCCGCACCGGCACGACCGTGGTCGAGTTGGTGCCCACCGTGGTCGGCCTGCTCGTCGACGAGATCCGGCGGGGCGGTGGCGGACTGCCGAGCCTGCGCTGGGTCGTGTCGACCGGTGAGGAACTGCACCCGTCGCTGGCCGAGCGCGTGTTCGAGACGATGCCCGGGGTCGGGCTGCTCAACTCGTACGGCTTCACCGAGTGTTCGGACGACGTCGCCCACCACGTCGTGATGCCTGCGGACCTGGTGGGCAGCCGGCTGCCGGTGGGGTCCGCGGTCATCAACTCCACGCTGTACGTGCTCGTGGAGACCGGCGAGGGATGGCGTGCCGCCGAACCGGGCGAGACCGGTGAGCTGTTCGTCGGAGGACTTCCCGTCGGCCGGGGGTACGTCGGCAACACACGCGCCACCGCGGACGCGTTCTTCCGCGATCCCATCGACCCGAAGTCGCCCACAGCACGCCTTTACCGCACGGGTGACGCTGCCGCCCTGCGCGACGGTGTTCTCTGCTTCTTCGGACGGCTGGACCGGCAGACCAAGATCTCGGGTGTCCGCATCGAACCCGATGAGGTGGAGGCGGTGCTCAACCGGCATCCCGGTGTCTCCCGCAGTGCGGTGCTGGTGGCCGAACGTGCCGGTGCACCGGAGTTGGTGGCGCACTACGTGCCTTCCGATCGTTTCACCGGTGAGGCGGCGCTACTGGAACACCTGCGCGCCACTCTGCCGCCGGCGATGGTGCCGAATCGCTGGGTGGTGATGGACGAGCTTCCGCTGAGCCTCAACGGAAAGATCGACTACCGGACCCTCTCGCGAGCGGTCGCGCCGTGACCACAGCACGTGCGGTGCCCGGCGTCGCCACCGACCTTCCGTCCTGTGTGGACGTTCGTGGCGCGCTGTGCGTCTTCCTGAGCGGTTCGCTCGTCGAGGGCTGGGGACATCGCGACAGCGACGTCGACGTGTATGTCGTGCGGGAGGAGGGACCGGCGCACGCCGATTTCCTCTCGACGCTCGGCCTGGTGGACCACGAGGTCGAGACGGCAGTCCACTTCGTCGACGGCCGCCGGTGGGACGTGTGCTACTGGACACCGGGCCTGCTCGACGACCTGTTCGCCCGGCTCGGCGAGTACCGCGACGACGTGCGCGGGCTCGCGAAGTTGTTGCAACCCAGCGATGTCGCCTTCCTCTACCGGCTGTCGGCCGGTGTGGCGATCGCCGGTCACGAGTATCTGCGGGAGCGTCAGTTCGTGGTCGAGCGGTCAGGTGCCGCTGCGGCGATCGCCTGCGCCGCGGCGGAGGAGGCGGACGCCGCGATCGAGGACGCTCTCGGCCTGGAGGCATCGGGCGATCTGCACAGCAGTGTGCTCGCCGCGCGGCGAGCGCTCGACCACGCGATCGACGCCTTCTCCGCTCACCAGGGCGCGCTGGCACCCGCCGAGAAGTGGCGGTATCTCAAGTATCGGCAGGCGCTGGACAAGGTCACCGATCCGCCGCTGTCGCTGACGGAATACTGGCGTCTTCAAACAATGCGCGAATTCTCGCCGGAAAATCCGGGGGAGTGGGTTCAGCTCACGCTCGACAAATGCTACTCGCTCTTGTCCGTGTTAACATCCGCGCAAGTTTCCGGCTAATGGCAGAGGTGTGCGGTGCGCGATCTGGCGAGTGTTGAATTCCTGACCGAGGTCGACCGTGAGGAGGCAGTCCGGGGCGAGTTCAACGGGCACGCGTCCATGACGATGGTGCTCGACGCGTCCGGGCGCGTGCTGCTCAACCTGCGCGACGACAAGCCTGAGATCCTCTACCCGAACCACTGGGCGATTCTCGGCGGTGCCGTTGAGCCCGACGAGTCGCCCGCCGACGCCGCGCGGCGCGAACTGCACGAGGAGATCGGCCTGGTCGCGGACCACGTTGAGCACTTCTGCAGTGTGGTCGACCGCGGTGGGCACCGGCACCTCGTCTGGGTATTCGTCACGAACACCGAGCTGCCGGTCGACGAATTCACTCTGACGGAAGGACAGGATCTGCGTTTCTTCTCGTTCGACGAGCTGGATGAACTGCAGATCACGCCATTTGTTCGACAGGTGCTGAACGCGTACCGCGTGCGGCACCGATCTCTGGGGAGCGTTTAGACACGTGGACAAGGTTTTCAATCAGCTGGTTCAGCTGGACTGGGCCGACATCGACAACGTCAGGCGGGTCACGACGAAGGCCCTCGACGAGTTGACCAGGCCGGCGGTGGTGCGGGAGCTGCTGAACAACGTCGTCGAGGATCAGCGCCTGCTCGACCTTTCGGAACGCAGGCACTGGGGTGACCGGGTGATCCTCTTCGACGATCCCGGCTCCGGCGTCCGGCTTCGCCTGCACCGGTTCGAGCAGGCGACCGACCTGCCGCACAGCCACCGCTGGGGCTTCACCACGCGTGTGCTCGCGGGCCGGTACAGGAACTGGCTGTACGGTCCGGAGAAGTGGGTGAACCAGTCGGTCGAGCAGAACCACGTGCTCCCGTCAGCGGCGATGGTCCGCGATGAAACGCCAGGTGTCTCGTACACGATCGACGATCAGATGGTGCACAACGTGCGCATGGACGCGAATACCTTCAGCCTCATCGTGCGGGGGCCCAGCGACAAGGAACGAGCGCTGCGCGTGCGTCGCGACGGCAGCGTGTACTGGCAGTACGGCAGGGAGAAGGAGACGGCCGAGGCCGTGGAAGAGGTGCGCACCTCGGAGCATCGGCTGCGCGAGGTGCTGGAGCTCGCAGAGCGCGCCGGGGTGGCGTAGTGACGGTCGACGTCGAGGCCGAGGTTCCCGTCGGGTTCGTCGAACGCGGCGGCATGATCGACGTGCTGGGCCTGGCTGACGAGATCTGGGAGTCGCTCGGATTACGGCTCGGTGGCCGGCGCGAACAGGCCCTGCGGGAGGTCGTGTTCGTGATGGTCAAGCCCGACGCCGTCGCGTCCGGCAAGGGGGATGCGGTCTGTAGCGCCCTGCAGGACGCCGGCGCCCGCTTCTTGCACGTGGCTCCGACGTTCGGCGCGGGTGAGCGAACGTTCGAGGAGCTCTACAAGTTCAACCTGACCGTGCGCAACGAGAAGAACATGGTCGGTGCGTGGTGGCTCAACCGCCGCGTGTACTCGATGGGACCGAGCATCGCCGCGTTGCTCCACCTGCCGGGCGGCACCGGGCACGACCGGTTGACCGCGCTCAAGGGCCCTTCCAACCCTTATCGCGCGACACCGGACCAACTGCGCGGCAGGCTCGGCGGTACCAACCTGGCCCTCAACCTGGTGCACAGCTCGGACGATCCGCTGAGCACCGCTCGTGAGTTCCTGCTCTTCTCCGCTCACGAGGAGCTCGAGACCGCGTTGGATCGCGTGCTCGCCCCGGACGGGCCGGCGTACCTGGGCAGGAGGCAGTGGCTCGACTGCCTCGACGTCATCGGGCGAGGCTCCGAGGACATCGACTTCGTTCGCGTGCTCACGCGAATCAAGCTCCGGCTCATCGCCACCGTCTCGTGCGGGGTGTGTTCCTCTGCGCTGGGACGGCAGCGGGGAGAACTGCATGAGGTCCTGCGGTCGTCGCTGGACGTGCGCACGGCATGGCAGCGGCACCGCGCGCTGTGCGCCGCCGATCTCGCGGCGCTGCGTGCCTGTCCCGACTCCGCCGTGCACGCCCCGCTCGCGATCTTGCTGGCTGGCCACCGCGAGTACAGCTTCGACACGGCACATCGCCTGTGGAACGCGCTGGAGCGGTTGCGCTTTCACACGACGGAGTGGGAGCGGCTGGTGGTCGACACCACCATGTACTACGCCGCACACCTTCCGGACGTGGACTGATATCGGGCGACTTGCTGTGACTGGGGGGATGCCGTATGTGCGGTGTCGTTGGATCCGCGTACGTCGATGACGGACCGCGGGACATCGCGGCCGTGGTGGACGCCGCCGATCGTCAAGGGCATCGCGGACCTGACGGGCGCGCGGTGCGGGAATCGGCTGACGGACGAGCCGTGTTCGGCATGAACCTGCTCGCCGTCGTGTCCACGGGGGTCGAGTGCGGGCCTTACACGGACCACGCTTCCGGCGTGATGCTGACGTTCAACGGTGAGGTGTACAACTACCGCGAACTGGCGGCTCGCTGGTCCGTTCCGCTCGACCGGGCCACCACGGACGCGCACGTGATCCTGCGTGGATACCTGTTGCACGGGGCGGACTTCCTCACGCAGCTCGTGGGGATGTTCGCTCTCGCGGTGCACGACCCGCGGACGTCTCAGGTGCTCCTGGCCCGTGACCGCTTCGGCGAGAAACCGCTCTATTACCAGGCGAACCGGGACGCGCTGCACTTCGCGTCCGAGATCAAAGCGCTGGCGGCCTTGGCACCGGTGTCCCCTCGTGTGCCGGATTCGTTCTGGGCGTTGGAGACCACCACTGGATCGGCCACGTTGTTCGACGGCGCCGAACTCCTCGAACCGGGCACATTCCTCGTGTTCGACCTGCGGACGGGGAGCGGCCGCGTCACGAGGTACTGGGCGCCCGAGTCCGTCGAGCACGACGGCGCGGACGTGCGCGCGGCGCTGGACACGGCGCTCGAACGGACCCGGCCGAGCGAGCCGTTCGCCCTCATGCTGAGCGGCGGTCTCGACTCGGCGGTGCTGGCGGCCACCATGCGGCCCGACGTCCTCGTCACGGTGGGATACCCCGGCGAGGACAGGCTCGACGAGACCGCTGACGCGCGGCTCGTGGCGGACTCGCTGGGCATCCCGCTGGTCACCGTGTTGCCGACGGCCGCGGACTTCGCGGCCCGTGCCGAGGAGATCGTGCGTGCGCTCGACCATCCCGTGGGCAACGCCAGCCTCCTCTCGGAGTTCATGCTCTACGAGCGGGTCGCCGAGATGGGACTGCGTGTCGTGGTCGGCGGCACGGGACCTGACGAACTGCTGCTCGGCTACGTGCGGCACGCGATCCTGCTGGACGGTCCGCTGGGCGACGGCGCGGCAGGGCTCGAGTCGTACGCCCCGTTGCGGGACAAGTTCAAACGGCACTCGATGTCCAGGCGGTCCGCTGCGGAGCGGTACTACCGGCTCATCCTGCGGGGACCGGACGTCGACGGCAGCGTGCGCCGGCTGGTGCACGGCGTGTTCGCCGGCGCACCCGACGTGGCGAGGGCGCTGAGCATCACGGACCTGCTGACGGCGTTCCCGCCGTTGATGCTCACCTCCGACAAGCTGTCCAGCCACTTCGGGCTCGAACGGCGGTCGCCCTACCTCGACCACGAGTTCGCGGAGTGCTGCTACGCCTTGCCGCTCACGCGCAAGCGCACACCGCTGCTGGGGCTCAAGGCCGTGCTGAGGGAGGTGGCCGCCGACGTCGGTGTACCGCGCTCGATCTGGGAAGCGGTCGACAAGCGCGGTTTCGCGTCACCGGTTCCCTTCTGGCTGGACAACGAGCTGGCGGCCTGGAGCAGGACGTGGACCGGCGGGCGGAACCAGCAGCACGACGCCGGAACGGGCGGCGGACGGTACGACCGCGCCCGGATGATGGCGGTACTGATGGGCATCTGGCGACACCAGTGGACGTCGCCCACCGACGTGGTGAAGGGGGAGCAGTACGTTGCGGTTTGATCCTGCTCGTCAGGTAGCGGTGAGCTACATCGCTTGTGCCACAGGGGAGGACCGGCGTCCGGTGCTCCCACCGACCTCCGGCGTGCCCTTGGTGCGCACGTCGGCGTCGGCGGCCTCCTGGACGCTGTCGGTGGACGGAGTCGGCGGCCGAGCCGAGGACCTGGCGCAGCACCTGTGGCACCACCCGGACGGGGCGTTCGGGTACGCGGGGATCATCTACAACTGGCCGGAGCTGACCCGCCGGCTGCGCGCGGTCGTGGACGCGCGGACCGAGATCACCTCCTGCGCACACGCGATCGCTCTGCTGCTGCGCCACGATCCACAGTGGACTTTGGCCAACGTCAACGGGAAGTTCGCCGCGGTGGACGTCACCGCGCACACGATCACCTGCTGGCGGGACAAGATCGGTGAGGAGCAGCTGTACCACGGTGGCGGGCCGCGGCGTTTCGTCGCCGCCAGCACCGTGCTGTCCGTTGCCGAGTCCCTCGGCACAGCACGCATCGTCGTTCCGGACAGCTTCCGCGTCTTCGAGACCCCGGTCGGCGCCGAGACGATGCTCGAGGGCGTTTCCAAGCTCCCGCCGGGATCGGTGCTGACCCGGGACGCGGCGGAGGGACGTGTGACCACGCGGACCTACTGGCAGGTCGAGCCCGGCGAGACGACCGAGTCCGATGAGGACGTCGTGGCGGGCTTCCGAGACCTGCTGTTCGACGCGATCACCTTGCGCATGGACGGCGGGGCGAACTCGTGCTTCCTCAGCGGTGGCCAGGACAGCAGCTTCGTCGCGGGAGCTCTCGCGCGTCTGGGATCACCGCCCCGCTTCGCTTTCACGACGGCCTTCGCCGAGCTCGATCACGTCTACAACGAGGCGCCGTACGCCGCGTTGGCCGCGAAGCACTCAGGCGCCGAGCACGTGGTGCTGGAGCCGAACGCCTCCGATTTCGCCACCCACTACCCGAAGACCATCGAGGTTCTCGGTGAGGTGAAGGCCAACGCGGCGCACTTCATCGAGTACTGGATCGCCCGTGCCGCCGCCGAACGCGGTATTACGAGGCTTTTCAGCGGTTACGGGGCCGACGAGTCTCTCGGTGGCGAGGTCCGCTACCTCGTCGGATACCTGGACCGCGACCGCGCGACCGCGATGAGGCTGGCCCAGGAGCACCCGCTGTTGCGCGACTACCGGCCGTTGTTCGAGAAGATCGCGACGGTGCCGCAGGACGCGGACGAGGCGCTGAAGTACTTCACACTGATGAAGCGCGGAGACGCCTCAGGTGGTGACGGGCCTCATCTCGCGCTCGTGCGGTCGTTGTTCGCGGCTGCGGGCGACCGCCTCGTGGACCAGATGGGCATCGTCGACACTGCGATCTCCGGCCAGCCGTTGCTGGACACGGCACGAGTGGACAAGTACTGGGGAGTGGACAAGATCTGCCCGTTCCTCGACCACCGCGTCATCACCGCGGCGTACGCGCTGCCCGAGCGGCTGAAGATCCGCGATCTGACCACGAAGGTGGCGCTGCGGCTGGCGAGCGCGGGCATCGTGCCCGACGAGATCACGCACAGGCCGACGAAGGTCGGCTTCGCGTTCCCGCACAACCACGGTCCGTACCAGCGGTTCCTCTCCGATCTCGCCGACCGCTTCGCCGTTCGCACCGGACGGCCGGTGCGCGTGGATCCCAGCAGGGGGCGCTACGACCGGACCCTGCTCATGGCCGCGAGTGAGGAGATTCTGCGCAGGCGCGTCGAGGACGTCCCCGTTGGTGTTCGAACCGGTGAAGGTGGTTGAGAAGTGTTCGCTCGTCGGATCGCTGTTGTCGGCGCGGGCTACGTGGGGCTGACCACGGCGGCGTGCCTGGCCTCGCTGGGTCATCGGGTGGTGTGCGCGGACGTCGACGCCGGGAAGGTCGCGAAGCTGCGGCGGTTGGAGGTCGACATCCTCGAAGAGGGCCTGCCCGAACTGGTCGCCGAAGGTGTGGCCGCGGGAAGGCTCGAGTTCGTGGTGGGCGCGAGCGGCGTCTTCCAGTGCCCAGATCAGGTCGAGGTGCTGTTCCTGTGCGTGCCGACTCCCATGAGCCCTACCGGTGCCGCCGATCTCAGCGCGATCGAATCGGTGCTGTCGGAGATCGGTGACCAGTTGGCCCCCGGAACCGTGGTGGTGAACAAGTCGACGGTGCCGGTCGGCACGGCGGCACTGGCCGAGCGGTTGCTGGGTCGTGCGGACGTCACGGTCGTGAGCAATCCCGAGTTCCTCCGTGAGGGCACCGCGGTGCACGACTTCCTGCACCCGGACCGCATCGTCGTGGGCGCGTCCGACCAGAACGCCGCCGAACGGGTCGCCGCACTGTACTCGAGGCTGGGCGCACCGTTGGTGCTCACCGATGCCCAGAGCGCGGAGCTGACCAAATACGCGGCCAACTGCTTCCTGGCGATGAAGCTGTCCTACGTCAACGCCATCGCGGAGCTGTGCGAGCAACTCGGCGCCGATGTCGCGGACGTGACCGAAGGCATGGGCTACGACCACAGGATCGGCCAGGCCTTCCTGCGGCCGGGACCGGGATGGGGCGGATCCTGCCTGCCCAAGGACACGATGGCCCTCGAGCAGGTGGCCGCGTCGTCGGGAGTGGACTTCTCCTTGCTGCGGGCGACCATCACGACCAACGAACGGCAGTTCGACCTGGTGGTCGCCAAGGCACGTGAGGCGTGCGGAGGAGAGCTGGAGGGCGCCCGGATCGGCCTGCTCGGGCTGGCCTTCAAGGCGGGGACGGGAGATCTGCGCTCGTCACCCGCGCTGATCGTCGCCAGGCGCCTGGTCCAGGAGGGAGCGACCGTGGTGGCCTATGACCCTCAGGTGCCGTTGGCGGTGCTGGGTGTCACCGACGGGATCGACGTGGTGGCGGACGCGCGTTCGGCGGCCAAGGACGCGTCGGCGCTGATGCTGCTCACCGAGTGGCCGGAGTTCCGCACCCAGGACTGGACGGAAATCGCGAGCCTGCTCAGCGGCACGACGGTGGTCGACACGCGCAACCACCTCGATCCCGAGGTGCTGGAGCGAGCCGGACTCGACTGGCGCGGCGTGGGGCTCGGCAGGTAGCCACTGGCGGATGGCCGCCGACGAGCCTGCTGCAGAGCATCGTCGCCGGCCGTATGTGTCGAGGGCGGGGTCGTTGCCGACCATGGTCGGCACCTCCACGATTGGCAGTACGGCGGGGGAGCCTATGCAGTACTCGAGCAGGACCGACTCGAGCGCTCTCTGAAAGCTCGGCGGAGTCATCTACGAGTATTGCCATGCTGCTGAACCTGTATGGAAGTAGTGTTCGGCACGCGCAACCCCACAGGCTCGTGCGAGGCGGTCGCGTAGCTTCAGACGTCTGCTGCGGCGAGCCCTGTGCGGAACCACTCCGGCATGCTTTCGTCGGTTCGCGGGAACCACTTTTGTTCAGTGGCGAAGTTTTCCGGCGACGGCGCGATGTCGAACTTGGGGGCCACGTCGCGGTTGTAGCGGATGGTGAACTTGCCGGGCGGGTCGAGGATGTACTCGAACTCGATCCACGAGCCGTGGCCCTCGGAGTACATGCCCTTGCGCAGCTGCTGGAACTTCCGCCACACCTCGGGCGGGAAGGACCAGCCGCGCACGGTGCCGTCGGTCATCTTCACGCTTGTGTCGGCCTCGCTGTGCGGGCCGATCATCTTGGCGCGCAACACCAGACGCGACCATCCCTGCGGCAGGGTCGGGAGGATCTCCTGGGTGATCTCCGCGAGCTTCTCCTGCTGCTCGATCGGGCTGAGCGCCGGCCAGTTCGCCATGGTGTTCGCTTCCTCCTGGATCGCGGTCGTGCTTGGCCAGCCTACTGATGAGCCAGGCCCGCCTCGTGCGCGCGCTGCAGTTCCAGCCCGCGTTCGACGGTCTTGCGCAGCCAGTTCGGCACGTGTTCGTCGGTGCGGGGGAATGCCTCCAGGTCGCGCACGAACATCATCGGGTGCAGCTCCGGTGACCAGCGGGGGTTCTCGTCGAAGTTGAAGGTCGCCTCGGGCTCGGCCTCGCGGTGCAGCACGAATCGCGCCGACAGCCACGTGCCCCTGCCTTCCACGTACATCCGCTCGCGGAGTCCCTGCAGCTGGTCGGTGATTTCCGCCAGCCGTACCTCGCCAGCGAACCTGCCTTGGGCGTCCTGTGCGGACGCTGCGAGTTCGTAGGACAGGACGTTCGCCCAGACGTCGAGGGTGACGCGGTTCCACCCGACTGGTGCCCCCACCTCCAGCAGAGCGAGGATGTCAGCGACCCTTGTAGCGGGATTGGGGTGCATAGTTCACCTCCGGGCGGTTCGGGAAGACGCGTTCCTTGGTCCCCACGTTCTCCACGACCGGCTTGTTGTCTGGTCCCATGTGGACCGTGCCGTCCGCGTTGCGCGCGTAAGTGACCTCCTGCCAGCGCATGGTCACCTCGGTCGGCACGCCGTCCGCCTACCTGGTAGTTCTGGACGTCCTGATGTGGCTGGCCCGAGAACTCGACGAGCTCTGTCTCCTTGGCTCGCCACGACGGGGCGTGGAACCAACCGTTCTTTTGCGTTGCCGGAGTTGGATCCGGCCATCTGCCCGTGCATGTTGAGGTACTCGCCGAGGCCGCCGAGGCCGCCGAGCTCGTTGGCCAGCAGGTGGCCGCCGGCCCACTTGACGCGCGAGTTCTCCAGTTCCTCCGGAGCGAGCGTGCGATCGGGCGGGTTGCTCGGGTAAGCGGCCTCACCCTCCTGGTAGGCGCGCAGCTGCCACTCGGTGAGGCAGTCTGAGGACGGCTCACAAGGTCTCGACGAGCTTCCTGAGCGGTGCGGCGAGGTCCGGGTGGTCACTCTTGACGACTCGGTGCAGCAGGCGGGACGCGACGTAGAGCTGAGCGAGTCGGCCGGCGTCGGTGTCGAGCACGTGGGCGAAGGTGTCGCGTACTCGTTCAGCAGTCTCCGGCACGAGAAGGCTGTAGCAGAGCAATGTGGCTGCGTCTGTCCCTGCTGGACCGCGGCCCCACAGCTCCCAGTCCAGCAGCATGAAGTCCGGTCCCATCAGGTTCGCCCAGTGCAGGTCGCCGTGCACGGTTTCCCATTGGCGGACAACGGGGTTCGCGGAGTTTCCGAAGTGCTGCTGGATCCGTCCGGTGATCAAAGCCTGATCGGCGTTGACCCGGTCGGTCGGCGTTGCCGCGATTACCTCGATCGTTCTGCGGAGTTCCGTCCACCAGCTATCGGGAAGGTCGAGCGCGTGGCGCACGGTGTCGGTGGGGGAGCAGGGTGAACCTGGCGCCAAGGTCATCAGCTCGGCACGTTGCTGCCGCCACTCCTCCCACTCGTAGACGTCGAGAACCTGCGGCTTGGGCAGTGTGGCGAACACGTTGGCGTCGAGGTTGCCGGTCCAGAAGTCATCTCCGATCCACTGCTTGTCCTCGGACACCACCCGAAGCCAGAGTCGCCGACCAGACGCTCGGACAGGTGCGCTGATCGACCGGTCGAGCCAGCCGAGCCGGACTTGCCCGGCAACGGTAAGGCCGAAGTGCTCGGCGGCGTGGCTGAGATTTTCGTACATCCACTGCCGAAACTGGGCGTCGGCTTCGCTCAGGTCGACGCTCAACGTTCGGCCGTCGCTGTCGAGCACGGATGGATGGTCAAGCTGTTCGGACACGGGATCCCCTCGCCTTGGTGCTCACCGAGCACACTGTGCGAGTTCCTTGGTACCGCTTGGTAACACTCCAAGCGAGGAAATGAAAGGGACACGCCCAATCGGGGAGCTTGGTGAGCGAGTTGCGGGCTTGCCACCGCGTTCGCCGCTGACGAGCTACTTCATCATCACGCAGCAGTCTGCGCACCTTCCCCTGTGTTCATAGTTATGTCAGTGTCGACCGAATCAAGTACCAATCGCGCGTCACCGCTGATCTGCTGTCCAACGGACATCCAAGATCGCGGTTGAGGGATGTCAGCCTGGGGGCTGGCTGCTGTCGGCAGGGAGCCCCCGACGGTTCTGGAATCGGTTACGCGGCCAGCGGATGGTGCTCACCGGTGAGCGCGGCCAGTGCTGTGGCGACTTCTTCAAGGGTGGCCCGGACGTAGGTCGTGGTGCTTCCGGCGTCAGTGTTGGTGTCGTTGTGTCCGGCGAACGCGCGAAAGCCGCGTAGCCGAAGTGGCGTTCGACCCATGTGAGCGTGGGGTATCGGATCCAGTGCGTGCTGACGCCTGGCTGACGACGCGGTACGTCTGTGGGCCAGATGGTGATGCGGTGTCGGTGGCAGCAACGGCGGAACTGGACGCTCACGCATGCCGGATCACCGCCGTCGGCTGGGACGCCAGTGATAGTGGTGCCGACTGATGGCGCGTCAGCCCGCGGCGACCGTGCGAGCGTAAGTCCATGTTAGGCGACGGCACCTGCAGGAAGGCTAGATATAGCAGAAATCCCACTCTCGGTAGCTGATCGCTTACCTTGCGTGGGATTTGATTGCTGGAATTCCAGCCGTTCTGTTGTCCGAGGGGGACTGAGTGCCCACAAGTGGCAGCCTTGCGCGGTTCGTGTGTTCACGCGCCACTGGATAGCTCGAATCAGTATGGAGGGCCAGCTGGCGCGATTCAATCTTTTGCGCTGAACCTTGTTGCTAGGGGAGTGTTGCGGCCGCTTCGGCGAAGCGTAAGGGACAAGGTCCGGTAGGACTCGGTTCTGCCTCGCGCCGAACCTGCTGAGCATCGCCCCCCGCGATTACTCGCCGGCGACGCACCCCTTCGACCCCCCAGTCGCTCGACTCAGCCAGATCGAACTCCGCGTTATAGACCGACGCGATCCTCTCGGCGGAGTCATCCAGGAGTATCGCTATGTCGCTTAACCTGCATGGATGCGGTTTTCGGTACGCACAGGTCGGGGATTCACCACCGGGGCAACGGGGTAGGCCGTCCGGGTGACCACGGTTGAGCAGCGGCTGGAGCGCGTGATCCTGGACCTGGCGGACGCCCGCGGCCCAGCAAAGTCGATCTGCCCGTCCGAGGCGGCCCGCGCGGTCGGTGGTGAAGAGTGGCGCGACCTCATGGACCAGGCCCGTGCCGTCGCCAGGCAGCTGGCCGCACGAGGCCGGGTCGTCCTGACGAGTCGAGGCCGGGAGCTGTCGCCGTCCGAGGAGTGGCGAGGCCCGATCCGGATCCGCACGACGGCAGCAGGGCAACCCTGACGGATGCGTTCTGCCGCAAGACAGTGAGCCGTAAACTTCGGCGGCCAACGCCGACGAGGTCCGGGCCGTTGCGTCTGCGGGAGGAGATCGCATGCAGGACCCTGAGGTTCCGCCGGAGCTGAAGCCCGATCTGGTCGACTTCGGATCATGCCGGCTGCCGATCGCAGGCAGATCTCGGCGATCCTCGCCTCCATCGGGAGCGTCGGCTGTGCCGGCAACCTCGGCAACGCGTTCGCTAGGCGATCCTCGTAGTCCAGGACGTCTTGCAGGACGTTGCCGGGGTTTCCTCAAGCCAGAGCACCGCCGCGTTGTGGAACAGGTGCGCGTCGGCCTCGGACGCGACCAGCAGCTTCCGGCGGTCGTCGCGGCCGATCCCGGCACCGGCGGCCGCCAGGAGGAACTCACGTCCCAGGTCGAGTTATTCGGTGCGGTACTTCAGGAAGATCCGGGTGGGCTCGTCGGCCGCCGGGGTCGTGGTGGTGAGAAGGGACGCGCCGTCGGGGTCGTGCAGCAGCTTCGTCACCGCCTGGGTGAATTCCCGTGTTTGGCGATCCATTCGGCGAATCCCTCGTACTTGGCACCTGCCTCCTGGGTCCGTGCAACGTTTCACCCCGGGGTCGCGGTGTGCAGCAGGTCCGTTACGGAGTGCTGCGAATGGCGGAGACCGGCGAATTAGGCTGGTCGATCAGCCGTGATCGCCGGGCTGGAAGTGGTGCGGTCAAAGGAATGGCTGCCACGAAGTGCGCGTGGCGACAGGCACAGTGACAGGGAGCTGGACGACGGAGCGCGGGCCAGCGGCCACGTCGGCGGTGTCGAAGACGGCCAGGCTGCTCGAAGTGCTGTCGTGCAACGGGACGAGGAGCCATTCGCCGGCGATCGAGGGCTGGCCGAGCCAGTGGCTGCGGCCGATGTCGTAGCGGGCCGAGGTGTGCGAGTTGTGCCGGAACACCGCGGCGCCATGGGTTCCATAAGAGTGCGGTAACCCTGCTGCGTGGACTGCACAGCAGGCTCGAACCTTCTCATAGAGCTGGATGACCGGGCCGGCGAGTTTCGTTTCCTGGTTCGTGACAGAGCTGGCCAGTTCACGGCGTCGTTCGATTCCGTTCTCGCTGACCCCGGCATCGATGTCCGCAGGCTAATTGCTACGCGGAACGGACTGCCGGCACTGTCAGACGAGAGTCCACCGACCGGCTGCTTGTCATCAACGAGCGTCACCTGATGTCAGTGTTGAACAGCTACGCGTCCCACTACAACCATCGACGACCGCACCGGGCGCGGTACCACACTCCACCATGACCCGATCACCCGACCGGAACCCAAGTTGTGATCTGTACGTCGTCGGAGAGTGCTTGGCGGCCTGATCAACGATACGAACCCGCAACAGCTTGATCCGCAGGTCAGGCCCGGTGGTCCATGTTTTGACACCCACAGCAGCCTGATAGACCAAGTCACACCCACCGGACCGTGTTCTGGCGCCTCACGGTAGTCATTCACGAGGATCGATGTACGTCTTGACCTGCATGGACGGGGCTCCGGCACGCATAAGCGCTCAGCCACCAGGCAGCGGCGCTGGAGGCAGCCGAACGACTAAATCCAGCCGCCACCACAGCTGCCGACGCCGCCGGAACGTGCGGCTGGCGGTTCAGGGTGGCGGTACGACGCCGTCGGTTAGTTCGAGGTCGGAGATCCACAGGGCAAGTGCCGCCCGCGCGTCCCGCAGGGTGCGTGTCGGCTCGCCGAGTCCGCGCAACGCCAGCCGCCGCTGTTCGAGCCTGGGGCTCCGGAACTTCGGAAAGGCGAGTTTGAGGCACGTGTCGATCATCTCGGCGTGGTAGTGCAGCAGCTCAGTCACCCGGAACTCCAGCGACGCGCGGTCGGCGTCGCCGATGAGGTCCATCGCCCACCCGTGCAGTCGGCAGTAGTCGGACGCGAGCCGGCCGCCCTGGCGGGCCACCTGCGCCGGGACGTCGCCAGGCTGCGCGCAGGCGCCGATGATCTGCTCGGCGGCGGGCTGGAGTGCGACGGCACGCTTGGCCACCTCCAGCAGCGACCGAAGAGCAATCAGACGCGCGGCGGCGGAATTCTTCGCGCCTGTCACGGCCGCGGCTCGCCGCGGGCGACGCCCCGGAATCCGCATGTGATCCACCAGCCTCTGTGAGCCAGCCCAGAAGCATCCAGTATGAACCGCCACGAGGCGCGCCGCGAGGTGCCGGTAGCCTGATCTCAAGTTGTTGGTGTGGAAGAAGGTCACGCCCATGTACATCCGTGGTGTGGAATTTCCGCGGAGTTGATCGAGGCGCACCGTGCGGGCGAACTGGTGATCTTCGCAGGGCCTCGCTGATCCCGGATGACGAGTCCTACCTGGACGCGACGCTCGCGGACGCCGGACGGACGCGGTTGTTCACGGACCTCGCCCACGGCTCGGACTGGCTCGCGGCTCGCCGCTCGGCCGGGTTCCAGGTGCTGTTCGACCACGAGGCGCCGTCCGCCCCGATCGGGTGGTCCCTGGCGGCCTGGATCGCCGAGCACTTCGTCGTGGATCCTGTGCACTCAGCGGAGGCACTGGCGATTGCGCACCAAGCGGTGGCGCGTTGTCCCGAGATCTCGCCAAGGCCGTGTGCTCGTGGGTTTACGCGGCAGACCACCCGCTACCCGTACACCTGCACGCCTGGGTGGCGTGGCTCGTGCGGTACGTGCCGGACACTGAGTCTGGCTGGATTGAAGACATGCTCGCCCGGTGCGCCCTCCCTGACGATCGGGCAACGGTGTTGCTGCACTTGGAACACTCGTCAGAACCCGTGCTCAGGCCGATGTCCAGGTTCGGTGGGCTGCGCGGGGCTCGGTTCGAGGTGCGGCCGCGCGCTGGCCGTGGACTCGGGAACGCTTGGCGGACGGGATTCCGGCCGTTCCTGTCCGCCGTGGCAAATGACGTGCTGTCTGTCGTGGTACGCCATCTCGAGAAGGAAGCCTTGCTGCGGTCCATGGCGGACAGCGGCGCCTCGCCTGGTCCTTCGGTCGCTCCGCAATCGAGCCGCACGAGCAGGACCAGCAGCTCGAGGACCCATTCGACCCGCTCATCGACGCCGTACGTGACTGCATCGAGGCCTTGATCACTGCGGGAGATGTCAGAGCGGACGCACATCTGCGGCGCTGGGCGGTGTCAGAAGTCCCGATCCTCTGTCGGCTTGCCGTCCACGGCTGGGTCGTGCGCACCGACGTCAATGCTTCCGACAAGATCCAGTGGTTGCTGGAGAAGGGTTTCCTCTATCAGCGCGAGCTGCGGCACGAGGTTTTCGGCTGATCCAACTTGCGGTGCCAACGCTGGATCACGACGATGTTGCCGCACTGGTGACTGCGGTAGGCGACGAACCGATCGGCCGAGCGAATCCCGACCACGAAGGTTCAGCCTGCTGGCTTGGATCGCCGGGCACGCGCCGGAAGTACCCGGACTTCGAAGAGCGGGAGGACAAGCTGGCCACCCGCCACAGACGTGGCACCGAGTGGCATGACGCCGCCGAACTCGTGTCAATGGGTGGTGCGCGAGCACTCTGTCGACGGTACGGGCCTGCTCGCGCAACCAGGTGTTCGAGGACGGCGACCTGGAGGCCGGCATCTGGAGTGCCGGCCTGGCGCAGGGGCCCATCGACGACATCCCCACGGTGCGGGAGGATCGTCCGTGAGGCGGAAGAGCTGATCACTGGGTGGCTCACCACCGTCTGCGCTGGTTGAGGCGATCAAGGGACCGACCCGCTCGACAAATACGACACCACAACCCCCGCCACCCGATCGCAGAGCCCGGCTGCAAGTCCATACGCAGGTCTGAGCCGGTCAGCGGCCGTTGCCCAGGCGGAACACGCTGAGCTCGCCGTAGGTCGACAGTGCACGCGCAAGGTCGCTGGATCCGTGGCGCAGGACGGAATCCAGGAACGCGAGAGTGGCTGCGGCGACGACGCGCGGACTCTCGTCGCGGCCTAGTGAGCCGACTATCGAGGGCACAGGCGGCAGGTACAGGGCGCCGTCCATGAAGGTGAGGTGAGCGGCGCCGGGGATGGTGAGCCGGTAGTTGGTCGCCGTGCCGCGCGAGAGCACCTCGGTGAGCCGAGGCGGGTAGCGTGGATCGGTGTCCGGGGTGATGGCTTGGGTGAGCGCGAGCGTCGGCTGGCCGAGGTCAGGCGACAGCGGGCCGCCAGGGTAGCCGTCCAGATTGATGACGGCGTCGATTCGGTGGTCCTGCCTGGCTGTCTGCAGTGCGGCGGCACCACCCATGGAGTGACCGGTCGCGGCGACCCGTTCGGTGTCCAGGCGCCCGGCCAGCGGGTCGGCGCCGTCACCTCGGTCGAGACCGTCCAGCCGGGTCAGCACGAAGCGGAGGTCGGCGGCCCGGATCGCCGTCCAGTCGTGGGCCAGCTTCTCGTCCTCGTCCCGGTCGCCGGTGGAGACGGTCGCGGTGGTGATCGTCCGGCCGTCGTCGAGCACGACGGCGGCGGAGTCGTACGGGTGGTCGAGCGCGGCCACCACGTAGCCGTGGCTCGCGAGTTCCTCCGCCCAGGCGGTGTTCTGGGTGCGCACTCCACCGGATCCCGGCGAGAACAGCACGATCGGGAACCGTTCTCCCTCACCGGCCACCGGGGCATCGGGAATCGCGTGCGCACGGGCTTGCGGGACACCGTCCAGGAGGAAACCCGGCAGTCCGACTCCGCGGGCGAGTGCTTCGGAGACGGTGCGCGCTTCGTCCTCGGTGCGTCCGAGGTACTGAGCACGTGGCCGGTCCACCGAGCTGTGCCGCGCGGGGTACCAGAGCTGGGCCACTACCGTGCGCTGGTCCTGCGGGTCGGCGGTGAAGGTCTCGGGGCGGTCCGGGTCTGTCCACTGCAGCACGCGGGTGCCGACCGCGAAGCCGCCGGTGGGCTCTGGGAAGACGGGGACGGGGAAAGCCCACATCGTCGCGGGGCCTGTGGCGATCAGGCAGGTGCAGGCCACCGATCCCAGCAACGCCAGCCACCAGCGGATCCGCTTGGTACGGCCTCGCACCAGTGGGGAGAAGGCGAACGGCGCCGCGACGATCGCACCCGCCAGCACCGGCAGCAGTTGCCAGCGGATGCCTGTCACGCAGAGCGAGATCGCGGACAACAGGAACACCGTCCCCGCCGCGATGGTGACGCGTGGGCGGGCGGCGGCGGGCAGCCAGCGCGCCATCACCAGCGTGACGGCGCCGAGCAACGTCAGGACTTCCAGCGGGGACAGGTTCAGTCCCATGATGATCTCGTTCACCTGGCCATGTTCGGTGCCGGACCCGCGCGGACACATCGCTCTCCAGGCGCGATTCCGGTGCCGTCCGCAGTGGCAATCGAGCACCCGGATCAGAGGCCGGACTACGACCACGGGAGGTATCGGGACTTCTACCGTGGTCGCAGTCCGGCTCGCCGCCGTCATACGGCGGGCTCATGTGTGCGGTGGGGGCGTCGGCCTACCATCGCCGTGTGATGACCGAGCGGGGCTGGGCGTCCCGGCTGCCGCCGGCGGTGCGGGATTCGCTGCTGCCAGCGGTTCTCCTGCTGCACGTCTTGACCATGTGGGCGCCTGCGGAGTTGCCCGTGGCCGCCGCGCTCACCGCCGCACTCGCGCTGCCCTTGGTGTGGCGGCGCCGGGCCCCGCTCGCGGTGTTCGGCGCGGTGGCGGCAGCGGCCTTCGTCCAGTGGCTGGCGGACGTCCAACTGCCCGCGGACATCGCACTGCTGGTGGCTCTCTACACGGTGGCCGCGAACTCGGACAGGCGCGTCACACTCGTCGCCGTCACCGTCGTGGAGATCGGGGCCGTTCTCGCCTGCCTGCGCTGGGCGACGGATGGCGCGTTCCTGACCCCCTTCGCCGCGCTCACCGCGATGGTCGTCGCCGCGGCCGTGCTCGGTGTGAACGACCGGGCCACACGTGCCTACCAGGAAGTCGTGCGGGAACGGGCCGTTGCCGAGGAAAGAGCCAGGATCACCAGGGAGATGCACGACATCGTCACCCACAACCTGTCCGTCATGATCGCGCTCACCGACGCAGCCGTCTACGCGCAGCACCGGTCGCCTGCCAAAGCCAACGCCGCGATGCTCCAGGTCTCCGAGACAGGCAGGCAGGCGTTGGCCGACATGCGGCGCTCACTCGGCGTCCTGCGCACCGATGAACCGGACGCGGTGCGCCACCCGCTGCCCGGCATCGCGCAACTGGAAACCCTCGCAGACCAGATGCGCGCCGCTGGTCTCCCGACCGGCCTGGACATCGACGGCGGTTGCACACACATACCCGCGACCGCGCAACTGACCGTCTACCGCCTGGTGCAGGAGGCCTTGACGAACACCCTCAAGCACACGCCCACCGGCACACACGCGAAGGTCCGGATCGAGTGTGGTGCCGAGACCGTCACAGTCGACGTCACGGACACCGGCCCGCCGACTTCCCCTGTCAGTGCCTCTGGCCACGGCATCACCGGCATGCGTGAGCGCGCGGCCGGCTACGGAGGGACGGTGCTGGCCGGACCGCTTCCCGACGGCGGCTGGGGAGTGCACACCAGCCTCGTCTTCGGCGGTCGCCCAGTGGCGTCCGCATGACGACCCGCGTCCTGATCGCCGACGACGAGGCGCTGCTGCGCATGGCGTTCAGCATGATCCTGGAGGCGCAGCCGGACCTGACATCGGTCGGTGAAGCAGAGGACGGCCTCACCGCGATCCGGCTCGCCGCCGACCTGCGTCCCGATGTCGTCCTCATGGACGTCCGCATGCCGGGAACCGATGGAATCGAGGCGACCCGGCAGATCGTCCGGAACTGCCCGCAGACCAAGGTGCTGATCCTCACCACCTTCGACCTGGACGAGTACGCCTTCGCAGGACTCAAAGCCGGAGCCTCGGGCTTCCTGTTGAAGAACACCAGACCCGAGGAACTGCTCACCGCGATCCGCACCGTGGCCGCGGGCAACGCGGTCGTCTCCGGGCGCATCACCCGCCTCCTGCTGGAGAAATTCCGCCCGCACATCCCCGACGCCGTTGCAATCGCCCGTGACGAGCGGCTGAGCAGGCTCAGCGCCCGTGAGCGCGAGGTGCTCGTCCAGGTGGGCTCCGGTCTGTCCAACGCCGAGATCGCCGCCACCCTGCACCTCGCGGAGGCGACTGTGAAGTCCCACCTGGGGCGAATCCTGCACAAGCTCGAACTCCGCGACCGGATCCAGGCCGTGATCTTCGCCTACGAAAGCCGCCTCATCCACCCGGTGTGATGTCCGTAGGTCCATGCGATCGCGGTTGAGTGGAGACCGCGTCAAGGCGCGGTACGAGCCGCGGACGCCTGTGCGAAACGGACTCCGTCGAGTACGCGTGGGTGAAGGCCGGGGAGGAGACAACCGCGATCTCGTCATTGATCACTCACAGCCCGCCCGCCGCGAGTCCGTGCTGTTCAAGTCGAACGGCACGGCCTGGGAGGCTTCGTGATCGCTATCGGCGTCACTGGCCGTTCTCTGCCGCCAGCCGTCTTGTCCATTGTGGACGGAGTCGCACGTCGCTGGTCGAAGCCGTCAGGCGGCCGCCGCACTTCGGACTCAGAAGCGCGGCAGTACGCCCAGGAGTGAGGTGATGATCGAAAGCCGCAGCGCTGTCCGCAGTTCGATGCGGTGGACCGCCAGCGCCGGCTCGGATTCGTAGACGGCCAGCAGGCTCGGCGGCGTCGAGGTGTAGGCGGACAGTGCGCCTGCCACCAGCAGATTGGTCAGGCAGAACTGCTCGGCCTGGTCGCCGACCTCGGGCAGGTACCGCCGGACCAGGTCGGCCATCACCGCGAGATTGCTCAGCGAGGCCCGCTTGTGCCGGCGGACCACGTCGACCGAGACGTTGTGCTCGAGCACTCCGCCCTGCGCGCCGTAGAGATCGCAGAGCGCCGTCTGGGCGGCGAGCGACCGGCTGAGGACGTCGGCCGTCTGTTCCGCTCGTTCCACCGCGGGCTGGGCCAGGTCGACGCCGCGGGCCAGTTCCTGCTCGAGTTCGGCCAGCCAGGTCGCCGTCCGGTCGTCCATCAGGTCGAGCAGCACCGCCTCGCGGGACTCGAAGTAGCGCAGCACCGCCGTCTTGGCCAGGCCGACCCGCCGACTCAGCTCGTTCAGAGTCACCCCGGCGACCGGCATCTCGTCGAGCATCGCCGAGGTCGTCTCCAGAATCGCCCGGCGCCGGACCTCACGCTGCTCTTCGGTGCGCGCCCGCTGGAACGTCATGACGTGGATCCTAGCTTGGGTACCGCCGGTACCTTGACAGTGTACCGGCGGTACATTACTGTTCAGCTATAAGTTACCGGCGGTACATTAGGAGCATGTGATGAACTGGACCGAGCAGCAGATCCCGCGCCAGAACGGCCGAGTCGCCGTGATCACCGGCGCCAACACCGGACTGGGCTTCGAGACCGCCCGGCGACTCGCCGAACGCGGCGCGGCGGTCGTGCTGGCCGTGCGCGACACCGAGAAGGGCAAGCTGGCCGCCGCCCGGATCAACGGCGATGTCTCCGTGCAGGAACTGGACCTGACCTCGCTGGAATCGGTGCGCGCCGCCGCGGCCGATCTGCGCGCCGCTCACCCGCGGATCGACTTGCTGATCAACAACGCCGGGGTGATGTACACGCCGAAGCAGACCACTCGCGACGGCTTCGAGATGCAGTTCGGCACCAACCACCTGGGCCACTTCGCGCTCACCGGCCTGCTGCTCGACCTGCTGCTGCCCGTGCCCGGCTCACGAGTGGTCGCGGTCAGCAGCACCGGCCACCGCATCAACGCCGCCATCCACTTCGACGACCTGCAATGGGAGCGTTCCTACAGCCGCTCCGCCGCCTACGGCCAGTCCAAGCTCGCCAACCTGATGTTCACCTACGAGCTGCAGCGCCGGCTCGCCGCGCACGGCACCACCGTCGCAGTGGCCGCACATCCCGGCATCTCCAACACCGAACTGGCCCGCAACACCCCGCCGCTCGCCCGCCGGTTGATCACCTGGCTCGCTCCGGTGATCTCCCAGCCCGCGACGACGGGCGCGCTGCCCATCCTGCGGGCCGCCACCGACCCGTCCGTCCTCGGCGGGCAGTACTACGGACCCGACGGCCTGGCCGAGCGGCGCGGCCACCCGAAGCTGGTCACCTCCAGTCCCGACTCCTACGACCTGACCGTGCAGCAACGCCTCTGGACCGCCTCGGAGGACCTCACCGGCGTGCGGTTTCCTGTCGGTTGGGCAACTGCCGCGGCATGAGCCGCGCGAGGGGACAGCATTCCTGTTCTTCGCGCGAGCTGCGCTGCACGAGTTCGACCTCGTCAGGGTCGACGAGAAGCAGTACGGCGCCAACTAACCAAGTGCCGGCCAGCTTGACGACGCATAGCGCCGCGTAATGACGACCAGCAAGCCGTCGTGCTCGCGGATGCTCAGCCGGGTATCTGCGCTCCAGTCCAGCGCCGCGATGACTTGGCGGTCAGCGACCCGACCGCGGCTGTCGACGCTGGCCATTCCGTATAGGACGTTGGTCAGTCGAGGCGCTCGGAATGCTGGGACGGTGATAAGCGGAAGGGGCTGGCCAACGAGGCGCGCTGACGCGTTCCTGGCGTCTTCTTGGGTGGTTTCCGGAACGATCGGCCGGATGTAGGGGAACGTCATCGAACGCCACCCACTGGTGGCACGGAAACGCAAAACAGGTGCTCAAGTGGACTTGAGCACCTGCCACGTGGATGTGGCAAATTTGCCACATTTCGGTGTCCGAGGGGGGACTTGAGTCCACACATGTAGCAAGCTTGCACAGTTCGTGTGTTCATGCGCTTTTGGATAGCTCGAACCTAGGATAAAGGGCCAGTCGACTCGATTCAATCTTTCGTCGCTAAGTTACGTCGGCCGGGGCCAAGAAATTTCGCGGCGAACTGTCGGACCGCACGCTGATCTGGAATCAGACCAGGACATCTGCAAGATGCTCGTCGCTTCGAATCGGCGCGGGTTGCTCATGGTCATCACCACGTGCGATTCAGGCTTCGATGACGACCGGGATGACCACCGGTCGGCGGCGGTATGTGCGTTGTGCCCACATTTGCACCTGCTGGCCGATGAGACGTTCGAACTCCGCCACGTCGGTGGTGCTCCTCTCCGCCGCGCCTGCGAGGGCCTTCTCGATGGCGGGGATCACCGGCAGGAACGTCGAGGCGTCGTGTTCGAAGCCGTGGGCGATGAAGTCGGGTGTGTCGTCGAGCCGCCCGGTGTCGGTGTCGATGATGGCGACTACGGTGATCATGCCTTCCTCGCCCAGCGTGCGGCGCTGCGCCAGGGAGTCCTCGGTGACGCCGCCGACGGTCTGGCCGTCGACGTAGATGTTGTGGATCTCGACCTGGCCGGTGACCGAGGCCCGGCCCTCGTGCAGGTCGATGACGTGGCCGTTCGCGGCGACGAGCACCTGGTCGCGGTCGACCCCGGTCTTGACGGCCAGCTCGGCGTTGGCCCGCAGGTGGCGTGCCTCGCCGTGCATGGGCAGGACGTTGGTGGGTTGCACGAGGTTGTAGCAGTAGACCAGTTCACCGGCGCTGGCGTGCCCGGAGACGTGGACCTTGGCGTTGCCCTTGTGCACCACGTTGGCACCGAGGTCGGTCAGGCCGTTGATCACGCGGTAGATGGCGTTCTCGTTGCCGGGGATCAGAGAGCTGGCCAGTAGGACGGTGTCGCCCTCGACGATGACGATCTCGTGCTCGCCGGCCGCCATGCGGGACAGAGCGGCCATCGGCTCTCCCTGCGACCCGGTGCACACCAGCGTCACCTGGTGGGCGGGAAGCCGGTTGGCGTCCCTGATGTCGACGACGAGCCCGTCGGTCACCTTCAGGTACTCCAGCTCGGCGGCCAGACCCATGTTGCGGACCATGGAGCGGCCGACGAAGGCGACCTTGCGGCCGTGCACGGCCGCGGCGTCGAGCACCTGCTGGATGCGGTGCACGTGGCTGGCGAAGCTGGAAACGATCACCCGGCGCGGCGTGGTGCGGAACACCTCGTCGATCGCGGGCGCGAGATCGCGTTCCGAGGTGGTGAAGCCGGGCACGTCGGCGTTGGTGGAGTCGACGAGGAACAGGTCGACGCCCTCCTCGCCGAGGCGGGCGAAACCGCGGAGGTCGGTGATCCGCTTGTCGAGCGGGAACTGGTCCATCTTGAAGTCACCGGTGTGCAGCACGAGACCGGCGTCGGTGCGGATGGCGATGGCCAGACCGTCGGGGATGGAGTGGTTGACGGCGAGGAACTCCAGGTCGAACGGCCCTCGAGTGAGCTGTTCGCCTTCCCGGACCTCGACCAGGACGGGCTTGATCCGGTGCTCGGCCAGCTTGGCGGCCAGGAACCTCAGCGTGAGCCGGGAGCCGATGACCGGGATGTCCCGTCGTTCCCGCAGCAGGTACGGCACGCCCCCGATGTGGTCCTCGTGGCCGTGGGTCAGCACGATGGCGACCACGTCGGCCAGCCGGTCCCGGATGCAGCTCCAGTCCGGGAGGATCACGTCGACCCCGGGCTGGTGCTCCTCGGGGAACAGGACCCCGCAGTCGACGATGAGCAGCTTGCCCTCGTGCTCGAACACGGTCATGTTCCGGCCGATCTCACCGAGGCCGCCGAGGGCGATGACCCGCAGGGCATCCGGGGCGAGTGCGGGCGGAGGGGTGGACGTTCGAGCCATGGTCACACCCTCACGTTACGTGAGAGTTGCCGGTGAGAGAAAATCGGCGACGCGGGCCAGGCGTGATGTTCGTCAGTCCGAGGGCAGGTGGGACCGCAGCGTCGTGGCGAAGTCCTCGGCGATGCGCAGCTGCGCGCGCAGCTGCTGACAGCGTTCGTCGGCGGCGGTCCAGAACCCAGAGAGGCGGTCGAGATGCTTGTCGCGATCGGGATCGTCGCCAGTGGACAGCGCGTCGAGGATCCCGAGCAGCTCGCGCATCTCCTCGAGCTGGAAGCCGAGCGGTTTCATCCGCTTGATCACGTCGAGGCGTTGCACGTCAGGCTCGGTGTAGAGACGGAAACCGCCCTGGCTGCGCGCGCTCGGCACCACCAGGTCGACCTCCTCGTAGTACCGGATCGTGCGCAACGACAGACCGGCCCTCTCGGCCACCTCACCGATCTGCATGTGCTCGCCCACAACATCCCTTCCAGAACTGCGTCACGATCACCACCCATTCTGGCATCACGCCAGGTGCTTGTGCCCCACTTGCGCCTCCAGGGCAGGTCCAGATTACCGTCACGTGAGGGTAGAGTTTGGCGAGATGTCGTCCAACCCCGAAGGATCGCGAATGACCACCGCCACCCCGGTGACCGCCTCGTCCGGAACCGTGCTCGCGGAAGCGGAACGCAGGCGCACCTTCGCGGTGATCAGTCACCCGGACGCGGGCAAGTCGACCATGACTGAGGCGCTGGCCCTGCACGCGAAGGTGATCTCCGAGGCTGGCGCGGTGCACGGCAAGGCCGGTCGGCGCGGTGTGGTGTCGGACTGGATGGAGATGGAGAAGGCGCGCGGGATCTCCATCACGTCCGCCGCGTTGCAGTTCTCCTACCGCGACTGCGTGATCAACCTGCTGGACACTCCCGGCCACGCCGACTTCTCCGAGGACACCTACCGGGTGCTGTCGGCGGTGGACTGTGCGGTCATGCTGCTCGACGCGGCCAAAGGCCTCGAGCCTCAGACTCTCAAGCTGTTCGACGTCTGCCGCTACCGCGGCATCCCCGTGATCACGTTCATCAACAAGTGGGACCGTCCCGGCCGGGACGCGCTGGACCTGTGCGACGAGCTGGGCGAGCGGATCGGGCTGCAGGCGATGCCGCTGACCTGGCCGGTCGGCGACGCCGGCCACTTCCGCGGCGTGCTCGACCGCCGCAGCGGGCACTTCGTGCGCTACCAGCGCACCGCGGGCGGAGCCACCGCCGCGGGCGAGGAGCACCTGCTGCCGAGTCAGGCCGAAGCCGAGGAGGGCGCGGGCTGGACGCGTGCCCGCGAGGAAGCGGAACTGCTCGGCGCGTCCGGCGGTGAGTTCGAGATCGAGCGGTTCCTCGCCGCCACGGCGACACCGGTGCTCTTCGGGTCGGCGGTGCTCAACTTCGGTGTGCGGCAGCTGCTCGACCTGCTCGTCGAGATCGCGCCCCGCCCCACCGCGCGGCCGGATGCCGCCGGTGATCCGCGCAAGCTGGACGCGCCGTTCTCGGCGTTCGTGTTCAAGGTGCAGACGGGCATGGATCGCGCGCACCGCGACCAGATCGCGTTCGCGCGTGTGTGCTCCGGCGTGTTCGAGCGAGGCATGGTCGTGACCAACGCCGCCACGGGCAAGCCGTTCGCCACCAAGTACGTGCAACAGGTCTTCGGCCAACAGCGCTCCACTTTGGACACGGCCTTTCCCGGTGATGTGATCGGGTTGGTCAACGCCACCGCGCTGGGCGTGGGCGACACCCTGCACGCGGGCAAACCCGTGGTGCGTTTCCCTGGTTTGCCCAGCTTCGCGCCTGCGCACTTCGCCGTCGCGCGACCGGCGGACCTCAGTCGCTCCAAGCAGTTCCGCAGAGGCATCGAGCAATTGGAGTCCGAAGGCGTCGTGCAGATCCTGCGTTCGCTGCGTCGCGGTGACGGGGCGCCGGTGTTCGCCGCGGTCGGTCCCATGCAGTTCGAGGTCGCGGCACATCGCCTCGAAGCGGAGTTCAAGTCACCCGTGCGGCTGGAACCGTTGCCCTACACCGTCGTGCGCCGCCTGGCCGACCCCAAGCAACGGTCCCTGGTGGACGGCAACCGCACCGAGGTGCTCACCCGCACCGACGGCGTGGACCTCGCCCTGTTCGTCGACTCCACCGCGCTGGGCGTCATGCGGCGCCTGCATCCCGAGGTGCGACTGGAGTCCCTCGTCGCAGGAACCGACGACTGACCGTCTCCTGCTGTCGTCCGCAAGTTCGAGGTGCTGGGACTGACCGCAGTGCTCTTGGGCACCGGCACGTCCGCAGTATGAACGTGTCCCTGCCGTCGGATCGTGCGTCTGCGATGTCACGCTCGCCACGACGTCCCGCTGTGATGGCGGGCCGGTGGTGGTTCAGCGCCGAGCGAACGGGCTTACCTCCATGGAATTGGAGGTTCCAAGATTTCCCGCATGACCAGGACCTTCAAGTACATCAACGTTGTCCTGCATGTGTTGTTCGGGGCGCTGTTCGCGTTCTCCGGGGTGTTCGGGATAGGTTCGCAGTCGACCGACGGCATGGCGGTCGAGGCGGTCGACTTCGCCACGGCGCTCAGCGAGAGCGGGTTCGTCATGCCCGTCATCAAGGTCGTCGAGCTGGTAGCCGGGATCATGTTGCTGGTCAACAGGTTCGTGCCGGTCGCGCTGGCTTTGTCGGCACCGCTGGTGGTCGGCATCTTCGGGTTCCACCTCTTGCTGGAGCCCAGTGGGGCGGTGATCGCCGTGGTGCTCGCGGCGGTCGAGATCTACCTGGCGTGGGTCTACCGGAATGCGTTCGCGCCGACGTTGCGGCCTACGGCAAGTCCGCGAACCCCGTCGTGGTTACTGTTTCGAGCAGCATGGGATCGTTCTGGGCGGTCAACAACCCCGACCGTGCCGAGTGCCAGATACCTCTCGCGCTCTACGCCGCGTCGAAGGCGGCCGCCACCATGCTGACCGTCCAGCATGCTAAAGCCCACCCAGGCATCAAGTTCAACGCGGTCGAGCCCGGCCCGACCGCCACCGACATGACAGCGGCCTTCGGAATCGGGCGATCGGTGCACGAAAGCGCGAAGGTCGTAGTGCGCTTGGCGAACCTCGACGTGAACGGCCCCGCCGGAACCTTGCAGGAACGTGGACGGCGTTCTGGCTTGGTGAGGGCGTGCTGAGGTGTGCAGGGCAGTGCGTCGGCGCTCGTCGAACGCGTGCGGGCCTCAAGTTCGGTGCCCGCCAGAAGGAGTTGTTCCTGGCCCTCGGGAAAGTAGTGGAACGTCTGGCTTTCCCGGTGCCGCTGCGCCGGCACACGTCATCGAGCGTGGTGGCCAGCGTGCCGCAGTCGCGGATTTGCGCGCGTTCACCTCGACGCCGCGGCGGCGGGTCGTGAGCCCGATCTGGCTCAGGAGCGTGTAGGCATCCCCATGGCCCATGGCGCGAACTCTGACGGAAAGCCGGTGGAAAGTGCCGCCACTTGAGACGGCAAGCGACCTGCAAGAGGCCCGGCGCGTCGTGCTGTCCTGGTGAAACGGAAGCAAGAAGAACGACGCGACCAGCTCCACAGTGGATGGTCTGATCCTGAAGGTCGCGTTGCGGGAACTCGCCGCGTTGATGCCGGGTGAGGTGGTCATCCCGGGCGACGCCGAGCGGGACGAGCGGCGCCTGGGCTGGACCCGCAGAGCGTGCGCGTCTCCTGTGTCGACGCGGTCCTGATTCTGTCGGAGGCAGCCCGCCGCTTGGTACGCGACTGTGCCGAGGTACGTGTGTTGCTGAGCCTCATGCGTGGATCCGGCCAAAGAGACGCATCATCCAATGTGGAGGGTTGGTCGCGGCGCGCGTTTGTCACATGTATTGTCCCCGCGGTGCTCGAGTGCTGCGCTCTATTGACAGCTCGTATCCAAGCTGTTGCGGGCGGAGCTAGCGTGGAGAAGTAAGTAACTCTCAAGTAGCGGACTGTTCCCTTCCTTGAAGTCGGCTAAACATACAATTCCCTGATGTCCAAATAATGGTCAATTGTGATGCTCCTTTTGGCGGTGTGTGCTGCAGGTGCGGAACTGCACTGTTATCGTCTGTTGCGGCAGGCGGCTGGTTTGCGCATGAGGTTTCTCCTCGGCGTTTGCCAATCGTCCTGACTCCGGCAAGTGCCGGTCCGCGCCTGATGTCCGACGACGAGAAGGAGAGAGCTGTGTCCGATGTCGCCTACCAGGTGCTGGTCAACGACGAGGAACAGCGTTCGTTGTGGCCTTTGGGAAAAGAGCTTCCTCAGGGGTGGCGCAGCGAGGGCAAAGAAGGGTCGCGGCAGGAGTGCATGGACTACGTCGACACCGTGTGGACCGACATGCGGCCCCGTAGCCTGCAGGAACGGATGGCGGCGGACAGGGACGGCTGATGTTCCGGTGTGCGAGGACCTAGGGCGTGATCTCGTCTCGGCGGGTTCTGGTTCGGCCGTGCTAAACCTGGCGCGTGGGTGAATCTCATCCGTCACTGCGAGCTCTGGGTCATCATCATTGATATTCGATGAGTTCACCAGCTGTGTTCTGGAAGTTCGTATCCTTTGCTCGACATAGTCGTTGAAGTCACTGTGTCACGGTTTCGGGATACGAGCTTCGGATGAATTCTTTCTGGCGTGGAATTCAGCAGTCCGTGGTGGAGGTGGGCATATGAGTCGTTGCTCTGTTTCGAGATCTGCGGAACCAGCTGCGGATGCTAACCAGTGTGTTCAGCAAGATCGAGGCCGGATCCGATGACCGTGTCCTGAGTCACAGGCAGAAAGACCGTTCACGAAATTATAAACGTTCGATGGAGAGGAAACGGTGGACCACTTACGCGAGGTGCTGGAACGGTCGGCCCGCCGCCACGAGGTGCCCGGTGCGCAGCTCGTCGTCTGGTGCGGTGGTGAGGCCTGGGAGTTCGAGTTCGGCGAAGAGCGGTACGGCACAGGTCGCGGGGTGAGACGCGACAGCAAGGTGCCCATCGGCTCCATCACGAAGACCTTCACCGCGACCCTGCTGATGGTCCTGGTGTCCGACGGCGACGTCGACCTGGACGAGCCGGTCGTGGAGTACCTGCCGGAGTTGCGGCAGACGCTGGGGGACAACGCCGAGGTGCTCACCGCCCGCCAACTGCTCAGTCACACCGGTGGACTGCCCTCGGACGTCGTCGCCCCGCCGGCCGACAGCCGGGTGGCGTTGGCGGCTTCCGTGCAGGACGTCGTACAGCCGCCAGGGACGGGCTTTTCCTACTCCAACACCGGATACGCCCTCGTCGGCCGCCTGATCGAAGTGGTGACCGGCATGAGCTGGGAGGAAGCGGTCCGCACGATCCTGCTCAAGCCGCTCGACGTCGACCTCGGGTTCATCGCGGGTCCTGACAGCCCCGGCCTCCCGACGGCGAGTGGCCACACCGTCAACCACGCCTTGCGCCTGGTCCGTCCCGTCGAGCAGGAGTTGACGCCGGTCGAGGCGCCTGCGGGCGGTCTGGCCGCGAGTGCCGCCGATCTGGTCGAACTCGCGAGGATGCACCTCGCCCCTCAGCACGGCGGCATCGATCCCGGCCTGGTCACCGCCGAGCACCTCGCCGAGATGCGCCGCCCGGTGCCCGGCGCGGACCCGTTCGGCCTCGCCGACGGCTGGGGTCTGGGCCTCGCGCTCTTCCGAAGCAACGGCACCGGCTGGATCGGCCACGACGGCACCGCCGACGGCACCTCCTGCCACCTGCGGCTGAACCCCGAGACCGGCACGATCGTGGCCCTGACCGCGAACTCCGCCACCGGTGCCACCCTCTGGCGCGACCTGTTGCCCGAACTGCGCGCGGCGGGCATCGACCTCGCTGACAGCGCCGCGACGATCAACGCCGAGCCGCGCACGTCCATCCCGCGCGAGTGCACCGGTACGTACGTCAACGGAGACACCGCCTTCTCCGTGGTGGTCGAAGGCGATGAGCTGCACCTGGTCGTCGACGACGAACCGGCCGCGCGGCTCGCGGTCCACGACGGGTTCATCTTCTCCGTGACCGACCTGGCCAACGGTGCCACCGGCCATCCCGGCCGCTTCCTGCGAGACCCCCGCAGCGGTCGGATCGACCGGATCCAGATCGGCGGACGGGTCGCGGGCCGACGGCACCACGAGCGCGACGTCGCCTGACGGCTCTGCGCAGCTTCCGCACACCTTTCCTCTACCCCTGCACCTGAGGCGCCGCAGCGCGCCCGAAAGAGGTTGGACGGCGATGACGCTCCCCGACACCGTGCCCGCCACCACGCCGGCCGGCGGTCCGTTCTGTGCCGAGCAGCGCGACTCCGTGGTCGGCCTGTTCGCCGAGCAGGTCCGGCTCACCCCTGGCGCTGCGGCGGTGCTCGCCGACGACGGCGAACTCACCTACGCGGAACTGGACGCGCGCTCGGATCGGCTCGCAGGACGCCTGCTCCGACTGGGAGTCCGGCCGGAACAGCCGGTCGGTGTGCTGCTGGAGCGTTCGGCCGACCTCGTGGCAGGCCTGCTCGCCGTGCTCAAGGCCGGTGGCGCGTATGTGCCGCTCGATGCTCGTGCGCCCGACCAGCGGATGTCGACCGTCCTGGCGGAGGCCGGGGTGCCGGTGCTGGTGACCGACGACACGTGGAAGGTCGTCGCGGAACGCGTTCACGCCGGCCACGTGCTGGTTGTGGGCGAGGACGCAGCGGGGGAGACCGTGCCCGGCGCGGTGGTGCACGGGAACAACCTGGCGTACGTCGTGTTCACCTCGGGGTCCACGGGCATGCCGAAGGGCGTGGCGGCGCGGCACCGCGATGTGGTGGACCTCGCCCGTGACAAGCGGTTCACCGGTGGCGCGCACGACCGCGTGCTGGTGCATTCACCGGTGGCGTTCGACGCCTCGACCTACGAGATTTGGGTGCCGCTGCTCAACGGCGGCAGTGTCGTGATCGCTCCTCCCGGTGATGTGGACGGACAGGTCCTGCGGAGGGCGATCAACGAGCACGGCGTGACGGGGCTCTTCGTGACCTCGGGCCTGTTCCGCGTGCTGGCGCAGGACGACCCCGCGTGCCTGGCGGGGCTGCGCGAGGTGTGGACCGGCGGTGACGTGGTGCCCGCCGCGGCGGTGCGGCGAGTGCTGGAAGCGTGTCCGGGCACCACTGTGGTGGACGTCTACGGCCCCACGGAGACCACCACGTTCGCCACCTGCCACCCCCTGCCCGATCTCGGCGCGGTGCCCGACGTCCTGCCCATCGGCACGGCACTGGACGGCATGCGCCTGCACGTGCTGGACGACGACCTGAACCTGGTCCCCGACGGGGAGTCCGGTGAGCTGTTCATCGCGGGCGCCGGCATCGCCCGCGGTTACCTCCACCGCCCCGGTCTGACAGCGGACCGCTTCCTGGCCGACCCGTTCGGCGCACCGGGTGAGCGCATGTACCGCACCGGCGACCTGGTCCGCTGGACGCCGAACGGCACCGTCGACTTCGTCGGCCGCGTCGACGACCAGGTCAAGATCCGCGGTTTCCGAGTCGAGACCGCCGAGATCGAGGCCGTGCTGGCCGAGCACCCCGATGTCGCGCAAGCAGCGGTGCTGGCGAAGGTGGACCAAGGCGGCGTCAAGCGCTTGGTCGCCTACGTCGTCGCCGCCGGCTCCACGGCGCCCTCCGATGACGAGCTGCGCGCCGTCGTCCTGCGTTCGCTGCCCGACTACATGGTGCCGTCGGCGTTCGTTGCGCTGGAACGGCTTCCGCTCAACACCAACGGAAAGGTCGACCGCAAGGCGCTGCCCGAACCGGACTGGAACCTCGACCGGCGTGCCGGGCGCATCCCGCCGCGCACGCCCGCTGAACGCGCTGTCGCGCAGGCATGGGCAGCGGTGCTCGCGGTCGCTCCCGACCGGGTCGGGGCGCAGGACGACTTCCTGTCACTGGGCGGCGATTCGATCCAGGCGTTGCGGGTGGTGTCGCGGCTGCGCACGGCGCTGGACGTGCCGTTGTCCACCAGGGACCTGATGGACGCGCGGACCGTGGCCGGTCTCGCCGTCCTGCTCGCCGACCGCCTGCCCATCGAGGCGGCCGACCGGATCACCCCGGTGCCGCACGACAGCGTGCTGCCGTTGTCCCCGATGCAGCAACGGTTGTGGCTGCAGCACCGGCTCGACCCCACGGCCACCGACTACAACACCGGTGTCGGCCTGCGGCTGCGCGGTCCGCTCGACCACGACGCACTGCGAACCGCGCTGGATGCGCTGGTCGAACGGCACGAGGTCATGCGGACCACCTTCGAGGAGGCCGACGGCCGCGGCGTGCAGGTCGTCGCCGCGCACGCGACGTTGCCGCTGCGCGTGGAGGACCTCTCCGGTGTCGCGCCCGCCGACCGGGACGACGCGCTCGACCGGTTGTGCGCGCAGGAGCTGACCACGCCATTCGACCTGCGGGGCGGACCAGTGGTCCGTGTGGTGCTGGCCAGGCTGGCAGACGACGACCACGTCCTGTTGCTCGACCAGCACCACATCATCACCGACGGCTGGTCGGTCCGGCTGCAGGTCGACGACCTGCTCGAGCTGTACCGGTCCGCCGTCCGAAGAACCACAGCCGACCTCGAGCCGTTACCCGTTCGCTACGGCGACTTCGCGGCGTGGCAGCGCCACCGCCTCAAGGAGCCCGCCGTGGCCGGCGAGATCGACCACTGGCGACGTGTCCTCGCCGATCTCGAACCCCTCGACCTGCCCACCGACCGGCCCCGTCCCGCCCAGCGCACCACGGCGGGCGCCGTGCACCGCGAGGCCCTGCCGGAACGGCTGGTGCAGCGGCTGGCCGAGGTTGGCCGCAACGGCGGCACCACCCTGTTCACCACGCTGGCGGCAACTGTGCAGCTGCTGCTTGCCCGCTACACCGGGCGGCGCGACGTGGCCGTGGGCACCGCGTCCGCAGGACGCGGCCGACCTGAGCTCGACGACCTCGTCGGGTTCTTCGTCAACACACTCGTGCTGCGGTCCACAGTGGACCCGACCATGTCGTTCGAGCGGTTCCTCGCCGACGTCCGGGAAACCGTGCTCGACGCTTTCGCCCACGACGAGATCCCGTTCGACCGGCTCGTCGACGAACTGCGGCCGGACCGCGACGCCAGCCGCACCCCGCTCGTGCAGGCGCTCGTCGTGCTCCAGCAGGAAATGGTGCGGCCGCAGGCGGTCGACGCGCTGAACGTCACCGAACACCACCTGCCGCGCCCGCGCGCACGGTTCGAGCTGCTGGTGGAGTTCTGGCCGCGGGACGGCTCGCTGGACGTGTCTCTGGAGTACAACACCGACCTGTGGGACGCCGCCACGATCGAGCGGATGGCCGGTCACCTGAGGGTTCTGCTGGAAGCCATCGCCACCGGCCCTGACCGGCCTCTGGGCGAGCTCCCGCTGCTCGGAACGCAGGAACGCCACCAGGTCCTGGAAGCGTTCAACAACACCGCGAGCGACCGGCCCCCGGCCACGATCACCGCCCTGTTCGCCGACCAGGTCCTGCGCAACCCCGGCGCCGAGGCCGTCGTCGCCGACGGCACGTCGCTGACCTACGCCGAGCTGGACGCCCGCGCCAACCGCCTGGCCCACCACCTGCTGCACCACGGATTGCGCGCCGAGGAGCCGGTGGCCCTGCTGCTGAGTCGCTCGGTCGACCTCGTGACAGCCGAACTGGCGGTGGTCAAGGCGGGCGGGGCGTACGTGCCGCTCGACACCAGGGCACCCGCCGAGCGGCTGGCCGTGCTGCTGGCGGGGAGTGGTGCCGGCGTCCTCCTCACCGACCGCACCTGGCTCGCCACAGCGGAAGAGGTCCACGCCGGCCGCGTCGTCGTGCTGGACGCCGAGGACATGATCGGGGAAACGGCCACCGCGCCGGACGTGGCCCCGCACTCAGACCAGCTGGCCTACGTCATGCACACCTCGGGATCCACCGGCGTGCCCAAGGGCGTGGCCGTGCGGCATCGCGACGTCACCGACCTCGCACGTGACCGGCGGTTCGGCGGCGGTGCGCACAACCGGGTCCTGTTGCACTCCGCGCCCGCGTTCGACGCCACCACATACGAGTTGTGGGTGCCGCTGCTCAACGGTGGCACCGTCGTGGTCGCTCCGGCAGGAGACCTGGACGCCGGCCGCATCCGCGATCTGGTCACCGGCCACGGCCTCACCGGGCTGTGGCTGACCGCCGGCCTGTTCCGCGTCATCGCGCAGGACGACCCGGACTGCCTGACCGGACTGCGCGAGGTGTGGACCGGCGGCGACGTCGTGCCCGCACCCGCGGTCAGGCGGGTGCTGGGCGCCTGCCCCGGCATCGCCGTGGTCGACGGCTACGGCCCCACCGAGACCACCACCTTCGCCACCTCGCACCGCATGGCCGACGCCGGCGCGGTCGGGGACGTGGTGCCCATCGGCCGCCCGCTGGACGGCATGCGCCTGCGGGTGCTCGACGACACCCTGTCGCCCACGCCGATCGGTGTGCCGGGCGAGCTGTTCATCGCCGGTTCCGGCCTGGCGCGCGGCTACGCGGGCCGGCCAGGGCTGACCGCGTCGCAGTTCGTCGCCGACCCGTTCGGGGCGCCGGGGGAGCGGATGTACCGCACCGGCGACCTGGTGCGGTGGCAGGCAGACGGCACGGTGGAGTTCGTCGGCCGCACCGACGACCAGGTCAAGATCCGCGGGTTCCGCGTCGAGCCGGGCGAGGTCGACACGGCGCTGTCCACGCACCCCGCCGTCGCCGGGTCCGTGACGGTCGTGCGCGCCGACGACACCGGGCGCAAGCGGCTGGTCACCTACCTGACCGCCATGGACACCGCGCCCGAAGTGGCGGTGCTGCGGGAGTTCCTCGGCCGTGGGCTGCCGGACTACCTCGTGCCCTCCGCGTTCGTCGTCCTGGACGCACTGCCGCTCAACGCGAGCGGCAAGGTCGACCGGCGCGCCCTGCCCGACCCGGTGTGGGCCGCCGCCACCGCCACGCACGTCGCGCCCGCCGACGGACCGGAGGCCGTGCTGGCCGGGATCTGGTCGGAACTGCTCGGCGTCGACCGTGTGGGAGCCGGCGACAACTTCTTCGAGCTCGGCGGTGACTCCATCCTCAGCATCCAGGTGGTGTCGCGCGCCCGCCAGGCAGGACTCGCCCTCACCCCCGGCGACCTCTTCCGGCACCCCACCGTGGCGGCTCTCGCGGTCGCGGCGGCCGTCGCCGGACCCACCGAGGCCGACCAGGGGCGGGTGGTCGGCGACGTGCCGCTCACCCCGGTGCAGCGATGGCTCTTCGCCACGAACCCCGGCCACCCCGAGCACTTCAACCAGGCGTTGACCGCCGAGCTGGTCCACGACGTGGACACCGACGCGCTGCGCCGGGCCTTGACGGCGTTGGTGGAGCACCACGACGCGCTGCGGATGCGGTTCGAGCGCACGGATTCCGGATGGCGGCAGCACAACGCGCCGGTCGAGCGAGCGGAGTTGCTGACCACGCAACGTTCTGCGGCGTTCGACCTCGCGACCGGCCCGTTGCTGCACGCCGAGTTGGAGCGCCCCGAGGGCAAGCACCCGGTGCTGCGCCTGAGCGTTCACCACCTCGTGGTGGACGGCGTGTCGTGGCGCATCCTGCTCGAGGACCTCGTCACGGCCTACGACCAGGCCGCGCGCGGCGAGCCCGTTCGGCTGGCCGCCAAGACGACGTCGTTCCGGGACTGGGCGCACCGGCTCACGCGGCACACCGCCGACGGCGGGTTCGACGACGAACGCGACCACTGGACCGCCACCGCCGAGGCGGACCCGTCCCTGCCCGTCGACCACGACGGCCCCAACACCGCCGGGTCCACCCGCGCCGTCTCGGTCCGGCTCGACCGCGAGACCACCAGGGCGTTGCTGCAGGACGTACCCGGCGCGTACCGCACGCAGGTCAACGACGTGCTGCTGAGCGCGCTCGGCCGGGTGCTGGCCGGCTGGACCGGCCGCCGGCGGGTGCCGGTGGACCTGGAGGGCCACGGCCGCGAGGACGTGCTCGACGGTGTCGACCTCTCCCGCACGGTCGGGTGGTTCACCTCGATCTTCCCCGTCGCGCCGGACGTGCCCGACGGCGGCTGGGGCGCGGTCCTCAAGTCGGTCAAGGAACAACTGCGTTCCGTTCCCCGCAAGGGAATCGGCCACGGCGCCCTGCACGAGCCCGGTACCGGTGGCCCGCAGATCAGCCTCAACTACCTCGGCAGGCTCGACTGGGCGGGCGTGGAGGGCGGTGTGCTGCACGCCGTGCGCGGCAGCCTGGAGCTCGACAGCGCACCGGAAGCACTGCGCCCGCACCTGCTCGACGTCGTCGGCGCGGTCGAGCACGGCTGCCTCGACCTCACCTGGTACTTCAGCGACCGGGTGCACGACGAGGCGACCGTGCGGGGCTTGGCCGAGGCGATGGCCACGGCGTTGCGCGAGATCGTCGCCCACTGCGGCCGGCCGGGCTCAGGCGGCCGCACGCCGTCGGACTTCCCCCTGGCGCGCCTGGACCAGGCCGCTGTCGACCGGATGGTCGGTGACGGCCGGAACGTGGAGGACGTCTACCCGCTGACGCCGATGCAGGCCGGCATGGTCTTCCACGGGTTGGTGGACGGCGCGACCACCGGCGCGTACTTCAACCAGGTCCGGTTCCGGCTCTCCGGGGTGGCGGACCCGCGTGCGCTGGGCGAGGCCTGGCAACGGGTCGTGGACCGCAACGCCGTGCTGCGCAGCGAGGTGGTGTGGGACGGGCTGGCGGAACCGCTGCAGCTGGTGCGCCCTCGCGTCACCCTTCCGATCACCCACCTCGACTGGAGAGACCTCGACGAGCAGGGCCAGTACGAGCAGCTGCGCGCACTGCTCGACAGCGATCGTGCCGCCGGGCTGGACCTGACCACCGCGCCGTTGATGCGCGTGGCACTCGCCCGGCTGTCGGACGACGAGGTGCTGGTGCTGTGGACGTTCCACCACGTCCTGCTCGACGGGTGGAGCGCGGCCCAGCTGTTCACGGAGGTCTGCGAGCACCACGCGGCCATCACCCGTGGCGCCTCGGGGCCCACCGCGGCCCGGCCACTGTTCCGCGAGTACCTGCACTGGCTGGAGCGGCAGGACGGCGAGCAGGCCGAGCAGTACTGGCGGCGGGTGCTCGACGGCTTCGACGAGACCACCCCGCTGCCCTTCGACCGCCGTCCGTTCGACGCGCACAGGGCGCAGTCCGGTGGCACCGTCCGATTCGAACTGTCCGCCCGCAGCACCGAACGGCTGCGCGAAGCGGCCCAGCGCAACGGTTTGACGGTGAACACCGTGGTGCAGGGCGCGTGGGCGGTGCTGCTGGCCCGCTACGCCGGCACGTCCGACGTCGTGTTCGGCACCACCGTGTCCGGCAGGCCCGCGGACCTGCCGGGCGTCGAGTCGACGGTGGGCATGTTCATCAACACCGTGCCGACCCGCGTCGCCGTCGACCGCGGCCGCGACCAGCTGTCTTGGCTGCGTGACCTGCAAGCCTCCCAAGCCGAGGCGCGGCGCTTCGAGCACGTGCCACTGGCGCGGCTGCGCGGGTGGAGCTCGCTGCCCGGCGGCGCGAACCTGTTCGACAGCATCCTGGTGTTCGAGAACTACCCGTTCGACGAGAACGCCATGGCCGAGCACGGCCTGCGACTGCACGACGTGCACGCGCATGAGCCCACCAACTACGCACTCACCGTCGTGGTGTCGCCCGGCCCGCGCCTCGTGGTCGAACTCGACCACGACCCGGCCCTGTTCGACGAGACCACGGTGCACCGGCTCGGCCGGCACCTGCGGATGCTGCTGGACGACGTGCTGGCGGACCCGGCACAGCCGCTGGGCGACCTGCGGCTGCTCGACGACACCGAACGCGATCAGGTGCTGGTGCAGTGGAACCCCACCAGCCGGGACTTCCCGGTCGGCACGCTGCCTCGGCTGTTCGCCGAGCAGGCCGCGCGCACGCCCGACGCCGTCGCGGTCACCTGCGAGGGCGAGCACCTGACCTACGCCGAGCTGGACGCCCGAGCCAACCGGGTGGCGCACGCGCTGATCGAGCGCGGCGCGGGACCGGAGCGGTACGTCGCGCTGCGGCTGCCCCGCTCCACCGACCTGGTCGTGGCGGTGCTGGGCGTGCTCAAGTCCGGCGCGGCCTACCTGCCGATCGACCCGTCCTACCCCGAGGACCGGATCGCGGGCATGGTCGAGGACACCCGGCCGGTGGCCGTGCTGACGGAGCTGCCGGACGTGTCCGGCCGGCCGTCCACGGCGCCGGAGGTGGCGCTGCGGCCGGAGAACCCCGCCTACGTCATCTACACCTCCGGCTCCACCGGCAAGCCCAAGGGCGTCGTCGTGCCACATGCCAACGTGGCCCGGCTGTTCTCGGCCACCGACGCCTGGTTCGGGTTCGGTTCCGACGACGTGTGGACCCTGTTCCACAGCTACGCCTTCGACTTCTCCGTGTGGGAGCTGTGGGGTCCGCTGCTGCACGGCGGGCGGCTCGTGGTCGTGCCGCACGACGTGTCGCGCTCGCCGGGCGAGTTCGCCGCGCTGCTGGCACGGGAACGCGTCACGGTGCTCAACCAGACACCGTCGGCGTTCTACCAGCTGATCGCCGAACAGCCGGAGGACCTGTGCCTGCGGTACGTCGTCTTCGGCGGTGAGGTGCTCGACGTGCGCAAGCTGGCCGCCTGGAACGGTCCCGGCGAGCTGATCAACATGTACGGCATCACCGAGACCACCGTGCACGTCACGTGGACGCCCGCCGACGGCACCGTCGGCGAACCCATCCCGGACCTGCGCGTGTACGTCCTCGACGAGGACCTGCGGCCCGTGCCGCCCGGTGTCGTCGGCGAGATGCACGTCGCCGGCGCGGGACTGGCACGTGGCTACCTCGACCGGCCTGGCCTGACCGCCTCCCGGTTCGTCGCCGACCCGTTCGGCGAACCCGGCTCGCGCATGTACCGCACGGGCGACCTGGCCCGCTGGAAGGACGGCCGGCTCGACTACCTCGGGCGCGCCGACCACCAGGTCAAGATCCGCGGCTTCCGCATCGAGCTCGGCGAGATCGAGGCCGCGCTCGAAGCACATCCCGACGTGGCCGCGGCGGTGGCCGACGTCCGCGACCACGCAGGGCGCAAGGTGATCGTCGGCTATGTCGTCGGCGGCCACGGCGTCGACCTGCGCGGGTTCCTGGCGCGGACCCTGCCCGACCACATGGTGCCCTCGGCGTTCGTGCACCTGGACCGGCTTCCGCTGACCGGCAACGGGAAGCTCGACCGCAAGGCGCTGCCCGCGCCGGAGTGGGAGACGACCGGTGCCCGGCACGTCGAGCCGCGCACGGAGGCCGAGCGCGTGCTCGCGGACATCTGGGCGCAGGTGCTGGGGCTCGACCGGGTCGGTGTCGAGGACGACTTCTTCGAGCTGGGCGGTGACTCGATCATCAGCATCCAGGTCGTCTCGCGGGCCCGGCAGGCCGGGTACGGCCTGGCGCCGCGCGACCTGTTCACCCACCCCACGGTCGCCGCACTCGCCGCGGCCGTGCCCGCGGTCGCCGAACAGGATGGCGTACCGCAGGGACCGGTGGCCGGCGAGGTTCCGCTGACACCGATCCAGCGCTGGTTCCTCGACGCGCAACCGCCGCGTCCCGAGCACTTCGACCAGTCCGTCCAGGTCGAGTTCACCGACGATGTCGACCCGGCGGCGTTGCGCAAAGCGTTGGCCGGTCTGGTGGAGCACCACGACGCACTGCGAATGCGGTTCGAACGCACCGGCTCCGGCTGGCGGCAGCACAACCCGCCCGTCGAGCCCGTCGACCTGCTGTCCGAAGTGGACGGAGAGTTCGACCTGAACCGCGGACCGCTGCTGCGGGCCACGTCGCTCACGTCTCGGGCACTCCGGCTCACCGCGCACCACCTGGTCGTGGACGGCGTGTCCTGGCGAGTACTGCTGGAAGACCTGGAGACCGCGTACCTGCAGGCCGTGCGCGGCGACCAGATCGTCCTCGGCGCGAAGACGACGTCCTTCCGGGACTGGGCGCTGCGGCTGGCCGAGTACACCGCTGACGGCGGGTTCGACGACGAGGCCGGCCACTGGGCGGGCGTGACCGGAGATCCCGGCGTGCCCGTGGACCGCGACGGCACCGGCACGACAGGTTCCGTGCGCGGCGTCACCACCGAACTCGACGCCGACCTGACGCGGGCGCTGCTGCAGGACGTGCCCGCCGTGTACCGCACGCAGGTCAACGACGTGCTGCTGAGCGCGTTGGGCCGGGTGCTGTCCGGATGGACGGGCCGGGACCGGGTCCTGGTGGACCTGGAGGGCCACGGCCGGGACGGCGACTTCCTCGACGGCGTCGACCTGTCCCGCACGGTCGGCTGGTTCACCTCGGTGTTCCCGGTGGCGCTGGACGTGCCATCGGGGGACTGGGGCGAGGTGCTCAAGGCGACGAAGGAACGGCTGCGCGCGGTGCCCCGGCGCGGCATCGGCCACGGCGCCGCGCACCGGTCTCCAGGCCCGGCGGTGGCGTTCAACTACCTCGGCCAGTTCGACGGCGCAGCGGGCGGGACCGTGTTCCGGACGGTCGGCGGGCTGACCGCCGACGCCGACGCCGGCACACCCCGGCCACACCTGCTCGACGTCGTCGGAGCCGTTGAGGACAAACGACTCCGACTGACCTGGTACTTCAGCGAGGAGACGCACGACGAGTCGACCGTGCGGGGTCTGGCCGACGCGATGACCGCGGCGTTGCGGGAGATCGTGACGCACTGCGCCCAGCCCGGCGCGGGCGGCCGGACGCCGTCGGACTTCCCGTTGGCGGGCCTGGACCAGGCAGCGGTGGACCGGCTGGCCGGCGACGGCCGCGACGTCGAGGACATCTACCCGCTGACGCCGATGCAGGCGGGCATGGTCTTCCACAGCCTGTCCCACGGCCACGAAGGCCTCTACACCGAACGGATCTCCTTCGTGCTCGACGGCGTCGCGGACATCGAGGCGCTGGCCCGCGCGTGGCGGGAGGTGGTCACGCGGACCCCGGTCCTGCGCAGCCGCGTCGTGTGGGAGGGCGTCGACCGGCCGGTGCAGGTGGTGTGCCGCGACGTCGACCTGCCCATCTCCGCGACGTTGGACGACGAGGAGCTGGATCTCGGCACCGCGCCGCTGATGCGACTGGCCCTGGAGCACGAGTCGGACACGGCCGTGCGGGTCGGCTGGACGTTCCACCACGTGCTGCTCGACGGGTGGAGCACGTTCCAGGTGCTCAGCGACGTGATCGCCGGCTACGCGGCCCTCACCGCCGGACGCGAGCCCGAGCTCCCGTCCCGCCGCCCGTTCGGCGACTACCTGCGCTGGCTGTCCACCCAGGACCCCGACGCGGCGGAAACCCACTGGCGGCAGGCGCTTCGCGGGCTCGACGCTCCCACGCCACTGCCGCTCGACCGGCTCGCCGGGCCCGGCCACGCCACCCGCTCGGCCGAGTGGACCACGCTGACACTGCCCGGCGACGGCCTGCGCGACTTCGCGCAGCGCAACGGGTTGACGCTCAACACCGTGGTGCAGGGCGCGTGGGCGTTGCTGCTGTCGCGCTACAGCGGGCACACCGACGTGTGCTTCGGTTCCACCGTGTCCGGTCGCCCGGCCGATGTGCCGGGCGCCGACGCCATCACGGGCATGTTCATCAACACCCTGCCCGTGCGGACGGCGATCGTGGAGGACGAGCCGGTCGCGGTGTGGCTGCGGCGGCTGCAGGCGGCCCAGGCCGAGGCCAGGCGGTTCGAGCACGTGTCGCTCGCGGACCTGCAGGCGTGGACCGGGACCGAGCTGTTCACCAGCATCCTGGTCTTCGAGAACTACCCGATCAGCGAGGCCGCGACCCACGGCGTCACCGTGCGCGACCTGGACGCCGTGGAGACGACCAACTACCCGCTGAGCCTGGGCGTCCGCCCCGGAACGGAGCTGGAGTTCCGGCTCAGCTACGACCCGGCGCTGTTCGACCTCGCCACGGTCGAGCGCGTCGCCGGTCACCTCGCCGCGGCGCTACTCGGCCTGACCGCCGACCCCGAGCGGATGATGGGCGAGGTCGACGTCCTCAGCGACGCAGAGCGGCGGATCGTCCTCCCGGAGCGTGTCGAGACCAGCGTCCCCGAGACGACCGTCGCCGAGTTGTTCGCCGCTCAGGTGGACCGGACCCCCGACATGACCGCTGTGGTCGCGGGCGACACGTCACTCACCTACGCCGGACTGGACGCCCGCGCGAACCGGTTGGCACAGCGGCTGATCGCGCTCGGCGTGCGCCCTGAGGAACGCGTCGGGGTGTTGCTGCGCCGATCGGCCGAAGTGGTGATCGCGGTGCTCGCCGTGCTCAAGGCGGGCGGCGCGTACCTGCCGCTGGACAGCCGGGCGCCGGTGGAACGCCAACGGCTGGTGCTGGAGCAGGCCGGGAGCCGGGTGCTGATCACCGACTCGGACGTCGTCCCGTTCGACGGGCACGTCGTGGTCCCCGATGGTGAGGAGTCGGCCGACCGGCCTCGGACGGCCGCGCACCCGGACGGCCTCGCCTACGTCGAGTTCACCTCCGGCTCCACCGGCACGCCGAAGGGCGTGGCCGTGCGGCACCGGGACGTGGTCGCACTGTCGTTGGACTCACGGTTCGACAGGCCCGCCCACCGCGCCGTGCTCATGCATTCGCCGCTGGCGTTCGACGCGTCCACCTACGAGCTGTGGGTGCCGTTGCTGCGCGGTGGGCGAGTGGTCGTCGCACCGCCGGAAGACCTCGACGCGGCGGTGCTGCGCGACCTGATCACTGCTCACGGCGTGACGGCGTTGTGGCTCACGGCGGGCTTGTTCCGGGTGCTGGCGCAGGACTCGCCCGGCTGCCTGGCGGGCGTGGCCGAGGTGTGGACCGGCGGCGACGTCGTTCCCGCGCAGGCGGTCCGCCAGGCCATGGCGGCCTGTCCGGGCCTGGTGGTGGTCGACGGGTACGGGCCGACCGAGACCACGACGTTCGCGACAGCGCACCGGATGGCCGGCCAGGTGCCCGACACCGTGCCCATCGGCTCCGCGCTGGACGGCATGGCCACCTACGTGCTGGACGACCGGCTGCGACCGGTGCCCGTCGGGGTGCCCGGTGAGCTGTACCTCGCGGGTGCCGGCCTGGCGCGCGGGTACCTCGACCGGCCAGGCCTGACCGCGTCCCGGTTCGTCGCCTGCCCGTTCGGCGCGCCGGGGGAGCGGATGTACCGCACCGGTGACGTCGTGCGGTGGCTGCCGGAAGGCGTGCTGGAGTTCGCCGGACGCGCCGACGACCAGGTGAAGCTGCGCGGGTTCCGCATCGAGCTCGGCGAGGTCGAAGCGGTCCTGGGTCGCCACCCCGACGTGGGCGGGCTGGTCGTGGTGGTCCGCGAGGACGCGCTCGGCGGCAAGCAGCTCGTGGCCTACCTGGTGCCCGCCGACCCCGGCCGTGAGCCGGACCCGGGAGACCTGGCCGCGTTCGCCGGGCGGACCCTGCCCGACTACATGGTGCCCTCGGTGTTCGTGGTGCTCGACGCGCTGCCGTTGAGCGCCAACGGGAAGGTCGACCGGGCCGCGCTGCCCGCACCGTCCGCCCCCGTGCCCGCCGCGCGGTACGTGGCGCCCAGGACCGACACCGAACAGGTGATGGCCGCGATCTGGGCGGAAGCGCTGCGCGTGGACCGGGTCGGCGTTGAAGACGACTTCACCGCCCTCGGCGGGGACTCCATGCGCAGCCTGCTCGTCACGTCCCGCTGCCGTGCCGCGTTCGACGTACCGCTCACACCGCACGACGTCCTCACCGCCCGCACGGTCGCCGAGCTGTCGCGGCTGGTCGAGGAGAAGATCCTGCTCGAGCTCGAACGACTCGCGCTCGATGACGGCGCCACCCCGAACCTGTGAGGAGACACCACACCATGTCGTCGTCGATCGAGGACCGCATCGCCGCCCTGCCCCCGCACCTGCGGGAGCAGATGCGCCGCCGCCTCTCCGGCCGCTCCGAGCAGGCCGACGCCATCAGGCCGGCCGACCGGTCCCGGCCGCTGCCGTTGTCGTTCCCCCAGCAGCGCCTGTGGTTCCTCGACAGCTTCCAGCCCGGCGGCTCCGGCTACAACAGCGCTTTGTCCCTGCGCCTGACGGGGCGGCTGGACGTGCCCGCGCTGACCACGGCGCTCAACGGTCTGGTGGCACGGCACGAATCGCTGCGCACGACGCTCGACGAGGTCGACGGCGTCGGCGTGCAGGTCGTGCACCCGCCGTTCGACCTCGCCGTGCCCGTGATCGAGTCACCCGACCGCGGCGCGCTGGACGAACTGCTGACCGAGGAGTACTCCCGCCCCTTCGACCTGCGCCGCGGCCCGCTGGTGCGGGCGCTGCTGGTGCGGCTCGCCGAGGCGGAGCACGTCCTGCTGGTCACCGCGCACCACGTCGTGACCGACGGCTGGTCGATGGGCGTGCTGACCGAGGAGCTGGGTGAGCTGTACGGCGCGGCGGTCCAGGGACGGGAGGCGGCGCTGCCCGCCCTGCCCCTGCAGTACGCGGACTTCGCCGCCTGGCAACGGGAACGGCTCTCCGGTGACACGCTGGTCGGCCAGCTCGACCACTGGACGCGGCGGCTGACCGGCACCACCCCGCTGGAGCTGCCGACCGACCGGCCCCGGCCGCCGGTGCGCACCACCAACGGCGCAGCGCACCCGTTCACCGTTCCCGCCCCGACCACCGCGGCGCTGCGCGAGCTGGCCCACGAGCGCGGCACGATCCTGTACTCCGTGCTGCTGGCCGGCTGCCAGGCGTTGCTGGCCCGTTACGCCGGACAGGACGACGTGGCCGTGGGCACCGTGACCACCGGCCGCGGCCGGCCCGGCCTGGAACGGCTGGTCGGGTTCTTCGTCAACACCGTCGTGCTCAGATCCACAGTGGACAGCCAGGCTGGCTTCATCGATTTCCTCGACCAGGTCAAGGAGAACGTCAAGGAGGCGTTCGCCCACGACGAGGTCCCGCTGGAGCACCTGGTCGACGCCGTGCGCAAGGACCGCGACGTCAGCCGCAACCCGTTGTTCGACGTGATGGTGCTGCTGCAGAACGCCGACGGCACCCCGCCGCGACTGCCGGGCCTGGAGGTCGAACAGGTCGGGCTGTCCCGCCGCGACGCCATCTTCGACCTGACCATCGAGTTCCAGGAGCGCGACGGCCTCCTGGAAGGTCTGGTGGAGTACAACACCGACCTGTTCGACGCCGCCACGGTCGACCGCTTCGCCGGTCACCTCGTGCGGCTGCTCGACGGCGTGGCGACCGAACCGAGCCGGCCCCTGGGCGAGCTGCCGTGGCTGTCGGACGCCGAACGTGACCAGGTCCTGGTGGACTGGAACGACGCCTGCCGCGCACCGGTCGAGGACACGATCCCCGGCCTCTTCGCCGAGCAGGTGCGCCGGACGCCGGACGCACCCGCGGTCCTCTCCGACGACCTGGTCCTCACCTACGCCGAGCTGGACGCGAGGGCCAACCGTCTGGCCCACCGGCTGATCGGCCTCGGCGTGCGACCGGAGGACCCGGTGGGGCTGCTCGTGGAGCGGTCCACCGACCTCGTCATCGCCGAGCTCGCCGTGGTCAAGGCCGGCGCGGCGTACGTGCCGCTCGACGGTCGCGCACCGGCCGAGCGGATGAAGCGCGTGCTCGCCGACTCCGGGATCGCGGTTCTCATCACCGATTCCGCGAGCGAGAAGGTGGCCACGTCCGTCCACGACGGACAGACCGTGCTGCTCGACGGCGACCGGTCCGGTGCTGCCGATCCCGCGGTGGTGGTGCACTCGGACCAGCTCGCCTACGTCATGCACACCTCGGGGTCCACCGGCCTGCCCAAGGGCGTGGCCGTGCGGCACCGCGACGTGGTGGCACTGGCGCTGGACTCCCGCTTCGACGGCGGCGCGCACGACCGCGTGCTGCTGCACTCGCCGTCGGCGTTCGACGCCTCCACCTACGAGCTGTGGGTGCCGTTGCTGCGCGGCGGCCAGGTCGTCGTCGCGCGTCCGGGCGACGTGGACGCCGACGCGATCCGGCACGCCGTCGCCGCGCACGGCGTGACCGCGATCTGGTTGACCGCGGGCCTCTTCCGGCTCGTCGCCCACGAGGCGCCGGAGGCGTTCGCCGGGCTGCGCGAGGTGTGGACCGGCGGTGACGTGGTGCCCGCCGCGGCCGTTCGCGGCGTGCTCGACGCGTGCCCCGGCCTGACCGTGGTCGACGGCTACGGGCCAACCGAGTCCACGACGTTCGCCACGTCGTTCCCGATGACCGACTCCGTACCCGACGTGATCCCCATCGGCCGCCCGTTGGACGGCATGGCCGTCTACGTGCTGGACGAGGGGCTGCGGCCGGTGCCTGTCGGCGTGCCCGGCGAACTGTTCATCGCGGGCGCCGGCGTGGCCCGCGGTTACCTCGGCCAGCCCGGCCTGACCGCCGAGCGGTTCCTGCCCGACCCCTTCGGCCCGCCCGGTTCCCGCATGTACCGCACCGGTGACGTCGCCCGGTGGCGCGCGCACGGGGTGGTGGAATTCGTCGGCCGCACCGACGACCAGGTCAAGGTCCGCGGCTTCCGCGTCGAGACCGGCGAGATCGACGCCCTGCTCGTGCGCCACCCCGGCGTCGCCCAGTCGATCACCGTCGCACGCGCCGACGACGGCCGCAAGCAGCTGGTCGCCTACGTCGTTCCCGCGGCGGGCACGATCCCCGCGCACGCCGAGCTGCGCACGTGGCTCACCCGTGAACTGCCCGACTACATGGTGCCGTCGGCGTTCGTGGCGCTGGACGCGCTTCCGTTGAGCGGCAACGGGAAGGTCGACCGCCGCGCGCTGCCCGCACCCGAGGCACGGCCGGACGGCGCGACCCGCCACGTCGAGCCCGCCACTCCCGCCGAACGGGAGCTGGCCCGCGTCTGGGCCGAGGTGCTGCGCGTCGACCGCGTGGGGATCGAGGACAACTTCTTCGAGCTGGGCGGCGACTCCATCCTCAGCATCCAGCTCGTCTCCCGCGCCCGCCGGGCCGGTCTGCGGTTGTCGTCCAAGGACGTCTTCCTGCACCCCACCGTCGCCGAACTGGCCGCCGCCGCGACAGCTGTGGTCGAACGCGCGCCGGACGCCCCGGCAGCGGGACCCGCGCCGCTGACGCCGATCCAGGAGTGGTTCTTCGACACCTCGCCCGCAAGTCCGCACCACTTCACCATGTCCACGCACGTGGAGCTGGCCCCCGGCCTGGACGAGCAGGCGCTCGCCACCGCCGTGGACGCCGTCGTGGCGCACCACGACGCGCTGCGCGCCCGGTTCACCCGCGACGGCGACCGGTGGGGCCAGGACGTCTCGCCCACCGCACCGACCGGTGTGCTGCGGGTGCGCGACCTGTTCGGGCTCGACGAGCGGACGCGGGAGGAGACCGCGCAGGCCGAGGCGCTCGCCGCCCAGTCGAGCCTCGACCTCGCCACGGGCCCGCTCGTGCGGGCCCTGCTGTTCCGCCTCGGCAACGGCCGCTCCAGGCTGTTCTTGGCTGTGCACCACCTCGTCGTGGACGGCGTGTCCTGGCGCGTGCTGCTCGACGACCTCGACACCGCCTACCACCAGGTGGCGCGTGGCGAACCGGTCGTGCTGGAACCTGTGGCCACCGCGTTCGCCACCTGGGCCCGCCGCCTGGCCGACCGCGTGAGAGCGGGCGAGCTGGACGCCGACCTCGACCACTGGACCGGCTTCGCCGCGTCCGTCCCCGCCGAGATCCCCGTGGACCGCGAGGGCGGCGACCCGGCCGAGGACGTCCGCGCGGTCACCGTGCGGCTCGGCCGCGCCGACACCGACGCGTTGCTGCACCAGGTGCCGGGCGTCTACCGCACGCAGGTCAACGACGTGCTGCTCAGCGCGCTCGGCCGGGCGCTGGCCGACTGGACCGGCCACGACCGCGTGCTCGTCGGGCTGGAGGGCCACGGGCGCGAGGACGTGCCCGACGACCTCGACGTGTCCCGGACTGTGGGCTGGTTCACCAGCCAGTTCCCCCTCGCCCTGCACGTGCCCGCGGGGGAGTGGGGCGGTGTGCTGAAGTCGGTCAAGGAACAGGTGCGTGCGCTGCCGCGCCGCGGCCAAAGCTATGCGGCGCTGCGCTACCTGGCCGCTCCGGACTCCCCGGCGACCGCCCTGCGGGACGACCCGCATCCGCTGATCAGCTTCAACTACCACGGCCAGTGGGACGTGGCGTCCGACGCCGACGGGCTCTTTCGGGCCCGCTGCGCCCCGCTCGGCCGGGACACCGCTGCCGGCAACGCCCGCGCGTACCTGCTCGACGTCGTCGGCCTGGTGGAGAACGGCCGGCTCGAGCTCACCTGGCTGTACTCCGGGCGCGTGCACGACGAGTCGACCGTGCGGACCGTGGCGGAAGCGGTGGTGCGCGGGTTGACGGAGATCGTGGCGCACTGCGCGGAGCCGGGTGCCGGTGGCCGTACGCCGTCGGACTTCCCGTTGGCGCGGTTGAACCAGGCGGCGGTGGACCGGCTGGCCGGAGCCGGTGACGAGGTCGAGGACGTCTACCCGCTGACCCCGCTGCAGGAGGGGATGCTGTTCCACGGCCTGGCCGACCCGTCGTCCACGGCCTACTTCGACCAGGTGCGGCTGCGGCTGACCGGTGTCGACGACGAGCGGGCCCTCGCCACGGCGTGGCAACGCGTCGTCGACCGCACCCCGGTGCTGCGCGGCGCGCTGGTCTGGGAAGGCGTCGAACGGCCGGTCCAGGTCGTCCGGTCCCACGTGGACCTGCCCTGCTCGTTCCACGACTGGCGCGGACTGTCCGAACAGGACCGTGAGCGTGAGGTGGAAGTGCTGGCGGCACAAGGCCTCGACCTGCGTCGGGCACCGCTGATGCGGATCGACCTGGTCCGGCTGTCCGACGACGAGGTGCTGCTCGTCTGGACCTTCCACCACGTGCTGCTGGACGGGTGGAGCCTCGCGCAGGTGTTCGCCGAGGTGTGCGAGCAGTACCAGGCGATCACCGCCGGCCGCGCGCCGGAGGTGGTGACCCGGCGGCCGTTCCGCGACTACCTGCGCTGGCTGGACGCGCAGGACCGGTCCGAGGCCGAACAGCACTGGCGCGAGGTGCTGGCGGGCTTCTCCGCGCCCACCGCGCTGCCCTACGACCGCTCACCCGCGCGTGGCCACGCCACCGAGTCCTCCGCGGCGGTGCCCGTGGCGCTCACCGCCGAGCAGACCGACCGGTTGCGCCGCACCGCCCGCCGCCACGGCCTCACGGTCAACACCGTGGTGCAGGGAGCGTGGGCGCTGCTGCTGTCCCGGCACAGCGGCGAGTCCGACGTCGTGTTCGGCACGACCGTCTCCGGCCGCCCCGGCGAACTGCCGGGCGTGGAGCAGATGGTGGGCCTGTTCATCAACACCGTGCCGGCCAGGGTCGCCGTGCGCGACGACGCCGACGCCGCGAGCTGGTTGCGGGAGCTGCAGACCGCGCAGACCGAGTCGCGGCGGTTCGACTTCGTGTCGCTGGCGGAGTTGCGGTCGTGGAGTGATGTGCCGGCGGGGTCGTCGTTGTTCGACAGTGCCATCGTGTTCGAGAACTACCCGTTGAACGATGTCGCCGAGGTCGGCGGCATCCAGGCGACCGACGTGCGGGCGCGCGACACGACGAACTTCCCGCTCACCCTCAGCGCCGTTCTCGACGAGCAACTCCACCTGGACCTCGCCTACGACCCGCACCTGTTCGACGCCGACACGGCCCGCCGCCTCGCCGGCCGCCTGCTCCTGCTCGTCGACGCCATCGCCGCCGACTCCGGGCGACCGGTGTCGGAACTGCCGCTGATGACGGACGACGAACGGCGTCAGGTGGTGGAGGAGTGGAACGCCACGGCCGGTGAGGTGCCGGAGGCGTCGGTCGTGGAGTTGTTCGAGGCTCGGGTGCGGTCGATGCCGGACACCGTCGCTTTGGTGGTGGGGGATCGGTCGTTGTCGTTCGCGGAGTTGAACGCGTGGGCGAACCGGGTGGCCCGGAGCTTTGTGGCGTCGGGTGTGGGGCCGGAGCGGCTGGTGGCGTTGTCGTTGCCGCGGTCGGTGGAGTTCGTGGTGGCGTTGCTGGCGATCTGGAAGGCCGGTGGCGTGTACCTGCCGGTCGATCCGTCCCTGCCCGTTGACCGCGTCGAGTTCCTGCTGCGGGACGCGGATCCCGTGCTGGTGGTGCGTGACGCACTGCCCGAGGTCGACGGACACGACTCGGACGACCTGGAGCCGGTCGCCTCGGAGCACGCGGCGTACGTGATCTACACGTCCGGTTCGACCGGGCGGCCCAAGGGGGTCGTGGTCGAGCACCGCAGCCTGGTGAACCTGGTGGTGGCTCACCGCGAGGGCTTCGTCCAGGGTGATCGGTTGCGGGTGGCGTTGTCGGCGGTGTTCTCGTTCGACACGTCGCTGGAAGGCATCGTGCTGATGGCCGATGGCCACGAGTTGCACGTGCTGGACGACGAGGTTCGGCTCGACCCGTCCGCAGTGGTGGCCTATGCCTCGGACCGGCGGATCGACTTCATGGATCTGACTCCGTCGTATGCGCGCCAGTTGGTCGAGGCCGGGTTGCTCGACGGTGAGCACCGGCCGAAGGTGCTGATGCTGGGCGGAGAAGCGATCGGTGAAGATCTGTGGCGGCGGCTGGCCGATGTGCCGGGTACCGCGAGCTACAACTTCTACGGCCCGACCGAGTCCACAGTGGACGCCCTGTCCTGCCGGATCGCCGGCGACGGGCGGCCGGTCGTGGGACGCCCGTTGCTCAACACGCGGGCATACGTGCTGGACGAGGACTTGCGGCCGGTTCCTGTTGGTGTGCCGGGGGAACTGCATCTGGCCGGCGTCCAGCTCGCGCGCGGCTACCTCGGCCGTCCTGGCCTTACCGCGGACCGCTTCCTCGCCGATCCGTTCGGTGGTCCTGGGGAGCGCATGTACCGCACCGGTGACCGCGTGCGGTGGCTGGCCGACGGCACGCTGGATTATCTGGGCCGGACCGACGACCAGGTGAAGATCCGCGGGTTCAGGATCGAACCCGGCGAGGTCGAGGCCGTGCTGACTCAGCACCCCGACGTCCGGGAATCCGTTGTGATCGCCCGGAAGGACGGCGGGCACCAGCGGCTCGTCGCCTACGTCACCGGAGCCGGAATGGATCTGCGGGCCTGGCTGGCCGAACGAGTACCCGACTACCTGGTGCCGTCGGCGTTCGTCTCGCTGGACGCGATTCCGCTCAACGCCAACGGAAAGGTCGACCGCCGCGCCCTGCCCGCGCCCGACTACGCCGAGGCTCGCACCGGGCACGTCGCACCGCGCACCGACATGGAGCGCGACGTGGCCGTCATCTGGTCCGAGGTGCTGGGCGTGCCCGACATCGGCGTGCAGGACAACTTCCTCGAGCTCGGCGGCGACTCGATCCTCAGCATCCGGGTGATCTCACGGCTGCGTGCCGCGTTCGACGTGGCGATGTCGCCGCGCGCCCTGTTCACCCACCCCACCGTCGCCGGGATCGCCGCACTGGTCTCGGAATCGACCACAGCCCGGTTGGCCGAGATCCCCGTGGTGTCCCGCGACGGCGGCCTGCCGCTGTCGTTCGCGCAGCAACGGCTGTGGTTCCTCGACGAGTTCGAACCCGGTGGCGTCGAGTACCTGACGCCGTCGATCCTGCGGTTGCGCGGGCCCCTCGACGTCGATGCCTTGAACGCGGCGCTGACCGCGCTGGTCGCGCGGCACGAGTCGCTGCGCACCACCTTCGAGACCGTCGACGGGCGCGGTGTGCAGGTCGTGCACCCGCCGAGTCCGGTCGAGGTGCCGGTGCTCGACGTGTCCGAAGAGGAACTGCCGCACGTCCTGACCCGCGAGACGACCACGCCGTTCGACCTGCGGCACGGCCCGCTGGTGCGGGTGCTGCTGGCCCGCATGGGCGAGGGCGACCACGTGCTCTCCCTGGTGCTGCACCACATCGTCACCGACGGCTGGTCCAACGGCGTGCTGCTCGGTGAGCTGGGCGCCTGCTACGAGGCCGCGACGTACGGCAGGGAGGCGAAGCTGCCGGAATTGCCCGTGCAGTACGCCGACTACGCGGTGTGGCAACGGAACGCGTCGACCGAGGAGGCGCTGGAGGAGCACCTGGCCCACTGGCGGCGTGCGCTCGACGGCGTGCGGCCGCTGGAACTGCCCACCGACCGGCCCCGGCCGGCGACCCGCGGCAAACAGGGTGCGCTGGTGCACTTCCAGGTGCCCGCCGAGGTCACCGACCGGCTCAAAGCGCTGGCGCGCCACCACGACGGCACGCTGTTCATGGCGCTGCTCGCCGCGTGCCAGGTGCTGTTCGCCCGTTGGTCCGGGCAGCGGGACGTCGCCGTCGGCACGGTCGTCTCCGGCCGCGACCGCACCGAGCTGGAGGGCCTGGTCGGGTTCTTCGTCAACACGCTGGTGTTGCGCTCCGACGTCGATCCGCACCAGGGCTTCGGGCCCCTCCTGGGCCAGGTCCGGGAGACGGTGCTGGACGCCTTCGCCCACCAGGACGTGCCGTTCGAGCGGGTCGTGGACGAGGTCCACCCCGTGCGCGACCCCAGCCGCACCCCGCTGTTCCAGGCGATGGTCGTGCTGCAGAACACCACCGACGACGAACCCCGGCTGCCCGGTCTGCGCGTCGAGGAACTGCCGCCGCCGTCGGTCGCGGCCGGCTTCGACGTGTCGTTCCAGTTCCAGGAGGTCGACGGCCGCCTGGAAGCGGTGCTGACCTACGACACCGCGCTGTTCGACGCCACCACGGCCGAGCGGATGGTCGCGCACGCCGGCGTGCTGCTCGACGGCGCGACCGCCGACCCCGGCCGCCCCGTGGCCGACCTGCCGCTGCTCACCGACGACGAGCTGCGGAACGTGCTGCAGGAGTGGAACGACACCGGCACAGCCGGTTCGGCGCCGGCCTATCACGAGGTCTTCCAGGACCGTGCCGCTCACACGCCCGACGCGACGGCCCTGGTCGACGGCGATCGGTCGTGGACCTTCGCCGAGGTCAACGACCACGCCAACCGCATCGCCCACCACCTGATCGCCGCCGGCGCCGGACCCGAGTCGGTGGTGGCGCTGGCACTGCCCCGGTCGGCCGAGCTGGTGTTCGCGATCCTGGCCGTGCTCAAGGCGGGCGGCGCGTACCTGCCGGTCGACCCGGAACACCCGGCCGAGCGGATCGCGTTCGTGCTGGAGGACGCCCAGCCGGTACTCGTGGTGGCGGCGGACGACGACGTCTCCGGCGGTCTGCCGTTGGTACGACTGGATGATCCAGCCGTGTCCGCCCGCCCTGCCGCCAACCCGACCGACGCCGACCGCACGGCACCGCTGCGACCGGAGCACGCCGCGTACGTGATCTACACCTCCGGCTCCACCGGCCGCCCCAAGGGCGTCGTGGTCGAGCACCGCAACCTCGCCGCGCTCGTCGCCGACCACCACGCCCGCCTGCTGCCCGGCGACGGCGTGGTCCTGCGCGGCATCGCCACAGCCGCGTACACCTTCGACGCCTCCTGGGAAGGCCTGCTCCTGCTCGCCGCGGGCCACGAGCTGCACCTGCTCGACAACTCCGTCCTGCTCGACCCGCGCGCCGTGGTCGAGCACATCCGGCGGCACCGGATCGACTTCCTCAGCTGCACCCCGTCGTACCTGCAGCAGCTCCTGCCGGAAGGGTTGCTGGCCAAGGGGAAGCACCGGCCGCGCCTGGTCGCGCTGGGCGGCGAGGCCGTCGGCGAACCGCTGTGGCGTGCGCTGGCTGACGCCGACGGCGTGACCGGGTTCAACCTCTACGGCCCCACCGAGTGCACAGTGGACTCGGTGTGGACCGAGATCACCGACCGGGAGCGGCCGGTGATCGGCACACCGGGCCAGGGCCTGCGCGCCTACGTGCTCGACGACGGGCTGCGGCCCCAGCCGGTCGGCGTGCCCGGTGAGCTGCACCTGGCGGGTGACCAGGTCGCCCGTGGCTACCTGCACCGGCCGGGCCTGACTGCGGACCGGTTCACCGCCGACCCGTTCGGGCCGCCCGGAAGCCGGATGTACCGGACCGGCGACCTGGCCCGGTGGACCGCAGACGGCGTGCTGGAGTACCGGGGCCGGGCGGACGACCAGGTCAAGATCCGCGGCTACCGCGTCGAACCCGGCGAGGTCGAGGCCGCACTGGTCGGTCTGCCCGAGGTGGCGGAGGCCGCGGTCGTGGCCCAGGAGGTCGAGTCCGGCACGCACCGCCTCGTCGGCTACGTCGTGGGCGCGGCCGACGCGGACGACCTGCGCACGCGGTTGAAGCAGCGGCTGCCGGACTACCTGGTGCCGTCGCTGTTCGTGCTGCTCGACGAGTTGCCCAAGACCGACAGCGGCAAGGTCGACCGGCGCGCACTGCCGGCGCCCGACGCGACCGCAGGACACGGGCAGGACTTCGTGCCGCCGCGCACCGCCGCGGAGCGGGAGCTGGCGCGGATCTGGGCCGAGGCGTTGCGCGTGGACCGCGTGGGCGTGCACGACAACTTCTTCGGCCTGGGCGGCGACTCGATCCTGAGCATCCAGATCGTGTCCCGGTCCCGCCAGGCGGGCCTGGAACTGGTCACCAAGGACGTGTTCACCCACCAGACCATCGCCGAGCTGGCCACCGTCGTCCGCACCCGCGTTCCGGCGGCGGCCGAGCTGCCGCAGATCGCCGGTCCGGCACCGCTCACGCCGATCCAGCGCTGGTACCTCGACTCGAACTCCGCCGACCCGCACCACTTCACCATGTCGATGCACCTGGAGCTGGCCGAGGACGCCGACCCGGTGGCGCTGGCGGTTGCCCTGAACGCGGTTGCGGCGCACCACGAAGGTCTGCGCACCCGCTTCACGCACGTGGACGGCGACTGGGTGCAGGACGTCACCGACACCGCGGTCGAACTGGAGCACCATCCGTCCACAGTGGACGAGCCAGCTGTGATCGCGTCCGCCCAGGCTGGGTTGGACATCACCCACGGCCCGGTGATGCGCGCACTGCTGTTCTCCGGAAGGCGGCTGTTCCTTGTGGGCCACCACCTCGTCATGGATGGCGTGTCCTGGCGAATCCTGCTTGGTGACCTGGAGACCGCCTACCGCCAGGCCGTGGCGGGCGAACGGATCGACCTGGCCCCGGTCGGTACCCGGTTCACCCAGTGGGCGCACCGGCTGGCGGAGCACGTGCGGTCGGGCGCGTTCGACGCCGAACTGCCGCACTGGACCGCCGCGCTCGACGCGGCGGGTGAGGTACCGGTGGACCGAGATGGACCCAACACCGCGGGTTCGACGCGCGTGGTGTCGGTGCGGCTGGACCGCGAGCGCACCGACGCGTTGCTGCACCGCGTGCCGGACGCCTACCGCACGCAGGTCAACGACGTGCTGCTCAGCGCGCTCGGCCGCGCCCTGTCGGCGTGGACCGGGCGGGACCGCGTCGCGGTCACGATGGAGGGCCACGGCCGGGAGGACGTGCTCGACGGCGCCGACGTCTCACGCACGGTCGGCTGGTTCACCACCCAGTACCCGGTCGCGCTCACGGTGCCGGACGGCGACTGGGGCGCGGTGCTCAAGTCGGTGAAGGAGCAGCTGCGGGCCGTACCCGGCCGGGGCTTCGGGTTCGAGGCCCTGCGCCAGCTCGGTGCCGACCCCGCTCTCGCCGGGACCGCGCTGCCGCCGGTCAGCTTCAACTACCACGGCCGGTGGGACGTGACCGCAGCCGAAGAGGGCCTGATCCGAGCACGGCTGGACACCCCGGCAGCCGACACCACGGACAGCACGCGCCCGTTCCAGCTCGACGTGGTGGGCGGTGTGGAGGACGGCGAACTGGTGCTGTCCTGGTTCTACTCCGAACACCTGCACGACGAGTCGACCGTGCGGACCGTGGCCGATGCGGTGGTGCGCGGGCTGGCGGAGATCGTGGCGCACTGCGCCGAGCCGGGTGCCGGTGGCCGCACGCCGTCGGACTTCCCATTGGCGCGCTTGGACCAAGCGGCTGTCGATCGACTGGTCGGTGACGACGTCGAGGACATCTACCCGCTGACCCCGCTGCAGACCGGGATGCTGTTCCACACGCTGGTGGACGACACCTCGACGGCGTACTCGAACCGGTTCCGGCTGCGGCTGTTCGGGGTGTCCGACCCGGACGCGCTGGCGGAGGCCTGCCGCCGCGTCGTGGACCGCACACCGGTACTGCGTGGCGGTGTGGTGTGGGAAGGCGTCGAGGCACCAGTGCAGGTCGTGCGCAAGCGAGTCGACCTGCCGATCGACCAGCACGACTGGCGCCACCTGCCCGCCGACGAACAGGAGGCCGCGCACGGCACGGTGGGTGGCGAGGAACTGGACCTCACCAGGGCCCCGCTGCTGCGCCTGGCCATCGCCAGGCTCACCGACGACGAGGTCACGCTCTTCTGGACGGCCCACCACGTCCTGCTGGACGGGTGGAGCTTCGCGCAGGTGCTGGCCGAGGCGTGCGAGCAGTACACCGCCCTCGTGGGCGGCCGGGAGCCGGAACTCGCGCCACGGCGGCCGTTCCGCGACTACCTGCGGTGGCTGGCCGACCAGGACACCGCGGCGGCCGAACGACACTGGCGGCAGGTGCTCGCCGGCGTCGAGGCGCCGACCCCGCTGCCGTGGGACCGCTCGCCGGTCCAGGCGCACCGCGCTGAGTCCAGCGCGACCGTCCACGTGGCACTGGACATCGATCGGTCGGCCGACCTGAACCGGGTCGCCCGCGCCGCCGGGCTGACGGCCAGCACCGTGGTGCAGGGCGCGTGGGCGTTGCTGCTGTCTCGCTACAGCGGCGAGTCCGACGTCGTGTTCGGCACGACCGTGTCCGGCCGCCCGGCGGAACTGCCGGGGATCGGGTCGATGGTCGGCATGTTCATCAACACCGTTCCCACCCGCGTGCGGGTCGACCCGCACGCCTTGGTGCTGCCGTGGCTGGCGGAGGTCCAGGCCGCGCAGACCGAGTCGCGGCAATTCGACTTCGTGTCGCTGGCGGAATTGCGGTCGTGGAGTGACGTGCCTGCGGGGTCGTCGTTGTTCGACAGCGCCGTGGTGTTCGAGAACTACCCGCTGGACGACCTGCTCGACGCCGACCAGGGCGTCCGGGTCCTCGACGTCGAAGGCGCCGACACCACCAGCTTCCCGCTCGCCCTCAGTGCGAACTTCGGCGACCGGCTGCGGCTCGAGCTGGACTACGACCCGCGCCTGTTCGACGCCGGCACCGCCGAGCGTGTCGCCGCGCACCTCGTGGTGCTGCTGGAGGAGCTGGCGACCGACCCGGACCGGACGCTCGCCGAGTTGCCGCTGATGACCGGCGACGAACGCCACCGGGTGCTCGTGGACTGGAACGCGACGGCCGGTGAGGTGCCCGAGGCGACGGTCGTGGAGCTGTTCGAGGCTTGGGCGCGGTCGGCGCCGGAGGCCACTGCGCTGGTGGTGGGGGATCGGTCGTTGTCGTTCGCGGAGTTGAACGCGTGGGCGAACCGGGTGGCCCGGGTCTTCGTGGCCTCGGGTGTCGGCCCGGAGCGGCTGGTGGCGTTGTCCCTGCCGCGGTCGGTGGAGTTCGTGGTGGCGTTGCTGGCGATCTGGAAGGCCGGTGGTGTCTACCTGCCGGTCGATCCGTCGCTACCGGACGACCGCGTGGAGTTCCTGCTGCGGGACGCGGATCCGGTGCTGGTCGTCCGCGGATCGCTGCCCCCGTCCGACGACCAGGAGTCCGGCGACCTGGCTCCGGTGCGCCGCGACCACGCCGCCTACGTCATCTACACCTCCGGTTCCTCCGGGCGCCCCAAGGGCGTGGTGGTCGAACACCGCAGCCTGGTGAACCTGCTGGTGAACCACCGCAAGGACTTCGTCGCCGCGGCCGGTGGCCGGTTGCGGGCAGGCTTGTCGGCGGTGTTCTCGTTCGACACGTCGCTGGAAGGCTTCGTGTTGATGGCCGACGGTCACGAGTTGCACGTGTTCGACGACGAGCTGCGTCTCGATCCGCCCGCGCTCGTGCGGTACGTGGTCGATCAGCGAATCGACTTCCTGGACCTGACCCCGTCGTACACCCGGCAGCTCGTGGAGGCCGGATTGCTCGACAGTGAGCACCGGCCGAAGGTGCTGATGCTGGGCGGAGAAGCGATCGGTGAGGACCTGTGGCGGCGGCTGACCGATGTGCCGGGTACCGCGAGCTACAATTTCTACGGCCCGACCGAGTCCACAGTGGATGCCCTGTCCTGCCGCATCACGCCCGATTCTCCCGTCGCGGTGGGACGCCCGCTGCTCAACACGCGCGCCTACGTGCTGGACGAGGACCTGCGACCGGTGCCCGTTGGTGTGCCAGGGGAGTTGCACCTGGCCGGCGTCCAAGTCGCGCGGGGATATCTCGGTCGTCCGGGCCTGACCGCGGATCGGTTCGTGGCCGATCCGTTCGGTGGGCCGGGTGAGCGCATGTACCGCACCGGTGACCGGGTGCGGTGGCTGGCCGATGGCACCCTGGACTACCTGGGCCGGACCGACGACCAGGTGAAGATCCGCGGCTTCCGCATCGAACCCGGTGAGATCGAGGCCGTGCTGACTCAGCACCCCGGCGTTCGCGAAGCCGTGGTGATCGCGCGGAACGATGACGGGCACCAGCGGCTCGTCGCCTACGTCACCGGTGCCGGAACGACGGACCTGCGGGCATGGCTGGCCGAGCGTCTGCCCGACTACCTGGTGCCGTCGGCGTTCGTCTCGCTGGACGCGATTCCCCTCAACGCCAACGGGAAGGTGGACCGCCGCGCACTGCCGGCGCCGGACCTGCGGGCCGATGCCTCGGCCTACCGCCCGCCGCGCACCCCGATCGAGGAGCGCGTCTGCCGCATCTGGGCCGACGTGCTGGGCGTGCCGCGGGTCGGGCTGGACGACAACTTCTTCGAGTTGGGCGGTGACTCCATCCTCAGCATCCGGGTCGTGTCCCGGCTGCGCGCCGAACTGGACGCGCCCGTGTCGCCGCGGGAGCTGTTCAGTTCGCCCACGGTCGCCCGGCTGGTCCAGGCGATCGGGGCAGGAACGGGTGCCGCCGACGACTTCATCCCGAAGGTGTCGCGCGACGGCACGTTGCCGTTGTCGTTCGCGCAGCAGCGGTTGTGGTTCCTCGACCAGTTTGAGCCGGAGAGCACCGACTACCTGTCGCCGTCGCTCCTGCGGCTGCGCGGCGACCTGGACCTCGACGCCCTGGCCACGGCGCTGACGGCGCTGGTTGCGCGGCACGAGTCGTTGCGCACCACCGTCGACAGCGTAGAAGGCCACGGTGTGCAGGTCGTGCACCCGCCCCACCGCGTCGAGCTGCCGGTGCTCGACGTCCCCGACGGCGAGGACGGCCTCCACGAGGTGCTGGTGCGGGAAAGTACCCGGCCGTTCGACCTCGCTCGCGGTCCGCTGCTGCGTCCGCTGCTGCTGCGCATCGCCGAAGACGATCACGTACTTCTCCTGCTGGCGCACCACATCGTGACCGACGGCTGGTCCAACGGCGTGCTGACCACCGAGCTCAACGTGCTCTACCGCGGCGGCGCCCTGCCCGATCTGCCGATCCAGTACGCGGATTTCGCGGCATGGCAGCGGGAGCGGCTGACCGGACCGCTCGCGGACGAGCAGCTCTCGTTCTGGCGGGACCGGCTGGCCGGAGTCACCCCGCTGGAACTGCCGACCGACCGGCCCAGGCCCGCGGTCCGCACCAACCACGGCGCGGTGCACCTGTTCACCCTGCCCAGCGAGGTCGCCGAAGGGCTCAAGGTCCTGGCGCGCCAGCAGGACGGGACCCTGTTCATGGCGCTGGTCGCCGCGTGCCAGGTGTTGTTCGCCCGCTGGTCGCGGCAGGACGACATCGCCGTGGGCACGGTGGCCTCCGGGCGGGACCGCGCGGAGCTGGAGGGCCTGGTCGGGTTCTTCGTCAACACCCTCGTGCTCAGGTCCACTGTGGACGGCGGTAGCACGTTCCGTGAGTTCCTCGGCGAGGTGCGGGGTACCGTGCTGGACGCGTTCACACACCAGGACGTGCCGTTCGAGCGCGTGGTGGAGGAGCTGCGGCCTGAGCGCGACACCAGCCGCACCCCGCTGTTCCAGTCGATGGTGATCCTGCAGAACACCCCCGGCGCCGCGCCGGACCTGCCTGGCCTGCACGTCGAGGACCTGCCGCTGCCGGTGGTGGCGGCCAACTTCGACCTCACGTGGGAGTTCCAGCAGGACGACGACGCACTGCACGCGGCGGTCAACTACAACACCGACCTGTTCGATGCCCCGACCGTCGAGCGGATGGCCGAGCACCTCCGCGTGCTGCTGACCGGTGTGGTCGCCGACCCGGACCGGTTGCTGGCCGACCTGCCGTTGATGGACGTGGAGGAACAGCGGGACGTCCTGCACGCGTGGAACGACACGGCTCACGTCGTGCCCGACGCCACGATCACGAAGCTGGTCGAACTCCAGGTCGCGCGGACGCCGGACGCCACCGCGGTGGTGGACGGCGGTGCGAAGTGGACGTACGCCGAACTCAACGCCCGTGCCAACCGCCTGGCGCACAACCTGATCGCGCAGGGCGTCGGCCCCGGCCGGTACGTCGCGATCTCGTTGCCACGCTCCGCGGATCTGCTCGTCGCTGTACTGGCGGTGCTCAAGGCGGGCGCCGCGTACGTGCCGGTCGAGCCGGACCAGCCCGCCGACCGGGTCGCGTTCGTGCTCGACGACGCCCGGCCGGTCCTGGTCCTCGACGACCCGGACCTCGTGCGCGCCACCGGCGGCCGGGACGACAACCCGGGAGACCACGACCGGACGGCGCCGTCGACCACCCGCGACCCTGCGTACGTGATCTACACGTCCGGGTCGACCGGACGGCCCAAGGGCGTCGTCGTCGAGCACCGCTCGGTCGTCAACTACCTGGCCTGGGCCACCGAGGCCTACCCCGGCCTGCGCGGCGCGGCGGTCCTGCACTCGCCGGTCTCGTTCGACCTCACCGTCACGACGCTGTTCGGCCCGCTGCTGGCCGGCGGCCGCATCGTGGTGAGCGACCTGGACGAGGACGCGGTTCCGGTGGAGCAGACGGCGTTCCTCAAGGCCACGCCGAGCCACCTGTCCCTGCTGGGCACCATGCCGGCGCAGCTGTCACCGACCGGCGACCTCGTCGTCGGCGGGGAGCAGTTGCTGGGCGCGGTGGTGGACGAGTGGCGGCGGGCGAACCCGGCCGCCGCCGTGATCAACGAGTACGGCCCGACCGAGGCGACCGTCGGCTGCATGGAGCATCGCGTCGAACCCGGCGAACCGCTGGCGCCCGGAGCCGTGCCGATCGGCCACCCGGCCTGGAACCACAGGCTCTACGTCGTGGACGACCTGTTGCGGCCGGTGCCAGTCGGGGTGCCTGGTGAACTGTGCATCGCGGGCGACGGCCTCGCCAGGGGCTACCTCAACCGGCCGGGCCTCACCGCGGCGTCGTTCGTGGCGTGCCCGTTCGGCGAGCCGGGGGAGCGGATGTACCGCTCCGGTGACCTGGTCCGCAGGCGCGCGGACGGCGTGGTCGAGTACCTGGGCCGCATCGACGACCAGGTCAAGATCCGCGGGCACCGCGTCGAACCGGGCGAGGTCGAGTCCGCGCTCCTGCGCCACCCGCGGGTGGCCGAGGCCGCCGTGGTTGCCGTGAACAACGCTCAGGGCCATGCCCGCCTGGTCGCGTACTTCGTCGCCGGCAGCGAGGTGGGCACGGCCGAGCTCCACGCGTTCCTGGTCGACCGCCTGCCCGCCTACATGGTGCCGTCGGCTTTCGTCGCGCTGCCCGTCCTGCCGGTGACGCCCAACGGCAAACTCGACCGGGCGGCGCTGCCCGCTCCAGAACCGGCCGCCGGTGACGAGGGGGAGCACGTACCGCCGCGCACGCCCGTGGAGAGCGCGCTCGCCGAGATCTGGGCGGCCGTGCTGGGCGTCGGCCGCGTCGGGGTGCGGGACAACTTCTTCGAGCTGGGCGGTGACTCCATCCTGGTGATACAGGTGGTGTCCCGTGCCAGGAAGGCCGGGCTGGCACTGACCACCAAGTCCTTGTTCCGCAGCCAGACCATCGAGGCGCTCGCGCCGTTCGTCACCGAACTCGAGACCGAACCGGTGGATACAGCAGAGGTCGTCGGCGACGTTCCGCTCACGCCGATCCAGCGCTGGTTCTTCGAGACGCGCACGGTCGCGCCTCACCACTACGCCCAGTCCATGCTGCTGGAACTGACCCCGGACCTGGACGAGGACGCGCTGGAAAAGGGTTTGGCGGCCGTGGTGGCGCACCACGACGCGCTGCGCATGCGCTTCGAGCACGTCGACGGCGAGTGGCGTCAGCACAACGCCCCGGTCGAGCCGGGCGGCGTGCTGGAGCGATACAACCTCAGCTCGATCGGGGAGCCGGAACGGCAGGCGCAGCTGGTGAAGATCGCCGACGAGGCCCACGCGGGCTTCGACCTCGCCGCCGGTCCGTTGTACCGGTCCGTGCTGTTCCACGCCGACGACATGCCGTCCCCGCTGCTGTTCCTCACCGTGCACCACCTCGTCGTGGACGGCGTGTCCTGGCGGATCCTGCTCGACGATCTCGACACCTGCTACCGGCAGGCCGTCCGCGGTGAGGCGGTGGACCTCGGTGCGAAGTCGACGTCGTTCCGCGACTGGGCGGACAGCCTGGCCCGGCACGTCGCCGGGGGAGCGCTGAACCACGAGCTGGACCACTGGGCGGCGGCACTCGATGCCGCTCCGCTGCCCGTCGACCACGAGCAGCCGACCCCGGGTACTCCGGCGGCCGAGGTGCACGTAGCGCTCGACGAGCAGAGCACCGACGCGTTGCTGCACGACGCACCCACGGTCTACCGCACGAGGATCAACGACGTCCTGCTCGCCGCGCTGGCCTGTGCGCTGTCCCGATTCACCGGACGACGAACGGTGTCGCTCGACATGGAGGGCCACGGCCGCGAGGACGTACTCGGCGCGGACCTGTCCCGCACGGTCGGCTGGTTCACCACGCTCTACCCGGTCAGGCTGACGCTGCCGGACGACGGGGCGACATGGCGCGATGTGGTCAAGGCGATGCGCAGGCAGCTGCGCACGGTGCCGGGCAACGGGTTCGGCTTCGGGGCGCTGAAGCACCTGGGCACGCCGGACGCGCGGGAACGCCTCCGCGGTGAAGGGCCGCAGGTGGTGTTCAACTACCTCGGCCAGTCCGGCAGCACCACCGACCAGGCCGGCGACGGGCTCTACCGGACCGTGCTCGACCCCATCGGGCAGGACGGCGACCCGACCGACCGGGGACCACACCTGCTGGAGGTGGTCGGCGGCGTGGCGGCCGGTGAGCTCCGCTTCACCTGGCACTACCAGCCGGACCGGCACGACGAGGCCACGGTGCGACGGGTCGCGGAGGACTTCCTCGACGCGCTGCGCGCCATCGCCGCGGACTGCAGGGGCGACCGATGACCACGTCGCTGTCGCGCAACCGCGACTACCGGCTGCTGTGGGCCGGGCAGGCCCTGTCCGAAGCGGGGGCGAGCGCGTCCACCATCGCGCTGCCCCTGCTGGTGCTCCTGCTCACCGACTCGGCGGCGGCGACCGGCCTGGTGCTGGGCGCCTCCGCCGCCGCGCAGCTGGTCGTCGGCCTACCGGCCGGGGCGCTCGTCGACCGCTGGAACCGCAGAACGGTGATGCTCGTCTGCGAAGCCGTACAGGCGTTGGCCGTGGCCGTCCTGGTGATCGGCCTGTGGTGGGACGCCATCGGCGTGGAGCACGTGGTGCTGGTCGTCATCGTGCTCGGTGTCTGCAGAGCCCTGTCGGAGCCGGCGGAAGAGGCCGTGCTGCCCGCCATCGTGCCCGAGCGGCATCTCTCGGACGCGGTCGCGATGAACGCCGCGCGGGGCTACCTCGGGCAACTCTCCGGCACGGCGCTGGGCGGGGTGTTGTTCGGCCTGGGCCGGTGGCTGCCGTTCGCCGTGGAGGCGGTGACGCACGTGGCGACGTTCCTGTCGCTGCTGTTCATCCGCGTTCCCCCGCGGGAGCGGGAACCGGCACCCTTCAATCGTTTCCACCGCGAGATCGGCGAAGGCCTGCGCTGGGTGTGGACCCAGCCGGTGGTGCGGGTGGTCGCCTTGTGCGCGGTTGGCCTCAACCTGTTCTTCCAGGCGTTCTACCTGCTGATGATCGCCATCGCGCACCGGGAGGGCGTGCCCGCCGGCCAGATCGGGATCATGGGTGCGATGCTCGGCGTGGGCGGCATCTTGGGCGCACTGGTGGCGCCGCGGCTGCACCGGACGCTGCGACCGCATCGGGCGATCGTCGGCGTGTTCTGGGTCATCACCGCCCTGATCCCGCTCGCGCTGTTCGTCGATCCAGGGATCCCCACGGGCGTACTGTTCGCGGCCGCCGCCTTCCTGGCCCCTACCGCGAACACCACCATCACCACCTATCAGCTGCTCCTCACACCCGACGAGCTCCGCGGCAGGCTGAGCAGCGTGATGGGCGTTGCGCTGGGCGTCGCAGCGATCGCAGGCCCCGCCGTCGGCGGTGTGCTGGTCGACTTTCTGACTCCCGCGCAAGCCATCCTCACCTGCGCCGTAGGCAGCGGGGTGTTGACGGTGTTCGCCACCGTGAATCCGACTCTGCGGAGGTTCTCCCGAGAAGAGACGGTGGAGTGAAATTTCACCAAGGACAGAACGCGCTTGGGAGCCGTCGTGGGAGTGCTGAGCCTCGTGTCGAAGAGCCGCACAGCTCGTCCAGCTCTCGCCGACCTAGCAACTCGGCGAGAGCTGTTCCGGTACAAGCAGGAGGATGCTCAGATGTGTTGTCGTACACGGATCTCAACACCATTTCGTTCCGTGTCGGCCATTGCCCGGCTTTTGAATCGTTAACCAGGCTCACTCCTGCTGGACTTCTCGCGGGCATCTCAGCTCGCTGACCAGTTGTGACGGCGGGCAGGTCTCGCGTTCAAGTGAACGATCGCCGCAATTCATCGGTCAATGCGAGTCTTCTCCGAGCGCGCTTCACCGGCGATCGGGAGATGGCGGTGCGCGGCCCGGCCGCCGGTCTGGCGGGCGTGGGCGACGAACTCTCGCAGTCTCGCTCGCAGGTCGTCTGCGTTCTCTGCGCTAAGATCGATCAAGTACGTCACTCCGTCAAGACCGAAGTGCACCGTCTCGAGGTCCTCTGCTGTGCTGCCGTCCAAGTCATCGACGAGCTGGACGAGGAACTTCTGTGCCATCCATTGCCTCACAATGCCTGAGGAATTGATTGGGGTGATCTAGGTCGGCACTCGAGGGGTACCCATTGTGAACTCAGTTATCGTCGAGTTGGCCAACTTCGTGAACGATGCCAACCAGACGCACAAGAACTGCTTGCAAGCGTGAAGCGAGTTCACGGAGCGGACAGCATCGCGGCGTTCGACCTGCGCAATAACATCGCACACGCACGAGCCGATGCTGGCGATCTCGATACCGCCATCGCGGAGCTGGAGCACCTGGCGGCGGACCAGAGCAACGCGCACGGAGCCGCACACCCGGAGACTTTGACGACCAGAGGAAATCTCGCACGATGGCTGCACAGGCCGGCGACCTGCGGCGCGCAGAGATCGAACTGGAACAAATCCTCTACGACATGAGGTCAGGGCTCGACCAGCATCACCCACACACCCTGATCACACGCGGCACCCTGGCCGAAGTGCGCGGCCACCTGCACGGCCCTGCCGTCGCGATCAAGGATCTAGAAACATTGATCGACCTCTCGACGCATGTTCTCGGTCCCCGCAACCCGGATGCTGACAGCACGGGGGAACCTGGCCAACTGGCATGCGCTACACGGCAACCTCGTGCGGGCGGTCACCGAGCTTGAAACGCTGCTTGCTGATCAAATGCAGATCCTGAACTCGGAGCATCCTCCTGTGTTGCGTACACGCCACAATCTCGCAGTGATGCGAGCAAAATCCGGTGATCTTGCCAGCGCGGTCACGGAGCTTGAACAGCTCGCCGTAACGGAGGCGCAAGTTTTCGGGCGCGACCACCCCAACACTGTCAGGGTCAGAGCTGGGCTCGCGCATTATCGCCGACAGAGTGGTTGAACGCGAACCCGTTGCTGCTAGGCCGAAGCGTGCTGGGACGAGATGCGCCACGATCATGGGTGACGATTGATAACGGCCAGCGCTGCTGTGACGCATTGATAGGCCGGGAGCGGATGCCGGTTCGGCTACCGGATGCGGTCGTCGGAGACTTGCATCGGATACCCAGGTACAGGCTTGCCGTCGAACCATGAGCAGAGAGGCTGAGCCGTGGGCCACGAAGGCCTGCACGTTGCCCCATCGAGGAGCGTCCGCCGAGTTCGACGCGTTGTTCGCGGACGCGGTGTCCGACACTTTGATTCGAGTTCCGCCTTGATGGATCTCGTCCCGAGCCCCGAGGTGGCGGCACGGGCGCCGTAGCAATCTTTCACCTGAGCAGGCGGCCAACCACGTAGGCGGCGTCTCGCCCAACACCTCGCAAGGTGGCGGAGGAAAGACTCCGCTGCCATTCAAGGCCCACGAAACCGAGTCCGCTGTGACGGCGGGAGACACCGCGGCCGTGCTCCTTTCCCAGCCTGTTCAGGTACGGCAGGTCGGGGCGATAGCCGGTGGCGAGAATGATCGCGTCAACGTGTTCGCGCTGTTCGTTCGGCCAGATGACCTTCGAACCCTCCAACGCCGTGAACATCTGCCGGCGATCGGGGCGTCGGTCGTTTAAGGCGCTGCGGTAACGGCCGGTGTCGAGAACCGGGGTCGTGAAGCCGTCGGGCAGCAATGGGCCGATCGGGAGGTAGTCGAGGCGGGTGCGGTCGAGCCAGAAGTGCAGGTCGCGGCCGAGCGGGCGTTGGGCGGAGAACTTCACCGGCTTGCGGGTGGCGAGGGTGACGTGGGCGTGTTCGACGAGTTCGGTGGCGATCTGGACGGCGGAGTTGCCGGCGCCCACGACGATGACTCGCTGGCCGTGAAACGGTGCGTGGGAGCGGTAGTGCGCTGCGTGGAGGACGGTGCCGGGAAAGTCGTCGAGGCCGGGCAGGGCTGGTCGGTGTGGGTTGCCGAAGCCGCCGGTGGCGGCGATGAGGATCGGAGCGGTGAAGGTCGAGCCTTCTGCTGTGGTCACGCGGTAGTGGTTGTCGTGCAGGACTTCGGTTACGCGCTGGCCGGTGCGGATGTCGGCCTTGAGGCCCAGGGCGTAGGCGCGTAGGTAGTCGACGACTTCGTCGCGGCGTGGGTAGTGCTCTGGATCGCCGGGGAACTGCAGGCCGGGCAGGGCGCTGTATCTGGCGGGAGAGAACAGGGTCAGGCTGTCGTAGTAGTGCGGCCAGGAGCCGACGGGTTCGTCGCCGGCTTCGAGCACCAGCGGGCGTAGGCCCCGTGCGATGAGGGCGTGGGCGGTGGTGAGGCCGGACTGGCCTGCGCCGATGACGATGGCGTCGTGGCTGTTCATGGGCACCTCGAAGTCGCCGTCGCCGAGTACGGCGACGGATGGGTGGGAGATCGGGAGCTAGTTGGCGGTTCGGCGTTCGAGGAAGACGGTGTCGCGCCACACGCCGTGGTGTTGGGCGATGCGTTCGCGGACGCCGAGGGTGCGGAAGCCCGCGGAGTGGTGCAGGGCGAGGCTGGCGCGGTTCTCGGGGAAGATCGAGGTCTGCAACGTCCACAGGCCCGTGTCGTCGGCGGCGGTCACCTGCTTGTGCACCAGGGCTTTGCCGACGCCACGGCCTCGGAAGTCGGCGCCGACGTAGACGGAGGTCTCGGCGACGCCTGTGTAGCAGTCCCGTGTGGACGCGGCGGTCAGGGCGGCCCAGCCTGCTACCTGGCCGTCGACCTCGGCGATCCAGCGGTGGTCGGGGAGCCACTTGGCGTCGAGCGCTCTGCGCAGCGGGACTTCGGTTTCGAAGGTTGCGTCACCAGAGGCGATGCCTTCGCCGTAGATGCGGCGTACGGCGTTCCAGTCGGCGGTTTCCAGTGGGCGGATCAGGACGTCGGCAGGGAGGTCCGTCGGGCAGCAGGGGCGTGGAGCGAGCATGCCCATGACGACGTCGGCGGCGTGGGGCAGGCCGGTGCAGCACGACGGGTTCACGCTGACGTGGGTGGCGGTGCCTTCTTTGTGCTGGCGCAGGAAGCCGACTTCGACCAGCTTGCGCACGTGGTGTGAGCAGGTGGACTGGCTGATGCCGACCAGTTCGGTCAGTTCGCCGACGGTCATTGAGCGGCCTGCGGTTGCGACGGCGTGCAGCAGGCGTACGCGGGTCGGTTCGGCCAGGCACGCGAACCAGTCCGCGTAGGTCGCGGCGTCGTCGGCCGGTAGTACGGCCGGCGAGGGTGCGGTCGTCGTCATGGCTGAAGTATCGACGCAAATCGATGGTTGCGTCAATCGATCCGGGTCGATAGAGTCGGCCGTGTTGATTTGAAAACCTTCGATTCAAGGGGTGCGTGGTGAGCGGTTTGCCAGTCGTCGTGGTGGGTGCCGGACCTGCGGGTTTGTCTGCGGCGGCGAACCTGGTCGAACGGGGTGAGCAGGTGCTCGTACTGGAGGCGGGCGATCGCGCCGGTGCAGCCGTGTCGCAGTGGAACTACGTCCGCCTGTTCTCGCAGTGGAGCGAGCTCGTGGACCCGGCGGCCGAGCGACTGCTGAAGGAGACCGGCTGGGTGCGTCCGGACGGTGACGCCTACCCGAGCGGCGGCGAGTGGGTGGAGAGCTACCTGCGCCCCCTGGCTGAGGTGCTCGGTGAGCGGGTGCGGTTCGGTGCGCGCGTGGTGGGCGTCGCCCGGCGCGGGCGGGACCGGATCGTGGACTCGGGACGCGAGGACGAGCCGCTGACCGTGCACGTGGAGACGGCGGTGGGGGAAGAGCGGATCACGGCGCGTGCGGTGATCGACGCGTCAGGTACCTGGGGCTCGCCGAACCCGTTGGGCGGGGATGGCCTTCCCGCGGTGGGGGAGAAGGCGGCGGCAGAGAAGATCACCTACCGCGTGCCGGACCTCATGGCCGAACGCGGCCGGTACGCGGGCAAGCGGATCGCGGTCGCCGGTAGCGGTCACTCCGCGCTCACCGCGTTGGTGGTGCTGGCGGAGCTTGCCGAGCAGGAGCCCGGCACGAAGGTCGTGTGGTTGCTGCGTCGCGGTGCTGTCGGCAACGCGTTCGGTGGCGGGGAGGCCGACCAGCTGCCGGCGCGCGGTGCGTTGGGTCTGCGGGCCAAGAAGGCTGTTGAAGCGGGCCACATCGAGACCGCGACCGGGTTCCGCACCGCTGCGATCGAACGGGCGGCGGACGGCAGCCTCACGCTGGAGTCGTTCGACGGTCACCAGGTCGAGGGTATCGACGAGATCGTGGTGCTGACCGGGTTCAGGCCTGACCTGTCGTGGCTGTCGGAGGTCCGGCTCGACCTGGACCCGGTGCTGCAGGCGCCGTCGAAGCTCGCGCCGCTCATCGACCCCAACGTGCACTCGTGCGGCACTGTCTACCCGCACGGCGAGGCCGAGCTGCGCCACCCCGAACCGAACGTCTACCTGGTCGGAATCAAGAGCTATGGCCGTGCGCCGACGTTCCTGTCACTGACGGGCTACGAGCAGTCGCGATCGGTCGTGGCCGCGATCGCCGGTGACCACGAGGCGGCCGGACGCGTTGAGCTCGTGCTGCCGGAGACCGGGGTGTGCGGTGGCGCCGGGGTGTTCGACGCGCCGCAGGAGCAGAAGAACGAGGGCGGCTGCTGCAGCTCGCCCGAGCAGAGGGAACTGACGGTCGGCCTCGCGGCCAGTGCACGCTGACACGACGGCGCGGCCCCGCACCGATGCCGGGCTGCGCCGCGTGTTGATCGTGTTGTGCTCCACCGAGATCATCAGCTGGGGAATCCTCTACTACGCGTTTCCCGTACTGCTGCCAACGATCAGCTCGCAGACCGGGTGGTCGCAGGCCGCGATCACCGCGGGCTTCTCGGCGAGCCAGATCGTGGCAGGACTCGTCGGCGTGCCGGTGGGCAAACTGCTGGACCGCCATGGTCCGCGCGTCGTCATGACCACCGGCTCGATCGTCGCGGTGCCGGCGCTGATCATGCTGGCGACGGCTCAGTCGCTGGCGTGGTTCACGGTGGCGTGGTTGCTGATCGGTGTCGCGATGGCCGGGGTGTTCTACGCTCCCGCCTTCGCCGCGCTCACCCGCTGGTACGGGGCGAGGCGGGTGTCCGCGCTGACTGCGCTCACGTTGGTGGCAGGACTGGCCAGCACGGTGTTCGCGCCGCTGACGGCGGTGCTGAACACGCAGTTGGACTGGCGGGGCACGTATCTGGTGCTGGCGGGAATCCTTGCTGTCACTACGGTTCCGTTGCATCTGTTCGGGTTGCGGTTGCCGTGGCCGGAGATCGAGCACGAGGCGGAGCATCATCCGTCCGCGGTGGCGAGGAGCAGGGCGTTCATCGTGTTGACGATCGCGATGAGCCTGGCAGCGTTCAGCGTCTACGCGGTGGTGGTCAACCTCGTGCCGCTGCTGACCGAACGCGGGATGTCGACAGCGGCGGCCGCCGTGGCCCTGGGCCTCGGTGGGGTGGGCCAGGTACTCGGACGGCTCGGTTACGCCAGGTTGACCGCGAGGACGTCGGTGCGTACGCGGACGGCGCTGGTCCTGCTGGTGAGCGCGGTGGTGACGACGTTGCTGGGCGTTATCCTAGGCCCGGCCTTGCTGCTCATCGCGGGATCGGTGCTCGCAGGTGTGGCGCGCGGGATCTTCACGCTGGTGCAGGCAACCGCGGTCACCGATCGGTGGGGCGCTGTCCACTACGGACAGTTGAGCGGACTGCTTGCGGTGCCGGTGATGTTGACCGCGGCGATCGCGCCGTGGGCAGGCAGCGCGATGGCGGCGTGGCTCGGGGGATACCCGGCGGTGTTCGTGGTGCTGGGCGTGATCGGGGTGCTGGCGGCCGCGCTGTCGACCGCCAGCGTCCCGCGTTAGTCCAGCAGTTCGGCGACCAGGCCGCGCACGCGGCGGTCGATGTCGTCGCGGATCGGGCGGACCGAGTCGATGCCCTGGCCCGCCGGGTCCTCGAGCTGCCAGTCGAGGTAGCGCTTGCCGGGGAACACCGGGCAGGTGTCGCCGCAGCCCATGGTGATCACGACGTCGGAGGCTTCGACGTCCTCGGTCGTGAGCTTCGAGGGGACCTCGGCGGTGATGTCGAGGCCCCACTCGGCGAGCGCGTCGGCAGCGGCGGGGTTGACCTTCTCGGCGGGCGCCGAGCCGGCCGAGCGGACCGAGATCCTGCCCATGCCGTAGTGCTGCAGCAGTGCCGCGGCCATCTGGGACCGGCCGGCGTTGTGCACGCAGACGAACAGCACTTCGGGGGTCTTGGACACGTCGATCTCCTCCTGGCGGGCGTTTCCTTGGTTCGATAATGCCCGATCCAGGTGAACGGTTGGTGACACGACTTCCTCACGTCACGTACAGGTACAGCCCGCCTACGACGAGTGCGCCGCAGACGGTGAACCAGATGCAGGCGAAGGTCTTGCTTCCCTTTGAGAGGCTCGTGACGCCGAGCGCGAACGTCGCGACGATCCCGAGCGTCCCGATCAGGGTGACCAGCAAGACCTGCAGCATCAGTCGCCCAGGAGCTCGGACAGCAGGCTTCTCACGCGGCGGTCGATGTCGTCGCGGACCTCACGGACGCGGTTGAGCGGGGCGCCTACCGGGTCGGCGACCTCCCAGTCGAGGTAGCGCTTGCCGAGGTAGACCGGGCACGAGTCGCCGCAGCCCATCGTGACCACGACGTCCGCTGCCCGCACGACCTCGTCGGTCAGCGGCTTCGGGAACGCCTGCGTGAGCGGGATGTTCAACTCCGCCAGCGCTTCCGTGATCGCCGACGGGATGGACCCGCTGGGCTGGCTACCGGCGGATCGCACTGCGACCTTGCCGAACGCGTGGTGCTCCAACAGCGCAGACGCCATCTGAGAGCGACCGACGTTGTGCACGCAGATGAACAGCACCTGCGGCACCTCGACCTTGGTCAGACCCTGTGCTCGGCCATGGTCGGTCAGGCGCTGCTTGGCGAACCGCGCGGTCAACGTCGCGAGGTGCGTCTTGACCGTGGAGTTGGCGTTGAGCAGCTGATAGGTCTCCTCGACGAACTGCTCGACGGTCTCCCGGCTGAACACGCCGTGGAACTTGTCGGCCAGCTCGTCGGTGATGCGGAGCAGTTGGGCGGTGAGCTCGTGCTGAGGCAGGCCCTCGAGGCGGGTCATCAAGATCTCCTTGGACCGAAGATTGTCGATACAAAGCAGACCGGTTGCATCGACTTTTGTCAATCTAGGTCGTACCCTCGGGGTCATGGTGGAGCCCCGCGGTGAACTCCAGATGGACAACGGCGGCCACAAACGCTGCGTGTCACTCGGTCAGGGCATGGAACTGGCTGACGCGCGTCGCGTCGCCGAGGTGTTCAAGGCGCTGGCCAGCCCGCCTCGCCTCGAACTGCTCCGCCTCCTGCAGGAAGCGCCGGGCGGCGAATCCTGCGTCTGCGACCTCGTCGCCAGTCTCGGCCTGAGTCAGGGCACGGTCAGCCATCACCTGCGTGTGCTCGCCGAAGCCGGCCTCGTCCGCGGCGAACGTCGCGGAACGTGGGGTTGGTACGTCGCCATTCCCGAAGGTCTCGACGAGGTCCGGAGGCTGCTCGGTCAGCCCGTTGCCGCACAGTGATCCTGCGTTGGATCGAGATTTTTCAACGATAGTTTTCGATGTCACTCGGTGTTCACCTTCTGTTTAGAACGAGATTCTTCGATGCAGGGGTCCTCGAACGAGGGCTTGTCGAAGATCCCCGGCCCCGATCCGGGTCTCGAGCAGGAGGCACGTCAGTGACCATCCGCCAGGTGAAGCGTGCGCACGTGTTGTCCGTCGTGGCTGTCGCCGCGCTGACCCTGTCCGCCTGTGGTGGGCAGAACAACGGCAGTGGCTCCGAGAGCGGGGGTGAGCAGCTCTCCGGCCCCGTCGTCATCGACGGTTCGAGCACCGTGGAACCGCTGTCGATCGCCGCGGCCGAGCTGTTCATGGAGAAGAACAGCGGCGTCCAGGTGTCGGTCAGCGCCTCGGGCACCGGCGGTGGCTTCAAGAAGTTCTGCGTCGGCGAGACCGACATCTCCGACGCGTCCCGTCCGATCAAGGACGAGGAGAAGAAGACCTGCACGGAGAAGAACATCAGCTTCTCCGAGCTGCAGATCGCGAACGACGCGCTGACCGTGGTGGTGAACAAGGAGAACACCTGGGCGCAGTGCCTCACCGTCGCGCAGCTCAAGAAGATCTGGGAGCCGGACTCCAAGGTCGCCAACTGGAAAGAGGTCGACCCGTCCTTCCCGGACCAGAAGCTCGACCTCTACGGCGCCGGCGCTGACTCCGGCACGTTCGACTACTTCACCGGCGCCATCAACGGCAAGGAAGGCGCCAGCCGCAAGGACTACAACCCGACCGAGAACGACAACATCACCGTCCAGGGTGTGAGCGGCTCCAAGGGTGGTCTTGGCTACTTCGGCTTCTCCTACTTCGAGGAGAACGCCGACAAGCTCAAGGCCGTGAAGATCGACGGCGGCAAGGGCAAGGGCTGCGTCGAGCCGTCGGTGAAGGCCGCGCAGGACGGCAGCTACGCGCCGCTCGCCCGCCCGCTGTTCATCTACCCCTCCGACGCCGGCCTGAAGAAGGCCCAGGTCGAGAAGTTCGTCGAGTTCTACCTCGCGAACAACGACGAGATCGTCAAGGCCGCGCGCTTCGTCCCGCTGACCGAGGACCAGAAGAAGAAGGCCAAGGACGAGCTCGCCACGCTGCAGGCCAAGGCCGGCGGCAAGTGAGCACGAAGACTCGCGACGGTGGCCGTCCGGACTCGGGCGGCCACCCCGTCGCATGGGAAGGGCCGCCGGTCGACCTGACCGCGCAGAGCCCGCGCATCGGCGAGAAGATCATCAAGGCCGTGCTGGTGAGCGCGGCCGCGTTGTCGGTTCTCGTCACGGTCGGCATCGTCGCGTCGCTGTTCGCGCCGGTCGCCGAGTTCTTCACCCACGTCAGCCTCGGTGAGTTCCTGTTCGGCACCGAGTGGACGGCGCTGTTCGGCGACAAGTTCAACTGGGACGACAAGTCCTGGGGCGTTCTGCCGCTGGTCACCGCGACGCTGATGATCACTCTGATCTCGCTGGTGGTGGCGGTCCCGTTCGGTCTGGGCGCCGCGATCTACCTCAGCGAGTACGCCTCGCCGCGCGTGCGGAAGATCTTCAAGCCGATCCTCGAGATCCTCGCCGGCGTGCCGACCGTGGTCTACGGCTTCCTCGCCCTGACCGTGATCACGCCGATCCTCAAACCCCTGCTGGGCATCGAGGGCATCTACAGCATGATCTCGCCCGGCATCGTGATGGGCTTCATGATCGTGCCCACGATCGCCTCACTCAGCGAGGACGCGATGTCGGCGGTGCCGCTGGCGTTGCGGCAGGGCTCGTACGCGTTGGGCGCCAACAGGATGCAGACCACGATCCGCGTGGTGTTCCCGGCCGCGTTGTCGGGCATCGTCGCCGCGATCGTGCTGGGCATCTCGCGCGCGATCGGCGAGACGATGATCGTCGCGATCGCCGCGGGCAACATGCCGCTGTTCACCGCGGACCCGCTCAAGGGCGCGCAGACGATGACCGGGTTCATCGCTCAGGCCGCGAGCGGTGACACCCCGCAGGGCAGCCCGTCCTACTACGCGTTGTTCGCGATCGGCGCGCTGCTGTTCGTGATGACCCTCCTGATCAACATGATCAGCATCCGGCTGGTCCGCAAGTACAGGCAGGCCTACTGATGACCGCGACGACACTGGTTGTTGACCAGAGCCTGAAGTCCGGCCGCCGCAAAGGCGTGGGGTCGACCGTGTTCGCCATCGCACTGTGGGCGTGCCTGGCGATCATCTGCGCGTTCCTGTTCTTCGTGCTCGCGGTGATCGTCCAGAAAGGCCTGGCGCGGTTCGACCCGAACCTCGTCACCGAGCACCCGTCCCGGCTGCGACCGGACACCTCGGGTGTGAAGTCCGCGCTGTTCGGCACGATCTGGATCATGGTGCTGACCGCGCTCATCGCCTTGCCGCTCGGCATCGCGGCGGCGGTGTACCTGGAGGAGTACGCGGACGGCACCCGCTGGTGGAACCGGCTGATCGAGCTCAACATCCAGAACCTCGCCGCGGTGCCCTCGGTGATCTACGGCATCCTCGCGCTCGGGTTCGTCGTCCGTGGCCCGTTGTCGATCGGCGCGGTCCTGCTCGCGGGCGCGATCGCGCTGGCGTTGCTGATCCTGCCGGTCGTGATCATCACCTGTCGTGAGGCGTTGCGCTCAGTGCCGTCGGAGATCCGCTCCGGCTCGCTCGCGCTCGGCGCGACGCAGTGGCAGACCACGTGGAAGCAGGTGCTACCCGCGGCTGTGCCCGGTATCGCGACCGGCTCGATCCTCGCGTTGTCACGGGCGATCGGTGAAGCGGCGCCGCTGCTTCTCGTTGGTGCCACGACGTTCTTGACGTTCAATCCGGACGGCGTGTTCTCCCGCTACACCGTGCTGCCAACGCAGATCTTCAGCCTGGTGCCGCTGGACCGCGTCGAGTTCCGGGACCTGGCCTACTCCACGATCCTCCTGCTGATCATCGTGCTGCTCGTGATGAACGCGCTCGCGATCTGGTTGCGCAACCGCTATCAGCGCCAGTGGTGACACGCGAATGAAGGAGCGAGAACTCATGACCAGATCGGAGCAGCGAACCGTGTCCACCGAGCAGCGCACGAACAAGAGTGACACCGCATCGGAGAGCCAGGTGACCATCGAGCGCTCGAACACGGTGCCGCCCGTGGAGGGAGCACCCGACGGCGTGATCACCCTGAAGGACCTTGAAGTCTTCTACAGCGACTTCCGCGCGGTCACCAATGTGAACATGTCGTTCGGCAGCAGGGAGATCACCGCGCTGATCGGTCCCTCCGGATGTGGCAAGTCCACCGTGCTGCGGTGCCTGAACCGGATGAACGATCTCGTGCCCGGCGCCCGCGTCGAGGGCGCTGTCGCCTACCACGGCGTGGACATCTACGGCGAGGACGTGGACGTCATCGAGGTGCGCCGTCGCATCGGCATGGTGTTCCAGAAGCCGAACCCGTTCCCGAAGTCCATCTACGACAACGTCGCCTACGGCCCTCGCGTCACAGGCATGAAGGTGTCGGACATGGACAACGTGGTGGAGCGGGCGTTGCGTGGTGCCGCGTTGTGGGACGAGGTTAAGGACAAGCTCAAGCAGAACGCTTTCGGCCTGTCCGGCGGTCAGCAGCAGCGGCTGTGCATCGCCCGCGCCATCGCCACCTCACCCGAGGTGATCCTGATGGACGAGCCGTGTTCGGCGCTCGACCCGATCGCCACCGCCAAGATCGAGGATCTGATGGTGGAGCTCGCCTCGACCTACACGATCATCATCGTCACCCACAACATGCAGCAGGCTGCCCGCGTCTCGCAGCGCACCGGGTTCTTCACCGCCGAAGCCGACGACAAGGGGCAGCGCACAGGCCGGCTGGTCGAGTTCGACACCACCGAGCACATCTTCGGCAACCCCTCCGACGCCCGGACCGAGGCGTACATCACCGGACGATTCGGTTAAGCCATGACGGGCTCTGCGTTGGGGGCTTGGGAGTCCGACAGCTCACAGTTCCACACGCGGCGGCGAGCCTGTCTGGCGAACAAGGGCCGGGTCCAGAACCGGCTCGCCGTCCTCGTGGTGGATCACGACGCCGACGTCGTGCACCAGTTGCTCGACGGCTTCACCGGCCAGCCGGTGGAGCCGCGCGTCTGCCCTGACCCGGCAGAGGCGTTGCTGGTGCTCGGCCGGACGTGTCCGGACGCCGTGCTGCTCGGGCCCGCGGTGGGAAAGCTCGACCCGATCGACTTCCTCACGATCGTGCGCGCGGACGACCCAGATGTCCCGATCGTGGTCGGCGCCGGGCTGGGCTCGGGCGACTTCGCCGCGAGAGCGGCCGAGGCGGGCGCGACAGCGGTGGTGCCGCGCCCGTACCGCACCCAGCAGCTGCTGGCGTTCCTCGGATCGGTCGCGCCGAAGACCGACACGGTGGAGATCCGGCCGATGGTCATCGACCTCGGCCGGCTGCGCGTGGACGGCGCCGTGCCGCAGTTCTGGCTCGACGGCGTGCTCACGCAACTGCCGCCGATGGAGTTCCTCATGCTGCGCTACTTCGCCGAGAGACCAGGCGCGGTGGTCAGCCGCAACGAGCTCGTCGCGGCGCTGTGGGCGGACCGGCCGTCGGCCAAGAGCAACACGCTCAACGTCCACATCATGCGGCTGCGCAAGCGGCTGGGTGACGACGACCACAATCCAACGTGGATTCGTGTCGTTCGCGGCCTCGGATACCAGTTCGCCGTGCCGCCGGTAGTGTCGCGTTCACCGGACGTTCATTCCGATTGATGAACATGTCACCATGTCGACGATGGACCTGGACGCGCGAAGGGAGGCGCTGGTGGCGGTGCCTGACGAATCGGCCTCCGCCGCACGTCTCTTCAAGGCTCTCGCGGACCCCATCCGGGTTCAGCTGGTGGTGCTCGTGAGGCATGCAGCGAGCGGTGAGGCGTGCTTCTGCGACCTCGCCGACCAGTTCGAGATGCCTCAGTCCTCGCTGAGCCACCACCTGAAAATCCTGGTCAACGCCGGTGTGCTGCAGCGCGAACGACGTGGCACGTGGAGCTGGTACCGCCTGGACCACGACGTGTTCGACACCATGGAGCAGCTTCTGCGGCCCGGTGGCCCGCTGCGCGACGAGCCTGCCTCCGACTGCGACTGACCTGCCTCTTGCCGTGCGTCTCATCAGGCCGGGCTGATGTATCATTCCCGACTGATGTCACTCGATGCTGATGTGTTGAAGGTTCTCGCCGATCCGCTGCGCGCCAAGATCCTGGAGCTGCTGGCCGGCGAGGCGTTGTGCACGTGCCACCTCGTCGAGGAAACCGGCGCCAAGCAGACGAACGTGTCGAACCACCTCAAAGTGCTGCGCGAGGCCGGGTTCGTCGACACCGAGCCGTGCGGGCGCTTCACGTACTACCGGCTTCGCCCCGACGCCCTGCGTCGGATCGCGGGCAGTTTGACCGAGCTGGCCGACCGCGCCGACTCCGATGCCAGGAGGCCCTGTTGAGCACCACCAACCCGACGGCGGAGCAGGACGTCCTGCACCGGCTGTCCTTCCTGGACCGCTGGCTGCCGGCGTGGATCGGCCTCGCCATGGTCGCCGGGCTCGCGCTCGGAAGCTTCGTGCCTGGTCTGCAGGGCGTCCTGGAGGCGGTGAAGGTCGACGGAGTCTCGCTGCCGATCGCCCTCGGCCTGCTGCTGATGATGTATCCGGTGCTCGCGAAGGTTCGCTACGACAAGCTCGACACCGTCACCCGCGACAAGCGCACTATGGTGCTGTCGCTGGTGCTCAACTGGGTGCTCGGCCCGGCGCTGATGTTCGCGCTGGCCTGGATCTTCCTGGCGGACCTGCCCGAGTACCGCACCGGCCTGATCATCGTCGGCCTGGCGCGCTGCATCGCCATGGTCATCATCTGGAACGACCTCGCCTGCGGCGACCGCGAGGCCGCCGCGGTGCTGGTGGCGTTGAACTCGGTGTTCCAGGTGATCATGTTCGGTGTGCTCGGCTGGTTCTACCTCGACCTGCTGCCGGGCTGGCTGGGCCTCGACACCGCCTCGGTGGACTTCTCCGCGTGGGAGATCGCCAAGTCCGTGCTGATCTTCCTCGGCATCCCGCTGCTGGCCGGCTACCTCAGCCGCAAGCTGGGGGAGCGCTCCAAGGGTCGCGAGTGGTACGAGTCCAAGTACCTGCCGCGCGTCGGCCCGATCGCGTTGTACGGCCTGCTGTTCACGATCGTCATCCTGTTCGCGCTGCAGGGCGAGACCATCACGAACCGCCCGCTGGACGTCGTCAGGATCGCGCTGCCGCTGCTGGTCTACTTCGCCATCATGTGGGCGGGTTCGTACGCGCTGGGCAAGGCGTCGGGGTTGTCCTATGAGCGGACGACGACCTTGGCGTTCACCGCTGCCGGCAACAACTTCGAGCTTGCCATCGCCGTCGCGATCGGCGTGTTCGGCGTGACCTCCGGGCAGGCGCTGGCCGGCGTGGTCGGCCCGCTGATCGAGGTGCCGGTGCTGGTCGGGCTCGTGTACGTGAGCCTGTGGCTGCGGCGACGTTGGGTGGCACGCTCTGAAGTCTGATGTCGTGGTGATCGGCGGCGGCCAGGCTGGACTGGCCGCCGCCTACTACCTGCGCCGCGCTGGTCTGTCCTATGTGGTGCTCGACGCGCAGCCGATTCCTGGCGGGGCGTGGCCGCATGGGTGGAACTCGTTGCGGTTGTTCTCGATCGCGCGCCACAGCTCGTTGCCCGGCTGGCCGATGCCGGCCTTCTCGGACGGTTACCCGACCGCTGCGCACGTCGTCGACTACCTGATCGCGTATGAAAAGCGGTACGACGTTCCCGTGCAGCGGCCCGTTGTGGTGAGCTCGGTGAGCCGCGACGGCGACGAGCTGCTGGTGCACACCGATTCCGGAGCCTGGTCTACGCGGCACGTGATCAGCGCGACCGGTACGTGGTGGCGGCCGTTCCGGCCGCTGATGGACCTGCCCGGCCGCCAGCTGCACACCGTCGACTACCGAGACCCGCTGGAGTTCGCGGGGCAGAAGGTGGCCGTGGTCGGTGGCGGCAACTCCGGCGCGCAGATCGCGGCCGACCTGGTCCCGCACGCGTCGGTGACGTGGATGACTCGTCGTCCGCCGCGGTACCTGCCGGACGAGATCGACGGCAAGGCGCTGTTCGACATCGCCAGCCGACGCGCGGGTGGCGTGGGGGAACTCGGCGACATCGTGGCGGTGCCGCCGGTTCGAGAGGCTCGGGACAGCGGGCTGCTCGTGGCGACGCCGATGGACAACGACCTCCTCGCTGAAGCCGACATCGTGATCTGGTCCACTGGGTTCCGGCCTGCGCTTGGACACCTCGCACCACTGCGGCTGCGCGACGACCGCGGCCGCGTTGCGATGGACGGCACGACAGCCGTGGGGGAGCCGTGCGTGCACCTGCTCGGGTACGGCGGTTGGACGGGCGCCGCGTCCGCGACATTGATCGGCGTGGGACCTACCGCGAAGGCCACCGTGGCGAGGATCAGCGCAGCTCTGGGCGCTCGATCGTGAGGCCAAGCCGTTCCTGAGCTTCGCCGATCGCGGCGGCCAGGATTTCGTTGCTCAGCAGGCTGTTGATCGCGAGAGTCACCTGGATCACCCGTTTGTGGGGTGCACATGTGTCGACATCAGCCGATACGGGACGTAGAGGTCCCTGGCGTTGTAAGCGCTGCAGAGCTGGGCGACGTTCGCGAAGGTAGCTCCGCAGTGGGTGTCCTGTGCCCGCGGGCACAGTGCTGCTGCGGAAGGTATTGGACATGGTCGTCCTCGGGCGGGAGATGGTGTTCCCGGTGGCGGGGCGCCGCCGGAAACACCGCTGCGCTGGTGGAGCTGGAGGGCTGCCTGGAGTTCAGGCGGCTGGGAGGCGCCAGTCCTGCTGTGCTGCCCACTGCTCGAAGGTGGTGGTGGTCAGGCCGTAGTGGGCGGCGTGGTGGGGGCGTGCGGGGTAGCCGACGCGGTTGTTCCAGATCTGGCTGTCCGCCGAGGGTGCGCCGATGCGCTGCTCTTGTTCCTCCCATGAGAGGAAGATGGCGGTGGTTTCGCGGCCGGTGGTCTTGGAGAGGGTGTCTGCGATCTGGGGGTAGGTCAGGGCGTCGCCTGCGAACTCGATCTCGGCTTCGTGGAACTTGGCGGGGTCGGCCACGGCGGCGGCGACGGCTGCTCCGAAGTCGTCCGAGCAGATGAGCGCCATCACGGCCTGTGGGCTCGTAGCGGTGATCAGCTTGCCCTCGGACAGGCCGAGGGACTGGGTGTCCCACCTGGCCGGGAGGAAGTTGTCCATGTAGTAGGCGGGCTTGAAAATGGTCCAGCGCTCCAGGCCCGCTTGCCGGATCGCGTCCTCCGCAGCCTCCTTCTCGTCCCAATAGGCCTTCATCAGGTCGGATAGCTCGTAACCGGGGTGCTGGCTTCGCCAGCCGGTCCCCGACACGGATGTGTGGATGATCTGGGTGACGCCGGCCCGCTTGGCCGCGGTGGCGATGTTGCGGGCCTTGCGCTGCTCGGCGCCGGGATCGGCCGGGTCGACGCCCGCCAGCTGCACGGAGAAGACCACGTCGTGTCCGGCAGTGGCAGCCTCAAGGGATGCGATGTCGTCCATGTCTCCGGTCGCAAGGGCGACGCCCTGCCGGGCAAGCGCCTGGGCGGGGACCGAAGACGGGTTGCGCACGAACGCGGTCACGGGGTGGCCCGCGCGCAGGAGTGCCTGAACGGCAGCGCCGCCCTGCATCCCCGTCGCCCCGGTGACCAGCACTTTCGCCTTGTCTTGACGTGACACGATACGCCTTCCTTTTAGTACGGCACGTTCTCGGAGGTTGTCGGGCGCGTCAGCCTGACAACTAGAGACGATACAGTATCGAGTCTAGGTCGTATCGAGTTGACGATCTGTGTCTTCCAGCACGGTCGGTGGTCGGGCCGTCAACGACGCGGAGTGGCCCGCATGGAGCCGGTGGTGACGGCTTCAGGTCGTGTGGGTGCTGATGAGGGGAAGCAGGACCTGGTCCACCAGGCGTGCGACGCCCTCAGCGTCGAGAACGGCGCCGAGCAATGCTTCCTGCTGCAACAGGACGGCGATGACCGCGTCGATTTCCAGCCTGCCCGGCGACAACAGGCGCTCGACCGTGTCCGCGGCGATCTCCCCACGTCCTTGGCCGCGCTGCAGGCACGCCGCGATCCCCTGCCGCTGGGCGGCGATGTAGCGCTCCCGCAGGGTGTCGGTGATCTGAGGATGGGAAGCGGCCGTGGCCGCCAGCAACGCCGTGAAGCGGCGGCCCTGAGGCTCGAGGCACCCGGAGCTGCGCGCCAGCGTGGCGATCAGGTCGTCACGCAGCGTCGCGGCAGTCGCCTCTTCGTCTGGCGCCGGGGACAGCATGATGCTCTCCAAGGCGTCGGCGACCAGGTCCTCGCGCGAGGACCAGCGACGGTAGACGGTGGCCTTGGCGACCTTCGCGCGTGTGGCCACCGCCCCCATCGTGAGATCCGCGTACCCACTTTCGGAGATCAAGTCCAAGACCGCCTCGACAATGCGGGCGTCTCGCGCCTCGTCGCGGACGGGCCCGAAGGCGCCGCCGGGACGCTGGCGCCCAACTGGTCGGACAGGCCTGCTCATACACACGACCGTACTGCGCGTAACCGTTTGGCGTTGCCGGGTGGGTACGCCCGCGCCGCGTCAGGGTTCTTCGTGGACATGGCTGACTTCACCGGACCGGCGATAACGCTGCCAGTCGCGAACGGCTTGTCAGCGAGAGGAGCGGAGTGTCCGCCGAGCCTTGACTTCGCCGAAATACTCAACGATCATTGACTCAATGAACGTTGAGTGGTCTTCCTCGGTGGTGGAGCGGGCACGTCTGCACGCGGTGCTCGGCGAACCTGCACGGCTGGCGATCGTCGACCGGCTGCTTCTCGGCGACGCCTCGCCCAGCGAGGTCGGTCGCGAACTCGGCCTGCCCAGCAACCTGCTGGCACATCACGTGAAGCTGCTCGAACAGGCGGGTGTGCTGGAGCGCATTCGTTCAGAGGGAGACCAGCGCCGCAACTACCTGCGGCTGCGCGCGGACGCGCTGACCGGGCTCGGCCCGGCCGGAAACCGAACAGCGCCACGCGTGGTGTTCGTCTGCACCTACAACTCGGCGCGCTCCCAGCTCGCCGCGGCGCTGTGGAAGAAGCGCAGCGCCGTGCCCACCGCCTCCGCCGGCACGAAGCCCGCGGACGGAGTGCACCCGCTCGCGGTCGCGACCGCCGAGGCCCACGGCATCCCGCTCGCCCGCGCGGACACCGCCCATGTCGAGGACATCTTGCGGCCGGACGACCTCGTGGTCGCCGTCTGCGACAACGCCCACGAACAGCTCGGTGACCTGGAGCGCCTGCACTGGTCGGTTCCCGACCCGGCCCGCGTCGGCACCGAAGACGCCTTCGAACACGCCTATCTCGATCTCGCCGACCGGGTCGACCGGCTGGCCCCCGTCGTTCACCAGCTTGGAGAAGACCGATGACACTGAGCATCGACCAGCAACTCGCCCTCAAGACCGCCGCTAGCCGCCTGCGGCAGCAGTTCCACGGCATCTTCGGCACCGAGACCATCGAACGGTTCCTGAGCACCAGCTACGACCAGTTCGCCTCGAACAGCACCATCCCGAACTATCTGCCGCTGCTGGCCGAACGGTTCGCCCGCCAGCGCCTGCACGCCCTGGCCAAGGTCGAAGGCCACGTGACTGACAACAAGCCGGTCGTGCTCTTCCTCTGCGTGCACAACGCCGGCCGCAGCCAGATGGCGCTCGGCTTCTTCGAAGACCTCGCCGGCGACCGCGCGGTGGCCTGGTCCGGCGGCTCCGAGCCCGGCAACGAGATCAACCCGGCGGCCGTGGAAGCCATGTTCGAGCGCGGCATCGACATCTCCCGCGAGTTCCCCAAGCCGTGGACCGACGAGATCGTTCGCGCCGCCGACGTGATCGTCACGATGGGCTGCGGCGACGCGTGCCCGGTGTTCCCCGGCAAGCGTTATCTGGACTGGACGCTCGACGACCCTGCGGGCAAGGACGTCGCTGACGTGCGCCCCGTGCGTGACGAGATCGAGCTCAGGGTCCGCGGCCTGCTCGACGAGCTCGGGGTCGAGGCCCGCGTCTGACAACGGGAGCGAGGACCGTCCGAACCGGACGGTCCCCGCTTGGTCAGTCGTTCCCACTAACCGATCCCGGCCATCGGTAGCCGAGTCCTAGTCGCCGATCCTGCCTCGATCGGATCGGCGCACCGCGACCACGGACGGTCGCGCGATCGTGCCCGGACCGCCGGGCCATGTCGATCCCGGCTTCTCGACCGTCGCGCCGTCGATCTCGCCTGGATGCTGCACCGCGACGATGATCCGCCGCTCCTCGATGATCGGCCCGCACGTCTCCGCGCCGATCGGCACCGTGAGGAACTGCTTGACCTGACCGCGATACCGGCCCTCGACCGCTACGCCGAACAGGCCGTCGTTGGAGCCGAGCGCGCTGCCGTCGGTCGCGATCCACAGGTTGCCGTGGCCGTCGAACGCCAGGTTGTCCGGGCACGACACCGCCGACACCTGGTCCTTCGGGAACCCGGCGAAGTACGTGCTCGGGTCCGCCGGGTCACCGCACACCAGGAACAACCGCCACCGGAAGCTGGTCGCCGCCGCATTGTTGCGCGACTCCATGACTTCTATGATCTGGCCGTGCCTGTTGCGGGTGCGCGGGTTCGCCTCGTCCGGCGCCGCCTTGCCTGCCACGCCGCGGTCGGAGTTGTTGGTCAGTGCGATGTAGACGGTCCCGTTGTCCGGGTGCGGCTCGACGTCCTCGGGCCGGTCCATCTTCGTCGCGCCCACCTTGTCGGCTGCGAGGCGAGTGAAGACGTAGACCTCGGCGGCTGTCATACCCCGCACGAACGACGTGTTCCCGCTCGCCAGTGCGACCCATTCGCCGGTGCCGTCGAACGCGCCGTCCGAGGGCAGCTTGCCGGTGCCGTCGATCTCGGCGGCAGGGCTGTCGCCGGTGAACTTGGCGACGTAGAGCGTGCCCTCGTCCAGCAGCGTCAGGTTGTGCCGGCGAGCCGACTCGCTGCGCCCGCGCTTCATCCGGTTCTTCGAGACGAACTTGTAGAAGTAGTCGAACCGCTCGTCGTCACCCATGTACAGCACGACGCGGCCGTCAGGGGTGAGCCGCGGCTCGGCAGCCTCGTGCTTGAACCGGCCCAGCGCGGTCCGCTTGCGCGGCACGAAGTCCGGGTCGAACGGGTCGATCTCCATGACCCAGCCGTGCCGGTTGACCTCGTTGGGCTCCTGCGCCACGTCGAAGCGCTTGTCGAACCGCTCCCACTTGCGCTCACTCGCCAAACCGCGCAAGCCGTAGCGGGCGAGGCGGACCTTCGTGTCCGGGTCGGTGACGAGATCGGCGTTGCCGAAGTATTGGTTGAAGTTCTCCTCGCCGGACAACACCGTGCCCCACGGCGTGACGCCGCCACCGCAGTTGTTCAGCGTGCCCAGCACCGTGCGCCCAGCCGGATCCGCGGACGTCTTGAGGAACGCGCTTCCCGCTGCGGGACCGGTGAACTGGAGCTTGCTCGTGGCCGTGACGCGCCGGTTGAGGCGGTGCTTGGCCGGGGAGAGCTTGCCTCGGTGGTCCTCGAGCACGACGACGCTCAGCCCATGCGCGGCCCAGGCGATCTCGACCTGCTCGCGAGTCGGGTTGGCCGCGCTGTACCCGGCGAACATCACCTGCTCACTGGTGTACTCGTGGTTCGCGACGAGCACGAGCCGGTCATGGTCCAGCTCCAGCAGCGCGAGGTAGTCGACGTTGAAGCCGAACTGCTTCGCCTGCGCGGCAGCGGTCTGCTTGGCGGCGTCGAACGCCGGCGCGCCCGGCAGAACCGCGTCACCCCAGCGGATCACGACGTCCTGCGAGTAGCCAGGCGGCACGACCACGGCGTCGAGCTTGTTGTGCGCCACCGGTTCGAAGCGCAGGCCACGAGCACCACGGCCACCGCCGAGGCGCAGATCGGCCTCGACATCCGCCGCCGCCGGTACGGCGACCGCGGCGGTTCCGGCAGCGGCAAGCGACAGCACGGCCGTGGTCTTGAGCAGCGAGCGACGAGAGACCGCGCTCGTGATCACGTCACCGAGGTAGGGGTTGTCAGAGGTGTTGGGCGCCTCGTGGAAGCAGGCGTCGCCGCAGCGGTAGCGGCAGGTCAGGGCAGAACGCCCGGCGTGATTGGTCGACGCCAGGGCCAGCGGGATGATTCGCTGGTCCGTGGTGGGACGCGGCGGCACGGTACCTCCATGCGAGTCCGTTCGGGAACGACATGAGCCGAACGCGTAGATCGGTTTATGTCGATCCAGGACACTAGGTGGTGCTCCCGGTTCGCACGCGAAGCGAACGTGAACAGCAGGCGAACCCTGCTCCACCTACGCCGGAGTGCGCTCTCTGCTCACGCTGGCCAGCAGTGCGGACATCCGGTCCGTGGTCTCCGGGCGCACCCGGTAGTAGACCCACGTGCCGCGGCGCTCCGAGTCGACCAAGCCCGCCTGGCGCAGCAGCTTGAGGTGATGCGAGATCGTCGGCTGCGAGAGCTCGAACGCCGGCGTCAGTTCGCAGACGCAGACCTCGCCGGACGGCCGCGATGCGATCAGCGACAACAGGCGCAGGCGCACGGGATCGCCGAGCGCCTTGAACACCGTCGCCATTTCCGCGGCCTGCTCCTTGGCGAGCGGCTCCTCGGACAGCGGCTCGCAGCAGCCCTCGCCTTGGTTCGACATACTTCAATATTGACTCGCCTTCGCCTCCAGTGCAAACATGACATAGACAAACTTCGATACAGCCTGGAGGAGTGCCATTTATGAGCGAGCAGATCGAACTGCGCGAGACCGTCCGAGCCCGCTACGCCGCAGCCGCTATCGCCGTCAGCGAAGGTGGGGCCGGGTGCTGCAGCGGGCAAGCTGTGGAGGTCGACGAGACCTTCGGCGCAACGCTCTACCCGGCAGCCCAGCGTGACGAACTGCCCGCCGAAGCGGTCGCCGCCTCACTGGGTTGTGGCAACCCGATCGCGGTTGCCGAGCTGCGTGAGGGCGAGCGGGTGCTGGACCTGGGCTCCGGCGGTGGCATCGACGTCCTGCTGTCCGCACGCCGTGTCGGCCCGACCGGCAAGGCCTACGGCCTGGACATGACCGACGAGATGCTGGCGCTGGCGCTCTCGAACGCCGGCAAGGCAGGCGCCACCAACGTCGAGTTCCTCAAGGGCAACATCGAAGCCATCCCGTTGCCCGGCAACACCATCGACGTCGTGATCTCCAACTGCGTCATCAACCTCTCCGTCGACAAGCCCGCCGTGTTCGCCGAGACCTTCCGCGTCCTGCGGCCCGGCGGCCGTCTCGGTATCTTCGACGTCGTCGCGGACGACCACCTCACGCCTGCGGAGCGAGCCGGACGCGGCTCCTACGTCAGCTGCATCGCCGGAGCACTCACCTTCGCCGAGTACCGCGAGGGCCTCGGAGCCGCCGGGTTCACCAACATCGAGATCACCCCGACGTTCGAGGCCGCTGACGGCATGCACGGGGCCATCGTGCGCGCGACCAAGCCGATCGAATCGGCGGCCGCATCTGTTGCGGCACAGGGTGAAACGTCATGTTGCGGGGTTAGCGCGTGCTGCACGCCGACTGAGCGGTCGGTCGAACCGGGCGTCACGGCGGCCGAAGCGAAGTCCGTTGCCGGATGTGGCTGTCAGTGACTTGTATTCGGCATCAGGGACAGGCTTACCGTTGACGGTCGTGCTCGCCGGATTCGCCAGGTGGGGCCGCCGAGGTGCTGACAAGATGATCAGCTCGATGGACATGCCAGCAGCATCACTGCGGTCAGCGCTGCGGACGCGGTAACGATCGGAAGCGCTGCGGCGGTGATGCCGGCGATCCCACAGGAGAGCAGCCTTTGGGTGCGGTTCGGCATCCGGCGCCGTCGTTGCAGGCGGTCGAGCCGCGTTCCCAGCGCGTCTCTGCTCATCGCGAGTGCTGAGTTCGGAACTCCGTGGCGGGACACCCGTATCAGTGCCTCGCGGACGGTTTCGACGCCGTGTGTGCGTGCGGAGGTCAGGTCGGCGGCCATCTCGACGAGTTCGCGGATCGTCGTTGCCGCTCGTGTGAACAGTGGCAGGACTGGGAGTGTGGCGGCTACCGCGTCCGCGGCGGCGACCAGCAGGTGATGGCGACCGTCGAGGTGGGCTCGCTCGTGGTCGAGCACGGCGTCGACCTGGCTGGGGGTCAGATGGCGGTGCAGTCCTTCCGTCGCAACGACGACGCCGGGCTTGCCCGCGAGGCTGAACGCCAGGGGACGGTCGTGGTCGAGCCACACGGTCGGGTGCGGGCCGGCTTGTCGTCGTCCGGCGACGCGCAGGATCGAAAGGTGTTCCTGGCGAGCGCGGGCATGTTGACGGGTGCTGCGGGCGCCGACGACCACCAGCCGGACGAGGAGCGAGGTCAGCAGTACGCCACCGGTCAGGCCGCTGATCACCTCGATCGTCGGCGTGGTGCCATGCCGCACGGAGTCCCAGCAGTGGTGCAGGGTGTCGAGAACGCCGAGACCGTGCTCGGGAAGCACGAGCAGTACCACGGCCACGGTCGAGGTGATCACCACGGCGGCGATCGAGGCGATCCACGCGACCAGGGCCACCACGGGGTCGCTGACTCGCCACAACAGGCGCGGCGCCAGCCAGCCCGCTGCGGCGGACCCGAGCAGCAGCGCCAGGGCGACTGTCATCGTCCGGAGGCTTTCCTGCGCAGTGCGCGGCGCAGTACCGCCGACTCTTCGGCGGTCGCGGACTGTGCGAAGTGCAGTAGCGCGGCTTGAGGGTCGCCGGAGGCGATGAGCACGTCTCGCACGGCGTTCGCGGCGGCTTCGGCGCGGGTGATCGTGGGCTGGTATCGGTAGGCGTTGCCCTCGAGTTCGCGTGTCACCCAGTCCTTGCGGTGCAGGTTGTCCAGCACGGTGAGCACGGTGGTGTAGGCGAGTTGTTTGCCGGTGTCGAGCCGTTCCAGCACCTGACGCACCTTGAGCGGCTCGCGGGCGTGCCACAGCACGTCCATCACCGCCGCTTCCAGCTCACCGAGCCCGTGCATCGATCACACCCTTTCCGCAACGGTGAGTATGCCTGCCCAGCGAGAGGGTCTTGAACCTGAACTCCCTTGTTCGCCTGTCAAGGCGGAGGATGCCGTTGAGGTGCTGGAGGCGACCCCCGCTGCAGGCCCTCAGATCCTGAGCCCTGTCACGCCGCGCGGCTTGTAGACCGCGAGAGGGTGTCGAAGTCGAGAAGGTGAAGCCGCAGCACGGCCGCGCGGCTGAGGAAGACGCCGTGGGCGTAGCCGAGAAGTGGCCCGGATCCCGTGAGTTCGTAGGCGATCTTCGCGCCCGCCCTGGTGACATAGCTGTCCTGCATGACTGCCCCCTCAGCGTGGAAGTGGTCCGGCTCGCGGATGCGCGAGCCGGACCACGGATCAGACGGTCTGCTTGTTCGCGCTGCGGAAGCCCCGCAGGCGCAAGCTGTTGCTCACGACGAAGACCGAGGAGAACGCCATCGCGGCTCCGGCGATCATCGGGTTGAGCAGGCCGAGCGCGGCCAGCGGCAGGGCAGCGACGTTGTAGGCGAAGGCCCAGAACAGGTTGCCCTTGATGGTGCCGAGCGTGCGCCGCGACAAGCGGATCGCGTCGACCGCCGCGCGCAGGTCGCCGCGCACGAGCGTGAGGTCGCTGGCCTCGATGGCGACGTCCGTGCCCGTGCCCATGGCGAGCCCGAGGTCGGCCTGCGCGAGTGCGGCAGCGTCGTTCACGCCGTCGCCGACCATGGCCACGACACGCCCCTCCGCCTGCAGCCGCTTGACCACCTCGACCTTGTCCGCCGGCAGAACCTCGGCGATCACCTCGTCGATGCCGACCTCGGCGGCCACAGCCTGCGCCACGGCCTCATTGTCACCGGTGAGCAGCACCGGCCGCAGACCGAGCTGACGCAGTCCGGCGATCGCTTCGGCCGAGGTGGGCTTGACCGCGTCGGCCACGACCAGCACACCGCGAGCCTCGCCATCCCACGCCACCAGCACGGCGGTACGACCCTTGTCCTCCGCTTCCTTCTTCGCGGTGACGAGGTCTTCGCCGAGCCGGACGCTCCACTCTTCGAGCAGCCGGGCGCGGCCGACCAGGACGGCGTGCTCGCCGACGACACCCTGCACGCCAAGGCCTTCCAGGTTCTGGAAGCCTTCGACCGCTGGAAGTGCTCCGACCCGTTCCGTGGCACCGGTGGCGATGGCCTTGGCAATCGGGTGCTCGGAAGCGTGCTCCAGAGCACCGGCCAGGCGCAGCACCTGCTTCTCGTCGACACCGTCAGCGGCGTGCACCTCGACCAGGCTCATCTGGCCGGTCGTGACCGTGCCGGTCTTGTCGAGCACGACCGTGTCAACACGACGGGTCGACTCCAGCACCTCGGGACCCTTGATCAGAATGCCCAGTTGGGCACCGCGACCGGTCCCGACCAGCAACGCCGTCGGTGTGGCCAGGCCGAGCGCGCACGGGCAGGCGATGATCAGCACCGCCACAGCGGCGGTGAAGGCCGCCGAGGCACCCGTACCGGCACCCAGCCAGAACGCCAGCGTGCCGCCGGACAGGGCGATGACGATCGGGACGAACACCGCGGAGATCCGGTCGGCGAGCCGTTGCGCCTCGGCCTTGCCGCTCTGCGCGTCCTCGACGAGCTTGGCCATCTGCGCGAGCTGCGTGTCCGCGCCGACCCGAGTCGCACGCACCACCAGCCGTCCGCCCGCGTTGACCGTGGCGCCGACGACGGCGTCACCGGTGGCGACCTCGACGGGCACGGACTCGCCGGTGATCATGCTCATGTCGACCGCGGAGCTGCCCTCGTCGACCACGCCGTCGGTGGCGATCTTCTCGCCGGGACGGACGACGAACCGGTCGCCGACCCGCAGCTCGTCGACACCGATGCGCTCTTCGCGCCCGTCCCGCAGCACTGCGACGTCCTTGGCCCCGAGTTCGAGCAAGGCACGCAGAGCCGCACCGGCGCGGCGCTTGGACCGTGCCTCGAAGTAGCGTCCGGCGAGGATGAACGTCGTGACGCCGGCGGCGACCTCGAGGTAGATGTTGCCCGAGCCCGACGCGCGCTGGACGGTGAAGTCGAAGCCGTGGGTCATGCCCGGAACGCCTGCGGTACCGAAGAAGAGTGCGTACAGCGACCACGCGAACGCCGTACCCACACCGAGCGAGATCAGCGTGTCCATCGTGGCCGCACCGTGCCGCAGGTTGGTCCACGCGGCCTTGTGGAACGGCCACGCGGCCCACACCACGACCGGCGCGGCGAGCGTCAGTGACAACCACTGCCAGTACGTGAACTGCAGCGCCGGGATCATCGCCAGGGCGATCACCGGCACGCTCAGCACGATCGAGGTGATCAGTCGCTGGCGCAGAGGGCGAGTCGGGTCGTCCTCCTCGACCTTCACGTCCGACTGCGGGGGAGCGGGGAGTTCTGCGGTGTAGCCGGTGTTCTCGACGACCTCGACCAGGTCCGCGGCGGTCAGCGACTCGGGGAAGCTGACCCGAGCCTTCTCGGTGGCGTAGTTCACGGTGGCCTGCACGCCTTCGAGCTTGTTGAGCTTGCGCTCGATGCGCGCGGCGCAGGAGGCGCAGGTCATGCCGCCGATGGACAGTTCGATCTCACTTGCCGGTGAGCTCATGGAACGCGCCTCCTCTGCGAGGGTCTCGTGCTCAGCCACCGTGACCACCGTGGTCGTCCGTCGGCGTGGGCGTGGCGGTCGTTGGTGCGGACGCGGGTGCGGAGCCAGTGGTGTCGAGCGTGAAGCTCGCCGTGCGGACCTTGCCCTCGTGCTGGAAGTCCAGGAACAGCCGGTACCGGCCCGACGTGGGTACCTCGACCGCGAACTTCACCTCAGGCCCCGCACCAGGTCCGTCCTGCGGGTGTACATGCAGGTAGGCGAGATCGGCCGCGCGCAACGCGACCAGGTGGCCGTTCGCGCCGAGGTAAGGCTGCAGGTCCGTTACCGGCTCGCCGTCCTTGGTGACCGTGGTGGTCACGGTGGACTCGGCGCCCGCAGTGAGGTCGCCGGACAGCCGGACGACGTAACCATCCACCGCGGACTCGCGAGAGTCCTTGGTGAACTGCTGCGGCTTGTACGTGCCGGCAACTTGGACGTCCGCCCCCAGCGTGGTCTTCACGCCGTTCTCGGGCTTGAAGTCCGCGAACACGCGGTAGCTCCCGGCTGTGGGAAGAGTGAGCGGAACCGACCAGGTGCCGTCCCCGGCCATCTCCGGATGCACGTGCTGGAAGCCGGAGCCGTCCCGGCGCACCAGCACGAGGTGGAGCTTCTTCTCGTGCTCCACGTCGAACTTGGTCACGGTGTCACCGCTGACCGTTCCAATCTTGAAGCTGAACGTCTGTTGTGTCCGCGCGGGCAGGGTGTTCTGCGCCAGGTCGAGCACGTAACCGTTGTCCGCAACGGAAAGTCCTGGTGGGAGCTTGCTTTCAGCCTTGCTGTCAGCTGAGCCGGACTGCTCGGCGCCGTGCTCCATCGTGTCCGGCGTTGCCGGCCCGCCCAACGGTCCGGCGGCGGCGCCGGCAGCCCATGCGCCGCCGAAGACGATCGCCAGCACACCCGCGTAGGCGGCCACCTTCGTGGCGGTGTTCATCTGGCTGCCCCTCAGCTGCTGACCAGCGTGTAGCCGGCCTCGGTGACTGCGGCGCGGACGTCGTCCTCGGCGACCGGCTGGTCGCTGGTGACGGTGACCTTGCCGCTGTCGAGCTCGACGGCCACGTTCTGCACGCCGCCGATCTGGCCGATCTCCTCGGTCACCGAGCTGACGCAGTGCCCGCAGGTCATGCCGCTGACGGTGAAGACGGACTCGGACATCAGGTGCTCCTCAGATGTGGTTCGAAACGTTCGGAATCAGGAGCGGACCAGACGGGCGATGGCATTGGTGGCCTCGGCGATCTTCTCGTCCGCGGTCGTGCCGCCCTCGGTGATGGCCTGGCTGACACAGTGCTTGAGGTGCTCGTCCAGCAGGTTGAGCGACACCGACTGCAACGCCCTGGTGGCGGCGGAGATCTGGGTGAGGACGTCGATGCAGTACTCGTCGTTCTCAATCATCCGCTGCAGTCCGCGCACCTGACCCTCGATGCGCCGCAACCGCCGCAGGTGGTCTTCCTTGTTGCTGGTGTAGCCGTGCATCTACCGCTCCTGTCGATCGGTCCACCGCGCGGCCGGTCGTGGATGACCGGGGGAACGATGGGCGCTTGCCATCTTTATACCCATGGGGGGTATGGGTTTGCAAGGAGTTCGGCGATACGGGCTAGGGGTATACGACGCGAGGTGACGCTCGGTGCCCGATCAGGCACAGCCAGGTAGTCGTTCGGCATTGCATTCGAGGTTGCCCGGCGCGACGAACTCCTCTGGAGCACGCAGTGACTGCGCAAAACTACTGTTTGTCGTAGTAGAGGCGGATGGATCCCCGCCAGCGCGCCTTGCTGGACTTCCTGTCACGGCCAGCGAAACGCCGGACGGATTGCTACACGCGCTCCGTCCGGCATTCAGCGTTTCAGCTCTATTTGAGCAGCGCCTGCATCTCGGTGATCTCCGCCTGCTGAGCGGCGATGATGTCCTGCGCCAGCTTCTTGGCGTCGGCGCTGGCGCCCTTCTCCTGCTCCGTCTTGGCCATCTCGACGGCACCCTGGTGGTGCTTGATCATCATGTCGAGCCACATGCGGTCGAACTCCGCGCCGGTGGCGCCGTTGAGCTTCGCCATCTCCTCGGCCGTCATCATGCCCGGCATGGAGCCGTGGCCCGAGCCGTGATCCATGCCCGGCATCGACGTCGAGGCGGGAGCGGCGCCCCACTCCGTCAGCCACTCGGTCATCGTCTTGATCTCGGGGTCCTGTGCCGCCGCGATGCGCTTGGCGAGGTCGGTGACCTTCGGGTTCGTGCTTTTGCCCGGGACCATCGCCGCCATGTCGAGCGCCTGCTGGTGGTGCCCGATCATGTCCTGCGCGAACTTGACGTCCTGCTCGTTGTGGCCGTCCTGCTCGGCCGTGGAGGACGGCGGCGTCGTGGTCGAGCCGTGCTGCATGCCCGCCATGTCGTTGCCGCTGCCGCAGCCCGCGAGGAGCGCGACCGCCACTACGCCGGCGACGCCGAAACCAATTAGGGACTTCTTCATCGTGTGCAACTTTCTGTGCTGGGAACTTGACCGTCCGGAGAACCGGTGTCGATCACAGCCTCAGCACGCACAACGAGTTCAGCAGCCAACGGCCGTAGCGAGGGGGCGGTCTGGCAGGTGCACGTGACCATGCCGGAGCGGGCGCCGCCGGTTCGTCAGACGGACGGATCAGGTGCAGCAGCAGCCAGCCGAGCAGAAGGAACGACGCCACGGCGCACAGGATCGCCATGCACATGTGCAACATGTCGTGTGCGGGTGTGGGCTCCGGCTCGTCCGGCGCTTGGTGGTCACCGTGGGGGCTGGCCGCGGCAGATGCGTGCTCGCCGGGGGTTTCGGTGCCCACGTTGACGTGATGCATCCCGACAACGCCGAGAACGAGCAGGCAGAACAGGGCCCACTGGGCCACTGTTCGCTGCGCTCTCCCGTTCATGCCACTACCGTACCTAGTAGGTTCCATCAACGTCCTCTACGGGTGACCGTCGCAACTGGTTCACCTCGATCACTCATATCAGTCTTGACACCCCTAGGGGGTATAGGCGTAGCGTGCTCGCCGAGATACCCCCCAGGGGTACCCAGGCTTGAAGGGGAAAGTTATGGAGCACGGCAGCGCACAGCAGAGTCTGACCAAACTGGCCATATCGGCGACGCTGCACTGCCTCACCGGCTGTGCCATCGGCGAGGTGCTCGGTATGGTGATCGGCACGGCGCTGGGCTGGTCCGCCCTGTCGACCATCGCGCTCGCGGTCGCGCTGGCCTTCGTGTTCGGTTACGCGCTCACCATCCGTCCGGTGCTCAAGTCCGGCCTGCCGCTGCGTGCCGCGATCGGCGTCGCGTTCGCCGCCGACACCGTGTCGATCGCCGTCATGGAAATCGTCGACAACGCGGTGATGCTCCTCGTGCCCGGTGCGATGGAGGCGGGCCTGGCCAGCTGGCTGTTCTGGGTCAGCCTCGCCTTCGCGCTGGCTGTGGCATTCGTCGTGACGGTCCCGGTCAACCGCTGGCTGATCTCGCGCGGCAAGGGACACGCGGTGGTGCACCAGTACCACGGTGACGGCCACGAAGGCCATCACCAGCACTGAGTGAACTGTGGCCGCGAGGACTTCGCGGCCACAGTCCTCCAGATCTTTCGTTTGCAGGGGTGGGCGCACAGCGCTGTCGGGGCACACGTCTGCCTCGTCAATACCCCCTACCGGTATGGAGTACTGAAATGTCCCGTGTGGAGCAGGTGAACAGGCGCAGGTGGTGGGCGCTCGCCGTCATTGCCGCCGCCCAGTTCATGGTCATCATGGACACCTCGATCATCGGGGTGGCCCTGCCGCGGATCCAGGCGGATCTCGGCTTCTCCCAGGAGAACCTGTCTTGGGTCTTCAACGCCTACGTCGTCGCCTTCGGCGGGCTGCTGCTGCTCGGTGGCAGGCTGTCCGACCTGCTCGGTGCCCGCCGCATGTTCGCCACTGGCTGGCTGGTCCTCCTCGTGGGCTCCGTCATCGCCGGCGCAGCGGGGGAGATCTGGGTGGAGCTGCTCGGTCGTGCGGTGCAGGGCGCGGGAGCCGCGCTCATCGCTCCCTCGGCGCTGACCCTGTTGATGATGCTGTTCGGCAGCGAACCGGCACAGCTCGGCAAGGCGCTCGCGATCTACGGCGCAGCGGCTCCGGCCGGTGGAACGGCCGGTGTCTTCCTCGGCGGCGTGATCACCGAGTACCTGAGCTGGCCATGGGTCTTCTACGTCAACGTGCCGATTGCGGTGGTCGCACTGATCGCCATCCCGGCCCTGATGCCCGCGGGTGCTGCTCAACGCGGCTCCACCGACCTGCTCGGTGCGATCACGGTGACGGCTGGTTTGGCGGTAGCGGTGTACGCCGTCGTGCGCGCCCCGGAAGCGGGATGGGCCTCGGCCGAAACGATCGTCGGCTTGATCGTCGCCATCGTGCTGCTGGGCGCGTTCCTGCTCATCCAGGCCAAGCGGAAGGCCCCACTCGTGCGGCTCGGCATTTTCCGCACGTCCCAGCTCGGCGCGGCGAACATCGCCCAGTTGCTGCTCGGTGGCGCGTGGATCCCGATGTGGTTCTTCCTCAACCTCTACCTGCAGCAGGTGCTCGGTCTGGGTGCCTTCGCCAGTGGCTCGGCGCTACTGCCGATGACCACCGCGATCATGGTGTTGATGGTGTTCGTTGCTCCGCGGCTGACCGCCCGGTTCGGCGTCAAGCCGATGGTGGTCACCGGGCTCGTCGTGCTCGCCGCCGGTCTAGGGTGGCTGGCACTGGTGCGCCCGAACGGCGACTACTGGCTCGATGTCCTGCCCGCGTCGCTCGTGGCTGCCACCGGCATGGCCCTGGCCTTCATCCCCTCGCTCGGTACCGCCATCTCCAGTGCCCGCCCGGAGGAGGGTGGTCTCGCGTCGGGCATCGTCAACACCAGCTACCAGATCGGGTCCGCGCTCGGACTGGCCGCCATGAGCGCGCTGGCCGCCTCGTACGGCGCCGGTCAGCTCGGTGACGCCGATGCCCTGACCAGCGGTGTGTCCGCCGCGTTCATCGGTGCCGCTGGCATCGCGTTCACGGGCGCGATCACCGCGGGCGGCACCCTGCGTGGCCGTCGTGCCGTCGCCGCCGCAGAGCGCGAGCCGGTGAAGGTCTGAGTCATTCCCCGGTTGTCGCCCGCCTCGCGTCAGTGGGCGACAACCTTCTGTCGGGAGCACTCACGCGACGACTGCACGCTCCCGGCCTGGCCGAAGCGCCGACGAAGCCCGCTCGCCGAGATCATCGGGCGACGCGGCCCGGTGGGGCATGGTGACGGCGGCGGCGACCGATGAGCAAGGAGGCTTTGCGAGAAGTAGGTCCAGAACACTGCACTGGCACGCCCCTCACCTGGGGCGGGTGAGCAGTTGGCCGGGTTTGCGCACTTCAGCGATGAAGATGATTATCATGTGCACATGTCTCGACGCACCCCCGTGACCGTGCTGTCCGGTTTCCTCGGTTCTGGCAAGACCACGTTGCTCAACCACGTGCTGTCCAACCGCGAGGGACGGCGGGTGGCGGTGATCGTCAACGACATGAGTGAGATCAACATCGATGCCGCGCTGGTAGCGGGCCAGGGCAGCCTCGACCGCACCGAGGAGCGGCTGGTCGAGCTGACCAACGGCTGTATTTGCTGCACGTTGCGCGAAGACCTGCTCGGCAGCGTCGGTGAGCTGGCGCGCTCGGGCCGGTTCGACACGATCCTGATCGAGTCCACTGGGATCTCGGAGCCGATGCCGGTGGCCGCCACGTTCGACTGGACCTTCGAAGACGGCACGAGCCTGTCCGACCACGCCCAGCTCGACACCATGGTGACGGTCGTGGACGCGGCCGGATTCCTGCGCGAGCTGACCATCGGCGACCAGCTGGCCGAACGCGACCTGGCCGCAGCCGAGGAGGACGAGCGCACGATCTCGGACCTGCTCGTCGACCAGGTCGAGTTCGCGGATCTCCTGGTGGTGAACAAGACCGACCTGGTCACCGCGGAGCAGCTCGCGACGCTCGACGCGGTGCTGCGCAGGCTCAACCCCGTCGCCCGGTTGCTGCACACACGGCAGGGTGTCGTCGACCTCGCCGAGGTGCTCGACACCGGGCGCTACGACCCGATCACCGCCGCGCAGTCTCCCGGCTGGGCCCAGGAACTGGCGGGGACCGGTCATGTTCCGGAGACCGAGGAGTACGGCATCCGCTCGGTCGCCTTCCGCGCGTCGCGGCCGTTCCACCCCGCTCGGCTGATGGCGGCGCTGGCCGACTGGGACGGTGTGTTGCGCAGCAAGGGCTTCTGCCACATCGCCAGCCGTCCCGAGGTTCTCGCGGTGTGGTCGCAGGCCGGCCCGAACCTCACCTTCGAGCCGGGGCAGCTGCTCGACACCCCGCAAGGGCGACAGGAACTGGTCTTCATCGGTGTCGGTCTCGATCTCGACGAACCGCGCCGCCGTTTGGAGCCCGCGTTGCTCACGGACGACGAGTTCGCGGCCGGGCCGGAGCACTGGCGCACGCTCGAGGACCCGCTGCCGGAGTGGGACCTCGCTGACCTGCACGAGCACGCCTGATGACCGGCCCGTCGACCGGCGATCCCGCCGCGGCGGAGGCGGTGTTCGCTCCGGCAGAGCTCGCGCTTCTGGACTCGTTGCCGATTACCGGTGTGGTGGCGGATGTAGGACCCGGATCCGGGACGAGCACGATTCGTCTGGCTGAAGGCGCTGCACGAGTCTATGCCGTGGACAGCGACGAGATGATGCTCGCGATGGTCCGCGAACGCGCCGAACGAGCGGGACTCGGTGATCGGGTGCGCACGGTGCTGCACGATCTCGACGACGGGCCCGTTCCGCTGCCGGAAGCCGTGTCGTTGATCTGGTCCGGTGCATGCGTGCACCACGCGTTGTCTTGGCAGGAAGCGGTGTCCGGACTGACCGGGCTGCTCGGATCGGGTGGTGTGCTCGCGCTCGGCGAGGGAGGTTTGCCTGCGCGGTGCCTGCCGTGGGACGTCGGTGTGGGCAGGCCCGGTCTGGAAGCCAGGCTGGACGCCGCGCACAACGAGTGGTTCACGGTGTGGTTCGAGGGCAGGCCCGGTCTGGAAGCCAGGCTGGACGCCGCGCACAACGAGTGGTTCACGGTGTGGTTCGAGGGCAGGCCCGGTGTCGTGCGCGACGCTCGCGGATGGCCGGAGTTGCTGAGGACCGCCGGGCTCGAGCAGGTCACCAGTCGCTCTGTTCTGCTGGACCTGCCCGCTCCGCTCAGTTCCGGCGCACAGGAGGTCGTGCTCGCGGAACTGGCCGCGCGAGTCGCGCGGGCGCAGGCCTTCTTGGGCGAGGATGACCTGGCCGCGTGGGGCGTTCTGCTGGACCGCACGTCGCCGGACTGGCTGGGGGATCGCGGTGATCTGGCGCTGCTCACCGCCAGGACTGTCCACATGGGAACGAAGCGAGGGGTTCATGGCTGACGATCGGCAGACCGAGATCCGCGGCGCGTTCGACGCCGCGGCAGCGGACTTCACCGCACTGGGACGGCACCTGTGGGAGCCGATCGGCACCACGGCGGTCGCCGTCGCCGATCCGAAGCCGGGCGAGCGTGTCCTCGACGCCTGCTGCGGCACCGGTGCCTCGGCGATCCCGGCCGCGAGGTTGGTCGGGACGACCGGACACGTCGATGCCGTGGACGTGTCCGGCCCGATGATCGACGAGCTGCGCCGACTGTCGGCCGGTCTGCCTCAGCTGCACGCACACCAGGCGGACGTGACGACGTGGCCGGGAGAGGGGTACGACCTCGTGCAGTCGGCCCTCGGCATCTTCTTCTTCCCCGACATGACCGTCGGGACCGACCACCTGATCAGCCGGGTCCGGCCCGGTGGGCGAGCGGTGTTCACGATCTGGCGCGGTGGGTCGATGGCGGCTGCGGGCCGCCATCTCGGCCTCGCCGTCGCCGAGGTCACGAACACGCCGGTGCCGGCGCCACGGCCGCCTCATCTGATCGACCGGATCAACCAGGAAGACCCCTACGCGGCCTGGTTGGGTGAGCGCGGTCTGGTCGACGTCGAGGTGACCACGAACGAGATGACGCTGACGATGACCCCGGAGGTGGCGTGGCTGGTGATCGTCGGGTCCGGCTTCCGGGGAGCGCTGACGAAGGTGCCCGCGGATCTGGTGGAAGCCGTGCGGGACCGCTATCTGGCGTCGCTGCGCGACGAGGGCGTGGCAGAGCTCGACGCCACCACGTTGATCGGCAGCGGGCACCGCGTGGCGTGACCTGCGACTCGCACGCTAGATGCAAATGATTGTCATGAGCTACCGTCGCCGTGCTCAACGCTCTCACGACGACAGGAAGCCTCATGCACCACCGCGCACCCTTGGCCGCCGCCGGCCTGACCGCCGTCTCGGTCCTCCTCGCCGGATGTTTCGCCTCCGGTGCGGGAGAGACGGCTGGTTCGTCCGGTGAGGCCAGGATCAAGCTGGCCATGATGCAGCCGCCGCGGTCGGGTCTGTCGCCGTTCAGCGACGACGCGTTCAAGCTGTCCCGCTGGTCGACCGCGGAGACCTTGGTGACGCTGGACGGCAACGGGGACGCTCGCCCTGGTCTCGCCACCGAGTGGCGGCGCACCTCTGACACCGCCTGGGAGTTCACCATCCGGCCGGGAGTGAGCTTCCACGACGGCAGCACCCTGACCGCCGCGGCCGCCGTGAACACGCTCACCAGGGCGACGAAGGCGGTGCCCAAGCCGCGGATCCTCGACGGCGTCGCACTGACGGCCTCGGTGGCGGGGGAGAAGCTGGTCGTCGCCACGGGAACGCCGGATCCGCTGCTGCCGCAGCGGCTGTCGTCACCTCAGCTGTCCATTCTGGCCGAGAGCGCGTACGCCGCGGACGGCAAGGCCAACCCGGTCGGTACCGGCAGCGGGCCGTTCAGACTGGTGAGCGTGGGCGGGACCACGAGCGCGACCCTCGACCGCCACGACGGCTACTGGGGGGAGAAGGCGAAGGCCGCGGGGATCGACGTGTCGTTCGTGCCGGACGGCACCGCGCGTGCGGCCGCCATCCGCAGCGGCGAGGCGCACATCGCCGAAGCGGTTCCCGTCTCGCAGGCTGCGCTGCTCGATCCGCAGACCATCAGCGAGGTGCCGATGCCACGCACCAACACGCTGTACCTCAACACCAAGTCAGGTCCATTCGCCGATCCGGCGGTACGGGCGGCCGTGCGCGAGACGGTCAACCGGGGCCAGCTCGTCAGCGGCGTCTACGAGAACCGCGCCGACGTCGCCAAGGGACTGCTGGGGCCCGCGCTGCCGTGGACCGTGCAGGCGCGACAGGAGATCACCGGCCGTGTCGCCGCCGGCCGGCCGAACGGCGCCACGATCACGCTGGCGACCTTCACCGACCGCGCCGAACTGCCCGAGGTCGCCTCGATCGTCCAGCAACAGCTCCAGGACGCCGGGTTCACGGTGAACCAGGTCGTGCGCGAGTACGCCCACGTCGAACAGGACATGCTGGCAGGCAAGTTCGACGCGTTCATCCTGTCCAGGGCCACCGTGCTGGACTCGGGCGACCCGGTCGCGTACCTGAAGTCGGACTTCACCTGCGACGGCTCCTTCAACATCGCGCAACTGTGCGACGAGAAGGTCGACCAGGCTGTGCGCAAGGCCGAGGCCGCGGAGGCCGGCGACCAGCGCCGTGCGGCGATCCTGGAGGCCGAGGCGGCCGTGCTACGCACCGACGCCGCCATCCCGATGCTCCACGAGCGCGTGATCCAAGGCGACGCCACCTCGATTGCTGGCTCCGTGAAGGACCCGCGAGAGCGGGCGCTCATCACCGCTGCCACGCAAGTGAAGTGAAGGCGGAACCAAAGCGCGGACGCGCGGGAGTCGTGCTCTCACGCCTCGGCGCGCTCGCGCTGATCACCGTCGTCGTCGGGCTCCTGCCCTGGCTGTCCGGCCGTGACCCGGCGCTGTCGGTGCTGCGGGCGCGGTCAGCCGAGCAGGAGCCGACCCCGGAGGCACTCGACGCCGTACGCCGCCAGCTCGGGCTCGACGCCGGGCCCGTCGGCGTGTTCACCGGCTGGGTGTCCGGCCTGCTGCGCGCAGACCTCGGCCGTTCCTGGACCAGCGGTGCCGAGGTGCTGCCGGCCGTGCTGTCCGGCCTCGGCGTTTCCCTCACGCTGATGTGCGCGGCGGTAGTCGTCGCATTCGTCGTGGCATCAGCGTTGTGCCTGCGGAATTTGATGCGCGGTGCTCGTGGCGAGGCCACCGGAGCGCTCGGTGCCGCGGGTGCGGCGCTCGCCGCACTGCCCGAATTCCTGCTCGCGGCCGTGCTGCTGGTGACCTTCTCGGTATGGCTGGGCTGGTTCCCGCCGTACGGCTGGCAAGGCCCACAACACCTGGTCCTACCGGCGCTCGCCCTCGGCATTCCCGCGGGGGCCGTGCTGGGCACGTTGTTCGCCGACGCCCTACCCGCAGTGTTCAGAGAACCGTGGGTCCACGTCTGGCGGTCCTGGGGTTGCGGCCGATCGGTTCTCGTCCGAGGCGTCCTGCAGCGCGCTCTACCACCGTTGTTGCCCCAGGCGGGGCTGGTGATCGTCGGTCTGACCGGCGGCGCAGTGGCGGTGGAGGCGGTCTTCGCGGTTCCCGGCATCGGCAGGACGGCACTGGGCGCGGCGCGTGCGCAGGACGTGCCGATGTTGCAGGGATGCGTGCTCGCGCTCGTGTTGCTGGGTCTCGCGGCCGGTGCGGTCGTCGGCGTGGTCCGCCGCCACATGCTGGGGCCCGCGCTGCGCGACGCCTCCCTGTCGTTGCCCGCGGTCGTTCGATGGACACCTCACCGGTGGCACATCGCGGTTCCCGTGACGAGCTTTGTGATCACGGCGTTGATGATCGGGTGGGGCCTGTTCCGCGATCCCCTGCGGATCGACACCGCGGCACGGCTCGCGGCGCCGAGCTGGGCCCATCCGCTGGGGACGGACGGACTCGGCCGCGACGTTCTGGCACGGGTCGCGCATGGCGCACCGGCGACGATCGGTGTGGCCGTCGCGGTGTGCGTGTGTTCCTACGTCGCTGCCGTGGCCATCGGTTTCCTTCCCGATGTCGCGCGAGGAACGGCGGAAGCGGCGAACGCCATGCCGCCCGTGATCGCCGGGATCCTCGTGGCCGCGGTGCTGGGACCCGGCACGCTCGGAGCGTCGCTCGCCGTCGCGTTGGTCTCGTGGCCGACCCTGGCCGCACATGCCGCCGCGCTCGTGGAACAAACGCGCGCCTCGACCCACATCTCCGCGCATCGAGCACTCGGTGCGACTCCGTCGCGGATCGAACTCCGCCACGTTCTGCCCGCTGTCGCGGGCCCGGTCGCCCGCAACGCCGTCCTCCGCCTGCCCGGCATCGCGCTGGCTCTGGCCTCGCTGGGCTTCCTCGGTCTCGGCACCCAGCCGCCCGCACCGGAGTGGGGCCTGATGCTGGCCGAGTCGCTGCCCTATGTCGAACGAGCGCCGTTCGCGGCTTTGAGCCCTGCCATGATGCTGTTGCTCGTCGCTGTGTTCAGCATGTCGTTGTCGGCCTTGCTCTCCTCGGGGCTCGCCCTTCGTCCTGGGCGGAACACCTTCTCATGACCTCCAGGCCCGCCTGCTCAGCAGTCGCATCCCGTTGAGCGCGACCAGCACGGTCGAGCCCTCGTGCCCGGCGACGCCGAGCGGGAGCGGCAACGTGCCGAACAGGTCCCACGCGGACAGCACCACGATGAACGCGCCGGCGATGGCGAGGTTGGCGATCACGACCCTCCTCGCCCGGCGGGCCAGCGCGACCAGTGCCGGTACGACGGTCAGATCGTCACCGACGACCACGGCGTCGGCGGTGTCCACGGTCAGCGCGGATCCTCTGTGCCCCATGGCGATGCCGCTGTGTGCTGTCGCGAGCGCAGGCGCGTCGTTCACGCCGTCCCCTACGAACAAGACTCTGCCGCCCAGTTCGCCGACCGCCCGCACCTTGTCCTGCGGAAGCAGTTCGGCGCGCACGTCGGTGATGCCGACCGCCTCCGCGACGCGCTGTGCGGCCGAGTGGTTGTCTCCTGTCAGGAGCACCGCGCTTCGTCCGGTGAGGACGGTGAGATCGCGGACGGCGAGGGCGCTGGACGGACGGAGCCGGTCGGCCAGTTCGATGACACCGATCTGGTGCTGGTCCACGGTGACGACGACCGCTGTGTTGCCGTTCGGTGCGGAGTCGGCTCGGTGCACGGAAACGGTGCGCTGCGCAACGCGTGCCGTCACGCCGACACCGGGCGTGGCCCGGAAATCCGCAGCGGGTGGCACGACCAGCTCGCGTTGCCGTGCGGCTTCGGCTATCGCGCGGCCGATCGGGTGCTCGCTGAACTGCTCGGCTGCCGCAGCCAGCGCGAGCACCTCGTCCTGCTTCTCGTCGGTGGTGATGCCGACGACCTGCGGCATGCCTTCGGTGAGTGTGCCGGTCTTGTCCAACGCCACCGTGTCCACTGTGCTCAGTTGTTCCATCGCCACGGCGGATTTCACCAGAACACCGCGCTTTCCGGCGTTGGCGATGGCGGCCAGCAACGGCGGCATGGTGGCGAGCACCAAGGCGCACGGCGAGGCGACGATCATGAAGGTCATCGCCCGGAGCAACGTCGGCTCCAGCGCCGCGCCGAACAACAAAGGCACCGCGAACAGCGCGAGGGTCACGGCCACCATGCCGAGTGAGTAGCGCTGCTCGACCTTCTCGATGAACAGTTGTGTCTTCGCCTTGGTGGCAGATGCCTGCTCGACCATCGCCACGATGCGGGCGATCACCGTGTCCCTGGCCGCGCGAGTGATCTGCACGCGGAGTCCGCCGGTGCCGTTGAGCGACCCCGCGAACACCTCCGAACCGGGTTCCTTCGGCACGGGCAGCGACTCGCCGGTGATCGACGCCTGGTCGGCCTCGCTGCGGCCGTCGACGACCACGCCGTCCCCGCTGATCCGTTCACCCGGCCGCACGAGGATCTCGTCGCCGATCCGCAGCGTCGTCGCATCCACCTCCTGTTCGCGGTTCCCCGGCAGCAGAAGGGTGGCGCGCTGCGGCGCGAGGTCGAGCAGCCCGCGTACCGAGTCGGCCGTCCTCTGGGTGAGCACGGCCTCCAGCGCGCCCGAGGTGGCGAAGATGACGATCAGCAGGCCACCGTCGACGACCTGGCCGATCGCGGCCGCGCCGATCGCGGCGACGATCATCAGCAGGTCGACGTCGAGCGTCCGCTCGCGCAGCGCCCTGAGCCCGGCGAGCGCGGGCTCCCAGCCGCCGGTCGCGTAGCAGCCGAGCAGCAAGACCCACCAGCTCCACGACGGCCCTCCGGCGAGCTTGGTCGCGAGCCCGGCGAGGAACAGGGCGGTGGCTACGGCCGCCCAGCGGACCTCATCGATCGCGAAGACGGACCGGTGCCGGAGATGTGGTGTGTGGTGCGGCGCGTTCACGGCAAGCGTCGAAGTCACGGAAGCACCATACAGGAACATCTGAAGACCTCTTCATGTGTTCACTGAGTAGGATGCTGCCATGGGTCACGGAGTCGATGGCAGGGCCACACCGCCGGCGCAGCTGGACGCGGAGTCGGCGGCGACGGTGGCCGCCACCCTTCAGGCCCTCGCGACGCCGAGCCGTCTGCGCATCCTGACCCGCCTGCGTCACGGCGCCTGCCCGGTCGGCGAGCTGGCGGAGGCCGTGGAGATGGAACAGTCCGCGGTATCCCACCAGCTGCGACTGCTGCGCGCGCTCGGCCTGGTGACCGGTACGCGCCAGGGGCGCAGTGTGGTTTACAGCCTGTACGACAACCACGTCGCGATGCTGCTCGATGAAGCCGTCTACCACATCGAACACCTCGGCCTCGGCGCCACCGACGACGTCGACACCGCCTGAGCGGGCCGGGGATGGACCGATGCGACCACCCCCGACCGTCAGGTCATCTCGGGTCGGCCGTCACGGCCAGGACCGGGATCGGGATCTCGAAGTGCACGGTCTGGTTGCGGTCCGGGTCGCCATCGCGGGCGTCGCAGACCTCTTTCGCGACCGAGCGCCAGAACCCCTCCGCCCCGGCGATGCGGGTGTCGGTGTGCAGGTAGATCTGTTCGTAGCCGGGGGTTTCGGCGACGAACCCGACTGCGGCGTCGACCAGGGCGCGTGCCAGACCACGGCGCCGGTGCTCGGCCCGGACGTACACGCGGAAGAGCTGTGCCGTCTGGTCACCGGAGTAGCGCTCGGCGATCCACGCCGGGTGGGGCGGGCTCGCCGGCCCCTGCGCCCGCACGGCCGTGGTGCCCACGACCTCGTCGCCGCACACCGCGACGAACAACGCGTGCCGCGGAGTCTCCAGGTACGTCGCGGCGAGGTCGATCACGTCGGCGTGCCACTGGGGGCTGTAGCCGTGTCCGAACTCGCGGTAGAAGGTGTCCAGCATGACGCTGCGGGCTCCGGGCAGGTCGGCGTGAGTCGCCAACCGCACCTCGTAGGATCCCGCTGCTTGGTGGTGCGTGTTCACTTCATCCTCTCTTTTGCGCCGTCCAGGGTCGTTGCGACCGGACCGTCCATGACGACGCGTCCTTCGTGGAGCACGACCACCTGGTCGGCGAGGCGGGCCACGACGTCGAGGTCGTGGCTGATCAGCACGAGCGCGCACGGCACGCTCGCGAGCAGGTCGAGCAACCCGGCGCGGGTCACCGCGTCCAGGCCCGAGGTGATCTCGTCGCACACGAGGACCTCGGGTTCGGCGAGCAGGGCCCGCACGAGCGCGGCCCTTTGGAGCTCTCCGCCGGACAGGTCGCGCGGCCTGCGCAGCACCGTCTCCTCGTCCAGGCCGACACGGCTCAAGGCGGCCAACGCCGTCGACCGGGCCTCAGCGGGACGCACGCCGCGCAGCCGCACCGCCGTCCGGGCGACCTGGTCCAGCACGGAGCGGTGCTCGTCGAACGAGCCCCGCGCGTCCTGGAAGACGTACTGGACGGCGGCGAGTGCGGCCCGCGACCGGCGGCGCAACGACCGGGCGAGTGGCCGGTCGTGGAGGAGCACCTCGCCGGTGGCCTGCTGGTGCAGACCGGCCAGGCTTCGGCCCAAGGTGGTCTTGCCGCTGCCGGACCGGCCGACGACCGCCAGGCGTTCACCGACGTCCAGGTCCACGTCGTGCAGGACGGTGGTGTTGCGGTACCGGGCGGTCAGGCCGCGCACCCGCAGGCGAGGTTCCCGATCGGGGACCTCCGCGAACACCTGCGGCGTGGCGTCGAGCAGCGCGCGGGTGTAGTCCTCGCGAGGATCGGTCAGGAGTTCGTGCGCGGTCCCGGCTTCGACGACGCGACCCGCTCGCAGCACCACGATCTCGTCGGCGAGCGCTCGCACCACTTCCACGTCGTGGGTCAGCAGCACCAGCGCGACGCCTTGTGCGACGACCGCGGCGAGCTCGCTGACGACCTCGGCGCGGGTCAGGGCGTCCTGCCCGGTGGTGGGTTCGTCGGCCACCAGTACCGCCGGGTCACCCACCAGCGCCTGGGCCAGCACGACGCGCTGCTGCTGGCCTCCGGAGAGCTGGTGGGGGTAGCGGCGCAGCAGGTCGGCCGGCACGCGCGCCCGGCGCAGGGCCGTCTCGACCAGCTCGCCGGGGTCACCCTCGTGGAGTGCGGCGATCTCGCGGAAGACTGCGTCCAGGCGGCGCACCGGGTTCAGCGCGGACGCGGGTTGCTGCGGCACGAACCCGACGCGCCCGTGCACCTCGACGTGTCCGCTCACCGACACACCGGAGCCGTGTTCGCCGAGCAGGGCGAGACCGGTGGTGGTCTTACCGCTGCCCGAGGCGCCGACCAGGGCGAGCACCCGGCCGGCGGACAGCGCGAAGCTGACGCTGTCGAGCAGCACGTGCCCGTCCACCTCGGCACGCAGGTCCTCGACGTGCACGACCGGGCTCACGTGCGCACCTTCCTCAGAGCGCGGTCGAACACGAGGTTCAATCCGACGGACAACGCGACGATCAGCAGTGCGGGCACCACCACGGTCAACGGCTGCAGGAACAACCCACCTCGATTGCGGTCCACCATCACGGCCCAGTCCGCCGCGTCGGGCGGCACGCCGACACCGAGGAAGCTGGCCGATGCCACCAGGTACAGCGCCGCCGTGAGCCGGACACCCACGTCGGCGGCGAGTGTGCGCAGCATCGACCGTCCTGTGTAGACGATCGAAGTCCGCCACCACGACTCGCCCTGCATGCGCATCGCCTCCAGGGCGGGTCGTCCGGAGATCTCGAGTGCCGCCGCCCGCGAGAGGCGGGCCACGTCGGGGAAGTTGACGAGGGTGACCACACCGATGAGCACCGGGAGGCCTTGCCCGGCGATGGCGGCCACGAGGATCAGCACCAGCAGCGACGGCACCGCAAGCAGCACGTCGAGCGGCCGCATCAGCACCTCGTCGACCAACCGCAGCCGCGCCGTGGCCGCGAGCACGCCGTAGGGCACACCGGCGAGGTAGGAGAGCACGGTCGCGATCAACGCCACCAGCACGACCGTCTGGCCACCCGCGAGCACCTGGTACCAGGCATCGCGGCCCACGAAGTCGGTGCCGAGCGGACCCAGCGGCAGGAAAGGCGCGCTGCGGGTCTGCTGGTCCGGCACGAACAGCGGTCCCAGCAACGCCAGGGCCAACGGCACCGCGATCAGCAGCCCGCCGATGCCTGCCCGCTTCACGCGACCACCTCCGCGCGCGGAGCGAGCCGGAACGCCACCAGGTCGGCCAGCAGGTTCACGGCCACCGTGGTGACGGCGAAGACCACGGCCAGGCCCTGCACGACCGGGAGGTCGCGGGCGGCCACGGAGTCCACCAGGACGGTGCCGAGCCCGGGGATGACGAACACCGCTTCGACGACGATCACGCCGCCCAGCAACCAGTCCGTGGTCCGCGCGACCTGCTGCACGGCCGGTGCCAGTGCGTTGGGCAGCGCGTGGGCGAACCGCACCCGCGTCTCGCCGATCCCGAGGCGGCGGGCATGGCGCACGTAGTCGGACGCCAGCGCGTCCACCATGCCCGCACGGACCAGGCGGCTGATCGAGCAGATCGGCCGGGCCAGCAGCACCACCAGCGGCAGCACGAGCACCGCGGGCTGGGCGAACAGGTCGGCGCCCACCGCCGTCGGTGGGAGCCAGGCCAGCTGCACGCCGAACACCGCGATCAGCACCACGGCGAGCGCGAACTCGGGGATCGAGTGCAGCGCCACGGTGATCGACGTCAACGCCCGGTCCAGCAGGCTGCCTTCGCGCAACGCGGCCAGCACACCGACCAGTACCGAGATCGGGACCAGCAGCACCAGGGTCAGCGCCGCCAGCGCGACGGTCGGGCCGATCCCGCTGAACAGGAAGTCCGCGACCGGTCGGCCTGACACCAGGGACACGCCGAAGTCCAGCTGGGGCAGCCCGACGAGCCACTGCGCGAACCGTTCGAACGTCGGCCGGTCCAGGCCCATGGCCGCGCGGATCTGGGCGATCCGCGCGGGGTCGGGGTTGTCCCCGGCCAAGGCCACCGCCGCGTCTCCCGGCAGGGCCTCGACCAGGAAGAACACGAGCGTGACCACGGCGAGCACCTGCACCAGCCCGAGCGCGGCGCGCCGGGCCGTGTAGGAAGCGAGACTCACCCCAGCCACACCTTGTCGAAGCGGGCCCAGTCGAGCGTGTTGGCGGGTGCGGTGGAGATGCCGCCGACGTTCGGCTTCGCGCCGACGATCCAGTCGGCGAAGCCCCACATCAGGTAGCCGCCCTCGGCGTGCAGCACGCGCTGCATCTCTCGGTACGCCTCGGTGCGCGCGGCCGGGTCCGAAGTGGACACCGCCTTCTCGTAGAGCGCGTCGAACTCGGGCCGCGCCCACTTGGTCACGTTGGTGCCCGAGCCGCTGAGCAGGCGCTGCGCGACATGGGTCTCGATGGGCATGGCGCCGGAACGGAAGCTCGACAGCGAGCCGTTCTTCAAGGTGTCAGCCCAGTAGCTGTCCTTGTTGCCCTGCACCACCTCGATCGTCAGACCGGACCCCTTGGCCTGGTCCGCGAACACCGTGGCCGCCTCGACCATGCCAGCCGCGGCTGTAGAGGTGTCGAGCTTGACCGTCAGGCCTTCGGCGCCGGCCTTGCGGATCAGGAACTTCGCCTTGTCCAGATCGCGCTGCCGCTGCGGGAGATCACCGGCGTAATGCTGGTAGTCCTTGCCGAACAGGTCGTTGCCGACCTGTCCGCTGCCCGCGAGCACCGACTCCACCAGCTGAGGGCGGTCGGCGAGCAGGAACATCGCTTCTCGCAGGTCGCGGTTGTCGAACGGCGCCCGGTCCACCTTCATGGCGAACGCCTGCACGGCACTGTTGGGCGAGCGGTGGATCGTCATGCGGTCGCCGGAGGCGTTGCTGCGCGCCGTGGTCGGCGTGAGGTCGTGGGCGTACTCGACCTGACCGCCGAGCAACGCGTTGGTGCGCGCGGACTCCTCGTTGGCGATCACGAACTCGAGCTCGTCGAGCAGCGGTGCGCCCTCCCAGTAGTCGGGGTTGCGCTTGAGCAGGACGGACCTGCCCGGCTCGAACGACACGAAGCTGAACGCCCCCGAGCCGACAGGCTTGGTGAAGTCGTCGGCGCCCTCGGGCACGATGTAGGCGCCGAACGCCGCGAGGGCGTTGGGGAACTCGCCGAACGGCCGCTTCAGCGCGAACTCCACGGTGCGGTCGTCGACCGCGCGGCTGTTGGCCAGGTCGATCAGCGCGAGGCTCGACTTGGCGCGGAACGCGCGGTTCGGGTCGAGGATGCGCGCGTAGCTGGCGAGCACGTCCTGAGCCCGCACCGGTCTGCCGTCGTGGAACGTCGCCTGGCGCAGGCTGATCCGCCAGCGCGTCAGGTCTGCGTCCGGCTCCCACTTCTCCGCCAGTCGCGGTTGCGGCGACACGTCGTTGCCGAGGTCGGCGAGCTTGTCGAACATCGCCTTGGACCGCGCGGCTTCGACGAACAGGTTGGCCAGGTGGGGGTCGAGGACCTCCTTGGCGCCGCCACCGGCGAACGCGGCGCGAAGCCTGCCGCCGGTGCGCGGCGTGGAGGAGGCGGAGGTCGCACCGCTGCCGCACCCCGCGAGGGTGACGACCGCCAGACCGGAGGTGAGGCCGAGGAAACCGCGGCGGTTCAGGGACATGCTGGTTCCTTTCACTGGCACCCGCCTCGGCGGAGGCGGGCCACGACGTGGAGGCGGTCGCCGGACAGCTCGCCGCTCAGCGGGGCGTCGGCGGTCCAGGGTTGATCGGTGCGCGGGCCGGGGGAGTCGAACAGGGCGAGCACGTCGAACCCGGCGAGGTCGAGCAGGTGGCGCAGTTCCTGGGGGAACAGCAGGCGCCAGGCCGATCGCTGCACGAGCGGTTCGGTGCGCTCCGCCCACTCCCAGGTGCGCCGACGGCGCAGCAGTTGGGCGGCGTGGTCGATCCACAGTTCGGTGTGCGACGTGTACTCCGTGCCCCGCCACGTGACCGAACGGGTGCGCACACCATCGAGGAGTTCGGTGTTGCCCAGGAAGAACGCGCCGTTGCGCATCTCCGCCACGAACAATCCGCCGGGTAGCAGGTGCGCGCGGCACCGTTCCAGGAACACCGTGAGGTCGGCGTTGGTGTGGCAGTACAGCATCGCGCTGTCCAGGCAGGTGATGACGTCGAAGCGGCGATCGAGGTCGAAGGACCGCATGTCGGCCAACGCCACGTCGACGGCCGGGTGGTGCTCGCGGACGTGCGCGAGCATGTTCTCCGAGCTGTCCACCCCGGCGACGCGATAACCGTTGCGGGACAACCAGCCCGCGTCACGACCGGTGCCGCAACCGATGTCGAGCAGGTCCAGTCCGCCGCCGAACCGGGTGACCACGTCGTGCACGAACCTCGCCGCCACGTGCCCGGGGTCGGGGAACTGGTGTTCGTACAGCTCGGGGTTGTCGGTGAGCAGGTTCATCTGGCTACCTCCTGCTGCCGTGGCGTGAGGGCGCCGCGCCGGTGCAACCAGGCCACACCCGCGGCGCTGATGAGTCCGATCGCGACGCACAGCAGTGACGCGAGCCGGTCGCCGAACCCGCTCACCCACCCGATCGCGGTGTTGCCCAGCGCGGCCGCCAGCCCAGAGCCGAGGTAGAACACGCCGAAGTGCGTGCCGGCGAGGCTGGCCGGGCCGAACGACGGAATGAGGTCGTAGACCAGGGGATGCGCGATCATCACGCCGACCGCCAAAGCGAGCGTGGCCACCAGCACGGGCACGAGTCCGGACCACAGCGCGGGCGCGGCGAATCCCGCGCCCATGACGGCGAGACCCACGGCGATCACAGGACCCCGCGCATGATCGGAGACGAAGCGGGTGATGCGGACCTGGAACAGCAGCGTGACGATCGTGGACACGATGAACAGCGCGGCGACCACGCCCGCCCAGCCGGTCGCCTTCTGCGCCTGGATCGGCAGCAGCAGGTAGAGCTGGTTCTGCAGGACGAACATCCCGCTGAGCACGCAGGTGAACGCCACGAACCGGCGGTTCGACAGGCACTCGCGCCAGTCGCCGAGGATCGACCCGCCCTTGCGCGTGGCCGCCCGAGCGGGCAGCACGACGGCCTGTGCGATGGTCAGCGCCGCGAAGATCCCGGCCGCCACCACCGCGGAGACTCGGAAGTCCCACAGCAAGAGCACACTGCCGAGCACCGGTCCGCACAGCGCACCCGCCTGGGCGTAGACGTTGAACCGGGCGAACGCCTCGGTGCGCGCCTTTCCCGCCTCCAAAGCGATGTACGCGCGCACAGCGGGGTTGAACAGCGCCCCGGCCAGTCCACTGAGGACAGAGGCGGCCAGCACCACGGTGAGCGAGTCACCGATCGCGAACAACCCGAACCCCACCGCGCGCAGACCGCAGCCGAGGAGGATGGCGGTGCGCGGCCCGAGCCGGTCCGACACCGTTCCTCCCACCAGGAACAGGCCCTGCTGGCTCAGCGTGCGGACGCCGAGCACCACGCCGATCACCGCGGCGGACATGCCGAGGCTGCCCAGGTGCGTGGCGAGGTAGGGGATGAGCAGGTAGAAGCCGGTGTTGACGGCGAACTGGTTGACCAGCAGCAGCCGCACCGGCAGTGCGAACCGGGTCATGGCCGCACCACGCCCAGTCCTGGTGCTCCTGACAGCCGCAGGGTGCCGTCCTCTCCGCCGATGCCCGACCACGGGTCGTGGGCGAGCAGCAGGTGCCCGTCCAGGTCAGCCCAGCGAGCGTGCCCGGCGAGGTGGACGGCGGGCGCGATGCCCAGTGAACTGGCCACCAGGCAGCCGAGCATCACATCGAGGCCGCCGTCGCGAGCGGCCGAGACGATGTCCAGCGCCGGCCTCAGACCGCCGCACTTGGCGAGCTTGATGTTGATGCCGTCCACCGCGCCCGTGAGCTTCCGGACATCGGCGGCGGTGGAGGCGTCCTCGTCGGCGATCAGCGGTGCCGGGCACCGTTCGTGGACCCAGGCCAGTGCGTCCGGGGTACCGGGAGGAATCGGCTGCTCCACAGCGTCGAGCACGACACCGTCGTCGGTGAGGCGCTCCACGACGCGCACCGTCTCGTCCGGGCTCCAGCCGCCGTTGGGGTCGAGCACCAGCCGCGCGTCCGGCGCGGCGGCCCTGACCGCGACCGCGGTGGCCACGTCCCGCTCCGGGTCGGCTCCCGCCTTGATCTTGAGCAGGGAGAATCCGCGCTCGGTCAGTGCGGCTGCCTGGACTGCGGCGTCGTCCGGCGTGGTGATGCCGATCGTGAAGGCGGTCGGGGTGTCATGCCATTCCCTGGTACCGAGGAGGACGTGTGCCGGCACGTTCTGACGAAGGCCCAGCAGGTCGTGCAACGCCGCGTCGACCGCGGCACGCACGCCGGCGGGGATCGTCTCGTCCGCGTGCAGGTCGTCGAGGGCGGTCTCGGGGGAGTCCGCGTCGGCGAGGACCGGCCGCAGCCGGTTCAGCCGGGACGCGATCGCCTGCGCGTCGAGCTGGTAGTAGGTGCTGGTCACCACTTCGCCGTGGCCGTGCTGCCCGTCGTGTTCGACGATGACCCGTACGGCGTCACGTCGTGACATCACCGACCTGGAGATGCGCAGGGGTGTGCTCAGTTCGAGGCCGTAGACCTCCCAATCGACCTTCATGCGAGCACCACCGCCCTCGGTGCGACGACCGACCGGCACCGCGTCCAGCCCGTCGCCTCGACCCGGTGCGGATCTCCGATCTCCACCGGCCGGTCGGCGGCCGCCCCGAGCAGTCCGCGAGCAGTGCAGAAGTCGTCGTCGAAGATCGTGCCGAGGTAGCGGTGCGGGCCGTCGGGGAAGATCGTCGCGACCACCGCGCCCGGCTCGACCCTGGCGGCCCAGGCGGCGACCAGTGCGACCGCGCCGCTGCTCCAGCCACCGGTGACGAAGGCGTCACGGGCGAGTCTGCGGCAGGCGTCGACCACCTCCACCGGGCCCAGCCAGTGCACCTCGTCGAACTCGGTGTAGGCGACGTTGCGGGGGTGGATGCTGCTGCCCAGGCCGCGCATCACCCTGGCCCGCGCGGGTTGCCCGAAGATCGTGGAGCCGACGGTGTCCACGCCGATCAGCCGCACACCGGGCCAGTACCGGCGCAGTTCCCGGGCCACACCGGCGCTGTGCCCGCCGGTGCCCACGCTGCAGACCAGCACGTCGACCGGGTCCAGCTGCTCCACGAGCTCCCTCGCCAGCCCGACGTAGCCCTTCGGGTTGTCGGGGTTGTTGTACTGGTCGGGCCAGTAGGCGTCGGGGAACTCGCGCAGCACGGCTTGGAGCCGGTTGAGGCGGGCCTGTTGCCAGCCGCCCACCGGGTGCGGCCGGTCCACCACCTCCAGCCGCGCCCCGTGCGCCCGCAGCAGCGCGCGCATCGACGGCTCCAGTTCGCTGTCCACCACCAGGACGACCGGGTGACCGAACACCTGGCAGGCGAACGCGAGGCCGAGGCCGAGCGTGCCGCTGGTGGACTCCACGACGACGGCGCCAGGGCGCAGCTCGCCGCGCTCGCGAGCGGCACGGAGCATCGACACGGCCGGCCGGGCTTTCATCCCGCCGGCGCTCAGGCATTCGAGCTTCGCCCAGAACCCGCTGTGCCGGTGGGGCAGCGGCGTGGTGATGCGGGTGACCGGGCTCTGGCCGAGCAGGTCGAGCAGGTGCCGGTTCTGACGCGGGATCATCACGACGGGCGCTCCGTGTAGTGGTGGATCGTCGTGGGACCGCCGTCGAGCCAGAAGAACGGATACGGCTCAGCCGAGACGGCCCGCACTCCACTGCCGATGAACCACGGCAGGACCGCGGCGGCCGTCTGCGCGAACAGGACCATCGGCGTGCTCGCTGTGACAGCGCGCGACAGCAGCGGTTCGAACGTGCCGTTGCCGACTGTCATCCCCGAGGCGAGCACGAGGTCGCAGCCGTCGAGCGCGCTCTCCGCCTCGGTGGTGATCGGCTCGTCCCACTCGGTCCGGCCGCCCTTGAGATCGCACGCCACGTAGGTCGCGCCTCGTTCGCGCAGGTGGTGCAGCAGCGAGTTGACCACGCCGACCACCAGCACCCGGTCACCCGGCGCCGGATCGAGCAGGTCGACCACGGCTGCGGCGCGGGCCATGGACTTGGTGAGGGAGCTGCCGGGGCCGATCGTGACCGACTTGGTTGCGGACAGATGGTGCGGCCGGACGTGCGCCAGATAGGCGTCGAGCGCGGCGGTGCGTAGGGCCGGGTTCGGGTGGCCGAGCAGCTCGAGCACGGTCGAACCGACACAGCCGTGCACGTCGTCGTCGGCGACGTCCTCCACCGCGCAGGACCCGACCGCGTCTTCCACGCGGAGGCTGACCACGGTGTTGCGGTAGGACTGCCCGCGCGTGGCGTGCCGGGCTCCCTGCCTGGTGGTGAACCCGACGCTCACGGTGCACGACGCGGGATCAGGGCCCAGCCCGCCACTTCGGACGAGCTCGACGAGGTCGGCGAGGGTCACGCGGGCACCTCGGCGTAGTCGACGGACAGACCACCGACGAGCTGCTCGGCACGTGCGCGTGCGCCGAGACCGGCCGAGTCGGTCACCACGACGTGGCCGAGGTAGCTGTTGTTGCTGGTCGGGTCACCTGCGCGGTGACCGGGCCGCTTGACGGTCCAGTCCACCACCTCGGGGGCGGCGTCGAGCGCCTCGGCGCCGCGGACGGCGGACACCAGACCAGAGCGCGGCGGCAGCAGGAAGGAGATCGCGGCGCTGCGCACACCGGTGTCCGCAGGACGTGGATCCGGCTGTTCGCCCACTGCGAGCTGGGCGTAGGCGGCGGGCAGGTCGATGCCGGTGACTCGCCGGACGAGCTCCGTGATCTGGTTGCCCGCGGGGCGGGGGTTGACCTCGACGAGCTTCGGGCCGTCAGTCGTCAGCTTGACCTCGGTGTGCGCGACACCGCGGTCCAGGCCTAGAGCTTCGATGGCCGCGACGGCGACGGCCTCGGCGTCATCGGTGGGAAGATCGGCGGGGAACATGTGCCCGCTCTCCACGAACCACGGATCGCCCGCGACGCTCTTGTCGGTGACACCGACGACGTGCGTCGTGCCGTCCACGGTGACGGTCTCCACGCTCACCTCGGGTCCGGTCAGCAGCTCCTCCACCAGCACGGTCCGCACCCTGGGCTGGTTGCGTGCGTTGACCGGGAACGCCTCCATCGCGGCGAACGCCTCGCGCAGCTCCGACTCGTCGGTCACCTTGCGCACGTACATGCCGGCACACAGGTCGACCGGCTTGACCACCAGCGGATAACCCAGTTCGGCTGCCGCCTTGGCGAGTGCCGGCCAGTCCTCGGCCAGGGCGAAGCGCGGACCCGGTACGCCAGCGTCGCTCAGCGTGGTCCGGGTGAGGTCCTTGCGACACGCCCGTTCCACCGCGTCCGGGTCGGGACCGGGAAGGCCCAGGTGCGCGGCGACGCGCGCGGTGGCCGGGAGGTAGTAGTCGCACGAGGAGATCACGCCGTCGAAACGCAGGACAGCGTGCAGGCGCTCGACGTGGTCGAGCAGGGTGGGCACGTCGTTGGTCTCCGCGGTGAGCACGTTGTCCGCGGCCAGCAACGGATGCGGGTGCGCGGGGGCAGCGCGCAGGTAGTGGTGCAGATCGCGGGTCATGAAGGTGAAGCGGTGCCCTGACTCGTTGATCGCCCTGGGCAACAGCGAGCTCATCGCGCCGACCCAGCTCTCGATCATCAACAGGTGAGCCACAAGTCCTCCTCCCCGCCGCGACCCCCGCGGCGGAATTGAGGAACATGGTAATCATTATCGATCCGTGGTCTCTACCGCCTCCCGGGGACTGGGCTGCGCCGGATGAGTGAGCGTTCGACGCGCGCCATTCATGCGCGTTGACTAATATTTGTTGCGTTCAGTCACGACGCTAGGACGTCCGGGTGAAATGAAGTCCGGCGCGACGACAGGCAGGTCGATCATGACCACGGCACACCTCGAACACGCGGACCACGGCCACGCTCACGGCGACGGTTGCGGCCATGTGGCCGTCCCGCACGGTGATCACGTCGACTACGCGCACGACGGTCACCGCCATGCCGTCCACGACGGGCACTACGACGAACACTGATCTACGTCGTGGTCGCGTCCCGTGCGGGGACGCGACCAGCCTGTTCTTCGGCGATCAGAAGCTGGCGACCAGGTAGTACAACGCGCTCAGTGCGACCGCCGCGGCGATGACGGCCGCGGTGACTTTCATCCACCGTTGGTTCATGTCCGCTTCCAGGCTCGGCGATGCGGGCTGCTGCTCGGTCGAGTCCAGTGTCCTCGAACTCGGCCAAGCGAGTACCGGTCCAGCGTTTGAAACGACAATCATTTCCGTTAAGCTGACCTCATGGGAGTCGAGGTCGTCCTGGTCGCCGGTCTGACGCGGCACGACGTAGCCGAGGAGGTCTGGCGCGCGCTGCCGGGAACGGTGCTGGTCCGCCACGACCTGCGTGATCTCGCCGGGGGAGTGGTGCGCCGCTGGGTCGACGGCGAGCTGACCGTGCTGGAACTGGCGCACGGGTGCGTTTCCTGCACGCTGCGCTTGGACCTGCTGCCGTTGCTGGAGCGCCTGGGTGGCCAGGTGGTGGTCGACCTGGACCCGGCGTTGGAGCCTGAGGCCGTCTGCTTCGCCCTGAAGGAGATCGACGTCAGGGTCGCGGCGGTGGTCGCCGTGGTCGACCGGGAGAACTGGCTGGCCGATGCCGTCGGCGGGGAGACGATGGCGGAGCGTGGCCTGGCCGCTGCCGCCGAGGACGACCGCACGGTGGCCCAGGTCGTGGTGGGGCAGGCCGAGTTCGCTGATGCTCTCGTCTTGACCGGTGCCGGAGGCGACGCGGTGTTGGACTCCGTGCTCGACCGGCTCAACCCGCGCGCACCTCGGCGGGACCGGGCAGGGCTGGACGTGACCGCTCTGCTGGCCGCCATCCCGGACGACGCCCGCAGGGGACGCTTCGACGACGGCTTCGGCACCCTGCTGCAGGGACAGCCTCCGTTGGAAGCGGTGCAAGGCGTGTCAGTCGTCCACTTCACCGAACGCAGGCCGTTCCACCCCGCGCGGCTGCATCACGCGATCGACGTTCTGCTCGATGGCGTGGTGCGCACCCGAGGCCGGGTGTGGCTGGCCAGCCAGCCGGACACCGCGCTGTGGCTCGAGTCCGCCGGTGCTGGTCTGAGCGTGGGCAACCTGGGGTCGTGGCTCGCGGCGGTGCAGGACTGGTCGGACGTCCCGGAGGACCGGCGTGCGATGGCTTCGGCGACCTGGCACCCGCAGTACGGCGACAGGTCCCAGGAGTTGGTGGTGATCACGGCGACCGCGTCACCGGAGGAGATCACCTCGGCTCTGCGCGATGCGCTGGTGACCGACGAGGAACTGGAGCTCGCCGACCAGTTGGAGTTCGTCGATCCGTTCGCCGAGTGGCACGACGAGATGGAGGAGTCGTGAGGAGGAGCTCCGCCATGCGATGAAGCGAACGCATCGGACTTCGTCATAGCTGGCCCGCCGCGCCGGTCGGGTCGCCCGTGCTGACAGGAGTGCGGAATGTGCGCCCGGCCCAGGCCGCCAACCGACCACGAGCACCGCATCGTGAGCGTGTTCGAATCCCAGCGGCAATTCCTGACGGTCGCACAAGTCCGTGACCGGTTGATGTCCACGGGCCCACCGATCCGGTTGGCCACCGTGTACCAGTGCGTCAAGCGGCTGCTCGAGGCCGGAACTCTCGAGCGCGCGACCATCCGGTCGAGCACCGCTGTCTACGGACTCCGGCCCGCGTGCGGAAGTGGCCACCGCCTCATGTGTTCCGCGTGCGCCCTCGTCGTGGACGCGGACGACGACGAAGTGACCACATGGGTCGCGCAGACCGCCGCCCTGCACGGCTTCATGATCACCGACAGCTCGGTGCTGTTGTCCGGAACCTGCGCGGCCTGCGCGCCGCCTTTGCCCGCAACGGTCGAATGTCGTTGAACTGTCGGACAAATGCTGTGGCGGTGACGCCGGGAAGTGGGTGCGCGATGTCGGAGGGCGGGGCCGCAGAGGCCGGAGTTTTCTGGGAAGGCATCTACCGCGAGCACCGAGATCGCGCGGAGTCGTGGGGCGCGCGGCCGAACGAACGGCTCGCGGAGGTGGCCGAGCCGCTGAACGCTGGGGACGCTCTGGACCTCGCGTGCGGCACGGGTGGGGATGCGCTCTGGCTCGCCGGGCGTGGATGGAGAGTCACGGCGGTGGACATCTCCGCCACGGTCGTGGAACGGGTCGGAGACGCGGCTTCGGCCGCAGGAGTGGCCGAGCGGCTGCGAGTGGAGAAGCACGATCTGTCCGGAACATTTCCCGCCGGGGAGTTCGACCTGGTGTCGGCCATGTACTTCCACTCGCCGTTCGAGTTCGACCGGTCCGGCGTGCTGCGACGGGCGGCTGCCTCCCTGCGTCCAGGCGGCTTGTTGCTCGTCGTCGACCACGGTTCGATCGCCCCGTGGTCGTGGAACCAGGACCCGTCGACCCGGTTTCCCAGTCCTCGTGAGGTTTTCGCGGACCTGGAGCTGACGACCGAGTGGAGCTGTCCGCGGGCCGAGGCCGTGAGTCGCGAGGCAACCGGACCTGGTGGCCAGATCGCGACCGTGACCGACCACGTCCTGATCGTCAGGCGCTCGGTCGGATGAACCGCCCAGTGCCTTTCGCCGCGCCGGTGGCCGGCTTCACCGCCATCACCTGCGGCACCTGCCTGACCGAAGAGCACGACCTCGAGCTTCTGCGAGAGACGATCCGCCGCAGCGTGCACGGAATGCTCGTTCGCGTTCACTGTCCTCTTGGGAGGATTTACTGCAAAGCAAGGGAGGGTTCGGCGCACTCAGGCTGGATCCTGATCGTGCAACCGTGCACCGCCGGCCGTAGCCCGGTGGGGTCCGCAGTCATCGTCGGTCCCATTCGCACCGCCGACGATCTCGTCGCCGTGACAGGCTGGCTGGAGACCGACCCCCTCGACGGGAGCACACTCCCTGCGCGGTTGCGGAGGATCCAGCACCCTCGGCAACAGTCCATTCAGAACTAGTGCCGTGGCCGCCAGCCTTCGCCGCGTCTTCGACGCTCAGCGGGCCACATCGCGGCACCGGCCCCACGCCCCGGTACAACCAGTACAGGGACGTGGGGCCGGCACCACGCTGCGACCGTCTGACCGCCGAACACGGGGCAAAGGCTGACGGCCACGGCACTAGGACCGCTCGGCCGCTCTGGTCAGCTGACGGATCCGGCGCCGGACGCGCCACAGTGCGAACAGGATCGCCGTGAGCGACAGAAGAGCGCCGAGCGCACTCCAGGGAATCGCCCAGATCGTGGTCGTGCCGGTGGCGGTCGTGACCGCACCAACGAGGTCCTGACCCGCGGATGCGACAGGTTCGGCCTCCCCGCGCACGGTGAGCGGTCCCAGCGGCCAGACCCCGCTGAGAGTGCGGGAGAAGGTGATGGCGCTGCCGGGCAGCAGCTCGGTCGCGGTGTCGCCCGTCCACCCGGTCCCGCCCGATCCGAAGAGACCCTCCACGTGAACCGAGGGGCGGACCGCGAGGCGGACGTTGCCGTCGTTGACGACGGTCCAGGTCAGGTCGACCTCGCCGGGCGCTGCGGGATTGATCGTGCCGCGGTACTCGGCAGAGGGTGGGTCGACGCGCAGGTTCGTGGTCACCGGGCCGGCGACCCGGACGTAGAGCCTGGCACCGACCCGTCGTTCGACCTGCACCTGGGCACTGGTGGTGAGAGCGGCGACCAGGCCGCCCACGTGGTCGCCCGGTTCGGCGTCCGGGGGCACCACCAGGCTGAACGGCACAACGGTGGTGGAACGGGGCTTCAGGACGACCTTCGGTTCCGCGACGGAGATCCAGGCGCCCACTGAGGGCGACGGCTCGTCGCGCGCGAGCAGGTCGAAGCCGCCGGTGGCTGTGTTGACGGCGTCGGCGGCGTAGAGGTCCACGGCCAGTTCGCTCTCGCCCAGGTTGCGGACGGCGATGTGGTCGTCGTAGCGCATGCCGGGTTCGACGACGTAGTCGAACTGCGCCCGGCCGTTCGGTCCGCCGGCGTCGGCGGGGGAGACCGACCAGGTCAGCCTTCCGTCATTCGGAGCGGGTTGTGCCGTTGCGGGCGTTGCCGAAAGCAGCCCGAGCACGACGATCAGGGCGGCGAGTGGTCTTCTCACGCGGTGCTCCGTGTGGACGGACGGGTGCGGAGCGAGCCCCGCACCCGTCCTGGTCCGGTATCAGATGGCGGTCAGGATGAGCATTGCCTGGTAGGCGCCCGGCGCGGTCTCGACCGGAGCCTCCAGGGTCAGTCCGGCACCGAGCTGGGCGGTGCCACGGCCCGCGCCCGCCGCGGCGGTGGCGAGCTGCGACCACGTGGCCAGGCCGTTGCCGGTGGTGAAGCCGGACGTCACCTGCGGGCCCGCGGTCACCGTCTGGCCGGTGGACGCGGACACGACGTTCGGCGCCCAGCCCAGGTACTTGCCGCCGAGCTGGTTGCCGTCGACCGTGGTGAACGAGCGCACGCGACCGGACGCGGTCCAGCCGGGGTTGTCGGCGCGCGTGTCGGTCACCGTGATCGGCTTGAGCGCGCCCGCGGCGCTGAACCGGTCAGCTGCCGCGTTGAGCGTCAGCGCGCCCAGGTCGACCTCGCGGTTCTCCGGGGCGACGCTGATGGCCAGCACGCCCTGCTCCGCGGCCAGCGTGGTGGTGATGGCCGGGCCGTTGACCGGGTCGTTGCCGTGGTCGTCGACGACGATGACGACCGGCTCGGACTCGGCGATCACCTTGTGGTCGTGGTCGTAGAGCACGGCCTTGACCTGACGGCCGTTGTCCGCGGTGCGGACCACGAAGCCGTACTTGCCGGTGAGCGCGCCGGACACGACGGACCACTCGGTCGCGCCCGCAGCCCTGGAGAACCAGTGGTAGTGGTTCTCGTCGGTCACGGGGTTCTGCACCGCGGTCAGCGCCGCGACGCCACCGGCGTGGTAGTGGGCCGACAAGCCGGTGATCGACAGCTGGGTCGCCGGCGTGCCCGGCTCGGAGGGAAGCTGCTCGCCGACGAAGAACTCGTACGTCACCGGCGGGATCGCCACCGGGGTTCCGCCGGGCGGGGTCGCGGTGGCGCTGACGGTCAGCGCGTACTCGCCCTGCTCGGTGAAGCCCCAGTTGACGTGCTCGTGGTCCGCGGCGCTGGTGAACGACTTCGGCCCGCCGTCGGCGGAGGCGAGGAAGACGTTCGGTCCTTCCTCGCCGTTCTGCCACAGCGCGAACGCGCCGGGGCCCTGCAGCGAGTCGAGGGTGTAGGTCACCGACGTGCCGTCGGCCACGGCCGAGCTGTAGCCGAAGCCCGCGAACACCTGACCGGCCTGGGAGTTCTGCGGCAACAGGTAGTAGGTCTCGCCCTGTGCCTTCCAGCCCGGCAGTCCGGCGATCGAGGCGCTGACGGTGCGGGACGCCACCGACGGCTTGACGTGCACGGTCAGGTCGCCAGGCGCGACGTTGCCACTCCCGGTGTGCGCCGTGAGCACGTGGGCGGAGTTCTGGACGTCGACGTAGAACAGGTCGAGGTGGCCCTCGGAGACGACCACCTTCTCCTGCGCGGCGGCGGTCCCGGCCAAGGGGCCGGCGATCAACCCCAGAGCCGCGAGCGCCACGACGGCTGCTCGCCCTCTCGTTCTTGCTTTTGTTGCGGTCACTGCGTCCTTGCCTTTCTTCGGGGACCGGGGATGGAGCTCAGCGCCGACGGCGAACGCCGGCGAGGGTGGCCAGGTTGGTGAGCAGGAAGCCGAGCGGGATCAGCAGGCCGGCGGCCACCACGAGGCCGGCGACGGCAAAACCGTCGAGACCGGTCGAGGCCAGGCCGGAGGGCAGCGCGCACTCCTTGCCGTCAGCCGTGCGGCCCACCTGCTCGACGACCGGTGTGCCCGTGCGCGCGGCTTTCGGGTCGCCCGGCCCCACGTGGAAGGTGAGAGTGCTCTTGGCGCTGGCCTGGCGGCCGTCGATGGAACCGCCGATGGAGAACGTCACCGCGTAGCTGCCGGGTTTGGTGAACGCCCACACCGCGTGCACGTGCACACCAGACTGTCCGACCGGGACGGTCGTGGCGCGCGGGAACCCCGCCACTGTGCCGAAGTAGCGGTCACCGACTCCGCCGAACGGGTCCTGACCGTAGACGGCCAGTTCGCCGGGGCCGTCGACCTTGTCCAGGGTCAGCGTGATGTCGCTCTTCACGGCGGCGAGCACGGACGGGTGCTGGGTGTTCCAGCCGAGCCACGGGACACCGGAGCGCTGTGTCAGCGGGATCGTCCACACCGGACCCGAACCGAGGAAGTCGAGACCGGAACCCGGCGGCGGGGTCGCCCGCGCGGCGTCGCCGAGGTGGAAGACGTAGCTCGCCGGATCGCGGAAGACCGGGCTGCCCTGGCGGTCGTCCTTGACCCGCGCGGAGAACGCACCACCCTCCACGACGGGCCCGAAGTCGAAGTGGCCGTCCGTGACGACCTCGACCTCGCCGGGTGGCGCCGTTCGGGTCACCGTCGTGGGCACGCAGGGCTGCGTCGTCGCGGTCGCGGGCGACGCGCCCTTCGGTGGTGCGACCGCGGTGGTGTCCGGGGGAGTGGTCGTCGGGGCGGGCGGGGTCGTGGTGGGGACATCCGCGCGGACGTCCAGGACCACGGGCCGGGCCGAGACCACCGTCGCCCCGCCCTGGTCCCGCACGTCGAAGGCGAGTTCGACGCCGTGCAGGTCGAGGTTCGCGGTCAGCGACAGGACTTCGCCCGTTCCCCGGTCGGTGGTGGCGCCGGCCTTCCGCGTCCACCAGGTGACGGTGTGGCCGGGTCGCTGCGGGGTGACGAGTGCGGTAGCCGTGATCTTCTCGCCCTGCGTGTAGCTGTTGCGGACTCCGGTCACCACCGCACCCGAGGGCGCGCCTGGGTTGGTCACGGGCGGTGACTGCGACCGCGCGACGAGGTCATCTGCCGCGGGGACGAATCGAGCGGTGAACGCCAGTGCCTCGGCGTCCGCCGGCAGCACCAGGCTCGCGGAGCCTCCGCGCAGCGTCTCGTGGGCGACGACCTCGTCACGCGCCGCGGTGTGCCGGATGAATTCCATCCAGCCCTGCGGAACGCCGCCGTTGATGCTCGGCGGTCCGCCGGTGACCGTGCTGGTCAGTTCAAGACCTGCCGGTGTACCGATCGCCGACAACGTCGTGGTCGTGGCCACCGCGCTGCGCGGCCCGACGACGACCGCGTACCGGGCCGGAGGTGAGACCAGGCGCGAGCCTGAGATCGAGGTGGCCGATGCCTCGAACTCCAACTCGTAGACGCCAGGCGCGGTGAACGCCCAGTTGGCGTGCGCATGGGTGGGAACCGCTACGCGCGCTGTGCGCACGGCGGGATCGTGCGAACTGAAGACGCGTTCGGGGCCGTCGGTTCCGGAGACGTAGACCTCGAGGCGGCCTGGCCCGTGCGCCGCCCGCAGGGTGAGGTCGACAACGTTGTCGGCGAGCGCGCCGCGCGGCACCGACTCGGTGTTCCAGCCCGCCCACAGCACGTCCGGCTGGAACGCTTGCGGGATCACGTGGATAGGCGTGCCGCCCGGCACGCCGAGAAAGTCGTAGGCGGGCGAGGAAGGTGCCGGCCGCTTGGCCGCGTCCGTGACGTTGAGCGTCGTGGCCGCCGGGTCGAACGGTCCGGAGTCGCTCTTGCCCTTGACGGTCAACACGCCGTTCTCGAGCAACACGGCCGCCAGATCGACGTGGCCACCCGCGATGAGCTGCCGCCTCGGGGGTTCGGGCGCTGGACCCGGCACGGCGACGGCAGTGGGAGCTACGGCAACGGCGAGCACTGCGGCCACCACAGCGGCGACCGCACCCCGTCGTTTCGGGTTTCGCCCACCTGCGCGGATTCGCATGCCGATCCTTCCCAGAGCCACGACCTGAACGTAAGTCAAATGATTGTCATTTTCAATAAGAAGGTGAGGTGTCCACGGTCGGGAACGTCTCAGGTCGTCGGCTTGCTAGGTCGCGGCGCTCTCGGCCCGGCGTCCGGACGCGCGGGAGAGCAGACCGTGCTTCGGCGCCGAGATCCACGCGGTCAGGAACACCGCGGTGAGGACGAGGACGATCGTTCCGCCCGTCGGGAAGTCCCACGACCACGACACGTAGAGGCCGATCAGCGCGCACGTGCCGCCGATCGCAGGCGCGAGCAGCATCATCACGGCGAGCCGGTCGGTCAGCAGGCGGGCGGTCGCCGCGGGCGTCACCAGGAGCGCGAGCACCAGGATGTTGCCGATGGTCTGCACCGAGATCACCACCGCGAGGGTGACCAGCACGTAGAGCACGATGTCGAGCCAGAACACCCGCAGGCCCGTGGCCCTGGCCATCTCCCGGTCGATGGTGACCGCGACGAACTCCTTGTGCAGCAAGAACACCGCACCCAGCACGACGATGCCGGTCACCGCGACCGTGTACAGGTCCTCGTCCGGGATTCCGGTGATGGAGCCGAACAGGAACTGCTGCAGCGACCCGGCGTAGCCCGGCGCCCTGGAGATCACCACGATGCCCAGGGCGAACGCGGCCACGAAGAAGATCCCGATGACGGAGTCCTCGCGAAGCCGCCGGTTCTGCGAGAACACCGCGACGAGCACGGCGGTCGCCACGCCGGCGATGGTGCCGCCGAGGATCAGGTTGCCCGACACCGCGAACGCGATGGCCAGTCCGGGGAACACGGCGTGCGCGACCGCGTCACCGATGAACGCCATCCCCCGCAGCACCACGTAGCAACCCACGACACCGCAGACGATCGAGGACATGACGGAGACGAGCAGTGCCTTGGGCAGGAATGCGAGATCGGGGTTGACCAAGTCGCGGAGGAAGTCGATGGGGGACATTCAGACCGCCTTGAGGATCTTGAGCAACGGGCTGCCCTCGCCGACGCCGAAGGTGTCCATCCACGGCTGCTCGTCGCGCAGCTCATTCGGTGGCCCGGCGGCGACGACCGTGCGGTTGAGCAGGATGAGCCGGTCGCAGGTGTAGAGCGCTCCCGGCAGGTCGTGGGTGGTGGTCAGCACGGCGTGGGAATCCCTGGCCAGTGACAGCAGCAGGTCCGAGAGCAGTTCCTGGGTGGGCATGTCCAGACCCGTGAAGGGCTCGTCGAGCAACAGCGCCGATGGTTGGAGCGCCAACGCCCTCGCCAGCAGCACGCGCTGACGCTGCCCACCGGACAGTTCCCCGACCGGGCGCGTCCGCAGGTCGGCCATGCGCACGCGGTCGAGCGCCTCCACCACCGCGCGCCAGTCCGCCGCACGTGGTCTGCGGAACAAGCCGAGCCTCCCGATGCGGCCTGTCATCACCACGCCCTCCACCGAGAGCGGGAAGTCCCAGGCGAACTCGTGCCGCTGAGGCACGTAGCCCAGGCCCGTGCCCGCGCGGCGCACCGGCTCCCCGTCGACCTCCACCTCACCCGCCCTGGGTTTCAGCAGGCCCATCAGGCTGCGCAGCAGCGTGGTCTTGCCCGCGCCGTTCGGCCCGACCAACCCGACGAGTTCACCTCGGTCGACGGTGAGGTCGACGTCGGTGAGCACCCGGCGTCCGCCCAGGTCCACAGCCAGCCCGCTCACCCGGAGCGCGTTCACCCGGACGTCCCCTGCCGCTTCGCCGCGCGGCCGCGCACGATCACAACGACGACGAGTACCGCCAGCACGACGACCGCCGCGATCAAAGCGACAACACCCAGTGGTGGTCCTGAACCGCCGTTGTTCCCGGCAGTGTCCTTTTCGGACGCCGCCGCGGAGGGTGATGCACTCGCCGACGTCCGCGACGCAGCGGTCAGGGCCGCTTTGGTGTCGGTGGCGTCACCGACGGCGAAGCGCAGCGTCGCGGTGTGGCGAGCCTCCTTGCCGTCCACCAGCTTGGCGTGCGCCTCGACCTGGACGAGGTAGACACCAGGTGTGGTGAAGACCCAGTTGGCGTGCGTGTGCGTGTTGGTGTCGACCCAGATGTCCTGGCGTTCCGGCTTGGTGGAGTTCCAGAGCACATCCGCGGCACCGAAGTTCCCGGCCTGCAGGTAGACGAACAGCTCGCCGGGACCGTCCACACCGGTGAGCGTCAGGGTGACGCCCCGGTCGACGGTCTCCATCACCTCCGGGTCCTGGGTGTTCCAGCCGACCCAGGTCACCTCGGGGTTCTGCACCTGCGGCAGCACGTGCACCTTCGCGCCGGGCTTGCCGATGAAGGCGTACGCGGGGTTGTCCGGGACCGTGAGCAGCGCCTTGTCCGGGACCTGGAACGCCGTGCGGTCCAGGTCCCGCCACACGGACTGTTCGCCGGTGTCGTCGTGCACCATCAGCTTCCACGCGCCGTCGACGTAGCGGGGGCCGATGTCGACGTGGCCGCGCGACAGCACGGCCTCGTCCGCCGCAGTCCGCTGATCGGGCGCGATAGTCTGGTCCGGCCCGTCGCTGGGCGGCTGCGCCAGAGCCGCGGCAGGCGTCAGCAGCGCCATCACGACCAGCAGGGCGCTCGGCAGGGACCGTCTCATGAACTCCTCTTTCATCAGCGCAGGCAGTCGCGCAGCGAGTCGGCGTTGAACCGCATCATCCGGACGTAGGTCGTGACCTCGCCGTCGAAGGTGTCGCCGTAGATGGGGCAGACCCGGATTCCCTGCTCCTCCGCGACCTGGCTGAGCGTCGACGAGCGGGCGGCCAGGTTGGGCTCGAGGAACACCGCGGGCACCGCGAGGTTGCGGATCGTCTCGGTGAGCTTGCGGCGGTCGGCCAAAGACGGCTCGGTGGCGGGGTTGGGCGTGACGAACCCGGCAACGCTCATGCCGTACGCCTGAGCGAGGTAACCGAACGCGTCATGGGTGGTGATCAGATGGCGGCGCGCTGCCGGGATCTCGTCGATCCGTGTGCGCACATATCGGTCGAGTGTGTCCAGTTCGGCGAGATAGGCCTCGGCGTTGCGCCGGTACTCCCGTGCGCCCCGAGGGTCCTTCTCGATCAGCTTGTCGCGGATGACCTGTGTGTAGGCCATGGCATTGCGCACGTTCTGCCAGAGGTGCGGGTCGATCTCGCCGTGCACGTGCTTGCCGAGCACGGCCTGGGCGAGTTGGTAGACCCGCTCGCCCGGCCGGCCGAGGAATCCGAAGCCGGCGGGGATCTCGCTGAGCGCCTTGCTCGGCACGACGATCACGGCCTCGTTCGCGGGCACGGTCTGCTGCGCCTTCTCTCCGCCGCCCTGCGGGTCGTAGAGCGCGTACATCTGCTCGCCGTCCACGTCGACGGTCAGGTCGGCGTGCCCCCGGTCCACGAGCGCGGGCCGGTTCGGGGGCTGCACGCCGACCGCGAAGGTGAACGTCGACCCGCCGAGCGGAACCGGTCGTGATCGCTGGTCCACCTTCAGGCTCGCGGACAGGGTCACCTCGTAGACACCGGGTGCGGTGAACGCCCAGGACATGTGCGTGTGGGCGTCGGCGGGCAGGATCGCGGTGTCGTCGCCGTACCCGTCGCCGGGGTTGAAGCCGTCACTGGAGTCGAAGTAGACGTCGGCGTCGCCGAACGACCCGGTGAGGTAGCCGTAGACGTTCCCTGGGCCGCTGGCGGCGGTCATGCTCAGCAGCACTTCCGACGCGCGGTTCGCGCCGCGGGCCTTGCCGTCGCCCCTGGCCCGCAGTCCGAGCCACACGGTGTCCAGCGTGACGTCCTCGACCAGCGGGATGATCTCGGCCGCGTACTTGACCGCCTCCTCGGCCAGCGACACGTTCGCGGCCTCCGGCCGGAGGTTGGCGTCCAGGGCTCTGATGATGGAGTGCTCCTCCAGCATCACGTAGTTGCTGAACGCGACGTCCGCGTACACGACGTTCCGCACGTCACGCAGGCTCGGTTCGTAGGAGTGCGGGTCGGCCCCGTCGGGCACCAGCGAGGTGACGTTGACCCTCGACCCGCCGACGTTGCGCACGAGGTCCTGCAGCAGGCCGGTCGTGGTGACCACCTGCAGCCGGTCGTCGCGATCGGTCAGCGTGGCGGGGGCGGTGCAGCCCGCCGCCCCCACGATGGCGACCAACCCGACCAGCAGGCGTCGGCGCAAGCCAGGGAGCACGTCGTCACGCCCATCTGTACCGGAAGTAGTTAGTAACGATAACCATAATCATCAATTGCTCCCGGAAGCCAGAGCTCGTCGACAGTCGTGGTCCACACCACTTGACTGCGGTCCCCTGGCGCTCCGGAGGCCGAGGCGAACCCCGGCCTCCGCGCGCATCACGGCTGAACGGTGAAGGTGTAGGTCTTCTGGCCGCTGGTGACCGCGACGCCGGCCGCCTTGGTCGCCGTCACCTCGAAGACCGCGGTGTAGGTGCCGGCCGCTTCGAACGCCCAGTTGGCGTGGGCGTGGGTGTTCACGGCGAACGTGCGGGAGTCGGGCAGGCCGTTGCCGCTGTCGAACCACACCGTCGGCGTGCCGAACGAGCCCGTGGTGAAGACGCTGAAGCCCGCGGGCCCGGTGACGGACACCAGTTTCACTGCGAGCGTGTTGCCCTGCAGCACACCCGTCGGCACGCCCTCGGTGTTGAAGCCCGCCCACAGCACGCCGCTCGCCTGGCTCTGCGGAAGGATCCACACCGGTGAGCCGGGGGAGCCGAGGAACCCGTAGGAGGGGTTCGACGGCACCGTGGTGCGGCTCGCCGGGACGGCGTTGAGCGTCACCGTGGACGGGTCGCGGTCCGCGCCGGGGACGACGGTGTCGTCCCGGACGTCGAGCGTGAGGGCGCTGCCGGTCCAGTCGATGTCGATGGCGTCGGCGTGGCCGGAGGAAAGGGTCACCGCGGCGTGTGCGGTGCCCGTGGTCGCCAGGGCGAGCCCGGCGGCGAGTGCGACGGCGGCGATGCGGCGGTTCATCGGTTCACCTTGAGACGGTAGGTGGCGGAGTCGGAAACGACCTTCTGGCCGGTGGCGGCGAGGGTGCCCGAGGCGCGGACGGTCACGGTGTAGGTGCCGGCGGCCTCGAACGCCCAGTTGGCGTGCCGGTGTCCTCCGGCGGTGAGTTCGATGCGGTCGGGCAGGCCGTTGCCGCTGTCGACCAGGACGGTCGGCGCACCTACGGCGTCGGTGGTGAAGATGCTGAAGTCGCCGGGACCGCGGACGCGCTCGACCTTCAGCTTCAGCGTTCCCTCGGTGAAGACCCCCGGCTCGATCTCCTCGGCGGCGATGCCGGGCCACAGCAGGTTCGGGTCCTGCACCTGGGGCAGTACCCAGACCGGAGCGCCCGGCGTGCCGAGGAACGCGTACGCGGGGTCGGTGGGCACGGAGGTCTTGGCGGCGGACTTCGCCACCAGCAGCACCTCCGAGGGCTCGTACTCGGCCTCGGCGGCCTCGTCGTGAACGTGCAGGTGGAAGGCGCCGTCCTCGAAGGCGACACCGAAGACGTCGACGTGACCGCTGTCGATCGTGGTGATCGTTTCGGCGGTGGCGGGCGCGGCGGCGAGGGTGGTCAAGCCGGTCGCTGCCGCGAAGAGCAGGGCGAGGTGTGCAGTGGTGCGCACGGACGTGGACTCCAATCGTGCGGTGGTGCGGCCCGAGCGGGCCGCGGCACACGTCGCAGTCTTGTCAATGGAAATCGTTGTCAACAGGGCCGAACGGCGTATTGGAAACGATTGTCGTTTGTATTACGGTCGTTCCGCGTCGCCGATCCGTCGGCACCGGTGTCTGGAGGTTCGAGAACACATGCGCGTGCGTGCGTCTACACGCGTCGCGGCGGGACAGTTCGCCGTTGTCGCCGCACTGCTGATGAGTGCGCCCGCCGCGCTCGCCGAGCCGGCCGAACCGGGTGACCCTGTCGCGGACGCCGTCCTGGACGTGGCCGGAGATCGTCTCGAGATCGACGTCGCGCGACAGCGGGTGGAGGCGGCGGACCCGGCCAAGCCCGTCGAGCTGACCTGGGACACCAGTTCCATCGAGCCCGGCACCGTCTTCGGCGACAGGGTCACCCTGCGGGCATCCGTTGTGGACAGCGGGAAACCGGCGGGGGAGCCGGTCGCCGTTCCTGTCGCGTCCACCGGGACGCTTCAGGTCGATCCTCCGGGACCGGGCGGGCACGAGCTCCGCCTCGAAGCCACCGCACATGCTCTCGACGGGCGGCCGCTGACCGTCGAGAGCGTCTACGCCCTGTCGGTCGCCGAGGCGGCTCGCCCCGAAGTGGCGCCGCAGGTCCTCCCCCCGGCGCCCCAGCCCGAGATCCTCCCGCCGGCTCGCCAGCCCGAGGTGGCCGCACCGAGCCCGCAGATCCTCGCTGCCGCGCAACAACCACCGACGGCCACAGGTCGCGTCGTCATCGACAAGGGACACGTCGACGCCGTCGCTCCCCGGTTGCTGCCGGACGGACTGCACATCCAGGTCAAGGACGGCACGGTCGCCGGCACCACGACGTGGCGCGAGCCAGCGGACGTGGAACTGAAAGTCACCTCCGCGTCCCGCACCGCCCTGCCCGCGAGCCCGCAGCTCGCCTTCCTCGGCGCAGCAGGCAAACAGGTCTTCCTGTTGCCGCAGACCCAGCGGGCCGACGTCCTGTGGGCGGGCTGGTCCACCGAGGAACTGCGCCCGGCAGACGTGTCAGGACCGGTGACGTGGTCGCTGACCGCTGTCGAGGGGCCTGGTGCGTTCGGCCTGTTCACCACCGGCTCGTTCGGCGAGCCGACGGTTCTCTTCGACAGCACCGACGGCCTCCCGGACGCGCAGTCCGTGCCACTGGGCACGCACGCCCACGCCAACTGGGCATTCGCCGAACCCGGCCGGTACCGCCTCACGTTCACCGCCACCGCACCCGGCGCCGGCGGACCGCTGACCGACACCGAGACCTACACGTTCACGATCGGCGACGGCACGTCGTCGCCGGCGCAGCAGCCCGGCGCCGTCAACCGCAACCCCGCCATCACTCTGGCGTCGACCGGTCCCGCCGGCCTGTCGGCCGTCACCGGCCTGGGCCTGGCCCTGCTCGCCTCGGGTGTGGCCGTGCTCGTCGTCACCCGCCGCCGCGTCCAGGAGAAGACCTCGTGAGCACCTCGAATCGCGGCTGGGCCGCGCTCGCCACCGTGACGGTGGTCGCGCTCACCTCGCTTTCCCTCGCCACGGCGTTCGCCCAGGACACCACCACCGTCGTCGACCAGGGTCACGTCGATCTTCTCGCACCGGTCGTGACGGACGGCGTCCTCGACGTGCGTTACAAGGACGGCAACACGATGCCGCCGACGTGGCACGATCCCGAACAGGTCGTCACGCACGTCAAGCCGGAGTCCCGCATCCAGGTGCCCGACCTGCCGGAGTACGCGTTCCTGGGACCTGCGGGCAGCGACCTCTGGCTCATTCCCGAGGTGCAGGACCCCAACGTCGTCTGGGCGGGCTGGAACACCGAGTCCCTCACCGCGGGCCAGGTGGATCCGAACTCCGTGCGCTGGACACTCGACTCCATCGCCGGTGACCAGCGGGCCGCCCCGGCACCGGGCACGCTGACGGTGTTCCAGTCCGGTCCGTTCGGAGAGCCGCTGCCGCGAGTCTTCGACACCGCCCAGCCCTTGCCGCAACACCACCCACTGACGCTCGGCACGCACGCCCACGCGAACTGGACGTTCTCCGCGCAGGGCGTCTACCGCCTCACGTTCACCGTCGAAGCCACGACGCCCGCAGGTGTGCCACTGCGCGACACCACCACCTACACGATCGCTGTTGGCGACGTCGATCCCCGCACGGTCCAGCCAGGCGTGCCGACCACCACGACGACTACAACGACCACCACCACCACCACAACGACGACCTCCGCCACCACAACTACAACGACCTCCGCTGCCACGACGACTGCCTCGACGACAGCAACAACCGTCCCCCCGGCTTCATGCGTCGTGCTGAACGATGGCCATGTCGACCTCATCGCCCCACGTCTCCGTGAAGGCGCATTGCGCACCGAGGTCAAGGACGGCACCGCTGGGCCGGACGCGGCGGTGTGGCGCGATCCTTCCGACGTGGTGCTGCACCTCGTTCCCGCGGCCCGCAACACCGTGCCGAACGACCCGGCCTACGACTTCCTGGGCACACCCGGCGCACCCGTGTGGCTCATCCCGCAGACCCAGATCCCCGGCATCGTCTGGGCGGGGTGGAACACCGAGTCCCTGAACCCGCAGGACATCTCTGGCGACGTCAGCGTTCGAGTGTCCGCAGTGGACGGTCCAGGCCGCATGGCGGTGTTCCTCACCGGCCTCACCCCGACCGTCCTGGCCGACTCGGCCAACGGCCTTCCAGACGCCATCACCGTTCCGCTGGGCACCCATGCCCACGCCAACTGGGCCTTCGGCACCGAGGGGACCTACCGCGTCACCGTCGACGTCACAGCCACCCTCGCTGACGGCCGCACCGCCACTGACACCGACGTCTTCACCATCGCCGTGGGCGCCGTGGACCCCACCGCCGGACGCTCATGCGCACCGCCGACCACGACGACCCTAGCGCCCAGCATGCCGATTTCCGCCACTACCGCGCTCGTGCCTCCTCGTGCCGGCCTGGCTTCAACCGGCGTCGGTGGTCTCGGCCCAGCAGTTCTCCTGGCCTCTCTGCTCACCACCGGTGGAGTCGCCGTCCTGCTGCTCAGCCGCCGGCGCCGCCACTGAGCCCTGGGCGCGGCTCACCAGGCTGCGAACCGCGTGTTGGTTGCTCCCGCGTCGTGAACGTCTTCGCGGATGCCTCTACCGGCGGCGTGCCGCTGCGAATAGGTAGCGACGCAATGTTGCTCTACCTGCCACGGCGACCAGAGTCCGCATCGCGTAGTTGGCGGTCGGTAGACGACCGGCTGCTGGTTCGAATCTCAGCGGTTCCGCTTTTGGGCTGTCCGGGTGGAGATGGGCATGCTGTCGTCACGATGCCTTCGGCCTTTGGTCTCGGTTCTGACCAAGGGGGTTGACGGTGGCGACGTTGACGAATGCCGAACTGATCACCGCGTTGACTCGACCTCGCGGTCCAGTGGTGCCGTCGGGCGAGCCTGGCTTGCGCTTTGCGTTCTATGGCCGGATGTCGACGAGCACGTTCCAGGATCTGCGGACTTCTCGTGCGTGGCAGCGTGCGGTGTCGGACGGCGGTGGTTGTGGCAGGACCGTCCGGAGGCTGCAGCGTTGCTGGCTGCTGCCGCGGACCCTGGTCGTGATTTCGACGCGGTCGTCGTAGGCGAGTACGAGCGGGCGTTTCACGGTGATCAGTTCCGTGAAGTGGTATCAGGGCTCAATGCGCTGGGGGTTGCGGTGTGGCTGCCGGAGGCTGGCGGTCCGGTGGAACTCGGCAGTCCGGTGCACGAGGCGTTGATGGTGTTGCTGGGTGCGCAGGCGCAGCGTGAGGTGGCGAGGGCGCGGCAGCGGGTTCTGGCGGCGATGCGGGCGCAGACTCGTGTGGAGGGCCGGTTTCTGGGTGGCCGTCCGCCGTATGGGTATCGGCTTGTTGATGGTGGTCGGCATCCCAATCCTGTGCATGGGCGGTGGGGTAGGCGGGTGCAGGTGTTGGCGCCGGATCCAGTGACTGCGCCGTGGGTGCGGTGGATGTTCGCCGAACGCGCTCGCGGTCGCACGGTGGCGTCGTTGACACGAGAGCTCAACGAGCGTGGAGTGGTGTGTCCGTCGGGTGCTGACCCGGAGCGGAATGCGCATAGGTCGGGGGAGCCGTGGATCGTGCGAACGGGTGGCGATGATTCTGGAGAACCCGCGCTATACCGGCCGACAGGTGTGGAACCGAAGCAGCACAACCGGCCACGGACGTGCCGGCGGCCGTGGCTCGGGAGCGCTGCGGCGGAACCCGGTCAACGGGTGGGAGGTGTCCGAGCGAATCGCGCACGACCCTCTCGTGGATGACGAGACGTTCGTCGCGGTGCAGGGGATGCGGGTGGCGAAGCCTGCCAAGGACGGCGAGTTCGGCGCTATCGGCTGGCTGGGCTCGTCGTGTGTGGGCTGTGTGGCCGGCGGATGGACGGGCACTGGGTTCATGGGCGAGCGGGCTACCGATGCCGACACGGCTTTACCAGCGCCAAGCGACGTTCCGACGGCGAACCACGGAACCTCTACGTCCGAGAAGACCGCCTGCTCGAGGCACTGCCACACCTACTCGGGTGGACCGCTGGACCCGTGGAGGAAGGCGCGGGTGAGGAGTTGGTCGATCACGTCCGCGAGCAGTGTTTGCAGATTCATTATGACGACCGGCGTCGTGAAATTCGCCCCCGCACCGACTAACGCTGAAAACTGTGGAACCTGCTCGTCACCCAATTCAGCCAGTGCTCGCGTTGGAGGGGTGTGCTGACGTAAGTGGCCGAAATATGAATCACCCCATGGGATTCTGGTGAATCCCGTGGGGTAAGGGAATGTCCGAAGAGGGACTCGGACACTTGTGGGTAGCAACCTTGCGCGGTTTGTGTGTTCATGTGGATATGGATAGCTCGCCGCCGAAATAGAGGGCCATTTTATTAATTGGCACCTTCGGCTACTTCTATTCGTTCCGCTTTGGTGGGTGGATCGTACACAAGTAGGAGACGCCGACCTGGTTTACGCAGTCCTGGGCGAGATCGTGAACACGCCAGGAGTAGCCCAGGTCGGGCTCGCGTACGTCTACGGTGACCTCGATGGGCGTGTAGCGGTGCAGCGGTTTGGAAGCACCGTCATAGGGGAGTCCGACGTTCTCGGTAACCAAGATCGTCAGCGGCTGATCGCCCGTCCACTCGATCCCCACACGCACGTCGTACCCGTCGTTGCCGGTCGCCTCGGCTGTAGTGCGGACGAGGGCTCAACTTTTCGTCAGTAGTTTCTGAGCAACGCACCCGTAAGTCGCTCGTCGTCGAAGCACCCTGCGGGCACGGTTTCACTTTCTCGAACCTGGCCGGATAGAACGCCTCGCCATAAGTCGACAGGCCCGTCTGGGCGGAGTCATTCATGAGGGTCGTCATCCCTAACTGAGCGGATGCTGTTTCGCCACGCGCAACGCTCATCACATCGGTGGTCTCGTTCGGCCACACCCACTTGACGCCGAGGCGCAACTGGTCTCCGTTGGACGTGAGTCCACAGATCGGCTGCTGATCATCGACAAGCTTCACCTCAAGTCAGCGCTGAACCGCTACGTGCACCACTACAGCTACTGACGACAACGCCGAGGGCGACCCGATCGCCCCTCGCAAGGTCAGGCTGTGGGTCCGTACGTCGCCAGCGAATACTCGGCGGCTTGATCAAAGAGTATGAACCTGAAGCCGCTTGTGGCACAGGCCAGGCCTATTAAGCCATGTTGGTGCCTCGCGCACTGTAGGCGCTCGGACGGATGAGGCCGATCGCATGTCATGCGAGTTGAGCAGCTCCATGTTATAGGCGACGAAATTGATCTATTCCATCTCGCATCGCCCGTGCTCTGCATTTGCAAGCGGCATGCCGACGATTGGCAGGTTTTCTTGACGATGCACATACTGGACAAGCCCTCAGGTTGAACGCCCGATCGACTACGGAGGTGGTTGCGTGACCAGTCCACGAACGACGGCGCTTCCCGAATTGCCTCGGCGAGAGCCCTACCGGACGTGGTGGGGATCGCTGATCGTGGTGGCGGTCATCGTGGCGTTGGTCGGCACACTGGTGGTCGTCGACAACAACATCTCCGGGGCCCAGGCCGTCGAGCCGGGCACGGTCATCGAGGTCGGTCAGGGGGTGACCTACGTGCCTGCCGACGGGTGGTCGATCATCCCCGAGAACACCACGCCGGGCAGTGCGTCGCAGGTGGCGGGGCGGGGTGGTTCGTTCACGGTGCGGGCGAACGAGTGGGACGGCACCACGGCCGAGGAGGTCGAACGCACCAAGCGGAGTATCACGGCCAGCGGTGACGTGCAGCTGACCGGCGAGGGCACCTCGTTCCACACCGTCGGCGGGCTCACCGGTGTCGCGCTGGCCTACGTCGGCCAGCACCTCCAGGGCCGTGCGTGGATCGCGGTGGACGAGCAGGCCAACGTGTCCGTCGTCGCCTTCGGGCCCAGCGCGCCGGAGACCTACCAGCAGACAGCGGGCCCGATCGACTCGATGCTCAACAGCATCCGGATGACGGGAGCCCGTCCGTGACGCAGGCCAACAACACTCCCGACCTGCTTGCGCCGGTCGGCGTCGACAGCTTCTTCCAGCCCCGGCGCGTGGCGTTCTGGGTCATGGTGTTCTTCATCGCCAACGGCTTGTTCTTCGAAGCCACCCAGCTGCTCACCGCTTACCGCATCGTGCCCGTGGCGGTGTTGTTCGGCGTCGTGCTGTGGACGCTCTACACCATTCCGGTACTGCTGTTCTTCCGGTCGCTGGACCTGTTCGAGCAACATCCGCCGCTGGGGTTCGTGCTGGCTTTCGCCTGGGGCGGATTCGCCGCGACCTATCTGGCCGTGTCCGCGAACAGCGCCATCTTCTCCCTCGCGTCCAAGCTCGGCGGACCGCAGTACGCCGCCGACTGGGGGCCCGCCCTGGCAGGCCCGACCGTCGAGGAGCCCCTCAAGCTCCTCGGCGTGGTCCTGCTGGTTCTGGTGGCGCGCAACCAGTTCCCGACCCTGCTGTCCGTGGTCGCGACCGGTGCGATGGTCGGCCTGGGCTTCCAGGTCCTGGAAGACATGTCCTACAGCATCAACACCGCGATCGCGTTCCCGATGGACAACGAGGTGCTGCCCGTCGCGCTCATGCTGGGCACCCGCGGAATTCTCAGCGGTATCTGGAGCCACGCGATGTTCACCTCCGTCGCCGCGTTCGGCATCGGCTACTTCCTCACGCGCCGTCACAAGCCCTTCGTCCAGCGCGTCGCCGTCGCTGTCGCCGCGTTCGCGGCGGCGTGGTCGCTGCACTTCTTCTGGAACTCGCCGTTCTTCACCGACCTCGGGTTCCTCCCCTCGATCTTCATCAAGGCCGTGCCGGTCGCGATCGTCGGCTACCTCATCTGGCGGCTCGCCGGAAAGGAGGAGGGCACGTACCTGAAGGTTCTGGCCGATCACCTCGTCGCCGACGACCTCATCACGCCGGCGGAGCGAGAGGACCTGCCCTCCCTGCGCCGGCGTCTCCACGCCCGCAAGGAGTTGAAGAAGGCCAAGGGAAGCAAGGCCGCGAAGGCCCTGCGCGAGTTGCAGCGTGAACAAGTGCGTTTGGTGATGTACCACGGACGATATGGCGCAGGCGTCAAGCTCCTCGACCACGAGTACGCCGTGCACCGCGCCCGTGCCCGACTGACCGCGCTGACCACTGACCAGCGCGCGGCGGCTTAGCAGCGGAAGCCGAGAACAATCGTCTCCTGGTGCCGGTTCGAACGGCACCTATAGTGGCCTGGCGCGATTGCGAGGACATGGGAGGCGCCGATGACCGACTCCTTCGCCGAGGCGTTCCGGTGTGCGCGCCTTCGCACGGGGCTGTCGTTGGAACGGGTGCACGCCAAACTCGCGGATCAGGGTTTCTCGGTCAGCATCGCCACGCTGAGCACGTGGCAGCGCGGTAGGAGTCAGCCTGAGCAACCTGCGTCGCTGCAGGCGATCCCGGCGCTCGAGCGCATCCTCGCTGTCGCGCCGGGGACCTTGAGTTCCCGGTTGCGCTCGACCCGGCCTCGGGGTCGGGTCGGTGGAGCAGGCGGCCGGGAGCCCGTCTCTCCGCTGGAGCGCGCTCTCGGTGACGAGTACGAGCGGTATCGGTCTCATGTGCGGCTGGTGTCGGTGAAGGACTTGATCAGGGTCGGGGCCGACCGCGCCAGCACGTCCGTGGAGACGACGATGGTGGTGCGGGCTACTCGCGACGATCTCCAGTCGGTGCACCACGTGGTCACCGCCGACGACGTGACCCGTCCACCTCGGGTCACCATCCACACCGGACATCTGGGAGAGGTTCGGACGGTACCCGCCGCGGGGTGTGTGGTCGTGGAGATGAGGTTCGGTTGCACGCTGGCTCGTAACGAAACCGCGATCGTGCACTACGAGCAGGAGTTCGACGGGAGTCAGGCGTCCAAGCCGGAATGCACGCGGCGGTTCGTTCACCCGCTGAACGAGTGGCTGCTGCACGTGGTGTTCCACCCGAGCGCGCGGCCGGAGTGGTGTCGCAGTTTCTTCCGTGCCGACGACGACGGCGCCGAGCAGCGTGTGCGGCGAGTCGGTCTCGATTCGTTCGGGTCTGCGCACTTGCTCGTTTCCAGGGTTGACCCGGGAATCCACGGGCTGGCCTGGGACTGGCCGGTCTGAGGGCAGCCGGGCTGGACCGATCGTTCGTGTGGACGAGCGCCGTGCGGTCAGGCCAAGACCTGACCGCACGGCATCGGTGCTAGATCGTCAGCGCCCAGGAGTTGAGCGTGCCTGCCAGGTAGTCCTCCGTGTCCTGGACCCGCAGGCTCCAGGTGCCGTTGGCCTGTTCACCGGCGACGTTGACGGTGTAGGTGGTCTTGATGTCGTCGCCGCTGTCGGAACCGGAGGACGGCTTGAGGTTGTAGACGCTGCCGTCGGGAGCGACGAGGTCGATGACAACGTCACCGCGCCAGGCGTGCTTGATGTCGACGGCGACCTTCGTGTTCGCCGGAGCGCTGCCGGTGCGGCCGGTGACGGAGATGGTGGAGGTGACCGCGGGGCCGTTGTCGGGGATGGCCGTCGCGGTGGTGTTCGTGTAGGTCGTCGGCGTGGACGGGTCGGGGTTGGTGCCACCACCGCTGCCGCCGCCGGCAACGGCTGCAAGGGTCTTGGCGGTGTCGGCGATGCCCGCGCCGCAACCCTGCGGGCAGGACACGGCCATGGGGCGGGCGTTGGCCTTGATGAGGTCGCTGATCTGCGCAGGGGTCAGGCTGGGCTTGGCGGACTTCATCAGCGCGACCAAGCCGGAGATGTGCGGAGCGGCCATGGACGTGCCCTGGTACGGCTTGTAGGTCTCGGCCGCCGGCCTGGTCTTGCCCGCGTTGAGCGTGGAGAGGATGCCGTTCTGCGGCGTGGTGATGGTGCCCGGCGTGTCGGTGGCCCGGCGGGTCTCGCCACCGGGGGCGCTGATCTCGACCTTGGAGCCGTAGTTGGAGTACCACGCCCGGCCGCCCTCGCGGTTGTTGGAGCCGACGGTGATCACGTTGTTGCAGTTGGCCGGGGTGGACTGCGACGCGTCGGTGTTGCCGTTGCCGGCGGAGACGACGACGGTGACGCCCCTGGCGACGACGCGGTCGATGGTGCGCTGGTAGTACGCGGGGCACCCTGCCGATGCGCCGCCGAGGCTCATGTTGATGACCTCGGCCGGGTTCGGGTTGGTGGGCGCGCCTTCGATGGGGATGCCTGCCGCCCACAGCATGGAGACGGCGATGGACAGGCTGCTGCCGCCGCACGGGCCCAGGACCCGGACGGGGGTGATCTTCGTGTCGGGTGCGATGCCTGCGATGCCCTTGCGGTTGCCGGTGACCGCCGCGATCGTGCCCGCGACGTGGGTGCCGTGCCAGGACGAGTCGCCGGCCTGGCTACCGGGGGCACACTCGCCCGCCGCCTCCCAGTCACCCTCGTCGGCGGGGTTCGGGTCGTCGCCATCGCCATCGCGGCCCCGCTCGGCGGTGCCGATGAAGTCGTAGCCGCCCTCGACGTTGGCTTGCAGGTCGCTGTGCCGGACGTAGCCGGTGTCGATGACGGCCACGTTGACGCCACGGCCGGTCGACTTCGCCCACGCTGCAGGAACGTTCATCCCGCCTCGCGGCTCGAACAGATCCCACTGCTTGGCGTACTCGGTGTCGTTGGGCGGCACGTCGACCGCCGTCGTGTGCATCGTGATCTCGGGCTCGACAGCGGTGACGTTCGGGTCCGCCCGGAACTCGGCCATCACCTTGCCCACCTCGGCCTTGGGCTTCATGCCGCCGAGGCTGAAGACGGCGTCGCCGGTCGGCAGGCGCCTCTCGAACCGCACCGTCTGGCCGGACTCGACGGCTTTGTCGGCCGCGTCCGCCACGGCGGCCGGGTTCGAGCGAGCCGCGATGGTGGTGTCCTTGTAGGTCACCACGACGCGCTCGGTCTCGACGGCACCCGAGGTCGAGACCGGCTGCGCGGCGGCAGCACCTGTCGTGGCCATCGTGGCGACCACACCGACAAGCGTCGCGCTTGCGGCGACCATCGTCACTAATTTGCGCGTCACTGTTTTCACGTGTTGTCTCCTGGCTTCCGCCCCGCATATTTGCAGGGACGCGGCGGAAATGATGAATTCACGGACACCCTGATCGGCGCCGGTGCGCATGGAGCATGTTATTGACGACCACAGGTCGACAACAACCGTTCGCTTGACTGAGTTTTTCGACTTTCAGGGCGCCGCGCTGATCGACGTGAGCCGCCTAGTCCGGCCATTCCCACGAGATGCCGTGAACGGGCACACGCCATCTGCTGACGAGTGTGTGGACCGAGTGGGCGCCGTCCAGGGGAGTGCGCTCGAGGTGCAGCTTCCCTGAGTCATGGGCGGTGCGGTGGTAGCGGTGGCACGCGGCAGGCAGCGCGGCTGGGTCGAACACCACGTGGATCAAGGATTCCCGCAGACCTGTCCGAATGTTGCGCTGGTAGTGCCGGTCGGTCCTGGGCGTCGCACCGGCGACGAAGTCGTAGTCGACCACCGCCGTTTCGTTGCGGGGGAGCGGCCTGTCGAACAAGATCTCCGCCGCCGTGCAGCGCAAGTGCGGCAGGTACGTCAGTTCGCCGAGCCTGCCGAATCGCACGACGACCTCCGGCAGGATCGGAGCGGACTCCTCGTGAACGCGCAGCACGATCATGCGGTCCACGCCGTCACGGAGAGCGCGCAGCACTGTGCGTGTGCTGGTGCACTTGATGGATCTGTGTTCGTTCAGCCACACGGTCGTGTGCGTGATCATTTGACGCAGGCCGCGGTTCAGGTCGGCGAACTCCGGTCCCAGCGCCCGTGTGTCCAAGGCCAGCAGGAGGTTGTCCTGGCCGCCGCCGGCTTGTCCACGGGCGCGACGCGGCCCCAGTGACTGCCGCAATGTGCCGTCGGGCAGGTCGAGGAGGAGCTCGAGCGCGTCGACGATCTTCAGCGACGAGTCGCGCTCGGGTTGGCTTCGGCCGTTCTGCCAGTAGCTGAGCGTGCTCAGGCTGACTTTCATGCCGCGGTCGGCCAGCCGTTGACGTACCCGGTCGAGCGTGAGACCGCGGCGGCCCATGGCCGCGCGGAGTGCCGCGGCGAATTCGGTGTCGATGGCTCGGTCAACGCCCGCCATGTCTTCGCGCGCAGCGGGCAGCAATCCCTGCTCGCCACTCATCGATCAACCTCCCAGTCTCAACAAGCACCGTGGAAACAATTCTTCGCACTGTGCCGCGCAGATGGGCGTCGGTCAACGAAAACCATTGGCCGCAAAATCTACAGTTACGGTAAATCGGTAGAGGCCAGGACGTGAGCCGCCGCAGGGGCTGTCACCCGCATGACGAAATCGAGTCGCTCCCCGCGAGAGGGGACCGCTGCCGCCCGGCGAGCAGCGACGGGACGTCGCGCACCCCGGCCAGCACGTGGGTCGGGTGCTCGGCTTCCAGTTCCGCTCGCGTCTGGGCGCCCGTGAGGACGCCCACGACGATCCCGGCGCGGGCGGCGAGGCCGGCGCGCACGTCGAGCACGGTGTCGCCGGCGACCAGGACACGCGCGGGGTCGGTCACGCCGGTCAGCTCCATCGCCCGATGGATCATGTCGGGTCGCGGGCGGCCGCCGCCGACCTCCGAGGCGCACACGACGGCGTCGAGGTGCTCTCCGGCCTTCCAGCCCACGGCGTCCAGCAACGGGTCGGTGATCGTCCGGTCGAAGCCCGTGGTGAGCACGACCCGCACGCCGGTGGCACGCAGTGCGGCCAATGCCTCGGGTACGCCGGGCAGCGGGACGGGTGGGGTGGCGGCATAGGCGGCCTGCAGGCGTGCGACGAACTCGGCGTGCAGATCGTCCACAGCGGACTGGTCGCCGGTGAGCGCCGCCAGGGCTTCGCGCTTGTCGGCACCCATCCACGGGCGGACGTCGACGTCGGGGACACCGTGGTCGGTCACGACGGAGGTGAGCACGCGGTACACCGCGCCTCCCTCGTCCACCGTCGTGCCTGCGATGTCCAGCGCGGCGAGCGCGATCATGCGTGGTCCCCTTCGGACAGCCTGCGGCGGACGACGGCGGAGAGCCGGTCGACCGCGACGACGAGCACGACGACCACGAGGATGTGGGTCAGCATCTCGTCGAACTTGAACAGCTTGATGGACTGGTTGATCAGGAATCCGATGCCGCCCGCGCCGACCAGGCCGAGCACGAGCGACGAGCGGACGTTGACGTCGAAGCGGTACATCAGCAGACCGGCCAGTTGGGGCAGCACCGACGGCAACAGTGCGTGCGCGGCGACCTGGACGCGGTTCGCGCCCGCCGACCGCAGGGCTTGCGGCGGGCCGGGGTCGGCGTCCTCCAGGGCCTCTGCCCACAACTTGCCCATGACGCCGACGTTGTGGCACACCAGGGCGAGCACGCCGGGGAACGGGCCGAGGCCGACGGCGGTGACGAAGATCAGCGCGAACACCACGTCCGGTACGGCGCGCAGGAACGACAACACGGCGCGCGCCGCCTGGTAGACCCACTCCGCCGGAGCCGTGCCGCGGGCCGCGAGCAGGGCGAGGAGCAGGGAGATCGGCACCGACAACGTGGTGCCCAGCAACCCGATCCACAGGGTGACCAGGGCCGCGTCCAGGCTGGGGCCGAGCACCTTCCAGGACAGATCAGGCGGTATGGCCTCGCCGAGGAAGTCGGCCATGCCGCGCCAGCCGTCCACGAGCGCGCCGAGGGAGATGCCGGTCGTCTCCCACGCCACGGTGTGCGCGGCCACCACGACCGCGGCGATGGCCCAGCCGATCAGCATCGCCTTGGGGCGGCGGGGTTTGGGTGGCACCGGCAGGCGGCGCACACCGTCCACAGTGGTCACGACACGGGCTCCAGAACCTGGTAGAGGGAGTCGACGGACTGGTCGGGGCGTCCGTCCAGAACCACCCGGCCGTCGCGCAGGCCGACAACGCGGTCGGCGTGACGGGCGGCGAGCGCGGGCTGGTGCAGCACGGCGAGCACGGCCAGGCCCTCGACGTGGGCCAGTTCGGCGAGCAGCGCGAGCACCTGCTCGGATGCGGCCGGGTCCAGCGCGGACACCGGTTCGTCGGCCAGCACGACGCGCGGCCGCTGGCACAACGCGCGCGCCACGGCCACCCGCTGCTGCTGTCCGCCCGACAGGCTGCCCGCACGGTCGTGGGCGCGGTCGGCCAGCCCGACCCGTTCCAGGCAGGCCATCGCCTCCTCGCGCACCTCGCGCGGGAAACCGAGCAGCGACGAGCGCAGCGGCAGCCGGCCGAGCGCCCCGGCGCACACGTTGTCCAGCACGCTGCGCCGCCGCACGAGGTGGATGCGCTGGAACACCAGCGCGAGGTCGAGCCGGTCGCGGGGACCCCCGTCCACGGTCACCTGCCCCGCGGCCACGGGCACCAGGTCCGCGGCGGCACGCAGCAACGTGGACTTGCCGGAGCCGTTGGCGCCGAGCACGGCGAGCAGTTCGCCCCGGCTCACGGTGACGTCCACGCCGTGCAGCACCGGACGTTCGCCGTAGCGGACGGTGATCCCGGACAGTGCCAGCATCAGATGTCCGCCTCGGTCAGGCCCATGGTCTCGGCCAGGTCGAACAGCGGCTGGTAGGTGGACTTGTCGACGGCCACCAGCGGGCCGGGCGGGTCGACGTCCAGCAGCTTGCCGATCTCGGCCACCGCGTCCGGCGGCAGCTTCAGCAGCGCGTCCTTCACCGCGGTCTTGAACTCCTGCGGCAGGTCGCCGCGCACGGTGATCGGGTCGTTCGGGATCGGCTCGGAGGTCCACACGCGCTTGAACTTCGACTGGTCGAAGGTGCCCGCGGCGGTGGCGCTGCCCAGTTGCTGCGAGTTGATCTCGGCGGCGTCGACCGCACCGTTGACCAGGGCGAGCAGTGCTTCGGGATGACCGCCCGCGTAGGTCAGCTTCAGGTCGGAGTCGGCCATGCCCGCGTCCCGCAGCGCTTTGCGGGGAAGCGCGTCGCCGGAGGTCGAGCCGACCGAGCCCAGTGCCAGCGACCTGCCGCGCAGCTGAGGAATCGAGGTGATGTCGGATCCGGCGGGCACCCAGATGCCCGCGGTGTAGCTGGAGAGCTTCCCGTCGGACTCGCCGAAGGACGCGACGGCCTCGGCCTTGGCGCGCTTGCTGGCGAACACGTAACCGAGCGGGCCGAAGATGCCGATGTCGAGCCGGCCGTTCTGCATGGCCAGGACCTCGGCGGAGTAGTCCTCGGTGATCGTGAGGTCGACCGGGCAGTTCAGGGTCTTGGACAGCGCGTCGGCGAGGACCTTGGCGGCCGGCGTGAGGCGTGCCGGGTCCTCGAACGGCTCGACGCCGAAGCGGATCGTGCCGTTCGGGCAGGTGGCGGACTCGGCACTGTCGGCGGGGCCGCCACAGGCGGTGAGAGCGAGGACGGCGGTGAGGCCGCCCACGAGGGCGAAACGGCGGACGGACACGGTGGGCTCCGGTCAGGACGATGGGGGAGGGGGAACCTGCCGCGGCGGCGGGCCCGGCAGGAACGGTCGCAAGTCGACGCGCGACCGGTCAATACTTGTATTGACAAGTCATCGCCTGTTCACCTGGCGTAGGCCGGTGGGTCAGGCGGGGTGGCCGAGGTCGGTGGCCGTGCGGCGCACCTCGAACAGCCGGCGGCCCTCGCGGTTGATCCACGTGGCGGTCAGCGTGGCCGGGGAGACCGTGGTGTCGGCCACCAGCTTGAGGAACACGTGCGGTTCGACGGCGCTGTGCACGAGAGCGGGATGCGGGGTGTTCAGGCTCGGAATGGTGCTGTTGTGCAGTGGGCTGACGATGTACTGCCACAGGTCGTAGCCCACGCGTGGGCCGTAGTTCAGGGCGCGGGAGACGTGGATGTCACCGCCGACGAGGAAGCAGCCCGGGATGCGCTCGGCGGTGACGAAGTCGAGGATCGCGTTCTTCTCGTGGGCGTAGGTCTCCCAGTCGTCCTTCTCGGCGTTGCCCTTGTCGTCCCAGATCATTCCGGTGGCGAGGGCCTTGAAGGTGGCGGTGCTGCGGCGCAACCGGTCGCGCAACCAGTCCCACTGCACCCGGCCCAGGCAGGTCGTCTTGGCGGGGTCGGCCCAGCTGGGTTCGGTGCGGCTGAACCAGCGCGGGTCGAGCAGGAACACCTCGACCGGGCCGCGGCGGAACGAGGTGTAGACACCTTGCCCGGCACCGCGGGTGGTGAGCTGGACGCCGTTCGCGTCGTGGCCGAAGGTGGCATTGGCCCGGTAGTCCACGAACGCGGCCCGGTTGTTGGCCTTGGCGCTGTAGTCGCCGTGGTAGTCGTTGCCGCCGAAGTCGTGGTCGTCCCACGTGCCCCAGACCGGCATCGAGCGCACCATCCGGGCGAGCTCGGGCTGGGCCAGGAACTGCCGGTGCTTGGTGCGGGCCACGGCGAGGTCGGGGGAGTCGACGTAGGGGGTGTCGCCGAGCATGACGAAGCTGTCGCAGCCCTCGTCCACGATCCGCGTCCACACCGTGTTCGGTGTGGACGGTGCGCACGAGCCCAGTCCCATCGTGACGATCGCGGGCGTGCCTGCCGCCGGTGCCGTGGTGAACGAGCCGGTGAGCGGCACGAAACCGGCCGCGCCGCCCTGCGGGGCGATCGAGTACTCGTAGCGGGTCGCGGCGCGCAGACCTGTCACGGTCGCCAGCAGCGTGTTGTCGTTGGCGGTGGCGAGGGTTGTGGTGACCGTCTTGGTCGTGGTCCCGGCGCGCACGGTGCAGACCCAGGCCGGGAACGACGCCGGATCGAGCCCGGGACGTGCCCACAGGCGTGCGCTGGTCTCGTCGACGTGGCCGGTCAGCGGGCCGACCGCGGCCTCGGCGGGCATTGGAGTGGGCACGACCGCGGGTGCGGTACCGGCCCGGACCCGTCGCACGTAGCCGGCGAGGTTGGTGAAGAACGCGACGCTGTCCGCCACCGCAGCCGCGGGCTGCACGGCCGTTCCGGTGGTGTCGAAGCACTTGTCCACGGTCAGGCTGCTCACCAGGAACCGGCCGGCCCCGTGCGCGCCCTCCAGCAGGCACGGCGGCGCACCGGTCGCCGCGCACGCCATCAGCACCCGCATCGACCTCCAGGAGCGGACGGTCTCCCAGCTGACCCGGATCGCCGTGGCACGTCCGGTGAACAGCCGGCCCTCGGACACGCGCAGACCAGCGACCAGGGGATGGTCGGCGGCGGTCGGGAAGACCGTGTCGTAGTCGGAGTCGGTGCGCACCGCCGCCATTCCGCCCGGCAGGTAGGCGACGGCGGCCCCGTACTGGTCGGACTGCGCCAGGTCCAGCACGACCCGGCCGGTCGCCGCGAACTCGCGCAGAGCGGCCGCATGGGTGGAGGTGTAATTCAGGTAGCGGGAGTCGTTGTTGGTGAAGCTCCCGAACGCGATCAGGTCCACGTTCTGGGCGGTGGGCGGCTTCGCGATGTCCAGCGGCACGGTCGTGAAACCCGCGCGGCGCAACAACTCCGCCAGACCGGTCGCCTTCGTCCACTGGTCGGTGAACTCCAGCACCGCCGCGGTCGGCGGCGCCTGAGCCCCGGCGGTGCCGGCGGTGGTCGCGGTGAGCGCCGCGGCGACACCCCCGACCAGGAACGACCTGCGGTGGAATCCTTCGTTGGTCATGTGTCCTCCTCGGTGGAGGACGATCGGTCATCGCCACGACCCACGACAAGCTCTTGTATCTACAAGTCATGGGTTGTTCACGCCTGCGATGAGCACGGTTCGCCAGGGACCGCGACTTGTAGAGTCAAGGCATGACGATTGCCCTGCACCGGGTCATCGCCGCGGACCTGCGGCAGCGCATCCGCGGCGGAACGATCGCCGTCGGCGAGGCCCTGCCGTCCGAGGCGAGGCTGTGCGAGGAGTTCGCCACCTCCCGCGGCCCGGTCCGGCAGGCGTTGGCCACGCTGCGCGAGGAGGGGCTGATCGGCGTCGGCCAGGGCAAGCGCGCCGTGGTGCTCGACGCCGTGCCCGCGCAGCCGTTCGAGACGTTCCTGTCCTTCACCCGCCGTGCCGAGATCACCGGTCACGAACCAGGGCAGCAGCTCCAGGAGATCGCGTTGCGCCGCCCGGAACCCGCGGTCGCCGCGGCCCTGGGCATCGATCTCGACGAGAAGGTCGTGCAGTTGCTGCGGTTGCGGCTGCTCGACGGCCGCCCGGCGATGCTGGAGCGAATGACCTACGTCGAGGCGGTCGGCCGTCCGCTGCTGGACGCCGACCTCGACGCCGGGTCGATCTACGCGCTGCTTATCGACCGCGGCGTGGACCTGCACTCGGCCCGGCACACCTTCGACGCCGTGGCCGCCGACGCCCTCGACGCACGCCTGCTCGAGGTGCCCGAAGGCGCCCCGCTGCTGCGCGAGCGGCGGCTCACCACCGACTCGACGGGGACGCCCATCGAGTGGTCCGACGACCGCTACCGCCCCGACATCGCCACGGTGACCGTCACCAACACCCGCAGCACCCGCACCGCGGCGCTCTGAGCGGGCCGGTCAACGGGGCGTCACGGCCGTGCGCATCACCCTCGCCGTCCGGGCGGCGGCGAAGGCGGCGTCCACCTCGTCCAACCCGAAGCCGCCCGACACCAGCTCGGCGAACGGCCGGGTCCGGTGCCGGGCGGCGAGGAAGCCGACGGCGGTCTGGAGGTCCACCGGCCGGTAGTTGTGGACGCCGACGACCGAGTGCAGCCCGCGCACCACCCGTTCGGGGTCCAGCGCGACCGGATCGCCCGGCGACACCGACCCCGCCAGCACCGCTGTGCCGCCCACCGCGAGTGAGCGCAGGCAGGCCTGGACCGCCGACGGCTTCCCGGACAGCTCCAGCGCCACGTCCACCTCATCGGGCGCGACCGCGGCGACCTGGGCCGCGCCGAACCGCAGGGCTTGGTCCCGCCGGTCCGGGTCCGGGTCGACCGCGATCACGTGCGCGTCGGCGTGCGCGGCCATCGCCACCGCGGTGACGCCGAGCATCCCCGCACCCGTCACCAGCACCCGCAGCCCCGCGAGCGGGCCGGCGGCGGCGAGCACCGCGGCGACGGTGGCCGTGGCGCAGGAGGCGGGCGCGGCGACCGCGTCGGGCAGGTCGCCGGGCACGGCCACGACCGCGGTGCCCGGCAGCAGCACGCAGTGCGTGGCGAACCCGCCGGTCAGCGGCGCGGCCTCGTCCAGCGGCTCGTGCCCGTACTTGCGCAGCCGGCGGCACTTCTGGGTGAAGCCGCGGGCGCACCGGTCGCAGTCGCCGCACGAGGCGGTCACCGACCAGACGACCCGCATCCCGGGGACGACCGGCGTGCCGTCCACGCAGCGCACACCACCCCCGCCCACCGCCAGCACGGTGCCGACCTGTTCGTGTCCGAGCACCGAGGGGATCGGCGAGGCCCGGCGCCCGGTCACGGTGTGCAGGTCGCTGCCGCACACCGTGGCCAGGTCGACTCGCACCAGCACCTCACCCGACCCGGGTGTGCCCGGCGTGGTGGTGGCGACCGGCGTGAACGGCCGGTCCACACCGTCCCATCTGGCGTAGCGGACGGGCACGCGGTCCGGTCCGGCCGAGGTCCGCGGTGGAGTCATCTGCACGTGAGCGCCTCTCAGAAGGAGACCGTCGGAGAGTCGACGGCCCAGTACCAGTTGTTGTCACCGTTGGCGAGCCGCCACGTCACCGTCATTCGCCGAGCGCCGGCGGGAACCGCTACCGCCACGGACTCGGCCTTCGCGAGCACGTCGCCTGCGTAGGTCAGCACGGTTCGGGCAGGACCGCCGTCGAAGGCCACTGACACCGTCGCGGTCTCCGCGCCCTCCTTGCGATAGTGCGAGACGAAGCCGACGGTCGCGCGCGTGCGACCGGACACGTCGTAGGACGGGGAGACCAGGGCGCTGGTGAAGGTGTCAGTACGGGTCCGGTCGGACCACTCGTCGGAGTCGGCGACCGCGAACACGCCCCTGGCGCGCACGTTGGTCTCGCGCCACTGGCCGGCCTCGGTGCGGGTCCAGAAGTCGTCATTGGTGAACGCCCACCCGTGCCACTCGGTGACGCCGCCCGTGCCCATGCCGGTGTTGTCGATGCGCCACCCGGACGGCGCGGTGTCCGACCAGCCGGGCACACCGATCGGCTCGTGCACGGCGGGCTTGAGCGCGACGGTGTCGAACGGGTCGGTGGACGCCGTGCCCAGCGGGCGGCCGTCCAGGCCGGTGGTGGAGACGCCGAAGCGGGCGAGCACCGTGGCGGCGACGTCGACGTTCTTCGGCGCGACGGCCGGTGTGCCGGGGGTGACGCCGGGTCCGGTGTGGATGATCAGCGACGCGCGCTCACCGGGCGTGCTGCCGCCGTGCCCGCCGGTGTCGGTGTGGCCGTGGTCGGAGGTGACGATGACGGTCCACGCCTCCTGCGCGCGGGTCTGCCGGGCGGCGATCGCGTCGAGGACCTGCTTGATCCTCTTGTCCACGGCCGTGATCGCGGCTCGGTAGCACGCGCCGGCCGCGCCGCAGGAGTGCCCGGCGGCGTCGACGTCGTCGAAGTGCAGGAAACCGGCGTCGGCGTCCGCGGTGCGAACGTGCTGCGAGGCCCGGTCCGCGGTGGCCTGGTCGCCGCCGGAGGAGATCCGCAGGTCGATCTCGGAGCCGAAGATCGGCGTGCCCGCGCTCGTGGTGACCAGGGGCGCCCAGGTGGCGATGACGTAGGTCGACGTGGCGCGGTCGGCGCGCTCCAGCCGGGTGAGGAAGTCGGGGTGCTCGGTGAGGCGGTGGTTCGCGCCCCACGAGTTGCTCAGCACGCCGTGCCTGTCGGGCCACGCACCGGTGGCGATGGTCGCCCATCCCGGTCCGGACAGCGTCGGGGCCATCGGGTTGGCGTACAAGGAGGTCCTCGACGACGAGCCGGTGGCGACCAGGGAGTCCAGCGCGGGCGCGTCGGCCGCGGCGATCCGGTCGATCATCAACCCGTCGACGCCGATGACCAGTACCTTCGGGCTGATCGCCGCAGTGGCGTGGGGCAGGGGGACGGCGGTCAGCGCGGCAAGTGCGAGACCGATGGCGGCGAGGTGGCGCAGGGAACCCACGCACGTCTCCATTCGCTACGGGGAACTTGACCATATGAGCGCACGAGGTGCGCCGATCCATCGTGGGCGACAACGCTCACCAGCAGGGTTAATAGTCAGATAACTTGTCACTACAAGTGGGTTGGTCGGCTTGTGGGTCCACGAGCGCCCGGCGCACTGTTGGACCGTGGAACCCACCTTGGTGATCGTCGGCGCGGGCATCGTCGGACTCGCGCACGCCCTCGAGGGCGTGCGGCGCGGGATGCGCGTGGTCGTCCTGGACCGCGACGAACGCGCGGTCGGCGCGTCGGTGCGCAACTTCGGCCACGTCTGCGTCACCGCGCAGGACGGCCGCGCGCTCGGCTACGCGCGCGACGCCCGGCGGACGTGGCTGGACCTCGCACCCCAGGCCGGCTTCCGGCTGTGGGAGGCCGGCACCGTCGTGCTCGCCCGCGCCGAGGACGAACTCGCCGTGCTCGCCGAGTTCGCCGCCTCCCGCGGCGACGACCAGGTCACCGTGCTGGACCGGCGCGGCATCGACCTGCCGTTGCTCGCCGACGACGTGCTCGGCGCTGCCCGGTTGCCGCTGGACCTGCGCGTTGACCCGCGCGAGGCGGTGCCCGCCGTGGCCTCGTGGCTGGCCGCCCAGGGCGTGGAGTTCCACTGGCGCACGGCGGTGACCGGTGTGGAAGCGGGCCTGGTCCGCACCACCCGCGGCGCGTTCGAGGCCGGCGCCACCGTGGTGGCGGTCGGCCACGACGTGGACCGCCTGCTGCCCGACCTCGCCGACGCCGCCGGCCTGAAGCGCTGCCGCCTGCGCATGTTCGAGGTGGCTACGCCCGGCGGGCACGTCATCGCCCCGGCCGTCCTGTCCGGCACGTCGATGTTGCGCTACCCCGGCCTGTCCGGCACCGCCGCGGCCGTTGACGTCCGCGCCCGCATCGCCCGCGACCAACCGGAACTTCTCGACGCCGTGGTCAACCTGATGCTCACCCAACGCCCCGACGGCAACCTCGTCGTCGGCGACACCCACCACTACGCCGTCACCCACGACCCGTTCCTCGACGAGGACATCGACGAACTGGTGCTGCGCGAGGCGGCCCGCCTGCTCGGCGTACCCGCACTGACCGTGCGCCGCCGCTGGACCGGCGTCTACGCCTCCGCCCCCGACGAGTTCCTCATCGCCGCGCCGCACCCGACCACCAGGGTCGTCTCGGTGACCTCCGGCATCGGCATGACCACGGCCTTCGGACTCGCCCCCACCGTCCTCGACGGCCTGAACGACCGCCGTCCCGGTCACCGCGCCGGCGGCGGGGCAGGCCGATGATCGGGTGGCCGCCAGGAGTTGACGTGGTGTCGCGTCGGGCAGGTCGGCGCGAACCGGGTGAGACCGATACGCGGCAGGTCGGCCACGTTGCGGAAGGCCATGAGCATCGGTTCGTATGGGGAGAAAGATCCACAGCTGTGACGTCGGCCTGGGTGAAACGCCGCGCGAGAGCGAGGGAGCCGGTCCCGGTTCCGCTGTCCAGGTCGGCGATGCGATCGGGCGATTCACCCAGCCAGTCGATCAGCTCTGACAACCCAGTGATAAATGCTGACATCAAGGTACGGCCGGGCTCTCGCAGAAGTTCGGAGGTTCGCAGGGCAGTGGTGCAAGAAGGGGGAGCGCACGAGCGGCATGTGCTGCGGCGGGATATCCAGGTACGAGTCACGGCGATTCCGGATGCGACCTCGCGTCGTCCTCGCTGCGGCGGGTCTGCTGGGTGGCCCAGGCACTAGCGTCCTGGCTGTAGCGGATGAGGAACTGGGCGAACTGGACACGCTCCGCCGGGTCCCATGCGGCGGTGATGCGTTCGAAGGTCGCGCGCTGCTCGGAGGCGAAGCGGTGGCGCTCGGTCTCGCCGGCGTGCGTGAGTTCGAGGACGGTGCGCCGGCCATCCGCCTGGGATGCGGCTCGCCGCAGCAGCCCGTCGGTGATGCAGGCGGCAATGGTGCGGCTTACGACGGGCTGGGAGACGCCCATCTCGGCGGCAACAGCGCCCACGGTCACCTCGCCGGATGCGTCCGCGACCACGTTCAGGATGAGGTTGCGGGTCAGGTCCCCACGGCCGCCTGAGGTGCGCCGGCGCAGTCGCGACAGGGCAGGTCCGATCCGGTCGAAGAGGGCCTTGCCGGGCTCTGGGGGTGTCGGCGAGGTGCTCATGCCGCCACTCTAAAGAGTTTCGCTCACTACGCATACCCATGCCAGAAGCATATGCATAGCATGTACTATTCATTCGGCAGGGTTTCCTACTCCAGGATCGAGATGACCATGACCGTGACCGCTATCACCGGTGCCCAGGTCTTCGACGGCCGGCAGGCGCTGGGGGTGACCACCGTGCTCGTCGACGGCGGGCGGATCGCCCGCATCGGCGGCGATGCCCCGGACGACGCCGAGATCATCGATGGCAGTGGTGCCACGCTGCTGCCGGGCCTGATTGACGCCCACGTCCACACCAGCAAGGACGCGCTGGCGCTGGCGCTGCGGTTCGGTGTGACGACCGAGCTGGAGATGCAGGGCACGAACACGCGGGACATCCGGGCGCACATCAGCGAGGACGACACCGTCGCCGACGTGCGTTCCTCCGGTTTCGCCATCACCCCTCCGGGCGGGCATCCCAGCGAGCTGTTCCCCGAGGGGTTCCGTCCCGGCCCGCCCGCTGGCGCGAGGCCGGCTGGACCGCCTCCGCTCATGCCGTTCTCGACCACGCCCGAAGAAGCCGTGGCGTTCATCCCGCAGCTGATCGAGCGGGGCTCCGACTACATCAAGTTCATGGTCGACGACGGCAGCGTCGAAGGGCACCCCGGCCTGCCCATGCTTGACCAGGCCACTTTGAACGCCGGGGTGGCCGAGGCCAAGAAGCACGGCATGCTCACCGTCGCGCACGCCCTGACGGTGGACGCGACGCGCATGGCCATCGAGGCGGGCATCGACGGCCTGGTCCACCTGTTCATGGACCAGCCCCACACCAGCGAGATCATCGACCTGGTCAAGGACGCCGGGGTGTTCGTGGCCCCTTGCGTCGTCCTGAACGCCTCCATGATGGGCATCACCGGCAGCGATCTCGCCGACGACCCGCGCGTCGCCTCCCGGCTGGACGACGAGTGGGACAAGGCCCTGCGCTCCAGCTTCGGCCACTACCCTCAGGGCCGGATCGAGGATGTGCTGGCCACCGTCAAAGCTCTCAGCGACGCTGGAGTGGACCTGTTGGCCGGTACCGACGTCTCCCTCCCTCTGCCCTTCCTGGGCGGGCTCGCTCACGGCGCCAGCGTCCACCACGAACTGCGGTACCTGACCCTGGCCGGCCTCACCCCTGTCCAGGCCCTGCGCGCGGCCACCGCCACCACCGCCCGCCGCTTCGGTCTTGATGACCGTGGACGTATCGCCGAGGGTCTCCGTGCGGACCTCCTCCTCGTCGACGGCGACCCGACCATCACCATTTCCGACACCCTCAACACCCGCGCCGTCTGGCGTCGCGGGACTCGTCTGGCGATGTGATCCGGGCAGCGACGTCGCCGTATGCATGTGGTCACGCATGTGCTTGCCATCTGCAGTTGATTACTGTGGGTACGTGACGGACGAGGCACACCCGCAGCACGACTCTGACGCCGACCTGTTCGAGGCCGTAGGCCCCGCCTTCGCGCGATTGCGCAGGCGGACGCCGCAGGTGCCTGTCGATCCACCGGTCGAGCGCAAGGACATCAATCGCAACCTCGTGCTGAACGTCATCGACGAGATCGAGGGAGAGGTGAGTGTCGGCGGGGTGGCCGACGCTCTCGGGATTGATCCCTCCGTTGCCAGTCGAATGGTCTCCGACTGCATCTCCCATGGCTACGTGCTTCGAGCGCCTTCGCAGCTCGACGGCCGGAAAGCGGTGCTGCACCTAACGGAGGCCGGTCTAGCGCTCCGTGATCGGTTTCGCTCTCAGCAGCGGCAGGCCTTCGAATACATCACCCAGGACTGGCCGGTGGCCGAACGTCGCGAACTCGCCCGTTTGATCATCAAGTATCTCCTGCTGGTGGACGGAGACCCGACGAAGAACATCAGCGATTCCCTGTCCATCAAGGGAGTGTGGCGCGGGGGCGTCCGCCGCGCGGTGGCGTGACGGCACGGGCGGTGGACCGTGTCTGGTCAGGGTGACCGGTACTCACGGCGCCGGACCGGACCGGTCTTCCCTCGCGGGGCACTCGCTGATCACGGCTGCAGAACGATTTGCTCGTCATCGACGGTCCTCTGCGTCACCGCAGCCATCTCAGCCGTGCGGTCGGCTACATCAAGAGCCACCGTTCCGCCCATCTCCCGGCGACGCTCGACGCGCTGGTCGCGAACCTGACAGTCTGCCAGCGAACGCCAGTCTTCGTTCTAGGTACCAGCTGGGAGAGGCGCACCTGGTAATTGCAGCTACCTTGTGCCCCGATGCGCCGTGGGTGGGTGTCGTCTGCGTGGAGGCCTCCGCGGCTCGGCCGCTCGAAGAGGCGCTGAGGGTTTCGGCCGGATCGCCGGCGTGAGGTCGACCCGGCCGACGACGTCGGCCGGCTGCGCCTGGCTGGATGCAGATCGGCTCACAGCGGATAACTCATCCGAATCTTAACGTGAACTTCTTCGGCGCAATTGAGGTCGACATCAAGGGCGGGCTCGCGCAGCTCGGCCCGCCTGGTGTGCTGGCGTGGCTCGACCCATCCACGTCGCGGCGGCCGTTGCTCGCGCGCTGGTCCCGCGCGCACCTCGTGTGCCGCCAACGATCAATGCCTGGTTGGGACGAATGCACACAGCCCGCTGTGACGTGAGTGACGACTGTCGAGACTGGCGAATTGCTCGTCTGCTGTTGGGTGCGTCGGATTTCAGTGGGGAACGTTCCCCGGTTTTGCCCGTCTGTGGCAGCAGGAATGCCGATCGCGGACAGCCGGGCGGGCCGGGACCGCGGAGTTCTTGCGGATTCGGCGGCTCCGAAGGGCTATCCGCCGTCGGGCTGGTCGAGTGCGTCGAGTTGCCGCAGTGTGCGTTCGGCGTCGTCGTCGCGTCCTTCTTGCCGGTACAGCTCCAGCGCTTCCAGCCATACCGCGCGGGCCTGCTCGCGGTCTCCGAGCGCGGCGTGGGGGTGGCCGACGCTGTCGAGGGTGTCGGCGGCCTGGCTGGTGTTGCCGAGGGTGCGGAACAGGGTGAGGGCCTGGTGGTAGTGGTGGATGGCCTGGTGGTGGTGTCCGCTGTGGTGGTCGATGTAGCCCAGCCTGTCCAGGGTGTTCGCCTCGCTGCCGGGGTCGTGGTGGTGTCGGTGCAGGGTGAGGGCGGCCTGGCAGTGCTCGCGGGCGGTGTCGTAGTCGCCCAGGCGGGCGGCGTGCCAGCCCACCGCGTTGAGCGCGATGGCTTCCCGCACCGGTTGGTCGAGGGTGCGGAAGAGGTCCAGGGCCTGGCGGGCGTGGTCCAGGGCCTGCTGGTCGTCCCCCTGCTGCTCCCAGGCACAGGAGAGGGCGTGGTGGGTGTGGGCCTGTTGGGTGGGGTCGTGGTGGTGTTCGGCCAGGGCGAGGGCTTGGTGCAGGTGTCCGAGGGCCTGCTCGTGCCGCCCCAGTTCGGCGTGGGCGTGGCCGAGGAGCCGGTGGGCCTGGGCGCGGGTGGCGGGGTCGGGCAGGTGGTCGGCGGCGTCGGCGGCGGCCTGCCACACGGCGAGCTCGTCGCGCCGCTGGTGGAAGGTGTGCAGGGCCCAGTCCAGGAGCCGCACGGCGTGGTGGCGGTGGTGCGCGGCGGCGGTGTGTTGGGCGGCGAGCAGGTGTGGGTGGTGGGTGTCCAGCCAGGCCAGCGCGGCTGGGTGGTCGGGCAATGGCTGGGGGTGGGTGCCGGGGGCGGGCGGACCAAGCAGGGTCGGGGGGCGGTGAGGGGCCAGGAGGCGGTCGGCGGTGTGGGCGGTGTGCAGGTAGAAGCCGACCACCCGCTCCAGCGCCGCCTTTCGCATGTCGTCCGACAGGTCGCTGTGAGCGGTGTCGGTGGCGTAGCGGCGGATGAGGTCGTGCATGCGGTAGCGGCCGTCGGTGTCTTGGCTGATCAGGGATGCCTGATCCAGCGCGCGCAGCACGGCCGTGGTCCGCGCCGGGGGAAGGCCGGTGAGGCTGGCGGCGGCGGGTAGGCCGATGTCGGGTCCGGGTGCGATGGCGAGTAGCCCGAACGTTTGAGCCTGTTCCCGGGTCAGTGCACGGCGGGAGGAGGAGAGCACGGCGGGCAGGCTCGCGGTCGGGTCGGTGTCGTCGAGTGCGTCGAGTGCGCTGTCGCGCAGTTCGGCGGTGAGGGCGGCGAGGGACAGGCGCGGGTGGCTGTGGGCGCGGCCGGCGATGATGCTCAACGCCAGCGGGAATCCGCCGCACAGCCCGATCAGCTCGTCCACCGCCGCCGTCTCCGCGTCGATTCGGGCGGTGCCGAGTCGGTCGGTGAGCAGCCTGCGGGCTTCGGTGTCGGTGAGGATGTCGACGGACAGGTGGTGGGCGCCGTGTCCGGTGATCAGGCCCGATAGCCGGTTGCGGCTGGTGATCATCACGGTGCAGGTGTCGCTGCCCGGCAGCAGCGGCGCGACGTGTGCGGTGTCCACGGTGTTGTCCAGCAGCAGCAGCATCCGCTTGCCCGCGACCAGGCTGCGGAACAGCGCTGTCTGGGCGTGCGGGTCGACCGGCATACGACCGGGTTCGACGCCCAACGCGTCGAGAAATCCGCGTACCGCCACCGTCGGATCCATCGGTGTGCTGTCGGGGCTGAAGCCGCGCAGGTCCACGAACAGCTGCCCGTCGGGGAACCGGTCGGCGTGGCGGTGAGCCCAGTGCAGGGCGAGCCAGGTCTTGCCGATCCCGCCCGCGCCGGCGATCGCGGAGATGACGACCGTGGTCGCCGTGTCCGAACCGGTCCGCAGGGTGGCGTCGAGCCGGTCTAGCTCGTCGTGGCGGCCGACGAACGGTGTGGGAGCGGCAGGCAGTTGCCGGGGCACCACCACCGACCCGGCTGCCACGGTCACGGGTGCGCTAGCCGTCGGTGCGGCGGTGAGGGCGGGGTCGGCGGCGAGGATCCGCAGGTGCAGTTGCTGTGCTGCTTCGCCGGGGTCGGTGCCCAGCTCCTCCACCAACCGTTCCTGGACCTGTCGGTAGTGCTCCAGGGCGTCGGCGGCGCGACCGGCGCGGTACAGGGCGAGCATGTACTGGCCGGCCACCCGCTCGTCCAACGGATTGTCGGCGACGCGCGCGGACAACCCGGCTACCAGGTCCTCGCCATGTCCCAGCCGCAGCAGGGCGTCGGCGAGGTCGTGCTCGGCGTTCAGGCGCCGCTGGTGCAGCCGGTCGCGTTCGGTCGCCGCCCAGTCCCCGTCGACTCCGGTCAGCGCCTCCCCGCGCCACAACCCCAGTGCCTTCTCCAGCAGTGCCACGATCTGTCGGTCATCGCCAGTGCGGGCACGGGCATACAGGTCGTCGAATCGGTGGAGATCGACCACCGCCTGCCCGGCCTCCAGCGAGTACCCGCCCGACCTGCGAACCACGTGTGCCGCATCCACCGCGGCCAACACCTGACGCAGCCGGGACAGGTAGTTCACCAGCGTTGCCCGAGCCCGCAGCGGCGGGTGATCACCCCAGACCCGTTCGGCCAGGACGTTTACCGAGACCACCCGGTCGACGTCCACCGCCAACGCGGCCAGCACACACCGCTGCCGAGCCGGACCCAGCTCAATCCCGCAGCCGTCCACGAGCACGGCCACCTCCCCCAGCAGCCGGACCTCCACCTCGCCGCTACCCCCCACCCGCGACAACTCCCGCGAAGGCATGGATACCGGCGCTGACCAGTGACTGTGGGATTTTGAGGCGAGTTCACACGATCGGCCGCCCAGTCTGGTGTCCGCAAGCAATCCGGCACCTCAGGGAGCGTGATCATGAACAAGATCGTGAACAAGCGCAAACTCGGTTCGCAGTTGGCGGTGACCGTCTCAGCGCTGTGCGCGCTGCTCGGCGCGACGACGGCAACGGCTCAGGCGGAACACGGTGGCGCGGTCGCCCGAAACGCCACCTACACCGCGACGAAGACCCCGACCTTCGTGAGGGCGTCGCCCATGGACGGCGCTCCGGTGCTCCGGGAGAAGAAGAAGGGCGACGTCATGGGCGGGCGGCCCGGCTGCGTCAAGACGAGCGGCTGGTGGGTGGTGTATCTGAGCACGGGGGGAGCCGGATACGTGCACCCGAGCCAGGCCACCTGCAAGCCGTGACCAGACCCGCCGGATGACCCCAGGGCCCGGCGCCTGAACAGGCATATTCACGGCCCGCACGCGGCGAAAGCCGGGATGAGAGCCCTCACCTCATCCCGGCTTCGCGGCGTACACACGATGAACAGACGTCCCTGGCCGGATTCGGGGCGACGCGCATGATCGCGCGGTAGCCGTCGAGTTTGAGTTCGTAGGCGAAGCGCGGGTCGTCGACGAGGTGGCCGTCGTCCGCGGCGGCCTTCATCGGTTCGATGTAGGCGGGCAGGCCTGGCGGGTCGGTCTCCGGTGTGCGTGCCGTGGCGACTTCCGGTCCCGGTGGTCGACGAGGACGGGTTGTTCCGCGACGGGCTGGCTCAGGACTCGCTCATGCTGGGTTGAATGGGTGGCGGCTGCGGCATTTCAGCAGGTTACAGCGATGTGATTCCGGCGTGGACGGTATTCACGGGCTGGTGGGGCGGGAGGTGGTCGAGCCACAGCTGTCCGGTCAGGCCGCGTTCGGCGAAACCGTGGCGCCGATGCACGTGGCACCACCGGCACCGCTGTGCCCGAAGCCGTTGGTGGCGGCCGCACACCGTGCACGTTCCGTTCGGAGCGTCAGCACGCCACGCGCGGCATGCCGTACAGACCGGCGTTCTCCCGCTGTGTCAAGCAAAGCAGTCGGGACTGCTGTCCCCGGAGCTGGAGACCACGGTCAGCTCGGCGGTAGTGGCCGCCGAGATCCGCTACTGGGGCTTCGCGGGATCGGCGTGCGCGCCATTGGCCGAGAACCGCTCCGCTGATCGCTCACGGCCTGCTGGAGGTCCTGAGGTTGCGCGGCCGCGGTGACCGGTTCGGGCTGCAAGTGATGGACTCCGGTCAGCCGGTGCGAGTTGATGGCGCGATCACCCACGCAGCGGGGCAACGGCACATCGCTGGCTGGGTGTTCCTCTGCAGGAGGACGACGGCCGACGCCTGGTGGGCGAGATCGCGATCGACATCACCGATGAGCTGGCCGCCCGCCAGGCTTTGGTCGCCAGTGATCACCGCTTCGCTGCTTTCCTCAATCACGTGCCGGTTCGGGCGGCCATCTATGACGTCGAGGATCGGCTGGTGTGGATCGGACAGGAGTCAGCTCGCTTCTGGGGTTGTAGCCCGGAGGAGATGATCGATCAGCGCTGGGCTGAGGCGCCTGTCCCGATGCTGCTCGCGCTGATCGGCCCCGCGCACGAGCATCTCGTGCCGTGCGAGGGGCTCTTGCCTGACTGTGTAGGAGTGGGGTGGGGGTAGGCCTGATACACCCATCTTTTTCGGCGGAGGTTGAGGGGTCGACCCTCATGCCATCGACGTCTGCGCAGATCAAGCTTCTCCCATCGAAGGGGCCACGAGAAATGGCCCATTTCACAGGAGGCAGGAATCCCATGTTGCGCAAGGTCGTCATCGCCGCCATCGCCACCGCCGCCGTCAGCTCCGTCGCCCTGCCCGGCCTCGCCGCCGCCGACCCGATCATCGGCACGCCGCCGCCGTGCGTGAAGATCGCCGACATCACCGGCCCGGACTTCGAGGTCAAGCAGTGCGGCGTCAGCGACGTCGACCAGTACCGCGCCGGCTTCGCGGCCAACGGCGGCACCCATTGTGGTCCGTCGTCGCTCTACAACGTGCTGCACTACTGGGGGCATGAGAAGCAGGCACCGGTCGGCTGGCTCACCACCAAGGTCCGCGACCTCGACCCCAGGAACCCGGCCAACTACGGCATTGTCACCAACTCGATCGGTCGGATCGCCACGGATTCCAAGTGGAGCGTCGAGGACGGCACCTACTCGGGCAACCTGCGCACGGCGTGGAACATCGCCACCAAGCCCGCCCGGGACGCCGGGTGGTCCACGGCGACCGGTGGGATCGGCACCACTGCCGGCCCGGATTTCGCGGGTGACCTGGCCAAGAAGCTCAGCCAGGGCCCGGTGCAGATGTGGTACGGCCGCTACGTCGCCGGTCCGCAGAACAGCCTGAAGCGCGACGGCGGGCACCTCGTCACGGTGGTGTCGGCCAAGGGGTCCTTCGGCGGTGACTTCGTGCAGCTGCGGCTGGCCGACCCGGCCGAGGCGGCCGACCACGGCAAGCCGGGTTACCTCGACACGCAGTCCGCCTACGAGACGCTGGCCGTGACGTTGACGCGCCGGTCGGTCTACGAGTACCTGCCCGTGAAGGACGACGAGGCGACGCCGGCCGACGAGAGCCTGCAGCCCGGCACGTACCGCTCGGTCGAGCGCTGGGAGCTGTCCGGCACGGCGTACGCCGACCAGAACAAGCCGCTGGTCGAGGGCTTCAACTGGTTCACGATGTCCCCGCCGGTCGGCTGAGCCTTCGGTCGCGCAGGCCCCGCTCGCCGAGCGGGGCCTCTCGTTGTCTCGGTGGGGTTGGGCCGAACAGCCAAGCCCTTGTCGCGGTGCTACCTGACCGAAGTGGAGCCGGATCTCCGCTCGACCGAGCCCTACCGGCAGGCGTACGCGGTGGCGAGCCAGTTGTACCACAGGCTGATCAACCACACCGACGACGCGACCTGGAAGCAAACCGCGCCGATGCCCGCGCAGCGGTACAAGGTGGTGAGCGCCCTTTGGGGGAGTAGCCGCGCGCAAGGTGGTGGCCCGTACGGGGTGCCGGGCAGCAGGAGTTGGTGGCCTGTGGGGTGCCAAAACTCTGCAGTCACATGCTGCTGCGGTGATCAGGTTCTGTCGTCCTGGCGACATGATCGTGAGCGTGGCGCTGCGACTGCTGTACCTCATCCTTGTTCGGCTCAGTGGCTGGCTGGTTCTGCTCGGCCGGTCCTCGGCGGCCAAGGACGTCGAGTTGTTGGTGTTGCGGCATGAGGTCGCGGTGTTGCGTCGAGGTCAGCGCCGTCCTCGGCTGGACGGGCTGATCGCGGGGCCGCTGACGTGTCTTCCAGCTCCCACTCCGGCTGCTGCAACCACCAATTCGCCGCTGTGCGCGCTGAATTGGTTCCGAAAGCTCCCACACCAGGCTCGCACACGTGACCTGACCGGTGCCGGCGGCCTGAACCTGTCACTCGTCGACGTACTGCCTCCCTTCCTGCGTGTAGAGCAGTAGGAACGCCAGCGCACCGGTCACGGCCGCCACCACGCAGGCGATCTCGGTGACGGTGTCGCCGAACGACTCGACCAGCGGGCCGGAGCCGACGACGATGCCGACCGTCTGGCCGACCACGACCGCGACACCACCGAGCAGGAACACGATCAGGCACACACGGGTGGCCAGGAGCAGGATGCGGTACATCAGTGCGACACCTCGCAGGCTCAGGGCAGCCACAGCACGCCGACGGCCATCAGGACGCCGAACAGCAGTGTGGGCAGCAGGTAGTAGACGACGACCGGCACGAAGACACGAACCGGGTTGATCTCGGCGATGCCCGCCGCGACGTACAGCGGCGCGGCGCCCGGCGGTGAGCAGCCCTCCGACGACGCCCACACCAGGACGGCGGCGAAGGCCACTTGCGGCGGAATGCCGGTGGCGACCAGGGCCGCGAAGGCGACCGGTCCCACCGCGGACACTGTGGAGGTGGTGTTGAGCGGACCGGCCACCACCACGATCACCAGGCCGACGACGATCGCTGCGACCACCGGGGACACGCCGGTCAGGCCGGTCAGGTACGGGGTCAGCTGCGGGCCGAGACCCAGCGTCTTCAGCACGTTCGACGCGGCGAACGCCGACACCATTGTGACTCCGACCAGGCCGAGCTTGGGGCCGACGTGGCCGAGCAGGTCCCACCACTGTGCCCGGCCGGACGGCAGCGAGCGGCGCTCGACCACTAGACCGACCAGCAGCATCACGACGGGCAGCCACACCAGCAGCGGCACGGCCTCGTCCACGGCCACGCCGACGTACGCGGTCACCACGTCGCTCGTGGGAGGTGCGGTGAGCAGGACCGGCACGGCGATCGAGCCGAGCACCACCAACGACGTCCAGCCCGTGCGGAAGGTCGTGCGCAGCGGGCGCACGTCGGCCGGGTCCATCGCGCCCACACCGTGCCGCTTGACGATCACGTACGCCACCAGGACGCGCATCAACACCATCCAGACACCGGTGACGAACATCGTCGCGACGATGTCCGCGCCGGTCAGCACCGGCAGCACCGTGGGCGCGGCCAGCAGGAGGAAGAACGCGCCGCTGAACGGGAAGGTCGCGCCGACACCCGCGTTGCCGGACAGCACGAGCGCCGCGGTCTCACCTCGTGCGCCCGAGCGCTTCATCCACGGAATGGTGATGGAACCGATGGTGGCCACGATCGCCGCGCCGTTGTGGGCGACCGCGCCGAACAGCCCGGAGGCGACGGTGGCGGCGTAGGCGGAACCGCCTCTGCGCCGCCCCAGCACGGAGCTGAGGATGGCGACCATGCGCCCGACCAGCCCGGTCCTGGTGAGCAGTTCGCTGACGAACACGAACGCCAGCGCGGCGAAGGTGATCTCGGATTTCATGCCGTCGACCAGGCTGTCCCAGCCCACGGTCAGGGCATCACGGCCGGCGAAGGCGGCGGTGGCGAGGAAGCCCACCAGCATCGCCTCGCCGATGTTGCGTTTGAACACGGCGTTCCACAGCACGATCACGGCGATGAACGTGACGAGGGCGAAGATGGCGCTCATCTTGTGCCCCCAACGGGTGTCGATGTCATGACGGGTCTCCGGCGGCGTCGGCGGGTGTGGGGTCGGTGGTCAGTCGGTGCGCAGACCGGTGGCACGGAAGGCTTCCGCTGCCGCCGGCCTGGTGAGAAAGCCGGAGAGCGGTTTGCCCCGCCCTCCGGCGCCCGACACGACCGACAGCTCGCAGTAGTGCTGGACGGGTTCGGGCAGCGGGCCCGCGATCCGGACTTCCGGTACGAACGCCAGTTCGCTGAGCTGCTGCACGGCCAGGTCGGCGCGGCCGTCGAGCAGAGCCTCCGCGGTGAACCCCTTCTCCACCACCGTTGCCCTGGCACCGACCTGGTCCGCGATGCCCAGTTCGGTGAGTAGTCCGGCGAACCGGATGCCACTGGCCCCGGTGCGCGAGTAGGCGACCGACCTGGCCGCGACCAGAGCTGCGCACAGTTCGTCCACTGTGGACAAAGGTGGAACGGCGGCGTCCGCGGGAACGGCGATGCCGATACCGCTGAGGGCGAGGACGGCGCTCGTCGACAGGTCGATCGCGTCCCCGAACGCGGTCAGGGAGTCGGTGATCGCGATCACGACATCGGGCCGGGCGCCGTCGGCGACGTGACGCAACAGCACGCTGGTCGGGTCGTAGACGACGTCGACGGCGACCCCGAACTCGGCGGTGAAGGCCGCGAGCACCCCGCCGTCCAGAGCCTTGCGCACGGAGAGAGCGCTGAACAGGGAGAGGGGAGGACGGTCGTTCATGCTCGGTTCCTCTGGTCGATGGCGTCACGCTGGGCAGCGGTGAGCGAACGGGTCGGCAGGCCTGCGGTCAGCAGGTGCACGGCGGCGGTGTGTTCGAGTTCGGTGAGCGTGTCGAGCGCGGTGGCCAGGTCGGGACCGGCGACCACCGGGCCGTGGTTGGCCAGCAGAAGCGCGTGGTGTCCCGCTGCGGCGCGAGCCACGTGCAGGGTGATCGCGGGATCGCCGGGCGCGTGGAACGGCAGCAGCGGCAACCGGCCGACGCGCATGGCGTAGTACGCGGTCAAAGGGGGAAGTGCGTCGTCGGGGTCGAGTTCCGCCAGGCAGGACACGGCGGCGCTGTGCGGGGAGTGGGTGTGTACGACAGCCCGGTCTTGCGGCCGTTGGCGCAACACCGTTGCGTGCAGGAACGCTTCTTTGGACGGTGGCGGTCCGTCCAGGTGCCGGCCGTGGAGGTCCACGACGGACAGTTCGGCGGCGGTGACGGTCGCCAGGGCCGCACCGGTCGGTGTGACCAGGAGCCGGTCATCGACGCGGACCGAAAGGTTGCCGGTGCGGCCGTGGGTGAGCCCGGCTGCGTGCACCTCCCGCGCGACGGCGACCACCTGCGCGCGTTCCCGCCGGCTCACCGGGCCGGCTCCGTCGCGACGGCGAGCAGGTCCGGTTCGCCGAAGTTCCCGGACTTGAGCAGCAGCGCCGGGTGCGCCGGGTCGACGGGGTGGATCCACGGCACGCCGGGTGCGGCCTCGGCCCCGACCACGCCACCGCGGACGCCCAGTGCCGCCACCACCGCGCCGGACGTCTCGCCTCCCGCCGCGACCAGCCGTCGTACGCCGCGGCGCACCAGGCCTGCCGCGATCAGCCCGGTCGCCCGTTCGAGCACGCGCGCCGACCGCTGTACCCCCAGGACCTCCTGAGTGCGGTGCAGGTCCTCCGGTGGCATCGAGGAGTAGATCAGCGCCCCGTCCGCGTCCGCCGCGTCGAACCACGCCAGTGCGCGCGCGGCGAGGGCGGCGGGGTCCGGGACGGCGACCGGATCGAGCCGGTGCGCGGGACGGCCTCGGCGCAGCACCTCGGCCACCTGGTCCAGCGTGCGCGCCGAACAGCTGCCGGACAGCGCCGCGGATCGGCCGGCCGGCAGGACGTCAGGGCCGGACGCCTGGCTCGATCCCGCGGCCGCCGCGAGGCCGGACGCCAGGCCCGCCGCTCCCGCGACCAGTGGCGCACCGGCCAGCACCCGGCCCAGCACCAGCAGGTCCTCGTCGGTGGTGGCATCGGCGAGCAGGTACCGTGCCGCCGGCCGCTCCAGGACGCCGCGGACCGCGGTCGCCCCCTCGCGGACGGTGTCGTGACCGATCAGCCCGACCGGGGTGCGGGTCTGCGCCTGCAGCAGCCGCACCAGGTTCGAGTCACGCATCGGGGTCACCGGGTGCTCGCGCATCGGTGACTCGGCGAGCAGCCCGTCGCCGATGAACAGGTGGCCGCGGTACTGGGTGCGTCCGTGCCGGGGCGAGCTCGGCGTGGTCACGACCACGTCGACCGACAGCGCCGAGGACAGCGCATCGAGCACCGGCCCAATGTTGCCCTCCGCCGTGGAGTCGAAGGTAGAGCAGTACTTGACGTAGACCTGACTGACCTTGTTGTTCCGCAACCACTCCAGTGCTTCGAGTGACATCGCGACCGCCTGCTGCGGAGAGGCCATGCGGCTCTTGAGCGCCACCACCACCGCGTCGTGCGCGGGCAGAGTGGTGCCGGCGGGCGGCACACCGAAGAACAACAGCGTGCGCAGACCGCCACGGCGCAGCGCCACGGCGACGTCCGTGCCGCCAGTGACGTCGTCGGCGATTGCCCCGATCACGTTGCCGCCGCCTCGGTCAGCTCGGCCAGGCGGTGGGCCGCGCTGAGCGGACCGGCGAACACCGGCAGTCCCAACGCCTCCGCCAGAGCGGCCGTCGCGGGTGCGAGTGAGTACTGGGCGAGCAGTATCGCGTCCACCGTGGACCTCAGCGGGCCGCAGGCTGTCAGCAGCGCGTTGGTCAGTGCGTCGGAGTCGGCACCCAGCGCGTCGGGTACGTGTACACCGACGACCTCGGACGTCGACCGCCGTCGCAGCCGCGCGGTGCTGTCGTGCAGCGCGCCCTCGACCGACGCGACTACCAAGATCCGGCGCGGGTGCAGCGCCACCACGTCATCGAATGCTGCGTCGTCAGGCGCCAGCACGGGAACCGCTGCCGACGCGGTACGCGCCAGCTCGCCGTAGAGGGAGCAGGTCAGCAGCACCGCCCCCGCACCGCCGTCGACGGCCAGGGCAATCAGCCGGCGCATGCGCTCCTCCAGCGCCGGAGTGAGACCGTCGCGGGCGTCGGCGAGGAGCTTGTCGTCCAACAGGTTCCACGGCTCGGCCGCCGGGAACCGGTCAGCCAGTGCGGCCACCGCAGGGCCGATCGCGGCGGGCGTCGCGCTGATCAGCGCCACCCTCGTCACGACGTCACCCAGCCGAGGCCGGTCGGGCCGGACTGCCGGTACTCACAGCCGATCCAGCCGTCGTAGCCGGTCAGCGCGTCGAAGACGGCGGGCCACCGGATGTCGCCGGTACCGGGTTCACCGCGGCCGGGCGCGTCGGCGACCTGGACGTGGAACACCTTCGGCAAGTGCTCACGCAGTACGGTCACGACGTCGTCCTCGTCATGGTGGGCGTGGTAGGCGTCGAACAGCAGGCCCACGTGGTCCGCGCCGACCGCCTCCACCACGGCGGCGGCGTGCGCCTGATCGTCGAGCAGGAACCCCGGCGCGTCCCGCTTGTTCTGCGCCTCCAGCACGATCCGCAGCCCCGTGCCGCGGGACCGCTCAGCGGCCCAGGCGATGTTGGCGACGTAGTGGGCGAAACCGCGGTCCCGGCTGACGTGGTTGATGCCAGCGGGCACGTGCAGGAACGCCGCGCCCAGTTCGACGGCGTAGTCCAGACCCCGGTCGATACCGGCGCGAAATTCCTCGCGGCGATCCGGCAGGCATGCCGTACCCACCTCTCCCTCGCCACCGAGCGGTGAGTTCAGCAGCACCTGCGTCACGCCCGCGTCGGACAGCCTGCGCCGCAGCTCGGCGGCCGGGAACTCGTACGGCGAGGGGTACTCCACGGCGGTGAACCCGGCCTGCGCGGCGGCGTCGAATCGGCGTTCGAAGGGCAGGTCGGTGAACAGCCACTTCAGGTTCGCGGCGAGGCGGTCGACGGCGATCATCGCGCGTAGCCCGGGTTGACCAGGTGCGGCGGGGTGCGGCCGTGCAGGACGTCGAGAACTTGGCGTGTGGCGAGCAGGCTGGAGCGCGCTCGGGCCTGCGTGGTCGCGGCGCCTATGTGGGCGGTGACCAGGACGTTGTCCAGCCCGCGCAGCCTGCTCCCGGCCGGCAGCGGCTCGTCGGCCACGACGTCGAGTGCGGCGCCGCCCGGTGCGCCGTTCGCCAGCGCGTCGGCCAGTGCCTCCTCGTCGACGATCTCGCCGCGCGAAGTGTTGATCAAATACGCGCCCGGCTTCATCAGCGTCAGCGCGTGCGCGTCGATCAGGTGGCGAGTCGAGTCGTCCAGGAACAGGTGCAGGGTCACGAAGTCGGACTCGGCGAGCAGGTCCGGCAGCGAGCAGGCGCGGACTCCGGTCTCGGCGAGGAAGCCTGGATCGGGGTTCAGGTCGTGGCCGAGCACGCTCATGCCGAGCGCCACCCCGAGGCGGGCCACCTCCCTGCCGATGGACCCCAGACCGACCACGCCGAGCGTCGTGCCGGCGAGTTCGGTGCCGCTGTGCTGGTCCCACCGGCCCGCGCGGACGCCCGCCACGTTCTGGGGGATCCGCCGGGCGCAGTTGAGCAGCAACGCGAGGACGTGCTCGGCGACCGAACGGCGGTTCGCACCCGGCGTGTACGTGACCGCGATGCCGCGCCGGGTCGCGCAGTCGACGTCGATGTTGTCGTAGCCGGCCCCGCACCGGCCGAACACCTTGAGCCGGTCGGCTGCCTCGATGACCTCCGCGGTGAACGCGTCGGTGCCGGCCACGACGGCGTCCACGCCGCTGATCAGCTCGACCAGCGTCCGGTCGGTGGACCGGCGCACGGCGGCGGAGGCGAAGACGGTCTGCAGACCAGCGGCGGTCAGCATCCGGTCGACCTCCCCTCCTGGCTCCAGGTACGGGGGTGTGATGAGCACTCGCATGGACGTTTCTCCCGGTCAGAGGACTTGCTGTGTGGATAATATAGTATTGATGTCAATACTATAGTGTGCCATTGATCGAGAACCGTCCGCGAGCGGGCTATCTTGTGCTTGACGAGCAGGGAGGACGCATGGCTTCTCCGCAGCGGAGGTCAGGACGGCAGCCGCTTGCCGACAAGATGTACGAGGTGTTGCTCGGACAGTTCACCGACGGGCGTTGGGCGGCGGGCGAGCCGGTCAACATCGGGGCGCTGTCACGCGAGCTCGACGTCAGCCAGACGCCGTTGCGCGAAGCCCTGGCCCGCCTCGAGCACACCGGCCTGGTGCGCAGGGAGGCGCTGAAGGGCTACCGCGTCGCACCGTTGCTCACCGAGCAGGAGCTGACCAAGCTCATGGACGCGCGCCTGGTGCTCGAGCCCGCGCTGGCCTTCGAGGCCGCGCGCCGCACCACCCCGGAGTTCCTCGCCGACGTGCTCGAGACCGTCGACGACCTCGCGCGGGCAGCAAAATCACCGGACAGCAACGTGTTCAGCTCGTACTGGATGATCGACGAGCGCTTCCACCTGCTCATCGCGCACCAGGCGGCGAACCCGTTCCTGGAGAAGGCGTACCGGGCGCTCGGCGGCCAGGTCCAGCGCTTCCGCTTCTTCGTCGAGCTGGGGTCCGCCCGCGGTGCCCCCGGCCAGGCGGCCGAGGAACACCGCGCGGTCTACGACGCTCTTGCGGACGGTTCCCCTGTCGATGCGGCAGACCGGATGCGCGACCACATCGAGAACGCCAAGCAACGCGTGCTCGCAGACCGCAGGTCCGTGGCGGCCGACGGCGAGCAGTGACGACCAAGCGCACGCCGACCCGTCACGTGCGCACCGGAGCACGGAGACGAGGTCGGCGTCCGGAAGGCGGCGCTCTTGCTCCTCTGCGGCGAACGACTCGCCATGTTGATCACGACGCTGTGCTTGCCGAAAAGTACGTCCGTGCAGGTCACAGACCTCGGCGCGTGGCAGGTGATCGTCGGGCATGATCACGCCCCGTGCTGGTTCGCTTCGCTTACCTTGCGATCACCCACGCCTTCGCCGCGCTGCGGCTGCTGCCACTGACTGACCGCGAGAAGGACGTCGAGATTCTCGCTCTTCGCCACCGACTCACCGTCTTGCAGCGCCAATTCGGCGACCGACGTCCTCAACTCCGACCTGAGGACAGGGTGTTCCTCGCCGCGCTCCTGACGCCGCTGGCTCGTGCCACTCTGCGCCGACTCCGACTGCTGGTCAGCCCGGACACGGTGCTGCGATGGCACCGTGACCTGGCAAACGTCGCCACGTCCAGGCGAGCCGGTGTCGAAGGCGTGGGCGGCCGCGGACCGTGACATCGGTCCGCCGCCTTGCCCTCCGCCTGGCGGCCGAGAACTCCTCGTGGGGCTATCGGCGCATCCACGGAGAACTCGCCCTCCTCGAGACCGTCACGCTGACCGGCGCACGCCAGTACATCCTTGCCGCTGTTCACCATGCCGGTAGGCGCGTGCGCATCTCGGCACAACCGCGCACCCCACACATGCCTGGGTGACACAGGCCGTCCGAAATCTCCTGTTGGACCTCGAAGACGCCGGCAGCCTCGCACAAGTCAGGTTCCTCATCCGTGATCGCGGCGGCAAGTACCCCGCACTGATCGACAAGATCCTCGGCGGCGCCGGGATCGCGACGATCCTGACCGGCGTCCGGGTGCCCCGCATGAACGCGATCATGGAACGCTGGGTCAAGTCGCTGCGCGGCGAGCTTTTGGACCGCACACTGATCTGGACCGAGGCCCATCTTCGACACGCGCTGCGTGAGTACGAGCGGCACTACAACGAGCACCGTACCCACCGATCACTCGCCGCCGCAGCACCCCTGCGAGCCCGGCACCAGCACCTTGGACCTGACCGGACCGAACGCCTTGCGGTGCTCCGACGGGACCGTCTCGGTGGAGTCCTCCACGAGGAGGCATGCCGCTTGACCTGTGCGGACGTAATTTTCGGCACGCACAGGCGCACATACTGCTTGCGTAGCCACCGTTTGGTTTCTTTTTCGTTCCTCCGGTCTGTCTGCAGCGACTATCCTGGGCCACGATTGGACCGCAGCCGTCGGTGTGGTTCCGCCCGCAGCTGTTCTCCGTCGGCGTGCAGCGTCCTGTGGACTCAGGTCTCTTGTCGCTACAGTTACCGCCGAACGGTTTTTCGGTACTATCACGTAGTTTTCGGCACGCACAGCGGTACTACGTGGTTTCATCGGCGAAGCCGGTTGTCCACGGCCCAATCCACGTCTCCTCGTCAGTCTCCGTATCCCATGCCTGAAAGACTCGTCTCTCCTCAAGATCGGCATCGTGAGGAAGGGCGCCAATACCTAGCAGTAGAGGTGACGCCAGAAACTGGCCACGCGGTTTACGTTTCGTGGTTGGTGGATTACTCGGCGGCAACCGGCGTTTGATCTGGCACAGGCCAGCTAGGTGGACTACGCCTTGAGTAAAGTCGAGGAAAGCCGTCTGTGTAGTAATCCACTTTGGATCAATTGGCATAACCACGCGGATGCCGCCACGTGAGAAATATATCAGCGGATCGATGTCTAAATCGCCCGTGAGCGGTGTTTCGGCTGCGTCCATCGGGACGCCGTGAAGTGTCCGTACTTGACGATCAAATACCAAGAGGTCGCCCGGTATTAGTGTGCGCAGGTTGAAGTCCACAGTAAGTCGACGGGTTTCGATGTTCAATTTTGAAAGCCCATCGAGCACTGACTGAATCCACATAAAGGTATCGAGTCCGGATCTAGACGGAGCACCAAAAGGCAGGTCAATCCTGACGCCGCGCAATAGCGCCAGATGGCCGAGTCTGATTGGGTTGGCGTAGCTAATAGCTTGCAGGCGTGGCAGCCAAGGTTGCCATCCGTTAGCAGTCTGTTCCAGTACGTCGCGTCGGAGTCCCCGTAACCTCTCGGTTGGCCAATCGGTGACGAACGTGTCCACTTCATTGTGGTGTCGTTCGCACATTACTAGCAGGTTCGGTTCGGCATCTATCTGGTCCTTTGGAAAGCTGGGATCGTAACGGGGCCCATTGACCTTTTCGGACACGATATGCGCGATCTGGCCGAAGAAACGTTCTTCGTTACGGCTTGTTACGATCAAGCTCTGGGTGCATTGCGGGTAGGCGCAAATATTTCCATACTTGGCGCATAGAAGCCCTGAATAGAGACTGGGACGCCCATGGACTCCTCCTGCTTCTAAATGATTCGCAATGACAGAATACCGAGTCAAACCGGTCCGGTGGTCAGAATCTGGGGACGTCGGCCATGTTGTCCTCGGTTCTACGGCCAAGTAGGTGATCTGTGCGTTTCTGGTCGTCACTGGTGACGTGGTGGCCGGACGCACTTCTGCACGGACACCGACATTCGCCTCACCCCGGCCGGGCACGAGGCGATCGCCGAGGCTGTCCTGGCCGCCGCGGGTTACTGATTCGGCTGGTTTGCCGCGTACTCCGCCCGGTTCCACAGCGCGAAGTAGAGGACGTCGGTCCACCAGCTGAGGCCGATCGGGTTCTCGGTCCTGTCGTCATGGGTGTTGTCGAAGTCGTCGGTCAGCACGAGCCCGTGGAATGCGTCCAGCGGCGGCGCCGACCGCTGGGCCGCTGCCGCGGCGAGCATGGCCCCGGCCGCCGCTGCGTCGTCGGGCAGTGCGTCGATGGCCGCGCCGGCCGCCCGGCACAGGTCGAGGTGGCCCTCGATGAGCGCTCGCAGTTCGTCTTCGCCGCTCTCGATCATGGTGTCGAGCTCGATGGTCTCGAGCAGGATGTACCGGTCGCGGTGTGCGTCGAGGAACCGCTCCGCCTCGGCGAGGCCGGCGTGCAGGCCTTCGGCGTCGCTCACGGCGCGCACGGCGGCGGCGAATTTCGTCAGCCGCGCGAACCCGGCGTCGAACTCACCGCTGGTGGCGTACAGCGTGGTCCTGCTCTCCGGGGGCTCGCCGTCGAACCCGTCGGCGATCAGGGACGCGCACAGCCGGGGATCGCCGGACAGGAGCACCAGGAAGGAGAACGGGATGGCGTAGGGCCATTCCGACAACCCGGAGACCGTCTCCGGCCGATCCTCATAGGACTCCGGCCGGTTGGCGGTGCTGTACAGGTACGAACGGTTCGCCACGACCTGATCTTATGACGGGCTTGCAGCGGGGCTAGACCTGGCCGAGACAGATGGTCCGTTTCGGTTGCGGGTAGACGCGGGCGTTCTCCGCTTCCCCCCGCCCACAGGAGTTGGCCCTTGAGGCTGACAGGCTCCATTGATCGAGTGGTTGGTATTCCACGGTGAACCTCACCGGCTGTGATCGCCGGGGGTGTAGGCGTGTCCAGACGCCACCTGCGTCGGCCCAGATTCGGGTGACGTGCTTGCTGTGGAAGCCGAGCGCGTCCGCGATTAAGGGTGCCGGTGTCTGGAGGACGAGTTGGCGTAGCGCGGCCGCTCGGATGGCTATGGATTCCTTTCCGCACATCACCCTGAACCGCCGTTCGAGGACACCAGCGCGCTCGGCGGCATGAGCGGACGTTGTGTCGTGGGCGGCTCACCTGGAATTTCTTTGGTCGTCGGTGTGCGGCGCGTGCGTGGTTACGTTTGGCGGGGGGCGGCGATGATGTGGGTGTGTCGCGCCGTGGCTGGGTTATGTGGATCGTGGCGGGTTTTGTGGTGGCCGCTGGCGGTGGCGCTCTGGCGTGGGTGGATCTTGAGTCGGCGGACAAGATCGCGAGTGTGGTCGGGGGCGTCTGTGGTGCGTTGGGCCTGGCTCTGTCGGCATATGGCCTGCTGAAGGCGGGGCGACTGAGTCTTGAGTCCTCTGCCGCGCCGCAGATTGACCCTGCGGGCACGGGGAATGTGATCAGTGGGTCGGCGGTGAGCGGTTCCGCGGCGCAGGCGGGGTCGGTCGAGGGGCCGGTCGTGATCGGCGAGCGCAATATCGTCGGTACTCAGGTGGTGGTGCCGCCGGTCGTGGTGCCGGAGATGGAAGTGGTGGCTGCGGTGCCGGGGCTGGGCCGGGTTCCGGCGGGGCAGCGAGTGTTCGTCGGGCGGTCGGAGGAGTTGCGGCGGCTGGACGCGGTGGTGGCTCGCACTGGCCGGGCGGTGGTGGTCGCAGTGCATGGCTTAGGCGGGATCGGCAAGAGCACGCTCGTGGCGCGGTTCGCCGAGGTGCACGAGACTCGTTTTTCGTTGGTGTGGTGGATGATCGCGGACTCGCCAGCCGCGATGGACGCGGGCCTGGCCGAGCTGGCTGCAGCGGTAGCGCCGCAGACCGCAGAGTTGCCGTCAGAGCAGCGCACCGAACTGGGCGTACGGTGGCTGGCGACGCACACCGGCTGGCTTCTGGTGCTGGACAACCTGTCCGCCCCGAAGGACGCGGCGAAGTTGCTGGCGCGTGTGCGCACCGGCACGGTCGTGATCACCAGTCGCCACAGCGTGGGATGGCACACGCTCGCCGAGCCAGTGGCGCTTGACGTGCTGAGCCCTGACGAAGCCATCGACCTAATGACTCGAATCATCCACGCGGCCCAGCCCAGCGCAGATCTCACAGGTATGGATCGGTTATGTGCCGAGCTGGGAAGGCTACCGCTGGCGGTTGAGCAGGCAGCCGCTTACATCGCCCAGACGCGCATCACCCCAAAGGCCTATTTGGATCTGCTGGCACGGTCTCCTGCGCGGATGTACACCGCGACGGCGGAAGGTACCGACGCCCAGCGGACTATGGCGATGGTCTGGCACGTCACCCTCGAGTGCCTCACCGACACCCCGGCCGCAGGACAGCTGCTGCGCCAGATGGCCTGGTACGCACCGGACGGCATCCCACGCAACAGGCTGGCTGGCGGGATCACGGAGCCGGAGCTGTCCGAGGCACTGGGTCGCCTGGCCGCCTACAGCATGATCACCCTGACCACGGACACCGTCGCGGTGCACCGTTTGGTCCAAGCCGTCACCCGCGCACCTGACCCTATTGACCCCCACCGACAACCCGCCGACATCGCTACAGCCCGCGACAGAACCACGACCAGCCTCACCGCTGCTCTCGCCGGGCTACACCCGGAGAATCCTGCCGACTGGCCTATCTATCGGATGGTCCTATTCCACGTACGTGCTCTGCTGGAGCACACCACGCCCCACTGTGACACCACGCAGACCAGCCGATTGCTCAACGAACTAGGTGGCTATCTCGAAGGGCAAGGCGACGCGGTTACCGCCGTCGCCTACTACACCCGCGCCACCGACACCTGCCACCGTCTCAACGGCCCTGACCATGCAGACACGCTGACTGCGCGGAGCAATCTTGCGGGCGCCTACGAATCGTTGGGTGATCTAGGGCGGGCGATCCCGTTGTACGAGGCCATCCTCGCTGATGAGGTGCGGGTGCTGGGAGCCGACGACCCGGACACGCTGACTGCGCGGAGCAATCTTGCGGGCGCCTACGAATCGTTGGGTGATCTAGGGCGGGCGATCCCGTTGTACGAGGCCACAATCGCCGACCGCGAGCGGGTACTGGGACCCGACCATCTGAACACGCTGGAGTCGCGGAGCAATCTGGCCTCCGCTTATCGAGCGGCAGGTGATCTGGGCCGTGCGATCCTCATGCACGAGGCCATAGTCGCCGACTGCGAGCGGGTGCTGGGACTTGATCATCTGGAGACGCTGACTTCGCGGAATAACCTGGCCTGCGCATACCGCTCAGTGCGTGATCTGGGCCGTGCGATCCCGTTGTACGAGGCCACACTTGCTTATCAGGTCCGAGTCTTAGGACTCAACCATCGGCATACGTTGATCACGCGGAGCAATCTTGCGTGCGCCTATGAGTCGGCGGGTGATCTGAGGCGGGCGATCCCGTTGTACGAGGCCATCCTCGCTGATGAGGTGCGGTTGCTGGGTCCCAACCACCCGGACACGTTGATCTCGCGGAACAACCTGGCCAGTGCCTACCAGTCGGCGGGTGATCTGGGGCGGGCGATCCCGCTGTACCAGGCGACCCACACCGACTGCGAGCGGGTGCTTGGTCCCGATCACCCCACGACCAAGGTTGTCCGCCGGAACACGGAAACTGCCAGGGGCAGCTGAACAGCCTTGTTACCGCGCACGGACGCGCGACGCCAGGCGCTACCCCGGCAACGTCAGCAACGTCCTGTCATCGGCATGAGAGGACACTGGTGGCGTCGGCTCACAGGGCGTCGCCCGAAGGGTGATTGTTGGAACGACGATTCTGGGCATCTTCTTTACCCATATACGACTGGGCAAACAACGCGGTACGCCGACAGGTGCCGGTCAGCGACGACAGCACTGCGGTGGCGGTGTAGCCACTGACCGTCAGGCGGCGGCGCCCGACGTCGTTGGCCAAGGGGGCGCCGACGAACCGGCTTGCGCCGGCCAATCCGTTGCAGATGCCTTCGATCAGCCCGAGCGCCGCGGCGGGCGCGAGGATGCCGGTGACTGGGTTGGTCATCAGCGCAATCGGGACCTCGCGCTCAACGTCGGCGAGGACTGTCCGGAAGTGGCGGACTGCGCTATTTGGGTGGAGGTGAGCCGGGGCTCGTCATGCGCCTGCGGTGTTGAGGTCTCGGCTCTGACCTGAGGAGCAGGTGATGACCGTGCTGACAAACGTCGAATTGCTGGCTGTGGTGGCAAATCACCGCCCAGTGCCAACGCCGATGCTCGAGGCAGGTGTGCGGTTCGCGTTCTATGGCCGGATGTCCACAAGCGAGTTTCAGGACCCGCGGACCTCCAGAGCGTGGCAGCGTGCCGTGTCGGACGAGTTGATCGATGGTGTCGGCTCGGTGGTGGTGGAGTTCTTCGACGTCGGGCGGTCGCGTCGTTGGTCGTGGTGGGAACGTCCTGAGGCGTCGGCGTTGCTCGCCGCAGCTTCCCGGTCGGACCGTGCGTTCGATGCGGTGGTGATCGGGGAGTACGAGCGGGCGTTTTACGGTGACCAGTTCCGTGAGGTGGTGTCGCGGTTGAACGAACTGGGCGTCGCGGTGTGGTTACCCGAGGCTGGTGGCCCGGTCGGGTTGGACAGCCCAATCCACCAGGCGTTGATGGTGTTGCTCGGTGCGCAGGCTCAGCGGGAGGTGGCTCGTGCCCGACAGCGGGTGCTGGCGGCGATGCGGGCGCAGACCAGTCAGCAGGGCCGGTTCCTCGGAGGTCGTCCGCCCTACGGTTACCACTTGGTCGATGGTGGCCCGCATCCGAATGTTCGGCACGGCGGGTGGGGTCGGCGGTTGCAGGTGCTGGCGCCGGATCCTGCGACGGCGCCGTGGGTGCGGTGGATGTTCGGTGAGCGTGCGGGTGGTCGTGCACTCGCGTCGATCGTCCGCGAGCTGAATAGCCGTGGTGTCCCGTGTCCGTCGAGTGCGGATCCGGGACGCAACCCGCATCGGCGGGGTGGGCGGTGGATGGTGACCGCGGTCGCGGCGATTCTCGAGAACCCGCGGTACACAGGCAGGCAAGTGTGGAACCGGCACGGAACGCGGGGGAGGGGACCTGGAGGCCGACTGGGTGGTCGTGCTGCGGGCAGAGTGACCCGCAACCCGGTCACGGCGTGGGAGGTGTCGGAGAAGCTCTCTCATGAGCCTCTGGTCGACGATGAGACCTTCGTGGCGATTCAGCGGATCAGGGCACCGAGGCAGGCCAAGGACGGCGGGGTGCGCGGATACGCGTTGGCTGGTCTGGTCGTATGTGGGGTGTGTGACCGGAGGATGGACGCTCATTGGGTGCACGGCAGGCCTGCCTACCGGTGCCGGCACGGCTTCAACAGTGCGTCGACCAGGCCTCCGGAGGCGCCGGCCAACACCTACGTCCGCGAGGACGTCATGCTTCAGGCGATCCCAGGACTGATCATTGAGCGCAGGCACGTTCCGGAGTCTGATCTGATAACACAACTCCGTGAATTGCGGCTAGAAATCACCTGTGTAGGGTCTGATCTGAGATTAATATCCCGGCTTACCAGTCGAAACCCTGCGCGAACTGCGCCCGCAAGGCAGGCTGCGTTAGCGCTGGACTGGGGGATGGGCACGTCAGAAGTGCCTATATAAAGCAATTACCCCACGGGTAATATTGCGCTCGTGGGGTAATTCCGTGTCCGAGACTTGAGTCCCCATATGCAGCAAGCTTGCGCAGTTCGTGTGTTCATGCGCTATTGGATAGCTCGAAGCTAGTATAGAGGGCCAGTCGACGCGATTCAATCTTTCGTCGTCAAGTTCTATCGATTGGGGTCAAGACCTTTCGCGGCGAACTGTTGGATCGCAGGCTGATCTGGAATCAGATCGGTCTATGGTGTGCGGTGATTGTGAGCGACACTACAACGAGCACCGCACCCGCCGATCACTCGCTGGCGCGGCGCCCTTGAGGGACCGGCCTTAGCCTCTCGAACCCGATCAGATCGAATGTCTCAACGTAGATCGGCAAGACCGTCTGGGCGGAATCATCCACGAGTATCGCCATGCGGCTTAGCTGGATGGACGTAGTTCTCGGCACGCACAACGCGCCCGTCACCCGCACCGATTCGGTGGCATCACCACAGCACCGAAGATCCTCGACCTACCCGACACCGTCTGGTTCAACCGGCCAGCCGACAACACCGACCAGCAGACCGACACAGAAGCCGCCTAACTCCCACTGGTCTCATTCACCTTGACAAATTCCGGGCCACCGAGATCAATGTCTTTAGCGAGGAGGGTGTGCGGGGCGGCTTCAGGAGGATCACTACGCCCTGATCCGCGACACACCCGCGCGCACCCAGACCTACGAAGCGCTCAGCACCTCCGGCCTTCGCTACTGAGCCGTTCACTGCCCTTGACCTGGGGCTTGGCGCGATTGAGCGTAGTTCAGGACGCTTCGAGGACTCCTTCTTGCAGGTCGGCGCGGGTCCGTTCAAGTCCATTGAGGACCGTGGGCGAGTATGAGCGGGCTTTCACGGTGATCAGTTCCGTGAGGTCATGTCTGTGCATGTTGCGGTAGACCGAGGTGCCGTGTCACCACCGCCCTGATGGGCTCGGCAGGCCACCCCGCGGAGACACGCCAGGCCCCACCCCTGATGGGCTCATGTCCGCGGAGGTGGCAGCGCGAGCCGGTAGGCCTCCTCGCTCCACGGCCGCAGGTACTCGAGAACCGCGAGGACGCGGCGGTGGTCGTCTGGCTGGGGGTGGAGGTCCAGGCGGAGCAGGATGCTGCGGACGTGGGACTCGACGGTCTTCTTCGTGAGTCGGAGCTGTTCGCAGATGGCCATGTTGGACCTGCCCTGCGCGATCAGCGACAGAATCTCGTGCTCGCGTTCGCTCAGCCTGCCCAGCGGATCGCCGCGGGTTAGTGCGCGCACCACCTCCGGGTCGAACGCGCAGCCGCCGGTGGCCACCCGCCGGGCCGCGTCGACGAAGTCCTGGATGCCGGTCACGCGTTCCTTCAGCAGGTAGCCGACACCGCGGGAGGAGGAGCGGACGAGCATGCGGAGCAACCGGGTCTCCAGGTGCTGTGACAGCACGAGCACTCCGGTGTCGGGATGGGACTCGCGTATCTCGGCTGCGGCGACCAGTCCCTCCAGTGTGTGCGTCGGCGGCAGGCGGATGTCGAACACAGCCAGGTCCGGGCGGTGCTCCGCGATGGCGGCACGTGCCGCTGCGGCGTCGCCGAGCTGTGCGCGGATGCGGAAACCCGCGCGCCCCAACACACCTGCCAACGCCTCGCGAAACAACGCGGCGTCGTCGGTGAGCACCACGGTCAGGTCGCGCACAGCGGGTCTCCCACCGGAATCGTGGCGTGTACGGCTGTGCCCACCCCTGAGTTGCCCTCGACTCGCAGGTGGCCCTCCAGCGCGCGGACCCGGTCCGCGAGGCCGGCGATACCGGAGCCGCTTCCGTTCAGGACGCCAATCCCGTTGTCGCACACGCGAATGTGGAGCCGGTCGGCGTCGAGGTCGAGGGTGACCGTCACGCTGGTGGCGCCGGAGTGCTTGAGGGCGTTGGTGATGGCCTCCGCGACGACGAAGTACGCGGTGGCCTCGACCGGGGGCAGAAAACGCGGCAGTGTCGGCGAGGCCAGCTCGACCGGCAGCGGGGTGCGTTCGATCAACGCGGTCACCGCGGGCACCAGACCGCCCTGGGTGAGCGCGACCGGGTGGATGCCACGCGCCAGGTCACGCAGCTCGACGATCGCGGCGTCGAGCCCGTCGGCGGTGGAGGCCAGCAGCTCGGCCAGCTCCGGGTCACCACGCGTGTCCAGCCGCTGCTGTGCCATGCGCAGTCCCAACGCGACCACGACGAGCCGCTGCTGCGCCCCGTCGTGCAGGTCGCGTTCGACGCGTTGCCGTTCGGCGTCGGCGAGCTCGACCAGGCGCACACCGGTTCGGCGTGCCTCGGCCAGCCGGGCACGGTCCGCGTCGAGCTTGCGCTGGTGCTCGGTGACGAGCCTGACGACGGTGCCGGCGGCCTCTAGGACCCGCGGGTCGTCCCACGTGGTGTCCCGGCGCAGCACGGCGGCGATCGGCCCGTTCTCCGACCAGGCCAGCGTCACCGTGCGCTCGCCGGGGGCCGACGTCACCAGCTCGCCGTTCTCGTCGCGGAACTGCCAGGTCCGCGTCACCGGGTCCCACTCGCCCAGCCGCAGAGACCGGTCGTGCAGGGTGCGGGCGAGCAGCTCACGCAGGTCGACCTCGCCACGCAGCGCCAGCAACAGGTTCGTGAGGTCCGCCGCCCGCGGGGCGGTACGCACGATCCCGAGCGTGAACGTCAACGGCCACAGGCAGAACGCCACCTTGTACGCCGCGATCGCGACCGCGTACGTGGGCTCGATGGCGGCCGCCACGGCCGAGCACGCCGCGCCCGCGAGCGCCATCACCAGCACGGGCCGCAGCGCCGGTCGCGCCCGCCACCGTCTCAACAGGGCGACCAGGACACCGGCGGCGATCACCAGGCCGCACGCGTTCATCGTCCACAGCAGCCCCGTGGTGAAGCCGGGCGCGTCGACGATCAGCAGGAGGTTATCCGGCTTGGCCGGAAAGCGGCCCGCCCAGTCGACGAAAGGGGTGCCGACAGCGGGGAGCACGACGGCCGCGATGTAGGTCGCGGCCACCAGTGCTCGCGGGGCACGGCCCTCAAGCCTGCCGTCGGGGAAGGCGAGCACGAGGTGGAGGACCAGCGGCGTGGAGACGTGTGCGACGAGCAGGCCCGCGGTGAACACCACGGGGTCCTGCGACAACTGCAGGTCCTCGGCGAACAACGCGAGTCCGACCAGGACCATCAGCGGCCCGCACGGGTTCGCCCGCACCCGCACCGCCGCGAACAGACCGGCCGCGACGAACAACGCGCCGGCCGACGTGGTCAGCACGACATCCGGGACAGGGTGGGAGCCGTCGGCCGCCTTCAGTACGGCCGCCGTCGTGCCCAGGACAACCCCGGCCGCGCCAAGTCCCCACAGGACGGCCCGGCTGTGCGTGACGCCCACTGGCCGACCCCCTCACGGAACGACCTTCCTTACTGACTCTCGTCTGCTCAGCCGATCTCGTTACCCCGGTCGCCCGCGAAAAATCGCAGGAGCGCGGCCGCCGAGAGCTGGTGCTTGGGCAGGAACCCCCTGGCGCCGCACTCGGCGACCTCGCCGGCGAAGTCCCGTTCGTCGCGGACCGAGCACAGCACCACCTCGAAACCCTCGGCACGCAACGCGCGGCACACGGCGAACCCGTCGGTGTCGGTGAGCTGCACGTCCAGCAGGACCACGTCCGGCCGGTCCGCGCGAGCGGCCGCCACCGCCTCGACGCCCGTGCCCACCACACCCACCACCTGCACACCAGCGCTCGCGAGCAGCCGGCGTGCCAAGTCACGGAAAGCCGCCACGTCGTCCACGACGAGCACACGAAAGGGCATGCGCCGATGATCGACCGGGCAGGCCGCGCCGCACATCCGGGCACGCACCTAAATCTGGTGTTCAGGGCTGGCCCTGATGACGGCCCACCCGCGCCGCCGCAGGCTGGACCGGTGAGCGTCGAACTCCAGGTCCGCACGGCGACCCTCGCCGAGATGATCGGTCGCGGGCTGTCCGCGCGGCTGCGGCTGTTCTGCCCGCCGCCGGTCGGGAACGTCCACATCGACCACATCGACGTCTCGGGCATGCCGGCCCGCTGCGTCCAGGTGGGCGCGGCCGTGCACCTGCGGCTGGGACTGGACGTCTACCTGGTGTCGCGGGACGAGGTGCTGGCGGGCGGCGTGCCGCCGGGGAGCCGCACCCCCGCCGACCACGCTGTGCTCGTGCTGGAGATCGCGGTCGAGGGCGGCGAGCTGGCCGTGCGGTGTGTCGGTCTCGAGACGGCGCTGCCGGTGGACCGGCTCGTGGCCCGGATCGGTGTGGTGCTGCTGTTCGACCTCGGCGCCGCGCTGGCCGCGCTCGGCACGGGCACGTGGGGGCACGCCAGGGTCGAGACGGTTGAGGACGTCGTCGCCGTCCGGTTCGACCCGCACGGCCCGGCCACCCGGCGCGTCGGCGACGAGGACTGGTGCCTGTTCGTGGACGACGCGAGCATGGGGGATCTCGCGTCCCGCGGCATCGCGGACGCGCTGCACGCGCGCCTGACCGGCCCGGCCGTCGTGCCGCACTGGCGGCCCCGCCACGGCCGGCCGAACCTCGACATCGACTACTCCGGCAAGGTCGACGTCCCGGACCCGTTCACGGCGTCGGTGAGCGGGACACTGTGGTGTGGCCTGTCCTTCACCACACCGCCGTTCGACGTGCTGCGCACGTCGGTCGTCTACTCGGTGCATGTCGACCTCGGCCCGCTGGCGCCGGGGGCGGTCGAGTCGGCCGTGGAGGACGGGATCGCCGCGGCGCTGGACCCGGCGGCGCTGGGCGGGATGCGAACCGGGCCCACGTCGTTCACCCTCGACCGGCCGCTGCCCCGCCTCGGCACGCCGGACGGGGTGCGGTTCTGGTATGGCTCGCTGACCGCGACCGAAGCCGGCATGACGATCGCCGGCAGCGTGTTCCTCGGGGCGCCCGCACGCACCGACACACTGCGAGTGTCCAACTCGGGTTTCGGCGGCCCGCCCGAGCTGATGGTGTTCTGCTCGCAGGGCGCGACACCCGACACCGGCTTCGTGCCGCCCGGTCCGGACGCGCACGCGGTCGCGCGGGTGCTGCTCGGGAACTGCGGCCGGTTCGGGGACGTCGAGTTCCTGACCCCCGGCATCGCGCCCTACGTCACCGCGCCGGTGCCTGGGGCGAAGGAGGAGACCTGCCAGCTCACCGTGAACCTGGGCCCCGAGGCGGTCTTCACCGAGCCGATCCGCATGATCGTGCGCACCGCGCGGGGCGTGCGGCTGATCGACCTCGGCGTGCCGTCCCGTCCGGGCCCGCCTGGTGACGACGACGTGCCGGGAGCCGTCCCGGAGCTGATCTACGTCGACGACTGCCTGCACGAGCAGGCGCCACCGCAGACCCTCCAGGACTGGCAGGCCTGGTGGGAGGAGCAGCAGCAGATGGTCTGGGGCCCAGGAGACTGGGACACGTTCGTCCAGGGCGCCCAGGGCTTCACCACGCAGCTGGTGACGGTGGGCGGCCTCGACGGGGGTGAGATCGTGCGGCTCACGACACCGACGCACCGGATCGAGGTCACCGCCGACGGCGAGGGCCGCGCGGTGCTGCCCGCGATCGTCCGCGCCGACGCGCGGGGCCGCGCCACGATCCAACGCCTGAACCGCGCGCCCCTGACCCGGCTCGTCGAGTCCCGCGAGGCCCGCGTGTTCCTGCGGACCGCCGGCCCAGGGCAGGGGCTGGCGCCGGCCGGTCAGGCCGCGCCGCAGGTGGACCTGCCCGGCCTCGCGGCGACCTACAACGTGCCCGGGTTCACCGACGCGCCGGTTGCGATCGCGGAGATGACCGACGGGGAGCGGCTGGTGGTCGACCTCCGCGGCGCCGCGCCGCGCGTGGCCGGCACGTTTGCGGGTCCGATCGGGCACGTCGACCTCACGACCGGCCGAGCCGTCACGACCAACGGCCAGGAGTTCTCGATCGTCCCATAAGGAGTGTCATGCACGTGTTCCGGTCGCCCCGCTTCGCCGGGAACGCCTTGCTGGAGGAAATTCTCAACGACCCGGACACCGGTGAGCTGAAGCTCGGTCCCGGCAGTCCGGCGAATGCTGTGCTGCCCGTGCAGCAGGCGTTGTTCGACCTGCAGTGGACCCAGACGCTGCGTCCGCCGGTGCTCGAGCGGTCCGTGTTCGTCATCGGGATCTACGGGCCGCTGACCACCCGGACCGTGCTCAACTACAAGGAGCACTACGACATCCACTTCCCGCCCGACGAGCCCACCGGTTTCGTCGACGGTTTCACCGGGCCGAGGACGTTGAACAAACTGGATCACCAGTGCGTCCTGTTCGACGAGTGCGACGCCGCGATCGCCGCCAAGGCGGTGGAAGTGGGGGCGGCCACCGGTGTCCAATACAACCTGCCGACTTTCCCGGTCCTGGGCACCACCGGCGCGATGCGGCTTTCGTCCTCAGGCGGCCCACCCGGCGAGATCAGCCGCATCTCCTACAAGCGTCACGTCGGCGCGTTCCTGGTGACCTCGACGTTCTTCCACGCCTACCAGCAACATGGCGAGGAGACGGGTCCACTCGGCTTCCCGATCGCCGACGAGACCTTCGACGGCGCCGCCATCGTGCAGAGCTTCGAGAACGGCTCGCTACGCGCCGAGAACGGCGCCGTCGCCGTGGAGATCACCGGCCCGGACGATGGCGCCCCGATCTTCTTCGACGCGGACAGCTTCTGACGGCGGCCGCAGAAGGCTCAGTCGAGCGGGACCACGTCCGCGAACACGACCCGCTCGGCCAGTTCGCCGCCAGGGTGGGGTTCCTGGACCAGTTCGACGTCGCCGATGTAGAACCGTTCTACCTCGCGCACGTAGAGCCGGTAGGCACCCTCATCTGGGACGGTCAGTTCGGGCAATGGCACGTCGAGGCCGCCGGACACGGTCTGCACCCGCAGCCAGGACGGCACCCCGCCCACGTCCATCCCGGGCGCCGGGACCGCCAGGACAGGTCCGATCGCCGTGAGGGCCACCGTGTTCGGGTCGGCGTCGCAGCGTTCCAGGATGGCGTCCACCCGGTTCGTCCGGCCGGAGCCGCTCATCGGGCCCCGGCCCGTCAGCGTGACGCGCAGGCCGCCGACCGTGCGCTCGATCGTGAGTGTCCGATCGGGGAACAGCGGCACCGGGTCCAGCACGACTACAGTGGACAGTTCCATCCCTGTCATGCTCGCGTGCTGGTACCTGGCCACCGCGAGCCGCGCCAGCGGGCAGTACGTCCGGTCCCGCACCGAGGTGATCGCCACATCGGAGAAACACCTGCTTTCCTTGTGCTGCACCGCGTACGGGTTCGCCATCACGTCCGTGCCCAGCTCGGCCAGCGGCACCGGCCGCCGGTCACCCGTCAGATCCACACAGGACTCCGGGTCGAGCCACCGCGCGGCGGCGATCTCGTCGCCGCTCATGAAGAAAGTGTTCGAGTCGTAGATCGGGTCCCGGCCGACCTCGCTCACGTACGGCTGCACGGCGACCGGCGGGTCGGCGTCCACGCGGGTGAGCACCGCGAGTGCCTCCCCACGGCCGCTGGAGAACCACGGGCGGGCCAGCTCGACCCGTAGCCGGCCGCCGAGCCGGCTGTGGGTGACCACCGCGCCGACCTGGTAGCTCCACCCGGCGGGTGTGTCGCGCTGCCACCGGAACACCGGTGTCACCCCGAGCACGGTCGGCGGGTCCGGTCGCGCGGTGCTGAGCACCGGGTCCGTCCTCGGTGTCGCCTCCGCTACGAACAGGTTCGCGGGCTCGTCCGCCGCGAAATACTGCCGGAACCGGGTCGTCGCCGTCGCCTCGTAGGTCACCGCGCGGTGTTTGGTGTCGCCGAAGTCGTGGCGCAGCAACGGCAACGTGTCGTCACCGCGGTGGACCACGATCGAACGCACCAGCACGGACCTCTGTTCCTCGCTCGGCGACTCCGCCGAGGGGTCGTCGACCAGCTCGTCCCACCTGGCCACGACGTCGAGCTGCGCGGTGCTCGCGGAGTCGAGGGCGAGCAGGGGAGTCAGCGATACGTCCGTCGCACCCAGGGCCCTGGCCACGCGCAGTTCGCCAGCCGGGTCGCGCAGCGGCCTGCGGACCGCGTGCACGAGCGAGAACGTCCGTGCGGGCGTAGCCATCGGGTGCCTGCCCTTGACCGCGAGGTCCTCGCCGACCGCGGGCAGGTACGTCTTGATCGCGAAGTCCGACAGGTCGTCGCGGCGCACGTACGACGAGACCTCGACCGTCGCCTCACCCGCCGGCGGCAGCGTCACGACCGCCACCCCGTCGTCGAACGACAGCGCCGGCCGGGACCCCGGCGCGCCAGGCGCCAGCACCAGCCGCTTCTCTGCCGTCGTGGGCCACGGCCCCCACGCGTCGTCCGCGACCTGTCCGTCCGCGCCGGCCAGGAACACGGTCACCCCGGCCGCGGCCGGGTCGGGCAGCGGCTCGACCGGCTCGGCCGTCTCGACGGCCGGCACGCCGTCCCAGGTCACGTTCATCGCCCTGGCGGCCCGCGCCCAGGTCGCCTCGTCGGCGTGGTCGAGCACGCCGTGCTGCTCGGCGAGCTCGAACGTGGTCGCCGGCGCCAGCAGCACGCGCTCGTCGTTGGCGGGGTAGACCGCGTCGCCGTCGCGCACCACCAGGCGGTCGATGGTGCCGCCAGGACCGAGCACGGCGGGATCGACGTGCCCGGCGGCGTCCACGAGGCCGGTCGGCTCCCGCAACCGCGGCGGTGGCACGGGTTCGTACCGCGCGTACCCGATGAGGTCGGACGCGCCGTCGTTCTCGCCGTCGCCGGCGCCGAGGCCGCCGCCGGCGAGGTCGGCGATCCGCACCCGCATCCGGTAGTCCGAGCCGAACCGCAGCGGCGGCAGCGTGCCGTCGGGCACCCGCAGCCCCCAGACGAAGCCGAACGGCATCGCGTGGCTGCGCCGCGGCCGCGACCGGTCTGCGGAACGGTCGAGCACGGGCCTGGGCACCACCAGGCTCCACCCGTTCCACCGGGCCACTACCTCGTCGGTGCGCAGCACCCGGTCAGGGCCCGCCATCTCGATCGTTGCCGCGTTGGCCTTGAGGTGGCCTTCCTCGCCCTTGTCGTCGAGCGCGACCTGCTGGCCGGCGACGGTGTAGTCGCCGGCCAGCAGGCACAGCGGCAGCCAGTCGTCCACGCCCTGCGGCTTGATGTCGACGCGGTAGCCCAGCATCAGGTCCTCGGCCGTGAACGGCGGCGCCTGCGCACCCTCTCGATCGAGGTTCGCCCGCGCGGACCTGGTCCGGCGGCTGAAGTGCTCGAGGCGACCGGGGTGCAGCAGCATCAGCCCGGCCGACCGCAGCGCGGGCATCGCCGCGGGTCCTGTGCCGGCGAGCAGGGCGCGTGCCGCGTCGCGCAGCTTGTTCGCCGCGCCCTCGACGTCGCACGTGGCGACCTCCCAGCGCGCCCTGGGACCCAGCGGCTCGAACGCCGGTGCGCCCGCGAGGTCGAGCAGACCGTCCCGCACGTCCCCGGCGGCGTGCGGCACGAACAGCCGCCCGTCGAACTCGTAGGCCGTCCACGGCGAGCTGATCGTGGCCGCGACGGTGGGCGCTGGCCAGGTGACCCGGATCAGGAACGGGTCGTCCCTGGTCGAGCGAGGCAGACCCTCGACCGTCAGCTCGAGCACCAGCCCGAGTGCACGCAGGACGGCCGGGTGCTCACGCAGGTGGTCGACGGCGCCGTGGAAGTCCAGCGGCGGCCGGTCCGGCCACTCCGGCGGGCCCTGCACGGGCGGGGGCGGCGTGATCGGGTCCGCGTCGTCCCAGGAAGCGATGGTGGTGGCGACCGCCGCGTCGGCGGCCGGTCCCGGCGTCGACAGCGCCGCCGCGGACTCCGCGAACGACGTCACGACCCGATCCGCGTCCCGGGACGTCTCGACGACCTCCGGGGGATCGTGGGGCGTTGGCGGTGTCGCTGGCCGCACGGCGACCCCGTCGAACGCGGCCCGCCACAACTGCGACCGGCCGGTGGACACCAGCGCGTGCCCGACCTGCTGGATCTCCCCGCCCGGTGACCGGATCTCCACCACGAGCGCGGCGCCGCGGGCGGCGGCCGGCCAGTCCGCCATCCCCACGGTGGACAGGTCGTCCTGGAGCCGGGGCACCACGACGACCCGCAGCCGGTCCGGCCGCGCGCCGGGCACCGTCACGAAGACCAGCTCACTCATGGTCAAGCCTCCCGGCGAACGCGCCGCGGTATCGGCGCCAGGTGTCCAGCGGGTGCTCGACCGGCGCCGCCTCTGCCAACAGGGCCATCGGCCGCGACGCCGGGTCGCTGCCGCCGACGAACTCCCAGTCGCCGCTGTCCAGTTCCAGCGACGCCGAGTAGAACGTCAGGTCGATGTCCACGACGAGCGTCGCCCGCCCCACCATGCTGTTGCGCGCCCCGTCGTAGGTCAGCTCCAGCCGCAGCTCCACCGACACCGAGATCAGGCCGAGCAGCTCGACCGCACCGCCCAGCCGCAGGAAACCCGTCAGGTGGGGCTCGCCCGCGGCGTCCATCAGATAGCGGATCCCGCCCATGGCGTGTACCTCGGCGGAGGCGATGCCGAAGTTCACCGCGATCGACGCCCCGAACTCCAGCGCCGCCTCCAGTCGGCGCAGGCCGCCGCTGTCGACCTCCAGCTCCAGGTACCCGCCGCCGCCGAACATCAGCACGCTCAGGTTGAAGGGCGCGGCGCGGCTGGCGAACGCCAGCGTCGTGCTGACCGGCCGGCCGTCGAAGGGCACCTCCACCGCGGCGGCGAACACGATGTTGCGCAACGCGAACGCACCGCACGACACCGACGGCACCGGCAGGCTGTACCTGGCCTGAATCCCCTGTGGCGTCACGGAGATCGTCGGCGCGGCGGTGCCGAGCCCGACCTTGCGTTCCAGCTCCTGCAGGAAGCCCAGGAGGCCCACGAAGCTCGCCGTGACCGGGCCGATCGAAAGGGACGGCACCTGCCGCGCGTGGTGGGTGAACGTCAACGACGAGAACCGCAGGCGCAGCAGCTCCGGCCCGGTCGCCGGCAGCCGCAGCTCGAAGGCGCTCAGTGAGCACGTGGTGCTCGCCTCGGGCACACCGGTGACCACGTCCAGCCGCATCGTCGTGCCCTCGCTGACGAACGGCGGCGAGTCGTGGAGTTCCACGTTCTCCCACAGCATCCGCACCTCGGGTGGCCTGCCGTCCACAAAGGACTGTGTGATCGCGGGCGGCGCCGTGAGCCCGCCGGTGCCGAGCAGCGTCGTGATCGGCAGACCGAGCAGCGTCGCGCCGGCGCCCATGATCTTCTCGGGATCGAACCCGCCGCCTGGCAGCGCCGCGGCGCTCTGCACCAAGCCGTGCGCGCGGGAGATCGCGTCCGGGGCCAGCTGTGGCGCGATGAGCCCGCCAGAGCCCATGCTCCGACCCACGAAGTCGATTGCGGCGTCGCCGCCCAGCCGCAGCGCCACGTCTTCGGCGGCGCCGTGGTCGAGGAACCCCTCCGCGTAGGTGACCAGGGTCCCGCCCTCGCTACCCTGCAACGCCCGCACCGCCGGCAGGGCGACGTCGACCGCCCATCGTTCTGCCTGGCTGCCGGCCACCGGGCCCAGCGTCGGCGCGAACACGTTCGCGTGCCCGTTGCCCACGATGTTGAGGCGGTGCACCTCGTGCACGTCGGTGGCGCTGCCCGCGCCGACCAGGTCGATTCGCGCGCCGGACGTCGCCACCACGCCGGCCCCGCCGCGCTGCCACTCCTGGTCCAGGATCCGCAACGCCTCCGGATCGGTCGTCGTGTGAAACTCACCTAGCGCGGCGTCGCCCGCACGGGACTCGTCGAACACGAGCAGAAGCGGCATCGACACGTGCACGTCGCCCTGCGTGCCCGCGAGCCGGACGGAGAACCGGTACTCGGCGCCACCCTTCGTGAGTCGCGCGTACAGCGGCACCTCCTCCACCGCGCCGCCCAGCAGGGACTCGAGGTAGCCGATCTCGTCCCGGATGGCGCGCCACCGCTCGACCTCCGGCGGGGGATGCTCGCCGTGCGGGGTCTCGAAGACCTCCTCGGGGCTCGCCGGCGCGAAGTCGCGCATCGTGTGCCCCGGCCCGTAGAGCACGTCGAGCGCGGCCTGCTCCGCCTCGGCGAGATAGGTCCGCTGCTGGTCGATCAGCAGCTGGAGGAGCCCGGCGTCGGGTGCCGGTCGTCGCATGGTCACCGGGACGAGGGGGTCGAGGCCCGTGACGGCGTTCTCGACGATTTCCACCGCGCCGAACGGGAACGCGTGCGCGAGCCGCGCATCCTCCGGCCTGGCACGCACGCGTTCGGTGAGCACGACCGTGCGGGTCTGCTTCAGACCGAGGATCGATGGCCGCCACGGCAGGTAGACCCGCTCGGTCAGCTGGACGTACTCGACCCGGTGCCCGAAGGGCCACAGCACGCACTTCCACGCGTTGCGCACCCGGACGTCGCGCCCGAGCCGCGCGTGGTGCTCCCACGCGAAGGCACCCCAGTCCGCCCGGACCGACAGGGTGCCGCCGAGGCTGCTGAGCTCCAGCCGCTCGCACGCCGCGGGTGCGGTCGAGGAGTACCGGTGGATCGTGCTCCGCGTGAACTGGTCCAGCGAGGGCCGGAAGTTCGCCTCCGGCGTCGCCGCCAGCTGCTCGTCGAGCGACCGCAGGACGAGGCCGTTCGCGCTGCCCACCACGGTCCGCCACACGGCCACGTCGAAGCTTCCGGCCGTGTGCTCGTGCGTGCAGACGACCTCGGCGCCCGACCCCGCCTCCGGCGAGAGCACCAACCGCCACGGCAGCTCGATCGCGGTCGCCGCGGAGAACACCGGCGTTCCCCGCACCGCCGCGAGGATGCCTTCCACCGTCAAGGTGATCACGGCGCCCTCGTGGAACAGGAACGTCACCCGGCTGGGGCCCGCCGCCCGCGAGCGAAGGTGCTCGGTGAAGGCGTACCACGGCGGCGGACCGTCATCGTTGACCTGCTCGGCGATGTGCTGCGGCGGGAATGTCAGCGTCAGCATCGCCTCGACGCCCGCCCGCAGCGCCGGGCCCGCCACCACGTCGAACCCGTGCCACGACACACCGAGCACGACGTGGTCGGCGGCACGCACCAGCAAGAAGTCCGGGGTCACCAGCCCAGAGTGGGCCGCGCCGGCCGTCACGGCATCAGTGCCAGCCCTGATTCGGGGTGCGTGGCGACGTCAGGTGTGCGTCCGTTGTGACCCGTACGATCCTCGCCGCGAGCGCGAGGGGTGTGTTACGCATTCGGTGACCGCAACGGTGTTCACGAAGATTCCGCCCGCGCCTACGACCGTGATCGGAGATCGTCAGCGACAACCCGCGGCCGGCGGCGCGGTGATCCCGGTAGCCAGCGTTCTGTCCGTTCACGGTGGCCGTCTTCGATCGATTCTTCGCAGGCGCCCCCTCCTCGTAGGTCACCTGAACCTCGATGAACGGCAACGGGCGTTTCCCACCCGTGCTACGTGCCGAACCAGATTCCGTGAGTCTCGTACCGTTCGGCGATGATGCTGCCTCGTGTCACAGAACGGCGTGGGTCTTCCATGCGCTCAACGTGACTCTCCACTTTCTGCACCACGGGTCGCGTAGAGCTTCGCTGCTTTTCCCGCCATGTACCGGATCACCTCTTCATCATGACGACGGATCCGCCAGGCGGTCGAACACCAGACCGCTGGACGACTCACCTCGGCCGGTCCGTTTGTGCTTACCGAGACGGCATCTCCGAACCGTCCTACTGGACGCGGCTGGTCGGGAGGCTCTCCCTCCGTCCTGCGCCAGGTGCTCCTCGACATCAGGACCTGGAAGTACCACGGCCTTCACGTGTCGGTGGACGTCGTCGTCACAGCGGAAGACCTATGCCTGCACGACTGGCGGGCCGAACTGGGGAATCCGTCTACGGCGCGGTACGTGAGGATCCTGTTCGACGGTGATCCCGGTTTCGCCGACTACGTGTCGCTGAGGCGGCTGGTGGTGGCAGGTGTCGTGTCAGCCGACGACCAGGTGCTGGAGCGGGCGATGCGGCTGGACCTGTACACGTTCGACTTGCCCGTGCTCGACGTCCAGCCCGTCGACGCTGGGGGCGTCCTCGCGTGGGCGGAGGACGCCCGATCCTCGTGGAGGTCACAGCGTGGCTAGCTGCACGGCCTTCGCCATCGCCTCGAAGCCTTTGTCGCCGGGGTGCAGGTGGTCGCCCTCGTCGTAGTCCGGCCTGATCCGCTGCGGGTCCGCCGATTCGCGGATGACTTGGGCGAAATCGACCACGGCGTCGAAGTCGCGGCTCGTGCGGATGAACGAGTTTATGGCCTGCCGCACGGCCTCCAGCCCCCTGGTGTAGCTGTTCCAGCCCTTGAACGGCGTGATCGTCGCGCCGACCACGCCGCTTGTACGGCGTCAGCGCTGGGGGCGCGTGTGCCGCCCGGAAAGTCATCGCAGCTCTGAACAGTGATGTTCTTCTAGCTGCGAGCATGTTCGGGTGATCGTTTCGCTGTTGTACAAGATGGTCTGCAAGTTGCTGTCTGTTCCGGTGGTTCTGCTTCGCAGTGAGGCAGCCAAGGATGCGGAGCTTCTGGTCCTGCGGCACGACAACGTCGTGCTTCGTCGGCAGTTGACCGGGCGGCTCCGTTACGGGCCCGCGGACCGGTGCTGGTTCGCCGCGCTGTCGAGACTGGTGGACCGCTCGCGCTGGAAGGTGGTTTTTCCGGTTACTCCTGGGACGTTGCTCGGCTGGCATCGCAGGTTCCTGTCCTGGAAGTGGGACTACACCGCGCGTCGGCGGACCGGGCGTCCCTCCACTCAGACTGCGATCAGGGCGCTCGTGCTCCGGCTTGCCAGAGAGAATCCGCGGTGGGGACATCGGCGGATCCATGGCGAGCCGGTTCGGCTTGGTCATCGCCTGGGCGCCTTGACGGTCTGGGATATCTTGAACCGCGCGGGCATCGATCCGGCACCGCGGCGAGGCGGTCCGACCTGGCGCGAGTTTCTGACCGCGCAGGCGGACGGCATCATCGCGGCGGACTTCTTCCACATCGACACCGTGCTCGGCGCGCGTCTGTACCCGTTGGCGTTTCTCGAACACGGCACCAGGCGCCTTCACATCACCGGCGTCACCGGGCATCCGACGCGGGACTGGGCGGTGCAGCAGGCGAGGAACCTGGTCGGCGAACTCGGAGCACGCATAGACTCACTGTGCTTCCTGCTGCGTGACCGCGACGGCAAATACGGCAACGCTTTCGACGCCGTGTTTGAGGCAGAGGAACTGCGTGTGATTGCGACTGCGCCGAACTCCGCGGATGAACGCGCAGTGCGAACGGATCATCGGCAGCATCCGCCGCGAGGTTCTCGACCACGTCCTCATCCTGGGAGAAGCTCACGTGCGTGAAGTCCTCGCGGCTTACCAAGCGCATTGCAACGAGCGCCGGCCTCACCAGGCACGGGACCAGCGACCACCAGGCATCCAACAGCACCTCGCAGCGGCGCGTGACCTCGACATCCTTCGCCGTCGACCACTACGCACCCGGATTCTCGGTGGGGTGATCAACGAGCACAGGTACGCCGCGTGAGCTGCAGCGATGACTTTCGAGCGGCACAGCCGAGACGAGGAAGCTGAAGACAGAACACTGGAAGCAAGAGAGCTGTTAACCCGGCTTCAGGTATGACCCGCTAAACCTCCGCGGCTCAGCTTCCACAACGTCTCCGGGCGGTGATGTGGAGGTGCAGCAACAGTGCCAAGTCCGCTCATGCCGCTGATCGCGTTGCTCGAGCGAGCTCGTGCCGATAGCGCAGATGCCTTGTCGTGCACCGAGAGAAGCCGGGCCTTCAGGGTTTGGGGTTGTTCTCTGTCGTCTGTGCGGCAGAGGTGACGGCATACTGGTTCGATGCCTCACGATGCCGAAGTGCCGCAGGAGCGGGTGGCCAACACGGTGGACGCCGAGGTGGTCGGGACGGTGCTGCAGGCGGGCACGATCACCGGCGGGGTGCACATCCATCAGCCGCGCACGGTAGGTCCTGCCGCTGTCTTGCCGTTTCGGGTTGGGGTCGTGCCGCCGCGTGCAACATCCTTTCAAAAGCGTGCCGCTAGTGATCTGGTGGCGTCAGTGCTGGACGCTGGGGACGCGGCGGTGCCGATCTCCGACAGCGCGGGGCAGGCCACAGTGCTCACGGGGCTGGGCGGAGTGGGCAAGACTCAACTGGCGGCTGAGTACGCCGAGCGTGTGTGGGCCGCGGGCGAGGTCGAGCTGTTGGTGTGGGTGACGGCGGGGTCGCGGGAGGCGATCATGTCGACCTACGCCCGCGCGGTCGCGATGTTGACCGGTGTGGAGGATTCCGATCCGGCGCGGTCTGCGCGGTCGCTCTTGGAGTGGCTGGCCGGAACGGCGGTGTCATGGCTGGTGGTACTTGACGACGTACAGACTCCAGGTGACCTGGTGGGGTTGTGGCCGCCGCTGACAGAGCAGGGCCTGTGGGGTGCCAGAACTCTGCACTCGCCCGCTGAGCTGCAGTGATTGGGTTCTGTCGGTCTGACGGCATGATCGTGGGCGTGGCGCTGCGACTGCTGTACCTCGTCTTTGTTCAGCTCGGTGGCTGGTTGGTTCTGCTCGGCCGGTCGTCGGCGGTGAAGGATGTGGAGTTGCTGGTGCTGCGACACGAGGTCGCGGTGCTGCGCCGTACCCATGGCCGTCCGCGTCTGGACTGGGCTGATCGCGCGGTGTTCGCTATGTTGGTGCGGCGGTTGCCTGTCTGGTTGAGGGAGCACCGATTGGTGTCCCCCAGCACAGTGTTGCGGTGGCATCGGCGCTTGGTCGCCAAGAAGTGGACCTACCCGAACCGGACTGGACGACCGCGGATCGATGAGACCGTCGTGGCGTTGATCGAGCGGATGGCGCGGGAGAACGCCGGCTGGGGTTACCGCCGTATCCACGGTGAACTGCTCAAGCTCGGCCACCATGCAGCCGCGTCAACTGTCCGCCGCGTACTGAAGCGACTGCGGGTACCGCCCTCGCCGAGCCGGGATACCGACACGTCGTGGCGGCGGTTCCTGTGTGCTCAAGCGGCAAGCATGCTGGCGTGCGACTTCTTCCACGTCGACTGCGCCGTCACGTTGAAACGGGTGTACGTGTTCTTCGTGATGGAGGTCGGCACTCGCTACGTCCACATCCTCGGCACCACCACCAATCCTGACGGGCAGTGGACCACACAGCAAGCCCGCAATCTCCTTCTGAGCCTCGAGGATCGGGCCAGCGACTTTCGATTCCTAGTCCGCGACCGGGCAGGTCAGTTCACGGTGTCGTTCGATTCTGTTCTCGCTGACGCGGGGATCGATGTCGTGAAGATCCCGCCACGGTGTCCGCGGGCGAACTGCTACGCCGAACGTTTCGTCGGCACGATCAGACGAGAGCTCACAGACCGGCTGCTCATCATCAACGAGCATCACCTCAAGTCAGTGCTGAACCGCTATGTGTCCCACTACAACCACCGACGACCACACCGAGCGCGACACCACACCCCACCACGACCCGATCACCCGATTGCAGGGCCACGCTGTAGGTCCGTACGTCGTCGGCGAGTACTAGGTGGGCTGATCAACGAGTACGAACCTGCAGTTGCTTGATGCGCAGGTCAGCCCTATCGGAGCATGTTTTGGCACCCCACAGGAACACCGTCACTGACTGGCGGTCGACGTGAGCCGTCAACAGGACCCGGTCTCCGGAACTGACACCTGCCACGCGGCGGGCGTCGGCGGGGAGCCGGAGATAGCCCTCTTTAGTGGGCTTGAAGACGCCGTGCGGATCAGCGGTCACGACGAGCAAGCCGTCGTGTTCACGAATGTTGAGCCGGGTTCCCGCATGCCAGCCCAGCGCGGCTGTGACGTGGCGGTCTGCGACTCGGCCGCGGTGGTCGACAGTGGCCATCCGATACAGCACGTTCGTCAGGCGAGGCGGCCGTGACGCAGGAACGACGATGAGCGGAAGAGGCTGACCAGCGGCACGGGCAGATGCGCCCGCCGCTTTTCCTGGCGCGGTATCCGGGACGATCGGCCGGATGTAGGAAATCGTCATCGAACGCCACCTGCACGTGGCGCGGAAACGCAAAACAGGTGCTCAAGTGGACTTGAACACCTGCCACGTAGACGTCGCAAATTTGCGACATTTTCGTGTCCGAGGGGGGACTTGAACCCCCACCCCCTTTCGGGGACTAGCACCTCAAGCTAGCGCGTCTGCCATTCCGCCACCCGGACGTATTTAGTTCTGCCTCGGCTCGCGCCGTGGTGTGTGCCTAGATTACATGATCGTCGGTGTGGGCCAAAATCGGGGGGTTGGGCTGCTGTTTGTGCTGGTTGTGGCCTTGTGGTGGGGCTAGGGTTCCTGGCGTGCGGGAGCTGACTGAGTGGTTGCTCGACTCTGATCCTGCGTTGCGGTGGCAGGTGCGGCGGGATCTTCTGGGGGAGCCTGAGGCTGTGTGACGGGCTACTCGTGGGCTTGTGGCTCGTGAGAGGTTTGGGGCTCGGTTGCTTGCTGCTCAGGGGACGACGGGGTGTGGGCCGGTGGGGCCTTCTTTCCCGCTGGGTGTGACCGGGGTTTGGCTGGTCAGCCTTGGACGGCTACCACCTGGTCGTTGACTTCTCTGCGGGAGTGGGGTGCTGGGGCGGACTGCTGAGTTGCTTGCGGCTGGGTGTCGGTGGGAGTACCAGGACCTGCCCTATTGGGTGGGGAGGTTGACTGCTGCATCAACTCCTGGACGTTGGCCAACGGGGTGTGGCTAGGGGTTGATGTCGGAGGGATCGCTGAGTGGTTCGTGGGCCATCAGCTTGGGGCGGTGGGTGGAACTGCGAGTGGGTTGAGGGGTCCGAGAGGTCTTCGTTCCACTCGATGCTCAACTCGGTGAAGGGGTTGCTGGTTCACGAGTCGGCGACCGGCGGGACTGCGGCCAGTCGGGCTGCTCGGCGGGGTGGGGAGGAGTACCTGCTCGAGCGGGGTTGTTTCGGCGGTTGTCCACTGGGGAGGTGGTGGGGACTGGGCTTTGCAGTTCCGGTCGCCGTTTCGGTGGGGGTACAGCGTGCTCAACGCCATGGATCACTTTTGGCGGGCTGGCGGAAGGATCCTTGGATGGCTGAGGCTGTGGAGATCATTCGGGCGGCTCGGCGGGGCGACGGGACGTGGGCGCAGTTCGGGCGGCATGTTGGGGACGTGTGGTTCGAGGTCGACGTGCCTGCTGGGGAGCCGTCCAGGTGGCTCACCTTGTACGGAACAAGGGTTCTTCAGTGGTGGGATCGCTAGATCCAGCCTTTGGCCCTGGCGAAGCGGGCTGCTTCGTGGCGGTTCGAGGCGCCGGTTTTGCCTACCGCTGAGGAGAGGTAGTTGCGGACTGTGCCTGGGGAGAGGGAGGCGCGGCGCGCTATCTCGTCGATGGGGGCGCCTTCTAGTGCCAGTTCCAGTACGTCTGCTTCTCGTGGGGTTAGTGGGCTGTCGCCGGCGCTGATTGCTTCTGCTGCCAGGGCTGGGTCCACGTAGCGGCCGCCTGTGTGGACGGTTCTGACCACTGTGGCCAGGACGTCTGACGAGACGGTTTTTGGCAGGAAGCCGCGTACTCCTGCTGCCAGGGCTCGTTTGAGGTGGCCGGGGCGGCCGTGGCTGGTGACGATCATGGTGGAGCAACTGGGGAGCTCTACGGCTAGGGATTGGGCTACTGAGACGCCGTCCAGGTCTGGCATTTGCAGGTCGATGACGGCCACGTCCGGGTGGACCACTCGGGCGGTGGCCAGGGCTTCCTTGCCGGTGGCTGCTTGGGCTACTACCTCCAGGTCGTCCTCTAGGGACAGGAGTGCGGCCATGGCGCCTCGGATGAGGTGTTCGTCGTCGGCCAGCAGGATGCGGATCACGGGAGCTCCACGGTCAGGACGAAGCGGTGGGGAGCTTCTGGGGTCGCGGTCACGGAGCCGCCCAGGGCTGCTACGCGTTCGTGCAGGCCTGTCAGGCCGCTGCCGAAGCGGAACGGGGAGGACGAGGCGCCGTCGTTGGTCATGGTCAGTACTTTGCCTCGCAACGTGATCGTGCACGTGCGGGCCTCGCTGTGGCGCAGGACGTTGGTGACGCCCTCGCGGACGGCCCAGCCCAGGGCGCCTGCCTGTTCGCCTTCCACGGTCACGTCGCCGATCACGCGGCAGTCGATGCCGGCGGAGGCCAGCAGCGAGCGCGCGCCTGCCAGCTCGACGGAGAGGTCGGCGGTGCGGTAGCCGCTGACGACGGCGCGGAGTTCGTCCAGGGATTCCTGGGCTATTCGGCGGACTTCGAGCATTTCGTCGATGGCGGCGGAGGAACGGTCGCGGCGGGCCAGTTGGGCCGCGAGGTCCGCTTTCAGGGCCACGGCCGAGAGGTTGCGGCCCACCACGTCGTGCAGGTCGCGGGCGAAGCGCAGGCGTTCCTCGGCCACGGCCAGGTTCGCGCGGACCTCGCGTGAGCGGTCCAGTTCCCACACGATCCGCAGCATCCACAGGGTCGAGCGGAACGCGCCCACCAGGAACTGCAGCATCAGGGTGATGAACAGGGCGTGGCCCTGCGGTGCGGTGAGGAGCATCCATCCGCCGCCGGCCAGGGCCAGCAGGACGAGGGTGCGCGGGCGCAGCACGGCGGACAGGGTGGTGATCGCCAGGACGAGGAAGATCACCGAGATGCCGTCGCCGGGGCTGTCCGGCTTGCCGGGCAACGGGTCCGGGTAGAAGAGCTGTCCGACGCCCAGCACGACGCAGGTGGCGACGAGGTAGGTCGTCAGCAGGCGGCGGGGGAACGGCGAGCGGTCCAGGTGGTGCTCGACGCCCAGGTGGACCAGGCGGATGCTCAGGACCACGTAGGCCAGCACCGTCGTGATCAGGACGATCAGACCGACGGTGCCGACCTCGTTGGCGAAGCCGGTGATCAGCAGCGGTGGCAGGAACACGTAGCTGAGGTAGAACGTGTAGCGGACGAACAGGTCGAACCGCGCCGCGTTGCCACGCGACCGCCACCAGCCGAGCAAGTTCACCTCCGCGGGTCCCACCTGAACCACTGCCGCACAGCGTAGGTCCCCAGCACGATCCACACCGCCAGGACGCTCACCGGCTTCAGCACGGGGCCGTCGGCCCAGCCGGCGCGCAGCAGCTCGAGCACCGGTGTCAGAGGCAGGTACTGCAGCACCGTCGCGAGACCCGACGGCAGCACCGACAGCGGGAACACCAGGCCGGAGCCGAGCATGCACGCCATCAGCACGGGCAACGACGTCACCTGCGCCATCTCGACGGTCCGGGTGAACGCCGAGGACGCCGCCGCCAGCAGCACGAACACCGCGGTACCGCCGAGCACCCCGAGCAGGATGAACCACGGACGGGCCGGCAGCGCGACGCCGGTGATCACCCCGACGACCGCCGAGTACAGCACCATCTGACCCAGCGCCACCACGACGGACGGCAGCGCGGCGCCGGCCAGGATCTCCGGGTCGGTCAGCTCGCCGACGCGCAGCCGCTTGAGCACCAGCTCCTCGCGCCGCGCGACGAACGTGGTCACGAGGTTGTAGTACACCGCCATCAGCAGCGCGAACCCGACCAGGCCGACGACCAGCGGCACCCCGTCGGCGTCCACCGAGTACAGCACCGGCGCCAGCAACAACGGCAGCAGCAGCGAGTTGAACAGCGCGGTCCTGTTGCGCCAGAACAACTTCAGCTCGGCCTTTCCAATGGCCACGGCCCTCATGCCGCCTCCTCCGCGATCGCCAGGAACGCCTCTTCGAGAGACGCCGACCGGGCGTCCAATCCGGACAGTTCGACGTTGTTGTGTGCGGCCCACACCAGGAGCTCGTGCAGCGTCGACTGCAGTTCGTTGGTCCGCACGGTCACGCGTCCCGACGACTCCACGTCGGCGACGACGGGCAGCGCGACCCCGGACGGCGGCGTGAACGAGATGCGCGACGGATACGCGTCGACCACCTCGGACACCGTTCCCTGCGCCACGATCCGGCCCCGGTGCATGATCGCCAGCCGGTCGGCCAGCGCCTGCGCCTCCTCCAGGTAGTGCGTGGTCAGCAGCACGGTCACGCCCTCGCGCAGCAGGGCACGGATCAGCTCCCACGTGTTCCGCCGGCTCTCCGGGTCGAGCCCGGTGGTCGGCTCGTCGAGGAACAGCACCTCCGGCTTCCCCAGCAACGCGAGCGCGAGGTCCAGCCGCCGCCGCTCGCCCCCGGACAGCTGCTTCACCCGCACCGAGGCCCGATGCGCCAGGTCGACCAGCGCCAACGCCTCGTCGACGGGTCGCGGCGACGTCAGGGTCCCCGCCCACATGCGCGCGGCCTCCGCCACCGTGAGGTCGGGCGGGAAACCGCCTTCCTGCAACATCACGCCCATCCGCGGCCGCACGAGAGAACGCTCCGCGAACGGATCGTGGCCCAGCACGCGCACGGACCCCTCGGCCGGACGTGAGAGCCCCTCCACCACCTCCACCGTCGAGGTCTTCCCCGCACCATTGGTGCCGAGCAGAGCGAACATCTCGCCCTTCTCCACCTCGAACGACACGCCCCGCACAGCCTCGAAACCTCCGCTGTACCGGCGGGTCAGCCCCCGCACCTCGATCGCTGTCATGTCTCCACGATCTCGGTGAGAACGGACAATCGGCAGTGCCGCCAAACATCAGTTACTCATGACAGACGTCATGGGTGGGTACCGCTGACGAGCGCGTCCACCACCACAGAGGCCGGTTCGGACAGGTTCAGCCACGCGACGACGACGCGCTGACGCTCTCGTGAGCGCACCCGGATCACCTGCACGCCGTGCGGTACCAACGTGGCCAACGGCTCGGGCAAAGTCGTGATGCCCGCACCGGACGCCACGAGCTGGAGCTTGGCCAGCCAGTCACGGGCCACGTGCGCGACGACGACCCGCTCATCCAGGCCGGGCCAGACGCCGAACCCCGGCGGGCCGGCGATCCACGCCCAGCCGCGCAGGTCGGCCACAGTGATGAAGTCCTTGTGCGCCAGCGGATGCATCGAGGGAACGGCCAGCAGCAGCTCGCGTTCGTCGAGCACCTTCGTGCGCAACGCGGGCGTCTCGTCGTCCAGTGGCGGGAACGGCGGCTCGGACGCGAGCACCGCGATGTCCACCGTGCGTGCCCGTAAAGCTCGTACCAACGACGCTGTCGTGCCGTCGCGCGTGGTCACCGTCAGCGCCGGATGACTGCGCCGCAACGCCGCGAGCGCCGACGGCACCAGCGTGCCGCCCGCGCTGGTGAACCACCCCAGCCGCACGGTGCCCGCGGTCGCCGGCAGCCCGGACAGCTCACGGCTCGCCGCGTCGAGCTGCACGAGCACCAGACCCGCGTGCCGCAGCAGCACGTGCCCCGTATCGGTCAGTTGCACGCCATCGCGCTGACGGTCGAACAACGGCGCGCGCACGACCCGCTCGAGAGCGGCGATCTGCCGGGTGACCGCCGACTGCGTGTAGCCCAGCGCGGTGGCCGCGGCGCTCAGCGAGCCGCGCTCGGCCACCTCCTGGAACACCCGCAACGCCACCAGCGGAACCGCAGTGAGGTCCATGACCCAGATGTATACGGGCTGAGGGTGGTATCGCCCCTGAATCTCGGTGATCTCGCGGTCTCCGTTGAACGCCCCGCAGGTCTGCTGGTGCCAGGAGAGTGGTAATCTCACGATCGTGCTAAAACAAATCTGGGGGAGCACATGACAGTGGGACTGGTGGCGGCGCTGGCGGGGCTGGCGCTGCTCGACTCGACGAGCATCGGGACGTTGTTCATCCCGATCTGGCTCATGCTGACACCGGGACGGCTGAAGCTCAGCAGGTTCGCCGTCTACCTCGGCACCATCACGGTCTTCTACTTCGGCGTCGGCGTTCTGATCGTGCTCGGCGCGACGCGGCTGATCGGCCATCTCGACAGCCCGGTGGCGTTGTGGATCCAGCTGGTGATCGGCGTCTTCCTGTTCGCGATCAGCTTCCGCTTCGACAGCAAGAAGAAGACGAACACCGGGAAGTGGCAGAACCGGATCAACGCCAACGGGTCCGCGGTCGCGCTGGCCGGGGTCGCGGTGCTGGCGGGCGTGGTCGAGCTCGCGACGATGCTGCCGTACCTGGGCGCGATCGGGATGATGAGCGCCGCCGACCTGCGACCGGCCCAGATCGGGCTGCTGCTGGCCGGGTACTGCCTGGTCATGATCGTGCCGGCGCTGGTGCTGCTCGGCGCGAGGCTCGCGCTGCGGTCGAGGGTCGAGCCGTTCCTGACGCGGATCAGCACGTGGTTCGCGGAGAAGGGGGCGGGTGCGACCGGATGGATCCTCGGCATCGCCGGGTTCCTGGTGGCACGCGATGCCATCGCTCGGCTGTTCTTCCTGTGAACCATTTGGTCCAGTTGGCTGAACGACCCGGTTTCGTTTTCCTCCTACACTCGCCAGGGTGACTGGGCTGGACGATCCGCGCAGATCGGTCCCGCGCGAACTGGCGCCGTTGCTCCGAATGGAAGTGACGCCCGTTTCGGTGAGCATTTTCGAGGCGATCGAGAAATCGATTCCGGAATACAGCACGTTCCGGGAGAACGTCGTCGACGGAATCCGGCAGGCGTTGGTGAAGTTCGTCGACCGCATCGCCGCGCCGGATTCCGAGCCCGATCCGCACGACGACATCCACCGCAAGCTCGGCGCGTGGGAGTTCAAGTCCGGCCGCAGCCTCGACAGCCTGCAGGCGGCCTACCGGATCGGCGCGCGGGTGGCGTGGCGGCACGTCTGCGGGTTCGCCGAGCAGCGCGCGCTGTCACTGCGCTCGATGTCGGTGCTGGGCGAGGCGATGATCGCCCACGTCGACGAGCTGGTGAGCCTGTCGGTCGAGGGGTACGCGGCCGCCCAGGCGAGTGCGGCGGGCACGCTGGAACGCAAGCGGCGCAAGCTGATGGAGCTGCTCGTCGCCGACTCCGCCGGCAACTGGCAGGCGGTGCTGGACGCGGCGCGGGCGGCGGCGTGGCCGATGCCGGACCGGCTGGTGGCGGTGGCGCTCGAGCCGTCCGCCGCGCCCGCCGACGACCTGCCGGCCGACGTGCTGGTCAACTTCGAGGACACCACGCCGTACCTGCTGGTGCCGAACCCCGCCGCGGTGACGCGCTGGCTCCGCGGGGCGCTGCCGGGGTGGCGGGCGGCGGTCGGCCTGCCCGTGGCTCCTCAGGAGGTGAGCAGGTCACTGGCCTGCGCACGCCGGGTCCTCGCCCTCTCCAGGGAGAAGGTGCTGCCGGACCGGCCGGTCCTCGACTGCGCCGACCACATCGTCGAACTGACCGTGCTGGCGGACGAGTTCCTGGCCCGCCAGCTCGCCGAACGGGCGCTGGCGCCGCTCGCCCCGCTCACCGACCTGCAACGCACCAAGCTCGCCGAGACGCTGCTGGTGTGGCTGTCGGCGCGGGGCGGGGCGCCCGAGGTCGCCGCCCGGCTGAAGGTGCACCCGCAGACCGTGCGCTACCGCGTCAACCAGTTGGACGAACTGTTCGGCGACCGGATGCACGACGCCGGAGAGCGGTTCAACCTCGAACTGGCGCTGCGCGCGCACTATTTGTTGCTGCGCGACTGACAAAGAGCAGGAAGCCATTTCGTACGCAGGTGACAAAAGCCGGTTTTCGCTTGCCTTGCCGAATCAAAGCTGGCTACTTTACTGGCGAGTAAAGCAACACCGCCTTCTTGCAGTTCAATGACGTACTCCAGGAGGTCCCTGCAGATGAAGACCGGACTTTTCACGCGCGCAGCCGCAGTTCTGATGGTTGCCGGAGCGCTGAGCGTGGCGACGGCCGGCACGAGTTCCGCCGCGACCGCCGAGCTGAGCCTCACCTACTCGTGCCAGTTCTCGGTCGCGGGCACGCACGACGTGCCGACCGTGGTCAGCTCACCGAACCTGCCGGACTCGGCCGTCGTCGGGGTGCCGACCGCGCCGGCGTCGGCGACGGTGACGTCCACCGTGTCCGACGACGTCCGCAACACGCTGTGGTGGATCGGCGGCCGTTCCGTCGACGGCACGCTCACCACGAACATCGCCGTGGACAACGCCGGCAGCGTCCAGAACCTGTCGTCGACGCTGACCATCCCGAACACGCCGGTTCCCTCGTCCGGCACGTTCCAGGTCGTCGCCAGCGGCACCCTGCCCGCGCTGACGCTGGCCAACGCCGGCACGACGTCGATCAACCTCGGCAACGCGGACCTGGCGCTGACGCCGCGCTACGACAACGGCGAGCCGACCTGGATCGGCGTCGTCCACGTCCCCTGCACCGTCGTCGCGGGCCAGCCCACCAAGTTCTACGAGTTCACGGTGGCGTAGGGCTCGTCCCGTGATGGGATGAGCGCATGGAGCTGCAGCAGCTGGTGGACCAGATCGCCTCAGAGGTCACGCCAGGTGGCACCTCAGCCGGCTACATCCCGGCATTGGCCAGGATCGACCCGCACGCCTTCGGCCTCGCCGTCGCCACACTGGACGGCGAGGTCTTCGGCGCGGGGCAGTACGACCGGCCGTTCTCGATCCAGAGCATCTCCAAGGCGTTCACGCTCGCCCTGGCCCTCGCCGAGAACGACGACGTGTGGACCCGCGTCGGCCGAGAACCGTCCGGCTCGCCGTTCAACTCGCTGGTCCAGCTGGAGACCGAGCAGGGCATCCCGCGCAACCCCGTTCATCAACGCGGGCGCCGTCGTCGTCACGGACCACCTGGGACTCGGCGCCGCCGACCGGCTCCTCGGCTTCCTGCGGCAGGAGAGCGGCAACCCCGCACTGGGCGTCGACGCCGAAGTCGCGAAGTCCGAGTCGGACAACAGCGACCGCAACCGCGCGCTCGCGCACTTCATGGCCTCCTACGGCAACATGCGCAACCCCGTCGACGTGGTGCTGCACGAGTACGTGCGGCAGTGCTCGATCGCGATGAGCTGCGCCGATCTGGCCCGCGCCACCCTCTTCCTCGCCCGCCACGGCGTCCGCAACGACGGCACCCGGCTCCTCGGCGTGAGCGGAGCCAAGCGCGTCAACGCCGTGATGCTCACGTGCGGCACCTACGACGCCGCCGGCCAGTTCGCCTACCGCGTCGGACTGCCCGGCAAGAGCGGCGTCGGCGGAGGGATCATCGCCGTCGTCCCCGGGAAGTGCGCGATCTGCGTGTGGAGTCCAGGATTGGACGCACGGGGCAACTCCGTCGCGGGAGTCGACGCGCTGGACCGTTTCACCACTCTCACAGGCTGGTCCGTGTTCTGACAGGTGATAGGAAGACGGGGTGAGCACAACGGGGAACGCACTGGCACTGGCGCAAGAAGAGGCCGTCACGCTCGTCAGCGAGCTGATCAGGATCGACACGACGAACACGGGTGATCCCGCGACGGTCGTGGGGGAGCGCGCGGCCGCCGAGTGGGTGGCGGAGAAGCTGTCCGAGGTCGGCTACGAGACCACGTACGTCGAGTCCGGCGCCAAGGGCCGCGGCAACGTCGTCGCACGGCTCGCGGGCTCCGATCCCAGCCGCGGCGCGCTGCTCGTGCACGGCCACCTCGACGTCGTGCCCGCCGACGCCTCGGAGTGGTCGGTGCACCCGTTCTCCGGTGCCGTGCAGGACGGGTACGTGTGGGGCCGCGGCGCGGTCGACATGAAGGACATGGTCGGCATGACGCTGGCCCTCGCGCGGCACTTCAAGCGCGAGAACGTCGTGCCGCCGCGCGACATCGTGTTCGCGTTCCTCGCCGACGAGGAGGCCGGCGGGCTCTACGGCGCGAAGTGGCTGGTGGAGAACCGGCCGGAGCTGTTCGAGGGCGTCACCGAGGCGATCAGCGAGGTCGGCGGCTTCTCGATCACCCTGAAGGACGACGTCCGCGCGTACCTCGTCGAGACCGCGGAGAAGGGCATCCGCTGGCTCAAGCTGCGCGTCAAGGGCACCGCCGGGCACGGCAGCATGATCCACCGCGACAACGCCGTGGCGAAGCTCGCCGCCGCCGTCACCAAGCTCGACCAGCACCAGTGGCCGCTGATCATCCGCCCGTCCGTGCGCGAGTTCCTCGACGGCGTCACCGAGATCACCGGCCTCGACTTCCCCGAGGACGACATCGAGGGCTCGATCGGCAAGCTCGGCGCGTTGTCGCGGATGATCGGCGCGACGCTGCGCGACACGGCGAACCCGACGATGCTCTCGGCCGGGTACAAGGCGAACGTCATCCCGTCGACCGCCGAGGCCACTGTGGACTGCCGGATCCTGCCTGGCCGCGAGGAGGCGTTCGACCGCGAGCTCGCCGAGCTCCTCGGCCCGGACGTGGAACGCGAGTGGGTCGGCCTGCCGCCGGTCGAGACGACGTTCGACGGCGCCCTGGTGGACGCGATGACGGCGTCGCTCATCGCCGAGGACCCCGGCGCGCGCGTGCTGCCGTACATGCTCTCCGGCGGCACGGACGCCAAGTCGTTCCAGCAGCTCGGCATCCGCAACTTCGGCTTCGCACCGCTGAGGCTGCCCGCCGACCTCGACTTTTCCGGGCTCTTCCACGGCGTGGACGAGCGCGTGCCGGTGGACGCCCTGAAGTTCGGCGTCCGGGTCCTCGACCGATTCCTGCGCAACAGCTAGGGGAGTGGTGTCGTGTCCACTGTGGATCTGACCGGCCGGGTCGCACTGGTCACCGGCGGCGCGGGAGGCATCGGCAGCGCCGTGGTGCGCAGGCTCGCGAAGCTGGGTGCCCGCGTCGCCGTGCTCGACCTCGACGCGGCCGGCGCACACCGGGTCGCGTCCGCGGTGGGCGGCACCGCCATCATCGGTGACGTCGCCGATCCCGCGACCATGCCCGCCGCGGTGGCGCAGGTCGAGGAGGAGCTCGGACGCCTCGACGTCGTGCACCTCAACGCCGGGATCGGTGGCGGTCAGGCCGGTGTGGACGACGCCCTCGACGTCGCCCGCTACCGCAAGCTGGTCGGCGTCAACGTCGACCACGTCGTGTACGGGCTCTGCGCGGCCGTCCCGGCGTTGCGGCGGCAGGGCGGCGGGAAGATCGTGATCACGGCCTCGCTGGCCGGGATCACCGCCATGCCGTCGGATCCGCTGTACACGCTGACCAAGCACGCGGTCGTCGGGTACGCGCGGGCGGCGGGCCAGGCGCTCGCGGGGGAGAACATCACGGTCTCCGCGCTGTGCCCCGGGTTCGTCGACACGTTGCTGCTGGGCGCGGCGAAGGAGGAGTTCGCGGCGGCCTCGTTCCCGTTGCTGACACCGTCGGACGTCGCGGAGGCCGTGCAGTCGGTGCTGTCCGACGGCGAGCCGGGGGAGGCCTGGATCATCCAGCCCGGCGGCAAGGCGACCGCGTACGACTTCCGCGGTGTGCCCGGCGTCGGCGGCGGCCGGTTGCCACCACGGAATGTGGTGCTCGGTCGCATTTAGGGCGTGTCCTGGAACCGGGTTGTCTCGTTAGGACGAACAGACGACACGGCGAAAGGACACCGCATGGTGCGGCTGGAGGACGGGACCGAGCTCAACGTGGTGCGCGCGGGCGACCCCGAGGCAGCGGTGACGGTCGTGCTGGCCCACGGTTACGCGCTCGACCACCGCTCCTGGCACAAGGTCGTCGAGCAGCTGAGCCCCGAGTTCCAGGTCATCGCCTACGACCACCGCGGTCACGGCGGGTCGGGCGGCGCGTCCAAGGAGACGGCCACGATCGACCAGCTCGGCGAGGACCTGGGCGAGCTGATCGAACGCGCCGTGCCGCACGGCCAGGTCGTGATCGCCGGGCACTCGATGGGCGGCATGGCGGCGCTCGCGATGGCCGAGCGCCGGCCGCGGCTGTTCCGGCAACGGGTGCTGGGCAACGTGTTCGTGTCGACCGCGGCGAGCGGCATGTCCGAGACGACGCTGGCGTGGCCCAAGTCCGTCGGCAAGCTCGTGCGGGAGCTGGAACGGGCGTTCGGGCCGCTCGTGCGCGCGGTGCGGGAGAAGATCGAGCCGGCCAAGACCGCCGGGCTGCGCTGGTGGCTGTTCGGCGACCAGCCCGCCGACGACGACGTGGACCTGACCGCGGACATGGTGTGGGGCCACTGGCCGGAGACGGTCGCGCTGTTCCGGCCCGCCGTCGACCGCTACGACCGCGAGGCCGGGCTGACCGTGGCGAAGGAGAAGGCCGTCGTCGCCGTGGTGGGGGACGAGGACCGGCTCGTGCCGGAGTCGGACGCTGAGAGGTTCGGCGGAACTTCGGTCGTCCTGGCCGATGCCGGACATATGCTTCCCCTGGAGCGGCCCGCCGAACTCGCGAACCTCATCCGGGAGGTGGCCGCCAAGGCATAGCTGGGGGGCTGGTGCTGCAGTTGCTGGAACCGCGGACGGACGTGCCCGCGAAGGAGGACTGGTCCACCAGGCTCGCGTTCGCCGACGTCCTCATCAGCACGAGGCACAGCGTCGAAACGATCATCGTGACAGGGACGTTCGTCGCCACGTTCTTCCTGCCCGGTTCGCCGGGCAACACGGCCGCACGGATCGTGCTGGGCGTGCTGATGGTGATGTCCCTGGGCGGGTTCCTGCCCAACCGGCACCTCCGGCGTGCGGTGCGGCTCGGGGTGTTCGACGAACCGTGGCGGCGCGTCGCGGCGGCGGTTGCCGAGAAGCGGGAGGACGATCCGCGCGATCGGCTGCTGGCGGACGGCCTGGTGCTCGTGGGCTCGCTCGGTGACCTGCCGGACAGGGTGGCTGAACGGCAGGAGGTCTTCGTCCTCGGACCCGACGGCGACGGCCTGGTGCTGCTCAGGGCCGCGGGGTCGACGTCGATGTACGTGGCGGCGCCGGTCGACGAGAGCGGGCACCGGGCAGCGGAACGGGTCGAGCGCGTGCTGGGCCGTCCCGCGGACGAACGGGAACTCGAGGACGGCGTCGACATGATGCGCGTGCTCAGGCACCTGTTCTGGGGACTGCCGGTGCTGATGGTCGTGGTCGCGGGCGTGCTGCTCGCGCTGAGCGTGTCCCCGCCCGCGCCGGCGGGGCTGATCGCGGTCGCGGTGCTGGTGCCGCAGCTGTTCTTCCTGCCCACGGCGATCGAGTTGTTCCTCCACAACGATGTCAACGCGAGGGCCGTGAACGGTTCGGACGAGTGGACTCCGGTGCCGGTCAGGCTGTTCGCCTGGCAGCGCGGGCACCACGTCGCCGGGATCGCGGAACTGCCCGGCGGCCCGGCGCTGGTGCGGTTCCCCAGGCCGAACTCCGACCTGGTCGCGAACATCGCCGGCACCGGCGTCATGTGGGTCGCGGGCACGTACCGGGGACGACTCGCCGTGGGTCTGCCCGGTGCCGGCGCACTGATGACCGCGGTCGTGCGACCGGTGGCGGCGAGTGACCCGATGGCGTCGTGGCGGAGGATCGGGCAGGTCGACTTCAGCGCGCTGCCGCGCTGACCGGGAGGGGCTGGAATGCAGTACCTGGAGCCGCGGACCGACGTGCCGGCGAAGGACGACTGGTCCACCGGCCTGATCCTGCAGGACCTGGGCTGGGGTGCGAAGGCGCTCGGCGGCATCGCGACCGGCACGGGCGCCGGCGCGGTGACGTGCTGGCTGCTGCCGACGTCGCCGGGCAACATCGGCGCGTTCGTGGTGCTGGCGCTGGTCACGCTCGTGTTCGGGCTGGCGCCGCTGATGTACCGGGTGGAGACGCGACCGCAGCGGCGCGGCCTGCTCGAGCAGCCGTGGCGGCGGGTGCCGGCCCAGGTGCTGGAGAAGCACGCCGACGGCACCGACCGGCTGCTGGTGGACGACGTCGTGCTCAAGGGCTGGTTCCAGGACCTGCCGGACATGGTGCTGGAACGGCAGGAGGTCTTCGTCTGCGGCCCGGACGCCGGCGGCAGGGCCGTGGTGCGGGCCGCGGGGTTCGCCAAGTGGGAGAACGCCAAGGTCGATCACGGTGAGGACGCGCGCGCACAACCGGTTCGCGAGCGCGTGGAGCGGCCACTCGGGCGGCCGCTGGACGATCAGGCCACCGCGCGGGCGTTCAAGGGCATGCGGTGGGGTGTGCGGGCGTGGCTGTGGGCCGTGGTGCCCGCGGTCGCCGGGGGAGTGCTGGTGCTGCTGAGCCTGTTCCCGCTCGCGCCGGCCGGGCTGGTGGTCGGCGGGCTCGTGCTGGTCCTGGGGCTGCTCGGCATCCCGACGGCGGTCGAGATCAGCCGCTGGTACCGCGACGCGGTCCGGGCCGTGGAGAACTCGGCGCAGTGGACGCCCGTGGCGATCACGCTGTTCCCGTGGCAGCCCAACCAGCACGTGGCGGGGCTCGCCGAGATGCCGGGCGGGCTCGCGCTGGTGCAGTTCGTGCTACCGGAGCTGAGCGTGGTGGCGAACATCGCCGACACCGGCGTCATGTGGATAGCCGGGACGCACGGTGACGTGATCGCGGTGGGCGTGCCGCGGGTGCCGGTGCTGACGTTCGCCGCGGTCCAGCCGGACCGGGACACCCCGAAGGAGGACCCGGTCCCCTGGATCCAGCGGTTCCACCAGCCCGACTTCAGCGGCCTGCCGCGCTAGGACGCCGCCTTCCCGGCGGCCGGCCGAAGAGCCTCACGTGCTCGTCGACCAGCCAGTCCTTCAGCGGTGCCCACTCCGGGTGGTGGTTGAGCACCAGCAGCCGGTGCATCCACCAGTTCGGGTCGTCGTGGCGGGGGAACGCGGCGAGCCACGCGGCCCGCTCGTCCGCCGTGAGACCCCAGAGGTGCTGCAACTGGCCCTCGGCGTCCGTGTCGAGCTGGGCGGTGATCCGGCCGTCTTCCGTGTGCCATTCCGCGCGTAGTTCGCGCAGCACGGCTATCGCGCGTTCGTCCCCTTCTTCGGCGGTGACGACGACTGTGTGCAGGCCCTGCGCCGCGGCTTGCGCGAGCAGGGCACGGGCGGACGTTTCGTCGTGCGGCAGTGCGCTGTGAGCGACCCCGACTTCGTGCGGCACGAGCTCCATGACCCAGAATCTGATCACATCGGCAACTACTTCGGTAGATTTTATTGCTTCAGTGTTGACTGACGAGTCACCTTCGGCCGGTTGGCCGCTCCCGTTGCACGAACGTTGTTGTCCGGCGCCCCGACACCGACACCGCACAACGTTTTCGCACTACAAATGCAGTGAGAGAAAGGTGGCGGTGTTGTTCAGCAGAGAGGCCTCGGCTCCACGCCGGGGAAGTATTGCTCCCAATGACGAGTGGACAGGTGCGCCGTCGTAGTGGCGCACACGCGGGCTGCGGTCGCCTCGACATCGATGTCCCACACGCGGACGGTGCGGTCCGCGCCGGTGGTGGCCAGGGTGCGGTTGTCGGGCGCGAAGTCCACACCCCACACCTTCTCCGTGTGACCGTGGAGCACTGCCCGGAGCTGGGGGTTCCGGGGATCGCTCACGTTCCACACGCGGACCAGGTCGTCGGTCGTACCGGCGGCGAGGAGGGTGCCGTCGGGGGAGAAGGCGAGGCGCTGCAGCGGTCCGCCGTCGTTGGGGAGCGAACTCAGCTTGCGCGGCTGTGCGGGATCGCTGATGTCGTACAGCGCGCCGCTGGAGCCCATGTTCGCGAAGGCCATGACGTTGCCGTGGATCACCACGGTCATGACCTCGTCGCGGCCGGCCTGCCCGCCACGGCGGATCGGGTCCGGGTCGTCGTCGGTGCGCAGAGGCGGGTGGGCGCGGGGCGCGGCGGGGTCGCTGACGTCCCAGACCTGCAGTTCGCGGGTGCCGTTCGCGATGACGAGCGTGCGGTCGTCCTGGGAGAACTCGACCTGCCACACGGTGTCGGCCTTGGGGACGGCGAAACCTGCCGTCTTCACGGGGTTGGCGGGGTCGGTGACGTTCCAGAGCGCGAGCACGCCGTTCTCGTCGGCGACCGCGAGCATCCTCCCGTCGTGGCTGAAGCTCGCGGCGACGAACGCCTCGTCACCGGTGAGCGCCTTGGTGAGCTCGCGCGGCCGGGCCGGATCGCTCACGTCCCACAGGCCGCTCGAGGAGTAGGTCGACGCGAGCAGGATCTTGCCGCCGGGGTGGACGTCCACGGTGGCTTCCTCGTCGGCGGTGTGCAGCTGCGGCAGGGCCGCGACCAGTTCGGCGTGCCGGTCCTGCGGCCGCCACAGCTTGATGTCGCCGTCGGAGGAGACGGTGGTGAAGAACTTGCCCGCGGGGTCGTAGTCGAGTTTCCACGCCGTCGCCCGGTGGCGCGGGTAGCTGAGGTTCGCCAGGTCGAGCACGCGGATCTCGGGGTCGGTGGTGGCGGTGATCATCTGCCGGGAGTCGGCGCTGAAGGTGACCGACCAGACGGTGTCGGTGTGGCCGGCCACCTCGCTGGCCAGCTGGATGTGGTTCGGGTCGGTGACGTCCCACAGGCGCGTGGCCTTGTCGCCGCCACCGGTGGCGAGGAACCTGCCGTCGGGGGAGAAGGCGACGGAGTGGACGGGGACGATGTGTCCGGTGGCGCTGCCGAGCCCCACGGGTTTGCGTGGGTCCTTCACGTCCCAGATCCGCACCTGCTCGCCCTCGGCCCCGGTGGCGAGCAGACCCGTGGTGGAGAAGGCGACCACGAAATTGGTCGGGGTGGCTGCGATGGTGGAGAGGTTCTCGCCGGTCGCGAGGTCCCAGAGCTTGGCGGTGCCGTCCCAGGCCGCGGTCGCGGCGACGGTGCCGGTGACGTTGATCGCGAGGGTGTGCAGGGTCTCGTCGTGTGCCTTGACGGTGCGCACCAGCCTCGCGGGGCCGGTGACGTTCCAGATCCGGAGGGTGCCGTCCTGGCCGCCGCTGACGAGCGTGCCGTCCGGGGCGAACGCGACGGTCTCGACCTCGCCCTCGTGCCCGGTGACGCGGGCCTTCTCGACGGGCTTGCGCGGGTCGGAGACGTCGAACAGGCGGATGACGCCGTCCCAGCCCGCGGTGGCGATGGTGCGGCCGTCGGGGCTGAACGCCATGCCGTGGGTGGCCTCGTCGCCCGCGTGCACGCGGCCGAGTTCGGTGGGGTGGTAGCGGTCGCTGACGTCCCAGATGATCACGTTCTGGTCGTCACCCGCCGAGGCCATGAGCTTGTCGTCGGGGCTGAACATCGCGAACGACGTGGCTTCCGCGTGGCCCCTGGCGACAGCGACCTGGGGGCCGGAGAACGTGCTGAGCAGGCTGTCGCGGGCGGCGGGCAACCCGGTCAGGCGGTAGGCGGCGAGGCGGATCTGGCTCGCGAGACCCGGGTCGCGGTCCTGCAGGCCGTTGGCCTCGGCGATGGCCTTCTGGGCGAGTGCGTTGATGCGTTGTTCGGTGGTCTGGCGTTGCGCGCGCACAGCGAACACGGTCGCGCTGGTGGCCACGAGCAGCAGGACGGCGAGCAACGCGACCACGCGGCGCAGGTTGGTGGTGCGGCGCTTCTCCGTGGCCAGTTCGTGTTCGACAGCGGCCTTGCTGGCGTCGAGGAACGCCTTCTCCGCGGCGTTGAGGGCGCCGGGATCGCGCTGGACCCACTCCGTGGCCTGGGTGAGCGGCACGCCGCGGTAGAGCGAACCGGGGTCGCGGCCGTGCGCCTCCCAGTCCGCGGCGGCGGCGGTGAGCCGGCGGTGCACCCGCAGGTCGTCCCGTGCCTCGGCGATCCACTCCTTGAGGCGCGGCCAGCTGCGGATGACCGCTTCGTGGCTGATCTCGACGCTGTCGTCGTCCACGGTGAGGATGCGGGCATCGGCGAGGTGTTCGACGACGTCGTCCGCCGCGAGTTCGGACCGTCTGACGTGGCGTTTGGTGTCCTCGGTGCCTTCGCCGGGGGTGATCAGGCGCAGGAAGACCTGCCGGGCCTGGGCCTGCTGCCGCTCGTCGAGGCCGGTGTAGGCGTTCTCGGCGGTGTTGGCGATGGCGCGGGCGATGCCGCCGCTCTCGTGGTAGCTGGAGAGCGTGAGGGTGTTGCCGCGCTTGCGCCGCCACGTCTCGAGCAGTGCGTGGCTGACGTGGGGGAGGACGCCGGGTTCACCGGTGGCGTCGGCGATGAGGCGGGCGACGAGTCCCGTCTCGAGCGCGCAGCCGACCTCGACGGCGGGCTGGGTGATGGCCTTGCGCAGCTCGTCGGTGCTCATCGGGCCGACCAGGACCTGGGCCTCCTCGACGGCTTTGGCGAGGTCGGGGTAGCGGGCGCAGTGACCGTAGAAGTCGGCGCGCATTCCGATGACGGTCTGGCCCTCGCGGCGGGTGAGCGCGGCGATGAACTCGTCGCGGTGGGGGAGGGCGAAGACCTCCTCGAACTGGTCGACGACCAGCAGGCCGTCGGTCTCGGGGAGTGTGCGGTGGGTGCTCGGGGTGGTCAGCTCGCCAGGGACGCGCGCCAGCAGACCGGCCCTGAGCAGCGAGGACTTTCCTGAGCCCGACGCGCCGACGACGAGCACGGTGTCGTGGTGCTCGAGCTTGCCCAGCAGCCTGCCGACGAGTCGTTCCCGGCCGAAGAAGCGGTCGGCGTCGTGCTCGGTGAACGCCTTCAGGCCGACGTAGGGGGAGTCGCCCTCGGGGTGCGGCGGCGCGGCCTCGCTGATGTCACGCCAGCGCTGCTCCCACATCTCCTCGTCGCCACCGCAGGCCCGGACGAACGCGAGGGACACGGCGAGGCTCGGCAGCCGCTGGCCGCGGGCGGCGTCGGCGAGGGTGCTGGCGGAGTAGTGGCTGAGCCTGCCGAGTTCCCGGTAGCCGGGGGAGCCGGCCTTCTCGCGGAGCTTGCGCAGGTCGAAGGCGAACTGTTCAACAGGCCCGGCGAACGGGTCGAGCGGTTTTTCCGGGCGAGGCATGACTCGGATTCTTCCATCCGTCTGCGAATCGTCACTCTCTATAGCTTCAGTGTTGACTAAAATAGACCATCAGCCGTTGATCACCCTCGCCCGACAGGTACAGCCTCTCGAACGCCAGGAGGTGAAGGCCCCAGCGCTCGACGCCGGTGGCGGGTGGCAGCGACGCCGCGGCGTCGTAGCGGTCGGTGAAGGCGGCGCCGGCGGTGATCGAGAGTTCGAACGCGAGCGTCGCCGCCGGGTGATCGCCCAGGTCAGCGGCTGCGCGCAGGGAGGCGGCGCGGGCGTCCGCGATCTGGTCCCAGTCGGGGTAGTGGGCTTTGGCCTGCGGGCTGAACGCGAAGCGGACGAGGTTCTGCTCGTCGCCCAGACCGGAGATCTCGCGGAAGCGCGCGGTGCTCGCGAGGACGTCGCCGGCGGGGGACAGCACGGCCGCCGCGGTGGGCTCGAGGGTGTCCAACATCGCGTGCACGGTTGGCCGCAACGGCGGTGGCGGGGGAGGGGAGCAGGCCGCGCCGGCCTTGATGAGGCGGTACAGGTGGACGCGTTCGTCCGCGGTCATGGCCAGCGCGTCGGCGAGGGCGGACAGGACCTGGCCGGAGGGGGAGCGGTCGGTGCCGCGTTCGAGGCGGGTGAGGTACTCGACGCTGATGCCGGCGCGGTCGGCGAGCTCGCCGCGGCGCAGTCCCGGGGTGCGGCGGCGGCCGGTGGTCGGGGGAGCGGTGGCTTCGCGGCGGGCGCGCAGGAAGCGGCCCAGTGCGTTGTCGGCCATGACGGCCGAGTCTAGGCGCCGTCCTGCAAGTCTCGTCGGGCGACAGCGGCGGCCGAGGGCCCCGGAGACGGCGCCGCCGCAACGCCCGAATACGCCCGGTATGAGGTCATTGCGGCGGCGCCGTCTCCGGGACTCTCGCCCGCGTCTGTCACCTGACGAACTTGCAGGACGGCGCCTAGAGGGGCCCTGAGCCGGTCTCCCTGGTTCCGGCGTCCGCGGTGATGCTGTGGATCATGCGATACCGACTGTTCGGCAGGACCGGCCTGCGTGTCTCGGAGTTGTTGCTGGGCACGATGACGTTGCGTTCGGAGGACCTCGCGCGGCGGGTGGTCGACGCCTACGCCGACGCGGGCGGGAACTTCCTCGACACCGCCTCGGCGTACGGCGAGAGCGAGGAGGTGCTGGGGGCCGTGCTGCGGCGGCGGGACCGGTTCGTGGTGGCGACGAAGTACGCGTTGTCGCGGGACGCGGGGGATCCGAACGCGGGCGGGAACCACCGCAAGAACCTGGTGCTGTCGCTGGAGCAGTCGCTGCGGCGGCTGCGGACGGACTACGTGGACGTGTTGTGGGTGCACCTGTGGGACCGGCACACGCCGGTCGAGGAGACGATGCGGGCGCTGGACGACGTGGTGCGGGCGGGGAAGGTGCTCTACGTCGGGGTGTCCGACGCGCCGGCGTGGTTCGTGGCGCGGGCGAACACGCTGGCGGAGTGGCGTGACTGGACGGCGTTCGCGGGGCTGCAGGTGCCGTACAGCCTGCTCCGGCGTGATGTGGAGCGGGAGTTGCTGCCGATGGCGTCCGCGCTGGGGCTGACCGTGGCGGCGTGGGCGCCGTTGGCGCAGGGGAAGCTCTCCGGTGGCACGCAACGGTCCGGTCGGTTGTCCGAACGGGAGGAGGGTGTCGCTCGCGTCGTGCGGGAGGTCGCGGAGGAGTCGGGTGCGACGCCGGCTCAGGTGGCGTTGGCGTGGGTGCGTGTGTCCGGGGCGCTGCCGCTGGTGGGCGCGCGGACTCCGGAGCAGGTGCTGGACTGTCTGGGCGAGGTCGTGTTGCCGCCGGAAGCGGTCGCGCGCCTGGAGGCGGCGGCCCCGTTCGAACGGGGCTTTCCGGCGGACTTCATCGCCGAGTGCGAACCGGTGGCGTTCGGCGACGGTCCGGTGGTCAGGTGATGAGGCCTGGCACCAGGGCGGGCTGGACCTTGCGGCGGAGCCACATCTTGCGGGAGCCGTCGCTGTAGAGCAGCGTGCGGGACAGTTCCCAGCCCGCGAACTCGGCCTGGATGGCCAGCTGCGTGGTCGCGGTGCGGCGGGAGACGCCGGGCGGCAGACGCAGCGGCCGGTACTCCCATTCCCCGTCGATCACCCCTTCGGTCATGGCGAGATCACCTGTACCCCTCCGTTGTCGCCGGACGTGACGGTGACGCGTCCGGATTCCTGGTCGACGCTGACGGTGTTGGGCTGGCGCACGGTGGGGAACCGGTACTTCTCGGCTGGTTCTCCGGCGGCGACGTTGAGGCCGACTACCTCGTTGCGCTCGGTGAGCGTGATCCACGCGATGTCGCGCTTGGCGTCGTAGGCGATGCCGTAGGGCGTGCCGGGCATGGGGTAGCGCTGGCGCATGATCAGCGGGTTGATGGAGAACGCGATGAACTCCCCGCCGCGGGTGTCGACGACGAGCAGGCGGCCGAAGCGGTCGGGGACGCCGTTGGTGGCGCCGTCTCCCGCGCGCAGGCCGGCACCCCTGGTCTTGGCGCCCTTGTCGTCCTCGCTCATCTCGAACACGGCGCTGCGCAGCCGGTCGAGTTCGACGTCGCGGCCGTTGACCTGGAACTTCAGTGTGGTGCCGGCGTCGGTGAACGTGCCGCCGGGAGTGATCTCACCGGGCGGGGTGGCGTTCTGGGCGGGGGAGTGGGCCGGTTTCGCGGCTTCGAGGACTTCCGCGACCTGCAGCGGATCCTGTGACCCCTCGCTCTGGCCGCACGCTGCCAGCGTGGCGGTGGTCAGGATCAGAGCAGCGAGCCGGCGCAAGATCGGTTCCTCCTGTGAAACGTCGTGGTCTTCCAGCATCCACGACGTTCGGGCGGAGGTCACGCAAGGGGTGGGGTGAAACCCCGTTCGGCCGCCTTGAACATTTATCTCTATAGTTTCAGTGTTGACTAAATTCAATACTCAACCGGTTCTGGTGCCCGGATGTCGACCGGCCCAAAAACAGCAACGAAAGAAGCAGGTCAGGGCATGGGGCGCTCGGGGTAGCCCAATTCGATGGCGCTGACGTCGTCGAGTGCGGCGCGGATCGCCGGCGGGAGGGTGAGCTGCTCGGCTTCGAGTGACGCGATGAGCTGGTTGGTGTCGCGTGCGCCGACGACGGGGGCGATGACGCCGGTGCGGTCGCGCACCCAGGCGAGGGCGACGCACAGCGCGGAGGTGCCAAGGCCTTCGGCGGCGGTGGAGACGGCCTGGACGATCCGGGCGGCACGTTCGTTGCGGTGTTGTTCGACGTAGCCCGCAAAGTGGGCGGAGGCGCCGCGGGAGTCGGGTGGGGTGCCGTTGCGGTACTTGCCGGTGAGGACGCCGCGGCCGAGGGGTGCCCAGGGCAGGAGGCCGAGGCCGTGGTGGCGGGCGGCGGGGGCGACTTCGCGTTCGATGCCGCGTTCGAGCAGGGAGTACTCGACCTGGGTGGAGATGAGGGGGTGGGTGGTGGGGGTCATGGCGGCGGTGGCGAGTTGCCAGCCGCTGTAGTTGGAGATGCCGGCGTAGCGGACTTTGCCGCTGGTGATGGCGTGGTCGAGGGCGGAGAGGGATTCCTCGATGGGGACGCCGGCGTCCCAGGCGTGGAGTTGCCAGAGGTCGATGTGGTCGACGCCGATGCGGCGCAGTGAGCCGTCCAGTGCGGTCAGGAGGGCGCCGCGGGAGGCTCCTCCGCCGAAGGGGCCTTCGGTGCGGCGGGCGACGGCTTTGGTGGCGAGGACGAGTTCGTCGCGGGGGACGACTTCGTGCAGGAGGGTGCCGAGGATGCGTTCGGCTTCGCCTTCTGAGTAGACGTCGGCGGTGTCGACGAGGGTGCCGCCGGCGTCGGCGAAGGCCATGAGCTGGGTGGCGGCCTCGTCCGGGTCGGTGTCGCGGCCCCACGTCATCGTGCCCAGTGCGGTTCTGGAGACGCGGAGGCCGCTGCGGCCGAGGTATCGCTGTTCCACGTGCGCGATGCTAAGGGGTGATCATCGTGTGAGCCTAGCAATCGGTGTTACTGACCGGTAGGGTCTCGCTTCGTGAAGCTCGGATTGAACCTCGGATACTGGGGCGCCGGCAACGACGCCGCGAACCTTGAGCTGGCCAAGGAGGCCGACCGTCTCGGCTTTTCGGTGGTGTGGGCCGCGGAGGCCTACGGTTCCGACGCGCCGACGGTGCTCGCGTGGGTGGCCGCGCAGACCGAACGCATCGACGTCGGTAGTGCGATCTTCCAGATTCCGGCGCGGACGCCTGCGATGGCCGCGATGACCGGGGCCACTTTGGACACGTTGTCGGGTGGCCGGTTCCGGATGGGGCTGGGTGTGTCGGGTCCGCAGGTGTCGGAGGGCTGGCACGGTGTGCGGTTCGACAAGCCTTTGGCGCGTACGCGTGAGTACGTGGAGATCGTGAAGAAGGCGTTGTCGCGGGAGAAGTTGCGGTACGAGGGTGAGCATTACACCCTGCCGTTGCCGGATGGGCCCGGTAAGGCGTTGCAGCTCACCGTGCACCCCGTGCGGGACCAGATCCCGATCTACCTCGCCGCTGTGGGTCCGAAGAACCTGGAGTTGACGGGGGAGATCGCGGACGGGTGGCTGGCGATCTTCTTCTCGCCGGAGTACTCGGCGGAGTCGCTGGCGTCGGTGAGGGCGGGCCGGGAGAAGGCCGGGTTGACGATGGACGGCTTCGACGTCGTTCCCACCGTGCCGTTGATCGTCGGCGATGACTGGAAGACCTGTGCTGACCCGGTCCGCGCGTACACGGCGCTGTACGTCGGCGGTATGGGCTCGCGCAAGCAGAACTTCTACAACAACTTGATGGTGCGCATGGGTTTCCCGGCTCAGGCCGAGGAGATCCAGGAGAAGTACCTGGCTCGGGACTACGCGGGGGCGATGGCGGCGATCCCGCTGGAGTTCCTGGACGCGACGTCGTTGCTGGGCCCGAAGGAGCGCATAGCAGACCGGATGAAGGCGCTCGCCGCGGCGGGGGTCACCACGCTGTCCGTTTCGCCGATGCTGCAAGATCTGGAGCAGGGGATCGCGGGTCTTCGGACCGCGGCCGAGGCTTTGGATCTGGCAGGAGTGGGTAGTTGAGCTGGTTGCAGGCTCTGGTCCTCGGACTGGTCCAAGGACTGACGGAATTCCTGCCGATTTCCAGCAGTGCGCACCTGCGCATCACGTCGACGCTGTTCTTCGGCAACGACGCGGGCGCTTCGTTCACCGCGGTCATCCAGCTGGGTACCGAGGTGGCGGTGCTGATCTACTTCGCCAAGGACATCGGGCGCTTCATCAGCGCCTGGTTCCGCGGCCTCTTCTCCGCGGAGGCGCGGAAGGAGAGGGATTACAAGCTCGCCTGGTACGTGATCATCGGTTCCGTGCCGATCTCGGTTCTCGGGTACCTGTTGAAGGACGAGATCCGGACGTCGGCGCGGAACCTGTGGATCACGGCGACGATGCTGATCGTGTTCGGTCTGCTGCTGGGGTTGGCGGATCATCTGGCGAAGCAGCAGCGGGACGAGTTGCGGATGAAGGACGCGATCGGGATGGGGCTGGCGCAGGCGTTGGCGCTGATCCCGGGTGTGTCGCGGTCGGGTGGCACGTTGACGGCGGGTCTGTTCCTGGGGTTGAACCGGGAGGCGGCGGCGCGGTACTCGTTCCTGCTGGCGATTCCGGCGGTGTTCGGGGCGGGGTTGTTCTCGATCCCGGACGTGCTGGAGCGTTCCGGTACGGGTGTGCAGGCGTCGATCCCGCAGATGGTCGTGGCGACGCTGATCTCGTTCGTGGTGGGGTACGCGACGATCGCGTGGCTGCTCAAGTACGTGTCGAAGCATTCGTACTCGGTGTTCGTGTGGTACCGGTTGATGTTGGGTCTGGTGCTGATGGGGCTGCTGTCGATGGGGTTGCTGCAGCCGATCTAAGGTGGGCGTCGTGGCCACGGTGATCCTGCTTCGACATGCGCGTTCGACCGCCAACGGTTCCGGTGTGCTCGCCGGGCGTTCGCCGGGTGTGGGTTTGGACGAGCGCGGGCAGGCTCAGGCCGCGGCGCTGGTCGCCCGGTTGAAGGACGTTCCGGTCAGCGCGGTGGTGTCGTCTCCTCTGCAGCGGTGTGCGGAGACGTTGGCGCCGTTGCTGGCCGATCGGTCTCTCGAGGCGGTGACGGAGCCGGATCTGTCCGAAGTGGATTATGGCGCGTGGACCGGTAAGGCGTTGAAGGACCTGTACGACGAGCCGTTGTGGGCTGTTGTGCAGCAGCATCCTTCCGCCGCGGTGTTTCCGGAGGGTGAGGGTCTGGCGGGGGTGCAGGCTCGTGCGGTGGCGGCGGTGCGGGCGCATGACGCGCGGATCTCGCGGGAGCACGGTCCGGGTGCGGTGTGGGTGTTGTGCTCGCACGGTGACGTGATCAAGTCGGTGCTGGCGGACGCGTTGGGTGTGCATCTGGACGGGTTCCAGCGGATCGTGGTGGATCCGTGTTCGATCTCGGTGGTGCAGTACACGCAGACGCGGCCTTTTGTGTTGCGGTCCAACGACAACGGCGGGGATCTGTCGGGTGTGGTGCCGGTGGCGCCGCCGCAGGAGGCTCCGTCGTCGGACGCTACCGTGGGTGGCGCGACCGGAGCTTGAGGTAGCGCTGTTCGGGGACGCTCAGGGTGAGTTTCGCGGCCTTCTCGTATTCCTGCCTTGCCTGCTCGTGTTGTCCTTGCAGGTCCAGGAGATGTGCTTTCACCGCGTGGACGCGGTAGTGGTCGAGTTCCAGTGTGGACAGTTCGTCGAGTGCTTGGTCCGGGCCGTGGACCATGGCGACGGCGACGATGCGGTTGAGTGACACCATCGGGCCGGGTGCGGTGACGGTGAGCAGGTCGTAGAGGCCGAGGATCTCGTGCCAGTCGGTGTCCTGGGCGGTCGGGGCGTCGGCGTGGACGGCGGCGATCGCGGCCTGGAGCTGGTAGGGGCCGATCTGGGCGGTTTCCAGCGCTGTGCTGATGAGTTCGGTGCCTTCTTCGATCGCGCGGGAGTCCCATTTGCCGCGGTCCTGTTCGGCGAGGGGGACGAGTGCGCCGTGGGGGTCGGTGCGGGCGGGGCGGCGTGCGTCGGTGAGCAGCATGAGTGCGAGCAGGCCGGTGAGTTCGCCGTCGTGTGGCCGGCGTTTGTGGAGCTGTCTGGTGAGGCGGAGGGCTTCGGCGGTGAGGTCGACGCGGAGCAGGTCGTCGCCGGAACTCGCGGTGGAGCCTTCGGTGAAGATCAGGTAGAGGACGTGCAGGACGGCGGTGAGGTCTTTCGGGGGCCGGAACTTCGCGCCGGACTGTTTGATCTTCTGTTTGGCGCGGCTGATGCGTTGCGCCACCGTGGCTTCGGGGACGAGGAACGCGCGGGCGATCTCGGCGGTGGTGAGTCCGCCGACCGCTCTGAGGGTCAGGGCGATCTGCGAGGCCGTGGTGAGGGTCTCGTGGCAGCACAGGGCGAGGATCGTGAGGGTGTCGTCCTGGGCGGGCACCGGGTCCGGTGGCGGGGGTGTGAGGGCGACGACCTTGTCCTCGCGCTGGCGGCGTGCGGTGTCGGAGCGGTACTGCTCGATCCACCTGCGGGAGGCCGCGGTGATCAGCCAGCCCTTCGGGTTGTCGGGGACGCCCTGTGCGGGCCATTGCTGGGCGGCGCCGAGCAGGGCTTCCTGCACGGCGTCCTCGCAGACGTCGAACTGGCCGTGGCGGCGCACGAGGACGCCGAGGACCTGCGGCGCGAGTGTGCGCAGCAGGCCCTCCACCTGTGGTGTCACGCGTCGTCCAGCATGGACATGTCCCAGACGGGCCGGACCTCGATGCCGTCGTTGTGCGCGTCGGGCAGGGTGGCGGCGTGGGCGATGACCTGGTCGATCGTGTCGGCTTCGACGAGGTAGAAGCCGGCGAGGTACTCCTTGGCCTCGGCGAACGGTCCGTCGGTGACGACGACCTCGCCGTCGCGGATGCTGACGCCCTTGCCGGTCTCAGGCCCGGGGAGGCCTTCGCTGACGACCAGCTCCCCGGAGGCGCGGAGCTTGTCGCTCAGGTCGTAGTGGTCCTGGCCGAACTTCCTCTGCTGCTCTTCGGTGAGCTTGTCCCACGCCGCCCGTGACTTCGGGTTGCTGTAGATGAGGATCAGGTACTTCACGTCGGGCCTCCGCTCGTGGCTGCCGAAAAATCTTCTCACCGCCATGTCGAGGCCGCGGTCCGTGTCTCGACACCGGGGTGTCACTTCGAGACGGAGGTTGTGAGATGACCCGGACGCTGACGCAGGACGAGGCCGCGATCCGTGCGACGTTCACGGAGCACGAGGAGGGCATGCGGTTGCGTGATCCCGCGCGGATCGTGGCCCGGTACGCGGAGGACGTGGTGACGGCGACGTTGGCGCCGCCGTTGCGCAACACGGGGCCGGACGCGCGGGACGTGGAGTCGCTGGCGGGGTGGATGGCCGGGTTCGCGGGGCCGATCACCCTGGAGCACCGGGACCTGACGGTGGTGGTGTCGGGTGACGTGGCGTTCGCGCACGGGCTGGCGCGGCTGGCGGCGGTGCCGGTCGGGTATCCGGAGGGGTTCTCGATGTGGATGCGGACGACCGTGGGGTTGCAGCGGCGGGACGGGCGGTGGCTGGTGACGCACGCGCACGACTCGGTGCCGTTCCACATGGACGGGTCGTTCCTGGCGGCAACCGATCTGGAGCCGTGAGCGGGGTGTCGCTGTGCCGAGGTCCGGACCGTGCAGGGGGTCGGTCCGGACCTCGGCGTTCTTGCGGCGGATCCCAGGTGGTCTGCGGGTACGACGATCGTCGATGACCGGGTGTGGTGATCGTATTGCTCTGGGTGCATGCGACCAGCCACTCCCAAAGTGCGAGATCGCTTCATGATTTGCGGCGCGTCGCTGGTCAGGGCGCCGGATTTTCGCCGAGCGGCGGACCATAAAGGCAGCTCAAACGGCGTGGAAACACGGTGGAAACGTCCCGGTCCGATCCGGCCTCCGGCGTAACGGGCTGCGTCTTCTGGTGCAGCACTATCGGAGGGGATCTTGTTTACAGTTAACTGCGCAGAGTGAGAGCTGGGTCACAAATTCACAGGCCGAGGCGGGTCACGGCGTTGTCCTCGAGGGGGTTCGCGGTCCGGATGTAGCGGTGCACGGTGCGCGGGTTGGTCCACCGGCCCTGCCGCATGATCTCCCGGTCGCTCGCCCCGCCCAGCGCCGCCTGCGTCGCGAACCCGGCCCGCAGCGAGTGCCCGCCGAACATCGCCGGGTCCAGGCCCGCGCGCACCGCGTAGCGCTTCACGAGCTCGGCCACCGCGCGTCCCGACATGGCCTTGGCGCTGATGCCGCCGTGGCGGTTGATGATCGGGAACACCGCGCCCTGACGTGCGCCGGGCTGGTAGCCGTGGCAGCGGTGCAGGCCGGTCTCGATGATCTCCTTGCCGTCGAGCACCTCCGTCCAGTCGGCGAACGCGCACACCGGGCACGTCGGGCGCCTGCTGCCGCGCGGCAGCACCACCGACTGCTGGTGCTTGCCCGTCTGGTCGGTCTTGGTCGTGCCGAGCCGGATCAGCAGCAGCGGCTCGTGCGTGCGCGGATCGACGTCCACGGTCACGTCTTCGAACTCGACGCCCGCCAGTTCGCTGCGCCGCAACGCCCCCGCGAACCCGACCAGCAGCAGCAGGGCGTCGCGCGTGCGGGCCGGGCCCTCGGGCGGGCGTTCGGCCAGCAGCGCTTCCAGGGTGTCGAGCAGCACCGGCCGTTTGCGCTGGGGCTGGGCCTTGCGGGTGCGGCGGATACCGCGCAGCGTCAGCCGCACGACATCGCTGCGGGTTGGGCTGGGCAGTCCGTTCGCCGCGTGCACCGCGGAGATCGCCGCCGACTTGCGTTCCAGCGTGGACGGCCCGAACGCGGGTGAGCCGTCCGGCTTCACCGTGTCCGCCGCGACCGCCAGGTACACCGCCACGTCCAGCGGGTCCGCCGGCAGCGCCTGGCGGCCCTCCGCCTGGCACCACCCGGCCCACGCGATCCAGTCCGACCGGTAGGCGCGCACCGTGTTCGGCGACTGGGCGCTGCGCAGGTAGCCGCTCAGCGACGCGGCCTGCTCGTCGTCGAACCTCTCGCGCACCCCCGCGAGCGCGTCGACGTCGATCAGGACCGAGTGCGAGACCCTGACCAGCGCGTGCTGGACGGGTTCGGGCAGGCTCACACCCGCGATGGTAGTCCTCTGATCAACTCCACGACCTCGCGCGGCGTGAACTCCAGGCCGCTGATCCCCACGCTCACCTCGAACGAGCAGCGGCCCGGGTCGGGATTGGACCGCGCGTACAGGAAAAGCCGGATCCCCGTCTCCTCCAGCAGGTGCTGTGCGGCCTTCTGCGCGTCGTGGCGCGACATCGGCAGGTGGACGTGGAACAGGGGAGTGGCCGGTGTGCCGGGCGTGGTGTGCGCGAACCCGTCGGCGTTGATCGCCTCCGCGAGCGCCTGGGCGTGCTGCTTGAACTCCGCCATCCTCGGCAGGTTCACGTCCATGCCCATCAACGCGATCGCGGCCAGCGGCCACGCGTCGACGATCGCCCCGCCCATCCGCCGCCGCCACACCGCCGCGTGCCCGATCGTTTCCGCGTCCCCGGCGAGCACCGCGCCCCGCACACCTTCGAGTCCTTTGTAGAGCGAGACGTACACCGTGTCGAACAACGCGGCGATCTCGGCGAAGGTGGCGTCGTAGCCGGTCTGCGCCTCCCACAGCCGCGCGCCGTCGCAGTGCGCGGCCGCGCCGGACTCCCGCGCCCACCCCGCCTGCGCCGCGAGGTCCTCGAAGGAGGGCAGCAGGCCGCCGATGTCGCGTTGCGGCAGTTCGAACACCACGGCCGCGAGCGGTTCGTGCACCGCCTTCAGGTCGTGCAGGCCGAACAGCTCGTGGCGATCGCCCACGGGATGGAACGACAGGCCGTGCAGTGCGTTGTAGCCCTGGTTCTCCCATACGTGCAGATGTGACTGCGGGTGCCCCGCGAACGAGCGCCGGCCTGTCCGGTCGGCGTGCACCCGCAACGCCACCTGCTGCGCCATCGTCCCCGACGGGAAGAACAACGCCTGGGGCTTGCCCAGCAGGCCCGCGACCCGTTCCTCCAGTTCCCGCACGGGATCCTCGGGTCTCATGGCGGGCGTGACCCACTCGGCGAGACGGCCGAGGACCTCGTGCGGTGACTTGCGCGGGCCGCTGTGCTGCGACAGAGAACGACGGATGTCCATGCCTGCGACACTACCTATTGCAAGTAATATGCAATAGAGCCGTTCGCCGTGGTCAGGCGGCTGCGGCCAGCCGTGCGTCCAGCTCCGCCTCGTCCGCGACGAACCACAGCTGCCGGCCCCGGTTCGACTCGTACACGAAGTCCCGCAACGCCGTGCTCGCCGCCACCTGCTCCGCGATGTCGCCGACCACCACGACCCGGAACCCGTACTGCTGGAACTTCTGCACCACCGCGCCCGCCACCCGCGTGCGCAGCACCAGGAAGTCCTGCGACAGTCGCGCCACCGGCAACACCAGCCACTGCACGTCCTGCCCCCACAACGTGCCGATCAGGTCCACAGCGGACTGCTCGTCGGTGATCGGGGGACCGTCGGCGGCACACATCAGCACGCTCGCGCCGTGGCGCGTCTGCACAACATCAGGCATGGCACCGCAACCTAGCCTCGGCCCGCATCCGGTGTCGCGCGGTATACCCGCGCGCCCGCCGATCACCGCCTGCCTGGGCCACCGCACGCGGTGGGCCCGAGGAGCTGAGTCCCACCAACGCGGTCACCCCAGCGCTCCAGGAGCCCCGAAGGCGATCGACGATGCACCTCACCTCCACGACCACGGCCTCCGACGGCACCACCCGGCGCGACTTCGTCCACGACGGCGTCCCGGGAGCGTTGCTGACACCTGCGGGAGCCTCGGCCGGGCTCGTGCTCGGTGCCCACGGCGGCGGCCAGCACATCCACGCCCCCGGTGTCATCGCCCACGCGCCGATGCACCGCCGCCGGACTCGCCGTCGTCAGGCTCGACGCCCCGGCCACGGCGAGAGGCCCCGCACCGCCGACGACGTGTGCGGTGTGGCGAAGGCGTCGAACACCGTGAGGCCGTCGTCGCGGGCGACGAGCCGGTCGTCGCATCGCAGCAGGAACCGCACAGGCACGGTGATCCGCGCGGCGGCGCGCCGAAGTCCGACGGCGGCGCCGATGACTCCGAAAACGGCCGCGTAGACGCGGGGGTTCGGCGGCGACGAGCGGGATGCCGGGGGCGGTGCCCATGGACACGCCCCAGAACCCGACGCGGGCGCTGGTGGAGTCGTTGCACGCCAACCCCGGCGGGCACGGCGACGTCCCCGGCCACGAGATCGACAGCGCGGTGGCGTTCCTCGCGCGGTGACCCGCCCCGAAAATGCCGGGCGTGCGCTGACGGGTCTGGGTAGCGTCGCGGCCCATGCGTGATCTCGCGGCGTTGCCCAAAGCCCACCTGCACGTGCACCTCGAGAGCACCGTGCGCACGGACACCCTCGCGGAGCTCGCCGAGCACCACGGCGTCGACGTCCCCGCCGTGCAAGCGGGCGCGTTCGACGGGTTCGCGCAGTTCGCCGCCCACAACGGGGCGGTGCGGGACTGCCTGCGGCGAGCCGAGGACTTCCACCGGATCGCGTACGAGTTCTGCGCCGAGGAAGCAGCGCAGGGGACCCGGTACGCCGAGGTCACGTTCACCGCGGCAGCGCACGGAGAACGACTCGGTGATCCGGACATGCCGCTCGAGGCGGTGTTGTCCGGGCTCGCCGCAGGACAGGCCGCCCACGGCATCGAATGCCGTGTGATCGTGGACCACCCCAGGAAGCGATCGGTAGCGCGATTTCAGGACTCACTACGACTCGCGGTCGATCACCCGCAGGTCGTGGCGATCGGCATGGCCGGAGCGGAAGACCACCCGCTCACCCCGTTCACCGCCGTGTTCCGCGCCGCGCGGGACGCCGGGATCGGACTCGTGCACCACGCCGGAGAGTGCTGCGGGGCGTCGAGCGTCGCCGAGGCCCTGACCGTCGGGCTCGCCGACCGGATCGGCCACGGGTTCCGCGCCCTCGAAGACCCGGAGGTCGTCGCGCTGCTACGGGACCGCGCCACACCGCTCGAAGCCTGCCCGTCGTCGAACGTCGCGCTGGGACTGGTCGAATCCATCTCCTCTCATCCGCTGCCACTGCTGCTCGACGCCGGCCTGACCGTCACGCTCAGCACCGACATCCCCGCCTCCACCGGCACCACGCTCACCGGCGAGTACCGGCTGCTGCGCGAGCACCTCGGCTTCGACGACGACACCCTGGCCCGTCTCGCCACCAACGCCGTCGACGCCTCCTTCGCACCTGAGGCGACGAAGACCGCGCTACGTCACGACATCGCCACCTGGCGGGCAGGCTCGAAGCACACCAGCCCGTGCCGCGACGCCAGCAACGCCACCAGCTCCAGCACCTGACGCCGCCCTGGCCACACCACGTGCACGATGACCGCGTCGACCCCTACCGTCAGCGCCTCGTCCCACGACACCGGGGAAGAGGGATCAGGCGAGGTCTGCCGCAACTCCCGCACGAACGCCGCCACCGCCGGCTCGAACGCGCCCAGCGGTGAGGACCGCAGCTCCGCGTACCGGGCCGCCGCCTCCGGGAACGACGCCGGACCAGGAGCCCGCCACACCACCACATCGACCGGCACGTCCATCACGCCACCTTCCCGAACAACGCACCCAACCGCGGAACCCGCGCGGAGATCTCCGCCGGATCAGCGAAATCCCACGGCTCACCGGCCGGATCCGGAGACACCAGCAGCCCGCCCACCGCCGGCTGCGCCTCCAGATCACCGTCGAACGCCTCGGCCGCCACGTGGTCGAGACCCTCCCAGTCCGGCCACTCCTCCTCCGCCCACGCGTGCACACCGCCACGAGACGCCAGCAGCCGCACGTGCGGCAGATCGGCCAGCGCGTCCGGCGACGAGGCCACCGCCTCGAACACCGCCCGCCCCTGACCCACCAGCCACGCCTGGAAGTAGAAGAACTCGTCGCCCGAACACCACCCGCCGCAGATCAGATCCGCCGCGTGCCAGTGCCCCCATGTGTCGACCCGCCGACGCACCTCGTCGAGCCGCACCGCGAACTCCACCACCTCACCGGCAGGCAGCGCGGCCAGAGCGGCGGTCAGCCGCTCCAGCCGATCGTCCTGGTCGGAAGCGCCCACCGCGGACGACTCGACCAGGCCCCAGAACGCGTTCAGGTCCATGCCGAGAACGCTAGCGACAGGGTCTGACAATTTTCGGAGCCCGAGCATCCACGCAGCTCAGGGGCTCAACGACTCGGGGCTCGGGCGCTACGACAGGGCGGGCGGGGGTCGCGGTTGACGGTGGGGGCCGCCGCGAGACGCAGCGGACGCCGCTCGGAAGAGCACGGAGCACAGGCAGGGCAGGAGCGGAGGAAGCAGCGAGGAGGAAGCAGCGAGGCAGCCGAACGCGGTGGCGGGAGCGCTGCTCGTCGACCCAGACCACGGGAGTCGGCGATCTCACCCGCCGACGGCGACGCGAGGCGCCCCGACCACCACCCCGGCATTGCCGCAGGTCAGACATGGTTCGTGCGTGGTCCGGGCGCTGCGGAGCGAGGTCGGCGGCGGGATCTCGCGGTTATTGACGCGAGCGAACCACGGGTGCCTGACTATCCTTGAGGCCAAATGGACACCCCGCACGCTGAACTGCACAAACGCCTGCCCGAGCTCATGCCGCGTGATCAACGCCGGCTCGCCAGGCGCCTCGACGGCGCACGCCGGGTCAAGGACCCGCTCGCGCGCAAGAAGATCACCGAGGAGATCGCCGCCCAGATCGACGAGGCCGCGCTCAAGGTCGCGCTGCGCAGGGAGTCCGTCCCCCAGATCAGCTATCCGGCCGAGCTGCCGGTCAGCCAGCGCAAGGACGACATCAAAGAGCTGATCGCGCACAACCAGGTCGTGATCGTCGCGGGCGAGACCGGGTCCGGCAAGACCACGCAGCTGCCCAAGATCTGCCTGGAGCTCGGTCGCGGCATCACCGGCCAGATCGGCCACACCCAGCCGCGCCGCATCGCCGCGCGCACCGTCGCCGAACGCGTCGCGGAGGAGCTGGGCACCAAGCTCGGTGACACGATCGGGTACAAAGTCCGGTTCACCGACCAGTCCGGTGACGAGACGCTGGTCAAGCTCATGACCGACGGCATCCTGCTCGCCGAGATCCAGACCGACCGCGAGCTGAGCCGCTACGACACGATCATCATCGACGAGGCCCACGAACGCAGCCTCAACGTCGACTTCCTGCTCGGCTACCTCAAGCAGCTGCTGCCGCGCCGCCCCGACCTCAAGGTCGTCATCACCAGCGCGACGATCGACCCGCAGCGGTTCAGCGCGCACTTCGAGAACGCCCCGGTCATCGAGGTCTCCGGCCGCACCTACCCCGTCGAGACCCGCTACCGGCCGCTCGAGGAGGACGACGACCAGACCCAGGGGATCGTCAACGCCGTCCACGAACTGCAGGCCGAGGGACCCGGTGACGTCCTGGTGTTCCTGTCCGGTGAACGCGAGATCCGCGACACCGCCGACGCCCTCAAAGCCGAGGACCTCAAGAACACCGAGATCCTCCCGCTCTACGCCCGGCTCAGCGTGGGCGAGCAGCACCGGGTGTTCCAGCGGCACACCGGCCGGCGCGTCGTGCTCGCCACCAACGTCGCCGAGACCAGCCTCACCGTGCCCGGCATCAAGTACGTCGTCGACCCCGGCAACGCCCGCATCTCCCGCTACAGCCACCGCCTCAAGGTCCAGCGGCTGCCGATCGAACCCATCAGCCAGGCGTCCGCGAACCAGCGCAAGGGCCGCTGCGGCCGCGTCAGCGAGGGCATCTGCATCCGCCTGTACTCCGAGGACGACTTCGAGGCCCGCCCGGAGTTCACCGACGCGGAGATCCTGCGCACCAACCTCGCCAGCGTCATCCTGCAGATGACCAACATCGGCCTCGGTGACGTCGCGCGGTTCCCGTTCATCGACCCGCCGGACTCCCGCAACATCAACGACGGCATCGGCCTGCTCCAAGAGCTCGGCGCGATCAACGCCGCCGAGAAGAAGCTCACCCCGACCGGCCGCAAGCTCGCCGCACTCCCGGTGGACCCGCGGCTGGGGCGTATGGTGCTCGAGGCCGACACCACCGGCTGCCTCAAAGAGGTCATGATCATCGCCGCGGCACTGTCCATCCAGGACCCCCGCGAACGCCCGGCCGACCAGCAGGAGGCCGCGACCCAGTCGCACGCGCGGTTCGTGGACAAGGAATCCGACTTCGTCACGTTCCTCAACCTGTGGCAGTACCTCAAGGAACAGCAGAAGGAACTGAGCGGCAACCAGTTCCGCAAGCGCTGCAAGGCCGAGTTCCTCAACTACCTGCGCGTGCGCGAGTGGCAGGACATCTACCTGCAGCTGCGTCAAGTCGCCAAGCAGATGGGCATGCACCTCGACGAGCAGCCCGGCGATCCCCGCAACATCCACATCGCGCTGCTCTCGGGTCTGCTCAGCCACATCGGCGTCAAGGACGTCCTCAAGAAGCAGGCACCAGGCGAGAAACGTCGCCCCATGACGGAGTTCCTCGGCGCCCGCAACGCCAAGTTCGCGATCTTCCCCGGCTCCGCGCTGGCGAAGAAACCACCGCAGTGGGTGATGGCCGCCGAGCTCGTCGAGACCAGCCGCCTGTGGGGCCGCATCGCCGCCAAGATCGAACCCGAGTGGGCCGAACGGCTCGGCGAGCACGTCGTCAAACGCCAGTACAGCGAACCGCACTGGGAGAGCAAACGCGGCAGCGTCGTCGCGCTGGAGAAGGTCACGCTCTACGGGGTGCCGATCGTCGCGGGCCGCAAGGTCAGCTACGGCCGCATCGACCCCGGGCTGTCGCGTGAGCTGTTCATCCGGCACGCGCTCGTGCAGGGGGAGTGGACCACGCACCACCGGTTCTTCCACACCAACCGGGCGATGCTCGAGGAGGTCGGCGAACTCGAGAACCGCGCGCGGCGACGCGACATCGTCGTCGACGAGGAGACGCTCTACGAGTTCTACGACAAGCGCGTGCCCGCCGAGGTCGTGTCCGCGCGGCACTTCGACTCGTGGTGGAAGAAGCAGAAGGACGAGAACCAGCTCACCTTCACCAAGGAGATGCTGGTCAACGACCGTGCCGACGTCACCCCCGACGCCTACCCCGACCAGTGGCGCCAGGGCGAGCTGACGCTGCCGTTGAGCTACCACTTCGAGCCTGGCACGAAGAACGACGGCGTCACCGTCCAGCTGCCGCTGCCGGCGTTGACGACGCTGGACGACGACGCGTTCTCGTGGCAGATCCCCGGCCTGCGCCACGACCTCGTCGTCGCGCTCATCCGGTCGCTGCCCAAGCAGATCCGCCGCAACTTCGTGCCCGTCCCCGACGTCGCCACGGCCGTGCTCGCCCGCATCAAGCCCGGCGAGATGAGCCTGCTCGGCGGCGTCGAACGCGAGCTCAAAGCCCTCACCGGCGTCACCGTGCACCGCGAGGACTGGCAGTTCGACGCCGTCCCGGACCACCTCAAGCTCACGTTCCAGGTCGTCGACGAGCACAACCGCACCCTCGCCGAGGGCAAGGACATCGCGGTGCTCAAGGAGAAGCTGCGCGACGAGGTCCGCGAGTCGCTGTCGCAGGCCGCCGGCCACCTCGAACGCACCGGCCTGACGGGCTGGGACTTCGACGCGCTGCCCCGCACCATCGAGCAGCGGCAGTCCGGCATCACCGTCACCGCCTACCCGTCGCTGCTCGACCAGGGCGAGACCGCGGCGATCAAGGTCCTCGACACCCCGGGCCGCCAGGCCTACGCGCACCGCCGCGGCGTGCGCAGACTCCTGCTGCTCGGCGTCAACTCGCCCGTCAAACACCTGCAGCGCCACCTCGACAACGCCGCCAAGCTCGCCCTGACCCGCAACCCCCACGGCAGCGTCGCGGCCCTGCTCGCCGACTGCATCATGGCCGCCGTCGACCGCCTCATGGGCGAGCCGGCGTGGGACGCCAGGTCCTACGCCGCCCAGCTCAAGAAGGTCCAGGCCGCGCTCAACGACACCACCTGGGTCGTCGTGCAGGAGGTCCGCAAGGTCCTCGAGGCCCACCACGAGGCCGAACTGGAACTCAGCGGCCTCAAAGGCGTCCCGGACTCCGCCAACGACATCCGCGCACACCTCAACTCGCTGGTGTACAAGGGTTTCGTCACCCGAACCGGCTACGACCGGCTGCCGGACCTCGTCCGCTACCTCAAGGGCGTGACGCGGCGGATCGAGAAGCTGCCCGAGAACCCGCGCCGCGACCTCGAGTGGACGAACACGGTGCACCAGGTCCACGCCGAGTACCGGGAGCTGCGCGCGCAGACCCCGGCCGACGAGCCCGCGCCCGAGCTCGACGAGATCCGGTGGATGATCGAGGAGCTGCGGCTGTCGTACTTCGCGCAGACCATCAAGACGCGGTACACGATCAGCGACAAGCGCATCTACAAAGCGCTCGACGCGGTGCCGTTGTGAGGAGCGAGCTCGCCCGGTACCGCCACCGGCGTCGCGCAGAGGCGCGGACGGCCGGTGGCGGTACGTGATCGGCAACCCCTTCGGTACCGGCTAACCCGGCGGCGGTTCGAGCGCGCCGGTCATGATCGCCACCGCGTCCGACATCGACACGGACTTGGGGTCGACGACGGCCTTGCGCCGGCCCAGGCGCTGGATGTGGATGCGGTCGGCGACCTCGAACACGTGCGGCATGTTGTGGCTGATCAAGATCACCGGCAGACCCCGGTCGCGGACCTGCAGGATCAGGTCCAGCACCGCCCGCGACTCCCGCACCCCGAGCGCCGCCGTCGGTTCGTCCATGATCACGACCCGGCTGCCGAACGCCGCCGCCCGCGCCACCGCGACCGCCTGGCGCTGCCCACCGGACAGGGTCTCGACCGCCTGGCCGGGGTTCTGGATCGTCATGATCCCCAACGCGTCGAGCTGCCGGCGCGCCTCCTCCCGCATGCCCGCGCGGTCGAGCATCCGGAACACCGACCCCAGCACGCCCTTGCGGCGCAGCTCACGGCCCAGGAACAGGTTCGCCGCGATGTCCAGCGACGGCGACACCGCCAGTGACTGGTGCACCGTCTCGATGCCCGCGCGCCGTGCGTCCAGCGGCGTCGAGAACGACACGGGGGAGCCGTCGAGCAGCACCTCGCCCTCGTCCGGCACCACCGCCCCCGACAGGGCCTTGATCAGCGACGACTTGCCCGCGCCGTTGTCGCCGATCACCGCGAGGATCTCGCCCGGCAGCAGCTCCAGGTCCGAGCCCGCCAGCGCCGTCACCTTCCCGTACCGCTTCACCAGGCCGCGCGCCTGTAGCACCGGGGTCATGAGCGGACCTTCCTGATCCACTGGTCCAGCGACACCGCCACGATGATCAGCACACCGACCGCCATCGTCTGCCACAGCACGTCCACCCCGGCCAGCGCGAGGCCGTTGCGGAACACGCCGACGATCAACGCGCCGATCAGCGACCCCACCACCGCGCCGCGGCCGCCGAACAGCGACGTCCCGCCGATCACCACGGCGGTGATCGAGTCCAGGTTGTCGGTCTGCCCCGCCTGCGGGGACGCCGAGGCGATCCGGCCGATCAGCGTCCACGCCGCCATCGCGTAGATCAGGCCCGCCGTCGCGTACACGCCGACCAGCACCCGCGTCGTGCGGATACCGGACAGGCGCGCGGTGTTCTTCAGCACGAACGCCATCGCCGCCACGAGCAGCACCAGCAGGATCGAGCCGTAGGTGATGCGCGTGCCACCGATGTTGATCGTCTGGCCGGTCCACAGCAGCAACGACGGCATGTCCGTGCCGCGGATCGTCGCGCTGCCCGAGTACCAGAGGTTCAACGCGAAGAACACGTTGAGCGTGCCCAGCGTGACGATGAACGGCGGCAGCTTCAACCGCGTCACCAGCAGACCGTTGAGCAACCCGCACAGCGTGCCCACGGCGAACCCGAGCAGCAGCGCGGGCAACCCCGGCAGGCCCGTCTCCGACGCGACCTTCGCCATCACGATCGAGGTCAGCACCATGATCGCCCCGCACGACAGGTCGATCCCGGCGGTCAGGATCACGATCGTCTGCCCCACCGCGAGCGTGCCCACCACCGCCACCTGCTGCAGGACCAGCGAGATGTTGCCCGGCGTCAGGAAGCGGTCCGACAGCAGCGCGAACACCACCACCGCGACCAGCAGCACCACCGCCGGGCCGATCGTCGCCTGCGCGTGCAGCAGGTGCTGAACCCGTGTCAGCAGCGACCGTTCACGAGACTCCACCACGGCCATCGGGTCAGCCCCAGCAGTTCTGCAGGCCCCACGCCGAGTCCTTCGACTCGACGCCGTCGGCCGGCTGGTCGGTCACCAGCGTGACGCCGGAGTCGGTGTCCTGCGGCTTCGAGCCGTCCTTCGCGAACTTCGCGACCGCCTCCACGCCCAGCTGCGCCATCTTGAGCGGGTACTGCTGCGAGGTCGCGCCGATCACGCCCGCCTTGACGTTGTTCACGCCGGGGCAGCCGCCGTCGACCGACACGATCACGACGTCCTTGTCCTTGCCCGCCGCCTTCAACGCCTCGAACGCGCCCGCCGCCGCCGGCTCGTTGATCGTGTAGACGAGGTTGATCGACGGGTCGCGCTGCAGCAGGTTCTCCATCGCGCGCCGGCCGCCGGACGGGTCGCCGTCGGTCACGTCGTGGCCCACGATCCGCGGATCGGACTCGTCACCGATGCGCGTCTTGTCCTTCACGTCGACGCCGAAGCCCTCCAGGAACCCCTGGTCGCGCTGCACGTCGACCGACACCTGGTTCGGGTTGAGGTCCAGCAGCGCGATCTTGGCCTGCCTGCCCTCCTTCGCGAACTTCGACTTCGCCCACTGCCCGATCAGCAGCCCCGCCCTGTAGTTGTCCGTCGCGAACGTCGCGTCCGCGGCGTTCGCCGGTTCCAGCTGCGTGTCCAGCGCGATCACCAGCAGGCCCGCCGCCCGCGCCTTGTCCACCGACGGCACGATCGCCTTCGAGTCGCTCGGCGTGATCAGGATGCCCTTCGCGCCCGAGGCGATCAGGTTCTCGACCGCGTCGACCTGCGACTGGTTGTCGCCGTCCTGCTTGCCCGCGAACGACTGCACCGTCGCACCGGACGAGGACGCCGCCTGCTGCGCGCCCTCCTTCATCTTCACGAAGAACGGGTTCGTGTCCGTCTTCGTCACCAGCCCCACCAGCGTCGACCCGCCGGACGAGCCACCACCCCCGCACGCGGAGAGCACGAGCAACGCCGCTGCGCCGACAACCCCGACCGTTCTGCGCATGACAACTCCTACGTCAACGTTGACGTAACCAAGCCCCCGCGACCCCACCGTGAGTGACGGAAGAGCGGCTACGCGTGATACCGATCGGGTATACCCTTCGCGTCATCGTTGACGCAAGAGGCCAAGGGACGTGGACATGGAGCCGACCGGCAGACGCGAACCCACCATGCGCGAACCCACCATGCGCGACGTCGCCGCGCTCGCGAACGTCAGCACCAAGACCGTCTCGCGCGTCATCAACGGCCTGCCCGGCGCCGGGACCGAGGTCACCGACCGCGTCCGCGCCGCCGCCCGCACCCTGGGCTACCGCCCCAACCTCACCGCCAGCAGCCTGCGCCGTTCCGACCGGCGCAGCGCCACCATCGGCGTGCTGTTCGAGGACCTGTCCAACCCCTTCGACGCCGCCCTGCTGCGCGCCGTGGAGGACCGGGCCCGCCACAGCGGCGTTCTCGTCCTCGCGGGCAGCAACGAGGACGACCACACCCTGCAACGCGAACTGCTGCTGTCGCTGTCCGCGCGCCGTGTCGACGGCGTCGTCGTCATGGCCGCCGGCGGCCACCAGGACGCCCTGCAGCACGAACGCGAACGCGGCACCCCGATGGTGCTCGTCGACCGGCCGCCCACCTTCGGCGGCACCGACTGCGTCACCACCACCAACCGCGAGAGCTCCCGCGACGCCGTGGCGCGCCTGGCCGCCCTCGGGCACCGCGACATCGCGTTCCTCGGCGACCGCCGCACCCTGTGGACCAGCCAGGAGCGCTACACCGGCTACGTCGAAGGCCTCGCCCAGGCCGGTGTCGCGCTGCGCGGCGAGCTCGTGCGCACCGACCTGCACGGCGCCGACCTCGCCGAGACCGCCACCGCCGAGCTGTTCTGCCTCGAGAGGCCCCCGACGGCGCTGTTCACCGCCCAGAACCTCGTCACCGTCGGCGCGATGCGCGTCCTGCGGGCGCGTGACCTGCACCGCCGCGTCGCCGTCATCGGGTTCGACGACTTCCCGCTCGCCGACATGCTCGACCCCGGCATCACCGTCGTGCGCCAGGACGTCCCCGGCATCGGCCGCAAAGCCGCCGACCTCGTCCTCGCCCGCATCGACGGCGACACCTCACCACCCGTGCACGCCGTCGTCCCCGCCGCCCTCGTGCCCCGGGGCTCCGGCGAGATCGTCCCGCTCAGCTGACCGACAGCACCGCGTCGATCACCTGCGGCCCGGAGTTCAGCACCGGGTCGTTGTGGTCGGCGCCGTCGATCTCGATCAACTTGGCCCGCGCCGCGCTCGCCACCTCCCGGCTCTGCGCGGGCGGCACCACCGAGTCCCGCGTCCCCAGCAGCACCACCGTCGGGACGTCCACAGCGGACACCCGCTCCACCACCGGGTACTTGTCCTGCAACAACATCTTGACGGGCAGCCACGGGTAGTGGTGCGAGCCCACCGCCGCCAGCGACGCGAACGGCGAGCGCAACACCATGGCCTTGGGCGCGCGGAACGTCGCTAGCTCCGCGGCCACCGCCGCGCCCAGCGACTCCCCGAAGTAGACGACCGGCCCGTCGATCAGGTCCAGCGCCGCCCGCGCGTCGAAGCCCAGACCCTCCTCCGACGGCTTGCCGGGATTGCCGCCGTAACCGCGGTAGTCGAACAGCAGCACCGACAGCCCGCGCGCGGTCAGCTCCCGCGCCAGCGACACCCGGCCCTCCCGGTTGCCGGCGTTGCCGGGGAACACGATCACCGTCGCGGGCGCGCCGGGCAGCTCGAAGTGCCAGCCGTCGAGCAGCAGACCGTCCGCCGTCACCAGCCGGACGTCACGGCCGCCGGGCAGCACCTCGTCCGCGGCAGGCACCGGGCCGGGGGAGGGGAAGTACACGAGCTTGCGCTGGAAGGTGAAGACCACGGCGACGATGGTGACAACCACCGCGACCGCGATCAACACCGGCCTCCTCATCGGACCATTCTGTCGGTCGGCAGCTCTCGCCGGCGAACTCCTGGTAAACGTTGCCCGGGCCACCGGCCGGGTCGACGAACGCGCCCAGCGCGGTGTGGCGGCCGCGCGTTTCCGGCTGCTCAGAAAAAAACCTGCCAGGTGTCACTAGACAGGCACCTGGTGTTTTCACCCATGCCGAGAGCAACGACCATTCATCGGCACGGGGTGTGACGTGAACGGATTCGGCGAGGCGTGGCGAAGGATCAACGAACTGCAAGGAGAGGAATTCCACCAGAAGACGGGGCGCCCGTTCACCTATCGCGTCGTCTCGGGTCAGATCGTGCCGGACACCACCGACAGGCAGCTGCCGATGAGCCATTTCCGCCGGGCGTTCGACCGAGCACCGCTGCCTGGACCTGGCAGCATCCAGGATCTGCAAGGCCCGTCGTACATCTGGGCGATCCTGACGGATCCCAGAGTCGCGCCGCAGACCCGCGGTTGACCGGGGAAGAGAGGTCGCCGCGCCGACTTCGCGTGCGCCACCCTGCTGGCACGAAAGCGGCCACCGCCACGACGTAACGAATCTCCCGCCGCGACGGTGGCCACCTGAGGTAACTCACCGTGAAGAGTGAACCTCTACGGCTCCTCCGGCGCGAACGGCACCAGCACCACCGTGATGTTGTCGTGCCCGCCCGCCTCCAGCGCCACCTTCACGAACTCCTCCGGCCCGCACGGCAGCAGCGGCTGCAGGTCCTCGGGCTCCGGCCGGTAGTTGTGCAGCCCGTCCGAACACAGCAGGAACACCCCCGGCGACGTCGGCTGCACCGTCACGACCTGCGGTTCGACCTGGCCGGCGTCCGCGCCGATCCACCGCGACAGCACGTGCGCGCGGCGGTCCGTGCGGGCCTGCTCCTCGGTCAGCACGCCCTCCGCGACCAGCTGCGCCGCCCACGTGTCGTCCGCGGTGAGCTGCTTGGAGCCCTCGTCGGACAGCCAGTACGCGCGCGAGTCGCCCACCCAGCCGATCGTCACCGACGAGCCCGTCACCAGGGCGGACACGAACGTGCACGACGGTGCCACGCCCCGCGCGCCCGGCTCCATCGGCTCGTCCTCGACGAGCTTCTCCACCGCGAAGCACGACGCGGCGACGGCGTCCACCATCGCCTGCTCGGCGTCCGCGGTGTCGATCAGGGCGTTGAGCAGCACGTCCACCGCGGCGTCGGCGGCGGCCTGCGAGGCCTGCTCCGCCCGTTCGGAGGAGGCCACGCCGTCGCAGACCACGGCGGCGACACCCTTGCCCGCGACGTGGCCGAACGCCATCGAGTCCTCGTTGCGCGCCCGCCGCTTGCCCCGGTCGCTCACGCCCGAGACCGCGCCGAGGGTGTACTCGACCCGGTCACGCGCCGAGGGCTGGTGACGGCCGCACTGGGTGCAGTAGTCCTCGTCATCGATGTCCGGCGACCCGCACAGGATGCACGAGGCCTGCGCGGGACCGGTCGGTCCGCCCAGCGGCGTGCGGCGGACCAGCAGGTTGCGTCCGCACGCCTCGCAGAACCGGTCCTCCGCCGCGACGGGCGCGAAGCACTCCGGGCACTTCAGGGTGTCCATCAAACCAACGTCCTAGGCCTTACCGCGTTCGCGCGGTCCACCAATGCGATCCGTTCCTCCGGCGTGGCCGCGAACCGGGCAAGCGTGCGGTAGCGCGCCTCTAGACCCAGCCGAAGCTCGTGTTCGGAGAGTGCACAGTCCAGCACCTTGCCCTCGGCGGCCTGATTGCGGGTCACGTAGTCGTACGCCGCCTCCAGCACCTCCGCCGACAGCTGCGTGTGCGAGTGGACGTCGATGTCCAAGGCGTGCAAGCGTTCCCCGGCCGCGACGAGGTCCTCCGCGGCGCAGTCGCCGAGCTGCGCGCGTACCGCCGCGATCTGCGCCGGCAAGTGTTGTGAAGATGTGTCCGGAACGGACAACAGCACCTCGACCGCCCGAGAACGGTCACCGCACGCGAGCAGCACCCGTGCCAGCCCGAACGCCGCCGACACGTACGCGTGGTCCGTGCGCCACACCAGCTCGTACCAGCCCACCGCAGACTTCAGGTCACCGACGGCCTCGCAGCACACGCCCAGCGCCAGCTTCGGCGCCGCCTCACCCGGCACCGCCGAGCACACCGCGTCGAAGAACCGCAGCGCGTCCCCCGCGCGCCCGTCGACCAGCGCCGCGAGGCCCCGGTACCAGTCGGGCCGCCAGTCCTCGGCGGGGTCGAGCTCCGGCTCGTCGAACATCGACGGCGCCGTCAGCGACTCCAGCTCCCGCATCGCCGCCGCGGTGTCACCGGACTCGATCAGCACCCGCACGATCCGCAGCCGCACCTCCACCGTCACTTCCGGTGCCTTGCGCAGGCCCTCCGGATCCGACGTCGTCGCCGTCGCCAGCCACGAGGCGGCCGCGTCGGAGGTGCTCACGCTGGGCGCGGGCAACGCCAGCGCCACCTCGGCCAGGTCGAGCTCGCCCTCCACGCCGAAGCGGCGGCGTTCCGGCGTGAACTGCCGCGACGACCCCGGCCTCGGCACGCCGTCCTCGATCGCCAGCACCTCGCGCAGCACGCCCGTGAGCTGCTCGGCCATGTCCTGCGCGGAGCAGAACCGCAGCTCGGGGTTCGGGTTCGTGGCGCGCAGCAGCAGCCGGTGGAACGAGGTGAACCGGCCCAGCAGCGGCTGCTCCTCCACCGTGGGCAGCCGGTCCTTGCCGGCGCCGCGGAAGTCGAACGGGAAGCTCATCACCGCCAGCGCGCGGCCGACCGTGTAGATGTCGGAGAACACCGACGGGCCGATCGCGCGGATCTCCGGCGCCTGGTAGCCGATCGTGCCGTAGATGGGGGAGTGGTGGTCGTCGATGCGGCGCACCGCGCCCAGGTCGATCAGCTTGAGCTGCTCCTCGGTGTGGATCATGTTGTCCGGCTTGAAGTCGCAGTACAGCAGGCCCACGCCGTGCAGGTAGCCGACCGCGGGCAGGATCTCCAGCACGTACGCGATGGCCTGCGCCAGCGGCAACGCCTCGTCACCGCGGCCCTCCCGGCGCCGGCGCGTGATCATGTCCTTGATCGACTCGCCGCCGACGTACTCCATCACGATGTACTCGACGAGCTTGCCGCTGGCCTTGTTCTCGTGGCGGATGAAGTTGTGGATCTTCACGATGTTCGGGTGCTCGACCTCCGCGAGGAACCGGCGTTCCGCGAGCGCCGCCGCCATCGCGTCCGCGTCACCGGAGTCGAGCAGGCCCTTGAGCACCACCCACCGGTCGCTCACCGCGTGGTCGAGCGCCAGGTACAGCCACCCCAGGCCACCGTGCGCGAGGCACCCGAGCACCTCGTACTGGTCGTGCAGCACCTCGCCCGGCGCGAGCTTCGGCGTGAACGAGTACGCGTGCCCGCACTGCGGGCAGAACCCCTCCACCCGGCCCGGTTTGCCGCCGCCCTGCCGCCCGACCTTCTTGCCGCACTTCGAGCAGAACCGCTTCGCCTCCGGCACCTCGGGGTTCTCCAGGACCGCGGTCTTCGGGTCCCGGTAGGGCACCCGCGGCACCTCGACCAGTCCCGCGCCCAGCCGGCCGCGGCTCATCGACCGGGCGCTGCCGCGGCGCGTGCGGCCCGAGCTCGACCGCGACACCTCCTGCGACACCGACCAGGGCGCGGTCCCCGGCGCCGTCGACGGCCCGGTCTCGGGCAGTTCCTCGCTCATCAGCGCCCCCTTCAGTCCCGATAACGCGCGGCCGGCGGCGACGGTGCCGGGCCCAGCGGCGTGAGCCACCGCCCGTAGATCCCGCCCCACGTGCCGTCCGCGCGCATCCGCTCCAGCACACCGTTGACGAACCGGACCAGGTCGTCCTGCCCCTTCGGGATCCCGACCCCGTACGACTCGTCGGTGAATCGCGCCCCCACGACCTCGGTGTACGGGTCCTGCGCCGCCAGCCCCGCGAGGATCGTGTCGTCGGTCGAGATCGCGTCCGTCTGCCCCTGCTGCAGCATCACCAGGCAGTCCGTCCAGTTCGGCACGCTCACCGTCGTCTTCGCGCGGCCCACCACGTTGCCCAGCGACGTCGACCCCGACGCCACGCACACCCGCTTGTCCCCGAGCCCCTCCACGCCGGTGATCCCGGAGTTGCGGCGCACCAGCACCCGTTGCCCGGCCTGGTAGTAGACCTGCGAGAACGCGACGCTCTCGAGCCGCTCGCAGGTGATCGTCATCGTGCGGACCACGACGTCGACCGCGCCGCTCTGCAGCATCGGGATGCGCTCCGCGGCCGTGACGACCTTGAACTGGACCTTCTTCTCGTCACCGAACACGGCCTTCGCGATCTGGCGCGCCACGTCGACGTCGAAGCCCTCGATCTCGCCGGTGAACGAGTTGCGGAACCCCATCAGGTACGTGTTCTGGTCCACCCCGGCGATCAACCGGCCACGTTGCTGGATCTTCTCCATCGTCGAGCCCGCGGGCATCTGACCCGCCGCCGGCAACGGGCCCGGCCGCAGGCTCGCCGTCGCGTCGCACGACGGAGGCGCGCCCGCCGCGCTGCTGGGCGCCGCCGACACCGTGCTCGCGTTCGCCGGCTGCGGGGCCGCGGCGCTGCGCGGCACCACCTCACTCGGCGCCGGCCCGGCCGAACACGCGCCGAGCAGCAGCAACCCCGCCAGTGCCAGTCGCCTCATCGGTACTCCTTGAGTCGCTGCCACAGCCCCGCCGTCGAGCCCGCCGCGCTGATCAGCGCGAGCACCAGCACCCCCACCGCCGTGCCCGCCAGCGACGCCCGCGCCACCGCCACCTCGTCGCTGAAGTCCTGCCGCGCCTCACCGATCGCCCGCACCAGCGCCTGGTCCAGCGAGTCGAAGTGCGGGTTGCCGATCAACGCCACCGCCTCGTTGTACTGCCCGGCGTCATCGGCCTCGCGGATGCGTTGGTGCACCTCCTGCCACTGCCGGAAGTGCTGCGTCGCCGCGTCCACGGCCTCCGTGCTGTCCAGCGCCTTGGCCCGGTCCAGCAGGCCTTCGAGGCGTTCGGAGACCTCGACGAAGTTCTTCTCGTAGGACTGGCCCGCACCCCGCGCGACCAGTGTCAGCGTCTCCTCGCCCCGCGCGGTCAGCGTCGCGATCCGCGCCTGCGCCAGCACGTCGACCTTCTGCGAGGCCGTCCGCGAGTCCGCCACGTCGTTCATGACCAGCACCGACACCGTCGTCACCCACAACAGCGACAGCGCCGCCGCCCCCGTGGCCACCAGCAGGCCGACGTTGAGCAGCCGGTTCGTCCTGCGGGTCAGGTACCGCTGGATCAGCACCAGCGCGATCACGAACGCCAGCGCCACCAGCGCCGACACGACCGGGAAGTTCGCCTCGTCCTGCGCACGCGCCACCCGGTCGGTCTCCGCCCGGTACAGCTCCTGCGCCGCGGGCAGCAGCTGCGTGCGCATCAGCCCCGACGCCTCCCGCAGGTACGCCGCGCCCACCGGGAAACCCTGCCGGTTGTTCGTGCGCGCCGTCTCGATCAATCCCGTGTACACCGGCAGCTGCGCCGCGAGCGTCGCCGTGAGATCGGGGGAGGAGGCCGTCGCGACCGACAGCGCCGCCTGCGCCTGCGCGATGTCCGCCTCGTAGCGTTCCCGCAGCTGGGAGGGCTCCAGCCCGCCGGACAGGAACGCGCTCGCCGCCGTCGCGTCGGCGTCCTGCAACGCCCGGTAGACCTCCTGCGCCGCGTGCGCGAGGGGCTCGGACCGCGTCGCCAGGTCCTCCAGCGCCCGCTCCTGCCGGTTCACGCTCCACGTCGAGAGCCACCCGCTCGCCAGGGCCGCCACGACCAGCACCACGGCGATCAGGCTCAGCCGGCCCGGGGTCGACCGCGCCAGACCGGTGACGCGGCGCACCAGCGCCTGCCGCGGCTGCGAGTCGATCACCACGAGCGGGCCTCCCGAACGGCGAAGTTGATCGGCGTCGCGTAACTGTAGGCACCTCGATGACCCCGCGTGGAAACTAACGACGCATGGCGGCAAGCGTCACCCAGGTGTTACAGCGCCCGCGACTCGATCAACCGCCCCACGCCGTCCAGGAGCATCTCCAACCCGAACTCGAACGAGTGCTCCGGGCTGAACGCGCTCTGGTGCGCCTCCCCGACAGCACCGCCGACCCGTGCGGCCACCGGGTAGCGGGCCGGGTCGAACACCGTCATCAGGAACGGAGCCGCCGCGTCCCACCACTGCTGGTCGGTCAGCCCCGTCTCCTTCTCGGTCACCGCGGCCGCCGTCAGCCCCCGCGCCGAGTTCTGCACGTGCCCGAGCACCAGCTCCAGCACCGAGTCCATCTCCACGTCCGACAGGCCGATGCCGTCCAGGCCGCGCAGCTCGAAGTCGTACTTCGCCGCCACCTGCGGGCCCAGCACCGTGCGCGACGGCGCCACCTGCAGCAACCACGGATGCCGCCGGTAGAGCGCCAGGTTCTCCCGCGCCACGTAGGTGAGGTGCGCCCGCCAGCCCTGCGCCGTCTCACGGCCGGTCGTGGCCTGCACCGTGTCGACCATGACGTCGATCAGCTCGCCCTTGCCCGGCACGTAGGTGTAGAGCGACATCGTCCCGACGCCCAGCGACTCCGCCACGCGCCGCATCGACAGCGCCTTGAGGCCGTCGGAGTCGGCCAGCTCGATGCCCGCCCGCACGATCCGGTCCACGCTCAGGTCCGGCTTGCCCTTGCGCGACACGCGTTCCTGGGTGCGCCACAGCAACGCCAGCGTCCGCGCCGGGTCACCGCTGCCCGTGTGTTCGATCACGAGCCCGACACTACCGTACCGTATCGTGTACGGTACAGAGTATGTTCGTGCCTGCCGACCCGCCCAGATTCGGCCAGTTCGACGGAAAACCCCTGCTGGAGGCCTTACCCGAGGTGCTGTCCGGCGACGGTTACTGGTCGGTCGCCGCCGCGACCGCGCTGAGCCTCGTCGCGCGCGGGCGGATCGTGCCGGGCGTGACGGCCGCCGGGCACGACACCTGGCGGATCGGGCCGCTCGACCACGCCGACGAGCTGCACCTGCGCCAGCTCGCCGCGCACGGCGACTACGAGTCGTTGCGCGGGTTCCTCGACGCCGTCGCCGACACGCTGCCCCGTACCGGCACCGGGCCGTTCGCCGGGATGGAACCCTGCGACGTCTCCGGGCTCAAGGCGTGGGCCGACGAGCAGATCACGCTGTCGCTGCGCATCGAGACGACCGAGGACCTGCGGTTCCGGGCGATCGTGCAGGTCCGCGCCGTCACCGACCCCTACCCGCGCGACGTGCGGGGCTCCGGCCGCGAGCTCGACGCCATCAGGGCCATGGCCCGTGTCGACTGGCCGCCGTTGCAGCGCCTGCTCGACCAGGCCGAGCTCACCGACGACGAGGTCGGCGAGCTGCTCGCCACCGGCATCGAGGTCCACTGGCCGCGCGAGCTCGCCACCAACCTGTCCGCGAAGGCCGTCATCGGCGAGCACAGCGGCACGTTCCAGGCCGGCGACCTGCTCACGTTCGACTGGCGGCTCGCCCTGGGCGACACCGAACTGACCGAGGCCGAGATGGACCTCGTCGCCGAGGCGTCGCGGCCGGTCGTGCGGCTGCGCGACCAGTGGGTGCTCGTCGACCCAGGCCTGCGCCGCAAGGTCCGCCGCCGGCTCAAGCCGATCACCGCCGCCCAGGCCGTCACCGCCGCGCTGACCGGCGTGGCGATCATCGACGGCGAACGCGTCGACGTCGTCCCGCACCACCTCGCCGCGGCGATCACGACCGTCCCGGAGTTCGACCAGCCCGCCGCGTTGCAGGCGCGGCTGCGCGACTACCAGCTGCACGGACTGCGCTGGCTCGCCCACATGACCGGCCTCGGGCTCGGCGCCTGCCTCGCCGACGACATGGGCCTGGGCAAGACCATCACTCTCATCGCCCTGCACCTGCACCGCGGCCACGACCAGCCCACGCTCGTGGTGTGCCCGGCGTCGCTGCTCGGCAACTGGGAACGCGAGATCCACCGCTTCGCCCCCGGCACACCCGTCAGCCGCTACCACGGTCCACAACGGACCCTCGCCTCCGAAGGCGTCGTGCTCACCACCTACGGCACCATGCGCCTGGACGCCGAGGCGTTGCGCGAACACCCGTGGGGCATGGTCGTCGCCGACGAGGCCCAGCACGTCAAGAACCCGCACTCCGGCACCGCCAAGGCACTGCGCTCCATCCCCGCCGCCGCCCGCGTCGCGCTGTCCGGCACGCCTGTGGAGAACTCGCTGTCGGAGCTGTGGTCCATCCTGGACTGGACGACACCGGGTCTGCTCGGCACGCACCGCGCGTTCCGGGCCCGCTGGCCCGAACCCGACGACACCCTCGCCAAGGTCGTGCGGCCGTTCCTGCTGCGCCGCCGCAAGTCCGACCCCGGCGTCGCCCCCGAACTGCCCGCCAAGACCGAGACCGACCGCTACATCTCGCTGTCCACCGAACAGGCCGCGCTCTACGAGGCGCTCACCCGCGAGATCCTCGACCAGATCGCGTCGAGTGACGGCATCGCGCGGCGCGGGCTCGTGCTCAAGCTGCTCACCGGGCTCAAGCAGATCTGCAACCACCCGTCGCACTACCTGGGCCACCCCACGCTGCAGGGCCCCTCCGGCAAGCTCGACCTGCTCGACGAACTGCTGGACACCATCGTCGCCGAGGACGGCTCCGCGCTGATCTTCACCCAGTACGTCGGCATGGCCCGGCTGCTGGAACAGCACATCAAGCAGCCCACCCGGTTCCTGCACGGCGGCACCCCGATCCCGCAACGCGAGCGGATGGTCGACGACTTCCAGAACGGCCGCGCGCGCGTTTTCCTGTTGTCGCTCAAAGCCGCCGGTACCGGCCTCAACCTCACCCGCGCCGACCACGTCATCCACTTCGACCGCTGGTGGAACCCCGCCGTCGAGGACCAGGCCACCGACCGCGCCTACCGCATCGGCCAGACCAGGCCCGTCCAGGTGCACAAGCTCGTCACCGAGGGCACCGTCGAGGAACGCATCGCCGCGCTCCTGCAGGACAAGCGCGACCTCGCCGACGCCGTGCTGCACGGCGGGGAGTCCGCGTTCACCGAACTCACCGACGCTGAACTCGCCGAACTCGTGGCACTGAGGAGCTCGTAGTGACCGCACGCGGATTCGCCGCGTTCCCGAAGGTCAGTCGCCGCGTCTCCACCACGTGGTGGGGCAAGGCGTGGGTGAAGGCCCTGTCCGACACCGCGCTCGACACCGGCCTGATCCGCCTCGCCCGCCGCTACGCCCACGCCGGCGTCGTCGGCCCGATCACCGTCAGCCCAGGCCTCCTGCACGCCCAGGTCCACGACGACGACACCGTCTACAGCACCACCGTGCGCGTCCCGGTGCTCTCGGAAGTCCAATGGGGACGGTTCCTCGACCGCGTCGCCGAGCACGCGGGCCACATCGCCGCCCTGCTGGACAACGACATGCCCCGCGACCTCGTCCTCGCCGCCGAGGAGTCCGGAGTGGACCTGCTGCCGGGCATCGGCGACCTGGAGGGAGAGTGCGACTGCGACGGCTGGGACTCCCCGTGCCGCCACGCCGCCGCCCTGGCACTGCAAGTCGGGTGGCTGCTCGACGCAGACCCGTTCATACTGCTGCTGCTCAAAGGAAAACCGGAACAGGAACTCCTCGACGCCCTGCGCCAGCGCGTCGCCGGCCCCGTCGGAACCAGAACACCTGTGGTGGTTTCCGTCGAAGACGCAGGTCAACTCCCTGCCCGTCCCGCACTTCCGGCCACCACACCTGTGGTGCTCGCGGTCGAACCGCCACCCGGCTTCGCCGCCGCGGACGTCGTGGCACTGATGGAGATCGCCGCCTCCCGCGCCCGCGCACTGCTGAGTTCGGGCACTCTCGAAGAGTGATCACCGAAAAGCAGAAGATGATGACCGGCGAACTCTACAAGGACTCCGACCCCGAACTCGTCGCCGAACGCCTGCGCTGCCAGACGCTGGTCGACGAGTTCAACGCCACCCGCTCCGGCGAGGTCATCACCGAACTCTTCGGCTCCCTCGGCGAAGGCTCGTGGGTCATGCCGCGGTTCCAGTGCGACTACGGCTACCAGATCCACATGGGCTCCAACAGCTTCCTCAACTACGACGCCATCCTGATGGACTGCGCCACCATCACCATCGGCGACGACGTCTCCATCGGCCCCCGCGCCCAGCTCCTCACCGCCCTGCACCCCATCGAGGACCACGAGGCCCGCCGCCAGCGGTTCGAATCCGCCGCCCCCATCACCATCGGGAACAACGTGTGGCTCGGCGGCGGCGTCATCGTCTGCGCCGGCGTCACGATCGGCGACAACTCGGTCATCGGAGCCGGTAGCGTCGTCACGCGCGACATCCCGCCGCGCGTGCTCGCCGTCGGCAACCCCTGCAAGGTGATCCGTGAGCTATGACAAACGCGCCGTCGAACCACTGGTCCTGCTCGGCCTGACCGTCGTCGCGCTGATCGCGTCCGGGATCTCGCCCCACTCACGCTCGACCTGGTACCTGGAGGTGGCGCCCGTCGTGATCGGCGGGGTGCTGCTGGTCTCGACCTACCGGCGGTTCCGGCTGACGCCGCTGCTGTACCGGCTGATCTTCCTGCACGCACTCGTGCTGATCCTGGGCGGCCACTACACCTACGCGCGGGTGCCTGCCGGGTTCTGGGTGCAGGACTGGTTCGACCTGGCGCGCAACCACTACGACCGCTTCGCCCACTTCGTGCAGGGTTTTGTGCCGGCGGTGCTCGCCCGCGAGATCCTGCTGCGACGGGGTGTCGTGCGGCCCGGCGGGTGGGTGTTCTTCCTCGTCGTGTGCGTGTGTCTGGCGTTCAGCGCGACCTACGAGATGGGTGAGTGGCTGGCGGCGGTGGTCGCCGGCTCGGGCGCGGACGAGTTCCTCGGCACCCAGGGCGACGTTTGGGACACGCAGTGGGACATGTTCATGGCGCTGCTGGGGGCGCTGGTCGCGCAGGTGGTGCTGGGGCGGGTGCACGACCGGGAGCTCGCACGTGTTTGAGCTGGCCATCGCGCACGTTGACAGCCTGTCTGTCGGCGGACCGCTGTCACGAGACCTCCGTGTCACGCTGAACTTCCACCCTGGACGCGGAGTGCTCGACAGTCTCGTGCGCGACGGTGTCTACCGCTCCCAGTTCGAGACCGGCACCAGCAACGGAGGACTTGGCGGCGCCCGCTGCGACTGGGAGAGCCGCCTGTTCGGTGGCGCCTACGACCACGCGACACCCTCGGACCGGCCGAAATACGGCGCGCTCAACCACCGTCGGCTGTCGTACGGCGGTGCGCCCCGCTTCGGCTCCGCTCACCTGCGCCTTCGTGAGGAGGTGCTGGACCGCACGACGTTCTGCTACCCGGACAGCGTCTTCGAGCCCGTCGACTTCGGCACCGCCCGGCACTTCGCCCTGACCGAGGACGACAGCCTTGACCCGCTCGACAACTACGTCGAGGCCCACGTCCACGGCCCCATCACCCTCGCCGACGTCGAAGCCGTGGTGCTGGACCCGACCTTCCCCGAGGTCGACCTGCCGTGCCCGGTCGAACGGCACCCCGGCTTCCGGCTGTCCACACAGGACCTGCTGCGCCACCGCGACTACCGCACACCCGAGTCCGTCGAACTGGGACTCGAGCTGGCCCGCGACGGCCTCATCACCCCAGACCTGCTCGACAACACCGACGCCAACCCCCAGGTCGTCAAACACCTCTGGCACCACCTCGCCCGGTTCGGTCACCCCAGGTAGATCGACGCCAGCCGCCGCACAGCCGCCGTCACCTGCTCCCGCAACTCCGCGGGCTCCAGCACCTCGACCTCACCGCCCAGCCGCAGCAACATGCCCGCCGCGTGCCCGAGAGACTCGATCGGGATCGTCACCACGAAGAAGCCGTCCTCCTCCACCACGGACTGCTCCGCCGCCCGCGCCACGACGGGCAGCACGTGGTTCGAGAACATCTCCCAGCCGCGAGCCGACAACCGGATGACCGCGACGCCCGTGTACTGCCGCGCCTGGAACTCCTCCAGCGACGCCGCCCAGTGCGCCGCCAGGTCGAAGCCCGCTGGCCGCGTGAAGGACTCGTCGAGCACGGTGACCGCCTGCATCTGCGACACCCGGTACGTCGAGATCCGCGACGACCCCAGGGCCACCAGGTACCAGCGCCCTGCCTTCAGCACGAGGCCCAGCGGTCGCAGCACGCGCGTCACCTCCTCCGGTGAACGCCACCGCCGGTAGCTCACCTCCAGCAGGCGCTCGCGCCACACCGCGTCCGCCACCAGTTCCAGGAACGGCGAGCGTTCCGGGTCGTAGTACCAGGCGGGTGCGTCGAGGTGGAACCGCGTGGCCATCCGCGAGGCCCGGTCGCGCATCGGCGACGGCAACGCCGCCATCAGCTTGAGCTGTGCCGCCGACACCGCGTCGCCCAGGCCCAGGTCCGCGGCAGGGCCCGGCATGCCCGCGAGGAACAGTGACTCCGCCTCCTGCTCGGTCAGGCCCGTCAGCCGGGTGCGGTAGCCGTCGAGCAGCTGGTAGCCGCCGGACGGGCCCGCGTCGCCGTAGAGCGGCACGCCCGCCGCGTGCAGCGAGTCGACGTCGCGGTAGATGGTGCGGACCGAGACCTCCAGCTCGTCGGCCAGCGCCTGCGCCGTCATCCGGCCCTTCGTCTGCAGCAGGAGCAGCAACGACACCAATCGACTCGCGCGCACGCGGACACACTGACACACCCTGTCAGGGTTAGTTCATATGTTCGACGCATGGCTTTCTACGAGAAGCAGCTGACGGTCAGGAAACCGCTGGTCGTCGCGGGCAGGCACGTCAAGCGCTACGAGGTCGTCACCCCGGGCCTGGAGATCACCGACGACATCCGCGAGGCCGCCTACGCGTTCCTGCCGAAGATCTACCCGGACTTCGAGGACCCGACCCCGCCCGCCACGGTGACGGTCCTGCACCGCAGCCAGGCCGGCATGTACCTCAACGCCTACAACTGGGTCTGGGACAACGTCCTGCACTGCCGCACCGCCGTGTCCGGCGACCAGCCGTTCCTCGGCTCGACCGACCCCGACCTCACGCACTTCACCGTCATCCCCAAGGACCTCATCGGCTGCGTCTGGGAGCTGCCGCCGCTGGCCCACGAGCGCACGGCGTGGGTGCGGCACGTGCTCAAGCCCGGCACACCGGACTTCGAGGCCTACCTCGGCGACGTCATGGCCGAGGGCCTGGTGGGCCGGTGAGCGAGGACTGGCAGGGATCACCCGCCCGCTGATCCTGAAAACGGGTGGACGGCGGCGTTAGGTTCGCAGACATGACCACACCGGAAGCCGTCGTGCGCGCCCTGGCCGAACCCACGAGGCTGCGGGCCTTCGCCGCCGTCGTCCTCGGCGCGGGCACCCTGGCCGACGTCGCCGCCGCCTCCGGGCTGAAGGTCAAGGACGCCGGCACCGCGCTGGTCAAGCTGCGCGAGGCCGGGCTGGTCGAAGGGGAACCGGCCAGGCCGGCCGACCTCAAGCCGCTCGCCGCGACACTCACCGACGCGATGCCGGCAGACGGGCTCGCGCCGTTCATCAGGGGCGAGAAGCTCATCTCACTGCCGGTCGCCCCCGAGCGGCGCCGCAAGATCCTCGAGCACGTCGCCGCGCACGCGTTCACCGCGCGGACCTACTACGACGAGACCGAGGTCAACGAGCTGCTCAAGACGTGGTGCGACGGGGGAGAGGTCGACCACGTCACCATCCGCCGCTACCTCGTCGATTTCGGTCTGCTCGAGCGCGGCGGCGGCATGTACCAGGCTCAACCCCTGCCTATGTAAGGCATGGCCGTCGCCATCACCGTCATGAACTGCACGTTGGCGTTGAGCGGCAACCGAGCCTGGTAGAGCACGGCGTCGGCCACGTGCTGCACGTCGAACGTCGGCTCCGCCCGGACCTCGAAGTTCGCCTGCAGCACACCGGCGCCCATCCGCTCGGTCATCTCCGTAGCGGCGTTGCCGATGTCGATCTGCCCGCACGCGATGCCGAACGCACGGCCCTCCAGTGACAACGACTTCGTCAGCCCGGTCATCGCGTGCTTGGTCGCGTTGTAGGCCACCGCGTGCGGGCGCGGCACGGACGCCGAGATCGATCCGTTGTTGATGATCCGGCCACCGCCGTGCGTCTTCATCACCTTGAAAGCCTCCCGAGCGCACAGGAACGCGCCCGTGAGGTTCACCCCGACGACCTTCTCCCACGCGCTCAACGAGAACTCCTCGACCGGTGTCGCGCGCACGTTCATCCCGGCGTTGTTGAACAACACGTCGACACGGCCGAAGCGCGCGACGACCGCCTCGAACAACGCGACGACCGAGTCCTCACGCGACACATCCGTGGGCACGACGAGGGCGGAGTCGGGGAAGCCCTCTCCGGTCTCGGCCAGCGCGTCCTCGCGCCGGCCCGCCAGCGCCACCTCGAACCCGGCCGCCAGCAGGGTGCGCGCCGCCGCGCGTCCCACCCCGGAACCCGCTCCCGTCACGACCGCGACCGCCATCGGTGATCTCCCCTCGATCCAGCGATTGCCCGAAGTGTCCCGTGTGGAGTACTTACAGGTGTGGAGTGCGAAGAGGACACCTGCCTGCTGTGCGCGGGGTCCGGGACCATGTCGTGGCAACAACCCGTTCCCGGTCCGGAAGGGCTGGTGCTGCACGAGATGTCGCACCCGTGCCCGCGCGGCTGCTCCGGTTGGTGGAGGCTGCCGCACGGGGAGAGCAAGGGCATCGTCGCAGGCAATGTCGCACGTGCCAACGAGATTCCAGCCGGACCGTCCACCCGCGCCTGATCACCGAGCGTGAACGATGGGGGTCACCCATTATTGCCGGGACGGTCCCTGCTTGGCGGCTGCCCCCACTCCCAGTAGAAGCGGACACTGTTCTTCTGTGAAGGAGTGCAGCCGTTGCCTTGGTTCTGGGCTCAACGAGGACCGGACCGCCTGCCGGGTCTGCGGAGGCCTGGGTCAGGTCCCCGACCGGTAGTCGTCGCAGGGCCTATCTCTTCGTCATCAAGGTCGGGCCGAGGATCCGGCGGGCCAACCGCCGGGTCAGCGACTTGGACTTCGACGCGGACGCCGCGGTGGCGGCCGCGGGTACGACCGGCGGAGGGGCCGCCACGGGGGGAACGGGCGTCGCCGGGGCCACGCCGGGGATCGTCACCGCCTCCAGTTGCGGGGTCGTGATCTTCGCGAACACCTGGGTCTCCGCCTCGACATTGCCGGGCTGCTGCTGCTCGATCGGCACCCCACGATCTTGCCATCGGTGTCATTCACGCCTCGAATGAGGGGCAGCTCCCCACCGCCCGGTGACGCACGTCACGCAGCACACTGAGCCGTGACGGCCCCAGGCGGAGTGTGATGACTGAGACGACCGAGCGCGCGAACGTCGGGCCGCCCGACACGCGCCTCTGGGAGCAGATCGCGGAAGGCGACCACGCCGCGTTCACCGAGCTGTTCGAACGCCACGCGGAAGCGGTCTGGAACTACGCCTACCGCCTGACGGCCTCCTGGTCGCAGGCCGAGGACCTGCTCTCCGCGACGTTCCTGACGGCGTGGCGAAAACGCGGCGAGGCCCAGCTGGTGCGCGATTCGGCACTGCCCTGGCTCTACACGGTCACGGCGAACCGCGCTCGCACCGAATGGCGTGCCTCGCGCAGGGCCCTGCGCCTGGTCGCGAGACTGACCCCGCAGGACGAACGCGACCACGCCGACGAGGTCGCCGCCCGCACCGACGCGCAACGCCGCCTCGCCGCGGTCGTCGCCGCCATCGCGAAGCTGCCCGCGTCCGAACGCGAGATCGCCCAGCTCTGCCTTCTCGGCGACGTGTCCACCGCCGACGCCGCCGCGCTGCTGCGCATCACCGAGTCGAGCGTCCGCGCCCGCGTCTCCCGCACCCGCGCCCGCCTGCGCGACCTGACCCCCGAGGACACCCCGTGATCGACCAGATGCCCGACCACCGCCCCCTGCCCGACGACGTCCGCATGCGCGCCCGGCAGCGGCTCTCCGAAGGTATGAGCCCGGCCGCCCGCACCGGCAGGCCGCTGCTGATCGCCGCCGGCGTCAGCGTGCTCGCCGCGGGCGCCGTCTTCGCGAGCCAGGCCCTGCTCGGCAGCCCGGCCGACGTCGCGGCCCCGCCGATGCAGCACAACGGCGAGTTCGTCGGCAAGGACCGCAAGATCGTCAACCACGTCGAGACCGGCAAGGTCGCCCCAGGGGCGCTGGCCCGGTGCGCCGCCGCCGCGAAGGAGCACCCGCCCGCCGCCGAGTGGACGCCGCTGGCGACCAGCAACAAGAACGGCACCGTCCTCAGCGCGTTCCGGGTGCCCGCAGGTGTGTTCTTCTGCGCGAACACCGCCACCACGACGACCATCTCCGTGCCGGACCCGGCCGTGCTCGAGGGCCGGCGTCAGGTGGAGATCCTGTTCACCACGCCGAGCGGCACGATGGCGGGCCTGGTCTCGTCGGACATCAGGATCCTGAGCCTGTCCCAGATAGCCGACTCCGCGCAGAGCAACACGATCCCCGCGCTGGTCGACGGCCTCTTCCTCGCGCCCAGCGGGTTCCAGAAGGCGGAGAACGGCACCAAGGCCCTGGTCGACGGCGAGGAGTTCGCCGTGCGCGGCGTCCCGAAGCCCACCGCGTCCGTCGTCGACCGGCCGCTGCCGCCCGCCGCACGTGACACCCCCGAGGCCGCGCGGTTCGGCGCCTGCCTGAAGAACCGGGCGGTCCCCGACCCCGACCAGTTCGCGCACGGACTCACGGTCAAGGTCAGCGCCACCGACACGCTCGTCACCGGCCGGTTCGGCGGCCTGCTGCTCTACTGCCGCGACTCCGACAACGACCCGACACCCGGCACGGTGATGGACCTCGACGACCTGGGCGAGTACCGCGGTACGACGATCGCGGGAATGCTGGCGTACTACGACTTCAAGCCGTACAAGGTCAACGAGCAGGGGGAGTACTACGACGGCGGCAGCACCAGTGCCGCGGCGACCGGACTGGTGCTCGACCCCCGCGTCGCCTCCATCACCTACACCAGCCCCGGTGCGGCCGACGTGCCCGCCACGATCGGCAACGGCACGTTCGTGCTCGCGGCGAAGCTGCTCGACCGCCACCCCGAGGCACGCGTGGTCGTCCGCGACGCCACCGGGAAGGTCCTGGAGACGATCACACCGCAGAACCCGTCGTAAACAGGTGGGGCAGCTCGCGCGAGTGCGGCACGATCTCCGCGTGGAAACGGAACGACTGACGCTGCGCCCTGTCGGGCCGTCCGACGTGGACGCGCTGCGCGAGCTGCACGCCGATCCCGAGGTCATGCGGTACCTCGACCCGGCGCCGGTCGAGAACTACCTCGGCGAGAGCTTTCACGCGGCGTTCGAGAAGGCGAGCGGCCGGTTCGCCGGCTGGTTCGAGTTCAAGGGCACCGGCGAGGTCGAGCTCGGCTACCGGCTGCACCGCGCGTGCTGGGGGCTCGGTTACGCCACCGAGGGCGGGAAAGCCCTGATCGAACGCGGTTTCACCGTCGGCGGTGTGCGGCGGGTCGTCGCCACGACGATGTTCGTCAACGCCGGGTCGCGGCGGGTGATGGAGAAGTGCGGGCTGCGGCACGTCCGCACGTTCCACGTCGATTTCCCCGAACCGTTGCCCGGCTCGGAATACGGAGAGGTCGAGTACGCGCTGACAAAGGAGGAATGGCAGCGAGCTCAGGGGGAACCGCATGTGGCAGACCGACTCGGTTGATTTGGGCGCGTACTTCGCGCGTACGGGGGCGTCGGCGTCGAGTTCGCTGACGGAGTTGCACGAAGCGCATGTGCGCGCCATTCCGTTCGAGAACATCGACGTGATGCTCGGCCACGTGCCGTCACTCGACCTCGGCGACATCCAGGACAAGATGCTCGGACGGCGCCGCGGCGGCTATTGCTACGAGCACCAGCTGCTCTTCACGGCCGTGCTGGAACGTCTCGGCCACACCGTCAGCCGGCAGATGAGCCGCGTGATGACCGGGCCGCGCACGCACTTCGTGTCCATCGTCGACGACCAGCTCGTCGACGTCGGGTTCGGTGCCGGGATGCTGCACCCGATGCCGCTGGTCGACGGCGCGGTCGTGGACCAGGCCGGGTGGCCGCACCGCCTGCGCCGCGAGGACGGCCGCTGGGTGCTGGAGAAGCAATCGCCGGACGGCTGGGACCTGCAGCACGCGTTCGAGACCGGTATCGAGCAACGCCCTGTCGACTACATGGCGGCCAACTACTACGTCGCCACGCACGAACGGTCGCCGTTCAGTCGCCAGCTCGTCGCCATGCGTCTGGAACCGGGGCTGAGCCGCCGTCTGGTCGGCACCGAGTTCACCGTGGAACGCGCGGGGGAGAAACCTGAGAATTCTCAGGTGGACGACCTCGGGAAAACGCTGGAATCACTGGACATCACGCTTACCGACAGGGAGCTGAGTCACATCAGCTCAACCTTGGGAACAGAATCGGACGCCCGTTCGTAGTACCAGGTGCAGGGATCGCAATTCGGAGGTGTTGGAAATGACCACCGCGACTCCGTTCGCCACGGGAACGAATTCCACGGGCGTCAACGCACTGCCTACTCCGCCCACCGGCTGGCCCATCGGTTCCTACGGGACCTACGAAGAGGCACAGCGGGCCGTGGACCACCTGGCGGACAACGACTTCCCGGTCGCGGACGTCACCATCGTCGGCGTCGAGCCGATGATCGTCGAACGCGTCACCGGCCGCCTGACCTGGGGTCGCGTGCTCGGCGCCGGTGCCGCGTCGGGTGCCTGGTTCGGTCTGTTCGTCGGTCTGCTGCTCGGCCTGTTCTCGACCGGCGGCGCCCTCGCCCCGATCATCACGGGTCTCGTCGTCGGTACGGTCTTCGGCCTGGCCAGCGCCGCGATGCGCTACGCGGCCACCCGCGGCCGCCGCGACTTCGCCTCGACCACCCAGCTCGTGGCCGGCCGCTACGACGTGCTCAGCCACCCGCGCAGCGCCGAACGCGGCAAGGAGATGCTGACCTCGCTCGCCTGGCGCTCGTAGGAAAACCCGCTCCCACCACAAGGAAACGCCGTCCCGATCTTCGGGGCGGCGTTTCCGCTTTAATGGTCGCGTGCGGGACTTGGGGGAGTTGCACTGGTGGCGTGCCGTGCCGCTGGTGGCGGGATTCGTCGTGAACGTGCTGTCCGTGGACACCGGACTTTTCGGAATGGTGCCGATCGTCCTGTGGATCGTCCTCGCCCGTTCGTGGCGGACCGGGATCGTGGTCGGCCTGCTCCTGGTGGTCCTGCTGGCGTGGTTCGTGCTGCCGCGCAGAATGGAGCTGCCAGGCCGGTGGGTGCCCTCGGCGCTCGAGGTCTACTGGCTCTACCCGATGATCGCGGCGGTCGTGATCGCCGTCGGTCTGCTCGTGCAACGGCGCCTGCTCGCCGGCGTCCTGTGGCTGCCCGCCATGATCGTCCCCGGGGTGGCCATCGCCGTCATCCTGGAGCTCGACGCGCGCATGCCCCATAACGAGGGCGTGGTGTCGGCCGCCTCCGGGCTGGAGGTGGCCGAGGGAAGCGGTCACTGCGGCTCCGGCCACGGCGCCAACTGCTCGCGAGAGCTGACCGCGACCGGGGACCGCGCTACCGAGGTGGTGCGCGCGGGACTCGCGTCGGGCGGGTTCACCCACCGGCCACCGTTGCCCACCGACGAGCGCATGTGCAGGCAGACCGGACTCGTCCTGGTCCACGAGGTGTGCGCGGAGCTGCACGAGACGTCCCCCACCAGCGTCCAGGTGCTCTGGTACGTCAGCTAGCACCCATTTCCGTACGACATACGGTATTCTTTCCGTATGGCCTACGGAAATGGGGTGGACGGATGGCCGCCGAACGCAGCGGCGGGGGAGACCCGGCCAGGACGCTCGCACTGCTCTGGCGCACGCCGCGAGAGCCGAAGCAGGTCGGCAGGAAGCCCAAGGTGAGCGTCGACCAGATCGTCACCGCGGCGATCGCGGTGGCCGATCGCGAGGGCCTCGGCGCGATGTCGATGGCCCGCGTCGCACAGGAACTGACCGTCGGCACGATGTCGCTCTACACGCACGTGCCCGGCAAGGCCGAGTTGATCGACCTCATGACCGACACCGTGCTGCAGGAACGCGAACTCACGCCCGAGGGCACCTGGCGCGAGCGCATCAAGCACTACGCGGACCGCACCCGCGCGGTCTACCAGGCACATCCGTGGATGCGGGACGTGTCGATGGTGCGGCCGCCGCTCGGGCCCGGCCTGATGGACGGCCAGGAGTTCGTGCTGGCCGCGCTGGCCGACTCCGGCCTGGAGCCGAGGCAGGTGACCGTCGCGCACGTCGCCGTCGAGGGCTTCGTGCACGGCGCGGCGGCGTCCGAGGTGGACGACCAGCAACTGGCGGCGACCACCGGTGAGTCCGGCGACACGTGGTGGGGCGCGCGGCAGGTGTTCTGGGACGACTACTTCGACGTCGAGCGCTACCCGGCGATGACGGCGCTGTGGAACGCCGGCGCCTACGACACCGAGGGCACGCTCGCGGACCACGTGCACACCTCGTGGGACTACGGGCTCGACAGGTTGCTGGACGGCATCGAAGGCGGCATGAGATGACGACACTCGTGACCGGCGCGACGGGCAACGTCGGCCGGCTGGTGGTGCGCGGGCTCACCGGCCCGGTGCGGGCGATCACCCGCGACCCGGCCAGGGCGGAGTTCCCGGCGGGCGTCGAGGTGGTGAAGGCCGACCTCGACGACCCGGACAGCATTCCGTTCGACGGCGTCGAGAAGCTCTACCTGTTCGTGCACCCGCCGACCGCGCAGGAGGTCGTCGACCGGGCAGTGCGGGCGGGGGTGCGCCGGATCGTCACGTTGTCCTCGGGCGCGGTGACCCACGGCTACGACACCAGCCACCACCTCCCGGTCGAACAGGCCGTCGAGGCGTCCGGCGTCGAGTGGACCCACCTGCGGCCGGGCGAGTTCGCGGTCAACAAGATCGACCTCTGGGGCCCGTCGATCCGCGCGGACGGCACGATCGTGCACCCCGAGCCGGACGCGGCCGGGCAGCCGATCCACGAGGCCGACATCGCCGACGTGGCGATCAAGGTGCTGCGGGAGGACGGCCACGCGGGCAAGGCCTACGACCTGACCGGCCCGCCGCAGATCACCCAGCGGGACATGGCGCGCGACATCGGCGCCGCGATCGGCCGCTCGCTGACGTTCCAGGACGTCACCGTCGAGGAGGCGCTCGCCTACTACGTCAGCGTCGGCTGGCCCGAGGAGATCGCGCGGTACGTCCTCGGCATCGCGGGCTACGAGGGCGGTGACCCCGACGACTTCGCCGACTACGAGTTCGTCGTGTCGCCGGACTACGAACGGCTCATGGGCAGGCCGTACCGGACGTTCGCGCAGTGGGCACGTGATCACGAGGCGGACTTCCGCGGCTGATCACCGCGTCGATTCGGCTCCTCCTCGTTCGACGTCTTCATGGACGGCGAACGAGGAGGCCCGGTGCGGTTCATGGTGTTCGTCAGGAGCCCGAGTCCGTTGGCGGCGCTGCACGGCGACGTGTTGCGGCGCGCGGGTGTCCTGCTCGACGTGGGCGACCTCGTCCCGGACGCGTGCGGGGTGTCGGGCTACTGGCTGATCGACGTCCGCGACCGCGAGGAGGCGGTCGAACGGATCAGGCGCATCGCGCTCCCGGCGTGCGTCGTGGAAATACGTCAGGTGGCTGTGGTCTGATTCCTCCATGGGGGCTACCTCGGTGCACCGCACCGTCGACGCGGTCTGGCGGATGGAGTCGGCGAAGGTCATCGCCGCCCTGGCCCGGTACACCCGCGACGTCGGACTCGCCGAGGAGATGGCCCAGGACGCGCTGGTCGCCGCGCTGGAGCAGTGGCCGGTGGAGGGCGTCCCGCGCAACCCCGGCGCGTGGCTCATGACGACGGCCAAGCGGCGTTCGATCGACCAGATCCGGCGCCGCGAGAACTTCAACCGCAAGGTCGAGGAGATCGGCCGCGACGTCCAGGAGGCCACGCCGGACGCGAGCGAGGGCATCGACGACGAGATCGGCGACGACCTGCTCAGCCTCATGTTCACCGCGTGCCACCCGGTGCTGGGCACCGAGGCGAGGGTCGCGCTCACGCTGAAGATGCTGGGCGGCCTCAAGACGGAGGAGATCGCGCGGGCGTTCCTGGTCAGCGACGCGACCGTGGCCCAGCGGATCGTCCGCGCGAAGAAGACCCTCGCGGACGCCGGCGTGCCGTTCGAGGTCCCCGAAGGCCCCGAGCTCGCGGCCCGCCTCGCCAGCGTCCTCGAGGTCATCTACCTGATCTTCAACGAGGGTTACTCCGCCACCCAGGGCGACGACTGGCTGCGCCCCGAACTCTGCGCCGAGGCGCTGCGGCTCGGCCGCGTGCTCGCCGAGCTCGCGCCCAAGGAAGCCGAGGTCCACGGCCTGGTCGCGCTCATGGAGATCCAGGCCTCCCGCACCAAGGCACGCACCGGTCCCGGCGGTGAGCCCGTGCTGCTGCTGGAGCAGGACCGGGGCCGCTGGGACTGGCTGCTCATCGGCCGCGGCCTCAAGGCCCTCGAACGCGCCGAAGCCCTCAACCAGCCGCCCGGCCCGTACTACGTCCAGGCCGCCCTCGCCGCGTGCCACGGCCGCGCGCGCAAGGCCGAAGACACCGACTGGCAACGCATCGCCACCCTCTACCAGGTGCTCGCGGGCATCTCGCCGTCACCGATCGTCGAGCTCAACCGCGCGGTGGCGTTGTCGATGGCCTTCGGGCCCGCCGCCGGACTCGCGCTCGTCGACGAGATCGCGGGCGAGAAGGCGTTGCAGGGCTACCACCTGCTGCCCAGCGTGCGCGGCGATTTCCTGCTGAAGCTCGGGCGAAACGGTGAGGCGAAGGTCGAGTTCGAGAAGGCCGCCTCGCTCACCCGCAACGAACGCGAACGGACGCTGCTGCTCGAACGCGCCGCGAGCTGTTAGGTCAGCGCGAGCTTCAGCCCCAGCGCGGCGAACGAGGCCGCGAAGAACCGCCGCAGCCACACCATCACCCGCGGCCGGGCCAGCACCCGGTCGCGCATCGACGCCGCGAACACCCCGTAGACGGCGAACACCACGAACGTCAGCGCCATGAACACCGCGCTCAGCGTCACCATCTGCCCGAGCCCCGTCGCGAACTGCGGCAGGAACGCCACGAAGAAGATCGTCAGCTTCGGGTTGAGCAGGTTGATCAGCACCGCCGACACCACGACCCTGCGCGCGGACGCCGGTGCGGTGGCGGTGTCCACGACCAGTTCGCTCTTGTCCCGCAACGTCGCCCACGCCAGGTAGACCAGGTACGCGACGCCCAGGTACTTCACGATCTCGAACGCCAGCGCGCTCGCGTGCAGCAACGCCGCCAGGCCGGTCACCGTGGCCAGCACGTGCGGCACGATCCCCAGCGTGCAGCCGAACGCGGCGATCACGCTCGCCTTCCGCCCGTGCGCGAGGCCGGCGGACAACGTGTACAGCACACCGGTGCCAGGAGTGGCGACCGCGATCAACGTAGTGATCAGGAAGGCGAGGCTCATGCGGTGAACTCTGCCGCGAAAGCGGTCCAGTAAGGAGAGCCAAAAACCGACCACGAAGTTGGACCACTTTTGACGTCGAGAACGCGTGAGTGGCACCGTCCCAGGGGTATGAGCATCCGGAGCATGCACCACGTCGGAATGACCGTCACCGATCTCGCGGCCGCCGTCGCGTTCTTCGAGGCACTCGGCATGGAGCTTGAGGGCAAGGCCCACATGGAGGGCGAGTTCGTCGACGGTGTCATCGGCCTCGACGGCTCCGTCAGCGAGATAGCGATGATGAAGACCCCGGACGACCGGTACCGGATCGAGTTCAGCCAGTTCCAGACCCCGCGGAGCATCGACGGCAGCTCCCACGCGCCGATCAACGCCCTGGGCCTGCGGCACGTCGCGTTCACCGTCGACGACCTCGACGACACTCTCGCCCGCATCAAGCCGCACGGCGCCGAGCTGGTCAAGAACGTCGAGAAGTACGAGGACCTCCTCCGGACCTGCTACGTCCGCGGCCCCGAGGGCATTCTCATCGAGCTGTGCGAGTACCTCACGTGAGAGCGCGCGCGTACGCCGTGGGAGAGACACCGACGGTCTGCGTGAAGTCCCGGACGAGGTGGGCCTGGTCGCTATAACCCAGGTCGGCGGCCAGACGAGCCCACTCGACCTCCGACTCGGCCCGTTCCAGGGCTTCGTGGATGCGGTACCGCAGGATGACCCACTTCGGGCTCACCCCGACGTAGTCCGCGAACAGCCGTTGCATCGTGCGCACCGCCACGCCGCAGTCCCGCGCGAAGTCCGCCACCCGCCGGATCTCCCGGTCGTCGCGGATCTGCTGGACCAGGTCCATCGCCAGTGTCGCCTGCGGATCGGCCACCGGTCCGAGCCCCAGCAGGAACGCGTCGAGCGCGGCCACCCGTTCGTCCTCGTCCTCGACGTCCAGCACGAGCGCCGACGGGACGTCGAGCCGCACGTGCCGCCCGGTCCACTCCGACACCGGCTCCGCGCGGAACGGCCGGAACCCACCGGGCCGGAACTGCACGCCCGCGACCCGGATCCGCCCCTCGAGCACCCGGCTGAACAACCCGAGCCCGACGCCCGCGATCTCCGGCTGGGCAAACCCACGCTCGAAGACGACGTTCACGGACGGATGCGGCACGACGTGTGTGGTGTACGGCGCGTCCAACGAGCCGTCGATCAGCCAGTAGTGCTCCAGGTACGGCCGCAGCTCGGCGCACGGCATGCGGCGGCGGAACCGCACGCGGGCGAACAACTCGCGCGCGTCCACGATCCCGCGAGTGTCCCGACGCGGCCCCTGCACAGCAGGATCCTAGGTTGGCGCGTTTGTTCAAGAGGACCGGAACACCCGGAAATAGGCTCAGGCCCATGAAGCTCAGCGTTCTGCTCGACCGAGCCCGCGACCACGCACTGCCCGTCATCGCGAACATCACCGACGACGATGTAGCCAGGCCCACCCCATGCGCCGACTACGACGTCCGCGCCCTGCTCGACCACCTGCTGCACGTCGTCGTGGAGTTCCAGAAGCTCGCCGCGAAGCAGGACGCCGACTTCAGCCACACCCCGTCCTACCCGGACTGGCGCGCTCAGTACCCCACCGAGACGGCGAAGCTCGTCGAGGCGTGGGGCGAGCCCGGCGCCACCGAGGGCATCTCGGGCAACATGAACATGCCCGCGCAGACCGTCGGCGGCTTGGCGCTGCTGGACCTCACCATCCACGTCTCCGACCTCGCGCAGGCGACCGGCCAGCGCTTCGAACCGGACCCCGAGGTGTTCGCCGAGGTCGCGAGCCTGGTCAACCAGATGGGGCCGATGGCCGTCGAGTGGAAGGTGTTCAAGGACGCCGTCGAGGCACCGGCCGACGCGTCGCCGTTCGAGCAGTTGCTGGCCTCCACCGGCCGCGACCCGCGCTGGAGTGCTTGACTGGCCCCATGCTGACGATCGGGATGCTGGGCGGGATGAGCTGGGAGAGCAGCGCGGAGTACTACCGGCTCGCCAACGTGCTCGTGCGCGAACGCGTCGGCGGGCTGCACTCGGCGAAGGTCGTGCTGCACTCCGTCGACTTCGCCGAGATCGAGCGCATGCAGGTCGAGGGCAGGTGGGACGACGCGGGCAAGGCCCTCGCCGAGGCCGCCGCGCAGGTCCAGGCAGGTGGCGCCGACTTCCTGCTGATCTGCACCAACACCATGCACAAGGTGTTCGACCAGGTCCAGGCCGCGATCGACATCCCGGTGATCCACCTCGGCGACACCACCGCCCAGGCGATCAAGCGGGCCGGCTTCACCACCGTCGGCCTGCTCGGCACCGGCTTCACCATGGACCAGCCGTTCTACCGCGAACGCCTGGAGTCCCACGGGCTGAAGGTGCTGCTGCCCTCGGCCGAGGACCGCGCGACCGTGCATCGGATCATCTACGACGAGCTGTGCCTCGGCATCGTTCGCGAACAGTCCCGCCGCGCCTATCAAGACGTGATCTCGAAGTTCGACGGGGCGCAGGGAGTCATCCTCGGCTGCACCGAGATCGAACTGCTGATCACGCAGGCTGACGTGCCGCTTCCGGTGTTCCCGACCACCCGCCTGCACGTCGAGGCGGCCGTCGAACGGGCAATCCAGACAACTCTGTGAACGGATGACCTGGCCAAGCCAGCAACGTCGCGACTCAACGAGATGTCTTAGTCACTGAGGGCTATTCCTACTTCGGTGAACTAGGGGAGTTCGCGTTGAAACGAGCACACATCGCCGCAGGGCTGACGGCTGTCGTGGTTGCCGCCACGGCAGCCGTCCCCGTTTCCGCGGCACCGCAGGAACAAGAGGTGCGCGCCGACGGGCTGAGCACCAAGGTCACGCTCGTCACCGGCGACGAGGTCGTCGTCAGCAACGGCAAGGTCCAGGCGAGAGGCGCCAAGGGCAGGGAGAACGTCGGGTTCCGCTCGTTCAAGGACCCGCGCGGAGACCTGCACGTCGTGCCGCTCGACGCCCAGGCAGGGCTCAACTCCGGCGCGCTCGACGAGCGGCTGTTCGACGTCTCACTGCTCGCCAGATCCGGCTACGACGACGCGGCCAGCAAGACGATCCCGCTGATCGTGCAGGGGCAGGTGATCAGCGCGGCGAACGCCGAGTCGTTGCCGAGCATCGGCTCGCACGCGATCACCATCAGCAAGGACGGCTCGTTCTGGGCCGGTGCCCGGGCGGCGGGCACCGGCAAGATCTGGCTGGACGGCAAGGTCACCGCGTCCCTGGACCGCAGCGCCGCGCAGGTCGGCGCGCCCCAGGCGTGGGAGAAGGGCTTCACCGGCAAGGACGTCACCGTCGCGATCCTCGACACCGGCGTCGACGAGACCCACCCGGACCTCGCGGGCGCCGTCGTGGAGTCGAAGAACTTCTCCGACAGCGACACCACCGACGACCGTGTCGGCCACGGCACGCACGTCGCGTCGACCGTGACCGGCGACGGCAAGTACAAGGGCATCGCGCCGGACTCGAAGCTCATCAACGGCAAGGTGCTCGGCGACTACGGCGGCGGCCGCGAGAGCGACATCATCGCCGGCATGGAGTGGGCCGCGGCCAAGGCCGAGGTCATCAACATGAGCCTCGGCAGTTCGTGGCCCGACGAGGGCACCGACCCGATGTCGCTCGCGCTCAACCGCATCACCGAGCAGACCGGCGCGTTGTTCGTCGTGGCCGCCGGCAACTCCGGCGGCGCCATCGGCTCACCCGGCTCCGCCGACGCGGCCCTCACCGTCGGCGCAGTCAACCGCGACGACACGCTCGCCGAGTTCTCCTCGCGCGGCCCGCGCTGGTTCAACAACGCCGTCAAGCCCGACATCACCGCGCCGGGCGTCGACATCGTGGCCGCGAAGGCCAAGAACGGCCAGATCGGCACGCCCGCGGGCGAAGGCCACGTCGCGTTGTCCGGCACGTCGATGGCCACCCCGCACGTGGCGGGAGCGGCGGCGATCCTCGCGTCGAAGAACCCGGCGTGGAAGGCCGAGGACATCAAGGCCGCGCTGATGAACAGCGCCAAGCCCAACCCGTCGCTGAGCATCTACGACCAGGGCGCCGGACGTCTCGACGTCGGCCGCGCCGTGTCCTCCGCGGTCACCACGAACCACGGCAGCCTCTCGCTGGGCACCGCGGTGTGGCCGCACGACGACGACAAGCCCATCACGCAGAAGCTGACCTACCGCAACAACGGCACGACCGACGTGACCGTCGACCTGAGCATCGCCGAGGTCAAGCCCGCCGCAGCCGGCCTGTTCAGCGTCTCCCCGGCGAAGCTGACCATCCCCGCAGGTGGATCGGCCGACGCCACGGTCACGGCGGACACCCGCGCCGCGGTCGCGGACGGCATCTACGGCGCGGTGGTCCTCTCGTCCGACGGCGTGCGGGTGGCGGTCGGTGTCGTGAAGGAGGTCGAGAGCTACGACCTGAAGCTCACGTTCCTCGACCACAACGGCGCGCCGACGCAGTACTACGACTACAGGTTCGTCGACCTGGACAAGCCGCAGGCGCACTTCCGCCACGACCCGTCCGGCACGATCGTGCAGCGCCTGCCCAAGGGCAAGTTCTTCCTCGACGGCACGATCAGCACCCGCGACCCCGACCCGACCAAGGGCGGCCTGATCACCACGCTGACCGAGCCGGCCCTGGAGGTCACCGGCAACACCGAGATCGTGTTCGACGCGCGGCAGGGCACCCAGCCCTCGATCGCGGTCGAGCAGAAGGACGCGAAGGCGGCGCAGGCCGGCCTCGGTTTCCTGATGCAGGCCAACTGGGGCGCGACGGGCGGCACCTGGTACCTCAACTCGTTCGAGGGCATCCGCGTCCGCCCGTCGAAGACGTCGTGGCCGAAGTTCGACTTCTACGCCGAGTCCGTGCTGGCGAAGCCGGACGCCAACGGCAAGTTCGACGGCAGCCCGTACCAGTACCACGTGCGGATCAGCGAGAAGACCCGCGTGCCGGCGAACGTCCAGCGCTCCGTCAAGGACCGCGAACTGGCCCGCGTCAACTCGGTCACGCACGCCCGCGTACCGGGCTCGATCGGCCAGCGCGACAACGGCGCCTCCGGCCCGCTGCCGTTGCGGCTCGAGGAGTTCTACACCCCCGGCGTCGAGTGGTCCGGCTCGCTGACGGAGTTCGCGAAGCTCGGCGAGTGGCCCAGCCTCGGTTTCCAGTCCTCGATCACGCCCCGCGTGTTCAAGCTCGGCAGGACCGTGACCGAGCACTGGAACAGCGCCGTCTACGGCCCCGGCGTGCCTCACGCACCGGGAACCGTGCGCTTCGCCGGACGCGTCGGCAACCTGCTGCGCCTCGACGTGCCACTGCAGAGCGCGCAGGGCATGTACGGCTACTCGCCGAGCACCGGCCGCACCACCGTGACGGTGGACGGCAAGGTCATCTCGGACCAGCCCGAATCCGGCTACGCCTACATCCCGGACGCGCCGGCGGAGAAGAAGCGCTACACCGTCCACACCGAGGCGACGCGCGACTCGTTGTCGTCACGGGTCACCGCGGACTGGTCGTTCACCTCGGAACACGTCCCAGGCGAGGCGTTCCAGTCGATCCCGCTGCTCGCGGTCCGTTTCGCGCCGGCCCTGGACGAGCACAACCGCGCCGGACGCGTCGTCACCGTGCCGATCACGGTGGAGCGCAACGGAACGGGCACCGTCACCGACATCAAGGCCCCGGCGGTGCAGGTGTCCTACGACGAGGGCAAGTCGTGGAAGCCGGTGCCGCTGCGCAAGACGCGGGCGGGCTGGCAGGTCACGCTGATCCACCCGCACGGGGCCGAGAACGTGTCGTTCAAGGCTCGGGCGGCGGACGCGGGCGGTGACGTCCAGCAGACGATCATCCGCGCGTACGACCTGAGGTGACCGCGTGAGGGGGCCGGTGTCGCCGGCCCCCTCACGTCTACCGTCACGCGATGAGCTGGACCTCAACCGTCCCTGTCATCGCCAGCAGTGTCTCCGCGATCGCCGGATCCGCGGGTGCGATCGTTGCCGCAACGGCGCTCCGGAAGAACCGCGAGGACCAAGCGCGCCGAGACGCTGCCGGGCTGCACGCATCGGCCCGAGTCGTCATCTGCCAGGTTGACCTGGAAGGCGATGACTCGGGGCACGAACCGGATCAGCGCAACGGTCACCCCGACTCCCAGTTCACGATCAAGGTCGCAAACTCCTCCGCACACCCGTACTACGCAGTCGTGAGTTCCATCTACGTGCCCGCGCGGGGCAAGCGATATGCCGCGTACGTCAACATGGTTCCTGCAGATGAGGCGAGATACGCGCGGTTGTTCGGCGCAGATGGATGCGACACCGTCGCGCTGCCGAACGATGCGTTGGTCGACACCACGTTCATCGACAGTCAGGGACGCGGCTGGCACCGCGACTCCCATGGGGTCCTTCGCAGGCGGCAGATCAGCCGACAGTGGCGAGACGCCCAACTCTGGGACCGCCCTCACCGAGGACTCGCATTGCACAGGATGTCGGAGGTGGTCATGCGCAACGCCGCAGGGCATGAGGTCCATGGCGTTCGTGACTGGAACAACGTTGAGGTCGACGTGACACCGTTCCGGCCGTCACTCACCGACCGAGACGTCGAAAACGCCATCAGCGCCTAGCAGGGGGCCGGTGTCGCCGGCCCCCTCACCGCTACTGCTGGTACGGCGCCAGCGTCTCCGGGTCCACGTCGGGTGCCCCCATGACGGGGTGCACCTCGATCGGCTGGTTCAGCACCGTCCCACCAGGACCGGGACAAGCCGACGCCTTCTGCGCGATCTCCAGCACCCGTTCCCGGCTGGCCACGTCGACCACCCAGTACCCGGCGATGACCTCCTTGGACTCCGCGAACGGACCGTCCACCACGACCGGGCCGCTGTCGCTGCCCCGCACCACGAACGCCCGCGCCGGACCGCTGAGCCCCTCGGACTGCAGCAGCTCGCCGGACGCGCGCAGCTCGGCGTCCAGGTCGCGCATGTAGGCGATCATGCGGTGCATGTCCTCGTCCGACCAGGCGGCGAGGCCCTCCCAGTCCTCCTGGCTGCCGCCGTAGCTGACCAGCATGTACTTCACTTCCACTCCCCACCGGTAGCGCGGGCCTTGATCTCCTGCACGGCCCAGCTGTTGCCGTCCGGGTCGTCGAAGAAGATGAACGACCCTCCGTCCGCCTCGTTCATGCGCACGATCTCGCCGACTTCGACGCCGCGCTCCAGCAGCTGCGCGCGGGCCTTCTCCAGGTCCGACACGACGAGCTGCACGCCCTTCAGCGAACCCGGCTCGCCCTTGACGATGCCCTTGCCCATGACGATCGAGCAGCCCGAGCCGGGCGGGGTGAGCTGCAGGACGCGCGCGTCCTCGCTGAACGTCGTGTCGTGGTCGACGGTGAAGCCGAGCTGCTCGGAGTAGAACCGCTTCGACCGGTCGAGGTCCGACACCGGTACGACGACGACTTCCAGGGTCCAGTCCATGTTCGAAGTTCCTTTCAGCGGCTGCCTACGTGGACCCGTCGAAGTGCTCAGGGATTTTTCGACATGGGGTCCCGGCCCACATACCCGAGCAGCCTGTCCTGCAGCGGAGCGTCGGGAGGCACCGCGATCTCGGCGCCGTAGACCTCGATGCCGGGACCGAACGCGCCGGGTGTGCGGAAGCGTTCCATCAGGTCGGCGGGTACGGCGGTCGCCGTCGCCCAGAGGCGTTCCACGTCGGTGGCCGGGATCGTCTCGTCCTGGCCGGTGGCGCGGGCGAGGTCCCAGCCGTGCAGCACCAGGTCGTCGCTCACCACCTGGTCGACGTGGTCCTCCAGCGTCATCGGGCCGGCCGGGGTGGAGACCTCGGTTGTCGCCCGGTCCGACTCCAATGCCGCCTGAACCTGACGGCGGGCCTCGCGGAAGTCCGTGAGCGGGTCCTCGGTGCGTTCGATCGGATGGCCGAGCATCACGCCGTGCATGTCGATGACGTGGTCCACGACTTCCAGGGCCGTCCACTGCGCGCACGGCGAGGGGTTGCCCCACTGGTCTGAACGCACGTTCGCGACCTTCGCCTCGAACGCCTCCGCACGAGCGCGATATCTCTCCGCGATCACTGGCCTCACTCCTCGACTGCGCCGCCGATCCTGCGCAGGTGTTCGCGGAAGGTGAGCCCGCTCTCCAGGTACTCGCCGAACCGGAGCTGGTCGCGCAGGGACTCACCCTGCCGCACGCGGTCCGCCTGCGCTCGTTCGACATCCCGGATGCCGCGCGCCTTTTCGATGAGCGCGGCCGCCTCGGACGCCGGCACGAACAGCACGCCGTCGTCGTCACCGAACACGACGTCGTCCGACGTCACGGTCCACTGGTCGATCTCCGCGGTCGAGAGGGCCTCGGGCGCGCGGTCGCGCAGGCTCAACGGCCCCGTGGGGTTCGCGCCGAGGCTGAACACCGGCAGCCCGATCGTGCGGATGTCCTGCGTGTCGCGGTGCAGACCCCAGATCACGACGCCCGCGAGCCCAGCCTGCTGCGCTTCGAGCACCATCATGTCGCCCACGCAGGCCTCGTCCGTGCGGCCGTCGTTGTCGACGACCAGCACGTCGCCGGGCTGGCTGCGTTCGAGTGCTTCCAGGAAGACGTCGACGCTGCCCGCGTGCCGGGCGGGCAGGACGCGGCCGGACGTCTTCGTGCCGGGGATGACCGGCGTGAGAACGACTGTGCGCACCGGGATGTTCGCCCGGATGCAGGCGTCGGCCAGGTGCGCGGTGGTCAGATCGAGGGTGGCGAGATCCATGCGGGCATTCTTACGCCGCGACCTTCTCCTCGGTGGGTTCTGTGCGCAACACGCCAGCCGAGAGCGCCGCGACCAGGCACAGCGCCACCGGCAGCAGGAACGCGATGTTGAGCGGCACGACGTGCGTCAGCCAGCCGATCACCGCAGGTCCGGCCAGCACGCCGAGGTAACCGAGCCCGGCCACGCGGGAGACGTTGGCGCCCGCCGCACCGGGTTCCGCGTGCCCGGCCGCGCTGAACAGCTGCGGCACCGTGCCCGACAGACCGATGCCGGCGATCGCCCAGCCGACCAGCGCCAGCCAGATCCACGGCGAGAGCGCGGCGGTCGCGATGCCCACCGCACCGATCACCGAGCCCCACCGCAGCACCGCCATCGGCCCGACCTTCGCGGTGATCCGGTCCGCGAGCAGCCGTCCGACGGTCATGGTCGTGGCGAACGCGCCGTAGGCGAGCGCGGCGATCTGCGGTGACGCGTCGAGGATGTCCTGCAGGTGCAGCACGCTCCAGTCGTTCGCGGCGCCCTCGCTCAGCATCACCAGCAGGGCGAGCACGGCCATGATCCAGATCCGGCGCGGCACCTTGCGCTTTCCGGTCTGCTCGACGGCGTGCTGCTCCTCCTTCTCGTTGAGGAGGAACCGGGCGGTCACGAGGCTGACGACGACACCGAGCACCGCGGCGGCGCCGAGTGTCGTGGCAGGGGAGAGCTCCCAGCTCAGCGTGCGTGCGCCGGTCAACGCCGCGGCCACACCGCCGAGTGACCACGTCGCGTGGAACGCCGACATCACCGGACGCTGGTAGTGCCGCTCCACCACCACGGCGTGCGCGTTCATGCTCACGTCGATCAGGCCGTTGCCGAGGCCGAAGATGAGCAGCGCCGCACCGAGCGTCCACTGGTTCACGGCCAGACCCGGCATCAGGGCCGTGATGCTGCAGAACACCCCTGCGGCGGGTACGACCAGTTTCACGCCCACGCGGTCGGTGAACTTGCCGCCGAGCCGCATGCCGATGAACGCGCCGAGCCCGAGCAGCAGCAACAGTCGGCCGAGTTCGGCGTGCGATATGCCGGTGCGGTCCTCGACCGTCGGGATGTGCACGAGCCACAGGCCGAGCAGGAACCCGTTGAGCGCGAAGTACGTGAAGGTGGCCACCCGCGCGGCCTTGAGAGCGTTCACACGGAGCACGCTAACGAACGAATCGCATGTTCGAAAGGTTGAGTTTCGAACATCACTGTTGTTCAATCTCGGGTGTGTCCCGACTGAAGCAGATCACCGAGGCGGTCCGCGACGCCGGCTCGCTCGGTGTGGCGGACCTGGCGACCCTGACCGGCGCCTCCGAGATGACCATCCGCCGTGACCTGGAGATCCTCGCCGCCCAGGGTGTCCTCGAACGCTACCGGGGCGGCGCGCGCAGCCTGCTCCTGCGCGGGTCGGAACCCCCGTTCGCGCTGCGCTCGGACGACAACACGGCCGCGAAGCGCCGCATCGCCTCGGTTGTCGCCGGCTTGATCGCGGACGGCGAGTCCGTCGTCCTGGACAGCGGCACCACCTGCCTGGAGGTGGCCCGCCTGCTGCACGACAGACGCGTGACCGTCATGCCGTTGTCGCTGCACGCCGTGAACGCCCTGTCTTCTTCTTCGACCGTGACGCTGCTCGTGCCCGGCGGCCGCCCCCGCCCCGGCGAACTGGCGCTGACCGGACCGCTGACCCTGGCCTCGGTGCAGGCGTTGCGCTTCGACACCGCGGTCATCGGCTGCTGCGGCCTGTCGGCCGAACACGGCCTGACCGCCTTCGACCTGGAGGACGCCTCGGTGAAACGAGCCGCCATCACCTCGGCCCGCCGCGTCATCGCCGCCGTGGACGCCTCGAAGCTGACCCGCACCGCCCTGGCCCACGTTGCCGCGGTGTCCTCTTTGGACGCCGTCGTCACCGACGCGGAAGGCGACGACGGCCTGACCGCGGCGGGCGTCACGGTGGTGACGGCATGATCGTGCTGTTCGACATGTTCGGCGTCATCGCCCGCGACCAGTCACCCGAGGTCATGGCCACGATGAGCACCTCACCGGACTTCTGGACCGCCTACTGGGCCCACCGCCCCGGCTACGACCGCGGCGACGTGACGGCCGACGAGTACTGGGCGCTGGTGGGCCACCCGCCACTGGTGGAACAGGACGTCGCCAGCTGGGCCCGCGTTGACTACGAGATGGTCGCGCTGCTGCACGAACTGAGCAACGCGGGCCAGCGCATCGCGTTGCTGTCCAACATCCCCGAGGAGCACGCGCGTCATTTCGAGCGCACCTATGCGTGGCTGGACCTGTTCGAGCTGCGGGCGTTCTCGTGCCGCATCGGTGCGGCGAAGCCGGAGCGGGCGGCGTTCGAGTTCTGCCGGGACGCGTTGGGGGACGACGACATCCTGTTCGTGGACGACCGGATGGAGAACGTGCGAGCCGCCGAGCTGGTGGGGATGCGCGGGCACCACTTCACCGGCATCGGCGGCCTGCGCGGTCTACTTGGTGCTGCCAAAGATGCCTAGGACGTTCGGGAACTGCGACGAGCTGTCGTGGCGGCTCAGGGCGTTCAGTCCGTAGGTGGCGAGCCACGCGATGCACAGCGTCAGCACCGGGACCTCCGCGGCGGCCGGGACCAGTTTGAAGTGACGCAGGAGCAGGTAGACGGCCAACGGCGCGAGGCCGACGGTCACCTTGCCCACGAACCTGCCGGCCATCGCGATCTTGCTCCGCACCACGTACGAGGCGCGCTCGGGATCGTCCGGCAGTTCGCCGTACCTGCCGGACAGCAGGGTGTCGGCGAGCGTGAGGATCTTGTGCAGGTAGTCCCGATGAGTCGTCCTGTCGGGCAGCACCAGCTTCACGCACAGAAGCTCGATCGACTGCCCGGCGTGGACGCACCGTCTCCTGAACTCCCTGGACGCCAGCGGGTTTCGCACGCGCATGGTCCGCCACAGCCCGTGCTTCAGCACGAGCGCGACTTCCTGCGTCTGCGTGATGAGCCGGTTCCTGGTGTCCGGGTCCATGAACGACTTCTCGTCGCGGGCCGACTCGACGCAGCGGAACAGCGTGTCCACCGCGATGGCCATCGAACGGCTGCGAAACCGGCGATGCCGATCGATGAGCTTCTCGATCGGCATCGACACCAACATCGCCACCACGAAGCAGGCGTAGGTGAGCGCCGCGTGCACCAGTACGTACAGATCCTTGTTGTCGGCCGGGTGGCCGACTAGCGCGTGTACGGGCCCCTTGCCGACGAACTCGCCGTAGACGATGAGCGCGGCCGCCGCGACGATCACGAAGTTGTAGCTGACGAAGAACAGGGACGCGACGCGCCGGAATCGTCCCCGCGCCAGTGCGTCTGCGCCCACTGCCGGCAATCCGACGAGCATCACGCCGAACAGGCTGATGAACACGCCGTGCGCTGAAGACACCTTGAAGTGCTGGGCGATGAGAGTCCCCACGGTGAGCAGCAGGAAGAGATAGCTCATGGCGCCTGCCGTCTCCCACCGGGCGGAGCAGATCCTGTCCCGGACCAGCCGCAGGTCGAGCTTCCGGTGGTGAGCCCGGTCCAGGTCGACCGGGACTCCGTGCTCGGCGGCGACCTCGTGCACCACCCGGTAGCGCTCACGCCCAGGCTCGAGCCGTGCCCGCAGGTGCTTCGCTCGACTGGCCGAGATGCCGCGCCGCAACTGAGGCCGTGTCTGTTTTCCGTCCCCCACGGCGGGTTAGTCGCCGCAGGGGACGAGAACGCTACGGACCTAAACGAGCGACGACCAGTAGAACCAGAACGCCTGCAGCACCAGCCCGACGATCACCAGGTACCACAGGATCAGCACCACGCTGTGGAACTGGAACCCCGGCCGGAAGTTCCGCAAAGTCGTGTACCAGAAGATCGGAATCGTCACCGCCCACACGACCATGCAGTACGGGCACAACGCCCCGATCTCGTACAGCGACTGCACGATCAGCCAGTGCACGAACAGCACACCGGCCGTCACGCCGACCTGCAGCCCGATCCACACCCACGACGGCAACTCGACGCCGGCGAGCAGCAGCACGCCCAGCGTCGCCACCACCGCGAAGCCCGCGATGCCGAGCAGCGGGTTCGGGAACCCGAACAGCTCGGCCTGCGGGGTCTTCATGATCGAGCCGCAGCTCAGCACCGGGTTGATGCTGCACGTCGGCACGTAGAACGGGTCCTTGAGCAGCGCGATCTTCTCGATCGTCAGGACGAACGACGCGACCAGGCCGACGAAGCCGCCGATCGCGAGGACCCAGGCGACGATGATCAGGGACAGACGAGCGTTCTTGGACATGGCAGAACTCCACGTGTGGCGAAGGAAGACGGACCCGCAGAACGGGGTCGGTCTAGGCGCGCAGCACGCAGAGCTGCGTCAGCCGCACTTCCAGCCGGCGTGAAGGGGGAGGCAGAACAGCAGGCAGACGCACCGCCAGCAGAGCGAACGAACCGGTCCGCCGCAGCAGCGCGAACCCGATCAGCACGGCCAGCGCCACCACGAGACAGCAGCCCGCGACGAGGATGCCGTCGAGCATCGACGAACCCGCGTCCGCGTCGTCGGCCACGAAGGCGATCGCCGACGTGGAGGACGTCGGACACTGCGCGGTCCAGGCGAACTCCGTCTCGCACGGCGTGCCCTGCATCATCGCGACACCGGCGACCAGCGCGAGCACGGCGAAAACCCGCGCGACGTACGCGCGGGTTCGCGAGCTGCGGGTGCCTGGCACGTGATCCAGGGTAGCGATGTCGTGCCCAGGCTCGCGCACATGGGGGAGAAGCTGCACGAATCAGACAGGCTGGTGATCGCCGGACAGCCGGTGCTGGAGGCGCTGGCGCCACTCGCGCAAGGGGCGGGCGACCTGGCCGTCCTGCTGAACATCCCCGCCGCCGAGCTGGAGACCCTCACCGGTGACCAGATCAGGGACCTCGGCGAGTTCGCCGAGGCGCTCTAACGCCAGAACCCCAGCCTGTGCTCGGCCGCGTAGTCGACGCGCCCGATCGCACCCGGCGCGAGCGACTGCACGTATTGCCCGTCGGAGAACCGCGGCCACCCCGGCGTTCCCGCGCGGGCGAAGTCCGTCCACGTCTTGATCATGTGGTCGGACAGGCCGCGGTCCTTGGCGAAGTCCGCGTCCGGGAACAGGTAGTCGATGTCCGACGAGTGGTTCGCGCCGTGCAGCTCGGGCGGGAACGACGGGTCCGTGGACGCCGCACGGTCGGCGAACTCGAACGCGTAGACGGGTGCCTTCTTCGCGTACAGCGTGTTCTGCTGGAACGTCGCCCTCGCCCACACGCGATCCGTCAGCAAGGAAGCCCATGCCTGCTTCGGCGAGGCGAACGCGCTGACCGGGTACTCGCGCTCGATCTCGGCCGCGCGGTCCGGGAACGCCTCCCGCACGAGCCGTGAGTAGTCCTCAGTGGACATCGGGTCCGGGCGGAACAGGCCGACGAAGCTGTTGTGCTCGTCGCGGGTCGCGCCCACGAGCATGGGCACGTCCGCGAACTCGCCCGCCTGCAAGGACTCTCCCGGCAAACGGGGCAGCAGCGAGCCGCCGTAGCCGACGGGCTGGAAGATGTTCATGATCTGCGGGTGGTCGAGCAGCTTCTCGACCGGCAGCCGGCGCAGGCACTCGACGTCCGCGCAGCCCAGTTCGGAGCTGATCATCGCGCCGATCTCCTGGATCTCCGGCACCGGCCGCCACGCGAGCGACGGCAATGCCTCCAGGTCCGGGTACCAGGCGCCCTTCGGCACGTCCACCATCGTGAACGAGCTGTGCATGATCGCCTTGTGGAACAGCGGCGGCTGCCCGATCAGGTGCGCGCCGACGGCCGTCGCGCCGAACGACACCCCGAACAACGTCACGTTGCCCGGATCCCCGCCGAAACCGGTGATGTTGCGTTGGACCCACTCCAACGCCGCGCGCTGGTCCAGCAGGCCGAACTCGCCGGAGTGCTCGAGCCCTGGCAGCCCGAACCCGCCGAACACGCCCATCCGGTAGTTGAACGTCACCACGACGACGTCCCCTTGGCGCGCAAGGCGTTCCGCGTCGAAGTGGTGCCCGGCCCCGATCGCGCCGTCGCCGTGCACCCACACCAGCACCGGCTTGCGGCCACCGGTCGAAGGTGTCGTGACGTTCGCGAACAGGCAATCCTCGTTCGTGCTCTTCGTCTCGGAGTAGCTGGACCCGACCTGCGGACACGGGCTGCCGGGCCGGGCAGCCTCCCGGACCCCGCTCCACGCCGCCGCCCGCACCGGTGGCTTCCACCGCTCCGCGCCCGCGTACGGGATCCCCTGGAACCGCAGGTGCCCGTCGCGCTGGTCCCCCTTGACCTTCCCCGTGTCGGTGGTGACGACGCCCGACGTCATGGCTTCCCCCTTGCCGCATGCACTGACCAGCAGTAACGCGGCGATCAACAACGTGCCCCGACGCACGATGAATCAACCCCTCGTGGCTAGGTCGACGGCCGCGACCAACTCCTGTTCGCAGACGTCGAGATCGAGTGACCCGGACCGCAGCACGACGCCGTTGCGCATCGCGAGGACGAACACGGCCATCACCTCCGGGTCGAACACGCGGAACTCGCCGGCCTCCTGTCCCTGTCGCAGAAGGTCGGCGAGCCCCGCGTGATCGGAGTCGGCGATGCCCCCGTCCGTCACCGCCGCGTGGGCCGTGATCCGCAGGAACGCCACCATGTCCGCGCGGTGCTCGCGCAGGAACGCGATGTTGGCGACCAGGAACGCCCGCAGTTCGGCGCGCGCCCCGGACTGGCCCATCCGTGCGTTCACGAATCCTTGGAAGCGCTCCAAGATGTCCGCGAACGCCACGTCGACGAGTTCCTGCTTGTTCCTGAAGTGGTACGAGATCAGTCCCGTGCTGCTCAGTCCGGCCCGTGCCGCGATGGCCTTGAATGACGTCTCCGCGTAGTCCAGCTCCGCGATCGTGGCGATGGCCGCCGCCACGATCTGCGCCCGCCGGGCCTGCTCGGTCACGGACTTTGCTCGCATGAGCAAAACTTAGCACGCCTGAGCAAATCAAGTGTGCCCGTCGACTGGAAAGCCCTGTCAGTCGAGGTCGGACAGGTCGAGGACGAACCGGTACCGCACGTCTCCGCGGTCGAGCCGGTCGAGCGCCTCGTCCACGCGGGCCGACGGCAGCACCTCGACGTCGGCGACGATGCCGTGAGCGGCGCAGAACTCCAGCATGGCGGCCGTCGCCGGGATCCCGCCGCTACCGCCGGAGCTCAGCTTCTTGCGGCCGACGAGCAGGTCCATCGTCTCGAGGGAGAGGGGACCGAGGTACCCGACCTGGCTCAGCGTCCCGTCGACGGCCACCAGCTGGAGGTAGGGACCGAGGTCGTGCTGGACCGGGATGGTGTCGATCAGGACGTCGAACCGGTCGCGGGCAGCGGCCGCGCTCTCCGCGTCGGTGGAGACCACGACGTCGTGCGCACCCAGCCGCAGGGCGTCCTTCGCGCGGTCTGCGGACCGGCTCACGACCGACACCTCGGCACCGAGCGCCGCCGCGAACTTGACCGCGAGGTGCCCCAGCCCACCGAGCCCGGCCACCGCCACCCGCGTTCCCGGACCGACACCCAACGCCCGCAACGGCTCCCAGACGGTGATCCCGGCGCACAGCAACGGCGCTGCGGCTGCCGGGTCCAACCCGGACGGCAGGGGATAGGCGAACTTCTCGCGCACGACGTACTCCCGCGAGAAGCCGCCGAGTGTCGTCGTCCCGTCGTAACGGTCGGTACCGCCGTAGGTCAGCGTGGGGAACTCACGGCAGAAGTTCTCCTGGCCGGCCACGCACATCGTGCACACGCCGCAGGAGTCGACGATGTTGCCGACCGCCACGGCGTCGCCGACCTGGAACGCCGTCACGTCCGGCCCGGCCTCGGTCACGACGCCGGTGAACTCGTGACCCGGCACGAGGGGCCCCTCGCCGTTGTGGCCGCGCAGGGAGTGCAGGTCGGTGTGGCAGACCCCGCAGAAGTCCACGCGCACCGCGATGTCGTCGCTGCGCAGGTCACGTCGGGAGATCGGCGTCGAGCGCAACGCCGTTCCGTCGGCCTGCCAGCCGGTGGTGCTTCGCATGACGCTCCTTCAAACAGACTGTTCGGTCTATTTCAAGCTAGCCCGCTGCGGCCCGAAAGTAAACCGACTGGTCTGTCGGTACAGTTCCCCCATGCCCGACCAGCAGCTGACCACCCGAGGCGCCGCCACCCGGCAGCGCATCATCGACGTCGCCACCCGCGAGTTCGCCGAACACGGCATCGCCGGCGCCCGCATCGAACGGGTCGTCGCCGCCGCACGCACCAACAAGGCCCAGCTCTACGCCTACTTCGGCAACAAGGAAGGCCTGTTCGACGCGATCTTCTTCGCCTCGCTCGAACGCATCGTCGACGTCGTCCCCATCGACGCCACCGACCTCCCCGACTGGGCCGTCCGCCTCTATGACGAGTACCTGCAGAACCCGGAGCTCATCCGGCTGGCCACGTGGACCCGCCTAGAACGACGCCCCGCCGGCCATCTCGTCACCGAGACCGACCGCCTCGACACGTCCAAGCTCCAGGCGATCACTCAGGCGCAGGCGGACGGACTGGTCCGCGACGGTGATCCGTTCGACCTGATGGCCATGGTCATCGCGATGTCGATGGCGTGGTCGCCGGTCAGCAACGTCTACGCGGCCACCGCCGGCGAACCCGCCGAGGCACACGACCGCAGGCGGGACTTCCTGCGCGACAGCGTGCGCCGCGCCGTAGCCCCCTGACCTTTGGAATTCGTCCAAACAGCATGCTTTCAGGTTGACCTGCGGCGAATGGGTGGAGCCAAACGGAACAGCCGCTCTACGTTGTCCCGCATGCCTTTGCGGAGATCAACGGTGCGCGGCCGCGAGTTCGGTGACGCGATGCGGGCGCTGCTGCGCGCGGCCGACCTCACGAACCGGGCCGCCGCCGAGCTGTTGGGCTGGCAGGAGGCCAAGGTCTCGGAACTGGTCAACGGCAAGGAAGGCGTGAGCGACGTCGACCTCGCCAAGTTGCTGGGACTGTTGCGCACGCCGCCCGACGAGTTCGACCACCTGATGGCCCTGCACCACGAAACCCACCAGCGGGACTGGTTGCAGCCCAAAGCCGGTACCAAGGACAGGGCCCGCACACTGCGCGAGCAGGAGCAGAAGGCGACCGGCGTCACCGGCTGGTCGATGAACGTCGTGCACGGCCTGGTGCAAGCTCCCGACTACATCGCCGCCATGGTGAACTCATCACGGCAGCTGTCGGCAGAAGAACGCCCTGGTGCGATCCGCAACCGGATCGAGCGTCAGAACGCTGCTCTCGACGGCTTCCGAGCCATCACGCTCTACATCCACGAACAGGCCCTCCGCCTGCCGGTCGGAAGTCCGGATGTCATGGCTGACCAGCTTCATCACCTGCTGCGCGTGTCGGTCCGGCCTTACCTGACGATCCGAGTGATCCCCACGGCGGCTGGGCCGCACGACGGACTGTCAGGTTCGTTCGACATGCTGACCTTCAAGAAGATCCCGCCGCTCGTCTACGTGGAGAGCGCGGGAGCTACGGTGTTTCTCGAAGATCAGCCTTCGGTCGGTCTCTACGAAGACGTGCTGAAGTCACTCGGACGGACGGCGTTGGACGAGGCGCGAACCAGGATGCTGATCACCGACATCATCGGTGAGGAGTTTCGTCATGACCTGCTGGCGGAAAAGTAGCTACAGCGCTGCCGACACCAACTGCGTCGAGGTGGGCCGTGGGGTCGGTGTACGGGACAGCAAGTCCCCGTCCGTCGAGCTTCCGCTCAGCGCCGACCAGTGGGCGGACTTCCTGCGCATGGTGACCAAGCAGTCCTGAGTGCAACCAAAGGTTGCGCGAGCTGACCTCTCCGGCTAGCGTGAAGTGCAACCGATGGTTGCGCTTTGAGGAGAGTCGCATGGAGCACGGAAGCATCGAACGGGAGTTGCGCATCGACGCCGCCCCCGAGGTGGTCTACGAGGTGGTCAGCTCGCCCGAGCACATGCGCGAGTGGTGGCCCGACGAGGCCGAGTTCGAACCGGTGCCCGGTGGCACCGGCACGATCAGCTTCGGCGACCCGGCCTCTCCGGACGTGAAGGTCGAGCAGCTCACCGTCGTCGAGGCCGACCCGCCGCGGAGGTTCGCGTTCCGCTGGGTCTACGACCAGGGGGCGTCGGCGGCGCCGGGCAACTCGCTGCTCGTCACGATCGACCTGATCGCGTCCGGCGACGGCACGGTGTTGCGTTTCAAGGAGACCGGGTTCCGGGAGCGCGGCTGGGAGGCCGCCGTGCTGGAGCAGGCCTACGCCGATCACGTCCGCGGGTGGGACCACTTCCTGCCGCGCCTCGTCGCGCGTGCCGACGCCCTGGTCGCGCGATCGTGAGCACCGCGATCGACGACGACCTCTGGTCCGCGGTCGGCGACCCGACCCGTCGCCGGATGCTCGACCTGCTGCTCAGTGACGGGGGTGGCACCGCGACGACGTTGAGCGAGCGGCTCCCGGTCACCCGGCAGGCGGTCGCCAAGCACCTCGGTGTGCTCGACCGCGCCGGTCTGGTGCACGTGACGCCGGCCGGACGCGAGCGCCGCTACGAGGTGGACGAGGCGCAGCTCGCCCGCGCGGTCGCCCAGCTGTCCGCGGTCGGCGCGACCTGGGACGCCCGGCTGCAACGCATCAAGCGCATCGCCGAGCGGATCCAGCGTGACAGGGCTGATCGAGAGGCAGGACCTGAGAAGTCATGACGACACCGGCGCCGCGCACCGAGCGCGGCTACTCCACCGTCGAGCGGTCACCGGCCGAGGTGCCCGTACCACCCATGTCCGACCAGGCCGCCAAGGCCGAACTCCTGCGTTCGCTGCACGTCCCGGGCGACCCGCTCGTGCTGCCGAACGCCTGGGACGTCGGCAGTGCCCGCGTCGTCGTCGAGGCGGGCTTCCCGGTGATCGCGACGGCGAGCAACGCGATCGCCGCCGCGCTGGGCTACGACGACGGGGAGGGAGCGCCGAGGGACGAGATGATGTTCGTCGCCGCGCGCATCGTGGCGTCGGTGGACGTGCCGGTCACGGTCGACGCCGAAGCCGGGTACGGACTGCCTCCCGGCGAGCTGACCGAGCTGATCACCCGGATCGGCGCGGCCGGCTGCAACGTCGAGGACACCGACCACGCGAACGGCGGTCTGGTCGACCTGGACGTGCGTGCCGCCTACATCGGGGAGATGAGGGCGGCCGCGAACCGGATCGGGGTGCCGTTGGTGATCAACGCGCGGATCGACTCGTTCTTCCCCGCCTCGCCGTTCTCCGGGGAGCGGAGGCTGACGGACGCCATCAGCAGGGCGGAGGCGTACCGGGCGGCCGGCGCCGACTGCGTGTTCGTGCCCGGAGCCGGGCCGGAGGACCTCCGTGCGGTCGTCACCGAGGTCGGCGCTCCGGTGAACGCGGGTCTGCCGTTGCGGGGTGGGTCGCTGCAGGCGCTTCGTGCGGCCGGTGTCGCCCGTGTCTCGGTCGGCCCGCAGCTCTACCGCACTGCCCTCAGCCACCTGCGCTCCGACGTCGAGCAGCTCGCGACCCGCCGATAGGCGGGTTTAGCGCAATTGTCGCCCGTGAGCGGCGTCACAGGTGCATGCTGTGTGCACAAGCTCAACCCGAGGACTGATGACCATGACGAGTGCGACCGCGGGCTCCCGCCACAACTGGGAGACTGACCTGGAGCGCTATCGAACGAGGGCGGTCCAGGTGCTCGACACGCACCTGCCCGCCACCACCGGCTGCACCGAGTGCGGCGACCCGTGGCCCTGTGCCCGCGCCTGCACCGCCGAGTTGGTGCTCGAGCTCTGACGCCTACGAGTTCACCCGCCCCAGGAACGCGCTGATCCCGGACGTCATCCGCTCGACCTGCTCGTCGAGCGAGAGCGACTCCTTGAACCGCGAGCCGGGTCCCGCGCTCTTCTTGCCCCGCAGGTACAGCGAGCAGGCCAGGTCGGCGCAGACGTAGACGCCGACCGTGTTCCCCAGTTGCCCGGACTTGCCGGCCTTGCGGGCGCTCATCAGCGACACCCCGTCCCCGGAATGCGTGGTCAGGCACCACGAGCACATGGTCTTGCGCGCGCGTCCGGCCTGCGCCGCTCGTCGCAGCGCGATGCCCACGAGCCGTCCCTCCAGCTCGGTCACGAGGTACGAGCGGTCGGGCGCGGCCGGGTCGGTCCAGCCGAGGAAGTCCAGGTCGTCCCACGGCCGCTCGCCCAGATCCCTGGGTACGTGCATGCGCTTCGCCTCGCCCTTGGTGGAATTGACGAAGGACGCGCGGATGTCGTGTTCGGTCAGCGGCTTCATGACCAGGGACGCTAGGCTTACCTAGAGGTCCTAGGCAAATCATTAAGGACCCTAGGAAGGGTGACGGATGGCACGTGCGGGGCTCACGGCCGACCGCCTCACGCAGGCGGCGGCGGACCTGGCGGACGAGGTCGGCTTCGAGAACGTGACGGTGTCCGCGCTGGCCCGCCGCTTCGGGGTGAAGGACGCCTCGCTCTACTCGCACATCCGCAACGCCCAGGACCTGCGGGTCCGGCTCGCCGTCCTGGCGCTCGCCGAGCTCGCGGACCGGGTGGCGGAGGCGATCGCGGGACGGTCGGGCAAGGACGCCCTGGTCGCGTTCGCGAGCGCCTACCGCCGGTACGCCCACGAGCACCCCGGCCGCTACTCGGCGATGCAGATGGCGCTCGACCCCGACACGGCAGCGGACAGCGCGGCCGGCAAGCACGCCGAGATGACGCGCGCGCTGCTGCGGGGCTACGACCTGTGGGAACCCGACCAGACCGACGCGGTACGGCTGCTGCACAGCACGTTCCACGGGTTCGTGTCGCTGGAACGTTCCGGCGCGTTCCACAGCCACCCGCGCGGGGTCGAGGCGTCGTGGCTCAGAGCCCTGGACGCGCTGGACTCGCTGCTGCGGGCGTGGCCCGCCTGAAGAAGTTGACGAGGTTGCCGTCGGGGTCGCGGACCAGCAACGAGCGGTTGCCCCACGGCATCGTGGTGGGTTCTTGGATGACCTCCACGCCGGTCAGGTTCTCGTGCACGCCGTCCACGTCGTCGACGAGGAACTCGATGATGACGCTGCGGTTGGCGGACGGCTCGGCCGACCCGGCGGCGAACAGCGCGACGGTGCGGGTGCTGCCGATCGCGAGGGTGGCCGACGAGGTCTTGATCTCGGCGAAGTCCTCGGTGGCCCAGGTCGCGGCCACGCCGGTGGCGCGTTCGTAGAAGCCCGCGAGGCGGGCGACGTCGGCGGTGATGATGCGGATCGATGCGAAGTCCATGACCGCACGCTAAAACCAATACCGGACAGAACCCGCCCGGTATGTGCGGGAGGATTGCGGTCATGCCCCGGCCCGTCGCCCGCGTGCTCGCGCTCTTGGAGCTCCTCCAATCAGGAGGCGTCCGTACCGTGGGCGAACTCGCCGAGCGCCTCGACGTGGACGAACGCACCGTGCGCCGGTACGTCGGCCACCTGCTCGACCTCGACGTGCCGGTCGAATCGGTGCGCGGCCGCTACGGCGGATACCGGCTCGCTGCCGGGTACCGTATGCCGCCGCTGATGCTGAGCGACGACGAGGCCCTGGCGGTGCTGGTAGGCCTGGTCACGGGTCTGATGACGGGTACAGCGAGTGAGACGGCGGCGGCGAAGGTCCGGCGGGTGCTGCCCGCACGGCTCGCCGGCAGGCTCGACGCGGTGCTGGGCTCGCTCGCGTTCACCGACCGGCGCGAGTCGCCGGCCGTTCCGGACGCGCCGGTCCTGCTCGCGATCGCCGACGCGGTGACCCACCACCGGCCTGTGGCGCTCCGGTACACCGCCGGGGACGGCAAGCGGAGCGACCGCACGTTCCACCCGTACGGACTCGTCGCGCACTCGGGCCGGTGGTACGTGACGGGCTCCGATCCGGCGGTCGGCGAGGACCGGACGTTCCGGCTGGACCGCGTGGTCGCCGTCCGGACCCTGCCTGGTTCGTTCGACCCGCCCGGCCCGGTCGACGCGGCGGAACGCGTGCTGACCGGGATCGCGACCGCGCCGCACCGGCACGAGGTGACGTTGCGGATCCAGGGCACCGCCGAGCAGATCCACACCCGGCTTCCCGCGAGCGTCGCGGTGGTGGAACCAGGCGCCGAGGGCTGGTCGCGGGTCGTGCTGCGGGTGGAGCGGCTCGACTGGCTGCCCGCCGTGCTCGCGTCGCTGGACCTGTCGTTCGTGGTCGAGCGGCCGGACGAGCTGCGCGACCTCGTCGCGGCTCTCGCCGGTCGGCTCCTGCGGTCGGCCCGCCTCCTCACCTGCCCTGATCATGGACCGATCGGTCCATTACGGGTAGTCTCGGACCGTGCCGCGCCCACGCCAGTTCGACGAGGAACTCGTGCTGTCGGCCGTGCGGGCGGCGTTCTGGGACAAGGGGTACGCGGGCACGTCGCTCGACGACCTCCTGACGGCCACCGGCCTGGGCAAGGGGAGTCTGTACGGGGCGTTCGGGGACAAGCAGAGCCTGTTCCTGCGCGTCCTGCGCGAGTACGACGAGGCCAACGACCGGATGCTGCGCGGGTGGCTGGAGCGCGCGGACCGGGGCATCGACGTGATCCGCGACTTCGTGACCGGGTCCTTGCTCGACCCCAGCGGTGAGCAGGCCCGCCGGGGGTGCCTTCTCGCCAACACCGCGATGGAGCTCTCGGCCAGCGCCGCCGAGGTGGCCGCGGAGGCGCGGCGCAGCTACGCCGCGACCACCGCCGTGCTGGCCGAGGCGGTACGCCGGGCGCAGCGCGAGGGCGACGTCGCGTCCCGTCTCGACCCGGACGTCACCGCCCGCGCGGTGCTGGCCGGTCAGCTCGGGCTGGTCGTGCTCGGCCGCATCGGCCAGGACCCCGCCGCCCTGTCGGCCATGGCCGAGGCTCTGCTCGCCGGTCTGCTCCCCTCTTCCTGAGACATCTCCGCAGTGGCCTGCGCCACGATGCTCCCCGAGTTATTGACCGAACGGTCCACATCGGGGTGTTATGGACCAATCAGTCAATAACTGGAGCGGAGTGGTCATGAAGGTGCTGGACGGCAAGGTCGCGGTCGTGACGGGCGCGAACGCGGGCATCGGGCTGGAGATCGCGCGGGCTTACGTCGCCGAGGGCGCACGGGTGTTCGTCGCCGGCCGCCGCGAGGCGCAGCTCGCCGGGGTGGAGGCCGAACTGGGGTCCGCGGTGACCGGGATCCGCTGCGACGTGGGCCTGCTCGACGACCTCGACCGGCTCTACGCGACGGTCGCCGAGCAGGCTGGCCGGATCGACGTCCTGGTCGCCAACGCCGGGATCGGGATCGCGGCCCCGCTGGGCGAGATCACCGAGGAACAGTTCGACGCCATGTTCACCACCAACGTCAAGGGCACGGTGTTCACCGTGCAGAAGGCGTTGCCCCTGCTCGCGCCTGGGGCGTCCATCATCCTCACCGGGTCGACGGCGGCCTCGCGGCCCGAGCCGTTCCTGCCGGTGTACGGGGCGACCAAGGCCGCGATCCGCAACCTGGCCCGCGGGTTCGCCCACGGCGCCAGGACACGCCAGTACCGGATCAACGTGCTCTCGCCCGGCGGCACCCGCACGCAGGGCTTGCTCGACCTGGTCCCGCCCGAGGCGCTCGCCGCCGGCGAGGCGGCGGTTCCGCTCGGCAGGCTGGCCGAGCCCCGGGAGATCGCCGCGGCGGCCGTGTTCCTCGCGTCGGACGCGTCCAGCTACGTCAACGGCTCCGAACTCGCCGTCGACGGTGGCTACGCGCAGATCTGAGGCAGGGTCTCGGCGAGGAGATGGCGCTTCGGCCGGAGCCGGTGCGCGGGCAACGTGAACTGCTTGGATGAGGTCCATGCGAGCCGTGCTGCTGTCCGCGCTCCTGGCCCTGTCCCTCCACCGGCTACGACTGCTTCGACACGCTCTCGCACACCGACGACCCGCGCGTGACCGGCCAGGCGCGGGAGAACCGCCAGCTGCTCGAGTCGGCGATGGCGCGGGCCGGGTTCCGCAACCTGCCCGAGAAGTGGTGGCACTTCACGCTCAACGACGAGCCGTTCCCCGACACCTACTTCAACTTCCCCGTCGCGCGCTGACCGCCGCCCTTCCGCCAGCCCGCACGGACGCTGCGGCCAGGCCGCCGGTCGCGCCACTGTGCACTGCGACTACTCCACGGGAGGCAGTGTGCACGACCATTTGCCGCAGCCGCGGCGCGAGCAGGCCCTTCCGGTGGCGAGGCCGACGCGTGCCGGGTTGATGGCCCTGCAGAGCGCGGCCGGCAACCGCGCGATGGGCAGGTTGCTGTCGGTCCAGCGCAACGTCGGCATCGAGCTCGAAGACTCGAAGTGGTCGGTGGTCACCGACACGAGGCCACGGAAACGCGTCGACAAGGGCGTCCCCATCGCCGTCCGCGACGAGTTCCAGTTGCAGGCCGAGGACGCGGGGACCGGGTCCGTCCTCGAGATCGTGTCGCACCCGCCGGGTGTCATGGACCCCGGCGGTCTCGAAGCGCTGATTCGGCAGATCGGCGAGACCATCACCCAGCTCGACAAGCGGGCCACCGGCAAGAAGTTCCGCGCGTTGAAGCTGAAAGACGGCTGCAAGGGGTTTCTGCTCGAGTCGAAAGACCCCTTCACGCCGTTCGCACAGGTGACGGTCGGGGTGCCGCTGGCGCGGATCCCCCAGTTGTTCGCCGCGCTGACCCAGGCGCGCGCCGCCGTGGTGCAGGGCCCCAAGGACAGCTGGCCGCACCAGGCCGCCGAACGGATCGTCGACTCGCCCAGCCCCGACCTGACCGGGCTGATCCACCTGCTGCGGTCGTACCTCGTCGCCGGCGATCGCGGCGACTCCGCTCGCACGCTCAAGGGGCTCGTGCGGGCCATGTCCAGGACGGACTTCGCGACCCTGTTCACGATGATCCCCGCGGACGAGCAGCGGGTCATCCGCGACCGCCAGGAGCTGTGGGTCGCCGCGCTCACGGACGAGCTCGCGATGGGCGGGGACGACCGCGCGTCGGCACCGGTGTTCTCCCAGCACCTCAGGTACGACAACAAGGGCATCACGTTCGGGCACCGCAACCACACGAGCCGGCGCGATTGGCTGGAAGGCATGTCGGCCAGGGGTGTCGACCTGTTGACCGCCCGCGGCAAGGCGGGGTTCCTGGAGGGCGGCGAGCGCGCGGAGTCCCTCCGGGCCGGCATCGAGTGGGCGCCACCGAAGATGGGACCGGCACAGCTGCTGCAGGTGTTGGAGGAGATCCACGAAGGGCTGGGTGCGCTGGGTCCGCGCGTCGACCAGGTCGCGCACCGCGACGAACCAGAGAGCACGCCGGCCGCGATCATCGAACTCCGCGAGATTCCCGACGGCCTGGATTGGCGCGTCGCGCTCCGGAGGATCTACCAGTGCGTCCACGACGTGATCTCCCAGGAGGGGCAGCACCCGTTTTCCTACGTCAGGACGGCGGACGGCGAGGCCAGGCGGCGCGCGGCGGGCAAGCTCGCCGACGCCCTGTCGCCGGAGAAGAAGGGCTCCTAGTCGTGCGGTGCCAGGGCGCATTCACAGGCGAGGTCGGGTCAGCAACCGGGAGAGCACGATCGCACTCTCGGTCCGGTCGACGAGAGCCGTGGAGCGCACTCGTTGAATGGCCTGCTCCAGGTGCGGGATGTCCCGGGCGAGCATGTAGAGCATCGCGTCGGCGGCACCGGAGACGGTGCAGGCCTCGATGACCTCAGGGATGTCGTGGAGAGCCTTCGTCAGCTCGGCGGGGGTGGGGTTGCCCGTGCAGTAGACCTCGACGAACGCCTCGGTGTGCCACGCCATGGCCTGCGGGTCGACCAGGGCGCTGAAGCCGCGGATCGCCCCGGTGGCGACGAGGCGGTCGAGCCGTCTCTTGGCGGCGGACGGCGACAACCCCGCTGCCTTGCCGATTTGGGCGTACGTGGCGCGGGCGTTGCGCAGCACGCACCGGATGATCGCTTCGTCGATGTCGTCCATGCCCAGAGGATCCGGCCTGGTGCAAATAACTGCCATAGAGCACTGATCTTTGCAAAGAATGCGCTGGTAGATGCCGATTTTGGCGATTGATTGCGTGTGCGGGCGAACCTAATCTCACGGCTCGTGACCATCAACGATGTCGAGGCGGCGGCGCTGGCCGCGGTGGACGAGGCCGCGATCGGCCGGCTCCTGCTGGACCTGCTCGCGGTGCCGAGCGTGACGGGCAGTGCCGCGGAGTCCGAGGCGCAGCACGTGCTGGCGGGGCACCTGGAGCGGCTGGACCTGGACGTCGACCTGTGGTCCATGGACCTGGCCTCACTGCGGGCGCACCCCGACTTCCCCGGTGGCGAAGCCCCGCGCACAGAAGCGTGGGGACTGGTGGGCTGCAGCCGTGCGACCGGCGACGGGCCGACGTTGATCCTGCAGGGGCATGTCGACGTGGTCCCGCCCGGCGACGTGGCGCAGTGGGACGGCGATCCGTTCCGCCCTCGGGCCGTCGGCGACGTCGTGCACGGCCGCGGGGCGTGTGACATGAAGGCCGGTGTGGTGGCGATCCTCGCCGCGCTGGCCGCGATCCGTGCGGCGGACGCGAGACTGCGCGGCCAGGTGTCGGTGCACTTCGTGGTCAGCGAGGAGGACGGCGGGCTCGGCGCGTTCGGCACGATCCAGCGCGGCCACACCGGCGACGCCTGCATCATCACCGAGCCGACCAGCGGCGCGCTGATGGTCGCCAACGGCGGCGCCCTGACGTTCCGCATCGAGGTCCCCGGCCAGGCCACGCACGGCAGCACCCGCTACGCCGGGGTCAGCGCCATCGACGCGTACCTGCCGATCCACGCCGCGCTCGCCCGCCTCGAGACCAGGCGCAACGCCGACGCCGATCCGCTGATGTCGGGCTGGAAGATCCCGTACCCGCTGTCGGTCGGCACGGTGCGGGCCGGCGACTGGGCGAGCAGCGTGCCGGACCTGCTGGTCGCCGAGGGACGGCTGGGCGTGGCGCTGGGCGAGGATCCCGCGCAGGCCCGCGCCGACCTGGAGGCGTGCGTGGCCGAGGCCTGCGCGTCGGACCCGTGGCTGCGGTCGCACCCGGCCGTCGTGACGTGGCCCGGTGGTCAGTTCGCCAGCGGCAGGCTGCCGGCCGCGCATCCCCTGGCGGCGCTGGTCGGCGACGCGCACGCCGACGTCACCAGGTCCGCGCGACCCGCCGAGCAGGTGCGCCTTACGGCAGTGACCTGCGCCTGTACGCGGGAGCGGGAATCCCGACGCTGCAGTACGGACCCGGTGACGTGCGGTTCGCCCACGGCCCGCAGGAGCAGGTGCGGGTCAATGAGGTCGTCACGGTGGCGCGGGCCCTGGTCCTGGCCACCCTGCGGACGGTCGGGTGACTGCCCCTACGGCCGTTGTCGTGAACGTCGGGGTGGAACAGCCTGGATTCCATGCTCCACGCCCAAGCCGTCCAACCCACCCGGAGCCCGCTGACGCACGCCCCTGCCCACGCGCTGCAGAGAGCCGTGGGCAACAGGGCCGTCACCGGGCTCGTCCAGCGGCTCGCGGTGCAACGGGCGTCACGGTCGGACCTGCTCACCGCGTTGCGCGGGGCGATCCAGGCCGGTGAGTGGCAGACGGTCGCCACCCGGCTCAACGGGTTCAACGACGCCGACATCGTCCGGCTCTCGGCAGGCCTGTCCGTGGGCGAGGCCGCCAACACCAGGGCCGCCGTCGCGGTGCACCTGGCCGGGTGGCCGCAGGAGCAGACGATCATCGCGGCGCTGGACAGAGGGCGGGCGGAGGTCGCCCGGATCGGACGGATCTACCAGGTGTACGAGCAGGCGGTCCGCGCCGGCGAGTGGGCCGCGGTGACCCGCCAGCTGCACGCCATGTCCGACCAGGACATCACCTCACGGCTGGCGAAACTCCCACCGGACGCGATCCGCGACCTGGCCGAGGTCGCGCACGACCACAGCGAGCGCATCGCTGGCAAGGTGGCGAAGGCGGCGAAGGACCGGGGCGTCGAGGTACCCGACAGGTCCGCCCACCTGGTCGTCGGCGACCGCGACCTCGGTCCCGTGGCCGAACGCCAGCAGACCGGCGGCGAGCGCATCGTGGCCGTCGACTCCGAACTGGCCAGGGGAGAGGGCGCGTCGATCGGCGGCCGTTCCGTGGCCAGCGGCCCGGTCGTCGTGCTGAGCGCCCTGCCCGCGGTCGACCTCGCGAAGACCGCCCGCGAGGCCAGCGGCATCTACCGCATCGTCGCCTGCCGACTCGTCCCCATCACCACGCAGACGGTGGCCCGCCGCGCGGCGTTCGGCCTGGCCGTGAAAGCGCCGGTGTTCGTCGTGCTCACGCTGGTAGGCGTCGCCATCACGCTCGGGGTCGCGTACGCCATCGCGCACACCCAGGAAATCAACGCGCAGATGGACAAGTGGGGCGGCACCCTGCCACCGGGCGGCCTCGCGGACACGGACCCCGCGCAGGAGGAGAAACCCGACGGCGGCGACGGCGAGTGCGAGTGCCCGCCCGGCACGAACGCCACCTACGGCGGCCTCGACTCGCTGGGTCGCGCGACCGGGGTCCGCGCCACCATGCGCGGCCGCACGTGGTCGGGCCAGCGCCCGCTGGAGGACCCGGCCGGCTACTCGGGTGTCGTCGCCGGGCAGCACCGGGCCCACCTGCTCGCCAGGGTGCTGGGTGGCAGCGGGGGACGGGAGAACCTCGTGCCGTTCGGCGGGCTGCAGAACATCCGGATGTACGTGGACGTCGAGTCCCACGTCGAGGAGTTCGTCACCCTGAACCCGACCACGTGCGTCGAGTACACGGCGACCCCGGTCTACGAGGGCAACGTCCTGTCGCCGGTCGCGATCGAGGTGGTGGCGCGGGATCTGTGCACCGGCAAGGAGATCATCCGCCGAACGGTCTCGAACTACACGATCCACTGATGTCGCGGCACCTGTGCGTAGCCGGCCAGGCTGTCCGGTGCACGTGGAACTCGCAGTCGAAGTCGATGCCCATGTTTTTCAGCCCTCTCCGTGCGGCAGAGCCAGCGTGATCAGGGCACCCCAACGGAACTCCCGCCCGCCATTTCTGGCCGCCGATAATGTTCACTTATCGGCGGCCAGACTTTTCCCGCCCAATTGAGTAGCGTTGCGTTACTTAACGTTATTGCACACGTATTTCTGCTACGCTATCGCCGTGGAGACGAGCTGCAACTTCCCCGGCTGTGAGCGCCCCGTTTTTCGAGGTGGCGGGCCTGGCAGGCCTTCGGAGTACTGCGATCTGCCGGAGCACACGCGCTGGCGGGCGTGGCGGGAGAGGCAGCGACTGGCGGAAGCCCCCGAGCAAAACGTGGAGGTCGTCACCGTGACGAATCTCCCCAGGGTCTCCGGTACCGCCAAGATCAGGGCCGAAGAGCTCCTCGACCGGTTCCGGGTGCTGTCGGAGCAGATGCACCAGACCCTCGGACGGGCCGTCGGTGAGCTGAACGCGATGGCTGACCCGAGTGTCGCCGAGAGCCTGGTGCAGGCCGCCGAAGCCGAGGCCGCGCGACGGGTCGCGGAGGCGCAGGCCGAGGTGGCTTCCGCGGAACGACGCCGGCACGAGGCGGAGCAGGCGCGCAAGGCCGCCGAGGAGACCACCGAGCAGGCGGTGCGCGCGGCGGAGGAGGCCGACGACGCCGTCGACACCGCGGTGACGGAACGGGACGAGGCTCGCGAGGCGGCGAGGGTCGCTGTTGACCGTGCTGAGGCGGAGATCGCCGAGGTCCGGGTGCAGGCCGCCGCGGTGGTCGAGGAGATCCGGGCCGAGGCCGACGAGAAGGTGCGTCAGGCGCTGGAGGCGGCTGAGCAGGCGAAGTCCGATGCGGTGAAGCACGCCGAGCAGGCGCGAAGGCAGGCGGCCAAGGAGATCGAACAGGCTCGTGCCCAGGCCGCCCAGGAGGTCGAACGGACGCGCGTGGAGGCGCAGGCCGTGGTGGAACAGGCCAAAGCCGAGGCGTCCGCGGCGGTCGAGGCCGCTGGCCAGGCGCGACAGGAGGCGGCGGAGACCGTCAGCCGGGCCGCGAAGGCACGGGATCAGGCAGTGGTGCGAGCGGAACGCGCCGAGCAGGCCGCCGCGGACGCGCGGGCTGAGCTGGAGCGGTCACGCGGGGAGTTCGAGACGCGGTTCGCGCAGGTCAGGCAGGAGAGCGCGGAGCAGGTGGCGGCGGTACGGCAGACGCTCGCCGTCGTGGAGGACGCGCGTACCCAGACGCTGACCCGCGCCGAGCGTGCGGAACGTCAGCTGGACGAGGCGGCGGAGGAGCTGCGGGCAGCGCGGCGGGCGAAGACCTCGTCCTGAGAAGCCGCCATCTCGCGCAGGGCGGACTTGCGTTCGCGCTGGGTGAGCCGGTCCAGGTAGAGCCTGCCGTGCAGGTGGTCGGTCTCGTGCTGCAGGCAGCGGGCGAAGTAGCCGCTGCCCTCGACGACGATCGGGATGCCGTCCTTGTCCTGGCCGCGCACGACGGCGCGGTCGAGGCGGGCCACGACGCGGTACGGGCCCGGCACGGACAGGCAGCCCTCCGGTTCCTCGAGGAGGGTGCGCTGGTCAGCGGGCACGTCGTCGAGCACGGGGTTGAGGATGTGGCCGGTGTGGCGGGTTCCCCACTCGTCGGTCATGTCCCACACGAACAGCTGCGCGTCGACGCCGACCTGGTTCGCGGCGATGGCGGCGCCCTCGGCTACGTGGTTGGTGGCGAACATGTCGTCGATCAGCCGGGTGAGCTCGGGCGTGCCGAACTCGGTGACCTCGCGGCAGCGGCGGGTCAGGATCTCTTCGCCGACGACGGTGATGCGGCGGGGTGAACCAGGCATGCTTTGCAAAGTAGCAGTCTTTGCAAAGTTATCGGTAGGGTGCCCGTCATGTCCCGACGCCCGCTACCGGACCACCCCGTGCGCCTCGCGTTGCTCGACCTGCTGGCCGAGCACGGCACGCTCACCTCGACCCAGGCCGCCGCACGACTCGGCGAGAGTTCGGGGTCGTGCTCGTTCCACCTGCGGCAGCTCGCTGAGCTGGGGTTGATCGAGGAAGCGCCGCACCAGGGCGGCAAGGCACGCCCGTGGCAGCTGCGGTGGGAGACCGACGACGAGCCGGCGGACGACGCGTTCACCGCGCTCATCCACGTGACCCCGGACGAGATGGCGGAGATCAGCGCGTCGATCCGGCGCCTGCTGTTCCGCTACCGCGACCGGGGCACGCGCCCCGCGGACGCGGTGGCCGTGACGGCGGAGGTCAGGTTGCGCACCGGCAACCCAGTAGGCTGACCGGCGATGGACGAGCTGAAAGGCGACTGCGCCAACTGTTTCGGATTGTGCTGCGTCGCGCTGCCGTTCGCCAGGTCGGCGGACTTCGCGGCCACCAAGGACGCGGGCTCACCCTGCCGGAACCTGCTGGCCGACCACTCCTGCGGCATCCACGACCAGTTGCGGCAGAAGGGTTATCCCGGCTGCACGGTCTACGACTGCTTCGGCGCGGGCCAGCGCGTGTCGCAGACGGTGTTCGCCGGCGTCGACTGGCGCACCGGCGAGCGGCAGAAGATGTTCGCGGTGTTCCCGGTCGTGCGGCAGCTGCACGAGCTGCTCTGGTACCTCGCCGAGGCGCGCCGCCTGGACCCGCACGACGATCTCGCCGAGGCCTACGCCGACGTCGAACAGCACACCGTCGCCACGCCGGAGGACATCCTCGCGCTCGACGTCGCGGAGATCCGGGCGAAGGTGAACGTCCTGCTGCTGCGCACCAGCGAACAGCTGCGGGCCAGCGCGAAGTCCTACCGGGGCGCCGACCTGATCGGGGCGCGGCTGCGCAACAAGAACCTGAGCAGCGCGGACTTCCGCGGCGCGTACCTGATCGGCGCGGATCTCACGAACTCCGACCTGTCGCGGGCGGACATGATCGGCGCCGATCTGCGGGGCGCCGACCTGTCGGGGGCGGACCTGAGCACCTGCCTGTTCCTGACCCAGCCGCAGGTGAACGCGGCGCGGGGCAACGCGCGGACGAAGCTGCCCGAGGCGCTGTCCCGGCCCGCGCACTGGACGGCGCCCGCCAGGCGCCACTGACGCTCCCACGCTCATGTGACGGCTCTACCAGCGGTTTCGACTTGACTGAAAATTTAGTCAGGAATACGGTGGGGGCATGAACAGGCGCAACTTCGTGCAGTCGGCGGCAGCCGCCATCAGCGGTCTGGTCGCCGGGTGCGGGAGCGGGACCGGCGGCACCACCGCCGGCGAGAAGTCGTGGGTCATGCCCGAGGAGGGGCAGCCGCACCAGCGGACGTGGATGGCGTTCGCGGCCGGCGAGCGGATCTGGGGCCCGGATCTGCTGCCCCAGGTGCGGCGTGACCAGGCCGCGGTCGCGACGACGATCGCCCGGTTCGAGCCGGTGTCGATGCTGGTGCGGGCCGAGGACCTGGAGCTGGCCCGGTCGTTGATGCCGGGGGTCGAGCTGGTGACAGCGGAGTTCGACGACCTGTGGATGCGCGACACCGGACTTGTTTTCGTGACCGGCGGCGGTGCGGTCGACTTCAACTTCAACGGCTGGGGCGGCAAGCAGGACCACCGTGGTGACGCGAAGGTCGCCGGGTTCGTCGCCGCTCAGGCCGGTGCGGAGCGGGTGCGGACGGACCTGGTGCTGGAGGGTGGCGCGCTGGAGGTCGACGGTGAGGGCACGGCGATCATCACCGAGAGCTGCGTGCTCAACAGCAACCGCAACCGGGGCTGGCAGAAGAGCGACGTCGAGGCCGAGCTCGCGCGCCTGCTGGGGATCAGGAAGGTGATCTGGCTGCCGGGCATCGCCGGGCGCGACATCACCGACGGCCACACCGACTTCTACGCGCGGTTCGCCGGGCCCGGCGTGGTGGTGGCGGGGCTGGACAACGACCCCGAGTCGTTCGACTACGACGTGACGCGCCGTCACCTGGAGATCCTGCGCGGCGCCACGGACGCGGCGGGCAGGCCGTTGCGGGTCGAGGTGATGGAAGGGCCCGAGACGGTCCGGGTGCGGGATGAGGACTTCGCGGCCGGGTACGTCAACTTCTACGTGTGCAACGGTGCCGTGGTCGGGCCGGAGTTCGGTGACCGGCGGGCGGACGCCGCGGCGAAGGCGACGATGGAGCGGCTGTTCCCCGGACGTACGGTGGTGCAGATCAACATCGACGCCATCGCGTCGGGCGGGGGCGGCATCCACTGCACCACGCAGCAGCAACCCCGGTAGCGAGAACGGAAGTGAGGGCGCCAGTGTCGGAGCGCAGGACCCAGATGCTCGAGGCCGCGGTGCGGGTGATCGCGCAGGACGGCGTGCGCGGGTTGCGCGTCGAGAAGCTCGCGGCCGAGGCCGGGGTGTCCACGGCGTTGATCTACTACCACTTCAAGGACCGTGCCGGGATCCTGCGGGCCGCGCTGGAGCACGTGAACCAGCGCGCGCGGTCCTACACCGGCGGGGCCGAGTCCGACGACCCGCGCACACGGGTCGAGCAGATGCTCCTGGGCGAGCTGCAGGACGACGCGGTGGTGCGGGAGACCAGCGTCGCGTGGGGTGAGCTGCGGGCGAGCGCGGCGTTTGACGAGGAGCTGCGCGCGACGTTGCGCACGGCCACCGAGGCGTGGAACGCCGACGTCGAAACGCTGGTGCGGCAGGTGGATCCGGAGCTCGACGCGGTGGCCGCGGCGGAACGGCTCACCGCGCTCGTCGAGGGGTTGAGCGAGCGCTGGCACAGCGGCTCGCTGACCCTGCGGCGGGCGCGGGAGCTGCTGGCCGGCGCGATCGCCCGCGAACTGGACTAGGGCCCTAGACGGACAGGCGCTGCTGGGCGACGGCGCGCGCGAAGCCCTCGACGTTGTCGATCATGATGTTGTGGCCGGTGTTCGGCACGGAGACGAGCTGCACGTCGGCTCCGGCGAGTTCGCGGCCGCCACCGGGCGGGGCGTCCTCGGGGTGCAGCAGCACGCGCGGGATCTCCAGTTCCAGCAACAGCTTGCGCATCGTCGGGGACGTGCCGCGGACGAGGTCGACGGCGCTGCGGTAGAGGGCTTCGCGGCCCGCCATGCGCATGGTGGCGGCCCAGTGCGGGCCCACGTCGCGCAGCACGCGGTCGAAGCCGTGGCTGAGGAAGTCCGCCTCACCGTAGGCGGCGATGCCGCGGCTGCCGGGGGCGCCGAGCGACGGCGTGGTGGGGTCGATGTTGGGGTCGACGAGCACGAGCGAGCGCACCATCTCGGGGTGGCGTGCGGCGAGCACGATGGCGACGGCGCCGCCCATGCTGTGGCCGATGATCTCGCAGCGGCGCAGGCCGATCTTCGCGAGCGCGACGGCGAGGGCGTCGGCATGGCCCTCGAGGGAGTAGGCGAAGCCCGCGGGGCGGTCGCTGATGCCGAAGCCGAGCAGGTCCAGCATGAGGCTGCGGCGGCCGGCCAGCAGCGGGTGCGCGACTGCCTCGGCGTAGTAGGGCGCCGACGAGGCGCCCAGTCCGTGCAGGTAGACGCGTGCCGGCGTGGCACCCGGCACTTCGACCCAGCGGATCCGGACCCCAGGTCTGATCTCGACGGCGCGCATGTCTCTCCCGGCGGTTAATCGGTTTCAGGACCCTACCTCGCGCTCAGACGGGCCGAGCGCGGTTTCCGAGAGTCCGTTCTCATCTAGTCGACGAGCCGCGCGGACACCACTGCGAACAGCAGCGTCACGGCGGTGAACACGAAGGTGTAGCTGAATCCTATGGCGGCGTGCAGAGGGCGCGATCGCGCTCCCTCGCACAGGTGCAGCTGCCAGTAGCCGGCGCCGAGGCCGAAGACCAGCCAGGGCAGGACGAGCAGCGGTGGTACCGGTCCGCCGAGCAGGCCGCCGACCGCGAACGGGGTGGTGGCGGTGATCACGCCGGTGGCGAGGGCCATCGGCCAGGGGTGCCCGGTGAGGTGGCCCGAGAGGTGTCCGGCGGCGGCCGCGACGGCGCTCGCGAGCAGCACGGCGGTGATCGGGACGACGAGCAGCCACGCTTCGTGGGAGCCGGTGACGGGGACGAGGGCGATCGCGATCAGGAGCACGACGGCGGTCGGTGTCAGCGGCAGCACCCAGGCGCGGCGGAGGGGCATCGCGTGATGTTCGTCCCTCCCGGCGCGGATCGACAGCGACCGAACGGCGGCTTTTGACGCGCGTCCGCCGGGCTCGGCAACCCCTGGTGGCCGGGGTTCCGGGATGTGGACGTCGTTGGCTGATCTCGTCCGGCACGACGCTGGCGTCCGAGTTCTCGCGCTGGTGCTTCGGCAACGTCGGCTGGAAGATCGGCAAGCGTTGCGCGGCTCCTCGGTAGCGACGGGGGTCTGACAGTGCCGCTGACCTCGATCGGGATCTCCGATCGGTCAGTCGATCCCCAGCGCGGCGCTCGCGGCGGTGACGGTCGCGGCCCGCAGTTCGTCGAACGGGGCGTCGGGGAACTGCATGGTGCAGTCCTGCATGCCGCCGAACGCGAGCACCGCGCGAGCCTGCTGCTCCAGCGTGGCCTCGGGTCCGAACACCAGGGCGGTGAGCCGGGCGCGCCAGGACAGCACGACGTCGATCAGGCCGAGCTCCGCGAGCGTGGTCAGCTCGGTGAGCAGCAGCAACATGTCCTTGCGGTGGCGGTGGTGGAAGTCGAAGAAGCCCTCGACGAGTTCGCGCGCCGGCACGTCGGTGCGCTGTTCCATGCGAGCGAGGAACTTCTCGCCGTCGTCGAGCAGCGGGGTGACGATGCTGCGGACGAGGTCCTCGCGGGAGGCGAAGTGGTAGTAGAGCGCGGGTTTGGTGATGCCGAGGCGGTCGGCGATCTCCTGCAGGCTGGTCTGCTGCACGCCCTGACGTGCGAACAGCTCCCGCGCGGTCTGCATGATCCGCTGCTTGGTGTCGGACTGTCGTACCACGCCCAGAATCCTACTTAACGATCGGTAAGTCTCGGGTGTACGCTCGCGGCAAGTCACTTACCGACCGTTAAGTAAGGGGGTTTGACGTGCGTGTTCTCGTCTCCGGGGCCAGCATCGCAGGTCCGGTGCTCGCCTACTGGCTCACCCGGCACGGGCACGAGGTGACGGTGGTGGAGCGGTCACCGGTGCTGCGCAAGACCGGCGGGCACGCGGTGGACCTGTTCAAGCCGGCGATGGACATCTCCGAACGCATGGGGGTGCTGCCGCGCATTGAGACGCTGGCGACCGGCACGACGCGGCTGACGTACCTGCGCGAGGGGACGCGCAAGCCGCTCAGCGCCGACGTGACGAAGCTGTTCGCGGCCGCGTCGGACCGGCACGTCGAGGTCATGCGCGACGACCTGAGCGAGATCTACCACGACGCCACCCGCAAGGACGTCGAGTACGTGTTCGGCGACTCGATCACGTCCATCGGCGACGAGGTGACGTTCGAGACCGGAGCGCCGCGCCGGTTCGACCTCGTGATCGGCGCGGACGGGCTGCACTCGAACGTGCGGCGGCTGGTGTTCGGCGAGGTCGCCAAGACGTTCGTGGGCGCGTATCTGGCGGTGCTGTCGGTACCCCGCGATCTGGGTGTCCCGGGAGAGATGATCGGGCACATCGGACCGGGACGCACCGCGGCGGTGTACGGGGCACGGCACCTCGACGACGCCCGCGCGGTGTTCCTGTTCCGCTCGCCCGAGCTGTCCTACCACCATCGCGACGTGGCACGGCAGAAGGAGCTGCTGCGGCAGGCGTTGCGCGGACTGCATCCCGAGGTCGACTCGTGGCTGGAGCACCTGGACGGCGACGGCGCGTTCTACTTCGACTCGATCACCCAGCTGCGGACGGACACGTGGTCACGCGGGCGGGTGGCGCTGGTCGGGGACGCGGCGTACTGCCCCGGCCCGGCGATCGGCGGCAGCACCAGCCTCGCGGTGCTGGGCGCGTACGTGCTGGCGGGCGAGTTGTCCGCGGGCGGGGACCACGCGGCGGCGTTCGCGCGCTACGAGAACGAGATGCGGGACCTGGTGCACCGCAGCAGGGCGTTCGCGCTCGGTGTCGCGAAGACGCTGATCCCGTCGACGCGGCTCGGCGTGTGGGGTCTGACGCGGGGCGCGCAGGTGCTCACGTCGTTGCCGTCGTGGGTGGTGCGGCCGCTGGCCAAGCTCAACTCGAAGGGCGTGCGGATGCACGACTCGATGCGGGTGCGCGACTACGGGCGTCAGGGCGCCGGAACTCCGGCGCCCTGACGGCTCAGCTCAGAACTGCAGGCTCCACTTGTCGAGGAACCCGGTGTCCTGGTTGGCGTTGTCGTTGACCCGCAGCTGCCAGGTGCCGTTGGCGGCCTCGCTGGAGGCGTTGACGGTGTAGGCGGTGTTGATGTTGTCCGTGCCGCCGCCGGAGCGGTTGTGCAGCACGTACACGGTGCCGTCCGGAGCCACCAGGTCCACCTTCAGGTCGCCCTGGTAGGTGTGCTTGATGTCCACGGCGACCTTGAGCGTCGACGGGGCGTTGCCCGTCAGGCCGGACGCGGTGATCGGGGAGTTGATCGTGGTGTTGTCCCTGATCTGGAAGTCCGCGGCGTTCTCGAAGAACTTGCCACCGGGGTCCGGCGGGTTCACGCCGCAGTACTGCGCTTCCTTGCCGATGGCCTCGTACGGGCAGTCGGCGCGGTCCAGTAGCTGCAGCACGGCCTCCTTGTTGCGGGCGGTCTGCGCCGGGATCACCTCGTCGGGCGGGTAGAAGCCGCCACCGCCGGCGCTGCCGGGGTACATCTCGAAGGTGTAGGCGAAGATGCCCTGCGTGCCCCACAGCCAGTCGGGGATCGACCCGTCGGTGATGTAGAGGTCGCTGGACTGCTCGGGTGTGTAGTTGTTCGTCGAGGCCATCGACTGGCCGATGGTGGCGAACGTGTCGCGCTGGTCCTGGGTCAGGCCCGGTGCGACGTCGTCGTAGGTCCAGCCCCACGGCCACAGGATGAGCTCGCTGTAGGTGTGGAAGTCGATGGACGCGGTGATCTGCTGCTTGCCGCCGACGTTGCGGCCGCGCACGAAGTCGGCCACGACCTTCACCTCGGGCGCGGACTCCGCGCTCGGCCCGCGGTAGGTCTCCGAACCGGTGCTGCCGCTGGAACCGCCGCAGCAGCCCCACTTGTAGTTCCAGTTGCGGTTGAGGTCGGTGCCGACGTTGGCCGAACCGGCGTTGGGCTGCCGGTTCTTGCGCCACGACCGGTAGGTGCCGGTCGCGATGTCGTACTCGCCGCCGTCGGGGTTGACGTCCGGGATGATCCAGATCTCGCGGGTGTCCACGAGGCCCTTGATGCGCGCGTCGGACGCGTACTGGCTCGTGAACTGGTTGATCAGGTACAGCGCCATCTCGACGGTGAGGTGCTCACGCGCGTGCTGGTGCGCGGTGAACAGCACCTCGGGCTCGTTCTCGTCGGCCGCGACGTTGTCGCTGATCTTGAGGGCGAGGATGTCGCGGTTCTCGTAGGTCTTGCCGATGACCTGTTTGCTGATCAGGTTCGGGTGCGCCGCGACGGCGTTGTTGATCGCCGTCGTCATCTCGGCGTAGTTGTGGTAGTTCGAGTCCGCCGCGGGGAAGTCGAACGGGCCGATGGCCGAGCTCGCCTCCATCCGCTTGGGCAGCTCGGTGACCTCGAACCCCTGTGCCTTCAGGTTCTTGGCCTCGCGCGCGGTCGCGGTGATCACGACGATGCCGTGTTCCTCGACCGAGTCGATGGCGGCACCGGACTTGGCGAGCTTGGTGCGCTGATCAGCGGTGCGGACGTTGCTGACCTGGTAGTTCGTCGACGTTTCCTCGGCGCCGGGGGCCGCGCCGGTGGGCACGCCTCCCATGGCGAACACGACGCTCGCGGCGACGGTGACCCCGATCAGGGGTCTGAGATGGCTCTTTCGCATGCAGGGCAACCCTTTCGTGACCACGGCAGGGACATGGCTCCCCGATGTTTAGTGCGTGTGAAGCCTCACTGTCATCCCGCCATACGTATGGCGTTAGCTGGTGGGATGACGCGCTACGACGTGGAGGAAGCCACCGCGTACCGGGTGGCCCGCGAGATCTCGCTCGAGGGGTTGTCGTCGTGGCGGGCCGCGGTGGCACCGTATTTCGCGCCGGGACGCGTGGTGCTGGACCTGGGGGCCGGGACGGGGTTGTTCGTGCGGGCGTTCGGGGCGTGGTTCCCGGAGGTGTCGGTGGTGGCGGTGGAGCCGTCGGCGGACATGAGGCGTGCGTCGGGGTTGGGGATGCTCGCCGGAGACGCTGGGGCGATTCCGTTGCCGGACGCGTCGGTGGACGTGGTGTGGATGTCGACGGTCGTGCACCACGTGCGCGACCTGCCCGCCGCGGGGGTGGAGGTGCGGCGGGTGCTGCGGCCGGGCGGGGTGGTGGTGCTGCGGTCGTTGTTCCGCGAACGGCATCACGGGATCGGGGTGTTCCGGTTCTTCCCCGAGGCGGTGCGGGCGCTGTCGGGGTTCCCGACGGTCGGCGAGGTCGCGGACGGCATGGGGTTCGTCGTGGACCGGCTGGAGGCGGTGGCTCAGGTGACTGCGTTGTCGTTGGCGGACAAGGCTTCGACGCTGCGGCAGGAGGCGGACACGCTGCTGCGGTCGCTGTCGGCGGCGGAGTTCGAGGCGGGCCGGGAGCGGTTGCTGGCGGCGGCCGAGGTCGAGTCCGGCCCGGTGGTGGACCACCTCGATCTGCTGGTGCTCAGAACTGTCGGTGCCGTCTGAGACGCTTCTCGATGTGGACGAGAAGGCACTGCTGCACCGGTATCTGAACGAGGCCCGCGACGCGTTGTTGTGGAAGCTCGACGGCTTGTCGGAGTACGACGTGCGGCGCCCGTTGACGCCTACGGGCACGAACCTGCTGGGCCTGGTGAAGCACGCGGCCGGGGTGGAGCTCAACTACTTCGGCCGCGTGTTCGGCCGCCCGTTCCCCGGCGCGCCGCTGTGGTCGACGGCGCAGGCGTTACCGGCCTCGGACATGTACGCCTCGCTCGACGAGTCGCGGGAGTCGGTCGTCGCCTTCTACGGGCGGGTGCGGGCGTACGCCGACGAGACGATCGCGGCGTTGCCGGTGGACGCGCCGGGTGTGGTGCCGTGGTGGTCGGAGAGCCGGCGTGCGGTGTCGTTGCGGGAGGTGCTGCTGGACGTGATCGTCGAGCTGCACCGCCACGCCGGGCACGCGGACGTGGTGCGGGAGTTGGTCGACGGCGCGGTGGGCATGCAGGACGGCAACACGAACATGCCGGAGGTGGAGGCGTCCTGGTGGGCGGGGCACCACGCCCGGCTGGAGGAAATCGCCGCCGCCGCGGACCCGGCTCTGCGAGGGTGAGGGCATGGCCTCTGACCCGAAATCCGACCTGCACCGCTACCTGAAGGCCGCCCGCGACGCGTTGTTGTGGAAGCTCGACGGCCTGTCGGAGTACGACGTGCGGCGCCCGTTGACGCCGACGGGCACGAACCTGCTGGGCCTGGTCAAGCACCTGGCCGGGGTCGAGGCGGGCTACTTCGGCGACTGCCTGGGCCGTCCGTTCCCCGAGAAGCTGCCCTTCGACGTGGACGCCGACCCGAACTCGGACATGTTCGCCACGGCCGGGGAGTCGCGGGAGGACGTGCTCGGGTTGTTCGCGCGGGCGACGGCGTTCGCGGACACGAGCATCGAGGAGCTGCCGCTGGACGCGCCGGGGGTCGTGCCGTGGTGGCCCGAGGAGCGCAAGTACGTGACGTTGCACCTGCTGCTGGTGCACCAGATCGCGGAGGTGAACCGGCACGCCGGGCACGCGGACATCCTGCGCGAGGGCCTCGACGGTGTGGCGGGGCTGCGTTCGGGCACCTCGAACCTGCCCGATCAGGACTGGCAGGTCTACCGGGACCGGGTGGAGCTGGAGGCGCGCACGGCAGCGGGTATGGCCTGACCACATGGGTGTGGCTGGAGTTGGAAGCGCGCAGGGCAGCGGGTATGGCTTTGACCACGCACGTGTGGCTGGAGTTGGGGGCGCGTTCGGCGGCAGGCGTGGCGTGAGCACAGCTGGTGGTGGCCGGGTGCCGGGACGCACTCCCAGGAACGTCCCGGCACCGGCCACCGCCAGTGGAGGGCCGCGGACACGGTGGAGCTGCTGGCGGTGTACCTGGGCGTGCTGGGGTGCGGGTTCTTCGTGGACGGGCCGGAGCTGGTTCACCACCTGGGAAAGACGGCTGACAGGTTCCGCGAGGCGATCGATACTGCTGAGCATGGGTAAGGAATACGAGCGGATCGAGCCGCGGCTGCGGGAGTTCATCGAGAACCAGAAGGTGTTCTTCGTGGCGACGGCTCCGCTGGCGGGTGACGGGCACGTCAACCTCTCGCCCAAGGGCCGGCAGGGGACGTTGCGGATCCTCGATGACCGCACGGTGGCCTACCTGGACTTCGGTGGCAGTCACGCCGAGACGATCGCGCATCTGCGGGAGAACGGGCGCGTGACGTTGATGTGGTGCGCGTTCGAGGGGGCGCCGAACATCGTGCGGATCCACGGCCGCGGTGAGCCGGTGTTCCGCGACGACCCGCGGTTCGCCGGGCTGGCGGCGGGTTTCGGCGAGGCGGACGGGCCGGGGCTGCGGGCGGTGATCGTAGTGAGCGCGGAGCTGATCAGCGACACGTGCGGGTTCGCGGTGCCGTTCATGGACTACCGCGCCGAACGCGACCTGCACTCGAACCACTTCGGCCGCAAGAGCGAGGAGGAGTTCCGCGAGTACACGAACAACAAGCCGTACAACATCGCGAGCATCGACGGCCTGCCCGCGATGGAGCTGCCGCTGCCGCCGCGCTGAGTCGAGATCGTCGCGACGGCTCTGTCCCGGGGCATGACGAAGAGCGAGTTCGCAGGCGTTCCTCGGCCGCCCGCTCAGCAGGGAGCGGGCGGTGTGCCGGTCAGCTCGACAGGAAGCGGTCCAGGACGCGCACGCCGAACTCCAGGCCCTGCACGGGTACGCGTTCGTCGACGCCGTGCGCCATCGCCCGGTAGTCGAACCCCTCGGGCAGCCGCAGCGGTGAGAACCCGTAGCAGTGGATGCCCAGCCGGCTGAACGCCTTGGCGTCGGTGCCGCCGCCCAGGCAGTACGGGACGACGGCCGCGGCGGGGTCCTCGTCGCGCAGCGCGTCGGCCATGGCGGTGAACCACGGGGTGTCGATCGGCGCCTCGACGGGTGGCTGGTGCTCGAGGAACTCGCGGCTCACCCCGTCGGCCAGCAGCGAGTCGATCGTGGCGACGAGCTCGTCGACGGTGCCGGGCAGGGTGCGGACGTCGAGGTGGGCCGTGGCGGTGCCGGGGATGACGTTGACCTTGTACCCGGCCTGCAGCATCGTCGGTGTGGTCGAGCAGCGCACGGTGTTCTCCGCCAGTTTCGCGGCGGGTCCGAGCCTGGCGAGCGTGCCGTCGACGTCGTCGAGGTCGACCTCGACGCCCAGGGCCTTGCCCGCGCCGACGAGGAACGCCTCGACGGTCGGGGTGAGCCGCACGGGGTGCTGGTGCGCCGCGATGCGGCCCAGTGTGGTCACCAGGGCGGTGACGGCGTTCTGGTCGTTGCGCCGCGACCCGTGCCCGGCGCGGCCGGTGGCGGTGAGCCTCATGTGCGACGTGCCGCGCTCGGCGGTGCCGATCGGGTAGAGCCGCACGCCGCCGACGTCGTAGGAGAACGCGCCGGACTCGCTGATCGCCGCCCCGACCCCGGCGAAGTGGGCGGCGTGGTGCTCCACGAGCCAGTGCGCGCCGTAGGCGCCCTGGTCCTCCTCGTCGGCGACGAACGCCAGCACCACGTCGCGGCGCGGCCGGCGGCCCTCGGCGTGCCAGCGGCTGAGCACGGCGAGCGTCATCGCGGCCATGTCCTTCATGTCCACCGCGCCCCGGCCGTGCACGAACCCGTCGCGGATCTCCCCGGCGAACGGGTCGAAGCTCCACTCGGCCGGGTCGGCGGGCACGACGTCGAGGTGCGACTGGACCAGCACGGCGGGCAGCGACGGGTCGGTGCCGTGCACGCGGGCGAGGACGTTGGTGCGCCGCGGGGCCGGTTCGAGCAGTGTGGCGGGCACGCCGTTGTCGTGCAGGAGCGCCGCGACGTGCTCGGCGGCCTCCCGTTCGCCGGCGCTCTCGCCACCGCCGCGGTTGGTGGTGTCGAACCGGATCAGCTGTGCGCAGACCTGCGCGACGTCCAGCGGCATGAATCCCACCGTATCCGCACGTGTGAGGTGGAATCGCCGCAACCCCGTGTCAGCCGTAGATGCCCTCGACCGCCTCGGCCGCGATGTGCGTGACGACCTTGAACGCCTTCATCGCCTCGGTCATCGACGCGGCGTCGAACCCGACGCGGCGTGCCCCGAGCAGCTCGACGGTCGGCACGATCGCGGCGGCGTCGGCCAGGTGCGTGGCGTCGAACTCGATCTCCACGCGGTGCGGCGCCACGACGCCGGTGGCGCGGCCCGCACAGGCCATGGCGGCGGTGGCCGCTTCTGTGATCTGTGAAGAAGTCACGGCGGGTGGCAGGCACACGGCCGCGTACCGCGACACGCACTGCTTGACGGCCACGGTCCACGCCGAGGCGGCGTAGGAGACGGCGTCCTCGCACGTGAGGTCGTCACCGGTCACGAGCAGCACGGGAACGCCGTGTTCGGCGGCGAGTGCGGCGTTGAGCCGGCCCTCGGAGGCGGGCACGCCGTCGAGCCAGACGCCGGTGATCGAGTTCTCCAGGTAGGTGTGGGCGAGCACGCCGCGGGCGCCCGCGCCGGTGTGGTAGCCGAGAAACACCACTCCGTCCACATCGGAGTCGATACCTTGCATCATCGACAACGGCTTGTGCCGGCCGGTGAGCAGGCGTGCCGCGTCGTGGAGGTCTTCGAGCAGGAGGTTGCGTTGCGAGGAGTGCGCCTCGTTGACGACCACCTGCTGCGCCCCGCCCGCGACCAGGCCGGTGACGCACGCGTTGACGTCTGCTGTGAACAGGCGCCGGAACCGTTGCCACTGCTCGGTACCGGGGATGACGTCCCCGGTCCAGGTGACTCCGGTGGCGCCTTCCATGTCCGCCGAGATCATGATCCGCACATCTCGGTAAGTTAGCGGTGGCTGCTGGGGAAGAGGGGTTTTCGTGCGGGTGAAGTTGTGCGCGTTGCTTGCCGTGGCAACGACTCTGGGGCTTTCGGCACCTCCGGCACCGGCGCAGCAGCCGGTGGTGCTGAAGGTCGCGATCGTGCAGCAGATCGACTCGATGAACCCGTTCCTCGCGGTGTTCCAGTCGAGCACCGAGGTCGGCCGGTTGATGTACGACTACCTGACCGCGTACTCCGCGTCGGACCAGTCAGTCACCGAGGGCCTGGCGAACAGGTGGGAGCCCTCGGCCGACAAGCTGACGTGGACCTTCACGGTCCCCGAGGGCAAGAAGTGGTCCGACGGCGTGCCGATCACCGCCCGCGACGTCGCGTTCACCTTCACCCTGATGATGACCGACGAGGTCGCCCGGACCGCGAACGGCAGCTTCGTCGCGAACTTCTCGTCCGTCACCGCCACCGACGACCGGACCGTGGTCATCACGACCAAGGCGCCGCAGGTGACGATGCTGGCGCTGGACGTCCCGATCGTGCCCAAGCACGTGTGGGAGAAGGCCGGCAGCATCAAGGACTACGCCAACGACCGGATGCCCGTCGTGGGGTCCGGGCCGTTCGTGCTGTCCGAGCACGTGCCGGGGCAGTTCATCAAGCTCAAGGCCAACAAGGACTACTGGCGCGGCGCGGCGAAGTTCGACGAGCTGCACTTCGTGTACTTCCAGAACTCCGACGCCGCGGTGCAGGCGCTGGGCAAGGGCGAGATCGACCTGGTCAACAGGATGGCACCGGCCCAGTTCGACTCCCTGCAGGGCAAGCCGGGCGTCACCCGCAACAAGGCGCAGGGCCGGCGCTTCACCGAGCTGATGATCAACCCCGGCGCGCAGACCCGCACCGGCGAGCCGATCGGTGACGGCAGCCCGGTGCTGCGCGACGTGCGGGTGCGCCGGGCGATCGCGCGGGCCATCGATCTGGACGCGCTGATCGCGCGGGTGAACCTCGGGTACGCGGAGAAGGGCGCCGGGCTCGTGCCGCCGGTGTTCGGCAAGTACCACTGGCAGCCCGGCGCCGCCGAGCTGCGCACGTTCGACCCCGCCGCGGCGAACGCGGCCCTGGACGCCGCCGGGTTGCCCCGCAAGGCCGACGGCACCCGCTTCCCGCTGCGGTTGATCGGCCGCGCCGGACGCGCCTACGACGAGCAGGCAAGCGAGTACCTCAAGCGGTCGCTGGGCGACATCGGCATCCCGCTCGACGTGCGCCTGGTGTCGGACAACCAGCTCAACGAGTCCACCACCGCCGCCACCTACGACCTGGCGTTCTCGGGCTGGTCGACCAACATCGACCCGGACTTCGTGCTGAGCCTGCACACCTGCGCGCAACGGCCGGGCGCGGACGGCAAGGGCGGCACCACCGACACCTACTTCTGCGACGAGACCTACGACAGGCTCTACGCCCAGCAGCTCTCGGAGTTCGACGAAGCCAAGCGCGTCGAGATCGTCAAGCAGATGCAGGCCCGCTTCTACGACCAGGTGCCCGCCGTCGTGCTCGCCTACGACAACGCGCTGGAGGGCTACCGCTCCGACCACTTCGCCAAGTTCACGACGCAGCCCGCGCAGGGGGGCGTGATCATGGCGCAGAACGGCATGTGGGGCTACTACGGCGCCGAACCGGCGGTGCGCACCTCGCAGGCCGGGAGCACGGGCTGGGGCGGGTTCGCCGTCGCGGGCGCGGCGGTCGCGGTGCTGGTGCTGGCGTTCGTGGTGGTGACACGGCGCCGCAAGGCGACGGCGGGGGAGCGCGAGTAGGTGCGTCTGGCCGGTCGGTTCGGTGGTGCCGCGCTCAGCTTGCTGATGGTGGCGGTGCTGGGCTTCTTCCTGTTCCGGGTGGTGCCGGGCGACCCCGTGGTGTCGATGACGCGCGGCCGCCCGACCACCGCGGCGATGCAGGCCGAGCTGCGCGCGCAGTTCGGCCTGGACCGCTCCCTGCCCGAGCAGTTCTGGAGCTACTTCACCTCGCTGCTGCGGGGGGATCTGGGGACGTCGTTCACGTTCCGCCGCCCGGTCGCGGACGTCATCCTCGAACGCCTGGGGCCGACGGTGCTGCTGGTCGGGACGGCGACGCTGATCGCGGTGCTGCTCGGGCTGTGGCTCGGGGTGCGCTCGGCGTGGCGGCGGGGCTCGGCGTTCGACCGGGTCACGACGGGGGTGTCGCTGACGTTGTGGGCGGTGCCGACGTTCTGGCTCGGCATGCTGCTGATGATGGTGACGGGGGACCTGTTCCCGTCGCGGGGCATGCGCGACACCGACACGGCGCCGGACTTCGTCTCCCAGGCGCTCGACGTGGGTCATCACCTGGTGCTGCCGTCGGTGACGCTGGTCGCGGTGGTGTGCGCGGAGTACGCGCTGGTGATGCGGTCGTCGCTGCTCGAGGAGATGCACGCCCCCTACCTGACGACCGCGCGTGCCAAGGGCCTGCGCGACGACCTGGTGCGGCGCCGGCACGCCGTGCCGAACGCGGTGCTGCCGGCGATCACGCTGGTGTTCCTGCGGTTCGGGCTGGTGGTGGCCGGGGCGATCACGACGGAGACGGTGTTCTCCTGGCCGGGGCTGGGGTTGTTGTTCTACGACGCGCTGACCGGGCCGGACTACTTCCTGCTGCAGGGGCTGCTGGTGGTGACGGCGGGCGCGGTCGTGGTGATGAACCTGCTGGCCGACCTGCTGCACGGGGTCCTCGATCCACGGGTGAAGGTCGTATGAGCACGTTCAGGGCCGGGTTGCTGGCCCAGCGCACGGGAACGGCCGGCGCGGCGGTGCTGGTCGCGGCCGCGGTGATCGCCCTGGTCGCGCCCCTGCTGATCCCCGCGGACGCCTTGGACGTCACGCGGGTGACGGCGGCGGCGTGGCAGCTGCCGGGCGCGGGGCACTGGCTGGGCACCGACCACACCGGACGGTCGGTGGCGCTGCTGATGGCGCAGGGCACGGGCACGTCGTTGTTCGTCGGGCTGACGGCGGCGGTGCTGTCGGTTGGCATCGGCACGCTCGTGGGTGTGCTGAGCGGTCACTTCGGCGGGTTGCTCGCGGGCGCGCTGCTGCGGGTCACGGACTTCTTCCTGGTGCTGCCGGCGCTGGTGCTGGCGATCGCGCTGTCGACGGTGCTGCCGCGCGGGCTGGGCACGATCATCCTGGCGATCGGGCTGACGAGCTGGCCGTCGACGGCGCGGATGGTGCGGGCGCAGACGCTGACGATCGAGGCCCGTCCGTTCGTGGAACGCGCACGCGCGCTGGGCGGCGGCCACGCGCACGTGATCGGACGGCACGTGCTGCCGTCGGTGGTGCCGCTGGTGCTGGTCAACGCGACCCTGGCGGTGGCGTCGGCGATCGTGGCCGAGTCGACGCTGGCGTTCCTCGGCCTCGGGGATCCGACGCGGATCTCGTGGGGCGCGCTGCTGCACCAGGCCCAGCTGCACGGCGCGGTGCCGCAGCGGGCGTGGTGGTACCTGCTGCCGCCGGGGCTGGCGATCGTGGCCGTGGTGCTGGCGTTCACGCTGGTGGGGCGCGCACTCGAAGCCGTTGTGACGCCGAAGAGGTGAACCCGTTGCTGGAGTTGAGGAACCTCACGGTCCACTACGGACCGAAGTGCGTCGTCAACGACGTCAACCTGACGCTCGCGCCGGGGCAGACGCTGGGCCTGGCGGGTGAGTCGGGGTCGGGCAAGTCGACGGTGGCGATGGCGGTGCTGCGGCTGCTGCCCAGGGCCGCGCGGGTGCGGGGCGAGGTCCTGCTCGACGGCGACGACGTGGCGACGATGTCGTGGGGCCGGTTGCGGGCGGTGCGGTGGGCGTCGGCGTCGATCGTGTTCCAGGGCGCGATGCACTCGCTCAACCCGGTGCACCGCGTCGGTGACCAGATCGCCGAGCCGATGCGCCTGCACGGCACGCCCGGCAGCGTCGCCGAGCTGCTGGAGCAGGTCGAGCTGCCGCGTGAGAAGGCGCGGGCCTACCCGCACGAGCTGTCGGGCGGGCAGCGGCAGCGGGTGATGATCGCGATGGCGCTGGCGTGCGGGCCGCGCCTGGTCATCGCGGACGAGCCGACCACCGCGCTCGACGTCGTGGTGCAGGCCCAGGTGCTGGCGGTGCTGGGGCGCCTGGTCGCCGAGCAGGACCTCGGCCTGTTGATGATCAGCCACGACCTGTCGGTGCTGGCGGAGACGTGTGACGACCTGGCGGTGATGCACCGCGGCGAGCTGGTGGAGCGCGGCCGGACCCGTGAGGTGATCGCGAACCCCCGCCATCCGCACACCGCGGCGCTGACGGCGGCGTTCCCGGTGATCGGCGACCCCGCGCACCGCTGGGCCGAACCCGCCGGCGAGCCGGAGCCGCTGCTGGAGGTCCGGGACCTGGTGGTCGACTACGGGCGCACGCGCGCGGTCGACGGTGTGGACCTGACGGTCGGGCGGGGCGAGATCGTGGCGCTGGTCGGCCAGTCCGGCTCCGGCAAAACGACACTGGCTCGTACCATAATGGGGCTGCGGACACCGTCCTCCGGTCGGGTGATCTTCGACGGTGCCGAGGTGGCCCGCACGGGCCGGGCGCTCAAGGCGTTCCGGCGCCAGGTCCAGCTCGTCCTCCAAGATCCTTCCAGTGCCCTGAACCCCCGGCACGCGGTGTTCGACGCCGTCGCGGAGGGACTGCGCGTGCACGGTGTCCCCGGCGACGAGGAAGCCCTGGTCACGGCCGCTGTGGAACGGGCGGAGCTACGTCCGGCGAGCCTGTACCTGGAGTCGTTGCCGCACGAGCTGTCCGGGGGTCAGCAGCAGCGGGTGGTGATCGCCGGGGCACTGGTGCTGGGGCCCCGTCTGCTGGTGGCCGACGAGCCCGTCGCGTCGCTGGACGCCTCGGTGCGCGGGGAGGTCGTGGCGCTGCTGCTCCGGTTGCGCCGCGAACTGGGCCTTGCTTCATTGATCATCACGCACGACCTAGGGCTGGCGTGGCAGATCGCCGACCGGGTCGCGGTGATGCACCAGGGGACAATCGTGGAACAAGGCTCGGTGGAGAAGGTCCTGCTCGCCCCCTCTCACGACTACACGCGTGCGTTGCTGCGCGCGGTGCCGCGGGTGTGAGGGTGATCCCGCTCGAACACGCCCGCTACCGGGCCTCGCTGACGCCCGCCGAGATCGGGCGGGGCGGGGCCGACGGCTGGGTGCGCGTCGAGGAGGTGCCGGCGCTGGCGGCACTGGCGTGGCAGGACCTGGGCCGCCCGCCCGGTGTGCTGGGCGAGCTCGCGCAGGCCAGCGAACCCGGGCACGTGCTGGAACTGTGCCGCATCCTCGCCTCGACCTCCCGTGTCGACACCGCCGCGGTGTGGCGTTACCTGGCCGCGGACTGGGAGCACACTGGGCAACGCTCCGACGGCCGGCAGCGGTTCCTGCTGGACCGGGTGATGCGCGGCGAGGGGATGGACTGGCACGACGACGCCGCGCTGATGGGCGCGGTGCGGCCGGAGGAGGTCGACGCGGCGTTCGACCGCGGCGAGGACATGGTCGGGGTGGCGGTGATCGGTCTCGCGTTGTCGTACCCGGACCCGCTGGTGGTCTCGCGGCGGGTGGCCCGCGCGCTGGACCACAACCGCATCGAGGTCCGCCGCCAGGGCGCGACGGCGCTCGCGCACGTGGCCCGCCTGCACGGGGTGGTGTCGCGGGAGTGCCTGGAGGTGCTGCGCCGCCATCCCGACGAGGTGGCGCAGGACGACCTGTGGACGTTCATCGCGCACCGCAGGCTGCCGGCGTGGCTGTGGTGGCGGCGGCTCAGGTCACGGCCAGCGCGGCGAGTTCGGCGCGCACGGCGGTCTCGGTTACGCGGTTGCGCTGTCCCAGCGCACGCCGCAGCGCGTCCTCGAAGTGCTGCCGGGCCTCGTCGAGGTCGCCTCGGTCGCGCGCGACCAGACCGCGTTGCACGGCGATGTGACAGCGCATCTCGTCGGGCCCGTACCAGCCGACCGGGCACAGCTCCCACGCCCGGTCGCACTCCGCTCGTGCGGTCGCGTGGTCACCGGTGACGCGGGCGAGCGTGGCCAGCCCGAGGTGGGCGCCCGCGCGCACCACGAGCGCCCCTGCCCGCTCGGCCAGTGACAACGCGAGGACGAAGTCCGCTCTCGCCCCGTCGAGGTCACCCGCGGCGATCTTGGCCTGGGCACGGCCGTTGACGGCCTCGGCGGTGTCCTCGCTGGCGCCGAGCTCGGTGAGCAGCCCGCGGGCCCGTTCGATGTGGATCAGAGCATTCGCGGCGTCGCCGTCGGTCAGCGCGATCTCGCCGAGCTGGTTGAACGCCAGCGCCGCACCCCACCGGTCACCGACCCGCGTGAACGCCGCCGCGCCCCGCAGCAGCAGGTCCCGCGCGACCGCCGTCTCGCCCGCGAAGCGCGCCATGAGACCGTCCCCGACCAGCACGAGTGCCGCGCTCCACGCGTCGTCGCCCAGCAGCCGGGTGCGGCGGTGCCACACCGTGGAGTCGTTCTCCGGCGCCCCGAGCGCCATGCCCCACATCATCGTCATGATCGGGTAGCGCGGCGGGGCGTCGAGCGCGGTCAGCAGGGCGTCGGCCTGGCGGATGCGGGCGCTCTGGTCACCGGTCGCGATCGGCCACGCGAGCAGCAGGCACAGCGTGTACTCCTGCTCGTGACCCGGCGGCGGGGTCTCGCCGCAGGCGTGCAGCACGGCGTCGGCCTGCCGGGCGGCCTCGGTGCGCAGGCCCCGGCACCAGTGGTAGGTGGCCAGGGCGGCGACGAGTTCCAGCGCGAGGCCGACGTCGTGGCCGGTGGCCCAGGTGACGGCGGCGACGAGGTTGTCGTGCTCGGCGGACAGCCGGGCGAGCCAGTCGATCTGGTCGTGGGCGCGCAGGTGCGGTTCGGCTTCCTGCGCGCGGGCGAGGAACCAGCGTGCGTGCCGCTCGCGCAGATCGGGTGCGTGGGTGGCGCAGAACGCGCGGATGGTGTCGAGCATCCGGTAGCGGTCGCCGGCGAGTTCGAGCAGGGACTTGTCCACCAGCGAGACCAGTGTGTCCACATCGGACTCGCACACGGCGGTGACGGCGTCGAGACCCGCGCCGCCGCTGAACACGGTGAAGCGGGCGGCGAGGTCGCGTTCGGGACCGGTGAGCAGGTCCCAGCTCCACTCCACGACGGCGTGCAGCGTGCGATGGCGGGGCGCGGCGGTGCGGCTTCCCTTGGACAGCAACCGGAACCGGTCGTCCAGGCGCGCGGCGATCTCGGCCAGTGGCAGTGCCCGCACGCGCGCCGCGGCCAGTTCGATCGCGAGCGCGATGCCGTCGAGGCGCCGGCACACCTCGGCGACGAGGTCGCGCTCGGCGTGGAACCCCGGCTTCACCGCCCGCGCCCGGTCCAGGAACAACCGGGTCGCCGCCTCGTCGTCCAGCGCGGTCACCGGGCTCAGCGTCTCGCCGGTGATGCCCAGCGGCTCACGGCTCGTCGCCAGCACCCGCACGCCGGGGCATGTGGACAGGACGGCGCCGAGCACGCGGGCGGCCTCGTCGACCACGTGCTCGCAGTTGTCCACGACCAGCACGACCTCCCGTGCCGCCAGAGCCGCCCGCAGCCGGTCCTCGGCGCTGAGCGGACCCGCCGGCGCCAGCCCCGCCTCGCGGACCCCGACGCCGTCGAGCAGCGCACGGGCGACGTCGGAGGTGGCGCTCAGGTCGACGAACGCCACCTCACCGGGTTCGCGGTGGGCGACCTCGACGGCGAGCCGGGTCTTGCCGGTGCCGCCGGGGCCGATGAGGGTGACGAGCCGGTTGTCGCGCAGCCACGTCGACACGCGCCGCAAGTCCTCGTCGCGTCCGACGAAGCTGGTGAGCTGCGCGGGCACGCCCCGGTGCGGCGCCTGGGCCGCGAGCACCTCCAGGTGGGCGGCGGCGAGCGCGGGGGAGGGATCGACGCCGAGCTCGCCGGCCAGCAGCGCACGGCCTCGCGCGAACACCTCCAGCGCCTCGCCCTGGCGGCCGTCGCGGTGCAGCGACCGCATCAGCGCGGCCCGCAGGTCCTCCCGCAGCGGGTGCCCGGCCAGCAGTTCGGTGAGGTGTCTCGTCGTCCCGCCCGCCACCGCGCACTCGATGAGCAGCTCGGTCAGGGTGTGCCGCGCGGCCTGCGCGAACGGCGCGTCCACGTCGGCGAGCGCCGGGCCGCGCCACAACGCCAGCGCGTCCGCGGCCCGACCGGCACGCAGCAGCTCGGCGCACCGCAGGTGGTCGACGTCGGCCGGGTCGGCGACGAGCCGGTAGCCCGCCGGGTGGTGCTCGAGGACCAGGCCCGCGACGGTGCGGCGCAGCCGGGACACCTGGGACTGCAGCGCGTTCGCCGCACCCGCGGGCGGCTCGGGGTACAAGCCGCCGATCAGCTGGTCGTGCCCCACGATCCGACCAGCGTCCATCACGAGCATGGCCAGCAACGCCCGTTGCCGCGGCGCCGCGACCTCCACGCCGTCGACCAGCACCGGACCGAGCACCCCGAACCTCACAGGGGGTGATTGTTCCCGAGTTCCTTGATCGGCGAGACCGGAACGGGCGCTGGGCCGAACAGATCGACTACCAACGCATCTCGGTGACGGCCCGTATCTCGGTGGCCACGTGCGATCTCCTGCATCACAGCTCGTGCCCGGTCGTCGCGTCCACGTGCCCCGGGACCTCGTCGTGCCGGTCACCGACGGTCAGCGTGCCGGTCGGCTCGAACATCAGGATCCGCGCACCGTGCGGGGCCGACGGCTTGTGGAACGTCCCGCGCGGCACGGTGAACACCTCGCCCTTCGCGAGGCTGACCGTGCGCTCGGGGTCCCGCAGCGCGAGGTGCAGCTCACCGTCGAGCACGAGGAAGAACTCGTCGGTGTCGTCGTGCACGTGCCACACGTGCTCACCCCGCACTTTCGCCACGCGCACGTCGTAGTCGTTGACGCGGGTGACGATCCGAGGGCTCCACAGGGCGTCGAACGAGGCCAGGGCGTCGTCCAGCGAGATGGGGTTCATGGTGTTCAGCCTCGCCGTTGCCTGAACGCGAGCGTGAGTGCTAGGAATCGCACATGCCGCAAGAATCCTCGCACCGCGTGGTCGTGATCGTCGACGAGAACTCCAACCCGTTCGAACTCGGCTGCGCCACCGAGGTCTTCGGCCTGCACCGCCCCGAACTCGGCGGCCACCTCTACGACTTCCGCCTCTGCTCACCCGAACCCGCCACCGTCATGCGCGACGGCTTCTTCACCCTCACCGGCGTCACCGGCCTGCACACCGCCGAGCACGCCGACACCCTCATCGTGCCCAACCGCCCCAACGTCGACGCACCACGCCGCCCCGACGTCCTCGACACCATCCGCCGCGCCCACACCCGCGGCGCCCGCCTCGTCGGATTCTGCAGCGGCGCCTTCACCCTCGCCGAGGCAGGCGTCCTCGACGGCCGCCGCGCCACCGCCCACTGGCAGTGGGCCGACGACTTCCGCACCCGCTACCCGGCCGTGCACCTCGAACCCGACGTCCTGTTCGTCGACGACGGCGACATCCTCACCTCCGCCGGCAGCGCCGCCGCCCTCGACCTCGGCCTGCACCTCGTCCGCCGCGACCACGGCGCCCAGACCGCCGCCTCCGTCAGCCGCCGCCTCGTCTTCGCCGCCCACCGCGACGGCGGCCAGCGCCAGTTCGTCGAACGCCCCGTACCCGACCTGCGCGACGAGTCACTCGCCCCCGTCCTCGCCTGGGCCCAGCACCACCTCGACACCCCGCTCACCGTCGGCGACCTCGCCACCCGCGCCGCCGTCAGCCCCGCTACCCTGCACCGCCGCTTCCAGGCCCAGCTCGGCACCACACCCCTCGCGTGGCTCACCGGCGAACGCGTCACCCTCGCCTGCCGGCTCATCGAACTGGGGGAGAGGCGCTTCGACGTCGTCGCCCGCCGCACCGGCCTGGGCACCGCCGCCAACCTGCGCGCCCTCATGCGCCGCGAAACCGGCCTCACACCCTCGGACTACCGCCGCCGCTTCAGCCCAGCGCCCGCCAGCCCAGAACCAACCAACTCAGCACCGGTCACGCCAGCGCCCGCAGGGTGATCCGCCGCACCACCCGCGTCTTCGCGTCCGCGTAGTCCTGCACCCGCTCCCACGTCCGCACCGCGAGCTCCCGCTTCACCCGCTCGTAGGCCTCCCGGTCCGCGTCGTGCGAGCGCAGCCGATCCCGGAACGCCAGCATCCGGTCCACCTCCTCGCACCCGGGGGAGAAGACGTGCATGTTCACGTTCGGCACCGTGCCCTTGAGCAACCGGTGCTCGAACCAGCCCGGCTCCCGCAACCGCAGGTAGTACCCCGCCCGCACCAACGCGGGCACGTACGACGCCTCGTCCGCCGCGTCCGGCACCACCAGCACGATGTCGATCAACGGCTTCGCCGCCAGCCCCGGCACCGACGTCGACCCGCAATGCTCCACCCGCACCGCCACCGGCCCCAGCGCCGCCCGGATCCTCGCCTCCTCCACGGCATACCACCACGGCCACTGCGGGTTGTACTCCTCCAGCGTGATCGGCGCGTTGTGCGGTGGAACCTCGGTCACGTACTCCACCTCGGCAGGCTCCTCGACCACCGCGGCCCACGCCCGTTCGAGGATCTCCACCTCCACCGCCGCACCCGACGCCGCGTACAACTCACGATCCGCGGCGTTGTCCCGCAACCAGTCCCGCAGCAACTCCCGCCGCCACACCACCAGCGATTCCCGTTCGACACTCACAGCAGACCCCCTCACAGGCAGCCGGCCAGACTATCAACTCCCGAACAGGTCACCCGCCGAATCCACCCGCTCCAGCACCTCGTCCGCCGTGAACACCAGATCCCCCACGACCTCGCAGTCCTCGACCTCGTCCCACGTCAACGGCGTCGACACCGCCGGCCGCTCCCGAGCCCGCAACGAGTACGGCGCCACCGTCGTCTTCGCCGGGTTGTTCTGCGACCAGTCGATGAACACCTTCCCCGTGCGCTGCGCCTTCGCCATCGTCGCCACCACCAGCTCCGGCAACTCCTGCGCCAACCGCTGCGCCACCGCCTTCGCGTACTCCGACGTGTCCTTCGCCGGCGCGTACGCGTACATCTGCATCCCCTTGTTGCCCGACGTCTTCGCCCACGAGTCCACACCGTCGTCGTCCAGGACCTCCCGGATCCGCTCCGCCACCCGGCAACACTCCACCACCGTCGCCGGCGCACCCGGATCCAGGTCGAACACCAGCAGATCCGGATCCCGCTTCCCCCCGCGCGGCCCCACCGTCCACTGCGGCACGTGCAACTCCAGCGCCGCCAGGTTCGCGAGCCACACCAGCGTCGCCAGCTCGTCCACCATCACGTAGTTCACGGTCTCGTTGCCCTTGGTGCTGCCCGGCGACTCCAGCCGCATCGTGCGCACCCAGTCAGGACGGTGCTCCGACGCGTTCTTCTCGAAGAACCACTTCCCGTCCACCCCGTTCGGATACCGCTTCAACGTCACCGGACGATCCTTCAGATGGGGGAGCAGCACCGGCGCGATCCGGGTGTAGTAGTCGATCACCTCACCCTTGGTGAACCCGAACTCCGGATACAGCACCTTGTCCAGGTTCGTCAGCTTCAGCACCCGGCCCTCGACCCGCACCGTCGCATCACTCGACAACCCGACGCACCTCCTCAGGCGACTTGTCCGGCCGCAAACCACGCCACGCCGGAAACCGCATCCGCCCGTCCGGCGTCCACTGCCGGAACACCACCTCGGCCACCAGCTCCGGCTCGACCCACTTCGCGCCCCTCGACCGCTCCCGCGGCATCTCCGTCACGAACGGCGACGACCTGCGCGCCAACGCCTCCAACCGAGGCGTCAGCACCGCCAGCTCCGCGTCGTTGAACCCCGTGCCCACCGACCCCGCGAACGCCAGCCCGCCATCACGCGGGATACCCAGCAACAACGCGCCGATCACCCCCGCACGCTTGCCTTCACCCATCCGCCAGCCACCGATCACCACCTCCTGCGCCAGCAGGTCCGTGATCTTGCGCCACACCGGCGACCGCGTCCCCGGCTGATAAGGCGAATCCAGCCGCTTCGCCACCACCCCCTCCAGCCCCTGCTCCCGGCTCGCCGCCAGCACCGCCGCACCCTCCTCGTCGTACGACGGGGGAGTCAGCCAATGCGAACCCCGCAACTCCAGCTCCCGCAACAACTCACGCCGCTGCCGGAAAGGAAGATGCGTCACCGACGTGCCATCAAGGTGCAGAAGGTCGAACAACAACAACGTCACCGGGTACTGACGAGCCGCCCGCCGCGCCGCCTCGGACTTCGTCACATGCATCCGGTTCTGCAACGCGCTGAAACTCGGGCGCCCGTCCCGCAACGCCACGATCTCCCCGTCCAGCAGAGCCTCCGTCGAACCGAGCTGCTCACCCACACCCTGCAACTCCGGATACGCCACCGTGATGTCGTTGCCCAGACGCGACCACGCCTGCACCCGGCCACCCTCCACCCGCAGGACCGCCCGCACACCGTCCCACTTGAACTCGTACGCCCACTGATCATCATCGTCACGGGGGAGAGGACCGGGCACCGCCAGCATCGGCTTGACCAACTCCGGCAACACCTGCCAGTCCGGACGCGCCGGCGCATGACGACGCTTCATCATCCAGTTCTTCCCGTCCCCACCCGACCGGAAGAACACGAACTGCCCCTGCACACGCTGCCCGTGCAAAATCACGTCGACCTCGCGGTCAGACCACTTCACCGTCTCGTACCGGCCGCGATCCCACAGGAACATCTCACCGCCGCCGTACTCACCCTTCGGGATCTCCCCGGAGAACTCCGCATACTCCAGCGGATGGTCCTCGGTGTGCACAGCCAGACGCACCACATCAGTCGTCGGCGGCAAACCCTTCGGCACCGCCCACGACACCAAAACCCCATCACGCTCCAACCGCACATCCCAATGCAGGCTGCTCGCGTGATGCTCCTGAACCACGAACGTGTCGTTGCCACCCCGCGGCAGCACATCAGCATCAGGAACGGGCTCCGGCGTCCTGGCCGGATCCCGCTTGCGCCGGTACTCGTCAAGCCCGGCCATCTACGCAGACGAAGCCTTCTTCTTCGGCGCCGACTTCTTCTCCGCGCCCTTCCGCCCCGCCTTCGCCTTCTCCACACTGCGCTCCAGAGCCGTCATCAGATCGATGACATCACCCTTCTCCTCGGCCTCCGGCTGCTCGGGCAACTCCGCACCCTCCGCCTTCGCCGCGATCACCTTCTCCAGCGCATCCCGGTAGTCGTCGGTGAACGTGTCCGGATCGAAGTCACCCGCCATCGACTCCACCAGCGACGTCGCCATCTTCAACTCCTGCGGACGCACCTCCACGTCCTGGTCCAGGAAGTCGAACTCCGCCTTGCGGATCTCATCCGGCCACAACATCGTGTGCATCACCAACACGTCATCCCGCGCCCGGATCGTCGCCAGCGTCTCCTTCTGCCGGATCGTGATCTTCACGACCGCCAGCTGACCCGTCTTCACCAACGCATCCCGCAGCAGCACGTACGGACGCGCCGCCGCCTTGTCCGGCTCCAGGTAATACGTCTTCTGGAAGTAGATCGGATCGATCTCCTCCGCCGGCACGAACTCCAGGACGTCGATCGACTTGTCGGTCTTCACCGGCAACTTCTCGAAGTCCTCGTTCTCCATGATCACCATCCGGCCGTCGTCCAACTCGTAGCCCTTGGTGATCTCCGAATACTCGACCTCTTCACCGCACACCGAACAGACGCGCTTGTACTTGATGCGCCCGCCGTCCTCCCGGTGCACCTGGTTGAAACGGAAGTCGTGCTCCTCGACAGCCGTGTAAAGGCGCACGGCGATCGTCACCAACCCGAAGGAGATGGCCCCACGCCACACGGATCTCATTCTCATTGGGTACCCCTGAAATGCGGTTTTCGCACTATCAGGTCACCCACTCGGCCTAACGATCCGGCAACAGGGCGACCCCCGGCTCACACGTCACGACAGAGCGTCCCGCACCACGGTCGAACCCCGCTACATGTCCCTCAAAGCCCGATACGTCCGATTGCTCGCCACCGCCGCGCGCCGCTCCCGCGCCGTCGCCTCGATGTAGTTCTGACTCGTCGCCAAACTCGCATGCCCCAGCAACGCCATGATCTCGCTCGCCGACGCCCCGTCCTCCGCCAACCGCGTCGCGAACGTGTGCCTCAACGCGTGCAGATTCGCCCCCGTCGGCACCCGATCGTTCAACCCCGCCCACCGAAAACACGACTTGACCAGGTACTCCAACCCACCCCGCCCGATCGGCTCCCCATGCCGATCCCGCAACAACGCACTGTCCCGGTCGAACCGCCCCTGCGGAAACCGCCGCTTGCAACTCGCCAAGTACGCCTCCACGATCCGCTCCATCGGCGGCTCGATCGGCACACTGCGATCCCGGTTGCCCTTCCCCCTCACGTGCAACCGCCGATCACCCTCCCGCCCCACCACACTCGCCAGCGTCAACGTCCGCATCTCCGCACTGCGCAACCCCGCCACCAACCCCAGCGCGATCACCAGCACATCCCGCTCCGGCCACGGATCACGCCCCTTCCGAGCACCCTCCGCCGCCGCCGTCAGCAACTGCTCCGGAGTGTCCTCACCCCGCAACGGCTTCGGCACCAGCGCCGGCGTCCTCGGCCGCGCCACCGCACCCATCGGGTTGCCGGCGATCAAGTCCTCCGCCACGCAGAACGTCAGGAACTGGTTCCACGTCGACCACGCCCGCAACACCGAGCTCTTGGCATGAGTGTCCGCGAACAACCCGAAGGCCTGACGCAGGTTCGCCCCCGTCAGATGACCGACCGTCAGGTCCTCGGCGGGGCAGGAGAGGGTCTCGGCCAGGAGCGTGTTCACGCCGGACAGATCTCGCTGGTAGGCGGCCGTGGTGTGCGGCGAGTCCTTGCGAGTGCGGCGGGCGAGGAAGAAGGCGTCCTGGGCGGCGAACACGTGCATATGGATCTTGTACCGCACGCCACCGACAATCCTGGACGCCGTGGAGCGGCCAGGGGAGGGGAGACCCTCCGTTTCGCACCCACCCGGTCGTCGTGCGGGGGCGGAGTCGCAGGTCAGAGCTGCGGAGCGGGGAGACCGAGGGGCCTGACGCGCGCCGGCGTGCCGTTGGCGGAACTGCGTTGGATGTCGACCGTTCGAGTTCGCGGGGTCGCTTGGTGTTGTTGTGCTGGATAATGGCGATTATGCATGAAATGTCCGTTTCGCCGGGTTCTGGTTCGGCTCGGGACGTTGCTCGACCAGGTGGCGTCACTTGTCGGGGATCGTGAGCGTAATGGCGCCCTCGCACGTACGTCTTCATGACTGCACGTCGGTGCCGACCGCGCTCCGGCATCGCCGTGGATCTGATGTTGTGGCGTCTGCAAGCGCAGCCGGCCTGCCCGTTGGCTGTGGCTTGCAGACGCGCCAACACGGGCGTTTCAGCCCCTTCTGACGCGATCTTCGCATGTCACCATTTCGCCGATAATCTACATTATGTCAAGTAACGGAGATCCGGGCCGCCTGGACGCGCTCTCCTGCCATGATCGGCGCCATGCCTGACTGGGATCGGTTCCTGCACCATCACGAGCGCTTCGGTGACGCCGTCGGCGAGCCTTCCCCTTGGGCGCGCGGTCCGCTGGCGGATCTGCCGGTGTTGTCCGCTCTGCTGGTGGCCGCGACTGTCACTCCGGTGTCCGTGGCCGGCGGTTCCGTTCGAGGAGATGTGGCCTTACGTCACCGTGGCGATAGAGGCGAACGGGAGTGGTCGTGATCGATGAGTTCGCCAAGGACTATCTGCTCGGCGATCTGCGTGAGTTGCGCGAGGCGGTGGTGTGGAAGCTCGAGGGGTTGTCGGAGGCGGACGTGCGGCGTCCTCTGACGGCTTCGGGGACGAACCTGCTGGGCTTGGTGAAGCATCTGGCGTTGTGGGAGTCGCGGTACCTCGGTGAGGTGTTCGGGCGGCCGTTTTCCGAGCCGTTGCCGCGGTGGGACGACGTGGCGGCGCGTGGGTTGGACATGCGGGCGGATGAGTCGGAGTCGGTTGAGGAGATCGTTGGTCGCTATCGGCGTGTGTGGGTGCATGCGGATGCGACGGTCTCGGCGCTTGCGGTGGATGCGCGTGGTTTTGTGCCGTGGTGGCCGCGTCCTGAGGTGATGTTGTTCAACGTGCTGGTGCACCGGGTGGCGGAGACGGCGCGGCACGCCGGGCATGCGGACATTTTGCGGGAGCAGTTGGACGGGGCGACCGGGGAGGGTCGTTAGTGCTGCTCCCCCGCGTGTAGATGATCTTGTCGGGGGTGCTTGGCACACTCGGGTCATGCGCAATGCGATCTATGTGCCGTCGTTCGGTTCGTCTCTGGGTGATCCGTCTGTGCTGGTGTCGCTCGCTGTGTCGGCGGAGGCGGCGGGGTGGGATGGGTTCTTCCTGTGGGATCACGTGGTGGTGCCGGGTGAGCCGGTGGTGGCGGATGTGTGGGTGACGTTGGGTGCGGTGGCGGCGCGGACGTCTCGCATTCGGCTGGGTCCGTTGGTGACGTCGTTGGGGCGTCGGCGTCCGTGGAAGGTGGCGTTGGAGGCGTCGACGTTGCAGCGGCTGTCGGGTGGGCGGGTGGTGCTCGGGGTGGGTGCGGGTGTGCCGCAGGACTACTCCCCCTTCGGCGAGCGGGTGTCGCGGGCGGAGGCGTTGTCGGAGGGTGTGGGGTTGGTGCGGGCGTTGTTGTCGGGTGTCGAGGTGGAGCATCACGGCGCGTTGTTCGACGTGTCGGGTGTGCGGTTCGCGCCGGTGGAGGTGCCGATCTGGGTGGGTGGTGTCTGGCCTCGGTCTGTGCCGTTCCGTGCGGCGGAGCATGCGGCGGGGGTGGTGCCGGCGACGTTCGGGCCGGAGGGTCTGGTGGTGCTCTCCCCTGCTGATGCCACTCGGTTGAAGGCGGATTTCGTGGCGTCGGGTGGTCCGGCGGACGGTGATGTCGTGTTGTGGGGCGGGGCCTCGTTACCGGTGGAGGTGGCGGAGTACGAGGAGGCCGGTGTGACGTGGATGTTGACCGACGGCGGCGCGCGGGGTCTTGAGGAGTTGCGGGCTTTTGTGGTGGCTGGTCCCCCGCGTTCAGGCGTGTAGGCCTCGGAGCAGGGTGTCGAGGTAGCGGCGTGCGGTGGGGAGCCGGTCGGCGGGGCCTGCGCTGTGCACGTAGGTGGCGTAGGCGATGCCGCACATGAGTGGGACGAGGTCGGCGTCGTCGACTTCGGGGCGGACGGCTCCGGCGTCGCGTGCGCGGGCGAGGAGTTGGGTGCCGGCGGCGAGGATCTGTGCTTTGAGTTCGGTGGTGCGCGGGAGTTCGTCCTGGGTGGCGGCGGCGACTTTGACGAGTGCGGGGTCGGTGACCTGTCCTTCGACGACCCTGGCGAGGAAGTCGGCGAAGGCGGTCCAGGGGTCGTCGTGGGTGAGGCCTTGTTCGCCGTGGCCGGCGAGTGCTTCGAGGCAGGGTGTGGCGATGGTCTCGAGGAGCGCTTCGGTGGTCGGGAAGTGCCGGTAGACCGTGCCGACGCCGAGGCCTGCTCGCCGGGCGACGTCGTTGAGCTGCAGCGGGGTTCCTTCGTCGACGAGTTCTCTGGCGACGGTGAGGATGTGCTCCCAGTTGCGGGCGGCGTCCTTTCGCTGCGGCGTCATGCCCGGATTCTAGGTGGATACGCCATCCGGAACGGGGCGGAGTGGTGCGTGCCTCTCGCTGAGGCGGCGCACGGCTTGCTGGACTCGTGGGTCGGTGGCGGTGCGGTGTGGTTTCACGGGCTTGTTGTGGCGTCCGATGACGGTGCCGCTGGTGAGCGTGGGGGCGGTGGCGGCGGTGATCGAGGATCGGGCGGCGACGGCGGCGGGTCCTGAGGTGGAGCGTTCGAAGGTGCGGCGCACGAGCGGCCAGAGCAGGCGCAGCGGTGGCGAGACGATCTTGGGGGTGCGCAGGGTGCCGTCGGTCATGTCGGTGGCCGCTCCCCCGGGGTCCGCGGCGAACACGCCGATGCCCGTGGTGCGCTGGGCGAGGTCGAGGGTGTAGGCGAGGTTGGCGAGCTTGGCGCGTCCGTACCAGTGGAAGCCGTAGTAGCCGCCGGGTGGTTCGACGGCGTCGAACATCTTCTTGGCGACCACGACGGATCCGGATGTCACGTTGACGACGCGTTCGGTGAGGACGGGTAGCAGCAGTTCGGTGAGCAGGTAGGGCGAGAGGTGGTTGACGACGAACGAGGCCTCGACGCCGTCGAGTTCGGTGCGGTCGGGGTACATGGCTCCGACGTTGTTGACCAGTACGGCGAGTTCTCCTTCGCCGGCGATGCGTTCGCCGAGCTGGCGTACCTGGTCGAGTGAGGCGAGGTCGGCCTGCAGGAAGCGTGCGGGCTGCCCTCCCCTGGCGTTGATGGTCGTGACGGCCTGGTCGCCGCGTTCGGCGTTGCGTCCGACGATGGTGACGGCGAAGCCCTTTTCTGCCAGTCCGAGTGCGGTTTGCAGCCCGATGCCTCCGGTGCCGGCGGTGACCACTGCCTTGCGTGTCATGACGTCTCCTCGATCCGGATAGCGAATCCGCTTAATGGCGACGCTAGCACACATCCGGATGAGCTATCCGTTTCGCGTTGGGTCGGATGCTCGCTGCGGATCTCGGGTGACCGTCCAGGCGGCCGTGTTCGCGGTGGCGAACGTCGACGACCTGGCCTAGTCCTTCGCGCGGGCGAGGTCACCGTGACAGGTGGTGTCGGGCCGGTACCTGGGCTTCGCCGCGATCTTGGTGGCAGCCGTGGTCGGCGCCCTCGGAGCGTGTGCCGCCGTGCTCGAACTCGCCGGGACCGATCCCGCACCGCTGCCGGCGGACGGGCTCCCGGGTCGGCCCGGCGTGCTCAGGCGGGCCAGAGCGGCTGCTGCTGAGCCGGGTCACGAATGGCCGCGGTCAGCGCCGCCGCCATCGCCGTCAGCTCCCCCTCGCTGAGGTCGCGCTCCCCCACGTGTCGCAGGATCTCGCTGCGCGAGCACACGACGACGGCTCCGGTGTGCCCGCCCAACTCGGCGGCGGCCACGATCTCGGCCACCTCGTTGTGCACGACCAGGATCGGGTCGGGCGTGTCGGTGTAGAGCAGGCGCTCGATGTCCCGTCCGGTGATGGCCATGCTCAGTCTTGTACGGCGCGGGCGTAGCGGGCCGCAAGAGAGCGAACGTGTGCCACGAGTTCGGGTGGTGAGGTGATCTCGAAGTCGAAGCCGAGCATGCCGATCCACACGGCGAGCGTCTCGACGGAGTCGGAGCCGGTGACCAGCACGCAGGACACCTCGTCGACGGCTTCGACGGTGCCGATGGCGGCGTGGATGCGGGCGGCGACGGCGTCGGCCGGGGCGTGGACGAGGACTCGGGCCTGGAAGCGCCAGGCGGCTTGGGTGACGCGGGAGGCGACGTAGGTGGTGGCGTCGAGGTCCCGTGGGGTGAAGCGGGGGCCGAACGGGGGCTGGGGTGGGGTGATGCGGTCGACGCGGAAGCTGCGCCAGTCCTGTTTGTCGGCGTCCCAGGCGACGAGGTACCAGCGGCGGCCCCAGTTGACGAGGCGGTGCGGTTCGACGCGGCGGCGGGTCGGGGTGCCGTCGTGGGCGTTGTAGTCGAAGCGCAGCGTGTCGCTGTCGCGGCAGGCTGCGGCGAGGGTCGAGAGCAGTTCGGGGTCCAGGGCGGGGGCCGGGTGGTCGCGGGGGACGGACTCGATCTGTTCCAGTGCGGAGACGCGGTGGCGCAGGCGGGACGGGAGGACCTGTTCGAGTTTGAGCAGGGCGCGCAGGGAGACCTCTTCGAGGCCGGTGACGGCGTTGGTGCGCAGGGCGGCGGCCACGGCGACGGCCTCGTTGTCGTCGAGCAGCAGGGGTGGGAGCTCGGCGCCGGCGCCCAGGCGGTAGCCGCCGAACGAGCCGGTGGTGGCGTTGACCGGGTAGCCGAGCTCGCGCAGGCGGTCGACGTCGCGGCGGACGGTGCGGGGGCTGATCTGCAGCTCGTCGGCCAGTTCGCTGCCCTGCCAGTCGCGGCGTGACTGCAGCAGGGCGAGCAGGCGCAGCAGGCGTGCCGAGGTTTCCAACATGGACCGACACTTTAGGACAGAGGCTGGCCGCAAGCGTCGTTAGCCTCGGGTTATGACGGAGATCAGGGAATTCACCATCGCGATCGACGACGCGGACCTCGATGAGCTCAAGGCGCGGCTGGCGCGGACGCGGTGGACCGACCAGGTCGAGGGGGCCGGGTCGCTCTACGGCGACGACGTCGCGGACGTGCGGGAGATGGCCCGGTACTGGGCGGAGGACTTCGACTGGCGGGCGGTCGAGGCGAGGCTCAACGGCTTCCCGCAGTTCGTCACCGAGATCGACGGCACGAACGTTCACTTCCTGCACGTCACCAGCCCGAACCCGGACGCGCTGCCGGTGCTGCTCATCCACGGCTGGCCGGGTTCGGTGCTGGAGTTCGCCGACGTGGTCGAGCACCTGCGCGAGGACCACCACCTGGTGATCCCGTCGATCCCCGGTTTCGGATTCTCCGGGCCGACGACGCGGACGGGCTGGCACTCGGGGCGGATCGCGAAGGCGTTCGCGGAGCTCATGGCGCGGCTGGGGTACCGGCGCTACGGGGTGCACGGCAACGACGCGGGGGCGATCATCGCGCCGCAGGTCGGGCAGGTCGATCCGGAGCACGTGGCGGGGGTGCACGTCACGCAGGTGTTCTCGTTCCCCTCGGGTGACGCGGCCGAGATGGAAGGTCTGACGGGAGACGACTACCGGCGGCTCGGGGTGCTGCAGAACTTCTGGGAGACCATGTCCGGGTACGCGAAGCTGCAGCAGGCGCGGCCGCAGAACGTGGCGTTCGCGCTCGCGGACTCCCCCGTCGGCCAGCTCGCCTGGACGATGCAGCTGATGGGCGAACCGGCCGTCTCGAAGGACTTCCTGCTCTCCAACGTGGCGATCTACTGGTTCACCGCCACCGCCGGGTCCTCGGCGCGGCTGTACTTCGAGGACGCGCACCGCGAGGACCAGCCCACCGAGCCCACGACCGTGCCGATGGGCGTCGCGGTCTTCCCCGACGACTTCCAGAGCATCCGCCGCTTCGCCGAGCGCGACCACCACAACATCGTGCACTGGTCGGAGTTCGAGAGCGGCGGGCACTACTCCGGGCACGACTCGCCGGAGCTGCTGGCGGGCGATCTGAAGGTGTTCTTCGCCAAGATGTAGGTCATGCCGCAATGGGTAGAGGCGGGGATCTGGGGACTGGCAGGCGGCGGGGCGCTCGTGGCGGGCGCGCTCGTCGCCTGGTTCCTGCGCGTGCCCCGCGACGTCGTGGCCGTCGTGATGGCGTTCGGCGCCGGGGTGCTGACCGCGGCGGCGGCGTTCGAGCTGATGGACGAGGCGGAGAAGACCGGCGGCCTGCTCGCCACCTCCGCTGGGTTCCTCGGTGGCGCGGTCGGCTACGTGCTGGCGAACCTGTTCCTCGCGAGACGGGGGGCGCGGCACCGCAAGCGCAGCAGCAACCAGCCCGCCGAGAGCGACCAGGCCGGCAGCGGCACCGCGATCGCGGTGGGAGCGCTGCTCGACGGCGTCCCCGAGTCGGTGGTGCTGGGTGTGTCGCTGCTCAGCGGCGGCGGGGTCGGGGTGGCGATGCTGGCGGCGGTGGTCATCTCGAACGTCCCGGAAGGGCTCTCCAGCGTCGCGGGCATGAAACAGGCGGGCCGCGGCGCGGGGTACGTGTTCGGGGTGTGGGGTGCGATCGCCGTGGCGAGCGGGGTGTCCGCGGCACTGGGCAACGTGCTGCTCGACGGCGCGTCCCCGCAGCTCATCGCCGTGATCACCGCGGTCGCGGCCGGTGCGATCCTCGCGATGATCGCGGACACCATGATCCCCGAGGCCTACGAGCGGGCGCGCCTGTACACGGGGCTGTGCACCACCGCCGGGTTCCTCACGGCGTTCGTGGTGGAACGGCTCGGCTGACCACGGCTGGGTCCGGTGCGGCTGGGTCCGGTGCGGCTGGGTCCGGTGCGGCTGGGTCCGGTGCGGCTGGGTCCGGTGCGGCTGGGTCCGGTGCGGCTAGGCCCGCCACACCGTCGCGCCGCGGGTCTCGGTGCTCTCCAGCGTCAGCGGCACCGGCACGTCGTAGCGGGCCCGTGCGGTGAACAGGCCGGGAGGCAGGTGCGCGCGGTCCGGGTCGCCGAGCAGCACCAGCGCGCCCCGTGCCGCGGCCCTGGCCAGGAACGGCAGCACCAGCGCGGTGATCTCGGCGTCGTAGAACACGTCGCCCGCCAGCACCACGTCGGCGCCGTGGGCGTCGCTGTCGAGCTGGTCGCCGCCCAGGGTGCGCACGGTGACGCCGTTGGCGGCGGCGTTGAGCTCGACGGCCGCGAGTGCCAGCGGGTCGATGTCGTTCGCTGTCACCACCTCGGCGCCGGCCAGTGCCGCGGCGATCGCGACCAGGCCCGAGCCGGACGCGAGGTCGAACACCTTCCTGTCGCGCACCAGGCCCGGGTTGTCGAGCAGGTGCCGTGCCAGGGCCTGGCCGCCCGCCCACGGGAACGCCCAGAACGGCGGCTGGTCGTGGCGGGTCAGCTCCCACAGGTCCATCGCCTCGGCCGCGCTGTGCAGCACCACCTCGGGCACCAGCGGCACGGGGGCCAGCGTCGTGTTGGCGAGCACGAAGTCGGTGAGCGTGGGCGCGGACATGACGGAGAAGCTTAGGGGCAGCGCGAACACCGGCCGCAGAGGCGAAAGGCCGTAGCTCACATCCCGCCGGCGACGCGCAGGATCGCGCCGGTCGTGTAGGAGGCCTCGTCGGAGAGCAGCCACGCGATGGCGTTCGCGATCTCCTCGGACTCACCGGGGCGGCCCAGCGGGATCCGGGAGGCGACGCGGTCGGGCCGGCCGGGTTCGCCGGACAGGCGGTGGATGTCGGTGCGGATCGTGCCGGGCTGCACGCAGTTGACGCGGATCCCGCTCGGCGCGAGTTCCTTGGCCAGGCCGATCGTCAGCGCGTCCACGGCGGCCTTGGTGGCGGCGTAGTGCACGTACTCCCCCGGGCTGCCCAGCGTCGCCGCCCCGGACGACACGTTCACGATCGACCCGCTGGTCATGCGCCGCGCCGCCTCGCGGGCCACGAAGAGCGCGCCGACGAGGTTGACGTCTACCACCCGGCGCAGGTCCTCGGTGCGCAACTGCGCCAGCGGGCCGGACGGCGAGGTGATGCCGGCGTTGCTCACCACACCGGTGATGTCGTCGCCCGCGGCGTCGAACAGGCGGGCCACGTCGTCCTCGTCCGCCGTGTCGGCGCGCACGGCGAGCACACCCAGTTCCCGCTCCAGCCGCCGTGCCTCGTCCTGCGCCTGCCGGTAGCTGATCACGACCCGGTGCCCGTCGCGCACGAGCCTGCGCGCGGTCGCGGCACCGATCCCCCGGCTTCCCCCGGTGATCACCGTTGTCATGCCACCCACCCTAAACCGTATACTCGGTACCGGATATACGGGAGCGGATATGACGTTCAAGCGCACAAACCCCCTGGCCCTCGCGGTGCTGGCGCTGCTGGCGGAGCGGCCGATGCACCCCTACGAGATGGCGCGGACCATGCGGGAACGCCACCAGGAGGAGGTCATCAAGCTCAACTACGGCTCCCTCTACACCGTCGTCGAGTCGCTGCGGCGCCACGAGCTGATCACCGCCTCCGCCACGCAGAAGGCCGGCAACCGCCCCGAACGCACCGTCTACGCCGTCACCGACGCGGGCACGGCCGAGCTGCACGACTGGCTGCGCGAGCTGATCGCCGTCCCCGCCAGGGAGTACCCGCGCTTCGAGGCCGGGATCTCGCTGGTCGGCCTGCTGCCCCCGGCCGACGCCTTGCAGGTCGTGCGCCGGCGTGAGGCCGCCGTGGGTGAGCAGCTCACCGCGCTGGCCGTGCTGCTGGAGAAGCTCGCGGGCATGGGCCTGCCGCAACTCGCGTGGATCGAGCTCGACTACCGGATGGCCATGTTGCGCGCCGAACGCGCCTGGCTGTCCTGGTTCGCCACCGCCACCGGTGAGGGCACCGTCGGCGGCTACCCCGACTGGGAGGACAGGCACCGATGAGACTGCTGTTCGAAGTCACCGGCGTGGTGCACGCGCCGATAGAGGACGTGCGCGCACGGATGTTCGCCGACGCCGGCGAGTCAGGACCACACCGGCTCGTGGACCGCGAGAACGGCGTCATCGCCTACTGGGGCGACTGGTGGTACCGCGGCGAGGACACGCTGCACCCCCACCCCGAAGGCACGCTCGTGCGCCACCGCGTCTACAACATCGCCAAGCAGGGCAACTGGGCTCCCTACCTGGCGAACAAGCTGTTCCTCGGCTACCGCGCCCGGCTCGAGGCGTCGATGCGGGAACGGGTGCGGCGGCTCCAGGGCTGATCAGAGCTGCCCGAAGCGGGCCACGGCGACGAACACCGCCAGCGCGCACAGCAGGAGGTTGATCGGCACCAGCGCTCCCTCACCGCGCCGCACGTGCGTGATCGCCGCCCCCACCTGCACCAGCGCCAGACCGAGTGCCGCGATCGGCGTCAGGATCGGTGCGACACCGGTCAGCCACGGCAGCACCAGCCCGAACGCGCCCGCGACCTCGACCGCGCCGATGCCCTTGACCTGCCCGGACGAGAAGTCCCCCGCCCACGCCATCCGCGGCTCGGCCAGAAGTTCCTGTTTGGACTTCGCGAGCTTGGTGAAGCCCGCCACCAGGTACAGGGCCGCCAGCACTCCCGACACGATCCACACCGCGACGTCCATGAACGAAAACCTAGCCCCGTGCCCAGCCCACCGACCACCGGCACCAAGGCCACACCGATCAACTAAGGGTGGCCTTAGTCCTCACCCGAACGGCCGTATAGAGTGTGCAGATGAGGTGCTCGATACTCTCCGACTTCGCGGGCGAACCGCTGGCCGGCACGGCGGCGACCGCGACGGCGTGGCTGTGCCTGGAGCAGTCGGGCCCGTGGGGCCGCGACGCCCTGACCGAGAGCCACCTCGACCCGGAGCTCGGCGCCGAACTGCAGCGTCGCGCCGACGGCACCGGCGTGCGCATCCTGCTGATCCGCCGCCCCGGCCGGCACGCCGACGACCACGTCCCCGCACGGCGCCGCCTGTACCTGGCCTCGACGAAGCCCGGTGGGTCGTGGCTGGAGCAGGCCGAGTTGGCCGCCCCGGAAGAGGCCCTCGAACTCGACTTCGAGGCCCTGGGCGCGGGCCGTTCCACCGCGTTCGGCACCCCGGTGACCGACCCGCTGCTGCTGATCTGCACGAACAGCAAACGCGACGTCTGCTGCGCCCTCTACGGCCGCCCGATCGCCACCGCGCTGAACCTGTGGGAGTGCACCCACACCGGCGGGCACCGCTTCGCGCCCACCGGAGTGCTGCTGCCCACCGGTCACCTGTACGGACGTATCGACCACCAGTTGGCCCAGCGCGTCGTCACGGAGGGCATCGTCGCCGATCGCTGCCGGGGCCGCTCCTGCTTCACCCCGCGGGGCCAGGTCGCCGAGGTCGCCGTGCGGCAGCAGATCGGCGAGACCCGCGACGTGCTCACCGTCGTCTCGGAGGACGCCGACTCCGCGACCGTGCAGCACACCGACGGCCGGGAGTGGCGGGTGGCGCTGACCGAGCAGCCGGTGCCGCCGCGGCCCGCGAGCTGCGGGAAGTCGCCGGACATCGCGATCGCGCTGGTCGCGACGGCGATCGACGAGCTGGTGAAGGTGTGCCGCTAATCTCGTCCGGGTGCCCCGGCTGATCCACCTCAACGGTCCCACCGGCGTCGGCAAGTCCACGATCGCCGCGCGCTACGCCGCGGACCACCCCGGAACCCTCGACCTCGACGCCGACGAGATAGTCCGGCTCGTCGGCGGCTGGCGTGAGGACTTCTACGGCGCGGTCGACCTCGTCCGGCCTCTCGCGCTCGCCATGGCGGCCACCCACCTCGCCTCGGGCAACGACGTGGTGATGCCGCAGCTGATCATGCGCCGCGGCGAGCGCGACAGGTTCGCCGCGGCGGCGCGCTCCGCGGGCGCGGACTACGTCGAGTTCGTGCTGCTCACCCCGCCCGAGACCGTCCTCGACCGCTACCGGCGGCGCGAGCACCACATCGACCACGTCGTCGAAGCGCTCGGCGGCGAGCAGGTGATCCGGAGCAGCCACGACCGCGTCACCGCCTATCTCACCCCCGCCACGACGGTGCTCGACGCCACCGGCGACGCCGACGCGACCTATGCCGCGCTGAGGGCGGCGCTGGACGTGGGGTGATCTCGCCGCTCACGCGAAGGGCGAACCGCCCGCGACGCCGGCGGTGATCAGCGTGATCCTGCTGATCGCCGTTGTGGTGCCGGGTCGGCGTTGGGCGCGGTCGCGGAGAACACGCCGATGCCCAGCGCGTACGGGTCGTCCAGGCCCACCGTGGCCAGTGTCTCGGCCGGCAGTGCGAGCAGCGAGATGGCGACACCCAGGAAGTAGGCGTCGAGCAGGCCCGTGTCGCGGACGGTCGAGGGTAGACCCGCGGCCTGCTGGAGGGCGGCGGCGGCCTCGGCGTTGGCCAGGACCATGCCCGAGAGCGCCTCGCGGACGCCGGGGCGGCGCACCGCCTCCAGGTAGAGCTCGACCATCGCGAGCATCTGGGTCGGGTCGTCGGCGACGGCGCGGCGCAGCAGGGCCGGGTAGAGCTCGGCGACGTCGGTGGCGCCGATGTCGGCCGGGGTCGTCTCCCGCAGGCGTTGCACGGCGGCGCGGTGCAGGGACGTCATGCGGGCGGCGCACGCGGTGAGGACGGCCTCGCGGGTCGGGAAGTAGTTCTTGGTGGTGCCGATGGGGACGCCTGCCTCGCGGTCGATCGCGCGGTGGGTCAGGCCCCGGCCGCCTTGCACCGCGAGGATCTGGATCGCGGTGTCGCACAGGAGATCACGACGGCTCACGGTCCGGGACACTAGCAAGATCACCGCTGACCTGGCGGATCGGGGCGAACGTGCTGGTCCCGGCGGTCGCGGTGACGACGCCGCGTTCGAGCACGAGGAACAGGCCGCAGACGCAGCGCAGGTAGGCGACCGCGCCGTGCGAGGACAGCGCGGAGGCGGACGGCCAGTGGCAGGCGGGGCAGGTGGCGATCATGACCTCACTCTGATGTCATGGTCTAGTGCATTTCAACCCTTACGGCGGGGCGGCCGCCGAACTCGCCGCGACCCTGGTCAACGCCGACCCCGCCGCAGACCTGCTCGACGTGCTGAAAGCGTCGGACTACAAGCCCCTGGGGTCGCTGGACGCACGGCAGGAACGTGACGTACGAGACTGGGTCGAACGGCTGCGCCAGGCCTTCCGCGCACCCACGGTCGAGCTGCTCAACGACCTGCTGGCCCAGTCCTCGACCACGCACTACATCTCCACGCACGACGGCCGCGCCCCGCACCTGCACTACGCCCGTGAGGACGCGCCGACCGACGTGCGCGTGAAGGCGTACACGGCGGCGGGCATGGCGGCGTTGTTCTGCGAGGACGCCGGGCGCATCGGCTCGTGCGACCGTGACGGCTGCGAGACGGTGTTCGTCGACACCAGCCGCAACGGCCGCAGGCGGTTCTGCTCCACCAAGTGCGCCAACCGCGTCGCCGTCGCGAACCACCGCCACCGCCAGACGGCGTGAGCGCGGTGCCCGGTCCGGGCACCGCGCCCGGGGTCACTTGTCGATGACGTTGTGCAGGCGGCGCGGCTTGTAGTCGGAGTAGGGCTCCAGGCCGTAGGTGCGGGAGCGGTAGTCGGTGCCCCAGTCGCCGCGCTGCTCGTAGGCGAAGTAGCGGGTCTTGGCCGAGTCGGTCCAGCGGTCGAAGATCACGACGTGGCGGTTGTCGCCGTCACCGAGGGCGTCGATGACCAGGTCACCGCGCTTGAGCTCGGACATGGAGATCGAGAACGTCCAGGTCGAGGTGTTGAGAGCCACGGTGTTGGGCGCGTCCGGGACCTTGTCGAGCTTCGCGGCCATCGAGGCGTAGCCGGAGCAGTCCTGGCGGTAGCCGTCGGTCCACTTGAGGCTCTGCGAGTAGGGCACGCGGGTGCCGTTGTTCGCCGTGAGCCAGCTGTTGGCGCGGTTGATGATCTCGTAGCGGTAGATCGGCGCGGCGGCGGCATGGGCCGGTGACACCAGGGTGCTCAGGGCGAGCAGGGTGGCGGCGGCCATCGCGAGGACTCTCATGCGGGGAACTCCCATTCCGTAGATCAGCTGCGGGCGCTTAGGGTCGGTTCATGGAGCTGACGGAGCTGTGTTTCGCCGGGGTCGCGAGGCAGGCGCACGCCGTGCGGTCCGGTGAGGTGACCGCGCACGACCTGGTCGCCGAGCACCTGCACCGCATCGAGCGGATCGACCAGAGGCTCAACGCGTTCCGGCTGGTCTTCGCCGAACAGGCCCTCACCGAGGCCGCGAGGGCCGACGAGCGCAGGGCCGCGGGCGAGGACCTGCCGCTGCTGGGGGTGCCGATCGCGGTCAAGGAGGACATCGCGCTCGCGGGCCTGCCCACCACCAAGGGCACCAACGCCGCGCGCACCCCGCAGCCGGCGGACGCCGCGATCGTCACGCGGCTGCGCGAGGCCGGGGCGGTGATCATCGGCCGCACCCGCATGCCGGAACTGGGCCTGTGGCCGTTCACCGAGAGCTCCTGGGCCGGGCCGACGCGCAACCCGTGGTCGCTCACGCACTCGCCGGGCGGGTCCAGCGGTGGTTCGGCCGCGGCGGTGGCGGCGGGACTCGCGGCGGCCGCGATCGGCACCGATGGCGCCGGGTCGATCCGCATCCCCTCCGCCGTGACAGGCCTGTTCGGGCTCAAGCCCCAGCGCGGCCGGATCTCCCTGGCGCCCGAGCCGCAGATGTTGGGAGGTCTCGTCGTGGCGGGACCGCTCACGCGCACGGTGGCGGACTGGGCGCTGGTCGCCGACCAGATCCACGGCGCCGCCCCCGGTGACGCGCACGTCGCCCACCCGCCGCGCACGAGCTTCACCCAGGCCGCGCGCACGGATCCGGGCCGGCTGCGGATCGGGGTGTCGCTGCGGCCGTGGGGTCCGGGCATCGCGCTCGCCGACGAGGTCCGCGACGTCGTGCAGGACACCGCCGCGCTGCTCACCGACCTCGGCCACGACGTGGTGCGCCTGGACCCGCCGATGCGCGACGTCACCGCCTCCACCCAGTTCGCGGCCCGCTACCTGCACAACGCCCACCTGGCACGGCAGGGCATGGAGCTGCCGGACCTGGTCGAGCCGCGCACGCGCGCGGTCGGTGAGCTGGGCCGGCGCGTCCCGCGGGCGACGGCGCGGTGGGCGGCCAAGGACGACGCGGCGCTCACCGCGTACGCGAACCGGGTGTTCGCCTCGATCGACGTGCTGCTGACCCCGGCACTGACCCGCCCGCCGATCCGCGTGGGCGAGTGGGACGGCCGCAACGTCGTGACGGCGCTGCTCGCGGCGTCGCACTACACGACGTTCCTGCCGCTGTGGAACATCGTCGGCAACCCCGCCGCCTCGGTTCCCGCCGGCCGCACGTCGACCGGTCTGCCGCTGGCGGTGCAGCTCGTGGGCCGCCAGCACGACGAGTGCACGCTGCTGTCGGTGTCCGCCCAGCTCGAGCGCGCTCGGCCGTGGGCGGACCGGATCCCCACCGGCCTCGATCATACGAACTAGGATATTACGAGAACGGACTATCCGAACCGGAAACGGTCAGAATCCGCGCCGGGTCAACTCGTCGAGCAGTTCGCGGTCCGCGACGTGCCGCGTCTTGATGTGGTCCAGGTAGTCGGCGAACGCGTCGGGCTGCAGACCGCGTAGTTGCGCGAGCCATTCCACGAGCAGCTCCTGCTCCTCGATCCCCCGGCGCGCGAGCTCGACCTCCACGATCCGCCGGTACACCTCGATCGCGAGCCGGGAGCCGTCGGTCACGAGGTGCCGCACCAGTTCCGCGCGCAACGGCGGCCAGTCGTCGGTGTGCACGACCAGTGCCCGGACCTTGAGGTAGACGTCGAGGTTGGGCCGCGTGAGGAACGCCTCCCGGCACACCCGCACCGCGCGCTGCGGGCTGCCCCGTCGCAGGTGCTCCTCCACCGCGAGGTCGATCAGCCGCAGCGCCGCGCCCCGCCCGCCCACGGCCCGCAGCCCGCGCTCGACCCACTCCAGCGCCTCGTCGGACCGGCCGTTGTCGCGCAGCACGGTCGCGACCTGCAGGTAGTGCCAGCCCGAGGACAGGTCCTTGGACAGCACGAGCAGCTGCAGGTCGACGTCGTCGGTGTACTCGGCGAGCTCCTCCATGACGCGCAGCAACGCCCAGCGGGCGCGGTCGTAGCGGCCGGTCTCGCCGAACCCGATCACCGGCAGCGGCTCGAACAACGCCACCGCCCGCTCCCGGTAGCGCGCGAGACCGTCGTCGTCGAGCGCGCCGGTGTAGGCCGAGAGGCTGACGTCGGGCGCGTCGGGGTGGCGCAGCTGCAGGTCGAGCAGCCAGTCGGCCAGGCGCAACGGGTCGGGGGCGGTCTCGGCGCACGCGCGGGCGTGGGTGCCCAGCACGCGGTGGGCCAGTTCGGCGAGCTCGACGCGATGGCGGCGGCTGCCCGCGACGCCGTCCGCGAGCTGGGTGACGATCTGTTCGATCAGCGCGACCAGCCGCGGCCCGGGGTCGGTGACGAGCAGCGACTGCAGTTCGACCGACACGGCGGTGAGCGCCTGCCAGCGGGCGGGCCAGTCGGCGGTCTCGCTGTCGGCCTCGACGAGCGCGGAGGCCACGGCGGCGGGCAGCGAGTCCATCACAACATCATTCCCGCGTCACCCGGTCGAGTGCTACGGATGTCGCCCTATCGGATTTAAGGTTCACCCTCAGTGGTCAGATGGCGACAGCTCGGCCAGCTTCCTCGTCAGGACTTCCCGCTCACGTTCATTGCCGCACAATCGAATCGCCTGCTCAAGCTCGGTGCGGGCCTCACCGAACCGGCCCAGGCGGCGCAGCAACTCTCCGCGCACGCCCGGTAGCTGGTGCGAGTCCTTGAACGTGTCCGCGGACGCCAGCGCGTCGACGATCGGCAGCGCGGCCTCGGGGCCCTGCGCCATCGACACGGCCACGGCGCGGTTGAGGTCCACGACCGGCGACGGAGCCAGCCGCCCGAGGCCGTCGTAGAGGGCGACGATGCGGCCCCAGTTCGTCTCCCCCACCGACGACGCCACCGCGTGGCACTCGGCGATCGCGGCCTGCAGCCCGTAGTAGCCGTACCCGCGGCCCGCGCCGGTGGCCTTCGCGAGGGCGGCACGGCCCCGGGCGATCGCGGACCGGTCCCAGCGGCGCCGGTCCTGCTCCTCCAGCAGCACCGTCTCCCCGTCCGGGCCACGCCGGGCCGGGAAACGCGCGGCGGTCAGCTCCAGCAGCGCCAGCAGGCTGTGGACCTCGGGTTCCTCGGGCATCAGCCGCGACAGGATCCTCGCGAGCCGCTGCGCCTCCCCGGCCAGGTCGAAGCGGATGACCTCGTCGCCGGAGCTCGCGGACGAGCCCTCGGTGAAGATCAGGTAGACGACGCTGAGGACCTGGGCCAGCCGCGCGGGCCGTTCGGCCACCGGCGGCACCTCGAACGGCACCCCGGCCGCGCCGAGGGTCTTCTTCGCCCGCGTGATGCGCGCCTGCACCGTCGCGGTGGGCACCAGGAACGCCCGCGCGATCTCGTCGCTGGTCAGACCGCCGATCACGCGCAACGTCAACGCGACCCCGGCCTCACGCGAGAGCACCGGGTGGCAGGAGGTGAACATCAGCGCGAGGGTGTCGTCGTCGATCTGGTCGGGGTCCCACAGCACGTCGTCGGGGGCGGGTCCGGGGTCGGCGCCGGTCAACGCGCCTCCCTCGGGCAGGTGGTGGGCCATGGCGGCGTACTTCTCGTCGCGGGCGCTGCGGCGGCGGAACGCGTCGATCGCGCGGCGCCGGCCGACGGTGAGCAGCCAGCCCGCCGGGTTGTTCGGGACGCCCTCGCGCGGCCAGGTGACCAGCGCCTCGGCCAGTGCCTCCTGCGCCAGGTCCTCGGCGAGTGCGAAGTCGCCGGTGTAGCGGGTGAGCGCACCGATGATCCTCGCGGAGTCGATGCGCCACACCGCTGCTACGGCCTTGCGTCCCGTGGGGTCGTCCATGGGCCCCAAAATAGATCAGCCGGACGGGGTCAGAGCTGGCCGGTGGACTCGCGCCAGGCCCGTTCCTTCTTGATCCACTCGTTGTCCTGCGGGAACTCGTCGATCGTGGGGACGCGGCGGATCTCGGTCTTGAACCCGGCCGCGGTCATCGGCGTGCGCTTGGCCCACCCGATCGCGTCCTCGATGGTGGGGACGTTGATCAGGTAGAAGCCGTTGAACAGCTCCTTGGTCTCCCCGTACGGGCCGTCGGTGACGACGGGCGGTTCGGAGGAGAAGTCGACGACCACACCCTCCTCCGCGGGGGCGAGGCCCTCGGCGGCGACCAGGACGCCGGCCTCGATGAGCTCCTCGTTGAACTTGCCGACGGTCTCGAGCATCTGGTCGAAGTCGATCTCGCCGAGGTTGCCCCAGGCCTCGTCGGAGGTCACGCGCCAGATCAGCATGAACTTCATGTCGGTTGCTCCCAGATGGTTCGTGCGGGTCCGTTGTGGACCCTTTCACGCTCAGGTCGAACAAGCTGGGTCTTCGATCGACACGTGATCCGGATTTTCTTCGAACTTTCTGTTTCCGCTGGTGAGACGACGAAGCGGCCCACCCCGGTGATCGGGATGGGCCGCTTCGTCGTGTCGTGCGGTCAGAACTGGTCGTCGGGCTGGTGCAGCGACCGGGGCTGCTCCGCCTCGAGCGCCGGCACCGGGGAGGCACCGGTCACGGGGCGCGGCGGAGTGCTCAGCGGGCTGGGCACCTCCTGACGCGCGACGGCCTCCGCGGCGGCGACGGCCTCGGCGACCTTGGGGTCGGACTTGAGGTCGAACCAGGCGGCGACCGACTCGTCGTCGTCCTCGGGCTTGGGCCGCTGCGTGGTGTCGACCGGTGCCTCGTAGCGGAACACGCCGTCCTCGCCGGGCGCGCCGAGCATCTTGGCGAACCCCTCGAGGGCCTTGCCGTAGTCGGTCGGGATCATCCAGACCTTGTTCGCGTCGCCCTGCGCCATCTGCGGCAGCGTCTGCAGGTACTGGTAGGCCAGCACCTCCGGCGTCGGCTTGCCGTCCTTGATCGCGCCGAAGACCTTCTCGATGGCCTTGGCCTGGCCCTGTGCCTGCAGGTAGCGGGCCGCCCGTTCACCCTGCGCCCGCAGGATCTGCGACTGCCGCTCACCCTCGGCGGACAGGATCGACGCCTGCTTGGCGCCCTCCGCGGCGAGGATCTGCGACTGCTTCTGGCCCTCGGCGGTCTTGATGGACGACTCCCGCTGGCCCTCGGCGGTCAGGATCATGGCGCGCTTCTCGCGGTCCGCGCGCATCTGCTTCTCCATCGAGTCCTGGATGGAGGGCGGCGGGTCGATCGACTTGAGCTCGACGCGGGCCACTCGCAGGCCCCACCGGCCGGTCGCCTCGTCCAGCACGCCGCGCAGCTGACCGTTGATGTGGTCACGCGAGGTCAGCGTCTCCTCCAGGCTCATGCCACCGACGAGGTTGCGCAGCGTCGTGATGGTGAGCTGCTCGACACCGACGATGTAGTTGGAGATCTCGTACACCGCCGAGCGCGGCTCGGTGACCTGGAAGTACACGACGGTGTCGATGGACACCGTCAGGTTGTCCTGGGTGATCACCGGCTGCGGCGGGAACGACACGACCTGCTCGCGCAGGTCGATGCGGGCACGCACCTTGTCGATGAACGGGACCATGATGTTCAGGCCGGGGGCCGCGGTGTTGCGGTAGCGGCCGAGGCGTTCGATGACGGCGGCCTGCGCCTGCGGTATGACCAGCACGGACTTGACTGCGATGGTCAGCACGAAGATCGCGATGACGGCGGCGATCACAGCGGTGATCGGGTCCAACTCGGTTCACACCCTCCTGCGGGCGCTCAGACCGCGGCTATCACCACGGCGACGGCGCCCGAGATCTCGACAACGGTGACGGCTTCGCCTTCGTCGACCACGGACCCGTCGAGGGTGCGCGCGCTCCAGGTGTCGCCGCCGATCTTGACCTGCCCGCCGTGCTCGTCGACCTTCGTCACCGCGACGGCCCGGCTGCCCAGCAGCGCCTCGTGGTGCATCCGGACGTTCGAGCCGAGCTGCAGCCGCTTCTTGAGCAACGGCCGGGCCGTGACGATCAGGCCCAGCGATGTGGCCGCGAAGACGAGCACGCTCACCAGGTCGGCGGCGCCCACGGCGGACACCCCGGCCGCGGCCAGCGCGGCGGCGCCGAGCATGACGAGCACGAAGTCACCCGAGAGGACCTCGGCGACGACGAGCAGTATCCCGACTATCAGCCAGATCAGCGCGGCCATGAGCCCATGCATACACCAACGGGGGCCACGCAGCGTGAAGATTCACCGTGCTGCGCCCCCGACCGTAACGAAATCGATCAACGGCAGATGAGAAGGGCGTGGCGAAGACGGTGAAGTCGAGGACGGGCCGGTTCGTGTCCGGGCTGGTGCTGGTGGGCGCGGCCGTGGGCCTGGTGATCGTGTTGCAGACCGCGACCGAGCAGCACTCCTGGGCCACTGCCGAGGCGACGGTGCAGGAGCGGATCAAGTCGGGCAAGAGCGCGTCGGTGCGCGTCGAGTACGCCCTGCCCGACGGCACCAACCAGGTGCAGACGCTGTCGGAGAACGGGTCCGCCCACGAGCAGGGCTCGCGGGTCGAGGTGCGCTACGACTTGGTCGACGGCCGGGTGGCGGACGCGGCACTGGCCGACAACGACCAGGTGTTCTGGGTGCTGGGCGTGATGCTGGGCGCGCTGACGCTCGGGTCGGTCGTCATGAACCTCATCGCCTGGGCGCCGCAGCGGCGCGATCCCTAGTCCTCGCGATCCCTAGTCCTGGGGGACGGTGACGAAGTCGATGAGGCGTTCGACGGCGCCGAGCAGGTCGGACTCGATGTCGCGGTAGCTGCTCACCGACCCGAGGACGCGCTGCCAGCCCTCCCAGGTCTCGCCCCAGCCCAGCCGCTCGCACACGCCGGTCTTCCAGTCGAGCCCGCGCGGGATCACCGGCCAGGCCTTGATCTTGACGGCCGCCGGTTTCACGGCCTGCCAGATGTCGACGTAGGGGTGGCCGGTGACGAGCACGTTGTCGTCGCGGATCTCGTCGACGACGCGCTGTTCCTTGGAGTGCGCGACGAGGTGGTCGACCAGGACGCCGAGGCGGCGGTGCGGGGCGGTGCCGAACTCGGCGATGCGCTGGGGCAGTTCGTCGACGCCGTGCAGGGGTTCGACGACGATGCCCTCGACGCGCAGGTCGTGGCCCCAGACGCGTTCGACGAGCTCGGCGTCGTGCTTGCCCTCGACCCAGATGCGGCTGGCCTTGGCGGTCTGTGCGCGCAGTCCTTCGACCTTGACCGACCCGGACGCGGTGATCTTCGGCTGCTGCGGGCGCGGCATGGGCTTGACGAGCGTGACGGGCTTGCCGTCGACGAGGAACCCGGCGGGGTTGAGCGCGAACAGCCGCTGCCGGCCGTGGCGGTCCTCCAGGACGACCTGGCCGTACTCGAACTTGACGACGGCTCCGCAGAAGCCGCTGGCGGGGTCCTCGACGACGAGGCCGGGTTCGGCCGTGATCTCGGGGACCTTCTTGCGCTTCGGGGTGGACAGGACGTCGCGGCCGTAGTCGTGGGAACGCACGCGCAGACCCTAGCCGTAGAACGGTTTGAAGGCGGTGAGCCACTCGTGGACGCGGTCGAGGTCGACGTCGGCGCCGTGCAGGTCGTAGCCGCCGTGCACGAGGTCGAGCCAGTCGACGGCCGGGTCGCCGACGCAGGCACGCGGGTCGATCGCGACCGGTCCGCGCGGGCCTTGCAGGACGTTGCCGGGGTGCATGTCGCCGTGCAGCAGCACGGGCGTGACGTTGTCGTCGGCGAGTTTGCGGGCGCGGTGGTGTTCGGTGGCGTAGTAGGTGCCGGTGCGGCGGGTGAGCACGGTCTCGAACAGGAAGTCGACGCGGGCTTTGAGGGGCGGGAAGCCGGCGGGGTTCGCCTCGTGCAGGTGCGGGACGACCTTCGCCGGGTCCGCCGCCGGGGTGCCGGGCGCGATGGTCTCGAGCAGCAGCGCGCCGCGGGTGAGGTCGGCGTCGAGCAGGTCGACCATGGCGGGTGTGCCGGCCCAGGCGGCCAGTGCGCGCGCCTCGTGCACGGCGATGTCGTGGTCCGGGGTGAGTTTGAGGACGCCGCCGGTGCACAGGAACGTGGCGCCGGTGCCGCCGGGCACGTGGGTGGGGTTGGTGAGACCCCAGCGGGCGGTGAGGGTGGCGACCAGGTCGGGCAGTGCGTCGATCCACGCGGACACGCCGGTGCCGAAACGTCGGGTCAGCCGCGCTCTGGCGTCCTCATCGATCACTCGACTCAGATTAGCGAGTTCGCGCCGGATTGGCGGCGGGACTGGTAGTCCGCGAGCGCCGGGCGCCACAGGCCGTTGGCGTCGAAGCAGGTGGAGAGCAGCCGCAGGTCCGCCCCGTCGCCGGTGACGACGACCTTGCCGTCGACGACCCACCTGTTCGCGGGCAGCAACGGCACGGGCCACCCGGCGATGAGCAGCCGGTCGCACACCAGCCGCTGCAGCCGTCCGCCGTCGTTGTCGACGATCACGGCGGGGGTGTCGAGGTCGAAGTCGCGCACGACGGCGTGCGGGTAGCGCCGCACTCCGGCGTCAGCGAGCCGTTCGGCACCGGGCCCGATCAGGTCGACGGGCCCGAATCGTCGCGCGAGACACGCGGCCGCCCACGCGCCGAGATCGGCCGCGCCCACGACGACGATCCGTTCGAAATAGGTCATGTCAACCGTTTCCCGCATTCACAATTCGAATGTTCACGCAGGTCAGAACGCCTTCAGAAGATAGGGGCACGGTGATCCGCCCGTCAAACTCCCGCTCGTCTCAATTGGAGCATGTCAATGGGCAAGGAATAGTTCGCCGATGACCGCCACCGTCAGTAGGTGACGGTGATCGTGCGGTCCGGGCCGTTGACCTCGATGGTGCCGCCCACGGGGATGACGACCTGCGGGTCGGTGTGGCCGAGGTCGACGTCGAACACGATCATCGCCTCGGGCGCGTACTCGGCGAACGCCCTGAGGACCGCCTCGCGCTGCTCGCTGGTGTAGGTGGCGCGGCCGGTGTCCCGGTCGGTGAAGGACCAGGCCTTCGCGCGGCCGACGAGCACGGCGGGGAACCGCCGCAGCAGGCCGCGTTCGCCCATGTTGCGCAGGATCCGGTAGACCTCGGTCGCGGACGGCATTTCCTCGCTGGTCTCGAAGAACAGCACCTGCCCGTCGTGGTGCTCGGGGGCGTTGATCTCCGTGCCGGCCATCAGCAGCCACGACAGGATCTCGAGGTTGCCGCCCCACGACCTGCCCCTGACCGTGCGGTTCGGCTGGTGCCAGATCCAGCCGCCGCTGGGTTCGAGGACGGGTTCGGTGTCGAAGGTGGCGGGGTCGTCCCAGGGGCTGTCCTTGTCGCCGTAGGCGGTGGACTCTGTCAGCCGGTACTCCCCCGGTGTGAACAGCGCGGCCTTCAGCGAGTCCTTAGTGGTGGGGTGCATGGCTCCGGACCGCCCGAACTGGACCATGAGGCTGCCGCCGTAGAAGCCGGTGATGCCGCGGTTGGCGAGCCACGTGAGCAGGTTGGTGTTGTCGCTGTGCCCGAAGAACGGCTTGGGATTGGCCGTGATCAGCTCGGTGTCGAGGTGCTTGAGGACGGTGATCTGGTCGTCGCCGCCGATCGTCGCGATGACGGCCTTGATGTCCGGGTCGGCGAACGCGGCGTGCAGGTCTTTCGCACGTTCCTGCGCGGTCGAGCCCATCGTGCGGGTGGCCGGGTACTCGACGGGGATCAGGCCGAAGTCCTGTCGAAGGCGTTGCAGGCCCAGTTCGTGGGGCAGGGGGAACAGGCCCGGCAGGCCCGCGGCCGGGGAGACGACCGCGACACGGTCACCGGGCTGGGGCTTGGGCGGGTTGATCAACGACATGGGTGCCGAGCGTAGTGACGAGCGGCGGCAAGCCTGCGGTCTTCACCGATGACGGGCGGAGATCACAACCGATCCGCGGACCTAGATGTACTTGGCCAACACGTTGGTGACGGTGTGTCGGCTTGATCATGGGTGAGGCCTCCGGG
>NZ_BMNC01000004.1 GCF_014646255.1 Lentzea pudingi
ACGAACCACTCCCGGACGATTGGAACTGGATTTCCAGTCCAACTTCCGGGAGGCAGTTCATCGGGGGTGCGCCCCTTTTTCACACCCCGACGGGGCAGGCGTCGTCGCCGCAGTTCTCGTCGGCGCTGATGCCGGGCTTGTTCAGGTCGTGCTCGAACGCGAAGTGGAAGCAGTCGGGGTGCATCCGCTCGAACAGCTCGAAGTCCTCGGTCTCCAGTTCGACCGTCTCACCGCAACGCTGGCAGGTCTGTTCCTCTGACACGGCGCTGATGGTCTCACCCGCGCCGGGCGAACAGCACCGCGCCGTCCTCGCCGTTCTCGCCGAACAGCCACCGCGCCTCGACGGTGAAGCCCGCGTCCCGCAGCCACCCCGCCACCCGGTCCGGCGGCCGCAGGTGCACGTCCACCCGCATCGGGTGCCCGCCGTAGCCCTCGGTCTTGCGGTTGGTGCGGTCCCCGACGTGGAAACCCAGCTGCAGCAACCCTCCCGGCCGCAGCGCCTCGCGGAAGTGCCCGAACACCACGGGAACCAGCTCGTCGGGCACGTGGATCAACGACCACCAGGCGAGGATCCCGCCGAGCTCACCGCCGATCGGCTCGGTCATCGACCCCACCTCGAACCGCAGCCCGGGGTGGCTCTCCCGCGCGAGCGCGATCATCGCGGGGGAGAGGTCGATCCCGGACACGTCCACACCGAACCCGTGCAGCAGCGCGGTGATGTCACCGGGCCCGCAGCCCACGTCCACGACCGGGCCGCTGACCTCCTCCGCGAACAGCCGCAGCGCCGCCCGCAGGTGCGGCAGGCCGTCGAGCAGGCCGCGCGTGAGGTCCGCGTAGCTGACCGCCACCGTGTCGTAGGAATCGCGCGTGTCCGCCAGCCAGTCGCTCACATCCGAGGAAGTTACTCCTCGAACGGCTCCGGCCGGTGCCGTCCGAACAACGCCAGCGACGAGATCCACACGTCCGGATCGCCGTCCCAGTCGAGCGCCTTGATCTGGTCGGCCGACCGCCGGCCGCCGATGGCCCGCAGCAGCTCGAACGACGTCGTCCGCACCGTCCCGGCGGGCTCGCCGTGCCCGAGCACGCGGTCGCCGTGCTCCAGCGTGATCCGCAACGCCGGCACGTCGTTCTCCCGCATCCGCTGGTCGAGCTGCTGCAACGGCCTCACCAGCGCCGCCCGCACCTCGACGCCGTCCCGGTCGCCCGGCACCCCGAGCGCCGAGCGGAGGTCGTGCTCGTGCGCGATCACCTCCGACACGAGGACCGGTCCCATCGGCGTGTCGAACAGGTCCGCCGCCCGCACGAGGTTCGCGTCCCACTCGGCGAAGGCGTCGGCGAGGGAGTTGTCGCGGCGGTCGCGCACCTGCCGTTCGCCCCACTCGCCCGACTCGACGCCGTCGAACCGGCGGTCCGCGAAGTCGCGCAGACCGCCGGCGAGGTGCGCCACCACGTCCTTGACCGACCAGCCCGGCGTCGCCGCCACGGGCGTCTGGGGATCACGGCCCTCGACGAGCGAGGTGATCCGGGCCTTGGCCGCGTCGTACATGGGGGCGTTGGTCATGGTCAGACCTCGTACTCCAGGGTGTAGGTGCCGCTGCCATCCTCCGCCCAGTCCACCGTCGCCGCACCTCGCGCGTTCAGGTACCTCCCGGTGCCGTCGACGATCTCGATGACGGCCTCCACAGAGGACCGGTACGCGCCGACGTGCCGCAGCACCAGCGTGCCCTCGTCCGTCGTGATCTCCTCCAGCGCGGTCGTCCACGCCACGTCCTCGCCGTAGTACATGAGGTACCGGCAGCTGCCGACGCCGCTGACGTCACCGGCGTACCCGAACCGCACGTGCGCCTCGGTGAGCTTGCGCCCCTCGACGTCCTGGTGGGACCGGCCGTCCCAGGTCTTCTCGTCCCAGCTCTTCACTTCGATGGTTCCGGTTGCCTTCATGGGGACCATTCTGCTGGCAATTCCTGACAGATCGTGTCAGGTTCATCCCATGAAATCCGGCAGGCTCATCCAGGTCCTCCTGCTCCTGCAGTCCCGGGGCCGGATGACGGCCGACGAACTCGCGCAGGAGCTGGAGGTCTCGCCGCGCACGATCTACCGCGACGTCGAGGCCCTGAGCGCGTCCGGCATCCCGATCTACGCGGACCGCGGGCCGGCGGGCGGTTACCAGCTGGTCGACGGCTACCGCACCCGGCTGACCGGCCTGACGTCCGGCGAGGCGCGGTCGCTGTTCCTCGCCGGCCTCCCCGGACCGGCGGAGGAGCTCGGGCTGGGGGAGTTCGCGGCCGCCGCCCAGCTGAAGCTCCTCGCCGCGCTCCCGACCGAGCTGCGCGGCAGGGCCGAGCAGATCCGCCAGCGCTTCCACCTCGACACCCCGACGTGGTTCCGCGGCGACGAACCCACCGAGCACCTCGCCACGATCGCCGACGCCGTGTGGGAGCAACGCCGCGTGCGCATGACCTACCAGCGGTGGGGCGGCCAGACCGTCGAACGCGAAGTCGACCCGTACGGTCTGGTCCTCAAAGCGGGCACCTGGTACTTCGTCGGCAGCGGCCGCACCTACCGCGTTTCGCGCGTGCTCACCCTCGAAGCCACACCCGACACGTTCGAACGCCCGGACGACTTCGACCTCGCACGGTTCTGGGCCGAGTGGTCGGAGCAGTTCGAGGCACGCATGTACTGCGAGCGCGTCACGGTCCGCATGACCCGTTCCGGGCTGGACAAGTCGCAGTACCTGCTCAGCGGGTACCAGGCGCGCGTGATCCGTGAATCGGCACCGGAACCGGGGCAGGAGTTCGGCTTCCCGACCGAGTCGCACCGGCACGTCGTCGCTGACCTGCTCAAATTCGGTGCGGACGTGGAAGTGCTGGCACCAAACGAAGTCCGGCGCGAAGTCGTCGCCGCGATCGAGGCGATGCAGGACGTCTACAACGGTGCGAAGCTACCCACATGGTTCCGCTGATCTCGTTGAACAACGGAGTACGGATCCCCCAACTCGGCTTCGGCGTCTACCAGGTGCCGGAGGACCAGGTGGCCGGTGCGGTCACGACGGCGATCGAGGCCGGCTACCGCAGCATCGACACCGCGGCGGCGTACGGCAACGAGTCCGGGGTCGGCGACGCGATCGCCGGCATCCCCGACCTGTTCATCACAAACAAGCTGTGGAACGCCGACCAGGGCTACGACGCCACGCTGCGCGCGTTCGACGCGAGCATGCGCCGCCTGCGCCTCGACGTCCTCGATCTCTACCTCATCCACTGGCCCGCCCCGGAACGCGACCTCTACGCCGACTCGTGGCGCGCGTTGGAACAGCTCTACGCCGACGGCCGGGTGCGCGCGATCGGCGTCTCCAACTTCCACACCCCGCACCTGCAGCGCCTGTTCGACGAGTTCCCGACCACCCCGGCGGTGAACCAGATCGAGCTGCATCCGTTGCTGCAGCAGGAAGAGATGCGAAAGGTGCACGTGACGCACCGCATCGTCACCGAGGCCTGGTCGCCGCTGGCGCAGGGCGGCGCGTTGCTGCGCGAGCCCGACATCGCGGGCCTCGCCGAGAAGTACGGCAAGACCCCGGCCCAGATCGTGCTGCGCTGGCACGTCCAGCTCGGCATCGTCGTGATCCCGAAGTCCGTCACGCCCTACCGGGTCAAGGAGAACATCGACATCTTCGACTTCGAACTGGCCCAGGACGACATGCTGGTGATCACCGAGCTCGACAACGGCACCCGCACCGGCCCGGACCCGGACCGCTTCAACGTCGCCTGAGGGCCCCGCTCGGTCAGGCCTTCGTCGACAGCACCTGACCGAGCGCGGCCTCCACGCCGTCCACGTTCTCGACCACCGACACCGACCCACCGGTGGCCTGCGCGATGTCCGTCAGCGCCGCCTTGTCGACCTCACCGCCGATCGCGATGAAGCTGACCGGCAGGTCCGTCCCGTGCAGCTGCGACTTCAGCGCGTTCAGGTCGATGCCACCGTCCGAGGTGCCGTCGGTGATGACGACGACCCGGTTGACCCGCCCGGCCACGAACCCGTCGTGCGCGGTCTCGTAGCAGGCGGCCAGCGCGCTGTAGAGCTGGGAGCCGTCCGCGGTCTTGAGGGAGTCGATCGACCTGCGCAGCGCGTCGCGCTTCTCGCTGACGGGACCGGTCGCGACCAGCTGCTTGTGCGGCTTCGACCCGTCGAGGTCGCGGGCGAACTCCCACAGCCCGAACGAGCCGGAGACCGACCGGTCGACCTGGCCGCGCAGCGCCGCCTTCACCTTGTCCAGCCGGGGTTTCATCGACGTCGAGACGTCCGTCAGCACCGTGACGACCTGCCCGCCGCGGTCCGCCGACGTCCAGGCCGAGGAGATCTGCTGCGTGGTCGTCGCGTCGGCGGCGACCAGGTTCTCCGTGACGGGGGACCAGGACACGCCCGGCGAGGGCGACGGACGGTCCTGAGTGGACTCCACCCGCAGACCGCCCTTCGCGAGGAGCGCCTGCTGCGCGGGTTCGGTCATGAAGTCGCGGAACGCCTGTGCCGCACGCACTTCGGCCTCGCCGACCTCGCTGCCGCCGAGCGCGACGTACGGGAAGTCCGCCACCGGCGCCGGTCCGGCGGGAAGCACGCCCACCAGCGGCTTCGACGGGGCGTCCTTGCCGGTGTTGTGCTTGAACAGGTCCACTTCGGACACCGGCGTGACGGAGAAGCCCGCCGCGTTGACCGTCGCGCTGTCACCCAGGCGCGCCAACGCGTCGCGCGTCGTCGCCGGGACCTCCGGCGGCACGGTGGCCGCGAGCTTGGAGAGAGCGGCCTTGGCGGCGTCCGACCCGAGCGACTCGGCGGTGACCGGCCCCTTGCCGCCCGCCAGTGCCGACTGGATCGCGAGCGCGGACGCCGTGTTCGCCGCGGGATCGGGCATCGCGACGCTGAACCGGCCCCAGGGCTGGCCGAACTTGCCCCAGTCCGTCACCTCGGGCATGTCCGTCCAGCGGAAGTCCTTGAGCACCGGCGCGGCGGCCTCGGGCGCCGCGAGCAGCACCGGTGACGTGCCGACGGACTTCGGCGCCGAGCCGACCAGCTTCGCGTTCAGCGCGGAGAGCCGGTTCGCCCAGAGCGTGGAGTCGGGCAGCCACGCGTGCGGGCGCTTGCCGAGCTTCTGCTCGTCCCAGGTCGTCGTCAGGCCTTCCAGAACCGCTGCGGAGTCCGCGGAGGTCACTTCGATGGCAATGCAGTGGTCGTACACAACGGGCCGTGTCGCGCTGTAGGCCTGTGCGACGTCCCTGACGGCACCGGCGACGCTGGGCGTCACGGACACGCGGAGCACGGAGTCGCCCTCGCTGCAGTCCTGCGCCAACGCCTGGGAGCGCTTGTCGAGGATGCCGCCCGCCCACGACAAGGCGAGCCAGCTCAGGCCAAGGAGCACCACGAGCACGACGATGAGCACGGGCCACTTGGCGATTCCGCGCTTCACCTTCGCCCGCAGAGCGCGGTGTCGAGACATCGATCCCTCACAACTACTCAGCGGCCCCCGACGACCGCCAGTCACGCTAACAGGTGAACTCGGTCAGCAGAGTGAAGTCACTTCAAGTATCGACCGGCACACGAAGACGAGCCGTTCTCGCAACGGTCGTGCCCGGTCGGCGAACTCCGCCTGCCGTCGTACGTACTCCGCACGCCCCTCCGGCGACTCGATCCGCACCGGTCCGTACCCCAGGTCCGCCAGGTCGTAGGGCGAGGCCTGCATGTCGAGTTCGCGCACGTCAGCGGCCAGTTCGAAGCAGTCGGCCACCAGCTCCGAGGGGGTCGCGGGCTCCAGCTTGTAGGCCCACTTGAACAGGTCCATGTTCGCGTGCAGACAGCCGGGCTGCTCGTTCAGCAACTGTTCGTCGCGGGTGGGCTGCAGAGCGTTGCGCGGCCGGGCGGGTGGCGTGAAGAACCGGAACGCGTCGAAGTGCCCGCACTGGATCCGGCTCGCCTCGACCACCTCGTCGGTGCCGTCGCTGCCCAGCCGCAGCGGCCACGCGTTGTGCCGGACCTCTTCCGGCTGCTGCCGGTAGACCATCGCCCATTCGTGCAGCCCGAAGCACCCGAGCCGGGCAGGCCGGCTCAGCGTCGCCGTGAGCAGCCCCTGCACGAACTCCAGCGTCTTCGCCCGCTGTCCGGCGAAGCTCTCGACGTCGAGCGTGACGCCCTCGGTCGTGAGCTTGTAGTGCGGGAACTCCAGGTACTCCGCCGCGTCCTCGAGAACGACGCCGGGCCCCGGATGCCACCGTTCGAGCCGCACGGGCCGATGGCTGTAGTACGTGAAGAGGAAGTCCATGACCGGGTGCTTCTCTTTGCGAAGCTTCCGCTCCTGGTGCGGCCCCGTGAACCGGCGCATGCGCGCGACGTGCGAGTCGAGCAGCTGGTGCCATTCGGCTCGGGTCAGGACCTCCACGGACGATTACCGTACGCGACGCTCAGCACAGGACTAAAGCGGTGGCACGAGCCCGGTGAACGTCCGCGCGCCGTTGCAGTGCGGGCACTCCCGCCCGTTGTCGACGGTCCGCGGCGCACCGCCGATGATCGCCAGCGTCGGCGCGGCGATGTAGCTCGCGCCCCCGCACAGGTGGCAGACCGTGCGCGGTTCGGGCGTGACGGCGAAGAGGTCGTCCGGGTCTTCCTCGTCCTCGAAGTCGTCGTCCTCGGCGAACTCGTCCTCGTCGTCCTCACTCATGCCGCCCAACTTAGTGGGTCAGCTCTCCCGCACGAGTCAACGACTCCAGTGTGGCCTCTTCTCCGCAGTGCGCGCACACGACGCGTGGCTCCAGCACGGCGCCGCACGAGTGCTCGTACACGAGCGGAAGGGGCCCCTCGGTCGCGTAGGCGTCGCCCCACTCCTTGAGCGCCAGCAGCACGTTGTGCAGCGCACGGCCCGAGTCCGTGAGCAGGTACTCGTGCCGCGGCGGGTGCTCGGAGTACTGGTGCTTCTCCAGCACGCCTGCGGCGACCAGCTTCTTCAGGCGCACGGTCAGCACGTCGCGGGAGGCGCCGGTGTTCGCGGCGATCTGGTCGAACCGGGTGTTGCCGAAGAAGACCTCGCGCAACGCCAGCAGCGACCAGCGCTCGCCCACGACCTCCAGCGCGTTCGCCACGGAGCAGGTTCGGGGTGCCATGTGACCATCCTATCAGTGAGTTGGCAAATCCAACTTACCTCGCTAATGTCAGTTGGGAAAGCCAACTCAGGAGGTAGTGATGGACTTCAACGGTGCAGCGGTGCTGGTGACCGGAGCCAACCGCGGACTCGGCAGGGCGTTCGCGCAGGAGTTCGTGAAGCGCGGGGCGAAGGTCTACGGCGGCGCGCGCAATCCGGCGTCCGTCGTGGACGAGGGCGTCGTCCCGGTCCAGCTCGACGTGACCGACGACGCGCAGGTCGAGGCCGCGGCCAAGGAGCTCGGCGACGTCTCGATCGTCATCAACAACGCCGGGGTGCTCGTCGGGAGCCAGGACGTGGACAGCCTCAAGGCCGAGTTCGAGGTCAACTTCTTCGGCGTCGTCCGCACGACGGACGCGTTCGCGCCGATCCTGAAGGCCAACGGCGGCGGCGCGATCGTCAACGTGCTGAGCATCCTGTCGTTCGTCGGCCGCCCGGCCTGGCGCGGCTACGCGGCGACCAAGGCGGCGGCGTGGTCGCTGACGAAGTCGACCCGGGAAGCGCTGCGCGAGCAGGGCACCCAGGTCGTCGCGGTGCACTCCGGCTTCATCGACACCGACATGGCGGCAGGGCAGGACGGCCCGAAGATCACCACCGAGGACCTCGTCTCCCAGGTGCTGCGAGCGCTCGAGAACGGCGACGAGGAAGTCCTCGCCGACGACCGCACCCGCGCGGTGAAGGCGTCGCTGGCGTCTTGACTAGCGCCGCAGCTCCCACACCACGTCCACCCCGACGCGGTTGCCGATCGCGGGTTCGCGCGGCGGTGTGCGGCGATCGATCTCGGTGAACCCGAGCCGCCGCGGCACACCGCTGCTCGCGACGTTGGCCTCGTCGTGCCAGATCTGGACCCTGCGCACGCCTTCCAGCGCGAAGGCGAACTCGACCAGCTCCGCCGTCGCCGCGGTCATGTGTCCCCGCCCGGTGTGCGCGGGGTGCAGCCAGTACCCGATCTCGACGGTCTCCGGCTCCTTGCTCCGGTTCGCCGTCACCACGCCGACGATCGCGTCGTCGACCATGATGGCGTGGGGGAACAGCGTCCCGCGCTCCCAGCCGTCCGCGGCGCCGGCGAGGAACTCCGCGAGCATCGCCTCGTCGTAGCCGCCCGCCGCCCACGGCATCCACGCGCGCAGGTGCGGGAGCGACTCCGTGACGACCCGGAGCAGCTCCTCCGCGTCGGCGTCAGTCAGTCTTCGAATCTTCATGCTTCACCTTGTACCGCAGGTGTGTGACGTAGCTCGACTCGATTACCGAGACCGGGCCCTCCAGCTCGTAACCCTTGCCGGGTGCGAAGAACGGCGTGCCTCCGCCGAGGATCACCGGCACCAGGTCGAGGAAGATCTCGTCCACCAGGCCCGCGTCGAGGGCCTGCCGCGCGATCTCGCCGGAGTTCAGGCCGACGTGCTTGTCACCCGCGTGCTTGCGAGCCACCGCAACGGCTTCGTCGATGCTGCCGTTGATGAACGTGAAGTGCTCGTTGTCCTCCAGCGGCCGATGGGTGAGCACGACGGTGTGCACGCCCATCGGGTGCTGGCCGTTCCAGCCGTTGGTGAAGTCGTAGAGCCTGCGCCCGACCACCAGTGCGCCGGTCGCCTGGAGCAGCCCGCCGTAGTGTGCGGCGCTGGCCGGCGTCAGATGGACGGTCATCGCGCCCGTCGGCATCGTGAACGCCACGTCGCCCGCCTCGTACCAGGCGAACAGCTTGTCGAAGCCGGAGAAGTCCGGGCCCGAGACGTAGCCGTCGATCGAGGTGCTGGCGCCCGTGTAGACCTTGCTCATCTTGTGCCTCCCTGTGGTCGGTCCTTCACTGAGACGTCGACCGGGAGACGCGGACATCGACAAGCCCTCAGGGCGCACATACCGGACTCAGCCGATGGGGTCGGGCAGCCGCGTGACCTCGTACTCGCAGTCGAGGACGTCACCGGTGGCCGGGTCGCGCAGCTCGACGCGCCACCGCGACGCGAACTGGTCCACGCCGTGGCGCATCGGGATCGTGCCGGACAGCAGCACCGTGCCGGGCCGCAGCAGGTCCAGCGCCTTCAGCCGCTCCACCCAGTACTGCGGGGTCAGCAGCTCGGCCAGCGTGCCCCGCTGGATCTCCGCGCCGTCCGCCCACGCGGTCAGCTCGATCGAGTCGATCCGCTCCGCCACCTCGGACAACCGCCACGCCCTGCGGCCCAGCACGTCCGGCCCGGCGTTCTTGCTCCACGCGACACCGTGCACTTCCAGCGCGCGGTCCGTGTGGTCGCATGCGACGGTCAGCAGGACGTCGTCGGAGGTGACGACCAACGCCCACTCGGCCTCGCCGGAGGTCTTGCCGTGCTGCGCGGGCACGGTCGAGGTCTGCTGCGCGAGGTACGGCGAGACGGGGTAGAGGCTCGGTGTCACGGACGGCGCCGGCACGCCCAGCTCGGCGAGTTCACGCACGTGAGCGGCCACGTCGTCCTGGCTGCGACCCGCGTAGCCGCCGTTGAGCAGGGTCGTCACGGCGACCTCGGCGACGGTGCCGTCGGGAAGGTCGAATTGCAGCGCGGCGAGCTGTGTACGAACGGTAGACATGCGGTACTCCTTGCGCATACGAGTTGTATACAGGCAGTATTACGCCATGCCGCCCGATACTTCAAACGCAGGTTCAGCACCGCAAGCCGCACCACAGGACGTACCTCGCTCGGCCCTGGTGCGCGCCTTCGTGGCCTCGCTCTCCGGTACCGCCCTGGAGTGGTACGACTTCGCGATCTACAACGTCGCCGCGGCCGTCGTGCTCGGCCCGTTGTTCTTCCCGAGCTCCGAACCGCTCACCGCGACGCTGCTCGCGTTCTCGACGTACGCCGTCGGTTACCTGTCCCGGCCGCTCGGCGGGTTCCTGTTCGGCCGCCTCGGCGACAAGATCGGCCGCAAACGCGTGCTCGTCACGACGTTGCTGATCACCGGCATCGCGACGCTGCTCATCGGCCTGCTGCCGACGCACGCCGCGATCGGCCCGGCGGCCGGTGTGCTGCTCGTGGTGCTGCGGTTCGCGCAGGGCGTCGGCCTCGGCGGCGAGTGGGGCGGCGCGGTGCTGCTGTCCAGCGAGTACGGCAACCCGGAACAACGCGGCTTCTGGGCGTCGGCCGCCCAGATCGGCCCTCCCGCCGGCAACCTGATGGCTAACGGCGTGCTCGCGCTCCTCGGCGTCGCGCTGTCGGACGCCGCGTTCATGTCGTGGGGCTGGCGCGTGGCGTTCCTGCTGTCCGCGGTACTCGTGATCTTCGGCCTGTGGATCCGGGTGAAGCTGGAGGAGACCCCGGTCTTCAAGGCGATCGAGGCTCGCGGCGACCGTCCGACCGCGCCGATCAGCGAGGTGTTCCGCACGCAGACCCGGCCGTTGGTCGCCGCCGTCCTGTGCCGCGTCGGCCCGGACGTGCTCTACGCGCTGCACACCGTGTTCGTGCTGACCTACCTCACGACCCAGCTGAAACTGCCGCGCAACGTCGGCCTCGTCGCCGTGCTGATCGCCTCGGGCTTCCAGCTGTTCCTGATGCCGCTGGCCGGCTGGCTGTCGGACAAGGTCAACCGGCGCGGCCTCTACGCGGTGGCAGCCGTGCTCGGTGCCGTGTGGCCGTTCGTGCTGTTCCCGCTGATCGACACCAGGTCGTGGCCGCTGATCGTGCTCGGGGTCGTGGTGGGCCTGGGCTTCCACGCGTTCATGTACGGACCGCAGGCCGCGTTCATCGCCGAGCAGTTCACCGAACGCCTGCGCTACACCGGAAGCTCGCTCGCCTACACGCTCGCCGGCGTCATCGGCGGCGCCATCGCCCCGTTGCTCTTCACGGCGTTGCTGGCCGGGTTCGGCACGTGGGTGGTCGTCGGTCTCTACGTCACCGTGGCGTGCGTGGTGACGCTCGTCGGTCTCTGGCTCGGCCGCGACCCGCAGCCAGAAGAAGAGGTTCAGCCGTTGAGCAGCACCTTCAGCGTGGTGTCCAAGTGAGCGGTGATCGCCGCGGTGGCCGCGCCGACGTCTCCGGACTCGAGCGCGGCCACGATCTCGTTGTGCTCGTCGATCACGGCCTGCTGCCTGCCGTGCGCCCGGTACAACGCGACCACACCCGCGCGCACCTGCCGTGCGCGCAACCCCTCGTAGGTCTTCGTCAACAGCTCGTTGCCCGTCGCCGCCACCAGCAGCGCGTGGAACTGCCTGTCGACGTCGATGAACTGCCGCGCGTCCTCGACCAGGAACCGCTGCTGCTCGATGAGCTCCTGCAGCTGCCGCAACGGGACGGTGCCCTCGCTCATGGTGCGCTCGGCGGCATACCGCTCGACGACACCACGCAACTCCATCAACTCGCTGATCTGCCGCGAGGACAACGGCGCGACGTACGCGCCCTTTTTCGGCACGAGCTGCACGAGGTCTTCGGCCGCGAGCAGCAGCAGGGCCTCACGGATCGGCGTGCGGGAGACGCCGATCTGGTTGGCGACGTCCTGCTCGCTGATGAACCGCCCCTGCATCTCGGGGTCGGCGAGGATCGTGTCCTTCAGGAACTCGTAGGCCTTTTCTCTGCCGGACAACGAGTCTGCGGCTTGCATACAACATGTATACCAGAGGAGGATCATGCGCTTCGCGCTTTGCCAGATCAGCTCCACCGCTGATCCGCAGGAGAACCTTGCCACCGTGCGCGCCGAAGTTGCCAGTGCTGCCGCTAACGGCGCACGGGTCGTGCACTTCCCGGAAGCCACCCAGTGCCGCTTCGGCGTGCCACTGAAGCCGATCGCCGAACCCCTCGACGGCCCGTGGTCGACAGCGGTCCGCGAGATCGCCGACGAGCACGACGTCGTCGTGGTCGCCGGCATGTTCACCCCGGGCGAGAGCGACGGTGACTCCAAGGACAGGGTCACGAACACCACGCTCGTCACCGGCGCCGGCCTGCACCTCGGCTACGCCAAGATCCACCTGTTCGACGCGTTCGGCTTCCGCGAGTCCGACAACGTCACCCCCGGCGAGAAGCCCGTGACGTTCGAGGTCGACGGCACCACGATCGGCCTCGCCACCTGCTACGACGTCCGGTTCCCCGAACTCTTCCGCACCCTCGCCGGCACCGCGCCGGTCATCCTGCTCGGCGCCTCCTGGGGCGCGGGCCCCGGCAAGGCCGACCAGTGGGACCTCCTGGTCCGCGCCCGCGCCCTGGACGCCACCTCGTGGGTCCTCGCCTGCGGCCAGGCCGCGCCGGACGCCGACCACGGCTCCGCGCCCACGGGAATCGGCCGCAGCGCCGTGATCGACCCGCTGGGCTCCGTGCGCGAACGGCTCGAAGGCGCCCCCGGCACCATCCTGTCCGATGTGGACGTCCACCTCGTCGAGGAAGTCCGCGCGAAGCTGCCCGTGCTCGCCAACCGGAGGCTGTGACGCCGGAGAGCCACGCCCCAGCGCGCTAGACCCGGAGCTTTAGACCCAGCGCATCAGACCCAGCGCACGTGGGTGCCGTCGCGCACGGTGCCCACGTACTCCTCCAGCAGGTCCTCCAGCGCCACCACACCCAGCACCGCGCCGTCGGCCGACACGGCCCGCGCGAGGTGCGACTGCGCCCGGCGCAACGCGGCCAGCGCCTCGTCCAGCCGGGCACCGGCGGGCACCTCCGGCAGCCCGCGCACCCGGTCACGCGGCACCGGTGTCGCCGCGCCCTCCAGGTCCAGCACGTCCTTGACGTGCAGGTACCCGATCAGCCCGGCGTCGGCGAGCACCGGGAACCGCGAGAACCCGGTGGCCGCGACGGCGGCCTCGATCTCGCCCACGGTCGGCGTCGCGGACACCGTCGTCAGCCGGTCGAGCGGCACCAGCACGTTGGCCACCGTGCGCGCGGCGGACGACAACGTCTGCGTCAGCCGCCGGTGCTCGGAGTCCTCCAGGAGCCCCTCCGACCGGGACTGCCCGATCAGCAACGCGAGCTCGTCCGTCGTGTAGGCCGACTCCAGCTCGTCGACGGGCTCCACGCCGAACCGGCGCAGCACCCACCGGCCCACGGCGGTGAACAGGGCCAGCGCCGGGGCGATCATCCGCGAGAACCCGTAGTGCACCGGGACCAGCCACACCGCCGCCCGCTCGGGACCGGCGATCGCCAGGTTCTTCGGCACCATCTCGCCGAGGATCGTGTGCAGCGCGACGACGATGACCAACGCCACCGCGAACGCCACACCGTGCACCAAGGCCAACGGCAGCCCAACGGCGCCGAGGGGCCCCTCCAGCGCGGAAGCCAGCGCGGGCTCGGCGATCGCGCCGAGCCCCAGGGAGCACAGCGTGATGCCCAGCTGCGCGCCCGCGATCAGCAGCGGCAGCTCCTGCGACGCCTTGATCGCGGTGCGGGCGCGGGCGGAACCCTTGTCCGCCAGCGCCTCCAGCCGGTCCCGGCGCGCGGTGATCACCGCGAACTCGGCACCGACGAAGAACGCGTTGCCGGCCAGCAGAAGAGCGATGACGAGGAAGTTCACGAGGACGACACCACCCGGAGCTCGGCCACGCGGTGCTTGTCCATCCTCATGACGGTCACCTTCCACCCGTCGACGCGGATCTCGTCGCCGACGTCCGGGATCCGCCCGAGCCGCGCCAGCACCAGTCCGGCCAGCGTCTCGTAGTCACCCTCGGGCATCTGGAACCCGGTCGCGTCGGCCACCTCGTCGTCGCGCAGCAGGCCGGACACGATCCAGCTGTCCGACCCCAGCGACCGCACCGGGGCAGCCTCACGGCGGTCGTGCTCGTCGCGCACGTCGCCGACGATCTCCTCGACCACGTCCTCCAGCGTCACCATCCCGGCCGTGCCGCCGTACTCGTCGACGACGAGCGCGGTCTGCAGCCCGGACGCCCGCAGCCGGTCCAGCAGCGCGTCCCCCTCCAGCGTCTCCGGCACCGAGTACACGGGCCGCGTCAACGCCGACAGGGGAGTGGACACGCGCAGAGCGGACGGCACGGCGAAGGCCTGCTTCACGTGCACGATCCCGCTCACCTCGTCCAACGAGCCGTTGTGCACCGGGAACCGCGAGAAGCCGGTTTCCCGCGCCTTCAGCACGAGGTCCGCCACCGTCGCGTCGGCCCGGAGAGCCTCCACGCGCACACGGGGCGTCATCAGCTCTCCCGCCGTCCGGTCGCCGAAGCGCAGCGAGCGGTCCATCAGCACCGCGGTGCCCCGGTCCAGCGTGCCGTGCTCGGCCGACGAGCGGACCAGCGCGCCCAGCTCCTCCGGCGACCGCGCGGACGCCAGCTCCTCGACCGGCTCGACGCCGAAGCGCCGGACCAGCCAGTTCGCCGAGTTGTTCATCCAGTGGATCAACCAGCGGAAGACCGTCGAGAACCCCGCCTGGATGCCGACCACGCCACGCGCGGTCTCCAGGGGCTTCGCGATCGCGAGGTTCTTGGGCACCAGCTCGCCGAACACCATCGACAACGACGTGGCGATCGCCAGCGCCAGGGCCAGCGACAGCCAGTCGGCCACCGGCTCGGACACGCCGACGGCGGTGAGCCCGGGCTCGATCAGGTTCGCGATCGCGGGCTCCGCGATGTAACCGGTGATCAGCGTGGTCAGCGTGATGGCGAGCTGTGCGCCGGAGAGCTGGAACGACAGGGTGCGATGCGCACGGTCGATGGTCCGCGCCTTCGCGTCACCGACCTCGGCGACGTGGCGTTCGACGGTGCTCCGTTCCAGCGCGGTCAGCGAGAACTCCGCCGCCACCGCGATGAAGGTGCCCGCGGTCAGCGCCACCACGGCGAGCAGACCGAGCAGGCTCAGAAGTGTTCCGGTCACCTGCGCGCTCCAAGGCAGCACGGGACCGGGTTGGTATGCCAGTCAGGGCCAGACCCCATGGGGACGGCTCAACTCCTCATGACTAAGTACGTGAATAGCCAGACGAGTCTAATTGTGGGCAGTCGAGGCCCGGAGCACCACCTCACCGGCCACCCGGACGGTGCGGGCCTCGTCACCACCGCCGTCCAGCACCAGACCTGCGGCGATCTCGCCCATCTCCTCCAGCGGAAGTCGCACTGTGGACAAAGCGGGCACCGTGTCGCGCAGCGTCGGGATGTCGTCGAACCCGGCGATCGACATGTCCTCCGGGATCCGCACGCCACGTTCGCGCAACGCCGCCATCGCGCCCATCGCCATGACGTCCGTGACGGCGAACACGCAGGTGGCGCGCGATTTCGACGCCAGCAGCTCCATCGCGGCCTCGTAGCCGCCGTCCCGGGTGAACGCGCCGTTGACCACCACCGGCGGTGCGATGCCGGCGTCGGTCAGGCCCGCCTTGAACCCGGCGAGCCGGTCCCTCGCCACCACCAGTTCGGAAGGACCACCCAATACGGCGAACTTCTTGTGCCCGAGTTCCGTGAGCGCGCGGGCGAGAGCGCGCCCACCCGCCCTGTTGCCGGGCACGACCGTGTCGGTGCCGAGCTTCGCCTGCGACACGCACGCGACGCGGCCGCCCTGCTCGGTGAACGCGTCGATCTCGGTCGCCAGCCTGGACTGCGCCGCACGGTCCGTGGTGCGGGAACCGGCCAGCACCACCGCACGCGCCCGATGCGCACGCAGAGTGGAAAGCAGCTCCGCCTCGCGCTCCGGGCGGCGTCCCGTCGTCCCCAGCACGACGGAGAGCCCGGCCGCCTCGGCCACCCGCGTGACCCCGGCCGCGATGCACGAGAAGTACGGGTCGGTGATGTCGTGGACCACCAGCCCGACCAGCGAGCTCGAGTTGCGGGCCAGCGCTTGCGCCGAGGCGTTCGGCACGTAACCGAGCTCCTCCGCGGTGCGCAACACGCGTTCGCTCAGCTCTTCACTCACCTGCCGCGTGCTGCCGTTGAGCACGCGAGAAGCGGTCGCCAACGACACACCCGCCTGCTTCGCCACCTCGGCGAGCGTCACCTGTCGGGCGGACACGACCACCTCCGTCACCACGCATGTGAGCGCTGAGACTAACTCGCGAGGAGCTTGACGTCCGCGAAGCGCCCCGATTAGCGTGGTTGGAAAGCGCTTTCCAGCGCTGCTACCAGGGAGGTGCGATGGCGGTTCGGACCATTGGCGTGGCGGTCAACGGCGTCACCGGGCGGATGGGATACCGCCAGCACCTGGTCCGGTCCCTGCTGCCGTTGCGCGACGAGGGCGTGCGGTTGAGGGACGGGACCGTGCTGAAGGTGGAACCGGTCCTCGTGGGCCGCAACGCCGACAAGCTCAAGGAGATCGCCGAGCGCCACGACCTCGCGCGCTGGACGACCGACCTCGACGGAGCACTCGCCGACCCGTCGGTCGAGATCTACTTCGACTCGCAGGTCACGTCGAGGCACGTCGAGTCGATCACCAAGGCGCTCGAGGCGGGCAAGCACGTCTACACCGAGAAGCCGGTGTCCGACACGGTCGAGCAGGCGCTGGGACTCGCGCGCCTGGCCGACGAGCGGGGCCTGCGGCACGGTGTCGTGGCGGACAAGCTGTACCTGCCGGGCATCCGCAAGCTCAAGCGGCTGGTCGACGGCGGCTTCTTCGGCCGGATCCTCAGCGTGCGCGGCGAGTTCGGCTACTGGGTCTTCGAGGGCGACTGGCAGCCCGCGCAGCGCCCGAGCTGGAACTACCGGGCGCAGGACGGTGGCGGCATCGTCTCGGACATGTTCTGCCACTGGAGTTACCTGCTGCACGACCTTTTCGGCCGCGTCGAGGCCGTCACCGCGAAGGCCGTAACCCACATTCCAACCCGGTGGGACGAGCAGGACAACGCCTACGAGGCGACCGCGGACGACGCCGCGTACGGGATCTTCGAGATCGAGAACGGCGTCATCGCCCAGATCAACTCGTCCTGGTGCGTGCGGGTGCGCCGCGACGAGCTCGTCGAGTTCCAAGTGGACGGCACCGAGGGGAGTGCGGTCGCGGGGCTGCGCGAGTGCTTCGTGCAGCCCCGCGCCGTCACGCCGAAACCGGTGTGGAACCCGGATCTGCCGGTCACGCACCCGTTCCGCGACCAGTGGCAGCAGGTGCCGGACAACGAGGAGTTCGACAACGGCTTCAAGGTGCAGTGGGCGGAGTTCCTGCGCCACGTCTACGAAGGCGCGCCGTTCCCGCACGACTTCCGCGCGGGCGCACGGGGTGTCGCGCTGGCGGCGGCCGGTCTGCGGTCCTCTTCGGAGGGTCGCCGGGTGGAGATCGCCGATGTCTGACACCGGTGAACGGATCGTGTTCGCCGCGGCACACGTCGTGGCGAAGGACCAACGAACCGTGGACTGGGACGCCACTCTGGCGTTCCGGCACCACCTCTGGTCGCACGGCCTGGGCGTCGCCGAGGCCATGGACACCGCACAACGCGGCATGGGCCTCGACTGGCCGGCGGCCGCCGAGCTCATCCGCCGCAGCGCCGCCGAGAAGACCGGCAGGATCTGCGCGGGCGTCGCGACCGACCACCTCGACGGCGAACCCGGCCTCGACGAGGTGCTGCACGCCTACCTGGAACAGCTCGACGTCGTCCAGGAGGCCGGCGCCCAGCCGGTGCTCATGTGCTCACGGCAACTCGCGGCGGCGGCACGCGGCCCCGAGGACTACGAGAAGGTCTACGGCACGCTGCTCGACCGCGTCAGCGAACCCGTGGTCCTGCACTGGCTCGGCACCGCGTTCGACCCGAAGCTGGAGGGCTACTGGGGTTCGGGCGACATCCCCCAGGCCACCCGGAACTTCCTGGAGATCATCCGCTCGCGGCCGGACAAGGTCGACGGCGTGAAGGTCTCGCTGCTCGACGCGGGCCACGAGATCGGACTGCGGCGCGCGTTGCCGCAGGGCGTCCGCTGCTACACCGGCGACGACTTCCACTACCCGGAGCTGATCGCGGGCGACGCCGAGGGCCACAGCCACGCGCTGCTCGGCATCTTCGACCCGATCGCCCCGGTCGCGGCGAAGGCACTGGCGAACTTGGCCGAGGGCGACACCGAGGAGTTCCACCGCATCATGGCGCCAACGGTTCCGTTGTCCCGCCATCTGTTCAGCGCGCCGACCTACTACTACAAGACGGGCGTGGTGTTCCTGGCGTGGCTCGCCGGCCACCAGGAACGGTTCCAGCTCCTCGGTGGTCTGGAGTCCGCGCGCAGCGTCGAGCACCTGGCCGAGGCGAAACGTCTCGCGGAAATCGCCGGTGTGATCGAACCGGAGTTCGCGGAACGGAGGTGGAGTGAATGGCTCGCCTCTCGCTGAACCAGGCCACGATCAAACGCGCGACGGTCGCCGAAGCCGTCGAAGGCTGTGCGCGGCACGGCATCGAGTCCATCGGGCTGTGGCGCGAACCCGTCGCCGACCACGGCCTCGACCGCACCGCGAAACTCGTCGCGGACGCCGGCCTGAGGGTGTCGTCGTTGTGCCGCGGCGGGTTCCTCACGGCCGTGGACAACCGCAGCGCGCTGGACGACAACCGCCGCGCGATCGACGAGGCGGCGGCGTTGCGCACCGGCACGCTCGTCATGGTCGTCGGGGGAGTGGCGGCCGACAAGGACCTCGTCGGCGCACGTCAGCGCGTCGCGGATGCCATCGCGGAGCTCTCGGTGTACGCGGCGCAGGCGGGCGTGATCCTGGCGCTCGAGCCGATGCACCCGGTGTTCTGCGCGGACCGCGGCGTGCTCTCGACGCTGTCCCAGGCACTCGACATCGCCGAACGGCACGAGTCGATCGGCGTCGTCGTGGACGCGCTGCACGTGTGGTGGGACCCGGACCTCGACGCGCAGATCGTGCGCGCGGGACCGCGCATCGCGTCGTACCAGGTGTGCGACTGGCTCACGCCCGTGCCCGCCGACGTCCTGCTCGGCCGCGGTTATCCCGGGGACGGCGACATCGACCTGCCCCGCCTGACCAGGCAGGTCGCGGCGACCGGATACGCGGGGGACGTCGAGGTGGAGATCTTCAACGCGGCCATCTGGGCGGCGGACTTCGACGAGGTGATCGAGCAGGTGTCACGCAGGTACCACGACGTTGTGGAACCGGCGCTGTAACCACACCGGCGCGGGGAAGCCGGTCGTCGACGGCGGCGACGACCGACCCCGGCGTTGGTACGTGTATAGCCGAGAACCAGCGCTGTTCGGAGCAGATTCGGGAGAAATTCTCCGCGATCAGCCGCCGTTGACGAACCTGTAAACCTTTGCGCGGTGTTTCGGCTTCGTGGTCGTGATCTTGATGACGGCGTCGAACATCGCCCGCCCGAGCTCCGCGCGGGCCGCGACGGCCGGGTGCGTGGTGCTGAAGTCCTCGTCGTTCACGGCCTTGTCACCGGAGAACTCGCCCGACGCGAACATCGAGTAGATCAGGATCGCCCGGTTGTCCGCGCTGAACATGATCCCGGCCTCGTTGCGGCCGTCGGAGAACCAGCCGGCCTTCGTGGCCACGCGCAGCCGCTCGTTCGTCGTGAGGTTGAGCCGCACGCCGTCGGTGAAGCTGGCCGTGGCGCGCAGGATGTTCAGCAGGTACGCGGTGGACGCGGCCGAGAGCAGCTGGCCGTCGACCAGCTTCTGCAGCAACGTGTGCGTCTCGCGCGCCGTCGTGGTGCCGAGGAAGAACCGGTTCGGGTTCGCGACCGGGACGACCTGGGTGTGCACGAAACCCTTGGACCGCAGGATCTCGTTGAGCTCCAGCGCCGGCACGACCAGGCCGCACAGGCGGACCGCGGTGTTGTCCGAGACGGTCAGCAGGTTCGCCAGCGCGTGGCCGACGGTGACCTCGCTCGGGTACGCGCCGTCGAGCGCGAAGATGCCGTCGGTGTCCTGGATGACGATCGCGGACGACACCGTGACCGTCTGGTCGAGCTTGACGAGCCCGCGGTCCACCTTGTCCAGCACGGCGACGGCGACCGCGATCTTGTTGACGCTGTAGGCCTCGACGACCTTGTCGGCGTTCTCGTCCACGGCGGACTTCGTCGTCCCGTCGAGGTCGGCGACCGTGATCAGCGACGACCAGCTGCCGCGCGCCTTGCGGGCCTGACGCCGGTAGACCTGGGCCACGCGCTTGCGCGACCGGTCGGCCGTCGCCGGGGAGCGTTCGATCTCCACCTCCGCGTCTTCCTGCGCTTGTGCTGCACCGTTGGAGCCGAGCACGGCCGTCGCGGCCGCGACGGTACCCAGCCCGAACACGGACCTGCGGTTCAAAGTCATGGGCCACATCAAAACAGGCGGCACTGACAGTTCCCTGACTAGGGTTCCGGATCATGGAAAACGTGTTCGTGGTGACCGGCGCCTCCCGCGGAATCGGGGCGGCGACCGCCTCCCTGGCAGCGCAGGCGGGCTATCGCGTGGTCAGAGCCTCGCGCTCGGCCGAAGAATCTGTCGGGGATCGCGGCTGGGACGCCCGATGCGACGTTTCTTCGTGGAATTCCGTGCAGGATCTCATGTCCCGTGTGGAGTCGCGCTGGGGCCGGATCGACGTCGTCTTCGCCAACGCGGGCGTGTCGGTGGACACGTCGTTCGTCTCTTCGTCGGGTGCCGAGCCGTCCGAATGGACGGACATGGTCGTCACGAACGTGTGCGGCCCGGCCTTCACGGCCTGCGCCGCCATGCCCGCACTGATCCGCTCAGGAGGCCACCTCGTGCTGACGGGCTCGGCCGCGGGCCGAGGCGTCCGCCCCGGCAACCTGTACTCGGCGACGAAGTGGGCGATCACCGGCCTGGCACAGGCGATCCGCGCCGAGGCCGTGGACACCGGCGTCAGGGTCACCGTGGTGCAGCCGGGCCTCGTGGACACCGACGCCATCCCGCCGTCGCGTGTGGACGACCCGAAGCTGGCACCGGAGGACGTCGGCCGGGCCGTGCTCTACGCCGTGTCCCAGCCGTCCACTGTGGACGTCAACGAGATCCTGCTGCGACCCACCGGCCAGGCCGCGCACCGCTGAGCATCACGCTCCGCCCAGGAACTCGACCAGCAGCCGGTTGACCTCGTCCGGCCGCTCCAGGTACCCGATGTGCCCGGCGCCCGAGACCTCCGCGTACCGGGCGCCGGGGATCACGTCCGCCACCTCGCGCGACAACCGCGGCGGCAGCACGACGTCGTCGGCGAACCCGATCACCAGCGACCGCACCGCGATGGCGCTGTAGGCCTCCAGGCGCGTGTCGTACTCGGCGAGACCGAGCTGGACGCGTTCACCCGCGCTGAAGCCGGAGCCGGCGAACTCGTACATCTGCAGCCAGTCCTGGGCCACGACCGGGTCGGCCAGCGTCGTCTGCGACAGGTTCCGCACCACCGACGCCACCGCGTAGAACTGCAGCGGTACCTCGACGCCCTTGTCGTGCAGGTCGCACAACGCCTGCGACCACGCCTGCTGCACCGGTTCGGGCCGTCCGGCGGTCGCCATCATCACCGCCGACCGCACCAGCGACGGGTGTGCCAGCGCCAGTTCCTGGGTGATCCGGGCGCCCAGCGACGTGCCGATCACGTGCGCCGGGCCACCCAGGTGCTCGATGAGCGCGGCGGTGTCGGCGACCATGTCGTCGAGCGTGAAACCCCCGGCGCACTCCGACGACGGCCTGATGCCGCGGTTGTCGAAGTACGCGACGCGGTACCCGGCCTTGACCAGCGCGGGCACCTGGTACGTGCGCCACACCCTGCCGGGACTGCCGGTGCCCATGACGAGCACGACGAGATCGCCGGAACCCTCGGTCTGGACGTTCAGCTCGATGCCGTTGAGCGGGACAAGCGCCATTCCCGAGATCCTAGAACCTGCACAGCGGCCGGATCACCGCATCGTGGGAGGGATAACGCGCGCACAGGTCGTCCGCGTGCCCGAACACCACGACGTCGTCGGTGTACGGCGGCACCACCACCGTGCCGACCAGCGACCAGTCACCGGCCGGAGTGCTGCCCTGCCACACCCCGGCGGGCACCACGACCTGCGGGTTCGACGCGCTCAGCACCGGTTCGGTCACCGTGCCGTCCGGGTGCAGCAGCACCATCCGCAACGGCGACCCGGCGTGGAAGTGGTAGATCTCCAGGTGCTTCAGCACGTGCATGCCGGAGAAGTCCGGGCTGCGCAACAGGTACGCGATCGCGGACGCCTCCTCCGACCGGTGCGTCTGCGCGAAGTACCCGCCCTCGACGGGGAGTTCCCGCATGTCCAGCGAGGAAATCAACTGCTCAGGGGTCACGTCATCTCCGGAAGCGGTGAACCGTGCACGACGACCATGCCCTTGCCGAGCCGCTTCGCCGTGTACATCGCGGCGTCCGCGGCCCCGAGCACGTCGTCGGCGGTGATCATGGGATCGTACGAGAACCGTTGCGCCACACCGATGCTGGCGTGCACCCGGTGCACCCGGCCCAGCACCTCGTGCGGATGCGCCAGTGCGTCGAGCAGCCGCGAACCGATCTCGTCGGCGTCGCCGCCGTCGACCAGCACGCCGAACTCGTCACCGCCGAGCCGCGCCACCACGTCCTCGTCGCGGACGCTGTTCTCCAGCCGTGCGGCGACGTTGCGCAGGACGATGTCGCCCTCGGCGTGCCCGTTGTTGTCGTTCACGGCCTTGAAGCCGTCCACGTCGATGAACAGCAGGATCAACGGCCTGGAGCGGTCACGGACCTCCAGCGCGCGCTCCAGCCGTTCGCGGAAGAGCGAGCGGTTCGCGACACCGGTCAACGGGTCGTGCGTCGCCTCGTGCCGTAGCTGTTCGCGAGAGACGCGCAGCTGGTCCATCAGCCGGACGTTGTCCATCATCGTGAACAGCTGACGCATGATCACGAGGCACATGACCAGCAACCCGACGTAGATCTCGACCGGGTCGAGCCGGCCGCCGGTCGCGGTGTTCCAGATGACGAACAGGCCGGTGATCGCGAGCGGCAGGTACGGCACGAGCAGGTGCAGCATGTCGGCCGTGCGCATGCGGCCGGGCGCGGGGTCGAGGTTGCGCACCGGAGCCAGCGCGCTCAGCAGGAACAACGCCGGGCACAGCATGAACCCGATGTCCGCGGCCGCCGGGATCGCCGTGTTGCCCTTGGAGATGTGGAACGCGAACACCCAGCCCGACGACGACTGCGCGATACCGGCCAGTGCGACGAAAAGCATCGGCCACTGACGCACGGCCTGATGCGTCCACGACATCACCACGATCGCCACGAGCAGCACGAGGTACGCGGCGGGATGCGCGACGACGGTGGCGAACCCGGGCCCTTCGGTGGCCCACGCACGGGTCAGCGACTCGAGCGCCGACACCCACGTCAGCACGAACAGCGACCCGATCACGATCAGCCCGTCGAGCACGACGACCGTGCGGCTGCGGTAGTTCGGCAGCAGGTCGTCGGCACGGCGTTTCTGCGCCTTCACGACGAGCGCGGCCAGGCAGAGGACCGGCACCATCGTGAACCCGAGCGGCGCGATCGTGGACGACGGCAGTTGCACGCCCATGATCTGCTGGCCCCAGATCCACGCGGACAGCCCGATCGTGAGGCTGGTCATCGCCGCGGTCATCCACCGGTCGCGTTTGCCGGCGTAGGCCACGAGAGCGGCGACGGCGAAGACGAGCTGCACGACCTTGTCGATTGCGATACCGATATCGCGGGGCGCGGCCAGGGCGGTGAGGATGGCGATCGCCATGACGGCGCCGACGCACCCCGCAACGGCCCAGAACCTCTTCACCCGTCACCCCTGTGATCGAAACCCGACCACCGTAGTGACGCCGGAGCGGACTTGTCGAACCGTGTCGGTGGCACTCACCCGCAGGCGCACCGGATATGGTTCGAACTGTTGTTCGTTCAGCGATCCGGGGAGCTGTTGTGCGCGTGTTCGGGGTCGACCCCGGTCTGACCAGGTGCGGCTTCGGCGTCGTCGACGGCGGGCCGGGCCGGGTCGTGCGCGCCGTGGCCGTCGACGTCCTGCGCACGCCCGTCGACGCTCCGCTGTCCGTGCGCCTGCACGAGCTGTACGACGGCCTCTGCGTGTGGCTGGACCGTTACGAACCACAGGTCGTGGCGATCGAACGGGTCTTCGCGCAGCACAACGTCCGCACCGCGATGGGGGTCGCGCAGGCGTCGGGCGTCGTCGCCCTGGCTGCCGCGCAACGAAACCTGCCGGTCGAGTTCCACACGCCGTCCGAGGTCAAGGCCGCCGTCACGGGGTCGGGCCGCGCGGACAAGGCGCAGGTGACCGCCATGGTGACGAAGCTGCTCGGCCTCAAGGTGGCGCCGAAGCCGGCCGACGCGGCGGACGCGCTGGCGATCGCGATCTGCCACCACTGGCGCGCGCCGATGCGGTCGCGCATGGAAGAAGCACAGGCCAAGGCGGCCGAGCTGGCGCGGGTGCACAGGGCGAAGCTCGCCGAAGCCGCGAAGCGCGCCAACTAACGTCCAGCAAGTGAAGTCCGGAGGAACCAGGTGATCTCGTCACTGCGCGGCCAGGTGCAGCACGTCGGCCTCGACCACGCCGTCGTCGAGGTGGGCGGTGTCGGGTTCGCCGTCCAGATGACCCCGACCACGCTCGCCACCCTGCGCCGCGGCGAGGAGGCGAGCCTCGCGACCACGCTGATCGTCCGCGAGGACAGCCTCACCCTGTTCGGGTTCGCCGACGCCGAGGCCCGCGAGCTGTTCGGCCTGCTGCAGACCGTCAGCGGCATCGGCCCGCGGATCGCGCTCGCCACCCTCGCGGTGCTGGAGCCGGACAAACTGCGCCACGCGCTCGCCGAGGGCAACATCACCGTGCTCACCCAGGTCCCGGGCATCGGCAAGAAGGGCGCCGAACGCCTCATCATCGAGCTGCGCGACAAGGTCGGTCAGCTCGCCGCGCCTGCGACGCCCGCGCACAGCCAGACGCGTGACCACGTCGTCGAGGCGCTCCTCGGCCTCGGCTTCCCGGCCAAGTCCGCGGAGTCCGCGGTCGACGGCGTGCTGGCCGACAACCCCGAGCAGTCCACGTCCGCCGTCCTGCGCCGCGCGCTCGCGACCCTGGGGCGCAAGTGATGGAGGACGAGCTCAGTCCCTACGTCGCGCCCGCCGAGCGCGACCTCGAGACCAGCCTGCGTCCGGCCGACCTGCACGAGTTCGTCGGCCAGCAACGGGTCCGCGAACAGCTCGAACTGGTCCTGCACGGCGCCATGCGCCGGGGTGCGGCCCCGGACCACGTCCTGCTCAGCGGCCCTCCCGGCCTGGGCAAGACGTCCCTCGCGATGATCATCGCCAAGGAGCTCGGCGCCGCCATCCGCATCACCAGCGGTCCCGCGCTCGAGCGCGCGGGCGACCTCGCGTCGATGCTGTCCAACCTCGTCGAGGGCGACGTCCTGTTCATCGACGAGATCCACCGCATGGCCCGGCCGGCGGAGGAGATGCTCTACCTCGCGATGGAGGACTTCCGCGTCGACGTGATGGTCGGCAAGGGCCCCGGGGCGACCAGCATCCCGCTCGACATCGCGCCGTTCACGCTGGTCGGAGCCACGACGAGGTCCGGCGCGCTCACCGGCCCGCTCCGGGACCGCTTCGGCTTCACCGGCCACATGGAGTTCTACACAGCCCCCGAGCTCGACCTCATCGTGAAGCGCAGCGCCAAGATCCTCGGCGTCGACATCGCCGAGGACGCCGCCATCGAGATCGCCGGCCGGTCCAGGGGCACCCCCCGCATCGCGAACCGGCTGCTGCGCCGCGTCCGCGACTTCGCCGAGGTCAGGGCCGACGGCCGCGTCACGGAGGCCATCGCGAAACAGGCCCTCGTCGTCTACGACGTCGACGAACTGGGCCTCGACCGGCTCGACCGGGCGGTGCTGAACGCGCTGGTCAAGAGCTTCAACGGCGGGCCCGTCGGCGTCGCCACCCTCGCGGTCGCGGTCGGGGAGGAAACGACCACCGTGGAAGAGGTGTGCGAACCGTATTTGGTGCGGGCTGGCATGCTGGCCCGGACACCTCGGGGCCGAGTGGCGACGCCGGCCGCGTGGTACCACCTGGGGCTGGAGCCGCCCGCCGGTGATCAACTGTGGTGACCTGGCACAATCGGTGAAAGCACCTGGACATATCGGACGTGCGTCGAGGCATGTCCACCTGATCGGAGAATGATGGGCAACCTTTCGTCTTTGATGTTCCCGTTGCTTCTGGTTCTGCTGGCGGTGCCGCTGTTCCTCAGCGCGCGCAAGCAGAAGCGGGCGATGGCCGAGCAGAAGAACCTGCAGGACTCGCTCGCCCCCGGCGACAAGGTGATGACGACGTCGGGCCTGTACGGCACCGTTGCCGACGCGAGCCACGACACCACCATCGACATCGAGATCTCCGAGGGTGTCGTCACGCGCTGGCTGCGTGCCGCCATCCGCGAGAAGGTCGCCGACACGGACGAGGCCGTCGTCGAGAAGTCCGACGACGTCGTCGAGGAAGAGGTGCCCGCGACCACCGCACAGGTCGCCGAGCCCCTGGACCACAGCGCCAAGAAGTAACGAACTGGCGCGTGACACCTGGAGTTGGCAACTGTGAACACCGCCAACTCCAGGTAGTGACGCGCAGCTCACGCGGCGCGCGTTACGCTGCGCGCTCGGAAACCATCGCTACTAGGAGACGGACGGATCGTGGCACCTCCGGCCGGGCAAATTCGCCCTGCGAAGTATTTGGCGAGTTTTGTCCTCATCGTGGTCGCGCTCTACGCCCTGGTCTTTTTGACCGGGAACGGTTCGGCCAAACCCAAGCTCGGAATCGACCTGCAGGGTGGCACGCTCGTCACGCTGACCGCGCGTCAGGAGGACGGAGCCCAACCCAGCGAGGAGGCGCTCAACCGCGCACGTGACCTCATCGAGGTCCGCGTGAACGGTCTCGGCGTCTCCGGTGCCGAGGTCGTGCGAGACGGCAACAACCTGGTGATCACGGTCCCGGGCGCGGACAGCGAAGGCGCGAAGGGCCTCGGCCAGACCGCTCGCCTCGCGTTCCGCAAGGTCATAGGCCAGCCGGTCCCGGCGGGCGCCGCGCCGCAGACGGAGACGAGCACCTCGCCGTCCGGCTCCGCGAGCACGCCGCCGTCAGCCCCGGCGAGCCAGAGCGCCGGCACGCCGCCGCCCTCGAGCGGCGCCCCGCAGGGCCGCCCCGCGCCGAACCTGGCCGCGCAGCCGTCCAGCACGCCGCCGTCGAGCAGCACCGCGCCGTCCAGCACCGCGCCGAGCACGCCAGCCGCCCCCGCCAACGTCGACCCGAGGGTCGCGAAGGAGATCCAGGAGGCGAAGGCGCTCCGCCAGTCCACGGACCCGCAGGTCCTGCAGCAGGCCGCGATCATGCTGGACTGCACGAAGGCAGACCCGCTGCGCGGAAACGACGACCTGGACAAGCCTCTCGTCACGTGTGACGAGAAGGGCGAGTTCAAGTACACGCTGGCCCCGGTCAACCCTCCCAAGGAGGACACCCAGACCAAGGCCGACGACTACACGAACTACTCCCGCCTGACCGGCGAGGACATCAGCAACGCCGCCGCGAACAACAACCCGAACGGCACCGGCTACGTCGTCAACCTGGACTTCAAGTCCGAGGGCGGCACGAAGTGGGGCTCGTTCACCGCGGCCAACGTCCAGCAGGCCGTCGCGGTCGTGCTCGACGGCGAGGTCATGTCCGCGCCGACCATCCAGTCGGCCATCTCCGGTGGTTCCACCGAGATCAGCGGCAAGTTCACGCTCAAGGAAGCCCAGAACCTCGCGAACACGCTGAAGTACGGCGCGCTGCCGCTGTCCTTCGACGCGTCCGAGGCGCAGACGGTCTCCCCGACGCTCGGCCTGCAGTCGCTCAAGGCGGGTCTCATCGCCGGCGGCATCGGCCTCGCGCTGGTCTTCGTCTACTGCATGTTCTACTACCGCCTGCTCGGCGTCCTGACGATCCTGTCGCTGGCCCTGTCGGCGGTCGTCATCTACGCCGTGCTGGTCCTGCTCGGCCGCGTCATCGGGTTCACGCTCGACCTCGCCGGCATCGCGGGCTTCATCGTCGCCATCGGTATCACGGCGGACTCGTTCATCGTCTTCTTCGAACGATTGAAGGACGAGGTGCGTGAGGGCCGCACGTTCCGTTCGGCCGTGCCGCGCGCATGGGTCCGTTCGCGACGCACGATCCTCTCAGCCGACGCGGTCAGCTTCATCGCCGCCGCCGTGCTGTACGTCATCGCGGTCGGCCAGGTGAAGGGCTTCGCGTTCACCCTGGGCATGTCGACGGTCCTCGACCTCGTGGTCGTGTTCCTCGTGACGCACCCGCTGGTCGCGATCGCGTCGAAGTCCAAGTTCCTGACCAACTCGAGCCTGTCGGGTCTGGGGGGTGCCGCCCGCGAGGGTGCCGCACACCGCGCGACCACGACCGGCAAGACCACCGCCGTGAAGGAGGCCTGACGTGAGCAGCGTGTTCTCGCGCCTCTACGTGGGCAACGGCGCATTCGACATCGTCGGCAAGCGCGTCCGCTGGTACATCGTGTCGGCCATCATCCTGCTGGTCTGCATCGGCTCGATGGTGTTCAACGGCTTCAACTTCGGCATCGACTTCAAGGGCGGCACCAAGGTCTCGATGCCGTCGGTGTCGGCCAGCGGCCAGCCCATCTCGACGTCCGCCGTCGAGGACGCCTACGCGAAGGCCCTGCCCGGCAAGAAGCCGAACGCCGTGCAGTCCGTCGGTTCCGGTGCCAGCGCGTCGATCCAGCTCAAGTCGCCCGCGCTGAGCATCGCCGAGGTCGCGACCCTCAAGGCGGGGCTGGCGCAGGACACCCAGCCGCAGGGCGGTGCGGGAGCGATCTCCGACAGCGCCGTCTCCGCGTCCTGGGGCGGTGAGATCAGCGGCAAGGCCCTCTGGGCCCTGTTCTGGTTCTTCGTCGCGGTGACCATCTTCCTGGTGCTCTACTTCGAGTGGCAGATGGCCGTCGGCGCGCTCGTCGCCGTGTTCCACGACGTCATCATCACCGCGGGCGTGTACTCGCTCATCGGCTTCGAGGTGACGCCGGCGACGGTGATCGGTCTGCTCACGATCCTCGGCTTCTCGCTGTACGACACGGTCGTCGTGTTCGACAAGGTCAAGGAGAACACCCGAGGCCTGCTGGGCCTGACCCGCCGCACGTACGCCGAGGCGGCGAACCTGGCGCTGAACCAGACCCTGATGCGCTCGATCAACACCTCGCTGATCGCGCTCCTCCCGGTCATCGGCCTGCTGGTCGTCGGCGTCGGCATCCTGGGCGTCGGCACGCTGCAGGACCTGGCGCTCGTGCAGCTCGTCGGCATGTTCATCGGCGCCCTGTCCTCGATCTTCCTCGCCACCCCGGTGCTGGTGGACCTGAAGATGCGCGACCCGAAGTACATCGCGCAGGCCAAGCGCGTGGCCGCCCGCCGCGCCAAGGCCACGGGCCCGCAGGTCGCCGCGGGCATCGAGTCGGTCGACGAGGACGCCCTCGCCGCCGACCTGCGCAAGGAAGAGGCGTACGCCGCCGCCGCGTCGGTGCCCCACCGCACCGCCAAGGCAGGCGACGCCCGCCGCCGTCCGACCGGGAAGCGCCAGCGTTGAAATTGGATCGTGCTCTGGGACTGATGCGTGAAGTCCCGGACTTCCCCAAGCCAGGGGTCGTCTTCCGGGACTTCACGCCGGTTCTCACCGACCCCGACGCCCTGCGCGCCGTGGTCGACGCCCTCCAGGACAAGATCGACGACAGCACCCAGGTGATCGCCGCCATCGAGTCGCGCGGCTTCCTCCTGGGTGCTGCCCTGGGTTACGGCTGGCGCTACGGCGTCGTGCCGTTGCGCAAGCCGGGCAAGCTCCCGGTCGTCGCCGACTCGGTCTCCTACGACCTGGAGTACGGCTCCGCGTCCCTGGAGCTCCCCGCCGGCGCCATCCAGCCCGGCCAGCGCGTGGTCGTCGTGGACGACGTGCTCGCCACCGGAGGCACCGCGGAGGCCGCCTGCACGCTCGTGGAGCGCGCCGGCGGCATCGTGACGGGTGTGTCGGTGGTGCTGGAGATCGCGGCCCTGGGCGGCCGCTCCCGGCTCGCGGGCCGCGAGGTCAGCGCACTTCTCGCTGTCTAGCCCGTCACCGGAACGACGAACCTGGAGGCGATCACGACGGTGATCGCCCACAGGAAGTAGAAGATCGGCAGCCCCAGCAGGATCAGGCGCCAGGCCTTCATCTCACCGTGCCCGACCCGCATCAGCGCGGCGGCGGCCCCCAGCCACGGCACCACCCCGAGCGTCGCCGCCCTTGCACCTTCGTCGGAGCCACCGGTGACGAGGTTGAGCAGGACGATCGCGGCGTACCAGATGCCCGCGAACGCCAGGCAGTGCCAGATCGGCCGGTGTGAGTGCATGGGTCCAGCTTGTCAGCCGGGCGCCGTCATCCTGAACTGGCGGGCATTCCCGCACGTCAGGCGATCGGCGGTGGTGCCACGATCGCCGCGCCGATGCTGACGAACACCAGTGTCACCAGCGACGCCGGCGCCGTGACCACCGCGATCTCCCACAGCTTCGGGGCCTTCGCGCGGCGCAGCAACAGCCAGCTCAGCGTCGTCGCGACCACCCAGCCGACCGTGGAGCCGATGATCGACCGCGGATCGATGTAGCTGGGGTCGTCGAGGGCGAGGTACGCCATCGTGCCGAGCCACACGAACGTCATCGCGGCGCACCAGACCAGAGTCCTCACGTGGCTGAGTCTGTCAGGTGTGCGCGTGTCACCCGCAAAGGCACGGCTTCGCCGAACCGGCACATGCCCTCCTTCGTCGGGCGTGTGCCGGAACGCATTTCTTTGGTCATTTTGCGTACGTGGTTGCGGCACGTGGTTTTTGTGCGTTTTTCGCGTTTGTTGCGTGCGTGGTTGCTAGTGGTTGCGGTGCCACGAGAGAGATGATGCGTAACGGAGCCTATGGCGGCTTGTCCAGCTGGTTCACCCGAACGTGGCTGGCCTGACGTGCTTTTTCGCTGTGATCTTGCGGTAGTGTCGAACGCATGAGCGAACGAGACTTCCGCCTTCTGGCCACCGACGAGCTGCTTGCCGCAGTCGTCGGTGACGTGGCGGAAATTCGCGTTCTTGAGAATGTGGTGATGCTGAAAATCGCCGAGTTGGATCGGCGTGGTGCCGCAGGTGAGCTGGGTTATCGGAATATGGCTCACGTGTTGCGTCATGCCGTGCGGTGGGACCTGAAGACCGCGCGCCAGTGGGTCGCCCGCGCCGAGGCGGTGACGGGGGAGATCACGCCGTCCGGCTCGGTGCTGGAGCCGGAGTTGCCGCTCACCGCCGCCGCGGCGGCGGAGGGCGCGCTCTCCGGTGAGCACGTCTCGGCGGTGGCCGAGGTGATGAAAGAGCTGCCGCCCGCGGCGGAGCAGTCCGTCGTGGAGTACGCCAAGGCCCACGAGCCCAGCGCGGTTCGTTCCTTCGGCAAGGAGCTGGCGTACCTGGCCTACCAGCAGGACGAGGAGCCGCGCGAGCCCGCCGAGGCGCTGCGCCCGGTCAACCGCCTGCGCATGGAGTGGAAGGGCGACCAGCTCGAGATCTCGGCTCGGCTCGGCAAGGTCGCCGGCGCGCAGTTCGAGGCGCTGATCGACCCGCTCGCCAAGCCCCGCCCCACCACCCCGGAGGAAGGTCCGGACGCCCGCACCCGCGCCGAGCGCGAAGGCGATGCGTTCGCCGACCTGATCGAGCTCGTGCTGCGCTCCGACCGCCTGCCGGAACACGGCGGCGAGCCGGTCGCGCTCACGCTGACGATGTCCTACGAGGGCCTGGTCGAGCAGGCGGGCCTGGCCAGGCTCGACACCCGTGTCCCCGTCCCGGCCTCGCTGGTCCGCCGCCTCGCCTGCAACGCGGGCGTGATCCCGGTGGTCCTCGGCGGCCGCTCCGAACCGATGGACATAGGCCGCAAGACCAGGACGTTCCCCGCGTCCCTCCGCCGCGTGCTCGTGGCGAGAGACCAGGGCTGCACCTTCCCGGGCTGCGACCGCCCGCCGAAGCACTGCGACGCCCACCACCTCAGATTCTGGTCGGAGGGCGGCGAGACCTCAGTGAACAACGCCGCGCTGCTCTGCCGTCACCACCACACCCTGATCCACCACAGCGACTGGGAGGTAAAGCTCCACAATGGAGTCCCGACGTTCATCCCGCCCGCCTGGCTCGACCCGGCCAGGACACCCAGGGTCAACACCGCCGTCCACCACCAGGTCGCCTAGCCCGCAGCAAGGCGCGCGACCTGCGCTTCGAGCACCCGTTTTCACCCTGATGAGCTGGTTCGTGGAGGAGGGCCAATGTCTACCGTCGGACGAATGACTGCGATCACCTCCACCGCCTACAGCCGCGACCTGGGCGACGAACTGCGCCGCCTCCGCGAGAAGTTCACCAGGCTCACCGGCCATGCCTTCGCGGAACAACTCGGCTGGGACCCGAGCAAGGTCTCCAACATCGAGAAGGGCAAAGCGCGTGCGAGCGAGATCGACCTCATCCAGTACCTGATGACCTGCGGCCGCGACACCGTCCACTTCGAAGCCTTCCGAGACCGCTACCGCTACGCCTTCGACCCGTACGTCCTCATCGTCTCGGACAACCTGCGCACGCTCGCCATGGCGGAGGCTCAAGCCGAGAAGATCACGAGCTTCGACGGGCTGACCATGCCCGGCCTGGCGCAGACCCCGGAGTACGCCCGAGCTCTGCTGACCGAGGGAGGCAACGAAGCGCCGGAGAACATCGAGAAGTTTGTTCAACTGCGCATCGATCGACAGGCGATTCTGAGGCGTCCGAATCGGCCGGAATGCACCTTTTTCGTGCACGAGCTCGCGCTCCGGATGCGTGTGGGCAACGCGCAGATCATGGAGGAGCAGTATCTGCGCCTGCTCTTCGAGACTCACAGCTTGCGGATCGTGCCCATGACTGCGGGCGTCGCCATCGCCATGCGGTCCGCGCGGAGGCTGTTCAGCTTTGAGAAGATGCTGCCGGTCGCCTACAGCGAAAACGACGTGGCGCAGCTGTTCGCACACGACGGCAAAGCCATTGCGAGCAGCCGGGAGTTCTTCAAGTGGTTGGATGCGCTGGCACTTGATGAGGGACAATCGCGTCGCATGCTGACGGACTACGTCAGCGGACTGCGGGAGGACCTTCATGACGCTCGACCGGAGCTGGCGTAAGAGCACGTACAGCGGCAACACGGACAGCGGCACTTGTGTTGAGGTGTCGCTCGCCGCCGACGCTCTCGTGCGTGATTCGAAGGCCGCCCGGGGTGCCGTTCTGGCCTTCTCGGTCGCCGCCTGGCGGGCGTTCGTGGAGAGTCCTGCTTGTTCCGCTCGCTGATCGGCTCAACGGAAGTTTGCGCGGCGTTCACCGTGTGAGCTGTGCCGCTCAGCGCGCCATCGGAAGTTTCGTCAGCGTAAACGCGTTATCCTCGGTACTCGCGAGACCCGAGGAGCGTGGGGTTGAGTCAAGACACCGAACCCGCTGCGACGGCTGTTCAACCGTCGGCTACCCGGCGTGTGCGCGCCCGCCTTGCGCGGCGTATCACCGCCCAACGTGCGGCCCCGGTGAAGCAGGTCCTCGAACCTCTCGCCGCCGTGCACCGTGACCTCCATCCCAAGGCCGATCTGGCGCTTCTGCAGCACGCATATGACGTTGCCGAGGAGAAGCACCGCCCGCAGCGCCGCAAGTCCGGCGACCCGTACATCACCCACCCGCTCGCCGTGGCGACCATCCTCGCCGAGCTGGGCATGGACACCACGACGCTGGTGGCCGCGCTGCTGCACGACACCGTGGAAGACACCGACTACTCGCTCAACCAGCTCAAGGAAGACTTCGGTGAGGAAGTCGCCCGGCTGGTCGACGGGGTGACGAAGCTCGACAAGGTCAAGCTGGGGGCAGCGGCCGAGGCCGAGACCATCCGCAAGATGGTCATCGCGATGGCGAAGGACCCCCGGGTCCTGGTCATCAAGCTCGCCGACCGGCTGCACAACATGCGCACGATGCGGTTCCTGCCGCCGGAGAAGCAGGCCCGCAAGGCCCGGGAGACGCTCGAAGTGCTCGCGCCGCTCGCCCACCGCCTGGGCATGGCGACGGTCAAGTGGGAGCTGGAGGACCTCGCGTTCGCGATCCTGCAGCCCAAGAAGTACGACGAGATCGTCCGCCTGGTCGCGAAGCGCGCGCCGAGTCGCGACACGTACCTGAGGTCGGTCGTCAGCGAGCTCACCACGCAGCTGGAGAGCGCGCGGATCGTCGCGAAGGTCGAGGGCCGGCCGAAGCACTACTACTCGATCAACCAGAAGATGATCGTCCGCGGGCGGGACTTCGACGACATCCACGACCTCGTGGGCGTCCGGATCCTCGTGGACGAGGTGCGTGACTGCTACGCCGCGATGGGCGTCGTGCACGCCGCCTGGCAGCCGATGCCGGGGCGGTTCAAGGACTACATCGCGCAGCCCCGGTTCGGCGTGTACCAGTCGCTGCACACGACCGTCATCGGTCCCGACGGCAAGCCTCTGGAAGTGCAGATCCGCACGTCCGAGATGCACCAGCGGGCCGAGTACGGCATCGCGGCGCACTGGCGCTACAAGGAGACCAAGGGCACGCACAACGGCAAGTCCGTCGAGATCGACGAGATGGCGTGGATGCGCCAGCTCCTCGACTGGCAGCGGGAAGCCGCGGACCCCGGTGAGTTCCTCGAAGGCCTGCGCTGGGACCTCGCCGCGCGCGAGATCTTCGTGTTCACGCCCAAGGGGGACGTGGAGACGCTGCCGACGGGGTCCACGCCCGTCGACTTCGCCTACTCCGTGCACACCGAGGTGGGTCACCGCTGCATCGGCGCCCGCGTGAACGGTCGCCTGGTCGCTCTGGAGCGCAAGCTCGAGAACGGCGAGGTCGTCGAGATCTTCACCTCCAAGGCGGAGGGTGCGGGCCCGTCCCGCGACTGGCTGAGCTTCGTGGCGTCCCCGCGTGCCAAGGCGAAGATCAAGCAGTGGTTCGCCAAGGAGCGCAAGGAAGAGGCGATCGAGCAGGGCAAGGACGCGATCACCAAGGAGGTCCGGCGTGTCGGGCTGCCGATCCAGCGCCTGGTCTCGGTCGACTCGATGCAGGCCCTCGCGAAGGAACTGCACTACCCGGACATGAGCGCGCTGTACGCGGCGGTCGGCGAGGGTCACACCTCGGCCCGCCACGTCGTGCAACGGCTCGTCGCACAGCTCGGCGGTGTGGATCACGCCGAGGAGGAACTGGCCGACCGCGCCACCCCGTCCACGGTCACCCGGCGCCGCCCCACCGGCGACGCGGGCGTGATCGTCAAGGACGCGGGCGACGTGTGGGTGAAGCTCGCCCGCTGCTGCACCCCGGTGCCGGGCGACGACATCCTCGGCTTCGTGACGCGGGGCGGTGGCGTGTCCGTGCACCGCACCGACTGCACGAACGCGGAGGAGCTGCTGAAGTCCCCGGAACGCCTCCTCGACGTCGAGTGGGCGCCGTCGTCCTCCAGCGTCTTCCTGGTCGCCATCCAGGTGGAGGCGCTCGACCGGCACCGGCTGCTCTCGGACGTCACGAAGGTGCTGGCCGACGAGCGGGTGAACATCCTGTCGGCGTCGGTGACGACGTCGCGTGACAGGGTGGCCGTCAGCCGGTTCTCGTTCGAAATGGGGGACCCGAAGCACCTCGGCCACGTTCTGAAGGCCGTGCGCGGTATCGAGGGCGTCTACGACGTCTACCGCGTGACGTCGGCGTCGTAGCGGGTCAACTGGGGCCAAGACGAGAGGAGCCCCCGTCCTGAGAAGGGCGGGGGCTCCGTCGTGTGCGGGTGGCGCCTAGTTCGCGACCAGCGCCGACTTGATGTCGACCGGGGTCTTCGGCTTGCCGTCGCCCTGGCCGGGCTGCTGCGAGATCGTGCCGGTCTTCGCGACCTCGTCGACCTTCTTCAGCGACTCCGCGTCGACCGTGCCGAACACGTTGTACTTGGCCTGCAGATTCGAGGCGTCGCCGTAGACGATGAAGAACTGCGAGCCGTTGGTGTCCGGGCCCGAGTTCGCCATGGCGAGCACGCCGCGGCCGTAGGTGAGCTCCGGGTAGACCTCGTCCTTGAACGAGTAGCCGGGGCCGCCCATGCCGTTGCCGCCGGGGTCGCCGCACTGCAGGACCTGGATGCCGGTCACCGTGAGGCGGTGGCACGTGGTGTTGTCGAAGTACTTCTGCTTCGCCAGCTCCACGAAGTTGTGGACCGAGCACGGGGCGAGCGAGCGGTCGAGGTTCAGCTTCAGGTCACCGATCGAGGTGCCGAGCGTGACGCCGACGGTGCCCGTGGTGGGCTGCTCGCCGTTCGCGGGCGGCGTGTTCTCCTTGGCCGCCGGCTCCTGGCCCTTCGTGTATTCACAATTCACCTTCGCCGGCAGCGCCGCGGGGCGCTTCGGGATCTGGTGCATCTCGGTGGGGATGTTCTCCGCCTTGTCCACCGACTCCTGGGTAGGAGTCTCCGACGCGGCGGCGTCGCCATTGCCGAAGACGTTGTTGGTCGCGAGGAACCACACGCCACCTCCGACGAGCGCAACAACGACGACCGTCGACACGACGGCGATGATGCGACGCTTCTTGGCCCGCTCGTGGCGGTAGACCATCTGACGCTCAAGCTTGCGCTTGGCTGCCGCGCGTCGCTGCTCGTTGGTGGGCACGTGCTCCCTCCCCAGGGACTCATGCGAATAGGGCGGTCGGCTCGGCAGTCTAGGGCCTGGGCATATGAGCTTTGTGTGGTGGTTAGGCTGTGGTTGAACAGGGAGGTCATTTTCGTGCTCGTGATCGGGTTCCCCACCGGTGCGCTCCAGGCGAACTGCTTCGTCCTGGCGGCCGGTGAGGGCGAGCCCTGCGTGATCATCGATCCCGGTCAGGACGCGGTCGAGCCGATCGAGCAGGCCTTGCGCCAGCACCGTCTCGCGCCTGTCGCCGTGCTGCTCACGCACGGGCACTTCGACCACACCTTCTCCGTCACCCCCGTCTGCGACGGCAACGACGTCCCCGCCTACATCCACCCGGATGACGTAGCGATGCTGTCGGACCCGCTCAAGGGCATCAGCCGCGAGTCGGCCGCGTTCTTCGGCGGCAACCTGGAGATGCGGGAGCCGTCCGAGGTCCGCGAGCTGACCGACGGCGCCGACCTGGACCTCGCCGGACTGAAGATCACCGTCGACCACACGCCGGGCCATACCGGCGGGTCGGTGATGTTCCGATCCGGTGTGCAGGAAGGCGGTCGCCTGGTGATCTCGGGTGACACGCTCTTCGCCGGTTCCATCGGACGCACCGACCTGCCGGGTGGCGACCACTCCGCGATGCTGTCGTCTCTGCAGAACAAGGTCATGACCTTGCCCGATGACACAGTGGTGCTGCCCGGCCACGGCCCGACGACGACCATAGGCCGCGAACGAGCGACGAACCCGTACCTGCTCCATCTGCAGGACGCTGTTCAGACGAACGACGCGCCGGCCGCCCCGCACCGAGGACTCTGAGAAACGTGTTTTCCGCACCCAAAGGCGTTCCCGACTACATCCCGCCGACGTCCGCCGCGTTCGCGCACGTCCGGTCGACGCTGACCCGTGCCGCCGAGCTCGCGGGCTACGGCTACGTCGAGCTGCCGGTCTTCGAGGACACGGCGCTCTTCTCGCGCGGCGTCGGCGAGTCGACCGACGTCGTGACGAAGGAGATGTACACCTTCCTCGACCGCGGCGAGCGTTCCATCACGCTGCGTCCCGAGGGCACCGCGGGCGTGATGCGCGCCGTCATCGAGCACAGCCTCGACCGCGGCTCGCTGCCGGCGAAGCTCTACTACGCGGGTCAGTTCTTCCGCGCAGAGGCCCCGCAGGCCGGCCGGTACCGGCAGTTCCACCAGGTCGGCATCGAGGCGATCGGCATCGACGACCCGGCGCTCGACGCCGAGGTCATCGCGGTCGGCGACGCCGGGTTCCGCGCGATCGGCCTCACCGGGTACCGCCTGGAGCTCACGTCGCTGGGCGACGCGAACTGCCGTCCCGCGTACCGGGAGAAGCTGCAGGCGTTCCTCGCGACGCTGCCGCTCGACGAGCCGACCCGGCAGCGCGCCGAGCTGAACCCGCTGCGCGTGCTCGACGACAAGCGTCCCGAGGTGCGCGAGCTGGTCGCCGAGGCGCCGCTGATGGTGGACAACCTGTGCGACGCGTGCCGTGAGCACTACGAGCTCGTCAAGGGGTACTTGACCGAGCTGGGCGTGAAGTTCGTCGAGAATCCGCGCATGGTCCGCGGTCTCGACTACTACACGAAGACGACGTTCGAGTTCGTCCACGACGGTCTCGGTGCCCAGTCGGGCATCGGCGGCGGCGGTCGTTACGACGGCCTGATGGCGCAGCTCGGCGGTCAGGAGCTGTCCGGTGTCGGCTTCGGTCTCGGCGTCGACCGGGCGCTGCTCGCGGCGCAGGCCGAGGGCGTGCTGCCGGAGTTCAGCCGGGTCGACGTGATCGGCGTGCCGCTGGGTGAGGCCGCGCGGGCGCGCCTGGTCGCGATCGCCGGGGAGCTGCGGGCCGCGGGCGTGCGGACCGACCTGGTCTACGGCGGCCGGTCGATGAAGGCGGGCTTCAAGGCCGCCGACAAGTCGGGTGCTCGCCTTGCTCTCGTGCTCGGTGAGCGCGACCTGGATGCCGGCAACATCGGCGTCAAGACCCTCGCGACCGGCGAGCAGGTCACGGTGCCGCTGGCGGACGTGGTCGAAGAGGTGCGGAAGGCGCTGTGAGCGACGACAAGCTCGTTCTCGACCTGCTCGACAAGGCGACGGTCCGCAAGCGGGCGCGCATGGTGGCGATCGGCGGCATCATGGTCGCCCTCGCCTTCGGCGCGATCGTGGGGCTGATCGGTGGCCGCTGGCCCGGTGTCATCGCCGGGGCGATCGTGTCGGTGCCGGTGATCCTGCTGGCGATGTCCGAGGCGCGCCGCACGGTGTGGCTCGAGGGCACGACCGTGTACGTGCGGGCGTTCGGCACGCGCAAGGTCGACCTCGCGACGGCGGACGGCCTCGACCTGCTGGTCACCGACCTGCGTGGCGCGCGGACCGTCGGGCTGTTCGTGCGCGGTGGCAAGAAGGCGATCAACGTCGCCCTGTCGATGTACGCGGGCACGGGCGGTCGCGAGCTGGGCGTCTACCAGCTCCGCAGGCTCGCTGACGCGCTGGCGGCGCGCGGGGACACGCCGGGACTGGTGTTCTCGGAGCTGCTCGTCGCGCAGCTGCGGGCCGAGGCGCGTGGGCTGGCTGCCGCGGAACGGCCGCTGTACCGGCTTGGTTCGCTCGCGCCGGCCGGGCGGATGGCGCAGAAGCTCCATCCGGAGGCCGTCTCGAAGTTCGTGACCTCGCTGGACTGAGCCAGACCTCAGGTGCCCCAGAGGCCCGAGGGTGGGGCGGGGGACAGGGTCGCGGTCGCGTCGGTGGTCACCGGTGCGCCGCCGATGAACTTGGTCAGCCCCGTCCCGTGCTCCACCCGGCCCTGGAACGGGTCGCCGGCCGTCGCACGGGTCAGCTGCTGCATCGGCAGGCCGTTGTGCGACGCCATGATCACGAAGTTGCCGAAGCGGCGGCCGCGGAAGACGCCCGGTTCGGCCATCACGCAGACGTGTTCGAACACCTCGCGCACGGTCGCGCACTGGGCGCGGGCGAACTGCAGGCCGTTGCCGTCGCCGATGTTCGCGGCGTAGATGCCGTCACCGGCGAGCGCGGCCGACGCCTGCTGGACGAACTCCACCGACGTCAGGTGGGCGGGCGTGCGGGCGCCGGCGAAGCAGTCACTCACGATCAGGTCGAACGAGCCGGGGCGTGCCTTGGTGAGCACGGCGCGGGCGTCGCCTGTGGTGATCTTCACTCGCGGGGGCGGCGGGAGCTCGCGGCGGATGAACGCGATCAGGCCCGCGTCGATCTCGGCCACCTGCTGAGACGCGCGGGGGAGTAGATCGGCCACGTAGCGCGCTAGCGTGAGCGCGCCACCACCGAGGTGGAGGACACGCGAAGGCGCGGTGAGATCGACGATGTGACCCAGCCGGCGGACGTACTCGAACTCCAGGTAGGTCGGGTCGTCGAGGTCCACATGCGACTGTGGGGTTCCGTTGACCCGCAACGTCCAGGAGTTCCGGCCACCGAGATCGGGGACCAGCTCCGCCACACCTGAGTCGATCGACTCGGTGATCGCCTCTGTGTCGGGCCGTTGTCTTCCCACTGCTCTATTGTCTCACCGCGTGTGTCAGCTCTGAGGAGGAACCCAAGTGCAGGTCATCGCCAACGTACTGCTCGCCCTCGTGGCGTTGATCCACATCTACATCGTGGTCCTGGAGATGTTCCTCTGGACGACGCCGCGCGGCCAGAAGGCCTTCGGTCTCACGCCCGAGTTCGCGCAGGAGTCCAAGGCGCTCGCGGCGAACCAGGGCCTCTACAACGGGTTCCTCGCCGCCGGCCTGATCTACGCGCTGATCCGCGACGACTTCGGCGCGGCCGTGCTGTTCACGGTGTTCGTGATCGTCGCCGGCGTCTACGGCACGTTCACGGCGAGCCGGAAGATCTTCTTCGTGCAGGTGGTACCGGGCGTGCTGACGCTGCTCTTCGTGCTCTTGGCTCGCTAGCCGGTCCACTGGGACGTTCCCACGGCCCCTTGTCGGGGTCGTAGCCGGTGAAGAGGTCGCCCTCGATGCGCGCGGGCCGTGGTTTCACGGGCTTCGCGGCGCGCTTCACGGTCTTGGTCTCGGGTTCAGGCTCGGGGTCGGGCTTGGGAGCGGAGACGGGGGCGACCTCCTGGCGCACCGCGATCAGGGCCGCGAGGGCCGTGGTCACCGGGATCGCGGCCACCAGGCCGATGCTGCCGACCAGGGTCCGCACGATCTCCTGCGCGATCTGCTGCGCGGTGAGGACCTCGCCCAGCGACCGCCCGGCGAGTGAGATCGCCAGCAGCAACGGGAGCGCGGCGCCCGCGTAGGCCATCACGAGGGTGTTCACGACGGACGACATGTGGTCGCGCCCGATCCGCGAACCCGCCGCGAACAGCTCGCGCCACGTCAGCTTGTCGTTGGCCCGCCGCAGCTCCCACACCGCACTGGTCTGGGTGACCGTCACGTCGTCCAGCACGCCCAGCGCGCCGATCAGCGTGCCCGCGAGCAGCAGCCCGCGCGTGTCGATGTCGGTGCCGAGCAGCGTGACGAGGTTCGTCGTGTCGTCGTCGATGCCGGTCAGGCTCGACAGGGCCGAGAACACCGCGCCCAGCACGCCGATCAGCGCCAGGCTGACCAGGGTGCCGAGCACCGCCGTCGACGTGCGCGCCGATATGCCGTGCGTCAGGTACAGCACCACGAACATGATCAGCCCGGCGCCGACCACCGCGACCATGAGCGGGTTCTGGCCCGCCAGGATCGACGGCATCACGAACAGCACCAGCACCACGAAGCTCAGCAGCAGCGCGCCCAGCGCGGCGAGCCCCTGCCAGCGTCCGAGCAGCAGCACGGCCGCGGCGAACAGCAGTGCCAGCACGGCGAGCGACCAGCCGCGCTGGAAGTCGACGATCTGGTACGACTCGGCGGCCTGCGGCTGGCTGCCCGCGTAGGACAGCACCACCTCGTCGCCCAGCCCGAAGCTCGGCGCTCCGGGGCCCTTCACGCTCGGGATCGTGATGCTCTGCCCGCTCGCGGCGCCGTCGGTCATCCGCACGGTCACCGCGACGCACTTCTCGCCGCAGTTCTCGGCCACGCCCGTGACGACGGCCTCGACGGGCGTCTGGTGCAGGCCGACCTCCGCGCCTGTCTTCTGCTCGACCCCGAACGGGTACAGCAGCGCGGCGCCGACGATCGTGGCCAGTGCCAACGGCACCAACAGCCACATCAGCAACGTGCGCACGCGCCGCGATGCCGGTTCCTCGTTCAGCGCATGGCTATGCCCGTGACCGTGACCCACGCGCGACATCCTGCCCCATGAGATGTTCGACGGCCGTTCTGCCCGCTGCGAACCTGTCCTCGGTGAGCTTCAGCCACGGCACGCCGCGCTTCGTGAGCTCGCGTTCGAACAGGCCCGTCATCCACTCGCGGAGGTGTTCGCCGTCACGCCAGCCGTCCTGTTCGAACGGAACGCCGGCGTGGTCGGTCAGCAGGTACAGGTCCGGTTCGGTGCCGAGGGGGAGTTCCGGGCGGAAGCCGAGGTAGCGCTCGCCCCAGACGGTCGCGGCGAACGCGTCGTTGTCCGCGATCACGAGCGGCGCGGTCTCGGCCTGGATGCGGCGTTCCTGTTCGTGCGCAACGTCCTCGAAGTCGCCCAGGGTCCACACCAGACCGTCCACGGTGGCTTCCGGGTCGAACGCCCGCGCGGCGGTGAGCTTGTGCTCGGTGTGCTCGCGGCCGTACTCGGGGATCCAGGGCGCTCCGAAGTGGTCGGCGAGCTGCCGCGACAGCGTTGTCGTGCCGGTGCTCTCCGCTCCGACGACCACGACCTTCCGGCCCAGGCCGCGCTGGGTCGCGGGTGCGAGGTGGTGCCAGTTCGCGACGGGGTCGGTGCGCAACGCCGTGCCGGAGACCTGGTGCGTGAGGCGGTCGAGGTCGACGAGGACGTGCTGCGCGCCGAGCCTGCGGGCCAGTTCGTCGCCGTACTTCTCGCTGGAGAACACGACGTCGACGCGTGCCCGTGAAGGCTCGCCGTCCGCGATCGCCCGTCTGGCGAGGACCGCGCGGGTCAGTGCGACGTGCAGGTCCCAGATCTCGTCGGAGTCGAAGTCCATCGGGTGGTCGTCGAGATCGCCGATGATGCGCACACCCGGTGTCGCGCGGTGGGTCTCGGTGAGCCAGCGCACGCGGTGGTCGAGCGGGATGGTCTCGTGCGAGGCCGCCAGCACCGTGACGGTCGTGCGCTCGCTGCGGGAGGCCGCGGTCTCGATGAGGTGGTGGTGGCCGTTGTGCGGTGGGTAGAACTTGCCGAGCACGAGAGCGTGGTCGAACTCCTTCACGCGGCCACCTTCTTGAGGTCCTTCGTCCAGTTCCGCAACCCCAGTACGCACAGCACCATGAACCCCACGTACAACACGGCTGTCAGGTACAGCTCCTTGTACGCGTAGAGCGGCACGTAGATCACGTCCGCGGCGATCCACAGCCACCAGCACTCGACCTTCTTGCGCGCCTGCCCCCAGGTGGCGAGCAGCGACAGCACCGTCGTGATCGCGTCCCAGAACGGCACGGTCGACTCGGTGAAGGTGACCAGGACCCAGTGCAGCAGACCGGTTCCGAGCACACCGGCGACCGCGAGCCAGACCCACTGCGGCGTCGTGGTGCGGCTGACGTGCAGCGTCGTGTGCTGGTCGCCGCCGCGCACCCACGCCCACCAGCCGTAGACCGCGAGTGCCATGTAGACGATCTGGAGGCCGGAGTCGGCGTAGAGGCCGCTGCCCCAGAACAGCACGAGGAACGCGACGTTGTTGGCGATCCCGATGGGCCAGTTCCACGGGTTCTGCCGGGCTACCAGCCACACGCACAGTGCGCCGGTGACGAAGCCTGCTACCTCAACGGGTGACACGGGCACTCCTTGACCGCTGTTCGAACATGTGTTCGAATCGATGGTGTGCGATGGGACGGACAGAAACTCGAGGCAGAGCCGCAGCAGGCACTACCGGGGCTACCGGGACTGGTGCGCAGCGTACGAACTCCTGAGTTCGCGGACGTGGTGTTCCACGAGGTCCGCGCCAAATCCGTGCTCAACGGGGTACCGGGTTCGTCGTTGCCGTTCTCGTGGACGGTGAACCCGTATCGCGGTTGTTCACACGCCTGCACCTACTGCCTGGCCGGTGACACGCCGATCCTCATGGGCAACGGTCGCACGAAACCGTTGTCGGAGCTGCGTGAAGGTGACGAGATCTACGGCACCGAGCTCGTCGGCAACTACCGGCGCTACAAGCTCACGACCGTTCTCGCGCACTGGGAGACGCGCAAGACCGCGTACCGGCTGACGCTGGAGGACGGCACGACCGTGGTCGCGTCCGGTGATCACCGGTTCCTGACCGACCGCGGCTGGAAGCACGTGACGGGTCAGACGGCGGGGGTCGGGCGCAGGCCGCACCTCACGACGGGCAACAAGCTGATGGGCACGGGGGCGTTCGTCGAGCAGCCCTCCGTGACCGACGACTACCGCCGCGGTTACCTGCGCGGCATGGTGGACGACGAGACCGAGTTCCACATCCCCCTGGCCGACATCGAGGCCATGGACCGCACTCAGGAGTATCTCGACTACTTCGGAGTGCGAGAAGGGAGGGGATTTCTGCACCAGGTGCGCGAGCTCGCGCACTGGCAGATAGCCCCGAACCCCGACTGGCTCAAGGGATTCCTGGCCGGCGCGTTCGACTACCTCGGGACCTGCTCGCGCAGCATCCTGCGGATGTCGACGCGCAACGCCACCGTTCTGGAAGCGATCTGCTTGGCACTCAAGCACTTCGACTTCGACTTCGCGATCGAGGAGCTGCGCCGCCGGCGTGGCGTGCGGGTCGTGCGGCTGCGCGGCGGGCTGCGGGAGAACCTGCGGTTCTTCCACACCGTCGACCCGGCGATCACCCGCAAGCGCGACATCGACGGCGTGGCGATCAAGTCGCAGCAGCCGCTCGGCGTCGTGTCGGTGGAACCGCTGGGGGAGATGACTCTTCACGACATCTCGACCGGCACCGCGGACTTCATCGCGAACGGGATCGTGTCCCACAACTGCTTCGCGCGGAACACGCACTCCTACCTGGACCTCGACACCGGCAAGGACTTCGACAACCAGTTGATCGTCAAGGTCAACGCGGGGGAGGTGCTGTCGCGCCAGCTGCGGTCGAACCGCTGGAAGCAGGAGCACGTGGCGCTCGGCACCAACACCGATCCGTACCAGCGGGCGGAGGGGCGGTACGCCTTGATGCCAGGGATCATCGAGGCGTTGACCGCCTCCCGCACGCCCTTCTCGATCCTCACGAAGGGCACGCTGCTGGCGCGTGATCTGCCGTTGCTGACCGCGGCCGCCGAGGTCGTGCCGGTCGGCATCGCGGTGTCGCTCGCGTTGATGGACCGCGATCTGCACAAGTCGCTGGAGCCCGGCACGCCGACGCCCGCCGCCCGGCTGGACCTGGTGCGGAAGGTGCGGGACGCGGGTCTGCCGTGCGGGGTGTTCGTGGCGCCGGTGTTACCGGAGCTGACGGATTCCGCGGAGCAGCTGGACTTCCTGCTGGAACAGATCGCGGCGGCCGGTGCCACCGGCGTCACCGTGCTGCCGTTGCACCTGCGGCCCGGCGCCAAGGAGTGGTTCGCCGCGTGGTTGCGGAGGGAGCACCCGGACCTGGTGGAGACGTACCGGTACCTGTACGGCAATCGGTCCTATGTGGACAAGCGGTACCGCGCCCGGCTCGCCGCACGAGTCGTGCCGTTGATCGAGAAGCACGGCCTGGCGCCGCGAGGGCGGTCCACCGACGCCGTCACCGGTGTGCCCGGCGACGACGACGGCGTGTGGCCCGACGGCAGCCTGCCGGTGGGTGTGCCGGCACCGCGCGTCGATCAGGAACAGCTCACCCTGCTGTGATCTCTCGAGTGGGACGCCCTCTTCCCCAGGGTGTTCTCACTAGGCCCAACCGCCCTGGGCCATCGTCTGGAACTTCCACTCGCCGCCGACCCGCGTGAGCAGGTCGCCGTAGCGCACCGTGATCCCGTTGATCGTGCCGTCCGTGATCACGAAGACCAGGTTGTCGTTGATGAAGTGCGGCGTCCTGGTGGACTCCATCTGCACGTCACCGCCCAGTTGGGCGCCCATCTCCTTCAGGAACGTCTCGCGGTCCCACGACGTCGCCGCACCGTCGGTGACCGTGTTGACCGGGAACAGCGCCATGTCGGCCATCGCCTCGACGTCGCCCTTGACCGCGAGCGCGTCCCACTTCTCGAACCACTGCATGACCTCGTCGTACGACATACCGTACATTGTACGGAACTTAGCGCCTGCCGACCACCGCATTACTGTCTTCGCTGGTCACGAGCTTGACCGCGAGTCCGGCGGCGGTGAACGCGGCCAGTGCGGCGGGTGCCTGGCGCTCGCTGGTCTCGGACAGCAGGTGGCCGCCGGGGCGTAGCCAGGTCGCCGCCTGGGCCGCCACGCGGCGCAGGATCTCCAGGCCGTCCGCGCCGCCGTCCAGTGCCACGCGCGCCTCGTGGTCGCGGGCTTCGGTGGGCATGAACGGGATGTCGCCGGTCGGCACGTAGGGGACGTTGGCGACCACGACGTCGATGGTGCCCCGCAGGTGAGCGGGCAGGGCGTCGAACAGGTCGCCCTCGAAGACGTTGGCGAGGTTCTGGCGCGCGCAGGCGACCGCTGCGGGGTCGATGTCGGCGGCGTGGACGGTGGCGGCCGGGAACCTGTGTTGCAGGACCGCGCCTACCGCGCCCGAGCCGCAGCACAGGTCGACGATCACATCGGGCTTCAGGTCGGTGGCCAGGTCGACGAGGAGTTCGGTGCGGTGGCGGGGGACGAAGACGCCCCTGGTGACCACGATCCGCTGGTCGCAGAACATCGCCCAGCCGACGGCGTGCTCCAGCGGGAGGCCGTTGACGCGCTGGGTGACCAGGTCTTCCAGGTGGTCGGGGCTGGTGGCGGCTTCTTCGAGCAGGGCGGCCTCTTCCTCGGCGAACACGCAGCCGGCGGCCCTGAGTCGTTCCACGATGGTCATCGGGGCGGACGCTACCTGCTGCATTTACAAGCAGGCTTGACTGTTTGTTTGTTCGGCGGAAGACTCGGCGGTGTGGAGACGAGGCAGCGCCAGGCCGACCGCACGCGGGAGACGAAGCGGAAGCTGATGGAGGCGACCGTCGAGTGCCTGGTGGAACGGGGCTGGTCGGGCACGACGACGACCGAGGTGGCCGAGCGGGCCGGGGTGTCGCGCGGCGCGCAGCTGCACCACTTCCGCACGCGCGGTGAGCTGGTCGCGGCGGCCGTGGAGCACGTGGGCGCGGAGAGCGTCGAGGTGCTCAAGCGGCGGGCGGAGATCGCCGAGAAGAGCACGCACGCCGTGGTGGAGCTGATCGCGGACTTCCACGCCAGCGACCTGTTCACCGCGGCTCTCGAACTGTGGGTGGCCGCGCGGACGGATCCCGAGCTTCGTGAGCAGGTGCTGGAGCTGCAGGCCCGGCTGGGCCGCGAGGTGTACGGGCTCGCACTGGAACTGCTCGAGGTGGACGACACCGAACCGGGTGTCAAGGACGCGGTGCAGGCAACACTTGATCTTGTGCGCGGGCTGGCGCTCGCCAACCAGCTCGCCGATGACGCCAAGCGCCGGGCGCACGTCGTGCGCTACTGGGCGCGGATGCTGGAGGAACAGCTGTGATCACGGAACTGCTGGCCGACCTCGACGCCGAGTCGCGCGACCTCGACGCGATCGTCGACGGAGCCGACTGGAGCGTGCCCACGCCCGCGGAGGGCTGGACGGTCGGGCATCAGATCGGCCATCTCATGTGGACGGACAAGGCGGCGATCCTCGCCATCACCGATCCCGAGGCGTTCCAGGCACAACCGCTGACGGCCGACGTGGTGGACCGGACCGCTGCCGAGGCCGCGTTGCTGCCGGACCTGCTGGAACTGTGGCGGGACGGGCGTGCGGCGTTGCAGGAGCACCTCGCGCAGGCCTCGGGGAAGATCGTCTGGTTCGGGCCGCCGATGAGCCCGGCGTCGATGGCCACCGCGCGGATCATGGAGACCTGGGCTCACGGGCAGGACGTCGCGGACGCGCTGGGCGTGGTGCGGGAGCCGACCCCGCGCTTGAAGCACGTCTGCCACATCGGGGTGCGGACGATGGGGTTCGCGTTCCTGCTCAACGGGTTGGCGGTGCCGACCGACGAGGTGCGGGTCGAGCTGGCCGGGCCCGGCGGTGAGGTCTGGGCGTGGGGGCCGGAGGACGCGGAGAACCGGGTTTCGGGGCCCGCGCTGGACTTCGCGTGGCTGGTGACGCAGCGGCGCAACCGCAAGGTGCTCGCGATCGAGGCCGTCGGGCCCGTTGCGCAGGAGTGGGTGCCGATCGCGCAGGCGTTCGCGGGGCCGCCCGGAGGTGGCCGTTGATCAGGATCGGCAACGCGTCCGGGTTCTACGGCGACCGGCTGTCCGCCATGCGGGAGCAGCTGGAAGGCGGCGAGCTCGACGTCCTGACCGGCGACTACCTCGCTGAGCTGACCATGCTGATCCTCGGGCGCGACCGGATGAGGGACTCGTCGCTGGGGTACGCGAAGACGTTCCTGCGGCAGATGGAGGACTGTCTGGCGCTGGCGCTCGACCGGGGCGTCAAGATCGTGGTCAACGCGGGCGGGCTGAACCCCGAGGGGCTGGCGCGCAAGCTCGACGCCAAGGTCGGGTACGTCACCGGCGACGACCTCAAGGCGCGGTTCCCGGAGGCGTTGACCGCCAACGCCTACCTCGGTGCGTGGGAGATCGCGGAGTGCTTGCGGCAGGGCGCGCAGGTCGTCGTCACCGGGCGGGTCACCGATGCCAGTCTCGTGGTCGGGCCCGCCGCGGCGCACTTCGGGTGGGCGCGCGACGACTGGGACCGGCTGGCCGGCGCCACGGTCGCCGGGCACGTGCTGGAGTGCGGCACGCAGGCGACCGGCGGGAACTACTCGTTCTTCACCGAGATCGACGTGACCCGGCCCGGGTTCCCGATCGCGGAGGTCGACGAGGACGGGTCGTCGCTGATCACCAAGCACGACGGCACGGGTGGCGCGGTCACCGTCGACACCGTGACGGCACAGCTGTTGTACGAGATCGGGGCGCCGGAGTACCTGGGGCCGGACGTCACCACGCACTTCGACACGATCAGGCTTCAGGAACACGAGCGCGGCGTCAGGATCAGCGGGGTGAAGGGCTCTCCGCCGCCGGAGACACTGAAGGTGTGCCTGAACATGTTGGGCGGGTTCAGGAACTCCACGACGTTCGTCCTCACCGGACTCGACGTCGAGGCGAAGGCGGAGCTGGTGCGGCGGCAGTTGCGGGACGCCATCGGTGACGAGGGGCTGACCTGGACGCTGGCGCGGACCGATCAGGCCGACGCGGCCACCGAGGAACAGGCCAGCGCGTTGTTGCACGTGACGATCAAGACGGCGGATCCGAAGCGGGCCAAGGGGTTCAGCCGGGCCGCGATCGAGCTGGCGCTGGCGAGCTATCCCGGGTTCCACGTGACGGCACCACCCAGCGATGGGACGCCGTTCGGTGTGTACAAGGCGGCGTACGTGAATCGTGACGAGGTCAGCGCCAAGGCGGTGTTGCTGTGAAGAGGCCATTGGGCACGGTCGCCGGTGCACGCAGCGGGGACAAGGGCGGCGACGCGAACCTCGGTGTGTGGGTCCGGTCGGACGCGGCTTTCGAGTGGCTGAACGGGTTTCTCACCGTGGAGAAGCTCAAGGAGCTGCTGCCGGAGGCCCAGGACGTGAGCCGGTACGAGCTGCCGAACCTCAGGGCGCTCAACTTCGTGCTGCACGGCCTGCTCGGTGACGGGGTGGCGAGCAGCACGAGGTTCGACCCGCAGGCCAAGGCGCTCGGTGAGTGGTTGCGCGGCAGGGAAGTCGAGATCCCCGAGGAGCTCCTGTGATCACGAAGGACCTGTACGAGCGGAAGGAGTTGCGGCAGCTCGTCCGCGACTTCACCCGCAGGGAGATCGCGCCGCACCTCGGCCAGTGGGAGCGCGACGGAGAGGTTCCGCGTGAGCTGCACGAGAAGGCCGCGGAACTGGACCTGCTGGGCATCGGGTTCGAGCACGGCGACCTGCTCGACTCGGTCGCGCTGACCGAGGAGATCATCCAGAACGGCGGCTCGTCGGGCCTGATGGCGGCGCTGTTCACCCTTGGCATCGCGATCCCGCACATCTGGCAGAGCGGGAACACCGATCTGATCGAGCGGTTCGCGAAGCCCGCGATCCGGGGCGAGAAGATCGGCAGCCTCGCGGTCACCGAGCCCGGCGCGGGGTCCGATGTCGCGGCGATCAGGACCAAGGCCGTCCGGGACGGTGACCACTACGTCGTCACCGGCGAGAAGACGTTCATCACCTCCGGGTGCCGGGCGGACTTCGTCACCACGGCGGTGCGGACCGGTGGCGAGGGCTACCAGGGCATCTCGCTGCTGGTGGTCGAGGACGGGTTCACCCGCCGCAAGCTCGACAAGATGGGCTGGCACTGCAGCGACACCGCCGAACTGCACTTCGACGGCGTGCGCGTGCCGGTGGCGAACCTGGTGGGCGAGGAGAACCAGGGTTTCGCGCTGATCATGCGGCAGTTCCAGGTCGAGCGCGTGACGATGGCGGTCGAGGCCTACGCCACGGCGCAACGGGCGTTGGACCTGACCGTCGAGTGGACCCGCAACCGGGAGACGTTCGGCAAGCCGCTGATCAAGAACCAGGTGGTGCGGCACAAGCTGGCCGCGATGGCGCAGAAGATCGACCTGGCGCGGACCTACACGCGGGAGGTCGCCGCGCGGATCCAACGCGGGGACGACTGCGTCACCGAGGTCTGCTTCGCGAAGAACGCGGCCGTGGACGCCTGCGCCGAGGTGGTCGACGAAGCGGTGCAGTTGCACGGCGGTATGGGCTACATGCGGGAGTCCGAAGTGGAGCGTCATTACCGGGACGCCCGCATCCTCGGCATCGGGGGCGGGGCGAGTGAAGTGATGACCGAGCTCGCGGCACGACGATTGGGGTTCGCCTGATGGGCAACAGGGAGGCGCTGCTCGCGAAGATCGCGGGGCTGGACGCCGAGCATGCCAAAGCGCTCGCGGGCGGTGGGCCGAAGTACGTCGAACGGCACCACAAGCGCGGCAAGCTCCTCGCCCGCGAACGGGTCGAGCTGCTCGTCGACGAGGACAGTCCGTTCCTGGAGCTGTCGCCGTTGGCCGCCTGGGGCACCGACTTCCCCGTGGGCGCTTCGGTCGTCACGGGCATCGGGCGGATCGAGGGTGTCGAGTGCGTGATCGTCGCGAACGACCCGACGGTGCGCGGTGGGTCGTCGAACCCGTACACGCTGCGCAAGTCGTTGCGGGCGAACGACATCGCGCTGCAGAACCGGTTGCCGCTGGTCAGCCTCGTTGAGTCGGGAGGCGCTGACCTGCCGACGCAGAGCGAGATCTTCATTCCCGGCGGGCGGGCGTTCCGCGACCTCACCCGGTTGTCCGCCGCGGGGATTCCCACGGTCACGGCGGTGTTCGGCAACGCGACGGCCGGTGGCGCGTACGTGCCGGGCATGTCCGACTACGTGATCATGATCAAGGACCGCTCGAAGGTGTTTCTGGGCGGGCCGCCGCTGGTCAAGATGGCGACCGGCGAGGACGCGGACGACGAGTCGCTGGGCGGCGCGACCATGCACGGCGCCACGTCCGGGCTCGCGGACTTCGTCGCCGAGGACGAGACCGACGCGATCAGGCTGGCCCGCCGGGTCGTCGCGCGGCTGAACTGGCGCAAGCTCGGGCCGGAGCCGGCCGCGGTCGAGGAACCGTTGTTCGACGCCGAGAGCATCCTCGACGTCGTCTCCGAGGACCAGCGCGTGCCGTTCGACCCGCGGGAGGTCATCGCACGGCTCGTCGACGGCTCGCACTTCGACGAGTTCAAACCGTTGTACGGCAACAGCCTCGTCACCGGGTGGGCCCGCATCCACGGCTACCCGGTCGGCATCCTCGCCAACGCGCGCGGCGTGCTGTTCAGCGAGGAGTCGCAGAAGGCCACGCAGTTCATCCAGCTCGCGAACTCCAGCGACACGCCCCTGGTGTTCCTGCAGAACACCACCGGGTACATGGTCGGCGCGCAGTACGAGCAGGGCGGCATCGTCAAGCACGGCTCGATGATGATCAACGCCGTGTCGAACAGCCGGGTGCCGCACCTGACGATCACGATGGGCGCGTCGTACGGCGCCGGCAACTACGGCATGTGCGGCCGCGCGTACGACCCCCGCTTCCTCTTCACCTGGCCCAACGCCAAGTCCGCCGTGATGGGCCCCGCGCAGCTCGCCGGGGTGCTGTCGATCGTCGGGCGGCAGGCCGCGATGGCCAAGGGGCAGGAGTACAACGAGGAGCACGACGCCGCCATGCGCACGATGGTGGAGGCGCAGATCGAGGAGCAGTCGCTGGCGCCGTTCCTGTCCGGGAAGCTCTACGACGACGGCGTGATCGACCCGCGCGACACCAGGACCGTGCTCGCCCTCTGCCTCTCCGCTGTCCACAGCGGACCGATCAAGGGCGCCGACGGCTTCGGCGTCTTCCGGATGTGAGCGACATGATCAAGACGTTGCTGGTCGCCAACCGCGGCGAGATCGCCCGCCGGATCATCCGCACCTGCCAGGACCAGGGCATCCGGACCGTGGCGGTGTTCTCCGACCCGGACGCTGACGCGCCGCACGTGCGCGAGGCCGACTTCGCGGTCCGGCTGCCGGGTGCCTCGCCGTCCGAGACCTACCTGCGGGCCGATCTGCTGGTCGAGGCGGCGGTTCGTGCGGGAGCGGACGCCGTTCACCCCGGTTATGGATTTCTCAGTGAGAACGCGGAGTTCGCGCGCAAGGTCCAGGCCGCCGGACTCACGTGGGTCGGGCCGGAACCGGACTCGATCGAGGCGATGGGCTCCAAGGTCGCCGCCAAGAAGCGGATGGCGGCGGCGGGCGTGCCCACGTTGCCGGAACTGGACCCCGAGACCGTCACGTCGTTCCCCGTGCTGATCAAGGCGTCGGCCGGTGGTGGTGGCCGGGGCATGCGGATCGTGCGCGAGAAGGGCGAGTTCGCCGACGCGCTGGCGAGTGCGCGGCGCGAGGCCGAGTCGGCGTTCGGCGACCCCACGGTGTTCTGCGAGCCGTTGCTGGAGCACGCGCGGCACGTCGAGGTGCAGATCCTCGCCGACACGCACGGCACGGTGTGGGCGCTGGGCGAACGCGAGTGCTCCATCCAGCGGCGGCACCAGAAGATCGTCGAGGAGTCGCCCAGCCCGGCGGTGACCGACGACGTCCGCCGGCGCTTGTTCGCGGCGGCGACGGCGGCGGCCGAGTCGATCGGGTACGTCGGCGCGGGCACGGTCGAGTTCATGCTGAAGGGCGAGGACTTCCACTTCCTGGAGGTCAACACGCGCCTGCAGGTCGAGCACCCCGTCACCGAGCTCGTGCACGGCGTGGACCTGGTCGAGTGGCAGCTGCGGATCGCCGAGGGTGCCAGGCTTCCCACTGAGGTGCCGGAACCGCGCGGGCACGCGATCGAGGTCCGGCTCTACGCCGAGGATCCCGCGCACGACTGGCGGCCGGCGAGCGGCACGCTGCACCGGTTCCACGTGCCCGGCGACGTCCGGCTGGACAGCGGTGTCGAGGACGGCTCCGTGGTCTCCGTGCACTACGACCCGATGCTGGCCAAGGTGATCGCGTACGCGCCGACCCGCCGTGCCGCGGCCCGCAAGCTCGCGACGGCGTTGGAGAGCGCGCGGATCCACGGCCTGGTCACGAACCGGCAGCTGCTCGTGGACATCCTCGGCAGCGAGGCGTTCCTGAGCGGCGACACGCACACCGGGTTCCTGAGCGAGCACGACTTCACTCGAACCGTTGACCCGCAACCGTTTGCGCTCGCGGCGGCACTGGCGTCCGCCGCCACCCGCAGGATCGGGACGCTGCCGCTCGGCTGGCGCAACGTGCGGTCGCAGCAGCCGAAGGCGCGGTTCCTGTTCGGCGAGGAGCAGATCGAGGTCGAGTACGACCCGAGGCAGGCCACCGCCGACGTCGTGACGCTGGAGCTGGACGGCGTGCGGACCCCGTTCCACGTCGCCCGGTACGGCGATCTGGTCGAGGTCGACTCACCGCGCGGTTCGCTGACGCTGAAGGTCGTGCCGCGCTTCCCCGAGCCCGAGACGAAGCTCGCGCCGGGGGCGACCATCGCGCCGATGCCCGGGACCGTGGTCAGGGTGTCGGTCCAGCAGGGTGACCAGGTCGAGGCCGGCGCCGAACTGCTGGTGCTGGAAGCCATGAAGATGGAACACCGCGTGCTCGCGACCACCGCGGGCACCGTCACCGAACTCCTCGTCGAGCAGGCCCAGCAGGTCAACGCCGGCGATGTCCTGGCCGTAGTAGCCGAAATGAATGGAGATCGACCGTGAGCTTCGTCGAGTCCGAAGAGCGGATCGCGCTGCGCAAGGCGGTCTCCGAGTTCGGTGCCGAGTACGGGCACGACTACTTCACGGCCAAGGCCAGGGCGGGGGAGAAGACCACCGAGCTGTGGGAGGAGGCCGGCAAGCTCGGGTACCTCGGTGTGGCCGTGCCGGAGGAGTACGGCGGCGGTGGCGGTGGCATCGGCGACCTCGCGGCGGTGTGCGAGGAGCTGGCGGCGGCGGGATGTCCGTTGCTGCTCATGGTGGTGTCGCCCGCGATCTGCGCGACGGTGATCGCCCGGTTCGGCACCGAGGAGCAGAAGTCGAAGTGGCTGCCCGGTTTCGCGGACGGCACGCTGAAGATGGCGTTCGCGATCACCGAACCGGACGCGGGATCCAACTCGCACAAGCTCCGGACCAGCGTGCGGCGCGACGGCGACGAGTGGGTGCTGAAGGGCGGCAAGACCTACATCTCCGGCATCGACGAGGTCGACGCCGTGCTCGTGGTCGCGATCCTGGAGACCGGGCCCGTGCTCGTCGTCGTCCCGACGAACGCCGAGGGCTTCACCTGGCAAGAGATCGACATGGACCTGTTCATGCCGGAGAAGCAGTTCACGCTGTTCTTCGACGACGTCCGGCTGCCGTCCGACGCCGTCGTCGGCTCGCCGGACCAGGGACTGCTGCAGGTCTTCGCCGGGCTCAACCCCGAACGGATCATGGGCGCGAGCATGGGGACCGGGTCGGCGCGGCTCGCGATCGGCAAGGCCGTGAAGTACGCGAAGGAGCGCGCGGTCTGGGACACCCCGATCGGTGCCCACCAGGGGCTCGCGCACCCGCTCGCGAAGATCCACGTCGAGGTCGAGCTCGCCCGGCTGATGACGCAGAAGGCCGCCGCGCTCTACGACTCCGGCCGCGACAAGGAGGCGGGAGAGGCCGCGAACATGGCCAAGTACGCGGCGGGCGAGGCCATCGCCGCGGCCGTCGACCAGGCGATCCAGATCCACGGAGGCAACGGCCTGAGCCGCGAGTACGGTCTCGCGTCGATGCTCGCGTCGTCGCGCCTGTCCCGCATCGCGCCGGTGTCGCGCGAGATGGTGCTCAACTTCGTCGCGCAAAACTCGCTGAAGTTGCCGCGCAGCTACTGACACACTGCGGGGCATGGGGACTTTCACGAACTCGGACGGGCTCGGTCTCGCCTACCACGGCGAGGCCGAGAACCCCTTGATCTGCCTGGCCGGTGGGCCGATGCAGGACTCGTCGTACCTGGGCGGGCTGCCACTTCCCGACGTGATCAGGCTGGACCTGCGCGGTACGGGCGACTCGGACGAGGCGACCGCCTACGGCGTCGACGACCAGGTGGGCGACGTCGACGCGCTGCGCCGGCACCTCGGGCTCGACCGGATCCGGCTGCTCGGCCACTCCGCGGGAGGCACGCTCGCGGTCCTCTACGCCACGCGCCACCCGGAACGGGTCGAGGAACTCGTGCTCGTCGCGCCCAGCCCGTTCGTGGTCGGCATCGACGTCAGCGACGACGACCGCCGCGAGATCGCCCTGCGACGCGGTGGGGAACCCTGGTACGCCGAGGCGATCCAGGGCTTCGAGGAGATGTGGGCGGGCCGGGTGACGCCCGAGGCGTTCGCGAAGATCACGCCGTTCTTCCACGGCCGCTGGGACGACGCCGCGCGTGCGGTGGACGCCCACCCGCGCCACCCCAAGGCCGCCATGGAGTACTACAAGGACGCCAGGTTCGATCCCGCGAAGGTGCGCGAGAAGGTCCAGAAGCTCGACGTGCCGGCACTTCTGGTCACCGGCGAGCTGGACGTGTCGCTGCCGCCGGTCCGCGCGCGGGAGTACGCGGACCTGTTCCCGCGCGCGACGCTGGTCGTGCAGCCCGGCGCCGGTCACTTCCCCTGGGTCGACGACCCCGGGGCGTTCGCGGCGACCGTCCAGCGCATGCCGTAGAGGCCCGGACCGAAGTCGAGCGCGGCGGCGTGCGCGTAACCACCCTCGTCCACCGGGGCCGCTCGCGCGCCGCCGGGCATTTCCGCGCCGGCCGGGCCGGACGAGAACTGTTCACAGGACTCCGGTGAGCCCTGGAATTTGACCTCCAGCACGTAGTCGTGCACGCGGTCGCCGAAACGCCGGAAATGCGTGTGCTCGACCGTCGGGTGTGGATAGATCAATTCGTACTCGATCGCGATCGTCTCGCCGGAGGAGATCGGTTCGTCGAACAGGATCTCCGCGACCAGAACGCCGTTCGTGCGTTCACGCGCGATCCGGCCGACCCGGCAGGAACGGACCGCGGTGAGCGCGGGCTGCGCGGAACCCGTTTCCTGACACAGGATCCAGCGGTCCACATTGGCGGTGTTCGCCCGCATGACCTGGCGTGAGCGGACGCCGCGCACACCGCCGCAGGGCGCGACGTCGACCCGGTCGTGCTGGGCGGTCATCACCAGCCCGGACCCGTTCCACGGTGTCCGCGCCGGCTGCTCCCGCCTGCGGGAACGGCCGCGCGGCCTGGGCGGGCCGAGCAGGCGGCTCAACGCGGCCGCGGGAAGTCCGAGCACGTCCTCGAGGTGTGCCAGGGCCATCATCGACTCCGGCCGCTCGGGTCTGCGGCGACCCGACTGCCAGTAGCTCAGCGCCGTCACGCTGATCGGCGCTCCCCGCACCTTCAGGCGGTGCTGCAGCCGTTCGAGACTGAGTCCCCGCACCTGGATCGCGACGCGCAACGCGTCCGCGAACGGGCCCGTGACGAGAAGGTCGGCGAGCTCCTCGCGCGGTGGGTAAATCGTGAGCATCCACTCCTCCGTTTCACGGAGTCAAGCTGGGAAGGCTATCGGCAGCAAAGGGAGCGCGGTACAGCCGATCGGCGGTTTTGTCCGGGTTCGAAACTCGGCAGGTTCAGATCTCGGGACTATTACGCCGCCAATACCCCCGTTCGAGGTTCCTGCAGCATCCCTGCGACGAACAGGACCGCACAATGCGCAAGACCGCAACTCTGCTGAGCTCGGCGGCCATGGTCGCCGTCTTCGCGGCACCGGCCACCGCCGCGGCGGGCGAGATCCGCGTCTCGCCCGGTGAGAACATCGCCGGAAGCTTCATCGTGAAGCTGAAGGAGGGCGGGGTCACCGCGAGCGCGCAGACCCTCGGTTCCCGGTTCGGGGGCCAGGTCGGGCACGTCTACAACACGGTCTTCCAGGGCTTCTCCGTGAAGATGAGCGACGCGCAGGCGCGCAGACTCGCCGCTGATCCCTCGGTCGAGTACGTGGAACGCGACCAGGTCGTCAGCATCCAGGCCACGCAGGTCAACCCGCCGTCGTGGGGGCTCGACCGGATCGACCAGCGCAACCTGCCGCTCGACCAGCGCTACACCTACAACAGCACCGGTTCCGGTGTGAACGCCTACATCATCGACACCGGTGTCCGCATCACGCACCGCGACTTCGGCGGCCGGGCGCGCAACGGCCGCGACCTCGTGGACAACGACGCCGTCGCGCAGGACGGCAACGGCCACGGCACGCACGTGGCCGGCACCGTCGCGGGCACGCTGCACGGTGTCGCGAAGCAGGCCAACATCATCGCCGTCCGCGTGCTCAACAACTCCGGCTCCGGCACCATCGCCGGGGCGTGGACTGGGTGGCGAACAACCACGTGAAGCCCGCTGTCGCCAACATGTCGCTGGGTGGTGGCGCCAACACCTCGCTCGACAACGCCGTGCAGGGCGCGATCACGCGCGGTGTGACGTTCGCCGTCGCGGCGGGCAACTCCAACGCCAACGCGTCGGGCTTCTCGCCGGCCCGCGTGGCGGCGGCGCTGACCGTCGGCTCGACCGAGCGCACCGACGCGCGGTCGTCGTTCTCGAACTACGGCGCCGGTGTCGACGTGTTCGCGCCGGGTGGCGGCATCACGTCCGCGTGGCACACCAGTGACACGGCCACGAACACCATCTCCGGCACCTCGATGGCGTCGCCGCACGTCGCCGGTGTGGTGGCCCGCTACCTGCAGGGCAACCGGAACGTGACGCCCGCCCAGGTGGCGACCGCGATCACCTCCAACGCCACCAACGGCAAGGTGACGAACCCCGGCCCGAGCACGACCACGAGGCTCCTGCACTGGCCGCCGACCAGCTGACACCCCTGAGATGTGCGGCCCCGGTTCCCTGCGGACCGGGGCCGTTTTCCCTGCACACGAAAGGAAACCTGCCCGTGAGAGCCCTGCTGGCAGTCGCCGCCCTGGGTGCGGCGGTCGTGGTCGCCCCGGCGTCCGCGGCCACGTCGTCGTACATCGTCGTGTTGCGTGAGGGGGCTGTGTCCTCGTTCAGCGGCACGGTCGAGCACACGTACTCGAGTGTTTTCAACGGGTTCAGCGCTCGGTTGACCTCGGCCCAGGTCCGCGCCCTGAAAGCCGATCCGAACGTGTCCTCTGTGGAGCGTGACGGGATCGTGCACGCCAACTCCGTCCAGCTCAACCCGCCGTGGGGCCTGGACCGGATCGACCAGCGCGCGTTGCCGCTCGACCAGCGCTACGAGTACACGACCACCGGCCGTGGCGTGAACATCTACGTGATCGACACCGGGCTGCGCGTGACGCACGCGGACTTCGGTGGCCGGGCGCGCAACGGCTGGGACACCGTCGACAACGACGCGATCGCGCAGGACGACAACGGCCACGGCACGCACGTCGCCGGCATCGCCGCGGGTGCGAAGCACGGCGTGGCCAAGCAGGCGACGGTGTGGGGCGTGCGCGTGCTGAACGGGTCGGGTTCCGGCACGATCTCCGGGGTCATCGCCGGTGTGGACTGGGTGACGCGCAACGCCGTGAAGCCCGCGGTCGCGAACATGTCGTTGGGAGGCGGTGCTTCCGCGGCACTGGACACGGCCGTGAAGAAGTCGATCGACTCCGGTGTCTCGTACGCGGTCGCGGCGGGCGGCAGCAACACCGACCCGGGAAACTCGTCGCCACAACGGGTTTCGCAGGCGATCTGCGTGGGTGCGTTGACGCAGAACGACACCAAGGCCTCGTCGTCGAACTTCGGGCCGCTCGTGGACATCTGGGCGCCGGGCGTGAGCATCCCCTCCGCCTGGAACACTTCGGACTCGGCGACCAACACGCTGAGCGGAACCTCAATGGCCGCACCACATGCGGCCGGTGTCGCGGCACGGTTCCTGGAGCGCAACCGCGCGGCCACGCCCGCGCAGGTCGAGCGCGCGCTGGTTACCACGGGCACTCCGGGGACGCCACCCGTCACTCGTATCCTCTACTGGCCGCCTTCCCTGTGAAAGGTGAATTGTCCGGCAATGCAAGTGCGTCCTAAAACGTAAGACACCCTTGGCAGGAACCGGATCTCTCCATAACGTCGAAAGCGCTTCGTTCCCCTGCAAAGAACGGAAAGCAATCATGACGCGAAAGATCCGGTTCCTGGCCGGTGCCGGCGCGGCGACTCTCGCCATGTCGGTTCTGATGGTTCCCAGCGCCTCCGCCGCCGAGGGCGAGGTGCTGTCGCTCGACGCACCCGAGAAGATCTCCGGCAGCTTCATCGTGAAGCTCAAGGAGGGCAAGGCGAACGGGCATGCCCTCGCTTCCCGTTTCGGCGGCACCGTCGAGCGCGAGTACAAGACCTTCGGCGGCTTCAACGTGAAGCTGACCGAGAAGCAGGCCAAGCGCCTGGCCGCCGACCCGTCGGTGGAGTTCGTGGAGGCCGACCAGGTCGTCCACACGCAGGCGACGCAGACGAACCCGCCGTCGTGGGGTCTCGACCGCATCGACCAGCGCAACCTGCCGCTGAACCAGTCCTACAGCTACACCTCGACCGGTACCGGCGTGACGGCGTACGTCATCGACACCGGTGTCCGCATCAGCCACTCGACGTTCGGGGGCCGCGCCTCGAACGGCCGTGACTTCGTGGACAACGACGCCGTCGCGCAGGACGGCAACGGCCACGGCACGCACGTCGCCGGCACCATCGCGGGCTCGCAGTACGGCGTCGCGAAGGCCGCTCGCATCGTCGCCGTCCGCGTGCTCGACAACGCGGGCTCCGGCACCCTCGCGGGCGTCGCGGCCGGCATCGACTGGGTGGGCGCCAACGCCGTCAAGCCCGCCGTCGCGAACCTCTCCCTCGGTGGTGGCGCCAACGCCACCCTCGACACCGCCGTGCGCAACGCCGTCGCCAAGGGCGTGACCTTCGCGGTCGCGGCCGGCAACTCCAACGCCAACGCGTCCGGCTTCTCGCCGGCCCGCGTGACCGAGGCGATCACGGTCGGTTCCACCGACCGCAACGACGCCCGCTCGTCGTTCTCGAACTTCGGCGCGGTGCTCGACATCTTCGCCCCCGGCCGCGACATCACGTCGTCCTGGCACACCTCCGACAGCGCCACCAGCACCATCTCGGGCACGTCGATGGCCACCCCGCACGTCGCGGGTGCCGCCGCCCGCTACCTCTCGACGAACCGCGCGGCGACGCCGGCCCAGGTCGCCTCGTACCTGGTCGGGCAGTCGACGCCGTCGAAGGTGACGAACCCGGGCACCGGTTCGCCGAACCGCCTGCTCTACCTCGCGCCCACCGCGTGAGCTAGCCCTGTGTGAGAAGGCCGCGACCTCCCCGGTCGCGGCCTTTTCCTATTGTTGGGTCCATGGTGGAGGCTCTGAGGAAGATCGACTGGTACCGGTTGCGCGGTCACAACGGGTACGCCGACGAGCTTCCCCGGTTGCTGAAGCAGGCCAGGACGTCCGTCGAGCCGCACGAGGAGCTGGTGGGCGTCCTCACCGGCGAGGAGTCGGAGGTCAGCGAGGCGACCGCGGCGGCGTGGCCGTTCCTGCTGGAGCTGGTCGCCCACGACAACACCCCCAGCCGGGAGTGGCTGCTCGAGAACCTCTGCGGGGCGATCGCGGTCGCCGGGGGCAGCGGTGCGGACGGTGTCCACCCGAGCTGGCCGCCCGCGTTCGAGGCCTCGAAACCCGCCCTGCTCGCCCTGCTCGACCACAGCTCCGCGGGGGTGCGGCGGGGCGTGCTGTTCGTGCTCGGGAAGGGGCGTGGGGACAGTGCGCTCGTGCTGCCCGCCCTGACGCGGCGGTGGGACGAGGAGACGGATCCGGCCACGCGGTTGTGCCTCGTGCTCGTCGTCACGGAGTTCGCCGGGCGGGGCGACGAGGCCGCGGTCTCGTGGTTGCGGGAGCTGGACGTGCCGGACGGCGAACCCCTGGCGCGGCTGCTCGTGTCCGCGGCGACCCGGCCGGACGCCGACGTCATCCTGCGCGGGCTGACCGGGGACCTGGAGCTGTTCCTCGCCACCGGGTCGTTCGAGATGGGCTACGACGAGGTGCTGGAGCACGTGCTCTGGCTGGTGGGGCCCAAGGACTTCGAGGGCATGGACCTCGTGCTGGCGCTGGTGGACGTGCTGCCCTGGCGGACCGAGGCACTCGACTACCTGCGCAGGCTCTTCGAACGGGACACGACGGACGTGGGTCTGGTCGTGCCGTTCGTGCCGGTGTGGGCGGCCGATCCGGACGTGCGGCTGCGGGCGTTCGCGGTGTGGCTGGTCGGTGTCGCGCGGGCCAGGGAGTACACGGACCTCGTCGCCGCGGCGGTGCACGACCACGCCGTGACCTCGCTGGGGCAACGGGTCTCGGCGCTGGCCGAGTCGGTGCTGCTGGAGTTGCGATGATCCTGGACGGACTGGACGACGTCGCGTGGCAGCTGGTCGACCACGCGTACGGGCCCGCGCTGGACACCCCGGGTCACCTCAGGGCGTTGCTGTCCGAGGACCCCGAGGTGGTCGCGCGGGCCATCAGGGACCTCGACGAGACGATCTACGAGGAGGGTGGCTTCGTGTGCCCCGCGGCCACGGCCGTGCTGCCGTTCGTCGTCGAGGTGCTGCCGGTGCTGCGGGCGGACCACCGCGCCGCGCTGGTGGACCTGGTGGGGCGGATCGCGTTCTACGGCGACGCCGAGCAGGTCGACCGCGGCTGGCACGCGGCCTGGGAGCGGGCGAAACCCGTGCTGGAGCGCTACCTCTGAAGATCGGCTCCGCCCACGAAAAGCCCTGCGTGAAAATCTGTCGGTGGCTCCGGCTAGCCTTGACGGCAAAGCTGACTTCGTCTACAAGGAGCCACCACCGTGTTGCGCACGCACGAGGCCGGATCACTCCGGGCCGAGCACGCCGGGCAGTCCGTCACCCTCACCGGGTGGGTCGCTCGCCGGCGGGATCACGGCGGTGTCATCTTCATCGACCTCCGCGACGCCTCGGGCGTCGCCCAGGTCGTGTTCCGCGAGGGCGAGATGGCCGAGCGCGCGCACCGGTTGCGCAGCGAGTACGTCATCAAGGTCACCGGCGACGTGAGCGCGCGTCCCGAGGGCAGCGAGAACCCCGACCTGGCCACCGGTGCCATCGAGGTCTACGTCAGCGAGCTCGAGGTCCTCAACGAGGCCGCGCCGCTGCCGTTCCAGGTCGAGAGCGACGTGGAGCCGGGCGAGGAGGCCCGCCTCAAGCACCGCTACCTCGACCTGCGCCGCAGCGGTCCGGCTCAGGCGATCCGGTTGCGCAGCGAGGTCAGCCGCATCGCCCGCGAGGTGTTGCACGGCGAGAAGTTCGTCGAGATCGAGACGCCCACGCTGACCCGGTCCACCCCCGAGGGCGCGCGTGACTTCCTGGTGCCGGCGCGGTTGCGCCCCGGCTCCTGGTACGCGCTGCCGCAGTCGCCGCAGCTGTTCAAGCAGCTGCTCATGGTCGGCGGCATGGAGCGGTACTACCAGATCGCGCGCTGCTACCGCGACGAGGACTTCCGCGCCGACCGCCAGCCGGAGTTCACCCAGCTCGACATCGAGATGAGCTTCGTCGAGCAGGACGACGTGATCGGCCTGACCGAGAAGCTGCTCGCCGCGATCTGGAAGGAGACCAAGGGCGTCGACATCCCCGTGCCGTTCCGCCGGATCTCCTACGCCGACGCGATGGCGAAGTACGGCTCGGACAAGCCCGACCTGCGCTTCGAGCTCGAGCTCACCGACCTCACCGAGTACTTCAAGGACACGACGTTCCGCGTGTTCCAGGCGCCGTACGTCGGTGCCGTCGTGATGCCGGGTGGTGCCTCGCAGCCGCGCCGCACGCTCGACGCGTGGCAGGAGTTCGCCAAGCAGCGCGGCCACAAGGGCCTCGCGTACGTGCTGGTCCAGGAGGACGGCACGCTGGGCGGCCCGGTCGCGAAGAACCTCACCGACACCGAGCGCGAGGGTCTCGCGAAGGCCGTCGGCGCCAACGCGGGCGACTGCATCTTCTTCGGCGCGGGCGACCCGCGTGACGCGCGTGCCCTGCTGGGCGCCGCCCGCGTCGAGATCGCGCACCGCGTCGGTCTGATCGACGAGAACGCCTGGGCGTTCGGCTGGGTCGTCGACTTCCCGATGTTCGAGTCGGTCGACAAGCTCGAGGCCGGTGACGTCGCGGTCGGCGGCAGCAACTGGACGGCGCTGCACCACGCGTTCACCTCGCCGACCCCGGAGTGGATCGACAACTTCGAGTCCGACCCGGGCAACGCGCTGGCCTACGCCTACGACGTGATCCTCAACGGCAACGAGCTCGGCGGTGGCTCCATCCGTATCCACCGCGCCGACGTGCAGCAGCGCGCGTTCAACGTCATGGGCATCGGTGCCGAGGAGGCGCAGGAGAAGTTCGGCTTCCTGCTCGACGCGTTCAAGTTCGGCGCCCCGCCCCACGGCGGCATCGCACTGGGCTGGGACCGCCTCTGCATGCTGCTCGCGGGCGCCGACTCGATCCGCGAGGTCATCGCGTTCCCGAAGTCGGGCGGCGGCTACGACCCGCTGACGGCGGCTCCGGCCCCCATCACGGCGCTGCAGCGCAAGGAGGCCGGTGTGGACGCGAAGCCCCAGGAGAAGGCCGCGGACAAGGCGGCCGAGAAGGCCGAGCAGAAGGCCTGACGATCTTTCTCGCGCGTGGAGGCAACCGATCGGCTGCCTCCACGCGTCCCAGAACATGAGACCGGTTCGCCCGATCGAGCAGCTACTTGATCGGTATTGAGGTGCGCGTGCCGATCGATCGGCTTGATCGGCACGTAGTGGGCAACGGAAGGTGTTTCCACACGTCCACACCTCGGAGGGGTGTCCGGGAACCGTTCGAGCCGTTATCAACGAGTGGTGGTAGTCGCAGCCTGGCCCGATTAGCGTCGGTCCGGCTCACGGACTTGGGGAGTAGGGTCGGAGGGGATGAGCGTGGAGATCACCGCGGGCCCTCCCGACACGACTTCACCTGAGATCGCAGACGCTGTCGGGGCGGCTGAGCGGGTACTGACCAAGCGACTGGGCGCACAGGTGCGCCTCGCGGACCCCGAGGCTCTCGGGGGTACCGGTCGTTCCGTCGTCATTCGCGTGAGAGTGGCGTCCTCGCCTTTCTCGATGCCCCGCACACTGGTCGTAAAGCGCTATCCCGCCGGGACCGGCGACCGCGACCCGTGGGCGCACGAGGCCGTGAGCCACCAGCTGCTGACGGCGCTGCCCGCCGAGGAGCGCGCCACCCCCGAACTCTTCGCCCACGACGCGGCGTCACGCCTGGTCGTGCTGGAGGACCTGGGCCGGGCGCCGAGGTTGTCCGAGAAGCTGCACGCCAAGGACGCGCGGGCGGCCGAACGAGGGCTGCTCTCGTGGGCCCACGCCATGGGCCGCCTGCACGCCACGACGGCGGGCCGCGACGCCGACTTCGACGCGTTGATGCGCCGGGCCGGTGCGCAGTGCTGCCAGGACCCGATCGCGGTCGACGTGCACGCGGCGATCGCCGGCTTGCCCGCGCTGCTCGAGTCCACCCTGGGCGTCGCCACGTCCACGCAGGCCGTCGAGTTCGCCGCTGGTGCCGCGAAGGCGTTCAGCACCTCGCGGCGGCGCGCGTTCAGCCCGTCGACGTCGTGCCCGGACAACCACCTGGTCACCTCGCGCGGGGTGCGGTTCGTCGACTTCGAGGGCGGCTGCGTCCGCGACATCGTGTTCGACGCCGCCGCGCTGCGCGTGCCGTTCCCGTCCTGCTGGTGCGGGTGGGGCCTGCCGCCGGGGATGTCCGAGGCCATGGTCGCCGCCTGGCGGGCGGAGGTCGGGTCGGTGTGGCCCGAGATGGACGACGACGCGGTGCTCTTACCGCGGCTGCTGGAGGCCCAGCTGCTGTGGGTGTGGCTCGCGACGTGGCGGGCCCTGTCCAAGCCGATGCCGACAGCGGACAACGCACCACCGCGCAGCGTCGTGCTCACCGGCCGGTGGGTCCGGTTGCGGTCCGACGCGCTGATCCTCGGTGAGAAGACGGTGGCCTCGCACGCCGACGCGGTGATCGGGGCACTGGCCGACCGCTACGGCTCCGAGGTGCTCGAACTCCCGCTTTACCCAGCATTTCGCTGAACCGTTCCCACACGGTCACGCCCGCATCACCGGGCCCGCTGATGCTGATCCGCGTGCTGGTGCTACTCGGTGACTCGACCGCGGTCGGGATCGGCGACCTCGTTCCCGGCGGATGGCGCGGCTTCGGCCCGATCCTCTCGTCCGCCTACTCGGACAACGGCTATCGCAACCACGCCGTCTCCGGCGCGCGGCTGGCCGACGTGCGGCGGGTTCAGCTGCCGCAGGCGTTGCGGGACAGGCCCAGTGCCGCCGTCGTCATCGCCGGCGTGAACGACACCCTCCGGTCCGACTTCTCCGTGCGGCAGATGCACGAGGACCTCGACCACGTCTGCCGCGAGCTCACCGCGGCCGGCGCCTCGGTCGTCACCGTGCGGTTCCACGACCAGGGGCGCGTGTTCAAGCTGCCCGGCAAACTGCGGCGGGTGCTGAGGAACCGCATCGACGAGTACAACCGCGTGGTCGACGTGGTGGTGGCACGGCACGGCGTGCGGTGCGTGGACCTGCACACGATGCCCGGTGCCTACGAGCTGGAGACGTGGGCGGTGGACCGGCTGCACCCGTCCGAGCGCGGTCACCGCATGCTGGCGCGGGCGTTCGCGGCCGAGCTGCGCGCGACCGGGCTCCGGTTCGGCGACGTCAGCCTGGAGTGCTCGGGCGGACGCGAGCTGACGGTGTGGCACCACGCGGCGTGGCTGGTGCTCAAGGGGATCCCGTGGTTGTGGCGGCGCGGAGCCGACCTGCTGCCGTTGCTGTGGCACGACGAGCAGGCCGGCTCCGGGACGTCACTTCGCGGCGGTCAGGTCGTAGAGCGTCTGGCCGCCCGCGGTGACGGTCTGGAAGTGCGCCGCGACCCACTCGCCGATGTCGCTGCCGCCGCCACCGGGGCCGCCGCGGCCGCCTTCGACGTAGTAGCGCACCTCGCCCTGGGCGACGAGCGCCTGGAACTCCTCGAGCGTGGGCGCGGGATCGCTGCCGTTCCAGCCGCCGATCGCGATCACCGACCGGCCGGACGCCAGCTGCAGTGATGCCGCGCTCTGGGCGCCGACCGTCGCGGCGGCCCACTTCGTGCCGGTGGCCTTGAGCAGCTGCACGACCTCTGTGGACGACGAGCCCTCGCGCATGCCCATGCCGCCGCCCTGCTGGGAACGCGGGCCGGACAACGGGATCGAGCCGCTGTGCGTGGTGGCCGCGGTCGCCAGCGCGTAACCGGAGGTGCCGAGCAGCGCCGCCACCACCAGGACACCGGCCAGCCGGCGCCGGTCCAGGCCGAACACCAGCGCGAGGACGGCTGTTGCCGTGACGGCCAGCAGGACCCAGCGCAGCCACGGCGTCCAGTCCGGGGTGCGGTCGAGCAGGATGAAGCCCCACACGCCGGTCACCGCGACCATCGCGGTCAGGGAGGTCCGGACCGGGAAGTGCGCGCGGCCACGCCACAGTTCGCTGCCGGTGATGCCCACGACAGCGGCGATCGCGGGTGCCAGGGCGACGGTGTAGTAGGGGTGGGTGATGCCGCTCATGAAGCTGAACACCGCGCCGCTCACGAGCACCCAGCCGCCCCAGACCACCAGCGCCGCACGGGTGCGGTCGGTGCGGGGAGCGCGGCGCAGGAACCACAGTCCGGCGGCCAGGCCGATCAGCGCGGCGGGCAGCAGCCAGGAGATCTCCGGGCCCATGCTGGCGCCGAACAGCCGGCCGATTCCCGTTTCCCCGCCGAATCCGATGTTGCCGTTGCCGCCCATTCCGCCACCGCCGGGACCGCCGGAACTGCCGAAGATGCGGCCGAGCCCGTTGTAGCCGATGGCGAGTTCCCACAGCGAGTCGTTGGTGGAGCCGCCGATGTACGGGCGGCTGTCCTCGGGCCACAACGCGACCAGCGCGATGAACCAGCCCGCCGAGACCGCCACCGCGGCCCCGGCGCCGAGCAGGTGCAGCACGCGCTTGAGAAGTGACGCCGGCGCGGCGACCAGGTAGGCGAGCGCGAGTGCGGGCAGCACCAGGAACGCCTGCAGCATCTTGGTGAGGAACGCGAAGCCGATGGCCGAGCCCGCGAGTGCCAGCCACAACGGGCTCGCGTTCTCCAGCGCCCGCACCGTGCAGTACGCGGCCGCGACCATCAGCAGCACCAGCAGCGCGTCCGGCAGGTTGAACCGGAACATCAGCGTGGCGACCGGGGTGAGGGCGAAGGCCGCGCCGGCGAACAGGGCCGCCGCCGGACCGGACGTGCGCTTGACCGTCGCGTACAGCAGTCCCACCGCCGCGACGCCTTCCAGCGCCTGCGGGGCGAGCACGGTCCAGCTGGAGAACCCGAACAGCTTCGCGAACAGCCCGCTCACCCACAGGAACGCGGGCGGCTTGTCGACCGTGATCGTGTTGCCGGGGTCGAGCGAGCCGAACAGCAACGCCTTCCAGCTCTGCGACGCGGCCTGCGTCGCCGCCGCGTAGAACTCGTTGCCGTAGCCGGACGCCGTGAGGTTCCACAGGTACAGCACTGCGGTCGCCGCGAGCAGGCCGAGGAAAGCGAGGCGGTGCAACGACTTCGGGTTCCGGAGTGGCTTCGGTCGCGGTGCCGCGACGGGCGCGGGGGCGAGCGTGGCGGTCATGACCCGTCCAGTTCGTAGAGGGTGGTACCGGCGACGGTGGTCGCGGTGAAGTTCTCGGCGACCCACGCGCCGATGTCGTGGGCGGCGTCGCTGCCGGTCTCGCCCTGCATCATGCGACCGGCGGCGACGTAGTAGTGGATCTGTCCACTTCGGACCATCTCCTGGAACTCCTCCAGTGTCGGCGCGGGATCGGTGCCGTTGAAGCCGCCGAGTGCCATGACCGGCTGCCCGCTCGCGAGCTGGAGCCCGGCCGCGTTGTTGGAGCCGATCGTGGCGGCGGCCCACCTGTAGCTGGTCGCGTTGTCCTGCAACAGGGTCACGACCTCGGCGTCCGGGGTGGTGGCGTCGAGCAGTCCGCCGCCCATGCCGCCCATCCGGCCGTTGGACGGACCCGCGACCGGCAGCGCGCCGGTGTGCGGGGTGGTGACGGTGGCGAAGGAGTACGTGGTGGGGCCGAGCAGCGCGGCGATCAGTGCGACCGGGATGGCCCAGCGCAGCGACAGCACCAGGCCGACCGCGGCGATCAGTCCCGTCATGAGCACGAGGAGGGCGACGGGCGTCGAGAACTCGTTGATCAGCACGTAGCACTGCAGTGCGGACAGTGCGACGGAGCCTGAAAGCACCGCTGCCGCAACGGGTTCCGCGCGCCTCTCCCAGAGTTCGGTGGCCGCGATGCCGACGACGGCGGCGATCGCGGGAGCCAGGGCCACGGTGTAGTAGGAGTGGATGATGCCGTTCATGAAGCTGAACACCCCGGCGGTGACGGCGAGCCAGCCGCCCCACAGGGCGAGTGCGGTGCGGACGCGGCCCTTCGTCAGCCACAGCCCGGCGACCAGCAGGACCACCGCGGCCGGCAGCAGCCACGCGATCTGACTGCCCATCTCCGCGCTCAGCAGGCGGCTCCAGCCCGCCGAGCCCCACCCGCGGCCGCCGCCGACGCTGCCGACCTCGTCGCCGGTGAGGCGGCCGAGACCGTTGTAGCCCAACGCCAGTTCCAGCACGCTGTTCGTCTGCGAGCCGCCGATGTAGGGCCGGTCAGGGGTGAGCTCGACGGCGGCGATCCACCAGCCGCCCGCGACGATCATGGCGCCCAGCGCGCCGGTGAGGTGCAGGAGTTTCCTGGGCACGGTGGCCGGTGCGGCGAGCAGGTAGACCAGCGCGAACGCGGGCAGCACCAGGAACGCCTGCAGCATCTTGGTGAGGAAGCCGAATCCGACCGCGACCCCGGCGAGCGCGAGCCAGAACGGGCTCGCCTTCTCGACCGAGCGGGTCACGCAGTAGGCGCCCGCGATCAGCAGCAGCACCAGCAGCGCGTCCGGGTTGTTGAAGCGGAACATCAGCACCGCCACCGGCGTCAGCGCGAGCACGGCGCCGGAGATCAGCGCGGCGGCGGGGGAGAACCAGCGGCGGACCGTCGCGTGCAGCAGCCAGACGCTGCCGACGCCCATCAGCGCCTGCGGCGCCAGGATGCTCCACGCGTTGACGCCGAACAGCCGCGCGGACAGGCCCATCACCCACAGCGAGGCGGGCGTCTTGTCCACGGTGATCGCGTTCGACGCGTCCGAGGAGCCGAAGAACCACGCCTTCCAGCTCGTCGCACCGGCCTGCGCGGCGGCGGAGTAGTAGGCGTTGGCCCAGCCCGAGTCCCCCAGCCGCCACAGGTACAGCGCGCCGGTCGCGATCAGCAGGACCGCCAGCGCCAGGCGTTCTCGTCTCATGCGGACGAGACTCGCGGTCTAGCCTGGGTGGGTCGTGTGCCCTTGCTGTGAACGACCTGTGTGCAGTGAGACGGTGAACGTGGTGTGGCCGGGCCTGCTCGCGACGGACACCTCGCCGTCGTGCGCGCCGACCACGGCGGCCACGATCGACAGGCCAAGGCCGGTGCTGCCCGCGGCCCGCGAACGCGAGGAGTCGCCGCGCGCGAACCGTTCGAAGACCTCCAGACCCTCCGGGACGCCGGGGCCGTCGTCGGTGACGCTCAGGTCGACGCGTCCGTTGTGGACGGACAGCCCGGTGGTCACGGTGGTGCCCGGCGGGGTGTGGGCACGCGCGTTGGACAGCAGGTTGCCGATGACCTGGTGGAGTCGCTGTATGTCACCGGGAACCGTCACGGGGTCTTCCGGCAGCGCGAGCTTCCAGCTGTGCTCCGGGCCCGCGATCCGGGCGTCGCCGACCACGTCCAGCACGAGCCTCGACAGGTCCACGTCCTTGCTCTCCAACGGTCTGCCGGCGTCGAGGCGGGCCAGCAGCAGCAGGTCCTCGACCAGCGACGTCATCCGCACGGCCTCGGACTCGACCCGGCCCATCGCGTGGGTGACCTCGGGCGGCAGGTCCGCGCCGGTGCGGCGGGTCAGCTCGGCGTAGCCGCGGATGGCGGCGAGAGGGGTGCGCAGCTCGTGCGAGGCGTCGGCGACGAACTGGCGGACCCTGGTCTCGCTGTCGTGCCTGGCTTTCAGGGCTTGGTCGACGTGGCCGAGCATCCTGTTGAGCGCCAGGCCGACCTTGCCGACCTCCGTTGCCGGATCGGTGTCCTCCTCCGGCACGCGTTCGGCGAGCGCCACCTCGCCCTCGTGCAACGGCAGCCCGGCGACGCGCGTCGCCGTCTCCGCGACCCTGTCCAGCGGCACCAGCGCCCTGCGCACGATCACCCGGCCCGCCAGCGCCACCACCGCGGCACCCGCCGCGATCAGCGCGGCGAGGATCCAGACCATCTGCCACACGATGTCGGTGACGGGCCGCATCGACATGCCCTTGATCTCGCGCTGGATGGTGACGACGCGGAACTCGCCGGCCTCACCCAGGTCGACCGTGTGCGGGGCCGAGGGCGCGGCCGCCAGCACCTTGATCTCGTCGGCGGTGAGCGAGCGCGGCTCCTCCGAGCCCGGCACCTCGATGAAGCCGCGGATGCTGCCGTCGGGGAGGATCCGCGCGTTGATGCCGGGCGGCCCGTAGCGCTGGCCGAGCGGCGGCGGGCGGAACGTCGTGACCTCGTGGTCGAGGTTCTTGACCAGGAACGCGTGCAGCGCGAGCACCGAGACCCCGCCGATCACCAGGCAGAGCGCCGTCAGCAGGACGATCTGGCCCGAGACCAGCTGGGCCCGCAGGGTTCTAGGTCGCAGGCTTGAGGACATATCCGGCGCCTCGCATCGTGTGGATCATCGGGGTGCGCCCGGCGTCGATCTTCTTGCGCAGGTACGAGATGTAGAGCTCGACGATGTTGGCCTGGCCGCCGAAGTCGTAGCTCCACACGCGGTCCAGGATCTGGGCCTTGCTCAGCACGCGCTTCGGGTTGCGCATCAGGTAGCGCAGCAGCTCGAACTCCGTCGCGGTCAGGTCGATCGAGGTGCCGGAGCGTTCGACCTCGCGGGTCTCCTCGTTCAGCGACAGGTCGCCGACGACCAGCCTCGTGCCCGCGTCCGCGTCGGTCACACCGGTGCGCCGCAGCAGTGCGCGCAGCCGCAGCACGACCTCCTCCAGCGAGAACGGTTTGGTGACGTAGTCGTCGCCGCCCGCGGTGAGCCCGGCGATGCGGTCCTCCACCGCGTCCTTCGCCGTCAGGAACAGCACCGGCAGGATCGGCGCCTCGGCCCGCATCCGGCGCAGCACCTCGAAACCGTCGAAGTCGGGCAGCATCACGTCGAGCACCACCACGTCCGGGCGGAACTCCCGCGCGGTCCGCACCGCCGTCGTGCCGTCCAGCGCCGTGCGCACGTCCCACTTCTCCATGCGCAGCGCCATCGACATCAGCTCGGCCAGAGTGGACTCGTCGTCCACGACGAGCACCCGCACCGGCTGCCCGTCCGGCCTGCGGAGTTCGGTCTTCATCGCGCGCATGGCTCCCATCGTGAACGCGGATCCTGTGTACCAGCTGTGAGCGATGCGCACAGCTCAGGCCTACGGCGCACACAGGTCCGGCACAGGCGGGGCCGCCACGGTGGTCGTCATGACCGAACAACAGCCCCCGGAGTGGGGCGCACCTCAGCCCGCCGAGCAAGCGGCACGCCCCTCGTGGACCGCGAGGAAGACGGTGGCCGCCGTGGCCATCGCCGTCGCGATCGCCGGTGCCGGAGGCGTCGCGATCTACGCCGCGAGCGGCACGGGCCAGCAGAACGCCGGTATGGGCCCTGGCGGCATGGGAGGCACGCCTCCGGACGGCCAGGGCGGCATGCGAGCCTTCGGGCTGGGGACCGGCACCACGACCCACGGTGAGTTCCAGACCGGTGAGGTCACCGCGATCAGCGACACGTCCGTCGAGGTGAAGTCCACCGACGGCTACACCAAGACGTACGTGGTCGACGCCGGCACTGTGGCCGAAGGTGTCGAGAAGGGGGACACCGTGACGGTGATCGCCACCACAGAAGACGGCAAGTCCGTCGCGTCGAGCGTCGTCGAACCCGGTCAGCGCGGCCAGCGCGCCGGGCAGGCCCCTCCCACGAGGTGATTTGGGGTCAAGTGTGAGCGGTTATGGTCGGGTGATCAGCCCGACCACAACCGGAGGTGAGCGTGCGCACGTTCACACTGACTGTGATGGGGTCGACGGACCTGCACGGCAACCTGTTCAACTGGGACTACTACCTCAACCGAGAGTTCGACGACTATGCGCACAACGACGTCGGGCTCGCCAAGATCTCGACCTTGGTGAACGACGTGCGTTCGGCCGTGGGGCGGCATCGGACGTTGCTGCTCGACGCCGGTGACACCATCCAGGGCACACCGCTCGCGTACTACTACGCCAAGGTCGAGCCGATCACGCGTGGTGCGCACGTGCACCCGATGGCCGCCGCGATGAACGCGATCGGCTACAACGCCGCCGCCCTGGGGAACCACGAGTTCAACTACGGGCTGGCCGTGCTGCGGACGTTCGAGCGGCAGCTGGACTTCCCGTTGCTGGCGGCGAACGCGCTCGACGTCGGCACCGGGCTGCCCGCGTTCCCGCCGTACGTGGTGAAGACGCTGTGGCGCACGGGCGGGGCGCCGTTGCGGGTCGGCGTCCTCGGGCTGACGAACCCCGGCATCGCCGTGTGGGACCGCGCCCACGTCGACGGCGTGCTGACGTTCCCCGGGCTCGTGGAGCAGGCGCTGCACTGGGTGCCGGAGATCCGGCGCAAGTCCGACCTGGTGATCGTGGTGGCGCACTCCGGGGCCGACCTGTCGTCGTCGCTGGGCGACCAGGTGCCGTTCCCGGAGAACTGCGCCGAACTGCTGGCGGAGACCGTGCCGGGGATCGACGCGATCCTGGTCGGGCACGCGCACGTGGAGATCCCGTCGAGGTTCGTGACGAACAAGGTGACCGGGCGGCCGGTGCTGCTGACCGAGCCGCTGTACTGGGGCAAGCGCCTCTCGGTGATGGAGTTCGACCTGCGCCACGACGAGCACTGGGAACTGGCCGGCGCGCGGTCGTCCGTGCTGTCGTCGGCCTCGGTGCGGGAGGACCCGCGGATCGTGCGGCTGCTGCGGCACGACCACGAGCGGGTCGTGTCGTACGTCAACGCGCGGGTCGGGACGTGCGCGTCCGCGATGTCGGCCGCGCGCTCGCGGTTCGAGGACACGCCCGCGCTGAGGTTCATCAACCACGTGCAGGCGCTGGAGGTCGCGAAGTCCACCTCGCTGCCGGTGCTCTCGCTGTGCGCGCCCTTCAACCGGGCCGCGGCGATCCCGGCCGGCGAGGTGTCCATCCGGGACGTCGCCGGGCTCTACATCTTCGACAACACGCTGGTGGGCGTGCGGATGACCGCCGGGCAGGTGCGCGACCTCCTGGAGGAGTCGGCGCGGTACTTCCGGCAGGTGCCCGCCGGTCCGGTGGCGGCCGCGGACGTGTCGGCCGACGTGCCGGACTACAACTTCGACATCGCCTACGGGCTGACCGCGCCGCTGACCTACGACATCGACATCTCGCGGCCGGTCGGCTCGCGGATCGCGGACCTGCGCTTCGGGGGCGTGGAGGTGCCGGACTCGTTCGAGTTCGCCGTGGCCGTGAACAACTACCGGCAGGCGGGCGGCGGCGACTTCCCGCACATCGCCGCCGCGCCCGTGCTGCACAACCAGCAGCAGGAGATCCGGCAGCTGCTGATCGACTGGGTCAAGGCCGCGGGCGTGCTGGACCCCGCCACGTTCGCCGGCGCGGACTGGCGCCTGGTGGCCGGCGGTGAGCCGGTCGTGGTGTCCACCAACGAGTGAATCTCGGCGGGGTGTCCTGCGGGTTCCGGTCGAGGTGGTGGCACCCGATCGGCCCGATGGGATAGTCCAAGCGCGTGCAGTTGCTGCAACGCGTTGTCGTCGGCGCAATCGTCGTGCCGGCCACGCTCGCCTCCGTGGGGCTGGCGGCGCACCCCGCACCCGCCGTGCCGCCCGGTCAGCTGGTGTTCGCGGTGCGGTCGTCGGAGATCGTGCTGGCGGGCACCGCCGGGTCCGCGCGCGAACGCCAGGAGGTCGTGGACGCCGTGCGCGCGCTGAGCGCCGCCCACCGGATCACCGACCTGATCACCCCCGGCACGGGTGCACGCCTGCCCGTCTCGTCCGCCACGGCGGCGCGGTTGCTCGGTGCGGTGCTCGACCGGGGTGTCACCGACTTCACCGGTGTCGTCCACGGGGGACACCTGACCGCGTCGGCGCGCGTCGCGGACCCGGAGCGCGCGGGCTCGCTCAGCGACGCCCTGCGCACGGCCGCCCCCGGGCTGCGCGTCGACGAGGACTTCACGACTACGGGCTAGGAGCTGTTCGGTGTTCGGGTTCTTCTTCCAGATGTTCCTGCTGTGCGCGGGCGCGTTCCTCGCCGGCGTCCTGCTGACCTGGCTGACGATGCGCGCCCGCGAGTCCTCGGCCGTCGTGGACGCGGCCCCTCTGTCGATCATGGCGGAGCCGGTCGCCGCCGCGCCCGCGATCAAGGCGAACTCGCGCACGATGATGTTCCACACCCCGGAGTCGCCGTACTACAAGCGCATGAAGGGCGACGCGTTCTTCCACTCGCCGGAGGACGCCCGCCGCGCCGGCTACACGATGTGGACGCCACGCCCGCGCGTGCCGGCGACCACCTCGTAGTCTTGGCGGCGTGATTCACGACGTGATCAGGCCTGGGCTGGACGTGCTGTTCTGCGGTATCAACCCCGGCCTCGTGTCGGAGGCCACCGGCCATCACTTCGCCCGGCCGGGAAACCGGTTCTGGCCCGCTCTTCATTTGTCCGGTTTCACGCCGTCCCAGTTCGCGCCCGCGGAGCAGGAGAAGCTGCTCGAACTGGGGCTGGGCATCACGAACGTGGTCGCCCGGCCCAGTGCCCGCGCCGACGAATTAACAATTGACGAGATGCGGCAAGGTGCGATCGACCTCTCGGAAAAGGTCGAGAGGTATTCACCGAAGGTTCTCGCGATACTCGGGGTCACGGTGTACCGTGCCGCCTTCGGGCGCAAGAAAGCGCAGGTAGGGCCACAGCACGACACCGTGGGCGGGGCCAGGTTGTGGATCCTGCCCAATCCGAGCGGGCTGAACGCGCACTGGCAGTTGCCGGCGTTGGCCGAGGAGTTCGGGCGACTCAAAGCCAGCCTGTAGAAACGGAACAAAAGTTCACATTCATGCCCACTGAAAGTGGGCTGGACGTAGTGACCCCTGGTCTGGTTGCCCCCGGATTTGCGTCCGTTCGAGTGCATTCACCCTGAAGTGGAACCCCCGTGAGCCGGATTGCGTCAGCATTCGGCAATGCCGTGCAGAACTGGGTGAATGTTCAACACTGGTGGGGGCACAGTGGAGGTCAGGATTCTCGGGCCGGTCGAACCTTCGGTGCCGCCGAAGCCCGCGCAGATCCTAGCTGTCTTGGCCGTGGAATGCGGGAAGATCGTGCCCGTCGAACGGCTCATCGACCTGATCTGGGGTGAGGAGCCGCCGCCGCAGGCGCGCAAGTCGCTGCAGGTGCACATCTCCAGCCTGCGCCGGGCCGGGCTGCCCGTCGAGCACCGGGCGGCGGGGTACGTGCTCAACGCCGACCCCGAGACCGTCGACCTGCACGCGTTCCGCAGGCTCGTGAGCGGCGCGGGAGACGAGGCCGACCTCAAGGTCAAGGCCGCCACGTTGAACAGGGCGCTGCAGCTCTGGCGCGGCACGCCGGTGGTGTTCGCGCAGACGCTCGACGTGCAACGGCTCGCGGCCGCCGAGGCGTGGGTCGACGCCGAACTGGCGCTCGGCCGGCACGCCGAGCTGATCGACCGGCTCGGCACGTTCGTCGCCGAGTACCCGCTGGCCGAACGGCTGCGCGGGCAGCTCATGACGGCACTGGCGCGGGCGGGGCGCCGGGCGGACGCCATGCGGGTGTTCCGCGAGACCCGCAAGGTGCTCGTCGACGAGCTCGGGGTCGAGCCCGGCGAGCAGCTCCAGCAGCTCTACCGGGACGTGCTGGAGGGCTCGCGGGACAGCCGCCGCAACTACCTGCCGCGCGACGCGGGCGACTTCACCGGGCGTGACCGCGAGCTCTCGCGGCTGCTCGACAGCGACGGCGGTGTGTGGTGGGTCGAGGGACCGGCGGGTGTCGGCAAGTCGGCGCTCGCGGTGCACGCGGCCCACCGGCTCGCCGACCGCTACCCGGACGGGCAGCTGTTCGTCGACCTGCACTCGCCGTCCGGGGCGCTGGACGCGTTGCTGCGCGCGATGGACGTGCCCAGCGAACGCATCCCCGAGTCCGCCGAGGAACGCGCGGCGCTCTGGCGGGCGACGGTCGGCGGGCGGCGCGTGGTGATCGTGCTGGACGGCGTCACGAGCGTCTCGCAGGTCAGGCCGCTGCTGCCGGGCAGTCCCGGGTGCCTGACGCTGATCACCAGCCGCAGCAGGCTGTGCGGGCTCGAGGGCGTGCGCCGAATCCCCCTCGACGTGCTGAGCGGCGACGAGGCCGTGACGCTGCTGGGGCGCATCCTCGGTGACGACCGGGTGGCCGCGGAACCTGACCAGGCGCGGGAGGTCGCGCGGTTGTGCGGGTACCTGCCGCTCGCGGTGCGGATCACCGGCGCGCGACTGGCCGGGCGGGCGCACTGGCCGGTGTCGAAGCTGGTGCGCCGCCTGTCCGACGAACGGTCCCGGCTCGACGAGCTGGTCGCGGACGACCTCGCGGTGCGCGCCGGCCTGGAGCTGGGCTACCGGGCGCTCGACGAGAACGCCCGCCGCGCGTACCGGATGTTCGGGTTCCTCGGGCTGCCCGAGGTGCCGAGCTTCGTGTGGGCGCACCTGCTCGACGAGGACGTGCTCGACCAGCTCGTCGACGCGCGGCTGCTCGACGTCATCGGCAGCGCGCGGTACCGGATGCACGAGCTGGTGCGGCTGCACGCCCGTGAACGCGCCGAGGCCGAGGACGAGCGGCCGGACCGCGAGAACGTCGTCCGCAGAGCCGTGGTCGCCGCGCTGTCCACTGTGGACGGACTGACCGAACAGCTCTTCCTCGCCGTGCCGCGCATGCAGGACTCGCTGGGTGTCGTCACGTCGGCGACGCGCCCGACCGACAAGGACGCCTGGTTCGCGCGCGAGGAGTCGTTGCTGACGAGACTCGTGGAACGCGCGGCCGAGCTGGACCTCACCGAGATCGCGTGCCAGCTGGCCGAGGTGCTGGTGTTCGCGTGGTTCGGGCTCAGGAACCGTTACGAGGCCTGGGAACGAACACACACGGCGGCGCTGGAGGCCGTGTGGAGGACCGGGGACGTGCGGCTGGAGGCGGTGCTGCGGTGCAGCCTCGGTCAGATGCACTACAAGCGCGACAACCTCGCGCAGGCGCGGTCGTGGTTCGACACCGCGCAGACGTTGTTCGTGAACCTGGGCGACCAGCGCGGCGAGGCCGTCGCGATGAACGGCATCGGCATGGTGTGCCGTGACCTGGGCCAGTACCCGTGCGCGCTGGAGGCGCTGGGCCGGGCCCGTGAGCTGCTGGAGTCCAACGACCCCGAGGGCGAGGCGCACGCGCTGTACGGGATCGGCTCCATCAAACGGGAACTCGGCGACGACGAGGGCGCGTTCGAGACGCTGCGCCTCGCGGAGACGGTCTACCGGCGGGCCCGCAGCAGGCGGGGTGAGGCGCTGGCGGCCCGCGGGATCGGGCTCGTCCACCGCGCCCGCGGTGAGCTCGACCTCGCCGAGGACCACGTCCGGCGCGCCCACGAGATGGTCGCGGGCACCGGCGACGAGCTGCTCGCCTGCTACACCGCCCAGGCGTGGGCGAAGGTGTTGCTGCGCAAGGGAGTTCTCGAACCTTCCGAACGCCTGATCCACCAGGCGCTCGACGGGTGCCGGGACGTCGGCGACCGGTTCGGCGAGGCCCTCGTGCGCCGCACGCTGGGGGAGTGGCGGCTCGCGGCGGGCGACCTCGCCGGCGCGCGGACCGTGCTGACCGACCTGATGCCGGTGTGGAACGACCTGAGCCTGCCGTTGTGGCGGGCCAGGAGTCTTCGTGACCTGGGAGCGGTCCACGCCCGTCTGGGGGACGTCGAAGACGCGGACCGCTCCTGGCGCGAGGCCGCCGGCCTGTTCACCCGACTGGGCACCAGAGAGAGGGAAGAGGTGCACCAGTGGCCGGCTCAATGGGCCCCGCCCGCACTCAGCCGGTGATCTTCTTGTACTTCCACGGGGCGTAGCCACCGCTCTTGAGCGAGGAGATGGTCACGGTCTCGTGGTCCATGTCCGTCGACGTGCTGCCCTCTTCGTAGATCCACGCCGACGTCTTCGCCGAGTTGGCCCACTTCTCGAACAGCTTCACGTGGCCGTTGCGCAGGATCATGTCGCCCGGCTTGAGGTTCGCCCACGAGATCTTGGTGGCGACCTCGTCCAGGTTGCCCGTGTTGCGGCTCGTCGTGAGCTTCCACGTCATGGACACGAAGCCGGAGCAGTCCGTGCGGTACTTCTTGCCCTTGTTGATGTCCCACGCGTAGGCGGACTGGCTGTACGGGACCTTGCGGTCCCACCAGTCCTTGGCGCGCTTGATGACCTCGGTACGGCTGATGGAGCCGCCGTACCCGGCCGCCGCCTGGACCTGCGAGATGGCGGTCTCCTGCTCGGCAGGACCCTCCGGGGCGGCCTGGGCGATCCCGCTCAGACCCCCCAGGAGCCCGAGCGAGATCGCGGTCGCCGCGACGGCGTGGCGAATGCGCATTGTTGTTGCTCCGATCGACTTGCCGTTGGTGATGACCGGAACTGTCCACTGAGGCGCCAAAGATCGGCCTAAGGCCGGTTTAGGCCTTCCTTTACCGCTGCTCCTTAACTTCCGCCGCACCTTGGGCATAAGGAGAGAGAGCACATGTTCGTTCGCACGATCGCCGCCGTGGTCGCGATGTTCGCCGCTCTGATCATGGGCGCGTCCGTCGCGTCGGCGGCCCCGGCCAAGTACACGCACTCGCAGGCGACCGCGCAGCTGCGCGCGGCCGGCATCGGCTGGACGTCGAGCGGTGGGTGCAGTGACCGCACCAAGCCGAACTGCACGTCGTTCGAGCAGATCAACCAGACGACCATCGCGGGTGCCAAGACGTTCAAGAGCGCGTCGGGCTGTGCGCTGATGATCACCGGCGGCACGGAGACCGGCCACGCGTCGGGCACGTACTCGCACTGGAACGGGTACAAGGTGGACTACCGGCTGTCCAGCTGCGTCACGAACTACATCAAGGGCAGCTTCTCGTCCATCGGTGGCAACAAGTGGAAGTCGAACGCGGGCAACATCTACTACCTCGAGTCGAACCACTGGGACGTCACGTACCACAACTGCGGCTGCTGAGGCGGTTGCTCAACTGAGGTGAGGCCGGTAGTAGTGGACGGGTGACCTCACTCGGCGCTGTCTACCGGCCCCAGCTCCCTCCCGAGAACCTGCGTTCCGTCGTCCTCGCGGCCGAGGAGTCCGGTGTGGACTCGTTGTGGCTGTGGGAGGACTGCTTCCTGGAGAGCGGCATCGCCTGCGCCTCCGCGGCCCTCGCCTGGACCTCGCGGCTGAAGGTCGGCGTCGGCCTGCTGCCGGTGCCGTTGCGCAACGTCGCCCTGACGGCGATGGAGGCCGCGACGCTCGACCGGTTGTTCCCCGGCCGCGTCTCGATCGGCGTCGGGCACGGCGTGCAGGACTGGATGGGCCAGGTCGGCGCTCGGGTCTCGTCGCCGCTGACGTTGCTGCGCGAGTACACCGAGGCGTTGAAGGCACTGCTGGCCGGCGAGCGCGTCACCGTCGAGGGCCGGTACGTGAAGCTGAGCGGCGTGGCGCTGGACTGGCCGCCGGCCGCACCGATGCCGATCTACGTGGGCGGGCTCGGCACGAAGACCCTCGACCTCGCGGGTGAGGTCGGCGACGGCACGATCCTCGACGCGTCGGCCGACCTGGACCGCGTCCGGGCCATCAGCGCCACCCGCGAGCACCCCGTGATCGTCTACGTGGAGACGGACTCGCGGGACCGCGCGTTCGTCACGGACCTGGTCGCGCGGGTCGCCGCGGCGGGCGCCACCAGCGTGGTCCTGCAGCAGTCCGCCACGAGCGAGGACCCCGAAGGGTTCGTTCGTTTCGTCGGATCACTCGATGGAGTGAGTGCATAGCGTCGTGGATAACGACGGATTCCTCCTTGCGATGGAACGGTCATGGGCCTTTCGTCGCGGATCGGGGAGGGAAGCATGCTCGGTCGCAAGGACCGCCGGATCGCTGAGCTGGAGCGGGCCGTGGAAGGTCTGCAGGACCTCCTCTCCCGGATCGGTGACGCCCGGTCAGCGCGGACCGACGTGCTGGAGGAGGTCGACCGGGCCGGTGCCGAACTCGTAGCGCTGCGGCACCGGATCTCGAACGCTCGCGCCGAACTGCGGCCGTTGAAGGACGAACTGACCCTGCAACGGGCAGGTGTGTTCCGCACCGGCGCCACCGTGGACCACCAGGCGCAGCTGGACCTCGTCCACGACGAGATGAAGACCCTGATCAAGACCGGCGCGGCGATCGAGGGTGGCGGGCAGGTCACCTGCAACGGATCGGACGCGACCGGGCGCAGGCTCGTCGAGGACTGGTCGGCGCTGATGCTCCGCTCGTACAACTGCGAGGCCGAGAACTGCCTGCGCATGCTGCGAGCCGGTGGCCTGGACGCGGCGAGGAGGCGGCTCGACCGCTCGGCGTCGGCGATCGAACGGCTCAGCGGGACGTTCGCGCTCCGCGTCTCGCCGCGTTACCAGGCCCTGCGCGCGTACGAACTGGAGTTGACGGCCGACCACCTGCAGCGCAGGGCGGAAAGCCGCCGCACGCGCCGGATTGCGTCGTAGCGCACGGGGTACCTCCTCGGTATGGCCGAGGTTTCGCTGAACGTCGAAGCACCAGTGGACGCCGTGTGGGCGGTACTCGCCGACGGCTGGTCCTACGCGGGCTGGGTGGTGGGCGCGTCGCACATCCGCGACGTGGACAAGGGGTGGCCAGAGCCGGAGACGCGGATCCACCACAGCGTGGGGCCGTGGCCGCTGGTCATCGAGGACACCACCGGGGTGGTCCGCTGCGAGCCGAACCGGCTGCTGGAGCTGGACGCACGCCTGTGGCCGGCCGGGGCCGCCCGGATCACCTTCACCCTGCACCCGCGCTCCGAGTCGCTCACCGAGGTGCGGATGGCCGAGCGGGTGGTGCGCGGGCCGTCGACCCTCATGCCGAAGGTCGTGCAGGACGTGCTGCTGACCCCGCGCAACAAGGAGACACTGCAACGCCTGAACGCGCTGGCCAAAGGGCGGGCTACACCCTTTCACTAGGTAACTAGTGAAAGGGTGGTACGGTTGCTCCCATGAGTCAGAGGGAGCACCCGCCGGTCCTGGCGGAGGAGCTGGGGAAGAGGTACTCGCGGGGCTGGGCGTTGCGCGACTGCACGCTCGAGGTCCCGGCGGGGCGCATCGTCGCGCTCGTCGGGCCGAACGGCGCGGGCAAGAGCACGCTGATGGGCATGATCACCGGACTGCTGCGGCCCACGACGGGCCGGATCTCCGTGTTCGGCGACGAGCCGAGCGGTGGTGGGATGCACCGGTCGGTGGCGTTCCTGACGCAGGCCAAGCCGCTGTACCCGCAGTTCACGGTCACTGAGACGCTGCGGTACGGCCGCAACGCCAACCCGGGCTGGGACCAGGCGTATGCGGAGGAGCTGGTCGAGAAGGCGCAGGTGCCGTTCGCGGCCAGGGTGGGGACGCTGTCGGGTGGTCAGCGGACGCGGGTCGCGCTCGCGCTGGCACTGGGGAAGCGGCCGCGGTTGCTGATGCTGGACGAACCGCTCGCCGACCTCGACCCGCTGGCACGGGAGACGGTGTTGCGGACGCTGGTGCGGGAGTGCCGGACGCAGGGCATCACGGTGCTGCTGTCGTCGCACGTGCTGGCGGAGCTGGAGGACGTGTGCGACCACCTCGTGCTGCTGACCGAGGGGCGCGTGCGGCTGGCGGGGGACGTGAGCGAACTGCTGCGCGCGTACCCGGAGCACCGGACGCTCAGTCAGCTCGCGCTCGCCCACATGCGCATGGGGGTGGCGGCATGACGTGGATCGTGTGGCGCCAGCAACGGCCCGTGTTCATCACGCTCGTCGCCGGTCTGGTCGTCAGCGTCGCCGTCATCCTGATGTGGCGGGCGGGAATGGCCGGGGACCTCCGCGCGGGCAACCTCGAGGCCTGCGTGGAGAAGATCTTCGACGGCTGCGGGGGCAAGGCCGCCGACGAGTTCCAGGACGTCTGGTTCGACCGGTTGCACGCCGCCCAGGGCACGGTGCTCGCGGCGCCCGCGCTGATCGGGGTGTTCGTCGGCGCGCCGTTGTTCGCACGGGAGTACGAGCAGGGCACGCACGCCTTGGCGTTCACGCAGTCGGTCAGCCGGACGCGCTGGATGGCGGCCAAGTTCGCCGTCGCCGCGCTGCCCGCACTGGTCGTGGTGCTCGTCTATCAGTTCGTAGTGCACAGCTGGCTCGACGTGGCCGGGGATCTCGGTCCGCTGGCGACGGGTCCGTTCTACTTCACGACCTTCGACGCCCAGGGCGTCTCGCCGGTCGCGTACACGCTCTTCGCCTACACGCTCGGCATGGTCGCGGGCGCGCTGTTCAAGCGGACGCTCGTCGCGATGACGCTGACGCTCGGCCTGTTCATCGCGGCGCGGATCGCGCTCTCCGGGGTGCGGGAGTTCATGATCACGCCGACCAGGGTGCTCTCGGACGACCTGGACGGCCGCTCGCCCGTCGAGCGCGGCCCGCTGGTGGTGGAGTCGGGGTTCCTCGACGCCAGGGGCGCGGTGGTCGCGGACCCGACGCCGATGATGAACTGCGCCGGCAGGAACGACGCGCAGGGGATCACGGACTTCGAGGTCTGCTACCGGGAGAACGGCCTCGCGCAGCGGTTCACCGACGTCATCCCGGTCGAGCAGGCGACGACGCTGCACCTGCTGGAGGCGTCGGTCTTCGCGGGGTTCGCGGTGCTGTTCGTGCTGGGCACGGTGTGGGCCGTGCGCAGGCAGGTGTGACCGGGAGTGGACGGATGGGCACCTATGCTGAGCGGCGTGATCGAGTTTCGCATCGATCGGCACTCCGGGGTGTCCACCTATCTCCAGATCGCCGCACAGGTCAAGCAGGCCATGAGGATGGGGCTGCTCGGACCCGGCGACAAGCTGCCGACGGCACGGGAGGTCGTGGAGGCCACCAGGGTCAACCCCAACACCGTGCTCAAGGCGTACCGGGAGCTCGAGCACGAAGGGCTGGTGGAGGGCCGGCGGGGCATGGGCACGTTCGTCACGGCCTCGCTCGCCACCGACGCGGCCAAGGCGGACGCGCCGCTGCGGCAGGACCTGGAGCGGTGGATGGACCGCGCGGTGGACGAGGGGCTCTCGGCGGACGAGGTCGACGCGATCTACACCGACGTGCGGGGCACGCACTACTGATGTCCACTGTGGACGTGGGAGCACGATGAACACCAGTCCCGTGCAGGCTCGCGACGTCGCGAAGCACTTCGGGCGAACGAAAGCCCTCGACGGGTGCTCGTTCACGTTGCCGGAGGGCAGCGTGACCGGGCTGGTCGGACCGAACGGCGCGGGCAAGAGCACGCTGCTGTCGCTGATCGCCGGGCTCGCGAGGCCCACCGCGGGTGAGATCACCGTGCACGGCACGGCAGTGCGCGGCCGGATGCACCCCGACGTGTCGCTGCTGACCCAGAAAAGGCCGCTCTACGACCAGTTCACCGTCCGTGAGCTGATGCGGGCGGGTGCGGCGATGAACGACCGGTGGTCGGCGGAGCGCGCGGACGAGGTGCTGGACCTGCTTGCGGGAGTGGCCAAGGACGCGAAGGTGCGCACGTTGTCCGCCGGTGCGCGCACACAGGTCGCGATCGCGCTGGCGCTGGGGCGGTTGCCGAAGGTGCTGCTGCTCGACGAACCGCTGTCCGACCTGGATCCGCTGGCACGCGACGAAACGCTGCGGATCGTCATGACCGAGGTCGCCGAACGCGGCACGACGGTCCTGCTGTCCTCGCACCTGCTCACCGACCTCGGTGACGTCTGCGACCACCTGCTGCTGCTCGACGAGGGCCGCGTGCAGGTGTCGGGCGAGATCGACGACGTCCTGGCCGAGCACCACGTCGTGGTCGGGCCCGCCGGTCTGGAGCTGGACGTGGACGGCGTGGTCGACTCCTCGCGCACGTCCCGCCAGACCACGGCGCTGGTGCGCGGGACGGTGCCTCCTGGTTGGGAGACAACGCATCCCGACCTGGAAGCGCTGGTGATGGGCTACCTGCGGGCGTCCCGCACCCGCAGGCTCGCCCGCACTCAGTAGATCGCTTTGTGCAGGCCCTGGACCACCGTCTTGTAGACCTCGCCGGCCGCACCCCACCGCGCGAGCGCCGCCCGTGCCGCGTTCGCACCCGCCGCGCCGTGCACACCGCCGCCCGGCCACGCCGACGAACCCGTGAGGTAGAGCCGGTCGAACGGGGTGTCCGCGCGGCCGAGACCGGGCACGGGCCGGAAGATGAGCTGCTGGTGGATCGCCGCCGTGCCGCCGTTGACCGAGCCGATCTCATCCGGGCCGAGCACGGAGCGCCCGACGATGCGGGAGCGGAAGCCCGGCGCGCGTTCCTCGATCATCAGCTCCAGGCGGTCGGCGCGGCGCTTGAGCCGGTCCGGCGTCCAGCTCCCGCCCAGCGGCACGTGCGTGTAGGCCCAGGCGGCCTCGGTGCCGGCGGGGGAGCGCGACGGGTCGCTCGTCGTCATCTGGCCCAGGATCATGAACGGGTTGCGCGGCACCTTGCCGCACGCCAACTCGTGCGCGACGTTCGCCAGGCCGTTGACGTCGCCGCCGAGGTGGACGGTGCCCGCCTGGGACGCCTCGGGGTTGGCCCACGGGATCGGCCCGGACAGCGCCCAGTCGACCTTGATCGTGTCGCCGTCCCACTGGAACCTCTTCAGGTCCTCCGCGAGCTTCGCGGGCAGGGCGTCGCCGCCGATCAGGTCCAGGTACAGCCTCGGTGCGGGCACGTCGGCCAGAACGGCACGGCGTGCGCGCACAACGGAACCATCGGCCAGACGCACACCCACGGCGACACCGCGCGCGTGCAGCACGTCGGTGACGCGAGCGCCGGTCTCGACGCGGCCACCGAACCGGCGGACCAGGGACGCGGTCAGCTCGCCCGCGCCACCGCGGGGCACGGGGTTGCCGACGTCCTGGGCGAGCATCGCGAGCAGCCAGCCGAAGCCCGCGCCACCGGCCTGGTCCGGGCCGAGGTCGGAGTGCATCGTGTTGCCCGCCAGCAACACCCTGGCGCCCTCACCGGCGAACAGCTCCTCGCCGAGCCGGCGCACGGGCTGGGTCAGCAGCCGCGTCAGCCGCAGCGTCTCCCCGAGACCGAGCGTGCGCAGCAACGAGAACCCACCGCGCACGGGCGGGAACGGGCGCAGCAACCCGTCCAGCACCCCGTCGCGGACCTGCCGCCAGCGCGCGTACTCCGCCTGCCAGGCGTCGGCGTCGGAGTGGGCGAACGCGCTCACGGACTTCGCGGTGACGTCGACGTCACGGGAGAGCAGCGCGACACGGTCGTCCGGCAGCACGTGGGCGAGCACGGCAGGTGCGTGCAGCCACTCCACGTCGAGGTTCAACGCGCCGATGACGGGCGAGCCGAGACCGAGGGGGTAGAACGCGCTGTAGACGTCGTTCGTGAAGCCGGGAGCGGTCATCTCGGCCGATGTCACGGCCCCACCGGGTGTGTCGCGCTGCTCCAGCACGAGCACGTCCCAGCCCGCGTCCGCCAGCAGGGTCGCGGCGACCAGCCCGTTCGGGCCGGAGCCGATGACGACCGCGTCAACCTCGTTCACGCACGCCCTCCCATTGCAGTGATTACCTCACGCAGCACATCACGCGCGTCGTGTTCGGGCCACCATTCCAGTTGTTCCCGTGCTCGTGTGGTGCGCACGAGAGGCGCCTGATCGGCCATCCGGACCCATTCGGGGGTCAGGGGCTGCAGGCCGAGCTTCGCCGTCGCCCCCGCGAGCCTCTCGATCACCGGGTACGGCACCGGCAACCGGGCGGCGCCCACCCGGTCGGCGATCATCGGCGCGGTCAGCACCGGTTCCGAGGCGAGGTTGAAGGCGCCGAACGCCTTGCGGCGCACGATCTCCACGATCGCGCGCGCCACGTCGTCGGAGTGCACGAGCTGCAGGCGCAGGTCGTTCCACAACGGGATCGGCAGGTACGGCAACAGCTTCGGCGGCAGCAACGGGCTGAGCAGCCAGCGGCGGATCTGCGCGGCGGCGGAGGCCTGCCCGATGCCGCACGGCCGGATCACGCTGTGCGGCAGCGGATAGCGGCTGAGCATCTCCTCGAGCCGCACCTTGTGCGCGCTGTAGGTGTTGTCCGCGATGCCCGTCAGCGCCCACGACTCGTCGACCCTCGACCAGCGCGGCGCCGGGCCGTAGGCCGCGACCGAGGAGGCGACGACCAGGTGGCCGACCTGTTCCTTCACGCACGCGGTGAGAACGTGCTCGGAACCGTCGATGTTGGTGCCGGTGTTCGTGGGCTTGATGGCCCAGGCCAGATGTATGACGACATCAGCGCCCCGGAAGGCGTCCCGCAGTGATGACAGTCCGCGCACGTCCACTTGGGCGTCCTCGAACGGCAGATGGCGGCGCAGCGCGGTGCCGACGTTCCCGGACCCACCTGTGACGACGATTTTCACATCTGTGGCTACCCCATGATGTGACCGGTCACGCGTATCTCATTTCGTTCGGCACCGAAGAGCTAGCACACTCCGTAGTCGAGCGGTAGTCACATGAACCTTACGAGTCTGTGTTCCGTAGCACATAAGGGGCCATTAACTGGATCCCCGCTCAATACTGAGCTACCGCTTAGTATGCCGAGATCATTTGGACAAGGACTGCTGCATGCCCCTCCGCCGTGTACTGCCCACCGCAGCCTTGGCGCTCGCCGTCCTCGCGGCCGGCTGCGGTGCCGAGACCGAGAAGGCCCAGGTCAAGACCGGGCCGGGCGTTACCGACGACACGATCTCGCTCGGCATCCTCACCGACATGACGGGTCCGTTCAAAGCCTCCGCGCTCACCCGCATGAAGGGCTACGAGCTCTACCTGAAGCAGGTCAACGACCGCGGCGGCATCTGCGGGCGCAGGATCGAGCTCAAGCAGAAGGACCACGCGTACGACGTGCAGAAGGCGCTCGACGCGTACTTCGACCTGGAGCCCCAGGTCCTCGGCCTGCTGGAGCTCGCGGGCACGCCCATGACCGCGGCGATCGAGCCCGACATCATGCAGACCCGCACGCTGACCGCGCCCGCCTCGTGGGCCGCGTCGCTGCTCGGCAACCCGCACATGATGATCGTCGGCACCACGTACGACCTCGACGTCATCAACGGGCTCGACCACTACAAGCGCAAGGGCGTGATCAAGGACGGCGACACCGTCGGCCACGTCTACGCCAAGGGCAGCTACGGCGACAACGCCGTCGAGGGCAGCCGGTTCGTCGGCACGCAGTGGAACATGAAGATCGTCGAGCAGCCGATCAGCGAGACCGCCGCCGACCTCTCGCAGCAGATCGCCGCCCTGAAGGCCGCGGGTGCCAAGGCCGTCGTGCTCAGCACCACCCCCGCCCAGACCGCCGCCGCCGTCGGTGTGGCCGCGGCGCTGAAGTGGGAGGTGCCGTTCATGGTCAACGTGGTCGGCTTCGACACCGCGATCCTCGACTCGCCGGTCGGCCCGGCCGTGGAGAAGCAGGTGTCCGTGGTGACGTCCGTGGCGCCGTTCACCGGCAGCCAGCCCGGCCCGCGCGAGGTGGCGGCCGCGTTCAACAAGTACTACCCGAACGACAAGCCCGCGATCTACGTCGACCACGGCTACACCGTCGCGAAGGTGTTCCTCTCGGTCATCGAGAAGGCGTGCCAGAACGGCGACCTCACGCGCGACGGCGTGCTGGACGCGTTCCACAGCACCAACGGCCTGGACACCCAGGGCCTGACCAGCGCGTTGCACTACTCGCTCGTGGGCAGGCCGTCCGCCACGCAGTCGTACATCACCAAGGTCGACTCGAAGGTGCCCGGCGGTCTCACGACCGTGGAGGAGCTGTTCGAGTCCGAGCTCGTGAAGGCCAAGGGCACCAGGGCCAAGTAGCCACCGAACGAGAAATGCCCCTCCCGCACGCGGGAGGGGCATTTTCCGTCCTACTTGCCGAAACCGGCCTTGCGGAGCGCGTCCGCCATCGAGCCGCTCGCGGGCGCCGCCGCGGCGCGCTGCTGGCCACCGCGCTGCTGCCCGCCACGCTGCTGCGGGCGGCCACCGCGGTCACGGCCACCGCCGCCACCGCCCTGCTGCTTCGGAGCGGGCTTGCCCGGCTCGTCGGTCAGGCGCAGCGTCAGGCCGATGCGCTTGCGGGCCTCGTCGACCTCCAGCACCTTCACCCGCACCACGTCACCGGACTTCACGACGTCGCGCGGGTCCTTCACGTAGGTGTTGGACAGGGCCGAGATGTGCACGAGACCGTCCTGGTGCACGCCGATGTCGACGAACGCGCCGAACGCGGCCACGTTCGTCACGACGCCCTCCAGCACCATGCCGGGCTGGAGATCGGCGATCTTCTCGACGCCGTCGGCGAAGGTCGCCGTCTTGAACGCCGGGCGCGGGTCGCGGCCGGGCTTCTCCAGTTCGCGCAGGATGTCCGTGACGGTCGGCAGACCGAACTGCTCGTCCACGAACTGCTCGGGCCGCACCTTCGTCAGCACCGCCGTGTTGCCGATCAGCTCGGCACCGGCGGCCTCCTGGATCCGGCGCACGACCGGGTACGCCTCGGGGTGCACCGAGGAGGCGTCGAGCGGCTCGTCGCCGCCGCGGATCTTGAGGAAGCCCGCGCACTGCTCGAACGCCTTCGGGCCCAGGCGCGCGACGTTCATCAGCGCCTTGCGGGACCTGAACGGGCCGTTGGAGTCGCGGTGCAGCACGATGTTCTCCGCGAGACCGGCGGTGATGCCGGAGACGCGGCTGAGCAGCGGCACGGACGCGGTGTTGAGGTCGACGCCGACCGCGTTCACGCAGTCCTCGACCACCGCGTCGAGCGACCGCGACAGCTTCGACTCCGCCAGGTCGTGCTGGTACTGACCGACGCCGATGGACTTCGGGTCGATCTTCACCAGCTCGGCCAGCGGGTCCTGCAGGCGGCGCGCGATCGAGACGGCGCCGCGGATCGACACGTCGAGGCCCGGCAGTTCGGACGACGCGTAGGCCGACGCCGAGTACACCGACGCGCCCGCCTCCGACACCACGATCTTGGTGAGGTTGAGCTCGGGGTGGCGCTTGATCAGGTCGGCGGCCAGCTTGTCGGTCTCGCGCGACGCCGTGCCGTTGCCGATCGCGATCAGGTCGACGTCGTGCTGCTTGGACCACGCGGCGAGCTTCGCGATCGACTCGTCCCAGCGGTTCGCGGGCACGTGCGGCTGGATGACGCCGTGCGAGACGACCTTGCCGGTGGCGTCGACGATCGCGACCTTCACGCCGGTGCGGTAGCCGGGGTCGAGGCCCATCGTGGCGCGCGTGCCGGCCGGGGCGGCCAGCAGCAGGTCGCGCAGGTTCGAGGCGAACACCTTCACGGCCTCGTCCTCGGCGAAGCTCCGCAGCCGGCCGCGCAGGTCGATGCCGAGGTGCACGAGGATCCGCGTGCGCCACGCCCAGCGGACGGTGTCGGTGAGCCACTTGTCGCCCGGACGGCCCCGGTCGTCGATGCCGAAGCGCGACGCGATGCGCACCTCGAACGTCGAGGGACCCTCCTCACGCGGCTCCTCCGGCTCCAGGACGAGGTCGAGGACCTCCTCCTTCTCGCCGCGGAACAGCGCCAGGATGCGGTGCGACGGCAGCTTCGCGAACGGCTCGTCGAACTCGAAGTAGTCGGAGAACTTGGCCCCGTCGGTCTCCTTGCCCTCGCGGACCTTGGAGACGACCCGGCCGCGCGTCCACATCTGCTCGCGCAGCTCGCCGATCAGGTCGCCGTCCTCGCCGAAGCGCTCGACCAGGATGGCCCGCGCGCCCTGCAGGGCGGCCGCGGCGTCCGCGACCTCCTTGGCCGGGTCGACGAACTTGGCGGCCTCCTCCTGGGGGTTCAGGCCAGGATCACCCAGAAGTGCGTCGGCCAGCGGTTCGAGACCGGCCTCCTTGGCGATCTGGGCCTTCGTGCGGCGCTTCTGCTTGTACGGCAGGTAGAGGTCCTCGAGCCGCGCCTTGGAGTCGGCGGCGAGGATCTGGGCTTCGAGGGCGTCGTTCAGCTTGCCCTGCTCGCGGATGGAGTTGATGACGGCCGCGCGGCGCTCTTCCAGTTCGCGCAGGTAGCCGAGGCGTTCCTCGAGCGTGCGCAGCTGGGCGTCGTCGAGACCGCCGGTCGCCTCCTTGCGGTAGCGGGCGACGAACGGGACGGTCGCGCCACCGTCGAGCAGTTCGACAGCAGAGCCGACCTGGCCTGCGGCCACGCCGAGCTCGTCAGCGATCTTCTGGTGGATGAGCGTTGTCACAGCGCGCCATTCTGCCCGTTGTCCGATTCGACGTGGCACGGTGTCCTTCATGACCATCGCCGAGGTCGTCCCCTCACTGCTGTCGGGCCTGGACGTGCCGGGTGCCGACAACACGCTCGGCCTGCCACCGGCCCGGCGTGTCGTCCTGCTGCTCGTCGACGGTCTGGGCCACGAGCTGCTGCGCGCTCACGCCTCGCACGCGCCGTTCCTGTCCGGGTTGTCCGACCGGCACATCTCCGCGGGCTTCCCGTCCTCGACGGCCACGAGCCTCGCCTCGATCGGCACCGGGCTGCGGTCCGGTGAGCACGGCATCGTCGGCTACACGTTCGCGGTCGGCGACGAGGTGCTCAACTCGCTGACCTGGACGCGCGCCGGCGACCACCAGCACGACCTGCGCAAGGCGCTCGTGCCCGAGGTCGTGCAGCCGCACCCGACGCTGTTCGAACGCGCGGCGGCGGCCGGGGTCGCGGTCAGCGCGGTCGCGCCGATGCCGCACCGGTCGTCCGGGCTGACGAGGGCGGTGCTGCGCGGCTCGTGGTTCCGCGGCACCGCCGGGTTCGGCGACCTGGCGCTGGGCGCGGTGGCGGCGGTCCGGCAGGACCGGTCGTTCTGCTACGCCTACCACGCCGACCTCGACACGATCGGGCACATCTACGGGCCGGGCTCCGAGGAGTGGTTGCTGCAGCTGGAGTTCGTGGACTCGCTGGCAGCCCGGATCGCCTCGCGCCTGCCGTCCGGCTCGCTGCTCGCCGTCACGGCGGACCACGGCATGGTCACCGCGGGCGAGCGGATCGACTTCGACACCGAACCGCTGCTGTGGCAGGGGGTCCGGGTGATCGCCGGTGAGCCTCGGGTGCGGTACCTGCACGTCCAGAGCGACGAGGTGCTGTCCGTGTGGCGGGAGTTCCTCGGCGACCGGGCCGACGTGCTGACCCGTGCGGAAGCCGTGGACGCCGGGTGGTTCGGGCCGGTCAGCCCGCTCGCGATCGACCGCATCGGGGACGTCGTGGTGGCCATGAAGGACGCGCACGTGCTGGTGCGCAGCCAGGCGGAGCCGGGGCTGAGCGGGCTGACCGGGTTCCACGGCTCGCGGACCTCGGCGGAGCTGGCGATCCCGTTGCTCGTCCACTCAGTGGCTTCAGCGTAGAGTGAAATCAGCCCTTTCCGTTGTCTCGCTTTAGGATCACCGGACGTGACGATCGAACTGCCAGGACCAGTCGGGTTCGTGCTCGGGGGCGGTGGGAGCCTCGGAGCCGCGCAGGTCGGCATGCTGCGCGCGTTGCGGGAGCACGGCGTGACGCCCGATCTGGTCGTCGGCACGTCGGTCGGCTCGGTCAACGGCTCGTTGCTCGCTCTGGACCCGGACAAGGCCTTCGAACGGCTCGCCGTGCTGTGGGAGGGCATGACGCGGCAGCGGGTGTTCCCCGGCGGGCCGATCGCGCAGCTGAGGTCGTTGCGCACCAACAAGACCTACCTCTTCCCGAACACCGGCCTGGCGCACGTGCTGGCCGAAGGGTTGGACGGCAGCACGTCCTTCTCGGACCTGACGCTGCCGTTCGGCGCGGTGTCGGTGAACGGCGTGACCGGTGAGGCCGTGAACATCACCGAGGGCGAGCTGATCCCCGCGATCCTCGCCAGCGCGGCGATCCCGGGCGTCTACCCGCCGGTGCGCATCGGCGACCAGGTGCTCTACGACGGCGGTGTGCTCGCGAACGTGCCGATCCGCCAAGCGCTCGCGATGGGCGCGAAGTCGTTGGTGGTGCTGGACTGCGCGTTCCCCGGGCACCTGCCGACGGTGCCGGAGACACTCGCCGAGACGTTGCTGTTCTGGGCGACGCTGGGCATGCGCAACCAGGCCGTGCTGGAGGTGGAGCTGGCCTCGCGGAGCGCGCCGGTGCTGTACCTGCCGGGCCCGCCGGTGCAGGCCGTGACGCCGCTGGACTTCTCGCACACCGCGGAACTGGTCGAGGCCTCCTACCTGGCCTCGACCACGTTCCTCACGACGCTGGAGTACGCCGGCGTGGGGCTCTACGGGCACCCGTCACACGGGTAGCGCGCTGAACTGGCCGGACGCGGGCTGGTGCGGGCTCTGGGGTCAGCCCCGAAGAGCTGCTCGGCCCGCGCGAGCGCTCTCGAGTGCGACTCGACGTGCACTGCCGTGTCGAGCGCGTGGTCAGAAACTCCTTGGCACGCAACTGCTTCGTGACGGTCGCGGCACTCAGCCCGGTCAGGCGGGCGATGGTGCTGCGCGCGACGGGCCCGTGGTCCAGCACGGACCTGAGCACGTGGCGGCGGTGCGGCTCACGCGGTCCCTCCCCTTCTCGCAGGGGTTCGTCTGATCTCCGGTCAGGCGAAGGCGGGCACCGCACAGATCGCGCTCGCCTGCCGACGGAGGTCGACGTGGCGGCGCGTGCTGAGCACGGAGGCCTGGGACATGCCCCGACTCTGACATCCGGCGGCGCTCCGGCCAAGGGTGTTCACGTGGTGAGACGGCGCTGGCGCCCCCGGATGTGCCACGCTCCGGGACGTCAGTGATCGGCGCGTGAAACTGGTGCCAACACTTCTGGGGCGGGCGGACACCAACGGACATGACAACGGAAGACGACCGCTCGTTGTGGTCGCAGGCCGTCGGGGGCAGCGCGCACGCCTTCGGGGTGCTGTTCGACCGGCACGCGAAGGCGGTCTACAACCACTGCTTCCGGCTCACGGCGTCGTGGGCCGAGGCGGAGGACCACCTGCAGGCGACGTTCCTGCTGGCCTGGCGCAAGAAGGGCCAGGTGGTGCGGCTCGAACGGGAGTCCGCGCTGCCGTGGCTGCTCACGGTGGCGACCAACGTCGTGCGCAACGAGCAGCGGTCGCTGAGCCGGCGGCTGAAGAACCTGCGACGGCTCGACGAGGAACGCGCGGTGCCCGACCACGCGGACATGGTCGCCGAACGGCTCGATGACCAGCAACGGATGAAGGAACTGCTCAAGGCCGTGGAGAAGTTGCCGCGCAACGAACGTGAGGCGCTCGCCCTCTGTGTGTGGGCCGGGGTGTCGTACGAGGACGCGGCCATTGTTTTCGGGATCGCCGCGGTGAGCGTGCGAGCACGGGTCAGCAAGGCGAAGGCGAAGCTCCAGCAGCAGCACGTGCTCGTGCACACCGGGGAGGACCGATGACCACCACGCTTCCGCCGGAGCGCGACCTGCCTCCCGGCCGTCACCTCCGGATCCGTGCCGAGCTGGAACGCACCGTCGTCCGGCGCCGCCGCGGGATGCGGTTCGCGACGACGGCGACCGCGCTCGCCGCGGTGGTCACCGCCGTGATGCTCGTGCGGCCCGATCAGCCGATCAGCGGCTACTGGTCCTCCCGGCCGACGATCTCCGGTTTGGACGCGCAGCGGGTGAAGGACGTCGAGGAAGGCTGCTGGAAGGCGGCGCGGACCCCCGACCGGCCGGTGCTGCACCGCTACCACCAGGACGCCGCGGGGACGTTCGCGCTGCTCTACACGCCGACCGACGCGCTGACGTGCGATCTGAGCACGCCGGGCAGCTACTACTCGAACCAGTACCTGCCGAGCCGGAAGGGGTTCGACACGCGGTGGCTCAACGGGCACTTCTCGGTGGACTTCCAGCACCAGATGAGCGGGGACCGCGCCGGGCGGCCGGGCAGCCAGACCGTGGCCGGGCGGGTCGACTCGCAGGTCAAGCGGATGACCTGGACGTACTTCGGCCGGACCGTCGAGGCCGAGATCAAGGACGGCACCTTCGTCGCCAGGATCCTGCAGCCGGCCGACTGGGACCACCCGAGGGAGCGCGACGGCAGCGAGTCGCTCAAGGCCTACGACGCCGAGGGCAGGTCGCTCGGTGACACGCGCTCGGATCTGAGCGCGTGCTACGTCGACCGGGAGGGCAACATCATCTCCGGTTCCTGGGACCCGCAGCAGGTCCCGGACTACTGCAAGCCGGGAGAACCCTGGCGCTGAACGACACTACCGATCAGTACGCTCAAGCGACATACTGGTTGGTATGACGACTGTGGCGAACTTCGGCGGCACCAGTCACCACGCCGACCTCGACGGGCCCGTGCACTGGGTCGACTTCGGCGGACCGGAGGACGGTCCGCGCATCGTGCTCGTGCACGGACTCGGCGGCTCGCACCTCAACTGGGTGCTGCTGGCGCCGTTGCTCGCCCAGAGGGCCCGCGTGACGGCCGTCGACCTCGCCGGGCACGGCCTGACGAACCCCGAGGGGCGCCAGACCACGGTCCAGGCCAACACGCGGCTGCTGGGCCGGTTCCTGCGCGAGGTCGTGGGGGAGCCGGCGGTCCTGGCCGGCAACTCGATGGGCGGGCTGATCTCGCTCTTCCAGACCGCCCACGACCCGGAGCTCGTGCGCGGACTGGTGCTGATCGACCCCGCGCTGCCGATGGTGCTCGGGACGCGGCCCGACCCGACGATGCTCAGCACGTTCTTCCTGTACTCGGTGCCGGGGCTGGGGGAGCGGTTCCTGGCGAGGTCGAGGGCCGTGCCCGCCCGCCGGCAGGTCGAACGCCTGCTGGAGCTGGTCTGCGCTGACCCGTCCGGCATCCCCGAGGAGCTCAAGCAGGCCAGTGAGCACCTGATCGGCGAACGCGCCAAGGTCGACGGGCTCGACACGGCGTTCCTCGCGGCCGCGCGCAGCGTCGTGTTCACGACGTCCAAGCGCGGCGCTTACCACGCGGCGATGGCCAAGGTCCGCGTGCCGGTGTTCCTGATGAGCGGCGACCGGGACAGGCTGGTCAACGTCGCCGCGGCCAGGGCCGTGGCGCGCAGGTTCCCGCACTGGCGCTACGACGAGTTCGCGAACGTCGGTCACGTGCCCCAGATGGAGATCCCGGACGTCGTGTCCGAGAGGGTCCTGGCCTGGATGGACGCCAACCGCCTGAGCACGTCCGCGAGCTGACCCGGCGTGCTGCTCGGCGCCGGTGAGCTCGATGCCGCGCGTGCCTCAGGCCGTCGTCTCCGGCCTCACGCCGTTCGTGGCCGCCTTGGACGTCGTCGTCCGCGCGGCACGCGGCTTGGGAGCGGGCTTCTTCGCCACCGGCTTGGAAACGGCGGGCTTCGGGGCGACGACCTTCCGGGCCGCCTCGGTCCGCTCCGCGGCCTCGGCGGCCAGCGCCACCATCTCGTCGAAGCCCGCGCGGATGCCGTCCGCGAGCAGCTGGACGTCCGGCACGCCGTCGAAGTCGGCGTTGATGCCGAAGGTGAACCGGTCGAGGTAGGAGAAGATGCCGACGGTGATCCGGATCGTCGAGGCGACCGGCACGTACGGGAACATCTCCACCAGCGGGCGGCCGAGCATGTAGAGCGGGATGCGCGGGCCCGGCACGTTCGTGGTGACGGTCTGCAGGATCTGCTGCGGGAACCGCATCGCGGTCCGCGAGCCCAGCGCCATCAGCGTCGGCGCGGCGAAGTTCGACAGGTTCGTGAGGACGTCGGCACCGGCGGCCTGGCGCGAGCCCTTCAGGTCGTCCATCTGCGCGCGGATCGACGCGAGGCGTTTCACCGGGTCGGCCTCGCCCACGGGCAGGTTCACGAGCACGGCGCTGACGCGGTTGTTCAGCTCGTTGTGCTGATCTGCCTTGCGCATCGACACGGGGACCATGGTCCGCACGACCATGCCCTCGGTCAGTTCGCCGCGCTTCTCCAGCAGGTCGCGGAAACCCCGCGTGATCGCCGTCAGGATGACGTCGTTGACGGTGCCGCCGGCGGCGGTGCGGATCTGCTTGATCTCGGCGAGGTTCGCACGCGCCCAGACCCAGCGGCGGTGTGGCCCGATAGGACCGTTCAAAGAGGTCGCCGCCCGCGTGACCAAACGCTTGGCAGTACCGGGAAGTGAACCGAGGACGGTCTTGCCGAAGTCCAGGATCTCGCTGAGGGAGCGCACGTTGCGGGCGACGGCGGGCAACGCGGACAGGTGCTGCACCGGCGTCACGATGGCGTCGCGCACGCCGTCGACCACCAGGTCGAGCGTGGAGGGCTGCGGTTGCGGCGTCCACTCCTTCGGCTCCGGCAACACGCTGTCCTGCCTGAAGTCCAGGATGAGCTGGAGCATGTCCGAACCGGACACTCCGTCGATCATGCAGTGGTGGACCTTGGAGATGATCGCCCAGCGGCCGCCCTCGAGACCCTCGACGAGCCACGCCTCCCACATCGGCTTGGAGTCGTCGAGCTTCTGCGCGAAGATCCGGCCCGCGAGGTTGCGCAGCTGGTCCTCCCCGCCCGGCGACGGCACCGCGGTGTGGCGCACGTGGTAGAGGATGTTGAAGTGGTCATCGTCGACCCAGACCGGACGACCCACGTGGAACGGCAGCGCCTTCACCTTCTGGCGGTAACGCGGAACCTGGTCCATGCGCGCCAGGAAGAGGCGGATCACATCGCCGTAGGACGGGGCCGGCCCGTCGAAGACCAGGACGGAACCGACGTGCATGGGCACGTTCTCGTCCTCGATGAAGTAGAAGCTGGCGTCCAGGGAACTCATCCGATCCACTCGAAAAATGGTAGAGGACCGGTGCGTCTCAATCGACGTCCATGCAGGTGAGAGGCACTGCACAGCTGTGAGGTTGCCGACGCGTTACCTGCGGGTGGCGAATCGAGACTCGAAAGTGCTGGCGAAAAGATCGTTCACGAAACATCATGGACTCACCGGGCGACGTGGCCCGGGGCGCCGGCTCGGGGTTGTCGACGTGTGGGGAGGCTCCTATGTCTGCCGTTCCATCGGACGAAGTCCTCGAAGTGCCTGCCGCTTCACCCCTGCGCCTCGTGAGAGGCAGCGCTCCCGGCCTCTTCTGGTACCTCACCGAGCCCACCCGCTGCGCGCTCGACGTCAGCGAGTTCGTGGCCACGCGGGCGATGCTGCGCGGCGCGCCGTCCGGTGACGGCCACCCGGTCCTCGTCTTCCCCGGCCTCGGCGCCGCGGACTCCTCGACGGTGATGCTGCGCCGGTTCCTGTCCGGGCTGGGCTACCAGGTCAACCCGTGGGGCCTGGGCCGCAACATCGGGCCGACCCGCAAGGCCGTCGACGGCATGCACGCCTTGGTGAAGAAGGTCTCTGACGCCTGCGGCGCGCCTGTCTCGATCGTGGGCTGGTCGCTGGGCGGGATCTTCGCGCGCGAGATGGCCCGTGACCACCCGCACCGCGTGCGTCAGGTGATCACGCTGGGCTCGCCCTACAACATGAGCGATCCCGTGCAGTCACGGGCGATGCCGGCGTTCTCCTTGCTGGCGCGCCTGCACATCCCGAAGGACGAGTTCCCGCCACCGGAGTCGACGCGGCCGCCGATCCCGGTGCCCGCCACGTCGATCTACTCCAAGACGGACGGCATCGTCTCGTGGGAGTCGTGCGTCGAGGAACCCGGACCACGCCGGGAGAACGTCCAGGTGTCGTCCTCACACCTGGGTTACGGCTTCAACTCCACCGTCCTGTGGGTGGTGGCGGACCGGCTGGCGCAGGCGGAGGGTACGTGGGCACCCTTCGCCGCGCCTCCCGGCATGGCCCGCATGTACCCGCGCGCCGCCTGAAACCCTTGTAGCACCCGGAAAGCGGGTGGGACCGGAACCCGGCCCCACCCGCTGCGCGGATGATCCCTCAGTACGTGGTGATCAGTCGTCCATCGCCTCGATCAGGTTCGCGGCCACCGCTTCGGCGTTGCCGCCGTTGCCACCGTGGCCGGTGTTGCCGCCGTGGGTGTTGCTGTTGTTGGTGGCGTGGCCGGTGTTGCCGGTGGAGGTGTCGCCGGAGTTGCCGGAGTGCGTGCCGGTGAGGCAGGTGGAGTGCACGCACATCACCATTGCGGAGTTGTGGCCCGTGTCGCCGGAGTCGCCGGAGTCGTCGCTGTCGCCGGAGAGGGCGACGTTGGTGCTGTCGGCGTCGCCGCCCTCACCGGACGGCGCGCCGTTGCCGGCAGTGGCCGTGGCCTCGGCGTCAGCGTCACTGTGCGCGGTGTTCTGGTCCTCATCCCACTCAGCCGCAGTGGAGTTCCCCGCTGCTGCGTCGGCGTTGCCGCCGTTGCCGCCGTTGCCGGTGTTGCCGCCATGGGTGTTGCTGTTGTTGGTGGCGTGGCCGGTGTTGCCGGTGGAGGTGTCGCCGGAGTTGCCGGAGTGCGTGCCGGTGAGGCAGGTGGAGTGCACGCACATCACCATTGCGGAGTTGTGGCCCGTGTCGCCGGAGTCGCCGGAGTCGTCGCTGTCGCCGGAGAGGGCGACGTTGGTGCTGTCGGCGTCGCCGCCCTCACCGGACGGCGCGCCGTTGCCGGCAGTGGCCGTGGCGTCGGAGTCGCCTTGGCCGGAGGTGCCGTTCTCGTTCCCGCCCTTGCCCTCGTCCTCGTCCTCGTCCTCGTCCCAGTTGGTCGTGGCCGAGTTCTCCGCAGCGGCGTCGGCGTCGCCGCCGTTGCCACCGTGGCCGGTGTTGCCGCCGTGGGTGTTGCTGTTGTTGGTGGCGTTGCCGGTGTTGCCCGTGGTCGTGCTGCCGGAGTCGCCGGAGTTCGTACCGGTCTGGCAGGTGGAGTGCACGCACATCACGTGCGCAGAGTTGTGCCCGGTGCTGCCGGAGTCGCCGGAGTCACCCGAGTCGCCGGTCGAGGCGACGTTGGCGCTCTCGGCGTCGCCGCCTTCGCCCGAGTGCGCGCCGTGTCCGGCCACGGCGGACGCCGAGGCGTGATGGTCGAGCCACTGGGCGGCGATCAGATGTTCCGCACCGCCGATCCGGTACGGGTGGAACGCGCTGATGTCCGCGCTGGCGGTCGATCCGCCCGTCAGTACGAGGCCAGTGGCCGCTACTGCGGCCATGAGGCCGGTCTTGACGTTCTTGCGCATGTTCTTCCTCTCTTGACGACAACTTCTCGTTCACGTGAGGCGTTTTCCGGTGGCGGTGTCCCATGCGTCCTCCACGTCCCGGAGTACGCCGTCATCCGGGCCGCAGGGTTGTGCAGAGCTTGGGAAGCAGAACTGGCCGCTACCGTCGCGCCGGCGTTCCGGGCACAAGCACCTCCTCTTGCGCGGAACGACCTGGTTGCGCCATTTGGAGTAGCCGCGTTGAAGGGCGAAAAACCTGCCGGACGGGAGCTAGCTGAATGGGGGACATCCGGTGCGCCTGCGCCGATGTCGACGGCCACCTGACGGGGGAAGCGCACTTCGGACAGGGGTCGCGCGAACGGATGATCGGTTACTGGCAGAGCCGGGGATCCGCGTAGATCACGAGCGTGTGGTCCGGCTGCCCGGCGAGGTGGAAGGCCGTGTAGGCGTAGTCGACGGCGCCGAGTTCCGGGTGCCGCAAGCGTTTCCGCCCGCTGTGCTGGGGCTGCACCTCGTAGCGTGGCCACCAGGAGCGCACCTCCGGGCTGGCCTCGTGCAGTTCCTCGAACAGCCTGGCGAACCGGGGCTCGCCGGGGTGCCGGCCGGCGATGGTGCGCAGCCGGGCGAGCAGGGCGCGCGCCTCCAACTCCCAGTCGACCACCGCGAGACGGGACGCCCCGTCGGTGAACACCCAGCGTGCGAAGTTCGGGTTCTCCGTGCGCAGGACGGGGAAGAGGGCGGCCGCGGCCTCGTTGTGGCTGAGCACGTCGTAGGTGGCACCGATGACGTACGCCGGGTTCGGCTGCAGCAGGCCGGGGACGGCGGCCACCTCGGCGGGCAGCGGTTCCGGACGCGCTGCCTCGGCCGGGGCGTGCCCGGCGAGGCGGAACAGGTGGTCCTCTTCGGACCGGTCGAGCTTCAGCGCCGCGGCGAGGGCGGCGAGGACCTGGCCGGACGCCTGCACGTCACGCCCCTGCTCGAGGTAGGTGTACCAGGTGGCGCTGATCCCGGCGAGGACCGCGATCTCCTCCCGCCGCAGCCCGGGCGTGCGCCGCCGGCCGGTGGTCGGCAGACCGGCCTCGGCGGGCGTGATCCGCTCCCGGCGGCTGCGCAGGAACACCCCCAGCTCACGCCTCTGGTCCGCGGACATGGCACCTCCGATACCAGAATAAGCCGACTCTGGATACCAGGCTGACTGGACCGCAGGCTGGGGTCATGGCTATGGAGGACAAGGTCGTGGCGATCACCGGTGCGAGCAGTGGGATCGGTGAGGCGACCGCGCTGCTGCTCGCGGAACGAGGTGCGCGCCTCGTGCTCGGAGCACGCCGATCCGACCGGCTCGCGGACGTCGTGGCCAGGATCGAGAAGACGGGCGGCACGGCTGTGCACACGCGCACCGACGTGACGCGCCGCGAGGACCTGCACGCGTTGGTGGCGCTCGCCCGTGAGCGGTATGGCCGGCTCGACGTGCTGGTGAGCAACGCCGGCGCCGGCCCGATCTCGCCGCTGGACGACCTGCGCGTGGACGAGTGGGACGAGATGGTCGACGTCAACGTCAAGGGGGTGCTGCACGGCATCGCGGCCGCGCTGCCGGTGTTCCGGGAGCAACGGTCCGGGCACTTCGTCACCACCGCCTCCACCGCCGCGTTCAGCGTGGTGCCGTCCATGGCGGTCTACGCGGGTACCAAGGTCGCCGTGCGGGCGATCTGCGAGGGCCTGCGCCAGGAGGCGGGTGCCTCGGTGCGGGTCACCACGGTGTTCCCCGGCTTCGTGCACACCGGGTTCGCGGAGGCGTCGTCGAACGGGGCCGTGCGGGAGCGCGTCGCGGGCCTGCGGGACGAGATCGCGATCCCGCCGGACGCGATCGCCCGCGCCGTCGCGTTCGCGCTCGAGCAGCCGGCCGACGTCGACGTGAACGAGGTCGTCGTGCGGCCGACCGCCCAGGGGTAGCCGTTGATGAGGCCGTGCAAGCGTTTCAGCGGAACGCGTTGCGCGTGTAGGTCAGGCTGAACTCGCCCTTGTTCGAGAAGTACCGGTCGACCAGCGCGGCCGGGTCGGTGGCCATGTACCCGCGGTAGATCGCGTCGTCGTTCTGGTCGTCCCAGCCCCACGGCGCGTGGGCGGCGTTGTCCTTGCCGTTGTCGCCGCGGAACGTGCCGAACGACGCGAAGGTCTCGGAGTTGGTGCGGCGCGACCACATGCCGTTGGCGTCGAGAGTGTTCACCAGGCGGTAGCCGACGCTGCGGTCGTTGCCGCCCGACGGCACCTCGCCGGTGGTGGCGGGGCGGTAGACCACGCCGTCGCCGCCGGGGAAGTCGGTGCCGGTCCAGCGGTACAGGCCGTGGCCCTTGGCCTCCTGGAAGGTGGTGGGGCGGCCGTCGGTCAGCAGCAACGTGCCGTCGATCGTCTCCGCGCCGTTCTGGAACGGCGACCCGGCGGGCACGTACGAGTAGAAGTCGCTGTGCGCCACCGTGACCGCGGCTTCGAGCTTGCCGAAGCCGGTGTCCCTGCGGATGGCGAGCAGCACGCCCTCCAGGTCGTTCTCGTGGGTGCGCTGGCCGAACGGGTCGGGCTGGTCGTCCCAGTCACGCGGGTGGTAGAAGCCGTAGACGACGAACCAGTGCGTCGAGGTCTCGACCACGGAGTAGTAGGCGGCGCCGGTGAGCTTCGCAAGTTGGGGCTGGTTCTCCCAGTTGTTCAGCGTGTTCCATTCGCCGTCGAAGTCCACTGTGGACAGGTAGTCGGCGTCGGCGTCCGAGGAGTCGGTGTCCTGGTGGTGGACCGGGGCCCAGTGGAACGCCAGGTCGTGGTCGGAGACGGCATGGGCGGGTGCAGGGGTCAGGGCGAGGAGAGCGATCGCCACCAGACCAGCGCGCATCGTTTTCACGCCGCCGGAGGCTAGCTGTAGATGGTGACCGTCAGGCGGGGGTTCGAGCGAAAATCCGTCGACTCGTAGGCAACGCGCGCGAGTGGCATCGAGCCCGCCGCCGCGGTCAGCGTCGTCTCGATCTCGTGGCGCTCGTCCTCGGTCAGGTACGCCCAGAACGAGCTGTGCCAGATCACCGTGTACGTGCCGCGGTCGCCGGGTGGCACGAGGTTCTCGCGCAGCCACCGCCCGGCGGGGGAGCGCGCGACCTTCACGCCGACCTCGGCGGCGAGCTCGATGGCGTCGTCGAGGTCCCACCGCAGCGCGTCGTGCTCGGGCGGGATGAACGACTGCAGGATCATCGCGTGCTTCGGGTCGGCGGGGTCCCGTGGCTGCAGGTCGCAGCCGGCCCTGTCGACGATCTCGAGGTTCGGCGGCCGCGGCCCGACCGCGGCCAGGCGCACCTTCGAGTCCTTGTCGCCCCACTCCCAGCCGAGGCCGAACCAGCGGTAGTGGTCGAGGATCAGGTTCAGCCCCGCGCACGCGCCGAGCTCGAGCAGCCGGACCTTCGGCGCGCCGATCATCGTGAGGCCCCTGAGCAGGAACCCGGCCGTCTTCGGCTGGTGCTGCTGCACCGTCCGGTCGAGGGCCGCGAGGACGTCGCCCGCGTTCTCGACGATCGCCCGCCGGGCCGCGAGCCACGCCAGCAGCGCCGTCGAGTCGGACTCCCCGGCCATCGCGGCCGCGTGCGCGCTGGCGAACCGCTGGCTGAGCTCCGGCGCCTTGCCCGACAGCATCAGCAGCCGCACGCCCGCGAGCGCCTGGACGCCGAACAACGGGCTGTGCACGGCGCTGTGCGAGCACAGCAGGTCGGCGACCGGCCCGCCCTTGTCGAGCTCGCTCGCGAGCTCGGAGAGGATGCGCGCGGACACCGGCGCGGTGGTGCGCAACCGCACCGCGAGCGTGCGCAGCGTGGCAGCACCGATGGCAGCAGCCGTCACGGAGTCCTCCAGGTCTTCGGCCAGGGGACTTTACAGGTCGTGTCCCGGAAGTTCGTCCGGTGACAGACGCGGGCGAGAGACCCGGAGACGGCGCCGCCGCGATGCCCTCATACCGGGCGTATTCGGGCGTTGCGGCGGTGTCGTCTCCGGGGCCCTCGCCCGCTGCTGTCGCCCGACGGGCTTCCGGGACACGACCTGGGGCGTGGGTATCGTGCGGCGGGTGAGCGAGTTCCTGGAACTGTCCGCGACCGGCCCGGTCGCCACCCTGACGATCAACCGACCGGCCAAGCGCAACGCCATGAGCTACGAGATGTGGTCCGCCCTGCCGGGGCTCCTGGCCCGCGTTTCCGCAGATGAGGCCGTGCGGGTGCTCGTGATCCGGGGTGGGGAGCACTTCTCCGCCGGCGCCGACATCGCCGAGTTCTCGACCCTGCGGCGGGGCGCGGAGGGCGCCGCGCACTACGGCGAAGCTGTCCACAACGGCGAGCGCGCCATCGCACAACTGGACAAGCCCACGATCGCCGCGGTCTCCGGTTTCTGCGTCGGCGGCGGCTGCGAGATCGCGCTCGCCTGCGACATGCGGGTGGCCTCGGTCGACGCCCGGTTCGGCATCACGCCCGCGAAGCTCGGCATCGTCTACAACTTCACCTCCACCAAGGCGCTGGTGGACGCGGTGGGCCCGGCGTGGGCGAAGCAGATCCTGTTCTCGGCCGACCTGATCGACGCCTCGACGGCCCTGCGGATCGGTCTCGTGAACGAGGTCGTGGAGTCGCTGGACGCTCGCGTGAAGGAGCTGTCCGAGCAGATCGCGGGCCGCGCGCAGGTGTCCGTGCGGGGCGCCAAGAAGATCATCGACTCGATCACGGACGGCGGCCGCGAGGACGACTTCGTGCGCGCGTTGTACGCGGAGGCCGCCTCCAGTGCCGACTACGCCGAGGGCGTGGCGGCGTTCCTGGAGAAGCGGCCTCCGCGGTTCTAGAAGACCTCGGCGGCGATCGTGGTGTCGTCGCCGTGGCCCGTGTGCACCACGGTCTCGCCGGGCAGCGTCAGCAGCTTCTCCCGGATCGACGCCTCGATCGTCGGCCGGTCCGAGAACGACCGGCCGGTCGCGCCCGGACCGCCCTGGAACAGCGTGTCGCCGGTGAACACCGCGCCCAGGGACGGCACGTAGAAACACAGGGCGCCGGGCGAGTGGCCCGGCGTGTGCAGCACGTGGATCTCCTCGCCGGCGACGGTGATGACCTGACCGTCCTCCAGCGCCTGGTGCGGGAGGACGCCGGTGTGCGTCAGGTTCCACACCACGTGGTCGGCCTGGTGCAGTGCGAGAGGCGCGCCCGTCGCGTGCGCCAGGTCCGGCGCGACGCGGACGTGGTCGTCGTGCGCGTGCGTCAGGAGGATCGCCACGACCCGGCGGCCGTCGACGGCCTCGAGGATCGCGTCCACGTCGTGCGGGGCGTCGATGACGACGCACTCACTGCTGTCGCCGATGACCCAGACGTTGTTGTCCACGTCGAAGGTCTCGCCGTCGAGCGAGAACGTGCCGGACGTGACGGTGTGGTCCACGCGCAGCGTCATCAGAACACCACGACCGATCGCAGGACCTCGCCGTGGTGCATCTTCTGGAACGCGGCCTCGACGCCGTCCAGCGGGATCTCCTCGCTGACGAACGCGTCCAGGTCGAAGCGGCCCTGCTGGTACAGGTCCACGAGCATCGGGAAGTCGCGTGACGGCAGGCAGTCGCCGTACCACGAGGACTTGAGCGCACCGCCGCGCCCGAAGAAGTCGATCAGCGGCATGTCGAGCCGCATGTCCGGCGTCGGAACACCCACCAGGACAACGGTTCCGGCGAGGTCGCGGGCGTAGAACGCCTGCTTCCACGTCTCCGGGCGGCCGACCGCGTCGATCACGACGTCCGCGCCGAACGAGTCCGTCAGGTCCTGGATCGCCGTGACGACGTCGTCGACCTCGCGGGCGTTGATGGTGTGCGTGGCGCCGAAACCCTTGGCCCACTCCAGCTTCCGCGGGTCGGTGTCCACGGCGATGATCTTCGCGGCACCGGCGATGCGAGCGCCCGCGATGGCGCCGTCACCGACACCGCCGCAGCCGATCACGGCCACCGAGTCGCCGCGGCCGACGTTGCCGGTGTTCATCGCGGCACCGACGCCGGCCATCACGCCGCAGCCCAGCAGGCCGACGGCCGCGGCACGGGCGGACGGGTCGACCTTCGTGCACTGTCCGGAGTGGACGAGCGTCTTCTCGATGAACGCGCCGATGCCCAGCGCGGGCGAGAGCTTCGTGCCGTCCAGCAACGTCATCGGCTGCGAGGCGTTGAACGTCGAGAAGCAGTACCAGGGCTTGCCGCGCTTGCAGGCGCGGCACGTGCCGCAGACCGCGCGCCAGTTCAGCACGACGAAGTCGCCGGGTTCCAGGTCCGTGACGCCCTCGCCGACCGACTCCACGACACCCGCGGCCTCGTGGCCCAGCAGGAACGGGAACTCGTCGTTGATGCCGCCCTCGCGGTAGTGCAGGTCGGTGTGGCAGACGCCGCACGCCTGGATCTTCACCACTGCCTCGCCGGGGGCCGGGATCGGGCACCAGCACCGAGGTCAGCTCGACGGGTTGTCCCTTGCCCCGGGCGACGATGCCCTTGACCTCTTGCGCCACTGCGACTCCGCTCTCAGTTGATCAGCTTCGTGCCTTCGAACTCACCGAGAACCTCCCGGTAGAACTCAATCCCTACACCGTTGGGGTCGCGGATGTACAGGCTGTCCTCGACGCCGCGGTCGGGTCCCAGGTACTCGATCCCGGCCTCGTCCAGCTTGGACTTGATCTCGTCGAACCGCTCGGGCGTCGTCGACAGGGCCAGGTGCTGGACGGCACCGATCGTCTCGGAGAACGCCGGGTGGTCGTGGCCCGGGAAGTCGAAGAACCCCAGCAGGTTCTTGGCACCGAGGTCGAAGAAGAAGTGGCTCGAGCCGTTGTAGTCGCGGTTCTCCACCAGTTCGACGAGCGGGAAGCCGAGGAACTCCTGGTAGAACTCGATCGTCTCCTCGACGTCCTTGCAGATCAACGCGATGTGGTGGACGCCGCTGGTCGGCGAGCCGCCGCGCTCGGCGAGCGGCTTCACGTAGCGTTCGCGCAGCTCGTCGCGCTTGGCCCGGATCGCGGCGAGCGCTTCACCCTCTGGCTGTGGCATGTCCGCCAGGGTAGTTGATGGTTCAAGCGGTCGCAGGCCCAGACGCCGACGCCCGGCCCGCGAAGGGGCCGGGCGTCCGGAACGGCTCTGGTGGGTCCTGGATCAGTCTTCCTCGTCGCCGGGCCACTCGCCGGTCAGCTTCTGGAAGCCCTTGGCGCCACCGCGGTCGATCGCGGCCTTGACCAGGCCGAAGATGGCGCCCTGGATGGCCGCGGCCATCAGCACCTCGGTCCAGGCGCGGTTGCGCATCGTGGCGCTGGGCGCTTCCTTGTCGCCCGCGACGAGCTTCCAGATCTGGCCGAAGATCGCGGTGGCGAGGAACCCTCCCAGCGCACCGAACAGCATTCCGAGGGGACGGTAGAGCAGCTTCATCGGTTCCTCCGTGAGATCGCCCAGATCGCGACGATCAGCGCGATGAGCGCCGCCGCGATGGCACCGGGGTGCCGGCGCGCCTTCTCGACCTGCTCCGCGACGGGGTCGGGCAGCGAGTCGATCGCCTGGTTGGTCGCCGCGGTCATCCGCACGACCGTCTCGTGGGCCTGCTCCTTGACGCGGCCGGGCACGTCCACCTTGTGCGCCAAGGCTTCCACGGTCTCGCCGAGCTCACGCCGGGTGCGCTCGACGTCGCGTTGCAGCTGCTCCTTCGGGTCGGTCATCGGTGCGCACTCTCCTTGATCGTCGCGATGTCCTGCTGGACGTTGTCCATGGCCTGCCTCGGCACCGGGGGAGCGGCCTGCTTGACCTGGCCCTTGCCCACGAGCGCGAAGATGCCCGCGAACAGCAGAAGGGCGGCCGCGACGATCAGCGCGGCCGCCCACGGCGGTACTACGAGAGCCAGCAGCAGGATCAGGCCCGCGACGACGCTGAGCCCGCCCCACCACGCGAACACGCCGGCCACGCCGAACATCCCGGCGCCGACACCGGCGTGCTTGCCCTTGTCCTTGAGCTCGGCGACGGCGAGACGGATCTCATCGCGCGCGAGCCTGCTCACCTGCTCGGACAGCTGGTGCACCAGCTGTGCGGTCGACGTGTCGGTGTTCATGCACGTCAGATACCCACAGGTGGGCCACGTCAATCAGCCCTGCTGGGCCTGGGCCTCCGCGACCTTCGCGTGGACCTCTTCCATGTTCACGTCGCGCGCTTGCTGGATAAGGCCGTCGAGGGCCGGTCCGGGCAGCGCGCCCGGCTGCGAGAACAGCACGACGCCCTCGCGCACGATCATCAGCGTCGGGATCGACCGGATGTTGAACGTGGCCGCGAGCTCCTGCTGCGCCTCCGTGTCGACCTTGCCGAACACGATGTCCTCGTTCTTGTCCGACGCGGCTTCGTAGGTGGGCCCGAACGCGCGGCACGGGCCGCACCACTCGGCCCAGAAGTCGACCAGGACGATGCCGGAGCCGTCGGAGTCACCGACCACCTCGTCGAAGTTCTCCTTGGTCAGCTCGACCGTCGCCATGTTGGTCCTCCTAGTTCGCTGGGGGCACCCGATCCAACGAAGCGGGCGGCGGCGGAATTCCCCACGTGCCCCCGGTCACGCCTGGTTTCAACTTTTTGTGGACGTCTTCAACTCGGCGTTGTACCGTCCCCGCCATGATGCCGCGCCTGCTCGTGACTTCGCTGCTCGTACTGGGGCTCGCCGCCTGCGGGTCCATGTCTGACACCACTCAGACGTCCACGCCTCCGTCGTCCGACCTGGGCTCGGTCAAGAAGGACGACGCGCTGGCCGCGCTGCTGCCGCCCGAGATCGCCTCGGCCGGCACGTTGAAGGTCGGGTCGAACATCCAGAACCCGCCGAACAACTTCTACGACCAGGACGGCAAGACCCCGATGGGGTCCGAGGTCGACCTGATCAAGGCGATCGCCGCCAAGCTCGGGCTGAAGGCCGAGCACAGCGACATGGCGTTCAGCTCGTTGATCACGAGCCTCGAGACCGGCCGCGTCGACGTGACGATGGCGGCGATGAACGACACCGCCGAGCGCCAGCAGAAGATCGACTTCGTCGACTACTTCACCTCCGGCATCACGATCATGGTGCAGAAGGGGAACCCGCAGGGCGTCAAGTCCGTCGAGGACCTGTGCGGCAAGAGCATCGCGGTGAACCTGGGCAGCTCGCAGGAGCAGTTCGGCAAGGAGCAGAGCGCCAAGTGCGTGGCCGCCGGCAAGGGCGAGGTGACGCTGAGCGTGACCGACAGCGACACCGGCAACCAGAACCAGCTGCGCACCGGCCGCGTCGCCGCGATCCTCAACGACCTGCCGACCGCCGTCTACGTCGCCAAGACCGCCGGTGACGGCCAGTACTTCGAGGTCGTGCCGCTCGCGCCGATCAACGGCGGCCCGTACGGCATCGGCGTCGCGAAGAAGAACGCCAAGCTGTCGGAGGCCATCAAGGGCGCGCTGCAGTCCCTGATCGACGACGGCACCTACGAGAAGATCGTCACCACCTGGGACATCAAGCAGGGTGCGATCACGAAGGCCGCCATCAATGGCAAGTGACACCCGCATGAACGACGTCAGGGAAGACCTGGTCGTCGTGCCGCTGAGCCACCCCTGGCGGTGGATCAGCGGCGCGGTGATCGTGCTGGTCCTCGCGGGCCTGGGCTGGTCGATGTCCGAGGCCCAGATCCAGTGGGAGGACGTGCCGGGGTTCTTCACGCACCCCGTGATGCTCGAAGGCCTGCTCAACACCATCGTGCTCGCCCTCGCGGCACAGGGCGGCGCGATCGTCCTCGGCGTGGTCGTCGCGCTGATGCGGTTGTCGGCGAACCCCGTCGCGCGGTGGTTCGCCGTCGGCTACATCTGGCTCTTCCGCGGCCTTCCGGTGCTGCTGCAGATCCTGATCTGGTTCAACCTCGCGCTGGTGTTCCAGAACATCAGCATCCCGGGGCTGTTCTCCGTGCCCACCAACGTGGTCATGACCGCGTTCGTCGCCGCGTTGCTCGGCCTGGGGCTCAACGAGAGCGCCTACATGGCCGAGATCGTCCGCGCGGGCCTGAGCAGCGTCGACGAGGGGCAGACCGAGGCGGCCAAGTCGATCGGCATGACGCCGCTGACGACGTTGCGCCGAGTCGTCCTGCCGCAGGCGATGCGCGTGATCATCCCGCCGACGGGCAACAACTTCATCAACATGATCAAGGGCACGTCGATGGCGTCGGTGATCGCCTTCACCGAGCTCATCCACGCCGCGAACAACATCTCGTCGCGGAACCTCGAGATCATGGAAACCCTGTTCGCCGCCGCGGCCTGGTACCTCGTGATGGTGTCCCTCGCGTCGATCGGGCAGCACTACCTGGAGCGTGCTTATGGCCCTCGTTGAGGCGATCGGTGTCCGCAAGTCGTTCGGGCACACGGAGGTCTTGAAGGGCATCGACCTGGAGGTCGAGCGCGGCGAGGTCGTGTGCCTGCTCGGCCCGTCGGGTGCGGGCAAGAGCACCTTCCTGCGGTGCGTGAACCACCTGGAGACCATCGACGCCGGCCGCATCTGGGTCGACGGAGTGCCGGTCGGGTTCCGTGCGGCCGGCGGCAAGCTCTACGAGCTGCGCGAACGTGACGCGGCCCGCCAGCGTCGTGACGTCGGGATGGTGTTCCAGCGGTTCAACCTGTTCCCGCACCGCACGGCGCTGGAGAACATCATGGAGGGCCCGGTCCAGGTCCTCGGTCGTCGCAAGGCCGAGGTGGGGGCGGAGGCGCTGGCGCTGCTGGAACGGGTGGGGCTGGCCGAGAAGGCTGGTTCGTACCCGGCTCAGCTGTCGGGCGGTCAGCAGCAACGTGTCGCGATCGCGCGTGCCCTGGCGATGAAGCCCAAGCTGATGCTGTTCGACGAGCCCACGTCCGCGTTGGACCCCGAGCTGGTCGGTGAGGTGCTCGACGTGATGACCTCGCTGGCCCGCGACGGCATGACGATGATCGTGGTCACCCACGAGATCGGCTTCGCCCGCTCGGTCGCCGACCGCGTGGTGTTCCTCGTCGACGGCGCGGTGGTCGAGTCCGGCACACCGTCCGACGTGCTGGACAATCCGCAGCAGCCGCGCACGCAACAGTTCCTCGCAAAGGTGCTCTGAGTTGATCGACGCCTCGTACCTCGCCCAGTTCCGCGAACCGGAGGGGTATCTCGACTTCGCCCGCTTCGGCCCGCCTTCGCTCCCGGTGGTCACGGCCACCGCGCGGTTGATGGACCAGGCCTCCCTGGCTGGTCCGTCCACTGTGGACACCCTGATGCGTGAGGAACAACGGGTGAAGGCCGCCGTGGCGCGCCTCTGCCACTCGGACACCGACCACGTCGCGCTGGTGCCGAACACCTCGATCGGCCTGTTCCAGGCGGCCTTCGGCCTGTCCGGCACGGTCATGTACTCGGCGGCGGAGTTCCCGTCCAACACCTACCCGTGGGTGCGGGCGGGCCTCCCGTCGGTCGTCCTGGACGGCCCGGTGCACCCCGCGGCCGTGTCAGTCGGCCTGACGCCCGAGGTGTCCGCGCTGTCGGTGTCCGCAGTGGACTTCCGCACCGGCTACCGCGCGGACCTGGCCGCACTGCGCGAGGTCGTCGGCGACCGCCTGCTGATCGTGGACGGCATTCAGGGCTTCGGCGTGGTCGACGAACCGTGGGAGCTCGCCGACGTACTGGTGGTAGGCGGCCAGAAGTGGCTGCGGGCAGGCTGGAGCACCGGTTTCGTGGTGCTGTCGGACCGTGCTTTGGACCGTCTCTCGCCGGTGCTGTCCGGCTGGACGGGCGCGGTGGACGCGGGCCTGTTCGACGACTCGGTCCACGACGCGGCCCCGGACGCCGCCTCTTGGAACATCACGAACCTCTCCCCGGTCGTCTCCGGCGCCTTCGCCGAAGCGCTGGAACTCGTAGAACTGGCAGGTGTTTCCTCTCTGGACGCGGCGGTGGCGGAGATCGTCGCCGAGGCCGAGGAGATCGTCCTGTCGAGCGGCGGCAAGATCGTCTCCGCCCGCGAACGCCGCGCGGGGATCCTGGCGTTCACCATGCCCGAGGCCGCCTCGGTGGTCGGCGAGGCCCTGAACACCTTCGGCATCACCGCCACCATCCGCCCCGAACACGTCCGCCTGTCCCCGCACGCCACCACCTCGCGCGGAACCCTGGAACGCCTGCGCGCAGCCCTGAAGTCGTTGTCCGGCTCCGCTTCCTCCCCGATCCCGGCAGCGCTGTCAGCTCTGGTGCCCACCATCGACAGCCTGGCCTCCGCCCTGGGCCCGGACACCGAGGTCGTCGTGCACGACCTGTCCCGCCTGCCGAACTCCATCATCGCGATCGCGGGCTCCCTGACGGGCCGCCAGGTGGGCGGCCCGATGACGGACCTGTTGCTGGGCCTGGTCCGCCGCGGCACCACCACCGACATGCCCGGCTACGAGACCTACGCACCGGACGGCCGCGCGATCTGGTCGTCCACCACCTTCGTGCGCGACGCGGCCGGCATCGCCGTGGGTTGCCTGTGCGTCAACAAACTCGCCGCGCACGAGGCATCCGGCCCGATCTCGGTGGAGTCGTTCCCCCAGGACGTGGACACCCTCCAGCGCGTACTCGTGGAGAAGGCGATCGCGGACGTGGGCGTGCCGGTCGAGCTGATGAAGAAGGTGCACAAGTCGCAGGTCGTCCGCGTGCTGGACGAGGCAGGCTTCTTCCTCATCCGCGACTCGGTCGACCACCTGGCGGGCGTCCTGGAGGTAACCCGCTACACGATCTACAACTACCTCAACGAGAACCGAGGAACCTGAGCAGGCTCCGCCAGGCGGGAGCCGAGAACGCGAGCACGCCGCCACTCGCGTTCTTCGAGTCCCGGACGAGGGCGTGGTGAGACAGCGACACCTCGACGCAGTTGCTGTCCTCCGCTCCGCCGCTGTAGCTGCTAGTACGCCAGGTGCGGTCCTGAGTCATCGAAGTCCTCTCGCGGTGGGCTGACGTAGTCCGCCAGCTTGCTCCGCGATTGTTCCGCACTCAAGGCGACCTGATCCAGGCGATCGAAGAGAAGTCGTGTGCGGGCGATGGCACCCGGATCCTCCACGAAGACGTTTGCGTGAATCGTCTCGCTGAAGACGAGCGACCTCGCCTTCTCGAACTCCCAGAGCACGAAGCTGGAGGCGACGATCGGTGCGTCCTTGGGCACGATTCTGACGGTGTGCGTGTTGAACAACAGCCGGGCGTACTGGTCCTCCATGACGTCGGCGTTGCCGACCTGGCGCGCCAGCGCATGCTCATGGATGTAAAACACGCAAGTCGGCCGATCGTGACGGCGCAGGATCGCCTGACGCTCGATCCGGTACTGGACGAGGTTCGGGATCCGCTCTTCAACGACCAGGCCGGTCATCCGGTAGATGCCGTCGGCGTACTCGGGTGACTGCGTCAATCCGGGCATCGCCAGCGCGTCGTAGCTCATGATCGTGATGGCTGTCGCCTCAGCCCGCACCATCGCCCGGAGGTTGTCGGACACCTGAACGATGTACTCCTCGAAGGCGTACTGGTAGCGACGCCGGAAGTCGTTGATGAAATCGATGTCCTTGCCGCACATGGACAAGTACTGGATGAGGTCGACCTCGCTGGCGCGGGCCCTGCCGTTCTCGACAGTGGAGACCTTGCTCGGGTCCCAGCCCAGCCTTTCGGCCATCTTGTTGCCGGCCAGGCCCATGCAGGACTCTCGGAGGCGCCGCAGCTCGTCACCCAGATCCCGGCTGTACGCGGTGGATGCAGTCATACGCCGACGCTATGGCTTGTAGCCAATACAATCAGGTGCTCGTTCGGGTGAAAACAAGTCGCGATGCTCCGTTCGTGTATCGCTGGAGCCGCCCACCTTTCTTGTAACTTACGTCTTCCCTCCACGTCATCTCGGCTTTACCGTTCCAGGTGTGAGAGCGCTCTCAAAGGTGAGATGGCGGCGGGGACTTGCCGCCGTAGCGATTGCCCTGTCGTCATTGGCGACGGTCGAGGCTGCCTACGCGGCCGACGACTACACGCAGAACGTGACCGCGATCGACGCGACTCAGGCCCGGATCAACTTCACGCCGACGACCCCTGCGAACTACGTCGACGTGCACTACCTGATCTCCGGCCAGGCGCAGCAGAACTTCCGGATGACCAACAACGCCGGGACCTGGCAGAAGACCGTCGGGTCGCTGTCGTCCGGCACGGTCATCGACTACTGGTTCACCTACGAGAAGAGCGGTCCGCAGTACGACACGCCGCACTTCACCTACACCCACCAGGGTGCGGTGCAGCCGGTCGCCACGCCGACGTTCAGCCCGCCTGGTGGCACGTACTCGACCGCGCAGACGGTCAGCATCTCCACCAGCACGTCGGGTGCGACGATCCGGTACACCACGGACGGCTCGACGCCGACCGCGAGCAGTCCGGTCTACAGCGGGCCGATCTCCGTGCCCAGCAACAGGACCATCAACGCGATTGGTATCAAGTCCGGTCAGCCGAACTCGGCGGTGGGCAGCGCCCAGTACGTGATCGGCACGCCGGTCGCGACGCCGACGTTCAGCCCGCCGGGTGGTGCCTACGCGTCCGCGCAGACGGTGACGATCTCGACGTCCACGTCCGGCGCGACCATCCGGTACACAGTGGACGGTTCGACGCCGACCGCGAGCAGTCCGGTCTACAGCGGGCCGATCTCCGTGTCCAGCAACAGGACGGTCAGTGCGATCGGCATCAAGGCCGGGCTCGTCAACTCGGCGGTGGCGAGCGCGACCTACACGATCGGGACGCAGCAAGGGTGTGTGCAGTCCGACACCCCCAACTTCGGGCCGAACACGCGCATCTTCGACCCGAGCATGTCGGCGACGAGCATCCAGACGCAGCTCGACATCGACTTCAACAACCAGAAGGACACGATCACCGCGCAGATGGCACCGCGGCGGGTCGCGCACCTGTTCAAACCCGGTACGTACAACGGCATCCACGACGACGTCGGCTACTACACGTCGGTCTCGGGGCTCGGCAAGAACCCCGGTGACGTCGTGATCAACGGTGACATCACCGTCGATGCGTTCAACGAGTCGGACAAGGGTGTGGCGCTGCAGAACTTCTGGCGCTCCGCCGAGAACATGGCCGTGGTCCCGAGCAACGGCACCAACCGGTGGGCCGTCGCGCAGGCCGCGCCGTTCCGGCGCATGGACGTTCGCGGCAACCTGGCGCTCTACCCGGCCAGTTACGGGTTCGCGTCCGGTGGCTACACGGCCGACACCCGCGTGTCCGGTCAGACCGCGTCGGTCTCGCAGCAGCAGTGGTACACGCGCGACACCAACTACGGCAGCTGGAACGGCGGCGTGTGGAACATGGTGTTCTCCGGAACGCCGGGCGCGCCCGCGACCACGTTCCCGAACCCGCCGTCGACCAACCTGGCGACGACGCCGATCTCGCGCGACGTGCCGTACCTCTACCTCGAGGGCAACCAGTACCGGGTGTTCCTGCCCTCGTTGCGCACCAACGCCTCTGGTGCGTCGTGGCTCAACGGTGGCACGCCCGGCACCTCGCTGCCGATGAGCCAGTTCTACGTCGTGAAGTCCGGTGACACGGCCGCCACGATCAACGCGGCACTGGGCCAGGGCTGCAACCTGTTCTTCACGCCCGGCATCTACAACGTCAACCAGACGATCAACATCACGCGGCCGAACACCGTCGTGCTGGGCATCGGCTACGCGACGATCGTGCCGCAGAACGGCGTCACCGCGATGCAGGTCGCGGACGTCGACGGCGTGCGGATCAAGGGCATCCTGTTCGACGCCGGCACCACGCTGTCGAACTCGCTGCTGACCGTCGGGCCCGCGGGCTCCTCGGCCTCGCACGCGTCCAACCCGACGACGCTGCAGGACGTGTTCTTCCGCGTCGGCGGCGCCATCGCGGGCAAGGCGACCAACAGCCTCGTGGTCAACAGCCACAACACGATCATCGACCACAGCTGGATCTGGCGCGCCGACCACGGCAACGCCGGCACCTGGGGCTGGGACGAGGCGATCGGCGACACCGGTCTAGTGGTGAACGGCAACGACGTGCTGGCCACCGGCCTGTTCGTCGAGCACTACCAGAAGTACCAGACCATCTGGAACGGCGAGCGCGGGCGGACCATCTTCTACCAGAACGAGATGCCGTACGACGTGCCGAACCAGGCGGTCTGGAACAGGCCGAACGGGCAGGCCGGGTACGCGGCCTACAAGGTCGGCGACAACGTCACCACGCACGAGGCGTGGGGGCTCGGCAGCTACTGCTTCTTCAACGTCAACCCGTCGGTGCGGGCGGAGAACGCGTTCGAGGTGCCCAACCGGCCCGGCGTGAGGATGCACAACCTGCTGACCGTCTCGCTCAACTACCAGGGAACGATCACCCACGTGATCAACAACGTGGGTGGGGTGACACCGCCGGGCACCGTGCCGGTGAACGTCGTCAACTACCCGTAGTGCTGCTCTGACGTGCGGCCCGTCACCTCCTCCTGGTGACGGGCCGCACCGCTGTGGCCACCTATGATGCGTGCCATGTCGATCGACCGGGGTGCCGAGTTCGCCGAGTTCTGGGCTGAACGGCACCTGTGCACGTTGTCCACCGTCCGTTCCGGCGGGACTCCGCACGTGGTGCCGGTCGGCGTCACGCTCGACGCCGAGGCCGGCATCGCGCGGATCATCACGCACGGCGCGTCGTGGAAGGTCAAGCACGTCCGCCAAGCCGGGTACGCCGCCGTGTGCCAGGTGGACGGTCGTCGTTGGTCCACGTTGGAGGGTCCCGCCGTCGTGCGCGACGACGTGGAATCCGTCGATGAGGCCGTGCGGCGGTATGCGTTGCGGTACAAGCAGCCGCGGGTGAACCCGGAGCGGGTCGTGATCGAGATCCAGGTGCAGCGTGTCACCGGTACCGTCTGACGTCGTGGTCGTCGGCATCGGCGCCGACGGGTGGGACGGGCTTTCCCCCGCCGCCCAGCAGGCTGTTTCCCGGTCGCGTGTGCTGATGGGCTCGCGGCGGCAGCTCGACCTGGTGCCGGGGGAGTTCGAACGGGTCGCGTGGCCGTCGCCGCTGGTCCCGGCGCTGCCCGCGTTGTTCGAGGAGTACCGGGACGTGTGCGTGCTCGCCTCCGGCGACCCCATGTTCCACGGCATCGGCACCACTTTGGTGCGGCTGCTGGGCGACCGGGTGACGGTGATCCCGCACCCGTCGTCGGTGTCGCTCGCCTGCGCGCGCCTGGGCTGGGCGTTGAACGAGGTCGAGGTCGTGTCCCTGGTGGCACGGTCGGCCGACCTGCTACGCCCCGTGCTGACGCCGGGACGGCGCGTGCTCGTGCTCGGTGGCGATCCGGCGACCGTGGCGGCACTGGCCGGGCACATCACCGTGCTCGAACAGCTAGGTGGGCCCGCCGAGCGGGTTTACCCTTGGTCCGGGCAGGACTCGGACCCGCTGTGCGTGATCGCGGTCGAGTACACCGGGAGCGCGCTCTCACGGGTCCCCGGACTGCCCGATGACGCTTACGAATCCGATGGCCAGCTGACGAAGCGAGAGGTGCGGGCTATTTCGCTGTCGAGATTGGCGCCGCTGCCCGGGCAGCTGCTCTGGGACGTCGGGGCCGGGTCGGGTTCCATCGCGATCGAGTGGGCGCGCACGCATCCGACGTGCCGCGCGATCGCCGTCGAGCAGTCGGCCGAACGCGCAGAGCGAATCGCCGGTAACGCGGCGTCTCTGGGCGTGCCCGGGGTGGAGGTCCACATCGGACGGGCGCCGGACGCGTTGGAGGGGCTGGAGAAGCCCGACGCGGTCTTCATCGGCGGCGGCGTGACGGTGCCCGGAGTGCTGCAGGCTTGCTGGGACTCGCTCGCGGCGGGCGGTCGCCTGGTCGTCAACGCCGTGACGCTCGAGTCCGAGGCCGTGGTGGCGCAGTGGTACGAGCGGCTCGGCGGCGACCTGGTGCGGATCGCGGTGAACCGCGGTTCGCCGGTCGGCAAGTTCACCGCCTGGCGCCCGCACATGCCCGTGACGACGTGGAGCGTGACGAAGTGACCGTGCACTTCATCGGGGCAGGGCCCGGAGCGGCCGACCTGATCACGGTGCGGGGCCGCTCGCTGATCGAGTCGTCGCCGGTGTGCCTGTACGCGGGCGCGCTGGTGCCGGTGGAGCTGCTGGACTTCTGCCCCGCCGGCGCGCGCAAGGTCGACACCGCTGAGCTGACCCTGGACGAGATCGTCGCCGAGCTGGTCGCGGCGTCGGAGCAGGGCCTGGACGTGGCCCGGCTGCACTCCGGCGACCCGTCGGTGTTCAGCGCGATGGCCGAGCAGATGCGCCGGCTGGACGCGCTGGGGATCTCCTACGACGTGACGCCCGGGGTACCGGCGTTCGCGGCCGCCGCGGCGTCGTTGCAGCGCGAGCTGACGGTGCCGGGGGTCGGGCAGACGGTGATCCTCACGCGCACCTCGCAGCGCGCCACGCCGATGCCCGAGGGCGAGGACCTGGCCACGCTGGGCCGCAGCCACGCGACCCTGGTGCTGCACCTCGCCGTGCAGCGGATCGCGGACGTGGTGGCGGAGCTGGTGCCGAACTACGGGCTGGACTGCCCGGTCGCGGTCGTCGCCTACGCGTCCCGGGAGGACGAGGTCGTGCTGCGCGGGACGCTGGACGACATCGCCGCGCAGGTCGAGGCCGCCGGGATCAAGCGGACCGCGGTGATCATCGTCGGGCAGGTGCTGGGCGCGACGCAGTTCCCGGACAGCCACCTGTACTCGGCCACCCGCGTTCGATGATCCTCATCCTCGGGGGGACGGGGGAGGCCCGGGAGCTGGCGTCCCGCGTACCGGCCGTCTCCTCGCTGGCCGGCCGCGTGAGCAACCCCGCGCTGCCCGTCGGCGGGGTCCGGATCGGCGGGTTCGGGGGTGTCGACGGGCTCGCGCAGTGGTTGCGGGACAACGATGTCAGCGCCGTGGTCGACGCGACCCACCCGTTCGCGCGGCAGATCACCGCGAACGCCTTCGAGGCTTGTGAGCGGGTCGGCGTGCCGTTGCTCATCCTGAGGCGGCCCGGATTCGCTCCGCAGCCTGGCTGGCACTGGGTGGACAGCGTCGCCGACGCCGCGCGGGAACTGACGGGCGAGCGGGTCTTCCTGACGACCGGGCGGCAGGACCTGGCCGAGTTCGCCGCGTGCCCGCAGTGGTTTCTGGCGCGCATGGTCGAGCCGCCGGAACCGCCGATGCCGCAACGGATCGAGGTGCTGTTGTCGCGCGGTCCGTTCACTGTGGACGGTGAGCTGGAGCTGATGCGGTCGCGGGAGGTCGACGTGCTCGTCACCAAGGACAGCGGTGGCTCGATGACGTCGGCCAAGCTGGAGGCCGCGCGCCGGATCGGCGTGCCGGTCGTGATCGTGCGCCGGCCACCGCTCCCGCCCGCGGACGTGGTGGCCGACGTCGACGCCGCCGTCAGCTGGTTGGGTACCGCCGGGGTGTGAAGACGACGCCCTGGGGCGTCACGATCGTCTGCGACGAGCCGATGATCAGCAGGCAGCGCATGTCGATCGTGGCCGGGTCGAGGGTGCCGAGCGTGAGGACGCGGATCTCCTCCTCCGGGCCGCCCACGTCACGTCCGACGACGATCGGGGTCTCCGGCGCGCGGTGGCGGAGCAGCAGGTCGCGCATGTCCGCCACCTGGTGCGTGCGGGCCTTGGACGCCGGGTTGTAGATCGCGATCACCAGGTCGGCCTTCGCGGTCGCTTCGAGGCGTTCGGCGATGACGTCCCACGGCTTGAGCCGGTCGCTCAACGAGATCACCGCGTAGTCGTGGCCGAGCGGCGCGCCCGCCTTGGCCGCCACGGCGTTCGCGGCCGTGACGCCGGGGATGACGCGGACCGGCACGTCCGGCGACTCCGCCGCGACCTCCAGGACCGCGGTGGCCATCGCGAAGACGCCGGGGTCACCCGACGACACGACGGCGACCCGTGCGCCCTTGCGGGCGAGGTCCAGGGCGAAGGCGGCGCGTTCGGACTCGACCTGGTTGTGCGAGGAGTGCCGCTGCTGGCCGGGACGTGCCGGGACGCGGTTCAGGTAGGTGCTGTAGCCGACCAGTTCGTCGGCGGCTTCCAGTTCCTGGCGGGCCTCCGGGGTGAGCCAGTTCCGCGAGCCCGGACCGAGACCGACGACGACCACCTCGCCCTTGGGCTTCGCGGGCCTGGACCGGCTCGGCAGCACGGCGATCGAGAAGTACGGGACGGTCTCGGGGTCGACGTCGGCCAGCGGAGCCATCCGCTGCCGGCCGGTCGTGGCGCGCTCGACGTACCAGGCGCCGTCGAGCCTGCCGGACGCCTCGAGCGCGTCGCGGACGTTGCCGAAGGTGCGGCCCAGCTTGAGGATCGCGGCGCAGTCGGTGTCGGCGAGACGGGACGCGAGCTCGGCGGGCGGCAGTGTGCCGGGCAGGATCGTGAGGACCTCGTCGCGTTCCACGAGCGGGGTGCCGAGGACCGCCGACGCACCGCTCACGGACGTCACGCCGGGGACGACCTCCCACTCGTAGCGGTCTTTGAGGCGTTTGTGCATGTGCATGTAGGAGCCGTAGAAGAACGGGTCTCCCGCGGCCAGCACGACGACGTCGCGGCCCGCGTCGAGGTGCGCGGCCAGCTTGGCGGCGGCCTCCTCGTAGAAGGCGTCGATCTCGCCCTGGTAGTCGTCCGTGTCCTCGGTCGTGACCGGGTAGACGAGCTGTTCCACGATCTGGCCGTCGCGGAAGTACGGCGCGGCGATGGTCTTGGCGACCGACCTGCCGTGCCGGGCGCTGTGGAACGCCACCACGTCGGCCTCGCTGATCAGTCGCGCGGCCTTGACCGTCACGAGTTCCGGGTCGCCCGGACCCAGGCCGACGCCGTAGAGCTTGCCCGTCATTCCTCTTCGCTCGCAATCGCGTTGATAGCCGCCGCCGTCATGGCACTGCCGCCGCGCCGGCCGCGCACCACGAGGTGCTCCAGATCCGTCGCGGCCAAAGCTTCCTTGGACTCCGCCGCCCCGATGAACCCGACCGGGATGCCCAGGACCGCGGCGGGCCGGGGGGCTCCGGCGGCGATCAGGTCGAGGAGGTGGAACAGCGCCGTGGGGGCGTTGCCGATCGCGATCACCGCGCCGCCGAACCGGTCCGCGAGCAGCTCCAGGGCGGCGGCGCTGCGCGTGTTGCCGATCTCCTGCGCCAGGGCCGGCGTGCGCGGGTCCTGCAGGTAGCACAGGACTTCGTTGTCCTTGGGCAGGCGGCGGCGGGTCACGCCGGACGCGACCATGCTGGCGTCGCACAGGATCGGGGCACCGTCGCGCAGCGCCGCGCGGGCGTCCCGCACGACGTTCGGGGAGAACGCGACGTCGCTGGGCAGGTCGGTCATGCCGCACGCGTGGATCATGCGGACGACGACCTGCGAGACATCGGCGGGGAACCCGGTGAGGTCCGACTCCGCGCGAATGGTGGCGAAGGACTGGCGGTAGATCTCCGCCCCGTCCTTGATGTACTGCGTCAACGGATCTCCTCGTAGCCGTCGCCGGTCGCGACGAACTCGATCACTTCGCCCGCGGGCCGGCCGCACCGGCGGGCACAACCCGACCAGTGCACCGCGCCCGGACTGTCGGACCTGCTCCCTAGAATTGAAATTGGGGGTACCCGGCCCGGTACGTGTGTGTGGTGAGACCCCACGAGCCACGCGCGCACATCGGCTCGTACGTCGGAGAGCGACTTCGCGCAGCCGGGGCGGCCGGTGCAGGCGCTGACACCGTGCCACGGCGAGTCCGGGTCGGTGATGAGGCCGGACGTGTCGGTGCCGGCGGGCACGACCAGGCTGCGCCACGGGGTGAGGCGCAGGGCGACGCCGGGGAGCTGCTCCGCGTCGAGGCGGCCGAGCGGTACTCCCGGGGTCAACGGTGAAGGTGCGACAGGAGTCACAGCCGGGGTGATGCGCGGGGCGTCCGAGGTGCCGAAGTGCGCGGTGATCTTTCGCACACCGTCGTCCACTTCGGACAGGCGCCAGGCGGAGCCGCGCAGCTGCTGGAAGAGGCGGGCCGCGGTGACCACCGCGTCGACGGGATCGGTGACGCGGACGCCCGTGTCGGTCCCGGCCAGGAGGAGGGCCCACGTCGACGCACCGGTCCTGACCAGCCCGAAGTCGCCGCCCAGGCCGCTCACCGCGTGTCCCACCGTCAGCAGGAACCTGCCCGGCAGCGAGGCCAGGGAGGGGTCCGCGCACAGGGCCGCGTCGATCTCGTCGACCAGGCCCTGGTCGTCCTCTAGCGGCGCCGCGATGATGTTGCGGATCCGCTCGTGCGAGGCCGACGGCAGCAGGCCCGCCGCGGCCAGGCGCGCGCCCAGTTCCACGCCGTCCGCGAGGCCTCTGATCTGGAGGTTCGCGCGCGAGGTCAGTTCCACTGAACCGTTCCCGAGCTCTGCCGCCGCGGTGCGCACGACGTCCCACTGAGCAGCGGGAAGAGTGCCGCCCGGCACCCGGATGCGCGCCAGCCCGCCGTCGGCCGCGGCATGCAGCTCGACGGCGCCGGGGCAGGCGTCCGGGTGACTACGCATAGGTCGGACTGTAACCCGCCGGTTAGGGTGAGCCCGAACGACGAAGCGCAGGAGGAAGCCGGTGCGAATCCGGCGCGGTCCCGCCACTGTGACCAGCGAACACCGCTGGGAGTCAGGAACTCTGCTTCGCCAGTCACCCGCAACCTGGGGCGCGGACCCCACGAGGGATGGAGCCTGCGTGATCCTTCTGCTGTCGACCTCCGACACCGACCTGCTGTCGGCGCGTGCGAGCGGTGCCGAGTACCGGCTCGGCAACCCCGCGCGACTCACGACCGACGACCTGCCCGCGCTCGTCGAGGGCGTGGACCTGGTCCTCGTGCGCATCCTCGGCGGCCGCCGGATGTGGGAGGAGGGCCTCGACTGGCTGCTGGCCAGCGGACTGCCCGTGGTGGTGCTCGGCGGTGAGATGCAGCCCGACGCGGCGCTGATGGAGCTGTCGACGGTGCCCGGTGGTGTGTGTGCCGAGGCGCACCTCTACCTCGCGCACGGCGGCCCGGCGAACCTCACCGAGCTGCACAAGTTCCTCTCCGACACCGTGCTGTTGACCGGCCACGGCTTCGAGGCCCCCACCGCCACCCCCACGTGGGGTGTGCTGGAGCGCGAGGCCTCGCAGGCCGAGGGGCCGACGGTCGCGGTGCTCTACTACCGCGCGCACCACGTCGCCGGGAACACGGCGTTCATCCACGCGCTGTGCGACGCGATCGAGGCCAAGGGCGGCAAGGCCCTGCCGGTCTTCTGCTCCTCGCTGCGCACCGCCGAGCCCGAGCTGCTCGACACGCTGCGGCAGGCCGACGCGCTCGTCGTGACGGTGCTCGCGGCCGGTGGCACGAACCCCGCGAAGGCCTCCGCCGGTGGCGACGACGACGCGTGGGACGTCGGTGCGCTGGCCGCCCTCGACGTGCCGATCCTGCAGGGCTTGTGCCTCACGTCGAGCCGCGAGACCTGGGACTCCAACGACGACGGACTGTCTCCTCTGGACACCGCGACCCAGGTCGCGATCCCCGAGTTCGACGGCCGGATCATCACGGTCCCGTTCTCCTTCAAGGAGATCGACTCCGACGGCCTCACGATCTACGTGGCCGACCCGGAACGGGCGCTGCGCGTCGCGGGCATCGCCGTGCGGCACGGGCGGCTCAGGCACATCCCGGTCGCCGAGCGCAAGATCGTCGTGATGCTGTCGGCGTACCCGACCAAGCACTCGCGCATCGGCAACGCGGTCGGGCTCGACACGCCCGCGTCGACCGTCCGGTTGCTCAAGGCCATGCAGGAGCACGGTTACGACATCGGCACCGACCTGCCCGGCGTCGACGAGCTCGACGGCGACAAGCTGATCCACGCGCTGATCGCCGCCGGCGGCCAGGACGCCGACTGGCTCACGCAGGAGCAGTTCGAAAGCAACCCGATCCGCATCGCCGCGGCCGACTACCGCGAGTTCTACGAGACGCTGCCCGACGACTTCCGCGAGTCGATGCGGGAGCACTGGGGCGAGGCGCCAGGCACGCTCTTCGTCGACCACTCGAAGTCGAAGGACGGCGAGATCGTGCTGGCCGCGCTGCGGTCCGGCAACGTCGCGGTGATCGTCCAGCCGCCGCGTGGCTTCGGCGAGAACCCGATCGCGATCTACCACGACCCGGACCTGCCGCCGTCGCACCACTACCTCGCGGCCTACCGGTGGGTGGAGTCGAACTTCGGCGCGGACGCCGTGGTGCACGTCGGCAAGCACGGCAACCTGGAGTGGTTGCCCGGCAAGACCGTCGGCATGTCGGCGTCCTGCGGCACGGACGCGGCGCTCGGTGACCTGCCGCTGATCTACCCGTTCCTCGTCAACGACCCCGGTGAGGGCACGCAGGCCAAGCGCCGCGCGCACGCCACGCTGGTCGACCACCTCGTGCCGCCGATGGCCCGCGCCGACAGCTACGGCGACATCGCGCGCCTGGAGCAGTTGCTGGACGAGTACGGGAACATCTCCGCGATGGACCCGGCCAAGGTGCCGGCGATCCGCGCGCAGATCTGGACGCTGATCAAGGCCGCGAAGCTCGACCACGACCTGGGACTGGACGACCGGCCGCACGACGCGGAGTTCGACGAGTTCATCCTGCACGTCGACGGCTGGCTGTGCGAGGTCAAGGACGTCCAGATCCGCGACGGCCTGCACATCCTGGGTGAGGCGCCGACCGGGAGCGTGAGGGTCAACCTCGTGCTCGCGATGCTGCAGGCGCGGCAGATGTGGGGCGGTCAGGTCGCCGCGCTGCCCGGTCTGCGCGAGGCCCTCGGGCTCGTCGGCACGGCCCGTGAAGACGTTGACGCTGTTGAAGAACAGGCTCGTGCGCTCGTCCAGGCGATGGAGGACGCGGGCTGGGACCGTGCCGCCGCAGCGGGTCTGCACGAGTCCGTGGACGTGCAGAAGATCCTGGAGTTCGCCGCCGTCGAGGTCGTGCCCAGGCTCGCGCGCACCACGGACGAGATGACGAACGTCCTGCACGCCTTGGACGGCGGGTACATCCCGGCCGGCCCGTCGGGTTCCCCGTTGCGCGGCCTGGTGAACGTGCTGCCGACCGGCCGCAACTTCTACTCGGTCGACCCGAAGGCCATCCCGTCGCGGCTCGCGTGGGAGACCGGCCAGGCGATGGCCGACTCGCTGCTCGAGCGGTACCGCGCCGAGAACGACGGCGAGTGGCCGCCCTCGGTCGGCCTGTCGGTCTGGGGCACGTCCGCGATGCGCACCTCCGGCGACGACATCGCCGAGGTGTTCTCACTGCTCGGCGTGCGGCCGGTGTGGGACGACCAGTCGCGCCGCGTCACCGGCCTCGAAGTGGTTCCCCTGCAGGAACTGGACCGGCCGCGCATCGACGTCACGGTCCGCATCTCCGGCTTCTTCCGCGACGCCTTCCCGCACGTCGTGTCCATGTTGGACGATGCCGTGCAGCTGGTGGCGGCGCTGGACGAGCCCGCGGAGCAGAACTTCGTGCGCGCGCACATGCTGCGCGATCTCGAAGAGCACGGCGACCAGCGCCGGGCCACGTTGCGCGTCTTCGGTTCCAAGCCGGGCGCGTACGGCGCCGGTGTGCTGCCGCTGATCGACAGCCGCAACTGGCGCGACTCGTCCGACATCGCCGAGGTGTACGCGGTGTGGGGCGGGTACGCGTACGGCCGCGGCGTCGACGGTGTGGCGGCACGCGCGGACATGGAGTCGGCGTACCGGCGGATCGCGGTGGCGGCCAAGAACATCGACACCCGCGAGCACGACATCGCCGACTCGGACGACTACTTCCAGTACCACGGCGGCATGGTCACGATGGTGAAGGCGTTGACGGGCAAGGCGCCCGCCGCGTACGTCGGGGACAGCACGCGCCCGGAGGCGGTTCGCACGCGGACGCTGACCGAGGAGACCTCGCGGATCTTCCGCGCCCGCGTGGTGAACCCGCGCTGGATCGGGGCGATGCGCAACCACGGGTACAAGGGCGCGTTCGAGCTGCAGGCGACGGTCGAGTACCTGTTCGGCTACGACGCCACGACCGGCGTCGTCGCGGACTGGATGTACGAGAAGCTGACCGAGAGCTACGTGCTCGACCCGGAGACCCGCAAGTTCCTGCAGACGTCGAACCCGTGGGCGTTGCACGGCATCGCCGAGCGCCTGCTGGAGGCGGCCGAGCGCAAGATGTGGGAGCACCCGGAGGAGTCCACTTTGGACGCCCTGCGCGCGGCCTACCTGGAGACCGAGGGCGACCTGGAGGACGGCGCCTGATCGAGCAGGCCACGGCAGCGGCGGGGCGGGATCCCGTTCACGCCGCCTGGACGGGGCCGAAGACGTAGGAGCCGGCGGCGTCCGGGTTGTCGCCGGCCCAGAACTCGGCCCACAGCGTCGTGAACTCGGTGCGCGACAACCTGCCGTCGCCGTCGAGGTCGAGCCTGGCGAAGTCGGTCGCCTCCACGTGACCGAGCCAGGCCTCGATCATCATCCGGTACTCCGCCTCGGAGACGTAGTCGTCGCTGTCGGAGTCCACGGCACCGAACATCGCGTCCGCCGTCCCCAGCACCGGTTCGATGTTGTCGGGCAGCACGTCCACGACGTTCAGGACGTCCTGCAGCGTCACCTGGTCCGCGCCTCCCGCGGCCGACTGCAGGGTGGTCCACCAGCCCAGCATCACCTTCGTCAGCAACTCCTCGTCGCTGCCGCGCAACGCCGCCCAGCGCTGGGCGAGCAGCTCGAAGTCCTCCTTGTTCAGCCGTCCGTTGCCGTCGGAGTCCATCGCGCCGAAGACCAGGTCCACCTTGCTCCGCTGAAATTCGCTCGCCATGAGCAGGACGATAGGGCCGAAAGTCGCAACGCAACTATCGGCCGAACGGGTCCGGACTAGTCCACGAACAGAGCATCGGCCAGATGCAAACGGCCCGACACACCCAGCTTTCGGTAGATGCCCGAGAGCACGCCTTCCACGCCTTCAGCGGGCATGAGCAGCGTGGACGCGATCTCGTCGTCGGAACGGCCGCGTGCCGCCAGTTCCGCCACCTGGTGCTCCGTCGGGGTGAGTGCCGTCGGCCCGGTCTGCCGCATCCGCCGAGGTCCGGAGCTCGTCGCCACCAGTTCGGAGTAGGCCCGCGCCGCCATCGCCGTGGATCCGCACTTCTGTGCGAGGTCGACGGCGTCACGCAAGTAGGTGCGCGCGGACGCCGTGTCACCCTGACGCCGCAGCACCACGCCGAGGTCCACCAACGCGCGCGCCAGTTCCAGGCGGCCGGGGGAGGCGCGCAGCACCCGCACGGCCTCCTCCAGCAACGTCCGCCCGGCCGCGCCCGCGGTCACCCGGCCCTCCGCGCGCAACGCCATGCCCAACGCCCTGGGCGCGCCCCAGACCCGTGCGAGCGCGACCTCCTCCTGGGCGAGTTCGCGGGCCCGTTCGCCGTCGCCCATCGCCGCGCAGGCCAGTGCCGCGCCGGAACGCCACGACAGCGCCGCGGGATTGCGGTACGGCCACGCGGCGCAGTGCCGTCCGGCGGCCAGGAACGCTTCCAGCGCCTCGTGATCGTCGCCTCGCGCCGTCAGTACGCGGCCGCGCACGGTCAGCACGCCGCCGAACGACCACGTGCGCCGCGCCTCGTCCGTCGAGGCATCGGCGATCACCGCGGCGGCCTCGTCCAGGCGGCCCTCCTCGAGGAGGATGTCGGCGAGCAGCGCGGCGTGCCAGGTGGAGACGGCGTGCCAGCGCCGGTCCTGCCGCAGGTGGTCGGACGCCACCGCGAGATCGGCGCGGGCGGAGGCGAGATCTCCCTTGCGGCGCTGGACGTTCGCGCGCATCACGTTCGTCAGCGCGCGCAACGCCGGGGCCTGGGCGCGGTCGACCTCGTCCAGCACGGCCAGCGCCTCGTCCAGGGAGTCGGCGAGGTTCAGCGTCATCGCGGACGTCAGGGCGGCGAGCACACCACCCCCTGGTGAGACGAGACGTCTCGTCTCATCGGCGCTGATGTCGCCGACCATCACGCGGTGCAGCACGCCGGCGGGGGTGTCGAGCGAGACCGACGTGGGGACGGCCTCCTGCCACACCAGTCCGTGCACGGCGAGATGTGCCCGCGCCGTCGGTGAGCCGCCCAGCACCGCGGGGATCTCGGCCGGGGCGCCCTCGGCGTGCAGGGCGTAGGACAACGCGATCGCGGACTCCGCGTCGTCCACATCGGACTGCAGTGCCTCGCGCAACCGGGCGGTCGCGCCGGGCAGGTTGCCGACCAGCTCGGCGATTCCCAGCAGTCGCAGGGCCCGGGACGGGTTCGCCACCGGTTCGCGCAGCGCCCGCCACAGCAGCCGTGCCGCGCCGGCCGTGTCACCGTGGTTGACCGCCTCCTGCGCGGCCCGGTCGAGCACCTCTCCGGCCCACGGTTCCAGGCCGGGCGACGTCTCCAGCAGGTGGTCCGCGACCGCCCGGTCCGAAGCGCCGTGCGTCCGCAACGCCTGCGCGGCCCGCAGGTGCAGCGCCGCCCGTGCCGGTGCGGGCATGTCGTCGAGCACCGCGGGCCCTGCCACGCCGAGGAGTTCGACGGTGCGCAGGGCCTCGGCGAGCTCCACCGGGCTCAGCCGCGTCAGTTCAGCCAGCACACCGGGATGGGGTGAAGGGCCCAGCGCCGCCAGGCAGTGCGCGGTCGTCACGACGGACGCGGGGCGGCGGCGCAGCCGGGCCGCCATGATCTCGCCGGACACCTCCGCGCCGCGCTGGGTCACCCGCCACGCGGCCTCGGCGGTCGGCGGGACCTCGTCCTCCGCCAGCGCCTTGACCAGTCGCGTCACCGCGAGCGGGTTGCCGCCCGTCGCGTCGAAGCAGGCGGCTGCGAACTCGGGCGCGGCCTCGCCGAGCGCCGCCGAGACGAGACGTCCCGTCTCGGCGGGGGTGAGGTGGTCCAGCGCGACCCGCCGGCACGCGGCCGCGATCTCGCCGAACGACGGGTCGTCGCACCGTTCGCCCGCGCCCACGGTCAGGACGAGCGCGATCGGCAGCCGCCGCACCCGCAACGCCAGGTAGGCGAGCCAGCGCAGGGAAGCGGCGTCGGCCCAGTGCGCGTCGTCCACGAGGACCAGCAGATCGGCCCGCGCGGCCAGGGCGGCGGTCAGCCGGTACACGCCGTGCAGCACCGGGAAATCGGCGGCCACGGCGGTGAGCTGCAGCGCTCCGACCGCCTCCACGGGCACGAGAGCGGAGTCGACCAGGTCGAACAGCTGAGCCACGATCCCGAAGGGGAGGTCGCTTTCCAGCGCACTCGCCCGTGCTCGCACCACCTGCCGGCCGGACGCCTCCCAGCGCGCGGCGAGGTCGTCGAGGGCCGCCGTCTTGCCCGTGCCGGGCGCGCCTTCCACCACCGTGGTCGTGCCCGGCACCGCCTGATCGCCGATTCCGGCGCACCACACTTTCGGCCGGTTTTCCAAGATCTCTCCACAATCCGCCGCTGAAAGCTCAGCGGAATTGATGCTAGGAGAAAGCGCTCCGCTTGCCCAGGTAAAGGTTCCCACGCTATGAGGCGTCTCAACAGGAGTACGGCCCGTATGATCCCGCGGGCTACTACTCGAATGGGTAGCGGCGGCCTGGCGGCTGCTTGTCAAGGTCATCCCGACGGCGCAGGGGTCGCCGCTCGGGTCTGGTCCTGGTACGGGTCGTTGTGGTATTGCGGCGCTTGTTCTCCGCCGCCGCGGAGCGAAAGGAAGAATGCGTGTCGGGGAATCGGGACGGGATGTTCCGCGGCCGTGAGGAGGAACGGGGGCTCCTGAACGGCGTGCTGGACGCGGGCGCCGGTGTGGTCCTGGTCGACGGCGCCGCGGGCACCGGGAAGACGCGGCTGCTGGCCGAGGCCGCCGCCGTCGCCGCCGGCAGGGGCTTCGAGGTCGTGACCGCGCGGGACGAGCTCGACCAGCCGTTCCTGTTGGCCCGCCTGGCAGAACGCCGTCCGGACGGCCCGTTGCTGGTCGTGCTGGACGATCTCCACCTGGCCGGGCCGGCCACCCTGGCCGCCCTGGGCGCGCTGTTACCCGCCTCCGCGTCCGACGCGGTGGTGTGGCTGCTCGCCCGCCGCCGCGGCGAGGGCGCCGACCGGCTGTTCTCCGCTGCCGCGCGGCGCGGTGCCACCAGGATCGAGCTGCGGCCGTTGCCGGACGGCGTGGTGACCGAGCCCGTCGCCGACCTGAAAGCGCTTGCCGGCACGGCACAGGGGTTGCTGCTCGACCGCGTCAGCGCGTTGAGCGGTAACGCAAGGCACCTCCTGCAGGTCGCCGCCGTGCTCGGGCCGCGCTTCGAACCCGGTGACGTCGCGGAGATGCTGGCGTCGAGCATCGCGGTCCTGTTGCCCGCCCTGGACGAGGTCGTCGCCGCGGGTGTCGTGGCGGCCCAGGACGACGGCCTGGCGTTCCGGCACGACCTGCTCTGGCGCCTGGTCGCCGACTCGGTGCCCCCGCCCGTGCGGCGCGCGCTGCACCGCGAGGCCGGCGAGATGCTGCTGCGCCGCGGGGACAGTGCCGTCGTCGCCGCGAAACACCTGCTGCACGGCGCCCAGCGCGGCGACGCCCGGTCGGTCGACGGACTCGTCACGGCCGCGAAAGCCCTGCTGTGGAACGCTCCCGAGGCCTCCGCCGAGCTCGCGGTGCGCGCGCTCGAACTGACCGACCAAGCGTCTGCTTCGCTGGTCCACCGCACGGTGATGGCGGTGAGAGCGCTCACCGCGGCCGGTCGGCTCACCACCGCGCACGCACTGGCGCAGGAGGCGTTGTCCCGTCAGGTCTCCCCGGAACCCGCCGCGAAACTCCGGCACTGCGTCGCCACGACGACGTTGCTCGGCGCCCGGCACGCGGAGTCGCTGGAGATCTCCGAGGCGTTGCTGCGCGACCCCGACCTGGCACCGGAACTCACGCCCTGGGTGGAGATCACCCGGCTGATGGCCTTGCTGGGCCACGACCGGGAGCGCGCGCGGGAGCTGGCCGAGGCCGTCGTGCGCACCCGCCAGGGAGCACCGGACGACGTGCTGGCAACGGCTTTGGCCGTGCTGGCCGCGATCGCGCGCGACACCGGCAGGCCCGGTGCCGCGCTGGAACTGGCCCGCGAGGCCGCGCGGGCCGGCACCTCGCACGACCTCAGCGCGTACCCGCGGCTGCTGTTCGCGACCCTGCTCGCGGGACTGCGCGAGTTCGCCGACGCCGCCGCCGTGGTGCGGCGGGTCCGGGGCGGGCCGTCCGCGGTGGTCACCGGGGAGGTCATGACCGCGGTCGTGCAGGCCCGGATCCTGTTGCAGGCGGGGCGGATCGAGGAGGCCGCCGCCGAGGCGCGCGCCGCGCTGACCGTGGCGGAGGAGACCGGGCACGACGCGGTGGTCGCGCCGGCGCTGGCGGTGCTGGCGATGGTCGCGATCCACACCGGCGACCTGCCCGCCGCGATCGAGCACGTCGGACGCTGCCGCGACGACGTCCCGGCCGACCGGATCATCTTCTCCCGCGCCTACTACCAGTGGGCCGACGTGCTCGTGACCTACGTCGGCTCCGGGCTCGAGAAGGCGATGACGCTGCTCACCGACTACCCGGACCTGGTCTCGTCGGGCCTCTTCGCGGAGGAACCCCGTGCCGCCGGGTGGTTCGTGCGGCGGGCACTGGAAGCGGGGGACGACGGGCTGGCCAAGGCCGTCGTGGACCGCGCGGAACGGCTGGCCGAGGAACATCCCGGCTTCCCGGCGGTCGCGGCGGCCGCGGTGCACGCGCGCGGCCTGCTCGACGCCGACGCGCGACTGCTGGAGCTGGCCGCCCGCGACCACCGCGACCTGTGGGCGCGGGCCAACGCGGCCGAGGACCTCGGCGTGCTGCTGGCCGGGTCACCGGACCGCGCGGAGTCGGTGAAGGCGCTGGAGAGCGCGCTCGGGCTCTACCGCGAGATCGGCGCGTCCCGCGACAGCGCGCGGGTGCTGGGCCGGTTGCGCAAGCTCGGCCGACGACGCCGTGCCGCTCCGGCGCGTCCTGAGTCCGGATGGTCCAGCCTGGACGACACCGAACGGGCCATCGCCAACCTGGTGGCCAAGGGTCAGACGAACCGGCAGATCTCGACGCAGCTGTTCATGTCGCCGCACACGGTGAACTTCCACCTGCGCAAGATCTTCCGCAAGCTCGCGATCAGCTCACGCGTCGAGCTGGTGATGAGGTCGCGGGACGATCGGTGATCCGCTTGGCCTGACGCCGCAGCTGCAGGATGCGGGCCGCGCCGACGACCGCGACCAGCAGCGCGCCGCCGATCGCGCCGAACAGCAGCGCCACGCCCAGGGGAAGGCTGAACTCGCCCCACAGGAAGTGGATCGTGGCGTTGCCGCCGTTCTGCAGGATGAAGATCAGCAGGAAGATCAGCACGATTATCGCCACCAGCACGGCGATCCAGGTGCCGCTGATCCGCGTGGGCCGCAGCTTCTTCGGTGCGGCCACCGGGGCAGGGGGTGGAACAGCCGGCGGAGCGGTCGGGATCGGTTCCGTGACCGGCGTCTTCGGAGTCTCGTCGCTGGATGTCGCCACGGGAGAATTATCGGCGACCAGGCGTGATCTCGCGCGCTGGCGAACGGGTTACAACCTGCGCAACCCGGACAGCACGCGTTCGAGCAGAGCCACGTTCGGCTTGTCGGCCGGTTCGTGCACGGCGACCAGGTTCAGTGTGATCAGGTCGCTCAGCAGCACCCGCGTGACGCCGAGCGGGATCTTCATGAGCGCCGAGATCTCGGCGACCGACCGCGGCTGCAGGCACAGCCGCATCATCGCCGCCTGGTCGTTCGTCGCGCGGTGGAGCTTGTCCTCGTCGGTGGAGAGCAGCGTTTCGAGGCGCAGGTCGTGGCGGGCCGTCGTGCGGCCGCCGGTGCGGGCGTAGGGACGGATGAGCGAGCTGTCCCTGGCGGGGGTCTGGGGCTGTTCCTCTTCTTGCACAGGCCACTCCGGTAGCGGTTCCGGTGGGCGTTGGCGCAACGGTTGCTGACGGGGCAGTTGTTGCGTCTCCGCGCCGTTGAAGACTCCACTTCCTTCGGTGCGCAGTCGTCCACGGGTCGCCGGAGACCCGAATCGAGCCCCCGTGTAACCGATTTCCGTCGCTTCCTCGTCGTGCACGTGCTCAAGCTATAACGAAGTCGCCCGAATGTGAGTGGATCACGTTGCCTTTTTGTCAGTCAGATCGAATCTGACTTGGATTGCGGTGCCGTTTGACGTCGTTTGGGTGCGCACGAGGTCCGCCAAACGGTTGACAAGCAACAGACCGCGACCGCCTGGTTCGTTTGCGTGAACAGGGGTGCGGCCAGCCAGAACATCGGTGATGTGCCCGTTGTCGTTGACTTGGCAAACAATACTTCTGCTTTCCGCCCAGACGCGGACCGTGCTCTCGCCGCCGCCGTGCCGCACGCTGTTCGTCGCGAGCTCGGTGACCGCGAGCGCGAAGTCGTCGACGCGGTCCCTGTCCAGTCCGAGCTGGACGGCCTGCTCGCGCGCGAACGCCCGCACCGCCGCCATCGCCCCCGCGCCGGCGGACGTGCTCGCCGCGCCGGACGGGATGGCCAGCGGCAGCGAGTGGGTCGCGACGACCACCCGCGCGGGGTGGAAGTGGTCACTGGGCCGGTGGCCGTTCGCGTCGATCACGACCGGATGGGTCTTCTCGGCGTCGGCCAGGATGTCATGCCCGAGAGTGGCGGTGTCGTAGGGGCACAGGATGCTCAGATCACGACCGCTGAACGCGTAGTTGACCAGCGCCTCGTGCAGCGCGCACGCCGGGTACTCGACGTCGGTGCGCAGATCCCACACCGGCTCGCTGATGATGCGGACGGCCCCGCGGTGCCGGTCGGCGAACGCGCGGAGATCGGGGATGATCCGGCCGGGGTTGCGGCCGGTGTCCTCCATGTCGACGAACGTCACGAGGTGGGCGAACCCGCTGAGAGCCTCCTGGAGCAACCGCAGGTTCCTGCGCGGCACCGCGACGGCGACCGGCTCGGCGCTCGCGAGGCCCTCCACGACGAACGGGACTGTTCCGTCGATGTAGGAGTCCTCGTCCGAGTAGAAGAGCGCCGGATGTGCGAACGTCATGTGCCACCTCTCGTCAACATCCCAGGATGCTCACCCGGAGCGTTGTTCAAACCATCATTTCTTGACCCTCACACCGTGTCAGCCCCTACACAGGAGCAGTCATGTTCACCATCGGAGACTTCGCCCACCTGGGGCGCGTGTCGGTGCGGATGCTGCGCCACTACGACGCGGTCGGGTTGCTCCCGCCGGCCCACGTCGACCCGTCCAGCGGCTACCGCTTCTACACCGCCCTGCAGTTGCAACGGCTGAACCGCCTCGTCGCGCTGAAGGACCTCGGTCTGACGCTCGACCAGGTCCGTGTCGTGCTCGACGAAAAGCTTTCCGTCGAACAGTTGCACGGCATGCTTTCGTTGCGGCGAGCCGAGCTGCGGCAACAGATCCTCGCGGACTCCTCGCGGCTGCGCCGGGTCGAAGCACGTCTCCGCGCCATCGAAAGGGAGGGCGCCATGCCCACCGACGAGATCGTCGTGAAGTCCGTCCCCGCCGTCCGGGTCGCCCGCCTGACGGCGACCGCCGCGTCGTACGGGCCCGAGGACATCGGCCCGGTCATCCAGCCGCTGTACCCGCAGCTCTTCGAACGCCTCGGCCGCGCGGGAGTCACGCCGGCCGGCCACGGCATCGCCACCTACGAGTCCGCTGCCGGTGACGAGGTGCTCGTGCGGGCCGGCGTGACCGTGGCCGTCGACCCGTCCCCGGCCTACGACTTCGAGGTCGTGGACCTGCCCGCGCTCGCGGAGGCGGCGACGATCGTGCACCGCGGCACGATGGACGACGTCGACACCTCGTACCAGGCCGTCGCGGCGTGGATCGAGGCACACGGGTACAAGCAGAACGGGCTCGCCCGGGAGGTGTACCTGAACTACGGCGAGGGTGACCCGGCGGACTGGGTGACCGAGCTGCAGCTGGAGATCACCAAGGTCTGAGTGCGCGATGGTCGCGGTGTCAGTCCTGGTGGATGCGCCGGTGGAGTGACTCCATGCGTTCGTCGAGCTGCGCCGCGATCATCGCCGTCGACATCAGCTCGCCCACGAAGTCCGCGGGCGGGCTGTCGTCGTACTTGTAGAACAGCTTGTGCTCCAGCGTCGCCCAGAAGTCCATCGCGATGGTGCGCAGCTGCAGCTCCACCTTCACGTGCTCGACCCGGTCCGACAGGAACACCGGGATCCGCACGATCAGGTGCAGGCTGCGGTACCCGTTGGGCTTCGGCTGCGCGATGTAGTCCTTGGTGTGCAGGATCTCCACGTCGTGCTGCCGCGCGAGCATCGCCTTGACGCGGTACACGTCCGACACGAACGGGCAGATCACCCGCACGCCCGCGATGTCGTCGAGCCAGTCGCCGATCGAGTCGAGGTCGAGCGGAAGACCCTTGCGGCGCAGCTTCTCCAGGATGTTCTCGGGTTTTTTCACCCGATTGGTGATGTGTTCGATCGGGTCGTGCCGGTGGACCGAGTCGAACTCCTCACTCAGGATGCGGAGCTTCGTCATGAGCTCCTCGATCGCGAACTTGTAGACGAGCAGCCGTCTTTCGAGGTCGCGCAGTACACCCAGATGGTCGGCCAGATCGGTCACCACACCAGAGTACTGATCACGGCCTTCAGAACTGCGCGACGGCCTCGGGCGCGTAGCCGTAGAAGCCGGGGAGACCACCGGTGTGGAGGAACACGACGGGCACGTCGCTCCTCGGGGCGATCTCGCGGAACTTCACCGCGGCCTTGCCGGTGTAGACCGGGTCGAGGAGCACGCCCTCGGTCTCCGCGAAGAGCTTCAGCGCGTTCCACATCTCCGGCGTCGGCACGCCGTAGCCCGGGCCGATGGTGTCGTCGGTCACCGTGACGTGGCCGAGCTTCGGGGCCTGCTCGCCGAGGAGGGTGGCGGCGGCCGCGGCGAGGGTGCGCAGTTCGGCCTCGGCTTCGGCGGCGGTGTGGGAGACGCTCGCGGCGTGGACGGTGCCGCCCCAGCCGAGCAGTTCGGTGCCCAGTGCGATGCCCGCGGCCGTGGCGCCGCTGCCGTCCGGGACGACGATGGTGGCCCTGTCGATGCCTTGGTCGTGGAGCTGGCCGACCAGTTCCACGGCCGCGGCGACGTAGCCGAGGGTGCCCAGGCCGTTCGAACCGCCCACGGGCAGGGTGACGGCCCTGTCGTGGTTGATCTTCTCGTACGTCTGGACGGTCTCGTCGGCGTCCGCGCAGACGTGCACGTTCGCCCCGAACATGTGGTCCAGCACGACGTTGCCGGACCGCTCGTACGCGTCGCCCTTCATCGGCACCTTGGCCGTCAGCACCAGTTCGCAGCGCAGGCCGAGCTTCGCGCACGCCGCCGCGGTCTGGCGGCCGTGGTTGGTCTGCAGCGCGCCGAACGTGATGATCGTGTCCGCGTCCTGCTCGATCGCCTGGCCCAGCAGGAACTCGAGTTTGCGCAGCTTGTTGCCGCCCGCGCCGAGGCCGTTGACGTCGTCGCGCTTGATCAGGACCGGCGGGGAGCCGAGCGCGGCCGCGAGCCTCGGAGCGGCCTCCAGCGGCGTCGGCCAGTTGCCCAGGGACACTCGGGGGAACGCGCTCAGATCCATGGGGCGAGCTTAATCGCCTCGTGTTCGGCGGGGGGTGTCTCCGACTCCGGGGCAGCGGCGGGACGATCCGCGCCTAGACCTCCCTGCCGAACTCGGCGTACCGCGTGGAACCGCTCTCAAGGGCGCTGAGAGCGAGCGTGAGGCGTCGGTGGAGTGAGGGGTAGATGCTGGGCTCCGCCTCGGCCAGCGTGAGGTACAGGACGCCTTCCAGCTCGGGATCGCGCGCCGTCGCGCCGTCCACGACGCCACCGTCGAAGACGAACTGGTGGCAGTCGCGCCAGACACCGTTGCGCGGCGTCCAGTCCACCACCAGCAGCCGTCCCAGCGGCACGGTGAGGCCGAGTTCCTCGTGGATCTCCCGCAGCGTCGCGGCCTTGGGGGACTCGTCGTCCTCGGTCATGCCGCCGGGGATGTCCAGCACCGCCTTGTAGTTCGGCACGACGAACAGCACGCGTCCGGCGGAGTCGCGGATCAGCGCGCCGCCCGCGCACGTCTTGGTGGGCCTGTGGGACGCCACCCCCGGCACGTGCTCCAGCTCGGCCGGACCCTCGTCGAGAACGTCGGCGGCGAATGATGCGGGGTCCCCCGCGTGCAGTGCGGACACCGGCCGATGATCACACCACCGAGTGAATCGCGCACGTGTTGTGCACCGGTTTCGCACTGGTGGGCGGATGTGCCGAGGATGACGGTCCGCAACCAAACGATCGGGGAGTACGCTTGGTGCTGTAACTCCGTGCGATCAATCGCCGATGTCCACGGCAGCATCGGTGGAGGTGACGCCAATGGGGGCAAGTGGTGCCGCCCAGCGCAGACGTGACGGTGGTTCGGCCCCGTGGTCGGTGGTCGGCCTGACCGTCGTGTTCGTGGTGGTGGCCCAGGTCCAGTTCGCCATCGCGATCGCGGAGATGGTCCTGTGGCCGGCCGTGGTCGGGGCGCTGCTGCTGGGTGCGGCGGTCGCGTTCGTGAAGACGGCGCGCAGGCTGCGGCTGGACGACAGCGACTCGTACGAGGCGCCGCCCGAGGTGGCCAAGCCGCTTCCGGCCGAGCACTACGAGAGCCACGTCGACGCCGACGGAAGCCTGGCACGCGCGGTCGGCGAGGTCGTCCACGCGTCACGGCGCTGGCGGGCCTGACAGCTTCATCACGCGGAGGCCGGGCCACGGTGGCCCGGTCATCTCGCCATGTGATCGGGAATGAGATGCCGACGTCTGCCGAGTGGCTCGAAGTGCGCGCTCACCTGCTGCGCCACCGTCATGCGCTGGCCCTGGAGGCCGTCTCGGAGTACCCGGACCTGCCCAGGGTCGCGGGCACACCGCTGCTGACGTCACCGGACTGGATGCCGTCCGCGCCGGTCCCGCTGGCCGATCTCTCCCTGACGCTGACGGACTCGCCGGCGTTGCCGGAACTTCCCGCGACCGCGCTCCCGGACGGGTTCGGCAGCTACTCGGAGGCCATGGCCGCGCTCGCCGCGCCGGCCGTGTTCCAGAACCGCGCGACCTACCGGCTGCTCGGCTTCAGCGGGCGGCAACTGACGTTCGGGCTCGGCACCTACTTCGACGGCATCGACGTCGGTGAGGCCTGCGCGCACGAGTACGCGGAACGGGCCGGCGGGTTGCCGTTGCGCGCGGCGGTCGGCAATCCGTGCACTTCCTCGAATCGGCCGGTCAACGTCGCGATCAGCACGCTGACCCTGCGGCACGACGAGGCTTCCGGGGAGGCGACGTTCTTCCTGCACTGGCGTGACCCGAAGCGCGTCGGGCACGCGGGCGGCATGTTCCAGGTGCTGCCGGTCGGGGTGTTCCAGGGGTCGACCGACGCCGACTTCTCGGTGTGGCACTGCATGATCCGCGAGTTCGCCGAGGAGATGCTCGGGGCGGAGGAGATCCACGAGGCCGACTACGCGGCCTGGCCGTTCGCGTCGAGGCTCACGGCCGCCGCCCGCGTGTTCTACCTCGGCATGGGCGTGGACCCGCTGACGTTCGCCACCGACATGCTGACCGTGGCGGTGATCGAGGCCTCGCGGTTCGACGAGCTGTTCGGCGATCTGGTGTCGCACAACGAAGAAGGCCAGGTGCTGCGCGGGCTCCCGTTCACCGCCGCGAACGTCGAGAGGTTCGTCCACCGCGAACCGACGCAAGCCGCCGGTGCCGCACTGCTGGCGCTGGCCTGGCAGCACCGGGCGGAGCTGCTCAGGGCCGGAACGGGTTCGGCAGGTACGCCCACTTCGTCGTCTCCGGGTCCAGCCGCATCAGCGTGAGTGGCTTGGCGGGCAACGGATCGTGCAGCAGCGCGTGCCGGTCCGGCGTGTCCGGGACCGTGCGCGCCACCACCGCCCACAGGTCGGCGGCCGGGGCGTCGAGCCGGTCGACCAGCCCCGTCAGCGCGGTCGCGAAGAACGTCGCGAACGTCTTGGCGCGCAACGCTTCCGGGCTCGCGTGCAGGCGGGCCGGCAGATCGGCGCGCGGGCTGACGCGGATGTCGGCGAGGTCGCGGTAGATCACCCTGCTGGGTCTGCCGTTCACGAGACCCAGCACCAGGTTCTGCTCGTGCGCCTCCAACGCCACCCCGCGGGCGAGCAGCGTCATCAACGGCGGCACGGTCAGCTCGGCGAACTCCGCGAGCCACCCGATCGGGTCGGTGATCTCGCCCGCGTCCAGCGCGGCCAGGGGAAGCAGGGTCTCGCCCTCGCGGGGCACGGGCCTGTCGCGCAGGACCACGCCGAGCCGCCGGTCCGGCTCACCGTTGGTCAGAACGGCCGCCGACGCCCTGTTGTGCTGCAGTTCGATGCCCTCGACGACGGAGCCCAGGAAGTCCGAGACCGTCGTCGCGGTCGCGATCGACTCGCCGGAGATGTCCCGCACGGCCGAGGTGATCTGGGCGCTCAGCGTCGTCTTGACGTGCCAGGCACCGGTCGAGAGCGTGCGCAGCGCCATCAGCGGGCTGGCCGGCAGGGTGCCCGCCGTGGTGACGTTCAGCCGGTCCGCCTGCCACGGGTGCACCGGGAGCAGGATCCGCTCGCCGTCGCGGAGCTCGCCCGGCCAGTCGCCGAACACCACGTGGTCCGCCGCCGGGTGCAGCCGGAGGTGGACTACCGGACGGTGCTCGGGGCCGTACGCGAGGTGGTCCGCGGCGGTGAACCCGGTGCGGTTGCGGCAGCACGGGTGCAGCGGATGGCCGTCGACGACGCTCTGCTCGTGCTCCTCCAGCGACCTGCTCGCGAACGGGGTCGTGAGCGGGCTCGCCGTGCGGGACAGGGCCAGTCCGGCGACGCTGTGGGCGACCTCCGTGACGAGGCTCTCAGCGTGGCGCCAGCGCAGCGCGGTGAGGAGGTCGACCGGGTGGAGGAAGTCGGCCGGATCGACGCTGACCTGCGGCAACGGTTCGATCGCGAGCGCCCGGCGCAGGCGCGCGAGGATCGCCGCACGAGCTCCCGGCAACGCCTCGATGAACCTTTCGGCGCGTCTTTCGTCCAGTGCGGCGAGGAAGTCGGACTCGACCGGTGTTTGCGTCAGAATGATCTGATCCTGACACATCGCCCGAGGGAAGCGGTCACCGGTGGAAGCGATCACTGATCCCGACGGCATCACCTCGACGGCGCTGCTGAACTGCCTGCGCCGAGAGGTGGGGGAGTGGGCCGAGGGCACGATCCGGCTGCCCCGCACCGGCACGCTGCTGCGCGTGCGGGAGGGCCGCTGGCTGTCGGACCCCGAGGTGTTCGCCGGGTCGTGGCAGCCGTTGACGTGGCACGAGCTCGCGGTGCTCATCACCAAGGAGCTCGGTGATCCGCCGGTCGGTTTCCTGGACGAGATCGCGGGCTCGCGATCGGCCATCGCCGCCGTGCTCGACGCCCGTGGCGCCCCACCCGCCGACCTCTACCAGCGTTCCGAGCAGGCGTTGGTCGCCGGTCACCGCTATCACCCGGCGCCGAAGGGCCGCGGCGGGCTGCCGGCGTCGGAGTGGCTGCCGTACTCGCCCGAGGTGCACGCTCGTTTTTCGTTGGCACAGCTGGAAGGCGCGTTCGCCGACGACGGCGAGGTGCCGTTGCCTCCCGGTGTGCTGCCTGCGCATCCGTGGCAGCTTTCCCTGCTGGGGCTGGAAGGCGCGGCCACCGGGCCCGAGGTGTGGCCGACGTCCTCGGTGCGCACGGTCTACGACCCGGCCGCCGACCTTTTCTACAAGTTCAGCCTCGACGTGCGGATCACCAACGACGTGCGGCGGTTGTGGGCGCACGACCTGCGGTGGATCCCGCCGCTCGCCCGCCTGCTGGGACCGGTGTTCTCCGACATCGCCTCGGTCTTCCCCGGCGCCGCCTTCCTGGTCGACCGCGGCTACCGGACCTCACCGGACTCGTTCGAGGGCCTGGCCGTCGTCGTGCGCGACGGCCTCCGGCGGCACGTGCTGCCCGGCGTGACCCCGTTGCTGGCGGCCGGGATCAGCGAGGGTTTCGACGGGAACCCGTTGGACGGCCTGGACTCCGACGGCGCGCTGCGGTGGTTCCGGCAGTACGTGTCGGTCGTCGTCCCGCCCGTGCTGCACGCGTTCTTCGCGCACGGGGTCGTGATGGAGTGCCACCTGCAGAACGTTCTGGTGGGTGTGGACGCCGCGGGCATGCCGGTGCAGGCGATCTTCCGCGACCCCGAGGGCATGCGGCTGCTGCCCCGCCACGCCGAGCTGCTGTCCTCAATGGACGGAGCGGACGGGTCGCGCGGGGTCTCCGAGGCGAAGGGCTGGGAGCGGCTGCGGTACTGCCTGGTCGTCAACCACCTGATCGAGATTGCCGGTGCGGTGCTCGACCGGCATCCCGGTCTCGACGTGTGGGCGGAGGCACGGTCCGTTTTCGTCGCTTACGCCCGTGATCACGGATACGACCTGGTCCTGTCGTTGCTGACGAACCGGTTCGTGCCGGCGAAGGCCAACCTGCTGCTGCGCTGGACGCGCGCGGAGGGCGCCGCGAGCCGCTACGTCGACTGCCCGAACCCGTTGCTCCAGGAATAGCTCCTTTCGTTGCGACCGGCGCGGCAACCTGGACGCACGCTGCCGCGTGAAGGATGCGTGCTGTGTCTCTTGGGGGAAGTGAGCGCGGGCCCGGTGGACCTGGGTGCGCCCAGGCAGCGATGCGTCCTCGCGGCGCTCGCGGTCGACGCGGGGAAGGTCGTGCCGGTCGACCGGCTCGTGGGCCGGGTCTGGGGTGCCGACGCGGCGCCACGGGCGCGGACGACCCTGCACAGCTACGTGTCGCGGCTGCGGCGGGTGGTGGCCGCGATCGGCGGGCTCGCGATCGAGCACCGGTCGGGCGGGTACGTCCTGACCGGGGACGCGATCGACCTGCTGAGGTTCCACGACCTGCGCGCGCGGGCCCGGGCCGGTGACGCGGCCGGGCTGTTGACCGAGGCACTGGCCCTGTGGCGGGCGGAGGCCCTGACCGGTCTCGACGGCGAGTGGGCGCGGGAGGAACGCGACCGGCTGGAGCAGGAACGGCTGGCGGCGTCGCTCGAGCTGGTCGACGCGCGGCTGGAGGCCGGTGAGGGCGGGGAGCTGGTCGCCGAGCTGGCCGCACGGGCCGCGTGCCACCCGTTGAACGAGCGCGTCGCACGCCAGTTCCTGTTGGCGCTGCACCGGTCCGGGCGCAGCATCGACGCGCTGGAGCACTACCGGCACACCCGGGAGCGGTTGCGGGCGGAGCTGGGCACCGGGCCCTCGTCCGCGTTGCGCGAGCTGCACCAGCGGATCCTCGTCGCCGATCCCCTTCTCGTCACGCCGGTGGTCCCGGTGGTGCCGCGTCAGCTGCCCCCGGAGCCCACGACGTTCGTCGGCAGGCAGGAGGAACTGGGCCGCCTCGACGCCGCGACCGCGGTCGTCTCGGCGATCGTGGGCACGGGAGGCATCGGCAAGACCAGCCTCGCGTTGCGGTGGGCGCACCGCAACGCGGGCCGGTTCGCCGACGGCCAGCTGTTCATCGACCTGCGCGGCTTCTCCCGGGCGGAGGAGCCCATGGACGTCGGGGAGGCGCTGGGAGGCCTGCTGCACGCGCTGGCCGTCGAACCCGCCCGCATCCCCGCCGGCACCCAGGCCCGCTCGGCGTTGTTCCGCTCGCTCGTCGCGGGCAGGCGGATGCTGCTGGTGCTCGACAACGCGGCGAGCACCGACCAGGTCGTGCCGTTGCTGCCCGGCACCGAGCTGTGCCGGGTGGTCGTGACGAGCCGCAACCGGTTGCCCGGCCTGATCACCCGGTACGAGGCCGACCACCTGGTGCTGACCGAGCTCGGTGACGCCGAGTCGCGGGCGTTGCTCACCGGCCGGCTCGGCGCCGGGCGGCTGGAGGCCGAACCGCGCGCCGCGGCCCGGGTGATCGCGATGTGCGGCGGGTTCCCGCTGGCGCTGAACATCGTCGTCGCGCACGCCCAGATCCGGCGGGGCCTGCCGCTCGCGACCCTCGCCACCGAACTGCGCGACGCCGTCATCGACGTGCTCGACAGCGAGGAACCCTCCGCCAGCCTCCCCGCCGTGCTGTCCTGGTCGTTGCACGCCCTGAGCCCGTTGCAGCGCGAGGCGTTCGCGGTGCTCGGCACCGCTCCTGGCCCCGACATCGGCGTGGCCGCCGTGGCCGGTCTTCTCGGCGTCGCACCGGCGGAGGCCCGGCAGGTGTTGCGCGCGTTGGAGGAGGCTTCCTTGCTGTGCCAGGACGTTCCGGGTCGATGGCGGATGCACGGGCTGGTGCGCGCCTACGCCGGCACGCGGGTACGGCGACTGCTCACCCGTGCCGCCACCTCCGTCGTGTGATCACAGGAGGAGGTGCGCTCACCACTTCCCGGCCCTTCCGCTCTGTCCGTCACTGCTTCTACCCGGTGGGCCGCGCGAATGGTTGCCCGCCGGGGAAGAAGCCGTGAGAACAGGTGGTGAGGGCGATTCTCACCGGGTGGGCGGAGCCGGCTCCGGGGCGGACGACTCCGGGACGGGCGGCGCCACGGCGGCGGGGGGCGGGGTCTCGCTCGCGGGCGGGGTCTCGGTCCGGGACGGCGCGGGCCCCGAACTGACCGAGAGCGTCACCTTCATCCCCCTCATCGCCACGCCGCGCAACGACTGCGCCACCACGGCGCCACGCGGTTGCGGAGCGCTGACGGACACGGTGGTCACCTCGTAGCCCGCGTCGCGCAGCATCGCCGACGCCTTGTCGACGCCCGACCCGACGACGTCCGGCACGTTCATCTTCCCGTCGCCGTGCCGGTAGCGGTCCTCCACCTGGGGCAGGGGCTTCTCCGGCAGGTCGGCGTGCGCCTTCATCATCGTGTCGAACCAGGTGGCCGCGGGCACGGTGCCGCCGTAGATGTTGCCCTCCGAGCACAACGTGGGCGGTCCCGAGCCGATGCAGATGCCCTTGGGCGACGTGCTGTCGTTGAACACCTGGACGGCGCCGGCGTAGTCGGGGGTGGCGCCGATGTACGCCGCCGACTTGTACTCCTCGGTCGTCCCGGTCTTGCCCATCATCGGCCGCGTCCAGCCTGCCTTGCGGGCCGAGTACGCGGCGGTGCCCATGCCCTTGCTGTCCTCGCCGAGACCGACCGCCAGGGCGTTCGCGAGTGGTTCGGGCACCGCCTGTTCGCACGGGAGCTTCTTCAGCTCGACGGGCTTGCCGTCCCGGTCGACGATCTTCTTGACCGGGGTCGGCGGGCACCACGTGCCGCCGCTCATGATCGTGGCGGCGACGTTGGCGAGCTCCAGAGTGCTCGACGGCGCGGGGCCGAGGGTGAACGACGCGTTGCCGTTGCCGGCGTAGAACTGGGCCTGGGTGACGCGGAGGTCCTTGGCGGCCTTGGGATCCGGTGCGACGCCCGCGATGTTCGTCGCCATCGTCCTGCGCATGCCGAGCCGGGACGCCATGTCCACGACCGTGTCGAGGCCGACCTGTTCCTCCAGGATCACGAACGCCGTGTTGGGCGAGGTCGCCAGCGCCTGCCGCAGCGGCATCTGCGGGGGGTAGCGGTCGTTGTGGTTGGCCAGGCAGTACCAGTACGTGCTCGGTTCCCCTGTGGACGGACAGTTCGGGGCGCCGCCCTTGAAGACCCGTGAGGTGTAGGTGTTGGGCGAGGCGATGACGGTGTCGATGCCGATGCCCTTCTGCAGCGCGGCGGCCGCGGTGAAGACCTTGTAGACCGACCCCGTGCCGAACTTGTTCTCCACGCCGCTGGGCAGGTCGAACTGGGTCTGGAACTCGTCCTTCTTCAGCCCGTAGTCGCGGTTGGCCACCAGCGCCACGACCTCGTGCGCGTCCTTGCCGGGACGCACGACCGCCATCGTGTTCGCCACACCGGGAGTGGTCTTCGGCGCCTGCGCCTCGACCGCCTGCTTGGCGTACTCGGTGATCTTCGGGTCCAGCGTGGTCTCGATCCGGTAGCCGCCGATCTTGAGCTCCTCCAGGTCGAACCCCGCCTCGGTGAGGTGCTGGACCAGGAACGAGCAGAAGAACCCGTACGACGGCCCGGCGCCCACGCAGCCGGTCTGCAACGTGCGCACCGGCTCGCTCAGCCCGAGAGGCGCCGCCTTGAACGTGTCGGCCTCCTCCCGCGACAGCTTCTCCTCCGCCAGCATCGCGTCGATCACGAGGTTCCTGCGCTCGATCGCCTTGTCCGGGCGGGCCTCGGGGTCGAGCGCCGTGGGACTGTTCACCATGCCCGCGAGCGTGGCCGCCTGCGGGACGGTCAGCTTGTCCGGAGTCGTGTCGAAGTAGGCCTGCGAGGCGGCCGCGACACCGAAGATCGTCGAGCCGAACGGGACCAGGTCGAGGTACCGGCCGAGGATCTCGTCCTTGCTCAGCACCGTTTCCAGGCCGACGGCGATGCGTGCCTCGCGGAGCTTGCGGGTGATGCTCTGTTCCTGGGCGAGCCGCTGCGCGTTCTTGTCGGTGCGGGCGAGCACGTGCACGAGGTAGTTCTTCACGTACTGCTGGGTGAGCGTGGACGCGCCCTGTTCCACCGCTCCGCTGGACTTGTTGCGCGCGGCCGCGCGGAGGGTCGCCAGCCAGTCGACGCCGTGGTGGTCGTGGAAACGGCGGTCCTCGATCGCGAGCAACGCGGTCTTCATGTGCGGGGAGAGCTTGTCCGGTGGCGTTCGCACGCGATATTGGTCGTAGAGGTACGCGATCGGCGCGCCGTCCTTGTCCGTCACCGTCGTCATCAACGGCGGGTGGTCGGTCACCATGAGCGCGAGAGTGGACGCCACCTGGTCGCTGACCTTGTTCGAGATGGCACCGAGCGATCCCGCTACGGGGAAGAGCATCCCGGCGAGAACGACGCCGGCGAGCGCGCACAGCCCCGCGAGCTTGGCTACGCAGGGCCCGATCCTCTTGCGATCCACCGTCAGACTCCCCTCACTGAACCAGGTTCTGACGGTTACCCGGCGAAATCGCGATCAGGCGCCCACATCGAATGAACTGTGATCCGGAAACCGTTACCTGGCGTGGCCGAACGGCATTTCGCTCACTCGCTCGTGTCAACAAATCGGTGTCCGGTTTTTCCGTTACTGCGACGGGTAGCTGGCGAACAGAACCATTCACGCACCTGGGAGGAACCGATGTCCCCGCAACCACGGGCCCGCCGTCGTGGCGTTCGCACCGCTTCGATCATCTTGGTCATGAGCGTGCTGAGCCCCTCGCCCGCGCTGGCCGAAGGCTCCGAAGACCACGCCGCAGGCTCCCAGATAGCCAAGCACGAAGGTACCGGCGAGATGCTGATGACGCCTCCGGCGCTCGAGGCGGCGGGCCGGGTGGACGGCATCGACGTCAGCAGCCATCAGGGCAATGTGGACTGGGGGCACTGGTGGCGCGCGGGGAAGAGGTTCGTCTACATCAAGGCGACCGAGGGCACGAACTACCGCAACCCCAAGTTCACCCAGCAGTACAACGGATCCGCCTCGGTCGGCATGATCAGGGGCTCCTACCACTTCGCCCTGCCGAACCGCTCCGACGGCGCCTCGCAGGCACGGTTCTTCGTGCAGAACGGCGGTGGCTGGTCGCGTGACGGCCGGACGCTGCCGGGCGTGCTCGACATCGAGTACAACCCCTACGGCGGCGACACCTGCTACGGCCTGAGCCACGCCGCGATGGTGGGCTGGATCCGCAGCTTCAGCGACACCTACCACGCGCTCACCAAGCGCTGGCCCGTGATCTACACCTCCGCGCAGTGGTGGGACAAGTGCACCGGCCGCGGCGGCGACTTCAGCTCCACCAACGCGTTGTGGGTTGCCCGGTACTCGGCGTCGGCGGGCCCGATGCCGTTCAAGTGGCCGTTCCACACCATCTGGCAGTACACGTCGTCGCCGATCGATCAGAACGTCTTCAACGGCGGACCTGACCGGCTGGCCGCGCTGGCCACGGGGTGAGCCGTGAACGCCCCGCCGCGCAGGTCGGAGCTCATCGTGCTCGTCTACCTCGCCGTCGTCTGCTCGCTGACGGCCACGGCGATGGCGGTCGTGGTGCACCACAAGAGCTTCGGGCTCGCCGTCGACGGCCTGGAGGACGGTGTGGTCGTCCAGGCGGACGCCGTGCGGGAGGCCGGCGTCACCGCCGACGACCCATCCACTCTGGACCGGATCGACGTGTTCGTCGACGGCGAGGAGATCGCCACGCGCCGCGACGGCGACAGGTTGCGGTTCACCGGCTTCGAACCGGCCGAAGGGGAGCACACCGTCCGCGTCCGGGTGCGCGACACGACCATGCTGGGGATGGAGGCCGAGCTCGAGCACACCTTCACGGTCGACGACACCGCACCGGAGCTCACCGTGGACCGGGCCGGGACGGCGGACCCCCGTTCGCCGGTCACGATCCGGGGTACCGCCGAGGGTGCGGAATCCGTCCGCGTGGCCGAGAGCCCGGCGACGCTGGTCGGTGGCGCGTTCGAGGCCACGGTGCCGTCGTCGGCGACGGTGTTCGTGGAAGCCCGCGACTCGGCCGGCAACACGACCCGGCGACGGGTGGCGGTGCCGGCGCGGCGACCCGAGACGCGGGTGATCCGCCTCAGCGCGGACGACTGGATGTCGGGCCAGGCGCGTGAGGCGATGTTCCGGCGTGCCCGGCAGGGCGAGATCGACACGGTCGTGCTCGACGTCAAGGACGAGAGCGGCCGGGTCCTGCACCACTCCGGGGTGCCGCTGGCCCAGCGGGTCGGCGCGGTCGACGTCCGCTACGACCTCCGGGCCGCCGTCCGCGAGTTGCACGGCGCCGGACTGCGCGCGGTGGCACGGGTGGTCGCGTTCCGCGATCCGGTGCTGGCCCGCGCGTCGTGGCGGGCCGGGATGAGGGACCACGTGCGGGACGGCTCGCTCGTGCTCACCAACCCCGCCCACCCCGAGGTCCGCGGCTACGTCGTGGCCCTCGCCCGGGAGGCCGTGGCACTCGGGTTCGACGACGTGGTGCTCGACCACGTCGGGGGCCAGGAGGCCGAGGGTTTCCTCGCCGAGGCGTGGGAGGCGGTACGCGCCGCCGGTGCCTGTCTCGGAGCCGTCCTGCCCCAGGGCGCCGAGGACGTCGACTTCGTCGTTCCCGGTGACACTCCGTGAGGAATTCACTAGAGAGAGTGCTTGCTGGGTCAAGAATGACTGGCCGGCTTTCCCGGGGGTATTTGCCCAGTACAACGCACGTTCGCCCACGTTCGGGAAAGGACAGGGGCAATGGATGTCGAAGACCTCCTGAACGAGGGCCCGCAGGTGTTCCGCACGCGGTGGCTCGGCTACGACCGCCGCCAGGTCGACGAGGAGCTCGCCCGGCTGGAGGCGCAGGCCGAGGTCGCGTGGGCCGACCGCGACGCCGCGCTCGCCACGGCCGAGGACCTGGCCCGGCACCTCGAGGAAGCGCGGACGGAGCTCAACGAGTACCGGACGCTGCACGCGGGGCACAGCAAGGACGACACCGTCTCCGGGTGCATCCGCTATCTGCTGCACTCCGCGCGCCGCAAGGTCGAGGAGATCGAGGCCGAGGCCCGGTCGCGTGCCGAGCAGGCGGTGGGCCGGGCGCAGGAGGCCGCCGACCAGCAGGCCCGGTTGCTGGAGGAAGTCGAGCAGGAGTCCCAGCGCAGGCTCGCCGAGGCGGGCAGCCGGGCGCGGGAGATCGTCGGTGAGGCACTGCGGGAGTCGCGTGCCGTGCTCGCGGAGGTCGCGGAACGGCAGCGGCTGCTCGAACAGTGGTACGCGGCCGTCGGGTCGGAACCGGGCCTGCCGCTGCCGAGGCGGTCGGAGGCCCTGCCCGCCCACGAGGCGGACGTCGACACCGGCACGATGAGCGTGACGTCATGACCGCCGTCCTCAACTCCGCCCGCCTCTCCACGACCTGCGTGGTCGTCGACGTCCGTGATGCCGGGGTGATCGGTGTCCGCTGGGCGGCGGCGTGCGCGAGCGCCCTCGACGTGGGTCTGGTCGTGCAGGCGGGGCCGAAGGGCGATCCCGTGCACGCCGACGTCGCGAGGCTGCTGGCCGAGCACCCCGACCTGTCCGTCCACTTCGAACACGAGGGTCGCCCGCCCGGCCGCTGGGAAGGCGGTCTGGTGGTGATCTCCCGGTCCCGGGCCAAGGCCGCGCCACCGCTCGCCGGCCAGGACGAACGCGACGTCGTGGTCGTCACCGGCCCGCCCGCCGCGATCGCGGGCCGGTTCGGCGTGGTCACCGCCGTCATCTGCGCCGTGGGAGGCGAGGGCGTGCTGCACCGGGCCGTCGCCTTCTGCCGCCTCCGGCAGGCCACTCGCCTGCGTGTGCTCGCACGCCCGTACCCCGGTGCCACTCCCGCGCTCGACGACATCGCGGACCGCGTCCACGCCGTGGCGCCCGACGTCATCGTCGAACTCGTGCGGGAACCCAGGTCGGTCCAGGTGGAGACGCGCACGCACCCGAGCGACCTGCTCGTCGTGTCCGGCCGGGAACGCGGCCCGGCGGAAGGCCTTCAACCGGGCGCGCGCGCGGCGCTGCACCACGCGCAGTGCCCGGTGCTGTTCAGCTGCGTGTGACAGGGGGAGTGACCTCATGACCGTCGGCAGAATCTTCATTTTCGTGTTCGCCTCGATGCTCGCCGGGGTGATGATCGGCATGCTGGGCAACCTTCCTCCCGGCGAACCCGCGCTGGAGAACGTCGCCGGACCGCGCGTGCCCTCCGTCGCCACCGTGTCGGTGCGGCAGGCCCCGTCCTCGGCTGCTCCCGTCCCGTCCTCGTCGTCGCCTTCGCCGGCGCCCCCGTCCACGCCGACCCCGGTCGCCCGGGTCAAGCCACGGCCAGGGCCCGAACTGCCGCCGGGACAGGCGGTGCGCGCGGAGGGCGAGGGCTGGTGGCGGACCGTGGCCGGCACCACCGCGCAGGTCGGCGGGGGCCGGGTGCACACCTACTCCGTCGAGGTCGAACAGGGCGCGGTGCTGCCCGCGGAGCAGCGCCGCTTCGCCGAGGTGGTGGACAGGACGCTGGCCGACCCGCGGGGCTGGACGGCGTCGGGCGACCTCGGGTTCCGCCGGGTCGACGTGGAGGAGCCGGACGTGCGGATCCGGCTCACCGCGACGGGGACAGCGCGGTCGATCTGCGGTTTCCAGCTGCCCTACGACACCTCGTGCTACGCCGGTGGCGTGGTCTACGTCAGCGCGCCCCGGTGGTTCCGCGGCGCCGAGTCGTTCGCCGGCGACCTGGCGGGCTACCGGCAGTACGTCGTCAACCACGAGATCGGCCACTTCCTCGGCCGCGGCCACGAACCGTGCCCCGCGGACGGCGCTCCAGCGCCGGTGATGATGCAGCAGACGTTCTCCGTCTCGAACGACCGGCTCGCCGAGATCACCGCCGCCACACCGCAGGGTGTGCACGTTCCCCGTGACGGCAACACCTGTGTCCCGAACCCGTGGCCCACGGCGGCGGTGACCCGGTGAAGATCGCCGTCGTGTCCCTCGCGGCGAACCCGCTGACCGCGTTGCGCGACCCCGACGTCGCCGGAGCACGACTGCGGATCGCCAAGCTGTCCGAGGCGTTGCACCGCCTCGGGCACGAAGTGACCGTCTACACGCGACGGGCGGACTGGCGCCCGCCGGACGTCGTGCGGATCAGTCCAGGGTTCCAGGTCGTGCACGTGCCGGCGGGACCGGAGGAACCGCTGTCCCAGGCCGATGTCGTACCGCACCTCGGGGCGTTCGCCCGGTTCCTCGGCTCGCAGTGGGGCGCCGACCCACCGGACGTCGTCCACGCGCACCACTGGACGTCCGGCCTCGCGGCGGTGCTCGGCACCCGGAACACGGCGATCCCGGCGGTGCAGAGCTTCCACGAGCTCGAAGGCGGTGACCACACCGGCGTCGAACGCCTCGTCGGCCGGGAGGCGACCTGCGTCGTGGCCGCGTCGGAACACGAGATGAAGGCGTTGATGGGCATCGGCCTGCGGCGGTCCGCGATCGTCACCGTCCCGTGGGGTGTCGACGTCGAGGAGTTCGCCACCACCGGTGCTGTCGCGCCCCGCACCGACGTCCCGCGGATCGTCACGGCGGGCAGGCTCGCGCCGCACGACGGTGTCGACGACCTGATCGTGGCGCTGACGAGGACGCACTGGGGCGAACTGGTGATCGCCGGTGGTCCCGCCAGGTCCGAGCTGCCGGAAGACCGGGAGTACCAGCGGTTGCGGGACCTCGCCACGTGCTGCGGCGTCCTGGACCGGGTCACCTTCCTGGGACACGTGCCGCACTCGAAGATGCCCGCGTTGTTGCGATCAGCGGACGTCGTGGCGTGCGCTCAGCACCACGCTCCATTCGGGACCGTGTCCATCGAGGCGATGGCGTGCGGGATTCCCGTGGCCGCCACGGACGTGGGCAGCCTGAGCGACACGGTGGTGCACGGCGTGACCGGGCTGCTGGTCCCGCCGCGGCAGCCTTCCTCGCTGGCGCGGGCGCTGCGCTCGTTGACGGGGAACGGCCTGCGGCATCAGGAGTTCAGCTTCGCGGGGCAGGACCGCGCCCGCACCCGCTACGCCTGGGACCGCGTGGCACTGGAGATGGCCCTGGCCTACCAGCGTGCCGGTCACCCGATGCGGTTGACCTCGGCCCGCTGAGTGCAACGCGCGTTCCTGCGGGTACGCGCCAGGTGACCGAAGATCCGGTGAATCAGGAGGACGACATGAAGACGAGGACGACCGCACTGGTCACGTTGCTCGCGGCGGTTCCGCTGGTGCTCGCTCCCGTCGCCGCCAACGCGGTCGCGTGCCTCGGCAACTTCAGTGACACCGTGGGCACGTTGACGACGATCACGCGCGAGGAGTTCATGTCCCGCGTCTGTGCCGCGCAACTCCAACCGGGGACAGATCGCGAGGACGTGCGGGAGCTCACGGACGTCGTCCTGCCCGAGGCGGTGGCCGGGCTCGGCGGGATGGACCAGATCTACAAGCGCGGCAAACCCGTTGTCGACGGTGCCGTCGAGAAGTGCTACTCGCCGGACGACTACTGCGCTCCCGCCGCGGTCGCCCGGGCGACCCGGTGCATGAAGGACGAACTGCCCGGCGTGGCCATGAACGCGCTCGGCCCCGACGTGCTCGGCTCCACCTGCGAAGGGGTGAAGGCCGCCGCCGGAACGGATCCGCGGGCGTTGCGGGAGAGGGCCCGCGCCGCCGCGGAGTCCTACATCGCCTCCCTGCGCACCGGCCGGCGCTGATCCGGGGTCCTGCCGTCCCCCTGCGCGGCAGGACCCGTGCACCGCGAACCCGTGGAGATGACCAGCGTGAAGATCGCCATGATCTCGTTGCGGGACAACCCGCTGACCGCACTGCACGACCCGGACGCCGTCGGGCAGCGGCGGTACGTCGCGAGGCTGTCGGCGGAACTGCACCGGCTGGGGCACCAGCTGACGATCTACACCCGCCGGGCCGACGCCCGGCTGCCGCACCGGATGCGGGTCGAACACGGCTTCGAGGTCGTGCACGTTTCAGCCGGGCCCGCGCGGAAGCTCTCCCCGGACGACGTCGCGACCCACATCGGGGAGTTCGCGCGGTTCCTGAACGCCCAGTGGACGGCCGACGCGCCGGACGTCGTGCACGCCCACCACTGGACGTCCGGCCTGGCCGCGGTGCTCGGCGCGCGCCGCACGGGCATCCCGGTCCTGCAGAGCTGCCACGGGCTCGTGGGCGGTGAGTCCGGTGAGATCGAGCGGCTCGTGGGGCGCAGCGTGGCCGGGGTGGCCGCCACGTCCTCCCACGAGGCGGACGAGCTCGCGCGGCTCGGCGTGCGCCGGTCCCGCATCTCGGTCGTGCCCTGGGGCGTGGACACGCGGACGTTCACGCCGGAAGGACCGGCCACGGCGCGCACCGGACGGCTCCGGCTCCTCGTCGCGGGCGACCTGAACCCGCAGGCCGGCGTCGACGACCTGATCACCGCGCTCGCCGTGGTGAGCGGCACCGAACTGGTGGTCGCCGGTGGTCCCGACCGGCATTCACTGGCGGGCAACGCGGAGCACGAGCGCCTGCGCGCACTGGCGGCCCGGCACGCCGTCACCGACCGGGTCGGCTTCCTCGGGCACGTGCCGCACTCGCAGATGCCCGCGCTGATCCGGTCCGCGGACGTCGTCGTCTGTCCCCAGCGGCACTCGTCGTCCGGGGCCGGCTCGCTCGAGGCGATGGCCTGCGGCGTGCCGGTGGTGGCAGCGGCGGCGGGCGGCCTGGCCGAGGCCGTGGTGCACGAGGTGACCGGACTGCTCGTGCCGCCGCACACCCCCATGGTGCTCGCGCGGGCACTGAGAGCGCTCCTCGGAGACGAGTTGCGCCGTCAGGAACTCGGGACGGCGGGCCGGGACCGCGTGCTCGTCCGGCACGCCTGGGACCGCGTGGCGCCGGCCGTCGTCCGGGCGTACGAGCGGGTGAGCGGGCCCGAGGTGATCACGGCCCAGCGCAGGCCCCCGAAGGCCGCCGACGAGGCGCGGCGAGCCCTCACCCGCGACGAACGGGGCGAGTGAGGGCGCGGTCGCCGGCGGCACGGCCGTACACGGCCAGGGTCTCGTCCGCGAGCCGCCGCCGCGAGTACCGGCCGGCGACGCGGTCGCGCGCGGCCATGCCGTACCGCTCCCGCTGCGTCTCGTCGTCCAGCAACGACTTCAGCGAGCGCGCCAGCCGCCGGCTGTCGTGCGGCGGGACCAGCTGACCCGTCACGCCCGGCAGGACGATGTCGTTCAGCGCGCCGACCGCCGTGGCCACCACCGGCAGACCGCAGGCCATCGCCTCCAGCACCGCGATGCCGTACCCCTCCTCCGCGGGCGCGCACACCGCGACGTCGGCCGACCTCAGCACCGCCGGTCTGTCCACGCGCGCAATGTCGTTCGCGCTCATCAGCTCCACGTGGTCCACAGTGGACAGAACGGCGCCGACCGCCGCCGAGTGGCCGCTCGGGGAGAGCTCTCCGGTCACGACGACGCGGGCCCGTCCGTCCTGGACCTCGACCGGGCCGTCCGGGGTGAAGAAGGCGGAGTCCACGCCGCTGGGCACCACGGACAGGTGGGACCGCCGCACCCCCATCCGGCACAGCCGTCCGGCCTCGGCCGCGCTCGTGGCGATGAACCACGCCGCCTCGCGGGCGAGCAATGCCTCAGTGCGGCAGCGATGGTCCTCCTCGGGATCACCGAACCCGTGGTAGGACAGCACCACCGGGACCCGGAGGCGGTGCGCGGCGATCACCGCGACCAGCCCGGACGTCCAGTGGTGCGCGTGCACGACGTCCGGGGGACGCGTCCGCCACTGCCTGGTGAGGAACTCGGCGAAACCGCCCAGGTGCGCGACGAGCTCGTCCTCCGTGAGGGGGCGGGCCGGCCCGGCGGACACGTGCACGACTTCGTAACCCTCGTCGGTGCCGGCGCGCGCGGGTGACGCGGGATCGTCGCGCCGGGTGTGCACGACCACCTCGTGCCCCGCGGAACTCAGTCCCGCGCACAGTTCGGCGACGTGGGCGCCCTGTCCTGTGCGTTCCGCCAGCGGGTTTGCCTGTACCGACACCATCGCGATTCGCATTTTCCCGGTCGCATCCTCGGTCCCCAGTGCGATTCCGAGCTGCCGGCTCAACTCGTCCAGATCCGGTGCTGAATGGCCGACCGTATTGCGTGGAGGCATCCGTGACAACCGCGCGCGCATGCCCCTGATCGGCGTGTGCCGGGGCTGATTACCAACCGGACCGCAGTGAAGACGCAGGTCAGGCGTGGTGTCAGTGTCCGAGGCGGGGTCTTGTGGGCAGCCGCAGCGGGGCTGCCCCGACGCGATCGGGGGCAAAACCCACGAGATCTTCACCCTATCGCAGGATGACGAGATGGAATATGCGGATTCCTCCTGCTCAGCTCGTCGGAAACCTCCAAACATCAAGGGCGATTCATCACCCTAAAGTGTGATCCGGGGCAGTCGCGTTCATGCCATCGCGTGATCGCTGATTTGGCTCGTTCTGACCGTTTGGATACGGTCCTGTCGGACTTGCGAACGGTGTCCACCGTCGACGTGGTCCTTTCTGAACAAAATCAACTAGGAGATTTCTGTGCTGAAGAAGGCAGGGGCGGCCGTCGCTATCGCGGGCGCTTTCCTCGGTATTGGTTCCACCGCGCTGGCCGATGCCCCTGAGCTGGACATCACGGACCAGGTGGGCGTCGCCGACCTGAACGACTCCGAGGTCGCCAGCGATCTGAACGCCTGCTTCATCGACGTCAACGTCATCGCGGTGCCGGTGCTGTCGGACAACGACAGCGGCCTCTGCGCCAACCCCGACGACAAGTGACGTGAGGCGGCGCCCACCCCGGTGAGGCGTCGTCCCAGGTGGGGGAGCGGAGCTTTCGACAGGGGTGTCAGCTCCGTTCCCCGTTTCGCACGCGCAGATCACACGACTGGTTCATGAGGAGCAATTCGTCATGCTGAAGAAGGCTTTTGCCGCGGCTGCCGTCGGCGCCGGTTTCCTGATGATGGGTTCCCCGGCGTTCGCGACGCAGGGTGACGCGATGGACGACATGATGGACCTCGCGTCGAGCTACGAGCACGACCACCAGGTGGGCCTCGTCAACATGGAGGACTCCGAGCTGCTCAGCGACATCAACGTCTGCCACGTCGACGTGAACGTCATCGCGGTGCCGCTCTTCTCCAACAACGACGGCGGACCGTGCGTCAACCCCGACATCGAGGCCGACTCGGACCGCTGACCCGCAGCACGTGAAGCGCCCTGCTGGAACGGTCAGCAGGGCGTTTTCGCGCCCATCACCCCATCTGGCGGTTTAGATGCGTTGCCACGTGATCCGTGACCTCACAACTTCACCATTGTGCGCATGACCAGGACGCCGATCTTCGACGAGCTCTACGCCAAGTACGTGGCAGGTGCACCCGCGAGAGACGTGCCGGCACCGCCGACCACGACACCGGCGGTCGAACCGCCCGTGCCCACCTCCTACGCGTGGACGCACCAAGCCCCGCAGTGGCCCGCCGAGAACTGACGACGCGATGAAGCTGGTCGCCGTCGTGTGCGCGGCTCTCACCATCGCGGCCTCCACGACGCCCGTGGTCAGTGCGGAAACCCAGCCGCTGGCGGAGCGCCTGCGCCTGGCGATCCTCGCGCAGGACTTCCAGGACGTCATCGACCTGACCCCGCCGGCCACGGGACCGGCGGAGCAGCGGGAGAAGGACCACCCCTCCGCCGCCGAGCTGATGAACCGGGTGCGGGCACCTGCCCCCGGCGCACCGTTGCACCAGCCCCCGAACCTCGACGTGGCGGTCATCGAGCTGGACCAGGCCGGCCGCCCGGGACTCGCCGCGAACGTGCTGTTCAGCCCGCAGCACCCGGACGGCGTGGTCGTGCCGGTCCGGGCACTGTCGACCGACCAGGTGCGCTACCGCTGGTGGAACAACGCGGAGTGGGACACCAACGGCGGCAGGGGCACGCGGGACGTGCTGCCGGGCAGGGAGACCGCGCCGATCGACTTCTCCTCGCCGTACCCCGCGTCGGTGCTCAAACTGCTGGTCGGCTTCGGCGTCCTGCGCCTGGTGGACCAGGGCAGGATCGACCTCGACGCCGACTACGCCTACGACCCGGACCCACCCCGCGCGGCGTGCGGCGGCCGGTCGGTGAAGAAGGTCCGGCAGCACTTCGACGAGATGATCACCAAGTCGCAGAACGAATCCACCTGCGCGCTGGTGAAGCTGCTCCACGACCTGAACGCGTGGGACCACGTCAACCGCACGTTCGCGGACCTGGGCATGCCGACGCTGATGCTCACCGGCACGATCCGCGGCAACGGCGGCGACTGGGGAGGCGCGAACATGAGCGCCCTCGACACGGCCAAACTCCTGCTGCTGCTCAACGGCGGCCCGGACGTGCTGTGGACGACGAACGCGGGCGCACCGGTGACCGCCGGCGAACTCTCGCCGTCGTCGCGGACCTTCTTCCTGAGGACCCTGGCGGACCAGGGCCACAACGAGATGCTCTCCACGCCGAACTGGTGCGGCCGTGACTACCCGGCACAGGGCATCCCGCAACAGGTACCGCAGCGCTGGATCGGCCCGGACGGCACCGTGAAGGTCGGCGAGGCGATCTACGACCGCGACGTGAGGCCGTGCAACGAGGCCGCCGAGGTGACGTTCGCGCACAAGACCGGCTGGACCGCCAACGCGGGTTCCGACGCGGGCATCGTGAAGTCGTTGCCCGGCAAGGGCAAACGCGACTACATCGTGGTCGTGTTCGGAAACCTGGGAATGGACTACGTCGACGCGGCCCGGCCGGCCGACGTGCCCGGCGTCTTCCCCGTTCTGTACACGCAGAAGTACGCGCGGCTGGGCAAGGAGATCGACACCATCATGATGGGGAAACGTTGACGCTCGATGTCCAGGTTGCCTAGCATCGAACCGGTGCGGATGAACCAGGGTGTCGAGTGGGCCGTGCACGTGCTGCTCTCCCTCGCGTGGGTCGACGACGACCGTCCGGTGAGCACCGCGGCCCTGGCCGCGAGTTACGACCTTCCGCAGGCCTACCTGCACAAGCAGCTGCAGGCACTCGCCAGGGCGGGTCTGCTCGAGTCGCTTCCCGGCGTGCACGGCGGTTTCCTCCTGGCGCGGCCGGCGGAGAAGATCACCTTGATGGACGTCGTCACCGCGATCGAGGGCCCGGAGCCCGCGTTCAAGTGCACGGAGATCCGCAAGAACGGCATGGGGGAGAACGCCCCGAAGAGCGCCTTCCGCCGGACCTGCGCCGTGCACGGCGCCATGCAGCGCGCCGAGCTGCGGTGGCGCCAATCCCTGGCGTCGCAGACGATCGCCGACATCAAGGAGGAAGCGGAAGCCCACGCACCCTCCGCCGCCCGCATCGCGAAGCAGGCCTACGGACGGGTGTGAGCGCCGGTCCGGGTGGTTCCAGCGGAGCTGACGTGGTGGTCAACCTCACCCCGTCCCCGCACCTCGGTGCCGCGTGGCTTGGCAAGACTGGGGTGGAACACGTGCACCTGATGATCGGGGGACAGGGTTGTCCATCACGGAACTGGCCGCGCAGGAGCGCACGGCGGCCGGCCACTTCGACTTCAGCAGGGCCGAGTGGGCCGCGCTGAGGCAGTCGACGCCGATGACGCTGACCGCGGAGGAGCTGACCGATCTGCAGGGCCTCAACGAGGCGCTGTCGGTGGAGGAGATCGAGGAGGTCTACCTCCCGCTGTCGAGACTGCTGAACCTGTACGTCGTCGCGACGCAGGGCCTGCACCACGTGGCGAACGACTTCCTCGGCCGCGAGCCCGTCAAGTCGCCGTACGTCATCGGGATCGCGGGCAGCGTCGCGGTGGGGAAGAGCACCACGGCGCGCGTGCTCAGGGCGTTGCTGTCGCGGTGGGAGAACCATCTGCAGGTCGCACTCGTGACCACGGACGGCTTCCTCTACCCGAACGCGGTGCTGCGCGAGCGGAACCTGATGGACCGCAAGGGTTTCCCGGAGAGCTACGACGTGCGCCGGCTGATCCGCTTCCTCGACGAGATCACCTCCGGGCACAGCGACGTCGAGGTGCCGAAGTACTCGCACCTCGTCTACGACGTGCTGCCCGACGTGGAGAGGATCTCGACGCCGGACATCCTCATAGTGGAGGGCCTGAACGTGCTGCAGTCGTGGACCGGCAGGACCGAGGACGCGCCGTCGAGGTTCGTGGCCGACTTCCTCGACTTCACGATCTACCTCGACGCCGACCACGACCTGATCAGGCAGTGGTACGTCGACCGGTTCCTCACGTTGCGCCGCACCGCTTTCCGCGATCCGGCGTCGTACTTCCACAAGTACTCCCGGCTGTCGCTGCGGGAGGCGCGCAAGACCGCGCTCGACATCTGGGACCGGATCAACAGCCCGAACCTCGCGCACAACATCGCACCGACGCGGTCGCGGGCGCACCTCGTGTTGCAGAAGGGACCTGACCACCGGGTGGATCGGGTCCGATTGCGCAAGCTGTAGCCCGTCACGGCTGAAGCATCGACCAGCGTCGATGGTTGCTTCGATCGATCCCTGTCGATACAGTCCGACTCGTTGATTTGAAGTTCTTCGATTCAAGGAGCGTGTCGTGAGCGAGTTGCCAGTCGTCGTGGTGGGTGCCGGACCTGCGGGTTTGTCCGCGGCGGCGCATCTGGTCGAACGGGGCGAGCGGGTGCTCGTGCTGGAGGCGGGCGATCGTGCCGGTGCGGCGGTGTCGCAGTGGAACTACGTCCGGCTCTTCTCGCGGTGGAGCGAGCTCGTGGACCCGGCTGCGGAGCGGCTGCTCGCCGCGGCGGAGTGGGCACGCCCCGACGGCGACACCTACCCGACCGGCGCGGAGTGGGCGGACCTCTACCTCGCTCCGCTCGCCGGCGTCCTGGGCGACCGGGTGCGGTTCGGCGCGCGAGTGGTCGGTGTCGCTCGGCGTGGGCGCGACCGGGTCGTGGACGCCGGTCGTGAGGACGAGCCGCTGACCGTGCACGTCCGGACCGGCGAGGCCGAGGAGCGGATCTCCGCTCGTGCGGTGATCGACGCGTCCGGGACCTTCGGCTCGCCGAACCCGCTGGGCGGCGACGGTCTGCCCGCGGTGGGGGAGAAGGCCGCGGCCGCGCGGATCGGCTACCGGGTGCCTGATCTCGGTGCTGAGCGCTCCCGGTACGCGGGCAGGCGGGTCGTGGTCGCGGGCAGCGGGCACTCGGCGCTGACCGCGTTGGTGGTGCTGGCGGAGCTGGCCGAGCAGGCGCCCGGTACGAAGGTCGTGTGGCTGTTGCGCCGCGGTGCGGTCGGCAACGTCTTCGGCGGCGGCGAGTCCGACCAGCTGCCGGCGCGTGGTGCTCTGGGGTCGCGGGCTAGGAAGGCGGCCGAGGCCGGGTACGTCGAGACCGTCACCGGGTTCCGCACCTCGGCGGTGGAGCGCGGCGAGGACGGCACGCTGTCCCTGGAGTCGTTCGACGGCCATCGGGTCGAGGGTGTGGACGAGGTCGTGGTGCTGACCGGGTTCCGGCCTGACCTGTCGTGGCTGTCGGAGGTCCGCCTGGACCTGGACCCGGTGTTGCAGGCGCCGTCGAAGCTCGCCCCGCTGATCGACCCGAACGTCCACTCGTGCGGCACCGTCTACCCACATGGTGAAAACGAGCTGCGGCACCCGGAGCCGGGTGTTTACCTGGTCGGTATGAAGAGCTACGGGCGTGCGCCGACGTTCCTGTCGCTGACGGGCTACGAGCAGGCTCGCTCGGTCGTGGCCGCGATCGCCGGTGACCACGAGGCCGCGAGTCGCGTCGAGCTCGTGCTGCCGGAGACCGGGGTGTGCGGAGGTGCGGGCGTGTTCGACGCGCCGCAGGAGCAGAAGAACAGCGGTGGCTGCTGCGGAGCGCCGGAGACGGTCGACGTGGCGATCGGCCTCGCGCCCGGTGCCCGCTGACACCGCGACGGCGCGGCCCGGCCTCGGCGCCGGGCCGCGCCGCGTGCTGATCGTCCTGTGCGTCACCGAGATCATCAGCTGGGGCGTGCTCTACTACGCCTTCCCCGTGCTGCTGCCCACCATCAGCTCGGACACCGGCTGGTCGTACGCGGCGATCACCGCCGGGTTCTCCGCGAGTCAGATCGTCGCGGGCCTGGTCGGCATCCCGGTCGGCAAGCTGCTCGACCGGCATGGTCCCCGCGCCGTCATGACCACCGGCTCGGTCGTGGCCGTGCTCGCGCTCGTCGCCCTGGCGAGCGCGCGTTCGCCGGCGTTGTTCACCGCCGCGTGGCTGCTGGCCGGAGTCGCGATGGCCGGGGTGTTCTACGCTCCCGCCTTCGCCGCGCTGACCCGGTGGTACGGGCCGCGCCGGGTGTCCGCGCTGACCGCCCTCACCCTGGTCGCCGGCCTGGCCAGCACCGTGTTCGCACCGCTGACCGCAGTGCTCGACGACCACCTCGGCTGGCGCGGCACGTACCTCGTCCTCGCCGGACTCGTTGCTGTCACGACGATTCCGCTGCACCTGTTCGGCTTGCGGCTGCCGTGGCCTGCGGTCGAGCACGAGACCGCCCACACGCCGTCCGCGGTCGCGCGCAGCAAGCCGTTCCTGGTGCTGGTGGTCGCGATGAGCCTGGCCGCGTTCAGCGTGTACGCCGTCGTGATCAACCTCGTGCCGCTGCTGACCGGACGCGGCATGACGACCTCGGCCGCGGCGATCGCGCTCGGTCTGGGCGGGATCGGTCAGGTGCTCGGCCGTCTCGGTTACGCCAGGCTCGCCGCGAAGACGTCGGTGCGCACCCGGACTCTGCTGATCCTCCTGCTCAGCGCGCTCGTCACCACCCTGCTCGGCGTGGTGCCCGGCCCGGCGCTGCTGCTGATCACGGGTTCCGTGCTGGCCGGGGTCACGCGCGGGATCTTCACGCTGGTGCAGGCGACCGCGATCACCGACCGCTGGGGCGCTGTCCACTACGGACAGCTCAACGGCCTGCTGACCGCACCGGTCATGCTCACCGCCGCCATCGCGCCGTGGGCGGGTAGTGCCCTAGCCGCCGTGCTCGGCGGCTACCCGGCGGTGTTCGTGGTGCTGGGCGTGATCGGAGTGCTGGCGGCCGTGTTGTCGACCGCCAGCGTGCCGCGCTAGCCGAGCAGTTCGGCCACCAGGCCGCGCACGCGGCGGTCGATGTCGTCGCGGATGGGCCGCACGGCGTCGATGCCCCGGCCCGCCGGGTCGTCGAGCTGCCAGTCGAGGTAGCGCTTGCCGGGGAAGACGGGGCAGGTGTCGCCGCAGCCCATCGTGATCACGACGTCGGAGGCCTCGACGTCGGAGGTGGTGAGCTTCGAGGGCACCTCGGCGGTGATGTCCAGACCCCACTCGGCGAGTGCGGCGGCAGCGGCGGGGTTGACCTTCTCGGCGGGCTCGGAGCCGGCCGAGCGCACCGCGATGCGGCCCATGCCGTAGTGCTGCAGCAGTGCGGCGGCCATCTGGGAGCGGCCCGCGTTGTGCACGCAGACGAACAGCACCTCGGGAGTGGCGGACACGGTGTTCTCCTTCTTCACGGCTTGATCTCGGTCAGCAGGTCCTCCTTGGACCAAAGTATGTCGATCCAGATCACACTCGGTGTATCGACTTTTGTCAATCCAAGCCGCTATGGTGCTCGTCATGACGAGCCCGGACCAGACGCTGCTCGACTCGGCGACCGCCGCACGCCTGTTCAAGGCCCTCGGCGATCCGATCCGGGTCGAGCTGGTCGGCCTGGTGCGCCGGACCGAGGGTCAGGAAGCGTGCTTCTGCGACCTGGCCGACCAGTTCGACATGCCGCAGTCCTCGCTGAGCCACCACCTCAAGATCCTCGTGCGGGCCGGCGTGCTCAGCCGCGAACGTCGCGGCACGTGGAGCTGGTACCGCATCGACAACGCCGCCATCGACACCCTCGCCGCCGTGCTCGCACCGGGAGGACCGCTGCGCGACAGCAGCGCCTGCTGCTGACCCCGCCCCCGAGTCACCGATGTCCGTCATCGGGTGGTGACGCTTGCCAGATCCAGGAGAACCTGTTGAGCACCAAGGAAACCGCGGCACCGGACGTGCTGCGCGAACTGTCCTTCCTGGACAGGTTGCTGCCGGTGTGGATCGGCGTCGCCATGGTCGCCGGCCTGCTGCTCGGCCGCTTCGTCCCCGGCCTGCAGGGCGTGCTCGACGCGGTCAAGATCGGTGAGGTGTCGCTGCCCATCGCGCTCGGCCTGCTGCTGATGATGTACCCGGTGCTCGCGAAGGTCCGCTACGACAAGCTCGACACCGTCACCCGCGACCGCCGCACGATGGTGTTGTCGTTGGTGCTGAACTGGATCCTCGGCCCCGCGCTGATGTTCGCGCTGGCGTGGATCTTCCTCGCGGACCTGCCCGAGTACCGCACCGGCCTGATCATCGTCGGCCTCGCCCGCTGCATCGCCATGGTCATCATCTGGAACGACCTCGCCTGCGGCGACCGCGAAGCCGCCGCAGTCCTCGTGGCACTGAACTCCGTGTTCCAGGTCGTCATGTTCGGCGTGCTCGGCTGGTTCTACCTCGACCTGCTGCCCGGCTGGCTCGGCCTCGACACCACCGCGGTCGACTTCTCCGCCTGGGAGATCGCCCAGTCCGTGCTGATCTTCCTCGGCATCCCGCTGCTGGCCGGCTACCTCAGCCGCAAGCTCGGTGAACGGTCGCGCGGCCGGGACTGGTACGAGTCCAGGTACCTGCCCCGTGTCGGCCCGATCGCCCTGTACGGCCTGCTGTTCACGATCGTCATCTTGTTCGCCCTGCAGGGCGAGACGATCACGAGCAGGCCCCTGGACGTCGTGCGGATCGCGCTGCCGCTGCTGGTGTACTTCGCGATCATGTGGGCCGGGTCGTACGCGCTGGGCAAGGCGTCCGGGCTGTCGTACGAGCGGACGACGACGTTGGCGTTCACCGCCGCCGGCAACAACTTCGAGCTCGCCATCGCGGTGGCGATCGGCGTGTTCGGCGTGACCTCCGGCCAGGCGCTCGCGGGCGTGGTCGGCCCGCTGATCGAGGTGCCGGTGCTCGTCGCGCTGGTCTACGTGAGCCTGTGGCTGCGCCGTCGCTGGGTGGCCCGTGATCGAGTCTGACGTCGCGGTGATCGGCGGTGGCTGAGCGGTCGCGAAGATCTCCGCGACGCGGAGCTGACGCTCACGCCGAGACGGCACGCCGTTCACCGGCGACACTGCTCAGCACCGCGGCCATCCGATCGATCGTCTCCGGCCGCGCCCGGTAGTACACCCACGTGCCCCGCCGCTCCGAATCCACCAAACCCGCCTGGCGCAACAACTTCAGGTGGTGCGAGATCGTCGGCTGCGACAGCTCGAACGCCGGCGTCAGCTCGCACACGCAGACCTCGCCGTCCGGACGCGAGGCGATCATCGACAGCAACCGCAGTCGCACGGGATCACCGAGCGCCTTGAACATCACCGACAGCTCCGCCGCCTGCGCCACGGCGAGCGGCTCCTCCGACAGCGGCTCGCAGCAGTCCGGCTCTTGCTTCGACATCTTTCAATACTGACCCGTCTCCCCCTCCGGTGCAAACACGACATTGACATGCGTGACGAGCCGGTTCAGCCGCTGGAACCGGTGGTTCCGTGCCAGTCCAGGCAGAGGACCATCGCGTCGTCCGTGACGGTCGTGGTGGTGCGGTGCCTGGTGAGCTGCTGGAGGATCTCGCGGGGGACCTGCGCGGCGGGCAGCAGACGCGTCAGGTTGATCGCGCGGGCCAGTGCGCGTTCCCCGTAGCGTTCGCCGGCGGGGGAGGCCACGTCGTACACGCCGTCGCTGACGAAGATCAGCCGGTCGCCTGGCTGGACGTGGAAGTCCTCGCTGGCGTACTGGGTGTCCTCGAACATGCCGAGGGGCAGTTGCTCCTCGAACGTGATGGTCTCGATGGTGTTGCCGCGCTGGCGCCACATGCGGGGCGATCCCGCGTCGATGACCTCGACGCGTCCGGTCGCGAGCTCGAACCGCAGCAGGAGGACCGCGAGGTGCAGGCGGCCCGCGTGCTGGCCGTAGACCGCCTGGTCGGCCAGTGCGGCCTGGTCGGCGAGTGGGATGCCGGCGCGGCGGGCGTTGCGCAGCGCGTTGATCGCGAGGTTGGTCAGCAGTGCGGCGTCGATGCCCTCGCCCATGCCGTTGGTGACGGTGAGCGTGAGGTGTTCGGCGGAGGTCGACCAGTCGAAGTTGTCGCCGTAGATGGCGTAGGCCGGTTCGAGCTGGGCGCCCAGGTCGTACTCCGAGCGCTTGCACGATCGGCCGGGCAGCAGTTGCCACTGCATCTCGGCCGCGAGGGTCAGCCGTGCCGCCCGGCGGGCTTGCAGGTACAGGTCGGTGTCGCGTTCCGCGACGACGATCTCGTGGCCGAGGGCCTGCGCGACCTTGATCAGTTCGGCCAGGTCGTCCCGGCCGGGTGCCTCGGGCAGGGTGACGGAGAGAACCCCGAGGCGGTCACCGCGGACGGTGACGGGCAGGTGCGCGGTCGCCGAGGCGTCGGCGTGGCGTTCGACGAACTCGTGCTGGGCGCCGAAGGCCTGACCAGGGGTGCTGCCGTTCACCGGGATCGGCCGGCGGGTGTAGGGCAACTCCGAGACCTGCTGCAGCATGGTCAGCGCGTAGTCGGCCAGCAGCAGGTCCACCGAGTTGGCCCGGTAGAGCTGTCTCAGGTGTCTGCGTGCGATGTTGAGCAGGTCGTGCGGTGCTCCGGCACGGAGAGCCTCCTCGACGACGAGATATCGGTTCACTGCCGGTGCGGCCACGAGGCGCCTGCCTTCTGTCGATAGGTGTCGATCATGCAGCGCGGACGCGGCCGGACATGACACGGAATCCCGGGAGTGCGACAGTGGGAGCTGTGAACCGGATTCGGCCGCACGCCACAACTGACGACGTACTCCAGGTTCTCACTCATGTGGTCGAGCAGATCGAGGTGATGTGGGAGCGGAGCAAGGAGGTCTCGCCCGCCCCGCTGTCGGTCTCGCAGCTGCGGGTGATGTTCGTGCTCGAAGCGTCCGAGGGTGCCAACCTGCGCACGCTCGGCGAAGCGCTGGACGCGGCCCCGTCGTCGGTCAGCCGCCTGTGCGACCGGCTGCAGGCGGTCGGGTTCCTGGATCGTGATGTGAGCTCCACGAGCCGTCGCGAGGTCGAGCTGACGTTGAGCGATCGCGGCCATTCCTACCTGCGTGACCTGCGTGAGCGGCGCCGGGAGCACCTCCGCTCCGTGGTGGACACCCTGCCGGCGTCGGCCAAGTCCTCGCTGGTCACAGGGCTGAGGCAACTGCGTGACGCGGCCCCGGTGGTGCACCACCTCGACGAGGGTGAACGGCCCGGGACGCAGTCCGCCTGACCTCCCGATCGCCATCCTCGTCACCTGCCACATCTTCTGCTCCGCACCACGCGTGTGCCGCGCTCGTGTCTGCTAACGTTTGTCGTGCGACAATAGTTTAGTGGTGAGGGCATCTTGTCGTGATCGTGGACACGGCGACGAGGGAGGATGCTGTGCGCGACTCCTCGGCGTGGCCGTGGAACTCCGAGCTGCGGTCCGGACAGGGTGAACTGTGACCCCGCCCCGGTCCGCGCGTGCGCCGATCCCGCGCCGGAACTGGCCGCATGCGGCCCGATGACCCACTCGTTCAGACGTCACCGGGCGATCCCTTGCGGACTCGTCAGGTCCGGTCCGGGTCGGACCTCCTCGCCGCACGGCAGGCCGTGCGGGCGGCGGCCGTCGAGGTGGGGTTCGACCTCGTCGGACAGACGAAAGTGGTGACCGCGGCGAGCGAGCTCGTGCGCAACGCCTACGTGTTCGGCGGTGGCGGCACGATGGACATCACCCCGGTCGTCATGTCGAGCGGGCGCCGCGGACTGCAACTGGACGTCAGCGACCACGGACCAGGAATCTTCGACGTGGAGGCGGCACTCGTGGACGGGTTCAGCACCGGCGCGGGGCTCGGGCACGGGCTCGGCGGGGCGCGCAGGCTCGTCGACGAGTTCCACATCGACACCGAGGTGGGCAGAGGGACCACGGTCACCGTTGTGAGGTGGGCGCCGTGACGGCACCAGCTCTCGCGCCACACCGGAGCTCGGCAGCATGACGGCTGACCGCCACGTCGTCTCCGCTATGGCTGACGACGTCCACGCTCTGAGGGCACAGATCCGGTCGCTGTGCGACGCGTACGACGTGCCCGTCGAGCTGCGGGGAAGGTTGGTGCTCAGCGCCACCGAGCTGGTCCGCGACCGCCTCGCCGTCGAACCTTTCGCCGTTCGGGCCGTGCTCAGGACCGAGCCGGACGGCACGACCACCACGCTGGTCGTGACCATGCCCCTTGTCGCGCCGCTCGATCCCGTCCGGCCGCTGGGCCTGCCTCTGCTCCCCGATGTCTCGGACGCTCCCGAGGCCGTGTGGCGGTTGCCCGCCAAAGCACACCAGCGCAAGGGTGAGGTGACGGAGCTGAACGACGACCGGAGTGCGACCGAACTGGAGCTGCGCGCCAGCCTGGCCCGCGTCGACGCGCTGGAACGCCAACACGTCCAGCTCAAGCACGAGCTGTCCGAGACCAACAGCGGCGTGGTCGCCATGTTCGTCGAACTCGAAGAACGAGACGAACAACTCCGACGCGCACACGCCGTGATCTTCCGCGAGCTCGAGGACGCCCTGCGCCCGCCGCCGCCCACCGTTCACGGTGTCGAGCTCGGAGTGCACTACCAGCCCGCAGATCCGGACGCTCCCACGGGAGGCGACCTCTACGACTGGTTCGTCCTCCCGGACGGCACCCTGCAGATCACCATCGTCGACGCCATCGGCCACGGCGTCACCTGCACCCGCAACGCCCTCCACGTCACCCACACCATCCGCACCCTCACCCTCGACGGCCACCCGTTCGACCACCTGGTGCGCCGGGCGGGCGAGATCAGCGACGGACTGATGGCCACCGTGCTGATCGCCCGGCTGAACCCGGACACCGGCGCGCTCCGCCTCGCCGGCGGCGGCCACCCGCCCGCACTGCTGGTTCCCGTCACCGGCGAACCCGCGTACCTGCCCGCCAAGGGCCGCGGGGTCGGGTTCCCCAACCCCGGCAGCATCGGCATCCACCACAGCGTGCTCCACCCAGGGGACCAGCTGCTGCTCTACACCGACGGCCTGGTCGAAAGCCGTGGCGACGTGGACGAAGGGGAGCACCGCCTCATCCGCGCCGTCCAGGCCCACGGCGGGCAGCCCCTCGGTCCAGCGCTGTCCGCCGTCGTCGGGGACATGCTCGACATCGTCCGGTACACCGACGACACCCTCCTGCTCGGTGTGCGTTTTCGTTGAGCGGCGCGCGCAGTGCTGAGCGCACTTCGCCGATCGACCGGGTTCACTGTCTGGTGTGGACGGTGCGCCAGCGGCCGCTCGGCGTCACCACGGGTGGCCACGTTCGTCGCGGGCTCCGCCGGTGGAATCGCGTCGTGCGCGCAAGGCTCACCACGTGGTGAGCACGGCGAAATTCATCATGTCGGACCGATGGCCGAGTCCTACCCTGGAGGTATGACCTCCCCTGCAGGTGACTTCCGGGTCACTGCCGCCCATACCTCTCAGACGCTGGTCATCACGGTGTCAGGAGAGCTGGATTCGGCGACGGCCGGCGAGCTCGCGGAGCACCTGGACCGGGTGGCGGCCGGGTCCGGCCCGCTGGTCGTGGACATGACGGGAGTGACGTTCTGCGACTCGTCCGGCCTGAACTGCCTGATGGCCGCGGTGGCGCGCGACGTCGATCTCCGGATCATCGGCTCTCGCCAGGTCCTGAAGGTGCTGCGCCTGGCCGGTGTGATGCACGCGGTGACACTCGAACCCTCCGTGGCGAGAGCGATCGGCAAAGCCGTCGGAGCCGACTAGGTCCGCGGCGTTCACACGACGCTGAGCATGCGGCAGTTCATCTGAGCCCACACGATCTTGCTCTCCACCTCCACGGTGCAGCCCCAGTCACTGGCGAGCTGCTCCACCAGCACCAGACCGCGACCACGTTCCCCGCCCAGCCGCGATGTGCCCAGGAGCGGGAGATGCAGCCGGTCGCCGTCTTCCACCTCGATGTGCACTGTCGGCGCGTTCGGCAGCAGGCACAACCGCAGGTGCATGGGCGGCCGCCCGTGGTCGAAGGCGTTGCTGACCAACTCGGTGACGAGCAACTCCGCGTCCTCCACGCAGTTGTCGTCGGCGTTCACCAGCGCGTGCCGGACTGAGTGCCGCAGGTCCGCCAGTGCTGGTGTGGCGCCGGTCGTCAAGCCCACGTCCAGCAGCAGCCTGCGATCCACCTCGGAAGAGCTGGCCATGGGTCCTCCAGACTTCCGACAACCAGATGCTGTCCTGGATACCCGTTCACAACCGCCGTCAACACTTCGAGATCAACGAATCAGAGGTGGAGAGGCGGAGTCCAGGCCACGGGCCGCCACGAGTCGGGCGCTGCCGTCGGCGAGCCGGTAGCACAGGCCGACCACGGCCGTCTTCCCCGCGGTCACCCGTTCGGCGAGCAGCCGGGAACGGTCGAGCAGCAGGTCGACGGTGAGGGTGACGTGCTCGGCGAGGATCTCGTCCGCGTGCAGGCGCCCGGCGGCACGCGCCGCCAGCACGCTGGGCGTCACCCGTTCGACGACGTCCCGGATGTACCCGGCCGGCAACGCGCCGTCGTCCAGTGCGGCGCACGCGGCAGCGACCGCGCCGCACGCGTCGTGGCCGAGGACCACGACCAGCGGGCAGTCCAGCACCTCCACCCCGTACTCGACGCTGCCGAGCACCTCCGCGCCCACGACGTGGCCTGCCGTGCGCACCACGAACAGGTCGCCGAGGCCGCGATCGAAGATGATCTCGGCGGCCAGCCGCGAGTCCGAACACCCGAACAACACCGCGAACGGACGCTGGGCCGGTGCGATCTCGGAGCGGCGTGTCGCGTCCTGGTTGGGATGCTCGGGCGTGCCGGCGACGAAGCGGCGGTTGCCCGAGAGCAGCAGTTCGAAGGCTTCCCGGGGCGTCGGGGAAGTGAACTCGGTCATGGTCACAGCCTAGGTGAGGCAGTCGGCTGTCGCGCTTTCCGCCGAACGGGATCGTGCGCGCGGACGGTGTCGAGAAGTCACGAACGCACGAGGTGATCTGACGGTCCACTGTGGTCATAGCGTCGCGGATCGGTGCGGCGGCCTTGCCCGGATCGTGGCAGCGGGGAATCGAGGCCGTGAGGTGATCCTCATCTTTACGCGATCCTTACGCCTGAGGCCCCGTTCTTTTACACAGGCCGGACTTCACGCGAAGTTGACTCGCTCCCAAATGACTCATCACTCGCGCGGGGGCTCTGGCATGACCGAAACATCGCAGTTCGCGATACCCGAACGCGTGGACAGCCCGGTTCGGCCGGCTGCTCCCGCGACGGGGCTCGGGCGGTGGTTGTTGCGGCACCGGGTGCAGCCGGTGGTGGGGCCGGAGAGCAGCGAGGCGCACGCCGAGCCGCAGTCCTGGTGGAAGGTGATGTGCCTGACCGGCGTGGACTACTTCTCCACGCTTTCGTACCTGCCCGCCATCGCGGCGCTCGCGGCCGGTGCGGTGTCACCGCTGGCGACGTTGCTGATCGTGGCGCTGACGCTGCTGGGCATGTTGCCGATGTACCGGCGGGTGGCGAAGGAAAGCCCGCACGGGCAGGGTTCGGTCGCGATGCTGGAGAACCTGCTGCCGTTCTGGCGCGGCAAGGTGTTCGTGCTGGTGTTGCTGGGGTTCGTCGCCACGTCGTGGATCATCACGATCACGTTGTCCTCCGCGGACGCGACCGTGCACCTGCTGGAGAACCCGTACGCGCCGGGCTTCCTGCACGGCCACGAGGTCGCGGTCACGGTCGTGCTGCTGCTGGTGCTGGGCGGGGTGTTCCTGCTCGGGTTCAGCGAGGCCGTCGGGGTGGCCATCCCGCTGGTGGCCGTGTTCCTCTTGCTGAACGCGGTGATCGTGGTCGCCGGAGTGGTCGAGGTGCTGGCCGAGCCGGTGGTGCTCGACCGGTGGCTGGACGCGCTCACGTCGACCGGCGGTGGCGTTGTCGGGCCGGCGATCCTCGCGTTTCCGTTGCTGGTGCTGGGTTTGTCGGGCTTCGAGACCGGCGTGAGCATGATGCCGCTGGTCGCGTCGAAGGGCGCGTCGGCGGAGGAACGGCTGCGGGACCGCGTGCGCAACACGCGCAGGCTGCTCACGGTGGCCGCGTTGATCATGTCGGTTTACCTGGTCGCCACGAGCTTCGTGACCACGGTGCTGATCCCGGCGGAGGAGTTCAAGCCCGGTGGCGAGGCCAACGGACGCGCGCTGGCCTACCTCGCGCACGGACTGCTCGGCGACGTGTTCGGCACGGCCTACGACATCAGCAGCATCCTGATCCTGTGGTTCGCGGGCGCCTCGGCGATGGCGGGTCTGATCAACATCGTGCCGCGGTACCTGCCGTCGTACGGCATGGCGCCGGAGTGGTCGCGTGCGGTGCGGCCGGTGGTGATCGTCTACACGGCGGTCTGCATCCTCGTCACGATCATCTTCAACGCCGACGTCAACGCCCAGGCGGGCGCCTACGCCACCGGCATCCTGGCGATGATGGTGTCCGCATCGGTCGCGGTGATGATCTCCGCGGTGCGGCGCCGGCAGAAGCCCGCGGCGGTGGCGTTCACCGTTCTCTCGCTGGTCCTGCTGTACGCGTTGGTCGAGAACGTGATCGAGAAGCCGGACGGGCTGACCATCTCGCTGTTCTTCATCCTCGGCATCGTCGCGATCTCGCTGGTGTCCCGCGTCACCCGCACCACCGAGCTGCGGGTGGAGCACATCGAGTTCGACGAGTCCGCTCGCCGGTTCGTCGCCGACACGCTCGCGCACGACGGCGCCGTGACCATCATCGCCAACCGCCGTCAGGCGGGTGATGCCGCCGAGTACGCGGAGAAGGAGGCCGAGCAGCGGGGGATGAACCCGGTGCCGGGAACGGCGGACGTGATGTTCCTGGAGATCGACGTGGTCGACCCGTCGGACTTCAGCGAGGTGCTGCAGGTGCGGGGGGTGGAGGTGGACGGCCACCGGATCCTGCGGGCGGGCAGTCCGGCCGCGCCCAACGCCATCGCGGCGATCCTGCTGGCGCTGCGCGACTGCACCGGTGTGCGGCCGCACTGCCACTTCGCCTGGAGCGAGGGCAACCCGCTGGGCCACCTGTTCCGGTATCTGCTCCTCGGCCGCGGCGACACGGCTCCGGTGGTGCGGGAGATCATCCGGGCGAGTGAGCCGGACCCGGAGCGGCGGCCCGGCATCCACGTCGGAGGCTGACGCGAAGGCAGGCGACGCGTTCTGTGAAAAGCTGCCGCGCATGACGTCGGTTCCCGAACGCATCGCCGCCGATCTCGAGACGGAGATCCTCGCCCGGAGGCTGGACTCCGGTGCCCGGTTCGCGTTGCGCACCGAGCTGATCGAGCGGTTCGCGGTCAGCGCCAACGCGATGAACGAGGCGTTGCGCATTCTGCGGGAACGCGGCGTCGTCACGGTCAAGCCGGGGGTGCAGGGCGGTGTGTTCATCGCGCAGCCACCGCCTCAGGTCCGGCTGGGCGTGATCGACCTGTGGTTCCGCGGCCTGTCGGTGGATGCTGTGGACCTGTTCGAGGCGCGGTCGGTGCTGGAGGACGGTTTCGCTGCCGTCGCGGCGGAGCGAGCGACTCCGGAGGACGCGCGCGATCTGGAGTGGGCGCTCGAGGAGCTGCGCGACCGCAAGCAGGACCCGAGGCTCTACCTCGAAGCGAACATGCGCTTCCACGGTGTCATCGCTCGTGCCGCGCGAGTCCCGGTGCTGGCGAACGTGTACGAGTCGATCATCACGCTGATGCGCGGCGCGCTGGTCCGTGCCGAGTTCGCGGTTCCGGACCCGAGTGCGGCACTCGACCGCAACGTCGAGGTGCACGCGCTTCTGGCCAGGGCGATCATCTCCCGCGACCGCGAGGCGTTGACCGGCGCCCTGGCCGCTCATCGGACTGATCTCGTTCGCCTCGCTGAGCCTTCGCGATCACCTGGGCGCGCGTGACGCCTCCGCGGCGGCCGGGGACAGGAAGTCCTCCAGCATCGCGACGAACCGCGCGTTCTGCTCGATCTGCACCCAGTGTCCACATTGGGCGAAGACGTGGAGCTGGGAGTTGTCGAGCAGTTCGTTGAGCCACAGGGACGCGGACAGTGGGATGACACGGTCGTCGCGTCCGTGGAAGATCAGCGTCTCGTGCTTCAACGACGCGATCACCTTGTCGGGCAGAGCCAGTGCGTTGACGCCGTTCTGCCGCGGAGCGGGGAACATCGCGGAGTAGGCCTCGTGCACGCCGGTGCGTGTGGCCGCCGCGAGACGTAGTCCGGCGAGATCGTCGTGGATCTTCGAGGTGTCGTAGGTGAAGACCCTTAGAAGTTCCCGCATCGCCTCCAGCGACGGTTCGAACCCCCACACGGCGTCGAGTCCGGGAGTCAGCTGGAACCGCACGCCCGCACTGCCCATCAGGACCAGGCGGTCGACCCGCTCGGGAGCCGCGGCCGCGAGACGCAGTGCCAGCGCGCCCCCGAAGCTGTTGCCGACGACCGACACCTTCGGGACGTCCAGCACGTCGAGGAACTCGATCAGGTGGCGGAGCCACGTCTCCGGTCCGTAGGCGACGCCCGGCGGGCGCTCGGTGTAGCCGAACCCGACGACGTCGGGCGCCAGCACCCTGTGCCGCCGCGACAGCCGAGGCAGCACCGTCCGCCAGTTCGCCCAGGCCGACACCCCGGGGCCGGAGCCGTGGACGAGGAGGACGGGAGGCCCTTGGCCGCGGTCGTGGTAGTTGGTCGCCACCCCGCCGACGTCCACGGTCCGGCCCACCTCTTCGCTGGCTGCGCTCATGAGCCGGATAGTTGCACAACTTTATGGAAGGTTTTAAGAAGTTCGAACTTGAACTACCCCATCGAACGGATTTAGGCTGCCCGTGATCGCTGGAAACTTGTGCAAGTTTTGAGGTACCTCCCCGGGAGGCGTGCAATGAAGGCAGTCCGCGTCGTGCCGCACGACATCGAGGTGTGGGCGCGACCGGGCGAGTCCGTGGTGGACGCGCTGCGCAGGTACGGCTGGCGAAGTCCGTACAAGTGCCGTCGTGGCGGTTGCGGCGCCTGCCGGGCACAGCTGCGCGCAGGAGAGCTCCTGTACCCGCGCGCTGTCGCCGACTCGGTGCTGAGCGCCACCGAGCAGGCGGCCGGTGCATGCCTGCCGTGCCGGGCGGTGCCACTCACGGACGTGGTGATCGACCTCGGGTCGCAACCGCTGCGCGCGGTGCTGGCGAGCTCCGCTCCTCACAAGAATCCCGACCCCGCAGAGCAGGAAGGACCGTGACGATGGCCGTCATCAGACTCGGCTACGTGCATGTTCGTGTCACAGACCTGGCCGAGGCACGGCAGCACTACGAGCAAACGCTGGGCATGGACACCGTTCACGAGGAGAACGGCAGGACGTACCTGAAGTCGTGGGATGACGACGACCACCATTCGGTGGTGCTGGAGGAAGGCGGCGTCGGACTCGTCAAGTTCGGCTACAAGGTCACCGACGACGGCACGCTGGAGACGATCGAGTCGAAGGTCAGCTCGTTCGGCGCGTCCTGCGAGCGCATGTCCAAGGGCGACAACGCCGGCGTGGGCGATGGTCTGCGCATCACGTTGCCCTCCGAGCACGTGCTGGAGCTCTACTCCGAGGTCGAACGCCTGGGCACGAAGGTCGGCAAGCTCAACCCCGACCCGTGGCCTCGCGACCTGCGCGGCATCGGCGTGCCCCGGATCAACCACGCGCTGGTCACCACCGAGGACCCCGCGCTGCTGGAGCGCTTCTTCCGAGACGTGCTGTCCTTCCGCCCGGCCGAGCGGCTCGTGGCGGGCGACGAGGACTCCGACCTGGTGGGTTCGTGGATGTACTGCGGTGACCAGCCGCACGACATCGCCTTCGTCAAGGGCGCCAACGGCAAGCTGCACCACTTCGCCTACGAGATCGACGACTGGAGCGCGCTGCTGCGGGCGGGCGACATCATGTCGATGGACGACGTGCCCATCGACTTCGGACCTGCCCGGCACGGCATCACCCGCGGCGGCACCATCTACTTCTTCGACCCGTCGGGCAACCGCAACGAGGTCTTCGCCGGCGGGTACCGCACCGGCCCCGACTTCCGCCCCATCACCTGGACGATGGACCAGGCCGCCCGTGGCATCAACTACACGCACCGCGAGATCGACCAGGACTTCCTGCGGGTGGTCACGTGAACCCGGCCTCTGCCGCGACCATGCGTGCCGCCGTGCTCGACGCTCCTGGCCCGCCGGAAGCGTTGACGCTGAAGAACTTGCCCATCCCGGAACCGCAGCCTGGTCGGATCCGCATCCGGGTCCGGGCGTTCGGGCTGAACCGCTCCGAGTTGTACACCAGGCAGGGACTCTCGGGCGACGCCGTCACCTTCCCCCGCGTCCTGGGCATCGAGGCGGTGGGTGTCGTCGACCTCGATCCGTCCGGCAGGCTCTCCCGCGGTCAGCAGGTCGCGGCCATGATGGGCGGGATGGGCAGGCAGTTCGACGGCGGCTACGCCGAGTACATCTGCGTGCCGGAGACGTCCGTCATCCCATTCAGCTCTGATCTCGACTGGGCGGTCCTGGGCGCTGTTCCCGAGATGCTGCAGACCGCACACGGTTCACTGACGACGGGCATCGGCCTGAGAAGTGGCCAGAGCGTGCTCGTGCGCGGTGGTACGTCATCGGTCGGGCTCGCGGTGGCGTCACTGGCGAAGAAGCTCGGCGCGACTGTGCTGGCGACCACCCGTGATCACGCCAAGACCGGCCTGCTGCGTCAGCACGGTGCCGACCACGTGCTGATCGATGACGGCGCGATCGCCGCCCGGGTGCGCCGTCACTTCCCCGAAGGCGTCGACGGTGCGATCGAGCTGGTCGGCACGAGCTCACTCCCTGACACCCTGCGTGCCACCCGCGTGCAGGGAACCGTCTGCTTCACGGGCATGCTCGCAGGGGAGTGGACGATTCCGCAGTTCTACCCGATGGACGTCATCCCGCAAGGAGTGCGCCTCACCGCCTACGCGGGAGAAGCCCACAACCTGGATGCGGGCGTGCTGCAGGAGTACCTCGACGACGTTGCGGAAGGGCTGCTGCGGGTTCCTGCTGGGAACCGCTACCGTCTCGAGGACATCGTCCAGGCCCATCACGACATGGAGGCGAACCGGATCGGAGGCAAGGGAGTCGTTCTCGTGTGACGCTTCCCTCCACAGTGGACGCGTGCATCAAGGGAAAATAGCTGGAATGACTGACACCACTGAGAAGACGTGGAGACAGTAGCGGGAACGTCTGGACGTCGTGATCGACGCGGTCCGCGCCCACGCCGCCGCGCAAGGAGTCGACCTCCACGTGCAGGTGGAACCGATCGAGCGGCCAGGTCCTGCGGCTGTCTGGAACTGGCACCTGACCTGTACCGCCGGCGAAGTCGAGTTCGACGTGATCGCTTCGCGGGACTCGGCCGGCTTCTTGGTCGAGGACGACGGTGGCCGGTTCGAGATCGAGTCCGATGCGGCGTCACTTCCCGAGGTGTTGGTCCAGCGGATTGCCGGGTAGGTGTTCTTCGGTGCTGGGCAGGCAGTGACCACTCCGAACCGATCGACCCCGGCAGGTCGCCGTGGCGCGAACCATCGTCAAACGTGGGCCGGGCCGCCGAGATCCATTCCCTCGAGCCATCGCTGGTGCCAGTGGAGCAAGCAGGGGCGCAGCCACCTGCCCGCGATGGCGGGAAGGAGTCCTCGCTGGGTCTCCTCCGTGACGACGTGCGTCGTCCCGTCGTTCCTCGGTGTGAGAAGCCACCGGTGATGACCGTGCGTGCCGAACGCGGTTCCCGTCCAGCCGAGCTCGCGCTGAGGGTCGAAGAAGGTCACGATGCAGTCGACGCGGACGTTGAACGTGGTCCAGCGGAACCGGGTGCCTGGACCGAGTTCCGCCACGTCGTCGAGCCGGATCCTGCGCGCGTTGCGATACCAGTCCGGCCAGGAACGTGCGTCGACGAGCATCTTCCAGATGACGTCGACGTCGGTGGCGACCACCAGCTCGTTGCGGACGTGGACGACCGTTTCCTCAGGTGACAAGCCTTGTGGCCAGTGAATGGTCATGACGTGCTCCGGGCTAGGTCACGCAGGGTTCCCGTCCGGATGCAGGCGTCCAGCACCGGACCGGTGGTCGTGCCGAAGGGGCCTGCGGCGTTGAGCACGACGGTGAGCCCGCGCAGTGCTTCGTCCAGGGTTCGCGGGTCGTCGAGCGTGCCGGTGCGCCAGGGCAGGTCCAGTCTTCGGGCGACCTTCCCGGTCTTGTTCTCGTCCCGTCTGATCAGGACGGGCTCGAGGCCTTTCTCGACGGCGATCCGCGCGGTCAGCTCACCGATGTAGCCGGTGGCGCCGTAGATCGCGATCGTGCTGCTGTGCATCGTCATCACCGAGTCCATGGGTGGTGGTGCTGCGGGGGTGGTGGGGTCACGTGCCGAAGTCGCTGCTCATGATCGGGTGAGGCCGTCCACGGTGGTGTTCACGAGTGCCATGAGCAGCTTTCGTGCCCGCGGTGCGTCGTCGAGCTCGGTTTCCAGGCCCTGCACGGTGCGCACCAGCGCGGTGGCGATGTCGGCGCAGCGATCCGCGCCGGCGCCGGTGGCGGCGAGGACGCGTGCCGTGAGTTGTTCGATCTCGGCGGTGTACTGCGCTGTGCCGGTGGTGGCGACCCGCCCGTACTCGGCGAGCAGTTCCAGGGCGTGCTCGGAGCGCTCGGCCAGACCCAGGGTCAGGCCGAGCTTGGCCTCCAGGACCGCCACGACGCGCGTGGCGATGTCACCGGTCTCGTCCGCGGCTGTCCGTGCTCGGGCTGCCGAGTCGGTGAGGAGGGCGGCCCCCACCGCCCTCAGCACGTCCTCCTTGCCCTTCACCCTCAGGTACAGCGCGGGCCTGGACATGCCCGCGCCCGCCGCGATGTCCGCCATCGTCGCCCGCTTGAAGCCGTGTCGCGCGAAGGCGTCGAAGCCGGCTGCGAGCAGCGGATCACCTGCGACCACATCCCTGACTGACATGCTGACACTATAAGCACACTTTGTCAGAGTGTCACCCAACGAGATGGTTCGCGTCGGCCGGCGGAGAAGCAAGGGGTTCATCTCCACCGGCCGACGTCCGTCGCGAATGGACGATCAGCTGCCGGCGCGCTTGCGCCGCGCCAGCCAGAAGGCCGCGGCACCCGCTGCCAGCACGGCAGCGCCTCCGATGGTCAGGGCGACCACGCTGGCCCCGGTGCTGGCGAGCCCGCCGGAGCCGGTGACGGAGGCGGTCTCGGTCGTTTCCGGCGACGTGGGGGACGTGGTGGTGGTGGCGCCGGTCGCCGGTGCGACCGGGGCGGCCACCGCGTTGTCCCTGGCCGGCGCCGTCACCGGGTCCGCGGGTTCACCGCTCACCGAGAACTCGAAAGCCCCGCGGTCCACCGCGCTTCCCGCTTTTCGCTGCTTGCCCGCGATGTCGTTCGCGGGCAGCTCGAACGCCGTACCGGAGTCGATCGCGGGAGATCCCTCGGTGAGGCGGAAGTCCGCGGTCGCGAGATCGGTGCCCGGCTTGGCCAGTCCGGGGTCCGCCACGAGGTCCTTCGGGCCCATGGCTTCCGGCTTCTCGCCACCGAAGTAGATGTTGTGGTCGTAGGTGACGTTGGTGTTGCGGTGCGTCGAGTTGGTCGGCTTGCCTTCGCGCACGTAGGACACGTTGTTCAGGATGCGCACGTCGTCGCTCATCGCGGCGAAGATGTTCGCGTACGGCTCCATGTTGGTGCTGCGGGAGTTCAGGTACGCGGTGTTGTTGACGATGTCGACGTGCTGCGACTTGTACGAGTGGATGCCCGAGCCGCCGTTGTCGAACGACAGGTTGTTCGCGACGAGGACACGGCCCTTGTAGGCGGGATCGGAGTTGTCCTTGTCCTTCAGGGTGTCGATGATGATCCCGTTGCCGTCCGAGTGCCTGTCGAGCTTCGTCCAGACGACCTTGGTCTCGTTGTCGTGCACCACGTTGCCGGTGATGCGGATCTTGTACTGCGACGGGTCGCCGGGACCTTCGTCCAGCGCGCGCAGGACGGAGATGCCGCTGGTGGCGTACTCGGTGTACCAGGACGTGGAGTTCACCCTGTTGCGGTCGATCGTCACGTGGTCGGCGTCGATGGCCGAGATGCCACCGCCGGGGCAGTGGTGGACGTGGTTGCCGGTGATCTCCAGGTGGTGCGAGGCCTTGCCGGACTTCTCGTCCTTGTAGGCGCCGATGCAGTTGGTGTTGAAGACGGCCTTCTTCTGCCCGGCCTGCTTCCTCGCCTCCTCCAGGCTGATGGACGCGGCGTCGCCCGCCACCTCGAGGCCCCTGACCTTGATGTGGGAGGCGCCGGTGATCCTGACGCCGTGCCACCCGGTGACAGGGGTGAGCACGGGCTTGTGACCGGGGAACGCCTCGTAGGTGATGGGCGCTCCGGGGATGCCGGAGCGGGTGATGTTCACGACGTCGCGGCCCGGCGCGGTCTCCCGGTAGGTGCCGTTCATCAACTGCACCACGTCACCGGGACCGGTGGAGTCGGCAGCCTTCTGAATCGTTTTGAACGGTTGCGCGGCCGACGTTCCCGCGTTGCCGTCCGATCCGGACGGGCTGACGAAGTACGTGGTGGCCGCGGCATTCGCCGTGCCGCCCGAGGCGAGCAGCACCCATGGTGCGGAGCTGACGCTCACCACGACGGCGAGCCGTAAGAGGCGAAGGGATTTCACGTGCTTCCTTCCTGAGGCGACACGGTTCGCGTCCTCGCCCGTTCGGTCGCGGGGCGCGAGTGTGCCGGACGTCCTGTGCTCCCGCAACCCTCCGGTCGGAGGCGTCCAAACGGGGCACTGGCAGGGTCGAGTTCGTTGTGGTGGAACAAAAACCGCTGGTCGGGGAGTGTGGTACGGCGAGGGCCCCCAGCCGGTTGCCGCTCGTGGGAAAAGCTTTTCCCGAGGAGACGCGGAGGATCGTAACCGATGCCCGCCGCGTTGTTCAGGGGGTATGCCTTGTGTTGCGGTGCAAAGCGTTTCATGTGGACTGACGTGCGTCTTCTGGGTGGAAGGCAAGTCCTGTCTTGAAATCAGCGTTCCGGCATGCCTAGAGTGGTAGCGCGGGAAAACATTTTCCCAAGCCTTGCCGACGACTCGCCGCCGGCCGGTGCCGGGCGGTGCCGGACGGCCGGGAACCACTGGTCCGGGGTGGACTGGGTGGGCGGCGGCTTGGTCCGTAGGATCAGCGGGCGTGGAGGGAAACGCGACGCTGTTCGACGTGGCACGGGTGGCAGGGGTGTCCCTGGCGACCGCGTCGAGGGCGATCAACGGCAGTGCTCGGACGGTGGGCGCGGAACTGCGCGAGAAGGTGCTGCGGGCCGCGCAGGAGTTGGACTACTCCCCGAACGTGGCTGCCAGGGCGATGAAGCGCGGCCACGCCGAGGTGGTCGGCATGATCGTCCCCGACATCGCGGACCCCTACTTCTCGGGCATCGCCTCGGGGGTCATGAAGGCCGCCGACGAGCAGGGCCTGATGGTGTCGATCGCCAGCACGCGCCGGCAGAGCAGCCGGGAAGCCGAGTACCTGGAGGGATTCCGCCGCCAGCGCAACCGCGCGGTCATCCTCGCGGGCAGCCGCACCACCAGCCGTGCCGAGGTCGACCGCCTGCGCGCCGAGGTCGACCGCTTCGAGGCGCAGGGCGGCAGGGTCGCGGTGGTGAGCCAGCGCAAGCTCCCGGTGGACACCGTGGTCGTGGAGAACCGCCAGGGCGCCAGGGCGCTGGCGGCGGACCTCGCCGGACTGGGCTACCGCGACTTCGTCGTGCTCGCCGGCCCCCGCGACCTGCTCACCGCCAAGGACCGGCTCGACGGTTTCCGGACGGGTCTCGCCGACCACCGCGTCGAACTGGCCAGGGAGAGGGTCGTCAACGGCGAGTTCAGCAGGGACGGTGGCTTCCAGGCGATGGAGCAGGTCCTGGACGAGCGCGACGACATCGACTGCGTGTTCGCCGTCAACGACGTCATGGCGCTCGGGGCGATCGCGGCCATCCGTTCGCGGGGACTCGACGTACCCCGCCACCTGTCGATCGCGGGCTTCGGCGACATCTCGACGCTGCGGGACATGTCGCCGCGGCTGACGACCGTGCGGGTGGACCTCGAGAAGTTGGGGCGCCTGGCGCTGGAGATGATCTTGTCGGACGGTGGGGGCGTGCCGCGCACCCACCGGGAGAAGTGCCAGGTGGTGCGGGGGTCCAGCACCCCTGGCCGGAAACCCGCCGGCCGCGGGGCGGCAGCGAGGAAATGACCGCAACGCGGTCGCGGGCCGAGGCGGTAGATGCGCAAGGCCCTTCACGCTCCTCGTCGAACTCCCATCTCCTCCATGGTCAGCCTCAACGCCTTCAGCCCGAAGTGGACCCTGCTGCGCAGGGTCGCCTGTGGCACGCCCAGTTCGGCGGCCACCTCGCGGTACGACCTGTCGCGCAGGTAGGTCTCGACCAGGGCGGTCCGCTGGTCCGAGCTGATCCGCAGCAGCGCGACCTGCACCAGGCGCCGGTCGATCGCGGTGCCCGCGATGTCGGTGCTGACCTCACCGGCCGCGGCGGCGGCTCTCATCGCGGCGGCGATCCGCTTGTCGTGGCGCAGTCGCGAGCGGACCTCGTCGATCACCACGTTGCGAGCGATGGTGAACAGCCACACGCGAACGGTGGCCAACTCGGGCTTGAAGCCGCCCGCGGACTTCCACGCCCGCAGGAACACCTCCTGCACCGCCTCTTCCGCCGCGCAGCCGTCACCCAGCTGCCGCACTGCGAAGCGGTGCAACTCCGGCGCGTGCAAGGCGTAGACCTCCCGGACCCTGAAGCTGCCGTGCAGGTCGGGGCTCTGTCGACTGCCGATGTCCGCCATGAGCTCCCCGTCGCCGTTCCTGCGGGGGATTCGAGACCGCGGACATGACGGATGGGTGATTTCGTCCTGTTTTCAACGCGACGGGTGGTCCGGTCGTAAACACCTGCGACCACAACCCACACCGGGAGAACACCATGCGTATTGCTCGCACGACTGCGCTCGTGGGCGCGGCAGCACTGCTCATGACCGCACTCGGCGCCACGCCCGCGTCGGCGTCGGCCGACCAGCCCCGTGTCCACCTGCTGACTTCCGACGGAGTCCTGAGCACCAGGAGCTGGTCGTCCCCGTTGCTGTCCCAGCAGCGCGTCCGCGTCAGCGGGCTCAAAGCCCGCGACCGGCTGATCGGCATGGACGTGCGGCCCGCGACCCGAGCGTTGTACGCGATCGCTGCCTCTGGCCAGCTCTACGTCCTCGACCCGCGCACGGGCAAAGCGACCGCGGTGGGCGCGCCCGCCGCGATCACGGGAACGGCCGTGGGCTTCGACTTCAACCCGGCCGTGGACCGCATCCGCCTGGTCGCGACCAGCGGCCAGAACCTGCGGCTGCACCCGGACACCGGGGCGGTGGCGGCCGTCGACACACCACTCGCCTATGCCCAGGGAGACCGCGCCGAGGGCAGCACTCCGCAGGTTTCCGGCGCCGGCTACACCAACAGCGTCGCCGGTGCGACGTCCACCACCCTCTACGACCTGGACAGCCGCAGGGACACCCTCGTCACGCAGGGCACGGTCGCGGGCGCGACCCCGGTCGTGTCCCCGAACACCGGACAGCTGTTCACCGTCGGCGGCCTCGGCCTCGACATCGCCAAGACCAACGGCTTCGACATCGCCACCGTGGGCGGACGCGACTCCGCCATGGCCGCGGTGCAACCCGACTTCTCGTTGCTGGGCGGATCGCTCCTGGTGAAGGTCAGCCTGACCACCGGCCGCGCCTCGGTCGTCGGCCTCGCCGGAGGTGACGTCGTAGGACTCGCGTTCGCCCGCTGAGCCGGCCGCGAACGGCCGCCGCGGACTCGAGGCCCGCGGCGGCCGGGGCCCTGATCACTTGCGGGTCGCGGTGGCGGCAGCAGGAAGTTCCGCTCGATCGTGACGCAGGGCAGCCGAACCGCCGAGCGGGCGTCGAGCGAACACAGGAAGTGAGGACCGTGCTCCCGAACGACCAGCCCGGCGACGAACCGGGACTCCTCTCGCAGGAGCTGGACCTGGACCGTCCGAGACCGTCGATCGCGGCGGTCAGGGACTGGACCAGGGACGGGCTGAGCGGCCTGGACGAAGACGTCCTGGAGGACGTCGTGCTGGTGATCAACGAGCTGGTGAGCAACGCGTTCGACCACGGCCTGCCCCCGCGCCGGATCAGGCTGCACCGGTCCAGCGATCTCCGCCTGGTCCGGGTGGAGGTCGACGACGCCTCGCTCGACACGCCGGTCGTGGGCGCCTCACGCCTCAACGCCGACCGCGGCCGGGGATTGATCATCGTCGATCGGCTGGTCAAGGGGTGGGGGGTCGTGGACCAGCCGGCCGGCAAGACCGTCTGGGCGGAGGTCGACGCGGTGCTTCCAGTAGGTCGCGACGAGCCTTCTCGACACGATCACCCGACGCTGACCGCCCGCAGCGTGTCATAGAGCGGACGCGGGTCGGCTGGGCCGTGGCCGCGCGGCGGGCAGTCCGGCAGCGGTCGAGCTCGGCGTTGATCATGTGCGGCCGCGTGGCAGCTCTTACGCTCGGAACGCGTCCTGTCGCACTGAGGATCGAATGTCGTTGCCGAGCAGAAGGCCAGGAACTCCGATGGACCCCACAGTTCGGGCCGCGTCGGTCACCGTCAGCGCAGCCGAGCACTCCGACGTGCTGGTCGTGCGGCTGTCCGGCGACCTGGACGCCGAGTCCGCCGTCGCGGCGCAGGCCGCGCTGGTCGAGATGACCGACGGGCTGATCCCGCCCGCACGGGTCGTCCTCGACCTGACAGCGGTGGACCTGCTGTCAGCAGCCGGTGTCCGCGTTCTGCAAGGCCTCGTCGGCACGTTCGCCGAGCGGAACGTCGGTGTTCGTCTCGCGGCGGACCCGGACAGCCTCGTGCACTCGATGGTGAGGCTTGCTCTGCAGGACCACGGAATCGGTGTTCACACCAGCGTGTCAGACGCCCTCCGTGCCAGGTGTTCAGGCAGGTGACCACGGCAGGTCGACGAGATCGAGGACGAAGGCCGCCGGACTGCCGCGGTGGGCGATCAACACCGGTTCGTGGTGATGTGCGGCGAGTTGCCCGGCGAGGTCGTAGAGGATCCGCACGCCCGCGCTGAGCAGGTGGGAGACCTCGGACAGGTCGACGGTCAGGGGCAGCACGCCGCCTCGGGAGGCGAGGAACAGGTGGCGTGCGAACTCGGTCGAGGTCATCGCGTCCACTGGGCCGTGCACGCGTACGACCGCCGTGTCCGGGCCTTCCACCGTCTCGACGCGGAACGCCGGGGAGGGCTCCTCGTGCGAGGCGTCGGGGCTCGTGCCGGAGGCGAGCATCGGGGGTTGGCGGATGCGGTGCCGGAAGGTCACCGTGGTGCCGCGCGCGCCTGGTGGCTCGCCGGCGCGTTGCGGGGGATGGGTGACGGTGACCTCGTCGACGAGTTGCTGGCACAGCATCAGGCCACGTCCTCTGTCGGTGCTGCCGGGGTCCGCCGCACGCCAGCGGCCCTCGTCGCCGACGCGGAGTTCGCAGATGCCGTCGGGTGTCAGCTGTGCGGTGATCAGGACGGTGCCCTGCCGGCCTGGCGGGTAGGCGTGTTCGGCCGTGTTGGTGGTCGCTTCGCCGACGGCGAACTCGAGGACCTCCCGGTCTCGTCGGCCCGCGTTGACGCCGGCCAGCCAGTCCCGGATCTCGCGCCGGGCGAGAGCCAGGTTGGAGAGCGTGCTGGCGAACCGCACCGACAGCGGTGGCACCGGCTCGGCCAGGCGCTGGACCGCGAGGGTGGTGACGTCGTCGCGGTAGCCGGTGCGGGTGAGCAGGTCGATGGTGAGCCGGCAGACTCGTTCGACCGCCTGATCAGTCTCGGTGTGGGGCAGCACGCGGTTCATCGCGGCGTCCGCAGCCAGCGTGGCGAGTTCGACAGCGGCTTCGCCCGGTGTGCGGCCGGGCCGTTCGACCAAGCCGTCTGAGTACAGCAGGACCAGGTCGTCGGGGGCGAGGCGAGCAGTGGACAGAGCGGGGGAGCGGCCCACACCGAGTGGCCCGCTCGTCGGACCGCTCAGGAACTCGGTGGTGCCGTCCGCTCGGACCACGAGCGGCGGTGGGTGGCCGCACGAGCTGTAGGACAACTCTCCTGTCCGCGGATCGAGCTTGACCACCGCGAGTGTGGCGGCGTGCAGGGCCCGGTGACCCGCGGCGAAGGAATTGGTCTGCTCGAGCGCGCTGAGCAGGTCGTCGTTGGTGTGCAACAGGAACGCCAGGACCGTGCGCAGCTGGCCCATCGCCGCCGACGCGGTGACGCCGCTTCCCGCGACGTCACCCACCGCCAGGACGACGGCGCCGTCCTTCAGCGGGATGGCGTCGAACCAGTCACCTCCGGCGGTGGGGCCGTGCTCGCCGGCCAGGTACCTCGCGGCGATCCTGGCCTGCGGCAGCACCGGCAGCGATGTCGGCAACAACGCGGCTTGCAGCTCCGCGACCCCACGGCCGCGCCGATCCCGGACCTGCTCGGTGACGTCGACGGCGTACGCCGAAACGCCGCGAACCGCCCCGTCGTCGTGGAAGTACGGCTCCATCACGAGATCGACGAAGGCCTCCACCGGCCTACCGGCGGCACGATCGACCTGGACACCCCACTCACCGACCGTGTGCGGCTCTCCTGTGACGTAGACCCGGTCGATCCCGGCCTGGACTCGTCGGCCCTCCAACCCCGGCAGCAGCTCACGGGCCGCCAGGCCCACGGGTTCGGAGACCCCGGCGAATCTGCGGAAGGCTTCGTTCGCCGCGACCAGCCGCTGCTCAGGCCCTTCCCAGGCGGCGAGCGCCGGCGACGACTCGTCGAACCGGTCACGCACGACGTGCGGATCGCCGACGCGCCGCAAGTGCGTGGCGTCGTCGCGCCGCGATTCCGGTCCCATATCCGCTAGACGTACCCAGCCTCGCGTCACCTATGCGTGTCAGTCGCTGCCCTGATGGTCAGGGCGCGCGGACGCGGCACGATCGACGCGCTCGTACACCGCCAGCACCTCCTGGCCGAGCTTGTCACGCGCGTAGCGCGCCATCACACGGTCACGCGCGGCGATGCCCAACTCCTCCCTCAGCGTCTGGTCGGCGAGCAACCGCCGGAGCGTCCGAGCCAGAACACGAGGTTCACGTGGCGGTACGTGCAGGCCGGTGATGTTGTGCACGACGATGTCCTCCAGCGCGCCCACCGCGGTGGCGACCACCGGGACACCACACGCCATGGCCTGCAGAGCCACCAGGCCATACGGTTCGGCGGTGGGTACGCAGACCACGACGTCGGCGGAACGCAACAAGACGGGCATGCGGGCACGGGGGACTTCGCCGGCGAACGTGACCCGGTCCCGGACCCCCAGGTCGTGTGCGAGCTCGCGCAGCTCCTGAGCGACCGTGCTGGACCTCGGGTTGTCTCCCGCGATCACCAGCTCGACGGTCTCGAGCGCGGGCAGGCACGCGATGATGTCCGCGAAATCGGTGCCGCGAAAGAATTTCCCGACGGTGACGAGACGTTGCAGCGCTCCCCGGGCGGCGACCGGGCCGTCCGGGTGGAAGTGCTCCACGTCGACTCCGGACGGGATCATGGAGACCTGGATCCGGCGCACGCCCTGTCGCCACATCTCGGAGGCTTCCGGTGAACTGGCCGCCACGACCCATGAGGCCTTGCGCGCGACGAGCCTTTCGACGTCGGCGCGCTGCTGGATCTCCTGCGCACTGACCGCGTTGTAGGAGTGCACGACAGGGATCCAGGTCCGGCGAGAACCGATGGCGGCCGCCAGTCCGGACGTCCAGTGGTGCGTGTGCGCGATGTCCGGCGGACGCGACCTCCAGCGTTGTGCGAGGAACTGCGCGAACTCTTCGAGGTGAGGCACGACCTCGTCCTCGGTGAGCCGGCGGGCAGGCCCTGCCGGCACGTGCACCACCTCGTACCCGTCCTCGGTGCGGACGCGATCCGGAGCTCGGGGATCGTCCCGCCGGGTGTAGACGACCACTTCGTGCCCGAGGCCGCGCAGGGCTGCCGCCAGCTGTGCGACGTGCGTCCCCTGCCCGAGATCGTCAGCGAGCGGGCTGGCCTGCTCGGACACCAGGGCGATCCGCATCGACGCCCGTCCGGCCCTGCGCGCCACGCGGATCGCGTCCGACAGGGTTTCGTGTCGTGAGAAGTTTTCAGCCAACCCGGCGACCTGAAGCGTTCGCGTGATGTGCGCTCCAGGCGTGACGAGATGAAGCGGGATGTCACGGCTCCGCGCGTGCTGTTGGATTTCCATGAGCGCGTTGATGCCGGACGAACTGAAGTAGGACACCTGGCCGAGGTCGACGACGACGGCGTGGGGACACGTCTCCACCTGAGCCGCCAGCTCCGCGACCAGCGCGGGAGCCGTGCTCAGGTCGACCTCTCCCGCAACGGAAACGATCGATATCCCGCCATCGAGTGTCGTGCCCACCGACCAATCCTCGGGCACGTCGAAAAGAGGGTCCCGCATCTCGATCGCTCCCTTGTGCCGGGACGTCATCGAGCTGAATGCTTAACCCGAGAAGCCGCTGAACGCTACCGACCGTAGCCCCCTCGCAACGCTGCCCACAAGCCGAGAAGTGTGAGTTTGACTTTCGCTGAGAACGGGTATGTCCACCGACGACCGATATGCTCAGGAAATCTGATCGCGATCAGTTGGCCATTCGGCAGGGAAGAGGCCTTCGGTGTGACTGAGCCAGCCCCGAGCGTGCAGCCGATTTCCGTCGGGATCAGCCAAGTCGGCGACCAGGTGTCGGTGGCGTCCATCGCCGGTGAGATCGACATGCTGACCGAAGCGGTGGTCCGGGACGCGGTCCGCTGCCAGCTCGCGGCAAAACCGCGCTTGCTCGTGCTGGACCTGACCGAGGTCGGGTTCATGGCGTCGTCCGGGCTCGACCTGATCCTGCAGATCCAAGCTCGCGCGCTTGAACAGGGCACTCGCCTCTCCGTGGTCGCGAACCAGGGTTCCGTGCGCCGCCTTCTGAGTGTGAGCGGCGTCGACACCGCCGTGGACCTGCATCACGATCTCGGCTCGGCTCTGCGGTCGTGCTGAGTGGCCGGTCAGAATGTGGATCTCGTGATGAGAACTCAACCGAAAACGGGTTTGGACTCGCTTTGCAGGTGATTGTGGCGAGAACTGGTCACCGTCGTGGTGAGATGCGGTGGATCAGCGAACGTGGAGGCAAGATCGCTCGTGACCATCGCCGATGAGGACGCCGCGTCATTGGTCGTCGACCTTCCGGTCGAGCGCGAATCGCTGGTGCCCGATGTGCGCCGCGAGGTCGATGCGGCATTGCGCGACCTGGGAGAGGATCACCGTTACGACGTGCTCCTCGTCGTGACCGAACTGGTGAGCAACGTCCTGGACCACACGGCCGGCCCCGGCCGGCTTCGAGTTCTTCGCGGCGACGCTCCCTGCGAGGTCTCGGTGGAAGTCGACGACACGTCGTCCGCGCGGCCGCGTCATGGCCGATCGAGGCTGGGCCCGCACCGCGGCAAGGGGATGGTGGTCGTGGGCAACGTCTCGAACGACTGGGGGACGAGACCGGGACCGGAGAGCGGTAAGACCGTCTTCGCGGTGATCCGATGTGGCGACGGTGCGACGTCGGCCGCCCCATGCGAGCCCTCGGACGGCGTCCACTACGGAGTCTGATGGATGAGCACGACGATCAGAACGACCCAGCTGACCAGAGCGGTCACCAGGACGATCCTCAGTAGTTTGTTGCTGGACAAGGGGAATCCTCGTGGAAATCGGTGGTGGAAGGCGGAGGTTCCACTGCGTGGCCGCCTTGAGGTCGTGACCCGGTTACGCTGAAGGCTCCTTCATGCGCCAGAGGCGCACAAGCACGTGGCTGTCGCGTGTTCGGCTGATCCCCCGGGGCACACGCCGATCACAACCACCGGTTGCGCTTGAACATCCGGTAGAGCACCAGGCACGCGATGAGGATCATCGACAGGACTAGTGGATAGCCGTATCTCCAGCGCAGCTCCGGCATGTGGTCGAAGTTCATGCCGTAGACGCCGACGACCATCGTGGGCACCGCGATGATCGCGACCCAGGAGGAGATCTTGCGCATGTCGTTGTTCTGCTGCAACGACACCTTCGCCAGCGTCGCGTTCACGAGGGTGGTGAGCAGTTCGTCGAAACTGACAAGTCGCTCCACCACGATGGTCAGGTGGTCGTTGACGTTGCGGAAGTACGAGTGCAGCATCTCGGGAACCAGCGGGCCGCAGTGGTCCTCGCTGAGCTTGCGCAGCGGGCCGGTCAGCGGCATGACCGCGCGGCGCAGTTCGGTGAGTTCCCGTTTGAACAGGTACATCTGTTCCACGCCGATCTCGCTGTGCGGAGCGAACACCGCGGTCTCGATCACGTCGACGTCGCCTTCGAACGCCTCGACGACGGCGAGGTAGTCGTCGACGACGCGGTCGGCGATGGCGTGCAGCACCACCGCCGGTCCTGCGGCCAGCCGGGCGGGCTGGTCCTCCAGCTCTCTGCGGAGCTCGCCGAGCGGAGAGTGGTCGCCGTGCCGGACGGTGATGACGTAGTCGCGGCCGAGGAACACCATGATCTCGCCCGATTCGACGATCTCGTTGGCCGTGGTGGGGGACTCGTGTTCGACGTAGCGCACCGTCTTGAACACGGTGAACAGGTTGTCCGCGTAGAGCTCCAGCTTGGGCCGCTGGTGAGCGTGCACCGCGTCTTCCACGGCCAGCTCGTGCAGTCCGAACGCTTCGGTCACGTCCCGGATCTGCTCGGCGTCGGGAGCGAAGAGGCCGATCCAGACGAAGCCGGTTCCGCGATCGCGCACCTCGGCGACCGCCTCGGCCGGTGACCGGTCGCCCGGCACGCGAGCGCCGTCGACGTAGATGCCGCAGGCCACCACCGGGTCGCGCTCTGCGGGCAACAGCCCACCTGGACTCACGCCTGCGGAAGTCGTCATAGCGGCGATCTTCCCTCGACAGAAGACCAATCGAACGCCGTCTGGCTATTCTTACGCGATCCTTACGCCGCGACGATTACGGCAGTTGAACGCCGACGACGCAGGTGTCGTCGTCGGTGTTGGACTCGCCGTGTGCGAGCAGGTGGTCGAGCAGCTCGTCCAGGTTCGACGCCGGCGTTCGCGCTGCCTCGCACAGGTGGTCCAGGCAGTCGTCGAGCGGAACGTCCCTGCGCTCGACCAGGCCGTCGGTGTACAACAGCAGGGTGTCACCCGGTTCCAGCTGCAGCTGACCCTCCTCATAGGACGGTTCGGCGAGGGCGCCGAGCAGCACACCGCGCAGCATCGGCAGCAGTTCGGCGTCGCCGTCGCGGATCAGCACCGGCGGCAGGTGGCCCGCGCGGGCCCAGCGCAGGACGCGGGTGTGCGGATCGTAGAGGCCGCAGATCGCGGTCGCGATGATGTTGTCGCTGAGGTGGTGCGCCACGAGGTTGAGCCACGTGAGCAGTTGCGCGGGGCCGGCGCCGGTGGCGGCGAGCCCGCGCAGTGCGTTGCGCAGCACCACCATGCCAGTCGCGCCCTTGATGCCGTGGCCGGTGATGTCACCGACCGACACGAGGATCTGCTTGGTGGGCAGGACGACGGCGTCGTACCAGTCGCCGCCGACGAGCTCCTCCTGCGCGGCGGGCCGGTACCGCACCGCCACGCGCAGTCCGAACGCGTCGATCGTGGGGTGTGTCGGCGGCATGATCACTTGCTGGAGCTGCAACGTGAGCGTGTTGCGCTCCAGGGATTCCTGCTCGGTGATCGCGAGCTGGTCCTGCGTCGCGGACAGCGCGACCTCGGTCCAGTGCTGGGCGGACACGTCCTGGTACGCCCCGCGGACGGCGAGCAGTTCGCCCTGTGAGTCGAGCACGGGCTCGGCGATCACCCGCACGTGCCTGGTGACGCCGTCCGGGCGTTGCAGGCGGAACGCCGTCGACGCCTGCTGCCGGTCCCGCAGGACGTTGTGCACGAACCCGTTGAGCGAGAGGACGTCGTCGGGGTGGGCGTGTGCCGCGATCTCCGCCAGGGGCACCGGATCGGTGCCGGGTGCGAGCCCGTACAGGGCGTACAACTGGCTGTTCCACATGATCCTGCCGCTGTGACGTTCCTCCTCGAAACCACCGACACGGCCGAGTCGCTGCGCGTGTTGCAACAGGTTCGCCAGACGGGCCGTCTCGTCCTGCGCCCTCCACACGACCAGGACCAGCGCACCGTGCCTGGTGATGCTCACACTGGCCGCGACCGTGAGCGGCACCTCGTCGATGAGCGCCGCGAGGGTCATGCGCTCGGCCCGGAACGATTCGCCGGTGGCGTGCACGTGCTCGATCTTGTCGAACAGGTTTCCTTCGGCCGAGGCCAGCGGGTAGGCCTCCAGCAGTGACTTGCCCGCGATCGCGGAGCGCGGCCTGCCGGCGAGGTCGACGAACCCGCGGTTCACGTGGTGCACCCGGAAGTCGGCGATCGTGCCGTCGGGCGAGATCTCCGGTCCGAGCACGAGAGCGGGGTCGAGCAGCCCGTCGGCGAGGTCGACGAGTTCGGACGGCGCCCGCGCGAGATTCGGTGCCGCGGTGCTGTCGAGGGTGGCGGCGCACAGCTGCGCCAGCGCTTCCACCTGTTTGTGCACGCTCAGGGACTGGGGCGCGAGCGGAGCAGGCCAGCAGATCTCCAGCACGCCGGCGATCCGCCCGCCGGTCCCGGCGGGGACGGCGACGCGGCCGGGCAGGCCCGGGCCGATCGACGGCAGGCCTGACTCGTCGAGGTCGACGATCCACACGGCGTCCCGCTCGACCAGCGCGCGGCGGGCGGGAGTCGACACACCGGGCGGGACGTAGTGCCAGCGGCTCGCCTCGCCCGGCTCGAACCCGGCGTGCCCGGCGAGCGTCAGCGACGCGTCGGAACCCGCTGACCAGATCGCCACCGCGCTCGCGCCCAGGGGTGCGAGCGCGTGGGTGAACAGGGACTGCGCGACGGCCTGCGTGTCATCGGCGCCCAACGCGCCGCTCTCCGCGGTCCGCAGCCGGACCGCGGTCGTTCTGCTCGGCTCGTCGGGCACCGCGGTGAGGGTGTCGCCGGACACCTCGTTGATGATCTCCACGGCGAGCGTGAGCTGTGTGATGCCTGCCTGCTCGGCGAGCAGCGCGAGCTGTTCGGCGGCCTGTGCCGGGCCGCAGCGCAGCCGTTCGACGAGCACGCCTTTGGCGAGTTCCACCAGCGCCCGGCCGTCCGCGGTGGCCCGCACCTCGTCCATCTCCCTGCTGAGCCGGTCGATCGTGCTCACGAGCCGGTTCACGGCAGGCTGACCGGCGGTCACCGCGCACGCATCCACCGGCGCACGCACGAGATGAGGTCGTCGGCGTCGACCGGTTTGGTGACGTAGTCGTTGGCGCCGGAGGCGATGCTCTTGTCGCGGTCACCCGGCATCGCCTTCGCCGTCACCGCGATGATCGGCAGCTCGGAGTGGTCCGGCATCGCGCGAATCGCCGAAGTGGCGGCGTAGCCGTCCATCTCGGGCATCATCACGTCCATCAGGATCAGGTCGATCTCCGGGTTGGCGAGCAGCGAGTCGATGCCCTCCCTGCCGTTCTCCGCGTGCAACACCTGGACGCCGTGCAGTTCCAGGATGCTGCTCAGGGCGAAGAGGTTGCGGGCGTCGTCGTCGACGATCAACACCGTCCTGCCGTTGAGCTGGGCGTTCACCTGGGGCGCCGCGACCGGTTGCCTCGGCTGTTCCGGGCGGACCAGGGGCAGCACGTCGTCGGGGCCTTCGGCGTTGAGGTGCAACGCGATCCGTTCGCGCAGCTCGTCCAAACTGGACAGCAGCTCCAGGGGCCGGGTGTCGCTGTGCGCCTGCAGCTGCCGCTCGTACTGCGGGGACAGCCTGCGGTTGTTGTGCGCCAGCACGGGGATCATGCGTGCCGCGGTGTCACCGTCGAGCGCCTCCAGGAAACGCAGTGCCGCACCGTCGGGCATGTCCAGTTCCAGCACCACGCAGTGGCAGGGCTCCGCGGCGAGCGCGGCTGCCGCCTCTTCCCTGCCGACCGCGGTGACCACCTCGACCGGGCCGCGCGGGTCGTCGCTCGCCGAGAGGTCCGTGACAGCGCTCTGGGCGACGAGGGAGAGCAGGCCCTGCGGTCGTTCCTCGATCACCAGCAGCCTGCGCTTGTGGCCGCTCACCGGCTTCTTCGTCTCCGACGGCGCGACCAGCGCGTCCGGCGCGGCCTGCGTCTGGGGGTCCTGCACGGACTCCGGGAAGCCCGCACGGCGCACCGGCAGGTAGAGGGTGAAGGTGCTGCCCTTGCCGACCATGCTCTCCGCGGTGATGGACCCGCCGAGCAGGTAGGCGATCTCGCGGCTGATCGACAGCCCCAGGCCCGTGCCGCCGTACTTGCGGCTGGTCGTGCCGTCGGCCTGCTGGAACGCGCCGAAGATGGATTCGAGCTGGTGCTCGGCGATCCCGATGCCGGTGTCGCTCACCCGGAACATGATCGCCGGGCCGTGCTCGCGCACCGCGGGCGGCAGTTCCTGCGGGTCGGCGAGCTCGATGCGCAGCTCGACGCCACCGGTCTCGGTGAACTTCACCGCGTTGGACAGCAGGTTGCGCAGCACCTGCTGCAGGCGCGAGTCGTCGGTGACCAGCTCCGGGGGAGTGCCCGGCGAGGTGGTCAGCTGGAACGTCAGGCCCTTTTGCGAGGTGAGCGGGCGGAAGGTCACCTCGACGTAGTCCAGCAGCTGCCGCAACGACACGCGTTCGGGCGTGATGTCCATCTTGCCCGCTTCGATCTTCGACAGGTCGAGGATGTCGTTGATCAGCCCGAGCAGGTCGGAGCCGGCGGAGTGGATGATGCCCGCGTACTCGACCTGTTTCGACGTGAGGTTGCGGCTCGGGTTCTGGGCGAGCAGCTGGGCGAGGATGAGCAGGCTGTTGAGCGGGGTGCGCAGCTCGTGGCTCATGTTGGCCAGGAACTCCGACTTGTACTTCGACGCCAGGGAGAGTTCCCGCGCACGGGTCTCGAGTTCCTGGCGTGCCTGCTCGATCTCGAGGTTCTTCGCTTCGATGTCGCGGTTCTGCGTGGCCAGCAGCGCCGCCTTCTCCTCCAGTTCGGCGTTGGAGCTCTGGAGTTCTTCCTGGCGCACCTGCAGTTCGCCGGAGCGGGACTGCAGCTCGCCGGCCAGGCGCTGCGACTCGGCGAGCAGCTCGTCGGTGCGGGCGTTGGCGATGATCGTGTTGACGTTGACGCCGATGGTCTCCATCAGCTGTTCGAGGAAGTCGCGGTGGATGTCGGTGAAGTGGTGCACCGACGCCAGTTCGATGACGCCCAGGACCTGGTCTTCCACCACGATGGGCAGCACGACGAGGTTCACCGGTGCCGTGCGGCCGAGGCCCGAGGTGATGGCGATGTAGTCGGCGGGCATCTCGTCGACCGCGATGGTCCGGCGGCTGCGCGCGGCCTGGCCGACCAGCGACTGCCCGAACCGGAACCGGGTCGGCTGCGAGTCGTCGGAGTGCCCGTAGGAGCTGATCAGCCGCAGCTCTTCCCGGTCCTCGGAGTCGTCGGCCAGGTAGAACGCGCCGTACTGGGCCGTCACCAGGGGAGTGAGCTCGTCCATGATCAGTTCGGCGACCACGGCGAGGTCGCGGCGGCCCTGCATGAGACCGGAGATGCGGGCCAGGTTGGACTTGAGCCAGTCCTGGTCCTGGTTGGCCTTGGTGGAGTCGCGCAACGACCCCACCATCGAGTTGATGTTGTCCTTGAGCTCGGCGACCTCGCCGGAGGCCTCGACGGTGATCGACCGCGTCAGGTCACCCTCGGCGACCGCGCTGGTCACCTCGGCGATCGCGCGGACCTGCCGGGTGAGGTTGCCGGCGAGCTCGTTGACGTTCTCGGTGAGCCGCTTCCACGTGCCGGAGACGCCCTCGACCTCGGCCTGACCGCCCAGCCGCCCCTCGCTGCCGACCTCGCGCGCCACTCGGGTCACCTCGGCGGCGAACGAGCCGAGCTGGTCGACCATCGTGTTGATCGTGGTCTTGAGCTCCAGGATCTCGCCGCGCGCGTCGACGTCGATCTTCTTGGTCAGGTCGCCCTGCGCGACGGCGGTGGTGACCTGGGCGATGTTGCGCACCTGGTTGGTCAGGTTGTTCGCCATGAAGTTGACGTTGTCGGTCAGGTCCTTCCACGTGCCGGCGACGTTCGGCACCCGTGCCTGGCCGCCGAGCATGCCCTCGGTGCCGACCTCACGCGCCACACGCGTGACCTCGTCGGCGAACGCGGACAGCGTGTCGACCATCGTGTTGATCACCCCGGCCAGCGCGGCGACCTCGCCCTTGGCCTCGACGGTGATCTTCTGGCTGAGGTCACCACGGGCGACCGCGGTGGCCACCTGGGCGATGGACCGCACCTGGTTGGTCAGGTTGGTGGCCATGACGTTGACGTTGTCGGTCAGGTGCTTCCAGGTGCCGGAGACGCCCCGCACGGTCGCCTGGCCGCCCAGGTTGCCCTCGGTGCCGACCTCGCGCGACACGCGGGTGACCTCGTCGGCGAAGCCGGACAGCTGGTCGACCATCGTGTTGATGGTCTCCTTGAGCTCCAGGATCTCGCCGCGGGCGTCGACGCGGATCTTCTGGCTCAGGTCGCCGCGGGCCACCGCCGTCGTCACCTGGGCGATGGAACGCACCTGCGCGGTGAGGTTGTCCGCCATGACGTTGACGGACTCCGTCAGGTCCTTCCACGTGCCCGACACACCCTTGACGTCGGCCTGGCCGCCGAGGCGGCCGTCCGTGCCGACCTCTCGCGAGACGCGGGTGACCTCGTCGGCGAACGAGCTGAGCTGGTCCACCATCGTGTTGATCGTGTTCTTCAGCTCGAGGATCTCGCCGCGGGCGTTGACGGTGATCTTCTGCGACAGGTCACCACGGGCGACCGCCGTGGCGACCTGGGCGATCGACCGCACCTGGGCGGTGAGGTTGCCCGCCATGAAGTTCACCGAGTCGGTCAGGTCGCGCCAGGTACCGGACACGCCCTTCACGTCGGCCTGCCCGCCCAGCGCGCCTTCGGTGCCGACCTCGCGGGAGACTCGGGTGACCTCGTCGGCGAACGAACCGAGCTGGTCGACCATCGTGTTGATGGTGTTCTTGAGCTCCAGGATCTCGCCGCGGGCGGTCACGGTGATCTTCTGGCTGAGGTCGCCCTGCGCGACGGCCGTCGTCACCTGGGCGATGTTGCGGACCTGGTCGGTCAGGTTGCCCGCCATGAAGTTCACGGAGTTCGTGAGGTCGAGCCACACACCGTCGACCCCGGGCACCTCGGCCTGCCCGCCGAGCTGCCCCTCGCTGCCGACCTCGCGTGCCACGCGGGTCACCTCGTCGGCGAACGAGCTGAGCTGGTCGACCATCGTGTTCACGGTGTTCTTGAGCTCGAGGATCTCGCCGCGCGCGTCCACGTCGATCTTCTGGCTCAGGTCACCCCGCGCCACCGCCGTCGCGACCTGGGCGATGTCGCGGACCTGGCTCGTCAGGTTGCCCGCCATCGCGTTCACCGAGTCGGTGAGGTCCTTCCAGGTGCCCGACACGCCGGGCACCTCGGCCTGGCCGCCCAGGCGGCCGTCCGTGCCGACCTCCCGGGCGACACGGGTGACCTCGGAGGTGAACAGCGACAGCTGGTCCACCATGCCGTTGAAGACCGTCGCGATCTCACCGAGCAGCCCGTCCGAGTCGTCCGGGAGCTGGATGCCGAAGTCGCCGTCGCGCACCGCCGTGAGCCCGGCGAGCAGTTGCCGCAGCTCCGGCAGGTCCACTGCTCTTCGGGCGCTGTCCTGACCTTCGCCCTGCTCGGTCGACGTGGCCGTCCCGCTCATCCGCACTTCCTCCACTGCCTGGCTGGAACGACGTGGAGGCAGACCTGTGTCTTCAAGTGCACCTCGTTCGACCATGAGATTACTGGACCCGGGGTGCGTTCCGGACGGCTGGACGACGTCCGGCTCCGTGCTCAGGACCGGGTCACGGTGTCGAGCAGGTTCTTCGCGACGTCACGGAGTTTCGTGTTCTCGTGCTGCGACTGCTCCACGAGCATCTCGAAGGCTTCGTCGGCGTCGCAGGAGTGCACGGCCATCAGGACGCCCTTCGCCTGGTCGATGACGGCCCGCGACACCAGGGCCTGTTCCAGGTTGGCGATGTGGTCGCTGGTGCGCTTCCAGCGGTGGGCGCTGGCGATCGTGGTCGACGCCGCCGTCGTGAAGAGCCGCATGAGCCCCTCGTCGAACGGGTCGAAGGCCGCGGCCGTGTAGCTGTAGACGTTGAGCGACCCGAGGTGCTTCTCCTCGCCGGGCTTCGAAGCCGGCAGCAGAACCGGCACCGACAGGTAGGCCCGGATGCCGTGCTCGCTCGCCGACGCCTCGAACTCCGGCCACTCGTCGAGGTGTTCACCGACAACCGCGCGCACGGCCTGCAGAGTACGTGCGGACTCCAGGCACGGACCTCGATCGGCGCTGTACTGCTTCTCGTCGACCTCGTTGAAACGGGCGTTCGTGGAGGCCGCGGTCCGCGGTTGCGCCAGATCCACCACCGACACCGTCACCGCGTCGGCGTCGGGAATCGCTCTGGCCGCGGTGTCCGCGAGTCTCTGCAGAGCGGTGTTGAGCGGCTCCTCGCCGGTGAAGGAGTCGCGGAGCACCGTCAGCGCCTCGGTGGTCTCGTCCAGGCGAGCGAGGGCGTCAGGGCGCCCGCCGTCGCTCGACCCGCTCGAGGAGCGGTCGAACGCGCGCGTTTCATCGGCCATGCCGCGGTCCTCTTCAACCGGAGGGAACTGAGTCCACGGCGCCGCTGTTTGACGTCGTCAGCGCATCGTACGGGGGCGATCAGGATGCGGTGGCGTCTGTTCGGCCGACTGGAACCGGGCCGGCGCGGGGAGCTGCGATGTTTCAACTTCCCCGCGCCGGGGCCCGGCCGGTCTGCTCGTAGGCAGGCCTACCGTGCTCACGCGCACGTGCACGGCGTTGACTCAGTACCCGTCCGGCGTCGATCTCACTCCTGAACGGATCATTCGTGACGACGGGCTGCGCGGAGTCGTGCCCTGGGGCCTGCCCGGCGGGTTCGCACAACGGGCCTGCCGCACGGCGGCGCCGTCCGCTCGCCGCTCGTCAAAGATCCTGCCCGGTCCGTTCGGGCAGGGCGTCGAGTTGCTTCCGGACGCGCTCCGCCTCCTCGGTCCTGCCTTGCTGCCGGTAGATCTCCAGCGCCTCCTGCCACACCGCACGCGCCTGGTCGTGCTGGCCGAGCGCGGCGTGCGGCGCGCCCAGTCCGGCCAGGGCCTCCGCGATCCCGTAGTCGTAGATGAGTTCTCGTTGCAGCGCCAGGGAATGCCGGTAGTGGTCGACGGCCAGCGCGTGGTCGCCGGCGAGGTGGGCGATGTAGCCGAGGCTGTCCAGCACCCCTGCCTCACCGGACGGGTCGTCGTGCTCGCGGTAGAGCTCCAGAGCGGCCAGGCAGTGCTCACGCGCCACGTCGTGCTGACCGAGCCGGGCGGCGAACCAGCCGACGCCGTTGAGCGATCCGGCCTCCCAGACCCGGTTGCCGAGCGCGCGGCAGAGCTCCAGGGAACGGACCGAGTGCTCCAAGGCGCGCGCGTCGTCTCCTTGTTGCTCGTACGCCCTGGCCAGGGCTGTGTGGGTGTGGGCCTGCGCGGTCTGGTCGTGTTGCCGCTCGGCCAGGACGAGAGCGCGCAGGAGGTGGTGGAGGGCCTGCCGGTGCCGGCCGAGGTCGGCGTTGGCGAGTCCCAGCTGGCGGTGGCCGAGCACGGTGGCGGCCACGTCGGGTCCCTGCTCGCTCGCGACCAGCCCGGTCTCCCAGGCACGGATCTGGGCGTGGTGGTGTCCGCGGAGCTGGTGGAAGGTGGACAGCGACCACGCCAGCTGCCAGACGGCGCGGCGCCACCCCAGTGCCGCGGTGGCGTGCTGGGCCGCCAGCAGACAGGCGTGCTCCGCGTCGAACCACGCCATGGCCGCCGCTGTGTCGGGCAACGGCTGAGGGGTGTGGCTCGGTCCGTCGAGCTCGATGTCCACGCGGTGCGGATACAGGAGGCGATCGGCGGCATGGGCGGTGTGCAGGTAAAAGCCGATCACCCGGCGCAGCGCCGACTCCCGCGCCTCCCCGTCCAAGGTGCGGTGCGCGACGTCCGCGGCGTAGTGGCGGATCAAGTCGTGCATCCCGTAACGGCCTTCGGCGCCCTGGCTGATGAGCGACGCCTGTTCGAGACCGCGCAGCGCGGTCCTGGCCTTGGCCTGGGACAGACCGGTCAACGCCGCGGCGCCGGGCAGGCCGATGCCCGGTCCCGGCGCGATGGCGAGCAGTCCGAGCACCTCGGCCTGCTCACCGGTCAGCGCGGTGTAGGACAACGACAGCACGGCGGGCAGGCTCGCGACGGGGTCTCCCTCGTCGAGCACGTCCAGCAGGCTTTCGCGCAACTCGGCCGTGAGCGCGGACAGCGACGTCCCGGGACAGGTGTGCACGCGTCCCGCGATGATGCTCAACGCGAGCGGGTAGCCGCCGCACAGCTCCACCAGTTCATCGGCGGCGTCGTGCTCCGCTTCGACCTGCGCGGCTCCGAGCCTCGCGACGAGCAGGTCCCGGGACGCGGTGTCGCTGAGGGCGTCGAGGACCAGGTGCCGGGCGCCGTGCCCCGTGGCCAGTCCGGGCATCCGGTTGCGGCTGGTCACCAGCACCGCGCACGACGTGCCGCCCGGCAGCAGCGGGGTGACGTGGGCGGTGTCGGCGGCGTTGTCGAGGACGAAGAGCATCCGCCTGTCCGCGACGAGGCTGCGGAACAACGCGCTCTGGGTGTGCGGGTCGGCCGGGATGCGGCCGGGCTCGATCCCGAGGGCGTCGAGGAACCCGCGTACGGCAGCGGCAGGGGACAACGCGCCGCCGTCGGGGCTGAAGCCGCGCAGGTCGACGTGCAGCTGGCCGTCGGGGAACCGATGGGCGTGCTGGTGCGCCCAGTGCAGAGCGAGCCAGGACTTGCCGATACCGCCGGAGCCGACGACGGCCATGATGGAGGAGCGGTCCAGGAGGGAGTCCAGGGCGGTCAGCTCGTCCTGACGGCCGAGGAACGGCGCGGGCGTCATCGGCAGCTGCCGGGGAGTCGCGTTCCGGGACTCGCCGGCGGGAACGTGATCGGCGGTCAGCAACTGCTGGTGCAGGTCCTGCAACGCGGCGCCGGGCTCGGTGGCGAGCTCCTCGCGCAGGCGCGCCCGGAACCTCCGGTAGAGGTCCAGCGCGTCGCTGGTGCGGCCGGCCTGCCGCAGCGCCAGCATGTGCTGACCCGTCACCCGCTCGTCCAACGGCAGCTGTGCGCCGCGTGCGGACAGCACGCCCACCAGCTGAGCACCTCTTCCGCGACGCAGCAGGGCGTCGGCCAGGTCGTGCTCGGCCTCCAGCCGCTCCTGCGACAGCCTGTCGCGTTCGGCTTCCGCCCACTCGCCGTTCACGCCGGTCAGCGGCTGGCCCTTCCACAGCGCCAGCGCCTCGTTCCACAGGCTCACCGCCTCGCCGTCCTCATCGCGCGCACGGGCGCACAGTGCGCGGAACTGCTGCAGGTCCGTCACCGGTTCGGTGTCGGCGAGCAGGGCGTAGCCGCCGGAACGGGACGCGATTCTCACACCGGTCCCCGCCTCGGCCAGCGCTCGGCGCAGCCGGGAGATGTAGCTGTGCAGGACCGTCCGTGACCGGTGCTCCGCGTCCGCTCCGGAAACCCGCACGACCAGACGGTCCACCTGCACGACTCGGCCCCAGTCGAGGGCGAGCGCGGCCAGTACGCACCGTTGCTTGGGCGTGCCCAGATCGACCGGTCGCCCGTCGACCTCGGCACCGACCTCGCCCAGCAGGCGAACCACCACTGCCACGACACCGCTCCCCGCCTCGAACCCGTTCCGTGATCATGGCAGCACGGAGCGAGACGGTGCACGAGTACGGCGGTGATCGAGCTTCTGGCGGCGAACGGCCCGCCGATGGACCCCATCGGCGGGCTGCTCGGGTCCTGGAGGTGAGCTCAGCGAATTCGGTTGATGCAGCCCGCGATGGCGACGGCGAGTGCGATCCTCGGGTTCTCGGCGATGTAGGCCGGGTCGTTTCCGGCCGCCTTCACGATCGCGTCCCGGGCGCCGTGCAGGCAGCGGGTCGCTTTGCGCAGGGACCAGACGCCGGCCTTCTTGGCGGCGTCGACGATCGATCGCCAGTTGTTCTTGACGAACTTGAGGATCTCGGACAACGGGAGTTTCCCGGGCGTGTCGATCGCGCCCTTCTCCATCTCGTTGATCTGCTTGATGCTGAGCCGGAACGCCGCCACAGCCTCGGCGTCGAGGGCTGCCACCACGTGGTCGGGTGCGTTCAACGACATGCCGTCATCGGTGATGGTGACGTAGGGCTCGAGGGCCTCGGCCGCGATCGCCACCTCCTGCGGCTTGCGCGCCTCCAGCTCCGCGACGTGGTCGAAGATGGGTTCCTTCGCCATCTGGCTGCCGGCGGTCGCGGACTCCGTCCGGCTTTCCAGGGCCGCTGTCGCCGCTCCGGTCGTCGCGGCCAGTCCGATCGTCGAGACGAGCGTGAGTGCGACGGCGGTGATCAGACCGCGACGACGGCCCATGCTGTTCCTGGACATTGTTGCTCTCCTTGGCTGGCCCTCAGTGGAAATCATTGATTCGTATCCTTTTCGCGGCAGAGGCGAGGATTCGAACAATGTGAACGTAGCGAATGTGTTCACTCCCGTCCCTGTCCCGAAGTACGGTCTTCGGTCATCTGGTCTGGGGTGATCCTGTCCGTTGGAGCAGGGTCATCACCTGGCGGCGATCCCGCAGTTCGAGTTTCATGAGGATGTTCGACACGTGGTATTTGACGGTGCGCACGGTCACTGTCAGCCGGGCCGCGATGTCCCGATTCGAATCGCCGGTGGCGACCAGGGACAGCACTTCTCGCTCACGTCTGGTCAACCCGTCGAGGTCCACTCCGGCCTCTTCCGCTGCCGCGGAATCCACGAAGCTGTCCATCACATGACTTGCGAGAGACGGCGCCAGGAACGCTTGCCGCGCTACGGCCGCCCTGACCGCCGCGATGATCTCCTCGGTGGGCCCGTCCCGGAGGGCGACGGCTCTCGCTCCGGCACGCATCAGCGGGATCAAGGCGTCGTCGTCGTCGTCCCGTCGCGTCAGGGCCACCACTCGTTTTCCGACGCCGGCCGCCTCCCGGCACCAGCGCACCGCCTTCCAGCCGGCCGCTGTGCAGTCGATGACCACGACCTCCGCGTCCGACGGCGCACACAGGTCCTGGGCGGCTGTGGTCGCGCGAACGTTCATCACGCCTGGCAGACAGCGCACCACCTCCATCAATCCGACGCGAAAAGCCGTGTGTTCCATGCTGAGCAGAACCTTCGTGGTCCGCGGACGGACGTGTGCCTCCCTGCACAGCCCGCTCGACATGGATCGTGGATGGTCCATGCAAGTTCCCCCTGCGATCTGGTGCGGCAGCTCGTCCGGGCACTCCTCGCCGGAGGTCGTCCGAACAGCTGGGGCAACCGTGCGCCACTGATCTTGCAAAGATCGTGTGGCGGTCTTGAACCCGCAGTTCAGGCCTTTCAGGTCGGGTTTCGGCGCCCCATCCGCCACTCGGTCAGGGGTGTCGTGGAACCCGGGCCGTCGCGTTCGATTTCGCTCGACGGGAACATTCGGTTGAGCCGATGTGCCGCGCCGTACGTACCCCCGGTCATGCGCCGCTTGAACGAGGAGTACGTATGACGCACCGCGTGACGGACAGACGGAAGTTCCGCCTGATCGCTTCGTTGTCGGCGGTGGCCGTGGTCGCTGCGGGCACCGCCACCGTGGCGCTGGCCGCCAAGAACGGTGATCCCGCACCGCTCGGTGCGTTCGTGCCCATCGAGCAGGTGAGCAAGAACGTCGTGGAGCCGAAGGTCGGCAAGAACGGTGCCGGTGGCGTGTTCACGGTCGACTGCGGCACGAACGAGCAGGGCAAGTTCAGTGCCGACAACCCTGTCGCACAGCCAGGTCTGAAGCACGGTGCCCAGCACGTCCACGACTTCGTGGGCAATCTGTCGATCAGCGCTGAGTCGACGGACGAGAGCCTGGTCGACTCGGAGACGACCTGCCGCAACGGCGACCGCTCGTCCTACTTCTGGCCGGTCGTGCGCATCAACCCCAAGGCCAACCCGCAGGACGTCGGGTCCACCCCGGACAAGGTCAAGGAGACGGGCCCGGGCGAGGTCGCGTGTCCCGGCGTCGCGAACCGGCTGCCAGCCGTGCCGCAGCGGGTGCGCGACGAGATCATCAGGAACCTCCAGCAACTCGCCCAGCAGCTCAGGGAAGCCAACGACCGGGTGGTGCGCGCCCAGAACCCCGCCGACCCGAACTTCGTCAACAACACCGTTCTGGGCCCGTTGCGCAGCAAGCGGGCCGCCACGCTCGACCGCATCGCGACCGCCATGAGCAGGTCCGGGCGCAAGCCGAACCTGACCTCGCTCGCCGACTGCGACCTGCGCTTCGGTCACGGTCACGGCGGCGGCGGCCACGGCAACCACTCGCCGAAGCCGCGCAAGTTCGCCGCGGAGGGCGTTCTCCAGCAGGCGGAGCAGAACGGCGCCGAGCAGAACGGCGCCGAGCAGGACGCCGCCACGCCGACGATCAAGTGCCCGTCGGTGCGCGAAGCGCTGCCGGGTGTGCCGGACCAGGCCCTGGACGAGGTGGACAACAACCTCGACCAGCTGGACAAGCAGATCGCCGAGGCCAACCAGCGCCTGGTGACCAGCAAGGGGCAGGGCGGGGCGAACTTCATCGACAACGCGATCCTCGGGCCCTTGAAGGACAAGCGGGTCGCGACCCTCGACCGGATCGCGATCGCGATCGGCCGCAACGCCGAGAAGCCGCAAGGGCTGGAACGCCTCGCGAAGTGCGGCCTCAACGAGGACGAAGGCGGCGAGAACAACAACGGCGGCAACAACAACGGCGGCAACAACAACGGCGGCAACAACAACGGCGGCAACAACAACGGCGGCAACAACAACGGCGGCAACAACAACGGCGGCACCACGACCACCGCGCCCCCTGCCACCACCGCCCCGCCGCTGGCCGCTCCCACCGGCAAGAACCTGGAGCTCGTCGGCAACAACGGCAAGATCGTCCGGCCGGCTCAGGTCAAGATCGAGTACCGCGGCAACGCGGCCAGCAAGGTCACGGGCATGCCGAAGTTCCTGAAGATGGTCGTCGGTGACGCCAAGCCCACCAGCCGCGGACCCGCCAACGCCCGCGCCACGTGGACCTGCAGCGGGTTCGAGGACCGCCTGTCCGACAAGTACGTGATCTGCCCGAACGGCAGCAAGGTCATGCGCGTGCACGACTTCGCGGGCTGCTGGGACGGCAAGAACGCCGACAGCGCCAACCACCGCGACCACGTCCGGTTCGCCGACAAGCAGACCGGCGCGTGCCCGCAGGGCTTCAAGGCCATCCCGCAGTTGCGGATCAGCATCCTCTACAACATCTCCCGCGACATCCAGCAGAAGGGCCAGTACCAGCTCGACGCGTTCCCGGAGGAGAACCACAACCCGTTCTCCGACCACAACGACTTCGCCAACGTCAACTCCGACCAGACGATGGCGAAGATCGTGAAGTGCGTCAACGACGGGCGCAAGTGCTCCTGAGCGTCGCCTGATCCACCGCGGGGTGTCTGTCCGGGCTGTGAGGCCGGGCAGGCGCCCCGTCGGCGTTGATCCGCCTGGAACACCGCCCGGACTCAGGGCTCGCTCGTCCAGGTGAGGGTCATGTCGATCCCGGATCCGACCCCGCGTCGTCCTCTCGGCGGCGGGTCCGCCCGGCGGACCAGGCAGTGGCGTCCTGGCTGTAGCGGATGAGGAACTGAGCGAACTGGGTGCGCTCGGCCGGGTCCCATGCGGCGGTGATGTCCTCGAAGGTCACACGCTGTTCGGAGGCGAAGCGCCGCCGCTCGCTCTCGCCGGCGGGAGTGAGTTCGAGGACCGTGCGCCGGCCGTCTGTCTGCGATGCGGCTCTCCGCAGCAGCCCGTCGGCGATGCAGGCGGCGATGGTGCGGCTGACGACGGGCTGGGAGACGCCCATCTCGGCGGCGATGGCACCGACGGTCACCTCGCCGGGTGCGTCCGAGACCACGTTCAGGATGAGGTTGCGGGTCAGGTCGCCACGCCCGCCCGAGGTGCGCCGGCGTAGATGCGACAGCGCGGGTCCGACCTGGTCGAAAAGAGCCTCGCCGGTCTCCGGGGGCGTTGATGAGCCGCTCATGCCGTCATCCTAAAGAGTTCCGATCATCACACACATCCATCTGAGAAGTATATCCATAGCATATGCTATAGATTGACGAGGTTCTCCACCCCAGGAACGAGGTAGATCGTGAGTGTGACCGCCATTACCGGTGCTCAGGTGTTCGACGGTGAGAAGGCGCTGGGGGTGACCACCGTGCTCGTCGACGGCGGGCGGATCACCCGCGTCGGCGGCGATGCCCCGGAAGGCGCCGAGATCGTCGACGGCAGTGGTGCCACGCTGTTGCCGGGCCTGATCGACGCCCACGTCCACACCAGCAGGGACGCGCTGGCGCTGGCGCTGCGGTTCGGTGTGACGACCGAGCTGGAGATGCAGGGCACGAACACGCGGGACAGCCGGGCCCACATCAGCGAGGACGACACCGTCGCCGACGTGCGTTCCTCCGGTTTCGCCATCACCCCTCCGGGCGGGCATCCCAGCGAGTTGTTCCCCGAGGGGTTCCGTCCCGGCCCGCCCGCTGGCGCGAGGCCGGCCGGACCGCCTCCGCTCATGCCGTTCTCGACCACGCCCGAAGAAGCCGTGGCGTTCATCCCGCAGCTGATCGAGCGGGGCTCCGACTACATCAAGTTCATGGTCGACGACGGCAGCGTCGAAGGGCACCCCGGCCTGCCCATGCTTGACCAGGCCACTTTGAACGCCGGGGTGGCCGAGGCCAAGAAGCACGGCATGCTCACCGTCGCGCACGCCCTGACGGTGGACGCGACGCGCATGGCCATCGAGGCGGGCATCGACGGCCTGGTCCACCTGTTCATGGACCAGCCCCACACCGACGAGATCATCGACCTGGTCAAGGACGCCGGGGTGTTCGTCGCTCCCTGCGTCGTCCTGAACGCCTCCATGATGGGCATCACGGGCGGTGACCTCGCCGACGACCCGCGCGTCGCCTCCCGCCTGGACGACGAGTGGGACAAGGCCCTGCGCTCCAGCTTCGGCCACTACCCCCAGGGCCGGATCGAGGACGTGCTGGCCACGGTGAAGGCCCTCGGCGACGCCGGAGTGGACCTCCTGGCCGGCACCGACGTGTCCCTTCCCCTGCCCTTCCTGGGCGGGCTCGCCCACGGTGCCAGCGTCCACCACGAACTGCGGTACCTGACCCTGGCCGGCCTCACCCCTGTCCAGGCCCTGCGCGCGGCCACCGCCACCACCGCCCGCCGCTTCGGTCTTAATGACCGCGGACATGTCGCCGAGGGCCTTCGTGCGGACCTCCTCCTCGTCGACGGCGACCCCACCACGACCATTTCCGACACCCTCAACACCCGCGCCGTCTGGCGTCGCGGGACTCGTCTGGCGATGTGATCGGGGCGCCATATGTGTGACGTCACGCATGTGCTTGCCATCCGCAGTTGATTACTGTGGGTACGTGACGAACGAGGCGCACCCGCAGGAGTCGGACGATGACCTGTTCGGGGCCGTAGGCCCTGCCTTCGCGCGATTGCGCAGGCGGACGCCACAGGTACCTGTCGACCCACCGGTCGAGCGCAAGGACATCAACCGCAACCTCGTCCTGAACGTCATCGACGAGATCGGGGGAGAGGTGAGCGTGGGCGGGGTGGCCGACGCTCTGGGAATCGACCCGTCCGTGGCCAGCCGAATGGTCTCCGACTGCATCGCCCACGGCTACCTGCTTCGCGCGCCTTCGCAGCTCGACGGCCGGAAAGCGGTGCTGCGGCTCACGGAGGCCGGTCTGGCTCTCCGCGATCGTTTCCGCTCTCAGCAGCGGCAGGCGTTCGAGTACATCACCCAGGACTGGCCGGTGGCCGAGCGCCGGGAACTCGCCCGTCTGATCATCAAGTACGCCGACGCGACCATCAGGGCGATCGAGGACTGACCTCCCTCGGCGCACAGGCTGAGACTCCTCTCAGGAATGAAGTAGACCGTCTGCAACTGCATGTAAGTTGCATATGTCTGCTGCATGCATGTGACACCGCGTGGTGTCCTGGAAGGAGTGCTGATGTGTCTCATCGATCGACGTGCGGTTCTGAGGTCCATCGGGCTCGCGGGAGTCGTCGCGGGCTCGTCAGCGCTGGTCGGCTGCTCGACCACCGGTTCCGCGGGCGGTCCATCCGGTCTGACGGCCATCACCAACGCGAAGGTCTTCGACGGTGAGCGCGTGCTCGACCTGCACACGGTGCTGATCGAGGGCTCCTCGATCGTGGGCGTCGCCGGTGAGGCTCCGAGTCGCGCTCACGTGGTCGACGCGGCGGGGGCGATGCTGTTGCCGGGGCTGATCGATGCTCACGTGCACACCTCTGTGGACGGTCTGCGCGACGCCCTGCGGTTCGGGGTGACGACCGAGTTGGAGATGCAGGGGGACTTCACCGCCGCGGGACGCAAGGCGATCGCCGGCCGCGACGATCTGGCTGACGTCCGGTCGGCCGGGTTCGGTCTGACCGCGCCGGGTGGCCACCCGAGCGAACTCGTCCCCGACGGCCCGCCGGGAGAAGGAGCGGGAGAGGAGCCCGAACTCAACTCCGGGGCGAACCCGGCCGAGTCGGAGGTCACCACACCGGATCAGGCGGTGGCCGCGGTCCGGAAGCGCGTCGACGGCGGATCCGACTACATCAAGATCATGATCGAGGACGGCCACGTGCTCGGGGCCCCGAACCTGCCCATGATGAGTGACGCGACGATCAAAGCGGCCGTGCGCGAGGCACAGCGGCTCGGCAAGCTCGCTGTCGCGCACGCACTGACGGTGCAAGCCACCGAGCAGGCTCTCGCGGCGGGCATGAACGGACTCAGCCACGTCTTCCTGGATCGTCCGCACACGCCCGAGATCATCGACAAGATCGCGCGCTCCGGCACGTTCGTCACCCCCTGCCTGTGCCTCAACGCCTCGATCATGGGCAGGACCGGAGCCGAGCTGGCGGCAGACCCCAGGGTCGGCCCCAGGCTGAGCCCCGAGTGGCTGGCGACGCTCAACGGAAGTCTCAACAAGTACCCGCAGGGGGACTTCAGCGCGGTGCTGGCCACCGCCAAAGCACTGCACGAGGCAGGTGTGGACGTCCTGGTGGGAACGGACGTCTCCGTCGCGTGGCCCGAACTCGGCGGAATGGCCCACGGTGCCAGCGTGCACCACGAGATGCAGTTGCTGGTGAAAGCCGGCCTGACTCCCATCGCGGCGCTCAAGGCGGCGACATCGGTGCCCGCTCGCCGCTTCGGCCTGCCCGACCGGGGGCGCATCTCCGCCGGGGCGCACGCGGATCTCCTGCTGGTGGACGGAGACCCGACGAAGAACATCGGCGACTCCCTGTCCATCAAGGCGGTGTGGCGCGGCGGAGTCCGCCAGGCGGCCGGGTGACGACGCGGACGGTGAACCGCTGGACGGGCATTGGCCGTTTCAGTTCCGCGTGTCGTCCAGGTTCTTGCGGTAGTTGAAGAACAGGGCGATGCCGCCGGCGATGGCGATCAGTCCGAAAGCGGCGCTGATGTAGAGGCTCAGACCGAAGGCTTGAGCGGCGATGTTGGCCGCGACGCTGACCACGAGGACCGTCGCGAGCAGGGCCTGGCTGCGGGTGGGTGAGAGGTTCATGACGAAGAAGTTAGTCGTGTTCGTCAGCGCCTTCGATACCGCAGGCTCCCAGGTGTCAGGTAGAGCAGGCTGCACCTCGGTTCTGTGCGCTGGCGCGACGAGTTCCAAGCGCAGCAGGACTTTGCTCGGTTTCGCGAGCTCGTAGCCGTCGTCAGTCCTAACCGGATCCAGGCTGGGATTGCCGCGGAGCAAGAGGTACAGCCTGCGCTACCAGTGGTCACCTACTGCCTGGGTCGTTCCGGCAGGCGGGCGAGATTACCGTCCTGCCTAGGAAATCGACGAATAGGACCTCGGGTTTTTGTGATGTCAAACCATAATGCGCAAGTTGACCGGACTTCTGGTGCGGGCGTTGCCCGGCCCGCGCCGGCGGTGCGGGTTCAGGGCCTGAGAAAGGTCTACGGCACGGAACTGCAAGCGGTGACTGCCCTTGCGGGTGTCGACGCGGTGTTCGACCGGGGCACCTTCACCGCGGTGATGGGGCCGTCCGGTTCGGGCAAGAGCACGTTGCTGCAGACCGCGGCGGGCCTGGACCAGCCGACCGGCGGCCAGGCGTGGGTCGGCGACACGGAGTTGTCGCGGCTGTCGGAGACCGATCTGACGAAGCTGCGGCGGTCGAAGATCGGGTTCGTCTTCCAGGCGTTCAACCTCATCGGAGCGTTGACGGTGCGGGAGAACATCGTGTTGCCGTTGCAACTGTCGGGGAAGCGCGCCGACGCCGCGTGGTTGCGGCAGGTCGTCGACCGGGTCGGGTTGACTGATCGGCTGGCGCACAGGCCGTCGGAGCTGTCCGGCGGTCAGCAGCAGCGGGTCGCGATCGCGCGGGCGTTGGCGACGCGCCCCGAGGTCATCTTCTGCGACGAACCGACCGGTGCGCTGGACACCCAGACCGCGGGCGAGGTGCTGAGCCTGCTGCGGTCGGTGGTGGACGAGGCGGGGCAGACGGTGATCATGGTGACGCACGACCCGGTGGCGGCGTCGTACGCGGATCGTGTGATGGTGCTGGCCGACGGCCGGATCGTGCACGACGTGCCGCAGCCGGGCGCGGAACGCATCGCGGAGCAACTGGCCTTGCTGGGCCGCCGTCAGCGCGTGACGCAGGAGCGCTGACCGATGCTGAAGCTAGCCGCGAAGATGCTGCGCCACCGCAAGGGCAGTGCGGTCGCCACCCTGCTGGCCTTGACGGCCGGGGTGGTGCTCTTGATGTCGATGGGACTCCTGGTGGAGTCCGGCCTGCGGTTCGAGGCCGCGTCGAAGCGCTACGCCGCAACGGATGTCGTCGTCGCCGATCGCGACATCACGTTCACGACGAACGGCCAGAACGTCACCGTGCCGCTGCCTGAGGGAGGCACTCTCCCGGCCTCGATGGTCGAGCGGCTCCGGCAGGTACCGGGCGTGGCCACGGTTGTGGCGGACACGTCGGTGACGGCGATCCTGGAGAACGGCGGGGCCACCGGGCACGGGTGGAGCAGCACGGTTCTCACTCCCTACCAGCTGACCAAGGGCGTCCAGCCCAAGAACGACACCGAGGTCGCGCTGGACGAACGCCTGGCCGGCTCGGTGGTGCCCGGCGACGAGGTCCCGATCCTGATGGAGGGGACGGCGCGCGTGTACCGGGTCAGCGGCCTCGTGCGCGACGCCGGTCCCCGGCCTGGCCCTGACGCGTCGCCCGCGGTGTTCTTCACCGACGAGCACGCGGCGGCCGTGCACCCGCGGCAGGGCCGGGTCGACGCCGTCGGCGTCATCGCCGAGCCAGGCGCCGACCGCGCCGCACTGGTCGCCGACGTGCGCGAGCTGGCCACAGAGGCCGGTTTCAAGGCCTACGCCGGTGCCGAGCGCGGGCAGCTGGAACAGTCCGCGGAGCTGGCGGCCAGCGACATGCTGATCCAGCTCGGCACCGTCTTCGGCGGATTCGTGGCGCTGCTGGTGATGTTCGTCGTGGCCGGGACCATCGGCCTCTCGGTCCGGCACCGGCGACGCGACCTCGCGTTGCTCCGGGCCGTCGCCGCGACTCCGGGCCAGATCGCCCGGTTGATCCTGACCGAGGTGGGGCTGCTCGGTCTGGTGTCGGTCGTGATCGGTGTGCCCTCCGGCTGGTTCGCCACTCGATGGGTGCGCGGGGAGCTGGTCGACCGCGGGTTCATCCCGGACACGTTCCCCTTCAGCAGCGGTGCGCTGACCGCGGCCGCCGTGGTGGGGGCGACAGTGGCGGTGGCGGTGGGGGCCGCGCTGATCGCCGCCCGCCGGACGGTGCTGATCCGCCCGACGGAGGCGCTCGGCGAGATCGCCGTGGAACCCGCTCGGAACAGCAAGATCCGGCTGTTCGCCGGGTTCGCCACCCTGGCCGGTGCCATCTACCTGACCACGCTCGGCACGACGCAGAAGGGGAACGCCGCCCTCGGCACCGCGCTCGGCATGCTGTCCGCGCTCATCCTCGCGGTCGCCCTGCTCGCCCCCTGGATCAACCGGGTGGCCGCCCGGCTGCTCGGCCCGGTGCTGCGCGCGGTGTGGGGCGACAGCGGCTACCTGGCCGCGGCGAACCTGCGCGCCACCGCCCAGAGCATGGTCACCGTGCTGACCGCACTGGTGCTGACCGTCGGCCTCGGTGGCTCGATCTGGTTCCTCCAGGACAACCTGCTGCGGCAGACCGTCACCCAGACCCGCGCCGGGATGCTCGCCCAGCACTCCGTGGAGTCCGCCGCCGGCCTGCCTGAGAGCGCTCTCGCAGAGATGCGCGAGATTCCCGGCGTGGTGGCCGCGACAGGAGTGCGGAACACCTCGATCATCCTCGGCGGGAGCGGGGAAAGCGGTGGTGTGCAGGCGATCGATCCGGACGGCGTCGAGCACACCATGGACCTGGAGGTTCGCAGCGGAAGCCTGGCCGACCTGCGCGGGTCCGCCATGGCGGTGTCGGCCCTGCAAGCCGATTCGAACGGCTGGCAAGTCGGCGACCAGGCCGAGGTGTGGCTCGGTGACGGCACACCGGCCGCCCTGCGCATCGTGGCGATCTACGGCCGGGGCATAGGTTTCGGCGACTTCACCGTCACCAAGGACGTCATCGCGGGCCACACCGCCTCCACCGGCTACGAGCGGATCCTCGTCCGCGCGGAACCGGGCACCGACATCACCACCGCCCTGGCCGGCGTCACCGGCCGGTACCCCGGCAGCACCGTGACGAACACGGCCGGGCACGTGGGCCGGCTCGCCGGCGACCTGGCACTCAGCGCCTGGATGAACAAGCTGCTGATGGGCATCATGATCGGTTACGCCGCCATGGCCGCCGCCAGCACCATGGTCATGGCCGCTCTCACCCGGGGCCGTGAACTGGCTTCACTGCGCATGGTCGGCGTCACCCGGAAGCAGGTGAAGAGGATGGTCCACGCGGAACAGTCCGGCCTGCTCGGCGTTTCCCTGCTCATCGGCGGAACCATCGCGGCAATCACATTGGTGTCGGTGGTGCGCACTCTCACCGGGCAGAGCGTTCCTTACGTCCCCCCGCTGGGATGGGTGTCCATCATCGGCGGCACGGCGCTGCTCGCCCTGCTCACCACCATCCTGCCCATCGCACGACTGCTCCGCGTCCCACCGATCGCCGCCATCGGCGTCAAGGAGTGACGGCCGCCGGGGACGGCGGACGTCCCCGATCCGGCCGCACGACAACCGATGGGCGTGTCCGCGCCGCCCGTCGGTTGTCGTCCGGCCGAAGCCCGGAGTGGCAACGATCGACCGCCGCAGCGCGACTCCGCTCGCCGCCGCTGACGAACCGGCGCTACCTCGGTCCGGTGCCCTCGAGGTAGCGCAGGACCGCGGTGACGCGCCGGTCGCCCCGGTCGTCGGGTGCGAGGTCGAGTTTCGCGAAGATGCTGCGGATGTGCTTGTGCACTCCGCCTCCGGTGATGACGAGCTTCTCGGCGATGGCGGTGTTGCCGAGGCCTTGGGCCATGAGCGCGAGCACGTCGCGTTCCCGTGGGCTCAGCCGGCCGAGCGCGCTGGTGTTCGGGTTGCGGGCCAGTAGCTGGGCCACCACTTCGGGGTCCACGGCGGTGCCGCCGCCGGCCACCCGGTGCAGCGCGGTCAGGAACTCGTCGACCCGCCCGACGCGTTCCTTCAGCATGTAGCCGAGCCGGCTGGCGCCGCCGCTCAGCAGTTCGGTGGCGAACGTCTGCTCCACGTACGCCGAGAGCACGAGCACCGCGAGGCCGGGCCGGCGGCGCCGCGCTTCGACGGCTGCCAGGATCCCCTCGTCGGTGTGGGTGGGAGGCATCCGCACGTCGACGATGGCGACGTCCGGCTCGTGTTCCGCCACCGCGGCCAGGAACGATCCCGGCGTATCGGTGGTGGCCACCACGTCGAGCGATTCGGCGCGCAGCAGCAGCGCCAGCCCCTCTCGCAGCAGGGGGTCGTCTTCCGCGATCACGATCCGCACGGCAGCTCCACTCGCATCGTCGTCGGCCCACCGGCTGGGCTGTCCAGGGCGAAGCGCCCGTCGTAGGCCTCGATCCGCCGGCGGATGCCGGCCAGGCCGGACCCGCCGCTCTCGTCCGCGCCGCCCCGCCCGTCGTCGTCGATCCGCAGCACCAGCCGATCGCCTCGCCTGGCCACCTGCACCGCGGCGGTCGTGGCGCTGCTGTGCTTGGTCACGTTGGAAAGGGCTTCGGCGACCACGAAGTACGCGGTGGCCTCGACGGAGGCGGCACACCGGCCCGGTACGTCCACCACCAGCTCGCAAGGCACGCCGCAGCTGCCCGCGAGGCCGGCCAGGGCGCCGGCGAGCCCGCGGTCGGCGAGCACGGGGGGCAGGATGCTGCGGGCCACGGCACGCAGTTCGGAAAGCGCTTGCTCGGCGGCGTCCTGAGCTCGGTCCAGCGCGGCGTGGGCCGCAGCGGGATCGCGGTCCACGGCCCGCCGGACGGCGCCGAGCAACACGTTCACCGTGACGAGCCGGTTCTGCGTGCCGTCGTGCAGCGACCGTTCGATGCGGCGCAGTTCGGCGGCGTGCGCGTCGAGGGCGGCGGCACGGGTGGCGGTCAGCTCGGCGATCCGCAGCGAGAGGTCAGCCCCCGGCGCAGGCACCAGCAGGTGCCGGCCCGGCCACTCCTGCACCCGCATGAGCGCCGGCCCGAACGCGACGACGAGGGCGCCGCAGAGCACGCCGGCCATCCCGACGGCCCAGGGACCCTCGACGGTCCAGAAGAAGAAGCTGGGAGCGTTGTCCTCGGGCGGCAGCAGGTGGTACCAGAACGGGTACGTCGTGTTCTGCAGCATCGTGACCGGTAGCGCGAACCCCGTGAACCCGACGGCGAAGCCGACCGTGGCGTGCAGCAGCAGCCAGGCCAGCTCGCGCCGCACAGTCCCGTCGCGCAGCGCGGCGCGCGTCTCGCGCGGCACCGGGCCGGGGGCGAGAACATCGAGCCGGGCCCGTTCCCGGTTCGCGGCCGCCCGCAGCACACGCAGGGCGGAGGGCACCAGGAGAACGCCGACACCGACACAACTGAGCAGCGCGACCACGCCGACCCAGACGAGGACGGCCATCGCGAGCAATGCCGTGCCCAGGCCACCTATCAGGCGCGCGACGGCATCGAGCGACGCCCACAGGCGCTGCCACACCGGTGTCATTCCGCCTCCCGAGCCGGGACCCTATCCGATCACAGCGATCCCACATCGGATCGAGCCGGCTTGCCCGACGCCGCCGGCCCACCAGGACGAAAGGCAGCCCTGGCTTGGTGGTGCTACCACTACCTCGGTTGTTCAGTGAGCTGGATTGTCCACTTGGGAGCAGATGAGCAGCCTGGACCCAGTCGGCCATCGCAAGACCGACGTTCGTGGAACCCAGGAGTTGTCTGCATTGTTCACATCCTCTTCCCAACGATATCGACCTTCTTCCCGTGTGGCCGCCATGACGGCGGCGGCGGTCGCGGCGGGCGGTCTCGCGTTCGCCGGTCCAGCCGCCCAGGCCGAGCCCCGCGGCGATGCGGTGCAGCAGAGCATCGACAAGCTCGTCGGTGTCGACCGGCACCCGGGAGCGCTGGCCGCTGTCCGGGACCAGCGCGGCCGGACCCGCCACTACACGGCCGGGGTCGGTGACCTGCGGACCGGCGCCGAGGTGCCGGCGAACGGCAGGGTGCGGCTCGGCAGCGCGAGCAAGATGTTCACCTCCGTGGTCGTGCTCCAGCTCGTCGGGGAGGGCAAGGTGGAGCTCGACGCGTCGGTCGAGAAGTACCTGCCGGGCCTGGTGCGGGCCAAGGGCGTGGACGCCTCCAGGATCACGGTTCGCCAGCTGCTCCAGCACAACAGCGGCCTGCCCGACTACACCAGCACGATGTTCGAGCCCTTGGGGGACTTCTTCCCGTACCGGCACGCCTACCTCGAACCGCGTGAGCTGCTCGACCTGGCGAACGCCCGGGAGGACGGCGGGCCCGCCGGCGGCGGTTGGTCCTACAGCAACACGAACTACGTCCTGGCCGGGCTGATCGCCCAGCGGGTCACCGGCCGCCCGTTCAACGAACTGGTGACCACCAGGGTCATCGAGCGGATCGGTCTGCGCGACACGTACGCACCCGAGGCCGGCGAACAGGACATCCGCGGCCGGCACCCCAAGGGCTACCAGCGCATCATCGCGACCCGCGAGCTGGTCGACTTCACGCGGATGGACCCGAGCTGGGGCTGGGCGGCCGGCCAGCTGGTCTCCACGCCCGCCGACCTCAACACGTTCGTGCGCGCGCTGCTGGACGGCAAGTTGCTCGAACCGGCCCAGCTGGCCCAGATGCGCACCACCATCCCGACGGACCGGGAGTCGGGCCGGGGCTACGGACTCGGCATCTTCAGCATGCCGTTGAGCTGTGGGAAGGTCGCATGGGGCCACGGCGGCGACATCCCGGGCTACTCGACCCTCAACGCCGCCACCGACGACGGTCGCGCAACGACTCTCGTCGTCACCTCGCTCACCGGTTCGGTGAACGACAAGTCCGTCCCCGCGGACCGGGCCGCTCTCGTCGACGCCACGCTGTGCGCGAAGTGAACGCCGGTCGGAGGGACGGCTCCTGAGTCCAGGAAGTCGCGTAGTACCAAGGGCTCTGGCGTGGTGCGTTGTCGCATCTCGCCAGAGCTCTTTCGCGCTGTGCGTTGCTCCGGTGCGGATCCGGCCGGTCGGCGACCGACCGGAGGTAGTGCTGGCTGTACCGGACTTGTGCAGTACGTGGGATCGCGAATGCGCCGGGACGATCGCGAAACTGTGCGTGTCAGTCACAACAGTCCAATTCGGAGAGTGTGCTTTGCCGAAAGATGAGAGTCCTACGACTGAAAACAGCCCGGCCCGCGTGCGCCGGCGTCGTGGTGTGTTCGCCGCGGCAGTAGCGGCGGCAGCGGTGGCCGGTCTCGCGGCGACCTCGATGGCGTCGGCGGGTGCGTTCGAGACCGGTTCGCGGCCGGCTCACGACAAGACGCTGCAGGCGGGCCTCGACGCGCTGGTCAAGCCCGGCGGGGTAGCGGACGGACTCCTGCCAGGGGCGCTGATGTCGGTGCGGAACCCCGACGGGCGCGTGACGAACTACACCGCCGGTGTCGGTGACATCCGGACGAAGTCGAAGGTGCCGACCGACGGTTACGTGCGGATCGCCAGCAACACCAAGATGTTCGTCTCGGTGGCCGTGCTGCAACTGGCCGGCGACGGCAAGCTCGCGCTGGACGACACGGTGGAGAAGCACCTTCCCGGTGTGGTGCGGGGTACCGGTGCCGGTGCGGCGATCGACGGCCGGAACATGACGATCAGGCAGCTGCTGAACCACACCAGCGGCATGACCCGCGCGATGCCCCTCATGCCCAACGGGATCCTGCCGATCAAGGACAGGTACTTCGAGGCCAGGGAGCTGCTGGACGCCGCGCTGGCCGAGGCACCCACGTTCGCTCCCGGTCAGGACCGGGTGTGGGAGTACAGCAACGCCGGGTACGTCCTGCTCGGCCTGGTGACGCAGAAGGTCGCGGGACGTCCGCTCGCCGAGGTGATCACGGACCAGATCATCAACCGGATCGGGCTGAAGGAGACGTACTACCCGGGACCGGGCGACCGCGACATCCGTTCGCCGCACCCGCGGGGTTACCTGACGGCCACGGACGCCGAGGGCAAGCCGATCCCCGGCAAGCTGACCGACATCACCCGGTTCGACCCGTCGATCGCCGGCGCCGCCGGGCAGATGATCGCCACTCCCAGCGACGTGAACAAGTTCCTCGTCGCTCTGCAGGCGGGGCAGCTGCTCAAGCCCCAGCAACTGGCGGAGATGCGCAAGACCATCACGGCACCCGGCTTCCCCGAGTCGTGGACCTACGGTCTGGGGGTCATCGGGATGAAGCTCAGCTGCGGGGTCATGGCGTACGGCCACGGCGGCGACGCCGACGGTTTCCAGAGTCGCACCGCGATCACCACTGACGGCCGGGCGGTCACCCTCGCCGTGACGAACGACGAGGCGGGCCGCGGCGAGGTTCTCGCCTTCTTCGACAAGGCCCTGTGCGCCACGAAGTAGCAGTCGTTCTCGAGGACGCTCACCGGCCGGCGCGATGGGGGAATCATCGCACCGGCCGGTGGGTTCGTCGAACGACCCACCGGGGCGCGGCGCCGGTTCAGGGAACGAGCACGATCTTGCCGAAGGCGGCACCGGACTCGAGCCTGTCATGCGCGTGCGCCGCGGCTGCGAGAGGGAACGCTTCGTCGATCGGACTGGCGACGGTGCCGCCGGCGACGAGCTCCAGAAGCTTCTCCATGCGTGCGCGGAGTTCCGCACGGCTGATCGAGGAGAGGCTGAGCATGAGCAGGGCCGGGGATGCCGTGAACCTGCCGAGCAGGGTCGAGCCGAAGTCCGGCGTGGGGAAACCCGCGACTCCTCCGCACAGCACGTACCGGCCGTTCGGAGCCAGCTTCTCCAGGAAGCGGTCGAACTCCGGGCCGCCGACCGGGTCGATGATGACGTCGTAGTCCTCGTACGCCCGGGCATCGGCAAAACGATTGACCACAGTGGACGCACCCAGCGCCGCCAGCCGTTCACCACGAAGTGCGGTGCTGGTCACTGCCGTCACGGCGGCCCCGAGGTGGATGCCCAGCAGGGTCGCCATGAGCCCGACCCCACCACCGGCACCACGAACCAGGGTCTTGTCTGCTTCGCGCACCTGGGCACGTTCGAGCGACGTCAGAGCGGTCAACGCGTTGAACCCGAGCGCCACCGCTTCCGCCGCACCGACCTGGTCGGGAAGAGCGACGACAGCCTCGACTTCTGCCGTGACCAGTTCGGCATAGCCACCACCTGTCCGGTCCAGCATCGCGTAGACGCGTCGGCCGACCCACGCGTCGTCGACGTCCTCACCGGTCCCGACGACGACACCGGCCACCTCGATGCCCGGCACGAAACCGGGGGAGGAGGAACCACCGAACTCACCTCGGCGGGACATGACGTCGACGTGTCCCACACCGGCCGCCTTGACTTCGACCAGCACCTCTCCCGGTCGCGGCCGAGGATCGGGGAGGTCGGCGAGGACAAGGTTTTCCGCGCCTCCGAACGCCTTCAGAACAACAGCCTTCATGATCGGTGTTTCTCCTCGGTGGGGGCTGCGTCCGAGTGGATCGCCCTTTCACTGTATGAGGCTCAAATCGGCACATGCCATGCGTAAATGCGCCTTATTCATACGCGATTGTGCCTACAGTCAAGGACATGGACGTGTTCAGCGATGTGATCGGCAGCATCCGGGCAGGGCGTCCGTCGTTCTGTCGCACTTCCGGCAGCGGCGCTTGGGGACGGAGCTTCGACGACTTCACCGGCGCCGGCTTCCACGTGCTGCTCCGTGGTTCGTGCTGGCTCCTGTTGCCCGGCCGGACGCCGTTGGCGCTCAGCCCGGGCGACGTCGTGCTCCTGCCGCACGGCACTCGGCACGGGTTGAGCGAGCGACCGGATCGGCCACTGGCCGATCTGCCGAAGGAGGCGAAACTCCCCTCGGGAGCCGATTTGCGAGCGGAAGTGCCGATCGACCCCGCGGAGGCGCACGCGGACATGGTGTGCGGCGCTTACGAGTTGCGGCTCCGGCCGCTGCACCCGTTCCTGCGGGCGCTGCCGGACGTCGTCCACGTGCCTGCGCGGGCGGGCCGGCACCCGGCGCTACGCGCGGCGGTCGACCTGTTGGCCGCCGATGTGGTGGACGCACTCCCCGGTGCTGACGCGGCGGTGCCCGCGCTCATCGACCTGGTGGTGATCTACACGCTCCGCGCGTGGTCGCAGGAGGAGTCCGAGCGCACAGCCAGCACCGGCTGGTGGGCCGCGCTGGCCGATCCCGCGATCGCCGAGGCGCTTCAGCACATGCACCGCGAACCAGGTCGCAAGTGGACGGTGCTGGAACTCGGTGAGGCAGTCGGCCTTTCCCGAACCGCGTTCACCCGGAGGTTCACCTCCATGATCGGTCAGCCCCCGCTGGTCTACCTGACGAACTGGAGGCTGGGCAGGGCAGCCCAACTGCTGCGGGAGACCGATGATCCCCTCGCCCTCATCGCGCGTCAGGTCGGCTACCGGTCCGAGTTCGCCTTCGCCAACGCCTTTCGCAGAGCGTTCGGCGTGCCACCGGGGCGGTTCCGGCGCGCTGAGCTACCGGTCGGGTAAGTCCTCCACTTGCGGCAGCACCAGCACTTCTACCGGCGAGGGCGTCTCACAGCGTGCCGACTCGGGATTGCGGTGCCCGGTCGGCCGGTGCGGCACCGGTGAGGGTGAGGCTGCCGGGGATCGCCGCGAAGGCCGCGAGCGTGTCGGTGGCGAGGTGCTCGGCGGTGGGGTCCTGTGGCCGGTCTGCCCAGGTCTCCAGCGCGCGGTGGAACGCGGCGACGAGGATGTCCAGCGCGAGGCGGGGACGCAGGTCGTGCGGGTCGAGCCCGAACCTGCGGTGCAGGACGTCGAGGGCGGCGCGGACGGTGACGCCGCAGAAGTACCGGCAATGCGCCTCGATCGCCGGAGTCCTGCCGGCCAGCCGTGTGCAGGACAGCAGCCGATGTGCCCACTCGCCGGTGTCCATGGTCCGCATCGCGGCGAGCACGGCCTCTTGCAGCACCTGCAGGATCGAGCACTCCGCAGCCACCGGGCGGGATTCCAGCTCGTTGATGAACGCTCTCCACATGTCCTCGTACGGCGCCATCGCCACTTCTTCCTTGCTGGCGAAGGTGCGGAAGAACGTGCGCTTGGACACCTCCACCCGATCGCACAGCTCGTCCAGCGTCACGCCGTCGAAATCTCGTTGGGTGAACAGGCGCAGCGCGGTGTCGATGAGCGCTTCGCGTGTGCGCTGCTTCTTGCGCTCCCGCAGCGTCGGCCGCAGGACGGAAGACGGCGCGGAGTCGGTGGCCATGCGGCGATCTTACCTCGGTGTCATACGCCACTTGAAAGCAAACGCCACTCAGTGGCAAACTGCCGGGGACGATCACCAATCTGGGAGGCACCCATGCAGGCCCTGCTCCTCGACCGCTCCGCACCCGGCAACCTCCGGCTCGGCTCGGTTCCCGACCCGGAGCCGGCCGCCGACGAGGCCGTGATCCGCGTGATCGCCAGCTCCGTCAACCCCGGCGACCTGCACCTGGATGCCGCTCCGGAGGGCAGCGTGCCCGGTTACGAGGCCGGCGGGGTGGTCGTGCGGGCGGCTGCGGACGGCTCGGGGCCGGCTGTCGGCACACCGGCGGTGACGCTCGGCTTCGCCGGCGGGTGGGCCGAGCTCCGCGCGGTCCGGACCGGTTGGATCGGCGTCGCTCCGGCCGGCGCCGACCTCGCCGCCGTCAGCACGGTTCCGGTGGCCGGCACCAGTGCACTGCGCGCGTTGCACAGGCTCGGCCCGATTCTCGGCCGCCGGGTTCTCGTGACCGGCGCCACCGGTGCGGTGGGCCGGTACGCCGTGCAACTGTCGCGGCTCGGCGGCGCGTACGTCGTGGCCTCCACCGGCGACCCGGACGCCAACGGTGACCGGCTGCGGGCACTGGGCGCGGACGAGGTGGTCCGCGGGCCGGGAGACCTCGACGAACCAGTGGCGGGCGTCATCGACGTGGTCGGTGGTGAACACATGGTGCGGGCGTACGAGAAGCTGGCTGAAGACGGCGTTCTGGTGTCGGTCGGCCACATGAGTGGCAACGGGGAGCACTTCCCCGCCTTGGCCTTCTCCGGTCACGACGGCCGGAACAACCGCAGCATCGCCTCCTTCTTCCTGGGCGCCCACGCCGAACTGTCCGCGGACCTGTCCTGGCTGGCCGCGCGGGTCGCGGACGGCACGCTGAACCCAGGCATCTCCCGGCGCGAGGACTGGAAGAACGCGGGCGCGGCCGTTCAGGCTCTCGCCGAAGGCCGTGACCGCGGCAAGCTGATCCTCGACATCGGCCAGCACGCTCAGGACACCGCCCGCACGTCCTAGCCGCGCGGATGCCGCCCTTGGCGCCGTTTTAACGCTCGTCTCAGGTCCGCTCGGTATGAACTGGGCATCGCCCCGCGCCGGACGCGATTGGATCGTCCACGCGACCTGAGAGGCAGCCGGTCATGATCTCTGTGCTCGTGGTGGACGCCCAGCCGCTGCAGCGCTTCGGGTTTCGCGTGCTGCTGGAGAGCGCTCCCGACACCGAGATCGTCGGCGAGGCCGAGAACGGCGCCGAGGCCGTTCGGCGGACCACCGAGCTGCGGCCCGACGTGGTGCTGATGGACATCCGCGTGCCGGGCGTCGACGGGATCGAGGCCACCCGGCGCATCGTCGCCGCCGGTGGGCGTTCGCGAATCCTCGTGCTGACGACGTTCGACGTGGACCGGTTCGCGTTCGCCGTGCTGCGGGCCGGGGCGAGCGGTTGCCTGCTCGAGGACACCCGCCCGGAGGAGCTGCTCGCCGGCATCCGGGCCGTCGCCGCCGGGGACGCGGTGATCGCGCCGGTGCTGACTCGGCGGCTGCTCGACGCGGTCGCCGACCAGCTCGGCGACGAGCTCCGCGGACCCGTGCGGAAGGATCCCCGGCTGGACTCCCTGACCGGCCGCGAGCGCGAGATCCTCGTCGCCATCGGCCACGGCCTCACCAACGGCGAGATCGCGCGACGGTTCACGCTGTCGGAGTCGACGGTGAAGACCCATGTGGGGCGGGTCCTTGCCAAGATCGGCGCACGGGACCGGATCCAGGCCGTCATCCTCGCCTACGACCTGAGGCTCACCCGGCCGATCTAGCGCTTCATCCCGCGCGTCCGTCTGGCGTCTTTGAGGCACCGCAGCCGACTCCCTGTTCACGCATGTTCGACCCTCACGTCAGGACTTGCGGGGGGAGACCGTCATGATGCCCGCGCACATCTCGTCGCTGGTGCCGTCGCCCCACACCACGTAGCGCGGCGGCAGCTTGCTCAACTGCGGCAGCCGTTTGCGCAGCCCCGCGTCGTGCGTGCACGTCACCCGCAGCGTGTCCCCAGGACCGATCTCCACCGGCTCCGGCAGCTTCACCAGCCGCTGGTTGTCGAAGTCGAACTGCGGCACGTCCAGCACGACCTCCGCGGTCGGCGTGCCGGGGTTGAGTTCGACCCTGATGGCCCGCCCGAGCAGGTGCATGTGTCCGAAACCGGCGAACAGCGTCATCGGCTCCTCCACCTCGTGGTCGCAGGTCTGCGTGTCGCCGGGCTTCGGCGCGCTCTGGCCGCACTCCTCCAGCTGTTCGTCCGCGGTGGCGCCGACCTCCCGCCCGAACCGCTTCGTCACGTCCGCGATCGAGGCCGCCCGATCACAGAGCGGACCCGACTCGTCGGGGGCGCAGGGCAGGTCGGTCGGCGCGTCGAGCGGCAAGGTGTCGAGTTCCCGGGTCTGCGGCGTGCCCTCCGTCAGCCGCAGCCGCACCGCCGAGCGGTCCGAACCGGCCGGCTTGCCGTCGGTCGCGAGCAGGTTGTAGTGGAGCTGCAGGACGATCAGGCTGCCCGGTTCCAGCTTGAAGCCGACGTCCTGGGTGAACAGCGTCTCCGCGGCACCCGGCGCCCAGGTGTCCACCCACGCCGCGTCCCCCTCTTCCACTTCGGCGCCCTCCACGCCGGTCCCGCCGAAGCACTGCCAGCCCAGTCCTGGGGTCTTCGCGTCCTGCTCGCGCACTGCGGCAGCGCCGCCCGGCGGCACCGCGTACACGATGGCGTGGTGCGCGATGGCGACGTTCTCCGGCGTGACCTGGGTCCCCGTCAGGAATGCCGCCTCCGTCAAGCCAGGATCGACCACCTGGCACCGGTACTCGTCCGTGCCGCCGCCCTCCGGCGGTGCGGGCGTGTAGGCCTCGGCCATCTCGAGGTCGACGAACCGCTCGCCGGCGCGCAGCGGCTGCGTTGAAGCTGGCGGCTGGCCCGCGTGCGCGTTGTGCGGGCCGGGCGGGACGGGCGCCGCACCGTTGCCGGCGTTCGACCCGCAGCCGACGACGGCGAACGTCAGCGCCACGGCGGCTGCCCCGAACCTCCACAGTGGACTACCAGGTTTCGTCATGACCTGAACGCTAGGGCCGATCCCGTCCCGTTTCGTCCTACCGCGGTCGTCACTTCGGGAGAGAGGCGGTACGACGGTACTACCTGCCACTCGGTCAACTGGCCTGAGCACCGCTTTAACGGTCGTCTCAGATTCGCTCGATAGGAAGTCGGCGCCAGACAGGCGAAGTACCACTTGTGCAGGAGGCTCGTGAATGGCAGTCGACGCAGCACCTTCCGGGAGAACACCCGCCGGTCGGTTGGGAGGCAGGTGGGTGCCGTGGTTGGTGATCGGCCTGTGGTTGGTGTTGACGGTGATCATGGCGCCGTTGAGCGGAAAGCTGAGTTCGGTCACCACCGACAAGGCCGCGGACACCCTGCCGGCCGGCGCCGAGTCCACCAAGGTCGCCGTGCTGGAGGACAGTCTCCCCGGCGGCAACGACAACACGTTCGTCTTCGTGTACCACCGTGACAGCGGCATGACCGACGCCGACCGCGCGACGGTCGAGCGCCACTACGACGCCCTTGCCGAGAAGTACCCGCCGAAGGTGGTGACTCCGGCCGGCGAGGACGACGAGGGCCCGGAGACGAGACCTTCCACTGACGGCAAGGCGATGATGTTCACCCTCGACGTGAGCACGACCTACGGCGAACCGGAGGCCATCGTCGGCCCGTTGCGCGACGCCGCGAAGGACCGGCCCGCGGGCCTCGAACTCGACGTGACCGGACCGGCCGCGGTCGAGGGCGACATGGACGCCGTCTTCGACGGCATCGACCTGCAGGTCCTCCTCACCACCATCGTCGTCGTCACGCTCCTGCTCATCATCACCTACCGCAGCCCGGTGTTGTGGCTCATCCCGCTCGTGGCGGTGGGCGCTGCCGCACTGACCTCGATGGCGACCGTCTACCTGCTCGTCAAGGGTTTCGGCATCGTGGTCAACGACCAGAACTCGGCGCTGCTGACGATCCTGGTGTTCGGCGTCGGCACGGACTACGCGCTGTTGCTCATCGCCCGGTATCGGGAAGCGTTGCACCACCACGAGAACGTCCGGGTCGCGATGATCCACGCGCTGCGCGGCGCGGCGCCGGCCATCGTCGCGTCCGCGGCCACCGTGGTCGCCGGCCTGCTCTGCCTGCTCGTCGCGGACCTGAACAGCACCAGCGGATTGGGCCCGATCGGCGCGGCCGGCATCCTGTGCGCGCTGGTGGCCATGCTGACGCTGTTCCCGGCGCTGCTGGTGGTGCTCGGCAGGCGGATCTTCTGGCCGGCCATCCCGCGGTTCAGCACGGCCGTGGAGGAGAAGCCGGGGCTGTGGGTGCGGCTCGGCGCCGCCATCAGCCGCCGCCGGTGGGTGGCGACGCTCGGCTCGCTCGGAGTCCTGGGCGTTCTCGCTCTCGGGCTGTTGGGCAACACCGGCCCGCTGCGGGAGCAGGACCAGTTCGTGTCCGCGCCGGAGTCGGTCACCGGCTTCACCGTTCTGCGCCAGCACTTCCCGGAGCTCGGCGGCCAGCCGATGACGGTCTTCACGCGGCCGGCGCACCAGGAGCGGGTGCTCGACGTCGTCAAGGGCGTTCGCGGTGTGGCAGTGGCCGTCCCGGGCGAGACCAGCGGTGGCTGGGCCGACATCTCGGTGTTCCCGACGGACGCGCCGGACACGGTCGCGGAGTACGACACGATCAAGCGGGTGCGCACCGCCGTGCACGCGGTCAGCGGCGCGGAGGCGATCGTCGGCGGTCCGAGTGCGGAGCACCTCGACACCGAGGAGACCACCAGCCGCGACGAGAAGCTGGTGATCCCGTTGGTGCTCGTCGTCGTCCTGATCATCCTCGGGCTGCTGCTGCGAGCGGTGGTGGCCCCGCTGGTCCTGATGGCCACCGTGGTCGTCTCGTTCGCGGCGGCCTTCGGCGGCAGCGTGTTCGTCTTCGGCACGGTCCTCGGGTTCAAGGGCATCGACTACTCGGTGCCGTTGCTGGCGTTCCTGTTCCTGGTGGCGCTCGGCGTCGACTACAACATCTTCCTGGCCAGCCGGGCACGGGAGGAGGCAGTGCGCCTGGGCACCCGCGAGGGCATGCTCAAAGCCCTGTCCGCCACCGGTGGTGTGATCACCTCGGCGGGCCTGGTCCTGGCGGCCACGTTCGCGGTCCTCGTCACGCTCCCGCTGGTGATGCTGATCGAGGTCGGGTTCCTGGTCGCCTTCGGCGTGCTGCTCGACGCCCTGCTGGTGCGGTCGGTCCTGGTGCCCGCGCTCACCCTGCTGATCGGCCGGCGGATGTGGTGGCCGAGCCGGCTGTCCCGGCCGGTGGAAGAGCTGCCGGACGCCCAACGCCCGCCCGCCGACGATGAGGAACCCGCGCTGCGGCGGTGAGCACGGACGAGATCCGGGACGGGACCCGCCCCGTCCCGTCCCGGATCAGCGCACCGCGGTGTCCTCTCCGGCGGTGAGCCGGGCGATCGGGACGGCCGGGAGGTCGACCCGAAGCAGCGCACCACCGCGTGAAGAGCGGCCCACGGTGGCCCGGCCACCGTGGGCGTCGACGACCCGCTGCACGATCGACAGGCCCAGACCGGATCCCGGCAACGCCCGTGCGCTGTCGGCACGGTAGAACCGGTCGAACACCCGTGGCACATCGGCGGCGTCGATGCCCGGCCCGGCGTCGTCGACCTCAAGGACCGCCGAAGCGCCCTGGGCACGGAGCCGGACCTGGACCGGCTGGTCCGCGGGGGACCACTTGCCGGCGTTGTCGATGAGGTTGAGCACCGCCCGTTGGAGCGCAGCGGGACGCCCGCTCACCCACACGGAGGTCACGTCGAGCGCGATCTCGACATCGGGCGCACGGGAACCCGCCTGGGCCGCGGCGGCCACCACCACGTCGGCGAGGTCGAGCAGTTCGGTGCTCTCGTCGCCGACGTCACCGCGCGCCAGGTCGGTCAGCTCGGCGGCAAGGGTGCTCAACTCGACCACCTGGGCGCCGAGATCGTTGAGCAGCCGGGTCCGGCTCTCCGAGGGCAGTGCGCTGTCCAGGGTGCCGCGCCGATCGAGCCGGACCAGCAGCTCGATGTTGAGGCGCAGGCTGGTGAGCGGGGTCTTGAGCTCGTGGGCGGCGTCCTCGGCGAGCAGCCGCTGGGCCTGCCGGGAGTCCCGGAGCGCGGCGAGCATGTCGTTGATCGACCGGATCAGCTGCCGGATCTCCCCACCGCCCTCGTCCGGGATGTCGGCGTCGAGGTCCCGCGTGCGCGCGACGCGGACCGTGGCGGCGGTCAGCCGGTCGATCGGTGCCAGCCCGGTCCGCGCCACGGCCCGTCCGACGAGGGCCCCGCAGACCACGCAGAGCAGCCCGATCAGCAGCATGCCCAGCCCGAACCGGTTGATCGGGGCGTCGTCGGCGGCGCGGGCCACCTGGACCGCGCCACCGCCCGCCCGCAGCGTGTAGACGAGGTAGCCGTCTTCGTCGCTGTCACCCGACTCCACCAGGTCAGCGGACCCGCCCTGCGCCACGCGCACCGCGTTCTCGCTGACCGGGGGCAGCGCGGGCTGGCCGACCGGCGTCCGGATCGAGCCGTCGGGCAGGACGACCCGCACCAGCCGGCCGGAACCGGGATACGGCGGCAGCTCGACCCGCGCCAGACCGACACGCTCCGCATTCGCCGCCAGGACGCGGGAGTCGGCGCGCAGCTGATCCTCCGCAGTGGCCCGCAACTCCCAGTCCAGCAACTCGCTGGCCACCTGGAAGGCCATGAACACGCTCGCCGCGATGGCCGTAGCCGCGATCACCGTCAGCCTGGTCCGCAGGGACCGCCGACGCCACCACCTGGTCACCCGCCCGCTCACGGAGGAGTCTCCCGCAACGTGTACCCCAGGCCCCGCCGCGTGTAGATCAATCGCGGCTCACCCCCGGCCTCCATCTTGCGGCGCAGGTAACTCACGTACACCTGGAGGTTGTTGGAGGTGACGCTCATGTCGAAGCCCCAGATCGCCCCGAACAGCTCGCCGCGGGTCAACACCCTGGTCGCGTTGCGCACGAGGACCTCCAGCAGGAAGAACTCGGTCCGGGTCAGGCGAAGTGCCCGCTCCCCCCGCCACGCCTCGAACCGGTCGGGATCGACCCGGACATCCGCGAACGTCAGGACCTGCGACTCGTCGTCACCCGGCGAGCGGCGGCGCAACAGGGCCCGGACCCGAGCCAGCAACTCCTCGGTGGCGAACGGCTTGGGCAGGTAGTCGTCAGCGCCCGCGTCCAGCCCCGCGACCCGGTCGGAGACCTGGTCCCGCGCGGTCAGCATCAGCACCGGCAGATCCCGCCCCGCCGCCCGCAACCGCCGGCAGGTCTCCACCCCGCCGAGGCGGGGCATCATCACGTCGAGGATCAACAGATCCGGCTCGTCACCGTCGACCCCGTCGAGCACGGCGAGACCGTTGGCGACGGTGCTGGTGTCGTAACCCTCGACCTGGAGCACCCGCTCCAGCGACTCACGGATGGCCGCCTCGTCATCCGCGATCATGATCCGCACCCGGCCCGCCCTCCAGTCGATGTTTTGCCGCACATCGTCTCCGATCAACCTGAGGCCAGGATTAGAGCGTCGTCACGGTGGTGCCCGCGGGCCGAGCACTTACAGATGCCCAAGTGGTCCGCGCCGTTGATGCGTTGGGGGCCCAGGTAAGCGCAAGTCCTTCAGTGCAAACCTGCAAGCGCTCGCGAGGCCTCGCACGGTGACGGGGATGATCGTGGGCTACCGCGTCGATGCGCGACGCGCTGCTCACCGTCACGATGTGCGGCAGGACTTCATGGCGGAGAGCGTCTAGTCGGCGTCGAGGTGTGCGTGACCGGCCGCACGCACGTTGATGCGGTACGAGCTGTGGCCCAGCTCGTGGCGGTGGGCAGCCACGGGCACGGCGGTTTCGCCGGCATGTTGCTCGGCTCGACGAGTCAGTCACTCGTCTACAACGCGCCGTGCCCGATGGCGATCGTGCGGCCCGGCTAGGCCGCGTTGCCGGCCGACTTCCTCTTCGTCTTGGCGGTGAAGGGGATGTCGGCGAACTGCAGCTCGATGCCGAGGCCGCGCAGCTCGTGGCTCAGCCGCAGCAAGCTCACCTGGGACAGCGCGAACAGCGTGTCGACGTCCCAGGTCCGGCCGGCGATGGCCAGCACGACCACCGTCGGCCGGTCGGCGACGTCACGGGTGCTGTCGAGCGCACGAACCTTGTCCCGCAGTTGCTGCATGGCCTGCGGTTCGAAGTACTGCGCCCACGCCGACACCTGTGCCTGCGTGTACAGGTGGCTCGCCGCGGTCGCCCGGCCGAGCCACTTCATGTGCACGATCTCGTTGCCCGGACCGAAGACATCGGCGATCTCGAAGCCCCGCAGGTGCATCGGCGTGTACGCGAGGCCACGGTCCATGCACAGGTAGCCGGCCTGCTTGGCCACCTTCCTGGCGAACTGGTGCTCGTCGTCCCGCTTGCCGGTCGGCACCCACACGGGGAATGTCAGCGAGCTCTTGTTCTCCAGCAGCGCACGGACCTGCTCGCGAACACGTGCGACGGCGCCTTCACCGATCTCGTACCACTTGCCCTGGTGCAGGGCGTAGGTCTTGTCCTTGACCACGGTCTGGAACGCCACCCACTTGATCATGGAGATGGGCCGGGTGAGCGGTTCCGCGCCCAGTTCGTCCTCACAGGGAGCGAGCCCTGCCTTGCGCAGCACCTCGATCCGGCGTGACGCGTCGACGGCTGCGAGCGGTTTCACCAGCTCGTGGATCTCGAACCCCGGCTCCAGCACTCGGGCGCTGGTCGGGCCGACTCGGCTCGACAGGAACGACTGGGCCTGCCCGATCTCCCGGATCGCGGAGGAGGGCCAGCAGACGCCCAGCTGTCCGGACTGGTCGTCGCCACCGAGTGCTGCGGCGAGCTGGTTCTCCAGGTCCGGCATGGCCGGGTCGTTGGCGGCCACGGGACGGATCTCGGCGATGTGGCGCAGTGGCGCACCCGCGAGGTCTTCGTCGACGACCGCGCAGATCTTGCGCAGGTCGCAGATGAAGGCTTCGGGTGAGCGACCGAGCTGGATGTTGAGTGCCCGGCCGGCCGTGATGTGCCACGTCTTGCCGTCGGTGGCGGTGTGGTAGGTGAGCCCGGACAGATCGGCCGGTCCCTCGATGCCGGTGACGAGCTCGCCCGCGGGCTCCAGCGGAAAGCCGGACAGCGAGCTCCCGGACGGGAAGGACACCTCCATGCCGCGTGCGGACACGTCGAGGAGGTTGCTCCGGATCGTGCGGACCTTGTCCGGGTCGATCCGCCTGATGCCGAAGTTCAGGCCGAAGTCGTCGTCGAGCAGCAGCTCGTCGAGCATGAACCTGCTGGAAGCGCCCCACGTGACGGCGCAGACCCACTCGTCGTCGATCTCGACGACGATGAGGGCGAACGGGGAGCTTCCCGCGAGGTCCAGGTTCTCGAGGCCCGACGCCTCCGTGAGGTGCCGAATCCAGTTCGGCTCACCGCTGCTGCGGACGCCTGCGAGGACGTGTGTGCGGGTGCCGGCGATCAGGAGTTCGCCGTCGTACCTCACGTCGACACCCTCGACCTTCTTGAGGTAATCGCTGAGGTTCTCGTGCGTGACCGGGAGGCGGTACACCGTCGCCGCACCGGTCGGAAGTGCCCTGGGCAATGTTCTTCCTCGGAGTTCTGGGGACGACGCGGTGGAGATGGCGGATGCGTCGCCAGGCTGATACGGGCGCGCGAGGGAACGCGCGCAGCCGGACAGCCGTGCGGCAGGCCTGTGACGGTCCGATGTGGACATGGAGTGACGTCGCCCGTTCGGATGCCGACGTCACACGATCGTGACTGGTCCTGCGCGCTTGTGAAGCCCTAGACTCGGCGCGCGTTCTCCCGACTTGTTCTGGTTTCTGAGGCCAGGTTCTTGCCGGTGGAACTTCACGCGGCCTCCTGCTGGAACAGGGGGTCGCGTTCGTACGTCCAGGGCATATTCGCCTTGGCCGTGATCCAAGGGTGACACGCCCCACGTATCAAGTCTGCCTCCGACACGCGTCAGACCTTGAGTGGTCGACGCCCTGCGCCGAGTGGTGAGCAGTGAGCGGTAGGGCCGAACTCGGCGGCCGCTGGAGCGATTCCGCAAATGGTTGCCGATAAGTGTTGTCCACTTTTATCGTCGGCCCGCTATGACAACCTTGTCGGCGGCCTTTATTGGACAGAAAGTGGTCATTCCAAGCCGGTAAATTGCCGCGATGTTGCGCAGAGTAACTGATCGTATGCTCATTGCGGCTTCGGTCGCGAGTTGCTGAACGACCGTTCGTCGCAGACGGGAGCGGTTGTGTCCGCCGCGACATCGTCGTCTCGATCAGCGCGTGCGTTACAGGGCGTTGTTCGCCTGGTGTCGTCGAGGCTGGTCGGCGTGGAATCGATTCCTGCGACTTGTTCGCGGGTTGGGTTAGCGCGTCGCGCAATGTGCGCATGCGCTGCCCGAATGTCTACTCAATCGCAGCCGCAGCCGCGTGGGGTTGAACCCGTCGAGCACAGGCAGCGGACGCGGCCACGCCGGTCACGGGTGGTGCAGCGGGGATCCGGCACCTGGGACACTGGACCCCCGACCACCCGCAAGACCAGGAGTGCACCGTGCAGCAGGGAACCGTCCGCTGGTACGACCTCGAGCGCGGCTTCGGCTTCCTCGCCCCCGACGACGGCAGCGACGACATCTTCGTGCACGTCTCGCAGGTGCAGGGCGAGGGCGCGGCCCGGGCGCTGCGCGAGGGCCAGACGGTGGAGTTCGAGACCGGTGAGGGACCCCGCGGTCCGCAGGCGCTGCACGTCGCCGTCACCGGGGACGTCGCACCCGACGCGGCCCTGGGTGTGCTCGCCACCGTCTCCTGGTACGAGCCGGCCAAGGGCTACGGGTTCGCCGCGCCGGACGGCGGGGGTGCGGAGGTGTTCGTGCACTCCTCCGCCATCGTCACCGGGGGAGTCCTCGCGGCCGGGCAGCGGGTGGCCTTCGTCGTCATCGCCGGCGAGAAGGGGCCGCAGGCCCAGCACGTGGTGCCGCTGAGCTTCGACGCCGGCGTCCGCAAGGGCCCCCTGGTCGCGCCCGGCGACGGCGCCGACGGCTCCGTCCTGTGGTTCGACGAGGAGAAGTCGTTCGGCTTCGTGGCCGCCGACGACGGGGCGGGTGACGTCTTCCTGCACGTGCGCGCCCTGGTCGACGACCGGTACCTGCCGGAAGAGGGCGACCGGGTCACGTTCACCACGGCCACCACGGACCAGGGCCGTCAGGCGCGCGAGGTGCGGTTCGTGACCACCGGCGAGCCGGTGGAGGCCGCCGCGACCCCCGCCACCCGGCCCGCAGCCCGCGCCGGCAACGGCTCGGTGGCCCGCTACGACGCCGACCGCGGCTTCGGCTTCATCACCCCCGACGAGGGCGGGCCCGACCTCTTCGTGCACGTCTCGGTGGTCTCCGGCGAACCCCTGGTGGCCGGCGAGCGGGTGCGCTTCCGCATCCGGCAGAGCGACCGTGGCCCGCAGGCCGACGCCGTCGAGCACGCCTGACCGTCCGGGACGTTCCTGTCACATGGTCCGGCAGGACCTGAGATAGCTGAGGAACGAGGCTTGCAGTCCGGTCACGTGCGTGTCGTGCAGCACCTCGCTGGTGACGGCCGCGCCGCGGGCGGTGAGGCGGTGCACGATGGTGGCCGCGTTCTTCGCGAGGTTCTGGTAGATCGGGATGTTGCCGAGGATCTCCCGGACGTTGAAGGTCACGTGGAGCTTGGCCGGTTGGTCGGTGAGTTGCTGGAGTTGTTCGAAGACAAGGCTTTTCTCGCTGGCGACGCCGGGGCTGCCCGCTCCGACGCTCTCGAAGAGCGTGGTTCCGGTGAGCCAGGCGTAGAGGCTGAAGAGCCCTCCGTAGGAGTAGCCGAAGAGACCATGTCCGGTCGTGGCCGTGCGGTAGTCGCGTTCGATCCGGGGGTGTAGTTCGTCGGTGATGAAGCGCAGGAACACATCGGCCCGGGTGTCGCGCAGTTCGTCGACATATGCGTCGGCTTGCTCGCGGGCCATCGCGTCCCTCTGGACTGCCAGCTCCACAGCGTCGAGGAGCTCCTGGGCAACAGGCTCGCCGGGCGGCACCAGGTCCCTGTTGCGCACGCGTTCCCAGTGTTCCGCCTCCTCGCCCGCGTAGCCGATGCTGACCTGGACGTAGGGCTTGATCTGCTGCATGGGATCGTGCTGGGTGACGATGAGCGGGGCCGTCAGGCCCACGGTCCAGTTGCCGTCGATCACGTACAGGACGGGTGCCTGCGCCGTGGTGGGGTCGTAGCCCGGCGGCCTGGTGACCCAGACCCCGTAGTCGTGTCCAGCACCGGAGGCATCTCGAAGTAGTCGGTGTTGGCGAGGCAGCCCTGCCACAAGGTGCTCATCGGAGGTCCTTCACAACTCGGCCGGCCTGCATCACGAGGACGGCGTTGGCGGGGTTGGCGAACAGTTCTGGGTCGTTGAGCGGGTTGCCGTTCCAGAGCACGAGATCTGCCTTCATGCCAGGAGCGATGGCACCGATCTCATCCAGTCCGAGGATCTCGGCGTTGGTCTTCGTGGCCGCCACGAGAGCGTCCATCGGCGTCTCGAGCTGTGCGCGTAACGCGAGTTCTTCGCCTCGGCGGTCCTGAGCCGGGCCGATGAGATCGGAACCGAGGCCGATCCGCACCCCGGCGTCCCTGGCGACGGCGAGCGCCCGCGCCATCCGCTCGCGCACGCCGGTCACGCGTGCGCGGACCGACTCGTTCAGCCCGGCTGCGGCGGGATCGTGCAGCAGCCGCTCGACGACGGCGAACGTGGGCACAAGGGCCACCCCGCGAGCAGCCATCAGTGCGGCCGTAGGTTCGTCGATGTCCGTGCCGTGCTCAACACAGCGGGCCCCGGCCTCGACCGCGTTCCGGATGCCGTCGTTGTTGTGGGCGTGCACCGTCACGTAGGTGCCTCGTGCCGTGGCTTCTTGGACCGCGACGGCGATCTCCTCGACGGTGAACTGGGTGTCGGCCAGCCGATCCTTGCCGCCTACCACTCCGCCGGTCACGCAGAGCTTCAGGAAAGTCGCCCCGCGCCGGAAGGCCTCGCGCACGTTGCGCCGCAGCTCGTCGGCGTTGCCCGCCATCATGGACAGGGCGCACAGGCCAGGAATGTGGTGGCTGCTCCACAGCTCCGTGGGCTCCCATTCGGCCCCGTAGTAGCCGTGGCCGCCGGTCTGGCACTGGACAGGCCCGCACGACAGGACGCGAGGCCCTCTGACCTTGCCCTTGGCGATCGCGGTGACGACGCCACCGTCGATCCCGCCAGTGTCCCGGACAGTGGTGAAACCGGCGTCGAGCGCCGAGCCGGCCGCGGCGAAGATGTCCGCCGCGATCTCGGCGGCGCTGATCTGGAACGAGAACTGCGGCTGGATCGGACTCGAGAGACCCAAATGCACGTGAGCGTCGATCAGGCCGGGCGTCATCGTCAGCCCAGCGGCGTCGAGTCGCTCATCGCTGGTGCCGCGGGCCCCGAGCGCAACGATGCGGTCGTCGTCGACCGTGACGGTGCCGCCACCCGGCTCGCGACCCGACCCGTCCACGACTGTCGCGCCCACGATGTGGAGACGAGCCACGGGCCCTCCGAAGTTATCCAATGGAAAATTTCTTCCAATGGATAAACTACATGGGTGGACCTGTCAAGTTCGATCCCTACCGGTGGTGCCCGCGAGCGCCTCCTGGCACGGCTCCTCGACGCTTTCGCCGACGGCCTTCCGCCGCCGGAGACGTCACTCCGTGAGATCGCGTCCCGAACCGAGACCAGCCACGCACTCCTGCGGTACCACTTCGGGTCCCTCACCGGCACCCTGGCCGCCATGCTCGAGGCACAGCGAACCCGAGACAACGAGACGCTGTTCAGGACCGCTGAGCGGGGGACTTTCCACGACCTCGTCCTGGCGATCTGGCGGGCCTACACCCGTCCGGAGCAGATGTCGCGCATCCGCGGGTTCTTCCACGTCGTGGGGCTCGCCGCATACAGCCCGGATGACTTCCGCGCATTCATCTCGTCACTGGAGGACCTCACCAGGATGTTGGCCTCGCTGGCGGAGCGCGAAGGGCTCGACAATACGGAAGCGCTGACCAGGGCCACCGTCACCGTCGCCGCGATCCGCGGCCTGCTGCTGCAGGAGGTTCTGACGCCGGGGGCATGCACGAACGACGCGCTCGCGCTGATCCTGGGCATGGGCGGAGAGGGACCTCTCCGAAGCCGGTAGATCGGTTCCGACGATCGCGAACCATGCGCGCTGCAACAAGTATTTGACTCACGTCCAGCGGAACCGGTTCATGAAAGCGGCAGCGACTGGCACCCGAGACAACATGGAGAACGCCCACATCCAACGCCGGCCACGTTGAAGAACAGATCGTTCACGTCGGTCAGGTGCCCACTCCTGATCCGATCCTTGAGGGGATGCAGGGAACCGCCCGTGCGTCACGGGCGAACCAGTACTCTCACTGGCCGTGGCGAACAACGAGTCTTGAGGCAGCAGCCGGTCCAAGGACCGCGCGGCCCTGATCAGTGCGATCGCTGCACTGATCACAGCGCTGGTCGGCGTGGCCGCCTTTTGTTCGGTAAGGGCGCTGCCGACGCAGCGGCGCCAGCGGCGGCCACCATCGTGCCCGTTGTGCCGACGGCCAGCGGGACGAGCGCCGCTCAGGCGGTGCAGCAGACGAACCAGGCGAAACCGCTGCCTGCGGGCGTCCAGCTCGACGAGGAAGTCATCTTCGGTCAGTGGAACCTGGACTCGGTGCCGCCGCGCAAGGTCGACTCGGAGAAGATTCAGGCGCTCGCCGGCAAGATGCTCTACGTGACTGGGAAGCACGTTCTGGCGGAGTGGCCGGGGTCAGGTTCACCGGAAAGGAGCAGTGCGCCGCGCAGGTGTCTGAGCACGGCTTTGATCACGTTGACAACCTGGTCAAGGGCGGCATCGTCTGCGGTCGGACGCCAGAAGGCCGGATCTTCCGGCTCGACGTGCTCGCGTCCGGAAGCGAGATCTGGGCCCACGCCACGGTCTGGACCAAGTAGACGGTTGAAAGCGGCTGATCGTCCAATCGGCTGTCAAGCGGGTGGTCCGGCATCTGAGCAAGGCTATCGACGATCAACTGCGGCCAGTTGGTCACAACCGAGCGGAGCCGGGAGTCCGAGCGCCGCAACAACTCCGGTGCATGTATGACAGCGGCTGTTCGCCTTCGTAGTAGGCGTCCAGCAACTCCAGCTCCGGCAGCTGCCGGTTGTGCAGCCGCGCGAGGCGGGTTACCCAATGCTCGGGGGTAACTCGAACTTGGTCATGATCAGGAAGACCACCACCGTCGCGCTTTGTGCTCAGCTACAGGTAGCTTCGCCAACCGTGGATCGCATCGTCGCTGTCGTCAGCATGATTGCTGGTATCGCATCGTCAATCTTTGCTTACAGACAGGTTCAATATGCCAAAAGTCGGCATGTCAAAACTCGGCCTCGGAGTCTGAAAAGTTCGTCCATTGGGCGGAGTTTCTTCGCGGCTTTGGGATTGACGTGGCTTTGCTTGGCGTGCAGGCATATATGGTGTGGGCGGTAAGTGCGTCTGTTCGTGTAACCAAGTTTGGCGCCATTTTGGTGTTTGTAGCTGGATGGATAGTACTGGTTGGGGGCATCCTTCATCAATTCATCGACTTGCGCAACCCGGAATCGACCGACGCCTTGTGTGATGCCCGGAAGGCTCGTGTCGGTGCTCGAACAGCTCGTCTGAGTTTGGTTGCTGGCCTCGCGATTCTCCTCATATCGTCCTGGCTGTTCACTCAGTTGATTCACTTGTTCAACCGATGATCAGCATCTGCGAAGGCTTTGGAGGCTGGCTTTCAGCAGGGTCCGGCCCCGGCCGTTTCGATGCATTGACCCTAACTCGCAGATCAGGCTGGAAAATTGCCCAATGCGGTCCCTTCAGGTCCTTTGAGGACGTTCTGGCCCGTTGAACGCACGGAATTGCTCCCACTCTGTTCTCCCGCGGGCGTCGGTTCTGTCCGATGAGGCTGGTTGAGACAGGCTGGAAGGAGTCTCCGGGTTAGCGTCTTCGGCAGAGCTGATGGCAAGAGTGACTCCAGAGGTGTGTAGACGTTGGCGCGGTGAGCTTGTGTGAGCGGCCTGCGGGCATCGTGTGTCCATTTGGGGGGCAGGGTGAGAGTTCGGGCACCCGTAACGCAGGGTTTCGGTGCCTGGACCGCAGCGATATGACTTCGGGCTGGCTGCGGCGGCAACGTTCGCCGGTGCCTTCTAAGACGAGGCCGAAGACCGACGACTCGCTCCATACACGCTTGCGGGGCGATCCGGTGAAGATGTGAACGTCAACTTCGCCACGAGGCAAAGTTGATCTTGCTCGCCGCGTTCCCTTCTCGCATGGACTCGTCCATGCTGCTTCAGCACAGGTCGGGGGACCGTATGTGAGTGGCTGCCGGGAGTCCCGGTAGTGGGGGGATAGATGAGAATCGCCAGAGGGCGGGGCTTTGCCCTGCCCGTGTTCAGTGCTGCCATCGTGTTCACGAGCACGCTGATCGGCTCGGTCGCCACGGCGAGCGCCGCTGTACCGGACGAGGTCGCCGACGCGGCCGGTGCGGAGAAGCTGGCGCGGCAGAGTGGCAAGTCGATCGTCATCGGGGCGGAGACGACCGAGGGGTCGCAGGTCAAGGCCAATCCGGATGGTTCGCGGACGCTGATCAGCCACACGCAACCGGTGCGGGTCAAGAACAATGGTTCGTGGGCCGGGATCGACCTGGATCTCGCGCCGCGGGCCGACGGTTCGCTGGCGCCGAAGGTGGCGCCGGTGTCGATGTCGTTCAACCCCGGCGGTCCTGGATCGGCTGCGGTGCCGGTGGCGCGGCTGATCAAGGACGACGCCGAGGTCGGGTTCGGCTGGGAGACCGACCTGCCTCCCGCCCGAATCTCCGGCGAGGTCGCGACGTATCCGGACGTGCTGCCCGGCGTCGACCTCGAGGTGAAGGCGACGCTGACTGGCTTCTCCCAGAACCTCGTGGTCAAGAACGCCGAGGCCGCGAAGAGCCCGAAGCTCAGGAAGTTCTCGTTCAAGTCCCACGTCAAGAACATCAGGATCGCGGGTCCCGGCCAGATCGCCGCCAGGTCGGCTGCCCCGGCGGACGCGGCTGACGGGCTCGCGGGGTTCGGGGCCGACGGCACGAAGATCTTCAGCGGTGACGCCTCCCGCATGTGGGACTCGTCCGAGTCCGGCCGGACGGCGATCATGGGCGTCGAGGTCGGGCAGGACACCGTCTCGATCACTCCTGACCAGACGTTCCTCGCTGATCCGACGACGGTCTACCCGGTGCGGCTGGATCCCGACTACTCCTGCACGACGTGTAGCAAGCAGCACCACGTGGTGGTGCAGTCGCCGTGGGGGAACGCCACGAACTACGACGTGACCTCCGGCCAGTTGGGGGACCTGAAGGCGGGGTACGTCAACGCGGCAACGCTCGGCTCGCCGTCAGCGGGTGTCTCGCGGACCTACTTCGACATCAACACGTCCCAGCTGGCCAACAGGACGATCCATTCGGCCACGGTGCACGCCACGGTGATCAACTCGTACTCGTGTGATCCGACCCCGACCGAGCTGTGGCTCACCGCCGGCATCGGACCTTGGACCACGTGGAACAACCAGCCGGCACCGGATCGGAGCCTGTCGGCGAACAACACCCGCAACAGTCCCGGCTACTGCGCGACCGATGGCGGTGCGGACTTCGGCGCGCTCGAGGCGGTGAAACTCGCGGCGGCCGGATCGTGGCTTTCGACGACCTTCATGTTCAAGGCCCAGAACGAGCTGTCGCTCGACCGCTCGTGGCGCCGGTTCGGCCTCAACCCGTATCTCGAGGTGAAGTACAACTCCACCCCGAATCCCCCGAGTGAGCACGGGATGGAGGGGTGGGGGCCCAATAAGCTCGACGCTCTGCAGTGCGTCAGGGGAGCCGCTCGTCCGGCGCTGGCCACGCGCACACCACGGCTTCGGGCTCGGGTGTCCGATCCCGACGGCGGGATGATCGGCGATTCGGGCTTCGCCGTGTATCGAGGACCGGTCGAGGCCCGCACGTGGATCGTGGAGCCGGTGGCGCTCAACGTCCCTTCCGGCTCGTATGCCCAAGTGCAGGTGCCGCCGGCAAAGTTGCCCGAGGACGGTGTCTACAGCTGGTCGGTTTTCGCGGGTGACGGGGACATTCGTTCCCCATGGAGCGGCGACTGCGAGTTCACCGTGGACACGGTGGCGCCGAACAAGCCGGCGGTGGCGTCCACCGACTATCCGGCGAGCGGTTTCCACGGCAGTGTCGGCCGCACCGGCACCTTCACGTTCTCGCCCAACGGCAACACCGGTCCGGCGGGGTCGATGGACGTCATCCGCTACGGGTGGTCTCTCAACGTCGACACCGTGCAGAACCAGGTCAACGTGACCGGATCCAACGGTGTGATGAATGTGCCGATCACGCCGACGCAGGGTGGCACGAACACGTTGTTCGTGCAGGCGTACGACAAGGCCGGAAACCGCGCCGCGGCCCCGCAGCAATACGTGTTCAACGTCGCGGCGCCCTCCAACCCGATGGCGGCGTGGAATTTCAACGAGACCGGCGGCACGACCGCGGCTGACATCACCGGCCAGGGCCGCCCGCTGACGTTGACCGGTGCGACGTTCGGTGCAGGCTACGCGAGCAACGGCCAGGTCAACACCGCCAGCACGTTCTCCACCACCACGTCCGCGCCCGTGAACACGTCGCTGGCGTTCTCGGTGTCGGCGTGGGTGAAGCTGGCCGACACAGCCGATTTCTACACGGTCGCGAGCCAGGACGGTGACCGCTCGAGCGCGTTCTTCCTGCGGTACGCGCGGGATGTGAACCGGTGGTCGTTCAACGCGGCTACCGCCGACCAGGACCACTCCCCGCTGGTCGGCGCGACCTCGGCGGCGCCGCCGGAAGTGGGTGTGTGGACGCACCTGGTGGGCACCTACGAGCCCAATGGCGGCACGATGTCGTTGTACGTCAACGGGAAGCTCGACGGTACCGCGACCGCGACCCTGTGGAACGCGACGGGTCCGTTTGTGGTCGGAGCAGCCAAGTGGGTCGGTGGACGCACCAACCAGGTGCGGGGAACGATCGACCACGTCCAGGTGTGGGACCGGCAGATCAGCGCGGCCGAAGCGGCCGGGCTGAACAACTTCGCCGTGCTGCGCGCCCACTACAACCTCGACGAGCGCACCGGAACCACGACGAGGGACGAGGTCACGGGTCAGAACGCGACGGTCTCCGGCGGCGCTACATGGGCGGGTACTCCGGTGGACCCCGACGACCCGAACCAGATCCTGACCAGCAAGGACAAGTGGCTGAACTTCGACTCGTCCTCGACGGGACAGGTGGCGGGCGGGCGGCCAGCGAACCTGCGTACCGACCGGTCATACACGGTGTCCGCCTGGGTGCGGAGCTCCGGGTTCGACGCCTCTGGTCGGGGCGCGGTGAGCTTGGGAGACGCTACGCACTCGCCGTTCATCCTGGGCTATCGCCCGGAAACGGGTAAATGGGGCTTCTCGCTGACGAGAACACCGTCTGGTGACGGCAGGGACGCACTGTCCGACCGACCTGCGGTGGCAAACGTGTGGGTGCACCTCGCGGCGACCTTCGACGCGACCACCGGAACCGTCGCGCTGTACGTCGACGGGATCAAACAGGAGACGTTCAACGGTCCGAGCACCGGGCAGCAGACTTTCAACGGGTCAGGGGACCTATTTGTGGGACGCGCCATCTGGGCGGGCCAGAAGTCGGACGTCTGGAAGGGCGACCTCGACGATGTCCGCGTTTACTCGGGTGTTCTCACCCTCAGGGACATCGAGAGCATTCGCACGTCCACTCAACACGGCTGACCTGGGGATTCTACAGTGAGAACAAGCAGAAGAAGACGCCTCACGACGCTCGGTGTCGTGCTGACGTTGATGCTCGCGACCGGTCAGGACGCGCTCGCGGCCGGTGAGAACAAGTACAGCTGGAAGCTGCCGGAGCTGCAGAAGGACAAGTCGGTCGCGACGAGCGCGGTGAGTGCGCGCCCGAAGCCGGTGGATCCCGCGGCGCGGGCCGCGGTGACGAAGATCGACGCGCCGTCGTGGCCCGGCGAGTCACAGGCGGACGTCGACCTGGGCGGGGCCGGAGCGGCCGCTGCGAAGGCGGCGCCGGGGCTTGTGTCGGTGCAGCGCAAAGACAACGGCCTCGCGGCGAAGTCGGCGAAAACCGCGAAGGTGCGGGTGAACGTCAAGGGGCAGGACGCGGCGCAGAAGCTCGGCCTCAACGGTGTCGTGTTCACCCTCGGGGACGCCGGTGGTGCGGCGGGAGCGCCGCTGCGGTTGGGCGTCGACTACGGCAAGTTCGCATCGGCGTTCGGCGGTGACTACGCCTCGCGGCTTCGGCTCGTGACACTTCCCGCGTGCGCGCTGTCCACTCCGGACAAGTCGGAGTGTCGTCGTGCCACGCCGCTGGAAGGCACTGGCAACGACCGCAAGACGAACACCGTCTCGGCCGACTTCACGCCGTCCGCAGGCACGGGGGTGCTGGCCGTGGCGGCCGCCCCGTCCAGTGGCAACGGCAGCTTCGCGGCGACCTCGCTTGCTCCGGCGGGATCGTGGAACGCGGGTGGTTCGTCGGGTGACTTCAGCTACGGCTATCCGATGCGCGTTCCGCCCGCGGTCGGCGGCAAGGCGCCGTCGGTGTCGCTGGGGTACTCGTCGCAGAGCCTGGACGGGCGGATGTCCGCGACGAACAACCAGGCGTCGATCGTCGGTGACGGCTGGGACATCTCGCCCGGCGGGTTCATCGAGCGGCAGTACAAGCCGTGCAGTCTCGACCTGGGCGGCAACAACGGTCAAGAGAAGACCGGTGACGCGTGCTGGGCCACAGACAACGCCACGATCAGCCTGGCCGGTGTCTCCGGCAAGCTGGTCAAAGCCGGTGAGGACGCTGCCACCGGCATCACCACCTGGCGTGCGAAGAACGACGACGGCGCGCGCGTCGAGCGGCACAAGGGCGCGGTCAACGGTGACAACGACGGTGAGTACTGGAAGGTCACCACGACCGACGGCACCCAGTACTTCCTGGGTGTGAACCGGTTGCCGGGCTGGACCGCGGGCAAGCCGGAGACGAACTCGGCGTGGACGCAGCGCGTGTTCGGCAACAATTCTCTCGAACCGTGCAACCAGTCTTCCTTCGCGGCGTCCGGCTGTGATCAGGCGTACCGGTGGAACATCGACTACTCGGTCGACCCGCACGGCAACGTCACGACGTATCACTACAAGAAGGAGATGAACCACTACGGGCGCAACGGTGACCCGGCGAAGGGCACCCCGTATGTGCGTGGTGGGTGGCTGGACCACATCGAGTACGGCCTGCGCAGCGACAACTTCTTCGGCCCGGTGGGCGGGCGCGTCCAGTTCGACATGGCCGAGCGCTGCCTGCCGAATGGTGCGATCACGTGTGCGGAGGGGCAACTCAACGCCTCGACAGCGGCGTCGTGGCCGGATGTTCCGTTCGACCAGATCTGCAACGCGGGCGAGCAGTGCACGCTGCGGATGACGCAGACGTTCTTCACCCGCAAGCGGCTGGTCAAGGTCATCGCCCAAGTGGGCGACGGCAGCGGCGGGTACTCCGATGTCGACTCGTGGGCGTTGACGCAGGACTTCCCGCCCACCGGGGACGGCACGTCGCCGGCGCTGAACCTGAAGTCGATCGTCCACACCGGACACGTCGGTGGTGGCGCCGGGATCGCGCTACCCGCCACGACGTTCGACCGGCAGGTGATGGACAACCGGGTCGACAGCGGCCATGACAACCTGTCGCCGTTGACGCGCTACCGGATCACCGGCATCACAGGCGAAGGCGGTGCGCGTACCGAGATCCGCTACAGCGGCCGGGACTGTGTACCCGGTACGCGGATGCCCGCTTCGCCGGAGTCGAACACGCTGCGGTGTTATCCGACGTGGTGGACGCCGGACGGTGCCCAGAATCCGATCTTGGACTACTTCCAGAAGTACGTCGTCACCGATGTCGTCGACGACGACCGCACGGGTGTGTCGTCGTTGCTCAAGACGCACTACGACTACCTCGGTGATCCGGCCTGGAAGTTCGACGAGAACGACTTCGCCGAAGCCAACCGCCGGACCTACTCGCAATGGCGCGGCTACGGGACCGTACGTACGGTCAAGGGCGACCCCGGCGGCAAGCAGAGTGTCTCGGAAACCGTGTACATGCGCGGTATGGACGGCGCCACGGTGTCGAACAGCGAAGGCGAGCCGATCACCGATGCCGACCGCCTGCAGGGTTTCGTGCGCGAGACGCGGGAGTACAACGACGGCGTGCTCGTGTCGGCGTCGGTCAACGACCCCTGGGTCAGCGAGGCGACCGCGACCGGCACGGACGGCAAGCAGGCGAAGCTGAGCAACGTTCTCGCCGTGCGCGGCCGGACGTTGCTGGAAAACGGGCAGTGGCGGCGCACCAAGGTCGTGAAGTCCTACGACTCGGTCGGCATCGTGACCTCCGCGGAAGACCACGGCGATCTTGATGTGACAAGCGATGAGTCGTGCACGGCCACCACGTTCGCGCGCAACGAATCGGCGTGGATGCTGAGCTACGCCTCGCAGGTCGAGACCACCAAGGGGCTCTGCGGTCCTGCGGCAACCGCCGCGAACATCCTGTCGATCGCGAAGTCCTCCTACGACGGCCAAGCATGGGGAACCGCGCCGACCAAGGGCGACATCACCAAGGTCGAGGCGCTGGACAAGTGGGACGGGACCGGCCAGAAGTGGGTCACCGCCACCACATCGACGTTCGACGCGTATGGCCGTCCGCTGGAGGTGGTGGACGCGGCGGGGCAGAAGACGACCACCGCCTATACGCCGGCGACCGGCCCGGTGAAGCAGGTGACCAGCACGAACGCGCTGGGGCATGTGTCGAACGGCTATTTCGAGCCTGCGTGGGGTGCCTCGACGGCGTCGGTGGACGCGAACGGGCGTCGTTCGGACCTTTCCTATGACGCGCTGGGCCGGATGACGGCGGCGTGGCTGCCGGGCCACCCGAAGGCGACAGCCAAGGCGGACGCGGTCTTCGAGTACACCTACAACACGAACGCGCCGAGCGTTGTCACATCGAAGCAGTTGAAGGAAGACGACACCTATCTGGTTTCGTACACACTGTATGACGGTCTGTTCCGCGAGCGGCAGACACAGTCACCGTCTCCCGCTGGTGGCCGGCTGATCTCGGACACGTTCTACGACTCGCGTGGTCTGCCGTACAAGACGAACGGCGCGTACTGGAACGACCAGGCCGCGAGCGGAACGCTGGCCGGGGCGCTGGACAACGCCGTGCCGAACCAGACCATCACCGAATACGACGGGATGGGCCGGGCGGCGGCGTCGATCTACCGCAAGTACGCGGTGGAACAGTGGCGCAGCACCACCTCCTACGGAGGCGACCGTGTCCACACGGTTCCACCGCAGGGTGGCACGGCGACGACCGTCATCAGCGACGCCCAAGGACGTACGACTGAGAAACGTCAGTACACGGCGGGTCTCGGGACCGCGTTCGACGCGACGAAGTACGCCTACACCCCGGCAGGGCAGCTCGCGTCGGTGACCGACCCGGCGGGCAACGCGTGGCGGTCCACCTACGACCTGCGCGGCCGCAAGATCGCCTCGGACGATCCGGATGCCGGGCACACCGACATCGTCTACGACGCGGCGGGCCGGGTGCTCTCGTCCACCGACGCCCGTGGTCGCACGGTCGCGTACGCCTACGACGCGCTGAGCCGCAAGATCGCGTCCTTCGACGGGTCGACTTCGGGAACGAAGCTCGCAGAATGGCAGTACGACACGACCGCAGCCGGGCTCGGCATGCTGACGTTGTCTCGCAGGTGGGTCAACGGCCAGGCCTATGTCAACAAGGTGAACGGGTACGACGACGCAGGCCGCCCGACCGGGCAAAAAGTCATCGTGCCGGCCGCTGCGGAAGGTGTGCTGGGCACGACGTACGAACTGAAGTACTTCTACTCCTACACCGGAAAGCTCCGGAGTCTGAACTACCAGGACGCCAACTCCGGCGGTAAGACGATCGTGCCCGGCGAGGGGGTGACGACCGGGTACAACAGCTTTGGTCTGCCTGAGTACACGCTCGGCCAGGATCGCTACGTGAGCAGCACGAACTATTCGGCTATGGGCGAGGTGCTGCAGGAAACCTACGACCACGAGAACAGCGAGAACAACCTGTGGGTGACCAACTTCTACGAGGAGGGCACCCGCAGACTGGAACGCACGATCGCGGACAAGGAGACCCCGACCGGGTACCGGATCGCTGATCGGAACTACAGCTACGACGCGTCGGGCAACATCAACCGGGTCGCGGACACGCCCGAAGGCGGCGCGTCGGACATCCAGTGCTTCGGCTACGACCATCTCCGTCGCATGACACAGGCATGGACGCCAAGCTCAGGTAGCTGTGCCGCGGCGAGGTCGACGTCTGCTCTGGGTGGTGCGGCGCCGTATTGGTTGTCGTGGACGTTCGACAAGACCGGTAATCGCTTGACGCAGACCGCGCATGCCAGCGCGGGTGACACGACCAACACCTTCACCTATCCCGCAGCCGGTGCGGCCCAGCCGCACACGGTGTCGAAAGTCGACACTGCCGGTCCGAACGGCACTTCACAGGACACGTTCGGTTACGACGCCTCCGGCAACACGACCTCACGCAGGATCTCGGGCGACACACAGACGTTGGAGTACGACGTCGAGGGGCGTGTGTCGAAGGTGCGCAACGCCGACGGTAAGGAGTCGACGTACCTCTACGACGCGGACGGCAACCGCCTGATCGCACGTGAGCCGTCAGCGAAGACGCTCTACGTGTTCGGCCAGGAGATCCGCCTGGAAACAGGCGCCACCACCCCGTCATGGACCCGCTTTTACAGCCACAACGGTCACACCGTGGCACAGCGGAACTCGATTTCGGGTGTGAAGTGGTTGTTGTCGGATCATCAGGGCACGGAGATCGCCGCGGTGACGCAGAGGAACCTGACCGTGGCCTCCCGCCGTCAGACCCCTTTCGGTGAGACCCGCGGTAGTGCCGCGACGCCGTGGAACACGCAAGGGTTTGTGGGTGGTACGCGTGAGGAGTCGGGTCTGACGCGTGTGGGTGCGCGTATGTACGACTCTGGTTCGGGTCGGTTCTTGTCGGCGGATCCGATCATCGACAACAACGATCCGCAGCAGCTCAACGGCTATGCGTACAGCAACAACAGCCCGGTGACGTTCAGCGATCCGACGGGTCTGCTGGCCGGTGGCCAGTGTGGTCCGGACGGGATCCTGTGTGGTGGTGGCCGGGAGAACTACCAGAACGACAAGGAGTACAACCAGGTCCGGGACGATTTCAAGCGGGAACGCAGTGCTCAGCAACAGCAGGCTTCGACCATCCGGCAGCACACCGATCAAGGCTTGCGGGATGCGGGGATCAGTCGGGCGCAGTACGAGGAGGCCTTGAAGAACGCCCACAAGACGAAGTGGGACGTGATCAAGGAGGTCGCGTGGGAGATGTTGAAGGACATCTCCGGCTGGAACGACATCGTCGGCTGTTTCACCAAGGGCGACATCTGGGCCTGCGGCGGGCTGGTGATGAACCTCGTGCCGTGGGGCAAGGTCGGAAAGGTGATCGAGGCCGGCTACAAGGCGGTCAAGGCCGTCTCGTCGATGGCCACCATCATCTCCAAAGCCCAGGGGTTGCTGCGCCGGGTCGAGGGCTTTGTCGCTAATGCCCAGAGGGTGGCTCTGGATCAACTGCGGAAGATCGGTGGCACGGCGCCCGGCTGTGACAACAGTTTCATGCCAGGCACCAAGGTGCTTCTTGCGGACGGATCGTCCAAGCCGATCGAAGAGATGCAGAACGGCGATCAGGTTCTCGCGACCGACGAGAAGACGGGAGAGTCCTCGGCGCGCGCGGTCGTCGGCACGATCGTTGGTTTCGGCAACAAGAACCTCGTCGAGATCACCGTCGATGGTGGCGGCATGGTCACTGCGACTGACAACCACCCGTTCTGGCTTCCGGAGCAGAAGAAGTGGGCGAGAGCAGACCAACTTGAGGTCGGTTCAGTGCTCCAGGCCTCGTTGAACACTTGGGTAAAAGTCGTCGCTCTGCGAATGTGGACAGCACAGGAGAAGGTCTACAACCTCACTGTCGACCTGCACCACACGTACTACGTCGCCGTTGGTGCCAGTTCTGCCTTTGTTCACAACTGTGGAGATGGGGGAGTCTGGGGTCGCCTGAAGCCTTCAGGCGTGGGTAACGAGATCAACCACATGCCTCAGAACGCTTCCACCAGTATTACAGAGTACAGTGGTCCGGCAATTAGAATGGACATAGAGGACCATCGGCAGCTCTATTCGACCGGTAGTACAAGAGTGTCACGAGCGTGGCTTGCGATGCAACGCGATCTCGTGAGCTCGGGTCGGATCGATAAAGCTTTAATGAACGACGTTAATGACGTGCTTACGCGCTTTCCTGGCAAGTATAACAATGCAATAGGTGAAATGATCGGTGATCTGGCTGGAAATGCTCAATATCAGGACTTGCGCAAGGTGCCGAGTCAGGTTCATGTTCAGTTGACGCTATGGTGATGCGGCGAGCCCTTCGCGCGACCTGAGGAGAGTTATGGACCTGGTGATCGATCCGCCGCAAGCTGTAGGCTCCATCCGGATCGGCATGCCGTTTGAGGAAGCCCTTCAACTGGTGCGAGGCATCGAAGGGTTCCGGCTGCAGGCGCCAACGGGTGGCTACATGTCACCTGGGTTTGCACATTTCGATTCTGGAATGTCGATTTCGATCGGCGCGGATCGCAGCGGTGCGGTGGAGGCGATCGAGGTTTACCGGCCCAAACAAGGGGTCAATGTCTTCTTTCGAAATATCGAAATCTTCGCCGAGGAAGCCGATGAGGTGATTCGCTTGCTGGCGGGTGAGGCTGAGGTGGTTGTCGAAGACAACGGTTTGAGGGTTGTTGCGCCGCAGCTTTTGCTCGTTTTGGCGAGAGACGTTCTGCCTGGTGGTGGAGACGCTGAGAGTGGACGGCACTTCGAATCTGCCCTGATCGCTACACCTGGTTACTACGACGATTTGCTTTAGTTAGTCGGAATTGGCACGCAGGTGCGCTGGTGATTTGGTAAATGAAGCTGAAGGTAAGCTTAGTCAGCGGCCGTGATGGTGATGATGCATTCGCATCATCACCATCACGGCCGCGCTGAACATGATTAACGCAAGTGGTGCACCAGTTGCGGCCGTATAGCTTCTAGGGGATGGTGATAGACCTGGTGCTGTGGGGCAGGGTTGGGAAGGTGATCGAGGCTGGCCACAAGGTCGTCAAGGCGGTCGTCTCCCTGGCCACCATCATCTCGAAGGCTCAAGGGCTGCTGCGCCGGGTGGAGGGATTGACGCTCGTGCCCAGGAAGTCGCGCTGAACCAGCTGCAAAAGCTGGGTGGCAAGCCCAGCGGTGCCGGTGGTTCATGTCCACTGCACAGCTCGTGGCCGGTATGGGGGTGTTAATGGCCGACGGGTCGTCCAAACCCATCGGCGCCGAGGGGGGAAGGCCCGCTCGAGACCCGCCTCTCCAGTAGGAGTGAGATCGAGCTGGAGGTCACGGCCTCGGCTACGCAACCCGCACCCTCCGACACCCAGCCGGAGATCCTCGATCCCAGCCCAGCGCAGGGCCTGCGGGAGCGCCACCACGGATCGGACCGCGCAGACGTCGCTGGTGCGGAGGGGGAGCGTCCACAGCCGGGCGAGCTCACCGATGATCCGGCGCCTGCGGACGGGCACACCGAACCCGTGGCCGCAACACCGCCGGTCTTCGCCACCCACCACGAGGACGACATGGACGCCGCGCAGATCACGGTCACCGTGCTCGGCGGCCTGCGTGTGCACTGGCACCCCGAGCCCCACCCGGCCACGAGCTCCCTGGAGATCACCGGGACCTTGCAGCCCAGAACCCAGGAACTGCTGGTGTTTCTCGCCCTGCACCACGACGGCGTCACCCGCGACCCGCTCGTCTCGGCGCTGTGGAGCCACGACCCGCCAGCCCGACCGACCAACACCCCGCACACCGCGCTGGCACGGATGCGCACCGCACTGGCCGCCGCCACCAACGGAGCGGTAACCGACATCGTCTCGACGAGCAACGGCCGCTACCAACTCGACCCCGCGGTGGTGAGCGTCGACTACCGGCGCTTCGCTCACGCTGTCGCCGTACGCCGCGCCGCCACCACCGACCAAGCCCGAATCGACGCCCTCTGGGACGTGGTCAACGCCTACGGCGGAACACTGGCAGAAGACACGACAGCCGAGTGGATCGAATCCGGGCTCACTGTGTCTCCGCTGGCGTTCTTCGCTGCCGATGCGATCACTTTCGCTGTTTTTCCGCTGAATCTTCCGACGCCTCCGGAGGAGCTGCAGCGTTCGTAGGAGGACATGCGGTCCTACATCGAGAAGCTCGCTTCTGAGGCGGAAACCGAGTTCAGGGAGATCGGTGAAACCCTGATCAAGATAGCCGATACATATGAACGTAACGAAGAGATCGTCGAGCTTGACCTGGATCAGGTCTACTAGGTTTCGAGGGGAACCGGGGGATATGAGCAGTCCTGAAGCGTCTCACTATCCGGCGTTGATCGAAGCGTTGAACGACTCGTTCCGCCTGGCGGGTGAGGCGGTGAACCTTCTCATCGACAACTTCAACAAGGGTGTCCACAACATCAACACCAACCCGCTCATCTACGTGGCGCCGGACTTCTTCGGCGGGCTCGAGCGAGCGCTGAACAATCTGCGTGACTACGTGGACAAGTTCGCCAGGGTGATGCTGGGCTTTCTGAAGCACCACGCCCCGATCATCGGGTTGATCCAGGCCAGCTTCGACTGGCTCACCGTGATGCAGAAGCCCGTCTCGGACATCGCCGCGCGAGCGGGAGACCAGAGCGAGAACAAGAGCTTCGGCCAGTGGACCGGTCCCGCTGCCACGTACTACAACTCGCAGGTGCTTGCCCGGCAGCAGAAGGCAGCAAGTGGCTGACGCAGGTCGCCCAGACGAACATCAAGCTGCTCAACACCTACGCGGACAGGATCGGCAACTTCGTCGCCAAAGCCGTCTCGGCGCTGACCTCCGCGGGCACGATCATCGGTGCGCTGGAAGCGATCGGCGACGCCGCCGAGATCTGTGGGGAACTGGTCGCATCCGCTGTGACGGTCTTCGGTGACAGCGTGGAGTACTACACCAACACCGTCGGATTCATGCGAGACATGCTCAGCACGCGCACCAGCAACGGAGCGTTTCCCAACGAAGCATGGCCCCAGGCGGTGACCTGAGAACATGCTGGACAAGGAACTGAGCAGCCTGAAGCTGGCCGAGCTTCACCTACCGCCGATCGCCGCGACCAGAATGTCGCCACCTCCGGAGCTTCCCTCCGCGCCGGCCGACGCCTACAAGGCGAGCGACGCCTCAAGGTCGCTGTGGGTCATCGTGGACCCGAACGGAAAAGTGCTGCGGTTCGACGTGAGCAGCAGCTGGCAGTCACGGCTGCCCGTCGCAGAGTTCGGGCAGGCACTGATGATGACCTACCTCGACGCGGTGCGCATCGCCGCCACGGTCGAGCGCCAAGCGCGTCGGGATCGCCGCGAGGATCCCGAGCCGGTCAGCTTTCAGAGCTGGTCCAGCATGCCCGACATGGACACGTGGCTGGCTCAGATCAGGGAAGAGCAGTCTACCATCGGCCGGCAGTTGCGCGAAGCCTGCGAGAACGCGGACAGGGTGTCACACGAGGTGACGGCTTTACGCAGCCCGTATGGCCTTGTGACACTGCAGATCCGCAACGGAGCATTGGTCGGCCTGACGGCGAACACCGCTGCGATCTCGCAGGCTGGCGTCGGACAACTGCAGCAGGACCTGTGGGAGGTGTTCGGCGATGCCGGGCTCACCTCAGATCGAGGTACGGCCCCGGTGAGCCCGCCCCGGCGTCGTTCGCGTGCCCAGGAGGATCCGGAAGAGGACTTGTGGAAAGGGCTGGGGGCGCAGTGAACCGATCCGCAGGGATCGTGGGTGCGGTTGTGTTCGCGTTGAGTGTGACGGCGTGCACCGCTGACGGCACGGTGATCGGCAGGCCGGAAAGCATGTCGATCGCGCCGCCGACGTCCACCACACCGTCCACGCTCGTGCAGGCCAAGTACACAGCACTCCCAACCTGTCGGCAGGTAACGGACAAGGTGACGGGCCTGCCGCCGTTGCGGTCAGGCAACGAGAAGCCTTCAGCGTCCGACATGCTCACCGGTCGCGAGTTCCAGCGCATACCCGACTGGCCGCGGGTGAACTTGCAAGTGTCGGCCTGGCGAGACGACGTTGGTGACATCTCGTATCCGGCCAGTGCCGGCCGAGGCGCGCTCAAGGCGCGCGAAGCCTACGACGCGCCCTCCAAGCCGGGCTCCGACCCGGCCGACGACGGCACTGCCGAGGACGTGCAGGTCGGCGAGAAGGCGAAGTGGCTGACACCGAAGGACAACGGCAGCTGCACCCTGATGATCCTCGATCAGAACGCCGTGCTGCATCTTGAGTACAAGCCCGCCGACAAACCGGCGCCGAGGTCACAGGAGTGCCGAGGGCCGCTACGTGAACTCGCGAAGTCGTTCTACAACGCAGTCCAGACGCAGTAAGCGCCGCGAAGACTCCAACCGAGACCACGGCCATCGACTCCTCTGCCACGGCGATCTACCTGGTGTGAAGCAAACGAGCGCTTGAATTGCCAACGGTTCTCTCGACGCCAGCCAAGCACGTCACACCCGCAGGCAAGCGGAAATGCCGTGTCCCGACGGGCGATTCCCGTTGGGACACGGCATGACCTGACACAGACGCGGGCTAACTGATCGGGACCGGAATCGCCGTCCGTTCCGTCAGAGCTAGGGCGAAACGCTTCGGCTTGTCGTTGGTCTGCGCGGCTGTACCGTTCGCGACCAGCTTGTCAGTGCGTTGCTCACCGCGCCCGATGACTTCCCGTCCAGGGCCTTCGCGATCGCGGCAGGACCGAACTCCTCGCCGGGGTGGTCATGCAGGTAGTCCTCGACCATTCCGAGCAATGCACTGGCTGCCAGCCGCGCGGTCATCTGTTTGATCAACTTCGCCACACGTTCCGTCGTCGTGCTGCGACCGCCATCGACGGCTTCAGGAGCGCTCACCTCGGCGACGACAGGTTCTGCCTCAACAGCGTCGATCGCTACGGAGTTGATCGGATCCTGTGCCTCGTCAGCTGCCGTGTCTGTGAGGTCGACGCTGTCTTCCTCAGCAACCGTGATGCTGCCGAAATCGGTGATGACCCACAGGTCGGCAGCACGCCGACCACCCTCGGCGATCCCAGGGGTACGGGTGACGGCGCCATCCGATGCCCATTTCGCGAGGATCTTCGGTGCGGTTGACTTTCCGATCTGCGCCAACAGTGACAGGTCGGCGGCGGTGCTGTTCGGGTTGGCGTGCAACGCCTTCCAGAGCTTGTCTTCGGTGTCCGTGCGGAGGTTCGCGGCAACGGTCTGGTCGGGAACCGACCGCAGCGTCGTGGCGGATCCCGTCGTGTTAGCAGTGGTGCGGGGGTGTACGGGTCTTGCTGGGCATGACGTCCCTCGATTCGTGTACGTGATCGCAATGATGTGGTCATGCCCCGGCTGGAGCGGGTTGTGGCCCCCGGTGCGCTGCCGGAGTGTTCGGGCTACACGACTATGGACGCTTCCTTCGGTCCCTGAAGTCAAGCGGTTGCGGACCAAGGCATCCGTCTGGTGTGGATGGTTGTCGATCTGCGACGCCAGGCCGCTTGGTCCGTGTCGCTTCGGTCCCCACACGGGTTCATCCGCTGTTGCATCGCACAGCGCTCATTGACAACGGTGCGCCGACGAAACATCTATACATGTGGACACGCGATCACAGCTCGAATCCCAAGGCATGTATGGGAAATGGCCAAGGATCGCGCCAACCGAACCGAGTCAGGAGGCTGGCATGACATCCACTTTTCACAACGAGATCAGATTCGGCGACATCAACTACAGACTCTGCGCAACGCGGATTCCGAAGGCTCACTGGTGATCGACCTGCTTGGAGCGGCACTGTCGGCTCCGCACAGGCTCGGCCGTGCGCACCTCCGCTGCTTCTTGATGCCGACCGGTAACGCCGCGAAGCGTTTGGTGTGTCGGCGGCCTGGTCTTCGAAGCAGTGCGCTGACATCGGCAACGGCGTCGGCGTGCACGGGGAGAGTGGCAAAACCTGATGAGCGACTACAAATTCCCGGATGCGCCGAAGATCGAGGCTGCGTATCGGAAAGCGTACAAGGCTCTTGAATCCCTCTTTCCTGGAAAAAAATCGTCGATACCGAGGAAAGAGCGTCATTTTTGAACGTGCTGACAGAACCGCGGTCGAACTCGCAGACCTCGTGACCGTGGCGCAGTTGGGCTCGCGCGTCTCACCGCAAGGACTGCGTCAGGACGGCGACTGGCAGCCGATCATCGCTGGCCTTGATCTGGACGATGGCCCACACGACTTCGGCGCCGACCTCAACGCGACCACATATGAAGGTCCGGCCGGTCGCTGGGCAGGTAGCGCTCTTGATTGTGCTGCATTGGTCTACAAGCGAGCGTGCAGGTGGGACTTCCCGCCAGGAGAGGCGGGCGTGTCGCTGCTGATGCTGGCTCCGACACGCGCTGTCGGTGGCGACGAACCGTGACTCTACAGCGGCTACATCGTCGACTTCGTAATCCTGTACGACCGCGACGACGACGGCTCCTATGAGTCAGTGGGCCATATCTGGACTGCGGCGGCATGGCAGCGCCAGGGGATCGCGCGGCGGCTGCTGACTGAGGCGAGGTCACGATTCCCGGTCACGAGAGTCGAGGAGCCGTATACCGACAACGGTAAGGCGTTTCTGGCCGCATGCCCAGAATAGAGGCTTGGCCTCAGGACTGCCTCACGCAGTTCGAGATGAGGGACGCGTAGCGGCAAGGTTGCGCCCGATCGGATCGGTGCGCACAACGGCGCCGGGTTCGGGGGCGTTCACCATGTGGGTGGATGAGATGGCGAGACCGACGTGAGTGATAGCCCCTGGCGAACGGCACTAGCTTCTTCGTCGAGCAAATGGCGAGCACGGGTGGCCCAGTCTGCGTCGATGCGGAAGCTGTCGCCGCGGAAGCGCGGAAAGACGTGCAGATGGAAGTGGAAGATCTCCTGGAAGGCGGCTTCTCCGTCGGCGAGGAACACGTTGACGCCCTCGCAGCGCAGGCCAGAGCGTCGAAGGGCGCGGCCGACGCGGTGGCCGATCCTCCAGACGTGTGTGCTCGTCTCCTCGTCCAGGTCTTCCAGCCCGATGGCATGCAGACGTGGCACTATGAGGACGTGCCCCGGCGTCACCGCGCCGAGGTCCATGAACGCAACGACTCGATCATCTGCGTACGCCACGCTCGCCTCGGCCTCTCCGGCGACAATGGCGCAGAAGACGCATTTCTCTGGCCTCTGGTCATTCACGTGCAAAGCGTTGCAGCTGCGTCCTGGGCGACGCGAGCGAGTTTCTCTCAGGTCTGAACGCACGGTCACGACGTGGCTGGCTGCAGTGATCGTGTGTCCGGCCTCGGCTGACTCGCCGCGTCCGGGCACCGAGAGCCACCGGGCGCGGGTATCTTCACCGGATGACGGACGTCCGCAACTTCCGGAACGCCTGTTACGAAGCTGCGCGCCGCACTGGCGGCAATGTGATCGAGTTCCGCCTTGCCGGCGACGTGACACCCAACTTCCACCAGGGGCTTATCGCCTACCGCGAGCGTACGGTCGCCGTCGCCTGCACGCGCGACTCAGCGGTGCTGGCCCTCGCAGAGCCCCGGACCATCGACTTTGTCGACGGCGTCGGGGAGTCGGGCCCGCTGACGTTTGTCGACGCCCCTGAGTTGGTGGCTGTACTGGCCGCGCTGCTGCCGGGGTCTCAGGTGCGCACCCCGTCCGAGCTGAACGGCCCGTTCGACGCCACGACTTGGCCCCATATCTCGTCAAACGACATCACGCACTGGCGGCCCGGCACCCTCGGCGAAGCGCTCTTCAACTACTGGGACTGAAAAACCCGCAACCTCTCATGCTCCGATTGTCGTCACGCACCGCACTGACATCGCGGCCAGATAGCCTCCCTGCAAAGTGGCCGCCTGCGGGGGATCCGACTGGCCACCGACAGGCGGCAGGCTCCTCGGCGGAGCAGCGGTAGCATCAACGTTTTCGCACGTCAGCTGGCAGTTGCGTCCTCTTTGTGTGCAGCAAGGATGCTGGACCCAGACCGGTGAACGTGGTGGACTCGGTGCGTGACGCAGCGGGCGGATGTCCTTCGCATCCTGGCAAAATCTCCAGCCGGAATGACTGATGCCGAGATCGTGCGAGAACTTGTCCGGTTGCATCCTCGCGCAACGCATCAAACCGTCAACCAGATCTGTCGCCAGCTGGCCGTGGAAGGCCTGATCGCGCGAGACGGCGCCGACCGTCCCATCCTCAATCGGCTACGCGACGGCATCCAGCAGGTTCCTCGTGAGCCGGTGCCGGTGCCTGCCACCTCGCCCAAGGCGTGGCCCTGGGAAGGTGCGGTCCAGGAGGCCGTTGTGGGATGGCTGGAGGCGCGTGGAGCCGCGATTCGATCCCAGGTCGATACCGCGGCGCGGCAACGTGGCACTGATGTCGTTGCGTTTTGGCAGGGGTCGGTTCTGCACATCGAGGTCAAAGGTTGGCCGTCCGCCGAGTACGCGGACCCCAAGCGTGCTCACGAGACGAAGCCAACGCGACCGAGCCTGCAGGCGAGTCATTGGTTCGCTGGCGCGCTCAGCAGTGCGTTGAGGTTGCGTGAGGCGCATGCAGATGATCGCGTCGTTATGGCGTTTCCGAACAAGCAGCGGTACCGGAACCTCCACGCTGAGCGTCACGGCGTGCTCCACCAAGTGCGCATCGAAGTCTGGTACATAGACGAGTCGGGACAGATGGAATGCGATGGCGCATGAGCACTGCACGACAGATTGCCCGAGCGTGAAGTACGTATGCATCTGCAGACGGTTCGATTGGTTCAGCTGCAGAGCTCGATGCCGTTCTTGCGGTAGAAGGTGACGGGGTCGATGGTTTGGCCGCGGACTTCGATCTGGAAATGCAGGTGAGGTCCGGTGGATTGGCCTCGGTTGCCGGCTTCGCCGATGGGTTGGCCCGCGAGGACGGTCTGTCCTGTATGGACGTGGTTGCGGTTGTTGTGTCCGTAGGTGCTGATGGTTCCGTGGGAGTGTTGGATGCGGATCCAGAGGCCGTATCCGCTGGCAGCTCCGGCGTCGATCACCAGGCCGTCGCCGACTGCGACGATGGTGGTGCCGATGGGTGCGCGAGCGGTCGTCATTCGCCGACGAAGGTCTGCACGCTTGTGGCTACATGTTCGATCTGCCGGCGCAGACACCGCTGGGCGCCCCTCGTCATCTTCTTCGGCTACTCCGAAGCGGAACAGTGGCCCAAAGCGTGGCTGTGTCCCATGTGTCATTCGCGATGGCATCGAATGATGCGACAGGCCAGGGGATGGAAGCTCGCCGAGGGCGAGATCGCAGCGGAGCTCATGGACTATGCGCGGCAGCGCGGACCTGCTGAACAACAGAGCCACGAATGCGTCGTCGACCTACGCACCGTACTTGCCTTATGGCCAGACATCATGACGGCTGTGCGGGCACGGAGCCGGACGATCGAAATGATGCTGGAATCTGCTTAAGCGCACGCGATAGGAGGACAGACGATCGTGATCCGAGTTCGGGCTGGCGCGATCGCAAATTGACTCGGCGAGGACCGAAACGCCGCCGTCATCGAGGACGCTCTGGCCGAAATTCTCGGAGGAACGTGGTCGGTCATATGGGACTTCGACACGCGCTTCACACCTGATGCCGCCCGCCCAACTCCTGAGCACCGTCGACCCACCGAACCGTGAGCACGGCATGCGGTGGCACCGGCCAGCGGCTTGGCCGCTGTACCGGAACCACCGCGACGGACCTAGTAGCCGGAACCGAGATGTTCGAAGTCGCCAAACGGCGACGGTTGCCAGCCGACCCCCGGCACGACCCACTTGTGCACGAGGTCGCCTCCCGTGCCCTGCCCGAAGATGTCGAGCTGGCCGTTGGCTTGCTGGATCAGCGAAGGCTCGCTGGCCAGGCCAGTGCCGAGACGTTCAGGTTCACCGAAGGCTGAAGGTTGCCAGCCGACACCGGACACGAACCACTTGTGCCAGAGATCGTTCGCGCTACCGCGGCCGAAGATGTCGAGCTGCCCGTTGGCCTGCTGGAGCACAACCGGTTCACTCGCCAAGCCGCCACCAAGCCGTTCAAAGTCACCGAAGGGAGACGGCTGCCAGCCGACGCCGCTGACGAGCCACTTGTGCATCAGATCGCCCGCAGGTCCTCGACCGAACACATGCAGCTGACCGTTCGCCAGCTGAGTCACGGACACGTCGCTGGCCAGGCCGCCACCGAGCCGCTCGAAGTCCCCAAACGGCGACGGCTGCCAGCCCGCACCGTCCACCATCCACTTGTGGAGCAAATCACCGTTCGTGCCGCGCGCGAAGACGTCCAGCTGACCATTGGTTTGCACGAGCGCAACCGGATCACCACCCAGGCCGCCGGCCAGCCGTTCAAAGTCGCCGTACGGCGATGGCCCCCATCCGACACCGTCGACCATCCACTTGTGCAGGAGATCCCCGTTGATGCCGCGGGCGAAGACGTCGAGAGTCCCGTTGGGACCGATGATGGCGATCGGATCGCCGCCGAGCCCGGTGCCGAGGCGTTCGAAGTCCCCGTAGGGCGACGGTTGCCAGCCGACGCCGGGAGTGAGCCACTTGTGCAGCAGATCTCCGTTGGTGCCGCGGGCGAAGACATCGAGAATCCCGTTGGGGCGCCGGATCGCGGTCGGCTCACCGCCGAGCCCGGTGCCGAGGTGCTCGAAGTCGCCGAACGCGGACGGTTGCCACCCGGCGCCGGGAACGAACCACTTGTGCACCAGATCATCCGTGGGCCCTCGGCCGTACACCTCCAGGTAGCTGCTCGGGCCGAACACTACGCTGCTGCTGCGACGCGGCGACGGCTGCGCGGGCGGCGGGTTGTTCGGAGCCGACGCTACGTCCTTGAAGTGGATGAACCCGGTCGGGTAATAGCCGCCCGGCGTCATCTTCTTCCAGTGGAAGTCGCCGCCCCAGTTGTCCTCGGACGCGAGGATGTAACCCGAGCCGACTTCCTCGACGTAGGCCACGTGCCCAGTCGAGCCTGAACCGCCAGAGTTGGCCGCCCACCACGCAATTGCACCCACCGCTGGAGTCGAGTTGACGGTAACACCATGGGCTTGTGCCTGGGATCCCCACTCGTAAGCCATCCCGTGGCCGCGTAGGTAGCTGGCATCGGCGCCATTGCGGACGAGGCGGTAGGCGGCGTAGTTGGTGCAGTTGTGGCCGGCGTACATGCCCCAGTACGACGTGCCGCTGTTCGCGCTGTAGTCGCCGTTGCCGCGTCCGGCGTTGGCACATCCCGCATACCCACTGCACAACGTTGTCGACGCTGCCGATGCGGCGGGCGCAACGAGCGCTACACCCAGTATCAGGGCGACCAGGGGCGCTAGCCGTCTTCGCAAGGTGAGATGGATGCGCATGAACGGTTCCTCCTTGGCGGTGGTGAGGGTGGTATGTCGAGGAGCGCTCCGCGCCGGTTAGCGCGGTCGTGCTGGATCACGTGGACCGCTCAAACGAAGGTCTTGCAAGGCGACACTCGGTGAGCCGACCAGTGGCCATTGGCGCGGCTGGACCACTGCCGTGATGGAGCGGCGCGACGGCGGTGGTGTCCGGCAGGTGTCGCGCTTGCCTGTCTGAGTGGGCGTAATGCCCGGACGCTTCGCTACATGACGAACCGGTCAGACGGTCCGGCGTAGCCGGCAAGGGTCGCCCAGTGCGCCCACCACGTCGAGTAGCCCGTCGCGCTGTCGAGGACGTGCGCTTCCAGCCTGCCCGACCCTGTAGGTCCGGTGCTGACGACGACCAGATCGGCGCGGCTGTCTCCGTTGACGTCGCCTAGCACGAACCTGTCCGATGGCGCGGCGTAGCCGGCTGTGGTTGCCCAGTGTGCGTACCAGGTCGAGTAGCCGGTGGCGGCGTCGAGAACATGCGCTTCGAGCCGGCCTGAACCGGTGGAGCCAACTCCCACGATCACGAGATCCGCACGGCCGTCGCCGTTCACATCACCGAGAAGGTGCCTGCCGTTGGGGCCATCGGTGTATCCCGATGCGGTCGCCCAGTGTGCGTACCAAGTGGAATATCCGGTCGCGGCGTCGAGGACGTGCGCTTCGGTGCGGCCCGACCCGGTTGGTCCGGTGCCGACGATGACGAGGTCGGCGCGGCCATCGCCGTTGACGTCACCGAGGAGGTGTCTGTCGTTGGGACCGTTGCTGTACCCGGCGGCGGTCGTCCAATGAGCCAGCCAGGTCGAATAGTTGGTCGCGCCGTCGAGGACGTGCGCCTCGGTCCGGCCTGAACCTGTCGGCCCGGTACCGACGATGACCAGATCCGGCTTCCCATCACCGTTGACGTCGCCGAGCAGGTGCCTGTCGTTGGGACCGTCGCTGTACCCGGCAGCTGTCGCCCAGTGCGAGTACCACGTCGAGTACCCGGTGGCTGCATCGAGGACGTGTGCCTCGGTGCGACCGGAACCGGTGGGCCCGGTGCTAACGGCAACGAGGTCGGCGCGGCCGTCGCCGGTGACGTCCCGCTGGCCCATGTCCTTGAAATGGATGAATCCGGTCGGGTAGTAACCGCCCGGCGTCATCTTCTTCCAGTGGAAGTTGCCGCCCCAGTTGTCCTCGGACACCACGATGTAGCCGGGGCCAACCTCCTCGACATAGGCGACGTGTCCCGTAGAGCCCGAGCCACCGGAGTTTGCGGCCCACCAGGCGATGGCACCGACCGCGGGCGTCGAGTTCACCGGCACGCCGTACTGCGCGGCCCGAGATCCCCACTGATAGGCCATGCCGTGGCCCTGCAGGTAACTTGCGTTGGCGCCGTTGCGTTGGAGCCGGTACGCCGCGTAGTTCGTGCAGTTATGACCGGGCTCCATGCCCCAGTACCTGGTACCGCTATTCGCGCCGTAGCCGCCGTCGCCGCGGCCGGTGCTCGCGCATCCCGCGTACCCGGTGCAGAGGGTGGCGGACACGGCCGAGGCGACGGGTGCAACCAGCCCGGCGAGCAGTACCAGGATGGCTAGCAGCACGAAACGTCTTCGCAGGGAGGCCAAGATCGACACGATTGACTCCTTTGTCGCGGAGTGGCCTGTGGTCTGTCGCGCGGTTATGTCTCGCAGTTAGCCAATCCGCCTGCAACCACACGGAACGCTCAGCGGAAAGTCCTATACGCAGACGCACGGTGGCTGCATGTCCTCAATGCTCACCCCAATGTCCTCGAATGCGTGCACGGGGCCGATCGCGGATGCATCAATAACCGTCCATATAGGAATTTTCCACCCGCTCAGGCATAAAAGTGTTCTGTCACAATCGATTCCAATGAGCCGATAGATCCTGCATGGGTCGATCAACAGATCCACGGCAGACAGACCGACAGCAGCGACTACCGACATCGAAGACGCCTGTTCGGGATGGCGGGAGTGATCGCGTTCCTCGCCGCGTTGCTGATCCCAGCCTCGGCACAGGCACTGGGCGACGTCTACCCGTGGCCCAACGCGGCTATGAACCAGCTCTCACCCTGAACTTCAACTACCGCAACTGCACCGACTACGCCGCACGGACGCTCAACCGGCAGCTCGGCGGGACGACCACCGACATCCGATGCAACTGGAGCAGCATCCAGTCAGGTAACAGCGATCACGCCAAGGACTGGCGGCAAGGAGCGATCAACCGGGGCAAACCGGTCGACAACATGCCGAAGCGTGGCGCTGTCGCCTGGTGGGGAGCCAGCCACGGCGGCGGGTATGGACACGCGATCGTCGCCGAGGTGCGCGACGGCGGGAACACCGTTGTCGTCCACGAGTACAACGGCAGCAACACCGGAAGGTTCGGAACCCGCACGCTCATGCGGTCCGGCGAGTGGCCTCAGGCGTCCCTGCACATAGCCGACCTGCCTGACGCGCCGCTCGCCGGTCCAGCCGCGCCCGGCGCGATCACCGTACTCACGCACGGGTCGCGAGTGAACCTGTCCTGGGGTGCGTCGGCAGGCACAGCCGACTACCAGGTATATCGCGATGGCCTGCTCGTCGCGACCGTGGGTGGCACCACCCACCTCGACGCGCACGTGTTACTGGGCCAGTCATACAACTACACCGTCGTCGCACGGAACTCGGCGGGCATTTCGCCAGGAACGGTCAAGCGGATCTCCACCAACTTCGAGGCCGCGGACCGAGCTTATCTGCCCACAAAGGACGGTCCAGCGCAGTGCGGCCGCGCTGGCGGGCAGCACTACCAAGCGCTCGTCTGCACCATGCATACCTCGACCGGCTGGTCGTCCGTGTCGACAGGGCACGGCGACTGGGAATACCTCGCTGATCGGAGATGGCTGCCCAACCGCGACGGGACCGTGTCGTACTGCCGCCGCGTCGGCGCGGGCGGCCAGATCATGTGCGACCGGTTCGACGGTGTCACGTGGACGAGCTCCACGTCACCCAACGTGGACGTCGGCTACCCGGAGGACCGCGCGGTGCTCGCCACCAAGGACGGCCCGGTGCTGTGCGGTCGCGCTGGTGGGGACAACTACCAGGTGCTCGTCTGCACGGTGCTCACCTCGACCGGCTGGAGATCGGTGTATTCGGGCGGCGGCGGCTGGGGCTACCCGGCTGACAGGTCGTGGCTGGTGAATCGCGACGGCACGGTGTCGTATTGCGCCAGGGTCGGCGATGGCGGTCAGGTGCGTTGCGACCGGTTCGACGGCACGATGTGGACGAGCTCCACATCACCACAGGTCGACGTCGGCTATCCCGACAACCGCACCTACCTCGCCACGAAGGACGGGCCGGCGTTGTGCGGTCGTGCGGGTGGTCAGGAGTGGCAGGTGCTGGTGTGCACGGTGCTGACGCCGAACGGGTGGACATCCGTGACCTCTGGACGTGGTGATTGGGGCTACGGCTCAGACCGAGCCTGGCTCACCAACAACGACGGCAGCGTGTCCTACTGCCGTCGAGTGGGAACTGGTGGCAATGGGCTGGTAACGGCCTGGGACGGCGGTGATCGGGGTCAGTGCGGGCCAGAGCGCGTCCTTTGAGCTCGAGGTCGGCGTGGACGTAGGTTTGTGTGGTGGCAACACTTCGTGGGCGAGCCAGAGGGCGATGACAGTGACGTCGACGCCTGCGTGCAGGAGTCGAAATCACGGTCGAGTGCCGCAGCACGTGCAGAGTGATCTTCTTGCCCATCATTGAGTGGCTCGAGGCCGGTCGCAGGGCGAGTCGAACTTCCTGGCGTTGGTGGTGCTGCTGCCGTGGTTCCGCAACTGCGACCAGCCGCGATCGCGCGAGAGACCCATAATGGCCTCGAATCCGCCGCCCGGCACGGACGCAAGCGGCTGCTTCCGCGTCGCCACTTGGCCGGGAATCGCTCGGCGACTACTGCGGTTCAGACACACCTTCGAGCACTGCGAGGTCGCGCACCGCGTAACGGTGGTGCTCGGCTTCTTCCTTCAGCACTACCTTGAGGCAGCGGCGCACGACGTACTCCTGGTCGGGATACATGTCCGCTGGCTTGCGACCGCACGCCCGGTCAAGCTCCGTCGCAGTGAGCCCGTCGACGACACGCCGCATCGCGGCCATGCGGGCGAGCCGCGGCGCGAGCACCTCATCGAGCGTCGGGACGGCGTCAAGGGTGAGTCCGAGCCCCGCCGCAGCGTCGGGTGGCGTCCCCCCGGCGGGCAAGCCCAACGGATGGTAGGGCGCTTCCTCCTCGAGCACGGCATTGCCGAGCCAGGCATCGCAGGCGAACAGCAGATGCCGTTGTGTCTCGACCAGCGACCACTCACCGTCGACCTGCTCGTGCAATGTGGCCTCGGGCAACAGCCTCGCCCGGTCGAGCGTCGCGTCCCACAGGGTCTCGATGGCGTCCCAGGCAGCCCGGTAGTCCTCCGGGGACGCCGCGTCCCGCGCCAGCATCCGCGCGGGGTGCCGGCGGTCGAGCTCAGCCTCGACGTAGGCGGTCACGTCGACGTCGTTGACGACAAGGCGCTCGAAGAAGCCACCGAGGTAGACGTCGCTGCCGTAGCAGTCAACGATCTTCAGACCGTCCACCCCGCAATCGCGGATCTCAAGGCCCGCGAGATCGCATAGGTGGATACGAGCACCGCGAAATTGGTCGCTCTGAACGTATTCGGAAACCATCGAAGCAGTCTGGCCCATCCGTCCCGTCCGCGCCACGTTCGGCGACGGCCCTGAACGTCGACTCGAGGCGCGGCGCAGGACGGCACATCGAGACGAGGTCCTGAACCACATCTCCTCGGCGCACAGCAAGAACATCAACTCCCGTATCCCGGCGGTCCCCGCTCAACGGTCCTGCAACCGGGCGGACAACCAAGCCAGTCACCCGTCCACACTGGGGAAGCGTTCTGGAGCTGCCTTTCGCCGCGCCGGTCAGATCCAGGCTGACCGGTAGAGATCACGTGCCTCACTGCACCGGGCGTGCGGGTGAACAGGCTGCCCAATTGGACCGAGACGCCGATGACCATGGCTCTGCGGCCGTGCCGCTGTCTTATGAAAACTATGTGGTTATACCGATCTTGCGTCGGTTAGGGCTGGTAGGCAGCGCAGCCATTCGAGTGAGGTCCGCATCATCCGCGTCACGTGCCACCGGTTTCTCCGCCTGGTCAATGCCAGATCCAGACAGGAGAAAGATCATGACCTGGTCTCGGGCGCGGTTGGAGATCTCTGGGCCGCTGGCGTGGTACGCGGCGGGTTTCGCCGAGTGGTTGGGGCACAACGGTTATGCGCCGACGACAGTGCGGACACATCAGCGTCGCATGATCCGCCTGAGCCGGTGGATACAGACAGCAGGAATCGACTCCGCCGAGTTCGTCCCGGCAACCGTGGCCGCGTTCATCTCGGCTCAGAGTGCAGTGGGGCGGTTCCTGGACTGAAAGGCCGGATCGTGGGAGGCGCTTCTGCGGTATCTGCAGTCGATCGGTGTGTCGTTGGCCGACCCGCCGACCCCGGTGGTCACCGCCGCTGACGCGCTGTTGACCCGGTACGCCGAGTACGAGGCATCGGAGCGGGGCCTCGCTACTCGGTCGATCGAGCGGAATGCCCGCGCACTTCGGCCATTTGTGGAATGCCGGATGCACGACGGCCAACGTGGGCTGGAGCAGCTGACCGCCGCCGAGGTGACCGCATTTGTGGTCGAGCAGGCGCGGCTGGCTCCCCGTTCGCTGGCGCATCTGATGCCTGCGTTGCGGTCGCTGTTGCCGTACCTGCACGTCACCGGGGTTATCCCGGTGGGGCTGGCGAGCGCGGTGCCGACGGTGGCCCGGTGGTAGTTGACCGGGTTGTCCAAGGCCCTGCCCGAAGATCAGGTGCGGGGCGCTGTTGGCCTCGGGCGACCCGGAAATCGAGATAGGGCAACGGGATCAGGCCATCATGACCGTGATGTGGCGGCTGAGGCTGCGCATCGGCGAAATCGCCGCGCTGCGGCTCGAGGACATCGATTGGCGCCGCGGTGAATTGATCATCAGGGGTAAGGACCCGCGCTGTGGGCGGCTGCCGCTGCCCAGCGATGTCGGGCGGGTGATCGTGTCCTATCTGACCGGCTGGCGGCCCGAGACCGATGCCCGGCACGTGTTCGTTTGCGCGAAGGCCCCGCCCGGTCCCATGTTCCGCAATACGGTAACCAACGTGGTGGCCAGAGTCGCTCGCCGGGCCGGCCTGGGCGTGGTGCACGCGCATCGGCTGCGGCAGTGCGGCCACCGCCATGCTCAGCGCCGGGGCCTCCCTCGGAGAGATCAGCCAACTGGAGAGTGAAAGAGGAGTGGGGCGACACCTACACAGGACCACGGTCTGGCGTTCTGCTGGGAAGACGGTCGGCCGATCTACCCAGACATCATCACCGAGGAGTTCAACCGGATCGTCGATTTCCTTGGGCTGTCGAAGATTCGATTTCATGACATACGCCACACATACGCGGCGATCGCACTCCGGACCGGTGTGCACCCGAAGATTGTCAGCTCCCGGCTTGGTCACGCGACCGTGGCGTTCACCCTGGACACCTACTCCGCGGACATCGAGGACCTCGACCGCGACGCTGTCGAGGCAGTGATTGGTCTGTTCCTGCCGTCCTCAGCGAGAGGGCTGATCTGACGTGCGGCGACGCCGGTTTACTACCACTTTTACTACCGAGACCTTCAGGACAGGGGTCTCACGGTATGCAAAAAACCCGAAAACCCTCGACCTGTGCAGGTCAGAGGCTTTCGGTTTGTGTGGGCGATACTGGGATCGAACCAGTGACCTCTTCGGTGTGAACTATGGCACCAATACCGCGCTGACCTGCGGAAACAAGACTTCTGCAGGTCGGTGCGGGGTCCATTCAGGTCCATTGATGACCGTTCCGGCATGTTGAGTGCGCGGAGCTGCTCCCAATCTGCTCCCACTCCGTGCTCCCAAGGCTAATGACTCTGTCTCGTCTGTGGTCGGCGTGCACGCTCGGCGACAGAAGTGGATGTTTGACCGCTGTTGAACATTTCTGGTTTGGGGTGATCGCGTGCGCACCCCACCGAGGGTGGACGAGGCGGTTGCCCCCAGCCTGGACACCTTCGAACGCATGCTGACCAGTCTGTGACTGACAGGTTGCTTGACTTGATGCTGAACCGCCGTTCGAGCTTGTCCGAACTGAGCCTCGGCGCCAGGTTCCGCGAGCCTGAGATCGAGGCGGTGTCCGTCGCGGGTGCGGTAGTGGACGCGCCAGGACTGCACGCGGATCTGCTCTGTCCAGGCCATGACGGCCTCTCAGGTGTACTGGAGCAGAGGCCTCAGTTGTGCGCCCAAGTTTCATGAACGCAAGCTGACCCGACAATCGGTCTTGATGCCCTGGAACGGCAACGCCCGACTTCAACCCCTTGGGCCCCGGTGGATGACCTTCATCGGTTCAACGTCGGGCCTGTTCGCGTGTGTAGGGATCATCGGACACGTTTTTCGCCGTATCGACCGTCAATTCGACTAGATCGAATCCTTGTGGACCTCTGCCCCAACCGCCGGCGGTCCGGCGAGTAGGACAAAAATCTTGTGGAACGAGTGGGGGGACGCGCGGACCCGGCGCCTAGAACCAGATCAGGCGGGTGGAACCCCCGACGCCACCTGCTACGGGAGACGGCATGACGGAAGCGCGACGACAATCGGGACACCCCGAGGACGATGATCACGCCCAGGCCTGGGCGATGCTGTCCGACGAGGAACTCGCCGAGGTCGTTGCCGAGGCGGTGACCAGTGAGGACGTCGTCCGTGCCGAGGCTGCGCTGCTCGGTGCGGACGCGGCCGCGAGTTCCGACGCGGAGCGGTTCGAGCGGATCGAGGCCGACCGCCAAATGGTCGAGCTGCTCGCGTCGACCGGGTTCACCGGTCCGCGGTTCGACGGGGTGTTTCCCAGGCTGAGCGGCCGGATGATCGGGTACGCCTACCCGATCATCCGGCTGTGGGTTCGCGAAGGGCAGATCTTCCGCGAGTGTCTGCGGTACCGCGGCCACATCAACCCGGCCGCAGCCGCGGCGGCGAGGGCGTGGTCTGACGCCGAGCGTGAAGAAGCGGTGATGGACACTCTCCTTCGCGGCGTCGACTTCTTTCTCGACTACGGGCTCCGCAAGGGGAAGTGGGACCACCGTCGGGGAGCCACCCTGGCGACCTACTTCATCGGGTCGTGCGTGTGCTGCTTCATCAAGGTCTGCAACGACCGGTGGAAGCAGGACCAGCTGCAGGAGGCGTTCATCCGCTCCGGCTCCCGCAACGAGCAGGTCGATGGCGACGGGACCATCGACCTCGCGGAGCACCTGGTGGATCCGGGGATGGACCCCGGCGAGCGGGCGCTGCTGCGCGTCGAGGCGGCGAACGCCATGTCGGCGATCACCGACGAGAAGGTGCGCCAGGTGCTGGCGTTGCGCATGACGGGGATGACTCAGGCCGCGGCCGCCGACGAGGTTGGGCTGACCGCCAAGGCCGTCGAGCGCAGGCTCCACACGCAGCGCCGGAAGCTCCGGCCGCCGAATTCCACCAGCGCAAACGAGGACGAGGGGAGGTCGTGATGACCTTCAACACCAGCAACGAGATCGACCTGTGCTTCCCGCCCACCGCCGATGAGGTGGCGACCGCGTTCGAGGATGAGTTCGACCGGTTGCTCGAGCAGTCCAGCCTGGGGGCCTCTAATGCGCGCGCAATCCAGGAGTTGGCCGGAGCCGATGTCGTCGAGCAGGTGCAAAGCCGTCTCGATCGCAAGCACGGCGAAGACGGTTCGGCTGAACCCGAGGGCGATGTCGACGACTTCCTGCTCAGCCTCGTGTGCTGGGCGGCTGCGCCGGGCAAGCGGGACCAGCTTCACAACATGCACGTTCGTTTGAAGTTCTGGAAGAGTGCGCCGTTTCCGATCTCCTTCCTGGCCCCGGAGAGGGAGAGCAGGGGCACGGCCATCGCGATGGTCGCCTGGCTCGCTGAGGCGAACGTGTTCGAGCACGTGCGGCGGGACATCGCCAGGTCGGTGCTCGACCTGACCTTCCGCAGCGAGGGCATGCCCCTCGGTGTGCTGCTTCTATTGCAGCACAGCGCATTGCCGTGCAGCGGTGTAATCGACGACTTGACCTGCCGACGCCCGCGGGCCGCGCTCACGGACTGGGTGAGCTGGTGCGAGCGGCGTGGGCTTCCGATGGTCTCGCTTCCACCGGCCGCGACTTGCCCTGCTTTGGAAAGGGCGGCGACGGAGCAGGGCGATGAACAACGTGACGCCGCACGGAAAACTCCGCACGAGCTTTGGACGCGTGTTGAGAAGGGCCGTCCAGACACGCGTCTGGTCCGGCCGCACGACATGCTCGACGACCTGGTCATAGCCATCGAGCAGTTCGCCGTGCGCTGGGACAGCAACTTCGCGGAGGTGTGGTCGGCGTCGATTCCCCCACCTGCCAGGGAAACGGCCGATGTCACGCCGCTCATGGGTGCCATGCTCGGGCTGATGCACGAAGGACCGCAAACTAGCAGGATTCTTGTGCCTGCGGTGCACCGACGATTCCAATTGCCGGATGTCACTCACGCGGGCGTATGCGATTCACTGGGGCGTTTGCACAAGAGTGGCCTGATCCAACCCACCAGCAGAGGCCGTGCGATCAGGCGGTACGAACTCACCAGTTTGGGGAGAGCAACGTTCCGGCAATGGCTGTTGGGCGAGCAGGGACCAGACAGGGGAGGGGTGGTGCTGGGAATGCTCAGCACCACGTCGTTCACGGAGGAACAGCAGACCAGGCTGGTCGTCCTGTCCAGGGTGCTGACGATCGACGACGACCAGGCCCGTGCCCTGAAGAAGTGGATGACCGCGAAGCAGGTCACGATCAACGACACCTGCCACCGCATTCTGGTGAACCTCATCGGCACAGGCCGGCCGTGAACGATCGCCCCGGCTCGCACGAGTCCGATGGAGGACTGCCGGACCGCCCGCAACGACCGTTGTCCCGAACAGGCACCGGTTCTGCTCGACGGCGGCCCCCCGCCCGGCACACGACACCTAAGGCGTTTCAACGGCGCAGCGACAGGAGATGAGGCAGGTTTCTGTAACACGCCCCCGAGTTTCTGACCATGACGACGTGACGTGTCCTGGCGTCAGTGATGGCGGCAGGACACGGGAGAACGACGATGGCGGGACATGACCTATACGGGTCTCCTGCGGGCGGCGTCGACCGACTCGTCACCTGTCAGCTGACTCGCGGCGTTGCGTAGTGGTCACGGATGTGGGCGTGGAAGTACTTGCCATGACTCGTGGCCTTGATGAACTGAGCGTGCACCTCGACAGGCACCGCCTGATACCTGTAGGTGCTGCCGTCCGTGAACGTCACCTCTAGGAGGGTTGACGACGCGTCGTAACCGATGGAGCGGATGTTGGATGAGGTGACCTGCTGGTGATGCATGTCTCTCCGATCTGTCAACGAGGTCCTTGACCTGCGGATTTGGCCTTCTTGAGTAAAAATGTCGGTGGTGCGCGGTACAACATCGGTAGCGGACTCGGGGAGGGCTGATGGCAGGCAGTGGGCGTCATGACGACTGGGATCTGACCACTCCGAACGGCTGCCGGTGGTGTGGTGTGGTCCAGCGCGAGCACGCGCGAAGGTGGACGCCCCCGACTGGCTGGCACCAGTGGGAGCCTCCGACCGACGAACAACGCAAACACCGGATGCTCGCGCGCCGACGTGGCGGCGCAGAGCCTCAGGAGGCTGAGGCGTGGCTACTGTGCGGCTAGTTCGGTGAGTTCCTGAAAGATCTCCCGCAGTTGGCGTGGCACCTCGTCGGCGCTGCGCAGGGACAGGGCCAAGCCGACCATCATGGCCGGCTTGCCCGCAGGTCCCAGTTCGCTCTCCGTCTGGAGCATTTCCTGGACGTCCCCGCTGAACTTCTTGCCTGCCCGGTGCCGGGTGAAGTCGGCTGGAGTCCACGGCTCCGGCCTCGGCCAGCGTTCGTTCGCCACCCGAGCCCAGAGTTCGTCGTTGAACAGTTCCTCCAACTCCCGGACGTTGTCCGGCTGTCCCACGAAGACGACCACGTCGTCGAACCGATCTTCGAAGATCCGCCGGAGGGACGCCTCCTTGAACAGCGACTCGCGTTGGCTGTCCGCGTCGATCATCACGAGCACGTTCCGGCCGTGTTGGACGAGGTACTTCCCGAGGTGCAGGGCGCCCGCGTTGTTGTCGCAGGACCAAAGCGCGACTCCGGCGGCTTGGAGCGAGAGTCCCTGGCTGAGCCGGAAGAGGTGCGGCACCGCTTGCTGCTCGGTGTCTCCCTCGACGGCGAGGAAGTAGCGTTCGTGCAGCAGCACCGAGTTGCGCAGACCGACGCTCGCGGCAATCTTGCCGAGAAAGTTGTCGATGTTGTCGTGCGTCTCGGTGCCGAGGCGCTCGACGACGGAGTGCCCGTCCTCGATCTTCAGGTGCACCACGTCGGCGATGTCCACGCCGTCGATCAGGTTCATCGAGTGCGTCGCGACCACGACGTTCACGTGCGGGATGGCGCTCTGCTCGCGGATGAGGTCCATGACCTTCCGCTGGTGGGTGTAGTCGAGATGGGTGTCCGGTTCGTCGTAGACGACGATCGTCTGGAGAGGCGTGGCCTGCTTTTCCCCGTCGGTGACCTGCTCCTGGGCCTGGTCCGCGAGAAGTTCGCTCGTCCACTCCCAGATGGCCAGCGAAATGCGCCGCTGACTGCCCAGCCCGGACCGGGTGAGGTCGACGGGGCCGCCGGCCTTGCGGGAGATGCGGATGCGGGTGCCGCGCAACGCCTGGCTGAACGAGACGTCCGGCTCGACCACGACGTCGGTGATGTCGGGGCACCGCTGCATGATGTGGTCGCAGAGCGACTTCGACTCGGTGCTCAACCGCATTCGGACCTCTTCCTCCAGCTCGGTGAGCTTGCCCTGGAGGCTCGGGTCCTTGATGTGCGCGGAGAAGCTGGAACTCAACGCCACCTTGATCGCGTTCTCGGCGCTCGCCTTGGTGCCGTCGAACGACAACAGCCGGGGGAGCCGGTTCTTCAAGTCCTTCGGGAGAGGGATCCAGTCTTCTCCGCTGGAGTTGTCCTGGCCGTACGCGCGCAGAGCGGCGAGACGCTGCTCCTTGAGCGAGACGGGAGGCAGCCCGAGGTCCTTCATCAAGGCCGCGAGCTCGGGGGCCTTGTGCTGGGACAGGTCCCGCAGCCGCGGGTCCGTGGGAACGGCGGCCCTGAGTTCCCACGAGGCGCTGGTGCCGTCGCTGATCCTGCGGATGCGGATCAGCGACGGCCGCTGGAAGGTCTGCTGTTCCCACTCGTCGAGGGCGAACTGCCCTTCGACCACGATCGTCGCGCAGCGCTCTCCCGAGCCGCCGGTGGTGTAGGTGAGGTCGGCCTCTTCCGCGGTGTGCTCGCCCAGCAGGAAGCTGAGTCCGTCGAGCAGCGCGGTCTTGCCCCCGTCGTTGTGCCCGGCGACGAGTGTCGGCGAACTGACCGGAATGCCTTCGACCCGCATGAGCGAACGGAATCCGCTCACGGAGAAGTTCATCAGGTCCATGTTTCGGGAATGCTCCGTTCTGCAAGGCCGCCGCGCTCCCCGAACCTGCCCGCGGTCTTGCTCATGTGAACTCCAGGGCGGCTGACGGCACGCCCGAGACTCTGATGCTAACTCCGCCGCGAACCGGTTCCTCACCGGGACACGCCAAGCGAGTCGTCATGACTGAGTGCTGATTCGTTGTCCTGGCAGGAAGTGCGGGTTTGACAGTCCGTGGGGTTCGACGCCGCGCCGTCTGCTGCGGGGCGATGGCCAGTTTGCCCGCCAGACTTGCGTTTGGACAGTTATGGGACAAATCAAGGACATTCGAGGTGAGTGAGGCACATACGAGGATTATCGATGTGTGGATGCGACAGTCCAATGGGTCACAACCCGAGCAGGCGTCGCTGCAGGAGGGCGCCCGAAATTGTCGGGGTCGCGTCGTAACCTCAGCTGATGGGGAACTCAGGGGACCTTCGAACACCAAACTGCAGCAGGGAGTCGTCGCTGTTCACGAACTTCATGCCCGTCCGGTTCTCCGGGCAAGTCATGGCCGGCGTGGTGCCCTTTGAGTCCGCGGATCAGTTGAAGGACCTCCGGGAGCGCCTGCGGGAGTCGCACGTGGTCGTCCGCGAACGCGGCAACATCATCTGCGTTCAGGTGGCCGAGGGCGCTGCACAGGTCGGCACGCAGCGCGTGGTCACGTCCGGCCCTGAAGACGTGCTGTTGCAGACCAGACTGCTCGAGGACCGTTTGCGGCGCGTGCTGATCACCGAGTGGAAGTACGAGCTGCGGCGTGAGTATCCGATGCGGTTCGTGTCGCGGAGGACCGGCGGGGACCTGCTGGCACAGGCGTTGGGGCGCGCCATCGGTGGGCTCCACGTGCATCCGGAGCACTCGATCGAGGTCCGCCGCAGTGGACCTCGTGGGTTTCCCGGTGTGGTGATCGGGATGAAGGCCCGCTACGAGATCGACATCCCCGCTGACGTCCTGCTGAAGCGCGGGGTCGCCGTGGTGGGGACCTACGTGATGGCCGAGTCGGAGCTTGCGCGGAGCTGGCCAGGTCAGGATCCGCAGGCGAAGCGCGCACTCGTCGGCCGCGCGGTGGCGGTCGAGGGCGACGAGCTGGTCGTGCAAGGACGGGAGGGCGAGGTGAAGATCTACGCCGCACAGGCGTGGATCGAGCCGAACAAGGCCAACTTCCACTCGGTGCTCCGAAAGGTGTGCGGCCGTTCTTTCGACCACGCTCTGGCCGCGCTGGAGGGCAAGATCGCCGCGTTCAACGATGCGCAGCGGCGCATCGCGGACACGGACAAGATCGCGAAGGTCGTGCTCGGCCTCGGACCTCTCGACGTCGCCGCAGGCATGAAGGCCCACCTGGCCATGCCGTTGCGCCTGAAGCGGGATCAGCCTTCGCATCTGCGGACGTTGACCGAGCCGACTTTTGTGTTCGACCACTCCGGCGACAAGACGGACCGGTACCCGGACTCCGGTCTGACCAAGTTCGGTCCTTTGGACGCGGAGTCGTTCACGCCGAAAGCGCCGACCATCGCCGTCGTGGTGCCCCGGCAGTTCCAGGGCAGGGTGGAGACCTTGCTCAACAGGTTCCGCGACGGTGTGCGAGGTTCCCCGGCGTTCCCAGCGGGCTTCGTGCGCAAGTTCAGGTTGACGGACTGCTCGTTCGTCCTCACAGCCTTCGACGGCGACGTTCAGGACGCTGCTGCGTACAAGCGCGCCTGCCTGAGCGCGTTGGAGACAAAGGAGAAGATCAACCTCGCGTTCGTCTTCACCAGCGCTGCCCAGGAACACCTGACGGGCAACGACAGCCCCTACCTCGTGTCGAAGTCGACCTTCATGAGTCAAGGGGTCGCGGTGCAGGAGTTCCAGGTCGAGAACATCACGGACCAGCCCAGCATCGCCTACCCGCTGACCACGATGGCGCTCGCCGTGTACGCCAAGCTGGGCGGGACCCCGTTCGCGATCAAGGACAGCGGTCAGCCCATGGCGCGGGAGCTGATCTTCGGTATCGGCAGTGCGCAGGTCGTCCAGGACCGCATGGTCAAGGGAGAGCGCTACGTCGGGATCACGACGGTCTTCAACACCGACGGCACCTATCTCGTGTCGAACGTCTCCAGGGAGGCGCCCTACGAGCAGTACCAGCAGGCGCTGCTGGACACATTGCGCGCGTGCCTCACCGAGGTCAGGGACCGGGAGGGGTGGCAGCCGAAGGACTTTGTCCGGTTGATCTTCCACGTCTTCAAGCCTTTGAAGGATGAGGAGGCCACCGCAGTGAAGGAGTTGGTGGCCGGGCTCACCACGGACTTCGCCGGGGTCGAGTTCGCGTTCGTCAACGTCGTCGCCGAGTCGCCGTGGATGATTCTCGACGAGAGGGCTGAGGGCATCAAGGCTGGACGGGGCTACAAGGGGAAGTGCGTCGCGAACCGCGGATTCGCCGTGCCGATCAGCAAGAGCGAGATGCTGGTGACGGTCACGGGACCACGGGAGTTGAAGACCGAACGGCAGGGGGCGCCACGGCCGTTGCTGCTCAAGCTGCACCGCGAGTCCACTTTCACCGACATCGACTACCTCGCCGGTCAGCTCTTCAGGTTCACCGCCATGTCGTGGCGTAGGCCGTACCCGACCTCGAAGCCGGTGACCATCCTGTACTCCGACCTCATCGCCGGCTTGCTGGGCAAGCTGCGCCACGTGACGAACTGGAACTCGGACGTGGTTTTCGGAAAGTTGCGCTACAGCAGGTGGTTCCTGTGACCGGGCCCGTCGACGTCCCAGCGGAACGCACGTACTTCGGCGGTCAGCTCCTGGCGTTCGCGGACCGGGTCGAGAGCGAGAACGTGCCGGGCAGCCTCGACGGCTTGTTCGCGCGCCACGTGCTCGGCGAAGGCACATCGATCCGGTGGCACGTCGAACCACAGCTCGACGAGTGGCTCAAGACCAACGCCGGCCGGTTGGAGTCCCATTCGGCGCTGGCTGTGCTGGGATATCTCGTCGGCCAGCGACCGGCGTGGCTTCCCGTGGTTAGCGACGTGCTGGTGAACGGACTTGAACGGCTGGTCGGGCGTGACCCGTATCCGGCGGATCGGATCACGCCGATGTACTCGGCGGGTATCGTCCTCGGTCTCTACCTCGCGGCGCGTGCGGTACGTGACCGCGTGCCGGGTTTCCTGGACTGGTTGAGGAAGTCGTTCGACCATCGCCTGCGGGAACCCAACGAACTGTGGATCGACCTCATGCAGAGGCACGTTCTCGCCGAGCTGACCGGTGAGCCGGCAAAGGTCTCCGATCTGGCGGCGATGACGGACAACGCGCTTGTCGCCGCGTTCTACCTGCTCGCGTCCGGCACCAGCGTCACGCGGGAAACCCCGGAGGATCTGCACGTCGCGAAGCGGCGGGCGATGCTCGCGTTCCTGCGCGCTGATCCCGCACATCTGGAGGTTCGGCACGCCGCGTTGTGGCTTCACTTCGCGGAAGCGGTCGCCGCGACCAGCGCCGACCAGTTGGTCGTCAGCGTGCCCCAGGTGAGTCAGGTGCTGAGCCGGTTCCCGCCGGCGATGAAGCGGTGGGTGTGGGACCCCAGCCACCACAAGGATCCCAAGCGCTGGCGCGTCGACGCGGAACGGGAGGTGCAAGCCATCCTGTGGGTCATGCTCCGGGCCGTGTTCGACGACGTGGTCGACGAGGAGAACCTGCCGAAGCTCGGGCACAGCGCTTATCGCGCGGACTTCGCGCTGCCCCGCCTCGGGTTGCTCGTCGAGGTCAAGTACGTGCGCACCAAGCACCACTTCAAGGACGTGGAACAGGAGGTGATCATCGACTCGATCGGTTACCTCAAGGACAGCGAGCGCTACCGCGAGGTCATCGTCTTCATCTACGACGACTCGTGTTCCACCGAGCACCACGACGAAACCCGACGAGCGTTGATCGACCTGCCGGGGATCACCGACGTGATCATCGTGTCGCGCCCAGGAGCGATCCCGTCAGCGGCCGAGCGCGCTGCCGTCCCGCCCTCTGATCCGTCCGCGCCATAGGCACCGTGCTTCATCGCGTCAGGCGGTAGGCCGTCCACGTCCTGTTGAGCGGTGTCCGCTCGAGTTCGACGTCAACACGGTCGTTGAGGCTCAGCGGGTATCGTCCGCCAGGCCCGCGATCCGGGTCCTCGAACTCGATGCGGACCTGCGGCCAGCCCCGGTGTTCTCGCCGATGCGGCCGAGCACCGCCACCAGCCGGCGTTCCAGAACCGCCACGCTGCCAGGAATCCTCACCGCGGCCGCCCGGTGGTCAACGAAGCAGGCCAAGACTTCGAGCAGGCGTTAGTGAAGCTGCGTGATCTCATGCGCGAGAACCTTGGCTTTAGTCGCTGCTAGCGCGCTTCAAAGTTCCTGAGCCGGCGGTTTCGTCAGTCCCACGATGACGTCGACGTCGACCGGTTGGCGGGTATGCCAGTGCTGCAGCAGTTGATGTACCTCTGTGGCGTGCCGCCAGAGACGGGGATCGAGTCCGTTGACCAGCTCGATGATCGACCGCTGTAGCTTCGGATCACGGAAGTCCGCGGTCAGCGTGGTGGACTGCGTCAGCAGTTCAGCTGCGCGTTCGAGCCGTGAGCGTTGATCTGATGGCGGATGCGCCTCGGCGACCGAGCGCAGCAGGACGGAGTCGAGCGTTTCGCGTTCGCCTCTGGGACGGTCGAGGCCCTGGCGTTGCCAGATCTCGTTGCTGCTGTACATCCGCAACTCGTGGACGGCCTCCTCCAACGCTGGTGGCGGGTTGTTGCGGATCTTGTCCACCCGGCTGCGGGCACTGATCGAGGCGTCGCCAGAGTGTCGCGCCCAGGCGGCGAGAGCGTCCAGTGCCGTAACCGTCGCTTTCCCGTGACTGCTGATGCGGGTGTCGATGGCGTCCAGCACCAGGCGGATCAGATCGAGATCCCGGCTGGTGATGCGATGCACCACTGACATCAGGCGGTTGACGGTGTCGCCTGGGTACGTGTCGAGCAGCCGCAAGGCGCGGGTGAGCAGGAGCTGCGTGTATCGAGGCTGCTGAGCGGCGATGTCCTCGTCGAGCATGTCGAGCGCGAGCCGAGCACCGGGCATCAACCAACCGGCCAGAGAATCGGTAGTGTCGAGCTCCTGAAGCATGAGGATCATGTCACTGCGCAGGGGTTCGTGTTCGACGAAGACCCTGCTCGCCGCGAACAGCCAGGTGTTGCGCCAGTGGGCGGACACCGCGAGGTGCTTCAGCACCTCCAACAGCTTGGCATCTCCTGCGGTGAACAGCGCCCTGCCGGCCATGAGCTCCTGCAGGCTGCGCACTTCGAATCCGATGGTGGCCCTGGGCATGCCCACCAGCAGCACCAGGCGATCGGTGGCCAGCACCAGCAACCGCCCCGCCATCCACGTGGCCTTCTCCTCGTCGTACCCCTCCTCGACGAGCCGGTCGTGGATCATGCTTCGCAGATCGCGTTCGGGCAGGTGCGCTTCTGCCTCGCCCGCGTGCTCGGCGCGGATCTGCAGGAGCAGTCCGGCGCGCTCGTGCACGCGGTCGATGTTGTTGCGCTGTTGCTCCAGCAGTCGGGAATCGGGCGTGTCCTTGCCGACCTCACGCTCGTACAGGGTCTTGTAGTAGGCCTCGAACAGGCCGTGCCGGTCCTGTGGTGCCCGGGCTCGTCGTTCCAGCAGAAGCGTCATGATCGTGACCTGCAACGGCGTGTGCATGAGCCGTGCGGTGAGCGGCTCGGCCGCTGCGGTGCGCAGTCGCTGTACGAGCAGGTCGTGCATTTCCGGGTCGTCCGTGTACTGCAGGCCCGCGAGGTGCTCGGCGTACTCCAGCGAATTGTCGGCGCGCATGGGCTGCAAGGTGAGCTGGCGGTAGTACGCCGGGCTCAGCTCGCCTCGGTATCCCTGTGGCCGGGTGGTGGCGACCACCAGCAGGTCGGCTTCCGCCTGCGCCGCGTCGACGAGGAAGTCGCGGACGGCGGAGAGCGTCGCCTCGCGGGTCTCGGGGTCAGCGACTTCGTCCAGGCCGTCGAGCACCACCAACCAGGGCCACTCCCGCAACCACGCGCGGGTCATCAGCGCGTTGATTGGACCGGTCGCGCGCGCAAGGTCGGCGATGTAGTCAAGCAGGCTGATCGAGGGACGTACCGCTAGCGCGTCTGCGAACTGGCTCAACGCGACCCGCACCGGCCATCGGTTGCATCGGGGCGTCGGGATGTTCAGCGTGCTCAGGTGGTCCTGATAACGCCGGAGCATCTCCGGCACGTCCGGCCCCAGCGTGTGGGACGGGCGCTCGGACAGCAAGGCCACTCGGTACACCTGGCACAACAGTTGTCCCAGGGTGGTCTTGCCCTGCCCCGGACCGCCGACGACCGTGAGGTGCGGTAGATCCGCGGATGCGGGTTTCCCTCGCCGGATTCGGTTGCCGTGCTGGACGATGTGGGCGACGACGCCCTCGACGGCTTCGGAGTGGCTCTCCCCGTCAGGACCGGGTTCGAGTTGGGCGGGCAGGTCGATCGCGACGTTGCTCAGTTGCAGCTTGCGATTGTTCGGCGCTCCGGCCTGGCCCAGCCGGACCCACTGCTGTGCCATCAGTTCCTTGGCCGCCTGGCCGGTCAGCAGCGTGGAGAAATCAGTAGGAGGAACCTGATCGGGCTTCAGCGATGTCAGCGCCCGGTAGGCCTCGGACAACACGTCACCCGTCAGGGTGAAGCCGGAGTAGGTGCGTCGTACTCCGTCGTGGACGTCGAGGAAGCGGCAGATCTGGTCGTGGTGCCACACCGCCCAGTCCTTGAGCTCAAGGCCTTTGGTGGTCACGTAATGGCGAATGAGTTGATCGACCTTGTCGATGCCGCCTCGGCCAGGATCAGGTGACAGCACGACGTTGGTGCTGAAGACCAGGTACTGGGGAAGCCGTCCTTTGGTGGTGCGCCTGGCACCGACCTTGACCCAGTTCTCCAGCTCCTTGCGGACCTCGCCGAGGAACCAGTCGGTGTCCGGTCCGGTCTGGCCTGCGGTGCGGCGGAACTTGGCTTGCAAGATCCCGTAGCCGTTCCACGGTCCGGACGCAGGCTCAGGCTGCGGATAGCGCATCCGCCCTTCGAAGGTGGCTTCGCGACCGCCGTCGGGTCCCGCTCCGAACACGGACACCGCACTACCCAGTACCGCGATGGTCAGCGACTGCGACATCTCCTCGAACTCCTGGGCTCCCAACCGGGTCAAGTCGTACCGCACCCAGACGTCCTTCCCCTCTTGGAAGCCGCCAACTTGCTTGGCGCATCTCCAAGAACCTTACTGGCATGCCAGACGAGTTGATCTCCGAGCGTCCCCGGCCTGAAGCGCACCGGGGACTCGCCAAAGCGGGTGCGCCGGAGAAAGTAGGCTCATCCGGTGAGCGACAAGGCTCGTGCGGGCAAGGGAAGCATCGCCGGCGCCTCGGGCGATGCCGGTGTCGGGTTCGTCGTGCTGTCGAGGCGTACACGGTGGCGCACAGCCTGTCTTGGACTCCGTTGGCAGGGTTGGACATTCCGTCCACGGATGCTCGGTGACCTCGGTTAGTCCGGCGACGAGGACACGGTCGACGATCTTCGCGTCGAGTTGCTCAGCGATGGGATCGACGGGGACAGCTTGGCAGCGTCGGCGGAGGCGGCGCTTCTCGCGTTCCAGCTGGGCATGGAGTCCGAGTACCTCGGCCTTGTGGGCACACTGCTGAAACACGACAGATGGAGTTCTGCCTCGGTCGCACTGCGCGCTGTGGACCCGGCCATCACGCGGCTGGTCGCGGACGGGCTGGAACGGATCAGATCACCAGCACCGGATGGGACGGGCGCATGAAGATCGTCGGCATTTACCAGCTGTACCTCGGGTACGTGCTTCCTCGACTGAACGAGGGGGAGGAGGCCGGGCAGATCGGGATCGACGCGGGTGACTTCAGAGCGTGGGTTCGTCCGAAGGCGTTGGGCGACCCGCTGTTTCCCGAAGACATTGATGTCACGCTTTCGAGCATGCAGATATCGATCGCCCGTGCGGACGGATCCGAGGGAAAGCTGGATTTTGCGGTGGAATCGACCTGCCTCGACCGGGTGCAGGTCGTCCTGGAATGGGAGGTGGACCCCGACGCCTTCGACGTGGACGAAGAATTTCAGCGGTCATTGGACCGAGTCACGATCATGGCCGACTACTACCTAGACCACCTCCGTTTCGTGGCGAACTCCCCGTTCGTGAAACGAATCGACCGTTCGTGGAGGACTCAGGACGACCGATTCGTCATCAACGTTCCTTACAGCTGCACGTGGTTCAACGGAGACGACAGATCGAGTCTGGGCGTTTTTGGTCCAGGGGTCAATGGTGTCGCGAAGTCCAACAGCATCAGATCGCCTGAAACCGGCGTAGCGGATCTGGCCGCTCTCGAGACCAGCCTGGGCACGGCGTTGCCGCCCCCGTTGCACCGCTCACTCATCATCGACGCCGAGGAACACCTTCACGGCACAGTGCTGCGGGAAGCCGTCCTGTCCATGGCCAGCGCTTGTGAGATCGCCGCGCATCTTCTCATTGCCAGGAATGGAGGCGAGCGAGACGGAACGATTGCCCCGGTTCTGTCCAGGCGCAACGTGCCCTTCGCGCAACGGTATTACGACGATCTTCCCAGCGCTGTGGCGGCGAGGTCGCTGCGGACGGAGGACGCCGAGAGTTTCGATCTGGTCCAGGAGATGTATGGGCAACGGAACTGGCTGATGCACAGGGGAGCCTTCAAGGACGACTTCCTCGATCTCGGCTGGCGTGATCAGCATCGTCGGGTTCATTCGTGGCTTGTCGCGGCGCGAACAGCGGTCTCATGGATCGACACGATATGAGCCTCCCGCGCACTCGTGTCAGCGTCACGCTGACGGCGGTCAACGAGCATGCCGCTGTAAGCAGGAGAACACACCGGTGTCGCTGCCCAGCGTCAGCACTCACTGCTCGCTAAGCCTGGAGGAGTGGATCTTTGTTGACTGTGTGGACTGACAGCAACACTCTTCACAATTCGTCAACTGCGTTTAGTTGCGTTGGAAATCCTGCTTTTGCAGGTCAGCGGCGCGTGAACCCGTATCTGGGGGTTATGGGTCGGCCAAGCTAGTAGACCGTCGCTTCTAACCTATGGGGTAGAGGTGGCGGAGTCGGGTGCGGGCGTCGTCGGTGGTGAACTGCCAGTCGACTCCGCGCTGGTTGGTGTTGGTGGTGTGTTGCCAGGCGGTGAGTTCGGTGTTGAGGGTGTCGAGGTCGCTGATGCGGCGGTCGAGGCATTGCCGTGACAGTGCGGACAGTTCGATCTCGGCGATGTTGAGCCAGGATCCGTGTTTGGGGGTGTGGTGGATCTCCAGGCGCTGGGCCAGGGCGAAGGCCTCGCCGGGTTCGAAGGCCTCGTAGAGCGAGGCGATGCCGTGGGTGTTGAGGTTGTCCATGACCAGCACCACGGTCTCGGCGTCGGGATAGTCCACGGTCAAGAGCTGTCTGACCTGCCCGGCCCAGTCGAGTTTGGTTCGCTGGGCCAGGGCGTGGACACGGCGCCAGCCTCGCAGGGGCTCGGCCCATACGAAGATCGCCGGACGGCCCGCCGACTACGAGCGTGCCTGGACCCGTACGTCACGACGATCGCGCTGGTTGACGGAGACTTTGCTGTGGGCCAGAAACCGGCCGGTGCTGGCGCGTGGGATCGTGCCTGTCGCCGCCCGCGCGCCATGGCTGTTCGCCGCCGCTGTCGACCAGTTGGCACGCTGATGCCGACGAACATCGAATGGGACGTGGTGGTCGTCGGGGCAGGGCCTGCGGGATCGACAGCCGCGCTCGCGGCGATGCGCGCGAATCCCGCAGCCCGAGTGCTGCTGCTGGACTCGGCATCTTTCCCGCGCGACAAGATCTGCGGCGACGGCGTCGCGCCCCACGCCTTGGACATCCTTGCCGGGCTAGGAGTGGACATCGCAGCACTCACGGCCGGTACCGCTGCGGTCCATCAACTACGTCTGACCTCACCGCGAGGTGCCACGGCCGCACGCCGGTTCATTCGTCCGGCCTCGGTCGTGCCCCGCGCGCTACTCGACGCACGGCTCGTGCAGGCTGCCTGTGCCGCAGGCGCGCACCTGCGACAGCACCGGGTCCGCACACTCACCCCCGTCAACGGAGGTGTCGACATCGACGGTGTGGCCTACGCCCGCACGGTCATCGGCGCCGACGGCGCGGAGTCGGTCATACGGCGGCAGTGTGGAGCCAACCGAGCACGGGCGGGCACCGTCGCCATCGCGCTGCGCGGGTACACGAACGCACAGCCGTGGCCCGCAGGGGAACAACGACTCGTCATGACCACCGCACACTGGCCCGCGTATGCGTGGGTGTTCCCCGTCGGGGACGGCACTGCGAACGTCGGTTATGGCGAACTCATCCGCGGTGAGACGCCGACAAGAGCGCATTTGACGGAGCGCCTGCACCGACTGTTACCCGACTGCCCGCCCCTGGCGTTGCGCGGACACAAGCTGCCGCTGTCGACCGGCAGGCCCGAGGTCGGCCACGGCCGCGTCCTTCTAGCAGGCGACGCCGCATCGCTGATCAATCCGCTCACCGGCGAAGGCATCTACTACGCCGTCCTGTCCGGATTTCTCGCCGGCACCGCCGCACTGACAGCCGACCCCGGCGACCGGTACCGCAGAGCGCTGCGCCATCACCTGGGCACACACCTGCGGCACACCGACGCAGTCGCCCGGCTCATTCGCGCGCCCTGGCTCGTCGACCTTGCGACCACTACCGCACGTGACCACCAACGCGCGTTCGACAACCTCGTCGAGATCGGACTCGGAGCGGGCACCGTCAGCCCCGCCCTCGTAACGGCGATGCTCGCCACCCTCGTTCGCCATCCGCGTCGCAGGGATACCTGAACTGCCTCCGCAGGCTGCATGCTGAACTACCGATGATCGTCATGCAGGCTTCACTTCCGCCAGGTGCTCGTCGAGCCAGGTACGGAAGTTCTTGAGCCGCGGATTGAGAGAACGCACGACATCAAGGTCACGGGAACCGACGAAATCGTGCTCGCCCTCGGTGTAGAACTGGAACATGTTGCCCATCTCGTCGCTGGCGGGGAGATCTGCCGCGCGCACCTGGTCGTGCGGGACCGGGTAGTAGGTCACCGGCTCACCCAGCGCGTCAGCGAACGCCTCGGCGTACTGCGCGCCGGTCAGGTGCTCGCCCGCGATGCTCACGGTCTTGTCACGGTAGGTGTCCCCGGCCAGGAACACGCCATAGGCGGTACGACCGATGTCCTCGGACGCGATGCCCGGCAGCGCGGCCTGCCCGATCGGCAGCGCCAGCACCAACGCGCCGTTCTCGTCACGCCGCGGTGCGAAGCCGGTGATGAAGTTGTCCCAATAGAAGGTGGTGCGCAGGAAGGTCGTCGGGACACGCGACTTGCGGAAGAACTCATCCGCCTCGGCCTTCGCGTCGAAATGCGGCACCGAGTATCGCTCCTGCAGCACCGGCACCCGCTTGTCGGACAACGGCAGAACCTTCCGCGTGTCCTCCAGCGTCGACCAGACGACATGCGCCGGGCCCGCTGCCGCCACTGCGCGCGCGGCCCGCGCGGCCTGTGCCAACTCGACATCAGCGGAAAAGCTGTCCCAGAAGTTCGTGACGACGAAGACGCCGTACGCGCCTTCGAACGCCGCTCGCAGCGAGTCCTCATCCTCCAAGCTGGCCTCCACCACCTCGGCGCCGCGCTCGGCGAGCGCGACAGCCTTCGGTGCCGTAGCGCTGCGCGTGATCGCCCGAGCCTGGAAGCTGCCGTCGAGGTCGTTCAGGATGGCGTCGACCACGCCTCCGCCCTGCGCCCCCGTCGCGCCGAGTACCGCGATGATCTTCTTGTCGCTCACCGTGTCTCCTCTACCGTCTGCCTTTTCGCCAACTTACCTAGTTGAACAGGTAAGTTGGCCCGGAGATTCCAGAGGGCGGTGTGAGCTGGGTCATGACGGTCGGGTCGTTGAGCTCGAATCTTTGCGAGCAGGGACCATGGAGGGATGTCAGGACAGCAGGGTGGGCGGACGAGTCCAAGCGCTGCCGAGAGCGGCCCGGTGAGTTATCAGTTGTTTCGCGCGGTGCGACTGCACAGGATGCTGGCGGCTCGTCTGCTGCGTGATCTGGGCCTGCATCTCGGCCAGGAGCTGTTGCTGATGCATTTGTGGGACTCCGGCCCGGTGCGCCAGAGCGAACTGATCGCGGTGCTCGACTCCGACTCGCCGACCATCACTCGGATGGTGCAGCGGCTCGGGAAGGCCGGCCTGATCGAGCAGGTGCCCGATCCCACCGATGGACGCGCAAGCCTGGTGTCCGCCACCTCCGCGAGCCACACCTTGCGCCCAGAAGTCGAGCGCATGTGGCGCGCTCTGGAGGCAGCGACCATCGGAGGCCTCACCGACTCCGATCTCTCTGCCACGCTCCGCACCTTGAACCAAGTCGAAGCCAACCTCACGACCGCCTTGGCCCACACCCGACCCGCGACGTAGAGATCACTGCCGCTGTCACAACTGCGCCACTGACTGCTCCTGTGCGCAGCAATGACATGTGGCTGTCAGAGACCTCGAGTCTCCGTTGCGATGATCGCAGCGTGCAGCCTGACAAGTCGCGCTCGGGCGCAGGTCGCCGCACCCGACCACAGGGCTCGTGCGGCAAGGCCTATGCCCGTGACGCCTGCCGGACACGGGCTTTCGATCACCTGAGCGCGTGTCCCGTCGGGTCGGTTCACGTGCGAGGAAGGGCAGCAGCGTTCAATTGGCCGGCGGCGGGCTGGGTTTGCGCCCAGGTGGTCCGTGCCGGTCGACCTCATCCGCGAAGCGAGTGAGCAGGGCGGCCAGATGTGCGACATCGTCCTGTGGCCACTGGTGCAAGGTCTCGGTGAGCCAGGTGAGCCGGAAGCCGGTGGCGCGTTGTCTGGTGTGGCGCCCGCTTTCGGTGAGCACGACCCTGGTCCTTCGGGCGTCAGCGGGTGAGGGTTCGCGTCGCACCAGTCCGGCCTTGGCGGCGCGGTCGACGAGGCGGCTGGCGGTCGAGTGCTCGGTGTCGGTGAACGCGGCGATGTCGCGGATCGTGGTGTCCTCGCCGGCCTCTGTTCCACGCGCGCACGCCTCGATCACCAAGATGCTGGACATGTCCACGGCGACGCCGCCGTCGTCGATGCTCGACCGCGGTGCACTCCACAGCCTGCGCAGTCTGACCAGAGCCCGGTCGAGGTCGTCCAGGGATCGCTCACCCGTCATGTATGTATGGTACATGTAATGGAGTGAGGGTGATCGGCGGAGGTGCTCGATGAGGATCGTGGTCTTGGGTGCGGCGGGCCGCACCGGACGTGTGACCGTGGCGGAGTTGCTGCGCAGAGGGCATGAACTCGTGGCGGTGGTGCGTGATCCCGAGCGAGCTGGGTTGCCCGGTGAGGTGACGCTCGTCGTGGGTGATGTGCGGAGCGCGGAAGTGCTGGAGCAGGCGGTGCCGGGGGCGGACGCCGTGGTGTCGGCGCTCGGGCCGGGTCCCGACGCGCCCCGGTTGCACGGCGAGGTCGCCCCGGTGCTGCGGGCGGTCATGGCCAAGCACAACGTGCGCCGCTACGTCGGTGTCAGCGGCGCAGGGCTCACGGTTCCCGGTGATCGCAAGAGTGTCCGCGACCGGGTCTTCTCGGCGCTGATGTCCCGGTTGCCGATGGTGCTGGACAAGGCTGCCGAGTACCAGGTGTGGGCAGGCAGCGGGATCCGGTGGACGCTGGTGCGGCCGCCGCGGCTGAACGACGAACCCGCCGAGGGCCGCGTGGAGCACCACGCGCACGCCTCTCCGCGGCGCACCGCGCTCAGCCGCGCCGATCTCGCTCTGTTCCTCGTCGACGTGACCGAGGACGATCTCTACCTCGAGCAGGCACCGCTGGTGGCGGCGCGGTGAAGGCCGTTGTGCTGCAAGGCCGCGGCGGCCCGGAGGTCCTCGCATGTGCCGAGGTGCCCGACCTCGGTGCGCCCCGCGGCGACGAGGTCCTCGTCAGGGTGCGGGCCAGCAGTGTCAACGGCACGGATCTGGGTCTGCGCCGAGGTGGGGTGCCGGTCCCGTGGATGCGGCGCGGGGGCTTCGTGCCGGGATTCGACCTCGCCGGCACGGTCGTCGCATGCGGACCGACGGTGACTGCTTTCGCCCCTGGTGATGAGGTGGTGGCGCTGCTCGGTCACCGCGGCGGAGGGCAGGCCGAGTACGCGCTGGTCCGTCAGGACCGGGCGGTGCTCGCTCCGCGCGGTGTCCCTGCCGCCGAGGCGGCGGCGGTGCCGCTGGCCGGTTTGACCGCGTTGCAGGCGCTGTACCGCCGAGCCCATCTGCACCGGCGGCCTGGCGCACGGGTGCTCGTGATCGGCGGAAGTGGTGGCATCGGCGTGTTCGCCGTACAGCTGGCGGCACTGGCCGGCGCACACGTGACAGCCACCGCCTCCATGGTCAAACGCGACCTCGTCGCATCCCTCGGCGCCCATGACGTGCTCGCTCCCGACGAGATCCGAGGCACCTACGACGTCGTGCTCGACACCCCCGGCGTACTGCCGGCGTCAGCGGCGCACCGCCTGCTGGGCTCAGGTGGCCTCATGGTGTCCACGCGGCCGGCGAGTGCCCAGGCCGTGCGGGGACTGCTCACCTCGGCGCTGGGCGGTCCCGGCTATTCCGTGGTGGCTACCTCGGCGAGACCCACGGACTTATCCAGGCTCGTGCGGCTCGTCGAGGACGGTGCCCTGCGGGTTCCCGTCGACCGGGTGTTCCCGCTCAGCGAGGCCTCGCACGCCCACGCGCATCTGGACAGCGGCACGAGCACGGGGAAAGTCGTTCTCGCCGTCGCAGAGGAGCCGGTGCCATGATTCTGATCACCGGCCCGTCAGGCAACGTCGGCGCTGAACTCGTCGCCCTGCTCGACCAGCACCCCGGCGTGCCGCGGCGCATCGCGAGCAGGCATCCTGTGCCCCATCGAGCCGATCACGCCCGCCTGGACTTCGCCGACCGAACCACGTGGACGAACGCACTGTCCGGTGTGGACACCTTGTTCTTGCTCTTCCCGTTGCCCGGCAACAAGGCAGCCCGCGAGCGGATCATCCCGTTCGTCGAGGCAGCGGCCCGAGCGGGATGCCGGCACGTCGTCTACGTATCGGTGTTCGGCGCGGACCGTCTCACCTTCCTCCCGCATCACAAGGTGGAGAAAGCGATTCAGGCCAGCGGCATGACCTGGACCGTACTGCGCTGCTCGTTCTTCATGCAGAACCTGCACCGCGCTGTGTCCACCCACGGCATCGACATCGTCGAGCACGGCGAACTGTTCGTCCCAGCGGGCAAAGGACGGACAACGTTCTTGGACGCGCGGGACGCCTCAGCCGTCGCACTCGACGCCCTGCTGCACCCTGATCGCCACCGCGACACCGTCCACCACCTCACCGGCGGACAAGCACTCGGCATGTCCGACGTCGCCGCCGAACTAGGTGTCGCACTGGGCCGGACGATTCGCTACACCCGCCCCGGCCTGATCCGGTTCACCATCCGGCTGCGGCGCCGCGGAGTCGGTTGGGACAGCATCGGCTTCATGGCCGCGGTCTACACCGCGACGCGGCTCGGCCTCAACCAGCCGGCCACGGACGAGGTGAGGACGTTGCTGGGCGAAGAGCCCACCCCACTGCGGCGCTTCCTCGACGACTCGGCCTGGCGCTGGCGAGACCGGCGATGGACCTGACTCACTAAACCGTCCGGACGGTACAGTAGAGGGCATGGCTGACACCCGTGACCAGATCCTCGACGCGGCCGAGCGGCTGCTGATCGCCGGCAAGGTGCCCCCGCCTCTGCACGCCGTGGCGGAGGAAGCCGGTGTGAGCAAAGGCGGTGTGCTCTACCACTTCACGACCGCGACGCTGCTGCACGGCGTCGTGCAACGTGCGGTCCGACTGGCCGACGAGCGGCTCACGGCGGCCGCCGCCCAGGGCGCGATGGCCGCCGCGTGGTTGCGGCTGTCGGTGCCCGACGACCAGGAACGGCGTCTGTTCCAGGCGATGCTGTCGATGGTGAAGGTGACCGCGGTGGGGGACCTCGACCTGCCCGCGGAGGTGGGGGAGGCCATCGAGCGCTGGGACCGCATGCTGGAAGCGGAGCTCGGTGATCCGGTCCGCGCTCGCGTGGTCCGCCTGGTCGGAGACGGGTTGTTGTTCACCGCGCTCACCGCGCAGCCGCCCGGCGCGGCCGACGTCGACGCTCTCGTCGCCCACTTCGGACTGCCGCTGGGCGTCGAATGAGTCCCGTGCTGCTCGCGGGCATCGTGGGACTGGCGTTGCTGGACGCGCTGAACCCGGCGACGATCGCCGGTGTCGCGTTGCTCCTGCTCGCCCCGTTGCGCCGACCGGTGACCGCCGCGGTGCTGTTCGCGCTGGGCGCTTACGCCGCGGTGTTCGCGCTCGGCGTCGTGCTCCTGCTCGGTGCCGACGTCGCAGCGGGTGTCATCACCGACGCGATGGCGTGGTTGCGCCGTGCGGCGCTGCTGCTCGGGGCTGGCTCACTGGCGGTGGCGGGTGTGCGCCGCTTTCGCACACGTACCCGCACTGCTGTCGTGCTGCCGTCGTGGGTCTCGGTGCGGACCGCGGTGCCACTGGGTGTCGTGGTCACAGGCGCGGACCTGCCCAACGCCTTCCCGTACTTCCCGGCCGTCGAGCGACTGGTCACCGCCGGCGTCCACACAGGACAGGCGCTGCTCGTCCTGGCCGGCTACGCGCTGATCTACTGCCTGCCATGCCTCGTCCTCATCGTGCTGGGCGCGGCTTTCGGCGGACGAGTGCATGCCCGGCTCGCCGGCCTGTACGCCCGACTCGGTGCCGAAAAGGTCCTGCCGGCGAACGCCGCACTGGCCGTGCTGTGGCTTCTGCTCGCCTGTTGCGTCGTGGTACTTGCCTTCCTTTGGTGAGCTGACGCGGAGATCGACGCGCAGGAAGGCCCGCTGGAGAAGGCCACTGCGGGCCACGACCCGCCGGATCGCGGAGCTGGGACGGAGACAGCGACGTCTCGCCAGCGGTCTGGCCCGGTTCTGGCGGGACACCCCCTCCGGCGGCTGGCCCGAACCGCGCTCGATCAGGACATCGCCCATCGCGCGACGTACATCGCCGCCCATGGCGTCGGCAGGCGTTCGGAGCACTCCACCACGGCCTCGATCGGACCGGCGACGCGGTCACCCTCGCCGAGTCGTCGGATGGCGAATCGATGTCACCGGCTGGAAGCTGGTCCTCGTTCCCGGCGTGCTCTGTGGGTCCGACGTCATCATCCAGGTCGACACCGTTGCCATTCCTTCGCGGTTCACCCTCTGCCGCCCCAGGCTGACACGATCGTGCGTAGCTCGGTGGCCGTCTCGGCGATCAGGTCGGCGAGCGAGGCGTCGCTGCCGGGTGCGACCCAGCGGGCGTATGCAACCCGGAAGACCGTGATACCGGACTCGGCGGCCAGGGTGGCCGTGGTTTCGTGGAGGCCCTTGGCGCGCAGAGTGGTGGCGACCGCGGCCGCCAGCGAACCGATCTTGCGTAGCTCACGCTCTTGCAGTTCTGGACTGGCCTCGATGATGGAGTGCCGCACTCGGATCAGATCGAGGCGATCGGCGAACATCACCTGCGCGACCCGGCGGAAGGCGGTGATGACCGCCTCGAAGGGGTCGGCGTCGGTGTCGGTCACTGCCCTCACCAGGATTTCCTCCAGGTGCCCACTGCCGCTGAAGAGTGCCTCGCGCTTGTCGCCGAAGAGTCGGTAAAAGGTGCGCTTGTCGAGGCCGGCGCGGGCGGCGATGTCGGTGACCGTGGTCTGGTCGAACCCGCGCTCGCCGAACAGCTCCAAGGCGGCCGCCTCCAAGCGGCCGCGTGCGTCTGGTTGCCAGCGGGCCATGTGGGGATGGTATCTGATGTCACCCTGCGACTTCCTTCTTTGCCAGAGGTATGTCGCATGGTGACATCATGGGGGGTACGGTGATGTCGCAAGGTGACATCGATGGTTGTGAAGGGACTCCCATGCGGTTACTCGTTACAAGTGCTTCTGGCCATCTCGGCTCCGCAGTCGTGCCGGAACTGATCTCCGCCGGACACGAGGTTGTCGGCCCGGCCTGCGCCGACACGTCCGCTGCCGCGATTGAGAAGCTCGGCCCTCAGGCACGCCCCGGTGACCTGTCCGTGCTCGCCGCGCGCTCCAGCGGTGCCATCAACCCGCTGGTGGCGCGAACTTCCCAGCTGCGCGACGCCGACCACACGATCCGCCACGCCCAGCAGGGCCGCCTCTTCGGAAAGGTGGTGTCGGTACCGTGATGGCGCGCCTTCTCACGACCTCAGCGGCCATCCGGCGCTTTTCAGGAAGCACCGTGCTCCTTTGGGTCTCCCTGGTCATAAGCACCGTGATGTTCAGCGTGCTCGTCCCCGCCGGCTCCCGAGCCGTCACCTCCGATGGCGTCCGTGGCGCGCGGCTGTTGGACGAAGAAGTGCCGATCTGGTCCGCCGCCGGGGCGCGTGCGCTGCTGGCGGGCCTCGGCCCAGACGGCCGCGAGGCGTACCAGGACTTCTACCTTCGTCTCGATTTCTGGTTCCCGGTGCTGAGCCTGAGCGTCTTCTTCGCGGCGGCACTCTCCTTGCTCTACCCGGTGTCGAGCCGGCTCCAGTGGGTGAACCTGCTACCGCTGCCGCTGTGGATTCTCGACGTGGCCGAGAATGTCAATCACTTCACGATGGCCGCAGCTTTCCCCGAACGGTTTGAGCCGTCGTACCAGCTCGGGCCGTTCTTCACCCTGGCCAAGTGGCTCGTGATGGCGGCGTGCATCGTCCTGCTCGTCGTCGGGCTCGTCCGTCGGCTCGCGGTGTGGAGGGCTCGCGGCAGGCGATCCCTGAAGTGACTCCCGCTGGCCCGACGCCTCCAGACTTGGCAGTAGCCGAGGAGAAGAACGCGCGATGGGGCAGCGAAGCAAGTACCCCGAAGTAGTTCCGGCGCAATGCCACGAAGCTCGCCCACGACGGTCGTCGCCCGGTCCGGGACGTGGCTTGCGGGCTCAGGGAATCCACGAGACGCGGCGGAACTGGGGCGAGGCGTTGCGCCGGAACGCCGTGACCGACCGGCGCGGTCGGCGGGAGTGACTGCACCGCGGCTTGCTGTGGAAGCGCGGCATCAAGCCCCTGATTGCCCGACGCGGCACAGTCCACGGCTCCGGACCGGGCAAGGTCCGCTGGGCAGTGGAGCGGGTGCGCCGTGAGGCGCTTGTGGGTCGGGTGGAGGTGAAAGACCCGCACCAGCCTGCTTGGTCGTCGAGATGGCGATGACCGTCCTTACCTCGCAGGCCGGACAGGACCGCGGCCCACGAGCGGCCTCGACCTTGAACCGCGATCGTTCACAGCCCAAGATCTACTTTCGTCACACGGTCTAAAAGACGTCGCGCAGGGTCTCCAGGAGACGGGCGATGTTGTCTTCGTCGCGGCGGTAGTAGGTCCACTTGCCTCGCCGGGTGGCGATCACCAGCCCTGCCTGTCGCAGCATCGTGAGGTACTGCGAGGTGGTCGGCTGACTCAGACCAGCACGCTGCTGGATGTCGGTCACGCAGACGCCGATCTCGACGTCGTCGAGCTCCTGGCCGGGGAAGCTCATCGGCTCCTTGAGCCACACCAGCATCTGGCGGCGGGCCGGATTGGACAGGGCCCGGAACACAGCCAGCAACTCCGCCTCCGAGAACACGCGATCATCGTAACGCAGGATCACATTGACGATTTGCAATTTATCAATCTAAGGTTGCCGCATGGCTACCTCGATGCGCGTGATGGAACTCGTCCGCTTCGGTGGTGCGGACACCGCGTTCGCCACCCGAGAGCTGCCGCGGCCTGCTCCGGGGCCCGGCCAGGTACTGGTGCGGGTGATGGCCACGTCCGTGAACCCTCTTGATCTGCAGACCCGGCGCGGCGACTACCGCGACCAGATCGCGCTGCCGGCGGTAATCGGCAACGACGTGTCCGGAGTCGTGGTCGAGACCGGCCCCGGGGCAGACGATTTCCAGCCGGGTGACGAGGTCTGGTACCTGGCGCCGGTGTTCGCCGGGCAGGGAACCTATGCTGAGTTCCACTTGGTCGACCAGGCACTGGTCGCCCGCAAGCCCACACGCCTGTCGCACGTCGAGGCCGCTGGTCTCGCGCTCGTGGGCGTGACGGTGTGGGAAGCGTTGGTCGAACGCGCCGGGGTGCGGGCCGGGGAACGGGTCCTGGTGCACGGCGGAGCGGGCGGGGTCGGTTCGGTCGCCGTCCAGATCGCCAGAGCGCTCGGAGCCGAGGTGATCACCACCGCGCGGGCCAAAGATCACGAGTTCGTCGCCGGACTGGGCGCCGACACCGCGATCGACTTCTCGACCGGTGACTACGCGCCGCAGGTCCGCGCGATGGGCGGGGTGGACGTCGTCCTGGACACCGTAGGCGGGGACACCCTCACCCGCAGCCCGGAGATCCTCGCCGACCGAGGCCGTGTGGTGTCCATCGTGGACATCGCCGAACCCCAGAACCTGCTCGCCGCGTGGGGCGTGAACGCGACCTACCACTTCGTCTTCGTCAGTCCCGGCCGTGCGAAGCTCGAGGCCCTCAGCCGGCTGGTCGACCAGGGAGAACTCCGACCGGTGATCGGTGCCGTGCTGTCGCTGGCCGACATCGCGCAGGCGCACACACTGCTGGAAGGCGACTCTGCCGGCGAAGGCCGCAGGCGCCCTCGCGGCAAGATCGCCATCGCCGTGCACCCCCTGGACCAGCCGCCGCAGGGGACGGGGTCCTCGGGTCGGAAGGGGTAACGGACCGCTTGCCGCCCATGCCCTTTCGCCCACCGCTCGGCGAGCAGGCCGTGAGGAAGAAGCTCTCCTGGTCGACCTGACGGGCACGGCAGAATCCCAGGCGCCGGGGGGACAGCAGCGCCACAGGTCCTCGATGGCCAGCGCTTGCTGCTCGTCGACGGCACCGGGGCGGCTGCCGTGCAAGTGGTCCCGTTCCCGCGGGCTGATAGGACACGGCCACGCCGATCGCCGCGATGGCGACCGTCGTGGCCGTGATCCCGATGAGTCCTCGTAACCTCGTGCGTATCGTGCTTCCTCCACACCCGGTGGGGCGGCGGCGGATCACTGCCCGAACGAGAACCAGTTGACGTTGACGAAGTCGGCCGGTTGCCCGCTCGTGAAGGTCAGGTAGACGTCCTGCTTGCCGGTCAGCGGTGACATGTTCGCGGGCACGGTGCGCCAACTCTGCCAGCCGCCGGTGTTGCCGACGGCGAACGAGCCGAGCACGGTGCCGGTGGGACTGCCGGTTCGGACCTCCACCAAGCCGCTCACGCCGCCGGCGGCGCCGCTGGCGACCCGTGCGGTGAACTGCCTTCCGGTGGCGGAGCCGAAGTCGACTCCCCGGAACAGCGCCCAGTTGCCGTTGCCGAGCCCGGCGATGTTCTGGCCGCCGCCGGTGTCGGTCGTGGTCTCGGTGAGCACGCCGCTCTGCCCGTCGAACGACTCCGCCTGGATGGTCGCGAACGCGTTCCTGCCGCCGGGCGGGTTCGTGGTGGTTGTGGTGGTGGTCGTTGTTGTTGTGGTGGTCGTCGGCGATGTCGGGTTCACCCCGCCGCTGCCGGAGTCAGTGCCGCTGCCCGCCGGACCGCGCCACGCGGTCGAGGACGCCGGGACGGACAACGTCTGGCCGTCGGAGAAGCTCACCGTGGCCGTGGTGGTGCCGGGGTTGTAGGCCACGTAGGTCCGCGCGCCGTTCTTCGCCAGCACCGCGTACGTCGGGACGCTGGCGGTGACGGAGTGATCGGGTGTGCCGTAGGTGTTCAGCGACGTGATCCAGTGGTAGGCGTGCGCCCTGGAGTCACCGGCCTCCGGTTCGAGGCCGCCGCCGTAGTTGGCGAGGGCCTGCGCCGGGTCGGCGATGGCGAGGAACTCGGTGATGACGTCCTTCCACTCCACCTCCGTGCCGCCGTTGGCCGCGCGCATCTCGGCGATGTTCTGCAGGATGTCGGCTTTCCACGCCCCGTGGTACAGCGAGCCACCGGTGATCGGCAGCATGTTGATGCCGTGGATCTCTTCCGGGTTCGCGGTCCACCACGTGCCGTACGTGCCACCAGCACCCCAGACGATGCCGACCGTGCCGTGGTTGAACCCTGCCGGGAAGACGGCGTTGTCCTTGTTGAACCAGTACTGGCCGATGGCGGCCTGCTGGGTCGTGTAGAGGTAGATGCCCGCGTCGCGGAGGGTGTTGTCACCGGTCGCCTGGCCGAACAGCACGGCGGCGGTGGCGAACATCATCGACTCCGAGGAGGACTCCTCGTTGTTGCCGTGTGCGAAGCCCGCGTGGCCCGAAGCCCAGTTCTGCCCCGCGTATGCGTCGAACGACCGCAGGAACGGGAAGCGGCTCTCGGAGCGGTCGTAGTTGTTGGCGTCCTTGACGAGCATCTTGATCATGCCGCCGTAGCGGGCGTCGGACGCCCACGCCGGATCGTGCTGCGCCACGATCGCCGCGGCCAGGATGTAGTAGCCGTAGTGGAAGTGGTGGTCGTTCAGTTCGCGGTCGGACCCGAACGACGCCGGGTAGCCGATCAGCGTGTCCCAGGTCGAGTCGTAGGCGAAGTGCCTGCCTGCCTCGCCGGGGGTCGCGGTGAGCCAGTCGGTGAGCCGGTCGCGGACCATCGCGATGAGCCGGTCGCGGCCCGCGGTGTAGCCGATCTGGTTCGCGATGCGGGCCAGGTTCGACAACCGGTTGAGCGCCTTGCCGGTCCAGTAGGTGTCCGTGGCTCCCTTCCACGGGTCCGCGGCGTTGAGCTCGGCGTCGATCTCGTTGCGCAGCCTCGTGGTGTCGGCCTGCGACGAGAGCGGCAGCGCGGGCAGGACGCCGCTGAACGCCTGGCGCGTGGTGAACGAGCCGCCTTCGCGCAGCCGCATCTCGCCGCGCGGCGAGATGTAGCGGTGCGCGGTCACCGCGTCGGTGGTGTTGAGCCACTGGTGGCGGTACAGCGCCTGGAGTGTGCCGGTCTGCGTGCCCTGCCTGGCCACCGTGGTCGCCGAGTAGGTCGCCGACGACTGCGCCGTGCCCGCGTTGTACGACCAAGACACCTTGGTGTCGGTGACGAACGAGAAGGCGTACTTCTGGAACAGCGCTAGCGCGTCGCGGGAGGGCAACAGCGCGACGGAGAAGAAGGCCGCGGCCGAAGTCGCCTCGGACCCGGACACCGTCCAGGTCGACGGTGAGAACAGGGCGTACTCGTGGCCGTTGATCGTCACCCCGAGGACTCCGGGAGTGTTGCTCCACACTGTGGCGGTCGCGTTGAACGCGACGCGGGCGTTGCCGCCCGTCGCCTCGGCGTGGACGAACGGCAGGCCGTGGCCGATGGTGGCGCGCAGGGTACGACCACCACCGGTCCACAGTGGACTGACAGTCCAGTCCGACCAGCCGTCGACGGCGACACCGGGCGCGTTGAGCCCGGTGACGCCGACGAACAGGTCGTCGCGGTGCAGCATCTCGTAGGCGGTGCCGTTGGAGACGACGGCCGCGGTGTTCGGGTACCCGACGCCGAGGCCTTGTGCCTGAGCGTGGAACGACATCGGGTGGGCGTACAGGTTCTCGCCGTACGGGTTGCCCGCGTAGCGCTGCCACACCAGGGACGACCACCACTCGTTGGTGGGCACCGGCTGGCCCGCCATGCGCGCGGTGACCTTCGGCGTCACGGGGGCGCCGTCGGAGTTGGACGGTCCGGCGGCGCCCGCGGGCCGCTCGGTGGCATAACTGCCCGCTCCGACCGCGACCGCGTTTGCGGCCGGAGGGAGTATCAGGGTGATCGCGGTGGCCGCGACCACCGCGGCGGCGAACGCCGCCAAACGTGGTCGGATCGAACGCACAGGGAACCTCCAGCGGAGCAACAGGGACTCACACTGTGAGAGCGCTCTCACATTATCGATACGGTAAACCTAAGGTGTCCGACTGTCCACGTTTTGTTTCGTTTGTGTTTCTTGCCCGAGAGAAGAGGGCTACTTCAAGGGAAGGCTGTCCCAGCCTGTGGTGCCCGTGGTCCGGAAGGTCGACTGGACGCCGTCGAACTCGGGCGTCAAGGGTGCTGCGTCGTGCGGCGTGCGAGGCGTCCGGCGGATCTTGCCGGCGGCATCGTCCAGGTCCAGGTCCAGGTCGAGGTCGGGCTGGCTCAACCGCGACCACGAGACGCCTGCGACGGGGAAGGTCGGTGGCAATTCCTCATCCAGGCCGGGGCCCCGGTGGTCCACGGGCTGGTCAACGCTGTGGCAACGTCGACATCGAAGCTGCCGACGGGGTGGGTGAAGTGCATCAGCCCCGTTACGGCCGGCATTCGACGGGCCCGGACCGGCTCGTGGGACGGGGTGGCTGCTGCTGCGAGCGCAGCGCATCATGAAATCCCGGTTTATGGGTGGTTGGAGTACCTGCTCGCACATCTGGTGCGCAGGTGGGGCAGCTTGGACGGATGCGGCGCAGGACCAAAGGACGCGGTCCAGAAGCGCGAGATGCTCGTCGTCGGGCGGTGTCCCTGCAGGGCGGCCCTGAGCGCGGCGGCGCGCTCCGGGTCGATGTCCGGTTGGTGAGTTCGAAGCCTTGCTGCGTTGAGATCCCGAGGCTCGGCAGGTGCGGCTATTACGCAGTAGCCGCAAAAACGGCAACACCTCGTCCCGTAACTCTGGTGCCATCGCGATCGCGCAGCGCGACCCGGTCGAGTGTGGCCTGCCGTCAGCACCACAGACCAGGTTCAGTGCGGAGGGGCTGTACCGGCGAAGCTTTTGCGCTCGGGCGGCAGAAGGACAGCGCGGTGACGCCGAGGACCGGCTGGTCGTGGTGGACCAGGCCGAGCCAGATGACGCACAGCGGGTTGGTGTCTTTCGAGTTGCTTCTGGCGCCAGAGCGCGACGGATGAACGAGCGGTGGATGTCTGGTCAGGAGTCAGCAGCCACCGCTGGCGCTCGCCGGTCAGATCATCGACGCGCAAGCGGTCGCGAGCGCCGTGGGACGCAGGTCGAGGTTGCCGAGTTCGGTGTCGGTGACCCAGTGCGCTTCGCCGTGACCAACCTGGATCGCACTGGGATCGGTAAGGGCCACGTCGGACAGCATCGCCAATTCGTAAACCGCGGGCTTTCCTCCTGCCGCGCGATGGGCAGCTCCACGGCGGCGCAGAAGTCGAGGTGGGCGACGTGCGAGTTGACTTGATCTCGCAGGATGCGCCGCAAGGCGTACTCGACAGGCTCGCCTGCCGATCGGACCGCTATCGCGATTTTGCAACTAGTTGTGTGGATTTTTCATGCTTGACACACAGAGTTGCGGTCGCGACGCTGTGAGAGCGCTCTCACTTCGCGAGACCGAGGAGTTCTGTGATGCGTGCTGTCGACAGAGCACAAGTCGTAGTGGCTGAGTCGGGGTTGCTGTTGTCGTCGGTGTCGAGACCTAGAACGGGACCAGGACCGGGATCAGGCATCGTCGGTCGCGCGCGCGGGATGGGTTTCGCAAGTAGGCGGCGGATCTCCGTGGCGTGAATCCGATCATGCCCCGCATCGTCGAAGTCGATCTTCCCTTCAGGTCGGAGAGCGGGAGGCGGGCAATCTGTCGCCCCTGGACGCCAGTTTCCGGCTCTGAAATCATTTTCTGATCAGTTTGTCATTACCAGCGGTGCGACATGTGCTTCTATCCGGTATCTCGGCTTGAGGTGAGGGTGCAGGCGATAATCGACTTGCCATGATTTCAGGTAGTGGCCCGAAGGTGATGTTCACAGGTAGAGACGATGTCGATCGATCAGTCGTCCTGATGGGGTCGGTGGACAGTGCAAGGCGATCGACCCGACTTCATGAAGCCGGAGCCGGTCACTGCTGCACAACGGTGCGAGCGGCGTTCCCTCGTTCCCTCGTTCTCCTGCAACGGCACTGAGCGGCCAGATCAGCACCTTCCTTCGACCGGTTGATCAATCGACTGAATAAGACGTGCTGATCCCAATGGATCACCGCAATCGACCGAATGGACCGGTCGAAAATGTCACGAGACAGCTTCGTCGGGAAAGCTTGTCGCCTCTGAGTAATCAACGCTAACTTGTCTAGACCACGTCGTGTGGTTCATCGACTTCGGGTCGACGATGTCGAGGTGTGTGCGAAACACTATTCTTGGAGGCACTTCAAGTGCGTTCAATCAGAAGGAGAACAGGCAGTTGGGTGGCCCTCGCCTCCCTCGCGTTCGGTACCGTGCTCGGTACGCCGCCGACGGCCAACGCCGCGCCGGGCGGACCGCTGGTCGGTCAGTCGGTCACATTGATCACCGGTGACCGCGTCGTAGTCCTGGATGCGCAGCGGGACGTCAAAACCATCGTGCCCGGCGAGGGCCGGAGCGAGATCGAGTTTTCCACGTACCAGCGGAACGACCACCTGTTCGTGGTCCCGAGGGACGCGGTTCCACTCGTCCGGCAAGGAAAGGTCGATGAGCGTCTGTTCGACGTGACGACGTTGCTGGACTCCGGCTACGGCGACAGCAAGCGGGCAACGCTCCCGCTCATCGTGACCTACGCACCTGGTGTCGCTCACGCGCAGTTGGCCGGCGTCAAGCAGACACAGAGCCTGGCGAGCATCAACTCGTCCGCGGTCAGCGCGGACCGTGACGGATCGGCCTGGCAGTCGATGCAGAGCACCACCGTGCGGAAGGTCTGGCTGGACTCTGTGAAGCACACCTCGCTGGACCGCAGCGTTGCGCAGATCGGCGGGCCGGAGGCGTGGAGAGCCGGTTACACCGGTGCGGGGACGAAGGTCGCCGTCCTGGACACCGGTGTCGACGAGACCCATCCGGATCTGGCAGGCCGTGAGGTCGCCGAACAGAACTTCAGTGGCGCTGCGGACACCTTGGACCGGATCGGCCACGGCACGCATGTCGCGTCGATCGTCGCCGGCACAGGAGCAAAGTCGGGCGGCAAGCTCAAAGGCGTTGCCCACGAGGCGCAGATCGTCGACGGCAAGGTGTTCGACGACAACGGCCGAGCCACGGACTCAGGGATCATCGCCGGCATGCAGTGGGCGGTCGAGCAGGGCGCCAAGGTGGTGAACATGAGCTTGGGGGGATTGGACGACGAAGGGGTCGATCCGCTGGAGGAGGCCGTCAACGAACTGTCCAAGACGGGCACGTTGTTCGTGATCTCCGCGGGCAACAACGGCAACGGTGGCGACGGCACCGTCCTGTCGCCGGGTAGCGCGGACGCCGCGCTGACGGTCGGGGCCGTGGACCGCGAGGACAACCTGGCGTCGTTCTCCAGCCGTGGCCCGCGACTCGGCGACGGCGCGATCAAGCCGGACATCACCGCACCCGGCGTGGGCATCGTGGCCGCGAAGGCCACCGTCGGCCAAATCGGTACGTCCACCGGCGACGGGTACGTCGCGCTGAGCGGCACGTCGATGGCGGCCCCGCACGTGGCCGGATCGGCCGCGCTGCTGGCGCAGCAGCACCCGACGTGGACCGGGCAGCAGCTCAAGGCTGCGCTGACCGCGTCGGCCACACCGAACGACAAGCTGAACGTCTTCGCCCAGGGCTCCGGCCGCGTGGACGTCGCCCGCGCGATCAGCCAGGTGGTGACGAGCGAACCGACGAACATCGGTTTCGGCACCCAGCTCTGGCCGCACGACGACGACCAGCCGGTGAGCAAGAACGTGACGTACCGCAACGCGAGCACCGCGGACATGACCCTGGACCTCGCGGTGACCGCGACCGGTCCTGACGGGAGGCCCGCGCCCACCGGCATGCTGACCCCCTCGGTGCCGAGGGTGACGATCCCGGCCGGCGGCACGGCGTCGGTGAACGTCGTCGCCGACACGCGGCTGGGCTCGCTCGACGGCGTGTTCAGCGGGGTGCTGACCGCGACCTCACCCAGCACCCAGGTGCTCACGCCGGTCGCGGTCACCCGCGAGGGGGAAGCCCACACCTTGACCATCAACCACATCGGCCTCGATGGGCAGCCGACCACCGCCGAGTACGGCACCTATGCGCAGAACATCGACACCGGCGACATGTACCGCTTGTTCAGCCCGGACGGACGCGTGTCGATTCGCTTGCCCAAGGGGCGTTACATCCTGGACAGCGTGCTCACCGCCAAGCACACCGCATGGCTGGTGTACCCGTCGCTGGACATGACCCGGGAGTTGAGCGTGGACTTGGACTTCCGCGCGGCCCGGCAGACGAAGATCACCCCACCGGACAACGCCTCCTTGGGCGTCGCTGACGTCAGGTACACGAGGTACGGACGCATCAAGGGTGGTGCCGGCTTTACCTGGGTGCGCTTCGGCGGCGACCTGGGCACCCTGTGGACCGCCGGGCTCGGCCCGGAGCTGCCGCCGAACGAGTTCGTGACGCAGTACAACACGCAGTGGGTCGGCGGCAACGCGGACTTCTACGGCCTCGGATACTACGCCAACGGTTCCTTCCCCGCCGGATTCACCCGAGCGGACAGGAAGGAGGACCTCGGTCGCGTGCACACCACGTACGCAGTCCCGCTTCCTGGCAGGTCGGGGCTGGCGTGGTCGTTCCCGCATCCGAAATTCGGTCCGGCGCTGTCGGGGTGGTGGTCCAAGGTCATGCCCGTCTCCCTGCCAGGTGAACGATACGGGTACTACTCCTCCGACGCGCTGTGGGTGCTCGAGGCCTGGCAGATGAGCCCGGAGCAGACGCTCGAGCAGCGACTCATCTCGCGGCCTCGGTCGGTGCGGGCGGGCACCACCATCGAGGCGCCCTTCAACCGCGGCGTGTTCGGGCCGGCGTTGCCGGAGTCGAAGTACGACAACGACTACCTGACCAGAGCCGGCAACGAGATCCGGGTCAACATCCCGCTGTGGGGCGACGCGGCAGGCAACATGGGTGTGACGGCAGCGGACAAGCACAGCATCGTCCTTTACAAGGACGGCGTGAAGATCGGCGAAAGCACCTACGGCGCCGATGACTTCAAGGTCCCGTCGGAGCCAGGCAACTACACGTTGTCCATTGAAGGCGTCCGCAGCCGTGCCGCCGACGTGACCACCACGGTCCGGCTCACGAGCACGTTCCGTTCCGAACACGTCGGTCCCAACCGGACGCGGCTGCCGCTGTCGGTCCTCCGCTTCACGCCCAAGCTGGACGACAACAACTCGGTGCCGGCAGGTAGCTCGCTCATCGTGCCCGTCGCGCTCCAGCAGCAAGCGACGAACACCAGCACCGTGCCACGGACGTTGAAGGTCGATGCGTCGTTCGACCGCGGCCTGACCTGGACGCCGGTGACCGTCGTGGCGGACGTGCTGGCGGTCGTCCAGCACCCCGATGACGCTACCTCGGTGTCATTGCGGGCCAAAGCGACAGACGCGGCCGGCAACTCCGTCGAGCAAACGCTGATCAACGCCTACAAGTTGCACTGATCGATCGACTGAGCACTTCGTTCGGGAACCGCGCCTCGGAGGCCGGAACGTCATCCGGTTCCGGCCCCCGAGGAGCGACGCACGGATTGATGCTCCACGGGTCCACCGACATGTGGCGCGGTTCGGTCTCGCGGACGGCGGTGTGTTCTGAGCCGCCATCGGCCCGGCCTTGACCTGAACCTTGGTTGAAGTCCTAGCGTCGCGGTCATGTCTTTCGATCTCGACCGCACCGTTCTCGTCACCGGAGCCACCGGCAAGGTGGGCCGTCATGTCGTCGCCGGTCTGCTGGAAGCCGGCGCGCGCGTGCGGGCGCTCGTCCGCGAGTCCGCGACCGCCGGGCTGCCCGGCGGCGTCGAGGTCGTCGCCGGGGATCTGCATGCCCCGGCGACCGTGGACGCGGCGGCGCGCGGCACCGACGCCGCGTTCCTGCTCTGGCCCGGCTTCTCGGCGGACGGCGCCGCGCAGGCGGTCAAGGCTCTCGCCCGCCACTCGAGTCACCTCGTCCACCTCTCCGCCGCGCGGCTGCAGAGTGACGACGGTCCGACGCCCGGCGTGTGGGCGGACGTCGAGGCGCTCGTCGCGGCGTCCGGAGCCTCGTGGACGTTCCTGCGCGCGGGCGGCTTCGCGGCGAACACGCTCGAGTGGGCCGAACAGATCCAGCGCGGCGACGTCATCGAGCTGCCGTTCCCCGACGCCGCCCGGTCACTCGTGCACGAGCGCGACATCGCCGACGTCGCGGTGCGCGCGCTGCTCGACCCGGCGCTCGCGGGCGGCGCGTTCCCCGTCACCGGGCCGCAGGTGTTGACCCAGCGCGAGCAAGTGGCAGCGATCGGGGCGGCACTCGGACGCGAGCTCAGGGTGCGCGAGCAGTCCCCTGAGGCGGCTCGGCGCGCGTACGCGGCGGTGCTCGGCCCGGACTACGCCGCGGCGGCGCTGGCCCACTGGGCGACGCTGGCCGAGCGCCCGGAGCGCGCGACGGACGACGTGCGGCGCATCCTCGGCCGACCGGCCCGAACGTTCCGGGAGTGGGCGAGGGACCATGCCGGCGACTTCACCGCCTGACCGCGGCGAACGATCGGACTGCACGATGCCGCGGGCCACGCACCACCACGACCCCGACTGGCACGTCGATGGCCTCACCGTCGGGCAAGTCGCCGAGCGCAGCGGTCTCGCGCCCTCCGCGATTCGCTTCTACGACCGCAAAGGCCTCCTGCGCGCCGACCGCACGACCGGGAATCGGCGTCGCTTCCGCGGCGACGTTCTCTGCCGCGTCGCCATGATCGGCGCCTGCAGACGCGTCGGCCTGACGCTTGCCGAGATCCACGCCGCGCTCGCCGCGCTGCCGGACGACCGCCCGCCCGGACCGGCGGAGTGGCAAGAACTGTCCGAGCACCTGCAGCGGGAAGCCGGCCTCCGCATTCGACAGCTCCAGGAGGCGCTCGACGAACTGGTCGCCGGCGCGATCCTGCCGCCCTCGGCGATGGCAGGACCGCGCCGCTAGGACCTTCACCCATCACTGCGGACCCGTCGGCCTGCCGCGACATGTACTCCTGGCGCGGCGAAGATTCGATGTGCGACCGGCATCGCCGTGGCCGGGGTCTTCGCTCCATCTCGGCGGCTCGATGTGGTCAATCGTCACGAGCTGTTGCATCGGTGTAGATCAAGAGCGCGGCGCCGGGTGGACGTCGGCATGTTGCCGAACAAGGCGGTCGCCGCTCAGTAGCATCAACTATTTTCAGGACCGTTCGAGCGGGGGTCAGAAACTATGGCGCGGAGATCCGTCCGGTCCGGCCGTGCCAACGATCGCCGAGCCAAGCCGACGTCGAGTGACGTAGCCGCTGCGGCAGGAGTGTCGCGGGCAGCGGTGTCGTTCGCTTACAACAACCCGCACCGGATTTCTGCGGCGACGCGAGAGCGCATTCTGGCGGCGGCCGAGGAGCTGGGGTACGCACCGAGCACGGTGGCGCGGATGTTGCAGGCAGGTCGGACCAACGCGTTGGGTGTGCTGCTGCCGCAGAACCTGGCGACGGTGATGGAGAACCCGTACTACGCACAGTTTCTGATGGGCGTCGGGCAGGTGTGCGACCAGGAGGGGTTCACGCTGCTGCTCAGCGCTCCGTTGCGGGATTCGATGCTCAAGGCGATCCCGTACGCGGCCGTGGACGGGTTCGTGGTGTGCGGGCTGGAGAGCGACCGGGGCGAGGTCGCCGAACTCGAGCGGCGCAAGATCCCGTTCGTCCTGGTCGACAGTGATCCGCAGGAGAACGTGCCGAGTGTGGACGTCGACGACCGCATGGGTGCTCGTGAGGTCGTGGAGCACCTGCTGGAGATGGGACACCGGCGTCTGGCGGTGTTGTCGATGGACCCTGGTCCGGACCATGCCGAGCGTGGTTACCGGGGTCCGCTGGCGCGGCGGATGGAGGGCATTGTCGAGGCGTTGGCCGAGGTCGGGATGACGATGGCGGACGTGGAGCTGCTCGAGGTACCGGTCACCCGCGTCGACGGGTTCCGGGCGACGAAACGGCTGATGGCCGAGTACGCGCCGACCGCGATCGTCGCGTTGTCGGACGTGTTGGCGATCGGCGCGCTGGACGCGCTGCACGAGTTGGGACTCGACGTCCCGGGGCAGGTGTCGGTGACCGGGTTCGACGACCTGCCGGAGGCGGCGTGGCAGCGGCCCCGGTTGACCACGGTGCGGCAGGCGATCGCGACGAAGGGGCGGACGGCCGCGGATTTTCTGATCTCGGCCATCCGCGGAGAGGATCAGCACCCCCACCAGTACTTGAGCGCGACGCTGATCGTGCGCGAGTCGACCGGACGGGTTCCACGTTCCCCGTGACGCGGCCGAGGGCCGGCCCTCCAGCTCGGGGTGCCGGCCCTCGGGGTGAGGGCGGTTACTGGATAAGACGGAACACGGCGGTGGTGCGCGGGGGCACGGTGAAGGTGCCGGTGGACGGGGTGAACGTGGCGGTCTTGACCACCGGGTCACTGCCGGCGGCTTGGGTGGGGTCGAGGGTGTAGCCGGCGCCCTGTGCGGCGGCGAGGGTGTGGCTGGTGGGTTGGGTGCCGGCGTTGAAGATGACCACCAGGCCTTTGACGTTGGGGTCGACGTCGGCGCCGGTGGTGTCGTCGATGCGCATGACGATCACGCCGGGCTTCTGGTTGGGGCCGCTGTCGGGGAACGAGACCTTCTGTTGCACTTGGGCGGCGGTGGCCAGGCGGAACAGCGGGTTGGTCGCCCGGATCGTCAGGAAGTCCTTGGACTGCGCGGCGGCTTTGGCGATGTCGGCTGGTGACGGCTTGAGCGCCGGGTCTGCCAGCAGCGGTGTGGCGTAGGACCACTGACTTCTGGCGCGTTCGGAGGCGGGCAGGCCGCGGCCGAAGCCGTTGTCGGTTTTGGTCGGGTCGTAGACGTTGAACCAGTCGCCGGAGTTGTAGCTGTTGCTGTCGAAGGACTTGCTGCGCAGCATCTCGCTGCCCGCGTGCCAGAACGCCACGCCTTGGCTCAGGGCCGGGATGCTCAGTGCGAGCGACTGCGCGCGGATGCGGTCGGCCATGGTGGTGCCGGTGGGCAGTTTGTAGGTCAGGTTGTCGAACAGGACCAGGTCGTCGTGCGCGTCGACGTAGGCGACGCTCTCCTGCGGGTCACTGGTGTAGCCGGTGGGCGAGCCGCCGTAGGGCACTTGGGAACCCTTGACCGTCGCGCCGGTGCGGTCGACGAACGAGTAGTCCTTGAGGTTGCCGGTCAGGCCGACCTTGATCTGGTCCTGCTGCAGCAGGAGCTTGGTCTTCTGCGCGGTGCTGTCGCCGTTGACGCCGTCGCCGTTGGACGCGGTGAACAGGCCGCTGGCGAAGCCCTGCGCGCGAGGGTTGGCGTCCGCGGGACCGCCTCCGCGCACGGCGTCGCGGATGCGGTCGTTGAAGGTGCCGACCCCGGTGCCGGCCATGTTGACCTGGGTGGCCTGGGTGAACAGGGTGTTGCCCGCCACCTCGCCGAAGTCCCAGCCCTCGCCGTAGAGGTAGACCGCTTTGCCGTCGACGCCGTCCTTGGCGACGGTGAGCGTGTCCAGGGCGGCGCGCAGGTCGGTGAGCACGGATTTGGGGTGGTGGCCCATCAGGTCGAAGCGGAACCCGTCGATCTTGTACGCCTTGGCCCACGTGAGCACGGAGTCGACCAGCAACTTGCCCATCATGGCGTGCTCGGCGGCGGTGTTGGGACAGCAGGTGGAGTTCTCCACCTGTCCCTCGGCGTTGAGCCGGTGGTAGTAACCGGGCACGATGCGGTCGAGGTTGTTGGTGCCGCTCGGGCCCGCGTCGGGCGTGTGGTTGTAGACCACGTCCATCACCGCCCGCAGGCCGGCGCCGTTGAGCCCCGCGACCATCTGCCGGGTCTGCAGCGTGCGTGCGCCGCCCTGGGGGTCGGTGGCGAATGATCCTTCCGGAACGGTGTAGTGCTGGGTGTTGTAGCCCCAGTCGAAGCCGTCGCTGTTGGCCACGGCGTTGACGCAGGACTGCTGCTGGTCGCTGTCACGTGCCATGGATCGCAGGTCGCACTGCGGGTTCTGGTGCTGTGAGCGCTGCTCTTGGATGGTGAAGTCCGCGAAGGGCAGCAGATGCACGGTGGTGAGACCGGCGCGGGCGAGGTCGGCGAGGTGTTTCATGCCGTTGCTGCCCGCGTGGGTGAAGGCGCGGTAGGTGCCGCGGTCGGCGGCGGGGACGGTGGTGTCACCGATGGAGAAGTCACGGATGTGCAGCTCGTAGATCGCCTGGTCCTCGGGCTTGGCCAAAGCGGGCTTCGCCAGTGACGTCCAGCCGGCCGGGGCCAGGGCGGGGTCGGCCAGGTCGAGCAGGGCGCTGCGGGTGCCGTTGGTGGACAGGCCCACCGAGTAGGGGTCGGTGACCTGGTGCCGCTGGAAGGAGCCGTTGTCGGCCAGCACCTCGACGTCGAACAGGTAGAACTTGTTCTTCCACGTGGCGTTGCCGGTCGCGGTCCACACGCCGTCGCCGCCCGCGGCCAGGTCCACTGTGGACGACGGCGTGCCGGTGGTGGCGTCGTCGTAGAGGTTGACCTTGACCGAGCGGGCCGTCGGCGCCCACAGGTGCAGCGCCGGTACGCCTGCGGTCCACATCGGCCCGAGGGCACGCGTGCGGGCCGAAGCGTGGACATCGTCGAGAACGCCGTGGTTGCGCAGCCGGGTCGACGCGCGCAGCGACGCGCCGTCGAACGCGGCCACCGCCACGTCACCGGTCAGGATCTTCTCGATGTCGGCTTCGGCGATGCCGTCGGGCAGCGCGAGCGCGCCCAGGTCCGCCTGCCGCGGGAAGGCCCGCCTGAGGTCCGCGGGCAGGCCGCCGGGAACGGGCTCCAGCTTGATCGCCCGGCTGGGCGCGCCGATGCGCACGTCGCCGTCGGGTCGTGTGTACAGGTAGTACGTGCCGGTGCCGGTGGCGCGGTCCCAGGCGATGTGCTTGCGCGACAACCAATGGGCCTTGATGCCCGCCTCAGGCGGCGTGCCAGGTCCCGGCGCTCCGATGCCGCCATCGGAGCGCGCCGTCAGCAGATGACTCGTGGCGTTGTAGGCGAAATCGGTCTTCGCGCCGTTCCCGCTCACGGTGAAGGCGATGTTCGCACCGTTGGGCGTGCCGTCCTGGCCGTAGTTCTCATCCCACGACCCGCCGATGGTGGCCTTGACCTGCCAGGCGCCGGCCGGGATCGCGGTGGTGGAGAAGGTGTACGTGCCATCGCCATCGGTGTCGGACAACCGCGAGTTGCCACACGAGGGCGACCAGTCGCCGGCGCAGCCGAGTTCGGACTGGAAGTCGCCTGCGGCCACCACGGCAAGGGTGCCGCCACCTCCGCCGTGGGAGGTGACGGTCAGCACGTGAGTGGCCGAGTTGTAGCTGAACGAGGTGGTCGCGCCGGCGGAGGGCACGGTGAAGGGAATGTCGGCGCCGCCGCGGACGCCGTTCTGTCCGTAGTTCTCCGCCCACGACTGTCCGATGGCGGCTTTGACGTGGTGGGTGCCAGCAGGGATCGCGTTTGTGGACCAGGTGTAGGTGCCATCGCCGTCGATGTCCTGCAGCCACGACTTGAGGCAGTCAGGGGCCCAGTCATCGGCGCAGGCGAGCTCGGACTGGAAGGATCCCGCCGCGGTGACGATGCGGTGGTTGACGTCGTCGGTGATCCAGTGCGTGACGGGGTCGTAGGCGAACGTGACGCGCGCCCCGCCCGCTGGCACCTCAAGCGCGATGTTCGGCCCGTTGGCGACAGCGCCCGCGCCGTAGTTCTCGCTCCAGGAGCCGTTTAGCGCTGCTTTGTAGGAATGCCGGCCAGCGGGCAGGGACAGAGGCACGGACCACGTTCCGTCCGCGCGCCGGGTCAGCCGCGTCGCGGTGCACGCGACGTCCCAGTCGGTCGCGCAGCCGATCTCACCGGTGAAGTCCCCGACGACTCCCACCGAGGTGGGAGGTGCGGCCACGGCGGACGGCCCGACGACGCTGCCCGCCATCAGGCTGGCTATGGCGAACACGGCTAAGAGGGCACGACGGGGGACAGAGCCTCTGGGCCTCATGGGAGCACTCCTCGTTGAGTAGCCGCAAGCTGTCATGTTACTAACTCGATTAACCACGTGAAGGGTCACTGGTCAAGCTCCGAGACTCACAAGGGGCGCTCGACGGCGTCGGCAAGGCGGCGCAACGACGCCGAACAGCAGTTCGCACGAGTTCCGCCTGTCGGCATCATCGGCCGGTGGGTGCACGACCCGCCAACGTCGAGCTCCCTCGATGGCGGCGACGAAATGGACCAAGACCCGCGGAACTCTGGCTCAGCGGCTCGCAGGTGGACAACGACGGGAGAACGTGATCAATGGCCAGCAACTGGCTCGGCAAGTGCGTCAAGGTGCCGAACTGGAACTTCAGCGATGGTCAGCGACTGACGTGTGGGGAACTGCGGTGCGGTGCGGTGCCAGTCAGACGTGGGAGTTCGTCGGCAAAGCCCTGCGGCCGCACAACAACATGTGCAAGGACGTAACACGGGGTTCGATGGCGATGGCACTGTCGTGCAGATCGTGCGGTGCAACGGCAATCCGGCACAGCTGCTGGTGCCGAATTCGGTGGAGACGAGCGGCGGAGCGTCTCGTGCTGACGATCGACACCCGTCATCGCGGTCCCAGGTGTCACCGCAAGCGGCGGCCGGAATTGCGGGATGGCCGGTTTTGTCAGAATCAAGGTGAGTGCTTTGCCCGTGCCTGCGGCCATGCCACTCTGAAGTTGCGTCGACGCGATTCGTTTCTTCCCTGTCACAAGGAGCGAACGTGCACCGAACTACGCCACACAACAGAATCCTCGCCCTGACGACGATCGCATTCGCGGTGCTGGCCGTCAGCCCAGCGGCCCAGGCCACCGGCGCCAGGGAGCTGTCCTCCGGCGAGCAACGCACGCTGACCCAGCGCCCGCTGATCGAAGCCGCCGAGGTCTTGTACGCCACCACTCCCGGCCTGTCCGGCTATGCCGGGATCACCTTGACCGACACCGCGGTCAACCTGTGGTGGAAGGGAATCCCTCCCGCCGCGACCACCGCGGCACTACAGCGGGCCGTCCGGCACGCTCCGGTCCACATCCGACCGGCCGCGCACAGCGAGGCCGAGCTCGACCACGCCACCACGCGCCTGCGGTCCTGGCTGGACCAGCAGGGCGAGTCCACCGCCGCCATCAAGACTCCCGGCGACGGCAGCGGCCTGGTCGTGTCCGATGAACCGGGCGCCACCACTTTCCGCAGCTCTGCCGAAGTCACCGGCGTCGCAGGCGTTCCCGTCCGGGTTTTGTACGAAGAACAGCTGAAACCGGTGTCGCGACAGGACGACAGTCCGCCGTGGAGCGGCGGCGCCCGCACGTGGAACCAGACCGCGAGCACCATCTGCACGTCAGGGTTCGGTGTCCGCAACGGCGCGGGCCGGCAGTTCGTCCTGACCGCCGAGCACTGCGGCCAGGTCGGCCATCGGATCGCCGACGGACGAGGCGAGCTCATCGGCAACACCAGTCACGGCCACGACGACCACGACATCGGACTGGTGCCGGCGAGTCAGGTCAGCGATCGCATGTACGTCGGTGGACGGGACAGCAACACCACCGAACACGTCGTCGGCTGGGGTCATGTCTTCGTCGGTCAGTACCTGTGCCAGAGCGGGGTGACCAGTGCGGAGCAGATCGGCGGTCCGGTGTGCGACCTGAAGGTGCTGTTCTTCTGGCAGGACAGGGAAGACCTCGTCGAGGTGGAGCAGCAACAGGGCCAGCCCGGTGCCAGGGGCGGCGACAGCGGCGGCTCGGTGTACTCGCACGTGTCCGGCGGTGTGCGCGCCAACGGCACGGTAACCCGCGCTGCTGGACCACGCATGGCCTTCCAGGACTTCGCCACAGCCGCGTGTGACTTCGGAGTCGACATCCCGTGATCACGGCGAGGGCCGGGTCCTGACCTGCGGGAGCCGGCCCTCGTCACGTCAGGTCACATCCTGGCCGCAGGGCACAAGTGGACGCGGTGCTGTGCTTGCTCGAGGCGGACCGGGTGATGCTGCACCGTCGAATGGGACGTGGTGAGCACTCTCCTGCTGAGCCGGTCGCTTGGACCCGAGCCGAGCGACGTGCTGGATTGCGTACGCTCGCCGCTACGAGCATGAAGGGAACACCAGTGCTCCCATTTCTCGAGCCCGCCGCTCTTCGGTGCGGACGGCTTCAGCGTAGATCGCAGATTGCTCGAGCACGGTGCGCGGAATGAGTAGAAGGTTCTCAGGTTCGCACCCGATTGCAGCGAGCCGAGCCACTCGGCGTCGTAGTCGCGCCTGAGGAAGGGCAAGGTCAACGCGCCGGCTACATGACCAGATCATCGAGTCCTGCTACTGCATACGAATCAAGAACTCAGGACACTAGCTGCCCGCGCGCAGCAGCTGGGCGGTGCGCGGGTTGAGCTCCTCCGCGCCGTCGTCACCCACGAGCACGGTCCCGCCGACCGTGACGAGGTGGCGCTCGAAGCCGCAGCTCGGCTCGAAGGCGAACGTCATTCCCTTCGCCAGCACCAGGTTCGGGGGCATCGTGGGTGTTTCCGGGCAGTTCGGGTACTGCTCGATGCCCTCGACGCGCAGGGAGTTCGCGGGAATGCGAGCGAGCCCGACGCAGGGGTTGAGCGCGTGAACCTGCGGACCGCGTACCCACCCGCCCGCCGCTTCCACCGGCGCCAGCATCGCTTCAGCGATGTCGCCGAATGCTGCGCCTGGGCGAAGGGCGGCCAGTCCCGCCCGGTAGGCATCGCCGGCGATGAGCGCCGCGCGCTCGATGTCCTCGTGCACCTCACCGACGGCGATGGTCACCTGGTGCTGCGAGGCCCGCATGCCGAAGTTGCAGAAGACCTCGGCCATGAGGACATCGCCGTCCTGGATGATCCGCGCCTCCCCTGGGCGGTAGGACCACGCGGGCGGCCCCGACGCCGCGTACTCCGAGCCCGACCACAGATGCATGCCGGGAACGACGGTGCCGTAGCTCAGCGCCGCGGCGGTGCCCGCCGTGTAGACCGCAGCCTCCGACACACCGGGCCGGGTCGCCTCGACCATCGCCTCGACCATCGCGTCGCCGATGCGCGCGGTGTACCGGACCACCTCGACCTCCTCCTCGCTGAGCTGGAACAGCAGCAGCCCGAACTCCGACCCCACCGAGACGATCTCGACCTCGGGCAGCTCGACACCCAGTCCGTGCATCAGGCGGAACGGGATGACGCCCTCGGGGTGCCACGGGATGTGCGGGTCCAGCCCGACCACCCCGATCCGCGCTCGCGACAGCCCCAGGTCCCGGAACGCGGCGATCAGCGTGCCCGCGTCGCGACCGAGGCGGACACTGGGCGCAGAGACCCAGACGTCGTGTCCCCGTCGCTCCGCCTCCAGCCGGTCGAGCAGGTACAGCGGCATCGGCACGAGGACGACCGGCTCTTCTCCCTTGGGCATGAGCACGGTTGTCCCGGCCCGGTCGTTGGTGAACCAGGTGTCGAAGTAAAGGGGCATCGCACCAGCGTCCTCGTGTTCGCCGTAGACGAGGAGCGCGTCGAGACCCCGGCGCTCCATGAAGGCGTTCGCGAGGTCCCACCGGCGGTCGCGCTCCGCGAGCGAGAACCGGGGGATGGTGGTGCGAACATTGGTAGTCATCAACTTTTTCCTTTCACGAATAAAAGACGAGAAGGAATACCAGCGCCTTCCTCGACGGCTTCGTCGCCCCGGTAGCAGCCGGGGCCAAGGGACTGTCACTGCCCGATTGACGCGCCGGCTCCGGTGAGAGCGGCGGTTGCCAGCCACAGGCTTTGGGCAACGGTCGGGTTCAGGCCGGCCCGGCTGGGCTTCCGGACAAGGGGGTGTCCCGTGAAGCTGAACAAGCCGTCGGGGCCGACGTATGCGTTGCCGGGGATGTCCTGCGTGGCGGCATAGAGAAGTGGTAGCGCTCCGTGCTCGGCGTCTTGAACCAGGAATGGGAGCCGGTTGACAAATCGTAGGTTCGAGTGGTCGACCAGTCCGGTCCGGGCGACGCCGGGATGGGCGATGACCGAGCGGATGTGGCTGCCCGCCGCAGTCAGGCGGCGCTGCAGTTCCAGCGAGAACAGCACGACCGCGAGCTTGGACGACTGATAGGCCGCCATTGCGTCATATTTGCGCGTACGCCAGTCGAGGTCGTCGAGATCCAATTTGCCGAACCGGTGCATCTGGCTGGACACCGTCACCACGCGGTCGGTCAACCGGGACAGCAGCAGGTTGGTGAGCAGGAACGGCCCGAAGTAGTTCGTCGCGGTCTGCACGTCCAGGCCCTGCGCGGTCCGCGCCGCCGGGATGTCCATCACCCCGGCGTTGTTGATCAGGATGTCGATGTCACCGGTGTACGTCTGCGCGAACGCGCGTACCGAGTCCAGATCGGCGACATCGAGATGCTGGAATTCGAATTCACCTCGCATATTGGTGGTCGCCTGGCGTGCCTTGTCGATGTTGCGCACGACCAGCACCACGTGGGCGCCAACCCGGGCGAGTTCCCGGGCGGTCACCAGTCCGATTCCTCCACCCGCGCCGGTGATCAGCACCGTTTTGCCGGTCATGCTCGGCAGTTGGTCCGCGGTCCATTTCGCCATGAAACTCCTTCTGAGGTAAGGGGGCTCGATTCGGGAAACGTCATCAGTTCCTGCGCCCCTGTGATGCTGCCGCTCATTTCAGGTGCGGCGAAATCGCCTCGAACTTCGCGACAAGTACTGGCCGCGCGCCTCGTTACTGGCCGGCACAACAGATCAACGAATCGAAATCAGCATGCTTGCGGCTCGTTCCGGCAAGGCCTTGGCCACCCGGCATTGCGCCTAGAGGATGCCGTCGCGTGCGGCGGCGTAGATGGTCGGCACGCTCGGAGAGAAGCCGAGCTCACGGATGAGGGTGCCGTCCAGATGTCCGAACCACGGATTGGCCAGCGGCTCGGCGGACCCTTCGATCGGTTGCCCGGCGAGCCTGGCCATCTCGAAGATGGTGACCGGGGCGCCGTCGGTGACGTTGACGATCCGGCCGTCCATCACCCCGGTCAGCGCGAGGCGCACGGCGGCCGCGACGTCGCGGTGGTGCGCCACGGCAAAGGCCTGCGCCGGGTGCAGGCCCAACCGCGGGGCGAGCATCTGAATCGACGCGAGGTGACCGTCGCCCTCCCCGTACACGAACGGTAGCCGCAGGACCGCCCAGGTCAGGCCACTGTCGCGGAGCAGCTGCTCCGCCGCCAGCTTGCTCGCCGGATAGGCGGCGGCCGGCGAGCACGCGTCCGTTTCAAGCGCCGGGCGTGTGGCGTTCGCGTTGTAGACGTTCCCGGTGCTGCTCATGACGAGCCGGGTGTTCGGCGCGTGCTCCTTCACGGCGGCGATCAGGTTGCGGGTGCCGTCGAGGTTCGCGCGCCAGATGGCGGCATCGTCGCTCGTGCGGAACTGCGCCGCCAGGTGGACCACCGCGTCGACGCCTTCCACCGCCGTACGCAGCGTGTCCGGGTCGTCCAGGTCACCGCGGACGCCGGTGGTCCCCGGCGGCAGCGCGGCGTCGCCGCGGACGAGCGCGCGGCACTTGAAGCCGTCCTGTGCGAGGCGTGGCAGCAGCCGTGAACCCACGAGACCGGTGGCACCGGTGAGCAACAGAGTCGTCATAATCTTCCCCTTCGCTGATCGTCAGTACTACTGACGATCAGCGTAACAGTATCCTGTCGAGATGACGACCGAAGGGGACCTGGAGCCGCGGCTGAGCGCGCGGTTGACCTATCTGCTCAAGCGCGCCCTCGTAGCCCTGGAAGACCTGCACGCCGAACACCTGGCACCGATCGGAGTCAACGGACGCGAGCTGGCCGTCCTGCTCCTCCTGGACGGCCACAATCCCGAGTCGCAGCAGCAGGTGGCCGGACGTCTCAGGGTCGACCGGACCACGATGGTCGCGCTGCTCGACGGGCTGGAGGCCAAGGGGCTGGTGGCGCGGCACGCGGACGCCGGGGACCGGCGTCGCAACGTCGTCGAGCTGACCGGGGACGGGCGGACGGCGCTGGTCCGAGCGGTCCGCGCCAGCGACGAGGCCGAACGGCAGCTCCTCGCGGAGTTCGACGACGACGAATCCGCGCAGTTGCGCACGCTGCTGACGCGCCTGATCCAGGACCGCTCGAAGCCCTAGGCTGAGTTGATCTTTAACCCGTACGGCGTGGACGGGGTTGTTCGAGGTCCTTGGACTCGTCTTGGCTTCGCGCTGATGTGCACGTCGTGGTGTGCGGCGGTCTGGGTGTTGCGGCGTCCGCTGCCAACCGTTGAAGGTGGTCGTTCACCGCCGCTAGGTCGGCCACTGTCCAATGCTGGACGTATACCAGTGGAGGCAGTCGTTCACGTTCTTGCGCCGCTCCGGCCCTGTCCGATGCGCATAAAGGGTATCTCTCATTCCCCTTGATTTCGGCCCGGCTCTGACACGGCCCCTGATATCAGCGTGTAATCGACTACGTGCCGATTGGCCTGCAGATCGGCACGCAGCGTGTGTTCGATTAGGCCGATATGAGGTCTCATTCATGTGAGAACAGCGCGTGGGTGCGTACTCGCGGACGCAGTTCCGTAGATGGCGCGAATCCGTCGAAAGTTGGCAATTATCCGAGGCCGACCTTACTATGCCGACCCTAGGCTGAGGTTATGGAATCTGTTGGTGTTGATAGCGCTGACGAGTCAGGTTCGTCTTCTCAAAATGGGGTTGGCCGCCGCGGGTTGCTGTTCTCGGGTGCGCGGGTCGTGGCAGCGGCCGGCCTGCTCGGCGTCGCGGGCTCGGGCGTGGCACCGGTGGCCACCGCTGCGCAGCCGGTCCGGTACCCGACGACGGGGCTCCGTATCCCGGATACGGAGTTGGCCCGTCAGGCGATGGAGTTCGTACGTGAAGTGTCCACTCCGACGCTGTTCGGTCATGTGATGCGTTCTTATCAGTTCGGCGTGCTGATGCTCGAGCGGACGGGCCAGAGGTATGACCGTGAGCTTTTGTTCGTGGGCGCCGCTCTGCATGATCTTGGCCTCGTTGAACGCTTCGTCTCCACTGCTGAGCGCTTCGAACTGGACGGCGCTGACGTGGCACGGCGTTTCCTGCGGGAACGCGGCATGAGTACCGCCCGTGCGGAGGTCGTCTGGGACGCGATCGCGTTGCACACCAATTTCACGATCGCGGCGCGGAAACGGCCGGAGATCGCCGCGGTGGCGGCCGGCGCCGGTGTGGACGTCTCCGGTCAGGGGCTGGACCAGCTGGATCGTGACGACGTGGCCGAAGTGCTGGAGACTTATCCGCGCCTCGGGTTCAAGCGTGAAGCCGTCGCCAACATCATCGACCAGTGCAGACGCAAACCGATGGCGTACCTCCTGCACCCGTTCGCGGAGGTAGGGCGTAAGTACATTCCAGGGTTCCCTGTTCCCACCATCGAGCAAGCCGTGCTGGCGGCCCCATTCCCGGAGTGACCCGCGCGCCTGGGGCTCCACGAGCCCTTTGGTCACCAGCCCGTCGAGCAGTGCGACCATCGTGGTCCGGTGGCGCCTCGCGTCAAGCATGTTCGAGGAGTTGATCGGGCGGGTCTGCGGTCGCTGTTGATCGTCGCCGATGGGTGGATGTCTTCCACGGCTCGACGCGCCGCTTCTAGGAGCCCGAGTTCGAGGGCTCGGAGCTGATCTTCGTCGGCTGGCTAGGCTTGACACCCATGATCGTCTCGTGCTCACGACTGGTCTGCAGCATGGCGCCGGCAAGAGGCACCGCCGAACCCCGCCGTGCCCATGGACGCGGCAGCACCATGACGGGCCGATGTTGAATCTGCACGATCGTTCTCCGCACTGTTCGAGCACACGCGGTGACCACGACTTCAGCGACGTCCACACCGGTCGAGCGTGATCGGGACCGACCGTGGTCGTCGGCTCGCTGGACGGTCGCGTCCTCGCCGGCGCCACAGATCGTGCACAGCGCTACCCGCACGCACCTCAGTCGCTGTTGCTCTGGCAGAAGTGTTCATTGGTTCGCTGTGACCGAGTGCGCCCTCCGGGTGATCTGCAGGGAGCAAGGTCGGGATCGTCAAGACCTGCAAGACGAAGCCAACCGGCCTTGTCACGATGTCCTGGCTGGTACCGCGGTCGGTCGTGTAGGGCGGAGGAGCCGGACGGCGAGCGCGAGGAGGAGCGCGGCGACCGCGACGACGAGCAGGGCGGTGGGCAGTCCGGTGGCGTCCGCCAGGACGAGGATCGCAAGTGGGCAGGCGAACTGGCCGATGAAGATCGCGGAGGTCCAGATTCCGGTGCCGCGGCCGCGTTGTGCGAAGGTCAGGTTGCCCAGCGCCCAGGTGAGCAGTGCGGGCAGCATGAGGCCGTTGCCCAGGCCGGCGACGACGGCGCCGAGCACCGCGACCGGTACTGACTGGGCCAGCGCGAGGCCGAGGATGCCGATCCCGCAGAGCGCGAACGCCGCCGGGACCGTGACGGCTGGACCGAACCGGGCGACGCGGGGGAACAGATAGGCCGCGACGGCGGTGGCCAGTGAGCCGACGGCGCTGGCCATGCCGATGGTGGCGGTGGACGTGACGCCGATGCCGTCGAGCACATAGGACAGTTCGACGATGAGGACGTAGAAGACGAGACCGCCGAAGAGGCTGACGCAGACCGGGGCCAGGAGGTCGCGCCAGGGCAGGGACGGGAGCTTCTCGCGGGTGCGGTGCTGCGGTGGCTGCCAAATGACGCGAGCCGCCACGAACGCGAGCGGCAGACTGATCGCGTAGAGCCAGAACGGAGTACGCCAGCCCCACGAGCCGAGCAATCCGCCGACGGCGAAGAAGATCGTTGCGGCCACGGTGGTGTAAACGGTCTGGAGGCCGAAGTACCGCTCCCGCTCGGGGCCGTGGAAGTAGTCGGCGAGCAGCGTCGTGCAGCAGGTCATGATCGCGGCTTCGGTGAGGCCGACCAGGACCCGGCTGGCGACGATCAGATGCAGGGACGGCAGCCACAGCGGCGCGGTGCCGACGACGGCGTACACGACGAGAGCGCCCACCAGCAGCCGTTTGCGGCCCAGCCGGTCGACGACGCGCCCGGCGAACGTCGCGGTGAGGCCGATGACCAGTGCCGGCACGGTCAGGACCATGGGCGTGAGGGTGGTGACGCCCGGTATGCCGGCGAAGGCGTCCTGGATGCGGGGTAGCACCGGGGCGAGCAGCACCGCGCCGAGCACGGCCAGGCAGCTGGACAGCAGTAGGACGACGGCTTGGGCGGTGCCCGCCGGGCGCCCGGTGGCCGGGTCGGCGGTGGCTTGGTCCGCGGTGGTGCTGAGCGGGGGAGCGGAGTGCGTCACTGGCTTCTCCGATGAAGTCAGGGCCGGCTCTCGACGACCGGCGTCACTGACGTCGAAGTGTCAGCGCGGGTACCGCACGAGCGGAAATCAAATCTGCCGAAGCGCGGTATCAGCGGCATCGATGCGGACGGCGCGGATGACGAGGTCTCGCAGGTAGCGGTGCTCGGGATCGTCGTCGTACATCGGGTGCCACCACATCGCCTCCACCAACGGGCCTGCCTCGAACGGGCACGGCAGTGCCCGTACCCCCAGGTCGTCCGGAATCCGGTCGGCCAGGCGTCGTTGCAGCAGAGCGACGCGATTCGAGCCGGCGACGAGTGCCGGCACGGTCAGGAACGTCTCGGTGACGACCTGGATGTGCGGTTCGATGCCGAGCATGCGCATCTGCCGCGCGGCCGGCGTGGACGCGGTGGGGCCGTGGTAGGTGACGACCCACGGCATGGTCTCCAGTTGCCCGACGGTGAGCGAATCACCGACCTCGGTGTTGCCGGCGGAGACCAGGCACACCCACTCGTCGCGGTAGAGATCGTGGTGCGAGAGGTCCTCGACGAACCCGTGCGGGATGACGAGCAGGTCGATGTTGATCAGCACCTGTGCGGCCGCGTCGACCATCTTCGGCGTGTTGGCGGGGAACCGCAGCCTCGTCCTGGGGGCCTCTTCCGCGAGCAGTGCCACGATGCCGGGGCCGAGGACCGCGATGCCGTAGTCGGCCATCAGCAGCGAGAACTCCCGGGTGGACAGTGCGGGGTCGAAGTCGGGCTCGGCCGCGAACACCCGTTCCGCGCCGGCGAGTGCGACCCGCACGCGGTCCTTGAGCTGCAGCGCGAGCGGCGTGAGCCGGTACTGGTTACCTGCTCGGGTCAGCAACTCGTCGTGGAAGTGCCGGCGCAACCTGCCCAGCTGGGCCGACACCGCGGGCTGACCGAGCCCCATCTGCTCGGCGGCGCGGGTCACGCTGCGCTCCCGCAGCAGGGCGTCCAGTGCCACGAGCAGGTTCAGGTCCAGTCGCGCGAGGTTCATGCCGCCGACGGTATCAATCTCGTCGATACCGTTCATCAACGATTTCGGCTTCCCTGATACCTCGCTGTCGCTGAAGGTGAGGTGGTGGACAGAAACGATCCCGAGGGCGCGATCGCGGCTGCGGCCGAGCGGTGCTCCAACTGGGGCCGCTGGGGCGCCGACGATGTCCTTGGCACGCTGAACTTCCTGGACGAGGCAAAGCGCAGGGAAGGCGCCGCACTCGTCCGCCGGGGCGCCAGTTTCTCGCTGGCGCAACGGTTCGACGCGAACGGCCCGCAGAAGGGCTGGCGCCGGCGTACCAATCCCGTGCACACCATGCTCGACACCGGGACGGACGCAGAGCGCGGCACGCAGGGTTTTCCGCACGGCATCGGCGGGGCCGACGACGTGATCTTCATGCCCTTGCAGGCCTCGACGCAGTGGGACGGTCTCGGCCACATCTTCGACCACGGTCTCGCCTACAACGGCCGCCGTGCCGGGGACGTCGTGACCAGCGAGGGCGACCGGATCACCGGCATCGAGACCACGGCAGGACTGATCGCGGGTCGCGGCGTGCTGCTCGACGTCGGCCGGGTGTTCGGTGTTGGCCAGAAGGGTGGAGCAGAGGGTGAGCTGCCCGACGGCTTCGCCATCACCACCGGCCACCTGGAGGCGACGATCGCCGCGCACGGTGACACTGCACGGGTCGGCCGCGGTGACCTGCTCCTCGTGCGCACCGGCCGGTTGACCAGGGCGCGGCGGGAGGGCTGGGGCGACTACGCCGGTGGGGACTCGGCCGGCCTGTCGTTCTCCACTGTGGACTGGTTGCACGGCACGGAGATCGCCGGGGTCGCGACCGACACCTGGGGCGTCGAGGTGCGACCCAACGAGTTCGACAACGCGTTCCAGCCGCTGCACCAGGTGGCCATCCCGCACATCGGCCTGTTCCTCGGTGAGATGTGGGACCTCGACGCACTCGCCGACGACTGCGCCGCTGACGGGGTCCACGAGTTCTGGCTGACCGCAACGCCGCTGCCGGTGACCGGCGCGGTCGGCGCCCCGGTCGCCCCCATCGCCGTCAAGTAGCCGGACAAAGGAGTCCTCATGCCTTCGGTCGACAACGTGCTGGTGGTCGGAGCCGGTCTCGCCGGCACCGCGACGGCGATCCTGCTCGCGCGGGAGGGCGTCGCGGTCGACCTCATCGAGGTCAAGCCGGACGTCGCCGCGATCGGTTCCGGAATCACCTTGCAGGGCAACGCTTTGCGCGAGCTGCGCCACCTCGGCGTGTGGGAACGCGCGAGAGCGGCCGGTTTCTGCTTCGACTTCCTCGGCATGCGCGCCCCCGACGCCGCCGGCACCCTGCTGGTCGAGGTGCGGGACGTGCGCAGCGGCGGACCGGATCTGCCTGCCACGATGGGCATGCCTCGGCCGACACTGGCGCGGATCCTGCTGGACCAGGCAGCCGTTGCCGGGGTGAAGTCCCGCTTCGGGGTCACCGCGACGCGGCTGGAACAGGACACCACCGGCGTGGACGTGACGCTCACCGACGGCTCGAGCCGGCGCTACGACCTCGTGGTCGGCGCGGACGGCGTCCGCTCCGCAATCCGCCGCATGGTCGGCATCGAGATCGGGCCCCGGCCCACAGGCATGGGGATCTGGCGGGCGTTCGGGCCGCGTCCGGCGTCCGTGACCCACAGCGATCTGTTCTTCGGTGGCCCCTGTCACATCGCCGGATACACGCCCACGGGAGAGGACTCGCTCTACGCCTTCATCGTCGAGGACGTCCAGGACCACAGCGAACTCGATCCTGAGCGGCGGCTCGCGGAGATGCGCCGGCTCGCCGCCGACTACCACGGGCCGTGGGACGAGATCCGGTCCACGCTCGACGATCCGAGCCGGGTGAACTACACGCGGTTCGAGACGCACGTGCTGCCGGCGCCGTGGAACCGCGGCCGGGTCGTGCTGATCGGCGATGCCGCGCACTCGTGCCCGCCCACCCTCGCACAGGGCGGCGCACAGGCACTGGAGGACGCGACGGTGCTGGCCGAACTGCTGCTCACCAACGACGTTCTTGACGACAGCCTGTGGGACGCCTTCAGCGCCCGCCGCCACGACCGCGTCAAGACGGTGGTGGAGGCGTCGAACCAACTCGGTCAGTGGCTGCTGGACCACGAGCAGGGCGACGTGGCCGGTCTCGTCCGCCGCATCGGTGACCTGGTGTCCCACCCCGCCTGAAGGGAAAACCCGTGACTGAACCTGTCATCACCCACCTGCGGCACGTCGACCTGGCCGTGCCCGACCTCGCGCGGCAACAGGAGTTCTTCACCGGTGTGTGGGGCCTTACCAACGAACACAGCGACACCGGCATCTCGTTCCTGGCCGCCGAGGGCTCGCCGGAGCAGTACGTGGTCCGGTTGCGCGAGGCCGCCGACAAGCGGATCGACCTGATCGCGTTCGGCGCCGCGACACCCGCTGACGTGGACACGTTGGCACACCGGCTGCTCGTGGCCGGTGTGAGGCTCGTGCACGAGCCGACCGCGCTGCAGACACCCGGCGGCGGGTACGGGTTCAGGTTCTTCGACAACGAGGGCCGCACCGTCGAGATCAGCGCGAACGTGGCGGTCCGGCGGCACCGCAAGATCGAGGTGGGCGAGTCCGTCCCGGTGCGGCTCTCGCACGTGGTCGTCAACTCGGCCGATCCCGAAGGTACGCGTGCCTTCTACGAGCGCCATCTCGGGTTCCGGCTGTCCGACACGCTGATGCATCCGCGCATGGGCGAGATGATGTACTTCCTGCGGATCAACGCCTGGCACCACAGCCTGGCGATCGCCCGCGGCCCGCACCCGTCGCTGCACCACGCCTCGTTCGAGCTGCGCGGGCTCGACGAGTACCTGCGGGGCACCGGGCGGCTGCTGCGGGCCGGGGTGGAGAAGATCTGGGGCCCAGGGCGGCACCTGGCCGGCAACAACACGTTCAGCTACTTCCTCGACCCGCACGGCAACACCGTCGAGTACACCACCGAGCTGGAGCTCGTCGACGAGGACGCCTGGCACCCGCACCTCTACGACTTCAGCCAGCCAGAGGTGTCCGACCAGTGGGGCACGGCGAACGCGATGAACGAGTTCGTGGCGCAGAAGTCGTTCAACGACCTGGACAAGGGCCTGTTCGTGGCCCCGCCGGTCTGATGCGCTTCGCCACCTACGAGCACCGGGGAACGGTGCGCGCGGGCGTGGTCTCCGACGGCGGCATCCACCCCTTCCCGCGCGGGGTGACGGTGCTCGACCTCGTGCGGTCGGGCTCGCGGGCCGCGCAGGACGCGGGCAGGACAGTCCTCGGCGAGACCCCCGTGCCGCTCGACCAGGTCCGGCTGCTGCCGCCGCTGGACCCGCCGACCGTACGAGATTTCGTCGCGTTCGAAGAGCACGTCGAGGGTGTCGTCGCGAGCGTGTCCGGTGGCAGTGGCGTGCCACCGGAGTGGTACGAGGCGCCCACATTCTACTTCACCAACCCCTACGCGCTGCTCGGTGCGCATGACGACGTACCGGTGCCGCCCGGCTCGCGGCTGTTCGACTTCGAGCTGGAGGTCGCCGCCGTGGTGGGCCGGGACGGGATGTCGCTGAGCCCCGAGCAGGTCGAGATCTTCGGCTACACGATTCTCAACGACTGGTCGGCCCGTGATCTCCAGCGACGGGAGATGAAGGTCCAGCTTGGCCCGGCCAAGGGCAAGGACTCGGCCACCACGCTCGGACCCTGGCTCGTCACCGCCGACGAGCTGGAGTCCTGTCGGGACAGTGATGGGCTTCTGGGGCTGAACATGCGGGTGTCTGTGAACGGCACCGAGATCGGTCACGACCGGCTGTCCAACATGGGCTGGCCGTTCGAGGAGCTCGTGGCATACGCCTCCCGCGGTACGTGGGTGCGCGCGGGTGACGTGCTCGGTTCCGGCACCTGTGGCAACGGCGGCTGCCTGGCCGAGCTGTGGGGCCGCAGGGGCGAGCAGAACCCGCCTCCGCTGCGCGTGGGAGACGTCGTCGAGATGACGGTCGAGGGCATCGGCGCCATCCGCAACACGGTCGTGCCGGGCCTGGACCTGCCACCGGTTCGCCCGGCTCGCACCAGGACGCGGTCGCGGTGACCGGAGCGGGGATGGCCGGCAAGGTCGTGCTCGTCACCGGCGCGGGCAGGGGACAGGGCGCTGCCGAAGCACGCCTGTTGGCAGTTCTGGGTGCCACCGTCATCGGTGTCGACCTGACGGACGTGCCTGCGGAGGAACTGCCCGGCGTCGACTACCGGCGGCTCGACGTCACCGACTCCGCGGGCTGGGTCGGCCTCGTCGCCGGCCTGGACAGGATCGACGGCCTGGTCGCGAACGCCGCCATCACTTGGCGTGCTCGCCTGGACGAACTGGACCCCGCCGACCTGGCACGCGTACACGACGTCAACGTCGGCGGCGTCCTGCGGGCGATGCAGGCCGTACTGCCGCTCATGCCCGCCGGCGGGTCGATCGTGGTCGTCGGCTCGGTCGCCGCGCTGACGGGCCACTTTCCCATCGCCTACACCGCCGGCAAATGGGCCCTGCGCGGCCTGATGCGCGCCGCGTGCCTCGAACTGGGGCCCCGCGGGATCCGGATCAACGCCGTGCATCCCGGCTACATCGACACCCCGATGACCGCGTCAGCGTCACCCGCGTTCCGCGACGCGAACATCGTCGAGACCCCACTCGGCCGGACCGGCACCGTGGACGAGATCGCCCCGCTCGTCGCGTTCCTGATCAGCGACGAAGCCTCGTTCATCTCCGGCGCCGAGATTCCCGTAGACGGTGGCATGACCGCCCATGGTGGCGTGAAGTCGATCAGCGAAGCAGCACGAACCTGAGAGGAACCGCTGTGTACGAGTACTTTCCCGGCAACTACGTCTGGAACCTGGGCGTGGTCGCCACCCTCAACAGCGGCGGCCTCATCGACGAGGTCGACCGTGCCTGCCGCTCCATCCGCGAGGCCGCCACCCGCGGCGAGGACGCCGGCACCCCGGACTTCCTGCGGGCCTGGACGGCACTCACCGACCAGCTCGTCACGCAGGCCGAGGAAGCCGAGAAGGCGGGCCACACCCGAACCGCCGGGCAGCTGTACGCCAGGGCCACCAACTACCTGTGCCAGGCCGAGCGGCTGCAGAGCCCGTCGGCGCCGGGAAGGCTCGACACCTACCGCCGCGTCCTCGAACTGCAGCAGAAAGCGTTCGACCTCAAGAATCCCAGCATCACTCGCGTGGCGATCCCCTACGAGGGCACGACGATGCCCGCGTACTTCAGCTCAGCCGGCGACCGCGCCCCGGTGATGATCTTGTGGAACGGGCTGGATTCCACCAAGGAACACATGTACTCATCGGACCACTGGCGGGAACTGGCCGCGCGCGGAATCTCGTGCCTGATGGTCGACTGCCCCGGCTCCGGTGAAGCGCTGCGCGTGCAGGGCCTGACCGCCCGCATCGACACCGAGGCATGGGCCACCGCCTGCGTGGACTACCTCCAAACCCGCGCCGACGTCGACCACGACCGGATCGGGCTTGCCGGCTGGTCCCTGGGTGGCTACTACGCCCCCCGTGCCGCCGCGTTCGAGAAGCGCCTTGCTCTCGTGGTCGCCTGGGGTGCCAACCACGACTGGGGCGCCGTGCAACGCCGCCGTCTCGAGCGAGAAGGCGAGCGCCCGGTCCCGCACTACTGGGACCACGTGCGGTGGGTCTGGGGGCACGACGACCTCGACACGTTCCCCGACTTCGCCGACCACGTGAACCTCGACGGCGTGGTCGAGCACATCACGGTGCCGTTCCTCATCTGCCACGGCGAAAACGACCGGCAGATCCCCGTTGCCTACGCCCACCGCTCCTACGAGCAGGCCGTCCACAGCCCCAACCGACGGCTGCGGCTGTTCACCGCTGAGGAGGGCGCGACCGAACACATCGGACTCGACCACCTGTCCCACGTCAGCACCTACATCGCTGACTGGGTCGCCGACACCCTTGTTCAGCCATGAGAACTGACGTGGTGGCTGCCCTGAAGGGCCCACCGTGCTCGATCGTGGACCTTGCCTCCGGTACAGGAGGGCACCTTCGCGCTCCCTACGGCGCAGGTCGCAGCCGTCGGCGCCTCGCATCCGGATCGTCAGCAGCCTTTGATCGACTACCTCGCCGCTGCGGCCCAGGTCGCCAGCGAGGTGCCCGGCTGGATGTCGGCGAGCCTCCACCGCAGTCTGGACGGCACTCGCCTGGTGAACTACGCGCAGAGCGAGGATCAGGACGCCGCGCAGAGGGTGTTCCAGCACCTGAAGTCCCGAGGAGTGATCGAGGGCATCAAGGCGTTCGGGCAAGCCGACCCAGGTCTGTACGAGGACTCGTTCACCCTTGATCGAGACGGTCGCTGACGCCTGTCTGATCGGTCCCGGTCAGGCGCAACGAGTCGGCCGCCACCGGAGCCGGCATCGAGACGTTGGCCGAGAGCATCGACGATCAGCACCGTTCGACTGGTCAGTTGCACGCCTCGATGGAAGAACGGCGACCAGTACCCCGTCGAGTCATACCTGTAGATGAGACTTCCGTCCATCTGGGACGGTTTGAGCAACTGCCGACATATGGCGCGAGAACCTGTCGCCGAAACTCACCGGGGTCGATATAACGCTTTCGGAACCGAATGTTGTAATTGCCGAGAAGTACCTCCATGCAGTTCATCAGGCATCGATGGGTAGCGCTCGTCATCCGGCATGATCGCGGCCATGCTGGCTTGGGTCGTCGCGACTTCACGCGCTGAGCCGGCGCACCAGTGAGGTGGGCAGTAGAACTGATGAAGGTAGCTGGGGTTCGCCGGCGAGTTCGGCGATCAGCCGCCAGGCCATGGTGCTCCCGAGCTGTTCGATGTCCTGACGCACCGTGGTGAGCGCAGGCCTGGCGTTGAGGGCCATCGCTGAGTCGTCGAAACCGATGATGGCAACGTCGTCGGGAACCCTTTTACCCCTGGCGTGCAGGACGTCCAGTGCGCCCAGTGCCATGATGTCGGCGGCGGCGAAGACAGCGTCGAGATCCGGCGCTCTGTTCAGCAAAGCGTTCATCGCACGGGCACCGCCCTCGAAGGTGAAGTCGCTGTGCACGAACAGGTCCGTCGGAATTTGCTGCTCGCCGAGACCGCGACGCCATCCACTCAGCCGCTCCATGCCGACTGCCGTGTTACTCGGGCCGGCGATGGTCGAGATTCTGGTGCGGCCGAGTGTTACGAGATGACGCGCCGCTTCGAGTGCTCCGTTGAAGTTGTCCGCATCAACGAACGGGATGTCGCCGCCTGCGAGCGGCCTGCCGCCCATCACGACAGGAAGGTCGCTCTCGCGCAGCATGCGGGGCAGAGGATCGTCGCAGTGCAGGCACAACACCAGCACACCGTCGACATGTCCGCCGGTCAAATAGGTCGCGAGGTCTTGGTTCGCGGTGTACTGGCTGGTCATCAGAAGCACGTGGATTCCCTGCCCGGCAAGTTCCGCGTGCACGCCGCGAAGCACGCTTGCGACGAACGGGTCGGTGAGCACATGACTGCCGTGGTCCTGCACCACCATTGCGATCGCGTTCGCCTTGCTGCCCGCGAGTGTCCGAGCTGCGTGGTTGGGACTGAATCCAAGGCGTTCGATCGCCCGGTTTACGGCGTCGCGAGATCGCTGGCTGACGTACGGCTCGTCGTTGATCACCCGGGAGACGGTCGACTTCGAGACACCAGCCGCATGCGCGACCTCGTCGATGCGCGGACGAGAGCGCCGGGCTTGTGCGCCCGTGGTCATGACACCGCGACGAGCGCGTTTTCGAGTGCCGCCGGCGCGTACCGTTCGGCGATCAGTTCGCTGGCGGGTGTGTCTGCAGAACCGCAGGCAGTGCCGGTGCGATGAGCTAGGGCTTCGGCCCGACGGCGGTGGCCCACGAGAAAACTCCGATGGTCGCGATGGACGAGTTCTGGCGGCGCTGCCGAGCACAAGTCTCGCGTGGCGCTCAGAGACGCGTCAACGAGCCCTGGCCGTTCCGCAACCAAAGACACAGCCGTGGTGTTGTGAATGACGCGACGTGCAGGTTGAGATTGGGCCAAGGGGCACCGGGAAAGCCCCGCCAGCAGAGCGATCACTACCGAAGCGAGTTCCGGCACGGACGCAGTCCGAGCGCTTGGACGCTGCTCTGTGGATGGCCGCGAGTCGCGACACGCTGCGGCGGACTTCGGTCCACAATGGACGTTGGTGCGCTGCGCGATGAGCCGCTCGTTGCTCCCCGCAGCGGCTTGATGCGCAGGTCAGGCCGATGAGCAGCACGGAGGCGATCACGGCGACGATGACAATGGTCCGACGGCAGGCGCCAGATCGTTCTGGGCGTGGCGTTGTCGAACGGCTCGCTGGGGCTACTGCGAGCGCTATCGTCGCGTCGTGACGTCACCAGCCCGCGCTCGTGCCACGCCGACATGGCCGGACCTGCCCGAAGCAGCCCGCGACGTCCTGATGGAAGTGCTGATCCACGGGGCCATGTCCCGAGCCGAGATCGCCCCGCGGGTGCGCCTGTCGAGAGCGACCCTCACCCGTGCGGCCAGGGCTCTGGTCGGCCACGGATTGCTGGTCGAGGGCGGCACCGAGCTGCGCTCCTCCACCGGTCGTCCCTCGGAGATCCTGCACGTCCGGGGCGAGGCTCACCAATTTCTGGGCGTGAAGCTCACCGCCGACCGCCTCTACGCCGCCGTCGCCGACCTGACCGCCACCGTGACCGACGCCGTCGACCAGCCGTTGCGCTCCACCGACCCCGCCGAGGTCGTCGCCCGGATCGCCGAGCTCGTGACCGACCGGCCTCGGTTGACCGGGATCGGTGTCACGCTCGGTGGTGTCGTTCGTGACGGCGTAGTCGTCGACGCCGGGTTCCTGGGCTGGGAGGACGTGCCGCTCGCGGAGTCGGTCACCGGGGCGACCGGGCTGCCCGTCGCCGTCGACAACGACGTCCAGGCGTTGACCTCCGCCGAGCACTGGTTCGGCGCCGGCGCGGGCGTGGAGTCGATGGTGGTGATCACCGTCGGCGCGGGTGTCGGCACCGGTCTGGTCATCGACGGCAAACTCGTCCAGGGCGCACACCGCCGACCGCCTCGCTTCGCCCACCTCCTCGTCGACCCCAGGGGACCGCAGTGCGGCTACGGTCATCGCGGCTGTGCCTCGAGCTATCTGATGAGCCACGTCATCGCGCGCCGAATCGACGGCTGCGCCACCTACGACGAGGCGGTCGAACGGGCACAGGCCGATGACCCCGAGGCCAAGCAGGTCTTCGCCGAGGCCGGCTACGCGCTCGGTGTCCTCATCGGACACGCGGCCAACTTCCTGGACCCGGCCAAGATCCTGCTCACCGGCGACGGCCTGCCCCTCTACGAACTCGCCTCCGGGCAGGTCCACGACGGCATCGAGGACACCTACGAGGACGACCCCGCCCTGATCGACCTGAACGTACAACCGTTCGACTTCGGCGAATGGGCACGCGCCGCCGCCGTGCTCGCCATCAAGGCCGCGATCACCGGCACCACCTGATCGCGCCGCTGGGGGAGCAGGAGCGGTCCGGGCGTCCGGTCAGGGCCCCGCTGCCCGGCCCGACCGGACGCCCGGTCCGCGTCGACGTCGATCAGATGGGCCTGACGTCGACCCAGAAGCGGGTGTCGTTGCTCAGGTTGGCCGAGTTGCTGTTGAGCTGGTCCCTGATCCAGTAGATGGCGGTCTTGTAGCCGTTGATGTCGCCCGTGTTGGGGTTGTTGATGCCGGTCTGACCGTTGCGGTGGCCGCCGAACCAGACCGTCATGCCGTAGGCGTTCTGGCTCTGGTGCAGGCAGGAGATGTCGGCGGTGAGGTTGCTGTTGAGCGCGGCGCCGTTGTTCCACTGGCTGGTGGTCTGGCCGCGGAACCGGTCGCACTTGCTGCGCAGCATGTACCAGTTCTGCTTGAAGATGCCGAAGTTCGCGGCGTCATCCCGCTTGTTGTCGCCGTAGGGGTAGTTGGTGTTCATGCGGTCGGTCTCCAGCATGGCCACCGCCAGGTCGAGCACGTTGCCACCCGCGTTGCGGACCTGTTGCTTGCGGCTGCCCAAGCCGCTGATGCTGTACGAGCCGCAGCGCATGCCCGATGGGCAAGCGGCTATGACGATGCCGTCGGCTGCACTGTCAGATGTCTTCTGCGCACTGGACGGGACGGCGGACAGTGCCGCTCCGGCAAGCGTCAGTCCCAAGGTGACCATGATCGCGGGAAGTCTCCGCATGTGCTCTCACTCCTTCGTGAGTCCACTCGTCAAAAGCAGGGCGGTGACGACAGGGGAGTTGTGACCGTGTCGTCTACCGGAAGCTGGGCAACTCGTCGCGGGTGATGACGTAGCTGCTGGCGTACACCTTCTGCAGGTGGGCGACCGAATTGTGCTGGGTCAGGTACTGCGAGTTCCAGGTCATGAACCACAGCCACCGGGTGTTGGTGGACTGCAGGCGGTCCGGGTCCGGGATCGGTCCGTTCTCGTGCAACGCCACCGGTACTTGGGAACCGACGGCGTTGCGCGCGGCGTTGTACATCGCGTTCTGCGGGTCGTAGTTGCCGCTCCCGGCGTAGGTGTCGGCGCCGCCGATGTCCACATAGGACCGGCCGGGGTAGAAGGATCCGTTCGGGCTGCCGTTCGTGCCGAACATCCAGATCAGGTTGTTCAGGCCCTTGGGCCGGGTCATGTAGTCGTACATGTAGCGCCAGAGCCGCACGTACTGGCCGCCGCCTTCCTTGCTCCACCAGAACCAGGTGCCACCGGCCTCGTGGAACGGACGCCAGATCACCGCGGCGCCGATGTCCTCCAACCGCTGGAGATTCGCGGCGGCGGCGTCCATGCGCTGGCGGAAGGAGGTGTTCTCGGCCGTGCCGGAGGTCAGCACGGCGTTGATGGACACGGCCATCTGGCTGCCCTCGTAGGTGTCGGGCTTCGTCGGCGCGCCCATGTGGTACGCCACCTCGGGGATGCCGCCGGAGTTCCACCAAGCGATGGCGCGGCCGACGTAGTCGGTGGTGGCCTGGTCCATGCCCCGCAGCGCCGGAAGTTTGCCGGTGTTGCGCTGGACGTAGCTCATCTCGTACTCGGGTCCACCGTTCCAAGTGGACTCTTCCTGGCCCGCGAGGATGTGGTTGCCGTACTGCGAGTGCAGGTAGCACAGGACCTTGCGCACAGCGGCGTTGGAGCCGGGGTTGACCGGGTTGACCGAACACGTCGGGTCGGGACCGGTGTCGGCGCGCCACTGCTGGTTGGTCTGCCCGTTGCAGTTCCAGGTGTTCACCAGGGTGCCGTTGGCCGTCGCGGCCCCGACCACGTCCAGGCAGAGACCGGATTGGACCGCGGTCACGGAACCGTTGGCGTTGAGCCGGAATCTCTGGTTGGGCTGTCCGGTGCTCTCCCGGATCAGCGCCCGCGCGCCCGCGGTGGTGGAGCCGTTCTCCACGTCCAGGCAACGGGTGCCGCCGAAAGTGCGCAGGTCACCGGACGCGGTGAAGTCCCATGACTGGTTGGCCTGACCGTTGCAGTCCCAGATCGCCACCGCCGATCCGGGGGTGTTGCTGTTGCCCACCACGTCCAGGCACCTGTTGGACGCCACGCTGGTCAGCGAAGCCGGTGCCGCGACTGCCGGCATGGCGCTCACCACGGCCAGGCCGGGTACCGTCAGGGCGATCGCCAGCAGCGTCCGCCCGAGTTTTCCCTTGGGGTGCATTGGATCTCCTTTGATCCAAGGTGACCGGACGCCACCGGACACCGGCAGTCGGCAAGCGACGGCGGAGGTGCCGCGCAGTGACGGCTGGCGGCACCGGATGCGGATCCGGTCACGACGAAGGGCTGACGCGGCTGACGAGCCACGCCCCTGCCTTCCGGGTCCTCGACCGGCAAAGTCCTTGCGAGACAGCCGTAAGCGGGTGCGCCGGACCAATACTGGAGAGCGTTCCTCCGGAACGTAACGCAGCAAGCCGGTTCAGAACAAGGGGTTCGGCTCAAGTTGAAACTAACTGCGGGCGAGTGCGCTTCGAGGCGGGCGGGCCAGCGGAGTCAGGTCTTGGTCCAACGCTGGTTGATGCCCCCGTTGCAGTCCCAGATCACGGTTCTGGTGCCGTTCGCGATGCCGGCGGCATCGAGGCACTTGGCGGACCCGCCGGCCAGGACGGTGCCGTCGGTGTTGACGACGAACCGCTGGTGTGCGCCTCCGTTGCAGTCCCAGATGGCCACCGCGGTGCCGTTGGCGGTGCCGCCACCGACGACGTCCAGGCACTTGGCGTTGTCGTACACGCGCAGCTCGCCGGCGGTGGTGGCGGTGAACCGCTGGTTGGGCTGCCCGTTGCAGTCCCAGATTTCGGCGAGTGCGCCGTTGGCCTGCGCGGCGCCGGTGATGTCGAGGCACCTGTTCGATCCGTTGCCGCGCAGGGAGAAACTCGTCGCGGGTTTGCCACCGCCGCTCACGATGTACATGGCTGCGCCGTGGGCAGGGACGGAGGCGCTGATCGTGCCGCCGCTGGTGCCCGTGGTGTGAGCCCACAGGTCGCGCACCGAGTAGCTGCTCGCGGGGCCGAGGCCGATCTGCGACGCCGTGCTGGAGACGGTGGCGGTGCTGCTGCCGCGGTTGAGCAGGACAACGGCGACAGAGCCGTTGGCCATGGGCTTCGTCCAGACTTCGGTGTTGCCGTTGTCCACGATCCGGTTGCCTTGGCGGCCGCCCCAGTCCTGGTTGACCCCGATGACCTCGGTGTTGGTCAGGATCGTCCTGGTCGCCTCGCTCATGGTGCGCAGGTCGTTGCCGGCGAGCAATGGCGCGTTGAGCAGGGCCCAGAGGCTGAAGTGCGCGCGGGCTTCGGTGTCGGTCAGGCCGTTGCCGACTTCCAGCATGTCGGGGTCGTTCCAGGCGCCGGGGTGTGAGGCTCCGGCGTACCGGGGCTGGGCGTCCAGGATGCCCATGACCGAGCTCCAGTTGCCTTCGATGTCCCCCGTGGTGCGCCAGGAGTGGCCCGTGGCGGCTCCCCACTGGATGACGTTGTCGTTGCCCCAGTTGCAGATGGCGAAGAAGATCTGCCTGCCGGTCCTGGCGAGGGCGTCGCGCATCGCGGTGTAGCGGGCTTCGGCGGTGCGGCCCTGGTGGTCACCGCAGTTGTCGTACTTGAGGTAGTCGATGCCCCAGGACGCCCACAGGTTCGCGTCACGCTGCTCGTTGCCCAGACTGGCCGGGTACCCGGCGCAGGTCGTCAGGCCGGCCGAGGAGTAGATGCCCAGCTTGAGGCCCTTGCGGTGCACGTAGTCCGCCAACGCCTTCATGCCGCTCGGGAACTTGGTCCGCGAGGCCACCAGGTTGCCGCTGCCGTCACGCGACATCTCCGACCAGCAGTCGTCGATGTTCACGTACCTGTACCCGGCTGCCGCCATGCCGCTGGAGACCATCACGTCGGCGGTCTGGCGGACCAAGCTCTCGTTGACGTTGCAGCCGAAGCTGTTCCAGTTGTTCCACCCCAGCTGCGGGGTACGACCGAGACCGTTCTCCAACGCCTGCGCCGGACTGGCCGGCGCCAGCGCGACCGGCACGACAGCGGCGGCGAGCACCGCCGCCAACGCGGCGCGCAGCAGTTTCTTCACGTGGGTCTCCTTGTCGGCTCCGACGGTGCTCAGGCAGCGGTCCGAGGGGCTCGGAGGGGGTAAGCGCAGCGTCACGATGATGTCGCATCGCGTTGAATGTTGTTTGAATTTGACACAAAGACATCGGGGTGTCAACGAGCCATATGGCTCATGCGATCCGAGCGGAATCAAGTGGGCAGTGAACGGTCTGCCGGAAGAGGCGCGTCGATCGGCGTGAATCGAATCGAACACAACTGTGTTCGATCGTTGCCTGATGGGCGAGGGTGTCGCACCAATCGGCAGTGAGACCATAGTTGATTTCACGATGGTACTAACCCCTTGTTCGGACCGGAAGTGCTGCGCTACGTTGCGCAAGTAGCACGCCGGGCAGCCGAGAGTCGCTGTATCACCGGTCATCGCCGCGCACGACGCCGGATTCGGTTGCTCGTCGCCCGTTTCCGGCTCCACTCCACCGTGTCGACGACGACACGCGCACCCTGGAGGCTTTCGTGGAGATCAGCCGTCGCAACTTCCTGGAGTTGGGTGCGACCGGAATCGGAGTGGCGGGCTTGTCCGCGTTGGGTGCGAGTGCCCTGGGTGTCCCCGCAGCCGGCGCCGCACCCGCAGGCCCCGCCACCGAGACCCTGTTGCTGACCGGTTCCGACGCGGACAACACCGTCCCCTGGGACTTCCAGGTGACCGAAGGGCGCAACGCCGGTGTGTGGCGCACGATCCCGACGCCGTCGAACTGGGAGTGCCACGGTTTCGGCACCTACCAGTGGGGCTGGAACCTGCGGCCCAACGAGAAGGGCCTCTACCGGCGTCGTTTCACCCCGCCCTACACCTGGTCGGGCCGACGGGTCTTCGTGGTGTTCGAGGGTTCGATGACGGACACCGAGGTGCGGATCAACGGCACCCTGGCCGGCCCGATCCACCAGGGCGGGTTCTACCGGTTCCGCTACGACGTGACGCCGTTGGTGCGGCCGGGACAGGAGAACCTGCTCGAGGTGACGGTCAGCCGGGACTCTGCGAACAACTCGGTCAACGACGCCGAGCGCCGGGGCGACTACTGGAACTTCAGCGGCATCTACCGGCCGGTGTCGCTCCAGGCGTTCCCCGCCTCGCGGATCGACAGGGTCGCGATCGACGCCAGGCACACCGGCGCGTTCCGGATGGACGTGCACCTGGCGGGGGTCAGCGCGGCGGGGCGTGTGGCCGGTCAGCTCCGGCGGCTCGACGGCACCGCGGTCGGTGGTCCGTTCTCGGTGGCGGTCTCGCCGGGGGCGACGGCGGCGACGCTGACCACTTCGGTGCCCTCGCCTCAGACGTGGACCGCGGAGACGCCGAACCTGTATCTGGTCGACGTGCAGCTCACCAACAGCGGCGGCACGCCCCTGCACGGGACGACCGAGCGGTTCGGCTTCCGCACGATCGAGGTGCGTGCCGGTGACGGCGTGTACGTCAACGGCTCGAAGGTGATCCTCAAGGGCACCAACCGGCACACGTTCTGGCCGACCCTGGGACGCGCGTCCAGCCCGCGCATGGCCCGGATGGACATCCTCCTGATGAAGGAGATGAACAACAACGCCGTGCGGATGTCGCACTACCCACCGGACACGTTCTTCCTGGACCTGTGTGACGAGCTGGGCCTGTACGTGATCGACGAGTTGGCCGGGTGGCAGAAGCGCTACGACGAGAACGTGGGCGCGCCGCTGGTCGCCTCGATGGTGACGCGGGACGTCAACCACCCGTCGATCCTCATGTGGGCCAACGGAAACGAGGGTGGCTGGAACACCGCCCTAGACGACGACTACGCCCGCTACGACCCGCAGCGACGCCCGGTGATCCACCCGTGGGCGACGTTCGGCGGTCTCAACACCGACCACTACGAGACCTACGACAGCACCCGGACCATCCTCAACGGTTCGGCGATCCACCTGCCGACCGAGTTCCTGCACGCGCTGTACGACGGCGGGGCGGGAGCTGGCCTGAACGACTACTGGGCGCTGCTGGGTGCGGGCACGCGCCGGGCGGGCGGCTTCATCTGGGCTTTCGTGGACGAAGGGCTCCGCCGCGACGACCTGGGCGGCGCCATCGACACCACCGGAAACTCCGGCCCGGACGGCATCCTCGGCCCGTTTCGCGAGAAGGAAGCCTCCTTCCACACCATCCGCGACATCTGGTCCCCGGTCCAGCTCACCAACCCCAGCTACTACACCACGACGTTCCCCGCGGGCTTCGACGGCCGGGTCAACGTCGTCAACCGCTACGACCACACCAACCTGCAGGGCTGCCGGTTCAGATGGCAGCTGCTCAGGCAGCCCGCACCGGGCACGCCGGGCACCACGCCGACCGTGATCGCGCAGGGCGCGGTCGCCGGTCCGAACACCGCGCCGGGAGCCACCGGCTCGGTCGCTCTCGGCCTACCCGGCACGTGGGCGGACGCCGACGCGCTGCGGATCGACGTCCTGGATCCCGCCGGCCGCACGATCGGCACCTGGAGCTGGCGGATCAAGAAGGCGGTCGACCTCGCGCGGCGCATCGTGGTCCCGGCGCCGGGCACCACGTCCGTCACGGAGGACAGCACCAGCGTGACCATGACCGCGAACGGCACGGTGATCACGATCTCCAAGTCGTCCGGCAGGCTGTCCCGCGTCAACCGCGACGGGACCACCGTGTCGCTCACCAACGGCCCGGCCATGGCGGTGGGCTCGGCGGCGCTGACCGGCATCTCGCACTTCCGCGACGGCACCGGCCACGTCGTGCAGGCCACCTACAGCGGCGATCTGAACCAGGTGCGGTGGCGGCTGGACTCCAACGGGTGGCTGCGCCTGGATTACCGCTACACCCGCACAGGGCCGCACGACTTCCTCGGCGTGAACCTCGACTACCCCGAGAACCGGGTACTGGGCATGACCTGGCTGGGTGACGGGCCTTACCGGGTGTGGAAGAACCGGATGCGCGGCGTGCACCACGGCGTGTGGAGCAAGGACTACAACCGGACCGCGACCGGAGCGAGCGCCTGGCAGTACCCGGAGTTCAAGGGCTACCACGCCAACACCTACTGGGCCGCGCTGCGCACCACTGAAGGCACCATCACCCTCGTGTCCGAACAGGACAACCTGTTCCTCCGGCTGTTCACCCCTGACGTCGGAGCCAGCCCGATGAGCGCCACCGCGCCGTTCCCCGGCGGAGGGATCTCCCTGCTCGACGCCATTCCGGCCATCGGCAACAAGTTCCACACCGCCGACAGCCTCGGCCCGGAAGGGCAGAAGTCCGCGGCCTCCGGCCAGTACAACCGCGCGGTCCACTTCCGTTTCACCGCCTGACGCCGGCACACCGGCCAGCCGACCGAGGCCACCACGTCAATCCCTTGTGGACATAAGGCCGTGGTAGCCGTGAACGCAGTGCGCGACAGGGAAGAGCACGCCATGGATGCTCCGAACCGCAACGACACAGCGCTCAGCACCACTGAACTCCGCACACGCGACGATGTGCCGGTCATCGAGGTCAACGGAGAGATCGAGACCAGCAACGGCGCAGCCGGTCGAAGTCCGATGGTGTCAACGGCATGCGGCCATCCAACCAGTGCGGGCCAGTCCGACCGCGGTCTGATGAGCCGCCATGCACACCCGTGCTCGCCGCGCGGCAGCTGCGTTCGAGTATCTCGGCGACGGAGTTGTCGTGGGCGCTTGAGGCGTCCAACTCCTACGTCGTTGTCCGCGTCCAAGATCAGTCACCAGGTCGACGGTTCGGGTAGCACCCCGCGACCAGTTGTAACCGCCGCAGCAAGTGCGTGGAGGCTGTCGCGGGTGAGGTCGGCGAGTGTGAGGTAGCCGTCGACCGCCATGATCAAGTCGGCCTCGGCAAGGATGGATCGCAGGACGTGCACGATGCCGTCGGTGCCGCCCAGGGCGAGGGCCTTGACGACGTCGGCGCCGGTGCGGACACCGGAGTCGAACAGGACCGGAAGTCCGTCTGCCGCGTCGATCACGCCGGGAAGGCAGTCAAGGGCGGTGCCCGATCCGGGGAGTTGGACTCCGGGCGTCAGGATCGACGCGGGCACCGGCTCCGGCAACGGCGCCCCCTGGCCGGAGTTCCTGGTCATCCGCAACGACAGGGCCGCGGCGCTGTGCCTGGTCGCCGGCAGCTCGACCGGCGGCATCACCGGCGCCGGCGTCGCCGAGATGGAAGGTCGCGGCAGGCACAGCTACGCCACGCTCACCGCCGCGCGGCCGTTCGACTACGTCGACGCCTGGAATTTCCTCGACGGCACGAGCATCCAGTTCGGGATCACCACCGAGGACGTCGTCGCGGTGTCGGTGGTGTGGCAGGACGGCAGCATGACGCCCGCGCGGCTGCACGACGGCACGTTCGCGGTGAAGATCGACCGCGGCGAGATGTGCGGCAGGCCCGGCCACCCCGACGCGGCGCCCGTGGCGAGCAACGTGGTGCGGGTGACGCTCGGCAACGGCCAGATCGTCGAAGGCCCGCTGTGCAAGCCCGCCGGGTAGGTGCCGCCCGCCAGGGCCAGTGCTGCAACAGCTACCGGGACGCGATGTTCCATCTCGGCGCGGACGAACTCATCACCACCGGGCTGTTCCCCGGCGCCTGCTGCAGATCGGCAGTCGCTCGCTGCTGGCCGCCCTTCCAGCACACGCTCCAGCCAGTCCTGGACGGGCGGGACGCCGATGATCAGCCCGATGGCGTGCTCGGCCGGGTTCAGCGTCCGCCAGCTCACGTTCGCGCCCGCCGCGCAGTAGGTGTCGTAGAGCGCCTTGGCCTGCCCGAGCGGCACCACCTCGTCGGCTCCGGCGTGCGTGAGCAGCACGGGCACATCCGGAGACGTGCCGCCGAGGCTGTTCTCCATCAGCCGCGCCCGCCAGAGCGGGTTGTTCAGCGGGTTGGCGGTGGTGTACTCCGACAGGCGGTGGAACGCCGCGGCCAGGAACGCCGGACCCGGCGGCAACAGGCACTCGTACCGGATGCTGTTGACCATCGCGCGCCCTTGGGCGTTCAGGTACCGGTTCAGGTCCAGCTCCGAGTAGGCGGTGTCGAACCCGACGGACGCCATCAGCAGCATCCCGGTGAACGGACCGCCGTCGGCCCCCGCGGCGATGCCGGCCATGTCCGCCGGGACACCGCCGGCCGCGACCCCGCGCACGTCGAGTTCTGGGGCGTAGTCGTCCTTGAGCTGGGCCGCCCACGCGGCGGAGGCGCCGCCTTGGGAGTAGCCCTGGATGCCCACCGGCCCGGCGGCCGGGAGCTTCGCGGGCGCCAGGCGCTGGGCCGCGCGCACCGAGTCGAGCACCGCGTGCGCGGCGGAGTGGCCCACCAGGTAGGTGTGGTCGCCCGGCGTACCGAGGCCCTCGTAGTCGGTCACCGCGACCGCCCAGCCGCGCTGGAGCGCCGCGGCCACCGCGAAGCCCTCGTAGTCGGTGCCGATCGTCAAGCCGCGGCTGGGCGCGCACTGGTCACCCATGCCGTGGGTGCCGATCGCGTAGGCGACGATCGGCCGGGGCCCGGCGTACCTCGCCAGCGGCACCAGGATCGTGCCGGAGACGGAGATGCGCTCGCCGGTCGCCGACGTGCTCAGGTAGAGCACCTGCCACGCCTTGGCGCTGGAGGGCACCAGCGGCAACGGGTGGAACGCGACCGGCCTTGACCTGATCACGTCGCCGGGCTTGCCCGCCGGCAGCGGGGACGGTGGGGTGAAGAACGAATCGGCCGGCGCCGGGGCGGACGTGGCCGGGGCGTCCGGCTCGGCTCGCGCCGTGCCGGTGTGGGCCGTGAGGAGCAGACCCGTGATCAGGGCCAGTGCCGCGAGGCATCGCGGACGGCCGGGCAGGGGGATCGACATCACTCACTCCGATGGTCGGGTGGTGCTGTGAGCAGGGCCTTGATCACGACAGTGCTGATGTGGTCGACGAGGGCGTCATGGCGCAGGTCGATGTCACCCGCGCGCCACGCGGCAATGAGGTCGAGCGCGCCGCCGGAGAGCATGAGCATCGTGGCGCGCAGCTCCTCGACCGGCGCTGATTTCGGGCCGAGCGCGCGGGCGACCTCGTTGGCGGTGAACTCGGCGGCGGCCACGAGAAGCCGTCCACGCCACCGCGTCGCCGGGCCGACGACGTCGGTCTCGCCCAGCAGGAGCTGGCCGAGCGGCTCGTCGCCGGCCACGAAGTCGACCAGCGCCGCGACGGCAGCCTTCACGTGCGCAAGCGGGAGCGACTTGGCGGGCAACCCGGTGCGGGCGGCGAGCATGGCGGCGGCCAATCGGTGCCGCGCGACGTCGAACAGCTCGGCGAGCAGCGCGTCCCGGTCCAGGAAGCTCTCGTAGAAGTAGCGCTGGTGCAGCCCGGACCGCTCGCAGACCGCGCGCAGCGTGACCGCGGCCGGGCCGCCTGTGGAGAGCAGCCCGATCGCTGCCTCGACCAGCTTGGTATGGCGGCGCCGACGGCGTTCCTCCCCACTCACCCCGCCGTAGCGGCGAGCGGGCTCGTCAGTGCTCACCGCGCCACCGGATCTCTGGAAGTTGTGGCACGGGACACATCTGGATACGCATGTATCCAAAATGGGCGCACAGGACTGCGGTGTCAACGGTTCGAGCTCTTCTTGCCCCCGGCTGTCTCTACATTCGGCCATCCGGTGCGCCCGAGACGAGCTTGGAACACAGGCCCCAGCTGGTCTGACGACAACGAGCGCCCGGCGGTTTCTGCTGCCGGGCGCTCGCCGCGTTGATCACCTTCGAGGGCCGGTGGTCTGAGCCCTGGAGACAGTCAAGGGTGTAGGAGCTGGAGACCTGATGGTCGACACCGCCGGGGAGGGCCGTCATCCATCTCCACGATGCTGACGTGAGGTGGAGTCAGCGAATCAGACTCCCAGCCTGCCGCGCGTGCGCGCGAGTGCGTTCCTGGAGCTTTGAGCAGCCGCAGCAGCCTGGAAAGCCGCCCAGCTGCCAATGGCCTGGCGCATCACGGTGATCGTGGCGTTCTCGACAACCCAGGTTTCCGCACGCCGGATGCCCGGACCGAGCTGTCCGGCCGAGGCTCCCGAGACGACACACGCAGTGAGCACATCGCTGATCGCCAGGTCGGTCTTCGGCTTGTCCGGCGTGATCCTCTGCGTCACGTAGGTGCCCGCCACACCACCAAGACATCCGCCCACGATCGCCGCGACGACAGAATCCGTACCCCCGGTGACCGCCGCGACGGCAGCCGTCGCGAAGGTGGCGACCACGAGTGCGACGGCGAGGCCGGCGAGCGTGGCGAGTACCTGCTGCGCCCACCGCGGGACCGAAGCCAGGTTGCGGCCCTTGTGCGGCTCCACCTTCTGGGCGATGCAGTTCTGGGCCGCGACCCCTCGAAGGTCGCTGTACGCCGTCACAGTGACCGTGTCGTTCGATTGCGACACGTGCGTCTGCATGCGCACGTTGCCGACTTCCGTGCCGTTCTGCCGGCCGTACGCCTTGGCCAGGTTCTCGGCTTCGCGGACGCTGCTCGCGTTGACGCGGTAGGTGTGGCCGACCCGGCATCCCTTCCCGTTGACAGCGAGCACGAACTCGTCCTGCTTCACGGCCACCGAGTGCGGTGGCGCCGCCTGAGCGGTGCCCTGAACCAGTCCGGCGAACACTGCCGACGTGGCGACGAGCACGACGGCGGAACGGCGAGCGGCGACCATGGCCGGACGTAGCCGATCACGATGCGGCGAAGCGGGAGTGTCGATGACGTGCACGACTGATCCTCCTGAGACAGGGCTGCGCGCCAGCCGGCGCGCCTGCATTGGATGGAGTGCGAACCTGCGGGCCTCGGCTTCGATCGGGAGCGACGAAGCGGGTGAGGGCCCCAGCCATTCGGGTTCGAGCAGTGGATGAACGGCTGGAAGTTGTGACGGGGAGAACGCTATGCAGCTCGACCTTCGTCCACATCGGCCACTTCGCCCGGTTCTGCGATCTGGTCGAGCGGGAGACCACGCGGCACGCGTCCACCACATCAGCCAGCTGGCTGATTTCTCGCTGCCGGCCCTCGCCGGGACGACTGGATCGGCGCTCCGATCAGTGCTGACGTGCGCGCTCTGTTCGACCTCGGGCTTCGGCTTCGGCTGGCCGTCGCGCGGGCGATCGCGCCGACCGTCGAACCGAGCGGAGGCTCACCCGCCCAGACGACGATCCTGTCTCCGGCGTCGTATCGCCGCACTCCGTCGAATTCGAAGTCGATCGACGTCGAATCGCCGTCCGGACTGTTCTGCCGAGTGCGGACGCGGCATCGTGAGCAGCCGACAGGGACGCGGACCCGGCGAAAACACGCCGGCTACCACTCCTCAAGGCCTCCGGGTAGGCGGTGAGACGCGGACAGGTGAGCCGACTTCGTTGTGCGGCGGGCGGATCACGCGCTGGGTGGGGTGATCATCGCTGGTTCGTCGGCCGAGAGGTTCTCGGGCAGTCGCTGTGTCGCGTGCAAGGGCACGAGTTCGGACTGCAGCACCATGGCGGCGGCGCCGATCGCGGGGGCTGTTGCCGCTGTGTGGGAGAGCCGCACGTCGACGGTGTGCACACCGCGCGCGAAGAAGCTTCGGTCCAGATCCTCGCGAACGATCGGCAGGTACACCGATCCGGCGACGGCGAAGCTCGGTCCGGTGAGGACGATGAACTCCGCGTCCATGACGTTGGCCAGCGTGCGGGCGGCCACCGCCACGTACCGCGCGGAGCGTTCGAGGATCGCGGTGGCCTGCGGCTCGCCCTGCCGCGCTGCCCGGCTCACCGCCGCGAAGTCCGCGGCCAGCGAGTGGTGGGATCGGCTCGTACCGACGAGGCGGGCGAGTGCCGGGTCCGCGCGCGCCGCGGCGACGACGGCGCCGGGGCCTGCCAGTGCCTCGATGCATCCGCGCGCTCCGCACCAGCATTCAGGACCCATGATGTCGACGCAGACGTGCCCGATCTCGCCGGCGTTGCCGCTCGTGCCGCGGTAGGTGATGCCGCCGATCACGATGCCCGCGCCGATGCCGGTGCCCATGTAGAGCGCGGCGGAGGTGGAGGCGCTGCCCATGCCGCCCGACCAGTGCTCACCGAGCGCTGCCGCGGTGGCGTCGTTGTCCAGCACCACGGGCAGGCCGGTCGCCGTCGAAAGTTCGAGGTCGACGGGATAGTCCTCCCACTGGCGCATCGCGGGCGGGGTGAGGGTCATGCCGGTGCTCGCGCCGAGTGGACCGGGGGACACCAGTCCGAGCCCCAGCACCTGACCCGGCTCGACGCCGACCCTGGCGACGAGTGCGGCGACCTCGTCGGCCATGCGCCTGACGATCACGGACGGTTCCCGGACTCCGGCTCCCGGCCTGGAGATGCGCGCGACCACGGCGCCACCGAGATTCGTCAGCACGTAGGTGATGCGTCCGTGGTCGAGGTGCACGCCGACCGCGTAGCGCGAGTCGTGGTTGAGCTGGAGGAGCACCCTGCGTTTGCCACCGGTGGACTCGGCATGGCCCGTTTCCACCACGAGGCCCTCGTCGAGCAGTTTGCGGACCGCGATGGAGATCGTCGCACCGGTCAGGCCGGTCGCGTTGATCAGTCCGACCCGGCTGATCGTGCCCGCCGCTCGGATGACGTCCAGCACCGCGGCCTTGCTGCTCGCATGCGGGGTGGTGCGTGCCGGGGCGTTCACGGTCACCTCCGCGTAGTCACTTCACCTGCTGATCAAAGGCTAGCAACCAGCGCTGCTGGCGCCACGCGTTAGCACCAGTGAACCAGCAGGTATTGACTTTGTTTCTTCATCTACTTAAGAATCTCACCTGATGGTGTGATCCAGCCCACTACGCTCCCTCGGTGAGAGGACCCTCGATGTCCCCGAAGTCACAGCGGGTGCGCGTCGTCGCAGCCGGCTTGGCGTTGCTCGGCCTGGTGGCGACCGGATGCGGCTCGTCGACCGGCACCAGCTCGGCGGACGCCGAGACGCTGATCGTGTTCACCGGGCAGTCCGGTGACTACCAGGGCAACTTCAACCCGTACTCGCCGACCGTCAACGAGGGTCCCGGCACCATCTTCGAACCGCTGTTCTTCTTCAACGCCGTCAAGCGCGACGCGAAGCCGAAACCGCGGCTGGGCAAGGAGTTCTCCTGGAACGCCGACGGCACGGAGCTGTCGGTGACGTTGCGGGACGACGTGAAGTGGTCGGACGGTCAGAAGTTCTCCGCGAAGGACGTCGTGTTCACGCTCGACATGGTGCGCAAGAACAACACCATGAACTCGACCGGCTACCGCGGTACGGCGACAGCCGTCGACGACACGCACGTCGTCGTCAAGTTCGACGAGCCCGCGTTCATGGAGGGCCCGCAGGTGCTCGGCAGGCTCTGGATGGTTCCCGAGCACCTGTGGAAGGACCTCGCCACGCCGGCGACCGACCCGATCAAGACGCCGGTGGGCACGGGACCGTTCCAGCTCGACGAGTCCAAGGCGCAGGCCATCACGCTCAAGTCGAACCCCGGCTACTACGGCGGCGAGCCCGCCGTGAAGAAGGTCCGCTACCTCTCGCTGTCCGGCAACCAGGCCGGTGCCGACGCGCTCAAGGCCGGCAAGATCGACTGGCAGACCGGGCCGGTGCCGGACATGAAGAACGTCGAGAAGAACTACCCCGGCTACAAGGCCATCACCATCCCGCAGAACCAGACGGCGCTGTTCACCTGCTCCAACGCCGAGCTCGGCTGCGCCGGCCCGCAGACCGATCCCGCCGTCCGCAGGGCGATCTACCACGGCCTCAACCGCGAGCAGCTCAACGCGCTCGCGTTCCAGGACACCTCGAGCGAAATCTCGCCGGGATTCGCCCTGCTGGAACGGGACCAGCCCTACATCTCCGCGAAGTTGAGGGACAAGTCCGCGCCGATGGGCGCCGACGTGGCGAAAGCGACCCAGCAGCTCGAGAGCGCGGGCTACGCCAAGGGGCCCGACGGCATCTACGCCAAGGACGGCAAGCCGCTGTCGCTGACCTTGAAGGTCGTGTCCGGCTGGACCGACTACATCACCGCGGTCAACACCATCGGCCAGCAGCTGCAGCAGGTGGGCATCAAGGTGACACCGCAGCAGCTCTCCTGGAACGAGTGGTCGGAGCAGCGCAACCAGGGCAACTACGAGCTGTTGATCGACGCGGTCGACCAGGGGCCTGCGGCGGACCCGTTCTACACCTTCAGCTACTTCTTCGACAGCAGCAACACGGCGCGGGTCGGTGAGACGGCGAACCCGAACTTCGGCCGGATGAAGGACGCCCAGGTCGACGCCGCGCTGGCCGCCCTCAAGCGCATCAACCCCGAGGACACCGCTACCCGGCAGCCCCACTTCGACGTCATCCAGACCCGGATCGAAGAGGTCATGCCGTACATCCCGGTGCTCACCGGTGGCACCACCAGCGAGTACAACGCGAAGAAGTTCACGGGCTGGCCGACCCAGGACGACCTCTACGCGTTCCCGGCGATCTGGTCGCGGCCCGCGCACTCCGAGATCTTCATGAAGCTCAAGCCAGCGGGCAAGTGACGAACCGATGGCGTACTACGGCAGGAAGTTGTTGTTCTACTTGGCCGCACTCTGGGCGGCGGTGACGCTGAACTTCATCATCCCCAGGCTCATGCCGGGCAACCCGGTGGACATCCTGCTGGCGAAGCTGCAGCAGCGCGGTGGCTCGGTCGACCCGTCCGTGCGGCGCTCGTACGAGCTGCTGCTCGGCACCGGCGGCGGCGGGTCCGCGGTGAGCGAGTACTTCGCTTATCTGGGCAACCTGGCCCGTGGTGATCTCGGCATCTCGGTGAGCGTGTTCCCGTCGCCGGTGTCCGAGGTCATCATGGCCTCGCTGTGGTGGACCGTCGTGCTGGTCGGCATCGCGACGCTGCTGTCGTTCCTGCTGGGGGTGGCGCTCGGCGCCCTGGTCGGCTGGCGGCGCGGCACCTGGCTCGACAACCTGGTGCCGTCGACCACCGTGCTCGCGGCGGTGCCGTACTTCTGGCTCGCCCTGCTCCTGGTGGCGCTGCTGTCGTCGGCACTGGGCTGGTTCCCGTTGCTCGGCGGGTACGACGTGGTGCTCTCGCCCGGCTGGAACGCCGAGTTCCTCTCGTCCGCGATCTACCACGGCACGTTGCCCGCGCTGACCATCGTCCTCTCGTCGATCGGCGGCTGGCTGCTGGGCATGCGCAACATGATGGTGTCGGCCATGTCCGAGGACTACGTGCTGACCGCGCGGGCGAAGGGGTTGCGCGGTAGCCGGGTCATGATCCGCTACGCGGCGCGCAACGCCGTCCTCCCGTCGGTGGCCGGCTTCGCGATCTCGCTGGGTTTCGTGGTCGCCGGCTCGATCGTCACCGAACAGGTCTTCTCCTATCCCGGCATCGGGTCGCGACTGCTGCAGGCGGTGCAGAACAACGACTACGCGTTGATGCAGGGCATCTTCCTGGTGATCACCATCGCGGTGCTCGGCGCCAACCTGGTGGTCGACGTCATGTACGCCCTGATCGACCCCCGAACCCGCGTGAGCGGCTGAGAGGAGCTGGCCGTGACCAACATCAGCACAGCCACCACCCTGTCCGCCGCCCCGGCTTCCCGCGCGGGCTGGCGGTCGATGCTGCCGCGCTGGACGCCGAAACTCGGTGTCGGACTCGGCCTGATCATCGTGATCACCCTGTTCGGACTGCTCGGGCCGCTGTTCGCGGGAGACCCGGACGCGGTGCGCGACATCGGCCTGACCCCGCCGGGCGGTGAGCACCTGGTGGGCACCACCCAGACCGGGCAGGACGTGCTCGCCCAGCTGACCCACGCCACCAGGGGCTCGTTGCAGATCGGCCTGCTCGTGGGCGTGATGGCCACGATCCTGTCCGCCTTCTTCGGGATCATCGGCGCCTACGCCGGCGGCTTCGCCGACGAGTTCTTCTCGTTGTTCTCCAACGTGATGCTGGTGATCCCGGGCCTGCCGCTCGTCATCGTCATCGCCGGGTTCGTGCCCGCCGACCAGCGCGGGGCGTGGACGATCGCGATCGTGCTGGCGGTCACGAGCTGGGCCGCGTCGGCCAGGGTGCTGCGGGCGCAGACGCTGTCGCTGCGCAACCGCGACTACGTCGCCGCGGCGCGGGTGGCGGGGGAGAAGTCGTGGCGGGTGATCACGGTGGAGATCCTGCCCAACCTGTTGCCGCTGCTGGCCTCCCAGTTCGTGTTCGCGGTCATCGCGGCGATCCTCGGCGAGGCGGGGCTGTCATTCCTCGGGCTCGGGGCGTCGAACTCCTCGACGCTGGGCACGATGCTCTTCTTCGCCCAGAACGGATTCGCGCTGCAGCTCAACGCGTGGTGGTGGTTCGTCCCACCTGGACTCATCATCGCGTTGTTCGGTTGTGGCCTCTCGCTGGTGAACTTCAGCATCGACGAGATCATCAACCCCAAGCTGCGGGACGTGCCGCTGCGCGCGAACGAGGCCCCCGTGGCCTCGAGGGCGGTACCGGCCGCGCGCACGAAGGACGCGGTGCTCACCGTCGAGAACCTTTCCGTTGTCTACCAAGGACCTGCCCCGGTGCACGCCGTGCGGGACGTGTCCTTCACCCTGCGCCGCGGTGAGATCCTCGGCCTGGCAGGGGAGTCGGGATGCGGGAAGACCACCCTGGCCTACGCGGTCAACCGGCTGCACCGGCCGCCGGCCGAGGTGACGTCCGGGTCCGTGACCTTCCACGACCACGACGGCGCGGACGTCGACGTGCTGGCGCTGGCACCCGAAGAACTGCGTGCGTTCCGCTGGTCGAAGCTGTCCATGGTCTTCCAAGGTGCGATGAACGCGCTGAACCCGGTGACGACCATCGGCGCGCAACTCGACGACGTGTTCACCACGCACCGGCCGGACATGTCCCGCGACGATCGGCGGCAGCGGTGCGCCGACGTGCTGGAACTGGTCGGTGTCGACCCGCGGCGCCTCAGCTCGTTCGCGCACGAGCTGTCCGGCGGGATGCGGCAACGGGTCATGATCGCGATGGCACTGCTGCTCGACCCTCAGGTCATGATCATGGATGAACCGACGACGGCGCTGGACGTCGTGGTGCAGCGCGGCATCGTGCAGGAGATCCTGCGATTCCGCGACGAGCTGGGCTTCGCCGTCGTCTTCATCACCCACGACCTACCGCTGCTGCTGGAGATCAGCGACCGGATCGCGGTCATGCGCGACGGCCGGGTCGTCGAGCTCGGCACGGCGGAGGAGATCCACCGAGCGGCCGAGCACCCCTACACCCGCGAGCTGCTCGACGCTTTCCCGAGCCTCACCGGCGAACGAGGCGGGTTCGTTCGTGACGCGAAGCCGTTGCTGCACGAAGGAGGAGTGCGATGACCACGCTGCAGGCGCGCGACCTGGTCAAGAGCTTCACCGTGCGCAACGGGATGCGCCGCACGACCCTGCGCGCGGTGGACAACGTCTCCTTCACCCTCGAACCCGGCAGGACAGTGGCGCTCGTCGGCGAGTCCGGCTCCGGCAAGTCGACGATCGCGCGGATGATCGCCCGCCTGGAGCGACCCACCTCGGGCGACATCGTCGTCACCGACTCGGACGGTGCGCCGGTGCCGGACCGCGATTACCGGCACCGCGTGCAGATGGTGTTCCAGGACCCGTTCGCCTCGCTCAACCCGTTTCACACGGTCGAGCACCATCTGGTGCGTCCACTGCTTCTGCACAGCAGGGCGCGTGGACGTGCGGAGTCGGCCCTGCTGGCAGAGGAACTGCTGGAGCGGGTGACTCTGTTGCCGCCCCGCGACTTCCTCCAGCGGCGGCCCCACGAGCTGTCCGGCGGCCAGCGCCAGCGGGTGGCGATCGCCCGTGCCCTCGCTCCGGGCGCGGAGATCCTCGTCGCCGACGAACCGGTGTCCATGCTGGACGTCTCGATCCGGCTCGGTGTGCTCAAGCTCCTCGCCCGGCTGCAGCGCGAGGAGAACCTCGCCGTCCTGTACATCACGCACGACCTGGCGACGGCCCGGCACTTCTCCGACGAGATCCTGGTGCTGTACCGGGGCAGGGTGGTCGAACGCGGACCGGCCGACGCGGTGATCCTCGAGCCCCGCCACCCCTACACCAAGCTGCTCGCCGCGGCCTCGCCGAATCCCGAGGCCCGCGGGCGCACGTTCGACTCGGACGCGAAGTCGTGGCGGAGGCTGGCGCCGCTGCGGCGTACGACCACCACACGGGTCGATGGGAGGGCGCCGCGTGATCTGGTCCGCAGGTGGCGTGCGACTGGCGTTCTCGATCGGCCCGGACGCACCCGTGGCCCTGCTGTCCCTGCGTCCCAGGGGAAACAACGGTGGTGGGCTGCCGACGGCCTCGCCACTGGTCGAGATCCTCGCGATCGGGCACGGACGGTTTCCCGGCAGCCACCGCTACGCCGACACCACGATCGGCGCCAGGCTGCGCCATCGCGACCACACCGCCACGGCGCACGAGCTGAGGATCGTGCAGGCGGATCCCGTGAGCGGCCTCATGGTCACCAGCGTGTTCCAGGCGACGCCGGACGTGCCGGCTGTCCGCACGTGGACCACTGTCGAGGTCGAGGGGGACGAACCGGTCTGCCTGCACGCCGTCACCTCGGTCGTCATCTCGGCGTTCCACGCGGACGCGAACCGTTCGGTGGACCAGGTGGACCTGGTGCACGGCGACTCCGACTGGGTGGCCGAGTCGCGGTGGCGGCGAACACCGCTGCGCGCCGCCGGTCTCGTGGCGATGGACCCTGCCGCACACCACCACGCTTCTCGCAGCCGTTTCGCGCTGACCTCACGCAGTTCGTGGTCCACCGGAGAGCACCTGCCGACCGGCGTGCTCGTCGCCCGTGACGACACGTGGGCGTTGTCCTGGCAGATCGAGCACAACGGCGCGTGGCACTGGGAAGTGGGGGAGACCCTGACCGGTGCCTACCTCGCGTTGCTCGGACCGACCGACGCCGAGCACCAGTGGCACACCGAGGTGTCCGCCGGACAGGGCTTCACCACCGTTCCGGTCTCGCTCGCCGTGGCCGAAGGCGGAACCGACGACGCTCTGGCCGCCCTGACCCGGCAACGCCGGGCGACGTTGCTGCACCGGCGCGCCACGCACCTTCCCGTGGTGTTCAACGACTACATGAACACGCTCATGGGCGATCCCACGACCGGCAAGCTCCTGCCGTTGATCGACGCGGCGGCGGACGTGGGAGCGGACTACTTCTGCGTCGACGCGGGCTGGTACGACTCCGACGGCGGCTGGTGGGACAGCGTGGGGGAGTGGCTGCCGTCCACGACCCGGTTCCCAGGGGGCTTCGGCGAGGTCACCGACCGCATCCGGGCCCGGGGGATGGTGCCGGGCATCTGGCTCGAACCGGAGGTCGTCGGTGTCCGGTCGGCGCTGGCGGACAAGCTGCCCGCGGAGGCGTTCTTCCAACGCCGCGGTGCCCGTGTCGTCGAGCACGGCCGGTTCCACCTCGACCTGCGCCACCCCGCCGCCGTGGACCACCTGGACGAGGTGGTCGACCGGCTGGTCGGCGACTTCGGCATCGGCTACGTCAAGCTGGACTACAACATCATGCCGGGAGCGGGCACGGACGTCGGTGGATGCTCGCCGGGCGAGGGCCTGCTCGGCCACAACCGCGCACACCTGCGTTGGCTCGACGCGCTGCTGGAACGCCATCCGCGGCTGCTGGTGGAGAACTGCGCCTCCGGAGCGATGCGGATGGACTACGCGTTGCTCTCCCGCCTGCACCTGCAGTCGACCTCCGACCAGCAGAACCCGTTGCTCTACCCGCCGATCGCCGCCGCAGCGCCCGCCTCCATGCTGCCGGAGCAGATGGGGGTCTGGGCGTACGCACAACCCGGCATGACGCCGGGCGAAGCGGCGTTCACGCTCGCCACCGGCCTGCTCGGTCGGCTCTACCTCTCCGGCAGGCTCGATCTGATGGATCCTGAGCAGCGCGCGACGGTGCGCGATGCCGTGACCGTCCACAAGAGACTTGGCAAGGAGATCGGTGACTCCGTCCCGTTCTGGCCGCTCGGCCTGACCGCACCCGCCGGACCGTGGGTGACGATGGGCCTGCGCTGTCCCAGCACGACTTACCTGACGCTGTGGCGCCTGTCAGGCGCCTCGGCGACCTTCGCAGCCCCGGTGGCCCACCTGCGGGGCTCGGACGTCTCCGCGGAGCTGCTCTTCCCGGCTGCCGCGGCGGCCGGCTGGTCGCTGCACTGGCACCGCGACACGGGTGTGCTCCACATCGCGTGTTCCGCGGGCCCCCCGACTTCCGCCGTCATCCAGCTCACTCGCAAGTGATCAAAGGAGATCTCATGCGACACCTCCCCAGGGTGGGCGCGGCGTTGTCCGCGCTCGTCCTGACAGCACCCCTGCTCGCACTGATCAACCCGGGCACCGCGATCGCGGTGCCCACGCCCTACACCAGCGCGGCGTCCGGCCGATGCCTGGACGTCGCCGGAGCCTCCACCACCCAGGGCGCGCTGATCCAGATCTACGACTGCAACGGAGGCGCCAACCAGGCCTGGGACCTGACGCCGGCGGCGGAGTTGCGCGTGTTCGGCGGCACCCGGTGCCTGGAGGTACCGGCAGGCCAGACCGCGCCCGGCACGCGTCCGCAGATCGCGAACTGCACCGGCGGCGCCGGCCAGAAGTTCCGGCTCAACTCCGACGGCAGCATCGCGGCCACCCAGACCGGGCTCTGCCTGGACGTCGCGAACGCGGCCACGACGAACGGGTCCGCCGTGCTGCTGTGGAACTGCAACGGGCAGGCGAACCAGCGGTGGTCGGCGGGCGGCGGCGCACCGCAGCCCGCGTGCTCGGCCACCCCGGTCGGCCCGAACTCGACCACGCAGGCCCGCAAGCTGCTGTGCTACCTGTACAGCCAGTACGGCAACCACATCCTGTCCGGGCAGCAGGAGTCGACGTGGATCGGCGGGCCCGAGTACGAGATGAACCACATCCGGAACAACACCGGCAAACTCCCGGCCATCCGAGGCCTCGACTACGGCGACTCCAAGGACCTCGCACCCAGGGCGATCACCTGGTGGCAGGCGGGCGGCATCCCGATGATCGGCTACCACATGGGCGCGCCGACCAAGCCGGACACCTACGAGGGCAGCCAGATGACGGTGTCGATCAATGCCGTCCTCACGCCCGGCACGGCCGAGTACACGTCGTTCATCCAACGCCTGGACGGCGCGGCGGGAATGCTGCAGCAGCTGAAGAACTCGGGCGCGGCGGTGATCTGGCGCCCGTTCCACGAGGCGGGCGGCACCTGGTTCTGGTGGAGCAAGGAGGGCGGCGGCCAGTACAACCGGCTGTGGCGCTTCATGTTCGACTACTTCACCAGGGTCAAGGGCCTCAACAACCTGGTGTGGCTGCACGGGTACAACGGTTCTCCGCAGTCGTCGTTCTACCCCGGAAAATCCTATGTGGACGTCGGCGGTGCGGACACCTACGCCGGTAACGGCAACTACGACCCGCTCAAGCCGATGTACGACTCGGTGCGCAACATCGTCGGCGGCACGATCCCGATCGCGCTGCACGAGAACGGTCCCATCCCGGACCCGGACCGGCTGCAGTCCTCCGGCGCGCGCTGGGTGTTGTTCGGCACCTGGCACGGCAACCACCTGACGCAGAGCAACTCGGTGAGCCATCTGCAGAAGGTGTACGGCCACAGCTATGTGATCACCCGCGATGAGCTGCCCAACCTGAGGTAGCCCGCGCGGCTGTCGCGGGCGATCGCGGGCGCGGCGCCCGCGGCAGCCGGTCTCCTAGCACGTTGACTTACTTTACTTGCCGACGTAACGATCGCCGTGGTGACCGCGGCATCGGGGAGCGAGGAACGATGAAGCGCCAGACGTTGCACGACGGGTGGCAGCTGAGCGTGGCGGCGGGCCCCGTGCCCGACGGTGTGCGGGACGCCCGTGTGCCTGCCGCGGTGCCCGGCAGCACGCACCTCGACCTGCTGGCGGCGGGACTGATCCCGGATCCCTTCCTCGACCGCAACGAGGAGTCGCTCACCTGGATGCACCGCACGGACTGGCGGTACGAGCTGACCTTCGACACCACGGCACCGTCCGTGGACGAACGGGTCGATCTCGTGTTCGAGGGACTCGACACAGTGGCCGCCGTCGAGCTCAACGGCCTGCCGGTCGGCACCGCGGTGAACATGCACCGCACGCACCGGTTCGACGTGCGTCCTCTGCTCCGCGACGGCGCGAACGAGCTGACCGTCACCTTCTCCTCCGCGCTGAACCACGCCCAGCAGCTCGAGCAGGAACTGGGCTGGCGGGACCACGCCTATCCGCACCCGTTCAACATGATCCGCAAGATGGCCTGCTCGTTCGGCTGGGACTGGGGTCCCGACCTGCAGACCGCGGGCATCTGGCGACCGGTGCGCCTGGAACGCTGGCGCACCGCGCGCCTCGCGTCGGTCCGCCCGCTGGTGACCATCGACCCCGACGGCACCGGCCGGGTCGAGGTGCACGCCGGCGTCGAGCGCGGCGATCCCGGCGCGCAGCGGCTGTGGCTGGCGGCTACCGTGAACGGACGCACGGCACGGGTTCCGTTCAGCGGTGACACGGCCGTCGTGACCGCGTTCGTCCCCGACGCGCGGCTGTGGTGGCCTGCCGGGTACGGCGAGCAGCCCCGGTACGACCTTTCCGTGTCGCTGGAGTCCGACGGCGAGACGATCGACGCGACGGAGCACCGAATCGGGTTCCGCACGATCACCGTGGACACCGAGCCCGATGAGATCGGCACTCCGTTCACCTTCGTGGTCAACGGCAGGCGCGTCTTCGCCAAGGGCGCGAACTGGATCCCGGACGACCACTTCCTCACCCGGATCACCCGTGACCGCCTGGTGCGGAGAGTCGATCAGGCCGTCGAGGCGAACTTCACCATGCTGCGGGTGTGGGGCGGCGGCATCTACGAGTCCGAGGACTTCTACGACGTCTGCGACGAACGCGGAATCCTGGTGTGGCAGGACTTCCCGTTCGCCTGCGCCGCCTACCCCGAGGAAGAACCGTTGTGGAGCGAGGTGGAGGCCGAGGCACGGGAGAACGTCGCCCGGCTCACCGGCCACCCGTCGCTCGCGCTGTGGAACGGCAACAACGAGAACCTGTGGGGCTTCGCCGACTGGGGCTGGCCGGAGCAGCTCGGCGGGAAGACCTGGGGCCTGAGGTATTACACGGAACTGCTGCCCGCGATCGTCGCCGAGCTGGACCCGACCAGGCACTACGCGCCAGGCAGTCCGTACAGCACCGGCGATCGGCATCCGAACGACGCCGATCACGGCACCCGCCACGACTGGGAGGTGTGGAATCGCGTCGACTACCAGCACTACCGCGACCACGTGCCGCGGTTCTGCTCGGAGTTCGGCTTCCAGGGGCCGCCCACGTGGGCGACGCTGTCGAGCTGGGTGCACGACGAGCCGCTGACCCCCACCTCGGCGGGGTTCCTCCTGCACCAGAAGGCCGACGACGGCAACGGCAAGCTCGAACGCGGGCTGGCAGCTCACCTGCCGGTGCCCGCGGACTTCGCCGATTGGCACTGGGCGACCCAGCTCAACCAGGCGCGTGCCGTGGCGTTCGGCATCGAGCACTTCCGGTCGTGGTGGCCGCGCACGGCGGGCGCGCTGGTCTGGCAGCTCAACGACTGCTGGCCCGCGACGTCGTGGGCCGCCGTCGACAGCGACGGGCGGCGCAAACCGCTCTGGTACGCGCTCCGGCAGGCGTTCGCGCCACGCCTGCTGACCGTGCAACCGAGGGATGGCCGCTCCGTCCTGTTCCTCGTCAACGATCACGACGACCAGTGGAGCGGCCACCTGCGCGTCGAGCGGCAGTCGTTCGCGGGAGCGGTGCTGGACTCCGCCGTGCTCCCGTTCTCGGCGCCTGCCAGGTCCGTCGCCCGTGTCGAGTTGCCGGAGAACCTGCTCGTCCCTTCCGGTCCTGCCGCAGAGGTGCTCGTCGCGACCACGGACGAGGCTCGTGTCGTGCACCTGTTCCGCGAGGACCTCGATCTGGCGTACGACCCGGCACCGCTCACCGCGCACGTGGAGGTCGTCGAAGGCGGATATCGTGTCGACGTGCGCGCCACCTCGTTCGCACGAGATGTCGCCGTGCTGGCCGACCGGGTCGCCCCGGACGCTGTCGTCGAGGAGATGCTGGTGCCGATGCTCGCCGGCGAGACCCGCTCGTTCTTCGTGCGGACCGGGACACGGCTCGCCGACCCCGCCGTGCTGGCCGGACCGCTGGTGCTGCGCAGCGCCAACGGGCTCTGCGCACCGATGGTGAGGTCCTGAGTGGCTGCTGCGGATTCGTCTGGCGCCGTCGGGCTGGTGCTGGCCCGCCCGGCCCGGCTGCTCGGTGCCGAGCCGTTCTTCATGGAGTTCATCGCCGGCATCGAGGAATGCCTCACCGAGCGCGACATGTCCGTTCTGCTGCACGTGGTCACGACGCACGCCGCAGAGCTCGCCGCATACCGGCGGTGGGCGGCCGGCCGGCTGGTGGACGCGGTCGTCCTGGTCAACCGGTCAGTCGTCGACCCGCGTCCGGCGCTGTTGCGCGAGCTCGACATGCCTGTTGTGGTCGTCGGCGAACCCGCTGCCGCGCTGGGCGGGCCCGCGGTGCGCACCGATGACGCCGGTCCGGTCGTGGAAGCGCTGCGTCACCTGTTCGAGCTCGGTCACTCCCGCATCGCCAGGATCACCGGACCGGCAGGCTTGCTGCACACCGCCGCGAGAACCGCGGCGATGCTCGACGGGTGTCGCGCCGCCGGTGCCGTCCCGATGATCCTGGAAGGCGACTACTCCGAGGAGTCCGGCGCGAAGCTGACCGCCGCGCTGCTCGGCCGGTCCGAGCCGCCCACCGCGATCCTCTACGACAACGACGTGATGGCGGTCGCCGGACTGGGCGCGGCGAAGGAGCTGGGCGTCTCGGTGCCCGGCCGGCTCAGTCTGATCGCCTGGGACGACTCGACGTTGTGCCGGCTGGCGTCACCCTCGCTGACGACGATGAGCGTGGACGTCCACCAGTTCGGCGTCTCGGTCGCGCAGTCGGTGCTGGAACTGACCAGCGGACAACAGGTCGCTGAACGGTGGTCGCCTGCCGCCACGCTCCTCGTCCGGGAAAGTTCGGCCATCGTGGCGGCTCACTAGAGCCGAACCAGTTCGAACCAGCGTTGTGCACGGGAACCATGCGTGGCTCACGCAGGGTTTCGCCGTGAGCAAAAGATCTTTCTTCAGTTCGTCATGACTGCCGCACATCTCACTCCGCGATCGTCGCGGACTTCGGCGACCTCGATCGACCGGCGGCGGGCGATGGTGAGCAACCAGACGAGCAGGCTGCCCTTGGCGGGGTCGAAACTCTCCCTGCCGCGCCACGCCGTCACGAACGTCGTCCGCGCCACGTCCTCGGCGTCCGCCCGCGACGGCAGGCTCGACGCGGCCACCCGCAACACCGCTGGGGCGTAGCGCTCGTAGACGGCTCCAAGTGCGCCTTCCTCACGTGCGACGAAGGACTTGGTCGTCTCGACGACGGTGTCGCTGGCGCCGGTCAGCACGGTGACCCCCGCGGGCAAGATCGCACCACCTGACCGGATCTGGGGCTCGCGGACGAGGTTCGCTCAACGGGCGGGCGCGCCCTCACCGTGGTGGGCGCGCCGGGACAGGGGAGACCTCATCGCAGCACCGGTTGCCGTACCCGATGACCAGGCCGGCGGAGAATGCGGTGACACCGAACGTGCTGTCCAGCACCGACGCGGCACCGGGTGTCAGAGCGAGCGTGACACCCTGCGGCGTCGCGGCTCCAATGATGAACAGGTCAGCGCGCTGCCTGAAGTTTCCAGACCTGACAGCACACCCCGGTTGAGGTCGATCGTGTAGTTGGTCAGGTACGAACGGGTGTGCCCGGCCTGCGGCACGAGTCCGCCGACGTGCTCGATCGTTCCGTCGGACGGGTCGCCGACGATCGCGAAGCTGATCGCCGCTCCTGTTTGCCGGCGAACACGGGCTTCACCTTGACCCCCAACGAGGTCAGCGCCGCCGCGGCGGGGTCGAGCGTCAGATCGGTGCGGCCCTGGAAGAAGGCCGATGAGCGTCCATCATGTCAACATCTGGTCGGCTCACCACGCAGCTTTGAGCGATGGAGCGGAGGGACGCTGTGGCAGGCGGAGAGGAAATCACTACCGGCACTCCTCTTGCTCGAGTCACACCCTGCAGGATGGTGCGGTGAAGCTCGCCTGCGAAGTGGAGGATCGATGCTTGTGGTGACCGGTCCTTCCGGCAACGTGGGCGCCGAGCTGACCGACCTGTTGTGTTCGCGGACTGCGGACTGCGGACTCCTGGCGAGTGGGCAGTCGGCGCCCTGAGTTGATGGCCGAGCGTGCCGCGGCCGGCGGTGGTCAGGCGGTGCGGTTCGACTTCTTCGACTCCTCCACCTGGCCTGCGGCGCTCGACGGCGTCCGGGAGTTGTTCCTCCTCTTTCCCCTGCCTGCCAACAAGGCGGCGCGGACCGCGATGCTGCCGTTCCTCCGCGCCGCGGAGAAGGCCGGCTGCGGCACGTCGTCTACGTGTCGGTGTTCGGTGCGGACAAGGCGCGGTTCATCCCTCACCACAAGATCGAGCAGGCCCTGTTCGCGTCGTCCATGACGTGGACGGTGTTGCGGTGCAGCTTCTTCATGCAGAACCTGTTCCGGTCGATCTCGACGCATGGCGAGGACATCGCGGAACGCGGCGAACTGTTCATCCCGGCTGGGCGTGGCCGAACCACGTTCATCGATGCCCGTGACGCTGCTGAGGTAGCCGTCGAAGAGTTGCTCGACCCAAACCGCCATCGCAACACCGTGCACCACCTGACCGGTGCGACGGCCTTGAAGATGGACGAGGTTGCCGCGTCTCTGAGCATCCACCTGGGCGCACCGGTGAGGTACACCAACCCGAGTCTGCCCCGGTTCGCCGGGCGCTTGCGCAAGCGCGGAGTGGGTTGGGACAGCATCGGTTTCATGTCAGCGGTGTACAGCTTGACCCGCTTGGGACTCAACCAGCCGATCACCGGTGACGTGGAGCGCCTTCTTGGCCGGCGACCGCGCACCCTGGACGACTTCCTGGTCGATCAGTCCTGGCGATTCGCGGGACGATCTTGGACCTGAGGCCGAGCCGAGATCATCGCTTCGCTAGAGCCACTTGTTGCGCCTGAACAGCCGGTACATCACGAGGCACGCGACGGCCAGGGCCGCGAGTACGAGCGGGGCGGCCGTAGGTCCACCGGAGTTCGGGCATATGGTCGAAATTCACGATCATCTTCAAGGCCGACGTCAACGCCCAGGCCGGCGCCTATGCCACCGGCATCCTGGCGATGATGGTCTCCGCATCGGTCGCCGTGACCATCTCCGCTGTCCGGCGGCGATAGCGATGGGCCGCGGTCGCGTTCACCGTGCTGACGCTCATCCTGCTCTACGCCCTGGTGGAGAACGTGATCGAGAAACCGGACGGCATCACCATCTCGCTCTTCTTCATCCTCGGCATCATCGCCATCTCGCTGGTGTCCCGGGTCACCCGGACGACCGAGCTGCGGGTGGAGCACATCGAACTCGACGAGACAGCCCGCCGGTTCGTCACCGACTCGCTGATCCACGACGGTGCTCTCACGATCATCGCCAACCGCCGTCAAGCGGGAGACGCCACCGAGTACGCGGAGAAGGAGGCCGAGCAACGAGGGACCAACCCCGTACCCGGTACGGCAGACGTGATCTTCCTGGAGATCGACGTGGTCGACCCCTCCGACTTCAGCGACGTCCTGCAGGTGCGCGGGGTGGAGGTCGACGGACATCGGATCCTGTGCGCCGGCAGCCCCGCCGCACCCAACGCCATCGCCGCGATCCTGCTCGCCCTGCGCGACGCCACCGGGGTGCGGCCGCACTGCCACTTCGCCTGGAGCGAAGGCAATCCGCTGGGCCACCTCTTCCGCTACCTGCTCCTCGGCCGCGGTGACACGGCCCCGGTCGTACGAGAGATCATCCGGGCCAGCGAACGCGATCCCGGCCGGAGGCCCGGCATCCACGTCGGCGGCTGAAGCCCACGGCCGTTAGGCTGCGTCGATGGGTGATTGGCCGGACCTGCGACGCCGTGCTGACGAGGGCGATCAGGACGCGGTGGACGAGCTGGTCGAGCTCGCGGGCGAGGCCGGTGACGTGGACGAGCTGCGGCGGCTCGCCGAGGCGGGCAGCACCGACGCGGCCGACCAGCTCGTCGAACTCGCGAGTGAGCGCGAAGACTTCGACGAACTGCGCAGGCTGGCGGCGCTGGGCAACAGCGACGCCGCCGACGTGCTGGCCGAACTGCAGGAGTGACATCTGCTCGGATGTTCGTGACCTCCTGAGATGAACTCGGTCAGAGTCCGGCGCCCGTGTGTGGTGTCGAATCAGGGGCGGACCGATCCGCCGAGGTCCAATCCTTCCAGCCATCGCTGGTGCCAGTGCAGCAGGCAGGGGCGCAGCCATCGGCCCGCGATGGCGGGGAGGAGTCCTCGCTGGGTTTCCTCCGTGACCACGTGGGTCGTCCCGTCGGGTTGCGGTGTGAGCAGCCAACGGTGGTGGCCCTGCGTGCCGAACGCGGTCCCCGTCCAGCCGAGTTCGCGGTGCGGGTCGAAGAAGGTGACGATGCAGTCGACCCGGACGTTGAACGTGGTCCAGCGGAACCGGGTGCCTGGACCGAGCTCGGTCACGTCGTCGAGCTGGATCCTGCGTGTGTTCCGGTACCAGTCGGGCCAGGAGCGGGCGTCGACGAGCATCTTCCAGATGACGTCGACATCGGTGTCGACCACCAGTTCGTTGCGGGTGTGCACCAAGGTTTCCTCTGGTGACAAGCCCTGTGGCCAGTGGATGGTCATGACGGTCTCCTGGCGAGGTCACGCAGGTTGGTGCCGCGCACGGTCAGCGCGAGGTCGGTTTCGTGCACCTGGGCGGGCGTCCGGTAGCCCGGCACCGCCGCTCCGGCACCTGTGCGGGCGAGGAGTTCGGCTGCGGCGTGGGTGAAACAGGTAGGCCTCTCGCCCGGTGAGCACCGCTTCGGCGACCGACCCGTCCAGTGCTGTCGCCTTTCCGTGCACGACCGTGCGTCCAGCGGCCAACTGCTGGTCCGATGTCGCCCCGGTTGACCCACCGTGCGGGTGGATCTCGAGAAGCTCGGCCGACTGGCGCTGGAGATGGTCTTGTCGAGTGGGGACGGCGTCCCGCGGACCTGCCGGGAGAAGTGCCAGGTGGTACCGGGTTCCAGCACACCCGGCCCAAGCCCGTTGGCCGGAAGTCCGCGGCGAGAGGGTGACCACGGCGTGGTCACCGGCCATCGGCGGTGGACTTCCGGGTCGACCGCGCTCGGCTGCGTCACGCCGGCCGCCGGGACCACTCGCCGTCGACTCGGCGCGGTACGTGCCACGGGTTGTCCCGGCGCAGGGGCGGCGGTAGCAGCACGTCCGGCACGTCCTGGTAGGCCATCGGGCGCAGCCACCGGTTGATGGCGGTCGCGCCGACACTGGTGTGCAACGGCGCGGTGGTCGCGGGCCACGGCCCTCCGTGGTGCATGGCCGCGGTGACCGACACGCCCGTGGGCCAGCCGTTCCAGACCACCCGGCCCGTCTGCACCGCGCGGAACACCTTGAACGCCAGTTCTTCCTCGGCCTCTCCGTGCACGGAGACGGCCAGGCTCGCGGGCAGCGTCGCGAGAGCGGCCAGCAGGTCCTCGTCGGACTCGTACTCCACAACCACCGCCGACGGGCCGAAACACTCCGCGACCGGTCCTTCCCGCAAGGCTGAAGCGGACATCGTGAAGAGGCTCGGTGCAACCGCGTCTTCCGTTCCCCCGGGCAACGGCACGATCTCGCGGACATCGTTTCGCCGTGCGAGCTCGCCGACCGAGGCCAGGTAACCTTCCCGGATCCAGGCGCCCAGCAGGAGCCTCGGCGCGACCTCCGCGACCGCGAGCCGCAGGACCTCGTCCAGACCGTGTCCTGCGGGCAGGAAGAGCAGGCCGGGTTTCGTGCACAGCTGGCCCGAGCCGAGGGTGAACGACGCCACGAACGCCTTCGCCACCTCCTCTCCGCGAGCCGCCACGGCAGCAGGGGTGACGACGGCCGGGTTCACCGAGCCCAGCTCGCCGTAGAACGGGATCGGGTCCTCCCTGCCGGTCGCGAGGTCGAACAACGCGCGTCCACCGGCGCCGGAACCGGTGAACCCCACGGCGGTGATGTTCGGGTCCACCACCAGCGCCCGGCCCGCATCCCGGCCGGTGACGAGCGACAGCGCGCCGTCGGGCAGCACGTCCGCGGCCAGTGCGCACGTCAGTTCCGACAGCTCCGGATGTCCCTCGTGGGCTTTGACCACCACCGGGCATCCCGCGGCCAGGGCACTGGCGGTGTCGCCGCCGAGCACGGAGAACGCGAACGGGAAGTTCGACGCCGCGAACACGCCCACCGGTCCGAGCGGGGTGAGCATCCGGCGGATGTCGGGCCGGCCTGCGGGCGGCGGACCCGCTATCGGCCGGTCGACGACGACGTCGAGATAAGCGCCATCGGTGACCACGTCGGCGAACGCGGTCAGCTGGAACCGGGTGCGGTCCACCTCGCCGCCGAGGCGCGCCGCACCGATGTGGGTCTCGCGGTCGGCGACTGAGACGAGTTCATCGCGGTGCTCCTGCAGTACCTGCGCGAGACGGTGCAGCAGGTCGGCGCGGTCACGTGGTGACGACGCGGCAAGAGCGGGAGATGCCGCGAGGGCGGTCGCGGTCACCTCGGACACTCGGCCGGTCACAGATGTGGTGTGCATCAGACCTCGCAGTGCTGGGCAGATCGACGAAATCCAGAATTTCCGGCGCCGACACTTGCGCTTGGTATCTTGGTATACCAACATACCGGTATGCCGTACGGAGATGTGACCCGGACCATAAGCTCACCGCGCGCGCCGGTCAACGGAGCAGCGCTGGCCGCTTTGCTGCCTCCCGCCCAGACGCCCGCGTCCCGCGCCGACGTGGTGTGCGAGGCGTTGCGCCGGGCGATCCTCGACGGCGTGCTCCAGCCAGGACAGCCGCTGGTCGAGCGTGAGCTGGCGGACATGCTCGGCGTCTCGAAGACGCCGGTCCGCGAAGCGCTCAAGCAGCTGCGGTCCACCGGCCTCGTCGAGGTGGCGTCGTTCCAAGGCGTGCGGGTGCGCGAACTGGACGCGGACTACGTGGAAAAGCTGTACGCCGCACGAGCGAGCACCGAACCGTCCGCGGTTCGCCTTGCCGTGCAGCGGCTCGGCGCCACCGAGCACGCCGCCGCGCACGCCGCATTGGGCGAGGCGGCCGACTGCGCCTCTCGTGGCGACCGCACCGGGATGGGCATTGCGAACCGGACCTTCCACCGAGTGCTGTACACGGCGTCGGACAACGGGTTCCTGTGCGACTTCCTCGACCAGTTGCAGGATCTGACCGCCTTCGCGGCCACCACCGGGTGGCGGCTGCGGGCCACCTTCGAGCAGGAGGCGGCCGAGCACGCCGCGATCCTCGCCGCTGTGGAGCAGGGCGACGCGGACCTGGCCGAGCGGCTGGCCCGCGAGCACATCGAGAAGGCCGCCAAGACGCTGTCGGACACCTTGCACGAGGCGGACGCGGGCCATGAAGCTTGATCTCTTCGCCCACCCGGTCTCCTTCCGGTCCGACCGGGAGGGAGAAGCCGCGCGGATCGCGGCCACGGGCGCGGACGGAGTCGTCCTCGCGCTGGCCTACCACAGCGGTCGCTGGCTGCTCACCACCAGCGATCCCGGCGCCGTCGTCCACCTCGACGCGGGACGCTTCTTCCGCGCCGACGACCCGGACCTGCTCGACCAGTCCGTTGTGGACGACTCGTCCGCGGGCGTGGTCGGGGCGTTGAGGTCGGCCGGGCTCGACGCGTCCGGCTGGCTGGTCGGTCTGCACCAGTCGGAGATGGCCACCCGCCGCCCCGATCTGGCCCTGCGCAACGCGTTCGGCCACCGGTACCGGCACGCGCTGTGCCCGGCGAGACCGGAAGTCGTCGCGTTCGCCCGCGCCCTGGTGGCGGGTGCGGCGCGGGCCACGGGTGTGTCCCGGCTGGAACTGGAGGCGTTCGGTTACCTCGGCTGGGAGCACCAGGGAGCACACGAGAAGGTGGGCACCGCGCTCCGCCCGGCCGACCGGTGGCTGTTGTCGCTGTGCGTCTGCTTGGCGTGCTCGGCGCAGTTCAACGACTCAGGCGTGGACCCGGCCGAACTCGCCGAACGGACCGCCACGGCGGTCCGGACCCAACTCGCCGAACCGCGTCCGGCCGCGACCGACCCGGTGGAGGACGTCGACTCGGCGCTCGGACCCCAGCTCCACCAAGCGGTGCTCCGAGTCCGGTCGCGGGTCAGCTGTGACCTGGTGACGGCAGCCGTCGACGCCGCCGGGAGCACCCCGGTCTCCGTGCGCGCCACCGCCGACCCCCACGGCTGCGCAGGCAAGACGGCGGGAGGTCTCGGCGATCTCACGGCCACCCGCGCGGGGCTCACCGTCACCGACCTGTCCGGTGATTTCGGTGCCCTGCAACGAGAACTCGAGGCGGCCGCCGCGGTCGCGACCCACCTGACCGTCGGCTGGAGCCTCTTCCACTCCGCCACCCCGACCAGCGCGGTGCTGGGAGCCGTCACGGATCTGGCGCTCGCGCACGGGGCAGACGCGCTCGCGCTGTACCTCTACGACCTCGTTCCCGCGGCCCGGCTGCGGGACCTGTCCACCCAGCGCCGCGCGTCCGCGCTCGTCACCACGGGGGAGACGTCCCGATGACGGCTTACCTGATCCGCCGGCTGGCGCAGCTCGTGCCGGTCCTGATCGTCGTCTCGATGGTCCTGTTCGCGCTGCTGCGGCTGCTGCCCGGCGATCCCACCACGGAGATCCTCGGTCAGGAGGCCAGTGAGGCCGACCGGGCCGCGTTGCGAGCAGACCTCGGCCTGGACGACCCGGTGTGGCTGCAGTACCTGAACTGGACGGGAGGTGCGCTGACCGGTGACCTCGGCCGGTCCTGGCTCACCAACGAACCGGTCGGCGCCGTCATCCTCGACCGGCTGCCCGCGACCGTGGAACTCGGCCTGATCGCGATCGTGCTGACCGTCCTCATCGGACTCCCGGCGGGCATCATCGCCGCGGTGCGCAGTCGCACCAAGACCGACGCGGTGATGACCACGGCCAGCGTGTTCGCCCTGTCGACGCCGCACTTCTACCTGGCGGCACTGCTGATCCTGGTGTTCGGGCTCTGGCTCCGCATCCTCCCGCCGTCGGGATACGTGCCGTTCACCGAGGACCCGCTGCAAAACCTGCTGCACATGGTGCTGCCCGCGATCACGATCGGGTCCACGATCATCGCGGTGATCATGCGGCAGACCCGTGGCTCGCTGCTGGCCGCGCTCGGCGAGGACTACGTCCGCACAGCGCGTGCCTCGGGACTGGCCCAGCGCAGGATCGTCACCGTCTACGCGCTGCGCAACGCCGTGGTGCCGGTCGTCACGGTGGCCGCGTTGCAGATCGGCGCGCTGATGAGCGCCACCGTGGTCACCGAAGCGGTCTTCACCGTGCCGGGCATGGGCACGTTGATCGTCAACGCCATCTTCAGCAGGGATCTGCCCATCGTCCAGGGCGCGGTGCTCGTGGTCGTGGTGTTCGTCCTGCTGGTCAACCTGCTCGCCGACCTCGTCTACGCGCGGCTCGACCCGCGCATCACCTACTAGGAGCCCGACCATGGCGATGACGACGAAGTCCCCGCCGCGCGAGCGGCCCGTGCTCGACAGCCTGCGCCGCGACCGACGTGCCTGGTTCGCCCTGCCCGTGCTCGCGCTGCTGGTGCTCGCCGCGGCCACCGCGCCGTTCCTCGACGACGCGGTCGCCGACACCGACACCGACAACCTGCTCGCCGGGCCCTCCGCCGCACACCTGCTGGGCACCGACGAACTGGGCCGCGACATCCTCGTCCGCGTTATCGCCGGCGCGCTGGTGACCTTCGAGGTCGCCACCATCGCCGTCGGCCTGGCACTCGTGCTGGGCACCGCGCTCGGCCTGGTCGCGGGCTACCGGGGCGGCTGGGTGGACTCGGTGCTCATGCGTGTCACCGACGGCCTGCTCGCCTTCCCCCTGCTGGTGCTCGCGCTGACCGTCGTCGCGGCACTCGGACCGGGACTCCGCAACGCGCTGATCGCCATCGCCGTCGTGACCACACCACGCTTCGCCCGCTTGGTGCGTGGTGAAGTCCTGTCCCTGCGCACCCGTGAGTGGGTGTCGGCCGCCAGGATCGTCGGTGTCGGCACCCCGACGATCCTCGTGCGGCACCTGCTGCCGCACCTGGCCGGCACCCTCCTCGTGTTCGCCGCCCTGCAGGCCTCCACCGCGATCATGGCCGAGGCGTCGCTGAGCTTCCTCGGGCTCGGCGTGCAGCCACCCCAGCCCGGTTGGGGCGGCATGGTGGCCTCCGGCACCGCGCACCTCGACTCCACCTGGGCGCTGAGCGTGTTCCCCGGCCTCGCGATCCTGCTGACGATCGCCGCCTTCAACCTCCTGGCCGACGCGGTGCGCGACGCGCTCGACGCACATCGGCCGGTGCTGTCCCCGATCCGCTGACCTTCGCTCCTCCGCCCCCGTGAAGGGATCCGCTGCCGTGTCCCACCCCAGCACAACCCGGCGTGCCGCACTCTTCGGCCTCGCCGCCGTCCTGATCGCCTCCACCGTCGCGTGCGGGAGTTCCGCTTCCACCGGTCCGCGCAACGCGCCCCGCACAGGCGGCACGGTGTCCGTCGGGTTCGACAACGAACCGACCACTTTGGACCCCGCGTTCTCCAGCCAGATCTCCTCTGACCGCAGCGTGCTGAACCTGTTCTACGACACACTGCTGCGCCAGAACCGCGACGGCGGCTTCGTGCCCGCCCTCGCCGAGAAGTGGGAAGCAGAACCTCGCGCGCTGACGTTCACGCTCCGCACCGGCGTGAAGTTCCACGACGGCACGCCGTTCGACGCGCAGGCCGTCGCCGCGAACATCAACCGCGTGCTCGACCCGGCCACGAAGTCGACCAAGACCAGTGCGCTGAGCAAGGTCGCCACGGTGCAGGTCGTCGACACCACGACCGTGCGCTTCAACCTGAAGGACCCGGACCCGCTGCTGCTGGTCCAGCTCGCCCACGAGCCCGGCATGATGGTGTCGCCGGCCGCGCTGAAGGCCAAGGGCGGCGAATACGGTCGCAACCCCGTCGGCACCGGGCCGTTCACGTTCGACCAGTGGCGCTCCAAGGTCCAGCTCACGGTCAACCGCAACACCTCCTACTGGGCCAAGGACTCCGACGGCAACCAGCTGCCGAGGCTCGACAAGGTCGTGGTCCGGTTCATCACCGAACCCAAGGTGCTGCGCACGGAGCTCGCCACCGGTGGTGTCCAGCTGGTGCGCGCCCTGCCGCCGGAGGAGTTCGCGCAACTCGCTTCCGACAAGCAGGTCAGCATGGAGGACGTCGGCGTGCGCCGGTCGTACTACGTGGCGCTCAACACGACTCGCGCACCGTTCAACGACCCCAAGATGCGCGCCGCGTTCACCGCTGCCGTGGACCGATCCGCCATCGGCAAGGTCGCGGCGTCTGACCAGTTCGATCTCGTGCCGTCGTTCGCGACGAAGAAGGACTGGTACTACGACGACTCGATCACGTCGCCCTCCTTCGACCAGGCGGCGGCCAAAGCGGCCGTCACCACACCCACGTCCATCACCGTGCTGGCCCGCAGGCGCGCACCGGACCCGACGATCGCCGAACTGCTCCAGGCCCAGCTCTCCGACGCGGGATTCACCGTGAAGTCCGAGGTGCTCGAGCTGCAGACGCAGCTCGACCGGATGCGCAAGCAGGACTTCGACGCCGCGGTGCTGGTGGTCGACGTACCGCGACTCGATCCCTCCCTGGTGTTCGACCCGTACTTCACCAGCAAGGGCTCGAACAACTGGTCGGGTCTGACCGACAGCACGCTGGACGACGTGCTCCTGCTCGCCCGCAGCACCGACGACAAGGTCGTGCGCAGCAAGGCCTATGGCGATGTGCAGCGCCGAATCCTGGACCAGCGCTACTGGACCTTCCTGCACCAGGCCAAGTCCCCGCTGATCCACCGCACCGCGCTGAAGGGCGTCGTGCTCAACGTCGACGGCCAGTGGCGCCTCGACGAGGCCTACCTCGACCGATGAGGACATCCATGAGCTTGTTGCGCGTCACCGATCTCGCGGTCTCGTTCGCCGGCCGGCCGGGGCAGGACCCGGTCCGGGTGGTCGACGGCGTCGACCTCCACCTCGACGCAGGGGAGACCCTCGCGGTCGTGGGGGAGTCCGGGTCGGGCAAGACCGTCACCGCACTCAGCCTGCTCGGTCTCAACCCCGCGTCACCGACGTGCACCACCACCGGGTCCGTGCTCGTCGACGGCACCGAGGTCGTCGGACTCGACGAGCGGCAGTGGCAGCGGGTCCGGGGGAGCACCGTCGCGATGGTGTTCCAGGACCCGAGCGCCGCCCTGAACCCGTTGCTCACCATCGGCACCCAGATCGCGGACGCTGTGCGCGCCCACGAGCCGATGTCCCGCGAGCAGGCCCGGCGCCGGGCGGTGGAAGCACTGGACCTGGCGCGGATGCCCAACCCGCAGGGGCGGCTCGGGCAGTACGCGCACGAGCTGTCCGGAGGTATGCGGCAGCGTGCGGCGATCGCGTTGGCGATCGCCGCACGGCCTCGGCTGCTGATCGCGGACGAGCCCACCACGGCGCTCGACGTCGCGGTGCAGGCCGAGATCATGGGAATGCTGGGGTCGCTGTGCACCGACCTCGACATGGGGCTGATCCTCATCACGCACGACCTCGGTGTCGTCGCGGGTCACGCCGACCGCGTCGCGGTGATGTACGCCGGGCGCCTCGTCGAGACCGGCGCGGCGGCGACTGTGCTGGGCGATCCGCGGATGCCCTACACCCAGTCGCTGCTCGCCGCGACACCTCGTGTGGACGGGCCCGCACGGCAGCGGTTGACCGCCATCGGCGGGCGGCCGCCGAACCCCCGCGAGCGTCCGGAGGGATGTCCGTTCCAGCCGCGGTGCCCGGTGGCCGTCGAACGCTGCTCCACCACCCGCCCGGTGCGGGTGGACCTCGGCCTGGGCCACAGCGCGGCGTGTCTCCTCGTCGAGCAGCGTCCCTCCATCGAGCCGCCTGCTGTTGCGATCCACAGCGGACCAGCGGCCGGCGCTGAGGTCCTGGCGCAGTTCGACGACGTGTCGCTGAGCTACCCGATGCGCGGAGGTCTGCTGCGACGGGTCACCGGACACGTGCACGCGGTCCGCGGCGTGAGCCTGTCGGTCGCCCGCGGGCGGACAGTGGCACTGGTCGGCGAGTCGGGATCGGGCAAGACCAGCCTCACGAAAATGTTGCTGCGCCTGGAGAAACCGGACCAGGGCACAGTCCTCTACGACGGCATCGACGTCACGAGGCCGGACCGTGACCAGCTCAGAACCCTGCAACGCGACGTCCAGGTCGTGTTCCAGAACCCTTACGCGAGCCTGGATCCCCGGATGCGGGTGCGCGAGCTCCTGGCGGAGCCGATGAAGGTCCACGGCCTGGACACGGACGAGGCCGAACTCGTCCGGCTGCTCCGTGAGGTGGGGCTGGACGCCGGTGCGCTCACCCGGTACCCGACGGCGTTCTCCGGTGGCCAGCGGCAACGGATCGCCATCGCACGGGCACTGGCCCTGCGGCCGAAGCTGATCGTGTGCGACGAGGCGGTCAGCGCGCTGGACGTGTCGGTGCAGGCGCAGGTGCTCAACCTGCTGGCCGACCTCCAGCAACAGCACGGGCTGGCCTACCTCTTCATCACTCACGACCTGGCCGTCGTGAGGTCCGTCGCGCACGACATCGCCGTGATGCGCGACGGCCAGGTGGTCGAGGCCGGCCCGGCCGAGGAGATCTACCAGGACCCGAAGCACGACTACACCCGTTCACTGCTGGCCATGGCGCCAGGACACCCCACGGCACCCCAGAGGAGCACGGCATGACCCGCATCACCGGGGTCCGGTTGACCACTGTCAACACCCCGCGGCACAACAGCATCACCTGCGGGCACGTGATGGTCGAACTGCTCACCGACACCGACCTGGTCGGGCTGGGGGAGATGTCGGACCTGCAGCACCTGCCGCGGTTCCACTTCGACATCCCCGAACTGGCCGCGACCCTCGAAGACCTGCTCGTCGGTCTGGACCCGTTGCAGACCACGGAGGTCGAACGCAGGCTGGAAGCCAACTTCCCACAGGCCGGCTACATCTACGACAAGAGCCGTGCGATCAAGTGCGGCGTGGACATCGCCGTCTGGGACCTGGCCGCCAAAGTGCTCGGCCTGCCGCTGTACCAGCTGCTCGGCGGGCAGGTGCGCGACTCCGTGCCGATCGCCTACCCCGTGTTCCGGCAGCAGAGCGAAGCCGACGTCGAGCGCAACCTCGCGATGGTCGACCGCAGGCTGGACGAGGGCTTCGAGTTCTTCCGCGTCTACGTGGGCCGCGACCTCGCACTGGACGAGCGGTTCCTGCGCGAGGCGCGGGACCGGTTCGGTGACCGGCTCACGATCAAGTCGCTGGACTTCTCCAACCTTCTCGACGCCAAGTCCGCTTGCGCCTTCGCCGAACGGGTCGCCGACGTCGGCTACGGGCTCGTCGAGGCGCCCGCACCGAACCACGACGTGCGCGGACTCGCGTACGCGCGCAACAGGTTGCACGTGCCGATCAGCGAGCACGTCTACAGCAACCGGTGGGCGCTCGACCTCGTGGCGGCCGACGCGGTGGACGTGTTCAACGTCAGCGTGATCGCCATCGGCGGCATCACCCCTGCGCGGCGCATCTTCGCCATCGCCGAGGCCGCGGAGAAGACCTGCCTGATCGGCACGACCCAGGAACTGTCCATCGGCACCGCCGCCGCGGCCCACGTCGCCATGGCCATGCCGGCCGCGACGCTGCCCAGCGACCCGGTCGGCCCGCTGCTCTACACCCGCGACGTGGTGCGCGAGCCGGTGCGGTACGAGAAGGGCCGGCTGCACGTGCCCGAGGGCCACGGGCTGGGCATGGAGCTCGACCCGGACCTCCTCGAGGCCAGCGCGGGCCCGCTGACCTGGCGGCACACCACCGCAGACGCCGTGGTGGACCGGCAGCAGGTGACACCGTGACCCAGCGCTTCTCCGGCAAGGTCGTTCTTGTTACGGGCGGCGCGCGCAACATCGGCCGGGCCATCGCGCTGCGGATGGCGCGGGAGGGCGCCGCCGTCGCCGTCAACGGCCCGGACCCCGACGAAGCCGAAACCACCGCCCGCGAGCTGCGCGACGCCGGGGCGCAGGCGGTGGCCTGCCCGGCGGACGTGTCGGACGGTGAAGCGGTCGACCGTGCCTTCGAACGGGTGCTCGCCACGTTCGGCAGGCTGGACTTCCTGGTCAACAACGCCGCCCTGCCCATGGTCGGGCGCGCTCGCCTCGTCGACCTCGACCCGGCCGACTGGGAGCGCAGCTTCGCCGTCAACGTGCGCGGCGTCTTCCTGGCGACGGCCGCGGCGGCCAAGATAATGCGGCCCGGGTCAGCCGTCGTGAACATCTCCTCGATCGGTGCCACCCGCGCCCACCTCGGCACCATCGCCTACGACGCGGGCAAAGGCGCGGTCGAGGCCGCGACCAGGGCCATCGCCGTCGACCTCGCTTCGGTGGGCATCCGCGTCAACGCCGTGGCACCCGGACCGATCGCCAACGACCGGTTCGACGCGCTCTCACCAGAACAGCAACGCGCCCGAGCCGAACCCGTACCGCTCGGGCGGGTCGGGACCGGCGCCGACGTGGCCGGGGTGGTCGCGTTCCTGTGCTCGCCCGACGCCGCCTACATCACCGGTCAGGTCATCACCACCGACGGCGGCCTCACCGCGCAGGCCCGTCCCACCGGTCTGGACCCGACCCTCGACCCGCCGCCATCCGAACACGAAGCAGAAAGCCGGCACCGATGACTGACAGCTCCACCATCCCGCTCGATCCCGACGACCTCGGCGCACTCGCGGAGGCGGGCACCGCGACCGTGACCACCCAGCTGTTCAAGCTGGGGCTGCGCAACACCTTCCTGGCCGGACTGCGCACCTACGGCCGTCCCACCAAGCGAATGGTCGGCGAGGCCTTCACGTTGCGGTACATCCCGGCGCGCGAGGACATCGACGTGCTCGACGTGTTCGACGACTACGACCACCCTCAGCGCCTGGCCGTCGAATCCGTCGGCCCCGGCCAGATCCTCGTGGTCGACTGCCGGGGCGAGGGCCGGGCGGCCTCCGCGGGGCACATCCTGCTCACGCGCCTCGCGGCCCGCCACGCCGCCGGGTTCGTCACCGACGGCACGTTGCGCGACATCGCGGGCATCGACGAACTGCCCATGCCCGTCTACGCCACCGGCCCGGCGGCCATGACCAACCTCGCCCTGCACCACGCCGTCGACGTGCAGCTGCCGATCGGCTGTGCGGGAGTCGCCGTCTACCCCGGTGACGTGCTGCTCGGCGACGCTGACGGCGTGGTCTGCGTGCCGCGCCACCTCGTAGCGGCGATCGCGAACCCCGCACGAGAGCAGGAAGAGCTCGAGTCGTTCCTGCAGCAGCGTGTCGCCGGCGGTGCTCCGCTGCGCGGCACCTACCCGCCCGACGAGGCGACCATGCTGGCCTACCGCGCGTCCACCCGGCCGTCCGCGGCCGCTTCCTGAGCCGTCGGCGAGCGGGCGGTGCTCGTCACCCGCCCTGCCCGCTCGCCGCCCGATCCCGAGGAACCCCATGGACAGCCTGCTCGATCGACTGCGCGCGGAGATCGGTTCCGGCAACGTCCTCACCGATCCCGACGTCACCGACTCGTATGCGCGCGACATGATGCCGCTCGTTCCGGCAGGGCGCCCCCTCGCCGTCGTCCTGCCGATCGACACCGCCGGAATCCAAGCCGTGGTGCGCGCCTGTGCTGAGAACGGTGTGCCCGTCGTACCGCGTGGTGCGGGCAGCGGACTGACCGGCGCCGCCAACGCCGTGGACGGCTGCGTTGTGCTGTCGCTGACCAAGCTCGACCGGGTGCTGGAGATCGACCCGGACGACCGGATAGCCGTGGTGCAACCGGGTGTGGTCACGAAACACCTGCGCGACCAGGTCGCTGACCACGGCCTGTTCTACCCACCCGACCCGTCCAGCTACGACTGGTGCACCATCGGCGGGAACCTGGCCACCAACGCGGGCGGCCTGTGCTGCGTGAAGTACGGCGTCACCACGGATTCCGTGCTGGGCTTGGAAGTCGTGCTCGCGGACGGGTCGGTGCTGCGGACCGGCAGGCGCACTGTGAAGGGTGTCGCGGGGTACGACCTGACTAGTCTCTTCGTCGGCAGCGAGGGAACCCTCGGCGTCATCACCGAGGCGACGCTCGCACTGCGTCCCCTACCGGCGGCACCGAGCACGCTCGTCGCCGCGTTCGCCTCGGCCCAGGACGCGGGCCTCGCGGTCGCCGAGGTCGTCCGCGCGGGTGTAGTGCCGTCGCTCATGGAGATCATGGACGCCGTGTCGATCGAGGCGGCCGAGTCCTACCTGCGGGCCGACCTGGGCGCAGGGGACGGGACAAAAGCCTTGCTGTTGTGCCAGTCCGACGCCGGGCCCGCCGCCGGCGACGACCTCGCGGCCGTGGAGCGCCTTTGTGAGAAGCACGGCGCGCTCTTCACCCACACGACCGACGACCAGGCCGAGGGCGCGATGCTGCTCGAAGCACGCCGGGTCGTCCTCACCGCGTTGGAAGCCCGCGGTGCCCTCCTCGTCGACGACGTGTGCGTGCCCCGCACCCGGATTGCCGAACTGATCCTTGGCTGCGAGGAGATCTCGGCGGAGGTCGAGTTGACGATCGCCGTGGTCGGTCACGCCGGTGACGGCAACATGCACCCCACGATCGTGTTCTCCGGCCCTGGCGAGGTGAACAGGGCTCGCCAGGCGTTCGATTCCATCCTCGCGCTGGGCCTGTCGCTCGGCGGCACGGTGACGGGTGAACACGGGATCGGGCGGCTCAAACGCGACTGGCTCGCCCGCGAGATCGGTGAGGCCGGACTGGCCGTCCACCGATCCGTCAAGCAGGCGCTCGACCCGCACGGCTTGCTCAACCCCGGAGCCGTCTTCCACTGACGGGCCGTCCCCACCCTTCTCCCGCACAACGGAACCAGGCGTCGCGCTGAACGACGCCGGCCCCCGGCGCGCGGTCGCTCACCCACTCCCACCCCAGGAGGTATCAGTGTCGATACCAGCAGACGTCACTCCGACCGGCCGTTCGCGTCGCCGTCCTCGCCGGCTGGCCGCCGCCTTCGTGGCCGCGGCGTTGGCGGCGGCGACACCGCCGTCCGTCTTACCGGCGGCCGCCGCTGCCGACAGCGCCGACATCACCGACGCGTTCACCGGCGACGTGGGCTCGTCCCCGGCGGGGTGGACCGCCTCGCCCGAAGGCGGAACCGCCACCGTGCAGCAGGTCTCCGAACTCGAACGGAGCCTGCGGTTGCAGGACGACTCGACGACCGCCTCGATGGTGGTCACCCGCTCCCTGGGCACCACCAGGTCCACCCTCGTCGCCGCCGCGCGGCTGCGCGCCGCCCAGACGACGTCGGTGATCGGCGTGCACCTCAGGGGACCGGCGGGTGACGCGGCCACCGTGGCGGTGGACGCCGCAGGCCGCCTGTACACCTACAACGGGGCCAAGCGCGTGGAGTTGGGCACCTACCGAGCCGACGAGTGGCTCGACCTGCGGATCGTGGCGCAGCCCACCGCCCGGAAGTACGGCGTTTTCCTCAAGGGCAAGCAGATCGCCGCCGACCTCTCGTTCCGCGTCGGCACAAGCACCCTGACCGACCTCCGGATCGGAGTGAGCAGGGAGAGCGTCGGCACCGTGTGGATCGACGACGTGCGCGTCTTCGCCTCACCCGCGCCCGGCGGCTGGACCCCTGTCGGGACCGTCACACCCCGCACCGCGAAGCAGATCGGCTCGTCACGACTGCTGTCCGGCTGCGAGACCACCGGCCGCAAGTACGCCAAGTTCTCCGAGTACCGCGACCAGTTGCTCGCGCTGGGCACCACGACCTGCCGCGTCCAACCCGAATGGAACGCCGTCGAGGCCAACGCCGACGGCAAGTACAACTGGACGACGGTCGACGAGATCGTGGACGCGCTCCTCGAAGCCGGCATCCAGCCGTGGCTGCAGGTGTCGTACGGCAACTGGGCCTACGGCAAGAAGGGGATCCCGGCCGGCGGCGCGAACCTCGGCGCGCCCCTGCCGAGCGGCGCGGGCCTGGAGGTCAACGCGAACTGGGTCAGGGCAATGGTGGAGCGGTACAAGCCCGGCGGTGTGCGGTACCAGGGCCGCGGCGCGGGCTACGGCGTCCGTCATTGGGAGATCTGGAACGAGCCAAACCACCCCGACGCGCCCTCGACCATCGGCGCCGACTACGCGGCCTACTACAAGCTCATGGCCACGATCGTCCGGCAGCAGCAGCCGGACGCGGTGCTCTTCGGCGTGGAGTACGGCCTCGACGTGGCTTTCGCCGACAAGTTCATGTCCGCTCTCAAGGCGGCCAAGGACGAGGGCGAGGCGGACGGCGACACGACCAAGCAGGCCGCCCGGATCGCTTTGGTGAACGGGTTCTCCTACCACCCGTACAGCAACTACCCGGACAACCCGGCGCTCTACAACTCGATGGCCGCGCTGCGCACCGTGCTCGCCAAGTACTCCCCGGCGATCGAGATCCGCCAGGGGGAGAACGGCGCGCCGAGCACGGCGGGTTCGGTCGGGGCGTTCGGGCAGGACACCTTCACCGAGTACAGCCAGAACTCCTACGACCTGCGCCGGGTCGTCGGAGACCTCGGCGTCGGCATCAGCACGGAACTCCTCGGCACCGTGGACCTGTGGTACCGGTGGACGCCGAGCAGCGCGCCCCAGATCAACTCCAAGGGACTCGTCGCGGCCACTTCGGGCCTCAAGGCGACCTACACGAAGAGGTCGTACTACGGCGTGCAGAACGTGGCTGCCTTGTTCGACAACACCCTGAGCCCCGTGACACGGCTGGAACCGTCCGACGACATCAAGAAGAAGTCGCCGATCCAGGGCTTCGACTTCACCACCTCCGGCAACGGCGACCGGACCGTCACGGCGCGGGCGTTCGAGAAGAACGGTTCCGGTCAGCACGCGGTCGCGCTGTGGTTCGGTGGCGACCCCGCGCAGCAACCCCGCTACGACAGCACCGGCAAAGAGATCGACATCGCATCGCGACCCGACCGCGTGCCGAACGAGAACCGGGCCACCAAACCCGTCACGGTGACCTTCCGCGACGCGAAGATGAGCAACCCCCGTCTGGTCGACCTCACCACCGGCACCGTCTACCGGATACCGCCGAGCGCCGTGTCCCGGCACGGCAGCTCCCTCACCATCACCGGGGTTCCCATCGGCAACACACCGGTCGTGATCGCCGACCGTTCGATCACCGGCGGCTGACGGACTCCGGCGCCGGAAGGGCACACCCCTTCCGGCGCCGGAGTTCCGCATCGTGGATCCACTCTGGACCACGGCTGCATCCGTCGTCATGTCGCCGGTGGCGCCATTCCCGTGGTGGTGACCGGGACGCCCGGCGTGGTGCGGTACGAGTCGGGTACTCCCTTGGGAGTGGTGAGCACGCTGTCCGTCGTCGATGTCGGCGCCTGCAGGGACGGGCCGGGATCCACCGGCGTGCTGGTGGTGTCGGGCAGGAAAGCCAGTGCCAGCACGAGGATCCCCGCCGTGGCGACGACACTTCCCGTCACCGCGGCGCTACGACGCCGTGACTGCCTCGCCCGGCTGCACCTGATCAGGTCGGTGGCGGAACTGGAACCCGGTGGTGCCGTCTGCGACCGCAGCGCGGAGAAGATCGCTCTCAGTTCGTCTTCGTGGACCATCAGGCCTCCAGCCTCGACCGGCCGAACCCAGGACCGAGCTTGCCCCGCAACGTCAACAACCCCTTGCTGCTCTGCGACTTCACCGTGCCGGTCGAACACCCGAGTGCGGCGGCGACGTCCTCCACGCTCATGTCGTTCCAGTAGCGCAGCACCAGCACCGCACGCTGACGCGCGGGCAGCGTGGACAACGCCTCCCACACCACGAGACCGTCCTCGGCACCAGGCGTGTCGAAGACCTCCTCTGGTGGTGCGTCGGTCAGCTCCTCTCTGCGCCAGCGCAGGCGTCTGCGCTCGGCGAGGAAGGTCCGGACGACGACCTGCCGCAGGTACGCCTCGATCCCGCTCCGGTCAGCCAGCTTCGGTCCGGCCTGGTAGAGCTTCATGAACGCCGACTGCATCACGTCCTCCGCCTCGTGCCAGTTGCCGCACAGCAGATAGGCCGTGAACCGCATCGAGTCCGCACACCGGTCGAAGAGTTCGGCGAACTCGGTTTCCCAGCTCAGCGTCGTCCCCTATCTGACGGGCCGTGGCGGCGAGGACGGCACGGACGACGGCGTCCTCTGCCACGTCATGTCATCCGTGCGGATCACTGTGGGCCGCTGCTCCGGAGCTCGTTCCACATCACGGAGCGCGAGCACCGGAACGGCGATGACCGCGAGGGCGAGCAGGAACACCGCCACTGCGATCACCTGGCCCGCTCGCACCGCGATTCTCCCCGAGGATCAGTGGCGCCTGGCAGACGCCCTCACCCTTATCCATGCGATGGGAGGCCGGTTTGGTTGCCCGTGTGTTCTCAATCGCACCGCCGGCACGTGCGAGTGCCACAGACATCGGGCGCTCGGCGATCCTGACGCCTCTCCGTGTGCGGAGGTCTCGTCCTCTGTGGAGTGTCCGGTGTGTTCGGACAGCTGCAGGTTTTCGTTGCGGTCTGCTCATGAGCGTCAACGTGTCGGTCGGCACCCGGATCCCGGCCTTCGCGACCTCGACGGGCCGGGTGCTCCTGGCTCGGGCGCCGGACACCAGCGTGAAGTCGACTACGTGCCAATCGGTACGTGGCGTGCCTTCGATTTCGGCCGACATGAGGTCTCATTCATATGAGAGCAGCGCGGAGTGCGTACTCACTGGACGCAGTCCCCGTAGATGGCGCGAATCCGTGGAAAATTGGCAATTAGCCGAGACCGTCGCTGCAACGCCGACCCTAGGCTGCGGTTATGGGATCTGTTGGAATTGACAGCGCTGACGAGTCAGGTTCGTCTTCTGAAAGTGGGGTCGGCCGTCGCGGCTTGCTGTTCTCGGGTGCGCGGGTCGTGGCAGCGGCCGGCCTGCTCGGCGTCGCGGGCGCGGCACCGGTGGCCGCCGCTGCGCAGCCGGTCCGGTACCCGACGACGGGGCTTCGCATCCCGGATACGGAGTTGGCCCGTCAGGCGATGGAGTTCGCGCGTGAAGTGTCCACTCCGACGCTGTTCGGTCATGTGATGCGTTCTTATCAGTTCGGCGTGCTGATGCTTGAGCGCACGGGTCAGAGGTATGACCGCGAGCTTTTGTTCGTGGGCGCAGCTCTGCACGATCTCGGCCTCGTCGAACGCTTCATCTCCACCGGTGAACGGTTCGAACTGGACGGCGCCGACGTGGCACGGCGTTTCCTGCGGGAACGCGGCATGAGCACCGCCCGTGCGGAGGTCGTCTGGGACGCGATCGCGTTGCACACCAACTTCACGATCGCGGCGCGGAAACGGCCGGAGATCGCCGCGGTGGCGGCCGGCGCCGGTGTGGACGTCTCCGGTCAGGGGCTGGACCAGCTGGATCGTGACGACGTGGCCGAAGTGCTGGAGACTTATCCGCGCCTCGGGTTCAAGCGTGAAGCCGTCGCCAACATCATCGACCAGTGCGGGCGCAAACCGATGGCGTACCTCCTGCACCCGTTCGCGGAGGTAGGACGCAAGTACATTCCAGGGTTCCCCGTTCCCACCATTGAGCAAGCCGTGCTGGCGGCCCCGTTCCCGGAGTGACCCGCGCGCCTGGATTTCCATGACCATCTCCGACGGGCGAACGTCGCCCACTTCAACCGCAATCCGGAGAAGGCCGTCGCTGGCCACCACCGCGAGATGCACACCGCACGAACGCGTTCCGGGCCGCCGTCGCGATCACGCCGCTGAACACGTCACCGCTTGACGGGCCAACGCCCAAAGGCCCTCTCGCCTGCCGCTACTGGCTTGAACACGTTGCCAGGGTTGGGCGAAACGGTTTTTCTCGTCAGTGCTGCGAGACGGAACAGCGGCCCGACCAGCCGGTCGTACAGGCTCGGCAGGCAACGGAACGCCGAAATGATCAACGGATTGGCCGGGCCGACTGGAACGGAGACGTGTCGCCGAGGCCGGTCGGCCAAGCGGACGATCGCGGCGGCTACGCGGTCAGGACTCAAAACCGGATCGGTGGCCGTGCCGCGACCGGTGTAGTTGGCGGCCTGGTCGTACACCGGTGTGTTGACGCTACCGGGGCTCACGATGCACACGTGCACCCTGCGTTCGTCGCGGGTTTCCTGTTGCAGGGTGCGCAGAACCGCGCGCTGTCCCCATTTGGCGGTCGAGTAGGCGCCCATCTGCGGGACGGTGATCGAGCCGAGCAGGGAGTTCACCGCGATGAACACACCTCTGCGCTGACGGCGCAGGACAGGCAGGACCGCTTGGGCGAGGTGGAGCGTGCCGTGGATCGCGGTGTCGACGACGGTGTTGAACACCTCCGCGGGCATCGACTCCACGGTGCCGTATCCCAGCACCGTGGCACTGTGCACCACGATGTCGATGCTGCCGTGCAGGTCCAGCGTCCTCGCGACGATCCTGGCGGCGCCACCGGAATCGGCGATGTCGTCGACGACGACGTCCACCGCGCCGGCTCCCACCGCGCGGCAGGCCTTGTCCGTGGCGTCAAGTGCCAGGCCGCTACGGGAGGAGGTCCTCCCCGCGAGAGGCGAACGCCGTCGCCGCGGCGAGCCCGATCCCGCTGCTGGCTCCGACCACGAGCACGACCCGCCCGGTCATGGGGTCAACACGACCTTGATGCAGCCATCGCTCTTGGCGCGGAAAATCTCGTACCCGCGTGTGGCGTCGGCGAGCGGGATGCGGTGCGTGGTCAGGTCCAGCGTGCCGAGCGGGTCGGCCGGGTCGAGCACCAGCGGCAGGATGTCGTCTGTCCAGCGGTCGCCGGGCAGCGATGCGGAGCAGTGGTACCGCAAGGTCTGAGGATCTCGCAGTCGCTGAACCAGAAGGCAGGGCGTCAGCAGCGTCAAGACGGCGACAGAGTGAGCGCTGAGGCCTTTGGTGACCTACCGACCGCGGTGGCGCAGGTGGCCGCCGAAGCCCACCTCCGCTTGAAGGAGGTGGCCCTCGGCGGCCGTGTCTCAGCTGCCGGCTTCGCAGAGTTCCTTGTGTGCGGCCCTGGCGGCGAGGATGTGGAGGAAGCTCTGGCAGCTCGCTTCCTCTGACAGCCTGTCGTAGGCGTCGTGCACTGCTTGGCGCACGGCTTGTGGTTCCACCGTGTCGCCGCAGCGCCTGGTGACTTCCTCGGCGGCGAGTTCCAGTTGTGCCTCGACCTCCGCGTGGAGGTCGTGCGGATCGCGGACGACATGCCCTTCGAGGGTGCTGACCACGGCTCCTCCTCTTGGTCGGAACAGGCGCCACCTGGTTGCCCGACTGTGCTCGAAGTCAAACGACGTCGTCGGCCGAGCGGGGCGGTCTCCCGCGACTGGTCGGCCGATCGGGCTACGTTGACCGGGTGGTTTGGGAAGGGCCGCGGACAGTGGCAGAGCTGGCGGCGACATCGAGCGACTGGGTTGTTCAGCGCGGCACCGAGTACGGCGGGTGGCTCACCGCCGAGCGGGTCGTCGAGCAGGACGGTCGCAAGTGGAGGCTCGGGCTCACGCTCGCCGGCGGGGCGCTCGTCGCCTTCTTGCTGTGGCTGGGCGACGAGGAGTCGGTGAGCTTCAACTCGGCCATGATCTTCTGTGCGGCCGGTGTGCTGGCCAGGAAAAGTGAAGCCGTAGCCGTTGTTCTTCAGCGCTGCCAACATCTCCCGCGACCCGCGTGAGTCGACCGTGCCCCGCAGTCCCGCGCAGGCGAGCCGGTCACGCACCCGTTGGTCGGCGAAGAACGCCTCCTTCTCCGATCCGATTACACCGCGCACGTCGGTGAGCTGCCCCGTGCAGCCGCCTCGCTGCTCGGCCGTGTACCGGTCGAGCACGACGAACCCGACGGTCGCGATCAGCACCACGCCGAGTGCGATCGAGATGTACCTGATGAACGCAGCCTGTCTCGCCGCGCCATCATTCCTCCGAGACTCTGGTTGCGGGTGAGACGTGTGATCGGTCCGGCCGGGTTCCCGTCACGGCCGTTGATTCAGATCTTTGGTCGGCTCCGCAGAGCTGCTGCCGCCCAGCACTCCAAACGCGATCAGCGTCCCGGCCACCGCGAGCGCCAGCGGCGTCACCGGCCGCCACATCCGGTCGACCAACCCGTTCAGCACCAGCACGAGCCCCGCGCCCGCCCCGGCGAGCGCGGCGACAGCACCCCACACCAGACCGCGCGGCGTGCGCCTGGCCGGCGGTGGCGAGGTCCTGACCGCGGGCATGATGATCGTGTCGATCGCCGCCCGCGCCGCCGCGCCCAGCTCGCCGGCCGACTGGTAGCGCCGCTCCCGGTCCTTCTCCAGACCCTTCAGCACCACCTGCCGCAGCGCAGCGAGAACGTGGTCCGGCAACGGGTCCGGCTGGTCGAGCACGTGCGCGGTGAGCACCGCCATGTCGTTGTCCCGCACGAACGGCCGACGCCCGCCAGGCATTCGTAGAGCACCACGGCGAGCGAGTAGACGTCCGCGCGATGGTCGGCCTTCGTGCCGGACTGCAGTCGTTCGGGTGCGATGTAGCCGGGCGTGCCTGCGCGCCCCGTTCTGGACGCGGTGATCGTACGTGGGCGAACCGGGGAGCGGTCCTTCTTCACTCAGATGCCGGTGGACCTCCCTGTCCGCCCAGGGCGGTCTCCCAACGAGTTCGATCCGCGGCGGACGACATTGCCGTGTAGCCGAACGATCACAAATGGTCACGCAGTCTCCAGTGAGGGAACTGGTTACCTCCTGCAAGCCGGTACTCGATCTGACGTCCACGTTGGAACCCAAGCATTCCGAGTGGTGTCGGGCCGAAAGCACGGGTGCTAGATCACGTATGGCCTGCGGAACTGTGTCGTGCAAGCAAGGCTCACCACTGTCGTCGATGTTGACGCTAGCTCGCGATGCACTCCCACCCCGCGAATCAGCTCTCTTCCGGGCCTACCGGAGGGTAAGTGGGCTCCGTCCGTGCCGCGTGCGCAGCACAGCCGCGCGAGCTGCTGCAGCAGCGCTGGCGGACCGGTTCCACATCGGCGACGAGTTCGGTGAGGTCGTCCAGTCCTGGAGCGTCTGGGTGTACGAGGCGCCACCGTGCCAGTTGTCGCACCGTCGTGGCGTGGCTGACGCCGACGTCGCGGTACTCGTCCTCGAGCTGATCGCACCATGAGCTGTCGGCCTGTCCTTGCGTCAGCCCGGCGAGCTCGCGGGCCAGATCGCGAGCCTCGGCGAGCTCGGCAAGGATTGCAACAAGAAGCGTATATGGGCTTGGGCCTGTGCAGTGGGAGCAGCGCCGCATCCGCGCTCGGCGAGGATCGCAACGCCTCGGCTCACCCCGGCTCGTCGATGCCGCGTGCGCGGACTGCCAGTCCACACCGGGGAGTGCAGCACCCTCGACTCCCGCTTGCTCATCACGCGCAGGTCGTCACGCTCGCGCAGCAACCGCACCAGCACTCCTGCGGTCGTCCGGGATGCGGATCACAGCCAGCGACCGACGACAGCTTTCGGGACGGGGTCGCCGAGTTCATGCCGGCACCTTGACGACGAGCGCTGCGGGGTTCACTTCGACCTTCAGTGACTTGGTTGTCCCGCAGACTTCTCCGTCGACCTCGAACGGCTTGGTGCGGCTGCTGCGCAACTCCAAGCGTCGGAACCGGAACCGCTCCACCGCCGGCCCGTCCACCCGGCGGGAACCGATCAGGCGCCCCGCCGTGACCAGCCAACCCCTGGTGTGCACGTCATGCAGCAATGCCAGGTCCAGGAGCCCGTCGGCGGGATCTGCCTCTGGCAGGAGGGAAATCCCGCCCTGCAGGGCTCCTATGTTGCCGACGACCGCCCCAAGGACGCGGCGGGTCAGCCAGGGGCCGTCGTCGAGCCGGACGGTCACTCGACTGGCGCCCGACCTCAGACCTTTGAGGACCGCTGGTACATAGGCGGGCCACCCCAGGAGGCGCTTCATCCTGGGCGAGGTGTCGCGGACCATCTGCGCGTCCAGGCCGATCCCGCCCATGCCGACGAAAGGGCGTCCGTCCAGCAGGCCCATGTCGACGCGGCGGTCCGTCCCGTCGAACGCCGATGTGACCGCGTCCTCCACCCCGCTGCCGATTCCCAGGTTCCGGGCCACGAGGTTCCCCGTGCCGATCGGCACGATTCCCATCGCCACCCCGGTGTGCGCCAACCCGGCGGCCACCGCGTTCACCGTGCCGTCTCCACCACACGCCAAAACCAGCCGCGGGTGGTTGCGCAGGGCGAGCGCCGTTACCCCCGTCCCGGCATCGTCACGGGTGGTCTCGAACCACTGCGGCTCGCACCAGCCGCGGTCCCGGGCGGTCCGAGATATCAGGTCGCGCAATCCGGAGTGGTCCACCACGGCGACCGGATGAACGACCACCGCCACACGAAGCCCGTCACGCCATGGATCCACCCGAACCGCCTTCACGAGGTCGACACCGGACCGGATGCCCTGCGACAGGCGAACGCACACGTAAACGCGACACGCAAACCGCTGTTGACCCGGCCGGGCCGGTCTACAGCCACGCCCCGTATCGCCGGCGCGGGTGCGGAAAGGGCCACAAGGGTGTCCGTCCGGCCCCTGGCCCTCGCTCTACCAGGGACGATGACTTACCGAGCGGTACAAGATGCACCTTCATGATCTACGTCATACGCACAGACCTGGCTCATCGAAGACGACGTGCCCCGTGTGCTGCGTCTGGAGCGGCTGGGACACAAGCGCAAGGACGTTGACGACGGCTACTCGCACGTGACGGATTTGATGATCAGCCGGATGCTGGCGGCGCTGCAGCGCCGGTGAGAGACGGGACGAGGGTGGACCTGGAACCAGCAGGCAATGCCTGAAGTCGTGCCTCAGACACTGTGACCACTTAGGTGTCGCGAATGTGGTCAGGAGGCCATGCTCCCAAATTGTTCCCACGGTAACGCAAACGGCCCGCCGATATAATCACCGACAGGCCGTCTGACTAGGTAAAATACACTGTGGGCGATACTGGGATCGAACCAGTGACCTCTTCGGTGTGAACGGATCCTGCCGAGTGTCAGGTGCTCTGATCAGTCTCAGTGTTTATGTCCTGATCTGCAGGAACCGCACGTTCGCGTCTCAGGGATATTCGGGCATCTCGCTTATAGCTGGCTATTTTAACTACCGGATTTACTACCGCTTGGGTCGGATGTCGGTCGCGGGGTGGCCCGGCGAGGTGGATCAGCCCGGAAGCAGACGCCACATGTGGTCGGGAGTGTGGGTGTCGCTGAACTGCACGACCTGCGCGGAGTCCTGGTAGGACATGCCGTCTACGGCCAGGACCTTCCTGGAGTGCTTGTTCTGCAGACGCCACACGGTGTCCGTGTCGATCCGCAGGCGCCAGAGGTGGTCTGCGGTTCCGTTGTCGGCGAACTGGACCACGGGTGCGGAGTCCGCAGTGGACATCAAGTCGACGCCGAGCACCTTGCCGGAGTTGAGGTTGCGGATGCGGAAGCAGCCGTCAGCGTCGGGCAGGAACTGCCAGAGGTGGTCCCGAGTGCCGTTGTCGGCGAACTGGACCACGCGGGCGGAGTCGGCGGCGGACATGCGGTCGACGCCCAGAACCTTGGTCGAGTTGAGGTTCTGTATCTTCACGATCCCGTCCGGTATCGCCCGCCAGAGGTGGTCGCGGGTCCCGTTGTCGGCGAACTGCACCACCCGAGCGGAGTCCGCTGTGGACATCTGGTCGACGCCGAGCACCTTGCCGGAGTGCTCGTTGCGCAACCGGAACCAGCCGTCACCGTTGTCCAGCAGCTCCCACCGGTGGTCAGCGGTGCCGTTGTCCTCGAACTGCACGACTTGTGCGGAGTCCGCGGTGGACATCTGGTCGACGCCGAGCACCTTGCCGGAATGTTCGTTGCGCAGCTTGACCCGGCCGTTGCCCAGGTCGACCAGTCGCCACAGGTGGTCCGCGGTCCCGGTGTCGGCGAACTGCACCGCTCTCGCCGAGTTCGCGGTCGACATCCCGTCCACGGCCAGCACTTTGCCGCTGTTGAGGTTCTGCAGCCGGATCAGCACGCCGGGGGTGCCCCACCCGCGCGAGCCACCGCTGCGCGGGAAGGTGGTGATGCGAAGCCTTGCCGCACCTGAAGGGATCAGTGTCGCTTGCCGCGCAACCGAGGAGACCTGGACGGGACTGTCGCTGAGCGTGCCCACCACGTGTTCGCCGTCGGCACTCCAGTCGGACACCTCGCGCACCCGCGCCGTGATCTGGACAGGGCTGTTGCCCGGCGCGAACGGGTCCGATGGGTTGCCGCCGCCGCTGACGGCGGTCAGCTGCGGATCGGAGTCGAGTGCGACGTTCCACGCCGAGGCGGCTGTCACCTCCCACTCGGGCCAGTCGACCGTGCCCCCGTACCGGTTCCACCGCTCGTCGATGCGCAACGAGAAGGTGAGCGGGCCGCGCTCGACTGAGACCGCGTTGTGGTTGCCCTGCCACGTCCGCAGAACAGGTGACATCGGCAGGCGCAGGACGATGACGTCACCGGAGGACCACTGCCGGCGAATGGTGGAGAAGCCGGCCGACACAGGTGCCGGTTGGCCGTTCACCGTGGCCGACGCTGTGCGGCACCAGCCTGGGATTCGCAGGACCAGGGGGAAGGTCACCGGCCGAGCGGTCTCCAGCCGGAAGGTGATGACATCTCCGAACGGGTAGGTGGTCTCCTCGGTGATCGTGACCGGCTGACCACCCGCTACCTCTGCCGTCACCCGGCACGGGCCGTGATGCGCTGCCACCAGGCCACCGTCGTCGGTGGCCCACCACATCTCCTCCACGAAGTACGGCCAGCCCTGGCCGTAGTTGTGCGGACAGCAGCGGTACTCGTCGATGCCCGGCTTGTAGGCAAGCATCGGAAAGCCGTTCTGGAACTGCCTCCGGCGCTTGACATCGTTGTCCAGGCGCACGCTGTTGGCGCTTGTGACGTAGTGGCTCACCTTCCCGGCCGGGTCGAGGGCGGCGGGGAGGAGGTTGAACGCCAGCTCCTCGGTGCGGTCGGCCCAGACCGGGTCGCCGGTGATGCGCCCGAGGAGCTCGTGGCTTCCCATGAGCTCGACGATGCCGCACGTCTCGAAGCCTTGGCGTGGGTCGCCGAATCCGGGCCGCGCGTTCTCGTCACCGGCGAAACCGCCGCCCGGGAATTGACCGTAGGTGCGCATGACGGTGTCGTAGGCGCGATAGGTCGCGTTGCGGTGAGCGTCGTCTCCCGACAGCAGCCAGTACTGGGCGGGTTCGCGGAAGCCCTGGGCGATGTTGACGTTGTGCAGCGTGGGCAGGGGGCCTGACCAGTCCGCGGACAGCCGGTGGATGCGGTGCGTCAGGTCCACCAGCAGCGGATCGCCGGTCCGGTTGTGCAGCCACGCGATCACGTCCAACGTGTCACCCCAGCGCGTCAGGCCCCACCCGTCGGTGAACACCGCGTCCGGCTGACGGCTCATGAACGCGAAGAACCTCGTCAACGCCTGGTCGACTCGGCTGTCCCGGTGGTACTCGGCCCACGACCGCAGTGCGTGCAGCATCGGCATGTGCGGCCAGAAGTCGGCATGCCCGTTGAGCGATGACCGCAGACCGCGGGGCCCGAAGAAGCCGTCGGCGGCCTGTGTGGCCAGTACACCTTCGATCCACCGCGCGGTGTCGTCGAGCACCCGCGCATCGCCGGTGACATAGCCGAGATCACCGAATCCTCGCAGCCAGTACGGCAACTCCTCCCAGCCGCCGTTGTCCGGGTGCACCCATCCCGAGCGGTCGAAGCGCAGGAAGTGCGAAATCTGCTCGAGCCGGCCGTTCAGGCCGTTGAGCTGCTTGTCCAGCTCGGTGGCCAGCCAACCTCGGGCGGTCACCGCGCCTGGCGGCAGTCGCAGGTAGGCCGCTTTGCGGAAAGGAGCGCGATAGGAGCCGTACAGCGGTCCTTCAGCCGCATTGGATGCGCTGCCGAGCATGTGGGTCGTGGTCGCGGCAAGTCCCGCCACCAAGATCGTTCTGCGCTGGATCGACATGACTCTCCTTGTGCGTCGTCGTCGACGGGCGGAGCACCTGCCAGATTTACAACGTTGTAACCGTGGTCTCCGGAGTTCCCCTCGGTCATGTCGGGAACAGGGGAGCGAGCTCGACGAGGGCCACCGGAACTCAGCTCGCCCGCTCTGCCCGCCATCCCCTTGCGGGCAGAGCCGGCGAGCACGCCTCGTGCCGTCGCGGCCGACGCCACCGTAACCACGATGTCATCGATGTCGCAACGGAGTCGCCTGTGCCGTCATCGCGCATGTTCCACCGGAGCGCGCACGGACCAAAGCTGTGTAGTCGCGGTGGCTGCCACGGCAGGTGCGATCAGCCGAAGGGACAGGGTTGGACAGGACACGAGTTGTGTCATGTGTTGACCGGTCCGAGTTGCTTGATGCAGCTTGAGAGCGCTCTCATGTTCGTCGCCTCGGCAACGGGGCCGGTGGCGATCCTGCACGGACAAGGAGGAGAGCATGCGATCGACCCTGCCGAGAATCGCGCCGGTGCTGGCGCTCGTGTTGGTCGGAACCACGCTTGTGACGCCGCTGCAGGCGTCGGCGAAAGAGTTATCACCTGGTCTGCTCGCCGCGATGAGCTCGGTGTTCGGGCTGAGCGAACAGCAGGCGCGGCTGCGCCTGGAGAAGGAGGAACGCGCGTCGGTGCTCGCACCGCGCGCGGAGGCCGAGGCCGGCACCGCCCACGCGGGCAGTTGGTTCGAGGACAACCGCCTCGTCGTCGGCGTCACCGACCAGTCGGCGGCCCGCCGGGTCGAGTCCACCGGCGCCGTGGCGAAGGTCGTCAGCCGCTCGGCCGGCTCGATGAACGCCCACAAGAACCGGCTCGACGCCCTGTCCGCGACCGGCTCCGTGCCGGCCGCGGTCGCGAGCTGGCACCCGGACCCCAAGTCCGGCACCATCGTCGTCAACGTCGAGGCGGGCAAGCAGACCGCCGAGGTCGTCGCGTTCCTCGACAAGGCCAAGCAGTTCGGCGCCATCAGCGTCAACACCGCCAGCGTCCAGCAGCCGCAGCCGTTCGCGGCGGGCACCGTCGGCGGCGACCCGTACTACACCGGCAACGTCCGCTGCTCCATCGGCTTCTCGGTGCACGGCGGCTACGTCACGGCCGGCCACTGCGGCGGCAACGGCGCGGCGGTCTACGGCTGGGACCGCTCCTTCCAGGGCAACTTCGCCGGTTCCTCCTTCCCCGGCAACGACTACGCGTGGGTCCGCACCGGCGGCGGCTGGTGGACCGTGCCCGTCGTGCTCGGCTGGGGCACCGTGCCCGACTCGCTGGTCCGCGGCTCGTGGGAGGCGCCGGTCGGCACCTCGGTGTGCCGCTCCGGCTCGACGACGCGCTGGCACTGCGGCGTGGTCCAGAGCCGCAACGAGACCATCCGCTACGCGCAGGGCGACGTCCACCAGATGGCGGGCACCAGCGTGTGCGCCGAGGGCGGCGACTCCGGCGGCTCGTTCATCACCGGTGACCAGGCGCAGGGCGTGACGTCCGGCGGTTACGGCAACTGCTCCAGCGGTGGCCGCACCTGGTTCCAGCCGATCAACGAGATCCTGAACGTCTACGGGCTGCGCCTGCACACCGCCTGATCATCGGAGGACCAGCTTTAGGGCTTCAGCCTTCACACAAGCCGTTCATCTGGCGAGTCGACGAGCGGGCTCAAGACTCACGTGTCGACTCGGTCCGCGTCGAGGTACTGCATGTCTTCGACGTGATTCGTTTCTTCCCTGCCATGAGGAGCGAACGTGCATCGAACTGCGTTCCACAAGAGAATCCTTGCCCTGACGGCCATCGCACTCGCAGTGCTGGCCGTGAGCCCTGCGGCCCAAGGCGCCGTGGCCAGGGCGTTGACCGCCGGCGAGCAGCGGTCGCTGGCCCAGCGGCCTCTAGTCGAAGCAGCCGAGGTTCTGTACGCCGCCACGCCCGCCTTGTCCGGTTATGCCGGGATCACGTTGACCGACACCGCGGTCAACCTGTGGTGGAAGGGAGCTGCTCCCCACGCGGCGACCGCGGCGGTACAACGGGCCACCCGGCACGCTCCGGTTCACATCCGGCCAGCCGCGCACAGCGAGGCTGAGCTCGACGACGCCACTGCGCGGTTGCGGACCTGGCTGGGGCAGGGGGGTGAGTCCACCGCGGTCATCAAGAGCACCGGCGACGGCAGCGGTCTGGTCGTGTCCACCGACCTGGCAACTATGCAGAACAGCTCTGCCGAGGTCTCCGACATCGCGGGTGTTCCCGTCTCGGTGCGGTACGAAGAACAACTGATGCCGGTGTCGCGACAGGACGACAGTCCGCCGTGGAGCGGCGGTGCCCGCACGTGGAACCAGACCGCGAGCACCATCTGCACGTCGGGGTTCGGTGTCCGCAACGGCGCGGGCCGGCAGTTCGTCCTGACCGCCGAGCACTGCGGCCAGGTCGGCCATCGGATCGCCGACGGACGAGGTGAGTTCATCGGCAACACCAGTCACGGCCACGACGACCACGACATCGGACTGGTGCCGGCGAGTCAGGTCAGCGATCGCATGTACGTCGGTGGACGGGACAGCAACACCACCGAACACGTCGTCGGCTGGGGGCATGTCTTCGTCGGTCAGTACCTGTGCCAGAGCGGGGTGACCAGTGCTGAGCAGATCGGCGGTCCGGTGTGCGACCTGAAGGTGCTGTTCTTCTGGCAGGACAGGGAGGACCTCGTCGAGGTCGAGCAGCAGCAGGGCCAGCCCGGCGCCAGGGGTGGTGACAGCGGCGGCTCGGTGTACTCGCGCGTTTCCGGCGGCGTGCACGCCAACGGCACGGTCACCCGCGCTGCTGGGCCGCGTATGGCGTTCCAGGACTTCGCCACAGCCGCCCGCGACTTCGGAGTCGACATCCCGTGATCGCGCGCGAGGGACGGGTTCTCCGCTGACGGGAACCCGTCCCTCGTCGTGACAGGCTTTGTGTCGTTGGCTGACGACCTACCTTGGGCTACTCGGCGTTCTCCGCTTCCGGGCGCGCCTGGTTGTTGTCGAGGTCGTCGAGTTGTCGTCGAACGCGGTCGGCATGGGTGCTGTTTCGGGCTCTCCCGCTCAAGGGCTGAGTTCGTCGCGTGGAGCCACCTGCTGGATCCAGATCCGAGCGGGACATCCTAGGGCGAGGCCAGCACAGACGGCTGGCCTCGCCCTAGGATCAACAAGGCCGAAGTCGGTCTTGCTCCGCTTCCTGAACATATTCGCCCACAGGCAGCTTGGCCTGATCGTCCACGGTGGGCAGCGCCAGCCCTTGGAGGTAGGTGAAGGTGGTGAACACACCATCCGGTGCAATGGCGTCTGTGACTCGTTCCAGCAGCAGCTGTTGCTTGGCGTGGGTGAACAACGTCCACGGCAGGCAGGAGATCACCACATCCGCAGGTCCGCGGCCTTCCGCCTCCAGTACGGACTGGATGTCCGCGGCATCGGCGTGGTGAGCCGCCGCGTCGGGTTGGTGACGGCGGAAGAAGGACAGCATGCCGGAGTCGGCCTCGATGGCTATCTGGTGGCCACGACCGCCCAGCCGCGCGGCGAGCACTCTGGTGACTGCACCTATGTCCGCTCGAGCTCGGTCGGTATCGCCGCTTCCACGGCAACACCGACGGTGTGAACATTCGGTCGTGCTCCCACTGGGGTGGGTGGCTACAAGCGGTTTCGGGCCGTGGATGCTGTCGGTATGAGTGAGACTCCTGGGTCGACGCAGAATCTGCGTGCGGACGCGCGCCGCAACCACGAGCGCATCCTGGAGGCGGCGCGCGCTGTGATCGTCGAGCAGGGTGCCGGGTTCGGGATCAACGATGTCGCGATCCGGGCCGGGGTCGGGCTGCGAACGGTGTACCGGCGGTTCGCGAGGCGCGAAGATCTTGTCAGCGCGTTGTTCGAGCAGTATGTCGCCGAAGAGGTCCGCCCCCTGGTCGAGGCCGCGGTCTCGCACGACGATCCGTGGCAGGGCCTGGTGAACGGGCTTGAGGCCACGATTGTCAGCGTTGCCAACAACTCCGCGTTGCTGCAGGCGGCACAGGACACCGCGCTGGTCACACGCGCGACAACTCAGAGCTTCATCGAACCGCTCGGGCGTGCTTTGGCGCGGGCGCAGGCTGCCGGAGTGGCCCGCAAGGACCTGAACGCGGCCGACTTCCCGTCGCTCATCGCCATGGTCGTGGCCACGATGCTCGTCGTGCCCGAGCTCGACAGCGAGCAGCCCGTGCGATGGCGGCGGTACCTCGCCTTGCTCTTGGACGGGTGCCGCGCCGGCGAGGCCAAGCAGCTACTTCCATGATCGTGTCCTAGAGCACATCCGAGCTAAGTGACAGTCGTGTGCCATTTAGCGGTACCGTCAGGAGGCGAACACACGGTTCATCCCTGGGAGTTGGCAGATGCGGCCCGATACCGCGGAGATCCCTCGCTTGCCGTTCGATCGTCCGGCGGTGCTCGACATCGGACCGGTCTGGGCGGATCTGCGGGCCCGCCACCCGGTCTCTCGTGTCCTGACCCCTGCCGGCGATCCGGCCTGGTTGGTCACCGGCTACGCCGAGGCCAAGGCGCTGTTCAGCGACCCGCGGCTGGGGCGCTCGCATCGCCGGCCCGGCGAAGCCTCCCGGATTTCCAACTCCGGGTTCAACGGCGGCCCGGTCGGAGACTTCGACGCCGAGCCGGCCTTCAACGCCTGCCTGCGTCGCGTCCTGGTGCCCTCGTTATCCGCGCGTCGCATGCGGCGTCTTGAGGACGAGGTGCAGACGCTGACCGACTCGCTCGTGGACCGCATGATCGCCGAGGGTGGTGACGGCAAGGTTGTTGACCTGCACCAGCACCTTTCGCTGCCGCTTCCGATCTTCGTGATCTGCCAGCTGCTCGGTGTGCCCTACAGCCACCGCGACCACTTCAAGGACCTGTCCGAGCGCTCGGCCACGATGACCGGTGACGATCCGCTTTCGGGCGTCGTCGAGCTGTTCACGTACGCGGCGGAGCTCGCCGAGGTCAAGAAGCGGGAGCCGGGCGAGGACGTCATCACCGATCTCGTCCAGGCCCAGCGCGACGATCCTGATTTCACCGACAGCCAACTGGCCATGGTCGTCGCGGGCGTGCTCTTCGCGGGGCATGAAACCACCGTCAACCGCATCAGCATCGGAACCCTACTGCTGTTGGAGAATCCCGAGACACGCCGCCGGCTGGTCGAGGACGCGGACAGTCGAGCCCCGATCGTCGAGGAGGTGCTGCGCTTGGCAGCACCCGAGGGTTTCGGTCTCGCGCGATATGCGCGCGAGGACATCACGATCGGCGAGGTCACGATCGCTTCCGGGGACGCGGTCATCATCTCCACGCTCGCGGGCAATCGCGACGAGTGGGTGTTCCCGGATCCCGAAGCCTTGGACCCCGAGCGGCGTACCGGCGCACCTCATCTGAGCTTCGGGCACGGCGCGCACTACTGCATCGGCGCAAGCTTGGCACGGGTCGAACTCAAGATCGCGCTCACCACCCTGTTCGCCCGCGTGCCCGATCTTCGGCTCGCGGTCGACGTGGGCCAGCTGAGCCTGCACACCGAGCGGCTCACCGGCGGTTTGCACGACCTCCCGGTCACCTGGTGACCGAACCCGCCTCCACCACTTCCGCACCTCCACGAGGAGAGCCGATGACTATTGCACACGAGCTGTTCGCCGGTGGTTTCTGGGACAATCCTTATCCGGCCTACGCCGAATTGCGGGAGGCCGCGCCGGTACACCGCATCGATCACGCGGGCACCACGGTCTGGCTGCTCAGCCGCTACGCCGACGTACGCGCCGCGCTCGCCGATCCACGGCTGTCCAAGGACAAGCGCTACACACTGCCACCCGAGCAGCGCGCCGAGGCGCCGGGCCCCGCGGTGGAGATGATGGTGCTGATGGATCCTCCAGACCACACCCGACTGCGCAGGCTGGTCTCGCGGGTGTTCACGACCCGGCGCATGGAAGCGCTGCGCCCTCGCGTGGAACAGCTCAGCCGCGAGCTGGTCGACGCACTGCCGGCCACTGGGCGAGTCGACATCTTGCACGAGTACGCGTTCCTGTTGCCGGTGTTCGTGATCTGCGAGCTGCTCGGTGTTCCGCCTGAGGATCGCGACGATTTCGCCGCTTGGTCCGGTGTGGTCGTTGACGACTCCACTCCGGAAGCGTCGATGGAGGCCATGGGGAAGTTGTACGTCTACTTGTCCGGTCTCATCGAGACGAAGCGGACTCAGCCAGATGACGCGTTGATCAGCGCGTTGATCAACGACGCCGACGACGACAAGCTCTCCCATACCGAACTCGTCTCGATGTCGGTGATGCTTCTGATCGCCGGGCACGAGACGACGGTCAACCTCATCGGCAACGGTCTGCTCGCCCTGCTGACCCACCCTGAGCAGCTCGTCTCGTTGCGCGAAAACCCGGATCGCATGCCGGCCGCGGTGGAGGAGTTCCTGCGATGGGACTCCCCGGTCCACTCCCTGAGCACGTTCTACACGACCGAGGACGTCGAGTACTCAGGAGTCACGATTCCGGGCGGGTCCGTCGTGCAGGTGTCGCTCGCCGCCGCCAACCGCGATCCGGAACGCTTCCCCGACGCTGAGGAACTACGGCTCGACCGCACCGAAACCGGGCACCTGGCCTTCTCCCACGGCCTGCACTACTGCCTCGGAGCACAGCTCGCCAGGGTCGAGGGACAGGAGGCCATTCGAACCCTGATCACCGCGCGCCCGAACATGTCACTAGCTGTGAAACCCGCGGAGCTGGAATACAGGCGCAGTCGTGTCGTACGCGGTCTGAAGGAGCTGCCGGTGTTGCTGGGTACTTGAGCATCAAGCTCTCAGGCGCTCCGATCGCGATGATCGCTATGAGAATGATGCTCATGTGGACGATCACCCTCCCAACGAGATCGAATCGATGCCCGCCTGCAGGCGTCCGTCGCACTGCGAGTGGCCGGCATCATCCATTTGCGCCTCGGGGTTCGATGACAAGCGGGACGAGTGATTGATCGGCGGGAGTACCAAAGGACAAGAACAAGGCTGACCTGCGATCTATGCGGGTAGCCTGGTGGTGGAATCATCCTTCGGCCTATCTGTGCCCGATTCGCGGCCTGTGTGCGGGCGCGTTGAACCCGTGCTTTGCGTCGGCCGGGGGACAAAACCTGCTGCGATAATTTGCGGCGCGCTAATGGTAGGCGCGCGACCGCGCTGATGCATGGGCCCTTTGTGCGGCGTTTGCTCCACGAAGATGTTCACTCGTTGTTGGCCCACGATGGTCATGACGTCAGGAAAGATCTCCCTGGGAACATTGCGCCCGTGAGTGTTTTGAATGCCTAATCCGGGTGAAGCAAGGATGGCTACCGTGTTCAGACGCACTAAAATCCCGCAACGACGTAAATTCTCTACCCTCGGCACAGCGTTGACGCTGTGCGTTGCGATGATGGTGAGCAGTACCTCGACTGCGGACGCAGCGGTCATCTCCAGCGCGAGAGAGTCAGTCGTGCCGGCGGCGGCATTGAACGGGGTCCAAGTCGCGGCCGCGGGCGAAGACGTGGTCGTCTCGCTGGACCTGCAGAGCGACTACGACCGCGCCGAGCTGGACCGGATCGTCACCGAGATCCAGCAGGGCCACGCGCACCTGAGCGACACGATCCTCAGTCAGTTGCAGACCTACAGGGTGGACGTGCCGGGCTCGTCCACGGACGACTGGCACCAGTTCGACGGCACCTTCTCCACCACCCCGACGGGGCTGCAGGTCGTCATCCGAGGTGGCGAAGTCTGGACGAACGCCTCCTGGTGGGCGACCGCTCTGGCGTCCGTGGTCGGCGTCATGGTCGGCCTGGGAATCCGGATGCTGTGCGTCGGCACGCTGGTGGCGACCAATCCCGAAGCCGGTCTGGTCATCCCGGTCGCGTGCGCGATCCTCGGCGCCTTCATCGGCAGCATGACCCGCAGCATGATTCTCATGGTGATCGACGGCAAGGCCGCCGACGCGGAGGAGTGGGCGAAGGCACTGTGGACCGCGTTGATCGCCGGTTTCGGTGCAGCGCTGTGGGAAGCGGGAATCAACGTCTGGTCCAAAGAGACCTTGCCCGGCCTGCTGACGCAGTTCGGGACCTGGGTGAAGGACACGGCGAGGAAGTTGCCTGGGTACTTCTCGTCCATCCGTGACGGGTTCAGCGTCGTGGGCGACAAGCTGAAGGAAATCGGAAGCTACCTTCCGGGCCTGATCGTCCTCCCGCCGACTGGCGGCGGGGGAAAGCTGACGGTGTTGCCGTTGGGGGATTCGATCACCGCCGGCGTCGGCAGCTCGAACGGCGCGGCGTACCGCGGGGTGCTGTACGACAGGCTGGCCGCCAAGGCCGACTTCGTCGGCAGTCAGCGCAGCGGCAGCATTCCCGACCGGGACAACGAAGGGCACTCCGGCTTTCGAATCGACGAGATCGCCGCCAATGCGACTGCCTGGGCTTCGACGTACCGCCCGGACGTCGTGGCCCTGCACCTGGGAACGAACGACATGGACCGGAACTACCAGACGGCCACGGCACCGGACCGGCTCGGCGCGCTGATCGACCAGATCCTTGCGGCCAACTCGAAAACCACTGTGCTCGTTTCCTCGCTCGTACCGTCGGCCAATGCCACGACGCAGGCGCGGGTCGCCGAGTTCAACCGGCGTGTTCCGGATGTCGTCGCGCAACGGGCGAACGCCGGCAAGCACGTCCTGTTCGTCGACATGGCCGCAGTCACCACCAGTGACCTGGACGACCTGCTGCACCCCAATGACCGGGGCTACGCCAAGATGGGCAACGCGTTCTACGACGGCATCAGGAAAGCCGTGGACAAGAAGTGGATCCCCGACCCAGGACCGGGCAATCCCGCGCCAGCGGATCCGGAACCTGCAGCGAAACCGGAACCAAAACCGAACCCAGGCGACGCCAGCGCGTCTTCCGGGCTCACGCCGGGGGTCGACACCCAGGTGCGCTTCGCCGACTTCGACGGCGACGACAAGGCCGACTACGTCGTCGTGGACCCCGACGGATCTGTCCGGGTCTGGTTGAACAAGGGAGGCGACAGGGTCGTGCCCGCCTCGGAACTCCCGTACGAGGGCTGGGCGCCGCTGGGGCGGGTCGCCGCCGGAGTCGGCGTCGGCGGAAACCGCGTGCGAATGGCGGACATGACGAACGACGGGAAGGCGGAGTACCTCGCCATCAGACCGGACAACTCGGTCAGCGAGTGGATCAACAAGGGCGGCGACAGGGTCGTGCCTGCCTCGGAACTCCCGTACGAGGGCTGGGCGTACAACGGCACGGTGGCAGCCGGCGTCGGTGCCCAGCCTGGCCACGTCCAGTTCGCCAACTTCGACGGGGACGGCAAAGCCGACTACATCGTCGTCGGTGACGACGGATCGCTGAACGTCTGGCTCTTCGACGGTGGCGGAGTGGAAGGCGGATGGCGCCCCCTCGGCAAGGTCGCCGCGGGCGTCGGGGTTCCTGGAAACAGGGTGCGACTCGCCGACGTCAACAGCGACGGGAGAGTCGACTACCTCGCGGTGGGCGACAACAGCTCGGTGCGGTGCTGGCTGAACAACGGTGGCGACAGCCCGGACGGCGCCGGCTGGGTATATCTGCCGAACTTCGCGGCCGGAGTCGGGGTTTCGCCCGACCAGGTCCAGTTCGCCGACATCAACGGCGACGGCAAGGCCGACTACCTGGCGGTCGGCCCCGGCGGCTCGGTGAAGGAGTGGGAACGAACCGACGACGACTGGGCCTATCGAGGACAGATCGCAGCGGGCGTGTCGGGCGTCAGCTGAGAGCGGCGGCTGCCTGCTGAGCAGCGGAGGGGCCGGTGGCGCACGCGGCGCCACCGGCCCCTTTGCTTCCGTGGATCTACCTCTTGCTGTCGACGCGTCCGTGCGCGGCGGCGTGCTTTTCGAGTGCCGCACAAGCATCCGCCCACGCTGGGCACCCTCGCGGCGAGCGGACCGGGGGTAGGCACAGGTCATGTGAGGCGTGTTCTCGAGCCGCTCCAGGTCTTCGTCGTCGGTTTCCTTGAGGTTGTAGCCGGCGATTCCGCCGAGGAAGTGCGTGGCGTCGAGGAGAGTCAGCAGGTGGCCGGCAACCGCCGCCGCCCAGAACGGGAAGACCTCAGTAGTCGAGGTCGCGTCTGGTGACCTGGTGAACCATTCAGGGCGACGGCGACACCACGGTCGCTGCAATCGTGGGCGAGTACACCCAGATCCCGGACGGCAAGTTTGTGTTCGTTCTAAATGATGATCAGGTTCCTGACTGGGCTCGGACAGAGCCGCGAGCTGTCACGCCCTCTGGACGTGTTTGGTTAGTGCGCTGTCAGGCAGCTCTGGTCGTGGTGATGCCGCCGTCGACCGCGATCGTCGCGCCGTGCACGTACGCCGCCTGATCCGAGGCCAGCCAAGCGATCGCGGCCGCGATGTCCGCTGGCAGGCCTGCGCGCCCGGCCGGGAGGTTCTCGGTCATGCGGCGGATGACGTCGTCGGAGCCGTCGTTGATCGGGGTGCGCGTGGCGCCCGGCGCGACGATGTTGACGCGCACGCCGCGCGGCCCGAACTCGGCTGCCCAGCTGCGGGCCAGTTGCGCTTCGGCTGCCTTCGACGCGGAGTAGAGCCCGACGAACGGGTGGCCGACCTCCGCCATCCACGAGCCGACCACGATGATCACGCCCTGTCCCTGCTTCGTCATCGCGGGCGCCAGCGCGGCGGTGAGGACGTGCGGGGCACGGATGTTGACCGCGAGTGTCTGCTCCAAGTCCGCATCGGACAGTGCGAGCGTGTCCACGGCGGGGCAGACCGCGGCGTTGTGCACCAGCAGATCGATGGGGGAGCCCGCGGCGTCGGTGGCCTCCTTGGCGAACTCACGAAGAACGTCAGGAGCGGCAGTGAGGTCGGAGGCGACGAACAACGCATCGCCGCCGTTGTCGCGAATCTCCTTCGCCACGGCGTCACCGCGCGCGACGTCGCGACCGGTGACGACGACCCGCGCGCCTTCAGCGGCGAGTCGGTGCGCGGTGGCGGCGCCAATGCCGCTGGTGGATCCGGTGACGAGGGCTGTGCGACCGGTGAGTGTCTGGGTCATGCCGTCCAGACAAACCAGTTTCGGGGCGGGGTACCAGTGCGAGCGGTGCCTGGTCACGGCATGACCAGGCACGAGCCCTCGACGCTGTTTAGGCTGGTGGACGTGCCAGCAGACCGTGTCGCCCTCGGGGCTTTCCTTCGTTCGCGCCGGGACAGCCTGACCCCGGCGCAGGTGGGGATCGAACCGTTTCCCGGCCTGCGCCGAGTGCCTGGGCTGCGCCGCGAGGAACTGGCTGTTCTCGCGGGGCTCAGCCCGGAGCACTACAGCCGCATCGAGCAGGGCCGGCAGCACACGATGAGCGAGAACGTCGTGGAAGCGCTGGCGCGGGCGCTCGGACTTGACGACATCGAACGCGAGCATCTTCGCGACCTTGCCGCCCCTGTCAGACGCGCCTTGCGCGACGACAGCGCACCGCAGCAGGCGGATCCCGGCCTGCTGCGATTGATGGACAGCCTCGATGTCCCGGTGTTGCTGCTCGGCCGCCGCGGTGAGGTCCTGGCGCGCAACGGACTCCTCACCGGCGTGCTCGGGGCGCCGATGGAGCCAGGGTTCTCCTTCCTGCGCTGGCTTTTCCTTGACCAGCTCGCTCGCGAGCGCATCGTGAACTGGGCTGACTTCGCCGCCGCTGCCGTCGGTGCGATGCGGTATGAGCTCGGCAGGCACCCCGCCGACCGACGCCTCGGCGCGCTGATCGCCGAACTGCGCGCTTCCGACCCAGACGTGGCGCGGTGGTGGGATGATCACGGCGTCACCGACCGCACGTCGGTGGCCAAGCGGATCGCGCACCCAGTGGCTGGACCGCTGGAGTTCTGGATCGAATCGGTCGCCAAACCGCACGAGCCCGAACAGCGGCTGGTCGTCTACACCGTCGAACCGAACTCGCTCACCGCGCGGAACCTGCCGCTCCTCGCGGCATGGGAGACCGTCGGCTGACAGCAACGCACAGCCATACCTTGCCGTGCATCCACCCAGTTGATCTCAGGGCTGTCCACAATGGATGGGGCTGGAGACGAGCATCGTCGTCTCGGCTCGGATGTCAGCCCCGCGATCGCCCGCCTGATCGGTGCGCGCTAGGGCGATCGCCATTCAGTGAATTGGCGGAGGACGACCGGGACGTTGCTGATCTGTCGATCATGGCGCAGCACTCCTTCATGGCCCAAGGGGTGTATGCAGCGCAGGCTGCGTGACCCCCGCCAGAACTCGTTATGGCCAAGGCTGCATCGAGACTCGAACCTTTCAGGAGAGCCCAGGTCGCCAGCTCGGTGCGACCGGAAGCATCGAGCTCCGGACGGGTCGAAGTACTGCTGTCCTGACCCGGCCGGAGCTCGGCGCTGTGTCGAGGATCGATCAGATGGGCCTGACGTCGACCCAGAAGCGAATGTCGTTGCTCAGGTTCGAGGAATTGCGGTTGAGCTGGTCGCGGATCCGGTAGACGGCGGCCTTGTAGCCGTTGATGTCTCCGGTGTTCGGGTTGTTGATGCCGGTCTGACCGTTGCGGTGGCCGCCGAACCAGGTGTTCATGCCATTGCTGTTCTGGCTTTGGTGCAGGCAGGAGATGTCGGCGGACAAGTTGCTGTTGAGCGAGGCGCCGTTGTTCCACTCACCCGTGGACTGGTTGCGGAACCGGTCGCACTTGCTGCGCAACATGTACCAGTTCTGCTTGAAGATGCCGAAGTTCGCGGCGTCATCGCGCTTGTTGTCCCCATAGGGATAGTTGGTGTCCATGCGTTCGGTCTCCAGCATGGCCACGGCCAAGTCCAGCACGTTGCCGCCCGCGTTGCGCACCTGCTGCTTGCGGGTACCCAGACCACCGATGCTGTACGACCCGCAACGCATTCCCGAGGGACAGGCGGTCGTGGCGTTGCCATCGGCCGGGCCTCCGCGCACTACGCACGACCTGCTGTTCTCCCAGCCCCATCCATCCCCGTCAGGATCTGTAGCACTTTCGTTGACGCAGCAGAGGTAGCCGTTGGGTGCGTTCTCCGCCCACGCCGACCCTACTGACAGCGATGCCCCGGCGAGTACCAACGTCAAGGCAGCCATGAGCGCGGATAGTCTCCGCATGCGCTCTTACTCCCTCGTGAGTTCACGTGTTGAGCAGGCGACGGTCCAATCAGGATGGGTGGACCAATTGGTCAAGTCAATGACCCGCAGAGACACGTCGAAGGTGTCAAGAATCTCCTATATCGATTAAGTCGGTCTCTTCCCGTCGAATTCGACGAGTTTTCGATAGGTTGCCGTACTGCGTTAGGGTGAACCTGCCGCTGTAGGCGCCTGAAACATGTCTGTCCTGCAGTTTTTTCAACTGGTGAACGGTGTCGAGTGGGTGGCGTGGTCGGCCCGAGCGCAGGATTAGGTGTCTGTCGATGGGCGTGCCTGAACGTTGCGTGATCCTCTCAACTGCGGCTTAGCGAATCTCGATCGTTAGATATCAACAACTGTTGATATTGTGTCGCCGCCAGCGTAAGGTGCGTAAGGAAGGCGTCGTGGCCATCGAACAGTGGTGGGGGATAGTCCTCCCGCGCTATCGCAACGGTGTGGCGCGCAAGGGCAGTCGGCACCATGGTGACTGCTGCGAGCGGTGCGCCAGAGCTGGGTGCAAGCGGAATAGGGCCAATCGTTTAGCGCTGTCGACGCGTTTAATGTTTCTCTGAGAGAGGCGTGAGCATGAATTCTGGCACCGTCCTGATCACCGGCACATCGTCAGGCATCGGACTGGCTACGACAGTCGCCGCCGCGCGGGCCGGCTGGCGCGCGGTCGCCACGATGCGCGACACGTCGCGGGCCAAGGCGTTGCTCGCGGAGCTGGACAGCGCCGGCCTGACCGACCTGGTCGACGTGCGGCACTTGGACGTCACGGACAGGGACTCCGTCGATGCCTGCATTCGTGGGGTCGTAGCCGACTACGGCCGACTCGACGCGCTGATCAACAACGCGGGGTCCGGACATGTCGGCACCCTGGAGCAGGACACGATCGAGACGATCCGCGAGGTGATGGAGGTGAACTTCTTCGGCGTACTCGCGGTCACCCGTGCTGCTCTGCCGCATCTGCGAGCGGCTTCCGGGCGGATCGTGACGATCACCAGTGTTGGCGGTGTCGTCGGCCAGCCGTTCAACGAGGCGTACTGCGCGGCGAAGTTCGCCGTCGAGGGGTTCATGGAATCGCTCGCACCGGTCGCCGCCGGCACGGGGGTGAAGGTGATCGTGGTCGAGCCGGGCGCGGTGGCCAGTGAGTTCGTCGGCAACACCGGTGTGCAAGCCGTCGACATCGACGCCAACGGGCCGTATGCGCCCGCACTGCGTGCCTATCTCGAGCGAACCAGTGGCGCCTTTGCCGACGCGCAGACGCCAGCCGATGCGGCGGCCTCGATCGTCACCGCTTTGACGTCCGACACGCCGCCTTTTCGCGTGCAGACCTCGGACCGGGCTCGAGCGTTCGCCGGTGTGAAGCTCGCGGACATGGACGGCTCTGCTGTCCAGAACACTCTGAAGGCGTGGCTGGGCTGAACCTCGCATTTGGGCATTCGTCGTGCCGACGGGCGGAAGTTGTCCGGACGTGCCCTTTCACCTGTCTGGGCTCAGGGAAAAGTTCCGCATTTGTGCAGTCCTATCGGATCTGCGACCTCGAGCTTGTGTACGCCGAGCGTCAGAGCCAGCGCTTGAACTTGAACACGCCCCAGAGCCCGACACCCAAGCCGAGCATGAGCACCACCGCGAAGGGATAGCCCCACAGCCAGTGCAGCTCGGGCATGTGGTCGAAGTTCATTCCGTAGACGGAGGAGATGAGGGTGGGGGTGAAGAGGATCGCCGCCCAGGACGAGATCTTCTTGACCTCTTCGCCCTGTTCGATGGTTTCGCGTGCGAGTTGCCGGCTTTCCTCGCCTTGAGCGAGGCTGGCGCTGGACATGCGCCGCATCGCCTCGTTCTGCTCCAGGGATACCAGGGTCGAGTGGACGGTGAGCGCGTTCTCCAGCAGTGATCGGCAGGTGTTGACTCGTTCGGTGATCCGGATGACGTGGTCGAGGACGTTGCGAAGCCGGTTCTGGACGTCGTCGCCGGTGCCGTAGCGTCCGGCGCCGCGCAGCAGGCCCTGCACCATTGTCGGAAGTGGACCGATGGCGCGCTGGAACGAGAGCACCTGTTCGATCAGCCGGTAGATGCGCTGCGACAACGCGGGGTCGACGTGGCCGTCGATGAACAGGCTGTCCTCGACCTGGTCGATGTCTTCCTCGAGTCCGGAGACCATCGGTGCGTATCCGTCGACGATCTCATCGAGCAAAGCCGTCAGCATGGCCTCGGGGCCGGTGCCGAGAAACTCCGGTTCTGCTTCGAGCGCCTCGCGAGTGGCCGCCAGGTCTGGACGGTTGCCGCGACGGAGGGTGAGAACGAACCTCGACCCGACGAACAGATGTACTTCGCCGAACTCGACTCGTTCGGTGTCATCGTCATACGTCCCAGGGCGCAGGACGACGAACATGGTGTCGCCGTAGCGTTCCAGTTTCGCGCGTTGGTGGCCTTTCCGTGCGTCCTCAATGGCCAGTGGGTGCAGGCCGAACCTCGCCGCGGCTTCGTCCAGCGTCGCGGGATCTGGCTCTCTCAACCCTATCCAGGCAACGGCACCTTCGCCCTCGAGCGCCTCGGCTGCTTCTTCGAGACTGTGGAGTTCTGCCGTCCGGTGTCCGTTGACGTAGATGTGACCGTCTATCCGCGCCACCCGACCACCCTTCTTCGATCTTGGTGGTGTCAGCCTGCCGGGAGTTGCGCCCTCCCGCTCGTTCAGGCCGAGTCAGCACCGCTCAGTCGGGTGTGAACGCTGGAGGCTGCGGGTGGGGCGGACGTCTCGTGCGCACCCCACCCGCAGCGCGTCATCGGTCGCCGCTACCGCACCTGTACCGGCAGTTGCAGGTAGGAGGCGTGCTCGCCGCCCGTGTGGATGATGTGCTTTCCCTTGTTGGCGGGCTCGTACTCCCGCAGCCTGGGCATCATCCCGCCGAGCAGGTGCCGGCCGCTCACGACGAATCGGAGTTGCTCACCGGGGTAGAAGACCAGCCCGACCGGCAGCAGGTCGATCTCGATGTCGACGATCTCGCCGGGCGAGAGCTTCTCCTCTCGGTCGAACCGGTGGGCGGGAACGTCCTCGGTGGACAGCGACTGGTCCAGGCTGCGCAAGGACACCCGCAGACGCCCGTCGGAGCCCTTGTACCGCAGGATCGAACCGCCGCGTTCGGTGAGGTCGTGCGCCATCGCACTCTGGTTCGGCGAGGTGAACTGCTGCAGCGGAGTGCCGTGGACGTCCAGTTTCTGCACCAGCACGAACAGGTCCATGTCGTCGGAGCCCTGTGCCTCGACCCAGAGGTGTGCCTTCGGGTAGCCGACCAGGACGGTCTCCTTGTCGAACCGCGCGATGAACGACACCAGGTCCGGGTTCGCCCCGAACTCGTAGCCGACGCTGGTCTCGTCGGCCGGTGCCGTCGTGACCAAGGCTCGTGTCCGGCCGTCGAGGTAGTACTTCGTCGAGGTGACGTCCACCGGCGGGAACTCGTCAGCGGCGAGGTTGACCTGGTCTCCGCCCTGGAGGTCGAGCAGCGAGTATCGGACGCGAGGGGTGTTCTCCCACCCGTTGTCCTCGCCCTTGAGGTAGTGGTCGAAGAACCGGCGCAGGTCCTCCCGGTTCGCCTCGTCGTAGTAGTCCGGCCATTCCTGGGTGTTGTGGATGCGCAACCACTTGTCCTCGGAGGCGATCCGGCGCCAGGCCCGGAACGTTCCCGCGGTGTGCAGCGTGTTCGAGTAGCTGGCCACGACGTACGCCGGCACCGTGATCTGGTCGAACTGCGGGATCTTGTTCTCCCACAGGTCGGTCATCAACGGGTACTGGTCCGCCTCGGCGATGATGTCTTCCTTCCGGCTCTTGCCCCAGAAGCTGTAGTCCCGCAACTGCTGGGCGAAGCCGTGGTCCGGCATGCCCCCGCGCAGCACGAGGTCGCGGTAGACGTCGCTGACGCCCTCCCACGGGTTGATCGCCGCCAGGTGCGGAGGCTGCTCGGCGGCGGTGAACCACTGCGAGACCGCGAGGTATGAGGTCCCGCTCATGGCGACCTTGCCGGTGCACCAGTCCTGGACGGCCAGCCACTCGATCAGGTCGTGGCAGTCGCGGCCTTCCTGGCGGTCCCACAGGACGCTGTCGCCCTCGGAGTCGACCACGCCGCGGACGTCGGGGTTGCAGATCGCGTAGCCCCGCGCGCACCAGTAGGCGGGGTCGGGACCTTCGAACTTCTCCAGCCCGGAGACGATCCCGTTGTCCAGCCCGACCAGGCCGAACACGCCCATCACGCTGGTCGCGGTTCCCTGGCCCTTGCCGTACGGGCTCCAGGCCACGATCACCGGCACCTTCTCGGCTCCTACTGGGCGCAGCACGTCGACGTGAATTGTGACGCCGTCCCGCAGGGTGACCGGGACGTCCTTCTCGAACACGATGTCGATCGGCAAGGGCAGGAACGGCGGTGCGATCTGGAAGCCCGCCTCCAGCGTCCGCGTGCCGGGCTCGAACCCGGACAGCACGCCGTACCTGTCGCTTCCCGGCTCGAGCGGTCGGGAGGGCATGAACACCTTCTGGTCGTCGCTCATGACGAGCTCCTCACGTTGTCGTCCGAGGACCGGCGTCATGTCGGTTCGCGGAGGCCCAGACGTCACTGTCTGTCAACAACCTACCTCCGGATGGCCTAGATATCAACACGCGTTGATATGCTTCGAACGTGTGAACTTGGTCATCGTCGCGGTAGGTGACGGCGCGGTGTCGTGGCTCGCTGGCATCGAACCTTAAGGTTTGCCAGGTTAAACGGCTCGCTCAATTGCGATCGGTTCAGTAAATCACCCGGTGTTGATATCTTCGGCGGTTTTGACCGATGTTCAGCAAAGGGTCGAAAGCGGCAAATCCTGGGTGTGTACCCTCTGTGATATCTACAACCGTTGACAATTGTCTTGGTGAAGATCCATCCTGAGGCATGTCGTCAAGTCAGAGCGGTGCCTCTTCACCCGTCAGGCGGGGGAGAAGGCCCGGCCAGCCTGAGACGCGGCAGGTCATCCTCGACGCGGCTCGCGCACGCTTCGCCTCGGACGGGTACACCGCCACGACGATCCGCAAGATCGCCGCCGATGCGGGTGTCGATGCGGCGCTGGTCATGCAGTACTTCAAATCGAAAGACGAGTTGTTCGCAACTGTGCTGTCCGTGCCGGCGCACGCGCTCATGCGGATGACGGACGCGTGGCGCGGTCCTGAGGTCGGCATCGGTGAGCGTGTGGCGCGCGCCTTCCTCGAGGTGTGGGAGAACGATCCGACCGCGTCGGAGCCGTTGCTGGCGATGTTGCGCGGTGCGATGTCCACCGAGCAAGCGGCCGCGCAGTTGCGTGACTTCATAGAGGACCGGCTCCTGATCGGGGTGTCCGCTCATCTGCGGGGGGACGATCCAGACACCCGCCTGCGTATCGGGATCGCTTCGGCGATGCTGGTCGGCATCATCGTTGCCCGCAGCGTCGTTCGCGTGCCCACCGTCGCGAACGTGAGCCTGGAGTCGATCGTCAGCGCGACAGCCACGGCGTTGCAACCGTTGCTCGCGTCTGAGTGACAGCGGCACGAGGCCTGAACCGGCGGTCGTCCACCGGAACGTACCGATGCCACCTCGTGCACGACACGGCACGTCGTTTGTTCTCTCAAGTGGACACCCGGCTGCGGCCATGGAGACGTCTCCATGGCCGCAGCCGGGTGTCGTGACGCTCAGCTGTGGCCATGCTCGTGGTTGGCGCGGCGCACGGCAGCGTCGATGAACGGGGTGGCGTCGAAGTAGAAGGGGCGGATCTCGCAGATCTGACCCCCGCGGAAGCGAATCACTTCAGCGACCTGCGTCGGCGGCCCGTCGTGTCCGTCCAGGACGAACTCCACGATCTGGACCGCGTAGTCATCTCCGACGGTGGTCGCAACGAACCGCAGGTCCTTCACCCCGGCGCTGGCGACGACGATCGGGATGAGTTCGCGAAAAGCACCTCGGCCTCGGTACACCCCAGCGAACGGCATGTACGACGGGATCTCGATGACGAAGTCGTCGGTCAGGAACTGCTCGGCCGCGTCGTGATCACCCGCAGCCTGAAGCGCGTAGTGACGTTTGACGGTTTCGAGCTGGTCTTGCGGCGTCATAGCGGCGACCTTTCATCCGTGTCATCAGCCGGGTTCACGCGGGCCAGTCCTCCGTCGTCAGCCGGGTGCCGTCGAAGCCTGCGACCGGGCGCAGACTCGGGTCGTTTCCGTCCCGCAGCCGGACGGAGGCGTCGGGGTGGTCGTCGAACCAACCGGTGGTCGGATACCGGTACATCCAGTCGACGGACAGCTTGCGGCGCGCGATCCGCCAGGCGCCGTCACGTTTTTCGAACCTGTCGAGGTAGCGCGCCCACAGCTTGACGGTGTCGTTCTTCCAGTGGTGCTCGTCCGACCCCTGGTGATCGGCCTGGAGGTAGGTCTCCACGTGAGCGACGTCGGGGCCGTCGAAGTCGATCAGGCTGTTTCCGAGGAAGTGCATGGTGCGCACGAAACGAGGCATCTCCGCGGACAGGAACTCCACGAAGCCGTCGACCGATCCGGTGTGCAGGCTCTCGGGGAACTGCACCCACGCGTCGTCGTGGAAGGCACCGCGCACGAGGTTCATGTCGACGCGGTCCAGCCCGCGGCAGTACCGCAGCAGGACGTCGTGGATCTCCGTACGGGCGAGTAGCTCTTCGATCTTCATCGATCTCTTCCTGCCTGTTGAACTGTGGTGACTAGCAGGTGGTGATGGCCGTGCTCCAGCAAACGTTCACCTGGTGGTGGCCGCGGTGAACCGCTGCTCGTTCGCGACCACCGCGTTGCGCAACACGCCGAGACGTTCGATCTCGACTTCGACGATGTCTCCTGGCCGCAGGAACTGGGGTGGGGTGCGGGCGTACCCGACGCCGGCCGGTGTCCCGGTCGCCAGCAGATCGCCAGGACGCAGAGACAGTGTGTGAGAGATCTGCGACAGCGTCTCGCCGACGGGGTACATCATCTGCTTGGTGCTGGCGTCCTGCATCGTCGCGCCGTTGACGCGGGTCTGCAGTCGCAGGCCGTCGCGCAGGTCACCGACCTCGGCGGCGGGGACCATCGGGCCGATGGGCCCTGACCGGTCCGCGTTCTTGCCCAAGGTCCACTGAGAGGTCCGCTTCTGCGCCGTGCGGGCGGTCAGGTCGTTGAACGCGGAATAGCCGATGACCGCCGCCAGCGCTTCGTCGGGGGAGGCGTCGATCAGCGGGGCGCCGATCCAGGCGACGACCTCGCCTTCCCAGTCCAGGCCCTGCTCGTTCGCGGGTACTGGGATCTCGGCGCCGTCGACGGTGAGCGACTGGGTCCACCGCGCGAACAGGGTCGGATGTGCGGGCAGGGCTTCGTCGCGGTAGCTGCCTTCCGCGACGTGGTCGTGGTAGTTGAGACCGACGCAGAGCACTCGTGCGTCGGGCAGCACCGGCGGCACATGCTCCAGTTCCGCTGTGTCGAACGTCGGTCCAGCGGGCGGCCTGGACAGATGTCCCGCTGGATCGGCCCAGAAGTCGGCGAGCGAGGCGATGAGAGTGACTTCGGCGTTGTCCTCCGCCAGCGCCGCGACCATCACACCGGAGCCCTGTGTTTGTCTGACCCCTACGATCCTCATCTGTTCCCCTTCGTTTTGATCTGGGACAACGCGGTGCCGTCGCGGAGTTGTGCTCCGCCGGTGATCCGCCGCCTGGATGTTCAGCTGGTGGCCGGCCGGATGACGAGCATGCTGGCGGGCAGGTGGGTTCGGTTGACGACCTGACGCAGCGTTCCGGCGGAGAAGCGCACGGAGTCGTACGGACCGAGAGCCTCCTCGACTCCCTCGCTGACCATGACCAGTTCTCCGGAGACCACCACGTACACGGTTTCCGTGGGCTGCTCGGCCAGTTCCGCTTCGCCGTAGGGCAAGTAGTGCGACAGCACCACGGTCACGCCGGCCTGGGATGGGCCCGGACCGTTCTGGAGACGGACGGGACCCACACCGCGGTGTCCCGGCGGGTCGAACGGCTCAGCGTCGGCGAGCCTGAAGACCTGCATGCCCATGATCGATCACTCTCCCGAGGTCGTGGCTGGCTGGATCGCCTGGCGCAGGCGCGTCAGAAAGTGTGGGACGTCGGTGTGCGCGCCGGCGGCGAAGACGTAGAAGTCCGGGCGGGCCAGGATCGCCTGACAGCTGTGCGCGTCGAACCAGCGTTTGTAGTGGCCGTCGACGTCCTCGACGTGGCCTTGACCGGAGACGTCGGCAATGACGCCGCCGATCTGCCGAAACCACGACAGGTCGTCGGCATCGCACAACTCGGCTGGATCTCCGCCGAAGCTGAGCAGTTGCCATTCGCCGCCCACCACGTCGTCAAACAGACCCACCCGCTCGCCAACGCGAACACGGCCCTGCGGCGCCAGTCGCCCGTCGTTGTCCGCACTGGGATCCGTCAGCGACGGCTGACCGAGACGAGGATGGGGTGGTTCACGTGTGGCAGCACCAGGATCCTGCGCACGTAGCCTCATTTCGGCGTCGCGAGCTGCCGCCCGCTCGACGTCGAGCTCGCAGATGACCCGGCCCGCCGCTACGGCCTCGTCGATGATCTCGCAGACGTGCCCGGTGCGTTCCGGTCCATAGGTGTCCAGCACCGCGGGCCGCGCGAGTCCGTGGTGCACCAGGCTCAACCGCCAAGAAAGAGAACGTGCGTCCCTGAGTCCCGAGCACAGTCCCTGCCCCAGGAAGGGAGGCATGACGTGTGCTGCGTCCCCGGCGAGAAAAACGTTGCCCTCGCGCCAAGATTGAGCGCACTGCCCCTTGAAGGTGTAGACGGCGTGTCGCTCCAGCCGGGCACTCTCAGGTGTCACGCCCCAGGGCGCCATCAAGCGCCATGCGGTGTCCTGCCGCCCGAGTTCGTCCGCGGTGATGTCCTCGCGGCGCATGAACTCGAACCGTCGCCGTCCCGGGCCGCTGTTCACCGCGGTCGCCGGTTGTGCCGGATCACAGTACTGGGTCACGAACGCCGTCCAGTCCTCATCGGACAGTGGCTGGTAGTCCACGACCAGCCAGTCGGCCTCGAAGCCCGAGTCCTTGACAGCGACACCGAGTTGCGAGCGCACTGCGCTGTTGGCTCCGTCGGCGCCGACGAGCCAACGGGCATCGACTTGCGCGAGCTCGGTCTGCTGATCGGTGCGGGCCAACCGGGCGGTGACTCCGCCGTCGTGCTGATCGAAGGCAGTGAACGTCCATCCACGGTGGACGCTCACGCCGGGTGTCGTGCTCGCCAGGTCTTCCAGGGCCGCCTCGAGGTCGGGCTGGTAGAAACCGTTGGTGTTGGCCCATCCCGATTCGGCGACCCGGTTCCAGTTGATGGTCTGCAGGAGTTCGCCGTCACCGTTGCGGAACTCGTAGCCGCCGCGTTCGCCTTGTGAAGGCTCGAAGAGGTGGGCGTGCTCGGCCATGAACCCCGCGGCCTGCAGGATGCGGATCGCTTCGTGGTCGATCGTGCAGGCCCGAGGCAGCGGATAGCGCAGTGGCCAACGCTCCACCACGGCGACCCGCAGACCGTCCCGTCCGAGCAAGATCGCGGTCAGCAGCCCGACTGGTCCGCCGCCGACCACCAAACAGTCGACTTCCCGCGGCGGAGGGGCAGCGTCCTGACCCACTGGACTCGTCATGCGTCCCACCCAGCCGCGTCCAGCGCGGCGACCTGGATGTTCGGGACCGCGCCACCCCTGGACAGTGCCCGCGTCGAAGTCCGCTGCACCACAGCTCAGCCCTCCTGTCGGCTTTGACAGTGCTCGGCGCACGACTCAGACGTGAGCGGTGCCGATAAACGACCCGTATGTTTCGGGTAGTTTTGAATACTGGCTTTGGCGGTCAGCCGCTGTCAAGGGCTAAACTATGCGTATGTTTTCGCGACCGCCTGGCCTGCCGCAGAACCTCGCCTCTGAGATCGAGGCGCTGATCGGCACCCGCGGCCTGCAGCCAGGAGACCGGATCGCGACTATGGAGGAGCTACGCACCCAGACCGGCTACGGCCGGGGAACCATCGGTGAGACCTGCCGTCTGCTCTCCGAGCGAGGGATCGTCGACGTTCGTCCTGGGCGCGGTGGCGGCTTGTTCGTGGCGGCCGCCGGTCCGGTGGTGCGGCTGCGTCAGACGCTCTTGACGGTGCCGCAGGGAGCGGGCACGGTCGCCCACGCGATCGCGGTACGAGATGCGCTCGAAGAGCTCATCGCCGTTGAAGCGGCACTGCACCGGACCGATCGGGATCTGCGCGACCTGGACGTATGCCTCGACGCGATGCGACGGTCCGACGACCTCGAGAGCTTCCTGCAGTCGAACTGGTCTCTGCACGAGCGGATCGCCGACATCACTCCTAACGAGATCGCTCGCGCGGTGTACGTCTCGTTGATCCGAACCATCGCCGAGTTGTCGGTCCGCGCCGACCCTGAGCGTTCGTCGACCTCGGACGGGTACCTCGTCGAGCGGTTGGCAGTGCACGAGGAACTCGTCGAAGCGATCCGCTCGCGCGACGAGGATCGCGTACGAGCCGCGGTCGTGGCACATCGCGGCGACGCCTCGTCGGGTTCGCTGAACGAAGACCAGGAAGAGTTGCCCGCGACCGTCCGTGCGCACGGCTCCAGCCGTCTCGTTTTTGCCGAGGCGCACGACGTCCGTCCGTGATCGCTGCTTCGGGATGGGCTGCTGACTCAGGTTTGGAACCGCTGGCCTGGTCCACAGTGGCAGCCCGCCGTGGTCAGTGGTGTAGCACCACCGACCACGTTCTCCCGGGCTCAGATGTCGGAGCGCGCCGACAACTCCGACGCAGCTCGCAGGATCCAGTTGTGGAACTCCACCGCGAAATGCTCCAGGTGGTGCTCGATCACCGTCGGACTGCACGAGGCTGGGAGAGTCACCGAGAGGCTGGCGGTGAACCCGCCCTCGACGTCGGTGAACGCGTTGGCGATGCCGCCGATGACGGTGCCGTCCTCGAGCACCATGCGCGAGCGGCGGCCGTACGTCGAGTTCGGGTCTGCGGGCAATGTCGGCGCTTCCGGGCTCTTCGCCTCGTCCCACTCGCGCATGTAGAACGAGCAGATGTGATCGCCGAGAGTTTCGACGATGTTGACCCGGCCGCCGCCGGCGTGGATGGAGTAGTGCTCCGGGTGCCCGGCGAGCAGGACGTCCTCCCGCGCGAAGGCCTGTGAGAGCCAGCCCGTGAACTGCCCCGCGGTGATGCCGTGTGCGTGCAGCGTCGTTGTGCCTGTTGCCTCCTCGCCGGCCGAGCGCGCGACTTGGTCGCGCAGGTAGGCGTCACCCGCTGCGATCTCGTCGGCGAGGAGGTCGAGGAGGCGCTCACGGCCGAGCTTGGTCTTGAGCAGTGCGAGGGCACGTTGTGCGGAGCGGACCTCGAACCGATCGATAGAGCTGTCGTCCTGCTCGCCTGCCAGGCAGACCCGCCACTCGGACGCCGCCGTCGTGCTCTTGCTGCTGATGGTCTCCGTGTCGCTGCTCATGGTGGTCCTCCGTCGGGTGACTCGTGACGTCGTTGTCCTGATGCCGCAGGAGATGCGTACACGTGCGGGTGGAGCACAACGGCCCGTTCAGCCAGCGTTGCGGGCAGCGCTTGCAGCGGACCGGTTGAGGGTGGTGATCCCTGCGAAGTCGTGGGGCTGGATGCCGGCCATGAGGCGCCCGTAGTTCTCCGAGAGCGCTTCCAGGTTCAGCGCGCCGTGGAGTGTGACAACGCGCGCGTCGCGCCACGCCCGCTGGATGTGTTCGAAGTCCATGATCGCGGTGGAGCCGGAGTTGCGCTGGAGCAGCTCGATCGCTTCGGCGCACCACTTGGCGGCGTAGGCAGTCTCAGCGAGAACTCGCGCGCTGAAGTGCTGCAGGTACTCCGGCGACGCGGGCGGGCCGGCGGCGGCGAGCTCGCCCAGGCGATCGGTCTCGGCCGCGTTGGCCTGTGCCATCAACGTCGCCGACCGGATCTTGCTGTGAACCTCGGTCAGCATGAGGTGCGTCAGCGGCGCTTCGAGCTGGTTCTTGTAGGTCGTGCCACGGATCGGCCGCCCGGCGGAGCGCTCGAGGAAGCGGGCCAGCGCGCCCTGGGCGATCCCGATCGACATACCGGCCATGAGGCTGAACGCCCAGCCGAGCGAAGGCGCTTTCCACAGTGATCCGGCAAGGCCGTTGTCCAGGGTGCCGGCCACGACGTCGCGGAAATCGACGACGCGGTGCGCGGGGACGAACAGCTCATCGGCCGCGAGGGTGACGGACACACTGCCCGTGGCGCGCATGCCGGCGACTTGCCAGTCGTCGAGGAACCGCAGTTCGTCGCGGGGGACCTGGACCCCGACGAGGTGAGGGCCGTCGCCGTCGTCGGCCATGCAGCCCAGGTTCGTGTACGGCGCCCACAGCGCATCGCTGCCGAAAGTCCACGGTCCACCGGAGACGATCCAGCCGCCGTCCACCCGCTTCGCGCGTCCCCGTGTCGCCGGGAAGTGGCTCGATCCGGCAACGCGGGGCCCGACCCACGCGGGGCCGTAGACCTCCTCCACGACCCTCGCGCCCGAGCCGGCCGGAATCCAGTTCGTCGAAGCCCCCACCCACACCGTCCACCCGGCCGAACCGTCCCACGACGACACCTCGGTGACGACGTCGAGCTGGTCGCGGACCGGGAGTTCGGCACCACCGAACTCCGCAGGGCTGGCGATGTTGAAGGCACCCGTGGCGTCGAGCGCGGCGATCGTCGCGTCGGAGTGGCGGCCTGCGCGTTCACCCTCCAGCGCGGCGGCGCGCAGGGTCGGACCGACCTCACGCACCTTCTCCAGGACAGCGGCGAGCGTGGTGGGCCTGTCATCGGTGACGAGCATCGTGGACTCCGTGTCGGGTCGATCGTTCAGAGGACGCAGAACTTCGCCGGCGATCTGGGTCGTCACCGGCTCGCCTTCACGGCGTTCAGGTAGGCGACTCGACCGGCTTCCGCGTGCTCACGTAGAACGTTGAGCTCCATGTCGGGCCGGTGCTCGGCGTTCGGCACGGGTACGAACGGGTTGCCGGTCCAGGCCTGCAACCGGCAGACGCGCCGCTGGATGCGCCAGCCGCCCTCGGTGCGGACGAGCTCGTCGTCGTACCAGCCGGTGCCTGTCCACGTGGGGCCGCCCTCGGCCGCCTCCCGGATGAGCAGCCAGTTTCCGTAGCTGAACGCGTTGGCACGATCGCCGTCGACGTGGACCAGTTGCCCCATCATCGTGTGCTGGTGGCTGTCCAGCGTTTCGTGGAACTCGGCGAAGGACCGCTTGAACTCCTCCAGGCCGATCCACGCGTTCCCGGCCGGACCGAACTCGGCGGTCACGTCCTCGGAGAAGACGAGGTCGAACAGCTCCCAGGCGTGCGCGTCCAAAGCGAACCCGTACAGGTTGAGTAGCTCGGTGATCGCTGCCTTGTCCTCGGTGTTCGTCACGCTGCCCGTCTCCGTCCCTTGCTGTGACATGTCACAGAATGTCTGTGGAATGTCTAGACTGGTCGTTGGGGGGTGTCAAGACGGAAGTGGCAACCCGCTCGGAGGTACTCTGGTGGGCCCGGTGGTCCACCAGCACGAGGTAACGACCTGAGGGGCAACCCAGTTGACTGACGTGTCCGACTCCCGTGTCTCGTTGAACGAGACGGCCTACCGCCAGCTGAGAGGCGACATCATCGCTTGCCGTCTGGCGCCCGGTCAGCGGCTCACCGAGAAGCAGCTGGCGGCTGACATGGGCTTCAGCGTTGCGCCTCTGCGCGACGCCCTCATCCGCCTCGATCACGAAGGTTTGATCCGCACCCTGCCTCGCAAGGGTTATCAGGTCACGCCGTTGACGCCGAAGTCCATCGACGACCTCTTCGGCGTTTGGGGGCTCGTCGGACCCGAGCTCATCCGGCTCGGCCTGCGCCAAGCGAGCCAAGCCCAGCTCGACGCGGCGCGGGAGGCGTTCGACGGACTGGACGCCCTCTCTCAGGAGCAGGGCGGATCACCGTCGGTCCTCCTCGACATCGACGTCGTCAACAGGACCTTCGAGGTTCTGGCCGAGGCCACCGGCAACACCTATTTGATCAACTTCTTCCAGCAGCTCATGGGCGACATGAGTCGCATTCGCGCACTGCTGCTGACCTCGGATCGCACGAGCGCTGCGACGGGCCTGGCCGACCACTGGGTGCGCCACATCCTCGATGAGCAGGACGTGGACAAGGCCGCAGAGCACGCCAGGCGCTACATCGAGGACGTCCACCAGCACGTTCTCCGGGTCATCATCAGGTGGCCCTCGGTGATGAGCAGTGAAGTCAGTGTCCTCCCGCCCCGATGATCACACCGACCTGACTCTGATCGGCGTCACTGTGCCGGTGAACGCGGTCCTGTGGCTGGTGTGACTGCGGTCTGAACGGGTTTCGGACGCGGTGCGGAAGGGGCGAAGAAGACGGCGAGGCCCGCGATGGCGGCCGCTGCGGCGGACAGCACCGCGATGCTTGCCAAGCCTGCCCCGGCGTCGACCAGAAGGCCGCCCAGGGAGGTGCCGGCTGCGGCGCCAACCCGACCGGCGCTCATCGTGAAACCCAAGGCGGTGGCGCGTGAGCGGTCGCCGTATCGCTCTGCCACGAACGCCCACAGCACCGTTCCGACGCCGACACCGCACGCACCGGCGACGAAAAGCAGCATTGCGATCACACCCGCCGGCATCGCGGGCAAAGCGAGCAACCCGAGAGCGATCGCCGCGGCCACGTACAGCCCGCCGGTCACGACTCGGCCGCCCAGGCGGTCGGACATCACGCCTCCGAGCACCGCGCCCACCAGCGCCCCGACGTTGAGCAACAGCTGGAACCGGAGCGAGGACTGCACGCTGTACCCAGCCTCGGTCATCAACTGCGGGAGCCAGACGGTGATGGAGAAGACCAGCAGAAAGGCAGAGAAGTTGGCCAGTGCGAACAGGGTGGTCGCCACGCCGGCCCGTCCCTTGAAGATCGCGACCCATGGACTTGTACTCGTGTGCCTTGTGCTCTGATCGCTGGAACTGCGGAAACCGGGAGACTCCGGCAGCAGCCAGATGGCCAGCGGCACGACGGTCACCAGTGCGATCCCGCCGAGGGCGAACATGAACCGGAAACCCAGGTCCTCCAGGAGGGCGATGCTCAGCACCGAGGCCAGGATGGCGCCGACACCGAAGCCGGAAGCGGTGACGGTCGTGAGGAATGCGCGACGCCTCGCCGGGGCGAACTCGCTCACCAGCGCGATCGCGATCGGCGGAAGTCCTCCGAGGCCGATGCCGGCCAGGAAGCGGCACAACGCGAGCAGTTCGGGACTCGGTGCGACCGCCGAAAAGATCATCATGACCGAGAAGAACGACAGCATGCTGATGAAGCTCACGCGGCGTCCGGATCGGTCGCTCAACCAGCCTGCGGCCAACGCGCCGACCACCATGCCCGCGAGAGCAGCAGACCCGATGAAGCCGACCTGCGCCGCGTCCAGCCCCCACTCGGAGTGGGCGAGCAGGTCGGGAACGGCGGATCCGTAGATGATCAGGTCGTATCCCTCGAAGGCGGTGGCGAAGAAACCGAGGACTACGACCAGGTAGACCGATCTCGAAGAGGCGCCTGGCGAAGCGGATGCAGACATGTTGCTCTCCAAAGAGGACAGGACACGAAGGAATCGGCGTGGTCGGTCGGGTACGGGGTGTGGACCGTGTTGGGGCGTACCGCTCCAGTTGTCGCTGTGCAGCTGACGAGACAAGTCGGTGGACGTACTCCAGCCGGGATGTCATCGGTGTGCGACGGCGTACCGGTACGGACCGAGGAACGCGAACAAGCCGGCGCAGCCCACGCACGCGACGGCCAGCACCAACATCGCCGGGCAGTAGGAGCCGTAACTCTCACGACTCATGCTCACCAGGAAAGGTGCGACGGCAGAGCCGAGTTGGAACACGGCGAACGCGATGCCGTAGATCTTCCCGAACGCCAAACGCCCGAAGTACGGCGGAATGAGATAGCTGAGGACGTCGAACTCGGCGCCGATCAGCAGACCGGCCAGTGCTCCCGCGATGATGGCCGTGGCCACGTTCGGCCCCGCGGCGAACAGCAGGAACGAGACCACGCCGCCAAAGAGGGCTGCTGACATCACATAGGACACCTTGAAGTGATCCAGCAGCCAGCCCGTCACGATTCTGGCCACGATGAGCGCCACGCCGAGTGCGATCGGCATCAGGTTCGCGACGTTCGAGGGGACGCCGGCGTCGAGCAGCAGGCGGATCTGGTGGACGACAACCGACGAACCGATCATTCCCAGAAGCAGGAAGGCGGCCAGGACGAGCCAGAACGGTCGTGTCCTGGCGGCAACCCGCAGCGTGTCGCCGCCGAAGTGGACAGTCGTCTTACGCGGACTCGGTTCGGAGAGGAAAAAGAAGGCGACTGGGAACGCGAGGAGTGCGAGACCCCCGAGACCCAGAAATGCCCCGCGCCAGCCGAAGTTGGCGATCAGCACGGCGGTGACGATCGGAACGATCACCGAACCGATGCCGACGCCGGAGTTCGCGATCCCCAGCGCCAGACCGAGCCTGCGTTCGAACCAACCCGCCGTGACGCGCAGGTAGGTCACCGGCCACAACCCCAGTCCGCACAGCGGAAGGAGGACCCACGCCAGGTAGAACACCGGCAAACTGTTGGGCAGCAGGGACATCGCTATCAGCGAAGCCCCGAAAGCCGGGGCACTGAACAGGATGAGCCGGCGGCCACCGATCCGGTCGACCAGAAATCCCAGAACCGGCGAGATCAGCATGACCGTCACGCTGAGGATGGACGCGCCCAGCGCAATGGCGGGCACTCCCCATCCGAACTCCTCGTCGAGAGGGGTGATGAGGGCTCCGAAAGCCATGACCAAGAGCACGCTGGGGCCGAAAGTCAGCCCGATTGCCGACGCGACGGCTGTCCGCCAACCTCGGTTGCCTGCTTCTTCGGCTACTTCGCGCAGTGCCACCGACTGGTCCGAACTCATGTGGATTCTCCTGACACGTTGCACGACCTCGGCCGGGTCGCCACGGGCAGGACGCCTCACTCCCGACCACTGTTCGAGATCGCCGTGCGCGCACTGCTTTGGGACTCATGGACAGCTCTCGGCATGGCATGGCTCATCCGGCGCTGACTCCACGGCGAGGAGGTCATGCGGTGCCATCGATCTGTCCGCCAGGCGACGTGCTGGCTGGTTCAGCTAAATACCCGTATGTTTCGGATGGTTGATCCTGCTGTGACGGCGATCGCATGTCAACCCGCAATTCGTTCACGGAACGGGGTGCGCGGGTCTCAAACAGAGCGCCCACTCTTTTTGGATGCTAGTCTCAAACGGAGCGAGCGTTCTGTTTGAGATGCTGTGAGGGAGGCGTCGTTGCCCAAGCTCAGCCAGGCCCGTCAAGAGTTGCGCCGTCAACAGATCCTCCAAGCGGCGATGCGCTGCTTTGTGCGCAACGGCATGGGACGGACCTCGGTCGCGGACATCACGGCAGAGTCCGGACTGTCCGCCGGGTCGATCTACACGCACTTCGCCAGCAAGGCCGAGATCGTCCAGGCCACCGCACAGGACCTGCTGGAGCGACGGCTGACAGCTCTCGCGGGTTTCGTCGGCGAGGCGCGTTTGCCGAGTCCGGCGCAGTTGCTGCGGCATCTCGCAGACGGCATCAGTCGCGACGAGGCGCGGGTCGGTTTGCAGGCGTGGGGAGAGGCGACGACCGATCCCGTCATGTGCGGCAACGTCGTGGCTACCACGGATGGCATGCGTGATGCGATCGCCGCTCATTGTGAGGTCTGGCTCGTCGCGGTGAAGGGGCACGAAGCATCAGTCGCCCGCTCCCGCGCTGCCGGGCTCGCCGCCCAGCTCATGGCCGTCTACCAAGGGCTCATCGTTCGAAAAGCGCTGTTCGGCACGACCGACGCTGCCGATGAAACCTTCATCGCCGACGCGGCCGACAGGTTCGCCTGATCTCACCCCGTGCCGAGCGGCATCTACGCTGCCAGAAAGGAAACTGATGACTCGCGCCTACGATCCACGCCTCAGTTTCAGGATCATCGCGATCCTGCCGATCATCTTGTTCGTCCCGTCGCTCGTCTCCTTCGCCATCAGCGAACCGGGAGTGGTCTGGCCTGAGTGCTCAGGCGTTTTCTTCCATCTGGCGATCCTCTTGCTGGTCTCCCGGTTGGACGCACCCAACTGGGCCAAGGCGGCTGGCTACAGCTGGATCACGCTTGACGTGCTCACCGGCATCATGTCGATCAACGGCGTGGCGCATGACATCACGTGGCCGATCCGCTTGGGCGGCCACGTCTTCGCAGGCGTGTGGATTGCGGTCGCTTCAGCTTGTGCGAGCCGGCAGATCATCCGCGTCGTCGGCATCGTCACTGGCGTCTGGCTCGGTGGTTACTCCTTCGTCGCCGACATCGCGCCCGACTTCGTTCTTTACCCCAGTGCCCTTCTGATCATCGTCTGGTTCGCCTTACTGGCGGACATGTACGACGCGACGAGCGCTTCGGAACGCTCTCCGCTCAGTCCACACGGGAAGAGGCACTGGCCTAAGTGGATGGTCGCGGTCAGTTAGTCTCCTGCTGAGCGGGCGAGGCGGCCCCATCAGGCACGACGACGTACTTCTCGTGCGATGAGTCAGCCTGGGCCGCCCAGGCTGCCGGAAGTTGCTCCAGCGCGATCCTGCGGACATCGAGACGCAACTCGTCCCGGCGAATGGCGGTCCACAGCCAGCTCAGCACATCGTGCTTCTCCTGGAACGGGATGTGCAGGCCGGCAAAGCCAGACAGTGTCAACTGCTTGCCCCGCAACAGTCCCGCTGGCACCTGCGCGGTAGCCCCGGCGGCGTTGCCGATGTTGACCACGCGTGCACGCGGCGCACATACCTGCAGCGCGGCCTCGAGCGGTGGCCCGTACACGCCATCGAGAACGACATCCACCGCTCCGGTCACCGCCAACAACCTGTCTGCCAGCTCATCTGCAGTTTCGTCGGCGCGCAACTCGACGACGGCGTCCGCGCCAAGGCCGCGCAACTGTGCCAGTGCTGCGCGGTTGCGTCCTACGCCGATCACGCGACCAGCTCCGCTTCGGTGCGCGATCTGGACAGCGATCTTGCCGACCGTGCCGGTCGCTCCCAGCACCAGAACCGCGTCCCCTGGGCGAAGGCCGCCTATCTCGATCAGAGGTGCGAACGCGGCAACGCCAGCGTTGCCGACGGCCGCGGCCAGAACGGGATCGACTCCATCGGGCAACGCCAGCAGGTTGTCGTCGGCAACCAGGACCTGCGCGGCGAAGGTACCCGGAGTTCTCGGAGAGGCGTGGCACTCCGCGTACATCAGGGTTCCTGGTGGGTAGCGGTCGGAGTCGAGCACGGCGCCGACGCACTCGCTGCCGGGGACGTACGGAGCGCCGTGCATGGAGTGGAACGTGCCTGAGGCGATGGCCAAGTCCAGAGGATTCAACGGAGCGGGCACTACAGAGAGCAACGTTGTGCCTGATGTCCGCGTTGGTTCCGGTACCGAGCCCAGTCGCGGCTGTGCGCCGGGAGCAGTGACGATTGCCGCTGGCATCTTGCCGCGCCCGTTGGTTGTTCCTGTGGCGTCACCAACTTCGGTCATGCCTGCCTCCAGCGACGGGTGGTGGGACGAGGTTGCTCAGTGATCAGGCGAGTGCGCGGACCGGCCCAGGAGGGCTGACACTCGACGCATCTGAACTTGACAGACGGTCACGGCCGGATCAGAGTAGCAAAAGACACGAAACATACGGGTGTTTTAGCTCGGTCCTCGACGATGAGGGAAGTGCAATGGTGCGTGAGGGAAGGGTCGCCGGACCCATCGCCGGCTTGCGGTTCGAGACGCCCACCTGTTCAGGTGTGACCGACCACGCGGGCACTTTTCAGTTCCGCAACGGGGAGATCGTCACGTTCTTCGTCGGCAAGGTCGTGGTTGGCACGGCACGCGGCGCGGAGAGGCTGACTGTCGCCGACCTCGTGGCGAGAGTGGACGGGAGTCTCTCCAAGGTCGCTGATCCCGGGCTGACCAACATCGCCCGATTCCTGCTGACACTTGATGACGACGGCAATCCGGACAACGGGATCACCCTGACGGCCGAGATCCACGAGTTCGTGGGAGATCGGGCCATCGACTTCCGCTACCGGATCATGTCCCTGCCCGGCGCCCCGATCGATCCGGTTCAGGCGTTCACCGATGATCCCGTTGTCGTGCAACTCTTGCAGGACCTGAACGAGGCGAAGGTGTTCACGGGCTCGACGCCACGAGGGCTCGCCTCCGCTGCCGCGGCGCGCAACGAGGTGCGTCGCAACATTCTCGGCATCCGTCGCTACCGTGACGTGAAGATCCCTCTGCGCAACGGGTCCTTCGTCTACGCGGACGTCTTCCGCCCGGACAACGACGAGCCGGTTCCGGTCGTGATGAACCTCGGTGTCTACGGACGGGCGTTCGTCCATCACTCCATCGACGGTGACGAGGCCGCCGAGCACCACGAGGTGATGGAGGACCGGTACTTCCTCGGTAACCCGGACGGGTACGAGTACGAGAACCACGAAAGCATCAACACGGCCACCTGGATCCCGCGAGGCTATGCCCTCGTCCGAGTCGATGGCCCTGGAGCGGGCAAAAGCCCCGGCACTCTGGGGATCTGGGGCATCGAGGAAGCCGAGGCCTTCTACGACGCGATCGAGTGGGCCGGTGTTCAGCCCTGGTCGAACGGGAACATCGGTCTGTGGGGGATGTCCTACTACGCGGTCAACCAGCACGCGGTAGCCAGTCTCCGTCCGCCGCACCTGAAGGCGATGATCGCGATCGGGACGGACACCGACCTCTACGAGGAGCTCGCGTACACCGGCGGCATCTTCAACGAGGAGTTCTTCCCCGGCTGGTTCGCCAACGGCATCGTCCCGGCGATCGTGGGCGACATCGACGCGAAGGACTTCCTCGCCGCGGCAAAGGCGAATCCCTTCAAGGACTCCGATCCCTCGCTGATCTTCGGGCCGCGCTCCGAGGTGCTCATGAGCCCGGAAATGAGCGACGTGTCCGTGCCACTGTGGACGGTCGCCGCGACCGCACATCCAGGCAATTTCCACCAGCTCGGCAGCAGCGAGACCTTCCTCAACACGCCCACGCCGAACAAGAAGATCGACTTCTGGGAGGACTGGTTCCTCAAGTCGTACTCCGCCGCTGCGGTCGAGGACCACGTGGCGTTCTTCGACCACTGGCTCAAGGGTGTCGACAACGGGATCATGGACACCCCTCCGGTCCGCATGGAGATCCGCACCGGCCGCGGCACCTCGTATCTGCAAGAAGAGAACGAGTGGCCGATCGCCCGCACCCAGTACGTCAAGTGGTACCTCGACGCGACTCCCTCGGAGTGGAACGGGCTCACCGGCTGCGACTACGTGCTGCGCCTCGAGCAGAGTGCTCCCGAGCACGCGGGAGAGGTGACCTACTCGGCCGAGGTGGACAGTTCCACCGCCTTCTCCGCCGGTATCGACATCGCGGAATTCCGCAGGCGTGCGGCTCAGACAGCCGCGCAGCTCGCTGCCACCGCGTCCGCGCCGTGCTCCCCAGGAGCGACGTTCGTCAGCGCACCCTTCGAGGACGACACCATCCTCGCCGGCTACAGCAAGCTCGTCGTCTGGGTGTCCTCCACCAGTGAAGACATGGACATCTTCGTGTCTCTGCGCGTGCTCGACGAGAACGACCACGAGGTCGACTTCTGCGGGCCGGCGCTCATCCCTGGCATCTCCACCCGGTTCTACCCGCTGGCCAAGGGCTGGCTCAAGGTCTCGCACCGCAAGCTGGACCCCGAGCGGTCGACCGAGTTCCGACCGAAGCACACCCACCTGCGCGCGGACCACGCGCCGCTGCAGAACGGCGAGATCGTGCCGGTGGAGGTGGAGATCATCCCGAACACCGGCCTGATCCGAAAAGGACAGCGTCTGCGCGTCGACATCGAGCCCTACACAGGCGCCGGGCACGGGATGCGTCACACCTACGACGCGACCTACCACGACGGGGCGCAGAACACGATCTTCACCGGCGCGCAGTACCCGAGCTACGTGCAGCTGCCGGTCCTGCCGCCCGCCGGTCCATGAGCGGCACAACGGCAACGCGGCCACGCACTACCGAACATCAGCAGCAGAGGTGATCAACACATGGCGACTCCCAGCACCACGCAGGTCGATCGGCCGCGAGCTCAGGACATCCTCGCCCACATCGCGGAGATGACGCCCTGGTTGCGCGAGCACCAGGCCGAGACCGAACACCAGCGCCGCGTTCCCCAGGAGACCGTCGAACGTCTCGACAAGATCGGCATCTTCAGCCTGACCACGCCGACGCGCTACGGGGGCGCCGAGTTCACCACCCGCGAGACGCACGACATCTTCCGGGCACTCGCATCCGGCTGCGGCGCGACCGCCTGGGTGGTGTGGGCCGCCGCCGGCGGGAACCTGTGGAGCTGCGCCTTCCCCGAGGACGTCATCGCGCCGGTGTACGAGTCACCGTGGGTGGGCAACCGGACGTTCGCTCTCGGCGGCACGAGCCGACGCATGTCCGGTACCGCGCGCAAGGTCGACGGTGGCTGGATGATCAAGGGCGTCTGGCCGTTCGCCACCGGCAGCGTCCACGCCTCGCACGGCTACCTCGCGGTCTTCTACGACGAGACCGACGACTCCAAGGTGGGCATGGCGCTCATCCCCAAGGACCAGCTCATCGCTCGTGACGACTGGGACGCCATGGGTCTGGCCGGTACCGGTAGCCAGACCGTGGCGACCGACGGCGAACTGTTCGTGCCGGACGAGCGCTTCAGCACCCCTGCGCGACTCGCGGAGCAGATCGAGGAACTCACCAAGCAGGGACTCGGCCCGGCGCGCGGCGGCATCGTCCGCTCGCTCATCTGTGGTGCGGGGCTTGCGCTCGGCATGGCCGATCAGGCGATGGAGGTGTTCCTCGCCAACATCGGCAGGCGCAGCTTGCCCTACTCGCCGTACGCAAGGCAGCTCGACGCACCGGTCGCCCATCACACCGTGGGTCGCGCCTACGCCCAGATCCGCGCCGCCGGTCGCGTCGCGGACGCGGCGATCGCCGAGCTCGACCGCTTCCAGAACGAAGGCACAGACCCCTCGGAACTGGAAGCACTGAAGCTGCACACCGACGCCGCCTACATCTGGGATGCGTGCGGTTCCGCGGTCGAGACGCTGTTCCGGGCCTCTGGAGCATCGGTGATCATCAAGCGCAACCCGCTGCAGCTGATCACCCGCAACTGCCTGGCCGGCAGCACGCACGCGGCCAACCACCTCGACACCTGGCTGGAGAACATCGGCCGGACGCTGTGCGGCGCCGACGCGGCGCCGCTGTCCACCAGCGTCCTGGAACGTCCGAAGGCCTGAGCAGCGAACGACGAAGAAGGCAGCATGTCCGAATCCATCGACCCGCAGCACTTCCGCCATGTGCTGGGTCATTTCCCCACGGGTGTCGCCGCCGTGACCTCGTGTGACGGCTCCGGGGCCCCGGTGGGAATGACGGTCGGGTCCTTCGTCTCCGTCTCCCTGTCACCTCCGCTGGTGGCGTTCCTGCCTGGAAAGCAGTCGCGCACGTCCGCACAGATCCTCCAGAGTGGACGGTTCTGCATCAACGTGCTGGGAGCCCACCAGGAGTCGGCTTCCCGCGCGTTCGCCACCGGAGGCGACCGCAAGTTCGACGGCCTCGACTGGACGATGTCGTCCAGCGCCCTGCCACGCCTCGACAGCGCCGTCGCGTGGATTGAGTGCACGGTCGACGCGGTCCACGACGCCGGCGATCACGACATCGTCGTCGGCCGGGTCACGTCCCTTGACGCGGCGGGACCGTCTTTGCCTCTCCTGTTCTTCCAGGGCGGCTACGGACGCTTCTCCCCGCTGTCGCTTGCGGCAGCGGGGGAGCCCGACCTCATCGAGCACCTGAAGCTGGTCGACGTCGCGCGACCGGTCATGGAAGAGGTGGCAGATCAGCACGACGTGGAATGCCTGGCCTCCGCCGCGGTCGGCGAGGAGATCGTCCTGCTGGCCACCGCGGGCAGGCCTGCTGGTGGCCGTGCCTACAGCCGGGTCGGTCAACGGTTGCCGCACATCCCTCCGCTGGGAACCGCGCTCGTGGCCTGGTCTGACAAGGCGACACAGGCGTGGATGGCGCGTGCCGGCGGGTCGCCGTCGTTGTGCTGGGGCCACGATCCCCAGCAGCTGGTCGATCGTGTGCGTGCGCGCGGCTGGTCGGTCGCGACGTGGAGCGACAGCCTGCGCAAGCTCGAGTCCACCGTCGACGAAACCACGCTCAACGGACTGACTCCGCACGGCCGCCTGGCGATCCGGCAACTGATCGGACAGCTCGGCGGCGAGCACGAGCCCGACGACCTGCAAGACCGGAGTCGGGAGTACAGCATCCGCAGCGTGTCCGTTCCGGTGTTCGACGCGCGGCAGCAGGTCGTCATGCAGCTCACTGTCGACGGCTTGCCGCTTGATGCCAACCACGCCGATGTCGATCGGTACGTCGCGCGTCTGATGACCGCGGCCGAGACCGTTTCCCGTGCTCTGCCCGGCGCAGACGCAACAGCACCCGCTGCCTCGGTGAAAAGGAACCATTGATGACGTGTGCAGGCTCTTCGAATACACCCCGTTCAGCGACCGAGGGGCCGCTCAGCGAGCTGCTCGTGGTGGATCTGAGCCGCGCCGTGGCGGGGCCTCACGCCACGATGATGCTTGGTGACCTCGGTGCGAGGGTGATCAAGGTGGAGGCTCCGGGCACCGGCGATGACGCCCGTGGCTGGGGGCCGCCGTTCATGACCACCGAGGGGCAGGAGCAGGAGTCGACGTACTTCCTCTCGGTCAATCGGAACAAGGAGTCGATCTGCCTCGACCTGAAGGCGGCCGCCGACATCGAGGTGCTCGAAGGACTGGTTCGCCGTGCCGACGTCCTGGTGGAGAACTTCCGCACCGGCGTGATGGACCGGCTGGGACTCGGCGCCGCACGACTGGCCGAGCTCAACCCGCAGTTGGTGATCCTGTCGATCACAGGGTTCGGCCACGACGGACCTGAAGGCGGCCGGCCAGGCTACGACCAGATCGCCCAGGGCGAGTCCGGGCTCATGTCGGTGACCGGATCCGGCCCTGACGACCCGCAGAAGCTCGGCACTCCCATCTGCGATCTGCTCTCCGGGATGTACGGCGCCTACGGCGTTCTCGCCGCACTGCACGAACGCGCTCACACCGGTCGCGGCCAGCACGTGCGTACCTCATTACTCGCCGCCGCTGTTGGCGTGCACGCGTTCCAGGGCACGCGCTGGACCGTTGCCGGCGAGGTGGGACGAGCGGCCGGTAACCACCACCCTGCCATCGCTCCCTACGGTCTCTTCCGCTGCGCCGACGGGTCGGTCCAGATCGCGGTCGGTACGGAAGCGCAGTGGCGCAAGTTCTGCAACAGCTTCGGACTTGACCCGGCCTTCCCGGGGCTCTCCTCGAACCCCGAGCGGGTCGCCCGGCGCGAAGAGCTCATCGCTCTGGTGGAAAAGGCTTTCTCGACGTGGAACGCCGCGGACCTGCTCGACCGGTTGAACGAGGTCGGTGTCCCCGCGGGCAAAGTGCGCAGCCTCGACGAGGTGTACACCTGGGACCAGACGCGAAGCCAGGGCCTGCTCGTCGACGTCGACCACGACAGCCTGGGGAAGATCACCCTTCCCGGCCCGCCCTTGCGGTTCTTCGAGCCATCGGGGGCTGAACGCACCCGAACCGGCCACCGCGCGCCCCCGAGGCTCGACCAGCACGGCCGTGCCGTCCGCTCCTGGATCAGCGATCGAACGGACCCGCAAGCGGTCTCGACGAACGAGCACTGACCGTTCCCCATGTCCGCGCCGTCCGGACACGAAAGCCACTACGCCCCAACCGAATCCCGTTGCTCACGGCTGATCGCCAAGGACCTCTCTGATGCCGGAAGACTTCCGCGACTATCTGACGCCGCTCCACTCCGAGAAGATCGCCGGCATCGGCGACCTCGATGCGTATCAGTGGGTGGAGAGGCACCTTCAGCAGGACACATTTCGCAGCGCTGTCGACGCCTGGACCGGCCTGTTCGCCGCCACGTCGTTCCGCGGCATCACCACCGACGGCACCCTGGACCGGGCGTTGTTCCCACGCCGGCCCGAGAACGCGCCGACCGCCGAAATGGTCGCTGCGGCGGGGCTGCTGCTCGGCACACTCGACGACCAGCAGCGCAGCGCCGTGCGTCACCCGCTGAACAGCCGCGTCTGGCGTGCCTGGATGAACCCCGAGCTCTACGTCAACCGATTCGGCCTGCGCCTGGACGAGGTCTCCGTCAACGTGCGTGAGGCAGTGCTGGGGCTCGTCCAAGCGAGTCTGAGCAAGAGTGGGTTCGAGAAGGTCCGCAAATGCATGTGGACCAACGACTTCCTCGGTCAGCTGGTCCGTGGCCCCCGCGTCATGAACGAGTTCAGCTACAACTTCAACCTCTTCGGGGAGCCGAGCGAAACCACGCCCTGGGGATGGTCGCTGTACGGACACCACGTCTGCGTCAACGTCATGGTGGTCGGCACGCAGATGGTCGCAAGCCCCGTGTTCCTCGGCGCCGAACCGAACATCATCGACGAGGGCCCGTACGCGGGAACCAGGTTGTTCGTCAAGCCGGACGAACTCGCCCTGGAGTTGCTGCACAGCTTGCCGAAGGCCGCCCGCGACGCGGTCGTGCTCTACCCCGACAAGCGGCACCCCGACATCCCGCCCGGCCGAGAGGTCTTCGGTGACGAACTGCACCTCGCCGGCATGTTCCAGGACAACCGCGTCATCCCCTACGAGGGCGGCCGCGCCGCCGACTTCCCGACGGACAGCCGCGAACTGCTCCTCCAACTCGCCGGCAACTTCGTCGATCATCTGCCACCCGGTCCCTACCGGGCACGCCTCGACGACATCCGCGCACACCTGGACGACACCTGGCTGTGCTGGATTGGCGGATCGAGTCCCGACAGTCCCTTCTACCTCCGCATCCAGAGTCCTGTGGTCCTCATCGAGTACGAACACCACGCCGGAATCATGCTCACCAACAAGAAGCCGGCCAAGTTCCACACCCACACGATCATGCGCACGCCCAACGGCAACGACTACGGCGCCGCGTTGGTCGCGCAGGAGACCGGACAACAGCTCACCTTCACCGACGAGTCGTGACACCATCCCCTTGAAAACAAAGGAAGTGGTGCCGGGATCTCGTCGCCATCGGACCGTCATCACCCGAGTACGGGTCTTTGACGGCCAGCAGGTCACCGAGCCGCGCACCGTCGTCGTAGAAGACGGAATCATCCGCGCCGATCTGGACACCGCCGGCGCCCGCGTTGTCGACGCCGATGGATCGGTGCTGTTGCCCGGCCTGATCGACTCCCATGTTCACCTCAGCGACCTCCAGGCGCTGGAGCAGTTCGCGGCTCACGGTGTGACCACGGCACTGGACATGGGGACGTGGCCGCCGAGCCTGGTGGATTATTGCGTCACCACGCCGGTCTGACCGACATCCGGAGTTGCGGGGTGGCAGCGTCCTCACCGGCCAGCGCTCATGGTCAGCGCCGGGGGCGCCAGGCGAGCGGACTTGTCGAGGGACCCGAGGCCGCGGAGGAATGGGTCGCGAAGCGGGTCGTCGAAGGCGTCGACTACGTCAAGATCGTGATCGACCTACCAGGATTCGATCAGTCCACAGTGGATGCTTTGGCGACTGCGGCTCGCAGGCGAGGCCTGCGCACGATCGCTCACGTCTCGTCGTTGTCAGCGGTCCGGATGGCTCAGGTGGCGGGCGTGAGCGTGCTCGCCCACGCGCCGCTGGACCGTGCAGTGGAAGAAGTCGACGTAGCGCGTGCGGCCTTCGAGAAGCGCGTCATCATTCCTACGCTGACAATGATGGAGGCCATCTCCGACAGGCTCGTTCATGCCGCGAGATCGCGACCTTCTTACGAGGCCGCCCGCGCGAGCGTTGCCGCGTTGCACCGCGCAGGAGTGCCCGTTCTGGCAGGTACCGGCGCCAACAAGGCAACCGGTGTGCCCGCTTGGCCGCCGTTCGGAGAGAGCCTGCACCACGAACTGGAGCTGCTGGTAGACGCGGGGTTGTCCACGGTGAGCGCCTTGCACGCCGCGACCGCCCTTCCGGCCGTCCACTTCGGCCTGAACGATCGCGGCACGATCACGCCTGGAGCGCGAGTCGATCTGCTCCTGGTCGCGGGCGATCCAGTGGCCGACATCAAGGCGACTCGGCTGGTGGAGCGTGTCTGGTGCGCAGGCGTCGAACACAGGTGGTCGACGTGAGAGAGCCGCTCCAGAAGCGAGCTCCTCGAACGGGCGTCATCCTTGGCTCACCCTGTCAGCAACGTTGAGTTCCAGCTTCAACGCAGGTGTCGCAACAGGAACCGCCCGACGAGTTGAATCGACTTCCGGGCGGTCTCGACCGGCGGGAAGTGGCTGAAGCCGTGGTCTGCCGCTGGAAAGCGTCGATGATCAACCTGGGCACCTTCTGCCATCAGCCTTTCGGCGAGCGTGTCCATTTCAGGACCTAGCGTGTCCAGCCCACCGGTCAGGATGAGCGTCGGAGGCAACGCCGCGGCCAGATCCGGATCGAAGGCAGGCGAGGCGAGCCGCTCGGTGCGCTTCACCGTGTCAGCGAAGTAGCTGTTCAGCATCAGCTTCTGGGCGCGAGTGTCGATCAACGCATCTGGCTTGGGAGAGGTTCGGTCGGTCCGCGTGGCATCGGCGACGGCGCAAATGGCGACAAGCGCACGCAGTGGCCTGTCGCCGGCCGCATGAACCATTTGAACGATGTTGAAGGCCAGTTTGCCGCCCGCGCTGGTGCCACCGACCGATACGCGTGATCCGTCCCAGCCGTACCGCCATGCATTGCCCTGTACCCAGGTTGCCACGTCGTAGCACTGCTCCTCAGCCGTCGGGTACTGAACCTGAGGGGCGACGCGGTAGTCCGGATTGATCACGACCGCTCCGACCTCGGAGGCGATGTAGGAGTTGATGTGGTCGTCCTGCTGCGGAACCCGGATGAAGAACGCGCCTCCGTGGATCTGGAGATGGACGGGGAGCCTGCTGTTCGATTCGGTCACCAGCGGAGCGCTCGGGTGCGGCCGGTGGACCCTGCACCGCACGGGGCCGTGCCTCGTCGGCACCGTCATGATCACGGGTTCCGGTACGTCGCGAGTCGCGAAGTAGAGCCTTTTGTCCGTGCGCAGGCCTACCGCTGAGATCTTTTGTGCGAGGAACGACATCACTTTCGGGGCGAAGGCGATTCGGGCAGTCACTTCGGGTCTCCTGTGATCCTCTACCACCTTGTTCGCTGACTGGCCACTTGGCGGTGAAGCGGTGGGTGGCTGCGCTTCAGGACCGCGGCCATGTCATCTGGCAAGGGGTGCGATCGAAAACGACAACGCACTTTGCGTGCGGCGAGTGCGCCTGATCCCGCCAGGCCCTCGGCAGTTCCTCGAGAGAGACGGTACGAACCTCGAGCTGCAGCTTGCTGCGAACGAGTGCGTTCCACAACCAGCTCAGCGCGACTCGCTTTGCCTTGAGAGGTGTGTGCAAACCAGCGAAGCCGGACAGGGTCAGTTGCTTGCTGCGGACGAGTCCGGCAGGTACCTGCGCGCTGGCGCCGGCGGCATTGCCGATGTTGACCACACGTGCCCCTGCGGCGCACGCCTGCAGCGCTGCCTCGAGAGGTGCTCCGTAAAGTCCGTCGAGTACGACATCCACAGGTCCAGCTGCGGCGAGCAGTCGAATCGCCAGCTCGTTCGTCGGTTCGTCGGCCCGGAGGTCGACGACCGCGTTCGCTCCCAAGCCGAGCAGCTGTTGCAACGCCGCATGATCTCGGCCGACGCCCACCACCCTGCCGGCTCCGGTCTGGCGTGCGATCTGGATCGCGATCTGCCCTACGGTTCCAGTGGCTCCCAGCACCAGCACCGTTTCCCCTGAGCGCAGGCCACCCCGCTCGATGAGCGGCATGAACGCGGCAGTGCCAGAGTTGCCGACGGCCGCGCCGAGCACCGGGTCGACTTCCTGAGGCAGCGGTATGAGGTTCTCGTCTGCGACGAGGACGCACGCCACGAAGGTGCCGGGCGAGGCCGGCGATGCGTGACACTCGGCGTAGACCCACGAACCAGGCAGGTAAACGTCGGACTCGAGCACCATGCCGACGCACTCACTACCCGGCACGTAAGGAGCTTCGTGTCGCGCCGAGTGGAATGTTCCCGAAGCGATGGCCAGATCGAGCGGATTCAGAGGCGCGGCGACCACGGCCACCACCGTGGTGCCGGGTGTGCGCACAGGTCTCGCGACCGAGCCCAGGCGAGGTTCCGCGCCAGGCGCGTCAACGATCACAGCCGGCACGGCCGCATCGCGATACCAAGCTTGTTCGTAACGCATACCGCCGTAGGTGATCATGCCGCCCGCTTCGACATCAGCGTCATGAACTTCGCGGTGCGACGCGGTGTCGCACCAGTCGCAGGTGGTGCTGCGCCCCGAGTGATCAGGTTGGTCGTGGCCACAAGCTTCCCTTCTCGAGCTGGATCGTCATCGGAACCGGCGGGGCGACCTGGGTAACCGATCCAGCGTGTCCGGAGTTCGGCGTTGCGTCGCGCTCTGCAGAGGGTAGCAAAAGATACATAAGATACGAGTATTTAATGTGACGCTTGCGACGACCGATGACCGATGACCGATGACCGATGACCGATGGCTTGTGGCGCAGCTGAGGCGCTGATCGGGCTTTTCTCCAGCGTGCCAAGCGGCCGGTCCGTGTATGTGAGCATGTGGATGCCCCGCGAGGTCTGCGGGGTTGGTTGCTGGGCGTCGGCGGACAGTCGACCTTGAGGCGGGCGTGTGATCTCGCTGTCGTGTTTCCGAAGGCCGGCGATGGGCACTTGATCGGCACCTGGCAGCGTCCAGGCCAAGGGGCGCTGCCGGTGCGCGCTTCTGGTTCGGTGTCGAGGCGCCGAACCCGTGAGGCGTCTGGCCGTTGATCGTGGCTACGGCGACGAGAACCTGGTCAGTTCTCTCGTTTCGTCAGGCGACCGTGCGCTGCGTGGCGGTACGACGGCGCAGAAGTGGGTTCTGGAGGGCCGGCGGAATGTAGGCCTGGTCAAGCGTGCCGACGTCGAAGCCGGGAGGCACGATTTCATCGATGCGGTCGAGGACGTCATCGGTGAGAGTGACGTCCACGCCGGCGAGCAGGTCGTCGAGATGAGCCATCGTGCGAGCACGGAGGAGCGCGCTTGTGACGCCGGGGTGGGCGATGGTGAATGCCATCGCGAGGTGGGTCATTGGCAAGCCGACGTCGGCGGCCCGCGCGCCGGCGGCGCGCCGCCGCGCAACGAAACGTCGAGGTGTTGGTCGAGGCCGCGAAGGCGGTGTTCGACACCTCAAGTGTCGACGCTCCAGCCAAAGAGATCACCGAACTTGCCGGAGTGGGTGTCGGCACGCTGTATCGGCACTTCCCGCAACGCGCGGACTTGGTGAAGGTCGTGGTGCAGAGCGGGATCGACTCTGTCGTTGAAGCCGGGCCCCTGCTCAGCGCGAGCCACTTTCCCGACGAGGCGCTGAACCGCTGAATCGAGAGTTTCATCGACCTGCTCGCCACCAAGCGAGGGCTGGCGTCGGCCCTGCACTCCGGCGACCCGGCCTTCGACGGTCTGTCGGGGTACTTCCTCCGGCGCCTGGTTCCTGCTCTTGGATCCTTGCTCGAAGCGGCAGCGGCCGAAGGCGCGATTCGTGGTGACGTCGGAGCCGAAGATCTCTTGTGCACCAGTGCTCTGCTGTGTTAGCCGACACCGGGCCGCGAGCTGGAGGACAGTCGTCGCATGGTGGGCGTCTTCGTTGACGGGTTGCGGTACAGAGCCTCACCGGCATGAGGTCAGCAAGACGCCTGCCGGCATTGGTGGTCGTCTCGCCAACTGGTCCGAGCCCGGAGGTGAGCGGCACCGGACGGATCCGATGAGCCACGCCTATCGGATGCGAAGTGCCAGCTGGTCGTCGCCTCGCTGTCGATCCCAATTGGACGGAGGTTCCGGGTTTGTCATCTCTCCCTCCGTTTCAACGTGGGAGCAGGCTGGCCAATCGTTGCAGTGCAGCACGAAGGCTGGCGTCTCCGGTGCCGCGGGCGCTGAGATAGCCGTCGGGACGTACGAGGATCCAGTCCCCATCGGTTGCGGCCAGCGTGTCCTGGACTCGGCCGTCGGGATCCCACACACCTTGGTCAGTCTCATCCAGCCGATGCCGGCTGATCGTCACCTTGTCCAGCCAGGTCGGCAATGACCTGGTTTGCGCGGTGACCTGATCCTGAGTGGTGGCGTACGTGCTCCCAGTGAAAGCGAGCAGGTGCCAGGCTGAGGTCCGGAGCAACGCGCGCAGTGCGGTCCAGCCAGGTGATTGAGCGTCAGCAGCGGAGATCTGGGTCAGCCGCTGACCCGGTCGCGGACCCGCGCCTGACTTGTCGCCGGGCATTGTCAGAGGGCTGTCGGGGTAAGCGATGTGCAGACCCGACATGTTCCGAATGAGCTTGTGCATGAACTCGCGATCGGAATCCCCCGTGTCCTTGGTGTTCCCCGCTGGGCTGTCGACCATGGCTGTATTCATGACCTCTCCGGTGGAGGCGAGTAGTGCTTGGCCGATGGGGACGCGTTCTGTGTCGCAGGTGTCGAGCAGTGCGGCATCGGCGTGGCCGTGTAGGACCATGGCCAGCTTCCACGCCAGGTTGTACGCGTCCTGGATTCCGGTGTTGAGGCCCTGTCCCGAGGCGGGGGAGTGGACGTGGGCGGCGTCGCCCGAAACGAAACACCGCCCGACGTGCATCGAGGGCACCGCGCGCTGCTGAATGGTGAACTTCGACGCCCAGGTGGGGTTGTCCACTGTGGTGTCGCACCCCAGGGCCTGTGACAACTTGGTGCTGAACTGCTGGGCAATCTGCCCGGAATGCTCAGGCTCTCCTTCGCCGGTGGTGTCGAGCAGCCGCCACTTGCCTGGGTCGGGGAACGGGAATGCCATCAGCGCGCCACCGGCCGGGAACAGCCAGTGCACCCCATCTCGCTCAAGATCGGTGTGCACGACCGCATCGGCGATCAGCCAGGTGTGGGCGGCTTCGCCCGCCAGTGGGAGTTGGAGGGTCTTGCGGACGGTCGAGTGTCCGCCGTCGCAGCCCCAGAGGTACCGCGCACGCACCGTCTCCCGTGTCGCGCCAGAGTCATCGCCGCTGAGCAACGTGGCTGTGACGGCATCTTCGTCGTGCTGAAACGACTCGAGCCTGGTGTCCCACTCCACCTCTGTCCCGGCCGAGGCGGCATGTCCGCGGAGCACGCGTTCAGTGATCGCCTGATCGATGTTGAACATGTACGGAAACTGGGTCGCCAGACCACCGAAGTCGTAGTCGACCCGGGACGCGCGCTCGGCATGATGGCGGATGAACGCGTTGACCCTTGTTCCGTGTGGAGCGATGTCGCCGAGAATCCCGAGATGATCACAAATCTCCAGGCTGCGGGCGTGCATACCTAGCGCACGGCTGGTGGTGGCCGGACCATGTGCGGCATCAACCAAGCGAACTGAGATACCCCACCGGGTCAGCTGTAACGCCGCCGTGAGTCCGACCGGGCCGGCCCCAGCGATGAGGACGTCAACGTCATAACCTGTCATGGCAACGAACTCCTCTGTGTCACCTTACCTGACACTGGAGCCTACTCTCGAGCGATAGGAACGCGAGCGATGAGCGCTGAAGATCACTCGGACGCGAAGCCGCCGCTGCTCACACTGCTACAACGAGGCGCGCGGTGGTTTTCCGACGAGCTGGTGGAGCGCCTGGCCGCCGCGGGCGTGGATCCCATCACGCCGGCGCACGCAGCCGTGCTGGCGCACCTGGAGAACGACACAGCGCTGAGCGTCGCCGAACTCGCCCGCCGCGCCGGCGTCGCCCGCCAGACAATGCATCGCGCAGTCACACAGCTTGTCGACGAGGGCCTGCTGGTCAGTACGCCAGGGCCAGGATTTCCGCGCAGCACCCTCATCGCACTGACCGCCGCAGGTTGTCAGCGTCGCGATGTCGCATCGGGGATTCTGCTTGACCTGGAACAGATTGTTGAGAGTCGGCTGGGACCCGCAGCACTGGCGGAGTTGCGCGACAGCCTGACGCGAGCATGGCCGCGGTAAGAATCGGCCGAGTGGGCCGCGTGCGAGGCAATGCGCCCTGGTGGTCGGCATGAGCTCGCACGCCAAAACCTGGTATGACACCAGTGTCTGGACGAAGAACTACAACGACACCGATCGGGGTGTAGAGCTGGACGTGCCCGGCGTTCAAGGGCCACCACGCGAAAATCCGGCGAGTCATCCTGCACACGACGGCTGGAACCATCACAGTGGTCGCGGACCAGGAGGGCCTTCGTACGCCCGCCGAGCCGAGGCAAAGCTGACTTCCTTATCATCGGGTCGCCGACGCTGCCCGCAGATCGCACGTAACCGCTCTGGGCCGTTCGCTGCGTGTCCAGCGCTGTCCGGGCTTGGCCAATCGCGACTACAGCGACCCGCGCACCACCTTCTGGTTGCGGAGCAGTGGAGGCGATTGTCAGAGCTCTGAACACGCACGACGGTGGGTGTTCAGAGCTCGTCCTTGCGTAGCCGCCCGGAGATCTCCTCGCCATCCGAGATGGACAACGGCCCGCTGGGCTCAAGACCGAGCTGAATTGCCAGATCTCGTCCGTGGAGATCGGCGGCGGACTCGACCAATGCGCACAGCGTCGCGGTCGCAGCCCGGGTCCTGACCAGTGAGACGACCAGCACCGCCAGTGCGATGGGTAGCGCTGGCCACCACCGCACGCCGAGCACGCCGTACAGCAGAGCCCAGCCGCTCAGCGTGCTCGCCACGACGTAGGAGTTCTGCGCTGTGGCGATAGTGATCCGCAGGTGTTCGGGCAGCACCGACCACAATCGCGGCCACGTCAAAGTCAACTCCAGCCCGTACGCCCGATGTACGCGGACGGACAACGCCCTCCACTGATCTGCGGTCCACGTCGGACGCTCGGGTGGTTCCAGCGCCACCGCGTCCCGCCGGGCCAGGCGGTCGGCGACCTGGGGACCTGTGATCACGGTCGCGGTGTTCGGCGGGGCGGCGCGGACTGCGGCGGCCACGGCGGCGGTGACCTTGCGGTCCGCGCGGCGCCAGCGCCAGCGGCGCAAGGTGGTCAGCACGCGGGCGGGCCACCAGTGGCCTCGCAGCAACGCGAGCCTGCGCGTCGTGGTGCCGAGGCCGGTGGCGACGAGGCCGGCTGCCGAGGCGGCAATTAGCAAGGCTGCGACGACAGTGGGGCTGGGCTTGGTGGCGATCAGGTCGGTGAGGGCGCGCGTGTTGAACACCCGTTTCCAGGCCAGTATTGCGACCGCGACCCAGAACACGCCGGGTAGCAGGATCAGTTCCAGCCAGCGTTCGGCGACGCGTTTGCCCAGTGTTTCGAGGAAGGCGGTCACCCGCTGATCACCTTGACCGGTGCCAGTTCGTCGGAGGTGAGCGCACAGACGGGCGTGCGGCGGCCGGTCTCGACGCGGTCGCATGGGTGTGTGTGAGGGCATCGCCAGCCGCGCACGGTGCGAACGCTGACATCCGGAAGCGCTTCGTACTGCCGGTCGCCGGTGGTCACGCCATCGATGCCGGCCGAAGCCGCGACGTCCTCTACGGCGTCCAGCAGCGCGGTCAGCGCATCCGTGTCCGCGCCCCGCTTGACCGCGTCGGCGAGCTGGTTCAGGGCGTCACCGGGTTGCAGTGCCCTGCGCAGGTCCGGGTCGTCGCCGAGGTTGCGGCACAGTCGGCCGACGCGGATCTGCACGTTGTTTCCTCTCAAAAAGGGCCGCTGTGCGTTATCGGCACATTACCCTTGGCGACCGGAGCAAGGGGAGGACAATGCGCGTTCTGCTTGTCATCGGGGCGGTCGTCACCGCTGTCCAAGGCGGGCCTTGGTGGGTTCCTGCGGCGTGTGCGGCACTGGTGACCATCCCGATGATGAACGGCTTTTACGTGCTCGGGATCGGCGTGCTGATCTACCTCACCTGGGGCACCTGGTGGATGGCGTTGCCGCTGCTGGTGTTCGTCGTCTCCGTGCTGCCGAGGCCTCGGATCGGACCGCGCACGCTGAACATCACCTTGGGCATCGACCTGGTCACGTTGCTGTTGCTCCTGGTCGCGGTGGCCGCCCAACTGCTTGACGCTCCGCAGTGGCTGCGCATCGCTTCGGCCGTGCTGTTCTCGGTGTATTGGATATTCGAACCGCGGGCGTCTTTGCCTGTCGACGTGGCGAAGCGCAGGGTCGAGGCGCACATCGGCCGCTTCCGGCGGTACGGCGTCAAGATTTTCGCGCGGCGCGCGGGCATGTTGTGCAGGGCCGCGCTCGCCAACCTGCCCGAAAACCACGCCGATCGCCCTTGGTTTCAGGACAACCTCGGCCACAGCCTGCACCTGTTGTTCATGCGGACCGGTGACAAGACTGCGCTTGCCGAGGCCGTGTCAGCGGGGCGGGCGGCGGTGGCCGCCGATCCGGCCAATGGCACCTATCTCATGAACCTGTCGCTCAGCCTGATCATGAGCTGTGGTGCCGAGCTGGAGCGGGAGGTGCTGGACGAGGCGCTCCACGTTGCCAGGGAGGCGGTGCGGGTCAGCGAACCGGGTGACGTGAACCTGTCCAGCCGGATGACGAACCTCGGCTTGTGCCTGTTCTTGCTGTTCGTGATCGAGCAGGACGCGGCCGTGCTCGACGAGTCGGTTCAGGTGGCCCGTGACTCGGTGGCCGCCATGGTGCCCGACGATCCGGATCCGTCCGGCTACCTGATCACGCTGAGCATCAACCTGCTGCTGGTGTACACGTCCCGTGGTGATTTGGCCGCGTTGGAGGAGGCGGTGAGCGTCGGCAGGAAGGCCGCGGCTGCCCGCTCGGGCACGAGGCTCGAACGGTCCGGCAACCTCGGAAATCTCAGCAGCGCGTTGTTCCAGCTCGCCGGTCGCCGCGCGGACCGGGCACTGTTGCGGGAGGCCATCAAGGTGTGCCGTGAGGCCGTTGCCGTGACGCCGTGGAGCCACCACAACCGGCCGTTGCTGATGGTGAACCTCAGCCAGGGCTTGCGGATCCTCGCGAGGTCGACCGACGATTCCGCCGCGGTGCGCGAAGCGGTCAGCGTCAGCAAGGCCGCCCTGGCCGCGACACCGGTCGGCAGTCCCGGTCGTAGCGCGAGCCTGTCCGGACTCGGCGCTTCGTTGCACGAGCTGTCGCTGCTCACCGGTGACCCGGTGCCGCTGCAACGGGCGCTCAAGCTTTGCCGGGAGGCGGTCCGGCTGATGCCCACCGGCGCGCCCGCCAGGGTGGCCTGTCTGACGACGTTCGGGGAGGTGTCGCGAAGCCTGTTCGAGCAGTCGGGCGACCCGGCTCATCTGCTGCAGGCCGGGCACGCGTTCGCGGAGGCGGCCGAGAGTGGAACGCAGGTGCTCGCTACGCTTGCTGCAGCGCAGCAGGCGGCCGACCTCGATCTGCGGCAGGGCGACACCGCTCACGCGATGGCCATGGTCGACCTCGCGGTGGGGCTGTTACCACAGGTGACGTCGAGGCAGGCCGGTCGCGTGGACCGGCAACATCGCATCACCGGTTTTCCCGGTCTGGCCTCCACAGCCGCGACCGCCGCGATCTCCGCCGAACAACCGGACCGGGCGGTCGAACTGCTCGAGCAGACCCGCGGCCTGGTGCTGGCGAGCAGCCTCGACATGCGCGGCGAGACCACCGCGCTGCGTGCTGCCGCTCCGGAGCTGGCCCGCGAGTTCGACGAGCTGCGGTCGATGCTGGAGATCGCCGACTACGCTCCGCCGACGCCGCACAGCCAGCCGGCCGAGCCTGCGATGCACGAGGCGCTGGCCCGGCGCCGCGCCGACCTGGAAGCACGGTGGACGCAGCTGCTCGGCCGCATCAGATCTAGGCCGGGGCTGGCGGGTTTCCTGGTGCAGCCGTCGATGGACGGGCTCCGCGCACAGGCGTCCGGCGGGCCGATCATCTACGTGCTGGCACACCACTTGAGCGGCCACGCGCTGATCGTGACCAGCGACGCCACCCAAGTCGTGCCGCTGCCCGAGTACACCCTGAAAGCGGCCGCGGAACAGGCCGACCGGCTGAGCACCTCGCTCAGCAACGCCGCGGACCGCATGCGCTCCGCCGCCGCCCGAAGCCAGGCACAGCAGGATGTCCTCGAGCTCCTAGGCTGGCTGTGGGACGTCGCGGCCGAACCGGTCATGTGCGCGCTCGGGCACACCGCCACAACCGACCACCCGCCCCGGCTGTGGTGGTGCCCGGTGGGTGTCAGCACGTTGCTGCCGCTGCACGCCGCCGGACGTGGCGACGACGCCGTGGCGAACCGGGTGATCTCCTCGTACACGCCGACCATCCGCGCACTCGGTCACGCCCGCGCGCGCCGAAGTGGGCACAGCGGCCGGTCGCTGCTGGTCGTGGCGGTTCCCGACGCTCCAGGTGTCCCACCGCTACCTGGGGTGACGTGCGAAGCCGACCTGCTGCGCCAGCTGGTGCCCGGTGCCACGGTTCTCCCGGCCGCGACCCACGACGCCGTGGCCGAAGCGCTCACCCGCCACCGGATAGCGCACTTCGCCTGCCACAGCTTCGCCGACCTCGTGGACCCGTCGTCCAGCAGGCTGGAACTGACCGACGGCCCACTCACCGTGAGCGAGCTGTCGCGCCTGCAACTTGGCCACGGCGAGCTCGCGTACCTGTCGGCTTGCGGAACGGTCGGCATCGACCGCCGGCACGCCGACGAGGCCGCGCACCTCACCGCGGCCTTCCAACTGGCTGGGTATCGCGCGGTCGTCGGGACCCTGTGGACGATCAACGACCACGCCGCCATCGCGGTGGCGGTAGGTTTCTACCGTGCTCTCGCCCATGCCGGGATCAACGAGTCCGCAGCGGCGCTGCATGCATCCGTGCGGGAGCAGCGGGCCAAGTTCCCCGCTGTGCCAACGCGTTGGGCCGGTCACGTCCACATGGGAGCCTGAGACGACAGATAGGTGTCGGACTGTTCGCAATGTCTCGGGTCTGTACGGCTAGGCGATGTGGTGGCACGGAACAGTCGCGGCTCCGGCTCTGCGCGCGATTCTCGAACCATCCCGAGGCTCTGCAACGGCGAAATCGCGGTCTCGAATCTGACTGCCCGGCCATCGCATCACGATGACAAACGCAACGGAGACGCATCTGCCGGCAGGTGTGCCGTCGGCTACTTCTTGCTCTTACCTGGCAGCTGCGGCTTGTCCTTCTGCTTCTTTGCGTCCGCTTTCGCAGCCGGGGCCTGGACGGCTGGTTGTTGTGCCACCTCTGGAACGGCCTGAACGGGGGTGACGGTGTCGACCTGGGCGGCGGGCTGTTGAGCTGGCATCGTCACCGGTGCCGCGGTCTGGGGCGATGCGGTGGATGCTGGAGCCACTGAGCTGGAGGACGTGGTAGTCGAGGGCGCGCTCGACACCGGTGCCGAATTCACCGGCTGCGCACCGGGTGCGATCGCCCACGCGACGCTGACCGCGCCCAACAGCGCCGCCGCCGAGGCGAGGAGCGCCTTGCGGGGCACCCGTGCCGACCGCTGCACCTCCACCGGAGCCGTTTCCGTCACGTGGGCGGGGACCGGCAGGGTGTCATCGGCGGGGGTCGCCTGCAGGGCGCGGACGCAGTCGACGGCGGCCGGCCGCTGATCGGGGGCGGAGGCGGTCATCGACGACAGCAGTCTGACCAGATCGGCCGGCAGGTGCTCGGGGATCGCGGGGGAGCGGTGCAGGCGGGCGACGGCAGCCTCGACCTCGCTGCCGGGGTATTCGCGGCGCGCGGTGAGGCACTCCAGCAGGACCAGGCCGAGGGCGTAGATGTCGGCGGGGTAGTCGACGTCGCTGCCTCGGACCTGCTCGGGTGCCAGGTAGGCGGCGGTGCCGACCATCTGGTCGGCGCGGGTAAGCCTGGTCGCGCCGGGCAGATGGGCCAAGCCGAAGTCAGCCAGGTACGGCTTGTCGAGGGCGTCGAGCAGGATGTTGGACGGCTTGACGTCGCGATGCACTACGCCCTGGGCATGCACATAGGCCAGGGCCTCGGCCAAGTTCATGCTCAACCGGCGCACTCGCTGCGCCGACAACGGGCCGTCAGCGATCTCCGCGCGCAGGGTGCGCCCCTCGACCAGCCGCATCACCAGGAACGGCGTGTCATCCTCGGTACAGGCGTCATGGACCGGCACCAAACCAGGATGCGACAGCCCGGCCAGCGTCCGAACCTCGGCCTCGAACCGGTGCCTGGCCGTGTCGTCCCACCCAGACCGGAAGACCTTGACCGCCACTGCACGGCCCAGCACGGTGTCCTCGGCACGGTAGACCTCGGCCATCCCGCCGGTGCCCACCATGTCCAGCAACCGGTAGCGGCCCGCCAGCAGGCTGTCGTTCACCGTCAGTGACACCGCCACACCCTCCATCGCCCGACCCGACACTTTCGGGTGCCCTGCTGTGCAGACGCGAAAACACGAGAGACATCAACACATGCGTGTGGTCGATGGTGCTTGCTCGCCGGGCGGGTGTGCCTGCGAAATGCCGAAGCTGGTGTTGTGGGCGTGACCTGCTGCTCTCCACGGCGTCGCTGGTGTCGGCCGCGTGCGGCGACCAAGGAACCGATGATCAGGCAAGTTGCGCGTGATCTCGTGGCCGGCTTCGCAGACCAGGGCGAGGCCGACCCCGTGGCGGACTTCGCCGTCCCGCTCCCGATCACGGTGATCACGGTGATCACGGTGATCTTCGGCATCGAGGCGCCCGTGGCCCACGTGAAACGCTAGACCGACGGTGCTTTCACCCTGGGACTGTCGTTCATCGACAGCGCGACCCGCGAACGCCTCACCGCCGAGCAGGTGGCCTTTTCCGCAGCGTTGGACGATGCCATCGCCCGCCATCGCGCGGAGCCGGGTTCAAGTCTGGCGGCGAGCCTCGTCGCCAACATGACCAACGTCGAGGCCAGGGCGGTCCTCGCACAACTTCTCATAGCCGGCAACGAGACCACGACCAACTTCCTCGGCAATCTCGTGCACCTGCTGCTGAGCAGGCCGGATCTTCACCGTGGCGACCTGTCGGCCGTGGTGGAGGAGGGGCTGCGCCTCGTCGGGCCGGTCAAGGGCCTGCTCCGCAGGGCGACACGGGACACCGAGGTGGGCGGTTGCCCGGTCGCGCGTGACGCCCGGCTGCTGGTCCTGTTCGCCTCGGCCAACCGCGACGAGGCGGTGTCCGCCGCCGCCGACGAGTTCGTCCCGGACCGCCCAGAACTCCGTCGTTCGCTGGCGTTCGGCCGTGGTGTCCACTTCTGCGCCGGTGCGGCACTGGCGCGCATGGAGGTGAGAATGGCGTTGAAGGTGCCGTTCGGCGCCCTGCCACGACTGCGCCTCCACGACGTCCGGCGCGCGATCCGCACCGGTGAGTTCCATTATGGACTGACGTCGTTGCCGGTCGCGTGGCGCGCCGAGAATTGTTGAGCGCAGGGCAATGCTCTGCTGCGGCGTACTTGAGGTGTCGTGGGCAACCCCGCTCACTTCCCTGATCCGCCTGCGGCCAGCAGCTCGGACGTCCGCGACCTCGGCAGGGTTCCAGCCCAGGCGTGGCACCGAGGCGAGGAGCAGCTCGGTGTAGGTGCCGGTGGGCCGGCTCAGGACCCGGTCGGTCGGCCCTCGCTCCATGCCTCTGCTTTTGCGCATGACCAGCGTGTCATCGGTGCAGTGGGCCACGACGGCGAGGTCGTGGCTGATGAACACGAGCGCGACGCCGGTTTCCCTGCGGATGTACTGCAGGAGCTTGAGGATTTGCGCCTGGATGGAGACGTCGAGCGCGGCCACCGCTTCGTCGAGCACCAGGACTCGTGGGCCGACCGCAAGCGCACGGGCGATCGTCAGTCGCCGACGCTGTCCGCCGGACAGCTCGTTAGGGGCGGGTGCCGGCCTCCCTTGCGCCCAGTCCGACACGGTCCAGGAGATCGCGGATGTGATCGGCATCGGCGTTCTTGCCGTGCAGGCGCAGCGCGGTCCACAGGCACTGCTGTGCGGTCAGTCGTGGTCCAGCGAGCCGACTCGCCGAGGTCGTGGCTGCCAGTCCTGTGCCCATCGCCTGCGGCGAACGTTTGTATTCGCGGGCCGACTTCCTGCCGGCCTTGCGCGCGGGTATCGCGGTCGCCCAGCCTGACCTGTCCCACGCCGGCGGCATTTCCGAGGTGCGCCGGATCGCCTCGCTGGCCGAAGTGCACGATGCCGTGCCGGCACCACATTGCCCGCTGGGGCCGATCGCCCTCGCCGCCAGTCTTCAGATCGCCTTCGCCACGCCGAACTTCCTCATCCAGGAACAAAGCATCGGCATCCACTACCACGACGGGGCCGAGTTGCTGGACTACGTGGTGGACCGGGCGCCGTTCGCGTTCCCCAGCGGCGCCATCCGCCGGTGGGAGGCGCCTGGTCTGGGCATCGAGGTCGACGAGGACGAGGTGCGGCGCGCCGATGCAGTCGGCCACCGATGGCGACCACCGCTGTGGCGGCACGACGACGGTTCGTTCGCGGAATGGTGAGATCTTTGGGGAAGGCGACTATGAGCATCGTGGAAGCTTTGGCCGAACACCGGCTGCTCGGCATCATCCGCGGCAACGATCCCGACGCGTGCGTTGAGACCGCCAGGACACTGCTCGCCCAAGGGGTCGAGGTGCTGGAAGTCTCGCTTACCAGCCGCGATGCCCTCACCGTTCTAGGGCGCTTGGCCGGCTCTGCTCGTTGGATCGGCGCCGGCACCGTGCTGACCGCGAGAGACGCCCGCCGTGCTCGCGATGCCGGCGCCACGTTCGCCGTCACCCCGGCGCTGGGAGAGGGGGTCACAGCCTCGATCGAGATGGGGTTGCCAGTGCTGGCCGGCGCACTGACGCCCACCGAGGTGCACGCCGCCGTCACCGCTGGCGCTGCGGCGGTCAAGCTGTTCCCCGCCTCGGAGTTCGGTCCCGACTACCTCGCTGCTCTGCGCGCCCCGTTCCCCGGTGTGCCGTTCGTTCCGGTGGGCGGTATCAGCGTGGAGGACGTACCGCGCTACCTCGCCGCCGGCGCGCTCGCCGTGGGCGTTGGGAGTCCGCTGGTGGGCGACGCTCCCGATGGCGGCGACCTGTCCGCGCTGGCCGACCGCGCCGCGCGGTTCGTCAAGGCTTTGTCATGATCGACGTGGTACTCGTCGGTGAGACGATGATGTCGCTGCGGGCACGCGGCACGTGGCGCCTCGGTGCCGATGCCCGTACGTCGATCGCCGGCGCCGAGGCGACCGTCGCGATCGGACTGTCGAGGCTCGGGCACAGCGCCCGCTGGGTCGGCAGAGTCGGTGCCGACGAACCCGGCGAACTGATCCTGCGGACCCTGCGAGCCGAGGGCGTGGACACCTCGGCGGTCGGCCGCGACCCTGACACGCCCACCGGCTTGATCCTGTTCGAACAGCGCACCCCCGAGGTCACTCGAGTCCTCTACCACCGAGCCGGCTCCGCCGGATCACACCTCGACCGGCAGGATGTGCAGACCGGCCTCGACTGCGACGCCCGCTTGCTGCACCTCACCGGGATCACGCCGGCGCTGAGCAACACCGCTCTCGACGCTGTGCACGCCGCCCTGGCCCACGCCCGCGAACGAGGCTGGACCGTGTCGTTCGACGTCAACCACCGCTCTCGGCTGTGGTCGGCCGACCGCGCGGCGTCCGTGCTGTCACCCCTGGCGCGCAGAGCAGACGTGGTCATCGGCTCACCCGGCGAGATCGACCTCATCGGCGGCCCAGAACTCCTCATGGCATCCGGCGTCACCGAACTGGTGACCAAGAATGGAGCCGCGGGCGCGTCAGCACGCACCCGCGATGGGCTTTGGAGCGCGCCTGCGCACCTCGTGACTGCCGTGGACACCATCGGTGCGGGCGACGCCTTCACTGCCGGGTACCTGTCCGGGCTGCTCGACGATGTTGCTCCGGAGGAACGTCTGGCACGGGGCAATGCCGTCGGGGCCTTCGCCGTGATGGCCGCCGGCGACTGGGAAGGGCTACCCACCAGAGACGAGCTGGACCTGCTCGGCTTGGGCGACGGCGTGGCGCTGCGCTGACCGACATGCCGGGTTCGCTGGCGAGCAGGTACCGCTGTGCCCAGCGGTTCACCGTTGCCATGAGACCGCGATCCGCTCCGCGGCCCGAGCCACCGGCCAGCCCTTGTCGACGATCAGCCTGGCAAGGCGTGACCGGGCACGCGGGGTCAACGCTGCGTTGGCGTGAGACACGACCTCCTGGGTCGTGGTGCGGATGCCGTCAGACAGCTCCACACCACCCCAGGAGGTCTTCCAATATCAAGATCAGGCAGATCGTGTCGCCACACGACCAACGTCCCCGGTCAATACAGCTGGTGCAGCTGTGCGCCGGCTGCTGCTGCCGTGTCCCGCAGCCAGCAATGAGCCGGGTCGCTTGTGTGGGCCACGTGCCACCACAAGGTCTCCACCAGCGGTGGTGTCTGGAACGGTGGTTGCAGAACCCGCATGGACGGCGGTGAGCCCGTGATCATGCGTGAGGGTACAAGCCCGATACGGCGACTATTTCGTACCAACGGGATGACAGAGTGGAAGTCGCCCACCACGCACTGCACGTGGGGCTCGACTCCGTGAGCTCGTAGGGCGGTCATCACAGAGCTCGTGTGCTCGGTGGTGTCCTGGACGACCCAGGGGAGAACGGCCATGGAGTTGAGGGTCAGCCGGTTTCCGACATCGGGGTTGTCCTCGTCCACGAGACACATCCACGTGTCCTGAAACAGATCGAGACCGGTAAAGCCCTCTACTGCCATCCCACGAGGCATGACGAAGCCAGCGACCTTCCGCGCTGCCAGTGAGGCGGTATCAGTGGATTCCCTCGGTAGAGGAAGAAGTCGCAGGCGCGCCTTCGGAGCAGCTTCGAGCAGTACCTGCGCCAGCAGGGGTCCGTACACCGACGCGGCGTAGTCGGACACCAGGAGCACGAACTCCTGTTCGCACTCCGCGGGGTCGAATCGGGTGTTCGCCGAGAAGGTTTGTTCGATCAGCAGCAAGGCAGCGGCCGAAGAGTGGCGAAGACCCGCTGCGAGCGGTGTCAGCTCGTAGCGGTTGCCGACTCGGTGCAGCAGTTCGTCGCCGAAGTGGCGGCGTAGGCGGCCGAGCGCTTCGCTGGTGGCCGACTGGCTCAGCCCCATTCGACGGGCAGCCCGGCTCACGTGCCGTTCCTCGAGAAGGGCGGTCAGCGCTGTCAGGAGGTTCAGGTCGAGGGACGCGATCTTCACGTAGTTCCTCCGCGCTCGTCACCTGAGGAATCCAAGATTCATCACGAGTGCGTCGCGGACAAGGGGGTCCTACCGATTCCAGGTATCGGTGCGGTTGATACCCGAGGTACGAGATCAGGCGTGGACGCGAATCGGCAGGCGGATGAAGCCGCCCCCGATGAGGCCTGTGTCGTTGTCCGGTGCGCCGGACAGCTCGATGGACGAGGTACGAGCAAGCAGCTCCTCCAGTGCCACCCGCATTTCCAGCCGTGCCAGCGGTGCTCCGATGCACTTGTGGATGCCGTGACCGAAGCTCAAATGCCGGTTGGGGTTGCGCGAGACGTCCACGTCGTCCGGACGGTCGAACACCTCGGGATCTCTGTTGGCCGCGGCAAGTTGAGGCTGACGGCGCTGCCGTCCGGGAGGGTCCTGCCGTGCAGGTCGACCACGTCCGCGGGCGTGCGGCTGAGTTCGTGTAGTGGAGGGTCGATGCGGATGAACTCCTCGATGGCGTCGGGGAGCAGAGTGAGGTCGGCGCGCAAACGACTCTGCAGGTCTGGATCCTCCGCCAGCCGGTGTATCGCCGAGGACAGGCTGTCCGCCGTGGTGGCGTGCCCGGCGGCGATCATCTGCACCCCGATCATGATCACCTGCTCGACGGTGATCTCCTCACCGTCGATCTCGGTGGCGAGTGCACCGCTGAACATGTCGTCGTCGGGATCGAGCGGCTCGGCCATACGTTGTGCGACGACCGTGGCGATGTGTTCGCTGAACACCCCGAGGATCATGTTGTTGACCTGCTCGGGTTTCCAGCCGACCGCGTCGAACCGCCGGAACTGGGCCAGCAAGTCCTGCCAGGCGCCCTCGGGCAGGTTCAACAGGGTGGCCAACGCGCGAGCTGGTAGCGGCCGGCAGAAGGCGGTCATCGCGTCGGACTCACCTGCCTCGATGAGCGCCTCGACGTGCTCGACGGCGAATGCGCGGATCAGCGGTTCGAGGTCTCGCATGCGCTCCGGCCGGAAGAAGGGGTTCAGCAGACGGCGGAAGAACCGGTGTTCCGGCGGGTTGAGGGAGATGGGGATCTGCCCGACGAGATCGGGCATGGCGATGAACGGCCGACCGCTGCGGAACCGCTTGGTGTCCACCGCCGCGGCGGTCACATCCGCGTACCGGGTCAGTGTGAAGAAGCCTCCCAGTTGATCGGACCAAGCGACGGGCGCCTGTTCGCGCAGTCGAGCGTATTCGGCGAACCGCTCGGCGGAACGCAGACCGTCGCCTCGTGTGCCGTCGGCGCGATCCTGCTCCGGATCCCAGTCGACCGAGTTGATCGATGAGTGCTGTTCAGGCATCGTCGCCCGCCCTTCGCCAGGTTTCCCGGCGCGGAGCATAGGTGTTTCTGTTCGGCAAAAACCGTTGTGAGCAAACGGTTCGCACGGGTGTGGCCATCGGTCATGCCGATAGTCGAGTGAGCTATCGGTCGGGCCGATGGGCAGGGCAGCGCGGATCGATCGCCGAAGTGCTGACCCGCCGGGTAGCGGCGCCTAGGGTCGGTGACCTGACTTCGTCCGCAGAAGAAGGAGCGTTGTGGGAATCGACAACCTGGACGGGCAGACCGTCCTCATCGTGGGAGCCGGTATCGCCGGGACGGCACTCGCCACGGCGTTGGGACGACTGGGCGTCCACAGCGAGGTGATCGACGTCGACGACCGCACTGTCGGTGCCCACATCGGACTGACCAACCGCGCAGTGGACGTCCTGTCCGAGATCGGTGTTCTCGACGAGGTCGTGGAAGCTGGGTCGGCGCAGCAGGACAACGTGTTCATCCGCATGTACACCGAGGACGGTCAAGCCATCCCGGTTCCCCCGCCTCCTCGGCCGGACACCGACCTGCCCGCCTCGATCGGCATCTACCGGCCCACCCTGTCGGAGATCCTGGTCCGTGCCGCGTCAGCAGCCGGTGCCACTGTCCGTCGTGGCATCTCGGTGTCCTCGTTCAGCCAGGACGACACGGGCGTCGATGTCACCTTCACCGATGGCAGCACGGGCAGGTACCCGCTCGTCGTCGGCGCCGATGGTGTTCGCAGCCGCGTCCGCGAGCTGGTGCACCCCGATCTGACGCCGCACTACACCGGCGTCGCCGCCCTGCGGTGGATGCTCGACGAGGAGCCGCCGGGCCCTGTCGGTTTCTACAACACGAGGACCGAGATGGTCGCGGTCGCACCGGTGAAGGGCGGCCTGACGTACGTGGCCACCGGCGCGGAATCCCCTGAGGGGCACCGTGTTGACGCCGGTGAGGCGCGTGATCTCCTGCGCTCGGTGCTCGCCAGGTTCCCGGCTCCCGTCACCTCGGCACTGCTGGCCAAGCTAACCGACGACCAGAACGTGCTCGTGCACCCCTACGAGTGGATCATGGTGCCGCCGCCGTGGCACCGCGGCCGGATTGCCTTGATCGGCGACGCCGCTCACGCGACCACCGCGCACATGTCCTCGGGTGGTGGGCTCGCGTTGGAAGACGCCGCGGTCCTGGCTCAGGAACTGGTCGCCGCTGACTCGGTGGAAGTAGCGCTCGACCAGTTCACCGCCCGGCGGTTCGAGCGGGTGAAGCTCGTCGTCGACGCGAGCGTGAAGTTGCTCGAGATGCACCAGGCCGGAGCCTCACAGATGGAGATGGGCATGTTGCGCACCAAGGCGACGGCGGCACTGATCCAGCCCTACTGACGACGCGAAGTCGTCAGCACCCCACGAATCCACACCGGTCACAGCTGTTTCGGTTGTGAGGAAGGAACCACGACTTGTCCACCAGCACGGGCGCCGAGTCCCATCCCGTTCCCGGGTACGTCGCCGGGACCTGGCGCATCGATCCCTTGCACACCCACGTGGGGTTCTCGGTGCGCCACTTGATGATCAGCAATGTCCGAGGCCGGTTCGGCACCGTCTCGGGCACCATCACCACGGACGAGGACGTGGTGCTGTCGTCGGTCGTGGCGGAGATCGGCACGGCATCGATCGACACCGGATTCGCCGCGCGAGACGAGCACATCCGCTCCGCCGAGTTCCTCGACGCGACTGAACACCCGGTCATGACCTACCGGTCCACGGGTGTCGAGCGTCGCAACGAGGACTACGTCGTCACGGGTGAGCTGACGTTGCGCGGCGTCACCCGACCGGTCGACCTGGCCGTGCAGTTGCTCGGCTTCGGACCCGACGACCACGGCGGAACCCGGTGCGGCTTCAGCGCCAACGCCGAGCTGAACCGGCTGGACTTCGGCGTCCAGGGCAACAAGAGGCTTGACGGCGGTGTGGTGATGATCGGTGACACGATCCGCGTCACCCTCGAGGTCGAAGCTGTGCTCGAGTCCTGAACAAGTGTCCTGGAAGGACGGTGGACCAAGGCTTCACCGTCCTCGTCCGTGTTCGGCACGGCGTCCGGCCGCCAGGACCTGGTCGCGCAACCACCGGTGCGCGGGGCAACGGGTGTGCGCGGGGTACCGCCAGAAGTTCTCAACGACCGGCGCCACCTCGAAGGCGGGCGCCCTTGTCGTGCGTCACCTCGGCGGTGATGTGATCGATCATCGCGGTGCGGAGCTCGGTCGCCGGCAAGGTTCTGCACCCAGTCGGGTGTTTGGTTGTGCCACACCAGTGTGTGACCGCGTACCGCTTGTTTCGCTGCCTTCGCGACATCTACCACCACCTCGTCGGCGGGACTGAAGTCGAATCTGCTGCCGGCGCTGCAGGTCCCACCCGTTCCGTCTCGAAGGTGGTGGCTTTGCCTGTCATCTAGCGGTGTCATAGCGTTGCCGTGCCGCGATGACCTCGGGCATCTGCGCCTCGACGTCCTTGATCAGACCGAGGAGCAGTTCGGCTGTGTGCCTGCCCCGATCGGTCAGGCTGTACTCCACCTTCGGGGGAATCGTCTGCTGTGCCTCGCGATGGACGAACCCGTCCCGCTCCAAAGCCTGCAGCGTCTGCGCGAGCATCTTCTCGCTCACCCCGTCAACCCGGCGGCGCAGTTGGTTGAACCGGAACGTGCCCTCGTACAAGGCCACCATCGCCAACGTGCCCCACCTGCCGGTCAGGTGCTCGAGTGCCGATCGAGACGGACAGCGCTGCGCGAACACGTCGAACACGAACTCGTCGTGCTCGTCCACGGAACTCACCACGTCGCTCACAGAGCCATACTACCTATTACACCGCACAAGCTATGTGACTGCGCTCACTCAAAGGTTGCACTTTCAAAAAGTTTGTACAATCTTGTGGTTAGTACAAACTCGAAGGAGAGCTCCAATGATCGTTGTCACCGGTGCCACCGGACACCTTGGCCGCCTCGTGGTGGAAGCCCTTGCGCGAAAGATCCCGGCAGACCAGATCGTGGCGACCGTGCGGAACCCGGAGAAGGCCGGAGGCCTGGCGGCGCTCGGCGTCCACGTGCGAACTGCCGACTACGACCAGCCGTCTACGTTGACCGAGGCATTCGCGGGCGCGGAGAAGCTGTTGCTGGTCTCGGGCAGTGAGATCGGTCGCCGCGTTCCCCAGCACACCGCCGTCGTGCGGGCCGCCAAGGCCGCTGGCGTGAACCACCTCGTCTACACGAGCGTGCTGGGCGCCGACACCAGTACGACCGTGGTGGCCCCTGAGCACAGGGCCACCGAGGAGGTCGTCCGCGCTTCGGGCATCCCGTTCACGTTCCTGCGCAACGGCTGGTACACCGAGAATTACGAGCAGGCCGTCGCCCAGGCGCTGGCGACCGGCGCCATCCTCGGCAGTGCGGGCGAGGGCAAGGTCGGCGGCGTGCCGCGCGCCGACTACGCCGACGCCGCGGTCAAGGTGCTCACTAGCACTGGCCACGACAACACGGTCTACGAGCTCGCCGCCGACGAGGCCTGGAGTTATGCCGACCTGGCCGAGTCGGTCGGCCGGATCGCCGGGAAGCCGATCAGCTACCAGGACGTCCCCGCGGAGCAGCACCGTGCCATTCTGCTCGGCGCGGGCCTGCCGGAGCCTATCGCGAACATGCTCGTGGACAACGACCGCGCGATCGCCGCCGGCGAGCTGGCCTCTGACAGCGCAGATCTGCGCGCGCTGCTCGGCCGTCCCACCACGAGCCTGGACGACGCGGTTGCCGCGCTGCTCAAGGGCTGAGGCCGGCGACGGCTTGCAGGCTCAGACGTCTCACAAATCGTACCGAATCTGTAAGCGTGTTGCGTTTGCAGACCGGACCGCCGTCACACCTGAAGCGGCTCAACGCGGCTCAGGTGTGACGGGATGGTCCGACGTGTGCCGAGATAATCTTGGAGCTTCCGTGGAAGGGCACACGATGATCATCGATGTGTGGGCGCAGCACCCCACCCGGCGGTTCATGCAGCACGACATGTTCGACTCGCTGCGACGGTGGACCGGCACCACGGCGCCCTTGGACGAACTCCCGGTGGCGGCGACGATTGCCACCATGGACGCGGCTGGCGTGGACGTCGCACTCATCAGTGCCTGGTACGGGCCGGAGGGAGCGTTGATCTCCAACGACGAGGTCGCCGGTTTCGTCGCCCAGGCACCTGGCCGCCTCGTCGGAGTCGCCGCCGTGGATCTGGCGCGCCCGATGAGCGCGGTGCGGGAGCTGCGCCGCTGCGTGCGAGATCTCGGCTTTGCCGCACTGCGGGTGGTTCCCTGGTTGTGGGGCTGGCCGCCGGACGACCGCCGCTACTACCCGCTCTACGCCGAATGCGTCGAACTCGGCATCCCCTTCTGCACCCAGGTCGGCCACACCGGCCCATTGCGCACCTCCGAAACGGGCCGACCGATCCCGTACCTGGACAACGTCGCCCTCGACTTCCCCGAACTGGTGATCGTTGCCGGACACGTCGGCTACCCGTGGACCAACGAGATGATCGCGGTGGCGCACAAGCACCAGAACGTCTACATCGACACCTCGGCCTACACCGTGACGCGGTTTCCATCCGAACTCGTCGCACACCTGAAGGGCGACCACCACAAGGTCCTCTTCGGAACCAACTATCCGATGATCAGCGCGGCCAAGGCGCTGGAGGGACTGGACGAACTCAAGCTGAGCGAGTCGTCCGCACAACTGTTCCTCCACGGTCACGCGGAGCGGATCTTCGGTGTGAGCGTCGCCAGGTGATTTCGGCGCGTGCCAAGTTCCGTCTGGCGACGAAGTCGTTGGGCGGAGCGAATTGGGCGGACATGCAGGAGCGTCGTGACCAGGAGGTGCCGGCGTCGGATCGCGAGTTGGTGAAGCAGGTCCTGGCGGAGGTGCGTCGCAGTGCGCTGGGCAGGTGCTGACGGCCTGGACTTTCGTCCTGGACGCTAGGGCAAGGCTCCACCGTCCTCATCCGCGTTCGATCAGGCGTCCCGCCGCCACGACCTGATCCCGCAGCCATCGGTGCGCGGGGTCCCGGGTGTGGACAGGGTGCCACCAGAACGTCTCCACCACGGGCGCCACGTCGAAGGGCAAGGGCAGTAGTTGCAGGCCCGCCGACGTCGCCTTGCCCGCCAGAAGCCGCTCTTGCACCACGCACGCTCGCTTGCTCTCCCGCACCAGATCAGCCACGAGGGAGAACTGGTCGACCACGACCTCCACCTCGGGGCGGAGTCCGTGGGCCCGCAACGTGCCCATGATCGATGTCGCACGTTCGGCCAGTTCGTGCAGCACCCAGGGCAAGCTCGCCAGCACCTCGACGGTCAACGGTTGCAGCGCCGCCGGGTTGTCGTCGGACAACGCGCACACCCAGCGGTCGCGAAACAGCGTGACGCCGGGAAAGCCTTCGACCGCGATGCCTCTCGGCAGCACGAAACCGTCGACGTTGCGGGCGTGCGGGGTGATGGTGGTTTCGGGTTCCTCGGCGGGGATCCTTCCGAACCGGAGACGTGCTCCAGGCGCCTGACCGCGGACCGCGGCGATCAGGTGTGAGCCCAGGACCCCGGCCGCGTAGTCCGACGCCAGCAGGGTGAACTCGCGTTCGCAGGTCGCCGGGTCGAAGCTCTCGGCGATCCTGAACGTCTGGTCTACGAGTTCTACCGCGGCCGCCGACGAAGCACGCAGGCTCGCACCCAGCGGAGTGAGTTCGTACCGGTTGCCGACCCGGACGAGCAGCTCGTCGCCGAAGTGTCTGCGCAGCCGGCCCAGCGCATCGCTCATCGCCGGCTGGCTGAGCCCGATCCGCCGACCTGCTCGGGTGACGCTCCGCTCGTCCAGCAGCGCGTCCAGAGCGTTGAGCAGGTTGAGGTCGATAGTCGTCCGCATGTGCCCTCCCACACCTGTGTGGATTCGGTCCAACTCAGTGGCTGCTCGCGGCAACTCGTGCCGCTTCCTCGACAACGCCCCGCAGCCACCGGTGCCCTGCATCGGCGGTGTTCACCGGATGCCACCACAGAGCCAGCTTCAGGGGAGCCAGTGGTACCGGGGACGGCACGGCGCGTACCGGCCAGGCCAGGGCGAGGCGCTCAGCAAGCCGACGCTGCACCAGGGTGATGCGGTCGGTGCCGACCAACAGAGCGGGTAGCGTTGCGTAGCTCTCGGTCACAAGGCGCACCTTCGGTTCCACGCCGTGCATCCGCAGCTCTCGCAAGGCCGTCGTGAAGGCGGTCGGGCGGTGGTAGACCGTTACCCACGACAGCTTCGCCAGGTTGTCTGTGGTCACCACGTCGTTGACGACGGTGTTGCCTTCCGCGATGAGGCAGACCCACTCGTCGGTGATCAGGTCGGTGTGCGGCAAGTCAGACAGGAAGCCGTGTGGCAGAACGAAAGCATCGGATTCGCGCAATGTCTCTGGTGCACCGTCGACGGCTTCGCTGGTGATCGGGCGCAGATGCAACTGCACGCCGGGAGCGTGCTCGGCGAGCATCGTGGACAGCGGTGGTCCGAGGGTGCTGATGGTGTAGTCCGAGGCGACCACGGTGAACCGGCGCTCCGCCGACGTGGCGTCGAACTCGGGTTGCAGTGAGAACACGCGGTCGGCCATGGTCATCGTCGTCGTGACCTGCTCGAGGAGCTGCGTGGCAAGCGGCGTGACCTGGTAGCCGTTGCCGACCCGCACGAGCAGTTGGTCACCGAAGTGGCGGCGCAGTTTGCCCAGAGCGGCGCTGGTGGCGGGCTGGCTCAGCCCGATGCGCTCGGCCGCGCGCGTCACGTTGCGTTCCTCCAGCAACGCGCGCAATGCCTTGAGCAGGTTGAGATCCACATCCTTGGGCACACCGACACACTATTCGTGAAGCGGATACCCCGCATACCCAAACTCGTCTTCCCGGATGGTCCATCGCGTCGCACAGTGGATGTTCCGCTACCGAGGAGGACCTACGCGATGGCGCGTCTCGTCGAGGTCGTGTGCGTACCGCACGACCCCACGATCCCGGCAGGCCTGCGGGCTGCCGAACCACCGAAGGCGCTGGCTGAGACCCGCGATGCCTTCGAGCACCTGCGCGGCCGGCTGAAGGAGGCCAGCCCGGACGTGCTTCTCGTAGCCGCCGGTGATCACCTGAACCAGTGGTTCATGCACAACATGCCGCAGTTCCTCATTGGCAAGGCGCCGCGGGCGGCAGGTCCGTTCGACCACGAGCGTGAGCTGTTCGGGTTGGACGCCTATGACACCGAGATCGAGGGAGCGCTCGCCCGGCACCTGCTCGACCGCGGTGTCGAGAAGCACTCTGACTTCGCCTACTCCAACGAGTTCACCCTCGACCACGGCTTCGTGGTGCCGCTGTCGATGTTGCGGCCCGAGCAGGACCTGCCGGTGGTGCCGCTGTTCACCAACGTCATGGCACCGCCGGTCGCGCCGGGCACGCGGTTCCACGCACTGGGCGTGGCGGTGCGCGAGCTCGTCGAGCGGTTCGACCAGGACCTGAGGGTGGCGGTGATCACCAGCGGTCACATGTCCAACAGCATCGGCGGCCCGCGGATGCTCGACTTCGTGAAAGACCCGCTGTCGGAGTGGGATCGCAGGACGTGGGAGCAGCTGCACGACGGTGATGTGGGCGAGCTCGTCGCCGAGTGCACGTTCGAACGGCTCTATGAGCAGGGCAACGGCACCGCGGGCTTCCTGGACTACCTGTTCGCGCTGGGTCTCGTGGGCGATGCGCGACCGACCTGGTCAGCGCTCGCCGCCGGCCCCACCCAGCCACCGGCCGGATTCCTGCGGTGGGACGAGGCGACGGTGAACGGAGTGCGCGCATGAGCCGTTACGAGGTCGACAAGGCGCTGTGGGACGTCTATCGGGACGCGTCCGCGGCCAAGCAGTACAGGCGGGATCCTGTCGGGTTTCTCGCGCCGCGCGACCTGTCGGACGAGGAGCGAGAAGCCCTGGCGGCTCGGGACGTCCGCCGGCTGGTGGCGTTGGGCAGCCATCCGTTCCTGACCTACAACTTCGCCCTGCGCCTCGCCGGGGGCTTCAGCATGCCGTTCGTCCAAGACTACGTCGGGCAGCTCCAGGGCTTGGTCGTCGGAGACATCACGACATGACGAGACGAGGAACCACCGAGATGAGCACGGGTCTGCGAGCCGGAACCTTCGGCATCGGCACCTTCGAAGCGAGCGGCCGGACGTTTCCCGGGCTCGTGCTGCCCGACGGCGAGGTGATCGACGTGGGCGACCGTTTCACCGACACCCACGAGATCTTCGGAGACTGGCCACGCAACCTCGAACTGCTCGAACGGCGGACAGCCGACAAGCCTCTGGCGAGCTTCCAGGACGTCCGCCCACTGCCACCCCTGGCGCACCCGAACCTGTTGTGTGCCGGCGCGAACTACAAACAGCACGTCGCAGAAATGCTGACCAAGAACAAGTTCAACCAGCACAACAAATTGCTCGGCGAGACCGACGAGCAGTTCTTCGCGCGCAACTACGCGATGATGGACCGCCGAGCGGCCGAGGGCACCCCATTCCTGTGGGCGGGTGTCCACTCCGCACTGATCGGTGCGCACGACGACCTCGTGCTGCCACCGGTCGGCGTGCAGCACGACTGGGAGCTGGAACTCGGCGCGGTCATCGGGGGCACCGGCCGGTACACGACGGTCGACGAAGCCGAGCTCCTGATCGCCGGCTACGTCATGCTCAACGACGTGGGGTCGGTGGACACCTTCCGGCGCACCGACATCCCCTGGGGTTACGACTGGATCGGCAAGCACCAGCCCGGCTTCAAGCCGGCCGGGCCGTTCGTCGTTCCCGCGCAGTTCGTCGACGTCGCCGAGCTCACCATCACGCTGAAGGTCAACGGGCAGACCATGCAGGACTGGCCGGCGGACGACATGGTGTTCTCGCTGCCCCAGCTGATCACCTATGCCAGCGAACGGGTCCGGCTGACGCCGGGCGACGTGGTGACCGCGGGATCGCCGCCCGGCAACGGGATGCACCACGGCAAGTTCCTGTCGCCAGGCGACCTGGTGGAGAGTGAGATCACCGGGCTCGGTCGTCAACGCAACCAGTGCGTCGCCGAGGACATCGGCGACCGCAAACCGGTGTTCGGGGCCTGGAAGAACGCGGACTGACACAACGGCGCCGCGAGCGGTCAAGGCCCGCCCGTCAGGTCGGCGTTGCACGCTGCCACCAGCACCTCTCGCATCCAGGCGTGCTCGGGATCATGGGTGTACATGGGGTGCCACCACAACGCCTCCGCCAGTGGCACGGCGTCGAACGGGCACTCGAGCACCCGCAACCCCGACTGTTCCGCGATCCGGACGGCCAGTCGTCGCTGCATGAGCGCGACCCGGTCCGTGCCTGCCACCAGGAACGGGATCGCGAGGAAGCTCTCCACGACGACCTGCACGCGTGGTTCGACGCCGAGCAGTTCGAGCTGCCGCATCGCTGGGGTGAAAGCCGTGGGGCGGTTGAACGTCACAACCCACGGGCTTTCGGCGAGGTCTTCCATGCTCAACGTCGCCCCGACGCGCGTGTTGTCCTCCGACACCACGCAGACCCAACGGTCGTGGTGAAGATCCACGTGCGGCAGCCCGGTGATGAAGCCGTGGGGGAGCAGGAGCCCGTCGACACTGCGAAGCGCCTCTTCCGCGTTGTCCACAGCTGTGTCGGAGATGTGCTCGACCCGAACGCGCACCAGCGGCGCTTCCTGTCGCAATGCTGCGGACAGGTTGCGACCGGCCACGGCCGCGCCGTAGTCGGAGGAGAGAAACGAGAATTCGCGCCGGGAGGCGGAAGGGTCGAAGTCCGGCTGGACGGAGAACACCCGCGTCACCCCGTCGAGCGCCACGCTGGTGCGCTCGCGCAGGCGTACCGAGAGCGGCGTCAGCTCATACCTGTTACCCACTCTCACCAGCAGGTCGTCCCGGAAGTGTCGGCGCAGCCGTGCCAGTGAGGCGCTGAGGGTGGGTTGGGTGAGACCCAGGCGTGCCGCGGCGCGAGTGACGCTGCGCTCCTGCAACAGCGCGTCCAGCGCGACCAGCAGGTTCAGGTCGAGGTTGCTGATATTCACCCACACCTCCGGGTATCGACACGGTCTATTCCGGTCATGGGAAAGTACAACTTCCTCGATGTCTTCGCAGCCGCCAAAGTGAGCTGCGACTCGACGAGGAGGCACGGTGGGCATCACGGGATTCGGCACGTTCTCCCACAGCGGCGGTACGAGGTTCGCCGGCCTGGTCCGCGACGACAGGGTGCTGGCACTGCCCGGCACCACGACCCGCGATCTGCTCGCCGACGTGGACAACTCGTTTCCTGAGTTGCTCGCCAGGACACCTGACGAGACTTGGTTGCCGTTGAACGATCTGACCGTCCACGCGCCGGTGGAGCCACACCAGGTGTTCCAGTGCGGTGCGAACTACCGCACACATGTGATCGACCTGGCGGTGGCACACGGAGCGGGAGAACGCGACGAGGTCGCCGCGATGATGGACCGCCGCGCCGCGAACGGAACCCCCTACCTGTTCCTCGGGCTGCCCAGTGCGGTCACGGGACCGTACGACGACGTCGTGCTGCCCGGTTACAGCGAACAGCACGACTGGGAGCTCGAACTGGTCGCGGTCATCGGGAAACCGGCGTTCCGCGTCTCACGCGAGCAGGCTCTGGACCACGTCGCCGCCTACACCGTCGGCAACGACCTCACCACCCGAGACCTGGTGTTCCGCAAGGACATGAAGGAGATCGGCACCGACTGGTTCCGCGCGAAAAACGCCCCGGGCTTCCTGCCGCTGGGCCCGTACCTGGTGCCGGCGAGCCTGGTCGATCCCACCGACCTGCACCTGGAGCTGCGCGTCAACGGGACCGTGATGCAGGACGAGTCCACGAAGGACATGCTCTTCGACGTCGCGGCGATGGTGGAGGCCGCCTCCCAGATCACCACCCTGCTGCCCGGCGATCTCGTCCTGACCGGGTCGCCGGCCGGAAACGGCATGGCGAGCGGTGTGTTCCTCAAGCCCGGTGACGTCATCGACGCCTCGATCACCGGCCTGGGCGCGCAGCGTACGGAGTTCACCGCATGATCGACCGCACCGACCCCGAAGGCACGATCGCCGCCGCGGCTCAGCGGTGCTCGAACTGGGGCAGGTGGGGCGAGGACGACGTGCTGGGAACGCTGAACTTCCTCACCGACGACAAGCGGGTCGAAGCCGCTCGGCTGGTCCGCACCGGCCGCGTGTTCTCCCTGGCCCAGCCGTTCGACGCCAACGGTCCGCAGCGCGGGTGGAGGCGTCGCACCAACCCCGTCCACACCATGCTCGACACCGGCCTGGACGCCGAGCGGGGAACGCAGGGCTTCCCTCACGGTTTCGGCGGCGCGGACGACGTGGTGTTCATGCCGCTGCAGTGCTCCACGCAATGGGACGGGCTCGGCCACATCTTCGACCATGGTCAAGCCTGGAACGGTCGTCCCGCAGGCGACGTCGTCACGTCCGAAGGTGACCGGGTCACCGGTATCGAGACCGTCGGCGCGCGCTTGACCGGACGTGGCGTGCTGCTCGACTTCGGCGATCTGCCCGACGGCCACGCCATCACCGCTGACGAGCTCGACGAGTGCGCGCAGGACCAAGGCGTCGAAGTCGGGCAGGGTGACATCGTTTGCGTGCGCACGGGCCAGCTTGCGCGCGCCAAGCGCGACGGATGGGGCGACTACGCGGGCGGTCCGGCACCGGGACTGTCGTTCACCACCGTCGACTGGCTGCACGCCAAGGAGATCGCCGCGATCGCCACCGACACCTGGGGCTTCGAGGTCCGGCCCAACGAGTTCGACGAGGCGTTCCAGCCGCTGCACCAGGTCGTCATCCCGCACCTCGGTCTGTTCGTCGGCGAGATGTGGGACTTCGAGGACCTGGCCGCCGATTGCGCCGCGGACGGCCGCCACGACTTCTGGCTCACCGCGGCGCCGCTACCGGTGAGCGGCGCCGTCGGCTCACCCCTCAACCCCGTTGCCGTGAAGTGAGGAACCGAACATGACGAGTTTGCGCACAGTGCTGGTGGTGGGGGCGGGCGCGGCGGGCGCCGCTGCCGCCACCCTGCTGGCCGCAGGAGGCGTCGAGGTCGACGTGGTCGAGCGAGAGCCAGAAGTCGGCCTGCACGGAGCGGGGATCACCCTGCAGGGCAACGCTTTGCGCGTCCTGCGCGAGCTCGGCGTGTGGGATCAGGTGCGCAAGCTCGGGTACGCCTTCGACAGCCTCGCGCTGCGCACCCCCGACGGCCGTCTGATCGTCGAGATGGACGACCTGCGCACCGGCGGCGACGACCTGCCCGCCACCCTGGGCATGCAGCGACCTGACTTCGCCCGCGTGCTGGTGGACCGGGCACGTGAAGCCGGCGCTGCTGTGCGCACCGGCATCACGGTCGCGGAACTGGACCAGGACGACCACGGTGCGGACGTGCGGTTCTCCGACGGCTCCGCCGGGCGCTACGACCTGGTCATCGGCGCCGACGGCATCCGGTCCGCGACCCGGCAGCAAATCGGCACATACCTGGATCCGCAGCCCACCGGCATGGGCATCTGGCGTGTCACCGCGTCCCGCCCGGAGGGTCTCGACCGCACGGAGCTGATCTACGGCGGTCCCTGCTACATCGCCGGCTACTGCCCGACCAGTCCCGACACCGTCTACGCCTACCTCGTGGAAGCCGCGCAGGACCGCTCGGGGTTGACCGCCGAACAGCGCCTCGAGGTCGTACATGACCTGGCTGCAGGTTATGGCGGCTACTGGGACCACATCCGCGAGCACATGACCGACCCGAACTACACCTGGTTCGAGGCTCACGTCGTGGAACGCCCTTGGCACAAGGGGCGCGTGGTGCTGATCGGCGACGCCGCGCACTCCTGCCCGCCGACGCTGGCCCAGGGCGCCGCGCAGGCGCTCGAGGACGCCTCGGTGCTGGCTGAGCTGCTGCTGGCGGCCGACGAGGTCGACGAGGAGTTGTGGCAACGGTTCGGTGATCGGCGCTTCGAGCGGGCCAAGACCGTGGTCGACGCCTCGGTGCAGGTCGGACGGTGGCTGCTCGACGGCGAGCGCGGGGACGTGCCGGGCCTGATGGGCCGCATCGCCACGATGGTGAGGGAGCCCGCGTGACCGTCGACGTGCACGCCCATGTCCTGCTTCCCGCCGTTGAGGAACTCGTCGCCGGCGCTCCCGGTCACGCCGAGCACCGCGCCCTGGACGCCGCCCGCAACGGCGAGGCGTCGCTGGCCGCGTCCGGGCGGATGATCGCGGAACGCCTTCCCCGGTTGCTCGACCTCGACGCCCGGCTGGCCGCCATGGACGCGTCCGGAGTGGACAGTCAGGTGGTGTCGGTCTCTCCGTCGCAGTACCACTACTGGGCTGAACCGGAGCTGGCTAAGCAGGTCGTCAAGCAGATCAACGAGGGTGTCGCCGCCTTGTGTGCGCAACGCCCGGACCGCCTGACCGGCCTGGGCACCATTGCCCTGCAGCACCCTGAGTCGGCGGTCGACGACCTCGAGCACGCCGTCCTGGGCTGCGGGCTGTGCGGAGTGCAGATCTCCTCACACGCTCCGACCGGCGCCTCGACGGTGGAGTTGTCGGATGACAGGCTGTCGCCTTTGTGGGCGCGAGCCGAGGAGCTGGGCGCGGTCGTGTTCGTCCATCCCTTCGGATGCACGCTCGACGCCCGCCTGGACCGCTGGTACCTGTCCAACAGCGTCGGGCAGCCGGTGGAGAACGCCGTGGCGTTGTCACACCTGATCTTCTCCGGTGTGCTGGACCGGCATCCCGACCTGCGGCTGCTGTTCTCGCACGGCGGCGGCTACCTGCCCACCTACCTGGGACGGGCGGACCACGCCTGGCGCACCCGTCCCGACGCCCGATCCTGCCGAGACCTGCCCAGCAGCTACGTGCGCCGCGTGCACTTCGACTCGCTGGTCCATACGCCTCAAGCATTGCGCGCACTGGTGCTGGCGGTCGGTCCTGAGCAGGTGCTGCTGGGCTCGGACTACCCCTTCGACATGGGGGTCGAGGACCCGGTCACCCGGCTCGACGCGGCCGGACTCGCGCCACGCGACCGCGACCGCATCGCCCACGGCAACGCCCGCAGGCTCGGCCTGCTGCCCCAGGAGGAGTCATGACAGACCGGCTGATCACCCACTTGCGGCACGTTGACCTCGCCGTACCCGACTTCCAGCGGCAGCGGGACTTCTACGTCGACATGTGGGGCCTGACCCCCGTGCACGAGGAGAAGGGGCTCGTCTTCCTCGCCGCCGAGGGCTCACCCGAGCAGTACGTCGTGCGCATCCGCACCGACGAGCAGAAGCGCCTCGACCTGGTGTCCTTCGGTGCCGGCTCGCGCGAGGACGTGGACGCGCTCGCCGAACGCCTGGGCCGCAAGGGCGTCAAGCTCGTCAGCGAACCCGATGTGGTGCAGACCCCCGGCGGTGGCTACGGCTTCCGCTTCTTCGACATCGACGGCCGGACAGTCGAGGTGTCGTGCGAGGTGGAGGTGCGAAAGCACCGCAAGGTTGAGGAAGGGGAGTCGGTCCCCGTCAAGCTTTCGCACGTCGTGCTCAACTCGCCCAGCCCCGAACGCACTGTGGCGTTCTACGACGAAGCGTTGGACTTCAAGCTGTCGGACACTTTGACGTCGAAGCACATGGGCGACGTGATGTGGTTCCTGCGCTGCAACCCGCAGCACCACAGCATCGCGATCGCTCGCGGCCCGCACGTCTCGTTGCACCACGCGTCGTTCGAGATGCGTGGCATCGACGAGTACATGCGCGGCTCCGGCCGGCTCATGCGGGCCGGGATCACCAAGGTGTGGGGCCCTGGCAGGCACATGGCGGGCAACAACACCTTCACCTACTTCCTCGACCCGCACGGGAACACCGTCGAGTACACGACCGAGCTTGAGGAGCTGGACGAGGACACCTGGCACCCGCACCTCTACGACTTCTCGAAGCCCGAGGTCACCGACGTGTGGGGGACCGCGAACCCGATGAACGAACTGGTCGCCAAGGAGTCGTTCAACGACCCCGACAACGGCGTGTTCGTGGCGCCGCCGGTCTGATGCGCCTCGCCACCTACCGCCACGAGGGACGCGTACGCGCGGGAGTCCTCGTGAACGACCACCTGCACGACCTGCCCAACGGCTACACGGCGCTGGACGCCGTGTGCCTGGGCTTGGTCGAGTTGCTCGACCTGGGCAACCGGGCGATCAACTCGGCACCCCCGGTGCCACTGACCGAAGTGCGCCTGTTGCCACCGTTGACACCGCCGACCGTGCGCGACTTCGTCGCCTTCGAAGAGCACGTGGAAGGTGTTGTGCGCAGCGTGTCCGGCTCTGCCGGCGTGGCACCCGAGTGGTACGAGGCACCCACTTTCTACTTCACCAACCCTTCCGCCCTCATCGGCGCACATGATCCGGTCGAAGTACCTCACGGTTGCGAGAAGCTCGACTTCGAGCTGGAGGTGGCCGCGGTCATCGGCAGGGAAGGGATCGACCTGGATCCGGTGGCTGCCCGCAAACACATCATCGGCTACACGATCCTGAACGACTGGTCCGCCCGCGATCTGCAGGCGCGCGAGATGCGCGTCAACCTCGGCCCGGCCAAGGGGAAGGACTTCGCCTCCACCCTCGGGCCGTGGCTCGTCACCGCGGACGAGCTGGAGGCACACCACGACGCCGACGGCTTCCTGCGGCTGAGGATGACCGTTGAGGTCAACGGCCGGTTGGTCGGGGAGGACCTGCTGTCCAACATGGGCTGGCCGTTCGGAGATCTCGTCGCCTACGCATCACGCGGTGCGTGGGTCAGACCCGGCGACGTGCTCGGATCCGGCACGGCCGGCAACGGCGGCTGTCTGGCAGAGCTATGGGGGAGGGGCGTCGACATCCCGCCCCTGCGGCCAGGTGATCAGGTCACCATGACCGTCGAGGGCATCGGCACCGTCACCAACACGGTCACCGCCCGCTCCAGTCCGCCACCACCTCCGGTTCGGCCGGCTCGTGCTCGGCCGAGAGACCGCGGGTGACCGGCGCGCTCGCCGGGAAGGTCGTCGTGGTGACGGGAGCTGCGCGCGGTCAAGGCGCCGCCGCAGCCCTCGCCCTGGCCGAAGCGGGCGCCCAGGTGATCGCCACCGACCTCGCGGAGGAAGCTGATCTGCCTGCCACGGTCGGGTACCACCGCCTGGACGTGACCGATCACGCCGGCTGGTCGGAGCTGGCACAGAGGCTGACGGACCAGCACGGCGCGGTGCACGGCTTGGTCGCCAACGCCGGGGTGACGTGGCGGGCTCGCCTGGGTGACGTCGAACCCGCCGATCTGCATCGCGTCGTGGACGTGAACGTCATCGGCGTGCTCCTTGGCGTGCAACACATCACTCCGCTGATGCCGGCGGGTGGGTCGGTCGTCGTCATGGGCTCGGCCGCTGCCCTCACCGAGCATTACCCGGTGGCCTACACAGCGAGCAAGTGGGCGTTGCGCGGCTTGGTGAAGGCCGCGTGTGTGGAGCTCGGTCCGCGAGGGATTCGAGTGAACGCCGTGCACCCCGGTTTCATCGAGACCCCGATGACGGCGTCGGCACCACCCGCGTTCCGCAACGCCGACATCGCTGAAACCCCGTTGGGACGCACGGGGACAGCGGATGAGGTCGCTTCCGTCGTGCTGTTCCTGATCGGCGACGGGGCGTCGTTCGTGACCGGTGCCGAAATCGCGGTAGACGGCGGGATGACGGCTCACGGCGGTGCGAAGTTGATCTCCGATGCCGTGCGGTGATGCTCGCCTGCGCCCACACCCTCAGCTTGATCGTGGACCGTGCAGCACCACGGCGGTACCGTCCGGAACGGTCACCACGCAGCGCAACTCGTGCGGTCCTTCGGTGATCGGTCCGACCTCGAGACCTGAGTCTTTCGCGCTGGCGTGTGCTCGTTCCAGGTCGGGCACTCGCACCAGCACTGCCGGGCCGTCGTGCACACGATCGGTACCGGCCAGCGCCAAGCGTCCGCCCGCCACGTCGAACTGAGCCCAGCGGTCACCGTCGACGAAGGTGGGCGGCACGCCGAGCAGGGCCGACCACAGCGCGACCGAACCTGCCAGGTCGTCGGCGGGGATCATCGTCGCGATGCGCTCGGCGCTCATGGGCAACAAACCTACTGACGTGTCAGTCGGTCGTCAACTGGTTGTCGAGGAGGTCCATCAGCAGCTCGAATGCGGGAATTGTGGGTGCGTCGGGCTCGAGGAGCCAGATCTTCTGCAAGCCATTGATGGTCGCCGCGACGAGGGTGACGACGGTTTCCAGGTCTTCTGCCGGCGTCTCGTGCTCTAGGCGCCGCCGGATCTCGTCGCGCACCTTCACCAGGCGTTCGGCCACGTACCGCGCGGCGGCCTCGTTGCCCGCAATCGCCTCACCCTCCAGCACGTGGACGAGCTGCAGCGGGGTGCGTGCCGCCGCGTCGCGGCCGAGGAAGACTCCGAGCTCCCGAATGGTGTCCAGGCCGGTGGTTCCCGTCTCGCCGCCCGCGCGTTCCTGCGCCCACTCGCGTTCCCGGTCGAGCACTGCCAGGAACAACGCCTCCTTGGACGGGAAGTGGTGCAGCAGACCGGTGCGTCCCAGCCCCACCCGCTTGGCCACCGCGTCCAAAGTGGTCAGTGCGTAGCCGTTCTCGGCGAAGACCTCGGACGCCGCGGTGACGATCTCCGCCTTGATCGTGGCGCTCTCCTCGATCTGGCGCTGGGAGCGCCGGCGAGGCCGGCGGGCGGGTGGCTGCGGCGGAGTCTGCTCGATCACCGGCTGATGGTATCCACGGCGCAAGGGCATGGAGCGCGTGAATACGCGGTATCGGAAGCATCGATTTCCGGTCTGTCCGGGTCGTTGCGACAGTGGGGGCGTCTTGCGTCCTGGTGACGCAGCAAACCCGTGTGTTCGACGGACATAGGAGTCCCATGTCGACCAGAACCGATACGCCTGCGCACCCGCCGCGCGTCCGCGCACCTTTCCTCGTCTCCTACGGCTTGGCCAACTTCGGCCTCTGGCTGGCCGTGATGACGCCCGTCATCGTCTCGCTGCAACTGCGTGTCGCCCAGATCGACCCCGTGGCGAAGGAGCGCAACCTCTCCCTCGTCCTCGGCCTCGGGGCGTTCGTCGGGATGGTGGCCAACCCAATCGCCGGCCGGATGTCGGACCGCACCGCGTCGCGGTTCGGCATGCGCAAGCCGTGGATCGTCGGCAGCGCTCTGCTAGGGGTCGCAGGGCTGACGGTCGTCGCGATGGGTGACACCATCGCCGTGGTGGCCGCGGGGTGGTGTCTCGCGCAGATCTCCTACAACGCCATGCTCGCCGGTTTGATGGCGGTGCTGCCCGACCAGGTTCCGCCCGAGCAGCGCGGCACGGTGTCCGGGACGCTCGGCATGGGACAGGCGGTCGCGGCCGTGGTGGGCACCGGGATCGCGGGGGCGCTGTCGGACTCGGCTCTGCTCATGTTCGTGGTACCCGGTGTGGTCGCCGCCGTCAGCGCGATAGTCATGGCCGTGCAGCTGCGCGACCGCAGGCTCGACCCGGTCGACCGGCCGCCGTTCGCGTGGGCCGACCTGGCGCGCAGCTTTTCGCTCAACCCGCGTCAGCACCCGGATTTCGCCTGGGCCTGGCTGAGCCGGTTCATGATCTTCATGGCTATCGCCTCGGTGCTCAACTACCAGGTCTACTACCTCCAGGACCGGTTGGGCCTCGGTGACGACGTCACGCGCGTGCTCGGGCTCGGAGTCGTCGTGCAGACGGTGACGGTGGTGCTGACCAGCAACCTGATGGGGTGGCTGTCCGACCGCGTCGGGCGGCGGCGGATCTTCGTCTGCATCGCCGGACTGGTCGCCGCGAGCGGTCTGGTCCTCTTGGCCGTCGCCGACGACCTGCCGCTGTACGTGGTGGCCATGGCGCTCACGGGGCTCGGGCAGGGCACCTACTTCGCCGTGGACTTCGCACTCGTCGCCGACGTGCTGCCCGACCGGCGGCGCAACGCGGCCAAGGACCTCGGAGTGATCAACGTGGCCAACACCTTGCCGCAGTCGTTGGCGCCCGCGATCGCACCGGTGTTCCTCGCGGTCGGCGCGGGGGACAACTACCCGCTGCTGTTCACCGCTGGTGCGGTGTTCGCGTTGCTCAGCGGTCTGACCGTGCTGAAGATCCGCGGAGCACGCTGATCGGTGCCGCCGATTTGCTCGAGGAACTCCGCACGTCTATTGACCGACTGACAAGTCAGTCGTTAGATTCTTCTGCATCATCCGACTCTCCGCCGAGAGGTCTTCATGCGCATCGACGTTCACGCCCACTACTGGGCGGCTGAGTACATCGACCGGCTGGTCGCCCTGGGCCGCAACGACCTCGCCTTCGCCGGCCGTCAAGCGGACGACCTCGCCCAACGGGTCGACGAAATGGATTCGGTCGGCGTCGACGTGCAGATCCTGTCCGCCATCGGCCTCAACACCGAGGTGCCGGATCCGGCCGGTTCCCGTGATGCGGCCCGATGCATCAACGACATCTACGGCGGCATCGTCGAGCGGTTCGGCGGTCGCTTCCGGGCGTTCGGCAGCGTTCCGCTGCCGTTCGTCGACGAGGCGATCGCCGAGACCGACCGCGTTCTGGGCGAGCTGGGTATGACCGGCATCGCGTTGCCCTGCTCCGTCGACGGCCGTCCCCTGGACGCCCCCGAGTTCGAGCCGTTCTGGGAGAACCTGGCTCGTTACGACGCGGTGGTGTACCTACACCCGGTCGGCTCGAACTCGGCCGTGCACCCCGGCTTGGGCGACTGGGGGCTGCACACCGCCTACGGCAGCCCCCTCCAACTGGCCACCGCCGCCACGCGGATGGTGTTCTCCGGCTTGACCTTCCGGCACCCGACGCTGAAGTTCGTCTTCGGTGTGTGCGGCGGCATCCTGCCCTTCCTGTGGCCGCGTCTGGAACGCAACCTGCGCCGCGCTTTCGACCACAGCGCGGACAAGGCCGTGGGCGGCGGCTACTTCAGCTGGGTGAAGGAGCTGCCGCTCGACCCCGACGACCCCATGTCGGCGTTCAAGCGGTTCTGGTACGACACCAGCACCCAGGAGGTGCCAGAGGCGTTGCTGCTGGCCAAGAACACCTACGGCGTCGAGCGGATGTTGCTGGGCAGCGACGCCATCTTCGCCTCTCTCACCGAAGCCGTGCACTACATCGAGAGCTCCTCGTACCTCACCGACGAGGAGAAGCACGACGTGCTCGACCTCAACGCCCAGAAGCTTCTCAACCTGCCCGCACCCCGCTGACCCCTGGAGCCCGATATGCGCGTGTCCGTATTCATGGGCCCGTTCTCCCGCGGTCCGCAGGAGGACAAGCCCAACATCGACCTGTGCATCGAGCAGGCCGTGCAGGCCGCCGAGGCAGGGTTCGCCATGGTCACCTTCGGCGAACAGCACTTCAACAATTACGAGCCTTACAGCAACCCGTTCCTCATGGCGGCACGCCTCGCCCCGCACCTGGGGGAGACGTGGTTCGGCACCACGATCGTGCCCCTGGTCTTCCACGACCCGTTGCGGCTGGCCGAGGACGCCAGCGTGGTCGACCTGTTGCTGGCAGGCCGGTTCATCTTGGGGATGTCCGCAGGAAGGGTCGGCTTCTCGCCCGACTTTGCCAATTTCGGTCTGTACGCCGAGGACCGCGATGCGATCTTCGCTTCCAAACTGGACACTTTGCGTGCCGCGTTCGCCCACGAACCCGGTGACCCGCCCATCGAGGTCGACACCCCGTGGCACCGCGGCACGCTCAACGGCAGGCTCATGCCGGTGTCCCACCGCGCGGGCGGACCGCTGCTGGCGATCGGCACCAACACCGACGCCACCATCGTGCGCATCGCCGAACAGGGAACGCCGGTGTTCCTGGGGCCGTGCACGCTGCCTGATGCTGCGGCGAAGTTCCGCACGCACAGGGACGCGGCCATCGCCGCCGGGCACAGCGAGTCCGATGTGGACGTGATGTCGTCGCGCTCCCTCGTCACCCGGCACGTCATCGTCGGCCGGACTTCCGAACTGGCCTGGGAGCGCGCGGAACTCATGGCCGGTGCCAACCCGATGATGGACCGCTCCAACGACGGGCGTTCCCTGCGAGAACTGGCCAAGGTCGACCTGGCCGAGAACCCGGACGACCGCAACGCCAAGCATGTGCAGTCGTGGATCCTGGCGGGGGATCCCGACGAGGTGACGGCGCAGATGCTGGCTTACCGGGCCGCCGGAGTGCCGCAGCTGCTGACCCGCTTCACCGTCGGCGGTTACAACCCGGACGAGATCCGCGACTCGTTCCGGAGGTTCGTCGACCACGTGATGCCCGCACTCGACGCACCTGTGTTCCCGCCGCTGCCCGAGCACGAGGTCCGCAAGCACGAATCCCCCGTCCTGCCTGCTGTTACCGGTCTCGCGGGCACGGGAGAGATCGAAGGCAAGTGGCGCGTGGTGCTGGACACGCCGATGGGCAGGCAGCCGGTCGAGCTGGAACTGCTGGTCGACGAGGGCAGTCTGCGCGGCACGGTCACGCAGGGCGGTGCGGCCGTCGATCTGGCCGACGGCCAAGTCAACGGCCAGGACGCGACCTTCACCGCCGCGGTCACCCAACCGTTCCCAATCACTATCACCTACGCCGTCACCGTGGCAGGTGACACCATCAGCGGTACGGCGCAAGCGGGCGCCTTCCCGCCCTCACCTCTGACGGGGGAGCGCGCGTGATGACGCTCGACAGCTCCGACTTCCGCAGGGTCCTGTCCCACTTCTGCAGCGGCATCGTCGTCGTCACGGCCGTGCACGACGGCGACCCGGTCGGCCTGACCTGCCAGTCGTTCACCTCGCTATCGATCTCTCCGCCGCTGGTGTCCTTCGCCGTGGCCAGGACTTCGAGCAGCTGGGCGCGGATCAGGGCGGCGCAACGCTTCGCGGTCAACATCCTGGGGGAGCACCAGCAGCACGTGAGCCGGTCGTTCTCCGCGAGCGGGACCGACAAGTTCGCTGGCCACTCCTGGAGGACCGGACCGCTCGGTTCCCCGTTGTTGGACGGCGCTATCGCCCACGTCGACTGCGAGCTGCATGCGGTGCACGAGGGCGGGGACCACGACATCGTCGTCGGCGCCGTACACCAGGTGATCGAGAACCCGGCCGCGGGGCGTCCGTTGTTGTACTTCCGCAGTGCCTACCACGTCCTTAGGGACGAGCACCCACCCGCCGCGTGAACCGGGCCGCCCTTGTCTGGGGCGGCCCGCACGACTCAGACCCGTCGGCCCACCAGTGGGGAAGGCGGGAAGTGACCAGCGGTCACCTGCCCCGTCATCTCGTCGCCCGCGACCGTCACGTCGAACTGCAGCTTCAGCGGAATCGGCACGGTGATCGAGGTCGTCCACGTGAGGTGGTCACCGTCCGCGGAGCCGTCGGCGATCGGTACGGACTCTCCGTGCGCCGTGGACGTGCCGGTCAGCGACGAGCCGTCCACCTCGAGGTCCAGCTCTGTCTCCTGCACACCCATTCCAGTAGTGACCGTCGCCGTCCACGTCCCATCGGCCGCCATGCCCGCTCCCTCGCTGAAGATGTCTGTCCGAACGCGACCGTACGAGTGGGGGACGGGCGCCGATACCTTTCGCACCATCGCTTTTCCAGATGGTGCGCTTCGGCCGGACCGATGCCGTGAACGACTGCTGATCAAGCCTGTCATCGCGCAGGAGGTCATAGCGGGTATACGAAAAAGGGATCATCGACCGGCTCTTCGCAGTCTTCCTCCCGCCCTACTCTTCTGCCGGTACAAGTCCTGACTAGACCGAGTGGAACCGAGGAGTCACTGTGGGAGTTCCGGCAGTCCCCGCAGATCCCGCAGAGCTGCTTCGGTGGTTGGCCGACCACGCCGCCATCCGTGCGCTGATCGACGCCTTCGCGATCAGCATCGACACACGGGATCAGGAAACCTACACGGACACCTTCACCGAGGACGCCACACTTTCGTTGCCGTTCGGCTCTTTCCGCAGCCGTGGGGAGATCGCCGCGATGCCCACGGCGCCGCCACCGATGACCTCGCACCACCTGGTCGGTACCCACCGCTGCGATGTGAACGGGGATGACGCACAGGCGCGGTGGAACGTCATCGCCACCCACATCTTCGATGCGGCGCAACCGGACAAGCACGCTCAGGCAGGTGGCTGGTACGAGGCGACACTGCGGCGCACCGAGCAGGGATGGCGCTTCTCGTCCGTGCAGCTGCACATCAAGTGGAACAGCGGCGCCATGATTCCCAGGAAGAGCTCGTGACGACGCGGACCCCTGTCGCCGAATCGCCGTTGCTGAGCGGTCCGCATCGGCTCAAGCTGGCCACCTTTGGCTTCAACGCCCAGGGCGGTACGACCATCACCAGCGCGGAGGGACCTCCGGACACCGACTGGGACCAGCAGGTCCGCATCGCCCAACTGTCGGAGGCTGCCGGTATCGAAGCGGTGCTGCCCGGCGCGCGGTGGCTCGGCTACGGCGGTCGCACGAACTTCCAGGGACGCAGCTACGACACGTTCGCCTGGGCTGCGGCCATCGCCGCTGTCACCACGCGTTGCCAGGTGTTCGCCACCTTCCACCTGCCCACGGCGCACCCGGTGCGGGTGGCCAAGACGATCGCCACCATCGACCACGTCTCCGGCGGCCGTTTCGGGTTGAACATCGTCGCCGGCTGGAACGTTGACGAGCTGTCGATGTTCGGCCTGACGCAGCGCGACCACGACGAGCGCTACGACTTCGGTGATGACTACCTGGCTGTCCTGAACCAGCTGCTCGACCACGACGGGTTCTTCGACCACACCGGCCCGTACTTCGAGCTGAAGCGGGGGTACTCCGAACCCAAGCCGCTCCAGTCACCCCGGCCGGTGTACATGGCCGCCGGTCTCAGCCCCCGCGGCCGCCGGTTCGCCGCCCAGCACGCCGACATCAGCTTCATGGCCGTGCAGGACGTCTCGAAGATCGCACCCGCGATCGCGCAGACCAAACAGGAGGCCCGCGACTTCGGACGCGACCTGATGGTGTTCGTGCAAACTCCGATCGTGTGTGCCGACACCGAGAAGGAGGCGCAGGAGCTCCTAGGTCACTACGTGGACGAGATGGGCGACTTCGAGGCCGCCCGCAACATGGTGTCGTCCTTGTTCGGAAACACGCTCGACACGACCGGTGCGCAGCGGGATGTCCCGGTGGAGGAGGGAGTGCGCGCCTTCCTGCGGCTCGCTGTGGCCGGGCACGGGGCCGCTCCTCTGATCGGCACACCGGAGCAGATCGTCGACGCGCTGCTCGTGCGTGCCGAAGCGGGAATCGACGGAGTGACGCTGTCCTGGCTCAACTACGAAGAGGGTCTGGTGCAGTTCCAGGAGAAGATCCTCCCGCTACTGGTCCAGGCAGGCTTGCGGGTCGACGAGGATCTGCCGGCGTCGTCACCGGAGCCGGTCCGGTGACCACCTCGGTGCTCGCGGTCGACGGGTCCCCGACCGGATCTGGGCGTACGAGGCTGGTGCTGGACGCCGTTCTCACGGGAGCCGAAGCCGTCGGTGCCCGGACGAGCCTCATCTCGCTGGCCGAGGCCGATGTGACCGAGGCGGTGGCAAAACTCGGCGAGGCCGACGCTTTCGTCATCGGCAGCCCGGTCCACCGGGGCTCCTACGCGACTCCGCTGAAAGCCCTGATCGACCGCACACCCCGCGGACGTTGGGGAGAGACCGAGCAGCCGCTCACCGCGCGTGCGGTCGGGATGGTGCTCACGGGTGCGCAGTGGTCGCACTACCTCGCGCTCGACGGTCTGCGCAGCGTGTTGGCGGGCTTCTTCGCCGCGCACGTCCTCAGTCCTGGGCTTTACGTGCCGGGTGAGGGATTCGGTCCAGACAAGAACCTGGTCGACTCCTTCGCAACCGAGGCGGCATCACAAGGAGCCGCTCTCGTAGCCCTGGCCGAGGCAGTCGCCGGATCGCAGGCGCTGCGCGCGGTCGAACCGCAGGTGTGAGGGAACTGCCAGACGCCGGTCTGGTGCCAGTCCCGCAACCGCCGCCACGCGGTCATGCCGGAACCGACCCGAGCACCAGAGGCAGGAACTCCCACGGGATCCCGGTGCAGAGCACAAACAGGATGCCGCACAACACCTTCCGGTCATCCAGCCGTTTACGCGCCGGATGGTCCGCACGACGCGGAACCACCGGGAGCAACGGCTCGATCCGCACCCACAACTCGTCGGACACGATTCACGGAAGCTGCTCACCCTTCCTCGCCAAGGTCAACAGCTAGATGATCAACGGTATTCCAAGATCATTGTGTTAGGAGTTCTTAGGGGCGAAGTGGCATCGAGGCGAACAGCGGGTCGGTGAAGTCCGTGATGCGGGCGTGGTCGTCCGCGATCCGCGCGTACACCTCGGCCGCGGCAGAGGGCGTGAAGACGTCGGCAGTGGTGACCATCGCCTTGACCGCGCTGTCCCAGCCTGGGTGCACGCCGCTGCCCACCGCCGCGCAGATGGCGGCACCGAGACCCGCGGCGTCGCTCATCCTCGTGCGCCGCACCGGACGTCCGAACACGTCGGCGAAGATCTGCATCATCAGGTCGGACCGCGACCCGCCGCCGGAGACGATCAGCTCCGGGAACTCGCGGTCGAGGGCGTCGGCCATCGACTCGCTGTGCCGGCGCATGGTCAGCGCGATTCCTTCGAGGATCGACCGGTACACGTGGTAGCGCCCCTGGGTGCCGTCGAAGCCGAGTAACGCGCCGCGCCGGTACGGGTGGTCGCCCGGCGCCAGCCAGTCGAGCACCGTCATGAGTCCGCCGCAGCCCGGTTCGACGGCCGTCGCACCGGCTTCGAGTTCGCCGAGGTCGGAGTCGACGAGCTGGCGGTACCAGCTGACCGTCCACATGCCGCGCCGGATCCCGTTGCTCTCGTAGAGGTACTTTCCTGGCACAGACCCGAAGTTCGACCAGAACCGTCCCGCGGGGTCGACCGTGTGCCGGTCGCCGGTGGTCATGGCGGCGATGTAGGTGCCGAGCGACACCAGCAACTCGTCGGCGAGCCCGCTGCCCAGCGCCTCGACCGCCTTGTCGTTGGAGGTCGCGAACACGGGCAGTCCGGCGGGCAGACCCGTGGCCGCGGCGGCCTCGCTGGTCACGGTTCCCAGCAGCGCACCCGGATCGACGAGGTCGAACAATTCGTCGCGGGGCATGCCCGTGTCCACATAGGACGGTGATGAGTCCGGCCAGCGCCACGTCTCGTGGTCGATCGGCCACATGCCCTCGTAGTTGCCGGCGGTGTCACGCCGCTGACCGGTGAGCCGGAGCGTCACGTAGCCCGACGATGGAGAGACGAGACGTCTCGTTTCGCTGGGCCCCTGGGGCTGCGCGAGCCGGTCGTCCATCCAGCTCAGCATCGGTTCGGTGAGCCGGCCGTCGGTGTCCATCAACGCCCGGCAGAACCGAATCGTGCACAGCCCGACGCCCGCGATCTCGCCCGGCGCGCCGGTGAACCGTTGCATCGCCTCGGTGCAGGCCTCGGTGATCGAGTCCCACACGTCGTCGTCCGGGTGCACGACCTGGCCGGGCGACGGGTGCGCGTACGGCCGCAGCGGGCGCTGGGCCGACGCGTGCACCCGGCCGACCTCGTCGACGATCGACACCTTCGTGCTCTGCGAACCGTTGTCGATCGCGATCAGGTAGCTCATGACACCGGGAAGATCGTGCCGGCGTTCATGATCCCGTTCGGGTCGAAGCCCCGCTTGAGCACCTCGAGCATCGGGTAGGCGCTGCCGTGCTCGTGACGCGTCCACGGCGTGCGGTACTTGCCGATGCCGTGGTGGTGCACCATGGAACCGCCCAGCCGCAACGACTCCTCGACGATGATCGCGTTGAGCGGGATGTGGTATTCGATGATCTCCTGCTCCGGCTCGCAGGTGATGTCGTAGTCGTAGACGAAGTACAGGTTCGTGCCGGTCTGGTAGCTGTGCGACGAGTGCGCGCCGAGCATCGTGAGGTCGGCGAAGCGCGGGAACTCGTCGCGCACGCGGGTCATGATCGCGTCGTAGAGCGGGGTGACGTTCGACCAGTCGACGGAGACCTCGGTCGTGTAGCCGAGGTGCCGCGTCTCCAGCATCGCCCGCTTCTCGGCGTCGATCTTGTCCTGGCCCCAGTTGAGGTTGTCGAACCACTCGACGACCAGCTTCGGGTCCACGGCTTCCGTGCCCGCGAACGTCCTCTCGATCGCCTCGGACGTCGCGCGCGCGATGCCCTCCGGGCCCTCCGCGACGAGCACGACCACGTTCTTGCCGTCCGAGAAGTGGCTGAAGTGCTGGTTCGCGTCCTCGGGGGAGTAGACGCGGCACACGCTCGGCCGGTACCCGTCGGTGATCAACGTGCGCAGCCGCTCGACGGCGTCACCGAAGTCCTCGGTGAGGAATCCGAAGTAGTGGTTGTTCTCGGGCTGGTACTTGAAGAGCTTCACGGTGACCTCGGTGATCACGCACAGCGCGCCCTCGTTGCCGATCACGACGTGCCGGATGTCGGGGCCGGCCGCGCGGCGCGGGACGTTCTTGATCCGGCTGACCGTGCCGTCCGGGAACACCGCCTCCAGGCCGACGACCATGTCCTCGATGCCGCCGTACAGCGTGGAGAACTGGCCGATCGAGCGGGTCGCGACCAGCCCGCCCATCTGCGCGAGGGGCTTGGACTGCGGCGAGTGCCCGGTCGTGAGGCCACGCTCGCGCAGCGCGTCCTCCAACTGCTGCAACGGAACGCCGCACTGCGCGGTGACCATCATGTTGACCGGGTCGATGCGGACGATCGCGTCCATTGTGGAACCGTCGAGCACGACGGTGTCCTCCACCAGCGTCTCCAGGCCGCCCTCGGTGGCGGTGCGGCCGGTGCGCGGGACGATGTTGATCCGGTGCTCGTTCGCGAACGCCAGCACCTTGCTGACTTCCTCGGTGCTTCCCGGCTTCACGATCGCGGCCGGGATCGGGCCGGTGAAGATGCCGTGCACCGAGGTGTACTTGCGGAACCTGTCGACGCTGGCATCCCGCAGTTCGTGCTCGTCGGTGGAGACCTTGGCGGAACCGAGGAGTGCGGTGAGCCCGGCGACGATCTCGGAGCGGCTCAGGCCGGAGGCGGAGGGAACGGGGGGCGGCGGTGCAGGAAACATGGCTCTGCCTTCGAGAAGAGTCAGCGAACGAGGTATCCGCCGTCGACCACGAGCGTGTGGCCGTTGACGTAGTCGGAGGCGCGGCAGGCGAGGAACACCAGTGCGCCCATCAGATCGCTCGGATCACCCCAGCGACCGGCCGGGATGTGGTCGATCACGCGCTGGTTGGTCGCGGGGTCCGACCGGGTGGCCTCAGTGATCTTCGTGGAGAAGTAGCCCGGCGCCAGCGCGTTGACCTGGATGTTGTGCTGCGCCAGCTCGTCGCAGTAGGCCTTGGTGAACCCGGCGATGCCGTGCTTGGTGGCGGCGTAGGCGGGGGACTGGCGGCCGCCGAGGAACGAGAACAGCGACGCGATGTTGATGATCTTCCCGGACCGCTGCGGGATCATGTACCTGGTCGCCTCGTGGGCCAGTTCGAAGGCCGCGGTCAGGTTGACCGCGATCATCGGGTCCCACTTGGCGCGGTCGAAGTTCTCCACGTCGTCGAGCAGGCTGATGCCGGCCGAGTTGACGATGATGTCGACCGAGCCGAGCTGGTCGGAACAAGCGTCCACAACGGACGCACAGGCGCCGGGCGCCGTGATGTCCGCGGTCATCCCGGCGAACCGCTGTCCCTGCGCCTCGACGAGCTTCTGCGTCTCACCCTCGTCCGAGACGAGGCTCGGCACGAACACGTCCGCCCCGGCGGCGGCCAGGCCGAGCGCGAACGCCTGGCCCAGGCCCGTGTTGCCGCCGGTGACGATCGCGTTCTTCCCCTTGAGAGAGAACAGGTCCAACCCGAAGTCCATCAGATGCTCCCGAACGGATCAGACAGAGCGACATAAGTGGTTTCGAGGTACTCCTCGATGCCCTCGGCCCCGCCCTCGCGGCCGATGCCCGAGTGCTTGACGCCGCCGAACGGCGCGGCGGGGTTCGACACGATTCCCGTGTTGAGGCCGAGCATCCCGGTCTCCAGGGACTCCGCGAGCCGCAGACCCCGGTTCAGGTCACGGGTGTAGGCGAAGCACACCAGGCCGTACTCCGTGGAGTTGGCGATCCGGACCGCCTCTTCCTCGGTCTCGAACGTGACCACCGGCGCGACCGGTCCGAAGATCTCCTCGTGCAGCAGCCGGGCGTCGGCCGGCACGCCGGACAGCACGGTCGCCTCGAAGAAGAAACCCCTGCCCTCCAACGCGGCCCCGCCCAAAGCCAGTTCGGCACCGCGGTCCAGGGCGTCCTCGACGAGCTCGGTGACCTTCGCGCGAGTCCTGGCGTCGATCAACGGGCCGAGCGGGTAGTCCTTCATGCGCGCGGCCAGCTTCGCCGTGAACTCCTCGGCGACCGAGCCGTGCACGAGGAACCGGTTCGCCGCCACGCACGCCTCGCCGCCGTTGCGCAGCTTGGCGAGCACGGCACCGTCGGCGGCCGCGTCGAGGTCGGCGTCCTCGAAGACGAGGAACGGCGCGTTGCCGCCCAGTTCCATCGAGACCCGCAGCACCTGGTCGGCGGACTGCGCGATGAGCTTCCTGCCCACCGCCGTCGACCCGGTGAACGACAGCTTGCGCAGCCGCGGGTCGGTCAGCAGCGGGCCGGTGACCGCGCCCGGATCCGTCGTGGTGATCACGTTGAGCACACCCGCGGGCAGCCCGGCATCGGTGAGCACCTCGGCGAACAGCAACGCGGTCAACGGGGTGAGCTCGGCGGGCTTGAGCACCATCGTGCAGCCCGCCGCGATCGCCGGGGCGATCTTGCGCGTGGCCATCGCCAGCGGGAAGTTCCACGGCGTCACGAACAGGCACGGTCCGACCGGCCGCTTCACCGTGACCAGACGGTTGCGGCCGTCCGGTGCGGTGGTGAACCGGCCGGAGATCCGCGGAGCCTCCTCGGAGAACCACCGCAGGAACTCCGCGCCGTAGGCGACCTCGGCCCGTGACTCGGCGAGCGGTTTGCCCATCTCCGAGGTGATGAGCGCGGCGAACTCCTCGGTCCGCGCGGTCACCAGTTCGAATGCCTTGCGGAGGATCTCGGCACGCGCTCGTGGCGCGGTCTTCCCCCACGCGGCCTGGGCGGCGACGGCGGCGTCGAGCGCTTTCAGGCCGTCCTGAGGAGTGGCTTCGGCGACGTGCGCCAGAACCTCCTCTGTGGACGGATCCAGCACCTCGAACGTGCGGCCGTCACCCGAATCGAGCCAGTCGCCGTCGATGTACAGCTTGGTGTGCATGGCGTGTCCCCTCACAGCCTCAGGTCGACCCCGATGAGGTCCTCGTAGAGCTTCACCGGGGTCATCTCGCCGGCCCGGTCTCCGTAGCTCGCGCGGGCCCGGCGGAAGATCTGCTCGACCAGCGCGGACAGCTCGGCGGGCACCCCGACGGACGCCGCGAGATCGGTCGACAGACCGAGGTCCTTGCAGGCCAGCGCGATCGCGAAACCCTCGTCGTAGTCGCCGTGGTCCAGGACGGACAGCACGTCGCGTTCGACGAAGTTGCTCTGGGCCGGGCTGTTGACCAGCGCGTTGCGCAGCACACCCAGGTCTACACCCGCCTTGACGCCGATCGCGAGCACCTCGGCCGTGGCGACCAGGTGCGAGAACCACAGTTGGTTCAGCATCAGCTTCACGGTGTAGCCCGCACCGTGCCCGCCGACGTGCAGGATGCGTTCCCGGTCGCCCATGGCGTCGAACACCGGCCGCAGGCGGTTCACGTCATCGGTGTCACCGCCGATGAAGATCTGCAACGTGCCGTTCGCCGCGCCCACGGACATGCCGCTGACCGGCGCGTCCAGCACGTGCAGGCCGGGGTTCTTCTTGCGGATCTCGTCGGCCACCTCGGGCACCGAGGTGGACATGTCGATCCACGTGCCGGTGGGGGCCATCCCGGCGAGCACGCCGGCCTGGCCGTTCATGACCTCGTGGACGTGCTTGGGCGTGGGCAGCATGGTGATCACGAGGTCGCTGCTTGCAGCGACCTCGGCGGGCGTGTCCGCCCAGCGGGCGCCGCCGGCGACCAGTTCGTCCGCCGACTCGCGGCGGATGTCGTTGACCACCAGCGAGAACCCGGCCTTGCGCAGGTTGCGGGTCATGCCGGAGCCCATGCTGCCGAGTCCGATGAAACCGACGGTCACATCAACTGCGGGGGTCGTCACGCTCTCTCCTCGGGTGGCGTGTAGAAGGGGTTGCTCGGAGACGCCGCCAGCACGTCCTCAAGAAGCGGAAGGTCCTGTGCGCCGTTGGCCAACGCGGTGCGCGTGGCCTCGCGGTTGTTGCGGTACACGGTGTCCGCGTCGTCGGCACCGGGGTTGACCCAGACGGCCGCGATCAGGACGTGCGTCGAGGTGTCCGGCTCCGGGATGCTGCCCTCGGCCACCGCGTCGGCGACCCCGGCGGCGACACCGGCCTGGGCGGGACCCCAGATCAGCAGTCCGTGGTCGTCGGAAGCGGGTGCGGCCTTGGTGACGAACAACGTCATCGGCTTGACCGGCAGCGAAGGCCGCAGCACGGCGACGAACGGGACATGACCGGCGGAAGGCGTGGCGAGGGCCGTTGCCCACGCGGTGCCGGCCGGTCCGTCGCGGTGGCCGAGCACGGTGTTGATGTGGGCGGCGTTGACGCCGTCGCCGACGAAGCTCTCTCCGATCTGCACGGTCAGATCAGCCCCTGCGCGGTCAGCCACTCCTGCGCGACCTCGTCCGGCTCGTCACCGTCGACGTCGACCTTGGCGTTGAGCTTCTGCATCTCTTCCGTGGTCAGCTTGTCTGCCATGGGCTTGAGCACGTCCGCGATCTTCGGGTGGCTCTTGAGCACGTCGGCCTGCAGCGTGAACCCGCCCTGGTAGATCGGGAAGAACGCCTTGTCGTCCTGCAGCACGGTCAGACCCAGAGCGGCGATGCGGCCATCGGTCGCGAACACCTCACCGAAGTTGCAGTCCTTGCCGTCCTTGGTGGCGGTGTAGATGACGCCGGTGTCGAGCAGCTTCACGTTGTCCTTGGGGGCGTCGAAGCTGTAGGTCTTCGAGACGCCGGGCCAGCCGTCGTCGCGCGTGGAGAACTCGCTCTCGATGCAGAACGTCCGCTCGTTCGCGGGCAGCTTGGCGATGTCGCTCATCTTGGAGACGCCGAGCTCCTTCGCCTTCTCGTTGCGGATCGCGAAGGTGTAGGTGTTGTTGAACTTCGCGGGCGAGACCCACGCGATGCTCTTGGCCTCGTCGGCTTTTTTCACCGCGTCGAACTGCTCCTGCTCGGTCTTCATCGGCGCGGTCTGCTTGTTGTAGGTGATCCAGGACGTGCCGGTGTACTCCCAATAGCCCACGAACTGCTTGTTCTCCAACGCCTGCCGCACGTTCGCCGAGCCGACCAGCTTGGTGTTGGCCTCGAGTGTCGCGCCGTGGGCGTTGAGGAGCTTGGTCGTCAGGTGGGCGAGGATGTACTGCTCGGCGAAGTCCTTGGAGCCGATCTGGCCGGACAGTCCCGCGAGATCGCTGGTCTTCGCGGCGATGCCGGCGGACGGGGAACTGGAACAGGCGGCCAGCCCGAGGGCCAGCACGCCGATGAAGGCGCGCTTGTACATGGAGGGTTCCTTACGGCGGAAGGGACTTAGAGACCGCGGGGGCGGACAAGGTCCTCGACGAGACCGGCGGCCCAGTCGATGAGGACGGCGATCGCGGCGACGAGCACGGCGCCGACGACGATCACGGGGTAGCGCTGGAGCTTCAGGCCGTTGACGATCATGTCGCCGAGGCCGCCTGCGTTGATGAACGTCGCGATGGTCGCGACACCGACGGAGAACACGAGCGCGGTCCGCAGCCCGGCCAGGATCACCGGTGAGGCCAGCGGGAGCTCGATGCGCCACAGGACCTGGCGCGGGGTCATGCCCATGCCCCTGGCCGCCTCGCGGGTGGCCTGGTCGACCTGTTCGAGGCCGGTCAGGGTGTTGCGCAGCACCGGGAGGAAGCAGTAGGCGACCAACGAGATCAGGGCGGTGAAGAAGCCCGTCTGCCACACGATCGCCAGCAGGATCACGACGCCGACCGCGGGCGTGGCCTGGCCGATGTTGCCCAGGCCGATCACGAACGCGCGGACCGCCTTGGAACGGACGCGGTAGGCGGCGATTCCCGCCGGGATGGCGAGCAGTGCCACGAGCGCGGACGAGGCCACCGTCAGGATGAGGTGTTCCTGGGTGCGTTCGACGAGGTAGCTGGTGTTGAGCGTGCGTTCCTCGATGGAGTCGAGGGTGAGGCTGCCGAGCCAGAGGAACAGGACGGCCAGCACGACCACGACGGCGAACGGCGTACCGAACCGCTTGAGCCCCAGGCGAGCACGTTGTTCGGTGAGGGCGGTCATGACGCCTCCACCGGATGCCGGGCCTTGTTCAGCGCGGCCGAGATCCTCGCGTGCGTCAACGACCCCTCGCCGCCGGACACGTTGACCCGCTCTGCCCCCGTGACCATCAGCAGGTCCAGCGCGTCGCGCAGCGAGGAATCCGCGTCGACGGCGGGCGCTGTCGCGTCCGGCGCGTCGAGCTCGACGTCGGAGATCGGGATCAGTGCGAGGCGCATGAGGCCGGCGCCGTGGCCGATGAAGCTGGACACGTAGTCGTTGGCGGGGTTGGCGAGGATGTTCGCGGGTGTGTCGAACTGCTCGATCCGGCTGCGTTCGCCCAGCACCGCGATCCGGTCGCCGAGCCGGACGGCCTCGTCGAAGTCGTGCGTGACGAAGATGATCGTCTTGCCGATGTCCGCCTGCAGCTTGAGGAACTCGGCCTGCAGCTTCTGCCGGGTGATCGGGTCGGTGGCGCCGAACGGTTCGTCCATCAGCATCACCGGCGGGTCGGCGGCCAGGGCGCGGGCGACACCGACGCGTTGCTGCTGACCGCCGGAGAGCTGCTTGGGGTAGCGGTGGGCGAACACCGCGGGGTCGAGCTGGACGGTCCGCAGCAGCTCGTCGACGCGGTTGTTCGTGCGCTCGCGAGACCAGCCCAGGAGCTTCGGGACGGTGGCGATGTTCTCCGCGATCGTCATGTGCGGAAACAGGCCGATCTGCTGGATCACGTACCCGATGTGGCGGCGGAGCTCGTTGGGGTCCAGTGACAGCACGTCCTGGCCGTCGATCGTGATCGACCCGCTCGACGGCTCGATGATGCGGTTGATCATCTTCATCGTCGTGGTCTTGCCGCAGCCCGACGGTCCGACGAACATCACGAGCTCGCCGGGGTCGACGCTCAGCGAGAAGTCCTCGACCGCGGCCTGCTGCTGGCCCGCGTACAGCTTGGTGACGTGGCTCAGTTCGATGCCGACTCCAGGCTCAGACACGGAGACCCCTCGAGGTGCTGTAGCGGGCGATCAGGACGAAGGCGCCGTCGATCAACAGGGCCAGCAGCACGACGCAGATCGTGCCGGTGAGCGCGAAGTTGAGCGCGTTGGCCGAACCGAGCGAGGACAGGCCCTTGAAGATGTAGAGGCCGAGACCGGGACCGGCGACGTAGGCTGCGATCGCCGCGATGCCGACCGTGAGCTGCGCCGCGACCCGGATGCCGGTGACGATGACCGGCCAGGCCAGCGGCAGCTGGATGCTCAGCAAGGTCTTCACGGGCGTCATGCCCATGCCGCGCGCCGACTCCACGAGGTGGGCGGGCACCTCCCGCAGACCGACCACGGTGTTCCGCACGATCGGCAGCAGCGAGTAGAAGACCAGCGACACCACCGTGGGTGCCCAGCCGAGCCCGAGCACGGGGCTCAGCAGTGCGAGCAACGCCAGCGACGGGATGGTGATGGCGATGCCGGCGGCGGTGAGCGCTGCCGTGCGGGGGACGTTGCGGTCCCACACCAGCAGGCCGATCAGGACGCCGAGGACGGTGGCGATGGCGAGGCTCAGGGCCACCACGGCGAGGTGTTGCAGCGTCAGCATGACGAGGTCTTCCCAGCGGCGGGCCAGGAACACGTCGAGAGAACCGGACACGGGGCCTCCTTTCGGCGTCGGTGCCGATGGCCGGGAACGGTAGATTTGGCGTGGTCTTATGCACAACACGTGTTGGCAATATGGCAACCGCCCTCGTAGCGTATGGCCTCATGCAGGGATCACGACGCAACTCGGCAGGCCTGGCTCGCGACATCGAAGTGCTGGAGGTGCTCGGCCGACCCGAAGCCGTGCAGGCCGGCGGCCTCGGCGTCGTGCGGATCGCCGCCCTCGTCGGCAGGGACAAAACGGTCGCGTCGCGGACCTTGGCGACCCTGGCCGAGAGCGGGCTCGTCGACCGGGACCCTGACACGCAGGCCTACCGGCTGGGCTCACGGCTCTACGCGCTGGCCGCCAGGACCTCCGAGGGTGCTCTCGGGTGGAGCGCCCGCGGACGCCTCAAGCACCTGGCGCAGGTGACGCGCGAGACGGCGCACCTGTGCGTGCTGCGCGGCGGGAACGTGCTGACATTGATGAGCGAACTGAGCCCGAACCGCTTCCACACCACCAGGTGGGAGGGCGTGACGACCGCCGCGTGGCGCACCCCGTCGGGCCGGGCGCTGCTCAGCGACTGGGACGCGGGCTCGCTCGCCGTCTGGTACGCCGAGCACGGCCACGACGAGGGCGTGCTGGAGGCAGGGGAGCGGGCGGACTCGATGTTCGCGGTGCTGGCCCAGCCGTCACCGCGGCCGAACTCGATCACCGACCTGGAGTCGCTGGTCGCGGAGCTGCGGCGGGTGCGGGAACGCGGCTACGCGACCTCGGACGAGGAACTGGAGCGCGGAGTCGTCGCGGCCTCGGCGCCGGTGCACGACTTCACGTCGCGCGTCGTGGCGGCGCTGAACGTGTCGGCGCCCAAGGAGCGGATTGGGGGGCAGCTGGACAAGCTGGGCCGGATCGTGTCCGGCGCCGCCCGCGACCTGTCGGCCGCGCTGGGCCACACCGCCTAGCCGTAATGACCGAGAGGTCAGGAACGCGGCTGGACGGTAGGCCCTGGAATGCGAAGTGACCGCGGTGGTCGTTGCAGGTGCACTTGCCGGCGAATGGGTTTGGCTGGCACGCGGGATTGCCAGCGCCGACCACGAGCCGATCCCGAGCAGATCTCGGCCGCCTCTGAGGGGGCGCGCCGTAGTTACTGTCGCTGCCTCAACTGAAGGTTCCCGCGCCGCTACCCATTTTTCGGACGTGCTGGCCCTCAACTCAGGGTTGAGACCACTGTTCGTCGTCGGCCTCATGAGTTCATCATGGCCATCAACAGGCTGGCTCCGCTAGACGTTTGGAGAGCAGTACGCCGCCGGTCTGCCTACACCTCCTGGAGTGCAGATGAGTCCTGTGGTTCAGCAACTACTAACTCTCGCTGGTGTACTTCTCGGTGCGTCCGCGTCCTTCGCGGCCACGACGTTGACTGAGAGATCGAGGTGGAGGCGGACGCATAGCACGCGGTGGGACGACAAGAGGCTTCTTGCTTACACCGACTACGCGAACGCGATCAAGACCGCTGTTCACGTCTGCTACCGGCTCGCCGGAACTCGGGGCTTCCCGGCAGGTGGCGTCGCGGTCGATCTGGAGACTGGTCTCAAGGAACTGAGCGACGCGGAGCGAGATCGCACAGTCAGGTGGGAACTGGTCCTGTTGCTCGGAAGCCCGGCAGTCACTGCAGCTGCGCGTCGATGGCACGAATGCCTGTGGAGACTCGAAGCGCTCGCTCGAGGAGAAGCTGCGACCGAGGAAGACTTCCTCAAGATGCATACGGACTTCAACCAGGCGCGAGATGTCTTCTACGCGTGTGCTCGTGCCGATCTGGGCGTGACCAGTGGCGAGTTGCCTTCGCCGGGACTGCGAGACACGTTTCGATGGAAGCCTCTGGCGGACAAGACCACGGCGAACCTGACCGAATCTACAAGGTGAGCAGAGCCGGGAAAGATCAGCGAGCGCCACGGCCGGATAAGACTGCCGGCATCCTGAGATCCTGCAGCACTTCCGTAGTGGCCACAAACGTTCGGTCCGCACCGGGCGGCCGGATAGTCGACGGTCAGCCGTTCGAACTCTCGAAGAAGGGGAGCGGGGCCGCAGCAGTAGACCTTGATGTCCGATCCCGCCCGAGTCAAACCACCGCGACTCCCGCGTCCCGTCCGCGTTGTACTTGCGCAGCCGTTCGTATGCGTCTTCCATCGCTCGTGCCGCTCGAGGAGCTCACGCCAGGGTCTTCCTTCCGCTGGATCGCGTTGGTCACCTGCCGGTGGCTACGCCACAGGTCATCCTGTCTCCCCGTCTGCGCGGCAGCAACAGCGTGATCCTCGCCCAGGCCTTACCTGTCAGTTCAGCACGTCCGACCACACAACATCATCTGAACACGATCATGAGATATTCGCAGGACTCGCGCTAGCCGGAAGCGGTGTGATCAGGTGCCACGAGCAGCCCGGTCGCCCTGGTGGGGGTGGCGCGCGAGCGGCGCAGGGGATCGGCTGGGCCGGAGGTTTCCGGGAGGTCGCGGAACTTCTTCGAGAGGGTCTTCGCCGCGCGCAGTCTGCTGTTGAACCGGTCCGTGAGGTTCGCGTAGCCGCCCATGATGTTGTTGACCCGCTCGAAGGCATCGCGCGCCTGGTGCGCTAGTTCCGCGTCCCTGGTGAGCACCGCGTACAGCAACGTGATGTCGTGGGCGGCGAGCAGCCGGTTGGGTGAGGGGTGGTCGGCGGCCATCGTGACGAACCGTTCGAACTGCTGCTCGACCAGTTGCGCGTGCCGTCTGCTGGGCACGGCGATCGCGAGGTCGTTCCGCCGCACGGCGAAGCCCAGTGCCAGCTCCAGAGAGCGGCGTTCCCTGGTGAACTGGATTTCGACCCGGTCGTCGGTGTCCGCAACGGCGTGCACTCCTCGCATTGCCCTGATCGCCTTCGCCCGGTCGCCGTTGCGCAGCACTTCGGTGTAGGCGAGCTGCGCACGCGCGGTCTGCAGGCTCTCGCGGTGCAGCAAGTGTTCCTCCCCGGTTTCGTCGTCTCGCGCCTGGAAGTGCGCCGCGTGCCGTGCAGCGGCGGCGAAGCACCGGATCGCCGCGTCGTAGTGGCCGAACATCTGCAGGATGTGCCCGCGCCCGCTCATGCCGCGGGCGACCCGCGGGTCGGCGGTCCCGAGCGGGCTGTAGCGTGCGGCGTCAACCTGCCAGGCTCGGGCGTAACGCAGCGCGGCGATGTTCTCAGACTCCATCGCGGCGTGGTAGCGCAGCTGCAGGTACGACAGCCAAAGGTCGACACCCGCCGCACCGACGTCGGGGAGGTCGACTACGCAACGGCCTGCGGCCAAGGCATCCCGTGCCGCCGCTTCGCCCGTTCGGCGAAGGCCGGTGGAGAGATCCGATGCGAACAACAATCCGGCCGGCGACTGCAACAACGCCGCGCCGTACGGCACTCGCACCAGCTGTGCGATCTCTGCGCTGCTCCTCAGACCGGAGCGAAGCTGATCGAGATTGCGTTGTGCGGCGACCGGATCCACCTGGTCACGCTGGAGGGCGGCTCGCAAGGCCTCGTCATCGCTCTTGATCTTCCGCGCGCCGCGCGAGTCGTCGCCGATCTCGTTGGCGAACTCTTTCACCGACTCGGTTATCGACGGGGGATATGTCCGCTGATCAGCTACGGGCGCGTGCAGGACTTCGCTGACTAGATGGCCGATGATCGCACCGCGCAGATCTCCTGGTGGCAACCTCCTCACCAGGTCAGCCATCAGCGGGGCGTCGTTCTCCGGCAGCGGGACGCCGATGTGTAGTTGCATCCACAGCCGGATCTCGGCCTCGGTCGTGGGCTCGGGCCGGTACCTGGCGAGAATCTCCCGTGCCTGCACCACATCGCCGGCGTTGTGCACAGCGGCCAGCAGGTTCCACGCGAGATCTGGATCTTCGCGTACGGCGAGGCCAGTCTTCGCCAAGGTTGCCGCCTCGGAGTACTGGTCACGCTCGACGTTCCGCGACACCAGCCATTTGCACGCCTGAAGCCGCATGTCGTCCGACAGGGCATCGTTGGAGACGATGGCCGCGCTCACTTCCTCGGCGCGGTCCAAGCTTTTGTGACGGCGCAACAGATCGGCCAGCAGCACCATCGTGATGGGATCCGGCCGCGACCGGAGTTGTTCCTCACATTCCTGGATGGCGGCATCGGGACCGGAGTGGTCCTCGAGCACGATGACCAGCACATGCACTGCTTGTGCATCACTCAAGATCAATTCACGCAGCCGCGCTGTACCTAGTTCGTGATCCGTCGTCCTGGCGAGGTACTCGGCGCGAAGGATCTCCAGAGTGACCTGCGGAAGGGCCTTTCGCCGCGCCAACGAGTCCGCCGCTTCAGGCCACACCCCTAGCCTGACCAAACGGGGCACGAACCGTGCCGCGGTCGCATCGTCTTCTGCTTTCTGCACCAACTCGGCCCACATCGCTACGCGTTCTGACGGTGACAGCTCGGCCTCGGTCTCGAGCGCGGTCAGCTCGCGCAGTCGCGGACCGGCCGGCAGCAGCTGCCGGAAGAACGAGAGAGCAGCCGCGTTGCCGTCAGCGAGAGCCGCCAACGCGCCCAGACGGGCGACAGAGGGGGAGACCGACTCGATTTCGAGGGCTGTTCCGCCTTGAGAGATGGGCAAAGCGGCCCGCACGGCCTCGCGGAACTCGGCATTCGTCACCAGGAGTTCGACGAGGACGGTGAGCGCGTCCGCGCTCGGCCCTGCCCACCGTCGACGATCCTCGACTGCTGCCTGAGCATGACCGACAGCCCGCCGACGCTCCTGCGGCGAGTGGTTGCCTTCTCTCATCGCGCGTTGCCAGATATTGCGAGCCAGCTCGAGCCGGATTCCGCTGTGCGGCTCGCTGGATGCGTCGACCGCACGTTGCCGATAAGCGATCGCCGCGGTCAGATCCCCTCGACGAACCTCGACCTCTCCGAGAGCGTTCAATACCGTGGGTTCGCCGTCGAGCTGAGCTTCGGACGCCTCACGAATCGACTTCGGAACCTCGATCTCGCCGGCCACGTCCGCGAGGACGTCCAAGATCATGAAGCCGACGTCGGCCAACAGGGTCTGACCTCCGTCACGGGCACGACCAAGAAGTTCGGCCGCCAGCGGCCGGTCGACGAACACCAGGCTGAGCCCACCGAAAGCGTTCGCGCGAGCTGACCTCGGACCCTCCGCGGCGGCAGCGAGCCGGAAGGCTGCGGCCGCTTCCCGATCGGCTGTGTGCTCGCCTGCGTAGGCGGCGACCGCGCACCACAGGTCCTGGGCCGAATCGCTGTCGGCGAGCCAAGTGGGCTGCGCCGCCGTTACTGAAGCCGCTGTCATCGCGGGTTCTGCACGTCCGGCCGCGAGCCGGTCGGCCAGACGTGCCGCTGCCAGTGGATCCACCTTGGCGGCTCGGCGCAGGTTCGACACCGAGTCCGGTGGGAGTACGCGGTAATGCCCAGGCAACGACCCGATTAGGGTCTCACTCCGCCCGCCGATTTCGAGCAGCGCGTCACGCGCCGACCGATCAAACGGTTGGTTCCGGGGGACCGTGAGCTTGTAGGCCTTTTTCGTCTCGGTCACCGAGCTGGTGGAGACTACTTGCCAGTAGGCTTTTCGATCGGTGTCGACGAGGACCACGATGACCGGGAGGGAGTGCCCGAGCCAATACGCGATGTGGTCGGCGTTCGGCCGGAAGACCCATCCGTCGGCGGTCTCCTCGTCAAACCAGGACGAGCCGCTCTTGATCTGCAGGGCGATCAACCGCCCCGTCACCAACTCGTCGTCGGTCTCGATCTCGGCGTGTGCGTCAATTCCGTAGTCCTGCACGGGCTGATCGCGAAAGATCCACTCAAGCTCATCCTCGACCAGGTCGGCGACTGCCCGGACGCCGCGGTCGCTGACCCGGGCGGTGTGGCCTCGCCGCATACCAGGTGCTTTGCGACGAGGTACGCCACCGTCTGACGAAGCGCCCGGCTGTCCATCCACCGACTAATTATTGAGCAGCGCGCGGCCTTCGGTGAGGAGAAACGCCGAATCGGTGACGAGACCGCATAGAGCCTGTCCTGTAAGCCGTTGATCTGGGCGTCTGGTATTTCACTGCGGTGGTTGGTCGCGGTGAGTTGACGGATCGGGCGTGGGCGGCGATCGCGCCGCTGCTGCCCCCTGTGTGGGGCGGTGGGCGGCGGTGAAGGGATCACCGTCAGGTGATCAACGCGATCCTGTGGAAGCTGCGGACCGGTGCGCCGTGGCGTGACCTGCCCGAACGGTATGGGCCGTGCAAGACCGCGCATGAACGGTTGCGGTTGTGGACCGAGGATGGCACCTGGGCACGCATCCCAGACGAGGTGATCGTCAAGGACGACTCCATCGGCGATGTCGAGTGGGTGATCAGCGTGGACTCCAGCGTCGTGCGGGCCCATCAGCACTCGGCCGGAGCCCGGAAAAAGGGGGCTGTACTGCCGGAACCGAGGCTCTCGCCGTCGACGGGGAAGGACTCGGCCGCTCCCGCGGCGGACTGAGCACCAAGACCCACTTCGCGGTCGACGGCCGTGGCCTGCCGATGCGGATCCTGCTCGCCGCCGGCCAGGTCGGCGACAACCCGCAACTACTGCCTCTGCTCGACGGCATCCGCGTCCGGCGCGACGACCCGGGCCGTCCGCGATCATGACCGAGTGCCGTGATCTCGGATAAGGCATACTCACATCCCTCGACACGACAAGCATTACGCCGCCGGAAGATCACGTTCGTCAGCCCGAAACGCGCCGACCAGATCGCCCTCCGCATGAGCAAAGGCGCCCGTGGCGGGTGATAACCGGCGTTCAACGCCGAGTGGACAAGCAGCGCAGCGTGGTCGAACGATGCTTCAACCGGCTCAAGCAGTTCCGCGAACTCGCCACTCGCTATGCCAAGCGCGTTGCCCAGTACCAGCCGAACTCACCATCGCCGCTATCGTGCTCTGGCTCTGATGACTGACAGGATAAGCACTAGTAGTACTTTGTTAGGTGTTGCTGACCTGGTCGGAAACCTTCGGAGCGGTGAAACACACCAATTCGAGGCCGCGTTCTGGGAGCTGTACCTGCACTACCGCCGGACTGGATGTCTGCACCACCGGACTTCGACGAAGGCTGAGATCGACTGGCCTGGAGTGCAGTGGGTCGAAGGGGCACGGTTGCCACAGGAACTTGTTGGCCGGACGCGAAGGAGTGGATCTTGAGTCGCTGCTCAACATGCGCCAGCGCACTTGATTCGCAGTCAAGTGCGCCGAACCGCGGTCAAAGCACCTGTTTTTGCAGGTCAGCGGCTCGTGAACCCGTATCTGGGGTCAAGGGGTCGCAGGTTCGAATCCGGTCATTCTAACGGTTTGAGTCAGCCCGGTGATCCAGGTGAAAGCTCAAGTCGCCGGGAATTTCGTGCATTCGAAACGATCGATATTTGATCATCATGTTGATCAATGGCCGGTGGAGGAGTCGCGAACTCCTCGCCTTCTTTCTCGTGCTCCTCGAGGCGCAAATTTCGTACCTGCGCTTCCGGTACGCCTTCCGAGCGAGGGCTGCCGCCTCCTGCGCTACACCATCACGGAGCTTGTCGATGCCGACTAGCCCCAGTGGATCATGGTCGGAAGGGACTTGGTCACTTCCAGACGGGTGAATCCGAAGCTGTCATCGGTTGAGGTGTCCCCAACGGGCTCGTAAATCGGAGTTAAGAGGCGTCAAGTCGTCTCTCCGGGAGGACACCCGTGGCTTACATCGACCGTGAAACCTTTCTGCGTTCAGGAGATTTCGCCTCCAGCGGGCGACGTTCGTCTTCCGTGTCGCCTGTCCCAGCGGAGCCCTCCGAGGACGCCCTGCCGAACCAGGCCGCCAGCGTCCGGCCGCCTGTGCGTGACCTACCGGCCACTGCGGACCAAATCCTGTTCACTCCTGCCCAAGCGGCTGCGCTGCTACAGGTGCGGGAGACGTGGCTGCGACGGCGCGCTGCCCGGAGGTTGGTGCCGTGCACATTCCTTGGCAAGCACCTGCGCTTCTCCCGCGACAACCTTGAGCAGATCGCTGCGGACGCGGTCCGTCCAGCGAGTACCGCCTCCGAATCGTCAGCCCGGTCAAGCGGACCACGTGGTGGCAGGAGCGCCTACGGGCATCGGCGGGGTCGGTCTAAGAAGTCCTCCGGTCAAGAACACATTTAGGTTGCCCTTTTCTCTGAAACGAGCGTTCATACAGGTTGCGCATGATTCATGCGCATGTTCGGATCTTGGTGAAGGGTGAATGATGGCCTGGGTAGAAAAGCATGGAGACACGTTTCGCGTCCGCTATCGTCTTGACGATGAAACGGTCTTCTCTGAGAACGGGTTCGCGACGATCACATTGGCAGAGAATCGGGCCGCCGATGTGGAGTCTGATCAGCGGCGGCAGCGGTTCACCGATCCGCGCTTGTCGAGGACCACGGTCGACGAATGGATCCGAGTGTGGTCGGAGGCGCACAGCGTTGCGGCTATGACGTGGTCGACCTATGACTCGCGCATCCGCAACCACATCCTGCCCCGGTGGTCCGGCACGGCTGTCGGTGACATCGAAAGGATCAAGGTGAAGGGATGGGTGAACAAGACACTGCGGCAGAACCTGGCCGACAAAAGCGTCAAGGACATCTTGGTGCTGTTCTCAATGATCCTCGGCGAGGCCGTCGAGGAGGGACTGCTCACCTTGAACCCGTGCCGGAAGCTGCGGATCGCCTTCGACGAGGCGCCGGAACGACCGCACGCCAGTACGAAAGAAGTCGATGCGCTCGCGGGACGAATGGATCCTGACGACGGGCTGCTGACGGTCACGGCCGCATACACCGGGCTGCGGTGGGGCGAGCTGGCTGGACTGCAGTGGATCAGGACTTATCTTTCGAGCGATCCCAGGATTGAGGTCGACCCGAAGTTCGGTGCGCTGCACGAAGTCCGAGGACGGAAGCTCGAACTCGGCCCGCCCAAGACTCCTGCCAGTGTTCGGTCTGTGCACCTGCCGCCGTTCCTGGTTGATGAGTTGCTCGCGCACCGGGAGCGGAACCTGGATGCACGGTTCGTGTTCCCCGGAGCGAGGGGAGCGTTGCGGCGTCGATCGAACTTCCGGCAGCGAGTGTGGTTGCCGGCTCTGGCTGGTGACGAGAGGCCGGGCTGGGCGCCGCTCAATCAGGAAATGCATTTTCATGATCTACGTCACACACACAAGACCTGGCTCATCGAAGACGACGTGCCCCGCGTGCTGCGTCTGGAACGGCTGGGGCACAAGCGCAAGGACGTTGACGACGGCTACTCGCACGTGACGGATTTGATGATCAGCCGGATGCTAGCGGCGCTGCAGCGCCGGTGGGAGACGGACGGCGGGGGGACCTGGAACCAGCAGGCAATACCCGAAGTCGTGCCTCAGACACTGTGACCACTTAGGTGTCGCGAATGTGGTCAGGAGGCCGTGCTCCCAAATTGCTCCCACGGCAACGCAAACGGCCCGCCGATGTAATCATCGACAGGCCGCCTGACTAGGTAAAACACACTGTGGGCGATACTGGGATCGAACCAGTGACCTCTTCGGTGTGAACGAAGCGCTCTCCCGCTGAGCTAAACGCCCGTGTTCTGTTGTGGTGCTGTTCCGCTCTCGCGGTGTGGCCATAGCCTACAACATCATCAACGAGAACCAAAAATCGGGCTCTGCAACCAGCTCCACTCGATGCCGAACCAGCCGCCTACCAGCGCGAACACGTTGAGGAAGTAGCAGGTTGCGAGGACGATGGCGCAGACGCCGGCCATCACCAGGCCTCGGACCCAGGACGGCTGGCGCTTGAGCCACTCGACCCAACGGTCGTAGTAGCGCTTTGCGAACTTCAGGACTCGGCCTGCCCACTCGAACTCCGTGGCGAGGATGGCCAGGCCCGCGAAGACCACGAGCCAGCCTGGGCCGGGGTACGGGATCATGATGATGCCCGCTACCAGCACCAGGCCGCCGATCACGCCCACGCCGATGCGGTAGGCGAGGTTGAGCGCCGGGTTTCTGTGGAACCAGTGGCGCCAGCCCTTGTGCTCTTCGGGCTTCACGTCGGGCTTCGTCATGTGTCGATCATCCTGTTGGGATTCAGGCGGGTGCAACCTGGCCGCCCGCTAGCACTTCCGAGGGTTTCGGCGGGGCTTGGCGGCCTGGTTCGAGCGACACCGCGAAGGTCGTGTGCTTGTGCGCGTCGGAGGACCAGGCCAGCAGTTGCGGGTCGGTCGAACCGGCGCGTACGTCGAACACCGCCAACGGTACCGGCGACTTCGTGCTCGCGCCCCAAACTACGTAGATGTGGCCCTGGTCGGTTGGTTTCAGGTTCGTCGGCACCACGGCGCCCGAGGTCGGGTTCGAGAGGACCACGGCCACCTCGTCGCCTGTGCCCGTGCGCAGGACCGCCCTGTTCGTGGCCGGGTCCGCGGCCAGGGAAAGGGCCTTGTTCAGGTCGTTCGTGCGGGCCTCGGAGGCCGCCACCTCGCCGGAGAGCTGGTTGACGCGCACGCCTAGGTAGCCGGCGCCCGCGAGGACGGCCAGCGCTGCCGCCGCGGCCAGCAGGACGCGGCCCGTGCGGCGGCGGTGTTGCGGGCGTAGCGGGATCGGGGCCGCGTGGCGCGGCGTGTGGTGTGCGGGTGGTTCCTGGGGGATGTGCTCGATCTGTTCCATCAGCCTCGCGCGCAGGCGGGGTGGTGGTTGTTCCTGGCGGACCGCGCCGCCGATGCCCGCGAGCACCTCCTGCGTCGCGTCCACGGTGCTCCTGCACGTGGCGCAGGTCGGCAGGTGGTCGCGGACCAGTGCTTCCTCGTCGGGCTCCAGGGAGTGCATCGCCCAGCCGACGGCGAGCTCCTCCTGAGCGCACGGGTCGCCGTTCACCGGTGAACTCCTGTCGTCTCGCCGGTTTCTCCGGCCCACAAGGTCCCCAACGTGCCTCTCAGGCGTCTGATCGCCGCGAACGTGCGCGATTTCACAGTTCCCAGTGGGACGCCTGTCAGTTTTGCCACCTCGCACTGCGTGTAGCCGCCCAGATAGGCGAGCGCGATTACTTGGCGCTGTTCTTCGGGCAGCGTGTGGAGGGCCGCTCTGACCTCGGCGCTCACCACGCTGACCAACGCTGCGTGGTCGGAACCTTCGACCGGAGGTGAAGCATCGTCGGTGAGGGGAACAGTTCGACGACGCTGAGTGTTCTCTTTACGTACGGCGTCCACCGCGCGGTGGTGAGTCAAGGTCATCAACCAGGTGCCGAAACTTCCGCGGGTGGGATCGAACCTGGCAGGGTGCCGCCAGAGCGCGAGGAAGGCTTCCTGGACGACGTCCTCGGCCAGTTCCGGGTCCACGCAGATCCGCCTGGCCAGCGAATATGCTGGTGTGCCGTACCTGTCGTACAGCTCACCGAACGCCGACCGATCGCCCTGTGCGAGTCTTTGCACGAGCTCGAAATCGGTCGGCCGGCCGTCGCTCGACGCGACGGTTGGGCCGGGCGAGTCAGCCACCAGAGATGTCCTCACGTCCAACATTCGCGCAACAGCCGGTACCGGGTTCAGGTTAGACCCAGCAAGATGGGAGTCGCTGAACACCGGCTGACGAACGAGGAGGCCACGCAGAGCGTGCACGCGATCGCGTTGCGGAGTCGAGCTGACCCGATGGGGTGATCTGCACCCGATTCGCGAGCGTTCCTCGCCACATGCACGTCACAACTAAGGTGCTCGGTCGTTTCATTGACCGGGAAGGGAGAAGAGGGTAACGACGATGCGCAACGATCACGTGACGCTCCGCTCGACAGCGGTCTTCGACCTGCTGGCACCGAGGACCCCTGCGGTCCCGGTTCAAGTGGAGCTGCGATACGACACGAAGGACCCGTACGCGGTCGTCGCCGCGTTCCGCACCGGCCGCGCCGGTTGGGTCGAGTGGGTGTACGCCCGCGACCTGCTCGCAGACGGACTCATCGCCGACGCCGGCGACGGTGACGTCCGGATCCGCCCCGCCGCCGACGACCCCGAGGTCGTCGTGATCGAGCTGAGCTCGCCTTCCGGGCACGCCATGTTCGAGGCGTCCGCCCAGGAACTCGCCGACTTCCTCGATCGGACCTACGACGTCGTCGTACCGGGCAACGAGCACCTGTGGGTCAACGTCGATGAGGCGCTCACGCACCTCATCTCGAACGACCTGAGCTGAATAATCCGAGGTAGGGGGCCCGCGAAGGCGATGCGGGCACCCCCGGTGAAACCCGCTTGAACCCCTCGTATAAGCTTTGTTTCAACATCATGAAGTCAGTGGTGTAAGCGGATGTAGCGCAGTTGGTAGCGCATCACCTTGCCAAGGTGAGGGTCGCGAGTTCGAGTCTCGTCATCCGCTCTGTGGTTCCACGGTGTACCTGCCGTGGGGTCATGCTCCTGGCGGAGTGGCCGAGTGGCTTAGGCAAGGGCCTGCAAAGCCCTGTACACGGGTTCGATTCCCGTCTCCGCCTCGGACGATTAGCTCAGCGGGAGAGCACTACCTTGACACGGTAGGGGTCACAGGTTCAATCCCTGTATCGTCCATTCGGAACTCGGGGCGAGCTGTGTTCGCGGAAGGCGCGAACCGGCTCGCCCCGAAGTGTTTTCTGGGGGTGCAACCCTCAGACCCCGCCTGGCGGGCTCCGCCCCCGGACCCCCGACTGTGGTCGACCTGGGCTCAAGATCAGCCGATTTGGAACTTCCGGGGACCGTCGGATAAAGTTCCTCTCGCGCCACGGGAAACCGGGGAGCGACGCGGATGTAGCGCAGTTGGTAGCGCATCACCTTGCCAAGGTGAGGGTCGCGAGTTCGAGTCTCGTCATCCGCTCGGACGATTAGCTCAGCGGGAGAGCACTACCTTGACACGGTAGGGGTCACAGGTTCAATCCCTGTATCGTCCACTTCAGACAGGAAGCCCTCGATCATCATGATCGGGGGCTTCCTGGCGTTACAGGGTGATCCAGGCGACCAGTTATTGTCCAGTTTTTGGTCGTAAGCCCTGAAAATGCCCACTTTTTCGTCTTTTATAGACGCCTCGACCGCATCTACCGTGGTGCGCTGTGTCCGGCTACAAGTACGACTTCTTCATCAGCTACTGCCGCCACGGCAGCGTGCAGAGGTGGTTGCTGAACCACTTCCTCGACAAGCTCAAGGAATGTCTGGCTGATCAGTACGCGCCGACTCCGACGGTGTACGTCGACCGCACCATGGAGCGGGGTGTGCACTGGCCGTCGAACCTGCGGGATGCCCTGCGGCACAGCAAGATCATGATTCAGCTCCAGACGCCGCAGTACTACGAGTCGCGCTGGTGCATGGCGGAGCAGACGAGCATGCGAGCACGGGAGAACATGCTCGGAATCGCCAGTCTGAAGAATTCCCAGGGATTGATCTACCCCATTCTCTACTCCGACTCGGAGAACTTCCCGGAGCAGGAGAAGGAACGGTCCTGGGTGAACTTCAAGGACGTCGCCCACCCGGATCTCGTGTACCAGCAGAGCAAGAAGTACCTCCGGTTCCACACGCGGGTCAACGACCTGGCGGCCGATCTGGTCCGGCTCGCCAAAACAGCGCCGCCCTGGCAGCCGGACTGGCCTGACATCGACACCCCGGAACCGCCGCTCATGCCGCCGCCGCAGATACCGAGGTTCTGACCATGGCTGGGACCGTCATCACCTTCTACTCCTACAAAGGCGGCGTCGGGCGCAGCTTCACCATGGCCAACATCGCGGTTCTGCTCGCCCGGTGGGGTTATCGGGTGCTGACGGTCGACTGGGACCTGGAAGCTCCTGGACTGCACCACTACTTCGCGCCTGTGCTGCGGGAGAAACCGCGCGGCGGTGTGATCGACCTCGCGCACGATTTCCTCGCCGGCGCCGTGGAGCCCGCCCCGCACATCGAGAAGGTCGATGTCGGCGGCAGTGGGACTCTCGCGTTGCTGGCCGCGGGGAAGATGGACCGCTCGTACATGGGCCGGATGCAGTCGATCGACTGGGAGAACCTCTATGCACAGGGCTTCGCGAACTTCCTCGAGGTGTGCCGGGCCGAGTGGACGGCTGAGCACGACTTCGTGCTGATCGACAGCAGGACCGGTATCTCCGACATCGCGAGCATCTGCACCGCCCACCTGCCCGACCGGTTGGCCGTCGTGTTCACCGCCAACGACCAGAACCTGGACGAGGTTGTCGAGATAGCGCGGCGCGCTGACGACGCGAGGGACCGGATGCCGTACGACCGGCCTCGGCACGTTGTGCTCCCCGTGCTCTCACGGCTGGACAACAGGGTGGAGTACAAGCGTGCGGAGGCATGGAAGATCAAGTGCGCCGCAGCGGTCGCCCCGCTCTTCGAGAACTGGCTGGTCAAGAGCGTTCCGGAGGACCTGATGCTGCGGCATCTCACCGTGCCGTACGTGTCGTACTGGAGTTTCGGCGAACAGCTCCCTGTGCTGGAGGAGCCCACTCCCTCACCGGAGCAGATCTCGTACGCGCTGGAGACCGTCGCCGCGGTGATCGCGCAGGGCTTCGACCGGACCGACGTGCTCGCGGACAACCGCGATGCCTACGTCGCCGCCGCGCGCAACCAACACCGCCAGTTCGACCTCGACCTGTTGGTGTCCAGTCCCCGGACGCTGCTGAAAGCCACCGAGAAGCTCATCGTCGAACTCAACGCGCTCGGCGTTCGAGCGGAGCGCTCCGTCTCCGGTGATCCGGAGATGCTGGAGCAGGCCGGCGAACAGGCAGAACACCTGTGCCTTCTCGTGGACGGAAACGCGAGCCGCTGGCAGATCACCGAGGCCGAGCGGTTCCTCCGGCACGCGATCGGTCTGGAAGGCGAGCAACGGCAGTTGTTCTGCGTGCTGTCGAGGAACACCGACCGCGACCAGCTGCCGGGCTTCCTGCGCAACCTGCGGCACCTCGAACTCGGCTCCCGGCCGGAGCTGGTCGCGCGGCAGCTCCACGACCTCATCCAGGGGAGCAGCGAGCAGGAGCCGAACCTCGAAGCCCTGACGAAGGCGGCGGACGCCCTGCGCGGCGTGCCGGACCGGATGCCCTATGCCGGACGCTTCGCGCTCGTCCAGGAGACGGTGCGCGGCATGAAGGCAGCTCTCGACGCCGGCGACGTGGAGCTGCTGCTGGACCACTCCGCCGACCTGGCGCTGATCAGCAAGACGCACGGCGACGGCGCTCAGGCCGCCATGCCGACGGAGCTGCGAGCCGCTGTGGGAGAGCTGCTCGCGCGGATCGATCGACGACTCAACGCGTTCACCGACTGAGAGAGGCGGCGTGATGCCGGAGAAGTTTGGTGCCCCTGAACGTGCGGCGCTGATGGTGCTGATGCTGGAGAACCGCAAGCTGCTCAACACCGAGCTGAAAGATCAGGTGAGGCTCGCCAAGGCCGGCCGTGAGAAGTTGAACGAGGCCGGCCTGATCCACACGGACAACACCGTCACGCCGATGGTCCACGAGATCACGGACGAGGGAATCTCGTGGTGCCTGAGCGATCTCGTCAGTGGTGACTTGCCGCCCAGGTCGACGTCGCACGCGCGGGCCACCTTCGGGCTCCTCAAGAAGTTCGTCCTGCACCACCAGGAGCGCGGCGACCTCGTCGAGGTGTTCCGGTCGAGGGATCTGGAGTCGTTGATCCGCTCCGTCTACGAGGACCTGGCCGTGGAGCCGCAGGACTGGATCCGGCTGGCGCGCATCCGGCCTCGTCTCAACGGCGCGGACAAGGGCGAGGTCGACGTCGCGCTGGTGAAGATGATGAAGACCGGGACGGTCCACTTCGCGCCCGAGTCCAACACGAAGGTGCTCACCGCCGAGGACCACGCCGCCGCGCTGCGGGTCGGAAGTGAGGATCTGCACCTCGTGGCGATGGAGGAATCATGACCGCACAACTGCGGGAGGCACTCGCCGCGCTCAGGTTCAACTCCGCCGAGACCCCGGACGACGTCTGGCGCACCTCTCCGTTCCATGTGGACGGTCTGCACACGAGGGCGGAGCACCGCATCAGGACGGGCATCGCGGATGCCAGGGACAGCCGGGACTCGAACCCCATCGGGCTCGTGCTGCAGGGACGCAAGGGCGTGGGCAAGACGCACCTGCTCGGCACGGTCCGCAGCATGGTGCAGGGGACCGGCGGCTACTTCTTCCTGATCGAGGTCACCTCCGCGGTGATGTTCTGGGAGGACGTCGCCGACGCGATGCGCAGCGAGTTGCTCAGGACCGACGACAGCGGAGAACTCCAGCTCGTCGTCCTGCTGCGGCAACTCTGCCGCGGCGCGGACGTGCCAGAAGAGGTCACTCGCGCGATCGTCAACGAGGCCACGTTGACCCCTGAGCACCTGCGTGTGCTCATCGCCGGTCTGCGCAGGGTGGATGCCCGGATCGCAAGCGAGTGCGAGGACGTCATCCGGGCACTGGTCCTGTACACGTCGAGCTACTCGGCAATCGGCCGGACATACCTCGAAGGTCTCGAGGACGGGGTTGCCGAGCGACGTGAGTGGGGCTTGTCGGCCAGGCCGAAGCCGGCACAGCACCTGGTGCGCGACATCTCGCGCGTGCTCGCCATGACGGGTCCGTGTGTGATCGCGATCGACCAACTGGACACCGTGGTCAACAAGAGTCAGGAGCGCATCGAGGACGAGATCAACCCGGAGGAGGCGCGGGAGCTCGCGCTCATCTCGGACGGGTTGATGCAACTCCGCGAGATCACTCGTCGAACGTTGACCGTCGTGGCCTGCCTGCCGACCACCTGGAAGAAGTTGAGCAAGGCCGCGAGCGACACCGTCGGCGACCGGTTCACGACGACCCCGGTCCTCGGCGCGATCATGGACCCGGCGATCGCGAAGACGCTCGTCGAGAAGTGGTTGACCGTGATCTACCGGAGCAAGGAGATCACACCGCCTCACTCGACCTGGCCGATCGCCGCTGAGGCGTTCGGCGAGCACTGGCAGGCGGAAACACCCCGCACCCTTCTCAAGCGCATCCACCTCCACGCGGAGGCGTGCCTGCACGGCGAGATCCGGGAACTCCGCTCGTTCCAAGAACCTTTGACGGAGGAACCGCAGGCGTCGGTCGCGACATTCGTGGCGGAGCCGCTCTCCGAGGAGGGTTACCTCTCCGAGCTCGATGCCAAGTTCAGGCGGTTGCGGGAGAGAGCCGCTCTCGCCGCCGCAGACGTTCGTCCGCACAACGAGGACGACGTCATGCCGGAGTTGCTGCTGGCCGGGCTGAGGTCCTGGGTCACCGAGATCGGCAACGACGACCTCGCGTGGCACCCCGAACCCCAGTCCGCGGACAAGAGCCTGCACGCGAGCCTGCGCCACACCGTCGACGAGGAACGGGACGTCGAGGAGCGCTGGGTCTTCCGGCTCATCGCGAGCAGCCACGGCAACCGGGTCCTGCGCAAGCTGCGCGACGCGCGGGCGGCGGCCGAGGACGGACGCGGGCGGCACCTCGTCCTGATCCGCAACGGCTCCAAGGGATGGGCCGGGGCGAAGACCAAGGGCGAGGTCGCGGAGTTCGAGAAGCGCGGTGGCAAGAGCATCGACGTGTCCGACGACGATCTGCGCACGTTCATCGCGCTCAAGGAGATGTGGTCGTCGCAGTCGCACCAGCTGCTCGCGTGGCTCGTGGCGCGGAAGCCGGCCAGCAGCACCACGTTCCTGCAGGTGATCCTCCCGGACCCGGTGAGGAGTGGCGCGAGGAGCGGACACCAGGAGACACGGCCGCCGCCGCGACCAATGCCCGAGCCACGATCCAAGCCCCAGTCGAAGGCACAACCGAAACCGCTACCCGAGCAAGGACCACGATCGCAGCCCAAGGTCGAGAGACAGGTGCCCGGGGCGAGTGACGGGGCGATCCTGCTCGGGATGGACGGGGAGATCCGGATCGAGCTCGAGTCGTTGCGCAAGCACGCGATCGTGTTCGCCGGGTCTGGCAGTGGCAAGACCGTGTTGTTGCGGCGGATCGTTGAAGAGTGTGCGCTGCAAGGGGTTTCGGCGATCGTGCTCGATCCCAACAACGACCTCGCGCGGCTCGGGGATGCCTGGCCCGAGGTGCCGGGGGAGTGGCGGGCTGGTGATCCGGCGCTGGCCGCCGAGTACCTCGCCGGTACCGAAGTCGTGGTGTGGACGCCTGGGCGGGCCGGTGGGCGGCCCTTGAGTTTTCATCCGCTGCCTGACTTCGCGCTGGTTCGGGGGGATGAGGATGAGTTCGAGGCAGCTGTCGAGGCTGCTGTTGCTCGGTTGGTGCCTCATGCCCGGATCGCCAGTGAGACGAAGTTCGCTGTTCGGGGGCGGGCTGTGCTCAAGGAGGCGTTGAAGCACTATGCGCGCAATGATCGCAGGGATCTGAACGGGTTGGTGGACCTGTTGGCCGAGTTGCCGGACGGGGTCAGCAAGTTGTACTCCGCCACGGCTACCGCGGCGGATCTGGCCGAGACGTTGCGGGCCGCGATGGTCAACGATCCGTTGCTCGCCGGGACCGGTGAGGCTACTGATCCCGGGGTGTTGTTCGAGCCTTCCGCGGGGAAGAAGGCCCGGATCTCGGTGGTCAGCTTTGTCGGGTTGCCGTCCGACGAGCAGCGGCAGGGGTTCATCAGCCAGTTGCAGCTGGAGGTGTTCGCCTGGATCAAGCGGAATCCCGCTGTGGATCGGCCGCTCGGTGGGCTGATGGTGATGGACGAGGCGCAGACGATCGCGCCTTCCGGTGGTGCTTCGGCCAGTACGCGGACGACTATTCTGCTTGCGTCGCAGGCGCGGAAGTACGGGCTTGGGTTGTTGTTGGCGACGCAGGCGCCCAAGGGTGTGCACAATCAGGTGACCGGGAATGCGACCACGCAGTTCTTCGGGCGGTTGAACAGTCCGGCGCAGATCGCCGCGGCCACGGAGATGGCTCGGGCCAAGGGGAGTTCGATCTCGGACATCTCGCGGCTGGAGCGCGGGCAGTTCTACGTCACCGGCGACACGTTCGGGTTCCGGCGGATGCGGGCGCCGTTGTGCCTGAGTCACCATCCGCCCAGTCCGTTGCGGCTGGAGGAAGTGATCGAGAGAGCCCGGCAGTGAACGAGGGCGGTGCCCCCTGAACGTTGGGGGCACCGCCCTTCGGTCTCACAGCGCGGTGAGCATGTCCTCGATTCGTTGCCACAGCACGGGTAGCTGTTCGGCTGAACCGACCAGCACGACGAAGTTCACCCTCTCGTTGTCGCTGTCGACCTGCAGCGCGTACACCGCGTCGCCCGCCCGTTCGACGCGCAGGGCGATCGTGCTGTCGCCCTGGTGCAGGGTGCCGGTGAGGCCGCGTCCGGCCAGTGCGGGTGAGGCCGCGGCGAACTGTTCGGCCAGCTGGCGCAGGGCGTTGCCCGCGGGTGCCGGCTGCTTGTGCGCTTCGGCCAGATCGGACACCAGGGCGCGCTCCTCTCCTGCGGTTTCCGCGGCTTCCACGCGGGCCACGAGGGTGTCGACGAGGTGTTCGTCGGCGCGCAGGTAGATCACGTCCGACGACGCGGGCGGCTCGCCGGTCAGGACCGGGAGCACGTGGTCGCGGTCCACCAGGTCGTCCACTGTGGACACGAACGGCACCAGGAAGCGCACCCGGGCCTGCGGCAGGTCGTTGCCCTCCAGCACCGTCAGGCCGCGCTGGCGGCAGGCCTCGACCACCTCGTCGACGACGGCGCGCTGTTCTTCGGCGAACGACACGGCGATGTCGTAGGTCGCGGATTCGGTCACTCGAACCTCCTCGGTGAGTTCCGGCCGGCGGCCGGGCGCGCGCAGCATTCACCGGGGTTGTCGACCAGAAGTGGATGAGGAGTGGACGCGTTGACCACCTCGGTGGGCAACGGGAAACACCTGGTTCCACGCTTTTCGAAGACGAATGCTCGAAGGGAGCCCGCAGAGAGCGGGCGAAATCCGGAAATCAATTCCGATCACCTTCGGAGGATTCGCCATGTCCAAAATCGTGTCCACTGTCGCCGCCGGCGCCGCCACGCTCCTGACCGCGATCGCCATCGCGGGCTCCGTTTCCGGTGGTGTCGCGGCCAACGCCGACGACAACCCGCCGCCGCCCCCCACCACGACCACCACGGAAACGCAGGACGGCGGCGGCAACGTGTGGCACGGCTGAGGTAGTCGTGAAATCGCCCCGGCCCTATTTTCAGCAGGGCCGGGGCGATTGCCTCGCGCACGTTCGGATGATGTACTCGGAACACGCCGGAAGGGGAGGTAATCGTGGCCGCGACCTTTGGTGAGTTGTTGCGCCGGCATCGCATCGCCGCGGGTTTGTCGATGGGGCAGCTGGCCAAGCTGATCCACTACAGCAAGGGCTACCTCAGCAAGATCGAGAACGACCTCAAACCACCCACCCCGACGGTCGCCAGGTTGTGCGACGGCGTGCTGGAGGTGGGAGGTCTGCTGGTCGAGGCGGCGATGAGGCCGGCCTCCAGCGGACGCAGACACGTGCTGGTCGCCGGGACGATGCTCGGCGCGAGCACGATGCTCGGCGTCGCGCCGCTCGGGGGCGGCGGGGCGCGGTCGGTCCCGGACGAGATGGTGCTCGCCGGGATGCGCACGTCGTTCGAGACGCTGCAGGGCCTCGGTCTGCGGACCAGCCCGCTGGTGCTGGTCGAACCGCTGAAAGCCTTGCAGCACACGGTGCACGGGATGGCGCGCGAGAACACCGGGCCGGTCGGCACGCGGTTGCTGCGGCTCGCGGCGCGCATCGCCGAGTACACCGGCTGGATGTGCCAGGAGGCCGGGGACGAGCCGAACGCGCTGTGGTGGACGAGGCACGCGTCCGAACTCTCCCGCGCGGCAGGCGATCCCGACATCGCCGCCTACGCGTTCGTGCGGGAGGCCGGGCTCGCGCTCTACCGGCAGGACGCGGCCTCCACGATCAGCCTCGCCCAGCAGGCGCAGTGGATCGGCAGCGCCGGGTCGCGGGTGCTCGCGCTGGCCGCACGGCGTGAGGCACAGGGACATGCGCTCGCCGGCGACCGGTACGGGACGGAGAGCGCGTTCGACCGGGCGGCGAACCTGATGGAGGCCGTCGACCCGGACGGCCCCTACCCGGCGCTCGGTTCCAGCGCGCCCGATCCGCTGGAACTGGCGAAGGGGTGGTCGCTGTCCGACCTCGGGCTCAACGAGGAGGCGGCGGCCGTGCTGGACCGCCAGCTCGCGTTGGTACCGGCCACGTCCCGCCGTTCCCGGGCCAGGTTCGGCACGCGCAGGGCACTCGCGTACGCGTTGTCAGGCGAGGTGGACGAGAGCTGCCGGACGCTCGCGTCCGTGCTGGACGACGCGGCGCAGGTCGACTCCGCGACGGTGCGGACCGACCTGCGGCAGCTCGCGAGAACCCTGGGGCGGTGGCACAACCACGGCGCGGTCCAAGAGGTCTACCCGGATCTGAAGCGCCTGCTCACTCACCGCTGACGCAGTCGCACGTCAGCGCCGCCCGTTCGGCCCGCACCTCCTCGGCCTCGGCTTGTCCGAGCTCGCGGAAGAGCGCTTCGGCGGAGTCCCAGTGTGCGACGGCTTCGGCGTGACGTTCGAGCGCGTGCAGCATCCGGGCGACGCCGAGCTCGCCGTGCGCCTGGTTCGTCAGGTTGCCCGTGCCGGTGGTCTCGCGCAACGACTTCTGGAACAGGAGCAACGCCGCGGCCCGGTCTCCGCCGTCCCGGACGGTGGCGGCGTGGTCGCGGTAGAGCCGTGCGTTCAAGTCCGGGTCGTGCAGTCCTGCCGCCGCCTTGGCCGCCAGGCCGTGGTGGTGCAACGCTTCGGTGAGCCTGCCCGCGAGCCGGTGGGCGTCGGCGATGTTGGTCAGGGCGAAGGAGGCTGTGCTCGCATCGCCGATCTCGTCGGCGATGTCATGTGCTTCCAGGTGGATCGGGATGGCCCCGTCACGGTCGCCGAGGTGCTGCCGGATCGCGCCGAGGTTGTTGAGCGCGTGCGCGAGACCGAGCCGGAACTGGATCTTCCGGAAGACCTCGACGGCTTCGTTGTGCTGCGCCAGCGCGATGTCGTAGTGGCGGTGCTGTTCGTTGATGAAGCCGAGCATGGTCAACGCGTGCCCGCGGCCGCGCTGGTCGCCGCACTCCTCGCACTTCGCTTGCGCGGCCTCGAAATGCTTCAACGCCTGGTCGTGCAAGCCGAGCTGGAGGGACGACACGGCGAGCGCGCCCAGCGTCACCGCTTCGCCCGCCACGTCGCCGAGCCGGGTCCAGCGCGCCAACGCCTGCTCGGCCAGCTTCAACGCCTCCGCGTGCCGCCCGCACCTGTCGTTCGCGGTGGAAAGGCGTTGCAGCACATGCGCTTGGCTGTAGTCGTCGTCCGTGCGCACGTACTTGACGGCCTCGATCCAGTCCTCGAAGAGGTTCAACGTGAGGAAGTGCCGCCAGATGAGCGCAGCCAGCCGCCACGCCTGGTCCGAGCCGGAACGCCGGATCGCGGCCATCAGGTTGTCGCGCTCGGCGGTGATCCACGTCAGCGCCTCGCCCTCGGTGGTGAAACTGAGGCCGTGCGGGCTTTCGCGTTCTGGGGAAGGCAGTGCGAGGCGGTCGAACGGGTGGGCGACACTCACCGCGCCGGCCAGCGTCACGAGGTAGAAGTCCAGCAGCCGCGTCAAAGCGTCGGCGGGTACCTCTTCCTGGGCGGCGAACTCCTTGATGGAGTCGAGCATCTGGTAGCGGTCCGGCGCGACCTCTTCGAGCAGGCAGACCTCGTGCAGGTCGTAGAGGAGCTTGCGGGTGGTGGCGACGTCGTGGTCTGCCAGCGCGGCCGCGCCGATCAGGTCGACGTCAGGGCCCGGGAGGTGGCCGAACAGGCGGAAGAGCCGTTGCTGCTGGTCGTCCAGCTGCTGGTAGGAGGTGTGGATGGCGGCGGTGCCCTCCTGCCACGACCCGCTGTCGTCCATCAGGCCGAGCAGGTGTTCGAGCGACCACCTGTCGTGCTTGCGCAGCAAGGCCGCGGCGACCGTGATGGACACCGGCAGGTAGCCGCAGCGCTTCACCAACCCGGCCACGGCCTTCGACCTGCCGTGCACGCGTGGTCCGGTCAGCGTCAGGAACAGCGCCTCGGCGTCGTCGCGCGGCATCGGGGACAGCCGGACGTGCTCGCTGATGTCGGGCTCGCCCATCCTGCGGCTGGTGACGATCGCGAAGCAGTCGCGTGCCTCGGGCAGCAACGGGCGGATCTGTTCGGGTGACGCCGCGTTGTCCAGCACCACGAGCGTTTTCGTGCCGTAGAGCTGGGTCTGGTAGAGCGTTGCCTTGCGGCCCTCGGTGTCCGGGATCTGTTCGGGCGGGATGCCCAGCTCGGTCAGGAGTTGCGTCAACGCCTCCGACACCGACATCGGGGCCACGTTCGGCGTGAACCCGTTGAGGCCCACGAGGAGCTGTCCGTCGGGGAAGCGGTGGCGCAGGCGGTGCGCGGCCTCGACGGCGAGGCCGGTCTTGCCGACGCCGGGCGTGCCGCTGATCCACACCGCGCGGCGTTCGTTCGATCCCGCGGCGGCGGCCTCGATCGTGCCGAGTTCCCCCGACCGGCCGGTGAAGCCGCCGGGACGGGTCGGCAGCGAGCTGGCCGGTTCGCCGCGGCGGGCGCGTTCGGCGAGGTTGCGCAGCACGGTTCCGGGTTCGAGGCCCAGGTCGGCGAGCGCTTCGGACGCGGCGTCGAAGGCCTTGATCGCCCCGACGCGGTCGCCGCCCGCGATCAGCGCGCGCATCAGCAGTTCCGTGTACTTCTGGTGGGCAGGCTGGAGGCGGACGGCGCGGCGCATCCGGTCGCGGGCCGAGCGGTGGTCGCCGGTGACGAGCTCCAGTTCGGCGAGGTCGCCGAGCGCGTCGAGGTGGGCCTCGTCCGGCGGGATCACCTCGGTGCCGCCGATCCGGTCGATGTTGATGTCCTCCAGGAAGTCGCCACGCCACAGCGCCACCGCCTTGCGCAGCAGTGCGACGGCACGCCTTTGGTCGTTGTCCTGCAGGGCCTGGGCCGCCTCGGCGCGCAGCCGTTCGAAGAGGACCGCGTCGATCCGGTCCTCGTCCACGCGCAGCACGTACCCGGTGGCCGTCCGCTCGATCAGCGCGTCGGTGCCGTCGAACGCCTTGCGCAGCTTGTTGATGTACCCGCGCACCAGCGTCCGGCGTTCCGGGTTGTCCGGCCACACGATCTCGGTGATCCGTTCGGGTGACACGGGTTTGTTCGCGTTCAGCAGGAGCACGACGAGGATGAAGCGTTGTTGCTGGTCCCCCAACGGTATGGCGGCGTGGTCGTGCCATGCGTCCAGTGGGCCCAGCATTCGAAATTCCACGCCGCCTCCTGCTCTGAAGCTTCCGTCTGGGTGGAATGTCGCGCAAGGCCGCTTCCGCGTGTCAGGGAATCATCTTTTTGTCCACGTTTGATCAACGCGATCCGGTAACGGTGCACGTCATGGTGCCCGATGTGTTGCCGTGCTACCTGCTGTGCGACGTGTCGTTCTCGATGAGCGACCACATCGACGAGGTCAACGCCGGAATGCGCGAGTTCCGCGGCGTGGTGCACGCGGATCGGCGCGCTGCCGCGCAGATCCGGCTGTGCGTGGTCGCATTCGCGGAAAGTCCGCTGGTCGTGCGGCCTTTGCAGCCCGCACTCGACCCGTCGGAAATCATTCGTCCTCGCCAGGAATCGGGATCCGACTTCGGGTCCGCGTTCACCCTGGTGCGCACCGTCATCGAACGCGACGTGCACGCCCTCAAGGAACAGCGGTTGCGGGTGCGCCGCCCGATGCTGTTCTTCGTCTCCGACGGCAGGCCGACCGATCCGGCCTGGCCCGCCGCGCTGGCACGGCTGACGGCCACCGCGTCGTGCCCGGAGATGATCGCGTTCGGGCTCGGCGCGGTCGACCAGCCGACGCTCGGCCGCATCGGCACCTCGCGCGTCTTCCTCGGCCGCGACGGCGTCCGCCTGGGCAACGCGCTGGCCTCTTCGGTCGCGCGGACGGTCCTGCGAGCGGAGCACGTGTGACGAATCCACGGCGTGTCCACTTCTCGTCCACACGCCCACCGCAACCTGCCCCCGCCGCACGTGAGAGAGCACGGGAGGAGATCGGGATGATGACGAACCTGGTCCGGGAGCTGAAGACCCTCCGCAAGGGACGGGGCGTGCACGCCGGACGGATCGCGGACAGGGTCGGCCCGTCGCTGGCCGCCGCCTGCGGGATCACCAGCGCGGACGGGTCGGTCGCGGCGAAGCAGAAGCTCGTCACGCGGCTGACCGAGCTGGTCGAGCAGCTCCCGGAGGACCTGCAGCTCGCGGCGCGGGCGGCGTTCGGTCTCATCGCCGACGTCCGGCAGCCGCTCTACCAGGAGCGCGTCACCTGGGTGGCCGCACGGATCGACCGCGACTCCCGCACCGTGCGCCGGCGCGTGGACGAGGCCGTGGAGCAGCTGGCCGAGCTCGCCGCCACGACGTCCCCGCGCACGGACGGCGGCTGGCACACCGCGGAGCTCAGCGTCGCGGTGGTCCTGGACCAGGGGCAGCCGGAGGTGCTGGAGCGCTACCAGGTCGTCGCCGACCAGGACGGCGTCGACTCGCTGGACTTCGCCCCGGTCTTCCCCGTGCGGCGGCGCGACGTGGACGTGCACCTCCTCTACGGCGGCACCCTGCAGGAACGCGGCGACGGCATCCGGCCCGGCTTCACGCTGATCCCGGCCGAACCGCTGGCGCGCGGCGTGACCCACGACTTCGCGATCCGCTACCGGATGTCGCACCGCGACGCCATGCACCCGTGCGTGCTGCACGTGCCCGAACGGCCGTGCGAGCTGTTCGACCTGCGTGTGCGGTTCGAGCACGACCGCAAACGGCTGGTGCGGGCGTTCGACGGGGTGCTGGTGCAGCGGTCCGACGGCGAGCCGGCCGGGATGGCGCAGGCGGTGGACCGGGCGGGAGAGGTCCACCTGCGGTTCCGGCGGCTGCTGCCCGGGCTGCTCTACGGGGCGCGGTGGGGGAGCGCGGCGGTGTGCGCGGCGCGCCGGGCGTCATGAGCGGCGGGGCTCGTACCAGGTCTCGCCCACCGGTTCGCCCGCCATGTTCCACGCCCAGACGCGGGTCGGGGTGATCCGGCTGTAGACGCCCGGACCGACGAGGCCGACGCGGTCCGCCGGGTCGTCGGCGACGCCGTAGACCCGGATCGCCCTCGCGACGAACGGGGTGAACGAGACCAGGTCGTCGACCACGAGCGACACCTGGCGGCGGCCGGCGGTGATGTTGCGGAACTTGCGGGTGTTCCTGACCTGGTCACCCACACCGCCGACCCAGAGGTGCGTGCCGTCGTACTCGAACGCCACCGGCACCACGTCCGGCTGGCCGTCCTCGTTGACGGTGGCGAGGCGGGCCAGGGGTTGTTCGCGCAGGTAGGCGATCTCTTCGTCGGTGAACATGTACCTATGAGAACAGCAGGCCGCGATTTCGACCATCAGGCGGCGGTCACGACCCTCAACGCCCACGGCACCACCGGGTCGAGCGTGTGCAGCCGGTCGCACAGCCTGGTGTCACCGACCAGCACCCCTGAGGCGAGGCCCGCCGCCACATCGGGCTGACGGCTCAGGTAGGTCTGCTGCAGCGTCCCGTCGCGGAGGCGTTCGTAGTCCTCGCGCCAGTGCCAGCCGACGCCGGGATCGAGGCGGGTGTTGGCCGCGTAGGCCGCGCCGCCGTTCGCGATCTTGCGCTCGTACTGGTCGTAGCCGCGGTCCGGCACGTGCAGGATGTCGATGCCGGCCGTCGTCATCGGGCCGAGGCGCGGGCCGGACACGCCGTGGTTGCCCTGGTCGACGGTGACGTCCGGATCGCCGCGGTGGCAGGTCTTGGGCCCGATCCTGGTGCCGCGCGGCGACAACGACGCGGTGTCGCGCAGGACCAGCCGCCGCATCCAGCCACCGCCGGCGGACGGGTCGGCGACCAGGTTGTCGCGCCGCATCTCCACCACCCCGAACGCCGGGTCCACCGCGCCGAGGTCGTCGCGCAGCGAGGTGGACGCGGGCCAGAAGAACTCGTCGGCGTCCGCGTTGACCACCCAGTCCGCGCCGTGCACGGCGGCCGCGCGGCGGGCCATCGCGGTCACCCAGCGGCCCTGCTCGTAGTCCTGCGACGGTTCGTGGTGCAGCTCGAGCGCACCCGCGTCGCGGTAGGCCTCCAGGACCTCGACCGTGCCGTCGACCGAGCCGTTGTCGGTCGCGACGACGAGGTCCACACCCGCCGCGAGGTGGTGTTCGATCATCGCGGCGACGACGTCGGCCTCGTCGCGGACGAGCAGGGTCATGATCAGGCGCACCCGGACAGCCTACGGACGGGGCCGGGGCATGCTGGAGGGATGCGCCCGTTGATCCTGCTCGACGTCGATGGCCCGCTCCACCCGTGGGCCGCGAACCCCAAACCGGACCGCTACCGGCTGTTCGAGATCAAGGCGGGCTGGCGGCGGAGACTCCGCGTCTGGCTCGACCCGGACCACGGCCGCCAGCTGAGACAGCTGGCGCAGGACACGGGAGCCGAACTCGCGTGGGCCACGACGTGGCTGCACCGGGCGAACACCGAGATCGGGCCACGTCTGGGCCTTCCGCCGCTCAAGGTGATCGAGTTCCACGACGCGACCGGGTGGAAGTACCCGGCGGTGGCGCGCTATGCCTACGAAAGGCCCCTGGTCTGGTTCGACGACGACTTCGGGCTGCACGCGTCGCGCCGCGAGGAGTTCGTCCACAAGCGACGGCGGTTGACCACCGCGCTCATCCACGTCGATCCGGCCACCGGGATCTCGGCACAGCACCTCGCCGAAGCTCGGAAAGCATTCAGCGGTCACCTCTGAGGCACCGAGAATTCACGGTTGGAGTCGAGAAGGTCTCAACCGGCGCGGCTGGCTTGACAACGAAAGCATCCCGAGCCAATCCTCCGCTGGTGCTGAAGCGAGGGAACGTCACGACGAAGTTGATTGGCGTCGGCGCGTTGGTGCTGGCGGTGGCCGCATGTGGCGCCCCGCCCGCCAAGGAGACGCCCGCCGGCGCCGCCGGGACCGCGAAGTCCGCGAGTGAGCTCGGTGGCATGGACAAGCTGGTCGAGGCCGCGAAGAAGGAGGGCAAGCTCAACGTCATCGCGCTGCCCCCGGACTGGGCCAACTACGGGAAGGTCATCGAGGCCTTCAAGGCGAAGTACGGCATCGAGGTCAAGTCCGACCAGCCGGACGCCTCCAGCCAGGAGGAGATCAACGCCGCCAAGCAGCTCAAGGGCACCGACCGCGCGCCCGACGTGTTCGACCTCGGACTGAACGTGGCGCTGGCCAACAAGGACCTGTTCGCTCCCTACAAGGTCAGCACGTGGGAGGACATCCCCGCTGAGCTCAAGGACGCGGACGGCGCCTACTACGGCGACTACGGCGGCTTCATGTCGATCGGCTACGACGCCGCCAAGGTGCCCGCGCCGACCAGCGTGAAGGACCTGCTCAAGCCCGAGTACAAGGGCAAGGTCGCGCTCAACGGCGACCCGACGGCCGCCGGTGCCGCGTTCTCCGGTGTCGTGATGGCGGCGCTGGGCAACGGTGGTTCCGCCGACGACATCGCGCCCGGTGTCGAGTTCTTCAAGCAGCTCAAGCAGGCCGGCAACTTCCAGCCGGTCGACCCGTCGCCCGCGACGATCGAGTCCGGTCAGACGCCCGTCGTCATCGACTGGGACTACACGAACGCCGCCCAGACCGACAAGCTCAAGGGCAAGCTCGACTGGAAGGTCGTCGTGCCCGCCGAGGCGCAGATCGGCGGCTACTACAACCAGGCCATCAGCAAGGACGCGCCGCACCCCGCGGCCGCGCGCCTCTGGCAGGAGTTCCTCTACTCCGACGAGGGCCAGAACCTCTACCTGCAGGGTCTCGCCCGCCCGGTGCGCCTCGACAAGATGGGCGACAAGGCGGACAAGGCGGCGAAGGAGAAGCTGCCGAAGACCGACGGCAAGCAGGTGTTCCAGACGCAGGCCCAGGCCGACAAGGCCAAGGCCGTCCTGACCGCGACCTGGGCCCAGGCCATCGGATGACCTCGGTCGCTCCCGTAGCGGCGGCGAAGCCCGGCGGTTCCACCCCCAAGAAGGGTGGGGCCGCCGGTCGGCCGTCTGCGGCCGCGTGGCTCGTCGCGGTGCCGTTCCTGGCGTTCGTCGGCACCTTCCTCGTCTACCCCACGGTGCTCGTGCTGTTCGGTGCCTTCCAGGACTCGAACGGCGCGTTCACGCTCGAGAACCTCACGACCCTGTTCACGGGTGTCGTGTTCGACGCGTTCGTGCGCAGCATCGAACTCTCCGCGCTCACGGCGGTCATCGGCGCGATCTTCGGCGCGCTGCTCACGTGGGCGATCGCGGTCGGCAACCCCGACGGGATGCTGCGCCGGACCGTCGTCGCGGGCAGCGGTGTGCTCGCCCAGTTCGGTGGCGTGCCACTGGCGTTCGCGTTCCTCGCGACGGTCGGCTTCGAAGGTCTTGTCACGAAGTTCCTGCGTGACAACGTTGGCATCGACCTGTTCGCCGGCAGCGCGTGGCTGTTCGAGCTGCCCGGCCTGACGCTCGTCTACACGTTCTTCCAGATCCCGCTGATGGTGATCGTGTTCCTGCCCGCGCTCGACGGTCTCCGGCCGCAGTGGCGCGAGGCGAACGCGAGCCTCGGCGGCACGAGCTGGACGTACTGGCGCCACGTCGGCGGACCGATCCTGACGCCGCCGTTCCTCGGCGCGCTGCTCCTGTTGTTCGCCAACGCCTTCAGCGCGTACGCCACGGCCGCCGCCCTCGTCTCGCAGGGCAGCCCGATCGTGCCGCTGCAGATCCGCGGGTTCCTCACCGGCGAGGTCGTGCTGGGCCAGGAGAACCTCGGCAAGGCGCTCGGCCTCGGCATGGTGATCGTGGTCAGCATCGCCATGGGCGTGAACGTGCTGCTGCAGAAGAGGGTGGCCAAGTGGGTTCGCTAGTGAAGCAGCGCGTCCTGCGCACGATCGTCCTGCTGGTCCTGGGTGTCTACTTCATCCTGCCGCTGATCGCGATGGCCGAGTTCTCCACGCGCGGCAGGGAAGGCAGCCGCAGCCTGGAGTCGTGGACGTCCATCGTCGACGACGAAGGGTTGATGGAAGCACTCGTCAACTCGTTGCTGTTGTCGGTGACGTCGGCGGTGCTGATGCTGGTGCTGCTCGTGCCGACGATGGCTTGGATCCGGTTGAGGCTCCCGCAGCTGCAACGGTTCGTGGAGTTCCTGTGCCTGCTGCCGCTGGCGATTCCCGCGATCGTGCTGGTGGTCGGCATGGCGCCGCTCTACGCGTGGGTGAACTACTTCCTCGGCGACTCACCGCTGACGCTGACGTACGCCTACACGATCCTGGTGCTGCCGTTCGCCTACCGCGCGGTCGACGCCGGACTCTCCGCGATCGACCTGAAGACACTGGCCGAAGCGGCGCGCAGTCTTGGCGCGTCGTGGTTCACGGTGCTGTGGAAGGTCGTCGTGCCGAACATCCGCGTCGCACTGATCGGTGCTTCGCTGCTGAGCGTGGCACTGGTGCTCGGCGAGTTCACCATCGCGTCGCTGCTCAACTTCGACACGCTGCAGGTGCAGGTCAACCTGCTGGGCAAGCGGAACGCGGGTGTGTCCATCGCGGTGTCGTTGCTGTGCCTGATCTTCGCGTTCGTTCTTCTTTTCGCACTTTCCTACGTCGGCCAGCGGCGCCGTCAGACCGTGGTCGAGGAGTGAAGATGGGTCACCTGGTACTCAAGGGACTGCGCAAGACGTTCGGCGACAACACCGCGCTGGACGGTCTCGACCTGGAACTGGCCGAGGGCGAACTCGTGTCGCTGCTCGGCCCGTCGGGCTGCGGCAAGACGACGGCGCTGCGCATCGTCGCGGGCTTCGAGACGTCCGACTCGGGCACGGTCACCGTGGGCGGCAAGGACATCACTCGCGTTCCGGCCAACAAGCGGGACATGGGCATGGTCTTCCAGGCCTACAGCCTCTTCCCGAACATGACCGCGGCGCAGAACGTCGCGTTCGGCCTGAAGATGCGCAAGGCCGACTCCCGCAAGGCCGGTGAGTTGCTGGAACTGGTGGGGCTGGCGCACCTGGGCGGTCGCTACCCGCACCAGATGTCCGGTGGTCAGCAGCAGCGCATCGCGCTGGCCCGCGCGCTCGCGATCCAGCCGCGCGTGCTGCTGCTCGACGAGCCGCTGTCCGCGTTGGACGCCAAGGTCCGCGTGTCGTTGCGGGACGAGATCCGTCGCATCCAGACGGAGCTCGGCATGACGACGCTGTTCGTCACGCACGACCAGGAGGAGGCGCTCGCCGTCTCCGACCGGGTCGGCGTGATGTCGCACGGACGTCTGGAGCAGCTCGACACCCCGTCCGTGGTCTACCGCGAGCCGAAGACCGCGTTCGTCGCGCAGTTCGTCGGCGTCACGAACTCGGTGGAGGCCAAGGCGGAGGGCCAGACCGTCGTGGTCAACGGCGTGACGGTGGCGGCCTCGCACGACCAGCCGTCCGGCAGCGACGTCCGGTTGATCGTGCGCCCGGAGGACATCGGCGTTTCCGCGCACGACGGCGACGCCGGTGGCAAGATCGTGGGCGACGTGCTGACCCAGTCGTTCCTCGGGCCGGTCACGCGGATCTCGGTCAGGGTGGGGGAGCAGGTGCTGCGCATCGACCAGCCCTCCAACACCGCCGCCGCGTACCAGCCGGGCACGCGGGTCGCGCTCGACCTCAGCGAATCAAGGATCATGGTGGTGCCCGGATGATCAAGAAGCTCCTCGCGCGCGACACGGCGGAGGCCCATCGGGTCGCGACGCCGCTGGAGCTGCTGTTCGACCTGAGCTTCGTGGTGGCGGTCGCCCAGGCCGCCGCCTCGTTGCACCACGCCGTCTCCGAGAACCACGCCGGGGCCGGCCTGCTGGCGTTCTGCATGGCGTTCTTCGCGCTGTGGCTGCCCTGGCTGAACTTCACCTGGTTCTCCAGCGCGTTCGACAACGACGACACGCTGTACCGGATCATCACGATGGTCCAGATCGCCGGTGTCCTCGTGATCGCGGCCGGCATCCCCGCCGTCTTCGAGCACCAGGACTACCGGATCGTCGTCGGCGGCTACGTGGTCATCAGGCTCGCGATGGTCACGCACTGGCTGCGTGCCGCGCGGGACAACCCGGAGCACAAGGCGTGCGCGTACCGGTACGCGGGCGGCATCGCGGCCATGCAGGTGCTGTGGGTGTTGTGGCTCTTCATGCCGCCGGGCCTCGCGCTCGCGTTCTGGGTGCTCGGCATGCTCGCCGAGCTGCTGATCCCGGCCTGGGCCGAGAGGACGACCGCGACGACGTGGCACCCGCACCACATCGCGGAGCGGCACGGCCTGTTCACGCTGATCGTGCTCGGCGAGTCGATCCTGGCGGCCACGCTCGCGTTCCAGAAGGGCTTCGACAGCGGCGTCAACCTCATCTCGCTCGCCGCGGCCTCGCTCGTCATCGTGTTCTCGGTGTGGTGGATCTACTTCGAGGCGCCGGCGCATCTGCACAACCTGAAGAAGGCGTTCCTGTGGGGGTACGCGCACCTCTTCATCCTCGGCTCGATTGCGGCACTAGGTGCGGGGCTCGCCGCTTCGGTGGACTACGACCTGCACATCTCGCACGCGCCCGGGACGACGGTGGCCGCGTTCACGACGGTGCCGCTGGCGGTGTTCTTCCTGTGCGTCTGGTACGTGCAGGACTGTCCCGGCCAGTCCGGGGTGCGCAAGTACCTGCTGCCGCTCGGGTCGGTGGCGGTGCTGGCGGCGACGTTCGGGCCGGCGCCGATCCACGTGACGGCGGGGATCGCGCTGGTCCTGGTGGTCGCGACGCGCCTGGTGCTCGGGCAGCCGCAGCGCGTCGAGGTGTAGTCCCGGACGGTCTGCCGGGGAGGGGAGTTCGGCGGGTTCGCCTTGTTCTGACACGAGTGGTGCGATGATCGTCACCATGACCGGTGTCCGTGAACTCCGCCTAGTCGTCACCGCGGCCGACTACGACGAGGCCCTGCGTTTCTACCGAGACGTGCTGGGGCTCGAGCAACGGGCGGCGTTCGCGTCCGACGGCGGGCGGGTCACGATCCTCGAGGCCGGGCGGGCGACGCTGGAGATCGCCGATCCGCCGCACGCCGAGTTCATCGACGAGGTCGAGGTCGGCACGCGCGTCGCGGGGCACGTCCGGATCGCGTTCGAGGTGGACGACTCCGCGGCGACCACCCGTGAGCTGGAGGCCGCAGGGGCCGAGGTGATCGCGGAACCGACGCGCACGCCGTGGAACTCGCTGAACGCACGACTGCAAGCGCCTGCCGGGTTGCAGCTGACGTTGTTCCAGGAGCTGGGCGAGTAGATGACGATCTCCGCTGCCGGGTACCGCGACCTCGCGAACCGGGACGTGCTGGCGTGCGCCGTGGTGACGGTCGCCGCGAAGTTACCGATGTCGATGACGCCGCTGATGATGGTGTTCCTGACGAGAGGGCTGCCCGGCGGGTACGTGCTGGCCGCGTCGCTGGTCGCCGTCTACGTGCTGGGCGAGGTCCTCGGCGCCGCGCTGCTCGGGTTGTTCCTCGACCCGTCGCGGATGCGCGGGCAGTTGTCGGTCGGGCTGCTCGTCGGCGCCGGGGCGTTCACGACGCTGGCGCTCACGCAGAACGTGACGGTGCTGGCGATCGCGGCGTTCGTCGCGGGGGCCGGGCCGTCGACGACGCCGGGCGGGTTGCGGGCGATGCTGCTCGGGCTGGTGCCGGACGCGTTGGTGCCCAAGGCGATGGGCTTCGACGCCATGATCACGCAGGTGGTGTGGGCGGTGGCGCCCGCGCTGGTCACGGTGCTGGCGCTGAGCGTCGACCACCGGGCGCCCGTCGTGGTGTCGGTGTCGCTCGTCGTCGTGGCGGCGTGGCTGGTGTTCATCCTGCCGCGCGGGCACGTGACGTCGCGGTCGGGGACGGCGAAGCCGCACGTGGTGGCGTCGGCGTGGCCGATTTACCTGGTGAGCGCGGCGGCACTGGCGCAGCTCGCGGTCGCCGAGCTCGTGCTGCCCGCGTTGCTGGAGCACCGGGGGATCGCCATCGGCTGGATCGGGCCGTTGCTCATGGGGTTCGCGGCGTGCAGTGCGCTGGGGGCGGTGCTGTACGGGCTGCGGCCGTGGCCGGGATCGTTGCGCACGCAGGGTTTGGTGCTGCTCGTCGTCACGGCGACGTGCGTCGGCGCGCTGGCGTTGTTCCCGAACCTGCCGGGCATCGCGGGCGCGTTGCTCGCGGCCGGGCTGTTCCAGTCCGGGGTGCTGGTGACGCGCAGTCTCGCGTTGCGCGAACGGCTTCCGGTCGGCGCGCACGCGGCCGGGTTCTCGATGATGTACGCGGTGACGGGCGCGGGCTACGGGCTCACGGCCGTCGTCGCCGCGTGGGCGATGGACGTCGGCAACCCGGTGTGGGCCGTTTTCGGTGGTGTCGCGGTGACCCTGGTCCTGACAGCAGTCAGCGCGGCTGCCGAACGCCGGCAGCCGCGCTGATCTGAGAGGGCTTCTACCCGCGGTAGAAGTTGCCCTGGGTCTGCACGTTCAGCTCGTCCGTGCGGAACAGCTTCGCGACGAACGTGCGCGGGTCGCGCATGTCGATGACGTCGAAGCCGCGGCCCATCTCCGAGGAGTAGATGTAGCCGTTGTACCAGTAGGTCGACCAGGTGCCGCCGCCCTGGAGGTTCGGCATCGGGCCGCGCTCGAAGAAGCCGATCTCACGCGGCTTGGCCGAGTTCGTGAAGTCCCACACCGAGATGCCGCCCTGGTACCAGGACTGGACCATGATGTCCTTGCCGGGAACCGGGATCAGCGAACCGTTGTGCGCGACGCAGTTCTCCGAGTCGGTCTGCATGCGCGGGATCTTGTAGTAGGACTTGAACACCAGCTTGCGGTCCTTGCCCTTGCCCACGATGTCGTAGATGCCGTTGGCACCGCGGTTCGGGCCGATCTTCTCGTTGCACGTCGCCGCGCCACCGCCACCGAGCTCGTCGGTGAAGACGACCTTGGTGCCGCTGTTGTTGAACGTGGCGGAGTGCCAGAACGCGAAGTTCTTGTCGTCCTGCACGCGGTTGATCTCGACCAGGTTCTCCCGGTTGGAGATGTCCCACAGGACGCCGTCACCCATGCAGGCGCCGGCCGCGAGGTCGAGCTGCGGGTAGACGGTGATGTCGTGGCAACCCGAGGTGGCCGTGACGTAGCCGGTCTCGATGCTGCCGGGCTCGCCGTCGTTGCCGCCGTCCGGGAAGAGGACCGGTGCCTTGAGCAGCGAGGCAGCGGACGGGTTCTTCACCGGCACCTTGACGATGGAGATCTTGTCGTGCGGCGGCTGGCAGTCCGGGAACGTGGCGTTGGGCGAGTAGGAAGAGACGTAGAGGTACACGTCCTTCTTGTTCTTGCTCGGCACCATCGTGTGGGTGTGCGAACCGCAGGCGGTCTCGACGGCCGAGACGTACTTCGGGGCCTTCTTGTCACTGATGTCGAAGACCTTGATGCCCTCCCACGACTCCTTGACCGTCGCGGGCTGGGACACGCTGCTGCACGAGTTGTCGCTGCGCGACGAGTCGGTCGACAGGAACAGCAGGTTCCCGTACACCGAGATGTCGTTCTGCGAGCCGGGGCACAGGACCTGGCTCTTGATCGTGGGCTTCTTCGGGTTGCGGATGTCGTAGATGACGAAGCCGTCGTAGTTGCCGACGAACGCGTAGTTGTCCTGGAACGCGATGTCGGTCTGCGTCGAGTTGAGCGGAGCCTGCTTGTCCAGGTGGGCGACCGGGACCATGTTGCGGCTGCGGCTGATCTCGTCGACGCCCGGAAGAGCGGCGGACCCGTCCGCGCGCGACTCGAGCTGAGCCTCGCTCAGTCCCTTGCCGTCCGCGGGCAGGTCGGGCTCGGCGTACGCGGGCGCGGTCACCGTCGACAGCGTCAGCGCGAGCGCCCCCAGAACCGCCAACGACGCTCTGCGCCGCCCGGCAGTTGCGCGTGAAGTCACAGCTGTACCCCCTCAGTACGGGTTGGTGAGGGGGAGTATGACCCTTTCGCCTTGCTAAGGGCCAGCTTCTTTCGGAGGGTTCTGCACTCTTTGTCCACGCTCGAAGGGCAGGACGTACTTCATGGAGTGATTGTCCGGATTCGCACCGTCACCGGCAGTATGCCAAGTCGCGAGTCCCGTGATCACGGCGCGGCGAACTGTATTGTCCGAAGCATGCGCTCTGGGGTGTTGGTCATCGTGGCGGCGATCGCGCTGCTCGCAGGCTGTTCGTCCGAACCCGAGGCGGCGCCCGTCATCGCGCCGGACACTCCCGGCGGCTCCGCGCCGACGGTCGCGCTCTCCGACGTGACCGGGGTGACCCCGGCGCCGCCGAACGACGCCGACCGCCAGTACGTGGCGATGATGATCGCGCACCACGAGCAGGCGCTCGCCATGACGCGGTTCGCCCCCGACCGCGCGCAGAACGAGACGGTGAAGGGCCTCGCGGACCGCATCCGGTTCAGCCAGGAGCCCGAGATCGGCGCCATGAAGCAGTGGCAGCGGACGTTCAACGCCATCGGCACGCACGGCGACCACTCGTCGATGCCCGGCATGGCGACGCAGGACCAGCTGACCGCGCTGGGAGCCGCGCGCGGCAAGGACTTCGACCGGATGTTCCTGGAGCTGATGATCAAGCACCACGAGGGTGCGGTCAAGATGGCGACGGACGTGCGCGGGGCCGGCACCAACGTCCAGGTCGAGGAGATGGCCGACGACGTGGTGGCCACCCAGGACGACGAGATCAACCGGATGAGGAAGCTGCGGGCAGAGCTGTGAGGCGGGCGCGGGCCTGGGCGGCGTCCGCGTGGTTGAGCCGTTCGTAGATCTCGAGCGCCTCCTGCCAGACGCGGCGGGCCTCGTTCACGCCACCAGTCGCCAGATGGGTGTCGCCGAGGTTCACCAGGGTGGTCGCGATTTCGAACTGCTCGCCGATGGCGGTGAACACCTCCAGCGACTGCCGGTAGTGCTCGATCGCGCCGGAGAAGTCGCCGTCGTGGTGCAGGTTGTAGGCGATGCTGTCGAGCGTGCTCGCCTCACCGAGCTGGTCACCGCATTCCCGGTGCAGCGCCAGTGCGGTCCGGCAGTGATCGAGGGCCTGGGCGCGGTCGCCGAGCAGCCCCAGGTACCAGCCGATCTGGTTCATCGACCCGGCGTGCCCGGAGACGTCGCCGAACCGCTCGCTCAGGTCCGCCGCTCGCCGCGCGTGGTGCAGCGCACCGGCCAGGTCCTCCGTCGTCTCCTTGCAGAACGCGTAGTAGCGGTGCACGCGGATCTGTCCGTCGATGCTCTCGGTGAGCTCGTTCAACCGGAGGGCTTCAGCGAGATGGGTCTCGGCGGCGGCGGGATCGCCGAGCCGGAGTTCGGCGTGGGCGAGCAGTTGGTTCAGCAGCGCCGCCGCCCGCTCGTCGTCGAGGCGGCGCGTGGCGGTCAACGCGCTGCGGAGCAGACCGGCCGCCTGGTGCCAGCGGCCGAGGATGTCCATGAAGTTGTAGACGCCCCAGGTGATCTGCCACGCGTGCCGGTCCTCCCTGCTCGCCAGTGCGAGTTCGCTCAACGCGATCAGCACCTCGATCTCCGTGTCCAGCCACAGCTGTGCGCTCGTCCGGTCATCCGTCGTCTCCGGCACGACCCCGGCCGCCGGTGCGAGGACGTCCACCTCGGACAGGAACGGGTGCAGCACCCCGGCCGCGCCGACCGCGCTGTGCAGGTAGTGGTCGAGCAGGCGGCGCAGGCCCTCCCTGCCCTCCGCCTCGCCGGCCAGGTCACGGGCGTGGGCGCGGACGAGGTCGTGCAGCTCGTAGCGTCCGGGCCTGGTCTCGGTGATGAGGTTGGCGGCGACCAGTTCGGCCAGTGGGGGAGCGCCCGCGGCGAGACTCCGGGCCGCGGCGGCGGACACGTCCGGGCCCGGATGCACGCCCAGGAGGCGGAACAGGCGTTGTGCGGCAGGGGAAAGCCGGTGGTAGGACCAGTCGAAGACGGACCGGACACTGGTCGTCTCCTCGCCGGTGTCGAGGAAGTCGAGCACGTCGTCGTTCGCGAAGTCGTCGGCGAGCGCGGTCAGCGAGTGCTGCGGGTCGGCGCGGGCGGCCACGATCGCGAGGGCGAGCGGTAGTCCACCGCACCGCGCGGCGAGTCTCGACAGGGCTTGGGGTTCGGCGGTGGCGCGGGCGCCGATCCGCTGGGACAGGACGTCCTGCGCCTCCGCGTGGCTCAACGCGTCGATCCGCACCCTGGTGGTGCCGTCGAGGTCGTCCATCCGGTTGCGGCTGGTGATCACCACACGGCAGGCGGGGTCGTCCGGCAGCAGCGGACGCACCTGGTCGGCGTCGCGGGCGTTGTCGAGCAGGAGCAGCATGTTCTTGCCGCGCAACAACGTCCGGTAGAGCTCGCCCTGTTCGTCGGTGCCCGCGGGCAGGTTGTCCGGTGGCACGCCGAGCGCGCCGAGAAAACCGCGGATGGCGTCCTCGGCGCGTGCGGGTGCGGTCGGGTCGAAGCCGCGCAGGTTCACGTGCAGCTTGCCGGCGGGGAAGTCGGCCTCGTTCGCCCATTGCAGCGCGAGGGTGGTCTTGCCGGCGCCTCCCACGCCGCTGAGCAGGGTCACCGGACCGGAACGGCGCAACGCGGCGAGTTCGCGGTCACGGCCGGCGAACTGGGCCAGCGGTGCGGGAACCTGGCGCGGCACCGGCACGAGCGCCTCGACGGCCTCGCGTTCGCGGGTCAGTTCCCGGGCGGTCGTGCTGACCGCGTCGATGCCCTCGAACGGGTCGCCGCGCCACAACGTGAGCGCCTCGGCGTGCCTGCCCTGGTCGCGCAGCGCGCGGAAGTCGATCAGGTCCGAGTCGGTGACGTGGGCGAGGTACCCGGTCTCGTAGGTGCGGATGAAGTCCGCCTCGCCCAGCGCCCGCCGGAGTCTGCTGATCGCGGTGCGCAGGGCCTGGGTGTCGCCGAGTTCGTGCAGCGGGACGACCTCGTTCGCGCGGGCGACGAGGAGCGCCAGCAGGTCCCGTCCGCGGCCTGCGGGCAGCGCGATCGGCTGCCCGCTCACCTCGACCGCGAGCGGGCCGAGCACAAGGAAGCGGACGTCCCCCACGCGGGGATTATCGCCTATTCGGTGCGCTGGCGCGGCAGCACCATGTCCTCCGCGTGCGTGAACCGCTCCGGCTCGTTGCCCGTGACCAGGCGTGCGATCGTGCGGTGGCCCTTATGCGCCTCGCGGAACGCGTCGGAGGCGACCCACGCGCGGAAGGCCTCCTCGGACTCGAACTCGTTGACCGAGACGTACGGCTGGTCGTCCTGCGTCGGCTTGAGCAGCGTGCTGCGCAGCAGGCCGGGGACTCCGGGCAGGTGGGTGCGCATGTTGCCGCGGAAGTACCGCTCGAACTCCTCGGACATGTCCGTGTTCACGAACATCCGGTTGGTCGCGATGAACATGCTGGCCTCCCTGATCCCGACGCTCTGTCGGGAACTATTCCAACTCCCCGTCGGGAAATCAAGCGCGATACGATCCCGATGTGCCGAGGATCAGCGCAGACACCGTGGCCGAGCACCGCGCGAACCGGTTGCGCGCCCTGCTGGACGCCGGGCGCGACATCGTGGCGACCGAGGGAGCGGAGGCGCTGACGCTCGCGTCGCTCGCCAGACGGGTCGGGCTGTCGCGGCCGAGCCTCTACGAGTACTTCCGGTCGCGCGAGGAACTGGTCGCCGCGATCGTGTCGGACGCGCTGCCGGAGTGGGCGGACAAGCTGGAGGACGCGGTCAACAGCGCGTCGTCCGTGCCGGAGAAGATCGAGGCGTACCTGCGCACCGAGCTCGCGATCATCACCGACGGCAGCCACGGCGCGGTGGTGGCGTTGTCCGCGCACACGCTGCCGGACTCGTCGCGCGAGCAGATCCGTGCCGAGCACGAGCGGTTGCTGGCGCCGCTGGTCGGGGTCTTCAAGACGGCCGGGGTCGAGCGCGCGCCGTTGCGGGCGATGCTCGTGCACGCGATGGTCGAGGCGACGTCGCGGATGATCACGCCGGGCCGCAACGAGCACAACGAGGCGGTCATCCGGACGCTGCTCGACCAGGTGGTGCACGGGCTGGACAAGCCCATCAGCTGAACGGCACGACCTCGCCGTGGCGGACGAGTTCGCCGTAGTGCGCCGGGTTCAGCGGTTCGAGCGCCAGGTCCAGCAACGCCGTCGCGGCCTGGGCCGGGGCCGGGGCGGTGCTGACGTCCCACCACAGCGCGGACGTGGGTGTGTTGATCATCCCCGGACAGGCGGCGGCGATCAGGATCCCCCGTGCCAGGTCGTTTTCGCGGCGTTCGTCCGCGAGCACGCGCACGGCGGCGACCTGGCCGATCTTGGACGGGATGTTCACGAACCCCGGCCACGCCCCGGCCCTCGCCCTGCCGTCCTTCACCTCGTCGCGCCAGCGGGCGATCTGCTCGTCCAGCTCGTCCAGAGTGGACGGTCTGGTGAACCGCCTGTGCAGCACCGGTGCGAGGTGGTGGAGGGTGCCGAGCGAGCTCGCGACGACGACCAGCCTGCCGTTGTCGTTCAGCAGCGGGGCGAAGGCTTTGAGGAGCCTCGTGGTGCCGAAGTTGTTGACCTCGGTGTAGGTGTCGATGATCGCGCGCGGGTCGTCGTCGGGGCCGACGCGCATCACGGCGTTGCCGAAGACGACGTCGATGCCGCCGTGCCGTTCTTCCAGCTGTGCGGCGAGTCTCGCGGCGGCGTCCGGGTCCGCGACGTCCAGGAGTTCGCCGCGGACCCTCGCACCGCCGCCGGGCATCGACCGCACGGCCTCGGTGATCCGGTCGATGTTCCTGCCGGTGAGGTAGACGGTGTCGGCGGGCTCCAGGCGCTGGGCGAGTCCTTCGACGAGGGCCAGGCCCAGGCCCTGGGTGGCGCCGGTGACCAGTGCGACTGTCATGTCAGGCCTTCTCGATGAGGGTCTCGGAGTACGTCCAGAGGCGGGCGGCGTTGTCCGGGTCGACGGCATAACGCGCGACGCCGTGCAGGGGCGGTGCCTCGTCGCGGCGGTCGACGGTCTGCGTCTCGTTGCAGTCGTCGAAGTAGCGGCCGCCGACGCCTTCCAGCAGTGGCGAGGTGGCCAGCAGCACCGACGTCGCCGCGCCCTGCTCGGGCGTCTTGATCGTGGAGAGGTCGACGTCGGCCTCCGTGATGCCGAGGTGGGCCGACAGGTTCGTGAAGATCATGCCGGGCATGGCCGCGTTCGCCGTGATGCCGTCCCCGGCCCAGCGGCGGGTCGCCTCGACCGCGAACAGGACGTTGGCGGTCTTGCTCTGGCCGTAGGCGGTCCACGGGTCGTAGGCGCGGAACGCGTAGTTGACGTCGTCGAAGACGACCGGCGAGCGCATGTGGCCGGTGGAGGTGACGACGACGATGCGGGCGTCGCCGGCGGCCCTGAGCGCCGGGTGCAGGCCGGTGGCGAGCGCGAAGTGGCCGAGGTGGTTCGTGGCGAACTGCCACTCCCAGCCCTGCTCGGTGTACTGCTCGGGGACGGCCATCACGCCCGCGTTGGCGATCAGGACGTGCAGCGGCCCGTCCCAGTCGCGGACGAACGCGTCGACGGACGCGAGGTCGGTCAGGTCGAGCTTCGCGACGCGGACGTCGCCACCGATGTCCCGCGCGGTCTTCTCGCCCGCGGCGACGTTGCGAACGGCCAGGGTGACCTCGGCACCCCCACCCGCCAGGGCCCGTGCCGTCTCGACGCCGATACCGGAGGCCGCGCCGGTCACGACGACGCGTTTCCCGGTCAGGTCGATGCCTTCAGCGACCTCGGCGGCGGTGCTGCTGAATCCGAACTGGGTCTTGATCACACCTCCACGCTAGGCCGCTCGGACGCATGCGGGTAGCGAGAGTTCCTCATCTCGGGTATGCGTATACGTCATGTCTTTGACCGACGCCTCGCTGGTGGCGCTGCGCGTGTTCCGCGAGGTGGCCGAGCGTGGCACGCTGACCGCGGCGGCGACAGCCCTGGGTTACACGCAGTCCGCGGTGTCGCGGCAGATCGCGGCGCTGGAACGGGCCGCGGGCGCGGAACTGCTGGAGCGGCGGCACGACGGCGTGCGGCTCACCGCGGCCGGCCGGCTCGTGTTGCGCCGCGCCGCCGTCGTCGTGGACGAGGTCGACGCGGGCGCCCGTGAGCTGGCCGGACTGCCGGACGACGTGAGCACCATCAGGCTCGGCTGGATCGCGACGGCCGGGGCGTGGCTGGTCCCGCGGGCGTTGACGGCGTTGACGCGCACGCACCCGTCGATCACCGTGGTCACACGGGAGGGGAGCACCCCGGCGTTGGTGCGCGCGCTGCGGGCGGGCACGGTGGACGTCGCGCTGATCTCGTCGTCGCCGCCCTTCCGCGCGCCGGACGACGAGACGCCGCCGCTGGAGGTGGACACCCTCGTCGAACGCAGTCTGCGCGTGGCCGTGCCGTCCACACATCCCCTGGCGCGCAACGACTTCATCGACGTCGCCGACCTGCGGGGCCAGCGGTGGATCTCCGGTCCGGGTGACCAGTGGGTGATGGGGGTGTGGCCGGGGCTCGACGAACGGCCCGTCGTCGCCCACACCGCACGGGACTGGCTGGCGAAGGTGCAGCTGGTCGCGGCCGGGCTCGGCATCACGACGATCTCGGCGTCGCTGGTGGCCGTCGTTCCCGCCGGGGTGCGGGTCATGCAGGTGCGGGGAGGGCCCGCGGAGCAACGCCGGACGATGCTCGCGCGGTTGCCAGGACCGATGCCCGAGCCCGTCGCGAGACTGGCCTCCGCGTTGCGTGCCGCCGTTCTGGAGACTGAGTGACGGCATCAACCGATCGGTTGATGCAGCCGGCGCTCGTTGTTCGATGATCTTCTCGCTCTGTTCTCCGACGCTGGAGGCATGGCAATCATCGAAGTGCGCGACCTCGGGAAGAGGTACGGGCCCCGCGTGGCGGTGGACTCCGTGTCGTTCGAGGTGGCCGAGGGGGAGATCTTCGGGGTCCTGGGGCCGAACGGGGCGGGCAAGACGACGACGGTCGAGTGCGTGTCGGGACTGCGGGCGCCGGACCGGGGGAGCGTGTCGGTGCTGGGGCAGCGGCCCGCGGACGTGCGTGCGGCGATCGGGGTGCAGCTGCAGGACTCGGAACTGCCGGAGCGGATGCGGGTCAGCGAGGCCCTGGAGTTGTTCTCGTCGTTCTACCCGTCGCCGGCCGACTGGTCGGAGCGGCTGGGGCTGACCTCGCACCTGAGGTCGGAGTTCGGGCAGCTGTCGGGCGGGTTGAAGCAGCGGTTGTCGATCGCTCTGGCGCTGATCGGCTCACCGCGCGTCGCGATCCTGGACGAGCTGACGACGGGACTCGACCCGCAGGCGCGGCGGGACACCTGGTCGGTCATCGAGGAGGTGCGGGCGGCCGGCGTGACGATCCTGCTGGTCACGCACTTCATGGAGGAGGCCGAACGGCTCTGCGACCGGGTGGCGGTGTTCCGCGACGGGCGGATCGTCGCGCTGGACACGCCGTCCGCGCTGGTGTCGCGTGTGGACGGTGCCACGCGGGTGCGGTTCGTGCCGTCCGTTCCGCTGGACGTGTCGTTGCTGGAGGCGTTGCCGGAGGTCACTTCGGTGTCGTCGGTGGGGGAGCAGCTCGTGGTCAGCGGGTCGGAGAACCTGGTGCACGCGGTGACCTCCCTGCTGGCACGGCGGCAGGTCGTGGCACGCCGGCTCCGCGTCGACCAGGTCTCGCTGGACGACGCCTACGTCGAACTCACCGGGAGTCGTGATGGTGAAGATCATTGAGATCGAGGCGCGGTTGTTCCTGCGCGATCGGCTGAACTCGCTGTTCGCGGTGCTGTTCCCGAGCTTGTTGTTGCTGGTGCTGGGCGCGATCCCGGCGTTGCGGACGCCGGACGCGAACTTCGGCGGCCAGCGGTTCATCGACAGCTACGTGTCGGCGCTCGTCGTGTTCACGCTGGTGTTCATCGGGTTGCAACGGCTACCCGCCGTCGTGGCGACCTACCGGGAGAAGGGCGTGCTGCGGCGGTTGGCGACGACGCCCATGCACCCGGCGCGGCTGCTGGCCGGGCAGCTGGTGGTCAACTTCGTCGCGGTGATCTTGTCGGTGCTGCTCCTTATGCTCGTGGGGTACGTCGTTTTCGGCGTCGACCTGCCTCACCATCCCCTCGGCCTGGCGTGTGCCGTGGTGCTGGGAGGCGCGGGCACGTTCGCGTTGGGCCTGGTGATCGCCGCACTGGCTCCGAGCGCGCGGGCGGCCGGTGGCTGGGCGACGGTGGTGTTCATGCTGCTGATGTTCTTCGGCGGTGTGTACCTGCCGCGGTTCATGCTGCCCTCGGTGATCCAGGCGATCGGTTCGTACACGCCTCCCGGTGTGGAGGCGTTGCAGCAGGCGTGGCTCGGTACCGCGCCGGACTGGAGGCATCTCGCGATCATGGGGCTGGTGAGCCTCGTGGCAGGTACCGTCGCGGCCAAGACCTTCCGCTGGGAGTAGTTCGTGGACATGGCCGCGTTGGACAGGTGGGAGCGCAGGCTCGTCTCGATCGCCCGCGTGATCCCGTACTTCGTGCTGACCGTGACGACGGTGCTGTACTCGATCTTCACCACGCACTCGGTGGCGGAACGCTGGTTCACCTACGGCGTGGTGGCGTTCGGCTTCGTGTGGATGTTGTGGTGGTTCACGCTGCATCCCGCGTGGCACAAGCGTGCGGGGCTCATGGCCGTGTTCGTCGGCGGCATGGTCGTGTTCTACGCGGTGCTCGGCATGCGGGAGCACTGGTTCGGCGCGGTGTCCTACGCGGTCTACATCCACGCGAGCGAATTCCTGCGCGGGCGCTGGATGTTCGTCGTCGTGGGGCTGACGGCCGGGCTGGCGACGCTGTCGTTGTTCGGCGGGTACCCGTCCGACGCGCCGGCGGCGTTCTGGTTGCTGCTGCTCGTGTTCGTGGTGCTGGCGTGCACCTTCACGTACGTCGGCCACGTGACGACGGAGCAGTCCAGGCTGCGCAAGGAACTCCTCGACGAGAACGAGGGGCTCCACGCCCAGTTGCTGGTGCAGGCGCACGAGGCAGGTGTGCAGGACGAACGCCACCGCATGGCCGGCGAGATCCACGACACCCTGGCGCAGGGCCTGGCGGGCATCATCACGCAACTGTCGGCGGCCACGAGCACCGACTGGGAACGCCGCGTGGCGGTGGCGGCGGAACTGGCGCGCGCGAACCTGGCCGAGGCCCGCCGCTCGGTGCACGCCCTGAGCCCACCGGCGCTGGACTCGGCCGCGCTGCACGAGGCCCTGGACGACGTCGCGTCCGGCTGGTCCAGGCACAACGGCGTGCCGATCTCGGTGACGCTGACCGGAGCCGTGCGCGAAATGCACCCAGAGGTGGAGGTCGCGCTGCTGCGCACCGCCCAGGAGGCCCTGGCGAACGTGGCGAAGCACGCTTCGGCGTCCCGCGTGGGCCTGACCCTGTCGTACATGGAGGACGTGGTGACCCTGGACGTGCGCGACGACGGCGTGGGCTTCGACCTCGCGGTGCAGTCCGGCGGCTTCGGCCTGCCCGCGATGCGCCACCGCGTGCACCGCCTGTCCGGCGCGCTGTTCGTGGAGTCCGAACCGGGCGCGGGCACGGCGATCTCGGCGCGGGTGCCCGCGTGATCCGCCTGGTCATCGTCGACGACCACCCGGTGGTCCGCGACGGGTTGCGCGGCATGCTGTCCACCGGCGACTTCGAGGTGGTCGGCGAGGCCGCGTCGGGCGACGAGGCCGTCGCCGTCGTCACGGCCGTGGCGCCGGACGTGGTGCTGATGGACCTGCGCATGCCCGGCTCGGACGGCGTCTCCGCGATCGAACGGCTGCGCGACCACCCGTGCCGCGTCCTGGTGCTGACCACCTACGACACGGACCGCGACGTGCTGCCGGCCATCAAGGCGGGCGCCACCGGCTACCTGCTCAAGGACACCCCGCGCGACGAACTGCAGCGCGCCATCCGCGCGGCGCACTCGGGCGAGGCCGTGCTCTCGCCTGCGGTGGCGACCAGGCTGCTCGGGCAGGTGCGGGAGCCCGCGCTGGAACCGTTGTCCACCCGCGAGCTCGACGTGCTGGCGCTGGTGGCGAAGGGGACGACGAACCGGGCGGTGGCGGCGGCGCTGTTCATCAGCGAGGCGACGGTGAAGACCCACCTGCTGCACGTCTACGCGAAGCTCGGGGTGTCGGACCGTGCGGCGGCCGTGGCGGTGGCGTACGAACGCGGGCTGTTGAGGGGGCGTGGGCGTTGATCACCGACCAGCCGTTGTCCTGGTTGTGCCACCTCTCGCCGCTGTTGCGGAGCACGAACTGCAAGAGCTGGCGTTCGGTGCGGACTGGGAGGCGGCCGGGCAATTCGGGCAGGAGCTCAGGTTTCCTGACGCGACCTGCCCTCGGAGGCGACCACGCGCGTCGCTCGATGCGCTCGCCAAGATCAGCGCCGCGGTCAACGGGGGCTGAGGCTTCCCCCGCGGCGGGCCCGGCCGGAACCGGACCCGCCGCCTGCGGCAACTCCCCCTTGCCAGTGGCACCCCCCGATGCCACTTCCCTCACCCCTCGCGATGTAGGAACTCCCGCCAGTCCCCCAGATACGAGATGTCCCGGATGTCACCTGAATGGAGCAACGGGTCGACCATCGCGTCGCGCAGGACGGTCGCGAGGGCCGCGCTGCCGTCCTCCAGTTCGATGACACCGATCTCCAGCTCGGCCGGCTCGGCGGGGACCAGGTGGTCGCGCAGGACCTTCAGCGGCAGGTCGTAGAGCTCACCCACCACCGAGGCCGAACCCGACTCGTGCATCGCGGGGAACTGCCCCCGCACCGAGAAGTACCGGTACCTGGCCGCACTGCGCGCCCGGCACACCATCGGCGTGCCCTGCAGCTGGGAGTGCAGCGGTCCGCCCTTCATACCGCCGCCGTTGAGGAAGATCAGCGCCATGACTCTCCAGGGTTCGGTGGATGGGGGTGGTCAGCGAGGACAGCGGCAGGCCGGTGCCGCCGTGCCGCACGGCGACGAGCTCGGCCGCGATCGACACGGCGGTCTCGGCGGGGCTGCGGCCGCCCAGGTCGAGGCCGACGGGGGACCGGAGCCGTGCCAGCGAGGCCTCCGGGACGCCTTCCGCGCGCAGCCGCGCCAGCCGTTCCAGGTGGGTGCGGCGGGAGCCGAGCGCGCCGACGAACGCCAGCGGGCGGGACAGAGCCTCCACCAGTACCGGGATGTCGAACTTCGGGTCGTGGGTCAGCACGACGACGGCGGTGGACGAGTCGGTGTGGGTGGACGCGAGGTAGCGGTGCGGCCAGTCGACGACGACCGAGTGGGCTGCGGGGAAACGTTCGGGAGTGGCGAACACGGGCCGTGCGTCGCACACGGTCACGTGATAGCCGAGGAAGCGTCCGATCTCGGCGACCGCGGCGGCGTGGTCGATGGCGCCGAACACGAGCAGACGCGGCGGCGGCATCCAGGACTCGGTGAACACCCGCCCCTCCGCTTCGAAGCGAACCGAAAGCGGTTGTCCCGCAACGGAAGCCTCCAGAGCCGCGCGCAACGACGGGGAGTCGCGCTGCACGAGCACGTCCAATGAGCCGCCGCAGGTGAGACCGACCGCGAACGCCGTGTCGTCGGAGTAGCCGAACGAGGCGAGCGCGGGGACACCGCTCGACAGCACCTGGCACGCCAGGTCGTAGACCTCGGCCTCCACGCAGCCGCCGGACACGCTGCCGATCACCTCACCCGAGGGGCCGACGGCCATCGCGGCGCCGACCGGGCGCGGCGCACTGCCGCGCACGGCCACCACCGAGGCGACCGCGAACCGGTCCCACGAGAGCAGGGTCGGAGCCAGGTCACGCATCGAACCTCCCAGGAGCGGGGCTCGGCCGGGTGGCCGCCCGGCCGAGCCCGCGTCACTTGCCGGTGATCAGGTCCACGGCGAAGTACACCGCGAACATCAGGGCGAGGCCGGTCATCAGCCAGCCGGGCCAGCGGCCCTTGCAGACGCGCAGCACGACGTAGGACACGAGGCCGGCGCCGATGCCGTTGGTGATCGAGTAGGTGAACGGGATGATCGCGATCGTGAGGAAGACCGGGATCGTGTAGTCCGTTTCCTGCCAGGGGATTCGGCGGATCTGGGTCATCATCAGACCGCCGATCACCACCAGTGCCGGAGCCGCCGCCTGCGCGGGCACGACCGTCGCGAGCGGTGTGAAGAGCAGTGCCACCAGGAAGAGTCCGCCGGTCACCACCGAGGCCAGACCGGTGCGGGCGCCTTCGCCAACGCCCGCCGCCGACTCCAGGAACACGGTGTTCGGGGCGGACCCCGTGACGCCACCGGCGATCGCGCCGGCCCCGTCGACCACGAGGATCTTGCCCATGCCCTCGACCTTGCCGTCCTTGGTGAGCCCGGCCTCGTCGGACACCGACGTGATCGTGCCCATGGCGTCGAAGAAGCCGGACAGCACCAGCGTGAACAGGAAGATCGTCGCCGCGATCACGCCCGCCGACACGAAGCCACCGAACAGGTCCACCCGTCCGAACAGCCCGAAGTCCGGCGAACTCACCACCGAGGAGGGCAGCGACGGGGTCACGAGCCCCCAGCCCTCGACGTCGAACGCGGCGTTCACGCCGATGGCGACGAGGGTGGCCACCACGATGCTGATCAGCACGGCGCCGGGCACGCCGCGCGCCATCAGCACGATCATCAGCAGCAGACCCAGGCAGAAGATCGCGATCGGCCAGCCGCTCAGGTGGCCGTCGACGCCCATCCGCACCGGCACAGTCGAGTGCGCCGCGTCCGGCGTGCGGGTCACGAAACCGGCGGAGACCAGTCCCACCAAGGCGATGTAGAGCCCGATGCCCACCGTGATGGCGATCTTCAACGGCTCCGGGATCGCGTTGATGATCCGCTCCCGGACCCCCGACGCGGCCATGATCACGATGCAGATGCCTTCCAGCACCACGAGACCGAAGGCCTGCGCCCACGTCATCGTCGGCGCCATCTGGAAGGCCACCACGCCGTTGACGCCGAGACCGGCGGCGATGGCGAGGGGCGCGTTGCCGACGAGTCCCATGAGGACGGTCATCACGCCGGCGGCCAGCGCCGTCGCGGTGGTGATCTCGGCGATGGTGAGCTTGGCGCCGGTGATGTCCGCGGACGCGCCGAGGATCAACGGGTTCAGCAGCACGATGTACGACATCGCGACGAACGTCGTGATGCCGCCGCGCACCTCACGGCCGAGCGAGCTGCCGCGTTCGGTGATGCGGAAGAACTGGTCGAACGACGAAGTCGTCGGTCGGCTCCGTAACTGGGTCATTGAAGGACGGCCTTTCCCATGCCGGTGGGCGCGTTCCAACGCCGGAACGCGTTTGTGCGATGCAAGCTCCGGTCAGCGCTGTGTTTGACTCTTTTGGGAGGCTTTTGGCCGTCTTCTAGTAGTCGATACGGGTCGCGAGTGACATCCACGCGGTGAACGGGGCGTTGTCCTCGCCCGTGGAGATCTGGTGCACCGGCAGGTCCCATTCGTTGCGGGACTTGCTGAACAGCTCGTAGAACTCCCGGTCGTCGAACCCTGCCGCCGCCGCGTCGTGGCGGTCGGCGGCGTAGATCACCTTGTCCACGCGCGCCCAGAGCGCGGCGGACAGGCACAGGGGACACGGCTCGCACGACGAGATCAGCGTGCAGCCGGTCAGCTTGAAGTCACCGAGCGCCTGGCAGGCCGCGCGGATGGCGACCACCTCGGCGTGGGCGGTCGGGTCGAGTGAAGGCGTCACCTGGTTGACACCGGTGGCGATCACCTCGCCGTCCCGGACGATCATCGCGCCGAACGGGCCTCCACCGAAGGCCACGTTCTGGGTCGCGAGGTCGATGGTGGCGAGCAGATGTGCGTTCACGGCAGCAACTCCAGAGAAATCAAGCACAGATCAGGTACCGGTGAGGTGTTCCGGGCGGACCGGGACGCGGGTGAGCGCCAGGCCGGTCGCCGCGCGGATCGCCGCCACGATCGCCGGGGTCGACGAGATGGTGGGCGGTTCGCCGACGCCGCGGATCCCGTACGGGGCGTGGGGGTCGGCGAGCTCGAGCACGTCGATGCTCATCGGCGGCATGTCGAGCACGGTGGGGATGAGGTAGTCGGTGAAGGACGGGTTGCGCACCTTGCCGCCGGAGGTCTGGATCTCCTCCATCACCGCGAGGCCGAGGCCCTGGGCGGAGCCGCCCTGGATCTGGCCCACGACGGCCTGCGGGTTCAGCGCCTTGCCCACGTCCTGCGCGCAGTCCAGGGAGACCACCCGCACCAGGCCGAGGTCGACGTCCACGTCGACGACGGCGCGGTGGGCGGCGAACCCGTACTGGACGTGCGCGTTGCCCTGTCCCGTCTCGGGATCGAGGGCCTCGGTCGCGCGGTGCCGCCACTCGGTGGTCTCGTCGATGATCTCGTCGCCGATGTCCGTGCGACCGGCCAGACGATCGAGCACCAGAGCACAGGCGGCCTTCACCGCGCCGCCGGTGACGTAGGTCTGGCGCGAGGCCGAGGTCGAGCCGCCGTTGCCGATCGTGGTGTCCATCGGCAGCACGGTCACGCGCTCGATGCCGAGCTCGGTCCGCACGATCTGCTGCATGATCGTCACCAGGCCCTGGCCGACCTCGCACGCCGCGGTGTGCACGGCGGCGGCCAGCTCCCCGTTGACCATCGACACCCGGACGCGCGCGGTCGAGTAGTCGTCGTAGCCCTCGGAGAAGCAGATGTTCTTGATGCCGACCGCGAAGCCGACGCCGCGGACGACACCCTCGCCATGCGTGGTGTTCGAGACACCACCGGGCAGTTCGCGGATGTCCGACGACGTGCCGGCGGGCAACGGCTTGTCCTGCACCAGCTTCAGCAACTGTGCGACGGGCGCGGCCGAGTCGACGACCTGGCCGGTCGGCATCACCGAACCCTCGGTCATCGCGTTGCGGACGCGCACGTCGACCGGCGACATGCCGAGCGCCTCGGCCAGCTTGTCCATTTGGGATTCATAGGCGAAACCTGCCTGCACAGCACCGAATCCGCGCATCGCACCGCACGGCGGGTTGTTGGTGTAGAGGCCGTAGGCGTCGATCGTGACGTTGTCGACCTCGTACGGGCCAACGCCCAGCGTCGCCGCGTTCGCCACGACAGCGGGCGTGGAAGAAGCGTAGGCGCCGCCGTCCAGGTACATGCGAGTGCGGACGTAGACGAGCTTGCCGGTGTGGTCGGCGCCGTGCTCGTAGTACAGCACGGCGGGGTGCCGGTGCACGTGCCCGTAGAACGACTCTTCGCGGTTGTAGACCATCTTCACGGGCTTGCCGGTGTGCAGGGCCAGCAGACACGCGTGCACCTGCATCGACAGGTCCTCGCGGCCACCGAACGCGCCGCCGACACCCGAGAGCGTCAGCCGCACCTGCTCCTGCGGCAGGCCCAGGGCCGCCGCGATCTGGTCGCGGTCGACGTGCAGCCACTGCGTCGCGATGTAGAGGTCGACCGAACCGTCTTCCGCCGGCACCGCGAGCCCGGACTCCGGCCCGAGGAACGCCTGGTCCTGCATGCCGACCTCGTACCGCCCGGTCACCACGACCTCGGCCTCGACGTCCTGCGAGCCACGCCGGATCGGCACGTGCCGCACGAGGTTGCCGCCGGGGTGCAACGGGGTGTCGTCGGCCGCGGTCTCCATGTCCACCACGGGTTCCAGCACGTCGTAGGTCACGACGATCTTCTTCATCGCCCGCTGCGCGGTCTCCGGGTGGTCCGCGCCCACGAGTGCGATGGGCTCGCCCTGGTAGCGCACCACGTCGACGGCCAGCACCGGCTGGTCCTTGTGCTCCAGCCCGTACAGGTTGCGGCCGGGTACGTCCTGGTGCGTCAGCACCGCGTACACGCCCGGCACCTTCAACGCCTCGGTCAGGTCGACCGACGTGATGCGGGCGTACGGGTGCGGTGAGCGCAGGGTCGCGCCCCAGATCATGTCCTCGTGCCACAGGTCGGACGAGTAGGCGAACTCGCCGCGCACCTTGAGGTTGCCGTCCGGGCGCTGCGGCGACGTCCCGATGCCACCCGACACCGCGGAGGTCAGTTCGGCGGGAGTGAGGGTCATCGCGCAGCCTCCTGGAGCTTGGCGCTGGCAGCGGACAGGTCACGTGCCAGCTCGTCGGTGGACGCCGTGAGCAGGACACCGTCGCGCACCACGACCTCACCGCCCACGATCAACAGTTTCAACGGCGGGGGAGTGCCGAGCACCAGTGCCGCCACCGGGTCCGCGATGCCCGCGTGGTCGAGTCCGGAGAGGTCCCACACGGCGAGGTCCGCGACCTTGCCCGGCTCGATCGAGCCCAGCGAGTCCGCGCGGCCCAGCACCTGCGCACCGCCCATCGTGCCCATCCACAACGCCTTGCGGGCGTCGAGCGCTGACGGCCCGCCCCGCTGACGTGCCTGGTACAGCGCCGAACGCAGCTCCACGACCAGTCCACCGTCCTCATTGGACGCGGCCCCGTCGACGCCGAGCCCGACCGGTGCGCCGGCGTCCAGCAGGTCGCGGACGGGAGCGATTCCCGTGCCCAGCCGCCCGTTGGACGTCGGGCAGTGCGCGGACCCCGTGCGCGTCGCCCCGAGGCGCTTCACCGCGTCACCGTTGAGGTGCACGGTGTGCGCGAGCCACACGTCCGGCCCCAGCCAGCCGAGCTGCTCGGCGTACTCGGTCGGCGTGCACCCGTTCTCCGCCAGGCACTGCTCTTCCTCGTCCATCGTCTCGGCGAGGTGGGTGTGCAGCCGGACGCCGTGCCGACGAGCCAGCGAGGCCGCGCCGGTCATCAGTTCGCGCGACACAGAGAAGGGCGAGCACGGTCCGACCGCCACCCGCACCAGCGCGTCGTCCGCGGTCGAGTGGTAGTCGCCGATCGCCTGCTCGGTCGCGATCAGCGCGGCCTCGGTCTCCTCGACCAGGTTGTCCGGCGGGAGGCCGCCGTGCGACTGGCCGCGGTCCATCGACCCGCGGATCGCCTCCAGCCGGATGCCGATCCGCCGGCCCGCCGACACCAGCGCGTCGAACACGTCGCCGCCGCCGGAGGGGAAGACGTAGTGGTGGTCGGCGGCCAGCGTGCAGCCCGTCAACGCGAGCTTCGCGAGGCCCGCCGACGCCGCCGCGTGTGTCACGGTGTCGTCCAGCCCGCGCCACACCGGGTACAGCGTGGTCAGCCACTCGAACAGCGTGGCGTCGGTCGCGAGGCCGCGCGTCGCCCACTGGTACAGGTGGTGGTGGGTGTTGATCAGCCCCGGCGTGACCAGGCACGACGACGCGTCGACGTAGGTGTGCGACCCGTGCGGACGGGGTGCGGGCCCTGACGCGACGGAGGAGATCCTGCCGTTCTCGATCACGACGTGCCCGGACGCGTGCTCGGTCCCGGCCTCGTCCACAGTGGATACCGCGCAGCGGTCGAGGACGATCATCGGCGCGACGCCGCCAATCGCACGGCGTCCAGGATCTTCTCGTACCCCGTGCAGCGGCACAGGTTCCCGGCCAGCGCCTCGCGGATCTCCGGGTCGGACGGGTTCGGCACGCGGTCCAGCAGGTCGTGCGCCTGCACGACCAGACCGGGCGTGCAGAACCCGCACTGCACCGCCCCCGCCTCGACGAACGCCTCCTGCACCGGGTCGAGCCGATCGCCGTCGGCCAGGCCCTCGACCGTGCGCACCTCGCGGTCCTGCACCTGCCCGGCCGCGACCAGGCACGCGCACACCGGCACGTTGTCGAGGTACACCGTGCACGAACCGCACTCGCCCTGCTCGCAGGCGTTCTTCGAGCCGGGCAGCCCGAGCCGCTCGCGCAGCACGAACAGCAGCGACTCGCCCTCCCACACGTCGTCGGCCTGGCGCTGCTCGCCGTTGACCGTCACGTTCACGCGCATGCCCGCTCCCCGTCCATGAGTTCCTGCCAGGCCCAGCCCAGCGTCCTGCGTGCCATCACGGCCAGTGCGTGCTTGCGGTACGCCGCCGACCCGCGCACGTCGTCGATCGGGGACGCGGCCCGCGAGACCAGCTCGCCGAACTCGCGCTTCACCGAGTCGAGCAACGGCCTGGGGTTTCCGAAGTCCACCGCCGAGGCCAGGAACTGCTCGGCCTCGGAAGCCCGCCGCGGCGTCGGAGCCGCGGACCCGACCGCCGCGCCGACGCGGTTCTCCTGCGGGAACAGCGAGATCCCGAACGAGCACACCGCGATCACCATGGCGTTGCGCGTGCCGACCTTCGAGAACTGCTGTGGCCCCTTGGCAGGCGTGAGGTGAACGGCCACGATCAGTTCGTCCTGCTCCAGCGCGTTCCGCTTCACCCCCAGGTAGAACTCGGCGGCGGGGATCATCCGCGTGCCGCGCACGGAGGCCACCTCGATGACCGCGTCGGACGCCAGCAGCACCGGGTGCGTGTCCCCGGCGGGGGAGGCCGCGCCGAGGTTGCCGCCGACCGTGCCGCGGTTGCGGATCTGCGGCGACCCGACCGTGCGTGCGGCCATCGCGAGGCCCGGCAGTTCGGCGCCCAGTTCCTCGATGATCCGCACGTACGGCACACCCGCGCCGACGCGCAGCCCGTCCGACCACTGCTGGAGCTCCGGGATCCGGGTGAGGTCGAGCAGGGCGGAGGGCCTGCGGTGGTCGTAGTTCAGCTCCACCATGACGTCCGTGCCGCCGGCGATCGGCACGGCATCAGGGCGCTGGGCTTTCAGCTCCAACGCCTCCGCAAGCGTTTCCGGTCGAAGGAAGTCCATCGTCAGCTACCTCGGTAGGTGGAGTAGGCGAACGGCGACAGCAGCAACGGCACGTGGTAGTGCTGCGCCGGATCGGAGTAGTCGAAGGTGAGCACGACCTCGGGGAAGAACGGCGCCGCCTCCGACGTGTCGAACACCAGCCGGTAGACCCCGGCTTCGAGGCCCTCACCCCAACCGGTGATCCGGCCGTCGGTGTTCGTCTCGGCGTTCGCCACCTCGGACCCGTCGCGGCGTCGCAGCGACACGGCGATACCGGCGAACGGCCTGCCGCGTGCCGCGTCCAGCACGTGCGTGGAGATCGTCACTCGCCCTCCCATCTGGTTGTGAGCCAGTACACAGAGCCCGCGTGTCCCTGAGCTACGGCTGCGTTACATGAATCGCCAGGCTCCTACAGACGGTGAATTTGTGCTTTCCTACAAACACGAATGGACGAAAGTGACCTGTCATGTTGCTGCTGCGGACGTTGCTGCAGATGCCGGAACTGCGCCTGAGCCTGCACACCGGTGAGGACCAGCTCGACCGCACGGTCACCCGCGTGTACGGAACGGAGCTGCCCGACCCCAGCCGGTACCTGTCCGGTGGGGAGCTCGTGCTGTCCGGCCTGCTCTGGCACCACGGCCCGCAGGACTCCGAGACGTTCGTCCGCTCGCTCGCCTCGGCCCGCGTCGCCGGTCTGGCCGCGTCCGAGACCGAGAACCGCGCGCTGCCCGTCGACCTGGTCGACGCTTGCGAACGCCACCACGTGCCGTTGCTCGAAGTGCCCGTCGACCTGTCGTTCGCGACCATCACCGAACGCGTCTCGATGGAACTGGTTGGGCTCTCCCGCCACCGCCGCCTGCTCAACGTCGTCGCGGAGGGCTCCGGCCTGCCCGCGCTGCTGCTCGCCGGCAGTCACGAACTCGGCGCGTCCTGCTGGGTGCTGTCCACGGCGGGCCGCGTCGTCGCGGGCGGCGAACTGCCGGACCGCCTCACCCTCGTGAAGGAGTTCCTGCAGGCCGACCGGCTGCCGAGAACGGTCAAGGGCGTGACCCTCGTGCCCGTCTCCGAACGCGGCGGCAACCGCCTCACCAGCTGGATCCTCGTCGTCGGCGGCGCGGCCCAGCAGGAGGCCGCCACCGAGCTCGCGTCACTCGTGGGGCTTGAGAGGCTGCGCGAGGCCCAAGGCCGGCAGATCGAGAACCGCACCGCCGCGCCCCTGGTGTCCGCGGTGCTGAGCGGCTCGGCCGACGTCGAGTCACGGCTCGCGGCGGCCGGTCTGGAACGCACCCGGCTGCGGGTGATCAGCGCGGTGACGTCCGACCAGCGCCCCGAGCTCGCGGCGGCCGTGCTGGAGGAGGCCCTGCCGCAGGCCCTCGTGACGTCCGTCGGCGACACCGTCTACGCCGTGGCGAAGGCGGGCGACTCGCTGCCCGACGACCTCCGCGAGGCGATGCGCGTGATGGAACCGGGCCTCGGCTCGTCCCGCGTGCTCGTCGGCATCAGCTCACCCGTCACGTCCCGTGGGCTCCGCGGCGCAGCAGAGGAAGCCACGCACGCGCGTCGCTTGGGCGAGCGCCGTGGCGGCCGCACGTGTGTGGTGGCGGGCGAGGAGATCGCACTGCACCAACTGCTGCTCGCGGGCGTGCCGGAGGAGTTGCGCACCTCGTTGCGTCGGCGGCTCCTCGGGCCTGTGCTGGACTACGACGCCGAGCACGGTTCGGATCTCGTGGGCACCCTGAAGGTGTTCCTCGACTGCTCCGGCTCGTGGACGGCGGCAGCGGCCCGGTTGCACGTCCACGTCAACACGCTGCGGTACCGGGTGGGGCGCGTGGAGGAGCTGCTCGGCGCGGACCTCGCGGAGTTCGAGGCGCGCGTGGACCTCTTCCTCGCGTTGCAGGCGGGGTAGCTTGGACCGGTGCCCGACCATCGGCCGATAGAACGAATCGCGGCCGACCTTCGTCGTGTGCGCCGGACGCGGGCGGGGTTCGAACCCGGGGCGTCGGCCGCGAAGAAGATCGGTGCCCGTCAGGCCTACGACGCGCTGCTCGTGCAGGCCTGCGCCGCGCTGGAGGTCGAGCACCGGTTGCTCTCCCTGCCCGAGGGTCTCGACCGCGAGATCGAGCGGTTGCGGGTGGAGGACCGCCTGAGGGATCTCGGGTTGTCAGTCTGATGGCTGATAGCGCTTGAGCCTTCAGGCTGATGTCTCGGCACGTCCCCGCTTCCTACTGTTCGGGACATGAAGACCGCCGCCTTACTCGTGGGCCTGCTGCTGGCCGGGATCTCCGGCTGCGCGGTGGCGCCCAGCATCCGCGTGGTGGTCGAGGGGACGGGCACGACCGACCGGCTCACCTACACGTTCCCCGGCGAGGAAGAACGCACCCTGCGCAACCCCGACCTGCCGTTCGAGCGCATGGGCAAGCGCAAGGGGCGGGTCGTCGTGCGGCTCGAGGGAGTGCACGGCGAGCTCACCTGCAAGATCATCGTCAACGGGCGGCAGGTGCGGTCGTCGACCTCGAAGACCGGGGCCGCTCTCACGTGCGATCACTCTATGGCCGTCTGATGAAAGCGGAGGAAAGCCCGTAGCTTCAAGGTGTCGGGGAGGTACGGGTGATGAGTGACGTGCTGGCTGTCGAAGCCATCGGGGTCATCGGGGTCGTCAGGGGCAGGAACGACGTACCACCGCGCTTCCGGCCCCCTGCGCCACCGCGGCACTTCGTGGGCAGGGACGCCGAGCTGGCGGGCATCAGGGCCGGGGTGACGGTGCTGCACGGCGCGGCCGGGGCGGGCAAGACCGCGCTCGCGCTGAAGTGGTTGCGGGACAGGGGATCCGGCGCCCAGCTGTACCTCGATCTGGCCGCGCACGACCTGAGCCGGGTCCTGCGGGCGTTCGGTCTCGAGGCCGACCCCGCCGACGAACCGGCGGTGTTCCGCAGTCTCGTGCTGCGCCGGCAGTTCACCCTGTTGCTGGACAACGCGGACTCGGCCGAGCAGGTGACGCCGCTGCTGCCGGCGTCCGGCACCGTGCTCGTGACCAGCCGCCGGAACCTCGGCATCGGGCAGGGGATCGAGGTCGGGCCGCTCCCCGACGACGGACGGCTCGGGCCGTTGCTCGACCTGTCCTATGTGGAGCTTCCTGAACGGCAGGCGCGGCTCTACCGGCTCTGCGCGTGGGAGCCGGACGCGTTCGGCGTGCCGGCAGCGGCGGCGATCGCGGGAGAGTCCGAGTGCGACGTCGAGGACGCGCTGGACGACCTGGTGGAGAAGTCGTTGCTGACCGAGGTCGGCGACTACGCGTTCAGGTTCCATGACCTCGTGCGTGCCCATGCGCGCGCACAGCGTTATCAATCGTGAGACGGCCGTCGGAGCGTTTAACGCACAGCGCTCCGGTGAACGAACTTCCTTGCCAGTAAAGGGTTGTCCACACCGACCCGTCCCTTTCGGGAATCCGAATTGGTCATATCCTTCGCGTCATGCCGAAGGATTTCCGGGCCACGACGCTCGAACGCGCCATCGGGCGGCAGCTGGCCGGGTGGCGCGCCGAGCGCGAGCTGAGCCTCACCGAGGCCGGCCAGCGCGTGGGCTTCAGCAGCGCCAAGCTGTCCATGATGGAGAACGCGGTGCAGCCGTCGGCGCCGCTGGACGTCATGGCGCTCGGGTACGTCTACAAGGTGCCTGTCGTGGAATGGCAGTCCGTGGTGGTGCGGGCGCAACACGCGGAACGGGTGCGCGCGCGTTCGGCCGGAGGTCCTGACTTCGACCCGGCGGCGGACTTCGCGAACCTCGTGTTCGAGGCGACGCTGCTGCGGGTGTTCACGACGGATCTCGTGCCGGCGGTCTTCCAGCTCCCCGTCTACCTGAACGCGGTGATGCAGTCCGACGACCCGGTGCGCACGGCACGGCTCGCCATGGTGCGCGAGGCGTGGGCCTCCCGGCTGAACGGCAAGGACCCGTTGGTGGCGCACGCGGTGTTCCCGGAGGCGGTGCTGCGGCACGTGATCGGCGGGCCGCGGGTGATGAAGGCGCAGCTGCTGCACCTGATGGAGGTCAGCGAGCACCCGGCGGTCAGCGTGCGGGTGGTGCCGCGCGGCGCGGGGGCGTACCCGGCGATGGGCTCGCCGTTCACGTTGCTCGGGTTCCCGCACCGGCAGCACAACGACGTGGCCTACCTGGAGACGTTCATCAAGGGCGAGTACGTCGAGGAGCCGGGGCTCACCGAGGAGTGCGCGTCGCGGTTCGCGAGCCTGCAGGAGACCGCGCTCGGGGAGGGCGAGTCGCTGGAGCTCATCGCGGAGGCGGCGGCTGACCTGTAGAGATGTCGGATTCCTGAGAAAACTCCTGTTCGCCGCCCGGCAGGGGAAGGATCAGGAGCGCACCCCATCCGACTAGGAGGCGGCATGTACCGCAGATTCGGTGTCCTGCTCGCGGCGGTCCTGGGCGTCACGCTCACCGTCGTGGCGCCGGCCACCGCAGACGGTTCGAAGAGTTTCCCGACCGAGTTCGCCCTGCCCAACGGGTGGCAACCGGAAGGCATCGCGATCAGCGGCACGAAGGCCTACTTCGGGTCGCGGGCCGACGGGTCGATCTACGCGGCGGACCTGCGCACCGGCAAGGGCAAGGTGCTCGCCAAGGGGCCCGGCACGCCGTCGCTCGGCTTGAAGGTCGACGACCGCGAACGGCTGTGGGTCGCCGGTGGTGTTGGTGGCGACGCACGGGTCTATGACACGCGGTCGGGCAAGTTGCTGGCGAAGTTCCAGTTCGCGACCGCGGACACGTTCGTCAACGACGTCGTGCTGACCGAGAAGTCGGCGTGGTTCACCGACTCGCGCAAGGCGGTGCTCTACGAGGTGCCGCTGAACCTCAAACCGCACCGCACGCTCGCGTTGACCGGCGACCTCGTCGTCACCCCCGGCGCGACGAACCTCAACGGCATCGTCACCGGGCTCGACGGCGGTCTGATCGTCGTGCAGAGCAACACCGGAAAGCTGTTCCGGGCCGATCCCCGGAGCGGGAAAACGGCCGAGATCAATTTGAGCGGTCAAACACTCACCAATGGCGACGGTCTGTTGCGTGAGGGGCGGCAGTTGTACGTGGTGCAAAACCGCCTGAACAAAGTCGCGCGCTACACGCTCAGTCGTGACGGCGCGACGCTCGCGGCGGAACGCACGGACGCGCGGTTCGACGTTCCGACGACGGTGGCCGCGTTCGGCAAGCGCCTCTACCTGCCGAATGCCCGGTTCACGACGCCTCCGACGCCCGAGACGACCTACAACGTCGTCGCGGTGGAACGGCCGTAGAACGGGCCGACGGAACTAGCCCGTACGGGGGTTCTCACTAGGCAAGAACCCCCATACCAGGTGTTGCTGGACTCACTCGACTGGGTAGCCTGCGCAGCGCATGGTGCGTGTGATCGCTGTCATTGAGTAACGATGATCTCGGGCCGTAACCTGATTACAGCCGAAGGAGTTACTCAGGTAACCCGCAGCGCTAGCCGTGGGACACAGGAGACCGTGAGAGCGCTGTGAACGAGAAGAGCGGGTACACACCGACCAACTACCGGACCATTCGGTCGCGGCTGGCCGGTGTCGTGGTCGTTCCCAGCGTGGTGCTGCTGGTCATGTGGGCGGTTTTCTCCTCTTACACCCTTTTCGACGGCTTTTACATGAAGTCGGTCGCGACCGGGGTGAAGGGCGCGACGATCCCGTCCGTCGAGGCGCTCGCGGGCCTGCAGAAGGAACGCCAGCTGACCCTGGAGGTCCTCAGCAAGGCCGAGGGCGTCGACAAGGCCGGCCTGAAGCGCCAGCACGCCGTCACGGACGAAGCGGTGCGCAAGATGAAGGACGCGCTCGCCGAACTCTCCGAGCCCCAGGACACCGTCGACCGGATCAACGCGCTGAACTCCGCGCTGGGTGAACTGCCGCAGCAGCGGGCGGGCGTCGACTCGGGGTCGGCGAACCCGCAGGCGGTCTACGACTACTACAACAGCCTCCTCGACTCGGGCGTCGCGCTGCTGTCGCGGCAGGCGCGGCTCGTGCCCGATGCGGAGGCGAGCCAGGCGGGCGTCCAGGCCATCACGATCTTCCAGACCGCGGACTGGCTCTCGCGCGCTGCCACGATCGGGTCACGCGGACTGCTCAACGGCACGTTCACCGCGCCCGAACGCGTCGAGTTCGCCCGGCTGACCGGCGCCTACCACTCGGGCCTCGACACCACGATCCCGTTCGCGCTGCAGCAGCCGCGCTCGCAGTACGACGCGCTGCGCGGCAGCACCGAGTACCGGACGCTGCTCGACCTCGAAGGCAAGATCATCAACGGTGACAGGGCGGTCACCGACGTGCAGTGGCGCGGGGTGGCGAGCCCCGTGCACGACAACCTCGTCGGGCTCGCCGTCACGCAGGCCCGCGACGCCGCCGACCTCGGTCTCGACAAGGCCGACAGCCGGGTCGCCGCGGTGCTGATCGGCAGCCTCATCGCGTTGCTCGCGGTCGTCGTCGGCATCGTGCTGGCGCTGCGCATCTCGAACCGGCTCGTGTCGAAGGCCCTCGTCATGCGGCTGGCCTCGTTGCGGGAGGACACGCTGCGGCTGGCGCAGGAACGGCTGCCGCACATCGTGGCGCGCCTGCGCGGCGGGGAGCAGGTGGACGTGCACCGCGACATGCCGCCGCTCGACTACGGCAACGACGAGATCGGCCAGGTCGCCGACGCGTTCAACGCCGCCCAGTACACGGCCGTCGCGGCGGCGGTGAAGGAGACGCAGGCGCGCGAGGGCGTGAACCGGGTCTTCCTCGACATCGCGCACCGCAACCAGGGGCTCGTGCACCGCCAGCTCAAGATCCTCGACAAGCTGGAACGGGAAGAGGAACACCCCGAACAGCTCGACTCGCTCTTCCAGCTCGACCACCTGGCGACCAGGGCGCGCCGCAACGCGGAGAACCTGATCATCCTCGCCGGCGAGCAGCCCGGCAGGCAGTGGCGCAAACCGGTGCGGCTGAGCGACGTCATCCGCTCCGCCGTCGCCGAGACCGAGCAGTACGTCCGGGTCAGGGTCAACCCGGTGCCCGACCAAGCACTGGTGGGTGTGGCCGTCGCCGACACCATCCACCTGCTCGCGGAGCTCGTCGACAACGCGACGGCGTTCTCGTCGCCGCGGTCGGAGGTGACCGTCCACTCCAGCGCCGCGCCGCACGGCCTCGTCGTGGAGATCGAGGACCACGGCCTCGGCATGACGCAGGAAGAGCGCCTCCAGGCCAACGCGAAGCTCTCCAACCCACCCGACTTCGAGACGATGGCGTTCCGCGGCGAGTCCCGCCTCGGGCTGTTCGTCGTCGCCCGGCTGGCCGCACGGCGGGGCATCAAGGTGGAGCTGCGCGACTCGCCCTACGGCGGCACGGTCGCGTTGTGCGTGCTGCCGCCGAGCATCGTCGCCCCGCACAACACCGCGGGGGACATCACCGAGACCACGCAGATGCCGGTGCGGTCGTTCCACGACACGTACCACGGGCACGCCGAGGACCACCCGAGCTTTCCCGTGAAGGTGAATCCCGAAGTGCAGGAGGCACTGAACGCCGGGCTGAACGCGCTCGTAGAACCTGGTATGAGCGCATTCGCACCCGCGGCAGGCCCCGCAGCAGATGCATCGGTGGAGGAAGCGACCCCCGCGGCACCTCCGGCCCAGGACGGGAAGGCACCCCTTCCCCGCAGGAAGAAGCGGCAGAACCTCGCGCCGCAGCTCATGCAGTCCACGGAGGAGCCGCCCCACGCCGAGCCGGTGATCGGCGACAGGTCGGCCGAGCGCACCCGTGACGGGTTCGCCGCGTTCCAGCGGGGTACCCGTGACGCCCGGCTGACCGACGACTGGAGATCAGAAGGAGCCCCCTCGTCATGAAGGACACTGCAAGCCAGCACGGCGAACTGAACTGGTTGCTGGAGGACCTGATCCAGCGAGTGGTCGGCGCCCGCCACGCGGTCGTGCTGTCGGCGGACGGACTCCTGCTCGGCCGCTCGGCCGGGCTGTCCCGCGACGACTCGGAGCACCTGTCCGCGATGGCGTCGGCGTTCCAGTCGCTCGCCCGCGGCACCGGCCGCCATTTCGGTGGTGGCGCCGTCCGGCAGACCATCGTCGAGATGGAGCACGCATACTTGTTCGTGACCGCTGCCGGTCACGGCGCCTGCCTGGCCGTGCTGGGTGAGGAGGACGCGGACATGGGCATGATCGCGTACGAGATGAACATGCTGGTCAAGCGCGTGGGCACGTACCTCTCGTCGGCTCCTCGCGCGGAGACCGCGACCGTTCCCTCGGCGCGTGAGTCTCGCTGATGACCTCGCGCGAGGACTGGTGGTACGACGAGGCCGCGGGGCCGCTGGTGCGGCCCTACGCGATGGTGCGTGGCCGCACCCGGCCGAACGCGCCTGACCTCCACCTCGTGACGCAGGTCCGGGCCTCCTCGTTTGCGTCCGACCAGACGTCGCTGACGGTCGAACATCGCGAGATCATGGCCCTGTGCGCACGCCCCCTCTCGGTCGCCGAGGTCGCCGCCTACCTCGACGTGCCGCTCGTCGTGGTGAAGGTCCTGCTGTCGGACCTCATCGAGCGGGGTGACGTGCTCGTGCAGACTTCCACCCCCAAGATTCCCGACAGGGATCTCCTGCAGGCCGTACTGGATGGTGTTCGTGGGATCTGATGGCCAGCTGACCGTGCCGACCGCGGTCAAGATCGTCATCGCGGGCGGGTTCGGCACCGGCAAGACCACGATGGTCGCGTCGGTGTCCGAGATCCCGCCGCTGCGGACCGAGGAACTGCTCACCGAGGCCGGCGTGCACGTCGACGACCTCGCGGGCATCGAGGGCAAGGACACCACCACGGTCGCCCTCGACTTCGGTCGCATCACCATCAACACCAAGGTGGTGCTGTACCTGTTCGGCACGCCCGGCCAGAACAGGTTCTGGTTCATGTGGGACGAGCTGGCGACCGGCGCGATCGGCGCCGTGGTCCTGGTGGACACGCGCCGGCTCGACTCGTCGTTCCCCTCGATCGACTTCTTCGAGCACCGGGCGATCCCGTTCATCGTCGCCGTGAACTGCTTCGACGGGTCGCAGTTGTACACGGTGGACGAGGTCCGGCACGCCCTCGACCTGGACGAGCAGATCCCGGTGATCCTGTGCGACGCGCGGGACCGGGAGTCGTCGAAGGCCGTGCTGGTGGAGCTGATCCAGCACTCGATGAACCGGCTGGCGGCGGTCTAGGCGGTCGCTCACGGGGTGCGCGTCCGCGGGCCGGGTGCCTTCGCGGACGACGCGCTCGGCGATCCGCAGCGCTTCGGTCAGCGGCATCGTGTCCGCGTCCGGGTACCCGTTGGCCTGGCCGTAGGACGAAGCCCTCGCTGATCCCCTGGACACCGGGTCGGTGGCGTGCTCGCCCGTGTCTCCTTCTTCCTCCAGCAGCATGACCATCGCGCGCCCGGTGTTCGTGACGAAAGCGAGCAGGCAGCCAGGCTCGCTGGTCAGCCACCTTTCGAGGTGTCCGGCGTCGATGCGCGCGCGAAGAACGGCGCCCACCTCGTCCGATGCGAGGCGAGCGCCGTCCAGGGGCCACCCGTCAGCGAGCTACTTCGCGTAGTTGTGGAACCCGCGACCCGACTTCTTGCCCAGCAGGCCCGCGTCCACCATGCGCAGCAGCAGCGGCGGCGGCGAGTAGAGCGGCTCCTTGAACTCGTCGTACATCGACTCGGCGATGGCCTTCGTGGTGTCGAGGCCGATCAGGTCGGTGAGGCGCAGCGGGCCCATCGGGTGCGCGCAGCCGAGCACCATGCCGTTGTCGATGTCGTCGGCCGAGGCGAAGCCGGACTCGAGCATGCGGATCGAGGAGAGCAGGTAGGGGATCAGCAGCGCGTTGACCACGAAGCCTGCGCGGTCCTGCGAGCGGATGACCTCCTTGTGCAGGGTCTCGCGCACGAACGTCTCGGCGCGGTCCTGCGTGGCGGCGCCCGTGAGCAGGGACGGCACGATCTCCACGAGCTTGAGCACCGGCACCGGGTTGAAGAAGTGCACGCCGATGACGTGCTCCGGCCGGTTCGTGGCCATGCCGAGCTTCATGATCGGGATGGACGACGTGTTGGACGCGAAGATGGCGTCCTCGTCCGTCACGACCTTGTCCAGCGCGGTGAAGACGTCGGTCTTGATCTGCTCGTTCTCGGCGACCGCCTCGACCACGAACTGCCGGTCGGCGAACTCGCCGATGTCGGTGGTGAACCGGATGCGGCCGATGGCGGCGTCGCGGTCCTCCTCGCTGAGCTTGCCGGACTTGACGCCCCTGGCGAGCGAGGTGGCGATCCGCCCCTGCGCTGCCTCGGCCGCGCCCGCGTTGACCTCGACGACGATGACGTCGAGGCCGGCGCGTGCGCTCACTTCGGCGATTCCGGAGCCCATGAGGCCGGAACCGACGACTCCCACACGTTGAATGTCACTCACGCGACCGATCCTGCCACGAGTGGCTCGAAACGAGGTCGCGGAGCGTCTCCTGCACGGTGAACGCGTAGTCCCCGACCGGCCGGTAGCCGAGTGCCGACGCCCGGGACGTGTCCAGGACGAAGCCGCGGTGCCACGGGTGGAGGCCCGCTTCGGCGTGGTCCAGCAGGATCTCGTGCCACGTCCAGCCGAGCGAGCGCGCGATGATCCGCGAGATCTCCAGGCCGTTCGGGGCGTCCGGGTCGGCCGCGTTCAGCACCCGCGCGCCGGGGTGCTCCCCAGCCGTCTCGATCAGCGCGGCCAGGTTCGCGGCGGCGGTCGGGTGGTCGACGCCCTCGCCGCGCGACGCCAGCACGACGACGCGGTTCCCGGCGAGGATCCGTTCCACGAAGTACCGCTCCAGCGGGCGCTTGTTGCCCGGTCCGTGCACTTTGGACGGTCGCAGCACGGTGACCGGAAGGCCGCTGTCGAGCAACGTCCGTTCGGCCGCGACCTTGTTCGGCCCGTAGCCCTCGCGGCTGAACGGGTCCGAGTCGAGCGGCGCGAGCGTCGGCTGGTCCTCCGTGACCGGGCCGTCGAAGCGGGGAGGCTCGGCGGAGTTGACGTGCCGGCCGGCCGCATCCGCGTACACGGCCTTGGCGGAGATCATCACGGTCGAGGCGGCCTTGCGCGCCGACGGCAGCAGCGTGCGGGCGTCGGCGGCCGAGTAGCAGAGGGTGTCGACCGGCAGGTCGGCGCCGTCTCCCATCGCGCGGGCCAGGGCGGAAGGATCGGAGCGGTCGACCTCACGGCCGGGGGCGTCGACGGTCCAGCCCGCCTGCCGCAGCCGCCGAGCGGCGGCACGGCCGATGAGGCCCGTGCCGCCGAGGATCAACGCTCGCTTGCTCACCCGAGCCAGTAGATCAGAGGCCGAGGCCCTCGGTCAGGCCGCCGACGCCGTCGAGGACGTCCAGGTCGCCGAGCGTGTCGCCGCCGAGCACGTTGCCCACGGTGCCGTCGACGACGCCGTGGACGGTGTCGTGCACGCCGCTGACCGGCGCGACGTCCGGGACGACGTCGTGGGCCACGTCGGTGATGTGCGTGACGTCGGTGGTGACGGCGCCGAGCACACCGGGCACGCCGTCGACGGAGACGACGCCGGTCACGCCGGTGACGGTGCCGAGGACGCCGCCGACGTCCGCCAGACCGGTCGCCGTGCCGAGCAGGTCGCCGGTGCCGGCGAGACCCGTGACACCGGACAGGTCGGTGACGTTGCCGAGGTCCGTGACGCCGCCCAGGCCGGCCGCGTCGCCGAAGCCGGGGACGACGCCGGTGACGGCGTCGAGGGTGCTCGACACGTCGCAGTGGCCGGCCAGGTCGCCGGTGAAGCCGTTGGCGGCGTCGAGGTTCGCGAGGCCCGCGAGGGCGTTGTAGGACGAGAGGCCGCCGACGTCCGCGACCGAGGCGGCGTCGAGCACCAGCGGGAGGATCTCCCGGACGTCACCGGGGGTGATGTCGCTCAGGCCGCAGGAGCCCAGGACGCCTTCGGGATCGAGGTCGAACGCCGACAGGGCCGCCGGGTCGTTCAGGAGGTTCAGGGCGAACTCCTGCAGCGTGGCCGGCTGGGCCTCCTGCGGCACGGCCGCCGGGGTGACCTCGGGCGCGGTGGGCGCGACGGGCTGCTGCGGGGTGGCCGGCTGGATGTCCTGCTGCATCATGGAGTGAAGCTCCTACGGCGTTTCGGGGGATGTCGCCGGAACCGTAGTGAGATCAACATCCCCCTGACATCGGGTGAGATCCCTAGACTTCCGGCGGCCGAACTCCTTAGGGGCCGAAGGTCACCCGTTAGGGGGACGTCGAACTCGTTAGGGGTACCGCTTCCACCCGCAGACGCCGAACGGCGGCACGGCCGGTGACGACCGTGCCGCCGCTCGCGTGATCAGTCGAGCTCCGCCTCCGCCTTCGCGATCGCCGCGAACTCCTCCTCCGGAGCGTTCGCGACCAGGTGATGACGGCTGTAGAACCAGTAGTACGCCACGGCGACCAGCACGATGCCCGCTGTCACAGCAGCAGCGACCTCGTCCACGAAGAACGTCGCGATGACCGCCGCGACGGCGAGAACGAGAGCCACGCTCGTGGTCACCACACCGCCAGGAGTCCGGTACGGGCGTGGCAGGTCCGGCGCTGTCTTTCGCAGAACGATGTGCGACAGCATCATCAGCACGTAGGACAGTGCGGCACCGAACACCGCGATGTTGATGAGCCGGGCACCACCCGTGACGGGGTCGATCGTCTTCATCGTCGTCGCCAAGACGAACCCGATGGTGCCGGGCACGATCAGCGCCAGGTACGGCGTCTTGCGCTTGCCGGTCTTCGACAGCCAGCGCGGCAGATAACCCGCGCGCGACAACGCGAACAGCTGCCGCGAGTAGGCGTAGATGATCGAGAAGAACGACGCGACCAGACCCGCGAGACCGACGTAGTTCACGAGCTGCGCCAGGAACGTGTCACCGCCGTAGGCCGCCCGGACCGCCTCGGGCAACGGGTTCCCGGACGCCTCCAGCGCCTTCGAGCCCGCACCGCCGGGCGCCACGAGCAGGATCGCCGCCGCGAACACCAGCAGCACGACCATCGCGCCGATGATCCCGCGAGGCATGTCCCGCTTGGGATCCCGCGCTTCCTCGGCGGCCAGCGGCACGCCCTCCACCGCGAGGAAGAACCAGATCGCGAACACGATCGCGCCCCACGCCCCGGTCACGCCCATCGGCAGGAACGAGCCGTCGCCGATGTCGAACAGCTTGGCGGAGTCGAACTTCGGGATCATGCCCGCCACGAACGCGACCAGCGCGACGACGGCGACACCGGTGATCACGAACATCACCCGCAGCGCCTCGCCGACGCCGTAGAGGTGGATGCCGACGAAGACGATGTAGCACGCGAGGTACACCGGCCACGTGGCGTCCAGCAGACCGAGAGCCTTGACGTAGTCGCCGATGAACACCGAGATCGCCGCGGGAGCGATGGCGTACTCGATGAGGATGGCGATACCTGTGGCGTACCCGCCCAACGGGCCGAGCGCGCGCCTCGCGAAACCGTAGCCCGCGCCCGCGACGGGCAGCGCTGAGGCGAGTTCGGCGAGACCGAACACCATGCACGTGTACATCGTCGCCATCAGGATCGTGGCGACCAGCATCCCGCCCCAGCCACCCTGGGCGAGGCCGAAGTTCCACCCGGCGAAGTCGCCGGAGATCACGTACGAGACACCCAGCCCGGCCAGCAGGACCCACCCCGCCGCGCCACGCTTGAGCTGACGGTGCTCCAGGTAGTCGCTGCTCACCTTCTCGTACTCGACGTGCTTGGCCATATGGACTCCTAACAGTCCTTTAAGCAGTGGTTGAGGGTGGCGCTCGTCACCCGGTGGTGTCAAGATGATGCGGTCAATGGCTCGCAGACATACCTTTGGAGGAACGCGGAGATGCTGACCGTCGAGGAGTTGAGCGTGGCCGTGGACGCCGGTGAGATCGACACCGTCCTGGTCGCGATCGTGGACATGCAGGGTCGCCTGCAGGGCAAGCGGTGCGCCGCTCAGTACTTCCTCGACGAGGTTCTCGGCCACTCCGCGGAGGGCTGCAACTACATGCTCGCGGTCGACGTCGAGATGAACCCGGTCAGCGGCTTCGAGATGTCGAGCTGGGAGCGCGGGTACGGCGACTTCGTGATGAAGCCCGACGTCGAGACGCTCCGCCGCGTGCCGTGGCAGGAGGGCACCGCCCTTGTCATGTGCGACGTCGTCTGGGAGAACGGTGACCCCGTCGTCGCCTCGCCGCGGCAGATCCTGCGCAAGCAACTCGACCGGCTCGCCGCGCTCGGCCTGGACTGCTACGTCGGCACCGAGCTGGAGTTCATCCTCTTCGAAGACTCCTACGAGCAGGCGTGGAACGCCGGCTACCGCAACCTCACGCCGTCCAACCAGTACAACGTCGACTACTCGTTGCTCGGCACCGCGCGCGTGGAACCGTTGCTGCGCGCCATCCGCAACGGCATGACGGGCGCGGGCATGGTCGTCGAGTCGGCCAAGGGGGAGTGCAACCCCGGCCAGCACGAGATCGCGTTCAAGTACACGACGGCACTGCGCACCTGCGACCAGCACGCGATCTACAAGAACGGCTCCAAGGAGATCGCGTCGCAGCAGGGCAAGGCGCTCACGTTCATGGCGAAGTACAACGAACGCGAGGGCAACTCCTGCCACATCCACCTGTCCTTGCGCTCCAAGGACGGTGAGCCGGTCTTCGCCGAGGGCCACGGCATGTCGAAGCTGATGAAGCACTTCCTCGCGGGCCAGCTGGCCGCGCTGCGCGAGTTCACCTACTTCCTCGCCCCGAACATCAACTCCTACAAGCGTTTCGTGCAGGGCTCGTTCGCGCCGACCGCCGTCGCGTGGGGCCGGGACAACCGCACGTGCGCGCTCCGGGTCGTCGGTCACGGCCAGTCCCTGAGGTTCGAGAACCGGGTACCCGGCGGGGACGTCAACCCGTACCTCGCGGTGGCGGCGCTGATCGCGGCCGGTCTGCACGGCGTCGAGCAGGAGCTGGAGCTGGAGGACGAGTTCGTCGGCAACGCCTACGCGTCCGACCGCCCGACGGTGCCGACGACGCTGCGCGAGGCCGCGGACCTGTTCGCGGCCAGCGAGATCGCGCGGTCGGCGTTCGGCAAGGAGGTCGTCGACCACTACCTGAACGCGGCGAAGGTCGAGCTCGCGGCGTTCGACGCGGCGGTCACGGACTGGGAGAAGGTACGCGGTTTTGAGCGCCTCTAAGCCACTCATCGGCATCAGCACCTACCTGGAGCGCACGCGCTTCGGGCACTGGGACGTGGAGGCCGCGGTGCTCTACCGCGGCTACCTCGACTGCGTGGTCCAGGCGGGCGGCAACCCCGTCATGCTGCCCCCGGTCGGTGCCTGGAACGCCGAGACCATCGCGTTCCTCGACGGCCTGGTGATCGCGGGCGGCGCCGACGTCGACCCCGCCGCCTACGGTGCCGAGAAGCACGAGAAGACCGGCGAGCCGCACCCCACCCGTGACGAGGCCGAGTTCGCGCTGGTCGAGGCCGCGTTGAAGCTCGACCTGCCGGTGCTCGGGGTGTGCCGGGGCATGCAGGTCCTCAACGTGGCACTGGGCGGCACGCTGCACCAGCACATCGAGGGCCACAACCCGGCGCCCGCGGTGTTCGAGCACACCGAGATCGCCGTGGCCGAAGGCTCCGCGCTGCACCGGGTTCTCGGCGATCGAACGACCGTTCAGTGCCACCACCACCAGTCGCTCGACCGGATCGCCGACGGGCTCCGCGTCACCGCGCAGGCACCGGACGGCACGGTCGAGGCCGTCGAACTGGAGGGCGCGCGGTTCGTCGTGGGCGTGCAGTCGCACCCCGAGCAGGACATCGAGGACCTGAGGCTGTTCGAAGCACTCGTGGACGTGGCAAGGAGTAGAGCGCTGTGAGCTTTGACGTCATCAACCCGGCCACCGAGAAGGTCGTGCGGACCGTCCCGCACACCACTCTCGATGACACGGACGCGGCGATCAGCCGGGCGCAGAAGGCGTTCGAGAGCTGGCGGGACGTCGCACCCGGCGACCGCGCCCGGCTGCTGCGCAGGTTCGCGGAGGTCGTCGACTCCCACGTCGAGGAGCTCGCGCTGCTCGAAGTCGAGAACTCCGGCCACACCATCGGCAACGCGCGGTGGGAGGCGGGCAACGTCCGCGACGTGCTGCAGTACTACTCGGCCGCGCCGGAACGCCTGTTCGGCAAGCAGATCCCGGTCGCGGGCGGGCTCGACGTCACGTTCCACGAGCCGCTCGGCGTGGTCGGCGTGATCGTGCCGTGGAACTTCCCGATGCCCATCGCGGGCTGGGGGTTCGCGCCCGCTCTCGCGGCCGGCAACACCGTCGTGCTCAAACCTGCCGAGATCACGCCGCTGACCGCGATCCGGCTGGGCGAGCTCGCGCTGGAGGCGGGCATCCCGGAGGGCGTCTTCCAGGTGCTGCCGGGCAAGGGCAGCGTCGTCGGCAACCGGTTCGTCACGCACCCGTTGGTGCGCAAGGTCGTCTTCACCGGCTCCACCGAGGTCGGCAAGCAGATCATGGCCGGCTGCGCGAACCAGGTGAAGCGGGTGACGCTGGAGCTGGGCGGCAAGTCCGCGAACATCGTCTTCGCGGACTCCGACCTGGAGAAGGCCGCCGCCACCGCGCCGTACGGGGTGTTCGACAACGCCGGGCAGGACTGCTGCGCGCGTTCGCGGATCCTCGTGCAGGCCAGCGTCTACGACAGGTTCATGGAGCTGCTGGAGCCCGCGGTCAAGGGCGTGAAGGTCGGCGAGCCCGGTGACGAGGCCACCGAGATGGGGCCGCTCATCAGCGCGGCGCACCTGAGCAAGGTCACGTCTTACGTCCCAGACGACGCGCCCGTCGCGTTCCGGGGCAGCGCGCCGGACGGACCGGGTTTCTGGTTCCCGCCGACCGTGCTCACGCCCGCCTACGACCACCCGGCGGTCACCGAGGAGATCTTCGGCCCGGTCGTCGTCGTGCTGCCGTTCACCGATGAGGCCGACGCGATCCGCATCGCGAACGACTCCGAGTACGGCCTGTCCGGTTCCATCTGGACCCAGGACGTCGGCCGTGCGATCCGCGTCTCACGGGCCGTCGAGGCCGGGAACCTCTCGGTGAACTCGCACTCGTCCGTCCGCTACTCGACGCCGTTCGGTGGCGTGAAGCAGTCCGGGCTCGGCCGTGAGCTCGGCCCGGACGCGCTCGACTCGTTCACCGAAGTCAAGAACGTCTTCATCGCCACCTGATTCCGGACAGACCCGAACGACGAGGAGAACAAGAGATGGTGCAGCGACTCGAGGGCCGGGTGGCCGTCGTGACGGGTGGCGGCAGCGGGATCGGACTCGCGACCGCGCGCAGGTTCGCGAGCGAGGGCGCGAAGGTCGTCGTCGCCGACCTCGACCCCGCGTCGGGCAAGGCGGCCGCGGACGAGGTCGGCGGGCTGTTCGTCCAGGTCGACGTGACCGACGAGGAACAGGTCAAAGCGCTGTTCCAGACCACTGTGGACACTTACGGCAAGCTGGACATCGCGTTCAACAACGCCGGTATCTCGCCGCCCGACGACGACTCGATCCTCACCACGGGCCTCGAGGCGTGGGAACGCGTGCAGAAGGTGAACCTCACGTCGGTTTATTTGTGTTGCAAGTACGCCATTCCGCACATGCAGGCGGGCGGCAAGGGTTCCATCATCAACACGGCGTCGTTCGTGGCGACGATGGGCGCGGCGACGTCGCAGATCTCCTACACGGCGTCGAAGGGCGGCGTGCTCGCGATGTCGCGTGAGCTCGGCGTGCAGTTCGCGCGCGAGGGCATCCGCGTCAACGCCCTGTCTCCCGGCCCGGTCAACACCCCGCTGTTGCGGGAGCTGTTCGCGAAGGACCCGGAGCGGGCCGCGCGCCGGCTCGTCCACGTACCGCTCGGTCGGTTCGCCGAACCCGAGGAGATCGCCGCTGCGGTCGCGTTCCTGGCGTCCGACGACTCGTCGTTCATGACCGCGTCGAACTTCCTCGTGGACGGCGGCATCGCCGGCGCGTACGTGACACCGCTCTAGGCCCCGTCCTGCAAGTCCGCCCGCGACAGTCGCGGCCGAGGGCCCCGGAGGCGGCACCGCCACAACGCCCGAATACCTCCGGTATGAGGACGTCGCGGCGGCACCACCTCCGGGACTCTCGACCGTGACTCTCATCGAACAGACCTACAGGACAGGGCCCAGCCATGACGGAGCACGCGCAGGACGCGTTGTTCCGCCCGGTGCGGGCGGGCAACGCGTTCGAGGAGACCGTCGAACGGCTCATGCAGTCCATCCGGCTCGGCGTCGTCGCGCCGGGGGAGCGGCTGCCGTCCGAACGGGAACTGGCCACCCGGCTCGGCGTGAGCCGGGTGACCGTGCGCGAGGCCATCAGGTCGTTGCAGGAGAACCATTTCGTGGAGTCCCGAAGGGGACGGTACGGCGGTACGTTCGTCAACGAGGTGCTGCCGAAGTCCGCGCCCGCCAAGGAGTTCGGCGACCTCCACGACGTGCTGACGCTGCGCAGGGTGCTCGAGACCGGTGCGGCGGAGACGGCGGCGGGACGGTCTCTGGGGCCCGCCGAACGGCGCGGGCTGCGCGCTCGCCTGGAGGAGGCCTCCACGTCGACGGTCGCGGAATACCGGCGCAAGGATTCACGTCTGCACCTCGCCATCGCCGAGGCCACCGGCTCCGCGGCGCTGACCGCCGCCGTCGCCGAGTCGCGGATGCGCGCGAACGAGCTGCTCGACCACATCCCGCTGCTCGAACCGAACCTCGCGCACTCCAACGCCCAGCACGAGCGCGTCATCGCCTCCATTTTGGACGGAGACCCAGCCGGGGCGCGCCGGGCGATGGCCGAGCACCTCGACGGCACCGCCTCGTTGTTGCGGGGCTTCTTGGTCTGACCGGTCAGACTCCGGCGATTGCCGCAGTGGGAGCGCTACCGGGCATCTTGCGGGCGGTGTGAAAACGTTTACAGGTCCAAATGTCCCGTTGTCATGCGAATTCCGCATGACACAAGGCTTGGCCTGAGCCTTGCGGACAGTTACCGTCCGAATACCTCGGGGACTTGCAGCGCGAGGAGCTGTTGATGCCAGGGTTGCGCAAGGTGTTTCGCGACGCCATGGGCCGGGTGCACTCACTCCGTGTTCTGTCCGCCGCGGGCATGGTGAGTCTCACGAACTTCAAGATGTCCGTGGAGGCGCTGAGAGAGGTCAAGGTCTGGGGGCCGAACGTCACGGCGCTGCGCCGTTCCGTCCGGCTGAACCCCGACGGCGTCGCGATCGTCGACGACCGCGGCTCCGTCACGTACCGGCAGCTCGACCGGCGTTCCAACGCCATCGCCCAGGGCCTGCGCTCGCTGGGCGTCCAGCACATGCACGTCGTCGCGCTGATGTGCCGCAACCACCGCGGCATGGTCGAGTCCCTGCTGGCGTGCGCGAAGCTCGGCGTGCGCGTGCTGCTGGTGAACACGGGGTTCGGCGCGCCGGTCGTCCTGGACCTCCTGCAACGTGAACGCGCGTCGGTCGTCATCCACGACGAGGAGTTCACGCCGCTGTTCCACCAGCTGCCCCCGTCGATCCCGCGCTGGCTCTCGTGGTCGCGCGACGGACTGGACCGTCGCACGCCGACACTCGACCAGCTGGTCGCCAAGGCGCCGCGCGGCGAACTGGAACCGCCGCGCGAACCGGGCGTCGTGATCCAGCTGACGTCCGGCACGACCGGTACGCCCAAGGGCACGGCCCGCGAGATCAAGTCGGTGCTCACCGCGTCGGACTTCCTCGACCGCATCCCGATGCGCTCGGGCGAGTCGACGTTCATCGCCGCGCCGATCTTCCACTCCGTCGGCTACTCGCACCTGACGCTCGCCATGTCGCTGGGCTCGCGCGCGGTCCTGCACCGCCGCTTCGACCCGCGCAAGACGCTGTGGTCGGTGCAGGGCCAGCGCTGCACCACGCTCGTCCTGGTGCCGACGATGCTGCAGCGGATCATGGAACTCGACCGGCACGTGCTCGACTCGTTCGACCTGTCGCACCTGAGCGTCGTGTTCTCCTCCGGCTCGCCGATCTCGCCCGACCTGGTGGAGCGCACCCAGGCCGTCCTGGGCCCGGTGCTCTACAACCTCTACGGCTCAACGGAAGTCGCCGTCGCCACCGTCGCCACACCGGAGGACCTCGAGGCCGCCCCGTCCAGCGTCGGCCTGCCGCCGCACAACTGCGTGGTGCGCATCTACGACGAGCAGGGCAACCGGGTCACGCGGTCGTTCGTGACGGGCAAGATCTACGTGCGCGGCTCACTGACCGTGGACCTGTACACGGACGGCTCGCAGAAGGAGTCCATCGACGGGCTCGTCGCGACCGGCGACCTCGGGCACTTCGACCCCAGCGGCCGGCTGTACTTCGACGGCCGCGAGGACGACATGATCGTGTCCGGCGGCGAGAACGTGTACCCGGTCGAGGTCGAGAACCTGCTCATGACGCACTACCGCGTGCGCGACGCGGCGGTGCTCGGCGTACCGGATCCCGAGTACGGGCAACGGTTGCGCGCGTTCGTGGTGCCGGTGGCGGGGACGCGGATCGACGTCCGCGAGCTGCGCGAGTTCGTGCGCACCCGGCTGGCGCGGCACAAGGTGCCGCGTGAGGTCGTCGTGGTGCCGCAGTTGCCGCGCAACGCGACCGGGAAGGTGCTGCGGCGTCAGCTGCTGGCGATCAGGCTGGGACCGCAGCCGCATTAGGGCATTGGGGCGGAACGCACGCCACAGCAGAACGAGGGGGACTAATCCGGCTGTGGCGCGCGTTCCTGGTTTTGGGGAGCGCACGACCCGTGTCGGTCGTCGGGGAATCGGTTCGGCACGGGTCGTGCGCTCGGTCGGTCACCGCTCGAAGCGGTCGCCCCTGTCACCGCGATCGCCGAACGGACCGCGCTGGTCGAAGCGGTCGTTGCCGTGATCCGGTCCGCGCTCGCCGCGGTCGTACATCCGCACGTGGCCCGGGCCGCCGCGCTCGTCGAACCGGTCAGCCGCGATCGCTCCCACGATGCCGCCGCCGAGGACGAGCCCCAGCAGGCCCACGGCGACCAGCTGGGTGGCACGGTGCCGCACGAAACGGCGTCCCCGGCCAGGGGATGCCGGCACTGCAACCGAAGGGGTCGCCGGTGGTGGGGGCGGTGGTGGCGGCGCGTCCGCCGCCGTGGTCGCCGGTGTGGGTTGCTGCGCCGCCGGGGCGGGCTCTGGTGCGGCCGGCTGCGCGCCGGCGTTCGGGTGCTGACCGGGCGTGGCCGGTGCTTCGGCCGGCAGCGGGGTCGTCGCCTGGTCCGGTGCAGGCTGGGCGGCCTGCGGTTCGTCGCGTGACGGCTCCCGCGGTGGAGGCGTCTGTCCCTGCTCGCTCATGTCCTCAACGATGCGCCGCTCGACTGAGCTGGGGCTGACAGCCACCTGTTCGTTTCCTGAAGTCCGGAAGGATCGCGCCTGGAGTTCAGGACGGGCCTGGAACCAGCGAAAACGTGCCGCTGGTCGGCGTAGGTCGCGCCGAAGTGCTCGGCGTCGAGGACGCCGCTCCACAGGAAGTGCAGCGTGGTGCGCGTGCCGTTGCGGGCGTCGCGGCGGGCGTAGTGGTCGCGCAGATCGGCGTAGAGCAGGCGCAGTTCGTCCCGGTTGGACTCGGTGAGGCGGACCGGGCATTCGACGACCAGGTCGGACATGTCGGTGCTCCATTCGGCGGGCCGGGAGACAACAGAGTGCTCGCCCCCGGTGCTCGGACGCATCCGAAAAACCACTCAGAAGCGTGTACGTAGGTGTCGCCGCGAGAATCCGCTTGCACGGACCGGCTTCAATCGGAGGCATGGAACTCGTACCCCTGCGCAAGGAGTTCGCCGTCGCGATGGCCGCGGTCCGGCCGAACGACGACGAGGTCAACCGGTTCACCGGTACTCACGGGACGTTCACGCTCGAGGATTACGAGGCGTACATCGAACGCACGCTGAACGATCCGAACCGCTACACGCGTGCGATAACGGAGGACGGCGAGTTCCTCGGCGAGGTCGTTCTCACCATCAATCCGCACAACCGGTCAGCGGGCCTCCGGATCGCGTTGTGGGACGACTTCGGCAAGGGATACGGCTCCGCCGCCATCCGGCACGTCCTGGACCACGCGTTCGGTGAGCGGAACCTGCACCGGGTCGATCTGGAGGTGTACGACTTCAACGACCGGGCGATCCACGTCTACAAGAAGCTGGGCTTCCGCGAGGAGGGCCGGTTGCGGGACGCCCTGCTCTGGGACGGCGTCTTCCACGACGCGATCGTCATGTCCATCTTGAGCACCGATAACATCTGATCGCAATCACCATCTTCGAACGTAGGAGTCACCGTGTCCGAGTCGCGCCCAGCAGTCGCCCAGAACCCGCCGCGCGTGGTGGTTCCGGCTGGGACGACGGCGGGCACGGCCGTGCGCGAGGCCGGCCTGCCGGGCAAGGGTTCCGACGCGATCGTCGTCGTGCGCGACGCCGAGGGCCACCTGCGCGACCTGTCGTGGGTCCCGCAGGTCGACGTCGAGGTCGAGGCCGTCGCCGCCGACACCGAGGACGGCCGCAGCGTCGTCCGCCACTCCGCCGCGCACGTGCTGGCGCAGGCCGTGCAGCAGCAGTTCCCCGACGCCAAGCTCGGCATCGGCCCGCCCGTGAAGGACGGCTTCTACTACGACTTCCAGGTCGAGAAGCCCTTCACGCCCGAGGACCTGCAGGCGCTCGAGAAGCGCATGAAGCAGATCATCAAGTCCTCGCAGCGGTTCTCGCGCCGGGTCGTCGAGTCGGTCGACTCCGCGAAGACCGAGCTCGCGTCGGAGCCGTTCAAGCTGGAGCTCGTCGACATCAAGAGCGACGTCGACACCAGCGAGGTCATGGAGGTCGGCGGCGGCGAGCTGACGATCTACGACAACCTCGACCCGCGCTCCGGTGAGCAGGTCTGGGGCGACCTGTGCCGCGGCCCGCACGTGCCGACCACCAAGCACATCCCGGCGTTCAAGCTGACCCGCGTGGCCGCCGCGTACTGGCGCGGCAACGAGAACAACCCGCAGCTGCAGCGCATCTACGGCACCGCGTGGGAGTCGCAGGAGGCGCAGGACGCGTACCTGGAGCGCCTGGCGGAGGCCGAGCGCCGCGACCACCGCAAGCTCGGCGTGGAGCTCGACCTGTTCTCGTTCCCGGACGAGATCGGCTCCGGCCTCGTGGTGTTCCACCCCAAGGGCGGCATCATCCGCAAGGCGATGGAGGACTACTCCCGCCAGCGGCACACCGAGGCGGGCTACGAGTTCGTCTACTCGCCGCACATCACCAAGGGCAAGCTGTTCGAGGTCTCCGGTCACCTGGACTGGTACAAGGACGGCATGTACCCGGCGATGCACCTCGACGCCGAGTTCAACGAGGACGGCACGGTCCGCAAGCCGGGCCAGGACTACTACCTCAAGCCGATGAACTGCCCGTTCCACGACCTGATCTTCAAGGCGCGCGGCCGTTCCTACCGCGAGCTGCCGCTGCGCATGTTCGAGTTCGGCGGCGTCTACCGGTACGAGAAGTCCGGCGTGGTGCACGGCCTGACCCGCGTGCGCGGCATGACGCAGGACGACGCGCACATCTTCTGCTCGCGCGACCAGGTCCGCGACGAGCTGAAGTCGCTGCTGACGTTCGTGCTGGACCTGCTGCGCGACTACGGTCTCGACGACTTCTACCTGGAGCTCTCCACCAAGAACCCGCAGAAGTTCGTCGGCCCGGACGACATCTGGGAGGAGGCGACCGCGACGCTCGCCTCCGTGGCCGAGGAGTCCGGCCTGGACCTCGTGCCGGACCCCGGTGGCGCCGCGTTCTACGGCCCGAAGATCTCGGTGCAGTGCCGTGACGCGCTCGGCCGCACCTGGCAGATGTCGACCATCCAGCTCGACTTCAACCTGCCGGAGAAGTTCGAACTGGAGTACACCGGTCCGGACGGCTCGCGCCAGCGCCCGGTCATGATCCACCGCGCGCTGTTCGGTTCGGTCGAGCGCTTCTTCGGCGTGCTGACCGAGCACTACGCGGGCGCGTTCCCGGCGTGGCTCGCGCCGGTGCAGGTCATGGGCATCCCGGTGACGGCCGAGAACGCCGACCACCTGTTCGCGGTGCGCGAGGTGCTGCGCGAGCAGGGCATCCGCGTCGACGTCGACGCCTCGGACGACCGCATGCAGAAGAAGATCCGCAACCACACCATGCAGAAGGTGCCGTTCATGCTCCTGGCAGGCGCCAAGGACGTGGAGGCGAACGCGGTGTCGTTCCGGTTCCGCGACGGCACGCAGATCAACGGCGTGCCGGTGGAGCGGGCCGTCGAGCAGATCGTCGAGTGGGTGCGGCGCCGTGAGAACGCCTCGCCCACGGCGGAACTGCTCTCGTGACGCCTGAGTACTCCTCGCAGGACGGTGTGGGGGTCCCGGACGCGTTGCAGCGCCTGTGGACCCCGCACCGCCTGTCGTACGTGCAGGGCGCGGGCAAGGCCGACGGCGACGAGCCCGCCGGCTGCCCGTTCTGCCGCGTGGTGGAGCTGTCCGACTCCGACGGTCTGATCATCGCGCGCGGGGCGGAGGTCTTCGCGCTGCTGAACCTGTACCCGTACAATCCCGGTCACCTGATGGTGCTGCCGTACCGGCACGTGGCGGACTACACCGAGCTGACCACGTCCGAGGTGGCCGAGCTCGGCGCGTTCACGCAGAGGGCCATGAAGGTCGCGCGGCACGTGGCGTCGCCGCACGGGTTCAACATCGGCATGAACCAGGGCGTCGTCGCCGGTGCCGGGATCGCCGCCCACCTGCACCAGCACGTGGTGCCGCGGTGGGGCGGGGACGCGAACTTCATGCCGGTCGTCGGGCACACCAAGGTGCTGCCGCAGCTCCTGGGGGAGACCCGTCAGCTGCTGGCGGACGGCTGGAAGGCCGTCGACTGATCGCTTAACGGTGCTTATCTGTTGACTTTCGATAGGTTGCAGGCGAGGCTGTAGGCATGCCTCGCCTGTTGCTGCCGTTGATCGGCTGTCTCCTGCTCGCCGCGCTCGGCGTCGGCGCTCTCATGTACGCCCAGCACGACGACGCTCCGGGACTCGGGCTCATCGCGTTCGTGCTGATTTTCGGTGCCATCGCTCTCGCTGTTCGCGCGGTATTGCGGGCTAAACGAGGCGTTTAGTCGGCGTGTCCGTGATTGAAAGCCGTACTAATTCTTGGACAAAAGAGTGACAAAAACCACTCGCGTTGTCCGAGGTGGACAATCAAGCCGGTTTCCACGCGGTGCGGAATAGCTTTCGGTTACATCTTTCGGGTGCATTTCTCCAGTCGATCGAGACGTAACACCAGCACAAAGCGATTCCAGGTAGGTGAGATCACCCACCTGGAGGTGTCAACTGCGAGCCAAGTCCCCGCCTATGGCCGATCGTCTCACCGTGTGCGAATGGTTACGGTGCGAACATGACCGCACCTGAGCGTTCGCGATTAGCGAGAGAGCGGCTTTCGCGTGAACTACGCCGGTTGCGCACCGAGGCGAAGATGACCGGCACGGCCACCGCCCGTGCCACCGGGATGAGCCAGTCAAAGCTGTCGAAGATCGAGAACGGCATGCTGCTCCCGTCCGTGACGGACGTGGAGCGTCTCGTGGCGGAACTGGCCGCCGCGAGAGAGACGCGCATCGAACTGGTCGAACTCGCCAAGTCGCTGCACGCCGAGGCGGAAACTCGCCGAGTCGTGCTGCACCGAGGAGCGCACCGCCACCAGCAGACGATCAGCCGCGTGGAGGCGCGGGCCGCGACGTCGAGGTTCTTCCAGGTCAACCTGGTACCCGCGCTGTTGCAGTCCGAGCCCTACCTGCGGACCGTGCTGGGGACGATGCCGCACTCGGAGCAGGAGGCCGCGGTAGCCGCCCTGCGCACCCGCCGTTCCCGCATGGACGACCTGGCGAAGCAGTTCGTGTTCGTGCTCTCCGAAGCCGCACTCCGGTGGCGGATGGGCCCGGCCGAACTGATGGCGGAACAGGTGGAACACCTGGCCGCGATCCAGCGCCGCCCGAACGTCCGCCTGGGCGTGGTGCCGTGGTCGGCCGACGCGAACGTCGTCGCCCTGCACGGGTTCCACATCTACGACGAACGAGTCGTCACGGTCAGCGTGCTGACCGGCAACGCCACCATCACCGACCCGTTGGACGTGCGGGAGTACCTCGCGTTGTTCGGGCGGCTGGAGCGGCTGGCGGTGCGAGGGGAGGAGTTGCAGGGGTTGCTGAAGCGCATCGCCGAGGACCACCGCCGGCTCGGGTAGCCCGCCGGTGTGAGTTCCGGGGGAGAGCTGAGGAGAGGGGTCGGGCGGGCTGTTTGCGGGTGCCGGGTGCACCTGACGGCCCGCCTCCGGCTTGACCGCAGGGCCTGCTCCCGTGTCCCGCCTGTGGAACGTCGCGGTGTCGGCTCGCCGGACGTTGCCGAGGACGAGTTCCCGCGGTCAAGACCCGTCAGCGGTCGCTTCACGCGCACGCCGTGGGTGTCCCGTGTTCCTCGCTTACCCGCGGAACGCCTGTTTCACCAGTCCAGCTAGGCTGCGACTGCCATGCTGAACATCTTCGCTCGCGCGTCCGTCTCGCGCGTCACCGATCCGATCGGGGCGTGGCTGCTGGCGCGTGGCCTCACGCCCAACGCCGTGACCGTGGGCGGCACGATCGGTGCCGTCGCGAGTGCGCTGTGGTTCATTCCCCGCGGGCAGCTGTTCCTGGGCTGTGCGCTGGTGGCGTTCTTCGTGCTGCTCGACCTCCTCGACGGGGCCATGGCCCGCGCGCAGGGGCCTACGCGGTTCGGGGCCGTGCTCGACGCCACCTGTGACCGCATCGCGGACGGGGCGTTGTTCGCGGCGCTCACCTGGTACGCGTTCGACACCGGGAACCGGTGGACGGCGGCGGCCGGGTTCATCTGCCTCGTGGCCTCGCAGGTCATCTCGTACGTCAAGGCTCGTGCCGACGCGTCCGGGCTCAACGCGGACGGCGGGCTGGCCGAGCGGGCCGAGCGGTTCATCGTCGCGCTCGTCGGGGCCGGGGTGCAGGGGCTGGGTGTGCCGTACCTGATGGACATCTCGCTGTGGCTGCTCGCGGCCATGACGGTCGTGACGGTGCTGCAGCGGATCCTTGCCGTGGCCAAGTCGGCGCGGGAGGCCGCGTGAACCTCGCGACCCTCGGGTACAGCGCCGGGTGGCGGCTCATTCGCCTGCTGCCGGAGTCGTGGGCGCGCGGGTTGTTCCGGGCCGGCGCCGACTACGCGGTCAAGCGTGGTGGCGCGAGCATCGAGCAGTTGCGCACGAACCTGAAGCGGGTCGTGCCGCAGGCCGGTGAGGACGAGCTCGACGAACTGGTGCGCGACTCGCTGCGGTCGTACGCGCGGTACTGGTGCGAGGCGTTCCGCCTGCCGTCGATGGACCTCGAGGCGGCGTACGAGAAGTGCGACTCGCAAGTGTCCGGCGTGGAGAACCTGGACGCGGCGCTCGCGAACGGCACCGGCGCGGTCGTCGCGCTGCCGCACAGCGGCAACTGGGACATGGCGGGCGTCTGGCTCGTCGGCCACTCCGGCACGTTCACGACGGTCGCCGAGCGGCTCAAGCCCGAGTCGCTGTACCGCAAGTTCGTGGAGTTCCGCGAGACGCTCGGCTTCGAGGTGCTGCCGCTCAACGGCGGCGACCGTCCACCCGCGACGGTGCTGGCCGAACGCCTGCGCGCCAACAAGGTCGTGTGCCTGCTGGCGGACCGGGACCTGACGTCGTCGGGCGTGCCCGTGACGTTCTTCGGCGAGCAGACCATGATGCCCGCGGGTCCCGCGCACCTGGCCTCGACGACGGGGGCCGCGCTGCTGCCGGTCGGCTGCTGGTTCACCGGCGACGGCTGGCACTTCCGCATCCACCCGCCGATCAAGGTGAGCACCGTCCAGGCCGCCACGCAGGCCATCGCGGACGTGTTCGCCGCCGACATCGCCGCGCACCCGGCCGACTGGCACATGCTGCAGAAGCTCTGGCTCGCCGACCTGCCGGAGAGCCGCCGCGCCGCCCTGGCCAGGAGGCTCGCGCGGTGAAGGTAGGCATCGTCTGCCCGTACTCGTTCGACGTGCCGGGAGGAGTGCAGGCGCACGTCGTCGACCTCGCGCGCGCCCTCATCGGCCTCGGGCACGACGTGAACGTCTTCGCGCCGGCCGACGACGACCAGGCGCTGCCGCCGTTCGTCACCTCCGCGGGCCGCGCCGTCGCCATTCCCTACAACGGCTCCGTGGCACGCCTGAGCTTCGGCCCCGTCTCGTACGCGCGGGTCCGCCGCTGGATCGACGAGCACCAGTTCGACGTCCTGCACCTGCACGAACCGACGGCGCCGTCCCTGTCGTTCCTGGCACTGGTGGTCGCGGACGGCCCGATCGTCGTCACCTTCCACACCTCGACGCCGCGCTCCAAGATCCTGTCGGCGTTCCAGCCCGTGCTGCAGCCGTTCCTGGAGAAGGTCACCGCCCGCATCGCCGTCTCCGCACTCGCGCGGCGCGTCCAGGTCGAGCACCTCGGCGGCGACGCGGTGGAGATCCCGAACGGCGTCGACGTCGACTTCTTCGCCTCCGCGTCCACTTTGGACGGCTACCCGCGCTCGGGCGGCACGATCGGCTTCGTCGGCCGCTACGACGAACCGCGAAAGGGCATGCCGATCCTGTGGGAGGCGTTCGGCCTGATCGCCGACGAGTTCCCGGACCTGCGCCTGCTCGTCGTGGGCCGCGGCGAGACCCCGTTCGAGGGCCCTCACGCCGACCGCGTCGACCTGCTCGGCCAGGTCAGCGACGAGGACAAGGCCCGCATGCTGCGCTCGCTCGACGTCTACGTCGCCCCGAACACCGGCGGCGAGTCGTTCGGCATCATCCTGACCGAGGCCATGTCCGCCGGCACCGCCGTGGTGGCGAGTGATCTCGACGCGTTCCGCCGCGTGCTGGACGACGGCAAGGCGGGCGCGCTGTTCCCGGTCGGCGACGCACATGCCCTGGCCGACGCGCTGCGTTCGGTGCTGCGTGACTCGGCCCTGCGCGCCGAGTACGTCGACATCGCCTCTCAGCGGGTGCAGGCCTTCGACTGGTCCGTCGTCGCGAGCCAGGTGCTGCGGGTCTACGAGACCGCCATCGCCGCAGACCCGCGCCGGGTGAGCGAGGCATGACCGCCGTACTGGTCGTAGTCGTCCTTACCCTGCTGTTCGCCGCCTGGGTCCTCTCGATCGCGAACCGCCTCGACCGCCTGCACGTCCGCACCGACGCCGCCTGGGCAGCGCTCGACGCCGTGCTGGCCCGCCGGGCCGTCGTGGTCCGCGCCCTGCTGAACCCCGAACTGTCCGCCGCCGCGTCGAAGGCCGAGGCAGCGTCCCGCGCCGACCGCGAACAGGCCGAGAACGAACTCTCCGGCCTGCTCGGCGCCCTGGACCGCTCGGCCTTGGCCCCGGCACTGGCCTTCGAGCTCGCCGACGCCGAGGAACGCGTGGTGCTCGCCCGCCGGGTCCACAACGACGCCGTCCGCGACGCCCTGCTCCTGCGCCGCCGCCGGGTGGTCCGGTGGCTGAGGCTCGCGGGCACCGCTCCGCAGCCGTCGTACTTCGAGATCGCCGAACCCGCGGCCCCGTCCGACGCGGTGATGCTCAAGCCCCGTCCGTCCGCACGGGTGGTCCTCACCGACGCGAAGGGCCGCGTGCTGCTGTTCCACGGCTTCGACCCCGCCCGGCCCCAGGAACTGTTCTGGTTCACCGTCGGCGGCGGTGTCGAGGAGGGCGAGGAACTGCGCGACGCGGCTGTCCGCGAGACCTTCGAGGAGACCGGCCTGAAGCTCGCGCCGGAGCAGCTGGTCGGCCCGATCTGGCGTCGCCGCGCGGTGTTCAGCTTCGACGGCGAGACGTTCGACGCGGAGGAGTGGTTCTTCTACGCCTCCGTCGACGGCGGCCTGACCGTCGACACCTCGGGCTTCAACGACGTCGAGGAGACCAGCATCTCCGGCCACCGCTGGTGGAGCGCAGAGGAGCTGGAGTCCACAGAGGACACCGTGTACCCGGTGCAGCTGGCCGAGCTCCTGCCCGCGCTCACCCAGGACTGGGACGGTCAGACCCGCCCTGTGCGCTGACCTCGCGCCAGTGGTCGAGCTTCGCACGGGTGGAGCGCACGTCGGGGTGGTGCTCGCCGAGCACCCGGAGCTGGTCCTCCAGCAGGGCCTCGAACGCCTCCACCGCGCAGGTGTGACGGCCCGAGAGCCCGAGGTGCTGTGCAAGGCTCCACCGGTTCAGCAGCGTGCGCTGGTGGTCAGGGCCGAGCACCCGGAGCTGGTCCTCCAGCAGATCCTCCAACTGGTCCGCCGCGTCGTCGAAGTCGCCCGCGGCGGCCAGGACGGCGGCGAGGCCGTACCGGGCGTCCAGCGTCCTCTCGTCGTCGGGACCCACCGCGCGTTCCAGGTCTCGCACCAGCATCTCGAAGGACTCCGCCGCGCGGTCGTGGTCACCCGTCTTCGACTGCGCGTACGCGAGGTTGTGGCGGGTCGTCAGCGTGATCGGCTCGTCCGGGCCCAGCACCCGCATCTGGTCGAAGTACAGGTCCCGCAACGCCTTGACCGCCCGCGCCCGGTCACCCGACTCGCCGATCCAGTGTGCGAGGTTGTTGCGCACCCTCAGCGTCTCGCGGTGGTCCGGCCCGAACACCCGCGTCACGTCGTGGAGCAGGTTCTCGTACGACCGGAGCGCCCCGGCCGCGTCGCCTCCCTCACCACGCCAGGCGGCCGCGTTGTTGCGGCAGAGCAAGGTGTCGACGTGATCGGGTCCCAGGTGCTCCGACGCGGTGGAGTGGAGATCGTCGAAGTACCGGGCGGCCTCCGCGTGGTGGCCGGACTCACCCAGGCTGCGTCCCGCGCGGAACAGCAGGAAGTGGGCGTTCGGGCTCCACAGGTGGGCGCCACCGGCATCGGCGAGCGCCTTGGCGTTGGCCCGCAACACCTGACCCCGCAACGGATCCGTCACCCCGTCCGGCCACGCCTGGGCCAGCGCGTCCGCTGCGGCCTCGACCACCGCTCCGGTCCGCTCGCCGGACAGGGCCTCACGAGTGGCGCGCTGCACGAGCGAATGCACCCGCACCTCGCGTGAGCCCTCCCTGAAGCTGACCAGGCTCAGCCGGTGCAGGCAGCTCAGCCCGTCACGTGCGCCGAGCTCGTCAACGCCGAGGAAGCCGAGCATCACCGGCGTGGTGAAGACCGCGACCGGGATCCCGTTGGGGTCCAGCAGGCTCGCGACGTCGAGCAGCGGCCGCACCACCCCGGTCCGCGCGAGCCGGTCGGCCTGTTCGACCGCCAGCGACCACGTCGCCGCGCTGGGATCGAGCCGCCGTGGCAGAAGAGCGCGGTACTCGGCGCACGACATGTGCTCGTCCAGCATGTTCGCCGCGGCCTGGGCCAGCGCCACCGGCAGCCCGCCGAGCTCGCGCACCAGGCCGTCGTCGTCGAGCAGTTCGGGGCGGTCGGCCAGAGCCGTGCGCAGGTAGGCGATTCCCTCCGCCTCGGTGAACGCCTCGACGTCGACCAGCTTCCGCTCGTGCCCGCGCAGCACGGCGTCGCGGCGCAACGTCGTCACCACGACCCGGCCGTTCGCGGGCGGCCACAGGTCGTCGAGATCGGCGGGCGCTCTCAGGTCGTCCAGCACCACGAGCCACGGTTCGTGCGTGCCGGCCAGCCATTCCAGCAACGCCCGCGCGCCCCGCTCGGGATCCTCGATGCCGAACAGCTTCGCGGCCACGTCGGCGTACCCGGCGACGATCGCGTCGCGCGAGCTCGCCGTCACCCAGACCAGCAGGTCGACCTCGCCGGCGGCCCACTGCCGTTCGGCGTGGTCGGCGGCCAGCTGGCTCTTGCCCACCCCGGACAGCCCGGACAGCACCGTCACCGGCGCGCCGAGGTCGGCGGACCGCCGCTGGAACGCGGCCGCGCGCGGAGGCACCAGACCGCACCGCAGCGGCAGTGTGGCCCGCTGCGGAGCGGCGTGGTGGTGGAAGTCGCCGGTGAACTCGCCGACCTGCAGAACCATCCCGCTCACGTTTCCGTGCACGGCGTTCTCCACGGACGGCGTGGGCAGGTCGTCGTCAGGCATCAAGAACCATTATCACCACTACACGGCGGAGATGATCGAAGAGCCGTAGGCGTCCCTCGTCTTGTCCTTCTCGTCGTGCATCAGGTAGAGCGCGAAGTTGTCGACACCGATCTCCTTCAGCTCCTGCAGCCGTTCGACGTGCGCCGACTCCGGCCCGACGAGGCAGAACCGGTCCACGATCGCGTCCGGCACGAAGTCCGTGGAACGGTTGCCCGCCTTGCCGTGGTGGGCGTAGTCGTAGCCCTCGCGGTCCTTGATGTAGTCGGTCAGGGTCTTGGGCACGGCGCCCGAGTCCCCGTACCGCGCCACGAGGTCCGCGACGTGGTTGCCGACCATGCCGCCGAACCACCGCAGCTGGTCGCGCTGGTGCGCCAGGTCCGTGCCGACGTAGGCCGGTGCCGCCACGCACATCGTGATCGCCGCCGGGTCACGTCCGGCGGCCACCGCGGCCTCGCGGACCGAGCCGATCGTCCAGCGGGCGATGTCCGGGTCGGCGGTCTGCAGGATGAAGCCGTCGGCCTGCTCGCCGACCATCTTCAGCGCCTTGGGACCGTACGCGGCCATCCACATCTCGAGCTTTCCGTTGCGCACCCACGGGATCTGCACCGCGGTGCCGTGGTGTTCGACGGAACGCCCCTCGGCCAGCTCCTTGATCACGTGCATCGCCTCGCCCAGGGTCGCCAGGGTGGCGGGCTTCTGGCCGATGACGCGGCGGGCCGAGTCGCCCCGGCCGATGCCGCAGACCGTGCGGTTGCCGAACATGTCGTTCAGCGTCGCGAACAGCGAGGCGGTCACGGACCAGTCGCGGGTGGACGGGTTCGTGACCATCGGGCCGATCACCAGGTCGCGGGTGGCGGCCAGCACCTGCGAGTAGATGACGAACGGCTCCTGCCACAGCACGCAGGAGTCGAACGTCCAGCCGTAGCGGAAGCCGCAGTCCTCGGCCGCGCGGAGGCCCTCCACCACGTCCCGCGCCGGCGGGTCGGTCTGCAGCACTACACCGAAGTCCACGGGTGACCGCCCTTCTCAGACGAGGTACTGGTTGAGGTCGCGGGACACGAAACGGCCGTGGCCCGTCGAACCGTGGTACGCGCCGTCCGCGATCACCTTGCGGCCGCGGGAGAACACCGTGTCCACGCGACCGGTGACCTCGAAGCCCTCGTAGGCCGAGTAGTCCACGGCCATGTGGTGGGTCTCCGCGGAGATCGTCTGCGTGGCCTTCGGGTCGTAGATCACGACATCCGCGTCTGCTCCCGGTGCGATCACACCCTTGCGCGGGTACATGCCGAACATCCGCGCGGGAGTCGTGGAGACGATCTCGACCCAGCGTTCGCGGGTGATCTCGCCCTTCACGACGCCCTGGTGCAGCAGGTCGACGCGGTGCTCGACGCCGGGCATGCCGTTGGGGATCTTGGAGAAGTCGCCGACGCCGAGCTGCTTCTGGTCCTTGAAGCAGAACGGGCAGTGGTCGGTGCTCACCACCGAGAGGTCGTTGGTGCGCAGCCCTCGCCACAGCGACGACTGGTGCTCCTTGGGCCGCAACGGAGGCGAGGCCACGTACTTGGCGCCCTCGAAACCGGGCTTGGCCAGGTCCTCCAGCGACAGGTACAGGTACTGCGGGCACGTCTCGGCGAACACGTTCTGGCCCGTGTCGCGTGCTGCCGTCACGGCGTCGAGTGCCTGCGACGCCGACAGGTGCACGATGTACAACGGCGAACCGGTGACCTTTGCGAGCTGGATCGCGCGGGACGTCGCCTCGCCCTCCAGCTCCGGCGGCCGGGTCAGGCCGTGCTGCACCGGGTCGCCCAGCCCCGAGGCGAGCGCCTGCGCGACGAGCTGGTCGATCGCGATGCCGTTCTCCGCGTGCATCATGATCGTGGCACCGGTCTCGCGCGCCTTCTGCATGGCGCGCAGGATCTCGCCGTCCGTCGCGTAGAAGACGCCGGGATACGCCATGAACATCTTGAAGCTGTTCACGCCCGCCGCGATGCACGAGTCCATCTCCTTGAGCGACTCGTCGGTCACGTCGGAGATGATCATGTGGAAGCCGTAGTCGACCGCGCAGTTGCCGTCGGCCTTGCTGTGCCACTTGTCCAGAGTGGACAGCAGACTGCTTCCCTTGGGCTGCACGGCGAAGTCGACGATCGTGGTCGTGCCGCCCCACGCCGCCGCGGTCGTGCCCGTCTCGAACGTGTCGGCGGACTGGGTGCCGCCGAACGGCATCTCCATGTGCGTGTGGGCGTCGATGCCGCCGGGGATGACGTACTTCCCGGCGGCGTCGACCACCTCGTCGGCTTCGACCGAGAACCCCGGCGTCACCAGGGCGGCGATGTGCTCGCCCTGGATGAGCACGTCGGCGGCGTGCGAACCGGTCGCGTTGATGACCAGGCCGTTGCGGATCAGGGTGCTCACGGGGTCACCAGGCCCTCGTAGGTGTCGGGGCGGCGGTCGCGGTAGAACGCCCACGTGTCGCGGACCTCGGTCAGCAGGTCCAGGTCGAGGTCGCGCACCACGAGCTCCTCCTCGGTGTCGGAGGCCGCGTCGCCGACGAGCTGGCCGCGTGGCGAGACGAAGTACGTCTGGCCGTAGAACTCGTTGTCGCCCAACGGTTCCACGCCCACCCGGTTGATCGCGCCGACGAAGTACTCGTTCGCGACGGCCGCGGCGGGCTGCTCGAGCCTCCACAGGTACTCGGACAACGACCTGCTGGTGGCCGACGGGTTGAACACGATCTTCGCGCCCGCGAGGCCGAGGGCACGCCAGCCCTCGGGGAAGTGGCGTTCGTAGCAGATGTACACGCCGATCCGGCCGACCGCGGTGTCGAACACGGGATACCCGAGGTTGCCGGGCTTGAAGTAGAACTTCTCCCAGAAGCCCTTCACCTGCGGGATGTGGTTCTTGCGGTACTTGCCGAGGTACGTGCCGTCCGCGTCGATCACGGCCGCGGTGTTGTAGTAGACGCCCGGCTGTTCCACCTCGTACATCGGCACGATCAGCACGATGTTGTTCTGCGCGGCCACTTCCTGCATCAGCGCGGTCGTCGGGCCGTCCGGGATCGCCTCGGTGTAGGAGTAGTAGTCCGCGTCCTGGATCTGGCAGAAGTACGGGCCGTAGAAGAGTTCCTGGAGGCAGAGCACCTGTGCGCCCTGGGATGCGGCAGCGCGGATGTGCTCGACCGCGTTCGCGATCATCGACTCCTTGTCGCCCGTCCACTTCTGCTGGACGAGCGCCGCCCGGATGATGTTGCTCACCTGGTCGTCTCCTTTGCCGAGTTGTCCTTCAGAGCGAGGAAGACCAGGAAGCCGGCCGCGAAGCCGACGACCCAGTTGTAGTCGTAGAGGGGCTTGAGGAACGGGATCAGCCCGTCCGCCGGGAACGGCCCGCCGTGGGCGCCGCCGACCGCGAGCACCGAGCCCACGAGCGTCGCCACGACGGCGCGCCAGTTCCAGCCGCCGTTGAACCAGTACGCGCCCCTGCCGTCCAGGTACAGGTCGGCGAGCTCCAGCCGGGTTTTCTTGATCACCCAGTACCCGGCGACGAACACGCCGGCCACCGATGCCAGCAGACCGCCGTAGAACCCGAGCCACGCGAAGATGTAGATGTTCGGGTCGGAGATCAGCCGCCACGGCTGGATCACGATGCCGATGACACCGGTGATCAGCCCGCCGACCGCGAACGTGATCTTGCGCGGGAAGGCGTTCGAGAAGTCGTAGGACGGGCTGACGACGTTCGCCGCGAGGTTCGCCGAGATCGTGGCCAGCACCAGCGAGACCAGCGCGATGACCACCAGGAGCGTGTTGTCGAAGCGCGACGCGAGGTCGGCCGGGTCCCAGATGGCCTCGCCGTACAGCGCCTGCGCGCCCGACGTCGTCAGGATCGCCACGATCGCGATGAACGACATCGTGGTCGGCAGACCCAGGATCTGCCCGGTGACCTGCTTCTTCTGCGACCCGCCGAACCGCGTGAAGTCCGGCATGTTCAGCGAGAGCGTCGACCAGAACGCGATCATGCCCATCAGCGCCGGGAAGAAGACCTTCCAGAAGTCCGGTCCCCAGCCGAGCTTGCTGGGACTGTCGAGGATCGGGCCGAAGCCGCCCGCCTTCACCAGCACGTAGCCCAGCAGGATCAGGAACCCGATGCTGACGAGCGGTGCCGTCCAGTTCTCGAACCGCCGGATCGCCTCTATGCCGCGCCAGATGACGAGCATCTGCACGATCCAGAAACCGAAGAAGCACAACCACAACGTCCACGGCTGGCCGCCGATCGACGACGCCTTGGTCCACCCGTCACCGGTCAGCCGCCCGATGATCACGTGCAGCGCCTTGCCACCGACCCACGTCTGGATGCCGAACCAGGCGCACGCGATGAACGCGCGCAGCAACGCCACCAGGTTCGCGCCGCGGATGCCGTAGAAGGCGCGGGCGAACACGGGGAACGGGATGCCGTACTTCGTGCCCGCGTGACTGTTGAGCAGCATGGGGACGAGCACGATCAGGTTGCCGAGCGTGATCGTCAGGAACGCCTGCACCCAGTCCATGCCGATCGCGATCAACGACGCCGCGAGCGTGTAACTGGGGATGTTGTGCGCCATGCCCATCCACAGCGCGAAGAAGTTGTACGTCGACCATGTCCGCTTCTCGACGGGCACGGGTGCGAGTTCGGGGTTGAAGAACCTGCTGTCCCTGATGGGACCTGTGTCGCTCAGTTCGACGCGACCATCAGGTGTGACCTGGGGCGGTGAGGACTCGACTGCCATCGTTCAACCCCCTGTTACGCTGCTGAAACAACGCCAACCCGGTCGGATTCCATCCCGGAATCCTGGGTCCGCCGCTGCAGGTCTGGCAGTGTCAGAGTGTCCACTCTTGTCATGATCGGCGCACATTGTGTTCCACTGGCGTGCATGGGGATGTCACGGCGGGCCTTGCTGGTGGCGGGCGCGGGCCTGGTGGGAGCGGCGGGAACGTGCGGAGCGCTGACCCCGCGCGGCCGTCGCCTGCTCGGCTGGACGGGCCCCGACGGCGTGGTGCCGTCCGTGGAACCCGTACCCGTTCAGCCCATGCCGTGGGGCGCGTGGATGGGTGAGGCCGGCCCGGTGGTGCTCGTGCTGCACGGCCGCGGCGGCAGCGTGTCGTGGTGGGAGGAGCTGGGACTGCCAAGGTTCCTGAACGGGCACGGCTTCCGGTGCGCGGTCGTCAACGGCGGCGACGACTACTGGGTGGACCTCGACCCGCCGGTGCCGTTCGAGGCCGCGCTGGGGGTGTCGATGGGCGGGTTCGGTGTGCTGGACCTCGCGTCGCGGCGGTCGTTGAAGGCCGTGGCGGCGGTCAGCCCTGCTTTGTTCCCCTCGTGGGAGGACGCCGAGCGGATCGACGGGTTCGCGTCGCGCGAGGTGTGGGAGACGCAGGAACCGTTGCGGCACACGGCGACCATCAAGTCACCGGTCGGCGTGTGGTGCGGGCGGGAGGACCCGTTCCACGATGCCGCGCGGGACTTCGCGGAGTCGGTGGGTGCGGTGGGTTCGTTCGACCACGGCGAACACGACGCCGGTTATTGGCGGCGGGTGCTGCCGGAGGCGTTGGGGTTCATCGGGCAGCGACTTTGAGCCGCACCACGGCCGTGCCCGCCTTGCGGTCGTGCCACGTCCGCGTGCCGCGCAGGTCGAGCGCCTCCACCACGGACAGCACCAGCAGCACGAACCCGCCCACCAGCAGGAACGAGCCCGCCGACGCGGCCCCGATGTGCTCGCCGACGACCACCCACGGCTGCTGCCAGCCGAGGCCCGCCATCAGCGCGGGCTCCCGCCAGCCCAGACCGGTCAGCACGAGCACCACGCCCACACCGGGCAGCGCGGTCGTGACGAGCGTGCGCGCCAGCACCCGTCTGAGGCTCAGGCCGGACGCCGGGCCCACGACCCGCAGCCCCGTGAGGGCCTTGCCGAGGGTGTTCAGCCGGAGCAGCAGAGCGTCGTACACCGCCGCGCAGAGCACCACCAGCACGGGTTCGTGGACCAGCGGCCACGCCACGACCAGCACCAGCAGCCAGTCGAGCACACGGGCGATCAGCCGACGAACGAGCATGATTCACGCTAAGCGGAGGAAGTCCGCCATAAGTGGTCAGTTCATGGCCAGTTGACGGGCGAACTCCGCGACCCACCTGCCGTTGTCGCGCCTGGTCGAACGCGAGGTCAGGCCGTCACCCGCGAACGCCTCGACCTCGGCGGGCGTGAGGGGCCACGGCGGCCCGTCCGGCTCGGGGCCCTCGTCCCGCGCCACGGCGAGGACCAGCAGCGTCGAGCCGGTCAGCGACGAGACCCGCCCGGCCGCCTCGGCGTGCAGGGCGACGGGCAGCGCCTGCAGCGTCATGTTCTCGACGACGAGGTCGAACGCGCGGTGCCACTCGGCGGGCGGGTCCAGCAGGTCGGCGACCACGTAGGTGACCCGGGACCGCGGGAAGCGCTGCTGAACGGCCTTGACCGCGGTGGGGGAGATGTCGAACGCGGTCACGTCGTATCCCAGCGAGGCCAGGAACTCCGCGTCACGGCCGTAGCCGCAGCCCACGACCAGCGCGCGCCGGCCGGTGCCGTCGACGCCTTCCGCCCATTCGACAAGGTGGGGCTGGGGGTGCGGGACGTCCCAGGGGACGGAGGCCGTGCCGGCCTCGGCCTCCGCGTAGAGGTCTTCGAACCAGCCGGTCGGGTTGGCGGCCTGCAGGCGTCGGTCGTCGGGGAGCATGCCCCACTTCTACCGAACTCGTCGGTGTCGTGCGATCGAGTATGCGGGCAGGAGCACCTCCGCGGTCAGCCGCGAGTCCGAATGGGACAGTGCCAATCGGACCTCCTCCAGGCAAAGAACGAGCCGGCACAACGATCTCACCTGATAGAGGCGGCGGACTTCGTCCGGTGTGTACCGACGGTGACCGGACAACGTGCGTTCGGAAGCGGTGATCAGTCCGATTTTGTCGTGGTGGTGCACCGTGCGGACCGTCAGTCCGCTCGCTTTGGCCAGGTCACCAATGCTCCAGCGGGTCACGTCACGACCGCAGGACCTCCCACTGCGTCAGGTTCAAGCCCTAAACACCCGATCGAGCGGGTTAATCCGCGAACCGAACGCGCCGATGTAATCGAAGATCGGTCCCCAAAAACCAGATTGAGGAAAACTGTGTCTCGTTCCGGACTGTTCCGCGCCGCCGCCCTGCTCGCCGCCAGCGCTGCCCCGCTCCTCGCGGGTTCCGCCAGCGCCGCCGAGCTCCCCCAGCTGGGCACCGGTCTCCCCGACGTCGGTGCGGACAAGCTGGTCTCCAACGCCACCCAGCTCGCCGGCCCGCTCGGGGCGGTCAACCCGGTGCAGATGCCGCAGGTCGACGCGCCCGTGCCCTCCGAGCTGCCGGTTGCCCCCCTTCCGGCGGTTCCGGACGTGCAGGAGCGTTCGGTGCAGCACCCGATCGCGGTCACGGCCAGCGATGTCGCCGGGCTGCCGAACCCGCGCGACCTGCCGGGCACCGCGAGCCTCGGCAACCTGCCGTCGCCGTCGCTGTCCGACCTGCCGACCAATGGCGTCGTGCCGAACCCGTCCGTTCTCTCGGGTGTCCACCCGACGATCAACGGCTGAGTTCACACGTCGAAAATGGGCCCGTGCGCGCTCACGGGCCCATTTCGTGTACCAGCAGGGCGACGTACAGCGACAGCACGGACTCCGGGTCCTCCAGCGAGACGCCGAGCACCTGCTCGATCCGCCCCAGCTGCTGGTAGTAGGCAGTGCGCGAGAGGTGGGCCGCCGCGGCCGCCGCCGACTTGTTGCCGCCGTTCTCGCACAGGCACCGCAGCAGTTCGACCAGCCGGGAGCCCTGCGCCAAGTCCCGCGCCAGCAACGGCCCGAGCTCGCGGTCCGCGAACGCCCGCACCCGTTCGTCCTCGCGCAGCAGGTGCAGCAGCCCGCGCAGCCGCACGTCGTCGAGCCGGTGGTAGAGCTGGGATCCCGGTGCCCGCAACGCCGCCCCGGCCACGTGCGCGGCCTCGCCGAGCGAGCGCCGAACGTCCGTTGTGGACGTCACGGTCGTGCCGACGGCGATCACCACGGGGGACGCCGCCGTCCGGTGGACCTCGCGTGCGACCTTGCGCAGAACCCCTTCCACACCGACGGTCATCGGCACCGAGAGCAGTGCACGGACCGAGGTGTCGTCCACGACGCCGACCAGCGCCGCGACCGTGACCCGCCGTGCGGCCAGTGCGGTCGCCTCGGCGAGATCCCGCAGAACCTCCTGCGTGGCAAGCGTTTGCCCCTGCAGCACCGACACCGGCCGGATCGCCACGCCGATCAGCTGCCGTCTTTCCAGCGGCACCCCCAGCGCCGCCGCCCGCGCGCCCAGGTCCGGTGACTGCGGCGACTGCCCGAGCAGCTGGGCCAGCAACGTCCGGTGCGTTTGCCGTTCCAGCGACTCCCGGTCGCGCGCCACGAGCCGATGCACGGCCAATGCCGACGCGGCGCGTTCGGCCACCACGACGTGCCGGTGCGGTGGTGGCTCGGGCGAGACCAGCACGAGCCGGCCCCAGTCCGCACCGCGCGCCCCGACGATCGTGATCAACCAGCCGGACGCCGTGTCGTAGGCGGTCCGCTCGGACACCGTGACCGCGCGGGAGCGCGCCGCCCAGTCGTCCAGGAGCGCCGCGGGATCGTGCCCGGCCGCGTCGTAGGCGAGCACGTCGTGGCCGAGCGTCTCCAGCACGACCGCCAGCCCGGACGTCCGTGCCACCTCGCGCAGCACCTCGGACGGTTCGGCGCCCGCGACCGTGAGCGCCGTGAACGTCTCGTGCACCTGCTCGGCGGCCCGCAGCTCCGCGAGCTGGGCCTCCACGATCAGCCCCACGACCGCTTCCGTCACGGCGACGTACCTGGTCTCCTCGGTGAGCGTGACCAGCGGCAACCCGTGCCGTTCCGCCTCGGTGACCAGCGCGGCCGGCACGTCGTCGCGCCACCGCCGGCCGAGCTCGACGATCAACCCGGCACAGCCCACGGCGGCCAGTTCCTCGACGTAGCGGCCGAGGCCGGACTCGGGCAGCATCACGCCGGTCGTGAGCACCAGTTCGCCACCGCGCAGCAACGGCGCGATGTCTGCGATCTCCGCCACATGCACCCATCGCACGCGTCGTGACAGGCCGGCGGACCCGGCCACCAGTCGCGGCTTTCCCTGCCGGATGACCGGCAGAGCGACGACTTCGGCGACCGTCGGGTACATGGACACAACGTAATGCCAACCAGCCGATCCGGGTACAGGTTGTGCATGGCGGCGAACCCCGGGCCCCAGCAGACTCCGAAGGGAGGCGGAGACCCCCTGGAGGACGTGATGGCCCACAAGGAGCTTCTGGCACGACACCGCGCGGTGATGCCGAAGTGGCTGGCCCTCTACTACGACGAGCCCATCGAGATCGCGAGCGCCGGCGGGCGCCGGGTGACCGACCGCGAGGGCACGACCTACCTGGACTTCTTCGCGGGCATCCTGACCAACGCCATCGGCTACGACGTCGCGGAGATCAGCGACGCGATCCGGAGGCAGGTCGACACGGGCGTGTTCCACAGCTCGACGCTGTACCTGATCAAGAACCAGATCGAGCTCGCCGAGAAGGTCGCCGAGCTGTCCGGCATCCCGGACGCCAAGGTCTTCTTCACCAACTCCGGCACCGAGGCCAACGAGACCGCGCTGATGCTCGCCACCCAGGCGCGCCGCAGCGAGCAGGTCCTGGCTCTGCGCAACAGCTACCACGGCCGTGCGTTCGCCACGATCGCCATCACGGGCAACCGCGGCTGGTCGGCGTCCGCGCTGTCGCCGATCAAGGTCAGCTGGGTGCACGGCGGCTACCGCTACCGCGGCCCGTTCAAGGCGCTCAACGACAAGGACTACATCAAGGCGTGCGTCGAGGACCTGCGCGAGGTCATCGAGGTCACCACGTCCGGCGACGTCGCGTGCATGATCGTCGAGCCTATCCAGGGCGTCGGCGGCTTCACCTCGCCGCCCGACGGCCTGTTCCGCGCGTTCAAGGACGTGCTGGACGAGTACGGCATCCTCTTCATCTCCGACGAGGTGCAGACCGGCTGGGGCCGCACCGGCGAGCACTTCTGGGGGATCCAGGCGCACGACGTGGTGCCGGACGCGATGACGTTCGCCAAGGGCCTGGGCAACGGCCTGGCGATCGGCGGCGTGGTGGCGCGCGGCGACCTGATGGACACGATCAACGCGAACTCGATCTCGACGTTCGGCGGCAACCCGATCTCCACGGCCGGCGCGCTCGCCACCCTCGACTACCTGCTCGGCCACGACCTGCAGGCCAACGCGGCCAAGCTCGGTTCGCGACTGCTCGGGGGCCTGCGCGAACTCGCCGAGAAGCACCCGGTGATCGGGGACGTGCGCGGCAAGGGCCTGATGGTCGGCGTCGAGTTCGTCGGTCCGGAGGGCGAGCCGAACGCCGGTGCCGCGGCCACGGTGCTGGCCGAGTCGAAGGCGGGCGGGCTGCTCGTCGGCAAGGGCGGCCTGTACGGCAACGTGATCCGGCTGGCCCCGCCGATGACCGTCACCGCGGACGAGGTGGAGGAGGCGCTGGGCATTCTGGCGCAGGCGGTGGAGCGGGCGTGATCAGGCACTGGATCAACGGCAAGCCGTGGGAGTCGGCTTCCGGGCGTCGTGGTGACGTCTACGACCCGACGACGGGCAAGGTCGCGCAGCAGGTCGCCTTCGCCTCGGTGTCCGAAGTGGACGCCGCTGTCTCCGCCGCCGCGGAAGCGTTTGCGTCCTGGCGCAACGCGTCCCTCGCCCAGCGCTCGACGGTGCTGTTCAAGTTCCGCGAGCTGTTCAACGCACGCAAGGACGACCTCGCGCGGATCGTCTCGGCGGAGCACGGCAAGGTCGTGTCCGACGCGGGCGGCGAGATCCAGCGCGCGCTGGAGTCCGTCGAGTACGCGTGCGGCATCCCGACGCTGCTCAAGGGCGGCTTCAGCGAGAACGCGTCGACCCGCGTCGACGTCTACTCGATCCAGCAGCCGGTCGGCGTGGTCGGCGTGATCTCGCCGTTCAACTTCCCGGCCATGGTCCCGCTCTGGTTCGTGCCCACCGCAATCGCTTGCGGTAACACCGTGGTGCTGAAACCGTCCGAAAAGGACCCGTCGGCGTCGAACTTCATCGCCGAGCTGTTCGCCGAGGCCGGACTCCCGGACGGCGTCCTGAACGTCGTGCACGGCGACAAGGTCGCTGTCGACCGGCTACTCGAACACCCGGCGGTGAAAGCGATCTCGTTCGTCGGCTCCACCCCGATCGCCCGCTACGTCTACGAGACCGGCACCGCGCACGGCAAGCGCGTGCAGGCGCTCGGCGGCGCCAAGAACCACATGGTCGTCCTGCCCGACGCCGACCTGGACCTGGCCGCGGACGCCGCGGTGTCCGCCGGTTTCGGCTCGGCGGGCGAGCGGTGCATGGCGATCTCGGTCGTCGTCGCGGTCGGCGAGGCCGGTGACCCGCTGGTCGACCGGATCAAGTCGCGGATCGCCGACGTGAAGGTCGGTTCGGGTTCCTCCTGCGAGATGGGACCGCTCGTCACCGGCGTGCACCGGGACAAGGTCACGTCCTATTTGGACGCGGGTGTGGCAGCAGGAGCTGTGCTCGCGGTCGACGGCCGTGACCACCCGATCGACGGCGACGACGGCGGGTTCTGGCTCGGCCCGACGCTCTTCGACCACGTCGGCACGGACATGACGATCTACACCGACGAGATCTTCGGCCCGGTCCTCTCGGTCGTCCGCTGTGCCACGTACGAGGAGGCCGTGGAGATGGTGAACTCGAACCGGTACGGCAACGGCACCGCGATCTTCACCAACGACGGGGGCGCGGCCCGCCGGTTCCAGAACGAGATCGAGGTCGGCATGGTCGGCGTGAACGTGCCGATCCCCGTGCCGGTGGCCTACTACTCGTTCGGCGGGTGGAAGGAATCGCTGTTCGGCGACTCGCATGCGTACGGGCCGCACGGCGTGCACTTCTTCACGCGCTCGAAGGTCGTCACGTCGCGCTGGCTCGACCCGTCGCACGGTGGCGTGAACCTGGGGTTCCCGCAGAACACCTAGGGACCTGCGCACTCATCGGTCCGTCTTCGCAGGCGAGGATGGACCGATGAGTTTTGTCGAGAGGGTCCAGCGGGCGCACCGGCTGACCGAGGAGCTCAACCTGCTGCGGTACGCCGACCAGGAGGCGATCCGCGCGGCGTGGAGCGAGCTCACCGGCCAGGTGATCGACGAGAAGTTCCACCTCATCCCGCCCGTGTACTCCGACCACGGCGTCAACATCCGGGTCGGGCGCAACGTCTTCGTCAACCAGGGCTGCCGCTTCAACGACATCGGCGGGATCGAGATCGGCGACGACGTGATGTTCGGCCCGAACGTCAGCCTCATCAGCTCCGGCCACCCGCTCGAGCCGGACCGGCGCCGCACCGGCATCACCGCGGCGCCGATCCGGATCGGGCGCAACGTCTGGATCGGCGCCTCCGCGTTGGTGCTGCAGGGCGTGACGGTCGGCGAGGACGCCGTCGTCGCCGCCGGAGCCGTGGTCACCCGCGACGTCCCCGCGCGCACCCTCGTGGGCGGCGTGCCGGCCGTGGTCCTGAAGGAGGTCGGCTGAGTCACCTCCCCGCGCGGGCCGCCAGCGCCTCCGGCAGCGGGTCGTAACGCGAGAAGCGGCGCGTGAACGTGCCCGTGCCCGACGTCAGCGACCGCAGCTCGATCGCGTACCGCAGCAGCTCCGACGACGGCACCTCGGCGCGGATCACCGTGCGCCCGCCCTCGTCCGACTCGGTCCCGAGCACCCGTCCGCGCCGTCCGGACAGGTCGCCCAGCACCGTGCCCAGGTGCTCGTCGGGCAGCCGGATCGAGACCTCGTCCATCGGTTCCAGCAGCTGGGTGCGCGCGGCGGACGCGGCCTCCTTCAACGCGAGCGCGCCGGCCGTCTGGAATGCCGCGTCCGACGAGTCGACCGAGTGCGCCTTGCCGTCCACGAGCGTCACGCGGACGTCCACCACGGGCGTGCCGTCGTTGAGGCCGCGTTCCAGCTGGGCGCGGACGCCCTTCTCCACGGACGGGATGAACTGGTGGGGGATCGAGCCGCCGACGATCTTGTCCACGAACTCGAAGCCGGAGCCGCGGGGGAGCGGTTCGACGACGATGTCGCACACCGCGTACTGGCCGTGACCTCCGGATTGCTTGACGTGCCGGCCGTGGCCCTTCGCCGGTCCGGCGAAGGTTTCGCGGAACGGCACGCGCACCGGTTCGGTGTCGATCTCCGCGCCGCCGGCCCGCAGGCGGGCCAGCACGACGTCGGCGTGTGCCTCGCCCATGCACCACAGGACCATCTGGTGGGTCTCGGCGTTGCGGTCCAGGCGCAGCGTCGGGTCGCTCGCGACCAGGCGGTTCATGTTGCGGGCCAGGTTGTCCTCGTCGCTGCGTGTGCGGGGCACGACGGCGATGGGCAGCAACGGTTCCGGCATGTCCCACGGCGCCATGAGCAGCGGCTGCTCGGGCGCGGACACGGTGTCACCGGTCTCGGCGGTGGTGAGCTTGGTGAGGGCGCACAGGTCGCCGGCCACGCAGTACGGCACCTCGCGCAGGGTCGAGCCCAGCGGCGAGTAGATGTGGGCGACGCGTTCGTCGGCGTCGTGGTCCTCGTGGCCGCGGTCGGCCATGCCGTGCCCGGAGACGTGCACGGGGCGTTCGGGGCGCAGGGTGCCGGAGAAGACGCGGACCAGCGACACGCGGCCGACGTAGGAGTCCACGGCGGTGCGGACCACCTCGGCGACGAGTGGCCCGTCCGGGTCGGCGGCCATGCGGGGCTGCGGGATGCCCTCGACGGACGTCACGTCGGGAACCTGGTGCTCCAGCGGTGACGGGAACGCACGCGCGATGCCGTCCATCAGTTCCACCAGGCCCATGCCGGTCGCCGCGCACACGGGCATCACGGGGTGGAACGAGCCGCGCGAGACGGCGGTCTCCAGGTCGGCGATCAGGGTGTCCTGGTCGATGTCCTCACCGGACAGGTAGCGGTCCATGAGGGTCTCGTCCTCGCTCTCGGCGATGATCCCCTCGATCAACGCCGCGCGCTCGTCCGGGTAGTTCTCACCGGACGTGAGCAGTCCGACGAGAGAGTCGCCCTCCTGCATGTACAACGGCACGACGCCCGCGCCGAACGCCGCCTGGCACTCGATGACCTCGTTGCCGAAGTTCGCACGGTGGTGGTCGGTGCGTGTGATGACCACGGCGCGAGGCATGCCGACCAGAGCGCACTCCCCCCACAACGCGATGGTGGCCGCGTCGACGCCCTCGAAAGCGTTGACAACAAAAAGGGCCGCGTCCGCGGCCCGTAAACCTGCCCTGAGCTCACCCACGAAGTCGACGTAGCCGGGGGTGTCGATCAGGTTGATCTTGATGTCCCCGTGCTGGATCGGGGCCACCGCTAGGCCGACCGATCGTTGTTGTCGCACGGCGGCCGGGTCGTGGTCGCAGACCGTGGTGCCCTCGGTGACCGATCCCGCGCGGGTCAGGACACCGGTGGCGGCGAGCAGGGCCTCGGTGAGCGTCGTCTTGCCCGCGCCGGACGGGCCCACGAGCACGACGTTGCGGACCTTGGCCGGGTCGTCCACAGCGACCGCGCCTGCCGATGTGCCGTTGTCGGAGTGCTTGCTTCCCATGGCGACCTCCGTCAAGTCGTAGTGTTCGATCTCACACCCGTTGCCGTTCCGGGACAACCCCGCAGACCCGACTGGTCGCCCACCGGCGTTTCACACCCGTGTGAGTGAGCAGGCTCACCACCTGCGGTTGATCAGGAAGTGGCCTTCTGATTCGGGGCTCCAGTGGCTTGGGCGAGAGGGCCACACCGGTCGTACGCTCGCTTCACCAAGACTTCCCCTCGGAAAGGTTGCCCAGGTGAGCACTGATCAGGTCACGGGTACTGCCCGCGTCAAGCGCGGCATGGCCGAGATGCTCAAGGGCGGCGTGATCATGGACGTGGTCGACGCCACCCAGGCGAAGATCGCGGAGGACGCGGGCGCCGTCGCCGTCATGGCCCTCGAGCGCGTGCCCGCCGACATCCGCTCCCAGGGCGGCGTCGCGCGCATGAGCGACCCCGACCTGATCGACGGGATCATCGACGCCGTCTCCATCCCCGTCATGGCGAAGGCCCGCATCGGCCACTTCGTCGAGGCCCAGGTCCTCGCGTCGCTCGGTGTCGACTACATCGACGAGTCCGAGGTGCTGACCCCGGCCGACTACGCGAACCACATCGACAAGTGGGCCTTCACGGTCCCCTTCGTCTGCGGCGCCACGAACCTGGGCGAGGCCCTGCGCCGCATCACCGAGGGCGCGGCCATGATCCGCTCCAAGGGCGAGGCCGGCACCGGTGACGTCTCGAACGCCACCACGCACATGCGCAAGATCCGCCAGGAGATCCGCCGCCTGCAGAACCTCCCCGAGGACGAGCTCTACGTCGCCGCCAAGGAGCTCCAGGCGCCGTACGAGCTGGTGAAGGAGATCGCGCAGAACGGCAAGCTCCCCGTCGTGCTGTTCACCGCGGGCGGCATCGCCACCCCGGCCGACGCCGCGATGATGATGCAGCTCGGCGCCGAGGGCGTGTTCGTCGGTTCCGGCATCTTCAAGTCCGGCAACCCGGCCCAGCGCGCCGAGGCCATCGTGAAGGCCACCACCTTCCACGACGACCCCGACGTGATCGCCAAGGTCTCGCGCGGCCTTGGCGAGGCCATGGTCGGCATCAACGTCGACGAGATCCCGGAGCCGCACCGCCTGGCCGAGCGCGGCTGGTAAGCCCGAACGTCGCGAAGTCCCCCTGCCGGAATCCTCGCGCAGGGGGACTTCGTCGTTCCGCCGGGCTCAGATCGTGAACGTGTGCGTCAGGCAGTAGGTCGTGGAGATCTCCGGGTACGCCAACGCGAGGGCCAGCCGCTCGTCCTGCCCGCAGGCCGCCTTGTCCGCGGTGCCGGGGAGCACCTTGGCCTTCACGACCATGTAGCCACCGCACGGCTTCTTCGGGAACTCCGCCTGGAGCGACGCGAGCGCGAAGTCGTAGCACTCGCCGTCCGCGAACACCGGGATCAGGCACACGTTCATGCCGTACCCCTTGGTGTACCTGACGTAGGCGTCCTCGGTGGTGCCGCACTTCTCGGCTGCCGTCGGCATCGTCTTGCTGACCGTGTAGTTGTGCTTGTTCTCGGCACACGCGGTCTTCGTGTACGTCGCGTCGAACGTGCCGCCCGCGAGCTGCACGCAGTCGCCGACCACCGCGAACGGCGGTGGCTTGGAGGTGGTCGTGGGCGGCGCGGTGGTCGTGGCGGCGACGCTGCTGAACTTGGGGTCGTCCTTGCCCACCGCCCAGAGCATCACGGCGCCGATCGCCACGACGAGCGCGAGCAGGCCGGCGCCGATCAGCAGGCCGGCGCGGGAAGAGCGTTGGGGTGCGACGTGCAGCATCGGGCGCGGCACGTTCGGGTCGCCTGACGGGTATCGCTGCGCCGGGCCCGAGTACGCGCCGAACGGGTCGGTGTCGATCGGGCCGTACATGGCGTCGTGCGGGTCGGGAGACCTGCGAACCGGGCCCGCGGGCGCGGCCCACGGGTTCTCCGGCTCGTCAGGTCTGGGAGGTGTGGTCACGGGATCGGACCTTAGAGCCGGCCCGATCCCCGCACCCACCGATTTAGCCGTTCGTGCCCACGGTCACCTCGAGGCCGGCCAGCTCGCTCGGCAACGGCCCGTGGTGCAGCACACCGAGCCGTTGTGTGGCACGGGTGAGCGCCACGTAGAGCTCCGCCGCGCCGCGCGGGCCGTCGGCCAGGATCCGTTCCGGCGCGACGACCAGCACCGAGTCGTACTCCAGGCCCTTGGTCTCCGAGGCGGGCACCGTGCCGGGCACGCCGGGCGGGCCGATCACGACGCTCGTGCCCTCGAACTCCGCCTCCTGCTTGGCGAACTCCTCGATGGCGGCGGGCAGTTCGTCCTCGGTCAACTGCCGCGACCACGGTCGCACACCGTTGGCGCGCACGGATTCCGGTGCCTTCACGTCCGGCGCGAAGCTCGCCAGCACCTGCGCGGCGACGGCCATGATCTCCGCCGGCGTGCGGTAGTTGACCGTCAGCGACCGGTACTCCCAGCGGCCCGGTACGTACGGGTCGAGCATCTGGCCCCACGACGTGGCACCCGCCGCCGCGCGTCGCTGTGCCAGGTCGCCCACCACCGTGAAGGAACGGCCCGGGCAGCGGCGCATCAGGACCCGCCAGTCCATTTCGGACAGTTCCTGCGCCTCGTCGACGACGACGTGCCGGTAGGTCCAGGCGCGGTCCGCGAGTGCGCGCTCGGCCAGCGTGCGCTGGTCGTGGTCCTCGAAGCGCTCGGCCAGGTCCTCGGCGAACAACATGTCCGACGCGAAGAGGTGGTCCTCGTCGTCCATGTGGTCGAAGCGGCCGACCATGCCGTCGAGCACCTCGGCGGCGTACCGGGCCTCGGCGGCGCGTTCGGCCGACGCGGCCTGGTCCTCGGACTGCTCGGTGCCGTCCTTGCCCAGCAGGTCGTACAGCTCGTCGAGCAGCGGCACGTCCGAGATCGTCCACGGCTCGCCCTCGGCACGCAGCAGCGACGGGTCCGCGCCCGCCGCCGCGAGCTCCTCCGCAGATGCGTACAACCCGCTCAACAGCTCGAACGGCGTCATGATCGGCCACAGGACGTCGAGCGCGGCGATGAACGAGTCGTCGTCGGCGAGGTCCTTGACCAGGCCGGACCGCATGTCCTCCCAGGCCTGCTTGTCGGAACGGGACATCCAGCCCTTGCCGATCCGGCCGATGGCCCGCTCGGTCAGGACGTACGTGACGATCTCGCGGAACACCGCGCGGGCCTCGTTGTGCGGCAGCCCGCTGTCGCGCGCCTCCTGCCGGGCCCACTCGGCGACGTCCGAGCCGATCTGGACGACGACGTCCTTCATGCCGATCGGGATCGGGTCCTCCGGCACGCGCTGCCGGGCCGCGACGGCCGCCTTCAGCACGTCCACCATCTTGCGTGAGCCCTTGAGCTTCGCGACCTCCGGAGCGTCCTCGGCGGTCGCGAGCAGACCGGGCAGCAGGCTGCCGGCGGTCGAGAACACGACGTCGGACTCACCGAGCGACGGCAGCACCCGGCCGATGTGGTTGAGGAACGCCGGGTTCGGCCCCACGACGAGCACGCCGTGCCGTTCCATGCGCTCTCGTTGCGTGTACATAAGGTACGCGACGCGGTGCAGCGCCACGACCGTCTTGCCGGTGCCGGGACCACCCTCGATCACCAGCACGCCGGGGTGGTCGAGCCGGATGATCGCGTCCTGTTCGGACTGGATGGTCGCGACGATGTCGCGCATGCCCGTGCCGCGCGGCGCGTTCAACGCCTCCAGCAGGGCCACGTCGCCCCGCTCCTCGCCGAGCTTGCCGAACACCTCGTCGGTGAACCCGGCCACCGCGCGGCGGCGGGTGAGGAACTGACGGCGCCGGCGCATGCCCTCGGGCGTCGCGCCGGTCGCGGTGTAGAACGGCCGCGCCGCCGGTGCCCGCCAGTCGAGCAGCAACGGCTCGAAGTCGTCGAACTCGTCGAACAGGCCGATCCTGCCGATGTAGGAGGTGGTCCCGTCGACCCCGTCGAGCCGGCCGAAGCACAGCCCGTAGTCGGCCACGTTCAGACGCTTCATCTCACGGTGCCGGGCGCGCACCTCGTTGTCACGGTCCATCGCGGTCTCGCCGGTGCCACCCAGCGCTGACTGGTACGCCGCCTTCACGCGCGCACGTTCGCCATCGAGCCGTGCGTAGAGACCGGCCACGTATTCACGCTCGGACTGCAGTTCTTCTTCGTAACCCACGTGCTCCCCAGTGCGCCTCTGTTCCGGCTGAGGCGATGAGTGTGAACGATGGACGGGGTCTTGTGGCAAGGCCCCCTCTCTGCTATACGTTTAAGTGGAAGAACGGGCCTGGTCGCGTGTGCGGCCGGGCCCGTTTTTCGTTGGCGCGGTGCACGCCGCACTGGCCATCATGGCCACGTGAACTGCCGCTCCGCTGGGACCTCGTGACGCCGGACCAGCTCGGGTCGATGCTCGACGACGTCGAGGCGCCCGAGGCCTGGTACCTCGGCGACCTCGCGGAGTGCGCGGGCAAGGTCCTGGCCCGCAGCGGCAACGGCGACCTGGTGTTCGTGGGCCGCTCGCTCGACTCGATGTTCGACCTGCTCGGCGGCGCACTCGACGAGGGCAGGGCACTCCACCGGCTGCCCGTGTCGTTCCGCCACGGCCCGGTCCTGCACGGGGACGTCCCGCGCGTCCGCGAGCTGCTCACCGAGGCCGGCGTCACGCCCGCCTCGCTGGCCCGGCGCGACCGGCCGGTCACCTTCGTGGACGTCGTGGCGACGGGTGGGTCGTTCACCAAGCTGTTCGGCCTGCTGGACGACTGGATCACCGAGGAACGCGAGACCTGGCCGGCGATCCGGCGCAAGCTGCGGTTCGTCGGCGTGACGATCCGCCGGCAGACCAGCCCGAACGTCGAACGCTGGCAGCAGCGGGCCGAGTGGACGCGCCGCCTGCCCGCGTCCTCCGTGGTCAACGTGTCGCTCGACGAGGACGTCTGGCACTACTTCGGCAACTGGCAGACCAAGCTCACCTGGCCCTTCACCCTGCACCGCTGGCGCGAGCACCTGCGCGAGGCCAAGCGGGACGAACGCACCCGCGAGGCGCTGGCCGAGGCCGTGCAGCTGGTCTCGCTCGGCCGCACCAAGGAGGTCCGGCGGATGATCGCGCGCGGCATGGACGGCGAACCCGCCCTCTCCGAACCGTGGCTGCGCACCTTGCAGAGCCGACTTACCTAGACCGTGTGCTCCATGACCATCACCGCGGTCGTGCCCGGCTCCAGCGCCTTGCAGATGTGCGGCACGTCCCCGGGATACACGATGTAGTCACCGGGCCCCAGCTCGATCGGGTCGTCGGCGAGGCCCGCGAGGCAACGGCCGGACGCCACGATCATGTGCTCGACGCTGCCCGGCACGTGCGGCAGCGACTCGCGGGCGCCGCCCGGTTCGAGGGCCAGCCAGTAGATGTCGTGCTTGGTGCCCGGACGGCACGCGGCCAGCAGTGTCGCCGAGTAGTGCGCGCGTTCGGAGTGGATGACGGGGCCCTCGCCCGCGCGGATGACCTGCACGCGCGGGACTGCGGGTTCGACGAGCTGGCTGAACGGGACGCCCAGCGCCACGCCGAGTGCCCACAGGGTCTCCACGCTGGGGTTTCCGGCGCCGGACTCCAGCTGGGAGAGCGTCGACTTCGCCACGCCGGCCTTCTTCGCGACCTCGCTCAGCGACATGCCTGTGCGGTCGCGCTCACGCCGGAGGTTGGCCGCGATGAGGTCGAGTGGTGCGTTCGACACAGAAGTCCATCCGTTCGTCTTGACGAACACCGATCCCAGGTGTTCATCTTAATGGGTGGTGCGTTCGATCTGGCGAACTCTTGATGCTGTGCTCCTGCGTGACGTGGCCGCAGTGGCGCTCGGTGCGGCGGTGACCGGTGCCTCGTTCGGCGCCATCTCGGTCGGCTCCGGCCTGCCGTGGTGGATGCCGGTGCTGATGTCGCTGCTGATCTTCGCGGGCGGCTCGCAGTTCATGGCCGTGGGAATCGTCGCCGCTGGTGGCAGCCCCGCCGCTGCGGTGCTGGCGGGGCTCGTGCTCAACGCGCGGCACCTGCCGTTCGGGCTCGCGATCGGCGACGTGCTGGGCAAGAGCCCGCTCGCCCGGATCGTCGGCAGTCATTTGCTGATCGACGAGTCGACGGCGTTCGCGATGTCGCAGAAGGATCCCGCGAGAGCGCGGGCGGCCTACTGGGCGTGCGGCGTGGCGTTGTTCTTCAGTTGGAACACGGGCGTGCTCATCGGCGCCCTGGTGGGCCAGGCGATCGGCGACCCGATGACGTTCGGACTGGACGCGGCGTTCCCGGCGGCACTTCTCGCACTCACACTCCCCGCGCTCAAAGACAAGTCGACGCGCAATGCGGCGCTCACGGGCGGTGCGATCGCTCTGGCGACCACGCCGTTCCTGCCCGCAGGGGTGCCCGTGCTGCTCGCGCTCGCCGGACTGTTCGTGTTCAAGACGAAGAAGGAGGAGCCGTGCCCGTCACCGCAGTCCTGATCCTGGCCGCCGGCACCTTCGCGATCCGCCTCGCCGGGCCGTTGCTGCGCGACCGCGTCACCTTGCCCGAAAAGGTCCGCGAACTGATGTCGGCCAGCGCGACCGTGTTGCTGTTCGCATTGGTGGCGGTGTCGGCGTTGACGAACGGCAAGCAGTTCGGCGGTTGGGCGCTCGCCATCGGAGTCGCCGTCGGCGGTCTCGCGGCGTGGCGGAAACTGCCGTTTGTCGCAGTTATTGTTCTGGCCGCGGTGACGACTGCGGGACTGAGGCTCGCAGGCGTGGCTTAGTGCTTTCTCACGTGGGAGAAAAGCAGGTTCGTGTGCACCTCGGTCACCTCTCGCCGGCTCGTGAACTTGTCGAGCACGAGCCGTTGCAGATGGCCGACGTCGGAAACCGCGACGTGCACCAGGAAATCCTCCGGGCCCGTCACGTGCGAGAGCGCGACCGTTTCCGGGAGCGAGAGCACGTACGCCATGAACGGGTCGACGATCTCCTTGGTGTGCGGCCGGATCTTCACCGCGAGCATCGCCTGGACGTGCTGCCCGACCGCGCTCGGATCGATCTCCGCGTGGTAGCCGGTGATCACGCCGCGCTCCCGCAGCGCCCGGTGCCGGACGACCGCCGTGGACTGCGCGACGTTGACGCGTTCGGCCAGGTCCTTGTTCTGCAGTCGCGCGTCCTTCCGCAGCTCCCGCACGATGGCCTCGTCGATCGAATCCAGCACGGCTCTTCTCCATTTCCCCGAATCTGCTGCGGTTCTACACCCGCTTTGCCGATGAAGTCTCCATCATTCGGGCCATGACGCGCATCGAGACCATCGCAGTGCACGGCGGACGCGACGACCTCGCGGAGCTCGGCGTGCACGCTCCCCCCATCGACCTGTCCACCACCTACCCCGTGCCCGACCAGGCGCTCGGCGGGGAAGCGCTGGGGGAGTGGGCCACCGGGACCGCGCGGGCGGCGTCGCCCGTCTACGCGCGGCTGCACAACCCGACCGTGGCCCGGTTCGAACAGGCGCTCGCGGCTCTCGAGCACACCGAGACGTCCGTGGCGTTCGGCAGCGGCATGGCAGCGGTGACCGCCGTGGTCCAGGCCGCCTGCGTGATGGCGGGGAAACCGCACGTCGTCGCCGTGCGGCCGTTGTACGGCGGCACCGACCACCTGCTGTCGTCCGGTCTGCTGGGCGTCACGACCACGTACGTGGAAGCGGGTCTGGTGTCCTCCGCGATCCGGCCGGACACCGGGCTCGTGGTCGTCGAGACCCCGGCCAACCCGAACCTCGACCTGGTCGACATCGAGCACGTCGTGCGCCAGGCAGGCTCCGTGCCGGTCATGGTCGACAACACCTTCGCGACCCCGATCCTGCAGAACCCGGCGCTGCACGGCGCCTCCTACGTGCTGCACTCCGGCACCAAGTACCTGGGCGGGCACGGGGACGTGCTCGGCGGCGTCGTGGCCTGCTCCGAAGAGCGTGCGGCGGCGTTGCGGCAGGTCAGGATCATCACGGGTGCCGTGCTGCACCCGCTGGGCGGCTACCTGCTGCACCGCGGGCTGGCCACGCTGCCGTTGCGCGTCGAGGCGGCCTCACGGTCCGCCGCCCTGCTGGCCCTGCGGCTGGCCGAGCACGACGCCGTGGAGTTCGTGCGCTACCCGTCCACGTCACGGCAGATGCGCGGAACGGGCGCGATGATCGCGTTCGGCGTGCACGGCGACCCCGTCGAGGTGGTGCGCCGGTTGAAGCTCATCACCCCGGCCGTCTCATTGGGTTCGGTCGACACGTTGATCGAGCACCCCTCGGCATTGACGCATCGCCTGGTTCCCGATGAAGAACTGCGGGCTTCCGGCGTTCCGGACAATCTGCTGCGCATTTCCGTGGGCCTCGAGCACGTCGAGGACATTTGGGAAGACCTGAACGCGGCACTCTGTGACGTCGCTTACGTTAAGTCTTCCCCAACTGATTTCTTGGTGATGGCCGCCACTCGCTAGGGTTCCCCGCAATCGGCGCGTCGGGGCGCGGGAGGTTCCGACGCGAGCATTTTTCCGTTTTCGGAAGGAACCTCCTCGTGAGTTCTGTGGAAACTGATGCGGACGGCTACACCAAGGCGCTGAGCAAGCGCCAGGTGCAGATGATCGCAATCGGTGGCGCGATCGGCGTCGGCCTTTTCCTGGGTGCGGGCGGACGCCTCGCCACAGCGGGGCCGTCGCTGATCCTGTCTTACGCGGTGTGCGGCCTCGCGGCGTTCTTCGTCATGCGCGCGTTGGGCGAACTCGTCCTGCACCGTCCCGTCTCCGGCAGCTTCGTCGAGTACGCCCGCGAGTTCATCGGCCCGTGGGCCGGCTTCACCTCGGGCTGGCTCTACTGGCTCAACTGGGCGATGACCGGCATCGCCGAGATCACCGCCATCGCGATCTACATGCACAAGTGGTTCCCGGACCTCCCGCAGTGGATCACCGCTCTCGTCGCGCTGGTGGTCCTGGTGGCCATCAACCTGCTGTCGGTGAAGCTCTTCGGTGAACTGGAGTTCTGGTTCTCCGTCATCAAGGTCACCGCCATCGTCGTCTTCCTGGTGGTGGGCGCGGGCCTGGTCATCGGCAACGCGGACATCGGCGGCACGACGGCCTCGGTCTCGAACACCCTCGGCCACGGCGGCCTGTTCCCGGCCGGCGTCGGCGTCGCCCTCATGACGTTGCAGGCCGTCGTCTTCGCCTACGCGGCCATCGAGCTCGTCGGTATCGCCGCCGGGGAGACCAAGGACCCCGAGAAGGTCATGCCGCGCGCCATCAACGGCGTGGTCTACCGCATCGCGATCTTCTACGTCGGTTCGGTGCTGCTGCTGACGATGTTGTTGCCGTGGGACCACTTCACCGGCACCGAGTCGCCGTTCGTGACCGTGTTCTCGGCGCTGGGCGTCCCGGTGGTCGGCGACATCATGAACGCCGTCGTGCTGACCGCCGCGCTGTCGTCCTGCAACTCCGGTCTCTACTCGACCGGCCGCATCCTGAGGTCGCTGGCGCAGAAGGGCGAGGCGCCCGCGATCACCGGTCGCATGAACTCCCGGCACGTCCCTTACGGCGGCATCCTCTTCACCGGTGTCGCGTACCTCTTCGGCGTGGTGCTCAACTACACGGTGCCGAAGGAGGCGTTCGACATCGCGATCGCCGTCGCCTCGCTGGGTGTCGTGTCGACCTGGGCCACGCTGATCATCTGCCAGCTCAGGTTGCGCAAGAAGGCCTTGGCGGGCGAGATCGCGCGGCCTTCCTACCGGATGCCCGGCGCGCCTTACACCTCGTACGGGACGTTGGCGTTCCTCGCGCTGGTGATCGGGCAGATGGCCTTCGCCGGGACCGCGGAGAAGATCGCGTTCTGGTCGATTCCGGTGCTGGCGCTGGTGTTGTTCCTCGGGTGGCGTTTCGTGAAGTCGCGCGAGGCGCGGCAGGAGGAACTCGTCACCGTCGACTGACAGTGCGGCACAAGGCCTCCTCGTCCTAGGACGGGGAGGCCTTTTCGTACCCGCTCAACGCTCACCCGGCCCTGCGCGACGCTGACGCGGAACGGGGAGGGGTCGGTTCGGTGGCCCGCTGCTGCTCCTGGCGGACGTCCAGGCCTTCTGCAACCCCTGATCCGGCTCGAATATGCTGGTGAGCATGGTTGTCGCTGCTCCTCCCGTCATCGGCGTGCTCGCCCTTCAAGGCGATGTACAGGAACACCTCGTGTCGCTCGCGAAGTGCGATGTGACCGCACGGCCCGTGCGCCGCGTCGAAGAGTTGGACGAACTGGACGGGATCGTCATCCCCGGCGGCGAGTCGACGACCATGAGCAAGCTGCTCGACAACTTCGAGCTGCTCGAGCCGCTGCGCGCGAAGATCAAGGCGGGCTTCCCGGCGTACGGGTCGTGCGCGGGCATGATCCTGCTGGCCAACGACGTGCTCGACGGGCGCGAGGACCAGCACCAGCTCGGTGGCCTGGACATCACCGTGCGCCGCAACGCGTTCGGCCGGCAGGTCGACTCGTTCGAGACGGACCTCGACCTGGCCGGTGAGACCGTGCACGCCGTGTTCATCCGTGCGCCGTGGGTGGAGGCGGTGAGCGGGCACGTGGAGGTTCTCGCTACGGTGCCCGTTACGGCTGAGGCGGGCGATGCCGCCGGTAGGATCGTCGCGGTCAGGCAGGGCAACGTGCTGGCCACGGCGTTTCATCCGGAGCTCACGGGGGATGAGCGCGTCCATCGCCTGTTCGTGGACATGGTTCGTGGTTTGACTGGTTCGGAGGAGAAATGAGCGGCCACTCCAAGTGGGCGACCACCAAGCACAAGAAGGCCGCCATCGACGCCAAGCGCGGCAAGCTCTTCGCGCGGCTGATCAAGAACATCGAGGTGGCGGCCCGCACCGGTGGTGGTGACCCGGACGGCAACCCGACGCTGTTCGACGCCATCCAGAAGGCCCGCAAGAACTCGGTGCCGCTGGACAACATCGAACGGGCCCGCAAGCGCGGCGGCGGTGAAGAGGCCGGCGGCGCCGACTGGCAGACCATCATGTACGAGGGCTACGGCCCCAACGGTGTCGCGGTGCTCATCGAGTGCCTCACGGACAACCGCAACCGCGCCGCCACGGAAGTCCGCACGGCGATGACGCGCAACGGCGGTTCGATGGCCGACCCGGGCTCCGTGTCGTACATGTTCAGCCGCAAGGGCGTCGTGATCGTGCCGAAGGCGGGCACGACCGAGGACGACGTGATGATGTCGGTGCTCGAGGCCGGTGCCGAGGAGGTCAACGACCTGGGCGAGGCCTTCGAGGTCGTGTCCGAGGCGGGCGACCTGATCCCGGTCCGCAAGGCGCTGCAGGAGGCCGGCATCGACTACGAGTCGGCCGAGTCGAGCTTCCTGCCGTCGGTCTCGGTGCAGCTCGAGGCCGAGGGCGCGAAGAAGATCTTCAAGCTGATCGACGCGCTGGAGGACTGCGACGACGTGCAGAACGTCTTCGCGAACTTCGACGTGTCGGACGAGGTCATGGCCGAGGTCGGCTGACGACTTCCACGACAAACGCTGGTCACGCAGCACGCGTGACCGGCGTTTTTTTCTTCTACTTGACGTCGAGACGGCCGGTGGGACCGAGGTCCTCGGCCTGCGCCTGCTTCCACGCGAGTCCGTCGACCCCGAGGGCGTCGCGCAGGAACGCCCACGCCACCCGCCGGATCAACGCGACGCGTTCGGGGCTCTCATCGGTCGTATCCGTGGCGTTGTAGCCGTGGATGCCGCCGAGCGAGTGCTCGCCGCCGGACAGGGTGAGCAGCGCGCGGGCGCCGGGGCCGTGGTGGAAGACGTCGGTGAACCAGTCGGGGCCGCGAGTGCTGAGCATGGACTGGTCCGCGTCACCCGCGACGACGAGGAACGGCGTGGTCAGCCGCTCGAAGTCCGGCGACATGAACGAGCCGAAGTTGTCCCGCGCGAACGGCGTCAGCTCGTTGCCGCCGAAGCCGGTCGCGGCGAAGAGCACACCGGCCTTCACGCGGCTGTCGGACAGATCGGGCCCCGGCTGCCCGTCCGCGTCGAGGACACGGGCGCCGAGGAGCATGCCCACGGTCTGCGCGCCCCAGGAGTGGCCCGCGACGGCGATGCGGTCCAGGGAGGCGCGGCCGGCCAGTCCGGGGACGGCGGCGAGCAGGTTCTCCAGTTCGTCGAGCACCCGTTGGACGTCCTGCACGCGGAACCGCGAGATGTCCGGGTAGCGGGGGTCCGCGGGCGTGAGGCCCAGGGTGCGCGAGTCGAGGAACGTCGGCTGGACGACCACGAACCCGTTGGCCGCCCAAAAGTCCACGAGCGGGTCGTAGTAGGTCATCGACCCGCCGAAACCGTGAGCCAGCACGACGATCGGGAGGTCGGAGCCGGTGACCGGCGCGGACACGCGCACTTGAAGGTCGTCGCCGCGGTCCGGTGCAGGCAGGACGACCGGCTTGACGCTGATGATTCCGGGCATGGCAAATATCCCCAAGTGAGGAGGAGAGGCTGTTAAGCTCCTAACCGGAGCGCAGTTCCGAATATACGGAGCAGTGTTCCGCTTTGGCAAGTGCCGTGGTGGAGAGGAGTGCCCGCGTGGGTGCAGGGGAGTCGGCGACCGCGAAGCGGGCGGACGCGCGGCGGAACGAGAAAGCGCTGCTCGACGCCGCTGCGGCGGTGTTCGTCACCGACGGGGTGGACGCGCCGGTGCGTCGCATCGCCGCCGAGGCCGGTGTCGGCATGGGGACGATCTACCGGCACTTCCCGACGCGCGCGGACCTGGTCGTGGCCGTGTACCGGCACCAGATCGACGCGTGCGCTGAGGCCGGGCCCGCTCTGCTCGCGTCGGCGGAGTCGCCGTTCGCCGCGCTGCGGGACTGGGTGGACCTCTTCGTGGACTTCCTCGTGACCAAGCACGGCCTCGCCGCCGCGAGTCGCAACGACCCCGAGGGCTTCAGCGCCCTGCACGGGCTCTTCCTCGACCGGCTCCTGCCGGTGCTCACCGAGATCCTCGACGCGGCGCGCGAAGCCGGTGAGATCAGGACGGGCATCCCGCCCCTGCACCTGCTCCGCGCGATCGGCGACATCTGCGCGGGGGCCGAAGGCGCCGGCCCCGGCTACGACGCGAGGATGGCCATCGGCCTACTGCTCGACGGGTGCCGATACCTCGGCTGACGTCATCTTCAAGAACGCCGACCAGGCTTCGGCCGAGACGGGCAGATGGGTGGCGGGCGCCTTGCTGTCCCGGATGCCGGTTCCACGGCCGATCTCGACGCAGTTGTTGCCATCGCCGCTGTAGCTGCTCTTGCGCCAGTTGGTCATTGGAGACCCTCCAAGATGCTGTTGATCACCGCCCTAGATTCTTCCTCATCCAAGGCGACGCCTGCGAGGTCCTTCAGGATGTTCTCGTAGGTGTCGACGGTTTCCTTGTCGTCGAAGAACAAGCAGCAGCGGACGCTCTCGATGTACACGACCGGCGGGTACTTCGAGAATTTCATAAGCCGGAAGTCACCCGACGTACCCGCGTGCATACCCGCCGACCTCGGGACGATGCGGATGCTGATGTACTTGCGCACCGACAGTCGCAGCAGGTGTGCGAGCTGCTCGCGCCACACCTCGGTGCCCCCGACCGGAAGCCACAGCGCCTGCTCGTGGATGTAGAAAGTGAACGACCGGCTGTATTCGAGGATCTCCGCCCTGGCCGCGCGTGCGGCGACGGTCTTCGGGATGTTCTCCTCCGAGACCGTCTGGGCTTTAGCGGTGACGGCCTGGATGTACTCGAAGATCTGGAGCAGGCCCGGCACGAGGATCATCGACCAGTCGATGATCTCGATGGCCTCCTGCTCCTGGTTGATCAGCGTGCGCACCTGGTCCGGCACGCCGTCGTCGGTGAACTGCGCGTAGAAGCTCCCCGACTCGCGGAACAGGGCCTGCAGGCGCTCGCGTTCTTCGAGTGGTGTGCGGCAGTAGGCGAGCAGGGTGGCGACTTCCAACTCGTTGACCCCGCCCTTGCCGGCGAGCATGTCGGACAGTTTGGCCTCCTGCCAGCCGAGCAGCTCGGCGAGCCTGCGCTGGATGAGTCCGGTGCTCTCTACGGCAGCGCGGACACCGTTGCCGAACTCGCGGCCCACCACGCTGGACGATCTCTTGGGCATGGACGGACGGTAGGGGCAGCGACCGCGAATCCTCCATCGTTTCCGGCCAAATCTGCCTGAAGGTGGGAGTCTTGGACCAGCTCCAAGCAGGCATAAGGCGCCGGGAGGGTGCCGTAGGCTGGGTGCCGTGCTTTCCGACGAAGACATCGAACTACGGGCGCGGCTGCTGTCCGCGGCCGACCGGTTCGGCCACACGAACATCGTTGTGAACCCGGACGCCGAGGGGCCGGGGTACGTGTTCTCGGTGGGGGCCTGGCGGCGGTTCGGCGTGGCCGAGGCGGTCGTCATCGGGCTGCCGCAGGGCATGGGCGAGAACTTGATCAACCTGTACGTGCGGCGGGCCAGCGAGGGTGAGCGGTTCCAGCCGGGCAAGCTCTACGACGACTTCTTCGAAGGGGTGCCGGTCGCGTTCGAGCGGGTCTACAAGGGGTTCTACCCGGAGTTCTTCGGGAGCGCCTACCTGCTCTACGACGGGTCGGACTTCGCGGCCGTGCAGATCATCGTGCCGACGCCGCAGGGGCAGTGGCCGTGGCAGCCGGACGCGCCGGCGGGGTTCGGCGACCACCAGATGATCCTCACGGAGAGCGGTCTGCCGGAGAGTTGGACGCCGGGGGTCACCGGGCCGTGAGCGTCCACATCGGAGGGTTGACGCCGGAGCACGCCGGTGAGGTCATGACGATCCAGCGGGCCGCGTACCTCCAGGAGGCCAGGAGGTACGGCGCGTGGGACCTGCCGCCGCTGGTCGAGACGCTCGACGAGATCCGCGGCCACCTCGGTGACGGCACGCCCGCGTTCGGGGCGTTCGACGGGGCGCGGCTGATCGGCTCGGTGCGCAGCCGGGTCGACGGCGACCGGATGGAGGTCGCCCGGTTGTCGGTCGCCCCCGACGTGCAGGGCGGCGGGGTCGGGCGCCTGCTGCTGCGGGCGATCAGCGAGCGGACGCCCGAAAAGGTGCAGGTCGTCTGGCTGTTCACCGGGGCCGAGAGCGACGGGAACATCAGGTTCTACGAGAGCGCCGGGTTCGTCCGCGTGAGCGAGCACCTCGACGCGGTCGGGATCAAGTGCGTGACGTTGGAACAAAAGCTCCGAAAACGTTGTCCGGAAGTCGTTGTCCGCTGATCGAGCTACGACACCGGACAACGATCTACCTGTAGAAATGCGGTGCGACCAACGGTCCGGGGGGATCCGGGGGTCGCGGCCGGGGGAGGAACGCCCCGCCTCGCAGGAATTGCAGGGGGATGCGAAGCGGGGCGTTTCGGCAGACCTGGTCCAGCAGCCGTCAGGGCTTACGTCCCAGGAGTCCGATCAGTCGTGTCTGGTCGTCCGCGTCCGGCGCCACCGGGACGGCCGAGTCGAACATCGACGACCCGCCCCACTCGTCGATGTTGCGCTCGACGTAGGCCAGCACCGCCGACGCCAGGCCGGGGTCGATCCGCTCGTCCGCGCCGATCGAGCGCGCCAGGTCCCAGGCGTGGACCGCGAGGTCCGTGGTCATCTGCCAGCAGTACTCCTCGGCGTCGAGCTTCCCGGACGACACCGTCACGGGTTTCGCCAGCGCGTGCGGCCCGAGCCACGCCTCGCGCGCCGCCGCGGCCGCCACGACCCAGGACACGAGCGGGTCGTCGCCGAGGTTGTCGTGGTCGAACCGGTCGCCGACCTGTTTCGCCGTGCAGCCGGCGAGCAACTCTGGTGCCCAGAGCTGTTCGTAGACCAGGTGCCCGACGAGGTCTCTGACCGACCACTCCCGGCAGGGGGTGCCGAGCGACCACTGGTCGGGTGCGATCTCCCGCACCCGCCGGTCGAACTCCGTCATGGCCATGCCGTGCGCCTGGATCAAGTCCATCGGTGTAGTGCATTCAAATCCTGCTCGAGTGCGCACCCTGGCATGAGAGCTGGGCCACTCGGACGCAACCCGATTTGCTAGCCGTACACGCGTTCGGCGTAATCTCAACCGAATCCGCCGTGACATCGTTGACACGAGAGGACGATGACTGTGAGCGCTCCAAGCGCCAGCATCTCCGCGCAGGACAAGGGATTCTTCGGGCACCCCCGAGGCCTGTCCACGCTGTTCTTCACCGAACTCTGGGAACGGTTCTCGTTCTACGGGATGAAGGCCATCCTCGGCCTCTACCTGTGGACAGCCGTGTCCGAGGGCGGCCTCGGCGTCGACAAGGCGCTCGCCCTGTCGATCGTCGCCATCTACGGCACGGCGGTCTACATGTCCGGCGTCGCGGGCGGCTGGCTGGCCGACCGCGTCTGGGGCGGGCAGCGGTCGACGTTCAACGGCGGCGTGCTGATCATGTGCGGCCACATCGCGCTGGCCCTGCCGATCGGCATCACCGGTGTCTACCTCGGCCTGATCTTCATCGTCTTCGGCACGGGCCTGCTCAAGCCGAACATCTCGACCGTCGTCGGCGGCCTCTACGACCGCGACGACACGCGTCGGGACGCCGGCTTCACGGTCTTCTACATGGCGATCAACATCGGCGGCTTCGTCTCGCCGTTGATCACCGGAGCGCTCGCGGACGGCATCGGCTTCCACGCCGGGTTCGCCGTCGCCGCGATCGGCATGGCGGCCGGCCTCATCCAGTACCGGCTGGGCCGCAAGCACCTGCGCGGTTCGGCCGCCGTGGCGCCGAACCCGTTGCACCCGCAGGAGAAGGGCCGCGTCTACGGCCTCATCGCCCTGATCGCGGTCGTGATCGCCGGGCTCGGCGTCGTCTCGTACCTGCTCGGTGGCGTCGAGGGCGTCATCCTGATGATCAGCATCATGTCGATCGTCCTGCCGATCACGTACTTCACCGTCATGTACCGCAGCAAGAAGACGCTGCCGACGGAGAAGCCGCGCGTCCTCGCGTACATCCCGCTGTTCGTCGCGGCGGCGATGTTCTGGCTGATCTTCGAGCAGAGCGCGTCGGTCATCGCGGAGTTCGCCGACTCGCACGTCGACAACCACGTGTTCGGCTGGGAGTTCCCGGTCGCCTGGTTCCAGTCGATCAACCCGATCATGATCATCGCGCTGGCGCCGGTGTTCGCGTGGCTGTGGCTGAAGCTCAAGGACCGCGCGCCGTCCACGCCGCGCAAGTTCGCCGGCGCACTCGTGCTCGTCGGCCTGTCGTTCGTGCTCATGTACTTCGCGAGCAACTCGGCCGCCGACGGCAAGGTGACGCCGCTGTGGCTCGTGGCGATGTTCCTGATCATGACCGCGGGTGAGCTCATGCTCTCGCCGGTCGGCCTGTCGGTCACGACGAAGCTGGCGCCCAAGGCGTTCGCGTCGCAGACGATGAGCCTGTGGTTCCTCGCGGTCTCGGCCGGTACCGGTGTGGCCGCGCAGCTCGTGAAGTTCTACACGACGAGCCCCTCGGCGTACTTCTTCACGCTGGGCGGCGCGGCGATCGTCCTCGGTGTCGCGCTCGCGGTGGCGGCTCCGGCGATCAAGAAGCTGATGGCCGGCGTCGAATAGGGCCTGAGACAAGGTGAGAGGGAGGCCCGTCGCGGCGGCGGTGCGGCGGGTCTCCCTCTCGCTTCTAAGAATGCCTTACGCAGATGTGTCATTGGGGCACGAACATTGCTCCACGCGGGTGAAGTCGAGCACTCGTCGCAACAAAATTCGCCCCAGGTCAGCATTAGTTCACTGCGAGTGACCGTTCGGTTTCGCCGGCTCGTACCGGAAGTCGCAACGCGCCGCGGATGAGCTTGGACTTGCGACGCGTCACCGGGCCGTCCGCCGCGAGGTTGGGGAAGCGCTTGAAGAGCTCGTGCAACGCCAGCGTGCCCTCGATGCGGCTCAGTCCCGCGCCGATGCAGTAGTGGATGCCCGCGCTGAACGCGAGGTGCTCACGCGCGTTGGACCGCGTCGGGTCGAACACCAGCGGGTTGTCGAAGACGCGCGGATCGCGGTTCGCCGCCGCCAGCATCAGCATGACCGGCATGCCCTTCGGCAGACTCACCCCGGCGAGTTCGAGGCGTTCCTTGGGCCAGCGGATCGTGTACTGCACGGGCGGGTCGAGCCGCAGCACCTCCTCGACGAACCCCTCGGCGTACTCGGGGCTCTGGGACAGCGGCGCGATCGTGTGCGGGTTCTCGAACGCCTTCAGCACGCCGTTGCTGATCAGGTTGACCGTCGTCTCGAAGCCCGCGAAGAGCAACAACCCCGTGGTGGCAACGAGATCCTCGCGGCTGAGGTCGTGGTGCTCCTGGACGAGGTGGCTGACGATGTCGTCCTGGGGGTTGCGGCGGCGTTCGTCGATCAGCACGTCGATGAAGTCGTTGTACTCGATGATCGTGGCGTGCAGGTCCTTCAGCTGCTGGTGCGACCACACGCCGTCGAGCGTCTCGGCCAGCGAGCTTCCCCAGCGCGCGAACAGGTCCTTGTTCTCGTCCGGCACCCCGAGCAGGTCCGCGATGACCTGGATCGGCACCTGCGACGCGAACTCGCTGACGACGTCGAACCTGTCACCGAGCCGGTCGAGGTGGTCGGTCACGATCTTCTGGATGGACGCGGTGCGGTCCTTGAGCGCCCGCGGCGTGAAGAACGGCTGGACGAGCTTGCGAAGGCGCGTGTGGTCCGGCGGGTTCTTCATCAGGAACGAGTCCTGCACCGGGTTGACGATCTTCTCGCCGTCCTTGACCAGCGTGATCGGCACCATCGACGCCTCGTCGAAGGTCGCGGTGACGAACCTGTTGTCCCGCAGCACCGAGTCGCAGATCTCGCGGCTCGGCGTGACGTACGCGCCCATGCGGCTGCGCACCATGTCGCCCTTCGCGCGCACCTTCTCGTACATCGCGTACGGGTCGCGGTGCGCCGGCGAGGCCATGACGCCCGCGTACGGGTCACCCATGAGTGCATAGCCGCGAACGAGCGTGCGCAGCGCGAAGAACTGGGCGGCGGTCTTCAGCGTGGACATGTGTCCACATTGAGGTTTGAGCTTCGAACTCTCAAGAGCTGCGACGGTGTCGCCGCACGGTTTCTTCCACCAGATCGAGTACCGGCTCCATGTCGTCGGCCGGCAACCCCATCGCGAGGTGCGAGACGAGACCCTCGAGGACCAGTTCGAGGAAGTTGGTCAGCACCGTCACGTCGACGTCGTCACGCAGGTTCCCAGCCTCGCGCTGACGGATGAGACGCTGCCGGGTCGCGGCCGTGAGCTGCTCGCTGCGCTCGGCCCACCGCGCCCGGAAGTCGGGGTCGGTGCGGAGGCGGCGGGAGACTTCGAGGCGCGTGCCGAGCCAGTCGGCGGCGTGCTCCTCGGTCCGCTTCTCCGGCTCGTCGAGAAGATCGCGCATGACCTGGACGAGACCCTGCTCGGCGACCACGTCCGCCATCCGGAGCGCATCGTCCTCGGCGAGAGCGAGGAAGAGCGACTCCTTGTCGCGGAAGTGGTGGAAAATCGCACCGCGAGAGAGGCTCGTGGCCTCTTCCAGACGGCGTACCGTGGCACCCTCGTAGCCGTGTCGCGCGAAACAGGCACGCGCACCGTCGAGGATCTGACGGCGGCGGGCGTCGAGGTGGTCCTGGCTCACCCTGGGCACCGGTAGATGGTCGCAGGGAGCCGGTGGGAAATCCAATCCGTACGTACGGATTGGACAGGTCCATCTGTGTGATCTTCGACCGTGATCCCTTTCGTGTGGATCATCGGGCGGGGCTGCGGGTGGGGGTGGGGTCTTGGCCATATCGTTTGGCGGCATGGACACGCGGGAGATCGTCAAGCTGTCGGCGGTCGTTGAGCGGCTGGGGTGGCGGCGGCGTGAGTCCACGGGTGTGCATGTGGTGGATTTGTTGGTGAGTCGGAGGGTTTCGGATTTGATCTCGGCGTTGGCGGAGCATCGGGAACGTTGATGGTGCTGTTGCGTTGGCTGGTTGTCGCGTTCCAGCGGGGTTGGTCGCGTACCTGGGGCACGGTTGCCTTGCGAGGGTGGTCCGGCGGGTCATGACGGATCAAGGGGCTGCGATTGGGGCTTGACCTTGAGCCTCTGGCGGGATGCGTGACGGCCGGAAAAAGGCCGGGCTGAAAAGCGCCCGGCCGTGCCCGTGAGGGTGGCATCCCGCCCCCTCAAGGTAAAGCCCCAATCGCCATTCGAGGCGCTCACCGGAACCAGGGTGCACGAGGTTCACACGGCTCGCTTCGCATCGCCACGCCAGGACTCGTAGATGGGCGGCTTGCATTGCTGGCTTACCGGTTGGCACCGCGCGCCGGGCTTGCGTGCGTGGTTCCCTTGCGCTGGCGAGTGCGGTTGGCACCGTGGGCGGGAGCGCGCATCCGCCCAGCCCTGCTGCCTGCTGCCAGCCCCACCCGCTGCCAGTCCACTCGCCCAGCCCCGCTGCCCGAGCGCACCCGCCCAGCCCCGCTGCCTGTGCGCACCTGCCCGGACCCGCTGCCCGTGCGCACCCGTCTGGTCCCGCTGCCTGTGCGCACCCGCCCAGCCCTGCTGCCCGAGCGCACCCGCCCGATCCGGCTGCCCAAGCGCACCCGCCCAGCCCCACGTCACTGCCCTAACCAGGGGACCGGGATCGGTGCCGGGTTCCCGGTAAGCGCTTTCCAACCCATTCGAGACGGGGTTGACTCAGCGTCCGCGTGGTGGTGTGATTTTCGCGACAGTCAGGAAAGTTTCTTGTCTAAATGAATCCGCCGCCGCTCCGTCGTGATCCCCCTACCCGTCTTGTGGGAGGCACAACAGTGGCACCGAGTAGAAGCCGGGCGTTTCGCGCGTTCGGCGTGATGGGTGTTGCCTGCGCGACAGCCGTCGCGGTGATGTCGGTACCGGCGTCGGCCCTCGCGGCGCCGGTGCGGTACGAAGCGGAGAACGCGACCATCAGCCAAGGCGTGGTGGAGTCGAACCACGCCGGGTTCTCCGGGGCCGGGTTCGTCAACGTCGACAACGTCGTGGGGTCGTCGGTCGAGTTCACCGTCACCGCGGCGAAGGCGGGGCAGGCGAAGCTGGTTTTCCGCTACGCCAACGGGTCCGCGGACAACCGGTCGGCCGACGTGAGCGTCAACGGTGCGCTTGCCGTTGATGAGCGCGTGTTCGCCGGTACCGGTGCGTGGGCGACGTGGGTGTCGGTCGAGAACACGGTGAGCCTGAACGCGGGTTCGAACAAGATCAAGGTCACGTCCACCGGTGCCACTGGTGGTCCCAACCTCGACTACCTGGAGGTCGAGGAGATCGCGTCGGTCCCGGCCCTGGAGCAGGAAGCCGAGGACGCGAACATCAGCCAAGGGGTCGTGGAGTCGAACTGGGCCGGGTTCTCCGGTCGCGGGTTCGTGAACTACGACAACGTCATCGGCTCGTCGGTCGAGTACGTCATCAACGCCGAGTCCGGTGGTGAGCACGACCTGACGTTCCGCTACGCCAACGGGACGACGGCCGACCGGCCCGTCTCGGTGACCGTGGACGGTGTCGGCGCGCAGACCGTCTCGTTCCCCGGCACGGGGGCCTGGACGACGTGGCAGACGCGGACCCTCAAGGTCGTGCTGCACGCCGGTGCGAACCGGATCAAGGCGACCGCGACCACTGCGAACGGTGGTCCGAACGCGGACAAGCTGACCGCGGTGCTGGTCGGGCCGCCGGACGACGAGGCGCCGACGCCGCCGCGCAACCTGCAGTTCGTCAGCTCCACGCACAACTCCGTGACGTTGAAGTGGGAGGCGGCCACCGACAACGTGGGCGTCACCGGTTACGACATCTACCAGCACGGACAGCTCGTCACGAGTGTCGGCAACGTGCTGGAGGCGACGGCGACCGGGCTGCGTGCTGACGTCGAGTACGACTGGACGGTGTTCGCGAAGGACCGCGCGGGCAACGTCTCGCAGGCCTCGAACAACGTGCCGGGCCGCACCAAGCCCGCGCCCGTGGACAACCAGGCGCCCACCACGCCCGGCACGCTGCGGTCGACCGGCGCCACCTCGGCCAGCGTCTCCATCGCGTGGGGTGCTTCGAGCGACAACGTGGCGGTCACCGGGTACGAGATCCACTTCGACGGCGCGCTGAAGCAGACCGCGGACGGCTCCGCCACGAGCGCGACCGTCGCCGGACTGGTCACCGGGCAGACGTACGCGGTGAAGGTGCGGGCGAAGGACGCGGCGGGCAACCTCTCGGCGTTCTCGAACGAGATCTCCGTGAAACCGGTCGCGGGTGGTGGTACCGGGGTGCCGAACCCCGGCACGGTCAAGCAGATCGCGTCCGGCGTCGATGTGGCGTGGGGGCTCGCGTTCCTGCCCGACGGTTCGGCGCTGGTCACCGAGCGCGAGACGTTCACCGTGCTGCGGGTGACCGAGGCCGGTGCCAAGACCGTCGTCGGCAAGGTTCCGGGTGCGGTCGGCACGAACGGTGAGGGCGGCGCGCTCGGCATCGAGGTGTCGCGCACCTTCGCCAGCGACCGGTTCGTCTACGTCTACCACACCTATGCGAACGGGAACCGGCTGGTCAGGGCCCAGTTCGACGGCACGGGGCTCTCCGGCTGGACGACGTTGCTCGACGGTGTGCCGAAGAACCGGTACCACAACGGCGGGCGCCTGCGGTTCAGCCCGGACGGCCGGCACCTGTTCATCTCGACCGGTGACGCGCAGAACGGCAACAACGCGCAGAACCTCAACACCAACGCCGGCAAGATCCTGCGCCTCAACGCGGACGGCTCCATCCCGTCCGACAACCCGTTCCCCGGCAAGGCGATCTGGAGCTACGGCCACCGCAACGTGCAGGGTCTCGACTTCGACTCGCAGGGCCGCCTCTGGGCCTCGGAGTTCGGCAACTCGCAGCAGGACGAGGTCAACCTGATCACGAAGGGCGGCAACTACGGCTGGGAGCCCTGCGAGGGCACGATCGGCAGCTGCGCCGGCACCGTTGCGCCGAAGAAGACCTGGTCGACCTCGCAGGCCTCACCCTCGGGCCTGACGATCATCAACGACTACGTCTTCGTCGCCACCACCGTCGGCCAGCGCATCTACCGCATGCGCATCGACGCGGGCGGCAACCTCGTCGACCAGCAGATCTACTTCCAGGGCACCTACAGCCGCCTGCGGACGGTCGAGGTGGACGCCGAGGGCGACATCTGGCTGACGACCACGACCGACAAGGACGGGTCTGCGGGCAACGACCGGATCCTGCACATCGACATCGTCTACGAGGGCGGCAGCGCTTTTAAGCTCTCCTCCACAGCTTTTGCAGACGACGCGATGATCCCGGCCAAGCACACCTGCGCCGGTGACGGTGCCGCCGGGCAGGACCCGTCGCCGCCGTTCGCGTGGGGTGAGTCCGCCGGGGCCGCCGCCTACGCGATCGTGTTCGCGGACCGCGTGAACAACGGCAACAAGCTGCATTGGGCGATCTGGGACACTCCGGGTGCTTCGCGGTCTTTGCCGGAGAACCTCGGGTCCGGGTTCAGCGTGCCGGGCCAGGGCGGGGCGAAGCAGAAGGCGATGGAGTCGGGCGCCAATGCTTTGAAGTACTTCGGGCCGTGCCCAGGTGGATCGACCAACCCGTACACGTTCACGTTGTACGCGTTGAACACCGCGACGGTTCCGGGAATCACCTCCGGGTCGTCGATGGCGCAGATCGAGACGGCCATCAAGAACGCGTCAACCGCCAACACGGTGCTGCGCGGCCGTTCGAATGCCAGGACGTAGCTCCACCTGGTGAGACAGGTGCCCGTGTGCACGCGTGCACACGGGCACTCCACTTGTTTCGTAAGGATTTGAGGGCTGCGAGTGTCAGACCCCGCGTGTAGCGTCGAACGGGCCAGACGATCACGGGGAGTGTGGCAGCGTGACTGCGTTGCGTAATCAACCGGCGCCGGCGAGGTTCGCCGATCGCGCCGAGGCCGAGGCTTATGTGGCCTCGGTCTGTTTCAAGCACGGGCCTCCGAGGCTGTTCGGCGTGGAGCTCGAGTGGACCGTCCACCACGCCGAAGACCCTGCGGAAATCCTCGATCGACACCGGCTCGCCACAGCGCTCGGCGAGCACGCACCACCCACGCTAGTACCGGACAGCCCCCAGCGGCCGCTTCCCAGCGGCACCCCGCTGACCGTCGAACCCGGCGGGCAGGTCGAGATCTCCACTTCTCCCTGCACCAGCCTCCCGGACCTCTTCCGGACGGTCTCCCAGGACATCTCCCAGCTCACCGCCATGCTGGCCGAGCACGGCCTCGTGCTCGGCGACAAGGGTGCCGACCCGCACCGCCGTCCCACGCGTCTGCTGCAGGTGCCCCGGTACGCCGCGATGGAGCACGCGTTCGGCGCGCTCGGCGACGACGGCATCTCGATGATGTGCAACACCGCGGGGCTGCAGGTGTGCCTCGACTTAGGTGAGGCCAAGCACCTGCAGGACAGATGGGCGGCCGTGCACCAGCTCGGGCCGGTGATGATCGCGTTGTTCGCGAACTCGCCGAGCATCGGTGGCATGCACCAGGGCTGGGAGTCCGCCCGCATGCGCTCCCTGTACGGCTGCGATCCCGTGCGCACCAGACCCAGTGCCGTGTGTGCCGATCCGGCCCAGGCCTACGCGCGCAGAGTCGTCGACACACCCGTGATCGTCGTGCGCGGTCCGAGTTCCAACTGGATCCCGGAGCGCCGCTTCACGTTCGCGGAGTGGGTCGACGGGGCACACGATCGTGCTCCTACCAGCGACGACCTCGACTACCACATGTCGTTGATGTTCCCGCCGGTCCGGCCGCGCGGGTACATGGAGGTCAGATATCTCGACACACCCGCGCCGGGCGGGTGGATCGCGCCGAGTGCGCTGCTCGTCGCGCTGTTCAGCGATCCGTCCGTTGTGGACGGTGTGCTGGCGGCGACGGAACGGGCTGCCGGGCGGTGGCTGGTGGCCGCACGGCACGGGTTGGCGGACGAACGCATCGCGCGTGCCGCGAAAGACGTCGTGGCGCTGGGCATCGAGGCGTTGCCTCGCACCGGCCTCTCCCACGACCAGATCAGCACCATCAGCCGGGAGCTTGAGGGGAAGCTGTGACCGAAGAACTCCGCGAGCAGGTGGCGGGGGAGCTGTTGCGCTCGCGCGCGCGTTCCACCGCCCTGACCGACGCCGTCGACGAGCACGACCTCGTCCGGCAGCACTCCAAACTGATGTCGCCGCTGGTCTGGGACCTGGCGCACATCGGCAACCAGGAAGAGCTGTGGCTGGTCCGCGACGTCGGCGGACGTGAACCGGTGCGCAGCGACATCGACGAGTACTACGACGCGTTCAAGTTCTCGCGCAGCGTGCGGCCCGAGTTGCCGCTGCTGAACCCGCGCGAGACCCGGCAGTACGTCGGGGACGTGCGCGGCAAGGTGTTCGACGTGCTGGAGAAGGTGCCGCTGGAAGGCCGCCGGCTCGTCGAGAACGCGTTCGCGTTCGGCATGATCGTGCAGCACGAGCAGCAGCACGACGAGACGATGCTCGCGACGCACCAGCTGCGCACGGGCGAACCGGTGCTGCACGCGCCCGCGCCGCCGCCGGGAAGCCTTGTGCCGACAACCGAAGTGTTCATTCCGGGCGGACCGTTCGAAATGGGCGCTTCGGACGAGCCGTGGGCGCTGGACAACGAACGGCCCGCGCACGCCGTGCACGTCGACTCGTTCTTCATCGACACGACGCCGGTCACGAACGGCGAGTACGCCCAGTTCATCCTGGCCGGCGGGTACGACGACCGTCGACTGTGGACGGAGGAGGGCTGGGAGCACCGGACGACGGCCAAGCTGGTCGCGCCCCGGTTCTGGCAGCGCGAGGAGAACTCGTTCGTGCGCAACGCGTTCGGCGTGGTCGAGCCGATCGTGCCGGACGAGCCCGTGGTGCACGTGTGCTTCCACGAGGCCCAGGCCTACGCGACGTGGGCCGGCAAACGCCTGCCCACCGAGGCCGAGTGGGAGAAGGCGGCCCGCTTCGACACCGCGACCGGCCGGACCCGCCGTTACCCGTGGGGCGAAGAGGACCCGAGCGAGGAGCACGCGAACCTCGGCCAGCGCCACCTGCGCCCGGCCCCGGTCGGCGCCTACCCGGCGGGGGCGTCTCCTGCCGGGGTGCACCAGCTGATCGGCGACGTGTGGGAGTGGACGTCGAGCGACTTCGGGCCGTACCCGGGCTTCGAGGTGTTCCCGTACAAGGAGTACTCCGAGGTCTTCTTCGGGCCGGACTACAAGGTGCTGCGCGGAGGCTCGTTCGGCACGGACAAGTCCGCGGTCCGTGCGACGTTCCGCAACTGGGACTACCCGATCAGACGGCAGATCTTCGCCGGCTTCCGCTGCGCCAGGGACGCCTAGGCCGATGTGCCGCCATCTGGCTTACCTGGGCAGAGCCATGCCCATCGCGAGCCTGCTCTACGACGCACCGCACTCGCTGGAGCACCAGTCGTACGCTCCCGGCGACATGCGGGCCGGCGGAACCGTGAACGTCGACGGCTACGGCGTCGGCTGGTTCCCCGGCCCGGTGCGGTACCGGCGGGCGGGCACGTTGTGGAGCGACCCGAACCTGCGTCAGCTGGCGGGCACGGAGTCCGCGGCGTTCCTCGCGGCGGTCCGCTCGGCGACCACGGGCATGCCGGTGAGCGATGCCGCCTGCGCGCCGTTCACCGACGGCACGTGGTTGTTCAGCCACAACGGACGCGTCGACGGCTGGCCGCACAGCGTCGCGGAGCTGGCGAAGACCCTCGACGTGACCGACCTGCTCACGATGGACGCGCCGACCGACTCCGCGCTGTTGTGGACGGTCCTCAGACGTCGTTTGGAGACCGGGAAGAACCCGGCCCAGACGCTTGTTGAACTCGTGCAAGAGGTCGCGGACGCGGCTCCGAAGTCACGCCTGAACTTCTTGCTCACCAACGGAGAAGTGCTCGTAGGGACGACGTGGACACACGCCCTGTGGGTGCTTCAACGAGGCGAGGGCGTGACACTTGCGTCCGAACCGCTCGACGACGACCCGGGCTGGCGGGAGATCCCCGACCGGCACGTGATCACCGCCGTTCCATCCACTGTGGAGGTTCGACCACTATGACCGAGCCGGTGCTGGACGTTCATCTCACTCCGGAGGACGCCGCACACGCGCTACGTGCCGACGTGCGGGCCGGACTGACCGCGAACCCCAAGTGGGTCTCGCCGAAGTGGTTCTACGACGCCGTCGGCAGCGCGTTGTTCGAGGACATCACGAGGTTGCCCGAGTACTACCCGACCCGTGCCGAACGGGAGGTGCTCGCGGAACGCGCGGGCGAGATCGCGGCGGCGACGGGCGCGCATTCGCTGGTGGAGCTGGGTTCCGGCTCGTCGGAGAAGACGCGGCTGCTGCTCAGTGCTCTCAGGGAACACGGCACGCTGCAGGAGTTCGTGCCGCAGGACGTGTCGGTGTCCGCTCTGACCGAGGCCGCGCACGCGATCATGGCGGACTACCCGGGGTTGCGGGTGCACGGTGTGGTCGGCGACTTCACGCAGCACCTGTCGTTGCTGCCGGGTGAGTCGCCGCGCCTGGTCGCGTTCCTGGGCGGCACGATCGGCAACCTGATCCCGGAGGAGCGGGAGAAGTTCCTGCGCACGGTCCGGGACGTGCTGGAGCCGGGGGAGTGGCTGCTGCTCGGCACGGATCTGGTCAAGGATCCGGGCACGCTGGTGCGTGCGTACGACGACGCGCAGGGCGTCACGGCGGAGTTCAACCGCAACGTGCTGAACGTGCTGAACCGCGAGGTCGGCGGCAACTTCGACGTCGACGCGTTCGAGCACGTGGCGTTGTGGAACGCCGAGCAGGAGTGGATCGAGATGCGACTGCGGGCGAAGCGGGCGATGACCGTGACGCTCGCCGAGCTCGGCCTCACGGTGGAGTTCCGCGAGGGCGAGGAACTGAGGACCGAGGTGTCGGCCAAGTTCCGCGAGGAGGGCGTGAAGAGCGAACTGGAGGACGCGGGATTTTCGCTGCACCGCTGGTGGACCGACGCCGAGGGCCGGTTCGCGGTCTCGCTAGCCCAAGCGGTGTAATCCAGGTCACAACCCGACGATAGGCGGGTACTGGCGGCCCACCTTCGGTGGTGGGCTGGCTCGATGACTCCTGCATCAACGCGTGCCGTGCGCGTGGCGCTCGTCAGTGCGCTCGCGCTCGGCACCGTCATCACCGGCCTGGGCAGCGCGTCAGCCCAGCCCGAAGCCACCTCCGCCGCCAGACCCGCCGCCTGGGGACCGTGCGCGGCCGACGTGCTCGCCGAGATCCCCGCCGCCGAACGCACGAAGGTCAGCTGTGCGGTCCAGGCCGTGCCCGTCGACCACTCGCGGCCGCGCGGGGACTCGACCGGCATCGTCATGATGAAACGCCCCGCCGGCGACCCGGCGAAGAAGATCGGCTCGCTGTTCATCAACCCCGGCGGTCCCGGTGGCGCCGGCCTGATCTACAGCGCGTACGGCTCCAGCTTCTTCACACCGGAGATCCTCGAGAAGTTCGACCTCATCGGCTTCGACCCGCGCGGTGTCGGCCGCAGCGCGCCGCTGCGCTGCTTCCGCACCCAGGAAGAAGCGGACGCGGTCAACGACGGCTGGTACGCGTTGCCGATCACGCGCGACGAGATCGCCAGCTCGATCCGGCAGTCCAAGGTCTACACGGACTACTGCGGGATCAACGCCGGTCCGCTGCTGAACCACATGTCGACGGAAGCGGTCGCCCGTGACCTCGACGTGATGCGCGAAGCCGTGGGGGACAGGCAGCTCACGTACGTCGGCTTCTCGTACGGCACGCTGCTCGGCGCCACCTACGCGAACATCTTCCCGTCGAAGTCGCGCGCTCTGGTGCTGGACGGCAACGTCGACCCGCGGCTGCGCCTGACCGATGGCGCGCAGTACGACCGTGAACGCGCTCGTGGCTTCGAGATCGCCCTCGACGCCATGCTTAAGCGGTGTGACACCGTCGGTGTCGAGCGGTGTGCGTTCGCCGGTGGTGCGCGCAAGAAGTTCGACGACATCCGCGAGTCGCTGCGCAAGGCGCCGACCACGCTGCCCGGTGGCGTCGTCGTCACGTTGACCGGTCTCGTCGGCCGCACGGCGAGCAACCTGTACAGCCCGACGACGTTCAAGGCGCTCACCGCGTGGCTGCAGTCGATCCACGCCGTGCAGAACCCCTCGGCCGCGCTGGCAGTGCAGTCCGTTGTGGACGTTCCGATGCTCAACAACCTGGGTGGCAAGGCCGACGTGCGGGTGCTGCCGGAGACGCCGTACACCAGCGACGACTCGTACTACGCCGTCAACTGCACCGACAAACCGTTCGCGCGCTCGAACCGCAACTGGGCCCAGACGGCCGAGAAGTGGGAGAGGGAGTCGAGGACGTTCGGCCGCTACCAGGCCGCGTCCGACCTGCTCACCTGCCCGACCTGGCCGGCGCGCCACCCGGACCGCTGGATCGGGCCGTGGAACAAGCGGACCAAGAACCCGATCGTCGTGGTGGGCAACTACTACGACCCGGCGACGCAGTACCTGTTCTCGCAGCGCATGGCCAAGCAGCTCGGCAACGCGCGGCTGATCAGCGTCGACGCGTTCGGTCACTGCATCCTCGGTGACTCGGCCGGTGCCGACGCGGCGGTGACCCGTTACCTCGTCGACCTGGTGGCGCCGGCCGACGGCCAGGTCTTCCAGCCGAACGCTCAACCGTTCTGATCCTCGGCAGGGCCCGCCTGTCGTCGGGACACAACCCGACGATAGGCGGGTACAAACGGTGCACGGTCGGTGATGGGGTGCATCCGTGACGTCATCATCTCCAGTGCGTGTCGTGCTCGCGACCGCGCTCGTGCTCGGCACCATCGCTTCCGGCCTGGGCGTGTCCTCCGCCCAGGCCGAGACCTCTGTCAGACCCGCTGCCTGGGGGCAGTGCGCGGCGGACGTTCTCGCCACCCTCCCCGCGTCCGTGACGCCCGAGGAGCGCGCCAAGCTCACCTGCGCCGTCCAGGAGGTGCCCGTCGACCACTCGCGCCCGCGCGGGGAGAAGACCGGCATCGCCATGATGAAGCGCCCGGCGAACGACCCCTCGCGCAAGATCGGTTCGATCTTCCTCAACCCCGGTGGCCCCGGCGGTTCCGGCCTGATCCGCGGCGCCGTCTCGAAGAACTACTTCCAGCCCGCCGTGCTGGACCGGTTCGACGTCATCGGCTTCGATCCGCGTGGCGTCGCCCGCAGCGCCCCGATGCGGTGCTTCCGCACCCAGGAGGAGGCGGACGCGGTCAACGACGGCTGGTACTCGTTGCCGACCACCCGCGACGAGATCTCCAGCACGATCCGCCAGTCCAAGGCCTACACGGACTACTGCAAGATCAACGCCGGTCCGCTGCTCAACCACATGTCGACCGAGGCGGTCGCCCGTGACCTCGACGTCATGCGCGAAGCCGTGGGGGACAAGCAGCTCAACTTCGTCGGCTTCTCCTACGGCACGTTGCTCGGCGCCACCTACGCGAACATCTTCCCTGCCAAGACGCGCGCGATGGTGATCGATGGCAACGTCGACCCGAGGCTGCGCCTCACCGATGGCGCGCAGTACGACCGTGAGCGCGCTCGTGGCTTCGAGATCGCTCTCGACGCGATGCTGAAGCGCTGCGACTCAGTCGGCGCGACGAAGTGCGCGTTCGCCGGTAACGCTCGCGGCAAGTTCGAGGCTCTGAAGGCCGCCCTGGCCAAGGGGCCGGCGACGTTGCCGGACGGCACGAAGGTCACGCTGTCCGACGTCGTCGGCCGCGTCGCCGGTGACCTGTACTCGATCGCCCGGATCGCGCCGCTGGCCGCGTGGCTGCAGAGCGTTCACAACGCGCTGAACCCGTCCGCGGCGACGATGAGCGTCCAGTCCACTGTGGAGCTCGCCGCGCCGCTGAACAACGCCGGTGGCCGCATGGACGTCGACCCGCTGCCGGACACCCCGTACACCGCGGACGACTCGTACTTCGGCGTCAACTGCATCGACAAGCCGTTCGCCCGCACCACCCGCAACTGGGCTTCCACGGCGGCGAAGTGGGAGAAGGAGTCGCCGACGTTCGGCCGCTACCAGGCCGCGGCGGACCTGCTGACCTGTGCGACGTGGCCCGCCCGCAACCCCGATCGCTGGATCGGCCCGTGGAACAAGCGCACCAAGAACCCGATCGTCGTGGTGGGCAACTACTACGACCCGGCGACGCAGTACCTGTTCTCGCAGCGCATGGCCAAGCAGCTCGGCAACGCACGCCTGATCAGCGTCGACGCGTTCGGCCACTGCATCCTCGGCCGGTCGGCGGGTACGGACGCCGCCGTCGCGAAGTACCTGGTGGACCTGGTCGCACCGGCTGATGGACAGGTGTTCCAGCCGAACGTTCAGCCGTTCGCCTGATCACCGGGCTCATCAGCGACACCCCGCACTGAGGAACGGCGTCGGCGGGGCCACGGCCAGGGAAACCAGGGCGATGGCCGCGTCGACGCCGTTCTTCTTCGTGAGAGCGAGGATTCCGAGGCCGAGTGCGGCGATCGCGACGATGGTGACCAGCAGGGGCCACATCGAGTAGCGGTCGGCCAGTGCCAGCAGTGACGCCCAGAACCACGTCACAGCAGCGCACTCCTCACGATCAGCACGACAGCGCTCGCTCCCGAGACGACCAGCATGGGCGTCCGGATGCCCCCGGCGTCGAACTTCTTGCGCAACGGCCCTGAAAGCAGGAACCCGGCGACCAGGAACGGGATCAGCAGCACCCCGCTCCACAACTGGTGCGCCGTCACGTTGCCGCTGGCGGTCAGGCCGATGATCGACGCGCCGGAGCCCAGCACGAAGAACGCCCCGAGCGTCGCCCTGACCTGTGGTCCCGCCTGGTTCTGGTAGAGCAGCGCGACCATCGGGCCGCCCACCGCCGTCGCCGTGCCGAACGAGCCGCTCGCGAACCCGGCCGTGACCAGCGACTTCGGCTCGGGCTGCGGGCGCCAGGCCGTGATCGAGAGGAGCACGCACGCCAGCACCGAGCCGCCGACCACGAGGCCGAAGCCCTTCGGGTCGAGCGCGTCGACGATCAGGATGCCGACGACGGTGCCGGGCAGGCGGCCGAGCATCGCCCAGCCGACGCCGCGCCAGTCGACGTGGGCGAACTCGCGTGCGAGCGACAGCGACGCGTGCGCGGCGGCGATCATCAGGACCGGCACCGGCAGCAGCGACGGGTCCAGCAGCGCGAGCAACGGGACGGCGACCAGGGCCAGGCCGAAGCCGATCAGGCCCTGCAACAACCCTCCGAGAGCGACGACCGCACCGGCCGCCGCGAGCAACCCCCAGGACATAGTTCGCGATGCTATCCACCGTTGTTCGCCTGGTGTTCGCAGAGCGCACCTACGCTCCGCGCCATGACCGCGTCCCGCCGTTCCTTCCTGCTCGGCACCGGTGCGTCCGCTGCCGCTGCCGCCCTGGTCACGCCTGGTTCCGCGACCGCGGACAACGTTGTCGGCGGCCGTCCTGACCGCGAGTCGCGGCGGTTCACGCTCGCCGTGATCCCGGACACGCAGTACATGTTCGACCTCGACCGCGGCGACTCCGCGCCGTTGAAGGCCACGCTGCAGTACCTCGTCGACCGCCAGAGGTCCGAGAACATCGTCTTCGTCAGCCACCTCGGCGACCTGGTCGAGAACGCGCGCAAGAGCGAGATCGACGACATCAGCGAGCGCTTCGAGGTGCTCGACCGGCGCCGGATCGGGTACAGCGTGCTCGCGGGCAACCACGACGTGCCGGACTCGCGCCTGGACGACCAGCGCGGCCGCACGCCGTACCTCGACAGGTTCGGGCCGCAGCGGTTCCGCACCTCGCCGACGTTCCGCGGTGCCAGCGCCGACGGCTACAACTCGTTCCACGTCTTCCGTGCCGGTGGCAAGGAGTGGCTGGTCCTGGCGCTCGACTGGCGCATGTCCGCCAAGGGGTTCGAGTGGGCGCGTTCGGTGCTGGCCGAGCACGCGCGGCTGCCCGTCATCCTTACCACGCACGAACTGGTGTACGACGGTGGTGACGGGGTCGCTTCGATGTCCGACTACGGGCGTCGGCTGTGGAACGAGCTGATCAAGGACAACGACCAGGTCTTCCTGACGTTGAACGGGCACTTCTGGCCGCCGGCGCGGGCCACGATGACCAATGCGTTCGGCAACGACGTGCACGTGCACATCACGAACTACCAGGACCGCTACTACGGCGGCGGGGCGATGATCCGGCTCTACCACTTCGACCTGGACCGCGGGGTGGTCGACGTGCGCACCGTGTCGCCGTGGCTGCTCGGGAAGAAGTCGCTCAACCCGTTGGAGCGCAAGGAGACCGAGCTGACCGGCCCGGCCGACCGGTTCAGCGTGCCGATCGACTTCGAGCAGCGGTTCGCCCGGTTCGACCCGCCCGTGCTGCCTGCTCCGCAACCCGTCCGCGACGTGCTGGTGCGCGGCACGGTCGCGTACTGGCGGCTCGGCGAAGGGCTGAAGGACCTGTCGGGCAACGGAAACGACCTGCGGCAGGTCGGTTCGCTGACGGCCTCGGACGACCACAGCCGGCTCGCACCGTCGCACCGTTCGCTGTACTTCGGCAAAGACGGCTACCTGTCCACTGTGGACTCGGCGCCGGTGAACAGGGAGACGTTCGAGCGCGGGTACACGATCGAGGTGTTCCTCAAGCTGCCCCAAGGGTTCAACCACCCGTGGTGCGGTCTGTTCACGAAGCTCGCGCCCGGTTCGGCCGTCGGCAAGACCGGGGACGACCCGAGTGAGCCGATCGCGACGCTGAACGTCGCCGGGGGCGGCCAGCTGCAGTGGGCGGTGTTCCCGCGCAACCTGCCGGGCATCTCCACGAACTGGGGCCACGAGATGGACTACGAGACGTGGTGGCACATCGCCGTGGTCAACGACGGCGTGCACGCGACGTTGTACGTGGACGGGTCTCCGTTGCTGCGCAACCCGTCCACGCCCGCGCGTGGCATCTCGACCGCCGGTGATCCGTGGCTCGTCGGTGCCTACGCGTACAACAAGGTCGTCGAGAAGTCCTTGCACGGCTGGGTCGGTGACATGCGGATCGTCGGCCGGGCGTTGGACCGCTCGGAGTTCATGCGGTCGAAGGCAGCCCGAACTTCGGGAACAGACTGAGGTCGAAGAACGACGAGACGCGCGTGATCCGGTCCCGCACCTCCAGGACCTGGAGGTTGAACGGCCGGAACACGCCGTCCTCGGCCCGGAGGTACAGGCCGAAGGCGGGCTGGCCGTTCGCCTCCGTCGCGATCATCCTGGCGCCGTGCGGGACGGCAGGGCACTGGTTCGTGAGGTGCCACGCGACCATCTGGGGGCCCCGGTAGAACTGCGGGTACGGCGGCATCTCCCAGACGACATCCTCGGCGAACATGCCGATGATCGCCGGGACGTCCTTGGCCTCGAAGGCTTTCACCCACCGGTCGAGCAACGGCTTGGCGTCCGCCGGTTCGGAGACCTCGTCCTCGGTGAGGTCCTTGAGCTGCGCGTGCGCCCGTTGCAGCGCGCTGTTCACGGCCGCGACCGTCATCTCCAGCTCGTCGGCGGTCTCGGCGGCGCTCAGCTTCAGGACGTCCCGCAGGATGAGCACCGCGCGTTGCCTCGGCGGGAGGTGCTGCAGGGCCGCGACGAACGCGAGCCGGGTGGACTCGCGTTCTGTGACGATCGCGGCGGGATCGGTCGGGAACGGCTCCAGCCACGGGATCTCGTGGTCCTGCGTGAGCGGGTCGCTCTCCGTGCTGCCCTGGGTGCCGAGCCCGAACGGCAGCGGGCGTCTCGTGCGGCCGTCGAGCGCGGTGAGGCAGGCGTTCGTGGCGATCCGGTACAGCCAGGTGCGCACCGACGAGCGGCCCTCGAACCGGTCGTACGACTTCCACGCGCGCAGGTACGTCTCCTGCACCAGGTCCTCGGCGTCGTGCAGTGAGCCGAGCATCCGGTAGCAGTGTGCGAGAAGCTCCCGTCTGAACGGGTCCGCGGCGGTCGCGAAGTCCACTGTCACTCCCGCACTCTAATCGCGTTGTGGAGTCTGCCGACGAGGACTTCGACGTAGTCCCTGAGTTCTTCCGGTTCGTGCACGTCGAACTCGAAGCCGAGGAACAGCAGGTGCCACACGATCCGTTCGAGCGCGTCGGCACCCGTGCGCATCAGGCACGAGTTGTCGTCGATCGGTTCCAGGGCGGCGGACATCGGCGTGGTGCGTTCCGCGACTGCCTGCATGGGTGCGTGGATCGTGAGCACGGCCTGGTAGGTGTAGACGTTGGAGGCGATCTGCCTCGACACGAACTCGCCCAGGGACTCGGCGGGTGGCGGGCGGGGTGTGAACCGTGCGGCCGGGGTCGGTTCCCCGGTGACGCGGTCCACCCGGAACGTTCGCCAGTCCTCTTTGGACACGTCCCACGCGACCAGGTACCACCGGCGGCCGGTGTGCACGAGCCCCTGCGGTTCCGCGAGCCGCTTCGAGGGCTCGCCCCGCGTCGAGGCGTAGGTGAACCGGAGCTGCTGGTGGTCGCGGCAGGCGGCGGCGATGATCGTCAGCGTCTCCGGGTCGACGGTCGGCCCCGCGGCCGGCAGGGGAGTGGTGTGCATCTGGAGCGCCTGCACGCGCCGGCGCAACCTGGTCGGCAGCACCTGTTCGAGCTTGGTGAGAGCGCGGATCGACGTCTCCTCGATGCCCGCGATCGACCCGTTCGCCGCCGTCCTGAGCCCGACCGCGACGGCGACCGCCTCGTCGTCGTCGAGCAGCAGCGGCGGGAGTTCCGCGCCCGCCCCGAGCTGGTACCCGCCGGCCGCGCCGGGCAACGACGTGACGGGGTAACCGAGGCTGCGCAACTTGTCCACGTCGCGGCGGATCGTGCGCACGTCGACGCTGAGCCGCCCGGCGAGCTCCGGGCCCGTCCAGTCGCGCCGCACCTGCAGCAGCGAGAGGAGCTTCAGCAGCCGTGCGGACGTCTCCAGCATGTGTCGGATTCTAGAATCCATTGCGGACAACGGCCTGCGGTGGTTAGGGTTTGCCTCATGACTGCCGGGTCGGCCTTGTGCCGTGAGCGGAACGGTTGCCCGGCCCTGACTTGATCAGGGCCCCTCCAGCTCCCGCGCCTGTTCGTTCGTTGGACACGCGCACTGGGAGAGGAGGTGATGCGCAATGCTTCCCAACGTTGGTGATGTCTTTTCGGGGAAGGTCGTCTCGACCGTTCCCTTCGGTTCGTTCATCGAGCACCCCGCCGGTGCACACGGGCTCCTGCACGGCCAGCAGGCCGAGGTCGGTGCCTCCGTGCAGGTGAAGGTGCTCGCGGTGGACGCTGAGCAGCAGCGGTTCAGCCTGGAGCTGGCGTGACGTGAGTGCTCGGGCAGAGGCGCCCTGCCCGGGCTTTCGTCACGGTCTCCGGTAGTCCGCGCACTCGCTGGTCAAGCGGTCGTGCAGGGTCTTGCGGTGCCCCTCCTCGAGGGGTGCCGGCCCGAGCGCGTCCGCTGGGCTGGTGACCCCGTGCAGCAACCTGTAGAGCACCACATCCGTTGCTGTGTAGAGCCAATCGTCCGCCTTGCCGGGCGGTGCGGCCGGTCCGAGCATGTTCTCGAACCACGCCGGGAACAGCAGATCCCTCGCCACCGCGTCCTCGATGCGGGTGCGGATCCGGTATCGCGTGTGCTTGATGGCCTCGTTGCCGGCCGACTTGGCGACGGTGTCCTTGGCGTGCGTGTCGTCGTCCGGTGGGTCTGGGCGGTTCAGCTGGGTGATCGCTCGCCACTGCTTGTAGTGCTTGCGCCACAACGCTTCTGCTGCCGGCGGGAGGTGGGTGAGCGCCTCGGCCGCGTCGATGGCCTGTGCGGCCTGTTTGTCGTACTCGGCTATGGCCTTGCGGGTGTCCTTGGCTTCCTGCGGGGTGAAAGTCCTTCTGGCGTAGGCTTCCTGGCCCTTGAGGATCTTGGCCAGGTCTGGCTGGTCTATCTCCGGCCAGTTGTCGAAGTCGGCCTTCTGGGTTTCGCTTGCCCTCACTTTTCTGTTCAGGGCTACCAGAAGGCGTTCCAGGCGGTGGACGCTCTCTGCCAGTTCGGTTACTCGGTCGTTGGTCTTGGTGAGCTTGCGGGTGTTGTCCTTGAGCTGGTTGGTGTGGGTCAGGTGGGTCTGGGCCGCTTCCGACTGGGTGTTGTCGAGGCGGGTTTCCAGGGATTTGAGCTCTCGTTTCAGACGCTCTGTTTTGTCTTCCAGGGCCTTGAGCGGGTCTATGTTCATTTGAGCGTCCTCCAGGCCCACCAGGTGATCCCTGCGGCGGTGATGAGTGTTGCCCAGCCGTTGAGGAGTGGGGTCAGGAGGGTGGCTGCCAGGGCCGCTGTGATCGCTGCTGTTCTTGCCCTGGGTTCCCAGATTTTTTGTCCTGTGGGGTCTACCAGGACTGATGCTGCTGTGGCTGTTGCGGTGAGGAGGGAGAGCAGGGACCAGGGGTCGAACCAACCCACCGCGACTATCAGGGCTGCTGCTGTGGTGGCGGCGGCTGTCGCTCGGTTCGGGGTGGTCAGCCTGGCTGCTTCCACGTCTCTCCTGGCCTGCATCACGGCTTCGACTTCGTCGTTCGTGGTGGTCAGGAGGGTGTGGAAGTCTTGGGTGCCTGGGCTTGCCGATTGGAGGGCTTTGAGGGCTGTTCGCAGGGAGTGCTGGCGGTCGGCCAGGCGAGCGAACGGATCGGCTGCCATGCCCTGAAATCGTGATCAAGCGGGGTGGGTGGGGCTAGGGTTGGGGAGGGAGTTGGTCCGGTTGCCGACGAACTTCCCTCGCTCGGACTAGTCGTCGCTTCGGTCGACTGCGGGGGCACCTTGCGGTACGCGGCCTGGCGGTACGGGGCTCTGCGGTACGCGGCCTGGCGGTACGCGGCCTGGCGGGTGGTTGCGTTGCGGGCGGCGAGCTTGCGGTTGCGTGCTTCCCCTGGGGGCTCTGCCCCCAGACCCCCGGCAATCTGATCAGGGGGCCCGCGCCGCCCGCAGGTAGATGGCACGCCTGTTGCGTTGGGCGGCCGCCGGTTGAGTTGTGAGTTGCGTCGGCGGTGGGGTCCCATCACGAGCCGAGCCAAGAGCGGGCCACATGCCTGAGGAGGTGTCAAGCGGACGAAAAGCGTGTCCGCTTGACACCTCCTCAGGCATGCAGCAAGTGCTATGGCGCGACTCGTGATGGGACCCCACCGCCCAGTGCCTATTCGAAGGACGGCTCGCCTGCGGCATCGCTGACCGAGGACGGCTCGCCTGCGGCATCGCGGGCTGACCGAGTTAGGACTTCCGGCGAGCTTCCGGGGGCCAGACGACCTCGATCGGTACGCCGGAGGCGCGTGCTTGTTCCACCACGTCTGCTGTGCCGCCCTTGCCTTGGGCTGGGACGCCGTCCCAGACCGCTATGAGGACCTCTACCGAGGCGAGCATTCGTTCGTTCGCTGCCACGTAGGCCAGGCGTCCGCTCGACATGTGCGGGAGGACGCTGACCACGGTGGCCGCTGCTCGTAGTTCGTCGTAGTCGGCTACCTGGTGTGGTTTCAGGCGGTCGCGGTAGTCCAGTGCTGGGAGGACCACCTCCACTTCGCCGCCCAGTGCGAGGACTGCTCTGGCGAAGACCTGGTCTGCTCCTGGGGCCAGGCAGGTCACGCCCACCAGGTTGGCGTCCAGCTTGGTCAGGGCCTCCGTGATGGCGGCCTGGACGGCTGGGATGCATTCTGGGACCAGGTTGCTGTGGCCGGTGATGCCTACTCGCATCAGGCTGTCCGGATCGCTCTGATCGCGTCCCTGGTGTCCTGCACGGCGGGGATGTGGCGGTGTCGTGCCGCCTCCTTCGCGAAGTCCTCCAGTTTGCGCAGGACGCGCCCCGAGGAGAGCTTCGCCGCTGTCGGCAGGACCTCGTTGATCAACCCGCACGCTGCCTCCGGGTCTCCCGCGACCATTTTGGTGCGCGCCAGTCCGATCACGTCGAATGCGCGGTTGCGCACCTTGGACGGGTCCCGTAGCGCCAGGGCTCGCCGGATGTGTTGTTCGGCGAAGACGGCCTGGGCCGGGTCGTGCATGGCGAGGTCTCGGCAGCGGGCGCCGATGACGCCCTCCAGTTCGGCCTCGTCGAAGTTGTGCAGGTAGCGCGGTTCGTTGTCCGCGTCTCGTTGCGCGAAGCTGTCCTGGGCCATGCCCACGGCCTGGTGGAACTCGCGGGTCTTGCCCATTTGGGCGTAGGCCCAGGCCTCGCGGGTGAGCAGGAGGGCTTTGAGCGTGGGTGTGCCCGTGCGGCGGGTGCCGTACTGGCCCAGTTGGACGAGCTCCAGGCCGTCCTCCGGGCGGCCCAGGTCGAACATCTGCCTCGCCATGGCGGCCAGGCAGAGGGCCGCGAAGCCGTCGTTGTGGCCGGCCTTGGCCATGCGGACGGCCAGCACGTAGTAGCGCTGCGCCGCGTTGTGCAGGCCCGCGTCGAACGACATGCTCGCCGCCACCTTCGACAGTTCGGCGCCGATGAAGAACGCGCGTTCCGTCGTCGGGCCGGACGGGGCCCTGCCCAGGCGTTCGGCCAGCTCGTCGAGCTGACCCAGGACTGCCTTGCGGGCCAGGCCGTAGCCGCCCCTGCCGCCCCAGCCGCGCAGGCCGTCGGCCACGCGTTGCAACGCGTAGAGCTCCTCCTCGCTGATCGCCGAGTGCGACGACCACTTCGACAGGTTCTGCAGGGGGTGCAACCACCGCTGCAGCGGCTCGACCAGTGCGGACCCCACCGTCACCGCGGCGGCTCCGGTGAGCGCCGCTCGTCTGCTGATCGCCAAGTCGCTCCTCGCCGTCTCCTCGACCGAACGGGCAATGCTCGTCGCCTCCCAGGGGGCGGCGAGCACGTCTGGCGGGCCTGCCACGGGGAGGCCCACCTGAGCTGGGATGACGACTCGGTCGAACCACAGTCGTTCGCCCGGTACACCGAGCACTTGTGCGAAATGGCGCAGCCGGTCGAGGCGGTCGATCTGGTTCTCGCCCGACTCGTAACGCGAGAGCTGCGCCTGGCTGATCCCGAGCCACGCCGCCATGCGGTCCTGCGTGACCCGGCTCAGGTGCTGGGGGTGGTGCCGGTACGCGGAGATCAGCGCACCCATGTCGCGGTCGGTGCACGCCGCCGCGATCGCTGGGTGGTCCCAGAAGTCGTTCGGCACTTCAGGTGGTCCGTGCACGTCCGCACGAGCGTTGCGGCGGCACCGGTGACACAGCCGATCGGAGTTGTCGGCGGCGATGAACGCCCCGCACGGGCAAGCGCGTCTGGATGTGGGTCTCGCTGCATCCATCGGCCTCGCCCCCGTCACTGAGCGTTCACCCAGTGTACGGAGGTGTGATCGTCAGTCCATCCATCTCATGCATAAGACGTAATGGGTTCGCGTGTCGCAGTCCTGGTCCCCCCGCCTGGCGGATGAGCTTCATACGTCCGCTGCATGAGGTGGATGCAGCGGACGAGTGGTGTTGGCGGGAACCGAGAAGCACCCTGCACAACGTCAGGCTGCGGGTGGATCCCCGTGGCTTGGCCAGTGCCTGACCCACCTAAGGGGAGGACAACCGCCGATGAGCCTCACGACCGCGGAGACCGGTACCGCCGGGATCCCACAGAACAGGGGACACGCACGTGCGATCGGGGAGGCCGTCGCGGGCTACCGGTTGCTCGGCTGGCAGGTGACCGTCACCGAGCAGGGTGTGTTCCTGCCCCTGGGCCCCGCCACGACAGCTTTGGCGATGCCGGCGCGGATCGGGTCGAGGGTGCTGGCCGATCTGAAGTCCCGGATGCTCGCCGGGCCCGTGACGGTGATCCCCGGCCCCCGCGAACACTGGATCTTCCTGGCCGAGCTGGTGGCGTTGCTGCCGACGCACCTCAAGGCGCCGCCGGAGGTCCAGTTCGTGCGATCGCCGCACCGGATAGCCCTGCCACCGACGATGACCAGGTACGGATCGCTGCGCTGGGCGAACCCGCCGTCGCACTCGCGGCACTGGTTCCCCCCGTTCACCGCCGTGCTGGCGCTGGCCCGGACGGCCGCCGCGGAGGACCAGCGCCGATAATCGGTGCTCGTGGATCGACGAACTGTGTTGTTGTGTGGGCTCGCTGCCGCGTTGAGCGCCTGTGGCGAGCCCGCTCCTCGCAAGACGGGTGGCGTCGGGACCGCCCGGCCCGGTGATCGGGTCGTGGCCGTGTCCGCGGTGCCCTCCGGTTCCGGCTTGCTGGTGGACATGCCCGGCAACGCCCAGCTGCTGGTCGTGCAACCTCGATCGGGTGAATTCCGGGCGTTCAACCCGGCCTGTCCGCACGTCGGTTCCCTCGTGAACCCGCCTGCCGCCGGAGTGATCACCTGCCCGTTGCACGGGAGCACGTTCGACCCCTCTTCGGGCGCTGTCCGCGAAGCACCTGCGACTTCGGGACTGACCGAGGTCGCACTCGTGCGTTCCGGCGACGATCTGGTGCTCGGCTGAGACCTGTGCATTTGCTGTGCATCGGTGCTCTCGCTGAACTCTCGCTGACTGATTCGCGTAATGCTGTGGTGTAACCCCGAACACCCTCACCACCACCACGGAGGATCGGTCGTGAACACCGAAAGCCCGGTCAGCAGGCGCGCGGCCCTGTGCGGAATCGCAGTCGCTCTCGCCGTGCCCAGCGGACTCGTGACGGCGTGCAGTTCCCCGAGTCCTTCCGGCTCCGCTCCGACCCAGGGCGGCTCGACCCCGACGGGGTCCAGCGGTTCCGCCGGGACCAGCGGCACCAAGCTGGTCGCGCTCGCCGACGTGCCCGAAGGCGGCGGTGCGGTCGTCGACGCCCCCGGCGGCAAGAAGATCGTCGTGGCGCGCATCTCCGCCACCGAGGTCAAGGCGTACGACGCGACGTGCCCGCACCAGGGGTCGATGGTCGCGGAGCCTTCCGGCGGCACCATCATCTGCCCTTCGCACGGCAGCCAGTTCGGTGCTTCCGACGGTGCGGTGAAGAAGGGGCCGGCGACGACCGGTCTGCGCGCCGTCTCCGTGAAGGTCGACGGTGACCAGGTGGTCCTGACCTGACCCTTTCTGTTTTTGTCAGACCGCGTCGATAGTCTGGACGGCGTGGCAGATCCCTCGACGTACCGCCCCGCTATGGGCACGATTCCCGAGGCTCCCGGCGTCTACAAGTTCCGCGACGCCGGTGGCCGGGTCGTGTACGTCGGCAAGGCGAAGAGCTTGCGCAGCAGGCTGAACTCCTACTTCGCGGATCTGGCCGGGCTGCACCCGCGCACCCGCCAGATGGTGACGACGGCGGCCTCCGTCGAGTGGACGGTCGTCACCACCGAGGTCGAGGCGCTGCAGCTCGAGTACAACTGGATCAAGGAGTACGACCCGCGCTTCAACGTCCGGTACCGCGACGACAAGTCGTACCCGGTGCTGGCCGTCACGCTGCACGAGGACTACCCGCGCCTGCACGTGTACCGGGGGCCGCGCAAGAAGGGCGTGCGCTACTTCGGGCCGTTCGCCCACGCCTGGGCGATCCGCGAGACGCTCGACCTGCTGCTGCGCGTGTTCCCCGCGCGCACGTGCTCGGCGGGTGTTTTCAAGCGGCACAACCAGATCGGCCGCCCGTGCCTGCTCGGGTACATCGACAAGTGCTCGGCGCCGTGCGTGGGCAAGGTGTCGGCGGACGAGCACCGCGACATCGTGCTCGACTTCTGCGACTTCCTGGCGGGCAAGACGGACAACATGGTCCGCCGCCTCGAACGCGAGATGCTGCAGGCGTCGGAGGAGCTGGAGTTCGAACGAGCGGCCCGGCTGCGCGACGACCTGGGCGCGTTGCGCCGTGCGATGGAGAAGCAGGCCGTCGTCCTGGGCGACGGCACCGACGCCGACGTGATGGCGTTCGCGCAGGACGAGCTGGAGGTCTCGGTCCAGGTCTTCCACGTGCGCGGCGGCCGGGTGCGCGGCCAGCGCGGCTGGGTGCTCGACAAGGTGGAGGCGCTCGACGACGGAGGGCTCGTCGACCAGTTCATCATGCAGTTCTACGGCGACGACACGGAGAACACCCCGCGCGAGGTGCTGGTCCCGGTGCTGCCGGAGGACGCGCCCGCGCTGGAAGACCTGCTGTCCGAGCAACGCGGCTCACGGGTCGTGCTGCGCGTCCCGCAACGAGGCGACAAGCGGGCGTTGATGGAAACGGTGGCGCGCAACGCCTCCGAGGCCTTCGCCCAGCACAAGCTCCGCCGGGCGGGCGACCTGACCGCCCGTTCCGCCGCACTGCAGGAGATCCAGGACGCGCTGGCGCTCGACACCGCACCGTTGCGCATCGAGTGCATCGACATCAGCCACGTCCAGGGCACGGATGTGGTGGCGTCCCTGGTCGTGTTCGAGGACGGCCTGGCCCGCAAGTCGGAGTACCGCCGCTTCGCCATCCGCGAGGCGGCCACCGAGGGCGACGTCGCCTCGATCGCCGAGGTGGTCCGCCGCCGCTTCCAGGCCATGCTGCGCGAAACGGCCTCGGGCGGCCCGAACCCGGGCATCGACCCGGACACCGGCAAACCCCGCAAGTTCGCCTACCCGCCCAACCTCCTGGTGGTCGACGGCGCGGGCCCCCAGGCAGCGGCGGCCTCCGACGTCCTGGCCGAACTGGGCATCACCGACGTGGCCGTCGTCGGCCTGGCCAAGCGCCTCGAAGAGGTCTGGGTTCCCGGCGAGGCGGACCCGGTGATCCTGCCGCGCTCGAGCGACGGCCTGTACCTGTTGCAACGAGTCCGCGACGAGGCACACCGCTTCGCCATCGCCTACCACCGCCAGAAGCGCTCGAAGCGCATGACCACCTCGGAGCTCGACGAGGTGCCGGGCCTCGGCGAGACCCGCAAAGCCGCACTGCTCAAGCACTTCGGCTCGGTCCGCAAACTGCGACAGGCCACAGTGGACGAGATCAGCGACGTACCGGGCGTGGGCCGGCGCACCGCGGAGGCCGTGGTGGCGACACTGGCCTCGGGCGGGAAGGCCTGATGGTGTCGGACATGCCGCCGCTCCCTGCTCTGGCCGAGTCGTTGCTGACCGATCTGCACGCGCCCCCACGCCTGGCGGCGCACCTGCGCCTCGTGCACGACGTGGCGTGCGAGCTGGTCGCGTGGGTGTCACGACACCACCCCGCGGTGGCTCTCGACCAGGAGGCGGTGCTCTTCGGCGCGGCCACCCACGACATCGGGAAGGTGTTGCACCCCAACGAGTTGTCCGGCCCGGGGTCCGCCCACGAGCCAGCGGGCTACGCGCTGCTGCTGGAGCGCGGCGTCTCGGAGCGGCTGGCCCGCTTCGCCCGTACGCACGCGTCGTGGACGGCGCCGGGGATCAGCCTGGAGGAGCTGCTCGTCAGCCTCGCGGACAAGGTGTGGAAGGCCAAGCGCGTGCCGGAGCTCGAGCAACTCGTGACCGAAAGGCTGGCCGCGGCCGCGGGCCTGGAGTCGTGGGAGGTGTTCATGGCGCTGGACGACGAGCTGGACCGGATCGCGTCGGACGCCGACGCGCGGCTGGCGTACCAGTCGAGCTACCCGGTCGCGGTGTGAGTGCGATGCCGCGTGCGTGTGGACGTGCCGTGCCGCGGTGGTGGCGCGCCTGCGAACGCGCGGTGCCGCACCTGCCTCGCGTGGCGCACCTGTCTCGCGTGGCGCACTTGTCTCGCGTGCCGCAGTGGGCGTGCGCGCGCGAACGCCCGGTTCTCCTCCCGCCTGCCGCACCCTTGTTGCCTGCCGCACTTCTCGGGCCTGCCACGCTTTCTCGTGCGTTGCGCTCCTCCCGTGCGCCGCACGAGACCGGCCTGCCGCGCTCTCTCGGCGCCGCACTCCTCCGGCCTGCCGCGCCCTCTCTCGCGCCGCACTCCTCCGGCGTGCTGTGCCCTCCTCACGCCGGACCCTTCCCGCTTGCCACACCCTTCCCGCGTGCTGCACTTCTCCGGCTTGCCGTGTCCTCTCTCGGCGCCGCACTCGTCCCGCTTGCCGCGTCCTCTCTCTCGCGTGGTGCACTTCTCCGGCCTGCCGCGTCCTCTCACGCGCCGTACTCCTCCGGCTTGCCGCGCTCTCTCGCGCCGCACTCTTCCCGCCTGCCGCGTCCTCGCGCGCCGTACTCCTCCGGCCTGCCGCGCTCTCTCGCGCGCCGTACTCCTCCGGCCTGCCGCGCCCTCTCTCGCGCGCCGCACTCGTCCCGCATGCCGCGCCCTCCCGCGCGCCGCATCCCTGCTGCCCGCCTCACCCTCCCGCCTACCGCAACACCCCACCACCAGCCCACCCTCCGCGAGCCGCACCAGCCCCACCCGCCGCACTGGTCACGCCCGCCCTGCGAGCAGCCCGCACACGGGGCGAGGATCGTGACCGCGGCCACGACGCGCCCGTCTCAATCGCCGAACCTGCCGCGCGTGAGGGCCGTTCCAGTGGAGACTCACCCAGGGCGCGCCCGGTCGTGGCGTGGCCCAGCATCGAGCTTGCCCAAACGAGAGTGCGGTAGAAACGCGCTCATGAACAGGTAACGGAGTCGTAGTCGTGAACGCGGAGAAGTCCGGCATCGAAGTCGCCGTGGTGACCGGGCTGTCCGGTGCGGGCCGCAGCACCGCGGCCAAGTGCCTGGAGGACCTCGGCTGGTTCGTCGTGGACAACCTGCCCCCGGAACTCATCGCCACCATGGTCGAGCTCGGCGCCCAGGCGCGCGGGGCGATCACCAGGGTCGCCGTCGTCATGGACGTGCGCAGCCGCGCGTTCACCGAGGACCTGGCCGCCATCATCAAGGACCTGGACGCGCGTGGGTACAAGCCGCGTGTGCTGTTCCTCGAAGCCACCGACGACGTGCTGATCCGGCGGTTCGAGGCGGTGCGCCGCGGTCACCCGATGCAGGGGGACGGGCGGCTGCACGACGGCATCGAGGCCGAGCGGATCCTGCTGACGCCGCTCAAGCAGGAAGCCGACCTCGTGCTCGACACGTCGGCGCTGAGCATCCACCAGCTGCGGGCCAAGATCGAGGACTCGTTCGGCTCCGAGGCCGCGAGCAGGACGCGGGTCACCGTGCTGAGCTTCGGCTACAAGTACGGGCTGCCGATGGACGCCGACCTCGTCATGGACGTGCGGTTCCTGCCGAACCCGTTCTGGATCCCGGAGCTGCGGGAGCAGACGGGTCTCGATGGTGAGGTGCGCAACTACGTGCTGTCCCAGGAGGGCGCGGACGAGTTCCTTGATCGGTACCACGAGCTCCTGAGGCTCATCGGTGCCGGTTACCGGCGTGAGGGCAAGCGCTACCTGACGCTCGCGATCGGGTGCACCGGCGGCAAGCACCGCAGTGTCGCCCTGAGCGAAGAGCTGGCCACGCGGCTGGCGAGCGAGGACGGCATGGCCGTGAAGGTCGTGCACAGGGATCTGGGACGTGAGTGACGAAGTTGAAAGCTGTTGCTTTGGGTGGCGGGCACGGGCTGCACGCGACGCTGACTGCGTTGAGGCGGGTCACCGACGACGTGACGGCCGTGGTGACCGTCGCGGACGACGGGGGCTCCTCGGGCCGTCTCCGGCGTGAGCTGCAAGACCTGTTGCCGCCGGGTGACCTGCGCAAGGCCATGGCGGCGCTGGCGGGGGAGGACGAGGCCAGCCAGCGCTGGACGTCGCTGTTCAAGCACCGGTTCGGTGGGACGGGGGCGCTCGCGGGCCACGCGGTCGGCAACCTGGTGATCGCCGGGCTGCTCGAGCAGCTCGGCGACCCGGTCGCGGTGCTGGACCTGACGAGCAGGCTGCTCGGCGTCAAGGGCAGGGTGCTGCCGATGTCGAACGATCCGCTCGACATCGAGGCCGACGTCATGGGCCTCGACGAGGACGTGACGGACGTGCGGCGCATCCGGGGGCAGGTCGCCATCGCGACCACGCCGGGGCTCGTGCAGCGCATCCGGCTGACTGCCCCGAACGGGCGACCTGCCGGCTGTCCGGAAGCAGTACAGGCTGTACTTGACGCCGATGTCGTGGTACTCGGGCCCGGATCGTGGTTCACCAGCGTCTTGCCGCATCTGCTGGTGCCCGATCTGCTCGACGCGCTGGTGCGCACGCGTGCCAAGAAGGTGCTCGTGCTCAATCTCGTCCCCCAACCGGGTGAAACTGCTGGTTTCTCTCCGGAGCGGCATTTGGACGTAGTCTGCGAACACGCACCCGAGCTGAAGGTGGACGCGGTGATCGCCGACGTCGACTCGGTCCCGACCCCGGACCGGCTGACGCGAGCCGCCTCGGCACTGGGCGCGCGTACGCATCTGGCGAAGATCGCCGCACCGGAGGCCGCGGAACGGCATGATCCGGAGGCGCTCGCCGGTTGCCTGAGGCAAGTGGTCGAGGAGACCGGAGTGGGAGGGACGAGCCCGTGGCGATGACGTCGGCGGTCAAGGACGAGCTGAGCAGGCTCGCGGTATCCAAGACCTGTTGCCGCCGCGCGGAGGTGTCCTCCCTGCTCAGGTTCGCCGGCGGCCTGCACATCGTGTCCGGCCGGGTCGTCGTCGAGGCCGAGCTCGACCTGGGTTCCGCGGCCCGCAGGCTGCTCAAGGAGATCCAGGCGCTCTACGGCCACCACGCCGAGGTCTTCACGATCCAGTCCAACGGCCTGCGCAAGGGCACCCGGTACGTCGTCCGCGTGGTCAAGGACGGCGAGGGTCTCGCCCGGCAGACCGGTCTGCTCGACCCGCGCGGCCGCCCGGTCCGAGGCTTGCCCGCGCCGGTCGTGTCCGGCGGTGTGTGCGACGCCGAAGCCGCGTGGCGTGGCGCCTTCCTGGCACACGGCTCGCTGACCGAACCGGGCCGCAGCTCGTCGCTGGAGATCACCTGCCCCGGCCCCGAGGCCGCGCTGGCACTGGTCGGCGCGGCGCGCAGGATGGGCATCTCGTCCAAGTCGCGCGAGGTCCGCGGGGCCGAGCGCGTGGTGATAAGGGACGGCGACGCCATCGGCGCGATGCTGACCAAGCTCGGCGCGCACGACAGCGTCATGGCGTGGGAAGAGCGCCGGATGCGGCGCGAGGTCCGCGCCACCGCGAACAGGCTGGCGAACTTCGACGACGCGAACCTGCGCCGCTCGGCCCGCGCGGCCGTCGCGGCGGCCGCACGGGTCGCCCGCGCGCTGGAGATCCTCGGCCCGGAGGCGCCGGACCACCTGGCCGCCGCCGGCACACTGCGCCTCGCGCACCGCCAGGCGTCGCTGGAGGAACTGGGCCAGCTGTCGGACCCGCAGATGACCAAGGACGCGGTGGCAGGCCGTATAAGGCGTCTGCTGGCCATGGCGGACAAGCGGGCCAAGGACCTGGGGCTGCCGGACACCGAGTCCGCGGTCACGGCGGAGATGCTCGAAGCCGAGGTCTGAGAGACGTTTGCCGGGCCCCGAGTCGATCGACTCGGGGCCCTTTCGCATCTAAAAAGTGACTAAAAGCCACTGACTGATCCTCTTTAGATTTTCTTCAGTTCGCCCTGTGATCGTTCTTCCATCGAGCAACCCTGAACAGGGAAAATCGGAGGAAACGAGAATGAAGTACCCCACTGCGATCCTGTCTGCGGTGACCGTCGCATCGCTCTTCGTCGGTGCGTTCACCGGTGTCGCGTCCGCTGACTTGAACGCCCTGCCCTGTACGTCCGGCGGGCCCACCGCTGCGGATTCCGCCGCTGCATCCGCCCTGAACCCGTTACTCGGCAACAAGATGCGTGGTTCGATGACCGCATATAACACGTCTTGTGCCAGAGCCGTGGTGGAGCGGGTGAAGGCTCGTGGGTTCAACCAGCGTGCCGCTGCGATCGCTCTGGCGACAACGATTGTCGAGTCGAGCAACGCGAACCTCGACGGAGGCGACCTGGACTCGGTTGGCCTCTACCAGCAGCGGGCGAGTTGGGGCAGCTTTGCGGAACGGACGAACCCGCAGATCGCCACCGACAAGTTCCTCGACACGATGGTCCGCTTTTACCCCAACGGGTCCTGGAACAACGCGAGCATCGGTGCCGTGGCCGCGGATGTGCAGCGGCCGCGCGAGGACCTCCGCTACAAGTACGGCGTCGAGGCATCCGACGCGGTCAAGATCGGGAACCACCTCTGGGGCGGAGGCGGTGGCGGGACCCCGTTCGGCAAGGCGGATGTGGTGCGGTTCAACGTCGACGGCTCGCTGACCGGCTGGCAGAACAGTGACGCCCTGGCCGGATCCTGGTACGCGCCGCAGGCCATCGGTGGCACCGGTCCGGTCGAGCCCGCACGGCTGAAGTTCGGTGACCTCAACGGCGACGGCCGGGAGGATCTGGTCCGCGTGAACCCCGACGGCTCGCTCACCGGCTGGCAGAACAACAAGGCTCTGGCCGGGTCGTGGTTCGCGCCGTCCACCATTGGTGGCGTCGGCTCGGTCGACCCGAAACAACTGCGGCTGGCCGACCTCAACGGTGACCACAAGGCCGACCTGATCAAGGTAGACATCGACGGCTCGCTCACCGCCTGGCAGAACAACGACGCCCTGGCCGGTTCCTGGCACGCCCCGAAGGCCATCGGCAGCACCGGTCCCGTCGACCCTGCGCAGCTGCGTTTCGCGGACCTCAACGCGGACGGCAAGGCCGACCTGATCAGGGTCAACGCGGACGGCTCGCTGACCGCCTGGCAGAACAGCAACGCCCTGGCCGGGTCGTGGTTCGCACCGTCGACCATCGGTGGTGTCGGGGCCGACGGTGTCGCCGGAGTCCGGTTCGCGGACCTCAACGCGGACGGGAAGGCGGACGTGATCAAGGTCTACAGCGGTGGTTCGTTGACCGCCTGGCAGAACAACGACGCCCTGGCCGGTTCCTGGCACGCGCCGTCGAACATCGGCGGCGTGGGCATCGACCAGCCCGACCGCGTCGAGTTCGCCGAGCTCGGCTGAGCAATCCGAAACCACACTGGACAAGGAGAATCGTCATGAAACTCAGCCGCGCCATCATCCGGGTCGCCACGACCCTGCTCTCCGCCGCAGTCCTCAGCCCGCTCCTGCTCGCAGGTCAGGCCCAGGCCGCGACCGGCGCCGACATCGCCAACCTGGCCAACGCCAATGAGGGCAAGATGGCCTGCAGCACCAACAGTTTGGGAGGCAGATACTTCTACACCAGCTGCACCGGTTTCAGCGGGCGTCCCGAGTACTGGTGCGCGGACTTCGCCAAGTGGGTCTGGGCGAACGTCGGAGGCATCAGCGTCAACGGCCTCGACCCAGGCGCCCGCAGTTTCTACCGCTACGGCGTCGCCAACAGTTCGCTCAGCGACACTCCGCGCGTCGGTGACGCCGCGGTCTTCAGCCCGAACAACTCGGCGAGCAACATCCAGCACGTGGCCATCGTCGTCGCGGTCAACTCCAACGGCACGGTCCGCGTCCAGAACGGCAACTGGGACGGCGGGTCCGGCGACCAGCCGACGACTTCAGGCCGCTCCCGTGTGGTGCCGACGACGATCAACGCCACGACCGGCACCTACTCGGCGAGCGAGGGCTACTACCTCGTGAAGTACGTCCGCCCGGCAGGGGTGAGCGATGCGCCGCCGCCCCCGCAGTTCGGCAAGGCCGACGTCGTGCGGCTCGAGGCGGGAGGCTCACTGACCGGCTGGCAGAACTTCGACGCGCTCGGTGGATCTTGGTTCGCACCGGAGGGCATCGGCGGAGTCGGACCGGTGGAGGCCTCGCGGGTGAAGTACGGCGACCTCGACGGTGACGGCAAGGAAGACATCGTCCGCGTCAACGCGGACGGCTCGCTGACCGGCTGGAAGAACGGCAACGCGCTCACCGGTTCGTGGCACGCCCCAGCGGGCATCGGCGGCGTCGGTGACGCCGACCCGGCTCAGCTCCGGCTCGCCGACCTCAATGGTGACAAGCGCGCGGACCTGGTCAAGATCGGTACGGACGGCTCGCTGACCGCGTGGCTGAACAACAACGCCCTGGCGGGCTCCTGGTATGCGCCGGTGGCCATCGGCAGCACGGGTCCGGTCAACCCGGCGCAGCTGCGCTTCGCCGACCTCAACGCGGACCGCAAAGCCGACCTGATCAAGGTCCACGCTGACGGCACACTCGTCGCGTGGCAGAACAGCGACGCCTTCGCCGGTTCGTGGTACGCACCATCGACCATCGGTGGTGTCGGCGCCGGTCCGATCTCCGGCGTCAAGTTCGCGGATCTCAACGCGGACGGTAAGGCAGAGGTGATCAGGGTGTCCGGTGACGGCTCGCTGACGGCTTGGCAGAACAACAACGCGCTGGCGGGTTCGTGGCACGCCCCGTCGTCCATCGGCGGCGTCGGCACCGTCGACCCCGAGCGCGTGGAGTTCCCCGACCTCGGCTGACCTGAACGGCTCGAGAAGGCCCGCACCGGCGATCCGGTGCGGGCCTTCTCGGCGTTCGGCGACCGGTCCACACGGCGAGTTGGGCCTGCGACCGCAGCCCCGGTGTCGAAGGTGCGCGGGTGACGTGCCGCGCGACTGTGTGCGGCGAGATGCCGAGCCGCTGCTCGATCTGCCGGTTCGTCAGCCCTTCGCGACCAGCGTCGCCACGTCCTGTTCGCGTGCAGTGACCAGTCCGTTGGGATTCTCGACGAGACGTTTCGTCTCGTTTCGTGCCAGCGGGGCCTGCTCCTCATGGCAGCCGGCGAAGGTGTCGAGCGCGCCGGGACGGCCTAGCCGTTTCACCGAGCGGATTTCCACGGTCGCGCAGGCGGCGGTGGCGGCTATGACAGACCCGACCAGACCCGAGGGCCCGCTCGTGCCGCCCCAGGACCGTCCCGTCGTCGACGAGTGGCTCGCGCGCATCGCGGCCGTCGTCGGGACCGGTTCGCAGGAGACCGGTCCGGAGGCTTGCCGCTCCGCCGCCGAGGCCGCGGAGGAGCTGAGCGCCTACCTCTGGATGCTCCGCGCGTTCCGCCGCCGAACGGCCTAATCAGGACCCCTTTTTCTGGCTCGATACAGAGATACTCACTATCCCTGTGACCAGGGACGCAGTTCGGCAGATAGGGTGGGCTCGTTCCTACCAAGCTGAACGCAAGGAGTCAGTCGTGACGGTTCGTGTAGGTGTCAATGGTTTCGGTCGCATCGGGCGCAACTTCTTCCGCGCCGTGAGGGCCGGTGGCCACGACATCGAGATCGTCGCGTTCAACGACCTCGGTGACGTCGCCACGATGGCGCACCTGCTGAAGTACGACAGCATCCTCGGTCGTCTGGACGCCGACGTGCAGGTCACCGACGAGGGCATCTCCGTCGACGGCAAGGTCATCAAGGCCCTGGCCGAGCGCGACCCGGGCAAGCTGCCCTGGAAGGACCTCGGCGTCGACGTCGTGGTCGAGTCGACCGGTTTCTTCACCGACGCCACCAAGGCCCGCTCGCACGTGGACGAGGGCGGCGCCAAGAAGGTCATCATCTCCGCGCCCGCCAAGAACGAGGACCTCACCGTCGTCATCGGCGCGAACGAGGAGAAGTTCGACGGTTCGCAGACGATCATCTCGAACGCGTCCTGCACCACCAACTGCCTCGCGCCGCTGGCCAAGGTCCTCAACGACAGCTTCGGCATCGAGCAGGGCCTCATGACCACGATCCACGCGTACACGCAGGACCAGAACCTGCAGGACGCGCCGCACAGCGACCTCCGCCGTGCCCGCGCCGCCGCGCTGAACATCGTCCCGACCTCCACGGGTGCCGCGAAGGCCATCGGCCTGGTGCTGCCGGAGCTCAAGGGCAAGCTCGACGGCTACGCGCTGCGCGTGCCGATCCCCACCGGCTCGGCCACCGACCTGACCGTCACGCTCAAGCGCGAGGTCACCGTCGACGAGGTCAACGCCGCGTACAAGGCCGCCGCCGAGGGCCCCCTGGCCGGCATCCTCAAGTACTCGACGGACCCGATCGTGTCGGCCGACATCGTCACCGACCCGCACTCGTGCATCTACGACGCGCCGCTGACCAAGGTCATCGGCAACCAGGTCAAGGTCGTCGGCTGGTACGACAACGAGTGGGGCTACTCCAACCGCCTCGCGGACCTGGTCAAGCTCGTCGCCTCCAAGATCTGAGTTCGGGAGCGGAACGTTGAAGACTCTCAGCGACCTGCTCGCCGAGGGTGTCGCGGGTCGGCGCGTGCTCGTGCGCGCCGACCTGAACGTCCCCCTCGACGGAGACAAGATCACCGACGACGGCCGCGTGCGCGCGTCGGTGCCGACGATCAAGGCACTCGCCGACGCGGGTGCCCGCGTGATCGTCACCGCCCACCTCGGCCGCCCCAAGGGCGAGCCGGACCCGAAGTTCTCCCTCGCGCCCGCCGCCGCTCGCCTCGGTGAGCTGCTCGGCACCGAGGTCCCGCTCGCGAGCGACCTCGTCGGCCCGTCCGCCACCTCCGTGGTCGGCGCGCTGACCGACGGTGGCGTCGTGATGCTGGAGAACGTCCGCTTCGACGCCCGCGAGACCTCGAAGGTCGACGCGGAGCGCGCGGAGCTCGCGGACGAGCTCGCCTCGTTCGCGGACGCGTTCGTGTCCGACGGCTTCGGTGTCGTGCACCGCAAGCAGGCCTCGGTCTACGACGTGGCGCAGAAGCTGCCCGCGTACGTCGGCGGTCTCGTCGAGGCCGAGCTCGGCGTGCTCAAGAAGCTCACCGACGACCTGGAGCGCCCGTACGTCGTGGCGCTCGGCGGGTCGAAGGTGTCCGACAAGCTCGGCGTCATCGCGAACCTGCTGTCCAAGGTCGACCGGCTGCTCATCGGCGGCGGCATGGCGTACACGTTCCTCAAGGCCCAGGGCCACGAGGTCGGCACGTCGCTGCTGCAGGAGGACCAGCTCGACCAGGTCAAGGGCTTCCTCGCGGAGGCCGAGAAGCGCGGCGTCGAGCTCGTGCTGCCGGTCGACGTGCTGGTCACGGCCGAGTTCGGCAACGTCGAGCACGACGTCGTCGCGATCTCCGACATCCCCGCGGACAAGATGGGCCTCGACATCGGCCCGAAGTCGCGCGAGCTGTTCGCGTCGAAGCTCGCCGACGCCAAGACCGTGTTCTGGAACGGCCCCATGGGCGTCTTCGAGATCGAGACCTACGCCGGTGGCACCCGTGCCGTCGCCGAGGCCCTCGTGAAGTCCGAGGCGTTCACCGTCGTCGGCGGCGGCGACTCGGCCGCGGCGGTGCGTGCGCTGGGTCTGCCCGAGGACGGCTTCTCGCACATCTCCACCGGCGGCGGCGCCTCCCTCGAATACCTCGAGGGCAAGGAACTCCCCGGCATCAGCGTTTTGGAGTCCTGATGGCAGCCCGGCTCCCGCTCATCGCGGGCAACTGGAAGATGAACCTCAACCACCTCGAGGCCATCGGCCTCGTGCAGAAGATCGCCTTCTCCCTCCCGGAGAAGTACTTCGCCAAGGTCGAGGTCGCCGTTCTTCCCCCGTTCGTCGACATCCGCAGCATCCAGACGCTGGTCGACGGCGACAAGCTGCTGCTGAAGTACGGCGCCCAGGACATCTCGCAGCACGAGTCCGGCGCGTACACCGGCGAGGTGTCCGGCGCGATGCTGAAGAAGCTGGCCTGCCACTACGTCGTGGTCGGTCACTCCGAGCGCCGCGAGTACCACGGCGAGACGGACGCGATCATCAACGCCAAGGTCAAGGCGGCGCTGAAGCACGAGGTCACCCCGATCTTCTGCTTCGGCGAGAAGCTCGACGTCCGCGAGGCCAAGGGTCACCTGGAGCTGGTGCGCCAGCAGCTCGAGGACGGCCTGAAGGGCTTCACGGCCGAGCAGGTCGCCAAGATCGTGTTCGCCTACGAGCCCGTGTGGGCCATCGGCACCGGTCGCACCGCTTCCTCTGCCGACGCGCAGGAGGTGTGCTCGCTGGTCCGCTCGTTCGTGGCGGAGAAGTACGGCGAGGAGACCGCGGCGGTTGTGCGGGTGCTGTACGGCGGTTCGGTGAAGTCGTCCAACATCGGTGAGCTCATCGCGCAGAAGGACATCGACGGCGCTCTCGTCGGCGGTGCCAGCCTTCAGGCGGACGAATTCACCAAGCTGTGCGCATTGGCTGCCGGCGGGCCTCTACCCTAAGTTGATCTGGCTAAACCCATAACCCCACTGGTTGCACACGTTCGGCAGTCGAACAGGTACTCTATGGCGTCGGCTGCCTGACAGCGAGGAAGAAATGATCCTGTTCCTGCAGATCCTGTTGATCGTCTCCAGCGTGCTGCTGGTGCTGCTCGTGCTGTTGCACCGCGGCCGTGGTGGCGGCCTTTCCTCGCTGTTCGGCGGCGGTATGCAGTCGAGTCTGTCCGGTTCCTCCGTCGTGGAGAAGAACCTCGACCGCCTGACGCTCTTCGTCGGCGCGATCTGGGTCATCGCCATCGTGGGCATCGGACTGCTGATCAAGCTGCCTCCGTCAGCCTGATCAACCGTTCAGCGGCAGAAGCCCCTCGGGGCTTGGGGTAACCACTTGGTGGGGGTGTAACGGTCGATGTCTGGTGGTAACGCGATTCGCGGTACCCGCGTCGGCGCAGGCCCGATGGGCGAATCGGAGCGCGGCGAGTCCGCGCCCCGTCGTCGGGTGTCGTACTGGTGCGCGAACGGTCACGAGTCCCGGCCTTCTTTCGCGATGGAAGCGGACGTGCCGGAGAACTGGGACTGCCCGCGCTGCGGCCTGCCGGCAGGTCGTGACGAGCAGACGCCACCCGCGCCTCCGCGCAACGAGCCGTACAAGACGCACCTCGCGTACGTGAAGGAGCGGCGCTCCGACGCGGACGGTGAGGCGATCCTCGAAGAGGCTCTCGCCAAGCTGCGCCGTCAGCGCGAAGAGCCGTAAGCCTGGCTCGCAGATCAACGCGAAAGGCCCCCTCTACTGCGGAGAGGGGGCCTTTCGCGTCTGATCAGGGGTCTTACCGCCTCAGGCCGGAGAACTGACGGCGCAGCATCGCGGCGCCGATGAGCAGGAAGAACAGCAGCACCACGAGCGTGCTGGTCGAGCCGCCGGACGAGCTCATCAACGTCACGTCCACGTTGCCCACGAGCACGATGCCGCACTCCGCGCGCACCTTGTGACGGCCGGGCTCGATGCTGGCGAACTTCACCGGGGACGAGAACCCGCCGTTCTCGTCGGCCGTCGTCTTGCCGACGTCCTGACCCAGCGACCTCAGGGTCACGCTCGCGCCCTTGGGACAGCCGGTGCCGGTCGCGGTCAGGTCGTCACCGGGCTGGATGTTCTCCTTGTCCAGCACGAGGACGCCGTCGGCGGGACCGGTGAACGCGTCGGTGGTGGAGGAGGACGAGGGCGTCGACGAGTCCGTGGTGGTCGTCGTGGTCGTGGTCGTCACCGGGGGAGTCGTGGTGGTCGTGACGACCGGCGGACGGGTCGTCACGGGCGGGTTGGTCACCGGTGGGTTGGTGACGGGCGGCTGCGTGGTGGTGGTCGGCTGCCTGGTCGTGGTGACGGGCGGCGGGGGCGTCACGGTGAACTGGTTGCGCGCGATGTGCTGGCACTCGTCCGTCGCGGTGAAGGTGTACGTGCCCACCTTGGTCCCGGGCGGGATGGTGGCCGTGACCGAACCAGTGGACGCGTACGGCGCGGTGGCCAGTACGCTCCCGGCCCAGTTGATGCGGATCGTGCCCTTGCATCTGATGAAGCCTGACCAGGTGAAAGTCGTACTGGAGCCGGCCGGGCCGCTGTTAGGATTCGCGGTCACCGTCGTCTGCTGCTGTGCGGCCGCAGGTGTGGCGACCAGCACCGTAACACCGGCTGCTACAGCCACGAGTAAGCCTAAAGACCGCATTCCCTCTCCCCGGATCAGAACCTAAGGTGCGCTAGTGAGACGTCGCATGGCCGGTGCAGGTTTACTGCTGTTGTGCGGAATTATGCTGCTCCCACCGACGGCTTCCGCACAGGACGGGTCCGTGATCCTCGAGGCCGATGTGGACGGTAGGCCGGTTGGAGTAGGGAATCTGGTGCTGGACCCGTCGCAGACCGCCAAGGTCTCGATCACGGTCCGCAACAACACGAACACCCTGCAGCGCGTGAAGACCGTGCGGATCAGCGGCACCGCGCTGGCGTTGACCTTCTTCTCCTACGACACAACGGTTCCGTTCGAGGTGCAGGCGAAGTCGTCGGAGACCCGGTCGTTCCCCCTTGACCCCACGGACCTCGGCTCGCAGGCCATCGGTCTCCTTCCGGTCACGGTCGAGGTCATCGACGCGCAACGCGAGAGCATCGCGTCCGTCGAGACGACCGGTGACGTCAAGGGTTCGCTCTGGTCGGTCTACGGGGCGTTCGGGCTGGGCGTGCTCGTGCTGACGGCGTTGTCGTGGGCGGGGGCGTTGATCGCACTGGCGCGCAGGAGGCTTCCCGCGAACCGGTGGCAGCGGGCCATGCGGTTCCTGCCCGCGGGCATCGGGACCGGGCTGATCGCGGTGATCTCGTTGTCGGTGCTGCGGCTGGTGGCGCCGTCGCCGACGGCCGAGATCCCGTTCATCGTCGGGGCCGCGGCGGCCGCGTTCGTTCTCGGCTACGTGACACCGCATCCTGGCGAACGGTCACCGTCCTCAATGGATGCGGACACGGTGAGGATCCAGCGGTGAGTCTGTCCAGTGTGGTCGCCGCCCTGCCGCAGTACGCCGTCGGCGAGCAGATCGGCGAGGGCGGCATGGGCGTCGTCTACGGCGGTCTGCACCGCCAGCTCGGGCGTCCCGTGGCGATCAAACGGCTGCCGCACGCGGTGGCCGAGGACCCGAGGATGAGCGAGCGCTTCGAGCACGAGGCGCGGCTGCTGGCCCGGCTCGACCACCCGCACATCGTGCCGGTCTACGACTACGTCCGGCAGCAGGGCGAGCACCTGCTGGTGATGGAACGCCTCGACGGCGGCACGGTCTGGTCGCGGTTCTCCGGCGACGGGCTGACGGCGCAGCAGTCGTGCGGGATCGTGCTGGCGGCGTTGTCCGGGCTGCACGCGGCGCACGACGCCGGGGTGCTGCACCTCGACGTGAAGCCGAAGAACCTGCTCTTCACCTCGAACGGCGTGGTGAAGGTGGCGGACTTCGGCATCTCGCAGGTGGTGTCGGAGGGCGCGACGCTCGTGACGCACGGTGGCGCGGTGCTCGGCACGCCCGCGTACATCGCGCCGGAGCAGGCGATGGGTAACGCGCTGTCGCCCGCGGCCGACGTCTACGCGACCGGCACGATGCTCTACGAACTGCTCTGCGGCGACCTGCCGTTCGAACGCGGCGGCGGCCCGATCGCGATGATCCAGAAGCGGGTGTTCCAGGACCCGAGGCCGTTGCCGAACGTGCCGGAACCCCTTGCGGGCGTGGTGATGCGCAGCATCGCCCGGGAGCCCGACGCGCGGTACCGCAACGCCGAGACGTTCGCGATCGACCTGGCCGCCGCGGCGGGCCACCTGTTCGGTCCGGACTGGCTCGTGCGCCTGGGCATGCCCGTGCACCTCGCACCGCAGGTGTCGTCGTCGTCCACGCGTCCGTCGCTGCGGCCCGTGCCCGAACGCGACACCGTGACGCTCACCGGGCAGCGGATCAGGGCCACGCTGGTCGACCCGATCCCGGCCGCGCGCCTGAGCGGCAGCAGCACGTTGGTGCCGGCCGCGCAGGTGATCAAGCCGCCGTCGACGCCGTGGGCGTTGTGGCTGGTGGCCGCGCTCGCGTTGATCGCGATGGTCGTCGTGCCGTTCGTGGCGACGGCCAACACGCTCACGACCTCGGTCACGCTGGACCTCGCGGATCCGGTGAAGGCCGACGGCACGCACCTCGTCGTGACGGCGGCCGGTATCCCGATCGCGGACGTGGAGCGCACGCCGGAGGGGTTCGTGCTGCCCGGTGTCACGCGGTGGATCGTCGGCGGCGCCGTGCGGGCCCAGGTCGACGAGCAGCCGCCGTTCCTGCTGGTGTCGAGCCAGACGCCGTGGCTGAGCCTCATGGGCACCGGTTCGGTGCTGTTGCTGCTCTTCGCGTTCGCGTACCTGGAGTCGAACCTGCGCGCGTTGCGGCGGCGGCAGACCGGCGTGGCGGCGATCATCGCGTCGGTGCCGCTCGGCCTCGTGCTGGGGCTCGCCGTGTGGCTGCTGGTGTCGGTGCTGCTCACGCACGAGCCGACGATGTCGATCGCGCTCACGTGCGGGGTGCTGGGTGCGGCGGCGGCGTTGAGCGCGTCGCTCGCCTCTAAGCGGCCCTGACCGCTCGTTCGAACAGGTCCGCGAGTTCGCTCGCGTACGCGGAGACGTCGGTGTCCGGCCGGGCCACGAGCTCGGCCGGCGCCGCCTCCATCGCGGCGAGCACCGACACGGCCATCACGCGAGGCGAGAACGCCCGCAGTTCGCCGAGCGCCTGACCCTCGCGGAACATGTCCTCCAACTCGTCCAGCGTGGCCGCGTTCTGCGCTTCTGCCCACGCCCGTGCGGCTTCCGCGTCGCGTGCGGCGGCCGCGATCTGGGAGATCGCGATGAGCTCCGCGGGATGCTCGGCGCAGTAGTGCACGAAGCCCTTGATGAGCTGCCGTAGCGCCGTGACGTGGTCGGTGGCGTTCTCGGTGTACGTGGTCAGTGCGCGGTCCATCGAGTCGTGCACGGTCAGCATGACCTGCTTCATCAGCTCCTCGCGCTTGGCGAAGTGGTACGTGATGAGCCCAGGGCTGATGCCCGCACGCTGCGCGATCTGCACGAACGACGACTTCGCGTACCCGATCTCGGTGATCGTCGCGATCGTCGCGGCCACGATCTGACCGCGCCGGGCGTCCTCGATGAAGCTGCGCTTCTGGCCGCCCGACCGATTTTCTGGTTGCATGACCAGTAGCCTAGTTGAGTAACTAGTCGAGGGGGAATGATGATCAGTCGAAAGGTGTTCCTGAAGTCCGTCGCGGGTGCCGTGGCGCTGGCCGGCGTGGGTGGGACGGCCTCGGCGGCGCCGAAGAAGCGCGGTGGCGTCTGCTACGACACGGGCGTCCTGCACGCGGTGGGGGACCCGTTGAGCCGGGCGCGGTGGAGCCGGCGGCAGCTCGAACGGGAGATCGGCCTGATCGCGGACGACCTGCGCTGCCCGTCGATCACGGCGTTCGGCACCGACCTCGGCCGCCTCGCCGAGACGACGGACGTGGCGTTGCGCCGCGGCCTGAAAGTCTTCGTGCAGCCCAGGCTCTACGACCACCCGCAAGAGCAGATCCTGGAGCACATGGCCGAGGCCGCGCGCACGGCCGAGCGCAAGCGACACGGCGACGACATCACGTTCGTCACCGGCTGCGAGCACTTCCTCTTCACGCCGGGCATCATCCCCGGCGACACGTTCCTGGACCGGATCGCGCACATCCCGTCCATCCCGCAGACCGAGTGGCCCGTGATCATCCGCCGCTTCCGCGAGTTCATGGCGAAGGCCGTTGAGGTGACGCGCCGGGAGTTCCGGGGCCGCATCACCTACGGCGCGGCGGCGAGCGCCGACGCGGAGTGGAACGACTGGTCGTTGTTCGACGTCGTCGGTCTCGACTACTACACGCACTTCGCGACCGATGCCGAGTACACGGCCGACCTGGACAGGTACCGGCGCTGGGGCAAGCCGCTGATGATCCTCGAGTACGGCTGCTGCACGTTCACCGGTGCCGCGAGCGCCGGTGGGATGGGCTGGGACATCGTCGACTACGAGGCCGTCCCGCCGGTGATCAAGCCCGGCTACGAGCGGGACGAACGCGAACAGGCCGACCACGTCGCGCGCATGCTGCGCGTGTTCGGCGCACAGCCCGACGTCGAGGGATCGCACCTGTACTCGGTCATCTCACCGGACTCGCCGCACAACCCGACGTGCCGCGATCGCGACTACGACATGGCCTCGTACAGCCTGCTCCGCACGGTCCGTGAGCGATTCGACGACGACAACTCGCCGTACCGACTGGAGCCGAAGAAGTCGTTCCACGCCTTCCAGCGCTTCAATCGGTGATGACGCGTTCCCTCGGGAACGTCGCCGACACGAGGAAGCCGCCGTCCTCGGTCGGCCCCGCGGAGAACTCGCCACCGAGCAACGTGGCGCGCTCACGCAGGCCGACCAGGCCGTGACCTCCGCTGGGCAACGTCGACGACGGGCTGGACGCGGCGGTGTTGCGCACCTCGACCAGCACGTTGTCGTCGTACTGGGCGTCGATGAACACCGTCGCGCTCGCCCCCACGGCGTGCTTGCGGATGTTCGTCAGGGCCTCCTGCACCGTCCGGTAGACGGCGCCGGACACCGGTGCGGAGAGGTCCTCGACCGGGCCCTTGAGCTGGATGGTGACCTCGAAGCCCGCGTCGGCGGCCAGGTCGGGGAGCTCGTCGAGGCTCGGCTGCGTGTCGTCCGTGGTGCGTAGAACGGACACGAGCGTGCGGAGTTCATCGAGCGTGCGCGTCGACAACGTGCGGATGGTGCCGGCGACCTGCTTGTGTTCGGCGTCCGCCACGGCCATGCGGAGCGCGCCCGCCTGCATCGCGATGAGACTGACCTGGTGCGACACGACGTCGTGCATCTCGCGGGCGAGCTTTGCCCGTTCGTCGGCACGGATGGCGTGCGCGTGCAGCACCCGTTCTCTCTCGCGGGACTCGGCCAGTTCGCGGATGCGGTCCGACAGCTCCTGCCGTGCGTGCACCAGCAGGCCGATCGCGATCGGCAGACCTGCCACCAGGAAGCCGTAGATCGCCGAGTGGAAGTGACCGGAGGCCGGCCGTTCGATGAGCTCCTCGAACGGCCACGCGACGAACCGGCACAGCCACACCAGCGCGGCCGCGAGGCCCGTCTGCCAGCCGCCGATGTAGCGGCGGGCGACCGTGTAGAGGGCGATCATCGCGGCGAGCTGCGACCAGCCGACGAAGAAGCCGGGGATGGTCAGCACGAGCGTGAGGAACGGGAACCGGCGGCGCAGGACGAGCGCGCCGACCGCGAGCCAGTTGAGCCACAGCTGGTAGTTCTCGATCGGCGGGAGGTCCGTGATCGGGTCCGCCTCGAGCCACAACCCGTACAGCCAGACGTCGAGCGCGGCGAAGAAGATCAGCGCGAGGTCGGCGAGCACCTGCCGGTAGTCGCCGCTGAGCGGCCAGCGCGAACTGGCTGAAGCCTCCGCCGACCGTCTGGCCGGGAGCAACGTCGTGGTCAGGATCCGACCTCCCCTGTGAGCCTTGCGATCCTCACCGTACTGCGCGTATGCGGCGGTTGGCATTGGCTGCCCCTTTACCCCGACCTGCCCCGTCATGGGGGTAAGACGCCCGCACACGCGAATCTGTACGGCTGTCGGCTCACATATGTGCTACCGCACACGCTCGTGTGAACGCGTGCGGTAGTCACAGCCCTACTAGGGGCATGTCTTCCACGAGAACTGGTAGGTCGTGTCGATGGCACCGTCCGTGGAGTCCATCGAGACGAAGCTGGTCGTCGTCGCCGTGTTGGACGAGCCGGGGTACACGCGGAGCTCGGTGTTGATGTTGAAGTTCCGCTTCTCGCCGCACGGGGAGTAGACGATCGCGGCGACCTCGGTCTGGTCCGTGGCCTGCCAGTCGTCGCTGTGCGGGCCGTTGTAGCGGTGTTGCGCCGAGTCGTTCTGCGACATGCCCTGGAAGTAGTAGTTGGCCTTCTGGATGGCGTACGCGCCTCTCTCCAGGTGCGCGAAGCCTCTGTAGTCGGCCTGGGCGATGCCGTAGGTGAAGCCCTGCGGGACGTTGACCCGCAGGTTGAGCTGGCAGTTCTTGCGGAAGTCGGTCGGCCGCGCGCCGACGCCGACCTGGGCCAGGTAGTCGCTGTAGGTGACGGTGAACGCCTTGTTGTCCTCGGACACCGCGACGGCCGCCGTGCCCGCCGGGCATCCGGAGCCGTTGACCGTGACGATGTCGATCGTGATGTGGTCGGGCGGCGGCGTCTCGTTGGGCGCGCCGGGCGGGATGATGATGGCTGAGGCCAGCAGGGCAGCGGCAACCGCGTTGAGCATGGGGCACCTTTCCAAACGCGTCTCGCGGGGAGGGGTGGCGGCGGTTGGACTCGGGTGGCGGCGGCCTTTATCGGGAAATCAGCAGCGCTTCCACGAGAAGTGGTGCAACGTGCGCACTTCTCCGCGCTGGTGGTCCATCGTCATGAAACTGTTTGTATTGGCGTCCGAGGTACCCTTGTCGACCCGCAGGGCGCTGTTGACGTTGAGATTCTTCTTCTCACCGCACGGTGCCCAGACGATCTCGGAGAACTCGGTTCGATGGGTGATCGACCAGTTGTCGTCGAACGGCCCGGTGAACGTGTGCTTCCACGTCGTGGTGGCCGATTGACCGGCGAAGTAGTAATTCACCGACTGGTACCCGGTCGCGCCGGGCCTGAGGTACCCGTAGCCGCCGTAGGTCGCTTCCGCGATGCCGTACGAGAAGCCCTGCGGCACGTTGACCTGCAGCGTCAGCTGGCAGTTCTTCCGGAAGTCGGTCGCAGCGGCACCCTTGCCCGCCTGGGCGAGGTAGTCGCTGTAGATCACCCAGAACGACGTGTTGTCGGGTGAGACGATCACTTCGGCGGTGCCTTGCTTGCACCCGGAACCGTTCACCGTCACCACGTCGATCGTCACACGCTCCGAAGGAATCGTCGCGGCGTGTGCGGGTGCTGACGACAATGTGAACAGCACGGCCAGAGCGGCTGCTGCCGTCGCTTTACGCATGAAGTTGGCCTTTCCTGGTGCCTCTTTCTCAGCGTGGAGCGGCAGCGGTGCCGCGAAGGTTAGCGCAGAGGGTCGACCAATGGTGTGATCCAAATGGCCCAGGTCACACTGATGGAGCAGCTCGTGGAGAATTATCACAAACAGTCGGCGACCTGGTGCTGAGGACACGAATAGTTTCCGGCATACTTGCCCGCATGTCGCTGGCTGGGCTGGTGCTCGTCGTCGAGGACGAGGACCCCGTGCGTAGGTACACCGTGAGCCTGCTCGAGGAGCTGGGCTTCACCGTTCTGCAGGCCATCGACGGCACCGAGGCGATCGAGGTCCTGCGCCACCGGTCCGGTGAGATCAGCCTGATGCTGCTCGACCACTCCATGCCGGGCCTGTCCGGCGAGGAGGTGCTGGCGGAGCTGGAACGCGAGGGGCTCACGGTACCGGTGGTGCTGACCAGCGGGTACGACCGCACGTCGCTGGAGCGGCGGTTCGCCGGGCACGAGATCGCCGACTACCTGCAGAAGCCGTTCCGGCTGGAGACGCTCGACGAGACGGTCCGCGCCGTGCTCGCGAACCGCGCTCAGGCGTCCTGAGCCAACGCGCGGCGGACGCGTTCGAGCAGTTCGGACTCCACGTACGGCTTGGTGATCAGCACCTCGTCGTCGAGAACCTCGTCGGTCGTGTAGCCGGACATGTAGATCACGGCCGGCGCGGCGCCCGTCGAGCGCAGCAGCCGGACGAGCTCCGGGCCACCCATCTTCGGCATCACGACGTCGGTGAGCACCAGGTCGATGGTGCTGCGGTGCGCGGTGGCGAGCTGCAGCGCCTCCTGACCGTCGCCCGCCTCGATCACCGCGTAGCCCGCGATCTCCAGTGAGCGCCTGGTCATGACGCGCACCTGGGCGTCGTCCTCCACGAGCAGCACGGTGCCGACGCCCTGGTGCGTGGTCGGGCGGCGCGCGCACGGTGCTTCGGCCTTGCCGTCGCGTTCGTGCGGCACGGGCAGGTAGACCTCCACGGTCGTGCCCTCGCCCGGTGCGCTGATCAGTTCGATCTGCCCGCCGGACTGCTGCACGATGCCGAACACCGTGGACAGGCCGAGGCCCGTGCCCTTGCCGACCGGTTTGGTCGTGAAGTACGGCTCGAACACCTGCGCCTGCACGTCCGGGGCCATGCCGCCGCCGGTGTCCTGGACGCGCATCACGACGTACTCGCCCGGCCGCACACCGACGATCCGGCCGCTGTCGCCGCTGCCGAGGGTCCTGCCCGCGATCTCGATCCGCAGCGTGCCGCCGTCGGGCATGGCGTCGCGGGAGTTGACCGCGAGGTTGAACAGGATCTGCTCGACCTGACCCGCGTCCGCCCACACCTGCGCGACGCCGTCCGGCAGGTGCATCTCCAGTTCGATGTGGTCGCCGACGAGCGTGCGCAGCATCGAGTGGACCTTCGTGAGGTTGTGCCGCAGGTCCAGGGACTCCGGGTGCAGGACCTGCTGGCGGGTGAACGCGAGCAGTTGCCTCGTCAGGTTCGCGGCCCGTTCGCCAGCGTGCCTTATGTCCTCGATCGCCGTGCGCCGCGGATCGTCCTGAAGGGTGCGTCGCAGCAGCATCTCGCTGTTGCCGTTCACGACCGTGAGGATGTTGTTGAAGTCGTGCGCGATGCCGCCGGTCAACCGGCCGATGGCTTCCATCTTCTGTGCGTGCCGTAGCTGCGCCTCGGTCTCGCCGACGCGTTCCTCGAGCCGTGCGCGCGCGTCCTTCAGCTCCTGCATCAGCCTGATGCTCCGCAGCGCACTGCTGAGCTGCTGCTGCACGGCCTCGTAGATCCAGCCGGGCTCCGGGCCCTCCTCGAAGATCACGTACCCGAGGTTGTCCTCGTCGGTGTGCAGCGGCGCGATCAGCGCGTTGAACGGCGTGGTCCGGCGGAACGGGTACGGCGTCAGGTTGATGGTGGGGAACGGGGTGTCCGGCGGGGGCTTGAGCTCGCCGTTCTCGTAACGGACGAGGGTGCGCGCCGTGCCTGGCGTGTCGTACGCCATGACGTGACAGCCCGGGATGGCGAGGCGGGGGAGCTCCTCGGCCAGTGCGGTCGTCAGCTCGTCCACGTCCCGTGACGCGATGAGCCGTTGGCCTGCTTCACGCACCGTCTGGTCGTGACGCTCGTGCGATAGGTACTTGAACCGTGCGTCCGTGGCGAACGCATCGCCCAGAAGAAACTGAACGCGCAGCCACAGGTCGTTGATGATGGTCGCGTCGCTGATGCGGGCCGTCACGAACCGATGCAGGTCGAACAGCGGTGGCCACCACTGCGCCGGTTCGCACCCGGCGCGCGCACTCAGGCGGATGTACTCGGCCAGCAGTTTCAGGAACTCCGCGCCCTCGACCTCACCGCGGCCCGCCGCCATCAGCTCGACGACCAGCTGTTCGGCCCAGCCGTCCGGCAGCTGCGCGGAGGGTTGCCCGAGCGAGTCGCGCAGGTGGTCGGCCACCGTGGACGCGGTCGCGGACTCGTTGATCCCGATCCGGTCGTGCGCGGGGGCGTGGTCGCCGAGCCCCGCCGGCAGGCAGCCGCACGACCGGCGCACGATCAGCTCGGTCGGCATGGTCTGCCGGTGCCGCGCCGGCTCACCCCGCACCAGCGCCACCGCGAGTTCGGCGGCCCGGAAACCCATCTCGTGGAACGGCGCCCTGACGGTGGTGAACGCGGGCGCCGCCGCGTCGATGTCCACCTCGCGCTGCATCCTCGCCGCCGCGCTGTAGCCGAGGTCGTGTGTGCGGACGTTCGTGTGGTTGCCGTACCCGACGACGGCGACGTCCTCCGGCGTGCGGAAACCCAGTTCCTCCAGCGCGGACACGACCCCGATCGCGTAGTCGTCGTTCGCGGCGGCGACGGCGTCCGGTGGTTCGTCGATCCGCGCGAGCATCTTGCGCACGGTCTCGGCGGCGCGGTTGGGTTCCCAGATGAACGAACCCGGCATCGTGACGAGCGCGGGATCGAACGGGATTCCGTGGTTGCGCAACGAATCCGCGTACCCCAGGAACCGCTCACGGGCGCCCGCATGCGTTTGCGGCCCGCGGACGAACGCGATCCGGCGCTTGCCGTGCACCTCGATGAGGTGGTCGACGGCCTGCTTCATGCCGCCCCGGTTGTCCATCAGGATCGTTGGCCACTGGGCAAGGCTCGTCTCGACGCTCACGATGGGCATCGGCGCGTACCGCTTCACGTACTCCTGCATGCCATCGGAGCCGATGAGCTGCCCCACGCGCGTAGTCCACACCACGAGCGCATCGATGCGGTTCGGCGAAATGAGGTCGTAGACCGTGTTCGCACGACGCTTGAGCGGATCCGGGTGGTCCAGCTCGCTGCCGACGAAACACACGAGGTCGCACCCGAGCCGCTGAGCGCCGTCACTGACACCACGCCACTGCTCGCCCGCGAGCTCGATCAGCGGGCCAGCGGTGATCATCCCGATAGTGGGACGTCGCTTCGCACTGCCGTTCGCCACAAAACCCCCGCTACTCAACGCGATTGGGGATGATACGCGTTGTCGGGGGGAATGCCTGCCGTGTTACCAGGGAGATTGGTGAACGCTGTACTGGAGGGCCTGGCGTCGAACCCCGCGCTGCCGGGTTTCCTGCTCGACCGCCTGGTCACGTCTGCCGAGCTCGCCACGGTCCTCGCGGATCGAAACGATCTGGCTCCGCACCACGTGCGCGCGTTGCTCGCTCACGGCGACTCGTCGGCCGTGCACACACTGCTGGAAAAGAAGTTGGTCCATCCGGACGACGTACCGATCGCGAACGAATCGGTGGCCCTGGTCCTGACCGGACACGCCGACTCGGATCCCGCACTGGCCCGCGCCCTCGCGTTCCACCCGGACCCGTCCATTCGGGCAAAACTCCCGGAGTGGGCGTGTTCGCTACCCAAGGACGTGATCGCACTGCTGGCCCGCGACCCGTCCCCATCAGTCGTCGCCGAACTGGTGCTGTTCCACGAGTTGCCCCTGCCGCTGGCGTCGACGGTGAGCCGCCACCCGGACCCCGGCGTGCGCCGAGCACTGGCCTCCAGCCCGCACACGCCCGCCTCGGTGCTGGCGTCGCTCGACCAGGGGGAGCTGGCCCGCGAACTGGCCGACAACCCCGCGACTCCTGCTGCGGTCGCAGCAGACCTGCTGCCGCACCACGCCTCCCGCTACTTCCTGGCCGGACGCACCGACCTGCCTTCGAGCGTCTACGAACAGCTCGCCTCGGAACTCGAACCGGGCATCCTGTCGCAGCTGGCCGCGAACCCGGCCGTCCCGGTCCCGGTCCTGCGCCAGCTCTCCGGCACCCGCGCGTTGCGTCCCGCGGTCCTGCGCAACCCGTCGATCCCGCTGGACCTCCTGACCGACCTGGCCCCGGCCGCGCGCATCGGCCCCGACCCGGTGCCCCGCATCGCTTCCGCCTCCGCGGTGGAACTCCGGGAACTGGCCGCGTCGCCGGTGGCGCAGGTGCGGTTGATGGTGGCCTTGCGCGCCGATCTGCCCGCGGAGCTGTTCGCGCGTCTCGTGACCGACGCTGATCACGGTGTGGCTGCCGCGGCCGCTCCGCGGGCGACCGCTGCCCAGCTGTGGGAGCTGGTGTCGCGGCACGGGGTGCCGGTGTTCGCCGCGGTGGCGCGGAGCCCGTTGTGCCCGCCGGAGTTGTTGCACCACATGGCTTTGCGGGCCGGTTCGGAGGGCGAGGTGTGCCGGGCGGTCGCCGGGCACGCTGCCGTTCGGGGTGAGACTTTGGTGTTGTGCTTGGAAGATGCCCGTGCTCGGCACCTCGCGGCTGCTCATCCGCACCTGCCGGTGGGGACGATCCTGGAGTTGCTGGGAATCGAGTTCACGGCGGGTGCCGCGGCGGCGAACCCGTCGTTGCCGCTGCGGGTGATGGAGGAACTGGTCAGCTCCGCCACCTGGTGAAGCTCGTGCGCGCAGCGGGATCAGCAGGCTGCGCAACGAAAAGGCCCCCAGGCCGAAGCCTGGGGGCCGGAGAGCTCAAGCCAGTGGTGGCTTGAACAACGCCGGGACCGCCGAAGCGGCCGCCGAGTCCAGCAACCACAACGTGCGGCGGCGGCCACGAGCGCCGGCGGCGGGCAGTTGCACCTCGCCGGCACCGTCCAGTGCCATCGCCACGGCGGCGGCCTTGGCCTCGCCGGTCGTCATCAGCCAGACCTCCTGCGCGGACCGCACCGACGCCAGCGTCAGCGACACGCGCGTCGGCGGCGGCTTCGGGCAGTTGCGCACGGCCACGACCGAACGCTCCTTCTCGTGCACCGCAGGGGAGTCGGGGAACACCGAGGCCACGTGCCCCTCCTCGCCGACGCCCAGCATGCAGACGTCGAACGAGGGCACGTCGCCGTGGTCCTCCGGCCGCGCGAGAGAAGCCAGCAGTGACGCGTACTCCGCCGCCGCGGCCTCCGGGTCGTCGCCGAACTTGCCGTCCGAAGGCTCCATCACGTGCACCCGCGACGGGTCCACCGAAACGTGGTCCAGCAGCGCGGCCCGTGCCTGGGTCTCGTTGCGCTCGGCGTGCCCCGAGGGCAGGAACCGCTCGTCGCCCCAGAACAGGTCCACCCGCGACCAGTCCACCGCGTCCCGCGCGGCGTTGCGGTTCAGGTGTTCCAGCACCGCGGTACCGGTGCGGCCGCCCGTCAGCACGACGGACGCGGAGCCGCGCGCTGCCTGGGCGTCGACGATGCGGGTCACCAGGCGGGCCGCCGCGGCGGCGGCCAGGAGGTCGCCGTCGCGGTGGACCACCACTTGCGGGTTGCTCACGAACCAGCCTTCGCCTTCGACTTCTTGGGAGCGGAACCGTTGGTCGCCTCCGCGGCGGCGGGTGCCTCGTCCTTCGCCGTGTGCGCGCGGCCCTTCACGACCTTCGCGAGCGACTTGAGCGCCGCCGCGTAGACCTCGTCCGGGTCGAGCCTGCGGAGTTCCTCGGCGAGGCAGTCGCGCACCGAACGACGCTGCAGCGCGACCCGCCGCGACGGCTGGCCGGGCTGGGTCAGCGTGCCGACCTTGCCGTCCGGCCGCAGCAGGTCGACGGCGCCGGAGGGACGGCCGAGCCGGACCTCCACGATGCCTTCACCCGACGTCGCCTTGAAGCGCTTGGCGGGCACCTTCAGCCGGTCCGTCAGCCACGCGGCGAGCAGGTCCGTGGACGGCGAGTCGGCCTCACCGGTCACCTCGGCGTCCACGACCTTCTCGTACGGTGGGAGGTCCAAAGAGGACGCGAGCATGGCGCGCCACAGCGTCAGCCGCGTCCACGCCAGGTCCGTGTCACCCGGCGCGTAGTGCGCCCGCCGGGACTCCAGGGCCTTGATCGGGTTCTTCTCGGCCGCGGCGTCGGTGATGCGACGCTGCGCGAGCTGACCGATCGGGTCCTTCGAAGGCGACACGGGCGCGTCGAACGGCCACCACGCCACGACCGGGGTGTCCGGCAGCAGCAGCGGCATGACGCACGAGGCGCCCTCCTTGGCCAGTTCTCCGTACAGACGAAGAACAACGACCTCGGAGGCACCCGCGTCGCCACCGACGCGGATCTGCGCGTCCAGGCGGGGAGCCGCCTGACGAGCACCGCGGGCCACGACGATCACGCGACACGGGTGTTCGCGCGAAGCGTCGTTCGCCGCGTCGATCGCGGCATCGGTGCGCTGGCCGTCCTCGGTCACGATGACGAGGGTCAGCACGCGACCCAGGGTCGTCGCACCGCCTTCGTCCCGCAGCCGGACCAGCCGCGAGTTGATCTGGGAGGTGGTGGTCGAGGGCAGGTCGATGATCACGGACGCCTCCAGTGCCTTCCGGTCCTGGCGGTCATCGCGTCCGCCGAGGGCGGACCCCAGGTCCCAGCCTTGTACTTCTCCAGAGCCGGCTCGTCCTTGCGCGCCCAGAACTCCAGCACCGGGTCGAGGATCTCCCAGGAGAGCTCGACCTCGTCGTTCTTCGGGAACAGCGACGGCTCACCGAGCAGCACGTCGAGCAGCAGCCGCTCGTAGGCCTCCGGCGACGACTCGGTGAACGAGTGGCCGTAACCGAAGTCCATCGTGACGTCGCGGACCTCCATCGTGTTGCCCGGCACCTTCGACCCGAACCGGATCGTCACGCCCTCGTCCGGCTGAACCCGGACCACCAGGGCGTTCTGACCGAGCTCCTCGGTCGCGGTGTCGTCGAACGGCAGGTGCGGCGCCCGCTTGAACACGACGGCCACCTCGGTGACACGGCGGCCCAGGCGCTTGCCGGTGCGCAGGTAGAACGGCACCCCGGCCCAGCGGCGGGTGTTGACCTCGCAGGTGATCGCGCCGAACGTCTCGGTCTTCGACTCGGGCGAGAAACCGCCCTCCTCCAGCAGGCCCGGGACCTTCTGACCGCCCTGCCAGCCACCGGTGTACTGGCCGCGCGCGGTCGTCTCCTCGAACGGCTCCGCGGGACGCGTCGCCGAGAGGATCTTCACCTTCTCCGCCCGCAGGTCCGACGGCTTGAAGGAGACGGGCTCCTCCATCGCGATCAGCGCGAGCAGCTGCAGCAGGTGGTTCTGGATGACGTCGCGCGTCGCGCCGATGCCGTCGTAGTACCCGGCGCGGCCACCGAGACCGATGTCCTCGGCCATGGTGATCTGCACGTGGTCGACGTAGTTCGAGTTCCAGATGGGTTCGTACAGCTGGTTCGCGAACCGCAGCGCCAGGATGTTCTGCACGGTCTCCTTGCCGAGGTAGTGGTCGATGCGGAACACCGACTCCTCGGGGAAGACCTCGTTGACCGTGCGGTTGAGCTCCTTGGCCGACTTCAGGTCGTGGCCGAACGGCTTCTCGATGACGACACGGCGCCACTGGTCGGGTGCCGTCTGGGCGAGACCCGCGCGCTTGAGCTGGTTGACCACCGTCGGGAACGCGCCCGGCGGAATCGACAGGTAGAACGCGTGATTGCCGCCCGTGCCGCGCTCGGCGTCCAGAGCAGCGAGACACGACGCGAGGTTGTCGAACGACGCGTCGTCGTCGAACGTGCCCTGCACGAACCGGATGCCTTCGGCGAGCTGAGCCCACACGGCCTCGTTGAACGGCGTGCGCGCGTGCTCCTTGACGGCGTCGTGGACGACCTTCATGAAGTCCTGGTCGGCCCAGTCGCGGCGGGCGAACCCGACGAGACCGAAGCCCGGCGGCAGCAGACCCCGGTTCGCGAGGTCGTAGATCGCCGGCATGAGCTTCTTGCGCGACAGGTCACCGGTGACACCGAAGATGACCAGCGCGCTCGGACCCGCGATGCGGGGCATGCGCTTGTCGCGCGCGTCCCGCAGCGGGTTGTGCCACTTGGCGGATGTGGTCACGAGCCGTCCTCCTGGACTGCCTCGACGAGCTGGGCCAGTCCGGCGATGCGGTCCTCGAGGTGCAGGCGCAGCACCGGGCGACCGTGTTCGGCCAGGACCTGACCGTCACCGAGCGCCTGCGCGAGCTGCAGCTGCGCCAGCGTGTAGGGACGGCCGGGCACCTCCAGGTCGTCACCGGACTCGCCGGTGATCTGGATGAACACGCCGTTCTGGTGACCGCCCTTGTGGTACTGGCCGGTCGAGTGCAGGAAGCGCGGACCCCAGCCGAACGTGGTCTGCAGGTGCGTCCTCTTCGCGATCTCCGCACGGAGCAGCTCGAACGACGCGTCGTCGATCCTGTCCAAGTACGCCTGAACGGAGATGTAGCCGTGCTCGGGCGCCACTTCAACGATCGCCGCCAGCGCTTCCGCGACGGTGTTGACCTTGCGCGGCGCCCAGTCCGTGCCGTGGCCCTGCACCGGACCGTCCACGAAGGACGGAATCGTCGCGGCGACGGCCGGCGCGTCGAGCAGCGCGCGGGAGGCCTTCTTCGCGGCCTCGACGTCGGGCTGGTCGAACGGGTTGATGCCGAGCACCCGGCCGACGAGCGCGGTCGCGTACTCCCACAGCAGGAACTGCGCGCCGAGCTTGCCCTCGACCGCGACGCTCGCCGAACCGGTGGCCGGTCCGATGGCGACGGTCGTGGCGTCCGAACGTGCGTTCACGAAGCCCTCGGCACCCGGACCCTCGACGACGACCGGCAGCAGGCCGGTGCCGTTCTTGCCGGTCGACTCGGCGATGAGCTGCTCGGCCCAGTCGCCGAAGCCCTTGATGCCGGAGCCGGTGTCGGCGAAGACGACCTTCTCGGCACCGTGCGCGTGCGCGGCACCGAAGATCGCGGCGAGAACGACCGCGGGGTTCTCGGCGGAGTCCTCCGACACGAGCTTCGCGACCTCGGCCGCGTCGTCGAGCAGTTCCTCGACGTTCGCACCCGCCAGGTAGGACGGCACCAGGCCGAACGCCGTCAGCGCCGAGTACCGGCCACCGACGTTCGGGTCGGCGAGGAACACCTTGCGGTACCCCGCCTCCTCGGACGCCTTCTGCAGCGGCGAGCCGGGGTCGGTGACGACCACGATGCGCGACGCGGCGTCGATGCCCGCGTCGGTGAAGGCCTTCTCGAAGATGCGCCGGTGGCTGTCGGTCTCGACAGTCCCGCCGGACTTGGACGACACCACGATCACCGTGCGCTCGAGGTCACCGGCGAGAGCGTCGGCGACCTGGGCGGGATCGGTGGTGTCCAGCACGACCAGCGGCACGCCCGCGGTCCGCGTGATCACCTCGGGGGCCAGCGACGAGCCGCCCATCCCGGCGAGCACGACGCGGTCGACGCCCTCGGCGTGCAGTTCCTCGCGCAGGGCCACGAGATCGGGGAGCAGGGCTCGCGACGTCTCGTGCAACGTCGTCCACGAGAGGCGGATGCCCGCCTCGGACTCGGCTTCCGGACCCCACAGGGTCGGGTCCTGCGCGGTCAGCTTGCTCGGCACCGAATCCGCGACCAGGTCAGCAGCGATCGTGCTGACCTGGTCGGCGTTCGGTGACCTCACGATTTCGACGGAGGTCACTTGGTGATCAGCCCTTCAGTTGAGCCAGTTGGTTCTTCACCGTCTCGAGCAACTCTTCCCAGGACTTCTCGAACTTCTCGACGCCCTCGGTCTCCAGCGCGACGAACACGTCCTGGAGGTCGATTCCCACGGCGGCGAGCCGGTCGAACACTTCCTGGCCCTCAGCGGCGCGACCGGTGACCGTGTCTCCGGTGATCTCGCCGCCGTCGGCGACGGCCCGCAGCGTCTTCTCCGGCATCGTGTTCACGACGTCGTTCACGACGAGCTGGTCGACGTAGAGGGTGGGGGAGTAGCTCGGGTCCTTCACACCGGTCGACGCCCACAGCGGACGCTGCGCGTGCGCGCCGTCCGCCTCGAGAGCCTCCCAGCGCTCGCCCTGGAACGTCTTCTCGAACGCTCCGTAGGCGATCCACGCGTTGGCGAGAGCGGCCTTGCCCTTGAGCGCGGTCGCCTCGTCGGTGCCGATCTTGTCGAGGCGCTTGTCGATCTCGGTGTCCACACGCGACACGAAGAAGGAGGCGACCGAGTGGATCGAGCGCAGGTCGTGGCCGTTCGCCTTCGCCTGCTCGAGGCCCGCGACGTAGGCCTCCATGACCTTCTCGTACCGCTCCACCGAGAAGATCAGCGTGACGTTGACGGAGATGCCCTCGGCGATCACCTTGGTGATCGCGGGGATGCCCGCCTCGGTCGCCGGGATCTTCACCAGCAGGTTCGGCCTGTCGACTGTCTTCCACAGGTCCTGCGCCTCGGCGACGGTCTTGTCCGAGTCGAACGCCATGCGCGGGTCGACCTCGATGGAGACGCGGCCGTCCACACCACCGGTCGAGTTGTAGATGTCGCGGAACTTGTCGCACGCGTTGCGCACGTCGGTCGTCGTGACCTCGCGGATGGTCGCCTCGACGTCGGCACCGCGCGACGACAGCTCACGCACCTGCTCGTCGTAGGACTCGCCCTTCGACAGGGCGCTCGCGAAGATCGTCGGGTTCGTCGTGACACCGACGACGTTCCAGTCGCGGATCAGCTCGTCGAGGTTGCCGCTCGTGAGCCGCTCCCGGGACAGGTCGTCGAGCCAGATGGAAACTCCGGCGCCGGACAGGGCGCCGAGATTCGGCTTGCTCACTTGTTACCCCTCACTCGGTCAAGGGAACGACGCGCTGCGGCGGCGACGTTCTCGGTCGTGAAACCGAACTCCTTGAACAGGACCTGGTAGTCGGCCGAGGCACCGAAGTGCTCGATCGACACGATCTCGCCGTTGTCGCCGACGTGGCGGTACCACGGCTGCGCGATGCCGGCCTCGACCGCGACACGGGCCTTCACCGCGGACGGGATGACCGACTCGCGGTACTCCGCGTCCTGAGCCTCGAACCAGTCGAGCGACGGCATGGACACCACACGCACTGCAACGCCCTCGCCCTGCAGAACCTTTCCGGCCTCGGCAGCCATCTGCAGCTCCGAGCCCGTGCCGATGATCACAACCTCGGGGTTGTCGTCACCGAAGAGCACGTAACCACCGCGCTTGACGCCCTCGGCGGAGGTGCCCTCCAGGATCGGCAGGTTCTGGCGGGAGAGCGCGAGGCCCACCGGGCCGGTCTGCTCGATGACGGCCTTCCACGCGTACGCCGTCTCGTTCGCGTCGCCGGGACGGACGACGGCGAAGTCCGGGATCGCGCGCAGGGCGGCGAGGTGCTCGATCGGCTGGTGCGTCGGGCCGTCCTCGCCCAGGCCGATGGAGTCGTGCGTCCACACGTACGTGACGGCGGCCTTCATGATCGCGGCCAGGCGCACCGCGGGACGCATGTAGTCGGAGAACACGAGGAACGTGCCGCCGAACGGGCGGGTCGGGCCGTGCAGCGCGATGCCGTTGAGGATCATGCCCATGGCGTTCTCGCGGACACCGAAGTGCAGCACGCGGCCGTACGGGTCGGCGCTCCACATGCTCGTGGAGATCTCCGCGGGACCGAAGGACTTCGCGCCCTTGATCGTGGTCAGGTTCGACTCGGCCAGGTCGGCGGAACCGCCCCACAGCTCGGGCAGGTGCTTCGCCAGCGCGTTGATGACCTCACCGGAGGCCTTGCGGGTCGGGACCTCCTTGCCGCCTGCCTCGTACACGGGGAGGTCGGCGTCCCAGCCCTCGGGCAGCTCACGGGCGACGAGGCGGTCCAGCAGCGCCTTGTTCCCCGCGTTGGCCGAGGCCCACGCGTCGAAGGACTTCTGCCACTCGGCCTTGGCGTGCTCGCCGCGCTTGACGACCTCGCGGGCGTGGGTCAGGACCTCGTCGGCGACCTCGAACTGCTGCTCGGGGTCGAAGCCGAGGATCTCCTTGGTGGCCTTGACCTCGTCGACGCCCAGCGCGGCACCGTGCGCGGCACCGGTGTTCTGCTTGTTCGGCGCCGGGAAGCCGATGATCGTGCGCAGCAGGATGAACGACGGCTTGTCGGTGACGGCCTTGGCCTTCTCGACGGCCTCGAGGATGCCCTTGACGTTCTCGCCGGACTCGACGACCTGGACGTGCCAGCCGTAGGCCTCGTAGCGCGCCGCGGTGTCCTCGGACAGCGCGATCGTCGTGTCGTCCTCGATGGAGATCTTGTTGTCGTCGTAGAAGACGACCAGGTTGCCCAGCTGCTGCGTGCCCGCGAGCGACGAGGCCTCGGAGGTGACGCCCTCCTCGATGTCACCGTCGGAGGCGATCACGTAGACGTGGTGGTCGAACGGGCTCTGGCCCGGCGCGGCACCGGGGTCGAACAGGCCGCGCTCGCGGCGGGCGGCCATCGCCATGCCGACCGCGGAGGCGAGACCGGAACCCAGCGGGCCGGTGGTGATCTCGACGCCCCTGGTGTGGCCGTGCTCCGGGTGACCCGGCGTCTTCGAGCCCCACTTGCGCAGGTGCTTGAGGTCGTCGAGCTCCAGGCCGTAGCCCGACAGGAACAGCTGGACGTACAGCGTCAGGCTGGAGTGCCCCGCGGAGAGCACGAACCGGTCGCGGCCGATCCAGTCCGCGTCCGCGGGGTCGTGCCGCATGATGCGCTGGAACAACGTGTACGCGAGCGGTGCGAGACTCATCGCCGTGCCGGGATGGCCGTTGCCGACGTTCTGCACGGCGTCCGCCGCGAGCACGCGCGCGGTGTCCACGGCGCGCTTGTCGAGGTCGGTCCAGTCGTCAGGCAGATCGGCCTTGGTGAGCCGGGCGATGTCGTCGGTGACGGTCACGGACTTACAGCTCCAAACTTTGTCGCTAGGGCGGGTCCGACGACTCTTCGGAATCGATCCCGAAGAGCCTGACCCGCGTCTCTCCCACGTCCTCCGGCCAGCCTAGTCCTGGAAGTTTCAGAAGGTGCTCTGAAAGGTCCCAGGCACATGTGTGGCGGGGCACACCAGCACCCGAACGGGCTGTGAATTCTTCCCGCAGTTACCATCAGTCGCTGGATTTCCCACCACTTGCAACACGAGGAGCGTTCACGCGATGAGTGCCGTCCTCGAGGCTCCCAACCGGACGCCTCGCCAGGTAGTTGGCGCCTATGTGGCACTCACCAAGCCGCGGGTCATCGAGCTCCTGCTGATCACCACGATCCCCGCGATGCTCCTCGCCCAGCACGGCCTGCCGCCGTTGTGGCTGATCGCTTGCACTCTCACGGGCGGTACCCTCGCGGCGGGGTCGGCAAACGCCCTCAACTGCTTCATCGACGCCGACATCGACTCGGTCATGAAGCGGACGGCGGCCCGCCCGCTCGCGCACAACGCCATTCCGCCGCGCAACGCCCTGATCTTCGGCGTCGTGCTCGGAATCGTCTCGTTCGCCTTCTTCCTGATCTTCATCAACCTGATGTCGGCCGTGTTCGCGGTGGCGACGATCCTCTTCTACATCTTCGTCTACACGCTGGTCCTCAAGCGCCGCACCTCCCAGAACATCATCTGGGGCGGCATGGCGGGCTGCATGCCGGTGATCATCGGCTGGAGCGCGGTGACGGGCACCGTCGAGTGGCCCGCCCTGGTCATGTTCGGCGTCATCTTCTTCTGGACGCCGCCCCACACCTGGGCCCTCGCGATGAAGTTCAAGGAGGACTACGCCCGAGCAGGCGTGCCGATGCTGCCCGTGGTGGCCACAGCTGCGCAGGTGACGCGGCAGATCGTGATCTACAGCTGGATCACCGTCGTCTGCACGCTCGCCCTCGCCCCCGTCACCTCCTGGCTCTACGTGGCGGTGGCGGCCGCTTCGGGCCTGTGGTTCGCCATCTTCGCGCACAAGTTGCACAACGTCGTCCGGCGCGGCGGATCCACGAACACCATGAAGTTCTTCCACATGTCGAACCTCTACCTGATGCTGGTGTTCTGCGGTCTCGCCGTGGACGCCGTGGTCGGGTTGCCGGTGCTTGGCTGGCCGTTCTAGCTGCACTTCCAGTCGTACGGCTGTGGCGCCCGTTGAGTTCACCGTCACCGGTGGTGAAGGTTCACCACTGGACTTCGTCGCGGCCCTGACGCCCGCTCGTTCGCTCGTCGTGATCACCGATCCGGGCGGGTGGGCGCAGGTCAGCCAGGGGCTGGCCGTCGGCACCGCCGCGGCTGCCGCCGTCCCGACGCAGGTGCGCGTGCTCCGGTTCGCCGTGCTCGACCTGCGTCACTTCCCGTCGGCCGCCGCGCTGCCCTCGCTCGCGGACGTGCCCGGCGACGTGGTGGCGCTGCACGACACGCGCTCGTGGGACTCGGCCCCGGTGGTCGCGTCGCTGCGCGGACTGGGCCGGCCGGTCGTCCTCTTCACCGCCGTGCACGCGTGGGTGTCCGGTGTGGACACCGCGTCGGTCGTGATCGGGTGGAGCGCGCCGCACGTGGTGCTCGCCGCGCCGACCGGCCCCGGCGAGACACGGGTCGAGGACGCCCTCTGGCAGTTCCGCGAGCTGGAACGGCGGGGCCGGATGACCTACACCTCGCTGCCCGCGCCGCCGGTCGTCGCGGACCGGCCCGTGTCGGTCGTGGTCGCGCTGCCGGGTGCCACGCAGGGCATCGCCGGGGCGTTGCGGCCCGGAGCCGGCTACGAGGTGTGGGTCCGGGTCGGGGACGGCCCCGTGCTGGCGGAGGACCTGAGGCTGCGGGCGGTGCTGAGCATGTCGGGGCGGCCGGTGGTGGCCGAGACGTTCATGCTGCCCGCCGAGGGACCGAGCCCGTGGGTGAACTTCGAGGTCACCACGCCGTACGCCGCCGTGCCGTGGACCGGTGAGCTGGTCGTCTACCACGGGGTGGTGCCGGTGCACGTGCAGCAGGTCGTGCTGCCGGTCGGTGCGGGGGAGCCTCGCGCTCTGCCGCGGCTGAAGCTGTCGCGGACGTTCGCGGACCTGCCGCCCGCGCGGGCGGTGTCGGTGCTGGAGTTCGGTGAGCGGGCGCTGGTCGCCGCGGGGGACGTGCCGTCGTGGGTGAGCCTGGCCGGCCCGCCGCTGTCGCTGCCGGCGATGTCCGGGCTCGATCCCTGGTACGGCAAGGACTTCCCGGCTTACTGCACGGATCTCGCGTTCCTGGCGCGGCAGGGGGCGGCGGCGTACGCGCGGTTGTTCGGCGGGGGTGAACCGGCCGGTGGCCGGCACGCGGCGAGTGGCGACCCCGGCCCGGCCGGTCTCGGCCCGCAGGTGTCCGGTTCTGGCCCGGCTGCCGCGCTCCGGCACGCCGCGCGCGTGACGGGACGCCCCGCCGGGGTGGTGGTGGCGTCCGTCGCGGCGGGTCCGGTGCGGTGGCCGATGATCTACGACCTGCCGTTCACCGACGGGCCGCACCGGCTGTGCGCGTCGGTCGGGCGGTTCGGGCCCTTCGGTGCCGGGGGAGAGGTGCCGCCGCACTGCCCGGTGCACGACCACAGCGGGAACGTGTTGTGCCCCTTCGGGTTCTGGGGGCTGTCGAGCGTGCTGGAGCACCCCGTCGGTCCGCTGGTGTCGCGGGTCCTGCCACGCGCGTGGCCGTTCGAGGTGGCGATGGCGGTCGATCCCGGGATGGACCGCGGGCTGACCGAGCGGCACGTGACGGAGCTGATGTCGCAGGTGCCGCCGGAGTCCGTGACGTCGGCGTACCTCAGCCCCGCCGAGCTGGGACGGGCGCTGGCGGACGAGACCATGGACGTCGTGCACCTGCACTTCCGCGAGGGGTTCCTCGAAGCAGAGGAGATCGCACGGTGGAACCGCGAGGGTGTGTGGCCGCAGCCGCATTGGCCCGTGCGCAAGCCGTTGGTCGTGGGGACGACACCGATGGTCGGGCTCGTGCGGTCGTTCGTCGAGCACGGCGCGTCGGCGGTCGTCTGTCCTGAGGAGGCTGTGCCGCAGGACATGGCCGGCTGGGTCACGGGCATGCTGCTCGCACGGCTGGCCGCCGGGGTGGGCGCCGGTGAGGCGTTGCGGCAGGTTCGGTGGGAGATGCTCAGCCGCGGCAACGTGATGGGGCTCGCGTACTCGTTGCACGGAAGTGCTGATCTGCGGATGCGCTGAACCGCGGGCCTCGGCTGATCGTTTACCAGGGCATGCTGAACTCGGAGGCCCAGCTGCGGCAGGCGATCGAAGAACTGGTTCGCCGCTTCGGTGATCGCGTGGAGGACGCGCAGATCGCCGACGCCGCTGTCGAGGCCTACCTCGACCTGCGCCACGCCTCGACCGTGCACACCCATCTCGTCGTGCTCACCGTGCGTCGGGCTTCTCGCGAACTCGCGTTCACCGCCGTCGGCGTGACGATGCCCCTGCAGCAGACGGTGGGCCTCACGCCCGCTCGCTGACCTTCAGGTAGACGGTCTCGGCGCGGCTCACGGCCGTGCGCGCAAGAGTCGACAGCTCCACGAGGTGTGCGAACGCCTCGTGGAAGTCCATGTCCACGAGAGGTGCCCACGAGAGCGCGACGTCGTGCATGCGTGCCGGATCGGCTTTGACGAGCTGCGCCACGAGGGCTTCGGGGAGCTCGACAACGTTGTCGTCGGGCAGAGGTGTCCACACCTCGTTGAACACCTCGTGCCACACGACGACGGCAGCCCGCGGGTCGTAGTCGCCGGCTGCGACCGACTCCCCGCTCGTGATGAAGAACGTGCTCAGGACGCCACCTTGGTCAGCAGGTCCTCGACGCACGGGTCGTCGAGGGACTCAACGATGCACTGCCACAGCCGGAGGTTCGTCTCGGCCCACTTGGTGTAGGTCGCGGCGGCCTCCGCGTCGTAGAAGTAGTAGCCCTCGTCGGCTTTGCCCACCTGCTCGCCCACGATCTTGTACGCGAGCTCGCGCAGGGTGATGCCGTTCTCCTGGAGGTACCTGTGCGCCAGCACGACCGGCGTGACCGGCAGCGCCTTGAACAGGGTGTCCGCGTCGGACAGGGCCTGCGCCTCCAGCGAGATGTCCCGGGAGCGGGTGCGCATCTCGGCCTCGATGACGATCCGCTCGATCCAGTCGATGTCGCCCATCGACACACCGGCGACGAAGAGGACCTTGCGCCGCAGCGCCGCGCCATCGGTGGGCAGCGAGTTGCGGCGGACCATGTAGTTCAGGTCGTGCACCAGTGCCGCGACCTCCACCACGTCCCGTGCGGCGCCGTTGCGTTCGGCGAAGTGCACGGACTTGTCGCGGACGAAGCTCACGTGGTGCCAACCGTGGAACTGCAGCTTGGCGGCCAGGTCCTCGCACAGCCGCCTCACGCGCTGTTCCACGTCCGCTATGACAGATCTCGGAATCCTTGTGCGCGTACGCATCATCAGCCCTCCCGACCAGGTGGGCTGATGGTAGGCGCGTGGCGGCCGGCTCAGGGCGCTTCACAGGTGGTTCGTCAGATCCTCCAGCCGGTCCTCGACGGGCACGTGCCGATGGCTGACACCGGTGTCCGGGTCGTAGCTGAGGCTCCACGGGTTCACGGCACGTGACTTGACCAGGAACGTCATCGTTCCGTCCGCTGCTCGCGGGATGCGGTGGAACTCGTGCGCGAGCAACGTGCCGGTGGCGCCCTCGGTGCACTGGGTGCGGTTCGTGAGCTCCGTGCCCACGATGGTGCGGCCGCCGGCGCCGAGCCGGGCGTCGAAACGTTCGTGCAGGTAGGCGCCACTCAGGATGGTTGTGCAGAAGTGGTAGCGGTGGTTGTGCACCGAGTCGGCGTAGCCGGTCCGCCAGTCGGCCAGCGGTTTGTACTCGTGCAGCCAGAACGTGAACGGTTCGTCCGCGACGTCGCGCAGGCACCAGGCGAAGTGCGTCGTCGTCTCGCGGGAGTGCGCGATCACCCAGGTCGCCTCCTGGGGAGTGAGGCCGTCGATGTGCGCGCGCAGCTCCTTGCGCAGCTCGGGCCGGGCCGCCCAGTCGGTGAACCACGTGCCGACGTCGGTCCAGTGGTCGACGACGGGGAATTCGGCGCGCTGCACCCGGGCGGCGAGCTCCTCGAGCGCGGACAACCCGGTGAACTCGGCTAGCAAGATCGATCAGCTCCTCAACTGAGCAGACGTGGAGAATTCGCGACGGAATGCGTGGAACTTGCCTTCGAGTTCCGTGAAACCGCCAGTGGTGAGCGGTTCGCCGGTGATCTTCTCGAACAACGCCAGGAAGTCGTTCCGAGTGGTCGCCGGCGTGATGGCGAAGTGGTAACCGGCCTTGGAATTGCTGATGCGCAGGAACTCCGCGCGTTCCATCGCGTAAAGGAACGAACTCTCGGTGAACCTGAGCGTGCGCGGATACGGCCTGAGCACTCCCGCGGTGTTGCTGTAGAGCGTGAGCCACGCCGAGTCGTCGAACAGCTCGAGCCGGTCGAGTGGCGGATCGGAAACGATCGTCACGTCGATTCTCGTGCATCGGCTGCGGGCCGCGTAGAGCCCGACGAGCCCGATGCCGATCTGCTCCTTGAGCCGTTCCCGGATCTCGTCGTAGTCGCCGTCCGCGCCCTCGTTGCGCAACAGGTACCGCGCCCGGCCGCTGATCGCGTTGTCGTCGCGCGGATCGGCCAGCACGGCCCTGACCTCGCACTCCGACTGGCTGAGCAGCACCCTTCCCGCCGCGTACCGGCCCGCGAACCCGCGGAAGCAGTACAGCCGCGTCCGTTCCAGGTCCTGCATCATGAGCTGGTTGAACACCGGGTCGGGCTTGGCCGTCGGTTCGAACACGTGACTGGGGAAGAACTCGCGGTCGAGTGCGCGGTACTCCTCGGTGAGCTCTTTGAGAGCCTTGCGGCTCTCCTCGATGACCGGGGCGAGCAGTGCCTTCTGTGCCGCTTTCGACGTGATCAACGTTTGCGTGAAGCTCACCACGGCCGAAATGAGCGTGCCCGTACCCACTGCCGTCAGCAGGTTTCTCGCTGTCCCGGAATCCATTTGACTGGAAATGGCCAGCGACGCACCCGACGTCACGACGAGTATGAGGAGGAGCAACCCGGTCCGAGTCCAGAACAACTCCTGGATCAGGTTGCTGCGGATGCCTCCGGCCTCCGCGGACACGTGTCCCACCTCCTGGATCACCAGATTGGTCGCTACCCGAACGGACGAATGCGGTCGGTGTCCGATCATGTGCGCGGAGTTACTGTACGCGTCGGTCAAAAGATAAGGAAGCTGCTATTCGTGCGACATTCACGACCGGAATAACCGCCCTTGGGCCCAGTTGTCGGCCCGCACTCGTGCACTTCGGTGACGCCCCGTCGCCGCCGCCCCCGAACGTGTCGGATGAGGGTGACCACCCCACCCACATGCACCCATGCCGAGTGGCATGGGCCGGAGGGCCGCGCGGGTTGCTACACGCCGCTCACACCCGCCCGAATACGCTCACCCACCATGCGTAACGTCCTGCTCATCGCTTCCGTGGCGCTCGCGGCGGCCACCGGCCTCACCGGGTGCGCCGGTTCGGCCCAGCCCTCGGCCGGCGGTACGACCCCCGCCGCCGCGCCCACGAACCCCTGCAAGGCCGACGACTTCAAGGTCACCGGCGACTTCGGCGCGGCGCCCAAGGTCGAGATCCCGAGCTGCAAGCCCACCGACGAGCTCATCATCAAGGACCTGGTGCCCGGCACCGGCGCCGAGGTGAAGACGGGCACGACGGCCACGGTCAACTACCAGCTCACGACGTTCTCCGACAAGAAGGTGCTCGACAGCTCCTTCCAGCGCGGCACCCCGTTCGACGTCGAGAACGTCGGCCAGGCGCCGGTCATCGACGGCTGGAACGAGGGCATCGTCGGCCTCAAGGAGAAGGGCCGCCGCCTGCTGATCGTGCCGCCCGCCAAGGGCTACGGCCAGGGCGGTCAGGGCATCAAGCCGAACGAGACCCTCGTGTTCGTGATCGACGGTGTGAAGGTCACCCCCGCCGCCTGACCCGTGCACGCGAAACGGCCCCCGAACCGGTACCGGTTCGGGGGCCGTCGCGTTCCGCCCGTCAGGGCAGGAGCAGCAGCTTGCCGGTCGTGCGACGCGACTGCAGGTCCGTGTGCGCCTGTGCCGCCTCCTCCAGCTTGTACCGCCCGCCGATGCGCACGTTCAGCTCCCCGGACGCGATCGCCGAGAACAGCTCGCCCGCCCGCCACTCCAGTTCCGCGCGGTCGAGCAGGTAGTGCCCGGTCGACGGGCGCGTCAGGTAGAGCGACCCGCCCGCGTTGAGCCGCTGCGGGTCCACCGGCGGCACCGGCCCGGACGAGGCACCGAACAGCGCCAGCGTCCCGCGCGGCTTCAGCGACGCGAGCGACTGGTCGAACGTGTCCTTGCCGACCCCGTCGTAGACGACGTCGACCTTCTCGATCTGCGACGCGAAGTCGCCGTACCGCAGCACCTGGTCGGCTCCGGCCTCGCGGGCCAGCGCCTCCTTCTCGTCGGTCGACACCGTCGCGACGACGGTGGCGCCCTTCGACTTCGCCCACTGCGTCAGCAGCAGCCCGACGCCACCGGCCGCCGCGTGCACCAGCACCCGGTCGCCTTCCTTCACGACGTACGTCGAGTGGACCAGGTAGTGCGCGGTGATGCCCTGCAGCAGCGCGGCCGCGGCCAGTTCGACGTCCAGCCCCTCCGGCACCCGCACCGCCGACGCGGCCGGCACCACGACCTCGGACGCGTAGCTGCCCAGCACGCCCATCCACGCGACCTTGTCGCCGACGGCGAAGTCCGCGGAGTTGCTCACGACGACCTCGCCCGCGCCCTCGAGCCCCAGCGTGGTCGGCAGCGGGATCGGGTACTGGCCGCTGCGCTGGTACGTGTCGATGTAGTTGACGCCCGCGGCGCCCACCTTCACCAGCAGCTCACCGTCACCGGGCACGGGCGGCGGCACGTCCGCGTGCTCCAGCACCTCGGGGCCACCGGCCGAACGCACCACCACTGCCTTGGGCATCTGTCCTCCTTGATCGACTCAACCCGCTCAACCCGCGGCGCGACCCCGATGTTCCCCGTTCCAGCGGGTGGGAGCCAGTCGGTGCGGCTACCGTCGGTGTTCCCACGGTGACAGGCGGCACCCGGCACTGGTAAGACCGGTCCATGCGAAAGACATCCCTGCTGCTGATCGCATTGCTGCTACTGGTGGGAGCGCTTCCATCCCACGCCGCCTCGGCCAAGAAAGGCGTGAACGCGGCCGACGACCCAGGCCCGGCCGGCGCCGCCATGGCCGCCCTCGACGCCCGCTGGTACTACACCTGGGCCTCGGACCGTCGGGGCATCCAGAGCAACGCCGAGTTCGTCCCCATGATCTGGGGCGCGGCCAGCGTCACCGACGCCGAACTGAACAGGGCCAAGGCCAACGGCACACAACTGCTGGGGTTCAACGAACCCGACATGGCCGGGCAGGCCGACATGACCGTCGAACGCGCCCTGGACCTGTGGCCGCGCCTGCAGAGCACCGGCCTGAGGCTCGGCGCCCCGGGCGTCGCGTTCGGCGGTGACGTCGCCGGCGGCTGGCTCGACCGCTTCATGGCCGGGGCGAAGGCGCGCAACCTCCGCGTGGACTTCATCCCGATCCACTGGTACGGCCAGGACTTCTCCGCTGCTGCCACCGGACATCTGGAGTCGTACCTGCGCAACGTGTACAACCGTTACAAGAAGCCGATCTGGCTCACCGAGTACGCGCTGATCGACTGGCGTTCCGGCCGTGCGGTCTACCCGAGCCAGCAACAGCAGACCGCGTTCATCACCGCGTCGACGAGGATGCTCGACGGTCTGTCCTTTGTGGAACGGTATTCGTGGTTCACGTTGTCCACGAGGACCAGCCCCACCGGACTTTCCACGGGCACGGCGCTGACGGCGGCGGGCAACGCCTACAAAGTCGCTTAGTGGTGTGAGCTGGCAACGTTCCGGCTCACACTGCTTAGTCCTCCCCGAGGGCGACCCGGCGCGCGAGGCCCAGCGGCAGCGCGCCGGACCCCGCGATCCGGTCGTGGAAGTCGCGGAGCGACCCCAGGCCCGCCGCCAGGTACTCGTCGCGGATCAGGTCGATCTCCAGCGCCCCGGTCAGGTACGACGGCGCCTGCGTCGGCCACGCGCAGTACCGCTTCACCTCACCGGTGGCGGTGCCCGGCGTGAGTGCCGTGCGCGCCACCATGAACGACTCGGCCTCGGCGGGGGTCATGTCACCGCAGTGCAACGCCGTGTCGACGATCATCCGCGCCGCCCGGAACAGCCGCGCCTCGACATGACCCATCAGCGCGCCCTTGGTGGTGTAGTAGCCGACCGACCGCAGCAGCTTCTCCGAGTACAGCGCCCAGCCCTCGGAGAAGTACGAGGTCCGGAACACCTTGCGCAGCGGGTGCGCCGGGCCCTGCGCGGCCAGCCACGCCGAGTGCCAGTGGTGGCCGGGGTAGGCCTCGTGCACCGAGATCGTCGGCAGCTGCGACCGCGCGTTGGTGCGCAGGCGGTGCGTGACCTGCTCGTCGGACGCGCCGTCCGGAGTGAACGGCACGAAGAAGTAGCCGGTGCGCTTCGACGTGAGCGGCGGCGGCCCGAGGTAGCTCGCGACCGACATGACAGCCCGTTGGAACGGCGGCGACCCGACGACCCGGCAGTCCTCGCCCTCCGGCATCGTCACGAGCGAGTGCTCGATCAACGCGGCGCGCGCCCGTGAGGTCTCCGCCTCGTACTCGGCGCGCATCGCCTCCATGGTCGGCGGGTGGTCGTCCTGCAACGACGTCATCGCCGCGCGCCAGTCCGGCGACCCGGCCAGCTCGACGAGCTCGGCCTCCAGCGCCGCGTAGGCGTCCTGGCCGCGCTGGTGCAGCTCCGGCGCCCCGTAGCCGAGCACTCCTTGTCCTGCAACACGGTCGAGTAGAGCTTCTCGCCCATCCGCCAGTCGCCACCCGCCCGCACGGCCAGGTCCTCGAGGAACGCCGAGTGCCGGTCGAACGCGTCGGCGGCGGGTCCGGCGGCCTCCGCCAGCGTCGCGCGCAGCTCGGGCGACGACACCTGCAGCGGCAGCTGGTCCAGCAGGAACGACCGGCCCGTCCGCACCTGCCCGAGCGTGCGCAGCACGACCAGCGACGACGCCAGCGACGGGTCGAGGTTCGCCTCGGCGGCGGCGAGCACCGACGGCACCTCGCGCAGCTTCGCGACGGTCGACGTGACGAGCTCGGCCTCGGGCAGCAGCCCGTGCAGGAACGGTCCCAGCAGCCCGAAGAAGATCATCCCGGAGTACTCGTGCGGGTCGCGCCGCCAGCCCGGCCACGCCTCCATCGCCGACGCCCCGCGCAGCACCGACACCGCCAGATCGCGGTCCACCGACCTCGGCAGCGTCTCCAGCTCCGCCAGCCACGCCTCCTTCTCCCTGGCCCGCTGCTCGAACGCCGCCGCGGAGAAGTCCCCGAAGGTCGAGTAGTGCGGAAGCGAGCCGACTCCGGCCGCGTGCGCGGGGTGGCGGTCGAAGTACCAGGAGAGGAACGACGCGAGGGTGTCGGTGGTCACCCGATGGAAGTTACCCGGTGGTTTTACAGTGTGGGGGTGTCTGATCAAACCACTCAGAAGCGCATCGCGGAGTTCGTGAAGGCCCACGGCAAGCCGGGCACGGCGGTCAGGGCCGTCGTGGAGCCGATCGGCCGGGCGGGCGCGCGGATCGTGCTGGTCGGCGCCGACGGCGCCATGGGCGACGTGATGACCAAGGACGTCGAGTCCGCCACCAAGGCCGTCGAAGCCGCCGACAACGTCGAGCAGGCCGAATGGGACCGCGAGACCACCGCGGCCACCAAGATCGGCCCGGCTCACCGCCGCAAGATGGCCAAGATGCAGTCATGAGGGTCGTGCTCGTCTCGTGCGACCTCCTGCCCGAGGGTGACGGCGACGAGGAGTCGCTGGTCGCCGCCCTGGTCCGGGACGGCGTCGACGTCACGTGGCAGCCGTGGGGCGGCCCGGTGGACGCCGATCTCGTCGTCCTGCGCGCCACCTGGGACTACACCGAGCACCTGGACGAGTTCCTGGCGTGGTGCGCCACCGTGCCCGCGCTCGCGAACCCGCTGCCGGTGGTCCGCTGGAACATCGACAAGTCGTACATGGCCGAGCTCGCCTCGCGCGGCGTCCCCGTCGTACCGACCGCGGTGGTGGAGCCCGGACAGGAGCCGGACTTCCCGGACGGCGAGTTCGTGGTGAAGCCGGCGGTCGGCGCGGGCTCACGCGGTGCCGGTCGGTTCACCGACCACGCTGCCGCACGGGCGCACCTCGAAGCCATCGGGGTCAAGGCTTTGGTGCAGCCGTATCAGTCCAGTGTGGACGAAAACGGTGAGACGGCGCTGGTGTTCTTCGCCGGCGAGTACTCCCACTCGTTCCACAAGGGACCGATGCTGGCGCAGGGGCTCGGCGAGGCCGAGTCGGGCCTCTACGTCGAGGAGCGGCTGGGCAGCATCGAACCGTCCCCGCGCCAGGTCGACCTCGCGAACCAGGTCCTCGACGTGGCCGCCGAGCTGCTGTCGTTGCGGCGCAGCGACTTCCTCTACGCCCGCGTGGACGTCGTCGAAGGTCCTGACGGCGCACCGCTGCTGCTCGAGCTGGAGCTGACCGAGCCGTCGCTCGGCTTCCGGCTCACGACCGGCGAGGCGGCGGAGCGGTTCAGCAAGGCGATCCAGGCGGCCGCGTCAGGGGCTTAAGTCCGGCGTGCCGCGGGCGATTCCCGCGAGCACGTCCAGGGCTGTGCTCAGCACGTCCGGTGGCGGGGACGCCAGTGCCAGCCGGACGGCGTTCGGTGCCGCGCCGACCGCGAACGCCGCCGCCGGGGTGACTGCGATGCCCTCGCGGGCGGCCGCGGCGGCGAACGTGTCGGCGCGCCACGGCGGTGGCAGCTCCCACCAGCAGTGGTAGGCACGTGGATCTGCGCGCACGGCGAACCCCGCCAGCCGGTCCGCGGCGATCGCCTGCCGTGCCGCCGCGTCCGCCCGTTTGGCGAGTTGGATCGCTGCCGCCGTGCCGTCCGCGATGTGGTGTGCGGCAACGTCCACGGCGAACCGCGGTGCCGTCCACCCGCCGCCGCGCACGGCCGTGGCGATCTCGTCGAAGAGGTCCGGCGGAGGTACGACGAACCCGAGCGTCAGGCCCGGTGCGATTCGCTTGGACAGGCTGTCGACCAGCACCGTGCGGTCCGGGGCCAGTGCGGCCAGCGGAGGCTCGTCGGCCAGGAACGTGTACACGGCGTCTTCGATCAGCGGCACGTCCAGCGCCGCAACGACTTCCGCCCGCCGGTGCGCGGGCATCGTGACGCCGAGCGGGTTGTGCAGGACGGGCTGGAGGTAGACCGCGTGCACCGCCGCCGCGCGCAGGGCGTCCGGCAGCACGCCGTGCTCGTCCATCTCCAGCGGGACCGCGGTGACCCCGAGCCGGCCGCAGATCGTGCGGACCACCGGATAGGTCAGCGCCTCCACGCCGAGCCGCCCGCCGACCGGGACGAGCGCCGCGATGACCGCCGCCAGCGACTGCTTCCCGTTGCCGGTGAACAGGATCTGCGACGGGCGCCATCCGTCGCGTGCCAGCAGCTCCGTCACCGCGGCGCGGGCTGCGGCCGTGCCCGTCACGCCACCCGCCTGCAACGCCTCGGCCAGCACGTCCGGGCGCAGCATCGTGGCGAGGCTCGCCGACAGGAGTGCGGACTGCGTTGGCAGGACCGGGAAGTTGAGCTGCAGGTCGACCGGCGCGCCACCGGGATCGGCGAGTGCGGGTTCCGCCGCCCCGGCCCGCACGAACGTGCCGCGGCCGACCTCGCCGACGGTCAGTCCGCGCCGCGCCAGCTCGCCGTACACACGGGCGGCGGTCGACGCGGCGATGCGCCGGCGCCGGGCGAACGCGCGTTGCGGCGGCAGCCGTTCGCCAGGCCGCAGCCGCCCGGCCGTGATGTCCGCGGCCACGGCGTCGGCGATCCGCCGGTAGTCCTCCACGAGCAGCCCCATTGCACCGAGAGCAATGTTTTGATTGTACCGAGCGAAACCCCTGGTTACGGTCGGGATCATGAGCACCGCGAACGTCAACGGCATCACCGTCGGCTACGACGACGAAGGCACCGGCGAGGTGTTGGTGCTGGTGCACGGCCACCCGTTCGACCGCACGATGTGGCGTCCGCAGGTCGAGCACTTCAGTGCGAAGGGGTGGCGGGTGATCGCCGCGGACCTGCGTGGCTACGGCGAGACCACCGTCGTCCCCGGCATCACGCCGCTGGACGTGTTCGCCGCCGACGTCGCCGCACTGCTCGACCACCTCGGCGTCGAGAGGTTCGTGCTCGGCGGCCTCTCGATGGGCGGGCAGATCGTCATGCAGTGCGTCCAAGCGTTCCCCGAACGGCTGAAGGGCGTGATCCTCGCCGACACGTTCGCGCAGGCGGAGACCGAGGAGGGTCGGCTCGACCGCAACGCCATGGCCGACCGGTTGCTGCGCGAGGGCATGTCCGGCTACGCCACCGAGGTGAAGTGGAAGATGGTGGCGCGGCACAACCCCGAGGCCGCCGAGTTCGTCGCGGGCCTGATGCACGCCGCCCCACCGCAAGGCGCGGCGGCGGCACTCCGAGGCCGCGCGGAACGGCCCGACCACACCGAGACGCTCGCCACGATCACCGTGCCCACGCTGGTGATCGTCGGCAGCGAGGACGAGTTCACGCCGGTGAAGGACGCCGAGTACATGAGCGAGCGCGTTCCAGGTTCGACGCTGGTGGTGGTCGACGGTGCCGCCCACATGCCGAACCTGGAACGCCCCGAGGTGTTCAACAGGGCAGTGGAAGAACTTCTAGCGCAGACCTGAGCCGATGCCGGTCAGGCCGCGCACCTCCATCTCCGCCTGCTTGGCCGGATCCGCCTTCTCCCCACCGAGGACCGTGCCGAGGAACCCGGCCAGGAACGACAGCGGGATCGACACGATGCCGGGGTTCGACAACGGGAAGAACGCGAAGTCGACGTCCGGGAACATCGACGACTTCGAGCCCGAGATCGCGGGGGAGAACACGATCAGCAGCACGCACGACGTGAGGCCGCCGTAGATGCTCCACAACGTGCCACGCGTGTTGAAACGCTTCCAGAACAAGGAGTACAGCAGCGTCGGCAGGTTCGCGGAGGCCGCGAGCGCGAACGCCAGGGCGACCAGGAAGGCGACGTTCTGGCCGTTCGCCGCGATGCCGCCGACGATCGCCAGCACACCGACGCAGACCGCCGTGATGCGCGCGACCCGGACCTCGTCGGCCGGGTTCGTCTCACCGTGCTTGATCACGTTGGCGTACACGTCGTGCGCGAACGAGGCCGACGCCGTCAGCGTGAGACCCGCCACCACGGCGAGGATCGTGGCGAACGCCACCGCGCACACGATGCCCAGCAGCACCGTGCCGCCGACCTGGAACGCCAGCAGCGGCGCGGCCGAGTTCTCGCCGCCCGGCGCACTGGTGATCTTGTCCGAGCCGACCAGTGCCATCGCGCCGAAACCGATGACGAGGATGCACGAGTAGAAGATCGCCATCATCCACGTGGCCCACACGACGGACTTCCGGGCCTCACGCGCGTTCGGCACCGTGTAGAAGCGCATCAGGACGTGTGGCAGGGAAGCCGTGCCGAGCACCAGGGCCAGGGCCAGCGAGATGAAGTCGATCTTGGACAGGTCCGATGCGCCGTACTTCACACCCGGCGACAGGACGGCCTCGCCCAGCGGCGAGCGCTGCGTCGCGCGGTCGAGCATCGAGGAGAAGTCGAAGCCGAACTTGCCGATCAGGAAGATCGTCAGCATCGACACGGACAGGATCAGCAGCACGGCCTTGATGATCTGCACCCACGTGGTGCCCTTCATGCCGCCGACCAGCACGTACAGCACCATGACGATGCCGACGACCGCGATGATGACGGCCTGGCCGACCTTGCTGTGCACGTCCAGCAGCAACGCCATCAGGCCGCCGGCGCCCGCCATCTGGGCGATCATGTAGAAGAGCGAGATGACCAGGGTCGCGTTCGCCGCGGCCGCACGCACGGGGCGCTGGCGCATGCGGAACGCCATCACGTCGCCCATGGTGAAGCGGCCGGTGTTGCGCAGCCGCTCGGAGATGAGCATCAGGCCGATCAGCCAGGCGACGACCCACCCGATCGAGTACATGAAGCCGTCGTAGCCGTTCACGGCAATCGCACCGGAGATGCCCAGGAACGAGGCCGCGGACAGGAAGTCGCCGGAGAGCGCGATGCCGTTCTGCGTGCCCGTGAAACTGCTGCCCGCCGCGTAGTAGTCCGACGCGCTCACGTTCCGCGTCGACGCCCGGTACACGATGTACAGCGTCAGCAGCACGAAAATGCCGAAGACGGACAGGTTGATCGCGGTGTTCGCCCCGGTCACGCGAGCTCCTCGTCGGTTTCCACGAGCGCGCGCACCTTGTCGACCTGGGGGTCGAGCTTCCGCTTGGAGTAACGCGCGTACGCCATTGTGATGATGATGGTGGTGACGATCTGGAGGAATCCCATCGTCAAGCCGACGTTCACGGTTCCGAACAGCGGAGTGCTCATGAACCCGGCGGCGTAAGCGGAAAGCAATACGAACGTGACGTACCAAGCGAGGAACAGCACCGTCGCCGGGAGAATGAATCGCTTGACCCGGCGCTTCAGGTCGAGGAAATCGTCACTCGTTTGGATGGCACCGAAATCAGGCTCACCGTCACCATCGATAAGCAATGAGTGAGATGGCTCGTCAAAGGTCGCGAAACCGGGGGTGGCCGGGCGTGACACGGAGGGCAGCGCCTTCGTCATCAACCGCTCGCATTCGTTACGGGGAGTGCCCGGCGAGGCTCCGCGCACACAGCGCGTCGAGTCCGGGGGTGGGAGGCGCCAGCGTAACCACGCGTGGCGGCGAGTCAATCCCCGAAGGCCACAGGACCACCCCAAAAGGTCCAGCGTCACACTGGGTGATCGGTCGTGCACGCCCGAGGTCGTTGTCGCGTCACGCTCTCTGGCCTACTATCCGCTCACACCCGATACGGCTGATGGAGATATCGAGCTGCGGGGACATCGACTCGCGGGGATTCACCAGGCCAGGAGGTAGCCGATAGTGGGGCACTTCGAGCGCGCCTTGGGGATCATTTCGTGAATGTCGAGTGGAGAAAGATCAGCGACTGGCGCAACTGGCGCCTGCCCGTCAAGCTCGGAGTCGTGCTGCTCGTGCCGGTCGCCGTGGCCGTCGGCGCGGGCGCCCTGCAGATCTCGGGATACGTCGACCGGTCCGACAACTACGTGCAGATCCAGGGCCTGGTCCGGCTCAGGGCCGATCTCGCGCCACTGATCTCCAGCGTCCAGCAGGAGCGCACGCTCGCCGCGCAGAGCGCCACGAGCGGTTCCGGGGTCGGCGCCTACCAGAACCAGATCAGCGCCACCGACAACGCCGCCTCGACCGTGCGCCGGCGCATCGACCGCACCGACGGCATCAGCGACGTCTCACGCCAGCGCTTCGCCGAGGTCGGCGGTCAGCTGGAGACGTTGAAGAACCTGCGGGAGAAGGTCGCGCAGGGCGGCGACGGCGGCGACCCGTCCGGCGGCACCTACGGCTACACCGCGATCATCAAGTCTTTGCTGGACTTCGAACAGGCGCTTATCGGGCAGTTCAACGACAACGCCATCTCCGGCACCGCGAACGCGCTGCACAACATGGTCATCGCGCAGGAGCAGGTCTCGCTGCAGCACGCGTTCGTGTTAGCCGGGATCGGCCGCGGCAAGCTCCTGAGCCCCGAGGTCCGCGCGCTGGAGCAGTCCGACATCCGGTTGCAGGACAGGCTCAGCGACTTCCAGGCCATCGGCACCACCGAACAGCGCCGCGTCTACGACCAGACCGTGACCGGCGCCGCCGTCGCGAACCGCAACGCACTCGTCGAACGCGCGCTCACCCAGCCCGACGGCACCCCGCCGCCGGTGACGCGCCCCGGCCAGCCCAAGCCGCCGCCGGAGTTCGGCATCGCCGTCGAGGACTGGAACAAGTCCTCCGGCACCACCGCCCGCCTGATGGAGCAGGTCGTCCGCGAACTGCAGGACGAGCTCGCGGACACCGCCGCCGCGCTGCAGGACGACACGTCCAACAAGGCCGGCGCCGCCGCGGTCATCCTGCTCGCGATGCTGCTCATCGCCGGCACGCTCGGCTTCGTCATCGGCCGCTACCTGCTGCGCTCGCTCTCGGAGCTGCGCCGCTCCGCGCTGAACGTGGCGCACCACCACCTCCCCGAGGTCGTCGCCGCTATCCGCGCCGACCGCAGGCCGGACACCGAGATCGAACCGGTGCCCGTGCACACCTTCGAGGAGTTCGGTCAGCTGGCGCGCGCGTTCGACGCCGTGCACGAGCAGGCCGTCCGCGGCGCGATCGAGCAGTCGTCGCTGCGATCGGGCATGAAGAACATCTTCGTCAACCTGTCGCGCCGCTCACAGGGCCTCGTCGAGCGCCAGCTCAAGCTCATGGAGGAGCTGGAGCGCCACGAGGAGAACCCCGAGCAGCTCGCGAACCTGTTCAAGCTCGACCACCTCGCGACGCGCATGCGCCGCAACAACGAGAACCTGATGGTGCTCTCCGGCACCGACACCGCCCGCCGGTTCCACCAGCCGGTGCCGCTCGCGGACGTGCTGCGCGCCGCCGCGTCGGAGATCGAGCACTACCAGCGCGTCGTGGTGAAGTCGACGCCGTCGGTCGAGATCGTCGGCTACGCCGCTGGCGACCTCGTCCGCCTCGTCGCCGAGCTGCTGGACAACGCCACCGCGTTCTCCGCGCCCACGACCCAGGTCATGATCGGCTCGCGCGTCGACCAGCAGGGAGCCGTGCTCGTCGAGGTGGCCGACCAGGGCATCGGCATGGGACCCGCCGAGCTCACCGAGGCCAACGAGCGGCTCTCCACCGGCACCGACGAGGACGTGCCCGTCTCGCGCCAGATGGGCCTGTTCGTCGTCGGCAGGCTCGCGGGCCGCCACGGCATCACCGTCCGCCTGCGCGGCGCGGGAGAGGGCCGTGAGGGCCTGCGCGCGTTCGTGCTCGTGCCGGCGGAGCTCGTGCGCTCCCACGAGGAGGCCCCGGCGCCGTCCCAGCCGCGGCACGCCGCGCTGCCCCAGCCGAAGCAGGCCGTCCCCAAGCAGCCGCACGTCGTCGTGAAGACGCCGAACCTGGCGCCCCCGCCCGCACCCGCGCCGGCCATCGACAGCCCGCGCGAGTCCGCCGAGTGGACGTCGTTCCGCGGCGCCGCGATCGACGAGTCGCTGCCGCAGCGCACACCCCGCCCCGCTTCGGGTCAGCACAACGGCGTGCCGCCCGAGTCGCCGAACGAGACGACGTCGTCCTGGTTCAGGGGCAGCGGAGCCCCGGCCGGACAGATCAACGGCGATCCTCCGGCGCCGCGGACCAATCCGGGACCCTCACCGTCCTCGTCACCGTCAGTAGTGGCATCCTGGTTCGGGAAGAAGCCCGGAGGGACGGTCTGGGAGCAGCCGGGAGACCCCGCGACGGACGCGGGGGAGACCGACGCCGGGTTGCCGAAACGGGCACCTCGCAAGAACCTGCTCCCCGACCTCGCGGGACCCTCCGAGATCGGCCCGCGGCCCGCCGTGAGCCCGAAACGCGATCCGGAACGAGCACGAGGCTTTCTCGCCAGCTACCAGACGGGCCTGCGCCAGGCGCCGCTCGGCGGCGGCGGGAACGGGAACGGCCAGTACAACGGGGAGAAGGCATGAGCACGCCTCAGTCGCGCCAGGTCGACCAGTTCGGCTGGTTGATCACGAACTTCACCGATCGCGTGGCCGGTGTCGCCCACGCGATCGTGATCTCGGTGGACGGCTTGCTGCTCACCAAGTCGACAGGTCTGCCGCCCGAGCGCGCCGACCAGCTGTCCGCCATCGCGTCGGGGGTCGCGGCCCTCACGACGGCCGCCTCACGATGCTTCGAAGGTGGCGGAGTGTTGCGCACCGTGATCGAGATGGACTACGGGATCATGCTCCTCATGTCCATTCGAGACGGGTCCTGCCTGGCGGTGCTCGCCGCCCCCGACAGCGACGTCGGCCAGGTGGCCTACGAGATGACCGTGGTCGTCGACCAGGTCGGCCAGATCCTCACTCCCGAACTGCGAGCGCAGCTGCACAGCGTGAGGTGATCAATGAGCCCGTCCCCTGACGCGCCCCGACGACGGAGTCGGGCCGAGACGCCCGCCGAGCAGACGTTCGCCGACCTGATGAACGGGTTCTCCCTGGACTCGGGCCGCAAGCGGCCGCGCACGACGGAGCAGGAGCCCGCGCGGGAGGCCACTCCCGTTGTCCCGCAAGCAGATGCGAGGGCTTTCGAATCGTCCGTTCAGGAGACCCACGAGTCGTCGATCGTTCGTGCATATGCCTGGACGGGTGGGCGCACTCGGTCGAACATCGACCTCGAGATCGAGACACTTGTCTCCGCCAATGATCAGAGTCGGCACTCTGCAGGTATCTTGCAGGCTGAGCACCAACGCGTTGTCGAGCTCTGCCACTCACCGCGATCCGTCGCGGAGGTGGCCGCACTGATGCGCCTCCCCCTGGGAGTCGTGAAGGTGCTGCTCGGTGACATGGCGGAACGAGGTCTGGTGGACGTGCACCAGACCGCTTCCGCGGGCGGTGACACGCCAGACCTCGGGTTGATGGAGAGAGTGCTTAGTGGACTACGTCGGCTCTAGATTTCCCGAATTCGGCCCTCCTGGGCCGCCCGGTCGGGAGCTGACCTCGGCCAAGATCGTCGTCGCCGGTGGCTTCGGCGTGGGCAAGAGCACTTTCATCAGGTCCATCGTGGAGAACGATCTCCTGACGATGAGTTCCCTCGCGCCGGAGCGCGCCGGTGGCGTGACGGAGCTGGTTCGCATCCAGTTCGGCCGCGTGTGGCTCGATCCGGGTCTCGCGCTGCACCTGTTCGTGGCGCCGCAGTGGCAGGACCCGCGCGCGGGCTGGAACGACGTGGTGCGCGGTGCCGTCGGCGCCGTGGTGCTGTTCGACGTGATGCGCCCCGCGGACTCCGTGGACGCGATGCGGTACTTCGAGGACCAGAACATCCCGTACGTGCTGGCGTTGAACAACATCCACGCGTCCGTGCGCTCCGACGTGACGGCGATCATCCGCGGCATGGGCATCTCGCCCGACGTGCCGGTCATGAACTGCGACCCGCGCGTGCGGCTGTCCGTCCGGGAAGCGCTGATCTCGCTGACCGAGCACGCGAAGCTGGACCGCTGGCGCCGCCGTCCCGGGCCCGACGAGACCACCCCGCTCGCGCCCGTCTGCTGACTTGGAGCTGCTCCAAGCTCTCGCTCCTCCTGGTCGATCGGCCCCGAGTGCCTGGCGCTCGGGGCCTTCTCGCGCTGGCCTAAGACCGCAGGTCGGCCAGTTGCCGGGTGTGCACGGGTACGTGGTTCTCGGCGAGGCCGTTGACGAGATCGGCGAGCGGGACCGGCTGGTCGAGCAGAAGTTCGTCGCCGGACATGAGGAACGTCGGCACCAGCACCGCGGCGGCCTGTTCGCCGACCTGGTCGGCGACGTCGCAGAGGACGGCCGCCTGGTGGCGGACACGGGTGATCAGGCCGGCCCTGCCGGAGTGCTCGGCGATGATCCGGCCGAGGTTCCAGTGGTCGAGGCAGATCCGGTTGTCGAAGGTGGGGCGTGCGCCGGACACGACGCCGAGTGCGACGGCGGCGGTCGCCGCGTCGACGCTGAGCACGTGGGCCAGCACCTGGTCGGCGTTCCAGCCCCCGTCCGCGGCCTCGCCGAGATCGGGCTCCGCCGCCACGCCGAGGAACTTCTCGTAAGCGCTGCGAAGTGCGGTCGTGTCCATAGGTACGTCCCTGTCGATGTCGGAGGCAATGCGCAACCGATGGTTGCACGTTCCCGTCATCTGTTGCAACCAGCGGGTTGCATGTGAATGTTGACAAGATAGCTACGATGATTTCAGTGTCGACCGAAAGGGATCACTGATGAGCGTCGGGCGGGAGACCAGGCTGTCGGCCTGGATCGAGCGGTTCGCGGCCCATTTCGCCGAGGAGGGCATCCCGCTGATCGGTGGCCGCATCCTCGGCTACCTGCTGGTGTGCCAGCCGGTCGAGCGCACCGCCGCCGAGCTCTCCCAGGAGCTGGAGGCCAGCAGCGGGTCGATCAGCACAAACCTGAAGTACCTGGTCAACGTCGGCCTCGTGACCAAGCGGACGCGGCGCGGCCGGCAGGCGGCCGAGTACCGGATCAACGAGAAGGCCTGGACGGACTTCATCCAGCGCAAGTTCACCGCGATCGCGAGCGTCCAGCAGCTCACCGACGACGGCATGCGGCTGCTCAGCGGCGACCCGGAGCGCTCGATGCGGCTGAGGACCGTCGACAACCTCTACGGTTGGCTCTCAGAGGAACTCCCCGCTTTGTGGGAGCGCAGGCCCGCCGCACCGAAGTAGCGTGGTGCCATGTGGCACCCGTTTCGCGATGACGTCGAGTACTACGAGGAGCGAGCCAGAGGCCTGCTCGCCTCCGCGTGGGACGGCGTGCCCGGCGCTCTCGAGGTGTTCGACGACGTACCGCTGACGGACGAGGGCGCGCACATGGTGCTCGCCCGGGCCCACGGCTGCGAAGACTGGAAGGCGCTCAAGGCCAACATCCGCAAGCCTCGCCCGTTCGCCCGCGCCTACCAGGCCATCGAGATGCAGAACCCCGGTGAGCTGAAGGCGATCATCACGCGCGACCCGTGGCTCGTGAAAGCCAGCGGCACCAACGGCAACGACCTGCTCGGCCTCGCGACGGCCAAGTGCGACGAACGCCTGGTCGAGGTGCTGCTCAACGACGGCACGGACATCGACCACCAGAACGTCCACGGCTGGACGGCGTTGCACCAGGTGGCCTACGCGAACCAGCCGAACCTGGCCGAACTGCTGCTGAGCCGAGGCGCCCGCACCGACCTGGACGCCCGCGGCGAAGGCGGCACCCCGCTCGCCGTCGCGTTGTTCTGGGGCAACACCGGCACCGCCGAACTCCTGGCACGGCACGGGGTCCGGCCGCCGAACCTGCGCACCGCCGCCGGTCTCGGCGACCTGGACCTGGCCACCGCGCCGGAGTCGGGACGCGGCTATTACCGGCCCCACAGCGGTCTCCCGCGCTGGTGGCCGACGAACGACCCGCAGGAGGTGCTCGACGAGGCGCTGTCGTGGGCCGCCCGCAACGACCGCGCCGAAGTGTTCGGCGAGCTGCTCAAGCGCGGCGCCAGGATCGACGCGGACGTCTACCGCGGCACGGCCCTCGCGTGGGCGGCCTGGTGCGGGCTGGAGAACGCCACGCGCTCGTTGCTGGACCTGGGCGCGAACCCCAACCAGCGCACCACTTTCGGCGGTCCGATGCACGGCGAGGGCGTGACGGCGCTGCACCTCGCGGCCGAACGCGGCCACCTGCCGGTCATCCGCGTCCTGCTCGACGCGGGCGCGGACCGGACCATCACCGACGTGAACTTCGAGGCCACGCCGGCGAACTGGGCCGGGCACAACGACCAGGGTGAGGCTCAGGCCTTGCTGAGCGCCTGATCCTCGGACGCCGGAAGCTCGACCTCGTGCGTGCGCTCACGCGACGACGTCCAGAGCATCGCCGTGGCAACCACGGCCGCACCGGCACCCAGCACGTGCAGCGACACGAGCACCTCGGGCACCCCGGTGAAGTACTGCACCATGCCCAGCGCACCCTGGGCGACGACGACGCCGACCAGCACCCAATAAGCCTTCGTACGCACGAAGAAGCCCATCGCGATCAGCATGCCCAGGAACAGGAACAGCAGGTCCGCGTGGATCTGGGCCAGCGTCGGCACCGGCACGTCCAGGCGCGGCGTCTTCGAGTCGCCCGCGTGGGGCCCGGCGGCGGTGACGAACGTGCCCGCGATCAGCAGCGCGTACATCACGACGGCCATGACGATCTGCAGGCCACGGGCGCCTGCGGGGACCAGCCAGCGGGCCGGGCCGTCGCCCTCGCTCAGCGAACGCAGGAGCAGCACGGCGAACCAAACCAGCACCATCGAGACCATGAAGTGGACCGAGACGCTCCACCACACCAGGCCGAGGCGGACGGTCGCGCCACCGATGACGGCCTGCGCGAGAACACCGCCGACCTGGATCGCGGCGAGCGTGATGACCCGGCGGCGGCGCGGCTTGTTCAGCACCGCGGCGACCAGGCAGAGACCGGTGATGATGCCGATGACGCCGAACAGCGTCCGGTTGCCGAACTCGACCCACTGGTGCAGCGCGGCGACGTCCGGGTGCTCGACCGGGACGATGCTGCCCGGGACGCACTCCGGCCACGTCGGGCAGCCGAGCCCGGAGCCGGTGACCCGCACGATGGACCCGGTGACCGCGATGCCGCCCTGCGCGATGATGGCGGCGATCGCAAGGGCGCGTTGCAAGGGAACGATGAAAGCGGTCAATCGAGACACGGACTGATGGTAAGCCGGGTCAGGTCAGCTTCGTCGTCCGGGTCGCCAGAGCACCCGCCACAACACCCCAGGCCACGAGCACTGCGACGGGGCCCACACCGGGTGCCGTGCCGTGCACCACGGAGGTCTCCAGCGCCTGGGCCAGCGCGGCCGACGGCAGCAGGTGCACGAACGACACCGGCACGCTCAGCGCCACACCGCCGACCATCAGCAGCACGAACCAGATGATGTTCGCCAGCGCCAGCACGATCTCCGCGCGCAACGCCCCGCCCAGCAGCACGCCCAGCGCACCGAACGTCAGCGTGCCCAGGACGATCAGCAGCACCACCCATGGCAGACCGGCGAGAGGGAACCTCCAGCCCAGCAGCAACGCCGTGACCGCCAGCAACACGATCTGCAGCGCGACCACGACCAGAGCGCCGCAGACCCGTCCGGCCACGAGCAGCCACCGGGGCAGCGCCGAGGCCGCAAGCCGCTTCAGCACGCCGTAACGGCGGTCGAAGCCCAGCGCGATGGCCTGCCCGGTGAACGCGCTCGAGATGATCGCCAGCGCGAAGATCCGCGCGGTGGCGGAACCCACGCGCGGCTCCGGCATCGGGATCACCGACATCAGTGACAAAGCGATCAGCAGCGCCAGCGGGATGATCACGGTGAGCAGGATCTGCTCGCCGTTGCGCAACGTCAGCATCGCCTCGGTGCGCGCGTGCACGAACAGCATGCGCGGCAGCGAACCGCGGCCGGGCGCGGGCTTGAACGTGCCGGGAGCGAAGGTGGTCACGAGCGCAGCTCCCTGCCGGTCAGCTCCAGGAAAACGTCTTCGAGGCTGCGCTTGGCCACCGTCAGCTCCTCGGCCAGCACGCCCTGCTGCGCGCACCACGACGTGACGGTCGACACGACCTGCGGGTCGATCAGGCCTTCCACGACGTACGCGCCCCGCGTCACCTCGCGCACCTTCAGCCCCTCGGGCAGTGCGGCGGACAGCAACGTGAGGTCGAGGCCGGGCCGCGCGCGGAACCGCAGCTGCTGGTCGTCCGGCCGGTTCGCGGTCAGCTCGGCGGGCGAGCCCTGCGCGACGACACGGCCCTCGTCGATGATCACGACGTCGTCGGCGAGCGCCTCGGCCTCGTCCATGAGGTGCGTCGTCAGGAGCACGGCGACGCCGTCGTCCTTGAGCGCCGCCACCAGGTCCCACACCAGCCTTCGCGCCTGCGGGTCCATGCCCGCGGTCGGCTCGTCCAGGAACACGAGCTCGGGGCGTCCGATCAACGCGCACGCGAGGGACAGGCGCTGCTGCTGGCCGCCGGAGAGCCTCTTGTACGGAGTGCGGACCGCGCCGCCGAGCCCGAGGACCTCGATCAGCCACTTCGGGTCGAGCGGGTTCTTCGCGCACGTGGCCACGAGGTTCAGCATCTCCTCGGCGCGGATGCCGGGATAACCGCCGCCGCCCTGCGGCATCACGCCGATGCGGGGCCGCAGTGCTTCGGAACCGGCCGGGAGGCCGAGGACGCGCACCGACCCGTCGTCGGCCGTGCGGAAGCCCTCGCAGATCTCGACGGTCGTCGTCTTGCCCGCGCCGTTGGGCCCGAGCAGGGCGAGAACGGTGCCGGGCTGCTGGACGAGGTCGAGGCCGTCGACGGCGGTCTTCGAGCCGTATCTCTTGACCAGCCCCGACACTTCCACCGCAGGCTGGGGATTCGGGCTCACAGGCACGCAGCCTAGGCGGTCGGGACGATCCGCACGCAGCTGGGTCATTCGGCCCATTCCTGAAGCGCAGCTGAAAAAGGTGGGGCTAGCCCTACCCCGGTGACTAAGGGACACCTCAGGGTCCTCTCGGGGGAGTTCCCCATTGGTTGATCAACGCGTTCGCAAGAGACTTTTCCCGTGATCGAAGCGGGGGCGAAAAGACGGGGATGGGTTGTCGGGGGACTGGTGTTCTCACTGGTCCCGGTTTTCTACCTGCATGTCATGTCGGCAGGGCAGCTCAACCCGATCTCGGACGTGATCAGCGACTACGTGTTCGTGGACAACGGCACGGGCTGGCTCGCGGCGACGTCTCTTAGCCTCGCGGCCGTGTCGGCGTTGCTCGCCGTCAACCTGCGGGGTGTAGGCAGGTCAGCGCAGTGGCTGATCGGGATCTGGTCGGCGGGGCTCACCGTGGCGACGATCTTCCCGACCGATCCGACGGGAGAGCCGACCTCGATGTCGGGCTACGTCCACCGGTACGCCGGCGCGGTGATGTTCGTGGCCCTTCCGGCCGCGGGGGTGCTCATCGCCCGTCAGTTCCCGGCCCTGCTCGGTATCGCGACAACGGCCACCGTCTCCAGCGCGGCGTTTCTCGTGAGCCACGTTTCCTTCGGCGGTTTCGAGGCGCGCGGACTTACGGAACGCGTTTTGTTCGCATCTCTTTACGTACTCCTTTTCGCCATCGCGGCACTTCAAGTGAGGCGCACGTCATGACCATGCTCGCCATCACGCTCGCCGTGTTCGGTGCCGTGTGCTTCGCACTCGCCGCCCGCCTGCAGCACGACGCGGTCGCCCTGACCGGCGCGCGTGCCAGCGTCCTGCGGCAACCCCAGTGGCTCGGCGGGCTCGCGTTGCTCGTCGCCGGTGCCGGGGTGCACGCCGTCGCGCTGGGCATGGCGCCGCTGACGGTCGTGCAGCCGATCGGTGTGCTCGCGATCGGCATGACCGCACTGATGGACCGCCGTTTCCGTGAGTTGCCGGCGATCCTGCTCACGACCGTGGGCGTCGGTGCGTTCGTGTTCTTCGCCTCGGGCAGTGCGACCTCGACCAAGGTCGCGCCGGACGTCGAACTCACCGCCGGACTCGTGACTCTCGGCCTGATCGCGGTGCCCGGCGTGATCGCAGCCCTTACGACCAACGCACGCATCCGCGCTGTGGCGTTCGCATCAGCCGGTGGCGTCGCGTACGGGTACGTGTCCGTGCTGATGCGTGCCGTCTCTCAGTCCGTGCAGCAAGGCGGTTTCGGGCTCTCGCACCTCGCGTCCGTGCTCGGCATCGCCCTCTCGCTCGCCGTCGGCGGCTGGCTCGTCCAGCACGCCTACGCCGGTGGACCCCCTCATCTCGCCGTCGCCTGCCTGACCGTGGTCGACCCGCTCGTCGCCGTCGGCCTCGGCGCCTTCCTGCTCGGCGAAGCCGCGCATTTGTCTCCTTTGACCGGTGTCGCGCTGTTCGCCTGCGCTCTCGCCGCCGTTTGCGGCGTGTTCGCACTTGCTCGTCAACCTCGTGAAAACATCCGAACGGAGCTTCCCGTGAACACCTCCAGCGCGCTGCGCGTCGTCATCGCCGCCGACACGTTCCCCCCGGACGTCAACGGTGCCGCGCGCTTCGCGCAGCGCCTGGCGGTCGGCCTCGCCGAGAAGGGCCACGACGTCCACGTCATCGCCCCGGACTCGCCACGTGCCACGGAGATCCCCGGTGTGACAGTCCACCGGCTGCGCTCGCACCGGCTCCCGTTCTACCCGGACTTCCGCTTCTGCCTGCCGTGGCAGGCCTCCCGCGAGGCCGACGCGCTGATCAAGGCGCTGAAGCCGGACGTCGTGCACGTCCAGGCGCATTTCGTGGTCGGCCGGTTCGTCCTCAACTCCGCTGTGGCGCAGGGCATCCCGACGCTCGCGACCAACCACTTCATGCCGGAGAACCTGTTCAGCCACGCCCACGTGCCGGCGTTCCTGCAGGGCTGGGCCCGCAAGTTCGCCTACCGCGACCTGGCCCGTGTCTTCGGCCGCGCAGACGTCGTGACCGCACCGACCCCGCGCGCCGTGCAGCTGTTGCACGACAGCGGTTTCCCGGAGCCGGCCGTGCCCGTGTCGTGCGGCATCGACATCTCCCGCTACCAGCGTTCCGTGACGCACAACGACCGCCCGACCGCACTGTTCGTGGGCCGCCTCGACGAGGAGAAGCGCGTCGACGAGTTCCTGCGCGCCCTGGCCCGCGTGCCCGGCGCGTTCGGCGAGATCGTCGGAGACGGCACCTGCAAGGCGGAATGGGAACTCCTGGCGAGGGACCTCGAGATCACGGACCGCGTGAAGTTCCACGGCTTCGTCTCCGAGGACGACCTGCTCGACGCCTACGCCCGCTGCGACCTGTTCGTCATGCCCGGCGTGGCCGAACTGCAGAGCCTCGCCACGATGGAGGCGATGGCCGCGGGCAAGCCGGTGATCGCCGCGAACGCCATGGCACTCCCGCACCTCGTGCACACCGGCCGCAACGGCTGGCTGTTCGAGCCGGGCGACGTGAACCAGCTGTCCCAGCGCCTGCACACGCTCGTGCACGACGCCCCGATGCGCGCCCGGATGGGCGCGGCCAGCAGCGAGATCATCTCGCACCACGCGCTGGCCACGACGCTGGACCGCTTCGAGGCGCTGTACGCGCGGGCGATGGGCCGGACGGTCCCGGTCATCGCGCTGGCGGCCTGAGGTTCAGGGGAGGGGCGGCAGGCGCGCGGCCTGTCGCTCGGGGGAGAGGCCCGGCTGCGGGGGGACGCGGCCGGGCCTTCGCTTGTGGGTGGGGTGTTCGGGGCTGCCGCGTTGGTGGTGTGTGCGGCGCGGCCGGACTTCGCTTGTGGGTGGGTGCCCAGGGCTGCCGCGCCGGCGGTTTGTGCGGCGAGGCCGGGCCCTCGCTCGTGCGTGGGGCGCTCGCGGCTGCCGCATCGGCGGTTGTGCGGCGCGGCCGGGCCTTCGTCGTGTGGACCACCCTCGCTGGCTGCCGCACCAGCGGCCCGCGCGGCACCCCTCCGGCCCGCGCGGCACCCTCCGGCCCAACTCGGTCAGCTCTCGTCCGCCGGGAAGTCGGCGGACGCGCTCACCGCCGCCCACTTCTCCGTCTCGGCGCTCCGCCGGGCCTCCGCGGCCAGCACCGTCTCGACCGCGGCCGCACCCAGCACCAACCGGCGCGGCGGGTCGTCGGCACGAACCACGTCGACCACCACCCGCGCGCCACGGGCCGGGTCGCCCGGCTGCCTGCCGTCGGTCTCGTCGCGGAACCGGTTGATCGCGCCCACGGACTCCTCGTAGTCCGCCCCGACCTCGTGCCGGACCATCGACGAGCCCTGCCAGTCCGTGCGGAACGCGCCCGGCTCGACGATCACGACCCGCACGCCGAACGGCGCCACCTCGTTCGCGAGCACCTCGGAGAAGCCCTCCACGGCGAACTTCGCGGTCTGGTACGCGCCCATGCCCGGCGTGCCTCCCGCGCGGCCGCCGACGGACGAGAACTGCACGAACGTCCCGGAACGCTGCTGCCGCAACACCGGCAGCGCCGCGCGGGTCACGTTCACGACGCCGAACAGGTTCGCCTCGACCTGGGCGCGGAAGTCGTCCTCGGCCGTCTCCTCGATGGGCGCGCTGTTCGCGTACCCGGCGTTGTTCACGACCACGTCGAGCCCGCCGAACGCCTCGACGGTCCGTTCCACCGCGCGGTGGGCGGCAGCGGGGTCGGTCACGTCCAGGGCGACCGCCAGCACGCGGTCCGGGAACCGCGCCACCAGGTCTTCCAGCTGTTCCGGCCGCCGGGCCGTCGCGGCTACCCGGTCACCCGCCTCGGCGGCGGCCACGGCGATCTCGCGCCCGAAACCGCGGGACGCCCCGGTGATGAGCCACGTCTTCGACATCGTCCACTCCTTAAGTGTCACTCTTGATGACACTTAAGACGCCGACAGCAGCCCGAAAATGCCCGACCGAGGCATGGCCCTCGTCACACCCGACCCGAAACGCCGTGCAGGAACGTCTCGACCACCAGCGCGGCGGCCGGACCGGGCTCCAGCGCGGGCATCTCCTGCGCGACCGTGTGCAGCTGGGTCTGCAGCACCCGCAACGCCCAGCCGGCGGGCAGCCCGGCCGCGACCACACCGGTGCCCCGCAGGAACTCGTCCATGCGCGCGTCGAGCGCGGAACGCCGCTGCTGGATCGCGGGATCGGTCACCGCGCGGATGTCCACGGGCCAGTCGCGGCTGAGCCGGATCCCGCCCTCGGCGAACGCCAGCAGCGCCTCGCGCGCCGGGCCGGTGAGGGTCGTGTCGATCAGCGCTTCCAGCTCGTCGAGCCGCGCGCGGTAGACCGCCAGCAGCAGTTCCTCGCGCGAGTCGAAGCGGCGGTAGACGGTCCGCTTGTCCACGCCCGCCGCGGCGGCGACGTCGGCCATGCGCGCGAGCGGGTCCGCGGAGAACACCTGGGCGGCCGCGCGCAGCACCGCTTCGACGTTGCGTGTCGCATCGGCCCTCATCCGCCTCAAATTACAGGGTCGGGGTGCCGTCCTTTGTGGAGCTTCGTCTCGATTCGCCGCGCCACGACGAGCCCGGCCGGCGAGAGGGTGAGCTCGGAGGGGTGCTCGCCCTCGCCGTGCACCAGGAACCGGTACAGCGAGGCGTGCCCCTCCAGCCGTTCGCGCAACCGGGCCGCGACGTCGTCGCCCTCCGGGTAGATCGCCGGGATCGCCTCGGCCACCAGCTGTTCGCGCAACCGGCGGCGTTCGGCCCGCGGCACGTACCAGGACGTGATCAGCAGCAACGTCAGGCCGAACGCCAGCGCCGTGCCGATCACCGCCTGCCAGCCCCACCCGCGCGGCCCGACGACCAGCAGCACGTCGGCGACCGCGAGGTAGCCGATGCCGTAGACCACGGCCCAGCCGGCGGTCGCGGCGGCGGGCGGCTCGGCGCGTTCCGTGCCCCACACGCCCTCGACCCGGCGCCAGCGCTGCAGCGACTTGCCGCCGGACAGGGCCATCCACGTCCCGAACGCTCCACAGAGGACTGAAACGGGGATCACCAGCCACGGCTCGGTGTGCGGCTCGAACCGCCACACCGACCAGACCAGCCCCGCGACCACGAGCAACACCGCGACCCGCTTCCAGCGGCGCCTGATGATCTCCCACGGCCGGAAGTCGGCCAGCACCGCGAGCGGCGTGCGGACCGGGGCGGGCAGCGACCCCAGGACCAGCAGCGCCGCCACGACGAACGCGACACCGGCCACCGTGATCGTGCCGGTCGTGATCTCCGCGCCGTCCCGGGGAAGCCGGTCGACGGCTATGGCCACCAACGGGATCACGGGTGACAGCAACACCAGCCCGTGCAGCATCGTGCCGCTGCGCAGGGCCGCGTACCCGAAGGCACCGAGCAGGCTGGCCGCGCCGAGTGCCGCGCCCGGACCGGCGGCCCACGCGGGCAGCATCCCGAACAACGCCATCACGACCAGCGCGCCACCGACCGCGAGGCCTAGCAGCCCGAGGAACTGGACCAGCTTGCCACCGCGGGTGAGCCCGGTGATCGTCCAGTAGGGGAGCAGGGCAGCGCCGCGCACCACGCGCGTCACCGGCCGCACCGCCGCGAGCCCGGACCGTTCGGAGTCGGCGACCGTGACCGCGACGGCCGCGGCGGTCGCGGCCGTGCGGATCATCTGGTCCGACGCCGCCTCCTGGGTCAGCGGCTCACGGCCGATGCCCGCGCGGTCGAAGGCGTTCAACGCCGACATGCCCAGCGTGACCGTGTGCTCGTGCGGATATTCCAGGCGCCGCAACAGGTCCGCGTGCTCCTCCAGGAACAGCTCACCCCGCGACCGCCGGTCCGCGCCGTCACCGCGGTCGGCGATGATCGCGGCCCGCAGCCGGGGCAGCTCCTCGCAGATGATCCGCCAGTGCAGGCCCCACGCGGCCAGCTCGGCGAGCTTCATCGACGACGGCGACAGCTCGTTGTCGGTCTCGTAGATGCCGGCGAGCTCCTTGCGGGCCTCCTCGGCGCACGCGGCGACCTGGATCGGCAGCTCCACCCCGAACATGCTCTCCAGCACCTGGTCGACCACGGCCTTCGCCCGCTCGTCAGCCGTGCGCTGGTCGCCCTCCGGCCGGCCCAGCAGGTCCATCCGCCGCAACCGCCGAGGGTCGAACAGCACCCGGCACAGCATCGTCGCGCCGTCCAACCGGCCCCAGATCCAGTCGTTGACCCGCCACGACCTCTTCAGGAACCCCGAGAACCGCGACAGCGACGCACCCCCGGCCTTGTCGTCGGCCGTGATCGACTGCTGCGCGAACGCGTTGCGCGTCTGCAGCGACACCTGCACCAGCTCGACCGGCGTGTCCATCCCGGTCGAGGCGTCGTCGGACAGGCACGTGCCGGCGATCTCCAGCGCCAGCAGGCGCGAAAGCCACCGCTCACCGTCGCCGAGCCCGGCCTCCGCCGCGACCGCCGGGGCGCCCAGCAGCGCGTGCCAGCAGACGAGCCCGCCGAGCTTCAGCCGGTGCCCGTCGAGCGCGGTGATCACCTTCTGCGCCTCGCCGACGATCCGGCCGATCTCGGTCACCTGGGCCCGGACCTCCAGGCCGAGGTGCCCGTCGATCATGTGCTCGTGGTAGCTCGCGAGCCGCCCGGTCCAGTAGGTGTCGCCGAGCGAGTCCGACGGCTTCCAATCGAAGAGCTCCTCCCGCAGCCGGCGCAGCTCCGCGCGGACCTGGTGGAGTTCGCGGCGGGACTGGGTGATCCCTTCCGCCTGCGCCTCGGGGATGACCCACACGATCCGCTTGAGCAGGTCGAGCGCCGACGCCCCGAGGCGTTCGGCCATCGTGATGCCCCACTCCCAGCCCGTGTCGGGACGGCACACGAGATCGGGCAGCCTCACGCCCGGCACGTACGGCAGGACGCCGTGCTGCTTCTTCCACTTGCGCTGCGCGGTCTCCGCGGCCCGGCGCGCCCGTTCGAACGACCAGTTCGCCGGATTCCCCTTGGGCAGCGCGAACTGCTGCGCCGTCACCTGCCGCGCGGCGAGCCGGATCTCGACGTCCTCGTAGTGGCCGAAGAGCTTGTCCGCCAGCGAGTACACCTCGCCGACGACGTCCTCGCCGACGACGTCCTCGCCGCCCGCGTGCAGCCGTTCCAGCAACGCCATCCGGCCGCCCCTGCTGCTCGCGGCCCGCCGGTTGTGCTCCTCGATCTTCTCGACGTAGGTCCTGTTGGCCTGGCTGGACATCGCGCCCAGCAGCTTGCCGCCGGACCCGACCGTCGTCAGTCCCCTGTCGACCGTGTCGGCCACCGGCTCCGACCCCAGCGGCTCCGCGTGCGGGAAGACCAGCAGCATCACCCGCCGCACCGGCCCGTCCGCGGGCATCCGGTCGATGGCCTCGAGCGCCTCGCGGGTGGGCGTGTTCACGAGCACACCGCCGTCGACCGCGAACCTGCTGCGGTCGCCACCGTTGGACCAGCTCGCGACGTCCGCCATGTCCGGGCGGTCCGGCGAGGCCTGCCCGCCGACCGGGATGAAGCTCGGCTCGAACGCGAACGGGAAGCTGGCACTCGACCGCGCGGCCAGCGCGAGCTGCAGCACGCGGTCGTTCAGCGTGCCGGCCGCGAAGTCGTCACGGGTGTCCGCGGAGACCCAGTTGTACGGGTCGCGGCGGAACGAGAACGAGCCCTGGTGCACCGACTGCGTCAGCGGCTGGCCCAGGTCGTCGTAGGTGATCGTGGGCACGCCACCGAGCAGTGTGGTGGTGATCCGCAGGTCGATCGGGCGCCGGTCGGGCTCGGTCGGCTCGAAGTCGGTGGTGAGCCGGGCCAGCGCCTCCTGCAGCCGGGGCAGGAAGAACTCGTCGCCCTTGAGCAGCGACGCGGGCGAGCCGCGGAACGGCGTCCGCAGCAGCTGTTCCATCCGCCCCTGCTCGGCCCAGAGGTCCCGCAATCTGGTCAGGTCGGCGTGCTTGTTGACCTGCGACAACGCCAGCGCGGCCCCGTTGATGCCGCCCGCGGACGTGCCCGAGATGACGTCCGCCCTGGCCGTGCAGCCGACGAGGTCGAGCAACGGCTGGTACACCGATCCGGGCCTGGTCAGCCGGTCGAGCTCCAGCACCGTGCCGCCCATCCAGACGGCGAGGCTCACGCCCCCGTTGAGCACGACGGCGAACCGGACCTCTTCCCGCGACATGGGTTGCTCGGTCATGTCACGCACCCCCTCCGGCGACGATCTTCCCCTGTGGGGTTACTCGTCCGCCGCGGGTTCGGGGTTACTGCTCAGACGTGTCCTCCGCCGGCAGGGTCGGACTTCAGGAACGGCCCGACCCGCTTGCGCGCGATCAGCACGCAGATCGCGAACGTGATGACCGCCCCGGCGACCGCCTGCGGCACCGTGTACGCACGTCCGTCGAACGCGGACCCGGTCGGCGGCAGGATGATCGCGATGATCGCCGAGGTGACCATGGCGAACATGCGGAACTTCGGCCCGACCACGGCGGTGGCCAGCGGGATCGCGGCCCACAGCACGTACCAGGGCTGCAGCACCGGACCGAGCACCAGGATCGCGCCCAGCGCCGCGCCCAGGCCGTTCATCGCCTTGATCCGGCCCTTGAAGCTGCGCCACAGCAGCCCGACCGTGATCACCACGGACACGGCCTGCCCGAGCAGCCGGGTCAGCGAGATCATCGCCTCGGTGTGGTTGCCGAGGCCGAGCAGGATGCCGGTGCCCGCGCCCAGGAAGCCCAGCGCGGTCGGCGGTGACATCCACGACTTCACGGTCGACGCGACGTTCAGCGTCTCGACCCAGCCGAAGCCGAACCCGGTGCCGAGGCAGATCACCACCACCCCGACGGCGGCGATGCCCGCCATGATCCCGGCGACCAGCGCCAGGTGCTTGAACTGCCCGCCGAGCTTGCGCGCCACCATCACGCCGAGGAAGCCCAGCGCCGCCATCGCGGGGATCTTCACCATCGCACCGCACACGATGACCACGGCGCCCAGCGAGATCCAGGTCCACCTCAACGGTTCCAGCCCGCGCATCGCGAGCTCCAGGCCGACCAGCATCAGGCCGAGCGCCAAGCCGTCGTTGTGCACGCCGATGACGATGTGGAACAGCACCAGCGGGTTCAGCGCGCCCAGCCACAACGCGCCGACCGGCGGCACCCCGAAGCGAGCCGCGAGCCGGGGCAGCGCCCACACGATCATGCCCAGGCCGACCAGCACCAGCAGCCGGTGCACGAACACACCGGACACCACGTGGTCACCGGTCAGCATCGCGGTCAACCGGCCGAACGCGAGGAACAACGGCCCGTACGGCGCGGGCGTCTCCCGCCAGATGTTCGGCACACCGCGCGTCAGCACGTGGTCGACGCCCAGCGCGTTCGCCGGCCCCAGCTCGTACGGGTCGAGCCCGCGCGCCGCGATCTCGCTCTGCGCGAGGTAGGAGTAGACGTCGCGGGAGAACATCGGCACGCAGAAGACCAGCGGGACGGTCCACATCAGCAGCGTGCGGTCCATCTGGCCGCGCGAGATCAGCCGGGGCCTGCCGGGCTTCACGAACCGGCCCAGCGCGAGCCAGGCCGACACGATCATGAAGATGCCGGTCCAGACGACCCCCATCGCGACACTGGGCATCCTCGAGAAGAGCCCGAGGACGGGCACGCCGTAGAGCGGCGAGTAGATGGGCGCGGCACCGCCACCGAGGGACCCGACCGTGAGCAACAAAGCACCGATCGTGCCCCACCGCCGGACGATGTCCAGCTGGCGACGCTCTCGACCGTTCAAGAGGTCGCTCTCCGGAGTCACGGCTCCGCCGGAAGTGGGCATGTGGGCAGGGTATCGAGCCACGTTCAGCCGTGAGTCAGGTCACCCTGTGACCGCGATCTTTGCGACCTCCGGCGAAATACGCAACACTGGTGTTGTGAAAAACGCCGAGACCCACCTTGACGCCGTGCATCAGCACGACGGCAAGACTCGGCGCGCCGTCGCCAGGCTCCTGCTGGAGCAGGGCCCGGTCACCGCGGCAGCCGTCGCGGAGGAACTGGGCATCAGCCCCACGGCCGTGCGTCGTCACATAGACGCGCTGCTCGCGGACGGCGAGGCACTCACGAGGGACGCACCGCGGCAGACCCAACGTGGTCGTGGCCGTCCCGCGAAGCTCTTCCTGCTGACGGATGCCGGACGCGCCCGGTTCGGCCACGCCTACGACGACCTCGCGGTCGCCGCTATCAGGTTCCTCGCCCAGACGGGTGGGGAAGAGGCTGTGCGTGCTTTCGCGCAGAGCCGTGTCGACGCACTGGTGGACCGTCATCGGTCGGCGATCGTGGCCCAGGTCACGCCCGCCGAACGGGCGAAGGCCCTCGCAGCCGCGTTGACCAGGGAGGGCTACGCTTCATCGGCGCGAAACGTCGGGGTGGGTGAGCAGTTGTGCCAGCACCACTGCCCGGTCGCCCACGTTGCCGCCGAGTTCCCCCAGCTGTGCGAGACCGAGACGGAGACGTTCGCGAACCTCCTCGGTACCCACGTGCAGCGCCTCGCGACGATCGCCCGCGGCCACGCCGTGTGCACGACGCACATCCCGAACGTTCAACCCGGCACCGCCGGGAAGCTCATCCCAGATGATGGAGGGGAGCCCGCATGACTGCCGCTGCCGAGCAGCGCACGCCCACCACGGTGCAGTCTCCGCTCACGCAGGAAGAGACGATTGCGTCTCTGGGCAACTACGAGTTCGGCTGGGCCGACTCCGACGTTGCCGGCGCGAGCGCACGCCGAGGCCTCAGCGAGGACGTCGTCCGCGACATCTCGGCGAAGAAGGACGAGCCCGAGTGGATGCTCGAGTACCGGTTGAAGGCGCTCAAGCTCTTCGACCTCAAGCCGATGCCGAACTGGGGCGCTGACCTCTCTGGGATCGACTTCGACTCGATCAAGTACTTCGTGCGTTCGACGGAGAAGCAGGCCACCTCCTGGGAGGACCTGCCCGAGGACATCAAGAACACCTACGACCGCCTGGGCATCCCGGAGGCCGAGAAGCAGCGCCTCGTCGCCGGTGTCGCCGCCCAGTACGAGTCCGAGGTCGTCTACCACCAGATCCGCGAGGACCTGGAGGAGAAGGGTGTCCTCTTCCTGGACACCGACACCGCTCTGAAGGAGCAGCCGGAGCTCTTCAAGGAGTACTTCGGCTCCGTCATCCCCGCGGGTGACAACAAGTTCTCGGCGCTCAACGCCGCGACGTGGTCCGGTGGGTCGTTCATCTACGTCCCCAAGGGCGTGCACGTGGACATCCCGCTGCAGGCCTACTTCCGGATCAACACCGAGAACATGGGTCAGTTCGAGCGCACGCTGATCATCGTCGACGAGGGTGCGTACGTGCACTACGTCGAGGGTTGCACCGCGCCGATCTACTCCTCGGACTCGCTGCACTCGGCCGTCGTCGAGATCATCGTGAAGAAGGGCGGCCGCTGCCGCTACACGACGATCCAGAACTGGTCGAACAACGTCTACAACCTGGTCACCAAGCGCGCCAAGGCCGAAGAGGGCGCGACCATGGAGTGGGTCGACGGCAACATCGGCTCCAAGGTGACCATGAAGTACCCGGCCGTCTTCCTGATGGGCGAGCACGCCAAGGGCGAGGTCCTCTCGATCGCGTTCGCGGGCGAGGGCCAGCACCAGGACGCCGGCGCCAAGATGGTCCACATGGCACCGCACACCTCTTCGACGATCATCTCGAAGTCGGTTGCGCGGGGCGGTGGCCGCACGTCGTACCGCGGCCTGGTCCAGGTCAACAAGCGGGCGCACCACTCGAAGTCCACGGTGAAGTGCGACGCGCTGCTGGTCGACACCATCAGCCGCTCGGACACCTACCCGTACGTCGACGTCCGCGAGGACGACGTGCAGATGGGTCACGAGGCCACGGTCTCGAAGGTCTCCGAGGACCAGCTGTTCTACCTGATGTCGCGCGGCCTGAACGAGGACGAGGCCATGGCGATGATCGTGCGCGGGTTCGTCGAGCCCATCGCGCGCGAGCTCCCCATGGAGTACGCCCTCGAACTGAACCGCCTGATCGAACTGCAGATGGAAGGGGCCGTCGGCTGACATGGCCGCCCTGTCGACTCAACCTCACTCCCACGGTGCTGTCGTTCCGGTGACCTCGCGCGCCGAACACTTCACGTCCTACGACGTGGAGGCGTTCGAGGTCCCGGGCGGCCGTGAGGAGATCTGGCGCTTCACGCCTCTCAAGCGTCTTGCCGGCCTGCACTCCGGCGCTGCGGCAACGGGTTCCGCTGCCGTCGAGGTGAACGCCGCTCCCGGTGTCACCGTCGAGACCGTAAGTCGTGACGACTCACGGCTCGGCACCGCCGGCGTCCCCGGTGACCGCGTCGCGGCGCAGGCGTACTCGTCCTTCGAGAACGCCACGATCGTGACGCTGCCCGGTGACGCGAAGTCCGAGCCGACCACCGTCACGGTGACCGGCGCGGGCGTCGGCTCGGTCTCCTACGGGCACGTCCAGGTCAAGGCCTCGCAGTTCGCCGAGGGCACCGTGATCCTGGACTTCCGCGGTTCCGGCGCGTACGCGGACAACGTCGAGTTCCTCGTCGCGGACGGCGCGCACCTCACGGTGATCACCATCCACGACTGGGCCGACGACGCCGTGCACGTCTCGCAGCACCACGTGAAGCTCGGTCGCGACGCGACCATCAAGCACACCGTGGTCACGCTCGGCGGCGACGTCGTGCGTGTGACGCCGGTCGTGCAGTACGCGGGCCGCGGCGGAGACGCCGAGCTGTTCGGTCTGTACTTCGCGGACGCGGGCCAGCACCAGGAGCACCGGCCGTTCATCGACCACGCGCAGGCGAACTGCCGCAGCAACGTCGTCTACAAGGGCGCGCTGCAGGGCGAGGGCGCGCACGCGGTGTGGATCGGTGACGTGCTCATCCGCGTCGCTGCCGAGGGCACCGAGACGTTCGAGCTGAACCGGAACCTGATCCTGACCGACGGCGCCCGCGCCGACTCGGTGCCGAACCTGGAGATCGAGACCGGCGAGATCGAGGGTGCGGGCCACGCCAGCGCCACCGGCCGGTTCGACGACGAGCAGCTCTTCTACCTGCAGGCGCGCGGCATCCCGGAGGAGCAGGCACGGCGTCTCGTCGTGCGCGGCTTCTTCCAGGAGCTGATCGCGAAGATCGCCGTCCCCGAGGTGCGCGAGCGCCTCGAGGCCGCCATCGAGGCAGAGCTCGAGGCGGTCGGCACGTGATCAAGGTGTGTGCACTGTCCTCATTGGACGACCGCAAGCCGTTCGCCGCCGACGTCGATGGAACCGACGTCGTGCTGGTGCGCGACGGCGAGCGGGTGCACGCGCTCGCGGATCTGTGCTCGCACGCCGCGGTGTCGCTGAGCGAGGGCGAGGTCTCCCGCAAGGGGATCGAGTGCTGGTTGCACGGGTCGTGCTTCGACCTGGAGACCGGCGCGCCCTCGTCGCCGCCCGCAAGCGAACCGGTCGACGTCTACGCCGTCGACATCCGTGACGGCGACGTCTTCGTCGACGTCACCGTCACCAAGAACTGACTTCTAGCTACACCACCAGGAGAACGGCAAGTCATGGCCACCCTTGAGATCAAGGACCTGCACGTCTCGGTCGTCAGCGAGGACGCTCCCAAGGAGATCCTCAAGGGCGTCGACCTGACGATCAAGGCCGGCGAGACGCACGCCATCATGGGCCCCAACGGCTCCGGCAAGTCCACGCTGTCCTACGCGATCGCCGGGCACCCGAAGTACACGATCACCTCGGGCACCGTCACGCTCGACGGTGAGGACGTCCTCGAGATGTCCGTCGACGAGCGCGCCCGCGCGGGTCTCTTCCTCGCCATGCAGTACCCGGTCGAGGTCCCCGGCGTCTCGATGTCGAACTTCCTGCGCACCGCCGCCACCGCCGTCCGCGGCGAGGCCCCCGCCCTTCGCCACTGGGTGAAGGAGGTCAAGGGTGCGATGGCCGAGCTCGACATCGACCCGGCGTTCGCCGAGCGTTCGGTGAACGAGGGCTTCTCCGGCGGTGAGAAGAAGCGCCACGAGATCCTGCAGCTGGGCCTGCTCCAGCCGAAGGTCGCGATCCTCGACGAGACCGACTCGGGTCTCGACGTCGACGCCCTGCGCGTCGTGTCCGAGGGCGTCAACCGCTACAAGGCCTCCGGTGAGGTCGGCGTCATGCTGATCACGCACTACACCCGGATCCTCAAGTACATCCAGCCGGACTTCGTGCACGTCTTCGCGAACGGCCGGATCGTCGAGTCGGGCGGCCGCGAGCTCGCCGACGTGCTCGAGTCCGAGGGTTACGTGAAGTACACCGGCAAGACGGAAGCCGCAGCCCTTTCCTGATGTTGCAGGTGTTGAGAGGAGGCGCTGTGACCACCACCGCAGCACCATTGGACGTGACCGCCCTGAGGGCGGACTTCCCGATCCTGTCTCGCACCGTTCGTGACGGGAAGCGCCTGGTCTACCTGGACTCCGGCGCCACCTCGCAACGCCCGACGCAGGTTCTGGACGCGGAACGCGCGTTCCTGGAGCGGCACAACGCCGCCGTGCACAGGGGCGCCCACCAGCTGGCGGAGGAAGCGACCGACGAGTACGAGGGTGCGCGTCAGCGCATCGCGGACTTCGTCGGCGCCGACTTCGGCGAGCTGGTGTTCACCAAGAACGCCACCGAGGGCTTCAACCTCGTGGCGTACGCGATGGGCAACGCCGCGACCTCGGGTCCCGAGGCCGCGCGTTTCGTCGTGGGTCCCGGCGACGAGATCGTCGTGACCGAGATGGAGCACCACGCGAACCTCGTTCCGTGGCAGCAGCTCGCCGCCCGGACCGGCGCGACGCTGAAGTGGTTCAAGCTGACCCCAGACGGCAGGCTCGACCTGTCCGATGTGGACAGCGTGATCACTCCGCGCACCAAGGTCGTCGCGTTCACGCACCAGTCGAACGTCACCGGCGTGATCAACCCGGTCGACGTGCTCGTCGCGGCCGCGCGGAAGGTCGGCGCGCTGACCGTGCTGGACGCGTGTCAGTCCGTTCCGCACAGCCCGGTGAACTTCCGGAAGCTGGGCGTCGACTTCGCGTCGTTCTCCGGTCACAAGATGCTCGGCCCGTCCGGCATCGGTGTCCTTTATGGACGCCGTGAGCTGCTGGAGGCGTTGCCCCCCTTCATCACCGGCGGCTCGATGATCGAGCTGGTGAAGATGGAGGGCTCGACGTTCGCCCCGCCGCCGGCGCGCTTCGAGGCCGGTTCGCCGATGACGTCCCAGGCCGTCGGCCTGGGTGCGGCGGTGGACTACCTGAGCGTCGTCGGCATCGAGCGGATCAACGCCCACGAGCACGATCTGACCGTCGCGGCGCTGGAAGGTCTGTCGTCCGTCAAGGGCGTCCGCCTCATCGGCCCTTCCGACGCCGTGAACCGCGGTGGCGCCGTGCCGTTCGAGATCGAGGGCGTCCACCCGCACGACGCCGGCCAGGTGCTCGACAGCCTGGGCATCGCCGTGCGCGTCGGCCACCACTGCGCGTGGCCGCTGCACCGCTGCCTCAACGCCCAGTCGTCGGTGCGAGCGACGTTCTACCTGTACAACACGCTGGACGAGGTCGACGCACTGGTCGACGGCGTCCGCGAGGCGCAGAAGTTCTTCGGGGTGGCCTGAGATGCAGCTCCAGCAGATGTACCAGGAGATCATCCTGGACCACTACAAGAACCCGCACGGCCGAGGCCTGCGCGACCCGTTCGACGCGGAGTCGTTCCAGGTCAACCCGACCTGCGGCGACGAGGTGACGCTGCGGGTCAAGCTCGACGGCGAGATCGTCTCCGACGTCTCCTACGACGGCCAGGGCTGCTCGATCAGCCAGGCGTCGACGTCGGTGCTGACGGACCTCGTCGTGGGCAGGCCCGTGGGCGAGGCGTTCAAGAAGATGGACGCGTTCGTCGAGCTGATGCAGAGCCGCGGCCAGATCGAGCCCGACGAGGACGTCCTCGAGGACGGCATCGCCTTCGCCGGTGTCTCGAAGTACCCGGCGCGCGTGAAGTGCGCGCTGCTGGGCTGGATGGCCTTCAAAGACGCAGTAGCACGAAGCCAGGGAGCAGCATGAGCACCGAAGAAGTGGTCCGGGGAGCCGAAGGCATGCCGGTCTTCGAGCCCAAGGCTGACGTCGCCGCGCTCGACGACCTCGAAGAGGCGATGCGCGACGTCGTGGACCCGGAGCTCGGCATCAACGTCGTCGACCTGGGTCTCGTCTACGACATCCACGTCGACGAGAAGAACGTCGCCACCATCGACATGACGCTCACGTCCGCGGCCTGCCCGCTGACCGACGTCATCGAGGACCAGACCCGCGCGGCCCTCACCGGCGGCACGGGCGGCGGTCTCGTGTCGGACTTCCGCATCAACTGGGTGTGGATGCCGCCGTGGGGCCCCGAGAAGATCACCGACGACGGCCGCGAGCAGCTGCGCGCGCTCGGGTTCACCGTCTGATCTCCGTCTCTCCGAACGGCGCGCGTCCTGCGGGATGCGCGCCGTTCGTCGTTCAGAGCAGGTCGAGGAACGTCGTCGCCAGCGAGTCGTTCCGCAACGTCCGGCCGCAGTGCCCTCGAAGACGACCAGCTCGCCGCCCCGCGCCGGGGTGGCGTTCCCCGAATCCGGGCCTCGCACCCCTCATGAACACCACCGAAACAGAAACCCACCATCTGGAACACCGCGCGAAGCTTCGATAAATGCGTTGCACGGTTGTCCGGCCGTCGCATAGCTTGATCCCATCACGAACAACAGAGATCACCCGGAGGAAGACATGCTTGCCAACGCACAGCTCGCGGGATGGCGAATTCTCGCCCTCGTCGCCAGCGGTCTGCTGGCGGTGGCGTGGGGCTCCACGCCATGACCTGATCCCCAGGTCATGACCTCGGAGCCGCCCACGGGAAACCTGGGCGGTTTTCTTTTGCCCTGCCTCGATACCGATGAGCTTCGGAAGCGGAACGGATTCCAAACCCGTTACCCGAGGGTTCGACTCCTTCCATCGGTGCTGCTCGAAAACAATGCGGTCGTGGTGAACTCGGCGGACACGTCGGTCTTCCAAACCGAAGAAGAGGGTTCGATGCCCTCCGACCGCTCGCCCCGGTAGCCCAACGGAAGAGGCAACGCGCTCAGAACGCGTTCAGTGCAGGTTCGAATCCTGCCCGCGGCACTGCACAACTGAATCGGGGGACGCGCCGGCGCGCAGGTGATCCTTGCAAGATCGCCCCGGAGGGTTCGACACCCTCGTCTTCCACTGCGTCCCGTAGCTCAGTCCGGTGAGAGCGTCCGTCTGATACGCGGTAGGTCCCAGGTTCAAATCCTGGCGGGACGACTACGTCCGGTAGCTCAGCGGGAGAGCGTCTGCCTTACAAGCAGAGGGTCCCAGGTTCGAAACCTGGCCGGACGACCATTCGTACACGAACCAGTGAAGTAGATTGGACCCACGACCGACGGGAGTGGGTGGAGTGGCACGTCTTCACGTCGGCTGCGCGATGTGGACCCACAAGGCGTGGCCCGGCCGGTTCCTGCCGCAACCCCTGCCGCCGAAGGAACGCCTGCGGGCGTACGCGGGCTGGTGCAACGCGGTCGAGGGCAACACCACGTTCTACGCGACCCCCGCCCGGATCACCGTGGAGATGTGGGCGCAGCAGACCGACCCCGAGTTCCGGTTCATGGTCAAGGTGCCCAAGGTCGTCACGCACGAGCGCCGGTTCGTCGGCGTCGAGGCGGAGATGCGGGCGTTCCTGGACGCGATCGAACCCCTCGGTGAGCGGGCCGTGCTGTGGACGCAGCTGCCCCCGTCGTTCGGCCCGCTCGACGTCGACGCCCTCGGCCGGTTCCTGCGCAGACTGCCCGCCGATCGCCGGCGCGCGGTGGAGGTCCGCCACCTCGACTTCTTCACCGACGCGCGCTCGGCGTCGCTGCTCGAGGGGACGCTCGACGACGTGCGTGCCGAATGGGTGCCGTTCGACACCGAGGTCCTGTTCAGCAGTCCGCCGAGCAGTGAGGGCGAAGCGGAGGCGTGGGCCAGGAAACCGAGGATGCCGCGGCGGACGCGCGCGCTGACCGATCGGCCGGTCGTCCGCTACCTGGGCCGGGACTCCGTCGAGGAGACGGTGCGGGGGTGGCTGCCGTGGACCGGGGTGGTCGCGGGCTGGTTGCGCGAAGGCCTGTCGCCGACGTTCTTCATGCACACCCCCAACAACGACGACGCGCCCGCGCTGGCCCGCCGCTTCCACGACGACGTGCGCGCGTTGGTTCCCGAGCTCGACCCACTGCCCGAACCGGAACCGGTCGAGCCCGCCACCCTTTTCTGAGCCCGTACAAAGGGAACGTGGACCACAGCAGCAGAGCGATCTCGGCGGCCGGCGCGTTGTTCTTCGACGAGGCGGGGCGCCTCCTGCTCGTCGAGCCCACCTACAAGCCGCACTGGGAGATCCCGGGCGGGGCGATCGAGCACGGCGAGACGCCGAGCGAGGCCTGCCGCCGCGAGGTCGAGGAGGAACTCGGCCTGGTCAGGGAACCCGGCCGGCTGCTCGTGGCCGACTGGGCGCCGCGCGACGGCGAGGACCGCGTGCTGTTCGTCTTCGAGGGCGGCCTGATCACCGCGGCGGACGAGATCCGGCTGCGGGCGGACGAACTCCGGTCGTACGAGTTCGTCCCGCCGACCGAGGCGCGGGAACGCCTGATCCCCAGACTCGCCCGCAGGGTCGCGGAAGCGTTGCGAGCACGGGAATCAGGCGAGACCCACTACCTGGAACACGGCAGACGTCACGCGTAGACCCGTTCGACGAACGCCGCGAGCTGGTCCTCCGGCAGGTGCCGGGCGAGGTCCGCCTCCGACACCATGCCGACCAGCCGGCGGTCCTCGAGCACCGGCAGGCGCCGGATCTGGTGCTCTCCCATGGTCTCGAGCACGTGTTCCAACGGATCCTCCGCATCGACCCAGTGGACGTGACCGCCGAACTCGCCAGCGCGGGTGGCCGCGAGGTCCAGCCCCTCCGCCACCGCCCTCACCACGATGTCGCGGTCGGTGATGATCCCGTGCAGCCGGTCGTCCTTGCCGCAGATCGGCAGGGAACCGACGTCGAGGTCCCGCATCATGCGGGCGGCCTCGACGAGGCTCGCGTCCTCGTCCACGCACCGCACCCCGGGGTGCATGATGTCGCGCGCTGTCGTCACAACCTCCTCCTTCCGGCCTTTCGACCAGCATCCGCCCGCTCGGAGCGTTCCGCTGGACACTGCGCCGAACGGAGTAACCGCTGCTGCGGCACGGCACGTCCGCGGCCGTGGCGTCGACGATCGTGCTGGCCGTGATCCCTTCGCTGGCCTGAAGCCCGGCTCAGACCGGAGAAGTCTGCGCCACCAGGAAACCCACCACGTCGTCCCGCCTGCCCCGCCGCGCGAACGCCCGCCGTTGCCGCACCGCCCCCGTGCCGTCGAGCAGCAACCGGTCGATCGCCGTGGTCACCATCTCGTGGTCACCGGAGAACTCCAGCGCCGGCCGGATCCACCGCAGCAACGACGCGACGATCGACGACGCGGGCGTGGGCGCGCCGGTCACCGGGTCGATGCCGAAGCCCTCCAAGCCGTCCCGCGCGGCCCGCCACATCGCGACCTTCAGCAGGTGGGGCGGGAGCTTGAGCGGCGCCGCGCAGGAACTCAGTGCGGTGGCGGCGATCCCGCGCACCAGGGCGGCCATCAGCACCGCCTCCTCGACCGTCGGCGCGACGTCCGAGACCCGCAGTTCGAGCGTGGGGTGGCGGGCGGAGAGCCGGACGTCCCAGTAGAGCATCCCGGCGTCGATCGCCGCGCCGCTCGCGACGATCTCCTCCCGTGCCGCGTAGTACTCGGCCGCCGAGTCGAAGTGCGGCGGCGCACCCGAAGTGGGCCAACGGTTCCAGACCACGTACCGCCAGCTCGCGTAGCCCGTGTCGCCGTCGAGCCAGTACGGCGAGTTCGCGCCCAGCGCGAGCAGCGTCGGCAGCCACGGACGCAGGTGGTTGCTCACGAAGATCTTCGACTCGTCGTCGGGCAGCCCGACGTGCACGTGACAACCGCAGATCGCGAGATCGTTGGTGAGCGCGCCCATCTCCTGCGCCATCCGGTGGTAGCGCGGGGAGTTCGTCAACGGCGTCGGCATCGTGAGGCCCAGCACGGGCGTCCCGGTCGCGGCCAGCCTCGCGTCGTGCCGCGCGGCCCGTTCGATCAGAGCTCTTCGCGCTGTGGCCAGTTGTTCGCGCAGCACGGACATGTCCGTGCAGATCCCGCTGGCCGATTCCACCTGGTACTGCGCGATTTCCGGCTGCAGGTCGACCTCGTACCGGTCCGCGCCCGCCAGCACTTCGTTGGCACGGTTGGCCAAATGTCCCGTGGAAGCTTCAACGAGAACGAATTCCTCTTCCACGCCAACGGTCAGGAGGCCGTCCATGCTTCTGCGCTGCGCGGGAACCGATTGAGTTCTGCTGCCGACCTGCACGCCGAACCTCCTGTGCACTGAGTAACAGTCTCGATGCTATGAGTGATCAGCGCGCCGCACAGGAGGCGTTCGGTTGTACTTGTCAGCTCACCGCGCGTTGCGCGACACCACGCAGCACGTCCCGTCGTTCGGTACCGGGGCGGCCCATGACCCAGCTGGACCCGGCGAGCGACTTCGCGTGCTCCTTCACTGGTGCCAGCAACCGCGACACCTCGCGATACGACCCCACTGATCCCGGGGCACAGACAAGGGTCGCAAGAGAGAGGGTGACGTGTCGTCCCTCTGCCGTGTATGGCTTGTCGAGCAAACGAGCACTCAGCGGCACCGTCTCGTCGAGCCCGGCGAGGAGCAGGAAGTCGTCACCACCGACGTGCCCGACGTGCACACCGGGGAACGTGTGCGCGAGATCGGCCAGGTCGTGCCCGATCTCGCGGATCAGATCGTCCCCGGCCGCGAACCCGACCGAGTCGTTGACCAGCTTGAAGCTGTCCACGTCCAGCCAGGAGACCGAGAAGATCTCCCCGGCCTCGATACGCCGGTCCACCTCTCTCGCGACCGCGTCACTGCCAGGAAGCCGGGTCAGCGGACTGAGTGCGGCCGCCTGCTCCACCTTCAGCTCGGCGACACCGCGCACAACGTCCGCCACGCGCACGACACCCATGCACCGCTCGTTGTGGTCCACGACGATGAGATCGTCGTTGGTGCGCTCACGGTTCGCACCCGTCACCACGTCCAGCAGTTCGAGCGCCGACGACTCGGTGCCGATGACGTGAGGCTTGTCCGCCAGCCGTGCGGCCTCTCGCTTCGCATGCAACGCGTGCCCGTACGGACCCGTCACCGCCAGAAGGAACCGGTTCCGGTCCACGGACCACTTCGGGCGGCCCTCGTCGTCCAGCAGCACGACACCCGTGACCGACGGCTGCGAGGCGAACACCTCGCGCACCTCCTCGCTCGTGGCGTTCTCGGGCAACACCGTGGCGGGGTGCAGGAACGCCGTGATGCGCGGGCCCGTGCTGGCCCGGCGGATCTCCCCGGTCGCGGTGACCGCCTCGGGCGCGATGCGGGCGTTCACCGCCGGGCGCCGCTGCGGGGGAGCGAGGAGCCGGCCCTGCGCGTACCCCACCCCCAGCTTGCGCAGGTAGGTCAGTTCCGCCTCGGTCTCCACGCCCTCGGCCACGACCTGACCGCCCGTGTACTCGCCCAGGTGCACCAGCGACTTCACCAACGCACCCCGCGCGGCGTCGTCGGGCAGCGAGCGGACGATCTCGCGGTCGAGCTTGATGTAGTCCGGCGAAGCGCTGGTCAGCAGGCCGAGCGGGACGTCGCCCTCGCCCACGCAGTCGAGCGCGATCCGGAAGCCGTTGTTCCGCAGCGCCTGCATGCCGCGGGCGAGACGGCCGCGGTTGGCGCGCGAGTACGGCTCGCCGATCTCGATGACCACGGTGTCCGGAGACCGTCCCGCGTCCCGGAGCGCACCGTAGAGAGGGCTCATGACCTCGGGTTTGTCCGCGACCGTGATCGCGAGCAGGTTCACGTGCAGCGGCAGCATGAGGTCGAAGTCGGCCGCGGAACGGAGGGCACGGCAGGCGAGTCCGACGTCGGCGTTGGCCAGCAGACCCGCCCGGAAGGCGGCCTGGAGCAGATCCTGCACGCTGCCGTCGTGCGGCCGGGCCAGCGCCTCGATCGCGACGACGCCCCCGGTGTTCAGGTTGAACAGCGGCTGGAAGGCGAACCTGACGTCATCCAGCAAGGCGGGCACGCCCTCGATCGTGCCGGTGCGAACGAGCCGCACCAAGTGGGTTCACCAGCTGTTCACGAGCTTGGCTTCGATTTGCCACGCTGGCGGCGCGTTCGGTGACACGACGTTCACGCTGGGAGTTCAGCGGAGGAGTTTCCACCTGAGATGGCCCGGGGTGGTCCGGAACAGGGCGAGCATGGCGGCCGCCGTTCCCCTGACGTCCTCCCGGCCGGACAGGTAGGCGCGCTGCAGTTCGACGTCGAGCCGGAAGAACACCTCGAAGAAGTCCAGCGTCTCCTCCGGGCTGAGCCGGAGAAGGGCTTCGAGGCCTCTCATGCGCATGGCGTGCACCATGCGCGCCTTGCGAGACCAGATCACGTGCTCCGGATCTTCGTTCCGCACGACCGCCCGGGCCACCTTCGGAGCGAGTTGCAGCGAAGTGGCGACGCTGTAGCCCGTCGCGGGGTGGATGAAGCCGGCCGAGGCACCGAACGCCAGACCGCCGGCCCTGGGGGAGTCGAGGGGGAATCGAACCCGTTCCTCTTCCTCGCTGTTCCGGTGCGCGCCCTCACGCGTGTGGAGTCGCCGGCGGAGTTCGTCGAGCGGGATACCCGGCCTCCCCGCCAGACAGGTCTCCTCCACGAGAACCCGGCCTTCTCCCAGCGGGACCGTGTAGAGGAACGTGTCGCCGTCGCCGCGCCAGTCCATCAACGTCGTCTCGGTGCTGTCCGACTCGATGACCAGACCCACCGCCGTTTGCTCGGCACGGCCCTTGCGCGCACCTGTGGCGTTGAAGGTGTACCGCGCTGGTTCTGGCCGTTGGAGCACTTCGACCGTGTCTGGCAGTTCGTGGAGCTTTGCGTTGTCGAGGACGACGTAGGTGCGTTGGATCAGGTGCTCCTCGCGCGCGTACGCGCGAACAGTCGTGCTCACGGACTTGGACGGCGTGTTCGGCGGGAGCTCGTCGGCCCACGCGCCGTAGGTCGCCGTTGGTGGACGTTGGGGGTGGCGATCGACGATCGCTGTGTGCAGGCCTTCGTGTGCACAGGCCCGTGCGAGCGCACGGCCCGCAGGACCTCCACCAATCACCACTACGTCGAACGTCATGAGGTCCATGATTGACCTTGTGGCCAAGACCTACCGTCAGCACCTCGTGCGCCGTGTCGGCAACGTCGTCATCAGTCGGGCCGTTGCGCTCGGCATCGCGCCCTCCTACTACGTGCTGCTGACGATCCGCGGCCGGCGCAGTGGTGCGGAGCGCACGATTCCCATTCGCCTGATGTCGCATGACGGTCAGGAGTGGCTCGTCGCGCCGTACGGCGTTCGCGACTGGGTGCACAACGCACGGGCAGCCGGTTCGGCGGTCCTGCGAAGGGGACGCAGGTCACGTCAAGTCGTTTTGAACGAGGTTTCCGCGGCCGTAGCGGCGCCCGTGCTGGCCGCTTATGTGCGCAAAGAGCCCGTGACCAGGCCGTTCTTCGACGCTCGGGTCGGTGACCCCGTCTCGGCGTTCGAGGCGGAGGCCGGCCGCCACCCGGTCTTCGCGGTGACGAACGCCCAGGTCAACGGCGGTCCGGGCGCTTAGGGCACCCCCCGATTTGGAGATCGAAAGTGCCGCGTGTAATGTTCTCCAAGTCAGAGCGACACGGGCCGGAAAAGAAGCCGGAACGAGCCTGGCAACACAAGCCCCGGAAGTAATCAGCTGAAAAGCTGATGTGACTGCGGTGAGCGCGTGTTCTTTGAGAACTCAACAGCGTGCCGAAACACAGCCAGTAA
>NZ_BMNC01000005.1:0-337401 GCF_014646255.1 Lentzea pudingi
GCGCCCAACGGCCGAATCCCCCACCGACCACCCCAAGACTCCCCAGGAGAAACCCAAATCAAATCCACCCCGGAGTTCAAAGCATCCGGCGGACAGGTCATCGGCTCAACAGCAACAGCCCGCCCCCGCCCAGGATAAGAATCGGGCGTATAAACCTGAACCCACCGAAACACCGGATCGGCCCACACTTCAACGCCACCCTCCTCAGAGGTGAGCGTGTGATGAACGAGCCCGTCCTCGGAGGGTTCGCAGCCACCAAACGGCGTGTCCAGCTTCACGCCCTCCAAGACCCGACCACTCCGAAAGTCGAACGACGTCCCCTCGACAGGCACAGCCGGCCCGGAAGGCACCATCCGCTGGGTGTCGAGAGGCAACACAGTGGTGGCAGCCAACGTAAGAGTGCAGGCGTCCGTGGCCGCGTTCCCAGCCCGCGGATAAGGATGAGTCCCCACCCCGAACGGCGTAGCAACATCCCCAACGTTCGAAACCCCATGCGTGACCGTCAACCCACGATCATCCAACGCATAGGACACAGTGACGTCCAAAGCAGCGGGCCACCCAGCCTGAGGCTCGATCAAAGCTCGCAACGACACCAAAGACCCGGTGTGCTCCACAACGGACCAGGGCCGGCGCCGCAGCAACCCGTGCACCGCGTTCCCACGGGCGGGCTCGGTCACCTCGAGGTGCTGAACGACCCCGTCCAACACCCAGGTGGCCCCAGCAGTCCGGTTGGGCCAGGGCACCAGCACGGCCCCAGCACTCATCGGCGGCTTCTCGTCAGCCCCGAATGTCTCCACGTACGGAACACCGTCCACCTCGAAAGACCGCAGGCCTGCGCCTACAGTCGTGATCACAGCGGTGGCACCCTCGTACGAGATCCCCAACATGAGGCTGAAGCCTACGGGGCCTGCGGAAGGATTTGCCCATGAAGGTTCATCACCTCAACTGCGCCACGTTCCGGCCTCCCCTGGTCGCGGGCGGTCTGGTGGCACATTGCCTGCTGATCGAGTCCGACCGGGGCCTGGTCCTGGTCGACACGGGCTTCGGCATGAACGAGGTGACCGACCCGAAGGCGACGATCGACGGGCTGAGCCGCGCGCTCCTCAAACCCGCGCTCGACATCACCGAGACCGCGATCCACCAGGTCGAGAAGCGCGGATACACGGCCGACGACGTGCGGCACGTCCTGCTCACCCACCTCGACCTGGACCACGCGGGCGGGCTGCGCGACTTCCCCAAGGCCACCGTGCACGTGCTCGACTCCGAACTGGAGGCCGCGACCAACGCGAGGAGCGCCAAGGAACGTTCGCGTTATCCGAAGGCCCAACGAGAAGGCGTGAACTTCCAGACGCACAAGGCCGAGGGCGAGGACTGGTTCGGCTTCCAGGCCGTCAAGGACATCACCGGCCTGCCCGACGACATCCTCATGGTGCCGCTCATCGGCCACACGGCAGGGCACACCGGCATCGCGGTCCGCTCCGACAACGGCTGGCTGCTGCACGCCGGCGACGCGTACTTCTACCGCGGCGAGATCGAGACGCCGCCGAGCAACATCTTCGCGCTCAAGCTCACCGCCAAGCAGACCGAGACGATCCGCGAGCAGCGCGTGTCCAATGTGGAACGTCTGAGGGAACTGAAATCAAGCGGCGAAGCCGAGGTCTTCTGCGCCCACGACCCGGTCGAACTGGCGCGCCTCGCGTGACGTTCATCCACCAGATCCGCCTCGACCAGGCCGACGACACCCACCGCTACCCGTTCACCCTGCCGGTCGTCCAGCACCTGATCAAACACCCGCTACACCTCAACACCCCCGTCACCTTCCTGACGGGAGACAACGGCGCGGGCAAGTCGACCCTGGTCGAGGCGATCGCGGTGGCGGCCGGCTTCAACGCCGAGGGCGGCACCCAGTCGTTCAACTTCGCCACCAAAGCCACGGAATCGTCGCTCGGCGACTACCTGACCCTCCGCTGGGGCACCAGAAAACCGAGGACGGGGTTCTTCCTCAGGGCCGAGTCGTTCTACAACGTCGCCACCGAGATCGACCGGATCGGCGGGGGAATCCACGCGTCGTACGGCGGAAAGTCGTTGCACGAGCGGTCACACGGCGAGAGCTTCATCGACCTGATGAACCACAGGTTCGGCAGCAGGGGCCTCTACATCCTCGACGAACCCGAGGCCGCCCTCTCGGTCAAAGGCTGCCTGACAGTCCTGCGGCGCATGCACGAACTGGTCAACGAGAGTTCGCAGTTCATCATCGCCACCCACTCGCCGATCCTGCTGGCCGCACCCAACGCCACGATCCTCGAGATCACCGACACGATCGACGAAGTCTCCTACGACACAGCGGAACCGGTCCGGCTCACCCGCAACTTTCTGGGCGACCCGAACCGGTTCCTGAAGCACCTGCTGGACTAGCGAACCACCGGCGAACTACTTCCTGAGGTTTTCCGGGTGGATCTCCACCTTGCCGTGCAGCACGCGGTTGATGCCCCAGAGCACCAGACCGGCGAGCAACAGGTAGCCCGCGATCACGTAATCGCCCGCCGGACGACCGGACGTCCACGGGATCGCGAGGTAGGCGCACGTGATCGCACCGAGCACCGGCGCCCACGTCGGCGCACGGAAGTGCTTGTGCTCGGACGGCTCGCGGCGAAGCACGAGACACGCGACGTTGACGATCGTGAAGACGATCAGCAGCAGCAACGACGTCGTGCCGCCGAGCTTGCCGATGTCCGCGGTGGACACCAGGATCACCGCGACGCCGGTCGTGAAGACGATCGAGATCCACGGCGTGCGGCGGAACGGGTGCACGGCGCCGAAGAACTTCGGGATGATCTTCTCGTTCGCCATGCCGTACAACAACCTCGACGCCATCAGCATGTTGATCAGGGCCGAGTTGATGACGGCCAGCAGGCCGATCAACGCGAAGATCCACAGCGGGAAGCCGGGCGCACCAACGGTGACGACCTTCAGCAACGCGCCGCTGCTCGCCTTCGCGAGCTCGTCGGCCGGGATCAGCAGCGACGACGTGAGCGCGACGAGCACGTAGATCAGGGCCGCGATGCCCATGCCCCACAGCATCGCGCGCGGGAAGATCTTGACGGGGTTCCGGCACTCCTCCGCCATGTTCACCGAGTCCTCGAAGCCGACCATCGCGAAGAACGCGAGCGCCGTCGCCGAGGTGACCGCGAGCATCACGTTGCTGCCGGACGGCACGTTGATCTCGGTGAGCCTGCCGGGCTCGCCGTCACCGTTCACGACGGCCCAGGCGCCGATCAGGATGATGATCACCAGACCGGACAGCTCGATGCAGGTCAGCACCACGTTGGTCTTGACCGACTCGGACACGCCGCGGAAGTTGATCAGCGCGAGACCACCGATGAAGATGATCGCGAGTCCGGTGAACACCAACGACTCAGGGCTGAGCGCGACGTCGAAGAACTCCACCAGCAGCTGCCGCAGGTACGTGCGGCCGAACGCCAGCGCGGCCGACGAGGCCGACGTGATGCCGGAGCACATGACCGCGAACGCGACCATGAACGTCAGGAAGTGGATCTTGAACGCTCTGTTCGTGTAGAGCGCGGCACCGGCGGCCTTGGGGTACTTGCCGACCAGTTCCAGATAACTGAACGCGGTCAGGAACGCCACCACGAACGCGAGCAGGAAGGGCAGCCAGAGCGCGCCGCCGATCTTGCCTGCCACGTTGCCGGTGAGGGCGTAGATACCGGTGCCGAGGATGTCGCCGACGACGAAGAACAGCAGCAGCTTCGGGCCGATCGCCCGATGTAGCTCTGGTTGCTCCGTTTGTGGAGTCGCTTCAGCCATGCCCGAAGATTCTGCACCTTTTGCCCGGCTACCTGCGGCAACAGACGGTCACCTCACCCAATTGGTGTAACAATCGCGCCATGAGACTCGCGGCAATCGCGATCATCGCCGCCGTGGCGCTGACCGCCTGTTCCTCATCCGAACCCGCGAGCGAGAACGCCTCCCAGCACCGCGACGTGAAGAGCCTGGTGGCAGCGGTGACCAAGAGCGTCGGCGAGAAGGGTTCCTACCGCTTCTCGATCACGCCACCGCCCACGGGAGGCGGCGTGCGGGCACCGGCGAGCGGCAGCGTCCGGCTGGGCGGCGAGGTCCCGAGCATGGACGCGACCACCACACGTCCCGTGCAGACCGGCGGCGACCCGGTCGAACTGAGGCTGCTCTCGACGACGAAGGACAGCGCGTTCGTGAAGCTGCCCGCCGCCGTCTTCGGCCTGCCCGCCGACAAGCCGTGGGTGAAGCTGGACCGCAAGCTCGACGACGATTTCACCACGACCCTGCTCGGCTTCCACGACGTCGTCTACCAGCAGGCCGTCTTCACGACCTACCACCTGCCGGTGATGGAGGCGGGCGGTGAGCTCGAGCTGACCGCGCAGGTCGGCGGCACCACCCGGTACTCGGTCTCCGTCGACTACCAGAAGGCCTACGACACCCTGAAGGACGAGGGCCTGCGCACCGAGGTCAAGCTCGCGCTGGACCAGAAGGTCGCCGGCTCGACCGGTGAGATCGAACTGAACGGCGACGGCCTGCCGATCCGGATCACCTTCTACACCCAGTTCCAGGGCGCGCAGATCGTCGACGAGGCCCGCTTCACCGACTGGGGCCGCGATACAACGATCACCGAGCCGAACCCGGCGGAGATCAGCTCGCGGAACTGAAGCGGTAGCGCCAGATCGCGGGCATCAGCGCCACCATCGCGACGCTCGCGACGACGACCAGCAGGCCACCGACCGACACCGCCGCGGCCGTGCCGAACGCCGCGCCACCCGTGCCGTGCAGCAGGTCGGCGATGCGCGGCCCACCGGCCACGACGACGATGAAGACGCCCTGCATCCGCCCACGCATCTCGTCCGTCGCCGCCGACTGCAGGATCGCGCCGCGGAACGCCATCGACACCATGTCAGCAGCACCGGCCAAGGCCAGGAACGCAGCCGCCACCCACAACGACCCGGCAAGCCCGAAGCCCATGATCGCGAGACCCCACCCCACCACAGCCAGGGTCAACGCCACACCGTGCCGACTGACGTTGGAGATCCAGCCGGACGTGAGCCCGCAGATCACCGCCCCGACCGGAATCGCCGCGAACAGGACACCGAGCGCGAACCCACCACCGGCCGGGTCGCCGAACGTGTGCTGGGCCATCTCCGGGAACAGCGCCCGCGGCATGCCGAACACCATCGCGATGATGTCGAGCAACATGCTCGCCATCAGCACCTTCTGCGCCCACAGGTACGTGAAGCCGGCCAGCACGTCCCGCAACCCGGCACGCCGGACCACCCCGTCCAGCGGCGGCATCGAGGGCAGCTTCCACACCGCGTAGACCGTGACGGTGAGCGCGATCGCATCGATGAGGTAGAGCGTCGAGAGCCCGACGACCGGCATGAACGCACCCGCGAGCAACGGCCCGAGCACCGCACCGAACTGCATCACCGTCGACCCGAGCGCACCGGCCGACGGCAACAGCTCAGCAGGCACCAACCTGGCGATCGACGCCTGCCGCGCCGGAGCGTTGGCCGCGAAGAACACCTGCTGGAGACCGAGCAACGCGATGATGAGCCACACCGAACCGACGTTCATCGCCGCCTGCGCCCACAGCAGCACCGACGAGACCGCGATGCCGATGTTCGTGACGAGCAGCAGCTTCCGACGATCCACGGTGTCCGCGATCGCCCCGCCCCACAACCCGAACACGAGCAGGGGCACCAGCGCCACACCGGCGGCGATGCCGACCCACGCCGAGGACCCGGTGAGGTCGTAGACCTGCTTGGGCACGGCAACGGCGGTGAGCTGGGAGCCCACCGCCGTCACGATCGTGGAGAGCCACAGCCGGCGATACGCGACGATCTTCAACGGTCGCGTGTCGATCACGAACGTAGAGCGCGCGCTTCTCCCCACAGTGGCCACTTCGTTAGCCTATGACAACTAACAAGCGCTTTCCGCAAGTCTGTCGCCAACACCACTCGTCAGAGACGGACCGGGTACACCGGCTCCGGCACCTTCGGGCTGATCCGGCCCTCGACGAAGATCCCGTGCCAGATCATGAAGCAGAGCAGGCTCCACAGCTGCCGGCTGCGGTCGAACTGCTCGGACTTGTGCTCGGCGAGCAGATCGAGCACCGCGTTCTTGTCGAGCAGGTGCCCGGTCTGCGAGTCGTTGATGATCCCGCGCGCCCAGTCGTACATCTCGGCACGCAACCAGTGCCTGATCGGCACCGGGAACCCGAGCTTGGGCCGGTTGAGCACGTGCGCCGGAATGATCTTCGCCAACGCCTTGCGCAACGCGTACTTGGTCGTCCCCTCGGTGAGCTTCTGGTCGAGCGGCACCTCGGCCGCCACCCGGAACACCTCAGGATCCAGGAACGGCACGCGCAGCTCGATGGAGTTGGCCATCGTCACCTTGTCGGCCTTGACCAGGATGTCGCCGCGCAACCACGTGAAGAGGTCGATGTGCTGCATGCGCGCAACGGGGTCCCAGTCCTCGGACTCGCGGTACCAGGGCGCCGTGACGTCCTGGAAGCCAATGCCCTCGACATAACCCGGGAACACCGCACGCACCTGCGCGTCACTGAAGTTGCGAGCGTTCCCGTAGTACCGCTCCTCCAACCGCAGCGCCCCACGCCGAAGCAGGTCCTTCCCGCGCACACCCTCCGGAATGGACTTGGACACAGCACCCATCAACTTGCGCACACCACCGGGCACCTTCTCGAAGGGCGCCAACGACAACGGCTCGTGGTAGATCACGTACCCGCCGAACAGCTCGTCCGCACCCTCACCGGAAAGCACAGCCTTGACGTACTTCCGCGCTTCCTTCGCGATGAAGTACAACGGCACCAACGCCGGGTCCGCCACCGGGTCGTCGAGGTACCAGAGGATGAGCGGCAGCTCCTCCATCATCTCCTCAGGAGACACGGTCCGAACCACGTGCCGCACCCCGATGGCCGCCGCAGTCTCCGCCGCAACATCCACCTCCGAGTACCCCTGCCGGTCAAACCCGCTGGTGAACGCGATGAGGTTCGGATTGTGCTGCTTCGCCAACGTGGCAGTGGCCGTGGAGTCGATCCCACCCGACAGGAACGCACCGACCGTCACATCGGGGTCGGAGATCATGTGCTTGGCCACCGAGTCCCGCATCACCTCGGCAATGCGCTCGTGCAGCGCCTCAGCCTCATGCGCCCCGTTCACCGGCCGAGGCGAAAACACAGGCTTGAAGTACCGGTTGAACAGCACCTGCCCACCCGGCGACACCTTGAACGACGTCCCGGACTCCACCCGCCGAATCGCCTTGTGCAGCGACTCAGGCTCTGGCACGTACTGGAGCACCAGGTAGTGCTGCAACGCAGTCTGGTCCAACTCCTGACTGATCCCCAGAACCCCAGTCAGCTGCAACAAGCTCTTCTTCTCGGACGAGAACCCAACCCCACCGGGCCCGGTGGCCCAGTACAACGGCTTGATCCCGAACGGATCCCGAGCGCCGAAGACCACCCGCTCCTGCGCGTCCCAGATCATGAACGCGAACATGCCGCGCAACATCTTGACCCAGTCGGCCCCGAGGAAGTGGTAACCAGCGACGATGGCCTCACCATCACCGTTGGTCCGGAACTGCGCCCCGAACTTCCGCATGAGCTCAGACCGGAGCTCCTTGTAGTTGTAGATCTCGCCATTGAAGTTCAACGTGTACCGCGTCGGGTTCTCTGGCGGCCCCCACACCAGCGGCTGGTGCGAGTGCTCAAGATCAATGAAGCCAAGCCGGTTGAACCCGTAAACGACCTCTTTGTCAGCCCAGGTGTCCTGCTCGTCCGGCCCACGGTGCCGCTGACAACGCAACGCCGCAGCCACAGAGGCGCGCGCGGAGGCCGCAGTGGCTTCGGTGGAACAGATGAGTCCGAGCACTCCGCACACGTGAAATCGCACCTCGTAGCTAGCTGTTGCTGAAATCCCAGTATGACGAAGCCGGGAACCGGACATTCGTGCACCCGAAGGACGCCTGACTCACCGGTCAGGTTCCAGCCACAACAAGACGCGATGCCGCAGGCGAGCCGCCCTCGGCCAAGCGATGCCGCAGGCGAGCCGTCCTGGTCTTTAGCAAGCGCACTGGGCGGTGGGGTCCCATCACGAGTCGCGCCATAGCACTTGCTGCACCTGAGGGGTGAGGTCAAGTCGACACGCTTTTCGTCGACTTGACCTCACCCCTCAGGTGTGGCCCGCTCTTGGCTCGGCTCGTGATGGGACCCCACCGCCGACGCCACCCTTCTAAGCAACCGGCAGCCGCCCAACGCAACAGGCGTGCCATCTACCTACGGGCGGCGTGGACCCCCTGATCAGATTGCCGGGGGTCTGGGGGCAGAGCCCCCAGGGGAAGCACGCAACAGCACCCCGCCAACGCAACAGCGGGAACCCAACAAAAACGGGGCGCCCCCCGCCCACAGGAAGCGCCCCAACACCAAAGCCCAACAACCTACGGAGCTACTCGCTCCAACGACCACCCATCCCGCCCATCCCGGAACCGCAACCGATCATGCATCCGATCCCGCCGCCCCTGCCAGAACTCGACCTCCTCAGGCCGAATCCGCCACCCACCCCAATGCGGCGGCACAGGAATCTTCTCGGTATCGGCAAACTGCCGCTCGATCTTGTGCAACGCAGAATCCAAAGTGGACCGCCCAGTGACCACCCGCGACTGAGGCGAAGCCCAGGCCCCGATCTGCGACCCCCGAGGCCGCGAGTTCCAGTACTCAGCGGTCTCCACCGGCCCGACCTTCTCGACCACCCCACGCACATGCGCCTGCCGCTGCATCGCGAACCACGGGAACGTGGCCGACGCATACCGAGTGGCCATCAGGTCGTGCGACTTGTTGGACGTGTAGTTGGTGTAGAACACCAGACCACGGGCATCCAGCCCCTTCGCCAGCACGGTCCGCGACGAGGGCCGACCCTTCACGTCGGTCGTCGCGAGCACCATGGCGTTGGGCTCGGCAAGTCCAGCACCCGCGGCCTGGTCGAGCCACAGCTGGAGCTGGTCGTGCCAGGTGGCGGCAAGCTCGGTCTCGCTGAGCGAGCCCTGCTCGTAGGACACGCGCATCGCCGGCAGTGCGATGTTCGTGGTCTCCGTCATCGGCGAACCTCCAAGCAGCGGCAGAACTCGTGGTCCCTGGACCCGCGACCATACGCACGGGCGCGCGATCCCGAAACCGCCTGCGCGGTGATGACCACCACCTGAACGGTGACTGTCCGTACAAAGAACAGTTCTGGATCGAGTCCGTGATCGAGTCAGATGGCATCGAGCACACGTGTGACGGTGACCACGTCATCACCCAGTGCGGTGGCGAGGGTTCCGCCTGCTGCCAACGGAACCACGCTCCACCACTCACCGCCGTCAGCGGCCCGCACCGCCGAGTCGAACACCAACTCGGACCCGACGACTCTCTTCCCAGCCAACCCGGCAGCCGAAGAATCCACCAACGGGTCACCCACAACCAGCTGCTGGTGCAACAACGGCGCCCCACAACGGGTTGCGCGCACGGAGGACGACAGTATCCCGGAAGCCTCGCCCACCCGCCCCAGCACCAGAACTTCACGCATCAACAACTCTGCGTGACCGTCCAATTCGGCCTCCACCACTGCGGTGTGGTTCGCGCGCCGAGTCACCACAGTCGGTTCAGGCAGGTAGCGAACAGATCCCTGAACCACAAACCTCACCAAGGACGAAGAGGCCGCACCGGACGAACCGGGCAGCAACAACGTCGCCGCAACACCTCGAAGCTCGAGTGACGCTCCAGGACCGACTTCGACGGTCAGGGACAACGAATCGCCGCCCAGCGGTGCCGTCACCGAGGAAACCAGGTGCACCAACGCAACGGGCCCCACCCGTCGTGCGGGCACCAGTGTCAACGGTGTCATCGACCTCAGGACTCGCACGACGCTGTTGCCGTGCGAGTCCAGCGCGACCACCAACCGAGCCGAGGCCTTCACAACTGGGCCAGCACCCACTTCGCGACCTCGGGCGCGTCCGGTGTCTCCACCAGGGACTGGGCGATCACGGGCAGTTCGCCGCGCATCCGGTGCGCGTCGGAGATCATCACGTCCATGTCCGCGCCGACGAACGGGGCGAGGTCGATCTTGTTGATGACCAGCAGGTCCGCGGTCGTCACCCCGGGCCCGCCCTTGCGCGGCACCTTGTCGCCGCCGGCCACGTCGACGACGAAGATCTGCCGGTCCACCAGCCCACGCGAGAACACCGCCGTCAGGTTGTCCCCACCACTCTCGATGATCACCAGGTCAAGCCCGGAGTGCCGATGCTCCAACCTCTCCACCGCATCCAGGTTCGCGGTGATGTCGTCCCGGATCGCCGTGTGCGGGCAGCAGCCCGTCTGCACGGCCTCGATGCGCGACGGGTCGAGCACGCCGGCGCGACGCAGGAAGTCCGCGTCCTCGGTCGTGTAGATGTCATTGGTGACGACGGCCAACTCCAACTGCGAGCCGAGCGCGCGGCACAACGCCGCGGTCAGCGCGGTCTTGCCGCTGCCGACCGGACCGCCGATGCCGATCCGCGGCGCGGCTCCGTGGTGGTGGTCGTGCGGGTCGGGCCCGTGGTTAGCTCCCAAAGAGACGCACCCCTTCTCGTCGTGCATGTGCTTCGGCCAGGAGATCCAGAGCCGGTGACCCCAGTGCGGGCAGTTCCTTGCAGGCCCGCGCAGCAACGTCCTGCACGGGCAGCGCGGCCACGATCGCGTTGACCCCGAACGGATCCAGCCCCAGCAACCGCACAGCCGCCGACGCCGGCCCGCTCACCGCCAGATAAGCGCAGGTCAGAGCAGCCTCGAACGGATCAGCGACCAACACCCCGATGACCAACGGCTGGTGCGGGTCGCGCGGCAACGCGTCCAGCCGCTCGGAGGGCCACGCCCGCCGAGCAGCCCGCAACATCCCCCGCCCCTGCGCCCGCGAAGCCGCACGCTGAGCCGGAGAAGGCGTGCGCGCGTCCAACTCCGCGTCCAGCCACCCGAGGTCCTCGCCCCGAGCCGCCGCGGCACCGAACCCGGCCGCCAGCAACCCGGCCCCGAGCAAACGCCCGCGCAGGAACGACTCCAGCGACGGCTCGTCGTGCACGAGCCCGCGCGCGGCAGCCTCCTCCAGTCCCCCGGAGTGCACGTGGCCGCCGCCAGGGAAGCGGGAGTCGGCGAGGATCAGCGCGGTCAGCATCAGAACAGGAAGTACCGCTGGGCCATCGGCAGCTCCGCGACCGGCGAGGGCTCGACCAGGTCACCGTCGACGTGCACGGCGAAGCTGTCCGGATCGACCCGGACGTCCGGCATCGCGTCGTTGTGCACCATGTCCGCCTTGGTCACCGACCGGGTCGACGCCACTGGCAGCACCCGCCGCGCGTACCGCTCCCCGATGCCCGCCTCGACGGCCTCGGGCGCCACGAAGAACACCGAGGAGGCCGCACCCGCCGTCGCGCCGAACATCGGCCGCGCCCACACCGGCTGCGGCGTCGGGATCGAGGCGTTCGCGTCCCCCATCGCACCCCACGCGATGAACCCGCCCTTCAGCACCACCGAGGGCCGCACGCCGAAGAACTTGGGCTCCCACAACACCAGGTCCGCGAGCTTGCCGACCTCCACGGACCCGACCTCGGACGCGATCCCGTGCGCCACCGCCGGGTTGATCGTGTACTTGGCGACGTACCGCTGAGCACGCAGATTGGAGTCCAAAGACCGCCGCGACGACATGACGTGCGCGGTCTGCCAGGTCCGGATGATCACCTCACCGACCCGGCCCATCGCCTGCGAGTCGGACGAGATCATCGAGATCGCGCCCAGGTCGTGCAGCAGGTCCTCGGCCGCGATCGTGGTCGGGCGGATGCGCGACTCCGCGAACGCCAGGTCCTCCGGCACCGACGGGTTGAGGTGGTGGCACACCATCAACATGTCGAGGTGCTCCTCCAGGGTGTTGACCGTGTGCGGGCGCGTCGGGTTCGTCGACGACGGCAGCACGTTCGGCAGCGAGACCACGCGGATGATGTCGGGCGCGTGCCCGCCACCGGCGCCCTCGGAGTGGTAGGCGTTGATCGACCGGCCCGCGATGGCGTCCACAGTGGACTCCAGGAACCCGGCCTCGTTCAGCGTGTCCGTGTGGATCGCGACCTGCACACCCGACTCGTCCGCCACCCTCAGACACGCGTCGATCGCGGCGGGCGTGGTGCCCCAGTCCTCGTGCAGCTTGAACCCGCCGGCTCCGCCCGCCAGCTGCTCGCGCAGGCCCTCCTCCGAGACCGTGTTCCCCTTGCCCAGCAACAGGACGTTGACCGGCATGTGGTCCATCGACGTCAGCATGCGGTCGAGGTACCAGGCTCCGGGCGTGACCGTCGTGGCCTTCGTGCCCTCCGCCGGGCCGGTGCCGCCACCGATCAACGTGGTCAGCCCGGACGCCAGCGCCTCGTCCACGATCTGCGGGCAGATGAAGTGGACGTGGCAGTCGATGCCGCCCGCGGTCAGGATCTTCCCGTTGCCGGACAGGATCTCCGTGGACGGGCCGATCACCAGCGCGGGGTGCACGCCGTCCATCGTGTCCGGGTTGCCGGCCTTGCCGATCGCGACGATCCGGCCGTCGCGCACGCCGACGTCGGCCTTGACGACACCCCAGTGATCGAGGACCACCGCACCCGTGATGACCAGGTCGGGAGCGCCTTCGGCCCGGGTCGCGACGCCCTGGCCCATCGACTCGCGGACCACCTTGCCGCCGCCGAAGATCACCTCGTCGCCGGACGCCGCACCGCGCGAACGGTCCTCGGTGACCTCGATGAACAGGTCGGTGTCAGCGAGCCGGATCCGGTCGCCGACCGTCGGCCCGAGCAGCTCGGCATAACGTTCGCGGTCGATCATCGCTGCAACCCCCGGACGATTCTCAAGCCTGCCAGCGGAACCAACGTGACCTCGCGCTCGACGCCGGGCTCGAACCGCACCGCCGTGCCCGCGGGGATGTCGAGCCGGTAGCCGAACGCCGTCTCCCGGTCGAACGAGAGCCCCGAGTTCACCGACGCGAAGTGGAAGTGCGATCCGACCTGGACGGGCCGGTCGGCGACGTTCACGACGACCATCGTGACGCGCGGCCGTCCGGGGTTGAGCTCGACGGGTTCCGAACCGACGACCACCTCGCCCGGCGCCGGTCCGGCCGAGGGCGCGATCGGGTGGTGCACGGTGACGAGCTTCGTGCCGTCCGGGAACGTGGCCTCCGCCTGCACCGAGTCGATCATCTCCGGCACCCCGCGCATGACCTGCTCGGGCGCGAGCACGGTCCGCCCGCTCTCCATCAGCTCGCTGACCGTGCGGCCGTCCCGCGCGCCCTCCAGCACGTGGTCGGTGATCAACGCGACGGCCTCGGGGTAGTTGAGCAGCACCCCGCGCTCCAGCCGGCGGCGGGCGACGTCGGCGGCGACGTGCACGAGGAGCTTGTCGCGTTCATGCGGCGTCAGATGCACTTCGCCGTTCTAGCACGCGAAAGCGCGCTATCCCCGAGTGGAAACACGGCCGAAACACGACCGCGTGTCCACCGACCGGTTGACAACCGGAGTCAGCGGCACGGTCGTCCCGCGCGGCCCCCTCCGAATCGCAGGATTTACGACATGAACGCGATCCGGGTGAGGGGCCTGAAGAAGGCCTACAAAGACCACCAGGCGGTGGCAGGGGTGGACCTCGACGTCGCCCGCGGGGAGGTCTTCGCCGTGCTCGGCCCGAACGGCGCCGGCAAGACCACCAGCGTCGAGATCCTGGAGGGACACCGCGACCGGGACGCCGGTGAGGTCAGCGTGCTCGGCGCCGACCCGGCCAAGGCCGGCCGCGAGTGGCGCGCGAAGCTCGGGATCGTCCTGCAGAGCGCGACCGACGCCGCGAACCTCACGGTCCGCGAGGCCGTGCACCACTACGCGAAGTACTACGCGGACCCGCGTGACCCGGAAGAGGTCATCGACCTCGTCGGGCTCACCGAGAAGGCCAAGTCCCGCGGCGGCACGCTCTCCGGTGGCCAGCGGCGCCGCCTGGACGTGGCGCTCGGCATCATCGGCCGCCCGGAACTGATGTTCCTGGACGAGCCGACCACCGGCTTCGACCCCGAGGCGCGCCGCCAGTTCTGGAGCCTGATCAAGCGGCTGGCCGCCGAGGGCACCACGATCCTGCTGACCACGCACTACCTCGACGAGGCGGAGGCGCTCGCGGACCGCGTCGCGGTGCTCGCGGGCGGCCGGGTCGTCGCCGAGGGCACGCCGCAGACGCTGGGCGGCCGGGCGCACGCCGACGCGACCGTGCGCTGGCTGTCCGACCGGGGCCACCAGGAGATCCGCACCGCCGAGCCGACCAAGACGATCGCCGAACTGTCGAGGCATGGCGAGCTCGCCGAACTCACCGTCACCCGCCCGTCGCTGGAAGACGTCTACCTGGAGCTGATCGCGTGACCACCGCAACGTTGCCCGGAACCCTGTCGCTCGGTCTCTCGAGGGGTGCGACCGAGCTGCGGGAGTTCTTCCGGCAGAAGGAAAACCTCATCTTCACGATCTCGCTGCCCGCGCTGCTGATGCTGCTGCTCGGCACCGTGTACGTGAAGGAGGCCGCGGCCGCGCAGATGTTCGCGGCCAGCATGATCGGCGCCGGCATCATCTCGACGTCGTTCGTCGGACTGGGCATGAGCGTCGTGGCCGACCGCGAGGACGGCACGCTCAAACGCCTGCGCGGCACGCCGATGCCGTTCACCTCGTACTTCATCGGCAAGATCGTCCTGGTCTTCGTGTCCAGCCTGTTCGAGGCCGTGCTGCTGCTGGCCGTCGGCGTGCTGCGGTTCGACCTCGAACTGCCGACGAGCGCGGAGAAGTGGTTGACGTTCGCCTGGGTCTTCACCCTCGGCGTCATCGCGTGCTCGCTGATCGGCGTGGCGCTGAGCTCGATCGCGAAGTCCACGCGCAACGCGGCGGGCGTGCTGAACCTGCCGTACATCGTGCTGCAGTTCCTCAGCGGCGTGTTCATCATGCAGACGGCGCTGCCCGAGTCGCTGCGGACAGCGGGTTCGCTCTTCCCGCTGAAGTGGGTGTGTCAGGGTTTCCGCTCGGTGTTCGCACTGAACGACGACTACGCGGTCATGGAGGCGGCGGGATCATGGGAGCTCGGCAAGGTCGCGCTGGTGCTCGGGGCCTGGACGATCGTGGGCCTGGTCCTCGTCGGCAGGACCTTCAGGTGGAGCAACACCAGCCGCTGACGACCTGGTACGTGCTCTTCGCACTGACCCAGGTCACGACGATCACCCTCGTCCTGGTGGACGCCAACCCCCTCGCCGACCGGTTGTCGGCGGCGGGGTTGCTCGTCCTGAACTCCCTGTGGTTCGTCGGGTACGGCCTGAGGCTGATGAAGAAGGGCGTCGAGGACTGGCGCGGCCTCGTCTACGCGGCCGGCTCACTCGCCCTCTGGGCCCCGGCGGTGTGGCTGACCGGCAACGCCACGTTCGCGCTGTTCGGCCTGGTGCCGCAGATCTACATGATGATGCCGGTGACGTGGGCGTTCTTCCCCATGGTGGTCTTCGTCTTCACGCCGCAGCTGCTGACCTGGCTGGCCGGCGCCGACCCGGCGCTGCCGTGGCCCGGCGCCCTGCTGATCGTCGGCTTCTCCCAGGCGTTCGGATGGGCCGTGAGCCGGATAGCGCAGCAGAACGCGCAACGCGGTGAGCTGCTCGAACGCATCGAGGCACTGACGCTGGAAGCCGAACGGGCCCGCTGGTCCGCCGAGATCCACGACACGCTCGCCCAGGGCTTCACGTCGATCATCACGCTGCTGCAGGCCGCACAACCGAACGTGGACCTGGCCCTGCGGACCGCACGGGAGAACCTGCGCGAGGCCCGCGCACTGGTCGCGTCCAACGCACCGTCGCCTTTGGACGGTTCCTCCCTGGAGGACGCGTTGCGGCGACTGGTGTCCGGGGTGTCACCGCCGTCCACGTTTCGGGTGATCGGGGACGCCCGGCCGTTGGCGACCTCGGTCGAGGTGGTGCTGCTGCGGACCGTGCAGGAGGCGCTGACCAACGTCGCCCGGCACTCCGGCGCCACGCGGGCCGACGTCGTGATGAGGTTCGACGAGGAGGGCGTCTCGCTGGAGGTGCGCGACGACGGCCGCGGGTTCGGCGACGCTCCGGAGGGCTTCGGCCTGCGGGGCATGCGCGCCAGGCTCGAACAGGTGGGTGGGACGCTGTCGCTGTCCTCGGACGAGGGGGCGTCGGTGTTGGTGGAGGTACCGCTGTGATCAGGATTCTGCTGGTGGACGACCACCCGGTGGTGCGCCAGGGGCTGCGCGGGATGCTCGTGGGGGACGACCTGGAGGTCGTCGGCGACGCCGGGTCGGGCCAGGAGGCGATCGCGCAGGCCGCGTTGCTGAAGCCGGACGTCGTGCTGATGGACTTGCGGATGCCCGAAATGGACGGTGTGGCCGCGACCGCCCGGATCGTCGGCACCGGGCCGCGCGTGCTCGTGCTGACGACGTACGAGACGGATTCGGACATCCTTCGCGCTGTTGAGGCCGGGGCGTCCGGGTACCTGTTGAAGGACTCGACCACCGAGGACCTGATCGCGGCCATTCGGGCGGCTTCGCGTGGGGAGACGGTGCTGGCTCCGTCGATGGTGGCCAAGGTGGTGGGGCAGGTTCGCACCCCGCCTCTGTCGGCGCGCGAGTCGGAGGTGCTGAGGTTGGTGGCCAAGGGGATGTCCAACGTCGAGATCGGCCGGGCGCTGTTCATCTCGGAGGCGACGGTGAAGACGCATCTGCTGCGGGTGTTCAACAAGCTGGGCGTGTCGGACCGGACGGCGGCCGTGACGACAGCCATGGATCGCGGCATGTTGCAGTGACGCACCGATGTCGCGGACTAGTGCACAACGGTGAACAGGCCCCAGATCAGGCGGCTGTTCGAGTGACGCCCGCCGACGTCCTGAAAATCAGCGTGACAATCTGTTCATTCGACTATTGCGGCCAGCTACCAACACTGTTCGCAATATCAGTCGGGGGGATCAGGTGCTGCGAGAGACGATTCTCTTCCTGGAGGAATTCCTCAGAGGCCACGGTCCGTCAGCCGTGGCCAAGGCCGCCGTCGGCCTGATGTCGTTCGCCGTGCTGCTGGGCGCTGTGCTCGGCAGCACGGCGATCAAGGCGGGCGCACTCGTCACAGCGATGCTCTTGATCGTTGTTGCCGGCATCGCGCTGCTGACACGCCGCCGCGCTGAACGACGTGAACTCGAGGACCACAGAACCCTGGTCTCCGAATACTGCAGGCTCATCGACGACAAGTGGCCCGCGTTCCAGGTCGCCAATTGGGAAGAGACCGCCGTCATCGGCGAACGGGGTGACACACACAGCAAGCTGAAGATCAAACTCAAATTGATCCGCGATGACGTGCGCTTCATCCGGCTGCGGTTCGATTGCGGATGGCCGCAGCCAGCGCGCTACCGACGGAGCGTTCACATGACCGTGCGTAACCTGCTCATCGACGGTTCGCCTGGGACTACGTTGCGCACGACGGTCTCGTGGCCACGAGCGGGAGCCATGGCGGCGATCGCGCACTTCCACACACCTCTGCCGGCGAACTCCGAGGTGTCCTTCACCGTCGACCTCATCTGGCCGAGAAGATGCGCACCGCTTCTGGACGGCGCACCAGATGAGTTCGGACTGATGTTTCGGGAACCGACTCGTCGAGCCACCTATCGAGTACTGCTTCCGGAAGGTGCAGAAGCCTACGTCGAGCCAGTAGGGCGAACAGAGTCGTTCAAGCGAATCCAGCTGGGCAGAAATGTCGACGACCGCGGTCGAGAAACGATCATTGTTCGCCTATCTGACCCACCGATTCGCCATCGCGCAGGCGTGCGCCTGCAGTTGAAGGAAGCACGCCGCGCGTCACCGTTGCGTTGAGCTCCGGCTATTCGTCCTCGTCGCTACTTCCGCTGTTGCCACCTCGGACTGCGCGTAACCCACACAAGGCCGGCCTCCGTTCCTTGACCACATCTCGATTCAGAGAAGTAACAGGAGGCGGTAACTATGATCAACTAGAGGCCCACTTGACACGAGTGACCCACGACACCCGGTTGTCACCTCCCGGCCACCGGCCTGCAACACTGTGAACTCCGGCAACGGCGCCGGTCAGGTCCCTGAAGCTCAGTCAATCGCCCCGGAGGCGTGACCACATGACCCAGACCGCCGATCCGACCTCGTTGGTGCTTCCCGCCGAGCTCAAGCCGTCTGACGGCCGCTTCGGCTGTGGACCGTCCAAGGTGCGTCCCGAGGCCGTCGCGGCCCTCGCGTCCGAGGGCGCGGCCCTGCTCGGCACGTCGCACCGGCAGAAGCCCGTCAAGAACCTCGTCGGCCGCGTCCGCTCCGGACTGCGCGAGTTGTTCCAGCTGCCGGACGGCTACGAGGTCGTGCTCGGCAACGGTGGCACCACCGCGTTCTGGGACGCGGCGTCGTTCGGCCTGGTCCGCGAGACCGCGCAGCACTTCACCAACGGTGAGTTCTCCTCCAAGTTCGCGAAGGTCACGCAGACCGCGCCGTTCCTGAAGGACTCGCTGGTCACCAAGGCCGAACCGGGCACCACGCCCGAGCTCTTCTACGCCGAGGGCGCCGACCTGGTCGGCTGGGCGCAGAACGAGACCTCGACCGGTGTCGCGATGCCCGTCACGCGCATCGAGGGCTCCGGTGACGCGCTGATCGCGATCGACGCGACGTCCGCCGCCGGTGGCCTGCCGGTCAAGGCCGAGGACTTCGACGTCTACTACTTCGCGCCGCAGAAGTCGTTCGCGAGCGACGGTGGTCTGTGGCTCGCGCTCATGTCGCCCGCGGCTCTCCAGCGCGTCGACGAGCTCAAGGACCGCTGGGTGCCGGAGTTCCTGTCGCTGCCGACCGCGCTCGACAACTCCACCAAGGACCAGACGTACAACACGCCGTCGGTCGCCACGCTCTTCCTGCTGGCGCACCAGATCGACTGGATCAACGGCAACGGTGGCCTCGACTGGTCCGTCGCGCGGACCAAGGACTCTTCGGACCGCCTCTACACCTGGGCCGAGAAGACCGCGTACACCACGCCGTACGTCGAGAAGGCCACCGACCGCTCGCAGGTCGTCGGCACGATCGACTTCTCCGACGAGGTCGACGCCGCCGTCGTGGCGAAGGTGTTGCGCGCCAACGGCATCGTGGACGTCGAGCCGTACCGCAAGCTCGGCAAGAACCAGCTGCGCGTCGCGATGTTCCCGGCCATCGAGCCGAACGACGTCACGATCCTCACGCAGGCGATCGACTGGGTCGTCGGCCAGCTCTGACCTACAGCTGAAGACAGCAACCTGGGGTGCACCGAACGAGTTCTCGGTGCACCCCAGGGCTTTTCAGGCGAGTGCTTCCGTGGGCGACTGACGTGCCGCCCGCACCGCGGGATAGACGCCGGCGATGGCGCCGATGAGGATCGCCGAGCCCACTCCCCCGAGCAGGGCCGGCCACGGCAGTGCCGCGGGCCATTGCTGACTGATCGAATATCCGGCCGTGACCGCGATTCCCACGATCACGCCGACCAGTCCGCCAAGACCGGACAACAACACCGACTCGGTGAGGAACTGCCACCGGATCTGCCGCCGGGTCGCCCCGAGCGCCCGCCGCAGTCCGATCTCCCTGCGCCGTTCCAGCACCGAGATCACCATCGTGTTCGCCACGCCGACGCCACCCACCAACAACGCGACTCCGCCCAAGCCCAGGAACAGCGCGTTGTAGGAACTCTCGGCCAGCTGCTGCGCCTCCAGCGCGTCAGAGGGCCGGGAAACCTTGACCTCGTTGGACTTCTGCGGGTTCAGCGTCGGGCCGAGCAGGTTGCGGACGTTCTCGACCTGTTCCGGGGACGTCCGCACGTAGACCGTGTTCGCGTTGCCTTCGAACCCGAAGGCCTCCTTGGCCGCGTCCCAGCCGATCAGCACGGACCTGTCGATCTCCGGCGAGAGCGGCAGCGGCCCGAGGATGCCGACGACGGTGAACCACTGCCCGTCGATCCACAGCTGCACACCGGGCTTGTCCACACCCAGACGTGCCGCCGCGGTGCCCCCGAGCACCACCGACTTCTCGCCCGACGACAGCCAGCGGCCGGCGCGGACCTCGGCGTCCAGCACCTTCAGCAGGTCCTGCTCCGCCGCCTGCACCTGCAGGCCGAGCGTGTCACTCGACGGCACGAGGTCGTTCTTGCGAGCGTTCGCGGAGATCTTGCCCGTCGCACTGGCCGACGACACCGCGCCGATCCGCTTGGCCATCGGCACCGCCGTCTCCGGCAGCTTCGCGTCCTGGCCGAAGAAGTCCTGGCCGGGCGCGGCGGTGAGGAGGTTGGTGCCCAGCTTGGACATCTTCGCCGAGAGGGCCGCGGCGCTGGAGGCCGGGATGCCGACGACCGCGACCACGGCGGCGATGCCGATGGCGATGCCCAGTGCGGACAGCACCGCGCGGATCGGGCGGGTCCGCATGCCGAAGAAGCCGAGGCGCAGCAGGTCGATCACACGATCACCCCGTCGCGGACCTCGACGCGACGCGGAGCCCACGCCGCGATGTCCCGGTCGTGCGTGATCATCACGATCGTCGTGCCGTCGGAGTTGAGGCTCTCCAACAACTCCAGCACGCCCGCGCCGTTCTTCGTGTCCAGGTTGCCGGTCGGTTCGTCGGCCAGCAGGATCCCCGGCGTGTTCACCACGGCCCGTGCGATCGCGACTCGCTGGCGTTCACCACCGGACAGCTCGTGCGGCTTGTGCAGCGCGCGGTGGATCAGGCCGACCCTGTCCAAAGCGGACATCGCCATGGACCGCCGCTTCGACCGGGGCACACCGGCGTAGACGAGGCCCGCGGCCACGTTCTCGATCGCGGACAGTCCCTCGGTGAGGAAGAACTGCTGGAACACGAACCCGATCGTGCGTGCCCGCAGCGCGGACAGGGCGTTGTCGGACAGGGTGGAGATGTCGTTGCCGTCGATCTCGACCTTGCCGGCGGTGGGCTTGTCGAGCGTGCCCATCAGGTGCAGCAGCGTCGACTTCCCCGAGCCGGACGGTCCCACGATCGCGAGCATCTCCCCGCCCCCGACGGTCAGGGAGACGTCGCGCAACGCCTGTACGCCGCCGGGATACGTCCGGCTCGCGTGGTCGACGGTGATCACTCGGTGGTCACCACCTTCATACCCTCGCGCAGGCCCTCGCCCTGCACCTCGACCTGGCCCTTGGCGAAGATCCCGACGGTGACCGGGATGGTCTTGCCGTCGTCGGTCACGACGCCGTAGCCGCCCTCGTTCAACGCGAGGAGCGCACCGATCGGGACCGCGAGCACGTTCTGCTTCTTCGCCACCGTGAACAGCGCGGTGACGCTGCCGCCCTCGACGCCCTCGACGGCCTTGGGGTCGTCGACCGCGATGGTGAGGACGATCTTCGGCTTCTGGCCCTGGTTCGGGTCGCCGGGATTGCGGGTCGTGCCGGAGATCGTGCCGGTGGTGGGTTTGCCGCCAGTGATCGACAGCTCGACCTTCTCGCCCACCTTGGCAAGGCGCTGCTTGGACTGCTCCAGCTCGACGGTCACGGCGCGTTCGGTGCCGGTGACCTTCATCAGGTCGCCGCCGGCGGGAGCGCCGAGCTGGCCGGTCAGCGACGAGACGCGCAGCGCACCGGGCTGGACGATCACGTCACCGGAGGCGAGTTTCCCCGTCTGCTCGAGGCCGTTGGCCTTCTGCCACTTCTTCAGCGCGGTGGCCGTGTAGTAGGTGAACTTCTCGTCGGGGGCACCGAAGTCCTTGAACCCCAGAGCGGCGAGGTTCTCCTCCACCACCTTGACATCGGGTCCGTTCGACATGCCCGACTCGAGGTCGCGGAAGAGCGGCATCGTTCCGTAGAACAACGGCACCGGTTTGGCGTCCGACCAGAACACCGGCTTGCCCTGCTCGATGACATCGCCCTGCTTCGGCAACCCGGTGACGGTGCCGCTTTTCCGGCTGGCCAGCGCTCGTTCCGCCCCGAAGCCGAGCTGGCCGGTCACCGACTGCTGGTCCGCGAGGTTCGTCTTCTTGACCTGCGTCGTCTTCGACGGAGCGTTCTGCAACGGTGCGGCGTTGGCCTGGTTGGACGCGATTCTCGTGAGCACCACGACCCCGCCGGTGCCGAGCACCACCGCGGCGACGAGCACGGCGATGAGGATCTTCCTGTTCATCTGGCGCTTCATCCGATGGGCCTCGTCGCCACCATGCCGTCACCGAGGCCGCAGTCCTTCATGTCCTGCTTGACCTTGTCGTCCTCCATGTCCGGCAGCTCGATCGACTCGGCCGCGCCGCCGCCCTCGAACTTCGGGTCAGGCCAGTTGTAACCCCTGTCCCGCATGCACTTCGCCTGCTGGCGCATCTTGTCCTGCTCCTCCGGCGACGGCGGCTTGAACTCGCCGCCGTTGGGCAGGTGCTGCTTGCAGGCCTCGTGGGCGGTCTTCATCTTGCCCTCGTCGATGGACGAGGCGTCGCCGCCGGGCATCGCCTCGATCACGATGCCGCCACCGTCCTCGCTGGTCTTCGGGTCCGGCATGTCGATGCCGTTCTCCCGCATGCACTGGGCGAACTTGACCATGTCCCCCTTCTCGTCCTTCTTCGCGTCGGCCGGCTGGTCCTTCGAGCCGCACGCGGTGAGCGCCAGGAGCAGACCCAGCAGCACTGCGATGGTGGATTTCATGGGGACAGGTCTACGGAGGGCGTCATTCGGCGGCGTTAAGCGAAAGGCCTTATCCGGCGCTTATGCCCGTTGCGCGGAAAATAGGCGTCATGCGTGTGCTGGTGGTCGAGGACGAACAGCTGCTCGCGGACACGATCGCCGAGGGGCTGCGCAGGTTCTCGATGGCGGTCGACGTCTGCTACGACGGCGAAGCGGCGTTGGAGCGGGTGGGGGTGCACGCGTACGACGTCGTGGTGCTCGACCGGGATCTACCTCTCGTGCACGGTGACGAGGTGTGCAAGGCGGTGCACGCGACCGGTGGCGAGGCACGGGTGCTGATGCTGACGGCAGCGGCTGAAGTGGACGACCGGGTGGCCGGGCTCGGGCTCGGTGCCGACGACTACCTGACCAAGCCGTTCGCGTTCGCCGAGCTCGTGGCCCGCGTGCAGGCGCTGGGCCGGCGGGCTCGTCCTGCCCTGCCGCCCGTGCTCCAACGTGCGGGCGTGACGCTCGACCTGCCGCGGCACCAGGCGTCGCGGGACGGGACGTTCCTGCCGCTGTCCCCCAAGGAGTTCGCCGTGCTGGAGGTGCTGATGCGGGCGGAGGGCAACGTGGTGAGTCCCGAGGAGCTGCTGGAGAAGGCCTGGGACGAGCACGCGGACCCGTTCACCAACGCCGTGCGGGTGGCGGTGATGACGTTGCGCCGCAAGCTGGGTGCGCCGCAGGTCATCCAGACCGTGCCCGGCGCCGGCTACCGGTTCGGCTCATGACGCTGCGGACCAGGCTGACGGCCTGGTACGCCGGGGTGTTCCTGATCGCGGGCATCGCGCTGGTCGGGCTCAACTACTGGTTCCTCGCCGACTGGGTCGTGCCCGCCGCAGGGGTGGCGGCGGCCCCGGTCGGCGGCACGGCGGTGCAGCGCACGGTCCCGTTGGAGACCATGCAGACGCTGGAGGTGTCGTCGCTGCCCGCCGACGCCGTCGTGTGGTCACCCGCGGCGGTCAAGTCGGACGTCATGACCACTGTGCTGTGGCAGTCCGCGATCGCGCTCGTGGTCGCGGCGATCATCGCCGTCTGGCTCGGCTGGGTCGTGGCCGGACGGGTGCTGGCGCCGCTGCACTCGATCACCTCGACCGCGCACCGGCTGGAGGCCGAACGGCTCGACCAGCGGATCGAGCTGGACGGGCCGCCGGACGAGCTCAAGGAGCTCGCGGACACCTTCGATGGCATGCTCGACCGGCTCGCGTCGTCGTTCGACAGCCAGAAGCGGTTCGTCGCGAACGCCTCGCACGAGCTGCGCACGCCGCTGGCCGTGCAACGGACGTTGATCGAGGTGGCGCTCGGCGCTCCGGACGCGTCCGACGACATCCGCCGTCTCGGAGCGCACCTGCTCGACACGAACGAACGAAGCGAGAAGCTCATCGACGGGCTGTTGTTGCTCGCTCGCAGTGACCGCGGGCTCGCCACGCGTGAGCTGGTGTGGCTGGACGAGGTCATCGACGACGAAATCGAGTCCTGTGAGGCTCTGGCGGCGGAGAAAAAGGTCACGTTTGCAGTTCGCACTCGCCGGTATCTGGTGGACGGCGACCCGGTCCTACTTGCCCACCTCGTCGGCAACCTGTTGCGCAACGCCCTTCTCTACAACAAGCCGGGGGGCACCGTCTCGGTCGAGCTTGATCGAGAACTCACCGTCACGAACACCGGTCCCACCGTGCCTGCCCAGGCGGTACCCGGCTTGTTCGAGCCCTTTCGACGTCTGCGCGACCGCACCGGGACGGCCGGATCGGGCCTCGGGCTGTCGATCGTGCAGTCCGTGGCGCGCGCTCATCAGGGTTCGGCGAAGGCTCGTCCGAACGGGGGAGGAGGCCTGGTGGTCCAGGTGAACCTTCCGGAAACGGGCGTGCGGCAACCCTCGTGAACTGGCAAGATCACGTAGAGATATCGGCGAGTCTCCCACTCATCGGCGACTCGTTGTCCTAACGTTGTCTGCTGGCGAGGTGCGGATTCAGGGAGGCCACGATGCGAGCGCTGCGAGTCATCGGGCTCGACGAGGACGGCAAGTCCGTCATCCTCGAGGACCCCGAAAACCGCGGCGAGCGCTTCACGCTCCCCGCGGACGAGCGTCTTCGGGCGGCCCTGCGTGGTGATCTGGCGCGCCTCGGCCAGATGCAGATCGAGTCCGGCGAGGCCCAGATGCGGCCGCGCGAGATCCAGGCGCGCATCCGTGCCGGCGAGTCGATCGAGCAGGTCGCGGCCGCCTCGGGCATGCAGGTCCACCGCATCGAGCGCTTCGCCTACCCCGTTCTGCTGGAGCGTTCGCGCACGGCGGACCTGGCCCAGCGCGCACACCCGGTCCGTGAGGACGGCCCGGACGTGCAGACGCTCGGTGAGGTCGTCGCGCACTCGTTCGGCCTGCGCGGACACGACCTGTCCGACACGAGGTGGGACTCGTGGAAGGGCGACGACGGCCGCTGGATCGTCCAGCTGCACTGGACGACCGGGCGTTCGGACAACCGCGCGCACTGGGCGTTCCACCCCGGTGCGCAGGGCGGCACGGTCACGGCGCTCGACGACGTGGCCGTCGACCTGATGGACCCGAACCCGAACCGGACGCTGCGCACGGTGCGCCCGGTGACGCAGCTCGCGCGCCAGGCACTGGAGTCGACTCCGGTCCTGCCGCCGATCCCCGTCATCGAGGAGCCCCTGCCGGTTCCCGCGCAGGCGACTGCCCCGGTGTCCGCTCCTGTCGTGGCCGAGAAGCCCGTGCAGGAGAAGCTGCCGGAGCCGGAGCCCGCTCCTGCCCCCGCTCCGCCGGCTGCACCGCCGGTGAAGAAGGAGCAGGAACCCGCTGCCGAGAAGCCGGTCCGCAAGGACCCTCCCCCGAAGAGGGGGAAGAAGAACCACCCCATCGTGCCTTCGTGGGAGGACGTTTTACTGGGCGTGCGGTCGAACCGCTGACTGAGACGCTGACATCGTGGGACGTCGTGTCGCGCTGGCTGCCGGAGTGGGTGCACTCCTCGGGCTTGCCTGGTGGGGAATGTTCGAGCTCTTCGCTTCGGGCTCTGTCTGCTCGAAGGACGAGTGGGGCTGTCTCGGGGCCTTCGTGATCTCGATACCGGTCTTCGCCGTGGCGGGGTCGGTGGCGGGCGGTCTCGCACTGCGATCGCTGAAGGTGTCGCGGGCATGGCTGGTGGCCGTGCCCGCGACCCTCATGGCGGTGGTCGCGATGGTGTTGCTGCTGGGGGTGACCTTCCTGGCGTTCGCGGTGTTCGCCGCGCTGTACGCGTTGATCGCCGTGCTGACGGGCGCGCGCCGTGAAGGTCCTGTGGAGAGTTCGGCCTGATCGGCCCTCCGCACGCCTTGATCAGGTAGCTCTGGACGCATGCTGTCGCGCACGGTCCTGGGGGCCGTCACCGGGGTGATCGCCGGCTTCGGGTTCCTGTTCACGCTGACCCTGACGGCCCGGTACTGCAACGGCGGGCCGCGCCGCGCCCTGTGCGGTGAGACCTTGTTGCTGCAGTACCCGCTCCAGTTCCTGTTCTGGGTGGCGGTGGCCGGGATGCTCGTCGTGGCAGGGTTCCGGTTCCTGCGGCAGCGACGCGGCTGGTGGGTGGCGGGGAGCGCTGCCGTGCTGTGGCTCGTGCTGGTCCTGGCCACCGGTTTCGTTGTCTACGAGCACCTCGACCTGTACCAGGCGGAACGTGGCCCCGTCCTCGTGACGGCGGCGCTGACCGCGGCGGGCGTCTCCTATGCGATCGCGGCGTTGTGCGTCGGCCGCCCCTTGACCGGCGCGGTGGGCCGGGACGGCCGGTGATCCGCGTTCTGCTCGGGGCGGTGGCCGGCGCGGTCGCCGGAGTCTGCTCGACGCTGACGTTGCCGCTGCTGCTGTCGCCGCACTGCCTCGCGCAGGACGACTGGGGATGCGGTGTCTCGCGGGTCTTCACCACGGCGGTCAACGCGCTCGCCTGGGGGATCGCGGGGTGCCTGCTGCTGGCCGGGATGCTGACGCCGCTGAAACGCCCTGATGCCGGCACGGCGTTCGTGCTCGGGTGCCTGTTCTGGCCGCTGACGGCCCTCGCGCTGGCACTGCTCGGGCTGCTGCACGGCGCTCCCGGCGCGAGCGCGGTGCCGGTCCTCGCGTTCGCGGTGGCGGCCGCGGTGAGCGGGCGGAGGTGGTCGGAAACGTGATGTTCGCCGTGGCAGGAGCAGGCGGCTGCACCTTGGCTCGCGCGGTGGCCGCTGGTTACGGTGGACGGCGTGACGGAGCAGAGCACCGCGGGCAAGACGGGCAGGACGGGCCGCCGGCTGTTGTTCCGGGTCGTGCTGTCGATGGCCGTCGGGGCCGGGCTGGTGCTCGGGTGGACGTGGGCGTACGAGTCGGGCTTCCTGAAGTCGTGGCTCGACAGCACGTCGATGTCGACGTTCCTGCTGCTCGTACTGGTCGGGCTGCCGCTCGCGCTCGTGTCGTCGCTGGTGCTCGCCGGACCGGTCCTGCGGATCTTCGGGGTGCGGCCGGTGTGGCCGATCATCCTGCTCGGGCCGATCGTGCTGGGCATCGGGCTCTACTTCAAGGTGCACGAGCCCGCGATGGCGTGGTTCACCAACCGGCACCACGCCGAGGCGTTGCTCGCGGCCGTCGCCTACGGGCTGGTCGGCCTCTTCACCTTCAAGAGGGTGTAGGGACCTCGTCGAGCAGGTGCAGGTTCCAGCCCTCGCGTTCGCACCAGTCCTCGGCGTCCTCACGCGAGACGAACATCGCGTGTCCGGGGCGTGGACCGGCCAGCCGGTCCCAGCCGTCCGGAGCCAGGACGTAGTTCACCCCATCGCGTGAGGCGATGAGCCGTCCGTGTGGAAACGCCATCGTCTGCTCACTCCGCAGAAACCGCGTCATGGTGGTCATCGTGCCCTTGACCTCGACCTAAGTCGAGCCTGAAGGCTCCAGTCGGGAGAAAACCGGATGCTGAAAGCCGGTCGGACTTCGTACTTTGGAGACGACCTGGAGGGGGCTCGTCGCGTGAGCGATCAACGTAACTCGACAATTCAGACCTTGCGGAGGTTGTGGCCGTACGTGCGGCCGCACCGCGCACGGATGACTGTCGTGCTGTCGGCGACGATGCTCGCGATGCTGTGCGGTCTCGGCATCCCGCTGCTCACGCAGCGCATCGTCGACGGTCCTATTCAGAACAAGCAGACCGGTCCGCTGCCGTGGCTGATCTTGGGCGTGCTGGTGCTCGGCATCGGCGAGGCGGCGCTGTTCTACATCCGGCGCAAGGTCGTCGCCCGGCCCGCGGCCGAGGTCGAGGCGACCATGCGGTTCGACCTCTACAAGCACCTTCAACGGCTGCCGGTGTCGTTCCACGACAGGTGGCAGTCGGGTCAGCTGTTGTCCCGCGCGACGAACGACCTCACGACCGTGCGGCGGTTCGTGGCGTTCGCGATCGTCTTCCTGATCGTGAACAGCGTCGTCGTGGTGATCGGGCTGGGCATCATCGCGGCGCTCTCGCCGTGGCTGATGGTCGTGTCGCTGTGCGGTGCGCTGCCGTTGATCGTCATCTCGTACTTCTTCGAGGCGAAGTTCAAGGTCGTCGCACGTCAGGCGCAGGACCAGGCGGGCGACCTGACCACGACCGTCGAGGAGTCGGTGCTCGGCATCCGGGTGCTCAAGGCGTTCGGGCGCGGGCCGGAGCTGTCCAAGCGGTTCCTGACGCAGGCTCGTGAGCTGCGGGCGACCGAGCTGAGCAAGATCAAGATCCTGGCCGCGCTGTGGTCGGTGCTGATCGTGCTGCCGGAGCTGTCGATCGCGGGCATGCTCGCCGTCGGCACGGTCGGCATCGTGCAGGGCTGGATGACGGTCGGCACGCTGGTCGCGGCGGTCGCGGTGAGCGCGTACCTGCGCTGGCCGATCGACTCCATCGGGTGGTTGCTGGCGGAGACGAACCAGGCCGCCTCGGCCCTGGAACGCTACTGGGAGGTCGTCGACTCCCCCGTCGCGATCACCGGCCCCGCCTCGCCCGTGCCGCTGCCCACGCCGCTGCGCGGGCACGTCCGTTTCGAGGGCGTGCGGTTCGCGTTCGACGACGGCCGCGAGGTCCTGTCGGGCATCGACCTCGACCTGCGTCCCGGTGAGACGCTCGCGCTGGTCGGTGCGACGGGGTCGGGCAAGACGACGCTGACCGCGCTCGTGCCCCGGCTCGCGGACGTGACCGGCGGCCGGATCACCATCGACGGCACCGACGTGCGGGACCTCTCACTGGAGGACCTGCGGACGGTCGTCGGCATGGCGTTCGAGGAGCCCGTGCTGTTCTCCGCGTCGGTGACCGAGAACGTGGGCCTGGGCCTGCCGGACGTCACCGAGACCCAGGTGCGCGAGGCGTTGCGGGTGGCCAAGGCGGAGGAGTTCGTCGACGCGCTGCCGTGGGGTCTCGCGACCCGGATCGGCGAGCAGGGCCTGTCGCTGTCCGGTGGTCAGCGGCAACGGCTGGCGCTGGCCCGCGCGGTCGTCGGCAAGCCGGCGGTGCTGGTGCTGGACGACCCGCTGTCGGCGTTGGACGTCCACACCGAGGCCGAGGTGGAGGGTGCGCTGCGGCGCGTGCTGCGCGACACGACGGCGCTGGTGGTGGCGCACCGGTCGTCGACGGTGCAGCTGGCCGACCGCGTGGCGTTGCTGGTCGACGGCAAGATCGAGGCGATCGGTTCGCACCGGGAGCTGTTGGACACCAACGAGGAGTACAAGCGTCTTCTGTCCTCGATGGACGACGACCTGGTCGAAGAGGAGGTGGCGTCGTGAGTGAAGTGACTGTCACGCAAGAAGAAGAGTGGCGCGGCGTCGCCGCCGAGGAGATCGAGGAGCTCTCGCACTCGACGGGTCTGCGGTTGCAGGCCCGCTCGCGCAAGCTGCTGGGCTCGTTGCTGCGCCCGCACGTCGCCCGCGCGTCGCTGGCGGTCGCGGCGGTGGTCGGCGGCAACCTGGCGGCGCTCGCGGGCCCGTTGCTGATCGCCGCCGCGATCGACCGGGGCATCCCGGCCGCGGTCGGCGGCGGTCCGGCGATCCTCGTCTGGTGCGTCGTGGGCTACGCGGTCTGCGCGCTGCTGACGACGTTCCTGCGCTGGGCGTTCCTGCGGGTCTCCGGCCGGGTCGGCCAGGACCTGCTGCTGGACCTGCGGGGCCGGATCTTCCGGCACTCGCAGGGCCTGTCGGTCGGTTTCCACGAGTCGTACACGTCCGGCAAGGTGATCTCCCGCCTGACGAGCGACGTCGACTCGCTGCAGGACCTGCTGGAGGAGGGCCTCGACAGCCTGTTCAACGCGGCGCTGTCGGTGGTCGGCATCGCGGTGATCCTGCTGTGGCTCGACGCACCGCTGGCGTCGGTCGTGATCGCGGGCTTCCTGCCCCTGTTCTTCCTGTGGCGCTGGTTCCGCCGCCGTTCGATGGAGGCGTACCGGGGCACGCGCGGTGCGATCGCCAAGATCATCGTGCAGTTCGTCGAGTCCATGAACGGCATCCGCGCGGTGCAGGCGTTCCGGCGCCAGCCCCGCAACGAGCAGATCATGTCGGGCTTCAACGGCCAGTTCCGCGACGCGAACACCGACGCGCTGGGCGTGATGGCCACGTTCGTCTCGACGATCCGCGCGATCGGCAACGTGTCGCTGGCGGTCGTGCTGGCGTGGGGTGCCTTCCGGGTCGCGGACGGCGCCGTCGAACTGGGCGTGCTGGCGGCGTTCATGCTGTACCTGCGCCGCTTCTACGACCCGTTCGACGAGCTGGCGATGTTCGCGAACTCCTACTCCTCCGCCACCGCCGCCCTGGAGAAGATCTCGGGCGTCCTGGAGGAACGGCCGTCCGTGCCGGAACCGTCGTCGCCGGTCGCCCTGGCGCACGCACGGGGTGCCGTCCGGTTCGCCGACGTGGAGTTCCAGTACCCCGGCACGTCCCGGCTGGTGCTGCCGCGCTTCTCGCTGGACGTGCCGGCGGGCCAGACCGTGGCCCTGGTCGGCGCGACCGGCGCCGGCAAGACCACGGTGGCGAAGCTCGTGGCCCGCTTCTACGACCCGTCGACGGGTTCCGTGCGGCTCGACGGCACGGACCTGCGTTCGGTCGCGGACGCGGACCTGCGCCGGGCCGTCGTGATGGTGACGCAGGAGAACTTCCTGTTCTCCGGTTCGGTGGCCGACAACATCGCACTGGGCCGTCCGTCGGCGTCCCGGGCGGAGATCGAGGCCGCCGCGGCCGAGGTGGGCGCGCACGAGTTCATCGCCGCCCTCCCGGACGGCTACGACACGGACGTGCGCAAACGGGGTGGCCGCCTGTCCGCCGGACAGCGGCAGATGGTGGCCTTCGCCCGCGCGTTCCTGGCAGATCCGGCGGTGCTGGTCCTGGATGAGGCAACATCGTCCTTGGACGTACCCACCGAACGCGCCGTGCAGGCAGCCCTGGAGACAGTGCTCGCCGACCGGACGGCGTTCATCATCGCCCACCGGCTGTCGACGGTCCTGATCGCGGACCGCGTCCTGGTGCTCGATGGTGGCATTGTGGTGGAAGACGGCTCCCCCGAGGAGCTGATCGGTGAGCGGGGCCGGTTCGCGGCCCTGCACACGGCCTGGCGCGACTCGCTCGCGTAGGCCTGAAGGTCGCGTTCGCGCCAATGGGGATCTGGCGCGAACGCGACCTCACGACTGACTCGATCAACTCGGCCGTTCTCCCGCGCCACCCCGTCCGATAGGTTCTGGCCGAACGCTCCAGACCGAGGAGGGCCCAGTGGAGTTGCGAGTCCGGGACGGCCGCGCCGTGCTCGCGGGGGAGGACGAGTCCGGTGAGCGCGAGGTCGACCCGCACAGCCTGCCCCTGGGCGCCGACCTGGCGGAGGCACTGCACGAGTGGGCGAAGGTGGCCGACGCGGTGGTGCGCACCGAGACACCGGCCGACGGCGTGGCCAGCACGTTGGTCGCACGCAGGGGCAAGCAGCTCGCCGGCCGGATCGCCGCGGTGATGAACTCCCCGGTCAGCTACACCGACCCGGTCAGCGGCGACCTGCTCACCGTCGACGCGCCCGAGGCCCCTGCGGAGAGCCCGGTGCTGACGCGGACCGAGCCGGAGCCGGAGCCGACGCCGTGGGGCACCGGGCTCACGGTCAGCGTCATCACGGCCGCGATCGTGACGGTGACGGTCGTGTCGCTGTCGCTGGGCCTGGGTGAGACCAGCCAGTGGCTCGCGCTCGTGGCGAACGTGCTGGTGGTCGGTGGCCTGGCCCCCAGCGTGTGGCTCGGGCGCAGGGTGCCGGTGTGGCGCTGGGTCGCGTACGGCGTCGTGACCGGGGTGCTCGTCGCCTGGCTCGCGCTGATCCTGACGCTTCTCTAAAGCAGGGCGTAGAACGCCACGGCGCCCGCGGTGGCCACGTTCAGCGAGTCCACGCCCGACGACATCGGGATGCGCACCGCCACGTCCGCGGCGTCGATCGCCTCGTCGGTGAGGCCCGGCCCCTCCGAGCCCAGCAGCACCGCCACGCGCCGGCCGCGCAACCCCGCATCCGCAAGATGCAGGGCGGACGGGCGCGGTGTCAGCGCGGCGACGGTGTAACCCTTTTGTCGCAACAAGTTCAGCGCCGCGGGCCACTCATCCGTGGTAGCGAACGGCACGCGCAGCACGTGCCCCATCGACACCCGCACGCTGCGGCGGTAGAGCGGGTCGCTGCACCCCGGGCCGAGAACCACGCCGTCCACGCCCAGTGCGGCGGCGTTGCGGAAGATCGAACCCAGGTTCTCGTGGTCGCCCACGCCCTCCAGCACGGCCAGGCGCCGGGACCTCTCGGCAAGCTCCTCGAACGACACCTCGGGCGCACGGTCCGCAGCCGCGAGTACACCCCGGTTCAAGTGGAAACCGACGACCGACGCCATAACCTCTGCTGACGTCACGTAGGCGGGAACGTCCAGGTCAGAAAGGTCCAGCGCCTCGATCCTGCGCCGCACCCCGAGCAGCCCGCGCACCGGGTACGGCGATGCCAGCAGACGTTCCACCACCACGACGCCCTCGGCGATGACGAGACCCCGTCCACCCGGCCGGTCGGGCCTGCGATCGGCCGTCGACAGGTCGCGGAAGTCGTCGAGCCGGGCATCAGCCGGGTCGTAGATCTCGATCACGTCAGCCACGCCGGAAGTTTCGCATCCGACCCGAGGTGGAACAGGCGAGGTAGTCCGGAGGGCGGAACCGCACACGCCCGACCAGCGGATGATCGCTGGTTGTTACCTCCACGTGACAGAGAGCACCGATTTGGGCGATGTAAAGGGGGATTCCGCTGTGTCACTTTTGGCGTTCCGCCTGGCCCGCGCCCACCGGCGCCGAGCGAAGGGGTAGCGGCATGGGAAGCGACGTGTCCAGCCGCACGTTCACCAGAGACGATCGCCAGCGTTATCGCGAGAAGATGCAGCGGAGTCTCGACGCACTGGCCACGATGCTGGCCGAAGACACATTTTCCTTCCCCCGCAGGCAGATGGGGCTCGAGATCGAGCTGAACCTCGTCGACGACGCGATGCGCCCGGCGATGGCGAACTCGGAGGTCCTCGAGAAGATCGACGATCCCTCCTACACCCTGGAGCTGGGACAGCAGAACCTCGAGATCAACGTCCCCCCGCGCGAGCTCGCCGGGGGTGAGATGCTCGGCCTGGAAGAGGAGTTGCGGCAGTCGCTCGACAACGCCGATGCCAAGGCGCACGACGTGGGCGCCAACCTGGCCATGATCGGTGTGCTGCCGACGTTGCGGGAGCGGCACTTCGACCGCAAGTGGCTTTCCGAGGCACCTCGGTACGCGCTGCTCAACGACACCATCTTCAAGGCGCGCGGCGAGGAGATGGTGCTGCGCATGGAGGGCCCGGCGATGCCAGGCAAGGGGCCGGAGAAGCTCCTCAGCTACGCCGAGTCGATCCTGCCGGAGGCCGCGTGCACCTCGGTGCAGCTGCACCTGCAGGTCGAGCCGACGCACTTCGCCGCGCACTGGAACGCCGCGCAGTGCCTGGCGGGCGTGCAGGTCGCCATCGCCGCGAACTCTGCTTTCCTGCTGGGCAAGGCACTCTGGCACGAGACCCGCATCCCGTTGTTCGAGCAGGCCACCGACACCCGCCCGGACGAGCTGAAGAACCAGGGCGTGCGCCCGCGCGTGTGGTTCGGGGAACGGTGGATCACGTCGATCTTCGACCTGTTCGAGGAGAACGTGCGCTACTTCCCCAGCCTGCTGCCGGAAACCGACGACGAGGACCCGTTGGAGGTCCTGGAAGCCGGTGGCGCGCCTCGGCTTTCCGAGCTGCGCCTGCACAACGGCACGATCTGGCGCTGGAACCGCCCGGTGTACGACGTCGTCGACGGCGTGCCGCACCTGCGCGTCGAGAACCGGGTCCTGCCTGCGGGTCCCACGGTGCTCGACACGATGGCCAACGCCGCGTTCTTCTACGGCGCCCAGCGCGCACTCACCTCGCAGGAGCGTCCATTGTGGACGCAGATGTCGTTCCAGGCGGCGGAGGAGAACCTCTACACCGGCGCCAGGCACGGCATGCACGCCCAGCTGTACTGGCCGGGCATCGGCTGGATCCCGCCGGACGAGCTGGTGCTGCGCCGGCTGCTGCCGATGGCGCACGAGGGCCTGCGCGACTGCGGTGTCTCCGACGAGGCCCGCGAGCGCTACCTCGGCGTGATCGAACAGCGCTGCCTCGCGCGGCGCACGGGTTCGTCGTGGCAGCGCGAAACCGTTGCGCTGCTGGAGGAACGCGGCATGTCGAGGGACGCGGCGTTGTCCGGCATGCTCAAGCGGTACATGGAGCTGATGCACGCGGGCGAGCCCGTGCACACGTGGCACGTCGGTTAGTTCACCACGTCGTCAGCTTCTCCTGGAACGCCCGCAGGATCTCATTGGGCAGGCCCGTCGCCGTGACCGGCCTGCCCCGCACCCCGGCGGTGGGTTCCCCGTCCACGAACACCACGACCGCCAGCCGCGGGGTGTAGCCGATCATCCAGACGTGCCGGACCACGTCCCCGTCCTTCACCTCGACGGGCAGGCACGCCGCCTCCGGGTCGTCGCCGCACAGCGGATCGGCCCGCAGCTCCTCGTTGACCCGTGCCGCGAACTCCTTGCCGCGCGCGGGATCCAGACCCAGCGCGGGCCTGGCCGTGGTCACCGCCCGGTACAGCGTCCTGCCGCCGGCATCGGTGACGTGGGTGATGAAGTGCGTGTCGTGGTGGACGCCCCTGGGCCCCTGCGACGGAGGTGGTCCGCCGGCTGGCGTCCGGGCGTCCGGCGTCGACCACCGCGGTCGACCCGGCCGGCGGTGGTGTGCGGGTGTACGCACCGGGCCTGAGCCCTGCCGCGGACTACGCGGGTGGCGTGGTGCGGGAGGCCGGTGCGGCGGCACGGCCGTTCGGGTCGGTGGCGCTCATGCGCGCGGCCGGGGTGCCGGAGTCCGCGGAGGTCGAGGGCAGGAGGACGAACCTGCTCGCCACCGGTGAGGCCCTGGTGAGGCCGCTCGACGTCGCGACCTTCGCAGGAATCCGAATCTAGCGGTGCCGTCCCGCCTCAGAGGCGCTCGGCGAACTGCCGGGGCAGGTCCGACTCCGCGATCCACGTCCTGTCTTCGGGGTGGTCGTACCGGGCGTCTCCCGTGACTGGAGGCGCGTCCTCGGGCCGTTGCCACACCACCACCGCGACAACGGCCCTGGCCAGCACGAGCACGCCTGAAACAGGCAGTGCTCGCTTCACGAACCTCCCCCAGAGCTCGATCTCCGGGGCCGGTCTAGCGGCGGCGGCCCGACTTCAACGGCGCGACGTCCGCACCGTCGTGGGAGATCCGGCACTCGTCCGGCGTGACGGCCTCGACCGCCAGCGTCAGCTCGCCCTTCACTCCCGTGTAGATCGACTCGCCGCGCGACGCCAGCGAGGCGTGCACGCGGTTCGAGTCGGTGAAGTCGCGTTCGTCCTTCACCCGCTTCTTGCCCGTCTCCTCGGGCCTCGTCGCACTGCGGAGGTTGACCTCCAGCCACGCGGCGACCTCCGCCGGTGACGTCAGGACTTCCTCAGGGGTGCGTTCGAGCCGAACCTGCCGGGGAGAGGCGTGATCGAGTGACGTGTGCTCCACATAGGCGTGCCAGTGGGTGTTGCGCATCGACCAGGTCTGTTCGACCGGCCAGTCCTCCTCGGTGGTCATGACTCATATCTTCCACCCTTCACACGAGGAAACGTGAGAAGGTCGCGGACGTTGATCTCGTGATCCACCCGCACGGCCGATGCGAGCCGTCGGTCGTGCGTGACCAGCAACAACGTTCCCTCGTAGCTGTCGAGTGCCTGTTCCAGCTGTTCGATGGCCGCGAGATCGAGGTGGTTCGTCGGTTCGTCCAACACCAAACAGGTCGTGCCGCGGGCTTGCAGCAAAGCCAATCCCGCGCGGGTGCGTTCGCCCGGTGACAGGTCCCAAGCGGGCCGCAGCACGGCGTCGGCGCCGAGCCGGAACTTGGCGAGCAACGTGCGCACCTCGACGTCCTGGAGACCGGTCGCGTCCGCCACGATCCGCAACGCGCTGGTGTCGCTCGCGAACTCGGCCCGGAGCTGGTCGACCTCCCCGACGACGACCCCCGGACCGATCGAACGGTCTCCCTCGCGCAGTGGGATGCGGCCGAGCAGCGCGCCGAGCAACGTCGACTTGCCGGAGCCGTTCGGCCCGGTGATCCGCCACCGCTCCCCCGCGCCGATCGTGAGGTCGACCGGCCCGAGCGTGACGTCGCCGCGGCTGACCACGGCGCCGCGCAACGTGAAGGCGACCGAGCTGCCGCGCCCGGCCGACGGCAGGGTGAGCCGGAGCTGCCACGCCTCGCGCGGTTCCTCGACCTCCTCCAGCCTCGCGAGCTGACGGTCCACAACGGACGCTTTGGCGGTGAGGCCCTCCGCGCCGCGCTTGTGGCCTGCCCGGACGTTGCGGTCCGGTTCGTCGTTGAGCATCTTCGCGCTCGTCGCCCGGCGCACGCCCTTGCGCGACCACTCCCGCACCTGCCGGCTGCGCTGCGTCAGCGAGTCGCGCTTGGTCTCGTACGCCTCGTACTCCTCGTGGGCTCGCCGTTCCGCGTTCGCCTTCTCGTCGACGTAGGCGTCCCAGCCGCCACCGAACACGGTGATCTTGTGGGTGAACTCGTCCAGTTCGGCGATCGCGGTCGTCGTGCGCGCCAGGAACTCCCGGTCGTGGCTGACCAGCACGATCGCGCCCTGATAGCCCCTGACGTGGGACTCCAGCAGGTCGAGCCCGGCGGCGTCGAGGTCGTTGGTCGGCTCGTCGAGCAGCAGCACGTCGGCACGCGTCAGCAGCACCGCCGCGAGCCGCAGCCGTGCCTGCTGGCCGCCGGACAGCTCGTCGGGCTCCCTGCCGTCGAGCAGGTCCACCGGCAGGCCGAGGCGTTCGCAGACGACGTCAGCGCGTTCGTCGAAGTCACCGGCACCGATGGCGGTCCAGTGGTCGAAAGCGTCGGAGTACTGCTCACCGCCGCCCTCCGCGAGGGCTTCGGCCTCCCGTTGCAGCCACTGCTCGGCCTGCGCGACGCCGGTGCGGCGGGCGAGGTGGTCCCTGAGCGACTCTCCAGTTACGTGGAGGGTCTCCTGCGTCAAGTGCGCGACGGTCCCGGTACTCGAGACAGATCCGGTTTCCGGTCGCAGCTCACCGGAGAGCAGACGGAGCAACGTGGACTTGCCGACGCCGTTCGGGGCGATCAGACCTACGCGGTCACCAGGCGAAACATCGAAATCAACCTCCGAGATCACGGTCCTCGGACCGAACGACAGCGAAATATTCCTGGCTGTCAGCACGGACACGCTTTCGAAGGTACGGCCACATGCAACTGGTTTACTCGACCTTGTTGCTAGTAAGTTGCAAGTACCAAGAGATTGCAGGAGATGTCATGGGCCAGTACGTGCTGCCGGATCTCGACTACGACTACGGCGACCTCGAGCCGGCGATCATCGGCGAGATCAACGAGCTGCACCACGGCAAGCACCACGCCGCCTACGTCAAGGGCGCGAACGACACGATCGAGCAGATCGAGGAAGCCCGCGACAAGGAGTCCTTCGGCTCGATCGTCGGCCTCGAGACCACGCTGGCGTTCCACCTGGCAGGTCACGCGCTGCACCAGGTGTGGTGGAAGAACCTCTCGCCCAACGGCGGCGACAAGCCGGTCGGCGAGCTCGCGGCCGCGATCGACGAGCACTTCGGCTCGTTCGACAAGTTCCGCGGTCAGCTCAACGCCGCCGCGTCGTCGATCCAGGGCTCGGGCTGGGGCATCCTCGCGTGGGAGCCGATCGGCCAGAAGCTGATCACGCTGCAGCTCAAGGACCACCACTCCAACCTGTCGATCGCGGTCACGCCGCTGCTCGCGTTCGACATCTGGGAGCACGCGTACTACCTGCAGTACCGCAACCTGAAGGCCGACTACATCTCGGCGCTGTGGAACGTCGTCAACTGGGAGGACGTTTCCGCACGCTTCGAGGCGGCGCGCTCGGGCCAGAACGGCCTGCTGCTGCCCTGATGCTTCGGCAGTGGATGCTCCGACAAGCTCCCACTGCTGAATACGATGAGGCCCCCCTCTGCCCAGAGGGGGGCCTCATCCGTTCCCGAACTGACTGCCGCTCCCACCACGAAGCGACGAGACTTAGGTTAGCCTAACTTCGCTTTCTTGGGAAGCCCTCCTGATCAGACCCCTCGCGACCAGCTCGACCACGGTGGCGACGGCGGCGGACTCGACGGCCAGCAACGCGAGGAGCACCACGATCTGCAGGGCCCCGGCCTGCCACACCGGCGCGCCTCCCAGCAACATCCCGACAAAAGCACCCGGAAGGGTGACGAGCCCGACCGTCCTGGTCTGGTCGAGCGGCGGCAGCAACGCCTCCGCCGCCGACCCCCGGATGATCAGGCGAACCGCATCGCGTTCACCGAAGCCCGTCGCCCGGGCCGCCTCGTACTCGCCGTAGCGCTCACTCAAGGTGTCGAGGGCTCGACGCGAGGAGAGAGTCGTGGCGGTCATCGCACCGCCGATCAGGATGCCGCCCACGGGGATCAGCGCGATCCCCTCCACCGGCAGCAGGCCGGTGGCGAGCAGCAGACCAAGGGCCGGGACCGCGCCCGCCAGGATCGCGAGCGCCACCCAGACCCCCTTGCGCCCGGTCCCGGTGCGGCGGGCCGAGGTGGCGGTGGCCACGGCGGCCATCACGACGAGGAACGCCCACGTGAGGCCGAGGTGGGTCAGGACGAACGTGATCACCGCGCTCACGGCCGCGAGCTGGACGACGGCCCGGACCGCCGCCTTGAGGAAGGGCTTCGGACTGGTGAGTCCGGTGAACCACGCGATGGCACAGGCGGCTGCGGTGAAGAAGACGCAGACGATCAGCAGGCGGACCCAGTCGGTGGTCAGGACCATGATCACGATCACACCTGATCGTGCAATTGCCAGCAATTCTGAATAAGTTCACACTCGCGAGGTGGGCATCGTCAGTGAAGTGCAGTGGAGCGAGTTGCAGCGCGACCCCAAGAGCGTCGCCGCCATCGCCGACCAACACGAAGTGAGGGTCAAGCGGCGCGATGGGGCCGACCTGATGCTGGTGCGGGCCGACCAGCACGCGAACCGGCACAGCGGAGCGATCATGGCAGCCCGCGCGATGCGTTCGGTGTTCCGCCAAGCCGGACCCGATGTGGTGGCCGACGCGCTGAAGGACGAGTTCCCGTGGATCGCGGTGCTACCCGAGTCCGATCGCGCTGAGTTCGTGCGGGAGTTCGTCCAGGCCATCCAGGCGTCCGCCGACCTCGGCCAGTGGTCCCTTCTCGGACAGGCCGTGCACGAGTGGGCGAACACCGCGATCGTGCACGCGGATCCCGACCTGCATCACGCGCTCAGCACACCGATCATGACCAAGGACTTCGACCAGGTCCCCTCTTCTGAAAACGAGTGAGCATTTGCCAGCCAAACGCGGCGACCGCGTCGCCCCACCACAGCGTCCCGGTGGCTAGGGCCAGCACAACCCGCCAACATCGGCTGAAGGGTGACTTGGCTCGCCTGGCCGTTGATGGCGTCGACCTCGACCAGTGGCAGTACGAGGTCACTGCGGGAGGACGCATCTGGTACGTCGTCGCAGAAGAACGCAAGACCGTGTGGATCGTCCGCGCTGGCACCGGCCACCCCAAGCTGACCGACTAGACGTCGTCGAGCCCCTGCTGCGCCCCTCGTGACCCTCGCCTCGCCGCCCGGCGTTGCCAGTAGAAGACCCCATACCCGATGATCCCGAGCAGGCTGCCGGACAGGGTCGTCCAGATCAGGGTGCTGTTCGAGCGGTCGACGACCAGCACGACCAGGAACCCGAGGAACCACAGCGCGGTCCCACCCAGCACCACCGGCACGGGGTCTGCCAGCCTGTGCGGCAACGACGGCGGGTGCGGCGGGGTGGAGTCGCGTTCGGACACATCGTTAGGAGACCAGATGCTGGACGGGTTCTTCAAGATCTCCGAGCGCGGATCGACCGTGTCCCGCGAGGTGCGCGGCGGCGTCGTGACGTTCTTCACGATGGCGTACATCGTCGTGCTGAACCCGCTGATCATCGGCAGCTTCGCGCCGTCGGGTCCCGGGGCGCACCCCGACGTGCTCGGCAACATCCTGCCGGTCGGGCAGGTGGCGGCGGTGACGGCCCTGGTCGCCGGGGTGATGACCATCCTGTTCGGACTGATCGCGAACTACCCGTTCGCGCTGGCCACGGGTCTGGGCATCAACTCGTTCGTCGCCGTGAGCGTGGCCGCCAAGGTCACCTGGCCCGAGGCGATGGGCCTCATCCTCGTCAACGGGTTGGTCGTCCTCCTCCTGGTCGTCACAGGTGTGCGGACCGCGGTGTTCAACGCCGTGCCGAACGAGCTGAAAGCCGCTATCGCGGTCGGCATCGGTCTGTTCATCTGCTTCATCGGACTCGTGGACGCCGGGTTCGTGCGCAGGGTCCCGGACGCCGCCGGCACTACCGTGCCGGTCGGCCTGGGCATCAACGGGTCGATCGCGAGCTGGCCGACGCTGGTGTTCGTCGTCGGGCTGGTGCTGACCGGCGTGCTGTTCGCACGCAGGGTCAAGGGCGCGATCCTCATCGGCATCGTCGCGACGGCGATCTTCGCGATCGTCCTCGAGGCGATCGTCAAGGCGGGCCCGTCCGCGGGTGTCAACGCCAAGGGCTGGAACCTCGGCTACCCCGCACTGCCCGACCAGGTCTTCGGCATCCCGGACCTGAGCCTGCTCGGCGACGTCTCGTTCGGCGCCTGGACCCGCATCCCCGCCCTCGCCGCCGCGCTGATCGTCTTCACCCTCGTGCTCACCGACTTCTTCGACACCGTCGGCACGATGACCGGTCTCGGCAAGGAAGCGGACCTGATCAAAGAGGACGGCCAGCTGCCGAACGTCAGCAAGGCCCTGTTCGTCGACGGCCTCGGCGCCGTGGCCGGCGGTGCCGCGTCCAGCTCGTCGAACACCGTCTACATCGAGTCGGCGTCCGGCATCGCGGAGGGCGCCCGCACCGGCCTCGCGAACGTCGTGACCGGCGTCCTCTTCCTCCTGGCGATGTTCTTCACGCCGCTCTACGAGGTGGTCCCGATCGAGGCCGCCGCCCCGGCACTGGTGATCGTCGGCGCGTTGATGATGATGCAGATCCGCGAGATCGACTTCACCGACTTCACCATCGCCCTCCCCGCGTTCCTGACGATCGTCGTCATGCCGTTCACCTACTCGATCGCCAACGGCATCGGCGCGGGCTTCGTCAGCTACGTGCTGCTGAAGGCCCTGACCGGAAAGTCGAAGAACATCCACCCGCTGATGTGGATCGTGGCGGCCGCTTTTGTCGTCTACTTCTCGTTGGGACCGATCCAGAGCCTGCTGAACTGACCTTTCGGCAGGAAACTATTTCGTGAGGTATGCTAACTACGTGGCGACCGATCAGCACGGACTGGCGAGCAAGCTGAGGCTTGCCGTCGTTCGCCTCAACCGCCGCCTGCGAGCACAGCGCACCAACTCGGCGGTGTCGCTCACCCAGGTGTCAGCCCTGTCCACACTGCACAAGTGCGGCCCGCTGACCCCAGGCGAACTGGCGTCGAAGGAAGGCGTGCAACCGCCGTCGATGACGCGCGTGATAGCCGCCCTGGAGGAGTTCGGCTTCGCGACGAGGAGCCCGCACCCCACCGACGGCCGTCAAGCGATCGTCGAGCTGACGAGCGAAGGCTCCTCGTACCTGCAGGACGAGATCACAGCCCGCGAGGCGTGGCTGGACAAGAGGCTGGCCGAGCTGGACCCGGAAGAACGGGAACTGCTGACACGCGCAGCCGACATCATCGACAGGATGGCGGGTCAGTAAGAACGTGTCGGGTTACGCGGGTGGTGGAGCAGCAAGTCCGCCACCTCGTCGTACCGGCATGTTCGGTTCGTTAGGCATATACAACTACCGCCTCTACGCCTCCGGCCAGATCATCTCGCTGGTGGGCGTCTGGATGCAGCGGGTGGCCCAGGACTGGCTGGTCCTGGAACTCTCGAACGGCTCCCCCATAGCCCTCGGCTTCGCCGCCTCACTCCAGTTCCTCCCGGTGCTCCTGCTCTCCATGTGGGGCGGCGTCCTCGCCGACCGCATGGACAAGCGCAAACTCCTGCTCTGGCTGGAATCAGCACTGGGCATCTGCGCCCTGGCACTGGGCATCCTCGACGTGACGGGCGTGGTGGAGCTCTGGCACGTCTACCTCCTATGCCTACTCCTAGGCGCCTTCTCAGCGGTAGAAACCCCGGTACGTCAGTCGTTCGTGGTCGAAATGGTGGGCCGCGACCAGCTGACGAACGCCGTGGCGATCAACTCGATGATGTTCAACCTGGCCAGGATCATCGGCCCGGCCATCGCAGGCGTGACGATCGTGGCGATAGGCACGGGCTGGGTCTTCCTGGCCAACGCCATCAGCTTCGTGGGCGTAGTAGGCGGCATCTGGCTGATGCGAACAACACAACTACTCCGCTCCGACCCCCTACCGCGAGAAAAGGGCCAACTCCTCTCAGGCCTCCGCTACGTCCGCAGCCGCCCAGACCTCATGACGGTCATGCTCCTGGTCTTCTTCATCGCCACCTTCGGCATGAACTTCTACATGACCCTGGCAATCATGGCCCGCAACGTCTTCGGCGGAGACGCGGACGCCTACGGCCTCCTCTCCACCCTGATAGCCGTGGGCACCCTCGCAGGCGCAACCCTTGCAGCCAAACGAAAAACGCCAAAGATGTCCGTCTTCATCGGCTCAGGCGTCATCTTCGGCATCCTGGAAGTCATCTCGGGCCTGATGCCCACGATGCTCCTCACCGGCCTCATGATGATCCCGGTGGGCGTAGCGATGATGACCTTCAACACCACAGCGAACGCCACCATCCAACTAGCGGTGGAACCAGAGATGCGCGGCCGCGTGATGGGCATCTACATGCTGGTGTTCATGGGCGGCAACCCAGTAGGCGGCCCACTGATGGGTTGGCTGGGCGAGATCAACGGCAGAGCCCCGATCATCATCGGCGGAGCAGTCTCAACGCTGGTGACGATCACAGCGTGGATCATCCTCACAAGACGCGGCGACATCGGAAAGCCACGGCTGAGGCGCCAACAGCAGTCCCCGACAGAGGCGCTACCAGAACCAGCAGAGGCAACCAACTAGCCCGCGATGCCGCAGGCGAGCCGTCCTTGTCTTTCGTCCTTCGCAAGCGCACTGGGCGGTGGGGTCCCATCACGAGTCGCGCCATAGCACTTGCTGCATGCAGGTAGGGGTGTCAACTCGACACGCTTTTCGTCGAGTTGACACCCCTACCTGCATGTGGCCCGCTCTTGGCTCGGCTCGTGATGGGACCCCACCGCCAACGCACCCAAACTAAGAAACCGGCAGCCGCTCAAAGCAACAGGCGTGCCATCTACCCGCCCACAGCGCTGGCCCCCTGATCAGATTGCCGGGGGTCTGGGGGCAGAGCCCCCAGGGAAAGCACGCAACAGCAGGGCCGCCCGCAACCTCAGCCCAACAACGTCGCAGCCGACGGATCAGTGATCAAAGCGGCGAACGCATGCCGATCCCCCCACCGCCCAGAAACCCAAGCCAACCCCCGAGACAACCCCTCAGGCGTGTCCTCGACATGAGGCACCCCATCAGCCATCCACCAGGAAACCCGAGCCCCATCCACCATCAACGAGTCGTGCACAACCACAACCCCGTCAGGCAACGAAACCGAAAGCAACTCACAGGCCATCCGAACAGCCCCGAGCTCCCCCCAAGAAACAACCTCACCAACATGATCCGGCGACCCGTCGAACTCCTCAGACGCCAACGCCAAATCCAAGAGATCGGCCAACTCCTCAGACCCATCGGCCAACAGAACCCGAGAAGCCGGCACAACCCCCAACAACCAGGGGTGATCCAGAACAACAACGTCATCGGCAGCGACAACGCCACCGCTCAACACCCGAACCCGCTCAGGCGGCGCGAAATCCCCTTCAGGCAGCCCGGCATAGGCCCGCAACACCACAGCATCCGCAACAACACGATCAGCATCGCCAAGCCGCGACAGAACGAACTCGGCATCCTCGTCATCCAGGATCTCCAACGAGGACCGAACCCCAGCCGCCCGCAAAACATGCTCAGGCAACTCAAGATCCGGCACAACGTCAAAAAGCCCGTCCAACAACGAAGCCCCGGCCAACCGGTAGGACCGCGGCGCAGCCCCACCCAGCGACGCGTAGCGAGCAATCCACCAGCCCGTGTACCCGTCAGGCTCGGTCACCGCGCGCCAGGTCACCGGATCAGATGCCAGCAACCGCAACGCGGCAGGCCAATCCGCAACCAGGTCCAGATCCCGGACGGCCACCACCCGCGCAGGCTCGTCAAGTGCGGACGACCACCAGGCAGCCTCATCGGCAAGGTCGTGATCAGGCCCGGAAGGCGCGTCGTCGACGACCACTGAGAACCCGTCGACCACCCCGACCGCAACCAACGCGGCACGCGGGTACGAGTCAGCGATCTCCTTGGCCAGCAACGGGAACGCATCGGCCTCGACCACGCCGACCAGCGGCGAGTCGGGCAGCAGCAGCTCGTCGGCGCGGTGCCACTCGCCGTCCGCGTCCTGCAGTGCGAGGGCGCCCAGCCAGGGCTCCTCGCCCGCCCGCAGCGCGGCCCGGTCCACCAGCTTCAGCACGGTCTCGACCAGGTCGAGGCTGTCGAGCCCGGCTTCGGCGTCCTCCAGCGACCGCGCCACGTTCTCGCGCAGCGACGGGTCGGCGAGCAGTTCGGCGGCACCGGCCTCGACCGCACCCAGCCGCACCAGCAACGGGTGCACAGCGTCCGGATGCACTACCCGCAACCCGGGCAACGGCTCATCGGCGATCAGCGTCGTACGAGGCCCGGTGACGACCCGGCCGTCGGCCAGCGGCACCGGCAGCGAAGCCAGCGCCTCGCGGACGTCCGGGTCCACCTCGGCGAGCGGCGCGAAGGCGGCGTAGACGTCGTGCCACCAGCCGGGTTCACCGGAGACACCGGCCAGCGCCGCGACGACCTCGGCCGTCGTGACGCGCGGAACTTCCAAAGCCGCCAAAGCCGCAGCATGCACAGGAGCGGAAAGCTCAGCATCCAGCAGCCCGGGCAGAGCATCCTCGACGAGCTCGACAAGCTCCTCGGACCCAACGTCGAGAACCCGAGCCCGCGAGGGTTCGATCCACTCCCCAGAAGCCAACGGCAACCAAGCAGAAGCACGCAACGACCGCAGAACAGCCGTCCGCAACCGATCATCCACTTCGGACAAGGGGAACCCTGGCAACGGCACCAACGCCGTCCGCTCCACAGCAGGCACCCGAGCGACAAGCGCCGGATAGGTGGCAGCGGCCGAATCAAGAACAGACCAGGCAGCAGGCCCAGGCAGAATCCGGCGCCGAGAAGGCTCAACCGGCAGAGTGGCGATCAACCGAGCAGGCAGCGACAGCCGCTCATCGGTAGGGGTGGGCGCATGCAGCACGTCCTCCCCAAGCGGAGCATCCAGCGGATAAGCCCACGCAACAGTCCACTGAGGACGATGCTCGACACCCTGCACCAACTCGGCAGGCAGCTCCCCGACAGTCCGCTCGACCAGCCAACGCGAAGACCCGACGGTGACAACACCGTCAGCAGCGACGAACCGCTCCCAAGACTGGGACCCGATCTCCACCCGCTGCAACCCGGGCAGCGCCAGCAACAGGTCCGGGACCTCGGCAGCCAGGTCGTCCAACGACAGGTCGACCTTCAACGGCAGCCGGACCTCGGTCGTGAACCCGTCCGGCACGGACTCGACCACCGGCCAGACCAGCCGCAGAACAGGAACGTCGCCGCCACGCTCGGAGGCCAGCTCCGGCACCTCGGCCCGAGTCCGAGCAGCGGAGAACTCGACACCGCCGGAGACCGACACCACCCGAGGCGCGTCGGACACGGCCAGCACGGCGGCGAACCCGACGCCGAACTGCCCAACACCGGACTCCTTGGAAGAAGCCCGCAACGAAGCCAACGCGGCAACACCGGCGGAAGTCAGAGGAGCACCAGTGTTGGCGGCACGCAGCTCACCATCGACGAGAGTGATCCGCAACACACCGGGTTCGACCCCGGCGGCGTCGGCCGCGTTCTGGGCCAGCTCCACCAGCAACCGGTCCCGGTAGCCACCGAGGCGCAGGTCTTCCTCGGCGTTCGCGTCTTCACGGAAACGGGTGGGCGAACCACGCCATGCGGCGAGGACCGAGGTGCGCAGGGCCTCGGTGCCGAACGGGTCGGTCACTCCGAGACGTCCAGGACGTCCAGCTGCGCGTCGTCGTAGACCAGGTCGGCCACCGGCACCATCGGGCTGATGTCGACCTCGGCCTGGGAGTGCGCGCCGCAGCCGTACTCGACGTGCACGACGTGGCCGTCCGCCGGGGCGATCTCGTTCGCGCAGACGCCGAACGCCGCGCCGAACGCGCCGGCCACGCGGGTGTAGAAGCCGCAGGTGCCGCAGTGCGCGGGGGCGCTGCGGGCCATGTCGGAGCGCGGGCCGAAGTCCGAGGACGCCCAGCGGTCGGCAGCCTCCAGGCGGCCTTCGCGGGACAGGACGCGCTGACGGCCGAGACCGACCTCCAGCGCCACCTCCTCGACCGCGGGGTCGTCGGACTGCACGTACGCCTCGACCAGGCGCGGGTCGTTCTCGCGGGGCGGCATGAGGTCGCCGACGCCCAGGTCACCGGCGCGGACCCGGTCGCTCCACGGCACCCACTCGGGGGCGACCAGGGCGTCCTGGCCCGGCAGCAGCACGACCTCGCTGATCGAGACCGGGGAACCCTCGCCCGCGTAGGCGACGGTCACCGCCCAGGACCAGCCGCGGTAGCCGGCGTGCTCGGCTTCGAAGAGGTGCGTGACGGAGTACTCGTCCTCGCCGTGCACCCCGACGTGAGCGCCGACGCGTTCCACGCCTGCCTCTTCCTGCGCAGCGGCGCGGGCGAGATCAACGGCGTCGAGGAGCATCTCAGTCGCGGTCACGACATGAATTGTGCCGCAGGACTTCGCCGGGACGAAAACTCGTGCCACCCTCCGTTGGGTGCGCTCACCCGTCTGGCTGGTCATCGTCGCGGTCCTGGCCGCGTGTTCGTCGCCGCAAGAAGCAAAACCGCAGGTAGAAGTCCTGCAGAAAATTCCGCATGACGCAACGGCGTTCACCCAGGGGTTGGAACTCGTCGACGGCGTCCTCTACGAGGGCACCGGCCTCGAGGGCCAGTCGACGATGCGCGCGCTCGATCCGTCGACCGGGAACGTCCAGAAGAAGGTCGACCTCCCGCCGGACTTCTTCGGCGAGGGCATCACCGTCGTCGGCGACACCATCTGGCAGATCACGTGGCAGAACGGCGTGGCGATCGAACGCGACCGCAGGACGCTGGACGAGCTCCGCCGCGTCGAGTACCAGGGCGAGGGCTGGGGCATCTGCGACGACGGCCAGCGCCTGGTCATGAGCGACGGCACCGCGAAGCTGACCTTCCGCGACCCGAGGACGTTCGCGGAGACCGGGAGCGTGCAGGTCAGCAGGGACGGCAAGCCGCTGGCCCAGCTCAACGAGCTGGAGTGCGTCGGCGGCAAGGTCTGGTCGAACGTGTGGAAGACCGACGAGATCGTGCGCATCGAACCGTCGACCGGCCAGGTGACGAACACCTACGACCTGTCCTCGCTCAAGCCGCAGGGTGACGTCGACGTCCTCAACGGCATCGCGCACGTCCCCGGCACCAACGAGTTCCTGGTCACAGGCAAGAACTGGCCGACCATCTTCCGAGTGAGGTTCAACGGCATGGGGCAGGATTGACGGTGTGACGGGCGACCGCGGGTGGAGTGACGAAGAGGCTCCGAAGCGCTACCCGTGGCAGGACGACGAGTACCGGCCGCGGGAGCGTCGCGGAACCGCGTCCGAACACGGCTTCCAGCCACCTCCCCGGCCCCAGGACACCCGTCCGCTGCCGAACCAGGACCAGCAGACGACCCCGACGCCCAAGCCGCCGCGCAAGCTCACGGTCACGCGCGTCGCGTGGTTCCGGAGCAAGCAGATCTCGCAGCAGGCGGTCGCCGCGTTCCGGCGCGCGGCCCGTGCCGACGGCGCCGGCAAGTCCGGCATGACGTCGGTCACCTACTCGGTGATGATGAACTACGCCGCCGACGCCGCGATGGCCGTCGCGCTGGCGAACACGCTGTTCTTCTCGGCCGCGAGTGCCGAGTCCAAGTCCAAGGTCGCGCTCTACCTGCTGATCACGGTCGCGCCGTTCGCGTTGATCGCGCCGGTGATCGGCCCGCTGCTCGACAAGATCCAGCGCGGCCGGCGGCTCGCGCTGGCGGCGTCGTGCGTGCTGCGGATCGGGCTGTCGGTCGTGATGGCGCTGAACTTCGACAACTGGCTGCTGTACCCGGCGGCGCTGGGCAGCATGGTGCTGTCCAAGTCGTTCACCGTGCTGAAGTCCGCGATCACCCCGCGGGTGCTGCCGCCGGAGATCACGCTGTCCAAGACCAACGCCCGGATGACCATCTTCGGTCTCGCGGCGGGCGGGGTGTTCGGTGCGTTCGCGGCGGGCTTCGCGAACCTGTTCGGCTCGCCGGGCGCGTTGTGGTTCACCGCCGTGCTCTGCGGCGTGAACGCGTGGCTGTGCATGCGGATCCCGTCCTGGGTCGAGGTGACCGACGGCGAGGTCCCCGCGACGCTGACGTCCAAGCCGGCGAAGCAACACATCTCGCGGCACGTCGCGGTCTCGCTGTGGGGCAACGGGTCCATCCGCGTGCTGACCGGCTTCCTGACGCTGTTCGCGGCGTTCGTGATCCGCGAGCAGACCGAGGGCGACGCGGTGCAGCAGCTGCTCCTGCTCGGCGTGATCGCCGGTGCGGCCGGTGTGGGCAGCTTCCTCGGCAACGCGATCGGCGCGCGCCAGCACTTCGGCAAGCCGGACGAGGTGGTCCTCGCCTGCGTCGCCACGGCGCTGGCCGCCACGATCGTCGCCGCCGCGCTGCCCGGCCTGGTCACGGCGGCCGTCGTCGGTCTGCTCGGTGCCACGGCGTCCTCGCTGGCCAAGATCAGCCTCGACGCGGTGATCCAGGACGACCTGCCGGAGGAGTCGCGCGCGTCGGCGTTCGGCCGTTCCGAGACGATCCTGCAGCTCGCATGGGTCTTCGGCGGCGCGCTCGGCGTGCTGCTGCCCGCGACGTTCTGGATCGGCTTCACGGTGCTCGCCGTGCTGCTCGCGCTGGGCCTCGCGCAGACGTGGATGTACCGCAACGGCACCTCGTTGCACAGGCTGGTCCGCAGGCCCGCCCCGGTGACCCCGTAGGCTGCCTGACGTGCGTCGACTTGCTTCTGTAATGGCTGCCAGTGTTCTCGTGCTGTCCGGTTGCTCCCTGCAGCAGCACGACCCGGAGGTCACGTTCTACGCGAACGGCAAGACCATCCGACTCGAGCCGACGATCTACTGCGACGTCGAGGGCTCCAACTGCGCCGAGAAGAACGCGGCCGGCACGTTGAAGGTGCCGGCGGGCAAGGTCGTGCAGATCTCCGTGGACGGGCGGCTCGCGGACGGCCTCTGGGAGGTCGTGTGCGTGTACGAGAACGCCGCTCGCGTGCAGGAGGGCTGCACCTCGCCGTTGCTCGGCAAGGGCGAGAACTACACGTACACGCTGGCCGTGCCGAACGAGTCCGACCAGCTGCTGCGCATCGAGGTGCACGAGGCGGCCGGCGCGGTGCTGGAGACCGGCCAGCCGCTCATGCGCGGTTCGTGGGTCGTCGACATCACCCGCTGATCAACGCCTGCCGAACGCCTCCCACCACTCCGTCGGAGCGATGCGGAGAGCCGAGTCCATCAGAGCCTTGCCGGTGTCGGTCACGACCGACGCCTGCATGGTCTGGATGAAGCGCTCCATCTTGGACACGCCCGCGGCCTGGTACTCCCTGGCCTGCAGCAGCAGCTCCAGCTTGTCCGCGTCACGTGAGCAGCGCGCCTCGGGCGTGTGGTCGATGTCCTTGGCCGCCTCGTGCTCGGCCACCAGCGCCTCGATGTGCGCGGCGAGCGGTGCGGGCAGGTGCTGGACCTGGTCGCGTGCCACGGCTTCGGGCGGCACCTTCACGTCGAGGTAGAGCTTGCCGACGTACGGGATGTCGCCGATGCGGGCCTCCGGCACGTCGTGGAAGAGGCCCAGGGTCGCCGCCCGGTCGGGGTTCGCACCCTCCTGCACGGCGAGTGCGAACGCCAGAACGCCCACCCGGAACGAGTGGGCGGCCACCGTCTCGGGGTGCTGCACCCCGGCGAAGAGCCACCCCGCTCTGGGCAGGCGTTTGAGCTGGCCGACCTCGTAGACGAACTCGACGATCCTGTCAGCGTCAGACATGACGCCGATCCTTTTACGGATCGAGGTCCCGCGCCACCACGCGGACGGCCTCGGCGACGAGCTTCATGGTCTTCTTGTCGGACGGGTAGCGGCCGCGCCGCAGGTCGGGCTGCACCTTGTTCTCGAGGAGCCTGATGACTTCCTCGATCAGGCCGTGCAGCTCCTCCGCGGGCCGGCGGCGTGCCTCCACGACGGACGGCGCCGGGTCGACCAGGCGCACGGACAGCGCCTGCGGCCCGCGACGACCCTCGGCCATGCCGAACTCGATGCGCTGACCGGCTTTGAGGCCGTCGACGCCGGGGGGCAACGCCGCTTTGCGGACGTAGACGTCCTCGCCACCGTCCTGGGTGACGAATCCGAAGCCCTTCTCCGTGTCGTACCACTTGACCTTGCCGGTCGGCACCGCGCTCACCATTCCCTTGTCTGCACGACGAACGCGCCCCGGGCGTACCCAGGACGCGTCCCACCAGAGTAGCCAGAAGACCTTGGGGAAGGCACCTCCGTTAGCGCGACTACCCTGCTCGTATGACCGCTCCGAAGTTGATGCCGCTGGCCATCGGCCTGTTCGCCGTGGGCGTACTGGCGATCGTCGTGGTCTTCGCGCTGTTCCTCGCGGGCCACAGCGACCTGCCCGTGGCGCTGAACGTCGCGGCCACCTACCTGCCGGCGATCGGGCTGGGGCTCGGGATCATCGCGGTGATCAGGAAGTCACGGCAGAAGAAGTCCTGAGCCACTCCGGGAACTCCCGCAGGTCCTCCAGGACGACGGCGGCACCCGCCTCGGCCAGTTCCGCCCGCGAGCACGGCCCCGTGACGACGCCGACGCCCAGCGCTCCGGCGGCCGCGGCACCGCGCATGTCACCGACGTGGTCTCCCACGTAGACCGCGGCCCCGTGCAGCTTGAGCGACTCGGCCTTGCCCGTCGCCCACAGCTCGCCGTAGAGGTGGTCGACCTCCCAGCCCATCGCTTCGAGGTGCAGCGCGGCGTTCTTGCGGTACTTGCCGGTGACGACCATGGTCTGCCCGCCCAGCTCCCGCACGCACTGCAGGGCCATGGCCGCTCCGGGCAGCGCGACGGTCGACGGGATCACGACCTCCGGGTACAGCGCGCGGAAGAGCGAGACCAGGTCCGGGACCTCCTCCTCGGGCACGCCCATCTCGCGGTAGATCATGTCGAGGGGCGGGCCGAGGTTCGACGCGAACTTCTCGCCGTCGAGGGCGTACCCGCTGCGGGCACCCACCTCGTTCATCACGGCGGCCATTCCCGGTCGCGGGTCGATGAGGGTCATGTCCAGGTCGAAACCCACGGTGAACGGCACAGAACCCGACTCTACGTCTTTACAAAAGCCATAACTGTGTAAAGGTGAGGTGGTGAGCGACATCACCGAGCTCCTACTGGATGCGGCCGCCGACCTCCTGGCAGCCCGGGGCTTCCACGGGCTGCGCATGATCGAGGTCGCCAGTCACGCCGGGGTGAGCAGGCAGACCGTCTACAACGAGTTCGGCAACAAGGAGGGACTCGTCCAGGCCGTCGCGGTCCACAAGACGGAGGAGTACCTGACCGGGGTCATGACCCGGCTCCAGGACGACCCCGACCCGTGGGAGGCGATGCGGTCGGCGTTCCGCTTCACCTTCGAGCAGACCGAGCGGGACCGGCTGGTCTCGGCCGTGCTGACCGGCCAGAACGCCGAGGACCTGTTGCCGTTCATCACGATCCGCGGCCACCCGATCCTGTTCCACGCGACCGAGGTCGTGGAGCAGCACCTCAGCAAGCACTTCCCCGGCCGGCACGTGCGGCTCACGGCGGAGACGACCGTGCGACTGGCGCTGAGCCACCTGCTGATGCCGAGCGGCGACCTGGACAGCGCGATGGACGCCGTCGTCAGGGTCGCCAGAGTGACGATGGACGCATGACCGACTAGAGCCCGGCCCCTTGTTGCAATAATCCTGCAACAAGGGGAGGTGTCCGGTGGCCGCTGTCTCGGCGCGCCTGCGCGCGGGTGCGGCGTTGCTCGGTCCGGCGTTCGTCGCCGCGATCGCGTACGTCGATCCGGGGAACGTGGCCACCAACACCGCGGCGGGCGCGAGGTACGGCTACCTGCTGGTGTGGGTGCTCGTCGTCGCGAACGTCATGGCGGGGCTCGTGCAGTACCTGTCGGCGAAGCTCGGCCTGGTCACCGGGAAGTCGTTGCCGGAGGCGGTGCGGGACCACCTGCCCCGCCCGGTGCGGCTCGCGTACTGGGGCCAGGCCGAGGTCGTCGCGATGGCGACCGACCTCGCCGAGGTGCTCGGCGGGGCGATCGCGCTGCACCTGCTCTTCGACCTGCCGCTGCTGCTCGGCGGCGTGATCACCGGTGTGGTGTCGACGCTTTTGCTGCTGGTGCAGGACAGGCGCGGGCAGCAGCCGTTCGAGCGCGTGATCACCACGATGCTGGTCGTGATCGCGGTCGGGTTCATGGCGGGGCTCTTCGTGTCGCCGCCTTCGGTCTCCGGTGCTGCCTCGGGTCTGGTGCCGCGGTTCGACGGCGCGGACAGCGTGCTGCTCGCGGCGGGCATGCTCGGCGCGACCGTGATGCCGCACGCCGTCTACCTGCACTCGGCGCTGGCCCGCGATCGGCACGGCAGGAACCCCTCCGTGCTCGGCGCGACGAAGGTCGACGTCGTGGTCGCGATGGTGCTGGCGGGCGCGGTCAACATGGCGATGCTGCTGCTCGCGGCTTCCGCGCTGCAGGGCCGCGAAGGCGTGGACACGCTGGAAGGTGCGCACGCCGCCGTTGGTGCCACGTTGGGCGGCGGGGTCGCGCTGCTCTTCGCACTTGGTCTGCTGGCTTCGGGTTTCGCTTCCACCGCTGTCGGTTGCTATGCGGGCGCGGTGGTGATGGACGGCTTGCTGCGCGTGCGGATTCCGTTGCTGGCACGGCGTTTGATCACGTTGGTGCCGGCGCTGGCGGTCCTGGCGTTCGGGGTCGACCCGACGTTCGCGCTGGTGCTGTCGCAGGTCGTGCTGTCGTTCGGCATCCCGTTCGCGCTGGTGCCGCTGGTCTGGCTGACCGCGCGCCGGTCCGTGATGGGTAGCTACACGAACCGGCGCGTCGTCACGATCTCCGCGTGGGTGGTGGCCTTCGCGGTCGTCGTGCTGAACGTGGCGCTGATCTACCTGACCGTCGTCGCGTAGGAGACACCCTGCTGGCGCAGCGCCTCCTCCAGGGTCCGCATGACTTCGAGGGTGTTCTGCCAGGTGATCCGCGGGTGTTCGGTGAGCCCGGCCGCGACGCTCTCCTCGACCGCGCGGATCTGGTGCTGATAGCCCTCGTCCTCGATCGCGTGCTCGACGCCGTTGATCACCACGGCGGTCGGGTTGAACATCGGGTCGACGATCTCGATGCGCCCGGCGGTGCCGAAGATCTCCGCGCGGGCACCTGTGTTCGCGAGGAGCGAGCAGCTCAGCAACGCGTGGGCGCCGTTGTCGTAGGCCAGCAGGATGCCGGCGTCGGCGTCCACTTCGGACGGCGCGAGACTGCCGTGCGCGTGGATCCGTGCCGGCACGCCCAGGATCTGGTGGGCGAGGGCGATCGGGTACACGCCGAGGTCGAGCGTCGCGCCACCGCCGGCGCCCTTCGCCCACAGCCGGTCGTTGTCGTCGAAGGCGTGCCGGAAGCCGAAGTCGGCGCGGATCATCCGGACCTCGCCGATCTCACCGTCCCTGATCGCCTGCTCGACCTTCTGGATCAACGGGTTGAACCGCGTCCACATGGCCTCCATGAGGAAGAGGTTCTTCGACCGTGCCCGCTCGACCATCTCCTCGGCGTCCGCGACCGTGAGCGCGAAGGCCTTCTCGCACAGCACGTGCTTGCCGGCGTCGAGCGCGGCGAGCACGACCTCGTGGTGCTGGCCGTGCGGCGTCGCGACGTAGACGACGTCGACGTCCGGGTCGGCGAGCAGGTCGTGGTAGCTGCCGTACGCGCGCTCGATGCCGAAGTGCTCGGCGAACTTCTGTGCCTTCGCGATGTCCCGCGACGACACCGCGAGCACCGTGACACCCGCCCTGACCATGTCGGCCGTCACGGCATGCGCGATTCCACCCGTTGCGATCACACCCCACGTCATGGCTTGAGCTTAGATGGAGGCATGCGCCTCATCCTGAACGTGATCTGGCTGGTGCTCGCCGGTTTCTGGATGGCCGTCGGTTACGCCGTGGCCGGCGTCATCTGCTGCATCCTCGTCATCACGATCCCGTGGGGCATCGCGTCGTTCCGGATCGCGAACTACGCGCTCTGGCCGTTCGGGCGCGAGGTCGTCGACAAGCCGGGCGCGGGCACCGGTTCCCTGCTGGGCAACGTCATCTGGATCGTCGTGGCGGGTGTCTGGCTCGCGATCGGCCACGTCGTCACCGGCATCGCGCTGTGCGTCACGATCATCGGCATCCCGCTCGGGCTCGCGAACTTCAAGCTGGTGAAGGTCTCGCTCGTGCCGCTGGGCAAGGAGATCATCGACGTCCCGTGAGGATCTCCCGCTCCCGGTCGGGTGCGGGGAGCGGGAGACCACTCAGTGGCACGGCCGTCAGACTTCGCTGTCCGACAGCTCGTGCAGGCACAGGATGTTGCCCTCGGTGTCGTGGAACCACGCCGCGCGCTCGGTGCCCATGACCGCGATGTGGTTCGTGGTCTTGAAGTCGGGCAGGTCGTAGTCGTCGAAGCGCACGCCCCTGCCTTCGAGCTCGCGGATCTCGCCTTCGAGGTCGGGCACCTCGAAGCTCAGCACCGTGTGCCCGGTCTGCGCGCCCTTCTCCGCAGGCATCAGTCCCAGCGCGTCACCCTGGCCGAGCGCGAAGATCCGCGTGCCGTCGGGGTTCGTCGTGACGGGCTTCAGGCCGAGCACGTCCGCGTAGAAGCGGCCGGCGCGTTCGGCGTCCTCGACGGGCAGCATCGTCGTGGTTCTGGTGGCGGTGAGCATGCGCGCCTCCTTCGACGGAATCCATCGATGCTGCGCTCGTCGCACCGCTCTGACAAGGGCTTTTTCGGTCACGCAGGGGTCACTGGGCGTGGCCGGCGCCGTCGTCGAGGCCGAGCAGTTCCACCGACCGCGCCCGCATCTCCACCTTGCGGATCTTGCCGGTGACCGTCATCGGGAACTCCTCCACCACGTGCACGTACCGCGGGATCTTGTAGTGGGCGAGCTTGCCGGCGCAGAACTCGCGGACGGCCTCGGCGGTCAGCCCTTCCACGCCCTCGCGAAGGCGCACCCATGCCATCAGCTCCTCGCCGTACCGGGCGTCGGGCACGCCGATGACCTGGGCGTCGAGCACGTCGGGGTGCGTGTAGAGGAACTCCTCGATCTCGCGCGGGTAGATGTTCTCGCCGCCGCGGATGACCATGTCCTTGATGCGGCCGGTGATGTTGACGTAGTCGTCGTCGTCCATCACCGCCAGGTCGCCGGTGTGCATCCAGCCGGCGCTGTCCACGGCCTCGGCGGTCTTCTCCGGCTCGTTCCAGTAGCCGAGCATCACGGAGTAGCCGCGCGTGCACAGCTCACCCGGTTCGCCGCGCGGCACCGTACGGCCCGTCTCCGGGTCGACGATCTTCACTTCGAGGTGCGGGCCGACCCGCCCAACCGTCCCAACACGACGGTCGAGGGAGTCGTCGGCGCGGGTTTGTGTTGACACCGGGGAGGTTTCGGTCATGCCGTAGCAGATCGAGACCTCACGCATGCCCATGCGGTCGACGACCTGCTTCATCACCTCGACCGGGCACGGCGAGCCCGCCATGATGCCGGTGCGCAGGCTGCTCAGGTCGTAGTCGTCGGCCAGGTCGAGCATCGCGATGAACATCGTCGGCACGCCGTAGAGCGACGTGCACTTCTCTTCCTGAACGGCCGCAAGGGTTTTCGCCGGGTCGAACGCGGGCGCCGGGATCACGACGCACGCGCCGTGGCTGGTGGCGGCCAGGTTGCCCATGACCATGCCGAAGCAGTGGTAGAACGGCGGCACGACGCAGATCCGGTCGTGCTCGGTGTAGTTGATCAGCTCGCCGACGAAGTAGCCGTTGTTGAGGATGTTGTGGTGCGAGAGCGTCGCGCCCTTGGGGAAGCCCGTCGTGCCGGACGTGTACTGGATGTTGATGGGGTCGTCGCGGTCCAGCTCGACGTCCGGCAGCTCGTCCCCGGTCCACTGTGGATCGTCGGTGAAGACGACGTGCTCCAGCCCGGGACAGCGCGGCCGGACCTCGTCGATCATGGCCGCGTAGTCCGACGTCTTGAACGACCGCGCGGACACCAGCGTGTGGACGCCGGCCTGGTTCAGCACGTACTCCAGCTCGTGCACGCGGTACGCCGGGTTGACGTTGACCAGGATCGCGCCGATCCGGGCCGTCGCGTACTGCACGAAGACCCATTCGGCGCAGTTCGGCGCCCAGATCCCGACCCGGTCGCCCTTGCGCACGCCGAGCGCGTGCAGTCCCGCGGCGGCGCGGGAGACCTCCTGCGCGAGCTCCGCGTACGTCCACCGTCGATCTGTGGCTTTGTCGACAAGTGCCTCGCGATCACCGAAGCGCGCGACCGTCGCCGCGAGGTTCGCGTGGATCGTGTCGCCCAGCAGCGGGGCGGCGGACGTGCCCGAGGAGTAGCTGGCGGTCATCCCCCTGACGGTAGTCAGGCCTCGCGGTATGGCAAGGGGACGACCAGGCACGGACCACCGCTGTAGAGGCCCGCGTCGATCGCCAGCACCTTGTCGTCGGCGTAGACGAGGGGCCCGTCGATCTGGTCCGGCGGCACCCCCAGCTGGTCGGCGATGACGCTGTGCCCGTGCACGATCTTGCTGCCGCCGAGGGTCGCGAGCAGCTCATCCGCGATCTCGGGCCCCTGCGGACCCCGGAACGCGTACCGGGTCGTCATCTTGCGCCAGCACTCCCACCAGTCGACGAGGTCGTCGCCCTTGAGCACCTGCCGGACGGACTCGTTGACCTCTTCGATCGAGGCCCCCCATTCGAGGTAGGCCACGGTGTCGGAGTGCATCAGCAGGTGGTCGTCGCGCAGCTTCAGCACCGGCCTCGACGTCAGCCACTCGACGTGCTCGTCGGTCAGCCGGTCCTGGTCGCTGCGCAGCCCGCCGTTGAGCAGCCAGCTCCGCGCGAACGACCGCGGCCCGAGGCTGTCGGGCACCTGCTCGTCCCCGAACCGGTACATGCCGAGCAGCAGCACCTCGTGGTTGCCGATCAACGAGCTGACCGACCCACCGGCCTCCGCCGCCTCGTCGCCGAGGCGCATGACCAGGTCGATCACGCCCACCCCGTCGGGCCCGCGGTCCACGAAGTCGCCGAGGAACCACAGCTCGGCCTCGCCACCGATCCAGTGCCCTTCCTCGTCGCACAGTTCGGCGACGTGCAGGGCTCTGATCAGTTCCGAGAGGTGCCCGTGCACGTCACCCACGACGTACATCGGGCGTCGATCCGTGTCCACCTCCGCGACGATAGGTGATGAACCCTCGCGCGTCAGTGGTCAGTCCAGATCAGCGTTCCCGCCAGGCGAGCGGGGAGATCGTCAACGCGGCCTCGGCGATCTTGCGGGCTGTGTCCGTCTTGACGCCCTTGAGCGCCGAATCGATCCACCCGTCGACCCGGTTCACACCGATGTCCCGGTACTCGACGGCCTGCAACAGCATCTCCAGTTTGTCCGCGTCCTTCGCGCACAACGCCTCGACGGACTCCTGGCTCTCATATTCGTCGACGGCCGCACGAACCACATCACGCGAGGCTTCGGGCAGGTGCGCGGTCTGGTCAGCGGTGATCTGACGTGGATCGGGCTTGGTCACGTACCCGCTGATCGTGTGTGGCAGATCACCCGTTCGCGTCTCCTGGGTGTCGTGCCACAGCGCGAGGAACGACGCACGCGCCGGATCCGCTCCTTCCTCGGCCGCGAGGAGGGCAGCGAGCTGAGCCACTCGCATCGTGTGTTCGGCCACGGACTCAGGGTCACGCACGCCCGCGTGCCACCAGCCGGCTCGCCGGATGCGCTTGAGGATTCCGAGCTCGTAGCCGAAGGCGGCGAGTGCGGCGGCTGCCTGGTCTGACACGTCTGTCGGTCCTCTCTCAGCGGTCGGCGATGCGCGACGCGTACCGCAGTCCTGCCACTTGATCACAGCCTGCGCGGGTCAGGTCGCCGCTCGACGCAAGGCCGTCGAGCACGCCACCGAGCCGTTCGCGGGCACCAGCTCGGTCCGTCAGGAGCACCGGACGTGACGCGACAAGGGCATGCAGAGTGTGGAGGTTGAGCGGCAGATGCGGTGAAGCCGGATCGAGTCGGTCCATGAGGTGGTGCAGCAGGCGAGTCCCGCCCCACGACCGGGTGTCCTCGTTCAACATGAACGCGTCGTTCGTCTGCTCGTCACTCAGATCGCCGATCCAGTACGCCCAGTAGTTCAGGTTCGCGGTCTCGGCACGTGACTCGGTCATCTGACCGACGAAGTCATGTAGCTGCGCGGAGTCCCCCGCCGAAGCAAGCGCGACAGAGGCGGATCTCGCTTCGAGCAGACCGGTGACGTCTCCATCGCGCACCGGTCGGCGCCCTGTGCGCCGCCACTCGTCCCGCAGCCAGTTCACCACTCGAGGCCGGCCGTCGAACCCCAGCAGGTACACCGCCTGCCGCCGTAGCAACGCCTCTTCTGGACGAGTGCTCTGCTCGGAAATCGCGATCAAGTGATCGAAGAAGCGGCCCCGTTGATCCATCGGCAACGACGGGTGCGCAGCGACTGGGCCACGTCGCGGCACTCTGGACACGAACTCCCTCAGCTGGTGAGGCAACGTGCCCGTGATCGGCCAGGTGATCAGGTTCGTGATCGTGCGTCGATGCACTCCGGCGGACAGCGGATGGCGGTCAGCTCTGACCACGGCGCCTCCCGCGGCAACGCCGGTGGCCAGCACCTGATCGGCCTCGATCGCCTCTGTGAGGTGGCGGCGCGTCGATGCCGGAGCGCCCAACCCGGTCAGCCGCGAGGTCAGGCGGAGGAAATCACCCGCGTTCATGGCGGCGATTGGACGCCGGCCCGACTCCCACCCCTGGATCGTCGTCACGTCAACAGGAAGTTCCCGTGCCAGCCGCTCCTGTGTCAGTCCTGCGGACTGCCTGGCGAGCTTGAGCACGAATCCCGACACGACCCCTGTCGAATGCCCACCCTGACCAACGGTCGGTGTTGCTGCTCCTCGGCTCATCGCGCCTCCCTCGTCGGCAGGGCTGCCGACGAGCCCGCACTCGCACTGCTGGTCAGTTCAGCGAAGCCGGATCCAATCGTAGCGTCATGTATCCGAGCGACTACGGAAAGTTGGAACATGAACGACGGGATCCATTCCGCGCTGAACGCACTTCCGCCACAGGGATTGGCACTCAAGCGTCACGTGTTGAGCAAGCTTCTCGACAACTTTCCGAGACAACTGACCGCCGCCGAGGTCGCGGAAGCCGGACCACGTCGAACCGACGCTTCCGTTCGCGGTGCGCTGAAAACGCTCGATCGCATCGGCGTGATCAGGTTCGTCTCGGCGGAGGAGACCGGGAACGTCGCTCGCTGGCACCTCGCGTCAAGCGCGCAAGAGGCGGTCCGCGCTTTCCTGCTGCGACAGGACGAGGACTCGCGCCCCTTGTCGCCACTACCTCCTCGACGGGCATATCAGCAGGTGCTCAGGGCCATGTACGAGGAGCCCGCGCGCACGTTCACCCTCAGGGCGTTGCTCGACAAAGTTTGGGGCGAACGCACGAGCGTGCGAACGCCGTTGGTCGAACTGTTCGAAGCGGGCTATCTACTGCGCAGCCTCACCGACGAGAACTGTCCCGGGCGCCCGCAGTTCGCCTATCGGCTGAACCCGGACGCCCAGGAACACGCGGACGCGCTGCTGTGCGCGCCCACGTGCTCGCCGCAGCGGAGGAACTAGACGGCGGCCCACTCGCCGAACGGGTCCGCGGAGTGACCGACGAGCTCTGCGATCGACTTCAGCACGCGCGTCGGCCGGTACGGGTACATCTCGGCGGTCTCGGCGCTGAAGACCCCGGACAGCACGAGGATGGTCGACAGGCCCGCCTCCAGGCCCGAGCGCACGTCGGTGTCCATGCGGTCGCCGATCATCAGCGCCTGCTCGGAGTGCGAGCCGAGGGCGCGCAGGGCCGAGCGCATCATCAGCGGGTTCGGCTTGCCGACGTAGTAGGGCTCGCGGCCGGTGGCGCGCTCGATCAACGCCGCCACGGCGCCGGTCGCGGGCAGCGAGCCCTCACGCGACGGGCCGGTGGCGTCGGGGTTGGTCGCGATGAACTTCGCGCCCTCCTCGACCAGGCGGATGGCCTTGGTGATGGCGGTGAAGCTGTACGTGCGGGTCTCGCCGAGCACGACGTAGTCCGGGTCGCGGTCGGTCAGCACGTAGCCGATCTCGTGCAGCGCCGTGGTGAGGCCGGCCTCGCCGATGACGAACGCCGAGCCGTTCGGGCGCTGCGAGTCGAGGAACCTGGCCGTGGCCAGCGCGGAGGTCCAGATGGACTTCTCCGGGATGTCGAGGCCGGTGCGCTGCAGACGCGCGCGCAGGTCCCGTGGCGTGTAGATGGAGTTGTTCGTGAGCACGAGGAACGGGGTCTCCGACGCCCGCAGCTCCGCGACGAACTCGTCCGCTCCCGGGATCAGGTGCTCCTCGTGCACGAGGACGCCGTCCATGTCCATCAAGTAGTGCCACATGGGCCTAAGTATCGATCACGCGCTTGCGAAACGTCTCGTTCTGGAGCTGGAGATAACGCTCGATCACCTGGAGCTCGGCGTCGTCGAAGTGCCCGAGCACCTCGACGAGGCTGTCGCGGGCCTTCTCGAACGGCGCGCCGAACTTGTCGACGTCGCCCACCGCGACCTCGACCAGGACCTTGCGGCGGTCGTGCGGGTCGCGGACACGACGGACATATCCGGCGCGTTCGAGGCGGTCGATGACGCCCGTGACGGCACCGGTGGAGAGGCCGGAGAGTTCGGCGATCCGGCCGGCGGTGAGCGGGCCCTCCGCCCGCATGGCGAGATCGAGGCACTTCTCGTCGGTCGCGGACAGGCCCATCTGCTCGGCGACCCGCGCGTGGAACATGACGGTGAGCGCGCTCTGCTCGCGCATGTAGAGCGTGAACCTCTCCAGCACCTCTGGTTCCATGTCGAACATCTTAGCGAGTAAGACAATTCCTTGTCAGAGTGCTCCAAACGGGCGGAACGTGAGAAACCTCGTTTGTGGAGTCACCTACAAGGGGTTGTTCATTAAGCTAAATAAGGTGACAGCAGTGGAGTTGGGACTACCGGTCGTGCGCGGCACACCGGACGCGTCCGCGCGCCCGGACTCGCCCCTGCTCGTCGACAGGTTCGGGCGGGTGGCGAAGGACCTGCGGGTCTCGCTCACCGACCGGTGCAACCTGCGCTGCACCTACTGCATGCCCGCCGAGGGCCTCGACTGGTTGCAGAAGGACGAGCTGCTCACCGATGCCGAGCTGATCCGGCTCATGCGCATCGCCGTGGTCGACCTGGGCGTCACGGACATCAGGTTCACCGGCGGCGAGCCGCTGCTGCGGCGCGGCCTGGAGCAGGTCATCGCCGCGACGGCCGAGCTCGAACCGCGTCCGCGCATGTCGATGACCTCGAACGGCATCGGGCTCGCCCGGCGCGCGCGGTCGTTGAAGGACGCCGGCCTGAACCGGATCAACATCTCGCTCGACACCCTCGACCCGGAGAAGTTCGCGACGCTGACCAGGCGCGACCGCATCACGGACGTGCTCGACGGTCTCGACGCCGCCCGCGAGGCAGGGCTCGAGCCGGTGAAGGTCAACTCGGTGCTGATGCGCGGCATGAACGAGGACGAGGCCGTCCCGCTGCTGCGGTTCTGCGTCGAGAACGGCTACCAGCTGCGGTTCATCGAACAGATGCCGCTGGACGCGCAGCACGGCTGGACGCGCACGAACATGATCACGGCCGACGAGATCCTCACGAAGCTCACGTCCGCCTTCACCCTGACGCCGTCGGAGGTCCCGCGCGGTGGTGCCCCGGCCGAACGCTGGCTGGTCGACGGCGGCCCCGCGGTCGTCGGCGTGATCGCCTCGGTGACCAGGCCGTTCTGCGCCGCCTGCGACCGCACCCGGCTCACCTCGGACGGCCAGATCCGCAACTGCCTGTTCAGCAACGGCGAGACCGACCTGCGCGCGCTGCTGCGCGACGGCTCCCCCGACGCCGCGATCGCCGACGCCTGGCGGGCCACGATGTGGGCCAAGGCGGCCGGTCACGGCATCAACGACGCGGGCTTCTCGCAGCCCGACCGCCCCATGAGCGCCATCGGAGGATGACAGTGAGCACCGCCGTGAACATCCGCTACTTCGCGGGTGCGCGGGCCGCGGCCGGGGTGGCCGACGAGGACCTGCTGCTCGACGCCACCGAGCCCACCGTGGCGCTCGTGGTCAGCACCATCGGCGAACGCCACGGCTCGAAGCTCGGCAAGGTCCTCGCCGCGTCGAGCTTCCTGCTGGACGGCGTCGCGGTGCGCGACACGTCGACGCGCGTGCCCGCCGGGTCTCAGCTGGACGTGCTGCCGCCGTTCGCGGGCGGCTGAGCGGCCAGGAACGCCTCCGCGCGGGCCACCACGGCACCCTGTTCACGCGACCGGGCCAGCTCCAGCGCTTCCCCGGCCAGGACCACGTCGCCGGTCACCTCGGCCAGCACCAGCACTGCCTGGGCCTCCAGCAACAGGTCACCGTTGTCCCGCACGTCCCGCACCAGCTCTTCGGCGAGTTCCCGATCGTGCCTGGCGAGTTTCAGCTGCGCGCTGCGCCGCGCCACCGGGTAGCCGATCCGGTTCGCCAGCTCGACTGCCCCCTGCAGGTCCTCCAGCACGACCAGCGCATCGGCCTCGATCCGGAGCTCGCCGAACTTCCGCGCCGTTTCGAGGCTCCGCAGCGCCAACGCCCTGGCCTGCTCGGGGTCACCCGTTTCCGCGGCCACCACAGCGAGGTTGAAGAGCACGTTCGGCTCGCCTTCCGCCGCCCCGCCGTCCTGGTAGCCGGCCAGCGCGGCCTCCAGGCAGCGCCGTGCCTCGGCGAACTCCCCGAGCTCGCGGTGGGCGATGCCGATGCCCTCGACGGCGGTGGCCAGGTTGATCGTGGAACCGGTCGCCTCCGCGATCTGTCTGGCCTCCTCGAAGTACGTGATGGCCGTGCGGAGCTCGGCGCGGGCACCGTGGATCGTGCCCAGGTTGAACAACATGGCCGCGAGGACGCCGGGCTCGTCGGGGCCCAGGCGCCACAGTCGTACCGCTTCTCCCAGGTCTGCCAGCGCACCGGTGAGATCACCGGTGTCCCGCTTCACCAGCCCCCTGTTGTTGAGCACCGAGGCCCTCGAACGATCCGAGGTGGTCAGCTCGACCGCCTCGCCGAACGACGCCAGCGCCTCGTCGAACTCTCCCAGCATCCACCGGAGGTGGCCGCGTCCGTTGTGCATCGCCGCCTGGCAGACGACATCGCCCGCCGCGCGTGCCGACGCGAGCCCCGTCGCCAGCAACATCTTCAGCTCCGGCCGGTAGCCGCCGTAGTAGAGGTAGCCGCGCAACGAGTCGGTGAGATGACTCGCGAACGGGTGCGGCGCGACCTGCGCCGCCGCCACGAGCACCGCGCGTTTCGCGTCGAGCCACGCTCGTGCTTCGTCGGCAGTGGAGAACGCGAGTCCGTCGACGTCCAGCGGTAGCCGGTCCAGCCGTTTGACCGCGGGGGTGGCGAGGTCGGCGGCGGTGCGCGCGGTGGCCAGGTAGAAGGACAACAGCCGACGCAACGCGGCGGGTCCATCGGCACCGACCTGCTCCGAGGCGAAGAGCCGGATCAGGTCGTGGAGCTGAAATCGCTCTCCCGCCTGCTGCACGAGCCCTGCCCCCACCAGCACGCCCACCTGTCGCGCACTGTCCTCAATGGACAGATTGCCGAGCACGGCAGCGTCCCGCACGTCGAAGTCCACGCCAGGATGCACGCTGAGCAGTCCGAACAACCGGCGCGCGTCGTCCGGCAAAGCGGTGTTGGACAGCTCGAACGCCGCCCGCACCGCCGCATCTCCCTCGATCTCCAGCGCGTCGAGCCTGCCGTCACCGCGCAGTTCGGCCAGATAGTCAGGCAGGTGCCGGTCGACGAGGTGCGCGCCCGCGATGCGCAGCGCGAGCGGCAGATGCGCACACAAGCGGATCAGCTCGGCGCGCTCCTCCGGCGAGCCGTCGACCTCCATCCGGTTGAGCAGCGCCTGCGCCTCCTCCTCGGCCAGCACGTCCAGCCTGACCTGACCCTCAAGGTCGTTTCGGCTGGTCACAACGGCCGCGCAGCCCTCCACCCCCGGTACGAGCGGACTCAGTTCCGTGGCGTTGTCGAGCACCACGAGCACGCGGCGGCCACGCAGCTTCGACCGGTAGAGCTCGATCTGCTCGTCGAGGTCGACCGGTACCCGCTCCGGCGGCACTCCGAGAGCACGCAGGAACCGACCGAGCGCCTGGTCGACGGTCACCTCCGAACCCGTCGAGAACCCGCGCAGATCGACGTGCAGCTGACCGTCCGGGAACCGGTCGCGGACACGGTGCGCGAGCTTGATCGCGAGCGCGGTCTTGCCGACCCCCGGCGGCCCGGTGATCACGACGACCGGCGCGTCCGTCGTGGACAGCGAGGCGAGTTCCGCTTCCCGGCCCACGAAGTCCGGCAGGTCGGCGGGCAGCTGCGACGGACCGGGCGCACGCACCACGAGCCGGTATCCGGTGGCGTCCGTGACGATCTCGTCGTCGACGGACTGCCGCAGCCGGCGCATCAGCGTGCGCAGTGCCGGCAGGGGCTTGCCCGGCGGCTCGTCACCCCAGACCGCCAGGACGAGGTCCCCGAACAGCACAGGTTCTCCCGCACGGGCGGTCAAGGCCCGATGCAATGCCGCCAACCGCGATCCACCGCTCACAGGAGGTGATCGTAGAAGCGGCGCTCCGTCTCCAGCGCGGCTCGGACGGCCTCATCGGACTTCTTGCCCATGACCTCGAGCAGTCCCCGCGCGCACAGATCGCGATCCCGGAGAGGGGTTCATGAGGCCGGTTCCGCCCGCCCGCGAGGCGATCGCCCAACCGTGGACAGCCGCCCCCGATGGCCCGACACGCGTGAGCCACGCCTCACTTTCCGTAATAGATCTCGGCCGATATCGGAATGGAAACGGACCGATAACGAAGCCTTTGAGCTGCTGTTTTGTAGGGTTCCAACAACGTTCCGAACCGTTACTGTGACACGCGTCACAGCTCGAAACATTTGGAGGGGCTGCCGATGGTTACGTACGGTCGCTCCTCGGCTGGCCCGAACCAGCCGCAAGCACTACCGGAGGACCGAACACCGAACCCAGTCCGAGGGTTCTCCGGCACATACCCCGAGCGAGAGAAACCGCCGGACTGGGACGCAGGAACGCACCGGGCCCCGAACCCGAGTTCCTGACCGCAGGTGAGGTGGACCGAGAGGCAAATGGCTTTCAACCGTGGCAGCAAGGGCAAGCAGGGTTCCACCGCCGCTCGCACTATCGCCAAGGTCGCGGCTGTCGGCATCATCGCCGGCGCCCCTCTGGGCCTGGCCGTTGGCACCGCCAACGCCGCCCCTGGAATGAACTGGGACGCACTCGCGCAGTGCGAGGCCAGTGGCAACTGGGCCGCCAACACCGGCAACGGCTACTACGGCGGTCTGCAGTTCAGTCAGCAGACGTGGAACGGCTACGGCGGCGTGGGCAACCCCGCCAACGCGTCCCGCGAGCAGCAGATCGCCGTCGCCGAGCGAGTGCTCGCGGGCCAGGGCCCCAACGCCTGGCCGTCCTGCAGCAAGCGGATCGGCAACTACACGGGCGTGGCCCCGAAGGCCGCTCCGGCCCCGCAGCAGCAGCGCAAGGCCCCCGTGCAGCAGCGCCAGGCCGCTGCCCCGGTGCAGCAGGCGCCGGTCGTGCAGCTCGAGGGCTCGAAGACGAACCCGAACGGCAACTACGAGATCAAGGCAGGCGACACCCTGTCGAAGATCGCGGACGCCAACAAGGTCGAGGGCGGCTACCAGGCCATCGTCGAGAAGAACAAGGGCTTCATCACGAACCCGGACCTGATCTTCCCGGGCCACAAGATCCAGATCTGAGCCTCCCCGGCTCACGCCACGGATCAGCACGACGCATGATGGCCAGCCCCTCTGACGTGGGCTGACACAGGACCAGGGATCTCACCGTCACCCCCCGACGGTGAGGTCCCTGCCTGCGTTGGCGGGTACGGCAGGGCAGGCGGGAGATCCGGCGGGCAGCGCCAACGGGCAAAGTGGGCAGAGCCAGCGGGCGAGTTGGGGCTGGCGAGGAGAGGCGGGCCACGAACGCAGGCCGACCGCTCACGGGTCTCGGGTCTTGGCGTGGGATCGGAGCGAGGCGGGGACCTGACGGACCGGGTTCGCCAGGCAGCCGCGATGCGAAGCGAGCCGTGTGAACCTCGTGCACCCAGGTTCCGGTGAGCGCCTCACATGGCGATTGGGGCTTTACCTTGAGGGGGCGGGATGCCACCCTCACGGGCACGGCCGGGCGCTTCTCAGCCCGGCCTTTCCGGCCGTCACGCATCCCGCCAGAGGCTCAAGGTCAAGCCCCAATCGCAGCCCCTTGATCCGTCATGACCTACGCGCCCACGCACGCAACAGAACTCGCCACCACAGCAAGGCGACCACCCCGCTGGAACAGGAACAGGTCAACGCAACAGCACCCGCACATCAGGGGCAGTTGACCCACTCATCGTCGCCCTCAGCGAAAACCTGCCGCTTCCACACCGGCAACCGAGCCTTGACCTCATCAACCAGGTCAGCACAAAGGGAAAACGCCTCCCCCCGATGCTCAGCGGCGACAGCACAGGCCAACGCCACATCCCCGATCTTCAACGGCCCAACCCGGTGCGACACAGCGATCCCGTGCACCCCGGAGTACTTCTCCGCAAGAGAAGCAACCACCTCAGCCACCACATCGGAAGCAGACGGATGCGAGTGGTACTCCAACTCGAGCACCGACCGCCCACCATCGTGATCCCGGACCACACCGGAAAAGGTGACCACCGCACCGGCCTGGTCAGACGAAACCAGCGCGGCGTGCTCCTCCACCGACAACGGCTCCGAAGTGACGACGGCCCGCAGCACCACGCTCATCGATGGTCACCCCCACGCAGTTGGTCGAGCGCGTGCTCGACAACAGACGACAGCACTTCCAGTCCATCCCGAACCCCACCGGTGGACCCCGGCAGGTTCACGATCAACGTCCGCCCGGCCACCCCGGCCACACCACGGGACAACACGGACCCGGGAACCCGCGGCCACCCGGACATCCGAATGACATCAGCCAGCCCAGGCACCTCGTAGTCCACAACGGCACGGGTGGCCTCGGGCGTCCGATCAGTGGGATTGATCCCGGTACCGCCAGTGGTCAGCACCAGGTCAGCACCACCACTAACGGCAGCGACCAGAGCCTCACGAACCGGCTCACCATCCGGCACGACAACAGGATCAGCGACCGAGAACCCGCGCGCCACGAGCCACTCGACGATCAACGGGCCGCTGCGGTCCGCGTACACCCCGGCCGCGGCGCGGTTGGACGCGGTGATCACCACCGCCTTCACGGGCGTTCCCACAGGCCGGACTTGCCGCCTTCCTTGCGCTCCACCCGCACCGCGTCCAGGGACGCCGCGGGGTCGACCGACTTCACCATGTCGTGCAGCGTCAGGCCGGCCACCGAGACGGCGGTCAGGGCCTCCATCTCCACGCCGGTGCGGTCGGTGGTGCGGACGGTGGCCGTGATCAGGACGGAGTCCGGGGCCAGTGCCAGGTCGACCACCACCGACGACAACGAGATCGGGTGGCACAGGGGTACCAGTTCCCAGGTGCGCTTCGCGGCCATGATGCCCGCGATCCGGGCCGTCGCCAGGGCGTCGCCCTTGGGCAGGCCGTCGGCGCCCAGCAACTCCACCACCTCGGCGGTCGTGTGCAGGACGCCGGTCGCCACGGCGGTCCGGGTGGTCTGCTCCTTGCCGGAGACGTCGACCATCCGGGCCGCGCCGTGGGAGTCCAGGTGGGTGAACTGCTTGGTCATACAGGGATCGTATGCCTGGACCCACCTCTGCTGCCTGTGCGAAAGACCTAGGAAGTGGCGGCCTTGCGGACTGCTTCGGCGACGGCCGGGGCGACGGTGTTGTCGAAGACCGACGGCACGATGAACGACGCGTTCAACCGGTCGCCGTCCACCACGTCGGCGATGGCCTGCGCGGCGGCCAGCAGCATCGCGTCGGTGATCGTCCTGGCGTGCGCGTCCAGCAGGCCGCGGAAGACGCCGGGGAACGCCAGCACGTTGTTGATCTGGTTCGGGAAGTCCGAGCGGCCGGTCGCGACGACGGCGGCGTGCTGCTGGGCCTCCATCGGGTCGATCTCCGGGTCCGGGTTGGCCAGCGCGAACACGATGGCGTCCTTGGCCATCGTGGCGACCTGGTCCGCGCCGAACAGGTTCGGGGCCGAGACGCCGATGAACACGTCCGAGCCGACCAGCGCGTCGTGCAGGCGGCCCGCCTGGTTGTCCTTGTTCGTGGAAGCTGCGATGGACTTCAGGTTCGAGTCCAGGCCCGGACGGTCGCGGTGCACGATGCCGTCGACGTCCACGGCGATGATGTCGCCCGGCGTCTGCGCCTGCAGCAGGCGGATGATCGCCGAACCCGCGGCACCGACGCCGCAGACCGTGATGCGGCAGTCCTTGATGTCCTTGTTCACGACGCGCAGAGCGTTGCGCAGAGCGGCGACGACGACGATGGCCGTGCCGTGCTGGTCGTCGTGGAACACCGGGATGTCGAGCTTCTCGCGCAGGCGGGCCTCGATCTCGAAGCAGCGCGGCGCGGAGATGTCCTCGAGGTTGATGCCGCCGTACACGGGAGCGATGAGCTCGACCGCGCGGATGATCTCCTCGGTGTCCTGGGTGTCCAGGCAGACCGGCCAGGCGTCGACGCCGGCGAACTTCTTGAACAGCGCGGCCTTGCCCTCCATCACGGGCAGGGCGGCGGCGGGGCCGAGGTTGCCGAGACCCAGCACGGCCGAGCCGTCCGTCACGACGGCGACGGTGTTGCGCTTGATGGTCAGGCGGCGCGCGTCGTCCGGGTTCTTGGCGATCGCCTCGCACACGCGGGCGACACCCGGCGTGTACGCGCGGGAGAGGTCGTCACGGTTGCGCAGCGGCACCTTCGACGCGATCTCGATCTTGCCGCCGAGGTGCACTAGGAACGTGCGGTCCGAGACCTTGCGGACGACGATGCCGGGCAACGTCTCCAGCGTGTCGGTGATGTCCTTGGCGTGGTTCGCGGAAAGCGCGTTGCACGTGAGGTCGATGACGACGCGGTCGTTGTGCGACTCCACGACGTCGAACGCCGTGATCACACCACCCGCGCGGCCGACGGCCGAGGTGAGGTCACCCGCGGCGCTCGCTGACGGCGGCGCCTCCAGACGAACGGTGATCGAGTAACCAGGGCCGGGGACCGGCATCGTCGTCCTCCCACGAAGTACAAGCGGGAAACGAGCCTATCCCCGAGCCCTTTGCGGTACGCACGCGACTCGACCAGTCTTAAGACCGGCCTGACAATCCACTCAGGACTTGTTGATCTCGGTCACCGGGTGCTTGTACGGGAGGTCCTCCGACGGCAGCGGGAACGTCACCGTGCCGAACGGGGAGAGCGCACCCTGCAGGTCACTGGTCAGTTCGGTGACGGGATGGCTGCCGTCCGCGCCCTCCGGCCAGTGCGGGTCGACCCGTCCCGGGCGTCCTTTCGCCACGTTCTCCTCCTCAGTGGTGCCTGCTGACGGGCACAAGTGTGACAGAGCACGATGTGTTCTCCAGCGACCCATATACCGTGGTGAGAATGTCCGGCATCACACTCGCCGACTGGCTGCGCGCCCAGGACGACGCTGCTCTCGTCGCGCTGCTGCGTGCGCGACCCGATCTGGCAACGCCCCCACCTGCCGATATGTCCGTGCTCGCGACACGGGTCGGCACGCGGGCGTCGATCGCGCGTGCCTGCGAGGACCTCGACACGTTCACGCTGGCGGTGCTCGAGGCCCTGGTGGTGGAGGGTGCGGACGCCGCGCCCGTGGCGTTGCCCACAAAGCTCCTCGGGCCGGACGTGAAGCCCAGGCCGCTCAAGCAGGCGGTCGCGAGACTGCGGTCCCTCGCACTCGCCTGGGGCGACGACGACGCGCTGTCGGTCCCGCCCGTCACCAGGGAGGCGTTCGGCTCGTACCCCGGCGGGCTCGGCCGGGGCACCGGGCAGACGTACGACCTGAGCGGCATCACCGAGGGCGAGCAGCGGGTGCTGCAGAAGCTCGCCGCCGGGCCGCCCATCGGCGACACCAAGGACGCCTCCCGCGTCGTGCCGCTCGAGAAGGCCGAGACGCCCGTGCAACGACTGCTCGCCCGCGGTCTGCTGCTGCGGCGCGACCCCGGCACCGTCGAGCTGCCGCGCGAGATCGGCGTCGCGCTGCGGGGCGACCGCCCGCTCGGCCCGATCCAGGTCACCGAGCCGAAGCCGAAGACCACCGCGCTCCAGCAGACCAGCGTCGACGCCACCGGCGGCGGCGAGGCCCTGGAGCTCGTCCGGCACGTCGAGAACCTCATCGCGAGCTGGTCGGCCGAGCCCGCGCCGGTGCTGCGGACGGGCGGGCTGGGCGTCCGGGAGCTGCGCAAGGTCGTCAAGGACCTCGACGTCGACGAACGCCGTGCCGCCCTGCTGATCGAGCTCGTGGTCGGCGCCGACCTGGCCGCGAACACCGAGGCCACCGAACCCGAGTGGGTCCCGACGACCAAGGCCGACGTGTGGCTCGCCGCCACCACCGAGGTCCGCTGGGCCACGCTCGCGCACGCCTGGCTGGACCTGCCACGCCTGCCCGCGCTGATCGGGCGCCGCGACGAGAAGGACAGGCTCTTCAACCCGCTCGCGGACGAGATCCGCCGTGCCCAGGCCCCGCGCGACCGCCGATGGGTCCTCGAGACCCTGACCGCGTTCCCCAAGGGCACCGCGATCGCGAACCCCGCCGACCTGGCCGCCCTGCTCGGCTGGCGCGCACCGCGCCGGGGCGGGCGCCAGCGGGACGAGCTCGTGCGCTGGACGGTCGAGGAGGGCACCGCCGTCGGCGTGCTCGCCCTCGGCGCGATCACCAGCGCGGGCCGCGTGCTGCTCGACGAGGGCCCCGGCCACGCCGCGAAGGCCCTCGGCGACGCCCTGCCCGCGCCGCTCGACCACGTGCTGGTGCAGGCCGACCTCACCGTCGTCGCCCCCGGCCGCCTCGAACCCGAGCTCGCGGACGAGCTGGCGCTGGTCGCGAACGTCGAGTCCGCCGGCAGCGCCACGGTCTACCGGGTCAGCGAGGCCACCGTCCGCCGTGCCCTCGATGCCGGACGCACCGCCGAGGAGCTGCAGGAGATGTTCAAGCTCCGGTCGCGCACGCCGGTCCCGCAGTCGCTGACCTACCTCATCGACGACGCCGCGCGCCGCCACGGCCGGTTGCGCGGCGGGGCGGCGGGCTCGTTCCTGCGCTGCGACGACCCGGTGCTGATCAGCGAGGTCCTCGCGCACCCGGAGGCGGGCCGCCTGGAGCTGCGCCGGATCGCACCGACCGTGCTGGTCAGCCCGTTGCCGCTGGCGGACGTGCTGGACGGGCTGCGGTCGGCCGGGTTCGCCCCGGCCGCGGAGGGCCCGGACGGCCAGGTCCTCGACCTGCGGCCGGGCGGTCGCCGGACCACTCCCAGGCAGCGCAGCGCCCGCAAACCGGCGTCACCCGCTGTGCCCGCCGACGAGCGGCTGGGTGAACTCGTTCGACTGGTCCGGGCCGGTGATCGCGCCGCGGCGACACCAAGGGGTGAACGCGTGGCCGTTCCCAGCAACCTCGGCGCGGGCCCGTCCGCGACCTTGTCGCTGCTCCAGCAGGCCGCACGAGCGCGCCGCAAGGTGCTCGTCGGGTTCGTCGACTCCCACGGCACGGCGGCACAGCGAGTGATCGAGCCCCATGTGGTCGGGGGTGGCGTGCTCGAGGGCTACGACCACAGCTACGGAGAGGTGCTGAGGTTCCCTCTTCATCGCGTCACGTCCGCCGCATTGGTGGACGAGGACTGACAGTCGGTCATCCCCCGGTAGGGGATCCGGATCACCCTTGCGTGGGCGTTGCGCGACCTTAGCGTCGATTGACGTGGACGTACCCGAGACACGTCCACATCGACCGAGGAGGACTCCCACAATGGTCAGCTCAAGGCCGGCGCTCCAGACAGCCGGCGTTTTCACAGCCATGGCTTTCGCACTGATGTTCTCGTCCGGCACGGCGTCAGCCGAGCCGATCCAGGACACCGACCGAGCGCAAGCCGAGACCGTCGTCGCCTCCGACGCCACCGGACGGGACATCGGGCTCGGCATCGGGCTCGGCATCGGCGTCGGGCACGGGCACCACTGGAACCACTGGCACGACTGGGACGACGACTGGGACCACTGCCACCACCACGGCCACCACCACGGCGGCCTGTTGATCGGCCTCGGTCTCGGCCTGCACATCGGCTAGCCGCCTGCGGACACGACAACGAGGCGAGCGCCGTCCCCGAAGGTGGCGCTCGCCTCGTTCAGTCGTGTAGCGGTCGTACTCCGGCGGAAGGAGTTCAGCCCGCGCGGACGGACATCCACTGGCGCATCGCGTGCTCCACCAGCGTGATGAGCGTCTGCTTCGTCGACTGCCGGTTGCGCGCGTCGCACGTCACGATCGGCACCGACTCGTCGATCGTCAGCGCTTCGCGGACGTCCTCCAGCCTGTGGTGGAGGAGGCCGTCGAAGCAGTTGACGCCGACGACGTACGGCAGCTGCCGGTCGTCGAAGAAGTCGATCGAGGCGAACGCGTCGGCCAGGCGGCGGGTGTCGACCAGCACGATGGCACCGATGGCGCCGCGTACCAGGTCGTCCCACATGAACCAGAACCGGTGCTGACCCGGTGTACCGAAGAGGTACAGGATCAGGTCGCTGTCGAGCGACACACGGCCGAAGTCCATCGCGACGGTCGTGGTGACCTTGTTGGGCGTGGCGGAGAGGTCGTCCACCCCCGCGCTGGCCTCGGTCATCACCGCCTCGGTGGTCAACGGGACGATCTCGGACACCGAGCCGACGAACGTCGTCTTGCCCACACCGAAGCCACCCGCCACCACGATCTTGGCGGACGTCGTCGGCTTCCGTGCGCCCTCGGCGCCCTGGGGACTAGAGCCTGCGAAGCCCACTGAGCACCCTCTCCAGGAAATCCATGGAAGGCCGGTCCCCCACGACCAGACCGCCCTGGTGAATCAAAACCAAACCCATGCTTGCCATGTCGCCGATCAGCACCCGCACGACGCCAAGTGGCAAGCGTAGGAGTGCCGCGACCTCGGCCACCGACCGCGTGTCCACACACAACCCGCAGATCGACCTGTGCTCGGGAAGCACTGCCGCATCCCGTTCGAGGCCCTTCTCGCTGGTCGAGATCAGCGCCTCGATCGCAAGATCGTAGTCAGGTCGTGTGCGTCCACCGGTGCGTGTGTAAGGCCGCACCAATGAACCCGAGTCCGCGGAAGCATTCTCCTCCGGACGCACTTGAGGCTGCGCACCGGTGCTGTACGCCGGTTGACCACCGGTGTTGTACGCCGGTTGACCGCCGGTGGTGTACACCGGATGCGAACCGGTGGTGTACGGCAGCTGTTCCGGCACCGCGTCCGGCATCTCGTGCTGGCCGAACAGGTCCGCCCCCGGGCCGCCGAACAGCCCGGAACCGTACCCGTCTATGTCGAATCGGTTCGGCACGTCGTCGTACGGATACGACGACGAGTCGTCCACCTCACGCTGAGACATATCGCCTAGCCCTTGCCCTGTAACCCGCTCATCGAGGGGTGCGTCCTCAGCTTCCTCTGGTTCTTGGGGTATCGCGTCAGGCTCTTCGAACTGGAACCCACCAGAAGCCCACTCCTGGTAGTTGAAGTTCCTACCGAAGCCCCGGCCTCTAGCGCCAGATCTACCAGCCATTGGTTCTCACCCCTGAACTCCAGATGAGGTCTAGCGACGGACCACGCCCTGAAGCTGCGCGCGCAGCTCAGGGGTGAGTTGTTGACCGACTCTCTCCACCAACAGCGTCATCTCGTAGGCCACGAGGCCGATGTCGCAGTTGGGCGCCGCCAGGACGGCAAGGCAAGAACCGTCACTGATCGACATGAGGAACAGGTAACCCCGCTCCATCTCGACGACCGTCTGGTTGACCCCGCCTGCCTCGAAGCAGCGGGCAGCACCCTGGGTGAGGCTGACCAGTCCGGACGCGACCGCGGAAAGCTGTTCCGCGCGGTCCCGGGGCAAGCCCTGGGAACCGGCGAGCAACAGCCCGTCCGCGGACACCACAACGGAATGTGCCACTCCGGGCACCCTCCGCACGAAGTCGGTGATAAGCCAACCAAAGCTGCCTGGCTGCGCTGCGGTCGTCACTCCTGCTCCTCGTTCTGCCGGCTCGACTGGTCACCAGCGTATGCCTCGATCAATGCGTGCCGGCCTCGCTTGACACCACTCTGCAGGCTCGACATCCGTCCGCGCACCGCGTCTGCGGTGCGGGGCGGCAGCGGCGGGCGCTGCGCTGTCGACGTCAGGGACTGCGGCTTGGGTGCTGCAGATCCTGGCACGAGCTGAGCCTTCGGTGTCCGTTTCGGCAATCCTGCCGTGGTCTTCGTCTCCGGCGCCTTGTTCAACAACGCCTGAGCCGCGTGCCATCCCTCATCGGCCGGCGATTGCCAAGCCGACTCGGAAGTAGCTGCCGCCGCTGGAGTCTCCTCCACAACGGGCTCGGGTTCCACAACTCGCTCCTGCTCGGCGGGTGCGGGTACTTCCTCGGCCGCCGGCTGGACCTTCGAGCGCGGCGTGCGCACCGGAAGACCAGCGGCCGACGTGGTGGTGGGTGCCACCGCCGGTACAGGCTTGCGCGATCGGGTCGGGAGCTCCGGTTCCGGCCCGTCCGAGAGCGGCGGGACGGTCGGCGGTTCGTCGATGTACTCGACCGAGCCCTTGCCGGTCCCGCCGAGCCTCGACTCGACGTGCCCGTTGGTGGCGGCCGGTGCGTCGTCCTCGGAGCCCGCAGGGACCGGCTGAGCGGTCGAGGCGGACGTCTCGCTGCCCACGGCCTGGAACCACTGCGACAGGACCGCCTCGTAGATCGGCAGGCGTTCCGTCGGTGCGTCCAGGTCGTGCTCGATCTTCTTGCGCGAGGCTTCCGAGGTGCCGTTGCGGTGCCCCATCCCGATGTCGAGCCGGCCCTCGTCGACCGAGGCGCGCGAGACGCCGTTGGACGAGGCGGGCTCGTCCTCGATCGGGGGGATCGGCACGAACTGGGTGGTCTCGTATCCGGGCTCGAACGAGATCTCGCCGGCCTCTTCGTTGCGGTCCTCGTAGGCCGTGAAGAGGGTGGGCTCGCCGAACGAACCCTCCGGCTCGACCGCGGCGAGCTGGTCGCGGCGCCACCGCTCGGACGGCGTCACGTCCTCGATCGGCGGGTCGTTGTAGACCGGGATCGCCGTCGCGCCCGCACCGGTGTCGGTGATCGAGCTGGGCACGAAGTTGACCGGGATGCTCGGGCTCGACTCGTCGATGCGCGGCTGGACACCGGTCGCACCGCCGAAGGCGCCGGCGATGCCGCTGGCCCTCGTCGCGGTGGTGCCGATCTCCGTCGTGTGCTCGGCCGGTGCCATCGGCATCGACACGGGCGGCATCGACGGGACCGACGAGTTCGGCGACATGCCGAACGCGGAGGCGAGACCACCGGAGCCGGACGGCGGGGTCGACATCGGCGCCTGGCCGGGGATCGCGGTGAGCGTCTCCGGCACGATCACCAGTGCCGTCGTGCCGCCCTCGATGTCCTCGTTGCCGCGCAGGCGGACCTTGATGTCGTGGCGCTTGGCGAGCCGCGCGACCACGTACAGGCCCATCCGGCGGGAGACGGCGACGTCGACGTCCGGCGGGTCGGCCAGACGCTCGTTGGCGTCGATGATCTCCTGCTCGCCCATGCCCACGCCGCGGTCCTGGATCTCGATCGCCAGCTCGCCCTTGCGGGTCTTGGCCGTGCGAACGGTGACCTTGGTGACCGGGTCGGAGAACGCCGTGGCGTTGTCCAGCAGCTCGGCGATGAGGTGCACGAGGTCGTTGACCGCGCGGCCCTGGACCGTGAGGTCCGGGGTCTGGCCGACCTGCACGCGGGCGTACTGCTCGACCTCGGAGACCGCGGCGCCGAGGACCTCGGCGGCCGGGACGGGCCGGGTCAGGCGCCGCGAGAGGTCCGTGCCCGAGAGGACCAGCAGGTTCTCCGAGTTGCGGCGCATGCGGGTCGCGAGGTGGTCCAGCTCGAACAGCGAGGCCAGCTGGTCCGGGTCCTGCTCGTCCTGCTCCAGCCGGTCGATCAGGTTCAGCTGGCGCTCGACCAGGGCCTGAGAGCGACGCGACAGGTTGACGAACATCGCGTTGACGTTGTCACGCAGGAGGGCCTGCTGGGCAGCCAGTCGCACCGCTTCACCGTGCACCGCGTCGAACGCGCGCGCCACCTGACCGATCTCTTCCCGCGTGTGCACCGGCACCGGCTCGACGGCGGTCTTCGCCGCGTCCTCCGGGTTGGCGTCCGCGAGGATCCGCTCGACCGCGTCCGGGAGACCGTGGTCGGCGACGTCGAGGGCGGTGCGGCGCAGCGTGCGCAGCGGGTTGAGGATCGAGCGGGCGACGAACAGCGCCATCAGCAACGCGAGCGCGAGGATCGCGAGGACGATGCCGGACTCGACGTACGCCCTGGCGCGCGTGTCGCCTGCCAGGTCGTCCGTCTTGTTCTGCAGCTGCTCGACCAGCAGGTTTTCGACGTCGCGCGTCAGGTTGACCGTCAGCGTGGCGGCGATGTCCCACTTCTCGGGCGTGACCTGCGTGAAGTCCTTCGCGCCCGACTGCTGGTTGATCGCCGATTCCTGCATGTCGTTCGCGTTGTCGACGATGAGGCCGGTGACCGTGTCGTCGTAGATCTTGGCCTGCTCGGGCGTCGCGGCCTTGCGGAAGTCGTTCCGCGCGGCCTCGAGCTCGGCGTCCGCCGCCTGCAGGGACCGCAGCTGGGACGGCGTGAACGCCTTGCGCTGGAAGACGTCCAGGAGGATCGCCCGCTTGAGCGATTCCTGCTCCTTGATGCGCGCGATGGCGTTCGTGGTCAGGTGCAGTCGCACCAGTTCCGGGTCGTTGATCTCGGAGATCGTCTGCTCACCGAGGTTGATGAGCGTCTCGATCGACTCCGAGTAGGTGCGCTGGACGGCCTCGGCGGGGTACTGCGTGTCGCGCACCGAGTTGCGGAGGCTGTTCAGGCGGTTGAGCTGGTTGAACGCGACCTGGAACCGCTCCACGGCAGAGGGGTTCAGGTCGGAGCTGAGCTCGGCGATCCTGTTGCTGAAGGCCTCGCTGGTGTCGTTCACGCGGCGCAGCTGGCGCTCCAGGACGACCCTGTCGACCTTCTTGTTCGACGCGACGTAGCTGACCGACAGGTCGCGCTCGCGCTGCAGCTGCTGCACCAGGTCCGCGACCGCGGTCTCGAGGCGGATCTGGTTCGCGAGGTTGTTGAACTCCGTGGCGTCCTGGAGGTCGGTGCGCACGCGCAGACCACCCAGGGCGAGCGCACAGATCGTCGGGATGAGCAGAACGGCGAGCAGCTTGGTGCGCAACCGCCAGTTCCGCAGGCGCCACCCCGCGGATCGGGTAGATCCTGAACCAGGTCCGGCACCGACCTCGTGCTTCACCGGGTCCGGTGTCACGTTCATCGGTCCGTTACCCAGCGCAGCCAGTCCGTCACCCGATTCGGGCCTTTCGGAGCGTGTGGTGTCACCCACGCCAAACTGGCTGGGACCTCTCTCACGTCGGGCCACTCTGGGCTTCCTCTTCCAGCAGCAGTGTCCCGGTCTCTCCCCAGGACCGAGCATGGACTCGTCAAACGGGCCGAATTGCAGCACAGAGGTTGTTCGCCCGGTGAGGCGCCCTACCCCGTCTGAAGACACGTCGGTCTACTACGACCAGTGCCACCCGAGCCGGAAGGGTAATGGGCACCCCCTGTGTTGGGGAAGTCTCCAGAAGCACTCACCGTATCGAGATGGGGTGTCGTTTCATACGTTCAGGTGGTTAACATCCCCGGTTGTCGGTACACCCCAAGTCCGTCCGAACTCGCAGTTCGGACTGCGGACGCCCTGGTCTGTGGCGACACTCACTGATCAATTCGAAGCTACCCAAGCCCTACCGGCGAGAGGTGCCATGGCTACCCGAGCCACAGCTCTGCGGCTTGTCGCAGTGCTCACAACGTGCGTCCTGACCGCGAGCTGCGGCCTGTTCGGCGGTTCGTCGAACGGCGGCAACGCGGACGTGGAACGCAACGTCATCCGCATCGGCGTGCTGCCGGTCGTCGACGTCGCCCCGCTGCGGATCGCGCTGACCGAGAAGCTGTTCGAGAAGGCCGGCCTGCAGGTCAACCTGGTCACCCAGCCCACCGAGGCAGAGGCCATCAAGCAGCTGGACACCACGCTCGACCTCACGTGGGCGACGCACGTCAGCCTCTTCCGCGCGGTCGCCGAGGGCACCGAGCTGCAGCTGCAGGGCGAGGCCTACCAGGCAGGCCCCAACTCGATGGCGCTGGTGGCGAAGGCCGACTCGGACTACGACGACCCCGGCAAGAAGAACGCGCCGCGCATCGCCGTGAACAGCGAGACCGACATCGGCGCGCTGACCACGCGTGCCGTGCTGGACACCGCCGCGGTCGAGAAGCAGAAGATCAAGTTCACCTCCATGGCGTTCGCCGACATGGAGAACGCGCTGACCTCAGGCACGGTCGACGCGGCGTTCATGATCGAACCGTTCATCACGAAGGCGCAGCGCAAGATCGGTGCGAAGATCGTCACCGACACCGCCCGCGGCCCGACGCTGGACTTCCCGATGTCCGGCTACGCGTCGTCGAAGAAGTTCGCCGAGGCGAACCCGAAGACGCTGAAGGTGTTCCGGGACGTGCTGCGCCAGGCGCAGCAGCGCGCGCAGGCCAACAAGCTCGCCGTGCAGGACTCCCTGACCAGCTACGCGGACGTGGACGCACCTACCGCGGCCCTCGTGTCGGTGGGCACGTTCCCGCTGTCGCTGAACCCGATCCGGCTCCAGCGCGTGGCCGACATGATGGACACCGAGGACGTGCTGTCCGGGCGTCTGGACGTGCAGCAGCTACTGCCGCCGGGTACGACGAATTAGTTGCTCGATCGCATGAGAAATGGCGGGCCGGAAAACCGGCCCGCCTTTCTCGTTCGTCACTGCTTCGTCACTGTCCGCCGATGGCGGAGATGCAGTAGGTGATGCCAGGGGCGGGTTCCGCGTACGAGATCGGAGTCGCCTCACCACACTCCGCGGTGGCCGCCTTGACGACCTTTTCGACCTTCAGGGTCTTCTGGACGGCGAACTCGTTGCCCCCCTTGGCGCAATCGATGATCTTCATGCCCTCCATGTTCATCTTCACGAGTTCTTCCTGGTAGCACTTGCCCTCTTCGAGCTTCTCGACCAGGCAGAGCTTCAGCGACGACGAACGCCGGCCGGACTCGGTGTACTCGGCGTAGTCCTCGCTCGGGCACGCCTCGGACGTGGACTTCATGGCCTTGGCGATGAAGTAGTTCGCCTCGGCGGAGGAGCAGTCGACCTTCTTGTACTTCGGGCTGAACGTGGTGCCCGTGACGCTCGCGCAGTCGCCCGGCTTGGCCGACGGCTCGGTGATGGCGCTCAGGCCGCCGCCGATCAGGACCTTGACCAGGATGCCGACGCCGACGAGCACGACGATGGTGACGATCGAACCGATGACCTTGCCGGCGGCGCTCTTCTTGGGCGGGGGGCCGTAGGGCATCGGCTGACCCAGCGGCTGGCCGGGCACCTGGCCGGGAGGCGGGCCGTACGGGTTCGGCGGCTGCTGGGCGTACGGGTCGCCGGGCTGGCCGTACGGCTGGCCGGGCTGGGCGTACGGGTCCGCGGGCTGACCGGGGTAACCCTGCTGGGGCGGCTGACCGTAGGGGTTCGGCTGGCCGTAGGGCTGCTGCGGCTGTCCACCGGGAGGCGGCCCGTAGGGCCCTGGCTGCTGGGGGTGGTTGGGGTCGGTCACTGGATTCTCCTCGGATGAGTCACGCGGAAGACAGCGAAACCGGAGCCGTGGGACACGACTCCGGTTTCGCGGTTCAAGCCTGTTACGCGGGCGCGCCGACGCAGTAGTGCAGCTTCGCCTCGGGGAAGGACTGCGCTTCCTCACCCTCGGGGCACTGCGGTGCGGCGGAGTCCTTGACGACCTTCGTCACCTTGAAGGCGGCCGACCCGGTGCACTCCACGGCCTTCGCGCCGACACCGCCGACGTTCTCGGCGTAGCACTTGCCCTCGGCGAGAAGCGGCGCGAGGCACAGCTTCGTCTTCGGGCCGCGGCGCTGCGTCTGCGTGTACTCGTCGTACCCGTTGCCGCACACCTCGCTGGTGCCACCGGTCTTGCCGATGGTGTAGTTCGCGTCGGCCGCTCCGCAGTCGGCCGCCTTGTACTCCGGCGCGGTCGAGGTGCCGCTGACGACGGCGCAGTCACCGACCTTGGCCTGCGCGACGTCGCTGCTGAAGTAGTTGAACGCGTAGAACGCGCCGGCCACCACGATCAAGCCGACGATGTAGGTCAGGATCCGCTTGCCGATGCCGGACTTCTTCGGCGCGGGCTCCTGCGCGGGCTCCGGCGCGGACGCGGGCGAAGCGGATTCAGTCGTGCTCATGCTCGTCTCTCATTTCCCAATACCCCAGACGGCCCATGCCCCCCGACACGGCCGGAGCAGACAGTGCCATGTGGAGCGGGAAACTTCTCGGGCTTTACGGAAACGTTACGGCGGCTTGGATCACCTGAGAGGTCGTGGTGCGCAGCGTTCCACGTGGACGGTCGCGAGTGGAGCGCTTGCCGGAGGATCACTCCTGTCAGCCCGGCGAGGACCGGTGAACCCCTTCCCGGTCCGCTGCGAGGCCGGCGCGGCGGCCGGTCACTGCTTCTGGTCGCCGCGCTCCAGGCAGAAGGTGATCGCGGGCTCCGGGAAGACCGCCGCCCGTGAGTTCGGGCAGGCCGCCTGGTCGGCCTTGCCGCTGACCACCTTGGCGACCTTGACCGAGTCCTTCGTGACGCAGTCGACCCTGGCGATGCCGCTGTCGGAGTCCTGGCCGTAGCAGGCGCCCTCGACGAAGTTCGGCATGAGGCACAGCGTGGCGTCACCCGTGTACGTCGAGTAGTCCATGCCACCGGACGGGCAGGTCTTCTCGTTCCAGCCGAGCACCTTCGCGATCTTGACGTTCGCCTGCTCGGAACCGCAGTCGAGCGCCTGGTAGCGCGGGTTGTCGAACGCGCCGGTGATCCGCGCGCAGTCGCCGGCCCGCGCCGCCTTCGCCGCGTCGCCGAGCTGGTTCAGCACGAACCCGCCGAGCAGCACGAGCGCGAGGACAACGGCGATACCCAGGCCGACCTTCTTCATGGCCTGGGTATCGGCGCCGCACCGGGGGCGACTCAACCGAGTTCACCCGATCAGGATCCTTCGTGGACACCCATGCAGTAGACCGAGGCGGGCTCGGCGAACCGCAGCTCGCTGGAGCCCTCGGGACACACCGTGCCCTCCTCGGGCAGGCCGTCGATCTTCTTCACGATCTTGACCGGGGACTCGGTCGTGCACGCTTCCTTCTGGAAGGCGCCGTCGTCGTTCGACGTGTAGCAGTTGCCCTCGGCGAGGTTCGGCATCAGGCACACCGACTCGCTGCCGGACTTGATCTGCTCGTAGATGCCCTCGGTCGGGCACTGGTCCTCGTCGTCGTTCTGCAGCACCTTGACGACCCGGTGGGTGGCGCCGTTGTCGCCGCAGCCCTTCGAGGAGAGGTTCCAGTCGCCGTCGGGCTTGTCCACCTCCTTCGGCGAGGCGCTGACGCAGTCGCCGGCCTTCGTGCCGCCGAGCGACGTGAGCGCCCACACGCCACCGCCGACCAGGACGACCGCCAGCACGCCGACGATGACGAACTTCAGCCAGTTGTTGTTCTTGGGCGACTCGCCGGTCTCGGCCTCTTCTGGAGCCGGTGCCACCGTGGCCGGTGGCTCGACGGGATCAGTCGACTCGGTGCTCATGGGCGAGAAACTACGACACGGGGTGTTGGCTGCGTGTGTCGCCTCACAGTTGTCGTCACCAGTTGACGCAGGTCGAACGCATTTGGCGTCGTCAGGGAGACTTGTAGGCGTGACCGATGGCCCTTTGATCGTCCAGTCGGACAAGACCCTGCTGCTCGAGGTCGACCACCCGCTCGCCGACGACGCGCGCACGTCCATCGCGCCGTTCGCCGAGCTGGAGCGGGCTCCGGAGCACGTGCACACGTACCGCGTGACGCCGCTGGCCCTGTGGAACGCGCGCGCGGCCGGGCACGACGCCGAGCAGGTGGTCGACGCGCTGGTGCGGTTCAGCCGCTACCCGGTGCCGCAGCCGTTGCTGGTGGACGTGGTCGACACGATGAGCCGGTTCGGCCGGCTGGTGCTCGCCAACAACCCGGCGCACGGGCTGGTGCTGCACACCAACGACCGAGCCGTGCTCGAAGAGGTGCTCCGCAACAAGAAGATCGCGCCGATGTTCGGGGCCCGCATCGACGACGACACCGTCATCGTGCACCCGAGCGAGCGCGGGCGGCTCAAGCAGCTGCTGCTCAAGGTCGGCTGGCCGGCCGAGGACGAGGCCGGGTACGTCGACGGCGAGGCGCACGCGATCTCGCTGGAGGAGAACGGCTGGAAGCTGCGCGACTACCAGCGCCTGGCCGCGCAGACGTTCTGGGCGGGCGGTTCCGGCGTGGTCGTGCTGCCCTGCGGCGCGGGCAAGACGCTGGTCGGCGCGGCGGCGATGGCCGAGGCCCAGGCGACCACGCTGATCCTGGTCACGAACACCGTGGCGGGCCGGCAGTGGAAGCGGGAGCTGATCGCGCGCACGTCGCTGACCGAGGAGGAGATCGGCGAGTACTCCGGTGAGCGCAAGGAGATCCGGCCGGTCACGATCGCGACCTACCAGGTGATCACCCGCAAGTCGAAGGGCGAGTACAAGCACCTGGAGCTGTTCGACTCGCGCGACTGGGGCCTGATCGTCTACGACGAGGTCCACCTGCTGCCCGCGCCGGTGTTCCGGATGACCGCCGACCTGCAGTCGCGCCGGCGCCTGGGGCTGACGGCGACGCTGGTCCGCGAGGACGGCCAGGAGGGCGACGTCTTCTCGTTGATCGGCCCGAAGCGCTACGACGTGCCGTGGCGCGACATCGAGGCGCAGGGCTGGATCGCGCCCGCCGAGTGCACCGAGGTCCGGGTGACGCTGACGGACAACGAGCGCCTGCAGTACGCCACGGCCGAACCCGAGGAGCGCTACAAGCTCTGCTCGACGGCCCGGACCAAGATCCCGGTGGTCCGCCGCGTCCTCGAGCGCCATCCCGACGAGCCGACTCTCGTGATCGGTGCTTATCTGGACCAGCTCGACGAGCTTGGCGAGGAACTGGGGGCGCCGGTGATCAAGGGATCCACGAAGAACAAGGAACGTGAGGAACTGTTCGACCGGTTCCGCCGCGGCGAGATCCGCACGCTGGTGGTCTCGAAGGTCGCGAACTTCTCGATCGACCTCCCCGAGGCGTCCGTGGCCATCCAGGTGTCCGGCACGTTCGGCTCCCGGCAGGAGGAGGCCCAGCGCCTCGGCCGGATCCTGCGTCCCAAGGGCGACGGCCGGCAGGCGCACTTCTACTCGGTCGTCTCGCGCGACACCCTGGACACCGACTACGCCGCGCACCGCCAGCGGTTCCTCGCGGAGCAGGGCTACGCCTACAAGATCGTCGACGCCGACGACCTGGTCGGATGACGTCCTGGTGGATGTGGAACCCGGCCGGGACCGTGCCGACGCGGCGGTTCCGGTCGGAGGAGTCGCTCGCGCGCTCCGCTTCCGAGGTGGAGGTCGTGCGGGCCGACGACTTCACGTGCCCGGTGCAGCGGCGGCGCGCCACGGCCGTGCGCGCGGACTTCCTGCGCGTGTCCGGCGACCCGGTGCAGGTGGCGCTGGTCGAGCAGCGGCTGTGGACGTTGCTCGTGGCGTTGCGGCGGGCCCAGCCCCTGCGTGACGCCCTGGCCACCGCGGTGCCCAGGGCCGGCCGGGCGGCGCTGGTGGCCGAGCCCTCGCGCGAGCTGGCCGAGTTCGACCGGCGGTTCGACCAGTTCGCGGACGCGTTGCGGGTGCTGGTGGCGGAGCCGACTCCGGAGCAGCTGCGCCACACCGCCGCTCTCGACTAGCGCGGCTCGGTCGTCGTTACGCAACGATGACGTCGCACGAACGTCCCCATGAGACCCGTCGGGAAGGCTGGAGGGCATGCCGCGCGTACTGCTGATCGAGGACGACGAGGCGGTCCGCGAGGGACTGTCGCTCGCCCTGACCTACCAGGGACACACCGTGGACGCGGTGCGCACGGGTGAGGAAGGCCTCGAACTGCTGGGCAGCGTCACGCCCGACGTCGTCGTGCTGGACCTGATGCTGCCCGGCGTGGACGGGTTCGAGGTGTGCCGCCGCATCCGGGCCGGCGGAGACCTCCCGATCATCATGCTGACCGCGCGCAACGACGACATCGACGTGGTCGCGGGCCTCGAGGCGGGTGCCGACGACTACGTGGCCAAGCCGGCCCAGGCCCGTGTGCTGGAGGCGCGCATCCGGGCGGTGCTGCGCCGCTCGACCGCCTCGGTCGCCGAGGTCGTGGCCGAACGCCACGGCGACCTGACGATCGACCGCGAGGGCCTCGTCGTGACGCGGTTCGGCAGGCCGGTCTCGCTGGCACCGACGGAACTGCGGCTGCTGCTGGAACTCTCCTCGTCGCCCGGCCGCGTGATGTCGCGCCAGCAACTGCTGAGCTCCGTGTGGGACCAGGGCTACCTCGGCGACTCACGGCTGGTCGACGCGTGCGTGCAGCGGCTGCGGTCGAAGATCGAGGACGACCCCGCCGCACCCGTGTACGTCCAGACCGTCCGGGGCTTCGGCTACCGCTTCGGGCCGCTGTGACGCTGCGCCTGCGACTGCTGCTCGCGTTCGCCCTGCTGACCATCGTCACCGCCGCGGCCGTCGCCGGCGCCGGGTACGTGCGGGCGCGCGACGCGATCGTGCAGCGCGCGCAGGACAACGCCGTCATCGAGACCACGAACCGCGTCGAGCAGCTCTACCCGCTGCCGACGCGAGCCGTGGACACCAGCGTCCTGGAACGGGTCGCCGCGCGCGTCTCTGGGCGTGAAGGCTCGGCTTTGGCTTACGGCAACGGGTTCGCTGCGGGCGGTATGCCCCCGTCGGTGATCACGGCGGAGCTGCGCGCGCTCGTGTCCACCGGCCGCGTCGGCTGGCAGCGCGTCTCGTACTCGGACGGCGTGTGGCTCGTCGTCGGCATGCAGCTGCGGACGTCGTCCGGCGGTCCGTCGGGCATCGAGGTCTACGTGCTGCGGCCGTTCACGTCGGAGATCGCGTTCGTGGAGGAACTCGCGCGCAACGCGTGGCTGATCGGCGGCGCCGTGCTGGTCCTGGCTCTGGGACTGGGTTTCCTCGCCGCGCGCGGCGTGCTGCGGCCCGTGCGGGAGCTGCAGCTCGCGGCCTGGCAACTCGGGCAGGGCGACCTGTCCGCACGGGTGCCGGTGCGCGGGCGCGACGAACTGGCTTCCGTCGCGTCGACGTTCAACAGCACGGCGTCCTCCCTGGAACACCACGTCGGTGAGCTGCGACGGATGGAGGCCGACGCACGGCGGTTCGTCGCGGACGTGTCGCACGAACTGCGCACCCCGCTGGCCGCTATGACCGCCGTGACCGATGTGCTGGACGCCGAGACCGCGTCCCTGCCCGGTGTGGCCGGGCAGGCGGCGCGGCTCGTGAACCGGGAGACGCTGAACCTGACGCGCCTGGTGAACGACCTGATCGAGGTGACGCGCTTCGACTCCGGCACGGCGGCGCTCGCGCTGGACGACGTCGACGTGGCCGAGGTGGTGCGGACCTGCCTGCGGATGCGCGGCTTCTCGGACGTGTCCGCGTCGCTGCCGGACGGCGTGCGCGCGCGGCTGGACCCGCGCCGGGTGGACGTGATCGTGGCGAACCTGGTCGGCAACGCGCTGCGCCACGGTGCGCCGCCGGTGTCGCTCGTGCTGTCGGTGACGGGATCTTCGCTGGTGATCGAGGTCGCGGACTCCGGACCGGGTTTGCCGTCCGAGGTGCTGCCGCACGTGTTCGCGCGGTTCTACAAAGCCGATTCGTCGCGGGGGCGGTCGGAGGGGTCCGGGCTCGGGCTGGCGATCGCGTGGGAGAACGCGCGGCTGCACGGGGGCACGCTGGTGGCGGCGAACCGGCCAGGGGGCGGGGCGTTGTTCACGCTCCGGTTGCCGCTGGGGGGTGGGGTGTGAGGCCGAAAACTGTCGGTGCTGCCTGGGAGAATGGAATCAGGGGGACCCCCTGGAGGGGACCCCTGCGCGAGCGTGGGTCGGCAGCGCGAACTCCTCAGCTTGAGCGTGGGCTCGCAGCGCGAGACCCTCAGCGCGAGCGCGCACCGGCAGCGGGAAAACCCCTGCGCGAACGTGCACCCGCAGTGCAACAACCCCTGCGCGAACGCGCACCCGCAGCGCAACAACCCCAGCGCGAACATGCACCCGCAGCGCAACAACCCCAGCGCGAACATGCACCCGCAGCGCAACAACCCCAGCGCGAACATGCACCCGCAGCGCAACAACCCCTGCGCAAGCACGCACGCGCAACGCGAACTCCTCAACGCGAGCGTGGACCGGCAGCGCGACACCCTCAGCGCGAGCATGCACCCGCAGCGCGACGACCCTCGCGCAAGCTCGGGCCGGCGGTGCTCGTCCTCTCCGTCCTCGCCCTCCTCACCGCGTGCGGCATCCGCCCCACCGACCCGATCCCCGGCCTCGAAGCCCCCAGCGGCCCCGTCGAGAACGCCTCGCCGTCGCTCTTCTGGGTCTCCGAGGGCCGGGTGGTGCCGGTCAGCCGGTCGCAGGGCAGCCTGAGCGGCTTCGACGTCGTGGCGCTGCTCGCCCAGGGCCCGACCAACGCCGAGCAGGCCCGCGGGCTCAGCACCGAGGTGCCGTTCGACGCCGCGCCCGCCACGGTGGACCGCGTCGCGAGCGGACTCGACGTGAACCTGTCGAGCGACGTCTCGCAGCTCAGTGGCGCTGCCGTGCAGCAGATCGTGTGCACGTTGCTGGCCGTTCAGCCCGTCGGCTCGGTGAACCTGCGCGGGGGCGGGCATTCGCTGGAGCTGCGGAAGTGCGCTTGAATCTGGCCGTGCACGTCTACTCCGTTCCGATGCGCGTCCGGTTCCGCGGCATCACCCAGCGCACCGGACTGCTGTTCGAAGGTCCGGCCGGGTGGGGCGAGTTCTGCCCGTTCGAGGAGTACGACGACGACGAGGCCGCGGCCTGGCTCGCGTGTGCGCTGGAGGCCGCCAACGAGGGCTGGCCGACGCCTCTTCGCGACCGCGTCCCGGTCAACTGCACCGTGCCCGTGGTGAGCCCCGAGAAGGCGCACGAGATCGTGGCGCGCTCCGGCTGCTCCACGGCCAAGGTGAAGGTCGCCGAGTCGACGCTGGAAGAGGACTGCCTGAGGCTCGAGGCCGTGCGGGACGCGTTGGGGCCACAAGGGTTCGTTCGCGTGGACGCGAACATGTTGTGGGACGTCGACACGGCCGTTGCGGCGATCAAGGCCATGGACAAGGCAGCCGGCGGGCTCCAGTACGTGGAACAGCCGTGTCACACGTTGGACGAGCTGGCGGCGGTGCGGCGAAAAGTGAACGTGCCGATCGCCGCGGACGAGTCCATCCGCAAGGCCGAGGACCCGTTGAAGGTGGCGGTGTCGGGGGCCGCGGACATCGCGGTGATCAAGGTGGCGCCGCTCGGCGGGGTCAGGAAGGCCCTCGAAGTGGCTGAGGCGTGCGGGTTGCCGTGCGTGGTGTCGTCGGCGCTGGAGACGTCCGTGGGCATGGCGGCCGGGGTGGCGTTGGCGGCCGCGTTGCCGGAGCTCGACTACGCGTGCGGGCTGGCGACGCTGTCATTGCTGGACGGTGACGTCACGAGCGACTCGCTCCTGCCGAAGGACGGCTATCTGCCCGTGCTGACGAAGGCACCGGTGCCGGACCGCATCGAGGAGTTCGAAAGCCCCGCACCGAAAGCCTGGGTCGACCGGTACGAGAGGGTGCTCAGTCGATGAGCTGAGCCAGCTCGACCCGCACGGGAAACGGTTCCGAGGACTCGTGGACCTCGGTCGCGGCGACCAAGTCCTCGTACTGGCGGTCCTGCCCCAGCCGCAACGGAGTCAGCGACAGCGGCGCCAGGTCTACGATCCAGTAGAACGGGACACCGGCCTCCGCGTAGTCGAGGCGCTTGGCCCGGCGGTCCGTGTAGCGCGAGTGCGGCGACACCACCTCGACGGCGATCACGACCTCGGCCGCCCTGAGCAGGCCCTGGGAACCGCGGTGGCACACGACCACGTCCGGGCGCCGGACGAAACCGGGGGCGTCCGGCGGTGCCAGCTCCAGGTCCACGTCCGGCCCGTACACGACCTCGAGGTGGGCGGGGAGCTGGCCCGCGAGCTGCATGATCAGGTTGCCGCAGGCGAAGTTGTGCGGGGAGAGCCCGGCGGGCGACGTGATCAGCCTGCCTTCGACGAGCTCCGTGCACCCGGCTGCGCCGAGCCGGGCGTACTGGGCGACGGTGAGCAGATCGGTCATGCACGGCACCGTCGCACATGGAGACGATCTAAGGCTTGGCCCGCTTCAAGCCCTGCTCGGCGGCGCCCATGCTGAACACGATCCCCTCGGTCCGGGTGATCGCCTCGGTCCGGCGCGCGGACGCGGGCACCCGGGTCAGGTCCACCAGCCGGATCGGCGGTCCCAGCTCCACCAGCGTGGGCGTGTAGGACGCGTCGACCACGGACCACCCCGACGGCCCCTGCTCGAACTTGAACCGCGCGATCGCCCCCTCCTCCGTCACGCCACGGGGCTCGGCGTGCCGGGCGACCTCGTTGCCGAGGCCGTAGGCGACCCACTTGCCGCCGATCTTCTCGAACGGCTGCACGACGTGCACGTGCGTGCCGATGATCAGGTCCAGCGCCGGGTCGGCGAGGAGCCGGCGGGCCAGGGCCTTCTGGTCCTCGGTGGCCTCGTGCTGGTACTCGTTGCCCCACTGGATGGACAGCACGACGACCTCGGCGCCGGCGGCACGGGCGGCGCGGGCGTCGGCGAGGATCTTCGTGGCGTTGATCTGGTTCGCCCGCCACGGCTGGGGCAGCGGGATGCCGTTGAAGCCGTAGGTGAAGGACAACTGGGCGACGCGAACCCCGCCCGCGTCCAGGATCAGCGGGGCGGCCGACTCCTCCTGCGTGCGGAACGAGCCGGTGTGCTTGAGGCCGACGGCGTCCATCGCGTCCAGCGTCGTGGTGATCGCGGAGACGCCCCGGTCGAGGGTGTGGTTCGAGGCGGTCGAGCACGAGTCGTACCCGACGTCGACCAGGCCCTTCGCCACCTCGGGCGGCGCGAGGAAGGCCGGGTAGCCGAAGAACGGGCCCTCCTTCGGGCCCAGCGGCACCTCGAGGTGGCACAGCGAGAGATCGGCCTTCAGCGCGTCCTTGATGCCCGCGAACAGGGGCAGGAAGTCCCGGCCCGCCGCGCCTCCGTCGGCCACGGCCTGGTCGGTCAGCGCGGGGTGGATCAAGATGTCGCCGCCCGCGGTCAGCACGAACGACCGCGGCGGGGGCGGGCCCTGGGAGGTCGCCGGCGGTGGCACGGGCGTCGAGGTGATGACGACCGGCGAACCGGTGCACGCGGACAGCAAAAGACCGGTGGCCAGCACGAGTGCCGGCCACCGGACCACACGCTTCAGTGCTGCCGCCGGCGTCGCAGGACCACTAACAGGGCGACCGCCAGCGCTGCGGCCGCAAGGGGCAGCACGCGCTTCAACACCGGAACGCCTGCCGTGTCGATCAGGTCGATCGGCTCGTCGGGAACCACTCGGAGATGCTGCTGTTGCGCCACCTCGTCAGGATCCACGGATCCCAGCGTGCTCGCCAGGCATTCCGCGAACTGGGCGACGAGCTTGCCGCTGACCTCGGCGATCAGGCCGCGGCCGAGTTGCGCCGGACGCCCCGTGACCGCCAGGTCGGTCTCCACCTCGACCGAGTCGCCGACGACGAAGATGACCACCGCCGACGCCGTGCCGTTGCCACGGGTGTCCTTGCCCGCGGCTTTCATGACGGCACGGCGCAGCACCGGGTCGACCTCGACGAACTCGCCGGTGCCCCGGTACAGCAGTTGCACCGGGCCGAGCTTGACCTTCACCTCCCCTCTGAACGTCTTGCCGTCCACCGAGGTCAGCGTGGCACCGGGCAGGCACGGCGCGACCCGTTCGGGGTCGAGCAGCGCCTCCCACACCTCCTCGGCGGGCCCGGGCGACTCGAACGAATGCGTCAGCTTCATCCGACGGCCGCCGTCAGCGCGCGACCGGTCAGCACCCTCGCCAGGTTGTCCTTGTAGCCGTCACCGGTCGACGCCCGCCCGGCGGCCGCCGAGATCGACTCGGCGGTGGCGGGCAGCCCGACCAGGGCCGACTCGACCTCGACCGCGCGGACCGGCCCGGACCCCACGTTGGTGAGACCGACCCTGGCCGCGGCGATCACGCCGTCGCTGACCCGCACGGCCGCCGCGACCGCGACGATCGACCACGCCTGCGCGACCCGGTTGAGCTTCTCGTAGTGCGCGCCCCAGCCGGTGTACTTCGGCACGCGGACGTCGAGCAGGATCTCGTCGGGGGCCAGCGCCGTCGTGAAGTAGTCGACGAAGAACTCCGACGCGGACACCTCCCGGCGTCCGGACGGCCCGGCGATGATCATCACGGCGTCCAGCGCCAGCGCGGGGGCCAGCAGGTCGCCCGCCGGGTCCGCGTGGCACAGCGAGCCGCCGAACGTGCCGCGGTGCCGGATCTGCGGGTCGGCCACCGTGTCCGTGACCAGCTTGAGCAGCAACGCGTGGTCGTGGATCAGATGGTCGCGCTGCACCTCGTAGTGCGTGGTCATGGCACCGATGAGCAACGAGTCGCCGTCGTCGCGCACGCCCGTCAGCTCGGTCAGGCCACCGATGTCGATCAACGCGGTTGGCGCCGCCAGCCTCATCCGCAGCACGGGCACCAGTGACTGCCCGCCCGCGATGACCTTGGCGTCCTCGCCCTCCTCGGCGAGCATCCGCACGGCTTCGTCCACAGTGGACGGAAACAGGTACTTGAACTCCGCCGGGATCACGACTGCCCTCCCTGCGCGTCGATCGAACCGAGTCCGCCCGCGGCCACGTCACCGGCACCGGGATCCGGCCGGCCCTGCAACGCGGTCCACACGCGCTCCGGCGACATCGGCATCTCGATGTCCCGCACGCCCAGGTGCCGCACGGCGTCCAGCACGCTGTTCACCACGGCCGGTGTCGAGGCGATCGTGCCCGCCTCGCCGACTCCCTTGGCGCCCAACGGGTTGGACGTCGCCGGGGTCGTGGTGCGGTCCGTGAGGAACGCCGGCAGGTCGGCCGCGCACGGCACGAGGTAGTCGGCGAACGTCGCCGTCGTCAGCGTGCCCATCTCGTCGTGCGTTGCCTCTTCGTACAACGCCTGCGCGATGCCCTGCGCCAGCCCGCCGTGCACCTGTCCGTCGACGATCAACGGGTTCACGACCGTGCCGACGTCGTCCACGGCGACGTACCGCACGATCTTGACCATGCCGGTCTCGGTGTCGACTTCTGTTGCGCACAAATGGGTTCCGTGCGGATAAGAGAAGTTGTCCGGGTCGAACGTGGCGTCGGCGTCCATGCCGGGTTCCATGCCCTCGGGCAGGTCGTGCGCGACGTGCGCGGCCAGCACCACGTCACCCAGCGCACGGACCGTCGACGTGCCGCGGACGGAGAACGAGCCGGAAGCGAACTCCACGTCCGCCTCGTCGCACTCCATCATGTGCGCGGCCAGCGTCCGTGCCTTGGCCAGCACCTTGTCCGCGGCCTGCACCAGCGCCGTGCCGCCGACCGCCAGCGACCGCGATCCGTAGCTGTCCATGCCCTTGTGCGACGTCGCCGTGTCGCCGTGCAGCACCTCGATGTCCTCGAACGGGACGCCGAGCCGGTCGGCGACGATCTGCGACCAGACCGTCTCGTGGCCCTGCCCGTGCGGCGAGGTCCCGGTGATCACCTCGACCTTGCCGGTGGGCAGCATCCGGATCGACGCGGTCTCCCACCCGCCCGCGCCGTACCGCAACGCGCCCAGCACTCGCGACGGCGCGAGGCCGCACATCTCGGTGTACGTGGAGATCCCGATGCCGAGCTGGACGACCGAACCGTCCGCACGACGCCGCGCCTGCTCCTCGCGCAGGTCGTCGTACCCGAACAACTCCATCGCGCGAGCCGTCGCGGCCTCGTAGTTGCCGGAGTCGTAGGTCAGGCCGGCGACCGTGGTGAACGGGAACTCCTCGTGCTTGATCCAGTTCATCTCACGGATCTTCATCGGCTCCATGCCGAGCTCGACCGCGAGCTCGTCCATCATCCGCTCGATCGCGAACGTCGCCTCTGGCCTGCCGGCGCCGCGGTAGGCGTCCGTGGGCACCTTGTTCGTGAACACGTTGGTGCACTCGAACCGGTAGCCGGCGAACTTGTAGATCGAGTTGAACATGAACGCGCCCAGGATCGGCACGCCCGGCGTGACCAGGCGCAGGTAGGCGCCCATGTCGGCGAGCAGTTCGACCTTCAGGCCGGTCACGGTGCCGTCGCGGCGGGCGGCCAGCGTGATCTTCTGGACCTGGTCGCGGCCGTGGTGCGCGGCCAGCATCGACTCGGTGCGCGTCTCGGTCCACTTCACCGGACGCCCCATGCGGCGGGCGACCAGCAGGCACAGCAGTTCTTCCGGGGTGACCTGGAGCTTGCCGCCGAAGCCACCCCCGACGTCCGGCGCGATCACGCGGAGCTTGCTCTCGGAGATGCCCGTGACGGCCGAGAGCATCCACCGCAGGATGTGCGGAATCTGCGTAGCCGACCAGACGGTGAACATGCCCGCGCTCGAGTCCACGACGACCGACCGCGGTTCCATGAACGCCGGGATCAGCCGCTGCTGCCGGAACGTCCGCTCGATCACGACCTCGGCGGCCGCGATCTCGTCCTCGACGTTCGTCCCCGCCCCTGCCTCGGCGGAGTCGAAGATCCACGTCGCGCACCTGTTCGTGCCGAGGTCCGGGTGCACCAGATCGTTGTCCCGCAAGGCTTCTTCCATGTCGAGCACGACCGGGAGGTCCTCGTAGTCGACGTCGATCGCTTCCAGCGCGTCCGCGGCGTGGTACGCGCTGTCGGCGATCACCAGCGCGACGGCCTCACCGGCGAAGTTGACCTGGTCGACGGCCAGCGCGGGTGCGGGCGGCGACTTCATGTCCTCGGTGATCGGCCAGGCGCACGGCAGGGAACCCTGTTCGGCGGCGAAGTCCTCACCGGTCAGCACCACGGCCACACCGGGCATCGCCGTCGCGCGGCTGACGTCGACGCCGGTGATGCGGGCGTGGGCGACGGGGCTGCGCAGCACCGCCATGTGCAGCATGCCGGTCAATTGGAGGTTGTCGGTCCACCTGGTCTCACCGGTGATCAGGCGCGCGTCCTCCTTGCGCAGCCTGGCTTTGCCGACCTCCGGCTCCGCTGTGGCGGTCATTCGCCACCTACCGGCTGCTGGGACGGGACGTGCTCGTCGCTGTGCTGTTCCTGCTTCGGGCCCGCGCCGGGCTTCATCCGCTGGGCGGCGTCCTGAACGGCGCGCACGATGTTCTGGTAGCCCGTGCAGCGGCAGAGGTTGCCCTCGAGGCCCTTGCGCACGGTCTCGTCGTCGGGGTCGGACTCGTCCGCGAGCAGGTCGATGGCCTGCATGATCATGCCGGGCGTGCAGAAACCGCACTGCAACGCGTGGTTCGAGTGGAAAGCCTCCTGCACCGGATGCAGCTTGCCGTCGCGAGCGAGGCCTTCGATCGTGGTGACCTCGTGCCCGTTCGCCTGCACGGCCAGCATCTGGCACGACTTCACGCTGTGGCCGTCGAGGTGAACGGTGCAGGCGCCGCAGTTGCCGGTGTCGCAACCGACGACGGTGCCGGTCTTGCTCAATCGCTCTCGTAAGTAGTGCACGAGCAGGAGGCGGGGTTCGACCTCGTCGGCGTATGTCACTCCGTCGACGTTGACCGAGATGTGCATTGAAACCCTCCCAGGGTGGTGGGCATGCAAGTGACGAGGGTCACTCCAGCTTGCTCCCTGTTTGCGGGTTCAACAACCCGATCACCGATGAATCGGCATCTCGATCTCCGTCAACCGGCGTCCGGTTCCCTTCCACCGCAAGGAAATGATCTCAGCAGCAATCGCAACTGCGGTCTCTTCCGGCGTTCGACCGCCGAGATCGAGCCCGATCGGCGACGACAACGCCGCAAGCTCGGATTCGGTCAATCCCGTTTCCCGCAACCGATCCAGTCGATCTTCGTGCGTGCGCCGGGATCCCATCGCACCGACGTAGCCGACCTTGAGCCGCAACGCGACCTCCAGCAACGGGACGTCGAACTTCGGATCATGCGTCAGCACCGCGATCACCGAGCGTTCGTCGAGCTTGGACGCCTCGCGCTGGAGGTACCGGTGTGGCCACTCCACGACGACCTCGTCGGCTTCGGGGAACCGGCTGCGCGTCGCGAACACCGGGCGCGCGTCGCAGACCGTCACGCGGTAACCGAGGAACGCGCCGAGGCGAGCCATCGCGGCGGCGAAGTCGATCGCTCCGAACACGAGCATGCGCGGCGGCGGTTCGAACGAGTTCACGAAGACGCTCATGCCCTCCCCGCGCCGCTGACCGTCCGGCCCGTACTGGAGCACACCACTTCGGCCCGAGGCCAGCATGCCGCGCGCGTCGTCCGCGACGGCGTCGTCGATCCGCGCGCTACCCAGGCTGCCATCGCGTCGATCCGGCCAGACGACCATGCGGCGCCCGATGCCGGACGGGTGCTCGACGACCGTCGCGACGGCCACCGGTTCCTCGGCTCGCACGGTCTCCACTACCTCACTGAGCTGCGGGAACGTCTCGGCGTTGATCTTCTCGACGTAGATGTCGATGATCCCGCCGCAGGTCAGCCCGACCGCGAACGCGTCGTCGTCGCTCACCCCGTACCGCTGCAGCACCGGGGCGGGGAGCGACTGCGCCAGGTCGTAGACGGCGCCCTCGACGCACCCGCCGGACACGCTGCCGACCGCCTCGCCGTCCTGCGTCACGAGCATCGCCGCACCGGCGGGCCGCGGCGCGGAGCTGAAGGTCGCGACCACCGTGCCGACCCCGACCGTCTCCCCGTTCGCCACCCGTTCGGCGAGGTCGTAGAGGACATCACGCACGGCGCACCTCCTTCAGCAGTTCTTCCAAAGCGTGCACGCTGTGCCCGACCACCATCGCATCGACGTGCGGGAGCGCGGCCCGCACTCCTCGCTGGACTGGCCGGTAGCCGGACTTGCCGGCGTGCGGGTTGGCCCAGATGACCTTGTGACTCACCCGTCGCAGCCTCGCCAACTCGGTCGCCAGCAGGCTCGGGTCGCCCCGCTCCCAGCCGTCGCTGAACAGCACGACCACCGCACCCCGTTGCCGCCACTGCTGGTTGAACCGCCGCAGCGCGTCACCGAGCCGGGTGCCGCCCTCGTAGTCCGGGATGGCCCGCCCGGCGGCTCGGATAGCCCGTTCCGGATCGCGTTCGCGCAACTGACGGGTCACGCGGGTCAGCCGGGTGCCGATCGTGCGGACCTCTACGGGCATGGCGTGCGCAAGGACGTGCGCGAACCGCAGCAACGCGTCCGAGTAGGCGGCCATCGAGCCGGAGACGTCGATCAGCACCACCAGCCTGCGCGCTTTCACACCCCGGCGGCGGTGGCGCGGCAGGGCGATCTCGCCGCCGGTCTCGATCATCGCGCGCACCGTGCGGGGCAGGTCCATCCGCCCGCGACGGGCCTTGCGGAGCCGACGCGACCGTCTGCGGGGAGGGAGCGGCTTCAGCCGGGCGATCAGAGGCGCGGCGTTGAACTCGGAGATGTCCTTGTGCTTCAACACTTCCACGTCGGACGCGGCGACGCCGACGGTGAGCGAGTCGAGTTCGGCCGTGGTGCGTGGACGGGGCGGGGTGCCGCCGAAGTACGCCCGGTACGCGGCGTCGTAGCGCGGCAGGTCGTCCGGGTCGGCGCACAGCGTGAGGCGCCCGGCCCAGTAGAGGCCGACGTGCTCGGTGGCCCGCAGGAACGCCTGGACGCGATCGGGCCCGCACTGCAGTCCGGCGCCCCGCAGGACGCGGGTGAACCCCACGCAGGCTTCCGTCACCCCACGATTGTGCTCCCGATCACGCGTTCCGCGTCCTCCCGGTACTTCAGCACCGCGCCCAGGGTCTCCGCGTCCGGCTCAGTGCGCCCCAGCGCCTGCAACGCCCGAGCCCAGTCCAGCGACTCCGCGACCCCCGGCGGTTTGAGCAGGTCGAGGCCGCGCATCTTCTGCACGGCCTCCGCGACCTTGTGCGCCAGCCGTTCGTCGAGACCGGGCAGGGTGCGGCGCAGAATCGCGATCTCGCGGTCCAGGGACGGGTGCTCCAGCCAGTGGTAAAGGCAGCGGCGCTTCAACGCGTCGTGCACCTCTCGGGTCCGGTTCGAGGTCAGCACGGTCAACGGCGGTGTCGCCGCCCTGATCTCGCCGAACTCGGGGATGCTGACCGCGTTCTCGGACAGCACCTCCAGCAGGAACGCCTCGAACTCGTCGTCCGCCCGGTCGATCTCGTCGACGAGCAGCACGCACGGCGCGTTCTCCAACGCCTGCAGCAACGGCCTGGCCAGCAGGAATCGTCGCGTGTAGAGGGAGGCGTCGTCCACCTCGCCGCGCGTCTCCAGCACGCGCAGGTGCATGAGCTGACGCGGGTAGTCCCAGTCGTACAGGGCCTGCGTGGCGTCGATGCCCTCGTGGCACTGCAGGCGGATCAGCGGCACGTCCATCGACTTGGCGAGCGCCAGTGCGAGCGAGGTCTTGCCGGTACCGGGTTCGCCTTCGAGGAACAACGGCCGGCCCATCGCTACCGCGAGGAACGCCGCCGTGGCGATCCCGCCATCCGGCAGGTAACCCGCGCGGTCGAGCCCTGACGCCAGTTCCTCGGGCGACTCCATGAGCCAGAGCGTACGACTACGGTGGGCGAATGGCTTCGATCAAGAAAGTCCAGGTCACGTTCGACTGCGCGGAACCCGTGCGCGTCGCTGAGTTCTGGAGCCAGGTGCTCGGTTACGACGCGCCGCCGGAGAGCGACGGTTCGTGGTCCGCGGTCGCCGACCCGACCGGTGAGGGCCCGCGGTTCTTCTTCCAGCGCGTTCCCGAGAGCAAGGTCGTCAAGAACCGGGTGCACGTCTGCGTGCGGGCCGGCACCGGGCTCGTGGGCGCCGAACGCCTCGCCACGCTGCAGGCCGAGCGCGCCCGGCTGGAGGCGATCGGCGCGACGCTGGTGCGTGTGATGGAGGCCGACGAGGAGAACGAGTCCTGCATCGTCATGCAGGACGTCGAGGGCAACGAGTTCTGCCTCGACTGAACCCTGGGGGTCACCACCCCGGATCAGGGTCGGGTTCGGGGTGGTCACCGATGTGCCGTGCTCTGGTTTCGACGACTCTTGAGCCATGACGAACAACGTGCTCAACGAAGCCACCGACCAGGTCAAGAAGCTCCGCAGGAGTCGCAGCGACAAGATGCTCGCCGGCGTCTGCGGCGGCGTCGCCAAGATGATCGGCGTGGACGCCGCGATCCTGCGGATCATCCTCGTGGCGGCGACGCTGCTCGGGTTCGGCACCGGAGCGATCCTCTACGTCGCCGCCTGGATCCTCATGCCCGAGGAAGAGCCGGCCGTGTGATCACCGTGGGAACCCGGGAACACCAGGTAGCCGTTGCCAGGGGTGGGGACCGGTGAGGGGCCGGTACTCCACCCCCAGGGCGTCGAGCCTGGGCAGGTGGTGCTCCTGGAGTCGTTGCAGGAACTCAGGATCTTTCTCCGCCGGGGACCACACGACCTCGGCGAACGCGGCCAGCCTCGGGAACGCCGCGTAGTCCACCCGCCGGGCCGAGTCGAGGTGCTCGGTCCAGATGTTCGCCTGCGCGCCCAGCAGCCGTCCGGGCTCCTCGCCCGTGAGGCCTTCGGGCACCGGGTCCCACGCGTAGACGTCCTCCAGCGTCGTCACCGTTCCCACCGGAATCGGTTCGTCGGGCGAGTCCGACTGCCGGTAGTCCAGGTAGACGTGCGGCTCAGGGCACATGACCACGTCGTGACCCGCGCCGAGCGCCGTGACGCCGTTCTCGACCCCGCGCCAGGACGCGACGACCGTGTTCGAAGGCAGCGGACGGGCGTCCAGGACCTCGTCCCACCCGTACGGCCGCCGTCCCCTGCTCGCGATGTGCTCCGCGATGGCCCGGACCAGCACGCCGTCCTCGTGACCGGGCGCCTCGTCGCCGCCGAGTCCGATGATCTCCGCGGGGAAGACGTCCATCAGCTCGTCGAACACGTTCCGGTAGAAGTCCACTGTGGACTCCCCGGTGGTGAGCACGCGTTCGTTGACACCCCAGTCGGTCCAGACCCCACCGCCGTGCGCACCCAGTTCGGGGTACGCCGCGATCGCCGCCTGCGAGTGCCCGGGAATGTCGATCTCCGGGATCACCGTGATGTGCCGTGCCCGCGCGTAGTCGACGATCTCCCGCAGGTCGTCCTGCGTGTAGAAACCGCCGTGTGGACGGCCTTTCAGACCTCCGGAGCGCCGGTCGCCGAACCGCGAGTCCTCCCGCCACGACCCGACCTCGGTGAGCTTCGGGTAGCGCTTGCACTCGAAGCGCCAGCCCTGGTCGTCGGTGAGGTGCAGGTGCAGGACGTTGAGCTTGTGCACCGACAACAGCTCGACGTACCGCAGCACCTCCCGCTTGGGCAGGAAGTGCCGCGAGACGTCGAGCATCACGCCACGCCACGCGAACCTCGGGTAGTCCACGACCTCGCACGCGGGGATGACCGACGGCTTCTCCCCCGCGGCCCGGAACGACCGCACGCCGAGGAGTTGCCGCAGGGTCTGCAACGCGTTCATCTCACCGGCCGCGTCGTTCGCCTCGATCAGCACGCCGTCGTCGGACGACAGCAGCCGATAACCGCCGGGAGGCCCTTCCACGAGGACGGTCTCCCAGCCCTGGTACTCGCAGAGCTTCCCGCCGTCCACATAGGACACCGGGCGTGGCAGCAGGTTCATCCCTTCACCGCCCCCGCGAGGCCGGACACGAGCCGGCGTTGCACGAGCACGAAGAAGATGAGCACAGGGATGGTCATCAGGGTGGAGCCCGCCATGATCGCGCCCCAATCGTTCTGGTCGGGTTTGACGAACACCTGGAGCGCCAGAGGCAGGGTCTGGTTCTCCACGGCCGAGATGATGAACGTCTTGGCGAACAGGAAGTCGTTCCAGGCGTGGATGAACGACAGCACGCTCGTCGCCACCAGGCCGGGCGCGACGAGCGGGAACAGCACCTGCCACAGGAACCGGAACCGCGAGGCGCCGTCCAGGGTGGCGGCCTCCTCCAGCTCCACCGGCACCGCGGCGACGAAGCCCCGCAGCATCCAGATCGCGAACGGCAGGCTGAAAGCCAGGTGCACCAGCACGAGCGAGCCGAGGTGGTTCAGGCCGAAGGCCGGAACGCTGTCCCCCACGGACCGCATCAGGAAGAACAGCGGCACGGTCAACGCCTCGACCGGCACCATCTGCACGACCAGCAGCATGATCAGCAGCGTCGTGCGGCTGCGAAACCGGAACCGGGTCAGCGCGGTCGCCGCGAGGAACGAGATCAAGATGCTCAGGAACACCACGACCAACGCGACGATGATGCTGTTCATGAAGTAGCGCCCGAAGTTCGCGACGGTCAGCGCCCGCGTGAAGCTGTCGAGCGTGGGCCGCGTCGTCCACGGCACCGGGTCGGCCGAGATGATCTCGTCCTCCGGCTTGAAGGCGCTGAGCACCATCCAGAACAGCGGGAACGCCACCACAGCGGCGATGACGAGGACGAAGCCCTCGGTCAGCCAGCGCCTCACAGGACCTCCCCCGACCGCTTGAGCGCACGCAGGTAGAACATCGTGATTCCCAGCAGCAGCACGGTCATCACGACACCGATGGCCGCGCCCAGTCCGTACTCCGACGCCGCGAACGCCTGTTGGTAGGCGTAGACGTTGAGCACGAGGTTGCGCCCGGCGATGCCGCCGCCGTTCGTCATCACGTAGATCTGCGTGAACACCTTGAAGTCCCAGATGATCGACTGGATCGTCACCACGAGGATGATCGGCCGCAGCAACGGGAGCATGACGCTCCACGCCGTGCGGAACGCCGACGCGCCGTCCAGTGCGGCGGCCTCCAGCACCTCGCCCGGGATCGCCTTGATGCCCGCGTAGAGCGTCACCATGACGAACGGGAACGAGCACCAGATCACCTGTGCCGCAACGAGTCCGAAGGCCGTCCACTTGTCGAACGTCCAGGAGAAGCCCTGGATGCCCAGGACCTCGTTCACGAACCCGAAGTTCGCGTCGAACAGGAAGAGCCAGATCGTCGAGCCGGCGACGGCGGGCGTGGACCACGCGCCGAGCGCCGCCAGGAACAACGTCATGCGCACCCACGTGCGTACGCGGGTGGCGAGGATTGCGAGGAACGCGCCCACAAGCAACGTGCCGACCACGCAGACCGCCGCGAACGCGACGGTCTGCCCGAGCACTCCCCAGAACTGCTGGTCTCCCAGCAGGTTCTGGTAGTTCCCGAGACCGAGGAACTCGAGCGGCGCGCCGCCGCTGACCTGTTCCTGGCCGTAGTCGTAGAGCGAGATGAGCACCAGCTGGTAGATCGGGTAGGCCAGCAGCCCCCCGAGGATCAGCAGCGCTGGAGCCAGGTAGGCGAACGCGGTCCGCCCCTGGCCTTTGGCCGTCATGCTCACGACGTGAAGGCCGCGTTCATCGTCTTGGCGGCGTCCGCGGTGGCCGTGTCGACGTTCTTCGCGCCGGTGACGATCTCCTGGAGCATCGTCGGCACCACGGCCTGCGCCTCGATCTTCGCCCACGCCGGCGTGACGGGGACGAACTTCGTGCCGGACTGCAGGGTCTTCGTGAACGGCTCCAGGAACTTGTCGGAGTCCGCGACCTGCTTCTGCACGTCGGTGAACGTCGGCAGGTTGCCCATCGCCGTGTACATCTTCTGCTGGTACTTCTTCGACGCGAGCAGCTGCGTGAACTCGGTGGCGAGCGTCTTGCGCTGCGTGCCCTTCATGACGCCGAGCAGGTTGCCACCGGCGAACGCGGGCGCGATCGAGCCCTTGTCCTTTCCGGGCAGCGGCACGACGCCGTACTTGCCCGCCGCTGACGAGGCGTCGACGGACTTGCGGTTGAAGTCACCGCCGATGGTCATCGCGGCCTTGCCCGCGCGGAACGCCTCGACGCTCGCGTCACCGCCGTTACCCGCGCAGGTGGCGGGCGGGCAGATGTCGTCCTTGATCAGCTCGGTGTACTCGGCGACACCGGCCTTGGCCTCGGCGCTGTCGATCGCGGCGGTGAACTTGCCGCCGTCGGACTTCGCGAGGTCCCCGCCCTGCGCCCAGATGAACGGCAGCGCGGCGAACAGGTACTTGCCACCGGCCGAGATGCCGATGAGCTCCGGCTTCTTCTGCCTGATCTCACGGGCCGTCGTCGCGATCTCGTCCAACGTCGTCGGCGGCTTGAGGCCGAGCTCGGTGAACACGTCCGTGCGGTAGTACAACGCGCGCACGCCGACGAACCACGGCACGCCGTACGTCTTGCCGTCGACCTTGGCCGTGTCGAGGATCGTCGGGACCAGGTCCTTCGACTCGTCCCACTTGCCCAGGTCGAGCTCGGAGAAGCCGCCCGCGGACACGTAGCCCGCGAGGTCGGTGTTGCCGAACTCGGCGACGTCCGGTGCGCTCTTCGGGTCGCTGAACGCGGCCTTGAAGCGCTCTGCCCGGCTGGACACCTGGATGTACTGCACGTCGACGGTCACGCCGCTGTGCTTGCCCTGGAACTCGGAGATCGCCTCCTTCACGACGGCCTCCTTGGGGCCGCGGTTGACCTCATCGAACAGCCAGACCCGCAGCTGTCCCGTCTGTTCGTCCGTGCCCGAGCTCGTCGGTCCCGACTGCACCGGCGCGCAGGCGACCACCGCGCCCACGCCCAGCACCGCCACAAGTGTCTTCAGCCGCATCGTCGCGCCCTTCACGTTGCGTATGTTGCAACAGCTATTTCACAGGAAGCAACGTGACTGTAGAACGGACCAGGGCAAGGGTCTAGACCAGACGATTGACCCATTCCCGAACTGATGCCGAATCGACCGGGGAGTCCCATCCGGACGGACGGACCGCGCTTCCGAGGTGAAACCCGTTCACGCCCGCTGCCAGCAACTCCGGTACGTGTCGAGCCTGCAGACCGCCGCCGACGAGCAGCGCGGGCGGGGCCTGGGTGACGAGCTTCTTCAGGTTCTCGATGCCGTCCTCGACGCCTTTCGCGCTGCCGGCGGCGAGCACGGTGTCGCAGCCGAGGGTCTTGATGACCTCCCACGAGCGGAAGACGTCGGTGGAGTTGTCGAGCGCACGGTGGAAGGTCCAGGCGCAGCCCTCCAGTTCGGCGACGAGGTTGAGGGTGACGCCCTCGTCGATCTCGCCGCCCGCGTCGAGGAAGCCGAGGACGAACTCGGTGGCACCGGCCTCCCTGAGGTCGCGCGCCCGCCTGCGCAGTTGCTTGAGGTCACCGGGCGCGAAACCCTTGGCGTCCCTGAGCATCACGCGGATGGGGATGTCGACGGCCTGCTGGACCTCCTTGAAGGTGGAGACCGACGGCGTGAGGCCGTCACTCGCCATGTCGGCGACCAGTTCGAGCCGGTCGGCGCCGCCCGCCTGCGCGGCCTCGGCGTCCTGCGCGTCCAGTGCGATCACTTCGAGAATCGGCATGGTCTAGACCATAACGGTCTTTGACGTGTGCTTTCGGGAATCGGGAGCGCATGAACCGTTCGGTGCGTCAGAGGGTGTATCTGCTCGCCTGAGTTCCGCTCTTCCACGATGAGCGCTTTGTTCAGGCGTGGAGCTAGCGTCAGCCGGTTCGAGGGGTGCCGGCCGGCGCGAGCTCCCACCACTGGCGGCCCGTGACTCGGAGGGGGATTCACGGGCCGCTGGCGTGCCCGGAGGAAGATGAGGGTCACTTGGCGGCAATACTGCTCCAATCGAGTGAATTTGGTATCTACCGCCCAGTTAGCCCTTCATGAGTTGGCGGACGGCGCTGACAGGGCGGCCGATCGGAGGTGCTGCATGGACGAGCTGCACACGGCGGATGACCGTCCGCCGTGGGACGGGCTTGAAGGCACCGAACGGCACGCGGTCTGCGTGGCGGCGGCACGCGAGGGCAACCGCCACGCACTGGACGTCCTGGTGACCGAGCTGACCCCGCTGCTGTGGCACGTGGCGCGAGGGCAGGGACTGGACCGCGCGGCGGCGGAAGACGTCGTGCAGACCGTGTGGCTCGCGTTCTTGAAGAACATCGAGAACATCAACGAGCCCAAAGCCCTGGTCGGCTACCTGGTGGTCACGACGAGGCGTGAAGCGCGCCGAACCTGGACACCCAACAAGCGTGAAACGCACCTGTCCGACGAATACGCCGAGCAGCTCGAGTCCGACACCGGCCTGCCCGAGGACGTGACGCTGATGGACGACCGCGACCGCCGCCTGTGGCTCGCGTTCGGCCGCCTGACCACGAGGTGCCAGGAACTGCTCCGACTCACCGTGCTCGCGGGCCGCGCGGAGTACCGGGCAGTCGCCGAGGCACTGGCCATGCCCCACGGCAGCATCGGTCCGACCAGGGGACGGTGTCTGACACTGCTGCGCAACTACCTGGAGACGGAAGGAGGATCGCGGTGAACGAGATCGACCCGCGCGACGACCGCAGGGGCCCCGAGGACACCGCAGTCCTCTCCGAACTGAACAGGCTCGTCGACGAACTGGACCCGCCACCCGCCGACCTGGTGGACCGCGTGAAGTTCGCGATCGCACTGGAGTCGCTGGACGTGGAAGTGGCCCGGTGGGAACGCGCAGGGTCGTTCGCCGGGGTCCGGGGCGGGCAGACCGGCACGATCACCTTCACCGTCGACAACCTGACGCTGATGGTGAACTTCACGTCGACGGGGTCTCGGCACCGGATCGACGGGTGGCTGGTTCCGGCTGGGGAGCACGAGGTCGAGGTTCGAGTGGCTGATCATCAGTCGTCGTGTACTCGGGCTGATGATGGTGGGCGGTTTGTTCTTCCCGATGTGCCGGCTGGGACCACGCAGATTCTGGTGCATTTGGTCAATTCTCGTGGTGAGCCTGGGCGGACCGTTGTCACGCCCACGATCATGCTTTGATTTTGCAGGGGTTAGTCGGCGCTTTCTGGGGTTCTGGGGATTGGTCACCTTGCTCGACTCGTGGTCACCTTGCGCAGGTGGCTGGGTTGGTCATGACGAGCCGGGTCATTTCATCGCCGCTTCGCGACGATCGCGATTGGGGCTTGACTTCGGGGCCCTTGCGAGGCCTTCCTCGGCCTTTTAAAAGCCGGGCATGTGAAGCCCGGCCGAGTGGTCAAGTTTAAGGCCTCGCACCCAAAGTCAAGCCCCAATCGCCGTCGTGGTTGCGACACCGCTTGCTCGTGTGGAAGAGGTTCACACGCCTCGGCTTCGCCATTGCGTTGGGGTGGAGGGCGGCTCGCCATCCTCGCAGCGGAGCTGTCCAGCTCGTCGCCACGTCCCGCTGCCACGTCCCACGGCCGCCACGTCCCAGGCTGGGGTCCGTCGTCGCGTCCCACGGCCGCCGTGTCCCACCTCACCGCGCCTCCACCACGCCGCGTCCCATCCACCCCTGCGCTCTGCGCCCTTCCTCCTCCCCCTCCCTCTGGCCGCCGTGCAGCCGTCTTCCCGCACCCCGCACCCCGCACCCGCCGCCGCTCGTCCCCGCAGCCCGAGCAAGCCGCCCGTCCGCGTCGAGTGGCCCGAGGCCCGCGCCGGCACCTCCCCCGTCCCCCACTGCGCTCTCTCCACCCGCGGCTCTCCCCACCACTCGCAGCTCCCGCCCACTCGCAGCTCCCGCCCACCCCGCCGCCCGTCACCCCGGAGATGCCGAAAGGCCCGGCTCGCCGAAGCGAACCGGGCCTTTCAGAGGTGGTGCGAGGCGGCTGGACTCAGAAGTCCATGCCACCGGCGTCCGGCGCGGCCGGAGCGGCGTTCTTCTCCGGCTTGTCCGCGACGACGGCTTCCGTCGTCAGGAACAGCGCGGCGATGGACGCGGCGTTCTGCAGCGCGGAACGCGTGACCTTGGCCGGGTCGATGATGCCCGCCTTGATCAGGTCCTTGTACTCGCCGGTCGCGGCGTCGAGGCCCTCGCCCGAGGGGAGGGACTTGACGCGCTCGACCACGACGCCGCCTTCGAGGCCGGCGTTGACGGCGATCTGCTTCAGCGGCGCCTCGACGGCGACCTTGACGATGTTGGCACCGGTGGCCTCGTCGCCCGTGAGCTTCAGGCCCGCGAAGGCAGCCTCGGCGGCCTGCAGCAGCGCGACGCCACCACCCGCGACGATGCCCTCTTCGACGGCCGCCTTCGCGTTGCGAACGGCGTCCTCGATGCGGTGCTTGCGCTCCTTGAGTTCGACCTCGGTGGCCGCGCCCGCCTTGATGACGGCGACGCCGCCGGCGAGCTTCGCGAGGCGCTCCTGGAGCTTCTCGCGGTCGTAGTCGGAGTCCGACTTCTCGATCTCGGCGCGGATCTGGTTGACGCGACCCTGGATCTGGTCGGCGTCACCGGCACCCTCGACGATGGTCGTCTCGTCCTTCGTGACGACGACCTTGCGGGCCTTGCCCAGCAGCGAGATGTCGGCGTTCTCCAGCTTCAGGCCGACGTCCTCGGTGATGACCTGGCCACCGGTGAGGGTGGCGATGTCCTGGAGGATGGCCTTGCGGCGGTCACCGAAGCCGGGCGCCTTGACGGCGACGGACTTGAAGGTGCCACGGATCTTGTTGACGACCAGGGTCGCCAGGGCCTCGCCCTCGACGTCCTCCGAGATGATCAGCAGCGGCTTGCCGCCCTGCATGACCTTCTCGAGGAGCGGGAGCAGGTCCTTGACCGTGGAGATCTTGGAGCCGAACAGGAGGATGTACGGGTCCTCCAGCGTGGCTTCCTGGCGCTCGGGGTCGGTCACGAAGTAACCGGAGATGTAGCCCTTGTCGAAGCGCATGCCTTCGGTGAGCTCGAGCTCGAGACCGAGGGTGTTGCTCTCCTCGACGGTGATGACGCCTTCCTTGCCGACCTTGTCCATCGCCTCGGCGATGAGCTCGCCGATCGTGGGGTCAGCGGCGGAGATGGACGCGGTAGCAGCGATCTGCTCCTTCGTCTCGATCTCCTTGGCGTTCTTCAGCAGCTGCTCGGCGATGGCTTCGACGGCCTGCTCGATGCCGCGCTTGAGGCCGAGCGGGTTCGCACCCGCGGCCACGTTGCGCAGACCCTCGCGGACCAGAGCCTGGGCGAGCACGGTGGCGGTGGTGGTGCCGTCACCCGCGACGTCGTCGGTCTTCTTCGCGACCTCCTTGACGAGCTCGGCCCCGATCTTCTCCCACGGGTCCTCGAGCTCGATCTCCTTCGCGATGGAGACGCCGTCGTTGGTGATCGTGGGCGCGCCCCACTTCTTCTCAAGCACGACGTTGCGGCCCTTGGGGCCGAGCGTCACCTTGACGGCGTCGGCGAGGATGTTCATCCCGCGCTCGAGACCGCGACGGGCTTCCTCGTCGAACGCAATCATCTTGGCCATTGCGGTGTGTTCCTCCGCCTATGTGAGTTCCTGGGCCACTGCGGGCACACGCCCACAGCGGAACACGGTGCGAGTGGCCAGGCTCGGTGCCCGCGACGGACGACCCCGGAGGGCCTCACCGTCCCAGCCTCACTGTTCTGGCACTCGGACGAGCCGAGTGCTAGTTCGTGTTTAGCACTCGGGCACGGCGAGTGCAAGCGAACCCGGACGACTCCCAGGCGACTCTCAGCGAGATGTGCGCACCGGCACAGAGGTCGGCAGCGGCTTCCTCGACGTCGTCGGTTCGTCACCGATGTTCAGCGTCGGCGAGGAGTTCGTCTTCGGCTGCCGCGCGGGCTCGTCACCAGGCGAGAGGATCACCACCAGCACGACGATCACCACGATCGCGAGCGCGGCGGCGATGACCGGCGCGAACCACGCCGGCCGTTCCTTCCTGCTGGAGGACGTGAAGGCGCTCGCGCCCACCTGGTTCGGCGGGCGCAGCCGGACGGGGTCCTGCAACTGCTGCTGGTAGCCGCCCTGGTACTGCCCCTGCTGCGCCGGCACCGGACCGGAGACCGGCGCCTGAGCGGGGAACGAGCCGGACTGCGGCCCGAGTTGAGCGGGAGCCGAGCCCTGCGCGACCCCGGCCAGGGCGACGCGGGCGGCGTTGATCAGCTCGGCGCAGTTCGCGAACCGCTGCGCCGGGTCCTTGGAGGTGCCCTTGCGGATGACCTCGTCGATGGCCGGCGGCAACGCCACGACCTGGGACAGCGAGGGCACGACGTTGCTGAGGTGGCCCGCGATGACCTCCTGCACGCCGCCCTGGAACGGCGGACGGCCCGACAGGCAGGCGAAGAGCATGCACGCGAGCGCGTACTGGTCGGTGCGGCCGTCGACGGGCTCGCCCCGCAGGTGCTCCGGCGCCGCGTAGGTCGGCGAGCCGAGGAAATCACCCGTTCGGGTGCGGTGGCCGGTGGCGCCGCGGCGGGTCAGGCCGAAGTCGGCGACGTAGACGTGCTCGCGCACGCCCTCCTTCTGCGTCACCAGCACGTTCGCCGGCTTCACGTCGAGGTGCACGAGGCCCTTGCCGTGCAGCATGTCGAGCGCTTCGGCCACCTGGGCGAGCAGCGTCAACGTGCGCGCGGGGGTGAGCGGCCCCTCCTTGATGTGCCCGGCCAGGTCCTGGCCGTCCACGAGCCGCATGGCGATGTAGAGCAGGCCGTCGACCTCGTCGAAGTCGTACAGCGGCACGATGTTCGCGTGGTCGATCGCGGACGTGTTGCGCGCCTCGTCCACGAACCGCTCGCGGAACTCCGCGTCGGGCGCGAGGTGCTCACCGATGACCTTGAGCGCGACCTTGCGGCCGAGTCTCACGTCCGTGGCCCGATACGTCACGCTCATGCCACCACGACCGAGCACACCGTCGATCCGGTAATGCGCGATTCGCCGTCCGCTCAGGTCCTCCGACACGCGAGGCAGCCTAACGTCCGGCCGGACGTGCTTGTCCCGGGTTGGCCGAAGGCGTGATCGAAGTGATCTCTAACCCGCGCGGCGCACCTCCGACGCCTGGCTGCGCCCGTCCCGTCCGGCCTGCACCTCGAACTCCACCCGGTCGCCTTCCGAGAGCGTCCGGAAGCCCTCCATCTGGATCGCCGAGTAGTGCACGAACACGTCGGGCCCGCCATCGGTCGCGATGAAGCCGTATCCCTTTTCGGAGTTGAACCACTTGACGGTACCGAGAGCCAAGACGTCCTCCTTCAGATCACGCATCTCACGCAAAGCGCAGAGAGCAACGCTAAAAGAAGAAATCTCACTCGGATACCTCCTTACGGAGTCATGAACGGGAGCTGACTCCGTTGGCGCGCAACCAGGTGGTGAGTCGGCGGGGGCCGCGCGCCTGGGTCAGCACGGCGCCGGGACCAGCGAAGTCGAACACCAGCCCCTCACCCGTCTGAATGGATTGCACGCCATCGGGTACCGACGGCCGAAGACGGCATTGCACGGTGTCCGCGAACGCCACGACGTGATCGCTGCTGATGGTCACCGCTTCTCCCGCTTCCAGCGTCACGAGGTCGAGTGCGCCGTAACAGGCGAGCACCACCGCGCCCTGCCCGTGCGCGTAGTTCAGGAAGCCCTCGGCGCCCCCGAAGATCGCCTGCATCGGCGGTGCCTCCGGGTTCATCGCCACCGTGCTGCTGGACGCGATCCAGCTGTGCCGGGCGAGGCACCAGCCGTGCGTCCCGTCGAGCTCGATCTGGTGCAGGTCGCCGGGCAGCACGGGGGCCGCGTCGATCCAGCCGCCCTCCGCACCCACCGTGCACAGCGCGACGGCCTTCGCGCCCGCGCCCTTCACCTCGACCACGAGCCCGTAGCTGGTGGCCGCGATGGTCAGCGGGTCGGCCAGCACCGCCTCGCCGGGCGCGAGGACGAGTCTCGCCACGCCGAACGTCGGTGTGTGCCTGGTCCGGACCTGCACGAACAACACCTCCGGGAGGAAACCGGGAAAGCGATCGTCACGATCGGCGCGACGTTGGCAGTATGCAGTCGTGCCCCCCACCACTGTCGCCGAACACCGCCGTCGCGTCGCGGAGCTCGTCGGGTCGATGCCCGTGCTGCAGCTCCCGCTCGAGGAGTGCCTCGGGCTCGTGCTCGCCGCCGACGTCATCGCGCCGCTCGCCCTGCCGCCGTTCGACAACTCGGCGATGGACGGGTACGCGGTGCGGGCGGCGGACCTGAACCGGGACGAGACGTCTCGTCTCGTCGTGACCGACGACATCCCGGCCGGCCGCACCGAGCTGAACCCGCTGGCCCCCGGCACCGCGCAACGGATCATGACCGGCGCGCCGATCCCGCCCGGCGCGGATGCGGTGGTCCAGGTCGAGTGGACCGACGGCGGCACGGAGACCGTGACGATCAACCGGCCCGTGGAGCCCGGCCAGAACATCCGCATCGGCGGCGACGACGTGCGGAAGGGCGACGCGGTGCTGGCCGCGGGCACCGTGCTGCGCCCGTCCACGCTCGGCCTCGCCTCCGCGCTCGGCCTGCCAGAACTGCCCGTGCGCCGCCGTCCCCGCGTGCTGGTTCTGTCGACGGGCTCCGAGCTGGTCGAACCCGGCCGGCCGCTGGAGCTCGGCCAGATCTACGAGTCGAACGGCATGATGCTCGCCTCGTCCGTGCGGGACGCGGGCTGCGTCGCCGTCCAGCTGCGGTTCGTGCCGGACGACGTCGAGGCGTTCCACCAGGCGTTGAAGCCGTACCTGGGCGCGGTGGACGTGATCGTGACGTCCGGCGGGGTCAGCGCGGGCGCGTACGAGGTGGTCAAGGACGCCTTCGAGGACCACGACGTGCAGTTCACCAAGGTCGCGATGCAGCCGGGCGGACCGCAGGGCTCCGGCCGGTACGAGGGCGTGCCGGTGCTGTCGCTGCCGGGCAACCCGGTGAGCGCGCAGGTGTCGTTCGAGGTGTTCGTGCGGCCGGCGCTGATGGCGTCCATGGGGCACGCGCAGACCGAACGCCGCAGCGCGCGAGCGAGGATCACGTCCGCGCTGACGTCCCCGGCGGGCAAGACGCAGTTCCGGCGCGGCCTGCACGACCCGTCGTCCGGCGAGGTCGTGACGCCGGTCGGTGGTCCGGGTTCGCACCTGCTGTCGGCGCTCGCGTTGTCGAACTGCCTGATCGAGGTGCCGGAGGACGTGACCGAACTGCCTGCGGGGGCCGAGGTCACCGTGAGATACCTGCAGTAGTCACGGATCTGGGGGAAGCGGGGAGATGAGAGCGGCATTCGCGCTGGCGCTGCTGGCGGGGTTCTTCGTGCTCGCGGTGGGACTCGTCGCGGGACTGGGCGTGCTCGCGGCCGTCCTCTTCGGCCGCGGCGACGACGAAGGGGGCTGGTGGCTCCTGGCGCTGGCGCTGGTCGTGGGTGGCCCGACGCTGTTCGCGGCGGTCACGGCGATCTGGGCACGCCCGCGGGCGGAGGGGATCGAGCTGCCGCGCCCGGCGCACCCGGAGCTCTGGCGGCACGTCGACGAGCTCGCGAGGATCGCGGGCACCCGCAGCCCCGACGAGATCCGGCTCGTCGACAGGGCGAACGCGGGCGTCTGGGAACGCCGCGGCACCCGGTACATGGAGCTGGGCCTGCCGTGGCTGGCCGGGATGACGATCGGCGAACTGCGGTCGGTGCTCGCGCACGAACTCGGTCACTACGGCGGTGGGCACACACGGCTGTCCGCGCTCACTTCGCGCGCTCAGACCGCCCTCGGGATGGCGTCCAGGCAGGACTTCGCCTTCTTCGGCGTCCTCTACGGGTGGTCGAGGCTGTACGCGCTGGTAGCGGCCTCGGAGAGCCGGAAGCACGAGCGGTTCGCCGACGAGGTGTCCGTCGCGGCGGCCGGGCGCGAGGCGTCGATGCGGTCGTTGCTGCGCGGCGGCCCGCTGGGCGTCGCGTGGGAGGACTACAAGCGCTGGTACGTGTCGCTGGCCGTGGCGGCCGGTCGCACGCCGCCGTTGCTGGAGGGCTTCCGCGCCTACCTCGACCACCCGCGGCGCGTGCACCAGTTGCGCGAGATCGAGCCGCTGCTGGCCGCGGAGGAGCCGACGTCGGTGTTCGACAGCCATCCGCCGATCCGGGAGCGGGTCGCGACGATCGCGCGGTTCTCGCAGATCAGCGGCAGCGTGGCCGAGGCCATCGACGAACGCTCCTCGTGGCCGTTGCTCACCGGCCTGCCGCCCGAGCAGGTCGCGGCGCTCGTCGAGGTGCAGGGGCCGCCGATCGCCTGGGAGGAGCTGGCCCCGCTGGCCGGGCCGGCCCTCGTCCGGCGGCACGCCGACCTGCTGCGGCACGCGGGACGGGTGAGCAAGGTCGGCGACACGATCGCGGACGTGCTCAGGGCACTGGAGAGGGCTCAGCTGCACAAGCTCACGGGAGCGCCCGTGGACGCGTCGCTGACCCAGGCGGAGGTGCACGACGCGGCCGTCGAGGCCGTGACGGAACTGCTCGGGTGCATGGTCGCTGACCTGCTCGTGACGGCCGGCCGCGCCACGCTGGAACTCAACTGGGGCGGGCTGTTCGTGCTGCGGATGCCGGACGGAGCTGCGGTCTACCCGGACGACCTGGTCGCACCGGCCGTGCGGGACGCCTGCCGGGTGCCCGAGGTGAGGTCCAGGCTGCAGGCCATCGGCGTGGACGGACTGTGACGGAACGCTCACCGAGCGACGTTGTTAACGCCATGTGACGGGGATTACACTGCCCGCAGGTGCCGGTGGGCCCGCGCATTCGTCGGGGGATGCACGGGCCCACCGGCCACTTGTCTTTCCGGCAGTCCCGGTGGGCGGTTCGGGTCGTTGCCGTAGCGTGAAGCCTCCCGACAAACCACCGAAGCTACGGAACCCACAGACACGATGAGCAGCGAGAAGCCCGTCTCCCACTTCCTCGAACTCGCGCGCGGCATGGTGCCGCCGATGCACCCCGCAGGGCGCCCGTTCGTCGCCGGTGCGGCGATCGCGACCCTCCTCGTCCGGCTGCGCTCCAAGCGCCTGGGCGTCGTCCTCGCGCTGGTCACGGCGTGGGTGGCGTGGTTCTTCCGCGAGCCGAAGCGCGTGACGCCGACCCGTCCGAACCTCGCCGTGGCCCCGGCCGACGGCACCGTCTCGCACGTGGTCGACGCCGTCCCGCCGGCCGAGCTCGGCCTCGGCTCCCAGCCGATGACGCGCGTCAGCGTCTTCCTCTCCGTGTTCGACGTGCACGTGCAGCGCGTGCCCGCCGACGGCGAGGTCGTCCAGGTCTCGTACCACCCCGGCAAGTTCCTCTCGGCCGACCTCGACAAGGCCTCCGAGGAGAACGAGCGCAACACCGTGTGGCTGCGCACCGTCAACGGCCACGACCTCGTCGTCGTGCAGATCGCCGGCCTGGTCGCCCGCCGCATCGTGTGCGAGGTCGCCGAGGGCGAGAAGGTCACCGCCGGTCAGACCTACGGCCTGATCCGCTTCGGCTCGCGCGTGGACCTCTACGTGCCGCGCGGCAGCCGCGTCCTGGTCGAGGCCGGCCAGCGCACCATCGGCGGCGAGACCGTTCTCGCCGAACTCCCGGAAGCCTGATGGCACCCAGCGGGCCCGGCGTTCGCCTCCTGCCGAACGCGATCACGGTCCTCGCCATGTGCTCGGGCCTGTCCGCCGTGCACTTCGCGAACGTCGGCATGTGGGGCGCGGCCATCGCCTCGATCGCGGCGGCAGCCGTCTTCGACGGCCTCGACGGCCGCATCGCCCGCCTGCTGGACGCGACGTCGAAGATGGGCGCGGAGCTGGACTCGCTGGCCGACGCCATCTCGTTCGGCGTCGCGCCCGCCCTCGCGATCTACCTCTGGAAGTTCGAGGGCAACCGCGCCGGCTGGGTCATCGCGCTGATCTTCGCGGTCTGCATGGTGGTCCGCCTGGCCCGCTTCAACACGTTGCTGGAGAAGGAACAACCGCCGTTCGCGAAGGAGTTCTTCGTGGGCGTGCCTGCCCCGGCAGGCGGCCTGTTGCTGCTGCTGCCCCTCATCATCGAGGAGCAGGTGCGCACCGACGGCTGGTGGAACAACTCCTACGTCGTGGGCGTGTGGACCGTCCTGGTCGCGATGCTCCTGGTCTCCCGCATCCCGACGCTGTCCGTGAAGACGGTGAAGGTGCCGCCGCGCTGGGCAGCCCTGCTGCTGGTCGTCGTCGGCCTGCTGGCGGCCGCGATCATCACGTACCCGTTGGTGGCACTGATCATCGCGATGGTCGCGTACCTGGCGCACCTGCCCTACTCGGTGCGGCGGTACCTGTGGCTGTCGAAGCACCCGGAGGCGTGGACCGTCACCGGTGCCGACCGCCGCGCCATCAAGCGGGCGCACGGTGTCGCGGCTCGGCGGCTCGGTCTGCGGCAGCCGTTGCGCGGCCGTGTCGCAGGTGCGGCCATGCGGGCGGTGCGCCGCCCTCGTCGTGACGCGACCACATCTTCTTCGGAGATGCCCGCGTCACGTGCCAACGGCAGCGGGCGGCGATCTTGGCGGCAGATCGGCCTGCGCAGGCACGACAAGCCGTGAGTGCGGCGGACTCACTGCGGGACCTGGCCGAGAAGACAGTGCATCTGCCAGAGCCACCCGGCTCTGGCAGATACCACTACGTGCACACTTCCAGCGCTTACCTGCACACCGTCCGCAAGATCACCCGCACCGGCGAGACCACCTCGCTGACCGGCAGCGTCAAACGACTGGAACGACGGCAGTGGATCGCCGCCGACGACTCCGGCCGGCTGCTGGTCACCGAGGACGGCGAGGCCGTGCAACCGACCGGCGACTACCCGCCGGGACGGCTGCCGGCCGGCTTCATCTCCTCCACCGATCCCGCCGCCGTCACCGCCGAGCTGCGCAGGAGGAACCCGAAGGGTTCCACCGCCGCGGCGATGAGGACGTTCGGCAAGATCTGGCACGCTCAGGTCGTCCCACCGGCGCTGCAGCGCCTGCTCCTGCTCGACCTCGCCACCTGGCCCGACATGTCGGCGGCGACCACGTCGTGGGGAGCCAGGCCAAGCGAGTCGGTCACGCACGTCGAACGAGAACGCCACCTGCGCCACGTCCTGGTCTTCGATCCCCACACCGGCGCGCTGATCGGCGAGGAGACGACCGCCCTCGACGGGGCCAACGTCCCGATCCCCACCCCCGCGATCATCAGCAGCACCGAGTGGCTGCTCTCGGGTTACTCCGCAACGACCGCAGAGCCTCCGCAGCAGCACACGAACACCTGACGAACGTGCCTCCGACCTGGTCGGCCATCACGTCCGCATCCCGGGCGCGGGGAGGAACTAGAGTCGTCGGGGTGATCACGCTGACGGCTCGCCTGTCCCCGTCCGCTCTGGACACCCGGCGAGGCGTAGTCCGCCTCCACCCCGAGGTGCTCGACGCCCTGGGCCTGCGCGCCTGGGACGCCGTGAAGCTGACCGGCGCCCGCGTGAGCGCCGCGCTGGCCGCCTCGGGCGAGCAACCGCCGGGCGTGGTCCTGGTGGATGACGTGACGCTGACCAACCTGGGCGTGGTCGAGGGCTCGGAGATCGTCGTGGCCCCGGTCCAGGTGACCGCCGCCCGCTCCATCACCGTCGCGGGCTCCCGCCTCGCCACCACGGCCCTCACGCCGGAGCACGTGCGCATGGCGTTGACGGGCAAGGTCCTCACGGTCGGCGACAACGTCTCGCTGCTCCCCCAGGACCTCGCGCCGCCGCCCGGCGCCAACGTCTCCGAGACGCGCCGCAAGCTGTCCAACGCCATCGGCATGACGTGGACCAACGAGCTCATCACGATCACCTCGACCGACCCCGCGGGCCCGGTCGCCGTGCAGCCGTCGAGCGTCGTGGGCTGGCGCTCGGCCCAGGCCCCGGCCGCCGAGGTCACGCCCGTCGTGGTGCAGGAGAAGCACGAGGCGCTCCCGGTGGCCGACCTGGTGGGCCAACGCGACCAGGCACGTCGTCTGGCCGAGTGGCTCGAACTGATGTTCCGCCAGCCCGACCTCCTCACGAAACTGGGCGCCTCCGCCCGCCTCGCGGCCATGGTCAGCGGCCCGGAAGGCGTCGGCAAGGCAACGCTGGTCCGCGCGGTGGCGCGTTCCCTGGACGCCTCGATCGTAGAACTGGCCGCCCCCAGCATCGCGGTCCTGGAACCGGGCGCGATGGCCAAACAACTGGGCGACGCCATCGCCACCGTGCCCGAGCAGCCCACGATCCTGCTCATCACCGACATCGACGCCCTGCTCCCGACCACCCCACCCCCGGTGGCGACCGTCGTCCTGGACATCCTCCGCACAGCGATCTCCCGCCCCAACCTCGCACTGGTAGTCACCTCGGCAAGAGCAGAATCCGTAGACGCCCGCCTACGAGCCCCGGACCTGGTGGACCGCGAACTGTCACTCCCCCTCCCAGACACCACAGGCCGCACCGAACTCCTGCGAGTACTGCTCCGAGACGTCCCCTTGGAGTCCGATGTGGACTTCGGCGAGGTAGCAGCCCGCACACCAGGTTTCGTGGCAGCAGACCTCTGCGCACTACGCCGAGAAGCAGCGGTCAGGGCAGCCCTGCGCCAACGCGAGGTAGCAGAACCCCGAGTGGGCCAAGAAGACCTGCTGGCCGCCCTGAACACGGTCCGCCCGATCTCCATGTCAGCCTCGGACACAGTCCAGACAGGCGGCCTCACACTCGAAGACGTGGGCGACATGAAGGAGGTCAAACAGGCCCTCACCGAGGCAGCCCTCTGGCCCCTCCGCTACCCGGACTCCTTCGCCAGGCTAGGAGTAGAACCCCCACGAGGCGTCCTGCTCTACGGCCCACCGGGATGCGGCAAGACCTTCCTGGTCCGAGCCCTGGCAGGCACGGGCCAACTCAACGTCCTGACGGTCAAGGGCGCAGAACTGATGGACAAGTTCGTAGGCGAGTCAGAACGAGCAGTCCGAGAACTCTTCCGCAGAGCAGCAGACGCAGCCCCAGCCCTGATCTTCCTGGACGAGGTGGACGCCCTGGCACCACGCCGAGGCCAGTCCTCAGACTCAGGCGTAGCAGACCGAGTAGTAGCAGCCCTCCTGACAGAACTGGACGGCGTAGAACCCCTACGAGACGTAGTGGTGATCGCAGCAACCAACCGCCCAGAACTGATCGACCCGGCACTACTACGCCCAGGCCGCCTGGAACGCCTCGTCTACGTCCCACCACCAGACGCCGAGGCGCGCACAGAAATCCTCAAGGCGTCCTCCCGCAACACCCCACTGGCCAATGACGTGGACCTGCAAACCCTGGCAGCCGAACTGGACATGTACTCGGCAGCAGACTGCGCAGCCCTAGTACGAGAAGCAGCCCTAACAGCAATGCGCGAATCACTAGAAGCAGCAGAAGTAACACAAACCCACCTGGCAAAGGCACGAACAGTAGTGCGCCCATCCCTGGACCAAGCACAACTGATGTCACTAGCCACATACGCAGCAAACAGAAACACATAACCCAGCGACGCCGAAGGCGAGCCGTCCTTCCACAAGGGAAGGGCGGTGGGGTCCCATCACGAGTCGCGCCATAGCACTTGCTGCATGCAGGTAGGGGTGTCAACTCGACACGCTTTTCGTCGAGTTGACACCCCTACCTGCATGTGGCCCGCTCTTGGTGCGGCTTGTGATGGGACCCCACCGCCGACGCCACCAAACTAAGCAACCGGCAGCCGCTCAAAGCAACAGGCGTGCCATCTACCTACGGGCAGCGCGGGCCCCCTGATCAGATTGCCGGGGGTCTGGGGGCAGCGCCCCAGGGGAAGCACGCAACCGCAACCCCGCCAACGCAACAGCGGGAACCCAACCAAACCGACGCGCCCCTCACTTGCTCTTAGAAGGCCCCTGATAATCATTGGTAACAATCAAAATGATCCCAGGCGCCGAAGACTGGATCCCGTCGAACCGAGGCTCAACCCGAGCCCGCAAAACCGCCGCCAACTCCTTGGCAGAAGCTTCCTCATCAGTCCCAGGCCGAAAATAAACAGTAGTAGTGGGAATAGTCCCAGCGGAGTAGTTCCCAGTCCCCTCCACCGCCCACCCATTGGCCCGAATCTCATCAGAAGCCTTGGACGCCAACCCAGAAATTGTCGAGTTGTTGTAAACCCGAACAGGAGTCTTGGCAACCCCAGGCTGGGTAACAGGCGGAGGCGGCACGACAGCACTAGCCGGCGCGGACGACGGCACGGTAGGCGACCCAGTAGTGGTACCAGGAGCAGCAGACGACGACGGCGGCGACGCAGAAGCCGAAGACTGCTCAGCAGCAGTAGTAGTAGCCACAGGCGGAGCGGTAGACGACCCCTCAGCAGCAGGAGGCGTATCAGACCCCCCACCACCGAACAGCGAAACAACTCCGATCACCAACGCGACAGCGGCGACGCCGAGCAGGGCGAAGCCGGCGGCCTTGGCCGGACGGGACGGGCTTGCGGACTCGGGGGAGGTCATCAGTCCTCGGTGCTCCTGGCGCGGGCGCGAACCCTTTGGCGGCCTGTCCGGACTCCGCGCAGCCGTTTGACGAGCATCGGATCGGCAGCCAGGGCGGCTTCGGATTCAACGAGCGCGTTGAGCAGCTGGTAGTAGCGGGTCGCGGACATGTCGAACAGTTCCCTGATGGCCTGTTCCTTGGATCCCGAGTACTTCCACCACTGACGCTCGAACGCGAGCATCGTGCGTTCGCGGCTGGTCAGCCCGTCAGCGGAGGTGAGCGTCTCGGCGTGATCCATCTGGCTCCCCACGGTCGCCACACCATCTCAGGTGCGGGCAATTCAATCACGTGATCGTTCCAACCTACCGCGCGACACCGACAGTTTTGGACCGCATAAAGTTCAGCCATGGCCGTCCACCGCATCCGCATCGCCGGCGACCCCGTGCTCCACAACCCGACGCGCGAGGTCACCGAGTTCGACACCGAGCTGAAGACCCTCGCCGCCGACATGTTCGAGACGATGGCGGCGGCTCGCGGAGTGGGGCTCGCGGCCAACCAGATCGGTGTCGACCTGCGGCTCTTCGTCTACGACTGCCCGGACGACGAGGGTGTCCAGCACCGGGGCGCGATCGTGAACCCCACGCTCGAGACGTCCGAGGTCCCGGAGACCATGCCGGACCCGGACGACGACTTCGAGGGCTGCCTGAGCGTGCCCGGCGAGGCGTACCCGACCGGACGCGCCCGATGGGCGAAGGTGACGGGCCTGGACCTCGACGGGCAGCCGTTCGAGGTCGAGGGCACCGGTTTCTTCGCCCGCTGCCTGCAGCACGAGACGGACCACCTCAACGGCTACCTCTACACCGACCGCCTGATCGGCCGGTACCGCAAGGAAGCCAAGCGGATGCTGCGCGACAACGAGTGGAACCAGCCGGGCCTCTCCTGGGACCCGACCGATCCCGCGAACTTCGACGAGGACGACGAGGACTAGGACTGGGGCCGGAGCACCGCCTCCACCTGCTTCAACTCCACCTCGCTCAACGGACCGAACTCCAGCGCACGAGCGTTCTCCTCGACCTGGGCCACCGTCCGGACCCCCGGAATCGGGACCAGGCGGGGAGAACGCGCCCAGAACCACGCCAGCGCACCCTGCACCAGCGTCCGGCCACCCGACGTCAGCACGTCCCGGACGGCCTCCCGCGCCTCGAAGTACGCGGGCGACGGCCGCCCGTCGACGAAGAACCGCAGCCACGACGGGTTCGTGACGCGCACGTCGTCCGCCGGCAACACGCCGAACGTCTCCCGCGCCAGCAACCCCATCGCCAGCGGACGACGGCACAGCACCGCGAACTCCTCCGCGTACATCGACGGGTTGTCGAAGAGCAGGTTGATGTCAGCCTGCGCCGCGATCCCGTGCTCGCCCTCGCAGAAGAACCGCGCCCGCTCGACGTCGTCCGTGCTCCACCCGTAGGCGCGGATCTTGCCCGCGGCCACCAGCGCCTCGCACTCGTCGCGCAGCAGCGCCGCCTCCTCCAGCGCCAGGTCTCCGACGTGCAGCTGGTACAGGTCGATCCGATCGGTCCCGAGCCGCCGCAACGACCCCTCGACGGCGCGGCGCAGATAGGCAACCGACCCCTCGTTGCCGGTCATCCGCTTCGAAGCAGCGTCGAACCCGCAACCCCACTTCGTCGCGATCAACACCTGGTCACGCATGCCCGCAAACGCTTGCCCGACCACGGTCTCCGCGTGCCCGCAGCCGTAGACGTCCGCCGTGTCGAACAGCGTCACGCCCAGCTCGACCGCCCGCCGCAGCGCCTTGACCGACTCACCGTCGTCGGCGGGTCCCCAGCCGACCGGCAGCCCGTCCGGGCCGGAGAACGGCCCACCCATGGCCCACGTGCCGAATCCCAACTTCCCCAGTTCCAAGGTCATGGCGACAGCGAACATCCTGGAGCGCGCTCCAGGTCAAGAAACTGGTTGCGAGGACCAGCGACCATTCAAGGCATGCCCATCGAAAACATCGTCGCCTTCGTCGCGGCCTCGTTCCTCATCGCACTGTCGCCCGGACCTGGCACGGCCATGGTCCTGCGACAGTCGGTGCACGGGCGAAAAGCCGCGCTGGCGACGGTGTTCGGCATGGAGGTCGGCGTCGCCTGCTGGGCCGTCGCCGCGGCTCTCGGGCTCAGCGTCCTGCTCACGGCATCCGAGATCGCCTACCACGGGCTGCGCATCGCCGGCGCGGTCTTCCTGATCTACCTGGGCGTCAAGGCCCTGATCAGCAAGAGCCTGCCCGACGCCGAACCACCGCCCGCGAGCCACGCGTTCCGCAGCGGGTTGATCGTGAACCTGGCCAACCCGAAGCTCGGCGTGTTCGCGATCTCGTTCCTACCGCAGTTCGTGCCTGCCGGGGAGGCCGGCCAGGGGGTTCTGCTCTTCCTCGCCGTCGGGTGGGTTCTCATCGACACCGTCTGGTACCTGGTCATCGTGTCGATCCTGCACACGATCAGGGGCTGGCTCGGCAGGCCGCGGGTCCGTCCCGCGCTCGAGAAGCTGTCGGGCGGCGTGCTGCTGGCGCTCGGAATCCGCCTGGTACTCGACCCGCGTTGAGATCGGGTCGCCCCGGCGCCAGAAGAGCTCGGGCAGCCCGGCCAGCTCGGCGAACGTGTGGCAGGCGGCCATCGACGCGTACCCGCCGGCCAGCACGTGCGCACGGATCCTGTCCAGGCGGCCGAACTCGATCACCTCACCGGCGATCAGGAACGGCAGCACCAGCTGCCAGGCCCGCACGACGGCCGGACGACGCCGGTGAGGTGCGCGCAGTGCCGCGCGGGCGACGCGGAGCAGGTGCTCGTTCGCGCTCATCGTGTACGGGTGGGCCGAGTGGTCCCAGCTCCACCGGCGCTCTTCGGTGACCGCGCACCGCACGCATTCGACCGGCCCGGTGCCCAGTTCGGCACCGCAGCGCGAGCACGCCAGCAGCGTCATCGCCCAGTCGACGCACGTCCACGGGTGCTGGCCGACGTCCGCGGAGGTCACCAGTTCGGCCAGTTCCCGGTCGGCGAGCTGTGACGACGTTCTCAGCGCTTCCCAGTCCGCGAGCCAGAACTGGTCGAGCAACTCGGCGCAGAAACCGCAGTCCGGGTAGCCGCGACCTGCGAGTTCTCCGCAGGAAGGGCATGCCGAGACCACGGCGGGACGCTGGCCGCGTCGCGCGCCGGGCGGGAACGGCTGGTGATCAGCCACGAGGAAGAGATTAGGGGCAAACGACGCCCTTGGCAGCAGCGGCGCGCTCTGACTATGGTCGGTTCTCGACAACTCAAGAAAACGCGGGAGCTCGCGCCAGAGCGGGCTGAGAGGGTGACTGGCAGTGGTGCCGGTGTCACCGACCGCCTGAACCTGACCGGGTAATGCCGGCGTAGGGAGGAATGTCGTGACGGCACTTGACGACCGTTCGGTCAAGCCCAGTGTGACCACGGGCCCGATCTCGGGATCCCGCAAGGTGTACCGCGAAGTCGCTCCTGACATCCGGGTGCCCTTCCGCAGGGTGGAACTGACCAACGGCGACCATGTCGATCTGTACGACACTTCCGGTCCGTATACCGACGACAACGCGACGATCGACGTCCACAGTGGACTGCCCGGCCTGAGGTCGGAGTGGATCGCCGCACGGGAACCGATCAACGGAGCTGTCAGCCAGCTCGCGTACGCGAAGGCCGGGATCATCACCCCGGAGATGCGCTACATCGCGGTGCGCGAGAACCTCGACGCGGAGTTCGTGCGCGGCGAGGTGGCCATCGGGCGTGCGGTGATCCCGTTGAACCGCAAGCACCCCGAGGCCGAGCCGATGATCATCGGCAAGAAGTTCCTCGTGAAGATCAACGCCAACATCGGCAACTCCGCGGTGTCGTCGTCGATCGAGGACGAGGTCGACAAGATGGTGTGGGCGTCCCGCTGGGGTGCCGACACGATCATGGACCTGTCCACCGGCAAGCGGATCCACGAGACGCGCGAGTGGATCCTGCGCAACTCGCCCGTGCCGATCGGCACCGTGCCGATCTACCAGGCGCTCGAGAAGGTCAACGGCGACCCGGCCGCGTTGTCTTGGGAGGTCTACCGCGACACCGTGATCGAGCAGGCCGAGCAGGGCGTCGACTACATGACCGTGCACGCGGGCGTGCTGCTGCGGTACGTGCCGCTGACGGCCGGGCGCGTCACCGGCATCGTCTCGCGCGGCGGGGCGATCATGGCCGCCTGGTGCCTCGCGCACCACAAGGAGAGCTTCCTCTACACGCACTTCGAGGAGCTCTGCGACATCCTGCGCGCCTACGACATCACGTTCTCGCTGGGCGACGGGCTGCGGCCGGGTTCCATCGCGGACGCCAACGACGCGGCGCAGTTCGCCGAGCTCAAGACCCTGGGCGAGCTCACGCACATCGCGCGGGCCAAGGACGTCCAGGTCATGATCGAGGGCCCCGGCCACGTGCCGATGCACAAGATCGCCGAGAACGTCCGGCTCGAGGAGGAGTGGTGCGGCGAGGCGCCGTTCTACACCCTCGGGCCGCTGGCCACGGACATCGCGCCGGCGTACGACCACATCACGTCCGCGATCGGCGCGGCGCAGATCGGCTGGCTGGGCACCGCGATGCTCTGCTACGTCACGCCGAAGGAGCACCTCGGCCTGCCGAACCGGGACGACGTGAAGACCGGCGTGATCACGTACAAGATCGCGGCGCACAGCGCTGACCTGGCCAAGGGCCACCCCGGCGTCCAGGACTGGGACGACGCGTTGTCCAAGGCGCGCTTCGAGTTCCGCTGGGAGGACCAGTTCAACCTGTCGCTCGACCCGGACACCGCGCGCTCGTTCCACGACGAGACGCTCCCCGCGGAACCGGCGAAGACGGCGCACTTCTGCTCGATGTGCGGGCCGAAGTTCTGCTCCATGAAGATCACGCAGGACGTGCGGCGCTACGCCGAGGAACGCGGGCTGTCCACAGTGGAGGCGATCGAGGCGGGCATGGCGGAGAAGTCCGGCGAGTTCGCCGACACGGGCAACAAGGTCTACCTCCCGGTCGTGGAGACTTCGTGACCGAGGCACCTCCGAGGGTCCTCACCATCGCCGGAAGCGATTCCGGCGGTGGTGCGGGCATCCAGGCCGACCTCCGCACGCTCTTCGCGTGCGGGGTGCACGGCTGCGTGGCGCTCACGGCCGTGACGGTCCAGAACTCGTTGGGCGTCACGGGGGTCTCCGAGATCCCGGCGGACGTCGTCGCGGCGCAGATCGTCTCGGTGGCCGAGGACATCGGCGTGCAGGCCGCGAAGACCGGCATGCTCGCGTCGGCGCGGATCATCGAGGCAGTCACCCCGGCCCTGGACCGCGTCGGCATCGGCTCCGGCAAGACCCCGTTCGTCGTCGACCCGGTCTCGGCGTCCATGCACGGCAACCAACTCCTGGCCGACAACGCGCTGGACGCGTTGCGCGGCCTGCTGTTCCCGCGCGCGACCCTGGTGACGCCGAACCTCGACGAGGTGCGGCTGATCACCGGGATCACCGTGAAGGACCGCGAGGACCAGCGCGTGGCGGCGGAAGCGTTGCACGCCATGGGCCCGGAGTGGGTGCTGGTGAAGGGCGGCCACATGTGGGACGACCCGGAGTGCCTCGACCTGCTCTACGACGGCCGTGAGTTCATCGAACTCCCAGGCCCGCGCTACGACACCGAGAACACGCACGGCAGCGGCGACACTCTCGCGTCGTCGATCAGTTCGGCCCTCGCCCGGGGTGCCTCGGTGCCGGAAGCCGTGCGGTTCGGCAAGGACTTCATCGTGAGGTCGGTGGCCGCCGCCTACCCGCTGGGAGCAGGCTCCGGGCCCGTCTCGCCGTTCTGGCGGCTCGACGGCTGACACCTCGGGGTGGCGATCGGAGACGTTCTCCGGTCGCCACCGCCGGCAAGAGCCGTTGGCTCTACTTCGGCTCTTCGCCGACGAGGGTCTCCAGCGCGTCCAGCGCACCGACCAGCGCCGAGATGTGTTCCGGCGTCAGCTGTTCGATCCGCCGCTGCAGCTCGCGCACCCGTGCGGACCGCACGCCGGACACCATCGTCTCGCCCTCGGGCGTGGGGGTGGCGAGCCAGGCGCGGCCGTCCTGCGGGTCGGGTTCGCGCTTCACGTACCCGGCCTCGACCAGGGCGGCGACGATGCGCGACAGCGTCGGGGGTGCCACGCCCTCCTTGTTCGCCAGGTCTCCCAGGCGCATGGGGCCGCAGCGCGCGAGGGTGGCCAGCGCGGAGACCGCGCCGGGGCCGAGTCCGGGGGAACCGGTGCGGCGCAGCAACCGGGCGAGCCGGCCGATCGCCAGGTACAGGCGCGCGGTCGCGTCCTCGACCTCGGCGTCAATGGGGGCCGTCACGGCTTGTCGTCCTCCTCGGCGGGAATTCAGGTAGTGGTCGATCATCCCCCAACACGTGAGTACCCAAGGTAGCGACTCAGAGGCCCGGCGAAGACGCTTGGGCCCAAAAGCGCTGCGGAATTCGTCCGGCCAGGCGCGCCAGCCGTCCGCCCTCGACCGCACAACGCATGGCGGCGCCCATCCGTTCCGGGTCCTGGGCCCGTGTGACCGCGGTCGCCAGGAGCACCGCTGAGCAGCCGAGTTCCATCGCCAGCGCGGCATCGGACGCCGTGCCGATGCCCGCGTCGAGAACTACCGGAACAGAGGCACGAGAAGTGATCAGCTCGATGTTGTGCGGGTTCCGGATGCCGAGTCCCGTGCCGATGGGAGAGCCCAGCGGCATGACCGTCGCACAGCCGATGTCCTGCAGCTTCAAGGCCAGCACCGGATCGTCGCTGGTGTAGGGCAGGACGACGAAACCGTCGTTCACGAGCCGCTCGGCCGCGTCGAGCAGCTCGACCGGGTCCGGCAGCAGGGTCTCCTCGTCGTGCACGACCTCGAGCTTGACCCACTTCGTCTCCAGCGCCTCGCGCGCCAGCTGGGCGGTCAGCACCGCCTCGGCGGACGTGCGGCAGCCCGCGGTGTTCGGCAGCACCTCGATCCCCAGGCGCCGCAACAGCTCCAGCACACCGGTCTGGCCGGCCGCGTCGACGCGGCGCATCGCCACGGTCGTCAGCTCGGTGCCGGACGCGACCAGGGCCCGTTCCAGCACCGAGAGGTTGGCGGCACCGCCGGTGCCGGTGATGAGCCTGGACCGGAACTCCCGGCCCGCGATGATCAGCGGATCGTCCACGTCAGCCTCCCTGGACCGCGGTCAGCACCTCGACCACGCCGCCGTCCGGCACGATCGTCCTGTCCCACAACGCCCTCGGCACCACGGCGCCGTCCAATGCCACGGCGACTCCGGACGAGGGTGCTCCCACCAGCGTCACGACCGCGGCCACCGACGTGCCCTCGGCCAAGTCGCGGGAGGTCCCGTTCACCTGTGCCTTCACGAACTTCCTCCCTCGGCGTCACGACCGGCGGCCTTCGCCCCGTTTTCGGCGCTCAGACGGGTGCATTGCGGTGCCGGCCCCACGTCCTCGTCCTGGTTGGCTGCGGGCGTGGGGCCGGTGCCGCGAGGCGCCCTGCTGAGCGCCGAAGACGCGGTGGAGGTCGCCGGTCGTGACGCCAGCAGCTCGACCACGAGACGAGCGGTGTGCGGGGCCAGCAGCAGGCCGTTGCGGTGGTGGCCCGTCGCCGCGATCACGCCCGGTTCGAGCCACCGCACGACCGGCACGTTGTCGGGACTGCCCGCGCGGAACCCCACGGCGGCCTCGGTCAGCGCGTACTCGGCGATGCCCGGCAGCACGGTTTCCGCGTCCCGCAACAGGTCCCGCACGCCCGCGACGGACACGTCGGTGTCGAACCCGGCCTCGTACTGGGTCGCGCCGACGACCAGTCCGTCGTCGCGCGGCACCAGGTACACCGGGCGACCGGAGACCAGCGCGCGGATCGTGTGCCGCGGGGGCGGCAGCGCGCCGGGCCGGTGGGTGAGCCGCAGGATCTCGCCCTTGACCGGCCGGATCACTCCGCGCAGCGCCGGGTGCAGCTGCCCGCTCCACGCCCCGGCCGCGATCACGGTGACCCGTCCGTCCACATCGGACGACACCCCGGCGTCCCGGCAAGCCTTCCGCAGTGCGGAAAGCAGCACCCTGTTGTCGACGGCCAGGTCGCCCGACGCGTTCACGCCTCCGCGCACCGCCGGACCCAGCGAGGGTTCGAGGGCGCGGATCTCCCGTGACGTCAGCAACTCCCCGGCGTGCCGCAGGTCGGCGAGGTCACCGGGCTGCGTCCCGACCGCCAGCGTCCCCGCCTCGAACAGCGGCACACCGATCGACGAGGCGAACGCGGGCCACATCGCCAGGGCCTCGACCCCCTGCGCCACCACGGCTTCCTCACCGGGCCAGGCCTCCGTCAACGGGGCGAGCATCCCGCCCGCGACCCGCGACCCGGCGTGCGGCGACCCGTGGTCGGACACGGAGACCGAGAACCCGGCCCGTGCCGCGGCGAGAGCCACGGACAGCCCGATGACACCGCCACCCCGGACGGCCACTTCCACACTGCTCAAGGCATTCACGCTCCCTGCGCCGGCATGACCCGGATCAGGTTCGACGGTCGGAGCGAACCACGCTCCCTCTCAGCCCGGTGTTCTCCGGGCTCCCGTGCGGACCGACATCAACATAACGGTTAACGTGCGTACGTGCCAGGACTCGACGGAAACCTGATCAGGCAACGACTCGCCGACGCGACCCTCTACCTCTGCACGCCGAACAGGCCTGATCTGGCCGAGTTCGCGGACGCGGCGCTCGCGGGCGGCGTCGACGTCATCCAGTTGCGGGACAAGTCACTGGAGGCGAAGCAGGAGATCGAGGCGATCGAACTGCTCGCCGAGGCCACCGAACGCCACGGCAAGCTGCTCGCCGTCAACGACCGCGCGGACATCGCCCACGCCGTCGGAGCCGACGTGCTGCACCTCGGCCAGGACGACCTGCCCGTCCCGCTCGCCCGCCGGATCATCGGTGACGACGTGGTGATCGGCCGGTCCACCCACGACGTCGGCCAGATGACCGCGGCGGCGCGGGAGCCCGGCGTGGACTACTTCTGCACCGGCCCGTGCTGGCCGACCCCGACCAAGCCGGGCCGCCCGGCACCGGGACTCGACCTCGTCCGGGCCACGAGGACGGACCGCGTGTGGTTCGCGATCGGCGGCATCGACCTCACCAACCTCCACGAGGTCAAGGAAGCCGGAGCCACCCGAGTGGTCGTCGTGCGGGCCATCACCGAGGCCGAGGACCCCCGCAAGGCCGCCGAGTCGTTCAAACTCGAACTTACTAGTTGAAATTTGAACTAACAGGCGTACTCTCGGGGACGTGAGCGCACCTGTGCTGTACCTGAGCCACGGGGCTCCCCCGCTGGCTGACGACGAGACGTGGACCAGAGAGCTCAAGGACTGGTCCGCCACCCTCCCGCGCCCGGAGGCCGTGCTCATGGTCTCCGCGCACTGGGAGGAGGCGCCGACCACCATCGGCGCGACCACCACCGTGCCGCTGGTCCACGACTTCTGGGGCTTCCCGCAGCGCTACTACGAGGTGGAGTACGAGGCTCCGGGCGCACCAGAGCTCGCGAACGACGTCCGCAAACTGCTCGGCGGCCACGTCGAGCAGGACGAGCAGCGCGGGCTCGACCACGGCGCGTACGTGCCGCTCAAGGAGATGTTCCCGGACGCCGACGTGCCGGTGCTGCAGATGTCGATGCCCACGCTCGACCCGCGCGAGCTGCACGAGATCGGCCGCAGGCTCGCGCCGTTGCGGGACCAGAACGTCCTGATCGTCGGCAGCGGGTTCATGACGCACAACCTGAGCTGCGTGAACTTCCCCGCCGGACCGGACTACGAGCCGCCGTCGTGGTCGAAGGAGTTCGACGACTGGGCGCACCAGCAGCTCGCGAACGGTGACGTCGACGCGTTGCTCGACTTCCAGGCGAAGGCGCCGGCCGCCGGGATCGCACATCCGAGGACCGAGCACTTCGCCCCGCTGTTCGTCGCGCTGGGCGCGGCCAGCGACGAGAAGGCCGCCAGCACCGTCGACGGCTTCTGGTACGGGCTGTCGAAGCGGTCAGTGCAGTTCAGCTGAGCCTTCCAGGAACAGGGTGGCGAGCCGCCGCGCGACGGCGGGCGTCCCGTTGCGGACGCCCGAGCTCGCCATCAGCAGCAGCACCACGTCGTCAACCGAGAAGTCGGCCCGCAGCCGTCCGGCCGCCTTCGCCCGGCGGATGAGTTCGGCGAGCGCGCGGAACGACGTCTCGCGCACCGCCGCGAAGTCGATCGCCTTCGGGTAGGCGCTCGTGAACGCCGCCGCGAACCCGCGGTCGAGCACGTGCAGCCGGCAGACCTCCTCCACGGTCCGGCGGAACCCCTCCCACGGGTCCGGGTGCGCGAGCCCCTCCTCCACCACGGCGGTGCAGGCCTCCATCTGCTCCGAGAAGGCCTCCACCACCAACGCCTCCTTGGTCGGGAAGCGGCGGTAGAGGGTGGCCGGACCGACGCCGGCGCGGCGGGCGATCTCGCGCATCGGCACGTCCAGGCCCTCCGCCGCGAACACCTCGCGCGCGACCGCCATGATCCGGTCGCGGTTGTCCCGGGCGTCCGAGCGCAGGTTGTGAGTCAGATTCGCCGTCACCGTCTCAGTTTCGGCTAAGTGGACGCCCTGTTCCACTAATTTCGCCGCCATGCGAGCTCTTCAGTTCTCCGAATACGGCCCCGCCGACCTGCTGCACGTGGCCGAGGTCGCCGAACCGCACGCGGGTCCCGGCCAGATCCGCATCGCCGTCCGCGCCTCCGGGGTCACGCCGGGCGACGCCTACCTGCGCTCCGGGATGTTCGGCGACCGGCTGCCGCTGCCGCACGTGCCCGGCATGGACGCGGCCGGTGTCGTCGACGAAGTGGGCGAGGGGGTCACGAACGTCCGTGAGGGCGACGAGGTGTTCGGCATGGTCGACCTGGCCCGGCTCGGTGGCGCCAACGCCGAGCACGCGGTGCTGGCGGCGTGGGCGCCCAGGCCGGCGGCGCTGAGCTGGGAGCAGGCGGGCGGCGCGGCAGGCAACGTGGAGACCGCCACCAGGACGCTGGACCTGCTCGGGGTGGGTGACGGCACGACGGTGCTCATCGCGGGTGCGGCAGGCGGTGTCGGCACGGTGGCGATCCAGCTGGCCGTCGCGCGGGGCGCGAAGGTGATCGGCACCGCCGGACCGGCGACCCAGGACTTCGTCGGGGAACTGGGTGCGATCCCGGTCGTCTACGGCGAGGGCCTGGCCGATCGGGTCGGCGCTGTCGACGCGGTCCTGCACTGCGCGGGCACGGTGGCCGACCTGGTCGCGATCGCGGGCTCACCGGACCGCGTGGTGACGATCGCGGACATGTCCGGCGAACACGGAATCCGGTTGTCCCACACGGCAGGAGGTCCCGGCGCCGACCCGCAGGCGCTGCACGGTCTCGCGATCGCCGCCGACCTCGCCGAGCGGGGCTCGTTCACCGTGCCGCTCGCCGGGGTCTTCCCGCTCTCCGAAGCCGCCGCCGCGCACAGGCTGATCGAGACCGGCCACGCCCACGGCAAGATCGTGCTGGTCTGAGAACGCGAAAGCGCCGCGACACCAGGAGGTGCCGCGGCGCTCTCAGCTCAGGACTAGCCCCGCGTGAGGGTCAGGCCGTAGCGCGACAGGATCGGGTTGAGCGGCTGGAAGTACGTGGTGCCGCCGGACGAGCAGTTGCCCGAACCGCCGGACGTCACGCCCTGGGCCTGGCCGAAGCCGGAACCCGCCACCCACGAACCACCCGAGTCGCCACCCTCGGCACAGGCGTTGGTGCGGGTGAGACCCCGGACCGAGCCCTGCGGGTAGTTCACGGTCTGGTTCTTCGCCTGGACGGTGCCGCAGCGCCATCCGGTCGTCGAACCCGAGCGGCAGATCTGGGCGCCGACAGCGGCCTCGGTGTTGCCGCGGACGATCACGTTCGCGCCGCCGTAGCGGTTGACCCACGGCCGCGGCGTCCAGTTCGCGTTCGTGCGCACCCAGGCGTAGTCGTTGCCGGGGAACACCGAGCCGGCGAACGTGCCCTGCGCGACCCGGTTGAACCCGGAGACCGCGGTGCCGGTGCGGCCGCAGTGACCTGCGGTGACGTAACCACCGGTCACGGAGAAGCCGAGCGAGCAACGGCCGCCGCCCATGTAGATGGCGTCACCGCCGCGCAGGTCGTACAGCGGGGTCGGGCTCTCGGTCACCTCGGCGACCTTGACCGCGCCGCTGATGGACTTGGCCGTCGCGATCCACTGGTCCGCGGCGGCGTCGCGCACGTTCTTGTTGACCTCGACGACGACGCTGTTCGACTGCTCGTCGACGCGCCAGCTCGTGATCGCCGCGGGGGCGGTCATGAGGTCGAGGACCGACTTGGTCCCGCTCAGCTGGGTCAGCGAGTTCGAGACGACCTTGGTGTCCGCGCCGGTCACGGAGAGTCCCGGCTTGGTCACCGCCACGGTCAGTCTGCCGCTCGCCTGGTCGATCCAGGCTCCGCCGAACGCGTCGCCCAGGGAGGACTTCGCGGACTCCGCGACTTGGCCTGACTGGGCGTCATTGGCCAACCGGACGCGTGCCTGGTCTGCGTTCAGGCCCAAATCACGCTGGACCGCTTGGAGCAATTCGGCCGGGTAGCTCTCCGTATCGGAACCGGATGAGGCGACCGGTGCGGCAGGGGCGCCAAACGCCGGTACGCTGAGAGCAGTGACGACTCCGGTGGCGAGCAACACGGCACCGGTTACACGGGCCGCACTCGTGCGGTTCATCAGACGTCTCCCTCACTTTCGGGTGCAGGGGAACCCGAGAGATCGGTTGCAGGGACCTCTCTCGGGGGCTCTAGGGGGACGGGTGGTGGGGCGGCGGCAGGGGTCGCCCCACCCCTCCCATCCCTTGTTGCCTCTGGAAACCAGTGCCGGCGCCGGGCTCAAGCGGCCGTGCCACGAGCCTCATCGCGCCTCCTCACGGTCTCTTTCGGCCAGAATCTTTACGCCCGTTCGAGTGAAGTTGCGGGCCTCTTGGCTATGACGCCCCGCCTCGAACGTGAACGAAGTGTGTCACAGCTCACGACAGATCAACTGCGGCGCGTAGCAATTGACAGTTAACTATCGCTCAACGTAGTGACGTGATCACCGAATGGGGTCAGGCGTGGACGACGGCGTCGAGCTGTCCGTCGGCTGTCGGGATTCTGTCGTCGACGAGGGCGCGGTCGTGGTCGTGCTGTCCGACGACTGAGGGGTCGAGCTCGGGGGAACCGTGACGGTCTCCGTCTCGGTCTTCGTCGTCTCGGTGTGCGTCTCGGTCCGGGTGCTCGTGGACGGTGCGCCCGGATCGGCCGTGACGGGTCTGCCGGTCACGAGCTGGACGCTCGTCATAGTGAGGACGGTCACCACGAACACGAGCACTCCGCCGACAGCGATTACCTGCCAACGCTTCTCGCGTTCCATCGACCGTTGGTAGAACACGGCGCCGAGAGTGGTCACGACGCTCGCGAGAACGGCACCCACGATGGTGCCGACGAGGTTGAGGCGAAGGCTCAGCACGGCCGCGGTGGCGGCGGCGAGCACACTCGCGATGAGCTTGACGGGGGTGATCTTCTCCTTCTCAGACATGACACACGTAGGACGTTGGGCACAGTTCACCGGTTGTGCGCCGGTGACGTGCATCATCGACACATGCGCCTGGTGACTCTCGAAGACGTCCAAGCGGCCGCCGCCGCGATCGCCCCGCATGTCGTCCGCACCCCGTTGCTGTCGTTCGACTCACGACTGTGGATCAAGCCCGAGTCACTGCAGCCGATCGGCGCGTTCAAGCAGCGCGGCGCGGTGAACGCGTTGTCCCGCATACCTTCCGAGGACCGGCCGCGCGGTGTCGTGGCGTACTCGAGCGGTAACCACGCGCAAGCGGTCGCCTACGCGGCCAAGATCCTCGGCATGCCGGCCGCGATCGTCGTGCCGGAGAACACGCCGCAGCTCAAGATCGACGCGACGCGGGCGCACGGCGCGGAGGTGTTCGTCGTCGGCATCACCGAACGCGAGTCACGCGCCTACGAACTGGTCGAGGAGCGGAAGGCGACGCTCATCCCGCCGTTCGACCACGAGGACGTGATCGCGGGGCAGGGCACCATCGGCCTCGAAATCTGCGCAGACCTCCCCGACGTGGCGACCGTCCTGGTGCCGGTGAGCGGCGGCGGACTGATCTCCGGGGTTGCGGCGGCCGTGAAGTCGTTGCGCCCCAACGTTCGCGTGATCGGTGTCGAGCCCGAGCTGGCCGGCGACACGGCCGCGTCGTTCGCCGCCGGTGAGCGCGTCCACTGGGACGCGCACGATCGCGCCCGGACCGTCGCCGACGGACTGCGCGCCGAACCGTCCGAACTGACGTGGGCGCACATCCAGGAGTACGTGGACGACGTCGTGACCGTCTCCGAGGACGAGATCCGGGACGCGGTGAAGCAGATCGCCCGCCGCACGCGGGTCGTGTCGGAGACGAGTGGAGCCGTCGCCGTCGCCGCCCACCTGAACCGTGAACTGCCGGCCGGTCCGGCCGTCGCGATCGTCTCCGGGGGCAACATCGAGCCGGCCCAGTTCGCGTCGATCCTCGGATGATCGCGCTCCCAGAGATCCGTTCGGCCGCGAAGGTGATCGCGCCGCACGTGGTGCGCACGCCGTTGCACCCGTTCGGTGCTGGATGGATCAAGCCGGAGAACCTGCAGCCGATCGGCGCGTTCAAACTCCGGGGTGCGCTCAACGCGTTGGCACGCCTGGAGAACCGCGCCAACGGCGTAGTCGCCTACTCCAGCGGCAACCACGCGCAGGCCGTGGCGTTCGCCGCGCGCCTGCACGGTGTGCCCGCCGCGATCGTGATGCCGGACAACACCCCGGCGGTCAAGATCGAGGCCACGAAGGCGTTGGGGGCGGAGGTCTTCATCGTCGGCATCACCGAACGCGTCGAGCGTGCGGAAGCCCTGGTCGCCGAGCGCGGCGCCGCGCTGATCCCGCCGTTCGACCACCCGGACGTGATCGCCGGTCAGGGCACCATCGGCCTCGAGATCCTCGAAGACCTGCCGGACGTCGAGGCCGTCGTGGTGCCGATGTCCGGCGGCGGGCTGATCTCCGGCGTCGCCACGGCGATCAAGTCGCTGCGCCCGGACGTCCGCGTGCTCGGCGCGGAACCCGAACTGGCCGCCGACATCGCGGAATCGCTCAAAACGGGCGAACTGGTGCGCTGGGACCCCCTGAAACGGGCTCAGACGGCCGCTGACGCGTTGCGGGACGAGCCCTCGGCGCTCACCTGGGCCCACATCGAAGCGCACGTGGACGACGTGATCACGGTGTCGGAGGACGAGATCCTCACCGCCGTCGTCGATCTTGCCCGCCGGGCGCGGCTGGTCGCCGAACCGAGCGGGGCCGTCGCGGTGGCCGCGCAGCAGAAGGTCGGCGGTGCGGGTGTCGCCATCGTGTCCGGCGGCAACGTCGACCCCGGCCTACTGGCGCGCCTTCTCGCCACCTGAGCGGATGTGCGTGGGCGGCCCCTCCACCCCGCAGTGCAGGCACTCCCCGGGGTGCGGGGCGTCCTGCTGCTCCGGCGCCGCCGAGAGCACGCCGTTGTCCACACCGAACGCCAGCACCCCGCCGACGATCGCCGCGACCGCGCACAGCACGAGCGCCATCTGCCACCCGGCGGTCATCACGGCGGGGTTCGCGTAGTCCTCGCCCACCAGCCCGACCGCCGCGGGCAGCACGGCCATCGCGAGCAGGCTGCCGGTGCGGGCCACGGCGTTGTTCACGCCGGACGCGACACCCGCGTGGTGATCGGGGGCGGCGGCGAGCACCGTGGCCGTCACCGGGGCGACCACGATCGCGAGGCCGATGCCGAACACGAGCACTCCCGGCAGCACGCCGAAGACGTACGAGGCGCCGGGAACGGTGTTGCGCAGCAACAACATTCCGACGCCGACGAGGATCGGCCCCACGATCAGCTGGAGCCGCGGCCCGTAGCGCTGGGCGATCTTCCCCGACGTCGAGGACGCCAGCAGCATGATGATCGTGATCGGCACGCTGGCCAGGCCCGACGCCGTCGGCGAGTAGCCGAGCGAGATCTGGAGCTGCAGCACGAGCAGCACCATCACGCCGCCGAGCGCCGCGTAGACGAGGAACGTCAGAACGTTGGAAAGCAGGAACGTTCGATTGTTGAACAATTCAACGGGCACGAGCGGGTCGCTGGACCTCTTCTGCAGCACGCCGAAAGCGATCATCGCGAGCAGTCCGAGGATTGTCACAACGTAGGATTGTTCAACAATCCCACCAGTCAACAAAGCCAGGCCCAAGGCCCCGACCAGCGCGGACAGGTAGTTCGGGTGACCGGACGACTCGTCGCGCGACTCCGGCACGAACCGCAGCGCGAGAAATACGCACAACGCCGCCACCGGCAGGTTCACCAGGAACGCGAGCCGCCACGACCAGGCCTGCACGAGCAGCCCACCGACCAGAGGCCCGATCGCGGTGGCCACACCGGACAGACCCGACCACGCGCCGATCGCGCGGGATCGGTCCTCCCGGTTGAACGACGACTGCAGGATCGCGAGCGCTCCCGGCGTCAGCAACGCCGCGCCCACGCCCTGCAGCATCCGTGCCGCCACCAGCACCGGGACGTTCCACGCGGCACCGCACAGCAGCGACGCGAGGCCGAACCAGATCACGCCGACGACGTAGACCCGGCGCCGCCCGAACCTGTCGCCGAGCGAGCCGGCGACCAGGATCAGCGAGGCCAGCGCGAGCAGGTACCCGTTGAGGATCCACTGCAGGTCGGTGACCGACGCGCTGAACTCCGCGCCGATCCGGGGCAGCGCCACGTTGACGATCGTCCCGTCGAGCATGGCCATGCCCGACCCGAGGATCGTCGTGGTGAGCACCAGGCGCGCACGCGGCGTGCCCCAGGCGATCAAGACGGCCGGTTCAGCGTGGCGACGAACTTGTAGCGGTCGCCGCGGTAGACCGAACGCACCCACTCGATCGGATTGCCCTCGGTGTCGAACGAGTGCCGCGACAGCAGCAGCATCGGCAGGCCGATGTCGGCCCCGAGCAGCTCCGCCTCCTCCGGCGAGGCGAGCGCTGTCTCGATCGTCTCCTCGGCGTGTCCCATCTCGACACCGAACCGCTCGGACAGCACCTGGTAGAGCGAGGCACCGGGCGCGAGGTACCGGCGCAGCCCGCGGAAGCGGCCCAGCGCGAGGTGCGTCGTCTCGATGGCCATCGGCTCGTTGTCGGCCAGGCGCAGCCGGTGCAGGCGCAGCACTTTCGCACCGGGACGCACGCCCAGGTACCGGGCGAGCTCCGCCTCCGCCGGCATCTCCGAAGCCTCGATCAGCTTCGACGACGGCACACGCCCCTGGGCCCGCATGTCCTCTGTGTACGAAGACAGCTGCAACCTCTGGGCGACCTTCGGTTCCGCCGCGAAGGTGCCCTTGCCCTGCACTCGGAGCAGCCGGCCTTCGACCGTCAGCTCGGCGAGCGCCTGGCGGACGGTCGTCCTGGAGACGTCGAACTCCGCGGCCAGCGACCGTTCCGTGGGGATCGGCGAACCGGGCGGCAGCGCCCTCAACAGGTCGAGCAGGTGCCGCTTGAGACCCCAGTACTTGGGTTCGCGTTGTGCACGCGTCCTGGCGTCCACGCCTGATGCAGGCGTCGTCTCCAGCATGGCCTCCTCCTCGCACTCCACGTCACGCACCACAAGGATGCCTTGTCCGTGTCGATTCGTGCGTCCGAACCCCCGACATCGGCCCCGAAATTCGTCCGATGACTTCGCAACGTCTTGGCAACGCGCTTGACAGACGCGGTGACGCAGCACACGCTGTTCCGCATTGGTCTACACCACTTGGACGTTCCGGCCGGTGTGCCGGGCTTGGTGAAAGGGCGCGAACTGTGAAGGGCTGGAGAGGACTCGCTGCTGGTGCCGCCGCACTGGCAGTGGCCGTGTCAGGCTGTGGCACGAGCACGAACAGCGGTAGCGGCACGGAGACCAAAGAGATCACCGTGTGGCTCATGGACGGCTCCGCGCCGACGACCCTGACCGACGCCTTGAACAAGGAGTTCGAGTCGGCGAACGGGATCAAGGTCAAGTACGAGGTCCAGAAGTGGACCGGCATCCAGGAGAAGCTGACGACCGCGCTGGCGAGCAGCACGCCGCCGGACATCATCGAACTCGGCAACACCCAGACGGCGAGCTTCGCCGACCAGGGCACCCTCGCGGACGTCACCGCGGACTCGGGTCAGTTCAACGGCGGTGAGTGGCTGGGTGGCCTCAAGGACTCGCTGACGCTGAACGGCAAGCAGTACGGCGTTCCGTTCTACGCCGCGAACCGCACCGTCATCTACCGCACGGACCTGCTGCAGGCCGCGGGCGTCTCGGCGCCTCCGACCTCGCGTGCCGAGTGGATCGACGCGATCAACAAGCTCAAGGCCGCCAACGCGTCCAACCCGGACTTCCAGGCCCTGTACCTGCCTGGCCAGTCCTGGTACTTCCTGCTGTCCCTGATCTGGGACGAGGGCGGCGACATCGCCAAGCAGGACGGCGGCAAGTGGACCGGCTCGCTCGACACCCCGCAGGCCAAGGCCGGCTTCGAGGCCTACAAGGCCCTCTACGACGCGTCGGCCACCAAGAAGGCGCCGGCTGACATCGACGAGGCGAAGCCCCAGCAGATGGAGGTCTTCGGCACGGGCAACGTGGGCATGATGGTCGGTCTCCCGTGGGAGCTCGCCGGTGCCGTGAAGGCCAAGCCGGAGCTCAAGGACAAGACCTCGGCGTTCCCGATCCCGTCCAAGAAGGCCGGCTCGGCCTCCCCGGTGTTCCTGGGTGGCTCGAACCTCGCCATCCCGGCGTCGTCCAAGAACACCGACGCCGCGAAGAAGTACCTGGCGCTGCTGTCGTCCAAGAAGTACCAGGACATGCTCGCCGAGGGCGGCGCGGTTCCCGGCACGTCGAAGGACACCGCCAAGCTGGCCACCAACGCGGTCGGCAAGGCCATGGCGGCCTCCTCCCCCAACGGCAAGGTCACCCCGGTGACGCCGAAGTGGGCGGCCGTCGAGGCGGGCCAGAACCCGCTCAAGGACGCGCTCACCGCGTACCTGACCGGCGCGAAGACGCTGGACCAGGCGACGAAGGACGCGAGCGACGCCATCACCAAGGCCATGGCCTAGCCAAGCTGAGATGACGGCCGTCAAAACGACCGAAACGGCAGCGCCGGCAGGGGACATCCCTCCGGCGCTGCCGCCTGCCGTGACGGGCGGGGCGCGCAAACGCCGCCGCCGGGGCAGCTCCTTCGACAGGATGCTGCCCTACCTGCTGCTCGCTCCCGCACTGATCGCGATCCTCTGGCTGATCGGCTGGCCGGTCGTCTCGGTGTTCGTGACGAGCTTCCGCCAGCTCAACCTCGGTGAACTGGTCCGCGGCGAGATCGTGTGGACCGGGTTCGACAACTACGTGACGGTACTGCAGGACGAGCGCTTCTGGGACGTCTCGGTGCGCACCCTGGTGTTCACCGTCTCCGTCGTCGTCGCCTCGGTCGGCATGGGTCTCGGGATCGCACTGCTGATGCGCGTGCTCACGCCGTGGGTGCGAGTCGCGTTGCAGGTCGCGATGCTCTGCGCCTGGGCCATGCCGATCCTCGCGTCCACCACGGTCTACCAGTGGATGTTCGACCAGAACTACGGCATCTTGAACAAGACGCTGGTGCAGCTGGGTTTCGACTCCTTCGCGGGCTACTCGTGGTTCTCCTCCGGCACGTCGACGCTGTCCGTCGTCGGCTTGCTGATCATCTGGCAGGCGATCCCCTTCCTCGCCTTCTCGCTCTACGCCGGGCTCGTCGGCATTCCGCGCGACCTCTACGAGGCCGCGGGCATCGACGGCGCGACGGGCTGGCAGACGTTCCGCGCGGTGACGTGGCCGGAGATCCGGACGCTGCTGATGATGGTGACGTTCCTGTCGACGTTGTGGGACTTCAAGGTCTTCGCCCAGATCTGGGTGTTCCGCGAGGGCGGTCCCAGCGGTGAGAGCACGACCCTTCCGGTGCTGCAGTACCTCGAGGGCATCGCGAAGAGCCACTTCGGCGTCGCGGCCGCGATCTCCGTGCTGATGATGGTCATCCTCGGCCTGATCACGTTCCAGTACCTGCGCAAGCTGCTGCAGACGGAGGAGGGGAAGATCTGATGCTCAAGAAATCAGCCGCGAACATCGCCGGCATCGTGCTCGCGCTGTTCTTCATCTTCCCGACGTACTGGATGGTCACGTCGGCGTTGAAGCCCAAGGGATCGACGATCACGTCGGACTACGACCTGATCCCGTTCTCCGTGACGCTCACGAACTTCGTGACGGCGTGGACGAAGCCGGGCTTCCTGTCCTCGCTCGGCAACAGCCTCCTGGTGACGCTGACCGCGGTCGTCGCGGCGATCGTCATCGGCATCACCGCCGCGGTCGCCATGTCGCGCTTCGCCTTCCGCGGCCGCAAGAGCTTCGTGCTGCTGATGCTGGTCGCGCAGATGGCGCCGTTCGAGGCGTTGCTGATCCCGATGTTCCTGATGATGCGGGACCTCGGGCTCTACGAGCACCTCACGTCGCTGATCCTCGTGTACTTCGCGGTGACGCTGCCGTTCTGCGCGTGGACGTTGCGCGGGTTCGTCAACGGCATCCCGGCGGAGCTCGAAGAGGCCGCGATGGTCGACGGCTGCGGCCGTTGGGGCGCGTTCCAGAAGGTGACGCTGCCGTTGCTCGGACCGGGTCTCGTGGCCACCTCGGTGTTCGCGTTCATCACGGCGTGGAACGAGTTCCTCTTCGCCAAGGTGCTGATCCGCAGCCAGGACAGCGAGACGCTGCCCGTGTGGCTGTCCGGGTTCCAGACCGCGTTCGGCACCGACTGGGGTGGCGCGATGGCCGCGTCCGCCCTGTTCACCGTGCCCGCGCTGGTGTTCTTCCTCATCGTGCAACGCAAGATGGTCGCCGGCGTCACCGCCGGTGCTGTGAAGGGATGACGCGTGGATCAGTTGGCCGCTGCCGTTCTGCTTCCCGGCTTCACCGGAACGACCGCCCCCGACTGGTTGCTGCGGCGGGTCGCTGACGGCCTCGGCGGCGTGGTGCTCTTCGGGCGCAACGTCGTCGACGACGCCCAGGTGACCAAGCTGTGCACCGAGTTGCGTTCGGTGCGCCCGGACGTGGTGATCGGCATCGACGAGGAGGGCGGCGACGTCACGCGTCTCGACGCGGGCCGCGGCTCCGAGGTGCCGGGCAACCACGCCCTGGGCGCGGTGGACGACCTCGACCTCACGCGCTCGGTGGCCGCGTCCATCGGCGCGCGGCTGGCGAAGTGCGGGATCTCGCTGAACCTCGCGCCCTCCGCGGACCTCGTGCTGACACTCGACGACCCGATCATCGGCGTCCGCGCGTTCGGCTCGGACCCGGTGCTCGCCGCGCGGCACGTCGCCGCGTGGGTCGAGGGACTGCAGGCCGTGGGCGTCGCCGCCTGCGCCAAGCACTTCCCCGGCCACGGAGCGTCCACTGAGGACTCCCACGAGCAGCTCCCGGTGCTTCCCCGCACCGAGGAACAGCTCCGGGCCGTGGAGCTCGTCCCGTTCCAGGCGGCCGTGCACGCGGGCGTCCGCTCGATCATGACCGGCCACCTCGTGATCCCCGAGTGGGGTCCGGCGCCGGTGACGCTGAACAAGCACGCGATCGACCTGCTGCGCACCGAGCTGGGCTTCACCGGCGCGGTGATCACCGACGGCCTGGACATGAAGGCCGTCGGCGGAGACCTGGCCGTTGGCGCCGTCCGCGCGCTGGCCGCGGGCGTCGACTCGTTGTGCCTGGGCGGCATGTCCCTCGACGACGAGGACATCCAATGGCTGATCGACTCGATCGTCGCGGCCGTGAAGGCCGGCGACCTGTCCGAGGAACGCCTGACCCAGGCAGCCGCGCGCTCCCTGGCCCTGGGCCTTCCGCCCACCTCCGTGGACGCCCACGACGCCGAGATCGGTCTCACAGCCGCTCGACGCGCGATCGAGGTGCGTGGCCGGGTTAGTGTCGGTCCGGACCCGGTCGTCGTCGACCTGGTGGTGGACCCGTCGATCGCGGTCGGCGACGTCCCGTGGGGCCTCGGCCCGTACCTCAGCGAGGTGCTTCCGGGCACGGAAGTGGTCGCGGCTCGCGACATCCCCGCGGAAGAGGTTGCGAAAACCGCGGGTGACCGCACGATCGTGGTCGTGACCCGGGACGCCCACCGCCACACTGCCGCTCGACAACTGGTAACAAACTTAACTAATCTGGGCAAGGACGTCGTGCACGTCGAAACCGGCGTGCCTGGTCCAGACCTGGGCAGCGTCGCCCGCATCGACACCCACGGCGGTTCTCGGGTGAGCCTCCGAGCCGCGGCCGAGCTGATCCTGAAAGGCACGACATGACCACGCCCCAGCCAGGCCGGCACATGGCCGCGGAGATCGCCGCACAGCCGTCGATCTTCGCCGACCTCTACGACTCGCGGTCCACGATCGCCGAGGTGGCGGCCGTCATCCGGGAACGGGCCCCGCGCTTCGTCCTCTTCGCGGCCCGCGGTTCGAGCGACCACGCCGCGATCTACGCCAAGTACCTGACGGAGATCCTGCTCCAGCTCCCCGCGGGCCTGGTCTCGGCGTCGACCACGACGCTGTACGGCGCCGAGCCGGACCTCCGCGACGTCCTGCTGGTCACGGTGTCCCAGTCGGGCGGCTCCCCCGACCTGCTGGAGGTCACCGCCTCCTACCGCAGGCGCGGCGCCCTGACGGTGGCCGTCACCAACACCGCCTCCTCGCCCCTGAACGCGGCCGCCGAGCTCTCGGTGGACGTCTCGGCGGGCGTGGAGCACGCGGTGGCCGCCACCAAGACCTACTCGGCGACGTTGCTGGCGCTCTACCTGCTGATCGACGCCGTCCGCGGCGGCAACGGCGAGGCCGCGGCGTCACTGGGCGAGCTGGCCCAGGTGACCCTCGACCAGTCGGCCCCGACCGTGGACGAGGCGGTCCGCCGGTACCGCTTCGTGGACCGGGTCCTCACCACGGGCCGCGGCTACTCCTACGCCACCGCACTGGAAGCGTCGCTGAAGCTGGCCGAGACCTCGTACCTGGCGGCCCGCGCGTACAGCGGCGCGGACCTCCTGCACGGCCCGGTCGCCGCGGTGGACGGCGAGACGGCGGTCCTGGCCATCACCTCGCTGGGCAAGGGCGGCGACTCGATCCGCGACGCCCTCGACGTGGTGCACCAGCGCGGTGCGGACGTGGTGGCCGTCGGCTCGGCCTCGGAGAAGGTCGGGGCGACGTTGTCGATCGGGATCCCGGAGACGGCTGAGGAAGTGGCGCCGGTGCTGGAGATCCTGCCCGTGCAACGCCTGGCGCACGGCCTGGCGCTCGCCCGCGGCGGCGACCCGGACAGCCCGCGCGGCCTGAACAAGGTCACGCGCACGCGCTGATCCGCACGAGTCGGAGAGCCCCGCCCGGTCCCCCCGGGCGGGGCTCTTTTCGTTGCTCAGCCGAAGACTTCCTCGACGACGAAGGGCGCCTCCCCACGCGCGGTGGAGGAGGCGCCCTTCGTCGTTCGTACTACTGACCCGCGGTGGCGTATCCGGCCGCGACGGGCACGGCCGGCACCGGCACCGGCACCTCCGCGTCGAACACGACCTGACCGTCGACCCAGACCTTCCTGGGCCGCAGGTCGTCGTCCCACCACACCAGATCCGCGACGGCACCCGGTGCGAGACGACCGAGACCGGACTCGCCGATGACCTCGGCGGGCACGATGGTCGCCGAGGCGAGAGCGTCCGCCACGGGCACACCCACGGACACGATGTTGCGCACGGCGCGGTCGAGCGTGAGCGCCGAACCCGCGATCGTGCCCTCCGGAGACCGCGGCACGCCGTCCTCGGTGAGCAGCACGTCCGCACCACCGAGGTGGTAGCGGCCGGGCGGCATCCCCGCGGCGGCAACGGCATCGGTGACCAGTGCGACTCGCGCCCCTGCGGCGTTGAACACGAGACGGCACACGTCAGGACCCACGTGAGCGAGGTCCGCGATCAGCCCGAGGGTGAAGCGCTCGTCGACCAGAGCCACGCCGGGCACACCGGGTTCCCGGTGTCCCAACGGCCTTTGGGCGTTGAACAGGTGCGTCACCATGCGGGCACCCGCATCGGCGGCGGCGCGGGTCTGCTCACCCGTGGCATCGGAATGACCCACCGCGACGAGCACGCCGGCCTCGACGAGACGGCGGACCGCCTCCAGACCACCGGGCTGTTCGGGAGCCATCGTCACCATCCGCAGGGCGCGGCGGATCAGCTCGTCGTCGAGGAGCGCCGAGATCTGGTCGGGACCAGGCTCGACCATGAACGACGGGTCGTGCACCCCAGCCCGTTTGGGCGACAGGAAGGGGCCTTCGAGATGTACGCCCAACGGCCGGGCACCCACCCCGTCCGGCAGGGCGGCGGCAGCGGCGAGCACTGCCCTGGCCTGCCTCAGCACCACGTCGACAGGTGCGGTGATCAACGTGGGCAAGAACCGGGTCACACCGGTGGACGGGAGTGCTTCGGCCACGGAACGCATTCCGGCGGCGTCCACCTCGGCGAAGTCGACGCCCACGGCGCCGTTCACCTGCACGTCGACCAGGCCCGGTGTCAGCAGGCCGTCGGACAGGACCTCCGCGCCGGGTGGTGCTTCACCGGTGGTCACCTCGACGATGCGGCCGTCCCTGATCCGCACCGAGGCAGGACCGACGATCGTGCGACCGAGCAATGCGCGCGGTGCTGCGACAACGGCGTCCAAGATCCCTCCTTGAATGGTCCAGACCATTATGGCCACAACAGGGGTTCACGTCACGCGTCGTTACTAGATAACCATCTCACAAATCACTTGGTGAATGAGGTCCGAAACGACCGGGGTGCCACGAAGATGACCATCCGTGGCGCATACTGTGCCCAGACATCCGAGGTCTACGACGAGTTGAGGGTGCCGTGGCAGTCACCGACGATGCGATTCTGCGCGTCAAAGAGATGATCGTTTCGGGCGAGCTCAAGCCCGGCGATCGCCTCCCGCGTGAGGCTGACCTGGCAGAACGTCTTGGTCTGTCACGCAACTCGCTGCGCGAAGCGGTGAAGGCACTGTCACTCGTCCGAGTGCTGGACGTCCGCCAGGGCGACGGCACGTACGTCTCGTCGCTCAGGGCCGACGACCTCCTCGGCGCACTCTCGTTCGTGCTCGACCTGCACCGGGGCGAAGATTCGGTGCTGGAAGTCCTCCAGGTCCGCCGCATCCTCGAACCGGCGGCAGCCGCCATGGCTGCCCAAAGGGTCGATCCGGACGAGATCGTCAAGCTCCGCGCGCTGTGCGACGCCGCCGAGGGCGCCAAGTCCGTGGAGGAACTGGTCGAGCACGACCTCGAGTTCCACCGCGCCATCGCCCAGTGCTCGGGCAACGCCTACCTGGCCCAGTTGCTGGACACCCTGGCCGGTCCCACCGTCCGGGTGCGGATCTGGCGCGGCATCACGCAGTCGAACGCCGTCGATCGGACCGTGGCTGAACACCGGGCGATCGTGGACGCGCTGGCCGCCCATCAGCCGGAGCTCGCGCGCAGCTGGTCCACGGTGCACGTGGCCGGCGTGGAGCAGTGGCTGTCAGACCTGGCGTAGCTGCTCCAGCACCACCCGCACCGCAGGCTGCCCATCGGCCCGGTTCCGCACCACCGCCGACACGGTCCGGAACACCTGCTGCGTCAACGGCCGCAACGCCACCCCGGGCCGCCGCGCCACGGACGGCACCAACGCCACCCCGAGCCCGGCCTCGACCAGCCCGCACATCACCCCGAAGTCGTCGCAGTACGCCTGCGCCCGCGGCACGAACCCGGCAGCACCACACGCGCGCTGGGTCAGCTCGTGGCACGAGGCGTCGGTGCGCGGCATGATCCACGGCCGGTCGGCCAGCACCGCCAGGTCCACGGAGTCCTGCTGCACCAACGGGTCCGAGAGCGGCAGCGCCACGTTCACGGGTTCCACGAACAGCTCGAACGACTCGCAGGACTCGGGCAGCGACCGGGGCATGATGTTGTACGAGTGGATCACGGCGATGTCGATGTCCCCGCGCCGCAAGGCAGGCAGCGAGGCTTCCGGCTCCATCTCGTGCACGAACAGGTCCACATCGGACCCGTGCGCCTGCCGCAACACCTGGATCACGCGTGGCAGCAGGGCGGCAAAAGACACGAAGGCCCCCACCCGCACCACGCCCGACACCGAGGTCCGCAGCGAGGCCAGGTCGGCTTCCGCCGCGGCCAGCTGGTCCAGCACCAGCTGCGTGTGGGCCGCCAGCACGTGCCCGGCGCGCGTCAACGCGAGCCGTCGCCCGTTCCGTTCGACCAGGGCTACCCCGGCCTCGCGTTCCAGGGCGGCGAGCTGCTGGGAGACGGCCGGGGAGGTCACGTGCAGGGCCTCCGCGGCGGCCGTGACCGTGCCGTGGACCGACAGAGCGTGGAGCAATCTCAGACGCCGCACATCCAACACAAAGCTCAGCTTAACGTTCCGAGCAGAACTTCTAACTGGAACTTTGCGAAGACTAGAGCCACGCTGGAGTCATGTTCGGACGAGTGCTGGTAGCGATGGTCACCCCGTTCACCCCCGACGGTGACCTGGACCTCAAGGGTGCGCAGGAGCTGGCGGCGCACCTCGTCGACAAGGGTGGCGCGGACGGGCTGGTCGTCAACGGCACGACCGGCGAGGCGCCCACGACCACCGACGCCGAGAAGACGCAGATCATCAGGGCCGTGCAGGAGGCCGTCGGCGACCGCACGCAGATCCTCGCGGGCGTCGGCACCAACTCCACGCGGCACACCATCGAGCTGGCCCACCAGGCGGAGACCAGCGGCGCGGACGGCCTGCTCGTCGTCACGCCGTACTACAGCAAGCCCACGCAGGAAGGCGTCGAGAACCACTTCCGGCAGGTGGCGAACGCGACCGGCCTCCCGGCGCTGCTCTACGACATCCCCGGCCGCACGGGCACCGCGATCGACACCGAGACGCTGCTGAAGCTGTCGGAGCACCCGCGGATCGTCGGCGTGAAGGACTGCAAGGTCGACCTGCTCGCGACCGCCCGCGTGATCGCCGAGACCGGCCTCGACTACTACTCCGGCAACGACGAGCTGATCCTGCCGCTGTACTCGATCGGTGGCGTCGGCACGGTCAGCACCGTCGGTCACGTCGTCGGCAACGAGATCAAGGCGATGCTCGACGCCTACGACGAAGGCGACAACAAGGAAGCCCTGCGCCGCCACCAGGCGCTGTTGCCGGTGATCACCGCGATCATGACCCGCGAGCCCGGCGCGGTCGCCGTCAAGGCCGCTCTGAACCTGCTCGGCCTGCCCTCCGGACCGGTCCGCGAACCACTCGCCGGCGCGACCCCGGAGCTGATCAACGAGCTGAAGGCGCTGTTCTAGAGCCCGTAGACCCGGCGAGCAGTGCCCGAGAAGATCGCGGCCTGCTCGTCGGGTGACAGCTCGGAGACCAGTTCCCGAGCAGCGTCCAGCCACTCGTCGTAGGTGGCCGCCAGCAGGCACACGGGCCAGTCCGAGCCGAACATCAGCCGCCCGGGCCCGAACGCGTCCAGCACGACCTCGAAGTACGGGCGCAGGTCAGCAACGCTCCACGACTCCCAGTCCGCCTCGGTGACCAGTCCGGACAGCTTGCACGTCACGTTCTCGTGGGCGGCCAGCGAGCGGATCGACGCGGCCCACTCCCCCGGATCCGTTCCGATCGCGGGCTTCGAGCAGTGGTCCACCACGAACCCCACCTGCGGCAACGCCGCCACGGTCCGGCGCGCGGCCGGCATCTGGTGCGGCAACGTCAGCAGCTCGTAGACCAGCCCGTGCGCCCCGACCGCCGCCAGCCCGTTCCACACGTCCTTGCGGCACAACCACTCCGGGTCGGGCTCACCCTGCACCTGGTGGCGGATCCCGCGCAGCCACGAGCCGTCGGGCGAGTCCACCAACGCGGTCAACGCGTCACCGACACCCGCAGACGTCAGGTCGACCCAGCCCACCACGGCACCGACGACGTCCGAAGAGGCCGCGACGGCCAGGAACTCCGGCGTCTCCTCCGGTACGCACACCGTCTGCACCAGCACGGATGCGGACACCTCCGAAGCCACGGCGACGAAGTCGGGTTCCAGGAACGACCGCCGGATCACGCCCATCGGTGGATCGGTGATCCAGTCCTGGTCCCGCACCGACAGGTCCCACAGGTGGTGGTGAGCGTCGACGATCACGGCGTCGGAACCTCCTCACCCAGCAGTCCCAACGACTTCAGCTCCTCCCACAGCCCGGCGGGGATCGACGCCGAGAAGGAGGCGGCGTTCGAGGTCATCTGCGCGGCGTTGCGCGCCCCGATCACGACCGACACCACCGCCGGATGCCCGAGAGCGAACTGGATCGCCGCCTCCGGCAACGTCGCCCCGTGCCGCGTGCACACCTCGGCGATCGCGCGAGCCCGCGCCACCAGGGCGGTGGGCGCCTCCTCGTAGTCGTACTTCGAGTCGGCGGCGACCACTGGCTTCGACAGCAGCCCTGAGTTGAACACCCCGCACGCCACAACGGAAACACCGCGCTCAAGGCACAAAGGCAAGAACGAGGGCAGCGAAGGTTGCTCCAGCAACGTGTACCGCCCGGCCAGCATCACCACGTCGACGTCGGTCTCGCGGACGAACCGCTCCGGCATCTCCCACTGGTTCATGCCGACACCGATCGCGTCCACGACGCCCTGCGACCGCAACGACTCCAGCGCCGGATAGGCCTCGGAGAACGCCACGTCCCAGTAGTCGTCGGGGTCGTGGATGTAGACGATCTCGACCCGGTCGGTCCCGAGACGCTCCAAAGAGGACTCAAGCGACCGCTTCACGCCGTCGGCCGAGTAGTCCCGGACACGGCGGAACGAACGAGGCACCGCGAAACCCTCGTCGTCAAGAAGCCCTTCGCCGTCGAACGGTTCCAGCACCCGCCCGACCTTCGTGGAGATCACGTACTCGTCGCGAGGCCGTCCGGCCAAGCCCAGCCCCACCCGGCGTTCCGACAGCCCGAGCCCGTAGTGCGGCGCGGTGTCGAAGTAGCGGACGCCCGCCTGCCACGCCGCCTCGACCGCACCCAGGGCCTCCTCGTCGGACACCTCCCGGTACAGGTTGCCGATCGGCGCACCACCGAAGCCAAGACGAGACACAGCGACCTTCACGGCAGCTCCCACACGAGTCGCACATCGGGTTCGGCACCGGAGTAGTCGTCCTCGACCTCCAGCAGTTCCGCCATCTGAGCCTGCCACGGAACGTTGGCGGGGTGCGCGGCCAGATGCGCGCGCATCGCGCGGTAGTCATCCACCTCGACGAGGTGGAAGAGCTCGCGCCCAGAACGCCAGATCCGCCACGACCACACCCCGGCCTCGCGCAACGCCGCGTCCAGCTCCTGGGGAATCGTCGCGTGGATGCGGTCGTAGTCGGCCTCGCGTCCCTCGCGAAGCCGGGTGTGCAGCGCAACGGTCTCCAACGCTCACTCCTGCTTCTGCCCGGTGGCGAACCGCGTCACGATCAGCGCGAGGATGATCACCGCACCGTACGACGCCTTGATGTAGAAGCCGGACACGCCCTGCAACCGCAGGATCTGCTCCACGAGCCCCAGCATCAGCACGCCGGACAGCGCACCGAACAGCGTGCCCTTGCCGCCGTTCAACGAGATGCCACCGATCACCGCGGCCGCGAAGACCTGGAAGATCATGCCCTCGCCCTGCGTGGCCGCCACCGAGCCGAGCCGTCCGGTCATCAGGATGCCCGCGATCACGGCCAGCACCGAACCGATGATCAGCACGATCCACACCACCCGGTCGACCCGGATGCCGGCGGCCCGCGCGGCCTCCGAGTTGCCGCCGATCGCGTACAGCGAACGTCCGGCGCGCAGGTACTTCAGCACGAAGATGCCCACGGCGTAACAGACGATGCAGATCCACACCGCCGCCGGCAGCCCGAGCCACGTCGTGGAACCCAGGTACAGGAACGACTCCGGCACGTCGATCAGCGACTTGCCCTCGGTGATCGCGAGCTGCAGACCGCGCAGCATCGTCAGCATGCCCAGCGTCACCATGAACCCGGACAGCCCGACCTTGAGGATCAGGAACCCGTTCAGGCCACCGATCGCGACGCCGATCAGGACGCACAACGGCAGCGCGAGCCACGCGGCCAGACCGACGTCCAGCCCGCCGGCCGACGACGGGATGATCAACGCGACGGCCAGCGCGGGCGCGAGACCGACCGTGGATTCCAGGGACAGGTCCATCTTGCCGACGATCAGGATCATCGCCTGGCCCAGCACCAGCAACGACAGCTCGCTCTGCTGGGTCAGCACGGCGATCAGGTTGTTCGGCGTCAGGAAGATCGGCGAGAGGACCGCCCCGACGACCAGCAGCAGGATGATCACCGGGACCAGCGCGAGGTCCTGGTAGCGCGCCAGCCGGAACTTCTGCTTCTCCGAGGGCGCGGTCGCCGCGACCGGCGGAGTCATGGCCTTGGTCATTCCGTGCTCATTCCCTCGATCGCCGAAATCAGTTCCTGATCGCGCCAGCCGCGGCTGAACTCCTTCACGACCTGGCCGTGGAACAGCACCAGCACGCGGTCGCAGACCCGCAGGTCGTCCAGCTCGTCCGAGACGACGATCGCCGCCTTACCCCGCCGCGCCTGCGCGTCGACGACCCCGAGCAGCGACTCCTTCGACTTCACGTCGACACCCGCGGTCGGGTTGATCAGCACCAGCACGGACGGGTCACCTGCCAGCGCACGGGCCATCACGACCTTCTGCTGGTTGCCGCCGGACAGGTCGGACACCGGCTGGTCCGGCCCGGCGGCCTTGACGTCGTAGGACGCGATCGCCGTGCCGCCCGCCGCCCGCTGAGCCGACGGCCACACGAACGCACCGGCCGTGCTCATCGTCGCGTTCTCCGCGATCGAGAGGTCCAGCACGAGCCCCTGGTGGTGCCGATCCCGCGGCACACAGCCGATTCCGGCTCGAAGAGCAGCCGGAACGTCACCGCCGCGCACCGCGGCACCGTTCACCGAGATCGTGCCGAGAGACGGCTTGCGCAGCCCGTACACGGTCTCGGCGAATTCGTGCTTGCCCGAAGACGCACTGCCCGCGAGCCCGATGACCTCGCCGCGGGTCGCCGACAGCGAGATGTCCGAGAAGTGGTCGCCGCTCAACGAAGCGACCGTCAGCACCTCTTCGGCCGAGGAGGGCCGGCCGTCGCCGCTGGGCACGTTGAGCCCACCGGCCTCACCGGTCATCGCCTCGATCAGGTCGGGCTTCGACATCTCGGCCACCGCGGCGGTGACGATGTGCCGCGCGTCGCGGTAGACCGTCACCGTCTGGCAGACCTCGTAGACCTCCTGCAGGTGGTGGGAGATGAAGAGGAACGTCACTCCCCTGTCCTGCAACGACCTCATCCGGTCGAACAGCCGCTCGATCGCCGGGCCGTCGAGCTGCGCGGTCGGTTCGTCGAGGATCACGAACCGCGAGCCGATCGACAACGCCCGCGCGATCTCGACCAGTTGCCGCTGTTCCACGGTCAGCGTGGACACCAGCGCGTCCGGCCGCACCGCGACGTCGTAGGTCTCCAGCAAGGAAGAAGCCTCCGAACGCAGCTTCTTCCAGCTGATCAGCCCGCCGCCGAGGTCCTGCCGGTTGATGAACAGGTTCTCGGCGACGGAGAGCTCCGGCACGACCGTCGACTTCTGGTACACGCAGGCGACGTGCCGGCGCCAGGCCGCGCTGTCCGCGACGGGCGGCGCGGGTTCGCCGAAGAACGTGACCTCGCCCGCGTCCGGCGCCTGCATGCCGGTGAGGACGGAGACCAGCGTCGACTTGCCCGCGCCGTTGCGACCGACGAGCGCGTGCGACTCACCGGCACGGATCTCGATGCCCACGTCGTCCAACGCGAGCGTCCGCCCGAACCTCTTCGTCACGCCACGCGCGACAGCCGCGAATTCGTTCATCAGATCTGGTTTCCCCAGAACGCCTTGTCGTCGACGTTCTCCTTGGTGATCAGCGGGGCCGGGAGCTGGTCCTCCAGGCGGCCGCCGCCGGTGTCGACGATGGTGGAGTCGTGGTCGGTCTTGCCGGGCTGGAACGTCTTGCCCTCGACGGCGGCCTTCGCGTAGAAGAGCGCCCACTGCGCGTACAGGTCGGCCGGCTGCGAGACGGTCGCGTCGATCTCGCCCTTGCGGATCGCCTCCAGCTCCTGCGGGATGCCGTCGTTGGAGACGATGAAGATGTGCTTCGGGTCGGTCGGCGGGACGATCAGGTTCTTCTGCCGCAACACCTGCAGCGTCGGCGTGAGGAACGCGCCACCGGCCTGCATGTAGATGCCGTTGATGTCAGGGTGCTGGTTCAGCCTGGTCTGCAGGGCCGCGGACGCCTTCGGGCCCTCCCAGTCGGTCGGCTCCTCGAACACCGTGATGCCGGGGTAGTCCTTCTTCATGCAGGCGGCGAACGCCTCGGAGCGGTCACGGCCGTTGACCGACGCCAGCGCGCCCTGGAACTCGACGACCTTGCCCTTGCCACCCAGCTTGTCGCCGAGGAACTTGCAGGCCTTCTCGCCGTACGCCTTGTTGTCCGCGCGCACGACCATGTAGGTCTTGCCCTTGTCGGGACGGGTGTCGACGGTGACGACGGGGATGTTCGCCTTCTCCAGGCGGTCCAAAGTGGACGCGATGGCGCCGGTGTCCTGCGGCGCCATGATGATCGCCTTGGCCCCCAGCGACTGCAGCGACTGCGCGTTGGCGACCAGGTTCTCCACCTTGTTCTGCGAGTTGGTGGGGTTCAGCAGGTTGATGCCGAGGTCCTTGGCCTTGTCCGGGAAGTACTTGATGTAGGAGTTCCAGAAGTCGGTGTCGGCGCGCGGGTGGTCGGCACCGATCGGACCGACGCCACCGGCTCCGGCACCCGTTGTCCCGCCACCACAGGCGGACAGTGCCAGTGCACCGGCGAGCGCGAGGCACACCGCGGCGGTGAGGTTGCGACGCTTCATCGTTGTCTTGCCTTTCATGACTGCTGGGGACGCAAGCGCAGGCCGTGCATGCCACCGTCGACGGCGAGGACCGTGCCGGCGGTGGAACCCGAAAGCGGGCTCGCCAGGTAGGCGATGGCTCCCGCGACCTCATCGGCGGAGACGAGCCGGCCGTGCGGCTGGCGTGCCTCCAACGCAGCCCGCTCGGCGGCGGGGTCCGGTGCCGAGTCGAGCAGGCGGCCCACCCACGGGGTGTCCGCCGTGCCGGGGGCGACCGCGTTGACGCGAATGCCCTCGCGGACGTGGTCGGCGGCCATGGCGAGCGTGAGCGAGTACACCGCGCCCTTGCTGGCCGAGTAGAGAGCACGCTGCGGGAGCCCGGCCCAGGCAGCGATGGAGCAGGTGTTGACGATCGCCGCGGCCGGCGAGTTCCGCAGGTGCGGCAGCGCGGCCCGCGAGACGCGGACCATGCCCAGCACGTTGACGTCGAGCACCTTCGACCACTGGGCGTCGTCGTTGGCCGTCACGTCGCCCTGCGCGCCGATGCCCGCGTTGTTGACCACGACGTCGAGCCGTCCGAACCGCTCGACGACCTCGTCGATGGCGGCCTTGACGCTCTCGTCGTCCGACACGTCCGCGCGAATGCCGGCCAGTGGATCCTTGACGTCCGGGTTGAGATCGAGCGCGACGGCCGTGGCACCCCGCGACGCCAGCAGGTTCGCCGTCGCGAGGCCGATGCCGGACGCTCCGCCCGTGACGACGGCGACGAGTCCTTCGAAGTCAGTCATCCTCGCCCTCCAGTGCCGTCCACACAGGACCGCCGGGGTAGACGTAGTCGGTCAGCGTCTGTTCCCTGAGCTGGGCGGAGAACCCCGGCTCGGTCGGCGCCAGGTAACGACCGCGTTCGACGACGGCCGGGTCCAGGAAGTGCTCGTGCAGGTGGTCGACCCACTCGATCACGCGGTCGCCGACCTCCCCGGACACCGCGACGTAGTCGAAGAACGACAGGTGCCTGACCAGCTCGCACAGGCCGACGCCGCCGGCGTGCGGGCACACCGGGATGTCGAACTTCCTGGCCAGCAACAGGATCGCGATGTTCTCGTTCACGCCCGCGACCCGGCAGGCGTCGAGCTGGAGCACGTCGATGGCGCCTGCCTGCAGGAGCTGCTTGAAGATCACGCGGTTCTGCACGTGCTCGCCGGTGGCGACCCGGATCGGGGCCAGCGCGTCGGCGATCGCGCGGTGCGCCAGCACGTCGTCCGGCGAGGTGGGCTCCTCGATCCAGTACGGGTCGTACGGCGCCAGTTCGCGCATCCAGCGGACGGCCGTGTCGACGTCCCAGCGCTGGTTCGCGTCGACCGCCACGCGGGTGTCCTCGCCGACGACCTCGCGGGCGAGCTTCATCCGGCGGACGTCGTCGTCGAGGCTGCCGCCGACCTTGAGCTTGATCATGTCGAAGCCGTCGGCGAGGGCCTGGCGGGCGAGTCCGGCGAGCTTCTCGTCGGAGTAGCCGAGCCAGCCCGGCGACGTCGTGTAGGCCGGGTAGCCGTCGCGGGCGATGGTGTCCGCGCGCTCGGCCTTGCCGTGCTCGACCTCGCGCAGGATCTGCAGCGCCTCGTCCGGCGTCAACGCGTCGCTCAGGTACCGGAAGTCGACGAGGCTGACGATCTCCTCGGGCGTCATCTGGGCGAGGAACCTCCAGACCGGCAGCCCGGCGCGTCGGGCGGCGAGGTCCCAGGCCGCGTTGACGACGGCGCCGATCGCCATGTGCGCGACGCCCTTCTCGGGGCCGAGCCAGCGGATCTGCGAGTCGCCGATGAGCTCGAAGTACAGCTCCGCCAGCGCTTTCGCGTTCTCCGGCACGTCCTTGCCGACGACGTGCGGCGCCAGTGCCTTGATGGCGGCGGCCTGCACGTCGTTGCCGCGGCCGATGGTGAACGCGAGCCCGTGGCCCTCCGGTCCGTCGTCGGTCCGCAGCACGACGTAGGCGGCCGAGTAGTCCGGGTCCGGGTTCATCGCGTCGGAGCCGTCGAGCTCACGTGACGTCGGGAACCGGATGTCCAGGACGTCCAGTGCGGTGATCTTGGGCATGGGTCAGGCCTGCCCGAGGGTCTGGCGTTGCTTGCCGAGGCCTTCGATCTCCAGCTCGACCACGTCGCCGGCCCGCAGGTACGGCTTGGGCTCCGGCTGGCCGAGCGCGACACCAGCGGGTGTACCCGTGTTGATGACGTCACCCGGACGAAGGACAAGGAACTGGCTGAGGTAGCGCACGATCTCCGCGATCGGGAAGATCATGTTCTTGGTGGAGGAGTTCTGCTTGATCTCGCCGTTCACCCAGAGCCGCATTTCCAGGCTCTGCGGGTCGGCGATCTCGCCGGCGGGCACGAGGAAGGGGCCGAGCGGGTTGAACGTCTCGCAGTTCTTGCCCTTGTCCCACGTCCCGCCGCGTTCGATCTGGAACTCGCGCTCGGAGACGTCGTGCGAGAGCACGTACGCGCCGACGCACGCCAGAGCGTCCTCTTCGGACTCCAGGTAACGAGCGGTGCGCCCGATGACGACGCCGAGCTCGACCTCCCAGTCGGTCTTCACGGACCGGCGCGGGACGAGCACCTCGTCGTACGGGCCGACGATCGTGTCCGGCGTCTTGAGGAACATCACCGGCTCGCCGGGGATGTCCGCGCCGGTCTCCTCCGCGTGGTCGCGGTAGTTGAGGCCGATGCAGATGACCTTGCCCGGATGCACGAGCGGCGAACCGACGCGCAGGCCGGCGGTGTCCAGGACCTCCAGCTCACCGGCTTCGAGGGCGGCACGCACGCGCGCCACGCCGTCGTTCGCGAGGAAAGCTCCGTCGATGTCCGGCGTGATCGGCAGGAGGTCGTACGTGGTCCCGTCGCCGGTCCTGACCGCAGGACGCTCGTCACCGACCGGCCCCAGACGCAAGAACTGCACGGCCGTTCCTCCTCTGCTCACACCTACGAAATACATCGGATGTATAGCCCCGCGACACCGTCCGCGTCTAGGGCTCAGCCTGAAGTCGTCCGATGAATAGGAGGAGTTGATCATGAATTTGCTGGCCGCGTCACTGCTGGCGGGCGCACTGCTCGCACCGGTGGCCCCGGTCGAGACTGTAACCGTTTTCGTGGAGCTGACCTCGGGCGCAGCCGTTGATTCGGGCACGGCGGCGCAGGCCCGTTCAGCCCGGGATCAGACCTCGGAGCACACGTCCCGGGTCGTCTCCCGGTCCGGCGGCCGGGAAGTCGCCCGAACGACCAACGCGGTGCCCGGCGTCGTCCTCGCGGCGGACCGGTCGCGCCTGTCCACCCTGGCGCGCATGCCCGAGGTCAAAGCGGTCCACCGGATGGTCCCCAAGAAGCTCGCGAACGCGCACGCCGTCCGGCTCACCCGGACGTCCGACGTGTGGAAGTCGCTGGGGAGGTTCGGTGACGGCGTGCGGATCGGTGTGATCGACACCGGCATCGACTACCGGCACGCGGACTTCGGCGGCGGCACGTTCCCGAGCGCCAAGGTCGTCGGCGGCTACGACTTCGCGGGCGACGCCTACACCGGCACGCCCGAGTCGATCCCCGAGCCCGACGCCGACCCGGTGGACTGCGGGGGCCACGGCACGCACGTCGCCGGCACCGCGGCCGGGTACGGGGTCAACGCCGACGGCACGACCTACCGCGGTTCCTACTCGTCGGTCGACCTCGACTCACTGAAGATCGGCCCTGGTACGGCCCCTCGCGCCTCGCTCTACGCGTTGAAGGTGTTCGGCTGCGAGGGCGGCACGAACCTGACGGCGCGGGCGCTCGACTGGGCGCTCGACCCCGACGGCGACGGCGACTTCTCCGACAAGCTCGACGTCGTGAACCTGTCGCTGGGCGGCGACTTCGGCGCCCCGGACGACCCGGACTCACTGTTCGTGCGCAAGCTCGTGGAGCACGGTGTGGTGGTGGTCGCGGCGGCCGGCAACGGTGGCGACTTCTACGACGTGTCCGGATCTCCCGGCAACTCGCCCGAGGCGATCTCCGTGGCGAACAGCCGCGACTCGTTCTCGATGCTGGACGGGCTCGAGGTCGCCGGGAAGCAGTACGCGGGCCAGTACAGCCAGAACTTCAAGGGCTCCTTCGACCTGACGTTGCCCGTCGTGCGGCTTTCGTCCGATGTGGACGGCTGCAAGCCGATCCCGGAGGCGCTCGCCGGGAAGATCGTCTGGCTGGAGTGGGACGACAACGACGCCACGCGCGCCTGCGGTTCGGGTGCCCGCACGGACAACGCCTGGAACGCCGGGGCCGCCGGGGTGCTGCTGCCGACCACGTTGCCGGTGTTCGCGGCCGGAATCGCCGGAAACGCGCACATCCCCGCGTTCCAGCTGACGGCGGCGGCGTCCGCGGCGCTGCGTCCGGCGCTGGAGGCCGGCACGCTGACCGCGCACCTGACCTCGGCGTTGAAGGTCGCGGTGCCGTTCGTCGAACCCGCGATCCAGGACACCATCACGCCCTCGTCGTCGCGCTCGCGTTCGTCGATCGCGGTGGCCGCGCCCGGCGACACGATCTTCTCCGCCGCCACCGGAACGGCCTCCGCAGGGGTGTCGATGGGCGGCACGTCGATGGCGTCACCGCACGTCGCCGGCATCGCCGCGCTGCTGCGCGAGGTCCATCCGGAGTGGACGGTCGCGGAGGTCAAGGCCGCGCTGATGAACACCGCGTCCGGCGTGATCAGGGACTCGAAGGGCGTGCGGGAGGCCCCGATGCGGGTCGGCGCGGGCCGGGTCGACGGACTCGCCGCCCTGTCGGCGGACGTGCTGGCGCTGGGCGACGCGTCGTTCGGCACGGTCGAGGTGGGCGGTGCGGTGCGGATGAGCCGCACTCTCGAGCTGGTCAACAAGGGCTCGCAGACCGTCCGCCTGCGTGCTCGGTACGAGCCGATCACCAGCGTGCCCGGGGTGTCCTTCCGAATCACCGAGCCTCATGTCGTGCTGCCGCCGGGTGGATCGGCGTCGGTGCCCGTGCAGCTGCGGATCTCGAACCTCGCCGCGTTGCGCAAGACGCCCGACCCCACGGTCTCGCTCGACGAGGGGCGTCAGTTCCTGGCGGAGGCGTCCGGGCTGGTGACGTTCACGGGTGACCGCTCGCTGCACGTGCCCGTCTACGCGGCGCCGAAGCCGGTGTCCCGCCTGAGCGTGTCCGGGGACAGGGTCGCGGGCCGTGGCCTCGACCAGCCCGGTTACCAGTCGCGGATGACCGTGCTGCAGCTCGGCGCGCGTTCCGGCCGGCTGCCTTCGTGCGGTCCGGAGGTGCAGGACGACTGCGCCGTGAACCGCACGGCCCGCGGCGGCGACCTGCGGTACGCCGGTGCGACGGCGACCCCCGACCTGCTGGCGTTCGGCGTCGCGACCTGGGACACCTGGGCGAACATGGGCAGCAACACCAAGCCGCAGGTGCGGTTCTCGGTGGGTGGCAAGGAGTTCGTGACCACGGCCGTGAAGCCGACCAACGCCGGCGGTGACGTGACCGCCGACGTCTGGCTCGCGCGGACGAAGGTGGCCGGTTCGGACGAGGTCCTGGACGAGCAGCCGTTGAACGGGTTCGACGGCTCGACCGACACGAACGTGTTCGACAGCGACGTCGTGGTGCTGCCCGTGTCGCGGTCGGTGCTGCCACCCGGTCCGGTGACCTACACCGTCGGCGTGCAGAGCCGTTACACCGCGCCGGCGGACGAGGACGACCTGGTCGACGTCGTCCCCGCGGCCACGTTCGACTACGGCCTGATCGTCCCCTCACTGTCCACAGTGGTACGTCCGGGTGATCTGGTCCCGCCCGGTTCGCTGGTGTTGTTCCACCACAACGCGACGGGTGACCGGGCCGTCGTGAGGTGACACCCGGTTGGGCGTGCCTCAGCTGGGCGTCTCTCGGCATACTCGGTCGTTATGGATCTGGTCGTGGGACTCGACGCTGGCGGCACGTCCACCAGGGCACTGGTGCTCGGACTCGACGGCGCCCGCCTGGGCCAGGGCCTGGCGGGCGGCGCGAACCCCAACTCGCACCCACCCGCCGTGGCCGCCGCCCACATCGGCGAGGCGCTGGCGGAAGCGTTGGACGGCCTCGACTCCCGCAGGGTCCGCTCCGGCGTCCTGGGCATGGCGGGGGCCTCCCGGATGACCGACCCTGCCGTCTTGGAGCTCTTCCAAGCAGCCTGGGAACGCGCGGGGCTGCACTGCCCGATGCGCGTGGTCACCGACTGCGAGGCCGCGTTCGCCACGGGCACGTCCGCCCCCGACGGCACGGTCCTGGTGGCGGGCACCGGTTCCATCGCGGGCCGCATCACCGCCCACCGCATGGTCGGCCAGTCCGGCGGCTACGGCTGGCTGATCGGTGACGACGGTTCGGCGTTCTGGCTGGGCCGCGAGGCCGTCCGCGCCACGGTGAAGCTCCTCGACCTGGACGCGCCCCTGGAAGGCCTGGCGACCGCCGTGCTGACCACCGCCGGTGCGCGCAACCGCGGCCAGCTGATCACCGCGGTCAACTCGCAGCCGCCGATCACGCTCGCCCAGTTCGCGCCCCTGGTGAGTTCCGCCTACCACCACGGCGATCCGGAGGCGCTGGCGATCGTGGCCTCCGCCGCCCGCCTGCTCGCCGACACGGCCACCGCCGTGCGCGAACCGTCCGACACGTCACCGATCGTGCTGGTCGGCAGCCTGATCAAGACGCCCGTCGGCACGCACCTGAAAGAAGAACTGGTCGCGCGGTGCAACGCTCCGGTGATCATGGCGACGGAGGGTGCGGCGGGCGCGGCCTGGCTGGCGGCGGTCGACGTGCTGGGGCCGGAAGCGCCGAGGCCCAGCAGGTCATGACGCCAGCAGCCGGCCCGAGTGCGGCGTCCGCTCGTGGTAGGCGCGCAGCAGGCCGGCGTGCACGTCGTCCACGTGCTCGGCGGCGTCGGCGTGCCACACCAGCGAGATCCGCCGGTGCAGCGGGTTGCCGATGATCGGCTTGAGCAGCACGCCCGGCAGTTCGTGACCGGGGAAGAACCCCGCCACGGCACCGGTGGAGCGCACCAGTTCCGCCGCCTGGGCCAGGTCGACACCGAAGTGCGCGCACCGGGGCGTGAACCCGACGGCCTCGCAGGCGAGTTCGAGGTTCAGCCGTCCGCCGTGGTTCTCGTCCGGCACGACCCACTCCTCTCCGGCGAGCTCGGACAGCAACACCTCGCTGCGCCCGGACAACCGGTGGCCTGCCGGGACACCGACCAGCATGCGTTCCGTGACGAGGCCACGGAGGCCGACGGTCTTCGGGAACCGCAACGGACGGCGCGGGAACTCGACCACCAGGGCCAGGTCGAGGTCGCCCGTGCGCACGAGTTCCAGCACGGCGTCACCGCCGCGTTCGATGTGCGTGGTCTGCGGCAGGCCCGGCAGCACCTCGCGGACCACCCCGACCAGCAACGCCGTCGGTGAGCCGGCGACCCCTCCGAGCCGGATGCCGCAGTCGCCGCGTTCGGCCAGCTTGCGCGAGGTGACGAGCAGGTCGTCGAACCGTTCGACCAGGTCCTGGGCCCGCAGCACGACGTGGCGGCCCAGCTCGGTCAGTTCGACGCCTTCGGTGCTGCGCAGGAACAACGGGCCGCCGAGACTCGCCTCGATCCGCCTCACCTGGGTGGTGAGCCCGGCCTGGGCGATCTTCATCTGAGAGGCGGCGCGGCTGATGCTGCCCGCCCGCGCCACGGTCAGCACCACGTGCAGATGCCTCAGCTCCATTCGCACCGAGGAAGCCTAAAGCAGTTGTTTGGCAACGAACACGGCCACGCGGGTGTCACCAGATCACGCTCTGTCGCCGTAGCAAGGGTGATTGCTCTGTCCGGCCGATAACTCCGCAGTTATCGACAGCTCACACCTGCCGCTGCGCGCTCGGGCTGCCCCAGGCTCCTGTTGACCACCAAACGACCGCAGGGGTGTGAGCGCCATGAGGAAAGCGTTGCGGCTGCGACGCCTTTCCCGTCCGCACGACGACAGGTACCTCTTCGTGCCGTTGGACCACAGCGTGTCGGACGGACCGGTGGTGCCGCGGGACCGGTGGAACGAGCTCATCCGCGCCGTCGTGCAGGGCGGCGCCGATGCCGTCATCGTCCACAAAGGACGAGTGCGCACCATCGACCCGTTGGTGCTGGGCGGATGCGCGTTGATCGTGCACCTCAGCGCCGGCACCGCGCACATGGCCGATGCCAACGCCAAGGTGATCGTCGGCGAGGTCGACGAGGCGTTGCGGCTCGGCGCCGACGCGGTGAGCGTGCACGTCAACATCGGCTCCGACACGGAAGCGCGCCAGCTCACCGACCTCGGCAGGGTCGCGGCGGCGTGCGACTCGTGGAACGTCCCGTTGGTCGTGATGGCCTACGCACGCGGGCCACGTGTCGGCGACCCTCGCGACCCCGCTCTCCTCGCGCACGTCGTCAACATCGCGGCGGACCTGGGCGCGGACATCGTCAAGACGAACCTCGCGCACCCGGCCGAGGACACGGCCGACGTGGTGGAGAGCTGCCCGATTCCCGTGATCGTCGCGGGCGGCCCGGCCTCCGCGCACAGCCTCGCCGGACACGCCCGCGTCGCGATGGCCGCGGGCTGTGCGGGCCTCGCCGTGGGACGACGGGTCTTCACCTCACCGGCACCGATGCCGCTGGTGGCGGAACTGGCGTCGATCGTCCACGCGCCCACCGACGCAAGTCTCATCCATGCACTGACAGCTTTGGAGAACCGGTGAAGTTCGCCTGGATCGACCTCAGAACCGTCGCCGAGGAGCACCGGACCGCGGTGATCGACGCGGCCGTGCACAGCCGCGTCGCCGGAGTCGTCGCGGACGATCCCGCACTGCTGGACGGCCTGCCCCCGACGATCACCCGAGTGCTGCTGGTCTCCGAGCCGACCGACAGCCCCCATCTGGTGATCACGCCGGTGGACGACCTCGACCGGTTGCCTTCCGGCTCCGCTTTCGTGACGGTCAGCGACGACCGCACGCTCAAACTCGCCTGTGCCGCAGCACAACGGCTCGACCACACCGTCGTCGCGTTCACCGACCCGACGAAGATCCCCCTCGAGATCGTGATCGCGGCCGCGGACGGCGCACCGGGCAAGCTGATCACCGTCGTCTCCGACCTCGTCGAGGCCGCGATCGTCCTGGAGTGCCTGGAACACGGCTCGGACGGTGTGTTGCTCGCACCCTCCGATGCTTCGGACGTGTTCCAGCTGGCCCGCCTGCTGGAAGCGGCCTCTCCGCCGTTGGAACTGACCACCTTGACCGTCGAGTCGCTGACCCACAACGGCCTCGGCGACCGCGTCTGCGTCGACACCGCCTCGCACTTCCGCGAGGACGAAGGCATCCTCGTCGGCTCGTTCTCCTCGGGCTTCATCCTCTGCTGCAGCGAGACGCATCCGTTGCCATACATGCCGACCCGCCCGTTCCGGGTCAACGCGGGCGCACTGCACTCGTACGTGCTGGGCCCGGCGAACCGCACCAACTACCTGTCCGAACTGCGCTCCGGCAGCAAGGTCCTGGCCGTGGACTCCGAGGGACGCACCCGCGAGATCACCGTGGGCAGGGCGAAACTCGAGTCCCGCCCGATGCTCACCATCACCGCACGATCGCCGGAAGGCGTCGTGGTCGACCTGATGGTCCAGGACGACTGGCACGTCCGCGTCCTGGGCCCGGGCGGCAAGGTGCTGAACGTGACGGAGCTCCGCCCCGGCGACCAGTTGCTCGGGTACGTCACGTCCGAGCAACGGCACGTGGGCCTGCCGATCGGCGAGTTCTGCAAGGAGTCCTGACATGCGCGCGTTCATCACCGGCCTCCTGCACCGCCACGGCGACGAGGTGCCGATCTTCAGCCACCGCAACACAGTCACGCACGGCCTACTCCGCGCCGACGTGGCGGCGCACGCCCTTCGTTTCGCCGCAGTGGGAATCGGCGACGGCAGCACCGTCGCCGTCCAGGTGCCGCCGAGCTTCAGCCACCTCGAAGCCGTGCTCGCGTTGTGGAGCCTCGGCGCCCAGGTCATCTCGATCGACCACCGCCTGACGCCGTCCGAGGCCCACGTCCTGCACTCGTTGACCCGCCCGGAGTTCCTCGTGCACCCCAGCGGCGAGGTCGCTCCCGGCTTCCAGGAGCGCTACGGCCTCGTGGCTTCTCCTGTGGACGGCCTCCCCGCAGCCACCCCGCACCGCCTGGTGCAGTTCAGCTCCGGCTCGACCGGCCGCCCGAAGGTGATCGGCCGCACCACCCAGTCGCTGGTCGACGAGGTAGCCCGCTTCTCCGCCTCCGCAGGTATGCCACACCACGGCGAACGCCTGCTGCTCCTCAACTCCCCGGCCCACAGCTTCGGTCTGATCGGCGGCCTGCTGCACTCCCTCGCGGCAGCCGTGCACCTGGTGTTCGCCGCAAGCCCTGCGGCGTCAGACGTCCTGCACCAGGCACGTGTTCACAAGGTCGACTTCATCACCGGCCTCCCGTTCCACTTCGACCTGCTGGCCTCCTCCCCCGACCGCTCCGCGCTGAGCACCGTGCGGGGCGCGTTCGCCGGCGGCGAGCTCATGCTGCAGGACGTGGCCTCCCGATTCCTCGACGTGTACGGCTTCCCGGTGGGCGAATGCTTCGGCACCACCGAAACCGGCGCGCTGACCATGGCCGTCTCAGGCACCCTGCGCCCGTCCGTAGGTCGGCCGATGCCCGGCATCACAGCCCGAGTGCGGGACGGCCTGGTCGAGGTGGCGCTGCCCTGGTCGCCCTACCTGTACGCGAACGACCCGGCACGCTTCTCCGGCGGCTGGTTCCGCACCGGCGACCGAGGTGAGTTCACGACCGACGGCGAACTGCGCCTGCTGGGCCGCGCCGACTCGCTGGTCGTGGTGCGCGGCAACAAGGTGGACCTGACCGAGGTCGAACAAGTCCTACGTGGACACCCGCACGTCACCGAGGCGGTGGCCGTGGGCCCGGAGATCCGAGCCTACGTGGGAACTCCGAGCGACACGCTCACCGCGCAGGCGTTGTCGCAGTGGTGCGCCGAAAGACTCGCGGAGTTCAAGCTCCCCCAACACATCCACGTGATGGACACGCTTCCCCGTACCCCGACCGGGAAGATCATCCGAAACATGGAGCCGCTCCACGCGTCCTACCTTCAGGCACATTCGGCCGGAAACATTGGCGAGGAATGACCTGCCAGGCCTAGCTTTCCCTTCATGCCCAAAAGATCGTCCAGCGTGGTGGGCCGGGAGTTCGGTGGCAGCGTCCGCGCCATCATCGCGAGGACCGGCCACACCCACCGCAGGCTCGCCGAACTGCTCGGCTGGCAGGAAGCCAAGATCTCGGACATGACGCTCGGCAAAGGCGGCGTGACCGAGCAGGACGTCATCCTCCTGCTCGGCTACTGCCAGGCCACGGTCGAGGAACGAGAACACCTGCTGGCGTTGTTCAGCGAGTCGGGCAACGCCTGGCTGCGGATGCCGAAAGACGTCGTACCGGACCAGGTACGCACGCTGATCGAGCACGAGCAGGACGCTGATGAGGTCACCACCTGGTCGATGATCCTCGTGCCCGGCCTGGTGCAGACGCCCGAATACGGTTACGTCGTCACCGCGAGCTCGCCGGTGATCGACGCCGAGGACGTCCCTGCGGTCGCCGCCGCCAGGGCGGCCCGCGCGGACATCCTCGAACCCGGCCGGAAGTTCGTCTTCCTCGTGCACGAACAGGCGCTCGAACTCCAGGTCGGCAGCATCGAGGTGTGGCGCGAACAACTGGCCCACCTGCTCAGGATGTCGGTGCGGAAGTACATCAGCATCCGGATCGTTCCCCGGTCGGCAGGCGTGCACGCGGGCACCTGCGGTGACTTCTGCCTGATGAAGTTCCCGAAGTACCCACCGGTGGTCTACGCGGACAGCGTCAACTACTGCCTCTTCTTCGACGATCCGGAGACCATCAAGATCCACGAGGACATCCTGTCGGCGCTCGCGGCCGTAGCCCTGAGTGAGGAAGAATCGAGGGCGGTGATCGACAACATCTTGGAGGGCCTCCAATGACCGCCTGGCGCAAGAGCAGCTACAGCGGGAGCAGCAACAACTGCGTCGAGGTCGGCCACGGCGTGGGCCTCCGCGACAGCAAGTCGCCCGCCACCCACCTCCCGCTCTCCGCCGACGCCTGGTCAGCGTTCCTGCGCCACCTCCCCCGTTTCCCCAGCGCAGCGCAGTAACCCTCGGTAGCGTCCCTTTCACGCACGTGCAAGGGGGGCCACATGACCGATCCGAACCAGCTCGTCGAGGACTACGAACAGCGCACCGCCGCACTCCTCGAACAGGCCGAAGAGGCCAAGTCCCGAATCGCGAACCTGACCGGCGCCGCCACCAGCACGGACGGCGCCGTGACGGTGAGCGTCAGTGCAGGGGGAGCGCTGCTCAGCCTGTCGTTCGGCACCAAGACCGACGACATGCCCAAAGACCGCCTGGCCGCACTCGTGATGTCGACGGCGAAACGCGCCCAAGCCCAGGCCGTGGGCCAAATCTCCACGATCATGGCGCCACTGATCGGCGACAACAGCGAGGCCATGCAGTTCGTCCAGTCCCAGATCCCACCGATCGACGTCCCGGACGAACCGGAACCCGCAGCACCGCACCAGTTCGTGGTGAACGAGGAACAGCAGGACGCGGCCGCGTCCCAGCCGCCCGCACCTCGCCCGGCCCGCCGTCCCGTCGAGGACGACGATACCGACTACGACCAGCGCAGCCTCTTCAAGAAGGAAGGTGGCTGGTGATGACGGGCTTCCAGGTGGACCTCAAGGTCCTGGAGGCCCACGAGCGAGAGCTCAAAGCTCTCCTCGCGGGCCTGCCCTCCGCCGCCGATGCCGGCGCTGACTACGTCGGCAACCCGCAGGCCTGGGGCATCGTGGGCATGTTCTTCGCCCAGGTCATGGAGCGGTGGACCAACGACGCACGCGAGTACGTCGACACGGTGAAGGCCGCAGGTGACGACGTGGTCGAGCGGTTCGCCGACATGCGCCAGACCTACGCCGAGAGCGACGAGGCGATGGCGGAGTCCTTCAAGAAGCTCCGCCAGGGCCTGGACGAGGTACAGCCGTGAGTGAGGAACCGCAGAACCCTCTCAACGCCACCGAGGGGTTCGACCCTGCGAGCATGGCTGGGCCATCGAACTTCGACAGCCCCACACAGGCCTGGGACGCGGCGGGCATCTTCAGCAGTTCCGCCAACCTCATCTACGACGGCGTCAAGGGCGACTGGGGCGCCATGGCGGGCGACGCGGCGGCGTTCGGCATGGACCTGCTCGGCTTCGTGACGAACCCGATGGGCAGCCTGCTCTCCGCAGGCATCGGCTGGCTGATCGAACACATCGGGTTCCTGAAGGAGGGTCTCGACTTCCTCGCGGGCGACCCCGACGCGGTGAACGCGATGGCGCTGACGTGGAGCAACATCGCCAAGCGCATGCAGGAGACGGCCGACAAGTACATGAGCACTCTCGACGCGCTGAGCCAGTCGCAAGGCGCCGCGGTCGACGGCTACCGCAAGGCCGTGCAGGACTTCTCCAACGTGGTGGCGGGTGGTGCCGGGCACGCCACTTCGGCGGCATCGGCCATGACGGTCGCAGCCTCGGCGGTCGGCGTCGTCAGAGGTGCCGTCCGCGACGCTATCGCGAGCTTCGTCTCCAACGCGATCATCAAGTTCGCGGCAGCCAGTGCCCTGACCCCGATCACCTTCGGTGCCTCGCAGGCGGCGTTCATCGCGGACACCGTCGTCCAGGGCACGATCACCGCCGGCAAGAACGCCAAGAAGATCAGCAAGGTCGTCAAGCAACTGGAGAAGGTGGCCGACGACGCGAAGAGGTCGCGCGACACGATCAAGGGCACGACCCGCAACCTCGACGGTGCCGTCAAGAAGTACAACCAGGACGCCGTCAAGCAGTCGCAACAAGCCCTCCACATGGCGAAGAAGGCTCAGGCGGGCAAGCTCGACGCCGGCGACGTGGACAAGTTGAAGGAGATCGGCAAGCGCGGAGACCAGCTGGACAAGGACTACAGCAAGGTCAAAGCGGACCTGGGCGACAACGTCAACCGCAACCTCCGTGACAGCCTGGGCATCGGCGACCGGCGCCTCGACCACGCGAACGACGTGCTCGACGGCGGGTGGACCCCCAAGTTCAGGGGCAAGGAGTATCCCGAGGTCTCCTTGCCGCTCGCTCCGAAGATCCTCGGCAACGCCATGGCCCAGGAGTGGAGCGACCAGTCCCACCGAGAGGCCGACGCGCAGGTGAAACAGAACGCGCGGAACCAGGAGTGGCGCGAGTACTGGGAGAAGCAGCGAATGGCGGGCGAGCTGTGATCGAGCGGCTCCTCCGCCGGACGGCAGGACTCGCGTTGCTCGCGTTCACCGCCCTCCTCACCCTGGTCTCCGCCACGCATCTGGACGCCTGGGAGAACACCCTCGCCGCGCGGAAGTCGGTGCAGCCGAACAGTCTCGGCGAACTGGCAGCCGGAGCCGTGGCGTTCTGGGTGATCACCGTCGTCGGCCTGGTGTGGCACTGGCGCCGCCTGCCGATGTGGAGGGTCTGGTGCCGCTGGGCCGCGTTCCCCGGAGTGTTCACGGGGATCTTCCACAGCATGCAGATTGCCGGTGATCACGGCCGGCCGGTCGGCTGGGTGATCACGGTCGGGCTGGTCGTGGTGCCCTGGGCGTTGAGCGAGCTGGTGGTGCTGGCGATGACCCGTCCGGTCACGTCCGCGCTGATCCGGTCGAAGCTGGAGATTCCGTTCCCCACCCGAGGACTCAAGGTCCGGCTGTGCGTCCGCGAGGACCGGTTGGTGCTGGACAGCCTGGTGTCACTCCGGAAGCGGTCGCGGGACGTCGTGGCGGTGCCGTGGACGGCGATGCGGTCGATCGAACTGATCGAGGTCGAGCAGGAGATGACCTGTCAGGTGATCGTCTACGCCGGCGGTGACGTGGGCAGGCCACGCACGTTCGACGTCAAGCCAGGACCCGCGCTGCACGTCATCGGTACCGCCCGCGAACTGTTGATCCCGGTGACGGAGGAAGTCGGCAGGACGGCACTCGCGATGGTCCAGGCACGATCGGCCGGAGTCGAGGTCGGCGAACGGCCATTGTGGTCCTACCGTCCGTTGAGGAAGCACGAGCTTCGTCCGGCGAACTGGGAGTTTCGGACCGACAGCCGTCCGTACATCCTGCTGCTCGTCGGCGCGTTCCTGCTCATGCCGCTCTACATCCTGACGATGATGACCTTGTCCCTCGTCACCGGCTCGCCCGAGTTGCAGAAGGACTGGGGCACCACCGGCGGGCTGGACGAGCAGGAGCGAGTGATCGTCGCAGGCCTCGGAGTCGTCGCGGTGGGCTTCTTCTACCTCGCCTACCGGTTCTGTTTCAAGGCTTTCCTCGACTTCATGGAGGGCCAGGACTCCATCGAGGCGTTCCCCGAGGCCCCACCTTTGCCGCCCAAGACCGGCACGGTGCCCGGCTCCGGCAAGAAGCGGAAGCGGCGCTGACCTAAGAGGCAGACTCCGGCACCTGAGGATGCCGGAACCCAGGGTGGTCGGCAGGCAAAGCCCGCCGCAGCATCCACCCCGACACCAGGATGCAGACGATCTGCAACGGCCAGGACATCGCCACCCGCAACGTCGCCAACCAGAACACCTGCGCGTCCAGCCACAGTGGAGTGAACACGGCGACACGCAGCACGTACTGCCCAACCCACGCCCACGAAGCGATGGAGTAGGCGCGCAAAAGGGCAGGATCTCGCCGCCACCGGGTCTTCTGACCGAGAAGCGTGCCCACCACCACGCCGAGCAGTGGCCAGCGCACGGCGATGGAGCCTGCCCACGCCAGTGCGGAGGCCACATTGGACAGCAGTTGGATCAGGAAGAAGTCCTCGACACGGCCTGTATACAAAGCCACGAGCGCTGCGGCCACCACGAGTAGGACTGAGAACACGACGGCACGGGGTTTCTCGCCTCGCACGAAGCGGAAGATGCCGATCGCCACGCCGCACAGCACGGCCACCACCGCGCCGGCGCCGATCGAGTGGCCGAAGAGCAGCCAGCCTGCGACGAACGCGAGCGGAGGCAGGGAGGCGTCGAGGGCGCCGCCTCGGCCTCCCAGGAGCGATGCGAGTGACTCCTGGCGCACGTCCGTCATGGTTCCAGGGTGCCTTAGGCGAACCTAACTCAGGTAACGGACCCATATCGGGGATTGACCCGGGTGAAGCAGGTCACTACCGTCTCCTCGAAATCGTCTGGAAAGTTAACAGACAGGAGCGGACCTAATGCGTGCCGGAAGCCCACGACTGCTGCGGGAGATCAACGACCGCGCAGCCATCGAGGCTCTGCTGCGCAACGGGCCGCTGACCAGGTCGGAGTTGGAAGGTCTGATCGGCCTCTCCAAGCCGGCGACCGCACAGCTGCTCACCAGGCTCGAAGACGCCGACACCGTGGTTCGCAACGGACTGCGTGGCGGTGGCCGCGGACCGAGGGCTCAGCTGTGGTCGGTCAACGGGGCGCTTGCGCACATCGCCGCTGTCGATCTCACCCCCGAGACGGTCGACATCGCGATCGCGGACATCTCCGGTGCCGTGCTCACCGAGCACAAGGCGCCGATGCCCGCGAAGCACGGCGTGCTGGAGGCGTTCGTGAGCGCGGTCGGCAAGGCCTGCGGTCAGGCAGGTCTGAGCTCCGACCAGTTGCTGCACGCCGTGGTGGGCTGCCCGGGAGCGGTGAACCCCGCGAACGGCGAGCTCGCCTACGCACCACACCTGCCCGGCTGGAGCGGTTTCGACGTGCCCGGCCAGTTGCGGGAGCGGCTCGCGACGTCGGTGAGCGTCGAGAACGACGTCAACCTCGTCGCGCTGGAGGAGATGGTCGCCGGACGGGCCACCGAGGTGAACGACTTCGTCGTCATCTGGCCCGCGGACCTCGTCGGTGCCGCCGTCGTCGTCAACGGATCGCTGCTGCGCGGCGCTTCGGGTGGCGCGGGTGAGATCGACGGGTTGATGATCCCCGACCGCGCGGCGGCCGACACGGACACGGACCGCTCCGGCGGGACGTTCGGTGAGCTGCTCAGCAGTACAGCGATCTGCAAGCTCGCACGCGCCCACGGGCTCGCCGCGCGCAACGGTCATGGTGCCGTGCGCAAGGCGTTGGCCGCGGGTCCGGCGGGCCGTGAGTTCATGGCCGATCTCGCCAAGCGCATCGCCACGGGCGTGGCTAGCGTCGTCGCGGTGCTCGACCCGGAACTCATCCTCCTGTCCGGCGACATCGCGCAGGCAGGCGGAACCACGCTGAACGACCTCGTTGCCGCGGAACTGCGGCAACTGGTGGTGCCGAGAACACCCATCCAGCTGGCCTTGGTGACCGGGAAACCGGTGCGCAGCGGCGCACTGCACTCGGCCCTCGCCGTGGCACGTGAACAGGTGTTCGGCCTCCCGGCAGCCACCACGGCTCCATTCCGCGGCCCAGTGGTCGCCGGGTCCCCACGTTGATCGAGAAGGAGTGCACATGCGCAAGCACACCCGTGCTGCCTTGCTCTGTGTCGCCGCAGCGCTGACCCTCACCGCATGTGCGGCGGGCAAGGGTGGTGGCGCGAATTCCGACGCCGCAGCTGCTCCTGGCAAGGACGAGAAACTCACCCTCACGGTCTGGAGCAACTACTCCGACCGCGAGTACGAAGAAGTCACGAAGGCCCTCAAGACGTTCAACCAGAAGTTCCCGAACATCGAGATCAAGCACGAGGGCTCGCAGGACGACGACAAGATCACCGCGGGCATCCGGTCGGGCAACACGCCGGACGTCGCGCTGTCGTTCACGACGGACAACATCGGCCAGTTCTGCTCCTCCGGGGCGTTCCAGCCGCTGAAGTCCTACATCGACCGCGACAAGGTCGACCTGAACCAGCTCACCCCCGCGGTGCAGCAGTACACCGAGTACAAGGGCAACCGCTGTGCGATGCCCATGCTCACCGACGTGTACGCCATGTACTACAACAAGGACAAGCTCACCGAGGCCGGCATCACGGCACCGCCGAAGACCCTGGACGAGCTGTACGACGCGGCCGTGAAGGCGACCAAGAAGGCACCGAACGGTGACATCGAGGTCGCGGGTTACCTGCCCACGATGGGCTTCTACGCGAACCGACCGACCATCCTCGCGCCGACGTTCGGCGCGGAGTGGGAGAAGGACGGCAAGTCCTCGCTCGCCACCTCCGCCGGCTTCACCGAGATGATGACGTTCCAGAAGAAGCTCGTCGACTTCTACGGCTACGACGCCCTCGAGCGGTTCCGCGCGGGTCTCGGCCAGGAGTACTCGGCCGACCACGCGTTCCACCAGGGCAAGATCGCGATCATGGTCGACGGTGAGTACCGCACCGCGTTCCTCAAGGCGCAGGCACCGCAGATCAAGTTCGGCACGGCACCGTTCCCGACGAGCAAGAACGCCGAGTACGGCACCGCCTTCACCACGGGCACGATCATGGGCATCCCCAAGGGCGCCAAGAACCCCGGCGCCGCCTGGGAGCTGATCAAGCACCTGACGTTCGACACCGACACGATCGTCGGCCTGTCCAACGCCATCAAGAACGTCCCGAGCACCAAGGCCGCCATGGAGAGCCCGAAGCTCGAGGTGGACGAGCAGTTCAAGACGTTCATCGACCTGGCCAAGAGCGACAAGCTCAAGGGCAACCCGGTCACCCCCATCGGTGACGCGCACATCAAGGCCGTCACCGACTTCTCGGTCTCCTACCAGTCCGGCAAGGTCCCGGACCTGGCGGCAGGCCTCAAGGAAGTCGACAAGAACATCGACGACCTGATCGCCAAGAGCGGCAAGTAGAGGATTCGCAAGATGACCGCCACGCTCGGCGCCAAGCCCGCCCCCGGCAGGGGGCGGGCACGGTCCCGCCACCGATTGGCCGTGCTCGGGTTCATGGCCCCGGCAATCATCGGCTTCGTCCTGTTCTTCGGTTATCCCCTGGTCACCACGATCGTGCTCTCGTTCACGAAGTACGACCTGATCAACCCGCCGGAGTTCAACGGCCTCGACAACTACGCGTTCATGTTCAAGGACCCCTTGCTCGGCAAGGCGATCGCGAACACGCTCTGGTTCGTCGTGGTGCTCACGATCGCGCGGACCGTGTTCGCGCTGGGCGTGGCGTCGGTCATCGCTCGTCTGAAGTCGGGCGTCGGCTTGATCCGCACGCTCTGCTACCTGCCCTCACTGGCACCGCCGGTGGCCGCGACCCTCGTGTTCTTCATGGTGATGCGCCCCAACGGTGGTCCGCTCGACACCGTGCTCGGCTGGTTCGGGGTCGACTCGCCGCTGTTCTTCTCGGACCCGGCGTGGGCCAAGACCGGCATCACCGCGATCATGCTGTGGATCTCCGGCGACCTGATGATCATCATCCTCGCCGCGATCCTCGACGTGCCGCAGGAGCAGTACGAGGCGGCCGAGCTCGACGGCGCCGGCCCGATCCGGCGCTGGTGGCACGTCACGCTCCCGACGATCTCCCCGGTGCTGCTCTTCGGCATCGTGAACTCGGTGATCCTCGCGTTGCAGCTCTTCACACAGGCGGTCGTCGCGGGGTCGGCCGGCTCGGGAGCGGCGGACGCGACGGGATCGACCAAATATCTCGGTTTCCCGGACAACTCCACGCTGACGTTCCCGGTTTACCTGTACACGCAAGGCTTCCGCTACTTCGACATGGGCTACGCGGCCGCCATGGCCACGGTCCTGTTCATCATCTCGTTCGCCTTGACCATCGTCCTGGTCCAGCGGATGCGCAAGAACTCCACCGCTGAGGAAGGGGGGCCGGGAGCATGACCGCCACGCTGGCCAAACCACCGGTCGACGTCCCGGCGGAACCGGAGCAGCCGCGCAGGAAGCTCAACGTCAGCGCAGTTCTCAACTGGGTCGCGACGCACGCGATCGGTCTCGCGCTCGGCCTGATGTTCGCGACGCCCGTCGTGTTCGTCTTCCTCACCGCCGTGATGTCGGACAACCAGGCGTTCACCTCGGACCTGTGGCCGCGCGAGTGGCACTGGGAGAACTTCGTCGAGGTCTTCGACAAGGCCCCGCTGTTCCAGTACCTGGTCAACAGCCTCACGTACTCGCTGCTGGCGACGCTGGGCATGCTGATCTCGTCGATCCCCGCCGCCTACGCCCTGGCCAAGCTGCAGTGGCGCGGCCGGAACGTGGCCTTCATCCTCGTCATCGGCGCGATGATGCTGCCGCCGCAGGTCGTGGCCGTGCCGCTGTACGACACGTGGTCGGGCCTGGGCCTGACGGGCACGCTGGTCCCGCTCATCGCGCCGTACTTCCTGTTCGACGCGTTCAGCATCTTCCTGCTGCGCCAGTTCATGCTCACCATCCCGCAGTCCTACGTGGACGCGGCGCGGGTGGACGGCTGCTCGGAGTTCCAGGCGCTGGTGCGGATCATCGTGCCGATGGCGAAGCCCGGCATCGCGGCCACCGCGCTGTTCTGCTTCCTCTTCACCTGGAACGACTACTTCGGTCCGTTGCTCTACACCGGTGAAGTGAAGGACCAGTGGACGTTGTCGCTGGCTCTGGCGACGTTCAAGGGCATGCACATCGTCCAGTGGAACTCCTCGATGGCCGTCACGTTCCTGACGATGATCCCGGCCGTCGTCCTCTTCGTCTTCGCCCAGAAGTCGTTCGTCAAGGGAATCACGTTCACGGGGGTCAAGGGATGAAACTCACCGTCGTCGGTGGCGGGTCCACCTACACACCAGAGCTGATCGACGGCATCGCCGGCCGCCGCACCAGCCTGGCGGTGGACGAGATCGTCCTCGTCGACCCGGACCAGCACCGCCTCTCGCTCATCGGCCCGTTCAGCCAGCGCCTGCTGGACCACGCGGGTCACCCGGCGAAGGTGCGCACCACCTCGTCGCTCGAGGAGGGCATCGAGGGCGCTTCCGCTGTCCTGCTGCAACTGCGGGTCGGCGGGCAGAAGGCGCGTGCCTCGGACGAGACGTTCCCGCTGAGCTGCGGGTGCGTCGGCCAGGAGACCACCGGCGCGGGAGGCCTCGCCAAGGCCCTGCGGACCGTGCCGGTGGTCCTGGACATCGCGGACAAGGTGCGCCGGCTCGCCGGGCCCGACACGTGGATCGTGAACTTCACGAACCCGGTCGGCATCGTGACGCGCGCCCTGCTGCAGGAGGGCCACAAGGCGATCGGCCTGTGCAACGTGGCGATCACGTTCCAACGTTGGACCTCCGCGTTGCTCGGCGTGGATCCGTCCACTGTGGAGCTGGAGCACGTCGGCCTGAACCACCTCACGTGGGAACGCGGCGTGTACGTGGACGGCGTCGACCGCCTGCCGGAGCTCCTCGCGGACCACGTCGAGGGCCTGGCGGAGCACATCGGCATCGACGGCGAGCTGATGCGGCGCCTGAACATGGTGCCGTCGTACTACCTGAACTACTTCTACAACCACGACGCCGTCGTGAAGAAGCAGCTCACGGAACCGCCGCGCGCCGAGGTCGTGGCCGCGGTCGAGAAGGAACTGCTCGACATCTACGGCGACCCGTCGGTCGTGACGAAGCCGGAGCAGCTGTCGCAGCGCGGCGGCGCGTACTACTCCGAGGCGGCCGTGCAGCTTGTGCACGCGCTGACCGGTGGCGAGGGCGCCGAGAAGCACGTGGTGAACGTGCGGAACAACGGCTCGCTGCCCTTCCTGCCCGACGACGCCGTGGTCGAAGTGTCGTCCACTGTGGACGGAAACGGTGGCAGGCCGCTGCCGATCCGCCCGGTGGAACCGTCCATCTCCGGCCTGATCTCGCACGTCACCGCGTACGAGTACCTGGCGCTGGAAGCCGCGAAGCACGGCGGCCGGGACCGGGTGGCGAACGCGCTGCTCGCTCACCCGCTGATCGGGCAGCACGCCATCGCGGACCAGCTGGCCGACGAGCTGATCGCGCAGAACCGCGATCTGCTGCCGTGGGTGAAGGGAAATTGACAACGATGACCGACCGGGTGCTCGCCATCGACGGCGGGAACAGCAAGACCGCGGTGCTCTTGGTCGACGCGGACGGCAAGGTGCTCGCGCAGGTGCGCGGGCCCGGTGCCCCTCCGCAGACCGTGGGCATGAAGCGCGGACTCGACGTGTTCGAGGGACTGGCACGCGAGGCCGCGGCTCAGGCGGGACTGTCCCCCGACGAGCCGATCGCCGCGCACACGTCCGCCTACCTCGCGGGAGCGGACCTGCCCCGCGAGGAGGAGGACCTGACGCGGGCGATCACCGAGCGGGGCTGGTCGAGGACGACGTTCGTCGGCAACGACACGTTCGCGTTGCTGAGGGCAGGGACCGCCGCCGCTGGGGGTGTGGCGGTCGTCTGCGGAGCCGGGATCAACGCCGTGGGTGTGGCCCGTGACGGTCGTACGCACCGCTTTCCCGCCCTGGGCGCGATCTCGGGTGACTGGGGTGGCGGTGGCCAGCTCGGCAACGACGCCCTCTGGCACGCGGTGCGCGCCGAGGACGGCCGGGGCAAGCCGACCCTGCTGCTGCCCGCGCTGTTGAAGCACTACGGCGAGACCTCGATCTCCAACGTGGTGGAGAAGATCCACTTCGAGGAGATCGAGCTGGACCCGCACGCGTTGTGCCCGTTGGTCTTCGAGGTGGCCGCGCAGGGTGACGCCGTGGCGCTCGCCCAGGTCGACCGGCTCGTCGAGGAGATCGTCGTGCTCGCCACCGTCTCCCTGCGCAAGCTCGACCTGATGGACGAGCCCGTGGACGTGGTGCTGGGCGGCGGGGTCCTGACGCACACCGGTGACACGGTGGTCGGCCCGGTCCGGCAGCAGATCCTGGAAGCCGCCCCGCTCGCCCAGGTCCGCCTGGTCGACGTGCCACCCGTGGTGGGCGCGGCGCTCCTCGGCCTCGACCACATCGGGGCCTCGCCGGGCGCGGAGCTGAGGCTGCGCTCGGCGTACAGCGAACAGGTGCCGGCGGCCGCCCTGGACGTGGCCGTCAGCGGCTGACCCCCAGACCCCGTCTCAGGGGGTGGATCGGCGGCGGCGCCCCCTGAGACGGTCCCAGTCCCACTGCTCGGGGCAGATCGGCGGCGGCGTCCCGGGCAGTGGTCCCACCCCTTTCCGAGGGGGCAAGTCCGGCGGCGGCGCCCCTTCGGAAAGGCCCAGCGACCCCCGCGGTGACCTCACGCGCCGAGGTCGCCGCGGGGGTTTTCCGCGTTCTGGGCAGCGGGAGGCGTCACGGTCGTGCCCACCACGCTTTCGCGGGGCGGCACGGTCTCCGGCCTGACGACGGGGTTGGAGTGCGGGGGTGGTGTGACCTCGAGGCTCCCGCCAGCCCCAGGAGAGGCGGGGCCACCCAGGGCGACGGCGGTCAGAGCCCCGGCTGTGAGAAGCGCGACACCGACCGAAACGAACGGAAGCGGCAAAACAGAACGCATCCGGCACAAGTTAGCGAGCGAATCAGACGAATCCGCTGGAACGTGCTCAAGCTTCCCTCGATCGAGTGGTAAAAGAATCGTCACGCACTGCGACCAAACTTACGATGCCATAACCGACGGTGGCGTAACCACGGGTTCGTTGTACATGCTAACCAGTCGCCTTCGGACGGGAGCCCGCCGGCGAGTGGTCAGACCGGCACTTCGCACGATCAAGGGGGATGTTGTGCTGCTGCGATGGAACAGTCTCGTGTCCCTGGGGGACAGCTTCACCGAGGGCATGGATGATCCGGGCCCGCAAGACACCTACGTGGGCTGGGCGGACCGCCTAGCGGGCATGATCGCCCAGCAGGCACCCGAGTTCAGGTACGCCAACCTCGCCGTCCGGGGCAAGATGCTGCAGGAGATCATCGACGACCAGGTGCCGCTCGCGATCTCGCTCAAGCCCGACCTGGTGACGTTCTGCGGTGGCGGCAACGACATCATGCTGCCCAACAGCGACCCGGACGCGCTGGCCGAGGTCTACGAGGTGGCCGTGGCCGAACTCCGCTCCACCGGCTGCGACGTCGTGATCTTCACCGGGTTCGACACGCGCTCCACGCCGTTGCTCCGGAGCATCCGCGGCAAGGTCGCCATCTACAACACGCACCTGTGGTCGATCGCCGAGCGCTACCACTGCCGGATGGTCGACCTGTGGGCCATGCACCCGCTGCACGACCGGCGCGCGTGGAGCGCCGACCGGCTGCACCTCTCGCCGGAGGGGCACCAGCGGGTCGCGCTCAAGGCCGCCGAGGTGCTCGGACTGATCGACGACCGCTCCTGGGACGCGCCGTGGCCCGCCGCCTTGGAGCAGGCGGACTGGGTCACGCAGCGCAAGGCGGACCTGAAGTGGGCGCGCGAGTACGTGGTGCCGTGGATCGGCCGCACGCTGCGCGGTGAGTCGATGGGGGACGGCCTGGCGCCCAAGCGACCGGACCTGCTGCCCGTCGCCCGGTGCAGCGACGAGAGCCGCATCGGCGGCTGAGCAGAGCGCGGTTCACAGCGCCGTGAACCGCGTCCCCCGGTCTCGCAGCACGGGCAGGACCTCGCGCAGGGCCGCCACCGTGCCGGACCTGTCACCACCGCCGTCGTGGCACAGCACGATGTCCCCCGGCCGGCTCCCGCCGACCACCCGCGCCACGTGTTCCGCGCCGGGCTCGCTCCAGTCCTCCGGGTCGACGCTCCAGTCGACGCCTCGGAGCCCGTGCGCGTGAAGTCGCCGCAGCACCAACGGCGACCAGTCGCCGTAGGGCGCGCGGAACCACGTCGCCGCGACTCCCGTCACGTCCTCGATGCATCGCTGCGCGTCCACGACCTCCTTCTCCAGCAGGGTTTCCGGCAGGGCCGCGAACGACTGCGGGTGGTGCATCGTGTGGTTGCCGACCGAATGCCCTTCGGCGACGATCCGCCGGGCCAGCTCGGGGTGGGCGCGGACCTCGCTGCCGATCAGGAAGAACGTCGCGCGGATCTCGTGGCGCGCCAACAGGTCGAGCAGCTCCGGTGTCCAGAGCGGGTGCGGGCCGTCGTCCACCGTGAGCGCGACCGCTTCCGGGTCCGCGCCGAGATCACCGAGCACGTGGGCGGGACCACCGGACCCCGGCCACTCCGCCATGTCTCCCACGCACCGCAGGCTAACGGCTCCGCCGCCCACCCGGAGGTGCCCGAACAGAGGAAGGCCCGACCGGCACTCTCCCCCGAATGCCGGTCGGGCCCTCCAGAAGCAGGCGCCTTACCCCCTCGGTAATCCCCCACTCGGCGGCCTGCTCGTCCAACATCCCATGCTTTGGGACCAGATGACTAAACGTCCGCTAAACCTCGGACGACAACGAGTCCAGAGCGGCTCTGACCGCGACCGCGCGGGCCGAGTTGACCTGCGCGTACAGGCGCAGCGCCTCCGTCAATTCCGCTGCCGCAGCAACCCATTCCGCCCGACGGAGCAACACCCCGCCCAGCACGTGCCGGCCGAAGCCCTCCAGGTAGGTCACCTCGGCGACGGCGGCCTGGTCCACGACCTGGCGGGCCAGCATCTCGGCCTGGTCCAGGGCGCCCGCCTGCAGGTTCAGTTCGGCGAGGTTCGCGAGACCGCGGATCAACGCGACGTTGTCACCGGAGCGCCGGTACACCTCGACCGCGTGAGCCTGGTGCCGCAGCGCGATTTCCACGTGCCCGCGGGCCTGCTCGACCTGCGCCACGTTGTTCAGGCCGTGCGCCTCGCCCACGACGTCGCCGGACTGCTGCGCGAGCTGCACGGACTCCCAGAAGTGCAACAGGGCCTCGTCGTGCTGCTCCAGCCGGAACAGGACGTCGGCGAGCTGGGCGAGCGTCAGCACGAGGTACTGGCGCTCACCCAGTTCCACGGCGAGCCGGTGCGCGCGACGTGCGTCCGGCAGCAGGACGGGACGGCCCAGCCGGGCGTTCGTCGTGTAGGTCGTGTCCAGCATGAGGACCTGGCCGAGGCGGCTCCCCGTCACCTCGGCCGCGGCCAGCCCGAACCCGACCAACGCCACCCACTCGCCGGTGAGCGCGCGCACGGTCGCGTAGTGGTGCAGCAGCCGGACCAGCTGCCATACCTGGTCGTGCAGGCCCCTTTCGGCGGACGCGTGCACGACCGCGACGATGTTGGGCCACTCCTGGTCGAACCAGTCGACCGGGTCGCCGAACGCGGGCAACGCGGTGGAACCGTTGTCCGCCACCACGAAGTCGAGTCCGTCGCGCGCCGGCCGGATGGCCCTGCGGACGTGGTCGCACGCCACGAGGTAGTAGTCCACCAGGCGCCGCAACGAGTCCAGGTCCGGACGGCCCGCTCCGCGAACGTACAGGCGCACCAGCTCGTGCATCGTGAAGCCGTCCGGCCACGGTTCGACCAGCAGGTTCACCCCGACGAGCTGCGCCAGCCGGGACCGGGCCGCCTCGACCTGGACGCGGGTCAGCGCGGCGACGGCGTGCGACGACATCCACCGGCCGGGCGCCATGCCGACGGACTGGAAGACCTCGCCCAGCTCCGACGGGAGGTCACGGGTCGACAGGTCGAGCGCCCGCGACACCCCGAGTCCCGCCTCCGGCAGGTCGAGGCCGCGCATCCGCTGCCCGTCGTCGGCCAGCTCCCCCACCAGCTCCTCGACCGTCCACTCCGGACTGATCACGAGCTTCGCGGCGGCCACCCGCAGCGCGAGGGGCAACCCCCCGCAGAGCTCCGCGAGCTTCTGCGAGGCCGCCGGGTCCCGCACGGACAACGGCTTGCCCAGCACGTCGTCCACCAGCGCACGGGACGACGAGTCGTCCAGCGGGCCGAGCTTGCGCACGCGGGCGCTGTTGGTGACGACCAGCCGTTCCAGCTGCGACCGCGACGTCACCAGGACCACCGAGCCCGAGCCCGGCGGCAGCAACGGCTGGACCTGGTCGAACGCCGTCGCGTCGTCCAGCACGACCAGCACGCGGCGGCGGTTGAGCAGTGAGCGGTACAGCCCGACGCGGTCCTCCACGCCGACCGGCACGCCGTCCGCCGGCACGCCCATCGCCACCAGGAACCGGGTCAGCACCTCGCCCGGTTCGGTGTCGCCCAGCGAGGCGAACAGCACGCCGTGCGGGAACAGCTCGGAGTTCTCGTGCCCCCACGTGATCGCGAGGGCGCTCTTGCCGACACCGGGGGCGCCGGTCAGCACGGCCACCGCCGTCGCCAGCAGGTTCCTGGTCGCCACCACGGTGTCGAGCCACGCCCTGTCGTCGTCGCGGCCGAACAGCCGGGACGCCGACGCGGGCAGCAACGCGGGCGCCACGATCCCGGCCCGCGGCGCCACGGGACGGGACTCGACCGGGCCGATCACGCTCAACGACGGGTCGTCGCGCAGCACCTGCTCGTGCAACGCCCGTAGCTGCGGACCGGGGTCGATGCCCAGTTCGTCCACCGCACGGCGCTGGAAGCGCTGGTAGGCCTCGAGGGCGTCGGCGCGCTGGCCGGACCGGTAGAGCGCCCGCATGCTGTGGGCGACCAGGCGTTCCCGGAACGGGTACTCGGTGCACAGCCCGCGCAGCTCGCCGACCAGCTCCAGGTGGCGGCCGAGCTCGAGCTCGGCGTCGATGCGCTCCTCCAGCGCCGACAGCCGCAGCTCCTCCAGGTCGGACGTCATCGGGTCGCCCGGCACGTCCGCGAGCACCGGACCGCGCCAGAGCCCCAGTGCCTCGCGCAGCAAGCCCGCCCTGATGGCGGCGGGCTTGCCGCGAGAAGACGCCACGAGCTGCTTGGCGCGGTGCAGGTCGAGGCGCCAGGGATCCACCGTCAGCTGGTAGCCCGTCGGCGTGGTGCGGATGGTCGCGGAGCCCGCGGGATCGGACTCCTCGAGCACCTTGCGCAGCCGCGAGACGTACCCGTGCACGATCGTCCGCGCCGTGGCCGGAGGCGTGTCCGTCCACAGCGCGTCGACGATCTGGTCGATCGAGACGGGTCGGTTCGCCTCGACGACCAGCATGGCGAGCAGCCCGCGCATGCCGCGGCGGCCCAGTTGGACGAGCCGTCCGTCCGCGAGCACCTGGAGTGGACCGAGCACGCCGAACTCGAGTCCGGTTTTGCTCCGCATGCCCCTCCTCAGGTGCGCTGACCTCGTCACTTCAGAAGGTGCGCAAGCCCGAGTCTCAGATACAAGTAAGGGCCAAGTTCGCGGGACGCTACTGTTCACCTGTGCCGCGAGACAGGAATTCCGTGGTTGACCGCGGCGCCGGGTGCCTTCTCGGCGGCGCTCTCGGTGATGCGCTCGGTGCCCCCGTGCAGTACCTCGGCTGGGCCGACATCCAGCGCGAACACGGTTCCGAGGGCGTCATGGGGCCGCCGAAGCCCGCGCTGTTCACGGACGACACCCAGCTGACCCTGTTCACCGCCGACGGTTACCTGCGCGCCTGGGTGCGCGGCAAACGCACCGGCGAGTGGGAACCGTCGCAGATGGTCTGGCACAGCTACCGGCGCTGGCTGATCACCCAGCAGCAACCGGCCCCCGAGCGGGGTGCGATCGGGCTGCTCGCCGACGAACGGCTGTACGAGAGCCGCTCACCGGGCCTCACGTGCCTGCGCGCGCTGGCCGCCGAGACACCGTCCACTCCGGAGAACCCGCACAACGAGTCGTCCGGCTGCAACGGCGTCACGCGCACCGCACCGGCGGGCTTCGCGCCGTCCGCGGCGATCGCGTACGACCTCGGCTGCCGGTTCGCCGCCCTGACGCACGGCGGCACGGGCGGCTGGGTCTCCGGCGGCGCGCTGGCGTTGCTGGTCCACCTGCTCGCCGTGAAGGCGCGCCCGTTGCGCGAGGCGATCGACCAGGTCATCGGCCGCGTGCTGCGCGACGACACGTACACGGCGACGGTGCTGACACGGGCCGTGGTGCTGGCGGACGAACACGACGGTTCGTCGCCCGTGCGCGTCGACCGGCTCGGCAGCGGCTGGACCGGTCCGGAGGCGCTGGCCATCGCGGTCTACACCGTGCTGACGCACCCGAAGCCGTCGCAGTTCGTGGACGCCATGCGCGCCGCCGCGAACCACTCCGGCGGCAGCGACGCCACGGCGGCGTTGACGGGCAACGTGCTCGGCGCGTTGCACGGTACGGAAGCGTTGCCCCGCGACTGGCTGATGGGGCTGGAGATGGTGGACGTGCTGGACGCGATGGGCCGCGATCTCGGCATGTCCGCGGTGAACCTGGACTTCAACGAAGACCGCTACGCGTAAGCGAGTTCGCGACTTCCCGGCGAACTCGCCGCCGTCTGCGGAGCAGCGACCAAAAAACACAGAAAAGGCCCGCTGTGGCGCGCTCCCGAATTCGCGCCACAGCAGGCCTTCTCGCACGATCACTTGGTCAACAGCAGGCCGGGACTTGCCCCGAGCGCGAGCTCCGATCAGCTCTTGATCAACGAAAAACGTGCCCCGGAGTCAAGGCTCCGTTGGGCGAGCATGTTAACAGATGTGTACGGGAAGTCCAGGACTCGAGTACACGCGACGATCTTCGTCGACGATGAAGACCTCGCACTCCTCCTGCGCCGCCGCCCACTCGATCCCGTCCCTGCCCAGCGCAAACGCTGCTGTGGCAGTGGTATCCGCGATCGCGAGGTCGTCGGAGAAGACCGTGACCGACAGGAGTCCCGACACCGGCTGACCGGTGCGGCCGTCGAGGATGTGCTGTCCGCGTTCGTACAACGCTGACGTGGCAACGGCTCCGTCCCGCACGCCGAGCACGACGCTGAGCTGGTCGGCGACGTCGGGATGCCGAACGCCCACGCGCCAAGGCTTTCCGGGCTCGGGCTCGCCGGCCGTCACGACGTCGCCGCCCGCGTTGACGCAGAACGACGTCGCGCCGCCCGCCCGCAGCATGTCCGCCGTCCGTTGCACGGCCCAGCCCTTCACCACCGCGCACGGGTCGAGCCCGCGGCCCGGCACCCGCGCCGTGAACGCGCCGCCCGTCGACTGCTCGTACCAGTCGCACAGTGAGAGCACCTCGACCAGGTCCGGGGTGAGCTCTTCCCTGGTGAGCTCACCCCGGTCCAGCCGCGAGACCTCGCTGTCGGGCTTGAACGGCGAGAACCGGGCGTCCGCCTCGCGCAGCCAGGCGAACGCCCTCTCGGCCAGTGCGGCGTCCCCGTCACGCAGGTCCACCGAGATCGGCAGGCCCATGATCTGTTCGACGCGCCGCACGGCCACGGTTACTTCGCCCCGTCGAGGGCGGCCTGCAGCGACTGCTTGTAGCCGTCGGAGGTCGCGGTCGCGCCGGACACCGTGTCGATGTCCGCGCTCTGCGCCTTCAGCGCCGACTCGCGCAGCAGCGGCAGCGCCATCCTGGTCGGGTTGCTGTTGGGCGCCCGCAACGCCTTCACGTCGACGATCTTGGTGCCCTGCAACGTCACCTGCACCTGCACGGTGCCCTCGGACGTGTTCACCGCAGGCCCGGGCACGGTGCGGTTCTGCGCTTGCTGCTGCGGAGTCGTCGTCTTCGGCGCGGCTCCGATCGTCTTCGGTGCGGCGCCGGTGGCCTTGGGCGCCGTGGTCTGGGGTGCGGTGGTCTGCGGCACGACCTGCTGCTGTTCCTGGGCCGGCGGCGCGGCGGCCTCGTTGATCTCGCCCTCGTGCGCGGCGCCCGGTGAGTAGAGCCAGACCGGAACCAGGCCGGCCACGCTGAGCACCGCTACGGGAATTGCCCACTTCACGTCGTCGAACCCCTTCAGTTGGCCAGCGCGAAGCGCTCGGCGTGGATCTGGCTGCTGGGCACTCCCAGTTCGTCGAGGCTGGTGATCACCGCGTCGGTCATGCCGTTCGGGCCGCAGATGAAGACGTCGCGGTCCTGCACGTCCGGCACGAGCGCGGCGATGTTCTCCGGGCCGAGCAACGGGCCGTTCGCGGTGATGGACTTCGACGAACCGGTGACCAGGCGCAACACCGCGCCCTTCGCCCTGGCGAGGCCTTCGAGCTCGCGCAGCAGCACCGCTTCACGCGGGTCGCTGACCCGGTAGAGCACCACGACGTGGCCCTTGATCTCCTCCAGCAGCGCGCGGACCGGCGTGACGCCGACACCACCCGCGACGAGGAGCGCGTTCGGCTTGGTCTGGTGCATCGTCGTGAACGCGCCGTACGGGCCCTCGGCGAACACGCGGGTGCCGACCTTGATGTTGCGGATGTCCGCGCTGCCGGTGCCCAGGGCCTTCGCGGTGAGCCGCAGGTACTTGCCGTTCGGCGCCGCGGACAGCGAGAACGGGTTGGCCTGCCACCAGCGGTCCTTGGTCAGGAAGCGCCACAGGAAGAACTGGCCCGCCTTCGCGCCCAGCTGGTCGAGGTCCTTGCCCTCGATGTAGACCGAGACGACGTTGTGCGCCTCCGGCACCACGGCGGCGACGTGGAACTGGTGCTTCCAGTTGCGGTAGAGCGGGAGCACGACGCGGCCGAGGAGGACGGAGCCGAGCGCGAACGCCCACAGGCCCCACCAGTAGCCGGTCGCGAGCGCGGACTTGCGGAACGTGCTGCCCACCGCGACCTGGTGCGAGAACGCCAGGAAGATCGCGATGTAGGTGTACAGGTGGATGAAGTGCCAGGTCTCGTAGGCCATCCGGCGCCGCGCGAAACGGGCCGAGACGGTGCCGACGACCATGATGATCGCCCACGCCACCAGCGCGCGGAGGATGCCCTCCAGCTCGGTCGCCTGCCGCACGACCTCGGCGATCGGGCCGTCGGCGCCGGCGTTGCCGAACGCGATGAAGACCAGGTGGCCGATCAGCGTGAAGAAGATCGTGAAGCCGACCCAGCGGTGCCACGAGGTGAGCTTGTCCATGCCGAGCCGCCGGTCGAACCAGGGCAGCCGCGCCACCAGGAGCAGCTGGAAGGCCATGGCGAGCGCGCCGTACAGACCCGCCAGCCGGCCGAGGTTGACCAGCTTGTTCGAGCCGACACCCGCCGCGTTGAACAGGTACGTCACGAACGCCGCGTTGGCCAGGAGGAACACGTACAGGCCGGCTTTGGCCAGCACCTTGTGCGGCGTCGCACGGCCGGCCGCAGCCGGTCGCACAGGAGGCTGCAGGGTGGTCGTCACGGCGGGCTCCTCGGTCAGGCGGTCTCTGGCGGTCGGTCTCGATCCTTGGCGTTCGAGCTGTGGCTCCGCTTTGCACCCGCTGTCGACTTCCTGTCGATCGAGCGCCGGGGCCACCAGGTGACGCACCATGAGCACGTGGACAAGGGGAACTCGGTTCGATTGCTCGTCGTGGACGACGAGCCGCACATCGCTGACCTGGTCGCGACGGTCGCCCGCTACGAGGGCTGGCAGGCCGCGACCGCACTCAACGGCGAAGAGGCGTTGAGAGAGGCGGCCGAGTTCCAGCCGGACATCGTCGTGCTCGACCTCATGCTGCCTGACCTGGACGGATTCACCGTTCTTGATCGGATGCGGGCGGCCGGTGCGATGGTCCCGGTGGTCTTCCTGACGGCCCGTGACGGCACCGCCGACCGGGTCGCGGGGCTCACCAGGGGCGGCGACGACTACCTCGTAAAACCTTTTTCGGTCGAGGAGCTGATGGCCCGGCTCAGGGCCGTGCTGCGCCGCTCGACGGGTCCGTCGTGGAAGCGTTCGGTGCTGAAGGTGTCCGATCTGGTGATGGACGAGGACACGCGAGAGGTCCGTCGCGGCGGCAAGCTCGTGACGCTGACGCCGACCGAGTACGAGCTGCTGCGGTACCTGATGCGGCGCTCGCCGGCCGTGCTGACGAAGGCGCAGATCCTCGACCACGTGTGGGAGTACGACTTCGGCGGCCGTTCGAACGTGGTCGAGCTCGTCATCTCCCACCTGCGCCGCAAGCTCGACGACGGCCGCGAGCCGTTGATCCACACCGTGCGCGGTGTGGGGTACGTGCTCCGCCGAGCAGCTGAGTGAGCACCTCGATGAAGTTCCGGTTGAAGCCGGTCCGCGACTGGCGTCTCGGCACCCGCCTCGCCCTGGGCCTGGGCGCGCTCGCGCTGACGGTGTTCGTGATCGTCGGCTGGGTCATGGTCACGTCGATGAAGGACTTCCTCGACCGCCGCCTCGACGACCAGATGATCATCAGCCAGCAGGGCTCGGTGAAGGAGCTGGAGTACTCCGGCAAGATCACCAAGATCCCGCCGGACTGGTTCGCGGTCGTCTACAAGATCGACGGCGGTGAGCTGCGGCCTCAGCCCGGCGACCAGCAGCCAGAGGACCGCGAGGAGTTCGACGCGCTCGCCAAGAGGGCGCTGACCGCGGACGAGTTCCAGACCGAGTACCTGCGCGACGAGGGCAAGTTCCGGCTGCGCGCCTGCCAGGTGATCAAGGGCGAGTACATCGTGGTCAGCGCGGCCCCGATGCAGGACCGCGACGGCACGATCTCCCAGCTGGTCACGGTCGGGGTGATCGCGTTCCTGGCCGCGCTGGTCGCGTTGGTCGTGGGTGGTCAGGCGTTGATCCGCAAGGGCATGCAGCCGTTGTCGGACATGGCCGACACCGCGCACGACATCTCGTCGCACGACCTCACCGACTCGGGCGACCTCACCGTGCGCGTGGACGGACGCGGCGGTGGCGTCGAGGTCGAGGAATTGCGCGAGGCGTTCAACAAGATGCTCGCGCACATCGACTCTTCTTTGGCCGCCCGCACGGCCGCAGAGCAACGCCTGCGCCGGTTCATCGCCGACGCCTCGCACGAGCTACGCACGCCCCTCACGTCGTTGCGCGGCTACGCCGACCTCTTCCGGTACGCGGCGGCCAACGAACCGGGCGAGCGCGAGAAGCACCTGGAGAAGCTGCGGTCGGAGGCCTCGCGCATGAGCGTGCTGCTCGACGACCTGTTGTTGCTGGCCCGCCTGGACTCCGCGGCGACCGAACCGCCGTTGCGCCCGGAGGAGCTGGACCTGTCGGTGGTCGCGGAGGCGGCGGCGGACGCGTTCCGCGCGGGCAGGCCGTCCCACGAACTGTCCCTGGACGCCGACACCGTGCGCATGACCGCCGACCCGACGCGACTGCGGCAGGTGCTCGACAACCTGCTGACCAACGCGGCCGTGCACACGCCGGCGGGCACGTCGGTGGCGTTGAAGGTGACGGCGGAGAACGGCTGGGCGGTGATCAGGGTGAGCGACACCGGCCCCGGCATCCCGGCCGCGGACCAGGCGCGGATCTTCGACAGATTCTACCGCGTGGACGACTCGCGGACCCGCCAGCGCGGCGGCAGCGGCCTGGGGCTCGCCGTGGTCCAGTCGCTGGTGGAGGCGCACGGCGGCACGATCGAGCTGGCCAGCCGGCCGGGGTCGACGGTGTTCACGATCCGTCTCCCCCGGCACCAGGCCTAGATCATTCGGCCTGCGAGCTCGTCGCCCACAGGTCGATGCCCGACTCGACGGCGTACTTGTCGATCTCGGCGAGCTCGTCGTCGGTCAGCGGCGGCGCCTGCAGGGCCGCGAGGTTCTGCTCCAGCTGCCCGACCGAGGACGCGCCGATCAACGCCGACGTGACGCGCGGGTCGCGGATCGTCCACGTGAGCGCGAGCTGGGCCAGCGACTGCCCGCGCGACTTCGCGACCTCGTTGAGCGACCGGATGCGGCCGAGGTTCTGCTCGGTCAGCAGGTCCGTCGACAGCGACTTGCCCTGCGACGCGCGCGACCCCTCGGGCACCCCGTCGAGGTAGCGGTCGGTCAGCATGCCCTGCGCGAGCGGCGAGAACGCGATGCAGCCGGCGCCGACCTCCTCCAGCGTGTCCAGCAGCTCCGGCTCGATCCAGCGGTTGAGCATCGAGTACGACGGCTGGTGGATCAGCAACGGCACGCCAGCGCTCTTGAGGAGTTGGGCGGCCTCGCGGGTCTTCGCGGGCGAGTACGACGAGATGCCGACGTAGAGCGCCTTGCCCTGCTGGACCGCGCTGACCAACGCGCCCATGGTTTCTTCGAGCGGCGTCTCCGGGTCGAACCGGTGCGAGTAGAAGATGTCGACGTAGTCGAGGCCCATCCGGGTCAGCGACTGGTCGAGGGAGCTGAGCAGGTACTTGCGGCTGCCCCACTCGCCGTACGGCCCGTCCCACATGTCGTAGCCGGCCTTGGTCGAAACCACGAGCTCGTCGCGGTACGGCCTGAGATCATCCTTGAGGATCTGCCCGAACGTGATCTCCGCCGAACCGTAGGGCGGACCGTAGTTGTTGGCGAGGTCGAAGTGCGTGACACCGAGGTCGAACGCCCTCCGCGCAATCCCGCGGCCCAGTTCGTAGGGCCGGTCACCGCCGAAGTTGTGCCACAGGCCGAGCGAGATGGCGGGCAGCTTGAGGCCGCTGCGTCCCGTCCGCCGGTAAGTCATCTGGTCGTAGCGCGCGCTATCCGCGAGGTAGGACATGGTGCCCACAATGTCACGTCCTAACGAGACAGTGCAGGACATGAATCGCGCCGCTGAGGCGGGTGAGGTGCTCAACCTCTCACGGCGTGGGAACAACGTGGTGCCGGCCACGGCGATCCGGGATCTGGTGCGGTCGGGCGACGTGGATCCGCGCGGGCTGCGGGTGCGAGGGGCGCGAGTCACCGGCGCGCTGAACCTCGACTTCATCACCACCTCGACGGCACTGCAGCTGGACGACTGCGTCTTCGAGGAACCGCTCTCACTGCACGACGCCGACCTGCCGGCGCTGTCGCTCGACGGGTCGACGTTGCCCGAGATGAACGCGGAGAACCTGCGCACCCGCTACCTCACGATGGAACGCACCCGTTGCACCGGGACCGTCGACCTGGAGAACGCGCGCATCGACGGTTCGTTCCTGCTGGACGACGCCATGTTGAGACGGTTGTTCGCGTCCGGACTGCACGTCACCAGGACCATGTGCGCCGACCGGTTGTTCACGCACCGGATGTGGCTCGACGGCTGCGAGATCGGCGGCGACCTGGACCTCTGGAACGCGGTGATCGTCAACGACGACCGGTTCGCGTTCTACGCCAACAACGCGAGGATCGGCGGGGACATCAGGCTCGTCCGCGCGTTCGTCAAGTCGGGCGGCGAGGGCTCGGCCGTGGTGCTGACCGACGCCACGTGCCGCATGCTGCGGCTGCAGGACACGGTGCTGCGGGCGGCATCGGGTTCGGCGCTCCTGCTCGACGGCGCCGAGTTCGCCCAGGAGGTCTGCCTGCTCGGGCTCGACGCCCGCTCCTCCGGCGAGGACGCCGTCCGCATGACCGACACGCACGTCGGCGCCGGGCTGATCGTCCAGGGAACCGTGCGCGCCGACGACCGCCAAGCCGTCGTGCTGCACCGGACCGCGATCGGGGCGAGCGTCACGATCACCGACTCCGTCATCTCGGCGGACAGCAGGCTCTCCGCGCTGGACCTCACCGGCGCGAAGGTGAACGGCGAGCTCTCCCTGCACGCGACGAAGCTCGTCAACCACGGCCCCGGTTACGAGCTCGGCCTGGTCGGCACGAAGGTCGGCAACAGGCTCGACCTCGGTGAGGCGGAGCTGATGGGCGCGGGCGTCTTCACCACGACGCTCGACGGCCTGACCTATCCGCAGCCGCCGCGCAGCACCGACGTGTGGCTGCGGATGTTGAGCGACCACACCCGCCACTACGAGGCCCAGCCGTACCAGCAACTCGCCGCCGTCCACCGCGCCGCGGGCCACGAGCACACCGCCCGGCGCGTGCTGATCGCGCAGCAGAAGGACCTCCGCCGCTACGGCGACCCCGGCAACAAGCTGTGGCACTGGTTCCTCGGCGTCACTCTCGGCTACGGCTACCGACCGTCGCGGGCGGTGATTGGCCTACTCGTGACGTTCCTGCTGGCGCTCTGTCTCGTGTGGACAACGAACGCCTATAACGGCCTGACACCGGCCAAAGACCGCCCGGCCGACGCGTGTTCACCTGTGAACAGGATCAGTCTTGCGGCGGATCTCGCGATCCCGCTGGTGAAGCTCGGTGGCACACCGAGATGCGAACTGGCGAACGGTCCAGCCGGGCAGTGGGCGACCGGAGCAGGCTGGGTGGTGCAGATCCTCGGGTGGTCGTTCGCCACGCTGAGCGTCGCGGGCTTTACCGGACTCGTTCGCAAAAGCTGACGGACCGTGCGGCTGAAATGAGAAGAGGGTCCGCCCACCTGGGCGAACCCTCTTCTCCGAAAGAGCCGGCGAGGGGAATCGAACCCCTAACCTTTCGCTTACAAGGCGAGTGCTCTGCCAATTGAGCTACGCCGGCCGGCGCGTGTTCGCGAACATCGTAAGCGCCCGTTGCGGGTGCTACCTGCGGCGAACGGTCTGCTCTCAGTGTGATCGGATTGCTCCAACAGGAGTCAGACCAACCAACCGAGTGGATCAATGCGTCGGAGTGACCGCCCTGACCAGGTCAGGAGGGTAACCAACGGACAGTGATCATGTCCTCCTTTTCGGGTCGCCCGATCGGAGGTGGCAGACGACACAGCAACAGTCGAACTGCCTGCCACGATCACACGACGGAGGTGCACGAGATTTCCACGAACAGCCTGCACGGCCCTGCTCTGCCCGATGACACCACGGTTCACCTGGTACTCGATCTCGCCCTGAAGATCGGTGAGGTCCAAATGTCCAGCGGAGCCGGCGCGGCCGATGTGACAGCCACGATTCTCTCGGTCACCGAGAGCTATGGACTTCCGCACACGGAAGTCGACGTGATCTACACCTCTATCAGCGTGTCGTGTCATCGCGGCACAGAGGCGCTGCCGATCACGTCGATCCGTGTCGTCCGCCAGCGCAGTCTCGACTACACGCGGCTCGCGGACGTCGAGCACCTTGTGCGCAATCTGGGGCCGATCGAGGAAGCGCACGCACGGCTCGAAGACATCACGAACGCCGCGCACCCGTATCCGCGTTGGGTCGCGACGGTCGCGTGGGGTGGCATGGCCGCCGCGGTCGCGTTCCTCGTGGGCGGCGGACTGGTGCTCGCGCTCACCGCCGCGGTCATCACCGCCGCGGTCGACCGGGTCGGCCGGATCCTCAACCGGCGCAACCTGCCGTTCTTCTTCCAGCAGTTCGTCGGCGGCGCGCTCGGCACGGGCGCGGCGCTCGCGATCTACTCGACCGGGTTGCTGCAGGTGCGGCCGAGCCTGCTGGTCGCGGTCGGGATCGTCGTGCTGCTGTCCGGGCTCGCGCTCGTCAGCACCGTGCAGGATGCGATCTCCGGCTACAACGTCACCGCCGCGGGCCGCACCGTCGAGACCGTGCTGCTCAGCGCCGGTCTGATCGCGGGCGTCGCGCTGGCGATCCGCGCGGCCGTCCACTTCGGACTGGACATCCGGCTCAGCGACCCGTTGCCCGCGCTGATCTCCGCGGTGCCGATGCAGTTCGCGGCCGGTGCGGCGACGAGCGCGTTCTTCGCGCTCGCCTGTTACGCCCGGCCCCGCGCGCTCGTCGCCGCCGCCATCTCCGGCGCGATCGGCACGGCCGCCTACGGCCTCATGACGAGCCTCGGCCTCGACGCGCTGCTGAGCTCCGCCGTGGCCGCCGCGATCACCGGGTTCGGCGGCGCCACGATGACCCGCCGGCTGCGCATCCCGACGCTCGTCGTCGTGCAGGCGGGCGTCGTCCCGCTGCTGCCCGGCTGGACCACCTACCGGGGTCTGTTCCAGCTCACCGCCGAGGGCGATCCGGCCGGTCTGAGCACGCTCGTGTTCGCGAGTGGCATTGCTCTCGCGCTGGCCGGAGGGGTCGTGTTCGGCGAATACCTGGCCCAGCCGGTGCGCACCGGACTGGGTCGTCTGGAGCGCAAGTTCGCAGGTCCGCGCATGTCCGGGCCGCTCAAACCCTCGAAGCGTCGTTTGGAGTGAAACTCGCTGTGACGGGGGTTACACGACACGCCGACCGGACGCGCAGCGACTAGCGTCTTTCGGGTGAGCATGGACATAGGCGAGAACGGGGCAGAGTTCGTAGTCGTGGCCAACCGGCTGCCGGTTGACCTGGAGCGCCTCCCTGACGGGACGGAGCGCTGGAAGCACAGCCCGGGAGGGCTGGTGAGCGCGCTCGAGCCGTTCCTCCGCTCACACAGCGGCGCCTGGGTCGGCTGGCCCGGAGTGTCCGACACGGAAGTGGCGCCGTTCGAGGACGACGGCCTGCTGCTGCACCCCGTCGAGCTCTCGGCCAAGGAGGTCGAGGACTACTACGAGGGCTTCTCCAACGGCACGCTCTGGCCGCTCTACCACGACGTCGTGGCTCAGCCCGCCTTCCACCGGCACTGGTGGAACACGTACGTGAAGGTCAACCAGCGGTTCGCCGACGCGACCGCGAAGGTGGCCGCCCAGGGCGCGACGGTGTGGGTGCAGGACTACCAGCTGCAGCTCGTCCCGGCGATGCTGCGCGAGCAGCGGCCCGACCTCAAGATCGGCTTCTTCCTGCACATCCCGTTCCCGCCGGTCGAGCTGTTCATGCAGCTCCCGTGGCGCACGGAGATCATCCGCGGCCTCCTCGGCGCCGACCTGGTGGGCTTCCACCGGCCCGGCGGCGCGCAGAACTTCCTCTGGCTGGCCCGCCGCCTCGTCGGCCTGGAGCCCAGCCGGGGCACCGTCGGCGTCCGGACCCGCCCGGGTGTCGTGCAGGTCGGCGACCGCACCGTGCGCGTCGGCGCGTTCCCGATCTCGATCGACAGCGCGGGCCTCGACGCCGTGGCCCGGCGCAAGGACACGCAGGCCCGCGCGAGGCAGATTCGAGAGGATCTCGGCAACCCGAAGCGCATCCTGCTGGGAGTGGACCGTCTCGACTACACGAAGGGCATCGACGTCAGGATCCGCGCTCTGTACGAGCTGATCGCGGACGGACGCGTGGACCCGGAGGACGTCGCGATGATCCAGCTCGCGACACCCAGCCGCGAGCGGGTCGACCACTACAAGACGATGCGCCAGGACATCGAGCAGTCCGTCGGCCGGATCAACGGCGAGTTCGGCCGCGTCGGCAAGCCCGTCGTGCACTACCTGCACCAGTCGGTGAACCGCGAGGAGCTCGTCGCGTTCATGAGCGCGGCGGACGTCATGGTCGTCACACCCGTTCGGGACGGAATGAACCTCGTGTGCAAGGAGTACGTGGCCTGCCGATATGATCTTGGTGGAGCTCTGGTGCTCAGTGAGTTCGCCGGTGCTGCCGCAGAACTGACCAGCGCGTTCCTGGTGAACCCCCACGACCTGGACGGTGTCAAGAACGCTCTGCAGGCCGCCCTCGACATCGATCCCGCCGAAGGCCGCCGTAGGATGCGCGCGCTGCGCCGCCAAGTCCTCACCCACGACGTTGACCGCTGGGCGAGGTCGTTCCTGGAGGCGTTGGGCACGCAGACCTCGGTCTGAATCCTTTCAGACCGTTTTTATCCGACCCATCGAGTGCTCCAGGAGGGGCGTTGACCGCCGAGGCCCTCCCCGCCGAACTGCGCCGAGCGATCGTCCAGCTCGCGCGGACCCCGCGACTACTTGTAGCCAGCGACTACGACGGAACACTCGCGCCGATCGTGAGCGATCCGGAGGCGGCCCGCCCGCTCCCGGAGTCGGTGAACGCGTTGCGTTCACTGGCGTCGCTGCACGAGACCACATCGGCAGTGATCTCCGGCCGTGCGCTGCGCGACCTGGCCACCCTTTCCCGCCTGCCGGGCGAGGTCCACCTGGTGGGCTCGCACGGTTCCGAGTTCGACGTCGGCTTCGTGCACGCGCTCGACGGCGACGCCAAGGCGTTGCTGCGGCGCATCGAGGCCGACCTCGAAGAGATCGTCGACGGCCAGGAGGGCGTGCACCTCGAGGTCAAGCCCGCGTCGATCGCCGTGCACGTCCGCCGCGCGGCGACCGAGGCCATCGGCGCGGCGGTGCTCGACGCCGTGCGCTCCGGCCCGTGCACCTGGGAGGGTGTGCAGGTCACCGAGGGCAAGGCCGTCATCGAGCTGGCCGTCGTCGAGACCAACAAGGGCCACGCCCTCGACATCCTGCGCCACCAGGTCGGCGCCACCGCGGCGATCTTCCTGGGCGACGACGTGACGGACGAGAAGGCGTTCGAGCGCCTGCACGGCCCGGACCTCGGCATCCGCGTGGGTGCCGGCGAGTCGCTGGCCCAGCACTACGTGTCCGACCCCGCCGACGTGGCGACGGTGCTGGCGTTCCTCCTCGAGGAGCGCCGCGCGTGGCTGCACGGCGACCAGGCCGTGCCGATCGAGCGCCTGACGATGCTCGCGAACGAGCGTTCGGTCGCTCTCGTGACGCCGGACGCCAAGGTCAACTGGTTGTGCCACCCCGAGCCGGACTCCGCGGCGATCTTCGCGGACCTGCTCGGCGGCCCGGCCGCCGGCCACTTCTCGATCAAGCCGGAGCACGGTTCGCTGCCCCTGGGCCAGCGGTACCTGCCGGGCACGATGATCGTGGAGACCCGCTGGTCGCGCCTCCTGGTGACGGACTACCTGGAGCACGACCTAGCGTCGCACCGCACGGACCTCGTCCGGCGCATCTCCGGCTCGACCAACGCGGTGATCACATTCGCGCCGCGTCCCGAGTTCGGCCAGGTGCCGGTGCGGCTGCTGCGCGAACGCGAGGGCCTGCGCGTCGTCGGCACCTCGGACCCGATGGTGCTGCGTTCGCCCGGCGTCGACTGGGAGATCACCTCGGACGGCGTGCAGGAGACCGCACGCGCCGTGGTGCGCCCTCGCGAGGGTGCACCGGTGTTGCTGGAGCTGCGTTGCGGCACGGACGACCTGTCCGAGCACGAACAGGCCGAGTCGGTCCGCCGTGACCGCGCCGCGGGCTACTGGTCGGACTGGGCCGCGGGTCTGCACCTGCCGAAGGTGCAGACCGACCTGGTGCTGCGTTCGGCGCTGACGCTGCGCGGCCTGGTCCACAAGGACTCCGGCTCGATCATGGCGGCGGCCACCACGTCACTGCCCGAGGAGCTCGGCGGCGTCCGGAACTGGGACTACCGCTACTGCTGGCTGCGCGACGGCGCGATGACCGCCGCCGCACTCGTGTCGGTCGGCTCGTTCGCGGAGGCCGACGGCTTCCTGGCGTGGCTGCACGGCGTCCTGGAGACCATCCCGGGCCCGGAGCGCCTGCACCCGCTGTACACGCTGCACGGCACCCAGCTGGGCGCCGAGGCCGTCATCGAGTCGCTGCCCGGCTACGCGGGCTCACGGCCCGTGCGCGTCGGCAACCTCGCGAACCAGCAGGTGCAGCTCGACGTGTTCGGCCCTGTCGTGGATCTCGTGGTCCAGCTGGCCACGGCGCGGGGTGCTTTGTCGGACGCCGACTGGACGATGGTCCAGGCGATGGCCGAGGCCGTCTCACGGCGCTGGCACGAGCCCGACCACGGCATCTGGGAGGAGCGGCACGCGCCGCGCCACCACGTGTACTCGAAGGTCATGTGCTGGCTGACGATCGACCGCGCGATCAAGCTCGGCGAGCAGTTCGGCCGCTCGTTGGACCAGTCGTGGGTGCCGCTGCGCGACACGATCGCCACCGACGTGCTCAAGAACGGCTGGAACGACGAGGTCCAGTCCTTCACCACGGCCTACGACGGCGACGACCTCGACGCCGCCTCGCTGTTCGTGGGCCTGGCGGGCCTCATCGACCCGGCCGACGAGCGCTTCCAGTCGACGGTGACGGCCATCGAGGCGGAGCTGCGGTCCGGTTCCACCGTGTACCGCTACCACCGCGACGACGGCCTGCCGGGCGACGAGGGCGGCTTCCACCTCTGCGCCGCCTGGATGATCGAGGCGTACCTGCTGACCGGTAGGCGCACCGAGGCCGAGGAACTGTTCGCCCAGATGGTGGACGCGGCCGGTCCCACCGGCCTGCTGCCAGAGGAGTACGACCCGGTCGCGGAGCGCTCGCTGGGCAACCACCCGCAGGCGTACTCGCACCTGGGCCTGATCCGGTGTGCTCAGCTGCTCTCGCAGTGATCTAGTAGTTCTGCTGCCGCCGCGGTCCTGTTCAGGGCCGCGGCGGTGCCATGTTCCCGGTTGTCGCGGGTCCGGCGTTCAGGGCCGCGGCGGTATCTTTTCGATGATCTTCGCCGTCCCCGGTGAGCTGCCCAGCAACGTGATCGTGTCGCCCCGGATCAGGTGCGCCCACGCCGGCGGCACGAACGGCCTCAGCCGGGCCGTGGCGCGTTCGCCGGGCCCCAGCACCGGCTTGGACTCGATCCACAGCGCGGCCACCCGCTGGTGCTTGCCCGTGACGTCCCACGACGGGCGCTCTCCCCTGGCCCGCAGCGGTTCCGCGGTGACGGCCGTGGTCAGCTCGACCCGCAGCACGCCTTGGATCGACTCCACGCACCGCCACTGGAACCAGGCGTCGTCCTGGTCCATCTGCGTGGCCGCCTCGGCCAGCAGGGCCCAGTAGCGCGGTGTCTGCCAGGTGTTGCCGTCGGACTCCCCCAGCAGCTGGAGCACCAGCTCCCACTCTTCGAGGTCGAGGTAGTCGAGCAGGTCCGCGCTGCGCACCTCGGAGGGCACCAAGGACGCGGCGAACCGCAACAACTCACCGATCTCGCTGTCGTGTCTCCCCAACACCGGCCAATTCGATCACAGTCGCCACACCCGCCACGGGCTGGCGTTCGTGAAACGCGATCACGGCGCCCTCGGCGAGGTGCGGCCACGGGTCCGCGGGCCTGAGCCGGACGACCGCCTTCCGGCCTGGTTCCAGCACCGGCATCGACTCGATCCGCATCGTCGCGAGCCGGAGCACGCCGTCCCCGAGGTCCCAGCGCGTCCCCTGCCTCTCCCCGGCGGTGATCGGGGCGGCGTCCGTCGCCAGTTCGAGTTCGGCGCGGAGGAGTCCGTGCCTCGTCTCCCCTCGGCGCCAGGTGATCCAGTCCGTGCTCAGGCGCATCTGCCGCGCGGACTCCGCCAGCAGGTCCCAGAACTCGTCGGTCTGCCACGCGATGCCGTCGAAGTCCTCCAGGATGCCGTGCGCCACCTCCGGCTCGTTGTGGTCGAGGTAGTCCAACACGTCCGCGGAGGTGCACCCCGCGTCGCTGCGCGCGTCGGCGGGGATCAACGCCGCCGCACGGCGCAGCGGGTCAGTCATCCTCGCTCTTGTCCTCGCCGCCCTTGCCACTGCTGCGCTTCCGGTTCAGGCCCAGCACCTCGAGCGCCGACACCAGGTCGTTCGCCACCAGCGCCCGCACGCCGTCCGGCAACGGGCCGTGGTCCGGCGGCACCAGGGCCTTCTTGAACCCCAGCCGCGCGGCCTCGCTGAGGCGCTTGCCCACGCCGTTGACGCGGCGGATCTCGCCGGCCAGGCCGACCTCGCCCAGCACCACCAGGTCGGCGGGCAGTGCGATCTCCCGTTCGGCCGAGGCCACCGCCAGCACCACCGCGAGGTCCGCGGCCGGCTCCACCAGGCGCATGCCGCCGACCGTGGCGGTGAAGACGTCCTTCTGGAACAGGTTGACCTTGCCGCGCTTCTCCAGCACGGCCAGGGCCATCGAGATCCTGGCCGAGTCGAGGCCGCTGACCGCGCGCCGGGGCGCGGGCAGGTTCGTCTTGGCCACCAACGCCTGCACCTCGCCGAGCATCGGGCGCTTGCCCTCGACGATCACCGTGACGCAGGTGCCCTCGACGGCCTTCTCCCGGCGCGTGAGGAAGAGGCCGGACGGGTCCGGCACGCACGCGATTCCGTCGTCGCGCAGCTCGAAGCAGCCCACCTCGTCCGCCGCGCCGTAACGGTTCTTGATGCCTCGCAGCAGCCGCAGACTGGAATGCCGGTCGCCCTCGAACTGCAGCACCACGTCGACCAGGTGCTCCAGAACCCTCGGCCCCGCAACGGATCCGTCCTTCGTCACGTGTCCCACCAGGACGACCGGGAGGCCGCGTTCCTTGGCCATCGCGATCAGTCCTGATGCGACGGTCCGCACCTGCGTGACGCCGCCGGGCACGCCCTCGACGCTCACCGTCGACATGGTCTGGATGGAGTCGACGATCAACATCGACGGCTTCACCTGGTCGACCTGCCCGAGCAACGCGCTGAGCTCGCTCTCGGCCGCCAGGTACATCTCGGCGTGGAGGTTCCCCGTGCGCTCGGCGCGCAGCCGCACCTGCCCCGCGGACTCCTCGCCCGTCACGTAGAGGCAGCGGCCGTGCTCCTCCGCCCACCGGTGCGCCGTCTCCAGCAGCAGCGTCGACTTGCCGACGCCGGGCTCACCGGCGAGCAGCACTACGGCACCCGGCACCAGGCCGCCGCCCAGCACCCGGTCGAACTCGCTGACGCCCGTCGAGAGCGCCCGCGCCGACTCGATGTCGACCTCGCCGATCGGCCTCGCCTTGGAGGTCGGCGCTCCCGCCACGACACGGGTCACCGAGGCTGTGCCCCGTTCCTCGATGCTGCCCCAGGCCTGGCACTCGGGGCAGCGGCCGAACCACTTCGCCACCTCGTGCCCGCACTCGGCACAACGGAAGATCGGCCGCGCTGTCTTCGCCACGACCAGAACGGTAGAGGACAGGTCTGACACTTCCGATCGCCGCAGGTCACAGCCACGCACAGAAGTTTCGGAGATTTTATGGGGCGTTGTGTCGATCCGGTGCGGGGCCCGTTCGACGCATCAGTGGAAGGACACGACACACCTGGAGGACACAGTGAGCACCGCAACCGCTTCCGCGACGCAGACCCGCAAGTTCGCCATCGGCCGCTACGCCACCGTCGTCACCCGCGTGCTGACCGGCCTGCTGTTCGCCACGACCGGCCTGAACGGCTTCCTGATGTTCATGCCCGCCCCGGACCCCAGCACCATGGCGGCCGACGGCGTGGCGTTCAACGCGGCCCTCTACGCGACCGGCTACATGGTGCAGCTGACGTCCGGCGTCCAACTGCTCGCCGGCGTCCTGCTGGTGATCGGCCGGTTCGTGCCGCTGGCGCTGGCCCTGCTCGCCCCGGTGGTCGTGAACATCTTCCTGTTCCACGTCTTCCTGGAGCCGAGCGGCATGGTGATGGCACTGCTCGTGGTCGCCGCCGAGATCGGCCTCGCGTGGGCCTACCGCGACAAGTTCGCCCCGATGCTCAAGCCCTGACCCCTCGACAGTCCGGACCCCCCAACGCCGAACGCCGCCCCCTGGATGCCAGGAGGCGGCGTTTCGCACGTCGTTGCGAGCTCGCGACTTCCCGGCGAACGAGCCGGAGTCTGCGGAGCAGCGACCAAAAATTCAGTGACCGCCGGACTCGTGGTTCTCGCTCGTGCGCTTGTGGTCGGACGGCGCCATGGGCACCTCCAGCGTCAGGGAGCCGGCCTTCTCGAACAGGAAGGTGATCTTGACGGTCTGGGCCGCCACCACCTCGCGGTTCAGCTTCTTGAGCGTGCAGCGGATCTGCAGCACCTCGAGGTCCGGGTCGACCGCCACCGGAGCAGAGGAGGACGGGCGGCCGGTCGTCGACGGGGCACCGGACGAGGACGCGTTCGACGACGGGGCGCCGGACGACGACGGGTTGCCCGACGTCGAGGACGGGGTGCCCGCGCTGGACGACGGCGTGCCCGCGTTCGACGAGGGGGCGCCCGAGGTCGGCGCGACCGACGAGGACGAGACAGCAGAGGACGACGGCGAAGAGGACTTCACCGGGGCCTTCGAGGCGTCGTACTCGGCCCGCAGCGCGAACTGCGCCGGGATCTCCTTCGAACCGACGATCTCCGCCTCGGCCTCGGACGCGTCCGACTTGATCGACAGCAGCTTGTCCGGGGTGGACCCCGTGTTCGCGATGACGAACGTCAGCGGCACATCAGCGCCGTCGGGGTACCGGTTGCCGTCCGGCGGGAAGGCGAGCATGGCGTTGCGCACCGCGATCGGGCCAGCGTTGCCGCTCGCACCGTCCACGGCGGCGACCTGGGTGTCGGTCTGGGTGACCTGACCGGCGCTGCAGCCGACCGCCACCAGGCCGAGGCCCGCGGCCAGCGCTGCCGTCACGATCATCCGGCGAGACACTCCTGAGTTCACGGCTCCAGCGTCCTTCCTAGGGAACAACCACCAGGCAAGGAGCCTAACCGGGACCCGAATCGAGGGCGCGACTGGCTGCCAGTCGATCTTCGATGAGACGTACCTTGCACGCGAACAGGTGGTTTGTCAACCCCCCGCATGGCCCTGACCAGCGCTAACGGATCATCGAGCAGCGATCGGAGGGTTGCCGGACGTGTTAGGATGGAGGCATCGAAAGGGGCAGAGGACACATGGTTTTCAAGGTCGGAGAGACCGTCGTCTACCCGCACCACGGTGCCGCTCTCATCGAAGCAATCGAGACCCGCGTGATCAAGGGCGAGGAAAAGAAGTACCTCGTTCTGAAGGTAGCGCAGGGCGACCTCACCGTACGGGTTCCCGCTGACAACGCCGAAATCGTAGGCGTGCGTGACGTTGTCGGCCAGGAAGGGCTCGACAAGGTTTTCGAGGTCTTGCGTGCTCCCCACACCGAGGAGCCGACCAACTGGTCTCGGCGGTACAAGGCCAACCTTGAGAAGCTCGCCTCCGGCGACGTGAACAAGGTTGCGGAAGTGGTGCGCGACCTCTGGCGGCGCGAAAAGGATCGCGGGCTTTCCGCGGGCGAGAAGCGGATGCTGGCGAAGGCGCGGCAGATACTGGTCAGCGAGCTGGCGCTGGCCGAGGGCACCGACGAGGACAAGGCCGAGGTTCTCCTCGACGAAGTTCTCGCCACTGCCTCGTAATTCTCGAAGAACCACAACTGAGCATCGGATGTTGTCGCGAACATGAGTGTTGTCGCGCTCGTGCCCGCGGCAGGGCGGGGTGAGCGTCTGGGCTACGGGATGCCCAAGGCGCTCGTGCCGGTCAACGGTGTACCGCTGTTGACTCGTGCCGTGCGGGGCCTGTTCGAATCGGGCCACGTCCAGCACGTCGTCATCGCCGCTCCACCGTCCGATGTGGACCAAGTGCACACCGCAACCGCCTCGCTGGCCCCGGCCGGCGGGGCGGTGCACGTGCTTTCAGGGGGAGCGCAGCGCTCCGACTCGGTGCGACTCGCCCTCGAACACGCGCTCCGCGTGATTCCGGACACCTCGATCGTGCTGGTCCACGACGCCGCTCGTGCCTTCACCCCTCCCGAGGTCATCGCCGGTGTGGTCGCCGCCGTGCGCGACGGGTTCGACGCCGTCGTCCCGGTGCTCCCGGTCGCCGACACGATCAAGCAGGTGGACGAGGCCGGAGTGGTCGTCTCCACACCTGATCGAGCCGGTCTGCGGGTCGTGCAGACCCCGCAGGGTTTCCGCGCAGAGACTCTCAAAGCCGCCTACAGCTCCGGTATCGCCGCGACTGACGACGCCGGTCTCGTGGAGAAGAACGGTGTCGCGGTGCACACGGTTCCCGGCCACCCCCACGCCATGAAGATCACCACCCCGTTCGACCTCGCGGTCGCGGCGGCACTGTTCAGCGGAGGCCAGCGGTGAGGATCGGCCAGGGCGTCGACGTCCACCCGATCGAGGCAGGACGTGAGTGCTGGGTCGCCGGCCTGCTGTGGGAGGGCGTGGACGGGTGCGCCGGTCACTCCGACGGCGACGTGGCCTCGCACGCCCTGTGCGACGCGCTCCTCTCGGCGGCGGGCCTGGGTGATCTGGGCGCTGTCTTCGGCACGTCCGACCCGCGCTGGTCGGGTGCGCACGGCGTGGTCCTGCTCACGGAGGTGCGCCGCCTCGTCGAGGAGGCCGGCTTCCGTGTGGGAAACGCCACAGTGCAGGTCATCGGCAACCAGCCGCGCATCGGCAAGCGCCGCGAAGAGGCCCAGAAGACGCTCTCGGAGGCCGTCGGCGGGCCCGTCTCGGTCGCCGGCACCACCACGGACGGCCTCGGTCTCACAGGGCGGAACGAGGGCATCGCGGCGATCGCGACGGCTCTGCTGTTCCCCGTAGCCTGACCTCATGGCCACGCTTTCAGATGCACAGCGCGAACTCCTGGACAGCCCCAACTACGGCACGGTCGCGACGCTGACCAAGGACGGCAGCCCGCAGACCTCCGTCGTCTGGGTCAAGCGCGACGGTGACGACGTGCTGTTCTCCACGGTCGTCGGCCGCGCGAAGGAACGCCACCTGCAGAACGACCCGCGGGTGAGCATCACCGTCATCAACAAGGACAACCCCTACCAGTACAGCGAGTTCCGCGGTGACGCGTCGCTGACGACCGAGGGCGGCGCCGAGCTCATCAACGAGCTCTCGCACAAGTACCTCGGCAAGGACTACCCGGGCGACGCCGGCACGGACAACGTCCGCGTCATCGTGCGCGTGAAGGTCGCCAAGACCACCGGCAACGCATAAGGCGTGTCCCGCCCTAACGGGGCTGCCTCTGCACGGGCACCTTCAGCACGGCCGTGCCGCCGTCGAGGTCCACCCGGCTCCGCGGCGGCGCGTGATCGCCCTCGTCGTCGCGCAGCTGCCGTTCCTCCTTGCGGAACTCCAACTCGTCGCGCTTGCCGGCCTCGAACGTGGCTCCCAGCTCACCGATCCCCGCGCTCGACATCGGCATGCCCTTCTTCCTGCCGCGGACGAACCTCTCGAACACGGCGAGGAAGAACAGGGCCGCCACCAACGCGGGTAACGACATCGCGAACAGGAACCCCAGGCTCATACCTTCCCAACTCCCCGCACAGCGGTGTGGTTCCCGCCACTACGATCGCCTGGTGCCCAAGTACGACGTGTGCCTCTCCTTCGCCGGCGAAGACCGCCCCTACGTCGACGAGGTGGCCCGCCACCTCACCGAACTGGGCGTGACCCGCTTCTACGACACCGACGAGCAAGCCGATCTCTGGGGGAAGAACCTCGTCGAGCACCTCGACCAGATCTACCGCCACGACTCGCGCTTCTGCGTGATGTTCGTGTCGCAGCACTACGCCAGGAAGATGTGGACCAAGCACGAGCGGCAGGCCGCGTTCGACCGCGCGCTGGTCTCCGACACCGAGTACGTGCTGCCCGTCCGCTTCGACGACACCGAGATCCCCGCGCTGCGGGCAGGCACCGGCTACCTGGACATCCGCCACAGCACTCCGCGCGAGCTGGCGGAGATGATCGCCAGGAAGGTCGGCACCGCGGTTCCCGGGCCGAAGGCCGGCTGGGAGTACCAGCTGTTCGCCGACACCGTCGGGCTGCACATGCGCAACCTCAAGGACAAGCGGACGCGTCACGAGATGGGCGGCGCGAAGCCGACGCGCATGATCACCCAGGACGTCGACGCGCTCGACACGTTCATGGCGCGCAGCCGGGCGTTCGACAAGATCATCAACGGCGTCGCGGACCTGCTCTCCCCCGGCAGGTTGCAGAGCGCGTTCGGTCCGGCCGGGCGTCCCGGCGACAGCGACAAGATCAAGTACCTGGCCAACAGCTTCGTGGAGGCCTACGAGAGCCTGCTCGACTGGTCCGCCGAGCTGCGCGGCACCACGACGCCGGACCGGTTCACCGCGCTCTACTCCACCGCGGCGCACCTCTCCGACCAGCCGCTGAAGCAGATCGAACAGTTCGTCGAGGAGTTCCAGGCCGCGAGCAACCGCGGCGCGGGCGACCTGCAGCTGACCCTCTCCTACGACGCGTCCGCCGTCGAGGCCGAGCTCAAAAAGGTCCAGACCAACTAGCCGCTCGGGCACGTAGAGTCGGGGGCGTGACGATCCGCGCCGCGCTCTTCGACTTCTCCGGCACGCTGTTCCGGCTCGAGCACCCCGAGCTCGAGTCCAACGGTGCCCTGATGCGTGCCCTCACCGCCCCGGTCGGCATCGCCGACGACATGGACCCCGAACTGGTCGACGCCTGGCACCGCCGCGACCTCGACCCCGACGTGCACCGCTGGGTGCACGTGAAGGTCCTCAGGGACTCGCTCGTGCCCGACGCCGAGGCGTTCTACGACCAGCTGCTCGCGCCCGAGTCCTGGGTGCCGTACCCGGACACCAGGGCGACGCTGGAGCACTTGAAGGACGTCCCGGTCGCGGTCGTCAGCAACATCGGCTGGGACATCCGCACGGTGTTCGAGCTGCACGGCCTGACGCACCTCGTCGACGAGTTCGTGCTGTCCTACGAAGAAGGCGTCATCAAGCCGGACCCGAAGATCTTCACCACCGCGTGCGAACGGCTGGGTGTGGATCCCCGGGATGCCGTGATGGTCGGCGACAGCGAGGAGGCGGACGGCGGCGCGGAGGCCATCGGTTGCTCCTTCCGGCTCGTCAACCCGGTTCCGACGAGTGACCGCCCGGACGCTCTTTTGGATGTGGCCCGTACCATTCCCGTGTGAGCCTCCACATCTACGACACCGCGAGCCGGTCCATGCGGGAGTTCCACCCGCAGGTCAACGGAACGGCGTCGATCTACGTGTGTGGGGCGACGGTGCAGGGTGTGCCGCACATCGGGCACGTCCGCAGCGGTCTGAACTTCGACGTCCTCCGTCGCTGGCTCGCCCGCGACGGGGTCGACGTCACGCTGGTCCGCAACGTCACGGACATCGACGACAAGATCCTCACCAAGGCCGCCGACCACGGCAGGACCTGGTGGGAGTGGGCGTACACGCACGAGCGCGCCTTCGAGGACGCGTACGACGCACTGGGCTGCCTGCCGCCGTCGTACGCGCCGCGCGCCACCGGCCACGTCACGCAGATGGTCGAGCTGATGCAGCGGCTGATCGACAAGGGCCACGCCTACGACGTCGACGGTGACGTCTACTTCGACGTGCGCTCGTTCCCCGAGTACGGCGCGCTGTCCGGGCAGAAGCTCGACGCCGTGGAGCAGGGTGAGACGGCGGTGCGCGGCAAGCGCGACCCGCGTGACTTCACGCTGTGGAAGGCCGCGAAGCCCGGTGAGCCGTCCTGGCCGACGCCGTGGGGCGAAGGCAGGCCCGGCTGGCACCTCGAGTGCTCGGCGATGGCCACGACGTACCTCGGCAGCACGTTCGACATCCACGGCGGCGGGCTCGACCTGATCTTCCCGCACCACGAGAACGAGCAGGCCCAGTCCCGCGCGGCGGGCGACGGCTTCGCGAACTACTGGATGCACAACTACTGGGTGACGCTGTCCGGCGAGAAGATGGCCAAGTCGCTCGGCAACACCGTGTCCATCCCGGCGATGCTGGAGCTGGTCCGCGCCCAGGAGCTGCGGTACTACCTGGTGGCGCCGCACTACCGTTCGCACATCGAGTACTCCGAAGAGGCCCTGCAGGAGGCGGTGACGTCCTACGGGCGCATCGAGTCGTTCCTGCGCCGGGTCGCCGAGCGCACTGGTCAGGTCCAGCTGCGCGGCGACATGTGCCCGGACTTCGTGGTCGCGATGGACAACGACCTGAACACGCCCCAAGCCGTGGCCGCACTGCACAACAAGGTGCGCCAGGGCAACACGGCGCTGGCCGAAGGTGATCACGACAAGGCCCGTGAAGCGGCCGAGTGCGTGCGCCGGATGGCCGACATCCTCGGCGTCGACCCGTTGTCGCCGAAGTGGAACGACCAGTCGTCTGCCGACCTCGGCATGCGGCAGGCGTTGACCACGCTGGTGGACCGACTGCTGGTCGAACGCCAGGAAGCCCGCAAGAGCAGGGACTTCGCACGCTCTGACGCGTTGCGCGACCAGCTGCACGACGCGGGCATCGCCGTCGAGGACACCCCCGACGGTCCGCAGTGGACTTTGAAGGACGACTGACTTCCGTGGCTGGCAATTCCAAGCGCAAGGGCGCGATGCGCAATCCGGGCTCGAAGAAGGGCGCGGTCGCCGGCTCCGGCGGGCAGAAGTCCAAGGGCCTGCAGGGCAAGGGTCCGACGCCGAAGGCGACCGACCGCCCGAACCACCCGGCGTACCGCAACGCCAAGATGGCGGCGAAGTCCAGTGCCGCCAGGACCCAGCGCAGGCAGACGAAGGAGAAGGCCTCCGCGGAGACCGTGGCGGGCCGCAACCCCGTCGTCGAGTGCCTGCGCGCGGGCACGCCCGCGACGGCGCTCTACGTGGCGCTGGGCATCGACACGGACGACCGCGTGCAGGAGGCCGTGCAACTGGCCGCCGAGCGGGGGATCTCCGTGCTGGAGGTGTCCCGCGGTGAGCTCGACCGGATCACCGCCGGCGCGATGCACCAGGGCCTCGGCCTCCAGGTGCCGCCGTTCGAGTACGCGACGCCGGACGAGCTGCTGGAACTCGCCCAGCGCTCCACCCGGCCGCCGCTGCTGGTGGCGCTGGACGGCGTGACGGACCCGCGCAACCTGGGTGCCGTCATCCGCTCCGCCGCCGCGTTCGGCGCGCAGGGTGTCGTGGTGCCGCAGCGCCGCAGCGCGTCGATGACGGCCGTGGCCTGGCGCACCAGCGCGGGCACGGCGGCCAAGCTGCCGATCGCGATGGCCACGAACCTCACCCGCACGCTGCGCGACTGGGCGGAGGCGGGCCTGATGATCGTGGGCCTCGACGCGGACGGTGACGTCGACGTCGACGGCCTCGAGCTCGCGACGGGTCCGCTCGTCGTCGTGGTGGGGTCGGAGGGCCGCGGTCTCGGCCGTCTCGTCAAGGAGACGTGCGACCAGACCGTGTCGATCCCGATGGCCACCGGCGTCGAGTCGCTCAACGCGTCCGTCGCGGCCGGTGTCGTGCTGGCGGAGGTCGCTCGTCGCCGCCGCATCGATGCCCAGGGCTGACCCTACTTTCGGCCCTTGTCCGGCGGTTGCCTGACGTTATTGATCAGTTTGCGACGCCATGCGCGTCCATAACCGACGTTAGTGATCGTTTTCCTCGCCCGCGAAACCGGTTTCGTCACGCGGGCGAGGAAACGAGATCTCCACACTTGCCAGAACTCCACCGCTCAACGGGATGACAAACCGCGTGGCCTATTTCGCGCCACTCCCGAGCGCGGGTACCTTCGTGCAGATCGGAATTCGCAGGTCACCCGGGGCAGGAGTCGGAGCAGGTTGCACCGGTCGGCCGAGCCGCCGACGCCCGTTTGGCACCAGCTGACACGGAACGTGACCATTTGGGATCCAATCAGGCGACCCCCAGGTCAACTGTCAAGAAGATCAGCTCTACGTTTCGCTATTGTAACTACTTTATGTAACTGCTCTGCTCCGTTTAGGTACACACTGTGGTAGGACAGACGTTGAACGGTCAGGCAGCTTCTACCGTGATTGTCGATAGGAATTGATTACCACCGGCGGGGGCGACGTGACTCGGCGTAGAGCGAATCGGGACGTGCCGATTCGCCGCGCGCGGGCAGCGGCCCCGCGAGGTACCGCATGACGACGCGCGGGACCCTCCGCGAGCTCGCGGGTATGCGCGAGTTCCGTGCGATGTGGATCGGTTCGACGCTTTCGACCGCCGGTGACCAACTCGCCGCTGTCGCATTGTCACTGCTCGTATTCGAGCGGACACAATCCGTTGCCGCGACCGCTCTCACCTGGTCTTTGACACTCTTCCCGCCGCTGATTTCGGGCCCGTTGCTCGGCTGGGTCGCCGACCGGTTCCCCCGGCGCACGGTAATGGTGACGACGGCCTGGTTGCAGGCGGCGCTGATGGCCGCGATGGCCATTCCGGGCATGCCGCTGTGGGCGATGATCGTGCTGCTGGTGGTGGTGCTGGCGATCTCCTCGCCGTACCTCGCGGCCCAGGAGGCGAGCCTCCCGAACGTGCTGCCACCCAAGCGCTACGACGACGGGGTGGCGTTGTTCGGCACGTCCGTCGACATAGCCCAGATGGCAGGCCTCGCGGCCGCGGGCTTCCTCGTCGCGCACACGAGTCCGGGCCTGGCGCTCGCGATCAACGCCGGCACGTTCGTCGTCCTGGCGATCTTGGTGCAGACGTCGGTGAAGCACCGCCCGGCCGCGGATCCGCTGGGCCGCAAGAAGAAGGACGACGGGGAACAGCCCCGCGGCGTGCTGACGCTGATGGTGGCGGAACCGCGCCTGAGGACCCTGCTGGGCGTCCGGATGCTCGCGGGCCTCGCGATGGTCCCGGAAGGCCTCGCGGTCCCCCTGGCGGCGAGCCTGAACGCGGTCTGGGCGGTGGGCCTGATCCTCGCCATCGAACCCGCCGCGAACGTGCTGGGCGTGGCGCTGCTCTTCCGCCTCGTACGAGATCCGGCGAAGCGAGAACGCCTCATCGGCCCGCTGGCGATCCTGTCGCTGGCGCCGTTGATCATGTTCGCTTTCAACCCGAACCTGACCTGGACGATCGTTTTGCTGGTGATTGCCGGTATAGGCGGGGCTTATCACACACCCGCTCGTTCGGCGTGGATGCGGCTGCTACCGGACCAGTACCGCGGAAGGGCTTATGGCATTGGGCGTGCGGCGCTGCGCTCGAGCCAGGGCGGCGGAATGGCGCTGGCGGGCGTGGTGGCCCATTCGATCGGGTCGGTGACGGCCACGATCGCGGGAGCGGGCGGCATCGGACTGCTGCTGGCAACACAAGCTACCTTCGCCTGGCGACGCGCTCGGGGTCGCAACGACACGAAGGTGGTGGCAATCTGAAACAGAACAGTCACCAATAGCGATATCCGTCGTGAGGCACCAAGATGATCCAGGTGCGCTTTGAAGCCGGGTAGAGGAAGGGTGGCGTTCAGAAGTCTCGGTTGCACATGGAAGGACACCTCCTCGTTGCGACGAGCGGCAGCGTGGTGGTCTACGACCTGGTCAGCGGCGGCTTAGCTCATGAAGTTCCATGAGCGTAGGGGGTCGTGGTGAAGAACAGTTTGACTGATCGCAGGCGATCGCGGGCACTCGGCTTGACTCCGATTCGCAACTGGGACCTTTGGACCGTTGCGCCTAGTGCGATCGCATACTTTTTCGTGCTCGAAGCAGCCGTAGCCGTAGCGGCCATCTGGCTCCTGACGAAGCTCACCGCCGTCTCGAACGACGACTGGCTCCGCTTCGCCGCACTCATCGCCGCCATCACGATCCACCTGACCGTCGTGCGCAGAGCCGAAGAGGCCCGCCGCAACGAGGCCTCGGGCCCACACATAGACCTGACCTCGGTCTGGACGTTCGCAGCAGCCGTGGCACTACCGGGCGGCCTGGCCGTGATCGCCACGATCTGGATGCGCATCCTGATCCAGCCGATCGCCAGACGCCAGCCGTACCGCTTCGTCTTCGGCACCGCCTCCATGCTCGCCTCCACGCTCCTGTCGTGGGCACTCGTCCACCTGTCAGGTGTCTCTTTGGCGGCCACGGGAAACGTCCCGGCAGACCTGAGCCTCGTCCTGATCCTCGCGATAGCCGCAGTCGTCTACTGGTTCGTCCAGGTGATGACCGTCGCCGCGGCCTTCAAAATCGTCACCCCGAACTCGAAGGTCCTCGACTTCCTGGGTTCCAAGGTCGACAACATGCTCGAAATGAGCACCCTCGGCGCCGGCGCGATGCTCGGCATGCTCATGACGAGCCACTGGGTGGGCCCACTGCTGCTGATGGTCCCGGTGATCCTCGTGAACGCCCTGCTCTCCAGAGCAGGCGAACGCCGCACCCACCTCGAACGCCTCCTGCGAGAACAGGAACAACTCCACCAGCGCCTGGCAGCAGACGCCCACACCGATTACCGGACGGGCCTGCTGAACACCAACGGCCTGACCGAGTACGCGGGCCGCCTGGCAGAACGCTGCCGCCTGGACGGCGAACCGATGACAGTCCTGGTCATCGACCTCGACCACTTCAAGCGCATCAACGACACCTGGGGCCACCCAGCAGGCAACGCAGTACTAGCAGAGGTGGGCAGGATCCTCCGCGAAAAGCTCCGCCCAGGAGACGTAGCGGGCCGAGACGGCGGCGAGGAATTCGTAGTAGCGCTGAAGGACACCCCGGTGGCCCAAGGCGTGACGATCGCAGAACGCATCCGCGAGGCAATCGGCTCCCTGGCAGTCCCCACCACGGACAAGCACCGCAACGTGGTCACCCTCTACGGCCGCGAAATCCAGCCACCAGAACCAGAAGGCGAGTCGCTGCAAGCGATCTCAGCCTCGATCGGCGTAGCGGTCATCCCGGACAACGGCCCGGACATGGCCACGGCCCAACACTCCGCAGACGCCGCCTTGTACAAGGCCAAGGAGAACGGCCGCAACCAGGTACGAGTAGCAGGCCTCGACATTCCCCCGCGCCTGATGCCAGCCCCACGACAAGACGACGTGACAAAGCCGATCGGCTCCCGCACAGCCTGACGCCTGATCGAACGCGATGCCGCAGGCGTGCATCTACCTACGGGCGGCGTGGACCCCGGCTTTGGATCAGATTGGCGGGGTCTGGGGCCGGAGCCCCAGGTCCTTCAGCCCGAACGCCAGTCAATCAAACAGACCGCCGCTGAACAGCCCCAACCCCCCGGCAAACCAGATAAATCACAAAACTGACCGCCGTAACCAGAGCAGAAACCGGCAACCCAGGCTGCAACGACAACAAAATCCCACCAACAGCCGCAACCTCCGCGAACACCACGGACAAAACCGTGGCCCGCACCGGCGAAGCGGTGACGCGCATGGCAGCCGCAGCAGGCGTGATCATCAACGCCAGCACCAGCAACGCCCCGACAACCTGAACCGACAACGCTGTGGCGATACCCACCAGCACAGCGAACACGATCGACAACGTCCGCACCGGAACCCCGCGCGACACAGCCACATCAGGATCGACCGACGCGAAGAACAACGGCCGATAGATCACCGCGAGCACCGCCAGCACAGCAACAGACGAGATCACCAGGAGGTTCAGGTCGGTCGAGTCGACCCCGACGATCTGCCCGGTCAACAACCCGAACTTGTTGGACGCACGCCCTTTGTAGAGCGCGAGCATCAAAATGCCCATGCCGAGTCCAAAGGCGAGGATCGCCCCGATCACCGAGTCACGATCACTCTCCCGCCGGGACAGCACCCCGAGCAGCACCGCGGCGATGATCGACCCGGCCAGCGCGCCGTACCCGATCCCCACCCCGAGCAACAGCGCCGCGGCGCCACCGGTGAACGCGAGCTCACTGGTCCCGTGCACGGCGAACGCCATCTTGCGGGTCACCACGAGCGGGCCGAGCACACCGGCGACCAGGCCCAGCACGGCGGCCGCGATCAGGGCGGTCTGCACGAAGTCCAGTTCGAGCAGGTCGAGAAAGCTCACGACGCGGCCCCCGCCGAGAGGTGGTGCGTCTGCTCCTCGCAGGCGCCGGCGCCGACGACCAGGATCTGGTCGCGCACCCGCACGACGTCGACCGGCGTCCGGTACAGCTCGGACAGCGTGCGGGAGTTCATGACCTCTTCCGGCGTGCCGATCCGGAACCGCCCGCCGACCAGGTACAGGACCCGGTCGACCAGCGGCAGCACCGGGTTCAGCTCGTGCGTGACGAACAGGACGGCCGTGTCGGCCTCACGACGGCGCTTGTCGATCAGCTCGGACACCACCCGCTGGTTCGCGAGGTCCAACGACAGCAGCGGCTCGTCGCAGAGCATCACGGTGGGGTCGCCGACCAGCGCCTGGGCGACCCTCAGCCGTTGCTGTTCACCACCGGACAACACCCCGACGGGCGAGTCCGCGTACCGGGTACCGCCCACGGCCTCGATGGCCGCGTCGACACGGATCCGGCGTTCACGACGGCCCCGCAGGCCGAAGCCCCACGAGTGGCCGTCGAGTCCCAGGCCCACGAGGTCGCGGCCGCGCAACGTCATGGACTGGTCGAGCGCTCGCTGCTGCGGGATGTACCCGATGGCGTGGTTCCCGCCGGCGATCGAGACCGTGCCGGACGACAGCGGCTGCAGACCGAGCAGCACGCGCATCAGGCTGGTCTTGCCGGAGCCGTTCGGCCCCAGGACCGCGAGGAACTCACCGGGCTCGACGTCGAGGTCGAGCCCGTCCCACAGCACCCTGTCCCCGTAGGACAGCCGTGCTCCGCGCAGCGAGATCGCGCTCATGCCTTGAGCGCCTGCGTGAGCGCGTCAACCTGCTTGCTCATCCAGTCAAGGTAGCCGGTCACGCCCTCGGGCAACGTCTCGGTGACCGGGACGACCGCGATGCCGGCCGTCTTGGCCTTCTCGACGACGCCCTTGGTGACCTGGTTCTCGGTCTGGGTGTTCTCGACCAGCACGGTGACCTGCTTGCCTTCGACGAGCTGGTTCATCGACGCGAGGGCGGCGGCCGGCACGTCGGTCTCCTCCTCGATCGCCTCGCTGAACTCCTCGGGCGTCACGTCCTCGGCGCCGGTCGCGTCGATCAGGTAGTGCGCGATGGGCTCGGTGGAGGCCACCTTCTTGCCCTTGCCGATGCCGTCGACCTTCTTCTCCAGCTCTTCGAGCTTGGCCTTGAAGTCCGCGGTGTTCTTCTCGAACGCCGGCTTCTTGTCGGGAGCGATCGCGCCCAGCTCGTTCGCCGCGGCCTCGGCCACCGCCCCGACGGTGTGCAGGTCGTACCAGACGTGCTCGTTGACGCTGTGGTCGTGACCGTCGGCGTCGGGCGCACCGGTCTGCGGCTCCGCGTGGTTGTCGGCCAGCGGGAACGCCTCGACCTTCTTGGTGGCGTCGCTGGTGATCAGCTTCGCGAAGAAGTCGTCGTAGCCGCCGCCGTTGAAGACGACCAGCTTGGCGTCCTTGACCAGCGCCGCGTCCGCGGGCTTGCTCTCGTACGAGTGCGGGTCGGCGCTCGGGTCGTCCAGCAGGGCCTTGACCTCGACGTCGTCGCCGCCGACGGCCTTGACGACGCTGCCCCAGACGTTCGTGGAGGCGACGACCTGGATCTTGCCGCTGTCGGAAGACGGCGTGGAGGTGCCGCAGGCGGCCAGGCTCACGACGGCGAGAGTGCCGACCAGAGCGTTGCGGAGAGTCATCACGCCGTCCCTCGATCAGGTAATGGAAACCGTTGTCGAGTTCAGCTTACGACACGAAAAAGCCCCCGACGGTCACGCCGGGGGCTTGAACGTGTGAATCACGCCTCCAGGCGCTCGCCCGACTCGGGGTGGAACAGGTGGATCTCGGTGGTGTCGCGGACGGCCACCTTGACGTGCTGACCCAGGGTCGGCGGCGTGCGGCCGTCGACGCGGACGACGAAGCGCTGCGACGAGTCACCGATCTTCACCGCACCGTGCACGAGCGCGTCGGCGCCGAGCTCCTCGACCAGCTCGACGGTCATGTCCATGCCCTCCTCGCTCGACGGCACGATGCCGAGCGCCTCGGGCCGGATGCCGAAGGTGACCTCGTCCAGCCCACCGGCGGCGGCGATCGCGTCACGCGAGAGCGGCACGATGACGCCGTCGAGCTTCGCGCCCTCGGACGTGATCGGCACGGTCTTGAGGTTCATGGCCGGCGAGCCGATGAAGCCCGCGACGAACGCGTTGGCCGGGCGGTCGTACAGCGCGCGAGGCGTGTCGCACTGCTGCAGCAGGCCGTCCTTGAGCACCGCGACGCGGTGGCCCATGGTCATGGCCTCGACCTGGTCGTGCGTGACGTAGATCGTGGTGGTGCCGAGGCGCTGCTGGAGGGCGGCGATGTTCGCACGCGTCTCGACGCGCAGCTTGGCGTCCAGGTTGGACAGCGGCTCGTCCATGAGGAACACGGACGGCTCGCGCACGATGGCGCGACCCATGGCGACGCGCTGACGCTGACCACCGGAGAGCGCCTTCGGCTTGCGCTCCAGGTACTTCTGCAGGTCGAGCATCTTGGCGGCCTCTTCGACCTTCGCCTTGATCTCGGGCTTCGGCACACCGCGCAGCTTGAGCGCGAAGCCCATGTTCTCCGCGACGGTCATGTGCGGGTACAGCGCGTACGACTGGAACACCATCGCGATGTCCCGGCCCTTCGGCGGCACGTTCGTGACGTCCTTGCCACCGATGTGGATGGCGCCCTCGTCGATGTCCTCGAGGCCCGCGAGCATGCGCAGAGCGGTGGACTTGCCGGAACCGGACGGCCCGACCAGCACCAGGAACTCGCCGTCTGCCACCTCGAGCGAGAGCTCGTCGACCGCGCGGACCGGCGGGTTGCCGGAGAACACGCGTGAAGCCTTGACGTAGGACACCTCTGCCATGTGACGCACCTTTCACCGCTTGTCTGGGGGCGACGTTAGGTGTTGCAAGCGCTTACGTGAACAGACGTAAGCGCTTACGTTTCGGGATGGGGAAACGTAAGCGCTTACGTTCAGAGGTGTGAACGATCAGCCCTTCACGGCGCCGGACGCGAGGCCCTGCACCAGGAACTTCTGCACCAGGTAGAACACGACGATCGCCGGGATCGCGACCAGGATGGACGCGGCGGCGAGGTGCCCCCACTCGGTCCTGTTCTGCTGCACGAACACCTGCAGCCCGACCGCCAGCGTCTTCGACTCGTCCGCGGCGGACAGGAAGGCGGACGCGAACGCCACCTCGCCCCAGGCCGTGAGGAACGCGTAGAAGGCCGTGACCGCGAGACCCGGCTTGGCCAGCGGCATGATCAGCCGCCAGAACACGCCGAACGGCGACAGCCCGTCCACGCGGCCGGCCTCGTCGATGTCGCCCGGCACCGTGTCGAAGTAGCCCTTCAACATGTAGGTGCAGAACGGCACCGCGGTCGTGCAGTAGACGAGCACGAGGCCGAGCGAGGTCCCGTTGAGCCCCAACGCGATCAGGATGTTGTACAGCGGCACGATGAGCACCGCGAACGGGAACATCTGCACCAGCAGGAACGACATCATCAGGCCGCGCTTGCCGGGGAACCGGAACCGCGACGCCGCGTACCCGGCGGTGGCCGAGATGAACACACCGATGACGGTGGTCATCAGCGCGATCAGCACGGAGTTGCCGAACCAGGCGAGGAAGTCGCCCTTCTCGCCGGACAGCACGCGGGTGTAGTTGTCCAAAGAGGACTCGTTGAACAGCTTCGGGGTCGGCTCGACCGCACGCGCGTCCGGCTTCAGCGAGGTGACGAGCACCCAGAAGACCGGGAACACCGCGATGATCGACGCGACGATCAGCGTGGCGTGCAGGGCGATCGAGGCGCCCTTGGACCGGTCGGCCCGGCTCAGCCGGCGGCCGGTCCCCTGCACCATCTTGAGGGACGAAGCGTCGAGCGTCATCACCACACCTCGCCCTGCTTGCGCAGCGCTCGCCGGTAGATCGTGGCGAACACCAACAACACCGAAAGGATCAGCACGCCGTACGTCGACGCGACGGCGTAGTCACGGGACGCGCCGGAGAAGAAGCGCTCGAACGCGTAGGTGACCAGGATCCGGGCGTTCGGGTTCGGTCCGGCGATCAGGTAGATGATCGGGAACATGTTGAACGTCCAGATGATGCCCAGCAGGACCACCGTCGACGACACCGAACGCAGGCCCGGCAACGTGACGTGGCGGAAGCGCTGCCACGGCGTCGCACCGTCCACTTCGGCCGCTTCGTAGAGGTCGCCCGGGATCGACTGCAGGCCACCGAGGAGCGCCACCATCATGAACGGCACGCCGAGCCACACGTTCACGATGATCACGGACACCAGCGCCCAGTTCGACTGGCCGAGCCACACCGGGTCCGGCAGGCCGACCGAGCGCAGGAGCTGGTTGATGATCCCGTACTGCGCGTTGAACATGTACTTCCACGCGAACGCGCTGATGAACCCGGGCACGGCCCACGGCAGGATCAGCAGCACGCGGTAGAGCGTGCGGCCCTTCACCTGGCGGTTCAGCAGCATCGCGAGGCCGAGACCGATGGTGTAATGGAAGAACACGCACGAGAACGTCCAGATCAGCGTGCGGACGAGCGTGCCCCAGAACGCGCCGAACGACTCGCCGCCCGACAGGACGTTGAGGTAGTTCTTGAACCCCACCACGTCGTAGGTCGCGGGCCGATCGAGGATCGGGTTGGCGATGTTGCCCTCGTTGATGTTCGTGAAGGTGAAGAACACGCCCTGTGCGAGCGGGTAGAGCACCAACACCGCGATGACCACCACGACCGGCAGCACCATCGCATACGCGTACCAGTACCTGTCCAGGAACCGACGCACCGAGACTCCCCTTCCGGCGAACGGCCGGGGCTCTCGCGAACCCCGGCCGTTCAACACGATCAGCCGATCGAGTACTCGGTGACGACCTTCTCCTTGTACGCCTTCGCGACGTCGTCAAGGGCGGTCTTGGCGTCCTTCTTGCCGGCCAGGAAGTCCGCGTAGCCGACCTTCAGCGGGTCGAACAGCTCGCCGCCCTCGGGGATCCACGGACGCTCGTGCGCGACCTTCGTGACCGGCTCGAACGCCGCCACGACCTCGTTGGCCTTGACGTCGGCGTTCTGGTAGGCCGACTTGCGGGTCGGCAGCAGGCCCAGTTCCTTGGCGATGGTCGCCTGCGACTCGACCGAGGCCATGCAGGTGATGAACTTGATCGACGACTGCTTCGCCTTCGTGCCCTGGCGGATCACGTAGTCGTGGCCACCGACCGGCGCGCTGCCCTTGCCCGCGGACGGGCCCGGAACCGGCGCGATGCCGAGGTTCGCCTTGTCGGTGAACGCGGCGCCCTTGAGGTAGTCGGCGACGGCCCACGGACCGTTGACGACCATGGCGGCCTCACCGGACGAGAACGCGGCCTGCATGTTCGAGTACGAGTTCGTCGCGTCGAGCGCCGTGGTGGCGGCCTTCGCGTCGAGCAGGCCCTTCGCGGTCTCCAGCGCCTTCACGTTGGCGGCGGAGTTCACGACGATCTTCTTGGCGGCCGCGTCGACCAGGTCGCCGCCCTCGCCGTAGATGAACGGCAGCGCGTAGTACGCGTCGTTGTTGAGGAAGAACGACTTCTCGCCGCCCAGCTTCGCGGCCGCGGCCTTGAGCTCGTCCCACGTCTTCGGCGGCTCGACGCCGGCGTCGGCGAGCTTCTTCTTGTTGTAGAGCAACGCGAGCGAGTCGGTCACCTGCGGCACCGCGTAGGTCTTGCCCTCGTACTTCGTGGAGCCCAGCGGGGCCTCCAGGAAGTCGGAGGTGTCCTTCGCGAGGTCGGTGTCGGACAGGTCCGCGACGTAGCTCAGCTTCGCGAGCTGCGGCACCCACGCGACCTCGGAGCGGAAGACGTCGGGGCCCTGACCACCCTGGGCGGCGGTCTTGTAGTTGTTGAGCGCGCCGTCGAAGGCCTGCGTCTCGACCTTGACCTTGTAGCCGTCCTTGGTGGCACAGCCTTCAGCGATCTTCTTGAACACCGGGCTCTCGTTGGGACCACTGGTGTCCCAGAAGGTCACCTCACCCGAGTCGGATCCGCTGTTGCTGCTCGATCCGCCGCTACCGCACGCGGTGAGCACGAGGGCGACACCCGTCGCCATGGCGGTCACGAGGGTTGTCCGTCGCATCGTTGCTGCCGTTCCCTCCAGCTGGGGCCCCGACTCCGAGTGAGACGAGGGTGTTGCAAGGTTTTGCGATAATGTTGCGGGCGATTTCACTACCCGAACCATGGTCAGGTCAAGACATGGACCGTAACCAAGCCGTAACGGCCCTGTCTTGCAAACGCTCGTTGCAAAATTTTTCCGAACCGGGCAGGCTTGCGCCGAACCTGATCTGAGCTGGGAGGCAACGTGTCCGGACTGTCCGAGATCGCCAGGGCAGCCGGGGTGTCCATCTCGACCGTGAGCCGAGTTCTCAACAGGCGCGCGGGTGTGAACGAGGAGACCCGGCAACGGGTGCTCTCGGTGCTCGCGGAGATGCCGTACACCCCACGAGGCCTCGGTGCGCTGCAACGCACCGGCGTGATCGGCCTGCTCGTGCCGGAGCTCTCGAACCCGGTCTTCCCCGCGTTCGCCGAGGCGCTGGAGACGCGGGCCGCGCGCCTGGGCTACTCGTCGCTGCTGTGCAACACCCGCAGCGGCGCGCCGATGGGCGAGGAGGAGTACGTCCGCATGCTCCTGGCCCGCGGGGTCGAGGGCATGGTGTTCGTGTCACCGGAGATCACCAACGTCGAGGTGCCGCTCGGTCAGGCGCCACGCCCGAGCTACTACGCGAAGCTCCTCGCCGACGGCGTCCACATGGTCTTCCTCAACGGCGCCACGCCCGCGCTGGACGTGCCCGACGTGACGGTCGACGAGCAGCTCGCGGGCTACATGGCGACCCGGCACCTGATCGAACTGGGCCACCAGCGCATCGGGTTCGTCTCGGGTCCGGCGCGCTCGCTGCCGTCGCGGCTCAAGCGCGCGGGCTGGGCGGCCGCGCTGGAGGAGAACCACCTGCCGGCCGGTGGTGAGTACGTCGCGCACGCGCCGTTCAGCGCGGAGGGCGGCGGCCAGGCGCTGGCGCACCTGCTCGACACGGTGAACCCGACGGCGGTGATCTGCTCGTCCGACCACATGGCGCTCGGCGTCATGCGCGAGGCGCACCAACGAGGGATCTCGGTACCGGACGAGCTGTCGGTCGTCGGGTTCGACGACATCCCGCTGGCTGCCTACTCGTCGCCCGCTTTGACCACGCTAGCTCAGCCGATCGAGGAGATGGCGGCGGCCGCGATCGACGAGCTCGTACTGCGCCTGGACCCGGATCGCCGCAGGCAGAGCACCGACAACTACACCCGCGTGTTCCGGCCGCGGCTCGTCGTGCGGGAATCGTCCGCACCGCCGAAGTGAGATGACCTGTTGACCTAATTGGTCTGGACCAAATTCTGAACAAGGCAGATGGGTCAACCTGCGCGGATGCGTCATTGGAGGGACGCAGGTCACCCTGACTTCACGAATTGGTTCTGAACCGTTACGGTCCTTTCATGGCGCGGTCGATGCATGTGCGACGTCCGGCAACGTTGGCCTCACTGGCCGCTGAGCTGGGCGTTTCCCGGACAACGGTGTCCAACGCGTACAACCGGCCCGACCAGCTCTCGCCCGAGCTGCGTCGGCGGGTGTTGGACACGGCCCGAAGGCTGGGTTATCCCGGCCCGGATCCTGTGGCGCGCTCGTTGCGCACGCGCAAGGCCGGTGCGGTGGGCCTGTTGCTCACCGAGAACCTGTCGTACGCGTTCCGCGACCCGGCCGCGATCGGGTTCCTGGAGGGCCTCGCACTCGCGTGCGAGGACGCCGGGACCGGTCTGCTGCTGGTGCCCGCGAACCCCGAGCGCGAGGACGTGGCGTCCGTGCACCGCGCCGGTGTCGACGGCTTCGTCGTCTACTCGGTGCCGGACGACGACCCGCACCTCGCCGCCGTGCTGGAGCGCCCGGTGCCCACCGTCGTCTGCGACCAGCCGGACCTCGGCACCGTGGACCGCGTCGGCATCGACGACCGCGGCGCGATGTACGAGCTCGCGAAGCACCTGATCGATCTGGGCCACCGCCGCATCGGCGTCGTGTGCATGCGTCTCGCGCGTGACCGCAACGACGGCTTCGTGACGCCGGACCGCCAGCACGCCGCGCACTTCCACGTGCAGCGCAACCGCCTGTCGGGTCTCGCCGAGGCGTTCAGCGAGGCCGGTGTCGACTGGTCGCAGGTGCCCGTCGCCGAGCGCTTCGACCACAACACGGCCTCCGGCGCGTCCGGCGCGGCCCAGGTGCTCGACCGCGACCCGCAGATCACCGCGTTGATCTGCACCTCGGACGTGCTGGCACTGGGTGCGATGAACGAGGCGGCCCGCCGCGGCCTGCGCGTGCCGCACGACATCACCGTCACCGGGTTCGACGGCATCCGCGCCGGCGAGGAGGCCGGACTCACGACGGTCCGCCAGCCGGTGCTCGAGAAGGGCCGGGCGGCGGGCAAGCTGCTGCTCGACACGAACGAGCGCTCGCGGCCGCGGTCGGTGAACCTCGCGACCGAGCTGATCATCGGCAAGACGTCGGGGCCGCCGCGCGGTGGTGCCGAGGAGCGCTGGTTCGGGCCGTGAGGTCTAGCGCTCCAGCCTGAAGACGACGGGTGAGCTGGCCTTCCCGGCCAGCTTCGCCACCAGCAGGTAGTCGCCGGGCCCGACCTTCGTGTGGGCCCCGCACCCCGGCCGCGACGTGGAACCCGCCCACCTCGTGCCGTAGTTGAAGTTCTCCTTGGGCGCCAGCACGCGGGTCTCGGAGCCCACCGCCGACAGGCAGTGGTTGCTCGACCAGAGCACCGTCGCGCCGTCCGCGGTCAGGACCGTGAGCTCGCGGTGCTGCCGCCCGATGTCCCTGATGCACGGCACCGCCCCGGTGTTCGAGACGTCCATGGACAGTTCCGGCTGGTCACCGACGGTGTAGAGGGGCTTGTTGGCCTTCGCCACGACCCCGATCACGTCGTCCGGGCACGGCTGCGGCGGACCGGGAGGCGGGGGCGGCGGTGCCTCGGACGTCGGCGGGGGCGGCGGTGCCGTCGAGGAGGACGACGCCGCGGCGGGGCTCTCCGACATGCTCGGCGGCGGGTTCGAGGACGACGCCGCGGCCGCGTTCGTCGGCTGGGCCGACTCGCCGTCGGAGCCGAACATCCCGACGATCCAGATCACGAGCAGGAGTGTGACCAGCGCTGCCCCGATCGCGGCGAGACGGCGGCGCCAGTACACCGTGGACGGCAGCGGACCAGTGGGCTCGATCACGGCCCGAACGTAGCCCGACCAGGTCTGATCCAGGCGTAGGCGAGCGTCGCTCGATCCGGTGAACGTGATATTGAGCGGAACCCCTTGTGAACGTGCGCTAACTCCGGTTCCAATCGACGCGGGGTCCGCCGGTAGGCCATGGAGGTGTGTCACATGACCGCGATCGACGAACTGCTCAAGCGGAACTACGAGCTCGGGAACGTGGTTCCAGGAGACCGTTCGTCCGCGAAGCCGTCCCTGCAGGTGGCGATTCTGACCTGCATGGACTCGCGCATCCGGGTGTTCGAGATCTTCGGTTTGAAGCAGGGTGAGGCGCACGTGCTGCGCAACGCGGGAGGGGTCGTCACCGACGACGCCATCCGCTCTCTCGCGCTGAGCCAGCGCAAGCTCGGCACGCGCGAGGTCCTGCTCGTGCACCACACGAACTGCGGCCTCGAGATGGTCACCGAGGACGACTTCAAGGACGAGCTGGAGGCCGACACCGGCCTGCGCCCGACCTGGGCCGTCGAGGCGTTCAAGGTCGTCGAGCAGAGCGTGCGCGGGTCGATGGCGCGGCTGCGGCACAGCCCGTTCATCCCGCACACCGACAAGATCCGCGGGTTCGTCTACGACGTGCACACCGGCGAGCTGCGCGAGGTCGACGCCGCGGAGACCGCCGCCGCCTGAGGTTGCTTCGGCAGGGCCCCCTCCGGGGGGCCTTTTCCTTGCGCGACAATGGCAGGCGATGAATCACGAGTTGCTTCTGGGCTGGTGGGACACCGCAGCCCGCGACCTGCCGTGGCGCCGTCCCTCGTGCACCGCCTGGGGCGTGCTGATCAGCGAGATCATGTTGCAGCAGACCCCGGTCTCCCGCGTCGAACCGATCTGGCACGAGTGGCTGGCGCGCTGGCCCGTGCCCTCGGCGATGGCCGCGTCCTCGCAGGGCGAGGTGCTGCGGATGTGGGGCAAGCTCGGCTACCCCCGTCGCGCCATGCGCCTGCACGAGGCCGCCACGGTGATCGCACGCGATTTCGACGACGTCGTGCCGTCGGACATCGAGACCCTGGAGTCGCTGCCGGGTATCGGCAGCTACACGGCTCGTGCGGTGGCCACGTTCGCATACGGGCAAAAGTGCGCCGTCGTCGACACGAACGTCCGGCGCGTCGTCGCCCGCGCGGTGCACGGGGCCGGGGACGCGGGGCCGCCGTCGACCAAGCGCGATCTCCGTGACGTCGAGGCGATCCTGCCCTCCTCGCAGGAGGACGCCGCGGTGTTCTCGGCGGCGTTGATGGAGCTCGGCGCGTTGATCTGCACGGCGCGGAACCAGAAGTGCGCCGACTGCCCGTTGTTCGCCGAGTGCGCTTGGCAGCTGGCCGGCCGTCCCGCCTACGCGGGGCCGGAGAAGAAGGTGCAGAAGTTCGCCGGCACCGACCGGCAGGTGCGGGGGCGGCTGCTGGACGTGCTGCGGGGCGCGCCCGGACCGGTGCCGAAGCTGCAGCTGGACGTCGTCTGGAACGACATCACGCAGCGCGAGAAGTGCCTGGTGTCGCTGCTGGACGACGGCTTGGTCGAGCAGACGCGCGACGGCCTGTTCGCACTGCCTGGGGAGCACTGATTTTGTCCGAATGTTAACAAGCGGACAATCTGACAATCGCAATGTTGACATCCGGACAAGGCGGGCCGGTGCACCTGCTGGTGGCGTTCTCGCTGCGGACCGCGTCCCGGCCGAGTGCCCAGGTAGCGGCTCGGGTCGCTGCGGTCCGATGTGGTCTTGACGATGTCGGCGCCGTTCGTCTCGGCCGCTCGATCACGATCGCGTTGAACGCGCCCATCGCCGGTGCCCGTCCGCAAGCCGCCGAGCAACGCGGTCCGTCTGTCGGCTTGTTAACAATCGGACAATCGAACAAGAGGACAAGCTGACATGCACGCGCTGGTGGCGTTCTTCGACGACGAGGCGGACAAGCGTGTCCGTGACCTGCAGAAACGTGTCGGCGCGAAGCACAAGTACCCGCCACACCTGACGTACGCCGTCGCGAGCACCATCGGCCCGAAGGTCCGCAAGGAGCTGCGCGAGGACCTCGAACGGCTCTGGATGCCGGACCTCTACCTGCACACCCTCAGCACGTTCTCCACGTCCGAGAACGTGCTGATGCTCGCCGCAGTGGTCGACACCGAACTGCTCGCGGTCCACTCGGCCATTCACGACGTGCTGGCGAGCAAGGTCAAGAACCCGAGCGCGTACTACCTGCCGGGCAACTGGGTGCCGCACTGCACGCTCGTCCACGACGTCGACGACGAGGCGATGAAGGCCGCGTTCGCCGCCGTCTTCCCGGTGGAGCCGATCCGCGCGAAGGTCCGCGAGGTGTCGATCGTCGACACTCAGACCGGCGAGATCGACGTGCTCAAGAAGGCCTCCACGGCGCCCCGGTAGACCCACGGCGCGCTGTCGTGCACGACGTGACCGGCCTCCTCGACGTAGAGGTACCGGCCGCCGGACCGCCGTGCCGCTTCCGCCATCTGTCCTGGTAGCTGACCGCCGCGACCTGCTTCGATGACGAGCGAGGGGCACGCGACGGCGTCGATGAAGTCCCAGTACGCCCGCGTTCCCCAGTGGCCGGCGATCTCGTACAGGTCGTCCATCGCGGCGATCAGGTGCCAGCCGTCCTCGCGTTCCTCGAAGTAGTCGCAGAAGATCGCCGCGCCGAAGTACGACCGGACGTGGCCCAGGGATTCGAAGGGCACCGGCCAGGCGTCGAAGAGCCACTTCCACTCGTCGATCGTGCGGCCCCGGTTGTCCGGGGCGAAGTCCTCGACCACAATCGCGCGGACCAGGTCCGGACGGGTCGCCGCGAGACACCACGCGTGCAGCCCGCCCATGGAGTGCCCGATCACCACGGCGGGTCCGAGGTCCAGGTCCTCGATGGCGGCAGCGGCGTCGGCGACGAAGTCCTCGGTGCGAAACGGTCCCCGCCGCGGGTTGCGGCCGTGCCCGCGCTGGTCGAAGCCGACCACCCGGCCGAACGGCCGCAACCACTGGGCGACGGGCCACCAGGCGGTGGCCCTGCTCATCAGGCCGTGCAGGAGCAGCACGCCTTGACCCGTTCCGCCGAACTCCACGACCGACACAGGGATGATTAACGCATGAAGGCCCGCCCGTACCTGATCGCCCTGGTGTTGATCGTGCTCGTCGCAGGTCTGCTCGTCGTGTTCAGAACGCCGGGCGGCGATCCCGCGAAGCAGCAGGAGACGTCACCGCAGGCAGCGGTGGAGGCCGGGGCGGGCGCGGGCGACGCGTACTACCCGACGGACGGCAACAGCGGCTACGACGTCACGCTCTACGACCTGGCGATCACCTACGACCCGGGGTCGAAGAAGCTCGACGGCGTCGCGTCCGTCACCGCGACCGCTTCCGCCGATCTCGCGCGCTTCAACCTCGACCTCGAAGGTTTGAAGGTGAGCGAGGTGAAGGTCGCCGGGCAGCCCGCGAAGTTCGTGCAGGAGGGCGACCACGAACTGGTCATCACGCCCGCCGCGCCACTAGCGAAGGGCAAGCCGTTCACCGCGGTCATCACCTACGGCGGCCAGCCCACGACGATCGACGACGCCTCGCTCGGCCGCAGCGGCTGGCAGATCTCGTCCACCGGTGGAGCGTTCGCCGCAGGTCAGCCGCACTCCGCGACGACGTGGTTCCCGGCCAACGACACCCCGCGCGACAAGGCGGCGCTGAAGGTCGCGGCCCGCGTCCCGGACGGCTGGACCGCGATCTCGAACGGCCTCGAAGGCCCTGCGACCCGCGACGGCGGCTGGACGACGTTCACCTGGTCCGAGGAGACCCCGCTCGCGACCTACCTGGCCACGGTGGCGATCGACAAGTTCGAGGTCGTCCGCTCGAAGCTGCCCAACGGCACGCCGGTGGTCGACGCCTACGCGCCCGGCACGTCCGCGGCGAAGAAGCCGATCCAGTCGCAGGGCCCGGAGGTCCTCGCGTACCTGGAGACGAAGTTCGGCCCGTACCCGCAGCGCGCGGCGGGCAGCATCTGGGTCGCGGACCAGATCGGGTTCTCGCTGGAGACCCAGACCAGGCCGATCTACGCCGCCTGGGCCGACCTGGAGACCGTCGTGCACGAGAACGCCCACCAGTGGTTCGGCGACTCGGTGTCGATCGAGAACTGGGCGGACATCTGCCTCAACGAGTGCCTCGCGTCCTACGCGCAGTGGCTGTGGCTGGAGCACGAGGGCACCGACCTCGACCAGCGCTACCGCGACCAGGTCGAGCAGCGGCGCGAGCGGTCGTCGTTCTGGGCGCCGAAGCTCTACGACATGGGTCGCGGCAACGAGTTCCGCGGTGTGTACGACAAGGGCCTGATGGGCATGCACGCGCTGCGCAAGCAGGTCGGTGACGACGTGTTCTTCAAGGCGCTGCAGTCGTGGCTCGTGAAGCACCGCGACAGCAACGCGTCGTGGCCGGAGTTCGAGGAGCACTTCAAGCAGGCCTCGGGGCAGCCGCTGGATCCGTTCTTCAAGGCCTGGTTCCGGGACTCGGGCATTCCGGACGACCAGTACCTGCTGCCTGTCGGGGTTCGTCGCTAGAGTCGGTGGCATGGCAGTCGTGAAGATCAACGCGATCAAGGTCCCCGAGGGCAACGGCCCCGAGCTCGAGAAGCGGTTCGCCGCCCGTCTGGGCGCGGTCGACGACCAGCCCGGCTTCCTCGGCTTCGAGCTCCTGCGCCCGGTCGCGGGCGAGGACCGCTACTTCGTCGTCACGCACTGGGAGACCGACGCCGACTTCGTCGCGTGGCGCGATGGCCAGGCCGGTGCGGCCGCACACTCCGGTGAGCGTGCACGGCCCGTGTCGAGCGGTGCCGACCTGCTGGAGTTCGAGGTCGTGCTGGGCAGCAAGCCCAAGCAGTGACCGAAGAGGCTTACGACAGAGCCGCCGAGCTGATCACCGGCGCGGACGCCGTCCTCGTCTGCGCCGGTGCCGGCATGGGGGTCGACTCGGGTCTCCCCGACTTCCGCGGCACCGAGGGCTTCTGGCGGGCGTACCCGCCGTACGAGCGGCTCGGGCTGAAGTTCGAGGAGATCGCCGACCCGGTGCACTTCGCCGACGATCCCGCGCTGGCGTGGGGTTTCTACGGCCACCGGCTCGGCCTGTACCGCGCCACCGTGCCGCACGAGGGTTTCGCCGTGCTGCGGTCGTGGGGCGCGCGGGTGTTCACGTCCAACGTGGACGGACAGTTCCAGAAGGCCGGCTTCGCGGACGTCGCCGAGGTCCACGGGTCGATCCACCACGCCCAGTGCGTGGAACCGTGCACGGACGAGATCTGGGAGTGCTCGTTCGACGTCGCCGTCGACCCGGTGACGATGCGGGCGGTGGGTGAGCTGCCCTCGTGCCCGAACTGCGGCGGGCTGGCGCGGCCCAACATCCTGATGTTCGGTGACTGGGGCTGGGTGCCGCACCGCAGCCAGCGGCAGCTCGACGAGCTGACGGAGTGGCGTCGTTCGCACCGGAAACTCGCCGTGGTCGAGATCGGCGCCGGCACCGCCGTGCCGACCGTGCGGCGTCAGGCCGAGCTGGCCAGCGCCGCGTCCGGTGCGTTGATCCGGATCAACGTTCGCGAGCCCGAAGTGCGGCACGGCCCGCGGGGTGTCGCTGCCGGTCGGCGCGCTGGAAGCACTCACAGCCTTGGCACGACGAACTGCGTGACGACGGCCCGGTGATCGCTGCCGGGCACGTCGAACACGTCCACCGTGTCCACGAGGATCTTCGAGTCCACCAGCACGTGGTCGATGGTGACCGGCGGCGGCCAGAACCCGCTGTCGGAGGGCCACGTGTGGATCAGCCCCTTGCCGACCTGGTCAGCCGCGTCGACGTACCCCTTGTTCAGCAGCCGCGTCATGCCGACGTGGTCGAGCGTGGCGTTGAAGTCGCCCGCGAGCACCCTGATCGCGCCGGTCGAGTCGGGTGCAGGCAGGCCGGCGAGCTCGCGCTGCCACGCCTCCGGTCCGTCGGTGACCACGGGCGGCAACGGGTGCACCGAGACGACCTCGATGTCCTTGCCCGGCAGGTCGACCAGCGCTCCTGCCTGCTGCAACGAGCCCGGTGGCGTCAGGTTCCGCTGCGAGAGCGGGAACCGGGAGGCGAGCCCGCTGCCGGACCCGCCCGGCTCGTCGAGGAAGACCCGGTTGGGCAGCACCTGCCGCAGGCCGGCCCGGTCGAGGTCGCTCACCATGTCCGGCGTCAGCTCCTGCAACGCCAGGACGTCGATGTTGCGCTTCCTGACCTCCTGCACGACGAACTGCGCGTCCGCGATGCCGACGAGCAGGTTCGCGGTCATCAGCCTGACCTGCTGCCCCACCCCGTTGGGCCGTGCGTCGGGAAACGCCCGCGGCGCGACGTTCGCGACGAGCACGACCGCCACGATGGTCATCGTCAGCCCGATGACCCACCTCTTGCGGAACAGCGCGAACAACCCGATGAGCAGCCCTGCGACGGTGATGTACGGGGTCAGCGACGTCGCGGCGATCATGTACCGCGTGCCGTCGATGCCGAGCAGCCTGACCAGGGCGGCGGTGACGAACGCCAGCGCGCACAGGACCAGCAGGAACGTGGTGAAACCGCTCTTCTGCGGCTTCACCTCGGTGGTGACCACGTCGTGCAGTGTGCCCGAACGCGCGTCGGTCTCCGGTGTGGTGCCCATGCTTCAGAGGACGGCCGCCAGCCCCTCCCGTTGCCCTCCGAAACTGTCGGAGGTGCTCGCGGCTACACCGCGACGTCGCGCTGACTGCCCGGCACGAGGCTGAGGAGGTCGATGATCGCGTCGACCTTCCGCATCACGAACTGCGGCAGGATCGGCCCGTCAACGACGCAGTAGGCGACCCCGGCCTCAATGCACAGGTTGGGCAGTTCGTGCTGCTTGGTCTGCTTGAGCAACCACTCGACGACGTCCACGTTGAAGAAGTCCGCCGCCTCTGACAGATCGCTGGCGTACGCCACGAACGCGTGGCTGATCGACAAGGGCAACCGCAACGGCATCCACAGCGGATGGTCCCCGCGCTCGACGCTGACCGGCATCTCGCCGGCCCAGCGCGACCCGAGCCCTCCGCCTCGGACCTGCGTGATCTTCAGCGCCACCAGGTCCGCGGTGGCGACTTCAACCCGCATCTCGTAAGACGTGTTCGTGCCAACCGACGAGACCAACTCCATCGACGCCTCGGTGACCCGCACCTGCCACCCGTTCCGCGAGAAGTCCAGTGCGTAGTCGAACTTCGCCCCCGATGCACGCCCGAGCCACTTCACCAGCGTGCCGTACTCGTCGTCCATCGCGCGCTCGAAGTCGGCCGACCACGGCCGCGTGTCATCGCCCTCGTCCACGAGGGTGCCACCGATGCTCGCCGCGAACTCGCTCAACTCGGCGCGCCGAGCACGTTCGGCCTTCTTCCGACCGCGCCGGACCAGCGCGTAGATCAGAGCCACGAACGCGGCCAAGAACGCCACGAGGAGCAAGAGATTCAGCTCGTACGAGTCCGTCACAGGTCGAGGTCCCCTTCGATCCGCTGTTTCGGGCGATCTGCACCGGTGTTGTCGTATTCGTCGCTCTTCAGGTAGTTGCCAAAGTTCCGCACGGGCTTGTCGACGCCGGCGTTCGCTCCCGTGCCGACACCGAACTGACTGCGCACCGCGTCGATCGCCGCAGTCCCCATCGCCTTCGGGAACCCGCCCTCGACCCGCTGGCCGATCATTCCCTTGTCGCTGCCCCACAGCTTGGCCATCGCGGGAACCGGAACACCGGGCAGACCCCTGTCCGGGTCCTTCTTGCTGATCTCCTTGGTGAGGTCGGCGAACGCGACGTTCGTCTTCTTGTCCGCCATGGACTTCTTGATCGCCGTCCCGACGTTCTTGAACCGACCACCGAGATTGCGCAGGAAGGCCACGATCTTGTCGAGGAACTGGCGCAACTTGGCTACGATGCGGGCGACTCGGCTGCCCGTCGTCGCGACGCGCACGCCGGTGGCGGCACCAGCGGCGGCGGTCGAAGCGCCGAAACTCGGCACTGCGGCCGCCAGCGCGGGAATCCAGATCATGACCAGCCAGGTGATCAGTTCGGTGAGGATCGCCTTGATGAAGTCCTCGACGATGGTCATGATCATGCTCGAGGTCTGCAGCATGCGAGCGAGCTCACCGGCCTGCCCCGCGACACCGTCGATGCCGTTGGCGAACTCGCCGAGCTTCGTGGCAGCCACTTCGGACGTCTGCCCACCCCAGGTCTGCACCGCGTTCTTCAGGTCCTCGTCGAACTTCGCCCTCATGTCGGCGACGCCCTTGGCGATGTTGTTGAAGTTCTCCGCGGCCTGCTGCAACGCGGGACCATCGCCGCTGACGAGGTGGATTGCGTCCTCCAGCGGCTGCACCACGCTGATCAGGAAGTTCAGCCCCTGCCCCACCAACCAGCCGATCGGGTCGGTCGCGATGCCGTAGGCGGACGTCCCGAGCGCGCCGAGCACCGCCGCACCCTCCGAGACCAGTCCGGTCACCTCCGAGCCGTCCGCGCCGTCGCTGAACTTGCCCGCGGCTTCGGCGGTTTTGAGGTAGTTCCCGAGGAACGGGGTGGCTTCCGCCATCTTCCTGCCGGTGGTCTTCTCGCCGACCGTGATCTCGACGCCACCGGCGGGGATCTTCTGTTCCACCATGCCCGCGTCCCTACTTCCGGTCGATCTCGACCGGAATGTCGTTGAAGATCCTCTTCAACGCCTCTTCCTGGTCCGCGTAGCCGTCAGCGGTGCCTCGGAACTTTTCCGCACCGGACTGCATGCCCGCCTGCATGTCGGCGAAAAGTTCTTTCAGGTCAGCGAGCCTCTGCGTGTACTCGCTCTTGGTGACCCAGCCCACCACGCCCCAGGACTTGTCACCGACATCCGCCTTGGCGACGAGACCGGCGATCTCGCCCGCCCTGCCGAGGTGACCGTCCATCTTGCCCGCGAACTGGCGGAGCTCGTCCGGGTTGACGTCGAAACCGCTCATCGGCCGCCGTCCTCGTCGTCGTAGAGGTTCAAGAACCGATCATCCTTTGAGGATGGCGGAGCTTGCTTGGCCGAACGTGCGTCCCACGAGTCGCCGCGAAGCACGTTCTGGTCCGAGAAGTCCTCAGCCGGTTCGGGCGCAGGACGACGAGGAGGCGCCGGCGAACTGGGGGGTGCCTGCGGACCGGGAGACGCCGGCGGGCGCATCTGGCTTGGGAGCGGCGGGGGCGTCTGCGACGGCGAGGGTGCGGGCGCCGGTGGAACGGCTTCGTCCGCCGTCGCACGGCGCAGCTCGTCCGGTGTCATACCGAAGAGCTGGGCCTGGGTCTCCAGCACCTGATCCTTGAGATGCATGTCGTCGCCCAACGCACTCTCGACGATGCCCGCCTGCCGCCGTGCGGCTTCCGCAACCGCCTTCTGCAACGTCGACATCAGCTCGGCGGCGAGTGCATGCGGCGGGCGGCGCATGGCCTGGTCGGTCAGCCTGATGTCCTTGATGGTCCCGGACGGACCTGCGACGACCGTCACCGCGCGGTCGGCCGAGGTGGCGACCGCCTCCATTTCGGTCAGCTTCTGCTGCATCTCGTCAAGGTTGGAGAACTGCTGGTCCACCCGATGCATTTGGGTCTGGAACCGTTCGAACTGTGCAACCAACTGGTCGAACTCCGCCGACACGAACAGAACCTCCCTAGTTCTGATCCCGCATCCGGGACCTTCACCTCGACTTCTTCGAAGCAGGGAAATAGTGCCAGCGAGCAGCCTGGCAGGCAGCAAAACCGGCAAATCGACAACCTATCGAGGCGATTGCCGCGCACACGAGAACGGCCCCCAGGCCGGGGCCTGGGGGCCGTTCTTGTGTGCTGTCTAGCTAGATCACTCGCTGTCGTTCGCCGGGGCGTCCTGCGGTTCGGCGGCCGCCGTGGCGGTGAGGTCGACGGGCGGGGCGTCCGGGACGCGGGTTGGCTTGGCCTCGCCGCGGAACACGAACTTCGCCTTGTCGTGCTGGTCGGACTCGCCGTCCCAGCCCTCGACGTCGGTGATGATGATCTGGCCCGGCTGGAGTTCGCCGAACAGGATCTTCTCCGACAGGGTGTCCTCGATCTCGCGCTGGATCGTCCTGCGCAGCGGACGTGCGCCCAGGACCGGGTCGAAGCCGCGCTTCGCGAGCAGGGACTTGGCCCTGTCGGTCAGCTCGATCGCCATGTCCTTGTTCTTCAGCTGCGTCTCGACGCGGGCGATCATCAGGTCCACCATCTTGATGATCTCGTCCTGAGTCAGCTGGTGGAAGACGATGATGTCGTCGATGCGGTTGAGGAACTCGGGGCGGAAGTGCTTCTTCAGCTCGTCGTTGACCTTGTTCTTCATGCGCTCGTAGTTGGACGCGCCGTCCTGACCCGAGGTGAAGCCGAGGCCCACTGCCTTGCTGATGTCCGACGTGCCCAGGTTCGACGTGAAGATGATGACGGTGTTCTTGAAGTCCACCGTCCGGCCCTGACCGTCGGTCAGGCGGCCGTCTTCCAGCACCTGGAGCAGCGTGTTGTAGACCTCCTGGTGGGCCTTCTCGATCTCGTCGAAGAGCACGACGGAGAACGGCTTGCGGCGCACCTTCTCGGTGAGCTGGCCGCCCTCTTCGTAGCCGACGTAACCGGGAGGGGCACCGAAGAGCCGCGACGCGGTGTAGCGGTCGTGGAACTCGCCCATGTCGATCTGGATGAGCGCGTCGTCCTCGCCGAACAGGAAGTTCGCCAGCGCCTTCGAGAGCTCGGTCTTACCGACGCCGGACGGGCCGGCGAAGATGAACGAGCCGGAGGGGCGCTTCGGGTCCTTCAGGCCGGCGCGGGTGCGGCGGATCGCCTTCGACACGGCCTTCACCGCGTCGACCTGGCCGATGATCCGCTTGTGCAGCTCGTCCTCCATGCGGAGCAGACGCGTGGTCTCCTCCTCGGTGAGCTTGAACACCGGGATGCCGGTCCAGTTGGCGAGGACCTCGGCGATCTGCTCGTCGTCGACCTCGGCGACGACGTCCAGGTCACCGTCCTTCCACTGCTTCTCCCGCTCGGCCTTCTGGCCCAGGAGCTGCTTCTCCGCGTCACGCAGCTTCGCCGCGCGCTCGAAGTCCTGCGCGTCGATCGCGGACTCCTTGTCGCGACGGACGTCCGCGATCTTCTCGTCGAACTCGCGCAGGTCCGGCGGCGCCGTCATCCGGCGGATGCGCATGCGGGCGCCCGCCTCGTCGATGAGGTCGATCGCCTTGTCCGGCAGGAACCGGTCGTTGATGTACCGGTCGGCCAGCGTGGCGGCGGCGACGAGCGCGGAGTCGGTGATCGAGACGCGGTGGTGCGCCTCGTACCGGTCGCGCAGGCCCTTGAGGATCTCGATGGTGTGCTCGAGCGACGGCTCGCCCACCTGGATCGGCTGGAAGCGGCGCTCCAGCGCGGGGTCCTTCTCGACGTGCTTGCGGTACTCGTCGAGCGTGGTGGCACCGATCGTCTGCAGCTCACCGCGAGCCAGCATCGGCTTGAGGATCGACGCGGCGTCGATCGCGCCCTCGGCGGCACCCGCGCCGACGAGCGTGTGGATCTCGTCGATGAACAGGATGATGTCGCCGCGCGTGCGGATCTCCTTGAGGACCTTCTTCAGGCGCTCTTCGAAGTCACCGCGGTAGCGCGAGCCCGCGACCAGCGAGCCGAGGTCGAGCGTGTAGAGCTGCTTGTCCTTGAGCGTCTCGGGCACCTCGCCCTTGACGACCATCTGCGCGAGGCCCTCGACGACGGCGGTCTTGCCGACGCCGGGCTCGCCGATGAGGACCGGGTTGTTCTTGGTGCGGCGGGACAGCACCTGCATGACCCGCTCGATCTCCTTGGTGCGACCGATGACCGGGTCGAGCTTGCCCTCACGGGCCGAGGCCGTGAGGTTGCGCCCGAACTGGTCGAGCACCAGGGACGACGACGGGGTGCCCTCGCCACGACCGGGCGACTCCGACGTGCCCTTCTCCGTCGAGTAGCCGGACAGCAGCTGCAGCACCTGCTGGCGCACCCTGTTGAGGTCGGCCCCGAGCTTCACCAGGACCTGGGCGGCGACGCCCTCGCCCTCGCGGATCAGGCCGAGCAGGATGTGCTCGGTGCCGATGTAGTTGTGGCCGAGCTGAAGCGCCTCGCGCAGCGAGAGCTCCAGGACCTTCTTCGCACGTGGGGTGAAGGGGATGTGACCGCTGGGGGCCTGCTGGCCCTGGCCGATGATCTCCTCGACCTGCTGGCGGACGCCTTCCAGCGCAATCCCCAACGACTCGAGCGCCTTGGCGGCGACACCTTCACCCTCGTGGATCAGACCCAGGAGGATGTGCTCGGTGCCGATGTAGTTGTGGTTGAGCATCCTTGCCTCTTCTTGGGCAAGAACAACCACCCGCCTCGCGCGGTCGGTGAACCTTTCGAACATTCGCACTCCCTGACTGCTGCGTCGGCGGTCCTCGGCTCCACCGATCTACCCTGGTGAGCGCGGCACCGTGGCTCCACTGTAGTGGGCGGTCCCGAGGCCTGTGGCTCCCATCAGCGGCAAGCCGCGTCCGGTGAACGTTGACATCAGCATCAACGCAGGTCGGGCCCAACGGATTCCACAGATCGGGCGATGTCCGCTGAACGCGAACAAACAACCGTTGAGCGATACTCCTGTGACCGGGGCCACCGAGGAGGCGCAGGAGAGGCGATCTTAGGTAAGGTTAGGCAAGCCTCATGCAATGAGATTGGACTTGCGCGTTGACCGTACCTGCGAGGGTCTCACAGCAGAACCCGCGTGCGCTCACGCCACTGGCCGAATCCATCGCCCGCCTGCAGACCGGCACCGAGATCGTCTTCGGCACGCCCTCTGACGACTGGACGACCTGTTCGGACCTGCTGGCCGAGCCCACGCGCTTCGACCTGTGGCGCAAGGACCTCGCCGAGTGGATGGTCGAGCAGTACGGCGAGTCCGACGACAGGGCCACCGCCGGCTACATCATGGGCTGGTACCTGCACGTTCCCGGTCACCTGGCAGGCCTCCTCTTCCACACGGCCCGCCGGGTGCCGACCCTGCGGCCCTCGGACATGGCGTTCCGCCTGAACACCCCTGGCCGCCCGCACCCGGTCGGCACGGCGCTGTTCTGCGACGAGTTCGCCTGCCTGCCCGACGACCCGGCCTCGAACCACCCCGCCGCCACCGTCGTGCCGAACGAGGCGGCCCTCGCCGCCGTCCTGCGCGCCCGTTACGCCGCGCACGCCGCCCAGTTCGTGGCGTCGTTCGGCCAGGTGGTCCGCTTCGGCCGCCGCCAGCTCTGGGCAGCGGCGACCGACATGCTGGAGTACGGCCCGTGGGCGGCCGGCCGCCTGTTCGGCGATGAGAACGCGGGCGTGACCGACGCGGCGATGATCCTCCCCGAGAAGCTCGAACCCTTCGTGGCGGCGTCGTCGCTGCACTTCACCGACGAGGGCTGGAAGCGCAAGCGCAACAGCTGCTGCTTCCACTACGTGCTGCCGGGCGCGGAGCCGTGCACGGCCTGCCCGCGCACCTGCAACTGACTTCACCAGCAAGAAGGCCCCCTCACGACGGCGAGGGGGCCTTCCTCGTTCTGCGGGGTCGCCTGTCGCCAACGTGACCTGTCGCCTGTCGCCAACGAGTTCGTCGCCTGTCGCCAACGAACACCACGCATTTAATTCCAATGCTGCCCTCGAACTTCCTAAAAGGAAATGGGTAGGTCATCCTTGCGATGAGCGAGCAGCTGGAGGTAACACCGATGACGACGAGGAGTCGTCCCGAACCCGCGCCGAGCACCCCCGGATCAGGACGACGCGAGACTCCCCTGACCGGACCGGCGGACTGCCCGAAACGGCTGTTCGCGGAGGCTTTGCGCGCATTGCGGGACAGCACCGGCAGACCGCCCTACACCGAGCTGGCCAGGCGCGTTCCCGCCTCGGAGAGCGCGCTCTCCAAGACCGCGAGCGGCCGGAAGCAGCCGACCTTGGAGATGGTCCGGACGTACGTCGTGGCCTGCCGCGGCGACGTCGAGCACTTCGAACGCCTTTACCTCGGACTGTTCGGGAGTGCCCGGTGAACGACTTCGGCAGCACGCTTCGCCGTCTGCGTCAGGAGCGGGGCCTTTCGCTGACGCAGCTGTCCCACCTGACCAACTACTCCAAGGGCTACCTGAGCAAGCTCGAACTCGGCGAACGCACGGCGGCGACGGCCACCGCGAGGGTCTGCGACAGCGTCCTGGCAGCGAAGGGGCAACTGCTCGCGACGCTTCGGGACGACGAAGCTGCCCGAGCCGAGCAGGAGCAGGCGTTCAGCGTCCTGTCCGCTCTCGCCACCACCGACGACAACAGCGGGTACAGGTTCCGCGGCAGCGTCGACGTCTACTCGACGCAGCTGTGGGGGATCTACTCGACGTTGCGGAACATGGGGCACCACATGAGCCCCGAGCTCATCCTCCCGATGGCGCTCACGAACGTCGGCACGGCGAACGAGATGCTCAGGTCGGCGAGGCCGGGAAGCGTCACGGAGCTGTTCAACGCGCTCGCCGCGATCAAGGAGTACGCCGGCTGGATGGCCCAGGAACGGGGGCAGAACGAGTTGTGCAAGCGCCTGACGCAGGAGGCCGCCCAACTGGCCCTCGAGGCCGGCGACAGGACCCTGGAGCACTGGAAGCTGATCAGGATCGCCGACATCGCCCTGTACCTGGGTGACGGGCTGCAGATCCTGGACCTGACCCGCAGGACGCTCGCGCAGGACGGTCTCGACGACCGCACCCGTTCCTTCGCGTGGCAGCGGCAGGCCCAGGGCCACGCGCTGCTCGGCGACCACTCCGGTTGCCTGCGCGCCCTCGACGAGGCCCAGCTGTTCTTCGACGCGGCGACGGCGGCCGACCCGCAGTCGCTCGGCATCAAGAGCGTCCCCCTGCCGGTCGAGATCACCAGGGGGTGGGCGCTGGTCGACCTGTGCGTCTACGACGAGGCGGTCGAGGTGTTGCGCACCCAGATCGACGCGATCGGGACCCAGTACGTGCGGTCGAGAACGCGGTTCACGACGCGCCTGGCGCTGGCCCACGCGTCCAACGGCGACCGGGGGGAAGCCTGCGAGACGGTCCGCTCGGTGCTCCACGACATCCACCGCGTGGACTCCAACACCATCCGGGTCGACCTCAAGGCGCTGGCCGAGGTGCTGCGGCGCCGCTGGGCGGGCGACCCCGCGGTCGAGGACGTCCTGGCGGAGCTGAAGCCCCAACTGGACGGATCGGCGGGACTCGGATGAAGGTTTTCGTGAGCTACGCCCGCAAGGACAACGACGTCGAGGCGCTCCGCGAGATCGAGCGCCAGCTCAAGACGTTGCTGCCGGGCTGCACCCCCTACATCGACGACCTGCACCACGACGCGCATGGCGACCGCTACTACGGCCTGAAGCGCGCGTTCGTGGAGTCGAGGGTGTTCGTGGCCGTCCGCTCGCCCTCGTACGCGCGGACCAGGTGGACCAGGAGAGAGCTGGTTTGGGCCGGCGTCAGCGATCACAAGAGGTACCGCCTGCTCCGGGAGCCCGACCACGACCTCCCGGTCTACAAGCTGATCTCCGAGCAGGACAACGCGGCGCTGACCGCCTGACCCGAGGACGAGGCGATGACCACTCCCACCCCACCCTGCCCGACCTGCGGGCACACCCCCACCCCGACCGGCCAGCGCGGGTTCGTCGGCCTGCGCACGATGCTGATCGTCATCAGTGGCGTGCTGTTCGGCGGCACCGTCGGCGCGCTGACCTTCCTGATGAACCACAACGTGCCCGGAGCGGTGCTCGCCGGCCTCTTCGCGCTGGGCACCGTGATCGTCACCCTGCACATGCTGCTCGACTAGGTCGTCACGGCAGGCGGTGCCGCGACCCCACCGGGACGACGAGCGGCGTCCCGGACACGGGGTCCTCGACGACCCGCGCGTCCAGCCCGAACACCTCCAGCAGCATCTCCTCGGTCAGCACCTCGGCGGGCGAGCCCTGGGCGACGATCCGCCCGGACCGCATGGCGACGACGTTGTCCGCGTACCGGGCGGCCAGGTTCAGGTCGTGCAGCACCATCACGATGGTGCGTCCCATCGAGGCGTGCAGCTCCTGCACCAGGTCCAGCACGTCGATCTGGTGGGCCAGGTCCAGGTAGGTGGTCGGCTCGTCCAGCAGCAGCAGATCGGTCCCCTGGGCGAGCGCCATGGAGATCCAGGCCCGCTGCCGCTGCCCACCGGACAGCTCGTCGACGGTCCGTTCGGCCAGGTCCAGGATTCCCGTCATCTCCAGCGCGGCGTCGACGGCCGCGGCGTCGTCGGAGGACCACTGCCGGTACCAGGACTGGTGCGGGTGCCGGCCGCGGGCGACGAGGTCCGCGACCGTGAGCCCCTCGGGAGCGGACGGGGCCTGCGGCAACATCCCCAGCACCCGGGCGACGTCCCGGGTGGACATCGACTCGATCTGCTTGCCGTCCAGCAGCACCGCGCCGGACCGGGCGGGCAGCAACCGCCCGAGGGCCTTCAGCAGGGTCGACTTGCCGCACCCGTTGGGCCCGATCACGGCGGTGACGGTCCCGCCGAGGATCGACAGGTCGAGGGAGTCGACGACCAGCCGCTCCCCGTAACCGATCGACAGCGACGAAGCTTCGAGACGCACACTCATACCCGCGCCTCCCGGCGGCTTCGGATCAGCAGGAACATCAGGTAGGGCGCACCCAGCACGGCGGTGACGACGCCGACGGGGAGCTCGGTCCGGTAGATCGTCCGCGCGACCAGGTCCGACAACATCACCAGGGCACCGCCGATCACCACCGAGCCGAACAACGGCGGCTGCGCGGTCCCGGACAACCTCAGGGCGATCTGCGGCGTGGCCAGCGCGACGAACGTGATCGGCCCGGCTGCCGCGGTGGCCACGGACGCCAGCACGATCGCCACGACGATCAGGAACGACCGCGCCACGTTGACCCGGATCCCGAGCCCGCGCGACGTCTGGTCGTCGAACTGCAGAGCCCCGAGCACATGCCCGCCGATCAACGCGACGGGGATCAGCACGACCAATGCCAGAGCCACCGGCACGACGTGCTCCCAGCCGCGGCCGTTCAACGAGCCGGTGATCCACACCATCGCGCGCCCGGCGTCCTGGACGTCGCCGACGGTCAGCAGGTAGTGCGTGAAGTTGCCGGCCACGGCGGTGATGCCGATGCCGACGAGCACCATCCGGAAGCCCTCGATGCCCTGCCGCCACGCCAGCGCGTAGACGAGCAGGCCCGCGGTCAGTCCGCCGAGGAGCCCCGCCAGCGGCACACCGATCGACGCCGCGCTGCCGGTCACCACGCCGAGCGAGCCGGCGAAGGTGATCACCGAGACCGCGCCGGCGCCCGCTCCCCACGTCACGCCGAGGATGTCCGGTGAGGCCAGCGGGTTGCGCACGATGGCCTGGAAGATCGCGCCGGACAGCCCCAGCGCGCCGCCGACCAGCAGGCCGGTCAGCGCTCGGGGCATCCGCAGTTCCACCACCACGAACTGGTCGCGGCGCGTGCCCCCGCCCAGCAGGGTGTCGACGACCTGGGCCACGGTCAGCGGGAAGTCGCCGACCATGATGTCGGCGACCAGCACGGCCGCGAGCACGACCAGCGAGGCCGCCACCACCAGCAGCGGACGGCGGCGCAGTCGGAACGAGGCCGCGCCCACGCGCAGTGCGGGCGCCTTGGCAGCGGGGGTCTTCACCGCGGTCGTCGTCAAATCTTCACCAGCTTCTTGCGCCGCACCAGGAAGATGAAGAACGGGGCACCGATCAGCGCCAGCATCACACCGACCTCCACCTCGGACGGGCGGGCGACCACCCGGCCGACGATGTCGGCGAACAGGATCAGGATCGCGCCGAGCAGCGCCGAGAAGGGCAGGATCCAGCGGTAGTCCGGGCCGGTGAACGCACGCGCGACGTGCGGCACCACGAGCCCGAGGAACCCGATCGGCCCGCACGCGGCGACGGCCCCGCCCACCAGCAACGTGATGGCGAAGATGCCCAGCGACCGCGTCCGGCGGACGTTGACGCCCAGCGACTTCGCCACGTCCTCGCCCAGCGACATGGCGTTGAGCCCCGGCGCGTTGAACGCGGCGATGAACAGGCCGATGAGCAGGAACGGCGCCACCTGCGTCAGCACCGTCAGGTCGCGGCCCGCGATGGCACCGACCTGCCAGAACCGGAACGCGTCGAGCGACTGCTGGTCGAGCAGCACGATCGCCGACACCAGGCCGTTCATCAGCGCGGAGACAGCGGCTCCGGCCAACGCGAGCGTCACCGGCGAGGGCCCGCCCCGCCCGGCCGAGCCGAGCAGGAACACCAGGACGCTCGCGATCATCGCGCCGGCGAAGGCGAACCAGATGTAGCCGACCAGCGAGTTCACGCCGAGCAGGAAGATGGAGAGCACGACCGCCAGGGCCGCGCCGTGCGTGACGCCGAGGATGCCGGGGTCCGCCAGCGGGTTGCGCGTGTGGCCCTGCATGAGAGCGCCACCCACACCGAGTGCGATGCCCACGGCGATGCCGAGCAACGTCCGCGGGATCCGCAGCTCGCGGATCACCACGTCGTCCTCGGCACCGGTCGGCGTGAAGAGACCGTGCCACACCCCGGACAGCGGGATCTCCTTCGAACCGACCGCGATGCTCGCCAGGCACACGGCGACCAGCACGACCAGCAGGAAGAGCAGGCCCAACGACCTACGACCCAAGGCCCACCCTCCTCGATCCAGACAGGAGAGGTAAGCCTAACCGAACCGGCTGGGACGACTGGGCCACCGGAGCGACGTTCTGGTCACATCAGCACCACGCACCACGACGAGGTCGAGAACTCGCGGAGAAATATCAACCCGTTGTCAGATCAACTAAAAGATCAGAAGTAAGAGCGCTTCACGATCTCGTTTGGACAGCACCGTTCTCACGACTGATGCCGGCTGGTCGTCGAGCCGTCACCCGGAAAACACGAAGGGGTTCCGAGGAATCTTCCCCGGAACCCCTTCGTGCTTTACCGAATTTCAGCCCTGCTGGTGGTAGGCGTCGAGCACCTCGGCCGGGATGCGGCCGCGGTCCGACACCTTCATGCCCTGCTTGCGGGCCCACTCGCGAATGGCCTGGTTCTGCTCACGATCCGCCGATGCGGGACGCGCCTTCACCGCACCGGCCGGACGACCCGGTCCGATCCGCTTGCGCCCACCCGCACGACGTGCACTTCCCACGAAGTCGGCAAGAGCGTCCCGCAGTTTGCCCGCATTGCCCGAGGAAAGGTCGATGGTGTAGCTGACACCATCGAGTCCGAACTCGACGGTCTCCTCAGCAGCGGAACCGTCCACGTCGTCGACGAGGGTCACCGTGACCTTCTGCGCCATGCGTATCCTCCTGGACCCCGAATGCGCGGTCACCCGCGTCGCCAACTAAAGCCTTCTTCGAGGCAGGTTAGCGCACGGGTGCCGCATTGCACCTATCGACATCCGGAAAGTTACTCATTCAGGGCGAACGAGCGGGAACAAGATGGTCTCGCGGATACCCAGGCCGGTGAGGGCCATCAGGAGCCGATCGATACCCATTCCGACGCCACCACTCGGTGGCATTCCGTACTCCAGTGATCGCAGAAAGTCTTCGTCGATCGGCATGGCCTCGTGGTCACCGGCGGCACCAAGACGCGCCTGTGCTTCGAGGCGTTCCCGCTCGATGACCGGGTCCACCAGTTCGGAGTAACCGGTGCCGAGTTCGAATCCGCGCACGTACAGATCCCACTTTTCGGCCACCCCCGGCTTGCTGCGGTGCTGCCTGGTCAGGGGGGACGTCTCGACCGGGTAGTCGCGCACGAACGTCGGCTCGTAGAGCGAGTCGCACACCAGGTGCTCCCACAGCTCCTCGACCAGCTTGCCGTGCCCGAACTTCGGGTTCACCTCGAGTTCGTGCCGGTCACAAAGCTTGCGCAGCGTCTCCGCAGGCGTCTCGGGGGTGATTTCCTCACCAACAGCTCCGGACAACGACTCGTAGATGCTGAGCGTCGTCCATTCACCCGAGAGGTCGTACTCGCTGCCGTCCGCCAGCGTGACGATCTGAGAACCCGTCACGGCTTCCGCCGCTTCCTGGATCAGCTCGCGCGTCAGTACCGCGTTCGAGTCGTACGTGGCGTAGGCCTCGTAGTACTCCAGCATCGAAAACTCGGGCGAATGCGACGAGTCCACACCCTCGTTGCGGAAGTTGCGGTTGATCTCGAAGACCTTCTCGATGCCACCGACGACGCAACGCTTCAAGTAGAGCTCCGGCGCGATGCGCAGGAACAGGTCGATGTCGAGCGCGTTCGAGTGCGTGATGAACGGACGCGCGGAGGCACCTCCCTGCAGCGTCTGCAACATCGGCGTCTCGACTTCGAGGAATCCACGCCGGTGGAACGAGTCGCGCAGAGAACGAACGACGTTCGCACGGGTCCGAACAGTGTCGCGCGCCATCGGCCTGAGGATCAGGTCGACGTAACGCTGACGAATGCGGGTTTCCTCGCCGAGTTCCTTGTGCGCTACCGGCAACGGGCGCAGCGACTTCGACGTGAGCTGCCACCCGTCGGCCATCACGGAAAGCTCGCCACGACGTGAGCTGATGACCTCACCGCTCACGAAAACGTGGTCGCCGAGGTCGACGTCGGTCTTCCACTCGGAAAGGGCTTCTTCACCGACGCCGGCGAGGCTCAGCATCGCCTGCAGTTCGGTGCCGTCGCCTTCGCGCAACGTCGCGAAGCACAGCTTTCCGGTGTTGCGCATGAACATCACGCGCCCGGTGACGCCGACCTGCTGACCGGTCTGCGTGTCGGGTTCGAGTTCGGGATGGGCGTCGCGAATCTCGCGCAACGTGTGCGTGCGCGCGACTTCGACGGGATACGGCTCCTTACCGGAAGCGAGCAGCCGCGCACGCTTCTCCCGGCGCACGCGCATCTGCTCTGGCAGGTCTTCTTCGCTGGTCACGAGGTTTTGCTTCGGCTGCTCACTCACGCGGAGAAGGGTACGGACTCCCGTGAAGTCAAAGCGAACCGGATACCGCTAATTCGCCGGAAGATCGGCAGGCGGCGCCGACCGGACCAACATGTGCACCGGTCTTCTCACCGGTGGCGTGGCTCAGAACGTTGCCGGGCGGATTCGCGGTCAGACGGGTGCGTCGTGGTGCCGCCCCCACGTTCTCGTACTGGTTGTACGGGGGCGTGGGGGCGGTGCCGCGAGGCGCCCTGCTGGGCGTGAATCCGCCCGCCGACGAGCTGGGCCACGCCACTAGGTTGGACGGATGGATCTACACGCGAGGCGAGCGGACTCGTTCGGCGCGCAGGCCGAGGCCTACGCCGAACACCGGCCTGACTATCCCGTGGCGGCCATCCGGTGGGCGCTGGAGCCGCTGGGCACCGACGAGCACTTCGACGTGCTCGACCTCGCCGCCGGCACCGGCAAGCTGACCGCGGGGCTGTGCGGGGAGGGCCACCGCGTGACGGCCGTGGAGCCCAACGAGCAGATGTTGTCCGAGCTGGTCCGCCGTGTGCACGGCGTGCGCGCGCTGCCGGGCCACGCCGAACACATCCCCGTCCCCGACCAGACCGTCGACGCCGTGTTCGTCGGCACCGCGTTCCACTGGTTCGACCAGGAGAAGGCGCTGCCGGAGATCGCGCGCGTGCTGCGGCCCGGCGGCGTGCTGGCGGCCATGTGGGTCGAGCCGGTCACGGACGTCGAGTGGGTGCGCGAGCTGGAGCAGGTGTCGGCGACCAGCGTCGAGTCGCAGCGGCAGGACCCGGTCGCGTTCATGGCGCACCCGTCGTTCACGGCGGCGGAGCACGCCACGTTCCCGCACTCCCACCGCCGGGACTCGCCGGAGGCGGCCATCGCGTGGATCAACACGCACTCGCGCATGATCGTCATCGACGAGGCCGAGCGGGCGGCGATCAGCGACAAGATGCTCGCGTACCTGCGCAGCCGCCCGGAGACGTCGAACGGGCCGTTCGACGTCCCCTTGCGCGCGAAGGTCTACCGGACGGTGCGCGTCAGCGGGTGACGGCGGGCATGTTGCGCTCGAAGACCATGCGCAACCCCAGCAGGGTCAGGTCGGGCACGTGGTGCGCGATCGTCGAGGACTCCGACACCACCAGCGGCGCGAGGCCGCCGGTGGCGATCACGGTCACGGGACCGGGGTCGGTCTGCTGGAGCTCCTCGGTGATCTTGCGCACCAGCCCGTCCACCTGGCCGACGAACCCGTAGACGATGCCGGACTGCAGGCACTCCACGGTGTTCTTGCCGATCACGCTGCGGGGCTTGATCAGCTCGACCTTGCGCAGCTGGGCGGCGCGGGAGGCGAGGGCGTCGACCGAGATCTCGATGCCCGGTGCCAGCGCGCCGCCCAGGAACTCGCCGCGCGACGAGATCACGTCGAGGTTCGTGGACGTGCCGAAGTCGACCACGATGCACGAGGTCGCGTAGAGGTGGTGCGCGGCCAGCGTGTTGATCACGCGGTCCGAGCCCACCTCCTTCGGGTTGTCGACGAGCAGCGGGACGCCGGTCTTCACGCCCGGCTCCACCAGGATCTTCGGCACGGCGTCGTAGTAGCGGCCGAGCATGACCCGCAGCTCGCGCAGCACCGCGGGCACGGTGGACAGCGCGGAGATGCCGGTGATCTTGTCGGCGTACTCGCCGAGCAGGCCGCGCATGGTCAGCGCGAGCTCGTCGGCGGTCATCCTGGCGTCGGTGCGCATGCGCCAGTCGCGCACGAGCGGGGCCGAGTCGCCGAGCCCGTCGTACAGACCGAGCACGATGTTGGTGTTGCCGACGTCGATGGCGAGCAGCACGGTGTGTTCCTCAGTTCTCGGTCTTGATCAACGCGTCCAGCGCGGTCGCCTCAACGGTCTCAGAAGACGGCGCGCTCGTGGAGCCGTTCACCAGACCGGAGCCTTCTGGGGCGTGCGCGGGGTCGGTGCCGAGGTCGGCGACCTTGTTGTCGGCGTCCACGAAGACGACGCGCGGCTTGTAGGCGCGCGCCTCGGCGTCGTCCATCTGCCCGTACGCGATCAGGATCACGATGTCGCCGGGGTGCACCAGGTGCGCCGCGGCGCCGTTGATGCCCAGCACGCCGGTGCCGCGCTCGCCGGGGATGACGTAGGTCTCCAGGCGGGCGCCGTTGGTGACGTCGACGATGGCGACCTGTTCGCCCGCCAGCAGGTCGGCGGCCTCCATCAGGTCCTCGTCCACCGTCACCGAGCCGACGTAGTGCAGGTCGGCCTGCGTCACGGTCGCGCGGTGGATCTTGGACTTCAGCATCGTGCGGAACATGTCATTCCCCCTACTCGTCGCCGTCGCCGAGCAACACCGCGATGTTGTCGATCAGGCGGGTGGAACCGACGCGGGCCGCGACGAGCAGCCTGGCGTCGCCGTTCTCCGGCGCGGGACCGAGGCCGGGCCCGCGCAGTTCCAGGTAGTCCAGCTCGATCTCGGGCGTCTGCGCCAGCACCTCGTGCGCGGCCTTGAGCACCGCTTCTCCGCCCTGGGCCGACACGTGCGCGCCGGCGGTCAGCGCGGCCGACAGCGTCACGGCGTGGTGGCGCTGCTCCGGCGTCAGGTAGGCGTTGCGCGACGACAGCGCGAGGCCGTCGTGCTCGCGGACGGTCGGCACGCCGACGACGTCCAGCGGGAAGTTGAGGTCGCGCGCCATCTTGTGGATGAGCTGCAGCTGCTGGTAGTCCTTCTGCCCGAACACCGCGAACGTGGGCTGCACGATGTTGAACAGCTTCGACACGACCGTGAGCACGCCCGCGAAGTGGCCGGGGCGCACGGCGCCCTCCAGCTCGTCGCCCAGCGGTCCGGGGTGGACGGTGACCTGCGCGCCCTCGGGGTACATGTCCTCGACGGAAGGCGCGAACACCAGGCCCACGCGCTCCTCGCGGCAGATGTCCACATCGGACTCGAACTGGCGCGGGTACTTCGCGAGGTCCTCGTTCGGCCCGAACTGCAGCGGGTTCACGAAGATCGACACCACGACCACCGTGTTCTGCATGACCTTGGCCTCGCGGATCAGCTGCCGGTGGCCCGCGTGCAGGGCGCCCATCGTGGGCACGAGTGCGACGTTGCGCCCGGCGTTGCGCAGGGTCCTGACGACCCTGTTCAGCCGCGCGGGATCGCGGTGCACCGTGACGTCGTCCGGGCGGTAGTCGTCCTTGGTCAGTGGCTTCGTCACGTCAGTCCTCGAGAGTGGTGCGAACGTCGTTGGCCGCGTCGGGTTTGAGCAGCCCGGAGTGTTCGGCCCGCTCGGCGGTGCGGCGGGCCAGCACGCGGTAGCTGGGCAGGGTCTCGGGTGCCTGTCGCGCGAGCACGCCGAGGTGCTTGCGCAAGGTACCCGTGTCGCCGCGGGCGACCGGACCGGTGAGGGCGCGGTCACCGTGGCGCAGCGCGTTGTCGAGCGCGGCGGACAGCAGTGGGCCGAGCAGGCGCTCGGCGTTGGCGACGCCGGCGTTCGTGAGCAGGTCCGCGGCGTCCCGGACCAGCGTGATCAGGTGGTTCGCGCCGTGGGCCAGCGCCGCGTGGTAGAGCGGGCGGACGGACTCGGGCACCCGGACCGGTTCGGCGTCCATCTCGACGACCAGCGCCTCGCCGACGCTCCAGGCCACCTCGTCGCCGTCCGCGGCCGTGACCCCGACGCACGCGGAGTTCATCCGCTGCAGGTCCTCCGAGCGGCCGGTGAACGTCATGACGGGGTGCAGCGCGAGCGTGAGCGCGCCCAGTTCGGCAGCGGGTTCGAGAACTTGCACGCCCTGCGCGCCGCTGGCGTGCACGACGATCTGGCCCGCGCGCAGCGAACCGGTGGCGACGAGGCCCTTGACCAGGCCTTCCAACGCGTCGTCCGGCACGGCCAGCAGCACCAGGTCGGCACGTGCGGCGACCTCGGTGGGATCGGCGAGGGGGACGCCGGGCAGCAGTTCGTCCGCGCGGTCGCGGGAGGCCTGGGAGACGGCGGAAACGCCGGTCACCACGTGGCCCGTCCTGGCCAGCGCGGCGCCCAGCACGGAGCCGACGCGGCCTGCCGAGATGACACCGACGGCGAGCCTCGCCGGACGTGGGGTCGCGTCCATGCGACTAACTCCTTCTGACGTTCCAGTCCCTTGTGCGGGTACCAGACGACGCCGCCGAGGGTAGTCCCGGACCGACCGGCTTTCGCCCGTCGGTGACGGGACTCACCGGCGGGCGGCGGCCCTGGCGGCGTGCAACGAGTCGAGCAGCACCCCGTGGCGGTGCTCGGCGCTCTGACCGGCCGTCCCCTGCTCGATGCGGTACCGCAGGAAGGCCAGTTCGGTGACGGCGATCTGGTAGTTCTTCACGGCCTTGACCGAGGCCTCGCCCGACTTGCGCTTGACCGCCCGCAGCCAGTTCCTGCGGCCGTTGAGGCTCGCGAGCAGGGCGACCTCGCTGTTGGCGATCCACCGGTTCTGCGCCATCGCGGCGAGCTGCCCCGCGACGATCCGCTGCTCGCGCCGGCGCTGCCACACCACGATCGTGACGGCGCCGGCGAACACCGGCACCATGATCAGGAAGTACAGGTTGATGAACGCGGACCCGGTGCCGACCGTGGTCGAGAAGTTCCACAGGGAGTGCAGCCCGACGGCGGTGAGGTAGCCGCCGATCGGCGCGAGGACGCGGACCGTGGAGTTGCTCGTGGCCACCGCGACGCCGACGCCGATGCCCGTCATGGCCGTGAAGAGCGGGTGCGCGAACGGCGAGAGGACGCCTCGCAGGACGAACAGCGCGACGACGCCGCCACTCATGTTGCCGAGGCCGTCCTCCAGGAAGACCCGGCCGAAGTACCAGATGTTCTCGGTGAACGCGAAGCCCGCGGCCGTGATGCCGGCGTAGACCATGCCGTCCACGACACCGTCGAACTCGTGGCGGCGGCGGACGAACACGGCGATGAGGAACGCGGCCTTGGTGGCCTCCTCGACGATCGGCGCCCCGATCACGGCGGTGAACGTCGCACCGTCCTGGCCCAGCAGGTCACCGAGCACCCTCGACGTCTGGTTGAACGCGAGCGAGCTGATCGTCGCGCCGCACGAGCCCCAGACGAACGCGAAGAGCAGCATCCTCGCCGGTTCCGGTTCCCAGCGGTCGATCCACAGGAACGCGCTCACCACGAACGCGACGGGGATCAGGGCCGCGGCGGCACCGACCAGCAGCGGCTCGATGCCGATGCTCGACGTGCCCAGTGCGAACAGCACGAGCCCGGCCGCGGCGAGCGCGATCAGCGCCACGACCGGGAAGAGAACGGTCCAGCGGCGCTGCTCGATGCGCTTCTTCGTCGGCGTCGGCGTCAGGTCGGCGTCGGTCACGGGAAATGACCTTAGATGCACACTTGTCCGATGTTCGACTGGGAAGCCGCTTGGCACGCCGCGCTGTACGGGCCGGGTGGCTTCTTCGCGCGCGGCGAGAAGCCTTCTTCGCACTTCCGGACGTCTCCGCTGGTCGGTCCGGAGCTGGCACTCGGACTGCTGGAGCTGCTGTCCAGGGTGGATGCCGCGCTCGGGTCTCCCCCGGTCGTGGACTTCGTGGACGTCGGTGCCGGTGGTGGTGAGCTGGCGTTCGCGGTGCGTTCACTCGCGTCGGGGTCGCTGGCCGCGCGGCTCCGGGTGACCGCGGTCGAGGTCGGTCCCTTCGTCGACCTGCCCGGGGTTCGGTGGACCTCCTCGGTCCCGTCGTGCGTCGGGCTGCTGGTCGGGCACGAGTGGCTCGACGCGATCCCCTGCCCGGTGGTGACCGGGCCCTCCGCCGATCCGTGGATCACCCGGTGGTGGCCGTCGCTGGCTGACGGTGAGATGGCCGAGGTGGGAGCGCCTCGGGACGCGGCGTGGGCTGCCGCGGTGTCGTCGGTGCGCGGGGCGGCGCTGGCGATCGACTACGGGCATCTGGTGTCGTCGCGGCACTTCTCGTTGACCGGGTACCGGGACGGGCGTCAGGTTCCTCCGGTCTTCGACGGTTCCTGTGACATCACGGCGCACGTCGCCCTGGACGCTTGTGCCGCTGCGGCCGGTGGGGACTTCGTGCTGGTGTCGCAGCGCGATGCGTTGGGGGCCTTGGGGTTGAGCGGAGAGGTGTCCGGTTCCGGGTGGGACTGGCTGGAGTCCGCCTCGCGGGCTGGGCGGATCGCGGAGTTGCGTTCGGTTCGTGGGCTGGGGTCGTTCGGGTGGTTGTTGCACGCGCGTGGGGTGGCCTTGCCGGACCTGTTGCCCGTGTTGCCGCCCTGGCGTCCGAATCCCGCCAGCTATTCAGGGTGCTGACGACGATCGTTAAGGGCATGCGAATCCACACCGTGTCCCCGTCCGACTCGTTCTCCGACGCCGGCCGCGAGTACCGCGCGTCTGAGCCTGGGGTGCCGTTGCGGTGCTGCCTGCGGAAGTCGCTGGAGGGTGAGCCGGTGTGGCTGTTCCGCTACTCGCCCTCGTCCGGCAAGGGCCCCTACTCGGAGATCGGCCCGGTGTTCACGCACGTGGACTGCCCGGGCGGCGCTTCGTTGGATCGTCTCCCCGTAGAATTGTTGAACAATCCCCGGATCCTACGTTCCTACAACGCTGCAGGTCAGATCCACGATGGCGAGGTGGTGGAACCCGGATCGTTCGATCGTACGATCGTCGATTTGTTCAACAATCCCTCAATCGAGTCGATCCAGGTCCGCAGCGTGTCGCACGGCTGCTTCTTCTTCGCGATCACCAGGGCCTGAGCGCCGCCCCGGCTCGTGAAAGCATGCTCGGGTGAGCGAGCAGATCACCGTCGGCGTGGGCGCGGGCGCCCGGTACCTGGGCGTGGACCGCGTGATCGACCTGGGCCCGCTGCACCCGTCGGCCCACGGCGCCTACCGCCTGCGCCTGACCGTGACCCCGGACCTCGTGATCACCGCGGCGGACCCGCTGGTGGGCCACCTGCACCGCGGCGCCGAGAAGCTCTTCGAGGTGCGCGACTACCGCCAGGTCCTCACTCTCGCGAACCGCCACGACTGGCTCTCGGCGTTCTGCAACGAACTCGCCGTGGCGCTGGCCGTGGAACGCATGACGGGCATGGACGTCCCGGCCCGAGCCCAATGGCTACGAGCCCTGCTCTGCGAACTGAACCGCCTCATGGCGCACATGGTCTTCCTGACCCCGTTGTCCCCCAACGCCGCCACGTACCGCGAGGGCGTGCAGGCGTTGATGGAGGAGGCGTCGGGCGGACGCATCCACTTCATGTTCAACAGGATCGGCGGCCTGCGCGAGGACGTCCCGGCAGGCTGGACCACGCGGGTCGCCACCTTCCTGTCCACAGTGGACGCAGCGGCGCTGACCATCGACTTCGCCGCCCTGGAAGGACTCGGCGTCCTCCCGCACGAGGACGCCCTGGCGTACGGCGTCACGGGCCCCATCGGCCGGGCCAGCGGCGTGGACTTCGACCTGCGCCGCGACGACCCACTGCCCGCCTACGAGACCTTGGGCTTCACACCCGTGGTCCGCACCGAAGGCGACGCGGCCGCACGCGTCCGGTGCCTGGTCGACGAGGTCCAGAAGTCGGTGGAACTGGCGCACGCGTGCCTGGACCAGCTCCCGCAGGGCCCGGTGAACCTCAGGCTGCCCAAGGCGATCAAGGCTCCGGAGGGCTCCGTCTACACGCGAGTCGAGGCCCCGCTGGGCACCTCGGGCGTACACCTGTCGTCACGCGGCGAGAAGACTCCGTGGCGCCTCAAGCTCCGCACGCCGTCGTTCAACAACGTGCAGGCCCTGTCCGCGTTGCTGCCCGGCACGAAGGTGGACGACCTGCCGGCCGTGCTGAGCTCGTTCGCCGTGATCGTCGGCGACATCGACAAGTAACCGGGACCGGCCGGTGTCACGACACCGGTCTCCCTGCTGCAGCAGCGACCTGAGAGCAGCACCGCCGACCGTGGACCTAGTCGTCGCGACGACGCCGCCGACGAGGCGCGTCGCCCCCGCCCAGCGACGCCAGCAGCTCGCTCACCGACTTGCCGTCCGCGTGCGCACCCGACGGGTCCTCCGGCGCGGCACGGCGGCCCGTCGAGACCGCGGGCAGGCGCGTCGAGGAGTCCTCGGCGACCCTGCGGCCCGAGACCGGGGGCTCCTCGGCCGGGGAGCGGCGGGGCGTGACCGCCGGGAGCCTGGCCGACGACTGTTCCGACGCGGGGCGGCGGGTCACCGGGGGCAGCGACACCAGTGAGTCCTCGGAGGCGGTGCGGCGGGCCGGCTGCTCGTCGGCGCGGCGGCGGCTCGGGCTCGGGGCCGGGGCGTCGGGCTTCAGGGTTTCCCACGAGCCGCTGTCCTGGACCGGGGTCGGGGCCGAGCGGTCGTCTGCCCGGCGGCGGCCGCCTCCGGCCGCCAGCGCCTTCGGGTCGATCATCTCGGTGCGTTCGGCCACGCGGGAACGTGGTTCCGGCTTGCGGGTCTCGACCGGCTTCGCGACGGCCGCGGGAGCCTTCGGAGGCTGGTCCGGGCGGGAGAGCGCCTCGGTGCGGGCCGGGGGCTGCGGCTGCCTCTGCACGCGCTCGGTGCGGTGGACCTGCGCCTGCACCGGCTGTGCCTTCACGGTCGGCGGCGCCACCTTGGGCGGCTGGGGCTTCTGCGCGACCTGGGGGGCGGCCGCGTTGCCCAGGCGGGCCGACACGGACGCGGCCGCCGCGCCGGGACGGGGCTGGGGGCGTGCCGGTTCCTGCTTCGCGGCCTTCACGGGCTCGCGGCGGACCACGGCGGGCTGCGGGCGCGGCGAGTTCCTGGCCGGGTCCGGGCGCACCGGCTCGGGGCGGGCCGGCTCGCGGCGCGGGGCCTGCAGCTTGGCGTCGAGGGCGACGCGCTCGATCAGCTCGGTGCGCTCGGACGGCTTCTCCGCTGAGATGGACGACGTCGCGGTGATCACCGGCTTGGCGTTGATGACGCGCTGCTCCGGGGCCGCGGCCAGGCGGGCCGCCTCCGAGCCGAGCGACCGCAGGCGGGTCGACTCCGCGCGCAACGCGACGCGTTCGACGAGGACGTCGCCGCCCAGCAGCACCTGGAGGTTGTCGCGCAGCGCGTGGAGGTCGGCGCGCAGGGCCTCGATGTCCGCGCGCGACTCCTCCTCGATGCGCTTGCGGGTCTCCGACTCGATCTCGAGCTCGTACTCGCGGCGGGCGGCCACCTCGCGCTCGAGCTCGAGCTCGTAGACGGACTGGAGGTCGGCCACCTCGTCGTCACGTTCGGTGACCTGCTTGCGGTACTTGGCGGCGAGGAAGGCACCCACCAGAGCCGCCCACAACGCGGCCACCACGGCCAGACGCAGCATCCGGGCGCTGTCACTCAGCACGAGCACCGCCGCGGCCACGAGGGCGAGCGCCAGTGCCGCTACTAACAGCAATCGCCCTGAGCCACGACCGTGATCATCCTGCTCGTCGTCGTTCGACGCGCCTCGCCCGGTCATGCGCACTACGGTACCGCGTAGTTATGTGACTGAGACCTACGGCCGGGTATCTATTCGTTCCCGGAACTCTCTTTCGGCGTCTTGCAGCAGTGCTCCAGCCACAGCGCCGCAGCGGTCAGCACGACTGCCGCGATCATCCCGACAACGGCCGCCACCAGGTCGTTCGAGGCCGCCGCGAACGAGTCCCTGACGGGGATCACGAAGATCAGCAACCCGGTCCAGGCACCGAACATCAAAGCGCCCAGAACGGACGACGCCTTCGCCAGCGCGACCGCTCGGGCGGCCGTCAGCGGCTGCACCGGACGCGCGCCCGCACGACGCTGGATCCTGGCCCGCAACGAGAACGCGAACACGACCTCGACGACCGCGATCACGAACAACGTCGACCCGGCCAGCACGGGCAGTGGCGGCAACGAGTCGTAGGAGAGCCGCAGCAGCAGATGGGCCAGCAGACCGCCGACGATCGCAACGGCGGCCAGGTCGCGGGGACGCGTGAACTTCACTCGTCCATCCAACCCGAAAGCACGAGATCGTCGCGCCGGCGCACGCCCTCGGCCGAGAACTCCAGGCCCGCAACGGGTCCGTGGCCCGCGAGCACCGCGTCCGGCTCGACGTCGAGCCACGGGATCAACACCGTTGCGCGCTCAAACGCCCCAGGATGCGGCAGGAGCAGCTCGGGGTGGTCCGAGGTCACCTCGTCCACCGAAACCACGTCCACGTCCAGCGTGCGCGGTCCCCAGCGCTTCTCCCGCACGCGTCCGGCGGCGTTCTCCAGCGCCTGACCGCGGCGCAGCCAGCCCCACTCGTCCACGTCGTCCGCGGCGACGATCACGATGGCGTTCAAGAAGTCCGGCTGGTCCTCGACGCCCCACGCCGCCGTCTCGTACACCGGCGAAACAGCGATCACGAAGGGGCGCAACCCGTCCACCACGGACTGCAGGAAGGCGAACCGGTCACCCAGGTTCGAGCCGATCGAGAGAACCGCGCGGCTCAACGGTTTTCCTTCACCGGCGCGGCGAGCCGGCGCGAACGGCGGATCGTCACCGACACGTCGTCGAACGTCAGCGGGATCGGCGCGGACGGCTTGTGCAGCGTCACCTCGACGGCGTGCAGCCGTGAGTCCGCCATCGCGGCGTCGGCGATCTTGCCCGCCACCGTCTCGATCAGGTCGTACGGCTCGCCACCGATGATCGCCGCGGCCATCTCGGCCAGCTCTCCGTAGTGGTAGGTCTCGCGAAGGTCGTCCGTGCGCGACGCGGCCGAAAGGTCCAGCCACAGCGTGATGTCGACGACGAACTCCTGCCCGTCGCGCTTCTCGTGCTCGAACACCCCGTGGTTGCCCCGGACCCGCAGGCCCGTCAACGCGATCCGGTCAGCCATGTCCCCGCCTCCACGCACCGGCGACGGCGACCGCGTCCAGCGTCCGGTCGACGTCGTGCACCCGCACACCCCACGCCCCGTTGAACGCGGCCAGAGCGGACACCGCCGCGGTCGCGTCCTCCCTGCCGTCCGGTGGACGGTGGCCGAGCAACGTGCCGAGGAAGCGTTTGCGCGACGCCCCCACCAGCACCGGGAACCCGAGCTCGACCAGTTCGTCCAGGCGCTGCAACAACTCCCAGTTGTGGTCGCCCAGCTTCGCGAACCCCAGGCCGGGATCGAGCACGATCGACGACTCCGCGACGCCGGCGGCCAGTGCGGCCTCGACGCGCTCCAGCAGCTCGGAACGAACGTCCGTCACCACGTCGTCGTACGTCGCCAACGCGTCCATCTCCGTGCTGTGCCCGCGCCAGTGCATCAGCACGTACGGAACACCTGCGGCGGCGACGACCGCGGCCATCCCGGCATCGGCGAGGCCACCGGACACGTCGTTCACGATCGACGCGCCCGCCTCCAACGCCGCCGTGGCAACGGAAGCGCGCATGGTGTCGACGCTGACCGGCACGCCTTCGCCGACCAGCGCCCGGATCACCGGCACGATGCGTGCGATCTCCTCGGCCGGCTCGACGCGCTCGGCACCGGGCCGGGTCGACTCGCCGCCGACGTCGATCACGTCCGCACCGCGCCGGTACATCTCGACGCCGTGCGCCACCGCGTCCCGCCGGTCGACGTAGCGACCGCCGTCGGAGAACGAATCGGGCGTCACGTTCAGCACGCCCATCACGACACAGCGGCCGGGCTTCGGGAGAGAACTCACCTGATCCGGCCCCTGATCAGTTCGATCGCCTCCGCCCGCGAGGACGCGGAGGTGCGCAGCAACCCCCGCACCGCTGAGGTCGTGGTGCGCGAACCGGGCTTGCGCACACCGCGCATGCCCATGCACAGGTGCTCGGCCTCCATCACGACGATCACGCCGCGCGGTTCGAGCTTGCGCACCAACGCGTCCGCGACCTGCGACGTCAGCCGCTCCTGCACCTGCGGCCGCTTCGAGTAGAGGTCGACGAGCCGCGCGAGCTTCGACAGCCCCGTCACGCGGCCGTGCTCGTTCGGGATGTACCCGACGTGCGCGACGCCGTGGAACGGCAGCAGGTGGTGCTCGCAGAAGCTGAACATCGGGATGTCCGTGACGAGGACGAGCTCCTCGTGGCTCTCGTCGAACGTCTTGTCCAGCACGCTGTCCGGCTCGGTGTAGAGACCGGCGAACAACTCCTGGTAGGCACGCGCCACCCGTGCGGGTGTCTCGCGCAGCCCTTCCCGGTCGGGATCTTCACCGCACGCGAGCAGCAACTCACGGACCGCAGTCTCCGCTCGGGCGTGGTCGAAGACCCGCCGCGCGGAGACGCCGGCCTCCCCGTTGCGGGTGAGGCCGGCGTCTCCGTCGAGCTGGTGTTGCTCGGTCACTGCCGCTCGTCCTGGTCGGGCTGCGGCTTCTTCGGCTCCCAGACGTTGTGCGGCTTGCCGCCGGGCACCGTCGCCGGGGTCCATCCGGGCGGGGCGCCGTAGTTCGGCGGACCCGCCTGGTTCGACGGCTGACCGGGCTGGTGCACGCCGTTCGAGCCGTTCGGGGAGGGCAGCTGCTCGGTGACCGGTTCCGCGGCTGCGGCCTCGTCGTCCTGCCTCAGCTCCTCCGCGATCGTGTCCTCCACGACGGGAGGCCACGGCTCGCCGCGCTCCTTGGCGAGCTCGCCGGGGGTCTTGACCGGCGGGATGTCGGACGGCGTGCGGTCACCGAAGTCGTTGAACTGGGTGATGCGCGGCCGCTTCTCGACGCGGGCGAAGATCCGCTCCAGGTCCTTCTGGTGCAGGGTCTCCTTGTCGATCAGCTCGAGCGTGAGGTCGTCGAGGACGTCGCGGTAGGTGACGAGCACCTCGTACGCCTCGGTGTGCGCGGCCTCGATGAGTTTGCGCACCTCCTCGTCGATCTCGTGCGCGACCTCCAGCGAGTAGTCCGCCTGACGGCCGGCCGAGCGACCGAGGAACGGCTCGCCCTGCTCCTGCCCGTACTTCACGGCGCCGAGCTTCGCGCTCATGCCGTACTCGGTGACCATCGCGCGGGCGATCTTCGTCGCCTGCTCGATGTCGTTGGACGCACCCGTCGTGGGCTCGTGGAAGACGAGCTCCTCGGCGGAACGGCCACCCAGTGCGAACACCAGTCGCGCGATCATCTCGGACCTGGTCATCAGGTCCTTGTCCTCTTCCGGCACCGAGAGGGTGTGACCACCCGTGCGGCCGCGGGCGAGGATCGTGACCTTGTAGACCGGGTCGATGTCCGGCATCGCCCACGCGGCCAGGGCGTGCCCTGCCTCGTGGTACGCGGTGATCTTCTTCTCCTTCTCGGAGATGATCCGGCTCTTGCGGGCCGGACCGCCGATCACGCGGTCGACCGACTCCTCCAGGGCGGCACCGTCGATCGTGTGGCCGTTCTGGCGGGCCGTGAGCAGCGCGGCCTCGTTGATGACGTTCGCGAGGTCGGCGCCGGAGAACCCGACGGTGCGCTTCGCGAGGCCGTCGAGGTCGGCGTCCGCCGCCAGCGGCTTGCCCTTCGAGTGCACGCGCAGGATCTGCTTGCGGCCCTTCAGGTCCGGCGCGGACACCGGGATCTGGCGGTCGAAGCGGCCGGGGCGCAGCAGGGCCGGGTCGAGGATGTCGGGACGGTTCGTCGCCGCGATCAGGATGATCCCGCCGCGCGAGTCGAAGCCGTCCATCTCGACGAGCAGCTGGTTGAGGGTCTGCTCGCGCTCGTCGTGACCACCGCCGAGACCGGCACCGCGGTGGCGGCCCACCGCGTCGATCTCGTCGACGAAGATGATGCACGGCGCGTTCTGCTTGGCCTGCTCGAACAGGTCACGCACACGCGAGGCACCGACACCGACGAACATCTCGACGAAGTCCGAACCGGAGATCGAGTAGAACGGCACGCCCGCCTCACCGGCGACGGCCCTGGCGAGCAGCGTCTTGCCGGTTCCCGGCGGGCCGTAGAGCAGCACGCCCTTGGGGATCTTCGCGCCGAGCGCCTGGTAGCGGCCGGGGTTCTGGAGGAAGTCCTTGATCTCTTCCAGTTCCTCGACGGCCTCTTCGGCGCCGGCGACGTCGGAGAACGTCGTCTTGGGCATGTCCTTGGACAACTGCTTGGCCTTGGACTTGCCGAAGTTCATGACGCGGTTTCCGCCGCCCTGGGCGTTGTTCATCATCCACATGAGCAGCAGCAACAACAGGCCGAGCGGCACCAGGTAGATCAAGATCTGCATCAGGATGGACTCCTGGCTGACCTTGGTCTCGAGGGTCGGCTTGTTGCTGGCCTGGTCGATGACGGTGAAGATCTCGTCCGTCGAGCTGGCCGGGAACTGCGTGATCAGGCGGTTGCTGCCCTCGAAGGTCGTGCCGTCGGTGAGGGTGAGCCGGAGACGCTGCTCCTTGTCCTCGATCGTGGCTTCCTTGACCTTGCCGTCCCGCACCTGTTGGAGCGCTTGCGACGTTTTCACGGGGTGGTAGCCCCGCGCGTCGTCGAAGAGCACGGTGAAGACGAAGTAGAGCAGCAACACCGCAGCGATCCACAGCAGCGGGTTGCGAAGCAGGCGCTTGCGGTCCATGCACTTACGGCCGGGGGCGGCCTCGACCCTCCCTGACTTGCGCGTCGGGCAGTGGAAGACCCACATACCGCGTCCGACCAGCCTACCGCTCGCTGGCCGGGTACTGAGCAACCAACGGGCGGCGGCGTTCCGGGGTTCCCGCGGGTGACCCCCACCACGCACGTTCACGCAGTTTGGTTCATCCGGAACAAATACCGCCGCCCAGACGAGTGACGCAGGTCACGCCGTCTCAGTACGTTTGGCGGTCACATGTCATCCTCATTCATCCCCCGAGTGTTCCCCCGCCACTCGAAAGAGTGAACACGTGACCGAAGGTAAGTAACTGTATGTCAGCACGTCATACGTCCCCCGGCTTGTTCCGGCGGGTTGCCATCCCCTTGGGCGCCCTGCTCGGGGTGGTCGCGGCGGCGGGCGTCACGGTCGTGGCACTCCGTGTCACCAGCGGCGCCGACTGCTCCGGCGCACTGCCGTTGAAGGTCGCCGTCACCCCAGCAGCGCTGGACGTGGTGAACGCGGCTGCCCAGGACTACCAGCGGTCACAACCCGTCGTGCGCGGCCGGTGCGTCCAGGTCCAGGTCGAGTCGCGCAACGCGGCCGACGTGGCCAACGAGCTCCCGACCGCGCAGATCAACCCCCACTCCCTCTGGATCCCGGACTCCTCGATGTGGGCCGCCGAAGCCCAGCGTCAAGCCGCCGAGACCGGTCCCGAGGCCCCGAAGCTCGACATCAAGCCCTCGCTGGCGTCCAGCCCGCTCGTGATGGCGGGCTCCGAGCAGGCGATGTCCAAGATCGGCTTCCCGGTCACGCCCGTCTCGTGGGCCAAGGTCGTGGACCCGAAGGTGCAGATCTCGATGAGCGACCCGACGATGACGTCGGAGGGCCTCGCCTCGCTGTTCGTGATCCGCACGTTGCTGGGCAACGCCGACGGCACTCCCAAGCCAGAGCTGGTCGGCACCCTTCTGCGCGTGGGCCGCAGCGCCGTCCCGTCGGTCCGCGACGCGTTCGGCAAGGTCACCACGGACGCCGAGAAGGCCCCGCTCTTCGCCGCCACCGAACAGTCCGTGGTCGCGAACAACCGCTCGATGAAGGACAACGCCGTCCTGGGCGCCCCGCCCAAGGAGGGCACGCTCTCGTTCGACTACCCCCTCGTCCGGGTCTCCCGCCCGAACGAGCAGGAGGGCATCGGCGAGGCAGCCGCGGAGTTCGAGAAGGTCCTGCGCTCCGGCGACACCGCGAAGCGCTTCGGCGAGGCGGGCTTCCGCACCGTGAACGGCGCCGCCCCCGCCAAGTGGTCCACCGAGGTCGAGGGCGTCCAGGCGGGCGACGTGAAGCTGATCGAGACCCCGGGCGCCGACCAGGTCTCCGAGCTCCTGCGCACCTGGGGCGCCATCAGCCTCGACATGCGCATGCTGACCGTCATCGACGTCTCCGGCTCGATGATCGAGAAGAGCGGCAACGGCAAAACACGAGTGGAAGCCGCCACCGAGGCCTCCATGACCGCCCTCTCGATGCTCCCGGACACCACGGCGATCGGCCTCTGGGCCTTCTCGACCGACAAGAAGCCGCCGAACGACTGGATCGAACTGGTTCCGATCGGCCCACTGGGCGAACCCCTGGCCGGCGTGACCCGCCGCAAGCGCCTCGAAGCCGGTGCTTCCCAGCTCCCAGGCCTGGTAGGCGGCGGCACGGCCCTGAACGACACGACCCTGGCCGCGTACCGCCACGTCCTGCAGGGCTACGACGCGTCGAAGGTCAACTCCGTCGTCCTCATGACCGACGGCCGCAACGACGACATCTCGTCGATCGACACGGCCGCCCTGATCGAGACCCTGAAGCGGGAGTCCGACCCCGCGAAGCCGGTCCCGGTCATCATGGTCGGCCTGGGCGACCAGGTGGACATGGACGCCCTGCGCTCCATCTCGGCGGCCACCGGCGGCAAGGCGTACCAGGCGACCAATCCGGAGGACATCCGCAGCGTGCTGCTGGACGCGGTGTCGCAGCGGCGGTGCCGTCCGAACTGCTGATTTCGTTCCGCAGAAACGCCGGGCTTCCTCGCAGGGGAGGCCCGGCGTTTTCATTGCCCTGGGCAGACAAAGGCGACGCGACCAACCCCGCTGGAACCGGCACCAGCCACCGCAAACCGGCCCGCGACAACAAAACGGGGGCGCCACCGAAAACCGGCAACGCCCCCGCCCAAAGCAAACTCAGCTGGAGTACACCTTCGGGTCCAGCGTCCCGATGTAAGGCAGATCCCGGTACCGCTCCGCATAGTCCAGCCCGTACCCCACAACGAACTCGTTGGGGATGTCGAACCCGACGTACTTCACCGGCACCTCCACCTTGACCGCGTCCGGCTTGCGCAACAACGTGCACACCTGGAGCGACCGGGGCTTCCGGGACTGGAGGTTCTTCAACAGCCAGGACAACGTGAGCCCGGAATCGATGATGTCCTCGACGATCACCACGTTCCGGTCCGCGATGTCCCGATCCAGGTCCTTCAGGATGCGCACCACGCCGGAGGACGACGTGGACGACCCGTAGGACGAAACGGCCATGAATTCGAGCTGCACCGGAACGGGCAGCGCTCGGGCGAGGTCGGCCATGAACATCACAGCGCCCTTGAGCACAGTGATCAGCACGAGGTCGGAGTCACCTTCTGGGTGATCAGCCGCGACCTGCTTGGCGAGTTCGGTGACCTTGTCGCTGATCTCCTGCTCGGTGATGAGCACGGATGCGATGTCGCCGTCGTACACGGACAGGTCCCCTCTGCTTAAGACTGTGGTTCCACAACGAGCCTGCCATGCGCGCGCCGCACGACAAAGCCGCCAGGTAGCCAGACACCGCCCTGACCGCGCCATTCACTCACCAGTGCGTCAACGCGGCGCAGGTGCGAATCGGACAGTTCAGGCACTCCCTCGGCGATCAGCCACGATCTGACCACTCTCCGTCGAAGCGCGACCGGCAACTCGGCGATGTCGTCGACAGCACAGCAGTCGCCGGCGAAGGCTTCCGCGAGAGAGTCGAGTGCGTCACAGTCCTCCCGCAACTGGGCGGCCGTGCGCGCCAACGACGACGCGACGCCGCCCTGCAGCACCGCCTCCAGCAACGGCAGGACCTCGGACCGCAGCCGCACGCGGGTGAACGACGGGTCGACGTTGTGCGGGTCCTCCCACACCTCGATCCCCTGCTCAACGCACGCGGCCCGCGTCACCGCACGGGACACGCCGAGCAGCGGCCGTCCCCACGGCGCGTCGAACGCGCGCATCCCGGCGATCGACCGGGGTCCGGACCCGCGCCCCAGGCCCAGCAGCACGGTCTCCGCCTGGTCGTCCAGCGTGTGCCCGAGCAGCACGACCCCGGACGTCGGCCTCAGAGCCGCGTAGCGGGCCACGCGGGCCGCGGCCTCGGGCCCACCAGGGCCTGACACCACGACGGGCTCCACGCGCGCCACGAGCCCGAAATCGGCGCACTGCCGGGCGGCGCGCAACGCCACCTCGGCGGACCCCGGCTGCAGCTGGTGATCGACGACCACGGCCGACGCGCCGGGCACCAGTCGTCCGACACAAAATGCCAAGGCCAATGAGTCGGCGCCCCCGGAGACCGCGACGGTCACGGCCTCCGGCTGCACGAGATCGAGGAACCTGCGGACCGCCGTCCGGATCTCGGCGACCGGTCCGTTCACGGCGACACGCGACGCAGCCAGCTCATCGGCTCGGTGATCTCGGCACGCGTCGGCAACGTCTCGGCGGACGTCCAGATCGCGTTGAAGCCGTCCATCCCGACGCGCTCGACGACGTACGAGGTGAACTCCGCGCCCTCCTCGTACTGGCGCACCTTCGCCTCGACGCCGAGCACCGTGCGCAGGATCCGGTCGAGCAGGCCGCCGCCCTTTCGGCGCGCGCTGAACCGAGTGCGGATGGTCGACACGGACGGCACGACCGACGGCCCGACGGCGTCCATCACGTGGTCGGCGTGGCCTTCGAGCAAAGTGGACAGTGCGATGAGCTTGTCCAGCAGGAGCTTCTGCTGCGGCGACTGGATGAGGTCGATCAGGCTCATCGGACCGTCGCCCGCGCGCAGCTTGGTGCGGAAGTCGCGGATCACGTCCGACAGCGGCGCGCGCTCATCGTCCATTGAGGACAGCAGCGCGGTGACCTGCTCGGAGAAGTACCTGCGCAGCCAAGGCACACCGGTGAACTGCAACCGGTGCGTGCACTCGTGCAGGCACACCCACATGCGGAAGTCGTCGTCCGGCACGTCGAGAGCCTGTTGCGCCCCAACGATGTTCGGCGCGACGAGCAGCAGGCGTCCGGCGAGCTGCTCGTTCGGGCTGAACGGGTCGTACTGGCCGAGCACCCGCGAGGACAGGAACGCCAGCACCACGCCGGCCTGCACCCCGGCCGTCCCGGCGAGGATGCCCGCCATCGGGCCGGACGGTCGCGGCATCGAGGGCCCGGTGAGCGCGGCCAGGCCCTGGGCGGCGGCCGCGACCCACGCCGGCCGGTCCACGACCTCGCCCGGCAGCAGCGGCAGGCCCTGGCCCAGCGTGGTCAGCTCGCGGACGTGCACCTCCGCCTGCGGCGCGAGCTCGCGAAGTCTGCCTACGACGTGGTCAGCCTCGTCCTTGCCGATCACGGGGCCCGGGCGGACGAGTCGCGTGGCAGTCGTTACCGCCAGCTCCCAGTCCACCGGGCCGAGCTCTGCCTCCGTCGCGCCGTTCACGCTTCCGACGCTACCTGCGCACGGCCCGCTACGAACAGCCACAACCCCGCAACGCGGCGGCCAGCACGTCCAGCGCGGGCCGGACCTCGGTCTCCGGGTTGCGGTTGCTCGCGGACATGAACGAGAACACGAGCACCCGTCCGTCCACGTCGACGACCACGCCGGCGAGCGCGTTCACGCCGGTGAGCGTGCCGGTCTTGGCCCGCACCCAGCCCTTGCCCGGCGCCGCGGTGCCGCCGTAGCGACCGGCCAGCGTGCCACTGCCGCCCGCGACCGGCAGCGCCGTCAGCAACGGCCGCAGCTTCGCGGTGCGCGCGTCGTCCAGCGTCGGCTTGGCCGCGGTGGTGAGCACGTCGGTGAGCAGCTTGGCCGGGATCTTGTTCGTGGCGGACAGCCCGCTGCCGTCGACGAAGTTCGCCCCGGTGAGGTCGAAGCCGTTCTTGGTCAGCACGTCCCGCACGGCCTTCACGCCGCCCGCGAACGACGGCTCGCCGCCCGTCTTGATGGCGATCTCGCGCGCGATGGCCTCGGTGAGCACGTTGTCGGAGATCTGCATCATGTTGTCGACGAGCTGCTCGACCGGTGCCGACTTGATCTCGCCGAGCACTTGCCCGCCCGCCGGCGCCGTGCCCGCCGTGGCGCCGGGGGCCCCGATGCGCTGCGCGAACGCGTCCGCCGCCGCCTGGCCGGGGCTGCCGGTGCGCGCGCCGTTGACGTTGGACTGGTCGATCCGGCCGCCGTCGAGCATGAACGGCACGATCGGCGCGACCGAGCCGCCCGCGATGTCCACGCTCTCCCACTGCGGCCCGAGCGCCTCGCCGGTGTACCGGGTGAGGTCGAACTGGACCTTGGTGACCGGGCCCTTGGCCTTGACCTGGCCGACCAGGTCGTCGAGCGTCGCGGCGCCGGGGTAGACCGACTTGCCGGGTGCGCCGGAGATGGTCGGGTCGCCGCCGCCGACGATCACCACGGTGCCGGGCTCCGCGCCCTGCACGACCTTGGTGGACAGCTGGTCGGTCTTCTCGAGGCTGAGCAACGCCGCCGCGGCCGTGAGGATCTTGAGGCTCGACGCGGGCGTCGCGGGCGTGGTGTCGCCCTGCTGCCACAGCGGGGTGCCGCCGGCGGGGTCGATGACGCTGCCGGTGAGCGTGCCCAGCGCGCTGTTGCCCGCGGGGCCGGTCAACGCCCGTTGCACGCCGGCCGGGGTCGGTGCCTGGCCGCCCGCGGTGACGGCCTTGACCAGTGGCTGGACGTTCGCGGGCGCGGCCGGCGGCCTGGTCTCGATCGCCTCGGCGCCGCCGAGCTCGTTGACCGCGTAGACGGTGGCGCCGGCCAGGGCCGCGACGACCAGCAGGCTCAGGACCACCAGAAGGGGCTTGCGGCTCTTCTTCGGCTCGTCGGCGAGGCGGTCCTCCGGCTCTTCCTCGTAGCCGGTGACGGGGAGGTCGCGGGGCTCCTGGCGGGGAGGCGGCACCGGACGGGGCTGCTCGGGTCGCTGAGGCTCCTGCCGCGGGGGCGCCTGGGCCTGGAGCTGGTCGACGCGCTTGGTCTGCTCCGGACGCGACGGCTCGGGGCGGGCACGGGGAGGCGGCGCGGGCTGCGGGTCGGGCCTGACCGTCTGGTCGAACCAGGACTGCTCGAGGTGCGGGAGCTGGTCCACGCGCGCGGTCTTCGCGGGCGGGACCGAGAGCTCCGCGGTCCGCTGCTCCGGCCTCGGCACTACACGGGTCTGGTCGTTCTTCGGCTCGATGCGCACCGGGACGGCCCGAGGTTGGCCGACTTCTGGACCAATCGCCCCGTGAGACTTCCCACCGGCGTTCTCACCGGAAGGCCCGCCGGAGCCGCCGGAACCGGCCTTCGACACACCTGGCGTGGCATGACCGGAGCCCCCGGCGTTCGGGGCGGAACGGACCGGCGACGAGCGCAGCGGCTCCTGAGTGGACGGAGCGGAGAGCACGGCGGCGAGCGGGAAACGCATCGTCGGCTGGTCGACGGACGGGCGGCTGACCTGCACCGTTGGCTCTTGTGCGGCGGCGACCGACCCGGCGTCGTCGTCCTCGGTCGGCCACTGGGGCTCGTCCGGCAAGTGGGCCTCCGTCAACTCGGTACGGGCAATCTCACACCCACCAACCGCCGCTCCGATGAGGGTTGACAAGGCGTCGTGGTCCACACTAGTGGGCATCACGAATGGGCTACATGAGCGAGGACCAGTGGAATTCGACGTCCTGATCGAGATCCCCAAGGGCGTGCGCAACAAGTACGAGGTGGACCACAAGAGTGGCCGCATCCGCCTCGACCGCACGTTGTTCACGTCGACGCAGTACCCGGCCGACTACGGGTTCATCGAGAACACCCTGGGTGAGGACGGCGACCCGCTGGACGCCCTCGTCCTCGTCCAGGAACCGACGTTCCCCGGCTGCCTGATCGCCGCTCGTGCGATCGGCATGTTCCGCATGACGGACGAGAAGGGCGGCGACGACAAGGTTCTGTGCGTCCCGGCCCACGACCCGCGCCACGAGCACCTGCGGGACATCCACCACCTCGCGGAGTTCGACCGCCTGGAGATCCAGCACTTCTTCGAGGTCTACAAGGACCTGGAGCCGGGCAAGAGCGTCGAGGGCGCGTCCTGGGTGGGCCGCACCGAGGCCGAGGCCGAGATCAAGCGCTCGTACCAGCGCCTGAAGGACGCCGAAGCTCGGGGCGAGACCTTCCACTAAGCCCCACGGAAAAGAGGGAGCTGCTCGGAGCAGCTCCCTCTTTTTCATGCTTTCGAGACCTCAGACCGCGAGGGACTCCGCGTCCGCCACGCGCTCCAGACCCGACCTGGTGGAGAGCGGCTTCTCGCGCAGGAACCACACGAGGACGAACGCCGCGATCATCACGATGCCGCCGGTCAGGAAGACCGTGTCGATCGCGCTGGAGAACCCGTCGAGGAACGGCTTCGCCAGGACCGGGTCGAGGTGGTTGAGGAACTCGGTGTTGTTGATGTCCACACCGGACCCGCTCTGCAGCGACTTGGCGAACTCCGGGTTCTGGGCCAGGGCCGCCCTGAACGCGTCGGTCTGCATCGCGGACCTCAGGCCCTCCGCGATCTTGTCGCCGACCGTGCTGAACAGGATCGACAGGAACACCGCGGTACCGACGGTGCCACCGATCTGGCGGAAGAACGTCGCGGAGGCGGTCGCCACGCCCATGTCCCGCGGCTCGGCGTCGTTCTGGATCGCCAGCAGCAGCGTCTGCATGCACTGGCCGAGGCCGGCGCCCATGATGAACATGAAGACCATGACGAGCCAGCTCGGCGTGTCCGTGCCGATGGTGCTGAGCAGGAACAGCGCGGCCGCCATCAGTCCGGCGCCGATGATCGGGAAGATCTTGTAGCGCCCGGTCGCCGACGTGACCTTGCCCGCGATCGCGGTGGCCGACATGATCCCGAACGTCATCGGCAGCAGCATCAGACCGGCCGTGGTCGGCGTGACGCCCTTGACGATCTGCAGGTACAGCGGGATGGAGACCATGCCGCCGAACATGCCGATGCCGAGCACGAAGTTGATCGTGTTGCCGAGCGAGAACGTGTGGTTGCGGAACATCCGCATCGGCAGCATCGCCTCGTCGCCCATGCGGTTCTCGACCCACACGAACGCCACCAGGCCCACCACGCCGATCACGTACATGGCGATCGACAGCCCCGAGGCCCAGCCCCACTCACGGCCCTGTTCGGCCACGATCAGCAGCGGCACCAGGCCGACGGTCAGCGCGATGGCGCCACCGAAGTCGATGCGGTGGTTCACCCGCTGGTGCGGGATGTTCAGCACGCGGGCCACGACGAACAGCGCGAGCAGCGCGATCGGGACGTTCACGAGGAACACCCAGCGCCAGCCGGTGACACCGAGGAACGAGCTGAGACCGGCGAACACGCCGCCGATGACCGGCCCGAGCACGCTGGCCGTACCGAACACGGCCATGAAGTAGGCGGAGTACTTGCTGCGCTCACGCGGCGAGATGATGTCCGCCATGATCGCGAAGGCCAGCGACATCAGACCGCCGGCGCCCAGGCCCTGCACCGCGCGGAACGCGGCCAGCTCATACATCGACGTCGCGATGCCCGAGAGCAGCGAGCCGACCAGGAACAGCGAGATCGCCGCGAGGTACATCGGCTTGCGCCCGTAGATGTCCGACAGCTTGCCGTACAACGGGGTCGTGATGGTCGCGGTGATCAGGTAGGCGGTGGTCGCCCAAGCCTGCAGCGTCTGTCCGTGCAGCTGGTCGGCGATGGTCTTCATGGCGCTGGCGACGATCATCTGGTCCAGCGCCGCGAGGAACATGCCCAGCAGCAGACCGGACAGGATCGTCATGATCTGGCGATGCGTCAGGGAGACCCCTGGCGTGGGTGTCGCATCGGTTGTTGATGACATTTCTAGTCTTCCCCTCCTGCGCGGGTCCCCGTCCCGCGGTCGGTCATGAACGCCGGAACCGTGCGCTCGTAGTCCTGTACGAAGCGCTCGAACAGCTCCGCGAAAAGCTTGTAGTCCTCGTCCGGCCACTCGGCGAACATCCGCTCGATGGCCTCGTTGCGCTGCCGGCGCCGGTTCTTGATGAGCGTGCGTCCCGCCTCTGTCACCGCGAGGACGCTGGCTCGACCGTCGGCCGGGTCGGCGCGCCTCTCCACGAGCCCGTCCTTGACCAGCGCGGCCACCTGCCTGCTGACCGTGGACGGGTCGGAGAGCACCGCCTCCGCGAGCGCGCTCGAACGACATTCCCCGAGACCGGAGAGCGTCGCGAGGAGCACGAAGGCGGACTTGTCCATGCCCTGCTTGGCCATCTGGTGCGACATCTGGGCGTGCATCTTGTTCAGCCGCACCATCGCCATGCCGACCCGGTCCGCGAGCTCGTGCTCGGGTCCGACGTCGATGGCGAAGCCTGTGCACCTGCCCGGATCGACCATCTGACACCTCGTTGCTTGTATCACCCAACTAGTTGCTCGGTACAAGCATCCATCTCGGTCCACCGAATTGCAAGTGAGTTCCGAGTCTCACTCCACAGAGGAGTGGTACCGGTGCGGCCAGTAGTGGTTACCGATGAGTAGCCGCGCGGGTTACCCGCCGGTAGCATGCGTTTCATGAGCCAAGACGTGTCGTTCGTCGCCGATGCCATGAAGCAGGCCGTGCCCTACGTGAAGACCACGGGCATCGAGTTCGAGGAGGTCTCCGCCAGCCGCGTCGTCGCGTCGCTGCCGGACACCCCGGAGCTGCACAACCACATCGGCGGGCCGCACGCCGCCATGATGTTCGGCCTCGGCGAGTCCGCGTCCGGCGCCGTCGTGATGGCCGCGTTCTCCGCGCACCTCGCCAAGGCCACGCCGCTCGCCGTCCGCGCGGAGATCGCCTACAAGAAGATCGCGATGGGCCCGATGCGCGCGGAGGCCGTGCTGGGACGCTCCGCGGACGAGGTCCTGGCCGAGCTGGAGTCCGGCACGCGGCCCGAGTTCCCCGTGACGATCACGATCACCAACGCCGAGGGCGTGACCACCGGTGAGATGACCGTCGTCTGGACGCTGAAGCCCGCCCGCTGAACTGGGCGTCTCCGTATTTCGGTTCGGAATCGAAGTGAACCGATCCGATCCAAATACGTAACCTTGGCCACACCGCTCCGGGCAGGCACCATTGCTGGCTATGTCGGGGTGGAGAAGTGTGGGCGGAGTCGTGCTTGTCCTGCTCACCGCGGGGTGTGCCGCGCAGGTGCAGCAGTCGAGGCCCGTCGCCGTCGAGAAGCCGGCGGAGGACACACCGGTGACCGCGTCGTCGACGTCGGCCACCGTGCCGCCGGCCCAGCTCGGCATCAGCGTGGCGTCGATCGTCGACGGCCGCTCCGTGATGCTCTCCGACGGCTCGAAGGCCGAGGTCAGCGCCCTCGCCCAGCCGGGACCGTGCTGGGCCGACGCCGCCGGCAGCTTCGCCAAGGCCATGCTGCTGGGCCAGCAGGTCCGCTACGACCGCACCACCGGCGCGCTCAGCCTCACCGACGGCACCGACTACGCGTTGCTCGCGCTGGGCAACGGCGCGGGCCGCACCACCGGCACCCCGACGCCGGGTCAGCGGGAGGCCGAGGGAGCAGCGCAGCGCGTTCCGATGGGCCTCTGGGGAGCGCCGTGCGGCGGCAAGGACGCCCTGCAGACCTCCACTCCCCCGCCTCCGCCGCCACCACCGCCGGCGCCCACCACCACGACGAAGCCGCCCGCACCGCCCAAGCCGAAGCCCGTCTTCTACGCGACCTGCGACGACGCGCGCAGGGCCGGCGCGGCACCGCTCTACTGGGGCCGGCCGGGGTACCGCGTCGAGCTCGACGAGAACCGCAACGGCATCGCCTGCGAATCCCGCTACCGCTGACCGGCGCGCAATAACCTCAGCGGCATGAAGCTGGACAGCAGTGCCGTCGACTACACCCCCGGTGACGCCGGGGCCATCGCGAGGCAGGCGGAGGACCGGGGTTACGACGGGTTCTGGCTCGCCGAGACCAAGCACGACCCGTTCCTCGCGCTGGCCGGTGCCGCCGCGGCGACCGAGCGGATCGAGCTCGGCACGGCGATCGCGGTGGCGTTCGCGCGCAGCCCGATGACCGTCGCGACCACGGCGAACGACCTCCGGCTGCTGTCGGAGGGCCGCTTCAACCTCGGGCTGGGCTCGCAGGTAGAGGCCCACATCACCAAGCGCTTCTCGATGCCGTGGGGCAAGCCCGCCGCGCGCATGCGCGAGTTCGTGCTGGCGATCCGCGCGATCTGGCACGCCTGGGAGACCGGCGAGCGGCTGGCGTTCCGCGGCGAGTTCTACAAGCACACGCTGATGACGCCGTTCTTCGACCCGGGCCCGAACCCGCACGGGACCGCGCCGATCTACCTCGCGGGTGTCGGCGGGCTGATGACCGAGGTGGCGGGTGAGGTCGCGGATGGCTTCCTGTGCCACAACTTCACGACCGAGCGGTACCTGCGCGAGGTGACGCTGCCGGCGCTGGCGCGTGGCCGGGAGAAGGCCGGGAAGACGCTGGAGGGCTTCGAGATCAGCGGCCCGGTGTTCGCCGCGACGAACGACCAGGAGGTCGCGGACGTCAAGCGGCAGATCGCGTTCTACGGGTCGACGCCCGCCTACCGGCCGGTGCTGGACCTGCACGGGTGGGGCGCGCTGCACGAGGAGCTGCACCGCATGTCACGGCGGCAGCAGTGGGCGGAGATGAGTGAGTTGATCACGGACGAGGTGCTGGCGGAGTTCTGCGTCCTCGGCACCCCGGAGAGCGTCACGGCCGCGCTTCTGGACCGTTACGGCGACGTCGTCACCCGGATCTCTCCGTCGACGAGCGCGGCTCAGCGTCCGGAGAAGTGACTCAGGCCCTGTCGTGCCAGCTCCGCGTGGAACCCGCGGAGTTCGGCGCGCACTCTCGCGACGCCCCGCTTGCGGATCCACCGGCGTCTGCCGACGTTGGCCGCGGTCAGGGCGAACGGTAGTGCCAACAGGGTCAGCACCAGCATCAAGATCATCTTGTCTCCTCAGGGGTTGCGAACAAGCAACGACCAATCGAGACGTCGCTTACGGTACCGGGTCGAACGCCACCCAGGTGGAGCAAAGTCACCGACAGCAAGTCAGTTCTTGACTAATTTTGTTTTCGGTGCGACCTTGGGTCCATGTTCGAAGTGGCGGTGATCGAAGACCCGTCCGCGGCCGAGGTGTCGCTGGACCCGGTGCGAGCGCGACTGCTCGCGGAACTGGTGGAGCCCGGATCGGCGACGATGCTCGCCGCGAAGGTCGGCCTGCCGAGGCAGAAGGTGAACTACCACCTGCGCACGCTGGAGCAGCACGGCCTGGTGGAGCTCGTCGAGGAACGGCGCAAGGGCAACGTGAACGAGCGCCTGCTGCAGGCGACCGCCGCGTCCTACGTCATCTCCCCGACCGCGCTCGCGGCCGTGCAGCCCGACCCGGCGCGTTCGCCCGATCGGTTGTCCGCCCGGTGGCTGCTGGCGGTCTCGGCCAGGCTGGTACGCGACGTCGGCACGTTGATCACGGGCGCGACCAGGGCGAAGAAGCGGCTCGCGACCTTCGCGCTGGACGGTGAGGTCCGGTTCGCCACGGCGGCGGACCGCGCGGCGTTCGCCGAGGAGCTCGCCGGGTTCATGACCCAGCTGGTCGCCAAGTACCACGACGAACAGGCAGAAGGAGGGCGGCCGCACCGCGTCGTCGTCGCCCTGCACCCGAGCGTGAACGCCAACGCGTCCAAGGAGGACGAGTCGTGACCCACGAGTTCGAGATCAGCAAGGAAGTCGAGGTCGACGGAACCCCGGAGGAGGTCTGGGACGCCATCGCGACCGGTCCGGGCATCGACTCGTGGTTCATGGGCCCGCACACGGTCGACGGGCGCGTGGGCGGCCGCATGACGCTCGACCTGGGTTTCTTCCAGGAGTCCTCGACGATCACGGCCTGGGAGCCCGGCAAGCACCTCGCCTATCAGAGCGACAAGGGCGAGGACGGCACGTTCCACGCCATGGAGTACCTGATCGAGGGCCGTGACCAGGGCACGACCGTGCTGCGGTTCGTGCACACCGGCATCCTCGCCGACGGCTGGGGCGACGAGTTCGTCGACCAGCAGTCGAAGGGCTGGGACATGTACCTGTTCACGATGGCCCAGTACGTGAAGCACTTCACGGGCAGGCCCGGCACGTACGTGTTCGCCCAGTGGCCGGAACAGCCGGAGGGCGCGAACAACTGGCCGGTGCTGCTCAAGGCGCTCGGCGTGCCCGAAGGCGCTCAGGTCGGCGACGAGGTCGTGCTGGAACCGTTCGGCGTCAAGGGCGTCGTCGACTACCTGGTCGAGAACGACCTGCACAACTTCCTCGGTGTGCGCGGCCCGGAGGGCATCTACCGGTTCCACGGCACCAACGCCGTCGGCCACCACCTCTTCGGTGACACGACCGGGCAGGCCGAGAAGTGGCAGGCGTTCCTGAATCAGACCGTCGGCGGGCAGACCTCGTAGACGTAGTCGTCGTGCCCGTACGGCACGACGTTCCGGTCGCGGCGGATGACGGAGACCCGTCCGCCGCGATCGGCGCAGGACTTCCGGAAACCCTCGTCGGTGTACTCGATCTGGAAGAAGTCGTTGCCGAAAGCGTCCTGATAGGACCGGCACTCGTCATGTGCCTGGCAGTCCTCGGCGATCGCGAAGTCGAAGCCGATCTCCTTCTTGCCCGCCTGGCCCAGTTCGGCCGTGTTCTTCTGCGCGACGGCGAGCCCCTGTTCGTGCGCGTACTGCACGAACGACTTCATGAACTCCTTGGTGGCATTGAGGTCGAACGCCCCCTCGGCCCTGGTGTAGGAGTCGAGGTTGTCCGGCTCGACGCCCTTGTAGAACGACGTCTTGCAGTCCCTGATCCACTTCTTCTGGATCTCCAGGATCCTGCTCCGCTTGTCGCCGGTGGAGATGTCGAGGATGCCCTCCGCCCACTCCGGGTCGATCGCGACCTCACCGTTCGGCTTCTTGACCAGCAGGTCGTCGTGGTTCTTGCGCCACCAGTCGAGACCGCCGTCCATCGTGCCCGGCTGCGTCTGCAACGCGTTGAGGTAGCAGATGTTGTAGCGCCGGCCGTCAATGATCTTGCTGCGGTCGCGCACCACGATCTTGACCGGCACGTCCGGCTGGTAGGCGCCGCCGAGCTGGTAGTCGAGCTGCCCGCCGGCGGGCGGCAACTCGCGCGGCGGCAGGTCCGGCCCGCTCGAGCACGACGGCACGAGCGCGAGCAGAACGGCAAGTGCCGCAACAGTTTTCATCAGGTGTCCGAGATCCACGTGTCGACAAACCTCTTCGGGTAGGACGAGTGTCGAGCGGAACAGCCTGCTCCACCAAGTGTCTCACCAGCGTGAGGCCGCGGTTACGCCGTTGAGCGGCCATGACGCCCGTCCGCGACGGGTAAGTCCAGACCATGCGCTGGTTGTTGCTGATCGTCCTGCTGACCGGCTGTTCCGCGATACCCCTGTCCTCCGCGGGACCACAGGTGGACCGGGTACCGCAGGGCACCCTCGACGCCGTCACCGCGCGCACGTCGCTCGCGGCGCTGCCAGTCAACACGCCGGGACGCCTCGACGGCTACGTCCGCGACTGCTCCGGAGGCAAGGCGTGCGTCTTCGGCCAGCCGTGGTTCGACACCGACGGAGACGGCTGCGACCAACGCAGCCAGGTCCTGGCCCGCGACCTGACCGGCGTGGAACGCAAACCGGGCCGCTGCGGCGTCCAGGCCGGCACGCTCGACGACCCCTACACGGGCACGAGCGTGACCGGCGTGTCGAAGATCCAGATCGACCACGTGGTGCCCCTGGCCGAGATGTGGCGCAGCGGCGCGGCCTCGTGGGCGCCCGAGCAGCGCCTGGCCGCGGCCAACGACCTGCGCAACCTCGTCGCGGTGTCCGGGAAGGTCAACCAGTCGAAGAGCGACAAGACGCCCGACGAGTGGATGCCGCCCAATGCCGGGTACGCGTGCTCGTACGGGCGGATCTACGTGACGGTGAAGGCCGCTTATGGGCTTTCGGTGGCGCCTGCGGAGCGTTCGGCGTTGGAGCGTGCGCTCACGACGTGCGGTTGACGTTCTCGGTGCGTTGGTGCGCGCATTTGGCATCGGACTGAAGAATGCGGAAGGGCCAGGTCAGCGAGTGACCTGGCCCTTCCGTCTCACCGAGCCGCCTATCGGAATCGAACCGATGACCTGCTCATTACGAGTGAGCTGCTCTGGCCGACTGAGCTAAGGCGGCGAGACGAGATAACTATAACCGACCCGCAACCGCGTTACTCACGGGGGTCGGCATCGTTGTACGGACCGTGACCGACGTCACCACCTCCTAACCGCTGGGGAGAGGTTCATGCGCCGTTCGTTGTCCGTGCCGCTGGCCGGGTTGCTGCTCGCGCTCGTCGCGGCGCCCGCGCTCGCCCAGCCTCCGACCACTCCGGTGCCGGGGCCGCGCGATCCGAACCAGCCGCCGGCGTCGGCGCCGAACGGACCTCAGCCTCTCGCGCACGCGGTCGGTGATGCCGGTACCGGGCTGAGCGTCATCAGGCTCGGGCCGCAGGGGGTGCCGACGAACACGATCCTGCCCGGGTTCGGCGAGCAGTTGCCGAAGCAGTCGGTGGCCGAGTTCGGGCTGGGGCTCGCGAGTGCGCAGGTCAACACCGAGGCGTTCCTGAGCACCGAGCGGGTGGTGACGCAGGCCAACCCGTTCGGGTTCGCGGTGGCGGGGCGGGCGCCGCAGACGCCGGGGACGTTGGTGCAGACGGCGATCCCGGACAACCCGCAGCCGACGAACGGTGGGCTGCCGATTCCGGAGACGCCGCTCGCGCGGCTCAAGGTGCTGAACGGCAGCGTGCACGCGCGGTGGGACGAGAAGGTCGGGCCCTGCGTCAGTCCGCTGGCCACGGCCAGGACGTCGCTTGCGGGGCTCGAGGTGCTCAGCGCGTTGCCGGCCGAGGTGCCGTTGCCGGCGAAGACCAGTCTGATCAGCATTCCGGACGCGTTCGAGGCAAGTTCGGTCGTCAAGCTCGTCGACCTGCCGGGCAGCAAGAACAAGGCGGTCGAGTCGACGTCGACGATGCGGGCGGTCAGCGTCGAGCTGGCGGGCGGCATCAGGATCGACGTCGCGACACCGCCCACGCTCACGGTCACCGCCACCGGGGACGAGAAGACCTCGAAGATCACGTACACCGCGCCGGTGTTGAAGGTGAGCCAGAACGGCAAGGACCTCGGCACGCTCGACGCCGCGCACCCGACGCTCGACATCCCGTTGCTGCTGGACCTGGTCGTGATCAAGCTGCAGATCGCGGGGCTCAACGAGAAGAGGGCCGCGTTCACCGGCAACGGGTTCAGCGGGTTCCAGCTCGGGGCCACGGCCCGGATGCTCGACGTGCAGGTGCTGCCGACGGACAAGCTGAAGCTGCCGAGCCTGCCGTCCGCGCTCGCGCAGATCTCGCTCGGTGAGCAGATCGTGCGGGCCGCGGCGCCGCAGGGTGGCGTGATCTGCGGGACCTCCCAGCCACCGACGACCGTGCCCGCGCAGCCCGGTGCGCCGGCGGCACCGCCCAAGGGTGCGCCGCCACTGGCCTACACGAACGCCGCGTACAACTCGATCCCGCTGTTCTGGACGGGCACGGCTCTGCTGCTCGCCGGTGTGGTGATCTTCGCGGCGTTGCCGGCCCGGCGCAGGTCACGCGGCTAGCGAACCTTCCGGTCGGGGCTTGTTCCGTGTCGCGGAACGTAGTTCCATGGTCGGCGGACACGGTGTCCTCCGCCGCCAGAACGGAAGGCATCCACCGATGCAGACCAGGCACTCGACCCACCCGGCGCAGTTGCCGGGCTTCGACACGGACGGGTTGCGGCAGCACTACCTCGTCGACGACTTCTTCGTGCCGGGCGAGATCCGGACCGTCTACACGCACGAGGACCGCATCGTCCTGGGCGGAGCGACCCCGAAACCGGGCGAACCGCTCCGGCTGGAAAGCGCTTCCCCGTTGCGATCGCAGTACTTTCTCGAACGACGTGAGCTCGCCGTGGTCGCCATCCGCGGGACCGGGACGATCACCGTGGACGGAACCCGGCACGAGCTCGGTACGCGCGACTGCCTCTACGTCGGCCAGGGCTCGCAGGACGTCGAGTTCCACGCCACCGACGAGGACACCCGCTTCTACCTCTTCTCGACGCCCTCGCACGCCTCGTACCCGACCTCCGTGGCGCGCTACGACGAGGTCGACGTGATGAACGCGGGTGACCAGAGCACCGCGAACCGTCGCGAGATCCGCAAGTTCGTGCACGCGGACGGCATCCGCTCGTCGCAGTTGGTGCTCGGGGTGACGTCGCTGGCACCGGGCAGCGTCTGGAACACCATGCCGCCGCACACCCACGACCGCCGCACCGAGTGCTACCTCTACTTCGACCTGCCGGAGGACCACCGCGTGATCCACCTGTGCGGCGAACCGCAGAACACGCGGAACATCGTGGTGCGCAACGAGGAAGCCGTCATCTCGCCGTCGTGGTCCGTCCATAGTGGAGCGGGAACGCACTCGTACACGTTCGTCTGGGCCATGGGCGGCGAGAACCAGGCCTACGACGACATGGACCAGGTCGCCGTGACGGAGCTCCGATGAGCTTCTCCCTCGAAGGCAAGACAGCGCTGGTGACCGGCGCCCGCACGGGCATCGGCCGGGCCATCGCCCGCGGCCTGCACGACGCGGGCGCGCGGTTGGTCCTGGTGGGCCGCGGCGACCTGTCGGACGTGGCACCCGCCGTGGCCACGGTCTCGGTGGACCTGGCGGACCCGGCGTCCGTCGAGCCCGCGCTCGCACCGGTCCTGGCCGAGCACCGCGTCGACGTCCTGGTCAACAACGCCGGCACCATCCACCGGGGCGCCGCCGTCGACGTCTCGCTGTCCGACTGGCAGCGGATCATGGCGGTCAATCTCGACTCGGCGTTCGAGATCTCGAAGCTCTGCGGCCGCCAGATGATCGCCAACGGCGGCGGCAAGGTCGTGAACATCGCGTCCCTGCTGTCGTTCCAGGGCGGCATCCTGGTCTCGGCCTACACCGCCTCGAAGCACGCCCTGGTCGGCATGACCAAGGTGCTCGCGAACGAGTGGGCGGGATCGAACGTGCAGGTAAACGCCATCGCGCCGGGCTACATAGAAACCAACAACACCGCTCCGCTGAAGGCCGACCCCGACCGTGAACCCGCGATCCGCACCCGGATCCCGGCAGGCCGCTGGGGCACGCCGGAAGATCTCGTGGGCCCGGCGGTGTTCCTCTCGTCCGCCGCGTCCGACTACGTGACCGGACACGTCCTGGTCGTGGACGGGGGCTGGCTGGCGAGATGACCGACACCGCCGTCGAAAAGACGCTCGCCGTGCTGGAGGCCCTCGCCGACCACTCGCGCATCGCGGACATCGCGCGGGTGACCGGCCTGCCGAAGTCGACGGTCCACCGCCTCCTGCGGGCGATGGTGGACCGCGGCTTCGCGACCGCGGCGCCGGACGGCTACCTGACGGGCCCGCGCGTGCTGGCCCTGGCAGGCAAGGTCCTGCGGCCGCTGGACACGGTGGAGCGAGCGCGGCCGTCCCTGCGCGCATTGCAGCAGTCGACGGACTGCACAGTGCACCTGGCCGTGCTCTTCGGCGACGAACTGGTCTACGTGGACAAGATCGAGGCCGACAAGCCGTACCGGATGGCGTCCCGCCCGGGCATGTCGCTGCCGGCCCACGGCACCGCCATCGGCAAGGCGGTGCTGGCCTCGTTCTCCCCGTCCGAACTGGACGCCTACGTCTCCCGCACCGGCCTGCCGGGCCGCACACCGCGCACGATCACCTCGCCGGCCCGCCTGGTCTCGCAGCTCACGCGAGTCCGGCGGTCGCGGTTCGCGCTCGACGACGAGGAGAACGAGGTGGGCGTCCGCTGTGTGGGTTCCGCGATCAGGGACCACTCGGGCGCGGTGATCGGCGGGCTGTCGGCGTCTTCGCTGGCGATGGAGCACTCGCTGTCCGAGCTGATCGCGCTCGGGCCGCGGGTGCTGCGGGCGGCGGACGAGGTGTCCGCCGCGCTGGGCTGGCTCTGACCGCCGTCAGCCCCGGTGCAGCGTCGTCACCATCGCCTCGACGGCGATGCGCGGCTTCACGTTGACCTCGATCGCCTCCCGGCACGCCAGCACGGCCTCGATCCGCCGCAGGATCGACTCGGACGACCACTGCGCGGCGGCGGTGCGGGAGTCCTGGGCCCGGTCCGGGTGCATCAGCGCGGCCTCCGACCCGGTCTTGGTCACCAGCGCGTCCCGGTAGAAGCCGGCCAGGTCGACCAGCGCCATGTCGAGCGAGTCGCGCTGCGTCCGGGTCGCACGGGACTTCTGGCGCTTCTCCAGGTCCTTCAACGCGCCCTTGGCGCCACGGGTGGCGGCGGCGGTGCCCTTGCCGGTGCCGCCTGCCCCCATTGCGGTCTCCAAGGCTTCGCGTTCGGCCTCGTTGCGCGACTCGTTGGCGGTGGAGGCGTCCTCCTCGGCAGCCTTGATCAGCTCGTCCGCGCAGGTGAAGACGTCGGCGGGCTTGCGCAGCGCCAGCGGGATGCGCAGCACGGACTCGCGCCGGGAACGGGACTGCTCGTCCGCGGCCAGCCGGCGGGCACGGCCCACGTGGCCGCCGCACACCGACGCCGCCCACTGCGCCATCTCCGGCGACACCCCGTCGACGGTCTCCAGGGCCGAGGCGATGGCGGCGGGCCGGGGCGAGCCCAGCGACACGAGCCGGCAGCGGGAGCGGATGGTCACCGACACGTCGTCGGGGTGGTCGGAAGGCGCGCACAGCAGGAAGACCGTGCGCTCCGGCGGTTCCTCGACGGCCTTCAGCAGTGCGTTGGCCGCGCCCTCGGTCAGGCGGTCCGCGTCCTCGATGATCACGACCTGCCAGCGGCCGGAGGTGGGGCGGCGGGCGGAGATCTGGACCAGCGAGCGCATCTCGGCGACGGAGATCGACAGGCCTTCGGGCGCCACCACGCGCACGTCGGCGTGCGTGCCGTGCAACGTCGTGCGGCAGCCGTTGCACTCGCCGCAGCCCGGGCGGTCGTCCGTCACGGCGCACTGCAGCGCGCCGGCGAAGGCGCGGGCGGTGGACGAACGGCCGGAGCCGGGCGGGCCGGTGAACAGCCAGGCGTGGGTCATCACGCCGGGCGCGGGGGTGCCGCCCGCGACGATCGTGGCCGCGGCCTCCGCGGACGCCGACAGGGTCGCCACCGCGTCGGGCTGGCCGACCACCTCGTCCCACACGCTCATGGGTGCAGTCTTCCAGCGGGCGGTCAGACGACGGCCTGGGGGACCGCGCGCCTGCGCCTGGCCAGCAACGGGACCACGGCCGAGCGGACCCGGTCGGCCACCTCGTCGGTGTCGCCGACGGCCTCGACCACGACGTAGCGGTCCGGTGCGGCGGCGGCCATCTCGCTCAGCAGCCGCTGGACGCGCCAGTGGTGTTCCGGGCCGATGCCCTTGCCGTCCACCGCCGGGCGGTCCAGCAGGATCGTCAGGTCCGGGCGCAGCCGGCCGGTGGCCCAGTCGACCAGGCCTTCGAGCTCCTGGTGTTCCAGCGTGCTCGTCGCGGTGAAGTGCGCGAGCGGTGAGTCCACGTAGCGCTCCATCACCACGATGGAGCCGCCTTCGAGCGCGGGACGCACCTGCCGTTCGACGACATCGGCTCGTACGGCGGCGGCTACGAGAGCCTGCGCGCGCACACCTGCCAGTTCGGCGGACGACAGCATCGTGCGCAGACGGCGTTCGTCGTGTTCGGGGTCGGCGGCCAGCAGCACGTCGAGGCCCTCGGCGCGCAACGCGGCGGCCAGGCGGCGGGCCTGCACCGACGTGTCCTCGCGGGTGTCGCCCTCGACGGCGATCAGCATGCCCTTGGTGTGCCGGCGGCCGCGGATCGCCGCGAACAGCGACGACAGCACCGGCTCCTCGCGGCGGTCGTCCATCTGCCGGTACGCGACGAGGCCCAGCACGATCGCGATCACGGCGCCGCCGACCATCACCGGACGGCTGGCGTCGACCTCCATCGGGTGGCCGAACACGCTGACCTGCCGCTTCTGCAGCAACGTGAGCAGCAGTGGCGCGCCGGCCGAGGCACCGAACAGGACGACCTTCAGCAACGTCTGGATCAGCGCGACCGTGCGGCCGCGCATGTCGTCCTCGACCTGCGAGCCCACGATCGTGAGGCCCGTCAGGAACGCCACGCCCGCGCACGCACCGACCAGCGCCACCGTCAGCAGCGCGATCCACAGGTGCGGAGCGAACGCGACCAGCGCGAGGGAGATGCCGGCGAGCACGATCGTGACGCCGAACAGGCGGTTGTAGGCGAGGCGCTGGGCCAGCCGCGGTGCCGTCGCCATGCCCACCGCAAGCCCGAGGAACACGGCCACGAACAGCAGGCCGAACGTCGAGGCCCCGCCCAGCAGCGACAACGCGTAGAGCTTGGCCGTCCCGATCACGACACCGGCCGCGGCGAACGCGCCGATCATGCCGATGAGCAGGCCGCGGACCAGCGGCGTCCGGCCGGCGAACCTCAGGCCGTCGCGGAACATCGCGACGAACCCGAGCTTGTCCTGGTCGTCTTTCTTACGGGTCGAGGAGACACGCCCGGAGAGCTCCGGCAGGCGGGTCGCGACCAGGATCGCCGAGGTGAAGTACAGCAGGCCGTTGATCACCACCGCGATCGTCGCGATGGTGAACTCCAGGTTCCCGCCCTGCAGGTTCAGGTACGCGGGGATGCCCGAGATCAGCGAGTACAGGCCGAAGCCGCTGATCGTGGAGATGCCGTAGGTCATCACCAGGCCGAGCTGGTTCGCCGACTCCACCTGGTCGGGGCGGCGCAGCAGGTTCGGGACCGCCGACTCCTTGGCCGGGATCCACAGCATCGCGCAGCAGCCGACCAGGAAGTTCGCGACGAAGAGCCAGATCGGGGAGCCGACCAGCGCGATCGAGATGAACAACGAGCCGCGCAGGACGTCGCAGACGACCATGACCTTGCGCCGGTCGAACTTGTCCGCGAGCACGCCACCGATGGGCGCGAAGAGGATGCCCGGCAGCAGCTGGGTGAGCACGACCAGGGGCAGCGCGAACGACTGCCACTCGTAGCTCTTCATCATCGTCGAGACGAGACCGGTCAGCGCGAGCAGTGACAGCCAGTCACCAACGCTGCACAGGTAGGTGACGAGCCAGAGCCGCCGGAACGGGCGGATGGCGAGTACCGATCGAAGCCGGTGAACCGTGGACACGCTGGACTGGGCCTGCCCTGCCTGGCCTGCCTCGGTCGCCGGTGTGTCCGCGTCCTGAATTTCAGTCACCCCTAAGTCGCCACTCCCGTGCGGTCAGCGTAACCGGATGTGGTGAGCCAGGTCTGCGGACTCAGGGCACGGCTAGCTGAAGATCGCTCCGAGGATGCCGACGAGGACCAGCACGAAGAACCCGATGACGAGCAGGCAGCCGACGAACGCGGCCACGCCACTCGTCTGCTGCGCGGGTTGCTGCTGTTGCTGTTGTTGTTGCGGCGCAGACATCTGGTACGTCGGAGCGAACTGCTGCGGAGCGTACTGGTGAGGTGCTCGCGGTGCCTGGGCACGCGGCCGCCGCTGCTCCCGCCGCATCTGGGTGTGGATCGCCTGACGTATCTCTTCGGTGGGCTCGGGCGGTGTAGGCACCACCACACGTGAGCTGAGAGACGTCCATTGAGGAGAGACGAAGCTGTCAGCCGTCACCAACCCCGCGACGGGGTCGGGGAACAGCCGGGGAGGCGGCGGGGCCTGAGTCCCGTCGGGTCCGAACTCGTTGATCGGCACCGCCACCCCCTCGGGTTCAGCTCTTCGACTTGGCCGGAGCCTTCTTGGCCGCGGGCTTCTTCGCCGCCGCCGGCTTCTTGGCCGGAGCCTTCTTCTTGACCGGCCCCTTGGCGCGCTTCTCGGCCAGCAGCTCTGCCGCGCGCTCGTCGGTGATCGACTCGACGCTGTCGGTCTTGCGCAGCGACGCGTTCGCCTCACCGTCGGTGACGTACGGGCCGAAGCGGCCCTCCTTGATCACCATCGGCTTGCCGGACACCGGGTCGTTGCCCATCTCGCGCAACGGCGGTGCGGCGGCGGCACGTCCGCGCTTCTTCGGCTCCGCGTAGATCTTGAGGGCCTCTTCGAGCGTGACCGTGAAGATCTGGGCCTCGTCGACCAGCGACCGCGAGTCCGTGCCCTTCTTCAGGTACGGGCCGTAGCGACCGTTCTGCGCGGTGATCTCGGCGCCCGTCTCCGGGTCCTTGCCGACCACGCGCGGCAGCGAGAGCAGCTTCAGCGCGTCGTCGATCGTGATCGTGTCCAGCGACATCGACTTGAACAGCGAGCCGGTGCGCGGCTTCGGGGCCTTCGCCTTCGACGTCGCCCCGTTCTCCGCGGGCTCGGGCAGGACCTCGGTCACGTACGGGCCGAAGCGGCCTTCCTTGGCCACGATCTCGTTGCCCGAGACCGGGTCGGTACCGAGCGAACGGCCCTCCTGCGGCGTCGAGAAGAGCTTCTCGGCGATCTCCGCGGACAGCTCGTCCGGCGCCAGGTCGTCCTGCACGTTCGCGCGCTGCGCGGTGCCGTCGACCTCGCGCTCGAGGTACGGGCCGAAGCGGCCGACGCGCACGACGACCGTGCGGCCCTCGGCGTCGCTGAACAGCGGGATCGAGTTGACCTCACGCGGGTCGATGTCCTCGACACCCGTGCCGACCAGCTTCTTCAAGCCGCCGGACCGGCCGATCGAGCCGTCCGGGCCGATGCTGCCGCCGAAGTAGAACCCGGACAGCCAGTTCGTGCGGCCCTGACGACCTGCGGCGATGCCGTCCAGCTCGTCTTCGAGGGCCGCGGTGAAGTCGTAGTCGACCAGGCGGCCGAAGTGCTGCTCCAGCAGCCCGACCACGGCGAACGCGACCCAGGACGGGACCAGCGCCGCGCCCTTCTTCCACACGTAGCCGCGGTCCTGGACGGTGCTGATGATCGACGAGTAGGTGGAGGGACGGCCGATGCCGAGCTCCTCCATCGTCTTGATCAGCGACGGCTCGGTGTAGCGCGAGGGCGGCGAGGTGGAGTGGCCGTCCGCGGACAGCTCCGCGATCGTCAGGTCCTGGTCCTTGACCAGCAGCGGCAGGCGCGACTCCGCGTCGTCCGACTCGCCGCCGGCCTCGGCGTCGACGGTCTCGACGTAGGCCTTGAGGAAGCCGGCGAACGTGATCGTGCGGCCGGACGCGGCGAACGTGACCTCCTGGCCCGTGCCCGCACGGCCCTGGATGCGGATGCTGGTCGTGTTGCCCCGCGCGTCGGCCATCTGGGACGCGATGGTGCGCTGCCAGACCATCTCGTAGAGCTTGAACTCGTCCGAGTCGAGCTCGGCGGCCACCTGGCCAGGCGTGCGGAAGACCTCTCCGGCCGGCCTGATCGCCTCGTGGGCCTCCTGCGCGTTCTTGACCTTGCGCGTGTACTGGCGGGGCTTGTCCGCGACGAACTGCGCGCCGTAGAGGTCCGTGGCCTGCGTGCGGGCCGCGTTGATCGCCGTCTCCGACAGCGTGGTGCTGTCGGTGCGCATGTAGGTGATGTAGCCGTTCTCGTACAGCTTCTGCGCCGTGCGCATCGTGCGGTCGGCCGAGAACCGCAGCTTGCGGCCCGCCTCCTGCTGCAGCGTCGAGGTCATGAACGGCGCGTACGGCTTGCGCGTGTACGGCTTCTCCTCGACCGAGGAGACCTTGACCGGCGCGTTCTGCAGCCCGGCGGCGATGGCGCGGGCCTGCGCCTCGTCCAGCACGGTGACGTCGGCCTTGCCGGTCAGCTTGCCGTCCGAGCCGAAGTCGCGGCCCGTCGCGAGACGCGTGCCGTCGACGGCCACGAGACGCGCGCCGAACTGACGCGGCGTGGCCTGCTCACCGGCGTCCATCTGCGCGGAGATGTCCCAGTAGCTCGCGGAGACGAACTTCATCCGCTCGCGTTCGCGCTCCACGACCAGACGGGTCGCCACGGACTGCACGCGGCCCGCCGAGAGCTTCGGCATGACCTTCTTCCACAGGACCGGGCTGACCTCGTAGCCGTAGAGGCGGTCGAGGATGCGGCGGGTCTCCTGCGCGTCGACCAGGTCCTGGTCGAGGTCGCGGGGGTTGGCCGCGGCGGCCTGGATCGCGGACTCGGTGATCTCGTGGAACACCATCCGGCGGACCGGGACCTTGGGCTTCAGCGTCTCGAGGAGGTGCCAGGCGATGGCCTCACCCTCGCGGTCACCGTCTGTCGCGAGGTAGAGCTCGTCGACGTCCTTCAGGGCTTCCTTGAGCTCCGTGACCAGCGACTTCTTGTCTGCGGAGACCACGTAGAGGGGCTCGAAGTCGTGGTCGACGTCGACGCCGAGCCTCGCCCAGGCCTGGCCCTTGAACTTCGCGGGCACGTCGGCGGCACCGCGCGGCAGGTCCCGGATGTGTCCCCTGGAGGACTCGACGACGAAGTTGGCGCCGAGGTATGAGGCGATCTTGCGCGCCTTCGTGGGCGACTCGACGATCACCAGTCGTCGGGTGCTGCCCCCGCCTCCGCTGCTCTTCTTCGCCCGTGTCGATCCAGCCACTCGCCGTCCCGCTCTCTTCCAAACCCGGTTCCCAGGCCCGCCAGTGTTGCCCAGCGTCGGCCGAAAAGCACACCCATCCGTCATGTCCCGGCAACGCCCGTACGACGAGACAGGGTGACACAACCATGCCCGACCGCCCGCTCAGGCCGCCGGCCAGGTGCTCATCGCCACTCCCTGAGGAGGGCTTCCGACCAGCTCAGCGAGCCGTGCGAGCCGTCGCCGGCCCGTCACCCGCAACGCCGGTGCCCCTACCAGGGTGCACGGAAGTCCGGATGCGAGCAGCGCATTTTGCAACGGCAGGTGTGTCTGCGGTGCGTTGGGGTCCAAACCGAGCAGGTAGGCGGACTCCATCCAGCTGCCCGCGGCGAGCGCCCAGACGCGCAGCACTGCTCCGTTCAGCTCGAAGTCCGCCGGCACCCTCTTGGCGGATCCGTCCAGCCAGCGGGCGGCCAGAGGGGTGAGATCGGTGCGGAACGGCGTGCGGACGAAGTGCGTTCCGGCCTCGTTGACGCACAGCTCGGTGGTGACGCCGCGCTCGGCGCAGGCCTGCTTGAGGGGACGCAGCCGCCAGTCGTCGCGCAGCTCGGTGTACACGCGGGCGGCTGTACCGCGCGCGAAGCTGACGGCCTGACCCGGCCCGCAGAGGAAGCCGGCGAGGTCCGCCTTGGCCGGGCTGCGCGCCTCGGCCGAGAAGAAGGACAGCTGCCCAACCACGGCCAACAGGGTAGAACACACGTTCGACTGTGACCAGTGGTGCGCCTGTGACTACGCCAGTCGAGCTACTGCGGCTGGCCGATCCCCTGGCCCTTCGACCTGATCTCCGAGCACGGCTTCGACCTGCCCAGGGCGTCGGAGTACTTCGGTCGCTTCTGCAGTTCCTGGAAGGTCGCCCGGAGGTCCTCCGGGCTGCTCACGACGTTCTTGTCGGCCAGCGCCTTCTCGGCGGCTTCCAGGAACTGGGCGTCCGGTTCCAGGGCCTGGACCGGACCCTGGGCGTCCCCGTACGACTTCGAGGACTCCGAGACGAACCTCACCAGCCGTTCGTGCACGTCCTCAAGCTCTGATTCGGGCGCGCCGAGCTCCTTCAGCTTCTTCTCGGCACCGGCGAACGCGGTGGCGTTGGACGTGATCAGCCTCAGGTACGCGGCCTTGACCTCGGTGACGTTCGCCGGGTCCAGTTTCCGCAGCTCCACGCCTGCTTCGATGCCCGGCAGGAGTCCACCGCAGAACGCGTCGACCCACCGGGTCTGCGCGTCGGTGATCGGCTCGTCCGCCTCCGTCCCGCAGGCGGACAGCAGGGTGACCGCACCGGCCAGGGCGACAGCGAGCAGACGTGACCTCACCACGTCATCTTCTCCCGCCCCGGCCGGCGAGGTTCACCCGGTCAGGTCGTCGGCGCCGTCGCGGGCGCCGAGAGGCCCTTGCAGTTCGACGCCTTCTGCGCCGCTCCCGCGAGGCCCGTCTCGTCGAACTTCCTCTGCACGCCGGCGCCCGCCTTCTCCAGTTCGCCCGCCTTCCCGACCATCTCGGTGAAGGCGGTGACGACCTGGGTCGAGTCGGTGGACGAGTCCAGTTTCGACCTGGTGTCCGCGAGCAGGGTCCTGATCTGACCCATGCCGTCCCGCGCGGCGGTGGCCAGCTCCTTCGACTTCGGGTGGGGGCCGTTCTCGAGCCCCTCCAGGTCCGCGATCGACCTGTCGACCGCGCTGACCTTCGAACCGAGCCAGTCCGACAGGCCCGTCTTGAGCTTCGACGGGTCCGTCATGTCGATGGGCGGCTCGTCCGACATGGCCTTCACGGTGCCGTCGACGGCGCCGCAGACCTTGTCCATCCACGCCACCACGTCCGCCTCGCTGGCGGCGGGTGCGGGTGCGGGTGAACCTCCGCTGCTGCACGCGGTGACCGCGAGCAGGCAGCTCGTCATGACTGCGATGAGAGTGCGGCGCATGGGCCGGAAGCTACTCCGGACGGCCTCGCTCAGCTCGTCGGCATGACGTTGAGGCGCTGCATCTCCTGGCACTTCGGCGCGGACTGCGTGGCCTTCTGCAGCTCGGGGACGTCCTTGAGGTCGCGCAGCGGGTCGGCGAGCTCGGAGAGCTTGGCGATGGCCTCCCCGGCGGCCTGGAGGCCTCCGGTGGCGTTGTTGGCGTCCGCCTGCTCGACCTTGGTCTTGGCGTCGGCGAACACGGTGCCGAGCGAGGTGAACGTCTCGGCCATCCTGTTGACGGCCGCCTCACCGCCCGCGACGGGCGACGGGCCGACGTTCTTGAGGCCCTCCGCGGACTTGGTGAACGCGTCGGCGAGCTGGCCCATGTACGCGGCCATCTCGGCCTTGAGCTTGCCGGGGTCGCCCGGGTCGACCTTGGGTGCGGTCTTCTCGATCTTGGCGAACTCGGAGGCGGCGCCGCACACCTTGTCCATGTAGGAGACGGCGGCGGCGTCGGCCGCGCCGCTGGTGGGCGTCGGTGAGGTGCCGGAGTTGCCGCCGATGGCGCACCCGGCCAGCGCGAGGGCGGCTACAGCGGCGGTGGCGACGAGGCTGCGCCTCATGTCGGAACTCCTCGGTCGGGGTACGTCGGGGGAGACCCGAACGTACCCCGACCGGGGCTGTCGAACTACGCGGCGCCGTTGCTCATGGCCTCCGCGGGGGTGTCCGTGATCGACGTGCCACGGCGCTTGGACACGACCACCGCACCGACGATGATCAGGGTCGCGACCACCGCGATCGCGATCCGGATCGGGTCGGACGCGCTGTCACCGACGGAGAAGGTGATGATGGCGGGCGCGATCAGCACCGAGACCAGGTTCATGACCTTGATCAGCGGGTTGATGGCCGGACCGGCGGTGTCCTTGAACGGGTCGCCGACGGTGTCGCCGATGACCGTCGCGGCGTGGGCCTCCGAACCCTTGCCACCGTGGTTGCCGTCCTCGACCAGCTTCTTGGCGTTGTCCCAGGCACCACCGGAGTTGGCCAGGAAGACCGCCATGAGCGTGCCGGTCGCGATCGCGCCGGCGAGGTAACCGGCCAGCGGGCCGACGCCGAGGCCGAAGCCGACGGCGACCGGGGCGAGCACGGCCATCAGACCGGGGGTCGCGAGCTCGCGCAGCGAGTCCCTGGTGCAGATGTCGACGACACGGCCGTACTCCGGCTTCACCGAGTAGTCCATGATGCCGGGGTTCTCGCGGAACTGACGGCGCACCTCGAACACGATGGCACCGGCCGCGCGCGTCACGGCGTTGATCGCGAGACCCGAGAACATGAAGACGACGGCCGCACCGATGACGATGCCGACCAGGACGTTCGGCGAGAACACGACGAAGTCCGTGAAGTCCAGAGCGGTCTGCCCGGCCTTCGACAGCGCCTGGGAGATGGCGTCCTGGTAGGAGCCGAACAGCGCGGTCGCGGCGAGAACCGCCGTCGCGATCGCGATGCCCTTGGTGATGGCCTTGGTGGTGTTGCCGACCGCGTCGAGCTCCGTGAGGATCTGCGCGCCCTCGCCGTGCACGTCACCGGACATCTCGGCGATGCCCTGCGCGTTGTCCGAGACCGGGCCGAAGGTGTCCATCGCGACGATGACGCCGACGGTCGTGAGAAGGCCACAACCGGCCAGCGCGATCGCGAACAGGGAGACGACGACCGAACCGGACAGCAGGAACGCGCCGTAGACGGCGGCACCGATGACCAGTGCGGTGTAGACGGCCGACTCGAAACCGACCGAGATGCCGGACAGGATGACCGTGGCCGCACCGGTCCGCGAGGTCTCACCGACCTCCTTGACCGGCTTGTGGTCGGTGCCGGTGTAGTAGCCCGTCAGCCAGAGGATGATGCCGGCCAGCACGATGCCGATGATCACCGCGACGGACGCGATGAGCGCCGGGTTGCCGGTGTCGGACTTGACCGAGTCGCTGATGCCGTTGAGGTCCGCGAAGGAGCTCGGCAGGTACAGGAACGCGGCGATGGTGCACAGCACCGCGGAGATGACCGCGGAGATGTAGAAGGCGCGGTTGATGGCCGCGAGGCCGTTCTCGCCCGCCTTCGCCTTGGTCGTGTAGACGCCGATGACCGCGGTCAGCACACCGATCGCGGGAACGATCAGCGGGAAGAGCAGACCCTGCACACCGAACGCCGCGGTACCGAGGATCAGCGACGCGACGAGCGTCACGGCGTAGGACTCGAAGAGGTCCGCGGCCATGCCGGCGCAGTCACCGACGTTGTCGCCCACGTTGTCCGCGATGGTGGCGGCGTTGCGGGGGTCGTCCTCCGGGATGCCCTGCTCGACCTTGCCGACCAGGTCGGCGCCGACGTCCGCGGCCTTGGTGAAGATGCCGCCGCCGACGCGCATGAACATCGCGAGCAGCGCGGCACCGAAACCGAAGCCCTCCAGGACCTTCGGGGCCTGACCGGCGTAGACGAGCACGACGAGCGCCGCGCCGAAGAGGCCGAGACCGACCGTCATCATGCCGACCACACCGCCGGTGCGGAACGCGATGCGCGTCGCCTTTTCGCGACCGCCTTCTTCGTTCGCGGCGGCGGCGACACGCACGTTGGCGCGCGTGGACAACCACATGCCCAGGTAGCCGATGGTCGCCGAGAACACGGCACCGACGATGAAGAACAAAGATCGGCCGATTCGTTCGGCCAAATCATCTGCCGGTAGCGCGAACAGCAGAACGAACACGATCACGACAAAGATGCCGAGCGTGCGGAACTGCCGGTTGAGGTAGGCCGCTGCGCCCTCCTGAACCGCCTTGGCGATGTCCTGCATCTTGGGGGTGCCCTGGCCCGCGGCCAGCACCTCCTTGAGCAGCACGTACCCGACGGCGAGAGCAGCCAGGGCGACCACGGCGACCACGGCTACGACGCCGCGATCACCCCCGGAGAGCTCGAGGCCCTCCGCGAGGAAATGCCGGGACATCCGTCCTCCTGGTGAGTTGCCATGTGCAGCGCCAAGGCAGACCAGCCGCCCAGCGCGACGTGACGCATCCCTCATTGGATGCGATGAGCGGGGAGTCTAGGGGTTGGTTGCAACGAGGCAACGAAACGTCCCGATCCGTGCACACACCGTTATCTGCGCAGGAAGTCGAGCATGGCCCAGCCGGGACTGTCGGTGGTGTATGCGAAGCTCGGGTCCGTGGTGGATCAGGGACGGCGGCTGCTGGACCGCGTGCTGGCGGGTGTGCCCGCCGGGGAGTCACCCCTCACGCACGCACGTGATCTGCCGTTGCGGCAGGCAGATCACGTGGACTGGCCTGCGTGGACGGCTCCGGCGGTCGTCGAGGCGTTCGTGGAGACCGGCGTGCGCGAGCCGTGGCGGCACCAGGCCGAGGCCGCGTCGCTGGCGTGGTCGGGGCAGCACGTGGTCCTCGCGACGGGCACGGCGTCGGGCAAGTCACTTGCCTACCAGTTGCCCGTGCTTTCCACTCTTTTGGCGGACACGAAGGCCACCGCGCTCTACCTGTCACCGACCAAAGCCCTTGGGGCGGACCAGCTCCGGTCGCTCGAGGAGCTGGGGATCAAGGGGGTGCGCGCGTCGGCCTACGACGGCGACACCCCGATGGCCGAACGCGACTGGGTCAAGGCCCACGCGAACTGGGTCTTCACCAATCCGGACATGCTGCACCGCGGAATCCTTCCGCAGCACCCGAAATGGCTGCGGTTCTTCCGGCGGCTGAAGTACGTGGTGATCGACGAGTGCCATTCCTACCGCGGTGTTTTCGGTTCGCACGTGGCGTTGTTGATGCGACGCCTGCGAAGGGTCGCGCGCAAATACGGCGCGAATCCGATCTTCGTTTTGGCATCGGCCACTGTGGCTGATCCTTCCGGGTCCGCCCAGCGATTGCTCGGCGTTCCCGTTTCCGCTGTCGTGGACGACTTTTCACCGCGTGCGTCGCGCACGGTCGCGTTGTGGGAACCCCCACTGACCTCTCTGGAGGGTGAGAACGGGGCACCGGTCCGGCGCTCGGCGGGCGCGGAGACGTCGCGGATCCTGGCCGACCTCGTCGTCGAGGGCGCCCGGTCGCTGGCCTTCGTGCGCTCCCGCCGCGGAGCCGAGCTGACGGCGCTGGGCACCCAGCGGATCCTGTCCGAAGTGGACAGTGAGTTGCCTCCCCGCGTGGCCGCGTACCGGGGCGGGTTCCTGCCGGAGGAACGGCGGGCCCTCGAAAAGGCGCTGTCCACGGGCGACCTGCTCGGCGTCGCGACCACGAACGCGCTGGAGCTCGGCGTCGACATCGCCGGCCTGGACGCGGTGGTGGTGGCCGGCTTCCCCGGCACCCTGGCGTCGTTCTGGCAGCAGGCGGGCCGTGCGGGCAGGTCCGGGGACAGCGCGCTGGTCGTCTTCGTGGCCCGCGACGACCCGTTGGACACGTACCTGGTGCACAACCCGGCCGCGGTGCTGGACAGACCGGTCGAGGCGACGGTGCTGGACCCGCTGAACCCGTACGTGCTGGGCCCGCAGCTGGCGTGCGCGGCGTCCGAGATGCCGTTGACACCGGCCTGCCTCGACGACTTCGGCGGCCCTCTCGCGGAGGCCGTCCTGGCCGACCTCGTGGCGGAGAAACTGCTGCGCAAACGCCCTGCCGGGTGGTACTGGGCCTCGCACGACCGGCCGCACGCCGGTGTGGACATCCGCGGCTCCGGCGGCGAGCAGGTGGCCGTCGTGGAGGCGGACTCGGGCCGCATGCTCGGCACGGTCGACCCCGGCTCCGCGTGCTGGCAGGTGCACCCCGGCGCCGTGTACCTGCACCAAGGTCGTTCCTACGTCGTCGACGAGCTCGACCTGGACAGCGGCCTCGCGATGGTGCACCGCGAAGACCCGGAGTGGACCACGCAACCGCGCGACTGCGTCGACATCACCGTGGTCCGCGAGGTGGAACGCACCGACTTCGGCGGCGTGTCCGTGTCGCTGGGCGAGGTGGAGGTGACGACCCAGGTCGTCGGCTACCTGCGCCGCCTGCCCTCCGGCGTGGTGCTCGACCAGATCCCGCTCGACCTGCCAGAACAGACGCTGCAAACCCGAGCGGTCTGGTACTCGGTCGACGAGTCGCTGCTGCTCGCCGCAGGCGTGGAGGCCAAACGCATCCCCGGCGCCCTGCACGCGGCCGAACACGCGGCGATCGGCCTGCTACCGCTGTTCGCGACGTGCGACAGGTGGGACATCGGCGGCGTGTCGACGGCCGCACACCCGGACACGGGAATGCCGACGGTCTTCGTGCACGACGGCCACCCCGGCGGCGCGGGCTTCGCCGACCGGGGCCACTCGGCGTTGCGGGCGTGGCTCTCGGCGACACGCGCGGCGATCACCGCCTGTTCGTGCCCGATGGGCTGCCCGTCGTGCGTGCAGTCGCCCAAGTGCGGCAACGGCAACGATCCGCTGGACAAGGCCGGTGCCGTGCTGGTGCTGGACGTGGTGCTGGGCAAAATCGCCTGACTGCCTGGGCTGGTTCTGGTTACGGTGGCGGGGTGAACGCATGCGGCTGCAACTCCACCGACCGGACCCGTCGCGCCTAGGCGCGGTTGAGCGGGACGCCCGTCGTGCCACCGCGCACGGCGAGGCTTGCGCCTGTCGCGCCATCGCGCGACCGGGCCTGAGCCCGTCGTGCCCTCGCGCGCGGCTGGTCTGATCACTCCGCCGCGCCCGTCATCCCCTCATCGGCCACGGGTCCATTGGAGTCTGCCTTGTTCACACCCTTTTCCGACCTCGACGCACTGCTCACCGACCTCGTCTCGGCCCAGCGCGAGATCCTCGGCCCCACCTACGTCGGCACCTACCTCCAGGGTTCGTTCGCCCTGGGTGCCGGTGACGTCCACAGCGACTGCGACTTCATCGTCGCCTGCACCGAGCTGCCGTCCGGTGATCGTGAGGCCGGGTTGCGGCGGTTGCACGACGAGGTCCCGACCCGTCCCGGCCGCTGGTCAACCGAGATCGAGGGCTCATACGCGGACGTGGGGTCGCTGCGTTCAGTGGCGGGTCTCGGGGTTCCGTGGCTGTTCAACGACCACGGCACGCGGACCCTGGTGTGGGATCTGCACTGCAACAGCCCGCACGCCCGCTGGATTCTGCGCCACCACGGCATCGTGCTGGACGGTCCGCCGATCACGTCGCTCGTCGACGAGGTGCCGGCGTCCGTGCTGCGCTCGTCGATGCTGGCCGAGTTGCCGCACGTGCTCGACGGCATCCGTGAGTGGGCGCCGGTGGGCAACGCGTGGACACAGCGCTACATCGTCTCGGCCTACTGCCGCACGCTCTACACCATCCACACGGGAGAGGTGGAGTCCAAGCGCGGCGCCCTGGTGTGGGCGAAGAAAATGCTCGATCAGCGGTGGCACCCGCTGATCGAGCAGGTCCTGCGGGACCGGGACCTCGGCTGGGACGCCGATGCGGTTCCACGGCCCGGATCCATGGAGGAGACCCTGGCTTTCGCCGCCTACGCGGAGGGTCTCCACTGACTTTCGTGGGCGCGGCGGGGGCTCACGGGTACCCCCGCCGCGCTCTCCACGTGCCGAACACTGTGTTCCCGCCTGCTACCGCTTCGTGACCGGATCCCTTGGAACATCGGTGGAATCTGGTTCGTTCGTCTCGACAGGACACGCGGGAGGCGACGGTGTCGACTGTCTGCTGACGAACTCCGGGGAGGAGCCGGCTTCACCGACCGCGGCAGAGCGGGTGCTCTGCCACTAACGTCCCTCGGTCCGGTCACTGGTGCGGGAGGCTGTCCTTCGGGGTGCGTGTTCGGCTTTTCGCCCGTTCCTCTGCCGGCCCCCGACGTGCGGGGTGCGGAGGCCGATCATCGGACCGGGCTTGGTGGAACGGCCGTGCAGGGCATCGCCTTCGGGGTTGTCGGGGAGAGTCCACGACGACACCCAACACGGCCGGGCTTGTAGTTGTGTCAGACGGTTTCGAGCTGGTAGCTCGCCGGGGCGTGCACGGCCGCGACGAGTGCGTCCTGCACGACGTGCGCGTCCGGCAGGTTCCAGCCGCAGACCTGCGGCTTGACCCGCCAATGCACGACACCGTGCGCCATGGTGGTGGGGGGCAGCGGGATGTACTCGCCCTTGCCGTACAGGTGCACGTCCGGGTTGCCGGCCAGCTCGGTGTTGAGCGTCGAGCCGGACTTCACGAGGAACATCCAGCGGCCGGACGGGGTCGCGGCGATCGGCACGGGAACACCGATCTGCCGCAGTGCGACGGCCGCGCGGCGGCCGAGGCCGGTGCCGACCTCGATCGCGTCCACCACGTGACCGGTGGCGACGAGGAGGCTGTAGGACGCGCCTGCCCACCACGTGGCGACCTGCTCGGGACGGGTCCCGATGCGGTCCACCCAGTCGCGGTGCACCGGGATCGGGCCGTGCTGCTCGAGGCCGCTGCGGCCCGCCCACTTCGTCACGCCGTTCTCAGAACCGGCCGGGAACGTGCCGGGCAGTACGGGCCAACCGCGGAACGCGAGGCTGATCGCCTCGGCACGCAGTTCGATGCGGAAGGCCCCGCGCCAGCTGTCCGACCAATCCATCTTCCGTCGCCTTCTTCCCAGGCTCTGACTCGACATCAACGTGGTGCCGGTGTTCGTAGGGACACCGCGTCGGTGCCGCCACTACAACTAACGACACCGGCACCTGCCTCCGTAACCCCCGCTCGACAACTGGTAGCTACGGAACGGCGAACGTCCTTTGCCAGACCGAGCAACTGAACTCCGCGCGTTTGGTTCGATCACCGTTCAGCATGTCCAGGCGGGAGTGTGAGTCCGCTCACCGCTGTGAGCCGACCGCTCGTCGTGCTCCAAACGGCACGATCTTCAGCCGGACCTGCCCTGGCGCGTGCGTTCACCGGGCCGAACGGCGTAACCGCCGACACCTCCACCACCACCTCCCATCCGCTCACCGCGCAGCTCGTCAGCTCGGCCCGGTTTTCCGATGCCACGAGTTTCGCCTGCTCACAAGCACTTTCTGCGCCATCGACGAGACGAGCGGCCGCGGCCAGCGCCGCCAAATCGGCCGCACCGGTCACCTGGTGCCGCGCGACGACCACCGAACCGACGTGCGCACCGGCCACCACGACGATGATCAGCGACAACATGACCACCACACCGCTCACCGCAGCCGAACCCCGGTCGCAACCGGACCGTTCGCCGTTCATCGCGGCTCCGGTACGGCGAACGCCCGTGCGCTGAGCGGTAAGCCCAACGGCCCGCGTTTGCCGACCACGACCTCGACGGCGTCAGCTTGTTCGTTGATCACAACGTTGGCAGCGCCCACGATTCGCCCGACGGCCTCTTCCCCGCGCTGCCGTTCACCGCGTGCCGTGAGCCGCGCTGCCTCTCTCGCCGCGTCCGCGCAACGCATCTGCTCGGTGACCGCCGTCAGCCCGTTGGCCCCCAACCACATGACCACCAGCAACGCGGACACGACGATCGCCGCCTCGACCGTGACCATGCCCCGGTCGTCAGACCGACGACAGCGCACGCTGTATGACCCCTTCCATCAGCTTCTCCATGAAATCGCTGGTGACGAGCACGTACAGCAGGCCACCGAGCGCGGCTGCCGCCAACGTCCCGATCGCGTACTCCACCGTGCTCATCCCGCTGTCGTCCTGCAGCAGTTCCATCTGCTTCTCCTATCTGAGGAATTGGCCGGCCAGCCCCAGCACCACAGGCGCGACGCCGAGGCACAGGAAGGCGGGCAGGAAACACAGTGCGAGCGGTGCGGCCACCGCGACCGCGGCCTTCTGCGCCCTGGCCTCCGCGTCGTCACTCGCGGCGGCCCTGGTCCGCTCGGCGAGTTCGGCGGTCTGCCGGGCCAGCGCCGCACCGGACCGCGCCGTTCGCCGCGCGGCCCTGGCCAGCAGGGCCGTCTCCGGACTGTCGAGTGCGGACGCCCACGCCGTGACGGGGTCCGCGCCGAGCTTGAGCAACTCCGCGACCTGGCTGAGCTCCCTCATCCCGACCGCCTGGATCGCGGTGGGCACCGGCAACCCGGCTTTCAGGCAGGCGGCCAGCAGGTCCCAGGACGCCGCCCGTTCGAACGGACCGTCCGGCTTCTTCTCGTTCCGCGGCGGGTCGTGGGCTCTGGGCTTGAATCGATCGATCGATCGTCGTGGTGCCGGCGCGATGAGCACCGCCAGCGCGAGCAGGAGGAACGTCACGGCTCGACCTCCGTGATCCGCTGCGTCCACCACACTCCGGCTGCCGCGAGCACCGCGCCCAGTACCAGGAGGAACTGCCCCGCCCCGGTGCTCGTGAGGACGTGGAACGGCCTGGCACCGCTGAACTCGCCCAGCAACACGCCGAGGACCGGCAGCACCGCCAGCACCATCGCGCTGGCCCGCGGCCCGGCCATCCGCGCGTGCACCTGCCGCGCGAACGCGGCCCGTTGATCGAGATCGCGCTTGGTGGCGTCCAGAACGTCCGCCAACGCCACACCGTGCTTCGCCGACACGTGCCACGCCCTGGCCAGCTGATCGGTGGCCTTGCCGAGCAACGGCTGCTTCATCTCCCGCAACGTCCGCTCCACGTCACCGCCCAGCCTCGACGCGGCCGCCGCCGCTCGCAGCACCTCCTTCGCCGGCGCCGGGGTGTCCTCCGCCGCTCCTTCCGCCGCCTGCGCCGGGTGCGCACCCGCTCGGAGTTCGTCGATCACACCGCCGAGCCCGCTGCTCAACGCTTCCGTCGCCTGGCTGATCGCTTTGCTTCGCCTGTGCCGCTTGAGGATTCTCCGGCCGGTCGCCGTGAGCACCGCTCCGGCGATCAGTCCGCCCACACCTGCCACGAGGTAGGTGCAGGTCGCCGCCGCCGCGAGCCAGACGTACTGCGGCACAACGATTTCTCGCTTGTTCCGCGGCCTGAGTCTTCGGATCGGCTTGAGTTGTGGCCAGACGAGCAGCGCCGTCGCCAGCAGCAAAAGGCTCAGCACAGCAACTCCTTCGCCAGCCACCCGCGCTCTCTCGTCCAGGCAGGACGAACCTCCAGCTCCGGCCCGAACACGCCGATCTCGTTGAGATATCTGGTGTTGCTGTCCCGGCGCATGTGCAACAAGACCCGCACCGCCGCCGAGACCTGACTGCGCAACGCCTGCGGCGAAAGCCCGCCCAGCGCCCCCAGCGCCTCGAGCCGCGCGGGCACCTCCGCCGGAGAGTTGGCGTGCAACGTCCCGGCACCACCTTCGTGCCCGGTGTTCAACGAGGTGAGCAACTCCCGCACCTCGGCGCCGCGCACCTCGCCGACCACGATCCGGTCGGGCCGCATCCGCAGGGCCTCCCGCACCAGCTGCCGGGTGGTGACCTCGCCTGCCCCCTCGACGTTCGCCGGCCGCGCGGTGAGCCGCACGAACTGCGGATGGTCGGGGTTCAGCTCGCTCGCATCCTCGACGCACACGATGCGTTCCGTCGGCGACACACAGCCCAGCAACGCCGACAACAACGACGTCTTGCCCGACCCGGTCCCGCCGATCACCAGGAACGCCAGGCGCTGCCTGATGATCGCCTTCAGAGCGTGCGCGATCTCGGCGTCGAACGTGCCGAGTCCCTGCAGCGCCTCGAGATCGTGCGTCGCGGGCCTGAGGACGCGCAGCGACAGGCAGGTGCGGTCCGCGATGGGCGGCAACACCGCGTGCAGCCGCACCCCGCTCCCCGGTAACCACCCGTCGACACACGGGGATGCGTCGTCGAGCCGCCGCCCCGCCGCTACCGCCAGCCGTTGTGCGAGACGCCGGACCGCGTCCTCGTCGGCAAAGGTGATGCCGGTGCGGCGCAGGCCCGACGTGCCGTCGACCCACACCTGGTCCGGCGCGGTGACGAGGACGTCGGTGGTGCCGGGGTCGTCGAGCAGCGGGTCGAGGGGGCCGGCGCCGCTGAACTCCTGGCGGAGCACCTGGAGTGCTTCGAGGACGTCGGAGTCGGCTAGGACGCCGCCTGCTTCGGAGCGGACCGCGTGGGCCACCACGGCCGCGGTCATCTCCATGTCGGTGCCGGCCAGGCGGTGGCGGACCCGGTCTATGAGGGCGGAGGTCATGTCACGCACCTCGCGGGCTTGGTGCGTGGAGGTGCGGGAGGTGGGGTGGTCACGGGGTTTCCTCCTGGGGACGGCACGAGTGGGCCGGGGGCAGGGGCGCGAGCCGGCTGGCGGCTGCTGGGGAGGGCTGGGCGGCGCAAGTGGGCTGGGCGGCTGCCTGGGTGGGCTGGGCGGCTGGCCTGGGTGGGCTGGGCGGCTGGCTTGGGTGGGCTGGGCGGCACAAGTGGGCCGAGGCACGGCACGAGCGGACCGGGCGGCGACACAAGTGAGCCAGGGCATGGCACGAGCGAGCTGAGCAGCGGCACGAGTCGGCCGAGGCACGGCACGAACGGGCCGAGCGGCGGCACAAGCGAGCTAAGACACGAGTGGCTGGGGTAGGGCACGAGCCAGCTGGGCGGCTGCCCAGGTGGGCTGAGCCGCACAAGTGAACCGGGCGCGGGACGAGTGGGTTGGGGCAAGGCAACGAGCGGGCTGGGTGGCAGCACAAGTGGGCCAAGGCACGGCACAAGTGGGCTGGGCGGCGGTACGAGCGAGCCGAGGCACGGCACCAGCGAACCGGGCGCACGGCACGAGCGAGCCGAGGCACGGCACAAGTGGGCTGGGTGGCGGCGCGGTGAAGGGCTTGGGCGTCGTCACGTCAGAGGCGAGGTGCCGTCACGGTGGAAGCTTCGAACGACGTGGGCGAGGGGGCGCGGAGGTCAGGTCGCTGCCTCCGGGCGGCGGGCGTGGCGGCCGTAGGTGATCTCGCGGCCCGTGAGGCGGAGCCAGGTTTCCTGGCACCAGATGACGAAGCGGTTCACTTCGGCTCCTCCTTCTTGAAGACGTAGCGGGGTGGGTAGAGGCGGCCGTAGACGACGAGGTTGCGCAGCATCCGGCCGAGGATGCGGAGGAGGATCACGGCTGACGTCCTTGTGCGCGAAGGGATCTCGTGGCGGGGGCCAGGAGGGAAGCCGGGCCGGGGTGCGGGACCTCTGCCCTGCTGAACACCGGCACGCAACCGCACCCGACGTAGTCCGGCTCGGGCTCGGTGTCGGACAGGAAGTGCGCGAGGTAGTCGGACTCGTCGAGGTCGATGGGCGGTGCGGTCATGGGCGGAGCTCCTTCAGCACCGCTCGGGCCGCGGTGGCGAGGGGGCCCTTCGGGTTGCGGGGAAAGCGGCCCCGTTCGAGCACTTCGGCCAGGCCCGGTTCCGGGCGCATCGAGGTGAGCAGGGGGACGCCGATCACCTCGGCCATCTCGGACGGCTGGAGGTTGCCAGGGGACGGGCCTCGGACCACCAGGCGGAGGTTGCGGCCGTTGGTCAGGAGGTGGGTGGCCACTCGGCTGGCTGCCGCTGTGGCTCGCACCTCGGCCGGGACCACGAGGACTGTCAGGTCTGTGCGGTCCAGGGCTGCTGAGGCCGAGGCCGTCGGGAAGCGCGGGAGGTCGCAGATCACCGTGCAGCCTGCTCGGCGGCCCGCGTCGAGGACTGCTGCCACGGCTGCCGGGTCCGGGTCCGGGGCTGCGCGGTCGCAGGCGAGGACGCTCAGGTTGCCCGAGGTGGGGAGGGCTGCGCGCAGCGCTGACATCGGGACCCTGCCGCCGGTGGCGTGCACTCCCGGCCAGCGGGCGCCCTGGTCGGACTCGGTGCCCAGGGCCAGGTCTATGCCGCCGCCCAGCGGGTCGCAGTCGACGAGCATCGCCTCGCCGCCCAGGGCCACCGCCTCGCGGCCGCAGGCTATGGCCAGGGTCGAGGCTCCCGCGCCTCCTCGGCCGCCGATGAACGACACGACCCTGCCGCGGTCCGACGGTGGGCCCTCGCCCAGGTCGGTCAGGGCCGTCACGAGGGAGCGGCCCTCCACCGGGAGTTCCAGGACGCCGTCTGCTCCCAGGGCCACGGCCGGGGCCCAGGGCGGGTCACCTCCGTGGACCACCAGGACGCCCGTGCGGCGGGGGAGGCCCGCGTCCAGGCAGGCCGAGACCGCTGCCGGGTCGAGGAGGACCAACGGGGCCGTGTGCCACTGCGAGCGCAGCGAGGTGACGTCGGGTGCGCAGGAGAGCGGGCAGTCGGCCGCGGCGGCCACCCGGAGGACCTCGTCGAGGAGGTCCTGGTCCGTGAGCAGGGCGATGGGGTGGGTCATGGGATCGACGGTGGCGGGTCGTGATGAACGACACAACGGGGTGAAGATCCACATGTGGACAAACCGGCGGCTGTGGACAAGTCGCGATCTTGGAAGCCTTGGGAGACCGGAAGTGTCGGGGCCGTGTGCGACGCTGGAGGGTTGGGCGCACGGCACGAAGCCCAAGGCGAAGAAAAGCGGGAGAGGTCCAGTCGCACCCACGAGGAAACGGGGTCTGGATATGGGACGACCCCCGCCAGGGGGGAGGGACGGGGGTCGTCAATGGTTCAGTCCCGGGGGGTCGGACTGAACCCGTCCGTCGAACCGGACTCTCCTACTGTATCCCCATGCGCCAGTGCCGCGCGCAACTTCCGCAACAGCCGCACGCCAAGTTTCCGTAACCGTGGCGCACAAGGGTTTCGTACACGAACGAAATGCCGCCCGAACGGCCTACTGACGAGTACACCTAAGCTGAAGTACATGAGCCGGATCGCCGCCTTCTTCGACCTCGACAAGACCGTGATCGCGAAGTCGAGCACGCTGGCGTTCAGCCGACCCTTCTTCCAGGAGGGGCTGATCAACCGCCGCGCGGTCCTGAAGAGCGCATATGCGCAGTTCGTGTTCATGCTCGCCGGCGCGGACGCGGATCAGATGGACCGCATGCGCGCGCACATCACGGCGCTGGCCGCCGGTTGGGACGTCGAGCAGATCCGCAGCATCGTCAGCGAGACGCTGCACGACATCGTCGACCCGCTCGTCTACAAAGAAGCGACGCAGTTGATCGCCGACCACAAGGCGGAGGGCCACGACGTCGTCATCGTCAGCGCGTCCGGCGAGGAACTCGTCGCCCCCATCGCCCAGATGATCGGGGCGGACCACAGCGTCGGCACGAAGATGGTGATCCAGGACGGCCGCTACACTGGCGCCGTCGACTTCTACTGCGCCGCCGACAACAAGGCGGTCATGATCAAGCAGCTCGCCGCCGAGCACGGCTACGACCTCGCGAAGAGCTATGCCTACTCGGACAGCGTCACGGACCTGCCGATGCTCGAGGTCGTCGGCCACCCGACGGTCGTGAACCCGGACCGGGGCCTGCGCCGCATCGCCGCCGAGAAGGACTGGCCGATCCAGCAGTTCGTCGACCCGGTGAGCCTGCGCGGACGCATCCCCACCCCCTCGGGCAGGGCGGTCGCGGTCACGGCCATCAGCCTCGGTGCCGTCGCGGCGGCCGGAGCGGCCTGGTACGGCCTGCGCCGCAAGCGGAACAACGGCTGAAGTCAAGCCCCTGCGGGCTCGAAGCACCGAGAAGTGAGGGGTACCGGCGAGTAGCGGCAACGCCCCGCGCACGTGGTGCCCCGGTGAGTGCACGGCACCGCCCGCACGGCGGTACCCGAACGCGAATACGGCCTCACAAATCCAGAAACGCCAAGACTTTCACTACTGAACGTGGCTTGAACGGTGCACCCGTCCGAGCCCTTGCTGTGACCGGGCCCACGCACTTAAATAGGTGGTGCGGACCTCGGGTCGGCCAGGGACCAGACGAAGAGAAGTCAGGATCCACCCCGGCCAAGCTCCGTGCGCGGACTTCGAGTACCCACGCGCAGCACGCCGCGGGAGGCTTGTCGTCTAGGGCCTGCGTACCGGGACGCCGGACGCCGAGGCCAGGGTTGTACGACTGGAGTTGCACGCTTGGTAACTCGCAAGCCCGCGCTGAGGACGGGGCACCCTTTCGGGGGTGCCCCGTTCTGCATGTTTCAGTGAAAACCCTCCGAACGGCACAATGGCCACCCGTTGACCCACCCCACGGTCGTGGGTAACTTGCGAAATACGCCAGTTATCTGTGGGATCATCACCGGGAGGCACTTCCAAGTGCGGAAAATCGCCGCGTTGACGCTGGTCACTGCCATGGTCGCCCTCACGCCGGTGGCGAGAGCGGACGCCTCGGTGACCACGCTCCGCGGGATGTCGCTGGAACAGAAGGTCGGCCAGCTCTTCGTCACGTACGTCAACGGCCAGGCCGCCGACGTCCCGCACCCCAAGAACCAGCCCGACTTCGGAGTGGCGACGGCCGCGGACATGGTGCGCAAGTACCAGCCCGGCGGCGTCATCTACTTCAACAACTCGAGCCGCGACAACATCGACACGCCCAAGCAGATCGCGCGGCTCTCCAACGGCCTGCAGAAGGCCAGCAAGGTCCCGCTGCTCATCTCGATCGACCAGGAGATGGGCGTCGTCACGCGGATCGGCCCGCCGGCCACCCAGCTGCCGGGCAACATGGCCCTCGGCGCGGGCAGGAGCACCCGGGACGCCGAGGAGGCCGCGCGCATCACGGGCTCGGAACTGCGCGCGATGGGCATCAACCAGAACTTCGCGCCGGACGCCGACGTCAACTCCAACCCGGCGAACCCGATCATCGGGGTGCGCAGCTTCAGCAGCGACCCGAAGCTCGCCGCCGACATGGTCGCCGCCCAGGTCCGGGGCTACGAGGGCCGCCGCTGGTTCGACATGACCTCGGTGACCTCGACCGCCAAGCACTTCCCCGGCCACGGCGACACGTCCGAGGACAGCCACACCGCCTTGCCGGTCTCGAACCGCAGCCTCGACCAGTGGCGGCAGATCGACGCGCCGCCGTTCTCCGCCGCCATCGCCGCCAAGATCGACTCGATCATGACCGCGCACATCCAGGTGCCGCAGATCGACCCGTCAGGCGAGCCGGCCACGCTCAGCCCGAAGATCATCACCGGTCTGCTGCGCGACGAGCTGAAGTACGACGGCGTGGTCGTCACCGACTCGCTGGAGATGGAGGGCGTCCGCAAGCTGCACTCCGACGCCGAGATCCCGGTGCTGGCCATCAAGGCGGGCGTCGACCAGCTGCTGATGCCGCCGAACCTCGGCGCCGCGATCGACAGCGTCGTCAAGGCCGTCCGCAGCGGTGAGATCACCGAGCAGCGCATCGACCAGAGCGTCCTGCGCATCCTCAAGATGAAGCTCCTGCGCGGCGTCATGCTCACCGCCGACGTCGACGAGAACAAAGTCGACCAGGTCGTCGGCTCCAACACCGAGGCGGCGCAGAAGATCGCCGACCGCACCATCACCGTCGTCCGCAACGACGGCCAGGCGCTCCCGCTCAACGCCACCGCTCCCCTGGTCGTCGGCACCAGCGACGCGACCACGAGCGCCCTCGCCACCAGGCTCAAGGGCACCAAGTTCGTCACCTCGACGAGCCCCACGGCCGGCCAGATCCAGCAGGCCGTGGCCGCGGCGGCGAACGCGGACAAGATCGTCGTGCTGACGAACAACGCGAGCACCAGGCCGGCCCAGGTCGACCTGGTCAACCAGCTCGCCGCCACCGGCAAGCCCGTCGTCGCGGCCGCCACCGGCAACCCGTACGACGTCGCCCACAGCAACGCCAAGACGTGGCTCGCCACCTATTCGACGACCACGGTCTCGATGGAGGCGCTGGCCAGGGTCCTGCTGGGCGAGGTGAAGCCGCAGGGCAAGCTGCCGGTCGACGTACCGGGCCCGACCCCCTACCCGTTCGGACACGGGGTGACCTGGTGAGAAGGCGGAGCTTCCTCGCGGCAGGCGCCCTGTCCGTCCCCCTCATCGGCGCAGGCACGGCCGGCGCGACCCCGAAGCTCGCCACGGCGGCCGAACAGCTCGCACAGGACGGCTGGCGCAAGCTCAAGGGTCGCAAGGTCGGCGTGCTGACGAACCCGACGGGCATCCTCAAGGACCAGACGCACGTCGTCGACTCGATGGTCGCCCACGACGCCAAGCCGGCAGCCGTGTTCGGACCGGAACACGGCTTCCGCGGCACGGCACAGGCCGGCGGCTCCGAGGGCGACTACGCGGACCCGCGCACCGGTATCCCGGTGTACGACACGTACCAAGCCAGTCCCGCGAAGATCAAGCAGATGTTCACGAAGGCGGGCGTCGACACGGTCGTGTTCGACATCGCCGACGTGGGCGCACGCTTCTACACCTACATCTGGTCGCTGTACCAGGCGATGGAAGCGGCCGAGGGCCTGGACTTCATGGTCCTCGACCGCCCGAACCCCATCGGCGGCAGCGCGAACGGCCCGCAGCTCGACCCGGCCCACGCGACCTTCGTGGGCCTGAAACCGATCGTGCAGCAACACGGCATGACGGTCGGCGAACTGGCTCGCTTCTTCGTGGGCGAGTTCGACCTCAAGACGAAGCTCGAAGTGGTCAACGTCCGGCACTGGCGCAGGAACCAGCTCGACACGGGCCTGCCGTGGGTCCCGCCGAGCCCGAACATGCCCACCCAGGACACCGCGCTCGTCTACCCCGGCACGTGCCTGTTCGAGGGCACGGTCCTGTCCGAGGGCCGCGGCACCACCCGCCCGTTCGAAACGGTGGGTGCGCCGGGCATCGACTGGCGCTGGGCCGAAGCGCTGAACGCCCTGAGCCTGCAAGGCGTCCGGTTCCGCGAGACCTACTTCTCGCCGACGTTCAACAAGTTCCAGGGCAAGTCCTGCGGCGGTGTCACCCTGCACGTCACCGACCCGCGGAGGTTCGACGCCATCAGGGCCGCCGTGGCCATGCTGATCACCGCGAAGTCGTTGTACCCCGGCGTGTTCGCGTGGCGTCCCGACAACTGGATCGACAAGCTCAGCGGCTCCGACCGGCTGCGGAGGATGATCGACGCCCAGGCTCCCCTGGACGAGGTCACCGGCGCGTGGCACCAGGAGCTCCAGCAGTTCCGCCGCACCCGCCTGCCCTACCTGCGCTACCGGTGAGGACGCCATGCTCATCCCTGCCCTGGCCGTCGCACTCGTGACGACGGCGGTCCCCGGCCACTTCGACCAGCCCCAGGACGGTTTCGCACAGCAGTGGACGACGCTGCGCCAGTCGAACCCGTTCTGGGCCGGTCTCGACCCGGAGCCGATCAACACGGCCCTGCGCCAGCTCCGCGACTTCACAAAACCCCAGGCCAACGGCAAGCCGCTGTACGCCGGCGCCGTCACGATGTACGTGCACGACGGCAAGATCGTCACGCACGACCGCACGGGCTACGCAGTCCTCTACCAGGACCAGCAAACCCAGTTGCCAGAAGAAGAACGCGTCCCGATGAAGAAGGACACGATCTTCGACTTCGCCTCCATCTCCAAGCTCTTCACGTCGATCGCGGTGATCCAGCAGGTCGAGCAGGGCCGCGTGAACATCGACGAACGCGTCGCCACCTACCTGCCCGAGTTCGGCGTGAACGGCAAGGAGAACATCACCGTCAAGCAGCTGCTCACACACACGAGCGGCCTCGAACCGTTCATCCCGTTGTGGCAGAGGTACCCCGACGCCCCGTCACGCATCAAAGCCGTGATGGACGTGAAGCCGAAGTCCACCCCCGGCACCACGTACCTCTACTCGGACCTGAACCTGATCACGCTCGGCGAGCTGGTTTTCAAGGTCAGCGGCAAGAAGCTCGACCAGGCGGTCAGGGACGGCATCACCAAGCCGCTCGACATGAAGGACACCGGCTACAACCCGACGGCCAAGGACCGCACGGCCGCAACGGAGTTCCAGACGGCACCACCGCGCGGCATAGTCCGTGGCGAGGTGCATGACGAGAACGCGTGGTCCCTCGGAGGAGTAGCAGGCCACGCCGGTGTTTTCGGCACGGCCAAGGATCTCGCCGTCCTCGGCCAGACGATCCTCAACGGCGGCACGTACGGAGGCCGCCGCATCCTGACCGAGCACTCGGTCGAGCTGATGCTCACGAACTTCAACCAGCAGTTCCCGGACAACGCCCACGGCCTCGGCTTCGAGCTCGACCAGCGCTGGTACATGGGCGGCCTGAGCGGCCCGGGAACCGCAGGTCACACGGGCTACACCGGCACGTCGTTCGTGATCGACAAGGCGTCGCGCTCGATCGCGATCCTGCTGACCAACCGCGTGCACCCGAGCCGTGACTGGGGCAGCGTCAACCCGGCCCGCCGCGTGGCAGCCGACGGCCTCGCCAACGCACTCGCGGTGAAGTCGCACGGAAAGCAGTGGCGGGCAACGACTTCCGGCGGCACCCTCACCGCGGAACGCCCGGTCGAGGTCTTCGTCGACGTCGACAAGGGCGACAAGCTCACGATCCAGCACTGGAACGGCACGGACTGGCAGGACGCCCGCACCATCACGACGACCGGACGTCGTTGGGTGCCAACGGAATCCGTGAAGAGCAGGTTCGTCTACGCCAAGGCCGGCCAGTACAACGGCCGCGGCGTCTACGTGCACGCACGCGGCGACGTCACGGCCGAAGGCTGGTCAGTGGCACGCCGCTAGCACTTCGGTGAACAACGGCAGCGCTCGTGGAAACGCGGGCGCTCCGAAGCTCACCACGATCCCCGTGCGGTCGTCGTCGCTCTGCTCGTGCCGGAACCACGAGAGAGGGCTGACCTCGATCCCGCGTTCACGCGCGGTCTCGACGATCGCGGTTTCATGAGGCGTGTCCAGCACCGCGTGCATCCCGGCCGCGATGCCGGACACGGACGCGTACGGCGAAACAGCCTCCACGAGCCGGTCGCGCCGCCGTTGGTACTTGAGCCGCATCCGCCGCACATGGCTGTCGTACGACCCGGCCTCCAGGAAGTCGGCCAACGTCAGCTGGTCGAGCATGCTGATGTGCTGCTCACGGCCGGTCTTCAGCTCGAGGATCGGATCCACGAACCGGTCCGGCAGCACCATCCACGCGATCCGCAACGCCGGTGACAACGCCTTGCTGGACGTGCCCAGGTACACGACGTGTTCCGGGTCCAGCCCCTGCACCGCGCCGACGGGCTGCCGGTCGTAGCGGAACTCGCCGTCGTAGTCGTCTTCCAGCACAAGACCGCCCACACGCCGTGCCCATTCCACAGCCGATGCGCGCCGACGAGGGTGCAAGGGACCGCCCAACGGGAACTGGTGCGCGGGCGTTAGCACGCAGGCACGCAGGTCGTCAGGCAACTGCTCGGTGTTCGCGCCGTGGTCGTCCACCGCCAACGGCACCGTCGACGTCCACAACGACCGGTGGAAGGCGAGCCCGTACTCCTCGACGACCACAGGCGGCTGAAGCAGCCGGTCGAACATCTGCACAGCACCGCCGAAGCCCGAACACACCACGATCCGTTCGAGATCGGCCCGCACACCCCGTGCCCGCGCCAGGTACTCGGCCAGCGCCGTCCGCAGCTCGATCCGCCCCTGCGGGTCCCCCGGCCCGAACGCCTCGGAGGGCGCCGCCGTCAGCGCCCGCCGCGTCGAGCGGATCCACTCGGCGCGCGGGAACTCGGTGACGTCCGGCGTGCTCACCCTCAGGTCGAACCGCACGTCCGCGCCGGGCACCGAGCGCTTCACCGGCTGCGGTGGTGCGATCCGTTGGGCGACAACGGTCCCCGAGCCCTGGCGCGCGGTCAGCCACCCTTCGGCCACGAGTTCCGCGTACGCCTCGGCCACGGTGTTCCGCGCGATCCCCAGGTCGAGAGCGAGCGACCGCGAGGCCGGCAGCCGGGTTCCCGGAGGCAGCCGGGCCGACCGGACCGCCTCGCGCAGCGACGCCGTCAACCTGTGCCGCAGGCCACCGGGACCGGACAGGTCCAGGTGGAAGTCGAGATTGGCCCACGATTCCACGTGAAGATTGCACCATGCCTCGGGCCAATCAGGGTCATAGATTTCTTCTCATGACGAACCGCATCGACCTCGCCAAGAAGGCCCCGAAGGTCTACCGCGCCATGATCGCCCTCGACGCCGCCGCTCGCGAAGGGCTCGACGAGCAGCTCGCCGAGCTCGTCCGCATCCGTGCCTCCCAGCTCAACCACTGCGCCTACTGCCTCAACATGCACACGGTCGACGCCCGCAAGGGTGGCGAGTCCGAGGCCCGCATCTACCTGCTCAACGCGTGGGAGGAGGCCGGCGACCTCTACACCGAGAAGGAGCAGGCGGCACTGCGCCTCACCGAGGCCATCACCGTCCTGAGCAGCCACGAGTACGTCAGCGACGAGGTCTACGAGCGCGCCGCGAAGCACTTCGCGGAGGAGGAACTGGCCCAGCTCATCGCGCTGATCTTCACCATCAACTCGTGGAACCGGATCGCGGTCTCCACCCGGAAGGTGCCCGACGTCCATTAGGACCTGTCGAGAGAGTGACTTTCGGACACACTCCGTTGACCGTCGGTGTGGCGGTTAGTAAGTTTCCCACGTGTCCACTGAAAGCAGTGCCGAGTCCAGTCCACTGGTGAAGATCCGGTCGTTGCTGCCGGGTCTCGCACGCGCCGAGCAGCGCGTCGCCAAGGTGGTGCTGGAGAACCCCGGAACTGTCGCGCACCGCAGCATCACCGAGGTCGCCGAGCAGGCGGGCACCAGTGAGACGACGGTGACGCGGTTCTGCAAGGCGATCGGCGTCGGTGGGTACCCGGAGCTGCGCATCGCGCTCGCCGCCGACACGGCCCGCAGCCAGGCCAGGGCCAACCACGACATGGGTGGCGACATCGGACCGGGCGACGACCTCAAGCAGGTCGTCGGCAAGGTCGCGTTCGCCGACGCCCGCGCCGTCGAGGAGACCGCGGAGCAGCTCGACGTCGAGTCGCTCGACAAGGTCGTCCAGGCGGTCGCGGGCGCCCGTCGTGTCGACGTCTACGGCTTCGGCGCGTCGGCGTTCGTCGCGTTCGACCTGCAGCAGAAGCTGCACCGCATAGGGCTCACCTGCTTCGCGTGGAACGACACGCACATCGCGCTGACGTCGGCCGCCGTGCTGACCGAGGCGGACGTCGCCGTGGGCATCTCGCACACCGGCTCGACCGCGGAGACCGTCGAGGCCCTGCGCGTCGCCCGCGAGACCGGCGCCACGACGGTCGCGCTGACGAACTTCCCGCGCTCGCCCATCACCGAGATCGCCGACCACGTGCTGACCACGGCCGCGCGCGAGACCACGTTCCGCTCCGGCGCGATGGCGAGCCGCATCGCCCAGCTCACGGTGATCGACTGCCTGTTCATCGGGGTCGCCCAGCACCACGTCGACACGGCGAAGACGGCGCTGGAGGCGACCTACGAAGCGGTGTCCGGGCATCGGCTCGGCGCCCGACCAGACGGCCGCCGACGGCCGCGGGAGACGTCTAAATGATCTCCCCCCGGGACGGTGTGGTGGTGCGCGTGGAATCTCCGACCGAGGGGCGGAACCCGCGCACCGCGGACATCGACCGGGTGCCCACGATCGACGTGCTGCGCATGATCAACGAAGAGGACCGCACGGTCCCGGCGGTGGTCGCGGAGGCGCTGCCGGAGCTGGCCCGCGCGGTCGACCTCGGCGTCGCGGCGATCGTGTCCGGCGGCCGGGTGCACTACGTCGGCGCCGGCACGTCCGGGCGTCTGGCCACGCTGGACGCCGCCGAGCTCGTGCCCACGTTCAACGCACCGGCCGACTGGTTCGTCGCCCACCACGCCGGCGGTCCGGAAGCCCTCGTCCGCGCCGTCGAAGAGGTCGAGGACCACTCGGGCGCGGCCCAGATCCGTCGGCACGCCACCGCGAAAGACCTGGTGGTGGGCATCGCGGCGTCCGGGCGCACGCCGTTCGTGATCGGCGCGCTGCAGGAGGCGCAAGCGCTTGGCGCCCACACCGTGCTGGTCTCGAACAACGCGTCGGTGCCGTTCACGCCGGACGTCCTCGTCGCGCTGAACACCGGCCCCGAGGCCATCGCCGGCTCCACGCGGATGAAGGCGGGATCGGCCCAGAAGCTGGTCCTGACGTCGTTCTCCACGGCTGTGATGATCAAGCTCGGCCGCACCTACTCGAACCTGATGGTCAGCATGCGCGCGACGAACGCGAAGCTGCGCGGCCGGACGATCCGCATCCTGCACGAGGCCACCGGCCAGCCCGAGAACGCCTGCGAGCAGGCGCTGGCGGACGCGTCCGGTGACCTCAAGGTGGCACTCGTGCACCTGCTGTCGGGCGAACCGACCGAACGTGCGGCCGCTGCCCTCGAGGACACGAAGGGCCACGTCCGCGACGCCCTGGACCGGCTAGCGGGCTAGATCAGGCCCGAACACCTCGTAGTGGATGTCGGTGACGCCCGCTTCGAGCAGCTGCGCCCGCATCGCGCGCAGGAACGGCACCGGTCCGCACAGGTAGGCGGTCGCGTTCTCCGGAACCTCGACCCCGGCGAGGTCGACGAACCCGGTGCGCTCCGCCGGCCAGTCCCCGATCGGCCGCTCGTAGAAGACGTGCGCCCGCGCGTCTTCCAGCTTCGCGACGAGCTGGGCGAGTTCCGCGCGGAACGGGTGCGTGAGCTGGTGGCGGTCGCCGTGGATCGCGACGACCTGCCGCGGTGAGTCGGTGGCGGCCAGCTCGGCGAGCATGGAGATCATCGGCGTGCAGCCGATGCCCGCCGACGCCAGCAGCACCGGACCGTCGCCCGGCTGCAGCGTCAGATCCCCGGCCGGCTGGCTGACCAGCACGGTGCCGCCGACCGGCACGTTGTCGTGCAGGTGGCTCGACACCTCGCCGTCGCGCTTCACCGAGAACTGCAGCGCGTCGTCGGACCGCCCGGACAGGCTGTACTGGCGGATCTGCCGGGCGCCGTCGGCGAGCGGCACCTGCACCGAGACGTACTGCCCCGGCTCACCCGCGCGCACCTGCCCGTCGAGCGGCCTGACCACGAACGTCACCACGTCCTCGGTCTCCTGGAACCGGGCGATCACGCGGTGCTCCTGCTGCCCCTGCGGGAGGAACCGCTCGAGGCCGATCAACGTGTCGGCCATCAGCCAGTAGACCTCGCTCCAGGCCTGGCCCACCTCCGCTGAGACGTCGAGGACCTCGGCGACGGCCCCGAGCAGGTGCTTGTGGACGACCGCGTACTGACCGGGCGTGACGCCGACCGAGACGTGCTTGTGGGCGATGCGCCGCAGCATCCCGTCCGGTGTCTGACCGGCGAGCAGACCTGAGGCGAACGCGGCGATCGAGCCCGCCAGCGCCTGCGCCTGCGTGCCGTTGGCCTGGTTGCCGCGGTTGAACATGTCCCGCAACAACATCGGGTGCTCTTCGAACATGCGCTCGTAGAACAACGCGCTGATCTCACCGATGGCGGCGCCGACGGCGGGCAGGGTGGCTTCGACCAGTTCGGCCGACTTCGAGGACAACATCGAGGAGCTCCTCACTTCTGCCCCAGGGCGAGCAGAACGGGACCGGTGGGATCAGCGACGAGGTCCTCGACGCTCAGCGAATCGAGTGAGGCGTAGAAGGCTTCCTGGGCTTGGCGCAGCGCGCGGCGCAACCGGCAGGCCGCGGCCAACGGGCACGCCACCTCGCCTTCGCAGTCCACGACGTCGCCCTCGCCTTCCAGCCGGCGGACCAGCCACCCGACCGAGACGAGACGTCTCGTCTCGGCAAGGGCCAGGCCACCGCCACGGCCGCGGCGTGCCACGACGACGCCGAGGTGCTGGAGCTGGGCCACGACCTTCGCGGCGTGGGTGTACTGCACGCCCATGACCTCGGCGACTTCGCGCGTGGTCGGGTTTGGCGAGACGAGACGGTCCGTCTCGGCAACGGCAAGCCGCATCACGATCCGCAGCGCGATGTCGGTGCTCTTGGTCAACCTCACAAGATCGACGCTAGCTTAATTGGAATCTCAGATGCATGTTATCCAGGCAACACCGGACGCCACGGGATCGGCGTCGACAGCACCATTGCGCTGGACGTCTCCCCGTGAGCGGCCAGCCGGACCAGCAGCCGTTCCAACTCCATGATGCTCGTGGTGACGACCTTCACAACCGAGCAGATGTCCCCGGTCAGCCGCACGACCTCGACCACCTCGGGGAGGTCGTCGAGCAGCTGGGGGTGGACCGTGATGCATCGAGGGCCGTAGCACTTCATGCGCACCAGCGCGACGACCGGACGTCCGACGACGGTGGGGTCGACCACGGCGCGATAGCCGGTGATCGCACCCATGTTCTCGAGCCGGCGGACCCGCTGGGCGACCGTCGGCGGGGAGACGTGGACCCGGCGCGCGAGTTCGTTGTACGACAGGCGCGCATCTTCTTGGAGCGCCTCCAACAGGGCCTTGTCCACCTCGTCCAACATGAACGCAAAGCTACTCGGCGATCTGTTTTGCGTTTGGAAGAAGTTCGGCGCGAACGCCTTTCGTCGCCCATTCAGGTGATGAGGCTCAGCGGCGACGATTGAGGCATGAGCTGCCCCGTGTCCCCCAAGCTGGATTTCGGCGGCACCACGCCGTACGAGGACTACGTGCACGCGTCGGTGTTGCACACCCTTCAACAGCAGTGGTCCAAAGATCCCCGTGAGATGTCGTTCCTGGTCATCACGCAGGTGATGGAGCTGTACTTCGGTCTGCTGTGCTTCGAGTGGCGCCAGGCCCAGAGCGAACTGCGGGCCAACGACCTCCGCGCCGCCGTGCAGACCCTGCGGCGCTCCGACCTGCACCTCCAGGCGCTGTCCGCGGCCTGGCGGCCGATCGCGCGGATGACGCCGACCGAGTTCAACTCGTTCCGCGACGCGCTCGGCGAGGGCTCCGGCTTCCAGAGCGGCATGTACCGCGAGATGGAGTTCCTGCTCGGCGAGAAGTCCGCGTCGATGCTCGTGCCGCACCGCGCGGTGCCCGCGATGCACGACCAGCTGGAGAAGTCGCTGGCGCTGCCGTCGCTCTACGACGACGTGCTGGCGGCGTTGCGGCGCAGGGGTTTCGACATCCCGCAGGCCGTCCTGGACCGCGACCTGACCAAGGCCTACGAGCCGTCGGCCGAGGTCGAGCAGGTGTGGGCGGCGATCTACCGCGGCAACGACCGCGACCTGCTGGAGCTGGGCGAGGCGCTGACCGACATCGCCGAGGAGTTCGCGCGCTGGCGTTACGACCACCTGCTCGCGACCCGCCGGTCGATGGGCTCGAAGGTCGGCACCGGCGGGTCGGCTGGTGTTGCATGGCTGGAGAAGCGCACCCAACGGGCGGTGTTCCCCGAGCTGTGGACCGCGAGGAGTTACGTGTGAGGCGCGAGCTGTTCGACATCCCCGAAGGTGTCATCTACCTCGACGGCAATTCCCTTGGCGCGCTACCGAAGCACGTCGCCGCGCGCATGCAGGAGGTGATCAGCCACCAGTGGGGCACGCGGCTGATCCGGTCGTGGAGCGAGGGCTGGTGGGAGGCGCCGCAACGGATCGGTGACCGCATCGGCCGCTTGATCGGCGCGGCCGAGGGACAGGTCGTCGTCGGTGACTCGACGTCGGTCAACGTCTTCAAGGCGTTGATGGCCGCAGTGAAGGGCACTACGCGGTCGGAGATCGTGGTCGACGAGTCGACCTTCCCGACCGACGGCTACATCGCGCAGTCCGTGGGAGAGCTGACGGGGCTGAAGGTCCGCGCCGCTCAACCGTCCTCTTTGGACATCAACGAGGACACCGCCGTGGTGCTGCTCAACCACGTCGACTACCGCACCGGCGCGATGCTCGACATGGCGGAGCTGACCGGGCAGGCCCACGCCGCCGGAGCGCCGGTGGTCTGGGACCTCTGCCACAGCGCGGGCGTGATCCCGATCCGGTTGGACGAGCTCCAAGTCGACTACGCGGTCGGCTGCAGCTACAAGTTCCTCAACGGCGGACCGGGCGCACCGGCGTTCATATACGTGCCGAAGCACAAGCAGGCGACGTTCGAGAACCCGCTTTCCGGCTGGAACGGCCACCGCGCGCCGTTCGCGATGGAGGCGAGCTACGACCCCGACCCCGGCATCGCGCGCGCACGCGTCGGCACGCCGGACATCCTGTCGATGCTGGCCCTCGACGCGGCGCTGGACGTGTGGGACGACGTCGACATGCAGGTCGTGTGGAAGTGCGGACTGAGCCTGACCGCGCAGTTCCGCACGCACGTCACCAGACTGACGTCGCTGGAGATCATCACGCCGGACGAGATCCCGCGCGGCAACCAGATCTCGATCCGCTGCGCCGACGCCAAGAACGTCATGGACGAGCTCATCGCCCGTGGCGTGATCGGCGACCACCGGCCGCCGGACGTCCTGCGGTTCGGATTCGCCCCGCTCTACGTCACGAGCGGCGACGTCCTGCGCGCCGCCGAGATCCTGGCCGAGATCGTCAACTAGCGAGTGCGGCGTCCGCGATGCTGCGAGCCTCGCGGGCGCCCGCCTCCAGTGACGAGCACACGAACAGGATCCACTCGGCCAGGCCTTCGAGAGACCCCGACGCGAACGCCACGGACGCGGCCTCGTACGCGGCCGAACGCCGCAGGCACGCCACTTCGGGCACGCCGAGGCCCTTGGGGTCGAGGCCGGTGGAGATCGATGTCATCCGCGCGGCCGCACGCGCGACCACCCCGTTGGCGACGCCGAACGGCGCCAGCCCGAGCAGTTCGCCGTGCACGACCGCAACGACGATCGGTGCCGGCACGGACGTCCCGCCGGTGACCAACGAGCCGAGCATGTCGAGCCGTTGCGACACGTCCTCGGCGACGCGCGGCCGTCCGACGTCGGTCGTGAGGTCCGCGGCGGCGAGAACGTGCAACCGCGCGAGAGCCTGCAACGGCGCGCGCTGCCATGTGGCGACGAGTCCGCCCAGCGCTTCCGCGGCCCGCAACGACCCGGCCAGCACGGGATCCGAGACCTCGCCGGACTCGGGGATCTCGGTCGGACCGCCCTCCAGAGCGGCCGACGCACGGGCCGCGCGGACGGACGCCTCCGCCGCCGTCGTGGCCCAGCCGCGCAGGTTCACCCGATGGCGGTGCACCTGGAAGACGGCGTCCTTGGCGGCGTTCGCGGCGTCCGCCACGCCGGGCAAGGAAAGCAGCGGAGCGAGAGGATCGGTCACGGTCGCGCAGAGTACCTGACCAGGTGAAACGCGTGACCCAGCTCACTGACCCAACCGCTGAGCGCGCAACTGCGCCCGTTCAACGCGCCACACGTGCCTGGACCAGACGAAACGGGCTACACAATGACAGCCGTGTAACCGACCTCCCAACATTGGTCTGAACCTTTTGAGGGAGGAGCCTGTTGGAAGTGAGCTGGCTCGCACTACGGTCAGTACCCGCATCCCCAACCGGTCTGGACATTCCAGGAGGTCTCGCACCATGACCCAGTCGCCAGGCCAGGGCAACGCCCTGGACAACCTGCTCACGGAGAGCAGGACGTTCCCGCCTTCCGAAGAGTTCGCGGCACAGGCGAACGCACAGCCCGCGCTGTACGAGGAGGCGAAGGCCGACCGCGAGGCGTTCTGGGCGAAGCAGGCGGAACGGCTGCACTGGGAAACCAAGTGGGACCAGGTGCTCGACTGGTCCGGCGCGCCGTTCGCGAAGTGGTTCGTCGGCGGCAAGCTCAACGTGGCCTACAACTGCGTGGACCGCCACGTCGAGTCCGGCCACGGCGACCAGGTCGCCATCCACTGGGAGGGCGAGCCCGGCGACAGCCGCGCCATCACCTACGCCGAGCTGCAGCGCGAGGTCTCCAAGGCCGCGAACGCGTTGACGTCGCTGGGAATCGGTGCCGAGGACCGCGTCGCGATCTACATGCCGATGGTCCCCGAGGCGATCTTCGCGATGCTCGCCTGCGCCCGTGTCGGCGCGATGCACAGCGTCGTGTTCGGCGGGTTCTCCGCCGAGGCGCTGCGCACCCGCATCGAGGACTCCTCGTGCCGCCTCGTGATCACGACCGACGGCCAGTACCGCCGCGGCAACCCGGCGCCGCTCAAGCCCGCCGTGGACGAGGCCGTCGCCGGCGCGCCGTCGGTGGAAAAGGTCATCGTCGTCAAGCGCACCGACACCGAGGTCGCGTGGACGGACAAGGACGTGTGGTGGCACGAGCTGGTGGACTCGCAGTCCGACCAGCACACCCCCGAGGCGTTCGACTCGGAGCACCCGCTCTTCATCCTCTACACCTCGGGCACCACGGGTAAGCCGAAGGGCATCCTGCACACGTCCGGCGGCTACCTCACGCAGGCGTCGTACACGCACAACCACGTGTTCGACCTCAAGCCGGACACCGACGTGTACTGGTGCACCGCGGACATCGGCTGGGTCACCGGCCACAGCTACATCGTCTACGGCCCGCTGTCGAACCGCGTGACGCAGGTCGTCTACGAAGGCACGCCGAACACCCCGAACGAGGGCCGGCACTGGGACATCGTGCAGAAGTACGGCGTCTCGATCTACTACACGGCGCCGACGCTGATCCGCACCTTCATGAAGTGGGGCGCGGACATCCCGGCGAAGTACGACCTGTCCTCGCTGCGGGTGCTGGGTTCGGTCGGCGAGCCGATCAACCCCGAGGCGTGGATCTGGTACCGCGAGAACATCGGCGGCGGCAAGGCCCCGATCGTCGACACGTGGTGGCAGACCGAGACCGGCGCGATCATGATCTCGCCGCTGCCCGGCGTCGTCTCGACCAAGCCCGGTTCGGCGCAGCGGCCGCTGCCCGGCATCGGTGCGAAGGTCGTCAACGACGAGGGCGTCGAGGTGCCGCACGGTGGCGGTGGCTACCTGGTGCTCGACGAGCCGTGGCCGTCGATGCTGCGCGGCATCTGGGGCGACGAGGAGCGCTACCGCGACACGTACTGGTCGCGGTTCTCCGACCAGGGCTTCTACTTCGCCGGTGACGGTGCGAAGTACGACAACGACGGCGACATCTGGCTGCTCGGCCGCGTCGACGACGTGATGAACGTGTCCGGGCACCGCATCTCGACCACCGAGGTCGAGTCGGCGCTCGTGTCGCACCCGACCGTGGCCGAGGCCGCCGTCGTCGGCGCGTCCGACGAGACGACCGGCCAGGGCATCGTGGCGTTCGTGATCCTGCGCGGTGGCGCGGGTGCCGACGCCGGTGGCGCGGACGCAATCAAGGCGCTGCGCGACCACGTCGCGAAGGAGATCGGCCCGATCGCGAAGCCGCGGCAGATCATGGTCGTGCCGGAGCTGCCGAAGACGCGCTCGGGCAAGATCATGCGCCGCCTGCTGCGCGACGTCGCCGAGAACCGCACGGTCGGCGACGTGACGACGCTGGCCGACTCGTCGGTCATGGACCTGATCTCGGCGGGTCTGCAGTCGGGCAAGGCCGAGGACTGATTTCCGCGTCAAACGTGACGGGCGTCCTCACCTGAGGGCGCCCGTTCGCGTTAAGATCACATCCAGGTGAGCCGGGAAGTCTGGTCGGCACGAGTATTCGTGTACCTGTCGACCGCCCTGGGAGCCCTGTGTCCGCCAAGATCGCTGACTTCGCCCGTTACCTCCGCACCGAGACCGTCGGTGGCATGGTGCTGCTCGGCGCCACGGCCGTCGCACTGGTGTGGGCCAACTCGCCTCTTTCTCCCGCGTACTTCGGCCTGAGGGATCTTCACCTCGGACCGTTGAGCATCGGCGACTGGGCCAAGGACGGGCTGCTGGCGATCTTCTTCTTCGTCGCGGGGCTCGAACTGAAGCGCGAGCTCGTGGTCGGCGAGCTCTCGAACTTCAAGGCCGCGGTCCTGCCGATCATCGCCGCGATCGGCGGCATGATCGTGCCCGCGCTTTTCGCGCTGGGAATCGGCTGGGGGCAGCCGGGGATCGAGAAGGCGTGGGCCATTCCGGTCGCTACGGACATCGCGTTCGCGCTCGGGGTGCTGGCGCTGACGGCGTCCGGGCTGCCGTCGAGCCTGCGGGTGTTCCTGCTCAGCCTGGCCGTGGTGGACGACCTGGGGGCGATCGTCGTGATCGCGATCCTGTTCACGGCGAAGTTCAACCTGCTCGCGGCGGGCGCGGTCGTGCTGCTGCTGGCGCTGTACTGGTTCCTGCAGCACAAGCGGATCACCAGCGCCTGGATCTACGTCCCGATCGCACTCGCCACCTGGTGGTTCATGCACGAGTCGGGCGTCCACGCCACGATCGCGGGCGTCGCGCTGGCGTTGCTGACGCGGGTGAGGCGCGACCCGTACGAGCAGGACGCTCCGGCGGTCAGGCTGGAGCACCGGCTGCAGCCCTGGTCGGCCGGAGTGGCGGTGCCGGTGTTCGCGCTCTTCGCGGCGGGTGTGCCGGTGGGTGCGGAGGCGTTGGGGAAGCTCTTCGACGACAAGATCGCGATCGGCGTGATGGTGGGTCTGGTCGTCGGCAAGGTGGTCGGGATCGTCGGGGCGTCGGCGCTCGCCGTGTGGTTCAAGGCGGCGGTGTGGCCGTCCGGGGCGGGGCCGCGCGACATCGTGGCGGTGGCGACGCTGGGCGGCGTCGGGTTCACCGTCAGCCTGCTGATCGCGGACCTCTCGCTCGACGAACCGGAGACCGCGAAGGCGGCCGTTCTGCTCGCTTCGATGATCGCGTCGCTGCTCGCCGCGGTGTTGCTCATTCGTCGCAGCCGGGCGCATGGCACCATGTCCGGGTGACCACCAGGGAGCACATCGCGTCGATTCCGCTGACCGCAGACGACCCCACCGCCGAGGCCTCGATCGGCGGCCTCGTGCGCGACGCGACCGCGCACGTGTCGACCTTGGTCAGAGCAGAGGTCGAGCTCGCCAAGGGCGAGATCAAGGCCGAGATCAAGAAGGGCGTGAAGGGCAGCGTCTTCTTCATCGTCGCGCTGACGATCCTGTGCTTCAGCCTGTTCTTCCTGTTCATGGCGCTCGGCTTCGGTTTCGCCGAGTGGTTCGGGTGGGGCTACTGGGCGGGCTTCGGGCTCGTGTTCGGCGTGATGCTGCTGACCGCCGTCCTGTTCGCCTTCCTCGGCTACCGCAAGGTCAAGAAGATCAGGGCACCCGAGAAGTCGATCGCGGCCGCGAAGGACACGGTCGCGGCCCTCACGCGCAGGGGCGACGACAACTGAGCCGCAAACCCGACCCGTCCGTCGTGCGGGTCGCAGGGCCGTGGACGCACCGCGACGTCTCGGCCAACGGAATCCGCCTGCACGTCGCCGAGCTGGGCGAGGGCCCGCTCGTGCTGCTGCTGCACGGGTTCCCCGAGTTCTGGTGGTCGTGGCGGCACCAGCTGACCGCACTGGCCGAGGCCGGCTATCGCGCCGTGGCCGTCGACCTGCGCGGCTACGGCGACTCGGACAAACCCCCGCGCGGCTACGACGGCTTCACACTCGCGGGTGACGTCGCGGGCCTGATCAAGGCACTCGGCGCCCAGCGCGCGCACCTCGTGGGTCACGCGTGGGGCGGCGCCACGGCGTGGACGGTCGGCGCCATGCATCCGCGCGTGGTCTCGTCGATCTCCGTGCTGTCCGCACCGCACCCGCTGGTGACGCGCCGGACGTTCCGCAGGCATCCGCGGACGAACTCGCACGTGCTGCGCTTCCAGCTGCCGATCTACCCGGAACGCTGGCTGACCGGCGAGAACGGCCTGCAGGTCGCCAAGCTGCTGTCCGCGTGGTCCGGCCCGAAGTGGCGCTCCGCGCCCGAGTTCGACGAGGTCATCCGCCGCTGCCGGCAGGCGATGACGGTGCCGGGTGTGGCCCACAGCGCGCTGGAGTACTACCGCTGGGCGGTGCGCTCACAGCTGCGCAGCGACGGCCGTCGGTTCGCCGAGGCCGTCGACAAGCCGATGCAGGTGCCGGTGCTGCAGATCCACGGCTCGCTGGACCCGATCGTCCGGGAGTCCGCCGCGCGTGACTCGCTGCCGTGGCTCGGGCCGGAGTCCGACTTCCGCTACCTGCCCGAGGTGGGGCACTTCCCGAACCAGGAAGCGCCGCACACCACGAGCAGGCTGATCACCGAGTTCCTGCAGAAGCTGAGCTGAACGCCGCTTCGAGCGCGGCCCGCGGATCGTCCGGCAAGTCGGCCGAGCGCCAGGCGATGTAGCCGTCCGGCCTGATCAGCGACGCGCCCTTGGCGGACAGCCCGAAGAGCTCCAGCTGCTCGACCCGTTCGTACCGCACGGCCAGGTCCGCCGTCGCCTCCTCCCACTGCGGGTGGTCGGCGACGAGCACCCAGCCGCGCTGGAACAGGTCCAAAGTGGACTTGCCCGGCTCGATCCACGCGTGCGGGGCACGTGTGCCCGGCTGGCCGTTCCACTGCTCGGGGAGCTGTGCGGGCGGCAGGTCCTGGCCGGCGCCGAGCACCGCCGCCGAGCGGTAGAGGACGCCGTAGTGCATCGCGTTGTTGTCGATCAGCGGCCCGTCCTCCAGTTCACCGTCGCGGTTGTGGCCGTCGTTGCGGGCGAAGATCTGCTGGTGGCAGAGCAGGGCGACCGGGCGCCGTTCGGCGTCGTAGGTGTCCAGGAGGGACGGTCGCGACTCGCCGCCGAGCACGGCCGCGAGCTTCCACGCGAGGTTGTGCGCGTCCTCGATGCCGACGTTCGCCCCGAACCCGCCGCGGCTCGGCGGCAACGTGTGCGCGGCGTCGCCGGCCAGGAAGACCCGGCCCTGCGAGAACCGGTCGGCGACCGCGGCCGAGATCGTCCAGCGGCCCGTTGTGATGATCTCGATCTCCAGGTCGTCGCGGCCGATCGCCTGGACGATCTTCTCCCGCAGTTCGGGCTCGGTGTACTCGCGGTCGTCGAGCATCAGGACCCAGCGGCCGTCGCCGTAGGTGGTCAGGAAGCCGACGCCGTCGACGATGAACTGGCCGATGCCGTCCTTGAGGTACTCTTCGAGCGGCGCGCGGAACAGCACGCTGCGCGAGGTGTGCATGTACCCGCGGCCGCTGCGGGTGATGCCGAGCTGTTCCCGGACCGGGCTGCGGTGGCCGTCGGCCGCGACCAGGTAGTCGGCGCGGATCTCGTACGGCTCGCCGTCGCCCTGCACGAGCGCCGTGACGCCGTCGTCGTCCTGCGCGAACTCCAGCATCCGGGTGCTCATGCGGATGTCCGCGCCGAGCTCACGGGCCTTGTCTCGCAGGAGCGGTTCCATCCTGTCCTGGGCCACGCCGACGCCGGTCGACGGCGAGTACTCCGTGGCCGAGACCTCGGAGGGCGGCGTCCAGAACGTCTCCTCGAACCGTTCCCCGACGAGGCTCGCCACCCGGACCCGCCGGATGCCGAACCCCTTCGCCATCCGGCTCGCCGGCAGTTCCGCTTCCAGCCCGACGGCACGCAGCATCTCGCCCGTCCGCGCCGTGAACCCGACCGCCCGCGGGTGCGGTGAGCTGCCCGGATGCTTCTCCACCAGCACCACGTCCACCCCGCGCCACGCCAGGAACAAGGCGGCCGACGTCCCCGCCAGCCCTCCCCCGACCACCAACACCGAAGTCCTCATCACTTACCTCCCAATACGCTGTATTGCTCAATACAATGTATCGAGATGAGACGCTGTATTGTCCAGTCCGATGTCGAAAGAAGCCGTGTGGGACCGCCCAGAGCCGCCCAGCAAGCCGTCCCCGACCCCGCTGAGCAGGGAACTGATCGTGGGTGCCGCGATCAGGCTCGCCGACGAGGGCGGCCTCGACGAGGTGTCGTTCCGCAAGGTCGCCGCCGCCCTGAACGCCGGCCCGATGCGCCTGTACGGCTACGTCGAGACCAAGGACGAGCTGCTCGACCTCATGGTCGACGAGGTCTACGGCGAGATCACGCCACCGGGGAAGTCAGCGGACTGGCGCGAGGGACTGCGGCACGTCGCCCACGGCATCCGGGACGCGGCGAAGCGGCACGAGTGGTTCATCGACCTGCTGAGCAACCGCCCGCACCAGGGCCCGCACGCGCTCACCCACATGGAGACCACGCTCGCCGCTGTCCGATTCGCGAACATCGACCAGGTGCTCGACGTGGTCGGCGCGGTGATGGCGTACGTCTTCGGGGCCGTCCGCGGCGAGATCACCGAGCTGCGCGCGGAGCGCTCGTCGGGCATGACCGAGGAGCAGTGGCAGCGCGCGTCCGGCCCGTACATGCAGCGGATGCTCGCCACCGGCCGGTTCCCGACGCTGGCCAGGGTCATGCACGAGTCCAGCGACCGCGACTCCGCGGCGAGGTTCGAGACGGGCCTCGACTACGTCCTCGACGGCGTCGCGGCCCGTCATTCCCTCTAGCTGGCGCAGCCCTGGGTGGAGGCACGGCGGGTCAGCGTCGGCGCCTTCTGCACCATCGCCTGCACCTGCTGGGCCGTGAGCACGAAGCCCGTCTCCGGGTCGTCGACCGCGGCGCCGAAGACCACGCCCATCACCCGGCCGTTCGGGTCGACCAGCGGGCCGCCCGAGTTTCCGGAGCGGACCTCGGCGCGCACCGTGTAGACGTCGCGCGTGACCGTCTGGGCGTCGTAGATGTCCGGACCGCGCAAGAGCGGGATGCGCTCGCGGACACGGGCCGGCGATGCCTTGTACGGGCCGTCGAGCGGGTAGCCGAGCACGATGCCGTCCTCGCCCGGCTGCACCTCGTCCGAGCGGAACTGCAGCGGCGTGGCCTCCAGGTCCGGCACCGCGAGCACGGCGATGTCCGTGCGCGGATCGTAGGAGACGACCGTCGCGTCGAACTGGCCGCGGCCTACCTCGACCGTCACCTCGTTCGTGCCGGCGACGACGTGCGCGTTGGTCATGACCCGCTCCGGCGCGATGACGAAACCGGTGCCTTCCAGGGCGCGCGAGCACGACGGCGCCCGGCCGCGGACCTTCAGCACCGAAGCTTGCAGCCGCTTCGCGACCGGGGACTCCGCGAGCTGGTTGTTCGGCGGCTCGACGTCCTTGAGCGGCGTGCGGTTGAACGGGTCCATCGCCTGCGGGAAGCCGGAGACGTCGAAGAGCTTCTGCAGGTCGTTCGACAGGACCCTGGCGGCCTGCGGCATGGTGTCGTTGACCTTGCCGAGGATCACCGACTGGTTGAGCGACGACGTGAGGTTCGGCAGGCCGACGACCGAGGTCAGCGGCAGGGCGATCATCCACGCCACGATGAACACGACCATGCCCTGCACGATCGCGCCCAGGGCGTTGTCCGCGCCCTTGAGCGGCGACGCGTTGACTCTGGCCTTGATCGTCCGGCCGATGTAGACGCCGATCGTCTCGCCGAGCGCCACGAGCAGCACGACGATGCCGACCGCGAACACGACCTTGGTGACGACGTTCTCGAACTGGGAGACGAGCAGCGGTGCGATCTGCGTGCCCAGGACCAGGCCGACGAGCACGCCGACGAACGCGGGCAGCGCGACGACCATGCCCTGCCTGGCCCCGGAGACCGCGGCGATCGCGGCAAGGCCCAGCACCAGCAGGTCAACCCAGTTCAACCCGAAACCTCCGCCTCACTGTGTAGCGCGCAACGCTAGTTCAAGGTCACGCACATCGGTCGCATCCCACGGCTGTTCCCAGCCGCCGAGTGCGATCAGGCCGTTGATCAACCCCGCGGTGAAGCCCCACACCAGCATGCCCGGCGCGGAGAAGGCCGCTCCGACGTAGCCCGCGGGGTGGCGCACCCGGAACCTGTTGGCAGGATCGGCGAGGTGCGCGACCGGCACCCGCGCGACCGCGGCGGTCTCCGCCAGGTCGACAGGTGCGACGGGGCTCGGCTGTTCCCAGTAGGCGAGCACGGGCGTGACCACGAACCCCGACACCGGCACGTACAGCTCCGGCAGCGTCGCCAGTGGTCTCACTCCTGACTCAAGTACACCGGTCTCCTCGTAAGCCTCGCGTAATGCCGTGCCCACCGGCCCGTCGTCCGTGTCGTCCTGCGCCCCGCCGGGGAACGCGACCTGGCCTGGGTGCGAGCCCAGCGTGTCCGAACGGCGCAGCAGCAAGATGTCCGGCCCGTGCTGCTCGGACTCGCCGAACAGCATGAGCACGGCCGCCTTGCGCACGCCTTCCTCCGGCGCCCGCGGGACCCGCATGAACGTGGTCGCGTCGATCTCCTCGGTGGCCTTGGCCAGGCGCTGCATCCAGTCGGGTGGCTCTGCCGCCTCCGTCATCGAACCGCCTTCTCCACCTGTTCCGGCGCGGTGAAGTACGGCGGATCGGTGATCTGCCGGACTTGACCGTCCGCTGTTACGTAATACGTAGCGGGAAGCGTCATCGGCGCCTTGACCGTCCTGCGCAGCTCGTCGGCGACGTCGTGGACGGACGGCAGTCGCACGCCGAGCCGGGCGAGCAGCTCCAGGCCGTCCGCCTCCCTGCTCTCCACGAGAACCGGGACGACCGGCACGGCACCTGGTCGCTTCGCGTAGGAATCCAGCACGGGCAGCTCCTCCTGGCACGGCTGGCACCAGGTCGCCCAGAAGTTGATCAGGAGTGGGCCCTTCAGCGCGACGGCCGTCCGGGTGCCGTCACCCAGGCACGTCACGCCGACGCCTTCTTGCGCCCCCTGCACGCACGGCCGGAGCTGGGCCTGCGCGCGCAACGCGGCCATGTCCTGCGTCGGGCGGGTGGACGTGGGTGGTGGCCCCGGTGATTCGTCACGGGGCCACAGCGCCACGACACCCGCCACGCCGAGGACGAGCACGACGGCGAGCCAGCGCGTGCGGTTGTTCACCCGACCAGTTTGTCACCGGCCCGGACCCGCTCGGCGAGCTCGATCAGGTGGGGCTTCTCGTCGCCCTTCACGAGCTTGGCCGCCTTGTCCGGATCCTCCGGGCCGAGGCCGTACGACGGGCAGTCCTTCATCAGCAGGCAGGCGCCGCACGCAGGGGTTTTGGCGTGGCAGACGCGGCGGCCGTGGAAGACGATCCAGTGCGAGGCCATCGTCCAGTCGCGCTTCTCGATCAGCTCGCCGATGGCGTGCTCGACCTTCACGGCGTCTTCGAGCTCGGTCCAGCCCCAGCGGCGGACGAGACGACCGAAGTGGGTGTCGACTGTGATGCCGGGCACATCGAACGCGTTGCCGAGAACCACGTTGGCCGTCTTGCGTCCTACACCGGGGAGCTTGACCAGCTCCTCCATGTTGCCCGGCACCACCCCGTCGTGCTGCTCCACGAGAGCGGCACCGAGACCCAGCAGAGACGTTGCCTTGTTCCGGAAGAAACCGGTGGGGCGGAGCATCTCTTCGAGTTCCGTCCGGTCGGCGCCGGCGTAGTCGGCGGCCGTCGGGTACTTCGCGAAGAGGGCGGGGGTGACCTCGTTGACCTTCTTGTCGGTGCACTGCGCGGACAGGATGACCGCCACGACGAGCTCGAGCGGAGTGGTGAAGTCCAGCTCGCAGTGCGCGTCGGGGTATCCCTCGGCCAGCACGCGGACCATCCGGCGGGCCCTTCGGGTCAGGCCGAGCTTGGTTTCCGGTTTCTTGGTTGCGGGCACTGATCCAGAGTAGTCAACACGCCGGAACCGACCCCTAGATCCGCACTCGAATCCCTCATGCGCCACACTTCGGAGCATCATGACTGCCTGGCTTGTGATCGTCGTTCCGATCGTGATCATGTTCTTCGCGCTCTTCATGGAGCGCGTGGAAGCGAAGCTCCGGCACGTTGCCGTGCAGGAGAACGAGGTCGAGGAGTTCCTGGAGTCCGCCAGGCCCGAAGAGGTCAAGGCGCTCTACGGACACGGCATCGGTCGCGCGCTCGACATGTTCCGCCTCCGTCGCCGCGGCCGTGGTGGTGCGCGCAAGCGCGTCCGCTGATGGCGTGGTGCTGACCGACACCCAAATGGCGTAGGCTGGCTCGTTGGGCTCTGGATCGAGCCAGCCGGGTTGTTCCTAGTAAGACGGCGAGCCGAGCGGCGATCCACAAGAGAGCCCTTAGACTGCAACGCAGTGATCGGCGGCACGGCGCTGACTCCACCAAAGATGGTGGTAGGCGTGCCGTCGCGTCGATTAGGAGGGACGAGGTGGACGAGACCCTGGCGCGAGCGGGCATCTTCCAAGGGGTGGACCCAGCAGCTGCAGAGGCGCTGGCGACGACCCTTGAGACGGTGGAGTTCCCGCGTGGCCATGTCATCTTCGCGGAGGGTGAGCCGGGCGATCGCCTGTACATCATCCAGTCCGGCAAGGTGAAGATCGGCCGCAAGTCGCCGGACGGCCGCGAGAACCTGTTGGGGATCTTCGGACCTTCCGACATGTTCGGCGAACTGTCCATTTTCGATCCTGGCCCCCGCACGTCGACCGCGACGACGGTGACCGAGGTGCGCGCGGTGTCCATGGACCGCCCCGCGCTCCGGCAGTGGATCACCAACCGGCCGGAGATCGCCGAGCAGCTGCTGAGGGCCCTGGCCCGCAGGCTGCGCCGGACGAACTCCATGCTGGCCGACCTGATCTTCACGGACGTGCCCGGCCGCGTCGCCAAGGCGTTGCTGCAGCTCGCGCAGCGCTTCGGCTCGCAGGAGGCCGGTCTGCTCCGCGTCACGCACGACCTGACGCAGGAGGAGATCGCCCAGTTCGTCGGCGCGTCCCGCGAGACCGTGAACAAGGCTCTGGCCGACTTCGCGCACCGCGGCTGGCTGCGGCTCGAAGGCAAGAGCGTGCTGATCCTGGACCCGGAGCGCCTCGCGCGCCGCGCCCGCTAGCCGGTGACCCGCCGGTCGTCCGCCCCGTCTCTGCGTCGGGCCGACGGCCGGCGAACACCGCTCTTCACGCACAAAGGACCGGGCGCCACCCCCGACGTGGCGCACCGGTCCTTTGTGGTGCACGGCCCATCCCCCGACGAACCGTGCCTTCCCTTCCTCTGGCGCGCAGGCCCCGACCCTCTGGCCAGAGGTTGGTCTCTCGATCGACGAGTCAACTTTCGCATGTCAGCACCCCGGCTGCTCAAGCCCTTTCACCCTCAAGGACCTCGGGTGTGGCTGATTCGTTGCATGTTTCACCCGGTCATCCCATTCCTGTGACCCAATCGCAACCATCGTGACCCTGCGCACCCGATCTGGTACATCCGTACCAACTTTGGCATACTGGTACACATGTCCCACTCCGCTCGTCTCTCCGACTACCGTGCTGCCCTGACGACTCCCGGCATGCGCGGCCCCGTGGTCGCGTCTCTGCTCGCCCGCCTGCCCATCGCGATGGTCGGGCTCTCGCTGCTGCTCTACGTCGAGCGCGCGACGGGGTCGTTCGCGGTCGCCGGCATGGTCTCGGCGGCGGCACTGGTGGGCGTGGCACTCGGGTCCGTCGTCCAGGGCCGGTTGATGGACCGCTTCGGACCCACCCGCCCCCTGGCCTGGGTGATCGGGATGTTCGCCTTCTTCGTCACCGTGTCCGTGCTCGCCGTCGAGGCGGGCGCGTCGGTGTTCCTGCTGGTCCCGCTGGCCCTCGGCGTCGGCATGACCGAGCCGATGGTGGGCTCGGCGTCGCGTGCGCTGTGGGAGCGGATGGTCCCGGCCGGCCCGACGCGGATGGCGGGCTACGCCTACGAGGCGATCAGCATGGAGGTCTTCTTCATCCTCGGACCGGGTCTCGCCGGCCTGCTGCTGGCCGCACCGTGGGCGGGCACCGGCGTCGTCGTCGGCGCCGTGCTGATGGTCGTCGGCGCGCTGTGGTTCGCGTTCAACCCCGTCGTGCGCGCGTGGGGCCCGGTCGAACAGGCACCGCGTCCGTTGCTCGGCGCGTTCGCCTACCCCGGCATGCGCACGGTGGCGCTGGCCGCACTCGGCTTCGGTGTGACGATCGGCTTCGTCGAGGTGGCCGTGCCGGCGTTCGCGAAGGCCGCGGGCCACGCCTCGATGGGCGGCCTGATGCTGTCGCTGTGGTCGATCAGCTCGGTGGTCTTCGGCGTGCTCTACGGCATGCGCCCGTGGCCGCGCCCGATGCACCTGCGCCTGCCGGTGCTGCTGGGCGGCTTCGCGCTGCTGGCGTTCCTGCTCGCGATCCCGGCCACGCTGATCGGCCTCGCCGTAGCGCTGTTCCTCGTCGGCACGCTGATCACGCCGCAGTCGACCGCGCACTCGGCGGCGATCGAGCAGGTCACGCCGAACGGCATGGCCGCGGAGGCGTTCGGCTGGGTGATCACCTCGGTGACCGTCGGCCTCGCCATCGGGCAGGGCCTGTCCGGCCAGCTGATCGAGCACTTCGGCACGCGGCCCGCGTTCATCGCGTCGGGCGTCGCCGGGTTGCTGATCGCGCTGGCGGTCTGGCTGCTGCGCGGCACGGTGCAGCGCGGTGTGCCCGCCGAGGTGCCGGCGCGTTCCGAGATGGAGCTCGCTTCGCGCTAGAGACGTGACGTGGGAGGCCGGCCTGGAGTGGGCCGGCCTTTCGCGTTCTTCGGGCTTGGCGGTTGACGCCTCGCGCTGAGGACGAACGAGGCGGAAGGCCGGTCCGGCGCGGGCCGGCCTTCCACGCTTCTCAGACCACAGGACGAGGTGCGTGACGGCACGAGACGACCTGGGTGGGTTCGGTCCGGCGGACCTGAACCTGTTGAGTCCCAGGCAGTTCCGCGGTCCGCCCCTTCTCAGGCCACCGAACGCATCGGCACCACGAGGTAGGTGAGTTCGACGCCGTCCTCGAGCGGTGGCGACGTCAGCACCGTCGAGCGCAGGCCGTCCTGGATCTTCAGCTCGATCCGCCTGCCCGCGAACGCCTTCAGCGCGTCCGCGAGGTAGCGGGCCTGGAACGTCTTGGTCAGGCGGTCGCCCTCGACCGTGGCCTTGACGAACTCCTCCGACTCGCCCTGCTGCGGGTCGCTGCCCTTGACCCTGACCTCCGAGTCCTCGACCTGGATGGTCACGGCCTGGTGCGGGCCGCCGTAGGGCGTGGCTCTGCGGACGGCGCGTGCCAACGCGTCTGCGTCCACGAGCACCGTGCTGTCGATGACTGCCTCCAGGAGTCGGCGCGCCCGGTCGTCCGGGAACGGAGCGGCCAGCAGTGCGGTGGAGATCGAGTTGTGGCCCCAGGCGAGGCCGATGCGGTCCTCGTTCGCGTGCAGGGCGACACGGCCTTCGGCCTGCCGGGCTGCTTCGACGAGCGCCTTCGCAGGTACCAACAGGTCCAGTTGACCTTGTTGTTCCCACGGCAGTGTGGCGTACGCCATGCGGTAGCGATCAGTGGCCATGACGTGCAGCTTCTGCTCGTCGGACTGGATGCGGATGCCGGTGAAGATCGGCAGCGCGTCGTCCTTGCTCGCCGCTCCCGCCACCGCCGCGATCAGCCTGAGCTTCGCGGCGTCGACGTGCCCCTGCAGCCGCGGCAGCTCCGGGATGCCGGGGTGGTGGGGGAGGTCCAGCAACGGGATCGCGAACCTCGAGCTCGGCGTGCGGATCGCGAGCCGCTGGCCCTCGACCTTGAGCCGCACCTGCGGGTCGTCGAGCGCCTGGAGGGTCGCGGCCAGCGGCTTCGCCGGCACGAGCACCTCGCCCTCGGTGTGCACCGTCGCGGTGATGCTCAGGCGCACGCCGTGCTCCTGGTCGCTGCCCGCGATCTCGACGTCCGTGCCCGCGCGGAGCCTGACGCCCGCCAGCACCGGGTCGAGCACCCTGGTCGGCAGCAGCCGCGCCACCTCGGCGGCGGCACCGGCGAGCTCGGCTGTCGTGGCGGTGAGGTCCATGGTTCTGGACGCTAGCGGGCACCCCTGACAATTTTGGACGGTCAGCGAGGGGGTGGGGTCGTGGAGTGCCTGATCTGCGCCAAGCACGACGGCGACGGGCCGCTGGCCGGGCCGGTGGTGTTCGCGGACGAGCTGGTCGTCGTGTCGCACCGGACCGGTGGCGCGCTGGGCTACCTGTTCGTCGAAACGCGCCGCCACGTCGCCACCCTCGACGCGCTCACCGTCGCCGAAGCGGAGGCCGTGGCGCGGGCGGCACGGCTGGCGGCCGCGAGCCTGCGCGCCGAACTGGACCCCGAGTTCGTGTTCACGTTCGTCGCGGGACGGTCTCACGCCCACTTCCACCAGCACGTGTTCGCCCGGCATCGGGGGACACCGGACGAACTGCCGTGGCACGCCGAGTGGGCCGGAGCGCCCACGGGTGACGCGGCTGAGCTGTGCGCGAGGCTCAGCCCGTACTTCCCGCCTTGCTGCGCGCCAGGTCGATGATCCGCTGCAGGTGCAGCCCGCGCCGCACATCGCACTCGTGCGTGGTGGTGCCGCTGTGCACCATCGCCACGAAGTCGTCGAGCAGGTTCGTGAAGCACTCCAGCGCGGGGGTGTCGCGGTTCGTCAGGGTGCGGTGGCCGTTCACCCCGAACACCGTGAGGTCCGCGAACGCCGGCTGCAGCGGCAGCGACAGGCACAGCGAGACGGTGCTCGTGGCGCCGCCGGAGTGCTGCAGGATCAGCTGCCACAGCCCGGTGTCCGACACGTTCGCGGCCACGACGTCGGTGACCTCGCCCAGGGCGGCGTCGAGCAGGTCGAACGCGTGCGGGCCCACGTCGTCCAGCGCGCCCTTGTCGTGGCGCCACGGGGAGTTCGAGAACGGGCCGTCGAGCAGCGCGCCGGAGATCCAGCGGCTGTCCGCGCCGGTCCAGCCGCCCGTGCGGTGCAGCTGGGCCAGCATCTCCTTGGTCTCCGGGGCGTAGCGGCGGGTCAGCACGACCAGGGACGCGACGCCGGCCTCCGCGACGGCGCCGGCCAGTTCCGACGCCACCTCGACGGACTCCGCGATCGGCTTCTCCAGCACGAGGTGCTTGCCCGCGCGGGCCGCCTCGATCGCCATCGGGCCCTGCACGCCCGGCGGCACGCAGAACGCCACGGCGTCCACAGTGGACAGCATCGCGCGGTAGTCCTCGAACGGTTCCGCGCCGAAGGAACCGGCGAGTTCCGCCGCCGCGTCCGGACGCCGGGCCCACACGCCGGTGAGCCTCGTGCCGGGGTGGTTCGCGATTCCGGGGGCGTGGATCATCCGGGCCCACGGGCCGGCACCGACAAGTCCTACGCGCAGCTGTTCGTCCACTCGCCCATCCTGCCTCAGGAGTAACTGGCCTTGGGGACGAAGATCTCGCCGCCGTTGCCGAACTTCAGGCGCATGCCTTCGGGACCGGACTCCCGTCGCGGGTCGTGGTCCCACCCGGCGGGCACCGTCACGACGTGGCCGCGGTCCGGCGTCGGGCCGAGCCAGATCTCGTAGTGCGTACCGCCGACGAGCTGCTCGACCTTCTTCACGTACACGCCCGGCGCGTCCGAAGTCGGATCCACGCTGATCACGGTCGTGCGGTCGGGCACGAACATCACCACGCCCGCCACCGCCGTGAGCCCTGTGCCCAGCACGGCTCCCAGCAGGAACAGCAGGGTCTGCATCAGACAACCGGAGACCTTCGTCGCCATCACACCATCCTCGGGTTAGCGCGGTCGTACGCTCGGAGGATGCCCGACGACATGACCTTGCCGGGGAACCTGGTACCCGCGAAGCCGGTCTCCCAACCCGCCGAGGCCCGGGACGCGGTCACCGTGGTCCTGCTCCGCGACGGCGCCGAGGGCCTCGAAGCCTTCCTGCTGCGCCGCGTGAAGGGCATGGCGTTCGCGGGCGGCATGAGCGTCTTCCCCGGCGGGGGCGTGGATCGGCGCGACGCCGACACGTCCGTCGCGTGGGCCGGTCCGCCGCCGGAGTGGTGGGCCGAGATCTTCGACGTCGACGCGGGAACGGCGCGCGCGTTCGTGTGCGCCGCCGTGCGCGAGACGTTCGAGGAGTCCGGCGTGCTGCTCGCGGGCCCCGACGCCACGTCGGTCGTCGCGGACACGGCGGAGTACTCGCAGGCGCGGCAGCAACTCGTCGACCGCGACATCTCCCTGGCCCAGTTCCTGGCGGCCAACAACCTCGTGCTGCGCGCGGACCTCCTGCGACCGTGGGCGAACTGGGTGACGCCGTACGAGGAGCCCCGCCGCTACGACACCCGCTTCTTCGTCGCCGCACTGCCGCAGGGCCAGAACGCGGACGGCGAGACGACCGAGGCGTCCGACGCTTCCTGGCAGACGCCCGCAGAGGCTATTCAGGACGCGCAGGAGGGCCGCCGCATGCTCATGCCGCCCACCTGGCGCACGCTCGACGAGGTGGGTGCCCTGGGCAGCGTCGAGAAGGTCATGGCCGAGGAACGCAGCGTCGAGAAGATCATCCCCAAGCTGATCCGCGACGGCGACGTCATCCGGGTGGTGTTCCAGTGAGCGGCTCACCGCTGATCGGCGCCCGCGCGGAGCACCCGCGCTACGGCGAACTCCGCCAGGTCACACCGCACGCGGCCGTGCTGCTCGCGGACAACCCGTCGCCGATGACGCTCGACGGCACCAACACGTGGCTGCTCAAGGCCCCGGACGCGACGTCGTACGTCGTCGTCGACCCCGGCCCGCTCGACGACGCACACCTCAAGCGCATCGCTGCCGTCGGCCCGATCTCGGAGATCCTGCTGACCCACGGCCATCCCGACCACTCCGAGGGCGCGCGCCGGTTCGGAGAGCTCGTGAAGGCACCGGTGCGCGCACTCGACCCGACGTTCACGCACGGCTCAGAGGGCCTCACGGACGGCGCCGTGATCACCAGTTCCGGCCTGGAGCTCCGCGTCCTGGGCACGCCCGGCCACACCAGCGACTCGCTGTGCTTCGTGATCGACGGCGAGGCCGTGCTGACCGGGGACACCGTCCTGGGCCGCGGCACGACGATCGTCGCCCACCCGGACGGCAGGCTCGGCGACTACTTCGAGTCGTTGGAGCTGCTCGCCGAACTGCCGGAGGGCACCGCGGTGCTGCCCGGTCACGGCCCCGAGCTCGCCGACGCCGGAGAAGCCGCGCGCAGGTACCTGGCCCACCGCACGCAACGCCTGGAACAGGTCCGCAGGGCCGTCGAGCAGCTCGGCGGCGCACCGACGCCACGCCAGGTCGTCGAGGTCGTCTACGCGGACGTCGACAGGGTGCTGTGGCCCGCCGCCGAGTGGTCGGTGCGGGCCCAGCTCGAATACCTGCGGACCGGTTACTGAGGCTGGTGGCCGTTGTTCGAGGCCCCGAACGCCGACTGGCGCGACGACGAGCGGTCGATCTGCCAGCGGCCGCTGTCGGACCCCGGTGACCCGGTCTGCTCCCGCTGCGCCAGCTCCTCGTGCAGCTGCTGCAGCAGGGCCCGCTCGCGTTCGCTGAGGTTCGCGTCCACGGAGGACGGTTCACCGGCCGGCTCGGCGAGAGCGGCCTGCAGGGCCGCCAGCTCGTCGGGCTTGAGCTCGGTGGTGATCTCGGCGCGGTTGATCGGCACGGGCTCGGGCAGCACCTCGGGCTCGGGCTCCGCCGCGACCATCGGGAGGCGCTTGACGGGCTTGGGCGGGAAGGGCTGCGAGCCCTCCAGCGCCGTCGGTGTGGAACGTGTGCGTCGTGAGCCGGTCTCTTCCAGTTGCTCCGGCGCCGGTGTCGGCTCGGCCACCGGCGCCGGAGCGGGAAGCTCCTCGGCCGGCTGGTCGAACCAGGCCTGCTGCTGGGCGACGTGGTCGGCCATCGGCGACGCGGCCGGGGCACCGGAGATCGGCACCGCGCGCGACGACGTCACCGCGGCGGCGTGGTAGTCGCTGAGCTGCACGCCGGTCGTCATGACCTCGACGGCGGCACGGACGCCCGCCTTGCGCAGCACGGAGTCGACCCGGTAGGCGGTCGCGGGCGCGAAGCCCTGCGGACCGATGTCCACCAGCACCACTCGCTGCGGTAACGGACCCGGCGTGGATCCCGTCGGCGACGAACGCCAGACGCACCGCACCGCGCGGATGTCCGGCAGCACCGACACCGCACGCGTCAGGTCGGCGGCGATGTCCGAGGCCGGGTCGGTCTCGGAGGTGAAGCGGTGCCGGATGAACGGCAGCATCTCGACCACCGGCAGGCGGTCGGTCAGCGACGCGTCCGAGCGGACCTCGTGGAGGATCCACGTGATGGCGGCGCGCTCGTCCGGCAGCACCGGGATGCTGCCCGCGAGGAGCGTGCCGACGATCAGTTCGATCGAGCGGTCCAGTTCTCCGACCGCGAGGAACTCGCGGGCCTGCGACAGAGCGGCGTCGTCCACGCGCCCGGCCATCGACAGCAGGAGATCGTGGAGACGGACCGGCAGGCCGACACCGTCGTTCGTCACGTCAGTTCTCCTTAGCTCAGCACCAGGTGCTGATCGGACTCGGCGCCGGCGCACACCAGCTCCGATGCCGCCAGCGCCGCCCGGTGGTAGGGCGGCAGGTCCATGCCGGACGACACGACCTCGACACACGGGTCGTGCTCGCCCAACGCCCGCAGAACGCGCTGCAGCTCGCCGGTCAGCCGGGCGTGGCCGGTGCTGGCCGCCACCAGCAGGACGCGGTTGATCCCGGTGGGACCGATGCGCCAGCAGGAGCGAACTTCACCGACCCCGTGCCGGCCTCGCAGCGTGGCACCGAGGACGACGGTCGCGGAATCCCCCATCACCACCCGATCGGGTGATTCCGGGGAAAAGGTGTAGTCGGTGGCAGGCAGTTCGTCCAGTCCTTTGACCGAACTGAGGTATCCCGGTTCCGCCCCGTAGGGCACGAGCGCGTCCTGCAAAAGGCGCAGTTCGTGATCCGTCAGAGGGATGCGGCCGTGCAGAAGGGTGCGCGGCAACGAGCGCGCGAGCACCGCGTACGCGTCCGAGGCGGCCCAGTCCCGGTACCGCCACAGCAGGTCGTCCGGAAGGCGTCCGGCGAGCCGCAGCAGCAGTTCGTGGCACGTGTCCGACATGTCACACCCTTCAGCAAACGCCAGAGCCCGGAACTCAGACCTCGACGATCAGTTCGATCTCCACCGGAGCGCCGATCGGCAGCTCGGCCACGCCCACGGCGGACCGGGCGTGCTTGCCCTCGTCACCGAAGATCTCGCCGAGCAGCTCGGAGGCGCCGTTGATGACACCCGGCTGGCCGGTGAAGCCCTCGGCGGAGGCCACGAACCCGACAACTTTCACGACTCGCTTGATCGAGTCAATCCCCACGAGCGCGTGCACCGCCGCGAGAGCGTTGAGGATGCACGTCGCGGCGTACTGCTTCGCCTCCTCCGGGGAGACGTCGGCGCCGACCTTGCCGGTGGCGGACAGCTTGCCCTCGACGAACGGCAGCTGGCCGGACGTGAACACCCACGGACCGCTCTGCGTGGCGGGCACGTAGGCGGCGAGCGGGGCGGCGACGCCGGGCAGCTCGATGCCGAGCTCCTTCAGGCGGTTGCTCCAGGTGGTCATGCCTTCACCCGCTTCAGATACGCGACGTGCTGCTCACCGGTCGGGTTCGTCAGCACCGTGACCAGCTCCCAGCCGTCCTCGCCCCACTGGTCGAGGATCTGCTTCGTGGCGTGGATCAACAACGGCACGGTCGCGTACTCCCACTTCGTCATGCGCGGAGCCTAACTTGCCACCCAGGCGGCGCCTGCGCGGTTCCGCCGGTTGGAGCTACCTTGATCACATGGAGACCTGGCGGATCATCGCCACCGGCCTGTTCGCGGTGGGTGGGCTGGTGATGGTGCTCGTCGCCATGGCCCAGGTGCGTGACCGCAAGCACAGTCAGCGCACCCAGGTCTGGCAGGCCGGGCTCATCGGACTCGTGGTCGTGGTCATCCTCACGGCGAGCATCGCGCTGTGGTTGCCGTCGGTCGTGGCCTGGGCACTGGTCGCCGCCACCGCCATGGCAGTTCTCTTCCTCACCATGGTGGATTGACCGACCGATCCACCTCCGACCGGTTTCACACATAGTCTGGACGTGTGACGTCGTGGACCGAGGAGCTGACCCGAGCCCGTCTGCACGTGGTCTCCGGCAAGGGCGGCACGGGCAAGACGACAGTCGCGGCCGCGCTGGCGCTCGCCCTGGCCACCGGTGGCCGCCGGGTGCTGCTGGTGGAGGTCGAGGGCAGGCAGGGCATCGCCCAGCTCTTCGACCGGGCCCCGCTGCCCTACTCGGAGGAACGGATCGCGTCCGCGCCGGGCGGCGGTGAGGTGCACGCGCTCGCGGTCGACGCGGAGGCCGCGCTCCTCGAGTACCTGGCGATGTTCTACAACCTCGGCTTCGCGGGCCGGACGCTGCGCAAGATGGGCGCGATCGAGTTCGCGACCACGCTCGCGCCGGGCCTGCGCGACGTCCTGCTGACCGGCAAGGTCAAGGAGTGCGTGAACCGCACCGGGCCGGACGGCCGCCACCTCTACGACGCCGTCGTGCTGGACGCGCCGCCCACCGGGCGCGTGGTCAAGTTCCTCGACGTCACCAAGGCCATGGCCGACCTCGCCAAGGTCGGGCCGATCAAGGGGCAGAGCGAGGGCGTCGTGCGGCTGCTGCACTCCGGTGACACGGCGGTGCACCTGGTCGCGTTGCTGGAGGAGATGCCGGTGCGCGAGACGCTGGACGCCGTCGCCGAACTGGACGGCGCCGACCTGCGTCCGGGCGCGGTGCTGGTGAACCGGGTCCAGCCGACGCGGCTGCCCGCCCGTTCGCTGCCGGTCGCCGCCGAGGGCAGGCTCGACGAGTCGCGGGTGCGCGCGGGGCTCAAGACCGCCGGGCTCGACCTCGACGAGTTCACCCTCGAAGGCCTGGTCGACGAGACGGTGGAGCACGCCATCCGGGTGCGGTCACAACAGGATGCCGCGGAATTGCTCGGCCAGTCGGACCTGCCGACGCTGGAGCTGCCCGACCTGACGGACGGGGTGGACGTGGCCGCGCTCTACGAGCTGGCCGAGGTGCTGGTCGCGGCGGGAGTTCGATGAACAGGCTCGATTTCGACCCGTTGCTCGACGACCTGGAGACGCGCGTCCTCGTGTGCTGCGGCTCCGGCGGGGTCGGCAAGACGACGACCGCGGCGGCGCTGGCGTTGCGCGCGGCCGAGCGCGGCAGGCGCGTGGTCGTGCTGACGATCGACCCGGCGCGGCGCCTCGCGCAGTCGCTGGGCCTGCGGGAACTGGACAACCACCCGCGCGAGGTCGTCGTGGACGGCTTCGAGCCCAAGGGTGAGCTGTTCGCGATGATGCTCGACATGCGTCGCACGTTCGACGACATGGTGCTGACCCACGCGGGCCGCGACCGGGCCGACCAGATCCTGTCGAACCCCTTCTACCAGACCATTTCCTCGTCGTTCTCCGGCACGCAGGAGTACATGGCGATGGAGAAGCTGGGCCAGCTGGTGGCGCAGGACGAGTGGGACCTGATCATCGTCGACACCCCGCCGTCGCGGTCGGCGCTCGACTTCCTGGACGCGCCGCAGCGGCTCTCGACGGTGCTCGACGGCAGGTTCATCCGGATGCTGTCGGCACCCGCGCGTGCTTCGGGTCGCGGGTTGTTGAAAATTGTAGGAACCGGCTTCAGCCTTTTCACGCGCGCCGTCTCGACGATCGTCGGCGGCCAGCTGTTGCAGGACGCTTCAACCTTTGTTCAGGCTTTCGACAGCATGTTCGGCGGATTCCGCGAGCGCGCCCAGCGCACGTACGAACTGCTCCGCTCGCCCGGAACCGGGTTCGTGGTGGTGGCCGCGGCCGAACCCGACGCCCTGCGCGAGGCGAGCTATTTCGTGGAGCGGCTCAGCGCCGAGAAGATGCCGTTGTGCGGGCTCGTCGCGAACAGGACGCACCCCGTGCTGGCGGCGGACCTGCCCGCGGCGAAGGCGCTCGCCGCAGCGGACGACCTCGACCGCTCCGGTGACGCGCCGCTCGCCGCGGCAGTGCTCCGGCTGCACGCGGACCGGGTCGCAGTCGCCGATCGTGAGAAGCGGCTGCTGGCCCGGTTCACGCGTGCCCACCCCGGCGTTCCGCTGGTCGGCGTGCCCGCCCTGCCTGCTGACGTGCACGACCTCGACGGCCTCAGAGAGATAGGCCGTCGCCTCGCCGGCGAGTAGGTGGTTACCCGACCCGGGTGTCCTCGACGTGGTCCTGACGGGCGTTGTCGAGAAGCTCGAGCCACGAGTCGACGTCCGGACGGCGGCGCAGCAGAGCACGGCGTTCGCGCTCGGTCATGCCTCCCCAGACCCCGAACTCGATCTTGTTGTCGAGCGCTTCGGCCAGGCATTCCATGCGCACCGGGCAACCCAGGCACACGAGCTTCGCCTTGCGCTGCTCCGCACCACGAACGAAGAGCTGGTCCGGCTCCTCGTCACGACACGAAGCGTTGATACGCCAATCCCCCTGGTTCATATCCCCCACTCCTCAGTGCTGTCCAAATGTGGAAATCCGCCACACCCCTGCCACGGATGCCGTAGCGTTCGAGCTACGGCTGCATTCCTTGGACGTTGACGGACTGTAGTGCCGTTCGGTTCCCTGTCCAAGCCTGGGTCACCCGACTGTTACCTGTCGTGCGTATGACTACTCATGCTGAGTAACGACACTTACTGATCACCTTCACCCGTTCGTGTACGGCGTACGCTGACCTGCGTGCGAGTCAGGAATGGCGTGCTCAAGATGCTCGGCCTGTGCCTGCTGGCTGGGGTTCTCCTCGCCGGCATGCTGTTCCCAGTCGTGGGTGCGACAGGCCTCGTCTCGAACAGGGCCAGCGACACGGTGGACAGCATCTCGGCCGACCTCGTGACGACGGATCCTCCGTTGATCACCACGGTCACGGACAAGGAGGGCGCCCCGATCGCCTACCTGTTCGACCAGTACAGAGTGCTGACACCTCCCGAGAAGATCTCGCCGACCATGAAGGCGGCGCTGATCTCGGTCGAGGACCGCCGGTTCTACGAGCACCAGGGCGTCGACTGGAAGGGCACGATCCGTGCGGGTCTGACGAACCAGGTCAGCGGCTCGGTGTCGCAGGGCGCGTCGACGCTGACCCAGCAGTACGTCAAGAACTACCTGGTCCACGTGGTCGCCAGGAACAACAAGCTGGAGCAGGCCAAGGCCCAGGAGCAGACCATCGCGCGCAAGATGCGCGAGGCCCGGATCTCGTTGCAGCTGGAGCGCAAGCTCGGCAAGGAGGAGATCCTCGCCCGCTACCTCAACGTCGTTCCTTTTGGTTCGACCATTTACGGCATCGCGGCGGCGGCGCAGGCTTACTTCAACACGACTCCGGACAAGTTGACGGTTCCCCAGTCGGCGATGCTCGCGGGAATGGTGAACAGTCCGTCAGCGCTCGACCCCGAAGCGTATCCGGACAAAGCGATGGACCGCCGCAACAAAGTGATCGACAGGATGGTCGAGAACGACAAGCTGTCGCGCGACGCGGGTGAGGCGGCGAAGAAGGAGGGACTGGGGCTCGCGACTCCGGTCCGCACCCCGCCGAACGGCTGTGTCGGTGCCGGTCCGGAAAACGGCTTCTTCTGCTCGTACGTCGTGAATTACCTGCAGCGCGCGGGTTTCAGCGAGGAGCAGCTGCGCACCGGCGGCTACGTCATCCAGACCACTTTGGACCGTGCGGTCACCTCCCAGGCCAAGGCGGCGGCCGAGGCGGGTGTCGGCAAGACCATCGACGGCATCGCGAACACGATGGCGGTCGTCAAGCCCGGCAAGGAGCGCCACGACGTGCTGGCGCTGGTCGCGAACCGCGACTACGGCCTGAAGTCCGATCTGCGCCAGACGACGTACGACCTGCCGAGCGGCGTGGAGAACAAGTTCGGCGCGGGTTCGATCTACAAGGTCTTCACGGCCGCGGCGGCGCTGGAGAAGGGTCTCGGCATCGAGAACGTCATCCCGACACCGACCTCGCACACGTCGCGGGTCTTCAAGGGTGGCGCCCAGCGCTGCCCGAGCACCGGCGAGCCCGGCACGCGCTGGTACTGCCTGTCGAACTTCGACTCGAGCTACCCGTCGTCGATGACGCTGCAGCAGGCCCTCGCCACGTCGCCGAACACCGGCTTCGTGATCCTCGAGGAGCAGACCGGCATGGACGCGGTCGTGGACATGGCCTCGCGCCTGGGCATGCGCGAGACGATGGCGACGAACCTGCAGGGCACGAGGCCGGACCCGAAGGCCAAGGACAAGCAGAACCGCATCTCGCAGACGGAGTTCTACAAGCAGAACGGCGGCAACGCGTCGTTCACGCTCTCCCCGGCCCCGGTGTCCACTTTGGAGCTCGCGAACGTGGCGGCGACCATCGTGAGCGGCGGCAGGTGGTGCCCGCCCACGCCGATCGCGAAGGTGCTGGACCGCAACGGCAAGTCCGTCCCCGTCAACGAGGCGCCGTGCGAGCAGGTCGTCGCCGAGGGACTCGCGAACGGCCTGGCGGTCGGCATGAGCAAGGACGACGTCGGCAACGGCACCGCGGCCCAGGCCGCCCGCAACGCCAAGTGGACCCGTCCGATGATCGCCAAGACGGGCACCACCGAGGAGTACAAGTCGGCGGCGTTCATCGGCGCGACCCCGGACTTCGCGGGCGCCGTGCAGACGTTCAACGACGGCACCTCGCCCCGTCCGATCTGCCTCGGCGCCCAGCCCCGGCTGTGCGGCAGCGGCAACATCTTCGGCGGCACGATCCCGGCCAAGACGTGGTTCGAGACGATGACGAAGGTGCACGGCGCCGCGCCCGCGTCCCCGCTGCCGCAGGTGGAACAGCGCTACCTCAAGGGCGGCCGCGAGATCCAGGTGCCGGACGTGGTGGGCAAGCAGATCAACGACGCCACGCGGATCCTGGACCAGGCCGGCTACAAGGTGAGCCAGCAGTCGGTGAACTCGGAGCAGCCGAAGGGGACGGTCGTCAGCCAGTCGCCGCGCGGCAACGCGTTGCGCGGCACGGTGATCACGCTGTCGGTGAGCTCGGGGTACGTGCCGCCGCCGGTGGCCTCGGAACCGCCGGCCCAGCCGCCGCCGAACCCCGGCAACCCCGGTAACCAGCCGCCACCGGTCACGCTGCCGACCGAGCCGAACCGCTAGCCCAGCATCGCGTTGAGGCGCTTCACGCTCACGTCGACGTGAGCGCGGATCTCGGCGACCGCCGTGTCGCGGTCGCCGAGGCGGAGGGCGTCGAGGATGGCGCGGTGCTCGGCGATCACCTCGTCCGGCGTCTCCTGCTTCGAGAGCACCGTGAGGTAGAAGCGCAGTTCCTTGGTCAGCCCGGCGAAGAACTCGTCCAGCCTGGTGCTGTCGAGCAGCGCGACGATCGCCTGGTGGAACGCGAGGTCGCGGTCGACGATCTGGCTCCCGTCGTTCTCGGCGGCCTCGACGAGCGCGTCGAACGCGTTGGTGATCGCTTCGAGCTGCTCCGGACGCGGGGTGCGGGCGAGCGCGGCGGTCTCCAGGCGTTCGCGGGCCGTGTAGAGGGCCTCGATCTTCTCCCGCGTGGGCGCGATGACGACGGCGCCGCGGTTGACCTCGTAGCGCACCAGGCCGGTCAGCTCGAGGATCCGGACGGCCTCGCGGATGGTGTTGCGCGCGACGCCCAGCTCGGCCGCGATCGCGCTCTCCCTGAGCCTGTCACCAGGGCCGAAGGCGCCCGCCATGATCCGTTCGGACAGGCCGTCGGCGAGCTGCTGGGCCGTGGTGGTGCGGCGCACTTCGAGGCCGTCGAGGGCTGACATGGGGCCAGTTTACCCAGTTGCCCTACAGTTGAACTGTACTACAGTTTGGGTCATGGACCTGACGACGTTCAAGGCGCTCAGCTTCGACTGCTACGGCACGCTCATCGACTGGGAGACCGGCATCACCGCCGTGTTCTCGCCGTGGGCTCGCGAACAGGGCCTCGACCTCTCGAACGAGGAACTGCTGCTGGCGTACAGCAAGGAGGAGGCGGCCGTGGCGGCGGAGGAGCCGTTCCGGTTGTACCCGGACGTGCTCGCGGAGGCGTTCCGGCGCACGGGTGAGAGCTTGGGCCGCGAGGTGAGCGACGAGTGGGCGCGGCGGCTGGGTTCGTCCGTCGGGGACTGGCCCGCGTTTCCCGACTCGGCGGACGCGTTGGCGCGCCTGGCTTCCCGCTACAAGTTGATCATCTTGTCCAACGTGCACCGCGACGGGTTCGCGGCCAGCAACCTGCGGCTGCGGGGGGACTTCGCGGCGATCGTCACCGCGCAGGACGTCGGCGCGTACAAGCCCGCCGAGAACCACTTCCGCGCGCTGGACCGTGAGCTGGATTCGCTGGGCGTGGAGCGTTCGGAGCTGCTGCACGTGGCGCAGAGCCTGTTCCACGACCACGTGCCGGCCAAGCGCGAGGGCCTGCGGTCCGTGTGGATCAACCGGCGGCACGACCGGCCGGGCTGGGGCGCGACGCCGGAGCCGTCCGGCGACTACGGCTACGACCTGGAGTTCGGGTCGATGGGCGAGTTCGCGGACGTGGTCGACAAGGCGTTCTGAGCCGGGGTGGCGCAGCGGT
>NZ_BMNC01000005.1:337445-633608 GCF_014646255.1 Lentzea pudingi
GCCACGACTTCTTTCAGCCGGCCAGCTTGGCCTTCACCGCGACGGCCACCCGGCCACCCTCGGCGCGCCCGGCGACCTCGGCGTTGACGGCCTTCATGACCTGGCCCATCTGCTTCTGCCCCGGCGCCTCGCCGAGCTGCGCGGCGACGGCGTCGAACGCCTTGTCCACGATGGTCCCGAGCTCCGCGTCGTCGAGCTGCTTGGGCAGGTAGACCTCCAGCACGGCGAGCTCCTGGCGCTCCAGGTCGGCCTTCTCGGCCCGCCCGGCACCGTCGAAGGCCTCCGCGGCCTCCTTGCGCTTCTTCGCCTCGCGCGAGAGGACCTTCACGACCTCGTCGTCGGTGAGCTCGCGGGCCTGCTTGCCCGAGACCTCCTCGTTCGTGACGGCCGTGAGCGCCATCCGCAGCGCACCGGCCGTGACGGTCTCCCGTGCCTTCATCGCGACAGTCAGGTCGTTCTTCAGTCGCGTCTTCAAGTCCGCCATGGCGCAGAACGGTACCGCCCGCCGGATGCCGCGCCGATCGAGTTAACGCCCTTCCGTACCCTTGACGCGTGAACAAGCTGGGCCGCGCCCTCCTCGCCACGACCGCTCTCGGCGCCGCGACCGTCGCGTACGCGGCGGGAATCGAGAGAAGGCACTGGACCCTGCGCACCGCGACGGTGCCGGTCCTGTCCCCCGGAGCCAAGCCGATCCGGGTGCTGCACATCTCAGACCTGCACATGACGCCGAACCAGGTGTCGAAGCAGCGCTGGGTGGCTGCCCTGGCCGACCTGAACCCGGACTTCGTGGTCAACACAGGCGACAACCTCGCGCACAAGGACGCCGTCCCCGGCACGTTGCGCGCGCTCGGCCCGTTGCTCGACAAGCCGGGCGTCTTCGTGTTCGGCAGCAACGACTACTACGCACCCAGGCTCAAGAACCCGGTGCGCTACCTGCTGCCGTCCTCCAAGACCAAGCGCATCCACGGCGTGACGCTCCCGTGGCGCGACCTGCGCGCCGGCATGATCGAACGCGGCTGGGAAGACCTCACGCACCTGCGCAAGACCATCATGGTGAACGGCCAGGCCATCTTCTGCGCGGGCCTCGACGACCCGCACCTGAAGCGCGACCGCTACGCCGACATCGCGGGCACTCCGGACCCGTCAGCCGCTCTGAGGCTGGGCGTGACGCACTCCCCCGAACCGCGCGTCCTCGACCCTTTCGCGGCCGACGGCTACGACTTCGTGATGGCCGGCCACACCCACGGCGGTCAGCTGCGCATCCCGTTCTACGGCGCCGTGGTGACGAACTGCGAATTGGACCGGGGCCGAGCCCGCGGAGTTTCCCGCTGGGGTTCGCACATGTGGATGAACGTGTCCGCCGGTATGGGCACTTCGCCGTACGCACCGGTGCGCTTCTGCTGCCCTCCGGAGGCATCCCTGCTGACCCTGGTTCCCCGGCCCGTTACGCCTGGTCAGGGGCAGAATGAGGGGGTCCGATTCGGAGCTGGGGCGGACATGATGTAGAGTTCTACATGTTCCCAGCCGGGGTGTGGCGCAGCTTGGTAGCGCGCTTCGTTCGGGACGAAGAGGTCGCAGGTTCAAATCCTGTCACCCCGACTGAATAAAACAAATCAGCTCCTGTTCGCAGAAATGCGGATGGGGGCTGATTTGTTTTTCCGGGCTTTCGCGGTCGAGCCGCTCACGCCCGTCGCTCGTTGACGGAGCCCCCAGTCCGCCACCGCGTCGACATCGCGGCGAGCAGGACTCCTCGTCGGCACGCCCTTCGTGGAGGCGTGTGATGCAGCCCACGCCGTGAAACGAGAGGGTTGTTTCAGTCGTGAATTCGTCTCAGCTTTTGTTTGCCGGCATTGCCCGGCAAGGCCCTCCACTCCAGAGTCGAAGGTCCTTTCCGATCACGGAAGAAGGACATCAAGGTTCCCGATAAGCCACCCGATCGTGTGACGCGACTCGACGCGCGCGGCCGTAGACGGGACCGTGTTTGCATGACACAGCGCCATCGTTCCGCACCAAACTTTACGAAACGACCACGTAGCGTTAACCCTTACGAGTGAAGGTTGACGGTTCAACTCACGTTGCGTAACGGCTGTCTTGATCCAAACGACGAAGGCAGTGGTTCAGCCCTCGTTGAATATGTCAGGAGATGTTTGTGATGGACTCCGCCTCCGCCGCCAATCCTGCTCATAGGTCTTGGATCGTCGTAGCGGCCAAGGCAATTGTGGTGTTGCAGTCCCTGGGGATCGTTTACATGCTCACATCGGCTTGGGCGACGGCCGCGGTCGCCGTCGGTTTCGCTGTCGTCTTCTTCGCGGTCAGGGCCCTGTCCCGGGCCTCGCGGCAGGTCGACCGGATCTTCGACGAGGAGCTCGGCCGGCAATAGGCTCGCGGGCATGCTGACGCGGGTGTCCGAGGCCCTGGTGAAGCCGGGGCGGGAGCAGGAGTTCGTCGCACGGGTGCGGGACCTCGTCGCGGGGTTCCCGGCGATCTACGACGGACTCGAAGGGCACGAGGTGCTCGTCGACCTCGACGACCCGTTGCGCGTGCGGTACGTGAGCCGGTGGCGGGACGAGCAGGCGCTCGAGAACTACGCGGGTCCAGGGTGGCGCACCGATCCGGTGACGTTCCCGGACGAGGACGAGTACCTCCAGCAGCCGTTGGCGCTGCGGCACTTCCGGCACATCAGCTGACTCAGCTGATGAAGCCCCGCGCGGGCAGGCCCTCCGGGAAGCGTTCCAGCGCCTCGCCGGCCACGCGGGCCAGCGACTCCAGCGCCTCGGTCTCGGCCGGGGTCGCGGTGTGCGGGACGGCCCAGTAGCAGCCGATGGCGCCGAGCGGTTCCGGGCGCAGGATCGGAGCCATCAGCAGGCTCCGCACAAAGGTCGGCCGATAGGCTTCCTGAGGAATCCTCGAATCGACGCGGACGTCCCTGATCGCCACGGTCTGACGATTCATCATCGCCCACCCGCTGATGCAGTTCACGGCCGGGAACCTCTGCCCCTTCCACAGCGGGCTCATCGAGTCCTCGTCCGCGTAATAGCAGAGGTCACCGTCGAGGAGCACCAACGTCGCACCGTGCGCGACCAGCGAGGACCTGGCCGTCGTGCGGACGATCCGTTGGACCTCCTCCAACGTCGCGGCCCCGGCGAGGCGCTCCATCGTTTCGGTCATGCCTCAACGTTAACTCTCGCCGGACCGCGCACCTAGATCTTCTGATTCGGTTCAATCAATCAGCGTCGGTTCCTCGGCACGTGACCGTGCGACAAAGATTGCTGATGCTTTGCAACAATCCACTGCTTCACGGCCGGACGCGTCGCCAGCACGAGGCTGAGCACGCACACCGCCAGCAGTGCGGCCGACCCCAGTGAGGGCAGGAGCTCGGCGACGCCACGGCGTGCCGAGCGGATGAGCGCCACCAGCAGCACGAGCCCCGTGAAGACGCCCGCCATCTGCGAGGCGGTCGTGTTGGGGAAGTGCGGGTGGTTGATCGACATCGCGCCGAGGGCGTTCAGCACGCCGAAGCCCGCGACGACGAGGGCCAGCAGGATGCCGACGAACAACGTGCCGCCGGACACCAGGAAGCTCACGATCACGAAGGCCGCGAACGCCAGCATGGCGACGGCCAGGATCCAGTTCAGGACCGCGAGAAGGGTGAGCTGCGAGGGCTTCGGCGGCAACCAGCCGGGCTGCTGCTGGGGTGGCTGATGCTGGTACTGCGGTTGCTGGGGCCAGTGCTGTTGCGGCGGGCCTTGCTGGGGCCAGTGCTGCTGCGGTGGTGGCTGGTGTCCGTAGCCGGGCGGCGGCTGGTGCGCCTGGTGCCCGTGACCCGGTGGCGGCTGGTGCGGTTGCGCACCCCACTGTGGTGGTTGTGTCATCTGCGACCCCCCTAGAAGCAGCCTCTGACTCTAGTGTTGAACCGTGACCACGCACCCTTCTCCCGTCATTCCGGAACAGCTCTTCGAGGACCCTGCCGCCGAGACCCGGTGGCGTGAGCGGTTCACCGCTCCCCGCATGAGCCTGCCCGGCTGGGCCGACGACGCACCGGACCGCACCCTGTACGTCTCCAACGCGAGCGGCGTGTGGGAGATCTACTCCTGGGACCGCGCGACGGACGAGCACCGCAAGGTCACCGACCGCCCGAACGGCACGTCGCACGCCACGCTGAACCCGGACGGCACCGAGATCTGGTGGTTCGACGACCACGACGGCGACGAGTTCGGCGTCTGGGTGCGCGAGCCTTTCAAGGCAGATGGCAGCAAGGCCAAGCCCGCGGTCGCCGACGTGACGCCCGGCTACCCGGCGGGTCTGGAGATCGGCCGCACCGTCACGGCCGTGGCCGCGTCGACCGACGACGGCACCACGGTCTGGTTGACGCGGGGCGGCAAGAGCGAGGTGCTCTACCAGCACGTCAACGACGCCGGCGTCACCGCGCTGGCCAAGGACGAGTCGCTCGTCGTGATCGCGCACTCCGAGCACGGCGACAACCGGCACATGGCCCTGCGCGCGTTGAACGCGGAGACCGGCGAGACCGTCGCCGAGAAGTGGGACGGCAAGGGCAAGGGCCTCGACGCCATCTCGTTCAGCCCGGTCCGCGGCGACCAGCGGCTGCTGGTGCTGCACGAGCGCCGCGGCCGTGAGGAACTGCTGATCTGGGACGTCGCCGCCGGCACCGAGCAGGAGATCGTCCTCGACCTGCCGGGCGAGGTCGCCGCCGACTGGTACCCGGACGCGTCCGCGCTGCTGGTCGTGCACACCCACCACGCCCGCAACACCGTGCACCGCTACGACCTCACGACCGGCGAGCTGTCCACTCTGGACACCGCGCCCGGCGTCGTCGGCTCCGCGGGCGTGCGCCCGGACGGCACGGTCGAGTACTCGTGGTCGTCCGCCGAGCGCTCGACGGTCATCCGCGCGCTGGCCACCGACGGCACCGAGCGCGTGCTGGTCGAGCCCGCCGGCGCCAAGCCCGCGACGTCGTTCAAGCTGGAGGACGTGTTCGTCGGCGACGTGCACGCCCTGGTCTCGAAGCCCGACGGCGACGGCCCGTTCCCGACGGTCTTCCTGATCCACGGCGGCCCGCACTCCTCCGACGAGGACCGCTTCTCGGCCTACCGCGCGGTGTGGCTCGACGCCGGCTTCGCCACCGTGCACGTGAACTACCGCGGTTCCAGCGGCTACGGCTCGAAGTGGCGCGACGCCATCGAGGGCAGGCCGGGCATCACCGAACTAGAGGACATCGCCGCCGTGCACGACTGGGCGGTCGAGTCGGGCCTGACCGACCCCGCGCGCTCGGTGCTGAACGGCGCCTCGTGGGGCGGCTACCTGACCCTGCTCGGCCTCGGCATGCAGCCGGAACGCTGGGCCGTCGGCGTCGCGGGCGTGCCGGTCGCGGACTACCTCGCCGCGTACGAGGACGAGATGGAACCGCTGCGCGCCTTCGACCGCGCGCTGTTCGGCGGCTCCCCCGAGGAACTGCCCGATCTGTACCGGGAGTGCTCGCCGCTCACGTACGTCGACCAGGTCACCGCGCCGGTGCTGATCCTCGCGGGCGAGAACGACCCGCGCTGCCCGATCCGGCAGATCGACAACTACCTCGACGCGCTCGCGGCTCGTGGTCACTCCTACGAGATGTACCGGTACGACGCGGGGCACGGGTCGTTGGTGGTCGCCGAGACGCTCCGGCAGACGGCGGCCGAGGTGGACTTCGCAAGGCGTTACCTCTCGAAGTAGGCCGTGCTCTTGGCTGCCGGGGTGCCCGGTGGCCAAGAGCATGATCGCGAGTTGTCCACAGAGGGTTGCTGCGCTGACCTGCGATTGGCTGGAAATCGATAGCCTGTGGATAGAGCGGGAACCAAAACCGGGACCTGCGCGTTGCGTCATGAGGAATCGCGCGGGGAGCGGCATGGATCGGCCGCCACGACAGATTCGGCTCCGGCGTGTGCTTCCGGCGGTGGCAGTTGAAGTCGGCAGTTGAGACGGCGGCAGAGTCGGTGGCCGGGTCGGCGACAGAGCCGAGGGATGGGTCGGCGACAGAGTCGCGGCCGGGTGGGCGGCAGAGCCGACGGTTTGGGTTCGCGGCAGAGCCAGCGGCTTGGGTTCGCGGCAGAGCCGATGGCTGGGTTCGCGGCCGGGTCGAGGGCTGGGTTCGCGGCCGGGTTCGCGGCAGAACCGACGGCCACAAAGCGGCCGTTTCGACGTAGGCTGGTGGTGGCGCTGCCGAGCGCCTCACCTCCTGATCGGTCACCCACGCTGGCCGGCGTCGCGGAGGCAAAGGGGACTCCTGTCCTCCCGGCGCCGGTCAGTCGTGTGCACGCACGCAGCCCGGACGAGCTGAGCTCGGCGTGGGGAACGGCTCCAGCGCGTCCGTGAGAGGCACGCCATGACCGAGCAGAAGTCGTTCAAGCGCCTGGTTCGCGCCCGGATGGAGCGCACCGGTGAGTCGTACAGCACCGCACGCAGGCACGTTCTGAAGGACGCGCGGCCTGTGGGGCGGATGCACGACTCCTGGTTGTTGCGGGAGATGCTCGACGACGAGTGGTCCGAGGCGATGTTGGCCGGGCTCGCCGGCGGCATCGGGTTCATGTACTTCGTGTTCGAGTACGAGGGGCACACGCCCACGATGACGATCGTCGCGCGGCATCACCCGGCGCCGTTCATCCAGACCGCGCTCGTGCACGCCGGGATCTCGCACGAGGTCACGTCCACGTCGTCCGCGCGCAAGGCCGAGCAGCGGTTGAGGGCTGCTGACGGGCCGGTGATCTGCTTGCTGGGCAAGGAGAAGCATCCGGTCGGGGTTCTTGGTGTGGACGGTGACGTCGTCACCGTCCACGACCGGGGGACGCGGGTTCAGCCGCTCGGCGAGTTCATGGAGGGCTGGGGGTTGGGCAAGCACGAGATGATCAGCATCGGGGAGCGGCGGGGTGAGCCGGACGTCGCGGGGGCCGTGCGGATGACGTGTGAGCACCTGACAGGGCCCGTGCTGGGCAACAACTTCGACGTGAACTTCGGGTTCTCCGGTATGCGGAAGCTCGCGGAGCAGTTGCGGGACAAGGGGAAGAAGGGCTGGGCCAACCGTTGGGCCGATGACCACGGGTTCGTGCAGAAGAGGCTGCACGACTGCCTGGAGGTCGAGTACACGGCGCCGGGAGCCACGCGGCCGCTTTATGCCGAGTTCCTCGACGAGGCTGGGCTGCCGGGGGCGCGGGAGTTCCGGGAGTCGGGCGCGCTGTGGTCGGAGATCGCGCGAGGTGGCGACTACGAGGAACTGGCCCGGAAAGTCGACGAGGCCCGTTCCATCGAGGAACGGGCCGTCCGTCGGCTTGTATAGAGCTGGCGGGCTAGGCCGACTGGGCCTGCCACATCCAGTGCGCCTGCTCCAGTTCCTGCGTGATGCCGATCAGCAGGTCCTGGCTGACGAGGTCGTGCTTGTCGGTCTCCTCGATGCGCGTGCGCATGCGGGCGATCAACGAACCCAGTGACGACGTGATCGACGTGACCACCTGCTCCTCCTTCAGCCAGCCGGTCTCGATCTCCTGCACGCCGGACGACGCGGCGATGGTCTTCGCCGTGCCGTCCGGTGTGACACCGAGAGCCGCTGCGCGTTCGGCGACCTGGTCGGCGGCGTTGCGGGCCAGCACGACCAGTTCGTCCAGCTGGAGGTGGACGCTGCGGAAGTTCTTGCCGATCACGTTCCAGTGCGCCTGCTTCCCGATCAGGGAGAGGTCGACGAGGTCGACCAGCGTTGCCTGCAGGATGGCGCCGACGGCGTCGCGGTCGGCATCAGCGAGAGGGCTGGTGATCGGGTTCTTGGCCATGTGAGACGTGCCTCCTCAGACGGTGACGGTGAGTGCCACCTCGATGTTGCCGCGCGTCGCGTTGGAGTACGGGCAGACCTGGTGGGCCTGCTCGACGAGCTTCTCCGCGACCGCCTGGTCGAGTCCGGGGATCTTCACCGCGAGTTCGACGGCGAGCTGGAAGCCCCCGGCGCCGTTGGATCCGATGCCCACCTTGGCGGTTACCTCAGAAGAAGCGACCTGAATCTTCCCGGCGCGCGCGACTGCTGCGATGGCGGAGTTGAAGCACGCCGAGTACCCGGCTGCGAAGAGCTGCTCCGGGTTGGTCGCGTCGCCACCGGGGCCGCCCATCTCCTTGGGGACCGACAGGACCTCGTCGATCACACCATCGGATGAACGCACCTCGCCGTTGCGGCCTTCTCCGTAAGCAGTCGCCTCAGCCGTGTACAGCGCTTCCATTCCGCTCTCCCTTGAGTCAGTTACTTCAAAGCCTTTCACTGAGGGAGAACGCATCGTGCACGACTTAAATGCCCGATCGTGACTCAGTTCACGTCGGAGAGGGGGCGACGCAGCGCGAACTCGGCGACCTGGCGGCCGATGACCCGCAGGTTCCGGTCCACGTCGGCGTCCGAGCAGGCGCCGTCGCCGTCGAACTTGACCTGGGCGGAGTTGATCGCGGCGCCGAGCGGGGTCGGCCAGCCGCGCAGGGCGTGCACGATCGAGCGGACGGCCGAGAGCGTGTTCACGGCGGCCTGCCAGCCGTAGGCGGCGGTGATGGTGCCGACCGCGCGGCCGTCGAGGTACGGGCGTTCGTCGTCGCGCAGGTCTTCGATGTAGTCGAGGGCGTTCTTGACCAGGCCGGACACGGTGCCGTGGTAGCCGGGCGACACGACGATCACGCCGTCGCACCGGCGCAGGTCCTCGACCATGCGCAGGGCGATGTCCGTGCGCTCGGGCACCGACGGGTCGTAGAACGGGAGCACCAGGTCAGGGCCGCTGTACTGGATCGTCTCCGCACCGAGCTCGCGAGCACCCTCCAGTGCGACCCGCAACGCCCTTTCGGACTGCGAGTCGGACCTGATCGAGCCCCCGATGCCCACCACCGTCACCGTCATGACGTCGATCCTTCCACCTCCAGATAACTGGAGATCCAGGGCTACTCGTGAGTAACCTGAAACACATGTCGAACTTCCAGGCCGGCGTCCTGGCCGGTGCTCTGCGCTTCGCGTTCGGTCTCCCCGGCCCGGTGCGCCGGCTCATCGCCGGTGCGCCGATCTACCTGGACGGCCAGTACCTGCACCCGGAAGCCCAGCTGCTGCTCAGGCTCCAGCAGCTGTCGGGCACGGACTGGCGCACGAGGTCAGCTTCCGAGAGCCGGCTAGACCTGGAGTTGAGTTCGAAGCTCGTCTCCGGCCCGAAGATCACCGGAGTGGGTGCGCGGGACCTCACGATCGGCGAGTTCGCGGGCCGGCTCTACGTACCGCGGCTGCTGCCGACCGGCTCCCCGTTGTTGATCTTCTACCACGGCGGCGGCTGGGTGACCGGCAGTCTCGACAGCCACGACAACCTGTGCCGGTTCCTCGCCAGGGAGGCCGGTGTGCGGGTGCTGGCGGCCGACTACCGGCTCGCCCCGGAGGCACGGTTCCCCGCCGCGGCCGACGACGCCGCCGAGGTGCTGCGCTACGCCGTGGCGAAGGCCGAGGACCTGGGCATCGACCCGAAGCGGATCGCGCTCGGCGGGGACAGCGCGGGCGGCAACCTGGCCGCGGTGACCGCGCACTCGGCCGAGGTCGACCTCGCGTTCCTGCTGCTCTTCTACCCCGGCGTGGACGCGTCGGTACGCCGCCGGTCGCGGGAGATCTTCGCCAACGGGTTCTTCCTGACCGACGAGAAGATGGACTGGTTCCTCGACCAGTACACCGAGGGCGGCAAGGACCGGCACGACCCGCGGCTGTCGATCATGCTCGCCGAGGACCTGTCGAACCTGCCGCCGACCTACATCGCGACGGCGGGCTACGACCCGCTGCGCGACGAGGGCGAGGCCTTCGCGGAACGGCTGGCGGCCGAGGGCGTGCCGGTCGTGCTGCGCAGGCACGAGGGCCTGTTCCACGGCTTCGCGAACGTGCTCGGCATCGGCGGGATCTTCCGCGAGGCCGTGTCCGAGGCCGTCGGCGCGCTGCGGACCGGGTTCGCGCTGGCCAACTCCTCTCAGGACGTCGCGGAGACCGCCTGACGCTGCCGCGACAGCACCCAGCCGACGCCGGCGACGAGCAGTCCGGCGACTCCGGCGACGACGAAGCCGAGCGGGGGTCCGCTGTGGTCCACGGCGACTCCCGCGAGCGGCTGGCCCGCGGCGACGCCGAACGTGAACGCGGAGCCCTGCAGGCCCAGCGCCAGTCCGCGTGCGGTGGGTGGCGCGCTCTTGGCGATCAGCTCGGACGACGCCGTGATCGTGGGCGCGCAGGCGAGGTTCATCGGGATGAGAGCCAGCGCCAGCAGCCACACGTGGCCGTCACCGAGGCCGACCGGTATCTCCAGCAACGCCATGCACGCCAGCAGGAACACGCCGGTCGGCACGCGGCGCAGACTCCCGTAGAAGAGCCCTCCCAACGCCGAGGCCGCGCACATCACGAAGAAGATCAGGCCGAGCCAGCTCTGCTGGCCGGTGCGTTCGAGCGACGCGATGGCCGAGATCTCCATGCCCGACAACACCATCGTGGCGCCGAACGGGATGATCAACGCGGCGATCATCGGCCCGCGCAGCCACTCCTTCAACCCGGGCGGCGGCCCCTCGGCCACGTCGTCCTCGTGCAGCAGCACCGGGTTCACGAGGAACAGCACCGCGCTCGCGGTCAGGATCGACAGACCGATCACGACCAGCGCCGTGCCGGTCGAGAACTTCGTCGCGATCAGCACGCCCGCCGCCGGCCCGACCATGAACGACAGCTCGACCGAGATCGAGTCCAGTGAGAACGCGGGCCTGCGCTGGGGTTCGGGCACGATCGCGGTGAGCGCCTGCCGCCCGATCGACATCACCGGCACCGCGACGAGCCCGTTGGCGAACGCGAGCACGAGCAGCACGTAGTAGTCCATCAGCGGCGCCGTGACCCAGAACGCGCCTTCGAGCAGGCTCAGCGCCAGCACGAACCGCAGGCCCTTGGTGTCGACGAGCTTGCCCATCAGCGGCGAGCCGAGGCCGAGGCCGACCATGGTCGCGAAGCCCACCGTGCCGGCCGCCGCGTAACCCTTGTCGAGCGTGGTGACGACGTGCAGCGTCACCGTGACGCCCGCCGCCGTCGGAGGGATCCTGGCGAAGAGCATCAGCAGCATCAGGGGACGGACCCCCGGCAGCGCCAGGACCGACTTGAACGGGGCGAGGTTCACGAGGACATCGTCACCTTGGTGGCAACAGGTTTGCTCTGCCGGGCGAGCAGCCAGGCGACGCCCGCGACCAGCAGCCCGATCACGCCGACGATCGCGAACCCGAACGACGCACCGCCGTTGTCGATCGCCACGCCCGCGACGGGAGCGCCGATCGCGTGGCCCACGGTGAATGCTGACCCCTGCAAGCCGAGCGCCAGGCCACGGGCGGTGGGTGGCGCGAGCCTGCTGATGTGTTCACCGGACGCCGCGATCAACGGCGCGCACATGAGGTTCATCGGCACGAGGAGCAGGCACAGCAGCAGCACGTTGCCATCGCCCAGACCGACCGGAATCTCCAACGCGGCCATGAGGACCAGCAGCACCAGCACGCTCGGCACCCGTTTCACGCCGCCGTAGACCAGGCCGCCCACGATCGACGCCGCGCACATCGCGAAGAACACCGCGCCGAGCCAGCTCTGCTTGCCGATGTGCTCGAGCGACGCGATCGCCGAGACCTCCATGCCCGCGAGGCACACCGTCGCCCCGACGCACACGACCAGCACGCCGACGATCCGTCCGCGCATCCACTCGAACAGCCGGGGCTGCGGTCCGTCGACGACCTCGTCCTCGTGCACCATCGGCGGGTTCGCCCAGTACAGGAGCACTCCGGCGACCAGGATCGAGACGCCGATGAACAGCAGGGCGGCGTTGGTGGAGAACTTCGTCGCGACGAGCACGCCGAGCGCCGGCCCGCCCATGAACGACAGCTCGACCGAGATCGAGTCGACCGACAGCGCGACCCGCCGCTGGCTCTCGGGCACGAGCGCGGTGATGACCTGCCGTCCGATCGACATCATCGGCACGCCCAGCAGGCCGACGCCGAACGACGTCACCAGCAACGTCCAGTAGCCCATCAACGGCGCCGCGAGCCAGAACGCCGCCGAGGCCGTCACGCTCACGGCCAGCATCGACCGCAGGCCGCGGGCGTCGATCAGCCTGCCCATCAGCGGGGCGCCGAGCCCCATGCCGATCGTGCCCGCCGCCCCGACCAGCCCCGCCGCGCCGTAACCCCTGTCCAGCGTGACCGCGACGTGCAGCGTCAGGATCACGCCGGTCGCCGCCGGAGGCATCCTCGCGAAGAACATCAACAGCGCCAGGGGCCGCACTCTGGGCAGCAGCAGAACGTGTTTGAAGGGGGCGAGGTCCACCTCGTCATCCTCGCCCGGATGGCAAAAGGTTTTCTTTGCTAACGATGTGATTCGCCGTACAGGTCTTCCAGCGCCTTGTAGGCCTTCACGACGAACGGCCGTGCGTTCGCGTACCTCTCGACCAACCCCTCGTCGGGTGTGATCGTCTGGATCGGCTGCACGAGGTCGACGGTCAGCGACTCGATCTCGCCCAGCGCCCGCCACGCCAGCAGCGCCGCGCCCACGGCCGAGCCACCGGTGTCCTCGGTGAGGTGCAACGGCATGCCGAGTGTGTTCGCCAGCGTCTGGGCCCAGATCGGTGCGCGGAACGCACCGCCGGTGATCCGCAACGACTCGACGTTCGGCACCGCGTCCAGCACGAGCGCCAACTGCTGGCACACACCCTCGACCAGTGCCTTGGTGATCTGCGGAGGAGTGTGTTCGCGCCGGAGGCCGAGCAACGCGGCGTGCGCGGTCGGATCCCACCACGGTGCCCGTTCGCCCAGCAGGTACGGCAGCGCGACGAGCCCGTCGGAGTCGACGTCGGCGGCCTGCGTCAGCAGCTCACCGACCGGGACCTTGAACATCTCCGCGGCCCATTGCGCGACCACACCGCCGTTGCTGATCGCGCCGCCGCGCACCCACAGGCCCTCGCCGATCGCGTAGCTGAACGTGCGGCCCTCGGCGTCGACCCCGGGCCCCTGCTGGGCCACGCGGAGTGCGCCCGAGGTGCCGAGCGAGACCGCGCCCGCGCCGGGGGTAGCGGCGCCGACGCCGAGGTTGCCCAACGGTCCGTCGCCACCGCCGACGATCACGGGGATGCCGGGCCGCAGTCCGGGTATCAGGGCGGTGAGAGGCGTCGAGTGGGTGGGTTCGACCAACGGCGGGAGCTGGTCCGCGGTGACGCCGGCGAACTCCAGCGACGGCTCGTGCCACTGCAGGGTGTGGATGTTCATCAGGCCCGTGCCCGAACCGGACGAGTGCTCGTTGACCAGCACGCCCGTCAGGTGCAGGTGCACGAAGTCCTTGATCTCGCACCACTTCGCGGCGCGGACGCCGTTCTCGTGGAACCACGCGAGCTTCATCAGCGGCGTGAACGAGTGGATCGGCGCGCCGGTCTGCTGGTGCAGCTCACGTCCCTCGGCGGTGCCCCGCAGGCGTTCGGTCTGCTCGACCGCGCGGTTGTCGGCCCAGCTCAGGGCGGCGGTGACCGGGCTCAGCGCCGCGTCCAGACCCATGATCGAGTGCATGGCGCCGGTCAACGAGATCGCGCGCACGTCGTCGGAAGCCAGCTCGCGCAACGCGTCGAACGCGGCGTCGAGCACCTGCCACGGGTCGTGCGTGGCTTCGAGACCGCTGGTGTGCATGGGATAGGTGCGCTCGGTCGAGGCGACGACCCGAGCCTGGGCGTCGACCGCGACGACCTTGGTCGCCGTCGTGCCGAGGTCCACCGCGAGAACGATCACGCGTCACCCCGCACGGCCGTGAAGACGCCGAAGCTCGGGGACTGCCGCAGCGGCCCCCAGAACTCCTCGCCGCGGTCGTCGTCCGGCGTCACGGCGGGCTGCCGGGTGACGTCGGCGAGACCGGCCCGGCTCAGCGCCGCGTCGAACACGCCGCGCTCCCAGTAGAAGGAGTCGAACTCGAACGGTGGATCGCCCAGCACCTGCACCGTGACCGGCTGCTTCACGTTCATCGGGCCGGTGCGGGTGATCTCGTAGCCGTAGCGGCCGTACTGCGCGAGGAGGTCCCAGTCGGCGTCCGGGTTCGGCACCAGCACGACGAGCCGGCCGCCGGGCGCGAGGTTGGCCTTCAGGTTGCCGATCATGGTGTCGAGCGCGGCCTCGTCGTCCGCGTAGCCGAGCAGCCACACGGCCGTCACGACGTCGAACTCGCCGAGCACGGGCAACGCCGTCGCGTCGTGCTGCTCGTAGGTGATGCCGCGCTGTTCGCGTCGCTCGACGTGACGCGCGTAGCCGATCATCTCGCCGGCCGAGTCGACGCCGGCCACGCGGGTCGCGCCCAGGTCGTGGAAGAGCCGGGCGTAGAAGCCCGTGCCACAGGCCACGTCGAGCACCGAACGGCCCAGCAGGTCACCGACCGCGGACAGGAGCGTCGCGCGCTCGGCCAGGCCGGTCGGGATGTGCTTGGCGCGCTCGTAGATCGCGCCCAACGCGTCGTACTGATCGTCGCTCTCCGCCATGCGCCTCACCCTAGGTCGGCGGATACCGGACGAACCACTCCTGTCCCACCGGCGCGGCGTCGCTCTTCTCCAGGTCCCAGTCCGCGACCATGCGGTCGATGACGGGCCGGAACTGGACGCGCTCGACCCAGTCCGGGCGGATCTTCTCGACGCCGTGCAACGCTCCGGCGAGGTTGCCGGCCATGGACGCCGTCGAGTCGTTGTCGCCGCCGTGGTTGACCGAGAGCAGCAGCGCCTCGTTCGGGTCGTCGGTGGCGAGCACCGAGTACAACGCGATGGCCAGCGCCGTGTCACCGACGCCACCACGGCCGAGCTCTTCAACACGGTCTACGCCCGGGTTGCCCAGCGCGGCGAGTTCGAGAGCGTGCTCGATGCCCGCGACGACCTCTTCGTGGCCTTCGCGCCGGACCACCAAGTCCACCGCGACGTCCAAGGCGTCCAGCAAGTCCTTGCCGCGCAACAGCTGGTGCACCAGCACGGCGAACACGCCCGCCGACAGGTAGCCGCTCGGGTGGCCGTGCGTCAGCGCCGCGTTGTCCGCCGCGAGCGCGAACACCACGGCCGGGTCGTCGTCCGCGAGGGCGACCGGCGCGACCCGCATGGCGCCGCCGCAGCCCTTGGAGTTGTTGACGGGCTTGGTGATCGTGGCCTGCTCGCCGGTGCGTGCGTACTCCTGCAACGCGCTCGTGCACGTGAGGCCGGGCGCCCGCATCCGGAACAGGTCCCGGTGTGACACGAGCCAGCCATCGGGTTCGTCCACAGTGGAGTGAACGCCGCGTGCCTTGTCCCACGGCGTTTTCTGCGTGTGCAGCCAGCGCTGGTACGCGTTCTGCGTGACGGTGGTGAGCTCGCGTTCGCCGGTGATCCGTTCCCGCACGTGCGACCTGATGATCGCCTCGAACGTGAACAGGGTCATCTGGGTGTCGTCGGTGATGTCCGGCTTCTCGGGCAGGTCGGTGATGCCGTCCGGGCCGTGGCGTTCGTAGACGACCTCCATCGGCAGGTTCTCGGTGTTCGCGCCGAGCGCGTCCCCGATCGCGCCGCCGATGAGGCAGCCGCGCAGCCGCGAGTCCTTGTGCGGCACCACGAAGAACCGGTGGCCGGCGGCGTCGGCCCACCTGCTGGCTTCGCGCGTGGCGGACGGCCGCTCGCCGCACCCGCAGTTCCGCATGTGCTCCGCGGCGGCGCCGGCCAGCTCGGCGAAGTCGAACTCGGCCTCGAACGGCAGGCCGGGGTTGACGTGCAGCCGCGGCTTCGACGAGACCAGCCTGCTCAGGACGGTGTGCAACGGGACGCGGATCCACTGCTCGACGCCCGCCGGCAGCCGTGACTCGTCGGTGTAGGCCACGAGAACATCGGCCTCGGTCATCAGGACTTCGCCGGGGATGAGCAGCTCACCGTGGGCGGCGTGGCGGCCGAAGCCCTCCACGTCGCCCTCGTGGTCGTGCAGGAGCTGTTCCATCGGCGTCAACGGGCTCACCACGACCTCCGGTACAGCTCTTCGGCCACGAGCCGGACGTCGTGCTCGGGCCCGCCCTCCAGCGCACCGGCGACGGCCCGCGCGACCCCGCGGCCCCCACCTCGAACGGCCTGCGCCAGCGCCCCCGCGGCGGTGAACGGGTCGGCCTCGGGCGGGTCCAGCTCGGAAGGGCTGAAGAGGTGCGTGGCCAGCATGATCACGGCGTCGCACGCGGGCGAGTCGGGCCCGTGGGTCACCGCGACGAGTTCGCGGATCCGGTCCTCGTCGAGCCGCTGGACGGCGGCGGGCAGTGCCCAGATCAACGCGCCGGGCCCCTGCGACCTCACCTCGCCGTGCGGAGAGCTCCTGGCCAGGTCACGGGCACCCTGCCGGGACACCAGATCAGGCTGTACACCGGGCTTCGAAGCCCACGCAGCCAAAGCGGCAACCGGATCTTCCGCCGAACACGCGACCAACTGGTCGACGAGTCCTGTCCGGACACCCGCGCCGAAAGCGAAACCCTGATAGGCGGCCACGACTTCTGCCAGTCGCGGCGGCCTCACCCACTCGATGTCCCCCATCGCCGCCGAACCCTACCGGGCCCGGCGGCGACGCGAGAGTCGATCATCTAGAGGCGCTTCGCGAGCTCTTCCGCGACCTCGTAGGTGTTGAGCGCGGCACCCTTGCGCAGGTTGTCACCGCACACGAAGAAGTCCAGCGTGTTCGGGAAGTCCAGCGCCTGGCGCACGCGGCCCACGTACGTCGGGTCCTCGCCCACGGTGTCCGCGGGCGTCGGGAACTTCTGCGCGGCCGGGTCGTCGACCAGCACGATCGTCGGCTGCGACTCGAAGATCTTGTGCGCGGCCTCGACCGTGATCTCGCGGGCGAACGTCGCGTGGACGGACAGCGAGTGGGTCGTGACGACCGGGACGCGGACGCAGGTCGCGGAGACCTTCAGGTCCGGGATGCCGAGGATCTTGCGGGCCTCGTTGCGGACCTTGAGCTCCTCGGACGACCAGCCGCCGTCCTTGAGCGAACCGGCCCACGGCACCACGTTCAGCACCAGCGGGGCGGGGAACGGCGAGTCCTCGGCGGACAGGCCGGCGGCGGCGAGCGCCTCGGCCACGTCACCCGCCGACACACCGGCCTCCTTGCCCGCCAGCGCCGCGATCTCGGCGTACAGGCGGTCGATGCCGGACTGACCGGCACCGGAAGCGGCCTGGTAGGAGGCCACGACGAGTTCCTTGAGCTCGAACTCGCGGTGCAGGGCGCCCAGCGACGCCATCATCGACAGCGTCGTGCAGTTCGGGTTCGAGATGATCCCGCGCGGACGCTCGTTGATCTGGTCCGCGTTCACCTCGGGCACGACCAGCGGCACGTCGGCGTCCATCCGGAACGCGCCGGAGTTGTCGATCGCGACGGCGCCGCGCTCGACGGCGATCGGCGCCCACTCGGCGCTGACCTCGTCCGGCACGTCGAACATCGCGATGTCGACGCCGTCGAACGCCTCGGGCGACAGCGCGACGACGGTGACGTCCTGGCCGCGCACGTTGATCTTCTTGCCGGCCGAGCGCGGCGACGCGATCAGGCGGATCTCGCCCCACGGCACGGACGAGCGGGTGTTGATGATGTCGATCATCACGGTGCCCACGGCACCGGTCGCGCCCACGAGCGCGAGAACGGGGGCGGTCATCGTCCAGTCCCTGCGTAAACGACGGCCTCTTCGTCGGTGCCCAGGTCGAACGCGTCGTGCAGGGCACGGACGGCGTCGTCGAGCTGGGTGTCGCGGCAGATGACCGAGATGCGGATCTCCGAGGTGGAGATGATGTCGATGTTGACGCCGGCCGTGGCCAGCGCCTCGCAGAACGTCGCCGTGACGCCGGGGTGCGAGCGCATGCCCGCGCCGATCAGCGACACCTTGCCGACGTGCTCGTCGTAGAGGACCTGGTCGAACCCGATCTCGCCACGGGACTTCTCCAGGGCCGCCACCGCACGCGGGCCGTCGACCTTGGCCAGCGTGAACGTGATGTCGGTACGGCCGGACGCCGCCTGCGACACGTTCTGCACGACCATGTCGATGTCGAGCTCCGACTGCGCGACGACGCGGAAGATCTTGGCCGCGATGCCGGGGTGGTCGGGGACTGCGGTCACGGTGATCTTGGCTTCAGACCGGTCGTGCGCGACGCCGGTGATCATCGCCTGTTCCACGGGAAGGTCCTCCACTGAACCGGACACGATGGTTCCGGTCTTGTTGCTGAACGAAGAGCGGACATGCACGGGCACGTTGTAGCGGCGGGCGTACTCCACGCAGCGGAGCATCAGCACCTTGGCGCCACACGCGGCCATCTCGAGCATTTCCTCGTAGGTGATCGTGTCGAGCTTCTTCGCGTTCGGCACGATGCGAGGGTCGGCCGTGTAGACGCCGTCCACGTCGGTGTAGATCTCGCACACGTCGGCCTTGGTCGCCGCCGCGAGCGCCACCGCGGTGGTGTCGCTGCCGCCGCGGCCGAGCGTGGTGATCTCCTTGGAGTCCTGCGAGACGCCCTGGAAGCCCGCGACGATCACGATGGCCCCCTCGGACATCGCGTCCTGGATCCGGCTGGGAGTCACGTCGATGATCCGGGCTTTGCCGTGCGCCGAGGTCGTGATCACGCCGGCCTGCGAGCCCGTGTACGAGCGCGCTTCGGCACCGAGCGAGTTGATCGCCATCGCGAGCAGCGACATCGAGATCCGCTCACCCGAGGTGAGCAGCATGTCGAGCTCACGTGCGGGCGGCACCGGCGAGACCTGGCGGGCGAGGTCGAGCAGCTCATCAGTCGTGTCGCCCATGGCGGACACGACGACCACTACGTCGTTGCCCGCTTTCTTGGTCGCGACGATGCGCTCGGCCACGCGTTTGATCCGCTCGGCACTCCCAACCGATGAACCGCCGTACTTCTGGACGACGAGCGCCACCGACCTGACCTCCTTCGCGCGACTAAAACCCCACGTCGAAGGCAGCCTACCCGGACCACCTGGTGAGACTCTGGAGCCGTGACGCGCGTGACTACTCTGTCCGGGTGTCGTCCAGTGCCGATGTCGTGGAGGCCCCAGCAGCCGTGCATGAGAGCAGTGCGCGCTCGCGGATGGCCGAGGCGCTCAGACATCCGGCCGCGCTGTGGACCGCTCCGGCGCTCATCTACCTGATCGTCCGCCAGGTCGGCCTGTTCGTGCTGCAGCTCGTCGTCGAGTACCAGAACAGGCTCACCGGCAAGACCGACACCTCGGTCGACAACCTGAAGTCGTGGGACGGCGACTGGTTCCTCGGCATCGCCTCCGGCGGTTACAACGGCGTCCCGGCGCCCCCGTACGACGCGTTCGGCCGCCGCACCGCCGAGACCCCGCTCGCGTTCTTCCCCGGCTACCCCGCGCTGATCCGCTGGGTCGAGGGCCTGCCGGGCGTGGACGTGGTCGGCGCGGCCTTCGCGGTCAGCCTGATCAGCGGCATCTTCTGCGCGTACGGACTGTTCGTGCTGGGCCGGGTGGTCCGCGACGGCTCGACCCGCGCGGGCCTGATCTTCGTGACGCTGTTCGCCGCGTCCCCGATGGCCGTCGTGCTGTCGATGACGTACTCCGAGGCCACGTTCTGCGCGTTCGCCGCCTGGGCCCTGGTCGGCGTGGTGAAGAGGCGCTGGATCCTGGCCGGCGTCTGCTGCGCGGCGGCAGGCCTGGTCCGCCCGACCGCGGCGGCGTTGATCGTCGCCGTCGGCCTGGCCGCACTGGTCGCGGTGCTCGCCGACAGGAGGGACTGGCGGGCGTGGGCAGGCGGCGCACTCGCCCCGCTCGGCCTGCTGGGCTACCTCGGCTGGGTGGCCGTCCGCACCGGCGACCTCATGGGCTGGTTCGGCGTGCAGCAACGAGGCTGGGGCTCGAAGTTCGACGGCGGCGCGGCCACCTGGGAGTTCGCCTGGGGCCACCTCGGCAACCCGCGCTCGGTCCTCGAAACCGGCACCGTCTGGCTCCTGGTGCTCGCGATCGTCCTGGTCTTCTACGCCTTCCAGCGCCGCCTCGAGTGGCCGCTGGTCGTCTACGGCATCGGCGTCCTCGTCATGGACCTCGGCTCGAACGGCCTGATGAACTCGAAGGCCCGCCTGCTGCTACCGGCGTTCACCCTGCTGCTCCCCCTGGCCCTGGTCCTGGCCCGCCGCCGCCCGTCCACCGTCTTCACGATCCTCGGCATGGCGACGCTGTTCAGCGCGTGGTTCGGTGCCTACTCCCTGGCCGTTTGGCAGTATGCGATCTGATGAACGAACTCATCTCCCAGCGCCGCAGCCCGCGAGCCTTCGACGCTGACGCAACGGTGTCCGACGACGAACTCCGCACGCTGCTGGAGGCGGCCCGCTGGGCCCCGTCCCACGGCAACACCCAACCGGCCCGCTTCATCACGGGCCACCGCAACTCGACGACGTTCGACGCGATCTTCGAGACCCTCACCCGAGGCAACAAGACCTGGGCCTTCCGCGCCTCGGTCCTGCTCATCGGCTGCGTCGTCACCACCGACGACCGAGGCGACATCCCGAACGTGGAGTTCGGCCTGGGCCTGGCAATGGAGAACATCGCCCTCCAGGCCGTAGACCTGGGCCTGATCGCACACATGATGGGCGGCTTCGACAAGGAAGCCGCCCACAAGACGTTCGCGATGCCGGATAACGCCCGCCCACTGGTGGCCATGGCACTGGGACGACAAGGCGAGCTGTCCGACCTTCCCGAGGACCTTCAAGCCCGCGAGCAGCGCGAACGCAAACGCCTCCCCCTCAGCGACACCGTCTTCACCGGCACCTGGGGCGAGTCACAGTTCAGTTGAGAAGTACTTGGTCGCGACCTCGTTGTGCAGCGGAAACGCCAGCGGCACGCAGTCGAAGATGATCGTGCGCTCGGACGCCTCGTCGTTCGGAACGAACGGCGGCATGTCCTCAGCGTTGATCGCAGGCGCCGTGGCGAACATCAACACGGTCCCGCCGTCCGGCGTGGACACGAAGTGCAACGGCCGCAGGTCCTCCGGCGCAAGCCGCACGTTCGCTTCTTCTTCAAGCTCCCGCACAGCACTCTGCTGCCAAGACTCCCCGCGATCCATGAAGCCGCTGACGAACGCCAGCTCCCCCACAGGCGGAATCGCCCGGCGAACCGTCAGCAACCCGGTCCGGGGCCCGTCCTTCACCGGCACCAGCAACACCACGACAGGCGAGGGGTTCGCCCACACCATGTGCCCACAGCCACCGCACCTACGCGGGTACGCGGCCGTCTCGGCGTACTGAGTGCCACAGCTGTTGCAAAAGTCGTCGCGCGCCATGAGACGAACCTAGTTCAGGCGCCTAACAAGCTTAAGGACGATCGCTCGAACGCCAAGCCAGAACAACGCGGCCAACCCGAAGTTGACGATCACCCGCAACTTGGCGTCAGAGGGACTGAACAGGTCCTTGAACGCCAACGCCACCGGCTCCGCCACAGCCGCGACCGTGCTGGTGATGACGTTGCCGGGGTTGGCCCCGCCGACGGTGAGCACGACGTGAACGACGAGCACCACCGCCAGCGCAAGGCCGACCCAACTGACGACCCCGGCGGCAAGACCAACGACACGCGTCCGCATACCGCCGGAATCTACTACTCAGTAGCGCGACACCGCACGCGCAATCAAACCAGTCACGACCAGCCAGAACACGGCGGCGAGACCGTAGTTGAGGAAGACGTCGAGGTTGAAGTTCCCCGTCTGGAAGAGACCGGGGAAGAACAGCGCCAGAGGCTCGGCTAGGGACTGGATGAACCTGTAGAACGCGTTCGCTGCGTTCGCGCCCAACACGTTCATCAAGATGAACAGCACCTCAATGAGGGCGAAGACAACACCGATGCCGCTGATCACGCGCGAAGCCGTGCCGCGGCCACTGGAAGTACGTAATCTGGCCATACGTGAACTTTTCCCAGATCCGAGCAGGCCAAAACTTGCAAGTTGACCTGCTTCGCAAACGCATGCGCGAACGAGAAGCCAGACCAAGCGATGCCGCAGGCGAGCAGTCCAGTCCTTGTCTTTCGCCCTTAGCAAGCGCACTGGGCGGTGGGGTCCCATCACGAGTCGCGCCATAGCTCTTGCTGCACGTGAGGAGGGGTGTCAAGCGGACACGCTTTTCGTCCGCTTGACACCCCTCCTCACGTGTGGCCCGCTCTTGGCTCGGCTCGTGATGGGACCCCACCGCCGACGCCACCAAACTACGAAACCGGCAGCCGCTCAAAGCAACAGGCGTGCCATCTACCTACGGGCAGCGCTGGCCCCCTGATCAGATTGCCGGGGGTCTGGGGGCAGCGCCCCCAGGGGGAGCACGCAACCGCAACCAGGCCGCCCGCAACGGAACCACGCTGACGCAGGCGTCCCCCCGCCTTCAGGACCCCTACATCTCAACCTACTCAGAGGGTCTGACAGCCACGCCTGTCCCACGATCCGGTCGTCAAGTTCCATCAACCCCCACCATGTGACTACTCTGTCCGACGTGTGGCGTTCCCTCCTGCTTCGCTGCCGTGACGGGGTCTGATCAGACCGGCCCCCCGTCGCGGGCTTCAGCGTTGCCGCCGGTCGTTCCCGTAAAACGACCCGCAGGAGCACCCCCGACATGACCTCCGACGAGGCCTTCACCACCACTCCGAGCGTCGACTCGGCAGACGCCTACTCCTCAGGCACCAGCCGAATCCGCAAGCCCTCCCGCCCCGCCCCAGACACCCAGCAATCGTGGAACCGCCAACTGGGCAGCAGCATGCCGTTCCACCGCTACCGCCCGTTCCACGAGCTGGTAGAGGTAGTCGACGTCCCAGACCGCACCTGGCCGACGAAAACCACAAAAACCGCCCCTCTCTGGTGCGCCGTGGACCTGCGTGACGGCAACCAGGCCCTGATCGACCCGATGTCCCCGGCCCGCAAGCGCAAGATGTTCGACCTGCTGGTCCGCATGGGCTTCAAGGAGATCGAGGTAGGTTTCCCTGCCGCGTCCCAAACCGACTTCGACTTCGTCAGGGAGATCATCGAGGACGGCGCCGTCCCGGACGACGTCACGATCCAGGTCCTGACCCAGTGCCGCGAGGAACTGATCGCGAGGACGTTCGAGTCCCTCCGCGGAGCGAATAAGGCGATCGTCCACTTCTACAACTCGACGTCGATCCTGCAGCGCCGCGTGGTGTTCCGCAGCGACCGCGACGGCATCAAGAAGATCGCCGTGGACGCAGCGAAGTTCGCGAAGCAGCAAGAACAGCACTACCCGGAGACCGACTTCCGCTACGAGTACTCCCCGGAGTCCTACACGGGCACCGAACTGAGCTACGCGCTGGAAGTCTGCAACGCGGTCCAGGAAGTCATCGCACCCACGCCCGAAAAGCCGCTGATCATCAACCTGCCGGCCACGGTCGAGATGGCCACCCCGAACGTCTACGCGGACAGCATCGAGTGGATGTCCCGCAACCTCGCCAACCGCGAGGCCATCATCCTGAGCCTGCACCCGCACAACGACCGGGGCACCGGCGTGGCGGCCGCGGAACTGGGCTACCTGGCGGGCGCGGACCGCATCGAGGGCTGCCTGTTCGGCAACGGTGAGCGCACCGGCAACGTCTGCCTGGTCACGCTGGCCATGAACATGTTCAGCCAGGGCATCGACCCGCAGATCGACTTCAGCGACATCGACGAGGTCCGCCGCACGGTCGAGTACTGCAACCAGCTGCCGGTCCCCGAGCGCCACCCGTACGGCGGCGACCTGGTGTTCACCGCGTTCTCCGGCAGCCACCAGGACGCGATCAAGAAGGGCTTCGAGGCCCTGGAGGCCGACGCCAAGGACGCGGGCCAGCACGTCGACGACTTCGAGTGGGAGGTCCCGTACCTGCCGATCGACCCGAAGGACGTCGGCCGCAACTACGAGGCCGTCATCCGGGTCAACTCGCAGTCCGGCAAGGGCGGTGTGGCGTACCTGATGAAGCAGGAGCACCACCTGGACCTGCCGCGGCGCCTGCAGATCGAGTTCTCGAAGGTGATCCAGGAGGTCACCGACTCGCAGGGCGGCGAGATCAACCCGAAGGAGATGTGGGACGCCTTCGCGGAGGAGTACCTGCACGGCCGGGTGCCGCTGTACCTGCTGAAGCACCGCGCGTCGTCGGACGGCAGCGGCCGCGAGGAGATCACCGCGACGCTGATGATCGACGGCGACCAGCAGGAGATCACGGGCTCGGGCAACGGGCCGATCGCCGCGTTCGTCGACGCCCTCGCCTCAGTCGGCTACGACGTGCGGGTGCTGGACTACGCCGAGCACGCGCTGTCCGCCGGTGACGACGCCCGCGCGGCCGCCTACGTCGAATGCGCGGTAGGCGACCGCGTGTTGTGGGGCGTGGGCATCGACTCGTCCACGGTCGCCGCGAGCTTCCGCGCGATCGTGAGCGCCATCAACCGGGCACAGCGTTAACCCTTGGCCTGGCCAAGAACAACGGACGGGGAGGACGCGTGCGGCACCAGTTGCCGCGGCGCGCCCTCCCCGTTCGCCCGCACGGCCCAGATGCCCTCACCCGGCAAGCCGTAGGCGATGGTGTCGTTGTCGAGCCACACGACCTGGTCGTCGATCCCACGCGTCTCGGCCAGGGGTGTCTCCACCATCGTGGTCAGATCCAGCACGTGCTGCCGCCACGGCCGCACACCATCTCCAGCGACACGCTTCTTGAACGCCACGCGCTTGCCGTCCGGTGAGAGCGACGGGCATTCGGCGTTCTCCCGCAACGGTTTCGCCGACTCGTCCACCGCGTCGCCCTGCACGAGGTACGTCTTCCCGCCGGTGCTGAGGGTCGCGTAGTACGTGCGGTCGTCCGGGGCGAACGTGACGCCCCACCAGTTCATGTCGTTGACCGTCTTCATGCCTGACACGCTGGTGCCCTCGATGTTGCTGGCGTAGGCCTCGGTCTGCTGGTCGAAGATCGCGGTGCGGGTGGAGAACGTGCCGGCCTGCGCGTACGAGTCGCCGGTGACGAACGTCGTCCACGACGCCATCCGCCCGTCCGCCGACAGCTTCGCGCGGTTGGGCACGCCGTCGACCTCCACGCGCCGCCGTTCGGCCAGCCCGCGATCGACGAACACGGCGGTGGCGCCGGGCAACGGACCGGAGGCGTCCGCGAGGCACAGCCCCTGTCCGCCAGAGGCGAAGAAGCGCTTGCAGGACAACGAACTCACCCGCCGCGGTCCGGACGGATCAGCCAACGGCACCGAGGCGACGCGTCCGCTCACCTCGTCCACGAACATCAACCGCCCGGACGACAACTCGACCGGACCGGCCTCCACCGCGACCGAGACAGCGTCCGGAGCGCGCAGGGCGTAGGCGGTGGCGCCCGCACCCAGCGCGATCACGGCGGCAACGACGATCAGGATCCTCACCAAGCGAACCACGTCCAAAGAGCGCCGAAGAGAACCGAGGAACAAGCACGGGCCAGCACCTGCCCGGTCTGCAGCAGGGCCAGGCCGGACGTGCGCAGTTCGTCGGGGATCATCGGCCCGGCGACGGCCATCAGCACGCCGTCGGTGCACGCGTAGAACAGCCCGTGCAGCACCAGAACCCCGACCAGCAAAGAGATCCCGGAAACACCGGCGAGCAGCACGTACGCGCCGAGCAGCGCGAGATGCCCGACCAGGAAGATCTTCCACCGGCCCACGCGATCGGCCAGTGACCCGAGCGGCACGGCGGCGAGCAGGTACACGCCGGCCGTACCGAGGGGCAGCAGTGCGATGTAGGCGACCTCGACGTTGAGCTTCTTCTGCAGCAACAGGTAGATGAACCCGTCGCCGAGCGTCAGGAACCCGAGCCCGCACGCGACCAGGCAGACCCGCCGGAACGGCCTGGACCGCAACAACCCGAACGCCGATCGCAGCGACACCGCGACGCGTGGCAGCACGTCCCGGTGATCACGCACGAACAGCACGAGAACGAGAAAACCCACTGCCGCGAAGCAGAAGCTCACCACGAACACCACGTCGTAGCGGGCCGGCAGCGTCCACAGCAGACAGAACGCCAGCAGTGGGCCGAGGAACGCGCCGACGGTGTCCATGGCCCGGTGGACACCGAAGGCCCGTCCGAGCGCCGAGGGCTCGCTGCTCAACGTGATCAGCGCGTCCCTCGGCGCGGTGCGCAAGCCCTTGCCGGTCCGGTCCCCGGCCAGCACGAGCCCCATCGCGGTGGCCGAGGTCCCGGCGGCGAGCAGGCCGAGCTTGCCCAGCGCCGAGATCCCGTACCCGAGTCCGGCGACGAACTTGCGCCGTTGCCAGCGGTCCGCAGCGTGACCGCCGGCAACGCGGACGAGTGCTGTCACACCGGTGTAGATGCCGTCGAGCACACCGAACTGCAGCGGGGAGAACCCCAGCCCCAGCACTAAGTACAGCGGCAGGATGGCGGTGACCATCTCGGACGAGACGTCGGTGAGCAGGGACACCGCGCCCAGTGCGAGGACGTTTCCCGCGATCCTGCCGGTGCCACCCGAAGCCGGAGCTTGTCTGGCGGTTGCGATGTACACGACGGCCTCCGATCAACAGCCGGACTGGCTAGCGACAGTTGTAAGGACCGGCCTTATCGCGCACCCTGCCCGCGGTGTCGATGACCTCCCACGAGTAGGAGCGACCGGACAGGGTGAACTTCACGACGCCGTGCGAGTCCGCGAACCACTTCTCCACGCCCGCACGAGGCTTGACGTTCTCGTAGAGGTAGTCGCCGCCGATGCCGATGATCGCCGAGCGCATGCCGTTGGCCACGTCGACCGAACCGCTCTTGCTGAGCGGCTGGAGGCGCTCGTAGTGGTGGTCGTGACCGCTGAGCACCAGGTCGGCCTTGGCGTCCGCGAACGCGTTCCACACCGTCGTCATCTTCGACTTGTCGCCGTACTCACCCGAGTTGAAGCGCGGGTGGTGCCAGTAACCGACGACGCACGCCTTGGTGTTCGCGGCGAGGTCGGCCTTCAGCCAGGCCATCTGCGTCGAGTCGGCACCCGTGTCGTACATCTTCTGGGAGTCGAACGAGACGAAGTGGAAGTCGCCGGCCTCCCAGCTGTAGTACGGCTTGCCCTGCGGGTAGGCCTGGGCGCCGAAGTAGGACTTGTACCCGTTGAGGTTGTCCTCCCACTCGTGGTTGCCGGTCGCGGGGTGGGTGATGCTCTTGTAGCGGCCCCACGACTTGTCGTAGTGGGCCTTGAACTCGGCGAGCGTGCCGCTGTCGTACTGGTTGTCGCCGACCGTGAGCACGTGGTTCGGCTTGATCTGGTCGATCAGCTTCGCCGTCTCGTAGTGCTCGGTGTTGGTCAGCGACGCGATGTCACCGGCGGCGACGATCGTGATGGTGTCGCCGGGAGCGGGGGGCAGGGTGGTCGCCTGCACCGAGTTGCTCGCCGGGCCGAGGTTGCCGGCCGCGTCACGGGCCTTGACGGTGTAGGTGAACGCCGTGCCGGACGCGAGGCCCGTGTCGGTGAACGTGGTGCCCGTCGGGGTGCCCACGACGCTGCCGTTGCGCAGGACGTCGTAGCCGGTCACGCCGACGTTGTCGGTCGCGGCGGTCCACTGCAGGCTGACCGAGCTCGACGTCGTGCCGGTCGCGGTGAGACCGGCGGGCGCGGTCGGCGGCGTCGGATCGACACCCGAGCCGCTGCCCCAGACCTCCAGGTCGAAGATCGAGTAGCCGTAGCTCGTGCCGCGCTTGGTGCCGTAGATCCGCACGTAGCGGCCCGACGCGGTCACGCTCGTCTCGTCGATGCCGCCGTTCTGACCGGTGAGGGTCTTCTTGGTGCTCCACGACGAACCGTCGGCCGACGTCTGGATCTTGTACTCGGAGGCGTAGGCCGCCTCCCAGTTGATCTTGATCTTGGTGACGGCGGCCGTGCCACCGAGGTCGACGGCGATCCACTGCGGATCGACGCCCTCGAGGCTCGCCCAGCGCGTGGCCGAGTCCCCGTCGACGGCGTTGGCGCCGCCGAAGGTCTCGGCCTCGACGGACGAGACGGTGGTGGGTTTGTTGGCGGACAGCAGGGAATCAGCCGCGTTGGCCGTGCCGGACGCCGCGATCTGGGGGACCACGAGCGCGAGCAGGGCTATGGCGACACCAGCTCTGGTGTGCTTTTTGACCACTTCGTTCCTCCTGGGCAAAGGGCGGCGGCTCGAAGGATTGGTTAACAAGCTTCCCAATTGAAGTGGGACGCTAATGACGGCCAAAGAGGCACGTCAACGCCGTGCGCCGCCGAGGTGCCACAGAGCGGCGTGCACGACAACCGCCACGGACATGCCCTGGATCACACCCAGCAGGAGGCGCCGGACCCAGTCGTAGAGGCTGACTTGGCTGACCGGATCGGCCAACGACCACACCGCACCGGCCACCGCGCAGGCTCCGGCGAGCGCCCAGATCCAGTACCGCGCACGCCCCGTCCACGTCGGCCAGGTGTGCCCTTTCGGACAGCGGGCGGCCATCCAGACCAGCAGCGCCATGCCGCCGAGCGACGACACGTACCCGATCACGTTGTAGAGCCGGTGGGGTCCGGCGACGGACAGGTCCAGCCAGTCCCACCGCTGCACGAACCACCCGCCGGTCTGCGTGAAGGCGTCCCACAGCAGATGCGTGAGCACTCCCGCCACAACGGACACCGCGCGCACGAACGGCCGGCGGAAGTCTCCCGGACGCGACACCCGTGCCCGCACGAACGCGGGCGCCGGCGCCATCAGCGACGGCAGCAGCAGGCGTCCGGCGAGCAGCAACACCACGGCGGCAACGGATCCGCCGAGGACCCCGTGGGTCGACAGGACCGGCAGGTAGTACCCGAGGTCGGGCGCGACCGAGCCCGCAACCAGTCCGGGGAACCAGAACCACCGGCGCAACGGGAGCACCGCGGCCGGGTGCGCCAGCGTAAAGGGCACGACCTCAGGCTAGTTACCTGTGGGCGCGCTGAAGAAACACCCAGGTCGGGATTGTTCACCCGGGTCACGTACGTTCACCGATCATGAGCACCGCAGCCAGCCTCGTAGTGCTGTTCCTGGTCGCCGTCGTGCCGTTGGCACCGACGGAGGCCGTGCTGATCGGTGCCGGCGTCCTGGCCGCGTCCGGTGAGGTGCCGCTCTACCTGGTGGTGCTCGTCGCCGCGGTCGGCTGCCTGGTCAGCGACTTGATCAACTTTACCGCAGGGCGCCGGATGGGCATGCGCGCCCTCGACAAGGTCAACAAGAACGCCAGGGCGCGGGCGATGGTCGTGTGGACGGCGGACCAGCTCGCGACCAAGGGCGAGACGATCCTCATCGCGGCGCGGTTCCTGCCTGCCGGCGGCATCGTCGGAGCGTTGCTGACGGGGGCTCTCAAGTGGCCGCTGCGGCGGTTCGTGCCGGTCGCGGCGGTCGGGTCCGCGTTGTGGAGCCTCTACCCCGCCACCGTCGGGTACATCGGCGGTCAGCTCGTCGACGAGGCGTGGCTCGCGATGCTGTTGTCGTTCGGCGTCGCCACGCTCCTCTCCATCCCGGTCGGCATGGCGATCCGTGCGCGCAACGCCAACCGCACTCTCTCGTACGCCGAGGCGTCGTCGTAGAGCACCGCGAACCGGTCCGCGGCCGTCAGCAGGGCGTCCACCTCGAACGCCATCTGGGCGTCGCCGCAGAGCCGCTCCAGCAGTGAGATCCAGCGCAGGTTGAAGAGCATCAGCGCGTCGCGCACCCGGCCCGGTCTGGCGGCGAACTCCGAGCGCGTGACGACGAAGAAGCAGCCACCGGGGAACACGCGGCGTTTCGAGTAGTCGAGCCAGCGGTCGGCCAGGTCCAGCACCGACCCGCCCGGCATCACGACCTCGCGCGCGAAGATCTCGGCGGCGGCGTGCACGGCCGAGATCTGCAGTTCTTCCTTGGCGCCGAAGTGCGAGAAGACCCCGCTCTTGCTCATGCCGAGCTCGATCGCGAGCCGCCCGATCGTGACGCCTTCCAGGCCGTCGACCGAGGCGATCTCCGCCGCACGCAGGAGGATCGAGCCACGACTGTCCATCGCACGAGGACAGCGCAACGTCCTGGAGAAACGAACGGGGCCACCTCGAAAGGTGACCCCGTTCGCACGAAAAACCGTCAGCTCAGCGCCTCGGTGACCGAGGCAGGCCCGACGAGCGGGATGTCGGGCGACAGGCCGTCGCCCTCCTCCACCAGGATCGGCTTCACCTCGTGCGGCTGGATCTCGCCGGACTGGATCTGCTCGGCGTAGTGGCACGCCACCTTGTGCCCCGGCTTGAGCTCCCGGAGCACCGGACGGTCGGTGTCACAACGAGTCGCCTGCCGCCACGGGCACCGGGTGTGGAACCGGCAGCCGCTGGGCGGGTTCGCGGGCGACGGGAGGTCGCCCGCGAGCAGGATCCGCTCACGCCGGTCCTCGATGACGGGGTCCGGCACCGGGATCGCCGACAGCAGCGCCCGCGTGTACGGGTGCAGCGGCTCGGCGTAGAGGTCCTCGGCGGTGGCCTCCTCGACCAGGCCGCCCAGGTACATCACGCCGACGCGGTCGGAGATGTGCTTCACGACGGCGAGGTCGTGCGCGATCACCAGGTAGGTCAGGCCGAACTGCTCCTGGAGCTCCTCCAGCAGGTTCACGACCTGGGCCTGCACCGACACGTCCAGCGCGGACACCGGCTCGTCGGCGACGATCAGGTCCGGGTTGAGCGCGAGGGCCCTCGCGATGCCGATGCGCTGGCGCTGACCGCCCGAGAACTCGTGCGGGTACTTGCGCAGCGCGGTGGACGGCAGACCGACGGCGGACAGCAGCTCGCGCAGCCGCTTCGCCGTGGACTCCTTGCCCTCGTCCAGGTCGTGCGCCCGCAGGCCCTCGACCAGGATCGACTCCACGGACTGGCGCGGGTCCAAAGAGGACAGCGGGTCCTGGAACACCATCTGGATCCGGCGCCGCATCTTGCGCAGCTCCTCGCCCTTGAGCGCGGAGAAGTCCTGCCCGTCGAACACCATCCTGCCCGCGGTCGGCTCGTTGAGCCGCAGCATCGCCCGCCCGAGGGTGGACTTGCCGCAGCCCGACTCGCCGACGAGGCCGTACGTCTCGCCGCGCTTGATCTCGAGGTCGATGCCGTCGACCGCGTAGACGTAGCCGACGGTGCGGTCCATGAACACGCCCCGCTTGATCGGGAAGTGCACCTTCATGTCCTGGACGGAAACCAGGGTCTCGCTCATACCGGCACCTCCTCGGCGGCGGGAGTTCCCGGCACGACCGGGTTGTGGCAGCGGAGCAGGCGACCCAGCTGGTCTTCCTCCGGCGGCGTGACCTGGACGCAGACGTCCAGCGCGTTCGGGCACCTCGGGGCGAACGCGCAGGCGCTCGTCCACGGGATGTTGTCCGCGACGGACCCCCTGATCGGCGTGAGCTTCTCGCCGGGAGCCGCGTCGAGGCGCGGGATGGACGCGAGCAGGCCGTGCGTGTACGGGTGGCGCGGCTCGGCGAAGAGCTTGTGCCGCATGGCCTTCTCGACCACCTTGCCGCCGTACAGCACGTTCACCTCGTCGCACAGGCCCGCGACGACACCCAGGTCGTGGGTGATCATCACGAGCGCGGTGCCGAGGTCCTGCACCAGTTCCTTCATCAGCGACAGGATCTGGGCCTGGATGGTCACGTCCAGCGCCGTCGTCGGCTCGTCCGCGATCAGCAGCTTCGGCCGGCACGCCAGCGCGATCGCGATGAGCGCGCGCTGCCGCATGCCGCCGGAGAGCTGGTGCGGGTACTCCTTGAGCCGGCGGTTCGGGTCGGGGATGCCGACCTTGTCGAGCAGGTCCTTCGCCTCGATCATGGCTTCCTTGCGGGGCATGCCGCGGTGCCGTTCGAGCACCTCGGTGACCTGCAGGCCGATCGGGACGACGGGGTTGAGCGACGACAGCGGGTCCTGGAAGACCATGCCGAGCTCGCTGCCGCGCTTGTCGCGCATCTGCTTGTCCGACAGCTTCAGCAGGTCCGTGCCGTCGTAGGTGACGGTGCCGGTGACGGTGGCGCCGCGCTTGGGCAGCAGACCCATGATCGCCAACGATGTCACGGACTTGCCGCAGCCCGACTCGCCGACCAGACCGACGGTCTGGCCGGGCTCGACGTCGAAGCTGACGCCGTCGACCGCGCGGAACGGTTCCTCGCCCTTGCGCTGGAACACGACGGAGAGGTCACGTACTTCGAGCAGTGCCACGACGACTCACCGCCTGTTCTTCGGGTCGAGGGCTTCGCGCAGGGTCTCGCCCATGAGCGTGAAGCCGAGCGCGACGATGATGATGCAGACCGCGGGCCACGCGGCGAGGTGCGGATGCGTGTCGAAGACGTTCTGCACGTCGCCGAGCATCTGCCCCCACTCCGGGATCCGGTCGTCCGGGTTGCCGAGACCGAGGAACGACAGCGCGGCCGCCTCGATGATCGCCGTGGCCAGGACGAGCGTGGACTGCACGATCACCGGGCTGAGCGAGTTCGGCAGCATGTGCCGGAACACGATCGCGCCCTTCTTCACACCGAGAGCCGTCGCCGCCAGCACGTGGTCGCTGTGCCGTTGCGCGAGCATCGAGCCCCTGAGCAACCGCGCGAACACGGGGATCTGCACGATCGCGACCGCGAGGATCACCGTGAACTGGCTGGGCCGCGCGAACATCGCCGCGATCGAGAACGCCAGCAGCAGCGACGGCAGCGACAGCATGACGTCGACGAGCCGCATGACGATCGAGTCGACCCAGCCGCCGATCGCGCCCGCGAGCGTGCCCAGGATCAGGCCGCCGGTGAGACCGATCAGCGTCGCGCCGACACCGACGATCAACGTCTGCTGCGAGCCGACCAGCAGGCGCGAGAAGAAGTCGCGGCCCTGCAGGTCACCACCGAGGAGGTGGCCGGGCTGAGCGGGCGGGATCTCGTTGCGCGCCTTGACTACCTGCTCGATCAGCATCTTGTCGGCGGGGTCGTGCGGGGCGAGCCACGGTGCGAGCACCGACAGGACGACGAAGATGCCGATGATCGTCGCGCCGATGAGGAACACCGGGCTGCGCTTGAGCCGCTTCCACGCGCTGGCCGCGAGCGAGACGCCCGCGGTGTCGGCGAGGCCGTCGATCTTTTCCTTCTTGGAGACTCCGAGTGCCACTGCGCTCACCTCGTCCTGATGCGCGGGTCGATGAGCGCGTACGAGAGGTCGACCAGCAGGTTGACCACGACGTAGACGATGGTCGCCATGATGATCAGCAGCAGCAGGACCGGGTAGTCACGCCGTTCGAACCCGATGGCGAGAGCCTGGCCGACCCCGGGGATCACGAACACCTTCTCCGTGAGCACCGCGCCGGACAGCAGCGCACCGGTCTGCAGACCGATCGTCGTGACGACCGGGAGCATCGAGTTCCGCAGCACGTGCCGGCGACGGATCACCGGTGCGGTGAGGCCCTTCGACTCGGCGGTGCGCACGAAGTCCTCGTCGAGCACGTCGAGCACGGCCGCCCTGGTGATCCGGAAGATCACCGCGAACGGGATCGTGGCGAGCGCGATCGCCGGCAGGATCAGGTGCTCCAACGCGTCGAGCGTCGCGTCGAACTCACCGGTGAGCAGGCCGTCGAGGGTGAAGAAGCCGGTGACGCGGGTGGCGTCGATGTCGCCCTGGCGGCCGAAGGACGGCAGACCGAGAGCGTCGGAGGCCACGTCCTTGAGCACGTAGGCCAGGAAGAACACCGGCACGGCGACACCGATGAGCGAACCGATGACGCTGAAGTTGTCGAACCAGCCGCCGCGGCGCTTGGCCGCGAGGTACCCGAGCGGGACGCCGACGGCGATCGCGATCACGATCGCGAAGAAGCTGAGCTCGATCGTCGCGGGGAACCGCTGGAGGAAGATGTCGAGCGCCGAGTCACCGGGCTGGACACCGGTGGAGACGCCGAAGTCGCCGGACGCCGCGCGCCCGAGGAACTTGAAGTACTGGACGAAGATCGGCTGATCGAGGCCTAGCTGCTTGGTGAGGGCTTCACGCGACTCCGGCGTAGCGCGCTCTCCCAGGAGGGCCGAAACCGGCCCTCCTGGGAGAGATCGCATCCACGCGAAGAGCAGCAGCGAGAGCACCAGCACCACGCCGACCAGCTGAACCAGCCGTCGAATGGTGTAGCGGAGCACTTGAGCTACCCCGTTGTTCTCTTGTGGTGGGAGCTAGCCGACTCAGCCCTTGGAGACAGGGCCGAACTTCTCGTCGGTCAGCGGGCTGGGAACGAGGCCCTTGACGTCCGACTTGAACACCAGCGCGGGCGGGGAGTGCGAGATCGGGATCGCGGGAAGGTCCTCTTCCATGATCTTCTTGTTGATCTCTTCGTACAGCTTCGTGCGGTTGGCCTCGTTGGGCTCGGAGTTGGCCTTGGCCAGGTCCGCCGCGAGGGTGGCGCCCCACGGGGAGACACCCGTGTTGAAGCGGTTGTCGGTGCGGCCGAAGAACGTGCCGACCCAGTTGTGCGCGGTGCCGTTGTCACCGGTCCAGCCCAGGAGGAACAGGTCCGGGATGCCGTTGTCGACGTCGGTGAGGTAGCCACCGTTCCACGGCTTGGTGACGACATCGATCTTGATGCCGGCGGCCTGCAGGTCCGTGGAGATCGCGCCGAACAGGTCCTTCGGGGACGGCATGTACGGACGCGTGACCTCGGACGGCCAGTAGAACTTCAGCGTCAGGTCGGTCGCACCGGCCTCGGCCAGCAGCGACTTCGCCTTGGCGGCGTCGTACGCGACGGGCTTGAGGTCCTTGTTGTAGCCGTTGACGGTGTCCGGCATGAACTGCGTCGCGACCTTGGCGCCCTCGGGCAGCTGCGACTTGACCAGCTGCTCGCGGTTGATCGCGTACTGCAGGGCCTGGCGGACCTTCAGGTCGGCGAGCTTCGGGTTGTTCTTCTGGTTGATGCCCAGGTAGAACACGTTGAACGCCGGACGGATCGCGACGTTGAAGCCGTCGGTCTTCAGACCGGCCCAGTCCGCCGCGTTCGGCAGGTCGTACCCGTCGATGTCGCCGGCCTTGAGCGCCTGCTTGCGGGCGGTCTCGTCCGGGATGATCTTGAAGATCACCTTGTCCAGCTTGGCCTTCGTGCCGTGGTAGGCGTCGTTCTTCACGAGCTCCACGGTGTTGTTGGCCTTGTCGTACTTGCTGAACTTGAACGGGCCCGTGCCGGTCGGGTGCTCGTTCGCGTAGGCCGGGTAGGTGAACGCGTCACCGGCGGCCTGGACGTTGTCCGCGTCGTACTTCTTCAGCGCGTCGGGGCTGGAGATGGAGAACGACGTGAAGCCGAGGACCGACGGGAACTGCGAGGTGACCTCGTTCAGCTCGACCACTGCGGTCTTGGCGTCCTTGGCCGTGCAGGACTTGAACAGGGAGGGCTTGTCCGGCGTGCTCGCGAAGCCGCCGAAGTTGTCCAGCCAGTACTGGGAGACGGCGTCACTCGTGCCGGCGCCCTTCTGGTTGTACCAGCGGTTGAAGTTGAAGCAGACGGCCTCGGCGTTGAAGGCCGTGTCGTCGTGGAACTTCACGCCCTCCTTGAGGGTGAACGTCCACGTCTTGCCGTCCGCGGAGGGCTCGTACTTCGTGGCGAGCGCGGGCTCGACCTCGGCGGTACCCGGCTTGAAGCCGACCAGGCCCTCGAACATCTGGCGTGAGACCCGGAAGGTCTCGCCGTCAGTCGCGTAGAACGGGTCGAAGAGCTTCGGCGCGCCGGCGGCGCCGAAGGTCAGCGTCCCGCCTTCCTTGCCGCCGCCGCCTGAGTCGCGCTGGGATTGCGCGCAACCGGACAGGGCGAGCGCGCTGACGCTGAGGAAGCCGATCGCGGCGACCCAACGGCGGCGAGCCGTTACTGAGTGGACCATCAAACACCCCTTGGACAATCCGCACATCTCACGGTGTGGTCGCCGACCATAACCGTTGTAGATACCCCGTCCGGGGTTACTCAGGTCACGATCCGGCCACTAGACCAGGCATTCTGATACGTCCGGCGCACGGCCGCTGACCCAACGTGAGCACGGCAGATGCATCGGACGCTCTCCTAGGCTGTAGAAACGACAACGACACGCGGAGGAGGTCCCATGAGCAAACTGGTCGAGTTCCGCGTGCTCGGCCCCCTCCAGGTCCTCCTCGACACCGAACCTCTGCTGGTCAGAGCGGGCAGGCAGCGCGCGCTGCTGGTGTCGTTGCTGCTGCGCGCGGGCACGTCGGTGTCCGTGGACGAGCTCGCCGCCAACGTGTGGGGTGAAGATCCACCCGCTCGGGCACGCGCGACACTCCAGACATATGTGATGCGTCTCAGACAGCTGCTCGGACCGTCCGTGCCGATCCGGACCGTGCCCGACGGGTACCTGATCGACGTCGACGAGAAGACCATCGACCTGATGCGCTTCGAACCCCTGATCGACCAGGGCGAGCAGGAGCGCGCCGCCGGGAACCTCCAGGCCGCCTCGGCCGCGTTCGCCGCCGCGCTCGGCCTGTGGCGGGGTCCGGCCCTGGTCGACGTGCCGTCGGAGGTCCTGCACCGCGACGAGGTGCCGCGGCTCGACGAACGCCGCCTGCACGTGCTGGAACGCCGGGTCGAGGTCGACCTCGAACTGGGCCGGCACGGGGAGCTCGTCGCGGAGCTGTCGCGCCTGACCAGCGAACACCCGTTGCGCGAACGGTTCTGGGCGCAGCTGATGGTGGCGCTGTACCGCTCGGGCCGGCAGAGCGAGGCGCTGGCCGCCTACCAGCGCGTTTCCCGGCTGCTGGGTGATGAGCTGGGCATCGACCCCGGCGACGAGCTGCGGCGTGTGCACGGCCAGGTGCTGTCCGGGTCGATCGACGCGGTCACGGCGTCGGCCGGCGCGCCCGCGGTGGCCTCGAAGCCCGAACGGGTCGTGCCGTCGCAGCTGCCCGCGGACATCCCCGACTTCGTCGGCAGAGACGAGGCCGTGTCGCTGATCGTGGCCTTGCTGCGGACCGCGCAGGGCGTGCCGGTCGTGACGCTGGCCGGGCCGCCGGGCGTCGGCAAGACGGCGCTGGCCGTGCACGCGGCGCACCGGATGCGGGCGGACTTCGCGGACGGCCAGCTGTACGTCAACCTGCGCGGATACGCCCCCGGCCCGCCGTTGAGCGCCGTCGACGTGCTGCCGCGGTTCCTGCGCGCCCTGGGCACCGAGCCCGACCAGGTGCCGCTGGACCAGGACGAGCAGGAGGCGATGTTCCGGTCCACCCTGACCGGCCAGCGCGTCCTGCTGCTGCTGCTGGACAACGCCTCCTCCGCCGAGCAGATCCGTCCGCTGCTGCCCGGTTCGCCGGGGTGCGCGGTGCTGGTGACCTCGCGCGACACGTTGCGCGGTCTGGCCGTCTCGCACGCGGCGTCCAACGTGCGGCTCGACGTGCTCGACTGGCACGAGACGAAGTCGCTCCTCGCGGGCATCCTCGGCGCCGAGGAGGTGGCGTCCCAAGAGGACGCGGCGCTGGAGCTGGCGGACCTCTGCGCGCATCTGCCATTGGCTTTGCGTATCGCAGCCGCGAACATCGTGTCGCGCCCCGAGCTGTCCATCGCGGACTACGTGGAGGAGCTGCGGGCGGGCAACCGGCTCGCCGCGCTGGCCGTCGAGGGCGACGAACGGGTCGCGGTGCACGCGGCGTTCGACCTGTCCTACACGGCGTTGAAGCCCGAGCTCGCGCAGATGTTCCGGTTGCTGTCGCTGGTCCCCGGCACGGACTTCACGCCGGAGATGGCCGCCGCGCTGTCGGGGCTGACCACTCAGGACGCCCGCCGGCGACTAGACCGCCTGGCCACCGCGAACCTGATCTCGAACCACGCGCCGTCCCGCTACCAGTTCCACGACCTGCTGCGCGACTACGCGGCCGAGCGCCTGGCGTTCGAGGAGGGCCGCGCGGACTCGCGGCTCGCGTTGCGGCGGTTGCTCGACTGGGCGGTGCGCTCGGTCGACAACGCCACCTCGGCGATGAAGTCGACGCTGTTCCGCTTCCCGCGCCCCGCCCCGCTCGACGGCGTGGTGCCACGCACGTTCAGCACCTCCACCGAGGCCCTGACCTGGCTCGACGTCGAACGGGCGAACCTGGTCGCGCTGGTGGCGCACGCCGTGGAGCGCGATCCGGACAACTCGCCGTGGCAGCTGGCCGATGCCCTGCGCGGCTACTTCTACACGCAGTCGCTGACGGCGGAATGGCGGGAGACGGCCAAGGCCGGGTTGCTCGGGGCACGCGCACCCCGTGACGAACTCGGCCAGCTCGCGATGCTGTCCTCCCTGGGCACGCTGTACTGGGTGACCGGGCAGCACCGCAACGCGCTCGGTTACTACCAGCAGGCCATCGTCCTGCAGGAGCACGTCGACCTGCCCGCCGCCGAGGCCGCCGTGCTGTCCAACGCGGGCAGCGTCTACATCGACCTCGGCGAGCTCGAACACGCGGCCGCCCACCTGGAACGCGCCCTGGTGATCGCCCGCCGCGTGGGCGCGCCCCAGTTGCTGGCGAACGCGCTGTTCAACCTCGGCGGCGTCTACATGCAGCTCGGACAGCTCGACCAGGCCGCGTTGACGTTCGAGGAGGCGCTGGAGGACGGCAAGCGCCTCGACTCGTGGATCCTGCAGGCGAACTCGATGCGCGCGTTGGGCGAGGTGCAGGCGTGGCGCGGCAAGCCGGACCTCGGCGAGGACTACTTCGGGCGCGCACGGGAGCTGTACGAACGTGCGGCCGCCCGCAACTTCGGCCACACCATGCACGAGGGCATGGCCATCACGCTGATCATGCGCGGCCGGTACGAGGAGGCCGCTGTGGAGGCGGCCGCCGCGATGCAGATCGCGCAGGACCTGGAGAACGTGAAGAGCGTCTGCGACGCGCAGAACCTGCTCGGCCGGGCTCTGGAGGGTGGCGGCCGGTACGAGGAGGCGCTCGAGCAGTTCTCGTCCGCGCTGGCGATCGGGGTGGAGACCGGCTACTCGTGGGGCATCTGCTCGGCCCGTCGCGGCCTGGCCTCGTCCTACCGCGCGGTCGGCCGGTACGAGGAAGCCGTGGCGACGGCCACCGCGGCGCTGGTCGAGGCCGGCAAGTCGCAGTTCCGGCTGGCCGAGATGGAGGCGTTGCTCGTGCTGGGGCGCACCCACCTCGACACCTCGGATGCCGCCGGCGCGTTGGACTGCGCTCTGCGGGCGGCCTCGGTCGGTTCGGACTCCGGGCACCGGTGGGTGTTCGGGCGGTCCCTGCAACTGGCCGGCGACGCGTCGTTCGTGCTCGGGGACGCTGCCTCCGCCCGGTCCTACTGGTCCAGGTCACTCGAGGTGTTCAGCGCGATCGGGACGCCTGAGGCTTCGGTGGTGCAGGCTCAACTGCTTGACGTGACAACGTAGTCAGCCCTGGCCTTGGTCTCGTCGACCGCGAACCAGCCTCTTTCGTACTGCTGCCAACGGACGAAGTGCTCGCGTTGGTGTTCGCCGTCTCTGGCGACCGCGCGTTCCAGGCGTTCTCGCTCGTCCTCGTGGTCGACGAAGATCGCGAGGCTCAGGCGGGTGTTCGCTTTCCTGGCCGAGGAGAAGCCCTCCAGGATGATGGTCCTTTGTGGAGTGAGGATCACCTCGTCGCCCTGTTCGACGCACGGAAAGCCTTGGGACCAGTCGGTTTTCCGGTACCTGCCCTCGTTTCCCCGGGCGACCTCGTCGAGGGCGTTCTGGAGCCGCGGCCACCACTTCGTCGTCGGGTCGTCCCACGTGGCGAAGTGGTCGGTGCTGATGAGCTGGGCGTCGAGTTCGGCCGCCAGGTTTCGCGCGAACGTCGACTTGCCCGCGCCCGACGGGCCGTCCACCGCGACCAGGCGGGTGCCGCCCAGCCGCGGTGGGGCCGTCGCTACATGCTGCGGCGACCAGATAGCGCACGCCCCAGCGTCAGCTCGTCCGCGAACTCCAGGTCGCCGCCCATCGGCAGGCCGCTGGCCAGGCGCGTCACGGAGAGGCCCGGGAAGTCCCTGAGCATCCTGACGAGGTAGGTGGCCGTGGCCTCGCCCTCGGTGTTCGGGTCCGTGGCGATGATGACCTCGGAGATGTCGACACCGCCGGTGGGAGTGCCGATCCGGTTGAGCAGCTGCCGGATCCGGAGCTGGTCGGGGCCGACCCCGCTCAACGGGTCGAGCGCGCCGCCCAGGACGTGGTAGCGCCCCTTGAACTCCCTGGTGCGCTCGATCGCCTGGACGTCCTTGGGCTCCTCGACCACGCAGACCAGCGCCAGGTCCCGCTTCGGGTCCCGGCAGATGCGGCAGGTGGTCTCGGCCGAGACGTTGCCGCAGACGTCGCAGAAGACGACGCCCTCCTTGACCTTCTGGAGTGCCTGCTGGAGCCGCTCGATGTCGGCCGGCTCCGTCGCGAGGAGGTGGAAGGCGATCCGCTGCGCGCTCTTCGGGCCTACGCCGGGAAGTCTGCCCAGCTCGTCGATCAGGTCCTGTACCGGGCCCTCGTACATCTGGTCAACCGATCTCTTGGCTGTCGCGGACCACTCAGCCCAGCAGTCCGCCGAGGCCGCCCTGGGCCAGCGGGCCGAGCTTCTGCTCCACGAGCTCCTGCGCCTTGGCGTTGGCGTCCTTGATCGCGGCGATCACCAGGTCCTGGAGGGTGTCCACGTCCTCCGGGTCCACGATCTTCGGGTCGATGGCCAGGTTCACCAGTTCGCCGCCGCCGGTGACCGTGGCGGTGACCAGGCCGTTGCCCGCGTTGCCGGTGATCTGCGTTTCGGCCAGCTGCTGCTGGGCTTCTGCCATCTGCTGCTGCATGGACTGGGCCTGCTGGAGCAGGGCCTGCATGTCGAACTGACCGGGTTGCACCGCTGGTCCTCTCGGTGGGTGTTCACGGGCTTTCGTGGATCGCGTCCAGCCTACGGGCTCGGTTTCCGGTCTTGTCGGACCCTCCGAGCAGGTCGAGACGCCGGAGCCCGGGTCGGCGGGGTGTGATCTATCTGGCCCTGTCCGGTCATTCGGACCTGTAGAGGGTCTCCTTAGTTAGGTTAGGATCGCCTTGGTTATGGCCTGCCCGGCCGGCCAACGCCGAGAACCGGCGCCCAAGGACGAGGAGTAGGTGTGACCGAGTACGACCGTGAAGAGATCGCGACGGGGTCGGCGGATCCGCTGGACCTGGTAGCTCGGCTGGCTCGGTCCGGATTCGACGACTACGTCGTCTACGAGCGCGCGGGCACCTGGACGTTCGCCGGTGGTGCGCTCGCGACGGTGACGCTCGACGCGGGGCGGGTCCGGGTCGAGGCGGACGGCGAGGTGACCGAGCGGTCGTGGTCGGGCTCGCCGGGCCAGGCGCTGCGCGAGGCGCTCGCGGAACTGCCGATCTCCGACTGGCGGGCGTACGGCCGGGTCAACTTCGGGTTCGCCTCGCTGGTGCCGGGACTGGCCCTGCGCGGTGCCGCGTCCCCCGACGGCGAGGTCGTCAGGCTGATCGTGCCGCGGGTCGAGGTGACGCTGGACGAGGGCGCGGCCGTGGTCCGCGGTGTCGACGTCGCGGACCGCGTGCGGGTGCGCGACCTGCTGATCGCCGACGTCGAGCTGGACGCCGGGCAGGCCTCCGCGGTCGACATCACGGCCGACAACGCCAACTACCGCGAACGGGTCGCGCAGGCGGTCAAGGAGATCCGCCAGGGCCAGTACCAGAAGGTCATCCTGTCGCGGTCGGTGCACATCCCGTTCCCGGTCGACATCGTGGCCACCTACGAGCTCGGCCGCCGCGGCAACACCCCGGCGAGGTCGTTCGTGCTGCGTCTGGACGGTGCCGAGGCCGCGGGCTTCAGCCCCGAGATCGTCGTGTCGGTCGACGGTGCGGGCCACGTCGTCACGCAGCCGTTGGCGGGTACCCGTGCTTTCGGCCGCGGTACCGCGCTGGACGCGGCGGCACGCCACGAGCTCGAGAACGACCCGAAGGAGGTCTTCGAGCACGCCGTCTCCGTGCGGACCGCGCAGGAGGAGCTGCGCCGCATCTGCAAGCCGGAGTCCGTGCACGTCGGCGACTTCATGGGGATCAAGGAGCGGGGTTCCGTGCAGCACCTCGCCTCGCTCGTCAACGGCGACCTGGCCGAGGACCGGTCGGCGTGGGACGCGCTGGAGGCGGTGTTCCCCGCGGTGACCGCGTCGGGCATCCCGAAGCGCGAGTCGCTGGACGCGATCGCCCGCATGGACGGCAGCCGCGGTCTCTACTCGGGCGCGGTCGTCGCGATCGACGCCGACGGCTCGCTCGACGCCGCACTCGTGCTGCGCGCGGTGTACCAGGAGGGCGACCACGCGTGGCTGCGCGCGGGCGCGGGCATCGTGGTCGACTCGACGCCGGACCGCGAGTTCGAGGAGACCTGCGAGAAGCTGGGTTCGGTCGCGCCGTTCGTCGTGCCCGCCTGACCATTCGCACAAGACGACGCACCCTCCGTTCACGGTGGGGGCGTCGTCTTGTGTCAGGGCTTTCGCCAGAGCAGCCAGGCCAGGTAGACACCGCCCAGCGCACCGGTCGCCACACCGACGGGCAGGCCACCGGCGACCCGTTGCGCGGCGAAGTCCGCCACCAGCACCAGGAGTGCGCCCATCCAGGCCGCGGGCAACAACCCCGCACCGTTCGACCGGACCAGCCGTTTCGCCAGCTGCGGTGCGACCAGCGCCACGAACGCGATCGGGCCTGCCGCCGCCGTCGCGACCGCGCACGCCGCCGTGCCGGTGACGATCAGGTACACGCGGGCGCGTTCGACCGGGACGCCGAGACCCTGCGCCACCTCGTCGCCCATCTCCAGCACCTCGAGCCACCGCACGCCGAACAGCAACGCGGGCACCAGCACGACGAGCGCGATCACGACCGGCCACAGCTGGGGCCAGCCGAGGTTGTTCAGGCTGCCGGTGAGCCACACCGTCGCGCGCGCCACGTCGGCGACCCCCGCGTTGACGATCAGGTAGAAGTTGACCGCCTGCAGGATCGCGCTGACACCGATCCCGGTCAGCACCAGCCGCATCCCGAGCACACCACGCTGCCACGCGAGCACGTACACGAGCAGTGCCGTCACGAGGCCGCCCACCAGCGCGCCCGACGACACCACGGCGGGGCTGCCCCCGATGACCAGGATGACGAGCAGGCCACCGGTCGCGGCACCGTAGTTGAAGCCGATGATGTCCGGGCTGCCCAACGGGTTGCGCGACAGGCTCTGGAACACCACACCGCTCATGCCGAGCGCCGCACCGACCGCGATCGCGATCAGCACGCGGGGCAGCCGCAGGTCGAGCACCGCGTAGTTCGTGACACGACTGCCGTTGCCGAGCAGCGTGCGCGCCACGTCGAGCGGCGCCACGTAGATCGCCCCGGTGCCGAGCGCGATCACGCTGACGACCACGATCGCGGCGACGAGGCAGAGCGAGATGACGAGGGAACGCCGTCGTGCCCGCGAACGAGGCAGCTCCAGCTCGACGACGGGAGCCGGGCGGAGGGCGGTCATGCGCGGACCGCCTTGTTCCGCCGCAACAGGACCAGGAACACCGGCCCGCCGAGCAACGCGGTCACCACACCCACGTCGATCTCCTCTCGCGCCATCACCCGCCCGAGCACGTCGGCCAGCAGCAGCAACGCCGGCGCGAACACCGCGCAGTACGCCACCACCCACCGCTCGTCGGGCCCGGTGAACACCCGGACCATGTGCGGCGCGACGAGGCCGACGAACACCAACGGCCCCACGGCCGCTGTCGCCGCGCCGGCCAGCAGCGTCACCGCGACCAGCGTCAGCAGCTGGGTCCGGCCCGGATGAGCGCCCAGCGACCGTCCCACGTCGTCGCCGAGCGACAGCACGTTCAACGGCTTCGCCAGCAGGACCGCCAATGCCAGCCCCGCCACCAGGAACGGCGCGACGTCCGTCAGCGTCGCCATGTCCGCGCGTGCCAGCGCGCCCACGGTCCAGAACCGCATCTGGTCCAGCGCGTTCTGGTCCACCAGGATCACGGCCTGCGTGAACCCGGTCAGGGCGGCCGACACCGCCGCACCCGCCAGCGCGAGCCGCACCGATGACGCGCCGGTCCTGCCCGCGATCACGTACAGCACCGTGCCGGCCACGGCGGCACCCGCGAACGCGAACCAGACGAACGCCCGCAGGTCCGTCACCCCCAGCACGCTGATCGCCAGCACGGCCGCGGCCGAAGCGCCCGCGTTGATGCCGAGCAGGCCGGGATCGGCGAGCGGGTTGCGGGTCAGCGCCTGCATCAGCGCGCCCGCCACCCCGAGCGCCGCGCCGACCGCGATGCCGATCAGCGTGCGCGGGATCCGCAGCTCCCACACGACGAACGCCGAATCGGAGCCGTCACGGGTTGCGAGCACGTCCAGCACCGTCGACAACGGGATCGACCGCGCGCCCACCGCGAGCGACAGCAGCGCCACGAGCCCGAGTGCGACCAGGCCGAGCACCAGTCCCGTGGCGCGGGACAGCACAGGGGTCTTGACGCTCACCCGTTCTCACCGGTGAGCAGACGCACCAGCGCGACCTTGGAGACCTTGCCGACCTTCGTCTGCGGGAACTCCTCCAGCACCTCGAGCCGGTCCGGCAGCTTGTACGCGGCCACACCGCGCTCCCGCAGGAACGCCGTGACCTCGCGGAGAGTCGGTGCCTTCTCCCCCTTGACGACGATGAACGCGCACGTGCGTTCGCCCATCACCTCGTCCGGCATGCCGACGACGGCGGCGTCGTGCACGGCGGGATGCGCGAGCAGGTGGTTCTCCAGCTCCTCCGCGGGGATCTTCTCGCCGCCGCGGTTGATCTGGTCCTTGCGCCTGCCCTCGACGATCAGGTGCCCGGACGGCAGCTGCCGCACCACGTCACCGGACCGGTAGTAGCCGTCGGCGGTGAACGCGCGCGCGTTGTGCTCGGCGGCGCGGTAGTAGCCGCGCAGCGTGTACGGGCCGCGGGTGAGCAGCTCGCCGCTCTCACCGGGCCCGACCGGTTCGCCCTCCTCGTCGACGACCAGCAGTTCGTCGGCCGGGCACAGCGGGGCGCCCTGGGTGGTGGTCTTCAGTTCGTCGGTGTCGTCGAGCCGGGTGAAGTTCAGCAGGCCCTCCGCCATGCCGAACACCTGCTGCAGGTCGCAGCCCAACGCCTCGCGCACACGCGACGCGGGCTCGGGGTTGAACTTCGCGCCACCGACCTGCAGAAGCTCCAAAGTGGACAGATCAGCGTCCATGAAGTCGACGACGTCCATCCACAGCAACGCGATCGGCGGCACGACCGCGGTCACCGTCACGCGGTCGCGTTCGATCAGCTCGAACGCGGTGTCCGCGCTGGGGTCCGGCGCCAGCACGACGGTGCCCCCGGTGGACATCGCGCCCAGCAGACCGGGCGAGGCGAGCGCGAAGTTGTGCGCGGCGGGCAACGCCACCAGGTAGACGGTGTCCGAGCTGAAGCCGGAGACCTCCGCACTCGCGCGCGCGTTGTAGAGGTAGTCGCTGTGCGTTCGGGGGATGAGCTTCGGCGTGCCCGTCGTGCCGCCGGAGAGCAGGAACAGCGCGGGCTCGAACGGGTCCGCGGCGGGAAGGTCGATCGGGTCGGCCTCGGGCAGGGGAGCGAACTCGGCCGGGTCGCCGGCCACGAACACCTGGCGGACCGAGGGCACCGCCTTGGTCACGGTCCTGGCGAGGTCGCGGTAGTCGTAGCCCGCACCGTCGTCCTCGGCGACGAAGTACGCGACCGCGCCGCTCAGCTCGCAGAGCGGGACGATCTCGCTCTCGCGGTGCGCCGGCAGGGCGAGCACGGGCAGCACCTGGGCGCGCATCAGGCCGAAGAACAGAGCGACGAACTCCGGCACGTTCGGCAGCTGCACCAGCACTCGGTCCTGCGGCGCGAGTCCCGCGGCGACGAGGCCGGCGGCGATCCGGTCGGCCCACGCGTCGAGCTCCGCCCACGTGAAGCGGGTGCCGTCGGCGGCGACGAGCGCGGTCCGATCTGCGTGCTGTTCCGCGCCTTCACGCAGCAGCACGTCGAGCGTCTGCTCGGCCCAGTACCCCTCCGCCCGGTACCTCTCCGCCAGTGCACCAGGCCAAGGCACGCAGCCGTCCAGCATCGTCGACTCCCTGAGATCACGGCAAGAAAGTTAGGCTAGGCTAGCCGACATACTGGAGGGATGGTGCCGTGCGCCTCGGTGAACTCATCGTCGATGTCACACCACTGCGCGAGGACCCGGCATACCGCCTCGTTTTCGCCGCGCAGACGGTGACCGTGCTGACCACAGCACTGACGAACGTCGCGATCAACCTGCACGTGTACCAGATCACCGGCTCGTCGGTGCAGGTCGGCCTGGTGGGCCTGGCGTTCGGCGCCGCCCTGCTGGTCGGTCTGCTGACCGGCGGTGTGCTCGCCGACCGGAACGAACGGCGCAAGCTCATCCTCGGTTCGCGGGTGGTCGTCGCGGTCGTGCTCGGCGGTCTGGCGGTCAACGCGTCGCTCCCGTCGCCGTCGCTGTTGTTCGTCTACGTCGCCGCGGTCATCGCGGGCGCGGTCGCGGGCGTCGGCGGATCGGCGCTGATGGCCGCAATCCCGTCCACGGTCCGGCCCGTGCACCTCGCGGCCGCGGGAGCCCTGCTGACGCTGGCGAGCCAGTTCGGCGCGATGATCGGCCCGTCGGTCGCGGGCCTGATCGCGGCCGGACCCGGTGTGGCGGCCTGCTTCGCGATCGACGCGGTCGGCTACCTGGTGGGTGTCGCGCTGCTCTGGAAGCTGCCGGCACTGCGCCCGGAGGGCGTCGACGAGGTGAAGGAACACCCCCTGCGGTCCATCGCCGAGGGGTGGAAGTTCCTGCGCTCCAACGCGATCGTGCGCGGACTGCTGATCATCGACCTGTGGGCGATGGTCTTCGCGATGCCGTACGTGCTGTTCCCGCAGATGGCGGCCGAGGTGTTCGGCGGCGGCCCGGAAGCGGTGGGGCTGCTGCACACCGCGCCCGCCGTGGGTGCGTTCGTCGGCGGCCTGTTCAGCGGCTGGGTCAACACCTTCCGGCACAGCGGCCGCGCGCTGATCGGGGCCGTGCTGCTGTGGGGCCTGTCGATCACCGCGTTCGGCCTGTCCGGGCACCTGTGGCTGGGTCTCGCGTTCCTGGTGGTCGCGGGCGCGGCCGACACGACGTCCGAGATCCTGCGCCGTGCGCTGTTGCAGCACCACACCCCGGACCGCCTGCAGGGCAGGGTGGGCAGCCTGTGGCTCGCGCAGGCGACCAGCGGGCCCGCGGTCGGCGGCGCGGAGGCCGGTCTGGCCGCGCGGCTGCTCGGCCCGGGGCTGGGCATCGCGGCCGGCGGTGTCATCTGCGTCGCGGGCGTCGTCCTGGTCGCACTGACCATGCCCGGTCTGCGTCGCGCGAACCTGCGGGGTGACGCGTGTTCGCAGACCTCCCCGGCATAAAGCTCTCCTACGACGACACGGGTTCCGGCGAACCCGTGGTGCTCGTGATGGGCGCGGGTGCGAGCGGCAGGGTGTGGCACCTGCACCAGGTGCCCGCCCTCGTCGAGGCCGGCTACCGCGTGATCACCTTCGACAACAGGGGAATCTCCCCCGCCGAGCCCGGGTTCACCGTCGACGACCTGGTCGCGGACACGGCAGGGCTCGTCGAACACCTGGGGCTCGGCCCGTGCCGGCTCGTGGGCACCTCGATGGGCGCTCAGGTCGTGGCGGAGCTGGCGCTGGCCCGCCCGGACCTCGTGTCCCAGGCCGTGCTGATGGCCACCCGCGGGCGGCCGGACGTGATGCGCGCGGCGATGGGGCTGGCGGAGAAGGAAGTGGTCGACTCCGGCGTCGAGATCCCGCCGCGCCAGGAAGCCGTCGACCGGGCGCTGCGCAACCTGTCACCGCACACGCTGAACGACGACGCGGCGATCTCCGACTGGCTCGACGTCTTCGAGATGTCACCGATCCTGTGGACACCGGGGCTGCGCGCGCAGCTCGACCTCGACATCGCGCTCGAATCGAGCCGGCTGGCCGCCTATGCGGACATTCAGGTGCCTTGTCTGGTCGTCGGTTTCGCCGACGATCTTCGCCTTCCGCCGCACCTGTCCCAGGAGGTCGCCGAGGCGATTCCCGGTGCCCGGTACGTGGAACTGGAGCGCTGCGGCCATTACGGCTACCTGGAGCGGCCGGACGTGGTCAACGCCGCAGTTCTGGAGTTCTTCGCCGCTGGACACCGTTAGACCCACCTAACTAAGGTAAGCCTCAGTTAACCCGTCTGGCTGGAGGCTGCAGTGACGAACCCCTTCGACGACGACAACGGGCGTTTCTACGCGTTGGTCAACGACGAGGGCCAGTTCTCGCTGTGGCCCACGTTCGCCGAGGTGCCCCAGGGCTGGCGGGTCGTCTTCGGCGAGGACACCCGCGAAGCCTGCCTGGCGCACATCGAGTCGAGCTGGACGGACATGCGTCCGCTCAGCCTCGTCCGCGGCGAGCGCTGAGGCGTGACGTCGAACGTTGAAGACGTCCTCGCGCTGACCCCTCTCCAGCAGGGCATGGTGTTCCACGCCCTGCTCGGCGAGGGTGTCGACGTCTACACCGTGCAGACCGTGCTGCACCTTTCGGCCGGCGTGGACGCGGATCGGCTGCGCACCGCCGCCGAGCAGCTGATGCGGCGTCACGCGGTGCTGCGCGCGTCGTTCCGCACGCAGTCCTCCGGCCAGTTCGTGCAGGTCGTGTTCCGTTCGGCGGACCTCCCGTGGCGCGAGACCGACTGCGCTGATCCCGAAGCGTTGCGGCGCCTGCTGGACGCGGACCGCACGGCGCCGTTCGACCTGGGCAGGCCGCCGCTGGTCCGCTTCACGCTGGCGCGCACCGCAACCGGTCCCGTGCTCGTCATCTCGGCGCACCACCTGCTGTGGGACGGCTGGTCCGCCCCTGTGCTCGTGCGCGAGCTGCTGACCCTGTACTCGGGCGGGGAACTGCCGCCCGTCCGGCCGTTCCGCGACTACCTGAGCTGGCTGTCCAAACAGGACACGGCAGCCGCCTCCCGTGCGTGGGCCGAAGCGCTCGCCGGACTGGACGGCGCCACGCTCGTCGCCTCGGACGCCGCGCCCTCCGGATTGCCCTCCTTCCTCGACACCGCACTCCCCGCCTCGACGACGGCCGCACTGACCCGCGTCGCCCGTGACCGCGGCCTCACCGTGAACTCCGTCGTGCAGGCGGCGTGGGCTCTCGTGCTGGGAGAGCAGACCGGCCGCGAGGACGTCGTCTTCGGCGCCACCGTCTCCGGCCGCCACCCCGACGTGCCCGGCGTCGAGTCGATCGTCGGCATGCTGATCAACACCGTGCCGGCCCGCATCCGCCTGTCCCCCGGCGAAACGCTCGCCGAGCTGGTCGCCCGCGTGCAGGCCGAGCAGGCCGCCCTGCTCGACCACCAGCACCTCGGCCTCGCGGACATCCAGAAGGCCGCCGGCCGGCAGGCGCTGTTCGACACGCTCCTGGTCTTCGAGAGCTACCCCGGCACCGACTTCGAGGACTCGTTGCTGACCGCGATCGAGTCGCAGGACGCCACGCACTACCCGCTGGCCCTGCTGGTCGTCCCCGGCGAGTCGCTGTCGCTGCGCTTCGCCCACGACCCGGCCCGCTTCCCCGCCGTCGACCGCGTCGCCGCGCGCCTGCGGGACGTGCTGGAGCGGTTCGCCGCCACCCCGGACCTGCTCGTGGCCCGCCTCGAACCGCTCTCCCCCGCCGAACTGCCGAACTCGACCGCGCACCCGGTGCCGGACACGACCCTGGTGGAGCTGTTCTCCCAGCAGGTCGCCCGCACCCCGGACGCCACCGCGGTGGTGTTCGGGGACTCGTCGCTGACCTACGCCGAACTGGACGCGCGAGTCGGGGAACTGGCCGGTCAGCTCGCGGCTCGTGGCGTGCGGCCCGGCTCGATCGTCGGCGTGCACCTGGACCGCTCGTTCGAACTGATCATCGCTTTGCACGCCGTTCAGCGCGCGGGCGCGGCCTACCTGCCGCTCGACCCGTCCTACCCGGCCGACCGCCTGGCGATGATGATCGAGGACGCCCAGCCCGTCGTGGTGCTGGAGCCGGGCCTGCTCGACGGCCCGACGGCTCCGGTGCGGCGGCCGACGCCTCGTGACACCGCGTACGTGATCTACACGTCCGGCTCCACCGGCCGCCCCAAGGGTGTCGTGGTGTCGCAGCGGTCGATCGTGAACCACCTGCTGTGGATGCAGGCCGAGTACCAGCTCACCGCGGACGACCGGGTGCTGCAGAAGACGCCGTCGTCGTTCGACATCTCGGTGTGGGAGTTCTTCTGGCCGCTCCTCACCGGCGCGGTGCTGGTCGTCGCCAAGCCGGAAGGCCACAAGGACCCGGCGTACCTGGCCGACCTGATCGACCGCGAGCGCATCACGACCATCCACTTCGTGCCGTCGATGTTCCGCGCGTTCGTCGAGTCCGGCGCCCGGCCCGAATCGTTGCAGCGCATCATCCTCGTCGGTGAGGCCCTGCCCTCCGATCTCGGCGGTGCGCTGCCGCACGTGCACAACCTCTACGGGCCAACGGAAGCGACCCTCCAGATCACGTACTGGCCCGCGTCGGCCGGCCTCGGCAACGGCACGGTGCCGATCGGTGTGCCGTGCTGGAACAGCCAGGTCCACGTGCTCGACCGGTACCTGCGCCCGGTCCCCGAGGGCGTGGCGGGCGAGCTGTACCTGGCGGGCGTCCAGCTCGCCGACGGGTACCTGAACCGGCCGGGCCTGACCGCCGGACGCTTCGTCGCCAGCCCTTTCGTTCCCGGAGAACGGCTCTACCGCACCGGTGACGTGGTGCGGTGGAACGGCGTGGCCCTGGAGTACCTGGGCCGGTCGGACGACCAGGTGAAGATCCGCGGCATCCGCGTGGAGATGGGCGAGATCGAGGCCGCCCTGATGGCGTTGCCAGGGGTGCGTGCGGCGGCGGCTCACGTGTTCGCCGAACGCCAGCAGCTCGTCGGGTACGTGGTCGGCGAAGGCCTCGGGGACGTCCGGCGTGCGCTGCGGGAGGTGCTGCCGGAGCAGCTGGTGCCGTCGGCGATCGTCGTGCTGGACGAGATGCCTCTGACGCCGAACGGCAAGCTGGACCGCAAGGCGCTGCCGTCGCCCGAGGTGGCGGAGTCCGCCGGGGAGGCGGCCCGCGACCCGCGCGAGCAGGTGCTGGCAGGGCTCTTCGCCGACGTGCTCGGTGTCGAGCGGGTCGGCCGGGACGACGACTTCTTCGCGCTGGGCGGGCATTCGCTCCTCGCGACGAAGCTGGTCAGCCGGATCCGCCGCACGCTGAACGCCGACCTGCGGATCCGCGCGGTGTTCGACGCGCCCACGGTCGCCCGGCTGGCCCGGTTGCTGGACGGCGGTTCCGAGCGTCCGGAGCTGACGGCTCGGCAACGGTCCGCGATCGTGCCGATGTCCGCGGCGCAACGCAGTCTGTGGTTCCTCCACCGGCTGGAGGGACCGGACGCCACGTACAACGTGCCGTTCGCGGCCCGGCTGACCGGACCGCTCGACGCCGACGCCCTGGACGCCGCGCTGAGCGACGTCGTGGCTCGGCACGAGTCACTGCGAACGCTGTTGTCCGACGAGGGCCAGCGCGTGCAGGACGCACCTGTCGTCGAGGCGGTTCGGCGATCCGGCCTGTCCGAGACCGAGTTCGTCGCGGCCGCCACGAGCCGGCCGTTCCTGCTCGACCAGGAGATCCCGTTCCGCGCCGAACTCCTGACCACCGGCCCCGAGGACCACGTCCTCACCCTCGTCGTGCACCACTCCGCGGCGGACGAGTGGTCGGCCCGCCCGTTGTTCCGCGACCTGGCCACCGCCTACGCGTCGCGGCGAGCGGGCGAGGCCCCGCAGTGGTCACCGCTACCGGTCCAGTACGCGGACTTCGCGCTGTGGCAGCAAGATCTCGTCACGGACGGTGAACGCGCGTACTGGGCGAAGAAGCTCGAAGGTCTCCCCGAGGAGATCGCACTGCCCGCCGACCGCCCGCGTCCTCGTGCGGCGACCCGCAAGGCGGGCAGCGTCACCGTCGAGTTCCCCCTGGGCCTCGCCGGCCGGATGCGCGCGCTGGGCCGCAAGCTCGGCGTCACCGAGCTGATGATCGGCCAGGCGGCCACCGCCGTCCTGCTGTCCGCGATGGGTGCGGGCGAGGACGTGCCGCTGGGCACCCCGGTCGCCGGTCGCACCGATGCCGCGCTGGACGAGCTCGTCGGGTACTTCGTCAACACGCTCGTGCTGCGCACCGACGTGTCCGGCAACCCGGCGTTCCGCGAGTTGCTGGCACGGGTGCGCGACGCCGACCTCGACGCGTTCTCGCACCAGGACCTGCCGTTCGAGCAGGTGGTCGACGCGCTCAGCCCGCCGCGGTCGCCGGGCAGGCACCCGCTCTTCCAGGTCATGGTGTCGCGCAGGGACGACGGCGCGACCGACCTCGCGCTGGCGGACCTCACCGCCGAGCCGATCGCCACCGGCATCACCGGGGCGAAGTTCGACCTGGCGTTCCACTTCGGCGACGACGACTGCGTGATCACCTACTCGGCCGACCGGTTCGAAAAGTCCACTGTGGACTCGCTGGCGTGCAGGCTCGTCAAGGTGCTCACGACGTTCGTCGCGAAGCCGGAGCAGCGGATCAGCACCGTCGACCTGCTCGACGACACCGAACGCGCCGTGCTCGACGGGTTCAACGACACTGCGGAGGAACGGCGGGCGACCACCCTCACCGCGCTGGTCGAGGAGCAGGTGGCCCGCACCCCGGACGTCGTCGCGGTCGAGTTCCACGAGCGGTCGCTGACCTACGCCGAGCTCAACGCCAGGGCCAACCACCTGGCCCGCCGGCTCCAGGAGGCGGGCGTCGGGCCGGAGCGCACGGTCGGCATGCACTGGGAGCGCTCGCTCGAACTGGTCGTCGGGCTGCTCGCCGTCGAGAAGGCGGGTGGTGCGTTCGTGCCGCTCGAGCCCTCGTGGCCGGCGCAGCGGATCGCCGAGGTCGCGGACAGCGCGCAGTTGACCGCCGTGCTGAGCGGGCCGTCGCACGACGAAACGGTGCAGGGCTTGAACGTCCCGGTGCTGCACGTCGACCTCGACGCCGAGGACCCGGCGAACCTCGACGTCGAGATCGAGCCGGAGAGCCTCGCGTACGTGATCTACACGTCCGGGTCGACCGGCACGCCCAAGGGCGCGATGATCCGGCACCGGGCCATCACGCACCGGCTGCTGTGGCAGCGGGAACTGCTCGGCTTCGGGCCGGGCGACGGCGGGTTGTTCAAGGCCCCGCTCGGGTTCGACATCTCGATCAACGAGGTGTTCCTGCCGCTCACCACCGGCGCCAAGCTCGTCATCGCCGAACCCGGCGGTGAGCGCGACATCGACTACCTGCTCGGGATCATCGAGCGGCACCGCGTCACCTACACCTACCTGCCGTCGTCGATCCTCGACCTGCTGATCGGCCTCCCGGACTTCGAGCGGCGCGGGCAGTCGCTCCAGCACGTCTGGTGCGGCGGCGAGGTGCTCACGCCGGAGCTGTTCGCGAGGTTCCGCACGGTCAGCGACGCCGTGATGTACCACGGCTACGGCCCGGCCGAGGCGACGATCGGCGTCAGCCACGTCGTGTACCGCGAGCCGAGCGCCATGCGCGGTGCGGTGTCGATCGGCCGCCCGAACGGCAACACGCGGTTGCACGTGCTCGACCCGAACCTGCGGCGAGTGCCCGTCGGCGTGCCCGGCGAGCTGTACGCCGGTGGCGTGTACCTGGGCCGCGGTTACATCAACGACCCGCGCCGCACGGCCGCCGCGTTCGTCGCCGATCCGTTCGGACCGCCCGGATCTCGCCTGTACCGCACCGGTGACCTGGCGCGCTGGTGCCCGGACGGCACGCTCGAGTTCCTCGGCCGCGCCGACAACCAGATCAAGATCCGCGGCATGCGGGTCGAGCTGGAGGAGATCGAGGCCGTCCTCGAACAGCACCCGGCCGTGCGCCGCGCGGTGGTGCTGCTGCGCGACAAGCGTCTCGTGGGCTACCACGTCGGGTCCGAAGCAGACGGTCTGGGCGACTGGCTGCGGACCCGCCTGCCCGACCACATGGTGCCGCAGCGGTTCCTGTTCCTGGACGAGTTCCCGCTGATGCCGTCGGGCAAGGTGAACCGCAAGGCGCTGCCGGAACCTCCCGCCGAGGAAAGCACAGGCAGGGACGCGGAGACTGCGGCGGAGAAGCTGCTGTGCGGGATCATGGCCGAGGTGCTGAAGGTCGAACGGGTCAGCCCGGACGACAACTTCTTCTCACTCGGCGGCGACAGCATCCTGTCCATCCAGTTCGTGGGCCGGGCGCGCGCGGCAGGCCTGCGGGTCTCGCCGCGCCAGGTCTTCGAGTTCCAGAACGCCGCCGCGCTGGCTCGGGTGGCCGGCGAACCGCCTGCCCCTCAGGACGAGGAACGCGCGCGCGGCGTGGGCGAGGTGCCGCTGACGCCGATCATCCGGTGGTGGGCGGCGTCCGGCGACGAGAAGATGGCTCAGTCCGCGTTGCTGCGCGTGCCTCCCGCCGACGGCCCGGAGCCGTTCGCCGAAGCCGTGAACGCGTTGCTGGAACACCACGACATGCTGCGCGCACGGTTCGCGGACGGCGTGCTCACCGTGCCGGTGAACGTGCCGGACGGGGTCTTCAGCCACGTCCGGGTGGACGGTGAGCTGGAACCGTTGGTGCGTCAGGAGTTCGAGCGCGTCTCGGCCGAGTTGGATCCGGCGGCGGGTGCGCTCGTGCGGGCGGTGTGGTTCGACCTCGGGCCGGCGACACCGGGCCGGTTGCTGCTGGTGATCCACCACCTCGCGGTGGACAGCGTGTCGTGGCGGGTGCTGGCGGGCGACCTGGAGCAGGCGTTCACGGCTCGGGCCGACGGCAACCCCGCCAAGCTCGACCCGGTGCCGACCTCGTTCCGCTGGTGGGCCCAGAACCTGCCCACTCCTCCCGAGTCCGAGCAGCGGTGGTGGGAGCAGCAGACCTTCCCCTCCACCGAACCGGTGCGTCCCGGCCCGACCGCCGGCTCCCGCACCGACGAGATCAGCGGCGACCTGGCGAGCGCACTTCTCCGCGAGGTGCCCGGTGCGTTCCGCGCCGGCGTGCAGGACGTGCTGCTGGCCGCGCTCGCGACCGCGCTGGGCAAGCCCGAGACCGTCGCGCTGGAAGGCCACGGCCGCGAGGAACACCTCGTGCCCGGCGCCGACCTGTCCCGCACGGTCGGCTGGTTCACCACCGTCTACCCCGTCGCGCTGGCACCGGCCGCCACGCCTGGCGAGACCCTCAAGCAGGTCAAGGAGAAGCTGCGGGCGGTGCCGGACAACGGCATCGGCTACGGACTCCTGCGGGGCGAGACGGACCCCGCGATCGGCTTCAACTACCTCGGCCGCTTCGACATCCCGGACGGCTACTGGGTGCCCGCGGCCGAACGGCTGCCGGAGCCTGCGCACCAGCACCGGCCGCTGGAGCTGACGGTCGTCACCGAGGACCGGGCGGACGGTCCGGTCGTCAGGGCGACCTGGTCGTGGACCGGTGCACACACCCAGTCCGAAGTGGACGGAATCGCCCGGACGTGGCGGACGGTGCTGGAGGCGCTCGTCGCGCAGGCGCGCGGCGGCGAGGTGTCGTCGCTGACGCCGTCGGACGTGCCGCTGGTGTCGTTGCAGCAGAAGCAGCTGGACAAGATCGCAGCGAAATGGCAGAAGAAGTGAGCGACCCGATCGAGGACGTGCTGCCGCTGTCACCGTTGCAGCAGGGCATGTTGTTCCACGCCCTGTACGACGAGTCGGCCGACGACGTCTACACCGCGCAGTTCGTGCTCGGCCTCAGCGGTGACGTCGACGCCGGCCGGTTGCACCGGGCGGCGCAGGCGTTGCTCGACCGGCACGCCAACCTCCGGGTCGCGCTCGTGCACGAGGACGTGGACGAGCCCGTCCAGGTCGTCCTGCGCGACGTCGAACTGCCGTGGGCGCGGCACGAGTTCACGGCCGCCGAATTCGCCGAGTTCCTCGAGCGCGACCGGACCACCAGGTTCGTCCTCGACGAGCCGCCGCTGCTGCGGATGACGCTGGTGAAGCTCGGCGAGCGGGACTTCCGGCTGGTGATCAGCAACCACCACGTGCTGCTCGACGGCTGGTCGCTGCCGCTGCTGGTGCGGGAACTCCTGGAGCTGTACCAGGGCGTCACGCCGCCCGCGCCCCGTCCGTACCGCGACTACCTGGCGTGGCTCGCGGCGCAGGACCGCGACGCCTCGGTCGCCGCGTGGCTCGACGCGATCGGCGACGTCGAGGGCCCGACGCTGCTCGCGCCGGCGGCACCGAAGGTTCCCGTCCGGCCGGGCAAGGTGCGGCTGGAGCTGACCGAGGAGCTGACCGCGCGGATCTACGCCCGCGCCCGCGAGCACGGTCTCACCGTCAACACCGTCGTCCAGGGTCTGTGGGGACTGCTGCTCGCACGGGCGGCCAACCGCGAGGACGTCCTGTTCGGCGCGACGGTGTCCGGCCGACCGGCCGGGCTGCCCGGTGTCGACGGCATGATCGGCCTGTTCATCAACACCGTGCCGGTCCGCGTGCGCATCCGCGGCACCGTGCTCGACGTGCTGCGGTCCGTGCAGACCGAGCAGGGCGCGTTGATGGAGCACCAGCACATCGGGCTGACCGAGGTGCAACGGGCCGTCGGCCAGGGCGACCTGTTCGACACGCTCGTGGTGTTCGAGAGCTACCCGGTCGACACCGACGCCGTCGCCGAACGGGAACGCGCCGCGGGCATCACGATCAGCCAGATCGAGGTGGACGACTCCACCCACTACCCGCTCACCCTCGCCGTCGGCGCCGAGGAACGGCTCACCGTCGTCTTCGAGTACCGGCCGGGCGTCTTCGACGAGGCGTGGGCGCACACGCTCGCCGACCGGTTCCGGCGCGCTGCCGAAGTGTTCGCCGACGAGCCCGGCATCGACGTGCGGCACGTGGAGTTGTTGAGCGGCAACGAGATCACCGCGCTCCGCGAGTGGGGCACCGGCAAGGCTCTCGACACCGGGGACACCCTCGCCGAGGTGCTGGCGGAGCAGGCCCGCCGCACGCCGGACGCGACGGCGATCGTGGCGGGCGAGCGCAGGCTGACGTTCCGCCAGTGGAACGAGCACGCGAACCAGGTCGCCCGCAGGCTGATCGAGGCCGGCGCCGGACCGGAGAAGATCGTCGCACTGCTCCTGCCGCCCGGCCCGGACGTGCTGGTGGCGCTCGCGGCGGCGTTCAAGGCGGGCGCGGCGTACCTGCCGCTCGACCCGGACTGGCCGGCCGAGCGCATCGACTTCATGCTCCGCGACGCCGATCCCGCGATCGTGCTGACCAGCCTGCCCGACGTCACCGGCGTGCCGGGTGACGACCTGGAGCCGATCGCCCGGCCGGAGCACCCCGCGTACGTGATCTACACGTCCGGGTCCACCGGCGCCCCCAAGGCGGTCGTGGTGCCGCACCGGGCGATCGCCAACCTGTTGGTCAGCCACCGCACCGACCTGTTCGACCCCGCTCAGGAGCGGATCGGGCGGCCGTTGCGGGTCGCGCACGCGTGGCCGATGGCGTTCGACGCCTCCTGGCAACCGATGCTGTGGATGTTCGCCGGACACGAGCTGCACCTGGTGCCCGCCGACACCCGGCGCGACGCCGACCTGCTGCGGAGTTTCCTGGCCGACAACGAGATCGAGTTCGTCGAACTGTCGCCGTCGCTGCTCGCGCAGGTCGCGTCCGAACCCGGCTGGCGCGGCGCGCTGAAGGTGCTCGGTGTCGGTGGTGAGGCGGTGCCGTTGCCGTTGTGGCGCTCGCTGCGCGCGGAACCGGACCTCGCGATCTACAACCTCTACGGCCCGACGGAGTGCACCGTCGACTCGGCGGCCTGCGACTTCGACCGCACCGAGAACCCGTGCATCGGGTCGCCGGTCGGCAACGCGCACGCATATGTGCTCGACCGCGGCCTGCGACCGTGCCCGCCCGGGGTCGAGGGCGAGCTGTACATCGCGGGCGCCGGCCTGGCCCGCGGCTACCTCAATCGTCCCGGCACGACCGCCGAACGGTTCGTCGCGGACCCGTTCGGCGCACCCGGCACCCGCATGTACCGCACCGGTGACGTGGCGCGCTGGAACGCCGAGGGCCTGATCGAACTGCTGGGCCGCGTCGACGACCAGGTGAAGATCCGCGGGTTCCGCATCGAGCCCGGTGAGATCGAGGCCGTGCTGCTGCGCGACGAACGCGTCCGGCGGGCGGTGGTCATTGCCCGCGAGGACGTGCCGGGGGTGAAGCGGCTCGTGGCGTACGTCGTGGCGAGCGGCACGGAGGGCCTGCGCGAACACTGCGCCGCGGCGCTGCCCGAGCACATGGTGCCGGCGGCGGTCGTGCGCGTCGACTCGTTCCCGTTGACCCGCAACGACAAGCTCGACGTGAAGGCGCTGCCCGCACCGGACTGGACGGCGACGTCGTCCCGGCCACCCGCGACCGTGCGGGAGAAGCAGATCGCGGAGCTCTTCGCCGAGGTGCTGGGCCTGCCGGCGGTCGGGGCCGACGACAGCTTCTTCGCCCTCGGCGGCGATTCCATCGTGTCGATGCGGCTGGTGAGCAAGGCACGCGGTGCCGGGCTCTCGTTCAGCCCGCGTGACGTGTTCGAGCAGAGGACCGTGGCCGCGCTGGCAGCCGTCGTCCGCGAGGCCGTCCAGTCCGGGGAGTCGGACGGCGTCGGCGAGGTTCCGCTGACCCCGATGCTGCACTGGCTGGGCGACAACGCGCCGTACGACCGGCTCAGCCAGGCCCGCCTGCTCTGCACGCCCGCCGAGCTGACCGAGTCGCGGCTGGTGGACCTGGTGCGGGCGCTGCTCGACCGGCACGACGTGCTGCGGGCGCGGTTCGACGGCACCTTCACCGTGCCGCCACAGGGCAGCGTGACGCCCGCTGTGCGACGGATCGACGCGACCTCGTTGTCCTACAACGACATCGCCGAGCTGCTGCCGTCGGTGATGGAAGGGGAGCTGGCCGAACTGCGGCCCGCGACCGGTGACATGACGCGGTTCGTGTGGTTCGACTGCGGCGACCGGCAGGGCCGCTTGCTCGTGCTGCTGCACCACCTCGTCGTCGACGGCGCTTCGTGGGGTGTGCTGGTGCCCGAACTGGCCGACCTGTGGGACGGCCGGGAGCTGCCCCCGGTCGGCACGTCGTTCCGCGAGTGGGCCACCGGACTGCAGGAAGCCGCACGCGCGAAGGCGCCGGAGCTGCCGTTGTGGCGGGAGGTGCTCTCCGGCCCGGATCCGTTGCTCGGCACCCGCAGGCTCGACCCGGCGGTGGACATGCGCGCCACGATGCGCGCCACCCGCACGTTCCTCGACGACAAGACCACCGAGGCCTTGCTGACGCGAGTGCCCGCGCGGCACGGCGTCACGGTCGACGACGTCCTGCTGTCCGGTCTGGCGCACGCGGTCTCCCGCTGGCGCGACGCGTCCGGCACCTCGCTGCTGCTGGCATTGGAGGGCCACGGGCGTGAGGAACAGGTCGTGCCCGGCGCCGACCTGTCCGGCACGGTCGGCTGGTTCACCAGCGTCTACCCGGTGCGCGTCGATCCCGGCGACCTCGCCGCAGACGTCCACAAGGGACTGAAGCGGGTCAACGAGCAGCTCTCGGTGCCGGACAAGGGCATCGGTCACGGCCTGCTGCGGTACCTCAACCCGGAGACCGCGGCCGAGCTGGCGCGGCTGCCGGAGCCGCAGCTGGAGTTCAACTACCTCGGCAGGTTGACCATCGGCGAACGCGACGGCGAGTCGTGGACCGGTGCGCCCGAGGTGGGCGCGATGGGTGGCGGGGTCGACGACGCCGCACCCGCCCCGTACTGCCTGGTGCTCAACGTGCTGGTGCGCGGGTCGGCCCTGGAGGCCGACTGGCAGTGGCCCGCCGCGCTGTTCAGCGAAGACCGCATCCATGAGCTGTCGCGTGAGTGGTTCGCCGCGTTGACGCTGATCGCGAAGGAGACCCCCGGTGAGTGACCTTGCCGCCCGCAAGCGTGAGCTGCTGCGCCGCAGGCTGGCCGAGGCCGGTCTCGCGAACACGGCGCAGATCCCCAAGCGGGACAGCGACGACGACCTGCCGTTGTCGTACGCGCAGTCGCGCATGTGGTTCCTGCAGCAGATCGCCCCGAACAGCCCCGCCTACAACGTGTGCCTCGCGATCGACCTGCGCGGCCCGCTCGACACGGCGGCGCTGCACCGGTCGTTCCAGCGACTGGTGGAACGGCACGAGATCCTGCGCACCCGCTACACCGAGGGCGCCGGCGGCGAACCGCGCCAGGTGGTGGACAAGTTCGCCGTGGTGACCATGCCGGAGTCCGACCTGCGCGGGCTCGACGCCCTGGAGCGGGACGGCGCGGTCGCGCGGATCGCCCGCGAGGAGTCCGGGTACGTCTTCGACCTGCGCCGCGACCACCCGTTGCGGCTGCGGCTGTTGCGGCGCGGCGAGGACGACAACGTGCTCGTGCTGACCGTGCACCACATCGCCTGGGACGGCTTCACGTTCAACACCCTGTCCCGCGACCTCTCGGCGCTGTACCGGGAGGACACGACGGGCCGTCCGGCCGCGCTCGACCCGCTGCCCGTCCAGTACGCGGACTTCGCGGTGTGGCAGCGCAGGACGCTGGACGACGCGAAGATCACCCGCGAGGTGGAGCACTGGCGGCGCGCGCTGGACCCGATGCCGGAGAACCTGCCGCTGCCCACGGACCTGCCGAGGCCGGCGGTGCGGTCGGACCGGGGTGACCGGAGGTTCCGCACGTTCGCGCCGCGCGTCACCGAACTGGTCGGCGAGTTCGCGCAGACCCGTGGTGTCACACCGTTCATGGTGGTGTTCGCGGCCTACGCGAGCCTGCTCGGCCGGTACACCGGTGCGACCGACGTGCCGATCGGCTCGGCGTCGATGAACCGGGACGCGGGCGAGGTCGAGAAGCTGATCGGCAACTTCGGCAACACCCTGGTGCTGCGCGCCGACCTGACCGGCGACCCGACGTTCGCCGAGCTGGTGGCGCGCGTGCAGAAGGTGTGCACCGAGGGGTACGCGCACCAGGACCTGCCGTTCGACCTGCTCGTCGAACGCCTCCGCCCGCCGCGCGTGCCCGGCCGTTCGGTGCTGTTCGACGTGATGCTGCTGTTCTTGGCACAGGGCCTGCAGGGCTTCGACCTGCCCGGTGTGCAGGCCACCTGGGAGACCGTGCACAACGACACGACCCAGTTCGACCTCGCGCTGGAGGCGTTCGTCACCGGCGGGCAGATGCGCGTCGAGGCCACGTTCTCCACCGAGCTGTTCGCCCACGCGACGATCGACAGGTTCCTCGCGCACCTGGAGAACCTGCTCACCGCGGCACTCGCCGACCCGTCGGCAAGGCTGAGCGCTCTGGACTTCCTCGCGGAGGGCGAACGTTCGCAGCTCGTCGGCGCCCAGGTCGACGTGCCGGACACAACGCTGGTGGAGCTGTTCGCGCAGCAGGTCTCGCGGACCCCGGACGCCACCGCGGTGGTGTTCGAGGGCTCGTCGCTGACCTACGCCGAACTGGACGCGCGGGTCACCGAACTGGCCGGACAGCTGGCGGCTCGCGGTGTCGCGCCCGGCTCGATCGTCGGCGTGCACCTGGACCGGTCGCTGGAGCTGATCGTCGCGCTGTACGCGATTCAACGGGCTGGCGCGGCCTACCTACCGCTCGACCCGTCGTACCCGGCTGACCGCCTCGCGATGATGATTGAGGACGCCCAGCCCGCCGTGGTCCTCGAACCGGGCCTGCTCGACGGTTCCACGGCCGAGGTCGTCGCGCCCGCACCTGGTGACGCGGCCTACGTGATCTACACGTCCGGCTCCACCGGCCGTCCCAAGGGTGTTGTGGTTTCGCACCGGGCGATCGTGAACCGGTTGCTGTGGATGCAGGACGAGTACGGGCTGACGGCCGAAGACCGGGTCCTGCAGAAGACACCGTCGTCGTTCGACGTCTCGGTGTGGGAGTTCTTCTGGCCCCTCATCACCGGTGCCACCCTCGTCGTCGCGAAGCCGGAAGGCCACAAGGACCCCGCCTACCTCGCCGATCTCATCGAGCGTTCCAGCGTCACGACCGTCCACTTCGTACCGTCGATGCTGCGCGCGTTCGTCGAGTCCGGCGGCCGGCCGAAGTCCCTGAAGCGGGTCATCTGCAGCGGCGAGGCACTGCCGTCCGACCTCGGCCACGCACTCCCGCACGTCCACAACCTCTACGGCCCCACCGAAGCAGCCGTCGACGTCACCTACTGGCCAGCCTCCGCCGGTGTCGGCACCGGCACCGTGCCGATCGGCCTCCCGGTCTGGAACACGCAGACGTACGTGCTCGACCGGTTCCTCGAGCCGGTCGCGCCCGGTGTCGCCGGAGAGCTCTACCTCGGCGGTGTGCAGCTGGCCGAGGGTTACCTGAACCGGCCCGGCCTCACCGCCTCGCGGTTCGTCGCGAACCCGTTCGGCACAGGCCGGCTCTACCGCACGGGCGACCTGGTCAGGTGGACCGGGCACGCGCTCGAGTACCTGGGCCGCACCGACGACCAGGTCAAGATCCGCGGTTTCCGCGTCGAGCTCGGCGAGATCGAGGCGGCGCTGACGGCGTTGCCGGAGGTCGTGAGCGCGGGCGTGGTGGCACGGACCGAGCGTCAACAGCTCGTCGGCTACGTCGTGCTCCGCGACGGCGCGGACGTGTCCGAGATCCGGCAGAAGCTCGCCGCCGGGATGCCCGAGCACCTGGTGCCGTCGGTGATCGTCGAGATCGACGAACTCCCGCTGTCTCCCAGCGGCAAGCTCGACCGCCGGGCACTGCCCGAACCCGAGCTCACCGCCCTGTCCGAAGAGCCTGCGACACCCCGTGAGCAGGCGGTCGCCCTGCTGTTCGCCGAACTGCTCGGCGTCGAACGGGTCGGCCGCCACGACGACTTCTTCGCACTCGGCGGGCACTCGCTGCTCGCCACCCGGCTCGTCGGCCGGGTGCGTTCCGACCTGGGCGCGGAGATCGCGATCGGTGAGGTCTTCGAGGCACCGACGGTCGCGGGACTCGCCGGCCTGCTGGACTCCACCGGCCGCAGGCGCCCCGTGCTCGCCCCGATGCCGAGGCCGCGGCGGATCCCGCTGTCGTCGGCGCAGCAACGGTTGTGGTTCCTATACCGGCTGGAGGGGCCGAGCGCGACCTACAACGTGCCGTTCGCGGTGCGCATCGACGGCCCGCTGGACACCGACGCGCTGAACCTCGCACTCGCGGACGTGGCGCGGCGGCACGAGGTGCTGCGCACCATCTACCCCGAGTTCGAGGGCAAGCCGTACCAGCAGGTGCTCGACGTCCTGCCGTCGCTGAAGCACGGCGAGGGCTCGCCTCGCGAAGCGGCCGCCAGGGCGTTCGAACTCGACCGCGAACCGCCGTTCGAGGCCACGCTGTACCGAGTGGGCGACCACGCCCACGTTCTTTCGCTGCTGGCACACCACATCGCGAGCGACGGCTGGTCGTCCGAACGTCTCGTCGCGGACCTGACCACGGCCTACCACGAACGGTCGCGCGGCCGCACGCCCACGTGGGCACCGCTGCCCGTGCAGTACGCGGACTACGCGTTGTGGCAACGGGATCTGCTCACCAGCCTCGCGGACGAACAGCTCGCCTACTGGACGCGACAGCTCGCCGACCTGCCGGAGGAGATCAGCCTCCCCGCAGACCGGCCCCGTCCGGTCGAGGCGACGTACGCGGGTGACGCCGTCGCGTTCCGCATCGCCCCGGAGACCCACCGCGCGCTGGCGAACCTCGTCCAGCAGTCCGGCGGCACGGTGTTCATGGCCGTGCAGGCGGCCGTCGCGACGCTGCTCGCCCTGGTCGGCGCGGGCGACGACATCCCGCTCGGCGTGCCGGTGGCGGGCCGGACGGACACGGCCCTCGACGGTCTCGCCGGGTTCTTCGTGAACAACCTGGTGCTGCGCACGGACCTCAGCGGCGACCCGACGTTCCGGCAGGTGCTGGACCGGGTGCGGCGCACGGACCTGGAGGCGTACGCGCACCAGGACCTGCCGTTCGAGCGGATCGTGGAGGCGCTCAACCCGGCACGGCAGTTCGGCAGGCACCCGTTGTTCCAGGTGATGCTCGCGTTCCAGCGCGCGTCCGGCGGACCTGTGCCGTTCGGCGCGGCTTCCCTGCGCGAGGAGCACGTCGACTTCTACACCGCGCGGCTCGACCTGTCGTTCCACCTGTTCGAGCGCTCCGACGCGGGCGGGCTCGACGGCTGGCTGGTCTACAGCGGGGACAGGTTCGATCGGTCCACTGTGGACGGTCTGGTGGCGCGGTTCGTGCAGCTGGTCGACGGGCTCGTCGCCAACCCGGACCGGCCGTTGTCGAGGGCGTCCGTGCTCACGTCCGGTGAGCGCGAGGCGTTGCTCGGACGCACCACCGACCACGACGTGCCGGACACGACGCTGGTGGAGCTGTTCTCGCAGCAGGTCTCGCGGACGCCGGACGCCACCGCGGTGGTGTTCGAAGGCTCGTCGCTGACCTACGCCGAGCTGGACGCCCGAGTTTCCGAGCTGGCCGGTCGCTTGGCGGCGCAGGGAGTTCGCCCCGGCTCGATCGTCGGCGTACACCTCGACCGGTCGCTCGACCTGATCGTCGCGCTGTACGCGATCCAACGGGCCGGTGCCGCCTACCTGCCGCTCGACCCGTCGTACCCGGCCGACCGCCTCGCGATGATGATCGAGGACGCCCAGCCCGTCGTGGTGCTGGAACCAGGTCTGCTCGACGGTCCCGCAGCCGAGGTCGTCACCCCTGCACCGGGCGATGCGGCGTACGTGATCTACACGTCCGGTTCCACCGGCCGTCCCAAGGGCGTCGTCGTCTCCCACCGCGCGATCGTGAACCGGTTGCTGTGGATGCAGGACGAATACGGCCTCACCGCCGAAGACCGCGTCCTGCAGAAGACGCCGTCATCGTTCGACGTCTCGGTGTGGGAGTTCTTCTGGCCGCTGATCACCGGCGCGACCCTGGTGGTCGCCAAGCCCGACGGCCACAAGGACCCCGCCTACCTCGCGGAACTCATCGACCGCGAGAACGTCACCACCGTCCACTTCGTACCGTCGATGCTCCGGGCGTTCGTCGAATCGGGCGCACGGCCGGAGTCCCTTAAGCGCGTGATCTGCAGCGGTGAGGCACTGCCGTCCGACCTCGGACGGGCTCTGCCGCACGTGCACAACCTCTACGGCCCAACGGAAGCAGCCGTCGACGTCACGTACTGGGACACGACCGAAGGCGTCGGCGACGGCACGGTGCCGATCGGCCGGCCCGTCTGGAACACCCGGGTGTACGTGCTCGACCAGCACCTGCGCCTCGTCCCGCCCGGCGTCCCGGGAGAGCTCTACCTCGCGGGCGTGCAGCTCGCCGAGGGCTACCTGAACCGGCCCGCGCTGACCGCCTCGCGGTTCGTCGCCAGCCCGTTCGACGCGGGACAGCGGCTCTACCGCACCGGCGACCTGGTGAAGTGGACCGGAGACGCGCTGGAGTACCTGGGCCGCACCGACGACCAGGTCAAGATCCGCGGCTTCCGCGTCGAGCTCGGCGAGATCGAGGTCGCGGTCGCGAAGGTCGCCGGCGTCCGGCAGGCCGCCGTGGTGGTGCGGGACGACCGGCTCGTCGGCTACGTCGTCGGCGACGCGGCACCGGACGCGATCCGCACCGAACTGGCCCGTGACCTGCCCGATCACATGCTCCCGGCCGCGCTGGTGCCGTTGACCGAGCTGCCGCTCACGCCGAGCGGCAAGCTCGACCGCAACGCGTTGCCCGCGCCGGACTTCGCCGCGCTCACCGGGGACGCCAAGCCCGCCGACGAGCGGGAAGCCGTGCTGTGCGGGCTGTTCGCCGAGGTGCTCGGGCTGCCGGAGGTCGGCGCGCAGGACAGCTTCTTCACGCTCGGCGGCGACAGCATCCTGTCCGTCCAGCTGGTCAGCCGCGCCCGCAAGGCAGGTGTGGTGATCACCCCGAGGCAGGTGTTCGAGCACCGCACCCCGGCCGCGCTGGCCACGGTGATCTCCGCACCCGCGCGCACGGCCGACGACGAGCCGGTGGGCCTGGTCGAGCCGACGCCGATCATGCGCTGGACCCGTGGCGGTCTCGCGCAGGCGATGCTGCTGGTCGCGCCGGAGGGCCTGACGCACGACGCGCTGGTGCGAACCGTGCAGGCCGTGCTGGACCGGCACGACGTGCTGCGTTCCCGTTGGGACGGAACGACTCTGGAAGTGCCCGCGGAGTCGTTCGACGCGGCCGAGGTCGTCCGCCGGGCCGAAAGCGACCTGGACACCGAGCTGGCCGCGGCCCGCGAACGCCTCACGGCCGACCGGATGGTCCAGGTCGTGTGGTTCGACGACCGCGTGCTGATCGTCGCCGACCACCTGGTCGTCGACGGTGTGTCGTGGCGGATCCTGATGGACGACCTCGCCGAGGCGTGGGCGGGACGTGAGCTCGCGCGGACCGGCACGTCGTTCCGGCGCTGGTCGCAGTTGCTCGCCGAGCAGCAACGCGGCGGCGAGACCGGCATGTGGCGGGACGTGCTCGAGGGCGCGGACACCGTGCTGCCGCTGGGGGGAGAGCAGCTCCTCACCGAGTTCACCGTGCCGTTGCCCGATTCCGGCGGTGTCCGGGAGCTGCTGCTGGCCGCGCTTGCCCGGGCCTTGGAAACGTGGCGCGGCCGCAGCGGCGACGTCGTGGTGGCGGTCGAGGGTCACGGCCGGGAGGAGCAGATCGCCCCCGGTGCTGACCTGTCCGCCACGGTCGGCTGGTTCACGACGATCCACCCGGTGCGGTTGCGGCCGGGCATCCGGGTGCGCGACATCGCCGAGCAGCTGGACGCGTTCCCCGACCACGGGCTCGGCTACGGCCTGGTCCGGCCGTTCGCGGGGCTGCGCGAGCCCACGATCGTCGTCAACTACCACGGCCGGTTGCGCGAGGGTTCAGGCGCGCCGTGGACGGTGGCACCTGAGGCACCGGTGCTGCGGGTACCGCCGAAGACACCTCACTGGGCGTTGGAGGTGAACGCCGTCGCCGTCGGCACCACGTTGCGCGTCGAGGTGACGGGCCCGGACGAGCCGGGGCTGGTCGGGAAGTTCCGCGCGGAGCTGGCGGGCAGCGCGCCGACGGCGATCGACACGTCCTTCGTGGACGTTTCGGCAGAAGACATCGACGAGTTCGAAGTGGAGCTGGGCACGTGGTGAGTCAGCAGCCGACAGCGGGGGAACTCCTGCGCGAGGTCACCGACCTGTTGGGGCCGGAGGCGGCCGGGCTGTCGGAGAACGACAGCCTGATCGAGTGGGGCCTCGACTCCATCCAGCTCATGCAGGTGGCGAACAAGTGGCGGCGCGGCGGGGTGAAGGTGCCGTTCGCGTTGCTGGCGAAGAACCCGACCCTCGCGGACTGGCGGAAGATCCTCGCCGACGCCGCCGGTGTCGCGCCCGAACCGGAGGTGCGGGTCGAGGTCGACGAGAGCGCACCGTTCCCGCTCGCGTTGATGCAGCACGCGTACTGGATCGGCCGTGACGAGGAGGCCACGCTCGGCTCGGTCGCCGCGCACCTCTACGTCGAGTTCGACGGGCCCGACCTGGACCCGACGCGGCTCACGACGGCGGTGCGCAAGCTCGTCGCCCGGCACGGCATGCTGCGCGCGGAGTTCGGTGACAACGGGAAGCAGCGCATCCTGCCCGACCGCCGCCAGGACCCGCTGACCGTGCACGACCTGCGTTCTATGGACGAAGACGCGGTGGCGCAACGACTCGAGGAGCTGCGGGACGCCTCGTCGCACGCGCGCCTGGACGTGGCGCACGGTGAGGTCTTCCACGTGGCGCTGAGCCGGCTGCCCGGCGGCAAGGCACGGCTGCACGTCGACGTCGACATGCTGGCCGCGGACGCGCTGAGCTACCGCGTGCTGCTGGCCGACCTGGCGCGGTTCTACGACGAGCCGGACCACGTGCCCGCGCCGATCGCCTACAGCTACCCGCGCTACCTCGCCGAGCGCGAGCTGAGCCGCAAGGCCGAGCAGGAGGCCGCGCGGGAGTGGTGGCAGCACCGGGTCTCCGAGCTGCCGACCGCGCCGGACCTGCCGCTGGTGCCCGAGTCCGAGCGTGCGGACGCGTCCCGCGTGACCCGGCGCCACCACTGGCTCGCCCCGGAGGACCGCAAGCGCCTCGCCGCCCGTGCGCACGAGCACGGCCTCACCCCGGCGATGGTGGTGGCGGCCGCGTTCGCCGAGACGCTGTCGGCGTGGAGCGCGCAGCCGCGGTTCCTGATGAACCTGCCGATGTTCGACCGCCAGAGCGACCACCCCGACGTGGACAAGCTCGTCGGCGACTTCACCAGCTCCGTGCTGCTGGAGGTCGACCTGAGCGAGGAAGCGCCGTTCGTGACGCACGCACGGGCGTTGCAGGCCCGGATGCACGAGGACGCGTCGCACGCGGCCTACTCGGGTGTCGAGGTGCTGCGCGACCTGTCGCGGCACCACGGTGAGCAGGTGCTGGCGCCGATCGTCTTCACGAGTGCGCTGAACCTCGGCGAGCTGTTCGACGCCCGCGTCCGCCGGTGCTTCGGCGAGGCGGTGTGGATCGTCTCGCAGGGCCCGCAGGTGCTGCTGGACGCGCAGATCACCGAGGTCAACGAGGGCCTGCTGATCAACTGGGACGTGCGCGAGCACGCGTTCCCCGAGGGCGTGATCGACGCGATGTTCGCGGCGTTCCGCGACCTCGTCACGAACCTGGGCCAGCGCGACGACGTGTGGGAGCGTCCGGCTGGAGGCGCGCTGCCTTCTTCCCAGCTGGAGGTCCGTGCCGCCGCCAACGCGACCGACGGCCCGCGCAGTGGTGCGTTGCTGCACGACGGCTTCTTCGCGCTGGCGAAGGAGACGCCGGACGCGCCTGCGTTGCTGTGGGGCCGTGACGGCGTGCTGACCTACGGCGAACTGGCCGACAAGGCCCTGCGCATCGCGGGATCGTTGGTGGCTCAGGGGGTTCAGCCGGGCGACCTGGTCGGCGTGAGCCAGCGCAAGGGTCCCGAGCAGGTCGCTTCAGCCATCGGTGTGCTGGCCGCGGGTGCCGGGTACGTGCCGATCGGCGTCGACCAGCCTGCCGCGCGGGCCGAGCGGATCCGGCGCATCGCGGGTGTCGAGCACGTGCTGACGTCGTGGGAGACCACGGCCGAACCGCTGGCTTCGCCCGTGAGCGTGCCCGAGGAGAACATCGCGTACGTGCTGTTCACCTCCGGCTCCACCGGTGAGCCGAAGGGTGTCGAGGTGCCGCACCGCGCCGCGATGAACACCATCGACGACCTGAACGTGCGCTTCGGCATCGGCCCGTCCGACCGCTGCCTCGCCGTGTCGGCACTGGAGTTCGACCTCTCCGTCTACGACGTGTTCGGCCTGCTTTCCGCCGGTGGCGCTGTCGTTCTCGTCGAGGAGGACGACCGCAAGGACGCCCGCCAGTGGGTCGAGCTGGCCGCCACCCGTGGCGTGACGCTGGTGAACTGCGTGCCCGCGTTGCTCGACATGCTGCTCGTGACCGCACGGCCCGGCGAGCTCTCCGGCCTGCGCACCGTGCTGCTGGGCGGTGACTGGGTGGGCACGGACCTGCCCGGCCGGACGTTCGAGCAGTCGCCGTCCTGCCGGTTCGCTGGCCTCGGCGGCACTACCGAGACGGCGATCCACTCGACGGTGTGCGAAGTGCGGGAAGTGGCGCCGTCGTGGCGCTCGGTGCCCTACGGCACGCCGCTGCGCAACGTCGCGTGCCGAGTCGTGGACGTGCGCGGCCGCGACTGCCCGGACTGGGTCACCGGTGAACTGTGGATCGGCGGCGATGGCGTGGCCCACGGCTACCGCGCTGATCCGGAGCGCACCGCGGACAGGTTCGTCACGCACGAGGGACGCCGCTGGTACCGCACGGGCGACCTGGCGCGGTACTGGCCGGACGGCACGCTGGAGTTCCTGGGCCGCCGCGACCACCAGGTGAAGGTGCGCGGCATGCGCATCGAGCTGGGTGAGGTCGAGGCCGCGCTGGCCGAGTTCTCCGGTGTCCGGCGAGGCGTGGCGGGCGTCGTGGGCACGCAGCTCGTCGCCGCCGTCGCCGGTGAGGTGGACGGCGAGGAGGTCCGCGAGTTCGTGCGCACCCTGCTGCCACCGCACATGGTCCCGACGCGGGTGGTCGTGCTGGACGCGATGCCGTTGACCGCCAACGGGAAGGTCGACCGCAAGGCCGTCGCCGCGCACTGGGCGAGCGAGGCGGACACCTACGTCGCGCCGGTCTCCGCGCTGGAGCAGGTGCTGGCGAAGATCTGGGCCGAGGTGCTCGGCGTCGAACGGGTCGGCCTCGACGACGCGTTCTTCGCGCTGGGCGGCGACTCGGTGCTGGCGACGATGATCGTCGGCCGCCTGCGGGAGGCGCTGGACACGTCGGAGGTGACGGTGCGGACGCTGTTCGCGACGCTGACCGTGGGCGCGATGGCGGCCAGGATGCAGGCCGACGAGCCGGTGCCCGGCAGGCTCGGCCAGGTCGCGGAGATCTACCTGGAGATCGACGCGATGACCGAGGAGGAACTGGCGCTGTAGACGCCGAAAGGGCGTGCATCCCGCGGGATGCACGCCCTTTTTCGTTGGTGTGTCAGGCGAGCTTGGACACGCCCGGCTTCAGCTTCTCGAGCACCCACGGGATGTCGAGCGCCGTCGGGTAGCGCAGCGCCGAGATGGTCTCCATGTCGACGAGCAGGTAGTTACCGGCCTTGAGACCGGCGGCGAGCTGGTTGGCCTCGAACGCGGCCTGCAGGTCCGGCGTGGTGAACGCGACGACCACCAGGTCGGCCTTCAGCTTGTCGTACTGCTCCGGGGTGAGCGTGCCGGTCGGGCTGCCGGACTCGTTCTTGGTCGCGTCGGCGACGGTCGGGCTCAGCGTGAGGCCGGCCTGCTCGATCAGCTTGACCGCGAAGTCCTCCTTGGACACCAGCGAGAACATCTTGCCCGCGGTGTTGCCGACCGAGGCGGTGAAGGTCTTGCCGGCGGCCTTCGGGTTGTCGCTCTTGAACTTGGCGATCGCGGCCTCGGTGGTCTCGACGACCTTCTTCGCGTCACCGGTCTTGCCGAGCGCCTGCGCGACGACCTGGACGTGCTCCTGCCAGGTCTGCTTGCCCCAGTCGCTGGCGTAGCCGACCGTGGGCGCGATCTTGGCGAGGTTCGGGTACTCCTGCTCGAGCCCGTAGCTGGACGTGGCGAGGATCAGGTCGGGCGTGAGCGCACCGACGTCCTCCGCGTTCACACCCGCGGCCGCGTTGACGATCTTCGTCTTGGCCGGGTCGAGCTTGCCCTTGAGCCAGCTGGGCACGGCGTCCGAACCGGACTTGTTGAAGAACGCGATGGGGGTGACGCCCAGCGCCAGCGCGGCGTCCAGGTCGTCGGTGGCGGTGCCGACCACGACCACGCGCGACGGCGCCTTGGTGATCTCCGCGGTGCCGAACTTGTGCGTGATCTTCACCGGGAACGCCGACGGGTCCGAGCTCGCGGGAGTCGTCGGCTGGGTGGACGAGTCCTGCACCTGGCCGCACGCGGCCAAACCAACGCCCAGTACCGCCGTGAGGAGGAGGCTCCCCAGAACTCTGCCGGACGAACGAACCCTGCTGGACATGGCAACACCCTTTCGGTGCACGCGGTCAAGAGCGCGCCAAGTCAAGCAAGGCTAACCTAATTAAGCAAACGTCTCGCCTGCGACACCGATCACGTTCACCAAGGCCTTCCGAAGGCCTTCGAAGACAGATTTTCGGGACTGGATCACGCATTTCCGGTCGGCCGGGAAGATCCGGACCGACCGGTTCGGCCGCGCAAAGCCATCCCGATCCGCGATCGGCGCAACGCATTCGTGACCTCGTTCAGCCCAAACAGAACCGAGCGTGTCCGAGCGGTCACTCAATCGCGTCAGGCCTTTTTCAGCGGGCGGGCTCCCAGTTCGTCCGCCAGCAGTTTCAGGATCACCGTTTCCGGGTCTCGCGCCTCTGGGGTGCTGTCGGGATCCGCCGGACGGGCGGCCTCGGCCAGCATCGTCTCCTCGTCGTCCGGCTCCGGCGGCAGGGGGTCGTCGGGCTCGGGCGGTTCCGGCGGGGGCGGGACGTCGTCCACCGGCGGGCGTGGAGCCGGCCGTTGCTGGGGTTCTGGCTGACGGGCGCTCGTGGCCTGGCTCGGGCGCGTCGGAGCCGGGCGGGCGACCTTGGCCGGGGTGGACGCCTGCGCTGTGGCACCTGGGGCACCGTGGGTGCAGCGGACCTGCCACGTGCCGCCCAGGACCGCGGCCAGCGCGGTGGCGATGGCCTCGGTGTTGCGGGACTCGGCCAGGCGGCGGGCCAGGGGGGCCGAGGTGTGGGTGATCGTCACCACGTTGCCGTCCACCTCGCCGACCGTGGCGTTGGTCAGCATCGCCTCGGTGCTGCGGCTGGTCGCCCGGACCGCTGCCAGCAGTTCCGACCAGATCCGCCGGACCGCCGTCGCGTCCATGCCGCCGGAGACGGGAGCCGGGGCGGCGGGCTGGGGCGTTGCGGCGGGCACCACCGGGGCGGGCGCCTGGACCGCTGCCGGGGCCACCGGCTCGGGCTGGAGCGGTGCCGGGGTCGGTGCCGGAGTGGCGACGGGCTGGGTTGCCGCCACCACCTGGGGAGCTACCGGTGCCGCTCGGGGCGGTTCCGGTGCTGCCGCCGGGGGTTCCGCCGGCTGCTGGGACCTTCTGGTGAAGACCGGGCCTCCAGCGGCCTGGGGGGCCGCCGGCTGGTCGCCCGACGCGGCCGCGATGGCGGCCGGGGGGCGGCGTTCCAGCTGTTCCAGGCGCTGGAGCAGGGCTGCTTCCGACTGGCTCGCCGACGGCAGCAGCATCCGGGAGACGAGCAGTTCCAGCAGGAGGCGGGCCGCGGTGGCACCCCGCATGTCGACCAGGCCCTGGTGGACGATCTCGGCGTAGCGGGTGAGGGCTGCCGGGCCGATTCGTTCCGCCTGGGCCGCCATGGTGGCCAGTTCGTCCTCCGGGACGTTGACCAGGTTGCGCTCCGCCGCGTCCGGCACCGCGCAGAGCAGGACCAGGTCGCGCAGGCGGTCGAGCAGGTCCGAGGCGAAGCGGCGGGGGTCGTGGCCCGCGTCGACCAGGCGGTCGATGGTGCTGTAGACGGCTGCGCCGTCACCCGTGGAGAGGCCGTCCACCACGTCGTTGATCAGGGCCGAGTCGGTGACGCCGAGGAGCGTGATGGCCCGCTCGTACGTCACGCCTTCCGGGCCCGCGCCGGAGAGGAGCTGGTCCATGACGGACTGGGTGTCGCGGGCCGAGCCGCCGCCCGCCCGGATGACCAGCGGGAAGACCGCCGGTTCCACCGCCACGCCCTCCGCCGCGCAGTTGCGTTCCAGCAGGGCGCGCATCTGGCCGGGCGGGATCAGGCGGAACGGGTAGTGGTGCGTGCGCGAGCGGATGGTCGGGAGGACCTTGTCCGGCTCGGTGGTGGCGAAGATGAAGATCAGGTGGTCCGGCGGCTCTTCGACGATCTTCAGCAGGGCGTTGAAGCCCTGCGTGGTGACCATGTGCGCCTCGTCGATGATGAAGACGCGGTACTTCGCCTCGGCCGGGGCGTAGAAGGCCTTGTCGCGGAGTTCGCGGGCGTCTTCCACGCCGCCGTGCGAGGCCGCGTCCAGTTCCACGACGTCGACGCTGCCGGTGCCGTTCGGGGCCAGGCCGATGCAGCTGTTGCACTCGCCGCACGGGTCGGGCGTCGGGCCCTTCGCGCAGTTGAGCGAACGGGCCAGGATGCGGGCCGACGACGTCTTGCCGCAGCCGCGCGGGCCGCTGAACAGATAGGCGTGGTTCACCCGGCCTGCCGACAAAGCGACGCGCAGCGGGTCGGTCACGTGCTCCTGGCCAACGACCTCGGAGAACGTGGCCGGACGGTACTTGCGATACAGAGCGAGCGCCACGCCGCAGACAGTACCGGTGGACCCCGACACGAAAAGGGGACCCCGTGCACCCACCAGAGCCCGCTTATCCTTGCTGCCTTCCGGCCCTGGGGAGGTTCGCGAGATGTGTGCCGCACGAGGTCCGACGCAAGTGTAGCGAACGATCTAGATCGAACGTGTGTTCGAGTTGCCCACAGAGTTGTCCCCAGGTGTGGACAACTTCCGTCCGGTGGCGAGCATCAGCAGGTCAGGGGCCGGAAGATCGGGAATTCCGGTGTCCCGGAAACGCTTGCGAGCGCCCCAGAACGGGCTCTTCATCACATGTTCGAGGGCCGCCTCCGCCGGTTCGAGCGGCATCTCGCGGACACGGCCCAGCGGGCGGGCGATGTCCTGCCCGTGGACGAGGAAGTCGACCAGCGGATCGATCGGGGCCGCCATCGGCGCGCGCTTCGGCGAGGCGGCGGTCTCGCGGATCTGCGCGATCAACTCCGACCGGGTGAACCTCGCCGCGATCGCGCGGGCCTTCTCGTCCTCCATGCGCTCCCAGTCGAAGCGCGCCTTCACCACGCCGGTCAGCACGTCCCGCCAGCCCGTGCGCGTGGACGTGGTCAGGTGAGCGGCCATCGTCTGCATGGTCCAGCCGGCGCAGAGGGTGTCGCGCTGCCACTCGTCGTCGGTGAGGTCCTCCAGGAGGTCGGCGACACCCAGGCGTTCGGCCTCCAGCCATTTCATGATCATGATTGCCCCTCGACGGCGGTCAGCCTGCGGCGCAGGAAGTCCTGTTCGGATTCGGTGCCCGCGAGCGCGATGGCCTCGCGGTAGGCCTGGGCGGCCTCGGCGTCGCGGCCCAGGCGGTGCAGCAGGTCCGCGCGGGCCGCCCGGTACGGGTGGTAGTCGCGCAGCCGGGGTTCGCTGGCCAGCGCGTCGAGCAGCTCCAGGCCTGGCTCCGCACCGTCGCGCATGGCGATCGCGGCGGCCCTGTTCAGGGCGACGACGGGTGACGGCGTGAGTTTGGCCAGCACGTCGTAGAGCGCCACGATCTGCGGCCAGTCGGTGCTGCCGAAGTCCGGTGCCTCGTCGTGCAACGCGTTGATCGCCGCCTGCACGCCGTACGGGCCGAACCCACCCGTGAGCGCGCGCTCGGCCAGTGCGCTGCCCTCGTCGATCATGTCGCGGTCCCAGAGCGCACGGTCTTGGTCTTCCAACAGGTCGGCACGGGCGTCACGGCGGGCGTGGATCAGCAACATCAACGCCAGCAGCCCGGTGACCTCGCGGTCGGGCAACAGGTTCCGCAGGATCCTCGCCAGCCGGACGGCCTCGTCGGCCAGTTCGGCGCGCTGGGCCGCGTAGCCCTCGGTGAAGATCGAGTAGACGGCCTGCAGCACGCCGGGCAGGCGTTCCGGGAGCTCGTGCTCGTCGGGGACGCGGAACGGGATGCGCGCTTCCCTGATCTTCTTCTTCGCGCGCACGATCCGCTGCTGCATCGTCGTCACCGGCACCAGGTAGGCCCGCGCGACCTCGGGCGTCGTGAACCCGGCCAGGCAACGGAGGACCAGCGCGCCACGGTCCTCCTCGGCCAGCGCCGGGTGCGCGCACGTGAAGAACAGCTCCAGCCGCTCGTCCGGCAACCCGTCCGCGACCGGCGGATCGGCGCGGTCCACCTCCACCTGCAGCAACGCGAGCCGGGCCGCGTGGACCTGGTCACGACGCAGCCGGTCGACGGCCTTGCGGCGCGCGGTCGTGAGCAACCACGCGCCGGGCCGGTCCGGCACCCCGTCCACCGGCCAGTGCTTCAGCGCCGCCTCGACGGCGTCGGAGGTGACCTCCTCGGCCAGGTCGAGGTCGCCGAAGCGCTTGACCAGCGTCGCGAGCAGCCTGCCGCGCTCCTCCCGGAACACCTGCTCGACGTTCATCGCTCAGAACTCTGCGATCGGCCTGACGACGACGGCCCCGCCGTCACGCGACCCAGGACACTTCGCGGCCCACTCCAGCGCCGCATCGAGGTCGGGCACGTCGATGACGTCGTACCCGCCGAGCACCTCCCGGGTCTCGGCGAACGGCCCGTCGGTGACGGTGCGCCTGCCGTCCTGTCCGACCTGGACGGTGGTCGCGGTGACGAGGTCGGCCAGCGAGTGCCCGGAGACCAGGACGCCCGCGTCCCTCATCTCCTTCTCGTACGCGATCCAGTCCTCGACCGTGCAGCTCGCCTGCTGGTCAGCGGCCGCGTAGATCAACAGCATGTACTTCACGATTGCCCTCCTCGGTCCGGTCCTACGGGATCACGACGAGCGGGCCACCGCCAGATCGACACGGCGCTTCAAGATTTTTCCGGCGTCGCGTCGGAACCGGGCTCGGGCGCTGGCGGGAGGCCGCGCCGGGCACGCCGGGCGTGGACGAGGGTGACGATCGCGGCGGGAACGGCGACGAACGCGCTGAGGATTCCCGCGACGTCGTTGAGAACGTCGATGAGGGCGAGCACTTGGAGCCTCCGGTTTTAGCGCACAGCGGCTAAACCGGAGGTCTCTTCCGCCGGTGCGGCGATCTCACCGGCCAACGGCACCGGGCGTCCCACGTTGGACTCCGTACTGACGACACCGCTGCTTAGGGAGTACTCCCCTCCATGTATCCCCACCAGGCTAGGCCTGCTGCCCGACGACGTCAGCGTCCACACGGGCGACCCCCCGTTTTGGGCCCCGGAACACCCGTCCGGTAAGGTTCTCCACGGAGGATTCGCATAGCGGCCTAGTGCGCACGACTGGAAATCGTGTTGGGTTCACCCCCTCACGGGTTCAAATCCCGTATCCTCCGCTCGCGGAAAAGGGCGCCGAACGTTCAACGTTCGGCGCCCTTCGCGCGTTCTGGGTACATGCTGCCCGAAGACCTGACGCTGCTCCTCCGGCCGCGTCCGGCGGTTTCTCCTGAGGAGGCTGCGATGACGGATTACCGTGGGGGCATGCTGCCCGAAGACCTGATGCTGCTGTTCCTCGACCAGCAGACCGGAAAGCTGCACGCCGACTCGTCGTCGGTGGAGAACGCGCTCGCCGGCGCCGTGCTCATCGAGCTGGTCAACTCGGGCCGCATCGCGTTCGAGCCCAACGGGAAGAAGCTCCAGATCGTCGACCCGACGCCGTTGAAGGACCCGGTGCTGCAGGAGGCGATCGGCAGGTTCGACAAGCCGATGAAGCCGCAACGAGCCGTGGAACGCCTGCGGAAGAACGTGCGCGACAACGTCGCCGCACAGCTCGAAGCCCGTGGGATCGTGCGCGTGGAATCGCGGAAGGTGCTCGGGATCTTCCCCGGCAAGCGCTACGTGATCACCAAGGAAACCGTGGCCTTGGAGGTGCGCAAGGCCGTCGGCGAGGTCGCGTCCGGGTACCGGGGTGCCGATGCGCGCACGGGGTCGTTGATCACGTTGCTGCACGCGGTGAAGGCCGTGCACAAGGTGTTCGACGGCGACAAGCGCGCCATGACCGAGCGGGCCAAGGGCATCGCGGCCGGCAACTGGGCGGGTGACGCCGTGCGCAGGGCCGTCGAGGCGATCCAGGCCGGGGTGGCCGCCGCAACGGCCTCTGCCGCCGCCGCGTCGTCCGGTGCCGGATGACGCGACGACGGCAGCGTTGAGGCCGTTACTTCTTGAGGCAGTCGATCAGGTCTTCGAGCGCGAACACGATCCTGTCGACGTTCGCGTCACCCGTGGACGGGCGGGTGCGGACGATCTGCGGGTCGTGGTCGCTCGCCTGGTCGGCGAACTCCGCGTTGATGTGGACCACGTCGTAGCTGAAGCGCGTGATGTTCTTGCTCAGCACGAGGTGGTCGAGCGTCTGCGAGTTGCCCTCGAAGACGTAGCTGTACCGCTCGTTGACGGGCAGCGTCTCGATCAGCGCCTTGAGGTTGCCGTCACCGGTCAGCGTCTTGAGCGCGGGCGAGAACTGGTAGTCGTTCAGGTCGCCCGCGAGCACCACGTTGGCGCCCTTGTCGACCGCGCGGAGCTGCTCCGTGAACGCCTTCAGCGCCGTGGCCTGCTTGCCGCGCTGCACCTCGGACGTGCGGTTCGGCGGCTGGTTGCGGCCGTGGATGGCCTCGTCGCCGCCCTTGGAGTTGAAGTGGTTCGCGACGACGAAGACCGTGCGGCCGCGGAACTTGAACTCACCGGCGAGCGGCTTGCGGCTGTTCGCCCACGCGTCGTTGAGCGGGTCGATCCGGCCCGGTGACACGGAAAGGGCCGCGCGGCCGTTCTTCTTCACGACCTGGACGGGCGTCTTGAAGTCGCCGCCCGGACGGTCCACGAAGGACACCCGCTGCGGGTTGAAGAAGAAGCCGACGCGGATGTTGCCGCCGGGCTCGCCGCCGTCCTTGAGGTTCTCCGGGTCGATCTGACGCCACTGGTAGCGCGGGCCGCCTTTGGCGACGATCGCGTCGGAGAACTTCTGCAGCGTCTGGTCCGCCGCGACGACACCGTCGTTCGTCGCGCCGTTGTTGTCCTGGATCTCTTCCAGCACAACGACGTCCGGGCTGCGCAGGTTCGTCGTGACGCCGTCGGCGAGCCGGTCGAACTTGTCCTGCGGGTCGGACGGGTCGAGGTTCTCGACGTTGTAGGTCGCGACCGAGAGCTCGGACTCCTTCTGCTGCGCCGTGATCTCGCGCTGCAGGTTCGACGATGTGTGCGTGCCGAGCTTGAGCGCCGCCAGCGTGTAGCCGCCGAAGTTCGTGTACTCCATGGCACCCACGGTCGCGCCGGAGAAGACGTCTCCGACGTTGGCCGCGGGCAGCGTGCCGACAGCCTTGATCTTGAGACGACCGCTGTTCTGCTGGTCGTAGCTCGGGTACGTGGTGCCGCCGCGCTGGTTGCGGTTCTGGTCGGGGTTGACCGTCACCCAGACCTCGCCGAACGTGTTGCTCGGGCCCACGACGCGGGCGTCGTCGACCTGCACGAGCGTGCCTTCGAGCGACTCGAAGTAGTCGAGGCCGTACTTCGCGGGCTCCAGCGGGAGCTGCTCGATGCTGCCGCCGGGCGCGGGCAGGTAGCCGGCCGGGACGTTCTTCACGACGACCGGCGCCGGAACGGGGTTGCCCTTGGAGAGCGTGGTCGTGGTGGGCGCGGTGATCTCGGTGAGGGTCTGGTTGGAGCCCGTCTCACCGCCGGGCCGGTACTCCGCGATCGTGCCGCTGACGAGCACGCTGTCGCCCACCGCGACGGTCGGCGCGCTGCCCGCGGTGTAGACGAAGACGCCCTCGCTGGTGCGCGGGTCGGCGTCCGGGCTCGTCGTGTCCTGGATCCAGAAGCCGCGGTCACCCGAGGCGCGCGTGCCGGTGACGACACCGGGGACGTTGGTGACCTTCTGGCCGTTGAGCGGCGAGATGCGCGTGACGCCCTGGATGTCGTGGATGCGCTTGTCGCCGGGGGTCGGGTCGGGATCGGGGTCGGGGTCCGGGTCGCCGCCGCCCGGGGTCTCGCCCTTGGAGTTGGTCGGGGTGGGGTCACCGGCCGCGAAGTCGGTGGAGTTGTTGTCGGTGTCCGCGAGGCCGGTGGGGCGCGCGACCGAGGTGGTGTTGCTCAGCGCCGGTGCCGCGGTGCCCTCGCGCACGACGGCGGTGCCGTAGCCGACGAGGTCCTTGACCCGCGTGTCGGCGGCGCAGTCGGCGGCCGTCTTGCAGGTGAGCGGCGCGGTGCCGCTGACCAGCGCGATGGTGCCGTTGGTGGCGCTCATGGCGAGGGTGCCGGTGGCGTCCGGGGCAGGCAGCTCGACGGTGCCGCCGGTGCCCTTGGCCTCGGCGACGAGGTACGTCTTGCCGGGAGCGATCGAACCGGCGAGCGGGGTGACGCCCCACTGCGTGCTCGCGCCGGGGCTCGCGGAGATGTACTGGACGCTGTAACCGTCGAGGGCGACGGCCGCGGCGCTCTTGTTGGCGAGCTCGACGAAGTCCTGGGTCAGCGTGGCGCCGGAGTTGCCGCCGCCCCCGTAGACCTCGGAGATCAACGCGTCCGTGCTCGGTGCGGCGACGGCGGGAACGGCGGCGAGCACGAGTGCCGCCACCGCTGTCCCGACGACGGGCAGGGTGGGTCTCAAAACTTCCTCCAGGGGATGCGGCGGATCGCCGCATCTTTCCCCGATCGAGTGAGCTTTGGTAGCCGTTGTTACTAACGGTTAACCGGTTGGCCCATCAATGATCACTCGAACAAGTGTTCGATCATGGTGTATGATCGGTTCCGGAACGCCGGCCAGTGGGCCCCTCCCAGGCACCGGCCGGCGTCCCTACAGTCGGCTCGTGGGGATTCCGAGCTACGAGCGCCGCTGCGCCGAGATCATCAACCAGACCGAACTGCTGGTCACCGCCCTGGACGACGCTGACCTGGGCGTTCAGGTCCCGTCGACGCCGGACTGGTCCCTCAACCAGCTGCTCCGCCACGTCGGCCACGCGCACCGCTGGGCCGACTCGATGCTCCGCGACAGACTCCCGGAGATCGACTTCTCCCGCAACGGCGCACAACTCCTGTCGTCGTATGTGGGTGAGTCGACGTCAGTGCTCATCCCGTGGCTGCGGGAGGGCGCGGCCTCTCTCGCGGAGGTCCTCCGCGAGGTCGACCCGGACGAGATGATCGCGCCGCTGGGCGGCCACCCGGGCCCGCGCGTGTGGTCGCGCCGGATGACGCACGAGACGGTGATCCACAGGTGGGACGCCTGCGACGCCCTCGGCGTGCCGTTCTCGCTGGACCCCGAGATCGCCCAGGACACGCTGCGCGAGTGGACCGGTCTCGCCCTGCCGTACGCGTTCTCACGATGGCCTTCCGAGACCGCGGCTCTCGTCGGTTCCGGCACCGTGCACCTGCACGCGACGGACACCGAGGCGGAGTTCGTGATCGATCTCACCGGCCCGCTGCCGGTGGTGTCGGAGGGGCACGCGAAGGCTGACGTGGCGTTGCGCGGACCCGTGGTCGACCTGGTGCTGGCCGTGTACCGGCGGCGGTCGTTGGAGGGGCTGGAGGTGTTCGGGGACGCGGACCTGCTCTCGCTGATGGTGGAGCGCGTACGTTTTTGACCATGGGCGCACTGAGCTACCGGGAACGCTTGGACACCATCGTCTCCGAGACCTCGCTGCTGGTCGCCGGGATCGAGGGCGCCGATCTGTCGGTCCCGGTGCCGGCCACTCCCGGATGGACGCTGAACCAACTGCTGCGCCACGTCGGCTACGCGCACCGGTGGATCGCACAGATGGTCGGCGAGCGGTTCCCGGAGGTCGACAGGTCGCTCAGCAAGGCGCACACCGTCGAGGAGTACGCCGGTGAGACGGCCGCCGACCTGGGGCCGTGGCTCATCGAGGGCGCGACGCTGCTCGCGGACGCGATGCCCGCCGACCGCCTCGCGATGATCGCGGTGCTGCGGCCCGGCCAGCCGGGACCGGACTTCTGGTCGAGGCGGATGGCGCACGAGACGGTCATGCACCGGCGCGACGCCTTCGAGGCGCTCGGCCTGCCGTTCGAGATCGACGAGCGAGTCGCCTACGACGCGTTGTACGAGTGGATGACCACCATCGTGGACATCATCTTCGACCTGCGACCGGCCGCCGCCGAGCTGCTCGGGTCCGGCCGGCTCTACTTCCAGGCCACCGACACGTTGCAGGAGTGGACGGTCGACCTGGGCGGGGAGACCATGCGCATGCTCGAGGGCCGCAAGAAGCCGGCGGTGACGGTGCGCGGTCCGGCGTTCGACATCCTGCTCGCGCTGTACCAGCGGCGTGGGACCGAAGGGCTCCGGGTGCGCGGCGACACCGATCTGCTGGAGAAGTTCCTGGCCGCGATGAGGTTCTGACGAGCAGCGGGCCCGCACAAGGCCCGCTGCTCGAAGTACCGCTACTCGGTGCGGAAGGACACGTCGCCGGAGTCGACGCTCCGCAACGTGCCGAGCGACGTCGCCTGACCGGTGCAGTCCGGCGTGGAGTAGGCGAGGACGTTCGTCAGACCGCTCCAGCCGACCAGCAGGTCAGCACCGGCCGGCACCAGGTGGCACCCGCCGTCGGGCTGCGGGAAGTTCTTGATGAGCTTGAACTCCTTGTGGGCGTAGAACGACAGCCCGGTCTCGGGGTCCGCGGGTGCCGCCGTCGCGGGGCCGGCCACAGCTCCCGCCAGCGCCACGGCCGACACGAGGCCGATCACGGTGCGGGTCAACGCATTGCGCATCCTTCGCTCCTTCGAGGTAGATCGGTGCGCCCACTGACAACGATTACCGGACGAAGGTTGATGGATCAACATTTCTAGCGGTTTCGACAGGCGCGCTCAGCCAGGGCTCCAGCGCGGAACGGCCCGAGAACGCAAGAAGGGCCCCGGATCGCTCCGGGGCCCTTCAACAGCGGTGGCGGTGGGATTTGAACCCACGGAGGCGTTAACCTCACACGCTTTCGAGGCGTGCTCCTTCGGCCGCTCGGACACGCCACCGATAAGAACAATACACAGCCGTCGAAGCCGTTTTAACGCTGGGTCCGGAAGAAGCGTTCCAGCAGGTCAGCGCACTCCGCCTCCAGCACACCGCCCTGCACCTCCGGCCGGTGGTTGAGCCGCCGGTCGCGCACGACGTCCCACAACGAGGCCACCGCGCCGGTCTTGGGCTCCCAGGCGCCGAAGACGAGACGGGACACGCGGGCGAGCACCAGTGCGCCGGCGCACATCGTGCACGGTTCCAGCGTCACCGCGAGGGTGCAGCCGTCCAAACGCCAGCCGTCGCCGAACCGGGCAGCGGCCGCGCGCAACGCCAGGATCTCGGCGTGGGCCGTCGGGTCGCCCAGTGCCTCGCGGGCGTTGCAGGCCTCGGCGAGCACGGAGCCGTCCGGGGCGAAGACGACGGCGCCGATCGGGACGTCCGCGCCTGCACTCGAAGCCGCGGCAAGAGCGGCGCGGACCATGTCCTCTGCGGGGATCACGCTTGGATCGTGTCGAGCAGCTTCGTGAACTCGTCGATGAAGCCGATGCGCTGGGCGATCATCTGGAGCTGCTCGTCCGGGTAGAGGTCGACCTCGTCGACGATGATCTGGAGTTCGTGCGAGGGCATGCCGAGGTCGGACAGGACGCCCAGGTCACCTTCCGGCCAGAGCTCGTTGTCCTCCTCGTCGGGAGGGTCGACGCGGAGCAGGTCCAGCACGTCGGCCGCGATGTCGTAGTCGAGGGCGGCGGCTGCGTCCGACAGCAGCAGCGCGACTCCGCCTGGCACGGGGCGGAGAACGATGAAGAACTCGTCGTCGACCGCGAGGAGCCCGAAAACGGCTCCGGTCGACCTCAGTTGGCGCAGCTCCGTGATCGCCGCGTCCAGCTCCGACAGCGCGGAGCTGTCCATCCGGTTGCACCGCCAGCGGCCGTCCTCCCGGACCACCGCGACCGCGAAGCCGTTGACCGGCTCCTGCTGTGTCATGTGCACACCGTAGGGCCCAGACGACCTTCCCGGTAGCCGAGGTGGTGGCACCATCGGTAGATGAGCACAACTACGCCGGACCCCCGTCTCGCCGGATTGCTCGAAGGCGCGCGCGCACTGCAGCCCCGCACGGTGTCGCTGCGCCGTCAGATCCACAAACACCCTGAGCAGGGCCTTCAGAACCCCAGGACGCAGGCGTCGATCCTGCACGCGCTGGAGGGGCTGCCGCTCAAGGTCACCAAGGGCGAGTCGACCACGTCGGTCGTGGCGGTGCTCGAGGGCGACCAGCCGGGGCCGACGGTGCTGCTGCGCGGCGACATGGACGGCCTGCCGCTGCAGGAGGAGACCGGGCTGCCGTTCGCGTCCGAAGTGGACGGCAACATGCACGCCTGCGGGCACGACACGCACGTGGCGATGCTGGCTTCGTCCGCCCGTCTGCTGGCCGACCGGCGTGATGCGCTCAAGGGTCGCGTGCTGTTCATGTTCCAGCCGGGCGAGGAGGGCCACCACGGCGCCCGGTACATGATCGAGGAGGGGCTGCTCGACGACGGCGTGGAGAAGGCGTTCGCGCTGCACATCACGTCGACCATGAAGTCCGGCGTGGTGACGTGCCGGCCCGGTCCGATGATGGCGTCCGCGGACACGTTCCACGTGCACGTGAAGGGGCGCGGCGGCCACGGCGCGATGCCGCACAACGCGCTGGACCCGGTGCCGGCGACCGCGGCGATGGTGGGGGCCATCCAGACGATGCTCGGACGGCGGATCAGCGTGCACCAGCCCGCCGTGGTGACGGTCGCGCAGATCAACGCCGGTACGACGACGAACATCATCCCCGAGGTCGCGACGCTCGACGGGACGATCCGCACGTTGTCCGAGGAGACGCGCGCGCTCGTGCACAAGGAGCTCAAGCAGGCCGTGAAGCACACGGCCGCCGCCTACGGCTGTCATGCCGAGGTCAGCATCGTGCCGGGCTACCCGGTGACGGTGAACGACGACGTCGTCGGCAAGCACGTGGTGGACCTGGCCGCCACGGCGATGGGCGCCTCGTGGAGCGAGCCCATGCAGGACCCGCTGATGGGCGCGGAGGACTTCTCGTACGTGCTGCAACGGGTGCCCGGGGCGCTGGCGTTCCTCGGCGCCTGCCCTCGCGGGGTCGACCTGGAGGAGGCCGCGCCGAACCACTCGAACCGGGTGCTGTTCGACGAGGCCGCCATGGAGCACGGGGTCGCGATGTACGCGGCGTTCGCGCTGGACGCCCTCCGGTAGTTGCAGGTACGCGTCGCACGGAATGATGGGCGCCGTGCGAGACGTGTGCGTGATCGGACTGGGACTGATCGGCGGCTCCGTGCTGCGAGCCGCCAAGGCTGCCGGTCGCACGGTGTGGGGTGCGACGGCGAGCAAAGAGGACGCGGACAAGGCACGCGCTGAGGGCTTCGACATCGTGAGCGTGGACGAGGCCCTCAGCCGCAACCCCGAGGCGCTGGTCGTCCTCGCCGTACCCATGCCCGCGCTGCCCGACCTGCTGCGCAAGATCCCCGCGGGCACGAGGCTCACGGACGTCACGAGCGTCAAGGGGCCCGTGCACGACGCGGTGCACCGGTACGCGCCGCACGCGCGGTTCGTCGGCGGGCACCCGATGGCCGGCACGAGCAGGAGCGGCTGGGACGCGGGCACGGCGACCCTCTTCGAGAACGCCGCGTGGGTCGTCACGCCAGAGGAGGCCGACGACCACCTCGACGACGTCATCCGGTTCGCGCTCGACCTCGGGGCGCACGTGGTGCCGACGACGCCCGAGGAGCACGACGAGGCCGTGGCGCGGATCAGCCACCTGCCGCACATCATGGCGGCGGTCCTCGCGGCGGTCGGGGCCGACGGCGGACCGCTGGCCATGGCGCTCGCGGCGGGCAGCTTCGGCGACGGGACGCGGGTCGCGGGCAGCCGGCCAGAGCTCGTGCGGGCGATGTGCGAGGGCAACCGGGACGCGCTGCTGATGGCCGTCGACGACGCGCTGGGCAGGCTCGGCGCGGCGCGGGGCTCGCTGGCGTCCACCGGAGGTCTCGCGAAGACCATCGAGGCCGGCCACGAGGGCAGGAACGCGCTGGTCAACCAGCCTGACCGCACCCCGGTCACGATCGACCTGACCAAGCCGGGAGCACTGGCCGCGCTGCGCAACCTGGGGTCGCGCGGCGGACGCGTGGTTGGTCTGAACGGCAGCACCGCCCAAGCGGAAACGTCGTAGGGTCGCCGGGTGGATCGACGGACGCTCGCCGGTGGGCTCGGTGGTCTTGCGCTCGTCGTGGCCGCCGTCGTGGCGCTCCGCAGTGGCGACGCGCCGGACACCCTCAAGAAGGAGATCGCGGACGGCGTCGAGGTCGTGGCGCTGCAGGAGCCGATGAAGCCCGCGAACCCGAGGGCGCAGGCGCTCGACGTGGACGCGCTGCAGATCGCGTGGAACGGCTCGGCGTCCGCCTACGAGGTGCGCTGGAACGGCAACGAGCAGCTCGTGCCCACGCCCGAGGTCGAACTGCCGGGGCTGAACCCCGACGACGAGACGCAGGTCGAGATCCGGGCGGTCAGCGCCACCGGCAAGCGCAGTGAGCCGCTCAAGCTCGCCGCCAGGCCCAAGGACCTCTACAACGGCAAGTGGGACGACCAGCTCGTCGGCCAGCCGGACAGGTTCGACGGCCCGGAAGCGCTCGACCCGCGCAAGTGGCGGGTGGAGGCCGAAGCCGACTGCCTCGGTCTCCGGCCGTTCGGGCCCGGCAAGCGCGTCGACGTCGACTGCCCGATGGCGGCCTTCCAGTCGAACACGCCCATCCGCTTCGGGGTGCCCGCGACCGACGGCGCGACCGGCCGGGCGATCATCAGCGTCGCGGGCGCGGTCGAGTCGAGTCACGTGCGGCTGACATTGCTGCCCGACCCGTGGCAGTACCTGAAGGAGACCGACGCGCAGCCCAGGGGCGCGGTCAGCCTCGACATCACGACGCAGGGCACGCGGATCATCGCGGACCCGGAACTCCCCCGCACCGGCAAGCAGATCGCCCTCGGCGACTCCCCCATGACCGGACTGGTCGCGGGCGTGCGGCACCGGTGGGAGATGCGGGTGCTGCCGGACGCCGTGGTCGCGCTGCGGGACGGCGTCGTGGTCGCCTACGAGCCCGTCGCGATCACGGAACGCGTGGTGCACCCGCGGATCCGCATCGACGGCGGCGGGTTCCTGGACGCGTTCGGCGTCGGGGGCGTGCCGGAACGCGTCGTGCCCACCGAGGTCATCCCGCTCGACCAGGACGTCGACCTGCCGCAGGACGTCGTCGCCGTGAAGCTCGTCAAAGCGCAGGGCAACCAGGTCACCGTCACCGACGTGCCGCTCAACGCCGGGAGGATCCCCGCCCAGGAGGCGCGGCTCGTGGTCGTCCGCAAGCCCGAGAGCCGCCCCGGCGCGCTCCCCCGGCTCGTGGACCGGCCGGGCGGCATCAAGACCGGCGGCCCCCGCCTGCACGTCATGCACGAGGACGGCGCGAAGCCCCCGCAGCCGTTGCCCGCCAAGGGACGCGTCCTCGTCACGGCCGAGCTCAACGACATCGGCCACCGCGGCATCGAGCTCGAACTCGACGGCAGGCGGATCGTCGCGCTGCCCACGAACGAGCAGGGTCCCGGTGTCCCCGGCAGGCACGAGTTCTGGCTCGACACCGGGAACCTGACCCCCGGGTCGGACGCTCGGCTCAAGCTGAGCGTCCTTCCGGCGGACGGTGGCGAACCCGTTATCGCGGAAACCGTGTTCGGGCTGGGGTGAACCCCTAGCGTGACCGCTATGAAGCGGGTCGTCCTCGTAGTCGCGGGACTCGCGCTGGTGGCGGGCGTGATCGTGCTGCGCGACACCGGCGGGAGCGACCTGCCCACGGCTCCCCCGCCGCCGACGAAGCTCAAGGCGTACACGGCGGAACAGCTCCTGGTGCCGGGTGCGACGGGTCGCCCGGCGACACCGGCGAACGTCGTCGCGCGCGCCGGTCACCACAAGATCCAGCTCAACTGGTCCGGCGACGCACCCGCGTACGAGGTGCGGTGGGGCGAGAAGGTCCGGCTCGTCACGCGGCCCGGCACCCAGCTCAACGGCCTGGAGAACGAGCGCGAGCAGCAGATCGACATCCGCGCCGTCGACTCGTTCGGCCAGCGCTCACAGCCCGCCAGGACCAAGGCGACCCCGCGCGCCGACAACGCGCCGTACACGTTCGCCGACCGTTTCGACGCCCCCGCCGAGCCCGACCTGCAGCGGTGGAGGCTCTCCAAGCGCACCGACTGCGCCCGCGCCACCTCGGGCGACGAGGACGACCACGACCGCCTGGTCATCAGCAGCAGCTGCGGCACGCGCGCGGTCACGCTCAGGTCGCGCACGCCGTTCGTCCGCGACGACGCCGAGAGCCGGCTCGTGGTCGAGACCGACGCCCCGAGCACCGGCGGCAAGCTGCTGCTCGACCTCGTGCCGGGCCCGGTCAGCGTGCAGGGCGAACCGGTGCCGCCGAACACCGTCCGCGCCACGGTCTCCACCGACAACGCGGGCAACTCGATCCTCGAGCTCGTCCCGAACGGCACGACGGTCAAGCCCGTCCCCGCCGCGCTGCCGGGCGTGACGGTGCGCTGGGAGATCGTGCTGACGCCCGCCGGAGTGCAGGTCGTGCGCGACGGCGACGTCCTCGCCACCTCGCCGTTCGTGCCGCAGTGGCGCGAGGCGACGGCGTTGGTGGGCGTCGCGGCGCTGGCGGGCGACCGGATCCGCGCCGGCATCGACCTGATCGGCTACCGCACCGCCAAGGCCGACGCCCCGAGCACCGGCCCGACACCGCAGGTGCGCGTGGACGGTCCGGCCAGCACCAGCGCCCTTCCCCTCGCGGACGTCACCGCAGGTCAGCTGCGCATCGCCATGATCCCGTCGCGCGAGAGCGAACCCATCACCGCCGTGAAGGTCAACGGCGTCCAGGTGCCGCTCAGGCCTGCCGTCGAGGGCGTGCCGTGGAAGCCGGGCGCGGAGTACCCAGCCGTCGCCGACCTGCCCAGGGAGGCCTTCACCGACAACCTGAACGTCCAGCTGGTCACGCAGGAACGCGTCCAGGTCACCCACACCGACGTCGAGCTGACCGGCCCCCGCAGCATCGCCCAGCGCGAGACCGCCGAACCGCTGGTGGACGCGAAGCCGACGCTCGCCGACCCGGTCCCCGAGGTGCTGGACGCCGGTGGCCAGCCCATCGAGAACGGCGCCGCCTTCAACCGGGGCCGCGTGGTCCTGGAGGTGCGGATCAACGCCCTCAACGCGTCCGTGGCGGGCCTGGCCGGGTTCGAGATCCGGCTCGACGGCAACCACGTCGCGACTGTCCCGACGACTGCCGACGGACCTGCCGCGGCAGGCCGGTGGCGGATTTCACTCAACACCGCCGCCCTGACCGCCGGACCGCACGCCGTCGAGGTGAAGGCCTTCAGCACCGATTCAGAGGTGCACCCCGAAACGGGTTACGTTCCCTTTTTGCTGAAGCCCTGATTGCTCCAAGATGGTTCTCATGGCACGCGCACTGATCATCGACGCCGCCCGCACGCCGTTCGGGAAGTACCGGGGAGGTCTCTCCGGCATCCGGGTGGACGACCTCGCCGCGCTGCCCATCATCGACCTGCTGCGCCGCTACCCGTCGCTCGACCTGGCGCGCATCGACGACGTGCTGCTGGGTGACGCGAACGGTGCCGGCGAGGACAACCGCAACGTCGCCCGCATGGCCGCGTTGCTGGCGGGGTTGCCGGTCTCCGTGCCGGGCGTGACGCTGAACCGGCTGTGCGCGTCCGGCGGCGAGTCGATCATCCAGGGCGCCCGTGCGCTGATCACCGGGGACGCCGACCTGATCATCGCCGGTGGGGTCGAGGGGATGTCGCGGGCGCCGTTCGTGACGGCCCGGCCGGACAAGGCCTTCCCCGACCGGCTGGAGACCGTGTCGACGGCGCTGGGCTGGCGGCTCGTGAACCCGCGCATGCCCAAGCACTACACGATCCCGTTGGGGCTGGCCGCCGAGAACGTGGCCCACGAACTCGGGATCACCCGCGAGCAGATGGACAACTTCGCGCTGCGCTCGCACCGGCGTGCCGCCGCGGCCTGGGACGCGGGCGTGCACGAAGGGTTCGCGTTCCCCGTGCAACTGCCGGACGGGACGGCGATCCGGCGCGACGAGAACGTCCGCGCGGACACCAGCACCGAGAAGCTGGCCAAGCTGAAGCCCGCGTTCTCGGAGAACGGCTCGGTGACGGCGGGCAACGCGTCTCCGTTGAACGACGGTGCACTCGCTGCTCTGCTCGGTACGGAAGCGATCGCGTCGGAACTGGGCGTCGAGCCGCTGGGTGAGGTGATCGGCAGCGCGACCACCGGCGAGGAACCGCACCGCTTCACCATCGCGCCCGTGTCGGCGATCCGGAAGTTGGTGAAGCGCCTGCACCTCGACGCCGGTCAGGTCGACCTGTGGGAGATCAACGAGGCCTTCGCCGCGATGGCGTTGTCCGTCGTGCACCACCTGCCCGAGATCGACAAGGAGAAGGTCAACGTCCACGGCGGCGCGATCGCCTACGGACACCCGCTCGGCGCCTCGATGCCGCGCGTGATCATCGACCTGTGCCGCCACCTGCGGGCTCGGGGTGGCGGCGTCGGCATCGCGGCGGCGTGCGTCGGTGTGGGCCAGGGTGTGGCCGTGGCGGTGCGCGTCTAACGCTTCGAGTGCAGGATGTCGCGCGCCTGTTCGGCCGCGCGCACGATGCTCTCGCTGACGAAGTCGAGGAACCGCGCGATGTTCTCCAGCCGGACGGCCGCGGGAGTGCCGGGGCCGAGGCTGCTGACGCCCTGGCGCGCGGCCTCGGCGAGCGTCGTCGTGCCGGCGGCGCTCGCGATCATCGACTGGTACCAGATGTCGCCGTCGTCGACGACGTAGCGCTCGCGGCGGCGTTCGTCGCGCACGCGGCCGATGAGACCCTGACCTTCCAGGTACGACATGGCTTTCGAGACCGTCGCCGGACTGACCTGCAGGTGCCCCACCAGTTCTGACGCGGTGAGGCTGCCGGAGTCGGTGGCGTAGAGGCTCGCGAGCGCCCTCGCCGTCATCTTCGGCAACCCCTGGCCCACGAAGATGCCCGAGAACACCTCCTCGAACTCCCGCACCGCTTCCGGGTCGCGTCCGTCGGCCCGTTCGACGGCCTGCCTTCGGGGCGTGGCCTGCTTGCGGCGCTGGGCCCGGCGTTCGGTGGTGAGCTGGGCGATGTCGGCCTTGTAGCCGGCCGGACCTCCGTTGCGCATGACCTCGCGCGTGATCGTCGAGGTCGGCCGGTCGAGGCTCCTCGCGATCTCCGCGTACGCGAGGCCGTCGGCGAGGCCGATGGCGATCTGGCGGCGTTCCTGCTGGGTGAGTCGACCTCCTGGCATGCGCGGAGCATAGCGTTCGTCGACACCCCATTGCAACGTGCGTTGCGTTAGCTTCACATCCCGTTGCAACGATATTAGGGCGTTGAACTGGTGTAATGCGTTCTCGTCGCAACGAAGTTGTTGGTGAAATCTGGAAACGCAACGTAGCTTTTCCATCATCAGAAACAACGAGCCACAGGAGCCCGAGATGCAGACCTTCGCCACCCCCGCCCCCATCGCCGCCGTCCTCGACATCCCCGCCGGCCGCGTCCAGTTCATCGCCGCCGACCGCGCCGACACCGCCGTCGAGGTCCTGCCGGCCAACGCCTCGCAGAGCCGCGACGTGAAGGCCGCCGAGAAGATCGAGGTCGACTTCTCCGACGGCGTCCTGCGCGTCACGACCAAGGCCGGCAACAAGGTCCTCGGCTCCTCCGGGTCGGTCGAGATCACCGTCCAGCTGCCCGCCGGTTCCCGCGTCGAGGCGAAGGCCGCCAGCGCCGAGTTCCGCGGCGTCGGCCGGCTCGGCGACATCGCCTTCGAGGCCGCGCAGAGCGACATCAAGATCGACGAGGCCTCGAACGTCACCGTCTCGACGCAGGCGGGCGACGTCACCATCGGCCGCCTCAACGGTTCCGCCGAGATCACCACGCAGAAGGGCGACATCACCGTCGCCTCCGGCCGCTCGGCCGCCCTCGACGCCGGCACCGCGTACGGCCGCGTCACCAACTCGCTGCGCAACGACGGCACGACCGAGATCACCATCCGCGCCACCACGTCGTACGGCGACATCACCGCCCGCAGCCTCTGACCACCTTCTGACTGGGGAGACATCACCGTGATCACCGACGCCAACTACCAAGCCGCAGAACAACTCCTCCGCCGCCCGGCGGCCCCCGGTGAACTCGTCGTCGGTGACAAGGTCCGTCCACAGTGGATCGAGGACGGCCGCCGCTTCTGGTACCAGGTCCGCGACGGCGCCGCACGCCAGTTCGTCGTCGTGGACCCGGCCGCGGGCACCCGCACCGCCGACTTCGACCCGACGCCGTTCCTGCCGACCCCCGGCAACCCGCTGGAAGTGCCGTCACCGGACGGCAAGGTCGCGGTCTCACGCCGGGGCCACGACCTCTGGGCCCGCTCGGGCGAGGAGGAATGGGCGCTCACGACCGACGGCGTCGAGGGCCACGGTTACGGCTACGGCCCGGACGCCATGAGCTACGGCACGCTGATGCGCAAGTTCGGCCTCCCGCACATGCCGCCGGCGCTGGCGTGGTCCCCGGACTCGTCCAAGGTCCTCGCCCACCGCACCGACCAGCGGGGCGTCCGCAAGACGCACCTCATCGAGTCTCGCCCGGCCGGCGGCGGCGCCCCGGTCACGCACACCCAGCACTACGCCTACCCCGGCGACGCGGACATGCCGCTGGCCGAACTGGTCGTGTTCGACGTGGAGGCGGGCACGACGGCGTTCGCCCAGTGCGATCCGCTGCTCATGCCGGAGTTCTCACCGCTCATGGCGGGCTGGGCGTGGTGGTCCGACGACAGCACGGCCGTCTACTTCCTCTCCCGCCCCCGCGACCAGCACACCCTGACCCTGAACCGCATGGACGCCACGTCCGGCGAGGTCCGGGTCGTGGTGAGCGAGACGGACTCCACCCGCATCGGCCCCAACCAGGTCATGTACGGCATGCCCCTCGTCCGAGTGCTCGCCGACGAGGTCCTGTGGTTCTCGCAGCGCGACGGCTGGGGCCACCTCTACCGCTACGACCTGCACACCGGCGCGTTGCTGGGCCAGGTCACCTCGGGCTCCTGGCTGGTCCGCGAGATCCTGCACGTTGACGAGACGAGACGTCTCGTCTCGTTCACGGCAAGCGGACTGGTCGCGGAGGACCCGTACCGGCGCACCGTGTGCCAGGTCGGACTGGACGGCAACGGGTTCAGGATCGTCACCGACGACTCGCTGGACCACGTCGTCACGGTCTCGCCCGACGGAACGTACTTCGTCGACTCAGCGTCCACTGTGGACACGCCTCCGGTGACGACAGTCCGTTCATGGGACGGAGAAGTGCTGATGTCGCTGGAAATCGCCGACATCAGCCGCCTGCTCGCCACAGGCTGGACCGCGCCGGAACGCTTCTGCGTCAAGGCGGCCGACGGCACGACGGACATCTACGGCGTGCTCTACAAGCCGCGCGACTTCGACCCGTCGAACAGCTATGCCGTGGTGGACAGCGTTTATCCCGGCCCGCAGGTCACGAGGGTCGACCCGTGCTTCGACCCCGGCGGCATGGGACTCGACGCGGAACCGTTGGCAGCACTCGGTTTCGTGGTGGTGGCGATCGACGGACGTGGCACACCGGGCCGTTCGAAGGCCTTCCTCGACGTGTCGTACGGCAACCTCGCTGGCGCGGGCAGCCTGGAGGACCACGTCGCGGCACTGCACCAGCTGGTCGAGTCACGGCCGTGGATGGACCTCGAACGGGTCGGCGTGATGGGCCACTCCGGCGGCGGGTTCGCTGCCGGACGGGCGATGCTCGCCTTCCCGGAGACCTACAAGGCAGGCGTCGCACTGTCCGGCTCGCACGACGCCCGGTGCATCGGACTGGGCTGGGCCGAGAGCGTCGACGGCGCCGACAACCCGTCAGCCTGGGAGCGCGCCTCGAACGTCGAGCTCGCGGACCGGTTGCAGGGCAAGCTGTTGCTGGTGCACGGCGAACTCGACGACACCGTGCACCCGGACCACTCGCTGCGCCTCGCGGACGCGTTGATCACGGCCGGCAAGGAGTTCGAGATGGTGATCGTGCCGGGGTCCGAGCACCTGTTCCTCGACCGGATGGCGTTCGTGCGGACGAAGGCCTGGGACTTCCTGGTCCGTGCGTTGATGGGCGTCGAGCCGCCCGCCTACCGGCCCGCGCCGATCCTGATCGACCCCGAGGTGCTGGGAGAGATGCTCTAGCGAACCTTCACGTCGGCCAGGAACGCCGACCACGCCTTGTCCGACACGGGCAGGTGCGTGGTCGGCGCCTTGCTGTCCCGGATGCCGACGCCACGACCGACCTCGACGCAGTCGCTCGAAGTGCCGCTGTAGCTGCTCTTCCGCCAGGTCGTCATGTGCCCGTCTCCTCACGCAAGCAAGCTTGTGATCAACTCCCTCGATTGTTCCTCATCCAAGGCCTGGACGGCGAGGGCTTCCAGCACATTGTCGTAGACGGTGATCGAGCCCTTGTCCTCGAGAAACAGGTTGGAGTTGTGGCTCTCCAGGTAGACCACCGGCTCGAACTTCGCGTAGCCGAGCCTGGTGAACGAACCCGCGAGTCCGGCATGTACGCCGATCGAGAGCGGAACGACCCTCACGCTCACATAGGGCCGGATGGACATGCGAAGGAGTTCGTTCAGCTGCTCGACCATCAGCTCGGCGCTACCGACCTGTAGCCGCAAGGCCTGTTCGTGGATGTAGAAGACGAACTCACGGCTCCGGTGGAAGACCGTCTTCCGTCCGGCCTTGGCGGCCACGATCTCGGCAACCTGTTCGGCCGATATCTTCGGAACCGCGCGCACGACCTCGGCGGAATACTGCTCGAGTTGGACGAGACCGGGAATGAGGTCCATCGCCCACACGAAGACCTTGTTGGCGAGCCGCTCCTGGTCGATCAACGTCGTCAGCTGCTGGGGCACGCCGTCGTTGAACTCCAGGTATCCCTTTTCCCTGGTCTCCCTGAAGAGCGCGAGCAGGCGGCGGGCTTCGTCCGGCTTCACCGTGCAGAGGCCGAGGAGCATCGCCACCTCTACCTCTGTGACGCCGCCCTTGCCCTTGACCAGGTCGGAGACCTTGGCCTCTTCCCAGTCGAGCAACTCGGCGATCCGCCGCTGCGTCATCCCGGTGGACTGGATGGCGTCGCGGACGCCATCACCGAACGAGCGGCCGACCACGCTCGAGAATCGTTTCGGCATGGTCGGAAGCTAGAACCACCGGGCCCGGCTCTTCCATCGTTCGGGCCCGACTCGCCACGAAGGAAGTACTTCTTGGAGCGCTTCTAAATCCGCTTCGAGATCAACGGGTACTCGACGACGAGGCCGTTGGGGTCGACCTTGATGTTCTGCTCGAACCCGCCGCTCTTGAACCGCACCACCGAGACCTCGTCGCCGACCGAGACGGTCTTGTAGGTCTGGGTGACGGCCTTGACCGTCAGGTCGGGCAGGGACACGCGGACGACGGGCAGCGCGTGCTCGCCCGGTTCGCGGTGCAGGTTCAGCCGCCGGATCGGGATGGCGTTGAACAGCACGGCGAACTGGACGTCGACGTCGAGGGCGTCGTTGAACGTCTCGCGCTTGCTGCCCTGGCCGTGGTCCACCAGCCAGGCGCCGTCCTCGGTCCTCGACAGGGAGCACTGGCGCTCTTCGAGGACGGTGGCCGTGCGCAGCAGCAGCCGGTTGACCTGGCCGCTCTCACCCACGGACACCTCGAAGGAGGCGTTGAACTGCTCGTCGGGGCCGGCGGCGACGAGGCGGCCCGACGCGCGGAGGCGTTGGTCGCTCGACAGGAGCAGGCGGACCTGCTCGAGCCGCGGCTCGTGGATGCCCTGCCAGGTGATCATGTCCGGGCGGCGGGCAGAAGGAGAGCGGGTCTCTCCGGAGGAGGTGACCCGCCCAGCGTCAGTGGCGTTGAAGGAGTTCACTCATCCACCTGGAAGGATGTCCTTGATCTTCTCGGCGACCGAGTCGACCTGCTGTTCGTGACCGAACTTGCCTGCGATGAAGTCCGCCGCGGCGTCCACGCCCTGGTCGACCTTCTCGTGGTTCTGCTCAGCGAGGTCGAGGGCCTTGTTCTTGATCTCGTCGAAGTTCATGTCGTGCTCCTTCGTCCCTGACGCAGGGTACCCGAGTAGGGCCCGCGTGTTGATAGCCAGCGATCACGCTAACTGCGCCTGGACAAGTCGGCTCCGTGAAACGAGGATGTCGCTACCGCCGCCTGGTCGGCCGCCTTCGCGGTCAGAACCAGGAGGATGCTCGATGACACGACTCCTGCGTGGAGTTATGTCCGCAGTACTGCTGTTGCCGCTCGTCGCGGTCTCCTCGGCCAACGCCACGGCCGATGTTCAGGGGAAAGCGAAGTTCACGGTGACGACCACGGCCACGAGCGTCGCGGCCCGCAGTGACCGGCGCCCGGTCGCTGGTGGGGTCTACGACAAGAAGGCGAACAGGACCTTCATCTCGTGGGCCGGCCAGTACGAGGACAGCTACGTCCAGTCGTACGACCACCGCAAGTCCACCTGGTCCGCACCCAACCGGATCGCGGACGGTGCGTCGGACGCGCACAACTACCCGACCATGGTCCAGGCCAGGGACGGGCACCTGCTCATCTTCCGCGGCATGCACAACGTCGAGTTGCGCATGTCCCGCTCGCCCCAGCCGAACTCGGCCGACGGCGTCTGGGAAGAGACGCTGATCTCGAAGAACGCGGCCACGTACCCGATGCCGTTCGTCACGCGTGACGGCACGATCTACGTGTTCTACCGCGAGACGACGCGTGACCTCGACGGCACGACGCCGACGGACACGCGTCCGATGCTCTACGTGGTGTCCAAGGACAACGGCAAGACGTGGAAGACCTCCACGGACCTCACCGGTGACCGCTTCGCGATCGGTTCGACCGCCCGCGCGGACAACATGAACGAGATCTACATCGGTCAGCTCCGCCAGGAGGACAACGGCCGCGTGCGGATCGTCTACACGCTCGCCGGCGGTGGTCCCGAGGGCAACAAGCACGACCGCTACCACCGCAACATCTACTACACGTGGTTCGACCCGCAGAACCGGCACTTCTACTCGGCGGCCGGCAAGGACCTGGGCACCCAGATCGACGACGCCGACCAGGAGAAGCACCTGAAAGTCGCGGAGACCCCGCTGACCCTGCCGAACAACGTGAAGTCGCCCGACTACATCCAGCAGGTCGGCACGACCCTCGGGCAGCCGTTCCTGTTGTGGTTCATGGGCGACGAGGCCGGCGGCCCGCTGCGCAACTACCTGTCCGTCTGGAACGGTCGCAGCTGGGAGACCAAGGAGGTCGCACGGGGCCTGCGCACCCGTGAGGTCGAGAAGGTCGACCTGTTCACGTGGCGCGTCTACGCCACGGAGGACGGCAAGCCGAACGTGAACACGTACCTGGTGCGGCTGGGTCGTTTCTGGTCGCCGGAGACCGTCATCCCGACGGCCAAGCCGGTGCAGCGCGTCGAGATCGTGGAGAACTTCCGCGACCCGGCCCGCGCGATCTTCTCGGGAGCGTCGTCCAACCGGGACGTCGCGATCGCCGACGGGGACATCTACGTGGCGGGCATCAGCCGCCGGTAAGTCGTTCCGAGGAAAGGCAAACGCCCCCTGCTCCGGCGCGGAACCAGGGGGCGTTCGTCTTGGGGGCTGGCTACCTCAGATCCTCAGATCAGGCGCCGGCCTTCTTGCGACGGACCACGAACAGCGCACCGACACCGGCGCCGACGAGGACCAGACCGCCGAGCAGCGGCCACAGGATCGACGCACCGGTCGACGCGAGGTCGTCCTCGCCGCCACCCGGAGCCGGGTTGGCCGGGGTGGAGGAGGTCGTCGACGGAGTGGTCTCCGGCGCCGTGGTGGTGGTCGTGGTGGCGGAGGTCGTGGTCGTGGTGGTCGGCACGACGCCGGCCTTCCAGAACGCCTTGGCGTTCTTCTCGACCTTGGCCTTCTGCGGCTGCGCGACGACGAGCGACTGGGCGACCTCGTCCGCGCCGACCGAACCCTTGTCCTTCGCCACGAACAGGCGGCCGAGCTGCAGCTCCGCCTCGGCGGAGAGCGTGAACTTCGCCTCGCCGTCCTTGGCACCGGCCGGGACGTTCACGAGGAACTGAGCGAACTTGTCACCCTTGAGGATGACCTTGTCCTTGTCGTTCTTCTGCGCCTCGACCGGGTTGCCGTCCTTGTCGGCGGCGGTGACGGTCACGCCCTCGGGGAGGTTCGCGGTGAGCTTGACCTCGGACGCGGTCGTGGTGACCTTGAACGGGCCGATCGACTTGCCGGGCTCGCCCTGCTTCTCGGCCGGGTCGATCTCCAGCGTCGGCTTCGGCTGCGGCTCGTCCTTGGCCTGCTCGAGGAACTTCGTGTAGAGGTCCTTGACGTCCTTGCCGTTGCGCTGGTCGCCCATGTCGAGCTCAGCACCGTCGGAGAAGTGCCAGATCGCGGCCTGCGTGGCGGCGATGGTCTCCTTCTCGTCGAACTGCTTGCCCCACTTGGTCTCGATGTCCGCGCCGTCCTTGCCCTTCTTCATCGGAAGGTTGGGGTACGAGTTCGTCAGGATCCAGAGGATCTTGCCCGCGTTCTTGTTGAACTGGTCCATGTTCTTGTTGGGGTGCTGGCCCCACGGCGCCTCGCGGAGGACGTCGCCGTTCGTGAGCTCAGTCGGCAGCTCCACGCAGTACGCGTAGACCTTGGTGTCCTTCTGGCCCTCGATCTGGAGACGGATGATCGCCGTCTCGATGTACCGCTCCTTGTGCTTGGGAAGGCGCGGTCCTTCCTTGAGCGCGACGAACTCGCCCTTCGGCTGGTCGCCCTGGTCCGGGGTGGCGATGACGTCTGCGTGGGCCGGAAGGGCCGAGAACGCGAGGGCGGCGGTGGCGCCGAGCAGCGCCGTGCCGATCCTGAACCGGGAAGCCATGGGTCTCCTCTTGCTCACTGAAGTTAGGCCCGAACGCGGCGGGAAAGTCAGTCATCCGTCGGGACGGTCGGCACGTCGTCATCGACACTGAACCGACAGGAAGCGACCGGGACGTTAGCCGATGGGGTGACACACGTGTGAGTGAGGTAAGGAGCCCATCACCCACTAGGCGTGAGCAGCGGAAACATACTCAGGGTGTCCACAGTGGATAGGGTTGCGATGCATTCATTCCGTCAGGTGACGTTAAATCCGTTGCCGAACAGTTATGAATGGCGCGTTTCGCTACGGATGATCACCGCGGTCGGTTCAGCGACCTAGGCCACCATTTCGGTAACTTCCGCCGGGCGAATGTCGCCGGGACGCAGTGAGGTGCCGCGCAGGCACATCTCCCTGGCCTGCGGGCGGTCGCCGGTGAGAATCCACCGGGTCAGCCCGGCCAGCTGGTAGGCGATCAGTGGCGGAACGGCGTCGCCCACGTGCCGGTAGGCGTTCCCGAGGATCGAGACGTCGAAGCGGAACTGGCGCGGGAACCCTTGCAGCAGAGCCATCTCGCGGACCGTGCACAGGCGGTGCTGGACGGGGTGGGCATAACGCCCGTTGCCGACGTGGCCGCATTCGCGCTTGATCGTCCGGGCCGGTTCGTCCCACCACATCCGGCCGTAGACATCAGGGTGCGAACCCCAGTTCTGGTCTTCGACGATCTTGCGTTGTGCAGGATTCAACAACTCCGCGGTCTCCGGTGTGCGGAGCAGATCGGCCCACGATCCGCCGTTCGCCGGAATCGCACGCATTCGTTCGAGGCTGCGGTCCTGGGAAAAGGTCGGCGAGACGTGAATGGGGTCTTCCTCGTCCGCGACGCCGGCCGCGACGACCGGGAGCTTGCCGATCGCGCGCCGGACCGTGATCGCGGACGGGCGGATCACCCGGCCCGCCCACAGGTCGTCCAGCGTGAGCAGCGGCAGCCCGCCGTCGACCGCCACCATCAGCGTCCGCTCGCGCAGCTGCGGCAGGCCGAACCTGGACAGCATGTGCGTGCCACCCCAGACGGAGTACCCGATTCGGGTGAGTTCCTCGGCGAGGCTGTCGAAGTGGTGGCGCTGCTTGCCCTTGACGAGCTCGCGGGCGTTCTCCATCAGCACGACCTTCGGCCGCAGCTCCTCCGCGTACACCGCGATACGGCCCACGAGAGAGTTGCGGGGGTCGTCGCGCAGGTGGTTCTGGGAGGTGATGCGGCTGAAGCCCGAGCACGGCGGGCACGCGAGCAGCACGTCCAGTTCGCCGCGCTGCAGGCCCCAGACCTCGCGCAACGCCGCCGGGGAGACCCTCCCGAGATCGACCTCCAGCGGGTCGACGCCGATGTTCACCCGGTAGGTGTCGTTGCACCGCAACGAACCCAGCTTCGAGCTCGGCTTGCCGATCTGCGCGTCGGCGGCACCCACGACCCGGAAGTCGCGGTGGGCGTGGAAGCCGTAGCTCATGCCGCCCGCACCCGAGAAGATGTCGGCCACCGAGAAGGACACGGCGAGATCGTACGGGCGAGGCGCCGAGGACCTTTCCCTGACATCCCGTACCTTTCCCGCCTATGGAGCTGCCGCGCGCCTGGCAACGGCCTGACCCGTTGCGCGGACTCGACAGGATTTCCTGGGCCGAGGTCTACGACGGCCGGGGCGGCGCCGGTCGCGTGCCCCGCCTGCTGCGCTCCCTGATGGACCCCGGCGAGGACGTGCGGCAGGACGCGCTCTCACAGCTCGCCGAGCGGGTCCTCACCGACGACACGGTGTCCGAGGCCTCGTTCTGCGTGGTGCCGTTCCTGGTGGAGCTGGGAGCGTCGTACAAGGTCGCGGGCGACGTGCGCGACCGGGTGATCTTCCTGCTGGCCGCCATGGCGTTGGCGGGCAAGGGGTTCACCGAGGAGGGCCGGCGCACGCACCGCAGGTGGAACGCCCTCGGCCGGGAGCTGCCCAGGACCGCGCCCGACTGGCTGACGCAGACCCGTCACGCCGTCTCCCAGGGTGCGCCGAAGATCTTCGAGGCGCTGGCGTCCGAACGGGTCGCGTGCCTGGTCGCGCTGGCCTGCGCGGTGCCCGAGAAGCTGCCGTCGTTCGTCGGCGGGCTGATGAACGACATGGTCGAGCTGCCGGGCGAGGAGATGCTCGCGGACGCCGCCGAGATCGCGGTGGCGCTGCTGAAGGACTCACCCGAATTACTGGGCGTGGACCTGCCGAAGGTGCTGGGCGAGGGGCTGGTGCGGCCGGTGCACCAGCCGCGCGAGGTCGCCGCCGCGCTGATGGGCTACCGGTTCGCCCTCATCTCCGCGTACGGCGATGAGGGCGCCTGGTAAGCGTTCCTAGGCGGTCACGGCCTCTTCGATGGCCTGCTCGACCTGGACCTCGTCCTCGACCGCGATGGCGGGTTCGAGGGCGCCGAGGCCCGTCCCCCACTCCTGGTCCGCCAGCGCGAACGCGGCGACGGTCAGCGCGGCCACCGGAGCGCCCACGGGCATGTTCTCGCGGTGCAGGTCGAGGTCCAGCCGGCCACCGATCGGCGACGGGCTCAGCCTCAGCGTGGCGTGCGCGGCCTCGTCGGCGTGCGCGAGGCGGCAGGCCCAGCCCGTGAAGATCACGCGGCGCTCGTCGGCCTCGGTCGGCTGCACGGCCCGCACGTTGGCGCCCACGGCACCGGCGCGGTGGTTGTCCGCCGCCTGCAGGACGAGCTCCTCGAACTCCATCGAGGAGACGTCCAGGTCCCAGCCGGCCACGAGCGCGACCTGGACCAGCGCGAGCGGCAGCGTCGGGACGGCGTCCTCGAAGCACACCATCGCGCCGCCGTAGCGGGTGTTGATCTCGGTCGGCAGGAAGCCGTCCTCGGTCGCGATGCCGTCGAGCGTGAACGTGCCGCGGTAGCCGACGGTCTCACGCAGGTGCTCGCCGACGCGGCGGGCCAGGTTGCGCATCTCGTCGCGGATCCACACGGGCGGGTCGTAGAACGACGCGCAGCCCGCGTAGAGGAACTTGGCCTGGCCCTGGCGGCGCGGCACGACCATCTCGATCGGACGGAGCACCGCGGTGCCGTCCGGGAAGACGATGCCGTGCACGCTGACCGGGATGCCCTCCAGGAACGGCATGACGCGGACCTGGTCGCACTTGGGCGCCAGCACGTCGAACGCTTCCTTGGCCTCCTCATACGACCGCACGCGGCGCACGAAGTTGGCACCGCCGTTGATCGCCGGGCCGTCACCGGACCAGACGACGCCCGCGCCGCGGTCCAGGATCTCCGACGCGCCCCAGAGGCGTTCGAAGTCGAGGTCGAACACCATCGCGGGCGCGCGGCGGGCGCTGAGCTCGTCCCAGAGCGCGTCGATGGTGGTCTTGTTCTCCAGCGCGACCCAGTCGTGCTCACGCGCGTTGAGCACCGGACGGCCCTCGAACGAGGGGATCTCGTTGTACGGCGTGCTGATCACGACGGCTTCGCGGTCCGCGTCGAACTCGCCCAGGATCGCCTTGACCTCGGCGCCCGGCTTGGTCAGCAGCTTGCCGAGACGGCGCTGCTCGACGGCGACGAGGCTGCCCTTGATGCCCAGCGACACCCAGCGGGCGATCTGGGAATCATGCAACGGCGCGTGATCGTCGGTATCGAGCACGAGCGTATGGCGAGCGCCGAGCGCATGGAGCTCATGCGCGCGCTTCGCCAGACGGGTACCACCGGCCAGAACGACGAGCCGGTCACCGAACAACTTGCCGAGGCGCTCGTTGAGCGCTGAGAGGACATGATTCATCGCCGAAAACTCGCTTAAGAGAAGCGGAGGACGTGACCGGCGATCGCCGGGTGACGCGTAGCGTAGAGCCACCCGGTATGTGTGTCGAAGCACGGTCCGGCAACGGCCGGATGAATCTTGCGGCGGGCCTGTCGGCGCAGGCCCGGCCGCGAGTGGATCAGACGATGATCTCGCTGCTCAGAGCGAGCGAGCCGCGTCCCGGAGGACCTGGTCGACGCGGTTGAGGAAGCTGCGCTTCGGGTTGATCGACGGCAGCGGTGCCGTCAGCTCGGCGGGCTGGGCTGCGGGCGCGGCTCCCACGATCTCAGCCACGTTGCGCAGGAACTCCTGCCGCTTGAACTCGTGCACGGCGTGATCGTGCAGAAGTTCGGCGATGCTCGTGTGCACAGCGCGATGGGGGTAACTCACTCGAGTGTTATCGGCGGGGTCAGCGTCGACCTTTAGGGTTGTTCAGTGCGAGTTCTGGTGACCGGCGCCACTGGGTACGTGGGACGTGCCGTGGTGCGTGAGCTGCGGGTTCATGGTCATGAACCTGTTTTGTCCCGTCAACGCCTCTCGGAGCCGTTCGAGTCGCCCGATGTGGACGCCGTCATCCACTTGGCCGCCGCGGCCCGCGTCCGGGAGTCGTTCCTTGATCCACTTCCGTACTACGGGACGAACGTCGGCGGGACGCTGAATCTGCTCAATGCCCTTAAGGGGCAACGATTCCTGTTCGCCTCGACTGGGACCGTGTACCGGCCTTCGGACGCTGCGCTGACCGAGGAGTCGGCACGGGAACCCTCCTCCCCCTACGCCGCCTCCAAGGCCGCCGCGGAGGACCTCGTGGCGTGGACGGCGCGCTCCGGACGGATCGGCGCGACCACTCTCCGTTTGTTCAACGTCGCTGGAGGTGGTGACACGGACACCAGTCGGGTGATCACGCGGGCCGTGGCGTGCGCCGCCGGGACGGTGCCGGGAATGGAGGTCTACGGCGACGGTTCGGCCGTGCGCGACTTCGTGCACGTGCGCGACGTCGCCGCCGCCTTCGTCGTGGCCCTGGAGGCCTGCGAGGTGGGCACGTCGTCGGTCTACAACGTCGGCGCGACCGCGGCTTCCGTCCATGACGTGCTGGACGCCGTCCGCGAGGTGACCGGCCGGGCTGTCGACGTGTCCTGGAAGCCCGCCCACGCCGGGGAGATCCCTTCACTGCGGGCCGACGCCTCCCGGCTGCGAGCGCTGGGCTGGGAGCCCCGTTCGTCGGCGCTGGAGGAGATCGTCAGGGACCAGTGGCTCGCTTCGGCACCGGCACCCGGTCCAGGTCCTTCGCGATGACGATCTCGCCGTCGAACTCGGCGGCGGCCTCGGCCAGGAACTCGGCCGGGTCGTCGTAGCGCTGGGAGAAGTGGGTCAGCACCAGCTTGCGGACCCGGCAGTCCTTCGCGACGCGGGCGGCCTGCTGGGCGGTGAGGTGGCCGTGGTCGCCGGCGAGCTTCGTGTCGCGGGCGAGGTAGGTCGACTCGATCACGAGCATGTCGGCGTTGTCGGCGAGCTCGAAGACGTTGTCGCAGAGCCTCGTGTCCATGACGAACGCGAACCGCTGCCCCTTGCGGGGCTCGCTGACGTCCTCCAGCTTGACGCCGTTGAGCTCGCCCTCGGCCTGGAGCGTGCGGACCTGCGGCCCCTGGATGCCGTGCTCCCTGAGCTTCTCCGGGAGCATCCGGTGGCCGTCGGGCTCGGTCAGGCGGTAGCCGACGCTGTCGATGCCGTGGTCGAGCTCGAAGGCCTCGAGCCGGCCGAACTTCCCGTTGGCGACCTCGCCGTCACCGGTGACCGGCACCTCCTTGACGTCCGCGGCGTCGTAGAAGGCGCTGGCGTACCGGAGGCGTTCGAAGAAGTGGGCGCCCGAGCGCGGGTAGTGCGCGTGGACGGTGTGCGGGACGCGGTCCAGGCTGAGGCGCTGGATGATGCCGGGAACGCCCAGGCAGTGGTCGCCGTGGAAGTGGGTGATGCAGATCCGGGTGATGTCGCTCGCAGCGGCGCCCGACCGCAGGAGCTGCCGCTGGCTGCCGTCACCGGGGTCGAAGAGGAAGCCCTCGCCGTCCCACCTGAGCAGATAGCCGTTGTGGTTGCGCTGGCGGGTCGGGACCTGGCTGGCCGTTCCCAGGACGATCAGTTCCCGGACTGTCACCCCATGACGTTAACGTGCGTCCTATGCGGAGCGTGGAAGTAGCGGCGTCCTGGCCTGTCGAGAACGTGGCGGTGGCCGTCGTCGCCGACGGTGCCGTAGTGGGTTCGCTGGGCGATCAACAGCGCGTGTTCCCGCTCGCGTCCGTCACGAAGCTGCTGACCTCGTACGCCGTGCTGGTGGCCGTCGAGGAGGGCGCGGTCGAGTGGGACCAGCCCGCGGGCCCTTCCGGCTCGACCGTGCGGCACCTGATCGCGCACACCGCCGGTTACGCGTTCGACAAGCCCGAGGTGCAGGCCGCCCCCGGCACCCGGCGCATCTATTCGAACGCCGGTTTCGACGTGCTGGCGTCTTTTGTGGACGAGGCCTGCGAGATGCCGTTCGCGACTTATCTGCACGAGGCCGTTTTCGCGCCTCTGGGGATGAATTCTTCTTCTTTGACCGGGTCGGCCGGCGCCGGAGCCGAGTCGTGTGCCGCTGACCTGGCTCTTTTCGCTGCTGAGCTGCTGTCGCCCCGACTGGTCTCGGCCGCGCTGGTGAACGAGGCGACGACGGTCGTCTTCGAGGGCCTGAACGGCGTGCTGCCCGGCTACGGAATGCAGAAGCCGAACGACTGGGGCCTCGGTTTCGAAATCCGCGACGGCAAGTCGCCGCACTGGACCGGCCTCACGTCCTCACCCAGGACCTTCGGCCACTTCGGCCAGTCCGGCACGTTCCTGTGGGTCGACCCGGAGATCTCGTCCGCGTGCGTGGCCCTGACGGACCTGCGCTTCGGCCCGTGGGCGGTCGAGGCGTGGACGCCGTTCACCGACGGCGTCCGCGCCGAACTGGTCAGTCGGCGAGCCTGATCGCGAGCTGCCGCAGCACTTCCTGCACGTCGGCGTCCTCGTAGTCGTTCTCGTAGGCCTGCGCCACCCCGTGGAAGGCGTAGAGCAGCCCGGCCGTGAACCAGCCGAACTGCGACAACACCTGGTCCATGGCCTGCTTGAGGGCCTGCTGACCAGCCTCGTTGAGCTCGCCGTCGACCTTGACCTCGTAGCTGAACACGCCCTCCTGCAACGACTTGAGCGCCATCCGCAGGTAGTCGTTGGACCCGGCGCCGTCGTAGGTGAGCGTCAGGACGCCGAGCGCCCGCTGCATGATCTCCCGCTGCTCCACGCCGCCACTCTGCCCGTTGCCGCCGCGTGCGTCACCTTCCGACACCACCGAGCACAGGATTTCCGGTGCCGTCAACGGGTTGAACGACCCACATCGCCGACGGCACGGGTCGGCTACCTTCGGATCATGACTGGCACCGACTTCAGCCGGCCGACCCGGTTGGAGGCCGCCAAGGAGCACGTCGGGCACGTTTTCGGCCCGAGGTTCGCGAGCCGGCTAGACACGTTCGACGACGGAACCCTGTACGTCACGGCCGGCGTCCTGGCGCGGCTGCTGGCGTGGGTCGTGGACTTCGTCGTCTACTTCCTCATCGCGTTCACCGGCTTCGTCGTGTTCGTGCTCGCGTTCCGCGACAGCGGCACCTCCGACAACGTGACCACCCTGACCATGCTCGGCATGCTGGCGGGGGCTCCGGTCCTGTACGGACTGTTCTTCGGCAACGGCCGCGCGCTGGGCGCGATGCTCACCGGAACCCGGCTCGTCCGCGTCCACGACGGCGGCCGGATCGGCTTCGCGGCCTGCTGGGCCATGCTCGTGCGCACCCTGCTGTTCCCCTTGCTGATCGCCGCCTTCATCGCCGCCGGGGCGGCCGTCGGCTCACTCAGCAGGATCAGCATCGACGACGCCGCCACCCGCCGGCTGCACGAAGCCGGGTTCCTGCGTCTCGGCGCGGTCGAGCACTGAGGATCCGCGCGAGGAATTCGGCGAAATGACCGCACACGACAAAGCCCCAGCGGACCGAAGTCCAGCTGGGGCTTGTGCAGTGCGCTCGGCAGGATTCGAACCTGCAACCTTCTGATCCGTAGTCAGATGCTCTATCCGTTGAGCTACGAGCGCGAGCTATTCAATTGTAACCGATCCCCTAGAGGCTCGGCCTTGCGGAGGCTCCGGGATTTGAACCCGGGATGGGGGGTTACCCCAAACCGCATTAGCAGTGCGGCGCCATAGACCAGACTAGGCGAAGCCTCCCGGGACCATCCTCGGCCACGGGACATAGGTTACACACGTCCTCAACCGAGTTGCAAAACGCCCCCCTCGAAGCCTGGAACGCGCTGGTCAGGGCACGTTCCGAGGGCTCGAGAGGGGCGGTAAACGCCTGGTCGGCGCGAGCGGAGTGACCTAGATCATTCCGAGGCGAGTTCCAGGAACGGTTGCAGGGACTCGGGATTGCGCAGTGCGCCGCGGCTGACGGCTCGGTCCGGGTCCATGCCGGCGAGGATCTTCTTGACCGGGACCTCGCACTTCTTGCCGTTCAACGTGCGCGGGACCTCGGTCACGGCGACGAAGCGGTTCGGGACGTGGCGAGGGGACAGCGAGGCCCGCAGTTCGCGGCGCAGCAACGGTTCCACGTCTGCCAGAGTGACGCCGTTGAGGACCACGAAGCAGAGGAGTTCGCCCTCCACCGCGCCCGAGGTGTCGATCACCAGGGAGTCGACCACGCCCTCGACGGACTCGACGACGCGGTAGAACTCCGAGGTGCCCATGCGGACGCCGCCTCGGTTCAGGGTCGAGTCGGAGCGGCCGTAGATCACCGCCGAGCCTCGTGGGGTGATGCGGATCCAGTCGCCGTGGCGCCAGATTCCGGGATATGTGTCGAAGTACGCGTCGCGGAGCTTCGAGCCGTCCTCGTCGCCCCAGAAGAAGACCGGCATGGACGGCATCGGCTTGGTGATGACCAGTTCGCCGACCGCGTCCTCCAAAACACCCCCCGCCTCGTCGTAGGCGAAGACCGCGGCGCCCAGGGCTCGGCAGGAGAGCTCGCCGAGCCAGACCGGGCGGTCGGGGGAGGCCGCCACGAAGGCGGTGCAGAGGTCGGTGCCGCCGGAGACCGAGGCGATCTGGACGTCCTTGCCGACGGCGGAGGCGATCCAGCGGAAGCCTTCCGGGCTCAGGGGTGCGCCGGTCGAGCCGACCACGCGCAGGCCCGTCAGGTCGTAGCTGGAGGACGGGTCGAGGCCCTCCTTCAGGCACGACTGGACGTACGGGGCGGAGGTGCCGAAGTAGGTCACGCGGTGCTGTTCGGCCAAGTGCCACAACGTGTTCAGCGACGGGTACGCCGGGCTGCCGTCGTACAGGACGATGGTGGTGCCGACCATGAGGGCGCCCACCAGGTAGTTCCACATCATCCAGCCGGTGGTGGTGAACCAGAAGAAGCGGTCCCCCGGGCCGAGGTCGCTGTGCAGGCCGAGCATCTTGAGGTGTTCCAGGACGATGCCGCCGTGGCCCTGGACGATGCCCTTGGGCAGGCCCGTGGTGCCGGACGAGTAGAGCACCCACAGCGGGTGGTCGAACGGCACCGGGGTGAACTCCGGCGCGGCGCCCTCGAAGGAGCTCACCAGTTCGGCGAACGAGTGGGTGTCCGGCAGCGAGGCGCCGTTGTCCAGGTAGTCGATCAGGACCGTGGCGCGCAGGCCGGGCAGTTGCGCGCGGATCTCCTCGACCACCGGGCGGCAGTCGAACGACCGTCCGTTGTAGACGTAGCCGGAGACCGCGACGAACACCGCCGGCTCGATCTGGGTGAAGCGGTCGGCCACGGCTCGGGCGCCGAAGTCCGGGGAGCAGGACGACCACGTGGCGCCCAGCGAGGCGGCCGCCAGGAACGCGATGAGGGCCTCGGGGGCGTTCGGGACGAGTGCCACCACCCGGTCGCCCTGGGAGACGCCCAGAGATGCCAATGCGGCCCGGAAAGCGGCCACGCGCGTGCGCAGCGCACCGAACGTCAGGGAGGACGTGACGCCGTCTTCGCGATGGAAGATCACGGCGAGGTCGTCGTCGTCACCGCGGCGGAGTGCGTGCTCGGCGTAGTTCAGAGTGGCGCCGGGGAACCACTCGGCGCCGGGCATCTCCGTGGAGCCCAGGACGCGCTCGTAAGGCGTGTGGAACCGAACGTCGAAGTACGAAGCAATGGCGCCCCAGAACCCCTCGAGGTCTGAGACCGACCACTCCCACAGCGACTCGTAGTCGGGGAGGTCGTGCCCGCGGCCTGCCAGCCACGAGCGGAAGGCGGTCATCCCGTTGTCCCTTGTGGGGTCCGGGCGCCACAGCAGTTCGACGTCGGTGTCGGTCATGCCCCATGTCTAACCGAGGCACAACCCCACGTCCATGTGTGATTGGCGGACTTGCGGCAGTCCGCCGGTGTGGAACTATCCCGCCGCGATCAACTCGTCGACGGCGCTGGTCAGGCGGGAGGCGTCGGCCGGGGCGAGCACCAGCCAGCCGTCCTGCCTGCGCAGGAGGTAGCGGCCCTCACGGGTGTCGAGCCACGACACCGAACGTCCGGTCGGGCGGGGCACGCCGTCGCGGTTGCGGGCCGTGAGACCGAGCTCGCCGCCACCGATGCGGGAGGTGACGATCCGCATCAGGTTGTGCGCCTCCGGCTCGCGGATGCCCGCGTCGCGCAGCACGTCGAGGAACGCCTGCTTGCCCTCCTGCTCGCCTGCCTGACCTGCACGGACGTAGTCGTCCCAGCGCACGTTCACAGCACGGCCGGTGCCGGGCGCGAGGCCTGGCAACGATGACACCGTGGCCGAGGCCAGCGACGTCGGGTGGAACGAGTAGAGGTGCACCTCGTCGTTCACACGGGCGGCGAAGGCACCGCCCCAGCCCGCGCACGCGATGCCGCGGGCCAGTTCGGTGCCCTTGAAGTACGCGATCTCCAGCGCGCGGTCGAACTCGCCGAGACCGCTGACCAGCGCCCGCAGGTCGGGATCCGGCCGCTGGATCGTGCCCAACCGGCGAGCGTGCAACGTGCGCGAGCTCTCCTCGACGAGACGCTGCCGCGCCGCCCGGGTGGCCCCGACGTGGGGCGTGCCGAGCGGCACGACGCGGTCCTCGCCGTGCACGGCCTGCCACAACAGGAAGAACTCCTGCGAGCTCACCGTGAACTGGCTTTGGTTCACTGACCGATCACCGGCGGGGCCGCCTTGCGGTCCAGGCCGAAGACGTTGTCGTCCTCTTCCAGGTAGCTCGCCGTCTTGTGTTCCTTGGAGTCGTTCTGGCCGCCGGCGGCCGCGGGGGCACCGGCCATCGGCGCCCCGCCCATCGCGAGCGGGTTCTGGAACGCCTTGGTCGTGTTGCCGGGTGCGGCGGAGGCAGCAGCCGCGGCGCCACCGGCGCCACCACCGCGGGAGCCCTCGCTGACACCGGCCGAGCCACCGCCGGACATCGGACCACCGGCTCCGCCGCCACCGGCAGCGCCCTGGTTGCCGGAGCCGGAGCCGAACGGACGGGCCATGCCGCCGCCGAAGCCACCGCCCGCGCCACCACCACGGCCACCGCCCGCACCGCCGCCGTAACGGGAGGAGGTGTTCGTGGTGCCGCGGTTCTGGTTCTGCGTGCCGGTCGTGACGGGAGCGGCCGCGCCGCCGCTGGGGGTGCCGTCCGGGGACGTGCCCGGCGTGCGGGTGGTGAGGTCGGGACCGGTCGGCGTCGGGTTGAGCGGGTTGACCGGGGGCGTGAACTGCGAGGGCACGGTCTGGTCGACCGCGGCCGAGTTGCGCTGGAACGCCGCCATCACGTCCGCCGCGCGGCGGTGCGAGGCGTCGTTGGCCGCGAGGGTGTCGACGGGGCTGGTGCCGATGGTCTCGAAGCCCGCGAACTCACCGCCGTTCTGCGCGATCAGGCGGTCGCGCAGGCCCGCGGAGGCGAACCCGTCGACCTGGTCGACCTGTGCCAGCCGGTCCTGCAGCACCGGCCTGGGCGGTAACGCCGTGTCGGTGGGCACCGGCGGTGCGGGAGCCTTGGGAGGCGGCGGCATCGCGTCACGTGCGGCCTCGACGTTGCTGGTCTCGGTCGTGATCGCGGCCGAGACCTTCGTCGCGTAGTTCGCGGTGTCGTCCACCCAGTTGGTGACCTCGGTGATGCCACCGCGGGCGAGCCTGGCCGACTCGCTGTCCCAGCCGACCGAGGAGTCCTCGACGGCCTTGAGCAGGCTCGTGCGCACGCCGGCGATGTCCTCGCCGATCTTCTGCCAGTTCGTGGCGGCGGCCTGGGCACCGGCGAGGTTCACGCCCGTGTGCACCATGTTGTAGAGCTGCTCGTGGCTGTACGTCATCCAGTCGACCGGCTCGTGCAGGTCGTTGCGGTCGTACTTGTCGTCGTTGTGGTGGTTCGACGACTTGTTGTCCTTGTCGCCGTTGCCCTTGTTGTCGTGCGATCCCTGACTCACCAGGACCCCCCGGCGTTCTTCATCGACTGTTCGGCTTCTTCGTCGGCGTCTCGGAGGGTGTCGCGGTTGCGGCGCAGCGCGTTGCTGATGTCGTCGAGGACCTTGAACAGGTCGAGCAACGCCTTCGCGGCGCCCGAGTCCTCGCCGACGGCCAGGTCGGAGAACCGCGCGCTGATCGCCTTGGCGACCGGGTTCTCCCCCAGCTGCAGCGGAGTGGCCAGCTGGTCGGTCGCGCGCTTCCACAGGTCCATCACCTGGTCGCGCGCGGTCTCGACCGCCTTGATCAACGCATCGGCGGACTCGACGTCGAGCGTCAGCTTCCCCCGGTCCGCCGCCTCGTCGAGCTTCGCCGCGGCGTGGCTCGCCTCCGCCTTGTCCACCAGCATCTGCTGCTGGAGGGCGGGTTTCGCCGCCGCCAGCTGCTCAGCGGTGATCGGCACGGTGGCCGATGTCGTCACCGCCGGTGTCACCGCTGGTGGTTCCGCCGGCGGGACGGTGCCCGTCGTCGCCGCACCCGTCGTCGGGGTACCTGTCCCAGTGCCTTCAGCCATCCCTCATAACCCCCTGCACTGCTAACTCGTCACCGCAGCACTGAGTGTTACGCGCAGCTACACCCAGTCAGCCGTCCGAAGCACTCCTTAGATGTACCTGGAGGACGGTTCGGTTCCAATCCGCCGTAAAGACCCTTACCTCATGTGAGCGTCGAACCAGTTCAACGCACGAACCCATGCTTCGTCACTCGAAACGGTGAAACGAACCAGATCGGACGCCGTTTCGGAGCTGATCACAGCATCACGAAGCTTGCTCACTTCTTCCGAGTCGTCGTCACCGAAGATGCCGAGCCACGGGCAGCTCAGGTCGGCGGCGACGTCCACCAGCGCGGGGAGGCCCTCCGAGAGCGGCTCGAGGATGCCGGGCGCCTGCACGGTGACGGCCGCGCCGATCGACCGGCTGGCGGCGACCACCATGGCGACGGTGCCGCCGATGTCGAAGCCGACGACGCCCATCTGGTCGGCGCTCACGCCCTGCTGGCCGAGCCAGACGAACGCGACGTCGGTGTCCGCGAGCAGCCGGTCGCCGTTGAGCTTGCTGACCTGGTCCTTGATGTCGGCACCGTGCACCCGGTCCTCGTCGTAGAGGTGCGGCGCGATCGCGAGCCAGCCCTCGTCGGCGAGGCTGCCCACGAGCGTGCGGACGCCCGTGGTGATGCCCCGGGCTTCGTGCAGCACCACGAGCCCGCCCCGCACGGCGGAGTCGGGTTCGGCGATCGTCACCCGCAGCTCACGGCCGTCGGTGAGGGAAAGCGTCTCGGTGCGGGTTGAGGTCATGATTCCCACCCTTCCACGCGGGGGTGAACTCCAGTCAACGTGACCAATCGGACGGAGCAATGCGAGGATCGGTGACATGACCGTGCGAACCCGTGCTGACCTGGCGTCCCTGCCGTCCTACGTGCCCGGCAGGACCATCCCCGGCGCCATCAAGCTCGCGAGCAACGAGGTGTCCGCCGGACCGCTGCCCAGCGTCGTCAAAGCGATCGCCGACGCGGCCACCGGCATCAACAGGTACCCCGACTCGGGCTCTGCCGAACTCACGGGACGGCTGGCCGACAAGCTCGGCGTCCCGGCCGACCACCTGGCGATCGGCTGCGGCTCGGTGACCCTGTGCCAGCAGCTCGTCCAGGCCACCTGCGCCGAGAACGACGAGGTGCTGTTCGCGTGGAGGTCCTTCGAGGCCTACCCGATCGTCACGCACGTGGCGGGCGCGAAGCAGATCCGCGTGCCGTTGAACTCGGAGCACACCCACGACCTGGACGCGATGCTCGCGGCGATCACGCCGAACACGCGGATGGTGTTCGTCTGCAACCCGAACAACCCGACCGGCACCGCGCTGCGCACCGAGGAGATCGAGGCGTTCATCGCTCGCGTGCCGCGCGACGTGCTCGTGGTGCTCGACGAGGCCTACAAGGAGTTCGTGGACGACGCCCACATCCCGGACGGCGTCGAGCTCGCGAAGCAGCAGTGGGCCGCGGGCCACAACAACGTCGCCGTGCTGCGGACGTTCTCGAAGGCGTACGGCCTCGCGGGCCTGCGGATCGGCTACGCGGTCGCCCCGCCGGTCGTCGCCGACGTGCTGCGCAAGGTCTACGTGCCGTTCTCGGTCAACGCGCTCGCGCAGGTGGCCGCGATGGCCTCGCTGGACGCCGAGGACGAGCTGATGGTCCGCTGCCGCGGGATCGTCGCGGAACGCACCCGCGTGCGCGGCGAACTGCTCGCGCTGGGCTACGACGTGCCGGAGACGCAGGCGAACTTCGTGTGGCTGCCGCTGGGCGAGCGCACGGCCGAGTTCAACGAGCACTGCCTGGCGCACAAGGTCGTCGTGCGCGCGTTCGTGGGCGAGGGCGCCCGCGTGACGATCGGCGAGCCGGACGAGAACGACGCGTTTCTGGCCGCCGCCAGGGCTTTCACGGTCTAGGAACCACTACCTGGTGAGCAGCTGAACGATCGCCGCGACTCCCACCACCACGATGACGCCGCGCAACACGGCGGGTGGGAGTTTGCGGCCGATCTTCGCGCCGATCTGGCCGCCCACCACGGACCCCACGGCCAGCAGCAGCACGACCAGCCACGCCACGTCGGCGATGAAGATGAACAGGACACCGGCAACGAGGTTCACGAACGCGGTGAGGACGTTCTTCAGCGCGTTCATCCGCTGCAGGTGCTCGCTGACGAGCACGCCCATGATGCCCATGACCAGCACACCCTGCGCCGCGCCGAAATAGCCGCCATAGATGCCCGCGGCGAAGACGCCGAACCACAGCAGCAGACCGCCGTCGCTGTCCTCGTTGCGCCGGTGCGAGAGCTTGCGGTTGAGCCACGGCTGGATGACCACGAGGACCAGTGCGATCACGATCAGCACCGGCACGATCGCGGTGAACGCCTTGTCCGGCAGCGTGACCAGCAGGATCGCGCCGATGATGCCACCGAGGATGGACGCGGGCAGCAACCGCTTGACCCGGTCGGCCTGGCCTTTGAGCTCCTCGCGGTAACCCCACGCACCAGACAGCGAGCCGGGCACGAGGCCGAGGCTGTTGGACACGTTCGCCACCACGGGCGGGTAGCCGACGGCGAGGAGCACCGGGAACGTCACGAGGGTGCCGCTGCCCACGACGGTGTTGATGCCGCCTGCGAACACACCCGCGGTCACCACCGCGATCATTTCCCAGACCGACATGTCACCCCCGTACCCGATGGTTCGCGACGCTAACACTCCGTTCGGACCAGCGAGATGTGGCGCTCATGACAACGGGCCCGGCACTCGGGGTGAGTGCCGGGCCCGTCTGGCGTTCGTACCGTTATGCGACCTTGCGGCGACGTCCGATCAGGTTGGCGCCGAAGCCGAAGGCCACGAGCAGCGCACCGAGCACGCCGAGGCCCAGCACGGACGCGCCGGTCTTCGCGAGCACCTCAGCGGCACCGCCACCAGCACCGCCCGGCGCCCGGTCCTCGGGCAGCGGGTAGCCGGGGTCCTCGACCTCGGGTCCGGGCACGAGGTGGAACTGCTGCACCCAGGACTCGCCACCGGTCCGGACGAGGAACCACGGGTTCATCCGGCGGATCTCCACCTTCCACGGGCCGGGCACGATCACGTCGTACTTGCCGACCGGCAGCTGCGAGACGCCGAACTTGCCCGCGGCGTCCGTGATGGTGCGCGCGACGACCTTCTTCGTACCGGCCTCGACCACGACCACGGTCGTCGACGGCTTCGGGACCTCGCCCTCGGTCACGAGCTGGCCGAAGGCGTCGGCACGCTGGCCGGGCACCTTCACCTCGTCGAACGCACCGGCGCTGCCCGGGTCGGACGAGTCGGGAGCGAAGCGGCAGTTGAGGGTGGCGTAGCCGATCGACGCCGACTCCTGCGGCAGCGGGCCGGTGACCCGGAACGTGCGCTTCTCGCCGTTCGGGACGGACACACCACCGCCGTCCCACGCGAGGGCACCCCAGCCGGGACCGTTGTTGTAGATCTCAGCGGACTCGCCGGAGCCGCTGCAGAGCGCGTTCACGACGGGCAGGTCCGCGCCGGTCTTGTTCTCCAGCGTGATGTCGGCTTCCCAGTTCTCACCGGGCGCGTACTCGTCCTTCAGGAAGTTCACCGTCGCGAAGAACTTGTCGGACAGTGGACGCTGCGCACCGACCTCCAGCACCGACTCCGTGCCGGCGGTGACGGTCAGCCTGTCGTCGCTGGAGCCGGGCCGGACCCAGCCGTCCGGGTACGAGGCGGAGAAGTGGTACACGCCGACCGGGACGTTCTTGAACGACACACGACCGGACTCGTCCGTCTTCCCGCTGCCCCACCAACCCGGCCGGGTGCCGCCGCTGGCGAACACCTCGACGTTCGGGAACGGCTGCTCGCCCGCGTCCTTCTGGTCGTTCTTGTTCGCGTCGGCGTAGAGCACGATCGCCGCGTCACCGTTGAGGTACGTGACGGTGGTGGTCGCCGTGGCCTCGGAGGGACCAGGGCCGTAGTTGATCGGCGTGAACACCTGAACCGGCAGGTTCACCCTGTTGTCGCCGTTCAGCCACCCCGAGGTGCCCACGACGGTGATCTCCCGGCTCTCGCCGGGCCACAGGTGCACGCCCTTGTTCTCGTCGCCCAGGTCGCCGAACTGCGACCGGTCGAACTCGAGCACGTTGCGGACGTCCGGCGTCAGCGGGCCGACGCGCAGACCGACCTTGGCGTCATGGCCCCTGCCGATGTTCCTCACGGTGATCGTGGCGCGCATCGGCTCGGCGATGTCGTACGACGGCTTGTCGAAGCTCGCCGTGACGGTGATGGTCGGGCGGTGGCCGACGTCGGGCACGTCGACGTCGCTCGGCACGACGGTGAGGTCACGCGTGACCGTCTGGTCGGCGACGATGTCGACGACGAACTCGTTGCCGTCCTGCGGCTTCCACTTGCCCGCGACCTGCAGCACGACCTTGCCCGGGGTGAGGCTGTAGATCCTCAGGTCGCCGTTGCCGTCGACCAGGATGGTGTCCTTGATCGCGCGGCGCGTGACCGGGTCGAGCACGTTCACGACCGCGCCGCGCAGGAGCTCGCCGTTCTCGGCGTTGACGACCTTGCCCTCGAACGCGCCGTTCACACCGGTGACGTCCGCGCGGACGTTGCCCCCGTACGCGGCACCGGCGGTGTTGCGTCCCTGGTTGCCGAAGAAGCAGTTGGCGTAGATCCACGGGTTGGTCAGCTTCGGCATGTCCGTGGTGACGGACACCGTCAGCTCGCCGCTGGCCGGCACCGTGACACCGGGACCGTCCGGGCGCAACGCCGAGAAGGTGTCGCTGTTGAGGTACCCGGAGATGTTGCCGTTGCAGACCGCGACGACGCGTTCGAGCGGCAGGTCGCCGGAGTTCTTCAGCGTGATGTTCAGGCCGGGCTTCTCGGTGGCGTGGTAGGTCGACTTGGTGAACGCCATGGTCGCCGTCAACGACTCACGCACCGGTGCCACCACGGGCACCTCGAAGTACGCCTGCTTGCCGACCTCGATCACGAACTCGTTGTGGCCGGGCTTCACGGCGCGCTGGTCGTTCCCGACCTGCGAGATCGTGTACTTGCCGGCGACGGCGCTCCACACCCTGAACACGCCGTTGGAGTCGCCGTGGCCCCAGACGTCGCCGATCGGCGTGCCGCCCCTCGCGACGAAGTACGAGTTCGGGAGGCCCTCGCCCTGGTCGAACGCGCCGTTGTTGTTCGCGTCGACGTAGATGACGCCGGTCGCGGATCCCGTGCTCTGACGGATCCGCAGGTACAGGTCCCTGCCGTTGTCACCGGGCGTCGGGTCGGCGATGCCGTCGACGGTCGCGCGGAACTGGAAGGGCACCGACTCGGTGGTCGGGTTCGACGGCCGCAGCACGACGCGGAAGGACTTCTCCGCACCGGGCGCGAGCGACGGGCGGCTGCTCAGGTCTCCGGCACCGGAGACCAGCCAGGCCTGCGTGCTCTCGTAGCCCAGCCGGACGTTCACCGCGGGCGCCTGGCCCTTGTTCCTCACCGTCAGCGTGAGCCCGAGGTCTTCGCCCGCCGGGAACTCGGCGTGGTCGGGGGTCACGGTCACGGCGAGGTCGGGACGCTGCTCGTCCACACGGGCGATGGCCGGCGGCACGTCCTTCTTCTCGTCCTCCGGCTTGGTGTCCGGCTTGTCCGCGGGCTTGTCCTCCGGAGTGGACGGTGGCGTGGCCGGCTCGCTCGGGGGCGTGCTCGGGTCGGCCGGGGGCGTGCTCGGGTCGGCCGGCGTGCTCGGCGGTGTGGCCGGCTCGCTGGACGGTGGCGCGCTCGGCTCGTTCGTCTGCGTCGGCTCCACGGCCGACGTAGGCGCTTCCGGCTCCTGCGCGTAGGCACCCGTGGTGGCGGTGCCGAACGCGAGGACTGCAGCGGTGGTCAAGGCCCCGATTCTGAGCAGGGCACGACTGACCGATCTCTCGGACACTAGGAATCCCCCAAAGACCCCGTAGGAAGTGGTCTGCCTGAGCGTCGACGCCCCCGCACGTGCCTGGCAGACCTCGGCAAGCTACCGGATGAAAGACGAGAAAGGGAACAGGGCCGGTGCCGGAACTCCGGCACCGGCCCTGTGACCATTCCCAGCTAGGCGGTGCGACGGCGGCCGATCACGCTGGCGCCGAAGCCGAACAGCACGAGCAGCGCGCCGAGCAGGCCGAGCCCGAGCACCGAGGCACCGGTCTTGGCGAGCGCGTCGGCCGAGCCGCCCGTCGAGCCGCCGGCACCCGCCGCCGGAGCGGGCGGGGTGATGATGCTCGGCGCCTGGTCCTTCGGCAACGGGTAGCCGGGGTCCTCGACCTCGGGCCCGTCCACCAGCCACAGCACCTGCTCCCGCGTCTCGCCACCGATCCGCACGTGGAAGTACGGGTTCATCCGGCGGTACTCGACCTGGAACGGACCCGGCACGACCACGTCGTAGCGGCCGACCGGCAGGTTGGAGAACTTGAACCTGCCGTCCTCAGCGGTGATCGTCCTGGCGACGACCTTCTTCGACACGTTGTCGACGAGCACCAGGGTCGTGCCGGGAACGGGCAGGTCCTCGACGGAGGGCCCGTCCTTCACCAGCAGACCGACGGCGTCGGCTCGCTGGCCGGGCACCCGGAACTCGTCCCGCGCGTTGGCCGCACCGGGGTCGGACGTGTCGGGCGCGATGTTGCAGCCGACCGTCGCGTATCCGATGCGCGCCGACTCCTCCGGCTGCGGGCCGGAGACCTGGAACGTCCGCGTCTGCCCGTTCGGCACGGCCACACCGGCGCCGTTGCCGGCCAGCGGACCCCAGCCGGCGTCCTCCCAGTTGTAGATCTCGCCGGCCTCACCGGCACCGCTGCAGAACGCCTTGACCGCGGGCAGGTCCGCGCCGGTGTTGTTGGTGATCGTGATGGTGGCCTCGTAGCGCTCGCCCGGCGCGTAGACGCGCTTGGCGAACCTGATCGACGCGGGGAGCTTGTCGGAGATCGGCCGGACCGCACCGACCTCGAACACCGACTCGCTGTTCGCGCTGACGGTGAGCTCGGCGCGCTCGTGCCGCACCCAGCCGTCCTTGTAGTAGGCCCACACCTGGAAGACGCCGACCGGCAGGCCGGGGAAGCGCGCACGGCCCGACGCGTCGGTCTTGCCGTCCTTCCAGATGTTCGGGTTGCTGCCGCCGGACACCGTCACGGTCGTGTCGGTGAGCTCCTCGCCGGCGTCGCGCGTGCCGTTTCCGTTGCGGTCGCCGTAAAGCACGACCACGGCGTCGCCGTCGAGGAACGTGATCGTGGCGTTGCCCCAAGCGATGTCGTTCGCGGAGTTCCTGTCCTCCCACGACATCGTCTTGAGGTTGAGCGTGACCTTGTTGTTGTCCCGCAGGTAGGACGGCGCGCGGCCGACGACGGTGAACTCACGGCTCTCGCCGGGCCACAGGCCGACCTGCTTGCCGTCGGCGAACTCGCCGAACTGCGACTTGTCGAACTCGAGCTCCGAGGAGCCGCTGACCCACTCCGTCGTCAGGCTCACGTCGGACTTGTAGCCCGTACCGACGTTCTTCACCGTGACGTGCATGCGGATCGGCTCGGCGATGTCGTAGGAGTCCTTGTCGAACTTCGTCGTGACCGTGAAGTCCGGCTGGTGCTTGGCGAACTCGGGCACCTCGACGTCGCTCGGTACGACCCGGAGGTCGGCGGTGACCGAGGTGTCGGGCGCGATGTCGGCGGTGAACTCCTCGCCGCCCCCGGGTGCCCACTTTCCGGCCACCACGAGCACGACCCTGCCGACCGGCACGTCCCAGACGGACAGCGTGCCGTCCTCCCAGGTCCTGACGTCCTTCACCGGACGGCGCGTGAGCGCGTCGAGCACACCGACGGAGGTGTTGCGGACCGGCTGGCCGGTCGAGGCGTCCACGACCTTGCCGGAGATGCGGCCGAAGACGCCGTGCACCCGCCCGTAGGCCGTGGGCGCGGAGGCGTAGCCGGTGTCGTTGGCACCGGCGTTGCCGAAGCGGCACGACGCGTAGAACGAGGTGAACCGCAGGCCCTTGGGCACGCTGTCGGTGACGCGGATCTTCGTCGTGCCACCGGCGGGCACCGTGACGCCCGCGCCGTTCGGGGCCAGGGCGCCCCAGTTCTCACTGGTGAGGTTCTCGGCGCTGTAGCTCGAGCAGACCGCGACCACACCGTTGATCGGCTGCTGGCTGCTGTTGCTCAGGGTGATGTCGATGCCCACCGGTTCCGACGGCGTGTAGGACTCCTTGTCGAACGCCACGGAGGCGCTCAGCGAGGTCCCGACCGGCGCGACGACCGGCACCACGATCCGGGTCTCCTCGCCGTGCTTCACGACGAAGTCCGCGAAGCCGTGCTGCGGCACGAACTTGCCGTCCCAGCCGATGCTCCAGACCTTGTGCGTGCCCGCGGGCACGCTCCACATGGTGAAGGCGCCGTTGGCGTCGGTGAGGCCCGTACGTGAGCCGTTCGGGACGCCACCGCGCGTGTCGATCCAGGTGCTGGGCAATCCCTCGCCGTCGTCGAACGCGCCGTTGGCGTTCTTGTCGGCGTAGACGACGCCGGTCACCTTGCCCTGGAGCTGACGCACCTTGATGGACAGGTTCGTGCCGTTGTCGCCCGGCGTCGGGTCGCCGATGCCGTCGACCGTCGCGCGGAACTGGAACGACACCGCCGAGGAGGACGGGCTCGTCGGCCGCAGCACCACGCGGAAGCGCTTGCTCTGCCCCGGTCCGAGCGTCGGGCGCGAGCCCAGGTCGTCGGCGCCCTTGGACAGCCAGGCGAGCTGCATGCCGTGACCGAACCGCACGTTCGGCGCGGTGGTCCGGCCCTTGTTGGTGACGGTGATGTGGAGGCCGATGTCCTCACCGGGCTCGAACTCCGCCTTGTCCGGGGTCACCCGCACGGACAGGTCGGGAAGGTCCTCGCTCTGGATCGACGGGACCTCCGCCGTGAGCTTCTCCTCCGGCTTGGTGTCCGGAGTGGACGGTGCGGACGGCGGCGCGGGCTGCTCGCTCGGCGTGCTCGGCGGTACCGGCGTGGACGGCTCGCTCGGCGGCGTCGAGGACGGTGGCGCGGGCTGCTCCGACGTGGACGGCGGCGGCGTGCTCGGCTCGCTCGGTGCCGCCGGCGGCGTGGGCTCGACGCTGGAGACCGGGGTCTCCGGCTCCTGCGCGAGCGCGCCGGTCGTGGCGGTGCCGAACGCGAGCACGGCAGCGGTGGTCAAGGCCCCGATTCTGAGCAGGGCACGACTGACCGATCTCTCGGACACTAGGAATCCCCCAAGAACACTCATGGTGTGCGTTCGCTGCCGTTGAACCCCCGCAGGCGGCCGCAGAACACCGGCAAGCTACCGCAGCGTTCCCCTTGACGGAAGGCGGTTTCCCGTCTTCCGCGTTCCACTGTGGAGGGATGTGAGACTTCCCTCGATGTGTAACGCCCGGTTCAGGGCCTTGTGCGGCGACCGGCGACGCGAGCACCGAAGCCGAACACCACGAGGAGCACGGCGACCACGCCGAGACCGAGCACGCTGGCACCCGTCTTCGCGAGCGCCCCGCCGCCCGTGCTGCCGGTGCTGCCGGTGCCCGGCGGCTGGGCACGCGGGTTCGGCACGACGAAGAAGTCGCGTTGTGCGACCTCGTCGAGCTTCACCTCCACGCGGCCGGACTCGCCTTCGAACTTCCACACCCCGTCGACACCCGCCCAGAAGTCACCGGTCGGCATCCGGTCGAAGCGCACGGTTCCGTCGGTGCCCGAGACCGTGTCCGCGACCTGCAGCCCGTATTCCCGGTCGGTCAGCAGCAGGACCCGGACGCCTGTGAGGGCCTCGCCGCGGTCGACGACGCCGTTCTTGTTGCGGTCGTGCGCGAGCCTTCCCTGCACCGCGCCGACTCCGACGAGAACGGAGGCGATGTCGAGTGCCCACGGACCGTCGGTGTTGTCCTTGGCGTTCGGCGCGAACGAGCAGCCGACGGCGACCCGCTGCTTGAAGCGCGCGTGGGCGGGCACCGGTTCGGTGACGGTGACCGTCTTCGACTCGCCCGGCCCGAGCGCCACGCCGGCGGCCTCCTGGCGGAGGTCACCCCAGCCTTCGGGCGTGACCTTGCGGTAGCCGCCGCCGAGCTGGTCCTGGTGGCCGAGCGGGTTGCACCTCGCCTGGACTCCGCTGAGCCGGCGGTCCGAGACGTTCTTCAACGTGATGGTGACCTCGGCGGTCTCCCCGATCATGTAGGTGTCCTTGCCGAACGTCATCGTCGCTTCGATCAGCTCGCTGTAGGGGCGGTCCGCCCGCACGGTGAGCCGGGTCGGTGCAGCCGGTCCCACCCACACCTGCTCGGGGTTGGCCTCGTCGTGCACGATCCAGTCGTCGGCCAGCTGGTAGGTGAGCCAGTACGCGCCGGACGAGACGTCCACGAAGGTGAAGGCGCCGTTGGCGTCCGTCGTGGTCTCGTGGTAGCCGTGCGTCGCACCGCCGGCGGCCTCCACCAGGACACCAGGCGCGGCCTCGCCCTCGTCCTGCTGCCCGTTGCCGTTCTTGTCGGTGTAGACCACGCCGGTGATCACGCCGCGGGTCTCGACGACCTCGGCCTCCGCGTGGAACCTGCCGTCGTCGTTGTCCGGCTGACCGAGGTAGCCCACCTCACCGGCGATGACCAGCCTGCCGTCCACCAGGGTCTCGATCCGGCCCGAGACGTCGAAGGTGCGGGACTCCCCCGCGGCGAGCCGGATGCCGGCCCGGTTGGACCACCGGAAGTCGCCCCACTGCTCCTCGGGGACGTCGATCTCGGTGAGCATGCTCCTCAACCCGACCTGCTCAGCGGTGCGGCCGCCCACGTTGGTGATCGTCAGCTCCAGGCCGACCGTCTCGTGCGCGTCGTACCGCTGCTTGTCGAGCTTGATCGACGCACGCACGTCCGCAGGGCTCGCCTGCTTCAGGAACACGTGGCCGAAGCCGCCCTGGCCGGTGACCACCACCCGCTCCTGGCCGGCGTCGCGGAGCCCCCACGGGCCGAGGACGACGGCGCGGTACGTGCCCGCACCGACGTTGAAGAACTCGATCCTGCCGTCCGTGCCGCTCGTGCCTTCGGAGGCGCGGAAGCCGGTCTGCTCGTTCAGCAGCACCACGGTGACGCCGCTGACGGCCTCGTCCGGCCCGATGAGGTCGTCGGCGTTCTTGTCCTCGCCGACGACCATCGCGTAGTTGGTGCTGCTGGTGACCTTCGCCGTGGCCCGCGTCCACAGGCCGAGGTTCAGGTCCGGGTTCGGCGCGAACGTGCAGTCGAGCGTGACGATGCCCGCCCGGCCCGCGCCTTCCGGGACCTCCTCGTCCACCGTGATCGTCCGCCGCTCGCCGGGTGCGAGCGAGACCCCGTTGGTCGTCAGCGCGTTCCAGTTCTTGCCGCGGCCGAGCGCCTTCGGAGAACTCTTGTGGTCGCACCGGGCCCGGATGTTGCTGATCTTGTTGTTGGTGTAGTTGGTGAAGGCCAGGGTGACCGTCGCGGTCGCCGGCATGCGGTAGCTGTCGCGGTCGAGCGATCCGGTCACCGAGAACTGCTCCGCGTACGGCCGTTCCCCGCGTGCGACGACCTGCGCCGTCTTGTTCGGCTCGACCTTGATCGGGTCACCGTCGACGTTGACGACGTGCACGGTCCACTGGTCGTCCAGGTGGTACGTCGCTTTGTAGGCGCCGGGCGCCAGGTCCCGGAAGCTGAACTCGCCGTCGGCGTCGGTGGTCGTCCGGTGTTCGGCGCCGTTGCCGGTGATCATGAGACCGACGTCGGAGGCGGCCTCGTCCTGGTCCTGCTTCCGGTTGCCGTTCCTGTCGACGTAGACGACGCCGGCGATGTGCCCCGTGGCCGCCGCGGGTGCCATGACCGGCGGTGGTGGCGGTGGCGGTTCCGAGGATGGCGGTGCCGAGGACGGTGGCGCCGACGTTTCGGCGGGCGGGGGCGATGTGCTCGTGGGCTCGCTCTGCGCGAAGGCGGCGGTGCTGAACACCAGCACCGCGGCGGTGGCGAAAGCACCGATCTCGAACACGGCGCGGCTGACGGATCTATTGGACAACGGTTCCCCCCGAGTCCCCAGTGACCTGCGGAAAGTACCGCAGGCCGACTACCTGGCGGAAGAGTCGAAAGTGGGGTGCAAATGCGTGAGAAATCTTCTTTGAAATCGGGCAACCGGCAGCACGCGTGAAGCGTGAGCAACGCGGGCACTTCTCTGCGCTCACTCCGGTGGCATGCTGTTCCGCGTGACCCCGGAAGACCTGGCACACCTGCGCCGGGCGCGTGACCTGATGGACCGCGAGTACGCCCGGCCGCTGGACGTGCCCGCGATGGCCCGTGCCGCGCTGATGTCGCCGTCGCACTTCGCCCGCCGGTTCCGCGCGGCCTACGGCGAGACCCCGTACGGCTACCTGATGACCCGGCGGATCGAGCGCGCCAAGGCGTTGCTGCGGCTGGGCACGCTGTCGGTGACGGAGGTGTGCGTCGAGGTCGGCTGCACCTCGCTCGGCTCGTTCTCGGCCCGGTTCACCGAACTGGTCGGCGAGACGCCGTCGGCTTACCGGGCGCGTGCCCACGACGCGCTGGCCGCAGTGCCGGGATGCCACCTGATGGGGCTGACGCGACCGAGCAGGTTTCGAGAAGCGACCCGGTCACGGCGTCCCTAGGGTTTCGGCCATGAAGCTTTCGCACACGTTCCTCTTCGTTCACGACCAGGACATCGCGCTGAAGTTCTACCGCGACGTCGTCGGCCTCGAAGTGCGCACGGACGTCACCATCGAGGACGGCTACCGCTGGCTCACCGTCGGCCCGTCCGAGCAACCGGACGTCGAGATCGGCCTGTCGCTCATCGGACCGCCCGTCCCGCCGACCGACCACGAGGCGCTGCACGCGTTGCTGGCCAAGGGGTCCCTGCAGGGCATCATCTTCGAGCTCGGCGACGTCGACGCGAAGTTCGAGCAGGTCCGCGCGGCCGGGGCCGAGGTGATGCAGGAGCCGATCGACCAGTTCTACGGCGTGCGCGACTGCGCGTTCCGCGACCCGTCCGGCAACATGATCCGCTTCTCGACGCCGCGCTCCCAGCCGTAAAACCGTTTTGCGCCTTGGCTTCGGCGTGGTTCAGTAGCGCCACCAAGCGTTCTCAGAGACAAGGCAGATGCCATGGGCAGCCCCGGACACACCGGGTGCCTTCGCAGTACCCGGTGACTCTCGCGTTCTGATTCTCGCGATCACCAGGAGTTCCACCTTGAGTTGGTACACCACTTTCTTCACCGATCTCGCCAACGGTTTCTGGCGCGGTGCGGTCCAGCCTTCGCAGACCTCCGCCGAGGTCGACTTCCTCGTCGGCCTCGACGCCGGGCCGCGCGTGCTCGACGCGCCGTGCGGCAGCGGCAGGCACAGCATCGAACTGGCCCGCCGCGGCTACGAGGTCACGGGCATCGACATCTCGGAGGAGGCCATCGCGCACGCACGTGCGCTGGCTCCCTCTCTCGACTGGCGGCAGGGCGACCTCGCGTCGCTGGGCTCGTTCGGCGTGACGGCCGACCTGGCCCTGTGCCTCGGCAACAGCTTCGGCTACCTCGACCACGCCGGCTCCCAGCGGTTCCTGCGCGAGCTGGCCGAGGTCGCGCCGGTGCTGGTCCTCGACTACGGCTGCACGGCCGAGTCGTTGCTGCCCTCGCTGCCGGGCGAGATCCGCATGTCGGCGGGCGGCGTAGAGATGGTCGCCGTCAACACCTACGACGTCGCCTCGGGGCGGCTGCTGATCGACTTCACGTTCTCGGACGGGGAGCGGACGCAGCGGTCGGCCTGCGTCCAGCACGTGTACACGGCGGCTGAGCTGACCCGGATGTTGAACGACGCCGGGTTCTCCTCGGTCTCGCTGTACGGCGACACCGACGGCGGTGCGTTCGAGGTCGGCAGCCACCGGTTGCTGGCGGTGGCGCGCCGCTGATCCGACAGGGGGCCGCAACGTCTCCGTTGCGGCCCCCTGTCATCGCTTCGTCAGCCCAGGTTGTTCGTGTCGAACGTGTTGCAGCGGGCGGGATCGCCCGTCTGCAACCCGGTCGTGAACCACTTCTTGCGCTGCTCCGAGCTGCCGTGGCTGAACTTGGTCGTGTCGACCTTCCCGCCGCCCAGCTCGCTCTGGATGAAGTCGTCACCGATGCGGCCCGCAGCGTCCAGGGCGGCGTCGACGTCCTCCTGGGTGATGTTCGAGATGAGGGGCTGGCCGTTGGCCGACGGGATGGTCGTCGCGGCCTTGCTCCAGGCCCCCGCGTAGCAGTCGGCCTGCAGTTCGAGGCGCACCGAACCCGAGGTGGGCCCGGTCTCCCTGCCCACCCGGTCGGAGGTGCCGAGCAGGTTCTGCACGTGGTGGCCGTACTCGTGGGCGAGCACGTAGGCCTCGACGAACGGCCCGCCGGTGGCGCCGAACTTGGTCCGCAACTCGTTGAAGAAGTCCAAGTCGATGTACACCTGGGAGTCCGCGGGGCAGTAGAACGGGCCGACCGCGGACGAGGCGTTGCCGCAGCGGGTGCTCACGCTGTTGCGGAAGAAGTTGGTCTTGGTGACCTGGTAGGTGTTGCCCGAGCGGGCGAACTGGTCGGTCCAGAAGCCCTGGATCGAGTTGATCGTGGCCAGGACCCTGCAGTCGCTGTCGCGGTTCGCGTCAGCGCCCGTCTTGCACTTGTCGAGCAGCTGACCGGACTCGACCTGGGTGTTGTTGCCCAGGCCCTCCAGCCCGCCCGCGGGCAGCTGGATGCCCGTGAACTGCTGGATCAGGAAGTAGATGATCAGGCCGACCACGCCGAGGCCACCACCGACGCCCGCGACCCTGCCGCCTGAGCCTCGTTGGTCCGAAACCTGAGAAGTGTCGAGTTCCGCGCCTTCGTTGAACTGCACCGCATCCTCCTGCCAAGGACCCCATGGGTGCCGCAAACGATAAAGCACGAAACATGCCTTGGTGCGGAGCCCGACGTCGGGGCACCGCACCAAGGCTTTCCCATGTGGAAGTGACGACTACGGCCCACGAAGGTTGGCGTGGCGCTCAGCCGGTGACGCCATGAGACGACACCGAAGCCGAGCTCAACAGCGTCGAAGTGCGCCGAGCGACGCCTGACGGCGCCTGGGCACCCGAAACCTCGTGTCCGTCGCTACGCAGTCGCGCTCGGACCGTTCACGTCCGATCCGCTCGCGGGGATGCGACAGACCGCGTTTCGCCACAGCGAGGAGATACCTGCACAGCACCACCTACCCCTTCTGGGCGTGGCCTCCGGGTGGTCTCGTTCATTCACCTTCCGGTTGCCAGCTCGTTATCGACTATGCGCTTGATCAGCCCATTTCTCAACACTTCACACCAAACCTGAATTGGTGAAGTCAGACGGGTGACCTGCGGAGATCGACAGTGCAGACAGCAATCGCCCGGCGAGAGAATCTCTCGCCGGGCGATTGTGAGAAATGATCAGGATTTGTTGATCAGGCCTTCGTGACGCGACGCGCACCGCGGCGGGCCATCACGCCCGCGGTCATCAGGCCGAGGCCCACCAGCAGGAACTCGAGCGGATCCGCGCCGGTCCGCGAGAGGTTCGGGATGACGGCCGAGGCGTGCTGCGAGGCCTTGTCACCGGTCTGCGGGGCGCCGGCGCCGGAGTCGTCGCCCGTGGTGCCGCTGCCGTTGTCGGCGTCCCCGTTGTCGCCGCCACCGGGGTTGCCGTTGCCGGGGTTCTGGTTGCCCGGGGTCTCGTTGCCCGGCTGCTCCGGGTTCTCACCGGGCTGCTCGGGGTTCTCACCCGGCTGCTCCGGCTGCTCGCCCGGCTGCTCGGGGGTGTCGGTCTTGCCGCAGTCGCCGCTCGCGGTGCCGAGCACGCCCGCGGCGGTGCCGCAGACGGTCACGGGCGCCTCGACGGTGCCGTTGGGCTCCTCCGGCTTGGTCTGGCCGCAGCTTCCGGTGCCACCACCGGCGATGCCGACCGAGTTGCCGCAGACCGTGGCGGGCGCGGAGACGAGGGCCTTGTCGGCCTGGACGCGCTCGGCGGGCTTCTCGTCGCACGTGGCGTCGCTGGTGCCCAGCACGTTGATCGCGTTGCCGCAGACCTTGACCGGGACGCTGACGAGGTTGCCGGCGCGGACCTCGTCGTCGACGTTCAGCGGCACCGGGACGGCCTGTGCCCAGCCGGCGGTCGCGATCATCAGGCCACCGGTGAGCAGAGCGGCGGACATGGTGCGGTTGAGGTTCTTGCGCATGACTGTTCTCCCTGGAAAGTGACGGATCCCCTGTGCTGAGTGCGGCACTGGTGGATCAGTCGGGAGAGAACGTCGGCTCTTCCACGTGCACGGCGCGCGGCACGTCTCGTTGCTCGGTGCTGATTTCCGAAGCTGTGGTGGTGGGCGGCCGCATCGCGTGCGGCAGCGTGCCCGCCGGGATCTGGGTGGTCGTGCTCGACCCCGCGCCGCTGCTCTGCGGGAGCGTGCCGGGGATCGGCTGCTCGGCCTGCGGTTGCGGCTTCGGCTGCTGAGGCGCCGGGTTCGTGGGCTCGGCCGTGAGCGGTGCCGGCTCGGGATGCGCGTACCCCTGTTGGGGCACCTCGACCCGTGTGGGTACTTCCGCTGCGGGAGCCGGTGTGGCCACGGGTACGACTTCGGGAGCCTCGACGCGCGGTTGCGGCTTCGGCGGGACCGGCTGCTCTCGTGGCGGCGGCGCGGTCTCGATCCTGATGCCGACGTCGACGACGGGGAGTTCGACCTCGATCTGGAGCTGGTCGAGCTCGACCCGGACGTCGGCGTTCGCCTGGCCCGCGCCGCCCAGCAGCCAGGCACCGGTCACCAGACCGGCGAGCAGCAGGAACCGACGCATCCACGACATCGGCCCTCACCCTAGATCAAATGGAGCAACGGGGCACACGAGAAAGGCCGTCCCGGCGACTTTCGTCACCGGGACGGCCTTCAGCCGCGGTCTGCGGCTACGGCAGCTGCGTGATGCGGTCGAGCGCCGGAGGCGCCTGGTTCGGGTGCGCCTCCAGGTAGGAGCGGAACGCGTCCAGGTCGATGCCGGCACCGGTGATGTTCGTGCCCTTGGTGAACTCGCTGAAGCCGTCACCACCGCCCTGCAGGAAGCTGTTGATCGTCACGCGGTAGCTCGCGTTCGGATCGAGCGGCACGCCGTTGAGCGTGACGTTCGAGACCTTGGAACCGAACGCGGCGCCCTTGGACCAGGTGTACTTCAGGCCGGACGACGGCTGGAGCACGAACTGCCGGGCGGCGGTGAACTGCTGCTCCAGCACGGCCTGGATGTTCGCGCCGGTCAGCGTGATCGTCTGCAGGATGTTGCCGAACGGCTGCACGGTGAACATCTCGCCGTAGGTGACCACGCCGTTGCCCTCGCCGACCGGCGAGGTGGCGTAGGTGAGGTCCGCGCGCACGCCACCGGGGTTCATCAGCGCGAGCACCGCACCGTTGCCCTTGGTGGCCTCGAGCTGCGAGTCGGCGATCAGGTTGCCGAGCGGGGACTCACCGGCGGGGTTCTGCGCCCGCAGGATGTCCGCGCCGATCGTGCCGACCTCCTCGTTCGCGATCGGGGCCGACTTGGTCTTGGCCAGGTCGATGATCGCCTGGACCGTCGGGTCCGGCGTGACCGTGCGGGTGACGATCTTGTTGTCGGCCTTGGTCTCGCCGCGGATCACGTCGCGCGTCCGGCGGTCGATCTTGAGGTCGACGACGCTGAGCTCACGACCGAAGGCCAGGCCCTCGATGAACGGGCGCGGGTTGCCGGCCGGGTCCTTGACCACGCAGTTGTAGTGCTGGTGGCTGTGGCCGGAGAAGACGGCGTCGATCTTCGGGCTCACCGACGTGGCGATGACGCTGCCGGGGTTGTTGGCGGCGACGTTGCACGCGTTGGGCCCGCCACCGGGCGAGGTGACCTGGTCACCCTGGTGCACGAGCAGCACGATCGACTTGATGCCGATGGCGTCGAGGAGGTTGGCGTACTTGTTGGCCGCCTTCACCTCGTCACCGAACTTGAGGTCCTTGATGCCGTTCGGGTCGACCAGGATCGGCACGTCCTTGAGCGGCATGCCGATGAAGCCGATCGGGATCCCGTCGCGGATCTCGACCCAGAACGGCGGCAGAGCCGGCAGCCCGTTCTTGGCCTGCGTGACGTTGGCACCGAGGATCGGGAAGTTCGCACCCTTGTACTTCTCGCTGAACTGGCACCCGTCCACGGGGTGACAGCCACCGCGCTGCATGCGCAGCAGCTCCTCGTAGCCCTCGTCGAACTCGTGGTTGCCGGCCGCGGTCGCGTCCATGCCGACCTTGTTGAGCACCTCGATCGTCGGCTCGTCGTGGAAGAGCGCGGACACGATCGGCGACGCACCGATCAGGTCACCCTGCCCGACGATGACGGAGTTCTTGACCTCCTTCTGGAGGTTCTTGATGTGCGTGGCGTTGAACGCGGCGCCACCAGCGTCGACGGTCGTGCCGTCCGGCAGGATGACGCGTCCGGAAGACCCGCTGGGCGGCTCGATGTTGCCGTGCAGGTCGTTGATGCCGATCAGGCGCACGTCAACCGTGCCCCGGCCGCGCAGTGACTGGACATCGGCCTGGGCAGGCCCGGTAGCGCTGATGACAGTGGCCGCGGCGGCGGTGATCGCCAGAACGGAAAGCCGTCTGAACGAACTCATGGATTGGAGCCTTTCCAAGGCGTGGTTAACGCGCGTGTACGGCCCGGGAGTCTGCCTTCCGGAGGCCCCGTTTTCCAGAGGAGCGACAGGATCGTCATCGTCAGGCTTAGTCTTGTTCGCGTGACACCAAGTGAGCAGGAGCCGCACTGGCTCGACGAGGGCGAGATGCGCGCATGGCGCACCTACGTGAACGGTTCCTCCATGCTCATGGACCGCCTGCACCGAGAGCTCCAGGACACCCACGGAGTGTCACTGGCGGACTACGAGATCCTCGTCCGCCTGTCGGAACAACCGAACCAGCGCATGCGCATGACCCAACTCGCCGAGGACGTCGCCTCCTCGAAGTCACGCGTCTCGCACCAGGTAGCCCGCATGGAGAAGGCCGGGCTCGTGTCGCGCCGGGAGTGCACAGAGGACGGACGCGGGGTGCTGGCCGAACTCACTGCTGCTGGGATGGCGCAGCTGGTCGCGGCCGCCCCCACACACCTGCGCGGGGTGCGCGAGCACATCGTCGACCTGCTGACCCCCGAGGAGGGCGAGGTGCTGGCCAAGGTGTTCGACCGGGTCATGACACACCTGCGGGAGTCGAACGGCTAGGCTTCGGGCCGACGCTCCTGGCGTCGTTGGAAGCGTGGCAGAGCGGCCGAATGCACCCGCCTTGAAAGCGGGAGACGGGCAACCGTCCGGGGGTTCAAATCCCTCCGCTTCCGCAGTTCAGAGGGGGTGTGACCGGCCGTTCAGGCTGGTCACACCCCCTCTGGTGTAGCAACGGGTGTAGCAACGACCTCAGCCCAGCTCGTCCGTGAGCCGCTTCAAAGCCTCCCGCTTGTCCTCAAGGGAGACGGCCGCGTAGATCATCATCGTCACCTCGATGTTTGAGTGACCGACGATGTCCCGGACGATGTGCGGCGGGACGCCGAGCCTGAGCAGCAGCGTCACGCACGAGTGCCGGATGTCGTGAAAGCGCACGTTGTCCAGGCCGGCGCGCTTCCGGATCGGGTACCAACTCGATCTCAGGTAGGTCGGATCGATCGGCCCGCCGAGGACCGTCGCGAAGATCAGCCCCGACTCCTCCCACCTGTCCCCTGCCGCTTCCGCTTCGTCGTCCTGGCCGTCCCAGTGATCGACCAGCGCCCAGGCGACGAGGAGCGGCAGCGGCATGACCCGCTCTGACCGGTCCGTCTTCGGCGGGACGAACACCAGCTTGGTTCCAACCCGCTGAAGCGTCTGACGGATCTGCAACGACGGCGCGTGCTGCTCCGCGCAGTCCTCACAGAACTCGTCCGCGTGTTCAGCGCACGGCTCGTCCCACTTGTCCCAGTCGATGTCCTTCCACCTCAGGCCGAGCAATTCGCCCCGCCGCATTCCGAGGTAGAGCGCCAGGACGTACAGCGCCTTCAGCCGATCTTTGTCTGCCGCCTTGAGAAGCGCCTTTGCCTGATCGGCCGTCAGGCCACGATTCACGTCGTACCGAGGTGACTTGACCTGAACGAGCCTGGCGACGTTCCTCGTGATCACTTCCTCCCTCATCGCGTGCGCCAACGCATTCCTCAGAACCGCGTGGATTTGCTGAATCGTCCGGTCGGACAACACCGCTTTGCAGCACTTCCCCTTGGCGCAACAACGCTGTGCGTCCTTCGGCCGGTTGGCATCGATCTTCTCCGCGCAGCACCGGCAGTCGTTCCGGAGCCGCGTGATGAAGGTGCGGACCTCCTGTGCCGTCAGCCGATGCAGCCTCTTCGTCCCGAGGTTGGGCACCAGGTGCCGCCTCACGACCACCCCGTACCCCTCGATCGTCCGAGGCCTCTTGGTGGCGGCCACTGTGGACATCCAGTACTTGAGGTAGCTCTCCAGCGTCCACGTCTCCGCAGCTACCGGGATGCCGGCATCGGAGTCCGCGATCTTCTTCCGAAGCTTCTTCCAGGCCTCCGACTCAGTGGTTGCCGAAACAGTGACGCGCTTGCGGTGCCCGGTCGTGGTGAGCACGTACGCCGCGCCGATCCACATCCCGTCCTTGCGCTGGTAGACAGAGCCCTCACCGTTGGACCGCTTGCCCCCGGCCATCACGCGGCCTCCGCGATCAGCCGAGACAGGTACGCCTGCACCGACGAGGCCGGAACCCGACGACTCCCACCGATCTTGACGGACACCAGCTCACCGGCCCTGATCAAGTCGAACACCTTCGTCCGCCCCACCCGAAGGGCCCGAGCGACTTCTTCAACGCGGTACGCGATTTCGTTCATGTCTTCCCCCTTGGTTGGTCAGGCCGCTGTTGCCGAAAGATCCGGCGGTTGCGCCGCGAGCAGCGCGCGGTCGTACTCGGCTTTCCACGTCACGCGTTGCGCGATGGCATGCATGAGCAGGTGAGCCCGTGGCGGCACGTTCGGATCACCAGGCCGGACCTTGTGCCAGACGAGCCGAGCAGGGTCCTTCTCCGGCTTCTCGATCCCGACGGCCTTGAGCGCCTGGACCACGAACCGCTTCCGATCGGCCTTGTGGTCCGCGAGCGTCTTCCCAGACCACTTGCGGGACACCAGAACCCGCCGCCCAGGCAATCCGAGCGTGGCTCTGCGGTGAGCCCGTCCCTTGCACCGTCCTGGGCTCAGGCGGGAGTTCGCGCCGCGAGGCTGGACGCCGTACAGGAGCCAGTTCGCGCACCGGTCCGAGCAGGGCGTGACGGCCAGCTCGTCCGCCAGACGGTCCGCATGCCGGCGTTGCCGTTCGGTGTCCTGCTCGACCACCTCACCGATGGACTTGGTGAGGTACTTCGTCAGGTAGCCGATGTGCCGACCAGCTTCCTCAGACCCGCCGAGGATGCCCTTCGAGTGCACCTGTCGCCCGAACTTCGCGACGTGCGCCGGTTCTTCGACCTCCGCGTCTTCCCAGGTGGTCAAGGCCCTTCGGGTGTCTGGATCAATGAACGCCTTGGCGTCGAAGTCCCAGGCCGGCAACCGGTCCACATAGACGCGTTCGTCATGGTTTGGCCACCACACCTGGTGATAGGTGGCCGCCGTGACCAGGCGAATCACCTCGTGAGGGATCGAACCGCGGAGTGCCGCGTGCAGGTGCGGAGCAGCCCGTTTCTGAGGCTCGACCGTGGCGAAGTACTGCACTTCCCACCCGACGACCCGCCGAAGGTTCTGCCACCACCGGTCAACAAGAGACGCGAAGTGGACAGCATCCCTTGCAGCACGGCGGTAGTCGTAGGTGTCCGGGTCAACGGGTGTGCCGTCGTCGAGCACCTTGCCGTAGGTGTCGAGCGTCAGCGTTACGAACATCGAAGGCCGGAAGGCTCCCGCGAACTCCCGCCCAACCGTCCGCTTCTCAACCCGACGCCGAGGCAGCTCCGGCGCATCCTGCCGACGCTTCGTCGAGCGCTTCACGGGCCGCTTGCCGGGGTCATCCGGCGAGGGCAGGCGACCACGGACGCCAAGTTGCCGAAGTTCTTCGTCGACGCTGTGGATCTCCTCCCGCAGCTCGTCCGCCTCCGCTGACCCGCCTTCCTCCTTGTAGGCCTTCATGAGGTCAGCTCGGTACTCGAGCAGCTCCATCTGGTCCTTTGTGGGCGGTTCCGGGGTGAAGTCAGGCTCAACATCCATGTGCCAGCCCTCGCGACACTGAGCCATCCGCAGGGCCTTGGCCTTCTTCGCACAGGGTTTGCAGACGCTCTCGATCGTCGAGCCGCACGGCACCGCGACGTACCGAACCTCGAAGGACTCGTGATCCTCGACTTCCATCGTGAACGGCCGGACGCACACCCCGTGCTGTTCAGCGGCAGCCTTGGTGACGTCAATCGCGGCAGGCTGCCTCATCCGCTCCGCACGGGTCTGGCCTGCAACATCGCCGGGAAACGTGGTGACGTTGGTGCTCATGCTGCCCTCCGCTCGCTGCTCGCCGGGAAGTCGTGAACAGTGGCCGGGGCGAAGTAGATGCCCAGCTCGACCAGGTCCGCGTCCGTGACATGGAAGGCCCGCGCCCTCTCCGGTTCGCGCTGCCCGTCCTCCTTGAGCCACGCGACACCAGGCGTGCTCTCGCTGATCTCATGAGCTGCCGCGCCACGTTGCCGAACGCCATCGCCCAAGACCATGTCCACCTGAATCGGCTCGTCCAGGCGCAGCGCCACCCGAGTGGTAAACAGATGCCGGAAGCTCACGACCTCCTTGCGCGGGTCCTGCACCAGCGCCACCGTGGCCACACCTGGAGCCCGCCCCTGCGAGCTGATCGTCTGGACAGCACGACCGGCACGTTCCCGGAGCTGCTTGTCCTGCTGGTAGGCGACAAGGTCCGCCAGCTCGTCGACCACCAGGACCGTGAACGGCTCACCGGCGTTGCGAGTCCACAGCCTCCGCACACCCCGGTACCGCGAAGCCCGAGCCTTGACCTCCGCCGCGATCTCTTCCAGCAGCTCAACGGCTTCCGGCCCGTTGTCATAGACAACCTTGTCGAAGGCGTCGGGACACTGGCCGAGTTCCATCCCGCCCTTGGGATCGATGCCGACGAGCCTCACCAGGCCGGCGCGAATGGCGGGGGCGAGCTGCCAGACGATCGACCAGAGCACCGAGCCCTTACCCGCGCCGGGGACGCCGACCACGAGGATCTGAGAGCCGAGCAGCTTCAACCGCCACGGCTTACCGGTCTCCGTCCGCCCCACGACCAGCTTCTTCAGGTCGACCTCCGCGGAATCCCCCAGCGGCGGAACTACCACAGGCCGAGCCAGCGGGTCAGCGTGGATGAAGTCGAGTTCGAGCAGCCGAGGCTTCAACACGCGCACCCGGCAGGACCGAGCGTTGAACAAGTGCGCCAGGTTGTCCCGGCGCGCTTCCCACTGCTCCGGAGATTGCGCCGGGATCATCCGTACCCGGACCTTGTCCCGCCAGCCCTCAGCCCGAACCCGTCGCAGCTGAGGCCGGTACTCCTTGCCTTTGTGTTCCTTGGCGAGGTCCGCCAGCCGCATGACTGTGCGCCACTTCGGCACGTAGACCGTGGCCCTCCGCCACTCAGTGACCGCGCGGTACCAGCAGTGCCGCAGAAACGACGGCTGGTGAAGCCCGAACCAGATCAGCAGCCCGGCAACAAGCGTGAGCAGCGCCAGCACGAGCGGCGAGAGCCCGAACTCCCGATAGGTCGCAAGCCCGGTGACGGCCAGGCCGGCCACGACCGGGTACCGCAGGAGAACGAGCATCAGGCGGACGCCCAGCCACACGGCGAACCCAGCCAGCACGAACGGTGCCGCAACAACCTTTGCCCACCGAGGAAGCCAGATCCACCAAGGGAAACGCGGCCGAGCGCCCTCGAACGGGGCCGGATCGACCCACTTCGTCCCGCTCATGCCGCACCGTCCAGGCACGAGACGCAGCGGAACACCATGCCCGTGCTCGGAATGAACCCCACGGGCTGGAACGCGCTCGACCCGTTGCCGCACAAGCGCTTGCACGTCAGGCACTCGAACCCTTCGGCCTGAGCCTGAGTGAGTTCGAGGCTGACCAGCCCGCCGCCGTCGACCATCACCGTGTAGGTGTCGACAGCCTGCAAACGCTCCACCATCGCGGCGAACCGGTCCTGTCGACTTGACGCACCCCAGGTACGCGCAGATACCCTATGCATGACTCGAATCTCCTTGTGTCCCAACAATTTCAGGGTCGTTCGAGTCGGTGTACGTCGCCGGGAACAGTCAAGGCCCGCCAAGACTTTGGACTGTTTCCGCGCGACACACACCAACGCTGTTTGTTCAGTTGTGGATCAGCTCTGACCGAGCTTCTTCGCGAGCGCCCTGCACCAGGAGCAGCGCGGCCGTTTCTCCGTCTTGCGGAACCACCCGCCGCCCAGACACCGCGAGCAGTTCCGGTACTCCATCCGAACCCGCCCGGTCACCGGGTGCTTCGCGGTCAGGTTCATGCGGTACATCAACCGAGCCAGCAGGCGAGGCCTCACCGGCACCACCGCCTAACGCGGCTAGATGTGCGGAAGCCCGCAGCAGCACCGGCCACAGTCACACCGGCAGGCGTCGAGGACCGGGCCGAACCCCAACGCCTTGCGCACCGACAACCCGAGCGGCACCGCCATTACGTGCAGCACCTCGAAGTTCGCCCGGATCAGCCACCGCGACGACCGCAGCCCGTCTGGCGAGACCCAGTACCGCCAGGGCCGTTCCTGCTCTGGCCAGAACGGCACCCGTTGCACCAGCCCGCAGCGGCGCAACCGCTCCATCCGCCTGTAGACGGTCGCCAGCGGTTGCCGAAGAAACTCGGCCAGCTTCGGCACGGTCCACAAGCTCCACGGATCGTCGAGCAGGGCCACCAGCATCAGCTGAACCTGCACGTCGTCCGCGAACTCACCGAGCATCACGTCAGACAGTTGAAGTTCGTCGAGCATGGCTAACCCCACTCAGTCAGCGGACCAGGGGTGTTGCCGACCCAGCCAGCACCCTTGGACGGTTCGAGCACCGCAGCCAACAGGCCGGCGTGCTGCGACAGCGTCCGCAGGAACGCCGCCAACTGCTCCCGACCTTCAGGCCCGTCCGGCACGTGGATAGCGATCTGCGCCGGATCGAGGTTCAGCCGCAGGCAATGTTCCGCAGCGGCCGAGTCGGGCCACGCCACGATGTCTGCCGATGCCGCAGGACCAGGCGAGATCATGAGCTTCAACATCACGACTCCTCCCCAGAACGGGACTGTTCAAGCCGCGCACGGCGCTCGAACTCCTCAGCAGCGATGGAGCAGGCGTGACGCGCCCACAGCGGCACCGCCAGATCAGCGGCCAAGATCCGCCACGCCTCCGCCACCGCGGAGTAGCCCAGAGCCAGACGAAGAAGTGCCTGCTTGTCGCCCGTACGGGACGCCGCAAACAGGGCCGCCGTCTGCTCCGCATACGCGGTGTTCCACCGGGCGACCGCCTCACGCGACGGCCGCGCCACTGTTAGGCCGCCGACTTCTGATCGGGCTGACCCTGCTGACCCGCAGGCTTGTTCTCACGCTTGGGCGGAGCCCCGACCTGAGGCGCGCTGATACCCGTGGCCCGGATCGTGAAGCCCTGGTACTTGAACCGGTCCCCCATGACGCGCGGCTCGACCGTCAGCCCCTCGAACGCGACCGGCCGGACCTCAACGCCGGGCATGACCTGCACGGCCTGAGGAGGAACGGGCTGAACGTCCGCGAGCACGGTGATCGTGACCGACGCGTCCCGCTCCTTCTCGGCCGACGGGTCGGTGACGACGACCTTCCACTGACGCTTTCCGGACCGCTCGTCGACCTTCTGCTTGGCCTGCTTGCCGCGCGCCTTGTCCTCGTTGCTCATGTACTCCATGTCCGGAGCGACCACGCCAACCATGAGCGCGCCCTGCGGAAAGACCTGGTCAAACAATGTCTCAAAGCGAGTGCCGTACGGAACCGCCATGACTGCAACCTCCCTAGCCCGGCTAGGCCGTCTGTACGACCTAGACAAGTTACAAGCTAGCTAGGTTGTCTAGCCAGGTCAAGTAGTTCATCGTTTTCGCAGGTGAGCTAGCTCCCTAGGCGGGCTAGACAAGTGGCTCTATCATGCGAGGGAGAGGCTTGCTTGCAAGCAAGCAGGCGTGCATGCACGCACGAGCAGCGCTAGGAACCTATTGCTGCTCCGACATCGAGAGGCAGACATGGGACTGGACCCGGACGACCCGCGACCGCCGTACGTGCAGGTAGCGAATGCCTTGCGGGCCGCCATCCTGACCAAGGTCTTCAAGGCCGGCGACAAGCTTCCTTCACGCGCCGAACTCGCGAAGAAGTACGAAGTTGCGCCGATGACCGTGCAGAACGCACTGCGCGAGCTGCGCGACGAAGGCCTGATCGTCTCCCGACAGGGCAGCGGCGTCTTCGTCCGCGAGCGCACCGAACGCCCAGTAGGACTCCGCCCGCACATCGAGCGCGCGTTCGAGGCTGAACGCGTCTCCATCGACTTTGCTGGCTTCTCTGGCGAGACGCTGCAAGGCGTTATGCAGGAGCCGCTGGACAAGATCCGAATCGGCCGACTGACGCCCACCTCGATCAACATCCGGATGCTCGTCCCGGACACATCTCAGCCGTGGGCGATACCGTGCCAGGTCGAGGACTTGCAGGACAGCCCAGGCTTCCGCAAGCGCATGGACGAGATCATGCGCCGCCACACTCTCGCGATCGTGGACAACGTCCAGGAACTCGGAGATCTCGGCCTGGTCAAGGACGTCTCCGTCGAGATCAAGGTTCACCGCGCCGCGCCGCTGTTCAAGCTCTACCTACTCAACAACGAGGAAGCCTTCTTCGGCTTCTACCCTGTCCGCGAGCATGTCATCCGCTTCGACGGCGAACCCAAGCCGATCTACGACCTCGTCGGCAAGGAAGCCATCCTCTTCCAGCACAGCGTCACCGACGATGACACAAGCACCGGCAGCCAATACGTCGAGCAGGCACGCATGTGGTTCGACTCGATGTGGGACACGGTGTCGACGGAGTACTTGCGGTGACGAGGAGCCAATCGCCTACCGACGATCCTAGTATCCTTCGCGATACGCTGGCTGGAATCGATGCACTTCTACTTGACTTCGATGGACCTGTCTGCTCAGTATTCGCAGGATTCCCGGCTCCGGTGGTCGCCGACCAGCTTCGCGAAGTCCTTCACGAGGGCATGCATGGACCGTTGCCGACAGATATCGAGAAGACAGTTGATCCGTTCGAAGTATTCAAGTACGCCGCACTACTTGGAACCTACGAAGCGAGATTCCTTGAAGCTGCGCTGACAGCTCACGAAGTAGAGGCCGTGAAGACGGCACAGCCAACGCCAGGAGCGATCGAAGCAATCCGAAAGTGGCACAACTCGGGTCGCCCTATTGCAATTGTAAGCAACAACTCCACCATTGCAATCGAAGCATATCTGAGCCTTCAAGATACATCTTCAGGAATATCTATTTTCGGCCGCGACAGCTTCGATCCAGAAGACCTGAAGCCAAACCCCAAGCGAGTACTTGATGCCATCAGTCTACTTGGAATCCAAAACGATCAGTGCGTGCTAGTGGGCGACTCTGTCTCTGATGTGCTCGCCGCAAATGCCGCAGGCGTCAAATGTATAGCCTACGCAAATAGGCCTCACAAGACGAAGGATCTATTGGACGCGGGACCAAGTTGCATCATTACTGACATGAGGTCAATTGTTAAGTCGATCGGCTGACTACTTGGTCTTCTCAGACGCGAGATCGCCCACATGATCTTCTTTGATGGATACGTGCACATTTGAAACGATCGGTATGTAGTGACCACGCTTGACGGACGTCGGCACAGAAAGCGCGTCTGAGGTATTTATCTTGCCCGAGGCCACCCAGGTATGACCGTGTTCATACAGGTACAACTTTCGCTCACCTAGCAACCTGATGGCGTCGGCCTCTGCCACGACTGAGATGTCACCTGCAACGCCGTACTTGGTGAGGGGGGCTTTTCCAGCAACTTCCTTAAAAGCCCGAGCAAGATCATCGCGCTCCGCGGCGGTTGCATCATCAGCAACGAAAATGCAAGTCAGTTGAACAAGTGTACCTGAGGTACTCTCAGGATTCGTCTTTTCAACCAGGACAATTCCTACGCTTGGAATCTTAAGCTCAGGAAAGCGTGAGCGAACGGTTGTAAACAGCGCTTTCGGATATTTTAGCGCTCGAAGGTGCACGACTGTGCGTGGAGTTGGGCCGTCGCTCTTGTCACGGCTCGCAGTTTTGGCCATTTTCGACAGAATATCTGGCCGCACCAGCTTCTTGTATGCTTCAACAAACTTCGGATTCAGCTCAGTACCAATAGGACGTCGACCCATGGCTTCTGCTACTGCCGCGACGGTCCCAGATCCAGCGAATGGATCGCACACGATATCGCCCTCATCGGTGGACAACATCAGAAGGCGGCTCACCAAGTCTGGCGGAAACGGACACGCATGTTGTACCGCAGCGTTCGCCCAACTACCCTGAGTTGGAATAGGAATATGCCAGATATTGTCTGGAGCTTTGCCTTGCGGATTGTACCGCTCAGGATACCGAACCCACCAATGTGCGATCTGACTAGCGTCACGAAGCCTCGACGAGTGGAACTTAAAATCGGAAGTCTTAACCAAAAGCAAAACGTATTCGAAAGAGTTGCGCAAGCGACCGTGATGAGACCAAGGCCGAGTTTTATCCTTGTGCCAAATAATTACTTCACGCAAAATCCAGCCAGCCTGGCCGGCTAGCTGCGCCAGCTCAAATGGAAGCGGCCGCAAGGACGACGGCCGAGGATCCCTTGGTCCGCGACGTGATTGTTTCTGAGGCTTTAGGTAGGTGTCAGCTACGAGCCATAGACATCCGTCGTCTTGGGTACGTCGATACAGAACATCAAAGATATTCTTGCAATCGGCTAGATAGTCGTCGTCATTTTGTCCTCGACCGATTTGGTTCTCGACCCCGTAGTCGATCAAGGAACTGTAAGGAGGACTGGTGACTGTCGCGGTGAGAATCGGGGCATCCGGCTGCTGGGGATCCAGAGCCACTGCCGCCCGACGAAGGTAGGATTCAAGACGCCGTGAGTCCGCCCGGTGAACCGTGAAGATCGAGTCGCCCTGGCCGGTCATGACAGGCTCCTCCTTCGCCACTTTTGCTGGTGGCACAAGCATGTTGGGCCTAGACCCCGGCATCGCTGCCTGGTCAGGCGGATCTCCTGGTAACTCTAGTGGAACTCTGCAAGGAGATCTACTTGTACCGCAGCCTGCGGCTACCAGAGCGTGCCCGAAGCCGGCAGATGCTCCACGGACCCATCTCCTAGCACCCTGCACATCGCCGCGGGCAGCTGCTCCCGGCAGGTCTTGCTGGTCTGAGCGGGGGTGACGCGGCCAGTGTCATTCCACTCGAAGTTGATGACGAAGGTGACCATCGGAGTTTCCTGTGGGTGTTCTCCGTAACCGGCAACGTATTGACAGTTCACACGCCACCCACGTGCACATGCAAGCTGAATTATTCTGAGTGGCACCAGAACCATCAGAAGACGCTGCACGATGGCCTTATCCCAGCTGTCAAGCACTTCGGGTTTTTGCTCAAGTTCATCTAGCTGGTCCCGAAGATGAGTTTCGACCCACAGCATAAGATCTGGACAGTCGAATACCTGATCAGCAATGAAAGCCGCTTGCTCGCCTCGCTGCTGCGGAGTGCAGATTAGATCTGCATTCAGAGTTAGACAGAGAGTCCAATCGATCGGAGGGCGATTTATATCCCCTTCATGAATTCGCGCAATCTTATCGATCGCATTCAAGACCGGAATTGTTCCGTCCGGGTGCATTTTGAGTGACTGATTGAAGTCCAAGTTCACAACAGCGGCGCGAAACTGCTTCTTGTTCTTCGAGTCAGGAAAAACATCTGGAAAGTTCCATGAGAGCATCCCTGAAATGTTTTCTTGCCTAACACTGAGACCCGGGATCTTTTTACGCAGCAGACCACAAGCCATCATGTTTGATTCGATCGCGACAATTCGCGAGGCGTCAGCAGCCACAATCGGGCCTGCCTCGGTTGTCCGGATGACACCCTCATCAATCAGAAGCTTGATATCAAGACCGTGTTGTCCAGGAAGAGTCAGATAAAGAGGAACACCGTTCGCCAATGCCGCTTTGTCGTGAGCGCGAACCGACGCGAGCCACCACTGCCTAATGGTAATCTTGGCAGGTCGACTAAGCTCCATGGCGTCGTCAATGGATCTTTTCGTGGGCTCAGTCACGGAGCCGCCGGGTCAACTCTGTAATGAATTGTTCAGCCAGGTCTGCTGGAAGAACTTCTTGAGCTACATCAACCGCGATCTCGTAGACGTCGCCCACCGAATAAGTCCGGGTAAGCTTTCGGACTTCCTTCTTGGTCTCGCTCGCAGAAGCTTTCTCTGTTGTATTCGCCCACGTTGAGGTCAACTTGGCCGCTGTTTCTTTGCCGTATGATTCCTCGACGCGCTTGGCGACCTCCTTAATCTTTTCGCGCTGCCCTTGCGCACGCTGAACCTGGCGCTCTTCGCTTGGCGTCTTGTACATCTGGGTACGCACATCGCGCAAGAATGCGCGAAGTTCCTGAATGAACCAAGACTGAAGCTTTACATACGAGGAATGTGTGTCGCGAAGCGTGCGACGATCGATGTTCAAAGCATCATCGAGCTCGCCATTGACATACAACTCGCCGGTCACCCAGTCCTGAAAGAGTGCCTCGATGTGCTTCGGGAAACCGAGAAATCCGTTGTCGTAGTCACCAACCGCAGACTCGCGAATTCGCAACAAGATCCCGTTAAGCTCGCTGGGTTTATACACGCCATGTCTGGCGAACAGATACCCATGCACCTGAATCTCTTCGTCCTCATAGTTGAGAACTTTTAGCAGATTCATCTTTTTGGGATCTGTGAGAACGGCCGGCTTTACGAGGTCGGTTCCGTCATAAATTACTCGAAAGTCAGAAGCCGCTGCTCGTTTGGTGAAAGAGGCCAACGCACCTTCATGTTCCGGCAAAGTCCAATTGGGTAGATACTTAACCGGAACGTTCATGCCGATTCGGAGGCGAGTCTGACTGTAAAGATCAAGCTCGTCCCAAGTATTTAGGCTCGCTAGAACTCTTCTTACGGTATCTTCATTTAGTCCGTAGATCGACTTTGAGGATTCCTCAGAGAGATTTCCAGTTTCGGCAATAAACTGCGGCAGCGCTTCTTCTCGGATCCTTTTAAGGTACACTTTTGTATAGTGTTCCTTCGGATCCTCTTCCAGAATGACGCCGTCGTAGTCACCCTTCTTCACGTCTCCTGAGGGTGTCTTACGTTTCTCATACGACCGGTTGCGGATCTCGCCGAAGCGGATCGTTACGTGCAGTAGCTCCGGGCTTCCCTTACAGGTTGAGTAGATTTCCATCTCGTCACACAGCTCATTTGCTGCGATGAACCCGATGCCGATCTTGCCGATCTTCTTGCGCTTCTTCTCGGTTTCTTGACCTGAGTCGCGCTTGTGTGATTCAGCCACCCTGCTGAAGTGTTCGACAAACTGCGCCTGGGTCATTCCTGTGCCGTTGTCTTCAATCGCAATAAAGTCAGCATCGGGTTTGACGGACACAACTACTTCCGTGGCGTCCGCGTCATAGCTGTTGTTGATCAGCTCTTTCAAGCATGCTGCGGCGTTCTCGTATAGACCTGAGGACAGGTAGTCGATCACCCGGGCGGCGACCTTGATCTCGCCCTGGAAGCTCCGATCTTCGTCGGTCATGTACCCCCAACCTTCCGCTGCACTGATCAGCATCGTAGGGACGCTGCTGATGTCAGAGTGGCGCAATCTGGTCAACAACGCTGGGCCATCTAGGTGATGTTGCTCTTGCACTGACGCCTTTGACCGCAGAGCGAAGCCATCCCGACACAGCGGGGTATGACAGCGCCCGCATCCACGCTAGACGTTGCCGAACTTGGCTCTATGGGATCAAGGCGCGCCGCCGTCGGCGGCGCGCACGGGGCCTGTCGCGTTGGCACCGGCTCCCATCCATCCCGGCACGCCGGGCTCCCGCTTCGCTCCGCCCGTCGGCCGTGCGGCGCGGCCGGCGTCCATCCACGGCAGCGCGCCACCGACGGCGACGCGCAGGAGCTCCCAACACCCAGGCTCGGGACGATCGCGCGATCCAAGACCTGACCAAGCCGGGCACGGCGATCGACGCCCGCCAACGCTCCGCGTCATCGGCCACCGGACATGCCAAAGCCGCCCCACCGAGGACCAGCGGGACGGGACAGCCACAAGGCCAGCCACCTGAACGAGGTGTAGCTACGGGTGTAGCAACGGTCCGGGACAGGTTGGGACGAGACAGCACCCCTGATCAGCCAAGACCGACAACCGCGGACTAACCCGAACAAGCCTGGACAGCCAGATGCAGCCTTGAAAGCGGGAGACGGGCAACCGTCCGGGGGTTCAAATCCCTCCGCTTCCGCTCAATACCCCGGCCTGCGGAAATGCAGGACTGAGGAAGTCTTGAACGCATGGCTGAGCAAGCAGAACACTTCGCCGCTCTTGCGCGACTTCCGACGGTGGACCGGAACGCCCGCGCGTCGACGCGGTTCGTCCAGTCGCGCGTCGTCAGGAGCCCGGCGCCATTCCTCCCAGCCGTCGACGCTCGTGTTGCCCGAGGCGGAACAACCGCCTGACGGCGGCGCGAACGTCCGCCAAGCGGATGCAGCCCGTAGCCGGCGCAGTCGCCCTGTGCAGCTCGCCGGCTGTCAGGTGTCTCCGGTTATATCGAGGCGGCAGTCCAACGGCAGATCGAGCGTGACGGCCTCGACGAATCGTCGCCGCGACCGACCGAACCGGCCCGATCGCCGCCGAGGAGATCGAGGCCGAGCACCCGGCGACTCGGCCGGCTGCTTGAAAGCGGAGACGAGCAACCGTCCGGGAATTCGAATCCCTTCGCTTCCACAGTTCAGAAAGGTCGCGAAGGCGGTCGGGAGGCCCCTCTGCCCGGAGGCAGAGGGCTCCGGGTCACGCTGTCACCAGCGGCGGTTGGCCAGCTGCACGCCGAGCCAGGCACCGTGCCGTGCCATGGCCCCGAGCTTGCTGACACCCAGTCGCTCGGCGGCAGCCATCCGGCTCTCCCGCAGGCGTTCCGCCTGCCCGTCGAGCATGGTGCCCTTGCTGTGCTGGTTGGGGTGCACGCGGTAGGACAGCAACTCCTCGCCGAGCACGTCCACGCCGTGCGTGCCCAGCATCCGCAGCCACATGTCGTAGTCCTCGGAGCGGGTGCAGCGCTGGTCGAAGTTGCCGAGCCCCTGTGCGACCGACTTCCGCAGCATCATGCTGGGCGCGATCATGCAGTTGAACCACAGCAGCGTGCGGGCGACCTTGTCCCGGCCGATGGGCGGGTGCATCTCGCCGATCCGCGTGCCCTGGATGTCGATCTTCTGTGCCCAGGTGCCGAGCGCGGCCAGGTCCGGCTCGGCGGCGAACCGCTCCACCTGCTTGGCGAGCCGCTCCGGGGCGGCCAGGTCGTCGGCGTCGAGCAGCGCGATCAGCTCGTGCGACGCGGCGGCCAGGCCGAAGTTGCGGCCGGTCGCGACGCCGCTGCGCGGGGCGGGCGTCAACACGTACTTGACTTTCTCACGAGGCAGGAATTCGGTGGCTGCCCGATTCTGCTCGCATTCGCCGTCGAGCACGAACACCAGTTCCCAATCCTGGAAAGTCTGGTCGGCGAGTGTCCGCAGGGTCTCCGGAAGATAAGGCGCTTTCGGCGCCACGGTCATTACGACAGAAACCGGGGTGGACACTGGAAAACCTCCTGGAACGGCGACCCTACCGAAGCGCGACGTGATTCTATCAGGAGCATTTCTTTGCCCACTCGGCGCGTTTCCGGATCAGACCGAGCTCGCCTGCGGACGACCCCCGAACCGGCGGAGCAGCGAACAAGGCGCCGCGTCCGCAGCAGCAGCGTTTTGCCTGCTCGTGCGGCTGACTTTGCAACCCACGTGACGAGATCTGCCGAGCGGCGGCCAGGTTCGGTCGAGATCAAGTAGCCGCCTCATCCTTAGGGAGTGATTCACATCTCCGATTCCATGAGTGGGCGACCTGAGTCAACGAAAGCGTCGACCAATGCCCGCTCCGGGCGGGCGTGACAACCTTAATTCGCGTCCGGTCTGCTTCTCGGGCCCACTTGGAAACGAAACAGCGGCGGAGCCCGAAGACACCGCCGCCGTTTTAGATCAAACAGCTGACTACGAGACGGCCGCGTGCGAGTGGTCGTCGTGCGAAGCCGACTTCAAAGCCGCCGAACGGGCCTCAGCTCGCTTCGAACGAGGCGGCACCCCGTTGACGTCCTCAGTGGACACCCCGTAGGCGGCGGTCACGAACGCGATGGCCCCGGCGTTGCGGCCCAGAGCCACGCGGTCGACGTTGCCGAGGTTGTCGCACTTCGAGTGGTAGCACGGGTCATAGGCGACGCCGGCCGTCCCGCCCCACTTGGCGGCCTGGGCCGCGGTCTTGACGCCCTCGGCGCCGGTGAAGAGGCCGCCGGCCGGGATGCCCTGGGCGATGAACTCGCCGTAGTCCGAGCGGCCCGAGAAGTCCGTGCCCTCGGTCGGGACGCCCTTGGCGGCGAAGTAGTCGGCGAAGGCCTTTTCGATCTGGGCCGAGCCGTACGGGCCCGCGCCCGCGCCCACCGCGTCGGAGTCGTCGCCGTCGTAGATGAAGTACGCGGCGTTCGGGGAGCCGACCATGTCGAAGTTCAGGTACAGGGCGATGTCCAGCTGCTGTTCGAACGTCAGCGAGCGGACCCATTCCTCGGAGCCGATGAGGCCGCGCTCCTCTGCTCCCCACCAGGCGAAGCGGATGGCGTTGTCGACCTTCGGGCGGGAGCCGAGCTGGAGTGCGGTTTCGAGCAGTGCGGCGGAGCCGGTGCCGTTGTCGTTGATGCCCGCGCCCAGTTCGACGCTGTCGAGGTGGGCGCCTGCCATGACGACGTTGTTCTTGCGGCCGGTGCGGGTATCGGCGATGACGTTGCGCTGGGTGCGGGTCTCGGTGTGGTAGCGCATGTCCACGGTGACCGCGGCGCCTGCCTTGCCGGCGAGCGTGGTGCCGTCCGCCTGGGAGATGCCGCCGGTCGGGATCAGGCCCGGGTTGGTCAGCGTCACGTTGGACAGGGGGCCCGCGGTGTTGTTCGAGACGAGCACGGCGATGGCGCCCGCCGCGGCCGCGTTGAGGTGCTTCTGCTCGAACGTGCAGCCGCCTCGGCGGATGAGGGCGACGCTGCCGGTGTAGCTCTGGCTCGCGAAGTCCGTTGCCTCGCAACCCGTGGTGGCGTCCTCCGGGACCACGCGCAGCGGGCCGGTGATGCCGCCGACCGGGGTCTGGGGTGAGGCGGTCATGACGATCGCCTGGTAGTTCACGCCGTCGACGCGGGCGGTTTCCGCGTCGGTGACGGGGACGTCGAAGCTGAAGTTCGGGGTCGTGACGATGAAGCCCTCGGCGCGGAGCTTGCCCGCGACGTACTCGACGCTCGCGTCGTAGCCGGGGGTCAGGGCCGCGCGGTTGCCGCCGTTGCGGTCGGCGATGCGCTGGAACGCGATCAGGTGCCGGTTGACACCCTCTACGGTCACCTTCTTCGCGAGCTTCTTGGCGAGTGCGGGGCCCGCCGGGTCTGCGGCGGCGGACGCCGTTGCGGTAGGGGCAGCGACTAGTGCCGAGATGGCAAGCACAGCCGCCAGCTTGGTTCTGCCGGACATGAACGTTCCCCTTCGTTCGAGATGGCTGCACCCTCACAAAAAGGAGACGCGGGACACAATCCGTCGGTCGGCGGGAGTTCAGCTGGTGATCAGGTGAACACACTCCGCTAGTCCCTCGACCGCGACCTTCCACTCCGGGCGCACGAAATTCGCCTCGTCCAGACGCAATCGCACGTGCTCAAGGCGTTCTCCGCGGGGAGCCAGGCCCATCGTGCCGTCGTGCACGTAGCCGAGCTTGGCGCTGACGCGGTTCGACGCGTGGTTGCCCTGCCAAGCCGCCGAACGAGCGATGCGCGCGCCCAGGTGGTCGAACGCGAACTGCAGCACGGCGACACGCATCTCCGTGCCGAACCCGTGGCCGTGGAACTCCCTGCCCAGCCACGAGCCGGTGCTCACCTCGCGCAGCACCTCGAACTCGCGCGCGCCGACGTCCTGCACGCCGATCACCCGGCCCTCGTGCCGGACGATGAACGTGATCACCCAGTCCTTCGCGGTGAACCGGGCGCGCGTCCCCCAGAAGTGCTGGAGCATCCCGAGCCCGCCGTCGTCGGCGAGGGTGTCGGTCCACGGCACGTTGAACGGCATCTCGGACGGGTCGTGCACGCCTGCCTGAGCGACGCGCACGAGCTCGAACAGACCGGCGTCGTCGTCCGGGCGCAGCTCCAGGCGCGGGGTGCGGAGAACGAGGTGTCGTAGCGGCCAGGCGTCCATGATCCGATGGTGCCGGACCTGTCGAACAGTATTACGGTCGACTGTATGCATGCCATCACTGTTCGCGAACCCGGCAGCCCGGACGTGCTCGAGTGGACCGAGGTCGCCGACCCGTCCCCCGGCAGGGGCGAGGTGCTGATCGACGTCGCCGCGAGTGCGGTCAACCGCGCGGACCTGTTGCAGCGGCAGGGTTTGTACCCGCCTCCCAAGGGCGCGTCGGACGTCATCGGGCTGGAGTGCTCGGGCACGATCGCGGCGGTCGGCGAGGACGTCACGGACTGGCACGTCGGCGACGAGGTGTGCGCGTTGCTGGCCGGCGGTGGTTACGCGGAGAAGGTCGTCGTGCCCGCGGTCCAGGTGCTGCCGGTCCCCCAGAGCGTCGACGTCGTCACGGCCGCCGCACTGCCCGAGGTCGCGTGCACGGTCTGGTCGAACGTCGTGATGGACGGCCGGCTCAAGCTCGGCGAGACGTTCCTCGTGCACGGCGGTGCGGGCGGCATCGGCACGCACGCGATCCAGGTCGCCAAGGCACTCGGCGCGACCGTCGCGGTCACGGCGGGCTCCGACGAGCGGCTGCGGAAGTGCGCGGAGCTCGGCGCCGACATCACGGTCAACTACAAGACCCAGGACTTCGTCGAAGAGGTCGGGAAGGCCGACGTCGTCCTCGACAACATGGGTGCCTCCTACCTCCCCCGCAACATCGACGTCCTCGCGCCGGACGGCCGGTTGATGATCATCGGCATGCAGGGCGGCGTGAAGGGCGAACTGCCGATCGGCAAGCTCCTCGCCAAGCGGGCGTCGGTGATGGCGACGGGCCTGCGCGGCCGGACCGTCGACGGCAAGGGCGCGATCGTGGCCCAGGTCCGCGAACACCTGTGGCCGTTGATCGAGAGCGGCGCGGTGAAGCCGATCGTCGGCCAGGTCGTGCCGATGTCGGACGCCGCGCAGGCGCACCGGTTGCTGGAGGCGAGCGACGTCTTCGGGAAGGTCCTGCTCAGGCGAGACCGGTAGCCACGGCCAGCGTGGTCCGGGGAGCCGTGCGGAACTCCAGCCCGAACTCCTCGGACCACCGCGTCAGCACCGCCTGCTCGTCCGGCCGGTCGGCGTCGTCGGCCAGCATCGTGGCCCCCGGCGCCAGCACGGCGTTGAGCACGGGCATCGCCGGATACCGCGAGTCACCGGACCCCGGCCCGTCCACGAGCAGCAGGTCCACCAGACCGAACTTCTCGACGTACCCGAGCACTTCGTCGTGCACCTGCTGCGGCGCGTACCACTGGCCGTGCCGCGACAACGCCGCCGGATGCCGCGACAACGGCGCGTGCACCACACGGGCGGCCGAACCCAGACCCTCACGTCTTATTTGCGACGCAACGAAAGCAGCCGTGCGTTCGTCGTGCTCGATCGACAACAGGTGCCCGAAACCGCGCTGCTGCAACAAACGCGCGAGCAGGACCGTGGACGAGCCGCAACCCAGTGCCACCAGGACGGTGCGGGCGCCGAGCACGATCTCGTCCATCACCGCGACGAGCGCCGACGGCCGGAGGTCGCCGGCGAGCTGCGGGAGGTACTCGGTGTCCAGGGAGCCGAGGCGCTGCAGGGCCGAGAGGTCGGCGAGCTCGCGAGCCAGCGAGTCGTCCACAGGTGCTCTCCCGAATCCCTCAGCCCAGTTCGGCCACCGCCCGGACCAGGTCGTCCATCTCGACCGCGTTCGTGTAGTGCGCCAGCCCGATGCGGATGGCGCCGCCGATCTCGCCGACGCCCAGCACCGAGAACACGCCGTACTGGCCAGGGTCGGCGAACGCGCAGACACCCCGGGACGCGAGGTGTTCGACGCCGTCCTCCGCCTTGACCCCGGCGATCGAGAACGCCAGCGCGGGCACCCGTCGCATGGCGTCGCCGATCACCATCACGTGCCGCAGCGAGCGCAGTTCGTTGATCAGATTAGCGAGCAGCCCGGCCTGGTACGCCTTCACGGATCCCAGCGACGTCAACACCCGCTCACGGCGCGTGCCGGACGCCGCGTCGTCGAGGTCCGCGAGGTACTCGACGGACGCAACGAGCCCGGCGAGCATCGGATACGCGTGCGGGCCGAGCTCCAGTCGTTCAGGGCCGCGCGCCATCGGGTCGACCGAGACCGACGGCAGCCGCTCCAGCACCGACGGGTCGCGGAACACCAGCGCACCGACGGGCGGACCACCCCACTGACCAGCGGAAAGAGCCACGACGTCGGCACCCATGCCAACGATGTCCAACGGCACGAACGGCGCCGCGGACGAGGCGTCGACCACCATCAGCGAGCCGTGCGCGCGTGCCACCGCGGAGATCTTGCCCAGGTCCGGCCGCGTGCCGACGACACCGGACGCCGCCGTGATGGCGATCAGCTTCGTGCGGTCGGTGACGAGCTCGTCGAACTGCCAGCTCGGCAGCTCGCACGTCTCGATGTCGATCTCCGCCCATTTGACCGCGCTGCCGGTCCGCTGAGTCGCACGCAACCACGGTGCGATGTTCGCCGGGTGGTCCAAGCGGGAAACCAGGACCTCGTCGCCCATGAACCAGTCGTCGGTCATCGCATCGGCGAGGCGTTGCAACAACACGGCCGAGGAGGGACCGAGAACGACTCCGGCGGGGTCGCCCCCGACCAGGTCCGCGACGGACCTGCGGGCGGCGTCCACGATGCCCTGCGCCCGCTGGGACGCGGGGAAGATGCCTCCTGGCCCGGAGACCGGGGCGCGCAGCGCGGTGGAGACGGCGGTGGCGACCTGTTCGGGCACCTGCATGCCGGCGGGTGCGTCGAGGTGTACCCAGCCGTCGCCGAGCGCGGGGAAGAGCCCTCGTACCCGTGCGACGTCGAACGCCATGAGTAACACCGTACGTAGGCGAGCAAACACGGCGACGACCAGCCCCACCCCGATTGGTTTCGAAAACGTGAATCACGCGAGGATGGAGACCATGAACCAGGAGCAGCCCGTCGTAATCGTCGGCGGCCAGGACGGCGACATCGCCGACCTCGTCGAACAGCCGGCCAAGGTCATGCGGATCGGCACGATGATCAAGCAGCTGCTGGAGGAGGTCCGCGCGGCACCTCTGGACGAGGCCAGCCGCAACCGTCTCAAGGAGATCCACAAGCGGTCGATCGAGGAGCTCGAGGACGGCCTCGCGCCGGAGCTGCGCGACGAGCTGGAGCGCCTCTCGCTGCCGTTCACCGAGGAGGGCACCCCGTCCGACGCCGAGCTGCGGATCGCCCAGGCCCAGCTCGTCGGCTGGCTCGAGGGCCTCTTCCACGGCATCCAGACCGCGTTGTTCGCCCAGCAGATGGCGGCGCGCGCCCAGCTGGAGCAGATGCGCGGCCGCGCGTTGCCCGCCGGCAGCGGCGGCGAAGGTAACGAAGGCGGAACAACAGGCAAAGGGACGGGTCAGTACCTCTAGCTGAACCGGGCGGGTTTGGCTCTACGATGCGCGCTGACCGTTCTGGAGAGGAGCCCTCGTGCTCGACAAAGTCCGCAAAGGCCTGCAGGCCAAGGAGCTTCGTCACAAGCTTCGTGTCAAGGCCATCGAACTCATCCAGGACGCCCTGAAGCCGCAGCAGGAGCAGATCGCCCGCATCCAGGTCCAGCTGGACGGGCTGCGCGACGAGGTCGCCCAGCAGGCGAACCGGATCGTCGACCACACCGTCGGCCACGAGGTGCGGGCCCGCCGCGACATCGTGTTCGCGGCGGACCGGGAAGCCTCGTCGCAGAGCGCTCAGTTCGTGCACAAGAACATGCCGCGGGTCCCGCACTTCGGCTCGCCGCACGAGACCCTCGAGTTCGCGCTGGCACAGGCACCCGAGGCCGGCATGGCGCTCGAGTTCGGCGTCTACACCGGCGGCACGCTCAAGATCATCGCGAACGCCCGCGAGGGTTCCGGCGTCTACGGCTTCGACTCCTTCGAGGGCCTGCCGGAGAACTGGCGCAACGGGTTCCCCGCCGGCACGTTCACGATGGACGGCCTGCCGGACGTGCCGGGCGCCGAGCTCGTCGCCGGGTGGTTCGACGAGACGCTGCCGAAGTTCCTCGCCGACCACGAGGGCCCCGTGACGTTCCTGCACGTCGACTGCGACCTGTACTCGTCCACCAAGACCGTTCTCGACCTGGTCGGACCGCGCCTGGTCGAGGGCAGCATCATCGTCTTCGACGAGTACTTCAACTACCCGCAGTGGCAGGAGCACGAGCACAAGGCCTGGCTGGAGCACGTCGCCGCGCACGGCGTCGAGTTCGACTACCTCGGGTACACCTACGACCACGAACAGGTCATCGTCAAAGTGATCAAGGTCTGACCGCACCGTGACCGACCGGTGAGCATGCCGCTCATCGGTCGCCGGTACGCTCAGTCCTCGTGCAAGCCACCAGTACGCTCGACCAAGCAGAGGCGCCCCCTGCCGTCAAGTCGCGCAGCTTCAAACGCGCGTTCGCTGACGTGCGGGAGGCGTGGGACCACCGTGAGCTGTGGGGCCACCTCGGCTGGCAGGACATCAAGCAGCGCTACCGCCGTTCGGTCATCGGGCCGTTGTGGATCACGATCTCGATGGGCACCACGGCGCTGGCGCTGGGCTTGCTGTACTCGGTGCTGCTCGGCGCGGAACTGCCGGCCTTCCTGCCGTACATCACCGCGGGCTTCATCGTCTGGAACTTCATCCTCGGCTGCATCACCGAGGGCACGGACGTGTTCATCGCGAACGAGGGGCTGATCAAGCACCTGCCGGCGCCGATCACCGTCCACGTGATGCGCATGGTGTGGCGCCAGATCCTGTTCCTGCTGCACAACCTCGTGATCTACGTGATCGTCATGCTGATCTTCTTCGGCACGCTCTCCGAGCCGTACCGGATGACCGAGAACGGCCCGCTCCAGCCCGGACTGAGCTGGACGATCGCGCTGGCCATCCCCGGCTTCGTCCTGCTGGCGGTCAACGCCGTGTGGGTCTCGTTGCTGTTCGGTGTCATCAGCACGCGCTTCCGCGACATCCCGCCGGTCGTGAACAGCTTCATCAACCTGGTGTTCTTCATGACGCCGATCGTCTGGGACGCGAGCATCCTGACGAAGGTCGTCAAGGGCGACCCCGAAGACGGTGCCTGGCGCATGTGGATCGCGGAGCTGAACCCGGTGTACCACTTCGTCGAGATCGTCCGCGCCCCGCTGCTCGGTCACACCGTCGACTGGCACCACTGGGCGGTCGTCGGCGGCTTCACCGTGGTCGGCTGGATGCTCGCACTGGTCATCCTGCGCAACTACCGCGCCCGCGTTTCCTACTGGGTCTAGAGGAGGTCGACACCCCATGGTCAGCATCGACGTCTGGAACGCATCGGTCGACTTCCCGATCTTCGACGCGAAGTCGAGGTCGCTGAAGAAGCTCGCGCTCGGCAAGGTCGGCGGCAAGATCGGCTCAGAGGGCCGCGTACCGATCATCGAAGCCCTGCACGACATCACGCTGTCGATCAAGGACGGCGACCGCGTCGGCCTGGTCGGCCACAACGGCGCCGGCAAGTCGACGCTGCTGCGCCTGCTGGCGGGCATCTACGAGCCCACCCGCGGCCAGTCGCGCATCGTCGGCAAGGTGGCGCCGGTCTTCGACCTCGGCGTCGGCATGGACCCGGAGATCTCCGGGTACGAGAACATCATGATCCGCGGCCTGTTCCTCGGCATGAGCCGCAAGCAGATGGAATCCCGCGTCGACGACATCGCGCAGTTCACCGAGCTCGGTGACTACCTGCAGATGCCGCTGCGCACGTACTCGACGGGCATGCGCGTCCGGTTGGCCCTCGGCGTGGTCACGTCGATCAACCCGGAGATCCTGCTGCTCGACGAGGGCATCGGCGCGGTGGACGCGGCGTTCATGGCGAAGGCGCGCGACCGCCTCAAGAACCTGGTCGCCCGTTCTGGTCTTCTGGTGTTCGCGACGCATTCCGACGAATTCCTCGCGGAGTTCTGCGACAAGGCGATCTGGATGGACGAGGGCCACGTCAAGATGTTCGGAAGCCTTCGCGAGGTGCTGACCGCGTACAAGGGCTTCGACCCCTTCGAGCGCATGCACCCGCACGAGGAAACCCCCGTCCTCAGCGGAAACGGTGGCGAGTAGAGCATGAACCCCGAGGCACTGCCCAAGGGCTCCGTCGTGGCGGTGGTGGTCACCCGCCACCGCAGGGAGCTGCTGGCCGAGTCGTTGAAGGCCCTGGCGACCCAGACGCGCGTTCCCGACCACCTGGTCGTCGTCGACAACGGTCCCGACCAGCCGGTCGGCGACCTGGTCGAGCAGTGCCCGCTGCCCACCACGTACCTGCCGTCGCACCGCAACCTGGGCGGCGCCGGCGGCTTCGCGCTGGGCATCCTGCACGCGCTGTCCCTCGGCGCGGAGTGGGTGTGGCTGGCCGACGACGACGGCCGCCCGGCCGACGAGAACGTGCTGGCCGTGCTGCTGGAGGAGGCGGAACGGCGGAAGCTCGCCGAGATCTCCCCCGTCGTCACGAACATCGACAACCCGGACAAGCTCGCGTTCCCGCTGCGCCGCGGCCTGACCTGGAAGCGCTCGGCCGCCGAACTCGGCACCGACTTCCTGCCGGGGATCGCCTCGCTGTTCAACGGGGCGCTGTTCCGGGCCTCGACACTGGAAGTCGTCGGTGTGCCGGACTTCCGGCTCTTCTTCCGCGGCGACGAGGTCGAGATCCACCGGCGGCTGATCCGCTCCGGGCTGCCGTTCGGCACGTCGCTGCGGGTCGCGTACGTGCACCCGGACGGCACCGACGAGTTCAAGCCGATGCTGGGCGGCAGGTTCCACGCCCAGGACCCGGAGAACCCGATCAAGCGGTACTACACCTACCGCAACCGCGGGTACCTGCTGTCGCAGCCGGGCATGCGCAAGATCGGTGCTCTCGAGGTGCTCCGGTTCGGGCTGTACTTCCTGGCCGTGAAACGGGATCCGAAGGCGTTCTTCGAGTGGATCAAGCTCGTGCGCCTCGGTCGGCAGGAGCGCTTCTTCCGCAAGTGATCTGCTGGGGGCGGGATCGCTCGGAGCGGACCGCCCTCAGCCCGTCACCGCAACGCGGTTCGCCGAACGGCATGAGCGAACTCGTCGCGCACTTCGAGTAACCACTCGCGCACTTCGCGTGATCGGAGTAAGACGGGATGAGTGATCTCCCGACGCAGACTTCTTTCACTCGCCGGCGCGAGCGCGCTGCTCGCGGCGTGCGGTTCGAACACCGGCCGAGGCGACGACGGCCAGGCCCTCAAGCAGTGGTACCACGCGTACGGCGAGCCCGGCGTGCAGCAGGCCGTCGAGCGTTATGCCAAGGCGTACGCGAAGACTCCGGTCGACGTGCAGTGGAACCCCGGCGACTACGATTCCAAGCTCGCGACGAGCCTGCTGTCCGGCGGCGGGCCGGACGTCTTCGAGTCCACCCCGCAGCTCAGCTCGGTCAGGGCGGGCCAGCTGGTGCCGCTCGACGACGTCTTCGGTGACGCCAAGTCCGACTTCTCCGAGTCGATCCTCGCGACGCACACCGTCGACGGGAAGATCTACGGTGTACCGCAGGCCGTGGACATGCAGATGTTGTTCTACCGCAAGAGCTTCTTCACGCAGGCCGGAGTCCAGCCACCGTCCACCGTGGACGAGCTGGTCGACGCGGCGCGACGCCTCACCACGGGTTCGGTCAAGGGCCTCTTCGCCGGCAACGACGGCGGTGGCGGCGTGCTGGGCGGGCCCGCGCTGTGGTCGGCGGGCCTCGACTACGTGCGGGACCGCCAGGTCGGGTTCGACGATCCCCTTGCGGCCACGGCGGTCGGCAAGCTCCGCGAGCTCTACACCAGCGGCAGCCTGCTGCTGGGAGCGGTGAAGGACTGGGCGGAGCCGGACGCGTTCGTCCAGGGCCTGGTCGCCATGCAGTGGACCGGGTTGTGGGCGGTGCCGGCGGTCGTCAAGGCGCTGGGCGACGACTTCGGCGTGTTGCCGTTCCCCGCTCTGAGCAGCAGCGGAAAGCCCAGCGTGCCGGTCGGGGCGTTCGGCGCGATGGTCAACGCCAAGTCGAAGCGGATCGACGAGGCCAAGGACTTCGTGAAGTGGCTGTGGATCGAGAAGACCGACTACCAGGAGGACTTCAACCTCAGCTACGGCTTCCACATCCCGCCTCGCAAGAGCATCTCGGAGAAGGCCTCGAAGCTGACCTCGAGGCCGGCGGCCGACGCGGTGAAGTTCGTGCGGGACAACGCAAAGGCGTCCAACCCGCCGGACTGGACCTCGGTGATGCGCACGGCGTTCAACGACGCCGTGTCGCGGGTGGTCCGGGACGGCGCTCCCGCCGACGCCGAGCTGAAGGCCGCCGCGGGCGTTGCCCGTGACGAGCTGAAGCGCCTGTACGGATGAGGAACGGACGCGCGTTCTGGCTGTTCGTCGGGCCGTTCGCCGCCGGGCTGCTGGTCTTCGTGTACGTGCCGATCGGCTGGAGCCTGTTGCTGTCGTTCTTCGACGCGCGCAACACGGTGACGCCGACGGAGTTCGTGGGGCTGCGCAACTACGCGGACATGCTGACCGACGGGCCGTTCCTGAGCAGCCTCGGCACGTTCAGCGTGTTCGCGGCGTTCATCGTGCCGCTGACGTTCGTGCTGGCTCTGGCGTTGGCGTTGCTGGTCAGCCAGATCAGCTTCATGCAGGCGTTCTTCCGGTCGGTGTTCTTCCTGCCGACGGCGTGCTCGTACGTCGTGGCGTCGCTGGTGTGGAAGCTGTCGATCTTCAACGGCCTGCGGTCCGGTCTCGCGAACACGGTGCTGGGCTGGTTCGGCGCGGATCCGGTGGCGTGGACGGTCTCCACGTCACCGCCCTGGTACTGGCTCGTGCTCGTGACGCTGCGGCTCTGGTTGCAGCTCGGGTTCTACATGATCCTGTTCATCGCCGGCCTGCAACGGATTCCTGCCGTGCTGTACGAGGCGGCGGCGTTGGACGGCGCACGGTCGTGGCAGGCGTTCCGGTTCGTCACGCTGCCGCAGCTGCGCACGACGTCGGTCGCGGTGTTGCTGCTGCTTCTGATCGGTGCGTACCAAGCTTTCGACGAGTTCTACAACGTGCTCGGCACCGACCGCGGCTACCCACCGTTCGCCCGGCCGCCGTTGATCTACCTGTACTACACGGCTCTGGGCAGCGGAGGTCAGGACTTCGGGCACGGCAGCGCAGGCGCGGTGATCCTGACGTTGCTGATCGTCGGCGTCACGCTGCTGCAGGGAAGGGCGGTCCGACGGTGAAAGCGTTGCGGTATCTCGCTTTGAGCATCGCGGCCGTGTTGTTCCTCGTGCCGTTCTACCTCGTCGTGCGCAACGGGCTCGTGGCGGAGTCGGAGATCAGCGCTCCGTCGTGGACCTTCCTACCTTCGGCCGTGCGCTGGGAGAACTTCGGCGAGCTGTTCGGCAACCCAGCCGTGCCGCTGGTGCGGAGCATGGTGAACTCGCTGGTGGTGGCGGTGTTGCAGACGGCTGGGCAGCTGCTGTTGTGCTCGCTGGCCGGCTACGGGCTCGCGCGGATCCCGTACCGGTACGCCAACGTGGTGTTCTACTTCGTCGTCGCCACGTTGATGATCCCTGCGGCGGTGACGTTCGTGCCCACGTTCGTCGTCGTGTCGACCCTGGGGTGGGTCTCGGACCTGCGCGGACTGGTGATCCCCGGGCTGTTCAGCGGATTCACGGCGTTCCTGTTCCGGCAGTACTTCCTGAACTTCCCGCGGGAACTGGAGGAGGCCGCCCGGATCGACGGTCTCGGGCACTGGGGCACGTTCTGGCGCGTGGTCGTGCCGAACTCGCGCGGGTTCTTCGCGGCGCTCGGCGTGATCGCGTTCGTGACGTCGTGGAACCAGTTCCTGTGGCCGTTGGTGATCGCCCAGGACCAGGACTCGTGGACGGTGCAGGTGGCGTTGTCGACGTTCCTCACGGCTCAGTCGATCAACGTGCACGAGCTGTTCCTGGCGGCGGCGGTCTCCATCACCCCGCTCGTCATCGTGTTCGTGGCGATGCAGCGGTGGCTGGTGCGCGGGGTGACGGAGACCGGGATCAAGGGCTGATGCCCAGGCCACCGGTCTCAGCGCTCGAACACCTTCCGCCACGACTCCGTCGACGTCAGCTCCGGCAGCGCGGCCCGGTAGACCCGCGTCATGCGGTCCCACTCCTGGCCGAGACGGCGGTAGTTGCGGGCCGCCCGCGCCGCCAGCGCGCGGAACTCCTTCGGGTCGCGCTTGTAGAACGCCACCGCGGTGCCGTCGGCGGTGGACACCGTCGCGCTGTCCAGGTTGCCGAGCAGGAACCACCGGGCGCTGAGCGCCGGCACGTTCATCTGCGGACGTCCGGCGGCGTCCGGGGCGGGGCTGCTGAAGTTGTGCAGCAACGACTTCGCGGCGCGCTTGGCCGTGGTGACCTTGGAGGTCGACGGCTGCAGCAGGGCCTCGGCGCGGACCTGGTCGAACGTCGGCGGCGGGAACTCGCGGGCCGAGGGCAGGGTCTGCGCGTCGGAGTACTCGGCGCGCAGCCTGCGCACCTCCGGCAGCGCGGTGCGCAGCGAGTCGAAGAGCAGCGACGGCCCGGCGAGGAAGTCCTCGATCGCCTTCTGCTGCAACATGACCGTCGAGTACTCCATCGACAGCAGGTGCCGCAGCGACAGCTTCAGGCCGTGCTTCACGATGCCGTTCTTCACGTCGTGCGGGCTGTGCAGCGCGGCGAGGATCAGGCGGTTGCGCGTGTGGAAGTACGCCTGCCAGTCCGTCGAGTCGTTCTTGTCCGTCCACGGCATGTGCCACACGGCGGAACCGGGCAGCGACACCGTCGGGAACCCGTGCTCCAGCGCCCGCAGCGAGTATTCCGCGTCGTCCCACTTGATGAACAGCGGCAGCGGGTAGCCGATGCGGCGCACGACCTCGCGGGGGAACAGGCACATCCACCAGCCGTTGTAGGTGGCGTTGATCCGCGGATGCAGTTCCTTCGTGTCCCGCAACGAGTCCGTGGCGAAGTCGTGGTCCGTGACCGCGCCCGGTGCCGCGCGCCAGAAGCACGTGTTCAGGTCGACGATCTCCGCGAAGCTGTGCAGGCGCGCGCGCGAGTGCAGGTTCAGCATGTGGCTGCCGACGATCACCGGTTCGGCGGCGGCGCGCGCGAACGCGTTGGAGCGCAGCAGCGCGTCCGGTTCGAGCCGGATGTCGTCGTCCATCAGCATGACCTGGTCGACGTCGGTGTGCTCGATCGCCTCGTACAGGCCGCGGGTGAAGCCGCCGGAACCGCCGAGGTTGTCCTGCTCGATGACCTGCAGCTTGTCGCCGAGCAGCGCCGCCGCCTCCGCGAAGCCCTCGGTGTCGCGCAGCTTCACGGGCCCCTGGTCGGCGACGAAGACCTTGCCGAGCACGTCGAGCACGGCCGGGTCCTCCCCCAGCGCGTGCAACGCGATCACGGCGTCGACCGGCCGCATGCTCGCCATGCCGATGGCGACCTTCTGCGGGGGCAACGGTTCGCGCACGGTCCAGGCCGCCTCGCGGATCTCCAGCGGCGCGTCGTCGGTGAAGACGTCGAACCAGATCCAGCCACCGTCCTCGAACGGCTTGAGCGGCACGGTGAACTCGACGTCGGTCCACTCGTCCGCGTCACGGACGTACCGGCCCTCGATGTGGATGATGTCGCCGGACGGACGCGAGCGGTACACGTCGACCCGGCCGGTGCCGCGCACCGCCAGGCGCAGCACGACCTCGTCGACGGTCGTCCAGCGCTTCCAGTAGGAGGCGGGGAAAGCGTTGAAGTACGTGGAGAAGGAGACCTTCGCCGACGGGGGGACCGTGGTGCTGCGGCGGGACGCGACGTGGCAGTGCACCGAGTCCGGCTCGTCCAGGTAGAGCGGACGGACGTCGAGCGGGTCCTCGTCGCGGGGCAGGATCACCCGTTGCAGCACGCAGTTCTGGTCCACGGACCCATCCCCTGTCAGTAGGACGGGCGGCCCGGAATGATCCCGGGCCGCCCGTGTGCAGCGTTCGTTGTGTGAATCAGAGGTCGTACAGACGCGACCAGGTGTCGCGGCTGGTCAGCTGACCCATCGCGTCCCGGTAGGAGCGCTGCATCTCCGGAGCCCTGCGGTACAGCTCGCGGAAGACCTTGGCGCCCTGCTTGGACAGGCGCACCGCGAGTTCCTTGTCGCGCTTGCGGACCCGCACGCCCTCCTGCGACGCGTCGGTCACGACCGCCGTGTTGAACAGCGAGACGTGCCACCACGCCGAGTCACCGGCGGGAACGGCACCCGCCTCGTGCACGGTCTTGCCGAGCAGCTGGTTCACGAGGCGCTTGACGAACACCGGCGCGATCAGCTTCGGCGTCGGCGCCGAAGTGATCATCGGCAGGCTGCCCGGCTTGAAACCGGGGATCTCCGACGCCGGGTGCCGCACGGTCTCGGGGAACTCGGCGCGCAGCTTGCGGATGTCCGCCGCCGCCTGCACACCGCCGTCCTCGAGGAAGTCCGGGCCCTTCATGAAGTCCTCGATCGCCTTGAGCTGCGTGGCGGCGAGGCCGTACTGCATGCCCAGGATGTACGTGGCGAACTGCTTGGCCATGCCGCGCACGATCATCTTCGGGTCGAAGCGGCTGTGCAGCGCGGAGGTGATCAGGGCGTTGCGCAGGTTGAAGTACCTGTGCCAGTCGTCCCAGTCCTTCCAGTGGAAGTCCGCGTGCCAGACACCGGCACCGGGCAGCGACACGGTGGCGAAACCGTGTTCACGCGCGCGGTAGCCGTACTCGATGTCGTCCCACTGGAAGAACAGCGGCAGCGGGTAGCCGACCGCCTTCACGATCTCCGACGGGATGAGGCACGACCACCAGCCGTTGTAGCCGGCGTCGACGCGCTTGTCCTGGACGTTGCGCTTGCCCGTCTCCTCGTCGTACCCGGTGAGGTCGGCGTTGAACAGCGCGCCTTCCACGACCTGGCCCGGCGCGAGGGTGTCGAGGTTCGCGTACTCGGCACCGACGTGCAGGAAGTTCGGGTGCAGCAGGTAGAGCATCTGACCGCCGACGATCGTCGGCTGCGTCGTGCGGTTCGCGAACGCGGTGAGCCTGATGACGATCTCGGGCTCGCACAGCACGTCGTCGTCCATGAACAGGACGTTGGCGTGCTCGGCGTGATCGATCTCGGTGACCTCGTACAGGCCGCGCGTGAAGCCGCCGGCACCACCGAGGTTCGGCTGGCGGATGTAGCGCAGCTTGGGCCCGAGGGCGGCCGAGACCTCGGCGAACCGCTCACGCGACTCGACGGCGTCCGTGCCCTGGTCGACGACGTAGACCGTGTCGACGAGCTCGAGCGGCTCCGGGTCCGACGCGAGGGCGGCCATCGTGTTGAGGCAGTCGTCCACACGGTTGAACGTGCAGATGACGACCGCGGTCGGCCGCACCGACTTCGGCGGCGAGACCGTCCAGCGGACCTGCTCGACCGCGAGCGAGTCTTCCGCCGTGGTCACGTCGAACCAGAGACCGCCACCGTCGGTGAACTTGTCGATCTTCGCGGAGAGGCGCACCTTCTGCGCTTTCGCGCCGGCGACCTTCTCCGCGGCGACCGTGCGGGTCTCACCCTCCGAGTCCGAGGCCACGAGGGCGACCTGGCCGGAGCCGGTCACCTCGAGCTCGAGCTCCACCTCGGGGCTCACGCACCACCGCTGCCAGTACGACGCGGGGAAGCGGCCGAAGTAGGTGTTCATCGTGACCGTGGCGTTCGGGTGCACCACCATGCGGTGGCGCTCCCTGTCCGCGATCCCCCGCTTCACTTCGGCGTAGAGGTCCTCCGAAACGATCTGCGAGGGACCTGCGAACAGGCCACGTTGCGTCAACAGCTTCTCCGGAGCCTCGTGCTCCACGAGGTTGGACTTGCCCGGCATTGCGATTCAGTCCTCCAGCGACCCGTCCAGCGCCTGACCGGACGCCAGGTGCGGAGCGATCTTGTTGTCGAACACACTCAGCGCGGAACCGATCGCCATGTGCATGTCCAGGTACTTGTACGTGCCGAGGCGGCCGCCGAAGAGCACGTTGCGCTCCGCGGCTTCCTTCTTCGCCAGCTCGCGGTACCGCTCGAGCTTGGCGCGGTCCTCGGCCGTGTTGATCGGGTAGTACGGCTCGTCGTCCTTCTCCGCTGCGCGGGAGAACTCCCGAACAATAACCGTCTTGTCGTTCGGGTACTCGCGCTCCGGGTGGAAGTGGCGGAACTCGTGGATGCGCGTGAACGGCACGTCCGCGTCGTTGTAGTTCATGACCGGCGTGCCCTGGAAGTCGCCGATCGGCAGCACTTCCTGCTCGAAGTCGAGCGTACGCCAGCCGAGCCAGCCCTCGGAGTAGTCGAAGTACCGGTCGACCGGGCCGGTGTAGACGACCGGCGTGCCGGCGGGGATCTCGTCCCGCACGTCGAAGTAGTCCGTGGACAGCTTGACGTCGATGTTCGGGTGGTCCGCCATCTTCTCGAGCCACGCGGTGTAGCCGTCGACCGGCAGGCCCTCGTAGGTGTCGTTGAAGTAGCGGTTGTCGAAGGTGTAGCGCACCGGCAGGCGGCTGATGACCGCGGCGGGCAGCTCCTTCGGGTCCGTCTGCCACTGCTTCGCGGTGTAGGCCTTGATGAACGCCTCGTAGAGCGGGCGGCCGACCAGCGAGATCGCCTTCTCCTCGAGGTTCTTCGCGTCCTTGCTGTCGATCTCCGAAGCCTGCTCGGCGACCCACGCCTTCGCGTCCTCGGGCGACATGTACCGGCCGACGAACTGGGACAGGAGCCCGAGGCCCATCGGGAACTGGTACGCCTGACCGTCGTGCATGGCGAACACGCGGTGCTGGTAGCCCGTGAACTCGGTGAACTGGTTCACGTACTCCCACACGCGCTTGTTGGACGTGTGGAACAGGTGCGCGCCGTAGCGGTGCACCTCGATGCCTGTCTCGGGCTCTGCCTCCGAGTAGGCGTTGCCTCCGATGTGGTCACGCCGCTCCAGCACCAGCACCCGCTTGTTCAGCTGGGAGGCGGTGCGCTCGGCGACAGTGAGGCCGAAGAATCCGGAACCGACGACGATCAGGTCATATCCAGCGAAGCTCACGGCAAGAGGGTAGCCGTGACGCGTGCCCGCTCCGAAAGCCCCCATCGACACGGGGCGGGGCATGCGCCGAACCCGGCATCCGTAGACTTCGGCCTGACACGCGGCGGCCATGATCACCGGCTGCTCTGCGGCCCAAATCACCCGCACCGTGAGGTAGATCGACGATGAGTTGGTTCGAGGCCGTCCCCACGGCCCTCGCAGCGGTCGCCTGGTTGCTCGGTCCCGGTCTGGTGCTGACGTGGGCCGTCGGCCTGCGCGGGCTGTCCGCGCTGGGCATGGCGCCGACGTTCAGCCTCCTGGTGGTCTCCATCACCGCCGTGGCGGGGCAGAAGGCCGGCATCAGCTGGTCGATCTGGCTCGTGCTCGTCGTCACGGCCGTGTTGGCGGCGCTCGCGCTGCTGGCGTCGCTCCTGCTGCGCCGGGTGGCGCGGCCCAGGGCGAGCGACCCGGCCCGCACGCTGCTGGTGTCCGCCGCGGGCATCCTGCCCGCCGTCGTGATCGCGTGGTTCGTCGTGGTCAACGGCATGGGCGAGCCGGACCAGCTGTCCCAGACCTACGACGCGATCTTCCACTACAGCGCGGTCAGCTACATCCTCGACTCCGGTTCGGCCTCGTCGCTCACGATGGCCTCACTGGGCAACCCGGGCACCCCGGCCACCTTCTACCCCGCCGGCTGGCACGGGGTGACGTCGCTGGTGGTGCTGACCACCGGTGCCGAGATCGCCACCGCCGCCAACCTGGTCGCGTGGGCGATCGCGGGCGTGGTGTGGCCGGTCGGCTGCCTCGTGCTCGTCCGCCAGATCGTCGGCCGCAACACCGCGGCCATGTTCATCACGCCGCTGCTGGCCGTCACGTTCACCGCGTTCCCGTGGGGCCTGCTCAGCTTCGGCGTGCTCTGGCCGAACCTGCTCGCCGTGTCGCTGGTGCCCGCCGGTCTGGCCGCGGTGCTCGCCGCCACCAGGCTCGCCACCGACGACGTGATCGGCATCCGCCGTTCGTTCGTGCTCGCCCCGATGGTGCTCATCGCCACCGCTTTCGCCCACCCGAACGCCGTGTTCAGCCTCGCGGTGCTCGCGCTCTTCCCCCTCGGCACGGTCGTGCTGCGTTACGCCCTCGAGCAGCACCGCGAAGGGCGCACCCTGCGCGGTGTGCTCGTGCTCGGAGGATCGCTCGCCGCCCTCTTCGCGGTCTGGTACTTCCTGGCCACCACCGGCGCGCTCAAAGGGGTGCGCGAGCAGTACTGGCCGCCGTTCGAGACCCCCGCGATGGCCGTCGGCGAGACGCTGCTGAACGCGACGAACGGCCGTCCGGCGCTCTGGGCGCTGTCCGCGCTGACGCTCGTCGGGCTCGTCGTCGCCTGGCGCACGGTGAACCGGCGCTGGCTGGTCGGCGCGGTCGCCGCCACGACGGCCCTGTTCACCATCACCGCGGCGCTGAACCGGCCGGGCACGCAGATGTTCACCGGCTACTGGTACAACGACTCGTACCGCCTCGCGGCGATGCTGCCGATCACCGGTGTCCCCCTCGCGGTGCTCGCCGTGCTGCTGATCGCGGGCAAGATCGGCGACCGGCTGCCCGCGAACGGCCGGTTCCCGCTGCTGCGCACGCCCACGGCGCTCACCCTGCTGGTCACGCTCGCGCTGGTGCCGTTGACCAAGGGCCTCTACTTCCAGACCAACGTCGACACCATCGCCACGAACTACCGGACGGCCAGCAAGACGGACGGCACCCTGGTCGACCAGACCGAACTGGCGTTCCTGCCCGAGCTGGGCGCCTCGCTGCCCAAGGGCGCCTACGTGGCGAACAACCCGTGGGACGGCAGCGCGATGATGCTCGCCGAGGTCCGCCGCAAGCCCGTGTTCGGACACGTCCTCATGGATTGGAACAAGGACCAGAAGTACCTGGCGGAACACCTGCGCGAAGCCTCCACCGACCAGGAGGTGTGCGCGGCCGCCGGGCGCATCGGCGTTCAGTACATGTTGGTGGCGAACAAGACGTTCATGCCCAAGGACGACCGGGTGAAGGCCTACCCCGGCATCGGTGAACCGAGGGGCACGGGCGCGTTCGAGCTCGTCGCGTCCGAGGGCAGCGTCAAGCTCTACCGCCTCGACAAGTGCGGCACCGCGTCCAAGCCGACCTCCTAGGCCCTGTCCGTTGCGGTCGGCGCTGGTCACACTCGGTTGCGCTGGAACGCACAGCGGGTCAGCCCGAGCAGGGCTGACCAGGTGACCGGGGTGACAGGCCCGCAGGTATGCTGGCGCCGCCCACGGCTGGTCGAAGCCTCATCCCGGTACCCCCGCTTCTGGGGAGCTGTGCGGACTTACGGGACGACGGTCCTCACGGTGTACTCCGTGCACCAGAACGATCGTCGCGTCGCACGGGGTGCACGAAGCCGTCCACTATGACCGGAATCTATGGACTGTGAGACTATGGACTGTGAACTGACCATTCTGATGCCGTGTCTCAACGAGGCCGAAACACTGGCCACGTGCATCCGGAAGGCACAGGGATATCTCGAGCGGTCTGGCGTCGTCGGCGAGGTGCTGATCGCGGACAACGGCAGCACCGACGGGTCCCAGCAGATCGCCACCGACCTCGGCGCCCGAGTCGTCCAGATCGAGGCCAAGGGTTACGGCAACGCTCTGCTCGGTGGCATCCGGGCGGCTCACGGTGAGTTCGTGATCATGGGCGACGCTGACGACAGCTACGACTTCTCCAGTCTCGACGAGTTCGTCGCCAAGTTGCGCGACGGAGCCGACCTGGTCATGGGCAACCGGTTCAAGGGCGGCGTCGAGCCGGGCGCGATGCCCCCGCTGCACAAGTACCTCGGCAACCCGGTGCTGTCCGCGATCGGCGTGCTGTTCTTCAAGGCACCCACGCGCGACTTCCACTGCGGCCTGCGGGGCTTCCGGCGCTCGTCCATCCTGGGGATCGGCCTGCACACCTCCGGCATGGAGTTCGCGAGCGAGGTCGTGGTCAAGTCCTGCCTGGCCGGGCTCCGCATCGAAGAGGTCCCGACCACGCTGAAGAAGGACGGCCGCAGCCGCCCGCCGCACCTGCGCAGCTGGCGGGACGGCTGGCGCCACCTGCGCTTCCTGCTCATCTACAGCCCGCGCTGGCTGTTCCTCTACCCCGGTCTCGCCCTCACCGTGCTGGGCCTCGTGACCACGCTGGGGCTGCTCATCGGCCCGATCAAGCTCGGCTCCGTGGGCCTCGACGTCGGCACCATGACCTACGCCGCGGGCCTGACCGCGGTCGGCTACCAGGCCGTGCTGTTCTCGGTGATGGTGAAGCTGTTCGGTGCCAGGGAAGACCTGCTGCCGATGAGCAAGCACTACCGGCAGCTCGTCGAGAAGTTCACGGTCGAGCGCGGGCTGATCCTCGGCCTGCTGATCTTCGTCGTCGGCTTCCTGGTGGCGGTGTGGCAGGTGGTCCTCTGGGGCGGCGACGGCTTCGGCACGATGGACGCGGCGCAGACCGTGCGCACGGCGATCCCGGCCGTCCTCGGCCTCCTGCTCGGCTTCCAGACGATCATGTTCAGCATGTTCGCCGGCGTGCTGAGCATCCCGACCACGGACGGCCTCACGGCCGCCAAGGCGGTCAACGCCCCCGAGCCGGCCAGGAGCGCGCAGTGACCGGAGCACCTCCGGCCCCTGCAGTCGCACTTCAGAAGAACGAACCGGGTGAGTCGACGACGGAGGAAACCCCGCCGCCGGCCTCCCGGTTGCGCCGGGTGCTCCTGTCGCCGGTCACGGTCGCCCTCGTCACCTGGCTGCTCGCCGTGCCGGTCGCGGTGGTCGTCCCCGGAGTCGCCGACGTCAGCCCGTTCAGCGAGAACGGAATCTTCCTGCCGCTCGCAGTGGGCTTCCTGACGCTGGCGGCGGTCACCGCGGTGGCGTGGAGGTCGCGCGCAGGTGAACTGGTGTCCGCCTGCGCGGCCGGGCTGATCGCCGCCTGGGTGGTCCTCGTCTTCCGGATCGGGTACTACGGATCCCCGTTCGGCTCCACCGGCATGATCAACGGTGGCGACCGGACGCGGATGGCCGCGCTGGCGGCGAAGAACACCGTCACGTCGCTACCGACCGACGCGTTCGTGGTGGACGTGACGTCGGAGTACCCGCCGCTGTTCCCGTGGCTGGTCGGCAAGACGTCACTGCTCGTCGACGTTCCGGTCTGGCGTCTGCTCGTGGTGGCAGAGGTCGGTCTGCTGTCGCTCGCCGTACTGGCCACGTTCCTCATGTGGCGCCGGCTGGTTCCGGCTCCCGCCGCGCTGGTGATCAGCTCGGTCAGCCTGTTCGTCAACGGCGACCCGCGCAAGGCGTTCGCGGTCATGACGTTGTTCGTCACGGTGCCGTGGCTGATCTCGACGCTCGCCGAGCCCCGGCGTGGGCGCTTGCACTGGCTGCCCGCCGGCATCATCGCCGGATTGATGATGCTGCTCTACAACGGCTGGTACGCGTTCGGTGTGATCGGTCTCGTGGCCGTCGTCGTGTCGACCTGGCGACGGGTGACCGACAGGGCCGCCTACGTCCGCCACGTCCTGCTGGCCGCCGTGGTGGCCCTGGTCGTGGCCTCCCCTTATCTGCTGCCCTACGCCATCGCGGTGTTCACCGAGAAGGGCCAGGCGACCGGCGACGAGTTCGTGTTCAGCGGCCAGACCCTGAACGCCTTCCCGTTCCTGAAGCCGACCCTGCTGGGTGTGCTCCAACTCGTCGGCCTCGCGGGGTTGGTCTGGTACCGAAGCCGCACCGACTGGGCTCGGCCGCTGCTCTACCTGATGGTCGGCGCCTACGCCTTCTGGCTGTTGGCCGGTCTCCGATTCGTGTTCAGCAAGCACACCACGTTGTACTTCTACGCGCCGGTGCTCGTCGGTGCTGTACTGGTGGCGGCCGGGGTGCTGACGCTCGCCACGGCAGGGCCCGCACTGGCCAGGAGGTTCTCCTTCGTCCCGCCGTACCGCACAGGAGCCGCAGTCGTCGCCGCGTCGATGGTGTGGTTCATGTTCGCCTACTGGCAGGACTGGCGGCCGAGCACCGATGCGGCTCCGGCGTTCGCCTACAACACAGCGAGCACGTACAACACGTACACAGCCTGGGCACACCTCTCACCACTGCCCGACTGCACCTACCCGAGGTTCGCGCCACAAGAAGGGCGTTTTCCCTGCCTTCCGGCCGACCGCATCAAGGCGGAGGTGGAGCAGGTGCGCGGCGTCGGCGCGATGCCACGCACGTTGTCCGCGGACGAACGGCTGTTCGCCTATCTGCCGTGGCCGGGTTACACGGGCGTGGACCGCACGGCGGCCGGCTCGCGGACCCGGTGGGACGATCGCCAGGCGGAACTCCAGCGGCTGTCGAAGATCACCGATTCCACCGAGTTCACCCGAGCCACCGCCACCACCGAGTTCGGCCCAATCGACGTGTTCGTGATGAACCGGTCCAGCGAAAGCAACTGGGACGCCGTCCAGGCAACGTTCCACCCCGAACAGTTCGACTCCGGGGAATGGACGGTCGTGCGGAACCTGCCCGGCGACACCGTTGTGGCGATCCGGAAGCCGTAGTGCACGTCAACGCCCCCGTCCGCTTCCCGGTCTCAGACACCGGGAAGCGGACGGGGGCTGTTGTGCCTTCACGGGATCGCGAGCGTCGAATCCGCGCGTGCAAGGTGCAGCGGTCCCTCGACGAGTTGGGTAGGTTCGACGGGGTGATCGTCCCTGACAACGGCCCGCAGGACGACGCGCGCGCCGGTCGCGCACCGTCGGGCAGGACGATCCATCCCACGCCGCTCACTGGCTTTGATCTCGTCCGGCAACCATATGATCACCGTCAGTTTCGTGTTCAGCCTCTTCCTCATCGGCCAAGACTGAAACCCGCAAAGGTCCTCCATGGAAACCTCGAAATCGACCGACGGCTCGGATTACACCGAACGGCTCGCCCGTTTGCAGCAGCCGCTGTGGAAGCGCGTGCTGGACGTCCAGGCGCCCTACCGATGGAACGTGCGCCGCTTGTTCGGTGACCGTGAGGTGCTCGACATCGGCTGTGGCATCGGCCGCAACCTCGACCACCTCGCGCCGAACGGTGTGGGCGTCGACCACAACGAGCACTCGGTGCAGATCTGCCGCGACCGCGGCCTCAAGGCGTTCACGATCGAGGACTTCAAGAAGAGCGAGTACGCACAACCCGGCCGGTTCGGCGGGATGCTCGCGGCACACCTCGTCGAGCACATGCCGAGGCCGGACGCCGTGAAGATCCTGGAGAGCTACCTCGAGTACCTCGCACCGGGTGCGATCGTCGTCCTGATCTGCCCGCAGGAGCGGGGTTACGCGACGGACGCCACGCACGTCGCGTTCACGGACCTCGACGGCCTCGAGGACGTCGCCACGCAGTTGGGCCTTTCGGTGAACAAGCGCCTGTCGTTCCCGTTCCCCCAGGCGGCAGGCAAAATTTTCACGTACAACGAATTCGTTCTGGTGGCCCAGAAAGCGTAGTGCTTCCGTCTCATCACCACCCGTGACGCCGGTGACCCGGCCGTGCCGAAAATGTGCTCTGAATTCCTGTTGACTGACCAACGTCCACCGATAGGATGAAAAGGCTTCTGAGCCTGGGGGGTCACAGGGGGTTTTCGAGTCGCTTCGCCGTCTGGCGGAAGCGGGGCGCACAGGCCTGCGCTGGGATCACCCGGGTTCATCTGGGATTCATGGAATTTTCCATGCGCTTGGTCGAAGGAATTCCTTCGCCGGCAAACGATGGGGGTCGTAGTGAGACGTAGCACGACAACGGCAGTCGTGGCCGCATTGGCCACGACGCTGTTCGCAGCCGGCGCGCAGGCACAGGCCGCGCCGGACACTTCGAAGGACAAGCGGGGGGTCGAGGCCGCGAGCGCCGGCGGGAGCAAGCTCGCCGCAGCCGCCGAGGCGCTGGTCGAGGGCAAGTCGGGACTCGTCCCGGTCACGCCGAAGCGCGTGCTCGACACGCGTGACGGCACCGGCCCGGGCGAAACGGCACCGATCGGCCAGGGCAAGACGATCACCCTGGACCTGTCGACCGAAACGCCGGTGGACGCGGGGTCCGCCGTGCTGAACCTCACGGGCACCCAGGTCACGGGCTCCACGTACCTGACCGTCTGGCCCATCGAGGCGCCGCAGCCGCTGGCCTCGAACATCAACCTCAACCCCGGTACGACGCGATCGAACGCCGTTGTCGTGGCACTCGGCCCGTCGCGCCAGGTCAACGTCTACAACAACAGCGGATCCTCGCACGCGATCCTCGACCTGTCGGGTTACTACAGGTTCGACACGGGCAGCAGGTACACCCCGAGGACGCCCGAGCGCGTGCTCGACACCCGCAACGGCGGTCCGGTCGGGCAGGGCGGCTCCGTCGACATCGACTTCTCCGGCAGGGTCCCGTCCGACGCGACGGCCGTCACCTTCAACCTGACGGGCATCAACGCGACGGCCGGCACGTTCGTCTCCGCCTACCCGTCCGGGACCACGCGGCCGAACGTGTCGAACCTGAACCTGGCCCCGAACGAGATCACGCCGAACCTCGTGACCGTGCCGCTCGGCACCAACAAGAGGGTCACGCTGTTCAACAACGCCGGCAGCGTCCACCTGGCCGCCGACCTGGCCGGGTCCTTCTCGCCAAGCACCGGCTCCTACTTCTACTCGTTCCCGCCGGTGCGCGAGGTGGACACCCGCACGGGCACGCTCGGACCGCTGGACCCGAGCTGGGCCCTGGTCCTGCATTGGTACAAGGACGAAGTCAAGGGCATCACGGGCAACCTCACCGGCACGGAGCCGACGCAGCCCGGCTTCGTGAGCGCGTGGCCGGGCGGTCAGGACCAGCCGTTCACGTCCAACCTGAACCTCGTTCCCGGGCAGACGGCCGCCAACATGATCTCCGTCGGCGTGGGCTACGAGCCCGGTTTCGACGGGAAGTCAGTGCTGTTCGCGAACCAGAACGGCTCGGTCCACGTGATCTTCGACGTCGCCGGGGTCTACGCCGACTTCGCGTGACAGATCAGCTCGACTGAGTGACCACCGGAGCCGGGTTGGTCGGGGCAGTAGCCCTGAGCAGCCCGGCTCCTGCTATCACGACCACCACCATCGGGCCGATCAGCTGCGCGACCACCGCGCCGTCGATCGGGTCGAACGGCAGTGCCATCAGGGCGATCAGCACCGCGGTCCCGACGATCCACGCCACGAACACCGTGCGCTGCTTGCCCAGCGCGACCAGCGCGGGCTGGAAGACCAGGCTGACCAACAGCAACATCGTCGACAGCGCCAGCAACGCCATCACCGCCGCGGGTGGCCTGACCTCGGCGCCGAAGAACGTGACCACGGCCCAGGGCCCGATCAGCCCGGCACCGGCGATCGCCGGCACGCCGATGACCGCGAGCGCCATCAACGCCTTCCGCATGGTCCGCCGGAGAGCCGCGTGATCACCGCGCACGGTTGCCGCCGTGAGACCGGGCATCATCATCGACTGCACGGGCCCGTAGAGCAGCAGCGGCACCCGGCTCAGCACGAAGGCGAAGTTGAACGCGCTCGCCACCGCCGGCTGGTCGACCATCTTCGCGCTGACGAGCAACGGGGCCAGGTTGGACACGAGCTGGGTGAGCAGCGTCGCCGTCGCCAGCAACGCGAGGCTCATGGCGATCCGCCCGAACCGCTGTGCGTCGTGGACGGCCTCGACCGAATCCATCGTTCCCGCCGGCTCGAAGGTGCGCACCCTCGTCCGCAGGCGCGAAATCGCCGGCAACGCCGCCACCAGTGCACCCGCGGCGAACAGCAGTCCGAAGAGGTTCTGGTTCGCGCTGCCGATCACCGCGAGCGCGAGACACGGCACCAGCCTCGCGGCGCCCTCGACGATCAGCGTCACGGAGTACGTGCCGAACTCGCCGTAGCCCGCCAGGGCACCGCGGACGAAGTAGATCGCGGCGCCGGCGAAGATCCCGAGCACGAGCCAGGCCATGAACGACGTGTGCCCGCCGAAGTTCCGGCTCACCAGCAGGGGCGAGAGCGCCAGCACCACCACGACGGCCGCACCGCTGAGCAGGAGGCTCAGGACCGCCACGCGCCGCAACCCCGTCGCCGGGTTCACCCCGCCGGCGAGCCCGCTGCTGACCAGGCGGCTCGTCTCCTGCTCGACCGAGTAGAAGAGACCCGGCCCGACAATGGTGATGATCATGTACAGACCGGTGACAGCCACTGCCTCCGTGCTCGACAGGGTGTTGCCGACCACAGCGAGGAAGCCGAAACCGGACAGGCCGACGACCAGTACGCCGACCGTCATCGCCGCGGCCGAACGAGCTTGCCCGCCAGGGGTTTCCAACGCCATGCGGGAGACCATATGCCGGGGGAGCCGGTCGGGACGCTGCGGGTAAGGTCGGCGAATGCTACCTGCCGACCTGCCGACGGTGAGCGCGATCGTTCTGGCGTGGAAGTCCGAACCGTGGCTGCGGCGCTGCGTGACCGCACTGCTCGGCTCGGAGAAGGTCGCCGTCGAGGTCGTCCTCGTCGACAACGGCTGCACGGACGACGACGTGGAAGTGCTGTCGGAGCTCGACGGCGTCACGGTCGTCCGCCCCGGTGAGAACCTGGGTTACTCCGGCGGCAACAACGCCGGCGTGAAGGTGTCGACCGGCGAGTACGTGGCCCTCATCAACGGCGACGCGATCGTGGAGCCGGGCACCCTGGCGCGCCTGGTCCAGGAGCTCCAGGACCGGCCCGACGTGGGCATCGCCGCCGCCAGCGTGCGGCTCGCGGAAGACCCGACGCTGCTGAACTCGCGCGGCAACATGGTCCACGTCCTCGGCATCAGCTGGGTCGGCGGCCTCGGCGAGCCGGAGACCCGGACGGCGCCGACGGACACGGCGGGCGCGATGGGCGCGGGCCTGGTCACCACGCGCGCGCACTGGGACCGTCTCGGCGGCTTCTTCGAGCACTACTTCGCGTACCACGAGGACGCCGACCTCTCGATCCGCACGTGGCGCCTGGGCCTGCGCGTGGTGAACGTCCCGGACGCGGTCGTCGTGCACCGGTACGAGTTCGCGCGCAACAACAACAAGTACTACCTGGTCGAGCGCAACCGGTTGATGTTCGTGCTCACGCTGTGGAGTGGGCGCGCACTCGCGTTGCTGGCGCCCGCGCTCCTCGCGCTGGAACTGGCCATGGTCGCGCTCGCGGTGAAGGAAGGCTGGCTGAAGGACAAGGCCCGCGGCTGGGCCTGGCTCTGGCGCCACCGCAAGGACCTCCGCGCCCGCCGCAGTCTCGCCCGCAAGGCGCAGACCGTGCCGGACAGCGAGTGGATGAAGGTGCTGACCAGCGAGCTGAACACCCCGCTGATCAACGTCCCCAAGGTGGTCCTGACGCCGCTGAACGCCGTGACCACGGCCTACTGGAAGCTGATCCGGCGCTTCGTCTGACCGGGTCCGGCCCCGGAGGTCACCGAGCAGACCACCCCGGGTGCACTGGCCGGGGTGGTCGCGGTGGCCGAGCAGCTCCTCCGGCAGCAGGCCGAGGCCGGGCTGGGCGTCCACGACCGCGGCGTGCCACTGCGGGACGCAGATCTCGTCGGCGTCGAGGAACGCCACCGGCCAGTGGGCGGCCGCCTCCAAGCAGTCGTGAACAGGGGACGCCGTAGAGTGGGGAACCTCAAACTCCCCTTCGAAAAGGTACCCAAAGCCGTGACGAAGCCTCCGACCCCTGTGGACGGTCGCGCGCCCTCGTGGTTCCGCAGACTCGTCGACCGGGCGGGTTACCAGTCGCTCGTCACCGTCGATCAGCTCCTCTTCTCGGCCATCGCGTTCGTCGTGCAGGCGGCGGCCATCCCGGTGTCGACCGACGCCGAGTACGGCATCTTCACGCTGGTCGTGATGGTGCAGACCGGTCAGTGGTACATCGGCAGGGCGATCGCGTCCGAGCCGATGCTGGTCTCGCGCACCGCGGCCGCCACGGATCCGAAGGCACTTCGCCCGCCTGCCGCCACGGCGCTCACGCTCGGCCTGGTGATCGGCGTGTGCTCGTTGCTCGTCGCGTTGTTCCTCGACGGGACCGCGCGCGACCTGCTGCTGATCCAGGCGGTGGCCTCGCCGTTCCTCGGCGTGCTCGACCACGCGAGGTACGTCGGCTACGGCAAGCAGCGGCCGTTGGTCTCGCTGGTCCTCGACGGCGGCTGGCTGCTGGCCTTCGCGGCGACCGCGGCGACGTTCGCGCTGGCCGACCACCTCAGCCCCACCCGCACCTACGCGATGTGGGCGATCACCGGCATCCTCGCGACGCTCGTCGCCGTCGCCCTGACCGGTGGCCCGTTCTCACTGGGATCCGTCGTCGGGTGGATCAAGGAACAGCGCAAGCTCATCCCCGGCTTCCTCATCGACGCCCTGTACCTCGCGGCCGGCATCTACGCGACGTTCGGCATGGCCATCTGGGCCACCGGACTCGACGGGTACGGCCTGCTGCGCAAGGCGATGACGCCGATCACCGCGATGACCGTGCTGTTCGTCGGCATCGGCAACGCGCTGCTCGCCCACCTCGCCGGCCGCAGCGCCAAGGACGTCGTGCGGGCCCCGGCGATCGTGTCGCTGCTGGCCGCCGGTGTGTGCGTGGCGGGCATGCTGGTCGTGGTCGTGCTGCCGGCGGACCTCATGAGCGGGCTGCTCAAGGCCGACTGGTCGACGCTCGAACCGGTCGTGCTGGTGCTGCTGGTCTACGCACTGCTGCTGGCGTCGGGACAGACGGCGATGGTGGCGGCCAAGGCGAGCGGCCAGGCATGGGTCGGTCCGCGGGTGCGCACCATCCAGCTGGTGTGCGAGCTGGCGCTGATCGCGTTGCTGGGCACGCAGTTCGGCGTCATCGGCGCCGCGACCGGCATGGCACTGGCATGGGCGATCGGCGCGGCCATCGCGTGGATCGGGCTCACCCGGCACGCACGAGCGGACAACGCGGCTTCGGCCACCACAGACTGATTTGGAGAGCCATGCACCTGGTGGACCTGCCGTCCTGCTACCCCCCGCATCCCGGCGGTCTTGAGGCCTACGCGTACGAGCTGCACAAGCGGCTGCTGGAGGCCGACCCCGACCTCCGCATCACCGTGCTGACCTCGGACACCGCCTCGAAGCCCGGGGTGGAGCACCTGTCCGACCGCTGGACGGTCGTGCGCTGGCCGTCGTGGATGCCGGTGTCGCCGTACCCGGTGCCCAAGCCCGGGTTCCACGCGTTGCTGCGCAAGTACGTCACGCCGGACACGGTGATGATGACGCACACGCGGTTCTTCTACCACGCGGCGCTGGCCAGCATCTGGGCCAAGCGCAAGGGCATCCGCCGGGTGCACATCGAGCACGGGTCGACGCCGGTGCAGAGCGGCAACTTCCTCGTGAGGCTCGTCGCGAACACCGTCGACGCGACGATCGCCCAGCCGGTGCTGCGCACGGCAGCGGGTGTGGTGGCGGTGTCGAAGCCCGCGCACGAGTTCGTTCGCAAGCTCTCCGGCCGTGAGGCGATCGTCGTGCACCGCGGCATGGACCTCCCCGAGGGCATGCGTTCGGCGCCGTCGGGCAAGCCGAACACGGTGTGCTTCGTCGGCCGGCTGATCAGCGGCAAGGGTGTGCAGGACCTGCTCGACGCGCTCGCCGAGGTGAAGGCGGCAGGGGTGCCCGTGCACGCGCGGATCTGCGGCGACGGTCCCGTGCGCGGGATGCTGGAGTCGAAGGCGCGGTCACTCGGACTGGCGGGCGAGGTCGAGTTCCTCGGCTCGGTGGACCACCCGACCGCCCTGAAGGAGATGGCGGCGGCGACGGTCGTGGTGAACCCCAGCTGGACCGAGGGGCTGCCGACGACGGTGCTCGAGGCCGCCGCGTTGGGCGCGTGCGTCGTCGCCACGGACGTCGGTGGTACGGCGGAGATCGTGACCGACGGCGAGACCGGCTGGCTCGTCCCGCCGCAGCAACCACGGGCGCTGGCGAAGGCATTGCGCGAGGCCCTGACGGACGAGGCGCACCGCAACGCGATGGCCGAGCTGCTGAGCAAGAACACTGCGGAGAAGTTCTCGTGGGACAACGCGGTCGAGGTCGTCACCGCGCTGATGCGCGGCACCCCGGTACCCGGCCAGCACTGACCTCCAGCACAGAAAAGCCCTGCTCCGCAGTCCGGAGCAGGGCTTTTTCGTGCTTGGGCTCAGTGCCCGGAGTCCTTCGGGCTGCGCAGCCGCTTGCCCTGCTCCTCGACGTCGAGCCGCAGGATGGCGAGGTCCTCCGCGAGCTTGCGGGTCTCGTCCTCCAGCCGCGAGAGCTCCCACGACAGGTGCAGCGCGACACCGATGAGGAACACGATCGCGGTGAAGAAGAGCAGGTTCGACGGAACCTCGATACCGGCCGCGACACTGACCGTCCCGAGCAGGCCGGGGAAGATCGTGAGGATCAGCAGCAGGACACCGACGACGAGCCACAGCACGGCGTACTTCTCGCTGAGCTGACGGCGGCGGAGCAGTTCCATGATCCCGAGCAGGATCAGGATGCTGCCGATGATCGCGACGACGTATGCGCTCACGCGGCACCCCTCTCAACGGTCGCCGTGGGCGTGGGCACGCGCGGCGTGGAAGCCCGGACCGACACGTCCCACCGGCGGATCAGGGCCAGCAGCAGGGCGAACCCGGCGCGGCCGAGGTAGACCGTCGACTTCCACGGGCTGTGGCTCGGGGTACCCGCCCGGCGCGGACGCATGTGGGCGGGCACCTGGGTGATGGTGCAGCCCGCGCGCACCGCGATGACCAGCGACTCGATGGTGTCGCCCAGGTACTCGACGGGGTAGTTCTCGGCGAACAGGGGCAGCGCGCGCTTGCCGGTCGCCTTGAAGCCCGAGGTCGTGTCGGTGAGGCGGGTCTTCGCGACCCAGGACAGGACCTTGCTCAGCACGACCATCGCCCACTTGCGGGGACCGCGGACCTGGTAATCGCCCTTCTCCGCGAAGCGCGCACCGATGACGATGTCGGCCTCGTGCAGCTTCGCCAGCAGGTCGGGGACCTCGGCCGGGTTGTGCTGGCCGTCCGCGTCGACCTGCACCGCGGCGTCGTAACCGTGCCGCACCGCGTAGCGGAAACCCGCTCGCATGGCACCGCCGACACCGAGGTTGAACGGCAGCTCGAGAACGAGCGCACCCGCCGCCTTGGCCGCTTCGGCCGTGAGGTCGGTGGATCCGTCGTCGACCACGAGCACGTCCGCGTTCGGCACCGAATCGAGGATCTCGCGCACGGTCTCGCCGACGGCGGCTTCTTCGTTCCAGGCAGGCACCACGATCAGGGCCCTGCCGAGGAATTCGCTCGACACGTCGCGGAGCCTAACTGCTCTCGTCCGGGTGAACCCGCCCGGGGTGTGGGCCGCGCGCCCGGCTCACGCGGAGCGGAAGTACTCGACCGTGCGCCGCACGCCGGTGCGAATGTCCGTTTCCGGCACCCAGCCGAGCTCGGCCTCGGCAAGCGACGGGTCCAGGGCCGACGCCCGCAGGTCACCGAGCCGCTCGGGGGCGTGCTCCGGGTCGTCCTGAGCGCCCGCGGCCTCGGCGACCAGCGTGTGCAGCTCGCGGTCGGACACCTGCACGCCGGTGCCGATGTTGTACCGCCTGCCGCCGCCGTTGTCGCCGCTGGCCAGCACGAACGCGTTCACGACGTCCTCGACGAACACGTAGTCCCTGGTGTTGCCGCCGTCGCCGAACACCTTCGTCGGCTTTCCCTCGAGCAGCGCGTTCGCGAAGATCGCGACGACGCCCGCCTCACCGTGCGGGTCCTGCCGCGGCCCGTAGACGTTGGCGAGGGCCAGGTGCGTGCAGTCGATGCCGTAGAGCTGCCGGAACGTGTTGAGGTAGATCTCCCCCGAGAGCTTGCTCGCCGCGTACGGCGACTTCGGGTTGGTCGGGACCTCCTCCGACACCGGCAGGACGTCCGGGGTGCCGTAGATGGACCCGCCGGAGGAGGCGAAGAGGATCTTGCGCGTACCGGCCCTGCGCGCCGCCTCGGCGAGGTTGATCGTGCCGAGGACGTTCTGCCGCGCGTCGTCGAGCGGCCGCTCCACGCTCACCCGCACGTCGATCTGGGCGGCGAGGTGGAACACCGCCTCGGGCCTGACCTCCGCGAACAGGTCGCCGAGCTCGGGTGAGGTCACGTCGAGACGGGTGAACGAGTACCGGTCCGCGTGGGCGGGGTCCGCGGGCGCGATGCGCGTGCCGCGGCGCAGGTCGTCGATCACGTGGACCTCGTGACCGTCCCGGAGCAGGCGGTCGACCAGGGTGGAGCCGATGAAACCGGCGCCGCCGGTCACGAGTGCGCGCATGCCGCACAGGATAGAGGCGGCTCTCAGAACCAGCGTTCGAGGACCATGGCCACGCCGTCCTCGGCGTTCGGACCGGTGACCTCGTCGGCGGCGGCCCTGGCGGCCTCGTGGCCGTTCGCCATGGCCACGCCGTGCCCGGCCCACGTCAGCATCTCCACGTCGTTCGGCATGTCCCCGAACGCGATGACGTGCTCGCGCTCCACGCCGAACCGATCCGCCACGTCGGCCAGACCGGACGCCTTGGTGACGCCGTGCACCGAGATCTCGACCAGGCCGTTGTTCGTGGAGTAGGTGAGGTCGATCTCGCCGTGCAGCACCTCGTTGATGGCCGCCGCCATCTCCGCGCTGGTCATGGCGCTGTTGCGGACCAGCAGCTTGGTCGCGGGGAAGCCGAGCGTCTCGGCGCGGGTGAGACCGCTGTGCGGGCCCTCCGGCCACGGGTGGGTGTAGCTGACCTCGGCGACGAACGTCCTGTCGTCCTTCGGCGTGCCCACGAGCTCGACCGCGTACGTGCAGTCGTCGAGCACGCTGTCGATGGCAGCCGCGACGTCGTGCAACTGCACCGGGCTGAGTGTGCGCGCCCAGACGATCTCGTCACGGCCGATGTCGTAGAGCACCGCACCGTTGGCGCAGACGGCGAGCCCGTCCAGACCGGCCTCCTCGGCGATCCTCGGGACCCAGCGCGGCGGCCGTCCGGTGGCCAGCACGAACGGCACACCCGCGGCGAGCACCCGCGCGACGACCTCCGCGGTACGTGCGCTCACGCTCTCCCGGGGGTTGAGCAGGGTTCCATCGACGTCGGAGGCGACCAGGCGCGGCTGTTCCACCCCGCCATCTTGCCTCCTCGACTACCGAGTCCAAGTTCGTCGGAGGCTGAACAGCTGGTTACCGTACGTCCGTGCGCGCAGGAATCGTGATTCTCCCCGAACATCGCTGGTGGATCGCCGAACCCAAGTGGCGCGCGGCCGAGGAGTACGGGTTCCACCACGCGTGGACCTACGACCACCTCGGCTGGCGCACGCTGGTCGACGGTCCCTGGTTCGGCGCGGTCCCGACCCTGACAGCGGCCGCGATGGTCACCTCGCACATCCGGCTCGGGACGTTCGTCGCGAGCCCGAACTTCCGCCACCCGGTGCCGTTCGCGCGGGAGCTGCTCACCCTCGACGACGTGTCCGACGGACGCTTCACCCTCGGAGTCGGCGCAGGTGGGGCCGGGTACGACACGGTCGCGCTCGGCGCGGAGCCGCTGCTGCCGCGCGACCGCACAGCCCGCTTCGGCGAGTTCGTCGAGTTGCTCGACCAGCTGCTGATCAAGGACCGCACGTCGTGGCACGGGAAGTTCTTCTCGGCCGAGGAGGCCCGCAGCGCCCCCGGCTGCGTGCAGCGGCCGCGAGTGCCGTTCGTGGTCGCCGCGAACGGCCCGAAGGCGATGGCCGTGGCGGCGAGGTTCGGGCAGGGCTGGGTCACCACCGGGCCGCCGACCGAGGACCACGAGACGTGGTGGAGCGGCGTCGCCCAGCTGTCCGAGCAGTTCACTGAGACGTTGGCCACGCAGGACCGCGGTTCCCGGGTGAGCCGCTACCTGAACCTCGACTCGGCGCCGGTGTACTCGCTGTCCAGCGTGGAGTGCTTCGTCGACGCCGTGGGCAGAGCCGCTGAGCTGGGCTTCACCGACGTGGTGTCGCACTGGCCCCGGCACGACGGCATCTACGCCGGCAGTGAGCAGGTCGTGGAGAACATCGCCGCGGACGTGCTGCCCGCGCTCGATCGGCACCTGTAACGGCAGGGCGCTGAACTAGATTTCGTCACCGTGCGCTCTGTTGTGGTGATCGGTGGCGGAATCGTGGGGCTCGCGGTGGCGGCCGAGCTGGCGTCGCGCGGTGACCGCGTCACGGTGCTCGAGAAGGAGCACCGCTGGGGCGCCCACCAGACGGGCCACAACTCGAACGTCGTGCACGCGGGGCTGTACTACAAGCCCGGTTCGCTGAAGGCCCGGATGTCCGTGGCCGGCAACGCGTCGATGATCGCGTTCGCGCACGAGCACGGCGTTCCGGTCGAGGTCTGCGGCAAGCTCGTCGTCGCGACCTCCGCCGACGAGCTGCCCCGGCTGCACGCGCTGGCCTCCCGTGCCGAGGCGAACGGGGTGCCGGCGAAGCTGATCTCCGCCGAGGAGGCTCTCGACCACGAGCCCGAGGTGGCCTGCGTGGCCGCGTTGAGGGTGGAGAGCACCGGGATCATCGACTACTCCGCGGTCTGCGCCGCGCTGGTGCGGTCGCTGGACGGGCACGACCTGCGGCTGGGGTCGCCCGCGCTGGCGATCCGGACGGCGGGTGCCAAGGTCGAGGTCGCGACGCCGCAGGGTGTCGTGCGCGGCGACGTGCTGGTCAACTGCGCCGGCCTGCAGAGCGACCGGATCGCGCGGCTGGCCGGACTGTCCCCCGCCGCCAGGATCGTGCCGTTCCGCGGGGAGTACTACGAACTGCGGCGGACGTCGCTCGTGCGCGGGCTCATCTACCCGGTGCCGGACCCGACGCTGCCGTTCCTCGGCGTGCACCTCACGCGCATGCTCGACGGGTCGGTGCACTGCGGGCCCAACGCGGTGCTGGCGTTGCGGCGCGAGGGGTACCGGTGGAGCGACTTCTCCCCGCGCGACGTCCTCGACGTGGCCCGGTTCCCCGGCACCTGGAAGCTGGCCCGCAGGTTCGCCAGGACCGGCCTCGACGAGGTGCTGCGATCGCTGTCGCGGCGCCGGTTCGCCGAGTCGCTGGCCCGGCTGGTCCCCGCCGTGACCGAGCACGACCTGGTGCGAGCGGAGAGCGGTGTGCGCGCCCAGGCCATGCTCCCCGACGGGTCGCTCGTCGACGACTTCCTCATCGAGTCGGCACCCCGTCAGGTGCACGTCCTGAACGCGCCTTCACCGGCGGCGACGAGCGCGCTGGAGATCGCGCGCCACATCGCCTCCCTCACCTGAGACCGCTTTGGGGACCGCTCACTTGAGCAGTGCGAGCCCGCCCATGAACGGCCGCAGCGCCACCGGGACGTTGACGGAGCCGTCGGCGTTCTGGTGGTTCTCCAGGATCGCGACGATCCACCGCGTGGTCGCCAGCGTGCCGTTGAGCGTGGCGGCGATCTGCGACTTGCCGTTCTCGTCGCGGTAGCGCACGTTCAGGCGGCGGGCCTGGAACGTCGTGCAGTTCGACGTCGACGTCAGCTCGCGGTACTTCTGCTGCGTCGGCACCCACGCCTCGCAGTCGAACTTGCGGTGCGCCGACGTGCCGAGGTCGCCCGTCGCCGTGTCGATGACGCGGTAGGGCACCTCGATCTTGGCGAGCATCTCCTCTTCCCAGCCGAGCAGCCTGGCGTGCTCCGCCTCGGCGTCCTCGGGCTTGACGTAGGAGAACATCTCGACCTTGTTGAACTGGTGCACGCGGATGATGCCGCGGGTGTCCTTGCCGTACGAACCGGCCTCGCGGCGGTAGCACGACGACCAGCCCGCGTACCGGCGCTCACCGTCGAGGATCTCGTCGGCGTGGTAGCCGGCGAGCGGCACCTCCGACGTGCCCACGAGGTACAGGTCGTCGGCCGGCAGGTGGTAGATCTCGCTCGAGTGCGCACCGAGGAACCCGGTGCCCGCCATGATCTCCGGCCGCACCAGCGTGGGCGTGATCATGAGCTCGAAGCCGTTGGCCGTGGCCTGCGCCGCCGCCATGTTGAGCAGCGCGAGCTCCAGCTGCGCGCCGACGCCCTTGAGGAAGTAGAACCTGCTGCCACCGACCTTGGCGCCGCGCTCCATGTCGATCGCGCCGAGCCTCGTGCCCAGGTCGAGGTGGTCGACGGGCTCGAAGTCGAACTCGCGGGGCTCGCCGACGGTCTTGATGACGCGGAAGTCGTCCTCGCCGCCGACCGGTGCGTCCGGGTGCACCAGGTTCGGGATCCTGGTGAGGAGCTCGTCGACCTCGGCGGCGGTGGCGTGCTGCTCGGCCTCGGCGGCCTTGACCTCCGCGGCCAGTTCCTTCGCCTTGACGAGCAACGCGGTGCGCTCGTCGCCCTTGGCCCTGCCGACCTCCTTGCCGAGCAACTTCTGCTCGGCGCGCAGGGTGTCCGCGCGGGAGATGGCGGAACGCCTGCGCTCGTCGGCGGACAGCAGGCTGTCGACGACGCCCTCGTCCTCGCCACGGGCACGCTGCGACGCGCGCACGATCTCCGGGTTCTCGCGCAACACCTTGAGGTCAATCACCCTGCGAAGGGTAGTCCCCACCCGATTCGCACTTCATCCGGATATCGAGGTCAGCGAGGCAGGCGCACGCAAAGGGACCCGGCGCCCCATGAGCACCGGGTCCCTCGGCACAGCGGGTGCTAGTGGCGCGTCTCGCAACGTTGGCGGCGTAATTCACGCTCAGCAGGGCGCCTCGCGGCACCGCCCCCACGCCCCCATACATCCAGTATGAGGACGTGAGGGCGGCACCACGACGCACCCGTCTGACCGCAAATTCCACCGGCAACGTTGCGAGCCACACCACTAGATGATCGCGACAGCCACCACGAGGCCCAGCGCCACGTGCGCGGCGGCCACGACGACGGAGGCAGGGGCGAAGCGGTCCGACTCGATCAGCGAGCCGATGTCCAGACGGGTCACCCACTCCAGCAACCGGACGGCCGCCACCTGCACGACGATGCCGAGAAGGCCGTAGATCAGAGCGGAGAGCAGGCCCTCGTCGAGCTTGCCCGCCGAACTGTAGATGGCGACGACGACGATCAGCGCCATCGAGACGAGGCCGGAGGCGGTGACGATCACGGCGTTCGGGGCGCCGTTGCGAACCAGGATCGACAGCTTGCCCGGGGTCGTCCAGTCGATCGCGTAGAAGCCGAACACCATGAGGACCAGACCGACGACGGCGTACAGCGCGATCGCGCCGATGCCCCGGCCGATGGCCGAGCCGAAGCCGGGGTCCAACGCGAGCGTCGTGTAGTCCATTACCTGTTCCCTTTCGGAGTCTTACTCAACAATTCGATGCGGCACGAACGCCGCGCCATCGTCGGTCACCAGACCGACCGTTTCCCGGATGCCGAGGCCCGCCGACGTGTCGCCGACGACCCAGGCACCCAACGCGGGGCGGTAGCCGTCGAACTCCGGAAGCGGATCGAACAGCTGGTACACGAAGCCTTCTTTGCCGTACACGCCACCGGTCTGCGTCTCGTAACCGGGAGCGACGATCTGGATGTTCGACCCCTCGCGGCCGAGCAGCGGCTTGCGCACGTACTCGGTGAGCATGCCGGGGTCGTTCAGGTAGGCCGGGAGCAGGTTGGGGTGGTCCGGGTACATCTCCCACAGGATCGCGAGCAGCGCCTTGTTGGAGAGCAGCATCTTCCACAGCGGCTCGACCCAGAGCGTGCCGGGCAGCGACTCGACGGCGTGGCGGCCGAACTGCTCCTCGACCACCCACTCCCACGGGTAGAGCTTGAAGACCGTGCCCATCGGGGACTCTTCGAGGTCGACGAACCGGTTGAGCAACGTGTCCCAGCCGACCTCCTCGATCGCGAGGCCCACGGTGTTCAGGCCCGCCTCGGCGGCCGTCTCCTGCAGGCAGGCGATGGTGAGGTGGTCCTCGCCGGACGGGTCGGCGCCCGACCAGGTGAAGTGCAGCTCACCGGAGGGCAGCTTGGCACCGATCTCCGTCCACTGCTCGACCAGGCGCTCGTGCAGCGAGTTCCACTGGTCGGCGTCCGGGAAGACGTCTTCCTTCCAGTACCACTGGATGTACGCGGCCTCGAGCAGCGAGGTGGGGGTGTCGGCGTTGTACTCGAGCATCTTCGCCGGGCCGGAGCCGTCGTAGCGCAGGTCGAAGCGCCCGTAGACGTGCGGGTCGCGGCGGCGCCACGACTCGGCGATGTGCGGCCACACCCACTCGGGGATGCCGAAGTCGCGGTAGCGCTCGGTGAGGACGACGTTGTCGACCGCGTCGAGGCACATGGAGTGGAGCAGTTCGACGTCGGCTTCCAGAGCGAGGATCTCGCTCATCTCGAACACGTAGTGCACCGACTCGTCCCAGTACGGCCGGTCGGCGCCGTTCGCGTACTTCGCGGGCAGCCCGAACACCAACCCCTGGTCAGAGACCGTCCGCTGCCAGTTCGGCCGCGGCTGTGAGGTTTCACGACGCAACTGCGCTCAGCCTCCGCTGCTGGAGGAGCCGCTGCTGACGCCGAAGCCGCCGCGCTGGACCGACGTGCCCGACTTCGTCGTCACGTTCGCGCCCTTGGGGACGGTGTAGCTGCCGCCCACGGCCTTCTGGCCGACCGAGCCGGAGCCGCCGTAGTTGTAGCGGTACGAGGTGCCGCCGATGTAGATGAAGCCACCGCTCGTGTACCCACCGTGGCTGCGGTAGTACGACTCGTCGCAGTAGTCGTCGTCGACGATCACGTTGTTCGAGTCGGTGCACTGCGCGGTGACGTTCTTCGGGCTCGCGGCCGCGTACCAGATCGCGACGAGCGCGACCACGCCGACGGTGACGCCACCGCCGATGAGCAGGCGCTTGCGCGTCTTGCGCTTCTTCTCGAACGCGGCGGACTCGGCGGCGAACCGCTCCTGCTGCGCCTTCAGCGCGGCGGCACGAGCGCGTTGCTCGGCGACCGTGGCCTGGCGCGGCTTGGTCACGCCGGCCTGTTGCTGGCGCACCTTGCCCTTGGTCGGCGGCTGGTTCGGACCGGCCTGCTGCGGCGCAGGCTGGTAGGCCGGCGGACGGCCGGGCTGTTGAGGCTGGCCGGGCTGTCCCGACGGCGGCCCAGGCTGGGGCGTCGGCTGGCCAGGTCCTGGCAGGTTGTTGTCAGTCATCACCACTCCCGCGGGCAAGGTACCTAGCGAGACAGCTGAAACATGGCCATTTGAGTGACGAGTGTCCTAATAGCAACACTCGACCCAACCCGGCGCACAGCCGTCTCACACGGCACGGGCATCATGGATGAGATGTCTCCGAGCGCCGGTTGGTTGAGTCGATCCGGTCACATCCGCGACACGCGGCTTGTGATGGCCGGTGCCTTCGTGGGCGCATTCGGCCTGCTGATGTTGTCCGCGTTCACGTCAGTGCTGGCAGGAGGCCCGCTCAGCACCAAACGCGAGCTCGTCAACGCCGCGTACCAGGCCGTCGCGGGCGAGTGCCTCAACTGGGAGAAGCCCGACCTGTCCGACGCGCAGAAGGTCGACTGCGCCGCCGCGCACAAGTTCGAGGTCACCGGCACGGCCGACATCACCGGCGCGTACCCGAAGGAAGCGCCGTTCCCGAACGCCGAGGCCTGGGAGAAGATCGCGCAGGAAAACTGCGCCCAGGCGTCGACCACGTACATGGCGGGCAAGCTCGACCCCAAGGGCAAGTACGGCGTCGGCACCCTGAACCCGGACCAGAACCGCTGGTCGAGCGGTTACCGGCAGCTGAGGTGCGGCCTGCAGGTCACAGCTCCGTCCGGCGCCCCGCTGCCGTCGTTCGGCAGCGCGAAGACCCAGGACCAGTCCGCCGTCTACGACCCGGGCGTCTGCGTCTCGCTGGCCGGGAACAACACGGTGGGTGACCCGATCGAGTGCGCCAAGCCGCACGCGTTCGAGATCGTCGGCGTCGTGCAACACGCCGAGGGCCCGTTCGTGGCGCTGGAGGCACAGGACGCCCTGATGTCCGAGAGGTGCGCGGCGATCGCCACCGAGTACACCGGCGGCGCCGACCTGAAGGCCAAGAACCTGCTGGTCACCTGGGACACGCGCGCCGAGGAGAGCTGGGCCGTCGGCTCCCGCAAGGCCAACTGCAAGATCGGCGCGGTCCCCCAGGGCACCAACCTGGTGGCGTGGGAGGGCTCGGTCCGCAACCCGAACGGCGCCCCGCTGACCACCGCGAACCCGCCGCAGACCACCTCGGTCAGGGCCCAGGACGAGCCGACCGGCGCGCCGCTGCACTCCGAGTCGGGCAAGCCGCCGTCGGAGTCCGGCAAGCCCTCCGACTCCGGGCAGCCCGACAAGCCGTCCTCCAGTGCCCCCACCACGACGTCCGAGAACCGATGACCGTCGAGATGACCAGGGCTCGCTTCGACGAGCTGGTCGAAGAGGCGCTCGACCTGGTCCCGCCCGACTTCATGCACGCGATGAACAACGTCGTGGTGCTGGTCGAGGACCGCAACCCCGACGAGCCGTCACTGCTCGGGCTCTACCAGGGCATCGCGCTGACCGAGCGCAACTCCGACTACGGCGGCTCGCTGCCCGACCACATCTTCATCTACCGCGAGGCGATCCTCGACATCTGCCACACCGAGGAGGACGTGGTGGAGGAGGTCATCATCACGGTGGTGCACGAGATCGCGCACCACTTCGGGGTGGACGACGCCAGGCTGCACGAGCTGGGCTGGGGCTGATGGCCCTGCGTGCCGAGGCCGGCCTCCCCCGCGCGGGTGAGCCGGGCTAGATCTCCACGCCCGCCCACGACCGGCACACCCAGCCGTCACCCTCGGTCTCCAGCACCACGACCCCGGTGTTCGGCAGCAGGTTCTCCGCCAGCTCCACCGGCACGTTCGACGCGAGCGCCAGCGCGCCCATCCGTCCCGCGCCGCCGTGGGTGACCACCATGACGGTGCCGTCGGACCGGATGGTCGAGATGGCGCCGAGGAACCGGTCCAGCACCTGCTGCCCGGTCTCGCCGCCGCCGGGGAACGCGACGTCCAGGTCGCCCTCGGCCCAGCGGATCACGGTCTCGAGGTAGGTCTGGTAGGCCTCGGTGTCGTTGCGGCCCTCGAGCGAGCCGACCTGGATCTCCTCGATGCCCTGGAGGATCTGCACGGGCAGGCCGAAGCGTTCGGCGGTCGGTGCCGCGGTCTGCTGGGCGCGCAGGCCGATGCTCGCGTGGACGGCGGTGATCTGCTCGCCCGCGAGGGTGTCGGCCAGTTCGCGGGCCTGCTTGTGGCCCAGTTCGGTGAGCGGGGGGCCCGGCATGGCCGTGTCCAGCTTGCGCTCGATGTTCGACGCCGTCTCACCGTGCCTGACCAGCAGGAGCTTCACCCGCGCTCGCCCTTTCTGACAGCATCGACCCAGGAGGCGGCTGCGGCGAACTCGGCGTTGTGAGCCTCGACGGGCTCGTGGTCGGCCTTCGGGAAGGACCCGAGGAACCGGATCTCGCGCGAGTGTCGGTGCAGCGCGGCCAGCGCGTCACCGATCCTCGGCTCTGCGATGTGCCCCTCGACGTCGATGTAGAAGCGGTACGTCCCCAGTTTGCCCTTCTGGGGGCGCGATTCGAGGCCGGTGAGATTGATGCCACGCAACGCCAGCTCGGTGAGCAGTTCGGACAGCACGCCGACGCGGTCCGGGGTGGTCACGACGACGCTCGTGCGGTCTGCGCCGGTCGGCTGCGGCAGCTGACCCGGACGGCGCAGCAGCAGGAACCTCGTGCGCGCGTCGGGCACGTCCAGGACGTCCGTGGCGTACTCGTCGAGCTTGTAGTGGTGCACGGCCACAGGAGCGGTCACGGCGGCGTCGAACTCGCCGCGTTCCACGTCGGCGGCGGCCGAGGCGGTCGAGGAGGTGGCGATCGAGGTGACGCCGGGGAGCTCAGCGGCGATCCACTCGCGGACCTGGGCCAGCGCGTGCGGGTGCGAGGCGATGGTCCTGATCTCGGTGGTCCCCGGCCGGACCAGGATGCTGAACCGGACGTCCAGCACGGTCTCGGCCACGGCGACGACCGGCTCGTCGCGCACGAGGGCGTCCAGCGTCGCGGGCACGGCCCCTTCGACGGAGTTCTCGATCGGCACGCACGCGAACTCGGTGTCGCCGGCGCGCACGGCGGCGAACGCGAGCGGGATCGTCTCGACCGGGACCAGTTCCCCCTCGAACCGCATGGCTGCCTGCTCGGTGAAGGTGCCCTGTGGTCCGAAGTACGCAATGCGCGGCATCAGGTCAGCGTAGTGCGGCGATCAGAGGCGGAAATCACGCCTGTGTCCGGCGCCAAACCTGGGTTCCGCCGGGACCGTTCGAACTGGAATGCTTGGGGCGTGCCCGCTCTAGCGCCTGAACTCGTGTTGTGCGCGGTCGACGAACCGATGGCGAACGCCTGGCTCGCCGTGGCTGACGGACGCACCGGCGTGACGGTGCACCGCGGGTCCGTTCTGGACATCCACGCGCAGGCCATCGTCAGCCCGGCGAACTCGCAGGGCTGGATGCGCGGTGGCATCGACGCCGTCTACGCCACGGCCTTCCCCCAGGTCGAGAACAACGTCCGCAGCGCCGTCCTCGCGCTGCACGGCGGTGAGCTCCCGGTGGGCGAGGCGCAGATCGTGGCGACCGGCGAGACCGAGCCGGCGTGGCTCATCAGCGCCCCGACGATGCGCAGGCCCGGCGAACGGCTGCCGGTCGACACCGTCCACCCCTACCTCGCCGCACGGGCCGTGCTGATGCTCTGGCTCACCGGGCGCCTGGAGGACGGCACGCCGGTGCGCGACGCCGTCCGGACCATCGCGATGCCGGGTCTGGGCACCGGGGTGGGGGGCGTCGCACCGTCCACGTGCGCCCACCAGGTCGCCGCCGCGTGGGACGAGGCGTTCAACCCGCTGCACGTGTGACGGAGGTTGTCCACAGGACTTGTGCACAACCCTGTGGACAGAGCTGTGGACACTTGTGGACTACTGCCGTGGCGCGACCCATCGTTCGAGGTCGACCTCGTCCGTGATGGGGATGCCGAACTCTCCGACCGCGGGGATCTCGGGCTTGAGCTTGCGCGCCTCGCGGACCGCGTCCGGTCTCAGCGCCGTGAGCTTGAACCCGCGGCGCTGGTAGAAGCGGATCGCGTCGAGGTTGTCGTTCGTGGTCGTCAGGCGCACCCGGTTGCAGCCGAGCGTGCGTGCCTGCCGAACCGCGGCGTCGACCAGCGCGGTGCCGACGCCGCGGCCCCTTCGCAGCGCGTCGATCGTCACGATCTCCAACTGGTGGTTCGCCACCGCGTAGGTCAGCAGACCCAGCACGTGCCCCTGCTTCTCCACGAGGAAGCCCGGCAGACTCGCCGGGAAGAACACCTCACCGTGCGCGACGGAGGTGTGCGCTCCCCATAGCTCGAGAACCAGTCGGGCGACAACTATGCGATCTGCTTCCTCGACCGGTCGTACCGAGCCTTCTGCCATGACAAGAACTGTGCCAATTCGAGTCACACTCAGGAACAGCCATTCGACGTACGGTGGATTCGTGCCAGTGCGCGTTCTGTTGGTTGATGATCACGAAGTTGTGCGCAGAGGACTGCGCGAGATGCTCGACGACGAGATGGACATCTCGGTCGTCGCCGAGGCCGGTTCCGTCGACGAGGCGGTGACGCGGGCTCGGAAGACCCCGGCCGACGTGGCGGTGGTCGACGTCCAGCTGCCGGACGGCAGCGGCGTCGACCTGTGCCGGTCGTTGCGGGACCTTGGCATTCGTTGCCTCGTGCTGACCGCATTCGACGACGAAGAAGCGCTCGTCGGCGCGATCATGGCCGGGGCGTCGGGGTATCTGCTCAAGCAGGTTCGGGGTCAGGACGTCGTCACGGCCGTGCGCGAGGTCGCAGCTGGACGGTCCCTTCTGGATCCCGCGACCACAAGCCGGGTACTCGAACGGATGCGCAATCCGGCCCCGGTCGGCCTCACCGACCAGGAACAGCGCGTGCTCGAACTCATCGGTGAGGGCCTCACGAACCGCCAAATCGGTGAACGGCTCTTCCTCGCGGAGAAGACCGTCAAGAACTACGTGACGTCCGTTCTGTCGAAACTCGGCATGGAACGGCGGACGCAAGCCGCCGCCTGGGTGGCTAAACGGGGACGGACCAGGTGAGCGTCGTCCCGTTCGGCGAACTCACGACGCGGAAATCGCCGCTCGCGGACTTCGCCCGTTCGGCGAGGTGCCGCAGCCCGCGCTGAGTCACGCCGGACGGGATGCCGCAGCCGTTGTCCGCGACACGCAGCAGCAGGTGCTTCTCATCGCGCCGTACGTCGATCTGGACGTGCGTCGCGCCCGAGTGCCGCACGACGTTCGACAGCGCCTCACGCAACGCCGCCCGCGCGTCGTCGGCGTGCCTGCGCGGCACGTTCGCCAGGTCGCCGGCCACGTGCAGGCGCGGCGAGAAGCCGAGCAGCTCACCGGCCGTGCGGACCTCGGCCTTGATCGAGTCGTGCAGGTCGGCGGAGTCGGCCGGGTCGGTGTTGCGCAGCTTGCGGACGGTCGCGCGGACCTCGGCGATCGTCTCGTCGACCAGGTCGACGGCCTCCTCGATGCGGGCGCGCTGACCGGCGTCGAGCTGCTTGCCCAGCCGGCGTTGCAGCAGGTTGATCTGCACGCCGGCGCCGTAGAGCCGTTGGATGATCACGTCGTGCAGGTCGCGGGCGATCCGTTCGCGCTCCTCGTAGACCGCGACGCGCTGCCGGGCCGTGAAGCCCTCGGACAGCACGACCGCGAGGCCCGCCTGGGCCGCGAACGCCGTCAGCACGTCCACCGTCTCCTGCGTGAACGGCGGTTTGTCCCTGCGCCGGTACACCGCCAAAGCACCGATCTTGCGGTCCGAGGTGCCGAACGGCGCCACCGCGAACGGCCCGTACGTCCTCAGCGCGTGCGGCACGTACGGGGCGGTGCGCGGGTCGCTCGTGACGTCGTCGGCCATCACCGGGACGCCCGTGCGCGCGGCCTTGGCGGCGGCGCTGCGCGGGCTGAGCGTCGCGACGATCGGCTCACCGCTCGACGCCTCGACGGTCAGCGTGCCGTCGTCGTCCTCGGTGGCGAGCATGGCGAGGCCGAGGTCGGCGTCCGCGATCTCCGCGGCCGCCTCCACCACGAGCCGCAGCACGTTCTCCGGGTCTTCCAGCGCCGCCGACGTGATCTCGGTGGACGCGACGAGCACGCGCCGCGCCAGAGAGGGGTCCATGGTCCTCAACGGTATGCGGGAGTGCCGAGGTCCAGCACCAGGTCCGCCCTCGCCGCCTCGTCCGGGCGGTGCGTGATGTGCAGAACGGTCCTGCCGTCCTGCCTGAGCCGCTCGAGGAGCCCGCGCGCGGTCGGCTCGTCGAGGTGCGCGGTGGGCTCGTCGAGCAGCACTACGTCCGCGTCGTGCAGCAAAGCCCGCGCCAGCGCCAGCCGTTGCGCCTCACCGCCCGACACCTGGTCGGGCCTGATCACCGTGTCGAGCCGGTCGACCCAGTCCGGCAGGCACGCGTCGCGCAGGGCCTGGCGCAACGCCTCGTCGTCGTGCTGACCCGACATCCGCAGGTTCTCCCTCACGGTCGTGCTGACCAGCATCGGCTCCTGCGGGCACCACGTGGCGCGCGGCAGTTCGACGATCCCCCGCTCCGGCTGCAGGAAGCCCAGGAGCAGCGCGAACAGCGTCGACTTGCCACTGCCCGACGGCCCCACGACCGCGACGTGCGTACCGGGCTCGATGTTGAGGTGCAGGTCCCTCAACGTCGGTTCGGTCGCGCCGGGCCAGCGGACGTCCACGTTCTCCAGCCGGATCCGCTTGCCCCGAGGCCGTTCGGGTCGTTCCGGCGCGTCGAACTGAAGCCTTGCTGATGCCTCGCGCAACGCCCTGCGCTGCTGGGCGGCAAGCGGCAACGCGGCTAACGGCTCGGCGAGCGCGAGCGGCACCAACCCCAGCACGGGGTTGCCGGTCGTGGCGCAGACCAGGGCCGCCGCCCCGGTCGCGAGCAGCACGATCGCCGTGGCCGCACCCGTGCCAAACGCTTGCCGTCGAGTCTGCCGCGCGAGCTCGAGGTCCTCGGCGTGCAGCCGGTCCAGCAGGCGGTGGTGGGCGTCGTGCGCGATGAGGTCCGGCGCGGCGGTGAGGGCGTTGATCGTGTCGCGGGCGACCTTGCGGCGCCCCCTGGCGAGCTTCGTGCTGGCCCGCCGCTCGGTCCACACAGCTACCGCCGGTGCGGCCAAGCCTGCCGCGAGCAGCAGACCGCCCAACGTGAGCGCCGCAGCCAGGTCGATGAACGCGAATAGGACCGTCGTCGCGACACCGGCGCCAATGGCGACGACCGGCGGCACGAGCACGCGCGGCACGAGGTCTCTCACCGTGTCGGTGTCCTCAACGAGCCGTTGCAGGCCATCACGCCGTTGAGTCCGCACGAGCCTGAGCCACAGCTCCGCGCGCAGCTTGTTCGCAAGACGGAACGTCTCGTCGTGCGTGACCAGCCGCTCGACGTACCGCAGCACGCCCTTGCTCAGCGCGAACGTCCGCACGCCCACAACCAGCACCGACAGCGTCAGGATCGGCGGCATCTCGGCGGCCCGCGCGATCAGGTGGGCGGCTAACGCGGTCAACGCGATGCCCGCCATGGCCGCGAGCACGCCCAGCGCGGCACCCTTCCACGGGATCGGCAGACGCTTCGGACGTTCCTGCACGGTCTCGTCGGTGACAGTTCGCGCGAACGTCTCGTCGTCGGTCGCCTCCTTCTCGCGGTGCGACGCGAGGACAACGGCAGCCGTGGCGCTGGCTCGCTTGATCGCTTTGTCGACTTCGCGACTTGTCACCGGGTCGAGGTGCGCGGTCGGTTCGTCGAGCAAGAGCACCGTCGCACCGTGACGCACCCTCAGCAGGGCGCGCGCGACTGCGACGCGTTGGCGTTCACCGGTCGAGAGGTCCGTGATCCGGCGGTCGAGCAGATGAACGGCCACGACGTCTTCCGCGATCTGCTCGATGTCCTCGGCGCCGGGAACCGTCAGCTCCAACTCGGCCCGGGGCGTCGCGGCGGCGAACGCGGGCTTCTGCGGCACGTACGCGATGTCGCCGACCACGTGCGCGGTGCCGTCCGTCGGCTCCACGAAGCCGAGCAGCACTCCGAACGTTGTCGACTTTCCGGCACCGCTCGCGCCTTCAAGTCGATAAATCTCCCCTGGCCGGACGCTGAAGCTCAGGCCGTCGGGCGCGAACCCGCCTCGCCGCAGTACCCGCAGGCCGTCGACTTGGACGCTGCCGACGTGCGCGTTGCCGACGTGCGCATTGCCGATCTGCACGGCGCCGGCTTGCGCGTTGCCGACCTGCGCGTTGTCCGCAATGTCGATTGTCGCATTGTTAACATTCCTACAATCGTACTTTCGTACAACCGCCCGGCCCTGGTGGTCAACCACGTCGGCCGCACGCCGGACTGCTTCCAGCCCACCTTCGCCCCCGCGATCAACCACCTCGGCCACGCGCCGGACCGCTTCCAGGCCGTCCTCGCTGGCGTGGTGGGCGGCACCGGCCGCGCGCAACGGCAAGTAGCACTCGGGCGCTAGGATCAGCACGACCAGTGCGGTCATCAGCGTCATGTCGCCGTGCACGAGCCGGATGCCGACGCCGACCGCGATCAGCGCAACGCTCAACGACGCGGCGATCTCCAGCACCAGCGCTGACAGGAATGCGATCCGGAGCGTGCCCATCGTGGCCTTGCGGTGCTGCTCGCCGATCTGCTCGACCGCACTCGCCTGCTGCTTGGCGCGACCGAAGACGGTGAGCACTGGCAGAGCGCGGAGCAGTTCCATGAGTTGGGCCGACAGCAGTTCGGTGACGTCGGCGGCCTTGCGGACGCGCTTCTCGGTGTACCAGCCGATCAGCGCGGCGAAGACCGGGATCAGCGGCACGGTGACCGCGATCAGCACGGCCGACGGCCAGTCGGTGAAGAGGATCCACGCGCCGGCCAGTGGCGGCACGATCACGGCCGTGACCAGCGCGGGGAGGTAGCGGGTGAAGTAGGCGTCGAGTGCGTCGAGGCCCTTGGTCGCGAGCACCGACAGCTCGGCGGTGCCGCGTTCGGCGATCCAGCCGGGGCCGTGTTCGAACGACTTGGCCAGCAGTTGGGTCCGTAGCTCTTCCTTCGCGCCGGCGGCGGCACGGGCTGCGGCGCTTTCCGTGGCCCATGACAGGCCTGCGCGCGCGAGGATCGCCACGGCCAGCAGCGGTAGGCCCTCGCGGGTCGTGATCACCGACGCCAGCGCGACGGCCTGGGCGACGAGCGCCAGGGAGTTGAGGAACGCCAGCGCGCCCACCCCGACGAGGGCGCGCCTGGCGTTCCTGGAGAGCTGGGGCAGAGCTCCCAGCGGGCCTCGCTTCATCAGCGCGCTGCCGGGATGTTCTGCACGCCGATGCGCTTGCGGAACACCCAGTACGTCCAGCCCTGGTAGACGAGCACCGCGGGGGTGCCGAAGCCGGCGACCCACGTGATCACCTCCAGCGTGTACGGGCTCGACGCGCTGTTGGCGACGGTGAGCGACCACGCGTCGTTGAGCGTCGACGGCAGGACGTTCGGGTAGAGCGTGCCGAACAGGATTGCAACGGTGGCCGCGATCGCGAGGCCCATCAACGCGAACGACTGACCGTCGCGGTCTGCTGCCAGCCGCCACATCGCGGCGCCGAGGATCGCCACGACCACGGCGGCCCAGAGTCCCGCCACGATCGCGAGCAGTGCCACGAGCGGCAGAAGTGCGACGGGCGCAAGCGTCAGAGCCACGCGGCGGGCCCGTTCGCGGATCTCGCCCTCGGTCTTCAACGCCGTGAACACCGCGCCGTGCACCAGTGCGTAGCCCGCGAAGGCGAGCGCCCCGACGATCGTGTCGAGTCGAATCGCCGCGAAGGGACCGCCGACGCGGTCGCCGTTCGCGTCGATCGGCAGGCCCAGCACCGTCGTCGAGATCAGCAGGCCGACGCAGAGGGTGGCGGTCCACGAGCCCGCGACGATGGTGAAGTCCCAGGCCTTGCGCCAGCGCGGGTTGTCGACCTTGCCGCGGTAGTCGAACGCGACGCCGCGGCCGATCAACGCGATGAGGAACAACGTCAGTGGCAGGTACGCGGCGCTCAGAAGCGCCGCGTACCAGCCGGGGAAGGCCGCGAACGTGGCACCGATCGCGACGATGAGCCACACCTCGTTGCCGTCCCAGACCGGCCCGATGGTGTTGATCATGACCCGGCGTTCGCGGTTGTCGCGCCCCAGAACGGGCAGCAGCATGCCGACGCCGAAGTCGAAACCTTCGAGGAACAGGTAGCCGAGCCACAGCACGGCGATGAGCACGAACCAGAGCGTTTCCACGTCGCCTCTCCCCTAGTACGCGAACGCCAGGGCGCCGTCGTCGGTCTTCTGGGGCAGCACGCCGGGGATCCCGCCTCGGACGTACTTGCGGATCAGGTAGAACTCCACGACCGCCAGCACGCTGTAGACCGTGGTCAGCGCGATGAGCGAGGTCAGGATCTCGCCGGGCGTGGTCTGGCTGACCGCCTGCGCGGTGAACATCCACACCCCGTCCACCCCGCTCGGGTTCGGCACCACCACGAACGGCTGCCGCCCCATCTCGGTGAAGATCCAGCCCGCGCTGTTGGCCAGGAACGGGGTCGCGATGCCGGCCAGGCCGAGAACCGGGAACCACCAGCCGGTGGGCGTCCGGTTCTTCCGGGTGAGCCAGAGCATGAAGACACCGAGGCCGGCCGAGATGCCACCGAACCCGATCATCAACCGGAAACCCCAGTAGGTCACCGGAAGCGCGGGCACGTAGTCGATCGGCTTGCCGCTGAGCTCACCCAGCCGTTCGTCGACGGGGTAGAACTCGCCGTACTTCTCCTGGTACATCGGGACGAGGTCCTGGATGCCCTTGACCTCGCTGGTGAAGTCGTTGTGCGCCAAGAAGCTCAGCAGTGCGGGCACCGTGATGCTCTTGACGTTCTCGCAGTCGGGCCTGGTGACGTCACCGACCGCGAAGATGCTGAAGCTCGCGGGCTGTTCGGTGTGGCACAACGCTTCCGCCGCGGCCATCTTCATCGGCTGCTGCTCGAACATCAGCTTGCCCTGCAGGTCACCGCTGATCGCGAGGACGCTGAACGCGACGACGCCGACCCAGGTGCCGAGCTTGAGCGAGCTGCGCCAGACCTTCTCCTCCTCCGACCTGCGGTGCAGGTGCCACGCGGCGATGCCCACGAGGAACGCGGCCGACACCGCGAACGCACCGGCGATGGTGTGCGGGAAGGCGGCGAGCGTCGTGTTGTTGGTCAGCACGGCCCAGATCGAGGTGAGGCGCGGGCGGCCGTCGTGCATCTCGATGCCGACGGGGTGCTGCATCCACGAGTTGGCGGCGAGGATGAAGTACGCGCTCGCCATCGTCGCGAGGCTGAACGCCCAGGCACAGGCCAGGTGGACCTTCTTCGGCAGCTTGTCCCAGCCGAAGATCCACAGACCGAGGAACGTCGACTCGACGAAGAAGGCGACGATCCCCTCCATCGCGAGCGGAGCGCCGAACACGTCACCGACGAACCGCGAGTAGGCGCTCCAGGCCATGCCGAACTGGAACTCCTGCACGATGCCCGTCACGACGCCCATGGCGAAGTTGATCAGGAGGAGCTTCCCCCAGAACTTCGTCATCTTGTAGTAGCGCTCGTTGCCCGTGCGCACCCACGCGGTCTGCATCCCCGCCACCAGCAGGGAAAGGCCGATCGTCAGCGGCACCATCAGAAAGTGGTAGACGGTGGTGATGCCGAACTGCCACCGCGCGAGTTCGAGTACTTCCACGTCTCCGAGCGTAGGTCTGGATCATGGCCGCTATCAGGTACGACGGTCCCGTCCAGGCTCGGGACCAAGGTCCCGTGCGCGAAGTCACGCCTTGTGGGTGACTTGCGTCGGTTACGATGAGCGCGCCAGAGGGGAGTAGTTCCCACCGGAGTTGTCGGCCGGTGGCGTGGTGATCGACATACTGATCCGCCTTCGCGTGGATCCGGTCCCACACCCGATCTGATCGGGCGAACGAGACCTCCGGCCGGGTTGCAGCATGCCCGGTCGGGGTCTGTTGCGCCTCCGTCCGGGAACGTATTCGGACGTGGAGGACCTCGTGGCCACTTCAATGCTCGCGTTCATCACCGCCTTCGCGGTGGTGTTCCTCGTCGAGCTCCCGGACAAGACCATGGTCGCCACCCTGGTCCTGACCACGCGTTACCGCGCGTGGCCGGTGTTCGTCGGCGTCGTCGCGGCCTTCGCCGTGCAGAGCGTCGTGGCCGCCGCGTTCGGTTCGGCGATCACCCTGCTCCCCGACCGCGTGGTGGCGGGCGTGGTGGCCGCGCTGTTCGGCGTGGGCGCGATCATGTTGCTGCGCGAGGGCTTCTCCCGTGACGAGGACTCGGCCGACGAGGCCGGGACGAGCGCGGCCGTGCCGTTCTGGCGTGCGGCCCTGACGTCGTTCGGCGTGCTGTTCGCGGCCGAGTGGGGCGACGCCTCGCAACTCGCGACCGCCGGCATCACCGCCCGGTACGGGGCACCGCTGGCTGTCGGACTCGGCGCCTGGCTGGCGCTGGTCGCCGTGGCCGGGCTGGCGGTCCTGGTGGGACGCAAGCTCGCCGGGCGGTTGCCGACGCACTGGATCCAGCGGGTGGCCGGGGTGATCTTCGGGGTGTTCGGCGTGATCGCTCTGACGCAGGTCTTCTAGGCCTACCAGACCGGACGGAGCCCTGGCTGGTCCTCGCCGTGGACGTGCCGCAGGTACGCGGCGAGGCCCGACTTGATGGTGGCGAGCGTGTCCGCGCCGATCGCCTCGGCCATCTCGCTCTCGAGGTCGGCCCACAGGTTGTCCGCGAATTTCAGGTAGTCGCGGCCCTTCGTGGTCAGCGTGACGTACTGCGCGCGCTTGTCCGTCGGGTGCGGCTCCCTGAGCACGTAACCCCAGTCGTCCAGCTCGGTGACGATCTTCGCGGCCGCCTGCTTGGTGACGCCGAGGTGCTGTCCGATGTCGACGGTCGTCGCGCGCTTCTCCTTGAGGAACCGGAAGACGTAGCCGTGGGCCGGGCGCAGGGGTTCGAGACCGATCTGGCCGAGCCGGTCGTGGAACTGGTCGCCCAGGGCGCGGTACGTCATCGCCAGCAGCATCGGCACCGGTTCCATCCGCGAGTTCCCTTTTCGAAGTAGACAACTTGGTTGACCTTATTCTAAGGTTAGACAACTTGGTTGACTACTTTGGAGGTTGTCTTGTTGGTGACCGGTGATTCCGCGGTGCTGCACGAGTTCGGTGGCTTCGAGTTCCGCTCGTTGGCCGTGCCGTCGCGCGGCAGTTCGGAGATCGCGCTGTGGACCGTCGACGTGCCCGAAGGCGGCGACGGGACGCCGCATCGGGCGTCAAAGGAGGAGGTGTTCTACGTGCTGTCCGGGTCGGTGACGATCCAGGGGCAGACCGCTGGCGTCGGCGACGCGATCGTGGTGCCGCCGAACACCGAGCTGGCGCTGACCGGCGGGCCGGCGCGGGTGCTGGTGGCCACGTCGGTCGGCATCCAGGGCACGCTGGCGAACGGGCAGACGATCACGCCGCCCTGGTCGGTCTAGTTCGCCGGGGAGCCTTCTTCGCGCGGAGGTTCCGACCCGGTGTCCGGGACCTGTTCGCGCAGGTCGTGGGCGATCTTCTTGGCCTCGTCGATGAGGTGCTGGGATTCCTCGAGGCGGCTCTCGTCCGGCGGCGTGAGATCACCGGTCGGGGCGGCGGCGCGGTTTTCCTCAGGTGCGGTCACGCGTCTGGGATCGGCGGATCCGATGATCGTGAAACCCCGGTCAGCAGGCCGCGGACGTGCGCGGCGAGGCGTTCGGCGATCTCCAGGTCCCACTCGTCGTCGGCTGCCGGTTGCGGGGTCTCGCCCGCGACCACGCGTTCGCCGAGCAGGCGGCGTTCGGCCGGGGTGAAGTCGGTGATGGCTCGGCGCAGCAGGGGCAGGGCGTCGTCGAACGCCTCGCCGCGCAGGCCGCTGAGCCACTCGTCGATGAGGCCGAAGAGACGCGGGTCCGCTGCCAGGAGGGTGGCCGAGCCGCGGAGGAAGCCCGCGACGAAGGCGGTGGCGACGCTTCTGTGCAGGCGGGCGGCCACGTCGTCGCTCGTCAGTTCGCCCGCTTCCCAGAGCAGGCGGGTGGCCCTGCCCGTCGGGAGGCCGTGGGCCTCCGCCTTGACCAGGGCGTGCAGGGCTCGCCACCAGGTCTGCTGGTGCTCGTCGTCGGCCGCCAGGCGGGCAGCCTCGTGGGCGCCGTCGACGACCTGCAGGGCGTGCTCCGCCGTTTCGTCGTCGACGCCACGGCAGGCGATCGGGAGGCCGACCGCTCCTCGGGTGAGCAGGCCGTGCAGGGCGACGCGGAGCAGTTCGGGGTCGGTGCCGCGGACCGAGCCGTAGCGGACCGTCCTCGCCAGGTCCGGGAGGGCGGCCAGGAGTTCGAGGGCGTCGGTGGCGAGGGCCGCGCAGCGGTCGAGTGCCCTGCGGGCCTCGGCGACGGCTTTCGGCAGCTCGCAGCCGACGGACTTGGTGAGGGTCGCGGCCGCGTCGGCCACGCGCTTGGCGTCCTTGGCCGCCTGGGTCAGGACGTTCTCGGCTGCCGTGTGGACGGTGGTGCCGTGGCGGGCGGCGACGGCCACGGACACCGCGAAGATCGGGTCCCAGCGGAGCTGCCACACCTCGGCGAAGGTGCCGAGGGAGTTGGAGTGGTCCGGCTTGCCCCACGGCACGCCCAGAACTTCCAGGCGCTGCAGGAGTTTCGAGCGTTCGCGGTCGGTGTCCTTGCGGAGGTCCAGCTTGAGCTGCTTGGGCTGGACCTCCGCGGGGAGGCGGAGTTTGCGTTGCAGGCGCTGGAGATCCGCGGCCAGCGGGGAGCGCGGAACGGCCTCGCCCACCTCGCCGAGGCGTTCGCCCACCACGAGTTTGCGGTGCACCAGCCGGAGGTGGATCTCCTCGCCGCCGCAGAGGACGGCGAGCGCTGCCTCGTTGACCTCGCTCAGGCCCGCGCTGGGTCGTTCTCTCAGCGCCGCAAGGGTTTCTGCCAGACGGACGGCTTCGACGGCGCTCGCGGTGGAGGCCGGGAGGTCTTCTTCCCTGAGCACCGCCGCGGCTTTCGCGAACCAGCGCGGGACGACGTCGGCCCGGTGCTGCCAGAGGTGCGCGTACCAGCCCGGGGAGTCGACGCCCGCGCCGTAGCCCGACTCGGCGGCCAGCTGGCCGTGGCTCCACGGGACCCAGGTGCCGGAGATCCTGCGGCGGCGCAGGCCTTTGAGCAACGCCGTGTCGGCGGCGACGGTCGGTTTGGTGAGCAACGCCGGTACGTGCCAGGCGCCGCAGACCACGACTATCGGGCCGTCGGTCTCCCTGCGCGCCTTGCGGATCGTCTGGCGCATGAACGCTTCTCGTCTGAGCGTGCGTTCGCCCACTTCGCTTTCGAACTCCGCGCGCACGGCGACCATGGCCTCGGCGATGGCGTTCGCGAGGTCTAGCGGATCGGACGCGCTGTGCTCGACCACGTCCTCCCACCAGCGCTCCGGGTCGTCGAAGCCCGCGGCCTCGGCCAGCAGGCCGATCGGGTCGACGGTGCCGCTCGGGCCGTCGTCGCCGATCGACGCCGCGGCCGGCAGGTCGAAGAAGCGCGCGGGGACACCGTTCTCGCTGGCGTACCTGAGCGCCTGCCACTCCGGGGAGAACTCGGCGAACGGCCAGAACGCCGCGTTCTCCGGCTCGGTCTCGTCGTGCAGCAGGATCGCGACCGGCGGTGTGAGCGCGTGGACGTGTTCGAGCAGCGCGTCCGCTTCCGGCGGCCCCTCGATCAGGATGAGCGCCGGCCTCGTCTGCGCGAGCGCCCGCTCGACCATCCGGGCCGAGCCGGGGCCGTGGTGCCGGATGCCCAGGAGGACCGGCTCAGTCACCGCTGGCGTCCAGGCAGGCGCGGTAGAGGTCACGCCACTCGGCGCGCTCCTTCAGCACCGTCTCCAGGTACTCCTGCCAGACCGTCGCGTCCGACACCCTGTCCTTGATCACGGAGCCGATGAGACCGCTCGCGAGCTCGTCCGCGCCCAGTGTGCCGTCGCCGAAGTGCCCGGCGAGCGCCATGCCGTTCGCGATGACCGAGATCGCCTCGGCCGTGGACAGGCTGCCGCTCGGCTTCTTCAGCTGCGTGCGACCGTCCACGGTGGAACCGTTGCGCAGCTCGCGGAAGATCCGCACGACGCGGCGCACCTCGTCGAGCGCGGGCGGTTCGGCGGGCAGCTGGAGCGCCTTGCCGAGCTGCTGGGCCCGGGTGATGACGATCTCGACCTCGGCGTCCTCGGTCGCGGGCGGCGGCAGCACGACGGTGTTGAAGCGCCGTGCGAGCGCCGACGACATCTGGTTGACGCCCCGGTCGCGGTCGTTGGCCGTCGCGATGACCGTGAAGCCAGGCACGGCCTGGACCTGCGAGTTCAGCTCCGGCACCGGCAGCGACTTCTCGCTGAGGACCGTGATGAACGAGTCCTGCACCTCGGACGGCATGCGTGTCAGCTCTTCGATCCGCACGACCGTGCCCAGCTGCATGCCGCGCATGACCGGACTCGGCACGATCGCGTTCTCGCTCGGGCCCTCGGCGATGAGGCGGGCGTAGTTCCAGCCGTAGCGGACCTGGTCCTCGCTCGTGCCGGCCGTGCCCTGGACCACCAGCGTCGAGTCGCCGCTGATCGCCGCCGCGAGGTGCTCGGACAGCCACGACTTGGCCGTGCCCGGCACACCGACGAGCAGCAACGCCCTGTCCGTGACCAGAGTGCCGACCGCGACCTCGACCAGCCGCCGCGCGCCCACGTACTTCGGCGAGATCACGGTGCCGTCGGGCAGCGTGCCACCCAGGACGTAGGTGACCACGGCCTGCGGGGAGAGGCGCCAGTTGGGCGGCCGCTGCCGGTCGTCCTGGGCCGCGACGGCCTCGAGCTCGGCGGCGTACTGCTGTTCGGCCGTCGGCCTGAGCACGGCGGTCACGGGGCCTCCTGGGGCTCGGGTGGTGCGAAGGACTCGCGAAGGCGGATGCGGAGGCGGAGAACCTCCAGTTCCAGGGAGTTCTCCGGCCAGCGACGGGTCAGAGCCTCCCAGCTCGCGCCGAGCAGGTCCGCGTCACCCCGCGCCAGCAGCACCGACGGCGGACGCCCCGCCCGCCAGCGCGGGTCGGGCAGGGCGGAGTAGCGGTGCATCAGCGCGCGGGTGGTCTCGGCCGACCACGGCGCCGGCAACTGGGCGCAGGCGTGGTCGAGGAGGTCGTAGTGCCAGTTCTTCGACACCGCCACCACCGCCTGCTCGGCGACGGAGGCGGGCAGCGCGGCCAGCATCTCCAGCTGCTCCATGCCGGTCAGCGTCTCGGCGGCGGCGACGGCCCACGGACGCGGGTCCTTCGCGGCGGCGAGCTGGTCGGCGACGCCCCTGAGCAACGCACCGGCCCACGGCCCTCTGCGAAGCATGTCGGCGGCCTTGGCGTCGTCGGCCTTGAGCGTCGACGTCCAGTACGACGGCGGCACGCTGGCGGCCGCGGCCCGGATGCGGCCGGCGACACCCTTCTCGGACCCGTCCCGCATCAGGTCGCGCTGCTCCGCCGCGTCGGCCTGCCCGGTCCACAGCTCGTCCGGCCGGATGTCGAGCCCGTCCGCGGTCAGGCGGAGCCCGTGCCGCAGGCGGTGTGCCGCGCGGGCGCCGAGCCTCGTCGGCCGCAGCTTGCGCAGCAGCCGGAGGGCCTCGTCGTGGACGGCCGCCGCCTTGTCGTCGAGGGCCGCTTCGAGCAGCCGCTCGTCCTGCGGGCCGAGGCCGGTCTCCAGCGCGCTGACGAGCACCTGGCGGTCGGCCGAGCGGCGCGACCGGTGGAACTCCGCTGCGATGAACGCGCCGACCTCGTGCGGATCGGCCTTGCGCCTGCGGCGCAGCGCGCGGACCCGTTGGGCGCTGGGCAGGTCGAGGATCTCCTCGAGCGGCACCTCGTCCACCAGCGGTGTGGCACCGCTCGCCCAGGACCAGCCGGGCCGGGTGTTCGCGAGCCAGCGGCCTCGGGTGCCGAGGACCTCCACGACCGCCGCCCGCAACCCCGGCCGGGCCGTGCCGAGGGCGAGCAGGGCGGGAAGCATGCGGTGCTCGGCCACGACGCCGCCGGCCTTCGCGAGGGCGCACCACTCGGTGAGCAGGACCTCGTCGTCGAGGCTCATGATCGCCTCCAGGACCGCCTTGGCCGCGGGTCTGGGGAGGGTGGCGGACTCGGGTGGGGCGAGCGGCAGCGGCTCGGCTGCCGATTCTTGGGGCAGGGTGGCGCCGAACGCGGCCACGCCGAGGGTGGCGCAGTCGGACAGCAGGGTGGCGGGGTCGCCGCCGCCTCTCGTGGTGCCGATGAGGAGGTCTTGGACGGTCCTGGACCACTCGGCCTTCACGCCGGCACCTCCGCGGTGGGGAGGGGGTGGGCGGGTTCCGGGGTGTGGTGGCGGGTGGCGGGTGGTGCGGGTGAGGGGTGACGGCGGGCGGACGGCGGCACGGCGGTGTCGCGGCTGGAGGAAGGCAGCGCCACCGAGGGGTGGCTGCGCACGGTGAGGGGCGAGGGGGGACGGCAGGCGGGCAGCGGCACGGCGGTGTCGTGGCCAACGCCAGGCAGTGCCGCCGAGGCGTAGCTGCGGACGGCGAAGAGCGCGGGATGGCGATCAGCCGCGGGTGGCGCGGCCGAGCGGTGGCGGCGGATGGTGGGCGGCGCTGCCGGGCGGCGACGGCCGGCAGCAGGCGGTTCGACCGAGACGCCGCGGCGGGCGGCGGGCTGTGCTGCCGAGAGGTGATGGCCGGCGGCAAGCGACGCCCCCGAGGTGCCGCGGCAGGCGAAGAACAGTGTTCGGCGGGGTCGGGAAGGTGCGGGACGGACTGCGGCGGTCATGCCACCACCTCCAGGGTGCCGTCCACCGCGATGGCACCCAGCCGCAGCGCGTGGCCGTCCCACAGCCCCCAGGCGTCGAACGGGACACCACCGGTCAGCGCCAGCGCCATGTCGAGGCCCGTGTCGTCGCGGACCGGCAGCCCGTGGCCGGAGGCGTCGACCAGAGAGGCGCCGTGCAGCCGGACGGAGGCACAGCCGAGGGGGAACAGGCGTTGCCACGGATCGGCCGTCAGCATCGGTTCCAGGGACGCCAGGGACGTGCGCCACGACGGCGGGGCGGGCACCGGGTCCGGGGGCTTCGAGCCCTCCAGGGCGCCCAGGGCCACCCGGTCCGACGCCGGGTAGGGGTGGACGAGGGCCGAGGACTCCAGGCCGTGTGGCAGGAGCGGGACCGGGGCTCCCACCGCGGAGTGGCGGATGGCGACCACCCAGCGGGACGTCTGGCGGCCCCAGCACCACTGGCGGACCGTGCGGACTCGGCCGTCGTCGGTTTCCAGGCGGAGCAGGGCCACCCAGCGGTCCGTGATGCCCGGGGTGGCGCGGACGGTCTCCTCCGGGATCGTCACGCCCAGACGCGACCTGGGCTGCACGAAGCACAGCAGGTGCAGGCCGCCCAGGCGGTCGGCCACGTCGGAGGTCCAGCGCGGGCCCGAGCGGGCGACGATCTCCTGGATCTCTGCGACGGCGGCGGCCACGCCGGGGACCTGGGCGTCGATCATGCGGGCGATGAACGCCTGCCACCACGAGGCCGGGCGACCCGGCAGGGAGGCGATGCCGGCGGAGGCCACGTCGAGCAGCCAGTCGCGCAGGCCCTCGATGCCCGACGACATCGCGTTGGCGCGGTTCGCCGCCGTCTTCTCCCGGGAACGGAGGCGGCGGGCCACCGCCTCGGGGGACGAGTCGAGCTCACGGGCGGCGCGGCGGGCGGTCCACTCCTCCACCCACTCGGGCGGCAGGGCGTCCGGGAGATCCAGTTCCTGCAGGCTGATGGCGTGCTTGCAGGGGAACTTGCGGGACGGGCACGTGCACTTGGCCGAGCCGGCGGCCAGGTCGACGCACACGCGGTACGGAAGGGAGCCGGAGCCCGTGTAGAGGCCCCACAGCACCGGCAGGGCCTTGCCCAGGCCCTGCCAGCGCATCGGAACGGCTCGTGTCCTCACGAGACCAAAGTAGCGAGGACCCCCGACAGAAAATCAGGCCGGACCGCGACGGGCCCACGTCCACGCGTACGCCGGGTCCTCGGAGGCCTCCGCCGCCTCGCCCAGCTCCAGCGGGCGGAACGTGTCCACCATGACCGCGGTCTCGTCGAAGTAGTCCACGCCCAGGGACGCCTCCACCGCTCCCGGCTGCGGCCCGTGCGTGCAGCCGGACGGGTGCAGCGACAGCGAGCCGATGCCGATGCCCGAGCCCTTGCGCGCCTCGTAGTTGCCGCCGACGTAGAACATCAGCTCGTCCGAGTCGACGTTCGCGTGGTTGTACGGCACCGGCACGGACAACGGGTGGTAGTCGACCTTGCGCGGCACGAACGAGCACACGACGAAGTTCGGGCCCTCGAACGTCTGGTGCACGGGCGGCGGCTGGTGCACGCGGCCGGTGATGGGCTCGAAGTCGCGGATGTTGAACGCCCACGGGTACAGGTGCCCGTCCCAGCCGACGACGTCGAACGGGTGGTTCGCGTAGGTGAAGCGCGTGAGGCCCGCACGGTGCCGCACGAGCACGTCGACGTCCTCGCCCTCCACCACCAACGGCTCCTCGGGCCCCCGGATGTCGCGCTCGCAGTACGGCGAGTGCTCCAGGAACTGCCCGGCCTTGGAGAGGTAGCGACGGGGCGGCCCGACGTGCCCGGTCGCCTCCAGCACCAGCAACGACATCGGCGAGGACGGCACGACCCGGTAGGTGCACGAGGTCGGGATCACGACGTAGTCGCCGTCGCCGACCGTCAACGCCCCGTAGATCGTCTCGATGACACCCGAACCGGACTGCACGTACAGCAGCTCGTCACCGAAAGCGTTGCGGTACAGCGGAGATGGCGCAGAAGCAACGACGAAGCCGATGGTCACGTCCGGGTTCCCGAACAGCTTCCGGCGCCCGGTCACCGCGTCGACCTCGTCGGAAGCCCAGGTCAGGTCCTGGGTCTTGAAGTGCCGCGGCTTCAGCGGCAGGTTCGGCGAGACGGTCCCGCGCTCGTCCTTCACCGCCTCCGCGTTGACGATCGCGGTCGGCAGGTACCGGTGGTAGAGCAGGGCCGAATCGGCCGAGAACCCCTCGACCCCCATGAGCTCTTCCGCGTAGAGGCCACCGTCCGGTTTGCGGAACTGGGTGTGGCGCTTTCGGGGGATCTCTCCCACCTGGCGGTAGTAAGCCATGAGTGCTCTCCGAGTCCTTCCAAAGCGTTCGACTATCGGACATCTTTGTTCAGTTGGCGGTACACGGCTAGCGTGTCAGCCGTGTCAAGCGCTGTCGAACTCCGTGCGCCCGGTCCGCGCGGTACTCCGCCCCTGCTCGCGAGGCTTGTGGACGATGCCGCGCTGTTCCCTCCGGGGAACGCGTCGATGCCCGACGCGGTGCGCGGTCACCTCGACGGACGCGTCGGTGACTTCTCCGGCGTCATGGGCCTCTTCCTCTGTCCCGCCTCCCGTCTCGCCGAGCTGATCACCGAGCTCATCAAGGTGAAGCCGGCCAAACCGATCGCTCTCAGCCTCGTGATCGACACCGGCCTCGGCGGCGTGCCGAAGGCCGTGTCGATCGTCGAGAGCAGAAGCGAGCTCCTGGCTCTGCGCATGGTCGAGATGCCCGCACCGTCCGATGTGGACGAGGTGTGGCTCGAGCGCGTGTCGGAGTTCGTCCCCGAGGACGTCATCCGCGTCGTCGAACCCCGCCGCGGCGGTGCCGAGTGGCTCGACGGCGTCCGCCGGGTCATCGAGCACGGCAGCTGGCCCAAGCTGCGCTGCGGCGGTCTCTCCCAGGAGAACTTCCCGAGCGTCGAGGAGGTCGGTGACTTCCTGTCCGTCGTCAGCGGTGGCGGCGTCGCGTTCAAGGCGACGGCGGGCCTGCACAAGGCCGTCCGCTACACCGACGAGCAGGGCTTCACCCACCACGGATTCCTGAACCTCCTCGTGGCCACCGCGCGGTCCCTGAGCGGCCGCGACGTCCGCGAGGCGCTCGCGAGCACCGACGCCGAGGCTCTCACCGCCGAGGCCAAGGCGCTCAGCGACCAGGCCGCGCACGCCGTGCGCGGTGTGTTCGCGAGCTACGGCTCGTGCTCGCTCGCCGAACCTGTCGCCGACCTCGAGGGGCTTGGACTGCTGTGAGCTGGATCAGCGACCCGAACTTCACCGGGGACCAGCCGTTCGGACCGCAGACCCTCCCCTACGGCGTCGTCGACGGGGGCGTGGCCGTCCGCGTCGGCGACCGCGCGTTGCTCCTCAAGAGCCTCGCGCTGGGCAAGTGCAGCGAGTACGTCCAGGAGGACTCGCTCGACCCGCTGCTCGCCGCCGGGAGGCCGGTCTGGAGCGTGCTGCGCGCCAAGCTCAGGGAGATCGTCACGTCGAGCTCGGCCCCCAAGGGCGCGGAGCTCGTCGGCATCGAGACGGCGAAGCTGCCGTTCACGGTCGGCGACTACGTGGACTTCTACAGCAGCAGGCACCACGCGGAGAACGTCGGCAGGATGTTCCGGCCCGACGGCGACGCGCTCACGCCGAACTGGACGCACCTCCCGATCGGCTACCACGGCCGCGCGGGCACGGTGTACGTCTCCGGCACGGAGATCGTCCGCCCGAACGGCCAGAAGCGCGGCAGCGAGGGCCCCAAGTTCGGCCCGTCCGAACGCCTCGACATCGAGGCCGAGGTCGGGTTCGTCTGCGGCGGCCCGAAGGCTGCCAACGTGTCCACGAGCAGGGCGGCCGAGCACGTCTTCGGCGTCGCGCTGGTCAACGACTGGTCGGCGCGCGACATCCAGGCGTGGGAGTACCAGCCGCTCGGCCCGTTCCTCGCCAAGTCGTTCGCCACGTCGATCGGCGCGTGGATCACGCCGCTCGAGGCGTTCTCAGTTGCACGCGTCCCGACGCCGCCGCTGCCGAACAAGCTGCACGACTACCTGACGTGCGACCAGCCCTGGGGCCTGGACATCACGATCACCGTCGAGCTCAACGACACGATCGTCGCGCGACCTCCGTTCCGGGAAATGTCGTGGTCTTTTGTGCAACAGCTGGCGCACATGACGGTGAACGGGGCTACCGTGCGCCCAGGTGATCTGTTCGCCTCCGGCACGGTCTCGGGACCGGAGAAGGACGAGCGCGGCTCGTTCCTCGAACTCAGCTGGGGTGGCAAGGAACCGTTCAAGCTCGACGACGGCTCCACGAGGTCTTTCCTGGAGGACGGCGACACGGTCAAGCTGACCGCGACGGCTCCCGGTGAGAAGGGCTCCGTGGTCGGTCTCGCCGAGGTGGTGGGAACAGTTCGGAGTGCGTGATGGTCGGAGCGACGAAGGAGAGCTCGCTGACCCTGGAAAGGGGTCTGGCGCTGCTCCAGGCGGTCGCTGAGGCGGAGTCCGAGGCACCGTCGATCTCGGAGCTCGCCAACGCCATCGGCGCGTCCAGGGCAGCCGTGTACCGGCTTCTCGTGCCGCTGCAGGCGCGCGGTCTCGTGCGCCGGGAGGGCTCGAAGGTCAGGCTCGGCCTGGGCGTGCTGCGCCTCGCCTCCAACGTCCTCCCCCAGCTGCGGATGGCGGCGAACCCCGCTCTGCGCGAGCTCGCGGAGAAGGTCGGCGCCACCGCGCACCTCACGGTCGCGGACGGCACCGAGGCCCAGGCCGTCGCCGTCGTCGAACCGTCGTGGACCGCTTTCCACGTGGCGTACCGGGTGGGCTCACGTCATCCGGTGCACCGCGGGGCGGCGGGCAAGGCCATCTCGCAGCCCGGCGAGGCCTGGGTGGTCTCGGCCGGTGAGCTGCAGCCGAACGCGTACGGCGTGGCGGCACCGGTGCGTGGCGTGCCGGGCCTCAGGGCGTCGGTCGGCGTCGTGGCACTGGAGAAGCTCGACGCGGACATCGTCGGCCCTCAGGTCGTGCGTGCGGCCGAAGAAGTGGCGGCAGCGCTCAAATGACCGAAGAGCGGCTACGGCGCTGGCGGTTGCTCCTGGGCCCGAGCGCGGAAGACGTGTCCGAACTCGGCGAGGACGACCAACGGCGTGATGGCGCGCTCACGGGTCTCTACGGCGGTGGCGGCGATCGCGGTGCCGGCCTCGGCGCCAGTTCCCCGCAGCTGCACCGCTGGCTCGGCGACGTCCGCAAGTACTTCCCCACGTCCGTCGTGCAGGTCATGCAACGGGACGCGGTCGAGAAGCTCGGCCTGAAGCAGCTGCTGCTCGAACCCGAACTGCTCCAGTCGGTCGAGCCGGACGTGAACCTCGTCAGCACCCTGCTGCAGCTCTCCCGCGCGATCCCCACCCGCACCCGCGACACCGCGAAGGCCGTGGTGCGCAAGGTGGTCGAGGACATCGAGAAGCGGCTGCAGGACCGGCTCGTCGAGGCCGTGCGCGGCGCCGTCGACCGGTCGAAGCGCACCCGCCGGCCGCAGCTGCAGGACGTCGACTGGGCGACGACGATCCGCGCGAACCTCAAGAACTACCAGCCACAGCACAAGACCGTGATCGTCGAGGACCTGATCGGGCACCGCAGGCGCAGCCGGTCCGCGGCGATGCGGGACGTCATCCTGCTCGTCGACCAGTCCGGTTCCATGGCGGAGTCCCTGGTGCACGCGGCGGTCCTGGGTTCGGCGCTCGCGAGCATCCGGTCGATCTCGACGAAGCTCGTCGTGTTCGACACCGAGGTCGCCGACCTGACCGACCAGCTCAGCGACCCGGTCGACCTGCTGTTCAGCGCCCAGCTCGGCGGCGGCACGGACATCAACCGCGCGGTCGCCTACGCGCAGACCCAGGTTCGCAGGCCCACCGACACGGTCGTCGTGATCATCAGCGACCTCTACGAGGGCGGGTCGGAGACCGAGCTGCAGCGCCGGGTCCGCGAACTGGTCGCGAGCGGCGTCACGGTCGTGAACCTGTTGGCGCTCAGCGACTCCGGCACACCCGCGTACGACCACGAACTGGCCGCGAAGCTGCACGCACTGGGCGCACCCGCGTTCGCCTGCACGCCGGACAAGTTCCCCGAACTGCTGGCGGCCGCGCTGCGCAAGGACGACCTCACGCAGTGGGCCGAAGCCGAAGGCATCGCGACGGGCGGCCGCTAGCGGTCGATCACGCGGCCGCGCGTGAGGAACGCGAGCCCGCGCGTCATCGCGACGACGCGCCCGCGCTCGTCGGGACCCGCGATCCAGATCCGCCCGGTGTGCCGCACCAGAACCCGCGCCCGTTCGGGGAGTTCGGGCAGCCGCAGGTTCTTCTCCGAGTCCTCGACCCGCAGGTACGCCTGCCGCCCGATGCGCCGGCCCGCCACGAAGGCCACCGACACCGGACGCCACGGGAACCGCTCGATCAGCTCGAGGGTGCCGCGGCGCGTGAGGAAGTGCCGCAACCCCGGTGCGGCCAGTTCCAGCACCACCGGCACGGACAGCACGGTGAGCCAGATCCAGCCGATGAAGAGCACGACGCCGAGGACCGCCAGCGCGAAGAAGATGTGCCCGACCGCGCGCCGGTCCGCCCGCGCGAGACAGGTGTCGCTCCAGTTCTCGATGATCATCATCTGTGCACGCGTGCCGGGATCAACCGCGGTACTCCTCGGAACGTGACGAAGGTGTTGCCGGCGGAATCCGGTGGCACGAACCACACACGCCGATGACGCGCGATCCGTCCGCGCAGCAGAGGACCGACGCTCAAGGTCAGCAACAGAGGCGGTGACGACAACACGACCAGACGCCCTCCTTCCCACTGCACATGAGCGAAATGCCACGGTTCACCTTCCGGTAAACGCACCGGACTCTTTCGTGTCACCCACCAGAGCACGGCCGCGGCGAAGAAGAGCAGAACGAGCGCCACCGGTGAGGACCACGACCACACCAGTACCAGAACGAACTGGAGCGCGAAGGCCGCGCCGGCGAGCAGCGTCCACACGAGGGCGCGGCGGCTCGCCCGGTCCACGCAGTGCCGGGTCCACCGATCGTCGAGCGCCTCCACCTCGGTGGACGGCTTGTTGGGCACGACCACCCGTCCAAGGTACAGGTGGTGCTTCCCATGACGAGCGAAGCTAAGTTAGGCTTGCCTAACCTTTGAGGAGGTGGAGTGGTGACCGACACCCAGACCAAGCGCCCACCGGCGCCGCACGCCGCGGAGCGCGCCCGCACGATCGCGGCTCGCCACGGTTCCGCCGCGCTGCTTCCTCAGTCCGGATCCCGCACCAGCCCGTTGTTCCACCACGTGCACCCGTGCGGCACCACGATCCTGCTGCTCGCCGACGAACACCCGCTGGTGGCACAGCTGTGGCAGGCCCCTCGGGCCGAGGTGACGGCGATGCTGGAGATCGCCGACCAGGCCCCCGTGCAGCTGCGCGAACCCGTCCGCGGCCTGCTCTGGCTGACCGGCTGGGTCTCCGCGCTGGACGGGGAGGAGGCGCGCGAGGAGGTCCTCGCCGTCGCCGACGTACGCCCGGACCACCGGCTGCTCGACGCGGGTCACGGCGCCTCGGTGCTGCGGCTCACGCCCGCGTCGATGGTGATCGCGGACGCCGAGGGCACGTCGTCGATCAGGCCGGAGCAGTTCGCGAGCGCGGCGCCGGACCCGTTCTGCCGCAACGAGGACCACTGGTTGCGGCACCTGGAGTCCGCGCACAGCGACGTCGTCGGCCAGCTCGCGCGGCACCTGCCGGAGGAGCTGCAGGCGGGCCACGTGCGGCCGCTCGGGCTCGACCGGTTCGGGCTGCGGCTGCGGGTCGAGGCGGAGTGCGAGGACCACGACGTGCGGATCGCGTTCTCTCAGCCGGTCAGCACTCCCCAGGAACTCGCCGCGGAGCTGCGGCGGTTGATGGGCTGCCCGTTCCTCTCGCAGAGGTAGCGTCACGCGGGTGATCGAACCTGCGGTGATCCCGGACGCCGAGAAGCGCGGTTACCAGCTCGAACTGCTGATCGTCTTCAGCATGACGCTCGGGCTGTCCGGCCTGCGCAGTCTCGTGCGGCTGATCGACAGCCTGCTGCAGCCGACGCCGCTCAACCAGCAGTCCGTCGCGATCAACGTCCCGCAGGCGCGCGCCGACCTGCTGGACCTCGTGGCGCAGCTGCTGGGTGTGCTGCAGCTCGCCGCGTGGGGCGGCATCGGGCTGTACCTGTTGTGGCGCACGGGCATCAAGCTGCGCGTCATCGGGCTCGACGGCACCCGCAAGCTCGCGGACTCGCTGGGCGCCCTGGGGCTGGCCGCGGTCATCGGCATCCCGGGGCTGGGCCTGTACTTCGCCGCCTGGGCGCTCGGGCTGAACCTCGCCGTCCAGCCGTCCACTTTGGACAACCAGTGGTGGATGAGCGTGGCGTTGATCCTCGCGGCGGCCGGCAACGCGTGGGCGGAGGAGGTGCTCGTCGTCGGATACCTGATCACGCGGTTGCAGCAGCTCGGCTGGCGGCAGTACACGGCGTTGGTCGCGGCGGCCGTGCTGCGCGGGTCGTACCACCTCTACCAGGGCTTCGGCGGGTTCGTCGGCAACGTGGTGATGGGCCTGGTGTTCGGGTTCTACTGGCAGCGGACCAAACGGTTGTGGCCGTTGGTGATCGCCCACACCATCCTGGACGTCGTCGCGTTCGTGGGCTACACAATGTTGCGCGGCAAAGTGAGCTGGTTGCCCTAACGATTCGAGGGTGGCGCTCGATTCTGCCCGTGATTCGTTGCGATTTATGGCTCACAAGCGGCGATTTGTGCTGTTCGGGGTTACGCTCGATCGGTGACTGCGCACACGATCGCTGAGACCGAAGCACTTCCGGACGCCGCGCCCCGCGTGGACAGCGAGGTCGGCCCCTTGCGCACGGTGCTGCTGCACCGGCCGGGCAACGAGCTCAAGAGGCTCACCCCGCGCAACAACGACCAGCTGCTGTTCGACGGCGTGCCGTGGGTGGGCCGCGCCCAGGAGGAGCACGACGCGTTCGCCGCGACGCTGACCTCCCGCGGTGTCGAGGTCCTGCTGCTGGCCGACGTGCTGGTGCAGGCCCTGGAGGACAACCGCGCGCGCATCGCGGGCATCCACAGCGCGGTCAACGAGCGCCGCCTCGGCATCGACCTGGCCGACGCGCTGCGCAGCCACCTCACGTCGCTCGAGGCGCCGCAGCTCGCGCAGGTGCTGATGACCGGCATGACGTTCGAGGAGCTGCCGGCCGCCGAGGGCGCGTCGCTGGTGCGCAAGATGCACCTGCCGATCGACTTCGCCGTCGACCCGCTGCCGAACCTGCTCTTCACCCGCGACTCGTCGGTGTGGGTCGGCGACCGCGTGGCCATCACCTCCCTCGCGCTGCCCGCCCGTGACCGCGAAACGACGCTGACCGACCTGATCTACGCCTACCACCCCCGGTTCCGCCGCACGGGCCGTGCGTACGGCGCGCACTCGGCCCCGTTGGAGGGCGGCGACGTGCTGCTGCTCGCCCCCGGCGTGATCGCCATCGGCGTCGGCGAGCGCACCACCCCGGCGGGCGCGGAGTCGTTCGCACGGTCCGCGCTGGCCGACGGCCTCGCACACACGGTGCTGGCGGTGCCGATCGAGCAGGAACGCGCCACGATGCACCTCGACACCGTCTGCACGATGGTCGACCGCGACGCCGTGGTGATGTACCCGGCGATCCGCCACACGCTGACGGCCTACCCGCTGCGCGCCGACGGCAACGGTGGCGTGCGGGTCGACGGCCCCGTGCCGTTCCTGGAGGCGGCGGCCGAGGCGATGGGCATCGAACGGCTGCGCGTGATCGACACCGGCCTCGACATCGTCACCGCCGAGCGCGAGCAGTGGGACGACGGCAACAACACGCTCGCCGTGGCCCCTGGTCTCGTCGTGGCGTACGAGCGCAACGTCGAGACGAACGCGCGCCTGGAGGACCAGGGCGTCGAGGTGCTGCGGATCGCCGGTTCGGAGCTCGGTTCCGGCCGCGGCGGACCCCGTTGCATGTCGTGCCCGATTGACCGCGCGCCATTGGTGTAGATCGTTAGGAATGCCTAACCTTTGTTTGGTTCGCCTTTCCAAACAAAGGTTAGCTTTTCCTGGAATGCAGTTGCAACCGTTTTGGGTTAACGTACTCTTCATGGCCTCGAACGTGAAGAAGATCCTGTCCGGAAAGTCGAGCTTCCACGAGCTGCTCCGCGCCCAGGTCGGCAACGAGTTCTCCGCTTCGCAGCAGTACATCGCGCTCGCCGTGTGGTTCGACAACGAGGACCTCCCGCGCCTCGCGTCGCACTTCTACAAGCAGGCTCTCGAAGAGCGCAACCACGCGATGATGATCGTCCGGTTCCTCATGGACAACGACATCGCGGTGGCAATTCCCGGCGTCGAGGTGCCGCTGAACGAGTTCAAGTCCCCGCGTGATCTCGTCGCCCTGGCCCTGGCCCAGGAGCAGCAGGTCACCGCCCAGATCATCGCGCTCGCGAAGGCCGCTCGCGAGGAGAGCGACTACATCGGCGAGCAGTTCATGCAGTGGTTCCTGAAGGAGCAGGTCGAGGAGGTCTCCTCGATGAAGACGCTGCTCACGATCATGGACCGCGCGGACGGCAACATGTTCTACGTGGAGACGTTCCTGACCCGCGAAAGCGTGGGCGACGAGGGTGCCGACGCCGGCGCCCCGACCGCTGCGGGCGGCGCGCTCTGATCTATTCTTCGCACGATTGAGTGCCTGATCACAAAGGACCGCCTGCCCCCTCCGGGTCAGGCGGTCCTTTCAGTTGTTGAGCCGAGCCGCCTGCCGGGTGAGGTATTCCCGCTCGGCGAGGTTCGACGCTTTCCCGGCCGCCTCGACGTAGAGCTTCGCGGCCGTTCGCCGGTCACCGTCGCGCTCGTGGAGGTATGCCGCCACGGCGGAGTAGCGGGGCAGGGATTCGTCCAGTTCCGCCAACGCTTTCAGCCCCGCGCGCGGTCCGTCGGCCTCCCCCACGGCGACCGCCCGGTTCAGCCGGACGACGGGACTGTCCGTCAGCTTCGCGAGCTCGTCGTACCACTCCACGATCTGCACCCAGTCGGTCTCCTCGGCCGCGGGCGCGTCCGCGTGCAGCGCCGCGATCGCCGCCTGCGCCTGGAACTCCCCCAGCCGGTCGCGCGCGAGCGCCGCCTGCAGGACCTCGACGCCCTCGGCGATCAGCGTCGTGTCCCACTTCGCGCGGTCCTGCTCGGCCAGCGGCACCAGCCTGCCGCCGTCCGTCCGGGACGCGCGGCGGGCGTGGTGCAGGAGCATCAGCGCGAGCAGCCCGGCGACCTCGGGGTGGTCGATCCCGCCCGCGAGCAGCCGGGTGAGCCGGATGGCCTCGGCGGCCAGGTCGACGTCGCCCGAGTAGCCCTCGTTGAAGACCAGGTAGAGCACGCGCAGCACGGTGGCGACGTCGCCGGGTTGGTCGAACCGCACATCTCCGATGGTCTTCTTGGCCCGGCTGATGCGCTGGGCCATCGTCGCCTCGGGCACCAGGTAGGCCTGCGCGATCTGCCGCGTGGTCAGCCCGCCGACGGCCCGGAGCGTGAGTGCGACGGCCGACGACGGCGTGAGCGACGGATGCGCGCACAGGAAGTAGAGCTGCAACGTGTCGTCGGCGTCCGACGCGGGCCCCTGCTCGGGTTCGGCGTCGACGAGGTCCTCACGCCGGCGCCGGGCCGTCTCCGCTCTCGTGGCGTCGAGGAACTTGCGCCAGGCCGCCGTGACCAGCCACCCCTTCGGGTCCCGCGGCGGATCCACCGGCCACACGCGGACAGCCTCGACCAGCGCGTCCTGCACGGCGTCCTCGGCCGCCGCGAAGTCGGCCCCGCGACGGACGAGGATGCCGAGTACGGCCGGCGTGAGGCTCCTGACCAGCGCCTCGTCCACCCGTCACTCCGTGATCGTCGGCGCGCTGCCGTAGAGCGGACGGATCTCCAGCCACTCGTGGATGGGCTTGCCGTCCTTGCCCGGCGCCGCCGACAACTCCGCCGCCAGCTCGAGAGCGCGCTCGTAGGTGTCGGTGTCGATGATCATCCAGCCCGCGATGAGGTCCTTCGTCTCCGCGAACGGCCCGTCGGTGACCGGCGGGCGCCCCTCCCCGTCGTAGCGGACCCAGGTGCCCTCCTGCTCCAGCGCCTGGCCGTCGACGAACTCACCGGTGGTCTTGAGCTTCTCCGCGAAGTCGTTCATGTACTGGATGTGCGCGGTGATCTCGTCGGGCGTCCACTGGTCCATCGGCACGTCGTTGGCCGGGGCAGGGGCGCCGCGGTAGTGCTTGAGCAGCAGGTACTTCGCCATCTCGGGTGTCTCCCTCGGGTGCGGTCGCGACCCATCCTGGTCGCTTTCACGACGGGGACGGAGCCGAAACGCGGATCTCGACATGGCGAGCCGAGATCTTTTCGAGCGTGCCCGCCCCACCCCCAGCGGGGCGGGCACGAGAGTCCGTCAGGCCTCAGAGAAAGGCCATGGCGCACTGGACGGTGGTCGCGGTCAACTTGATGCGGACGACGTGGTCGGTGTCCGCGAAGTGGACGAGCTTGATGCCGCCCACGAACGCGTAGACGGCGTTGTCGGCCACCTGCGCCGACCAGCCGGCGCGGTACTCGGAGGCGTTGGGGTAGGCCCTCTTCACCTCGGCGAAGGTCGAGCCCACGCCGATCCCCTTGGAGGTCTTGGCCTCCGCGGGCAGCGTGATCCGCTCGACGCCGTGCTTCCTGGAGATCGCGACCTTGCCGTCGGCGACGCAGTCCTTCTCGCCGGCGCTGTTCCAGGTCAGGTCGGTCAGGCCGGCGGCACGCGCCTCCTCCAGCGACATGCCGAGCTTGAGACCGCCGTAACCGAGGCGGTCGTCCACCTTCACGACGGCCTGCGGCGGGTTGGTCACCGTCGCGGTCACCACCTCCGTGACCACCTGGACGGGCGGCGGCGTCGCGGTGGACGACGCGGAGCCGGAAGTGGCGGGAGCGGCATTCCGCACCGGCGCCGGCGAAGAAGTGCACGCGGCAATTCCCGCGACGGCGAGCGCGGCGATGAATGCGATCTTGATCGAGTTCTTCATTTCAATTCCCCCAGTTGACTCAGACATCCCCTATGCCCTTTCGGACAACCAGTAAGACGTCACCCCGCAATGGAGGTTGCGCAGGTCAGAGTCACGAAGGGGTCACGGCGACTAGCCCGCGAAAGCGCACGCCAAAATCCCGCTGCGCCATCAGGAGCAGCGGGAACCAGCAATTGTCAGACGGTCGCGCAGTCGTTCGCATTCAGCCGCATGAACACGGTCGTCACCACCGCGCCGTCGGTTTCGAAGATGTACGACCACGGCGGCGATGCGGATATTTGCGCGGTCACCGAGGAACCGCTCTGAATGGAATTCGTGTAGGCGGCTTTCACCTCGGACACCTGGGAGCCCGCGCCGACGTTCTTGGGTGTCTTGGCGTAGTTCGGCATGGTGATCCGCACGATCCCCCTGGCCGGGGAGACGATCACGGCGTTGGCGTCGGGCACCGACTTCGTCGCGTAGGCCTTGCACCTGTTGTCCGGATCGGCCGGGCTGCTCGGTTCGACCAGCGAGCCTGTAGCCAGCGCGTCGGCCTCGGACATCCCCAGCGACAGCGTTCCGTACCGGCCCGGCTGCGACTCCGGTGTGGGCGGCGTCGACGTCTTCGAACTCGACCTGCTCGTGCCGCCGGGATCGGGTTTGCCGGTGTTGCCGCCGTTGGAGTTCGGCGGTTGCCCCACCGTGACCGTCGCGGTCGAGATGACCGTGCTGGTCGACGGCGGCGGAGGAGGTGTCGTGGTGACCGAGACGGCAGTCGTCAGGAGGGCGCCGACCGTGCTGTCCGGTGCGGGCATCTCGAACCGGCTCACCCCGATGCCGGCACCGACCACGGCGACCAGGGCGAAGGTACCGGCGACGGCGGCTCGCCGATGTCGGCGCCGAGCCGCACCGCGGACCACCAGTTCGGTCGAGACCGACGTGGAGTGGACGTCCAGCCGATCGTCGCTGAAGAGCCTGCGCAGATCATCATCCAGGTCGTCCACCGGTCAGTCCTTTCCCAGTCGTGTTCGAAGGCTCGCCATCGCCTTGCTGCTCTGGCTCTTCACCGTGCCGCACGAGATCCCGAGCGCGTGTGCGATCTCGGCCTCGGAGAGGTTCTCGTAGTAGCGGAGCACGATCACCGCTCGCTGCCGCGGTGGCAGCGAGCGCAGAGCCTGCCAGAGCGGTTCGTTCTCCAGTCTGCTCAGCTCCGGAGCCACGGCTCCGCTGTCCGGGATGTCCGCCACGAGGTTCTCACGACGTCGCCGGCGCCAGATGCTGATGTGCGCGTTGGCCATCGCCCGGCGGACGTACGCGAGCGGGTCGTCACCCTTGCGCTGCACGGCGACCCAGCGCGAACCGACCTTCTCCAGCACCGTCTGCACCAGGTCGGCGGAGTCGTGCGGGTTCCCGGTCAGCGCGTGGCCGTAGCGGAGGAGGCCGGGCATGGAGACGCGCACGAACTCGGCGAAGTCCCCCACGGCTTCCGCTCTTCCCCCGCCGTGTTCGACGGCTGATCCCAGCTGCAACACCGCCGTCACGGCACGCCCCCTCCCCCGAAGCAAACTGGCTCGGGGTGTTCACGCGCGGGTCCGACGGGCGGTTGCCGCCACTTTAGTCACGGAACGGCAACGGGCGCAGGCAGTTCGGCTGTTCCGGTACCAGCGCTCAAGGAGCGGCGACGGCCTGCGGGAGGACGAACGAACCGTCCGCCTGAACGGGGAACTCGTGCACCTCGGCCACCGCGGCGACCGGGATGGGGCCGTAGACGTGGGGGAACCACAGCGGTGAGTCCGGCACCGCCTCCCAGCGCACCGGCACGTCGAGCAGCTTCGGGTCGACGACCAGCAGCAACAGCCCGCTCTGTCCGTGGAAGAACTTGCCGGCGGTCACGTGCACGACGCCCCGGTCGGAGCAGTGCACGAACTCCTCGCCCTCAGCGGGGGCGACGGCACCGGCCGACTGGGCAGCGGCCCAGCCGGCCTTCGTGATGATGTGCAGCAGCACTTATCCACAACTCCCTGTGCACAACTGTGTGGACAACCTGTGGACTAGCGCAGGGTGATCTGGCGGCCCCGCAGGCCCTCGCGGGCGCGGCGCTCTGCGTCGGACAGCTGCTCGTCGGAGGCCAGGGCCTCCAGCAGGCGCTTGCCCAGCGCCTCGGCCGGCTCTGCCCACTCGCGGGCGTGCATCTCGCGGTCGAGGTCCCAGACCGGGACGAGCAGGCCGTGCGCGCGGAACGAACCGGCGTAGCGCGAGCCCTCGCCGAGGTCGAGCTCACCGCGGGCGGCCAGGCGGGCCATCGCGGACAGCAACTTCTCCTCGGGCTCCGGGCGGACCCAGCGCAGGTGCGCCTTGTCGCCCGCGTCGACCCAGTAGGCGGCCTTCACGCCGGGGGCGTCGAGGCGCTCGGTCGGCAGGATGGCCGCGTTCGCGCGCTCCAGGGACAGCGCCACGTCACCGGTCGGCTCGGTGCCCTCCGGCATCCACCAGATGAAGTCGGTGTGCAGCACGGGGGTGATGTCGGCATCGGCGTCGATCAGGTCCTGCAGACGGCCGGGGTTCTCGCCGGCGTCCGGGCCCACGACGGGCAGCACGTCACCGGTCTTCGCCTGCTGCGCCCACTGCAGCGCCCGCGCCAGGTCGCGGCTGATGTCGCCGGAGCGCGTCTGCACCTGCAGGCCGACGAACGGCACGTCGTCGCCGCGGATCAGACCGGCGGCGGCCATCGGCAGCACGGTGGCGAGCGTGACCTCGCGGCCGTCCTTGACCGGCAGCTTCACGACCGCCGACGGCACGAACTCGCGCAGCGCGATGAGCTCGCACTCGGCGGCGAGGCCCTCGAACGGCCGGGACACGATCACGTCCGTCGCGCCGCCGGGCGCGCCGTGGCAGGCCTTGTAGCGCTTGCCGGACCCGCACGGGCAGGGCTGCTTCGGGTTGATCCCGTCCTTCGGTGCGTCCTTGACCGCGGTCCGCTTGGCCACCTTGGCCCTCCTCGTGCTCAGGCTTCTTCTAGGTCGCCAAGTTAGCCGTCAGCAGGCGGCGCGTGTTCGCCGGGGCGTTCGTCGCGAGGTAGCGGACCCCCAGGTCACGGCACAACGCGATGTCCTCGGTGCTGTCCACCGTCCACACGTAGGTCTCGTGACCGGCGCGCCTTGCCCGATCGACGTAGCCGGGGTCGTTGCGCAACAGGTGCACGCCCGGCCCGGTGTAGTCGGCGAACGACGGCAGCGCGCCGCTCCGGTAGCGACCGAGGCGGTCGAGCAGCAGCACCGTGCGGATGTCCGGCGCGTGCTCGCGGAACGCCTTCACCGCCGTCGGCGAGAACGACATCATGACGATCTGCGACGTCAGGCCGTGCTTCCTCAACGCCTCGGCGAGCTTGCGCTCGACCTCGTTGCGGTACCGGACCGGGTGCTTGGTCTCGACGAAGAGCTCCACGTCCGTGCCCTTCACCAGCTCCAGCAGCTCGTCGAGCACGAGCAACCCGGCGGGCTGACCGTGGCCGTGCCAGCTGCCGTAGTCGAACGTCCTCAGCTCTTCGAGCGTGAGCGCGCTGACCGTGCCACGGCCGTTCGACGTACGGGCGAGCGTGCGGTCGTGCACACACACGAGCTGGCCATCACGCGACAGGCGGACATCGCACTCGAGGCCGTCCGCTCCCTCTTTCAGGGCGAGTTCGTAGGCCCCGATGGTGTGCTCGGGACGGTCGGTGGACGCGCCTCGGTGCGCGACGACGGAGGGTAGCTGCACAACCCCGGACAATAGTGTCTGCGCAACAATTTGAGTCATCAATCAAATGGGCGTGGACGAAACGCCGATCGCGACTTACCGTCCCGCCTTGTGACGTTCGACCAGCGAGATCCCGCGTTCATCGCCGACCCGTACCCGGCCTTCGCCACCCTGCGCGAAGCCGGTGAGGTGCATCACCACGAACAGATGGGCGTCGCCGTCGCCGTCTCGCACGCCGCCTGCTCCGCCGTCCTGCGGCACCGCTCGCTGGGCCGGATCTGGTCGGACGTGAAGCCGGTCGAGCAGTTCATGTCCTTCAACCTCCTGCACCGCAACTCGCTGCTCGAGAACGAGCCGCCCACGCACACCCGCCTGCGCCGCCTGGTCGCCGCCGCGTTCGGCCGCGGCCACGTCGAGCGCCTGCGCCCGTGGGTCGCCGACCTGGCCGACAGGCTCGTCGACGAGCTCGTCGCCAAGATCTCCGACCAGGGCCAGGCGGACCTGCTCGCCCACGTCGCCGCGCCGCTGCCGGTCGAGGTGATCGCGGAACTGCTCGGCGTGCCCCAGAGCGACCGCTACCTGCTCCAGCCGTGGTCGAACGCCATCGTGAAGATGTACGAGTACGGCCTGCCCGCCGACCAGCAGAACGCGGCCGAACGCGCCGCCACCGAGTTCGTCGCCTACCTGCGCGAACTGATCGCGTTGCGCCGCAAGACCCCCGGCTCCGACCTCGTCTCCGACCTGGTCGCCGTCACGGACACCGACGGCGCCAGACTCACCGAGGACGAACTCGTCGCCACGGCAGTCCTGTTGCTGATGGCGGGCCACGAGGCCACGGTCAACGTCATCGGCAACGGCGTCTACGCCCTGATGCAGCACCGCTCGCAGTGGGAACGCCTCTCCCCCGAGATCATGCCCACCGCCGTAGAGGAACTCATCCGCTACGACTCGCCGTTGCAGCTCTTCGAACGCACCGCCACCGAACGCGTGGAGATCGCCGGCCACGTCATCGAACCCGGCGAGAAGATCGCCGCCCTGCTCGGCGCCGCCGCCCGCGACCCGCTGGTCTTCGAGAACCCGGACGTCCTCGACGTCGGCCGCGAGAAGAACCAGCACCTCGGCTTCGGCATGGGCATCCACTACTGCCTGGGCGCGCCGCTCGCGCGCATCGAGGTGGAGGCGGCGCTGTCCTCGTTGCACCGCAAGCTTCCCGGCGCGGTGCTGGCCGAGGAACCGAACCGGCGGGCGGAGTTCGTGATCCGCGGCCTGCACTCGCTGCCGCTTGCGGACGGCTAACGCGACGGATACCGCTTCGGGAGCTTGAAACCGCGCTCCTTCAGCACCTTCCGCAGCCGGTCCGGGTAGTCGGTGATGATGCCGTCCACGCCGTCGTCGATCAGCTTGTGCATGGTGGCCGGGTCGTTGGTGGTCCACGGGACCACCCTCAGCCCGTGCCGGTGGGCGTCCTGCACGAGCGCCCGAGTCGTGAACGGCACGTAGCCCGGGTCGCCGACCTTGCCGCCCTGCGGGTTGCCGTGCACCGGTGACAAAGCCTTGGCGCCGAAGGACTTCGCCATCTTCGCGACGCTGCCGCCGAAGTCGGCGAGCTCGAGGCCGCCCGTCCACGGCGAGCCGGGCCGCAGCATCTCCGGCTGGGTCAGCGCCACCAGCGGGATGCGCGGCTCGACCTGGCGCAGGCGCATCAGCGTGCCCCAGTCGAAGGACTGGACGGTGACGTTGCGCTGGAAGCCCGAGCGGCGGATCTCCTGGACCGCGCGCTGCACGAACTGCTCGCGTGGCGCGGTCTCGTGCGGGGCCGCGGCCTCGACCTTGGTCTCGATGTTGAAGCGGATGCCCCACGCGCGGTGCCTGCGCGCCAGGTCGAAGAGCTCGGCCAGGGTGGGCATGCGGGCGCCCGGCGAGAGTTCCTGGTCCGGGTACTGCGACCAGCGGGTGCTGCCGCAGTCCAAGGTCCGCACCTGCGCGAACGTCAGGTCCTTCACGTACTTGCCGGCGTAGGGGAACTCCGGGTCGCCGGGGAAGGCTGGCGCGGTGTCGAGGCACTTCGCCGGGTTGGTCTTGCGGTCGTGGGTGATGACCTCACGGCCGTCGCGCGTGATCTGGAGGTCCAGCTCCAGGGTCGTCACGCCGAGTTCGAGCGCCTTGCCGAACGCCTTGAGCGTGCTCTCGACGGTGAGGCCGATGCCGCCCCGGTGTGCCTGGAGGTCGAAGTCGCGGTGGTGGTGTGCCTGGGCGACGCCTGGGGTGACCAGTGCGATCACCAGAGCCCCGATGAGTGTCCGCATCCGTCCAACCTGGCACTCGGCCGGGAACGCCGGAAGGTCCGGCGGGACGAACGTCGCCTGAACAGATCAGCGGGGCGAGCCCGACGCGCGGACCGCGCGCAGCGGGGGTGCGGGGGCGTCCTTGACCTCGACCACGCGCATCAGCCGGACGGACGTGGAGTCCACCGGCAGCAGCAGGGTGGTGATGCGGCGGACGACCAGTGCCGACGTCACCGCGACCGCGACGAGCAGCAGGTCGGCGAACGCGTGCAGCAGCACACCGTCCGCGAGGGCCTGGGTGCTGGAGCGGAACGACCACGCGACCACGAGCACGACGGTCAGGCCCGAGCCCGCCCAGAGACCCCACCACCAGCGCAGGAGCTTCGACGGGTGGGGGCGTTCGCCCGCGGGCCTGCGGGCCACGGCGTGTTCGAGCTCGGCGAGCACCGAGCCGGGCACGACGAGGTTGACGCCGGGGACGACCAGGCCGATCAGCACGTCGCTGTCCGACCGCGAGGGGCCGTAACCGACGAGCGACGCGGCCACGTTCCGCGCGCGCCGCAGCCACAGCAGGCCGAGGACCAGCGACAGGAAGCAGCCGGTGATCGTGATCGCGGAGGAGGACACCACCATGGCGTCCGAGGTGCTCACGACGCCCGCGGACAACGCGCCGAACCGGCTCAGCGAGACCAGCACGTAGCGCCAGATCTCGGAGGCCGCGCCCCACACGGCGACGGCGGCGAGCAGCCACAGCGAGTTCTGCGCGGTGCGGCCCAGGCGGCGCACGCTGTCGACCGAGTCGGCCTGCTCGACCGTGCCGGGCACGGCCGTGGGCCAGCGCCACGCGAGCAGCGGGAAGCCCCAGCGCGGCGGGACCGGGTAGTTCGGCGGACCGCCGTAGCTCAGCCGCTGCGCGCGTGACTGCGGCTGCGGGTACGCACCGGGTGGCGGGGTCGCCACCCAGTCCACGCGCATCGGCTGCAGCGGCTGCACGGTCAGATGACCTGGGGTTCCGCGCCGTCGGTGCCGCCCTCGAGCGGACGACCGGCGGCCTCCCAGTGCTGCATGCCGCCCTCGACGTTGACGGCCTCCCAGCCGGTCTGGTTGAGGTACTGGGTCACGCGGGCGGACCTGCCACCGGCACGGCACACGACGTAGAGCTGCACGTCGTTCGGCACCTCTTCGAGCCGGGCGCCGATCTCGCTCATGGGGACGTGCAGCGCGCCGGGTGCGTGGCCGGCGTCCCACTCGTCCTGCTCACGCACGTCCAGCAGGACGGCGCCCTCGGGCAGCTGCGCCGGCACGTCGGCGATCTCCACGCTTGGAACAGTCACGCCCTAGATGTTGCCATGCCGGAGGTTGCACTCTCGTGAGCCTCCGGCACGGCACACCCTCAGGCCACCCCCGCGATGGCGGGCCCGAGCCTCGAGAACTGCTCTTCGGACAGCGGCAGGTTCGCCCGGCCGGGACCGGAGCGCTCCCAATAGCCCTCCTGCGCCGCGGGACGCATGTCCTTGCTCCCGTAGTTCGCGAGTTGCAGGTGCAGCAGCAGACCGTCCGGCCGGAATACCTCCATCACCTGCAGCAGCGTCTGGAACGGCTCGGCCGCGCGCACGCTGTGCAGCTGGATGATCGTGCCGTCCGGCAACGTGGTCCGGTAGGGCGGCTCGCAGTCACCGCTGGTCCAGAGGTTGTCGTCGGCGTACTCAAGCGGCGTACCCGCGAACCTGCCGAGGGTGAGCCAGACGCTGCCGGTGCCGCCGGCGTCGGTCAGATCGACCCCGGACTCCTTCCACGGCGACCTTTCGAGCCTCGGCAGGAGGTCGCTGACCCGCACCTCGGGCAACTGCTGGCGCACCGTGCCGACCCACTTCTGGACGAACTCGTCGTTCGGCTTCACCGCACCGGTCGGCACCTTCATCGCCCGCTTCCGGTCCCCGATGTTGCACTGCGGCATCGAGAGGATCGGACGTCCGGCAGGAGGCGGTGCGGTCGCCGCGGGCGTGTACGTCCCGTACGGCGTCTGCGGTGGCGTGTTGACCCGTGGCCATCCCACCGCGTGCTCCACGGTGGCAGGCCCGGCGTCCGGCCGGTCTGCCTGCTGGGGTGTCGGCGCGGCCTGGTTCAGCGTGGTGGCGCCGAACCCGATGCCGGCCACCACCGCGACCACGCCGAGCACCGCTCCGGCGCGCTGGGCGAACACCCGGCGCCGGCCGCGCCTCATCACCACGTCGAGCGTGGTCGTGGGAGGGGGCGCGGCGACGTCGAGAGCTCCGCGCAGCTCGTCTTCGATGTTCATCAGGCACTCTCCGAGTTGACCGGTTCGCCGTACGCCTCGCGGAGCGCCGCCAAACCCCTGGCTGTCTGACTTTTGACGTTGCCCACCGAACAGCCGAGCTCTGCCGCCGTCTGTTCGATGGACAGGTCGTGCACGAACCGCAGCACGAGCGCGGCCCGCTGCTTGGGGCCCACCTGCTGCAACGCGGCGTTGAGCTTGGCGTCGGGATCGGAGAAGCCACCGCTGACGCCGTGGTCGGGCAGGTCGGCGACCGGGTGTTCGCGGCCACGGCCGCGCCGCCTGCTGTCGAGGAACAGGCGCGTCACGATGGTGCGGACGTACCCCTCCGCCGTTTCGCGCCTGATGCTCGGCCATTTCGCATACGCCTTCACGAAGGCGTTCTGCGCGAGTTCTTCCGCCTCCGACCAGTCGCCGCACAACGCGTACGCCGTGCGCCGAGCCCAGTCGAATCTGCTTGTGAAGAACTCCGAGAACTCCTCGTCTCGTCGCACTCCGGTCCCCCAAGCTGTCTGCCGCGTTCGCAGTCAATACGCGGGCAGCCCCGGCAGGGTTGCACACACGAAAAACGGGCCGCCCCCGTGAAGGACGGCCCGTTCTCCAGTGCACCTTCTAGTGCGCGATGGCCTTCTCGGCGCCCGCACCGGTGAGGGAGCGGACCTCCATCTCGGCCTGCTTGGCGGGGTCGCCCTTGTCCTTCGAGAGGATCGTGCCGATGTAGCCGAGCAGGAACGCGACCGGGATCGAGACGAGGCCGGGGTTGTCCAGCGGGAAGAAGTGGAAGTCGACGCCCTGGATCATCGAGGGGCTCTTGCCCGTCGCCGGGTTGACCGGCTTACCGGACACGACCGGCGAGAAGATGATCAGGGTGATCGTCACCGCGAGGCCGCCGTAGATGCTCCACAGCGCACCCGAGGTGTTGAACCGCTTCCAGAACAACGAGTACAGGATCGTCGGCAGGTTCGCCGAGGCCGCGACCGCGAAGGCCAGTGCCACGAGGAACGCGACGTTCTGACCGTTGGCCAGGATGCCGCCGCCGATCGACACGATGCCGATGACGACCGCGGTGATGCGGGCGACCTTCACCTCGTCCGTCTTGTCGTCACCGCCGTTGCCCTTCTTGATGATGTTCGCGTAGATGTCGTGGGCGAACGACGCGGATGCCGTGATGGTCAGACCGGCCACGACCGCGAGGATCGTCGCGAACGCGACCGCCGCGATCAGGCCGAGCAGGATCGGGCCACCGAGCTCCAGCGCGAGCAGCGGGGCGGCCGAGTTGGCGGCACCAGGCGCCTTGCTGATCGCGTCCGGACCGACGAGCGCACCGGCGCCGTAACCCAGGACGAGCGTGAACAGGTAGAAGATGCCGATCAGCCAGATCGCCCACACGACCGAGCGACGGGCTTCCTTCGCCGTCGGCACGGTGTAGAAGCGCATCAGGATGTGGGGCAGACCGGCGGTGCCGAGCACCAGCGCGAGGGCCAGCGACAGGAAGTCCAGCTGCGTGAGGCCGGTCTTGCCGTACTGCAGACCGGGGCCGAGCAGCTTCTCGCCTGCCTTGGGCGCGGCGTCGACTGCGGCACCGAGCAACGAGGACAGGTTGAAGCCGTACTTGGCGAGCACCCAGAGAGTCATGACACCGGCGCCGACGATCAGCAGGACTGCCTTGATGATCTGCACCCAGGTGGTGCCCTTCATGCCGCCGATGAGGACGTAGGCGATCATCAGGGCGCCGACGATCGCGATCACGATCGACTGGCGGAACGAGTCCGTGTAGCCGAGCAACAGGGCGACGAGACCACCGGCACCGGCCATCTGGGCCAGCAGGTAGAAGAACGAGACCGCCATCGTGGACGTGGCGGCGGCCGCGCGAACCGGACGCTGGCGCATCCGGAAGCTGAGCACGTCGCCCATCGTGTACTTACCGGTGTTCCGCAGCAGCTCGGCGACCAGCAGCAGCGCGACGAGCCACGCCACCAGGAAGCCGATCGAGTACAGGAAGCCGTCGTAGCCGTTGAGGGCGATGGCGCCCGCGATACCGAGGAACGACGCGGCCGACAGGTAGTCACCGGCGATCGCGATGCCGTTCTGCGGGCCGGTGAAGGCGCGCCCGGCTGCGAGGTAGTCGGCGGCGGTCTTGGTGTTGCGGCTCGCCCGGATGACCACGAACAGCGTGATCAGGACGAAGACACCGAAGATGCTCATGTTGAGGATCGGGCTGGACTCGTTCACTTGCCGTCTCCCTCGATCTCGTTGCGGAGCTTCTCCGCCAGCGGGTCGAGGTTCTTGTTCGCGTGCCGCACGTACAGCGTCGTGATGACGAACGTCGACACGAACTGCAGCAGGCCGAAGATGAGCCCGACGTTGATGTTGCCGAACACCTTGGTGGACATGAAGCCGTGCGCGTAGTCCGCGAGCAGCACGTACAGCAGGTACCAGGCGAGGAACAGTCCGGAGACGGGGAAGACGAACTTGCGCAGCCGTTGCTTCAGCTCGGTGAAGTCAGCGCTCGCTTGGACGTCGGCCCACTTCTGTGCGTCTGGGGCCGACTCAGACGGGGTGTGCTCAACGCTGCTCACAGTCCCCTCCTCGCGGTACTCGTCGTAGGTGTCAGCAACGTGACGTGCACGTAATGCCTCCAGGTGCGGTCCTGTTCTTGGTCAGGAACCGTATGGAGACTTGAGTCACTCAGGTAAGACCCCGTTCGTGCCGTTGCGCTCAGCAGTCGGGTGATGCGACGAACGGTCAGTATGCGTAGACGAACAGCACTCAGCGTGACCTAGTTCACCGTTCACCGATTCGAGTGACCAATTTTCACCCATTTGAAACGGTGGCTACTTACCGTGTTCGCCCAGCTCCCCTGCGCTTCTCCTCCGCCAGCCGGGCCTTCTCCTCGGCGGTCCCGAAGCGGGCGATGGACCGGTCCTGGATGAAGCCCAGCGGGTCCGGCGCGTGCAGCCTCAGCAGGATCTGGCTGACGTCCGCGGGCACCCGTCTGCGGGTCGCCTTGCTGACCACGATCATGACGATGAACGCGACCGGGACCGTGATCAGCGCAGGTTGCGTGATGAACGCGGGCGCCCAGCGGCCGGTGTAGGAGCTGACGACGCTGACGACCTGCGCGGCGATGACCATGCCGCCACCGACCACGAGGCCGCAGACGGCACCTACCCAGGTGAGTCCCCTCCACCAGATGCCGAGGACGAGAAGCGGGCAGAACGTGGAGGCCGCCAACGCGAACGACATCGCCACGGTCAGTGACGCGTCCGAGCGCGGAAGCAGCAGCGCGAGACCGATCGCGACGGCTCCCGTGAACACGGTCGCCCACCGGAAGTCACGAACCTTGCCCGGCAGGATGTCCGTCGAGACGACTCCGGCGACCGACACCACGAGGCCGGAGGAGGTCGACAGGAACGCCGCGAAAGCACCCGCCGCGACGATCGCGCCGACGATCTGGCCACCTAGGTTCGGCAGCATCGTCTCGGGCAGCATCAGCACCGCCGCGTCGGTCTTGCCGTTCACCAGCAACTGCGGCAGGAAGAGCCGCGACAGCACGCCCAGCACCGTCGGGAAGATGTAGAACAGGCCCAGCAGGTAGAGCACGTGCAGCGCGGTGCGACGGGCCGCCTTGCCGTCGGGGTTGGTGTAGAAGCGGACCAGGACGTGCGGCAGTCCCATCGTGCCGAGGAACGTCGCGAAGATCAGCGAGTACGTCCTGATCAGCTCGGAGATGCCACCGGTCTGCGGTCGCGTCCAGTCGAAGTTGCTGGTCGGCGAGCCCTCGATGACCGGCACCGGGCTGCCCGCGGTGAACTCCAGCGTCGTCCCGGGGCTCAGCTCGTAGAGGCCGCGGCCCCAGAACACCGCCCCGTTCGCGTCCCTGCCGTCGATCTGGCCGCGCACCTTCAACGTCAGCGGCTCGTCGACGCGCACCTTCACGACCTGCTCGGCGATGGTGACCGTCTCGGCCTTGGGGAACTTGACCACGCCGTCGTCGCTGATCGGCTGCGTGCCGCGGTCCGGGGAGGCCAGGAACACCACGAACAGCACGAACGTGGGAGCGGCGATCGCGAAGAGCTTGCCCCAGTACTGGAACGCCTGCACGAGCGTGATCGCGCGCATGCCGCCGCCGAGCACGTTGACCACGACGATGACCGTCACGACCAGGCCGCCGAACCACGCGGGCAGGCCGGTGATCGTGGTCAGCGTCAGGCCTGCGGACTGCAGCTGCGGCACCAGGTAGAGCACGCCGATGCACACCACGAAGAACGTGCTGAAGTGCCGCACGTTCGCCGATCCGAGCCGGGCCTCGGCGAAGTCGGGCAGCGTGTAGGCGCCTGATCGCCGCAGGGGCGCGGCGACGAACAGCAGCAGCGCGAGGTAGCCGGCCGTGAAGCCGATCGGGTACCAGAGCGCGTCGACGCCGTCCTTGAGCACGAGCCCTGCGACGCCGAGGAACGACGCCGCGGACAGGTACTCGCCGGAGATCGCGGCGGCGTTGCGGGTCGCGGGGATCGCGCGGCGCGCCACCAGGAAGTCCGGGGTGGTGTTCGCCTTGCGCGACCCGACGTAGCCGAGCAGGAACGTCACCGCCGCAACGACGGCGATCGCGCTGAGGCTCCAGATGTCAGCGTTCACGTCAGCGGTCGACCATGTTCACGAAGTCGCGTTCGTGCCGTTCGGCCTGCCTGCGGAAGACCCACCCGACGCCGTAGAGGATCGGGAAGGGGGCGAGACCGAGCACGAGCCACGGGACGGGGATGCCGAGGATCTCCAGATCCCCGATCGACGGGACCAGGTAGAAGGTGATCGGCAACAGGCACATGCCGATCAGCACCGCGAACGCGAGCCCGAACGCGGACTTGAGCTGCTGCCGGATGAGGTCGCGGACCAGCTTCTCACCGACGCTGGTCTGCTCCTCCAGCTCGATGATCGTTCGTAACGCCTTGCCGCTCTTCTTCGTGGAGTCCGCGAGCACGACCCTGCGGCGGCGCGGCCTGCTGCCCTGCTCACCGAGCCAGGCCTCCCGGGCGGGCTGTTCGGGTTTCCCCGCGTCGTGCCTGCTCACCAGCCGCTCTTCGGCGGTCGCACGATCCGTTCCTTGAGCTCCTTGGTGTGCCGGCGGCTGACCGGGAGCTCCTTGGCACCCTCACCGGTGCCGATGACGACCGCGTATCCGTTCGCCGTCATGCGCAACTCGCTGACCAGCGGCAACGCCACCAGGTACGAGCGGTGGATGCGCACGAAGCCCGCGTTCGCCCACCGCTCCTCGAGCTGCGCGAGCGGGATGCGGACGAGGTGGCTGCCGTCCTGCGTGTGGAGGCGGGCGTAGTCGCCCTGCGCCTCGACGTACCGCACGGTCGCGCGCGGCACGAGCTTGATCGTGCCGCCGAGCTCGACGGGGATGACCTCGTCGTCGGTCGGTTCGGCGGGGTTCTGCGCGGCCGGGCCCGTCTGGGCCGTCGGCGCCGCCGTGCGTCCGACCCGGTCGGCGACCCGCGAGATCGCCTTGAGGACGCGCTCCTCGTTGATCGGCTTGTTGATGAAGTCGAGCGCGCCGACGTCGAACGCCGTGACGAGCGCGTCGCGTTCCTCGACACCCGTCACGAAGACGAGCGCGGGCGGGTACCGGAACGCACTGAGCACCCGTGCGAGGTCCATTCCGGACAGTCCAGGCATGTTGATGTCCGCGAACACCGCGTCGACCGGCGGCAGGCCGGCCTTGGTCCGCGCCATGACCTCCTGCTCGTAGTCACCCCTCAGGATGCGCAGGGCCTCGGCGGCGTCGAAGGCCGTGAGGACGCGCCTGATGTGGGGACTGCTCTCGAGCAGGAACTTGATCTCGCTCAGCCCAGGGGCCTCGTCATCGACTGCGAGGACGAGGAGACCGGTGTTGTCATGGGTACTCACTGTGTCGGGCATCTTGCCCACCAATGTGCGGTCATGTCTACGCCGGGGTAGGCGGCGACACGCCCTGTGAAACCGAACTGATGCTCAGAGCCCGAATCGGGACCAGCGAGCACGTTCCTCGACACTGGCGAGCACCTGCGTCACGAGATCGCCCGATCGGGTGGACGCGCCGGTCAGCCCGAGCTTGGCCAGCAAGGGCTTGCGCGGCTCCGCGATCGTGAGCTCGGCGTCCGGGAAGCGCTTGGCGATGACGCTCCGGATCGTCCCGATGCCGTCGACCAGGCCGAGCTGCTGGGCCTTGCTGCCGGTCCAGATCTCCCCGCTGAAGAGGTCTTCCTCGGTCTTGAGCTTGGCACCGCGGCGTTCGGTGACCCACGCCTTGAACTGCTCGTGCAGATCGGCGTGCAGCCCCTTGAGCCACTCGACGTCCTCGGGCTTCTCCGCCTGGAACGGGTCGAGCCGCACCTTGTTCTCGCCGGCGGTGTAGACGCGGCGCTCGACGCCCGCCTTGTCCAGCAGCCCGTTGAGCCCGAACCCGGCGCTCACGACACCGATGGAACCGACGAGGCTCGTGCCGTGCGCGTAGATCTCGTCGGCCGCGCACGCCAGCCAGTAGCCGCCGGACGCCGCCACGTCCTCGCAGAACGCGAGCACCGGCACGTGCTTCTTGGTGGCGAGCTCCCGGATGCGCTCGGCGATGAGAGCGCTCTGCGTGGGCGCACCGCCGGGAGAGTTGATGAGCAGAGCCACGGCGATCAGGCGCTCGTTGTCGAACGCGCGGTTGATCGCCGACTCGAGGTTCTGGAGGTTGATCGTGTTGCGCGCGACGGGCGAGGACTGCGGGGTGATGACCCCGTGCAACCGCACCGCCGCGACCACCGGAGGACGCTCACCCCGGTCCATGACCCTCGGGAGGCGTGCCGCGATCTTGTCCGTGACGCTCATGTACTCGACAGTACGTGCGTTTCGCGGACACGCGGGAGCCTCGATGGTGGTCGGTTGCTCCCGCGTGACCTGGAACACAGAGGTGCTAGGTTCGGGCTGTGACGTTCAACCCGATCCGCTGGCTCGAACGGTATGTCGAGTGGTGGGACGACCGGGGCAGGCAGAACGCCGCCGGGCCGACGCCCATGCACATCTACTGGATGTGGGTGAGCTGGAGCGTGTGCGCCGTCGTGCTGATCACGACTCTGGCGGTTGCAGCACGCTGACCTGCGTGCCTGTCAGCACTTGCAGCTGTTGAACCCCTTCGCGGTGCACTTGATGCAGACGCGGACGCGTTCGGGTGCTGGTGATTGGTGCACTGGATGTGGCCTTTGCTCGCGGCCGGCCCCTGGTTGGTCAACGACCGGCTGTTCATTGGTCAACACCACAATCGGCAGCGAGCACGCCGGAGTTGAGCATGATTGCCACTGCAACTTTCAGAAAGTTCAGGCGCGGATCGCCGGCTGCTCGTTCGTCATCGGCTCGTCGCTCATCTGCGAGCCGATGTTCAGGTTCGGCAGCACGTTGCGGGCGAACTTCGGCACGTTGAGGATCACCTTGGTGCCGGCGTTGGGTGCCGTCTCGACGACCAGTGCGTACTCGACGCCGAACACGGTCCTCATGCGGTCGTTGATGTTGCCGATGCCGACGTGCGCGCCCGTCTGGTGGGCGTCCTTGATGTCGTCGAGCCGCTCGGGGTCCATGCCCACGCCGTCGTCCTCGACGCTGATCAGGGCCTCGTTGCCGTTGTCCTCGGCGGTGATGGTGAGCATGCCGCCGCCGGGCTTCTTGGCGAGGCCGTGCCGCACCGCGTTCTCGACCAGGGGCTGCAGGACGAGGAACGGCAGGACGACCTGCAGGACCTCGGGGGCGATGCGCAGCCGGACGTTCAGGCGCGAGCCGTACCGCGCCTGTTCGATGGTCAGGTACCGATGGATGTTGGTCAGTTCATCGGCGAGGGTCGTGAACAAGCCGTCGGTGCGGAACGAGTAGCGCGTGAACTCCGCGAACTCCTGCAGCAGCTCACGGGCGTGCGACGGGTCAGTGCGGATGAGAGAGGAGATCGTGTTCAGCGCGTTGTAGACGAAGTGCGGTGAGATCTGGGCCCGCAGGGCCTTCACCTCGGCCTGGGCGAGGGCCTGGCGCTGCTTCTGGACGACTTCCAGCTCCAGCTGGGTCGAGACGAAGCGGGCGGTCTCCTCGGCCATGCGGATCTGGCGCTTCGACGCCACGCCGCTGACCACGATCAACGTGCCGGCGACGTCTCCCTCGACGACCAGCGGGACCACGACGACGCTGTGCAGTGAGCACGGGCCCTGCAGTTCGCAGCCGAGCTTGCGGTGGTCGACGTGTTCCTTGTGGCAGTTGTTGATGGCACGGGCGACCGTGTCGCGGAGGTACTCGTAGTGGTCGTTCGCGCCGCCGTCCCACGAGAGAACGGTGCCCTCCTCGTCGGTGATGGCGACCGCGACGCACCGCAGCATCTCGCGCAGGTGGGGGGTGGCCTTGTTCGCGGCCTCCTCGGTCAGACCCGCGCGGAGGTCGCTCGACGCCCTGGACATCCGGTCGAGCATGTCCATCACAGCATCCTCGACGGAGGTGCTGACTCGTCGAGCGCGGCACAGCATCACGAAGAGGCCCAGAACGGCCAGGGTCGCGATGACGCCGAGCACAGCGCGCTCGGTCAACAGGTCGCCCACGGTGCACATGCTGTGCTGTGGGGCACCCCTATAGCAAGAGGCGCGCCCGGCGTACCCCCGTACGGTCCACCGGTCCGGGTAGACATCCGATGAATTTGGGGAGAGGGTGTGCGCGTGAAAGTGGCACTGTTCGCGACCTGCCTGACCGACACGTTCTTCCCGGAGACGGCCCGGGCCGTGGTGCGACTGCTGGAGCGGCTCGACTGTTCGGTCGAGTTCCCGCTCGACCAGACGTGCTGCGGCCAGATGCACTTCAACACCGGCTACCGGGAGCATTCGAAGCCTCTGGCGCGCAAGTACACCGAGGTCTTCGGGAGCTACGACTACGTGGTTGCGCCATCCGGGTCATGCGCCGGCATGGTCCGCGAGGTCCATCCCACCCTCGGTGAGGCCCCGCCGCGCACGTTCGAGCTCGCGGAGTTCCTCGTCGACGTGCTCGGAGTGACCGACGTCGGCGCGTGGTTCCCCCACCGGGTCACCTACCACCCCACGTGTCACTCGTTGCGCATGCTGGGGGTCGGCGACAAGCCGTTGGCGCTGCTCAGGGCCGTGAAGGCACTCGATCTGGTGGAGCTGCCCGACTCGACGCAGTGCTGCGGCTTCGGCGGCACGTTCGCGATCAAGAACGCCGAGACGTCCACGGCGATGCTCGCGGACAAGATGCGGTGCGTGCTGGACACCGGCGCCGAGGTGCTGTCCGCCGGTGACAACTCCTGCCTCATGCACATCGGAGGTGGGCTCTCGCGGCTGCGCACGGGCGTGCGGCCGGTGCACCTGGCCGAGATCCTGGCTTCGACGGAGGAGGACCCGTGGCTCGCAACCCGGTGACGTGGCTGGGCAGCCCGACGTTCCCGAAGGCCGCCAGGGAGGCCCTGCAGGACACCCAGCTGCGGCAGAACCTGCGCAGGGCCACCGGGACCATCCGGGGACGCCGGGAGGCCGCGGTCGCCGAGATGACCGACTGGGAGATGCTCAGGGTCGCCGGCGAGCAGATCAAGGACGACGTGCTGGCGCGCCTCGACACCCTGCTCGTGCAGCTGGAGGAGTCGGTCACGGCCCGAGGCGGCGTCGTGCACTGGGCGCGGGACGCCGAGGAGGCGAACCGGATCGTGCTCGGCCTCTGCCGGGACGAGGGCGCGGACGAGGTCGTCAAGGTCAAGTCCATGGCCACGGCCGAGATCGGGCTCAACGAGGCCCTCGAAGCCGGTGGTGTGCACGCGGTCGAGACCGACCTCGCCGAGCTGATCGTGCAGCTCGGCGACGACCGGCCGTCGCACATCCTGGTGCCCGCGATCCACCGCAACCGCTCGGAGATCCGCGAGATCTTCCAGCGCCGCATGGGGATCGAGGTCTCCGACGAGCCGGCGGACCTCGCGGAGGCGGCGCGGGTGTACCTGCGCGAGAAGTTCCTGACCACCAAGGTCGCGATCTCGGGGGCGAACTTCGCCGTCGCCGACACCGGGTCGATCGTGGTGCTGGAGTCCGAGGGCAACGGACGGATGTGCCTGACGTTGCCGGACACCCTGATCACCGTGATGGGCATCGAGAAGCTCGTGCCGTCGTGGCAGGACCTCGAGGTGTTCCTGCAGCTGCTCCCCCGCTCGTCCACGGCGGAGCGGATGAACCCGTACACGAGCGTCTGGACCGGCGTGACGCCCGGCGACGGCCCGCAGAGGTTCCACCTCGTGCTGATCGACAACGGGCGCACCTCGACGCTCGAGGATTCCGTTGGGCGCCAAGCACTCCGGTGCATCCGGTGCTCGGCGTGCCTGAACGTCTGCCCGGTCTACGAACGCACCGGCGGCAAGTCGTACGGTTCGGTCTACCCCGGCCCGATCGGCGCGATCCTGACGCCGCAGCTGGTCGGCGACATGCGCGACCCACAGGCGGCCTCACTTCCTTACGCCTCCTCGCTTTGCGGCGCGTGCTTCGAGGTCTGCCCGGTGCGGATCGACATCCCGTCCGTCCTCACGCACCTGCGCGCCGAGGCCGTGGAGGCCAAGGGACGCACGGCGGAGTCGATCGCGATGGCGGCCGCCGCGTGGATGTTCAGGGAGGCCTCGCGCTACGAGAAGGCGCAGAAGGCCGGTTCCCTGGCGCGGTTCCTGGCGCGCGACGGCAAGATCACGTCACTGCCCTGGCCGGGCTCGAAGTGGACGTCCTCCCGCGACGTGCCCGCACCGCCGGCCGAGTCGTTCCGCACCTGGTGGAGGAAGAACCGTGGCTAGCGCACGAGAAGAGATCCTCCAGCGCATCCGCAACGCGCGGGTGCCCGCGGCCGCCCCGGTCGTCCGCGGCTACCTCCAGGAGGGCCCGGGCGGCATCGACCTGTTCGCCGAACGGGTCGCCGACTACCGCGCGATCGTGCACGTCGTCACCGACGTGCCCCAGGCGCTCGAACGCCTGCGGGGCAAGAGGATCGTCGCGCCCCAGGACGTCCCGGCCGAGTGGTTGATCGACGGCGTCACGTGGCTGCACGAACCGCTGACCATCGCGGAACTGGACCAGGCCGACGGCGTGCTGACCGGGTGCGCGGTCGCGATCGCCGACACCGGCACGATCGTGCTGGACGGCGGCGAGGCCCAGGGCCGTCGCGCACTCACCCTGCTGCCCGACTACCACCTGTGCGTGGTCCGGGCGGACCAGATCGCGGGATCGGTGCCGGAAGCGTTGGGGCGCCTGGAACCCACGCGCCCGCTGACTTTCATCAGCGGGCCGTCCGCGACGAGCGACATCGAGCTCGACCGGGTGGAGGGCGTCCACGGCCCGCGCACCCTGGAGGTCCTGATCGTCACTTGAGCAGCCGGGACATCCGGCGGTCGGCCAGCGGCTTGCCGCCGGTCTGGCACGTCGGGCAGTACTGGAACGCCTTGTCCGCGAACGACACCTCACGAACCGTGTCACCGCAGACCGGGCACGGCAGCCCGGTGCGCGCGTGCACCCGCAGACCCGACCGCTTCTCACCCTTCAACCGTGCGGCGTCCTGCCCCACGGACCGTGCGACGGCATCGGTGAGCGTGGTGAGCATCGCCTCGTGCAGGTGGTCGAGCTGCTCGTCGTTCAACTTGCCCGTCGTCGCGTACGGCGAGAGCCGCGCCATGTGCATGATCTCGTCGGAGTACGCGTTGCCGATGCCCGCGATCAGGCTCTGGTCCGTGAGCGACGTCTTCAGCCGCTCGGTCCGCTTGTCGAACAGGTCTTCCAGCTGCGTGCGGGTGATCCCCAACGCGTCGGGGCCGAGCCGGGCGACGCTCGCGATGCTCTTCGGGTCGCGCACGACCCACGCCGCGAGGCCCTTCTTCGTGCCCGCTTCCGTCAGGTCGAACCCGGGCCCCTGACCGGGCGGCCCGAGGTGGACGCGCAACGCGAGCGGCCCGCGGCCCTGCTTGGGCGGGGGCGCGGACATGGTGTCGGCCCAGCGCAGCCAGCCGGCCCGGGCGAGGTGGACGACCAGGTGCAGGCCGTCGGCGACCTCCAGGTCGAGGTGTTTGCCGTGCCGGTGCGCGGCCACGACCTCCTGGCCGTGCAGCGCTGTGTACGGCGGGTCGAACGTCTTGAGCACCTGCAGCGAGGCGACGTCGACGCGGTGCACCACACGACCCACCGCGTTCTCACGCAGGTGGTGGACCAGTGCTTCTACCTCGGGTAGCTCGGGCACAGGTCCAGTGTCGCATCAGTCGACGGGTTGCAACGGACCTTCGACGTCCGGCAGCGAGTGCATCTCGATCGTGCGGGCGACCCTGGAGGCCTCCTGGCGCACGGCCATCGGGCCGCGAACGGACCCGATCCAGCGCTCGGGCGGCAGCTCGTCGGCCGTGGCCTTGCTCTCCGCGACCAGCGTGTGCGGGCGGCGCAGCGCCCAGCGCACGGGGAAGAACGCGAAGAGGAAGATCAGCGCGAGGATCAGCCACGCGGGCACGACGACCTGCGCCGGCGTCCAGGCGATCAGCACGACCACCATCACGACGAGCATGCCCGCCATCATGATGCCGGGCAGGACGCCGCCGCTGACGTCGTGCTCGAAGTCGTCGGACTCCGCGGGATTGCGCCACTCGATGCGGCTGTGGACAGTCCACATCCGGCCGTCAGCACCGCGCACCAGCCGCGTCATGTACCCGTCTCCCACGTTCGGTCGGTCTTGGACAAACCGTACCTGGAGCGGGCAGAGCCTTGTGGGTGAACTCGGCCGAGCTTGATCGTCACCGTCAGTCTTCGAGGACCGGTTTCGGGTAAAGCGTGATCGTCGTGACCGTGGTCCGCGGTGACGAGCACGGTTCGGAGGACGGCGACGGCGGGTCGGACGGCGACGACGACGCGTTGAGCGACCTCATGTCACGCATCGCGGTCTGCGACGTGCTGACGACCTCGGACCGCTCCGACGACTCCACGACCGTCTCGGCCCGCTCGACCGCCGGCGGGTCCTGGCGCTGCTCGCTGGTCGGCACCGGCACGGACGAGGAGGTCCTGCGCACGGTCTCCTGGCGCTTGCCGACGGGGTTGGCCACGTTCTCCTGCGGCTTGACCCGCTGCTGCTCGGGAGGGGGCGCCACCACGAGCTCCTGGCTGTGCTCGGAGCTCGCCGACCCGGACGTGGTCATGGCGATCACCGGGTTCTGGTCCGGCTGCAGCACGGCCACGCCCGGCGCGCCGTTGAACACGGCCGCCATCGTCCCGAAGAGCCCGACCGTCGCCACGCTCGCCGCCGCGACCGCCAGCTTCGCCTTGGTGAACAGCACCTTCCCGGCGAACGCGAGCCCCAGCGCGGGCACGACCAGGTACGCCGCGCTGGCACGCAGCGTCGCGCAGACCTCGTTCAGCTCGGTGTAGAGCTGCGTGCAGGCCGAACAGGCGTCGAGGTGCGCGCGGATCCGCCGTTCCTCGACGCCCTGGACCCCGCCCGCGGTGTAGGTGCCGAGCTTGGACCGGATCGCCGCGCACGACGAACGCCCGTCGTCGGCCGCGAGGTGGGCCTGCAGGTACGCCGCACGCAGCCCTTCGCGCGCACGGCGGGCCAACGCCGACATGGCGTTCGGCGAGAGTCCGAAGTGCGGTGCCACCGTGGCGGGGCGTTCGCCCTCCACCTCGACGCGCCACAGCACGACCCGCCAGCGTTCCGGCAGGCTGGAGAAAGCCCTGGTGATGAGGTTGTGCTCGGCCCTGCTGTTGGCGTTGTCGCTCACCGGCTCGACACGACGCCCCAGCTCCTCGTCCTCCACCGGCACGTCCCGCCGCCGCCCGCTCCACTCCCACGCCACCCGGCGGGCGACGGTGAGCAGGTAGGTGCGGACGTGGTCGGTGGGCCCGCTGCCGCGGCGGATCGCCTGCAGCATGCGGAAGAACGATTCAGCGGTGAGGTCGTCGGCCTCGGCCGCCTCCCGGACGTGCCTGAGAGAAAAACGGCGGATCGCGTCCGCATGCCGGGAGAACAGTTCGCCGTAGGCCGAGTCGTCTCCCTCGCGCACTCTGGCGAGCAGGTCCCGGTCGACCTCGTTCTCGTCGACCATCACAGGCTTCAACATGCCACAAGGGGCCAGAACTGCTCCTCGATGAGAACAGGTCGATACACAAGACCATCCGTTAGTAGTGGGCTGTTCAGCGCAACGTGATCGGTGACAGGACGGTCACAGGTGGGCGTCGGACGGTCGGCCGAACAAGATCGAGCGACTATCGTCACGCACGTGGTGGACTGGCGAGAACGCGCTTCGGCCCTCCTGCCGGAACTTCGGGCTGTCGCCGAGACCGAGGAGTGGTCCTGCCACGTCTTCTTCTCCGAGCTGTACCAGCTGACCCAGGAAGCGCACCGGGAGCAGGACGACGACGTGCTGCGGCGCGCGTACGGCTTCGCGCACTGGTGCTTCCACCAGCCGGAGCAGTTCCTGGAGAACGCGGCACTGATCAGCTTCTACGAGCACGTGTTCGACGACTGGGACCTCCGCGAGGAGGTGGCCGCGTGGCTGCCGGTCGACGTGCTGCCGAAGGTGCGGGCGCTGTGGGAGTGGCGCTGGCCGAAGGAGCAGTTGGACGAGGTAGATCAACTGCTGGCCGGTTTGGAACCCCCCTCGAAAGACGCCGTTTAAGGGCTGTTGTATAGTTCTCCCCGTCAGGCAGTGCGGATGTAGCGCAGTTGGTAGCGCATCACCTTGCCAAGGTGAGGGTCGCGAGTTCGAGTCTCGTCATCCGCTCTCGAAAGAAGTCCGGTACCCCCAGGGTGCCGGACTTCTTTCTTTTCAGCGCACTGCCGAATCGACGGTGAGCGTGCCCGCGTCCGCGTCCAACTCGGCGATCGGTCCGAGCGCGAGCGACAGCGGTTCGTCCCCGTGGCCGGCGTCGAGGCCGCCGAGCACCGGCACGTCCAGCGGCTCCAGCCGGTCGCGCAGCACGTCGAGAACGGTCCAGTCGCGGTCGGTGTAGTCCTCGAAGCCCGGGAACCGGCCGAGAGCGATCCCGCGCAGTCCTCGCAACGATCCCGATCGGATGAGTTGCGTCAGCTGCCGGTCGACGTGACCCAGCCCGACCGCCCGCGGCGCCTCCAGGAACAGGATCGTGCCGTCCAGGTCGAGCAGTCCGGTGCCCACCGACCAGGCGAGCGTGCCTAGGTGGCCGCCGACGACGTTCCCCGTGGCCACCCCTCCCACGCGGACGGCCGCCGTGAGCACCGCGGGGTCCCGGTGCAGCACGGCGGGCTCGGTCTCCATCAGCAACGACCGCGTCGAGGCCTCGGAGCGGGCGCCGCCCAGGAAACCGTGGACCCCGGCGACCCGGCAGTGTCGCCACAGCGCGAGGTGCAGGGTGGTGATGTCGCTGATCCCGATCAACGGCTTGGGGTCGGCCCGCACCGCGGCGAAGTCGACGTCGTGGGCGATGCGGTACGCGCCCGCGCCGCCTCGCGTGGCGAAGATCGCTCGCACTCCGGGATCGCGGTAGGCGGCGTTGAGATCGGCCAGCCGGTCTTGGTCGTGACCCGCCATGTAGCCGTGGCGGTCCAACGCGTGCTCGCCGACCTCGACGACCAATCCCCAGCTCTCGAGCGTCCGCACGGACTCGGCGAGCTCCTCCTCACTCGGGTAGCTCGCCGGTGACACGAGCCGGACCCGATCTCCGGCAACGACACGCGGAGGCAGCACAACGTTCACACGGCAGACTCTCGCAGGCGGAGTCGAGCGGTTCTCGGGGTGATCTCCGGGCCCGCGCGTGAAAAGGTGGTCCCAGACAGCTCGCTTCGACCTAAGGACCTGGAGATCATGGCCATCAAGCAGACGGCAAACGCTCACTGGGAAGGCTCCCTCGTCGAGGGCAAGGGAAACGTCAGCCTCGCCACCTCCAACAGCGGCAGCTTCGACATCGACTGGAAGGCGCGCGCCGAGGAGGCGGGCGGCAAGACCAGCCCCGAGGAGCTCATCGCCGCTGCGCACTCGGCCTGCTACTCGATGGCGCTCTCGCACGGCCTGACCGGCGCGGGCACGCCGCCCACCTCGATCGACACCAAGGCCGAGGTGAGCTTCCAGGCGGGCGTCGGCATCACCGGCATCCACCTGACCGTCCGCGCCAACGTGCCGGGCCTGTCCCAGGAGGACTTCGTCACGGCGGCCGAGGGCGCCAAGGCGAACTGCCCGGTCTCCAAGGCGCTCGCGGCCGTCGAGAACATCACCCTCGACGCTGCCCTGGTCTGAACCGCAGCTCCGCGGGCCCGTGACTGATCAGGTGCCTGCGGTAGCGCACGTCGCCGGGCTGCTCGGCCACCTCGGACGAGCGGTCGAGCAGCTCTTCGGCGACGATCCGGCCCTGCAGCCGCGCGAGGTGGGCGCCCAGGCAGTAGTGCGGGCCGTGGCCGAAGCCGAGATGTGCCGGCACGGACGGCCTGCCGGGGTCGAAGTCCTCGGTGAACACCTTCGGGTCGCGGTTGCCCGCCGCGTAGTCGAGGAACAGGTGCTCGCCCTCCTCGATCTCCACCCCGCCCGTGGTCACCGGGCACGTCGCCGTCCGGAAGAACCCGACGAACGGCGCGTCGAGCCGCACCACCTCCTCGACCACACCGCCCAGCCGGCGTTCCTCCGCGTTCAGCCGCAGCAGCGTGCTCGCCAGCATGTTGGTCGTCGAGTCAGTACCCGCGACGACGACCGCGAGGCACAGCGAGAGCCGTTCCTGTTCGGAGAGCTGCCCGCCGCGGAACGCGTCCGAGCGCCCGAAGTAGGCGCAGAACTCGTTCATCCCGGCGAAGTACGAGCCGAGCGCGCGCTCGCTGACCTCCTCGCCGCTGGTCAGTTCCAGCACCGGTGCCACGAACTCGCGGAACAGCGGGAAGTCCGCTTCGGGCACGCCGAGCACGTCCCCGACGACCCCCAAGGCGAACGGGGCGGCGAACTCGCTGACGAAGTCGGCCTCTTCCGGCAGTTCGTCGAGCAGGGTCCTCGCGCGTTCCCGAATTGAGTCAGCCATGTGGCGCACGGCCGTTTGAGTGAATTTCTGATTCGCCGCCGCACGAATTCGAGCATGTCTTGCGCCGTCCGCCGCGTTGAGCGAGGACATCAATTCGAGCAATCGCCGCTGCTCCGGCGGCATCAACGCCGCCACGGCCGCGACCTGCGGACCTGTCATGTTCCGGGAGGAGAACGTCACCGGATCAGCCAGCACGGCACGCAGTTCGGCGTATGCGGTCACCCGCTGGGCGTTGATTCTCGGGTCGAATTCCATTGCGATATCTTGGCGCGGTTACGGCCTTTGTCGGGGCTGACGACAGGACGAACAACGTGATCATCCGGCTGCTCGGACCGCTCGAACTCACCGGTCCGAACGGAGCAGTTCAGCTCAGCAGCGCAGGACAGCGGACTCTCGTCGCACGGCTGGCGTTGAATCCGGGAGAGACGGTGCCGAGGAGTGCGCTCGTGGACGCGCTCTGGTCGGACGAGGCACCGGCGAGCGCCACGAAGACCCTGCACAGCCTGCTCGCGCGCCTGCGGGGGCAGATCCGCGACGCCGGGCTGGGCGAGTTGATCACCACCCGTGAGCCGGGCTACGTGCTCAACGCGCCCGCGGACACCGTGGACGCCGCACGGTTCGAGGCGCTTGTCGCAGCAGCACGGCACAGCGACGAGCCGTTGGCGTCCGCCAAGATGCTGCGCGAAGCCCTGTCGTTGTGGACGGGCGATCCGCTCGCGGACTGCCGTCCGGGCGAGTGGACCAGGCAGGAGTCCGCGCGGCTCACCGACCTGCGGATGGACGCGACCGAGGAGCTGATGGAGTGCTCGCTCGCGCTCGGTGAGCACGCCGCGGTGGCGCCGCTGGTCAACGCGCTGGTCGAGCAGCACCCGTTCCGCGAGCGGCTGTGGGAGCAGCTGATGATCGCGCTGTACCGGTGCGGGCGGCAGGCCGAGTCGCTGGCCGCGTTCCAGCGGGCGCGCGGCGTCCTGGTCGGCGAGCTCGGCATCGAGCCCGGCACCCGGCTGCGCGACGTCGAACGAGCGGTGCTGACCGCCGATCCCCGCCTCGACCTGCCCGAACGCCCGCCGGTCCCGGTGCGCGGCAACCTGCCGGCCGACAGGTCGAGCTTCGTGGACCGCCCGGAGACCGAGCACGTCGCGGACCTGATCAGGCGGCACCGGCTGGTCACGCTGATCGGTGTCGGCGGCGTGGGCAAGACGCGGCTCGCGGTGCACGTGGCGCGCAGCGAGCAGCCGCCGGACGGCGTGTGGCTGGTGGAGCTGGCGGCGTTGCGCGACCGGGCCCTCGTGCCGCACACCGTCGCCGAGGCGCTGGGTGTGGTCGACCAGACCGGGCGAGGGCAGCTCAGCGTGCTCACGGAGTTCCTGGCTCAGAAGGACGCGCTGCTCGTCTTGGACAACTGCGAGCACGTCGTGGACCACTGCGCGGTCTTGGTGGACACGTTGCTGCGGGTGGCGCCGAACCTCCGTGTCATCGCCACGTCCCGGCGCGCGCTACGGGTCTACGGCGAGCAGGTGATGGCCGTGGCGCCGTTGTCCGTGCCGTATCCGGCGGCGACGTTGTTCGCCCAATGCGCCGATGCGGCGATTCCCGGCTCGTTCGTCATCACGGCCGCGAACGAGCAGGCCGTCACGGACCTGTGCCGGCGGTTGGACGGCATCCCGCTGGCGATCGAGATGGCGGCGTTGCGGGTGCGCGCGCTGACGCCGGCGCAGCTGCTGGAACGGCTGGACGACCGGTTCCGGGTGCTGACCGACGGCGGGCGGACCGCGTTGCCGCAGCACCAGACCCTGCTCGCGACGATGGAGTGGAGCTTCGACCTCTGCTCGCCGCGCGAACAGCTGCTGTGGGCGCGGGCATCGGTCTTCGCGGGCAGCTTCGACCTGGCCGCGGCCGAGGCGGTGTGCTCCGACGACGCGCTGACGGCGGACTACATGTTCGACGCGGTCGACGGCCTGGTCGACAAGTCCGTGCTGCAGCGCGAAGAACATGCGGGCGTGGCGCGCTATCGGTTGCTGGAGACCATGCGGCAGTTCGGGCAGACACGGTTGCGTGCGAGCGATGAGGAGCCACGGCTCAAGACGCGCCATCGTGACTGGTACGCAGGCATTGCGCTGCAAGGAGAACGGGCCTGGTTCACGCCACGGCAGATCGCGACCGTGGGGGCGATGGCGGCCGAACGCGGCAACCTGCGGGCGGCGCTGGAGCACTCGCTGACGACGCCGGGTGAGGCCGACTCGGGGCTGCGGCTGGCGGCGACGCTGTGGTTCTACTGGGTCGGTTGCGGGCGGTTCGCCGAGGGACGGCACTGGCTGAACTGGGCGTTGTCGCTGGAGACCGAGCCGTCGCGGGCGCGCTGCAAGGCGTTGTGGGTCACCGGATACCTGGCGACGTTGCAGGGCAACACCTCCGCGGTGCCGGCGCTGCTGGAGTCGTGCCGCGCCGAAGCCTCGGTGCTGGACGACGAGGACGCCGACGTCTACGCGACCTACGTGCAGGGCGCGGCGGCGGTGTTCGACGACGACCTGCCGCTGGGCGCAATGCTGCTGGCCGAGGCAGACCGTCGCCACGCGGAGCTCGGGCACATGGACAGCAACGTCGTGATGGCGCGTGTGGCGTTGGCGATCACCGTGGCGTTCGGCGGCGAACTCGACCGTGCGGCGGAGATCTGCACCAAGGCGCGCGCTGTGTGCGAGGAGAACGGTGAGCTGTGGGCGCGCGCGTTCGCGTTGTACGTCCTGGCTTTCGTGGCGATGGGCCGTGGTGACATCGCCGAGGCGCGCGAGCTGGCGACGTCGTCGTTGCGCATCAAGGAGAAGTTCCACGACCTGCTGGGCATCGCGGTGTCGGTCGAGCTGCTGGCGTTGATCTCGGTGGTCACCGGGTCCGCGTCGCACGCCGCGATGCTGCTCGGCGGTGCGGACCGGGTGTGGCAGTCGGTCGGGCTGCCGCTCTTCGGATCGGCGAACTTCGCGGCCTCGCACGACCAATGCGTGGCGTTGTGCCGGCAGGCCTTGGGTGCGGAGGCCTACGACGAGCACTTCGCGCGCGGTTCGGCGATGACCGTGACCTCAGTGGTGGCGGCCGCGCAGTCGTGACGCAGGTTCCGCGCAGCCGGACGCGGACAAGCTGGCGGGATGAGGACCAGCGTGCGCACACCCGACGCGGGAACCGTCGAGGAAGTGCTGAAACTCGCCGCCAGGGCACCGTCGTTCGACATCGTTCCGCCGTGGCGATGGCGGAACGGCAACGAGTGCCTCGAGCTGGTGTCGGCACGTGCGGACCAGGTGGCGTTGCTCGCGTGTGGTGCCGTGCTGCACCACGTGCGGGTCGCGCTGTCGGCGATGGGCTGGGACTGCCACGTGCTGCGGACCCCGCAGCCGGACGGCCAGGTCGCGTCGGTGCACCCGCGCTGGGAGCTCGACCCGTTCTCGTGCGAGGTGGCCTCCGCGGCGGCGATCTCGTTGCGCAGGTCCGATCCCCGCCCCTGCCTGTCCGACGAGGTGCCGGACTCGGCGCTGACGTGGCTGCTGCACGCGGCCCGCGCCGAGAACTGCGAACTGGAGCTCGTGGCGCGACGCAGCGGCGTGCTGCTGCGGATGCTCGGGCACGACTGGCTGAGCATGGGCGAGGCCGTGAGCGCCGTGCTGCTGGCGTCGACCGTGTGGGGCCTGGCGTCGCAACCGCTGCTGCACGAGGGCGAGGTGCTCGTCCGCGTCGGCTGGCAGTCGCCCAATGCCGAACCGTTGCCTCAGTCGGCCCGCTAGCGACTCCCTTTGCGGGGACTATGTGTGGCGTGGACCGGGACAGAACGCTGGCACACCTCAGCGAGGACGACTGGGGCAGCCCAGACTCGTCGTCGACCCAGCTCTACCGGGACCTGTGCGCACTGCGCGACCTACCGGTCGGCCAGCTCACGCCGACGTCGCTGCACCTGCTCGTGACGCACCAGGTGGGCCTGGACGTGACCGCGCTGCTGGCGCTGGAACAGGTCGAGAACGATCCGCTGCGCTCGGTCGCCCTGTACCCCGGAGACCTGCTCGCAGCTCTACTGAGAGTAGATCACTCGTTCTGGGCCGATCACCCAGCGTTGCTGTCGAGAATGTCCGCTCTGCTGGACCGCCTGCGCACCCTGCCGGACGGCGACTGGCAACTGCTCGTGTCCGCAGCCGAGCAGTTCCCCGGTTAGGCGCATGTTAGGCGTCCCTTTGCCGGCGGGTGAGTTGCTTGCACCATGACGAAGACCCTCGCGGCGGCCGGCCTCACGCTGGCCTCTCTCGCCGTCTCCGCTGTCCTCTTCTCCCCGGTGGCCTCCGCCGAGACCTGCAAGGCTTCCTACTACTCGGGCGGCGGCACCACGGCCAGCGGCGAGCGCTTCGACCCGAACAAGCTGACGGCCGCGCACAAGACCCTGCCGTTCGGCACGCGCGTGAAGGTGAAGAACAGGTCCAACGGCAAGACCGTGACCGTGCGGATCAACGACCGCGGCCCGTTCATCACCGGCCGCTGCGTCGACCTGACCCCCAAGGCCTTCAAGGCAATCGCACCCCTGTCACAGGGCGTAGTGGGCGTCACCGTCACAAAGGTGTGAACGAGTAGAAAAAGACTGCTTTGCTTGACCCAATCGAGTGAACGAGATAGTCAATCCGGGTGTTCGCTGCGATGAGTGGGCCTGCGCGACTGGCGACCGGAGCGGTCCTCGGCGTGGTCGTCGCGGCGTTGTGCGTGCTCGGGACGTATGTCGGATCGCTCATGGCGAGCGATCCGACCGAGCCGGGCAGCGACAAACCGGCCCGCGTCTCCCTCGTCAACACGCCTTCGTTGATCCCCACGGAGTCCGAGACTCCGTCACAGACCGTGTCTGTCAGCTCATCGTCCGCAGCGTCGTCCACGACCACCACCACGACGACTTCGACTTCGACGACGACCACCACTCCGGCCACCAGTGCCGTGACGACCACAACTCAGGCGCCGCCGCCGGTGACGACCACGACTCGGCCACGTCCGCCGGCTCCGACGACCACCACGACCACGCGGCAGTGCGGTCTGATCTTCTGCTAGTTGCCACGCGGTCCTGCTTGCGGGGAAGACCGGCGCGCAGACCGCGGCCATGACCTGCACCGTCAGGATCAGCGGGTCTCGGTGTGACTTGTTGCATGAAGCAAGCGAATCAGGAACCAAAGCAACTGGCGATCAGCGAGAATTTCCGGACCGTCGCTCCCGGGGGTCCTGTCATGTCCGCTAGCGCCAGTCGAGCCGCGCCAGTCGTGGCCGTGCTCGCCCTGCTCGTCGCCATCGGCGCGGGAGCGTGGGCCGCATGGGGCGACGGGTCCGGGAACGCCTATGCCGATGAGGTCGTGACAACGCCGGACCCGACGCCTCGACTGCCCTATGTCGAGGCCGTGGATCCGTTGGTGGACCCGCCCGGCGACATCGCGTTCGCCAAAACCGGCCGCCCAGCCGTCTTCGAGCGTGACTCGCTGTTGTCAGCGGACGAACTGGAGATCGCGGAGGCGACCGGCGTCGCGAAGATCGAAGCGCGCGTGACCAGGCAGAAGGACGACACGGTGGTGGGGGTCTGGAGGTTCACGCTTCGCGACGGCGCGAGCCCGTTCACCGCGTTGGACGAGCTCGACGCGCTCTTCGGCCGCGGCAACCACCAGCTCATCCCCAGCTCGGACGACGTCCTGCTCCGCCGCTTCGTCAACGAGGACAAGAGCGCGGTCTACCACGCGCACTACGTCCGCGGCCGGGACGTGCTGCGCGTGGACGGCTACGGTCCCCGCGCCACGGACCAGGTCATGGAACTGCTCGACCGCCAGCTCGCACACGCTCCGGCGGAAGCCGAGCCGGAATGACCTCGACCGAACCTGCTGTCGCGCCGATCGCTGAGGCGCGGCGCGTGCCGAAACCCGCCGTCGCGTTGCTCCGCGCGGTGGCCGCGGTCCTCGTCCTGCACGGTTTTCTCGTCGGGCTGTGGACGACCCAGCACGACGTCCGCCTCGGGTACCTCGACGCCGTGCGGCACGTGCTCAACCGGCCGCTCGGCATCGGCGAGGACTTCGGCATGTTCGCGGTCATGCTGCTGCTGACGACCGGTGGCTACCTCGCACAGCTCGACCGCGCACCACTGCGGTGGCAACTGGTGCGCGGTTACCTCCCGATCGGCGTCAGCTCGGTTCTCGCCGCGATCGTCGCAGCGTTCGGCGCACGGATCTGGTCTGTTCCCGTGGAACCGGAGACCGACGTCCTCGCGGCCGCGAGCAACGTCGTGCTCATCGGCCTCGTGGTGGACGAAGTCCCGCTGCTCGTACCCCTTGCCTGGTTCGTGCTGCTCCTCCTGGCCGGCGCCGCAGCCGCTGCGGTGATCAACGAGTACCGCGGTCTGGCGATGCTCGTCGTGCCTCTCGGGCAGATCGTGCTGTCGGCGGCCGTGGTCGCCGTCGCGCCGGACAGCCGGCTGGCGGGGGTGATCGTCTTCTTTCCCCTGGTGGCTGTCGGGCAACTGATCGCGCTCGCTCAGCGGGCAAGCCTCAAGACGGGGTTCGTGGTCGGCTTCGGGTTCCTGGCGTTGTTCGTGATCGTGATGCTCGAGACGCTCAGGCCCGAGTTCGCCAGGTGGTGGTACCCGGTCCCGGCGGTGCTGACGATGCTGCTGGCCGGACTGGCGGTCGTGTTCAGCGGTGACCTGGCCGCACGCCTCGCAAGCTCTCGTGTGGTGCGCTGGCTCAGCGATCACGCGATCTGGCTCGCGTTGCTCCAAGGCGTCGTGGGGTACGCCCTGCTGGACGTGCTGAAAGGGCCCTTGCCCATCGGCGTGGCGCTCGCGGTGGCGGTGGCCGGGACCGGTGCGACCGCGGCCGCGTGCCATCGGCTCGTGCGACGGGTGACGGCATGAACACGAAGCCGGGATACATGCCCGGACTCGACTTCGTCCGCGTCGTCGCGTCGGTCGCCGTCGTCTACCACCACTACGCGGACTGGATCCACCTCGATCGCGAGCAGTACGCCACCGCGAACGAGGTCAACTCGCTCCTGGTCGACACGCTGCACCTGAACCCCACCCTCGGGTTCGCGGGTGTGGCGGTGTTCCTGCTGATCAGCGGCATGGTGATCACCGGCGCGTCGTTCCGGGAAAGCGGTCCCGAGTTCCTGGCGCGGCGGACGGTCCGGCTCGTTCCCGCGCTGTGGGTCGCAGTGTTCATCGCCTGGTCGATGGTCAGCTCGGGGCTGCTGCCGGCCGCCCTGCCCGCGGACTTCGGCGACCTCTTCCTGAACGCGTTCCTGATCAACTACCTGGTGCCGGAAACGTCAGAGGTGCTCGGCATCGACTGGACGCTGGCGCTCCAGTTCGTCTTCTACTTCTACGTCGTCGCGACCATGCCGCTGCTCAGGCGCTGGCCTTGGGTGCCGCAGGCCGTCGCGGTCACGCTCGTGTCGGTGTTGATCTCCGTCGTGCCACCGGAGGGCGGTCCTCCGTTCAGCTTCCTGCGTCAGGTGGCGACGTTCCTCCCCGTGCTGTTCATCGGCCAGCTGATCGCACTCGTGCGGTCGGGAAGACTGCCGATGCTCGCCGGTGTCGCACTCGGCGCGATGCAGTACCTGCTCTTCATCCGGGCAGACCTGACCAGCGAGACCTGGCCCGGCAACGGCGAGGCCTACCCGCGTACCCTCGCCATCCTGTTGATCGTGGTGTTGCTGGCCAGCCGGGCAGACGGAAAGCTGGTGCGGGCGCGATGGGTCGCGGTGGCGTCCAAACGCACCTACGGCCTCTTCCTGCTGCACATCCCGGTCGGCATCCCCTTGCGTCGCTTGATCACCCCGTTCACCGGATACTGGTTGGCCATGTGCATCGCGATCGTCGTGGTGCTCATCGCGACAGAACTGATGTACCGCTTCGTGGAGACTCCGGTGGAGCAGTGGTATCGAAAGCGGACGAAGGCACGCAGCACCAAGCCCGCCGTTGGTCAGGGGAACCGGAGCACATGAACGCGGTCGCATGCACGATCACCAGGGAGAGCGGGCTGCCGCTGGCGACGGTGCTCGCCAGGTCGTACCTGGCCCACCACCCCGGCAGCCGGTTCGTCATCGCCGTGCTCGACGCCGAACCCGGTGCGCGCTCGGAGAACGGCATCACCCTGCTGGGTCCCGGTGCGATCGGGGTGTCCGAGGACGACTACTTCGGCCTCGCCACGGCCTATCCGCCTGAGCAGCTCGCCGAGGCGCTCAAGCCGTTGCTGCTGCGGGAGCTCCTCCTCGACGCCGACGTCGCCGTGCACCTCACGTCGTCGAGTTTCGTGCTGGCGCCGATGGACGACCTGCTCACCGGTGCGCACTCGCTCGTGGTCTCGCCGCACTTCCACCGGCCCTTCGACGACGTGAAGTCCGACGAGGGGCGACTGGTCGGCACCGGTGTGTTCGATCCCGGGTTCGTCGTGGTGTCGCAGGAGGCGGTGGAGTTCCTGGACGGCTGGGCGGAGGCCGTCCGCACCTTCCGCGCCATCGACCTCGGCCGCGGTGTGTGGGCCGACCAGGCGTGGTTCGACCAGGCCGTGAGCCAGCGGCCGCACCACGTCGCCCGCACCACGGCCGGTGTCTGGAACGCCTTCGAACGACAGGTCGGCGACGACACCCAGGTGATCGACTTCCTCGGCTTCGACGCGACCAGGCCGTGGCTGCTGAGCACTCACCTCGCCGGGCGGCCGCGCACGCTGCTCTCCGCGCGTCCCGACCTGGCGCCGGTGGTCGACCGCTACGCGGCGGCGCTCACCGAGGCCGGGTACATCGCGCCGGAGGACGTCGCGCCGACGTGGCTGAGCGAGCTAGCCGACGGCACGAAGATCACGCCGCTGGTGCGCGCGATCTACCGGCAGGCCGCGATCGAGGACGACGAGCCGGCGCCGCACGCGTTCAGCGGGCAGCCCTTCCGCGACTGGCTCACCGAACCCGAGCTCGGCACGCTCAACCGGTGGGCGGCCGCGATCTGGCGCGACCGGGCCGACCTGCGCGGCTACTACAACGACGCGGCCAACCCCGGCTACCTGGACTGGCTGCGGACGTTCGGCGTGCCGGCGGGCGACCTGCCGGTCTGGGCGATCCCGGCACCGCCGCAGCCGATCACCCCCGCGAACGACGAGCTCGGCGTCAACCTGCTCGGCCACCTCACCGCGGTGCTCGGCGTGGGTGAGCTGGGCCGCTCGCTGCACGACGCGCTCGCCGCGGCGAGCGTGCCCACGGCGTCGGTGATCGAGGACGAGTTCGTGGTCAACGAGCTCGGCATCGACGCTCCCGAGGACGTCAGCAGGCCGCGGTTCCCGGTCAGCGTCCTCTGCGTGAACGCCGACCTCACCCGTGCCGTGCTGCAGGCGCACCCCGAGGTCGCCGAAGGCCGGCACAAGATCGGCGTGTGGTCGTGGGAGCTCGACGAGTTCCCCGAGTCGATGCACGTCTACGACAGCCTCGACGAGGTCTGGACGATCAGCGAGTTCTGCCGCGAGGCGATCGCCGCCCACACCGACAAGCCGGTGAAGGTCTTCCCCATCCCGGTCAGGCACCGGGCGGCCGTGTCGAGGAAACCGGGTGGCCGCACCAGGTTCCTTTTCGCGATGGACTTCAACAGCGTCTTCAAGCGCAAGAACCCGCTCGGCACCATCGAGGCGTTCCGGCGTGCGTTCCCCGGCCGCGACGACGTCGAGCTGGTGCTGAAGGTGATCAACGGCAAGCTGCACGTCCCGGCCGCCGAGCAGTTGCGGGCCGCCGTGGCGCTGGACGACCGGATCACGTTGATCGAGAAGTACCTGTCCGCGCAGGAACTGCACGAGCTCTACGAGAACAGTGACTGCTACGTGTCGCTGCACCGCTCGGAAGGCTTCGGCTTCACGGTCGCCGAGGCGATGTCCATGGGCATCCCGGTGATCAGCACCGACTACTCCGGCACCGCCGAGTTCCTGGACCCGGTGAACTGCTGGCCGGTGCCGTACGAGATCGTTGAGGTCGGACCGGACGCCGCGCCCTATCCGCCGGACGCGCGCTGGGCCGAACCGGATCTCGATGCGGCCGCACAGGCCATGCGCGAGGTCGCGGACGATCCGGCACGAGCCGCCGAACGCGGGCTGGCCGCGCGGGACCATCTGCGTCGCACGCGCAGCACCGAAACGGCAGCGGAATGGATCGAAGAGCAGGTCAAGGACGCTTGGCAGGTCTGGCGGAAGCGCTCTCACCCGGTCACGCCCACCGCTCCCGCACCGGAACCGGTGGCGGGGCGAGGTGTGACGCCGGTTCTGCGCAAGGCGATACTGCGGGTGGTCAGTCAGGTCGAGCGTTATAAGGCATCCGGACCAACGGTCCGATAGGCCGCGTCACGACTTGGCGGTTGACGGGTCAGCCCTCAGGTGGGACATGCACAATGGCCGGGTTCGTACATGGAGAAAGGGGCTGTCAGCGTGAACTGGCAGGACGAACTGCGCAAGCTGGACGACGAGCTTGCGAGCGGCCGGATCTCGGCTGACGACTACCGGGTTCGCCGCGACCAGGTGCTGTTCTCCAGCAACACGAGCGGCCAGCAAGCGTCAGGGCAGCAGCGTTGGCAGGCCCAGCCGCCGTCAGCGGCGCCGGCGGGGCCGACGACGGGTTCCCAGGCGACCCAGTTCATCACCCCGGTCGGCGGTGGTGAGCCGCCGAAGCCTGCCCCGAACCCCGACGCCACCCAGGTCGTGACGCCGCGGCCGGCGGACGCCGACCGCACCCAGGCGGTCCCGAGCGCCGGCATGGGCCAGCCGAACTACGGCCCGCCCTCCCCCGCGCACGGTTTCCAGCAGCCCGGTCCGCCCCCGTGGCAGGCCAGCACCGACCAGGCGCCGCCGTGGCTGACCCAGTCGAACGACAACTGGTCGCGCTCGGGTCCCGAGGTGTTCGACGAGTCCTCGTCGGGCAAGGGCAAGAAGGTGTTCGCGATCATCGGCGTGGTCCTCGTGATCGCGCTGATCGGTGGTGCGGTCTGGTGGTTCGGTCTGCGGGGCGGCTCTGGCGGCACCGAGAACACGACCGCCGCCGCGACGACGACCTCCACGACCACCAAGCCGAAAACCGCACTCGAACTGCTGCCGGCGGCGCCGGGCACGGCCGACCCGAACAACGGCGAGGCCACGCCGGACAAGCTGGTCACGGCCGGCTTCCTCACCCCGGAGGAGGGCGACGTGCTGACCACCGAGGGCGTGCAGAAGATCGCGTTCAAGGGCGGCAAGGACGGCGCGTTCACCTACCACGCCGAGGTGTTCGAGACCGACTCCCCGGAGAAGGCCACCAAGATCGCGGCCGACCTCGCCGAGGCGGCGGGCAAGTCCGGGATGGTCGACGGCGCTCGTGGCGCGTTGCCCGAGAAGGCCAAGGTGCTCCAGCTGATCAAGCCGAAGCAGAGCGGCTCGTACGTGGTCGTGTACTCGACCGGCAAGCAGGTCGTGCGTGCGTCGACGGTCCAGGAGCCCATCGGTGACGCCGACACCGACCTGATCCAGAAGTTCCAGGAGTACAGCGTCGCGGTGTCGAGGAAGTTCCCGGCCGCCTGACATGAGCAACGACGTCGTCGACTACGCGGACGGCGCCGAGGACGCCGTTCTCGAACGGCTCCGCGCGGCGACGGACGTCAGCGCCGGTTCGGCTGAGCTCGCCACGAACCTCGGTGGTTCGTGGGAGCTCACCTACCACTTCTCTCCTCAGCGGCTCGGGTTGCTCGCGCCCTTCGACTTCCGGCCGGGGCAACGGGTGCTCGACGTCGGCTGCGGCAGCGGTGTGCTGAGCCGGGCCATGGGCGAGGCGGGCGCGGACGTCGTCGGCGTCGAGGGCGTGCCGTTGCGCGCGGCCGCGGCGCGGGAACGGTGCCGCGACCTGCCCAACGTGCGGATCGTCGACAGCCCCGCCGTGGAGTTGAGCAAGCAGGGGACGTTCGACATCGCGATGGTCTGCGGGGTGCTGGAGTACTGCGACCCCGAGCAACTGCTGGGTGATGTCGCCGATGCCCTGGACGACGACGGCGTGCTGGTGCTCGCGATCGAGAACCAGCTCGGCCTCGGGTACCTGCTCGGCCGGGCGGAGGACCACCGCGGGAGGTCGTGGGTGGGTCCCGCCGGGTATCCGGGCTCCGGCGCGCGGACGTGGAACCGGCAGCGGCTCGGTGAACTGCTCTCCGCCGCCGGGTTCACCGCCCAGCGCTGGCTCGCGCCGTACCCGGACTACAAGACCCCGCGGATCGTCGTGGACGCGTCGCTGCACGACCGTCCCGACGCCCCAGAACTGATCGACAAGCTCGTGCGCGACCCGCTGCAGGGCGCGTTCGGCGGCACCGTCGGCGCGGTCGCCGGGAGGCTGCCACACCGACTCGCCGTCGCGGACGGGTTCAGCGCGGCGGTCTCGCCGTCGTTCCTCGTCGTCGCGGCGCGCACGCGAGAGCCCGTCGAACGGACCCTGCGGCCGGGCCTCGCCTGGATGGTCAACAACGGACGGTTGCCGCAGTGGCGGCGCTCGCGGACCCTCACCAGTGATCTCGACCTGGTGGTGGCCGACGGCCGGGAGAGCGTCGCGGGCTGGCTGCGCCAGGTGCTCGTCGAGCGCGACCCGGTGTTGCCGGGTGTCGCGCTGGACAGCCTGCTGCTCGACGCCTTGGCGGTCAACGACCTCGCCGGGTTGCGTGATCGCCTGGCGTTGTGGCGCGAGCACTGCACGGCGGACGCGCGGCCCCACACCGACGCCGACGCACGCCACCCGTTCCTGCCCGGTCGCGAGGGTGTCCAAGTGCTGCCGCCGGACTGCCTCGACGTGCATCCCGGCAACGTCATCGTCGCCGAAGACGGGACGTACCACCGGATCGACCTCGAGTGGCAGGCCGAGTCCGGAGTGGACGCCGAGCTCGTGCTCGTGCGGGCGCTGCTGGAGTTCGCCCGTGAGGTCCACCGCAGCGGCGCCGCACACCCGTGGCCCGCGCAGTGGTCGATCAGGCAGCTCACCGAAGAGCTGACGGCGCTCGCCGCGGTGCCCGCGCCGAGGTGGGACGACCTGCTTCCGGCCGAGGCGACGTTGCAGGAGCTCGTCAGCGGCACGCCGGCGGACGACGTGCTCGCCACGTTGCTGGACGAGCTCGACGTGCCGGGCAGGCCGAGGCTCTGGGAAGGGCCCGCACTTCCCGAACTGCAGGACATCGCGGTCTCGGCGCAGCAGATGACCGCGCGCGCCACCGAGATGACCACCGAGCTGACCGACAAGCTGCACGAACGCTCCGAGGAACTGGAGCAGCTGCACAAGCAGTCGAACGCGGCCACCGCCGCGTTGCGCGACGAGATCGGCCGGTTGGACGACCTGGTCGGCAACTCGTTGATGGAGCTCGCCGACACCGACGCGCGCCTCACCGAGCAGACGGCGCTGGCGGACCGGCTCGCCCATGAGAACGCGGAACTGCGGGCACGTCTGGACAAGCTGGACTCCTCGTCCATCGTCCACATCGGACGCGAGTACGTCTGGCCCGCCGCCCGCGCGCTGCGCGGCACCCGTGACCTGCTGCTCGGCAGGGGCGGCGAGGAGACGGACGCGGTGCTGCGCCGGCTGGGCCCGATCGCACCGCTGGTCGGTGGCCGGATCCGCGAGGTGAGCAAGCACGACCGCGCCGCGCGGCTGCGGTACGAGGTCGCGGTGCCGGAGAGCGAGATCGTGGTCGGCCGCGGCCAGGTCGTCGAACTCGAGGGCACGGTCGTGCACGAGGACCTGCCGGTGCAGACCGTCGCCGTTCGCGCCGACGGCAGGACGTGCCCCGGCACGACAGGCCACCCCGGCAACGGGATCCGGCTTCGGGTGCCCGTGCGCGCACGCACGTCACCGGGTCTCATCACGCTAGAACTGCTGGTGACGCTGGCGGACGGCACGATCTTCCGCTGCGACCTGCCGCCGCTGCACGTCCGTCCACAAGCGACGGTCGAACGCATCGCGACGACGTGGCCGGGCAGCGGTCCGAGGGTCGCGATCTGCCTCGCCACCTACAACCCGCCGCGGCACCACTTCGCCGCGCAGCTCGACACGATCCGCGCGCAGACCCACCAGAACTGGGTGTGCGTCATCAGCGACGACAACTCGGACGAGACCGGCCGGGCCACGTTGCGCGACGTGGTGGGCGACGACCCCAGGTTCGTCGTCGTCGAGCACGACGAGAACGCGGGCTTCTACGGCAACTTCGAGCGGGCGCTGCGACTCGTACCGCCGGACACCGAGTTCGTCGCGCTGTCCGACCAGGACGACCTGTGGGACGCCGACAAGATCGAGACGTTGGTGGCGGAGTTCGCCGACCCGTCGGTGCTGCTGGCGTACGCGGACATGCGACTGGTCGACGACCACGGCACGGTGATCACCGACAGCGTGTGGACGGGCAGGCCGAAGCCGGGGCCCGACGCGGACCTGGAGCAGTTGTTGCTCCTCAACACGGTGACCGGGGCCGCGAGCATGGTGCGCGCGGACGTGCTGGCCGAGCGCATGCTGCCGTTGCCGCCCAGCACCCCCGCGTCGTACCACGACCAGTGGCTCGCCGCGTGCGCCCTGTCGATCGGCCGGATCGCGTTCGTCGACCGGGCGCTGCACTCCTACCGCCAGCACGGTGCAAATGTGACCGGCTGGCAGGTACCCCGCCTCGCCGAGGGCCTGCCCGGCCTCAAGGGGCTGGCCAGGTACGCGCTCGGACTCGACCAGGACTCGTTGGCGCACAAGCAACCCGAGCTCGACCACATCATCGAGCACGAGACGCGCAGGATCGCGCAGTTCGCCACGGTGCTGCTGATGCGCAACCACGACCTGATGTCGCCCGAGGTGGTCCAGCACATCTCACGACTGACCACGGCCGAACGCAGGCTGTGGCCGTTGGTGCGGCTGGCGCTGGAAGGCGACCGCCCGGACACGGCGGGTGCCGAACGAAGGCTGCTCGCGGCCGCGTTGCTGCGGCGCGCTCAGCGTTAGCGGGATCTCGCCGGCGCCAGACCGCATTCGACGAGGACGTCGTCCAGCACGGCGTCCGCGTGGACGACGGTCTGCGCCCATTCCTCGGCGCTCGCGAGCCGTGCGCGTTCGACGCCCGCGCGGATGGCGTCCTCGCGCTTGAGGTCGCGTGCGTACTTCTTCTCCCAGGCGATGTGCGGCAACACGTCCAGGCGCAGCACCCGGACGGCTTGCGGCTGCCACTCGGTGATCTCCGCCGCCGCCGTGCCGGGGCCGAGCGCGATGACGACGTCGTAGAGGCCGACGCGTTCACGGCTCCACGCCACCGGTTCGGCGTCGGACACGACCTCGATCCCGGCCGGTCGCCAGTCCTGTTCCGGTTCCTCCGGCACGAACAGCGTGACGGCGGCCTCGTGGTCCCGGGCCCTGAGCGCGGCGAGCAGGTTCGCGTCGACGTGTTCGTCGGCGACGACCAGGATCCGTGCGGTGGCGGGCCGATCGCGCAGCCACCACAGCCGGTGGGTGTGCTCGTGGATGCCCAGCGCCGGCGGGCGGGTCGCCAGGTCGTCGGCGTGACGGCGGCGGAACACCTCGCGGTTGATGTCGGAGAGGCGTTCGGCCGTGGCCGTCGAGCTCGTTCCGTGCCGGACGTGCAGCACCCGTGACGCGGGCTGGACCCACACCTGCCAGCCGAGCCGGCGCAGCACGAACTGCAGATCGGTGTCCTCGTAGTAGGCGACGTGGTACTCCGGCGAGAACCCGCCGGCCTCGTAGAACGCCTTGCGCCGCATGACGAGGCACGCGGCGGAGGCGTAGTCGACGACTCGGGGGTAGAACGACTCGACGTCGTACTGCCCGTCGCCCCAGCCCCTGCTGTACGCGTCGCCGCCGAGGAGGCTGCCCGCCTCCTGCACCCGGCCGTCGGGGAAGACCATCAGCGGCGCGACCGCGGCGGCCTCGGGCCTGCCGTCGAGGAACTCGAGCAGCGGGGCCAGCCAGCCCTCGGTGACCTCGACGTCGGCGTTGAGGAAGCAGACGAACTCGGTGCCCGCGTGCTCGACGCCGACGTTGCAGCCGGCGCCGAACCCCAGGTTCTCGTCGAGCCGGATCACGGTCGCCGCGCGGAGGTTGTCCTGCAGCCACTGCCCGGTGCCGTCGGGCGACGCGCTGTCGACGACCACGACCTCGTAGGGCTGCTCGGTGTGCTCGGCGAGGACCTCCAGGCAGCGTGCCGCCATCGGTCCGCCGCCGTAGGTGACCAGTACGAACGTGACGCGGGGGTTCACCGGCCGCGCAGCTTTCCGTAGACCACGCGCGGCAGCCGCGTCCACCGGTAGAGCTTGGTGGACCGCATCGCGGCGAGTTCGGCCCGTTCCGCGGCCAGTGCGGCGAGGACGTCGCGGTGCCGCGCCGCCAGATCGGCGTGCAGCCGCCGTTCGGTGGCGAGGTCGGGCCCGATGTCGCCGCTGCGGCTGAGCATGTGCTCGACGACCGCCTCCCGTTCGGCGATCAACCGCGCGTGCAGCTGCCGGTGCGCCTTGCGCAGCGCCTGGTTCTCGGCCGCGAGCAACGCGACGCGCGGCTCGACGCCCCCGGTCCTCGCGAAGGCTTCCTCCGCGAGGCGCGCCACCGCGTTGAGGTGGTCGTCCAGCAGCCGGACGGCCTTGGCGGATCGCTCGACCTTGAGCGCCCGCCGCATGGCGGTGACCAGCCTGCTCGGAGCGGTGACGACCTGGTCCGCGCTGCCGAACTGCTCGACGGCCGCGCGGTCGGCACCCTTCGGGTCGAACAGGACCCACGTCCGGCCAAACGCTTGCGCGGCCGCTGCCACGTGCTCGTCACCGGCCACCACCGCGGCCGCGTTCGCGATCACGGCCAGCCGGTCCTCGACGACGGCGTCGTGCGGCATCGTCGGCCAGCCGGTGTCCTCGGGCTTGACGCCGGTGGGCAGCACCACGACGTGGTCGATGGCCAGCAGTTCGGCGGCCTTGGCCACGGCCGGCCGCAGCCGGGCGAGCGGCGTGCTCGCGGTGACGTGCAGGACCAGGTACCGGTGCTCGGGCAGCCTGCCGAGCTGCCGGAGGTGCTGCACACGAGCGGTGAGGACCGCCGGCTCCACCAGCCGGTCGGCGAGCACCCCGACGTTCGGCACGACGTCAGGCCCCTCGTCCCGCGTCGACAGCACCCGGAGGCCGGCCTTGCCGCCCGTCCTGACCGCCACCGCGACCGCGTTGCCGGGCACCTCGGCGATCTCGAGCGGCCCGGACGGCGACACGACGATCAGGTGGAAGTCGTCAGGCCCGACGGAGCTGAGCGGTGTGGCCCCCAGCCCGCCGTCGGCACGGTGCGAGTGCGCCTGCCGCGCGAGCGGGGTGATCCGCCAGTCGCCCAGGCGTTCCCTCAGCTCCCGTTCGAGCACGCGCACGGGCAACTGGTCGCCGAGCCCGTCCAGTTCGGTGCTGCACAACAAGCCGAGCGATCCCCCGACGGCGGTTTCTTCACGCACCGGACTGACTCTACTGGCCTGACCTCACCCGGACCGGCGAGTCGGCGAAGGTGCAACCCGCGACCCGTGCTACACGTCTACTACGGGTGTAGGAGCCACTCGGAGGCGACAATGTTGATCACCGTGACATTAGTCACATTGGGCGGTTTGGCGTTCTTGGTGCGAACCGTAGCGGTCCTCCTGGCCGTTTCCTCATCCAAGAAGGCCAACGATTACCCTGCGCCACAAGCGTCCGCCAATTGAGATACTCGTTCGGAGTACGTCTTACGGCGGAACGTTGCCTTACCGTACGATCCTTTCGGGTCGTATGACTGATCAGTCACCCGAAGGGGACCTCACAGGGGTAGGTGCGCCATGGACCACGCACTGAACAAGGTCATCGAGCTGCGCGAGAGTGGCTTCCAGTTCCTGCACTTGAGGGACGACGCCGGGCAGCTCGACCGAATCATGGCGTTCAAGCAGCGAAGAGGCTTCATCGACTCGATCCTGTTCTGGTCGGAGACAGAGGCGCGCGCGGGACGTCTGCCCGCGGTACGCGACTCGGCTCGCCCGGCCCAGGCCGTGTGGATCTACGAGGGCCCGTTGGTCGAGGCCGTGGACAGGCTGCTGGACCTGCCTGAACCCGGTTCGCGCAACGCTCCCACGCTGATGAAGGCGACGGCCTCGGATCTGGCTGTCGTGACCACGCTGCCGTTCAAGCTGAAGTTGCCGCCGGGCGCGATCGCCTAGTCACTTCTTTTCGAAGTCGCCGCGCTTGATGGCGCTGATGAACGACGCCCATTCCGGCGCGGCGACCTCGTAATTTGACGCGCTCTTGGAGTCGCGGACGCGCGCGACTGAGCCGAACAGCGCAATCTCGACGCAGCTTCCGTTTCCGCCGTTGTTGCTGCGGCTGCTCTTGCGCCACACAACAGACACTTCAACCCCTACCTTTCGGCAGCCAACCTCTCGATCCACGCTGCGGACTCCTCTGGGGTCAACGCCAGCTTCGAGAGGTGCTTGAAGGTAAGGGTAGTGGTCTTCACGCGGGCAGGGTCGTCGATGTGAAGCGATCCGCCGGTGTGCTCGATGTAGAGGATCTTCGGGTCTCCGGCGTATGGAAAGTCCAGCAGGTTGAAGCCGCCGTTGTGCCCGTCGTGTAACCCGGCCATGTCCAATACGACCTGAACCGTGACGTTCGGTAGCAGGCCGACCTGGTTGATGTGGAGAAGTTGATCGCGATCCGCGTACCGGAGGGCCGCTTCGGTGACGATCGCGTGATACGAGATCGGGCTGTCGCCGACGAGGCGTCTCTGCCTGCGGTGGCGGATGGCGATCTGGTCATCGATCCACTTCTTGGACCGCTGAGCCCGAGATCCGGCGAAAAGCGTCCGCATGTACCCCTTGCTCTGGATCATCCCCGGGATGTGGTTCGGCTGGAACTCGCGAACCGTTGAGGCGTCGTGCTCCAAGCTGATGTAACCCTGATCCTCGATTCGGTACTGCTTCCACCAACCCTTCTCCTTGGCCAGCTTCCACATTTCCAGGTAGGGCTCCAACTCGTCGCCGATCACGCCGTAGACGTCCAGAATCGTGCGCAACGCGTGGATGTCCGGCACCTGGCCGTTCTCGATGCGGCTGAGCTTCGGAACGTTGTAGTCGATCCGGTCAGACGCTTCGCGCTGACTCAACCCGGATCGTTCGCGCAGCAGTTTCAACGCCTCGCCGAGGCGTCGCTGCCGGAACGTGGGTTCAGCCACGGCCCAAACGTTACGGGCGAGATCCGGAATTTGAGATTCTCACTCGCCGAGTGCGGTGAGGACCGTCGTGGTCATGGACCACCTCCACCGCATTGAGTACCACCGGCGTCTGTCCGACGGTGCGCTGGTGCTCGAGCACACCGAAGAGGTCGTCGACCACGGTTGGTACATAAAGAAAGGCGACGACTGGCGCCGCCGGTACACGCTGGGGTGCGCGCACGACTTCATGTCCCGGGCCGGAACGAAACCGGGGCTGTACGCGATATCCGTGTGGCGGGGCGAGAACCGGGTTTGCACCGTCGGAATCGACTGGCGTCCCTCCAAAGGATGAAGAACTTCCCTCGCCTGAGTTACGCAGCTTGATGTAGAGGGTCCGGACACGACACGTTCGCGCCTATGAACCTCAGGAAGACCGTCACGGGGGCCGCTGTTGCCCTCGGCAGCGCCACCGTCATGCTCGGCCTGGGTGGTATCGCACACGCCGACACCGGGTCCGCCGCCGCTCACACCTCGCCCGACCTGGGTGGCCAGCTGGGCGACATCGCCACCGCCGGCGACCTCGCGTCCGTGAACACCGCCGACGCCACGGGCAAGATCCAGGCGATCAACGCGCAGGACCTCAACGCCGCCGCGCTCGTCGAGAACGTCGACGCAGGCGCCACGGGCCTTCCGGCCTCCACGCTGCTCGGCCTGAGCGAGCCGAACGGCGTGCCGACCGGCGCCGCGGCGCTCGACATCTGATCTGACAGACCTTCCTGGCCGGGGCGGCGCCCGATTCCCTCCCCCTCGAATCGGGCGCCGTTCCTCTTCTCCTGAGGTTTACCAGGAGCGAAGCGCCCTGCGCCTCGAGAAGGTTGTCGCTTCCGCCGGTGCGATCGACAAGGTCGTGGACGGTCAGCGGCCTGCCGCGTAGCCCTGTGCGCCGCGTGGGTTCGCACCGGCGCGCAGGAGTCCGGCTGCGGCATCCCTTGCCACGGCGGACATCCGGCCCAGCGTCCACGCGCCGGCGTCCACGACCTGGTGGCCGCGCGACCGCAGCTCTTCGAGGACGGCCGCGCCTGCGCGGGACTCGATGACGAGTTCGCCCGGCGTCCAGGCGCGCGGGTAGAACGAGCTCGGGAACGCGTTCGAGTGCCACATCGGCGAGTCGATCGCCTCCTGCAGGTTCAGGCCCGCCTGGTGCGCCAGCCAGAAGCCGAGTTGCCACTGGTCCTGCTGGTCGCCGCCGGGCGTGCCGAACGCGAGGGCGGGACGGCCGTCGCGCAGCGCCATCGACGGCGACAGGGTGATCCGCGGGCGTTTGCCGGGGGCCAGCGAGTTCGGCAGGTCCTTGTCCAGCCAGAACATCTGGGCGCGGCTGCCCAGGCAGAAGCCGAGTGACGGGATCGTCGGCGACGACTGCAGCCAGCCGCCGGACGGGGTCGCGGAGACCATGTTGCCCCAGCGGTCCACGACGTCCACGTGCACGGTGTCGCCGCGCGTCACGCCGGAGCGTTCCACGGTCGGTTCGCCGATCGCGCCCGTCGGGTCGGTGACCAGAGCGGACGGACCGCTGGTGATGTGCTTGGGGAGCAACGGTTCGCGGCCATCGGGCGAGCCGGGCCGCAGCTCCAGAGAAGCCTCGGCAGAGATCAGCGCACGGCGTTCGGAGGCGTAGGCGCGCGAGACCAGGGTCTCCAGCGGCACGTCCGGAACGTCGCCGTACCAGGCCTCGCGGTCGGCGAACGCCAGCTTCGCGGCCTCGACGGCGAGGTGCACGGTCTCCGCGGTGGGCTTTCCGTCCACATAGGACAGGTCGTAGCCCTCCAGCAGCCGCAGCTGTTGCGCCAGCACGGGTCCCTGCGTCCACGCGCCGGGCTTGACCAGGGACCACTCGCCGAAGTCCGCGACGAGCGCGTCCTCGTACGAGGCCTCCCACGACGCCATGTCGGCGCCGGTCAGCACACCCGCGTGGTCACGTCCCGAGTCGTCGCGGAACGACGAACGGCAGAACTCGTCGATCTGCGCGGCGACGAACCCCTGCGACCACGCCCGGCGCGCGGCCTCGATCTGCGCCTCGCGGTCGGCACCGGCGGCCTCGGCGGCGGCCAGCAGCCACTCCCAGGTGTCGGCGAGCTTGGGGTTGCGGAACCGGCCGCCGGGCGCCGGCAGGACGCCGTCGGGCATCCACTGCGCGCCGGACGTCGGCCAGTGGTCGCGGAAGAGGTCCGAGACCATCGAGATCGTGTACGCGGCGCGCTCGACGAGCGGGAAGCCGTCACGGGCATACCCGATCGCCCGGTCCAGCACTTCACGCAGCGTCTTGGTGCCGTGATCACGAAGAAGAGTGAGCCATCCGTCCCAAGCACCCGGCACGGTCGCGGCCAGCAACCCGCTACCGGGGATCAGCGACAGACCCAGATCGGTGTAGTGCTCGATCGACGCCCCGGCCGGCGCCACACCCTGTCCGCAGAGCACCTGGGGGGCCGCACCGGCCGCGGAGAAGATGATCGGCACCTCGCCGCCGGGGCCGTTGAGGTGCGGTTCCACCACCTGCAGCACGAAGCCGGCGGTGACGGCGGCGTCGAAGGCGTTGCCGCCGTCCTCCAGCACCGCCATGGCCGACGCGGAGGCCAGCCAGTGGGTCGAAGCGACCATGCCGAAGGTGCCGACGAGTTCGGGGCGCGTGGTGAACACATCCACAAAGGTACGCGAGGCTAACTATATTGCGTGACTCCAAGTGACGTATGCCCCAGGCCCGAACGGAGCAGACCCCGAGACCGGTACGACTTTGGTCGTAGCGGACCGTGACAGATCTCCTACTAGAGGTCTACCGGCGCGGGCGATGTTTCGAACACCGTCGAACGGCACAGTTTCAGACATGGGAATCCTGGTTGTCGCGACGATCTTCATCGGCCTCGCGCTCGTGGCCGCGGTGCCGTTGGTGGCCCTGCTCCACTGGACCGACCGTTGAGTTCGAGGTAACGAGCGTTAACCTCCTCGCGAGCAGTTCGCTTCGAGGAGGATGAAGGCATGGAGATCTCGGGTACCGCGGCCATCGTCACCGGTGGCGCGTCCGGCCTCGGCGGCGCGACGGCACGTGCGCTCGCGGCGCGTGGAGCGCAGGTGTTCGCTCTCGACCTGCCCAGCGCCATCGCGAACGCCGACGCGATCGAGAACGTCACCTACCTGGCCGCCGACGTGACCTCGGGCGAAGAGGTCCAGGCCGCCGTCGACACCGCTGCCGGCTCCGGCGCCCCGCTGCGCATCACGGTGAACTGCGCGGGCATCGGCCCGTCGTCCCGCACCGTCGGCAAGACCGGCCCGCACGACCTCGACCTCTACCGCAAGATCATCGAGGTCAACCTGATCGGCTCGTTCAACGTGCTGCGCCTGGCCGCCGCGGCCATGGGCAAGACCGAGGAGCTCGAGCACGGCGCGCGCGGCGTCATCATCAACACCGCGTCGATCGCCGCGTTCGACGGCCAGATCGGCCAGGTCGCCTACGCCTCGTCCAAGGGCGGCGTCGTCGGCATGACCCTCCCCGCCGCCCGTGACCTGAGCAACGTGGGCATCCGCGTCCTCACGATCGCGCCCGGCATCGTCGACACCCCGATGCTCGCCACGGTCTCCGACGAGTTCCGCGCGGGTCTTGCCGCCGGCGTCCCGTTCCCGAAGCGCCTGGCCCAGCCGTCGGAGTACGCGCAGCTCGCGCTCTCGATCATCGAGCACGACTACCTGAACGGAGAGGTCATCCGCATGGACGGCGCTCTCCGCATGGCACCCCGTTAGAGATCTCCCGCAAAGGGCAGACGTGACATGGCGTCCGAGGTCATCCACTCGCGCAGGCGGTGGGTGGCCCGGACGTCGTCCTCGTTGTACCAGAGCAACCGCTGTCGCTGATCGACGTCGAGCTCGTCGCCGTTCATCCCGACCGCCGACCGGTACCAGCGCATGGAGTTCTCGCCACCGGCCTCGGGGTCGCGCCACGAGAACCCGGCGACCGGCGCGATGACCTTCAGGCCCTTGCCGTGCGCGCACAGGAACTGCTCGCGGACGATGCCGAACAGGTCGACCCACGAGTCCGAGTTGATGAACTCCTTGACCTGCGCGGTCGTCGGGATCCCCGGCTTGCCCGCGAACCGTTCCGCCGACGCCAGCAGCCAGCGGTTCTCCGCCAGCTCGTTGTAGCAGTAGGCGCGGAACGACAGCCCGCGTGCCTTGGCCCGCAACCGGATCCCGGTCAGCCAGGTCCAGAACTCGGCGAACGAGCGCGCCTCGTCGTCGCACGGCAGCGCGTCCCACGTGACGAACGCGCGGTAGCCGTGCTCCTCGTCGATGTCCTTTCCGGACAGCAGGCAGCCCCACATGTACGCGCCCAGGTCGCCGAAGCTCTCCATGTCGACGTCGACCTCGACGTCCGCGCGCGGCACGTTCATCTCGGGCACCCGGCGCACCAGCGTGAGGTCGCGCAGCCACGCCCGCGCGAGCACCACGGCGTCGCCGAACGGCATGCCGACGAGCTGGACCGGGCCGGCCTCGCGAGGGTCCAGCTCGGCCAGCGCGTCCACAGTGGACAGGCCGATCTTGCGCAACGCCACCGCGTCCTCGCCGCGCACGACGAGGCTGACGTCCCTGCCCTGCTTGAGATCGCTGTCGCACTTCGGCCACCACGGGCACGTCTTGCAGTCGACGATCCGCGACGGCCGGGCGAGCGCTTCCTTCTCGTTCGCCGCCGCCAGTGCCACGGCCAGGCGGTCGCTGAACCTCGCGTCGTACTCCGCCAGCGCGTTGCGGCCGCCGGGCCACGTCGGCGCCTCCAGGTCGTGCCACAGCACCACGTCGGCGTCCATGCCGATCACGCCGCCGGTGGCCCGTCCGTTGCGCGCGTAGCCGGCGGCCTGCAGCTGCCGTTGCGCGTGGGCCAGCCGCAGCTGGTCACGGGGCTGCGGCCGGACCTTGCGGTGCGGGTCCGTGCGGCTGCCGTCGGGCAACGGGATGCTCAGCGGGCTCGTCTTCGCGCCCTGGCCGGGGTCGGTGATCTTGTGCCGGACCACCAGCACCGGCACGTACCCGGTGGAGTCCTTGACCAGCAGGTCGATTCCGCCGCGGCGGCCACCGCGTGGATCGCGGGGCAGCGCGGCGCCCCAGATGTACGGCGTGCCCATCTCCATCGCGGCGAGCGTCACGCGTTCCCGGTCCGCGCTGCGCACGTCCGGCCCGCTCGGCACCTCGAAGAGGTTCGAGCCGACGATTCTGCCGAGCGCGTCCGCCACCGCGCGACGGTGGTTCGTCGCGTCCGCTTTCCGTTGTTCCGAAGCCGGATCCGGCGCCGCCTTGGAAGCGTCGCGCATCTCCGGATCGTTTTCGAGGTGCACCCGCCGCCGACAACGAGTGACCACGCCGGCGTCTAGCTGCACCTGGGAAGTCACAGGGTGCAGGGTATGTCGCGCGTCGAGGAGATGTGCGGGCAACCTGGGCAGTAAGTTTCACGTGACGGAGGAGGTGTACCCGAATGGCGCGCAAAGCGAAGACCGGTTTCACGCCCAGCAGGGCCAAGAGCCTGGTCGGTGTCGCGAAGGTGGTGGCGCCCGCGCTCATTCCGGTGCTGGCCCCGGTGATCGCCCGCGGAGCTGGGGTTCTGAGCGAGCAGTACGACCGGTACCGGGCGCGCAGGCTCGGCATCGACGTCGCGGACATCGGCAGGTACTCGGGGTACGGCGCCCGGCTGCACGCTCGAATTGTCGGCTTTTCGGAGTCGCTCGAGACAGTGCGGGCAACGGATTCCGACTGGGTTTCGAAGATCGAGGCACGGCTCTCACAGTTGCTCGCCGCCGTGCGCGCTTCCGAACGCATGCCGACGGCCCGGCGCAAAGCCGCGCACCGGGCCGTCGGAACCGATCTGGACGTGCTGGAGCAGGAGTTGCTCAGGCGTTTGAACGTGCGCTGACGTCCGGAGTCCTTCCGGTCACCTCGGCCACCGCCTTGACCGCCGCCTCCTCGACCACCTGACCGGGGTCGAGGTGCGCGGTGACCTCCTCCATCACCTCGGCGACGCGTTCCTCGCGCCTGATCATCGGGTCGGACCGCAGGTCCTTGGCCAGCGAGACGCACAGCCCGATCATCACGACCATGAACGGCAGCGCCGCGATGATCGTCAGGTTCTGCAGGCCTGTCAGCGCATTAGAGCCGCCCACGAGCAGCATCACGGCGGCGACGGCACCGGTCACCGTGCCCCAGAAGACCACCACGGGCTTGGCCGGCCGGATGGTGCCCTCCTGCGAGAGCGTTCCCATCACGATCGACGCGGCGTCCGCACCGGACACGAAGAAGATCGCCACGAGGATCATCACGACGACACCGGCGACACCGGCGAGCGGGAACTGGTCCAGCAGCGCGAAGAGCTGCGACTCGGGCGTCGACTGACCGGCGAGGTCCACACCGTTGCGCTGCTCGAAGATCGCCGTGCCACCGAGGATCGCGAACCACACCAGCGACACCGCGGACGGCACCAGGATCACGCCGGCGACGAACTGCTTGATCGTGCGGCCACGCGAGATCCGGGCGATGAACATGCCGACGAACGGCGTCCACGAGATCCACCACGCCCAGTAGAAGATCGTCCAGCCGGACAGCCACGTCTCGGTCGCGTCGCCACCGGACGCGGCGGTGCGGCCGGCCATGGTCGCGAGCTCGCGGAAGTAGTCTCCGAGGGCTGTGGGCAGCAGGTTCAGGATGAAGATCGTCGGCCCGACGACGAACAGGAACAGCGCCAGCGTCACGGCCAGCACCATGTTGGTGTTCGACAGCCACTGGATGCCCTTGGCGACACCCGAGACGGCGGACGCGACGAAGGCCACGGTCAGGATCGCGATGATCGCGACCAGCACACCCTTGCCGACGTCACCCGCCCACCCGGCCGCCTCCAGGCCGCTCCCGATCTGCAGGGCGCCGAGACCGAGCGAGGTGGCCGAGCCGAACAGGGTCGCGAAGATCGCCATGACGTCGATCGCACGACCCCAGCCGCTGGCCGCCCGCTTGCCGAGCAGCGGTGCGAACGCGGAGCTGATCAGCGAGGACCGGCCCCGGCGGAAGCTGCTGTACGCGATGGCGATGCCGACGATGGCGTAGATCGCCCACGGGTGGAGCGTCCAGTGGAACAACGTCGTGGCCATGGCGGTCTCGAGCGGGTCGCCGTCGCTGCCGGGCGGTGGCTTCACGAAGTGGGTCAGCGGTTCGTTGACGCCGTAGAACATCAGCCCGATGCCCATGCCGGCGCTGAACATCATCGCGACCCAGGACACCGTCTTGAACTCGGGTTTCTCGTCGTCCTGCCCGAGCGGGATCTTCCCGTAGCGGCTGAACGCGAGCCACAGCGCGAAGACCACGAAGCCCGTGGCGGAGAGCACGAAGGCCCACCCCAGATGCTGGATGATCCATCCCAGCGCCGCCTTCGAGGAGGCGGCGAGGCTCTCGGTACCGAAGATTCCCCAGGTCACGAACGCAAGCGTGAGACCTGCGGCAACGCCGAACACAACCCGGTCGGTACGGCCCGGCTTGTCGCATTGAACGGTCATGCGGCCCGGACTACCCGCTCGTAGACCTGGGCAAACTCCTCCGATTACCCTCAAGCCTCGTGAGCACACGGACGAGTGAGTTGCGCACCCTTCGCGGTGCCGCACTCGCGCTGACGTCTGCCGCGCTCACGATCACCGCCCACGGGCTGGGCGGCGGCGAGATCGGTGAGTTCGTCCACGCGGTACCACTGGTGGTGCTGATCGCGTTCGCGGCAGCGTCACTCGCGGACAGGCGCACGGGGAAGCTCTCGGTCATCGTCGGGCTCGGCACGGCCCAGCTCGCGCAGCACCTGCTGCTGACCTGGGTCAACCACGAGCACAACAACACGTTGACCTGGCAGATGTTCGTGGCGCACCTCGTCGCCGCGACGCTGACCGGCGTCCTGCTGTTCCACGCCGAGAACGCCCTGTTCAGGCTGATCGCCGCCGTCACCCGCCTGATCCCCCGCAGGCTCACGCCGCTGCCGGTCACGACTCCGGTGCGGACGTTCACCAGCACGCCGTACGTCCGGAACGCACACCAACTGGACCTGACGCGTGCGAATCGGCGGCGCGGCCCGCCCTGTGACTCCTGATCATCCGTATCCCCCTGCAAGCCCCCTTTGGCATCAGGAGCCACAACTTCATGTCGACAAATCGATTTGGCGTGCGCACGCTCGCCGTTCTCGCCGTTGCCGGAATCGCCGTCCTCGGCACCCCGACCACCGCGTCGGCCCACGTCAGCGCCCAGCCCGCGGAGTTCACCCAGGGCGGCCGCGCCACCTTCGCGTTCCGCGTCCCGAACGAGCGCGACAACGCGGGCACCACCAAGATCGAGGTGACGCTGCCGCAGGACACGCCGCTCACGTCGGTGCGCACCAAGCCGCTGGCCGGGTGGAAGGCCGAGGCCGTCAAGGGCAAGCTCGACAAGCCCGTGACGGTCGCCGGCAAGGAGATCACCGAGGCGTTCCGGACGATCACCTGGACCGCCGAGCCCGGTGTGAAGATCAACGTCAACGAGTACCAGGAGTTCTTCGTCGCCATCGGCACCCTGCCCGAGGGCAAGGACACGCTGGAGCTCCCGACCAAGCAGACCTACGAGAACGGCGAGGTCGTGGACTGGGCCCAGTCCACCGGTGCGGACGGCAAGGAGCCGGAGCACCCCGCGCCCGCGCTGAAGCTCGCCCCGAAGAAGGCAGGCGACGACGGCCACGGTGGCCACGGCACGACCCCGGCCGCGAACAGCACGGACACGCACGAGGCGTCCGCTGCCGGCTCCGACAAGACCGCCCGCTACCTCGGTGGCGCCGGTCTGGCCGTCGGTGCGCTCGGCCTGGGCTTCGGCGTCGGCGCGATCCTGCGTTCGAGGCGCAAGGCATGAAGCGTGCTCTAGTCGCGCTCCTGTTCGCCGGTGCGGCCGTGCTCGCCACGGCCGCCCCCGCGGCGGCGCACAACGCGCTGATCGGCAGCGACCCGAAGGACAAGACGTCGCTGGAGGTCGGTCCCTCGACGGTCACGCTGACGTTCGACCAGGACGTGCAGGGCGGCCAGGGCATCAACGCGATCTCGGTCGTCGACTCGAGCGGCGGCCACTACGAGGTCGCGGGCGATCCGACGATCAGGGACACCGCGGTGTCCCAGAAGGTCGAGGCCCTGGGCAAGGCGGGCGAGTACAAGATCGGCTACCGCATCCTGTCCGCGGACGGGCACCCCGTGTCCGGTGAGCTGACGTTCACGCTGACCAAGGACGGCACCGGCACGCCCCGCCAGGTCGAGGCCGACAGCCGGACGGACCAGCAGCAGTCGGACGGCCTGCCCATCTGGGTGTGGATCGTCGGCGCCGTCGTACTGCTCGGCGGTGGCGTGTTCTTCGCGCTCCGCGGCGGGAACACGAAGGCATGAGCGACGTCCGGACCGCCGCCCCCACCCACTACCGCGTGCTCGCCGGACTGGTTTTCGGCGCACTCGGAGGCATCGCGCTCGGCCTCGTGCTGGCACCACCCGTCGTGGTCGCCGGCGTCGTCGACGCGGGGGCGGCGGTCCGGTACGGCCTTCCGGTCACGCGGGTCCTGCTCGACATCTCGGCGACGGTCGTCGTCGGGCTGTCGATCCTGCCGAAGCTGCTCGGCTTCGACCGGCCCACGCACACCGAACCCGTCATGCGCATCGCCCGGCCGGTCGCGGTCGTCGCCGCCGCGGTCTGGGTGGTGACCGCGCTGACGGCCATCGTGCTGCAGGCCGCCGAGCTGCGGCCGGGCAGCAACGTCAGCGTCGGCAACGCGATCGACTACATCGCGACGGTCGGCGCCGGCAAGGGACTGCTGTTCAGCGCGACCTGCGCGTTCGTCTACCTGGTCATCGGCGTGATGGCCGTGCGCAGCGGCGAGTCCGTGCCCGCCGAACTGCGGATCCTCGTCTCGATGTTCGGGCTGCTGCCGATCCCGGTGACCGGGCACGCCTCCAACTGGAAGTACCACGACTACTCGATGGTCTCCATGGAGCTGCACGTGCTGGGCGCCGCGGCCTGGACCGGCGGCCTCGGCGCGTTGATGGCGCTGGTCGCCTACCGCAAGGGGCTGCTGGCGATCGCGCTGCCGAGGTTCTCCAGGATCGCGACCGTCAGCCTGGTCGTCGTCGCGGTGACGGGCCTGTTCAACGGGTTGCTGGAGCTGGTCCTCAACCCGGTCGTGCCGTTCCCGCAGTCGCTGTTCACCACCGGCTACGGCCTGCTGTTCCTGGGCAAGACCGTCTGCGCCGGGCTGATCGCGGTGCTCGGCGCGCACATCCGGTGGCGGCTGCTGCCGAAGATCTCCCAGCACAAGGTCACCGCGATCGTCCAGTGGGCGATCCTGGAGGTGACCATCATGGGCGTCGCGTTCGGGCTCGCCGTGGTGCTCAGCCGGGCACCGGTGAGCTGAACCCCGTCGCCACCCGCACCAGGTCGGCAACGGCCCGTGACCTGCTGTGCGGCGGCCACGCGATCACCGTCGTCACCTTCTGCGCATCGACCACCGGCACCGCGACCATGCCTTCGAGCAGGCCGGTGCGGACGACCTCCGGCATGACCGCGACGGCACGGCCGAGCGAGATCAGCTGGAACAGCTGCGTCAGGTCGTGCACCTCCACGCCGGGGCCGGGAAGGTAGCTGCCGTCGGGCTCCGGCCAGCGCACGAGCTCCGGCAGGTCGATGACGTCGGCCATCCGCAGCTGGGCCGCACCGGCCAGTGGGTGCGAGGCCGGAAGGATCGCGAACTGGCTCTCGATGCGCAGAGCCTCGACGTCGAGCCCCGCGGTCGAGTCGAACGGTTCGTGCAGGAGCGCCACGTCGGCCCGGCCGTCGAGCACCGGTTGCCAGGTGTGGGCCTTGCACAACAGCAGGTCGACGGCGACCGCACCCGGTTCGGCGGCGTAGGCGTCCAGCAGCTTCGCCAGCAGTTCGCTGGAACCACCGGCCTTGGCCGCCAGCACCAGCGACGGCCGGTCGACCGTCCTGGTGCGCCTCTCCGCAGCGGCGACCGCGCCGAGGATCGCCCTTCCCTCGGCCAGCAGCACCGCGCCCGCGCCGGTGAGGGAGACCCGGCGGCTGGTGCGGGTCAGCAACGCGACGCCGAGCCGTTGTTCGAGCTGGGCGATCGTCCGCGACAACGGCGGCTGGGCGATGCCGAGCCGGTCGGCGGCGCGGCCGAAGTGCAGTTCCTCGGCGACCGCGACGAAGTACCGAAGCTCCCGGGTCTCCACCCCGTCCACGCTATCGATACCGGCCGGGTATCGCTGCCAGACCGAAGTGATGTTGGTCTTGAGCGCGCACCGGACCACGATCAAATGCATGAGCGAACAGACGATTGCGCTGGTCACCGGCGCGAACAAGGGCATCGGCTACGAGATCGCGGCGGGCCTCGGGATGACGGTCGGGGTCGGCGCGAGAGATGCCCGGCGTGGCGAGGAGGCAGCGGCGAAACTGCGCGCGAACGGCGTCGACGCGTTCGCCGTGCCGCTGGACGTGACCGACGGCGAGAGCGTGCAGGCAGCGGTGGCGCTGTTCGAGGAACGGTTCGGCCGCCTCGACGTGCTGGTCAACAACGCGGGGATCGCCGGAGCGTGGCCCGCGGCGCCGTCCGCCGCCACGCCGGAAAGCCTGCGGGAGGTGCTGGAGACGAACGTGATCGGCGTCGTCCGGGTCACCAACGCGATGCTGCCGCTGCTGGCCCGTTCCGCACGGCCGCGGATCGTCAACCAGTCGAGCCACCTCGCGTCACTGACGCTGCAAACCACACCGGAGGTGGAGTTCGGCGAGGTCAACGGCACCTACACGCCGTCGAAGACGTTCCTGAACGCGCTGACCGTCCAGTACGCGAAGGAACTGACGAACATCAAGGTCAACGCCGCCTGCCCCGGTTACGTGGCGACGGACCTCAACGGGTTCCAGGGGACGAGCACTCCCGCGGACGGTGCGAAGGCCGCGATCAGGCTGGCCACGCTTCCCGACGACGGTCCTACCGGCGGTCTGTTCGACGACGCCGGGACTGTGCCCTGGTGAAGGGCCAAATGTTCAACGTGAAACATCCATGACTTCGGCCGGACTCGGTGAGTGGTCCGATCAACGCGACGAGCTGCCCACGATCGGACTAGTCGGTGATCAGTCGCGCCGAAGATTCCTCGCGCATCCGCGCCAGCCGGTTCATCGTCCGCTGACCGCGACGGTCCAGCTCACGGCTGTCGATCCAGCCGCTGGCGTAGTAGCGGTAGTCCTGAGCCAACGCCACGAGCTCGGCCAGGTAGTCGGCGGACCTGCGTCGGCGTTCCTCGTCGAAGCCCGCGAGCAGCGGTAGCTGGGTGTCCACCACCTCGTCGAGCAACTGCGCGGACCGCAGCGCTCTCCTGGAACGCCACCTCCGAGTAAGGCTCACGCGCCGCACCTCGTCCTTCGCCCCGACCTGCCGCACCTTAGGCGTGGATTTCTCGCCCGTCGATGCTGCATTCGTGTGCGAAGGTCCTGGCGTTACCGGTTCGTGTCCCACGCCATCCAAAAGTGGTGCTATAGGACCCAAACGAGATTGGCTGGGCCGTGTCCTGCAGGTCTGTTCGATGAGAGTTCCGGTCGAGAGTCCCGGAGGTGGTGCCGCCGCGATGCCCTCATACCGGGCGTATTCGGGCGTTGCGGCGGCGCCGCCTCCGGGGCCCTCGGCCGCGACTATCGCGGACGGACCTGCAGGACACGGCCTAGGCGGCCGACTCGGTGCCAGTGAACCGCGCGACGCGGTCGGCGAGCTCGCGGGCCTCGGGGTTGTTGCGGCGCTTGTCGGCTTCCTGGCGCAACGGCTCCATGCGCTGCTTCGTGCGCACCGACTTGAGGCTTTCCGACAGGTCGACGGCCTGGCGACCGATCTTGGCGCCGTGGTCGATGTCGCCCTCGAGCAGGTGGTTGATCGCCATCGAGGTCAGGTTGAACGAGCGGCTGCGCGCGTACTCGTCACCGAAGTTGTTGATCGCCTTGGACAGCGCGGGGATCGCGGTCCTCGTGTACTTGGCGTCCACCGTCTGGGCCAGCTCCGTGTGCACCGTGCCGATCATGGACGAGAGGTCGATCTCGTTGAAGAACTTGGCCCAGGCGGGGGCTTCGGTGACGTTCGCGCGGGAGAACTCGTCACGCGCGCGGCCGAGCAGCTTGAGCGCCTGCTCGTCGGAGCCCATCTTCGCGTAGGCCCAGGCCTCGTTCGCGCACAGGATGCCCACGGCCAGTTCGGAACCGGAGTTCTGCGCGGCCAGCTGACCCAGCTGGAACACCTTCAGCGCGTCGTCCGGGGCGTTCTGGTGCAAGTAGACGCGACCCATGCGGTACAGGATGTTCGCCATCAGCGCCTCGTTCTCGCCCTGCTTGGCGAGGTCGAGCGCCTGACCGAAGTGGTTGCGGGCCGAGTCCATCAGGCCCGTGTCGAACGACGTCCAGCCGGCGAGGTTGTGCAGGTCGGCCAGGGCCACGAAGAGCCGCTGGCGGACGATGTCCGTGGAGCTCGCACCGAGCATCTGCTGTCCCCAGGACAGCTGGGCGACCACCGCGTCGCGGCAGGAACCGCCGCCGTACTGGTAGTCCAACGCACGCAGAGCCCGCGTCGCCGCTTCGACCTGGCGCACATCGGTCATGCCGATGCGTCCCGGAGCCGGAGTCTGTGTGGGGTGTGAGACCCACGACCCGGAGTCCGCTCCGAACACGGCCGCGCCCACTGTCACGGCGGCGGCGTGCGCGAGGAACTTCCGACGCTTCACCGACTCGTCCTCCTCAGGATGGGGTGAGTCCGCGGTCGCGGCCACCCGTACTGCCGTTGTCTCGTCGTAAGCGAGACCCATGTATCCACGTGGGACACCCAAGCCGATGGCGATCCTGGTCAGGACGTCGTAGGCCATGACCTGACGTCCCTTGAGGATCTCCGAGACTTCGGACTGCGACTGCCCGGTGAGCGCCGCGATCTGGCGCTGGGACACGCCGTGCCTTCGGAGCAGCCGGTAGACCGAGCTGATCTCTCGTCGGGCAAGTGCGTCCCGCATCTCCTGGTGGTCCCACACGTCGGTGGGGACGGGAGAGCCCTGGGAACTCATGGTGTTCATCGCGCACCCTCACAGTCCGTTGGGCGTCATCGGCAGACTAGGGGCAGGTCCCCGAGCCCGAGAAGTCCTCTTCGGCGGAGCTGATCGGCCCTGCCGAACACCGCTTACCGCTCACCGTAAGACTTCCACCGGTGGGCGCTGTGACGTCCCGTTCCGGCATGAATCATCGCAATCTGGATTCCGGTAAGCGAGTGAGCACGGAGAGGAACGACCTAATAGTGGACAGCTCCTCCTCAGGCTCCACCTCCATTGTGGAGACGGGTGACACCGAATCCACATGGCGCGGCATGACCGGGCAACGTCGGACGTGGCAGATCAGCTGCGGCGACGTGGTCGAGCGGGACCGCCAGCTCACCGTGAAGGTCGTTCAGGGCCAAGTGGTCCTGGTAGGCCCTCCCGGGGAGACGGCAGTCTTGTCCCACGACCAGCTCGTACAGCTCAGGGCTGCGCTACGCGAAGCCGCCGACCAGGCGGAAAGGTGACGGTGACGTTCAATGGACGCGATCCTCGGACAGGTTCTTCGCAACGCTGTGTGGGAACGCCTCGACCTGCTCACTGAGCTGGCGAGCCGCGCGGACGCCCCCTCCCTCCTGTCGGTGGCTCGATCCGAGCTCCCTCGGCTGACCGAGGGATGGCGTGCACTTCTGGCAGCGCACGAGCCGGACGAGAAGGGCAACTGCCCTGAATGTTCCGGCCGCTGGCGCCAGCAGAAGTCACCTTGCTCGGTGTGGCGCGCCGCGTACGAACACCTGGTCGCGGGCGGACTCGCCCCGCGCCCGGCTCGCCACCTGCGCGAGGCCCCGGTGACTCCTCCTGTCACCCGGTCCCGCCGCGCGGTGGCTCGAGCCCACTAACGGGCGTTTGCGACTGACCTGGCGTCCCCCCGACACGACCAGGTCTGCAAACCGCCTACTGACCGGTGGCTCGCGATGTGCGAACCCCCGACCGCGACATCGCGAGCCCCGGTCAGCTTTACAACTCCACAGATTCCCGCGGGCCGGTGACGTGCACCCACCCTCCCCGACCGTCGTCGGCCCGCGGTCACCAACCACGGCCCTTGTCTGCACCTCCCGCGCAGGCAAGGGCCGTTTTCACGCCTCTCAGCGGTGGGTGCCGGTCTTCCAGGCCAGGTACGAGGTCAGGCCGGGGAAGAGCCGGCCGGAGATCTCGAACGCCTTGAGCTGCCACGGGAAGAGGTGCTCGGCGCGTTCCTTCTCGACGGCGTCGACGATCGCCTTCGCGCACTGCGCCGGCGTGACCGTGGGGATCATCAGCCGGGCGATGCCCGGGATCCGTTCCTCGGCGCCGGGGTTGTTGCTGAAGTACTCGCTGCTCACCTTGCCGGGGATGACCTCGGAGACACCGACGCCGGTTCCGCGCAGGTCCGAGCGCAGCGACGCGGTCAACCCCCGCAGCGCCCACCGCGCCGACTGGTACCCGACGCAGCCGGGGATCGGCAGCCGGGACACCGGCGAGTTCACGTTGACGATCCAGCCGGACCCGCGCTGCCGCATGGCGCCCAGGTACTCCCTGGTCAGCAGCAACGCCGCCAGGTACGGCACCGCGGTCATCGTGACCAGCTCTTCCGGCTCGGTGTCGTCGAGGAACAGCCAGCGGCCGACACCCGCGTTGTTGACCAGCACGTCCGGAGCCGGAACCTCCTCGGCCAGCGCGCGGATCTGCCCGGCGTCCGCCAGATCGGCCTGGTGAGCGGTCGCCGAGCCGCCGAACTCCGAGATCCGTTTGACCTGTAGATCGAGCAGTTCGGCGCTGCGGGCCACAAGGTGGACGTGTGCGCCGTGGGCCGCGAACCTGAACGCGGCCTCCGCGCCGATCCCCTGGGACGCTCCCGTGACCAGAACCTTCTTGCCCTCGACCTGCATCAGACCACCGATCGCACTCGACTCATCAACACCGCCGCCAGCACCGTCGCCAGTGCCGACGCCGCGAACAGACCGCGGTAACCACCCAGGTTCGCGAGGATCACCGTGGTCAGCAAGGGGGCGATGACCTGCGGCAACGCGTTGGCCACGTTGATCACGCCCAGGTCCTTGGCCCGATCGGCCGCGGCCGGCAGCACCTGGGTGAGCAGCGCGATCGCGACGGCCAGGTAGGTGCCGAAGCCGATGCCGAGCAACGGGGAGGCGACGAGGGCGACCGGCCACGTCGGCGACACCACCAACAACAACGCCGCCAGCGCCATGACCGCCGACGCTCCGTACACGTACGGCTTCCGACGGCCAGAACGATCACTCCGTGCGCCGAACAGCACTGCTCCTGCGGTGAGCGCCACCCCGTACAGGACCATCAACTGCAGCAGGCCCTGGTCAGGAGACGGGTGGCGCACCTCGTCGCTCAGGAAGAAGTACAGGTACAGCGTGCCGAACGCGTTGCCGATGTTGAGCATGAAGTGCCCTAGCCACGCCCACGCGAAGTCGGGGTGCTCACGCGGTGAGATCCAGAACGTCGGCCGCACCGGCTTCACGACCAGCTGCGTGTCCGGCGTCCTCAGCACGAAGAACAACGCTCCGGCCAGCACGATCCCCGCACAGGCCAGGTAGCCGGCCTCCAGGTCGGTGACCAGTTCCGTGACGACGACCGCGCCCAGCACGGTGCCGAGCATCTGGCTGATGCCGAACTGCCCGCCGACCTTGGCCCGTTGCACGACGGGCACCCGGTCCGGCACAGCGGCGGTCAGCGCGGCGAGCATGCTGCTGACCCCGGCCTGCACCAGGCACCAGCCGATCGTCATGACCAGGACCGAGTGCGCGCTCGCGAGAACCGCGAGGCCGGCGGCCGTGACGACCGAGCCGATCAGCGTCCACGGGTGCCGGCGGCCGAAGCGCGAGGTCGTCCGGTCGGACAGGAAGCCGATGAGCGGTACTCCGACCATCGCCACGAACGCACCGACACCGGTGACGACGCCGAACACGAACGTCTTGTTCGCCTTGTCCAGCAGTTCGGCCTGCCGTGGCAACAGGATCTGGATCGGCGCGTAGACCGCGAGCCACAGACCGAGGTTCGCGACGAACAGCCAGACCATCCAGCTCCGGCGAACCGGGACGACCGGTTCCGCGAGCGCCTCACTCACCACTGATCACCTTTCTGTACCAGTGGAACGAGTCGCGCGGCGTGCGGACCTGCGTCTCGAAGTCGACCTGGACGAGGCCGAACCGCTGCGAATATCCGGACTCCCACTCGAAGTTGTCGAGCAGCGACCACACGAAGTACCCGGAGACGTCGGCCGCCTGGGCCGCCTTGAGGTGTCCGTCGAGGTAGGCGATCCGATCGGCGTCGTGCAGCCCGTCGGGGAAGCTGCAGCCGCTCTCGGTGACGTGGACCGGCGGCAGGTCGGGGTGCCGCTCGCGCAACGTCGTGATCATCTCGGTGAGCCCGGCCGGCACGATCGGCCAGCCGAACCCGGTGCGCTCGTACTCGTCGATCTCCGCGAGCTCGAACGGCAGCGGGTTGCCCTCGGACGGCGCTTTGAGCCGCGTCGGGTTGTAGTAGTTCACGCCGTAGAAGTCGAGCGGCTGGTGGATCGTGGCCAGGTCACCGTCGGCGATGGGCAGGAGATCGGCGACTGCGTCGGGATATCGGCCCGACAGCATGGGGTCCGCGTAGATCCAGTTGTGGATTTCGCTGTACGCCTCGGCAGCTGCTACGTCGTCCGGCCCGACCGGCCACGCGGGAGTGTGGTTGTTGGCCGTGCCAACCGCTTGCGCGTTGTGGGAACGGAGCACTTCGACCGCGCGGCCGTGAGCGAGGTTCAGGTGGTGGGCGGTGGGCAACGCGTCGAAGAGCAGCGTCTTGCCGGGAGCGTGCTCACCGATCGCGTAGCCCTGCAACGTCACCATCGCCGGTTCGTTGATCGGGATCCACAGCTTCACGCGGTCGGCGAGCCGGTCCGCGACCAGTGCCGTGTAGTCGGCGAACCGGTCGGCGATGTCCCGGCCCAGCCAGCCGCCCTCCGCCTCCAGTTGCAGCGGGGTGTCCCAGTGGTACAACGTCACCACGGGGGCGATACCGACGTCGACGAGCGCGTCGACGAGGCGGTCGTAGAAGTCGAGGCCCTCGGCGTTGACAGGTCCCTTGCCGGACGGCTGGATGCGCGGCCACGCGATCGAGAACCGGTACGCGTTCACGCCGAGCTGCGTCATGAGCGCAACGTCCTCACGCCACCGGTGGTAGTGGTCGCACGCAACGGAAGCGTTCTGGTTCTCGTGTACCGGAGTGAACTCGTCCCACACGGAGGGACCCCGGCCGCCTGTGTCGAACGCGCCCTCGATCTGGAACGCGGACGTCGACACTCCCCAGAGGAAGTCGCTCATCGATCCTCCAAATGTGAAACTTGTTCGGATCGTAGGCGTGTTGACAGGTTCAGGGAAGTGAAAGAGCCGTACAACAGGCAAGATGTGAAGTACCCGAACTACTGGGAGTCGCCGTGACGAGCACCACCCCGCTTCGCCGTCAGCCCGTCCAGCAGCGCAGCGCCAAGAGAGTCGAGCGCATGCTCGAGGCCTGCGCCACCCTGATCGACGAGGTGGGCTACGACGGCGTCACCACGACGTTGATCGCGGAAAGAGCGGGTGTGGCGGTCGGTTCGCTCTACCAGTTCTTCCCCGACAAGAGAGCCGTCGTGCAGGCACTGACGCTGCGCAACGTCGACAAGTTCTCCCAGGGCATCACCGAACGGCTCGAGCAGGCGACACTCGAGCACTGGTGGGACGCCGTGGACACGGTGTTCGACGTCTACGTGACGATGCACCGCGAGATCCCCGCGTTCGGGAAGCTCCACTTCGGTGACGTCGTGGACATGCGGCTGCTCGACGACCGCCGCGACAACAACGACGTCATCTCCGACAAGATCTCGGAGCTGATCTCCGGCAAGTTCGGCATCCCGATGGACGAGGTCCGACTGCCGATCGCGATCGCCGTCGAGGCCGCGGACGCCGTCATGAAGATGGCGTTCCGCAAGAACCCGACGGGCGACCAGCCGATCCTGGTCGAGGCAAGGGCACTGGTCAGGGGCTACCTGTCGTCGCGGCTGCCCGTCTAGCCCCTGTCCTAGCCGAAGTTGCGGCGCTCGCCGCGGTACGTGGGCACGGTGCGCTCGATCCGATCACCGTGCACCAGGTGCACCTCATCGAACCGCTCGAACAACTCGCCGGCCTTGGCGTGCCGCATCCAGACGCGGTCACCGATCCGCAGCTGCTCCGCCGCCTTGCCGGTGACCGGCGTCTGCACTTCGCCCGCGCCCTCGAACCCGAGCGTCTTCAGCCCGGCCGGCAGGTACGGCGACGGCTGGCGGTCGGGCGTGGGCGTCCCGGACGCGATGTACCCGCCGGCGAAGAGCGTGGCCACCCGCTTGGTCGGCTTGCGCACCACCGACAACGCGAACAGCGCGGCCGGCTCCGGCGTGAACGCCTGGTAGGCGTCGAACAGCGTCGGCCCGAAGAGCCCGGACCCCGCCGCGAGCTCGGTGACGGACGGGTCGGACCCGGTCAGCTCCAGGCTCCCGGTGCCACCACCGTTGACGAACTCCAGCTCGGCGACCTGCCGAACGGCCCCGACGACAGCCGCCCGCCGCTGCACCAGCTCGGGCCCGGACCTGGACTGGATGAACCGGATCCCGAGCGCGCGCAACGGCTGCCCCGGCGGGTTGTCCCCCAGCCCCGCGATCTGCCCCTCGTAAGCCATGACCCCGACGAGCGTGAACCCGGTGCGCCGCACGATCTTCGCCGCAAGAGCCTGCGCCTGCGCCGGCGTGTGGACAGACGAACGGCGCGGACCGATGTGGACACCGGGCAACGGCCGCCACGAGACGTCCAGCTCCAGACACACCCGGATGTCGGCGTGCGGCCCGATCGCCGCGTCCACGAAGTCGAGGTGCTCAACGGAGTCGACCATGATCGTGACCCGCTGCCGCGCGGTCTCGTTGGCCGCGAGCTTCTGCAACGAGGCCCGGTCAGCAGTCGGATACGCGACCAGCAGATCGTCGCTGACGTTCTGCTCCGACAACCACAACGCCTCAGCCAACGAGTAGCACATGACCCCGGCGTACCCAGGCCGTTCGAGCGCCCGGCACACCAGCTCCCGCACCCGGACCGACTTGCTCGCGACCCGGATCGGATGACCGGCAGCGCGACGGGCGAGGTCCGCCGCGTTGTGGTCGAAGGCATCCAGGTCGACGATCGCGAACGGAGGATCCAGATCCTTCGTCGCGGCATCGAGTCGATTTCGGCGCATGCCCTGACGGTACGTCCTGAACCCTTGAAACGTGAAGAGCTTTCACTTACGTTACTCGCAGGTCACACTCTCTCGTGGAGGTTCGCGTGTGGACGAACTGGGCTAAAACGGCTTCGTGCACGCCGACGCGCGTAGTCCACCCGTCCAGCACAGACGAGATCGCCGAAGCAGTCCTAGCAGGCGGCCGAGTCCGCCCACGAGGCAGCGGCCACTCGTTCAACGACATCGCGGTGACCCCGGAAACAGCGCTGGACCTGGACCGATGGACCGGAATAGTACGCGCGGACGCAGAAACCGGCCTCGTCACCGTCCGCTCCGGCACTCCCCTGCGCACCTTCAACGCAGACCTCCACCGCCTGGGCCTGGCAATGCCGAACCTGGGCGACATCGACGCCCAAACAGTCGCCGGAGCCGTCTCCACCTCAACCCACGGCACAGGCGGCAAACTGGGCGTACTGGCCACAGCAATCGCCTCCCTGGAACTGGTCCTGGCCGACGGCTCGGTCGTGACCGCCTCCCGAACCGAGAACCCAGACCTCTTCAACGCAGCACGAGTAGGCCTGGGCGCCCTGGGCATCATCAGCACCCTGACCCTCCAGTGCGTCCCGTCCTTCGTCCTGCAGGCCCAAGAATCCCCAGGCCGCCTGGACGCGGTGATGGAACAGTTCGACGACCTCTGCGCCGTAGAAGACCACGTCGAGTTCCACTGGTTCACCCACTCGGACCGCGTGATCCTCAAGCGCAACAACAGGATCACCACCCCAGCACGCCCACTCTCGAAGCTCCGCCAGACCTGGGAGTACGAGGTGATGGAGAACGCCGCCTTCGGCGCCGTCACCAAGGTGGCGAAGACCTTCCCCCGCCACACCAAGCGCCTCAACGAACTCTGCGGCTCCCTGATCTCAGAACGGTCCTATTCGGACTACTCGCACAACGTCTTCGTAACCCCAAGACGAGTCCGCTTCGTGGAAACCGAGTTCTCGATCCCCCGCGAGACCTTGATGGACGTCCTACGAGAACTCCGCACCGTCGCAAACAAGCTGGGAGAGCGCGACCACCTGATCGTCCCCTGCGAGGTGCGCGTAGCCCAGGCAGACGACATCTGGCTGTCCACGGCCAACGGCCGAGACACCGCATACATCTCAATGCACCAGGCCCTGGGCATGCAGTACAAGGCTTTCTTCGACGCCTACGCCAGCATCGCCGCGTCAGTAGGCGGCCGCCCCCACTGGGGCAAGATGCACAACCTGACCGCAACGGAACTCCGCCCGCTGTACCCGCACTTCGACGACTTCCTACGGGTGCGGGATGAGGTAGACCCCGGCAGAACGTTCACGAACCCGTACCTGGACCGTGTGCTCGGCGCCTGATCGCACGCGATGCCGCAGGCGAGCCGTCTTTAGCAAGCGCACTGGGCGGTGGGGTCCCATCACGAGTCGCGCCATAGCTCTTGCTGCATGCAGGTAGGGGTGTCAACTCGACACGCTTTTCGTCGAGTTGACACCCCTACCTGCATGTGGCCCGCTCTTGGCTCGGCTCGTGATGGGACCCCACCGCCGACGCACCCCAGCTACGCAACCGGCAGCCGCCCAACGCAACAGGCGTGCCATCTACCTACGGCCTGGCGCTGGCCCCCATCTCAGATTGCCGGGGTCTGGGGCAGAGCCCCAGGGGAAGCACGCAACAGGAACAGGCCGCCCGCAACGGCAACCTCAGAGAACGCCGCGAACCGCCTCAGCAACAGGCGTCTCCCCGTTCACCAGCTCAACCGTCTTCCCAAAAGTGTTGCGAGCGCCAAGGAGTTCAGCCAACACGGCGGCAACATCCGCACGCGTAACCGATGAACGAGGCAGACGCGGCGCACCCAAGGTGACAAGACCCGTACCCGCGTCGTTCACCAACGCCCCCGGCCGCAGGATCGTCCAGTCGAGATCACGCGACTTCAGGTCCTCTTCGGCCAGCTTTTTCGCCTTGAGGTACACCGCAAACGAGGCATCCACATCAGGCGAGTCAGCATCCTCGATCCCAACAGAAGAAACCTGGACAAACCGCCGCACCCCAGCCTCAACAGCAGCAGAAGCGAAGAGCGCAGCGGCCCCGTAATCCACGGTGTCCTTCCGGGCGGCACCAGACCCAGCACCAGCCCCAGCGGCGAACACAGCCGCATCAGCACCGTTCAAATAAGCGGCGACCGAGTCCAGTTCCGCGGACTCCAGGTCGCACAACACCGGAACGGCTCCGGCTCCTCGCACGTCACCAAAATGATCGGGATTGCGGACCAGCGCGGTGGCGGCGTCTCCACGGGTGGCCAGCAGCTGCTCGAGAAGCAGCGCGATCTGCCCGTGTCCGCCGGCTATGACTACTCGCATAGGTCCGACCGTAGATCAGGAAGCGGTGGCGAGCACCTGCTCGTAGACGAGCTCGTTGACCCAGCGCGTGATGGCGGTGTCCTCGGAGGGGACGTTCTCGGAACGGCCGGACACGTCGACCGACAGGTCCTTCTCGTCGTCGGCCAGCAGAACCGACACCCCGTACCGGCGGACGCGCGGCAGGCAGTTCGCGAGGTAGTCGTGCGAAAAAGCGACCGACTCGGGCAGAACGACTGCGGCGTTGCCGTAGCGGGCGAAGGGCACCGCGGAGGCCAGCGCGGTCCGCCAGTGACGGGCGACGGCCAGGACACCGACGATGCGAACGGCGGCCGGCGGCACGCGGCCTTCCATCTCCGGCCACACCCACGTGGAGACGGTGGTCTTGTCGGCCTCGGGGCCCGCACCCACGCACACGCGCTCGGCGTGGGCGTCGGCCAGGAGTTCGGCCACGACGACGACCTTGCGGCCCATCAGGACCATTTCGGGGAGAACCACGCCGTGCCAGCCGAGGCGGATCGCCGCAGCGGCTGCCAACTCCTCGACGGACGCGGGCAGTTCCGGAACCGGGACCGGGGTCGTCGACAGACCGTTCGAGCTGTCGAGTGCCGCGATCCTTGCTGGGGTGCTGCTCACGCCAGTGCCTCCTCGTCACCCGCGGCGGGAGATCCGCCGCGTTTCGACTCGTGCTCTGGATAAGAATTAGCAGGAAGCGCGCGGCCCGCCCCCAGGTCACAGGACCCCCTGCGATCGACGGCGCCGACCGGTCGGTGACCGGTCGAGGAGTGGCGAGGGGAGTTCGGTCCTACGATGCTGCCGTCTGGGTGACGTTAATCCGGATGGACGCACCAAAAGAGCTGCTCAAAGTGGGTGCGCCAGGCGTGGCGGCAAAAAGCCGGTCAGCGGTACCGGTCACCGCTCGCCGACCGCTCACCGCGCCAGAACGACCACCTACATGATGATCACGGTTTTGCCGGGCCCGTGACCTGCGAAAACGTCGGCAGCCTCGCGCAACGGCACGCGCCGGGCGATCGGTACCTCCAGGTCACCCGCCCGCACCAGGGACGCCAGTCGCTCCAGTGCTTCCCGTGAACCCTTCATGCCGAAGTTCTGCGCGGGATCAGCGGAAACGTAGTTGGTGTTGAAGGCCAGCGGCGCATAGCGCGCGTTCGCCTCGAACGACGAACGGTCGGCGCTCACGAGGTCGATGAGCGCGTCGGCCTCGACGAGGGAGTCGCCGCGGCCGATCGGGACGACCCGCTTGCCGGCCGCACGCGCGATCTGGACCGCGAACGACCCGACGCCACCCGTGGCGCCGACGATCAGCACGGATTGCGCGGTGCCGAGCGACTCGACCAACTGCAATGCGGTCATACCCGCGGTCGGCAATGCGGCGGCAACGGCGGGATCGAGGTCTTCCGGCAACGGGGCCAACGCGTTCTCGGCCGGAACTGTGACGTACTCGGCGTATGTTCCGCCGCCGACGGGACGGTGGAAGAAGGTGCCGAAAATCCTCTCCCCTGAACCTTCCACCTCACCCGCACCATCCGTTCCCGGAACGAGGGGGAACCGGTGCGGCGTGGAACCGCGGAGCATCCCGTTCACGACTTTGCGGTCGAACGGGTTCACGCTGGCCGCGAACAGCCGGACGAGGAGCTGACCAGGCTCGGGCGCGGGCCGGGGAACCTCGACGAGTTCGAGTTCCGCACCGAAGTCGGCTGCGGCTATCGCCCACATGGTGCCCCCCGAACGAGTGACAGACGTCACCTGTTGGATCAAGGAATCCGATACTGCCGATCAACGAAAGAACCCCCCTCGCGATATTCGCGAGAGGGGTTCTCTCTGTCTTTCGATGGGCAAGGGGGGAGTTGAACCCCCACGTCCTTTCGGACACACGGACCTGAACCGTGCGCGTCTGCCATTCCGCCACTTGCCCCTGGAGACGTTGGAAACACTAGCACGCGTCCAAACCAGGTTCCTAATCGCCCCCTGTAGGCCTGGTCGCACCCGGATACGATCGGTGCAGGAGCCCGGCCGTGCGGGACGAGTGGAGGGAGTCGACATGGGCCTGCAACGCTTCGAGCGCAAGCTGGAAGGTCTCGTCGGCAACACTTTCGCGCGCGTGTTCGGCGGCAGCGTCGTGCCCCAAGAGGTGGCACAGGCACTGCACCGGGAGGGTGACAGCAACATCCGCGAACTCGCGGGTGGCAGACTGCTAGCCCCCAACCACTACAAGGTGCTGCTCGGGCCTCAGGACCACGAACGTCTTGCGGGCGACGAGCAGGATGAACTACGCATCACACAGCTTCTCGCAGAGGGCCTGCGAGAGCACCTGGCCGAGTCCGGATGGGATACCTATGGTGACGTCGTAGTCTCCCTGGAGCGCTCCGAGGCGCTGCACACCGGACAGTTCCGAACCAGCTCGTCCGTCGACCCCGACGTGAAAGCGGCCAGCCGACGGTCAGCACCACCTCGCACCGCAGGAGACCGATCCATGAGCCAGCCACCCGGCTACGGACAAGGACAGGGCCAGCCCGGCCAGGACCCTTATGGTCAGGGCGGCTACGGCCAGCAGGGCTACGACCAGCAGCAGCAGGGCTATGACCAGCAGGGTTATGGCCAGCAGCAGGGTTACGGCCAGCAAGGACAGGACCAGGGCTACGGCCAGCAGCAGGGCTATGGCCAGCAGGGCTACGACCAGGGCTACGGCGGCGGCCAGCAGGGCGGCGGCTACGACCAGGGTTACGGCCAGCAGCAGGGCTACGACCAGGGTTACGGCGGCGGCCAGCAGCAGGGCTACGGCCAGGACCAGGGTTACGGCCAGCAGCAGGGCTACGGCCAGCAGGGCTACGACCAGGGTTACGGCGGCGGCCAGCAGGGCGGCGGCTACGACCAGGGTTACGGCCAGCAGCAGGCCGGAGGCTACGACCAGGGCTACGGGCAGCAGCCGGGTTACGGCCAGCAAGGCGGCTACGACCAGGGCTACAACCAGGGCGGATACGCCCCGCCGGCCACCCAGGGCGCGAACCGTCAGCTCAACGCGACGCTGCACCTCGACGACGGATCCAACCGGACGTACAACCTGAAGCAGGGTGGAAACGTCGTAGGACGTGGGCAGGAAGCCGACTTCCGCCTCCCGGACACTGGAGTCTCCAGGCGCCACCTGGAAATCTCCTGGGACGGGCAGAATGCGATGCTCGCTGATCTCGGTTCGACCAACGGCACGACGGTGAACGGCACACCAGTGCAGACTTGGCAGCTCGCGGAGGGCGACGTCGTCCGCATCGGCCACTCGTCACTGGTCTACCGCACCGCGGGCTAGGTCGGTACGGGCGTCGGTATGCAACTCAAGGCAGGAGCGGTTACAACCGGTGCAAGAGCTGGTGATGCAGCTGACCAGAGCGGGCTTTCTCGTCCTCCTCTGGCTCTTTGTGCTGGCCGCCCTACGTGTGGTCCGCTCTGATCTGTACGCAGCCTCAGGGCTCCGGGCGTCAGGACTGCCCGGATTCCGGAGGTCCGAGAAGTCGGCGAGGGGAAGCAAGGCGCCTCGGCAACTCGTGGTCACCCACGGGGCGCTCACGGGCACCCGCATCTCACTCGACGGCAGGCCGATCCTGATCGGCCGCGCTGACGACTCCACTCTCGTGCTGGACGACGACTTCGCGTCGACCAGGCACGCGCGGCTGTCCATGCGCGGTACCGACTGGTACGTGGAGGACCTCGGCTCCACGAACGGCACCTACCTGGACCGAGCCAAGGTCACCGCACCTCTGCGCGTACCTCTCGGCACCCCGATCCGCATTGGCAAAACGGTGATCGAGCTGCGCTCATGACCTTGGTACTTCGATACGCGGCCCGCAGCGACAGGGGCCTGGTTCGCGCCAACAACCAGGACTCCGTGTACGCGGGTCCCCGCCTGCTCGCAGTAGCCGACGGCATGGGTGGCCACGCCGCCGGTGAAGTCGCGAGCAAGGTGGTCATCGCCTCGCTGGCCCACGTCGACGACGACGAGCCCGGCGACGACCTCCTCGGCAAGCTGCGCGACGCGGTCGCGAGTGGCAACGGCGCCATCTCCGAGCTCGTGACGAGCGACCCGGACCTGGAGGGCATGGGCACCACGCTCACGGCCATCCTGTTCGCGGGCAACCGGCTCGGACTCGTGCACATCGGCGACTCGCGCGCATACCTCCTGAGGGAGGGGTCCTTCGCGCAGATCACGCACGACGACACGTTCGTCCAGTCGTTGATCGACGAGGGCCGGATCACCCCGGACGAGGCCGCCACGCACCCGCAGCGCTCGTTGCTGCTGCGTGCTCTGACCGGCCACGACTTCGAGCCCAGTCTCACGGTGCGCGAGGCGCGCGCCGGCGACCGGTTCCTGCTCTGCTCGGACGGTCTGTCCGGAGTCGTGAGCCTGGAGACGCTCGACGAGGCGATCCGCATCCCCGACCCGCAGGCCTGCTCCGACCGGATGATCGAGCTCGCGCTCAAGGGCGGCGGTCCCGACAACGTCACGGTGATCGTGGCGGACGTCGAGGACGTCGACTTCGGCGACGACTACCCGATCGTCGGCGGCGCGGCGGGTGACGGCAGCGAGGAGCACAACACTCCGCCGGACTCCGCTGCCTCCCGGGCCGCGACGCTCACGCAGCAGCGCCCGCCCATGCCGCAGCGCATGGACGCGCCGCCTCCTCCCCCGCCGGACCCGAAGCGCAAGAAGCGCAACGCCATCAAGGCGTTCGCGATCATCTTCGTGCTGCTCCTGCTGACGGGTGTCGTGGCGGTCGGCGGCAAGCTGTGGCTCAACACCCAGTACTACGTCGGCGCCACCGAGGACGGCCAGGTCTCGATCTTCCGCGGCCTGAACGGCACGGTGCTCGGCTTCAAGCTGTCGTCCAAGGTCGAGGACTCGTGCCCGCCCGGATCCACGGGCTGCACCCCGATCACGCTGAAGGACCTGCAGGAAGCCGGCCGGAAGACCATCACCGCGGGCATCCGCAGCGACAACGGCCTCGACGGCGCCCGCGCCGCGGTCCGGTTGCTGCGCACCGAGCACATGCTCCCGCTGTGCAAGGACACCTCGTCGACGTCGAGCACCAGCACCACGCCCACGACGCCCACGACTCCGTCCAGCTCGCCCGGCGGTACGACGACGACCACCACGCCGCCCGCGAACGGTTCGCCGGAGACCGGCTCCACGGAGCCTTCGCTCACCCCCTCCCAGCAGAAGCCGGGTGTGGAATGCCGGGAGGGTCCGTAGTTGATGGGCTCGCCCGCCCCCGCCGGGGAAGGCTCAGCGTCGGTGGCGACGAGCACGTCGCCAGGGTTGAAGGCGCCGACTCGACGTGGCACCGAACTGGTGATGCTGTCCTTCGCCGCCGGTCTCGTGACGCTGGCACTGATCCTGGTCGAGCTGAACCAGGAGCGCTCGCTGAGCCTGAGGATCCTCTACCTCGGTCTCGCGTACCTCGGGCTCTTCGCATGTGCCCACCTCGCCGTGCGCAGGTGGGCGCCGTACGCCGACCCGGCGATCCTGCCGTGCGTCGCGCTGCTCAACGGACTCGGACTGGTGGTCATCCACCGGATCGACCTGGCGCTCGAGGGCACCGTCTTCCCTGACGGCTCGACATGGGACCCGGTGGCGTTCAAGCAGGTCATCTGGACCGGCATCGGGTTGCTGCTGTTCGCGGCGACGTTGAAGTTCCTGCCGGACCACCGGATGCTCGCGCGCTTCGGCTACACGTTCGGCCTCGTCGGACTGGTCGCCCTGCTGCTGCCCGGTGTGCTGCCCGGCTTCATCGCACCGACGATCAACGGCGCGAAGATCTGGCTGCGCATCGGACCGCTGTCGATCCAGCCCGGTGAGTTCGCCAAGATCCTGCTGATGGTCTTCTTCGCCGCGTTCCTGGTGTCGAAACGTGACCTCTTCACCGTGGCCGGGCGCCGTTTTCTGGGTATGGACCTGCCGCGCGCACGTGACCTCGGCCCGCTGTTCGCGGCCTGGGGCGTCACGGTCGCGGTCATGGTGCTGCAGAAGGACCTCGGTTCCTCGCTGCTGTTCTTCGGCATCGTGCTCGTGCTGCTCTACATCGCCACCGAACGCGCGGCGTGGGTCGTGCTCGGTCTCGGCCTGTTCTCCGGCGGCGCGATCATCGCGTGGAAGCTGTTCACGCACGTGCAGCAGCGCGTCGCGAACTGGCAGGACCCGATCGCGCGCTACGACGTGGTTGGTGGCGGGTACCAGATCTCGCAGTCGCTGTTCGCTCTCGCGACCGGCGGCATCGGCGGTGCCGGTCTCGGCGCCGGCCGGCCGGAGATGATCCCCGAGTCCAACACCGACTTCATCACCGCCGTCATCGGCGAGGAGCTCGGGTTCATCGGCTTCGCGGCGCTGCTGCTGGTCTACATGATCTTCGCCTTGCGCGGCCTGCGCGGGGCGATCTCCGTGCGCGACAGCTTCGGCAAGCTGCTGGGCGGCGGTCTCGCGTTCGCGGTCTGCTTCCAGGTGTTCATCGTCGTCGGCGGTATCACCAAGCTGATCCCGATGACGGGCATCACCGCGCCGTTCCTGTCCTACGGCGGTTCGTCGCTTCTCGCGAACTACATCCTGGTCGCGTTGCTACTGCGAATTTCTGCGGCGGCGCGGGCCCCGCAGCGGATCGCGAAGCCGAAACCGCAACAACCGGCTATCGCCGACCAGCACACTGTGATGGTGGAGCGTCCCAAATGAACACACCGCTCCGCCGCGTCGGCATGGCCATGATGGTGATGATTCTGCTCCTGCTGGGCAACGCCACGTGGGTGCAGGTGATCAACGCCGACGAGTGGCGCAAGAACGCCTACAACCGCCGGGTGCTGCTCGACGAGTACGCCCGCAAGCGCGGTCTGATCACGGTCGCCGACGGCACGGTGATCGCGGACGTCAAGGAGACGAGCGACCGTCTTCGGTTCCTGCGCACCTACGGCGCGGGGAAGGCCTACGCGCCCGTCACCGGGTACCTGTCGGTCACCTACGGCACCTCCGGCATGGAGCGCGCCGAGAACGACCTGCTCAACGGCTCGGACGACAGGCTGTTCGCGCGCCGCGTCTCCGCGTTGATCACCGGTCGTGACCCGGTCGGCGGCAACGTGCAGCTCACCCTGGACGCCAAGGTGCAGCAGACCGCGTACGACCAGCTGACGGCGAAGGGCTTCACCGGCTCGGTCGTCGCGATCAAGCCGGACACCGGTGAGATCCTCGCGATGGCGAGCACACCGTCCTACGACCCGAACCTGCTCGCGAGCCACGACGTGAACGAGCAGGCGGCGGCGTGGAAGCAGCTCAACGCCGACGACTCGGGCGACCCGCTGCTCAACCGCGCGACGCAGGCCCTCTACCCGGCCGGCTCGACGCTGAAGGTCGTCGTCGCGGCCGCCGCGCTCGCCGACGGCAAGAACAAGGACTCGCAGTACACCGCCAAGGGTTCGATCACGCTGCCCGGCAGCACGCGACCGCTGCCGAACTTCAACGGCACCCCGTGCGGCCCCGGCGAGACGGTGTCGATGGAGACCGCGCTCGCGAAGTCGTGCAACACGGCGTTCGGCGAGATGGCGGGCCAGCTCGGCGCGAACAAGCTGCGCCGGCAGGCCGAGAAGTTCGGCTTCAACGACCCGGACCTCACGGTGCCGCTGGTCGTCGAGACCTCGACGCTCGGCCCGATCCCGGACGACGCGGCGCTCTACCAGACCGGCATCGGCCAGCGCGACGTGCAGATCACGCCGCTGGAGAACGCGGTGATCGCGGCGACGATCGCGAACAACGGCAAGCGCATGCAGCCGTACCTGGTGTCGAAGATCCTCGGCCCGGACCTGAAGGCGATCGACGAGACCGACCCCGACGAGGTCGAGACCGCGATGAGCACGGCCAACGCCAACGCCCTGCGCGACATGATGATCCAGTCGGAGATCAACACCGGTGGCGAGGGCCGCCTGCAGAACGTGCAGGTGGCGTCCAAGACCGGTACCGCCGAGCACGGCGTCGACGTCACGAAGAACAACCCGCACGCCTGGTACATCGCCTTCGCGCCGGCGCAGAAGCCGGAGATCGCCATCGCGGTCATCGTGGAGGACGGTGGCGACCGGGGTCTGGGCGCCACCGGCGGCAAGGTCGCCGCACCGATCGGGCGCGCCGTGATGAACGCGTACCTGGCAGGCCGCTGATGCTGACCACGGGCCAGCTCCTCGCCGACCGCTACCGCCTCACCAGGCGGATAGCGGTCGGTGGCATGGGAGAGGTCTGGGAGGCGGCGGACGACAGGCTCGACCGCCGCGTCGCGGTGAAGGTGCTCAAGGCGGAGCTCTCCGGAGACCCCGAGTTCCTGCACCGCTTCCGCGTCGAGGCGCGGATGACCGCGTCGCTCAACCACCCCGGCATCGCGTCGGTGCACGACTACGGCGAGACCGCGTCCGTGGCGGACGGGCCGGAGGACACGGCCTACCTGGTGATGGAGCTCGTCGAGGGCGACCCGCTCGCGACGATCATCTCCCGCGGCCGGCTGAGCGCCGACGTGACGCTCGACCTGCTGGAGCAGACCGGGAACGCGTTGCAGGCGGCCCACGAACGCGGGCTCGTGCACCGCGACGTGAAGCCCGGGAACATCATGGTCACGCCGTCGGGGAAGGTGAAGATCACCGACTTCGGCATCGCGAAGGCCGTGGACGCGGCACCTGTGACGCGGTCCGGCATGGTGATGGGCACCGCGCACTACATCGCCCCCGAGCAAGCTCTTGGCGGCGAGGCCGAACCGGCGAGCGACGTCTACTCGTTGGCGGTGTGTGGCTACGAGTGCTTGGCCGGTCACCGGCCGTTCCTGTCGGACAACGCGGTGACGGTCGCGATGATGCACATCCGCGACATCGCGCCGCCGTTGCCGCGGGACGTCCCGCCGGGCGCGCGGGCGTTGATCGAGGCGACTCTGGTGAAGGACCCGCGGCAGCGCTACCGGACCGGCGGGGAGTTCGCCGCGGCCGTCAGCGCCGTGCGGGTGGGCCAGCCGCTGCCGACGCCGTCCGGGTTCACGATGCCCCCGCCGATTCCCCAGCAGGTCGCGCCGCCGCAACCTCCTCCTCCGCAGGTGTCGCAGCCGCTGCCGGTTCCACTGCAGATGGCGCACCGCCCCGGACACGCCGCCACCCACCCGCCGATGCAGCCGGTGCACCAGACGGGCATGCAACCGGTGCATCAGACCGGAACGTTCACTCCCATGCCGACACCACCGGGGAGAAACCGGAGCGGGGTCTGGGTTATGGTCGCTTTCCTGGTGGCCGTGCTGCTGGTGGTCGGCGTGGTCGTGCTGTGGAAGCTGACCGGCAAGCAGAACGACGGCGCCGGGCAAGGCGGCCGGCCGACGACGTCCAGCACGGCGAACCCGAACGCTCCGGCGAACGGTCAGGCGAAGCCCGACTCCGCCGACCGGATACCGGGCAGCCAGCCGATGCGGATCAACGAGGACGACTACATCGGTCGTTCCGGCGACGCGGTCAGCATCGAGCTGATCGACCGCGGTCTGGAGCCCAAGGTGCAGAGCGCGCAGGGCACAGCTCCGGGCGACTTGAAGAAGTGCCGGGTCACCGCCATCGCGCCCACAGGCGAGGTGCCGGTCGGCTCGCAGGTGAAGGTGACGTGCGCGCCATGAGCAAGACCAGAACCGAGTTCGGAACACCGTCGACGAGGAGCGGGACGAAGCACCGATGAGCACTCCGCGACTGCTCTCAAACCGCTACGAACTGGGTGAGACTCTCGGGTACGGCGGCATGTCCGAGGTCCACAAGGGGCGGGACGTCCGCCTCGGCAGAGACGTGGCGATCAAGGTGCTGCGGGCCGACCTCGCCCGTGACTCCCAGTTCCAGGAACGCTTCCGGCGTGAGGCGCAGAACTCCGCCGCTCTGAACCACCCGGCGATCGTCGCCGTCTACGACACAGGTGAGACGCAGACCGAGTACGGCCCGCTGCCCTACATCGTGATGGAGTTCGTCGACGGACGGACGCTGCGCGACATCGTGAAGACGCAGGGCCCGCTGTCCGGCAAGCGCGCCATGGAGGTCATGGCCGACGTCTCGGCCGCACTCGACTTCAGCCACCGGCACGGCATCGTCCACCGCGACGTGAAGCCCGCGAACGTGATGATCACGAAGTCCGGTGCCGTCAAGGTGATGGACTTCGGCATCGCCCGCGCGCTGCACGACGGCCAGGCCGCGGTCACCCAGACCGCCGCCGTCATCGGCACGGCCCAGTACCTGTCGCCGGAGCAGGCGCGCGGCGAGTCCGTCGACGCCCGTTCCGACGTCTACGCCGCCGGCTGCGTGCTGTTCGAGCTGCTGACCGGGGAGCCGCCGTTCACCGGTGACTCGCCCGTCGCGGTCGCGTACCAGCACGTGCGGGAGGACCCGAAGGCTCCGTCGCAGCTGAACCCGAAGGTGTCGCCGCAGCTCGACGCGATCGTGCTGAAGGCGATGTCGAAGGGTCCGGCGAACCGCTACCAGTCGGCCGCGGAGATGCGCGGCGACCTGGTGCGCGTGCTGTCGGGTCAGCGCCCGTCCGCGCCCGCCGTGATGACGGCCGAGGACCGCACCGCCGTGATGAACGAGCAGGCGGCGCGTCCCGCGCGGACGCAGGTCGTGTCCGGCGGCAGGCACCGCCCGGCGGCGTTGAAGTCGGAGCCGGACGACGACTACGACCCGATCGCCGACGAGGAAGAAGAACGTCGCGCGCGGCGCAAGAAGACGATCATGATCGTGCTCGTGGTGATCCTGTGCGTGGCCGTCCTCGGTCTCGCCGCGTGGATCACCAAGAACGTGATGGGCAACGACGGCGAAGCGGTGCAGAAGGTCTCGGTCCCGCAGATCGTGGGTCTGAGCCCGCTCGAGGCCAGGGAGCAGATCACCAAGGCGGGTCTCTCCGCGGTCCAGGAGGACGTGGCCTGCGAGCCCGGTCCGAACGGTGCCGCGGCGAAGTGCAACGCCGACCAGATCAACAAGGTGATCGGCACGAACCCGCCGGAGGGCACCCAGCTCACGAAGGGCGCGAAGGTCACCATCTCCGTCGGCGCGCCTCCGGGTGAGGGCACCGTGCCCGACCTGAAGGGCAAGACCGCCGCCGAGGCTCAGGGGATCCTGGACAAGGACCCCAACGGCTTCAAGCTGCAGCAGGGCGAGTCCGTCGAGGTCGACGACGCGTCGAAGGCCGGCAAGGTCGCGCAGCAGAACCCCGAGGTCGGGCTGAAGCTGAAGAAGGGCGGCACGATCAGCATCCAGCTCGGCAAGGCGCCGGACAGGGTGAACGTACCGGGTGTCGTGAACGACGACCAGGCCGATGCGCGCCAGACCCTCGAGGGTTCCGGCTTCAAGGTCCAGATCACCCCGGTCGACAGCTCCAAGCCCGAGGGCACCGTCCTCACGCAGAACCCGCAGGCCAACACCAAGGTCGACAAGGGCGCGACGGTCACGCTGACGGTCTCGAAGGGCAACCAGCTCGAGATGCCGGACCTGGTCGGCCTCGACCAGCAGGCAGCCGAGCAGAAGCTCAGGGCGCTGGGCTGGAACGGTTCCTTCAACGTCGACAAGGTCCAGAACAGCGACCCGACGAAGCGCGACAAGGTGCTCACGCAGCAGATCGCCAAGGGCACGGCGATCACCAGGGGCACCGCGGTGAACGTCACCGTGGCCCAGCTCGGGATCGGCGGAAGCTAGATCTTCCGAACATGCGAAAGGGGGCGGCTTCCGTTGTGAACTGCCTCCCGGAAGTTGGACTGGAAATCCAGTTCCAATCGTCCGGGAGTGGTTCGT